>CAVVNT010000001.1:0-1346922 GCA_963749675.1 uncultured Alphaproteobacteria bacterium
CGCGGTTCCGTCGCGTGTGGCCGACGCCGTCGCCGCAATAGTCCGCACGCACCATGCGGACGCAGGCCTGGTGGAGATCGCGCATGCCTGCCTCCCAAGGGTAATAGCCCCAGACAACGCACTTGCCGATCGCGCCGTCGACGCAGGCCATGGTCAGCCCCCCGGGGCTCCATGCGCTTTGCGCACTCCAGCTCCCGGCAAGCGGGATCACGGCCACCGATGGCGACGACGGTGCCGCAGAGCGGTCCTTGCTCCGTCTCCAGGACATAGAGACTGTAGCGCCCGAAATCCCGCACCGCAGTGATCCGTGCGCCGATTGCGCCCGTGTTGGAGAAGAGGCGGATCGTAGCGCCGGCGGCGGGACGGCCTGATGGCCCCGACGCCGCCGCGATGCCGACGAAGACGAGCGGGAGAAAGATCAGCGCAATCGTCTTCGATTTGAGGGGGCGGCGACGCCGACCCCTCATCTCATTCACTGGCGGGACAAGACGACCCCCGAGGCGACGAGCGCGCCGCCAGCGCCCTCGACCGCGTGAAGCGCGGCACCGTTAAGCTGCAAGCCGTTGATCGACAACGCGTTCGCGCGGCCACGCGAACCGGGGCTCGGCTCGGTCGGGCCGTAAGTTGCGGCGAGCGCGTAGATGCAAAGGCCGAACGCGGCGGCGGAAGAGAATGCGGCGGTTCTGGTCATGATCGTGTCCTTCATTGGGGGGTCAGGTCTGTCGCGGGCTGGCGGCCGGAGAGGGTCACCAGCCATGGCGCAGCGGTTCGTGGCGGCGGAGAGCGCGGCCGACCGACCCGCATTCGGGCAGGCCGATATCGTGGCGGAGATGGTCGCTTAGCGAGCGAAGGCCGTCACGCCGCGCCCGTGCTTCCGAGGGGGAGAACAGCATCCGCATCAAGCGTCTGCTTGGCGTGGTCTTCATCGTGGTCCTCATCGGGTTCGTTTCTGATGAGGAGACACTCGGTCCCGCCGTTAAGCGGCGCGGCCGGATGTCGTGAAACCGGCGTGAAATGCGGCCTCGGGCCTCTCGCATACCTCCTTGGCGACTTGGGCGGCAGCGTTGTCTATACTCGCCGGCGCGCGGTGTTTCTGACCGCGCGAGCGAGTACCACCCGATCCCCGGCGCAGCCCCTGGCTGGCCGGCATCCCGTTGGAGCACCGCCGACCATGGCACGGCTCGAGATACGGCTCTTCGGTCATTTCGAGGCGCGCCTCGGCGGCGCCCCGGTCGAGATGCCGACGCGGCAGACGGCGCTTCTTCTCGCACTCGTGGCGCTGGAGCCGGATCGGCCGACAAGTCGCGCGAGTCTCGCGGCCTTGCTCTGGCCCTCGCGCGAGGAGGAGCAGGCGCGAACATCGCTGCGCCAGGCGCTCTACCGGCTGCGGACCGCGCTGTCGGACGCGGAGCCGTTTCCTCTCGAGATCACGCCACGCTGGGTGCGCTTGTGCGCCAACCGCGCGGACATCGACGCGGCCGCGCTGTCCGCAGCGGGAGAGGATCCCGACGCGCTGGAACGGGTCCTGCAGCGGGTTTCGGGCGCACCGCTGGAGGGCCTCGAACCTTCGGGCGACGAGCTCGAGACCCGCCTCACGACGGAACGGACGCGCCTGCGCCGCCTGCTCTCCGATGCGCTCGCGACTCTGTCTACCGCGCGGTTGACCGAGAGGCGCTTTGCCGATGTCGAGGCGGCCGCAAGTCGCGGTCTCGCGCTCGACCCGTTCGACGAGGTGGCGCTGCGCAACCTGATGTCGGCGCTCGCGCACCAGGGACGGCGCAACGCCGCGCTCGACGCATATCGCCAAGCGGCCGAACGGCTGCGGACGGGGCTTGCCGTGGCACCCCAGGAGGAGACGACGGCGCTCTGGCGGGACCTGCGCCAGAGGCCGTCGCGACGAGATGCGGAGCGGCCCGTGCCGACCGGCGATCCAGCGCTGGTGGGCCCGGCAACGCCGGCGGACCGGCCTGCGGAACCCTCGACCAGCGGACGGCACATGCGCCACGTGGCGGTCCTGCACCTCATCGTCCCGGCGCTTCAGACCGCGCTCACCGATCCTGACCCGGAAGCGGCCGAGGCCGCTGTCCGGCCGACGCTGGAGAGGATCGCGACGGCGGCGACACGCGCCGGGGGCTCTCGCCTCGGGGGAGCCGGGGCGGAGTTCGCGTTCGCGTTCGGCGCGACGACCTCGCAGGAAAGCCCGGCACTCTCGGCAGCATTGCTGGCCCTCGACCTGCGGGACCTCTCGCCGTCCTGCGGCATTCACGCCGGCGACGGTCTGGCCGGGAAGGATTGGGGGCAGGGGCTGGTCGCACAGGTCGCCCGCCAGCTCGCCGTCGCCGCCGCACCCGGCGAGATCCGCCTCGGACCCGCGGCCGAGGCGGAGTGTCGCGGCGCCCTCGACCTCGGCGAGCGCAATTCCGTCGATCTGCCAGGAACGGACATGAGCCTTGCGTCCTGGAGCGTCAGTGGAGTCGGCGCCCGCGCCGGGTGGGCCGCCCGCCGCGCCCGTGGCCTCAGCCGCTTCGTTGGGCGTGCGGAGGAACTGGCCGAACTGGAGCGGAACGCCGAGCGCGCCCGCACGAGTGGCCGGGTCGTCGTGGTGATCGGCGAGCCTGGTTTGGGCAAGTCGCGCCTTGTCCACGAATTCCTCGGCCGCCGCGACGGGGCACGTGTCTTCCGTGCGGATTTCTCGCAACTTGGCAGCGGAAGCGGCCTCGTCGCTCTCGGGGGCCTCGTCCGCACATGGCTGGAACTGCCTGGCGAAGCGACGGCGCGCGAGGTCCTGGCGGGCGCGAAGGAAAAACTCGGCGGCGACGGCGTGGAGCTGGTGCCCGCCGTCGCCGTCCTGCTTGGATTGGCCGACCACGCAGGCGATTGGGCGCAGAAGTCGGGCGAGCGCCGCCGCCACCTGCTGGTCGAGACGATGCGCCTCCTCCTCGCCCGAGCGGAGGCGCAGACGATCCTGGTCATTGAGGACGCGCACTGGGCCGACGCCGAGAGTGTGGACATCCTCGGTCATCTCGTGGCGACCCTCGGGGCGACGCCGGTTCTGGTGATCGTCACCTGCCGGCCGGAGTTCCGCCAGGACTGGATCCGCCTGCCGCACGTCCGCGAGATCCGCCTCGAGGGGCTCGCACCCGACGCCGCCGGCGCGCTGGTCGAGGCGCTCGCCGGCGAGAGGCCGGACCTCGCTCTGCGCAAGCGCCTGTCCGAGGATGCCGGCGGCGTGCCCCTCTACATCGAGGAGGTGCTGCGCGCGCTGGAGGATGCCGGCGACCTCGGCCCTATGGGCGGCGCCGGGACTCGTGCGCTTGGAGGCCTGCACATCCCGCCGTCGATCCGGGGGGTGCTGTCGCTGCGGATCGACCGCCTCGCCGAAAGCGACCGGAGCGTGCTGCAGGCGGCCTCGATCATCGGGCCAACGGTACCGGGCGACATGCTGGCGCGGCTCACCGGCCTGTCCGACGATGCCCTCTCCGCCTCGCTCGACACCCTCGCCGAGGCGGACCTGCTCCTGCCCACAGGCGGCTTTCCCGCGCGCCGCCTGGTCTTCAAGCACGCTCTTACGCTGGAGGCCGCCTATCGGAGCGTCCTGCCGTCCCGACGCCAGGCGATGCACCGCGCCATGCTCGAGCTCTGTCAAGAGGTCTCCGCCGCCAACCCCGACGAGCATGTGGAGGAGATGGCGGACCATGCCCGCTTCGGCGGAATGTGGAGCGATGCCGCCGATCTGTGCAAGCGCGCAGCGATCCAGGCCGAGGCGCGGTCGTCCTATCATCGCGCCGCGCTGTTCTACGATCGGGCTCTGGACGCGCTGGGACGGCAGCCCCAGACCAACCGGCTGCGCCTCGAGCAGGCAGACATCCACTGCCGGATGCGCCCCGCCCTCTGGATGACCGGAGAATATGACCGGGTGGTCCAGGGCCTCGCGCGCGCCGAGCAGATGAGCGAGGAGGCTGGGGACCAGCGGCTCCTCGCCGAGATCCGGGCACAGCGCGCCTACTTTCACTCGACCGACGGGCGCTTCGACGACGGGCTCGAGCTCTGCCGCATGGCCGACGCGGCGGCGCGGGGCATCGACGACGCGCTGCTGCACGCCGAGATCGCAGCCGCCCGGTGCCAGTTGCTGAGGTTCCGTGGCAAGTACCGCGACGCCATCCCTTCGGTGGAAGAGCATCTGCCCGTCTGGACCGGAAAGCATCGGCACTACCGAGGCCTGCAGCTCGCGACGAGAGCGGTCTATGTCCACAGCCATCTAGCGGCCTGCCGGGGCGGTCTCGGGCAGGATGACGGCGCACGCCACCACGCCGAGACGGCTGTCGCCATCGCTCGTGAAACCGAGCGCCCGGCCGATCTCTACATCGCGATGTTCCACCTCGGGCAGGTCGCGCTCGATGCGGGCCGGCCCGAGGAGGCTCTGACGCATTTCGAGAAGGCGTCCGAGATCGCGCGGACCTCGGATCTGTTCTACTTCGCGATCTGGGCGAAGCCGAACATTGCAGAGGCGCTTCTGGAGATGGGGCGGGTCGGCGAGGCTCTTCCCCTCTTGCAGGACGAGGACGCGGGCTACGGCGTCGTCCACGACCTGATCCGGGCGCAGTGGCTGGCGGCACTGGCCAAGGGGCTGTCGCTCAGCGGTGATCGGGGTGGCGCGGAGAGCAAACTTCGGGAGGTTCTGGATGCGGCGCGGCGGATGCAGCAGCCGCACTTGGAGCAGTTGGCGCTGAGCCGCCTCGCACTGACGGCAGTCCGTGATGCCGGAGCGGCGGAGGACCTACTCCATCGGGCGCACACGATCGCCACGCGGGAAGGCTACGCACCTGACGTGTCCCGCATCCGGGCCCGCGCGGCCGAGCTTGGCGTCGGCCTGCCGGAGTTGTTCGATGAAGACCCCGAGGGCCAGAGGAACGCCCGCCCCGATGAACGGGGCGGGCGGCGGGCGTGAACCGTCCCGGTTCAGAGCCTGTCGAAGGCCGGCAGCTCAAGATCGCCCAACCAGTGCGCCTTGAAGGCCTCTCTTGCGTGTCTTGCGCGATGCCTGGTTTGGTCCTCGCCATATAAATTCTCGACCTGCCAGAGGCCCCAGAGCGCCCAGCCGTCGCGTGGCGCCTTGGCCAGGGCCGCCCGGAACGCCGACCGCGCCTCGTGCGGGCGGCCCGCCTCGAGCAGCACCGCGCCAAGCGTGCGGCGGACGGGCGCGTACCAGTAGGACGGCTCCATGTAGGCGATCCCGTCCTCGAGCTCCGCCGCCACCTCGAGATGGTGGATCGCGGCGTCCCAGTTTCCCTGCACCTGTTCGATCCGCCCCTCGAGGTGGTGCTTCGCGACGCCAAGGAGGTCGCGCGCCGGCAGGTACTGGGCCTCGAGACCGTCGAGGTCGGCGGTCTCGATCAGCGTCTCGATGGCCCGCGCCTGCTCCCACGCCTCCTCGATGCGTCCCGCGCGAGCCAGCGCCGTGCCGCGGGCGTAGTGCCAGAACCCCTGGACGAGCGGGAACTCGTCCGACGGCTTCTCCAGCGCCAGGATCGTCTCGGGGTCGCTGAACTGGGCATGCACCGTGAACGGCGCCGTGCGGATCGCCTGGACCCAGGCGAGGTCGGCCGAGACCTCGTCCGACGTGATCTCGTCGAGCCTGTCGGCCGCGGCAAGCGCATCCTCCGCAAGGCCGGCGGACTGCGCGCCGACCAGCAGGAAGTGCACGTTGTGCGGGTAGTAGCCATAGCGGTAGAGCTCGCTCGCGGCCTCTCCGGCACGGCCGAGGAAGGCCTCGTCCGCGGCGATGGCGTCGCGGTTCACCTCGATCGAGTCGGCGTAGCGGCCGATCCGGTTGTAGATGTGCGCCGGCATGTGCACGAGATGCCCCGCCGACGGCACCGAGCCGGCCAGCCGGTCGGCCGCGTCCTCAGCCCGCCCCGGGTCCGCCGATGCCTCCATCGCATGGATGTAGAGATGCAGCGCGGCGGGATGGTCGGGCGAGAGCGTCAGCGCGCGGTCGAGCGTCGCCACGATGTCGCCACCGCGACCCCTTGGCGTCACGCCGTCCGCCTCCCAGTAGTCCCACGGCTGCTGGTTCATCAGCGCGTCCGCGAAGATGACCTGCACGTTGACGTCGTCCGGAAAGGCTTCGGCCGCCGCCTCCATAAGGTCGGCGAAGTCCGCTCCGCCGTCCCCGCCGGCGTAGCGCGCCGCCAGAGCGTGGGTCAGCGCAACCTCGACCGGCGCCGAGGCGAGGCCCGCCGCGATGCTTGACGCCTCAATCGAACGCGCCTCGTTCTCGGGGTGCATCCCGTCGTTCAGGTTCGGCCCGAGCGCGTAGGCCTCGCCCCAGTAGCACATGGCGCAGTCGGGGTCGGCCTTCTGCGCCTCGCGGAAGGCGCGGACGGCCTCGGCGTGGTTGAAGCCCCAGAGGTGGCCGAGGCCCTGGTCGAACCAGTCCTGGGCGAGGCCGCTCAACGTCTCGATCGTCATGCCGAACTCGCCGAGCCCGTCGACCATGACGGGCGCACCCTGGTCTGGCGCGGAGCCTTCGGCATGGCCGACGCCGGGGCCGAAGAGCTCGGTCTTGCGCTGCGCGTGCTCCTCGTGGGCCGCGACCGGAAGCGCGACGACGCTGGCGAGCATGGCGGCGCGAATGGAAAAGCGGAACATCTCATGTTCTCCTTTGGTCTGGTGGTGGTCACGCCGCCGCGTGGGCGCCCGCGACGGCGTCGGCGATGCAGCCGACATGCCGCTGGTCGGTGCCGCAGCAGCCGCCGAAGATGGTGAGGTTGGGCAATTGCGCCTTGAGGCGCGCGTAGTCTCGCGCCAGCTCGTGCGGGTCGCCGCTATCCAGCGCCTCGGCCTCGTCGAGTTCGGCGTGGCTGAGGCGTGAGGCATTGGCGCGGATGCCGCGGATGCGCTCGGCCAGCCGTCCGCCCGGCAGGGCGTCAGCGAAGTGGTCGGGATGCGCGCAGTTGATCATGTAGTAGGCCGGCCCGCCGCCCGTCGCCGCATCGACCGCCGCAATCGCCTCGGCCAGCGTCTCGCCCGAGGGGAGACGACCATCGGTCTCGGTGGTGAACCCGATGGCGCAGGGCATGTCGGCCGCCTGCGCCACCAGAGCCACGCCCGTCGCCTCGCCGCTGTGGGTCATGGTGACCGCCGTCACGAGATCGACGGCGGTCCCGGCGAAGACGTCGACCTGATGCGCGTGATAGGCGCGCGCCTCCTGCGCCGTCATCATGGTGTCGGCCCGATAGCCGTCGCCCCTTGGGCCAACGTTACCCGAGATCACGATCGGCGCGGTCGAGGTCGAACCCGTCCGCAGCTCCTCCATCAGCCGGATGGCCTCGCGGTTGAACTGCGCGATCGCGCCTGCGTCATGGCCGAGCTGCGCACCCCATCCGGTCGAGCAGCGCCAGGTCGGGCTTTCCAGGACGAAGCCAAGGCCACGGCGCTCGGCAATCCCGAGATAGCTCCGGAAATAGGTGCGCAGGCTCTCGCGCCCCGTCTCGGTCGCGAGGAGCGGATAGGCGGCGAAGAGCGGGAGGTCGTGGCCCATCTGGAAGATGAGCGTCGTCTCGATGCCGCCGTCGGTGAGAAAGGGCGCGGCGGAAAGTTGGGGAAGGTGTGGCACGGTCGGCCTCCATCATGGTCCGATGGAGCGGGTCTCCCGCAGAGCCGTCACACTGCCGTCGGGACTCCGTTACAAGGCCGTGAAAAGCCGCCTGCAGTCCCGCACGGACATCTGTCAACGGCGGACCAGAAGCCGGCTGATGGCCGGCGCAAGACTTGGCCCGTCAGGGCCACCCCTGGTGGTCAGGTCAGGCGTCGGCCTTGGCGGCTCGGGAGCGGCTATGGTTGAGGCGGTAGCCGTCGCCGCCGTCCATCGGAGCTTGAATCGATGGCGCCGAGACGGACGGCTCTCGAGGATCTTGACGTGTTGGATCAGCCGGTCGAGCAGCGCGCCGCTCACCGACTTCCGAGCTCGCCGCGGCGCCGCATCTTTGCGGGCATCCGTGCCGGGCGCAGCGACCGGTCATTTCGCTGCATCCATTGTTCTGATCGCACGGCCCGCCGTTACGCTTTCATGACGGCGGAACGACCCGAGCCAACCTCCTGATTTCCTCCATGGTGTTGAAGGCGTGCAGCGATGCGCGGACCAGGCCGTGGTCGAGGTGGCGTGCGTCCAGGTCCAGCCGGGCATGCTCGGGCCGCGCGAGCGAGACTGCGACGTTGCGATCGGCGAGCTGCGCGACCGTCTGCGCCGGGAGCTCGGCGGCGCTGCGGAACGTCACGATGCCCGATCGGCACGTACCGAGGTCGTGGACCGTGACGCCGGGCGTCGCGGCCAGCGCCTCGCGCAGCTCGGCGGCGAGCGCGGTGATCCGCGCCTCGATTCTGTCGATGCCGATGTCGCGGGCGTAGCGGACGGCACGCGCGAGGCCGATCTGCCCTGCGACGGACCGTTCGAACTGCTCGAAGCGGCGGGCGCCGGGGGCAAGCTCGTAGGTGTCGCGCCCCGTCCAGGTGGCGGCGCGCAGGTCGACGAAGGGCGGCTCCAGTGTCTCGGCGAGCGCGCGGCGGACGTAGAGGAAGCCGGTGCCGCGCGGCCCGCGGAGGAACTTGCGGCCGGTGCCGGAGAGGATGTCGCAGCCGACCCGGCGGACGTCGACGCGCATCTGCCCCACCGACTGGCAGACGTCGAGGAGGTAGAGCAGGCCGTGGCAGCGGCATACGGCGCCGACCTCCTCGGCCGGATTGACGAGGCCCCCTTGCGTCGGCGCGCGGGTCAGCGCGACGAGGCGGGTGCGCGGGCCGATCATCGCCTCCAGCGCGGCGACGTCGATCTGCCCGGATGGGTCCGACGGCACCACGTCGATCTCGATCCCGTCGCGGCGCGCGCGCTGCAGCATCGCGAGCCAGTTCGAGACGTATTCCGATGCGTGGGTCAGGACGCGATCGCCCGGTTCCAGCGGCAGGGCGTAGAACGCCATGTCCCAGGCGCGGGTGGCGCTTTCGACGAAGGCGATCTCGTCCGGTTCAGCGCCGAGGAGCGCCGCCATCTCCGTGTAGAAGGCGTCGATCGCGACGGACGCGGCCTCGGCCCCGGCATAGCCGCCGATACGCCGCTCGAGCTCCAGATGCGCCACCACCGCCTGGTGGACCGGGTCGGGCACCGGAGATGCCCCGGCATTGTTGGCGTGGAGCATCCCCGCCGTCGACGGTGTGTCGGCGCGCAGCGCCGCCATGTCGACGCCGTGAGTCGTGTCGCCCGTCCTCATGCCGGCACCTCCGCGCGCACCTCGGCGACGCTGCGGGCAATTTCCTCGAGATGGGACTCGCAGGTACCGCAGCAGCCGCCCCAGATGTCCATCGCAGGGAACCGCCGGGCGACGTCGGCCATCTGCCGGCCGAGCTCCTGCGGATCTCCCTCCTCGAGATGGCCCAGCTTGCAGAGCTTGATCTTGTCCATCGCCGCCGCATTCGGCCGAATGCAGCGCAGACGGTCCTGCCAGGCGCCGGCCGTCAGCGCCGGCTCGAACTCCAACGGGTGCGAGCAGTTCAGCGCGTAGAACGCGGGATAGCCCTCGCTCGCTGCGTCGACGGACTGTACCGCCTCTGCCAGTGCCTGCCCCGACGCGAGCCGCGAGGTCGAGGTCAGCGAGAACGAAAGCGCGAGCGGCACGCCGATCTCGCGCGCCGCACGGACGACGCCGCGCGCCTCGGCGGGGTTGTTGAAGGTCACGGCCCAGGCGAGGTCGACCCCGGCGCGCTTCAGCGTAGCGAGCTGGACGGCGTGATAATCCGCCGCCTCGTCCTCTGTGATCTTGCGGTTGAGCGCATAGGCATCGCCGCGCGGGCCGATGTAGCCGACGATCCGCGCATCGGGCAGGCTGCCTTGGTACTCCCGCGCCAGTCCGCGCAGGAAGTCGATCGAGCGGAGGTTCGCCTCGGCCAGCCCTTCGGCCGAGTAGCCGAGAAGCGCGCCCCAGTCCGGGCTGGCGCGGTAGTCGAAGCCGCCGATCAGGGCGGCGAAGCCGTAGCGGGCGGCGACGTCGAGGTAGCGGCGGTACATGCCGCGGATGTCGGCGACGGAATCGGGGCGTTCGAGCAGCGGGAACATGGCGAAGTGCGGCAGGTCATGGCCCCACTTGTACATGATCTCGGTCTCGATCCCGCCCTCGGTCAGCCAGAGGCGGCCGGGGCGGGATGCGGGGAACGCGGAGGGGCGTGCGGTCGAGAACGGCATGGCGGTTCCTCCTACAGCCACGGGCGCAGCGTCAGCCGCGGCCGAGCATGTTCGGGCTCGAGAGCCACGTCGCGTCGCAGACCCGGCGGAACTGCGTCGACTGCGGTGGGCCGGTTCGGCTTGGTCCCCCCGTGCCAGGCGAACAGCCAGAAGGGGCTGCGATAATGCAGCATGGGCGGAGAGGCGGGGCGGCGAAGCGCGGCGTCGGGATGCATGTTGTGATCTCCTGGCTCGGTTGCGGTGGCTGCGAAGATGAGCCGTTGGGCGCCACCGGGATAGAACACTCGCGGTCCAGCGAATGGCGGCCTCGCTGCACGTGGAAACCGGCACCACCGCCGGAGGGCCCACCGGCGAACTTGACCTGCGGTACAGTTCCGGCGGACGCTCGGTCATGGCCAAGCGCGAGAGCACCCGGGAACGGATCCTCGACATCGCCGAAGTGGGCGTACTCGCCAAGGGCTTCGGCGGTACCTCGATCGAGGAGATCATCGCCGAGGCGGGCATCACCAAGTCCGGCTTCTTTTACCACTTTCGCGACAAGAACGAGCTCGCGCGGGCGCTGCTGCAGCGCTACCTCGACACCGAGGAGGCGATCCTCGACGACGTCTTCTCCCGCGCACGGGAGTTGCACGGCGACCCGCTGCACTCGTTCCTGATCGGGCTCAAGCTCCTCTCCGAGATGATGGGCGACCTTCCGAACGGGCATCCCGGCTGCCTCGTCGCCACCACCGCCTACGCCGAGCGCATGTTCGACCGCGACGTGCGCGAGCTGAACCGGACGGCGGTGCTGACCTGGCGCGCGCGGTTCCTGGCGATGCTGGAAGAGATCGCAGCGCTCTATCCGCCGCGCGACGACGTCGACCTCAGGATGCTCGCCGACATGATCTCGAACACCGTCGAGGGCGGGATCGTGCTGTCGAAGGCTGTGGCCCAGCCCGCGATCCTCGCCGAGCAGCTGGTGATGCTGCGCTCCTACGTCCGGCTGCTGTTCTCTCCCGACGCCCGCCCGACTTGACCGAAGGTGCAGTTGCGCGCCGCCGCACGCCTCGGCGGACGCGGTCGCAGGTCGTCGGACCGGGCGCAATCATCTGACGCAGCAGACGTTCCTCCGAAGAGCAGTCGCGCTGGACCGTGGGTTCACTATCCGCAGCGGGCCGCTTCGGGCGACAAGACGGCCATGCCACGGGGCTCCTTCCCGCGGCGCTCACACAGGCCCGAAGCCAGTCCGGCCCGGACCCTCTGCATCGGAGAAACGACATGCACATCAAGACCTTCGTCGCCGCGGCATTCGTCGCCGTCGGCACCTTCGCCGCGCCCGTCGCCGCTCAGGACACACGGGCCGAGGCCCTCCGCGAGGTGGAGAAGGCCTTCGGCTTCGTCCCGACCTTCTTCCAGGAGTATCCCGAGCACGGCGTCGCCGGCGCCTGGATCCTGACCCGCGATCTCGAGGTCTCGCAGGACACCGAACTCTCGCCCAAGGTGAAGTCGCTGATCAACATCGCGGTCGCGGCACAGATCCCCTGCAGCTACTGCGTCTTCGCCGACACCAAGGCGGCGCGCGCGGCTGGCGCCACCGACGGCGAGATCAAGGAGGCCGTCGCCCAGGCCGCGCTCACGCGCCACTGGTCGACCATCCTCAACGGTCTGCAGATCGACTTCGACGAGTTCAGGACCGAGTTCGGCGGCTGATCCGAGAGCTGCAGCGGTCGGAGTTCGCCGGCGGCCCTGCCGCCGGTGGACTCTGCCAGGCTGCTCTCCACGCAAGCAGAAGGAGGATACCAATGACGCTGAATGTCTCGGCAACCGCACTTGTCTGCATGCTTCTCGCGTCGCCGGCATTGACCGAAGAAGTGGTCCTGTCTCGGCCGATCCAGGCCGGCAGCCTGCACGACGGGTCGCTCGACATGGTAGCTTACTGGACCAGCGGGGAGGGCCGCGAGTACAACGTGACGGCGACCTTCATGCCCCGCACCGAGGATGCGACGGCCAATGCGTGTCGTGATGCAGCTCGCCGATGGAGATGACGTGTCGTTCGCCATGCCCGACCATCGACGCTCTCTCTACCGCTTCGCTCGGTACGGAACAGAGGTCACTGCGTCGGACGATGTGGACCAGCAGATGGCCGAGATAGAGTCCCTGAAGTCGAAGCGTCAGGGCCGGGTTCTGCCGTCTTGACCTCGGGCCGCAGGGCTTTCGCATCCTCTTCGAGGCTTCATCGGCCTGGGCGCCGTCGAATCTCTTCCGAGATCGGGTCGCGGAGGGCTGGGAACGCATCGAGACGCCCGATCAGCTTGCCGACTGGGAAGGCAGCTGGAAGCGTTCCGGTTCTCCGGCCGAGCAGCGGGCTTTTCCTGACAGACTGCTTTCGGAGGACGCCATCGCGTTCTTCGGACGAAGAGGAAGCGACGAGTACATCTCCGGGTGCATCGCGAACCGTGGGATTGTCGAACCTGTTCGGAGCGGGCGAGGTCTCGGACGCGGCAGCGCTCGCCGCACGTTGCTCGGGCGGAATGCCGGTCGTCAGCTATGACAGTGGCGAAGCGCTCCAAGCTCTGGTGAAGTCGGGCTTCACGGCGACCGGACACCTCCGCGTCTGGCTGAGGGAAGACTGAACGCGCCCCTTTACCGCTTCGAATGCCGCCGCATTCTTTGAATATCGGCTATGTTGGGACAACCACCCGAAGCTGGAGTCCGTGCATGGACCACGACGCCGCCTATGACCTCAACCGCGCCAACTGGGACGAGCGCGTGGCCGTCCACATGGGCCCGCGCGGCTACGACCTGTCTGCGCTGAGGGCCGGCCGCGGACGGCTGAACGCTCTCGAGGAGGCGGAGTTGCCGGAGCTCATCGGCGATCTCGCGGGTTTGCGGGTGATCCACCTGCAGTGCCACTTCGGCGCCGACACGTTGGCACTGGCGCAGCGCGGGGCCGAGGTTGTGGGGGTGGACTTCTCGCCCGCCGCCGTCGCCGCCGCGCGCGACCTCGCCGCCGACCTCGGGTTGGCCGAGCGGGCGCGCTTCGTGGAGTGCAACCTCTACGACGCGCCTGACGCAGTCGGGGAGGCGGGAGCCTTCGACCTCGTCTACACCACGTGGGGCACTATCGGCTGGCTGGCGGACATCGGCGGCTGGGCACGGGTCGTGCGGCACTTCCTCAAGCCCGGCGGCCGGCTCTACTTTCTGGACAGTCATCCCGCCGCCTTGGTGTTTGACGACGCGGCCCGGGGCGCCGGCGCCGCGGCCGGAGACAGGCCGGGTTGGTTCGTGCCGTATTTCGACAGGAGCCCGCTGACGCTGGACGATGCTTCCGACTATGCCGACGAGGAAGCCCGGCTACACCACGCCCGGACCGTGGTCTGGATGCATACCGTCTCCGCAGCGGTGACGGCGCTCCTGGAGGCAGGGCTCGACCTCAGGACGTTCCGCGAGCACGGCGCCGTCGCCTGGCGCATGTTCGACTGCCTCGCGAGGGGCGAGGACGGCATGTACCGGTGGCCCGACAGACCGTGGTTCCCGCTCTCGTTCAGTGTGGTTGCACAGGCGCGTTGAGGGCTTGGCGTTCGAGTATCACCTCCACAGCCAGGAAGGCGAAGCTCGCCGCAGAACCGTTGGCAGGCGCAACCGTGGATGGCAACGAGGGCGGATCGAGGCCATCCCCAGGCAATGGCCTCGGACTGCGCTCCGAAGCGCCTTGGAGTTGTCGCCGGATCGTACTGGTTTCTGCTATCCTTCCAGAGGCTTTCGCCGCAGTGTCTCGCCCCGCTTCCGCGGTCGTGAGATGAGGATCGCGCACGATGCGGAACGGGAGGCCGGCGGACGGTCAGCGCGAAAGGAGCAGCCTCACCGCGATAGGTTCATCGTCTTGCTGATCTGCCCGAAGCCCCCCGCCATCAGGCGCAAGACACCTTCGGGACCGGTCTCCAGATCGACGAGGATCTGGCTGGGCGTGGCGGGATGCATGTAGCGGCCCTGCTCGACGACGACGCGCGGCCCCTGCACGCCCAGATGGTCGTGCAGAAGGCACGCCAGGGGTCCCGCGGCCATGCCGGTCGCACTCTCTTCGCGGATGCCGAAGCGCGGGGCGAACATGCGGGCGGTGGCGTCATCCCCGGGTTCCAAAGCATCGGCCGTGAAGACGTAGAAACCGATCAGGTCCAGCGCGGCGCTGATCCGCTCGATCGCCTCGAAGTCGGGCGTCAGTTCCGCGAGGTCTCCGGCGCTCCGGACGCCGACGATCAGGAAGGCGTTGCCGGTGCTGACCACCAGCGGCTCCGCTGTCGCGTCGAGCTGTGACGCATCGAGCCCGAGAGCGCCGAGCACCGCGCCGAGGTCGACGCCGTCCCGACTCCAGTCCTGCCGTGCACGGTAAACCGGCGCCAGTTGCTCCATGAAGACCAATCCATCGCGCAGGATGATCCGCCGCGCGCCGTCGACGGTCTCCTTCGAGGTGATCCCCTCGCGGATGCGCCCCTGCGACAGCATCAGCGAGAACGCCGCGATCGTGGCGTGGCCGCAATGCGCGATCCGCCTTGTCGGGGTGAAGAAGTCGAGCCGCGCCCCCTCGGTGGCCGAGCGCGACACGAAGGCGGTTTCGGCGAGGCCGACCCGGGTCGCGATGGCCTGCATCTCCCCCGCGCCGAGCGCATCCGCGTCCAGGACGATGCCCGCGGGATTTCCGCCGGTGCCGTTCTTCGTGAACGCGTTCACGATGTGAAGGATTACATCGGATCTTGCAGCATGTTCATCTTTTTCCATTGTGCGATCTCCTCTGGTTTCAGGTACAATCTGCTATGAGGCCACGGCTCGACCAAGAACGCCGCGCTCATCAATGCATGGGCCAGAGTCATGGATGAGCAGGATCATCAAGGCTTGGACCGGCTCATGCAGTCGGTCCTCCTGCTCGCCGCGATCGAGCGGGAGGGGAGTTTCGCGGCCGCGGCGCAGGCGCTGGACCTCGACCCGAGCTCGGTCAGTCACCGCGTCCGGGCACTCGAAGACTTCCTCGGCCTGGCGCTTTTCGAACGGACGACGCGTCGCGTCCGTCCGACGCGGGCCGGAGCGATCCTGTGCGCAGGGGCAGTCCGTTCGGCGGAGGATGTGCAGCGCGCCCTGGCGTCGGCGCGCGCCGTCGGTTCCGGGACCGGTCTGCGGCTCTCGGTGACGTCCTCGGTCGCGATGAAGTGGCTCGTGTCCAGGCTTCCCGATGCGACCGGCGCGGGGCTCGACCTGTCGCTCGATGTCCGGGAGGGTCTCGCGCTGCTCGACCGGCCGGGCGTCGACGCGGCGCTTCGCTTCGGCCGTGGACCGTACCCCGGCCTCCACGCAACCCGCCTCGCGTCGTGCCTCCTGCAACCGGTCATCGGTGCGGCGCATCCCGCAGGGCGGTCCTCAGGTGATCATTTGCCCGCCAGGGCAGACCTCCTCGGCGATGCGACGGCGGAGCGTGACGAGACCGGCGTTACCTGGGCGGACTACGCCCGTCTGACCGGCGACCCGGGACTGCTGTCCCGAAGCGAGACGCGCTTCGACCGTTCGGACCTGATGATCCAAGCCTCGATCGGCGGTCTCGGGATTGCGCTTGGCAGGACCCTCCTGATCGAGGACGACGTCCGTGCCGGTCTGCTCCGCGCCGTCGGCGCTCCGGCGCGGGCGACGTCGTCCTACTGGTTCGTGACCTCGTCCGAACTCGCCGACAGCGAGGCCATCGTGACGCTACGATCATGGCTCCGCGACCAGATCGGCAGAACGGTGCGCGACGCCTGAACGACCCGTTTGGCATGCGCCGGGGAAAATCGACGCCGCCGCCCGCCTCGAGCCGTTGGATCCTGCACCGCATCCTTCCCTTCGACGGCGTGCTCGACCACGCCCGCCGCCTCGTCGCCATCGGCATCGGCATCGGCATCGATCCCAGCTGGGTCGACGAGCAGGACATGCCCGCGATCCATATCGCCGGTTGGGAGGGTCAGGCCGACGTCGTCGAGTGGCTGCTGGACTTCGGCCCAGACCTCGCCAGGAAGAACATGTACGGCGGCGACCTGATGGGCACCGTCGTCCACAGCGCGAGTTCTGCCCCAACCGCCGGCGACGCGACCACCTGCGCTGTGCGACGGCTGGTGCTCGACGCGGGCTCGATGCTCCAACGTGCCAATCTCGAGAGACGGGCGCGGAGCCACTCGCCGAGTTCCTCTCGGATTGGGCCGAGGTGAATCCGGACCGCGTCATCGAACGGGAGGGGTGAGCGAGGGCGCATGGAGCGACATGCACCAGCTACCACCATCCGCTACTGTCGCTGGCGGTCGGTCGAGCCGACCAAGTGTGAGCAGGCCTTTCGTGAGGTGCACGGCTCCGACGCCGCCGGTTCTCGTCAAGAGGCACTGGATCGGCCCGGTACGGTGGTCTGGACAAGGCGTACGAGCGTCAGGAGGGTCGTAACGGTCATTCCGGCCAGCAGCCCGATCCAGATGCCGGTGATGCCCATCGACTCGATCTCGCAGAGTTAGATGCCGAGGGGCGCACCGACCGCCCAGTTGCCGGCGAGGGAGAAGCACCTGGATCACCCGCACGGCGGTGTTGGCCTCGAGCAGGTGGGTCGCGAAGCTGTGGCGGAGCGTATGCAGCGTCGCCGGCTTGGCGATGCCGGCCATGTGCTTCGCCGAGGTGAACGCCCGATTGAGCTGGCGCGGCGACAACGGGTTGATCTTCGGCTTGCCGGGAAACAGCCAGGCCTCCGGCCGGGACTCGCTCCAGTAATCGCGCAAGAGGTCCAGAAGGCGGGGCGAGAGCATCGCCTTGCGGTCTCTGCCGCCCTTGCCGTTGTCGACGTGGATCAGCATGCGGTCGCTGTCGATGTTCGTGACCTTCAGGTTGCAGACCTCGGAGGCGCGCAGCCCCGCCCCATAGCTGATGCCGAGCGCTGCACGGTACGTCATGCCCGGGCCGGGAACCGCCGCCAGCAGGTCGGCAACCTCCTCGACGCTCAGGACGACCGGCAGCTTCCGCGGGTGCCGGCGGAACTGCATGTACCGCTTCATCTCCTCGCGCCCGCAGGTCACGCCGAAGAAGAACCGCAGCGAGATGATGCGCACGTTGAACGTCGGCGCCGACACGCCGGTGTCCGTCATGTGAAGCTGGTAGGCCCGCAGCTCCTCCGGTGTCGCCGTGTCCGGGGCGCGCCCGAGGAACGCGGCGAAATCCCTGACCCCCCGGATATGAGCCAGCTGCGTCTTCTCGGCCATGCCACGGATGCGCATGTCCTCGATCATCCGCTCGCGCAGCGGCGTGGTCCTCTCCTCTTTCATGGGAACCTCCTGTCTGACGATTGAGAAGGTCCCAATCGTCAGTCCGAGAAGCCCGGTCAGAGAAGCGCGGAGGTCGGGGTAGAATCCACCGTCAGCCACAGGCGCCAATGCCGCGAGAGCGGCTTAGTCCATCCGCCCTTAGCGCCGAGTGGCATTGGCAGTCTCTCGCGGCTCAACGCTCTCTTACGCCGGAACCGCGGATCGCCGAAGGGCGGCAATGCTTCCCGTCATTCTCTTAGCCTGCCTTGGCATCCAGAGGCAGGGATCGCTACAAATCCCCAGTGACGATGATGACTTCCTCCGACGTACGAATGCCTTGCAGGCCGGAATGTCAGTGAGTACCCGTCGCATTGCCAACACCGCGGCGCGGCGCATCTTCATCGACCGTCACGCGCTGGCCGAACCGCAAGCCGGCCCGGCGAGGGGCGCCGATCTGTTGCGACTGATTCAACGGCTGGGGTTCGTCCAGGCCGACAGCATCAAAACTGTCGAGCGGGCGCATCACATGATCCTCTGGTCGCGCCGCCAATCCTATCGGCCCAAGGCGCTGCGCCTGCTTCACGACCGAGATCGGTCCGTCTTCGAGCATTGGACCCACGATGCCTCGATCATCCCCATCGAGTTCCTGCCGCACTGGCGCCTCCGGTTCGCCCGCGACGCCGAGCGCCTGCGCAGTCGGTATCGCAATTGGCAGGGCGCGGAGTTCGAGGAGTTGCTGGAGGACGTGGTCCGCCACATCGCGGACCACGGTCCCGTCGGCAGCGGCGACATCGGGGAGCGTGAGGCACCGCGGGGCAAAGGCTGGTGGGACTGGGATCCGTCCAAGACGGCACTGGAGTACCTGTGGCGGTCCGGCCGCCTCGCCGTCCTGCGCCGCGATGGCTTCGCGAAGATCTATGATCTGGCCAAAAACGTCTACCCCGCGGTGGAGCCCCTGCCTGCGGAACAGACCGTCGACTGGGCCTGCTCTGCCGCGCTCGACCGCCTGGGCTTTGCGACCTCCGGCGAGCTAGCTGCCTTTTGGGGGCTGGCTCGTCCCGAGGAGGCAAGGAATTGGGTGGCGGCGGCACTGAAACGAGGCGAGGTCGAGCCGGTGGAAATCGAGTCTGCCGATGGCACCTTTCGGCGGCACGTCGCATGCCCTGGTCTCGCCGATGCGGTCGGCGATACTTCCGTATCGCCGAGCCGGCTTCGCATCCTGTCGCCGTTCGACCCGATGCTACGCGACCGCGCCCGAGCTGAGCGGCTCTTCGGGTTTCACTACCGCATCGAGGTCTTCGTCCCGGAGCCGCGCCGCAGGTATGGCTACTACGTATTTCCGGTTCTGGAG
This sequence comes from uncultured Alphaproteobacteria bacterium, assembly GCA_963749675.1. GTDB lineage: Bacteria > Pseudomonadota > Alphaproteobacteria > Rhodobacterales > Rhodobacteraceae > Roseitranquillus. The sequence continues at coordinate 18,863 of CAVVNT010000001.1, forward strand.
GGCGACCGGCTGGTCGGCCGTCTCGACGCCCGAGCCCGGCGGGCAGAAAGGGTGCTGCATGTTGCGGCGTTCTGGCTGGAGCCTGGGATCTCCGCAACGAAGAGACGGCTGCAAAAGCTCGAAGCCGAGCTGTCACGCCTCGCGCGGTTCTCGGACTGTGAGGGCGTGACGTACGCTCCGCGATGGCTGAGGGAACCAGGCGGCAACTCTGCATGAGAGTTCGCGATCGCGTGGCGCTTCCGCAGCGAGCGCTTGCGACCCGTGTGCCGCACCGTAAGGTTGTGGGCGATCGCCTTGGGAGGATGAGACACGATGCGAACCCATTTGTTCAGCGGCGTTGCAATGGCGCTGACGGTTGCAAGCGCTGTCGGCGCCCAACCTGCTGACGAGGCCACGCTGCGATGCCAGGCCCTGCGCGGCATGGCCGTGCCGGCCGAGGCAATCGGCCTGCCCACAAGCGGTGCCGACATCTCGTCAGCGCAGCTCGCGACGGATGGCGAGAGCGTCTTTTGCCTGGCGCTGGGCGCCATTGACCCCGTCGACCCCGAGGCGCCGGACATCAACGTCCAGATCGCCTGCCCGTCGATTGGAACGGAGGCGCCCTGCACTACGGCGGCGGCGGGTACAACGGCAGCCTCGTCACGGGTCTGGAGCAGGTAAAGTTCAACCCCGCGGATGACCCAACGCCGGTGCAGGACGGCTGGGTAACCTGGGGCAGCGACAGCGGGCACCAGTCGATATCGTCGCTGGACGGAAGCTTCATGCTGAACGAGGAGGCGCTGCGAAACTTCGGCGGCGACCAGCTGAAGAAGACCCACGACGTCGCGATGGCAGTCATCAACGGCCTCTACGGGCGGGCGCCCGACCGCGTCTACTTCCAAGGCAGCAGCCAGAGCGGGCACGAGGCGATGCTGGCGATCCAGCGCTTTGGCGGCGACTATGATGGCGCGATCGTCATCCACCCCGCAAACCCGTTCGTCGGCCTGCAACTGTCGGGTAACCGCGCCGGCCAGGCGCTCTACGAGCCCGACGCATGGCTATCGCCGGATGATGTGGAGTTGCTGAACGGCGCGGTCATGGCCGCGTGCGATGCCCTTGACGGGGCCGAGGACGGCCTCGTGTCGGACACCAGCGGCTGCGGCGAAGCCTTTGACGTGCAGACCCTGCGCTGCGACGACGGGATGCCGCAGCACGGCGCCTGTCTCGGGGACGCGCAGATCGCAGCGCTGGACGTCATCAACACGCGGACGGAGACCGCCCCGCTCCAGGGTGGCGCCAGCGGCTTTTCCGGATGGCCGATCTACCTCGGCGCCGACCTTTACGGCCTGTGGGGTATGGGTGCGTCGCCCGAGCCGACGGTGCCACCCACGCCCGTCGCCAACTTCGGACTGGCGGTCTTGGCGGACCCAGCGATCCGCTTCGGCATCCTGGCCGATCCCGAGGCGAACACGCTGACGTTCGACCCGGCAGGGCATGAGGACCGCATCACCGAGTTGTCGGAGATCACAGATGCCGTGTCTGCCGACATGAGCGGGTTCGCCGCTGCGGGCGGCAAGGTCCTCTTGATGCATGGCACGATCGACTTCGCCATTCCCTTCGGAAACACTGTTGACTGGTACGAGCGGGTCGTGGCTGAGATGGGCCAGGGTGCGGTCGATGATTTCATGCGGTTCTGGCTGGTTCCCGGCTTTGGTCACGGGTCTGGTGTATTCCAGATGCGCTGGGACTCGCTCGACGCGCTGGTCGACTGGGTGGAGAACGGCAATCCCCCCGAGGGGCTGATTACCACTGACGTCGCACCCGCCACCGCCGGCCGCACGCGTCCGCTTTGCGAGTACCCGTCGTTTCCGAGGTTGACCGAGGGAACGCAGGATCTCGACAGGGCCACGAGCTTTGCCTGCGCACCCGTAGTGGACTGATACGGGCGGCTTACGCACGTCGATGCTTCTCCGCTGATGCGCGCGCGAGGAAAGAGGAAAGAAGCAGCCCAGCCGAAGAATAGTCGAGTGCGGCTTCGCGCTTGGAGCCGACCTGCGGTCGCGCAGCGCAACGGGCTCCACGTAGCCTCCACCGAACCGACGTGAACGGCCCAAACCTCTCCTTCGCAATTGTCGGCGACCGCCGCGCTGCCGCATGCTTCGCGGCCATTGGTGCCGGGCGCAGCGGCGCCAGCCTCTCGAAGACTCATCACACGTGACCTCGCTCCGTTCGTAGCGTCGTCCAGGACGCTCCAAGCCAGCGACGGGAGGAATGTCATTGGCTTTCTCAGCCGGGCAAACGACGCTGCTCGAGGGTTTCGTCGTCTCCGTCCGACCTCATCGCATCCGCAATGAGGTGGTCAACCATTTCGCTGAAATAGGCGGTGAGTTCCTGATGCAGCATCCTGAACTCCTCGCCGACGGTATGCTCGAAGCCTGATTGGCGCACCCGGACCATTACTGTCGTGCGCCGTTGCCGAGGATAGCGGTAGGGGCGGATGCCGTGCTTGCGGCAGAGCGCGACGAAGATACGAACCGACCAGACATCCGGCAGGGAATACTGCATCTCTGTCTCGGGTTCCTCGCGCCCGTCCCGTTCAGGCCCGAGCCTCGCCTGCAATCGATCGCGCGCCGCCCCGGCCGCCGCTCGCTCGCCCGCGGTCGCGCCGCGCGCGAACAGCGCCTCGAGCTTTGCGAGCTTGTCCCGGATCTCGTTCTCACCGGCCATGGATGCGCCTCCGTCTGCCCGGCGCCATCAATGCGAAGGCGCAGGAAGCGTCAACCGGCAGCGTTGATGGCGGCACGCCATCTTCCGGCGCGTGGACGACTGTGACATCGATCCGCCATGGGACGACCCCGTGGCCGCCTGAGCCAGCCGAGTGGTAGCCCCGGACGGAACCGTTGCGAGAGGAACGAGGCATGAGCCATGTGATCATCCGGGGCGCCAACCTGCGCCGCCACGAAGTCGGCTTCGGGGAGGACCCGATCTCCGTTTCCATCCACGCCAGCGACAAGGTCGTCGAGATCTTCATCGAGGCAGACAGCGAGAACAGGCCGGAGGAACGCAGGCGCTTCGCCCTCGTCAACTTGCCGCGGCATCTCTTCAGTTCGGCCATCGCGGATCTCGCCCGCCAGAAAGGCATGCCGACACGCTGATCGGCGGGAGCGGCACAGAGCTGACGCAAAGGCCGGCCGCGCCTTCGCCATCGCTGTCAGGAAGACGGTGGCGAAGGTTGTTGACTTCTCCCCGCAAGGAGGCTCGAGGCCTTCATCGACACCGCCGCCTCTGCCAATGTCGAAAGGCTCGTTCCCGGTCAGGCCCGGTCGGGCGGGAGGAGAAGAAAGGCACGATGGGCAGGCCATCGCACAAGTGGGCGTTCAGGCGCGGCATACGCGCCGGCGCATTTGGCTGGCGCGGTTCGGCGAAGGCCATCGAACGGCTGAGGTCGGCAAGCTCTGAGATTCGGGCGGTAAACCGCGCCGACCCGGTCACCGCGGCCGAAGGCGTGGTCGCGCTGGCCGAGCGGATCTGGCCTGCCTTCGAGCTGATCGACACGTCTCCGGCGCCCTCGGCAGCGCGGTCCGCCGGACGCTCGAGGATCTCGGTGCCGATTCTTCTCAAGGCTCCAGCCGACGAGCAGACGCGCGCGGCCTGGCTCGAAAGGCTGCGCGAGGCGATCCTGGACGACGGCGTCGATTACCTCGCCCCGATTTCCGATCGCTTTGACGAGATTGCTGTCTTTCCGGTGCTCATGGACCTGCACGCCGACCGGGACCTCTCTCTGATCCGGGAAGCGTGGTCGGATCACCCACGTCGCCACGGCGACCCTCACGCTTTCCTGCCTGCTCGAGGCGGGGCGCCATAAAGAGCTTCTGGCGCTCCTGGCGGTGAAGAAGACGCGTCTGTGGTTCGACGAGAAGTTCGCCGCCGAGGCGCTGCTCCGCCAGGGGCGCGACGACGCGGCCGTCGCCCGGGCCGCGGCGCTGCTGGACGCCCGGATTGCAGAGCAGAACGATGCCTTCCGCCGCCATGTCTGTCTTGGCAGTCCGTTGCCCGCGGGTATGCCGCCGCTCGCGGGCCGGTTCGTCTGCACGGCTGCGGTCGCGGCACGAGGCGAGCTCTTCGTCCAGACCTGCCGCCGGACGACCGGTTTCCATACCGAGTTCCCGCCCGAGTCCGATCCGAACGGGCTGCACGAGTTCGGCGCCTTCCAGATTTGCGGCACCAGCGTCTGGTGGAAGATCGACGCCTATGACCGGGCCTACGAGTACGGCTCGGAGGACCCGGGCGACCCCGATGCGACCGCACGCGTGCTGACGGTCCTGTTCCCCTCGGACTGGTAGCGCAGCGCTCCGCTCCCCGGTCACGCCCGACTGAAGGCCCCCGCTCCGAGAGAGGGAGGGGGCCTTTTGTCGTGTGCGGCCATGAGGCCGGGAAAGACAGGAGATCATCCCATGACCACGACGCCCGAGCTGACCGACACCGAGATCGCCATCAAGGATCTGGTGATCCACGAGCTGAACGCCCGTGCAGGCTCGCCCGAGACTTACGCGACCGACGACATCCCGGTCCTCGCCGCCTCGATCGCGACGCTGGGGCTTTTGAACCCGCTCATCTTCCAGAAGACCGGCAAGGTGTGGGGCGTCATCGCCGGCGGCCGCCGCCGGGCCGCCCTCGTGCATCTCGTGAACGATGCGGAGGCGAAGGGCTGGACGATGCGGACCAAGGTGCGGTGCCGTGCCCTGCCCGACGACGTGGCCGCGGCGACCGCGATCACCGTGGCCGAGAACGTCACGCAAAAGGCGATGGACCCGCTCGACGAGTTCGAGGCGTTCGCGCGGATGATGGAGGCGGGCGGGCACAGCCCCGACAGCATCGCGCGCATGTTCGGCGTCGAGCGCCGCCGCGTCGTGGAGCGGCTGCGCTTCGGCCGCATCCATCCCGAGAATCCGCGCCGCCGCCCCGCGCGAAGGCGATCACGCTCGACACGATGAAGGCGTTCGCCGAGCACCCCGACCAGGAGGCGCAGGCCGCCGTCTTCAGGGAGATGCAGGGCCAGCACATGGCCGCATGGACCATCCGCGACAAGCTCAGGAACCGCGGCGTGAAGATGGGCGATGCGATCGCCCGGCTCGTGGCCGAGGCGTACCGCGCGGCGGAAGGCGACATCGCCGCCGATCTCATCGAAGAGGACTCGATTCTGACCGACGAGGCGCTGGTCGAGCGGCTCCTGATGGAGAAGCTCGCGGCCCATGCCGAGGCGGAGCGCCAACGCCTCGGCTTCGCCTGGGCGGAGGCCGTGCGCGACGTGGACTACAAGGTCCTGCAATCCTATGGCCGCGTCTATCCCGGTGCGGTCGATCCGACCGGCGAGGATGCCGATCGCTGCGAGGCGATCGCCAACCGTCTCGCGGAGCTCGACGAGGCGCGCGATGCGGAAGACTGCGCCGACATCGACGCGCTCGAGGACGAGTACGAGGCGCTCGACACGGAGTACGAAAGCCTGACGAGCGGCTGGGCCGAGGCCGATCTCGGCCGTGCCGGCGTGCTGGCCTATTGGGAGCGGGGGCAGATCGCGACGATCGAGGGGCTGGTCCGGCCCGAGGACCGGCAGGAACGTCAGCCCGAGGCAGCGGCCGGGGGCGGCAGTGCGCCTACGGGCGAGCCGGGCGATGGGAAGACGGACGAGGGCGGCCACGCCGCGCTGGTGCTGTCGGAATCGTTGAGGATCGACCTGCGGACCGAACAGGCCGCGGTGATCGGCAGCGCGCTCGCCGCCGACCCGGACCTCGCCCACGACCTGTTGCTCTTCAAGACCATCGCCGACCTTCTCGACCGGTCCGGTCCCGTGACCTACAGCTTCGGCGTGACCGCGAGCATTGCGGATCGTCCGCATGGCCGGCGCGACGAGGTGGATGGCCGCGCGGCCGAGACGCTGGCCGAGCTCTTCGCGGGTCTCGACCTGACGTGGTGGGCGGATGGCAAGTCCATGCCCGAGCGCTTCGAGGCGTTCCGCGCGATCGAGCCGAGCATGAAGTCCCGCATCGTCGCAGTGGCGCTCGCGGACGCGGTGAAGCCCACCGGCTTCGGGCACGGCGAGGGGCTGCTCGCGCATGTCGCGCGCCAGGTCGTGCCGGACCTGCGGGCCGTCTGGCGTCCGACCGGGGGCGCGTTCTTCGGCCGCCTGAAGAAGAGCGTGCTCCTGGGCATCCTCACCCGCGACCTGCACCAGCCGGAAGAGGCGGCACGGCTCGCCTCGGAGAAGAAAAGCGCGATTGTCGACTTCCTCGAGCGCCTCTTCGCGACCCCCTTCGCCACGCTCACGCCCGAGCAGCGCGCGGCGGTGGAGACGTGGTGCCCGCCCGGCATGGAGATCGAACAGCCGCGTGCCGCCTATGAATGGTCCGGCGAGGCCAGCCTGCGCGGGATGGCGAAAGACGAGCCGGAGGACGCCGCCGGGATCGCGGAAGACGCCGACGGGTCCGATGCCGGCTGGATCGAAGAAGTGCCGTTCGCGGACGAGGGCGAGATGGAGCCGGTGGACGCCTGATCCGGCCTGGCGCATGACGGGGCCGTCTCTCTCCGAAAGGGAAGAGGCGGCCTTTCGCCGTGGGACCTCTGATCCCCGCGAAAGGACCGATCCCCATGCACCGCCAGGCCATCGACCAGCTCCTGCCCCTGCTCACCCGCGACCTGCAGACCGGCAGCCTGACGCCCGCAAGCGTCGGCGCGCAGATCACGCACGCCGCCGGCGGCACCGATGCCGAGGGCGCATGGACCTGGCGGCAAGCCTACGACCTCGTGCAATCCGCGGCGATCCTCGCCGATCGCGACCTGCCGGCCGAGTCCGACCCCGAAGCCCGTCTCGCCATGCTCACCGCCGGCGCAAGCGCGCGGCCGACCGAGACGCGGCGCTCGGAGGCGCAGGTGCGGCTGCAACAGTTCTCGACCTCCCTGCCCTATGCCTATGTCGCCGCCTGCGCCGCGGCGATCCGGCCGGGCGACGTGGCGCTGGAGCCGTCGGCCGGCACCGGGGCGCTGGCGCACACGGCGGCCCGCGCCGGGGCGGCGCTGGTGCTGAACGAGATCGACCCGTTCCGCGCCAAACTCCTCGAGGCGACGTTCCGCGGGTCGTCGAGCGCAGCTTCGCCTGGCTCGGCCGAAACCGGAGGATGTCGAAGGACTACGAGTTCCGCGTACAGACGGCGGAAACATTTATCACCATCGCCGCCGGCGCCCAAATGCTTCGCCGTCTCGCGCCGAGATGACTTTTCACACGTCCTCTTAAGCGGCCACCTGTCCTTCTAGTTGGTCTAATTGAGAAGCTGCGGCCGGACCTTCGGGTCCGGCCGCTTTCAGTCCCGACGGCGGGCCGTCACCCGCGCTCGACCTGACCGCGATATATCCGAAGGAAAACCTCGTCCCGCTGCTCTGCGCGCGGTGTCAGTCCATTTAGCGTGGAGCGCGTTGATCCGGATGAAAAGCGCTCGGCAGTATGTACCATCGGAGTGAGCGCTGCCGCTGGGCAAGCGGGTGCTTCCTCTGCTTTGGAGCAGCACTCAGGGGAGCGCCCGCGTCCGGCCGACGAGACTGATCACCAGCTGATGCTCTTCGTGAAGCGTCACTTCCCGTTGCCGCCACCGCGCCAGTTCAGCACCGCGACCCGTCCAAGCACCTTGAGCATACGGCGCTCGAGGCGCCGCATGCCGTTACGCAGTCAGGACCCGGAGGCGTCGTAGTAGGACGCCTCGAAGTTGTAGAACGCGTCCAGAACCTCGGTGTCCACGAACGGCAGCAATTGGCTCATGAAGACGCCGCCCACCTCGTTCTCCGGGTCGATCCAGAAGAACGTGTTGTAAAGACCGGCCCACGCGAGGCTCCCGGCCGGCCGCCCGGTCGGTGCCTCCTCCTCGTTGATCATGAAGCTTAGCCCCCAGCTCTTCTCGAGCCCCGGGAAGAACTCGGCGTCAAGCGAACGCTCGGGATTGGTGGTCTCGAGCATCTCCACCCGCACGTCGCCCATCTGGTTCTGCGACATCTGCGCCACCGTCTCCGGCTCGAGGATCTGCTGGCCGTCCACGGTCCCGTCGTTGAGGATCATCCGGATGAACTTCAGATAGTCGGGCGTCGTGCCGTAGAGGCCGCCACCCCCGTACTCCCGCACCGGCTCCGACTGCCCGGTCCACTCGGCGACCTCAAGCGAGCCGTCCTCCTGCCTGAGGTGGTTCTCCACCCGCCGCTCCGCCATGCTGTCGGTCAGCTTGTAGCCGGTGCTGTCCATGCCAAGCGGGTCGAAGATGTGCTCCTGCATATAGGCGCCGAGCGACTGTCCGCTCACCTCCTGGACCAGCCGGCCGATCCAGTCGATGGCGATGCCATATTCCCACCGGCTGCCGGGGTCGAACATCAGCGGCTGGTTCCAGGTTGCCGGGTCGTCGTAGTCAAGCGCCGGCATGCCACCCTGCGCATCGGAGTATCGCTGCAGGTCTGCATCCCAGAGCGTGTAGGCGGTGCCGGCCGTGTGGGTCATCAGGTCACGCAGCGTGATCTCGCGCGAGGGCGCGCGCAGGATCGCCCGACCGCTGTCGTCGAACCCGTCCATGACTTGGAGGCCGGCGGCATCGGGCAGCCACTTCGAAATCGGTGAGTTGAGGTCGAGCTTGCCCTGCTCAACCAGCTGCATCGCAGCCGTCGCCGTGATGGCCTTGGTCATCGAGGCCATATTGAAGACACTGTCCACGCTGACCGGTTCGCCGCTGCCAAGCGCGCGCTCGCCGAAGGCGCCGGTGTAGGTCGTCCCGTCGGCGTCGGTGATCCCGCCCACGGCCATCGGGATTTGCCCCTGCTCGACCGGGGCTTCCAGCGCTGCGTCGAGCCGCTCGGCCATTGCGCCTTGCTGCGCGATGCCGACCCCCGGCGCCCCGATTAGAAGTGTCGCTGCTGCCGTTCCATAAAGAACGGCTCGTCTGTCGATCGACATTGTGTGTCCTCCCACACTTCCGGCCGGACCGCTTCGCCGCACCGGCGCCTCTAGACATTTCGGATCACGACTGCCCGGTCTCGCGTTTCGAGGGAGATCGCTTCGCGGCCGCAGTTGAACGATACACGTTCGACGCGAACAGGCTAGAGTTTTTTCGCGCCCTTCGGCTCGGCATCCGAGACGCGCGTCACGCGCGACCACTGAAGTTAAGGAAGGTCTGATCAACGCGCGGCCTCGGCATTGCATCGGCGTCGGACGACCGGAACGCCGGGCGGCGCGGCAATTCGAGTCCGCTCAGGGTGCGGTTTGAGGCAATTCGATGATTTGAGCCGGATTCCGCCTCAGGCCATCGACCGTCGTCGGACCAGGTACAGGTTGCCGAGGCCGAACAGCGAGAACAGCTGCGCCTGGTTCTTCGCCAAGCCTCGGTACCGGGTCTTGCGGTAGCCGAACTGGCACTTCAGCACACGGAACGGGTGCTCGACCCTGGCCCGCAGGCTGGCGATGATCCGGTTGATGCGCTCGTCGATGGGGTGCAGCTTGCCGGCCTTCGGGGCCTTGCGCATCACGCCCCAGACCTTGCCCTCTGCGCGGAACGCCTCCTCCCGCTCGCCGCTGACATAGCCCATGTCGCCGAACACCGCCTGCTCGTCGCCGTGCAGCAGGTCGTCGAACTTCTGGCTGTCGTGCACCTTGGCGGTGCTGGCTTCCATCGAGTGGACCACGCCGCTGTCGAGGTCGACGCCGACATGCGCCTTCATGCCGAAGTACCACTCGTTGCCCTTCTTCGTACTGGTCATCTCCGGATCGCGGGACCGCTGCTTGTTCTTGGTCGAGCTCGGCGCGTCGATCAGCGTCGCATCGACCAGCGTACCTTCGCGCAGCAGGATGCCCTTCTCGCGAAGGCAGGCGTTCACCGCCTCGAAGATCGCCCGCGTCAATTCGTGCCGTTCCAGCAGGTGGCGGAAGTTGAGGATCGTGGTCTCGTCCGGGATCGCATCGTCCCCCAGCTCCAGCCCAGCAAACCGGCGCATCGCGTCGCTGTCGTAGAGTGCCTCCTCCGCCGCGGGATCGGACAGGGCGTACCACTGCTGCAGGCAGTAGAACTCGCAGCATCACCTCCAGCGGCATCGGCGGCCGCCCGCCCTTCGGTCCCGCCTTCGGATAGTGCGGCTCGATCAGCGCCATCAGTCGCGTCCAGGGCACCACCAACTCCATCTCGGAGAGAAACGTCTCGCGCCGGGTGCGCTTCTTCTTCGTGGCGTAGGTCAGCGAGGCGAAGGTGGTCTGCTTCATCGAGGACGGCTCCCGCAAGCTCGCCATCAGCCTACCAGATCATGATCGAAAGCCGAGGTTTTTCAGAGTTTCCTTAAACCGCTCTCCTCGTCCCGCAAGTTAAGCCGCTTACGAAGAGGACTTCTGGCGTGACGGCCGCGGCTGATGCAGTCGGCGCCGGACGTTCGTACGGAGGGCGTTCCGGACATCCTTGTCGACCCGGGCGAGATCGAACCATTCGGGATCGAAGTGCCCGCCGCACCAGCGCTTCATGTCGGAATGCTCGGGGTCTTCCGGGTCGGCCATCACGGCGAGGAACTGGTCGTAGCCGGAGACGCCGCCGACGTCCTCGGGAGGCCTGGCGCGGGCGCCTGCGATGCAGGTGCCCTGCCGGGGCGCGGTCTCGAGCGCGAGAACCTTCTCGATCTCGACCTCGTGGCGCCAGTTATCGCCGAAGTCGTAAACGTAGCGGAAGCTCGTTCCCGGTCCGTCGAAGTCGCGCAGTCGCACCTCGGCTTCGTCGAACAACCGCGGGTCCTCTTCCCATGCATCGTCGTCGTGCGCGGGATCGCCATAGCGCAGGCCGCCGATGCGGAACTCGTGCAGGTGGTAGTTCCACCAGTTGAAGGCCGCCTGGATGGCCAGATGCAGCTGCGCCAGATTCCACGTCGTCGGCAGGACGAGGCGACGCCAAACCGGCGGCTCGATCTCCTCGAGCGTGACACGGATCTGGACGGCGTTGGGTGGCTCGAACATGACGGCAGAAACGAACCCTGCCGTCGCCTGCTCGTCAAGCGCCCGGAAGCGACCCGCTCAGGGCCTCGCGCGCCGCAAAGCCTCGTTGATCCGCGACTGCCAGCCCGGTCCCGTTGCCTTGAACTTGGCCACGACGTCCGGATCGAGGCGGATCGACACCGGTACCTTCGGCGTCTCCTTCCTGGGGCGGCCGCCGACGTTCTTCCGCATCCTGTCGGCGAGCTCGGGGAAGGCCTCCGCAAACGGTCGCGCCTGAGCGAGCTGCTCGTCCGTCGCCTCTGGGGCATCGGGATCGCTGGCGATCATGCGCTGGATATGCGCCTCTTCCTCGTCGGAGATCTCTGCCTTGGGTTTCTTCTCGTCTGTCATAGCCGGCTCCTTTCCTTCCGGCTGGCCGGACGCATGGAGATGACCGACACTCCCTCCGTGCCCAGCAGCGCATAGACGACGGCGACCGTCCCGTCCGCGAGACGGCCGATCGCCATGTAGCGGCCGTCCTTCGCGGGCATGGTTAGGGCCTCCAGGAAGAACCATTCGTCAAGGTCGGCGAAGTCCAAGCCATGCTTGGCCAGGTTCTGCCGCCGCTTCTGTTCATCCCAGGCGATCATCACCATCGGTTTCTGTATATACTGAAACATGACGCGGAGAACAAGACTGGCACCCAGTCGTGCTCGGGCGTTCAAGGCCCGAGAATCAGGTTCTGGCAGGGTCGGGGCAGGGAGACGAAAGAAGCTGATTTCAAGGACCGGCGGGTCTCAGATCGTCAGATCCTCGAGGCTGCGTCCCTCCTCCAGCGCCTCGTTCACCCAGGACGGGCGCCGCCCGCGGCCGCTCCAGGTCACTTCCGGGTTCTCCGGGTGGCGGTACTTCGGCGCGGCTGCCGGCCGCTTCGTGCCTTTGCCCGCGGGCATGCCCGCCGCGGTCGCCGCGCCTTGCGGTGGGTCGGCAGGTACCACCAGAGCTCTTCCCGCATGCCTTCCTTGGCGTAGATGTACCGGTAGATCGTTTCTTGGCAGACGCGGGGGCACGCATTCTCGTAGATCATGCGCCAGGCGATCTGCTCCGGCGTCCAGCCGTCCTTGATCCGCTCGACGACGCGTCTGCACAGGCCGGGGTGACGGATCTGCTCGTCCAGCAGCCCGCCTTGCCACGCAATCGCGATGATCTTCGCATGCTCCGTCGGCGGCTCGTCGGAGTTGAGCCGAATACGGCTCTCATGATCGACGAAGCCCTGCCGGAGTCCCTCGATCGTGACATCCGACATTTTCACTGAAGGGCACCTCGATTTTCTACCGTTCTCGTGCCCCCTCGGCGGCGCGCGTGGTCTGAAGCAGGAGGACGAGCGTCGGCTGTCGCTTTGCTGCGTCCGGATGGGCGTGGCGCTGCGGCCTTCACGCTCGGATTTTTCTGCCTCGCGGCCTGATCTTTTTTGTTCGCGTGATGCTCACGCCGGGCACGGGTTGAGACGGCGCAGCTGGCCGAGGCGGCGCATGTTGTAGGCGAGGTTCTTCATCCCGATCTTGGCCGTCGCTCGAACCAAGCCGATGGTCCGGACCAAGGTCCCGCCCATATCGTTGGCCTGCGCGCCGAAGACGTGCTCGACGCGGACCCGGATGCCGGATCTGGTCCGGTTGCTGCCCTTGGCCTGTTCGGTCAGCGGCTTGCCCCGCTTGCCCTTGCGGTGGATGTGGCTTTTCAGCCTCCGGGCGCGCAGCTTTGCCTCCATCTCCTCGGACCGATAGGCCGCATCCGCCCACACGCCGGAGCCGGTGTTACCCTGCATCAGCAGATGATCCACCGCCTGGCTGTCATGCCGCGCGGCATCGCTGACGTGATAGCGCCGCACCAGCTTGTGCCTACGATCCACGTTGACGTGATTCTTGTAGCCGTAATGGTTCTTGCCGTGCTTTTTCGTCCAGCGCGCGTCCAGGTCCTTTTGCGCGCGCTTCGCGGGCTTGTCCGCCCAGTCCTCGGGCACCTCGCCGTTCTTGATTGCCGCGTTCTCGTCCCGCGTGTTGTGGTTGCGCGGCACCGGCACGATGGACGCATCCAGGATTTGACCGCCGCGCGCGATGTAGCCCTGCCGCGCCAGATAGCCGTCGAACTGGCTGAACAGCTCCTCCACCTTGCCCGCCTGCGCCAGTGCCTCGCGATAGAGCCATACCGTCTTGGCGTCCGGCACCCGGTCTTCGAGGCCGAGGCCGAGGAATCGCATGAACGACAGCCGGTCGCGGACCTGATACTCGATCTGGTCGTCGGACAGGTTGTAGAGCGCGCTCAGCACCAGCGTCTTGAACATCAGCACCGCGTCCATCGGCTTGCGCCCCGCCCGGGACTTGCGCGCCGCAGCTGGCTTGCGCCAGACCCGCTCAAGGGTCGGGCGAAACTCCTCCCACGGCACAACGGCGTCGATCTCGACCAGCGGGTCCTTCTTCGCGTCCAGGCTCGCGTAACGGTCTGTAAGATCGAAGAACCCCATCTGCGCCATCGTCACACCCTCAGTGTCGCATCATCCCGACAGACATACCGCAGCGCCACGGTCGGGACCATTTTTCGAGGCGCCCAGAAGTTGAGGTACCTGGAGTGGAAAAGTCCTCTGGTTTACAAACATCGTCTGCGTTGATGAAGGCGAGCGGCCGATCGCGCTTGTGAGCCGGATCGGTGTTGCGGAAGATCTGCGCGTAGTCCGACGGAACGTCGCTGACCGGGCCTGGTATTGCCGCTGCAAGCAGGTGTTCGGATCGCCAAGCATATCCGCGCGGCTGCCCCGAAAGACGAGTGAGAAGCCCGCTCTCGTTCGTGACGTGCGCAGCGATCGAGAGTCCGCCTCGCTCAGTGACGAGCTTCAGGATGTCGACAAAGCTCTTTCTGGAGATAGGCGACGGGTCGCTACGATTGTGGACATCGCACGCCCCTAATGCTCGCTTAGCTCGGTCTGGGTTGTCGATGGCGGAAAAAGGCAGAGGATGTGAACGCCTTCGGAAGAGTTGGCCTCGAACCCCGTGAAGACGATCACGCCGGCTTCAAGGAACCTATCTGCGAGGGCTTGAGATGTGTCGGCCCGGAATGGTCAGTGATCGCGACGATCTCGATGCCGGCCGCGAGGCAAGCCTCGACCATGCGCCTGTTGTAGCTAGCCTCGTCGGGCGCCCCATGGTCCTTTGAATGGCGGCCGCCATACTCGAACGGGTTGACCTGAAACGCGCACTTGTAGAAGCGGCTGCCCCCCGGCCGCTCCAGGGCGGCCTTGATCCCAGGTGGCATTTTACTGTGGCCCATCAATGACATGAGCCGGTAATCGTTCCCTATCCCCATGGCTAGGAGTCTAGGACAGTTTGGGCAGCCTCTGCCATATCAAAAGGGGACGCCCCTCCCTGTGTGTAGGCGCGCACTTGCGGGCCTCACCTAACGGATGACCCAGTTGGTAGAGTGCCCTACACAAATGTTGTTTTGTGGTGCGATCCGCGCTACATCAGGGCCATGCCCAGACTTTCGATCGACCTCACTGCGGAAGAGCATCAGAAGCTCAAGGCCATCGCCGCCCTCAAGGGACAGAGCATCAAGGACTTTGTCCTGAACCGCACCTTGGGGGAGGCCCCTGCCCTCGATGGCATGTCCGAAGGCGAGGCCTTTCGCGCCCTAGCGGATTTTCTGAAGCCCCGGATCGACCAAGCACGTCGGAGTGAGCTGTCCACGAAGTCCTTGGACGACATCCGCCGTGAGGCACGCGAGCAGGCCGGGCTGTAACCGGCCGTATGATCACATACGACCTCACCCTCGCGGCCGAGGAGGATTTGCGGGTCATCTGGCGCTACACCTACGAGACGTGGGGTCTCGAGCAGGCGGAGAAGTATTTCAATCAGATAGAGGCGTGCTGCGAAGCTGTGGGCGAAGGTCGAGCGCGCTCGAGGTCATTCGATGAGCTGCCCGAGGACGTCCGCGTCTACCGCTGCAAGCACCACTACATTGTCTGGTTGACTGGCGACCGGCCGATCATCATCGCCGTCCTGCACGAGCGGATGGACTTCGTGCATCGGTTGAGAGATCGGCTGTGATGTCATGACCCCCGATGCTTTCATCCGCATGGTCCCGCAATCCACTGTCCGAGCGTGCCTCCGCGCAGTCCCACTTCCGCGATCTCTGCGCCCTGCTCGGCGTCGGCCCGCCCTCCCCTCTCACCGCTGGAACGTTCGAGTTCGAGTAGGGCGCGGCCAAGACGACCGGCGGCGACGGATGGGCCGATGTCTGGATGAAGGATGCCTTCGGCTGGGAGTACAAGAAGACCAAGGCCAATCTGGACGCGGCCTATGCGCAGGTGCAGCGCTACGCCCCGGCGCTCGACAATCCGCCGATTCTGATCGTCTCGGATAGCCCTTGTCGCCGAACACCGCGTGCTCGTCGCCATGTAGCAGCTCATTGAACTTCTGGCTGTCGTGCACCTTGGCGGTGCTGGCTTCCATCGAGTGGACCACACCGCTGTCGAGATCGACGCCGACATGCGCCTTCATGCCGAAGTACCACTCGTTGCCCTTCTTCGTACTGGTCATCTCCGGATCGCGGGACCGCTGCTTGTTCTTGGTCGAGCTCGGCGCGTCGATCAGCGTCGCATCGACCAGCGTACCTTCGCGCAGCAGGATGCCCTTCTCGCGAAGGCAGGCGTTCACCGCCTCGAAGATCGCCCGCGTCAATTCGTGCCGTTCCAGCAGGTGGCGGAAGTTGAGGATCGTGGTCTCGTCCGGGATCGCATCGTCCCCCAGCTCCAGCCCAGCAAACCGGCGCATCGCGTCGCTGTCGTAGAGTGCCTCCTCCGCCGCGGGATCGGACAGGGCGTACCACTGCTGCAGGCAGTAGACTCGCAGCATCACCTCCAGCGGCATCGGCGGCCGCCCGCCCTTCGGTCCCGCCTTCGGATAGTGCGGCTCGATCAGCGCCATCAGTCGCGTCCAGGGCACCACCGACTCCATCTCGGAGAGAAACGTCTCGCGCCGGGTGCGCTTCTTCTTCGTGGCGTAGGTCAGCGAGGCGAAGGTGGTCTGCTTCATCGAGGACGGCTCCCGCAAGCTCGCCATCAGCCTACCAGATCATGATCGAAAGCCGAGGTTCTTCAGAGTTTCCCTAAAGGTATCTGCTAGGCCGTGATGCACGAGAGACAGCCGCGTCAACTTACCCATAGAAGTGACATAGGCGGCAAGAGCTGTCGTTACGTCGTGATGGCTGACGTTTAACAGAACTTCCCGGTGGGTTAAGCCGTCAGACCAGCCGTGGCTGCTCGGATGGCGGCGTGAAAGCGTCCTTCGTCGGTAGATGCCGGATGGCCTCGCCGGTCTCCGCCTCCGCGGCCGCCAAGTCGAACTGCGCCTGAAGGCTGATCCAGAACTGCGGGTCAGTGCCGAACCAGTGCCCGAAGCGCAGCGCCGTGTCTCCTGTGATGGACCGCCTGCCAGAGATGATCTGGCTAACGCGGTTGGCCGGCACGTCAATCTGACGCGCAAACTCTGTCGGCGTGATGCCGAGCTCCTCGAGCTCGTCCTTGAGGACGACGCCCGGATGTACTCTTCGCTTGAACATGGCCCTTCCTCCTTTCTCGTTAGTGGTAGTCCACGATCTCTACGTTCTTCGGTCCCAGCTCATCGCTCGGCCACTCGAAGCAGACCCTCCATTGCTGGTTGATGCGGATGGAGTACTGCCCTGCCCTGTCGCCGCGCAGCGCCTCAAGCCGGTTGCTTGGGAGCGCTTTCAGGTCGTTCAGAGAAGTCGCGGCGTTGAGAATCGCCAGCCGCTTCTCGGACTGCTGCGCGAAGCCCTGGAAGTCTCTGACGAACTCACCTGATGCGAACTGCTCGGTTTTTCGGTCTCGATAGCTCAGGATCATTATTGTCTATCACTATAGATACTTGACGATGTACGTCAAGCGTACATTACGGCATTCATAGGCCCTTCAGTCCTTCCTTGTATCTGCCGGAGGACAGATCGCCAGAGGCCTGATCGTTTTGGAAGTCTTGCTACTCTTGTTGCTCGTAGGCGCGGGCGTCTCGGCTGTCGTTCTTGGTAGGAGGCGCCCGCCGAGTACGCCCGCGCAGCCGTACGACGCGTGGCCTCATCGATCGGACAGCGCGAAGGTCGTCACCTTCGACGTCGCGACCGCAAGGCCCAGGCCCGAACGTCCGGTCCTGGAAGGCTCGGCATATGTGATCGACGGCGACACCATGGTTATCGAGAAGACGCAGATACGTCTCTTCGGTGTTGATGCGCCTGAGATGAACCATCCCTACGGCAAGAAGGCAAAATGGGCTCTGGTGTCCCTGTGCAAGGGGGAGACAGTACGGGCCGAGATCACCGATCAAGATGCCCATGGCCGCAACGTGGCTCGGTGTTTCCTGCGCGATGGCCGCGACCTCTCGGCTGAGATGGTGAAGCTCGGTCTGGCCATTGATTGGCCCAAGTTTTCCGGCGGAACCTATCGGTCACTGGAAGTGCACAATGCGCGCAAGAAGCTTTGGCTGGCGGATGCCCGTCAGAAGGGCCGCATGCATGTGTGGGAACAGTTCGAGGCTCGCGAGCGGACCCGGACAGCCAAGATAGAAGTCGCTCGGTTTTCCTGGACGCTCAAGGTGAGTTGCGACATCTGTCGATCATGTGATTTGTCTCAGCTCATCCCGGAATGCCTCCGCCGGCGTCTGGTAGCCGAGGCACTTTCGGGGCGTTGCGTTGAGGCGGTCGCAAATCGACCTCATGGATCGATTTGAGATCGCCGCCATCGCGGTGTCGGTCGGCAGATACCGTCGAACACGCCGGTTGAGGTTCTCGACGGCACCCTTCTGCCAGGGCGCCTGTGGATCACAGAACCAAGCATCCGTGCCCATGCCCGACCCGAGCTCGCGCCAGGAGGTGAACTCGAAACCGCGGTCGAATGTCATGGATTGGCGCTCCGGTGCGGGCAGGGGAGAGAACAGGTCGATCAGCTGGTCCATCAGCGGCTTCGAGCGGCGATCGTTGTTCCTGAACAGGACCGCGTAGCGTGTCCGCCGTTCGATCAGCGAGGTAACGTTCGCCGGTCCATGTTCGCGGCGGAAGATCATCAGATCGCACTCCCAGTGGCCGAAGGTGCCGCGCGTGCCGATCTCCTGCGGCCGGTTGTGAATCGTACGTTCGGGCGGGAACACAAGGCTCCGTGGTCGACGGGCGTGCCGCGGCTTGCGCCGGCGCCGGCGCTCCGGGAGCCAGCGCGCGAGGTCTTCGCTCTGGCCTTCCTTCGAATAGTTGTGGCCGTAGATTGTCTCGTGGCAGACGTATGCCAGGCTGCCCTCAATCCGGAGCCGGCCGGCGATCTGCCGGCTTGGAGCCGATCCACAACCGCGGCGAGGAGCTCGGGCATCCGAAAGAGCTTGCGCTGCCTGCGGCGACGCTCGGCTGCCTTCCTCTGCGCAAGAACAGCATAGTAGCCGTTGAGCTCCGGCAGCTCGTCATCGCCGAAGCGGTTGCGACCGATCTCCCGGTAGACCGTGGACCGATGTCGTGAGAGCCGCTTGGCGATCCGAGCGATCGGCACCTTCGCCAAGAGCAGGTCCAGAACGTGCCTTCTTACGCCCGTGTGTTGTCACCAAGTTAGAATGTCGCCTGGTGCGCAAAGTAGAAGTGTCGCCGGACGGTGGTTTGGAAGCGGGGCCGGGCAGGGCGGAGACGTCATGGATCGGAGGCCTGCCAGTCCTCCGAGGTGTCGGCTGCGTCGCTGAGCTCGATTTTGGCGCCACGTACCACTGTGCCAACCAGAACCGCTAGATCCCGGAGGTCGCCACACCACCCGCCGGTCACGTTGTAGACGGTGCGCGGAACTTGTGGTCTTGTGCTCTGTCCAGCGCGGCGATCACCGCATCTGCGGCGTCGTCCACATGTAGGTACTGCCGCGGCAGACCCGCGCCCAGTGCAAAGCGCGTCGTTCGCTCGACTAGAGCGTCCGTCAATATCTGCCGGATCGCGCAGCTCGTACTCCGGCGCGGTCTGTAGACCCAGGAGAGCCTGAGGCTCACCCCGTCCACATGGAATGGCCGGCGGTACCCGGTGACAAGCGCCTCGCTCGCCGCCTTGCTGGCCGCGTACACGGTGGATGGTTTCAGCGGGACGTCTTCGGGCACCGGTTCAAGGCCGCGCGGCGTCGGCCCGACGGCGCTGGTCGACGAACAGAAGACCAGGCGAGCGCCGATCTGCCGCGCCAGCTCGAGGATGTTCGCCGTACCGAAACGTTAACGTCGACCATCGCGACCGGTCGATCGGCCGCCACCATCGGACCCGACAGGGCGCCGCAATGGGCGATGCCGGAGATCCGGCGTGCCCGCGCGACCGCATAGAGACCGTGGACATCCGTGACGTCGCAGCCCAGCACCGGGCGCGCTTCGACGTCCGCCGCATTGTGATCGATCGCAAGGACGATCCGTCCCGCGTCTTCGAGCCGAACGCGAACGACGTGCCCAACCAAACCCGCAGCGCCCGTTACAAGGATCGAGCCAGTCATCCCGCGTCAGGCGGCGGTCACCGCTTCGATCTCGGCAATCATCGCGTCGGTCGAGCGCATGCGGCAGTAATGACCATCCATCGCGACAATCGAGCGGCGATGCCCTTCTTCATTCTCGGCTGCGCAGGCATCCTCGATCTGCGTGACGAGAAATCCGCGGTCTGCGGCATCTCGGATGGCAGTCTCGACGCACTGGTCCGTGACCACGCCGTAAACCACCAGAAACTCCACCCCGAGGTTGCGCAGCACGTATTCGACATTGGTCGCGTTGAAGATGCCCGACGCCGTCTTGCTAATGATGATTTCATCGCCTTGCGGCGCGACGTCGGGGATCACCTGCGCTTCCCACGAGCCCTTGGGAAAGTTGAGCCGCGAGATCTTATGGTCGAGGCTGCGGTCGCGGCCGTCCTGCGTGAGGCTTTCGATGACGGTGTAGATCACCTCGATCCCCGCTGCACGCGCCGCAGCCTGCAGGCGCTGCTGGTTCGGGATCGCGACAGTCGCCATGCGTTCGAGGAAGTGCGCGTGCCGCGCCTCGCTTGGGTCCCCTGACCGTGCCCGTTCCAGGCGCTCGGGGCTCCACTCGGCGTTCTGCATGTCAATGGAGAGCAGGGCCGTACGGACAGGGTCGACGGCGCGCTCGCGATAGGCGCCGTCGGGAGCGTCGATGGCGGGCAGGGTTTCAAACATTCGGCTGGTTCCGGGACTCTGCGGGCTGATATGTGTAACGAGAGTTACAGAATGCGCCGCAAGCGACAAGCTGTCGCTTCAAGCTGCAGGAGGGCAGGGTGCGGGAACGCGCGACGGAACGGACTCCGACCCTCATGGACCGGATCGCCGCGCAACTGCCGTCGCTGACGGAGTCCGAGCGACGCGCGGCCCGTGCGCTGCTAGCGCGTTATCCGACAACCGGGCTCGATACCGTCGGCCTTTTCGCCAAGCGGGCGGGGGTGAGCGCCCCCACGATACTGCGCTTCATCGGCAAGCTCGGCTTTTCAGGCTATTCCGAATTTCGCCGCAGCTTGTGGGAGGAGCTGGAAGCGGCGCAGGCCTATCCGCTGACGCGCCCGTCGCAGTGGGACAGCGCCACGGACGGCTTCTCGGCACTAGGGGCGCAGCTGGCCGAGGTCGCCACCGACAGCGCCACCATGATGCAGCGGACCGAGGTTGACCGTCTGGTGGACCTGCTGCGCGACGAGAGGCGAACGATCTACGTCTTGGGCGGCGATTTCACCGATGCCGTGGCACGCCACCTAGAATTCCACCTCCGCAAGTTGCGACCGCGCGTCAGGCTCCTCGACCGGGATCTGCCCCGACGTGCCGACATCCTGATCGATCTGGGTCGACGGGATGTCCTCGTCGCCTTCGACATCCGACGCTATCAGTCGGACACGGTGGCGGCAGTGGAATTCGCCAAGGGCCGCGGCGCGAAAACCGTTCTCTTTACCGACCAGTGGATGTCCGACGCGGCAAAGGCGGCCGACATCGCTTTTCGCGCGCGCGTCGATGGGCCGTCCCGGTGGGACAGCTTGATCGGGTTAATCGGCCAGGTCGAGATCGTCGCCCAGGCGTTCGATGAGCGGGTATGGGCGAACGCCCGCTCGCGCGTGGAAGCGATCGAGCGGGCACGCGACGCGCTTATGAAGTGAGCGCGGGGAGAGCAGCGCGGCTCGAGATCCATGCAGCGCAGGTGCAGAATCGGTGTCTCCTGCGTTCCGGATTGACCCATGGCTGGCCGGTTCGTAACGTGAATTTCGGCCGGCGCATCTGGCGGCGTGCCGAGTGGGGAGACGCGGAGTGGGGCCGCAAGGACCGGCAATCCTGGAGGCGAAAGCGCTCTCCAAGCGCTTCGGAGGTCTCGCTGCACTTACGGATTACGACCTCGAGCTCAAGGACGGGGATGTGCTCGGTCTCATCGGCCCGAACGGCGCAGGCAAGACCACCGCCTTCAACCTCCTGACGGGCGTGCTCCGCCCGACAAGCGGTCGCGTCGCGCTTGGTGGCGCGGAGCTTGCGGGCACGAGTCCCGAGCATTTCGCACGGACTGGGATCGCGCGCACCTTCCAGAACATCCGCCTGTTTCGTGATCTCACGGCATGGGAGAATGTCGCCGTCGGCTTCTTCATGCGCGAGGGGCCGAGCTGGCTCGCCACCATGCTGGCGCTGCCGTCCGCGCGTCGCGCCGAACGGGCGATGCGCGGCAGAGCCGCAGAGCTTCTCGATCGGCTCGGCGTGGGTTCCGCGGTCGATCACCGGGCTGGCGATTTGCCGTACGGGCTGCAGCGCAAGGTCGAGATCGCCCGCGCGCTCGCCACAC
Source organism: uncultured Alphaproteobacteria bacterium (assembly GCA_963749675.1). Classification (GTDB taxonomy): domain Bacteria; phylum Pseudomonadota; class Alphaproteobacteria; order Rhodobacterales; family Rhodobacteraceae; genus Roseitranquillus. Next base: position 40,679 of record CAVVNT010000001.1, read on the forward strand.
GCCCCAGGGTTCTGCTCCTCGACGAGCCGGCGGCAGGGATGAACACGTCGGAGACTGCGCGATTGACCGAAACGCTGGGCACCCTCGGACATCGCGAGGGACTGAGCATGGTCGTGGTCGAGCACGACATGCGCCTCGTCATGGCGCTCTGCTCCCGCATCCAGGTGCTGAACCGCGGAACGCTGCTGGCCGAGGGCAGTCCCGCCGAGATCCAGCGCCACGACGGTGTGATCGAGGCATATCTTGGAACCGGCCGAAAGCGGGGGGCGCATGCTCTCGCTTGAAAGTATCGATGTCTGGCGCGGACCCTCGCAGGTGCTGCGGCGCTTCAGCCTTGAGGTCGACCAGGGCGAGATCGTTGCTCTCCTGGGGGCGAACGGCGCGGGCAAGACCTCGACACTTCTCGCCGTCTCGGGCCACCTGCGACCGCGCGCGGGAAGCATCCGCCTGGACCTCGAAGGGAAGGAGCACGACCTCGGCGCGCTCGCGCCGGAGCGGATCGTGGCCCTGGGCGTCGCGCACTGTCCGGAGGGGCGCCAGATCTTCGGCAGCATGACGGTCGAGGAGAACCTGCGCCTCGGCGGATACCTTCGCCGCGACGCGCTCTGGTCGGACATGGATCGTCTCTACAACCTCTTCCCCGTCTTGGGTGAACGGCGCCATGGCCTCGCGGGGCGCCTGTCAGGCGGCGAGCAGATGATGCTCGCTATCGCCCGCGCGCTGATGTCCCGGCCGCGGCTCATGCTGCTCGACGAACCATCGCTCGGTCTGGCGCCGCGGATGGTCGAGCGCATCTTCGACACCATCGCCGAAATCCGCGCCCGGGGGACGACGATCCTGCTCGTCGAGCAGAACGCGGCGATGGCGCTCGACGTCGCCGACCGCGCCTACGTGATCGAGACGGGAGAGGTCGTGATCGAAGGCGAGGCCGCGGCACTCGTCGACGATCCGCGCATCCGCGAGGCTTATCTCGGGCTCGGGGTGACGGCGTGAGCGGCTATCTGGTCCAGCAACTCGTGAATGGCCTGGTCCTCGGCTCGCTCTACGCGCTTATCGCGGTCGGGTTCTCGATGATCTACGGCGTCGTCCGGCTGATCAACTTTGCCCACGGCGACATCTTGATGGTGGGCGCCTTCGCGGCGTTCGCTATCCTGACGCACCTTCAGTTGCCACTCGTCGCCGCACTCGTGTCGGTGATTGCCCTATGCGCGGTGCTCGCCATGGCGATCGACCTTGTCGCGTTCCGGCCGCAGCGTGCCGCGCCGCAGGTCAACGGCTTCATCACTTCGCTCGGTGTGGCCATCCTGATCCAGAACGTCGCCATCCTGACCCTGTCCGGCCAGCCCCGACCGTTCAATCTGCCAAGCTGGCTGCGCGGAACCCTCGGCGTGCCGGGACTGCGCGTCACCGTCCTCGACGCCACGATCGTCGTCACAACATTGGTGATCCTTCTCGCGGTGACTCTCTTCGTGCGACGCTCGCGCCTCGGGATGGCGATGCGCGCCACCGCGGAGAATCCGCTCGCTGCGTCGCTGATGGGCATTCGCATCAACCGGGCAATCGGGACCGCCTTCGCTCTCGGCGGCGCGCTCGCCGGGATCGCCGGCGTCTTCTGGGCCGGACGCGCCGGCCAGATCGACCCGCTGATGGGCTTTCTGCCCGGCCTGAAGGCGTTCGTGGCCGCGGTAATCGGTGGGGTCGGCAGCCTGCCCGGCGCGGTCCTCGGAGGGTTCGTCCTCGGTTGTGCCGAGGTACTCTTCGTCGGACTGCTTCCGCCGGTCTACGGCGCCTATCGCGACGCCTTCGTCTTCGGATTGCTCATCCTGATCCTGCTGGCGCTCCCGAACGGCCTCCTCGGCCGCGCACAGGAGGAGCGGGCTTGAGCCGCCAGCACATGGCCTGGGGCGGTCTCGCCCTCGCCGCCCTAGCGTTCGTCGCATACGGGGAACTGGCCCTCAGCGGCTACGAGCGGACGGTGATCGGCTTCGCCGGCATCTACGCCATCCTCGCCGTGAGCCTCTCGTTCTCCAATGGACTGACGGGGCTCTTCTCCCTCGGACATCCGGCGTTCATGATGGTTGGCGGCTACGTCGCCGCGATCTTGACTTTTCCGGTGAACCGTAAGGCGTTCATGCTGCCGGCGCTTCCCGACTGGCTGGCCGCCGTCGAGCTGCCACTCTTGCCGGCCACCCTCGCTGGCGCGATCGCTGCCGCCCTAGTCGCGGTGGTGGTCGGGTTCCCGGTCCTGCGCTTGCGGGGTCACTACCTCGCCGTCGCCACGCTGGGGCTCATCATCATCATGCGGACCGTGGTGAACAATTCCGATGGCGTCACCCGAGGTGCGCTGGGGCTCAACGGCATCCCCCGTCTGTCGTCGCTCTGGATGATCCTCGCCTGGCTGGCCGCGACGCTCTGGGTCACATGGTCCCTCAAGCATTCCTCGGTCGGAAGGGCACTGATGGCGCTGCGCGAGAACGAGATGGCTGCCGCCTGCATGGGCGTGAACCGCGCCCGCGCACGGCTTGCGGCCTTCGCCCTCGGCGCCTTCTTCGCCGGGGTGGGTGGAGCGCTCTGGGCGCATTTGCTGACCAACCTGACGCCGGCGTCATTCGACCTGATCCTTGCCTTCATGCTCGTGGTGATGGTCGTTATCGGCGGTGGCGGCAGCCTGATCGGCGCCGTTGCCGCCGCGATCGCGATCACCTTTCTGCGCGAGGCGCTGCGCCCGCTGGAGCAGGCCGCTGGCGCATACGGCCTCGTCCAAGTCATCATTTCCCTCGTCCTGATCGTCACCCTGATCCTGCGTCCCGAAGGGCTTTTCGGCAGCGGCGAGCCGCGAATTCTGCGGCCCCCGCACACGGAAGGCAAGGACGAGGGGGATCAACGGCAAGGCCGGGCCGTCACGCCGGCCAATGAAAGAACAGGAGGTTGACCATGAAGAGACGCCATTTGCTTGTCACCAGCGCGCTTGCGCTGGCCGTCACCGGCACACCGCTCACGGCTCAGGAGGGTGAGCCGATCCGCGTCGCCGCGCTCTATGCACTGACCGGCGGACTGTCCTCGCTCGACGGGCCCTCGCTCAAGGGCGCCGAGTTGCACGTCCAGCAGATCAACGAGGCGGGCGGGGTCCTCGGCCGGCCGCTGGAGCTGCTGACCTACGACACCCGCACCGACCAGCAGGCGACCGCGACCGCAGCGCAGGAGGCGGTGTCGGAAGATGTCGTCGCAGGCTTCGGCCAGTCAGACACGACCTTCGTCATGGCCGCGGCACCGACCTTCCAAGAGGCGGGCATCCCGTTCGTTACGTCCGGCGCGACCCATCCCATGCTGCCGACCTGGGTCGGAGAGAACATGTTCATGGCCGCGTTCGGCGACGACGACCAGTCCTACGCAATTGCCGACTACGCCTACGACGAGCTCGGCATGAGGCGGGTCTACGTCTGGACCGACAACTCGATGGACTTCACCCGGGCCCTCACGCAGTTCTTCACGGAACGCTTCCGGGAGCGCGGCGGCGAGATCGTCGAGGAAGACTTCTTCATGATGGGTGATACCGACTTCTCGGCGCAGATCGCCCGGCTCGAGTCGGTCGATCCGGTGCCCGACGGCGTCTTCATCTCGGCGATTCCGAGCGAGGCGGGCCTCACCGTCCGCCAGGTCCGCGAGGCCGGGATCGAGATGCCGATCGTATCGGGCGACGGCTTCGACACGCCTCTCGTGGCCGAAGTTCCAGGGCCCGAGCTTGCCGACGACGTCTGGTTCTCGACCCACACCTATCTTGCCGACGACCGGCCCGAGGTGCAGGAGTTCATCGACGCCTATACCGAACTTCACGGCAACCCGCCTGAGAACTCCTTCGCACCGCTTGGCTACGACGCGATAGGGCTGATCGCGAACGCCATCGAGGCGGCGGGCTCCGACGATCCTGCCGCGATCCGGCAGGCGCTCGCTCAGACGCGCGACTATCCGGCCGTCACCGGCACGATCTCCTACACGCGCGAGAACATGGTGCCGCCGAAGCCGGTGTCGATCATCAAGGTCGATGGCGGCGAGTTCAGCGTCGAGGAGATCTGGCGCCCCGAATGAGCGGTCGGCGGGCGACAGGTGTCGCCCGCCAGAATCTTCTTGCGATAGTGCAGCAAGCGGCTCTCCCGACGTGCGGCTTGTCGCACCGCGACAGGGCCGAAGGGGGACGTTTTGGACGACGACGACGATGATCTGATCCTGGTCGGCACCTGCGACATCGCGGGCCAGCTTCGCGGCAAGGGGTTTCCGGCGCGTGACCTCGAGAAACGCCGCCGTTTCGGCGTTGGCTGGACGCCGACGAACATCATGATCAATTGCCTAGGCCGCATTCCCGCGACGCCCTTCGGGCCGCGCGGCGACCTGTTCCTCGTGCCCGCCTCGGAGGGAGAAGTGCTGCTCGATGCAAATGCTGGCCACTCCGCCGAGCACTGGTTCCTCGGCGACATCCTCAAGCTCGACGAGACGCCGTGGGAATGCTGCCCCCGTGCCTTCCTGAAGCGCGCTTTGGCGGCACTCGAGCAGGAAGCGGGCCTGCGGCTCGTCGTGTCGTTCGAGCACGAGTTCCACCTTGCAGGCGCCCACCACCGCAGCGGCGACAGCTACGCCCTGAGCTCGATGCGGTCCGTCGCGCCGTTCATCCGCGACCTCCTCCGCGCGCTGCGCCGCAATGGCCTCGAGCCCGACACGCTCTTGCCCGAGTACGGGCCGCGCCAGTACGAGGTCACGATCGACCCTGCGCCTGCCCTCGAGGCGGCCGACCGGGCCGTCAAGCTCCGCGAGATCACCCGCGCGACCGCTGAGCGGCACAGGCTGAGCGCGAGCTTCTCGCCGGTGGTGACGCGCGGCGTCGTCGGCAACGGCGTTCACATCCATTTCAGCTTGCAGACGCCGGACGGCACGCCCGTCACCTACGACGCGGACGGCCCAGGCAACCTGTCGCCGCAAGCCGCAGCGTTCGCCGCGGGTATCCTGCGACACGCAGCGGCGCTGGTGGCGGTCACGGCGCCCTCGGTCGTCTCGTACGAGCGTCTCAAGCAACATTCCTGGTCCGCCTACTGGACGAATCTGGGCCAGCGCGACCGCGAGGCGCTGGTGCGCATTTGCCCGGTGCCCGCCGCGGCCGACATTGATCCACGGCCGCGCTACAACCTCGAATTCCGCGCCGCGGACGCCACCGCAAGCCCATACTTCCAGCTCGGCATGCTGGTCCTTGCCGGGCTCGAGGGCATCCGCGCAGGCCTGCCGGCGCCGCCGATCCTCGAGACCGACCCCGAAGAGATCCCCGACGGCGAGCGCGCGCGCCTCGGCATCGGCATCCTGCCGCGAAGCCTCCCCGATGCGCTCGATGCGCTGGAGGGCGACGCCGTCGCGATGGGCTGGCTCGGCCCCGTGCTGGCGGAGGCATACGTGATGCACAAGCGCGGCGAGATCGAGATGATGGCCGAGCGCGACGAGGAAGATATGCTGCAGACCTACGCGGAAGCCTACTGATCATGCGCGATGCCACAACGACCCTCCTCGGCCCCGGCGACTCCGAACCGGTGGGCGAGCTGAACAAAGCCTCGACGAGCCCGTTCTTTCTGATCTGCGATCACGGCGGCAACGCGGTGCCGGCAGCACTCGCCGATCTCGGCCTGCCGCCGGAGGAACTAGGGCGCCACATCGGCATCGACATCGGTGCCCTCGGCGTCGCCACCAGGCTGGCCGAGCGACTGGATGCGCCTCTGGTATTTCAGCGCTATTCGCGCCTCGTCGTCGACGCGAACCGCAGGCCCGAGGCTTCGTCTTCGATGGCCGCGGTCGCCGATGGGACCGTGGTCCCCGGCAATCGGGATCTCGACGAGGCCGCCCGCGCCGCTCGCGTTCGCGAGAATCCTCGAGCCTTACCATGAGCGCATCACCAGCCGGCTCGACGCCCGTGCCGCCGCCGGACGTCCCACGCTCCTCGTCTCGGTTCACAGCTTCACGCCGCGCCTGCGGGCGCGCCCCGGCGCCCGCCCCTGGCACATAGGTCTCTGCTGGGCAACGTCCGACAGCTTCTCTCGCCACGTCCTCGGCGTGCTGGCCGAGGTCGAGCAGCACCTCGTCCTCGGCTGGAATCAGCCCTACGACGTCGACATGCTCAACGACTATTCGATCCCCGTCCACGGAGAGGGCAGAGGCCTGCCCTACATCGAGATCGAGATCCGGCAGGATCAGATCGCCGATCCCGATGGTCAGGCGCTCTGGGCGGACCGCCTCGTCCCGGTCCTTCATCGCGCGGCCGAGACGTTCCACATCCCGGAGGACAAGTCGTGAACCTCGTCCCGAACCGGGATGCGCCGCTTAATCCCGCGACGACGGCGCTCCTCGTCATCGACGTTCAGAAGGGCATCTACCGACCCGAGGCGGCGGACAAGCGGCCGCACTTCTACCGGACCGCAAGAGACACCGTGCTGCCCAACGTCGCCCGCCTGTTGCAGGCGGCGCGCAGCAGCGGCGTCGAATGCGTATTCACAGTAATTCAAAGCCTGACTCTCGACGGCCGCGACCGCAGCCTCGACTACAAGCAGACAGGCTTCCATTTCCCGCCTGGCAGCGAGGAGGCCGAGGTCTGCGACGAGGTCGGCCCCGGTTCCGATGAGATCCTGCTGCCAAAGACATCCTCGAGCCTCTTCAACTCTACCGCGTTTGAATACCTGATGCGCAACATCGGCGTCGACACGGTGATCGCGACCGGCTTCCTCACCGACCAGTGCATCGATCACACGATCCGCGACGGCGCCGACCGGGGGTTTCGCATGATGTGCGTTCCCGACGCATGCACCACGGACAGTCCCGAGCGCCATGAGAACGCGCTAGCAGCGTTCCGTGGCTACTGCCGCTTTCTTCGCACCGAGGAGGCGAGTCTCGAAATGGCCGCGCCGCTATCAATGAGCACTGAACCCGGGCCGGGCTCGGCGTCGAATACGGGGGCCGATCCCAGAGGCACCATCCGATGACATGCCCGCAACTGTCGAAGCTCCGGCCGGACGAGTTGCGGGAAGCGATGGAGGCGACATCGGTACGCGGCCCGACGCCGCACTTGAGGCACACTGAGCTACAAGCGCCAGCCAGGCGGCGGTGCACATGGCGGACAACACTTTCGGCATCGTTGTCGAGAAGTACGCGGATCGCCGAACAGTGCATCTATTGCCGCGGCGAGAGCATTGGGACTCATGAAATCACCCTGTCTTGCCGCTTCGGCGGACAGCCTGACGCCGGGACCGGTCGCGTCTTCGTCAGGCATGAGGCCAACCACGCCTCGGGCGGCAGCTCTTCCGACACCGAGCTCGGGGCGTTCCTCGCGCGGGGCGGCATGGGTCCCGAAAAGCAGGAGCTGCTGCGCCTGATTGGCGGCCTGATCGAGGAGGACGGCAGGACCAGCTCCTCCGCCTCCTGACTGACTCTTAGAGGGGCATTGTCATTTGTGGACGGCTCCGGTTTTGCAAGGGTTTTTTGCGAACGGTTCTGGTCGAAGCAGGTTGCGGTCATTTGTCCGGCCTTCATGTGCGGTTCGACTGACCGCTGGCCTTGATGAAGTCCGCGTACCGAGTCCCGATCAGGTTGACGGGCTGAAAGCCCTGACAATGCCCCGGGGTGTCTCTGCAGCGGTCGGGTCGATCATCATCACTCACATCGTCCTTGCATTCGTAGCGACGCCTTTCGGTCGTCGCGCGTACCGGTTTCACTCACACGGCTGGTGCCGCCTTGTAGTTTTCTTCTCTTGCAAGTAGCGCCCAGGCGATACGAGCGGTCTTGTTGGCGATGGCCACGGTGACGAGCCGCGCCGGCTTGCGTTCGAGGAGAGACCGGATCCAGATGCCGGTGCGGGTCTTGGATGTTGGCGCCCGTCGGGTCACCGAGGTGGCCCCGACGACCAGCAGTTTTCGCAGGTAACCGTTGCCCATTTTCGACACCCTCCCGAGCCGTTCCTCGCCGCCGGAGGAGTTTTGGCGGGGAACGAGGCCCAGCCAGGCCGCGAATTGCCTGCCGGACTTGAACACGCCGGGGTCGGGGACGCTGGCCGCGAGGGCGGTCGCTGTAATCAGACCGACACCAGGTATGGTTTCCAGCCGCCGGCTCGCCTCGCTTTCTCGGTGCCAGATCATCAACTGCCGTTCGATCCGGCCGATCTCCTTGGCCAGGGTATCGAGCTGCGCCGCCAGCGACAGAAGTGCGGAACGCGCAAAAGCGGGCAAGGCCAGCTCGTCGGGAGCAGCCAGGCGCCGGGCGAGGTCGGTCACCTTTCGGGCTCCCTGGGCCGCAACGATTCCGAACTCCGCCAGATGCGCCCGGATCGCGATGAGTGTCATTGTCCGCTGCCGCATCAGAAGGTCACGGGACCGATGCAGAACCAGGATGCTTTGCTGGTCCTCGGACTTTACCGGCACGAAGCGCATGTTCGGTCGCGTCACCGCCTCGCAGATCGCCTCGGCATCGGCCGCGTCATTCTTCTGACGCTTTACATAAGGCTTCACGTAGGGGCGCCTCGAAAAATGGTCCCGACCGTGGCGCTGCGGTATGTCTGTCGGGATGATGCGACACTGAGGGTGTGACGATGGCGCAGATGGGGTTCTTCGATCTTACAGACCGTTACGCGAGCCTGGACGCGAAGAAGGACCCGCTGGTCGAGATCGACGCCGTTGTGCCGTGGGAGGAGTTTCGCCCGACCCTTGAGCGGGTCTGGCGCAAGCCAGCTGCGGCGCGCAAGTCCCGGGCGGGGCGCAAGCCGATGGACGCGGTGCTGATGTTCAAGACGCTGGTGCTGAGCGCGCTCTACAACCTATCCGACGACCAGATCGAGTATCAGGTCCGCGACCGGCTGTCGTTCATGCAATTCCTCGGCCTCGGCCTCGAAGACCGGGTGCCGGACGCCAAGACGGTATGGCTCTATCGCGAGGCACTGGCGCAGGCGGGCAAGGTGGAGGAGCTGTTCAGCCAGTTCGACGGCTATCTGGCGCAGCAGGGCTACATCGCGCGCGGCGGTCAAATCCTGGATGCGTCCATCGTGCCGGTGCCGCGCAACCACAACACGCGGGACGAGAACGCGGCAATCAAGAACGGCGAGGTGCCCGAGGACTGGGCGGACAAGCCCGCGAAGCGCGCGCAAAAGGACCTGGACGCGCGCTGGACGAAAAAGCACGGCAAGAACCATTACGGCTACAAGAATCACGTCAACGTGGATCGTAGGCACAAGCTGGTGCGGCGCTATCACGTCAGCGATGCCGCGCGGCATGACAGCCAGGCGGTGGATCATCTGCTGATGCAGGGTAACACCGGCTCCGGCGTGTGGGCGGATGCGGCCTATCGGTCCGAGGAGATGGAGGCAAAGCTGCGCGCCCGGAGGCTGAAAAGCCACATCCACCGCAAGGGCAAGCGGGGCAAGCCGCTGACCGAACAGGCCAAGGGCAGCAACCGGACCAGATCCGGCATCCGGGTCCGCGTCGAGCACGTCTTCGGCGCGCAGGCCAACGATATGGGCGGGACCTTGGTCCGGACCATCGGCTTGGTTCGAGCGACGGCCAAGATCGGGATGAAGAACCTCGCCTACAACATGCGCCGCCTCGGCCAGCTGCGCCGTCTCAACCCGTGCCCGGCGTGAGCATCACGCGAACAAAAAAGATCAGGCCGCGAGGCAGAAAAATCCGAGCGTGAAGGCCGCAGCGCCACGCCCATCCGGACGCAGCAAAGCGACAGCCGACGCTCGTCCTCCTGCTTCAGACCACGCGCGCCGCCGAGGGGGCACGAGAACGGTAGAAAATCGAGGTGCCCCGGATCCAGATGCCGGTGCGGGTCTTGGATGTTGGCGCCCGTCGGGTCACCGAGGTGGCCCCGACGACCAGCAGTTTTCGCAGGTAACCGTTGCCCATTTTCGACACCCTCCCGAGCCGTTCCTTGCCGCCGGAGGAGTTTTGGCGGGGAACGAGGCCCAGCCAGGCCGCGAATTGCCTGCCGGACTTGAACACGCCGGGGTCGGGGACGCTGGCCGCGAGGGCGGTCGCTGTAATCAGGCCGACACCAGGTATGGTTTCCAGCCGCCGGCTCGCCTCGCTTTCTCGGTGCCAGATCATCAACTGCCGTTCGATCCGGCCGATCTCCTTGGCCAGGGTATCGAGCTGCGCCGCCAGCGACAGAAGTGCGGAACGCGCAAAAGCGGGCAAGGCCAGCTCGTCGGGAGCAGCCAGGCGCCGGGCGAGGTCGGTCACCTTTCGGGCTCCCTGGGCCGCAACGATTCCGAACTCCGCCAGATGCGCCCGGATCGCGTTGAGTGTCATTGTCCGCTGCCGCATCAGAAGGTCACGGGACCGATGCAGAACCAGGATGCTTTGCTGGTCCTCGGACTTTACCGGCACGAAGCGCATGTTCGGTCGCGTCACCGCCTCGCAGATCGCCTCGGCATCGGCCGCGTCATTCTTCTGACGCTTTACATAAGGCTTCACGTAGGATGGCGGGATCAGTCGGACCTCATGCCCGAGAGCGGCGATCTCGCGAGCCCAATAATGCGAGGTCGCACAGGCCTCCATTCCGACCAGGCAGGGTTCCAATTTGCCGAGATAGTCGAGCACTGCGTTCCGGCGCAGCTTTTTCTGTAGAACGACTGCACCCGCCGCGTCGATGCCATGCAACTGGAACACCGACTTGGCCAAATCAATCCCGAGTGTAGTAATGCTCATGTGGGTGGCTCCTTCCCTCGCTGGGTTTACGGCAATCCCAGCTTGGCACATCGATGCCGTCGCTCCAGGCTCCTGTCCCCGACCGTTCCCGAGGCGCGGCCGGCCTCATTCGTCAGGGAAACGCCCCACTGGGGCCTTTCCTCTTCTTCCTCATTCTTGGTCAGCAGCCATTCCACTCCCTCTTCACCGATCCGCTGGCGCCAGCGGGTGAGCGAGGAGGGATCGATCGGCGGGCGGTGCTGGAAGAAGGTCTCGCCGCAGAGGTGCTGGTAGTACGGGTTCTCGACCCACCTTGCGACCACCGCCTCGTCCGACAGGTCGAAGGCGTGCTGGAGATAGAGGAGCCCCGCCACCAGCGGCGGCGACGTCGCCGGTCGCCCGGTGCCCGACGGGAAGAACCCGGCCCACTCCCGCTCGAAGAACTCCCACTCGATCAGCGTCTCGAGCTTTACCAGCTCGTGGCGCATGTCGATCAGGTCGACCAGGCGCGGCCGCAGCAGATCATCCTGCTCGGGCTGGCGGGGTTTCGGCTTCATCGGCACATCCGAAATCGCAGGGTTCTCGCCCGAATCCTACGAAACCCTGCGATCCAAAACCTCGAGAAACCAAAGGTTCTTCTGCGAAATCAGCAGCATGTCCCGGTACGTTCTAAACTGGGTTGCGACATCCTGAGTTTTCAAAAGGAAGCTTGGGAGGCTGCAGGATGGCACACACGGAGTTGGACTTGCGGGAGCGACGGCTGGTCGAGGACCTGCTCTTGGCGAAGGTGCCGATCGCTCGGATCACGGTCTACCGGGAGATCGGTCGCAACCGCTTCGGCGATGACGAGCTGCCGGAGCTCAACGGCTACTATGCTGTTCTTGCGCAGAGGAAGGCAGCCGAGCGTCGCCGTAGGCAGCGCAAGCTCTTTCGGATGCCCGAGCTCCTCGCCGCGGTTGTGGATCGGCTCCAAGCCGGCAGATCGCCGGCCGGCTCCCTCAACTTCGACAGCTACAGCGGTAAGTGATTGATATTGCCATGGCCGGTTTGACAAAAATGTAACTGCATGGGCTCTGTCAGGCGGGTTTGGGCAGGGTCAGGGCCTCGAAGAGGTCCGGCTGTTCCGGTGTCGGGCGGGCTGTTCCTTCGAGGCTGCGCTCGGCGATCCGGGCCTGATGGCGATGGATGCGGGCGAGCAGATCGGGCGCGGTGCTGGGGCTGGCGCTGTGACCCCTGGCCTTCAGGCGCATGCGCATGACGCGGTGGAGCACGAGGGCGAGGAAGCAGATCAGCGCATGGGCCCGAATGCGGTCTGGCAGCCGATGATCGACCGGGGCGATCCCGATGCCGGACTTCAGCACGCGGAAGCCGCGCTCGATGTCGGCCAGCGCCTTGTGGCGGGCGACGGCCTCGGCGGGGCCGAGATCGGGGGCGTTGGTCAGGAGCGCCAGCTTGCCGTCGAAGAGCTCCGCCTCGGCGATGGTGTCCTCGTCCAAGCTGTAGCTGAAGCGGTCGGCGGTGTAATCGGGCTTGAGAAAGCGGGTCAGTTCCGCCTCGGCCACGGCGCGGGTGAAGCGGCTGTAGGCGCCACGATCGGAGGCGCGGCGACCGCGGGCCGTCCGGCCGACATCCTGGGCATCGAGCCTGGCGACCATCTTGTCGGCCATGGCCTCGAGGTCGGCGATACGGGCACGGCGGCGGATGGATTGCTCCCCGGCACGCAGCGGGTCATGGGCGACGATGAGGCGGTGACCGGCGAAGGCCGCCTCGGCCGGACCGTCCTCGGTGAAGGCAAGGCTGCGGAAGGTCTCGACCAGCTCGGCGTAGCGGCTGGCCGGCACGGCGAGGATGAACTCCAGCCCGCGGCCGTCACGGTCGGCCAGTGCGGTCGGCTCACCGATGTTCTCCAGGCTCGGCAGGCCGCGATCGGCCACCAGTATGACGCGCTGGATCGGGAAGCGCGTGAGCACGGTCCGGAGCATGGCCTGCAAGGTCTTCGTCTCGGCCACGTTGCCGGAATGGACTGTGTGCATGAGCGGCAGACCCTCGGCGGTTTGCACCACGCCGAGGACGAATTGCCGCGCGACGCCGCCCACATCCCTGTTCATGCCGAAGGCGCGCAGGTCGTCCGCGACCTCTCCCTCGCCATGGATGCGCACGGTGGTCAGGTCGTGGAAGACCACGGCAAGGTCTTGATCGACCAGCGGGCGGATCTGTCTGGCCAGCTCGAGTTCCACCCGCTCGGCGCGATCCATCAGCGCATCCATCGCGCGAAGCAGATGCTGGTGGGTGACGGTCTCGGGCATTGCCGGCATCGCCACGGTCTCCAGCCAGCGCAGGCAGCCCAGCTTGCTTGTGGGGTCGCACAGCCGGTTGAACACCATGGCACGCACGAGGGCCTCCACATCGGTTCCGCGACGCCCCGACCGCAAGGCCCGGCCGAGCGCGCGATCGAGACCGAGGTCCTTCCAAAGCGCATGCAGGGCGAAGACGTCGCCGTAACTGCGCGCGCCTTGCCAGGCGATCTCGGTCTTCGCGGGTTCGGTTCGTCCCGCGGCCCGGCTGAGGCCCCGGATGAGGGCGTCGAGCTGGCCGTCCTTCATTCCGTCGGGCGCGCCCGGGGTTGGCGACGACGCGCAGCCTGGGCTTCCCCGCCTCGTTGCGGAAGGACTCGACGATCTGCAGATAGCGGCGCCCGCCGCTCTCGGTGACGCGTGTGAACATGAAATGCAGAGTGCCGCATAGGAAGCTGCACTGCAATGTGCATAGGGATGCGACGTGTAACTACACAGATTGCGGCGAAATCCACCCCGAACGGCTACCAACCCCTTGAATTCGCGTACCCGGCACGCGCCGGAGACACGAAATCTGGCCGGCAAATGTCGAACTTGGGTTTGCAGCGCGCGCACGAAACAAGGTTGCATGCGATGCCATTCCGGTGATCGCTTGAGCGACGCGGCATATCCGTCCAACGACAGAGAGATCTTTGGTTGTTTCATCCCGCGCACCATGCCGAGATCACCGTATACCGTCAGGTCAAGCGGCAAGCTAAACTTTGCAAGATCATGAATATCAAAGTAACCGAAGCGACTCTGGTCGAAGAGGAGCTCAAACACTTCATCCCGCAGCCTCCAACTTAGCCATTGATTGCCGGCGGTAAAGCTGATCCATTCGAAGAGTGGCGTCTGACGCAGTTGTGCTATTCCCTGCCTGACAGCCTCATTTCCTTTAGACCGCTCAAGCCTAAGATAGCGCCGGAATACAAGACATTCTTGCCTGTCGCCTTCCAATGGTTGATCGACCGTCAGCCGATGCCAATCAGGAACCTTGCGGCAAACGGCATGCGCAATAAGATGCGCGAGGCGTAGGCCTTGCAGGCCGATCTGCTGGCTTTGGACAAGATCGAGAAACGGCTGCGAAAGCAGGTATCGACTGTCGCGAGGGATGCTGGCGAGGATCGCGTCGGATGCGGGGATATGTGCCATGTGGGTCTCCTTGGTTCGGTCCGGAGGACGTGGAGCCGAACTGTGCGCTGCGGAAACGGCAGCAGGTCCCGTGACTCCGTCCGAGAGCGTGATCACTCCGCAGAGGAAGTCGTGCTGACCCGGTTCAACGTGGTGCCTGCCCGTCCAATCCTGTGAGCCGCCCGGCTTTTCGAGTGATTGTGTTCGGCATGCCCCTGATGGCTATCAAGAAAGGAGTGCCGGAAACCTTGAAACCCTAAACCCTCGAAGAAGGATTGGTCAGAGCGTGCCGGCAAGCTCAGCGAGGCCCTTTCAGCGGCGCTCCTTGTCAGGAGGTGTATACGGACGTCGGTCTCCGCGTATTGCTATCGATCGCCCCGAACGCGACCCTTCTCGCGAAAGCAGGGGACCCTCCTCTCCGCACGCTCTGTCCGGCCGCAGTTGGGTCGGCGCCGCCCCTCTCGGTCAACGTGGACGCTTCGGAACGCGCGCTTTTGCCGGACCACGAAGACTCGTGCACCTTTGTCTCTCTGGCGACGGCCTGCGGCAACTGCCGCATGTGGGGTCGCTGTAGCCGTCACGCGCTGCCGAGGAGGAGCCGGCAGCGCGGATTGCGGCGCGGAGCTACGCCGCGATCCCGCGCGATGCGGACGGGTGATCGAGGCCCGCCGTTTCGAGCGCATCGCGATGTGCATCCTTGAGCGCGCAGATGTCCTCAACCCAGAGGGGGTCGCAGGGCGAGGGAGCCGCAAATAGCTGCTCTCGTCGCGATCCGGGTCAGCGACGTGCGTGAGCTCGAGAAGATCGAGAAGAGCGAGAAGAGCGAGAAGAGCGAGGAGCGCCCGCTCTGTGCGCCTGCTCGGCGGAACATGGGACGTGAGATTGTCGACGAGGTGTGCCCCACGATGCCCGCCCCACGATGCCCGCCCAACAGACCAGCGGCATCGAGCGGGCCGTCGCGGCTCCGCCCGAGGAATTGTCGAACCAACGCAAGCTGGTCGGCTGGCGCCGCAGCCAGCGCTAAGTCGTTGAAGCAGTGATCGAACACCCGAACCGCGCGAACGTCGTCAATCGGCACCTGCGGGACCTCGCCCAGGAAGCCGGTCGAGGCTTGGCGCGCGCCAGCAATGATTGGCGGCTCGATTGAGGCGCTTTTGGCAGGAAGGTGCCGGGCCAATCTTCTGCTGGGGCCTTCAGCGCCTCAGTCCGTCCAACCAGTTTGTTTGTCAAATGGACTTCCGCAAATTGTTTGTCAAATCGCATGTCAGGAGCACCCAATGACGCGCACGAACAACACCGGACGCCCGACGTCCTACAGCAACGATGACCTCGCAAAAGCGGTTGCCTTCGTGGAGGCCGAGGGCGACGCACCGACGAAGTCGGCCGTGAAGGGCGTACTCTGCGGCCATCTCAAGATCTCGGATGGAATCAACGATCAGAGCCTTGAGAAGGCGCTCGATCGCTTCCTCAAGGACCGGGCCGAGCGTCGGCTGCGTGAGCAAATCGCTGTGCTCCCGGAGGCAGTCAAGAACGGGGCGCGCGAGTCAGCGGAGGCGGTCGAGAAAGCGATCCTCGCTGCGCAGGCGCCCTTGTTCGCAGACATGCGGGAAAACGCCGCGAAGGAACTCGAGGCAGAGAAGAAGGCGCGGGCCTCCCTCGTTCGTCAGAATGACGACCTTGTCGAAGCGGCCGCGAATTCGGCCGAGGAGCAGGCGCGGCTCAGGAACGAGTTGCGCGTGCTTCGCGACGAGCGGGCCAACTTGGAAGCGCGGCTCGAAGAGGCGAACCGGCGCATCGAGGAGCTTGAGAAGGCAGGCGATCTGCGGGTCGAGCTGGAACGCATGATCCGCGAGACGCTCGGCAGGGAGGGGATGAATAGCGCGCCTTCGGCGGCGTAGAGCGTAGGCTCCGACCTGAAGCCTCGATCAGCGGTGCAAAAGAGCCATCAACTCGTCCGACCGCGCGCTCCTTCAGATTGTCAGAATCCTCGAGGAATTCCGAATGCGGATTCACGGCGGAGAGCCACAGCCTCTCGCGCGCACGCGTGACCGCCACATAGAGCAGGTGCCGTTCCGTGTCGAAGATCTCCTTCAGGGCCCGCTCGTCGCCCGCTGCAAGGAGACGCTCCTCGCTCGGCAATACGCTTGCGTCGCAGGCCATCACCGCCACTGCGCGGTACTCGCGGCCTTTTGCGTCGTGCATGAGACCCGCTTCTATACCAGCACTTCCGGATGCCGCTATGGCGGCCTCCGCGCGCGACAGCTCGCGCTCCGACCGAACAAGGACCTTCACGGTCTCGGAAGAAATCCCTTGGTCGACGCAGTCTGCAAGCCACCGGCCGACGGCCACGCCTTCCTCTTCGGGTGACCTGAAGATCCCGATCCGGGGCTCCGGGCCATGAAAGACGGAGGTGATCCCGAGCCGGCGATCCTCCCCGCCGTCGGCCTCGAGCAGCCGCGGCGGGAGCAGGATGTCGGACTTGGCCCGAATCTGGTGCGATGTGCGGTAGTTGACTTTCAGGCTCCGTGAGCGGCCCTGGACGTCCACGCCGGCCGATTTCCACGGGAAAGGCGACCGGAATATGCGCTGGCCGATGTCGCCTGCAAAAAACAGGCCGTTCGGCTTTCCGCCTGCGATCGCAGCTACGAGGTGCAGTTCCGGGACCGAGATGTCCTGGGCTTCGTCGATGATCACGTGCGAGAAAGGTGGCTTGTTCATTTCTCGGGCGAGTCGGTGCATCAGTCCCGCCTCGGTTTCGAGGCCGTCTTTCTCGAGACCCTCGCGGAGGCGGGAGAAGACGCACCAGAGCTCGTCACGCCGCGAAGCCGCCATGCGGATCTTCCGGCCGAGACGAGGCAGGTGGAGATACCTCTCGCCGTCGCGCACATCCCAGGCGTCCACGACGAGGCGCCATTCATCTTCGAGGAAGCCGGGATCGATGGTGCTCTCCTCGCCGGTGGCCGCTTCGCCCAGGCGCGCTCGGATGTCATGTTCTGAGGCGATCGCGACCTCTCCGAAGTGCCGCCTGGCGAGATTCCGTGCGACGCCATTCAGGGTGTTTACGGTGATCCGCGTGGCGAGTTCGGGACGTCCGTGGGTCAAGCGTGCGAGCTTGTCTCCGAGGCCCTGCGCGAGGTCGGCCGAAAAGGTGGTGAGCAACACACGGTTGCTTGGCGCCTCCGCTGCCAGGCGGACGGCGCGGTGCAGGGCAACAACCGTCTTGCCGGTCCCGGCGGAGCCGATGACGCGGGCGGGACCGTTGAAATCGCGGTCGACGAACTCCTGCTGTGCCGGGTGGAGGAACACCGCCCACTCGTCCCATGGGGCGTCGAGCGCCGCCGCCATCTCGGCTTCGTCCTCAATGACGCGAAAACGGCGCTGCGCGTCGGGGTGTGCAAAGCCGGCGCCGTCGGGCTCCTCGACGATGCGGACCGTCGGAGCCTCGCCGACGGCGGCGGCCAGGACGGCCTCTTGCGCCTCGTCGGGGAGGTGCGCAGCGATGTCCAGGACGGTCTCCTCCGTTGCCTGCCGCACCGTGTCGAGCCAGTCCTGCGGCACGCCCCAGCTCAACAGGACGTCATCGGTCTCAAAGGCGAAGAGCGGAGGCCTGCGCACTGCCTCCTCGACGTAGCGCTGGGTAACGATCTCCTCGACGGTCTCTCGGATCTCGACGATCTGGGCGGCGCCGGTCCTCGGGTGGCGGTCGAGGCGGCGGCGCTCGGCCCAAGCGTAAGCGTCGTCGTGGTGGCCGACATAGGCGAGGAGGGTGTCGCCGGCCCGCTTGTGGAGGACGATGCGCAGGTCGAGATTGACGCGGGCGGACCAGAAGCCCTCGTCGCGGGCGCGGTCGATCCGGTGGAGGGAGAGGCCGGGGCTGTCGGGGTTCTGCTGGATGTCGAAGGCGGTGATCTTGGTCTGGCTCTGCTCCTGCCCGGTGAGGCGGTCGAGGGACTTGGTGAAGCTGGAGGCGATGAGGACGGTCATGGCAGATCAGGAGAAAGGAAGGCTTGGATCTCCCCTACGTCCTCGTCGAAGACGAACCATTCGATTTCGTCGGCCGCGGATTTGAGGTCTTCGAGTGCCTCCTCGTGGACGCCTCCCGCCGGATCTTCTGGAGTGTCCGCGACATAAGGGCACCTCGATTTTCTACCGTTCTCGTGCCCCTCGGCGGCGCGCGTGGTCTGAAGCAGGAGGACGAGCGTCGGCTGTCGCTTTGCTGCGTCCGGATGGGCGTGGCGCTGCGGCCTTCACGCTCGGATTTTTCTGCCTCGCGGCCTGATCTTTTTTGTTCGCGTGATGCTCACGCCGGGCACGGGTTGAGACGGCGCAGCTGGCCGAGGCGGCGCATGTTGTAGGCGAGGTTCTTCATCCCGATCTTGGCCGTCGCTCGAACCAAGCCGATGGTCCGGACCAAGGTCCCGCCCATATCGTTGGCCTGCGCGCCGAAGACGTGCTCGACGCGGACCCGGATGCCGGATCTGGTCCGGTTGCTGCCCTTGGCCTGTTCGGTCAGCGGCTTGCCCCGCTTGCCCTTGCGGTGGATGTGGCTTTTCAGCCTCCGGGCGCGCAGCTTTGCCTCCATCTCCTCGGACCGATAGGCCGCATCCGCCCACACGCCGGAGCCGGTGTTACCCTGCATCAGCAGATGATCCACCGCCTGGCTGTCATGCCGCGCGGCATCGCTGACGTGATAGCGCCGCACCAGCTTGTGCCTACGATCCACGTTGACGTGATTCTTGTAGCCGTAATGGTTCTTGCCGTGCTTTTTCGTCCAGCGCGCGTCCAGGTCCTTTTGCGCGCGCTTCGCGGGCTTGTCCGCCCAGTCCTCGGGCACCTCGCCGTTCTTGATTGCCGCGTTCTCGTCCCGCGTGTTGTGGTTGCGCGGCACCGGCACGATGGACGCATCCAGGATTTGACCGCCGCGCGCGATGTAGCCCTGCCGCGCCAGATAGCCGTCGAACTGGCTGAACAGCTCCTCCACCTTGCCCGCCTGCGCCAGTGCCTCGCGATAGAGCCATACCGTCTTGGCGTCCGGCACCCGGTCTTCGAGGCCGAGGCCGAGGAATCGCATGAACGACAGCCGGTCG
The DNA here is from genome assembly GCA_963749675.1 of uncultured Alphaproteobacteria bacterium. GTDB lineage: Bacteria > Pseudomonadota > Alphaproteobacteria > Rhodobacterales > Rhodobacteraceae > Roseitranquillus. The sequence goes on from CAVVNT010000001.1 coordinate 59,930, forward strand.
CGGACCTGATACTCGATCTGGTCGTCGGACAGGTTGTAGAGCGCGCTCAGCACCAGCGTCTTGAACATCAGCACCGCGTCCATCGGCTTGCGCCCCGCCCGGGACTTGCGCGCCGCAGCTGGCTTGCGCCAGACCCGCTCAAGGGTCGGGCGAAACTCCTCCCACGGCACAACAGCGTCGATCTCGACCAGCGGGTCCTTCTTCGCGTCCAGGCTCGCGTAACGGTCTGTAAGATCGAAGAACCCCATCTGCGCCATCGTCACACCCTCAGTGTCGCATCATCCCGACAGACATACCGCAGCGCCACGGTCGGGACCATTTTTCGAGGCGCCCTTCAGAGTGTCCTTCGATTATCTGGGCGCAGCTTTAATTCCCTCATTCGGTCCAGGAGGTGCACTAAGCGATGGGCTTTAGATTTCAGCGCCGGATCAAGATCGCGCCGGGCATTCGGCCCAACGTCTCAAAGTCGGGCCTGAGCCTCACGACGGGCCTCCGTGGCGCCTCGGTGAACGTCGGGAAGAAAGGCATCTACAGCAATCTCGGAATCCCCGGCACCGGCCTATCGCGGCGCGACCGCCTCGACGCACCATTGCGCGGCAAGAAGTCGTGTAGCCCGAGTCCGCCCAACAATGAGCAGGCGGGCGGTGACCCCGTGCCAACTGCCATCGAAGGCAAGAGGTCAGGCACTGCTGCACTGGCTCTCGTAAGCATCGTCATCGGTTTCTTTGTCGCAGCGGTCTTCTGACCACGACGGAATGAAGTTCCCTTACAATGAGGCTTCCTCTACAAAACTCTTCGAGCTTTTCGTCGGCCGCTTTCCGTTGGGAAAGCTGCGACCTACTCCGTGGCGCGGGTCAGAACGTCCTCGGCCCACTGATTGAGGCTCTTCCCGGCCAGATCGGCGGCAAGCGCCGCCTTCCGATGAACCTCGGGATCGACCCGGAACATGACCTGGCCGGAATAGGCCTTCTGCGGGTCCTTGCCGAGCTTGGCGCAGGTCTCGAGGTAGTCGTCGACCGCCTCGTGGAACGCGTCGTGCAGGCTCTTCACGGTGTCGGCATGAAAGCTCACCGAGTCCCGAATGCCCGCGATCCGGCCCGTGAAGATCTCGTCGTCATCATCGTACTCGATGCGAGCTGCATAGCCCTTGTAGCTCATCGCGTTAGTCATGGCCTCACCCCGATCCTGGTCAGGAAGTCGCGCGCCTCGCGCACCTGGTATCGCTTCGCCTCCTTCGCCGGATGCGGCCGGTGGAAGGTGGCGACCTCGCCGTCCTTCTCGAACCGCACCCGCGATCCGCGCCCCTCGATCAGTCTCGCGCCGGCGGCGAGAAGCAGACCTTCGATGGCGGCCCACTCGATCGTGCCGGAGACCGGGTCTGTGAAGACGGCTGCAAGGATCTTGCGATGCTTCCTGTTCATCCGGCCTCTAGCATAATTGTGCTTGCAATATATGCAAGCGGCTAGGCGAGCAGTCGCTGTGCACCGGAGCAGGCGTTCGCCCTGCGGCGCGGCCGAGATATTCGCAGTGGGTAGCGCTTGTCTCGGAGAACGAGAGCAGGTGCGGACCCGCGGACCCAAAGTGCGGACCCCGATTTCTGCTCTGACGCTAGCGAATTGCCGCGCTGCCGCCCCCCCCCCGCATACGTCGGTCGCCGCGGAGGAACCGAGGCGCCGGGGGGCGGGGGGCGATGCCCCCTGATCGGTGGCGTCGCTTCGTGCGATCTTTCCATGATCCTAACGGCATGTCATCCACGCGCTGCGGGCCAAGCCGTTTCGCCGTAGGCGAACCTCTGGTTCGACGGCGCTGCCCGGCCTCGTCTATCGCGACCAGCTCTTCCCCCGCGACGCCTATCGCCGCCTCTACGACGTCGCCAAGGCCGCGCTGCCGGAGAGAGCTGCCTGCAAGCTCGTCGTCGCGGCGCTGGCGCTGGCCCACGAGCGCGGCTGCGAGGCCGATCTCGCGACCGCCATCGACGTCGAGCCCGATGCCGAGCTCAGCGCCCGCTTCGCACCGGATCCTCGACGACCTCGCCTACGTCACCAAGGACCAGGCCGAAACCAGCGTGCTCTTCGAGCTGATCAGCGCCCGTTACGAGCGCCGATCCCTCCTGATCACCGCCAACCAGCCCTTCGGAGAATGGAACCGGATCTTCCCCGATCCCGCCATGACGCTCGCCGCCGTCGATCGTCTCGTGCACCACGCCACGATCTTCGAGCTCAATGTCGAGAGCTACCGGCGCCGCACCGCCGTCGAACGCCGGAAGGGACCCGGCCGGCCGCCAACCCGCGCGACACCCAACACGCTCGCCGACTGACGCTCGCATTTCTTGGACGCCTCCGGGACGATGTCCTGGCCTACATGTCGTTCCCTCGCGAGCATTGGGCCCAGATCGCGAGCACGAACCCCCTCGAACGGGTGAAGCGCGAGATCAAACGACGAGCCGACGTCATCGGCATCTTTCCGAACGACGAAGCCATCGTCCGGCTCGTCGGTGCGCTGATGCTCGAGACCAACGACGAATGGGCCGTGGCGCGGCGCTACATGCCAATGCCGCGAGAGCGGCTTAGTCCATCCGCCCACACCGACGATCTTGTGCGGCGCCCCGGCGATTAGCGAATGGGCGCTTCGGATGGGGCGGTGTTCACGCAGCCGTCACAACTCTCGTCGGACCGAGGGCGACTGTTCCGGCGTCAAGCTCCGCTGGAGCGAGAGCGAACAGCTCCGCGGTCGTGAAACTGCTACTGCCATCCTCGGAGGAGGCAGTTCGGGCACCGCTGCCGGCGAGGATGATGCTTCAACGGCCCTCTGCATGTATCGCCTGTCAGTTCGGAGGGCGGATTATCCCCTCTTGCCGAGGCGGGACTTGGTCAGCGCGAACCACGCAGCGGCGCAAACTGCCAGGGTCGCACCAGTCAGGTCGATCATCAGGGTGGCCGGAAACATCAGCGCGAGCCCGCCAAGCAGCAAAGAGAAGCCGCTGCGGTATCGAGACAGCACCCGGAACCGGCGTAGCCGACTGAAGCGCGATGGCCAGCAAGACGCTGCCGATGGCATAGAGCCCGGTCGAATAGACGATGTCGGGCCAGGTACCCTGGAGCAGCAGCTCCGGAACGTAGACGAAGCTGAACGGCATGAGGACGAGGGTCGCCCCGAACTTCAGCGCGGCGAAGCCGGTCCGCATCGGCGGCGCCCCCGCGATGGCCGCGCCGGCGAAGGCCGAGACGCAGACGGGCGGCGTGATGTTCGAAAGGCACGCGGCGTAGAACACCGCGAGATGCGCCGCGATCGTCGGCACGCCGAGCTGGATCAGCGCGGGCGCTGCGACCACCGAAAGGATGATGTAGGAGCCGGTCGTCGACGAGCCCATCCCGATGATGATGGACACGAGCGTGACGAGGCAGAGCGCCAAGAACAGGCTGCCGCCCGAGAACTCGATCAGCACGGCCGAGAACTTGAGCCCGAGGCCGGCGAGAACGATGCCGCCGATGATGATGCCGAGGGTGCCGATGGCCGCGCCTGCGGCGGCGTTGCTCTGCGCCCCGCCGATGAGGCCCTGCGCGATGGCGCTGGGCCCCATGCGCGTCGCCTTGTGCGCCAGGAGAGGACGGCCGCGCTGACCGTGCCCCAGAAGGCGCAGAACTCGGGCGAGTAGCCCCAGAACAGCAGCCCGACCACGGTGACGAGCGGCAGGAAGAAGTGCCAGCCGCGGGCCAGCACCTTGCGCGTGCTCGGGATCTCGGCGGCAGGCAGGCCCTTGAGGCCGAGCCGCACCGCCTCGAGATCGACCATGGTCAGCAGGAAGACGAAGAAGACCAGCGCCGGGATGACGTTGATGAGCGCGATGTAAAGGTAGCTGGTCTCGGTCAGCGTCGCGAGGATGAAGACGCCCGCGCCCATCACGGGCGGCATGAACTGCCCGCCCGTCGACGAAATCGCCTCGATGGCGCCGGCGTCGTGCGGCCGGTAGCCGGTGCGCTTCATCAGCGGGATGGTGAAGGAGCCGGTGGTGACGACGTTCGCGACCGACGAGCCCGAGATCGAGCCGAAGAGGGCCGAGGTCATGACCGCGATCTTGGCCGGACCGCCACGCCAGCGGCCCGCGATGGCGGTGCCGAGGTCCATGAAGAAGGCGCCGGCGCCCGAACGCTCGAGAAAGGCGCCGAAGATCATGAACGGGAAGACGAAGGTCGCGAAAGTCGCGGTGACGACGCCGAACAGCGCCTCTTGCGTGGAATAGGTGAACTCGAGGATGCGCTCGATCGACATGCCGGGATGCGCGAGCTGCCCCGGCAGGTAGCGGCCGTAGTAGAGCTGAAGCAGGAAGACGATCGCGATGATCGAGATGGTCGGGCCCGAGCGCGCGCCGGCTGGTCTCGAGCATGACGACGATGGCGATGGCGCCCATCGCCAGGTCCCACTGGCTGGGCGCCGAGACGCGGAAGATCGCGTAGCTGACGTACTGATTGATCCAGTAGCCGACCGAGGCGACCGTCAGCGCGATCAGGACGAGGTCGAGGATGCTGGGCCGGTCCGTCGGCGAGCTGCTTGGTCGCCGGGTAGATCAGGAACACCAGCACCGAGGTCAGCATCAGGTAGACGCCGCGGTTGCTCTGCGTCGAGATCAGCCCGAAGCCGGACGTGTAGAGGTAGAAGAGGGAGAACCCGGCCGCCGTGAGGTTGAACGCAAGGGCGTAGGGGCCGGTGAGCGTACGGCGCGCACCTTCGACCCGGAACAGCCAGGGCAGGTTGAGCATTGGCTGGCCATCCGAAAGGGAAGAAAAGCCCCGGCCGAGGGCGGCCGGGGCAGGCTGTTCAGGCTTCGGTCTCAGCCTTCGCGGCCACAGGCCCTGTTCGCGATAGTAGGCCTCGGCGCCGGGATGCATCGGCGCGCCGAGCTTCTGGAAGTTCTCGATGTCAGGCTTCATCTGCGCCCAGGCCTTGTGGCCCTGCGCCAGCGTGTCCTGCTTCTCGTACGCGGCCGCCACCATCCGCTTGACGACGTCCTCGGGCACCCGCTCATGCGCGACCCAGTAGACCGTCGTGAACGGCATGTCGGTGGCCGGGACGCCCTTGTAGGTCGTCTCGGGCATCGTGCCGGTGTGGTAGAACGGATAGGTCGTCGCAGATCGTCGCGAGCTGCTCCTCGGTGTAGCCGAGAACCGTGATGTCGCGCGTCTCGGCAAGTTCCGTCACCGCCGCGGCGGGCGAGGACGACTGGCAGAAGGCGTCGATCTGGCCGTTGCCGAGCGCGCGGCCTGCATCGGCGAAGGTCATCAGCTGCGGGTCGATCTCGTCGATCAGTCCCAGCGCCGTCAGGATGTTGGTGCAGTTGAACACCGTTCCCGATCCCGGCGGGCCGAGCGCGACGGTCTTGCCTGCGAGGTCTCCGATGTTCTCGATCCCGCTGTCGCCCAGCGTCACGAAGTAGGTCGGCCCCTCGTAGGCCATCGCGACGCCGCGCAGCATGTCGCCCTTCTCGCTGTTGGCGAACGGTCCCTCCTGGTCCTGCGACATGTAGACGTGGCTGCCGTAGACGATGCCCATGTCGAGCTCGCCCTTGATGAGGCGCAGCGCGTTCTCGGTCGAGCCGCCGGTGGTGACCTGGGTGATGTTGACGTCGGGCAGGTCCTTGCCGAGCTCGGTGCCCGCGACGCCGACCATGTAGTACATCACGCCGCCGGGGTTCGATCCGCCCCAGGCGACTTCGGTGGTGTCCTGCGCCGAGACGGCGGCAGGCAGCGCGACCGCCGATGCCGCGCAAAGCGCGTACAGTGTCCGTTTCATGTGATCTCCTCCTCTGGTTTTGCAGGGCTGCTTCACCCCGATGCCGAGCCCCTTCTGCGGGGCGTCTTGGAGCCGCCGGCGCGGCTCTACTCGCGACGACGGCATTCGTTCCTGAGCGTGCCGATCCCGGCGATCTCGACCGTGACCACATCGCCGTCCTTCAGGTACTTCGGCGGGTCGAAGCCGATCCCGACTCCCGCGGGCGTGCCCGTGGCGATCACGTCGCCGGAGCGCAGGGTGACGCCGGCCGAAATCGTCGCGATGATCGTCGGAATGTCGAAGATCAGAAGGCCAGTATTCGAAGTCCTGCCGCGTCTCGCCGTTGACGTCGCAGCGGATCGCCGTGTCGGCAATGTCGATTTCATCCCGCGTCACGGCCCAGGGCCCCATCGGGCAGAACGTGTCCTGCGACTTCCCGATCAGCCACTGGCTGTAGCGGCCCTGGAGATCGCGTGCCGTCACGTCGTTGACGATCGTGTACCCCCAGACATGGTCCATCGCGTTCTCCTTGCGAGATGCCGCGCCCCTCCTTGCCGATGATGACGGCCAGTTCGGCCTCGTAGTCGATGGCCTCGGAGACAGCCGGGTCGATGAGGATGGGCTGCGCCGTTGGCGACGACGCGTCTCCGGAACCTTGGAAAAGATGATCGGATGCTCGGGCACCGCTCCCTTGGCGGCGCTGGAATCGAAGCCGCTCCTGGAGAATTCGTGGGCATGCTCGAAGTAGTTCTTGCCCACGCAGAAGATGTTGCGAGCGGGGCGTGGGATCGGGGCCTCCGTTGTGAGCTCCGAAAGCGGCACGGGGCTCTTCCGCGCCGGGAGAGCGTCGCGGCCGATCAGGCAGGCGACCCCTTGCTCGAGTTCCGGTTGCGCGATGTCGAACGGGATGACGACACCCCCGGACTCGTCGACTTCGCCTACAATCCGTTCGCCGTTGTACCTGAATGTACCGATCTTCACCGGCTCTCCCGAGACTGCCAAACCTGCGCAATCGTAAGCCAATCAGAACCGACGCGCAACATTGGCGCTGTAATTTGCGGCAGAAGGCTGCTATTGGATCATGATTGGATCAAGCAGACGGTATGACACGAGGAAATTCGGATTCCGTCGCAGCCGAGCTGCGACAGCGGATCGAGGACCGCACATGGCCTGACGGCGGCCGCCTCCCCACCGAACGCTCCATCGCCGAGCAACTGGGCGTCGCCCGGAATACCGTGCGGCGTGCCCTGGACCGGTTGGAACAGGACGGGCTGCTAATCCGTCACGTCGGCCGTGGCACCTACCTGCGCAAGGCGCCCCAGCACGCTCCCATCCTCGAACGCGCTCAGCGCATGCAAGGAGCTTCCCCGGCAGACATGATGGAGGTGCGAGCTCCTTCTGGAGCCAGCGGCCGCGGCATTCGCCGCTACCAACGCGACGGCCGGTGAACTGGCCGCGATCCGGCAAGCCCATGAGAATGCCGTCGGAGCTGACACCATGCTCGAACTTCGAGGAGTGGGACTCCGCCTTGCATCGGCTTATCCTGTGCTGCACGCGCAATTCCCTGCTGCGGGAGGTGCACGCGATCCTTGGGATGCTTCGGGAGCAAGAGTTCCTGGCACGAGCTCAAGCAGCGGTCCTTCTCGAAGCAAAGGCGGCAGGTATATTGCGATCAGCACGAGGCCGTCGTCCGGTCACTTGAGCGGCGGCTTGCTGAAGATGCCGAGGGCACCATGCGCGCGCATCTCCGGACCGTTCGGGATAGCATGTTCGGCCATTGAAGCTCGGCGGAGCGGGCATGTGCGGCTTCGCCGAGCACGCCGGGTAGGAGCAGGCAAGAGACCGTGCGCCATCTCAGCTCATCCGACGAGGACGAGGCGGTCGCGGGTCAATTCAAGCCCCCACAGGGCCCGGAGCCGAGCGCCGCGCCTCGGCACGTCGGCGCCGGGCAAGTAGCGCCACGGCCGTGGTCGGCTCAGACCTGCAGTTCACGGCTGACCCGATGCGTATCCCTCCGGCGGGAGCCGTCTGGCCGAGATTGAGACGCCGGTCGTAGACCATGCCCTATGGCATGCTCTAAGGTCATTTCGGACTTTGAGGTCCTCTCTGCGGACGAGCCCGGTCGGCGGCGGGATCGTTCCGACGCGGAGAAGATCCGCATCGTTGAAGAGAGCTTCCGCGGCCATCGCCAAGGCTCGGCGACGGCGCGTCGATACGGGCTCTCGCGCTTTCTGCTGACACGGTGGCGGAAGGAATACCGGGAGGGGCTGCTCGGCGGCGGTGCCCCGGCTCTCATGCCGCTGCAAATCGGGTCCGAACCGGCCCCCGCCAGCTCGATGGCGACCGAGACGCCCGCGGTCGAGGACAAGGTCGAGATCATGCTCACCAATGGCCGGCGGCTGAGTGTCTCGGCCTCAATCGACACGGCGGCCCTTTCGCGCCTCCTGCGGGTTCTCGATCGAACATGATCGCGTCCCCGGCGGGGGTGCGCGAGGCGGCGATGTCGGCGTCCGACCAGCGGCCCGCCATCCGGGCCATGACCGCGAGCGCTTCCTCCGGGGTCCGGCGGCCGTGCTCGCCGGTCTTCGGCTTGCGGACGCGCAGCTGCGAGTGCGCGCCGCCGCGCCAGTGGATGGTCAGGATGACCTCGCGCGACACCTCGTCGACGTCGACGATGATGTCGGTCACCAGAGCGCGCAGGAGCTGCTGGCGTGCGCGCATCGTGACGCCGGGCGCACTCCAGGCGCCGGCGGGAGCGTCGGCAAGGCCGGTGAAGTCCGGTGCTGGCGCGGCGGACACCGGCAAAGCCAGCGCCTCGAGACGTTCGGCGCAGGCCTCGACGCGGCGGAGCGTCATCTCCCAGGCGCGCTCGAGCTGCGCCGCGATCAGGCGGTTGTCCGGGTCGCAGGCAGCGTAGCGGCGTTCCGCCAGCGAGGCATCGTGAGCCGCGCCTGCTGGAGGTCGAGCTCCGCCATCCGCCGTCTCTCGGCTTCGCCGTCTTCGTGCATGCGCTCGGCTTCCCGCGCCGCCTCGATCGCCATGGGTTCTACCGCGCGCGAGGCAACTCGGCCGCGATGGCGGCATCGACCGGGGAGCCGCCGAAGGTCATGCAGCGGCCGATGCCGCGCCCGGTCTGTGCCCGATCGCAGCGATACGTGGAGCGGCCGGGCGGCCTGCCGGCATAGGCGACGGAGAGCGCCCGGCCGCAGCGTCCACATGTCAGGATGCCCGCGAGCAGGGCTCTGCCGCCGCGGCCGGACTTCGCGCCACCGGCCCAGCCGTAGGTGTTGGCCGCGAGCGTCTCCTGGTTCCGCTCGAACTCGGCCCAGCCGATGTAGCCGTCGTGGTGGTCGTGGATCAGCACGTCCCACGCCGCCCGTGGCCGGCCGTGGCCGTAGGTCTTGCGCGCCCGTCCCTCGACCATGACCACCCGCTTCTCGCTTTTGCCGTAGACGTAGGCGCCGGCGTAGAACGGGTTCTTCAGGATCGAGATCACGTTGCGGTAGCGGATCGGGGTCCACTCGAGGGAGGTCATCCGCATCGCCATTGTCACTCGGACCAATGGCGCTCCAATGGCAATCGTCCGACGGCCGCGGAAACGAGACGCCGTCGGCCGCGAGCGACAGCAGCGTCTGGCGCGCGCTGCTGAGCTGCCGGAAGCGCTCGAAGATCAGCCGGATCGTCTGCTGGAGACGCAGGTCGGGATCGAAGCCGAGGCCATGGTCCCGGCGCCAGAGGTAGCCGACGGGCACGCTGATGCGGAGCTCGCCCCGCTCTGCCTTCGCGCGCGCGGCCTCGAGCATCCGCGCGCGCAGGATGCCGAGCTCGAACTCGCTGATGCTGCCCTTCATGCCGAGGAGGAGCCGGTCGTTCGGCCGACAAGGATCGTACACGCCGTCGAGGTCGGGCGACCGGGCTCGACAGCTCAGACCGGCGGTGATGCATACTGCGCGGCGAGACGGGGGGGAGGGGGAGGGGGTGAGTGGGAAGGAAGATATGTGATGATGATGGGCGCCGGCTCTCAAGGTTGGTCTCGACCTGCGTCCGGCAGGATTGCCGGACGTAGACCACGGCCTTCCTCTCGAGGACCGTCGCGGGAAGCATCTCAGACGTCGTCATCGCTGCCTCCCGGCGCCGCGGCCTCGGCCAGCAGGTTCGCCAAGGCCGTCACCCTGGCCCGTCGCTCCGTGGTGGACATGCCGCGGAGCCTCGTGGAGTCGAACGTCATCATCAGCTGGCGCGGCGGCGCCGGCGCCTTGGGACCGGTCATCCTGCTCCTCCTTGGCGACGATCGCATCGCCAGGAGAGCTTCGCCGGAATCCGCGCCGGCTCAGCAGGTCATGAAGATCGCCGAGGGCCGCAATCGAGACCTGCGGCGGGCCAAGTTGCCGCATGCCGGCGCACGCGACCGGATCGAGCATCCAGGCTGGTAGGACGAGAACGTCTCCCGGCCCACAACGAGATGAACGAAGCGGCCAGTCTCGCGCGACTGGCTCAATTCCACCCGAAGAGTTCGGCCGTGGAGAGGATGCCAGCGATAGTGGACGACAGCTTCCTGCCCGACATGGGCAGAATGACCCGGGTGATCGCCCTCGGCCGGAAGTCATGGCTCTTCGCCGGCTCGGAGCGCGGCGGCGAGCGCGCCGCCTTGATGTATTCCCTGATCGTCACCGCCAAGCTGAACGACATCGATCCCCAGGCTTGGCTGGCCGACGTTCTCGGCCGACTGCCGACATGACCGCTTCGCAGGTGCCGGACCTGCTGCCCTGGAACTGGAAATCCCCAGAGCATCGCCAAGCCGCCTGACGGCGGCCTACGCCGGATGCTTACGCTCAGACCTGCCGTTCACGGCTGACCCGATGCTGCGGCGCAGCTTCGTCAAAGCTGCCGTTCGCTGGCTGCGCAGCACGCCCGAGATTCTTGAGGACCGCAACGTGGACGAAGCTGGCGCTTTGATCGCAGCGAATTCCGGCGACCGCGCAAAGCGGTCACCGCAGGTTGATCTGCCCGATGTGCATCACGTCCTTGTTCGGAGCCTGCCCACGATACCCGTGGGGAAGAAATAGACGCTCAGCACGAACAGGATGCCGAGCCACATCAGCCACCGGTTCGGGTCCAGAAGCTGCGGGATCAGCGGCAGGCCTTCGGTCAGATCTGCGCCCGCCCCCATCAGGTTCTGAAGGTAATTCTGCGCCAGCACGAAGATGACGGCACCCAGCGCGGCGCCATACATCGTGCCCATGCCGCCGATCACGGCCATCAAGAGGACGTCGAGCATTATCTCGAAACTCAGCGTCGTATCGGGGCCTACGTAGCGCAGCCAGATCGCGTAAAGGCTACCGGCAAATGCAGCCATCGCGGCGGAAAGGCAGCTTGCTGCGGTCCGGTAGGTGACGATCCGGTAGCCGATCGCCTCGGCGCGGAAGTCGTTCTCGCGGATCGCTTCGAGGACACTGCCGAATGGCGAGTTCACGATGCGCAGCAGCACGAGGAACAGCGCCAGGCAGGTGAAGAACACGAGATAATAGTTCAGGATGCGCCCGTTGATCCGCAGTCCGAAGACCTCGCTTAAGCGAAAGGCCGGGGTCAATTCGCGCGGGATCTGGTAGGTTAGCCCGTCCTCTCCGCCGGTAAGTTGGAAGAGCTGGCTGACCAGCACAGCGACGGCGGAGGCGACGGCGAGCGTGATCATCGCGAAGAAGATCGCCCGGACGCGCAGCGATAGGAGGCCGATGACGAAGGCGACGATCGCCGCCGCAAGCGCCCCGACCAGCGTTCCGACCAGAAGTGCGTTCCAGCCGCGCCCCATGTGGATGCTTGCCAAAGCCACGCCATATGCGCCGAAGCCGAAGAACATCGTATGCGCAAAGCTCACGATCCCGGCATAGCCGAGCAGCAGGTCATAGGACGCCACGAGCAGGATGTAGACGCAGATCGTCGCAGCCGTGTCGAGCGCGCGCACCCCAGGAAAGAGGAAAGGTGCGAAAGCGAGGCAGACCAGCACGCCCAGAAGCAGGATAGCAAGGATGGCCGAGCGCGGCCTGTCGCCCGAGATGAGGTTCACCAGCATGTCACTTCGCCTTCACGACGGGCATCATGCCCTGTGGCCGCCAGAGCAGGATTGCGGTCATCAGCCCGATATTCGAGATCAGCGCGACTTTCGGCTCGAGGAAGGCCACATAATTCTGCAAGAGCCCAACCAGCAGCGCACCGATGAACGCCCCCTCGATCGAGCCGAGTCCACCGATGATGACGACGATGAAGATCAGGATCATCATACTCTCGCCCATGCCTGCGGTGATGACCTGCTCGTAAAGCGCCCACATCACGCCGCCGAGTCCTGCAAGGGCGGAGCCAGCGATGAAGACGCCGATGAAGACGAGCTTCAGACGGTAGCCGAGCGCCTCGACCATCTCGCCGTTCTGTACGCCCGCGCGCACGATCAGGCCGATCTTCGTGCGGCGTAGCACCAGCCGCATCGCTACGAAGACCGCGAGCCCCACGACGACGGCGAGGATGCGGTATCGCTCCAGCGCCGAGCCGCCGAAGGTGATCGAGCCGCGCAGCGCCTCGGGGCGGTTGAGGTAGATCTCTTGGGCCCCCCAAACGACCTGTATCGCCTGCTCCAGGACGATGAGGCCGCCCACGGTGACAAGGATCTGCTTGAGGTGAGACCCATAGACCGGCCGCACGATGACCCGCTCGAAGGCCCAGCCGACGGCGCCGGTGAAGACCATGGCGGCCAGGATGGCCAGCAAGACAGCGGCGACGTTCAGCACCAGAGACGGGGTCTCGGTCCATCCCGAGAGCCAGAACAGCACGCTCACCCCCATGAAGGCGCCGAGTGAGGTGAAGGCGCCGTGGCCGAAGTTGATGATGTCCATCAGCCCGAAGACGAGGGTGAGGCCCGACGCCATGATGAAGATCATCATCCCCATGGCGAGCCCGGAGACGGTCAGCGTGAGCCAGCTCGACGGCGCGCCGATGGCGAGAAAGCCGATGACGATGAGCGCGGGAACCAGCAGGTAGGGCGCGCTCTGCGACAGCCGGTCTGTCAGCGAGAGCCGCGCGAAAGTTGGGGTGTGATCGGGTGCCGCAGACATCAATGCGCCTCCACGCTCAGTCCCATCAGACGTTCCTGAAGGGCGGTATCGGCAGCGAGCTCTGCCATCGCGCCAGACCAGACGACGGAGCCGTCGTCCATCACCACGACCCGGTCGCCAAGCGCGAGGGCGACGGAGAAGTTCTGCTCCACCATCAGGATCGAGGCCCCCTGCGCCTTCAACGCGCGCAGCGCGCCCACCATGGTCGAGATGATGGCGGGTGCGAGGCCCTTGGTCGGCTCGTCGATCAGGTAGAGCCGCCGCTCTTCGGCCATGGCGCGGGCGATGGACAGCATCTGCTTCTGCCCGCCCGACAGATTGCCGGCCTCGGACCGCCAGAACGTCCGGAGCGGCGGGAAGGTCGCGAAAAGCCAGTCGCGGCGCTTTGTGTCGAGAGGGCCGGATCTGGCGGCGAGGATCATGTTCTCCTCTACTGTCAGGTCGGAGAAGATGCCCATGTCCTCCGGCACGAAGCCTATGCCGAGTGCTGCACGGTCCGACACTGGCGCCGCCGCCATGTCCTCTCCGTCCAGGACGATACGTCCGGCCCTGGCGCGCCAAAGGCCCATGATCGTGCGCAGCGTCGTCGTCTTGCCGACGCCATTGCGGCCCAAGAGCATCGTCACCTGTCCGCGCGGCACCTCGAGGTTCACCCCCTTGAGGATGTGATACTGCCCGATATCGGTCACGACGCCGTCGAGCAGGAGGATCGGCTCAGACATTCTCGATCTCCTTGCCCATGTAGGCCTCCTGCACGACTTCTGACGCGATGACCTCCGCAGGCTCTCCGTCGGCGGCGAGCGCGCCATTGTGCAGCACGATGATCCGGTCGGCGAGCGTGCGGATCACATCCATCTTGTGCTCGACGAGCAGGACCGTCCGGTCGGTCTCGCGCTTGAGTTCCGAGATGAGGTCGAGGACGAAGGGCGCCTCGTCGACGCTCATGCCGGCGGTCGGCTCGTCGAACATGAAGACCAGCGGGTCGAGCGCGATCAGCATCGCGACCTCCAGCTTGCGCTGGTTGCCGTGACTCAGTTCCGAGACCGGCTGGTTCCGCAAACGGTCGAGGCGCACGCGCTCCAGCACGGCCTCGGCGGGGGAGGTGATGTCTGTCTGGGACGCGGCGATCGAGAACAGGCTCAACCCCTTGCGCTGGCGGCTCTGCATCACGAGGCGCACGTTCTCCAGCACCGAGAGGGCGGGAAAAAGGTTGGTAAGCTGGAAGGCGCGCCCGAGGCCGCGGCGGCAGCGTTCCGCCACGCCGAGACGGGTCACATCCTCGCCCTTGAGCCGAACCCTGCCGTGCGTCGCCGGGATCTGCCCGGAAATCAGGTTGAAATAGGTCGTCTTGCCCGCGCCGTTGGGCCCGACGATGGCCGTGAGTTCGCCTGCGTGAAAGGCGCAACTCACGCTGTCGACCGCCATATGACCACCGAAGCGGACGGACAGATCGACCGTCTCGAGAAGGATTTCTGTCATGGATGTCCTGCCCCCGGGAGGCCCGACGCCGCGATCCGCGATGCCGGGCGCAGGGGTCACTGGTTGCGGAGGGGGATGTCCATGTCCTCGATGCCAAGTTCCCGCACGAGGACCGGCACGCCGTAATCGACGCCGTCGCGGACCTCGGTGCTGAAGTGATACATGGATTGCAGCGCCTGATGATCCTCCGGACGGAAGGTCATTGTGCCCTTGGGCGTCTCCCAGGACATGCCCTCCATCGCCTCGATCAGCGCCTCGGTATCCTCGGCACCGCCCGCCGCACGGATGGCCTCGACCACGGCGATGCCCGCGGCCATGCCACCCGCGGTGAAGAAGTCCGGCGGGCTGTCGAAGCGCTCGAAATGCGTCTCGACGAGCCAATCGTTCACCGCATTGTCGGGGATCTCGTAGTAGTAGTAGGTCGCGCCCTCCAGCCCCGGAAGCTCACGATAGGCCACCAGCGCGGGCAGGATATTGCCGCCTGTCGCGATCTCGAGGTCGAAGCGGGAGGGGTCCATCGCGTTGATCTGGCTCATCGGATTGCCGCCGCCGGCCCAGATGATGAAGAGAAGCTTCCGTTCCGCCTCCACGTCGCCCATTGCGTTGAAGATCCGCTCGGCCGCCGCGGTAAAGTCGGTCGTCTCGGTCGGTACGTATTCCTCGTGCGCGATCGTTGCCCCGGTTTCCGCCAGCGCCTCGCGGAAGGCCGCAACGCCGTCGCGCCCGAAGGCGTAGTCTTGCGCCAGCGTCGCCACCGCCACGCCCTCGCCGCCGAGTGCCACCGCGTTCGCGATGGCATCCTGCGAAGAGTTGCGCCCGGTGCGGAAGATATAGCGGTTCCAGTTCTCGCCGGTGATCGAATCGGCCACCGCGGGCTCGACGATCAGGATGCGCTCGTATTCCTCGGCCACGGGCAGCATGGCCAGCGCCACGCCCGAGCTGACGGGTCCGACGGCGATCTGCACGTCATCGTCGCCATAGGCTTCGGCCAGCAGCGAGCGGCCCCGCGCGGGATCGAGTTGAGTGTCGTATTCGAGGACGGTAATCGGCTCTCCGCCGATCTCCATCGTGCCGTCGGTGGCGTATTCGAGCCCGAGCATCAGGCCGACATGACTCTGCGCGGCATAGGCCTCCAGCGGTCCCGTTTGGCCGTAGACATGGCCGATGCGGATCTCCGCCTGGGGCGCGCCGACCCCCACGACCGAGACAAGCGTTGCTGCAAACAGCGTTTTCATTGGTAGTTCCTCCCTGTCCGGCGCACGTCACGAAGCATGCGGAAATTCCTTTGGCCGTGCTTCCGCCGGACAACCCTACAGAGGCGTCTGGCCTGGCACACCCAGATTTTCCCTGATCTGTGACGAGCCAGCCCATGACGTGACGGCAGCGCCCTATCGTAGGAAAGGACTGGCAAAGCGAGGCTATCCAAGCCCGCCTTTTCGGGACCTTTCTCCTGCGGTGGCGGGAACTCAGATCACGTGTTCGCACCCTTCGTCCCGGCGTGGTCGGCTTCGCGCTTCCACAGGGTTAGCGTCAGCACGGCGAGTTTCCGGCCGGTGGCCACGGCGGCCTTGCGAAAGCCGCGCCTGCCGGCCAGCCGCACCGCCGAGCTCTTCAGCGGCGAGAAGCGCTGAACGCGGTGGATCAGGCTGGCGGCAGCCTCGAAGAGCAGGCGCCTCACGGCTCGATCGCCGCATTGCGATATGCGCCCGGACCAGTCTACCGCGCCGGACTGGCGCCGCTTTGGTGTCAGCCCGAGAAAGGCACCGACATCGGCTGCCTTGCGGAACCTGGCCGGGTCGACGACCGGGCCAATGCCTGGGACCGTCATCAGGCGGCGGGCGACGGAATGCTGCCGGGCTTCCGTCTTCACGGCCGCCTCGAGATCGGCGGCATCCTCGGTTCAAGCTGCATTTCACGCCCACCAGCGCGTCCTGACTGAACCTCGTCGAGCGCTTCTTCGCCGAGATCACAAATCGGCGCATACGCCGGGGCAGTTATTCCAGCGTCGGTGATCTGGAGAACCCGATCTACGACTACCTGCTGCATCACAACACAAGGCCAAAGCCCTTCGTCACCCAACTTCGACAGCTGCAGCGGTAAGTGATTGATATTGCCATGGCCGGTTTGACAAAAATGTAACTGCATGGGCTCTGTCAGGCGGGTTTGGGCAGGGTCAGGGCATCAAGGAGGTCCGGCTGTTCCGGTGTCGGGCGGGCTGTTCCTTCGAGGCTGCGCTCGGCGATCCGGGCCTGATGGCGATGGATGCGGGCGAGCAGATCGGGCGCGGTGCTGGGGCTGGCGCTGTGACCCCTGGCCTTCAGGCGCATGCGCATGACGCGGTGGAGCACGAGGGCGAGGAAGCAGATCAGCGCATGGGCCCGAATGCGGTCTGGCAGCCGATGATCGGCCGGGGCGATCCCGATGCCGGACTTCAGCACGCGGACGCCGCGCTCGATGTCGGCCAGCGCCTTGTGGCGGGCGACGGCCTCGGCGGGGCCGAGATCGGGGGCGTTGGTCAGGAGCGCCAGCTTGCCGTCGAAGAGCTCCGCCTCGGCGATGGCGTCCTCGTCCAGGCTGTAGCCGAAGCGGTCGGCGGTGTAATCGGGCTTGAGAAAGCGGCTCAGTTCCGCCTCGGCCACGGCGCGGGTAAATCGGCTGTAGGCGCCACGATCGGAGGCGCGGCGACCGCGGGCCGTCCGGCCGACATCCCGGGCATCGAGCCTGGCGGCCATCTTGTCGGCCATGGCCTCGAGGTCGGCGATACGGGCACGGCGGCGGATGGATTGCTCCCCGGCACGCAGCGGGTCATGGGCGACGATGAGGCGGTGACCGGCGAAGGCCGCCTCGGCCAGACCGTCCTCGGTGAAGGCAAGGCTGCGGAAGGTCTCGACCACCTCGGCGTAGCGGCGGGCCGGCAAATGTCGAACTTGGGTCGTCTGGACCAAATCCGCCGAGGATATTCTCACCCGGGAACGTCGCGCCCTGGAGGCCCTCGATGAAATCCGCGGAAATCGGTAGCAACCGTCAAACTCGGAACACTAGAAGGTTGGTCGGCCGCTGAAAAATACAATATTCGATTTCAATTTTCAGTGACATAGCCGAAAATGCAAAGAACGATCGTGGATTCGCCCGCCGGAATTAGGGCCGAGTTTCCTCGGCTTCGGGTTGTCATAGGTTCACGCGTACTGCAGGCTCCAGCGGATGCGGCGTCGAGCACCGAGATGTAGTCGGCCCGCCGACACCGGACGAAGTCACGACCCGGGAGCGGACAATGAACCTCGAAACCTCGATCGACCATTCCCCGGCAGGTGAGCTGCGCGCCGCGGTCCGCAGCCGATACGGCGCCGACGAGGCGACGGTCGTTCGCGACCTCATGGAACGGATTGGCCTGAGCGAGGAGGAGCGCAAGGCCGTCGCGGACGCCGGCGCCAAGATCGTGGCCCGGGTCCGCCGCGATACCTCGCCGAGCATGATGGAGAGCTTCCTCGCCGAGTACGGCCTGTCGACGGAGGAGGGCGTCGGCCTGATGTGCCTCGCCGAGGCGCTGCTAAGGGTGCCTGACGCCGAAACCGTGGACGACCTGATCCAGGACAAGATAGAGCCGTCGGACTGGGGAGCGCATCTCGGCCACTCGTCGTCCTCGCTGGTCAACGCGTCGACCTGGGCGCTGATGCTGACCGGACGTGTCCTCGACGACGATCCGGGCCGGCCGGCGGCCGCCCTCCGCGGCCTGGTCCGCCGGATGGGAGAGCCGGTAGTGCGCCGCGCGGTGGCGCAGTCGATGCGGCTTCTTGGGCGGCAGTTCGTTCTGGGCCAGACCATCGACGAGGGGATGAAGAACGCCCGCGAACGCGAGAAGCAGGGCTACACCTACTCCTACGACATGCTGGGTGAAGCGGCGCGGACCGAGGAGGACGCCAAGCGCTACCTCAAGTCCTACGCCGACGCGATCACGGCGATCTCCCGCGCCGCCAAGGGCGACGTGCGGTCGAATCCCGGCATCTCCGTCAAGCTCTCGGCGCTGCACCCGCGCTACGAGCACACTCATCGCGAGACGGTGATGGAGGTCCTGGTTCCGCGCGCCCTGCAGCTCGCCAAGCAGGCGGCGAAGGCGAACATCGGCTTCAACATCGACGCGGAGGAACAGGATCGGCTCGACCTGTCGCTTGACGTGATCGAAGCGGTGCTGTCGGATCCCGCACTCGACGGATGGCACGGCTTCGGCGTCGTGGTCCAGGCCTACGGCCGCCGTGCGGCGCCGGTGATCGAGTACTTGCACGAGTTGGCGACTCGGCTCGACCGCAAGCTCATGATCCGCCTCGTCAAGGGCGCGTACTGGGACACCGAGGTCAAGCTGGCGCAGGAGATGGGCGTCGAGACGTTCCCCGTCTTTACCCGCAAGGTGAACACTGACGTCAGCTACATGGCGTGCGCGCAGATGCTGCTGGACCGGAGGGACCGGATCTACCCGCAGTTCGCGACGCACAACGCGCACACCTGCGCCGCCGTCCTGCAGATGGCCGGCAACGACCGGGAGGGGTTCGAGTTCCAGCGGCTGCACGGGATGGGAGAGTCGCTGCACGACATCGTCCGCAAGCAGAGCGGCGCCCGCTGTCGCATCTACGCGCCCGTCGGGGCGCACCGGGACCTGCTGGCCTACCTCGTGCGGCGGCTGCTGGAGAACGGCGCCAACAGCTCGTTCGTGAACCAGATCGTCGATGAGGACATCCCGCCGGAGGACATCTCGCGCGACCCCGTGGCGCAGGTCGAGGCGCTGGACAGCATCCCGAACCCGATGATCCGGCGTCCGGTCGAGCTCTTCGCGCCCGACCGGCCGAATTCCAAGGGCTATCGGGTGAATGAACCGGCATCGATCACGCCGCTTCTCGAGGCGCGCGAGGCCTTCGCCGACCGCACCTGGACCGCCCGGCCGATGCTCGCCGACGATGCCGAGCCGCAGGGCGAGGGGCGTCCGGTCCACTCCCCGGCCGACACCGCGCGCCAGGTCGGAACGGTCCACGACGCCACCCCCAACGAGGTGTCGCGCGCGCTCGACGCGGCGCAGGCGGGTTACGAGGAATGGTCGTCGGTCCCCGTAGCCGAACGTGCGGCGGTCCTGCGTCGCGTCGCCGACCTCTACGAGCAGAACATCGCAGAACTCACGGTGATCGCGACGCGGGAGGCGGGCAAGACGGTGCCTGACGGCATCGCCGAGGTGCGCGAGGCGGTGGACTTCCTGCGCTTCTACGCCAGCGAGGCCGAGCGGCTGGAGGCCGAGGAGCCGGGCGGCCCACGCGGCGTCTTCGTCTGCATCAGCCCATGGAACTTCCCGCTGGCGATCTTCTCCGGCCAGATCGCCGCCGCGCTCGCGGCTGGCAACGCCGTTCTGGCGAAGCCCGCCGAGCAGACGCCGCTGATCGCCACCCGCGCGGTGGAGCTGATGCGCGAGGCCGGCCTGCCGAAGGCGGCGCTGCAACTGCTGCCGGGCGACGGCCCGACGGTGGGCGGGCCGCTGACGTCGGACAGCCGGATCGCCGGCGTCTGCTTCACCGGCTCGACCGAGGTGGCGCAGATCATCCACAAGGCGCTGGCGGCCAACGCCGGACCCGACGCGATCCTGATTGCCGAGACCGGTGGCCTCAACGCGATGATCGTTGACTCGACCGCGCTGACCGAGCAGGCGGTGCGGGACATACTGATCGCCTCGTTCCAAAGCGCCGGCCAGCGCTGCTCGGCCCTGCGGATGCTTTACGTGCAGGAGGAGGCGCGCGAGCGGCTGACCGAGATGCTCTACGGCGCGATGGAGGCGCTGACGATCGGCGACCCGTGGGACCCGGCGACCGACGTCTCGCCGGTGATCGACGCCGAGGCGCAGGCCGACATTTCGGGCTACACGGCGAAGCAGGAGCAGGCGGGGAAACTGCTGAAGGTGCTGGAGGCGCCGTCCGGCGGCACCTTCGTTGCCCCCGCTGTCGTCAAGGTCTCGGGCATCGGCGATCTCGAGCGCGAGATCTTCGGCCCGGTCCTGCACGTGGCGACGTTCAAGGCGCGCGACATCGACCGCGTGGTCGACGCGATCAACGGCCGGGGCTACGGCCTGACCTTCGGTCTGCACACCCGGATCGATGACCGCGTGCAGCAGATCGTCGAGCGCATCCACGTCGGCAACACCTACGTCAACCGAAACCAGATCGGCGCCATCGTCGGCTCCCAGCCGTTCGGAGGCGAGGGGCTATCCGGCACAGGCCCCAAGGCCGGCGGCCCGTTCTACGTCGCCCGCTTCCGCCGCACCGAGGCAGCCGAGGACCTGCCCGCGCCCAGCGGCCCCGAGGTCGCGGCGGACAAGGTCGAGGCGGCGGCGCAGCGGCTCGACGCCCGCAACTGGGCGGCGCGGCCCGACAAGGTCGGGGTGCTGCGAAAGGCTCTGTCGGGTCAGAAGGGCGCCATTCGACGCGCCCTGTCCGCGGCGGCCGCCTTCGACCCCGGTCCATTCACGCTGCCGGGCCCCACCGGCGAAAGCAACCGGTTGAGCCTCCATCCCAAGGGAACCGTCCTCTGCCTCGGGCCGAGCGCCGAAATTGTCCTTGCCCAGGCGGTTCAGGCCCTGTCTGCCGGCTGCCCGGCGGTGATCGTCGCGCCGGGCGCCGCGGCCTCGTCGAAGCCACTGACCGATGCCGGCGCACCCGTCGCGGCGTTCGACGGCCACATCTCGCCTGAGGCGCTCGAAGGCCTCGACGGCTTCTCCGTTGTCGCCGCCGCGGGGCGCTCGGACTGGACGCGGGCGCTGCGCACGGCGCTGGCCAGGCGCCCGGGAGCCATCATCTCGCTCGAGGCCGAGGTGATCGCGCCCGCGCGCTACTTCGTCGAACGCCATCTCTGCATCGACACCACCGCCGCGGGCGGAAACGCGAGCCTGCTCGCCGCTGCCGAGTAACCGCAGGCCTGCGCTGCGCCGGCCACCTCTCCAGAAGGTGACGCCGAAAACCGTCAAGGCGGCAAGCCTGCCGGGTCGGGCACGCGCTGGGTCGTCTCACGAGGCTGGTAGGAGAGTTCGAGCACCACCATCGTGACCAGAGCTGCCACCGTAGCGGTTGCGCCGGCCTGCCAGGAGCGCGGCAGTGATGGCAACGGACAAGCGTTGCGCACACTGAACTTGAGAGGGCGCTTCGGACGCGCTGGAGAATTCATGATCACCTGTGATGGCGGCTCTCGCTCGAAGAGCGCCAAGACCTCACCGGGTGGAACTGTACGGACGACGACGCCCAGCAGGCGAAGCGCGCGCGCGGCAACGAGAGCAAGGATCAACGCCCCTGCGATCGGCAGTCCGGCCTCGATTACCGGCCCCGGGCCCGTCAGGACCTGCCCCGTCATCGCGTTCCACGAGAACGGCAGCGCGAGCCCGGCCGCGGCGAGGCCAAGCCACGGGAGCGCGAGCGACGGGCCAGTCGTCGTGTGGCGGGCCATCAGGACCAGGAAGCGCGCCATCAGCAGCGTGGTGGCGAAGCTGCTCAGCGTCAGGGCAGTGAGCGGCAGGTCGGCCGGACCGGCAGCCTCTACGCCGTACTTGAGGCCCGCCTTCGCGAGCGCGCCCGCGGTGAACGGGGCAGCGGCGAGCGCCGCGGCACCGAACGCGAGTGCGACGAGGATCGCCCGGCGCGCCGCATTGCCTGGCGCGCCTGCCAGAGCTCCGACGCCGAGAAAGAGCGCGCCCTTGGTCAGCGCATGGTGTGCCGCAAAGAAGAGCAATGCGGGCAGGATGACGGGCCATGCCTGCGGCGCGCCGAGCGCCACGCCGAGCGCCACGGCGGCCAGCCCCATTTGACCGATGCTGGAGTAGGCAAGGACCGCCTTCGGGTTGCGCTGCGTGACGCCGATCGCGGCCGCGAGTCCGATCGACACGACGCCGGCAAGCACAAGTGCATCGCCGGTCACCGGCAGCGCGCTTGTTCCGAACGGGAGGAGCGTGATCAGGCCGAAGAGCCCGGCCTTGATCATGGCGCCGCTCAATACGGCGCTGGCCGGGGCCGGAGCCGCCGCGTGGGCGAGCGGCAGCCAAAGGTGGAGCGGCACGACGCCGAGCTTTGCGCAGAACCCCGCCACGATCAGGGCAATCGCCTCGGGCGGCAGGTCGGTTGCGCGCATGCCGGAAAGAAGCGTCGAGCCGGCTGCGTGCGCCGCGAGGCCGAGACCGGCGAAGAGCGCGAGTTCGCCCAGGACGACGAAGGCGATGTAGACGCGGCCGGCGAAAAAAGCCTCTGCGCCTCGGCCATGCGCGACGAGTGCGTAAGAGGCGAAGCTCATCAGCGCGAAGAGCGCGTAGAAGCTGAAGACGTCCGCGGCGACGAGAAGGCCCAGGTTGCCGGCCATCGCCAGCAGGAAGCCTGCAAAGAACCCGGTCCGGTTTTCGTCGGAGGCGAGGTAGCTTCGTGCCGCGATGCCGGCGACGAACCAGAGCAGCCCCGAGAAGAGGAGGAACGCGTGCGCGGTGCTGTCCACGCGCAGTTCGGTCCCGAGCAGCAGCCAGGGCGCCGAGAGCGCGCGCTCCGGCCCGAGCGCGACCGCGAGCGCCGGCAGCGCGCCGAAAGGCGCCAGCGCGATCGCCGCCGCCCTTGAGGCCGGCGCGAGGAGCGCCGTCGCGAGAAGCAGAGGCAGGCCGGGAACGGCGAAGAGGAGCAGGTCGGACATCAGAGGTACTCGAGCGAGATGATGAAGCGGGTCCAGCCGAGCGGGCTGATGCCGGAGTTCGCGAGCAGGCCCGCAGCGAGGACCAGTGAGGCGGTGGCGACGGGCGGCACCGCCAGCATCCAGCCGATGCGTCGTCGAAGCGGTCGCGGCTCACCGGGCTTTCCGAACCAGGCGGCGTGCAGGATCGGCAGGAAGTAGAGCGCGTTGAGAAGCGAGCTGCCGAGGAGGACCGGCATCACCCATTCGTGTCCCGCGCCAAGGCCGCCTGCGGCGACGTGCCACTTGCTGACGAACCCCGCAAGCGGAGGCAGGCCGATCATGCCGAGCGCGCCGATGGTGAACGGGATCATCGTCCCCGGCATGATGGGGCCGATGCCGGACATTTCGCTCACCTTCTTGATCCCGCGCGCCTCCGCGAGGTTGCCGGCGCACAGGAAGAGGGTGATCTTCATCAATCCCTGGTGGATCAGGTGGGCGAGACCGCCGACCGCCGCGAGCGGGCTCGCGAGCGCGACGCCGAGCGTGATGTAGGACACTTGGCTGACCGTGGAGTAGGCCAGCCGGCGCTTGAGGTCGTCCTGCGTCAGCGCCCGGAGCGAGCCGTAGAGGATCGTGACGGCCGCGGCGGTGGCGAGCGGCGCGGTGGCGCCGAGGTCGGTCGCGAGCTCGATCCCGTAGACGTCGTAGACCACGCGCATGATTCCGAACGCCCCCGCCTTGACCACGGCGACTGCGTGAAGAAGCGCGCTGACCGGCGCCGGCGCCACCATCGAGATCGGCAGCCAGGAATGCAGTGGTACGAGCGCCGCCTTGACCCCGAGTCCAGCGACGAGGAGCAGGAAGATGAGCTGCAGCTCGAGCCGGTGCTCTTCGGCGAGATGCGCGATCGAGCCCTGCGGGACGAAGTCGTTGGAGCCGGCGAGAACCCAGAGCCAGACCACGCCGGTCATCAGCAGGAGACCGCCGCCGAGGGTGTAGGCGAGATAGGTGCGGCCGGCGCGATGCGCCTCCGCGGTGCCGCGGTGCACCACCAGGGGAAAGGTCGCGAGCGTCAGGATTTCGTAGAATACGAGGAAGGTGAAGAGGTTGCCCGCCATCGCAATGCCGACAGTGGCGCCGACGCAGAGGCTGAAGAAGCCGAAGAAGCGGCTGCGGTGGTCGCCCGCCTCGAGGTAACCGACCGCGTATATCGTGGTCAGCAGCCAGAGCACCGCCGAGAGCGCGAGGAAGAGGACCGACAGCGCATCTGCCTGCAGCACGAGGTCGAGGCCGGGCATGATGGCGAGGCGCATCTCGAAGACCGTCCCGCTCGCGACCTGGACCGAGAGCCAGGCGACGAGGACGAGCTTCACCCCCGCCGCGCCGAGGTTGAGCGTGGTGCGCAACCGAACGCTCTCCTCATGCAGCAGGAACAGGACAGGCGCGAGGCCGAGCGATGTGAACAGGATGGCGAGAGGGAGGACTTCGGTCATGGGCCGAGCTCCAGCGGGCTGCCGGCGGCGAGGAGTGCGAGCGGCCATGCCGCGGTGATCCCGAGGCCGAGCGAAAGGAAGGCGAGCGCGAGGGGCGCGACGTCGGCGAGTGCAAATCCGGCCGGCGAGGGTTCCGGCGCGCGGTCGACCCGCAGGAACCGGGCGATGACGCGGACGAGGTAGGCGGCGCTGAGCGCGGTGCCGGCGACGAGAACCGCGGCCCACGCCCAGGCATCGGACAGGAGCGCCCCCTCGAGGAGCAGCCACTTGCCGACGAAGCCGGCGGTCGGCGGCAGGCCGATGAGGCTGATTGCGGCGAGCGTGAAGGCGACCTGCGCCGCACCAGGCCTGACAGCCGTGCGGTCGAGGTCGGCGATCCGATCGTGGCCCGCATGCTCGGCGATCCGGCCCGCTGCAAGGAACATCGCCGCCTTGGCGACGGCGTGGGCGAGCATCAGGTATACGGCACCGCGGAACGCGAACTCGGACCCGATCTCGCCCGTCAGCGCGAAGGCGAGCGCCATCATCCCGATCTGCGCCACCGTCGAGTAGGCGACGAGCAGCTTCAGCCGCTCGGTCCGCAGAGCTTGGACCGAGCCCCAGAGAACCGCGCCGGCACCGAAGAGGCCGAACAGTGTCGCCAGCGCGTCCGACGGCGAGAAAAGCTCGAGCCAGAGACGCAGCGCCACGTAGAGCGAAGCCTTGAGGACGAGGCCGGAGAGGATCGCGCTCGCAGGCGGCGTGGCGCTCGAATGCGCGGCGGGCAGCCAGAAGTGGAGCGGGAAGATCGCCGTCTTGAGCGCGAGGCCGGCGAGCATCAGCGCCAGTGCCGCGGACGCAAGCGGGCCGGAGACCGGCGCGAGGCCGGCGAGGTCGACCCGCCCGAAGCCGGCATAGAGAAAGTGCACGCCGAGCAGGAAAAGCAGGCTGCCGACGAGGCTCGCGAAGAGGTATGTCAGGCCGGCGCGCAGGGCCGCCGCGCTGCCCGAGGCGACCGTCAGCCCGACCGCGGCGAGGCCGATCACTTCGAGCGCGACGTAGATGTTAAAGATGTCGCTGGAGAGGTAGATCGCGTTCAGGCCGGCGAGCAGCACGAGCCAGAGCGGCCAGAAGGCCGCGGCTCGCCCGACCCGGGGGTCGGCGGCGACCGACAGGCTGACGAGCGCACCCACGCCCGAGGTCATCGCGACGAGGAGCGCCGCGAGGCCGTCGACCCTGAGGTCGATCCCGAGCGGTGCGCCCCAGCCACTGATCGCCGAAGCCACGGGCCCTTCGGCGGCGACGTGTCCGGCCAGGACCAGGGCGGCGCAGGCGACGGCTGCCCCCGTCGCCAATCCGACCGCACGGGCGGCGCGCGGCATGGCGAACGTCGCGAGTGCGGCGAGAAGAGGCGCTACGACCAGGAACACGGGCCAGTCGACGAGCGGCAGGTCAGTCATCGTGATGGTCCTCATGCAGGCGGCGGATCAGGGCGAGGGCGACGGCGGTAGTGCTGACGAGGACGACGATGCCCGTCAGGACGAAGGCCTGCGGCACCGGGTCGCCGTCCCCGGCGCGGTAGCCGGTCGCGAGCAGCATCGAGGCGATGCCGGCGGCCAGCACGTTGATCGCGAGTACCCGGCGCAGCAAATCCTCCGTCACGACCGCCCGGTAGAGGCCGATCGCGACGAGCGCTGCGCCGCCGAGGGCGTAGAGGACGTCGGGGGTCACGCGCGCCTCCGCGACCCGGAGAGGCCGTGGAAGAGGCCGACGAGGGTCGCGGCGGTCGAGAGCGCGACGAGCGCCTCGATCGCGAGGATCCACGCCTTCGCCTCGGCAACGGGGTATTGCAGCACCGCTCCGCCCGCCGCCCAGGCCAGCGCGCCAGCGATCCCGAACCCGGCGACGCCAAGGCTGACAGCGATCCGCGCCGCCGCGAGGTCGCGTCGGCCGGGGCGCCAGACGCCGCCGACGAGAAGTAGGATGCCCGCCGCACCAAGGAGCGCGCCTGCCTGGAACGCCCCGCCTGGTGCCATGGCGCCGATCCAGAGCAGGTAGCCAGCCACCAGGACGAGCGGCGGGACGGCGAAGCGGAGAAACGCGAAGAAGATCGGGCCGAGGCCCTGCCGTGAGGCGGATGTCGCGGCTGCCGAGAGGTGCGTCACGAGGACGGCAGCCGCGAACAGGACCAGCACCTCGAGCAGCGTGTCGTAGGCCCGGAAGTTGAGGAGCACCGCCGTCACCGGGTTCTCCACGCCGCTCTCGGTGAGACTCGCGGTCACGACCCCCTCGAGCCGCGCATCCGGCTGCGGCAGCAGGGTCGCCCCGAAGAGGAGACCCGCGACCGCCAGCGAGAGGACTGCGGGCACGGCCCGGACCGCCGGAGCGGAAACCGGCTCTCGCCGCGACCCAAGCGCGGCCCAGGTGCGCAGCAGAAGGGCGCCGGTCACACCCGCACCGACCGCGGCCTCGGCCAGCGCCACGTCGGGCGCCCCGAGGCGCGCCCAGGCGAGCGCCAGCACAAGCCCCAATGCCATGAAGAGGACGATTGCGGCGAATGTGTCCGTGGCCGCCAGTGCGGTCCAGGCGAGCCAGATGACGGTGGCCATCAGGACGAGGTCGAAGACGAGCCAGGCGGTCACGACCGGCCCCTCCGCCGACGGAGGACGTGACGCGCGATCAGGTGGCCGCCAGTGGCGCTGGCGAGCGCGACGAAGATCCAGATCAAGGCAAGCTTCACCCCGGCCTGCCACGAGCCCATGAGGATCCCCGCCCCAAGCGCGACGAGCCCGAGGCCGAGCGTGTCGGCCTTGGTCAACGCGTGGAGGCGCGTCGGCGCGTCGGGAAAGCGGAGCAGCCCGATGCTGCCCGCGACGAAGAAGGCGAGCCCGGTCGCGATGGCGGCAAGGCCTAGAAGGTCAGCGTAGGTCGTCATCGGAACTCCCGTCGGTTGCGGCAAAGCATGCGACCGCGACGAGCGCGAGGATTGCGAACACGAGCGCCACGTCGAGGAGCGGCGGCGCGGACGTCGCGGCCGACATCAGGATGAGGATCGCGACGGCGCCGGTGCCGAGCAGCTGCGCGGCGAGCATCCGGTCGGCGTCCTCGGGTCCGCGCAGGATGCGCACGAGGCCCGCCACGAGCGTCAGCATCAGGACGACCATCATCCCGATCAGGACATCGGTCATCGGAAATGCACCTCTGCGAAGACGGCACGGACCCGCGCCTCGAGCCGCGCCAGATCGGCACCGATGTCGGCGGTGCGATCTATGACGTGGATGGTGGCCCGGCGTCCCTGCAGGTCGGCCGTCAGGGTGCCGGGCAGGAGCGACAGGGCGTTCGCGAAGAGGATTCGCGGTGCGCCGGGCGGCAAGTTGATCTCGATCTCGACGAAGCCGGGATCGAGCGCGGGCCTGAGCCGCACCGCCCTGAGAGCGACGTCCACGCCCCCCCGAAACGCTTCGACCGCGAAGAAGAGCGCGAACCGCAAGGCGGAGACGGGCGAAATGCGAGACCGGGCGGCAGGCGCCAGCGCGCCGTAGAGCGCGGCACCGGCGAGAACGCACGGGATCCCGACGATCCAGGATTGTGTGTCGCCGGGAACGAGCAGCGCCCAGAGGCCGCCCAGAACAACGCCCGCGCGAAGGGCGGCGCGCCACCGCCGCGGTCGTCGTGCCGGCCGTGAACGGACCGCGGGCGTCGCGGCCGGCTGCGTTCTCAGTTCGAGTTGATAGCGGATCAAGGCGGGGTCGGCGCCCATGCGGCTCTCCAGCTGGTGAAGAGGTCCGACATCACGCCCAGCGAAAAGCTGAGCGCCAGAGGGGCCCGGATCCTCGGTTTCCTTCCTGTTCTGCGAAACTCGACAACGGACCGTCGTGGCCCGGCAGTCACGGTAAAGACGCGCCGGTAGACGGTTTCATCCCGGTCGCAGGAAAGAAAGAGCCGCCCGGAGGCGGCTCTGAGGGCATTGCAGTCGTCAGCTCAGTGCGTGGGCATCGCGTCGTCTTCGAGCTTCGCGGTGTGCGGTGCGCGTCTGCCCGGTTGCAGAGCCGGCACTAGGGCGCGCGCCAGGAAGACGGCACCGATCGCGAGATGAAGCACCGTGACGATGCTCCCCGCCGCAAATCCGGCGATCCAGGGCGCAGCCGCGGTGAGCGCGCCGACGACGACCATCAACCACCGGTCCTGCCGGTCCGGACGGAGCAGGGCCTTTCCGGCCACGGCCACCCCGACGAGGCCGAGGAGATAGGCGCTGATTGCCGCCGCGCCCGTCACCATGAGGAGGACGGGACTGACGAAGAGCAGGAGTGCGGCCGCAAGGATCAGGCTGGTCGGCACGTCGTGCCGGAGAGTGTCGAGGTTCATGATGCTTCCTCCGTGTTCGATGTGGGGGCGAAGTCGATGCCGTCGCGCGCCATCTCCCGCGCTGCGGCCACTGCGAAGACGAGGCCCATCGAGATGCTGTAGAGGCCGAGGAGCAGCGCGACGAAGTCGCTCATCAGGAAGAAGAGGAACGACATCGTCAGCGCCGGCAGGAAGAGGCCAGTGGCGAGCTTCGGGTACCGCGCGAGCATGTGCGCGAGAGGGCGAAGCCCGGTGCGATCGATCGCGCCCCAGAGGGCCAGCCTGAGCAGCGCTGCCGGATCCTGCTCCGCGATGGGCGCGGGAGGGGCTTCCGCGGTGGGCAGAAGGTGGATGCCGGGGGCAGCCAGACCGTCGCGCAGCCGCGGGGCGGCTTCGACGCACGATTGGCGAGAGGAGTTCCTCCCTGTTGGTTTGTACGACTCTCTCTGGATCGCCTCGTGCGTCAGCGCAACTGTAGCGGTCATGTCACTCTCCTTCCACCGCGGAACCGTATGCGGCTGCGGGAGAAGTCCCGGGCGCCGCCTGTGATCGAAAGACGCGCATCGCGGGATCTTCATCCCCGACCGGCGGAGAAAAATGCAGGCCAGCGCGCAGGAATGCAGAGGCCGCCGGAGCGCGACGCTTCGGCGGCCTCTGCGTCCCCGCGTCGGACGCGTTCAGAACGTGATGGAGTGGTCCACTTGCGCCGCGATCTCGCGGATCGCGCTGTCGCTCTCGGCGACAAGCGCATAGTCGAAGGAACCGGCGCTCCAGTATCCGACATGGCGCCCCTGGTCGCCGTACGTCGCGAACTTGACCGCAGGCTCTCCGTCGGGGTGCCGCGAGAGGGTCAGGGACACGCGCGTGCCGTCGGGCTTTTCGTAGAGGAAATAGGCCAGCGGCCCCTCCGCCGTGCCGAGGAGGCGCAGACCGACGAGCTCGAGCCCGACCGGGCCGAGCGCGGGGACCGAGACCGACTGGCCGAGCTTGGTCGACAGCCAGGCCAGCGCCTCGTCGTTTACGTCGGGCCCGAACTCGGCCGGGCGGATGAAGTCGTGCGCGAAGACCTGGTGCGCCCCCACCGCCTCGGCGACGTATCCGGGCTCGCCGCCGGCGTTAGGCGCGAATTGCGCGTGCCCGAACCACCCGACCGCCACGAGGGCGACGGCGGCGGCGATCTGGAACGGAACGACGCGCCGTGACCTCGCTGCCCCGTGCGCGGCGCGGGTCGAAAGCTTGCCGGCGAGCTGCCGCTCGAGCGCGGCGGTCTTGAGGTCGGCGACGTCGCGCGTGCCGCTTCCCCCCGCTTCGCGGACCAGGTCCTTGTGCCGGGCGTATTGCTCGAACCGGGCCATCGCCTCCGCGTCGGACTGCAGATACGCCTCGACTTCGGCCGCCTCGTCGGGTCCGAGCTCGCCATCGAGATAGGCGTGGATGTCCGCGCTCGGGTCGCGTTCCTCGGTGTGTTCGGGTACCATTGTCTGATCCTTCTCAGCCATCAGACCACCAGGCGCATCTTTGAGCGTGGCGCGTCCATCATCTTGCGGAGAGCCTCGCGGCCCCGTCCCAACCGTGAGTACAGCGTGCCGAGCGGCACGCCGAGCGTCTCTGCGGCATCGGCATAGCTCATCCCTTCGAGCGCGATGAGCAGGATCGGCCTGCGCTGCGCCTCGGGCAATTCGTCAAGCGCATCGAGCACCTGCCTGAGTTCGATGCGCTTGACCTGATCGGCCTCGACCACCGGCTCGGGCAGGTCGATCTGCGCGTCGCGACGGACCTTCTGCTTGCGCAACTCGCTCACGTGCGTGTTGTGCAGGATGCGGAACAGCCACTTCCGCAGGTCGGCAGTCTGGTCCCACGTGTCCGCCGCGGCGATCGCCTTGACCAGGCACTCCTGCACCAGATCCTCGGCGTCTGCCGCGTTCCGCGTCAGCACGAGCGCGTATCGCCGAAGCCCGGCGATGTGCTCGTGAAGCCTTTCGGCGATCTCGGCCTTCGGTGTCATCTCCTCTCCCTCACTATCTGCCCCACATACGCGCCACGCGCAGGATTCATCCCCGCTCTCTTTCGGAAGGCGGCGGATTTTCCGGGATGACGGCATGACGCAGGTTCATTCGCTGAAGAACCGTCGCGTTCCTGGGATGAAAACCCGAGCGCGCGCGTCGGTTAGGGCGAAGCATTCGAGACACACCAAGGCGCCTCGGCGCGAGAGGAGTAGCGATGTCGCTGCCTGCGATCTACGAGACTGCCGCATCCGGTACCGACGCGCCCGCGCGCCGGCCGCGGCGCCGGCGCAAGGTGCTTCGGCACGCGCCGCTCATCCTCCTCGCTCTCGGCGCTCTTTACTATGGCGTGTGGGGAAATTCGCTGCACCGGATCGACGACGATCTCGCCTTCGCACCGCTCAACGAGGGAGGAAGCGCCGCCGCCGCGATGGCCGCCGCGCTGATCGACCGCGAGGTGAACCAGTACCGCTGGACGCCGAACGACCCGGCGATCGCGCCGACCGCCTTTCTCGACAACACGCCGAACTACCAGCTCGGCATCCATCGCGCCGTCGGCCGGTTCTCGTTCGAGCTCCTCGACCAGATCGCCCGGATGCGCGGCTCGTCGCGGACGGACCCCGACCTCGAGCGTGCGGCAGGCCTTCTGCAGTTTCCGGGTGACATCTGGGTCTTCAATTTCGAGAAGTCGATCTTGCCGACGATCCCGAGCGAGGATCAGTACCGAGCCGGCCACCGCTCGCTTGTCCGCTACAGCGACCGGCTGTCGCGCGGCGAGGCGATCTTCGAGCGCCGTACCGATGCGCTGGCGACGACCCTGAGCCGGATCACCGCCGACCTCGGCTCGCAGACGGCGCAGCTTGACAGCGTGCGGCTCCAGAGCGGCTTCTGGATCTTCAGCGCGCGGGCGGACGACGTGTTCTACCAGAACAAGGGCAGTCTCTACGCCTATCGCATGATCCTCGGGGCGCTCGGGCAGGACTTCGAGGCGCTGATCCGCGAGCGCGGCGTCGTCGCCCTCTGGGCGCAAGCGCTCGACAGTCTCGAGCGGGCGTCGCAGCTGCACCCCGTGGTGGTGCTCAATGCATCGAGCGACACCAGCATCTTCGCCAACCACCTGATGCTGCAGGGCTTCTACATGAAGCGCGCGATCCTGCAGCTCGACGAGGTGGCGAGCGTCCTCGCGGTCTGACCCGCGGCCAGACTCAACCCAGCAAGAAGGAGAAGGAAAATGATCGGAACCCTGATCGACACCGTGACGGACGGCAACTGGCGGCGCGCCGCGCGTGGAACAGGTTTGCGTGGCAGGATTGACGCCGCACGGGCCGCCTATCGCGAGCACGCAAGCGAGAACCGTGCGGACAAGGACGTCGCCGCCATCGCCGCTGCGCTGTCCCGGCTGCCGTCCCGCCGCCTCGCGCTCATCGGCATGCGGCGCGACGGTCTGCTCCTCGACGTGCAGACCCTGATGCTGCGCGCGCGCGAGGCACGTGCCGAGACGGACGCGATCCTCGCGATCGTGGAGCCCTCTCGGCCCGAACGTCCTGCACAGGGCGACATGAACCCCCTCGATCATCTTCCGGGGCAGCCCCGCGAAGTCTCCGCCAGCCGGCATGCGGCGTGAAGCCTTCGCCTTGAGCACTGGGGCGCAGTCATGGCGCCCCAGTGCTTCGCTCGGTCGTTTCGATGCATCAGTAATGGGATCGATAGCCCGCTCCTTTGAGACCGGGACGCAGGATTGTGTGTACCGCGGATGACCGGACTGGGCCGATCTCGCCGTTCCCGGACAAACGAGTAGCCAATCGCCGCAGTCGGCGGACAGAGGCGGCTCAGCCGGTCAGGACGGACCTCAGGGTCTCGGCCTCCGCGGCGACGAAGTGGAAGAAGGCATCGACCCGGTGCAGATGGCGCGCGTCGGGATGAACCAGCAGCCGCCATGCGCGGGTCAGATCGAGGATCGGTGGGAGGATGCGGACCAGGTCCGGCTCCGCGTCGCCGAGCGCGATCGGCAGCACAGCGACGCCGACGCCCGCCTTGGCGGCCGAGACGAGGCCGAGGACGCTGTCGCTGCGCGCGGCGAAGCGGGCGCCCGGAGCGGCGTCGCGCAGCCAGACCGACAGACGGTGAGGGGCGAGGCTTTCATCGAAGGCGATCAGCGGGTGGCAACGCAGGTCCTCGACCGACGCCGGTGCCGCGTGACGCTGAAGGTAGTCGCGGCTGGAATAGACCGCCCAGATCGAGTCCGCGACCTTGCGCCCGATGAGGTCCGCATCGGTGTCGCCCGACCGCAACGCCACGTCGGCTTCGCCCTTCGACAGATCGACGTAGCGATCCGCCAGAACGAACTCCAGCCGGATCTCCGGGTGCCGCGCCTGGAAGCGGTCCAGGAACCCTGAGCGGGTGAGGCGGATTTGCGATGGGCTCCGGGCAGGTCAGCCGCAGGATGCCGGCATGCGCGGCCTCGCCGGCGCTGCGCGCGAACGCTTCCACGGCGCCCTCCACCGCCTCGGCGGCGAGCAGCACCGCCGCGCCCGCCGGCGTCAGGCAGTAGCCGCTCGGCAGCCGTTCGACGAGGCGCAGTCCGAGGCGCGTCTCGAGCTCCGACAGGCGCCTCTGCACGGTCGACTGGTTCACCCCCAGAGCGCGGGCGGCGGCGAGCGTGCTGCCGTGCCGGGCGACCGCCAGCAGGTATTTCAGATCGTTCCAGTCGAACACCGGCTGCGGCCTGCGCGGTTGGGGACAGCCCACCATGCAATTCTGCGGCCCCCTTCCGCAATCTCCTCTACTGCCGCCTCCGGCCCTGGGCGCGCAGATTGGGCGGAGACGATGGAGGAGCAAGGCGGTGGAACACGTGATGGAAGTCGATGCGACCGAGGCAGTCCGCGCGCAATGGGACGCCGCCGCAGAAGTATGGGATGCGCAGGCGCCAGCGCTCGGCGCATGGCTCGCCGCGCCGACCCGGACGATGTTCGCGATGGCCGATGTCGACGCCGGCAACTCTGTGCTCGATATCGCTGCGGGCGGGGGAGGCCAGACGCGGGCGCTCGCCGCCCGCGTCGGACCCACCGGCCGCATCCTGGCCACGGACCTGTCGCCCGCGATCGTGGAGCGGCTGCGCCGGAACGCCACCCAAGCCGAGGCGCCGGTCGAGGCGCGCGTCGCCGATGCGCAGGTGCCGCTGCCCGAGGTCGACGCCTTCGACGCCGCTATCTGCCGGCTGGGCCTGATGCTGATGCCCGACCCGGCGCGGTGCCTCGCGGCAACCCATGCGGCGCTGAAACCGGGCGGGCGCTTGGCGGCGATGGTCTTTGCCGGACCGGAGGAGAACCCGTGCATCCCAATCCTGATGGCGACGGCCTCACGGCACGCCGGCCTGCCGCCACGCGATCCCTTCGCGCCAGGCGGCCTTCTCAGCCTCGGCCGATCCGGCGATCTGGACCGGCTCTTCCGGAGCGCCGGATTCCGAACCGGCGGGGCAAAGGTCGATGCCTTGGCGTCGGCTCCGACGGTCGAGGAATCGGGTCCGAACATCAAGATCCCCGGCGCCGCGATCACGCCCGAGAACGTCGACGACCCGCGGTTCTGGGGCAACCTGCAGCCCCCGACCGAGCCGGTGGAGCCGGTGGAGTGAGGCCAGGCACCGCATGAGCGCGGATGCCGAAGCGGGGCGGGCGGCGTCGCTGCCGCCCCTCCGCCGCTACAAGCGGGCGCTGACCTTCCTGCTCGACAACCTGGTCTGGCTGATCCTGCTGATCGCGCTTGCCTGCTTTGCGCTGTTCATCCCGAAGTTCTTCCAGATCGGGATCTTCCTCAACATCCTCGAGCAGTCGACCTTCGTGGGCATCATAGCGGTCGGCCTGTCGCTGACGCTGATCGCGGGGCACATGGACCTGTCGGTGGAATCGGTGATGGCGCTTGCCGCGATGCTGGTGGCGCTGACCTTCGGCACCGGCGGGGCCGGGGGCGGTCTGGCGCTGACGCCGGAATGGCTGGCGGTGCCGGTGTCGCTGGCGATGGCGCTGGGGGCCGGGGCGCTGATCGGCGCGCTCAACGGGCTGCTGGTCGTCCGGCTGGAGATCAACGCCTTCATCGTCACGCTCGCCTCGTACATCTGGGGCCGCGGTCTGGTCGTGGCGCTGTCGGGCGGTCGGTCTACGGCTTGCCGGGCCCGCTGCGGGTGGTGGCGATCGAGCGGGTCCTGGGCATTCCGGCGCTGGCCTGGATGTTCGTGGCCGTCTACGCCGTGGTGGCGTTCGTGCTGGCCAAGACGCCGTTCGGGCGGCACCTCTACATGATCGGCGGCAACGCGGGCGCGAGCCGCCGCGCCGGCATCGCGGTCGGGCGCAACGTGATCGTGGCGTTCGTGCTGTCGGGGCTGCTGGCCGGCTGGCTGCTGGCGTCCCGCACGGCGGGCGCGACGGCGAACCTCGGCATCGGCATGCTGTTCCAGGCCTTCGCCGCGGTTGTGATCGGCGGCGTCAGCCTGCGTGGCGGCTACGGCCGGCTGTCGGGGGTGTTCGCGGGCGTGCTGCTGCTGTCTTCGATCCAGACCGCGATCAACGTGATGGGAATGCCGCCGCACTACACGATGATGATCCAGGGCCTGCTTGTGCTGGCGGCCGTGCTGCTCGATACCGCGAAGAACGGATTGCGGCGGAGATATCTGTGACGGGACGGCTGGAGGGGCGGTCGGCGCTGGTCGCCGGCGCGGCGCGAGGCATCGGCGCGGCGGTGGCGGAGCGCTTCGCCGAGGAAGGCGCCTGGGTAGCGATCGCCGACACGCTGGTCGACGATGGGCGCGCGACGGCGGGTCGGCTGGACGGCGTCTTCGTCGAGGCCGACGTCTCGGACCCCGCCGGCGCGGAGCAGGCGGTCGCCGCCGCGGTCGAGGCGCACGGCGGGCTGGACATCCTGGTGCAGAACGCCGGGATCTATCCCTGGACGCTGATCGAGAAGACCAGCGCCGAGGAATGGGACCGCGTCATGGCAGTGAACCTCCGCGGCACGTTCCTGGCCGCCAAGGCGGCGCTGCCGCACATGCGGCGGGCCGGTGGCGGCCGGATGATCTTCACCTCGTCGATCACCGGGCCGCGGGTAACGAGCCCCGGGCACGGGCACTACTCGGCCTCGAAGGCTGGGATCGTCGGCTTCGTCCGCGCCGCGGCGCTGGAGTTCGCCGCCTACGGCATCACCGTCAACGGCGTCGAGCCGGGCAACATCCTGACCTCGGGCATGAAGCAGCACCGCAGCCAGCAGTTCATCGACGGAATGGCTGCCTCGATCCCGCTCGGGCGGCTCGGCGACTCCCGCGACGTGGCCAACACCTTCCTGTTCCTCGCCTCGGATGAGGCGGCCTACATCACCGGCACCACCATCGTCGTCGACGGGGGACAGACCCTGCCCGAGGGCGGCGACTTCCACATCGTCCCGGAGTGAGCCGGCGGCCGTCGCCAGACTCAGCGAGCAGCATGGCGCGGTCTACCTGTCGGGCACCGGGAAACCGGTCGAGGTCGGGGAAGGTGCGGGTGATTCTGAACCGCGTCTGCGTCGTCTCGAACCTCTTCGACAGCGCGTCTCGTCCGCGGCGAGGAGGTGGCGGTTCACGCGCCTGGGCGGACAGTCTGTCGGGGTCGGTCTCGGCGATGCCGGTGCGCGAGGGGCGGGCGCAGTCGGCGAACGCGCGCCGCCGCTCGGCCTCGGCCAGGTGGTCGAGGAGCAGCCGGCCCGACGCGGTCCAGTTCAGCGGCACCCGCGTTCCGACGTCGGAGGCGACGCGGAAGTGCCCGGAACCCACGGCCATGCCGACCACCAGCATCATGCCGCCGTCGCGGGCGCAGATCCGGACCGTCTCGCCGGTGGCCTCGGAGAGGCGGATCATCTCCTGCTCGGTGACGCCGAAGGCGTCGAGGCCGGCGCGGTAGATCAGTCTGCAACGCATCACCCGCGGGGCCCAGCCAGGCGGCGTTGCCGGGCCGGCGGGACAGAACCTCGCGCTCCAGAAGCTCATCGACGATGCGGTATATGGTCGAGGCCGGCGCGCCGATCGAGCGGGCAATCTCGTTAGGTCGACATCGGCTCGTTCCGCTCGCAGAGCGCGTCGAGCACGCCGCGATCACCGAGAACAAGCGGCTCGGCGCCGTCCTCGCCCATATCCAGGACCTACAGGCCACCGCCGCACCCTCAAGGAGAACCCCGATCGGCAAGCAGGCGACCAAGTACCAGAAGACCGAACGGCGCAATCTCGAGGGCTGGAACTCGAAGCTGGCGCGCCGCCACGCCGCCAAAGAAGCCGAGGCGGTCCGCGGGGCCGGTCAGGCCTCCGATCCCTGACCTCTCCGCCCTGCCCTGCCCCGCTCACGGCAGCTCAAAAGCGACACTTCTACTTTGCGCACCAGCCGACATTCTAACTTGGTGACAACACCCCCATGGAGGGAAAGTGTCCAGCCATCGCAGAGACTTCCTGAAGATCGGCGGACCGGCCTCGCCGCGGCGGGCGTGGTCGGAGGGGCGCAGGTCCTGACGGCGTCGCAGGCTGCGGCGCAGGCGCCGTCCGACAGCGGTGTCCGCCACCCGTCGCGCGCATGCGCTACGACCTCAGTTTCAATCTGATCTGGCGCAAGTTCGACGCGGTCGACGAGGTGCCGCGGCTCGACGCCTTTCTCACTTGCTTTCGCAACACACATTTCTGACATCGGGGAACCGCAACGACAGTTCCGTCGCCGCGCCGGAACAGCGACATCCGCAGCCGCCTCGAGCTGCGCCCGATCATCAATGTCTCGGGCACGATGACGGCGCTGGGCGCCTCGATCATCGGGCCTGAGGCGATCTCGGCGATGGGCGAGATCGCGACCGAGTGGGTGGAGATGGACGATCTGCAGCGCCGCGCTTCGACGACCATCGCGCGCCTGACCGGCGGCGAGGCGGGCTTCGTCACCGCCTGCTGTGCCGCGGCCATCACGATGTCGGTTGCCGGCGCGATGACGGGAAAGCGTCTCCTCGCGATAGAGCGGCTGCCGGACGACACCACCGGGCTCAAGACCGATGTGATCCTGCAGGCCGGGCACTCGGTCAGCTACGGCGCCCCGGTCGACCAGTCGATCCGGCTGGCGGGCGGCCGCGTGGTGCTGTCGGGGACGGTGAGCTCGGCGCGGGACTACCACATTGCCGAGGCGATCACCGAGCAGACGGCGGCGGCGCTCTACGTGGTCTCGCACCACACCTTGCAATACGGCATGGTGCCGCTCGAGACCTTCGCCGCGATCTGCCACGAGAAGGGCGTTCCGGTCATCGTCGACGCCGCCTCGGAATGCGATCTCCGCGGCTTTCTCGGGAAGGGCGCGGACGTCGTCTGCTACTCCGGGCACAAGTTCCTTTCCGGCCCGACGAGCGGGATCGTGGCGGGGCGCAAGGACCTTGTGCGCGCGGCGTATCTGCAGAACCGCGGCATCGGCCGGGCGATGAAGGTCGGCAAGGAGACTGTGGCCGGGACGATGGCGGCCCTCGACGCGTGGGACCGGCGTGACCATCACGCCGTCCGGGCGCGTGAGGCGGCCGCGCTCCGCCTCTGGCTCGAGGCGTTCTCGGGTCTTTGCGGCATCGTGGCCCGGATCGTACCGGATCCGACGAATAACCCCCTCGACCGGCTCGAACTCCGCGTCGAGCCCGAAAGC
Organism: uncultured Alphaproteobacteria bacterium; assembly: GCA_963749675.1. Lineage (GTDB taxonomy): Bacteria > Pseudomonadota > Alphaproteobacteria > Rhodobacterales > Rhodobacteraceae > Roseitranquillus. The sequence continues at coordinate 98,431 of CAVVNT010000001.1, forward strand.
GGGTACACCGCCGCTGGTCTGGCCGCGGCGCTGGCGGCCGGGGACCCGCCGATCATCGTGTGCGCGCACGAGACCGAGCGCGGGCACTTCCAGCTCGATCCCTGCAACCTCCACCCCGGCGAGGCGGAGATCGTTGCGACGGCGCTGAGGTCGGTGCTGCAGCGTGCAGATCGTTCTGCAATCGCGAGGACCGCGCCGGCCGGCGGCGCCCAGGCGGCGACTCGCTGGCCGGACCGAGCGGCGAAGGATGTTGAAGGCCGCCCGGAGCCCGGGACTTCGCGCACCCACGGCGATCGGAAGTGGCGCGGATGCGCGGCCGTCGTGCCGCGCATCCGCCTCGTGGCGCTACTGCGCCTCCTGGCACTTGCGCATCTCTGCGATGGCGTCGTGCGTCCCTTCGAGGCTGATCGACACCGGCTCGCCGCCGGCGGGCGTGATCGTCAGGGTGTTCCGCTGGGCGACGTCGTAGACAAAGTCGGGGTTGTCGACCGGCGCCCAGACCCCGTGATGACCTTCCATCCGCCTGAGGAGGCCCATCTTTTCGTTGATTTCGGTGCCGCTGAACTTCCGGCCGTCGACGTCGAATTCAGCGGTATCCGCGGCGTCCTTGCCGATCACCCTCTCCTTGGAATAGAGCGCGATGTACCCGGTCCGGCTGTCGGCGCCGCGCGAGTTGTCGATTCCCATCTCGACCTGCATGCCATCTCCCATGGTCCGGGTGATCAGGCAGCCGTCGCCCATGTCCTTGTTGACCATGATGTCCCATCCGCCTGCCGCGCCGTACGTCTCGAAGTTGCCGGCGGTCGCGGCCATAGCCGCCATCGCCGAGATGGCGGCGGCCAAGCCCATCTTGCGCAGTCCACTCATCGGGGTTCCCTCCATGTGTTGGTACCGCCGCACAGGCGCGGCGGCGCCGGAACGATAGCAGCTTGCGACGGCAGCGGGTCCGACCCCGAAGATTCCGCCCGTTCGACCCCGTAATTTTACGAGGTCCCAGCGCGGCCGGTTCGGTGCATCCTCGGCAGAGACAAACAGGGGGACCTCCCCGTGCGCTGTGCGGTGCTCGCTGACCGACACCACGGCTTGCGCGAAGCGATCCGCGGGCTGCTCGAGGGGATCTTCGATGTGATCGTGATGGTAACGGACGAGCCGTCCTTGATGGCAGCCGTGGAGAGGATGCAAGCCGATGTCGCTTTGGTCGATCTGTCGGTCTCGGAGCACAGCGGTCTGCACATGCTGCATCGCCTCCGGACGCGGTTTCCGCACGCGACGCTCATCGCGATGAGCGGCTCCAGCGAACCCCGTCTGATCTGCGCCGCCTCGAAGGCGGGCGCGGACGCATTCGTGTCGAAGATGGCGATCGCGACCGAACTGATACCGATGATCGAGGCACTCGCGCCTTCACGCCAGGACGCGCGGACGGAAAGGGAAAACGACGGATGCTGAGAACGAGGGACCAATCGGAGTTGCCCGAACCCCATGGTCATGGCGCTGTGTCGCGAAGGGGTGTCCTTCTGGGGACGATGGCGCTCGCCGCTGCCGGCAATCCCGGCTGGGCGCAGGACGAGGCGCAGGCGGACTTTCTGTTCGTCCAGACCGCCACGGGCATGGCGTTCGACGCCGGGCAGAACCGCCTGACCCTGAGCGGCGTCAGCCCGGTGACGTTGTTCTTCTCGGACCGGCCCGAGCGCATCGCGGGCAACATGGCGACCGCGCGCTTCGTGCCGTTCTGGAGCGAGGGCCGCGACAGCTTCCTGTCGGATCCGCCGAACGCCGACCTCTCCGTCCTGGAGGACGGGAAGCTGCGCCAGACCGTGGTCGTCCTGCACGATCCGGTGCTCGCGGAGGGCGACCTGCACTACACGGTGAAGATCCTCGAGGGGGACATGCCGGTAGTGGGCGAAACCGTCTCGCTCTTCATCGACGTGATCGGCATGCCGCTGACCCCCGTGTCGTACGCCGGCGTCGCCCGGCGGGGCTACCGGCGGGCCGTGCTGAGATGAGCCGCGCCATGAGGCGGCCGAACAATGTCCTCGGGAAAGGGATCGTCGAGATGAAGAAGACGCTGGTACTGATTGCCGCACTCTCGGCCGGCCCCGTGGCCGCGCAGGATTGGACGTTCGACGCAACGCTCTACGGCTGGATCCCGGGACTGAGCGTCTCTCTCGACACCGCCCTCGGCGAGATCGAGACGGAGTCGAGCGGCAGTGACGCGCTGGAAGACCTCGACATGGCGTTCATGGGCACGTTCGAGGCCAGGACGGGACGCTGGGGGCTCCTCGGCGACCTCATCTATGCCGACCTTTCGGCCACCGAAGACACGCCCTTCGGCCTCGCCTTCTCAGACGCCGAAGTCGAGACGCGGCTGGTCGCGTTCAGCGGATATGCGGCGTACCGGGTCCATGACAGCCCACGCCTCGCCTTCGACGTGGCGGGCGGCTTCCGGACGTTCGGGCTCGACGTCGACGCGTCATTGAAGTCGGCCGGGCGGGTGCGGGATCGAGACTTCAGCGCCGAGGAGACCTGGACGGTGCCCCTGGTCGGGGCGCGCGTCACCGCGCCGTTCAACGACCGCTGGTTCGGCGCCGCCTTCGCCGACGTCGGCGGACTCTCCGGCGACAGTTCCACATGGCAGGCCCTCGCGACCGTCGGGTACCGCTTCGACGCGCGGTGGTCGGCCCGCTTCGGCTACCGCTACATGAGCATCGAGAAGGAAATCGACGGGCGCGACCTGACCGTCGGCCTCTCAGGCCCGGTCATCGGCATTTCGGCGCGCTTCTGATGTCCCGTGCCGGCAGGCAACGAGGCTGGCACACTCGATCCGGCAGCGGAGGTCAAGGCATGGCGAAACCGGAAGGGGAGCCGGCGCCACGGGCCGTCTTGAGCTCTCGGTCATCGAAGGAGAAGAACACATGATGAAGTCTTCACGGATATTGGCGGCCGCTCTGGCGGCCTGCGCGGCGTTCGCCGGACTGGCGGACGCGGCTGCCGCGCAAGGAGCGTCTGGCGCGCCGAACGACACCAGGACACTCGACGGCCTGCAGTTGCCGCCGCAACCGCAACGGTTCGGCGGCGAGATCGCAACCGACGCCGACGAATCCACACCCTGGTGGCCGCCGCGCGTCGTCCCGCCCGAGGAGGCGCCGAACGTCCTGCTCATCATCACCGACGATTCCGGCTGGGGCATCCCCAGCACCTTTGGCGGCGTCATCCCCTACCCGACGATGGACGCGCTGGCCGAGGATGGGCTCAAGTTCACGTCGATCCATTCCACGTCGCTCTGCTCGCCCACGCGCGCCGCGCTCATTACCGGGCGCAACCACCACAACGTCGGCTTCGGTGTAATATCCGAGCAGTCGACGGGCTATCCCGGCTACAACAGCATCATCGGCGAGGACAAGGCGACGATCGGGCGCATCCTGCTCGACAACGGCTACAACACCTCGTGGTTCGGCAAGGACCACAACACGCCGGCTTTCCAGGCCAGCCAGTCCGGCCCGTTCGACCAGTGGCCGACGGGCATGGGGTTTGAATACTTCTACGGTTTCGTCGGCGGCGACGCGAACCAGTGGCAGCCGAACCTGTTTCGCAACACCACGCAGATCTATCCGTTCGACGATGCCGAGGGTGAGTGGAACCTGGTCACCGCGATGGCCGACGACGCCATCGACTGGATCAGCCGGATGCACCAGACCGATCCATCGAAGCCGTTCCTCGTGAAGTATGCGCCCGGCGCAACCCACGCTCCGCACCACCCGACCAAGGAGTGGGTCGACAAGATCGAGGCGATGAACCTGTTCGACGACGGCTGGAACGAGCTGCAGAAAACCATCTTCGAGAACCAGAAGAAGATGGGCTATTTCCCCGAGGACGCCAAGATCACACCCTGGCCCACCGACTACATCAAGGAGTGGGACACGCTGACCGATGCCGAGAAGAAGCTGTTCATCCGGCAGGTCGACATCTTCGCCGCCTATTCAGCGTACTCTGACCACGAGATCGGGCGCATCGTCCAGTACCTCAAGGATATCGGCGAATACGAGAATACGCTGATCATCTACATCAACGGCGACAACGGCACGAGCGCCGAGGGCGGACCGCTCGGCACGCCCAACGAAGTCGCGTGGTTCAATGGCGTCAGCGAAATCCCCGTCGACGAACAGATGAAGTGGTACGATGTCTGGGGGACCGAGGAGACCTACAACCACATGTCCATCGGCTGGACGTGGGCCTTCGACACGCCGTATCCGTGGATGAAGCAGATCGCCTCGCAGCTGGGCGGCATCCGGCAGAACATGACGGTGACCTGGCCGGCAAAGATCACCGACAAGGGCGGCAAGCGTGACCAGTTCCTTCACGTCATCGACGTCGTGCCGACGATCCTAGAGGTCGCAGGGATCACGCCGCCGCAGAGTGTCGACGGGATCATCCAGGCGCCGATGGACGGCAAGAGCTTCGCCTATCTCTTTGATGCGGCGAACGCCGATGCCGCCCCACCGCGTGATACGCAGTACTTCGAGATGATGGGAAACTGGGGACTCTGGCATGACGACTGGTTTCTCGCCACCAAGGTCAACCGCGTTCCATGGAATGCGTTCGGACCCGCCAATCCCGATCCGCTGAACAATCAGGTGTTCGAGCTCTACGATCTCAAGAACGATCCGACGCAGAGCACTGACGTGGCTGCGGACCACCCCGACATGGTTCAGGAGCTTAGGGAAACGTTCATCCGCGAAGCCACGAGGTACCAGGTCTTCCCGCTGGATGCGTCGGTAGGGACGCGGATGGCGACGCCGCGCCCGAACATCACCGCCGGGAGGACGGAGTTCGTCTACACGCGGCCGATGACCGGTCTACCACAGGGCGATTCACCCGGAATCCTGAACGCGTCCTACACGATCACCGCCGAGATCGACGTGCCCGAGGGTGGCGGCGAGGGCATGATCCTGACCTCCGGCGGCCGCTTCGCGGGCTACGGGTTCTACCTGCTGGAGGGCAAGCCAGTGTTCCTGTGGAACATGCTCGATCTCGATCGGATCAAGTGGGAGGGTCAGGAAGCCCTTAGCCCCGGCAAGCACACCGTCGAGTTCGACTTCGCCTATGACGGCATCGGTGCCGGGACGCTGCTCTACAACAGCATCAGCGGGGTTGGCCAGTCCGGCACCGGCACGCTGAAGGTCGACGGCACGGTGGTCGACACAAAGAAGATGGACAAGACCATCCCGATCATCCTGCAATGGGACGAGAGCTTCGACATCGGTTCGGATACGCTGACCGGCGTGAACGACGCCGACTACAAGCCGCCGTTCCCGCTGACCGCAACGCTGGACAAGCTCACGATCAAGGTCGACCGGCCGCAGCTCTCCGACGCCGACAAGGCAAAGCTGCAGGCGGCGATGCAGAAGGCCAGCGACTGAACCGCAGGGTGCGCCGGAAATTTCCGGCTCCAACGTGCGGAGAGCCGATCAGCCAGACCTTCCAGAACGTCCGCGACGGGCGCCTGGGAGGTCGATCGGTCGAAAGAATACCGCCGCGTGGCAGATCGACCCTCGGAGGTCGAACCCCGGTCGGCGGCACGAAGAGGTCCAGCGTTTTGCGAGCAATACCCGGAGCTCGCGAACCGATGGCGGCGGTGCAACGTGTGCGCACTGCCACTCAGATTGATCCGGGTTGAAGGAGTGTGAACATGATCAAGTCCATCGTCACAGCCGCAGCGATCGCCGGCTTCGCCCTGACCGCGCCGATGGCCGCTCTCGCCCAGAGCCAGCTTGCGGATGAGTTGAAGCCGAGGCTCATCGAGCTCGGCATGGATTCGAGCGAGGTCGACAAGATCGACAACGCGTCGGAAGAGCAACTCACGCAAATCGAAGCGATCGTCGCGGGCGAAGGCGACGAGATGACCAAGCAGGACGAGGTCTCCGCCATCCTCGCCGAGGTCGAATAACCTCGCGGGACGTCACGCCCGCCTGCGGAGACGATCTGCAGGCGGGTTGTCGGGACCGCCACTACGGACCGGGCAAGGGACTTTCTGCATAGCAGCATTGCGCCGCCAGCCATTGTGCACGCGCAGCATTCGTCCATGTTTGAGACACGCGCCCCCGATCGGCGCACCTATTCATTCTCACTGGACACACGACATGACATACGAAATTTCGCAGCAAGACCGTTCGACCGGCATTGGCGCCCGCATCGTCAGCTTCTTCTCTAACTTCGCCGAAGCGATCGAGAGACGCCGCGCGTTCGAGCGGGTCTATAGCGAGCTTGCTTCGCTCTCCGACCGGGAACTCTCGGACATCGGCCTGTCGCGGTCGCAGATCGTCGACATCGCCTGGGAATCCAGCGAGGCCTAACCTGCTAGGAAGGCCGTGATGCGCTCGGCGACGAGGTCCGGCGCCTCCTCGTGGACGAGGTGCCCGTAGGGCCCGAGGCTCTCCACCTGCGCGTTCGGCATTTGCGCGGCCGCCGTGCGGGACACCTCCGGCGGGACCGTCTTGTCGCGGTCTCCGACGAGAAACAGGGTCGGCACCGGATTCCGCGGCAGCCGGGCGGCGAGCCCGTCGAGCCGCCATTGCGCCATCATCGACAGCGTCCCGTCAACGTGGCGCGCGTCTCCGATGAGCCGACGGTAGAGGGCCATGCCCTCGTCGTCGATGCGGCTCCCGGTCGAATCGATGAGCTCCCGTACCCTCTTCTCGCTGCGCGCCGTGCGGGCGAAGAGGGGCGGCACGAGGGGGTTGAGGGCCAGCAGCTTGGCCATGAAGGGGAACAGCCACCCGGCGAACCCTTCGAACGCTCCGAGCGCGGCGTTGATGCCGACGACGCCCGAGAGCGGCCTGCTCTCCGACATCCTCAGCGCGATGGCCGCGCCGGCGGAATGACCGGCGGCCACCTTCGGCGCGGCGTCCAGGGCATCGAGCAGCGACCAGAGGTCCTCCGACGTCGTGTCGAGGCCGAGGCGTTGACGCGAGCCCTGCCGGGTGAATCCCTGTCCCGGCAGGTCGGGCGCTATCACCCGCCAGTCCCGGCTGAGCGCCGGAAGCAGTCCGCGCAGGCTCTGGGTGGCCCCGCCGGATCCGTGCAGCAACAGCAGGTCCGGTCCCTCGCCGGCGACCTGTACGTGCCATCGGTGGGGGCGGACATCGACGAAGCGCGAGAATTCGCGGTTCGGCCACGACGCTCCGTCCTCGTGCCCAGTCCATCAGCGGGGCAGGGCGGCGCCGACCGCGGCCGAGACGCTTGCCGCGTCGGCGCGCGGCAGGGGCAAGTAGCTCGCGCGCATCGCCGAGGCGAGCTCCGCCAGCCAGGGCTCGGGCCGCCGGCCGGTGTCGAGAGCGACCGCTCGGAGGTCCGTGCCGGCGATGCGGCGCGCGACCATCATCGCGTCCTGCCGCGCCTTCTCGCGACCGCCGGAGCCTGACAGCGCGACGTTCGCCCGGCCGTCGGTCAGAAGGACGAGCGCCGGCGTGAGGCCGCCTCGCGCGGTCTGCCGCGCCAGCTCGTCGGCTGCCGCAAGCGCTGCCGCAAGCGGCGTGCCCCCGCCCCCCGGCAGTCCCGCCAGACGTCTCTTCGTCAGGCTCAGCGAGCGGGTGGGCGGCAGGACGATCTGCGCCTCCGACCCTCGGAAGGCGATCAGCGCGACGTGATCGCGGCTGGAATAGGCGCCGGCCAGCAGCAGCTCCACGGCTCCCTTCGCCTCCGCCAGACGGGCCGCGGCGGCGGATCCCGAGGCGTCGACGGCGAAGATCAGCAGCCGCTCCGCACGTTCCCTGTAACGTCGCAGCCGGATGTCCGATGGCTGGACCCGGACGCCTGCGTCGGTCCTGCCGCGGAATGTCTGCCAGGGCGCAGCCGCGGTCAGCGTGGCGACGATGTCCACCCGCGCCCGACCGTCGAGCCGGCCGTTCCGCGATGCCAGCGGCCGGCCTTTTCGCGCCCCGGCGCGGGAGGCTCCGGCTCCGGCGCCGCGGGCGGTGCGGCTGCGTCCGGCGGCGAGCGCGGCTGCGAGCCCCGGCGGGAGCGCGGCGCGGGCGGCATCGACGATCCGCTCCACATCCTCCGCCTCGCTGCTCTCGGATGGAGCGCCCTCCTCCTGTGGAGGCGGCGGCGCATCGTCCTCTGCGAGGTCGGGCATGGCCGTCGCCCGGTGTCCAAGGCACAGCTCCGCTGCGCGGCGAATGTCTTCCTCCGCAATCTCGCCACGTCCGGCGAGGGCGGCGGACGCACGGGCAGCCCTCAGCGCGAAAGCCGGTGCGCGGAGTCCCGCGACCCTCAGCGCCGAGGCGATCTCGACCACCAGACGGGGCGCCTCGCCGTCTTGGACCGAACCGATCCGCGCCCGTGCGGCGGCGATCCGGTCGGTGCGTGGCGCGAAGGCCGCAGCCGCGCGCCACGCATCTTCGTCCGGCGCGAGAAACAGGCCCATGCGGTCGGTCAACGCCGACGGCGGTGCCTCGTCCTCGATGCCTTCGTCCAGAGCGACGAGGGCGTGGCGCCCGCCATCGAGGATCTGCCCGAGGCGCGCCGCCATCTCTGCCTCGCACCTTTCCGCCGTCGCCAGCAGCAGAAGCGCAGGCTCTTCGCCGAGGCCGGCCCGCGTCACGGTATGACCGGAGGCCAGGGTCGCCGCCACGTCGACGCCCCCCGACAGCGCCGCCGGGTCGAGCGCCGCCGAAAGGCGCCGCAGCGGGAGCGGGGTCATCAGCGCGTCGAGCACCGCGGCGCGCGCCGGTCCGGCACGCGCCCGCAGCCAGAGGCCGCCGACGGTCTCCGGCGCCACGGCAAGGATCTCCAGCGCCGCGCGCACGCGGTCCGTGTCGGCTGCTTCGGTCGGCGCCTCGGGAGCCGCGACCGCCGTCATGCCGCGCCCAGCACCTCGTCGACGGTGCGGGCGACGCGTGCGGTCGACCCCGCCTCGTCCAGCGGATCGCGGCGCAGACGGTGCCGCAAGGCCATCGCGGACACGGCGCGGACGTCGGCGCGCTCGACGCTGCGGCGGCCATCGAAGGCGGCGCGGGCGCGGGCTGCGCGAAGCAGCGTCAGCTCTCCCCGCAATCCGTCGGAGCCGAGCGCGACGCAGAGGCGCGCGCAGTCGCGCAGCGCGTCTTCTCCCGCCTCGACCTCTCCGAGCATGCCGCGGCCCGCGACGATCTTGCGGCGCAGCCGCCCGTCGGCCGCCGTCCACTTCTTCGAAAACGTCTGTTCGCCCCGCTCGTACGCGTCGCGCCGGCGAATGACCTCCACCCGCTCGTCGAGGTCGGTGGGAGAGCCGACATCGACCGACAGGCCGAAGCGGTCGAGGAGCTGCGGGCGCAACTCCCCCTCCTCGGGGTTTCCGGAGCCGACGAGGACGAAGCGCGCGGGGTGGCGGACCGACAGGCCCTCACGCTCCACCAGGTTCTCCCCCGAGGCGGCGACGTCGAGCAGCAGGTCGACGATGTGATCCTCGAGCAGGTTGACCTCGTCGATATAGAGATATCCGCGATTGGCCTGCGCCAGCAGACCCGGCTGGAACGCCTTCTCGCCGCGAGTCGAGCGCCCGCTCGATGTCGAGCGCGCCGGTCACGCGATCCTCGGTGACCCCGAGCGGCAGGTCGACCACCGGGGTGGGGCGCTTGCGGACCCGCGTGCCGGCGTTCGCCCATGCGGGCACGTCCTGCAGCGCGGCGGAGTTGACCGGACAGCCCTCCACCGCCTCGATCGGCGGCAACAGCGCAGCGAGGGCGCGCACGGCGGTGGACTTGCCGGTGCCCCGGTCGCCGAAAATCAGGACCCCGCCCAGCCTCGGATCGACCGCGGTCAGGATCAGGGCGCTCTTCATCTCCTCCTGTCCGACGATGGCGCTGAACGGAAACGTCACGTGGCGAGGGACCCTTGTGAACGGCAGTCGCGGATCATGCGGCGACGCTCCTGCCCGCGAGGGGGCAGACGCCGCCCCAGGTGCCGCACGCGCCGACCACGGCGAACCGCGCGTAGAGTTCTTCTGCGAACCAGCCGTTCCGGCGGACCGCCCGGATGGCCGCCGCGTGCGGCCCGCGGTGCGCAAACTGCTCAATCGAGGCGGCGTCGGGCCAGATCGAGAAGGTCACCTGGTTCCGCCACGGCACCTCTCCGATGCCGATCTTGAAGAGGACGTTCGGATCGCGACCGATGGCCTCGCTGATGGCCGGCTCGCGCTGCCAGAACTTCATGAGCGCAAGCGGCCGGATCGTGCCGCGCGTCAGGACGGCGATGGGCCCCGCGGCCGCGTCCGAGACCCGGAAGGGCGCACGACGGGACCACGAGCCGCGGGACGAGACCGCGGTCATGCGAACGGTCCATGCCTCCTCCGCCCGGCGGGTCCAGCGCGTGAAGGGCGCGGCCGCGAGGCCCTGGTCCGCGGCGTCGGCGTCGGACCAGACAGCCAGGATCGCCCAGACCCTGGTGTTGGGGCGCGGCGTGAACCCCTCCCCGCTGCCGGAGCCGCAGAGCTTCCAGAATTCCAGGCCCGCGGCGCGCCAGAGCGCCGGCCGCGCCAACGCCATCTGGGAAAAGACCCAGAGCCGATCCGAGAGCCGCGGAAACCGGCAAATCGTGAGCGTGACGACCTGAATGAAGACCTCCCCAAGCGTCCATCCCGTGTAAGCGTACTTTGACATGCTGTCCCGCCGAGAGAAAGCAGGATCGGCAGCGAAAGGGCGATTGTCAACTAAACTGGACAGTCGTAGGCTCGCCCGCATGGATGCATCGCGCCCCGACCCCCGACCTCATGCCGCAATCGTCGGCGCCGGCATCGGCGGACTTGCCGCCGCGATGCGGCTTGGCGCCAAGGGCTACCGGGTCACCGTGCTCGACCGGCTCGACGGACCCGGGGGGCGCGGCTCGGCGATCCGCCGCGGCGGGCACCGGTTCGACCTCGGGCCGACGATCGTGACGGTGCCGCAGGATCTGCGCGATCTGTGGGCGGCGTGCGGGCGCGACTTCGATGCCGACGTCGATCTGCGCCCGCTCGATCCCTTCTACGAGATCCGGTGGCCGGACGGGTCGCGCTTCAAGGCGCACGCCGACCATGATGCGATGCGCGAGGAAGTCCGTCGGCTGTCGCCGGCCGACGTCGCCGGGTGGGAACGGTTCCTCCGCGATGCCGAGCGTCGCTACCACGTCGGGTTCGAGGGATTGGGGCGGCGCCCCATGCACGAGGTCGCCGAGCTTCTCAAGGCGCTGCCGGACTTCGCGCGCCTGCGCGCCGACCGCTCCATCGCCGCGCACGTCGCGCGACGCGTGCGGGATCCGCGCCTGCGGATGGCGCTGTCGTTCCACCCGCTCTTCATCGGAGGCGACCCCTTCCGGGTGACGTCGATGTACGCGCTCGTCAGCCATCTCGAGGCGACCTTCGGCGTGCATTACGCCATCGGAGGGGTGGAGGCGATCGCCCGCGCCATGGTTCGCGTCGTCGAGGCGCAGGGCGGCACGGTCCGCCAAGGCGCGGAGGTCGACGAGATCCTCGTCGATCGCGGCCGGGCGCGGGCGCTTCGCCTGGCGAGCGGGCAGACCGTCGCGGCGGAGATCATCGTGTCGAACGCCGACGCCGGGCACACCTACGACCGGCTGCTCCGGCGGCGGCCCAAGCGGCGATGGTCGCCGAGGAAGCTCGCCCGCTCGCGCTGGTCGATGGGCCTGTTCGTCTGGTACTTCGGCACCTCCGGCACGGCCGGCATGTGGCGCGACGTGGGACACCACACGATCCTCAACGGGCCGCGCTACGAGGGCCTTTGCCGCGACATCTTTCGCAGCGGACGATTGTCGGAGGATTTCAGCCTCTACATTCACCGGCCGAGCGTCACCGAACCCGGCTGCGCGCCCGACGGCGGCGACACGTTCTACGTGCTGTCGCCGGTGCCGCACCTGGGTCATGGCGGCGTCGACTGGGCGACGACGGCGGAGCCCTACCGCCAGCGACTAGCAGCGGCGGTCGAAGCCGTGATGCCCGGGATCGGTGCGCACGTCCGCGAAAGCTTCTGCTTCACGCCCGGAGGATTTCCGCGATCGCTACCTCTCCCCGCATGGGTGCGGTTTCTCGATCGAGCCGCGGATCCTGCAGTCGGCCTGGTTCCGCCCGCACAACGTGAGCGAGGAGGTGCGCGGGCCTGTACCTCGTGGGCGCCGGGACGCATCCCGGTGCCGGCCTGCCCGGCGTCGTGGCCTCGGCGGACGTGCTGGGCAAGCTCGTGCCGGACGCGGAGCCGGCGGCCGTGCCGGTGGCGGCGGAATGAGTGCAGCGCCGGGGGGCGCGTCCGGCCGGGCCATCGAGGCCCGCCCGTCCGCGCGCGGGCTTCGCCGCGGGCGCTGCGGCCTGGCGGCGAGGCTTTGCCGGGAACGTGGCGGAAGCGCGTCGCGACGGAATCGCGCAGGCCAAGGTTCGCCGGCCGACCGTCGCCGCCGCGCGCCCGGTGCCGTCCCGCATGCACGACGACGGCCATGGCCTGCGGAGAGGTCTACGTACGAAGGGAGCGGCGCATGACGGCAGCCGATGATCTGGAATTCTGCCGGGCGTCGATCCGCACCGGGTCGCTATCATTCCACGCAGCCTCGAAGCTGCTGCCGCCGAAGGCGCGCGACCCGGCGCTGGCGCTCTATGCGTTCTGCCGGCTTGCCGACGACGCGGTGGACGAGGGCGGCGCAGAAGCCGGCCGCCGTTCTGTCGCTGCGGGACCGGCTCGACCTCTGCTACGCCGGCAGGCCGAGGGACATGCCCGCCGACCGCGCCTTCGCGCGCGTCATCGAGGAGCACCGGATGCCGCGGGCGTTGCCGGAAGCGCTGCTGGAGGGTCTGGCCTGGGACGCCTGCGGCCGGCGCTACCGGACGCTGTCGGACGTGTTCGCGTATTCCACGCCGCGTCGCCGCCTCGGTCGGGGCGATGATGTGCGTGCTGATGGGGGTGCGCGACGCCCATGCCCTCGCGCGGGCCTGCGACCTCGGTCTCGCCATGCAGCTGACCAACATCGCCCGCGACGTCGGGGAGGATGCGCGTGCCGGCCGCGTCTACCTGCCGCTCGACTGGCTGGCGGAGGTGGGGCTGACGGCGGAGGCGCTGTGCGCCGCGCCCTCGGCGGACCCGCGGCTGCGGGCGCTCGTCGCTCGGCTGCTGGGGCAGGCGGACGCGCTCTACCACCGGGCGGAAGCCGGCGTGCCGATGCTGCCGGTCTCGGCGCGGCCCGGCATCCTTGCCGCCCGGCACATCTATGCCGGGATCGGTGATGCGGTCGCGCGCAACGGTCACGACAGCGTCGCGATGAGGGCGCGGACCACGCGCGGGCAGAAGCTGGGCTGGATCGCTCTGTCGCTCGCGCGCGCCGGGATCATGACGGTGATGCCGCGCTCCGCGGTGCTCTACGCCCGCCCGCTCGGCGAGACGCGGTTCCTGGTCGAGGCGGCCGCGGTTGCCGCTCCCGCCAGCAGGTGGGGCGAGGGTCGCGCCGGAAGCCTCGTCGGCGTCTTCGCCGAGCTCGAGGCGCGTGACCGGGCGCTGCGCGCCGCGCGGGGGGCCTCTGCCGCGTGATCGCTCTGGCCCGCCGCGCCCTTCGACCTAGCTCGATGGGGATGGACTGGACCGTATTCGCGATCTTTCTCGCGTCATGCTTCGCCGCCGGGACGACCGGCGCGATCTTCAGCCCCGGGCCGTGGTACGATCGGCTCGACAAGCCGTCCTGGACGCCCCCGAACTGGCTGTTCCCGATCGCGTGGACGACACTCTATGTCGTGATCGCCATCGCCGCGGCACGCGTGGCGCGGCTGGCCGGCAACGATCTCGCCATGGCATTCTGGACGCTGCAGATCGTGCTCAACGCGCTCTGGACGCCGGTCTTCTTCGGCAAGCATTCTCTCGCCGGCGGCGTTGCGGTCATCCTGCCGCTCTGGATCGCCGTCGCGGCGACCTTTGCGATGTTCTGGGGCCTCGATGGCATCGCCGGGCTGCTGATGGTGCCGTATCTGGTGTGGGTGAGCTACGCCGCGGCGCTCAACGTCTCGGTCTGGCGGCGCAACCCGGGCGAGGCGGCGCTGCCCCGCGAAGTCTAGGGCCAGCGCGCGCGGCGCGGCACCCGTACCGCAAGGAGCGGCTTCATCAGGGGCGACCGGAAGCGGTCGAGATCCAGCACCTCGTGGACGCCTGTGGTCTCCAGTCCGTCGATCGTCGTTCGAACCGCCGAGCGCGTGTAGAATGGCGCATCCAGCATCCCCAGAACCTGGCGCGGTCGCACGCCGGGGTCGGCGCGCGTCTCCCGCCTGACCGCCCAGAGGGAGCGCCGGAATGGCGCGCGCGGTGGCGCCGCGACGTGCTCCGCGCGGCCTCCCGAGAACGCCACTGCCGCCTCGACCCGTGTTCCGTCGCGCCGCTCGGCCTCGTAGAAGCAGGTCGCGCCGGAGGGCGTGGGAAACCTCCCCCAGGTCCATGTGCGGAAGTCCGCCTCCAGCGCGCGGGTGCCGAAATTGGAGTCGAAATAGCCGTGTCCGTGCCAGCGGAAGCCGGCACCCAGGTCGACCTCGATGGAGGACGAGGGCGCGAACGGGCGCCAGACGTGTGCGCCGTCGGGGGTCAGCGGCAGCTCCACCGATGTCACGGCGTCGGGCCGCAGGGTGATGCGGCCCCTGATCCGGCCGAAGCGGAACGGCGCGCCGCGCTCGGCCACGTCGATGACGAGGTCCGAGCCGGTCCAGCGCATCCGGCTGGGGCCGATCTCGATCGACTCGGGCGAAAGGCGGAGCGCGGTGCGGCCCCTGTCGGTCATCGCGAAGCGACCGCCGCCGCGGCCGTAGGTGGCGACGTTCATGCAGCAGTGATTTTCCGGGTCGCGTCGGCCCGACCAGGCGTACCAGGGCGAGAACACCGAGCCTATGAAGGCGATGACGCTGACGGCGCTTTTTCCATCGTCCGAGACGCCGTCGACGTACCACCAGCCGTAGCCGTCCGGCGGGACGTCGATGTCGAAGCACGGTCGCTCAAGATCGCCGCGGCCGCGTGCCGGCCGGAGAGTGCCGCCATCGGGACGCCCGCCCCCGGATGGCACCCGCCCCCCGCGAGGTAGAGGCCCGGAATCCTGCTGCGCGCCGTGGGCCGCCTCAGCGCCGCCATCGCTCCGTGCGGGCTCCGCCCGTAGAGGGAACCGCGGCTGCCCGGAAACAGCGCGGCGAAGTCCCGTGGACCGGTCATCTCGGATGTCTCCGGCGGCGGATCGAAGCTCAGCCCGAAGCGGGCGAGCGAGGTGGTCAGCCGTGTCCGGCATGTGCTGTCCTCCGGTTCCGCGCCATCCCAGGGCGGCGCGTTCTCGATGATCTCGAAGCGTTCGGGCGCGGGCGGGACGAGCCCGTGGCCGCGATCCTGAGCGCAGACGTAGAGCGTGGGGTCGATCGGGGGAGTGCCGTTTGCGAGGGGCTCGAACTCGTCCTTCGGATCCTCGCCGAAGAAGACGTTGTGGTGCGCGAGGTCGCTGCGCGAGGGCCGCGCGGCAAACGTCCAGACCCGCGCCGAAAGGCTGCGGGGCGATGGCCGCGGCGGCCGTCACGGCCGGGCGCAACGTCGCGCCGAGGAGGCCGTCGCGAAGCGCTGCCGGGTCGCCGGCGAAGACGATATCCGCGGCTTCGATGCGCTCGCCGCCCGACGTGTGGACGGCGCGCGCCCTGCCGCCGACGAGCTCGATCTCTGCGACCTCGGTGCCGCAACGGACCGTGCCGCCGCGATGCCGGACCGCGTCGGCGAGCGCTGCGGCAAGGGCGTGCAGGCCGCCCCGGACGCGCCACACGCCATCGGCCTCGGCGCGCCAGATCAGCGACAGCAGCGCAGGCGAGGCCTGCGGCAGACCGCCGACATAGGTGGCATAGCGGCCGAACAGCTGCGCGAGCCTCGGTTCCTTCAGGCGCGACAGGCGCCCCGCCATGGTCCGCCCCAGCATCGGCAGGATCCTCGGATCGCTCAGCGCGGCGAGCGCCATCCGATGGGGTCGGGGCTGCGGCGCGCGGATGACCGGCCCCTCGAACGCGGCCCACAGGCGGCGCGCCTCGGCATCGACGGCGCGGAACTCTTCTTCGGCGATGGCTCCGCCCCATTGCCGGACGCTCTCGGCGCTGCGGTCGGCATCGTCCCAGAGATCGAGGACCGACCCATCGGTCCAGAAGTGGCGCGCGAGAAGCGGCTCCCGCTCGAGGATCGCGAACTCCGAGAGGTCGAGGCCGGCCTCCGTGAAGGCCGCATCGAAGACCCGGCGTTGCGTCAGCACCGTCGGGCCCGCATCGACAGGTCCCGCGGCGCTCGGCTGCTGACGCGCCTTGCCGCCGGGGGCGTCCGACGCGTCCAGCACAAGAACCGGGTGGCCGGCGCCGGCCAGCGCGAGCGCCGCCGCCAGGCCGCCGAAGCCGGCGCCGATGATCACTGTCGGTTCCACAGGATCAGTGTTGACTCGCGCCGGATGACTGTCCACTCTGATTTACAGTATATGTCGTGAAAATCTGACAATCGGGGGACGCCGATGGCGCTCAGACACAGGATCGAGGCCGCGATCGCCGATGCGCTGGCGGGCGCCGCGGGGCCGCCGGCGCCGCCGCGGCTTGCCGCGGCGCTCGAGCATGCGGTGGTGCCGGGCGGGGCGCGTATCAGGCCCACGATCCTGCTCGAGCGTCGCGATGGCGTGCGGCGACGATCGTCCGGCGCTGTCGAATGCGGCCGCGGCGGCGCTCGAACTGATGCATTGCGGCAGCCTCGTCCATGACGACCTGCCGTGCTTCGACGATGCCGACACGCGCCGTGGCAAGGCCAGCGTCCACCGCGCCTATTCCGAGCCGCTGGCGGTACTTGCCGGCGACAGCCTGATCGTGCTGGCGTTCGAGACGCTGGCGCGCCAGGCGGTACGAGAGCCCGCGCGTGCAGGCGCGCTCCTTCTGCAGCTCGCGCGGCGGACCGGGATGCCGGGCGGAATCTGCGCCGGGCAGGGGTGGGAGAGCGAACCGCGGATCGACCTCTCGGCATACCACCGCGCCAAGACCGGAGCGCTCTTCTGCGCGGCGACGCAGATGGGCGCGATCGCCGCCGGGCAGGACCCGGAGCCATGGGAGGAGCTTGGCGCGCGCATCGGCGAGGCGTTTCAGGTCGCCGACGACCTTCTGGACGCGACCATGCCCGCCTCCTCGACGGGCAAGCCCGCCGGCCAGGACGCGACGCATGGCCGGCCGAGTGCGGTGACGCAGCTTGGTGTCGACGGCGCGGTCAGGCGCCTCAAGGACATCCTCGGCGGGGCGATCGCGTCGATCCCGTCCTGCCCGGGCGAGGCGCAGCTGGCGGAGATGGTCCGCCGACAGGCCGAGCGTCTGACGCCGGTCGCGCCCGCCTTCCGCTGAGATGGACGGCGCGGGCCGGACGGGTGTCGCCCGGTCGGCCCGCCGCGCGCGCAGACAGCTCGCAAATGAGAGGCTGGCGCGGCTGGGTCGCCTCACCGCGCTTCCAGACATCGCGGCGCGCCTGCCGCTGCTCCGCGGCCTGGTCCGGCGCGACGGCGAAGCGATGATGGAAATCGTCGGCGGCTTCGTTCACAGCCAGATGCTGCTCGCTGCGGTCGAGCTCGGGATCTTCGAGGACCTGGCCGCCGGCCCCTTGACCGTTGACGAGGTCGCTGCTCGCGCGGATCTCGGCGCCGATCGTGCAGCGATCCTTCTGCGGCGGCCTGGCGGCGCTCGGCTTTCTGTCCCGGCGGCGGGGGCGGTACCGCCTCGCCCGTCGCGGCGCCGCGCTCCTCGGCGTGCCGGGCCTCGCGGAGATGATCCGGCACAACGCCGTTCTCTACGGCGACCTCTCCGACGCGGCCGGGTTCTTCCGGGGCGAAACCGCTCCCGAGCTCGCCCGGTTCTGGCCCTATGTCCTCGGCGGCGTGGATGCCGACTCGGCAGAGCGCTACTCGGCCCTGATGGCGGACAGCCAGGCGCTGGTCGCGGAAGAGACGCTCGGCCGCGGTGCGCCTCGGCGGCGTCGCGCACCTCATGGATGTCGGCGGCGGCACCGGCGCGTTCCTGGAGGCGGTGGCGCGGCGGCATCCCGAGCTGCGGCTGACCCTCGCCGACCTGCCGGCCGTCACCGAATCGGCGGCGAGGCGGCTCGCCTCCCGTGGCCTTGCCGGGCGGATCGAGGTCGTCGCCGCCGACTTTCGCGCCGCCCTTCCTGCCGGCGCCGATGCCGTCAGCCTCGTCCGCGTGCTCTACGATCACGACGACGCAGCCGTGGCGACGCTTCTGTCGCGCGTGCGCGCGGCGCTGCCGCCCGGCGGCCGGATCATCGTCTCGGAACCGATGCTGGGCACGACCTCGGGCGACACGTACTTCGCCGTCTACACGCTGGCGATGGGGACCGGCCGGACGCGGTCTCGGGAGCGCATCGGGGAGCTGCTCGGCGCCGCCGGCTTCGTCTCGGTGCGGCACCGGCGCACGGCGCGCCCCTTCGTGACGAGCGTCGATCGAAGCTCGCGCACCAGAAACTGTCTCGCAGGATTGACAGCTAAAACTGTCAGGTTAAAGTGACACTAAGACATCCGGCCGATCGGCGCCCGCAGGGCCCGCCGGCGGGGATCGAGGAAGGGGAGAGACATGCACACGGAGGCGGTGATACTCGACGGACCCGGCGCGCTCGACGCTCGGTTCCGTCGCCCTGACCGATCCGGAGCCCGGCTCCGTCGTCGTCAGGGTCGACCATTCCGGCATCTCCAGCGGGACCGAGCGCCTGCTGTGGCGTGGCACGATGCCGGCCTTTCCCGGCATGGGCTATCCGCTCGTCCCGGGCTACGAATCGGCCGGCGAGGTCGTCGAGGCCGACGCCGCGACCGGCTTCCGCCCCGGCGACACGGTCTTCGTGCCCGGCGCCTCGTGCTACGCCGAGGTTCGCGGTCTCTTCGGTGGGGCCGCCCGCCACATCCATACCCGGCGCCGAGCGGCTGTCGCGGGTCGATTCGGCTCTCGGGGTCGACGGCGTCGCTGATGGCGCTCGCCGCGACGGCGCGCCATGCCATCGCCGGCTTCGGCACCGCGCTGCCGGACCTCATCGTCGGCCACGGCGTCCTCGGCCGCCTGCTGGCGCGGCTGACCCTGGCCGCCGGCGGCACGCCCCCGACGGTCTGGGAGCTGAACCCGCGTCGCCGCTCGCGGCGCTGACGGCTACGAGGTCGTCGACCCCGCCGCCGACGAGCGCCGGGACTACCGCGCCATCTACGACGCCAGCGGCGCCGAGGGCATCCTCGACTCGCTGATCGGACGCCTCGCCAAGGGCGGAGAGGTCGTGCTCGCCGGCTTCTACGACAAGCCGGTCTCGTTCGCCTTCCCGCCCGCCTTCATGCGCGAGGCGCGCCTGCGCGTCGCCGCCGAATGGCAGCCCGCAGACCTCCTCGCGGTGCGGATGCTGGTGGAGTCGGGCGCGCTGTCGCTCGCCGGGCTCGTCAGCCATGTCCGCCCCGCCTCCGACGCGGCGGCGGCCTACGCGGACGCGTTCGACGATCCGCTGCAACCTCAAGACGGTCCTGGACTGGAAAGGCATCGCATGACCCTAGACGTCCCGAACCTCAAGGACTTCGACCAGCGACTTCGCGACGAGGCGAACGAGGATCTCGCCGACATCCAGGCGAACGAGCCGACCAAGAAGACCCAGATCATCGCGATCTACGGCAAGGGCGGCATCGGCAAGTCGTTCACGCTGGCGAACCTCAGCCACATGATGGCCGAGCAGGGCAAGCGCGTGCTGCTGATCGGCTGCGACCCGAAATCCGACACCACCTCGCTGCTGTTCGGCGGCAAGGCCTGCCCGACGATCATCGAGACCTCGACCCGCAAGAAGCTGGCGGGCGAGGAGGTCAAGATCGGCGACGTCTGCTACAAGCGCGGCGGCGTCTTCGCGATGGAGCTCGGCGGGCCGGAGGTCGGCCGCGGCTGCGGCGGGCGCGGCATCATCCACGGCTTCGAGCTGCTGGAAAAGCTCGGCTTCCACGACTGGGACTTCGACTACGTCCTGCTCGACTTCCTCGGCGACGTGGTCTGCGGCGGCTTCGGCCTGCCGATCGCCCGCGACATGGCGCAGAAGGTGATCCTCGTCGCCTCGAACGACCTGCAGTCGCTCTACGTCGCCAACAACGTCTGCTCGGCGGTGGAATACTTCCGCAAGCTCGGCGGCAATGTCGGCGTCGCCGGCCTCGTCATCAACAAGGACGACCATTCGGGCGAGGCGCAGGCCTTTGCCGAGGCGGTCAAGATCCCGGTCCTCGCCGCGATCCCGCAGGACGACGACCTGCGCAAGAAATCGGCGAACTACCAGATCGTCGGCACCGATGCGTCGCAATGGGGGTCGCTGTTCTCGGGGCTCGCCGAGGCGGTGTCGCTGGCGCCGCCGGTTCGCCCCGCGCCGCTCGACCAGGACGGCCTTCTCAACCTCTTCGACGGCAAGGACACCGGCGCGGGCGTCACGCTCGTGCCCGCCACCGACGCCGACATGCGCGGCAAGTACGCCAAGCCGCGCGAGAGCCTGGAGGTGGTCTATGACGAGGCATGAGCGGACTGCCCAGCCCGCACAGGACGCGGTGCGCGAGATGATGGCGCAGGCCCGCCCCGACCAGATCCGCCGCCTGCTCGACGACATTGCCGCCTTGGCCCGCGGCCACGACCGTCCCGCCGGAGGCTCGGCATGAGCGACGAAGTCCGCTACGACGACGCCGACACGGCTGAGGTGACGGTCGCCGCGCGCGACGAGGCCAAGCCGCCTTCAGCGCCGCAGGGCGACGGCATGGGCTGTCACGCCGGCGCCGCCGAGATGGAGGCCGCGGCGCGCAGCGCCGGGCAGTCCGAGATTCTCGACCGCTACGCCGCCGACTACCCGCAAGGCCCGCACGACAAGCCGCAGTCCATGTGCCCCGCCTTCGGCTCGCTGCGCGTCGGCCTCAGGATGCGCCGGGTCGCGACCGTTCTCAGCGGGTCGGCCTGCTGCGTCTACGGCCTGACCTTCGTCAGCCACTTCTACGGCGCCCGCCGCTCCGTCGGATACGTCCCGTTCAGCTCCGAGACGCTGGTCACCGGCAAGCTCTTCGAGGACATCCGCGAGGCGGTCCACCAGCTCGCCGACCCCGACCGCTACGACGCCATCGTGGTCACGAACCTCTGCGTGCCGACCGCTTCGGGCGTGCCGCTGCGCCTGCTCCCGAAAGAGATCGACGGCGTCCGCATCGTCGGCATCGACGTGCCGGGCTTCGGCGTGCCGACCCATGCCGAGGCCAAGGACGTCCTCGCCGGCGCGATGCTGGACTATGCCGCGGCCGAGGCCGCCGCCGGTCCGGTCCCGGCGCCCGCCTCGGGCAAGTCCGACCGCCCGACCGTCACGCTGCTGGGCGAGATGTTCCCGGCCGATCCGGTGATGATCGGCCGCCTGCTCGATCCGCTCGGCTTTGCCGCCGGTCCGGTCGTGCCCTGCCGCGAATGGCGCGAGCTCTATGCCGCGCTCGATTGCGGCGCGGTCGCGGCGATCCATCCCTTCTACTCGGCCGCAATGCGCACCTTCACCCGCGCCGGCCGCCCCATCGTCGGCTCGGCCCCGGTCGGCCATGACGGCACCGCGAACTGGCTCGCCGCGATCGGCGAGGCGTTCGGCCTCCCGGCCGAGCAGGTTGCCGCCGCGCAGAACGCCGCCCTCGGCCCGATCAAGGGCGCCCTCGCCGCGATGCCGATCGACGGCACGATCACGCTTTCGGGTTACGAGGGCAGCGAGCTGCACGTCGCCCGCCTGCTGATCGAATCCGGCGCGAACGTCCCCTACGTCGGCACCGCCTGCGCCCGCACCGAGCAATCCGCCTGGGACCGCGAGTGGCTGGAGTCACGCGGCACCAAGGTCAAGTTCCGCGCCAGCCTCGAGGACGACCTCGCGGCGATGGAGGGAGTCCGGCCCGACCTCGCCATCGGCACGACGCCGGTGGTGCAGAAGGGCAAGGAGCTTGGCATCCCGTCGCTCTACTTCACCAACCTGATCTCGGCGCGTCCGCTGATGGGCGTCGCCGGCGCCGGCTCGCTGGCCGAGGTGGTGAACGCCGCCATCGCCAACAAGGGCCGCATGGACACCATGCGCGAGTTCTTCGAGGGCGTCGGACACGGCGACACCGCCGGCGTGTGGGAGGGCGATCCGAACCTCCGCCCCGACTTCCGCGCGGCCCACCAGAAGAAGCTCGACAAGCAGGCCAAGGCCGCCAAAGCGGCGGAGATGATCTGATGGGCGCGCATGTACATTTTCGGCCGATTTCCGACACGAAGCGGTCAAACCGGGATCTGAAACTCACAACAAGTGGTCAGTTTCGGGCCGAGGTGCCCTCATGCTGATCCAGGACCACGATCGGGCCGGCGGCTACTGGGGCGCGGTCTACGCCTTCACCGCGATCAAGGGCCTGCAGGTCGTCATCGACGGCCCCGTCGGCTGCGAGAACCTGCCTGTCACCTCCGTCCTGCACTACACCGACGCCCTGCCGCCCCATGAATTGCCCATTGTCGTCACGGGGTTGGGCGAGGAAGAGCTGGGCCGCGACGGCACCGAAGGCGCGATGAAGCGGGCCTGGGGCACGCTCGACCCGGCGCTGCCGGCGGTCGTCGTCACCGGCTCCATCGCCGAGATGATCGGCGGCGGCGTGACCCCGCAAGGCACGAATATCCAACGCTTTCTTCCCCGCACCATCGACGAGGACCAGTGGCAGGCCGCCGACCGCGCGATGACCTGGCTCTTCACCGAGTTCGGCATGACCAAGGGCCGGATGCCCCCCGAGAAGAAGCGCGAGGAGGGCAGCGCCCCCCGCGTCAACATCCTCGGCCCGATGTACGGCGTCTTCAATTCTCCCAGCGATCTCAGCGAGATACGCCGGCTGGTCGAGGGCATCGGGGCGGAGGTCAACATGGTCCTGCCGCTCGGCGCGCACCTCGCCGAGATGCGGAACCTCGTCAACGCCGATGCCAACGTGGTGATGTACCGCGAGTTCGGCCGCGGCCTCGCCGAATGCCTCGGCAAGCCGTACCTGCAGGCGCCGATCGGCCTGGACTCCACGACGAAGTTTCTGAGAAAGCTCGGAGAAATGCTGGGCCTCGACCCCGAGCCCTTCATCGAGCGCGAGAAGCACTCGACCCTCAAGCCACTTTGGGATCTCTGGCGCTCCGTCACGCAGGACTTCTTCGGCACCGCCGGCTTCGGCATCGTGGCGACCGAAACCTATGCCCGTGGAATCAGACACTTCCTCGAAGGCGATCTCGGTTTGCCCTGCGCCTTCGCCGTCGCCCGCACCGCCGGGACGAAGACCAACAACGACGAGGTCCGCAGCCTGATCGCGGCAAAGCACCCGCTGATCGTGATGGGCTCGATCAACGAAAAGATCTACCTCGCCGAGACCGCACAGGGGCACGGCCCGAAACCGGCCTTCATTCCGGCGTCGTTCCCCGGCGCCGCGATCCGCCGCGCCACCGGAACACCGTTCATGGGCTACGCCGGCGCGACGTACCTCGTTCAGGAGGTCTGCAACGGCCTCTTCGACGCGCTCTTCCACATCCTGCCCACGGGCGCGCAGCTCGACGCCGCGGACGCCACGCCGACGACGCTCCGCCGCGATTTCCCCTGGGATGAGGACGCGCAGGCCGAGCTCGACCGCATCGTCGCGCAGCACCCCGTCCTGACCCGCATCTCGGCCGCAAAGCAGCTGCGCGACGCCGCCGAGCGCGCGGCGCTGGCCCAAGGGGCCGAGCGGGTCGTCCGGGAAACAGTTTCGGCCCTCGGGCCCATCGCATCCACCAAGGAGGCACCATGAGCGACCAGACGATAGAAGGCGGCTTCGCCGCCCCCCGCGCGCGCCACTCCGGCCGCGCCGAATTCACCGTCTACTTCGCCATCATCTTCCTCGCCGCGCTGCCTCTGGCAACGCTGGCCTGGGCACTCAGCGTGCTCAAGCGGGGAAGCCTGAACGACAAGGGGCCAGTGGCCCGCGCCTGGAGCCAGGCCCGGATCATCACGCCCATGATCTTCGCGGCCTGACCGCGCATCGAGATCCCGACCCGGAAGGGGACGGATGGCCCGACGCCGAGAGGTGGACGGCAACCCCGCCGTGGGGGTCCCGCGGCGTCAGTCAACGATCCGGAGGATTCAATGGCTGATAGAACCGACCTGTCCTTCACAGGTCTCACCGACGAGCAGGCGCAAGAGTTGCACTCCGTCTACATGAGCGGGCTATGGCTGTTCTCAGCTGTCGCCGTCGTCGCTCATCTGGCGGTGTTCATCTGGCGTCCGTGGTTCTGAGGGGGGCGTAAGACATGAGCAAGTTCTACAAGATCTGGCTGGTCTTCGACCCGCGTCGCGTTTTCGTGGCGCAGGGCGTCTTCCTCTTCCTACTGGCGGCGATGATCCATCTCGTCCTGCTTTCTACCGACCGCTACAACTGGTTCGAGACGTCGACACTCAAGTACGGCGTACCGGGCGCAGAAGGCGTGGTCGTGGCCGAATGAGGCAACCTCCGCGGGCGGCCGTCTGCGTCGCCCGCGGAAACCCAATCAAGACGGGGTGACGCACCATGGCGCTTCTCAGCTTCGAACGGAAATATCGCGTGCCAGGCGGCACGCTCATCGGCGGCGACCTGTTCGATTTCTGGGTCGGGCCGTTCTTCGTCGGCTTCTTCGGGGTGACGACGATCTTCTTCGCAGGCCTCGGTACCGTCCTGATCTTCTACGGGACGGCAGTAGAAGGGGTCTGGAACCCCTGGCAAATCTCGATCGACCCGCCGCCGCTGGAATACGGACTGGGTGCGGCGCCACTTCTCGACGGGGGATTATGGCAGATCATCACGATCTGCGCCCATGGCGCCTTCATCTCGTGGGCGCTCAGAGAGGTCGAGATCGCGCGCAAGCTCGGGATCGGGCTGCATGTGCCCGTCGCGTTCGGCTTCGCAATCCTCGCCTACACGACGCTGGTCGTGATCCGGCCCATCCTGATGGGGGCCTGGGGCTACGGCTTCCCGTACGGAATATGGACGCACCTCGACTGGGTATCGAACACCGGCTACGCGTACGGCAACTTCCACTACAACCCGGCGCACATGCTGGCGGTGAGCCTGTTCTTCACCACCACTCTCGCGCTCGCGCTCCATGGCGGCCTGATCCTCTCGGCGGCGAACCCAAAGAAGGGGACCGTGATGAAGCAGCCCGACCATGAGGACACGTTCTTCCGCGACTTCATCGGATACTCGATCGGGCCCCTCGGCATCCACAGACTGGGGCTCCTGCTCGCGCTCAACGCGGGGTTCTGGAGCGCGGTGTGCATCGTGATATCGGGCACCGTCTGGTTCGACGCCTGGATCGTGTGGTGGGACTGGTGGCTCGAACTGCCCTGGTGGGCGAACCTGTGAGGGAGATGAACAATGCCTGAGTATCAAAACATCTTCAGCCAGGTGCAGGTGCACGGCGCGCCGGAACTGGGAATGGTCGAGGACATCGACCTTCGGGACCGGATGGGGGGAGGCCGCTTCAGCGCACTCCTCGGATGGTTCGGCAACGCACAACTCGGGCCGATCTACCTCGGCCCGTATGGGGTGGTCTCGCTTGCGACGGGGGCGATCTGGTTCTTCCTCGTCGGCGCCTCCTTCTGGGGGCAGGTGGACTACAACCCGGCGGTCTTCGTGAGGGACCTGTTCTACCTCTCGCTCGATCCGCCGCCGCCGGAATACGGGTTGGGCTTCGCTCCTCTGAACGACGGGGGATTGTGGCTTATCGCCTCGTTCTTCCTGCTGGTCTCGGTGCTGTCCTGGTGGGTCCGGTCGTACGTGCTGGCCGATCAGCTTGGCATGGGCAAGCACGTCGCCTGGGCCTTCGCATCCGCGATCTGGCTGTTCCTCGTCCTCGGCCTGTTCCGGCCGATCCTGATGGGCAGCTGGTCCGAGGCGGTGCCCTACGGCATCTTCCCGCACCTCGACTGGACGAACCTGTTCTCGCTGACGTGGGGCAACCTCTTCTACAACCCGTTCCACGCGCTTTCGATCGTGTTCCTCTATGGCTCGACGCTGCTCTTCGCGATGCACGGGGCGACGATCCTTGCGGTCTCGCGCCTCGGCGGCGACCGGGAGCTCGAGCACATGGTCGACCGCGGCACGGCGGCCGAGCGGGCGGCGCTGTTCTGGCGCTGGACGATGGGGTTCAACGCCACGTTCGAGGGCATTCACCGCTGGGCCTGGTGGTTTGCGGTGCTGACCACGCTGACCGGCGGGATCGGCATCCTGCTGACCGGCACGGTCGTCGACAACTGGTTCGTCTGGGCGCAAGACCACAACTACGCCCCGATCTACGACTAAGGGAGAGGATCCGATGAACGAGCGTTACTGGTACCTCAAGTCCGAGCCGACGCCGTCGCTCCACACGTGGATCCTCGGCAAGATGACGACGGGGGCGATGTACGGTGCCTTGGTCTTCCTGTCGGTCATGGCCTTCATCCTGATCTTCAAGGCGATCGGCGGGCTGCTACCCCCTAAGTCGAAGGAGGCGGTCGATCCGTCCGCTTCGCTCATCGTGGCGCCTGAACCCGACGCCACCCGGACCGCCTGAGGGGGTGCGGCGGTGAACGCCGCCCCTGTCCGGCCTTCCGATCGGGCCGCTTGCCAGGCCCGGTGGACGGGGCGCGATCGTCCCGGTTCCCATCCTGCTGGCAACAGGTACCTCGCGCCGCGGTGGCCGACCGGCGCCCGCGGCGCCTTTTCCTTTTGGAGGGTCCCATGAGCCATCCCGCCACGCCGCTCCTCGACCGCGTCGCAGGCCCCGCGGATCTCAATGCGCTGTCCGACCGGGATCTCGCGCGGCTGGCGACCGAGCTTCGGGCCGAGACGATTGACGTCGTCTCCGAAACCGGCGGGCATCTCGGGTCGTCCCTCGGGGTCGTCGAGCTGACAGTGGCGATCCACGCGGTGTTCGACACGCCGCGAGACAAGCTGATCTGGGACGTCGGGCACCAGTGCTACCCGCACAAGATCCTGACCGGCCGCCGCGACCGCATCCGCACCTTGCGCCAGGGCGGCGGCCTGTCCGGCTTCACCAAGCGCAGCGAGTCCGACCACGACCCGTTCGGCGCCGCGCATTCGTCGACCTCCATCTCGGCCGGCCTCGGCTTCACCGTCGCGCGCGACATGGGGCAGCCGACGGGCGACGCCATCTGCGTGATCGGAGACGGCGCGATCTCTGCCGGCATGGCCTACGAGGCGCTGAACAACGCCGGCTCTCACGGCCGTCGGATGTTCGTGATCCTCAACGACAACGAGATGTCGATCGCGCCGCCCGTGGGCGCGATGTCGAAATACCTCTCCGGCCTTTATGCGGGTGCCCCGTTTGCCGCATTGGAAAAACTGTCGGAGGGCTTCGAGGCGGCGCTGCCGGGGCCACTGCGCGACGGCGCCCGCCGCGCCCGCCAGCTCGTCACCGGCTGGCCCGGCGGCGGCACCCTCTTCGAGGAATTGGGCTTCAGCTATGTCGGCCCGATCGACGGCCACGACATGGACCAGCTCCTGCCGGTCCTGCGCGCCGCCCGCAGCCGCGCGACCGGACCGGTCCTGATCCATGCCTGCACGGTCAAGGGCAAGGGTTACGTGCCCGCCGAGACCTCGGCCGACAAGTACCATGGCGTGGCGAAGTTCGACGTGGCCTCGGGCGCGCAGAGTAAGTCCGCGGCAAGCGCGCCCTCCTACACGAAGGTCTTCGGCAACGCCTTGGCCGAGGAGGCGCGGCGCGACCCTCGGATCGTCGCCGTCACCGCCGCGATGCCCTCGGGAACCGGCGTCGACATCATGGCAAAGACATTCCCGTCGCGCGTCTTCGACGTCGGCATTGCCGAGCAGCACGGCGTCACCTTCGCTGCAGGGATGGCCGCGGGCGGGCTGAAGCCGTTCGCGGCGATCTATTCCACGTTCCTCCAGCGAGGCTACGACCAGGTGGTCCACGACGTGGCGCTGCAGAAGCTTCCGGTGCGGTTCGCGATCGATCGCGCCGGCCTCGTCGGTGCGGACGGAGCGACCCACGCAGGCGCTTACGATATCGCCTATCTGGCCAATCTGCCCGGCTTCACCGTCATGGCCGCAGCGGACGAGGCGGAACTCGTTCACATGGTCGCGACGGCCGCCGCCCATGACGAAGGTCCCATTGCGTTCCGCTACCCGCGCGGCAACGGCACCGGGGTGAAGCTTCCTGAACGCGGCGTGCCGCTTGCGATCGGCCGGGGTCGTGTTGTTGCGGAGGGGCACCACGTCGCGCTCCTCGCGTACGGCACGGCGCTCGCCGACTGCCTTGACGCGAGGGCTGAACTCGCCGCCCGCGGCGTCGCGGCGACCGTCGCAGACGCACGCTTCGCCAAGCCCCTCGACGTCGACCTCGTCGATCAACTCGCTAACCATCACGGCGCCCTCGTCACCGTCGAGCACGGCGCGCCGGGCGGCTTCGGTGCGCATGTCCTCCATCATCTGGCAGAATCAGGCGCGCTTGATGCGGGGCTGAGGGTCCGGACGATGACGCTGCCAGACCGGGTGATCGATCAGGCAAGCCCGGCGGTGATGTACGCCGAGGCGGGCCTGACTGCCAGCGACATCGCGGCGAAGGCGCTGGCGGCTCTCGGCATCGAGGTGCCGGCCTTCGCGCAGCGCGCCTGAGTCGCGCGGACCTTCTTGCGCGGAGTGGTCCTCGACGCGTCGGGAGGTCCCGGCGCAGGGGGCTAGAGACTTGGCCTTGGCACGCCGACTGGAGTCAACGCCAAGGCGAAGTGACGACATGCGTCTGTTGCGCTTTCTCAGGGGAGGCTCAGGCGGCCTCACCGAAGATCACGCCGGAATGTTCCTCGAGGTAGATGCGCAGCCACGGCGTATATCGCTCCGGCCGCTCCGCCACGTCGCGCGCCAGATCCGGAAGCGCAATCCACCGCACATCCTCCACTTCCGAAGGATCCGGC
Source organism: uncultured Alphaproteobacteria bacterium (assembly GCA_963749675.1). Classification (GTDB taxonomy): domain Bacteria; phylum Pseudomonadota; class Alphaproteobacteria; order Rhodobacterales; family Rhodobacteraceae; genus Roseitranquillus. The sequence goes on from CAVVNT010000001.1 coordinate 127,401, forward strand.
GAGGTGCACAGGCCGGGTCGTGCCTCGGCCACGAACAGGTCCACGACCTCGTGCTCGGTCAGACCGCCGCCGACGTCGGCGCGGTACTCGACCCGCCCTCGGGGCTGCGGGTCGACGCGCACGATCCCGAGCTCCTCGCGCACGCGGCGAATGGCGCAGTCGCGCGGCGCCTCGTCCCAGTGTGGGTGCGTGCAGCAGGTGTTCGTCCAGAGGCCGGGCGTGTGGTATTTCCCGGCTGCGCGCTTCTGCAGCAGCACCTCGTCCCCACGCATGACGAATACGCTGACCGCCTTGTGGCGCAGGCCGGCGCGGTGCACCCGCATCTTGTCGACGGCGACAAGGTGCCCGTCGATCCAGGCCGGGATCACGTCCATGAGGGCGAGACAAGTCCCGTCAGGTGCATCATGTTCTTCACGCCAATCTTGATGTGGGCGAGGGGGCGCTTCTTGACGAGCTTCTTGTTCATGTAGGCCTCGAATGTCAGGCGCTGCACGTCGACGTCGTGGCACAGGCTCACGAACCGCTCGCGCCGCTCATCCGAGCGATAATAGGCGTCCTGCATCGCCCGCAAAGCCCGGAAGACCGTCTTGTGCTCGCGCATGAACAGGCGCCGCGCCAGCCGGAGCTCGGCGGCCCGGCCCGAGGCAAGCGACGCCAGGCAGGCCGTCGCCGCCGCGCGGCCGCCGGCCATGGCGTAGTAGATGCCCTCCCCCGAGGATGGCGCGACGACGCCCGCGGCATCGCCCGCGAGCACCACGTCGCGGCCGTTGTCCCAGCGCTTCAGCGGCTCCAGCGGGATCGGCGCGCCCTCCCGGCGGATCGTCTCGCACTCGGCGAGACCGGCCGAGGCGCGGAGCGCCGCCGTCGCGCCCTTGAGGTCGACACCATGCAGCCCCGAACCCATGCCGACGCTGGCTTGGCTGCCGTGTGGAAAGACCCATCCGTAGAAATCGGGGGAAACGCGGCCATCGTAGATGACGTCGCAACGCAGCGGGTCGTAGGCGCCAACCGCCTCCGGCGCGGCGATGATCTCGTGGTAGGCGATGACGTAGGGAATGCGGTCGCCGCCGGGAACCTCGGCGCGCGCCACGCCGGATCTTGCGCCGTCGGCGCCCACCACGAGCCGGGCAATTGTCCGCTGGCTCTCGCCCGCCTTGTCGCGCCAGACCACTGTAACGCCCTCGCCGTCGCGCTCCAGTGCCTGGAAGGTTCCGGTCAGCCGCTCTGCTCCGGCCGCAGCCGCCCGCTCGCGCAGGAACTCGTCGAACGGGCCGCGGTCGACCATGCCGACGAAGCCATCCTCGATCGGGATGTCGACTCGGCGACCGGTGGGCGAGATCATCCGCGCCGTGGTGATCCGCGCCACGATCTGGCTGTCGGGGATCGTCGAAGTCCGCGATGAGGCGTGGTGGGATCGCGCCGCCGCAGGGCTTGATCCGGCCGGCCCTGTCGAGGAGCGCCACGGTCTTGCCAGCGCGCGCGAGGTCTTCCGCCGCGGTCGCGCCCGAGGGGCCGCCGCCGATCACCAGCACGTCGAACATCATCGCCATCCTCCTGCGCAGTGGCCAGATAGTATTGTTTGGGCTCCGCCGCGGCGCGCTCTCCGTGCGCCACGGCCCGACGGGCTCGATGCCCCCACCGAGGCGCGTCCCGCTCCGGCTGTCTGTCGATCACCGTTACTCCGCCGCGACCAGACGGGCCGGGCTTGCGACGACCCGCGCCGCCATCGCCGCCGCCAGAACGAACAGCGCGCCCTCCGCTGCGAAGACGGTCCCGAATGCCAGGGGGTCGTCCAGCAGCCGACGCATCGCATCGACGGCGGCAGCGCCGAGAAGGCCGCCGAACCCGGCCGCGATCGCCTGCGCCGCGCCCCAGAGGCCCATGCGCGTCCCCTCCCGCGCCTCCCGGCCCTGGCCGGCGAGCGCCATCATCGAACCGATGGCGGCGACCGCGAACATGCCGTTGCAGAAGCCGAGTGCGATCGCGGCGGGAAGCACCGGAGCACCGATTGCAAGCGCGAAGAGCGCCGCGGCCGAGCCGAGGCAGCCGGCCACGACCCATGCACGGAGGGAGCCGATGCCCAGGCCAGTCGCCGCGATGCCGACGGTCAGCATTCCGAGGAAGACGCCACCGTTCTGCGCCCCCGACAGCCGCGTCGACATTCCGGGCGTGAAGCCCCAGACGAGGCCCGCGTAGGGCTCGAGAATCAGTTCCTGCATGAAGTATGCGGTCATCGACAGGAACACGAAGATCGTGAACTGCCGCGCCGGGACTTCCGCCCAGATCTCCGCGAGGCCCTCGAAGAACGGCGTCGGCTCGGGTGCCGGACGGGCCGCAACGCGAGCCTCGATGCCCCAGACGGCGAGCATGGTGAGGAGAAGAGCACCGCCGGTCACGACCGCGACGACCTGCAAGAGCCGGGCCGGCGAATAGGGGTCGAGGAACGCGCCCGCTACGCTCGCCGTCAGCGCAATGCCCGCGATCATCATCAGCCAAGTGATCGTTGCAGCGGCCGCCCGTCGGCGCGGCGCCGTCGCGCGTCGCGAGAAGCGCCAGGAGCGACGTTCCCGAGGCGCCGACGCCGAGCCCGATCAGCGCATAGGACAGCACCGAGATGGCGAGCCCTAGAGCGAACGACGCCTCGAGCACGACGACGCCGAGCGCCGCGCCGAGGCCGCCTCCGGCGAGGGCGACCATGCCGGCGACGATCCAGAACGTCCTGCCGCCGCCCTGATCCGAAAGGAACCCCCAGCTCGGCCGCGTGACCTGGATTCCGTAATGCAGCGCCACGAGGAGGCCGGGCAGCACCGCAGGCAGCGCGAGTTCGACAACCATCAGGCGGTTCAGCGTCGAGGTCGTCAGGACGACGACCGCCCCAAGCGCCATCTGCACCGCGCCGAGCCGTGCGATCTGAAGCCAGGTGAGGTCGCCGCGGGGCGTCATCCTTCCGCCGCCGAAGGGGGCGGCCGCGCGGGCCATCGACCCCCTCGCGGCCGCGCGCGACTGTCATCGCGCCAGACGTGGTCACATCACGCCCCTGACGGCCAGCGCCGTCACCATCATGCCGCTGACGAACAAGCCGACGCCGGGTCCGTTGTACCACGCCGCGCGTCCGACGGGATCGCGCAGGAAGATGCGCATCGCCCAGAACTGTCCAAAGAGCAGGATCAGCAGGATACCCGCATGCCATGGCCGACCGAAAACGGGCAGCAGGGCAACGAGGATCGCCTGCGGCAACGCCATGGCGACGATGGCGACGCGCGCCGCTACATCAGGTCCGAGCACCGCGGGAAGAGAGCGCACCCCTGTCGCCCTGTCGCCCTCGATCGCCTTGAAGTCGTTGAGCACCATGATGCCGAAGGCACCGGCGGCGTAGAGCACCGCACCGACGACGACCGGGAATGGCGGCGCTCCGGCGACGATGGCGGCTCCGGTGAACCAGGGCAGCCCTTCGTAGCAGAGCGCGACGAGACCAGGTCCCCACCATCCCGACCGCTTCAGCCGGAGCGGCGGCAGCGAGTAGGCCCAGGCGGAGGCGACTGCCGCGACCGTTGCAACCCATCCCCAAGGCGGAAGGAACGAGCCGAGCCACAGGGCGACTGCCGTCATCGCGAGGGCGATGACGAGCGCCAGCCAGGGCGGGCACGCGACCCGACGGGATCGGTCGCTCGGGCTCGTTGATGGCATCGACATGCCGGTCGCACCAATCGTTCGCGACCTGGCTCATGCCGCAGACGACCGGGCCAGCCAGGACAGCCCCGAGGATCACCAGCGGCCAGTTCGGCGGCGGCCCCGGCGGCCACGACGCCGCAAGCGAACGCCCAGATCGGCGGGAACCACGTGTAGCGGCTTGAGCAGCGTCACCAACGCCGCACGGATCGGCGGGACGCAGGAAGTGTAAGTCTGGCGAGACACTCATGCGCAAACTAGACACCACGAGCGGCGAGTCGCGCAACAGTGTCAATGCGCGTTGACGGTTGTTCGCTATTCGATTTCGCGGACGAGCAGGCCGAATTTCCGCAACTTCACGTAGAGCGACTGCCGGCTGAGGCCCAGCATCTCGGACGCGGCGACGCGGTTGTTGCCGGTGAGCTCCAGCGCCGTCTCGATGCACATCTTCTCGATGACGTCGGTCGTTTCGCTCACGATCTCCTTCAACGTCGAGGAGCCGACGAGATCACGCACGCCGCGACCCTCCTCCGCGCCTGCGGAGGGGCTCTGCGTGCGTGTTACTTCGGCGCGACCGGTGTCGCGCAGAACAAAGGCCGCGGCAGGGGCGCCGCGGTCGTCGAGCCACGTGGCCGATATCTCGACAGGGATTTCCGCGCCGAAGAGCGAGACGGACCGGGCCGCATAGAAGCGCATCCTGCCCGCCCGCTGCGCGTTGTCGAGCAGTACGCGCAGGTCGACGGCGCCACGGCCGAGGAACTCCGAAAGCGGTCGTCCCCTGATCGAGTCCAGGTCGGCGGCGTCGACAAGATTGAGGAATGCCTCGTTGGCGGTGGCAATCTCGCCGTTCCGATCGGTGAACGCGATCGCTTCCGCGCCGTTCTGGTAGAGAGACGCCAGCGGTCTCGCGAGCCCCTCGGCGGGGTCGCTCGAACGCAGCCCGGCCCCGAGGCGAAGAAGGACGTTCCGCTCTCCCGCCGAGCGGAAGGTGGTCGGCGAAACGGACAGCAACCGACCAGATCGGCGCGACCTCACTTCGATAGTGCCGCCAGGTGCGGGCGCGCTCTCCAGCATCGCTTCGACGTCCGGTCGGCCGTCCCACTCGAGCTCCTGCGTGACGGCTGCGCCGACAAGCTCTGCCGACGTGCCGCCGATCAGTGTGGCGGCCGCGCGGTTCAACTCGGTGATGCGGCCGGTTCCGAGCGCGACGAAGACGATCGGGTCCGCCGATGCCTCCATAAGCACCCGGAAACGCGTGTCGTAGTCGCGCTGCGTTTCATAGTCCCGTTCGAGCGCAAGCTGGGCGCGGACGAGTTGCTGCTGCATCTCCGCCACCGGCCGCAGATCGCGGCCGAGCATCAGGATCGCGCCGTCGTCGCCGATCCGGTGCATCGTGTAGCGCACCGGAAACTCCCAGTCCGAGCCGTCGGAATGGTTGAGCTCGATGGGTCGTGCACGGCGTTCGCCCCCGGCGGCGAACCCCTCCAGCCGGGCCTCGATCTTCGACACGCTGTCGGGCTTTAGCAGGTCGCGGATGTCGCGCCCCTCCCAATGAGACAACGTTCCGAAAGAACGGTGATCGGGATTCGACAGCACGCTTAGGATCCGCCCGATGTCGGTGATGACGATGGAGATGTCGGCGGCGGCCGAAATGATGTCCGCCAGGACGTCCGGCCCGATCAGGGGCAGGGCCCCGCCGGACCATTCAAGGCTGGTGCGGGAGGTCATCACGCACGCTCCCGCAAGTCGGCCCGTGCCGGCGCTGCGGTCAGACCGCACAAGCTGAGCGCCTGGGCGGCGTCGGAAACCACGTGGTCCGCACGCGTTTCGTGAAGGATGTCGACCCCGAGATCCAGGATGGGCCCGCCGACGGCAACCGGAATCCCACGGTTCGAGGCGCGCCGTGAGACGGAGACGAGCGCTGCCACTTCATCGACGCACTCGACATGCGAGGCGGATATCATGACGGCATCCGGTTCGTCGCGCTCCAGAATGTGCGCCACGTCGCATGATGATTCGCCGGCATGCATGGAAACGGTGACACCCATCCTCCTCAGCTGTCCACTCAGAATGACAGCGCCTAAGGTATGGTCTTCGTTCCGTGGTACCACAACAAATACTCGTGCAACTGTGCGCTGGCACGGATCGGGCGCCGCCGCGAGGTCGCGTGCGACCGCCTGCAGACGTGCCGTGCCGATGGTAACTTCGACGAAGCTGAGGCGATCTGCAAGCCATGCAGCCCCCAAGCGGCGGGCGACTTCCGGGATGTAGATGTCCGTCACCGTCTCGGAGGGGACGCCGAGGCGAAGGATTTCGGGGATGAGGCTGCCGAGGTTCTCCCCATCCGGTTCGATCGCCGAATCGAAGAGGTCGCGCAGGTGCGCGGCGCGATGCGCGCCCGCGCCCGACGTCCTCTTCTCCGCCATGACGGAAAGCGCCTTCGTCGCAAGCGCATCGACCGAGCGCGCCCTGACCGAGAGGCCGCCCTTCCTATCGCCGCGGTTTTCCGACATGTGGTGGCTCCCCCCAAGGAACTCCCTCGGGCGTTGCACTTGCGGCGCGTGCCTGCAGGGACATGCGTCAGCATTGTGCAGCCAAAAACCAATGTCAAAGAAAACGACCATCCGTGTCCACCTATGCTGACAGATGCGGGGGTGTAAGTTTCAATTGACACTTTCCGGCCGCCAGCGATAGCTTCGTTGACAGGACCAGCCGGGAAACGATGCGATGCTTCACAAAACCCGACCCGGGACTGGCGGGAGGGCACTTTACACCGCCGAGGAGAGGGCGCGCCGCGATGCGAGCGTCTGGACGCTGGTGCAAGGGATTCTCGCGCCGCTGCAGTTCGCGGCCTTCGCACTCTCGCTCGCGCTCGTGCTGCGGTATCTCGCGACAGGCGCAGGCTACGAGGCGGCAACGTGGTCGATTCTCGTCAAGACCGGCCTGCTGCTGACGATCATGGTCACGGGGTCGATCTGGGAACGGGCGGTCTTCGGCCGCTGGCTCTTTGCGCCCGCCTTCTTCTGGGAGGACGTCGTCTCCTTCGGTGTGATCGCGTTGCACCTCGCGTATCTCTGGGCGCTGTGGTCGGGCGCGGCGGCGCACCTCCAGATGTCGGTCGCGCTGGCGGCCTATGCCGCCTACGTCGTCAACGCGACTCAGTTCCTGCTGAAGCTGAGGGCCGCGCGGCTCCAGATGGTGGCTGCATGACCGAGCGCCCCGAGTTCGGCTGTCGCGAAGCGCCTGTCCTGCGGGAACGGGGGCAGCACGAGGTGTTCTGCGGGCTGACGGGCATCGTCTGGCTGCATCGCAAGATGCCGGACGCGTTTTTCCTCGTCGTCGGCTCCCGGACCTGCGCGCATCTTCTGCAGGCCGCAGCCGGTGTCATGATCTTTGCCGAGCCGCGTTTTGCTACGGCCATTCTCGAGGAGAAGGATCTCGCGGGGATGGCCGATGCCAACGAGGAGCTTGACGCGGTCGTAGACCGTCTCCTCGAGCGGCGGCCGGACATCCGCCGCCTGTTCCTGGTGGGCTCCTGCCCGTCGGAGGTCATCAAGCTCGACCTCGCACGCGCGGCGGAGCGTCTGACGCGGAGCCATGCGCCGGTGCGGGTGCTGAGCTATTCCGGGTCGGGAATCGAGACGACCTTCACGCAGGGCGAGGATGCCTGCCTCGCCGCGATGGTGCCGGATCTGCCGGCGGCCGAAGGGCGTGAATTGCTGGTTGCCGGCGCTCTGCCGGACGTGGTCGAGGATCAGATGCTGTCGCTGCTCTCCGACCTGGGAGTTCCGGCGCGAGTGCTGCCGGCGCGTCGCGCGGACGCCGCCCCGAGCGTTGGGCCGGAGACGGTCTTCGCGCTCGTGCAGCCGTTCCTCGGGGATACCGCCGCGGCATTGGAAAAGCGTGGGGCAACGCGGATAGCCGCGCCCTTCCCGTTCGGCGAGGAGGGCACGACCGCATGGCTCCGCGCGGTGGCCGACACCTTCGGCGTCTCCGTCGAGTTGTTCGACCGCGTGACCGCCGCCCCGCGCGATCGCGCGCGCCGCTCCGTCGCCGCTCGCGCGGGTGCGCTCGATGGGAAGCGAATCAGCTTCCTTCCGGACAGTCAGCTGGAGGTACCGCTTGCACGCTTCCTCGCGCGCGAGTGCGGGATGGTGCCGGTCGAGGTCGGCACGCCGTTCCTGCACCGTCACCTGATGGGGCCGGACCTCAGCCTCCTGCCCGCCGGCACCCGCCTCGCCGAGGGACAGGACGTCGAGCGGCAGCTCGACAGGTTGCGTGCCGATGCGCCCGACCTGGCGGTTTGCGGCCTCGGTCTGGCGAATCCTCTCGAAGCGGAAGGGATCGCCACCAAGTGGGCGATCGAACTCGTCTTCTCTCCGGTACACTTCTATGAGCAGGCAGGCGATCTTGCGGAGCTCTTCGCGCGGCCGCTGAAGCGCCGCTGCCTCTTGCGGAGGTCGGCCGCCGGGGGCATCGAGCGCCCGCCGGCCGAGCGCGACGGTCACCGCGCCGGAGCGGTCTCATGATCCCGGCGCTTTCATGCTCCAGAAATATCCGGGGGGAGGCACGGTCCTGCAGCGCCGGCGGCAGCGCCCCCAAGCGGGGCCGTCCATGAAGCTGACCGTCTGGACATACGAGGGGCCTCCGCACGTCGGGGCGATGCGGGTGGCGACGGCGATGGAGGGACTGCATTACGTCCTTCACGCGCCGCAGGGCGACACCTACGCCGACCTGCTCTTCACCATGATAGAGCGGCGGCAGAAGCGCCCGCCGGTCACCTACACGACGTTCCAGGCCCGCGACCTCGGCTCCGACACCGCGACCTTGTTCAAGGAGAGCTGTCGTGAGGCGTACGAGCGGTTCCGGCCGGAGGCCATGATCGTGGGCGCCTCCTGCACGGCCGAGTTGATCCAGGACGATCCCGGCGGTCTTGCCGAGGCGCTCGGTCTGCCGATCCCGGTGATCCCGCTGGAGCTACCGTCCTACCAGCGTCGCGAAAACTTCGGGGCGGACGAGACCTTTTTCCAACTTGTCCGCCGCCTTGCGGCTGCCCCGTCCGGGCGCACCGAGCGGCCCTCGGCCAACATCCTGGGTCCGACGGCCCTCGGCTTTCGCCACCGCGACGACGTTGCCGAGATTGCGGCGCTCCTCGCCGAGATCGGCGTAGACGTCAACGTCACCGCCCCGCTAGGCGCCCGGCCGTCGGATTCTCGCGCGTCTGCCTGCGGCGTGGTTCAACGTCGTCCTCTATCCGGAGACCGCAGAGGCCGCGGCCCGCTGGCTCGATCGCGCACATGGTTTGAAGAGCACCCAAACCGTGCCGATCGGCGCCAACGCGACGCGCTCATTCCTTGATGAGGTGCGCGATCTTGCCGGGCTTGACGCCAAGGTCGACGAGACGCGCCTGCGTCAACCGTGGTGGTCGGCGTCGGTCGACTCGACCTACCTGACGGGCAAGCGTGTCTTCGTCTTCGGCGACGGGACGCATGCCATGGCGGCGGCCCGCGTCGCGCGCGACGAGATGGGCTTCGAGGTCGTGGGCCTCGGCTGCTACAACCGCGAATTCGCTCGGCCGGTGCGCGCGCTGGCGAGGGAGCTTGGCGTCGACCCTCTCGTCACGGATGACCACCTCGAGGTCGAAGCGGCGATCGAGGCCGCTTCTCCGGAACTGATTCTCGGCACGCAGATGGAGCGACACACGGCGAAACGCCTCGGCATTCCCTGCGCCGTGATCTCCGCGCCGGTGCATGTCCAGGACTTCCCTGCGCGGTTTTCGCCGGTGATGGGGTTCGAGGGTGCGAACGTTCTGTTCGACAGCTGGGTCCATCCGCTGGTCATGGGGCTGGAGGAGCACCTCTTGACGATGTTCCGCGAGGACCCCGAATTCCACGACGAGGCAGGACCGAGTCATCATGGCCGTCACCCCGCGAATGCCGGATCAGCGGAAGGGGGCGCTGCCCCCGTCGATGCTGCGCATCACCTCCCCCGGGATATCTCGCGAGCAAGGAAGGAGGCGGCGAACGACCCGGGCGCACCTGCCTGGCTTCCTGCCGCCGAGGCGGAACTCCGCAAGGTTCCTTTCTTCGTCCGCAGCAAGGCGCGCCGCAACACCGAGGCGTTCGCGACCGCGCAAGGTCTGGCGGAGATCGACGTCGACACACTCTATGAGGCCAAGGCTCACTATGCGCGCTGAGGTACCCTATCGCGTCGCAATCGTGACGCTCGACTCCCACGCCGCGGGTCCCGCCGAGCGGGTCACGCAGCGGCTCTCACGCGACTTCCCGGGCCTAAGGCTCGAGGTCCACGCCGCTGCCGGCTGGGCGGAGGATCCGGCTGCGGCGGAACGGGCGGCCGAGGCGGTCGCAAGCGCCGATATCGTGATTGCGAACCTTCTCTTCCTTGAGGAGCACGTCGCCAGGATCCTGCCGTCGCTCCGCTCCGCGCGCGGCCGCGCCGACGCCGTGGTCGGCATCATCTCGGACCCCGCCATCGTCGGGACGACGCTCATGGGCGATCTCGACATGAGCCAGCCCGCCTCGGGCGTCGCGAAGTTCCTCAAGCGGCTGCGCGGATCGTCAAAGGCCTCCGGCGCATCCGGCGCCAAGCAGATGACGATGCTCCGCCGGCTGCCCAAGATCCTGCGCTTCGTTCCCGGCAAGGCCCAGGACCTCCGCGCATGGTTCCTGACGATGCAGTACTGGCTCGGCGGCTCGGACGACAATGTCGAGCAGATGGTCCGCTTCCTCGTCGGCCGGTACGCCAAGCGCTGGCAGGGCGCCCGCGCCGCCGCCCCGGTCGAGTACCCCGAGACCGGTCTCTGGCATCCCGCGACCGGCATCGTCACCGACGCCGGCAAGCTGCCCCGACAGGGAGATCGCAGCGTCGGCCTGCTGATGATGCGCTCCTACGTCCTCGCCGGCGATACCGCGCACTACGAAGCGGTCATCGCCGCGATGGAGGCGCGCGGCCTCTCCGTCGTCCCCGCCTTCGCCGGCGGCCTCGACATGCGACCGGCGATCGACGCCTACATGGGCGGCATCGACGCGCTGGTCTCGCTCACCGGATTCAGCCTGGTCGGCGGTCCTGCCTACAACGACAGCGCCGCGGCGGTCGACACGCTGAAGCGCCTTGACGTCCCGTACCTCTCGGCCCACCCGCTGGAGTTCCAGACGCTGGGACAGTGGGCGGCGTCGCCGCAGGGCCTCGGTCCGGTCGAGGCGACAATGCTGGTGGCGCTGCCGGAGATTGACGGAGCGACGAACCCCAACGTGTTCGCCGGGCGCCACGGCGCCGCCGGTTGCACCGGGTGCAGCCGGCGCTGCACCGGCGGAGACGGGCGCGCGATGGCGCCGTGCCCGGAGCGCATCGAGGCTCTCGCCGCACGGGCACTTCGCCTCGCCACCCTGCGCCGGTCGAAGCCCGCCAACCGCAAGCTCGGGATCGTGCTCTACGGCTTTCCCCCGAACGCGGGCGCCGCAGGGACCGCCGCCTATCTCGGCGTGTTCGAGTCGCTCCACAACACGCTGCACGCGCTCGCCCGCGAGGGCTATGACCTCGACCCGCCGGAGACAGTCGACGACCTGCGGCAGGCGGTCCTGCACGGCAACGCGGCGCAGTTCGGACAGGATGCGAACGTCGCGGCGCATGTGCCCGCTGACCGTCTGGTTGTCGAAACGCCCTGGCTCGACGAGATCGAGCGGCAGTGGGGGCCGGCCCCCGGCCGCGCCCAGACCGACGGGCGTGGCGTCTTCGTACTGGGCTGTCGCTTCGGCAACGTCTTCGTCGGCGTGCAGCCTGCCTTCGGCTACGAGGGCGACCCGATGCGACTGCTCTTCGAGCGGGGTTTCACCCCGACCCACGCCTTTGCCGCCTTCTACCGCTGGCTCGCTGCCGACTTCGGCGCCGATGCGCTGCTGCATTTCGGCATGCACGGCGCGCTCGAGTTCATGCCGGGCAAGCAGACCGGGCCGTCGGCCGCCTGCTGGCCCGACCGGCTTATCGGCGACCTGCCGAACATCTACCTCTACGCCGCAAACAACCCGTCCGAGGCGACGCTGGCCAAGCGCCGGTCGAACGCGATCACCGTCAGCCACCTGACACCGCCCCTGGCGCAGGCCGGGCTCTACAAGGGTTTGCGCGAACTGCGCGATTCGATCGCCCGCTGGCGGGAGGGCGACCGCCGCGACGATCTCGCGACACTGATTGCCGAGCAGGCGGCCGCGGTGGACCTCGCGGGCGACCCCGACCGGCTGTGGCTGACTCTGCTCGAGACCGAGCAGGCGCTGATCACCGACGGCCTGCACGTCGTCGGCCGGCCGCTCTCGGTCGAGCGGCGGTCAGGCCTGCTCGACGCAATGGACCTCCGTGCAGAGGCGCGCGCCGACTTCGACGCCGCGCTGGTCGCGAACGACGAACTCCATCCTCTGATGCGTGCCCTCGGCGGGCACTTCGTGCCGCCGGTGCCGGGCGGCGACCTGATCCGCTCGCCCGAGATCCTGCCCACCGGCCGCAACATCCACGCTTTCGACCCGTTCCGGATGCCAACCGCCTTCGCGATGGCCGACGGCGCGCGGCAGGCGCAACTGCTGCTTGACACCCACAAGGCCCTGCCGCGCACCGTCGCGCTGGTGCTCTGGGGCTCCGACAACATCAAGTCCGACGGCGCCCCGATCGCGCAGGCGTTGGCGCTGATCGGCGCGCGGCCGCGCTTCGACAGCTACGGACGTCTCGCCGGCGCCGACCTCGTCCCGCTTGCCGACCTCGGACGGCCGAGGATCGACGTGGTGATGACCCTCTCCGGCATCTTTCGCGACCTCTTGCCGCTGCAGACGCGGCTCCTTGCGGAGGCGGCCTGGAAGGCCGCGACGGCAGACGAGCCGGTCGAGCGGAACTTCGTCCGCGCCCACGCCCTCGCGTATTCCGATGCGACGGGTTGCGACCTCGACGCCGCCGCGCTTCGCGTCTTCTCGAACGCCGAGGGCTGCTACGGCTCGAACGTGAACCAGCTTGTCGACGCGTCGGCCTTCGGCGACGAGGACGAGCTTGCCGATGCCTACCAGGCGCGGAAGTCTTTCGCCTACGGCCGTGACGGCAAGGCGACGTCGAACCCCGAGCTGCTGCAGTCGACGCTGAAGGGCGTCGACCTCGCCTACCAGAATCTCGAATTGGTCGAGCTGGGTGTGACCACGGTCGATCACTACTTCGACACGCTGGGCGGCATCGCCCGCGCCGTGCGCCGGGCCAAGGGCTCGGACGCGCCGATCTACATCGGTGACCAGACGCGCGGGACTGGAAAGGTCCGGACCTTGCGCGAGCAGGTGGCGCTGGAAACGCGCTCGCGCTCGCTGAATCCCAAGTTCTACGAGCCGCTGCTGACCCACGGGCACGAGGGCGTCAGGACGATCGAGGCGCACGTTACCAACACTCTCGGCTGGTCCGCCACGACCGGCCAGGTCGAGCCTTGGGTCTATCAGCGGCTGTCGGAAACCTACGTCCTCGACGAGGCGATGCGGAAGCGCCTCGCCGGCCTCAACCCTCAGGCCTCGGCCCGGATGGCCAACCGTCTGATCGAGGCTTCGGACCGCGCCTACTGGTCGCCCGACCCCGACACGCTCGCCGCGCTGCATGGCGCCGCGGACGAGCTCGAGGACCGGATGGAAGGGATCGCGGCGGAATGACGGCGCGACGCGGATATCGCGGCCCCGCGCGGGCGGCACCTTCGGGAGCCTCCGGCGGGGATATTTGGAGAACAAGGAAGGCACGGGCACGGCCCTGCCGGAAAGGACAGCGATGAGCCCCCTCGACAACGCCCCGAGATTGCGCGCCGCGGCGGGAGAAGCCCGCGGGCTGGACGGCGAGGGATCGGTCCAGGTTCAGATGGACCCGTCGCTGAAGATCGACACCGCCAAGGTGTTCTCGGTCTACGGCAAGGGCGGGATCGGCAAGTCGACCACGTCCTCGAACCTCTCGGCCGCGTTCGCGCAGATGGGCAAGCGGGTGCTGCAGATCGGCTGCGACCCCAAGCACGATTCCACCTTCACCCTGACCGGAAGCCTCGTGCCAACCGTCATCGACATCCTCAAGGAGGTCGACTTCCACGCCGAGGAGCTGCGGCCTGAGGACTTCATGTTCGAGGGCTGGGGCGGTGTGATGTGCGTCGAGGCGGGTGGTCCGCCGGCCGGAACCGGCTGCGGCGGCTACGTCGTCGGCCAGACGGTGAAGCTGCTCAAGCAGCATCACATGCTCGACGACACAGACGTGGTGATCTTCGACGTTCTCGGCGACGTCGTCTGTGGCGGCTTCGCGGCGCCGCTGCAGCACGCCGACCGGGCGGTGATTGTTACCGCCAACGACTTCGACTCGATCTACGCGATGAACCGGATCATCGCGGCCGTCGGCGCGAAGGCAAAGAACTACGGCGTGCGCCTCGCGGGCTGCGTCGCGAACCGGTCCAAGGACACCGACGAAGTCGACCGCTACTGCCGCACCGTCGGCTTCGAGCGCATTGCCCACATGCCCGACATCGACGCCATCCGCCGCAGCCGCCTCAAGAAGAAGACCCTCTTCGAGATGCCGGACGAAGACGACATCGTAGCCGCCCGCGCCGAGTACGTGAGCCTCGCCGAGACCCTCTGGAACGGCACCGAGCCGCTCGCGCCCGAGGCCTTGCCCGACCGCGAGATCTTCGAGTTGCTGGGGTTCGACTGATGGAGACTGCTGCCAACAAGCTCATCCGCGTGTCGTGCTCGACCTGGGTGTGCGCCTCGTACGGCCGCAGACCCGTCGTGGGTGTTCACAGGCGTGCGCGGGGGGCCGGAGCATCGGCAGGAGGAACGCATTGATGCTCAGCATTCGAGACATCCCTCGTCTGCCGCTCGACCGCGGCTCCGGGCCAGAGCCGACCTCGAAACCGGCGAGCCGAAGCTACATGATGACGCGCCGGGCGCTGACCAGCTACTTCGATGATCAGGCCTCCGGCACCTGGGAGCGGCTGACCTCGGACGCTCCGGTTTCGCGCATTCGTGCGACGGTGCGCGCGGGCCGCGACGAGATGCGCGCGAAGCTCCTTGCCGCCTTGCCGGCCGACCTCAGCGGCGCGCGCATCCTCGATGCCGGGTGCGGCGCCGGGCAGATGGCAGTGGAACTCGCCCGCCGCGGTGCCGACGTGCTCGCCGTCGATGTCGCGCCGAGCCTCCTCGACGTCGCCCGTCGCCGCACACCCGAAGATCTCGCCGGGCGGATCATGTACATCGCCGACGACATGACCGACGCATCGCTTGGCACCTTCGACGCCGTCGTCGCGATGGACAGCCTGATCCACTACGATGCCGGCGACATCGCAGCGGCGCTGCGTCGCCTCGCGCCGCGCGCAGCGCGGATCGCCTTCACGATCGCGCCTGCGACCCCGATGCTGACCGCAATGTGGTGGGCGGGGCGCGCGTTTCCTCGTTCCGACCGGTCACCGTCGATCCGTCCACTGACCCCGGCGCGGCTTGCCTTGGCGCTGGGCTGTCCGCTGCGGGACCACGGCCGCGTTCATCGCGGCTTCTACATCAGCCATGCGCTGGAGATGCAGTCATGATCGCGCGCCTCCCCACAAACTGGCTTCCCTTCGCCGACGCTGCCTCGCCCGGCCTGCCGATGGGGCAATTGCTGCGCCTCAGCCTGTTCCAGGTCAGTGTCGGCATGGCGACGGTCATGCTGCTCGGCACGCTCAACCGGGTGATGATCGTCGAACTCGGCGTGCCCACGCTCGTGGTCGCGACGATGATCGCGCTGCCGGTCCTCGTCGCGCCGTTCCGGGCGTTGCTCGGCTTCCGCTCCGACACCCACCGCTCGGCGATCGGGTGGAAGCGGATACCCTACCTCTGGTTCGGCTCGCTCTGGCAGATGGGCGGTCTTGCGATCATGCCGTTCGCGTTGATCGTCCTGTCCGGCGAGCAGACGCTCGGCCCCGCCTGGGCGGGCGAGCTACTGGCGGCGCTGGCCTTCGTCATGACAGGCCTCGGCCTCCACATGACGCAGACGGCCGGACTGGCGCTCGCCTCGGACCGGGCCGACGACGAGACGCGGCCGCGCGTCGTGGCGCTTCTCTACGTGATGTTCCTGGTGGGCATGGGCGTTTCGGCCGTGGTGGTTGGGGCGCTTCTCCAAGACTTCTCGCCGCTGCGTCTCGTCCGAGTCGTGCAGGGTGCCGCCGTGGCGACGATTCTCCTCAATCTCGTCGCGCTCTGGCGGCAGGAGCAGGTCCGGCCGATGAGCCGTGCCGAGCGCGAGACGCCGCGCCCCGCCTTTTCCCGCGCGCTATCCGATTACCTGGCGGGCGGGCAGGCCCGGCGCCTGCTGGTCGTGACGTTCCTCGGCACGCTCGCCTTCAACATGCAGGACGTCCTGCTCGAGCCCTACGGCGGCGAAATACTCGGTCTTTCGGTCTCGGCCACGACGCGCCTCACGGCGCTTTGGGCAATCGGTGCGCTCGTCGGCTTCGGGCTGGCGGCGCGGTGGCTCGCGCGCGGGCTCGGCGCCGGACGGCTGGCCGCACGCGGCCTTCTCTGGGGCGTGGCTGCGTTCTCCGCCGTGGTCCTTGCCGATCCGATGCACGCGTCCTGGTTGTTCTTCGCCGGTGCTGCCGGAATCGGCTTCGGCGGCGGGCTCTTCGCCATCGCGATGCTGACCGCCGCGATGGCCCGGCCGGTGAGCGGCGAGGCCGGCCAAGGCCTCGCCCTTGGCGCCTGGGGCGCGGCGCAGGCGACTGCGGCGGGCCTTGCGATCTTCATCGGCGGCGCGCTGCGCGACCTCGCGGATGCGGCAGCGATGTCGGGCGCGCTTGGCGAGACGCTGGCGACACCGTCGTTCGGCTACACCCTCGTCTATCACCTCGAAATCGGACTTCTCTTCGCCACGCTCGTAGCACTCGGGCCGCTCGTGCGCCTGGCGTTCCAACGGCACGACCAAAGACCGGACGGCAAGCTGGTGCTCGCCGACTTCCCGACCTGAAAGGAGGCACGTCATGGTAGGCGTCACATTCTTCGGCAACGTCGATCTCGCGAGCGTCGCGATCTGGGCGTTCTGGCTCTTCTTCGCGGGCCTGATCTATTACCTGCAGACCGAGAACATGCGGGAGGGCTACCCGCTGGAGGACGAAGACGGGCGCGTCGCGCCCAACCAGGGCCCTTTCCCGGTGCCCAAGCCCAAGACCTTCAACATGCCGCACGGGAAGGGCGAGGTGCACAAGCCCGACTTCGTCGGCGAGAAGCGCGATCACCTCGCGCTCACGCGCTCCTCGGCCACGAACGGGTTTCCGCTGCTACCGACCGGAGACCCGCTGGTCGATGGCGTCGGACCGGCCTCCTGGTGCGCGCGTGACGACGAGCCGGAACTCGACGGCCACGGCAAGCCCAAGATCCGGCCGATGTCTTCGCTGGACACGTTCCACGTTTCGGCCGGGCGCGACCCGCGCGGTCTGCCGGTGCTCAGCCGCGACGACCAGGTGGTCGGCTACGTCAGCGACATGTGGGTCGACGAGCCGGAGGCGCTGGTGCGCTACCTGCAGTTCGACCTCGAGGCCGAATGGGGCTCAGGCAGCCGGCTCGTTCCGCTCAACATGGCCCGCATCAAGCCGCGCTGGGTTCGAGTTCGGTCGCTTGAGGCGAAGTACTTCGCGAACGTCCCGACGGCGGGCGAATCCGGCACCCTGACGAAGCTCGCCGAGGAGAAGGTCATGGCGTACTACGCCGGCGGCCGGCTCTACGCGACCGAGGCTCTGGCCGGTGAAGACGTCGTGACCTCGCAGGTCCAGACCGGCGCCCCCGGTTCGTCGCCCGGCGTGTCGGCGGGGAGCTGAGCCGATGCACGATGACACGATGATCGCGGAGCCGGTTCCGGGCCTGCCGGAGACCCCGCCGCCCGGCGAGACGATCCTGTGGCAGGGCCGTCCGGACGCCACGCGCCTCGCCCGCGACTCTCTGGGACTCCACTGGATTGCCGCGTACTTCGCGCTGCTGGTGGCGTGGCGCGTGTTGGCATCGCTGGCAGACTACTCCTTCGTGGAGGCGCTGGGTCACGCTGTGCCTCTCGCTCTCGCCGGGATCGCCGCGTGCGGGCTCATCTGGGGTTTCGCCTGGGTGCAGGCGCGCGCCACGCTCTACACGATCACGACGGCGCGCGTCGCGATGCGGGTCGGTGCGGCTCTGACGCTGACGCTGAACCTGCCGTTCCGGCGAATAGCGGGCGCGGACGTCGCGCTGAACGGCGACGGCTCCGGCACGATTGCGATGCGGACGCAGGGGGAGACCCGGCTCAGCTACCTGGTGCTGTGGCCGCACGTCCGTCCGTGGCGCATGAAGCACACGCAGCCCGCTCTTCGCGCGATCCCGGACGCCGCCCGCGTCGCCCGGATCCTTGCGGATGCGGCTGACACCAAGATCAGCGAGCCGGTCGTGGCGGCGGTCGAGCCGACCGCGATCGCAGCGGAATAGGGAGGAGCCGATGGCCCGAGTTGAGACTGGTCTCTACTACGAAGCGGAAGCGCGCCAGATGGCGCGCCGCGACAAGGAGATGATCCCCAAGCAACTGGTGATCGCGATGTTCACGCTGGCGCTGACCTCGCTGGCATTGACGTCCTACTCCGTCCTCACCGACCGGCCGCACGTCGGCCAGCCGAAACCAGCCGACGTGATCGTCGAGCGGCAGATCATGCTGTCGGGCGATGGACAGGGCGCCACGGTGACGACCCCTGCGGGCGACGTGCTGATGGATACCGACGAGGGCGGCTTCGTTGCCGCCGTTCGCCAGGCTCTCGAGAGGCAGCGCACAACGCATCGTCTCACGGCAAACACTCCGGTCACGCTCTCATCGCTCGAAGGTGGGCGGATCACGATCCACGACCCGGCGACGGACTGGCGAGTTGAACTCGCCGTGTTCGGTGCGGACAACACGGCGGCTTGGCTGTCGCTTCTCGAGGGTGCCGGCGACTGACCGGCACGCTTGCACCACCAAAAAAAAGAAAAAGGGAACCGCACATGATCAACATACTGGAAAGGCGGGTGGAGACGGCGCCCTGCACGGTGGAAGTCTCGCACAGGTTCGAGGCGCTGCATGCGCACGTCCGTTTCGACAACGGCGCTGTGGTCCATCCAGGGGACAGCGTTCTCGTCGAGGGGCCCCCGGTGAAGGCCGGATACGGCGAGGTCGTGGTCGAGAAGCGGACCGCGAAGATCCAACGCGCAAACGCGATCGAGCGGGCCTGGACCCGTCTCACCGGAGATCTCGGAGTTCATGGAACTCTGCGAATTCTCGTTCAGCGAGGAGGCCACGCTATGAACGCCCACAACACCGACATCCTTGATCAGGTGAAGGCCGCCGAGACGACCGACACCACCGGCATGGCGATGGAAGAGACCATGCTCTCGCCGCGGTTCTACACCACCGACTTCGACGAGATGGACGCGATCGACGTCACGCCGGTGCGCGACGACTGGGACGCGCTGCTCGCGCAGATGAAGTCCGACCCCAACAAGTCGCACTTCAAGAAGGATGCCGAGTGGAAGGCGGAGTGGGAGAAGTTCGACCCGGAGCTCCGCAAGGAATTCACCGACTTCCTCGTCTCGTCCTGTACCGCTGAGTTTTCGGGCTGCGTCCTCTACAAGGAGATGAAGCGGCGCGGCAAGAACCCTGACATCTGTGAACTCTTCACCTACATGAGCCGCGACGAGGCGCGCCATGCAGGCTTCATCAACGACGCCCTGCGCGAGGCCGGCGTAGCGGTCAACCTGGGCTTCCTGACCAAGTCCAAGAAGTACACCTATTTCCGGCCGAAATTCATCTACTACGCCACCTACCTAAGCGAGAAGATCGGCTACGCGCGGTACATCACGATCTATCGTCATCTCGAGGCGAACCCTGACCATCGCTTTCACCCGATCTTCCGGTGGTTCAAGGAGTGGTGCAACGACGAGTTCAGCCACGGCGAGGCGTTCGCCCTGCTGATGCGGACCGACCCGAAGATCACCAGCGGCAAGAATGTCTGGTGGATCAGGTTCTTCCTGACCGCGGT
This sequence comes from uncultured Alphaproteobacteria bacterium, assembly GCA_963749675.1. Lineage (GTDB taxonomy): Bacteria > Pseudomonadota > Alphaproteobacteria > Rhodobacterales > Rhodobacteraceae > Roseitranquillus. The sequence continues at coordinate 147,127 of CAVVNT010000001.1, forward strand.
CTACTCGACGATGTGGGTCCGCGACCACGCACGGCCGCGGTTCCACGAGGCGCTGGGCGTCGACATCGACTGGTACGACCAGGAGGTCTTCCGCAAGACCTCGACCATCGCGAGACAGGTGTTCCCGATCGAGCTCGACATCGACCACCCTCGCTGGCGGAAGAATCTCGACCGGATGGAGCGGGCGTTCCGTGCTATGGATGCGGCCAGGCGCAAGGGCGGCATCGCTGGCAAGCTGGCGCAGGCACGTGCCGGTACCGCGGCGGCGCGCGCCTTCACGGGGCTCTACACCATCCCCGTGATCCGCAACACGCCGCCCGAAAACGTGCGTCTGGAGCCGGCATATTGAGCCACGGGCTGCGATATCTCAGGGGGGTTCCGGGCTTGAACCGGGACCCCCGAACTGCCGGTCGCGCGAGCGGCTCCAAGGTCGCGGGAACCGCTGTAGTGCCAGCCGGGAGGCGGCGGTGAGCGGCTCGCCATGGATCGCGGCGCTGATGGCGCTCTTCGTCTGGTGGTTCTCCACTGGCGCGATCCTCTGCGCGGTGCGCCACGCTGACCGCGGTCACCCCGCAGCACATGGCCGGAACGTGCTGTTCGGTCTCCCGCTGCTGGTGCTGGGCATGTCCGGCCTTGCGTGGTCGCTCGGTCGCGTCGACGTGGCGGGCGCTTATGCCGGATTCCTCGCGGCCATCGCCATCTGGGGCTGGATCGAGCTCGCATTTCTGTCGGGCGTCGTGACCGGTCCCTCGCGCCTCGCGTGCCCGCCTGGGACCGAGGGGTGGGACCGACTCAAGCGCGCCTGGGCCACCGTCGCCTGGCACGAACTGACGCTGCTGGCCGCGCTCGTCCTGATCGTCCAGGCGTCGGCCGGGGCGGCCAACCGGGTGGCACTGCTGACGTTCGGGGTGCTCTTCGTCGCGCGGATCTCGGCCAAGCTCAACATCTTCCTCGGCGTGCCGCGAGTGAACGTGGAGTTCCTGCCCGCGCCGCTCGCGCATTTGCCGAGCCACTTTCGGCAGCGAAGGTTGAACTGGCTCTTCCCTGTCTCCGTCACCGTCCTGTCGCTCGCCGTGGCTTGCTGGATGGAACGGCTGATCTCGTCGCCCGCTCCGGCGGAGATGGTCGGATACGCTCTGCTCGCGACGCTGACGGCGCTCGCCCTTCTGGAACACTGGCTGATGGTTCTGCCTCTGCCTGATGCGAAACTCTGGCGCTGGATGATCCCCGCGCCCAAGACAATGAGGGAGAAAACCCATGGACTATGAGGCGATGTTCCAGGGCCAGCTCGACGACCTGAAGGCAATCGGCGACTACCGCATCTTCGCCGACCTGGAGCGGCGCTGCGGGCTTTTCCCGCGCGCCAAGCACCATGGGGAGGGACCAGAAGAGATCACCGTCTGGTGCTCGAACGACTATCTCGGCATGGGGCAGAACCCGGCCGTCGTGCAGGCGATGGTCGATACCGCGCGCGCCTGCGGAACGGGGGCCGGGGGCACACGCAACATCTCCGGCAACACGCACCACCACGTCCTGCTCGAGCGGGAGATCGCGGAGCTTCATGGCAAAGAGGCGGCGCTGGTCTTCTCCACCGGATACGTCTCGAACTGGGCATCGCTCTCGACCTTGGGCTCCCGGCTCCCGAACGCGGTGATCCTGTCGGACGCGCTGAACCACGCGAGCATGATCGAGGGTATCCGGCACAGCCGTGCCGACAAGGTGATCTGGAAGCACAACGACCCCGAAGACCTCGACCGCAAGCTCGGGGCCGTCGGCAACCGGCCCAAGATCGTGGCGTTCGAAAGCGTCTATTCGATGGACGGCGATATCGCACCCATCGCCGAGATCTGCGATGTCGCCGAGAAGCACGGTGCCATGACCTACCTGGACGAAGTTCACGCGGTGGGTCTTTACGGCCCGCGCGGCGCCGGCGTGGCGGAGCGTGAGGGTCTGATGGACCGCATCACGCTCATCGAGGGCACCCTGGGCAAGGCCTACGGCTGCTTCGGCGGCTACATTGCCGGCTCGACCGCTCTTTGCGACTTCGTGCGCTCCTTCGCCTCGGGTTTCATATTCACCACCGCGCTGCCGCCGGCGGTGGCCGCCGCAGCGCGCGTGGCGATCGCCCACCTCAAGGTCAGCCAGACGGAGCGCGCGCGTCAGCGCGACCGCGTCGCCAAGGTGCGTGCCAAGCTGGACCGGATGGGCATTCCGCACATGCCGAACCCCAGCCACATCATTCCCGTGATGGTCGGAGATCCGGTCAAGTGCCGGATGATTTCCGACGTTCTGATGCAGGACTGGGGCGTCTACGTGCAACCGATCAACTACCCGACGGTGCCGCACGGGACCGAGAGATTGCGTATCACGCCGTCGCCATTGCATAGCGACGCCGACATCGACCATCTGGTGGACGCGTTGGAGAGCCTGTGGCGGCAATGCGCGCTTGCACGACAGGTCGCATGAGGCAATCAGCCGCCTGCACGAACCCTGTTGCTCCTGCGGTAGCAGGCTCTAGGTTCGACGGCACGAACACGAGCGTACGTATCGCTTCGATGGGAGGACGAGAAAGAATGAGATTCACGATTACCGCGGCCGCGGCACTGCTGGTCGCATCTTCTGCCTTCGCGCAGGACATGGAGATCACCGGCGATGCCGAGGCAGGCGAGAGTGTCTTCCGGCAGTGCCAGACGTGCCACGTCGTCGTCGACGACTCGGGCGAGACGCTGGCGGGCCGCAACGCCAAGACCGGACCGAATCTGTATGGCGTCGTCGGACGGCAGGCCGGCTCGGTCGAGGACTTCAACTACGGCGACGACATGGTCGCGGCCGGGGAGCAGGGGCTCGTCTGGAACGAGGAGACCATGGATTCCTACTTGCAGGATCCGACCGGGTTCCTGCGTGAATATCTCGACGATTCCAGCGCACGCGGCAAGATGACTTACCGTGTGAGGTCTGAGGAAGACGCCCTAAACGTGATCGCCTACCTCAACTCGCTCGCGCAAGGCGGCGAGAGCTAAGGAAGGCGCCGATCTGAGAAAGGCCGTCGGCGCCGCCGGCGGCCTTCTTCATTCGACGCGGATGGCATGGCGGTCGACGGCCAGCATATAGCCCTTCCTCGCGACCGTCTTGACCAGCAGTTCCGCCACCATCTGGTTGCCGAGCGCGTCGCGCAGGCGCTTGATGCGGGTCGCGCCCGCGCTTTCGTCGCACTCGATGGCAGGGCGGCCCGAGATGACGGCTTCGATCTCCGTGCCTGTCAGGATGTCGTCGTCCATGCGGGCCTCGGCCAGGACCGACAGCGTTTCCAGTGCCGCGGGCGTCAGGCGGAAGTCCATACCGTTTAGCAGTACGATGTTCTCGCCCCTGTTCACGACGAGGCTGGCGACGCGTATTCCCTGCCGCTCGATCTGCCCCAGGCGCCGGTTCTGGTTCACCATGAGGACCAGGAACGTAAGTGCCGCCACGAGAAGCGCCGTCGTCGCGACGAGCAGGACGAAGATCACCATCCGGTAGCTGGCAAGCACGTCGGCGAAGGCGGTGCCGGACTGGGCGAGGATTTCGAGCAGGCGGATGTCCTCGGGCGACCTCAGGTCCGCGCTTTCGACGAAGATCCGCTCCACGCGGGCATCGAACGCGCCCGCATCGGGAAGGTTGAGGAACAGTACGAGCGCGGCGATGGCGAGGATGCCGACCACCGCGCAGACGCCGGCGATGACGAGACGCTGACCTGCCACCCTAGTACCTCAGGAAGAAGTCGCCGGCGCTGCCGCGCCTTTGGTCCAGGCCGTCTGCACCAAAGGTGCCCTCGACCGACAGCAATTGCCATCCGTCGCGCGCGATGCGCCGCTGGATCTCCTGCCGTGCGCGTTGCCGGTCGCCGCATGCGGCATCGGGCAACTCGATGACCCCGTAGTGCAGGCGCAGGGGGTCATCCTGCTTCGCCTTGTAGTCTGCGTAACAGGCTGCCCCAGCCATGCCGGGCACGGCCAGAGCAGCCAGCAAACTCATTACCCGAAACATTGACCCGAACCTGCCGAGCCACGCCCCGCTAGGCAATGTCGTGAGCCGTGGCGGTGACTGATATGCGATGACAACCATCCGACATTGTCCTCCAACCCGTTGCGGCGGAACGTTTCCGGGGAGCACCCGGCGACGGGTGCGACCCTAGGACAGATCGGGGCGCAATTCATGGGATTTCGGCTTGAGCGCTTGCCGGGGCGATCTGTGGTCAGGGCTCGCTGCGGGCATGGCCGTCCGATCGCGATCGGCCCGTGACGCCTGGTCGATCGGCTGCGTTGGTGACCCTTCGGACACGCTGCGCCGGATTTCCGCATCTCCATCCGGGGCAGCGTAGCGGGCGGGCCTTAGGCTCGCCCGCTCTTGCGGCCGGCGCGAGGAACAGCTCTCAATGCACCCCATGGGGACGCTGACGCTCGAGATCGAGATGCGGCTTCTGGCGCACGGGGTGCTGCCCGTGGCCGGGGTCGACGAGGTTGGCCGGGGGCCCCTCGCCGGACCGGTGACCGCCGCCGCCGTGATCCTCGATCTCGGATGCGTGCCGGAGGGGCTGGACGACAGCAAGCAGCTGAGTGCGGCGCGGCGACGCGAGCTCGCCGACGAAATCCACGCCCGTGCCGAGGTGTCGGTCGCCGATGCCAGTGTCGCAGAGATCGACGAGATCAACATCTATCATGCCGCCCATCTGGCGATGTGCCGCGCGATCGACGGTCTGCCTCGGCGAGCGCGGCACGCCATCATCGACGGCAACGTGGTGCCGAAGGGTCTGAGCTGCGCGGCAGAGCCGCTGGTCGGCGGCGACGGGCTCTGCCCCTCCGTCGCCGCGGCGTCGATCGTGGCCAAGGTCGCGCGCGACGCGCTGATGGCCGAGCTTGACCAGGCCCATCCCGGCTATGGCTGGGCGCGGAACGCGGGATACGCCACGGCCCAGCATTGCGCGGCGCTCGAAGCGCTGGGTCCGACGCTGCATCATAGGCGCAGCTTCCGGCGCGTCCACAACATGTTGTGCCCTGATTCGGCGGTAACTGACTGATTCCACGAAAGGAATTGACGGCAGAATCAGCTCTGGCGCATCGTCTCCCGCGACCGCCGGGAGGCGGTGGGATCAAAGGGCACCGACAATGAGCCAGGCGAAATTTCCGATCGACCGTGTCCTCGCCGGGGACTGCGTGGACGCGATGGCGGCGCTGCCCGACGCCTCGGTCGATCTTGTCTTCGCCGACCCGCCCTACAACCTGCAACTGCGCGGCGAACTGCATCGCCCCGATATGAGCCGGGTCGACGCGGTCAACGACACCTGGGACCGGTTCGACGGCTTCGCCGGCTATGACCGCTTCACCCGCGCCTGGCTGGCCGAGGCGCGGCGGGTGTTGAAGCCGCAGGGCGCGATCTGGGTGATCGGCACCTACCACAACATTTTCCGGGTCGGTGCGGCGATGCAGGATGCCGGCTTCTGGCTGCTCAACGACGTGGTCTGGCGCAAGGCCAACCCGATGCCGAACTTCCGCGGCACGCGCTTCGCCAACGCACACGAGACGCTGATCTGGGCGTCGCCGTCCGAAGGCGCGAAGTACACCTTCAACTACGAGGCGCTGAAGGCGCTGAACGACGACCTGCAGATGCGCTCTGACTGGTTCCTGCCGATCTGCACGGGTCGCGAGCGGCTCAAGGACGAGGAGGGGCGCAAGGCGCATTCCACCCAGAAGCCGCAGGCGCTGCTGCACCGCGTGCTGGTGGCGACGACAAATCCCGGCGACGTCGTTCTCGACCCATTCTTCGGTTCCGGCACGACCGGCGCCGTGGCCCAGATGCTCGGCCGGCACTGGATCGGGATCGAGCGGGAGGAAGGGTATCGCGCGATCGCTGAGAGGCGCATCGCCGCCGTGCGCCCCCTCGACGACGCGGCACTGCAGGTCGCGGCTCCGAAGCGCGAGGTGCGGGTTCCCTTCGGCGCCATCGTCGAGCGGGGCTTGCTCGAGCCCGGCACGATGCTGGTCTCGCCACGCGGCAAGACGGCGAAGGTGCGGGCCGACGGTTCTCTCGTCGCGGCGGACGTTACCGGGTCCATCCACAAGGTCGGAGCTGCGCTCGAGGGCGCGCCCAGCTGCAACGGCTGGACCTACTGGGCCTTCGAGAAGGACGGCGTCGCGGTGTCGATCGACGTCCTGCGCCAGCAGATGCGCGCCGAGATGGCCTGACCCTCAGTCGGGGAGTTTCGGCGCCGCCAGCGCATGCGCCTTGCGCATCAATGTTGGAAGGGACGTCGGGTCGAGCTCGCGAAAGTCGCCTCGGCTAGGGCTGACATCCTCCGGCAGGCGCCCGGCATGTATCTCCAGCACCAGGTGGAAGTGGGTGAAGGTGTGGCGCACTTCGCCAATGCGGTGCCATGGGCCCTCCGCGGGCGGGCAGCCTTCCGGGCGCGGCGTTCCATTCGGTCCCCGGCCATCCCAGCATTCCGCCGAGCAGGCCGCGTTCCTCCCGGCGTTCGAGGAGCCACAGACCGTCCCTGCGCCGCCCGACCCAGGCGATCCCATGGCGGACCGGCTTCGCTGCCTTGCGGCGCTTGCGCGGCAGCTCGCCCGCGAGGCCCTGAGCTCGCGCCTGGCAGGAGCCGATCAGAGGGCAGATGCCGCAGGCTGGGGAGCGCGGGGTGCAGACCGTGGCGCCGAGGTCCATCATCGCCTGCGCCAGGTCGCCCGGCCGGCGCTCCGGCGTCAGCTCCGCCGCCAGCGCGGCGAGCCGAGGCTTGGCATCGGGCAGCGGCTCCTCCATTGCGCGGAGGCGGGCCATCACCCGCTCGACATTGCCGTCCACCACCGTGGCTGGGCGGTCGAATGCGATGGCCGCGATCGCGGCCGCGGTATAGGGGCCGACGCCGGGGAGCGCGCGCAGCTCCTCCACCGTGTCGGGAAAGCGACCGTCACGCTCTGCCGCGACGGCGCGTGCGCAGGCCAGCAGGTTGCGCGCCCGTGCGTAGTAGCCGAGACCTGCCCAGGCGGCCATCACGTCTTCGTCCGCAGCTGCCGCCAAGGCGCCAACCGTCGGCCACCTGTCGATGAACCGGAGATAGTAGGCGCGGACGGCGGCGACGGTGGTCTGCTGGAGCATGATCTCGGACAGCCAGACGCGATAGGGATCCGGCCTCGCCCCTGCGGCCCGTGCCGCGGGACCGATGCGCCAAGGCAGATCTCGCGAATGGAGGTCGTACCAGTCGAGCAGGGCACGGGTCTCGTCACGCAACTGTCAGGTCCTCGTGCGGGCTTTCTGGTGGAAGCGGATGGAGCGGCTTATAAGATGCACCGGCATCCAGATACAGGCGGCAGGTTCCCGCATGGCGACCATTCATTCCGAGGGGAGACGACGCGGGCGCGGCTTTCGCTCGGCCGCCTCGCTCGTCGAGAAACGGATCCGCGACGCGGGCCAGGCGCGCGGGTTCTCGACCATGCGCCTGCTGACCCACTGGCCGGAGATCGTGGGCGAGGATCTCGCGCGCATTGCGCGCCCCGGCAAGGTGTCCCGCGGGAAGGGCTTCGGCGCGACGCTGACGCTCGTTTGCAGCGGGTCCGCCGCGCCGCTGGTGCAGATGCAGGGCCCGCGGATCGTGGAGAAGGTCAACGCGTGCTACGGCTACGCCGCGATCAGCCATGTCCGCGTGACGCAGACGGCCCCGGACGGCTTTGCCGAACCTCAGCAAGTTTTCGACCCTACCCCGCCGCCTGATCCCGCGATCGACACCAAGGCGCAGGAGGCTGCCCACGGGGTGGCCGATCCCGAACTGCGCGAGGCGCTTCGAACCCTCGCCCGCAACGTCCTGTCGCGCGGCGACTGACCACCATCAGGAGACCAGAATGACGCGATTTCTGACAGCCGCCGCCTTTGCGCTCGCTTCCATGATCGGAGCCGCGACAGCGCAGGAGGCGAGCCAGGTCCAGGAGATGGCATTGGGCGACCCCGATGCGCCGGTGACGGTGATCGAATACGCCTCCTTCACCTGCCCGCACTGCGCGAACTTCCACGAGGAGAATTTCGGGCGGATGCGCGAGGAGTATATCGAGCCCGGCCAGGTGCGCTGGGTCTACCGTGAAGTATATTTTGACCGGTTCGGACTCTGGGCCGGCATGGTCGCGCGCTGCGGTGGTCAGGCAAAGTACTTCGGCCTGGTGGACCTGCTCTACGAGAAGCAGGACGAGTGGGCGCGGGGCGAGTCTCCGGCGGAAGTCGCCCAGAACCTTCGGCGCCTCGGCCTGTCCGCCGGACTTGGTGAGGACGAGCTCGACGCCTGCATGCAGGATGCCGACAAGGCGCAGGCGCTGGTCGCGGAGTTCGAGCGCAATGCCGAGGCCGACGGGATCGAGTCGACGCCGTCCTTCGTCATCGGGGATGAGACGTACTCGAACCGGCCTTACGAGGACTTGGCCGAGCTGATCGACGCGCAGTTGGAGAACTGATCTCTCCGGACTAGGGACTCAGCGCGTCGGCGAGTCCGATCTGGCCGACGCGTACGCCACGCCTGCTCTCGATAGGCGTATTCGTCAGGCGCAGAGCGGCGGGATGCGCCGGGTCGAGGACGCCGAGTAGGATCAGGATCGCCGCGATCGCCGCCTCCGAGGCGCGGGACGCGCCGTCTGCGATCTTCAGTGCAACACCCAGCCGCAGGCCGGGCAGGATGGCGATGAAGACGCCCTCCGCGCCGGTCTTGACCGCGACGCCGGACATGGCGCGCATCAGGTCCGTGCAGGCGCGCCCTTCTCCGGCGACGAGCTCTGGGTGGGCGATCATCGCCTGAACCAGTCTCGCCATGGCGTCCTCGCGTACGCTGGAGCGGTCGTGCGCCGAGGCATATCGCGCCATGGCGGTGGCTAGACTCAGGAGCGTAGTCGCGTAGTTCGGCGCAGAACAGCCGTCGATCGCGTATCCTAGTGAAGCGACGCCAGTAACCTCCTCGTAGGTCGAAAGGACAGCGCGCTGCACGGGGTGGTCGGGCTCGACATATTCGGCTCCGCCGCCCAGGTGCCGGTTGAGCATGAGAAATCCCGCATGCTTGCCCGAGCAGTTATTATGCACCTGACCGGGCTGCGTATCCTCCCGGATCATGCGCTCGGCATCCTCGTCGCCGCGAGGAACCTCGGGGCCGCACCTCAGGTCCGATTCGGAGAGGCCGAGGTCCGAAAGCCAGGCCCGGACGCGCTCAGTATGCATCGGCGCGCCTTGGTGGGAGGCGCAGGCGAGCGCAAGTTGCTCGTCCGACAGCTCGGCGCCCGACTCCACCAAGGGCAGGGCCTGGATCATCTTGATCGAGGAGCGGGGCAGGATGACGAGGTCCGGGTCACCCCACGACCGCACGACTCCGCCCGACGCGTCGGCGATAACCGCGTGGCCGCGATGGATACACTCCAAGAAGCTGCCCCGTCGAACCTCGACCATGGGCACCGGCTCGATCATTCTGACCTCCTGTACCGGCAAGAAATGGTGACTGCCGGGGGACCTTCACCCCCGAAGACGCCCGCGCTAAGGTCCTGCGACGTTAGGCACAGGTCGTGACGCCCGCAAGCGCCCCTCGAGTGGGCACAAGGCGTCGCGGCAGACGGACGAAAGGCGATGCAGGCATGACGACCCGTATGGCAGCGACGGCTCTGTTGGCCGCGCTCACCCTGGGACCGGCGACGGCACAGGAATCTTCGAACCGCGTGGCTGAGGCGACGGACTGGGCCGTATTCGTCGAGGACGACCCGCAGGAATGCTGGGGCGTCTCGAAGCCGAAGCAGACGGTCAACACCCGCAACGGCCGAGTCGTGCAGGTGCGGCGCGGCGACACCCTGCTGTTCGTGGCATTCCGACCCGGCGGAGGCGCCGATGGCGAGGTCGCGTTCACCGGAGGCTATCCGTTCCGCCCGGGCTCGACCGTGACGCTCAACATCGGCGGCGACAGCTACGAACTCTTCACCGAGGGTGAGTGGGCATGGCCTGCCGGAGATGCGGAAGATGCCGAGATCATGGCGGCGATGAAGCGCGGGGCGGAGGCGACGCTGGTCGGGGTGTCGTCACGCGGGACCCAGACCGAGGATACGTTTTCGCTCATGGGCTTCACCGAGGCGATGGAGGAGGCGGCGTCTCAGTGCGCCTCGTGACCGCCGCTGCGCCGCCACGCTCGGTCTGACCGGTTCCGGGAGCGCGGAGTAGCGGCGACCCGTGCCGGTTCCGAGCGTCATCAATGGCGTGGAACGTCATCACATCAAGGTCCGGCCAATTCGTCTTTGGCTAGGCGGCATTGGCACTTGCCCGGCTTCCGTCGCTGCGACCTCCGCATTGGCGCACGATCTCTGTTCGCGCCGGCGCCTTTGCGGCGCTGGGCTCAGACGCTAGTTCACTGAGACTGTTTTCACCCGCCGCCGCAGCGACGGCCTCGGCCAAAAGGAGCCTGGCATGAACACGACCACTCTCGAAGGCGTCTGGGCGCCGCGGATGCTGAGCGTCCTTCGGATCGTCTCGGCGCTGATCTTCTTCGCGCACGGAACGCAGAAGCTCCTCGGCTTTCCCGCGTCCGACTTTTCGCCGGCCGCGTTCTCGCTTCCGTGGATCGCCGGAGTACTGGAGCTCTTTGGCGGTGCGCTGCTGATCGTCGGACTCTTCACCCGGCCGGTCGCCTTCGTCATGTCCGGACTGATGGCTTTTGCCTACTGGATCGCGCACGCGCCGCAGAGCTTCTATCCGCCGCTGAACGGTGGCGATGCGGCAATTCTGTTCTGCTTCGTCTTCCTGTACATGGCATTCGCCGGGCCTGGCCCCTGGAGCCTCGACGCGATCCGCGGCGGCGCCACAGAACCCGCACGCGCCTGACATCTGCCGCCACGTCCTTCGACGGCGCCCCGCCAACGGGCGCCGTTTTCTTTGGCATTCGCGCGGCGAATGCCATATGCAGCGCAACCACCCGAAACCGGAGAGGCCGATGACCCCGACCGCGCCGATCACGCAGGACGTCCTGACCGTTGCCCGGGCAGCGCCCGAAGGACCCGTCAACCTCGTCGGGCTGACCCGGGAACGGCTGCGCGCGGCACTCGTCCGGGCCGGAACGCCGGAATCGCAGGCGAGGATGCGCGAGCGGCAGATCTGGCAGTGGATATACCAGAAGGGCGCCCGCGACTTCGGCGCGATGACGAACCTCTCCAAGGACTACCGGGCCTTGCTAGCCGAGCGGTTCGTGATCGCGCTGCCCGAGATCGTGCAGCGCCAGGTCTCCGACGACGGGACCCGCAAGTACCTGGTGCGGATCGCCGGCGGCCACGAGGTCGAGACGGTCTACATCCCCGAGGAGGGTCGCGGCACCCTCTGCGTCTCGAGCCAGGTCGGCTGCACGCTGAACTGCACGTTCTGCCATACCGGCACTCAGCGGCTGGTGCGCAACCTGACCGCTGCAGAGATCGTAGGCCAGATCATGCTGGCGCGCGACGATCTCGGCGAGTGGCCGCAGCCGGGGCGCGCGCCAAAGGACGAGACGCGGCTGCTGAGCAACGTTGTCCTGATGGGCATGGGTGAGCCGCTCTACAACTTCGAGAACGTCCGCGACGCGATGAAGATCACCATGGACGGCGAGGGTATCAGCCTGTCCCGCCGCCGGATCACCTTGTCAACATCCGGCATCGTGCCCGAGATCGCCCGCACGGCGGAGGAGATCGGCTGCATGCTGGCGGTGTCTTTCCATGCGACGACCGACGAGGTGCGCGACAAGCTCGTGCCGATCAACAGGAAGTGGAACATCGAGGCGCTTCTGTCGGCGCTTCGCGATTATCCGCGCCTGTCGAACTCCGAACGGATCACGTTCGAATACGTGATGCTGGACGGCGTCAACGACAGCGACGACGATGCCCGCCGGCTGGTCAACCTGATCCGGGGCATCCCGGCCAAGATCAACCTGATCCCGTTCAACGAATGGCCCGACGCGCCGTACCGGCGCAGCCCTGACGAGCGTATTCGGGCCTTCGCGACGATCGTCATGAAGGCCGGATATGCCTCGCCGATCCGCACGCCCCGGGGCGAGGACATCATGGCCGCTTGCGGCCAACTCAAGAGCGCGAGCGAACGCGAGCGGAAGTCGGATCGACGTAGGGTTGCCGCCGTAGAGGCGCCGGCGGAGAGCTGAGCCCGAACTGTCGATCCTTCCCGCCGGTACCTGCGGAGGAACCGCCGCACGCGAAGGGCGTTCGGCTGCAAGAATCCACGCGGAGACAGAGCATGGCCAAGCAGTTTGCCGAGGGCGACAAGGTGAAGTGGAGCTGGGGCAACGGCACGGGGACCGGCACAATCACCAAGAAGTACACCGGCAAGATCACGAGGAAGATCAAGGGCTCGGAGATCACCCGGAATGCAAGCGCAGACGATCCGGCCTACCTGATCGAGCAGGAAGACGGCGACGAGGTCCTCAAGTCCGCCAGTGAGATCGACCGCGCATGATCGAGCTGACGGGTCTGCTCGGTCTGTTGATCTTCGTCTTCGATGTCTGGGCGGTCGTATCGGTCTTCGGGTCCGAAGCTTCGCTTTTGGGCAAGGTCATGTGGCTCCTGATCGTATTGCTGCTGCCACTCATCGGATTCCTGATCTGGTTGATTGCTGGGCCCGGCGGACAGCGCGCCTGAGCGAATGCCGCCACGACTCATGCGACCTGTTGGTCGCTCCTCGGAACCTACGATCACGAGGTGTGTTCTTGCGCGGTGGCCGATGCGAACAAACAGCCCGAGACGATTGCCCGCGTGGCCGGAAAAGAGATCCGGCTCGTCTATTTCCCAGATGACAGGCCCGGGATATCCCGCCGCCGTTGCGGGCGCGGGTTCACCTACATCGCGCCGGACGGCACCCGCATTGACGATCCCGGAGAGCGCCGAAGGCTCCAGGCGCTTGGGGTGCCGCCGGCCTACGAGGATGTGTGGATCTGCCCAAGGCCGGACGGTCATCTTCAGGCGACGGGGAAGGATGCGAGGCGGCGCAAGCAATACCGCTACCACCCCGACTGGACAGAGTGGCGCTCGCGCCGCAAGTTCGACCATCTGGTAGAATTTGGCGAGGCGCTTCCGCGGCTCCGCCGCCGCGTGTCGCGGGATCTGTCGGGCGAGGCAGGTGACCGCGAGTTTGCGCTTGCGGCGGTCGTGGCGCTCCTCGACCGGGCGGCGATCCGTATCGGTGATCCGGAGGCGGCGAGGACGAACGGAACTCACGGCGCCACCACGCTGGCGCGTCGTCACGTCAGTCTTTCGGAAGGCGAGATCAACCTTTCCTATCGGGCGAAGGGCGGCCGTGTCGTGCGGCGTCGCCTGCGCGATCGGCGTCTGCATCAGGTCCTGAACGCCCTTGACGACCTGCCTGGGCGCGACCTGATCGGATGGACCGACGAAACCGGGGCGCCGCATGCGGTGTCCTCTGAAGCGGTGAACGCGTGGATCGCCGACGTGGTCGGAGAGGCGGAGGCTACGGCGAAGACTTTCCGGACGTGGGCAGGCAGCCTGGCGGCCTTCGAGGTCGCCGTCGCCCAAGATCGCCCGACCATCCGGGCGATGTCGGAGGCCGCAGCCGAGCGCCTGGCGAACACGCCTTCGATCGCGCGGGCAAGCTACATCCATCCCGACATCATCTCGTTGTCAGAGAAGAGCCTCGAGTTGCGCGAGGACGAGGCCATTCCTTCGGGACTGAGGAAGCGGGAGGGTCAGCTCCTGAGTTATCTCAAGGGCCACCGTTCCGTGTGACATTGCGGTCACGCCGGGTGAAGTCCGTGCGGATAGGAGGAACCGCAGCTGGCGGCGGCCCGTTACCTATTCCTGGCCAGCGGTGAGCGAATGAAGCGTGCACTGACAACCCTTATGATGGCAATCGTGCTGGCCTTCATCGGCTTGATGGGCGTTGTTGAGCCGCTCGCTTCGATCGTGCAACTCGCGTTCTTTTCCCTTCTGGTTGTGTTCGTCGTCCAGATGGTACGCGTGCTCGTTCACTGTCGCTGATTTTCGACCACGTCATCGGATCTTCGCGGAACCGGCAGCATGGAATGACGTTCCGTCGGCAAGAGTGGTACGAGTAGATTGAGGGGTTCGCGGGCCAGTCAGTCTTTCGGCCGCCTCTCGAAAGGGGTGAAGACCGCCGGAAGCAAACGGTGTCCGCCGGGAACCAAGACTGGTCAAACACACGGGCTGACCGCAGCGCATCACGAGATAGAAGCTTGTTAGCGAGTGTTTTTGTGTCATCTGGAGGCCTCGCCGGAAATGGCGGGGCCTCGTCTCGTCGGGAGCGAAGGACGTTGAAGAGCGAATGAACAGGGCTTTCGACGGGCTTGACCGCTCCCTTCCCGAGGATCTGCAGGCGAGCCCGCCCCGCCCGATCTTTTGCCTGACGGCCGCCGAGGCCTATCCGATACTCGAGCGATGGTTCCTGGACGCGAGGAGCGAGATTGTCGCGAGCTATCGGATCTTCGACCCTTCCACGCGCCTGAATTCTCCGGAAGCACGGCGGATCGGGGAGGATTGGTTCGACCTCATCGTGCATACGCTGCGTCGCGGGGTCACGATCATCATCTATGTCTCGGACTTCGATCCGATCGCCGCGCACGAACTGCACCGAACGACGTGGTGCAGCATCCAGATGCTCATCGCCGCAGCGGAGGCCGCCGGTCCGGAGTCGGCCCCCCTGCACGTCGTCTCGGCGGTGCATCCGTCCTGCGTGGGCGTCCTTCCACGGATCATCCTGCTACCGGCGGTCGCGAAGAGGCTTTGGCAGAGGTGCCGGGAGCTCAACCGGATGTCGCGGATCGAACGCGAGGGTGCGTTGCGCAACATGCCGGGGCTCGCGCGGTACCTCTCGGTCGGTGAAGGCGGGGTGCGCCCGCGCCTCATCCTGCCGCAGCTGCTCCCCGGAACACACCACCAGAAGGTGGCAACCTTCGACGGCTCGCGGCTCGCCCTCGGAGGGCTCGATCTCAACGAGAGGCGGTGGGACACACTGCGACACGATCAACCGGCCGGGGACACCTGGCACGACGTTCAGGTCTTCATCGAGGATTCCAGCCGGGCGGAGGCGGCGGCCCGTCATATCCTTACGCTCCAGCGAACGACTGGCGGCATGGTCCCTCCCGCCGCGACACCCGGTCTGATCCGCACGCTATCGCGACGCCGAAAGCGGAACTTTGCCCGGCTTTCGCCCAAGACCATCGTCAACGAGATCTCGCGCACGCACCGCTATCGCATCGCGGAGGCGCGGCGCCTGATCTACCTGGAAACGCAGTTCTTCCGCGACCTGCGCACGGCAACGCGGCTGGCGCGCGCGGGACGGGAGAAGCCTGAGCTGGAGCTTCTGCTCGTTCTGCCGGCCGCGCCAGAGGACGTGGCCTTCGACGGCAACCGCAGCGCAGACGCGCGCCTGGGGGAATTCCTTCAGTCCCGCTGCGTGAGGATCCTCCGGCGAGGCTTTGGATCCCGCGTCCTGATCGTGGCCCCGGCGCAGCCGAGGGCAACGCGAAGGACTGGCCGCAGCACCTTGTGGGGCGCGCCCATTGTCTATGTCCATGCCAAGGTGTCGATATTCGACGACAGCGCGGCGATCGTTTCGTCGGCGAACCTGAACGGCCGCAGCCTCTACTGGGACACCGAACTCGGAACCGAGTTCACTGTGCGCGAGGAGGTCGAGGAACTACGGCGCCGCTGCTTCGAGCACTGGCTGCCTGACCGGGTGGGGCCGCATTTCTTCGATCCGCAGACGGCCCTCGCCTCATGGCGCCGGCTTGCGGTGGAGAACCTGCGACGCGATCCGGAGCGCCGGAACGGCTTTGTCCTGCCCTACGATCCCACACCGGGCGAGCGGTTCGGCCGCGACTTGCCCGCCGTTCCAAACGAGATGGTCTGAGAGACACCGAACCCCGCGACCATTGCCAGGCCATAGAGCAGGATGGGGATCGCGATGATCCCGCCGAGAGGTCCCCAGAGCCAGAGCCAGAAGATGAGCGAGAGGAAGACGAGCAGCGGGTTCACCTGCATGTTCTTGCCCACGAGTGTCGGCGTGACGAAATTTCCCTCCACCGCGTTGATGCAGATGTAGAGGATCGCGGGCAGCACGCCCGCCGCTCCATCGAAGGTCAGCAACCCGCCAAGGAGCGCCGAGAAGGCGAACACTGCCGGCCCGATGTAGAGGATGTAGTTCAGCGCGGCGGCGACGAAGCCCCACACGTACGGCCCCGGCATGCCTAGGGCATGGAACACGACGCCAACCACAAGTCCCAGCGAGCCATTGATGATCGTGATGGTCAGGAAGTAGCGGGCCACCAGCCGCTCGGCTTCCTTCAGCGTGTGCCGGGTCGCGCCGTCGGACGAGCCGTCGCGGCGGCGCGCGGCCCACTCATAGATCTCATGGCGCGACAGCAGAAAGAAAAAGAACGCGCCGATCACGATGAGGAGTTGTGCCACGAGGCTCGGCGCCAGCGTCAGGGCGTCGAAGGCACCGGGCACCCGCACCTGTTCCTTTTCAGGCTGGCTGGCGCCGGCTGCTGCTGCATCCTCGTTGATCGCCTCCGAGACCTCCTCGCTGACGCTGTCGATGCCGCGGATAAGGTCCTGCATCCCGTCGAGAAGAACGCTGAGCTCGGTCATGATCTCCGGTGCCCGACGTACGGCAATGGTGATCTTCGGCTCGATGAACAGCACGGCCGACGTCAGCATGACCGCCGCTATGACGATCGATATCAGCGCGCTGAAGACGCGGTGAATGCCGATCCTCTTGTCGACGAAGTCCGAAAACGGGGAGAGGACGACCCCCAGCACAAGACCGAAGGTCAGCGGCGCGAAGACGCTGGCACCGGCGCGCAGTGCCGCGCCTGCGGCGACGAACGCGATGACGATGATCGCCCACCGCGATGCCCGGTCCAGATTCATCCATATTCCCCAATGCCGCCAGCGCAACGCTGAATCCATCCCGGCGGTTCCGCAAGGGGGGAACCTGCGCAAGGGGACCGCGTTGCTTGGCCATGACGCGTCTGAGCGAGGCGATCCCGCGCGACCGGTTCCTGGACCTGCCGCGCCCCGACGCGGTTTCCGGCGTCCCACGGCGCGTCGGCGTCGAGATCGAGATGGCCGGCTTGACGGAGCGTCAGGTCGCCGCCGTGGTGACCGAGGCCATCGGCGGAACCCTCGTGGAGGAATCGTCCTACGAGGTCGCCGTTCAGGGCTCCGAGCTTGGCGAGCTGAAGTGCTATCTCGATACCAAGTACCGAAAAGGCAAGCAGCACGCGCTGTCGCGGCTGGGGCTCGAGCTTGGCCGCGAGGTCATTCCCGTCGAACTCGTCACCGAGCCGCTGGCGCCGGCCTCCCTGCCGAAGCTCGAGGCGCTTCGCGAGACGTTGCTGCGCGCCGGCGCGATCGGCAGCCGCGACGGGCCCCTCCTCAGCTTCGGGCTGCACCTCAACGTCGAGGTGGCGGGCAACGACCCGGCGGACTGGCGCCCGGTGTTGACGGCATTCGCGCTGCTCGAGGATTGGCTGCGCTTCTCCGATCCGATCGACGGCTCGCGCCGGCTGCTACCGTTCGTCAACTCCTATCCGCGGGCGTTCGTCCGGGCATTGCTGGAACTCGAGCAGGACGCTTCGCGTGACGAGATCATCGACCTCTACCTGCGGGAGACACCGACGCGGAACCGCTCCCTCGACATGCTGCCGTTCTTTGCGCACCTCGATCCGGCGCTGTCTTCGAGGACGCCCGTCGATCTGGGAAGCGTCTCGGCGCGCCCGACCTACCATTACCGCCTGCCGGACAGTCGCATCGACGAGCCGGCGTGGCGCATCGCATACGAGTGGAACCGTTGGGTCCTGGTCGAGCGGGCAGCGCAAGATGGTGCGCTGCTCTGCGAACTTGCGCGCCGCTGGGCCTCCGCGAGGGTGCTCCTCCGGCATGAGTGGTGCGCCGAGGTGGAAAGATCCTGACGGACGCCGGCGTCGGCCGAGCCGCCGCGTGATCCGAGCACGGATCGGGGTCACGACGTCCGTGCGTTCCGGCTGGCGCATCTTTCCGCTCGTCGCGCTCAATGTTTGGCTCGCAGGCGGCCGGGCGGTGCGCTGGAACACGCTCCGCGACGCCGCCATCGACGACGTGGACGGCATCATCATCGGCGGCGGCGACGACATCTCCCCAGACCTCTACGGCGGCCGCCTGATCACGTCCGCACGCCTCGACCCCGACCGAGACGCCCTGGAGCGACGGCTGGTCGAGGAGGCCTTCGAGCGCGGCAAGCCGGTGCTGGGCATCTGCCGCGGCAGCCAGATGATCAACGTCGCGCTGGGCGGCGACCTCGAGCAGGACGCCTATGGGGTCTACACGGCGTCCGAGCGCTACTGGACGATCCTGCCGCGCAAGACCGTCAACCTCGAGCCTGACACCCGGCTGATCCGCCTTACCGGCAGCCTGCCGATGAAGGTCAACGCACTCCACAGCCAGGCGGTCTGCCGGCTCGGCCGTGGCCTCGTCGTGGCGGCGCGGGATGGGGGCGGCATGATCCAAGCGATCGAGCGCGTGCGCGACCCGTTCGCCCTCGGCGTGCAGTGGCACCCGGAGCACCTGTTCTACGCCAGACGCCAGCGCGCTATCTTCGCGGCGCTCGTGGCGGCCGCCCGCGCGGGAGCGGCACGAGAAAGCCAAATTGACGCCGTCTCGGGCGAAGCCAGGCGCATCGAGGCGGGTAAGCCGCTTCTCGGCTAGAGCTCAGGCGCCTTCGCGTTCCCGCAGGGCCTCGATGACGCGGACATAATTCTCCACGCCTTGGGCGCCGCTGAGCAGGTGGTTCTCGTGGAAGACCATGGCCGGCACGCCGGTGATCCCGCGCGAGGTCCAGTACTGCTCGTGCGCCCTGACGGCCCGGGCGATGTCTTCGGAAGCTAGCGCGGCCTCGGCTTCGCCACGGTCGAGCCCGACCTCTTCCGCGACGTCGAGCAGAACGTCGGCCTCGTCGATGGCGCGGCGCTCGCTGAAGAACGCGCGGAGCAGCGCGATCTTGGCGTCGTGCGCATGTCCGCCGTCGCGCGCTCGATGGATCAGGCGGTGCGCGCGGAAGGAATTGTAGGTGCGCATGTCGTCGGCGTAGTCGAACCTGAAACCGACCTCGGCGCCGAGCGCGGTGATCCGTTCCCGCGCGGCGCGGCACTGCTCACAACTCATGCCGTATTTCCGAGCGAGATAATCGATGTAGTTCTCGCCGCCCTGGGCCATGTCGGGGTGCAGTTCGAACGGGTGCCAACGGATGTCGGCCTCGACACCCGTCTGCTCGAGCGCGAGGGCGAGTTGATGGTAGCCCACCGCGCACCAGGGGCATACCACGTCCGAGACGATGTCCACGCGCAGGACTTTGTACGCCACGTCGCCCTCCTTGGCTCGTGCGGGCAATCTAGGCGCTGCAGACACGCTGCGACAGGCTCAGGCCTCTCATCCCTCTGCGCGCGAAGACGCGGCGCGCTCTATGCAGTGGGACGTTCGGCTTCGACCTTCGGCAGGACATCGAAGGCCGCACGGTCGAGGTTCAGAACGGTATGGGCGCCCTCATCCGACATGTGACGCAGCCGGTCGTAGGGAATGCGCCGGCCGCCAACAATGAAATCGGTGATCGTGAAAGCGACCGGGGCCACCACGAAGTCTTCGAGGCGGCCGAGCGAACCGTCCGCGCCGAAGACCTCGGCACCCATGCGGTGCGTGGCCCTCTCCAGCCGGTCGACGCGCGGGTCGGCGCTGTGGTGCGGCGGCTCCGGCGGTTCCGTGGAATCCTCGGCCTCGATCATCGCGGCGTAGAACATCAGGGGCGACGCGGTTCCCCCGAACGGACCGATCAGGATCGGCGGCCAGGCCTCGAGCGGCACCGGCACGTGGTGCGGGTGCGCCTCGCCAGAATCCCAGCCGGGCGCCGCGCGGATCTCGTCCTCCGGCAGCCAGACCTTCCAGTCGCCCTCGCTCAGGGGGGAGAAACGCCCGATCGAGACCAGCGTGTCGTTGTGGTCGAACGCGTCGCCGGTATGCAGGGCGACGAAGCGGATCTGGCCGGTCTTCTCGCGAAAGAAGACCTCCGTCACAGGAAAGCGGTGCGCGTCCGTCACGGCGGCTCGCTTCATCAGGTCGGTCATCGTCAGCATGGGTGTCCTCTCACTTCCCGAACCCCGCGATGGAGACCGCGGTTCCGCGCCGCAGGAACCAGCGCGCATCGTGCTAGGTTCGCTCGGAACGGAGGTTACACATGACGCATACCATCACACTGCGGAAGATCGAGCCCGTCACGCACGACACATACCGCCTGACATTCGACAAGCCGGAGGGCTATTCGTTCCGGTCGGGGCAGGCTTGCCACATGGCGCTCGACCGCGACGGCTGGCGCGAGGAGGATCGCCCCTTCACCTTTACCTCGCAGCCTGAGGATGATTTCCTCGAGTTCACCATCAAGTCCTATCCCGACGACGATCCCGACCACGACGGCATGACCGCGCAGATCGCGACGCTGACGCCGGGGGAGAGCGTCAGCATCGACGAGCCTTCCGGCGTGATCGACGACAAGGGTCCCGGCGTCTTCATCGCGGGCGGGGCGGGCGTCACACCGTTCATGGCGATCCTGCGGCGGCGCGCGCGCGATGGCGACGGTGTCTCGGCCTGCACGCTGATCTTCTCCAACCGGACCGAGCGTGACATCATCCTGCGCGATGAATGGGACGCGATGGAGGGGCTGAGCAAGGTCTACGTCGTGACGGACGAGCCCGGCAGCGAACTACCCCACGGTCCCATCGACGGCGCTTTTCTCGACGAGGTCCTCAAGGGGTTTCGCGAGACCTTCTACATCTGCGGGCCGAAGCCGATGACGCAGGACATCATGGATGCTTTGAAGGAGCGCGGCGTGCCGGACGACAAGATCGTCCAGGATCAGTGGTGACGGATTGCCTCTGTCGGCGTCGCGCGGTGCGTCGGCAATGTGCTAAGGGTGGCGCGTGGACAGAACGCTCGTACACCGCCGCCTGAGCGAGGCGGGTCTGCCGGAGGAGAAGGCAGACGCTCTCACGGCGCTTCTGTGGAATGTGCACACGACCGGCAGGTTGGAAGAGGTGGATTTCGCGCATCTCTCCGATGCCGGCTTCCGCCACCTCGACGTCTGCATCATGCACGAACTCTTGGCCGCGGCTCTGACGCGCAACGTCCCGCCGGTGCATGAGCCGACTGGCATCGCCGATGGCGCTATCGGCTCCGTGCTCGTTGCTCTCGATGACGAGTAGGAACCGCGCCGCTAGCGGGTCGGGTGTGGCCGGCCGGGTATCGCGCGGCGGCGCTCGCCGACATGGTCCCAGCTGTCCATCGCCTGCAACGCCTCCTCCGCCGTCTCGACGAAGCGGAAAAGATCGAGATCAGCGGGCGCAATCGTGCCCGCCTCAGCCAGCGCCTCGAAATCTACCACCCGTTCCCAGAAGGCGCGCCCGAAGAGCAGGACGGGAATCCGCTGCATGCGACCGGTCTGGATCAGCGTCAGGCACTCGAAGAGCTCGTCGAGCGTGCCGAAGCCGCCGGGAAACACCGCGACGGCATTCGCCCGCATCAGGAAGTGCATCTTGCGGATAGCGAAGTAGTGGAAGTTGAAGCAGAGCTCCGGCGTCACCCACTCGTTGGGGGCCTGCTCGTGCGGCAGCACGACGCCGAACCCGATGGAACAGCCGCCTGCATCCGCGGCGCCGCGGTTGCCCGCCTCCATCACGCCGGGACCGCCACCCGTGACCACCATGTTTTCGCGTCCGCCCGAGGCCAGGCTCCGCTCGGTCACGCAGCGGGCGAAGTCGCGGGCGACCTCGTAGAAGTGGCTCATCTCGCGCAGCGTCTCGGTCCGGGCCTCGCCCTCGCGCGACGGCGGCAGGATGCGCGCGCCGCCGAACATCACGACAGTCGAGTCCACCCCGCGCTCCGAAAGGACCAGTTCGGTCTTCTGCAGCTCCAGCTGCAGCCGGACGGGCCGTAGCTCTCGCCGCAGCAGGAATTCGTCGTCGTCGAATGCCAGCCGGTAGGTCGGCGCGCGCGTCTGCGGCGTGTCGGGGATGCCGTGCGTGCTCTCGATGTCCTGATGGGCATCTCGGAACGGGTGATAGCGTTTCTCGTTCATCGGCCTCTCCGGGCGGGCAGCAGATTGCGCCGCGTTCCGACGGCCACTATAGCGGCCGAGGCCCTCTTGCCACCCGGAATGAAGGATGCAGCCCGATGTCTCACGCCGAGTTGGAAACCGCCATCGAAGCCGCGTGGGAGACGCGGGATCAGATCACGCCGGCCACGGGCGGCGAGGTGCGACAAGCCATCGAGACCACACTCGATGCGCTCGATGACGGCTCCATCCGCGTGGCGAACAAGCTCTCGGACGGCAACTGGCACGTCAACCAGTGGGCCAAGAAGGCGGTGCTGCTGGGTTTCCGGCTGAAGGACATGCAGATGCAGTCGGGCGGGCCGCAGGGCGGCGACTGGTGGGACAAGGTCGACAGCAAGTTTGCGACCTGGGGCGAGACCGAATGGCGCGCCGCGGGCTTTCGCGCGGTGCCGAACTGCGTCGTGCGCCGCTCGGCCTACATCGCGCCGGGGGTCGTTCTGATGCCGTCCTTCGTCAATCTCGGCGCCTATGTCGACGAGGGGACGATGGTCGACACCTGGGCCACTGTCGGTTCATGCGCGCAGATCGGCAAGGGCGTCCACCTCTCGGGCGGCGTCGGCATCGGCGGCGTGCTGGAGCCGATGCAGGCCACGCCGACGATCATCGAGGACAACTGCTTCATCGGCGCGCGCTCCGAGGTGGTGGAGGGCGTGATCGTGCGCGAAGGCTCCGTCCTCGGCATGGGTGTCTATCTCGGCCAGTCCACCAAGATCGTCGACCGGGAGAGCGGACAGGTGATGTATGGAGAGGTTCCGCCCTACTCGGTCGTGGTTTCGGGCTCGATGCCGTCGTCGGGCGGCGTGAACCTCTACGCCGCCGTCATCGTGAAGCGCGTCGACGAGCGGACGCGCGCCAAGACCGCGATCAACGACCTGCTGCGCGACTAGCCGGCGGCGTAGCGCCGGATCGTCTCGCGCACGCCGTCCGCCTCCAGCCGCCCGGCGGCGTCGGTCAAGGCCGCGGCCAGAGGCTCGCTCGCGCGCAGGTCGCCAAACACGTCGCCCAGCTGCAGAAATTCGGCGGGCTGGCCCTGCGCCGCGGCCTGCAGCCTTTCGGCTCGCTCGTCCTCGACGACTGGAGCGCCGGGCGCGCCGCCGCCGGCACAGTAGGCGCGCCACAGCGCGATCTCGAGCGCCAGGCCATCGATCGACGCGCCGGCCTTCAGCCGGTCCCGCAGCGTCGGAAGGATGAATTTCGGTTGCCGGTTCGAGCCGTCGAAGCAGAGACGCGCGATTGTGTCGCCGACCGCCTCGTTGCCGAAGCGATGGATGCAGGTCTCCAGATAGACTTCGAAATCAACGCCTTCGATCGGCGACAGGGTAGGGATCGCCTCGCGAGCGAGCATGGTGCGGATCCACGCCACGACGTCCTCGTCGCGCATCGCCTCGTGGGCGTAACTTGTGCCCCAGCATCGCGGATGGATAGGCCAGCGCGGCATGACCGGCATTCAGCACGCGCAGCTTCATCAGCTCGTAGGGCACGACATCGGCCACGAATTCGACCCCGACCTCCTCCAGCGGCGGGCGGCCCTGCGGGAAGTCGTCCTCCAGCACCCACTGCCGGAACGGTTCGCAGATCACCGGCACCGCATCGTCGACGCCGAAGCGCTCGGCAATCATCGCGCGAACTTCGTCTGTGGTGGCGGGCGTGATGCAATCCACCATGCCGTTCGGGAACGCGACGCCCTCCAGCAGGGCCTCCTCGCCCCGAAGCCTGGCCAGACCGCCGAGCGCATCCTGTGTGACGTGGCCGCTTCCCGGCAGGTTGTCGCAGGACAGGACCGTAAACGGCGGATGCCCGTCATCGCGACGCGCCTGAGCGCGGCGAGGATCATTCCGAAGACCGTCCGCGGCTCGGCGTCCGGCGCCGCGTCCGCTGCGATGTCCGGATGGCTGGTGTCGAAATGTCCGTCCGAGCCGACGAAGTACCCGCCCTCCGTCACGGTGAGCGACACGATGCGGATGCGCGGGTCGGCCATCGCGGCGATCGTCGCCGCGGGCGCGACCTCGGCGAAGCCGCACATCGGGCGCGCTGACACGCGCGGAAAAGCCCTCCGGATCGAGCTCGACGACGGTCGTAAGCCAGTCCTGCGCCGCCAGCCGGTCCCGCATCCGGGCGTCGCCCGGCCGCACGCCGGCGCCGACGATGCCCCAGTCAAGGTGGCCGCTCCGGCATGCAGACGGTCGAGGTAGACGCCCATGTGCGCCCGGTGAAAATTGCCGACGCCGACATGGACGATGCCGGGCGTCATGCTGCGCCAGTCGTGCTTCGGTCGCTCGATCTCGACCGGGAAGCGACTCCAGGGTCTCGGCCGACAGCTTCGTTGCCATGTCGCTCCTCCTCAGATCATCTTGAGAATGCCGCCGCTGAACGAGACGCCGGCAGGCACCTCGGCGAAGCGGCGGACCGGCAGCGGCGACGGAAAAGAACGACGGAGACGAAGTCGCCGCTCGCCGCCCGCGAGTATGCGCGACAGGTGCTCGCCGGCGGCCGCGCGGCTCAGGCACAGGCCCGGATCGCAGGTCTCTCTCGTGGTATGCGTCACGCGGCGCGCAGCCCGTCGTCATCGAACTTGTGAACCTTGTCTGGCTCTGCGGGGTGAGGTAGACCGTGTCGCCGTGATGGACGTCGATCTCGCCGCCGGCGCGGACTGTGATGGTCTCGGCCAGACCGGTGTCATGGATGTGCAGGAACGTGTCGGAGCCGAGATGCTCGCTGACGCCGACGCGGCCGCGCCAGTCGCCCTCGGTCTTGGAGACGTCATGTGCTCCGGCCGCACGCCGATGGTCTCGGCACCGTGCTTGCGGGCCGTCTCGCCGGAGATCAGGTTCATCGTGGGCGAGCCGATGAAGCCCGCGACGAAGACGTTCCTCGGGTTGCGGTAGAGGTCCATCGGCGAGCCGACCTGCTCGATCCGGCCGGCGCGCAGGACGACGATCTTGTCGGCCATGGTCATCGCCTCGACCTGGTCGTGGGTGACGTAGATCATCGTCGTCTCAAGCCGGTTGTGCAGCTCGGAGATCTCGAGCCGCATGCCGACGCGCAGCGCCGCGTCGAGGTTCGACAAGCGGCTCGTCGAAGAGGAACGCCGCCGGCTCGCGCACGATGGCGCGGCCGATCGCGACCCGCTGCCGCTGCCCGCCCGAGAGCTGGCCGGGACGCCGGTCGAGATAGTCGGTGAGGTTCAGGACCTTCGCCGCCCCCTCGATCCGCCGCTTCTGCTCGGCCTCGTCCATGCCCGCCATGCGCAGCGGGAAGGCGATGTTCTTGCGCACGCTCATGTGCGGGTAGAGCGCGTAGCTCTGGAACACCATGGCCAGCCGACGCTTGGCCGGCGGCAGCTCGGTCGCGTTCTGGCCGTCGATCTCGATCTTGCCGCCCGGAGACGTCCTCGAGCCCGGCGATCAGGCGCAGGAGCGTGGACTTGCCGCAGCCCGAGGGGCCGACGAAGACGACGAACTCGCCGTCCTCGATCTCGAGGTCGAGCGGCGGGATCACCTCGACCTCGCCGAAGGCCTTCTTCACGCCGTTCAGTACGATGCGTCCCATCGATTGTCTCCCTTACTTGACGGCGCCGAAGGTGAGCCCCCGGACGAGTTGTTTCTGGCTGAACCAGCCCATGATCAGGATCGGCGCGATGGCCATCGTCGAGGCCGCCGAGAGCTTGGCGTAGAACAGGCCCTCGGGGCTGGAATAGCTGGCGATGAACGCGGTCAGCGGCGCCGCGTTGGCGGCGGTCAGGTTCAGCGTCCAGAACGCCTCGTTCCAGGCCAGGATGACGTTGAGCAGCAGCGTCGAGGCGATGCCCGGCACCGCCATCGGCGTCAGCACGTAGAGGATCTCGTTGCGCAAGCTGGCGCCGTCCATCCGGGCCGCTTCGAGGATCTCGCCCGGGATCTCGCGGAAGTAGGTGTAGAGCATCCAGACGATGATCGGCAGGTTGATCAGCGTCAGCACGATCACCAGGCCGGTGCGGGTGTCGAGCAGGCCGGTGTCGCGGAAGATCAGGTAGATCGGGATCAGCACGCCCACGGGCGGCAGCATCTTGGTCGAGAGCATCCACATCAGGACGTTCTTGGTGTTCTTGCCGGGCACGAAGGCCATCGCCCAGGCGGCCGGGACCGCGATGATGCAGCCCGAGGAGCGTCGAGCCGACCGAGATCACCACCGAGTTCATGAAGTGGCGGAAGTAGTTCGACCGCTCCTGCACCGCTACGTAGTTCTCCAGCGTCCAGTCGAAGAACAGGAACGAGGGGGGCGAGGAGATCGCCTCGGCCTCGGTCTTGAAGCTGGTGAGGATCGTCCAGAGGATCGGGAAGAAGATCAGGAGGCCGATCGCCCAGGCGACGGCGGTGTTGATCGACTTGCGTTGCGTCGTGACTGCGCGTGCCATGTCTGACCCTCCTCAGGCGTCGAGGTTCTTGCCGATCATCCGCATCAGGAAGATCGCGACGATGTTGGCGAGGATGATGGCGACGACGCCACCGGCGGAGCCGAGCCCGACGTCGAACTGCAGCAGCGACTGGATGTAGACGAGGTAGGTCAGGTTGGTCGACGCCACGCCCGGCCCGCCGCCCGTGGTCACCAGGATCTCGGCGAAGATCGACAGCAGGAAGATCGTCTGGATCAGGATCACGACGGTGATCGCCCGCGCCAGGTGCGGCAGGATGATCCACAGGAACTTGCTGCCGAAGCCGGCGCCGTCCATCTCGGCCGCCTCGAGCTGTTCGCTCGACAGCGACTGGATGGCGGTCAGCAGGATCAGCGTCGCGAACGGCAGCCACTGCCACGAGACGATGAAGATGATCGAGAGGAGCGGCGCGGCGGTCAGCCACTCGAAAGGCTGCGCGCCGAAGATCCGCGAGATGTAGCCGAAGAGCCCGTTCACCGGATCCATGAACATGTTCTTCCACACCAGCGCCGAGACCGTCGGCATCACGAAGAACGGCGCGATCACCAGCAGCCGGACGATGCCTTGCCCCCACATCTCCTGGTCGAGCAGCAGCGCCAGCGCGATGCCGCCGCAGACCGTCACCACCAGCACGCCGCCGACGAGCAGCAGCGTGTTGACGAGTGCGGTCGTGAATGCCGGGTCGGTGAAGAAATAGCTGTAGTTCTCGAACCCGACGAAGGGGTTCGCCCCCGGCATCAGCAGATTGTAGCGCAGGGTCGAGAAATAGAGGGTCAGCACGAGCGGCACGATCATCCAGAGAAGCAGGAGGACGACGGCGGGCGAGATCATCAGCCGTGCGGCGGCTTTCGAGTGCTGTGTGGCCATGGCGGGCGCTCCCTTGGATGAAGATCCGGGGGCCGCGAGCGGCCCCCGGCCGGGAGGTTCAGTAGCCGGCGCGGTCCATTTCGCGCTGGGTCAGCTGCTGGGCACTCTGCAGCGCCTGCTCGCCCGAGACTTGGCCCGCGAGCGCCGCCGAGAACTGCTGGCCGACCGCTGTGCCGATGCCCTGGAACTCCGGGATCGCGACGAACTGGCCGCCGGTATAGGGCGTCTCCTGCACCGACTGGTTGTCGGTGTCGGCGGACTGCATCGCGTTCAGCGTCATCTCGGCGAAGGGAGCGGCCTCCAGATAGTCGGGGTTCTCGTAGAGAGACGTCCGCGTTCCCGGAGGCGCGGCGCGCCAGCCCTCTTCCTCGGCGACGAGCTGGGTGTACTCCTGGCTGGTCGCCCAGGCGACGAAGCGCTTGGCCGCTTCAGGCGCGTCGGTCGATGACGGCACGGCGAGGCTCCATGCCCACAGCCAGTTGCCGTGGTTGTCGACGCCCTCCTTGTTGGGGAACTTCGCGAACCCGACGCTGTCGGCAACCTGGCTCTCGCCCGGGTCGGTGACGAAGCCCGCGGCGACGGTCGCGTCGATCCACATCCCGCACTTGCCTTGCTGGAACAGGGACAGGTTCTCGTTGAAGCCGTTCGAGGACGCGCCCGGCGGGCCGTACTCGTTCATCATGGTCAGGTAGTCGGTCATCGTCTCCTGCCATTCGGGGCTGTCGAACTGGGCGTTCCAGTCCATGTCGAACCAGCGCGCGCCGTAGCTGTTCGCCATGGTGGTGATGAAGCCCATGTTCTCGCCCCAGCCGGGCTTGCCGCGCAGGCAGATCCCGTAGACCTCGTTCTCCTTGTCGGTCATCGCCTCGGCGGCGGACATGATGTCGGACCATGTCGGCTCGTCTGGCATCGTGACGCCCGCCTCCTCGGCGAGGTCGGTGCGATACATCACCATCGCCGATTCGCCGTAGAACGGCGCCGCGTAGAGCGTGCCGTCTACCGACAGCGCCTCGCGCACGGCAGGCAGCAGGTCGTCGACATTGTACTCCTCGGGCAGGTCGTCGAGCGGAAGCAGCCAGTCCTGATTGGCCCAGATCGGAACCTCGTAGGTGCCGATGGTCATGACGTCGTACTGGCCGCCCTGCGTGGCGATGTCGGTCGTCACGCGTTGGCGAAGGACGTTTTCTTCCAGCGTGACCCACTCGAGCGAGATGTCGGGATTCTGTTCCGTGAAACTTCCGGAGAGACTTTGCATCCGGATCATGTCACCGTTGTTCACGGTCGCGATCGTGATGGTCGTCTCCTGTGCGGCGGCGATGCTTCCCACGGCGCATAGTGCGGTGGCGCCCATAAGAACGCGCGTCAGTCTTGTCATTGATCCCTCCCAGGCTCCGATCATTGGGCATATGCCCAGCGGATGGGCATATGTTCACAGTGTTGCGCCCGCCTGTCAACACCCTTGATGGTAGTGTCGCGGCGCGCGCGAGGCGCGACAGCTTTGTGTCTATTCAGTCAGCAGCGCCGCTGCCGTCGCTTCGTCGGTAATGAGGCCGTTGACCAGCCGGCCCGTCAAGGCGGCACGGATCGCTGAAACCTTCTCGGCGCCGACGGCAAGGGCGACGACCGGGCGGCTTGCGCCTGGCTCGAGCGGGGCGCCCGTGACGCGGCGACTGAGCGACCCGGCGAGCAATCGGCCATGCGCGTCGAAGGCGCGGCTGGTGATCTCTCCCACCGCGCCCTCGGCGATCAGTTCGGCAACCTCGTCGCCGGCGACGAAGCCGTCCTTGACCAGCGGCGCGTCGTGGCCAACCCCTCCGATGCCGACGAATGCCACGTCCGCCTGCGCGCAGAGCTTCAGCGTGCTGGCGACGGGAGCCTGCGCGTGCAGCATCGCCACCTCCTCCGGTCCCGACGCGAAGACGGGCAGGGCCATCGGATAGTGCGTCGCGCCGGTTCGCTCGGCCAGGCGGACGGTCGCCCCGAAGGGCGAGGCGGAACCATCGATCATCATGTTGCCCAGCAGCGAGACGATCCGATGATGTGGCCGGTCCATCCGCTCCACCTGTTCGACGGCGGCGGTCACGGCACGTCCGGTACCGAGCGCGATGATGCGCGGCGCATCGTCCGAGAGCACGCGTTCGATCTCCTGCGCGGCAAGCGCCGCGGCCCCGGAGAGCAGGCCAGGCGCCCCAGCGGCCGAGGGCGCGACCTTCGACAGCGTCAGCCCCCAACGCTCTTTCAGTCTGGTGGCGAGCATCATGCAGTGCGCGATCGGGTGGTCGATCCGGACCTTCACCAGTCCCTGCGCCGCCGCAAGGCTCACGAGCCTCTGCGCCTTCTGCCGAGACACTCCAAGTTCGCGCGCGATCTCGTCCTGCGTGAGGCGAGCGGCATAGTAGAGCCAGCCTGCGCGCGCGGCGTCATCCAGTCTTTGCTCATCGCCGCTCAGGTGAATTCCTCCAGGGTCGCCGGTCTCGGACATTCAAGCTGATTCCATCGCCTGATCATGCCCGCGCTCGGACCCGGCCACTATCAGCGCCCACAACACGCAGACCAGCGCCGCACGGGTACCCGTCGCCAGTGACGCGATCGGTTGCCGTCCCGGAAGACGCCGCTCAATCCGATGATCACCGCGTCCGGCCATCTGTCCATGGTCTTTCCGTATCCCTTGGGTCGCTCCGCGCCAATGCCGCTGCGCATCTCGACGGTGGCGGGGGCCGCGGTATGCCTTCGATGACGCCGGGAGAATGGCAGAACATGCGCAGCCTTTTGCTTCTTTCAATCCTGCTTTCGGCAGCCACTCTCGGCGCCTGCGGCGCGACGATCGACGAGGACGACCGCAGGATGTGGCAACGAGACGACCGGAACCGGATCGAGACGCAGCGCTCCGACCGTCGATGACCTCGGTGGCTTCGAAGCCGCACGCCGAGCGCCCGGCCGCACCTCGCACCCGGGAAAGTGCCTGATCGGCACGTCGTTCAGCACTCGGATTTCCTGACACGCGTCCCGAAGGCGGCTCGATCCCGGGCCGCCCATCCACACCTCGACCGCGTGCACCGTCAGGCATGGCGGCTGCGGTCGGATTGACAGCCTGCGGGGACCTACCTACGCTCACGGCCTTTGGGATCTTTTTCAGGTGCTTGGATGGGCGTGACTTCACCCGAACGGGCGCGCGTCGTCGGGCCCGATGGCTGTCCGGTAAGCCGGCGCGGCGGCGCATTCGACCCTTTCGTCGGCGCCTATCAGGACGATCCCGCCGAGGCGCTCCGCTGGTCGCGCGAGGAAGAGCCGGTCTTCTTCAGTCCGGTCACCGGCTACTGGGTCATCAGCCGTTACGATGACATCAAGGCCGTGTTCCGCGATCCGATAACGTTCTCTCCTGCGATCGCGCTGGAAAAGATCACACCGCCGCCTCCCGAAGCTCAGGAGGTGCTGGCGCGCTACGGCTACGCGATGAACCGGACCTTGGTGAACGAGGACGAGCCGCAGCACACCGAGCGTCGCCGCGCCCTGATGGCGTCGTTCGAGCCCGCTGCCCTCGCCGGGCACGAGGCGATGGTACGCCGCCTGACGGAGGAGCGGGTCGACTCGATCGTCGACGCCGGGCGCGCCGATCTGGTCGACGGGATGCTGTGGGAGGTGCCGCTGACCGTGGCGCTGCACTTCCTCGGCGTGCCCGAGGACGACATGGACATGCTCCGCCGCTTCTCGGTCGCGCACACCGTCAATACCTGGGGCCGCCCGACGCCCGAGGAGCAGGTCGCGGTCGCCGAGGCGGTGGGCAAGTTCTGGACCTACGCCGGCGGGGTGCTGGAGCGGATGCGCGCCGACCCGGACCGGCCGGGCTGGATGCCCTACGCCATCCGCCGCCAGCGCGAACTGCCCGAGGTCGTGACCGACAGCTACCTGCACTCGATGATGATGGCGATCATCGTCGCTGCGCACGAGACGACGGCGCACGCCTCGGCCAACATGTTCCGTCGCCTGCTCGAGGACCGGACGCTGTGGCAGGCGGTCTGCGCTGATCCGGGTCTGATCCCGAATACGGTCGAGGAATGCCTGCGCCATTCGGGCTCGGTCGTCGCGTGGCGGCGGATCACGACGCGTCCGGCCCGCGTCGGCGGCGTCGACGTGCCGGAGGGGGCGAAGCTGCTGATCGTCACCGCGTCTGCCAATCATGACCCGCGGCACTTCGACGATCCCGACGTGGTCGATCCCTGGCGGCAGAACCCGACCGACCACCTGACCTTCGGCTACGGCGCGCACCAGTGCATGGGCAAGAACCTCGCCAGGATGGAGATGCGCATCTTCCTCGAAGAGCTGTCGCGGCGCCTGCCGCACATGGAGCTCGAGCCGCAGGAGTTCACCTTCGTCCCCAACACCTCGTTCCGCGGGCCGGAGCACGTGTGGGTGCGCTGGGACCCGGCGTGGAATCCGGAACGCGCCGACCCGGCGGTCCGTGAGCCCCGCGCCCGGTTCGAGATCGGCGCGCCGCGCTCCCGCGACCTCGCCCGCACTCTTGACGTGGTCGGGCTGGAGGTGGTGGCGGAAGGTGTGGTCCGGGTGACGCTGACCGACCCGACCGGCCGCGACCTGCCGCGCTGGAGCGCGGGCGCGCACGTCGACCTGGTCTTCGAGGGGTTCTCGAACAGCTACTCGCTCTGCGGCGACCCCGAGGACCGGCGGCGGCTCGAGGTCGC
Organism: uncultured Alphaproteobacteria bacterium; assembly: GCA_963749675.1. Lineage (GTDB taxonomy): Bacteria > Pseudomonadota > Alphaproteobacteria > Rhodobacterales > Rhodobacteraceae > Roseitranquillus. Next base: position 179,284 of record CAVVNT010000001.1, read on the forward strand.
GATCCTGCGCGAGGACGGCGGCGCAGGCGGCTCGGTCTGGCTGCACGACCACCTGCGGGTGGGCGACGCGGTGCGGGCGCGGGGGCCCAAGAACCACTTTCGCCTCGCCGAGGACGCCGCGGAATACGTCCTGATCGCGGGCGGCATCGGCATCACCCCTATGGTGGCGATGGCGGACCGGCTGAAGGCGCTCGGCCGCGGCTACGCGCTGCACTATTGCGGCCGGTCGCGGCGGCGCATGGCGTTCCTCGACCGGCTTGAGCGGGACCATGACGCGGCACTCGCGCTCCATGTCTCGGAGGAGGGCGGCAGGATCGATCTCGCCGCGGTCGTCGCCGCGCCGCGCGAGGGGCGGCAGGTCTACGCCTGCGGTCCGGAAGGGATGCTCGACTCTCTTGCCGACCTGACCGACGGCTGGCCCGCGGGCCTCGTCCATGTCGAACGCTTCCAGGCGGGCGGAAACGGCGCTGGCACCGGCGCGCCGTTCCGCGTCGCGCTCGCCGACTCGGGCTTCGCGCTCGACGTTGCGGGCGACGCGACCCTGCTCGAGACGCTGCGCCGTGCCGGCATCGATATCGCCAGCGACTGCGAGGAGGGGCTTTGCGGCACCTGCGAGGTGCCAGTACTGGACGGCGACGTCGATCACCGCGACAACGTCCTCAGCCGTGGCGAACGCGAGGCGGGCGGCCGGATGATGGCCTGCTGCTCGCGCGGACGCGGAACGATCAAGCTCGCGCTCTGACGCGGGCGGAAATACGGGGAGGAGAACCATGACCAAGCGATACCTCGCTGCGATAGCTCTCGGCGTCGCCGCGCTGCCGGCGGGCGCGCAGGAGATCACGCTCAAGCTCAGCCACTTCCTGCCGCCGGTGCACGGCATCCATACCGACTTCATCGAGCCGTGGGCCGCCGATCTGGAGGAGTGCTCCGGCGGCAAGGTCGCGGTCGAGATCTACCCCGGTGGCACGCAGCTCGGCAACGTGGCGAAGCAGCAGGAGCAGGTGCTGGCCGGCGTCGTCGACATCGCCCACGGGCTGCACGGCATCCCGCGAGGACGGTTCCCGCGCACCTCGATCATCGACGTGCCGTTCCTGACTGCCGATGCCGGCGTCGCGACGCAGACCTTGTGGGACCTCTACCCGGAGTACCTCGCCGAGGAATACGACGGGATGAAGGTGCTGGCGCTGCACGCCCACAACGGCGGGCTGATTCATACGGTCGACACGGCCGTAGAGACCATGGAGGACCTGCAGGGCCTCCGCATCCGCACGCCCTCGCCCGCCGTCTCGATGATGCTGGAGGAGCTGGGCGCGGTTCCGCAGGGGCTGCCGCCGGGACAGGTCTACGAGAGCCTGCAGAAGGGCGTCATCGACGGCACCGTGTTCCCGTGGGACCCGATCAACTCGTTCAAACTGTCCGAGGTGCTGAACTATCACCTCGACGCCGGCGTCTACACCGTGTCGTTCTTCTTCGTGATGAACGAGCGCAGCTACGAGGCGCTGCCCGACGACGTGAAGGCCTGCGTCGACCAGCTCTCGGGCGACGCGCTAGTGGCGAAGTTCGGCGACTGGTGGGATCAGTGGGACGCGCCGGGGCTCGCCGCGGCCGAGGCGAAGGGATCGCAGATCACCGAGCTCTCGCCCCAGGAGCGGGACCGCTGGCGCGAGGCGCTGTCGCCGATGATCGACGCCTACCTCGCCTCGCTCGTGGCCGAGGGCGTCGGCAATGCCCGCGAAATCTACGACGCGATGCAGGCCAAGGTCGCCGAGCTGGCAGAGGGCGCCTGACCCGCGAACGACGACGTTGACACATTATGGTATGCAGATCAGTGACTTGCAATGCGTCCACGCGTGGACACGCCCTGACGTCGCGCTGATGCAGCGCCTCGCCACACTCGTCTTCCGGGCCACGGCGATCTTCGCCGTGGCCTGCCTGATGATCGCTGGCCTCATCACTGTCGTCGATATCGTGCTGCGCTTTTTCGGCGGAGCGGTCCCGGGCGCGGTCGACCTCGTCCAGCTCTTCATCGTGGCGACCGCCTTCGCCGCGATCCCCTGGGCCTTCCACACCGACGGCCACGTCGGCGTCGACCTCATGACCGAATGGCTGCCCGAACGGGCCCAGGCGGTGCTGCGGGCGACCGCGGCCCTGGCTGGTGCGGGGGTGATGACGCTGATCCTGATCTACGGCTGGCAGACCGCCGCACTGCAGATGCGCTTCGGCGACGTCTCGCAGAACCTCGGAGTGCCGCTGGTCTGGTACTGGACGCCGTTGCTCGCGGGTGCGGCATTGTCGATCGCCGCGTGCCTGCTCGCGGCGGCGACCGCCTTCCGCCGCTGATGGCGCCACCGCTCCTCGGCGTCCTCGGCTTCGCGGCGACGCTCCTCCTGATCCTGCTCAGGGTGCCGGTCGGGGTTTCGATGGCGCTTGCCGGTATCGTCGGGTTCTGGTGGCTCAATGGCTGGACGGGCGCTGCCTTCGTCCTCGGAGCGGCACCGTTCGAGGCGGTGTTTCCCTACAACCTGTCGGTCGTGCCACTGTTTATCCTCATGGGCGTCTTCGCCGCCCACGCGGGCCTCAGCCGCAGCCTCTACGACGCCGTCAACGCCTTCACCGGCCACGCCCGCGGTGGGCTCGCAATGGCAACGATCGGGGCGTGCGCGCTCTTCGGGGCGATCTGCGGCTCGTCCCTCGCGACCTCCGCCACGATGTGCCAGGTGGCGCTGCCGGAGATGCGGCGGCACGGCTACGACGACCGGCTGGCGACCGCCTCCATCGCGGCCGGTGGCACCCTCGGCGTGCTTATCCCGCCTTCGGTGATCCTCGTCCTCTACGGCATCCTGACCGAGACCTCGATCGGTCAGCTCTTCGTCGCCGCGCTGATCCCCGGCCTCGTTGCGACGCTGTTCTATATGGGTGCGATCTGGGTGACGGTCCGCCGGCATCCGACCTACGGTCCGGCGGCGGTGCGGCACGCCTGGCCGGAGCGGCTGGCGGTGCTGCGCCGGGTGTGGAGCGTCCTCGGCCTCTTCGCACTGGTCATCGGCGGGATGTATCTCGGCTGGTTCTCCCCGACCGAGGCGGCGGCCGTCGGCGCGCTGGGCGCATTCGTCATGGCCCTCGCCTCGGGCCAGTTCACCCGCGCCGCGTTCCTCGAGTTGGTGTGGCAGGCGGCCGAGACCACGGGCATGATCTTCCTCATCCTGATCGGCGCTGCGCTCTTCGGCTACTTCATCGAGACGACGAACCTGCCGTCGTGGCTGGTCGGCCGGGTCGAGGCGGCGGGCCTCGCGCCGCTGACGGTGCTCATCCTTGTCATGGCATTCTACCTCGTCCTCGGCTGCGTCATGGACGCGCTGTCGATGGTGCTGCTGACGATCCCCTTCGTCTTCCCGATGGTGGCAGCGCTCGGCTTCGACCCGGTCTGGTTCGGCATCCTCGTCGTTTCGGTGGCCGAAATCGGGCTGATCACGCCGCCCGTCGGCATGAACCTCTTCGTCATCCAGGGCGCCGCGGGCAACGTTCGGCAGGCGACGATCATCCGCGGTATCCTGCCCTTCATCGCCGCCGACGTCCTGCGCCTTGCGGTGCTGATTCTCGTTCCCGCGCTGGCGCTTTGGCTGCCGTCGCAGATGTACTGACCGCTGGAACTCGCAGCCGAGGTCCCGTAGGCGGAGCGGCACGGAACGGAGGGACGAATTGGCGGACCGGGGCATCGTCATAGTGGGCGCGGGGCAGGGCGGATTTCAGGCCGCGGCCAGCCTCAGGCAGGAGGGCTACGAGGGGCCGGTGACGCTCGTCGGCGATGAGCCGGGGCTGCCGTACCAGCGGCCGCCGCTGTCGAAGGCATACCTCAAGGACGGCAACGCCGACCGCCTGGCGCTGCGGCCGGCGGTGTTCTACGAGGCCGGGCGGATCAACTATCTGCCGGGGGTTCGGGCGCAGCGCGTCGATCGGGAGGGGCATGCCCTTGAGCTATCGGACAAGCGACTGCTGCCGTACGATTCGCTGATCCTCGCCACCGGATCGCGGAACCGCAGGCTGACGATCCCCGGTGTCGACCTCGACGGCGTTGTCGAGTTGCGAACGCTGGCGGACGCGCAGGCCCTTCGCGACCTGATGCCCGACGTGCGGCACGCCATCGTCATCGGCGGCGGCTTCATCGGTCTCGAGTTTGCCGCCGTCGCCCGCGGCTTCGGTCTTGAGGTCACGGTGCTCGAGGCGGCGCCGCGCGTGATGTCCCGCGTGGTGTCGAAGGCGATGTCGGAGCATTTCCAGGCGCTGCACGCAGACTTGGGCGTGAATGTCAGGTTGGACTCCCCGGCGGCGGGGATCATCGGCCGCGACGGAAGGGCTGCCGCAGTGCGCCTCACGGATGGAGAGGAGGTCGCGGGCGATCTCGTCGTTGTGGCGGTCGGTGTCGTCCCGAACGTGGAGCTGGCGGAGGCGGCAAGGCTTGAGTGCGCCAACGGGATCGTCGTCGATGCAGAGCTCAGGACAAGCGATCCGGATATTTTCGCGATCGGCGACTGCGTCTCGTTCATGCCGTACGGGCGCGGCGACCGTCTTCGGCTTGAGTCGGTGCAGAACGCCGTCGATGGCGCACGGGCGGTGGCGGCGACGATCTGCGGCCGACCCACGCCGCTGACCGCGGTGCCCTGGTTCTGGAGCGATCAGGCAAGCGCCAAGCTCCAGATCGCGGGGCTGACCCATGATTCCGATGCGCACGACGTGGTCTTGCGAGGCGACGGCCGGCTCTGCGTCTTCTGCTTTCGCGGGGAGCGCTTCGTCGGCCTCGAGACGGTCAACAGTCCGGCCGATCACATGGCGGCACGCAAGGTACTGGCGGGCGGAACCTGCTTGACACGAGGCGAGCTCGCGGCCGCGGACTGGCAACTCAAGGCTCTGATACGCAGTTGAGCCTTGCCGAAACATGGAGTGGCCGATGGCCGAGCATTGCGTACTGATCGCGCCTTCTATCCTCGCCGCCGACTTCTCGCGACTGGGCGAGGAATGCCGCGCCGCCGAGGCGCAGGGGGCCGACTGGATCCACGTCGACGTCATGGACGGGCACTTCGTGCCGAACCTGACGTTCGGGCCGAACGCAGTCGCGGCGCTGAGACCCCACGTAAAGGGGGTGATGGACGTGCACCTGATGGTAGCGCCGGTTGACCCATACATCGCCGCCTTCGCGGAGGCGGGCGCCGACATCCTGACCGCGCATGTCGAGGCCGGGCCGCACATCCATCGGACGCTGCAGGCCATCCGCGCCGCCGGGGTCAGGCCCGGGGTAGCGCTGAACCCAGGCACCCCGGCGGAGGCGGTGGAGCATGTGCTGGACCTCGTCGACCTGATCTGCGTGATGACGGTCAATCCGGGCTTTGGCGGGCAGTCCTTCATCGACCTCGGTGGCAAGATCGCGCGGCTGCGACAGCTGGCGGGCGATCGCGATATCCACATCGAGATCGACGGCGGCGTCGATCCGGGCACGGCGCCCGGCCGTGGTCCGCGCAGGCGCCGACGTCCTCGTCGCGGGCTCGGCCGTGTTCCGGCATGGAAGCCCCGAAGCGCCTGAGGGCTACGGCGAGGCGATCCGCGACCTCAGGATGGCCGCGGGCTGACGTTCATTCCGCCGGGGCCTTGGCAGTCCGTGGCTCCTCGTCCGTCCGGCGCCGCTGCAGCCAGACGACGAGCGCCAGGACCAGGATCGCAGGGATGAACATCCAGTATTTCGACGGCTGCGACACCGGCGTCATCACGCGGACGATCTGCTGATCCCAGTCGAGTCCCGCCTCCTGCGCGGCGCTGCCAAAGGCGACGTTGTCGATCACGACCTCGTCGCCGGTCTGCAGAAGCTCCAGCCCCGAGTTGAACAGCCGGTCCGCCCCGGTCTCCCCCTCGGCGACCGGCAGGAGGGCGGTGAAGGTCACCGGATCCCCGACCGCGTTCAGCCCGTCGATCCTCAGGCGCAGATCCTGTCCGGGCGGAACCGCCATCGCTGCCTCCTCGATCTGGGCGGGGGGCACGTCTTCGTAGGGCGGCGCGACCGTGTCCATCCAGAATCCCGGCCGGAACAGAGTGAACGCCACGAGCAGAAGCAGCGCACTCTCCCAGATGCGGTTGCGGACCAGGAACCACCCCTGCGTCGCGGCCGCGAAGAGCAGCATGGCGATCGTGGAGGTGATGAAGACGAATATGCCGTGGATCCAGTCGACGTTGATCAGCAGCAGGTCGGTGTTGAAGATGAACAGGAACGGCAGCGCCGCGGTCCGCAGCGAATAGAAGAACGCGATCACCCCAGTCCTGATCGGATCGCCGCCCGAGACAGCGGCGGCCGCGAACGAGGCCAGCCCGACGGGTGGCGTCACATCTGCCATGATCCCGAAGTAGAAGACGAAAAGGTGCACCGCGATCAGCGGCACGATCAGGCCGTTCTGCTGGCCGAGCGTGACGATGACCGGGGCGAGCAGCGCCGAGACGACGATGTAGTTCGCCGTCGTTGGCAGCCCCATGCCCAGGATCAGCGACAGGATCGCGGTCAGGAACAGGATGGCGAGGATGTTGCCGCCCGACAGCACCTCGACCACGTCGGCGAGCGCGGAGCCCACGCCGGTCTGGCTGACGGCGCCGACGATGATGCCCGCGGTCGCCGTCGCGATGCCGATGCCGATCATGTTGCGCGCGCCGGCGATGAGCCCATCGATCAGGTCCATGAATCCCGCGCCGATCTCGGACCCGGCATTGCCGGTGCCCCGCATGATTGCCATCAGCGGGCGCTGCGTGACGAGTATGAAGATCATGAAGGCGGCCGCCCAGAAGGCGGAGAGGCCCGGCGAAAGCCGCTCGATCATCAAGCGCCCAGACCAGCACGACGACCGGCAGGATGAAGTGCAGGCCTGCCCTGATCGTCGGGCCCGGCACCGGCAGCTTCTGCACCGGTGCGTTGGGGTCCTCCATCTTGAGGGGGGGCTGCCGGGATGCGATCCAGAGCAGGACGAGGTAGGCGACCACTAGCGCGGCGAAGATCACGTAGGGCGCGGCGGCGCCGAATGTGGGCCGTATCCAGCCCATGCCGTAGTAGACCGCGAAGCTCAGCGCGCAGATCGCGGCGATGGTGAAGGCGATGCTGATGAGCCAGGCGACCCACGGCTTGGGCTCGACCGGGCGCGGCAGGCCCTCCATCCCCGCCTTCATCGCCTCGAGGTGAACGATGTAGACAAGCGCAATGTAGCTGATGACGGCGGGCAGGAAGGCGTGCTTGACGACGTCGAAGTAGGGGATTCCCACGTACTCGACCATCAGGAACGCCGCGGCGCCCATAACCGGCGGCATGATCTGACCGTTGACCGAGGAGGCGACCTCGACCGCGCCCGCCTTCTCGGCGGAGAAGCCGACGCGCTTCATCAGCGGTATGGTGAAGGTGCCTGTCGTGACAACGTTGGCGATCGAGGAGCCTGAGATCAGGCCGGTCATCGCCGAGGAGACCACGGCCGCCTTGGCCGGGCCGCCGCGCATGTGGCCCATGAGCGAAAATGCGACCTGAATGAAATAGTTGCCGGCGCCGGCCTTGTCGAGGAGGGAGCCGAAGAGGACGAACAGGAACACGAACGAGGTCGAGACGCCGAGCGCGATGCCGAAGACGCCCTCCGTCGTGATCCACTGGTGGTTCGCCACAACGCCCAATGACTTTGCGCCGTGTGCGATGATCCCTGGCATGTACGGGCCGAGGAACGTATAGGCGAGGAATACCGAGGCCACGATCATCAAGGCCGGGCCGAGGGCACGGCGCGTCGCCTCGAGCAGCAGCATCAGGCCGATGACCGCGACGACGAGATCCTGCAGGATCGGAGCGCCGACGCGGCTCGCGATACCCTCGTAGGCAAAGTAGATGTAGAGGGCCGTACCGGCGCCCACGAGCCCCATCGCCCACTCCCAGACCGGTATCCGCTCCTTCGGCGAGCCGAGGATGATGGCGGTGATGACGGCCGCGCCGACGATCGGGATCCACCATATCGGGATGTCCGTCGCCCCGACGATGAACAGGATCGTCAGGATGACGGGGACGGCGACGCCGAGCCCGAGCTCGAACTTGGTGCGGGATGCCGGGTAGGCGGCGAAGGCGAGGAACATGGCGAAGGCGAGATGGATCGCCCGCGCCTCGGTGTCGTTGAAGACGGCGAAGTTGAAGATGAAGGGCAGCGGCGACGCGTACCAGAGCTGGAACAGAGACCAGGCGAGCGCCGCGCCGAGGATGATCAGCGTGGCGACCCGGCCCGGGCTCCGCCCGCCGGTGTCGGCCGATGAGACGAGCTCGTCGATCTGCGCCTGGGTCATGCCGCCGTGACCCGCCGCGGCCTGCTCGACCGCGCTCGCCTCGAACTGGTGGGCTTCGTCCTTGTGATGATCGTTGTTCGCCATCGTGAGCCCCTTGAGCCGCCTTATGATGATGGAGAAAGGGCGAACCCGTTGCCGAGCCCGCCCTCTTGTCCTCTCGTCAGGAGCCGCCGTCCATCCAGCCTTGCTCCTCGTAGTATTTCTGCGCCCCCGGGTGGAGCGGAGCGGAGAGCCCAGCCTCGATCATCTCCTCCTGCTGGAGGTTGGAGAAGGCGGGGTGCAGACCCTTGAAACGGTCGAAGTTGTCGAAGACCGCGCTCACGACCTCGTAGACCACGTCTTCCGGCACGTCCTCATGCGAGACGAAGGTGGCGCGAACGCCGAACGTCTCGGTATCTTCCTCGATGCCTTCGTAGAGCGAGGCGGGAATCGTCGCAGCGGCGTAGAACGGGTTTTCCTCGATCAGTTGCTCGATCTCGGGGCCCGTGACGTCGACGAATTGTGCGTCACAGGACGAGAACGCCTCCTGGATCGAGCCGTTCGGATGGCCGACCTGGTAGACGAAGGCGTCGATCTTGTTGTCGCAGAGCGCCTGCGCCTGCTCGGTCGCCTTGAGCTCGGAGGAGAGCGAGAAATCGTCGGATGTCATGCCCTTGGCTTCCATGACCACGTCCATCGTGGCGCGCTGGCCGGAGCCCGGGTTGCCGATGTTGACGCGCTTGCCGGCGAGATCGTCGAACGTCTCGATCCCGCTGTCGGCGCGGGCGACCACGGTGAACGGCTCCGGATGGACGGAGAAGACTGCGCGCAGGCCCTCGACGGCCCCGTCCGAGAAGTCGCGCTCGCCGTTGTAGGCGTAGTATTGCTGGTCGGACTGCGCGACGCCCATGTCCTGGTCGCCGGCCTTGATCGCGTTGATGTTCGCGACCGAACCACCGGTCGAGGGCGCCGTGCATTTCAGCCCATGCTCGGCCGAGCCGCGGTTCACGAGACGGCAGATAGACTGCCCGACGACGTAGTACACGCCGGTCTGGCCGCCGGTGCCGATCGTGATGAACCGCTCTTCCTGCGCGTTGGCAGCGCCGGCGAGCATCAGCCCGACCGCCGCGCTTCCAATGAGGTATTTCATTCGTATCTCCCTGATTGGCAGACCCCTGCGTATCGACGCAGGGCCTGTCTGGATGCCCGAAACCCTAGCACCCGCTGACCCATCCGCAACAGAATTGCGCGAAAGCCGAAGTTCCGGGCGAGTTGATGGCGGAACGGGCAGGTCAGAGCGCGTCCCGGAACGCCTGGCGGAGCTTCTCGACCAATTCCCCGATCTGGGCGTCCTCGACGATGAAAGGCGGGGCGAGCAGGACGTGATCGCCGTGCCTCCCGTCGATGGTCCCCGACATCGGGTAGCAGATGAGACCCCGCTCGAAGGCGGCTGCCTTGACGCGTGCCGCGATCCGGCGGTTCGGGTCGAACGGCGTCTTCGTTTCCCTGTCCGACACGAGCTCGATCCCGCGGAAGAGGCCGCGTCCTCGGATGTCCCCGACATGCGGGTGCTGAGCGAAGGCGGACTCGAGCGCGGCGGCGAGCAGTTCGCCCTTCTCGCGGACGCGAGGCAACAGCTTCCTGCCGACGATCGCGTTCACGACAGCGACCCCCGCCGCCGCTGCGACCGGGTGGCCGAGGTAGGTGTGTCCGTGCTGGAAGAAGCCCGAGCCGTCACGGATCGTGTCGTGGATCTCGGCGCTGCAGAGCATCGCGCCGATTGGCTGGTAGCCCGCGCCGAGGCCCTTGGCGATGCAGACGATGTCGGGCGCGACCCCGTCCTGCTCGCACGCGAACAGGGTGCCGGTTCGGCCCATGCCGCACATTACCTCGTCGAGGATCAGCAGGATCCCGTGGCGATCGCAGATCTCGCGGATCCTGTGGAAATAGCCCGGCGCAGGGGGTACGGCGCCGGCGGTGGCGCCGACCACGGGCTCGGCGATGAAGGCCATCACGGTCTCGGGTCCGACGCGCTCGATCTCGGTCTCCAGCGCATCGGCGGCGCGCAGTCCGTATGCCGACGCGGTCTCGTCCTCTTGCCTCAGGCGGTATTCGTAGCAGGGGTCGATGTGGCTCATGTCGAGGAGCAGTGGCGCGAACTGGGCGCGGCGCCATTCATTGCCACCCGCCGAGAGAGCGCCGAGGGTGTTGCCATGGTAGCTCTGCTTTCGGGCAATCAGCCGTCCCCGTTGCGGCTCGCCCCTCTCCACCCAGTACTGGCGGGCGAGCTTTATGGCCGCCTCGACCGCCTCGGACCCGCCGGACACCAGGTAGACACGGTCGATACCCGTCGGCGCATGGGCGCTGAGTAGGTCGGCCAACGCCTCCGCCGGTTCGGAGGTAAAGAATCCCGTATGTGCGAATGCGAGCCGATCGAGTTGCGACTTGATCGCGGCGATCACGTCCCTGTCCCCGTGCCCGAGGCACGAAACAGCCGCGCCGCCGGAGGCGTCGAGGTAGGATTTCCCGTTTGCATCAGAAAGGTAACATCCCTTCCCGCCGGTCGCGACCGGCGGGGGAGCTTTGGGATTGCGGGCGAAAACGTGCGACATCCTGCCGATCCGTTGTACAATGGCTTTAGGATCGACCGTTTGGCTGTGGTCCGCAACCTCTTGGTGAGCGCGAGAAGTCTGCTAGGAACGCGGGAAGTTTGAGAGTGAAGTGAAGGCGCGAAAGCGAGATTGCCATTGCGCATACCTGACGTGACCTCGTCATTTCCGAATGCGAGCCGCCGCGCCAAGGTCCTCGCGATCACGCTGATCGACAGTGGCCTCGTCGCGCCGGCCGTCCTGCTTTCTCTCGCGCTGCGTCTGAGCGATCTCTCGCCGACGCACTTCGTGGATGCCACGCTTCCCTACATCGTCGTCCTGACGCTCGTCGCGGTCCCGCTGTCTCATGCCTTGGGCATTCCGCGCTCGCTGCTGAGGATGTTCGACACAAGCGGGCTACGCGACCTGGCGCTGCTGGCGTTGGGGCTCGCCGTGCTGATGGCGGTGATGCGCTTCGGTGGCGGGCTGCCGCTGCCGAGGTCACTGCCCGGCATCTTCTTCTTCGTCTACTTCATGGCGCTCGTGCTCGTGCGGCTGGGCTATCACGCGGTGACAAGCAGTCGGGCGCTGGGCGGACCGCGCAGCAACGTCGTGATATATGGCGCCGGCGCCACCGGGCAGCAGCTCTACGACGCCCTGCGGCGGGATATGCGGCTGCGCGTGGTCGCGTTCGTTGACGACAGCGCGCGCATGCGTGGGGTGCGCCTCGGCGACTGCCGCGTGCATTCGCCGGACGAGATCGAGAATCTGGTCGAGCGGTATTCGGTGGACCGGATCGTCCTCGCGATGCCGAGCGCACCCGAGCGGCAGCGGGTCGAGATCGCAAACCGGCTGATGCACCTTCCCGCCGAGGTGCTGACACTGCCTCCGCTCACGGAGTTGCTGAGCGGGCGCGCCGATCCGGACGAGCTGAAAACCGTGACGCTGGACAGTCTGTTGGGCCGAAAGTCGGTCGAGTTCGACATGCCCGAGGTCAGGGCGGCGTTCCGCGGCAAGTCGGTCCTGGTCACCGGGGCGGGCGGTTCGATCGGCGCCGAGCTCTGCCGGCAACTTCTGGCAACGTGTCCGTCCCGGCTGGTCATCCTGGACGCGACGGAGTTCGCGCTCTACGACATCGAGCGGGAGCTGAGGGGCACGCCAAGCGACCTTGAGATCGTTCCAGTCCTGGGGTCGGTCCTCGATGCCTCCCTCCTCAGGCACACAATCAAGAGCTATCGGGTCGAGGTCCTTCTTCATGCCGCGGCGTACAAGCACGTTCCGCTGGTCGAGGCGAATGTCGTGGAGGGCGTGCGCAACAACGTCTTCGGCACCGCGACGGCAGCGCGAGTGGCCGAGGAGTGTGAGCTCGAGCGGTTCATCCTCGTCTCGACAGACAAGGCGGTCCGCCCCACGAACGTGATGGGCGCGTCGAAGCGGGTGGCCGAACTGACCGTTCAGGACCTACAGCGCCGATCGCGCGGGACGATCTTCTCTCTCGTGCGCTTCGGGAACGTCATCGGCTCGTCGGGTTCAGTGGTGCCGCTCTTTCGCGAACAGATCCGAGGCGGAGGGCCGGTGACGCTGACCGATCCGGAGATGACGCGGTATTTCATGACCATTCCGGAGGCTGGTCAGCTGGTTCTGATCGCCGGCGCGATGAGCTCGGGTGGCGAGGTCTTCGTGCTCGACATGGGCGAGCCCGTTCGGATCATCGACCTTGCGCGGAGCATGATCCGCCTGTCCGGGCGCACCGTGCGCGAGCAGGGGGAGGATGAGGGCGATATCGAGATCGAGGTGATCGGCCTCAGACCCGGCGAGAAGCTGCACGAGGAACTACTGATCGGGGGCCGGACATTGCCGACGCCCCACGAGAAGATCATGGTTGCCGAGGAGGCGATGCCGGAGCCCGGGGCGCTCTCGGATGCCATGGGCCGGCTCGAGAAGGCGATCGCTGCCCGTGACGCGGACGCCTTGCAGGACATCCTGGCCGAGATCGTCGAGGGCTACGTTCCCGAACGGAAGGAGATGCGAGCGGCCGAGTGAGCCGGTTCACGCGGGAGCCGTGTGTCCCGGAACGATCCTCTCGGTCGACCGCTGGGGCCTGCGGAGGGTCCTGAGCATGATCCGCGCGTCGAGTGGCAGCGACTGCATCGCAGCATAGTGGGAGTCCCATCTTGCCAGCAGCTCCGGCTCGCTCATGTCGATGCCGTTGACTTGTGCAAGTCCAGTGATTCCTGGCGCGAGGCCGAATACGCCGCGCCGCCTGCGCGCAGCTACTAGTTCCGTCTGGACCGGCAGGCAGGGCCGCGGACCGACAAGGCTTATCTGGTTGCGAAGGATGTTCACCGCCTGCGGCAGCTCGTCGAATTTCGTCCGGCGCAGCAGATGACCGATCGGCGTGATCGCATCCTGAGGCGCGTCGTGCGTGCCGACCTCGACCGTTCCCGCAGCCATGGTGCGGAACTTCAGGCATGTGAAGGTCCGGCCGTGCTTTCCCACGCGCCGCTGGGCGAAGATGCCGGGGCCGTGAGACTGCAGGCGCACGAGGATCCACGCGGCAAGCAGCGCCCACCAGAGAAATACGATGACCGTGATCGCGAATGTCAGGTCCAGCGCGCGCTTGACGATGCGGAATACCGGGTTTCCGGCCTGACCGTCAGTAAGGATCACTTCGCTGTCGATCGTGTTCATGGAGAGAACGCGGTCGGCCATCCTTTCGACGTGTGCCACGGGCTTCAGGCAGGCAAGGCATCGAAACAGGAGCCAGGCGAGCGGCGGCGGCAGCTTGTTGAGAGCGGCGAGCCTTCCCGACCATCTCTCGCCATAGAGCAGCGGCATGTACAGGGTGACGACGTCGCGCTCGCACCTCAGGCGCTCCGCTGCAGCGCGCTTGCTGACGGAGTAGGGATCGGTCCTCGCCTCGTCGAGCGCGTGAGTCGATGAGACGTTGAAGAAGATCGTCACGCCCGCGCGGCGCGCACGCGCCAGGACGTCGAGCAGGAAGTCGACATTGACGGCGTGAAACTCTGCGGCGTCGGCATCGACGTCGTTGTTGAGGACGGCAAGGTGGAGAAGCGCATCGCAGCCGGCTGCCCGCTCCTCCATCTCCTCGTAGGAACAGACGAGCTGTGTGGGATGACTCCGCTTGAGCGCCGAAGGATCGCGGCCCACGAGCAGGAGCTGAACGCCCTCCCGCACGAGGATAGGTACGATCTGCTCTCCAACGAACCCGGAGGCGCCGGTGACGACCAGCCTCACGCCGCTCTCTCGGCGCCATTTTGGTGTGGCATTCTCGTCGTCGTCCCGTCTCGCGGCAAGCGTTTAGGCACCCTGTCCGAGGCGCCAGCATCGCGTCAAACCGATTTCAACAGTTGTACCTCATCAAGTCAGGGGCATTCCAGCCAAGCATGGTGTGCGTCACGAGTGGAGAGCCGATGTCAGGTGTGCGAGAACGAGAACTGCCCTACGACCCCGCCGAATGGACGCGGCGCCTCGAAAAGGCGCGCGAGAGGCGGGCGAGGGTTCTTGCAGAGCGGCGTGCGCCCGACGCTGCTGCGCCGGAAGAAACGGATAGCGAGATGCTCGTACTGCGAAGCTGTACCGGCCGCGCGCCGGGGTCCGTCGCGCGTCACGCAGGCGGTCACCGAGCCGAGGCACCATCCAGGTCAACCGGCGGCAAGCGCATGCGGCTTGGGCTTGTCGCGGGACTGCTGCTCGGCTTGCTTGGCGGCATGGCTTTGGCGGCGGGACTCCTGCTTCTGGAGCCGATCCCCGATCCACAGGGAGCGTCGCCGCGCGCTCAGAGCCCGGCGCCGTAGTCCGAAGCGGCGGAGTCCGCGGTGTCATCGGATGGGGACGTCGTGCTGGCCAAGCCGGTCGCCCCGCCTGCCAAGAATGCCGCAGCGACAGGAGCGGCCACTCGGGACGCGGTGGCCCCGGCTCCGGGCGCTGCGCGGCGTGTCGCACCGGATCGGCTCGCGACAGACCAGGCATAACATTGGATTTGATACATTAATCGCAGCTTCACGGCATGCTGCTAGGTCCCGGCGGGTACCTAGTCAGAGAGTTTGCGATGTCTGGCCACAACGCGGCGCCGGTGATCATCAAGCGCAAGAAGAAGGTCGTGGGCGGCGGGCACCATGGCGGCGCTTGGAAGGTCGCCTACGCGGACTTCGTGACCGCGATGATGGCCTTCTTCCTGCTGATGTGGCTCATCGGAGCCACGACCGAGGAACAACGCAAGGGACTTGCCGACTACTTCAACATCACTGTGCCACTGGCTTCGATCTCGGGCGGCGGCAACGAGGCGTTCAATGGCGACAGCCAGTTCTCGGCGGATGTTCTGCCGGAATCAGGGCGCGGCGCCGCGATCGACCTGGCGGCGGAGACGAACAAAGCGCGGGGCTCTCAGGCGCTCGTCGAGGAAGCCCCCGGAGCGGACCCGTCGTCCACGTCCGCGGCGCTAGAGCCAATCGAGAGGATCCTCTCGGGCTCTGGCGGCGAAAGCCTGGTGTCCGACATCCTGCTTCACCACGTGGTGACGCGCCAGACCGACGAGGGTCTCGTCATCGAGCTGCATGATCTTCCCGGCGCGACGCTCTTCGCGGAGGGAGGGGCGGCTCCCACACCTCTCTTCGTCCAGCTCGTGAACGAACTCGCGCCAGTTCTGGACATCGTGACGAACAGCATCGCGATCGGCGGCCACCTCGCGTCTCGCCCCGTCGTCGCCAGACCCGAAGACCCGTGGGCCGTCTCCTCCGCGCGCGCCAGGCTCACCCGGGACCTTCTGGCGGCCGCCGGCACGGCCGACTCGCGCTTTGCCCGCGTCACCGGGCACGGCGACCGCGACCCGGTCACAATCAATGGCATGGCGCCGCGGAATTCGCGCGTCGAGGTCATCCTGCTTCGAACGCAAGGCTGAAGAAACCAAAGAAATCTCGCCTGTTAGCGCGCCGTTAAGTCAGCGGCTGTAGCGACGCGGAACAGGTAGGGGAACCAGCAGCAGAAAGGCGCACCCTCAATGACGATCTCGTCCTCGCTCAACGCCGGTGTCGCGGGCCTAGCCGCGAACGCGAACAAGCTCGCTTCGATCTCGGACAACATCGCGAACTCTTCGACGTTCGGCTACAAGCGCGTGGAGACCGACTTCCACGCCATGGTCATCTCCAACGGCTCGGGCAAGTATTCCGCTGGCGGCGTCCGGGCGACGACCCAGCGCATGATCGACCAGTCGGGAGCTCTCGTCGCGACCTCGAATGCCACCGACATCGCTGTCCGCGGCCGCGGCTTCTTCCCGGTCACCGACCTGGGCTCCATCGGTCTCGACAATACTGGCATTCCGATGCACCTGGCGACGACGGGTTCGTTCCGCCTCGATGACGAGGGGTACCTTCGGACCGCGGGCGGAACGGTTCTGATGGGCTGGCCTGCGAACAAGGACGGAACGATCCCTCCTTTCCCGCGCGACACGCCCGCCGGCCTCAAGCCGATCCAAGTGCCGCAGAACGCCTTCGTCGGCGAGCCCACGACCAGCGTCAATCTGGGCATCAATCTTCCCGCAACCGACACGATGGGCGTCGTCCCCGGTACCCCCCGAGAACTGTCGGTGGAATACTTCGACGATCTGGGCATCTCGAAGACGCTAAATCTGACGATGACTCCGATCGGCCTGCATGCGTGGCAGGTGCAGGTCGAGGACTCCGCGACGGCCGCGACCGTCGGCGACTACACCGTCACGTTCAAGCCTGGCGCGCCCGACGCCGGAACGCCGCTGACGATCACAGACACGGCGACGACCGCGCCCATCGCCGGCGGTGTCGCGACGATCCCTGTCGGGACCGCGGGGCAGACCATCCAGATCAACCTCGGTGCTCCTGGAACGAACTCGGGCCTGACGCAGCTCTCGGACATCTACGCGCCCACCGCGATCACCAAGGACGGGGCCCCCGTCGGCAACATGACGGGCATCGAGATCGACGATGGCGGGTTCGTCATCGCAAACTTCGACACCGGCGTTTCGCGGACCCTCTACCAGGTGCCAATCCTCGATGTCGGCAATCCCAACCAGCTGACCGCGATGGACAACCAGACCTACGCGCCGTCGG
The DNA here is from genome assembly GCA_963749675.1 of uncultured Alphaproteobacteria bacterium. Taxonomy (GTDB): domain Bacteria; phylum Pseudomonadota; class Alphaproteobacteria; order Rhodobacterales; family Rhodobacteraceae; genus Roseitranquillus. The sequence continues at coordinate 196,289 of CAVVNT010000001.1, forward strand.
CGGGGTCGGGCGGCTTCTTCATGTGGGACGCTGGCGATGGCCCGACCGGTGAGCTGGTGTCGAGCGCGCTCGAGAGTTCGTCGACCGACGTCGCAGGAGAGCTCACGAACCTTATCCAGACGCAGCGTGCCTACTCGTCGAACGCGAAGGTCATCCAGACCGTCGACGAGATGCTGCAGGAGACGACCAACATCAAGCGCTGACGCGTGATCTGACGGGAAGACCCAGATGAGCCTCTCCTACTCCATAGCGAACGCGATGACCGGCCTTGCGGCCACGTCCCGCGCCGCCGAACTCGTGTCGAACAACGTCGCGAACGCGATGACCGAGGGGTATGCGCGGCGGGATCTGGAGCTTTCCGCACGCAATTTCGGCGGCCGCGGCGCCGGGGTGACTGTCGATGGCGTGAAGCGCGCCGTGGATGAGGCGGTTCTGCGCGACCGCCGCCTTGCCGATGCGTCCGTCGGAAAGACGTCCGTGACGGCGGAATACTATGCCGCCCTGGAGCGGATGATCGGTACCCCGGAGGACTACAACTCTCTCACGGGGCGCGTCGACAGGCTGGAGCAGAGCCTGATCGAGGCCGCGAGCCGGCCCGACAACGACGCGCGCCTGCAATCGGTCTCGGATGCCGCCGGCGCGCTCGCCACGCACCTCAACGATGTCTCGGACGGTCTGCAGCGCCTGCGCATGGATGCGGAAGACGGCATTGCCAAGCATGTCGATACGCTGAACGCCTCCCTGAAGCAGATCGCCGATCTCAACACGCAGATCGTGTCGGCGAACCAGTCCAAGCGAGACCCGAGCGCGTTGATGGACCTGCGGCAGCAGGAAATCGACAAGGTCTCCTCGATCATCTCGCTCAGGGTCGTCCCCCGCGACAACGGTCGGGTGGCGGTCTTCACGACTTCAAGGTGCGCGTCTGGTCGACGGCCGGCCCTCGGTCCTGTCGTTCGAGCAGACGCCGTTCATTACGGCCGAAAGGAGAGCTCCGGCAGATCCTCTGAATGGCATCGTCATCGATGGCAAGCCGGAGAACATCGCGAGCTTTTCGGGCGGGGCTCTCGGCGCGCTGTTCGAGGTGAGGGACCAGCTGGCGGTCGACGCCCAGGATCAACTGGACCTCGTCGTGCGCGACCTGATCGAGCGCTTCGAGGGTGACGCCGTCGACCGCGACCGCGCGCCGACCGATCCCGGCATGTTCGTCGACCCCCTCGAGCTCCTCGGCAACCCAAGGGAGGATCTGGGGCTTGCCAGTCGGATCGCGGTCAATGGAGATTTCGCCGACGTCTGGAAGCTGCGCGACGGCCTCGGGGCGACCGCCGAGGGCGACGTCGGAGACGGAACTCTCCTTCAGGCCATGGCGGATGCGCTGGCCGAGCGACGTCCGGCAGGTTCCGGGCCGATCGCCTCCAACAGAATCCGCCGGAGCCGTTGCGTCCTATGTCCTGTCGGGCATCGGTGTTCAGCGGCAGGCGACGGAGACGGCCCTAGCCGGCGCGACAAGCCAGCAGAACATTCTGCAGGACATGCAAGCTGCGGACGGCGTCGACACCGACGCCGAGATGCAGAAGCTCATGCTGATCGAGCAGACATATGCTGCCAACGCGAGGGTCATCAGCATCGTTGACGAACTCATGCAGATTCTACTGGGGCTCTGAAAATGTCATCCATGACGCTTAGCGACCTTTCCCAGATGTTCCAGCTGCGGCGGAACACTGTTCGCGTGCGCGAAGACCTTGCGACGGCGACGCAGGAACTTTCCACCGGCAGACACGTGGACCTCGGCAAATCGGTATCGGGGAACTACGGCCCGCTGGTGTCGATCGACCGGAAGCTTTCGGCGATCGGCGGGTACGAGACGAACAGCACTGAGGCGACGCTGTTTCTAGATGTCGCCCAGTCGTCACTGGAGCGCATCAAGGACGCCACCAGCGAGCTCAGCCTGAGGCTGATGGGCGTCAAGGAGACCGAGATCAAATCGATCGGCAACGTTCTGGCGATCGAGGCGGCAGCGGCTTTCGACGTCACGGTCTCTACGCTGAACGGCCGTGCTGGTGGACGTTCGCTCTTTGCCGGAATTGCGACCGACCGTGCCGCCATCGCCGAACCGCGGGACATTCTGGGCCAGATCGGCGCTGCGGTTGCCGGTCTCACGAAGGCGACCGACGTGCGCGACGCGGTCGACGCCTGGTTTACGGCAAATTTCGACACCGCCGTGTACATCGGTTCGACCGATCCGCTGGCAAGCTTCCGCGTCGGGGACGGCCGCGAGGTGTCGATGTCGGTACGGGCCAACGACCCGGCCGTTCGGGATCAGCTGAAGGGACTCGCGATGTCGGCCATGATCAGCCGGACCGATATCACCGACCAACAGGAGCTGGCCGCGTTCGCCAACATTTCCGGAAATTCGCTGGTCTCGAACCGCGACAAGATCATCACCCTGCAGGCCAGCGTCGGCTCCGCGCAGGAGCGACTCGCTACGGCGCGCGCAGAGAACTCTTCCGAGCGGACGGCGCTGGCGATCGCGCGCTCCGAGATCGTCGCTGTCGATCCCTATAAGGTCGCGACCGACCTGCAGAACCTGCAGACGCAGCTTGAGACGATCTACACGATTACCGCACGTCTTTCGGGACTCTCGCTCACGAACTACATCAGATAAAGGGACCAACCCGATGACAAGAATTGTCGTCGCGCTCATCGCAATGCTGATGAGCGTCACCGCCACAATGGCGAGCCCGGTCAGGATCAAGGATCTCGTCGAGTTCGACGGCGTGCGCGGCAACGACCTGGTGGGCTACGGCCTCGTCGTCGGCCTCAACGGCACCGGGGATGGCATCCGGAACGCGCCGTTCACCGAAGAGATCATGTCGAACATCCTCGAACGGCTGGGCGTCAACGTCACCGGAGAGCAGTTCAGGCCGAAGAACGTCGCCGCGGTGTTCGTCACCGCGACCCTGCCGCCCTTTTCGCGTGCCGGATCGCGGATCGACGTGACGGTGTCGGCGATCGGTGATGCTTCGAGCCTTCTCGGCGGGACCTTGGTCATGACGCCGCTGAACGCCGCGGACGGCGAGATCTACGCAGTCGCGCAGGGAACCGTGATCGCCGGTGGAGCCAGCGCCGAGGGCGATGCCGCCACCGTCATACAGGGCGTTCCGACCTCCGGCGTGATCCCCTCCGGCGCGAACGTCGAGCGCGAAATCGACTTCGAGCTCTCCGACCTTTCCGTTGTCCGGCTGGCGCTCCGGAACGCCGACTTCACGACGGCGGAGCGGATCGAGCAGGCGATAAACCAAACCTACGGGCGCGGCGTCGCGCAGATGGTCGAACTCCGGCACCGTCGTCCTCGACATCCGCGCGACGGGCGAACGCTCGCCTGCGCACGCGCTTGGGAACAGTTGAGAACATCTCCGTCGAGCCCGAGCGCAAGGCGCGCGTGGTGGTAGACCAGCGCTCGGGCACGATCGTCATGGGCGAGGATGTGCGCATCAGCCGCGTCGCCGTCAGCCAGGGCAATCTGACGCTGCGGATCGAGGAGGCGCCCATGGTGGTGCAGCCAAACCCGTTCGCGGAGGGGCAGACCGTGGTGGTGCCGCGCACCCGCGTCGGGATCGACGAGGAGCCCGGCCCGGGACTGGCCGAAGTGCCCGACGGCACCTCGCTGAGCGAGGTCGTGGCGGGCCTGAACGCTCTCGGAGTAAGCCCGCGCGACATGATCGACATTCTCAAGAGCATCAAGGCGGCCGGCGCCCTCCACGCCGAGTTCCTCGTCCGCTGATCTCTGACACGACAAGCGAGAGGGCCGGCGCAGCTGCACTGCGTCGGCCCTCTCGCTTTCAGGCGACGGCGAGCTCTGTCACGACCGTCCCACGCGTGACGCAGCGCCACGTCGTGCCATCGCGCGAGCGCAGCACGACGGCGGCGCCCGTACCGCCAGGCTCCGACGCAAGCACCGTCGCGCCACCGCTTCCCGCATTTGCCTCGACGGCCGCGAGGCAGGCAGAACCTGCGTCGCTCGCTGCGCCCCGGGTAACGCTGGTGCCGACACCGGAGGTCGGTGCGCAGGCGCAGAGGGGCAGCGCCGCAACAATCACCAGATGCGCTCCGCGCAGGCAGGCCCCACCAGCGCGAAAAGAGCCCGCAGAGCATCACGAGACCGCTGCCAGATCCTCGAGCTGACCGGCGTTCGAGGCGAGGCAGCGCCAGTTCGTGCCGTCTTCCGATCGCAGCATCACCTCGGAGCCCGCCTCCGAGAACTCCGAGCTGGTGATCGAAGCGACGGGCCGGCCGTAGTTCGTGTTCACCGCGTCGATGCAGGCCGTTTCGGCCGCGCTCGTCCCGGTCCGCATCGGCGTCGACATCTCCGTCACCTCGGTGTCGTCGCACGCGGCGAGCGCGAAGGCGGTGGCGAATAGTGCTGCTGTCAGTCTCACTGTCCTGTCTCCTCGTTCTGTCGTAGAGCCGCCTCGTTCGGCCGGAGGCTTGCCATCGAGTAATAGGTCGCTTGCTCGCCTTAGGCTAGAGCCGCCGGCTCTACGGGAGCGACCGGCGCGAGCGCCTGGACGGACACGAAAGCGCGCAGGCGGTTCGCCTGCGCGCTCGAGAGGTTGCGCCGGGTCGCCCGGCGCGAGTCTCAGAAGTACGAGCGGACGAGCGCCCCTGAGATCAAGGTCCAGCCGTCGGCGACGACGAAGAACGCCAGCTTGAAGGGGAGCGAGACGATTGCCGGCGGCACCATCATCATGCCCATCGACATCAGCACGGCCGCGACGACGAGGTCGATGATGAGGAAAGGCAGGAAGATCAGGAAGCCGATCTGGAAGGCCCGGGCGATCTCGCTGAGCAGGAACGACGGGACAAGGACCGAGAGCGGCGCACTGTCGTCGAGGGCCGGCGGCTGGGGCCGCAGGTCGGCGAGGCTGGCGTAGGTATCTGGATCGACACGGTTCAGCATGAAGCCGTGGAACGGGTCTGACGCGAGGCGGAAGGCCTCTTGGGTGTCTATGGTCCCGTCGATCAGGGGCTGGACGCCCATGGTCCAGGCCTCCGTGAACACCGGCTCCATGACGAAGTACGTCAGGAAGAGCGCGAGGCTGACGATCAGCATGTTGGGCGGCGACTGCTGCAGTCCGATGCCCTGCCTGAGGATCGACAGAACCGTGACGATGAACGGAAAGCAGGTGACCATGATCGCCAGGCCGGGCACCAGGCTCAGCACCGTGACCAGAAGGATCAGCTGGATCGACCGCGCGGCGAGCGAGCCGTCGTCTCCGAGATCCAGCGTCAGTTCCTGCGCACCGGCTGCGCCGCAAAGCGCGAGCACGACCAGGGCTGCTAGGGCAGCCGACCGCCAGGGAAGGCGCCGGCAAGCTGCCCGCAAGGGCATGAGAACGGCGGACATTCTGTCCGCATCGGCCGTTCTGGCAATCGCGATGTTCATCGGTCGACTTCCGTCAGAGTCCGTTCTTGAGGTCCGCGACCTCGGTCAGGCGTACCGCGAGTTGGCCCGCATTCTCGCCTTCGAGCTCTTCGAGTTCGCCACGGGCGATCAGCCGGTCGCCGACATAGAGCTCGACGGGGTCCTCGACCCGCTTGTCGAGCGGCAGCACCGCGTCCGGCCGCATCTTGAGCAGGTCGCGGACGAGGGGGCGCGCCCGTCCGACCGAGATCGTGATCTCGATCGGCACCTGGTGGAAAGGGTTGTCCTGGGCGGCGGTGTCGAAGGCGTCTTCAGCCATTTGCGGTCTTCCTTGTGTTCAGTTCGGAGACGGCGTCGACGGCCGCCGAAATGCGGTCGAGAACACCGGAGACGTCGATCTGGCGCTCTACCGCGCCGACCTTGAGATGCGCCTTGCCCCGCGCCAGCGCAGGGTCCTCGACGATCACGAACGGTACGTCAGCCAACTCGCCGATTATCGTTCGTATGGCGGGCGCTTCGTCGGGAGAAACGAGCAGCCGCACGGGGACGCCGGCCGCCTCCTCGATCAAAGGTTCGACCGTCTCGAGGATGGTGTAGCCCACGGTCTCGCTCATCAGACGCGGCATTACCGTGTCGAGCACCGACTTGAGCACCGGCGTCACGTTGGCCATCAGATGCGCCGACGCCTCGTGGAAGCCGAAACTCAGGTCCTGCAAGGAAGAGAGGAGTTCCTCGGAAAGGCGTGCCTCGTCCGCCTGGGCCGCCGCAATCGCGTCGGAGGCACCGGCGTGAAAACCGTTCTCGTAGGCATTTCGGCGGATATCCTCGACTTCGGCCTCGGTGATGCGGTGCGCTTGTGGCTGCGATGTGGCGACGGTGTCGAAGTCTTCGAGTGCGAGAGGGGGCATCAGGCTCGATCTCCGTTGTCTTCCATCCACGAGCGGAGCACGCCGACCGTTTCTTCACGGCGCTCCTCGATCAGCTGCCGGAGGCGGGAGACGGCGTCGGAGCTGTCGCCCCGGTCGGTCGCGCCGTCGGCACCGAAGCCGAAGTCGGTCAAGCTCGGCGCTTCGAACGAGACGTCGTCGTCGATCTCGCCGCTGAGTGCGGGTAGTTGGTCCGCAGCCGAGCCGCGCTCGGCCGCCGGTGCGTCGCCCTGAGGCGCGGCGAGAGCGGGCGCGCCGACGCCGGCCACGGCGCCACGGCCGGCGAGGATCGGGCGCACCACGAAGAGTCCGAGGATAAGCGCGACGATGCCCAGCACCGCGAGCTGGATCAGCGACATCGGGTCGAGCCACTTGCCGTCCACGAAGGAGCTGGTCGCCGCGGTGCCCTCGACCTCGATCGGCGAGAATTCCATCGTCTTCAGCGTGATCGTGTCGCCGCGCACCTCGTTGAACCCGACGGCCGAGGACACGAGCTCGCGCAGGGCCTCCATCTCGGCCTCGGGCCTAGGTTCCCACGTCGTGCTGCCGTCGTCGGCAATCGTTGTGAGGCCGTCCACGAGGACCGCGACGGAAATGCGCTTCACCGCGCCGGGGCCGCGGACGACTTCGCGCTGGGTCTCGCTGACCTCGAAGTTGGTGCGGGAGCGGGTCTCGTTGTTTTTCGCCGAAGAGGTGCCGTCACCTGCGGCGGCGTCGCCGTCCGGGAGGTTCGAGGCGACCGTCACCTCGCCCCCGCGGGAGTCACTGCTCTGCGAGGTCCGCTCCTCGGTCTCCTGGCTGATCGCCACGCGGCCTTCGGGATCGAAGCGGCGCTCGGTGATCTGCTCGCTCTCGTTGACCGTTTCGACGCTGATCTCGACGACGGCGTTGCCGCGCCCCACGCGGGCCTCCAGCAGGCGCTGGACGTTGGTGCGCAGCTCCTCGGCGCGGTCGGCGCCGCCCGCCGTGTCGCGCTCGTCGGTGCCGAGGATCAGCCCGCCGTTCGAATCGATCACCGAGACGTCGTCGGGGCTCATGCCGGCAACCGCCGAGGCGACAAGGTACTTCAGCGCCTTTGCCCGCCCCGCGTCGAGCGTGCCGCCCGAGGTGGAAACGGTGACCGACGCGGTGGGCGCGGTCTGACGGCGGAAAGGGGTTGAGCCGGCGGTGGCGATATGGACGCGTGCGGACTTGACGCCGGGGCTCGCGACGATGGTGCGGGCGAGCTCACCCTCCTTGGCGCGCCAGTAGGCGGCGTCGAACATCTGGCTGGTGGTGCCAAAGCCCGACAGCGAGTTCGAGCAGCTCGTAGCCCTGACCGCCATTGGCCGGCAGCCCCTCGGCCGCGAGCGTCATCCGCAGCTTGTCGCGCTGGGTACCATCGACGAAGATCGACGCGCCGCGAACCTCGTAGGGGACGCCGCGCGCCTCGAGCGCCGCGACGACCTCGCCGGCGGCGGAACCTTCGAGGCCGGAGTAGAGCAGCTCCAGGTTGGGCGCGGACGCCATCCGTCCTAGTCCGAGGATCGCCGCGAACATCGCCATGGTCGCCGCTATGACGATGGCCCTGCGCCGCATGTCGAGCGCGGTCCACACGGACAGGATCTGCTGCAAGACGTCCTCCGTAGATCGGAATTCGTGGGCTTCTGCCCCCGTTGCGTGATCTGTCTTTCGCAGGGCGGACTTAACAAGCCGTTATCCGTAGGGGTTTTTGGGAGGGTGCCGGCGGCCTGGTGTTGCAGCCTGAAACCTCTTCACTAGCAGGCTCTTACAAGATGTGTCTTTCAGCTTTCCTGCCCGGTTCCTGCCGCTTCGCGGGATCGGTGGCGAGGATGCGGTCGCGCACGCAACGCAGAGGTGCCGAGTGTCGCGGGTACATCCGTTTGCGGCTGCCGCGCAGCGGCCGGCTTTCTCCGGCGATACCCGCTGACGATCAGCGGGCGAGGAACGAAAGCGTCAAGGCGACTCCAACAAGGCCGACGGCCCACCGCAGCGGCCGCGGCGGCACCAGCCGCGTGAGACGCGCACCGACATAGCCGCCCAGCAGGCCGCCCGCCAGCACAACGCCGGCAGCCACCCAATCGACCAGTCCAGACAGCGCAAGCGGAACCACCGCCGTCGAATTGATCGCGAAGGCGAGGAGGTTTTTCTGAGCGTTCGCCGTCTGCAGGTTGGCCGCCCCCGCGAGCGTCAGCACCGCCAGCAGCATGAACCCCAACCCGGCGCCGAAATATCCTCCGTAGAACCCGCAGAGAAACAGCAGGCCGCCGGTCAGCCAGCGGCCAGCGCCCCCCGGAACGTAGCGAGCAACGAAAGCGGGCAGCTTGTCTCCGGCGACGATCGCCCCGACCGCGATGGCGAGACAGAACGGAACGACCGCGACGAAAGCCGCTTCGGTTGATGCAATGAGCGTCACCGCGCCGGTGAGTGCGCCCGCCAGTACCGGCCAGGCACGCCGCCAAATCCGCCGGCCCTCCACGGCAAGCTCGCCGCGATAGACCCACGCTGCCGTCGACTGCGCAGGCCACAGCGCAATCGTGCCGGTGACATTGGCCGAAAGCGGTGAAAGTCCCGCCCCGAGGAGCATCGGAAAGACGAAAAGCTTTGCGCCTCCCGCTGCGGCGTTCACCGCGCCGCCGATGAGGCCCGCAGCGAAAAAGAGCCAGATCTCACTCATGTTTGCCACAGCAGGACTGCCTCGAGACGCAGGAAGCGACAGTCCGGCCAAGCTGACGCTGCACATCGCCGCGGCGGAGTTCCTGGCGCGGCACCCGCTCGCCCAGCAAGAGCAGCTCGGGACAGAAGACGGAGGCGCGGCTGCCGCGCCGGCCGGTAGAGACCTCGCGCGCGGCGGGCCGGAGCGCCGTGTCGTCGGACGTTGCGAAGCCCCTCAGCCGGCGTCGGGCGATCGTTGAACCGGGTGGCCGGCTGCCGTTCGGATCGTCGTGGCTCGCCGGTTTCACCCGTCGTAGCTGCCTGCGGTGCGTCCGCGCGCCTTCACCAGCGCCAGGATCATGTCGATCGTGGGCGTTGGCACGTCGACCATGCGGCCAAGCTCGCTGACCGCGGTGACGAGGGCGTCGATCTCCATCGGGCGCCCGCGCTCCAGGTCCTGCAGCATCGAGGTCTTGTGCTGGCCGACGCCCGCCGCCCCCTCGATCCGCTTGTCGACGTCGATGGCGAACTTCGTGCCGAGCGCCTCTCCCACCGCCTGACCCTCGACCATCATCGCGCGAGCGATCGACCGCAGGTCGTCACGGGTGGCGAGCACGTCGAGCGTCTCTCCGGTCAGCGCCGAGAGCGGGTTGAAGGCGAGGTTGCCCCAGAGCTTGACCCAGATCTCATCGCGGATCTTCGGCCGCACCGGCGCCTTGAAACCCGCCTCCTTCATCGCGGCCGAGAGCGCGTTCGCGCGATCCGACTTGGAGCCATCGGGCTCCCCCAGGGTGAAGCGGTCGCCGGAGACGTGGCGGACGACGCCCGGCTCATCGACCTCGCAGGCCGGATAGATCACGCAGCCGAGGCATTGCTCCGGCGGCAGCGCGGCCGAGACCGCGCCACCGGGGTCGACTGCCTCGACGCGCCGGTTCTCCCAGCCCTCGAGGCCGTGGAAGTACCAGTGGGGCACGCCGTTCATCCCGGTGACGATGCAGGTCTCGGGCCCGATCAGGGGCGCGAGCTTGTCGGCGATGGGCGGGACCGAATGCGCCTTGAGCGTGATGAACAGGTAGTCCTGCGGGCCGAGGTCCGAGGCATCGTCCGTGGCGGCGACCTTCGCCACCTCCTCCTCCCCGTCCATCACAAGCTTCAGTCCGTTCTCCTTGATGGCAGCGAGGTGCGGGCCGCGGGCCACCACCGAGACATCCTGCCCGGTATTCGCCAGCCGGACCGCGAGGAACCCGCCGATCGCGCCGGCGCCGAATACGCAAATCTTCATGCCAGCCCCAGCTTCTCGGCCAGCCCGATGCGCTGCAGCTTGCCGGTCGCGCCCTTGGGGATCTCGTCCAGGACCTTGATCGTCCGCGGCACCTTGAACGCCGCGAGCGACTTCGCCGCGAACTCGCGCAGCTCCTTCGGGTCGATCTCCTGTCCGTCGACGGGGACCACGGCCGCCGCGACGTCCTCGCCCAGCTTGTCGTGCGGCACCGCGAAGGTCACGACCTGGGCGACCGCCGGATGCTCCATCAGCACGTCGTCGACCTCGCGCGGGCTGACCTTCTCGCCGCCGCGATTGATGATCTCCTTCAGCCGCCCGCGGATCGTGACGTAGCCGTCCTCGTCCATGTCGCCCTGGTCGCCGGTGCGGAACCAGCCGTCGGTGAAGGCGTCGGCGTTGGCCTTGTCGTTGCCGCGGTAGCCGGGGGTCACGTTCGGGCCGCGGATGACGATCTCGCCGACTTCGCCCTGCGGCAGGATCGCGCCGTCGGTCTCCGACATGATCGCGACCTCGGGGCCGCCGGCGGGGCCGACGGTGCCCGGCTTCTGCAGGTCGAGGCGGTTGGAGGCCATCTGGTGCGCCGCCTCGGTCATGCCGTAGGCCTCGATCACCGGGCAGCCGAACGTCTCCTCCAGCTTGCGGAACACCGGCACCGGCAGCGAGGCGGAGGAGGAGCGGACGAAGCGCAGCTTCGCGCGCTTCACGATCTCGGCATTGCGCGGCGCCCGGCACAGGATCGCCTGGTGCATGGTCGGGACTGCGGTGTACCAGGTCGGCTTCACCTCATCGAGCCAGCCGAAGAACCGCAGCGCGTCGAAGCCCGTGGTGCACGAGATCGCGGCGCCGGCGCTGATCGAGGACAGCACCGCCGCGATCAGCCCGTGGATGTGGAAGAGCGGCATCACGTTCAGGCACCGGTCCTCCGGCGAGAGGTCCAGCGTGCCTGCGATGTTGCGCGCGGAGGCGACGACGTTCGCCGAGATCAGCGGCACGATCTTGGGGCGCGAGGTGGTGCCGGAGGTATGCAGCACCAGCGCCACGTCGTCGGGCCCGTTCCGGTGCGCGCGTGCCGTCTGCGACGTCCTTCAGCGCGATGTCTCCCGCGGCCTCGCCGGTGTCGAGGAGCGCCGTCGGTATGCCCAGAGCCTCCGCCGCGTCGCGCGCCGGGGTGTCGCCGGCAATGATCAGGAGCTTCGCGCCGAGATCTTCCATGTAAAACGCGAACTCGTCCTGCGTGTAGGACGGGTTCAGCGGCGCGGCGATTGCGTGACTGCCGACGGCGAGGAACGCCGCCGCCATCTCCGGCCCGTTCGGCAGGACGATCGCCACGTCGTCGCCGGGTCCGATGCCGAGTGCGCCAAGCTGGCCGCCGACCCGATCGATCACGGCGAGAAGCGTCGGCGTAGTCGAGGTCCGGCCGGCCGGGCTGGCCCAGGGCTGGGCCGCTCTTGTCGGCCACGAGATCGCGGATTGTTTCGGTCATTCTTTGTCTCCAACGGGAACAAGCGCGGCGAGGCTTCTGTCGCCGCCGAACATCGTATTGCGCACCGCTGCCAGATGGCCGCGCATCGCGTCTGCCGCACCTTTCGGGTCACGCCGCGCTACGGCATCGACGAGCGCCACATGCTGGTCGGTATAGGCCGCCTGTTCGCGCCGCGTCAGGGTCGTGCTGCGAAGCTGCGCCCATTCCGGCCGCCGGCGGATGACGTTCAGCGTCTCGAGAACGCCTGTCAGCAGCGGGTTGCGGGTCGCTTCGGCGAGGGAGGTGTGGAAATGGCTGTCGGTCGCTTCCCATTCCTGCCAATCCGGCGCTTCGGCGCCGTGCGCGGCGATCTCCCTCAGCCGCGCGATCGCCGGATCGGAAGCGCGGAGAGCGGCCGCGGCGGCGATCTGCGGCTCGATCATCAGCCGAAGTTCCAGAATGTCGGCGGGCCCCGGCGGCGGCGAGAGGCGCAGGATTGCAGTGACCTCCTCCTCCGGAGGAACGGTGACGAAGGTGCCCTGTCCCACGCGGCGGCGGATGCGGCCCTCGCGCTCGAGCGCGGCAAGCGCGCGCCGGACGGCCGCGCGGCCGATGCCGAACTCCTGCGCGAGTGCTCGTTCGGGTGGCAGACGCTCGCCCGAGCGCCAGCGGCCCTTTCGGAAGGCGCGCAGAAACCGTTCCGGCTCATGTTCCACAGGCTCCGCACCATTGGTCTGCATTGGTCTCGTCAATCATAGGGGCCGCAAGAGATTTGACCAGTGTTCCCGGCGCTTGCAGAAAACTGATTGACGAGATTGGTTCGGGAAGTACCTAATTGGTTGAAGTCGCCGTACGCTCGGTGGCCGAAAGGGAGGATACATCGATGACCATCAGACAGTCGCGACGCGCCTTTCTGGGCACCAGTGCAGCGGCGGCAGCGCTCGCCGCGACGCGCCCCGCGCTCGCCCAGAGTTTTCCCGAGAACAACATCGACGTGGTTATCCCCACGCGCGAGGGCGGCGGTGCCGACCGGCTGTTCCGTGCCTTCGCCAGCGTCTGGGAGCCCAGGCTCGGCGTGCAACTCGAGCCGGGCTTCTACCCGGGCGCCGCCGGGCGCGTGGGGTACGAGGTGTATCTCGGCAATACCGAGGCAAACGGCTACAACCTCATCTTCGGCAACATGGGCCCCGAGATCGCCGTCATGGTCGTCTCCGACGCGGACTACAGCTTTCCCGAGGACTTCCAGTATTTCGCGCGCCTCGACAGCGACCCCTCGGTGCTGTTCGTCGCGGCCGACAGCCCGTTCCAGACCGTCGACGACGTCATCGCCGCCGGCAAGGAGCGGACTCTGGCGGTCGGCACCAGCCGACTGCCGCACCCCGCGTCCATCGGCGCGCTGCTTCTGGCCGAGCACACCGGCGCGCAGTTCAATCTCGTGCCGCTTTCCGGCGGGCGCAACACCATCGCTGGCGTCGTAACCGGAGAGATGGACTTCGGCGTCCTGCCGTCCGGGGGCGTCGCGGCTTCTGGCGATGCGCTGCGGACGCTGGCGGTCTGGGACAACCAGAACCCGATGCCGAGCCAACTCAACGACGCGCCGACGGTCAATGACCACTTCGGCACAAGCTTCCCGCCGCTGGTTTCGGCTCGCGCCTTCGGCATCCATACCTCGGTGATCGAAGACCAGCCCGAGCGCTTCCAGATGCTGTCCGATACCGCCAAGGCGGCAGCGATGGATCCCGCTTGGGAGGTGGCCGCGCGCGAGGCGGGCCAGCCAATCGAGATCCTGAACTACGGCGATCGCGAGGCCTGCACCGAATACGTGCAGGGCATGATCGAGCTGTCGCAGCGCTACAAGGGTCTGCTCACCGGCACCGGCGGCTGATGTCGATGCGAGACGACGGCAAGCGCCGGGCCGGCGGGGAACTGATCCTCCCCGTTGCGGCGCTTGCCTTCACGATCTACTATTTCTCGACGATCTGGTCTTCTCCGTGGGAAGCTCAGGTCGCGGCGTTCCTGGTCGGCTCGGTGCTGATCCTGCTGATCGTTATCCTGCTGATCCGAACGGGGAGAGAGATCGTCGCCGGTCGCGCTGACCTCCGCTTCGCCGATCTGCTCGGGGATCGCACGGTCTATCCCCGGCGACTCGGCATCTTGGGCCTGACAATCGCCTACCTCGTCGGGATCGACTGGCTTGGCTTCACGCTCACCTCGTTCCTGTTCCTGTTCTGCAGCATGGCGCTGCTCGAAGACGCGGACCGGACTCTCAGACGGCTGCCGCACTTCACGCTGGTCGCGGCGACGTTGTCGTTCGTGGGCTGGCTGGTATTCATACGGTCGTTCGACGCCCGCTTTCCGCGCGGTCCGCTGGAGTCGCTCTTGGGATCGCTCTTCGGATGATCGACGGCAGCATCCTTCCCGCGATGCTGGCCGATACGCTGTCGCTCTGGTGGGTGATCGTGCCGGCGATCTTTCTCGGGCTGATCGTGGGTGCCATCCCCGGCTTCTCGGCAGCCAACACCATCATCATCCTGCTGCCGTTGACGCTGGCGGTCGACGTGCAGGTCGGCGTGACGTTCATGGTCGCGCTCTACTGCTCCAGCCGGATGGGGGCCGGGGTGCCGGCGATCCTCGTCAACATTCCCGGCACCGCAGGCGCGGCCGCGACGCCGCTCGACGGCTACCCGATGGCAAAGCAGGGCAAGGGGGCGCAGGCGCTGGCGATGTCCTTCGTGGCATCGACGATGGGCGGTCTCATCACGACGGCGATCGCGCTGCTGACGCTGCCATGGCTGGCGCGGGTCGGCTACTACATGCACTCCGTCGAGATGATCGTGGTGATGCTGTTCGGGATCTCGCTCATTGCGACGATCGCGGCCAAGGACACGCTCAAGGGCCTGATCGCGGGGTTCTTCGGCCTGATGATAGGGGCGATCGGGGCGGACTACATCTACGCCACGCCACGGGGCACCTTCGGCTTTCTCGAACTGTACGACGGCGTCCCGCTGATCCCGGCCCTGGTCGGTCTCTTCGCGGTCTCCGAGGCGTTCTACTTCATCGAGGCCCGGTCGATCATGACCGACGAGGGCCGCAAGCTGATGAGCAAGGGTGGATGGGGCCAAACCATCGAGGGGGTTAGGATGACCCTCCAGCGGTGGCGGCACGTGGTCTGGACGTCGCTGCTCGGCCTGCTGATCGGCGTCGTGCCGGGGGCGGGAGCCTCGATCGCCTCGTTCGTCGCCTACCAGCAGAGTAGGACCTTCTCGAAGACGCCCGAGCTCTACGGTACCGGTCACCCCGAGGGGCTGATCGCGCCCGAGAGCGCCAACAACGGTGTGACGGCCGGTACGCTGATCCCGCTGCTGGTACTCGGGATTCCGGGTGGGGCGACGGCGGCGATCATGCTCGTCGTGATGCAGTTCCACGGGGTCCAGATGGGGCCGCGCCTCTTCATGAGCAGCCCCGAGATCGCCTACGGCATGATCATGGCGATGTTCGTCACCTACGTCCTGATGGCGTTCACGATCCTCCCGCTCAGCCGGTACCTCAGCCGCATCACGATGGTCTCGACCGTATACATGGCCCCGATCGTTTTGGCCTTCACGCTGGTCGGGTCGTTCGTCCCGCGCGAGTACATGTTCGACATGTGGCTGGCGCTGGTCTTCGGGATCATCGGCTACATCGCGCGCAAGACCGGGTACCACGTCTCGGCGATCCTGATCGGGGTGATCCTCGGCCCGCTGCTGGAGCAGTATTTCCTGCGCGCGCTGCGTATCAGCCAGGGGGATCTGTCGATCCTGTTCTCGTCGACCCTCGGCAACATTCTCTGGGTGGCGCTCGTGGCGTCGATCGTGCTGCCCTACGTCATCGAGTTCAAACGTGGCCGGTCCGGCCAGCAGGCGGGCGCAGAAGCAGGGGAGCGCGGTCTATGACCTATCCGGGACGTGAGCAGACGAGCTATCGGATCAAGCGCGTGGGCGCGCTCGACGAGCTCGCCGGCGGCGGCCAGGTCGTGGTGCAGGGCGACTACGCCTATGTCGGCCACATGGACCCGCCGAACGGGACGTCGATCATCGACGTGAGCGATCCGAAGAACCCCAGGATCGTCTGCCAGCTCGACCTGCAAGGGCAGGGGCGGGCGACCCACACCCACAAGGTGCGGGTCGTTGGTGACCTGATGTACGTCAACGTCGAACGCTACGACCGCCATTTCAAGCACAAGGCGACGAAGATCGACGGCGCCAAGGAGACTCTCAGGGGGAGCTTGGGAGGGACCCGGGCGATGAGGACATCGCCCGGGTCGTCGGCATCCCGCCCGAGCGGATGGGCGACCTCTGGGACGCCTATCACGAGGATTACAAGGACGGCGGCTGGAAGATCTACGACATCTCCGACAAGTCGAAGCCGAAGGAACTCGCCTACGTCAAGACAGGCGGATTCGGCGTCCATCGTTTCGATGTCGACGAGAACCATGCGTACATGTCGACGGAGATGGACGGCTACATCGGCAACATCCTCGTCGTCTACGACGTGGCGGATCCGACAAAGCCGCAGGAGGTCAGCCGCTGGCACATCCCGGGTCAGCACCTCGCCGCGGGCGAGACGCCGACCTGGGAGGGTTACAAGCACCGCCTGCACCACGGCATGCGCGTCGGCGACGAGATCTGGTGCAGCTACTGGCACGCCGGCGTCAGGGTGCTCGACGCGTCGGACATCACGAACCTCAAGCTGCTGGGCGAATTCGACTACCACCCCGCAATCCCGGAGCCCACGCACACCGTCCTGCCGTTCCTGAACGAGATCGGGGGCCGCCGTTATGCCGTCGCCATCGACGAGGAGCACGACCATCGGCACGGCGCGCTGCACGGGTTCATCTGGGTGCTCGACGTCACCGACCTTGCCGACATCAAGGCGGTCTCGGCCTTCGACGTCTCCGAACGCGACAGCCCGTGGGCGCGTGCCGGCGGCCGCTTCGGCGCGCACCAGTTCCGAGAAAAGCTCGACTCGACGCTGGTGCACGCGACGTGGTTCTCGGGCGGCGTCCGCATCATCGACTGCAAGGATCCCCACAAGCCCGAGGAGGTCGCGCATTTCATCCCCGAGCCGCGCGGCAAGTTCCCCAGCCCGCAATCGAACGACATCGACGTCGACGAGCGCGGCCTGATCTACGTGATCGACCGCAACAAGGGCTTCGACATCCTGGAACACCAGGGGTGAGCGAGCCCGACCTTCTGCCGCCATCCATCGACCCGGCGACACCGAAGCTGGGCATCCGAGAGGTAGTCGGCGTCAACCACGCCTCGCCCCGGACCGAAGTGACGGTTCGCGGCCACACGGTCGTCACCGACGAAGTCGATGGCGGCGACACCGGCCCCACACCACTGGAAACGACGCTGTCGGCGCTGGTCGGCTGCGAGGGGGTCATCATCAACCGCGTCGCCGAGGTGATGGAGTTCCGCTACAGCCGCGTCGACATCTCTGCCGACGGCGAGGTAGACAAGCGCGGCTCGCGCGGGGTGTCGGGGGTCAGGCCGCACTTCAACTGGGTCGACCTGTCGATCCGCATCACATCGAACGAGGGGCCAGATCGTCTACACAAGCTGCAGAGGAACGTCGAGGCGCGCTGCCCGGTGATGAACCTGATGCGCGACGCCGGCGTCGATGTGCGGGCGAAATGGACACTGACGCCGGAGCGGCAGGCATGAAGACGCGGAAACTCGGCGATCTGGAGGTCAGCGAGATCGGCCTCGGCTGCATGGGCATGTCGGTCGCCTACGGCGAACGCGACGAGCCGGGCTCGGTCGAGACGATCCACCGCGCGCTCGACATCGGCATGACCTTCATCGACACCGCCGACATGTACGGCCAGGGCCACAACGAAGAACTGGTCGGCCGAGCGCTGGCCGGACGCATGTCCGAGGCGGTGCTGGCGACGAAGTTCGGCAACATCCGCACGCCGGAGGGCAAGTCGAGCGTCAACGGCAAGCCGAACTACGTGCCCGAGGCCTGCGACCGCAGCCTCAAGCGGCTCGGGACCGATGTGATCGACCTCTACTACCTGCACCGCGTCGACCCCGAGGTGCCGATCGAGGAGACGGTGGGCGCGATGGCCAAGCTGGTCGAGGCGGGCAAGGTGCGCCACATCGGCCTGTCCGAGGCAGGCGCGCAGACGATCCGTCGTGCGCAGGCGGTGCATCCGATCGCCGCGCTGCAGTCGGAATACTCGCTGTGGACCCGCGACGTGGAGGACGAGATCCTGCCCACCTGCCGTGAGCTCGGAATCGGCTTCGTGGCCTATTCGCCGCTTGGCCGCGGCTTCCTGTCGGGCACGATCCCCGACCGCGAGACCCTGGGCGCGAAGGACCGGCGGCGCGACCACCCGCGCTATTCGGCCGAGAACATGGAGAAGAACGGGCGGCTGGTGGACGCGCTCCGACAGATCGGGGGCGCCGTAGATGCCACGCCGTCGCAGGTTTGCATCGCCTGGCTGTTGCACCGGGGCGTGGTTCCGATCCCCGGTACGAAGAAGGTGCGCTGGCTCGAGCAGAACGCGGCGGCCTCGGAGATCACGCTGTCCAATGCGCACCTCGCGTCGCTCGACGCTGCGTTCCCGCCGGGAGTGACCGCCGGCGACCGCTATCCGCCCGGAGGGATGAAGCGGGTCGGCCTCTAGAGCATTGCGCCGCCCGACCAGATCAGGCGAAGCGCCAGCACCACCAGGATCGCGTTGAGCGCGAACTTGAATCTCTGCTCGTCGATCCGGGTCAGCACTGCCCGCCCGGTCAGCGTACCGAGAAATCCCGCTGCAATCATGGCAGCGATGAACAGGACCCAAGGGCCGAAGGCGAAGCCGAGGAAGCCGAAGACGATCGTCTTGAGGACGTGTTGCAGGGTCATGAACGTCGCATGGGTGCCGACGACGCCGTGCCGCTCCAGCCCCAGCGTCTTGACGTAGGAGATGACGAACGGCCCGGTGGCGCCGAAGAACATCGTCAGGAACGATGAGACCCCTCCGGTCAGCCAGGCGAAACGCCGCATCAGCGCCGGCGGCGTGAAGAACACCGACCAAAGGATAAAGAGGCCGACGCCGATCTGCACCGTCGCAGGCGGCAGCGCGGCGGCAAAGCTGCCGCCGACCACGGCGCCGACCAGCGAGCCGATCACAAAGGGCGGAAAGACACTCCACAGAACGTGGCGCACCATGATGATCGCGCGCCCGAGATTGGAGCCGATCTGCACGACACCGTGGACCGGGATCAGCGCCGCGGGCGGCAGGAGCGTCGCCAGGATCGCGAGCAGTGCCGCGCCTCCGCCGATCCCGAATGCCGCGGTTATGAACGACGTTGTGAAGCTCGCCGCAAGCAGGGCGAGAGTCACCGCAAGGGACAAGTCGGGGGGCAGCCAGCTCATGTCAGGGTGGAGCGGTGGAACAGCTCTTCGGGGTCGAGACGCCGTGCCGCGAGGTGCTGGCCGTGCGAATACCTGCACATCGCAGCGAGTTCGGGCGCATTCGCGCAATAGCCGTAGCTCCAGTAGTCTTGGCCCATCGTCTCGATAGTCCGCTCCAGCGTCGCACCGAGCCAGGGCAGCGTCAGGCGATTGGCCGAGCCGAGCCAGACTTCGCGGAGCCGGGCGATGGCGAGATCACGCGCCTCGACCAATGCCGCGAACACCGCCTGAGGGAGCCAGGGATGCGCGTCGACGATGCTGCGCCGGATGCCCACGGCGTGCATGATCGGAAAGAAGCCGGTGCGACGGTGCCACGCGCGCTCGGCCGCCTCGTAGTCGGGGATGAGCCGCACGATCCGTGGGTCCCCGGCCAGGAAGGCCGCCGGCGGCTTCGGGGCCAACAAACCCTCGAGGCCGCCATCGAGGAGCAGCGCCTGCAGGGTTTCTCCCTCCGCGACCGGCTCGACCGAGACCTCCGCCGGCAGTTGCAGCGCGAGGCGCTCGCGACGAACGCCGAAGTCGAGCGCGCCGGTGCGCCAGCGTATGGCTGAGGGAGGGACACCGTGGTCGTCGGCGAGGATGCCCCGCATCCAGAGCGCCGCAGTCATCTGGTATTCCGGAACGCCGACGGTCCTGCCGGCCAGGTCGCCAAGAGTTTCGATGCCGGAGTCGGCCCGTGCGAAGAACCCGCCATGGCGGAACGCGCGCGACAGAAATGCCGGGATCGCGATGTAGTCTCCTTCGCCACGTGACACCTGGAGGATGTGCGACGACAGCGAGAGCTCGGTGACGTCAAAGCGCGCCTCGTTGGCGGCGAGCGGGAAGAGCGTTGTCGTGGGGGCCGTCGTGCACTCGAGCTCGACACCGGGAATGCGAACGCGGCCGTCGTGCAAGGCGGCGGTGCGGTCGTGATCCCAGCTCGCGAATGTCAGCCTCAACGTCACCCGCGCCTTGTGGCTCCACACGTTGCCCGCGGCAACCCGTGTCGCGCCTCGGGCGCGAGCTTATCGTCCTCGAAGACGTTCTGGACGCGATGGCAGCACACTTTCCGGCGCAGTCGCTTGGGCCTACCCCTCCGGCGACATCGCGCCGGGACGGCGCCGTCGGCTGGCATCGCGGTGGTGCCGATCTGCCTGCCTGCGTGCAGCCAGCGACTATCGTGCAGGCGCCGGCTCGGGCGGCGGCGCGGCGAGTCCGTGACGCTGTGTCAGGCGTGCCCGAGTTCCAGTACCCGACGTTTGGCCCCACGCGGCCCGAAGAGCTGGAATCCCATCGGGAGCCCGCCGCTGCCGAAATCGGCCGGCATCCCAAGCGCCGACACCCCGGCCAGCGAGACCGGAACCACCGTTTCCATCCAGGCGGCGGTAGGTGTCCATCGCTCGGCCGGCAATCGCGCGGTTAAGGCCCACTCGCGGGGAAATGGCCAGAGCTGCGCCGAGGGCAGCGCGAGGGCGTCATCGCGATCGAAGAGGTCGATGAGAATCGCGTACCAGGCCGATCGTTCCGCCGACACGGCCTGAGTCGCCGCAAACGCGAGGCCGCGCTCGACTCCCATGCTGCCTCCGGCTTCAGGTGCTCGCGGCGTTCAGGATCGGTGCCGGCATACGCTCTCGCGCCCAGCATTCGCAAAGACGCGCCGAGGGCAAGGCGCAGCCTGTATCCGTCCGTCGGGCGGGTCGAGGCCGCCCGACATCGCCGCAACCGCGCGAAAGGGCCGCGCCAGTCGCGCCGCGGGCTCGAGCGCGAGGCGATCGCCTTGGCGAATCCTGCCAGCACTATGCGCTGGGGCTCGATGCTACGGCTGCGGGCTGGTCGAGCGTCGCAGCGATGACCGACAGCGCACTCGACAGCCCCGGCTCGTTCGTCTCGATAGGAGCATCCCGGCCACCAGGAGTGGCCGGCGGCGTCGGGCGCGATTGCGGTGGCGTCGGGTACGGCCCGACGTGTGTAGAGCTCCGGCATGTCCGCCGCCGTTCCGCCGCGCCCGTGCTGCATGAGCATGACCAGACGTGCGCGGCCGATAGCCGTCCCCGCCATGGCAAGAGGGCGCCCTGCGTGCGGACCCGTGCCTGCGGTTCTCGCCGGCAGATCGTCCGGCTAACCAAGAGGGGTCACGCAGTCTCCCGCAGAAGCCGGAGCGGCGGCAGGGCCTGCTCGATTCGGGCGCGGTGCGGCTCATATTGCGGCGGCAGCTTCAGCGCCTCGCCCAAATGCGCCGCGTCCTCGTCGACGGCGAAGCCGGGAGGATCGGTCGCGACCTCGAACAGGACGCCGCCGGGTTCGCGGAAGTAGATCGCGTCGAAGTACTGCCGGTCGATCACTGGCGTGACCTCAAAGCCTGCGGCGGATATCTTCTCGCGCCATTCCAGGTGCTCCGCGCGCGAGCGTGCCCGGAAGGCGACGTGGTGGATCGTCCCCGCTCCCTGCCGGCCGATCGAGCGCGCGTCGGAGGTCAACAGATCCACGACGGCGGCCCGCTCGGTGGCATTCGATCGGAACCTCAGCCGGCGTTCGGTCCCGCCGGTGCCGGCCGTGGCGAGCGCCTGCTCGCCGGCCGGTTCGTAGCCCAGGACCTCGGTCAGCACACGTGCCGTCGCCGCGGGATCGGCAAGCCACAATGTCACGGAGTGAAAGCCGACGTCGGTGCCGGCGTCCTTGTCCTCGATCAGCTCGACCCGTAAGCCGTCCGGATCGGCGAGCGCGATGCCCCGGGCCTCGAACCGCGTATACGGACCCTCGAAATCCAGCGTGGCGAGCGAAAGCTCCTCCATCCATGGGTCGAGGTCAGACACGGCGTAGGCAACGGCCGAAGCCATGCCGGGCCCGGATCGACCGGGGCCCGCGTTGACGAACGGAAAGAAGGTCAGGATCGAGCCAGGAGCCGCACCCCGATCACCGTAGTACAGATGATAGGTGCCGGGATCGTCGAAGTTGACGGTCCGCTTCACCAGCCGTTGCCGTAGGGGTCCGGTGTAGAAGTCGACATTGGCCTGCGGCGGCCCGCTGATGCCCGTCACATGGTGCAGTCCCGAGATGCCGGCTTTGTTCATCTGCCCATCCGCGCCGCGGCGCGGTCCTCAATTGAAAGCGTCGCGAAGGGATCTAGGTTTTAGGTCTCGAAACGAAAGTCGTTACCGAATGGAAACCACCTCATCCAGCAAGCAGAACGCGTCCGCCTGCCCCGCTGACGCGATCCTGCGCAGTCTCTGGGGTCAGTGGAAGACGCACGTCGTCTACGTGCTCGGCACGCGCGGCCCGAGTCGCTTCGGGGTGCTGCGACGCACCATCGACGGCATTTCGCCGAAAGTGTTGACACAGCGCCTGAGGGAGCTCGAAGCCGCCGGTTATGCATGGCGCCGGCAGGAGGCGACGATCCCGCCCCAAGTCACCTACGGCCTGACAGAACGGGGACAGGAGATCCACGCCATTTTGGCCGGGTTCGACCGACTCGCGGCTCCGCACTCGGGCTAGCGGCGCGGACCAGTGCCGCTAGCCCGAGTTCGTGGCCATCGCATGGCGCAGCTTACCGCGGTTCGGCGCCCCAGCGATGAATCTTGGCTAGGACCGTCTCGGGCACCACGCCAGAGAGCATGGTGATGACCTTGTTCGTCATGCCGGGGACTGCCCCGCGCTCGCCCCGCATCATCGCGTCGTATCCGGCCCGCGCGACCTCTACCGGGTTGTCCTTGCTGTCGCTCTCCGCGATCGGGGAATCTTCGAGATCGTTTGCCGGCCGGTGGAAGATCGGCGTTTCGACCGGCCCGGGCATCAGGCAGGTCAGCGAAACGCCGGTGTCCTGCCACTCGTCCTGGAGCGCATAGCAGAGGCTGTCGAGGTACGCCTTGGTGGCGTTGTAGACCGCGTCGAAGGGTCCGGGCACGAAGCCCCCGATCGATCCGGTCACGAGGATGCGCCCCTGACCGCGGGCGTGCATCTTGCGGCCGCACCGGTGCAGAACCGATGTCGTCTGGATCATGTTGAGGTCGATGAGCCGCTTGATGTCCGCCCACGATTGTTCGTGGAACGCGTGGCCCAACGCGCGACCGGCATTGGCGACGAGAACATCGATCTCCCGCCCCCTAATCTCTCGCCAGAACGACTCCACGCCTTGGCGCGAGGACAGATCGACGACGAACTCCTCGACCTCGCCGCCGAGGCGGCGGAGCTTGTCGGCGGCTTCGTGTATCTTCTCCTCGTTTGCGCAGACGACGACGGAATACCCGTCCTCGACGGCGAACCGTGCGAATTGGTAGCCGAGTCCGGTCGAGGCCCCGGTGATGACCGCAAGCTTCTTAGCCATGACGACCCTCCGGTTCGGCCATGTCCCGATGCATCTTCGCCAGGACGCTGTCGGGAATGACGCCGGCGAGCGTCGCCTGAACCTTGTTCATGAAGCCCGACGTCACACCCGAACTGCCGGCGAGCATCGCCTTGTAGCCTGTGCGCGCGACCATTGCGGGGTCGTCCTTGTCCTTCTTTCCGACGGGCGTGTCCTGCATGCGCGCGCGCGAGAAGAACTCGGTGTCCGTCGGGCCGGGCATCAGGCAGGTGACCGTCACGCCGGACCCCTCGAGCTCGTCCCGGATGCCCCAGGAGAGCGTGTCGAGGTATGCCTTCGTCGCATTGTAGACCGCCTGGTAGCTGCCCGGCATCAGGCCGGCGATGGAGCCCGTGATCAGGATGCGCCCACGGCTCTCGGAACGCATCCGTTGCGCCATCCGGTGAACGAGGGAGGTCGTGCCGGTGATGTTGACGTGCATCATCGCCTCGATCTCGTCCCAGTCCTGCGCCAGAAACGCATCGCCAAGTCCGCGCCCGGCATTGGCCATCAGATAGTCGACCGGGCGCCCCTTGAGGCGGTCCCAGAGTGCGTCGACCCCGTGCTCCGTTCCGAGGTCGACTTTCACCGGCTCGACCTGCACGCCCTTCTGCCGGAGGGTCGCGGCCGCTGTCTCGATCGCGTCCTCGTCCGCAGCGACGATCAGATCGCAGCCGTCGTCGGCGGCACAGTGGGCAAGCTCAAGGCCGATCCCGGCCGAGGCGCCGGTGACGACGGCAAGCTTTCGTCCCGCCATCAGTTTACCTCCGTTCCGGGTTTCAGCACGACCTTCGTCCAGTCGTCCTGGTTGTAGCGGAAGTTCTCGTAGCCCCTTGGTGCGTCCTCCAGCGGCAGTCGGTGGGAGATCATGAAGGTCGTGTCGAGTTCATCCTCGCGGATGCGGCGCAGCAGGTCGGGCAGGTACTTCTGCACGTGCGTCTGGCCGGTGCGGATCTGCAGGCCCTTCTCCATCATCGCGCCGAGCGGGAACTTGTCGAGAAAGCCGCCATAGACGCCGGGGATCGAGACACGCCCGCCCTTGCGGCACGCCAGGATCGCCTCGCGCAGCGCGTGCGCGCTGTCGGCCCCCATCCCGACGCGCTGCTTGACGTTGTCGAGGATCGTGTCGGGGGCAAAGCCGTGGCTCTCCATCCCGACGGCGTCGATCACGGCGTCGGGCCCGAAGCCGCCCGACATCTCCATCAGCGCCTCGAGCACGTTGGTCTGCTTGAAGTCGATGACCTTTGCGCCGAGCTTTCGGGCGAGCGCGAGGCGCGTCGGGTACTCGTCGATTGCGATGACCCGCGCGGCACCCATCGCCAGCGCCGACTGCACCGCAAACAGGCCGACCGGCCCGCAGCCCCAGACGGCGACGGTGTCGCCGTCCTCGATGTCGGCATTCTCGGCGGCCATCCAACCCGTCGGCAGAATGTCGGAGAGAAACAGCACCTTGTCGTCCTCTAGCCCATCGGGAATGACGATTGGCCCGACGTCGGAGAACGGAACGCGCACATATTGCGCCTGACCTCCGGGATAGCCGCCCGTCAGGTGCGAGTAGCCGAAGAGCGCCGACAGAGCGTGCCCGTAAAGGCCCTCGGTAATGTCCTGGTTCGCGACCGGGTTGGAGTTGTCGCAGGCCGAGTAGAGCTGCTTCTCGCAGAAGAAGCAGTTCCCGCAGGAGATGGTGAAGGGTACCACGACGCGCT
This sequence comes from uncultured Alphaproteobacteria bacterium, assembly GCA_963749675.1. Taxonomy (GTDB): domain Bacteria; phylum Pseudomonadota; class Alphaproteobacteria; order Rhodobacterales; family Rhodobacteraceae; genus Roseitranquillus. Next base: position 221,509 of record CAVVNT010000001.1, read on the forward strand.
GTCCCTTCTGCAGGGTGCTGCGCGCGCCGGTCTCGACGACGGTGCCCATGAATTCGTGGCCGAGGATGTCGCCGGAGAGCATCCCGGGGATGACGCCGTCGTAGAGGTGGAGGTCCGAGCCACAGATCGCGGTCGAGGTCACCTCGATGATGGCGTCGCGCGGATTGATGATTTCGGGGTCGGGGACGGTGTCGACACGAACGTCGTGCCGGCCGTGCCAGGTCAGTGCACGCATGGGATTCTCCTCAGACGGCGGGCTTGTGGAGTTGGCTCGTGGCGATCTCGCCGGCCTCCATCAGCATCTTGAAGCGCTTGAGCTCTCGGCGGCCCTGGATCGCGGGTTCGGCTTGGAAGAGCGTGGCGACCCAGCGGCCGAGTTCGCCCGCGGGTGGCTTGTAGGCGATGATCGCTTCCACCTCGGTCCCGCGGCCGCCGGGGGCTTCGCGGAACGTCACTTTCCCTTCGGTGTCGATGTCGGACGCGCCGGTTGAGCGCCAGGCGATCAGCTCATCCTCGCGGTCCTCGACGATCCGCGTCTCCACTGTCACGTCGCGACCCATCGGTCCGGAGATGGCCCAACGGGTGAGGTCGCCTTCGATCTTCACGTCCCGAACGTTCTCCATGAAGCGCGGCAGGTTCGAGAAGTCGCGCCAGTAGGTGTAGAGTTCGTGGCGAGGCTTCTTGATGGTAACGGTTCTTCCGGTGACGGCGTAGCCGCCAAACCTCGATTGGCGCGACGTTCGGCCTGGCGCGCTGTCGGGCGGGCGGTGCCTGACCTGGTTGCGCGTCTGCTGCTGATAGAAGGCGACGCCGGCGGCCCCGGCGAGGGCGCCAACGCCAATGGCAAGCCAGAGCGCGCCGTTGTCGCGCCGCTCCCGCGGTGGGGGCTGATAGGATGGATCGTGAGGGTACATCGGACCTCGCGCAGTTGCGTTGGACCACAGCCTCTCGCCGCGGTCATCGCATCCTCAACACGCTCTGGTCCTTATAGGTCCCTGCCGCCGCGCTCTGGGGCCGAGCGCGCCCGGAGCGAGGCTCAGCCCATGCGGGCCAGAGCCGGCTTGGCTGAACATGTCGTTGGGCCTTCCGTCTTTTCCGGCCCTCCGCCACTCGCTGGCGGCGGTGGTTTCCTCCGAACACCGCGGCGTTGCACTGTCAGCTGTGCGACAAATGCCGAAGTTGCTGTTTCGGAGACCGCGGTCGAGATAGCCGCGCCCGCAGCGACGTCCCCTGCAATGCATCGCCGGCGCGGTCGACTAGTTCGACCCCTCACGTGACTTCTGCGCCGGATTGCGCGATCAGCCCGTAGGTCTCTCCCGCCGCATCGTCTGCAGAGACCTCCAGAGGCCTGTTTCTGCCCGTAGTTTAGACAGCGCGGCTCGAGACGACCTTAGCGACAGCGGCAAATCATCACATGACATGGTGACGACCTGCGCGACGGCGGGCGCTGTGGCGCGCGCGAGCCTGAGACGATCGTGGGGACGCGGGCCATGGAACGACACCTCGTCTGCCGAGCGTCGCGGCATGGTGAAGCGAGCGACCTGAGCGGGCAAATGTCGAGAAGATCCAATCGGTCCGCGGGCGTTCCGCGACGTTGGTGTTTCGTCGCTGCCTTTGTGTCCTCTGCCCCGACCGGCAATGTATCCGCGCTCCGCATAGGCGCATGTGGCATCACGCGCTCGGAATTCGTTCTGCCGATCGTGCCTCGGCGGCAACTCGCATGGGTGTGAAGGGACGGCGAGAAATCCTGTTGCGTGCCGCGCGCAAAGATTCTTGTATTGATGTGCCGCATGCCGGACGGCCGCGGCGGAGGAACCCTAGGAATTTGGAGTGCGCGCCCACGGGAGGAGGCGAAACCGGAGCGGTAAGGCAGGACGACGGAGATTCCAAAAAGAACAGGAAGCAAGCCAGCGCTTTGTATACATCGGGCGCTGCTGGAGGGAGGACCCAAGTGCGAAGACTTCTTTACACCACTGCGGCGTGTGCCGTCGGATTTGCCGGTCAGGCGATCGCGAACGAGCAGCTGCTCTCGATGATGGATGATCCCGGTCAATGGGTCATCCAGACTGGCGACTACGCCAACACCCGCTACTCCGAGCTCGACCAGATCAACCGCGACAACGTCGGCGATCTGCAGGTCGCTTGGAGCTTCTCGACCGGCGTGCTGCGCGGCCACGAGGGCGGACCGCTTGTCATCGACAACATGATGTACGTCCACACGCCGTTTCCGAACATCGTCTACGCTCTCGACCTGAACGACGACGGCCGGATCGTCTGGAAGTACGAGCCGAAGCAGGATCCGAACGTCATTCCGGTGATGTGCTGCGATACGGTCAACCGTGGCGTCGCCTATGCCAACGACACGATCTTCCTGCATCAGGCGGACACGACGGTCGTCGCGCTCGACGCGATGACGGGCGAGGTGAAGTGGACCGCCGTCAACGGCGACCCGACCAAGGGCGAGACCAACACCGCGACGGTGATGCCGGTCAAGGACAAGGTCATCGTCGGCATCTCGGGCGGCGAATTCGGCGTCCGCGGCCACGTCACTGCCTACGACATGGAGACGGGCGAGCAGGTCTGGCGCGCGTATTCCACGGGCCCCGATGAAGAGATGCTGGTCGACCCCGAGAACACCATGGAACTCGGCAAGCCGGTCGGCGAGAACTCCTCGCTCGACAGCTGGGAAGGCGACCAGTGGCAGATCGGCGGCGGCACCACCTGGGGCTGGTACAGCTATGATCCCGAACTCGACCTGATCTACTACGGCACCGGCAACCCCTCGACCTGGAACCCGGCGCAGCGCCCGGGCGACAACAAGTGGTCGATGACCATCTTCGCCCGCGACCCCGACGACGGGATGGCGAAGTGGGTCTACCAGATGACCCCGCATGACGAGTGGGACTACGACGGCGTCAACGAGAACATCCTCGTCGATCAGGAGATCGACGGAGAGATGCGCAAGCTGCTCGTCCACTTCGACCGCAACGGTTTCGCCTACACCCTCGACCGGGAAACCGGCGAGCTGCTCGTGGCCGAGAAGTACGATCCCGCCGTCAACTGGGCGACCGAGGTCGTCATGGACCCCGAGAGCGGACCAGTACGGGCGTCCCGCAGGTCGTGGCCGAGTACTCGACCGAGCAGAACGGCGAAGACGTCAACTCGACCGGCATCTGCCCCGCCGCGCTCGGCACCAAGGACCAGCAGCCGGCGGCGTTCTCGCCGAAGACCGGGCTGTTCTACGTCCCGACCAACCACGTCTGCATGGACTACGAGCCGTTCCGCGTGAGCTACACCGCCGGCCAGCCCTATGTCGGCGCGACCCTGTCGATGTATCCGGCGCCGGACAGCCATGGCGGCATGGGCAACTTCATCGCCTGGGACGCCACGACGGGCGAGATCAAGTGGTCGATCCCCGAGCAGTTCTCGGTCTGGTCGGGCGCGCTGGCGACCGCGGGCGACATCGTCTTCTACGGCACGCTCGAAGGCTACCTGAAGGCGGTCGACGCCGAGACGGGCGACGAACTCTACAGGTTCAAGACCCCGTCGGGCATCATCGGCAACGTCATGACCTACGAGCATGACGGCCAGCAGTACGTCGCTGTCCTGTCGGGGATCGGCGGCTGGGCCGGCATCGGTCTCGCGGCCGGTCTGCTGATCCGGAGAACGACGGTCAATGGCATGACGCGGTGACTGGAGGTCGCATGGAGACCGACGCGCACCGTGGACACTGCGGCCTGGGTGCGGTCGGCGGCTATGCGCGCTGAGCCGACTACACCGCCCTCGGCGGACAGCTGACGGTGTTCGCCGTCCCGCAATGACGGGGCACGGCGAGCACCGCGACCGACCGGAGTTCTGGCGGGCCGCCTTGTGGCCCGCCGGTCGTCTCCGGGACCCAGGGAGTACAAGATGATGCGCAAGCAAGTCCTGTCGGCCGCCGCCTTTGGCGTGCTGGCAAATTTCGACGACAGCGCCACGCGCACAGGATGCAAAATTGCCGCCCGACGACCCCCGCATCGCCGTCGCCGAGGAGGAGGACGGCAGGTATTTCACGGAGGACGGCATCCCGACGTTTCAGATCGACGACGACAGGACCGTCGACTGGCTGACCTACTCGGGCTATCCGTCGCTATCATTCCGAGTGCCATGTCTGCCACGGGCCGGACGGCGAGGGGTCGTCCTACGCGCCGGCGCTGAAGAACTCCGCGGTCGACATGGACTACTACGACTTCTACTACGTGGTGGCGAACGGGCGTCAGAATGTCAACGCGGCGTCACAGAACGTCATGCCCGCGTTCGGCGACAACCTCAACGTCATGTGCTACCTCGATGACATCTACGTCTATCTCAAGGCGCGCGGCGCAGGCTACATTCCGCGCGGCCGGCCGCCCGAGCGCGAAAAGAAGACCGATGCGATCCGCGAAGCCGAGAATTCCTGCCTTGGCGTCTAGGGCCCTCGCTGCGCGTCTTGGTCCTGTTGGCCGCGGCGGCCGCGGCCCAGCGACATCGGACCTCGTGTCGCAGACGCCACTTCCGCGTCTGCGCCGATCCCGCCAACCTTGCCCGCGTCGCGCGAGGACGGCACCGGATACGAAAACAGGATCGCCGAGCTCTTCGCCGACGAGCTCGGCCGGCCGGTCGAATACACTTGGTACCCGATGTCGACGGGATTCATCCGCCGCACGCTCGCCGCCAATGAGTGCGACGTCGTCATCGGATTTACCCAGGGTCATGAGATGGTCCAGAACACGAACCACTGGATGACCTCGGCCTTCGTGTTCATCGCGCCCGAGGATGGCGATCTCGCCGACGTCACGGAGCTGTCGGACCCAAGCCTGAAGGGCAAGCGCATCGGCATCGTCGCCGGGACGCCGCCGGCGACGCACATGGCTGCGTACGGGCTGAGTGCCGACGCGAAGAGCTATCCGCTCTTCGTCGATCGCCGCTACAATTCTCCCGCCGAGACGATGCTGGACGATCTCGAGGCGGGAGAGATCGACGCCGCGATCCTCTGGGGGCCCGATCGGAGGTCCGCTGGTCAAGACCGACCATCCCGACTTCAAGGTTACGCCGCTCCTCCACGAGCAGCAACTGCCCCGCATGTTCTATCGCATCACGATGGGCGTGCGGCGCGGCGAGGATGCGTGGAAGCGCGAGCTCAACAGCCTGATCCGGCGCAATCAGGGCGAGATCGACGCGATCCTGACGGAGGCGGGCGTGCCGATCCTCACCGACATGGGTACCGAGCTGAAAAGCGTGGAGTGATGCGCAGCGTGGCTGCTCCTCGCGGCGGCGGCGTTGTTCCCGACGGTTGCATTGGCTGGCGTCGCCGAGCCCGAAGGCTATCGCGGTGAGCCTTATCGCGCACCGGTACCGGAAACGCTTGCCGGCGCCACCGTCATCGACAGCGAGGCTGCGCATCGGATGTGGCGCGATGGAGAAGCGCTGTTCGTCGACGTGCTGCCCCGGGCGCCCAAGCCCGCCAATCTGCCGGAGGGCACGATATGGCGCCAACCGCCCCGAGCCTCCATCCCGGGTGCGGTATGGCTCCCGAACGTCGGTTACGCGGCCTTGGCGGACATCGACGACCGCTATTTCCGAGCGGCGCTTGAGGTGGCGACTGGCCACGATGCCGCCCACCCCGTCGTGTTCTTCTGTCTCGATGATTGCTGGATGTCGTGGAACGCAGCCAAGCGCGCACTGGCCGACTACGGCTACACCGCCGTGTACTGGTACCCCGAGGGCACCGACGGATGGGTCTTCGAGGACCATCCGACCGCGATGATCAGCCCGGTGCCGCGCCCGTGATCTCGGATTCCGGAAGGGGTCCGTCGGGTTGTGCGCGAGTGCCCGGTATCGGCCATCGTCGTCGCTACCACCGCTCCTGGAGGCGACAAGGCGGGATCGATGATGATGATCGCGCGCGTGCCGTCCGACGCGGATGCCGCCACGGCCCTCCCGGGGACGTGGTCACAGAACGGCACGAGCGACCGCAGGTTCGCTCACCCTTCTTCGAAGAAATGGCGATTGAGTATGTAGCGCATTCCGCGCTGCCAGGAGTCGTCGGTGTTCGAGCGGATGTCGACGGCGAGGGCGCGGATAGCACCCTGCCGCTCGACGTCCCGCATCACGAGGTTCATCGACAGGATGAGGTTGGACACCTTCTGAACCTCGCCAACGAGCGCGTAGTCCGCCCCGAGTTCTTCTGCCATCCTCAGGTCGCAGCCGTTGCAGTCGGCGGGGTTCGTGGTGCGGTCGAGCTCCTCCGCCACCGGCGCGAGGTCGACGAAGTCGAAGCCCTCCGCCTCGAAGCGGTCGGCGACGACTTCCTGGAGCATGTCGATCCGCGCCGCTTCATCTTCCCGGGCGCCGAAGTAGGCACCCTCAGTGGAAGTGTCGATGAAGTGAATGCCGAAGAAGGCGACCTCCGCCCCCTGTTTCAGCGGCTCAAGCGCCGCAGCCGGCGTCGCGAGGAGAAGTAGGAACGCAATCAACCTCATGGTTCGAGACTAGACGCAGACCAGCCCGCGTCAATTGGGTCGCGCAGGGTGGTGGACCAGCGGACATGGGCCTTGCGGTTGCGAAGCCATGAGGGGGATACCTCGTAAGATCCGGGACGGCGCAGGACGTCCCGGAAGAAGAATGACCGTGCCGGGCGTGCGCGGATAGGGAGGAGAATGCCATGACGTATTTCGGAAAGCTCGCAGGCAGCGTATTTGCTATGGCGATTGCAGGCGCCGCTGCGGCGCAGGACCTGCCGGTCATCCGCGCGGCGACGCTGGAGACCGGGACTCTGAACTGGGAATTGCAGACGATCATCCAGAACGGTCTCGACGAAGCCAACGGCTTCCAGCTCGAGGCGCAAGGCTACGCCGACAATCCCGCGACGCGGATCGCGCTCGAGGGGGGCGAGGCCGACATCGCAGTCGCGGACTGGATCTGGGTCGCCCGCCAGCGCGCGGCGGGCAAGGACTACGTCGCGATCCCCTATTCGACCGCCGTGGGGGGATTGGTCGTTCGGGAGGATAGCGACGCGCAGACGCTGGAGGATCTCAAAGGCAGGGACATCGGCATCGCGGGCGGGCCTCTCGACAAGTCCTGGTTGATCCTGCGGGCCTATTCCCAACAGGAATACGGCTTCGACCTCGCCGACGAGACGGAGCAGGTCTTCGGCGCGCCGCCCCTGATCATGCAGACCGCGCTGCAGGGCGACACGGCCGGCGCGATCAACTTCTGGCACTACCTCGCCCGCATGAGGGCCGCGGGAATGCGCGAGCTCATGAGCGTCACCGAGGCGGCCGAGGCGCTGGGCCTCGACCCGAACACGCCGCTTCTGACCTACTACATGAAAGGCGACTGGGCCGAGGAGCATCCCGAGCTGGTCCAGGGCCTCTACCGCGCCTCGCGCCAGGCCAAGGAGCTCCTCGCTGAGGACGCTGCGTGGGGCGGCATCAGCGACCTGGTCGGCGCGAAGGACGACGCCGAGTTCGCTGCACTGCAGGAAGGATACCGCCAGGGCATTCCCAAGGAAGGGGCGGTCGACCATGACGCAGCAGAGCGCATGCTGGAGGTGATGGCCGATCTCGGCGGCGAGGAACTCGTGGGCGAGGCCACGTCGGTCCCCGAAGGTCTGTTCGTCGACGTGGCAGAGTAGCATGGGCCGAGACGCGGCAGCGCGCGCGCTATCGCTCGTCGCGCTTCTCGGTCTCTGGGTGGTGGCGTCGGCGCTGACTGCCGACCCCACGATCCTGCCGGCGCCGTGGGAGCTCGTCGCCCCCGCCATCAAGCACATCGCATCGGGGGAGTTGCCCTATCACCTGTGGCAGACGCTGGTCCGGGTGGCGTGGGCCTTCGTCCTGGCGATGTCTCTCGGCGTCGCGATCGGATATGCGATGGGGACGGTACCGTGCGGTCGACCGCTGGCTGGACCCCTGGCTTGTGGTCTTTCTCAACCTCCCGGCGCTCGTTCTGATCGTGCTCTGCTATCTCTGGATCGGCCTGAACGAGACGGCCGCGATCGCCGCGGTGACGCTGAACAAGGTGCCGAACGTCGTGACCGTCGTGCGCGAGGGCGCGAGAGCGCTCGACCCCGAGCTCAACGCGATGGCCCGTGTCTACCGGATGTCGACGGCGGCACGGCTGCACCATGTCGTTCTGCCGCAACTCGCCCCGTACATCGCGGCGGCGGCGCGTGGCGGCATCGCGCTGATCTGGAAGATCGTGCTGGTGGTGGAGTTCCTCGGCCGGTCGACCGGGATCGGCTTCAAGATACACCTCTACTTCCAGCTCTTCGACGTCCGGATGGTGCTGGTCTACGCCCTGTCGTTCGTCGCCGTCATGCTGGTCGTGGAAATGGCGCTCCTCCAGCCGTGGGAGAGGCGGGTCCGTCGCTGGCGCACGGCATGACCCGCGTAGATGTGCGGCGAAAGGCGTTCGGCGCCACTGAGGTGCTGCGCGACGTTTGCCTCGAGCTGGCCGCTGGGGAGCGGGTTGCCGTCCTTGGGCCATCGGGGGTTGGCAAGTCCACGCTCCTGAGGATCGTCGCTGGGATCGACCGCGACTTCGAGGGAGAGGTCGCGCGCCCGGAGGAGACGGCCATCGTCTTTCAGGAGCCGACGCTTCTGCGATGGCGTAGCGTTCTCCAGAACCTCACCCTGACCAATCCACATGTGTCGGAGCATGAAGCGCGCGCGATGCTGGCCAAGCGTGGGGCTGGCCGGGAAGGCCGAGGACTTCCCCGGACAGCTTTCGCTCGGGCAGCAGCGACGGGTCGCGCTGGCGCGGGCCTTCGTCGGCGTGCCTCAGCTGCTCGTCCTCGACGAGCCGTTCGTGTCGCTCGATGCCGAGACCGCCGAGGAGATGATGGCCTTGACTGAGGCGCTGATCATGGATGCGCATCCCAGCGTCCTTCTCGTCACCCACGAGGAAAAGGAGGCGCGGCGCCTTGGCGACCGCATCGTCCGGCTCAAGGGAAATCCGGCGACGATCGCTTAGGTCCATCGCTCATGTATGTGGCGACGTGGTGCCGCATCGCCGAGTTCGTAGGCGGATGCGTTGGTATCTGGGCTTTTAAGCAAGTCTCGAACCGTCGTGCTTGACCCTGCTGCGTTGCGGCATTGGCTCGCCGAAGGCGCCCCGACGGCTCCGTTCGCTGGACGGTGATATGGCTCGACGGACCTTGCAGGGGCCCAGGCATCAGAAGGTCCAACTGCCATGACTGAGTTGTTCTTCGTCGTCTGCCTCGCCACGTCGCCCGACGTCTGCGAGCAGCAGTCACTGCACTACCCGAACCTCAATGCTCGCGCATGTCTCTTTCAGGCGCAGCCGCAATTGGCGCGCTGGGCCAATGAGCATCCGGGCTGGGAGGTCGAGCGGTGGTCCTGCCGCGTGGCGGGGCAAAGCCATGACGCCTGACCTGGTGGACACTGGCGCGGGGCCGGGGCATCACTGAACGCAGTCGATCATGACCTTGAAAGGAGGCGGATGATACGCGCTACCGCCGCACTGATTGTTTCGCTCGTTCTCGGGTCAGCCGCCGCGATGGCGGAGACCGCGTTCGAGATGACATTCCGCTCCGGAACGCTCGACGCGTTCGATGCAGGCGACGAGCTTCGGTATCAGAGCATTGTCTCCGGGACGAGGGGCGACGAGGAAGTGCGGGCGATGGTGGCCGTTCGGCTCTCCGAGGATGGCGTTGCCGCGCTGGAGCAGTCGGAGGCTGGGGATACGGAGCGTCCATTGGGCCGGTTCGATGCCAGCGTCGGCAACCCCGTGGCGATGTTCTTCCTGGAGCGCACCATTCGAACCATCGCCGAAGCGACCGGTGGGAGTGGCTTCTATCTCCGCAACCGGATCAAGGATGCCCTGCGCGCACCCGAGCAGGTTCAGACCGTCGAGGTCGACTGGAATGGCGAGCGGATCGAGGCAACCGAGGTCGTTCTCGCTCCGTTCGATTTAGACCCCAACCGGGCCCGCCTCGGCCGCTTCGGCGATCTTCGTATCCGGCTCGTCATGGGAGAGGACGTGCCCGGCTGGTACTACGCTCTGCGGGCCGACGCGGAGGGTTTTGGGTCGACCCTCTCGCTGGCCGAGGTAGACGGATGATGCGGATGCTGGGGCTGCTGCTCGTGCTGGCCGGCAGCGGAGCCGCCGCGCAGGATCTCGCGGCGCGGCTGAACGACTATCCGACGGCGGCGCGCGCCGATTATGTATTCGGATGCATGGCCTCCAACGGGCAGACGCGTCTGAAGCTCCAGCAATGCTCCTGCTCGATTGATATGATTGCGTCGATTCTCCCGTATGAGGAGTACGTGGATGCCGAAACCGTCCTCTCGCTGCGCCTCGAGGGCGGAGAACGCATGTCTCTCTTCCGTGACACTGCCTTGGCAAACAACATCGTGGCCGAGCTGAGGCGCGCCCAGGCCGAGGCGGAGATCCTCTGCTTCCAATAGGCGTCAGGATCCTGCCGGCTTGGGCATCACCTGGCGGAACACGTTGCCTTCGGTATCGTGCGCCTCGACCGTGATCTCCGCCGCTCCGTTGTCGGTATAGTCGAAGCGGAACACCGGGTTCTCTGAGATCGAGATGCCGCCCTCCAGCTTGAACAGCAGGTCTTCGCCCTGCCGAACTTCAAGGAAGTCGATGAAGTGGGGTGGAATGAAGAGCTGTGTCATCTGGTCCCGCTGCAGGCCCGAATAGTTCGGGTGCCGGATCATCACTTGTGCCTCGCGTCGGCCGGGCTCAGGGTCATCGAAGTGGCGCAAACGGATGTCGCCCATGCCCGCCAAGGCCGCCTCGGGATCGCGCGTCGCCGGCGCGGAGCAGCCGCCCGACGCGCGCACGAAAGCCCCCGCCATGTAATCGCCGCTGTCAGTCTCGGCGACGGCCCTGACGTTGGAATACTGGTCGACCCGTATGCGCGTCTCGAACCGGAGGGGCGCCATCGCCGCGCCGAATTCGATCGTTGCGGCGACTGGTGCAGGGTTCTCGTCCACGACCAGCGTCACCTTGCGGATCGCCTCCTCGCCGTCCTGTCGGATCTCCACGGGAACGGTGGCGGCATCATTTGCACGAAACGGCGCCTCGAGCGAAACCACACCATCGCCCGTCTCGGGAACGATGTCGCCAATGATGACGTCCCGCAAGTAGTCCCATGCATCGCTCTGGACGAGCGGATTGTCCCGGTCGGCGAACGACGCAGATGCTGACGCCGATACCAGGACGGCGACGATGAGAGCGCGAGTTCTCATGTGGTTCTCCCTCTAGCCTTCACTCGAAGCCTAGCATGTCGAAGACAGTCATCACGTCAAAATGTCGTTGATGTGTCGAGTGGACCAGGTTCAGCCGGTCTCTGTTCTCCGTTCTGGTTGAAGACAGAATCAAGAGAAAACGCTTGGGTTGCATCTCCAAGGTTTGCAGAATGATCGCGGCGAGCGTTGCGTAAGCCTTCCTTAAACGGCGTCGCGCATGGTCGCCGGGGCGCCGGACCGGAGGCAAGGGCACCTGGCAAGTTGACGGATGGACGATTCCGATCGGTGACAAGCGCGGCTTTGAGAAAAATGCAACAAGTCTTCGCGTCAATCTGCCGTCTCGCGCCACCGCGCGCGATTTGTGTCGCCTGGTCCGTCGTCGTCTTAGCGGCGCTGGACATCACGATCCTGCTTTCAGGCCTTCCGGGAGGTCGAGCTGACGGAGAGCGGCTGTTTCTTCTTGCGGTGGGCCTCGGAGTACTCGCAGGGGGCGTCGGTCTGGTTCGTGACACTCGTGATGCCGGTCGCGCCGAAAGGGTCGCGCGGGACGAGCGCTTCAATGAGCTCAGACGTCGCCTCGATCTCGCGCTGGAGGTGTCGCAGATCGGCTTCTGGGACGTCGACCTCGACACCGACACGCTCAGGTGGGACGCGCGTGCGTGCCAGCTCATGGGTGTGAGCGCGCGCGGCGGACGCTTCACCGAATCCGATTGGCTCAACGCGGTCCATCCCGAGGACCGGATGCGCGCGGTTGCCGCCGCCGAGGCAGCGATCGAGACCCGCGGGCAGTTCATCTCCGACTATCGCGTGGTCTGGCCGGACGGGGACATCAGGCACCTCCGCGACATGGCTGCCTACTACGTGGCGGCAGACGGGCGGCCGAGCATTGCAGGGCTTGTCTGGGACGTGACCGACGACAGGCGACGGGAGGCGGAGCTTGAGCTTCGCCGCGAAGAGGCGGAGACGGCGAACAGGGCAAAGTCGAGCTTCCTTGCCGCCATGAGCCATGAGATCCGGACGCCCCTTGCCGGTGTGATCGGGATGCTCGAGCTGATGCAGTCCGACGATCTCTCGGAAGAGCAGGCAGAGCGGGCGCGAATCGCCAGCGCGTCGGCCGCGGATCTGTTGCAGTTGCTCAACGACGTCCTCGATCTCTCCAAGCTCGAAGCCGATTCGGTACGGTTGTCACCGGCGCCGGTGGACATTCGCCGCTTTGTTGCCGGCATCGTTGACCTGATGGCGGCACGGGGTGCGCAGAAGGGCCTTGAGGTCAGCTACGTCGTTGACGACGACGTTCCGGAATGGGTCTGCTGCGATGCCGTCCGGCTCCGCCAGATCCTGACCAATATCGTGAGCAACGCCGTGACGTATACCGACGCGGGATGGGTTGCCGTCCGTGTCGCTCGATTGGACATGGGTGGCGCCGGCGGGCTCAGGATCGTGGTCAGCGACACCGGTATCGGTATCGACAAGTCCGATCGGGAACGGGTATTCGAGCGGTTCGTGCAGGCCGATGCATCGACCCGCCGCCATGCCGGCGGCACCGGCCTGGGACTTGCGATCGCGCGCGAGCTTGCCGAGCTGATGGGCGGCCGGATCAGTGTCGAAAGCGAACCGGGGCAGGGCAGCACCTTCACGTTCGAGATCCGCGCAGACGCCTGCACGCCGCCCGTGCAGCGAGAATCCGTGGCTGAGCTTGGTAGCGACCGGAAACTCGACATTCTGGTTGCCGAGGACAATGCGACGAACAGGTTCCTCATCAGGTCCCTCCTGCGGCGCGACGGCCACTGCGTCACCATGGTCGAGAATGGACGCGCAGCCGTGGAGACGTTGCAGTCCGCCTCCTTCGACGTCGTGCTGATGGACGTGCAGATGCCTGTGATGGACGGGCTCGCGGCAGCTACGGCGATACGCGCTCTCGAAGGCCGATCGGCGTGCGTGCCGATCGTCGCGCTGACAGCGAGCGTCCTTGCCGAGGAACGGGCGAACTATCTTGCGGCGGGGATGAACGATTGCCTCGCGAAGCCCATCGACGTCTCGGCACTGCGTTCGGTGATGGCGCGAGTGGTGCCAGTGCATGGTATCCCTCCGGTGAGGGCCGCCTGACGAGATCGCGGCTCGAGTGATAGGTCCGACGTTATGGTCGACCTTACATCCGAACCCGAGATCGAAGTCCTGTCCGCAGCGGATGCGGCGCGCCGCCGGCCCTGGAGTGACGCAGACAAGATCCGGATCGTGGAGGAGAGCTTCGTCGGTCATCGCCAGGTGACGGCGACGGCGCGACGCCACGGGATTTCGCGCTCCCTTCTCACGGTCTGGCGCCGGCAGTACCGGACCGGTGCATTGGGGCGCGCGCGCTCGTCCGCGTTCATCCCGCTGATGCTTTCCGCCGAGCCTCCGGCCTCGGTATCGGCGGCGGCCCGGTCGAACCCGGAGGCGAGGGTCGAGATCGCGCTGAAGAACGGGCGTCAGCTCGTGGTTCCGGCCAACGTGGACCCGGACGCGCTGGCCCGGCTCCTGCTCGTGGTGGACGGCCGATGATTGCCTTCCCCGCGGCCGTGAAGGTCTGGGGTCGCGGGTGGCATCACCGACATGCGGGTCGCCAGCGGTTTCTCGAACCGATGGCGCAACCACTGGCGACCATGAACACGCTGGCGCTGCAGGTCCAGGAGGGGCTTGGACGCGACCCGCACGCGGGAGAGATATTTTGCTTCAGGGGCCGTCGCGGTGATCTGGTGAAGATCCTTTGGCACGACGGTGTCGGCATGTCGCTTTATGCGAAGCGGCTGGAGGCGGGCAAGTTCATCTGGCCGGCAAGCCGGTCCGGCGAGGCGGTTCGGATCTCTGCGGCTCAGCTCGGCTACCTTCCGGAAGGGATCGACTGGCGCAATCCGCGCTGGACGCAACGTCCTGCAAAGGCCGGATAAATCGGCTCCATCGCGCTGCTTTCGATGGGCTTCCCGGCAGCGGCATGGTAGGTCTCGGCCGTGTCAGATGCAGCCTCCGAACTCGCTCGTATGCGTGCTGCGCTCGCGGCGGCGGAGGCGCGAGCGGAGGTCGAGACTCTCCGCGCGGCGACTGCCGAGGCCGAGCTTGCACAGGCCCGCACCCTGGCCTCGGCCACCGAGGCGGTGATCAAGTCGCTGCGTCTCGAGATCGCCAGGCTGCGGCGCGAACAGTACGGCAAGAGTTCCGAGCGGCGGGCCCGATTGATCGACCAGCTGGAGTTGCAGCTCGAAGAACTCGAAGCTGCCGCCACCGAGGACGCGATCCGGGCCGAGAAGGCCGCACGTACAACCAGGGTGCGCGCCTTCGATCGGCGCAAGCCCGTGCGCAAGCCGTTCCCCGAGCACCTGCCCCGCGAGCGGGTCGTGGTCGAGGCGCCGGTGGCCTGCTCGTGCTGCGGGTCGTCGCGGATCATGAAGATGGGGGAGGATATCACCGAGACGCTGGAGATCGTCCCGCGGCGGTGGAAGGTGATCCAGACCGTGCGGGAGAAGTTCGCCTGCCGGGATTGCGAGCGGATCAGTCAGCCCCCGGCGCCGTTCCATCCAACGCCGCGCGGTTGGGCCGGGCCGAACCTGCTGGCAACGATCCTCTTCGAGAAGTTCGGTCAGCATCAGCCGCTCAACCGGCAGGCGGAGCGCTACGCTCGCGAGGGCGTCGATCTCAGCCTCTCGACCCTGGCCGACCAGGTCGGAGCCTGCAGCATCGCGCTGGAGCCGATCCACGCCCTGATCCGGGCGCACGTCCTGAGCGGCGAACGGCTGCACGGCGACGACACCACGGTTCCGTTGCTTGCCCGTGGCGGGACGAAGACGGCCCGGCTTTGGACCTACGTCCGGGATGATCGACCGTTCGCCGGTGGGGCGCCCCCCGCCGCGCTGTTCCACTTCTCCCCCGACCGCGAGAAGGTCCACCCGAACCGGCATCTCGAGGGGTGGCAGGGAATCCTGCAGGCCGACGCCTACGGCGGGTACAACGATCTGTACCGGGCCGAGCGCGAGCCGGGGTCGGTGACCAGCGCGCTGTGGTGGGCGCACGCGCGCAGGAAGTTTTTCGTCCTCGCCGACATCGCGGGCAAGATCCGCAAGGGCAAGCCCGTGCATGACATCTCGCCGGTCGCGCTGGAGGCGGTGACGCGTATCGATGCCCTCTTCGACGTCGAGCGTGAGCTCAACGGCCTGAGCGCCGAGGCGCGGCGCGAAGCCCGGCAGCGGCTGTCACGCCCGCTGGTCAAGGGCTTGCGCGACTGGTTGCAGGTCGAGCGCGCCCAGATGTCGAGGCACGCCGATGTCGCCAAGGCCGTCGACTACATGTTCGAGAAGGGCCGTTGGCCGGCCTTCACTCTGTTCCTCGAGGACGGACGGATTTGTCTGACCAACAACTGCGCCGAGAGAGCGCTGCGCGGAGTGGCGCTCGGCAGGAAGAGCTGGCTCTTTGGAGCGCGGCGGTGACCGGGCCGCTTTCATGTACACCCTGATCGTGACGGCCAAGCTCAACGACATCGATCCTCAGGCCTGGCTGGCGGACGTCCTCGCACGCATGCCCAACTTGCCGGTCTCAAGGCTGCCGGAATTGCTCCCGTGGAACTGGCGGTCGCACACCACGGAGCAGAAGGCAGCCTGATGGCCCGCACCACCCAAGTCTACAGCATCGACTACGTCGCGAGGACGATCGGCGAGAGCCCGGAACTCATCGAGGTGGTCAGCTGGAACTCCGACGACATCGACTTCGGTGAGATGATCCACGTTCACGACGGCACCGAAGAAGGCATCACAACCTTCACGGACCGAGGCATCGAAAGCCTGCAGGAGTTCCTTGCTGACGTCCGCACATGGCATGGCGGCATCCGACAGTTCCTGATCGACCGCCAATGCGAACCGGACGTCATCGAACGAATAATGGCCAACGAGAAACAGACCTGACGCCCCGCGGCCTACGCCGGATGCTTACAGTGCATGAGACGTGCGGCACGGTACGGATCGCGGCCTCGGCCTGATCGGCTAAAGCAGCACTCCGAGCGCCAGACGAACGGCAATCAGCGCAAGTAGGATCAGTATTGCCGTGTTGAAGGCATCTCGCGAGATTCGCCGCGCCAGATAGGCCCCGACCGGCATTCCACTGAGCAAGGGCAGGATCGCGAGCGTGCTGAGGAGCGTGCGCTCGACCGTCAGAACGCCCCAGACGGCCAGAAGAGCGATTTGGACGATGGTCATCGCGGCGAAGAAAACGGAGATCGTGGCGATGAAGGTCAGCCGCTCCATTCGCGTCGCGTTGAGGAAGGTGATCGAGATCGGCGCAGATATCCCGGCAGCCCCTTGCAGGACTCCGCCCAGCAGGCCCACTGCGACTGCGAGGCGTTCGGCGAGGGAGAGGCTGAGCGACCAGTCGGGTCGCGCCATCCGGAAGGCGATGTAGAGAAACACCGCGACTGCGACCCCGAGGATCAGCGCGTCCGCCGAAAGCGTGACGAGCAGGATCGACCCGATGCAGGCGCCCGCGGCCCCGGCGAGTGCGAAGCCCCAGGTCAGCTTTGCAGGAGCAAGGTACGCGCGGTACCGCCACCCCTGCCAGAGGTTCGAAATGAGGTTCGGAAGGGTGAAGACGGCCACCGCAGTGGGCACGTCGTAGAGCATCGCGATGAGTGGCACGCCGATGATCGGCGATCCTCCACCCGTCGCCCCCTTCAGTACGCCGCCAATGGAGAAGGACGCCGCGACCAGAGCGATCCCGAGCCAGTCCATCAGACCGGCTTCCACGCCATCTGGCTCAGCGTTGCCGCCCTAGCGCGGTTCTCGAACATCCGGGCAAGGCGTCGTCCTCTGGAGCGCAATCGGCAGAGAGCCATAGACCAAGCCCGCGCCTCTCGACCGGGCTAGTCCCTCAACCGATGCAGCACAAGTCGCCGCAGGCGACCGCCGCGCTGGCAGCTGGCCGTTGACCGACCTAGCTTGCCCGGGAAATTGAAGGATGACCGCAATGAGCGACCGCCCCTCCGTGCTGTTCGTCTGCCTCGGCAACATCTGCAGGTCGCCCCTCGCAGAGGGCGCGCTGCGCGAGGCCGCGCGGGCGCGATCGATCGAGATCGACATCGACTCCGCCGGCACGGGAGCCTGGCATGTTGGAGAACCGCCTGACAGGCGCGCGCAGGCGGTGGCGCTTTCCAATGGCTGCGACATCGCCGGCCTACGCGGGCGGCAGGTTCGGCGCGAGGATTTCCACAGCTTCGATCGTATCGTCGCGCTCGACCAAGAGAACTTGCACGATCTGGAGGTCCTTCGTCCCGAGCGCGCGACCGCAACGCTGTCGCTACTCCTCGACCACGTACCGGGGAGGGCAGGCGAGGCGGTCGCCGATCCCTATTTCGGCGGTGCGGACGGGTTCGACCGGACCTGGTCGGATGTGACCCAAGGTGCGCAGGGACTTCTCGACACGCTCGAGAAGCGCACATGATCGACGCAGAACGCGCCGCAGCCCTCCTCGGGGAAGATATTCGGTCGAGCACTCCGTTGGGCGGTGGCGACCTGTCGGACGTGGTTCGGCTGCAGCTCGTCACGGGCCGCACCGCGATCGCCAAGGCCGGTGCGACCGCGCTTGCGGAAGCGGAGATGCTGCGCGCCTTGGTCGGCGCGGGAGTGCCGGCGCCGGCCGTGCTCGCGGTTTCGGGCGACATGCTGATCCTGCAGGACCTCGGCACGGATGCCGGTCTCGGAGCGGCATGGGGCGACCTCGGCCGCGTGCTGCGGCGACTGCATCAAGAAACAGGCGGGGCCTATGGGTGGCATCGGAATCATGCCTTCGGCCCGGTCCCAATACCCAACGGCCCGGCGGCGAGTTGGCCTGAATTCTGGGTCGAGCGGCGTCTGCAGCCATCCCTGGACCACCTCCCGCCGAACCTCGCGCGCCGGATCGAGGGTCTCTGTGGAGGTCTGGCGGACCGTCTGCCGAGCGCTCCGCCACCGGCACTGCTTCACGGCGACCTATGGACCGGCAACGTCATCGCCGCAGGTGGCACCGTTTCGGGCCTGATCGACCCGGCCTGCTACCACGGGCATGCGGAGGTGGACCTCGCGATGCTCACCCTCTTCGGCGCGCCCGCGCCAGCCTTCTGGGCGGAATATGGCGAGGTCGCGCCTGGGCTCGCCGAACGGCGTCCGATCTACCAGCTCTGGCCGGCGCTTGTGCATGTCCGCCTCTTTGGGGTGACCTACCTGGGACTCCTGGAGCGGCTGCTTGCCGGCGCCGAATGAGGAAGATCGGCTCGGTCTGCCACGCTCACTCGCCTGCGCCGCAGAGCAGTGTCGCGACCGGTGACGCCGAGCCTCGTGAAAGCGCGCCTTTCGCCTCATCCAGGCGCCGAGTGGCTTGATCCGCGATGAAGCTGGCCTCGCACGCCCTCTCCCGTGCCACCGGCATTCAAGATGCTCGCGATGGCTGGAGCAGGGGCGAGGTCAGTCAGCGCAGGCGCCGCTCCGTCTCGCCATCGAAATACAGCGCGTCGGAAGCGTCGAACCGCAACGAGACCTGGGTTCCCTCGGGGATGTCCTCGTCGCCGCGCGTCTCGACCACGATCCGCGCGTCGTTGTCATCGACGAGATAATCGTAGGCCACCCCGCCCAGACGCTCCCGGATGTCGAGCCGCAGCGCGCACCCAAGTTCGACCGAAACATTCTGCGGCCGGAGGCCGACATGGACTGTCGATCCCTCGGGTGGCAGTCGTACATTCGCCTCGAACGGTGTTTCGGATAGAACCGGCGCATGGACCTTGCCGCCCTTCACTGCGCCGGCGATGAAGTTCATCGACGGCGAGCCGATGAAGCCTGCGACGAACTTGTTGTCGGGGTTGTTGTAGAGGGTCATGGGGCTGCCGACCTGCTCGATGTGCCCGGCGCGGAGGACCACGATCTTGTCGGCCAGCGTCATCGCCTCGACCTGGTCATGTGTCACGTAGATCATCGTTGCGCCGATCTCCTTGTGGAGCCGGGCGATCTCCACCCGCATGTCGACGCGCAGCTCCGCATCGAGGTTCGACAAGGGCTCGTCGAAGAGGAAGACCTCCGGCCCGCGCACTATGGCCCGGCCGATGGCGACGCGCTGGCGCTGTCCGCCCGAGAGCGCCTTGGGCTTGCGCTTGAGGTAGTCGCCAAGCTTGAGAATGCGCGCCGCCTCGGCCACCTTCTTGCGGATGTCCTCTCGCGGGTGGCCGGTCATGCGCAGTCCAAAGCCCATGTTCTCCTCGACCGTCATGTGCGGGTAGAGGGCATAGGTCTGGAATACCATCGCGACACCCCGGTCCGCCGCATCGACACGCGTCACGTCGAGATCACCGATGCGGATGCGTCCTCCGGTCGTCTCCTCTAGGCCCGCGATCATGCGCAGCAGCGTCGACTTACCGCAGCCCGATGGTCCGACGAAGACGCAGAACTCCCCGTCCGCGATGTCGAGATCAATGTTGTGGATGACTTGCACGTCGCCGTATTTCTTGACCGCCTTCTCTAGCTTGACGCCGCTCATGACGCATCTCTCCCCATCAGGTCATTCCGGAAACTGCCACGCCGTGGCAGCGTCCGAGATCTCTCCAGCCGTCCGAACCAGCGCCGGTTTCAGTGTCGCAAGGTCATCCAACGTCTTGCGCTGCGTGGCGCTGGTGATCGACAGGGCGCCGAGAACGCGGCCCCTCGCCTTCAGGATCGGCGCGGCGATGCAGATGATGCCCGGCTCGTGCTCTTCCCGGTCGAAGGCGATGCCCTCGGTACGGACGCTGCCGAGTTCGGCCTCCAGCGCATCGGGCGACGTGATCGTCGTGCCGGTGTGCGCGAAGTAGGCCTGCAGCTTCAGCGCCGCGGCTCGCTCGCCGTCCGGGAGGTGGGCGAGCATCGCCTTGCCGACGCCGGTGCAATAGCCCGGCCCGACCTTGCCGGCCTCCGCGAACATCTCGATCGGCTGCCGCGCATTGCGCTTGTCGACGTAGAGAACCTGTCCGCGATCGAGCTGGGCGAGGTGGATCGTCTCGCCGACCTCCGCCGACAGCGCGTCGAGGTAGGGGCGGGCGATCGGAGCCAGCGAACTTTGCCGCCACGCCGCGTGGGCGAGCCGGACGAGGCGGAGGCCAGGCGCATAGGCCTGTGCGTCGGGATCGTAGCGAAGCATGCTCTGGGCCGTCAGCGTCTGGACGAGACGGTAGAGCGTCGCCTTCGGCAATGGGGAGTCCACGAGCAGGTCGGAGAAGCGGACGAGGCGGCCGCGCGCGGCCACCATCTCCAGCACGTCGAGCGCCTTCCCGACCGTGCCGGGCGCTGCCGGATGATGCCGGTGGCCGTCCATCAATGCGCCTTCCTTCCGGTCGAGGCTGCGCCGCGCTCCTCCCGCAGTGTTGACAGGGTTAAGACGAAGCCCCCATAGTTTCAATAGTTGGTCTTCGGTTTCAATATTCGGGACCAGAAGCGCTGAAGCTTTAGGGAGGACTTCATGCTCAGCATTTCACGTTCGGCGGCGGCGACGCTGGCGATTACCGCCGCGCTCGTCGTGCCGGCGAGCGCGCAGAATCTGTCGGGAACGCTCACGATCTTCTCGGACATGTCGAACCCCGCGCCCCGCGCGGTGATGGAAGACATGGCCGCACGCTTCGACGAGCTGCACCCGAACCTCGACGTGGAGCTGACGATCATCGACCGGGAGGCCTACAAGACCCAGATCCGCAACTTCCTGACGGCCAACCCGCCGGACGTGGCGAACTGGTACGCAGCCAACAGGATGCGCCCCTACGTCGAGGCCGGGCTGTTCGAAGACGTCTCCGACCTCTGGGACGAGCCCGAAATACAGGAGAACCTCTCCTCGACCGAAGGCGCGATGACCCTCGACGGCAAGCAGTGGGGCGTGCCCTACACTTACTACCAGTGGGGCGTCTATTACCGCGAGGACATCTACGACGAGTTGGGCCTCGAGGAGCCGCAGGACTGGGAGACGCTCAAGTCCAACTGCGAGGCGATCCTCGATTCCGGCCGCAAGTGTTTCACGATCGGGACGAAGTTCCTTTGGACCGCGGGCGGCTGGTTCGACTACATCAACATGCGCACCAACGGCTACGACTTCCACATGCAGCTCACCAATGGCGAGGTGCCTTGGACGGACGACCGCGTCCGCCAGACCTTCGCCAACTGGCGCGAACTGATCGACATGGGCGCCTATATCGACAACCA
Source organism: uncultured Alphaproteobacteria bacterium (assembly GCA_963749675.1). Taxonomy (GTDB): domain Bacteria; phylum Pseudomonadota; class Alphaproteobacteria; order Rhodobacterales; family Rhodobacteraceae; genus Roseitranquillus. The sequence continues at coordinate 242,960 of CAVVNT010000001.1, forward strand.
CCAGTCCTACAGCTGGCAGGAGGCGCTGCCCTTCATGGTGAACGGCGACGCCGTGGCATACCTGATGGGCAACTTCGCCGTGGCGCCGATGCGCGAGGCGGGCCTCAGCGAAGACCAGCTCGATTTCTACCAGTTCCCGAAGATCAACCCCGATGTGGAGCTGGCGGAGGATGCGCCGACCGACACATTCCACATCCCGTCGGGCGCCGACAACAAGGAGGCGGCGCGCGAGTTCCTGCGCTTCGTCGTCTCGGCCGAGAACCAGACCCAGATCAATGCCGGCGATGCGCTGGGTCAGCTGCCCGTCAACTCGGCCTCGTCGGTGGACGATGATGAGATGCTGAAGCAGGGCTTCGAGATGTTGTCCTCGAACGCCCCGGGCGGCATCGCGCAGTTCTTCGACCGCGACGCCCCGGCCGAGATGGCCGCCATCGCGATGGAGGGCTTTCAAGAGTTCATGGTGTTCCCAGACAACCTCGACGACATCCTGAACCGGCTGGAGCAGGCGCGGCAGCGCATCTACCAGTAACGTCGGGCTAGACCCGCTCGGCCCCGGGCGCAGCGCCGCGCCCGGAGTTCCGCCGGCACCCCGGACGAGGAGCGATGCGATGACAACAGCCACCTTGCCCGACACCCACGCCGACGAAGGCGGACAAGGTTGGATCCGGCGAAACCGGGTTCGGCTGGCGCCCTGGCTCTTTCTTGCCCCCGGCGTGCTGTTCTTCCTGTTCTACGTGATCTTCCCGATTTTCCAGAGCTTCCAGATCTCGTTCTACCGCTGGGACGGTCTGGGCGAGCCGGAGTTCATCGGCATGGCCAACTACCGGGAGCTCTCGACTGACCGCGCCTTCGAGGTGTCGGTCTGGAATAATCTCAAGTGGCTCGTCCTGTACCTGCTGGCGATCCCGGGCGGGCTCTTCATCGCACTCTTCCTGAACCAGACCGTCACCGGCATCCGTATCTACAAGTCGCTGTTCTTCTTCCCCTTCGTGATATCTCAGGTCGTCGTCGGACTTGTCTTCACCTGGTTCTACGACCCGACGTTCGGGCTGCTGAACACGATGCTGGCGTGGGTCGGGGCAGGGCCGATCAACGTGCTCGGCGACCCGACGATGGCGACTTACGGCATCATCGCGGCGGGCCTCTGGCCGCAGATCGCCTACTGCATGATCCTCTATCTCACGGGGCTCAATGCGGTTGACCCCGAACAGATCGAGGCGGCGCGGCTTGACGGGGCGAAGGGCGCGCGGATGCTCTGGCACGTGATCCTGCCGCAGTTGCGCCCCGCGACGTTCATCGCCTTCGTCGTGACGATCATCGGCGCACTGCGTTCCTTCGATCTGATCTCGATCATGACGAATGGCGGGCCGTTCGGATCCACCCGCGTGCTGTCTTTCTACATGTTCGAGAAGGCGCTCTCGGAATACGGGTTCCGCATGGGCTATGGCGCCGCCATCGCGGTGGTGCTGTTTCTCATCATGCTGTGCTTCATCGCCTACTTCCTCTGGTCGATGTGGCGCCAGGAAAGGGGGCGCTGAGATGTTTCCGCGGCCGATCCAGCAGGCATCGCGTCCCGCGCAGGCGACCTATCAAGCGATGATCCCCGTCGCGCTGCTTCTGTGGCTCGCGCCACTGATCGCGGTCGCGGTCTTCTCGATCAAGCCGGACGTCGACTTCACCACAGGCAACTACTGGGGGTGGCCGACGCGGTTCGAGGGGCCAGCCAATTACGGGAAGGTCTTCTTCGAGAGCGACATGCCGCGCTACCTGATGAACTCGGTCCTGATCACGGTGCCTACGGTAATCGGCGCGGTAGCGCTGTCTTGCATGACGGGCTTTGCGCTGGGGGTCTACAAGTTCCGCGGCAACCTCTGGATCTTCTTCATGTTCGTGGCGGGCAACTTCGTGCCGTTCCAGATCCTGATGGTGCCGGTGCGGGACCTGACTCTCGACCTCGGGCTCTACAACACAAAGACGGGTCTGGTGTTGTTCCACATCGCGTTCCAGACCGGATTCTGCACGCTCTTCATGCGCAACTTCATCCGCGCGCTGCCGTTCGAGTTGATCGAGGCCGCGCGGGTCGAGGGGGTGGCCGAATGGCGGATCTTCTGGTTCGTCGTGCTGCCGCTGATGAAGCCCGCGATCGCCGCGCTGTCAGTGCTGATCTTCACCTTCATCTGGAACGACTACTTCTGGGCAGTCGTGCTGACGCAGGGTGCCGAGAGCCAGCCCGTGACGGCCGGTATTACCAGCTTCAACGCGCAGTACCGGGCGGCCTACCACCTGATGAGCGCGGGCAGCATCGTGGCGGCGCTGCCGCCGGTCGCGATGTTCTTCCTGATGCAGCGCCACTTCATCGCGGGACTGACCCTCGGGGCGGTGAAGTGATCCGATGGTGGCAGCTTCGCGACAACGAGCAGAGCCTCGTCCTCGCCGCGGAGGACGAGCGTCTGCCGCAGATCGCCTATTGGGGCCCGCGTCTGCCCGAGGCCGAGGATGTCGCCTCACTCGTCGCGGCGTCTGCCCGCGACGTGACCGGCGGCATGCTCGACGTCCATCCCGACCTCTCGATCTGTCCCGAGGCGAGCCGGAGCTTTCCCGGTCAGCCTGGCCTCCTGCTCCGGGACGGCGAGGGGGCGCCGATCCATCCCGACTTTCGCCGTGCCGACGAAACGAAGGACGGGGACACGCTGCGCCTGACCTACAGCGACGCCGATCTCGGCCTGACATACACGGCCACGTTCGCGCTGGACACAGCGACCGGCATGATTTCCGCAGACGCGACGCTGGAAGCCGAGGCGCCGGTCTATCTCGACTGGCTCGCCGCGCCCGTCTTTCCCGCCTCCGACCGATGCGCCGAGATGATCGACCTCTCCGGGCGCTGGTGCGGCGAGTTCGCGCTGAACCGCGTGCCATGGACGCCCGGCGCCCGGCTGCGCGAGAACCGGACCGGCCGGACGGGGCACGAGCACCTGCCGCTGCTCTACCTGCCTGAGCCTGGCGCCACCAACACCGCGGGCACGGTGGCGGCGTTCCACTACGGCTGGTCGGGCGGTCACCGCATGGTCGCCGAGGAGCTGCCGGATGGGCGGCGCCAGGTGCAGTTCGGACATGCGGCGCGCAGCGAGAGTGCCCCCGGCACGCGCTTCATGACCGCGAAGCTGTTTGCATGTCGTTCGGATCGGGGGATGAACGGCTGCGCCGTCGCCTTTCAGCGCCACCTGCGCGACGGGCTCGTGACGTGGCCGAGGCCGGAGGTCCCGCGCCCCGTGCACTACAATTGCTGGGAGGCGGTCTATTTCGACCATTCGCTGCCAGAGTTGAAGGACATCGCGTCCCGCGCCGCGGAGCTGGGGGCGGAGCGGTTCGTGCTGGACGACGGCTGGTTCGGCCGACGCGACGACGACACCTCGTCGCTGGGCGACTGGACGGTGGACCGGCGAAAGTGGCCCGACGGGCTCGACCCGCTCATCACGCACGTCCATGACGAGGGCATGACTTTCGGTCTCTGGTTCGAGCCGGAGATGGCCAACCCGGACAGCGAGCTGCTGAGGGCACATCCGGACTGGGTGCTCGGCCCGGACGAACAGATCCTCGGCCGCCACCAGAAGGTGCTCGACATGGGCAATGCGGCGGTGCGCGAGCATCTCTTCGAGCGGATCGCGGCCATCCTTTCGGCGCACGAGATCGACTACGTGAAGTGGGACCACAACCGCGTCCTGCCGTTCCCGGATGCGCCTCAGGCCCGCGGCACCTACGCGCTCGTCGACAGGCTGCGCGCGGCGTTCCCCTCCGTCGAGATCGAGAGCTGCGCGAGCGGCGGCGGGCGCATCGATTTCGGCATCCTGTCGCGGACCCAGCGTGTCTGGTTGTCGGACTCGAACGACGCGCTGGAGCGCTTGCGGATCCAGCACGACGCGGCGCTGCTGCTGCCGCTCGCCGTCACCGGCAGCCACGTCGGCCCGCGTGTCTGCCACACGTCCGGCCGGACGCTCGACATCCGCTTCCGGGCGTGGGTTGCGGCGCAGCGACACATGGGCTTCGAGATGGACCCCCGCGAACTGACCGAGGAGGAGGCGCATGTCCTGCGCGACGTCACCGCATGGTGGAAACGGAACCGGGACTGGATGGCCGCGGGCGACATCCTGCGGCTCGACGGCGCCGACCCGGCGGTGATCGCGGAGCAGCAGATGGCGCGCGACGGCACGCGGTTCGTTGTGTTCGCCGGCAAGGCCCGTAGCTCGGACCAGATCGCGCCGCGGCCATTGCGCCTGACCGGTCTCGACCCGGAAGCGCGCTACCGCATTGCGCTTTTCAACAGCGAAGATGCCACGCCCGGCCTTTCGCGCGGCTATTCAGCGCTGAAGCAAGGCGCGCTGGAGCTCTCCGGGCAGTACCTCATGGGGTACGGCATGACGCTGCCGTGGAGCTTTCCGGAGCGGATGTGGGTGATCGAGGGGGAGCGGACATGAATCACCGCACGTTGTCGAACGGCCGCTCGGCGGTGGCGCTCTGATGGCCGACCTCGACTGGATCGCAGTGGACTGGGGCACTTCCAACCAGCGGGCATGGCTGCTGGACCACGAAGGGAGCGTGATCGCGCGGCGCAGTTCGGACAGGGGCATGAACAGCCTCGACCGCGAGGGTTTCGAGCCCGCGCTCCTGGAGCTTGTCGGCGACGCGCTGCCGCAGGCGAGCCGCATACCCGTCATCATCTGCGGCATGGCCGGCTCGCGCCAGGGCTGGGCCGAGGCTCCGTACCGTTCGGTTCCCTGCACGCCTCCCGGCTTGGCCGAGGCGACGAAGGTGCCGGCGAGTGACGCCCGGCTCGACGTGCGCATCCTTCCGGGCATCAAGCAGGCGCGCCCCCCCGACGTGATGCGCGGGGAGGAGACCCAGATCGCCGGCATCTTCGCCGCGCGGCCGGATCTCGACGGCGTTATATGCCTGCCCGGCACGCACACAAAATGGGTTCAGGTCAGCGCGCGGGAGGTGGTGAGCTTTCGCACCTTCATGACTGGCGAGATCTTCGCGCTCATCGCGGGCCAGTCGGTCCTGCGGCACACGGTCGGCGCGACGGGGTGGGACGATGCGGTCTTTCGCGACGCGCTGGCCGAGGGGATGTCGCATCCGGCACAGATGGCCGCGACGCTGTTCTCGCTGCGCGCGGGCGCTCTGCTCGACGATCTGGCGCCTGCGACGGCGCGGGCGCGGCTGTCGGGCACCCTGATCGGGATGGAACTCGCGGGTTCGCGCGCCTACTGGCTGGGCCAGCCGGTCAATGTCGCGGGCACGGGCGGCATCGCCGACGCCTACGCGGCAGCGCTGATGGCACAGGGCTGCGAGGTCGCGCAGCTCGACGCCGGGGACATCACGCTCGCGGGGCTGGCCGCCGCGCGGGCCGAACTGCGGGAGATGCAGCAATGAGCCGCGAAATCATCGCTATCCTGCGCGGCATCACGCCCGCCGAAGCCGTGCCGATCTGCGAGACGCTGATCGCGGCGGGGATCACCACGATCGAGGTGCCGCTGAACTCTCCGGAGCCGTTCGAGAGCATCTCGCGAATGGTGGCTGCGGCGGGTGAGCGTGCGGTGATCGGCGCCGGCACCGTCCTGACGGTGGAGGACGTGGATCGTCTCGCCGGGGTCGGGGCACAAATGGTCGTGTCGCCCGACTGCAACCCCGATGTGGTGCGGGCCACCAAGGCGGCGGGCCTTCTGTCCTATCCCGGCGTCTTCACCGCCTCCGAATGCTTCACCGCTTTGCGAAGCGGGGCGGACGGGCTCAAGGTCTTCCCGGCCTTCAAGCTCGGCCCCGACGGGCTGAAGGCGCTCGCCGCCGTGTTGCCGCGCAACGTCTCCACCTACGCCGTGGGCGGCGTCGGCGCGGAGGATTTCGCGAGCTGGCGCGCGGCCGGCGTGACGGGATTCGGCATCGGTTCGAGCCTCTATGCGCCCGGCACGACGGCCGATGACGTCGCAGACCGGGCAGCGGCGCTCGTCGGCGCTTGGGACGCCGGAGCAGGCTGACCGCGACGAGGAGAGGCTAGGGATGCAGCGGACGCTCGGCACCTGCTACTACCCGGAACACTGGCCGCGGGAGGTCTGGGAGGACGATGCGCGCCGAATGGCCGAGGCAGGCCTCACCTGGGTCCGCATCGGCGAGTTCGCGTGGAAGCGTCTCGAACCCCGGCCCGGCGTGTTCGAGTGGTCATGGCTCGACGAGGCGATCGAGGTCTTGGGGCGCGCTGGCCTCAAGGTCGTGCTGGGGACGCCCACCGCAACGCCGCCGCGCTGGATGCTCAAGAGGCATCCCGACATGCTCGCCCTCGATGCCGACGGAAGACCGCGCAAGTTCGGCTCGCGCCGGCACTATTGCTTCTCGCACTGCGGCTATCTCGAGGAATGTCGATCGATCGTCACCCGCCTCGCCGACCGCTACGGCCGAAACCCGCATGCCGCCGCCTGGCAGACGGACAACGAATACGGCTGTCACGATACGGTCGTCTCCTATTCCGAGGCGGCGCGCGTTGCCTTCCGCGACTGGCTCGCGCAGAGGCACCAGTCGATCGACGCGCTCAATCGCGCCTGGGGCAACGTCTTCTGGTCGATGGGATATGACAGCTTCGACCAGATCGACCTGCCGAACCTGACCGTGACCGAGCCGAACCCGGCGCACGCGCTGGCCTTCCGCCGGTTCTGCTCCGATCAGGTCGCGGCCTTCAACCGCGGTCAGGTCGAGATCATCCGCGCCCGCTCCGACGCGCCCATCGCCCACAACTACATGGGGCGAGAGATCGCGTTCGATCACTTCAAGGTCGGGGCCGACCTGGATATCGCTAGTTGGGACTCGTATCCTCTGGGATTTCTGGAGGACCGGGTCGGCGCGAACGACGAGATCAAGCGGCGTTACGCCCGGCAGGGCGACCCAGATTTCCAGGCCTTCCACCACGACCTCTACCGCGCCGTCGGCCGCGGCCGGTGGTGGGTGATGGAGCAGCAGCCCGGGCCGGTGAACTGGGCGCCCTACAACCCGGCGCCGCTGCCCGGCATCGTCCGACTCTGGACCTGGGAGGCCTTCGCCCACGGCGCCGAGGCGGTGTGCTACTTTCGCTGGCGGCAGGCGCCCTTCGCGCAGGAGCAGTTGCATTCGGGTCTGCTGCGTCCCGACAGCGCCGAGGCGCCGTCGCTTGGGGAGGTCCGCAGGGTCGCGGGCGAACTGGCCGCTGCGCCGACAGTCGCTTCCAAGCGGTCGCCCGTCGCGCTGATGTTCGACTACGAGGCCGCCTGGGCGTGGGCGGTGCAGCCACACGGTGCGGGTCTGTCGTACTTCGACCTCGTGCTCGATCATTACCGGGCGCTGCGTCGCGCCGGCCTGTCTGTGGACGTCGTGCCGCCGGACGGGCCCCTTGATGGCTACAAGCTGATCCTGACGCCCGGGATGATGCACATGCCCGACGCCCTGAAAGCCCGACTGTCGGAAAGCGGCGCCGAGGTGCTCCTGGGTCCGAGGTCGGCGGCGCGCGAGGCGGAGTTCTCCATCCCCGTGCCCCTGCCTCCCGCCTTCCCCGGTCTCGACGTCGTCGTGACCCGGGTGGAGAGCCTGCGGCCGGACATGCCGATACCACTTGAGGGTGGAGGCGCGGCAACCCGGTACCTCGAAGAGATCGAGGGTGCGGCGGAGACGGTCCTGTCGACCGCATCCGGCACAGCGGTCGCCAAGCGTGCTGGCGCGTCGACCTACATGGCCGGTTGGGGAGACGCCGAGGCGCTGGACCGGCTGGTCGCCGATCTGGCCGGGCGGGCCGGCGTGACCACTCGCCGGCTGCCCAAAGGCGTGCGCATCCGTGAGACCGACAAGGAAAGGTTCTGGTTCAACCACAATTGTACGGCGGTGGAGACCGAGGCAGGGATCGTTGAGCCCGCAGGCGTGCTGCGACAACATCTCGATAGCGAAACCGGCTGCCGGTAGTTGCTGCGACCCTCGGTCCGCATGTGCGACCAATGTCAGGGTCTCTCGATGCCCGTACTCGGACGGTGCTCAGGCCGCTGGATCGTGCCGGCGCCTCGATCCGCGGGCGCCGCGGCGGCTCATACCAGCGGCGTGAGGCGCTAGACTCTGGGAAGGATTTCCTCTTCGAGCGTCTACTGATTCACTCCGTCCGAGGCGGAGGAGGATCAGGATAGCGGTGGAGATCACGCGGAGGGAGCTGTCGGCGGCGGACCTGCGACGCGAAGCGGCGCGGGCGAAGGACGCGAAGGCTTCGCGCCGGATGCTCGCGCTGGCGCTCGTGCTCGATGGGCGGAGCCGGACGGAGGCGGCGGAGAGCTGCGGGATGGATCGGCAGACGCTGCGCGACTGGGTCCATCGCGACAACGAGGAGGGGCTGGCGGGTCTGACCGACCGGTCTCTTCCGGGGCGTACGCCGAAGCTCGGTCCGGAGCAGATGAGCGAGCTGGCGACGATCGTCGTGGCGGGACCAGACCCGAAGACCCCAACTTCGACAGCGACAGCGGTAAGTGATTGATATTGCCATGGCCGGTTGGGCAAAAATGTAAGTGGTCGCCACTGAACATCACGCCGCGGCGCCGGTCGTGGCGTAGTTTGGCCGGGCCTGTTCGATGTTGTTGGCGATTGCTGCCATCAGCGCGGCGAGGATCACGGCCACAAGAGCCCTCAGATGGGCCAGGATCATGCGGATGTTGTGCCCGCAGCCGCAGAGGACAGCGTGGAGTGCGTCGCCGAGCGTGCCCTTGAGGGCGCAGCGGGCGAGGCGGCCGTCGGTCTTCATGTGGCCGACCGCCGGTTCGATTGCACTGCGGCGGCGCAGGTCGTGCCGGAGCGCCGGCGTCATGCCGCGGCGCTGGCCGGAGATGAAGACCTCGGTCGTCTCAACGCCATGACCCTATAGCCGCGGTCGACGAAGGCTCTCTTCGGTGATGTGTCCGTCAGGATCTCCACCTGCTCGAGCGCTTCTCGCAAGGTATGGCCATCGTACGGGTTGCCGGTCATCGCGCGCATGCCGACGACGAAGCCCTCCTTGTGCGTGGTCGCCACCGAGACCTTGGAGCCGAACTCGTAACGGACGCGCGCCTTGCCCTTGGAGATGCAGTCCACCTCAGGCTCGTGCAGCGCATAGAGCTTCCGCTTGTCCTTCGGCTTCTGCCGCAGGAGGCGCTCAACGAGGGCGATCTCGCCCTCGATCCGCTCCCGCAGGGCGGTGTCGGTCACGGCGTGCAGCTGCCGCTGGATGTCGCGCAGGACCCGGCCGGTGTAGCCTTTCAGCCGCCGCAGCCCCTTGCGCATCCGCTTGAACTGGCGGGCGTGGGCATAGCGACCGACCTGTCCGGCCAGACGCGGCGCCAGCCGCGCGTAGCTTTGGCGAAGCGACAGGCCCGCCTCCTGGGCAAGCGCCACCAGGCGCCGACGCGCTTTCTCGTAGAGCCGTGTATCGGTTGGATGCGCGATCGCCTTCTCCATCACCGTCGTGTCCACGATCACCGTCTCCGCGCTCCGCTCGGAAATCACTCCGGCCTCGCGCCCGGCCTCGATCGTCTTGGTCAGGAGCCACTCGGCACCTTCCTCCCCGATCCGGTTCCGCCACCGCGTCAGCGACGAAGGATCGACAGGAGGACGGTGCTGAAAGAACGTCTCGCCACAGAGGTGCTGGTAGTACGGGTTCTCCACCCACCGGGCCACGACCGCCTCGTCCGACAGCCGGTAGGCGTGCTGGAGGTAGAGCAGCCCCGCCACCAGCCGTGGAGAGGTCGCCGGGCGCCCCGTGTGCGACGGGAAGAACCCCGCCCATTCCTCCTCGAAGAACTCCCAGTCGATCAGCCCGGCAAGCTTCACCAGTTCGTGGCGCAGGTCGATCATGTCCGCCAAGCGCGGGCGCAACAGGTCGTCCTGCTCAGGGGCACGGGATTTGGGCTTCATGCGTCGATCCGAAATTGCAGGGTTCTCGCCCCAAACCTACCAAACCCTGCGGTTCGAAAATATCAAAAACGTCACGTCATCAAATAAAATCAATGCGTTGGACGTTGATCAGGGCGAACTAAGTAGTTCAGCCTGAACAATCCGATCAGACGGTGGCAGCGCCGGCTGCGTGAGCGTTGTCGGGTCTGAATGCGCCGAGAATGGCGGCGATCAGGACGACCAAAAATGCCCTGAGGCGGGCGAGGATCTTGCGGATGTTGTGGCCGCAGGCGCAGAGGACGGCGAAGAGCGCGTCGCCGGTCGTTCCCTTGAGCGGGCAGCGCGTCAGCCGCCCGTCGGTCTTCATGTGGCCGATCTCCGGCTCGATGGCGCTGCGGCGGCGCAGGAGCTTGGCGAGTGCCGGCGTGAGGCCCCTGCGGGTGCCGCTGATCAGCACGCGGGTGGTCTCGACGCCGTGCCCGCGGTCGCCGCGGTCGACGACGGCGAGGGACGGACGGCGGTCGGTCAGCACCTCGACCTGCTCGAGAGCCTCGGCGAGGGTGTGGCCGTCGTAGGGGTTGCCCGGCAGCGCCCGCATGCCGACGATGAAGCCTTCGCGGGTGGTGGCGGCGACGCTCACCTTGGTGCCGAACTCGTAGCGCACCCGCGCCTTGCCCTTCGAGATGCAGTCCACCTCGGGCTCGTGCAGGCTGTAGATCCTGCCCTTGTCCTTCGGCTTCTGGTGCAGGAGCCGCGAGGTCAGGACCAGCATGTCGAGGATGCGCTCGCGCAGGGGTCCTTGGGGGATGTCCTCGAGCCGGCGGCGCAGGTCGCGCATGACCCGGCCGGTATAGCCCTTCAGCGTGCGCAGCACCTTGCGCATCCGCCTGAACTGGCGGGCGTGGGCGTACCTTCCGGCCTTCGCCGCCAGCCGCGGCGCCAGGCGCGCATAGCTCTGACGCAGATCGACCCCGGCCTCGACGGCGAGCGCCACCAGCTTCCGCCGCGCCGTCTCGTAGAGCCGGGCGTCGGTGGGATGAGCGATGTTCTTTTCCATCACCGTGGTATCGACCGACACCCGCTCCAGGCTCCTGTCCCCGACCGTTCCCGAGGCGCGGCCGGCCTCATTCGTCAGGGAAACGCCCCACTGGGGCCTTTCCTCTTCTTCCTCATTCTTGGTCAGCAGCCATTCCACGCCCTCTTCACCGACCCGCTGGCGCCAGCGGGTGAGCGAGGAGGGATCGATCGGTGGACGGTGCTGGAAGAAGGTCTCGCCGCAGAGGTGCTGGTAGTACGGGTTCTCGACCCACCTTGCGACCACCGCCTCGTCCGACAGCTCGAAGGCGTGCTGGAGATAGAGCAGCCCCGCCACCAGCCGCGGCGACGTCGCCGGTCGCCCGGTGCCCGACGGGAAGAACCCGGCCCACTCCCGCTCGAAGAACTCCCACTCGATCAGCGTCTCGAGCTTTACCAGCTCGTGGCGCATGTCGATCAGGTCGACCAGGCGCGGCCGCAGCAGATCATCCTGCTCGGGCTGGCGGGGTTTGGGCTTCATCGGCACATCCGAAATCGCAGGGTTCTCGCCCGAATCCGACGAAACCCTGCGATCCAAAACCACGAGAAACCAAAGGTTCTTCTGCGAAATCAGCAGCATGTCCCTTGTTCAGGCTGAACTAAGTGGTGTAGGAGGCCGCGCGCGGAGCCTTCGGCGTAGCGCAGCGCGCGGCCGGGGGTGACGCTGGCGGCCATCGCCGGTCTTCGGAAAGGTATGGGTTGCAACACTCGAAACCAAGGACGGAGATGACGATGACCGATGAGAGAATGACACTGCTTGAGCTGGTTGAACAGCAGGCCGATGGCGATCTGTGCGCGAGATGCTGGCCTTCGCGGCCGAGCGGATCATGGAAGCTGGAGGTCGAGGCGCGGACGGGCGCGGCGAAGGGCGACGCGCTCGCCGTTGCGGGAAGTGCAGCGGAACGGATACCGCGACCGCGACTGGGGCACCCGTGCCGGCCGGATCGCGCTGGAGATCCCGAAGCTGCGCAAGGGCAGCTATCTTCCCGAGCTTCCTGGAGCCGCGCCGCACGGCCGAGAAGGCCCTCGTGGCGGTGATCCAGGAGGCCTACGTCCACGGCGTCTCTACCCGGTCCGGTGGACGATCTGGTGAAGGCCATGGGCGCGGGCGGCATGTCCAAAAGCCAGGTCAGCCGGCTTTGCGTCGAGATTGACGAGCGCGTGAATGCGTTCCTCGCCCGGCCGCTGGAGGGAGCCTGGCCCTATCTCTGGCTCGATGCGACCTATCTCAAGGTCCGCGAGGGCGGCCGGATCGTGAGCCGGGCCGTGATAATCGCCGTCGCGGTGAACGAGGATGGCAAGCGCGAGGTGAGCCATTGATGCGCCATTGTTCAAGCACATGGCGAACGGCGTCGCGACGGGGCCTTCGAAGCCGAGACCTTCTGGACCGACTTCCTGCGCAGTCCTCGCCGACCGCGGCCTGCGCGGCGTCAAGCTGGTCATCGCCGACGACCACAAAGGCCTGCGCGCCGCGGCTCGCCGGGTGTTCAACGCCACGCACCAGAGGTGCCAGCGCTGCCGTTGAAAAAGTCCGAACCCTCTGATTCTGTTCTCTTGGGACGGGGTCTTGGTGGGTCTTCGGATGCTGGAGCGTCGGTCTTCTGAGCAACTGGAATTCTTCATGTGCGGGTCGCTCCGCGACCTTGTTCCGGACGAACATGTTCTGGCTCGGGTCGATCGGGTGCTCGACCTGTCGTGGCTGCATGACGAGGTGGCCGGGGCGTATGCGCCGGCTGTCGGCCGGCCGGCCATCGATCCCGAGTCCGCCCTGCGTTTGATGCTGGCGGGCTTTCTGCTCGGGCTCGTCCATGATCGCCGCCTGATGCGGGAAGCCCAAGTGAACCTGGCGATCCGCTGGTTCGCGGGCTTTGGTCTGCGTGACAGGCTCCCGGATCATTCGTCGCTGACGCGGATACGGCAGCGGTGGGGCGCCGAGCGGTTCCGGCACATCTTCGAGCGGACGGTGAGGGCCTGCATCGAGGCGGGTATCGCGAAGGGAGAGATCGTCCACGTCGACGCCTCGCTGATCCGGGCGGACGTTTCCTGGGACAGCCTCGTCGTTCGTCATGTCGACGCGGTCACCGCCGCGAACGGCGATCCGGGGCAAGACGAGGAGAAGCTGCGCCGATCTCGCAACTCGAAGAAGACCGGCAAGTTCAAGAAGGTCTGCCCGACCGATCCCGATGCCAGCATGGCCACCAATGGCCGCAATCGCCGCCTGGAGCCGAGCTACAAGCAGCATGGCGTCGTCGACAATCAGGTCGGTGTCGTGCTCGACGTTGAGGTCACGACCGGGAGGTGAACGAGGGCGAGCCGTTCCTCGCCCGGATGGACGCGGTGGCCGCGCTGACCGGCACAGCCATCAAGACGGTCACGGCTGACGCCGGATATGCCTATGCCAAGCTCTATGCCGGGCTCGAAGAGCGCGACATTGCCGCGTTCGCCATCGGTCTCGAACGCATGGCGACACGATGGCTCACTCCCGGCCAAGGCGGAACCGATCCGCAGCCCGGTCCCGATGCGCCGGTTCCGGCATGACGCCCTGAACGACGTGCTGAAATGCCCGCGCGGCAAGAAGCTCAGGGCCGGTCGGGCGATCAAGCACGGACGCTTCTTCACCTCGCGGGCCCGGGATTGCCGCGGCTGCGACCTCGCCCGTCTCTGCCTCTCGAAGGCGCGCGTGAACAAGGCCGTCGCGCTCGGCCACGATTATCCGGCCCTCCTACGCGCCCGGCGCCGGCGCGAGCGATGGTCCGACGAGGACCGGTATCTCTACCAGCGGCATCGCTGGCGCTCGGAGGGCTATCATGGCGAAGCGAAAGCCTGGCACGGCCTCGGCCGCGCGGTCCGACGCGGCCTTCAAAACATGCGGATTCAAGCTTTCCTGACGGTCGCGGCAATCAATCTCAAGCGGCTGGCCACCGCCCTGATCGTCTATCTGCTCCATAGGCTTCAGCTCGCCTGGCGCGCCACATCGTCGCCGTTCGACGCTCCACGCCATCTTTGCATTGCCCGGCATGCGCAGCTGAAGTTTGTCTGCGGCTGAGATTTTGCAGGCTCTCATGAGCGGCTTTTTTCAACGGCCCCACGCGTGCATTTCCAGCGCAACCTGCTCGCCCGCGTGGGCAAGGCCAACAAGCCGGTGGTCAGCGCCGTGGTGAAGACCGTCTTCGCCGAGACGGACCGTGATCAGGCCCATGCCCGCTGGCGCGAGGTCGCCGACAGCCTGCGTGGCCGGTTCCGGGATGTCGCCGAACTCATGGACCGACGGCGTTCTAGAGCGGAATCCTACCAGTCTGGATCGTATCCGCAGGCGCTGAAGCAGTTGGCGCATTCCTCGGGCGTGAAGGCATCGGCGATCCGTCCGATGGTTGCGCAAAGGCCTTCCACGGTGCGCTCGGCGGCCTTTCGCAGGAGAGCCTTGAGCTTGGCGAAGGCGTTCTCGATCGGATTGAAGTCGGGGCTGTACGGCGGAAGGAAGCGCAGGTCCGCGCCGGCTTCCTCGATCAGTTCTCGCACCCTCGGCCCTTTGTGGCTCGACAGGTTGTCCATGACGACGATGTCGCCGGGGCGCAGTTCGGGGACCAGCACGCGCTGGACATAGGTCTCGAAAGCGTCGCGGTTGATCGGCCCGCCGATGACGAAGGGGGCGGTCATGCCCCGGCGGGTCAGGCCGGCGACGAAGGTGGTGGTCTTCCAGTGCCCGTGGGGGACGGCCATGCGCAGACGCTCGCCGCGCCGGCAGCGACCGTGGGTGCGGGCCATGTTGGTCTTGGCCCATGTCTCATCGATGAAGACCAGGCGGTCGGGGTCCAGGTCGAGCTGGCCATCGAACCAAGCCTGCCGGCGCTTCAGGACGTCGGGCCGCTCCTGCTCGGCGGCGTGCGCCGTCTTTTTTTGCGCGTGATGCCATGCCGGCGGAAGAACCGCTGGAGCGTGCCATAGCCGAAGGCGTGCCCGCGCTCGACCAGCGCGGCGCGCAGTTCCTCGACGGTGATGTCCGGCGTCGCCTCCAGCAGCGCCTTGATCAGACCGCTCTGCGCCTCGACGCGGGCGGATCGGCGGTCGCCGCCGAGCGGACCGGGGCGTGCGTCGCCCTGGCGGCGTTCGAGCGCCCGCCACCGGCTCACGCTGGCCGCGCTGACGCCGAACCCGATGACTTTCCACTGCCGCGGAATGACCTCCAGCGTCTCGGTCACGTCCTCGCCCATCTTCACGATCCGCTCGGAGCCGCAACAGGAGCACGCGCTCGGCGCCTCGATCACCACGCGCTCCCGCGGCAGATGATCCGGGAAGGGCTTGCGGGCCGGGCGGCGGCGTTCGAAGCCAGCAACCGTGGTTGTCTTCGCGGCCTTCTCGGCGGCGATCTCGTCCTCGGTGGCGGCGGCCTCGAGCTCCTCGAGCTGCAACTCCATCTGGTCGATCAGCCGGGCGCGGCGCTCCGAGCTGTGGCCGTATTGCTCCCGCCGCAGCCTGGCGATCTCGAGCCTGAGATGCTTGGGCACCTCGATTTTCTACCGTTCTCGTGCCCCCTCGGCGGCGCGCGTGGTCTGAAGCAGGAGGACGAGCGTCGGCTGTCGCTTTGCTGCGTCCGGATGGGCGTGGCGCTGCGGCCTTCACGCTCGGATTTTTCTGCCTCGCGGCCTGATCTTTTTTGTTCGCGTGATGCTCACGCCGGGCACGGGTTGAGACGGCGCAGCTGGCCGAGGCGGCGCATGTTGTAGGCGAGGTTCTTCATCCCGATCTTGGCCGTCGCTCGAACCAAGCCGATGGTCCGGACCAAGGTCCCGCCCATATCGTTGGCCTGCGCGCCGAAGACGTGCTCGACGCGGACCCGGATGCCGGATCTGGTCCGGTTGCTGCCCTTGGCCTGTTCGGTCAGCGGCTTGCCCCGCTTGCCCTTGCGGTGGATGTGGCTTTTCAGCCTCCGGGCGCGCAGCTTTGCCTCCATCTCCTCGGACCGATAGGCCGCATCCGCCCACACGCCGGAGCCGGTGTTACCCTGCATCAGCAGATGATCCACCGCCTGGCTGTCATGCCGCGCGGCATCGCTGACGTGATAGCGCCGCACCAGCTTGTGCCTACGATCCACGTTGACGTGATTTTGTAGCCGTAGCTGGTTCTTGCCGTGCTTTTTCGTCCAGCGCGCGTCCAGGTCCTTTTGCGCGCGCTTCGCGGGCTTGTCCGCCCAGTCCTCGGGCACCTCGCCGTTCTTGATTGCCGCGTTCTCGTCCCGCGTGTTGTGGTTGCGCGGCACCGGCACGATGGACGCATCCAGGATTTGACCGCCGCGCGCGATGTAGCCCTGCCGCGCCAGATAGCCGTCGAACTGGCTGAACAGCTCCTCCACCTTGCCCGCCTGCGCCAGTGCCTCGCGATAGAGCCATACCGTCTTGGCGTCCGGCACCCGGTCTTCGAGGCCGAGGCCGAGGAATTGCATGAACGACAGCCGGTCGCGGACCTGATACTCGATCTGGTCGTCGGACAGGTTGTAGAGCGCGCTCAGCACCAGCGTCTTGAACATCAGCACCGCGTCCATCGGCTTGCGCCCCGCCCGGGACTTGCGCGCCGCAGCTGGCTTGCGCCAGACCCGCTCAAGGGTCGGGCGAAACTCCTCCCACGGCACAACAGCGTCGATCTCGACCAGCGGGTCCTTCTTCGCGTCCAGGCTCGCGTAACGGTCTGTAAGATCGAAGAACCCCATCTGCGCCATCGTCACACCCTCAGTGTCGCATCATCCCGACAGACATACCGCAGCGCCACGGTCGGGACCATTTTTCGAGGCGCCCGCTTGATCATCGCCTCCGAGGTCGAAACGACCGCCCGAGCCTGCGCCAACTCGCTCTCGGCGGTCTCCGCTCCGCCCGGGCCTCCGCGGTCTCGATACGCGCCTCGGACGCCGCGAGGGCGGCCCGCAATCTGGCGATCTCCAAGGCGGCATCCGTCATGCCGCAGTCTACGCCGGGTCTCCGGAACGACCAATGAAATGAGGGTAGAGCGCGGACTTATCCCGCCTTCGCAGGGCGCTGGGTCCAGCGCGGATTGCGCCAATCGATGCCCTCGAGCAGGTAGCCGAGCTGGGCCGCCGAGATCGGCACCGCCGCGCCCGAGGTGCTCGTCGGCCAGATGAACTTCCCGGCCTCAAGCCGCTTCGTGTAGAGCGACATCCCCACGCCGTCATGCCAGAGCAGCTTGACGAGATCGCCCCGGCGCCCGCGGAAGCAGAAGATCTCCCCGGCATGGGGATCGCGCCCCAGGCCCTGCTGAACCTGGAGAGCCAGCGTGTTCATGCCGCGGCGCATGTCCGTCACCCCGCCAGCGATCCACACGCGCACCCCCGCCGGGGACGCGATCATGTTCGATCGAGAACCCGCAGGAGGCGCGAAAGGGCCGCCGTGTCGATCGAGGCCGAGACACTCAGCCGCCGGCCATTGGTGAGCATGATCTCGACCTTGTCCTCGACCGCGGGCGTCTCGGTCGCCATCGAGCTGGCGGGGGCCGGTTCGGACCCGATTTGCAGCGGCATGAAAGCCGGGGCACCGCCGCCGGGCAGCCCCTCCCGGTATTCCTTCCGCCACCGTGTCAGCAGAGAGCGCGAGAGCCCGTATCGACGCGCCGTCGCCGAGCCTTGGCGATGGCCGCGGAAGCTCTCTTCAACGATGCGGACCTTCTCCGCGTCGGAACGATCCCGCCGCCGACCGGTCTCGTCCGCAGAGAGGATGTGACCGCTACGCGAACCGCGACTCTTGCTGGGTGTGAGGGTAGGGGTCTCGGGAGGTGTTCTCCAGCATCTTCTCCCGGAAAACCTCGGCGGGGGTCTTCCATCCGAGACACTTTCTGGGCGTTGCGTTGAGGCGGTCGCAGATCATCCTCAATTCATGATCTGAGACCGCCGTGGGATCGAGCCTGCGCGGCAGCCATCGTCGAGCACGACGGTTGGTGTTCTCGACGGTGCCTTTTTGCCAGGGCGCGGAGGGGTCGCAGAACCAGGTCCGGGCCTGTCTGACGATTGAGAGGTCCCAATCGTCAGGCAGGCGCGCCCATTCCCAATGCGCGGAGATCAGATCTTCTCGATGCGGATGCGCAGATGGCGCGGATCCTTTTTTTCGACACCAAGGGTTGCTGCTTCCGCGACGCAACGCTGCCTTGCGGGTGTAGAATGGTTGCGCGATTCGGACGGGAGTACTCGGTGTTCAGACGTTCGGGATGCTGTGCATTGGGACTGACGCTGCTGGCGGCCATGCCGGCTTCGGCCGAGGTGGTACGGGCGAAGGTCTCGGGCGCGGCTGGCCACATCGTGGTCGAGGTTCTGGATGACGACCTCGTCCACTTCGAGATCTCGGCGGTTGGCGACGCCTCGCCGGTTCCACGGCCAATCTACGCCTCGCCGATGGTGCAGAAGACGGTATGGCAAGGACCGTCAGACGTGACGGTCGGCGACACGGTCCTCGGGCCGGTCATCGAAACGCCGGACCTGCGTGTGGAGATCGGTGAGCGCGACCTCTGCATCCGGGTCGAGGATCTCGTCAGGGAGGCTTACCTGACGACGATCTGCCCTGTCGATCTGACGCGGGCATGGAAGGGGATCGACATCGACCCGGCTGCGCTTGACCACGTCTACGGGCTCGGACAGCAGTTCAAGAACGCCGGGCAGCGCCGATGGCGACTGGACCGCTCTCGGCGTACGGCAGGGAGAGGGACTGCTCGGAAACGGGTTCGCGGGCTTTCAGCAGGCGGCGGTTGGCAACGTGCAGATCCCGGTTGCGTACTTCGTCGGCGACGGCGCGAACGTCGCCCTGATGATGGACAACGTCTACAAGCAGTCCTGGGACTTCACCGCGAACTGGTGGCAGGCGCGCATGTTCGGCGACCAAATCCGGTTTTACGTCATTGCGGGACCCGATCTGCCGGACCTGCGGTCCGACTACATGGAGCTCACCGGGCGGCCTCCCGTGCCGCCGCGCAAGGCCTTCGGCCTCTGGGTGTCGGAGTTCGGCTACGACGGCTGGGACGAGATCGACGCGCTGCGCGACGGACTGCGCGCCGCACAGCTTCCCCGTCGATGGCTTCGTGCTCGATCTCAACTGGTTCGGCGGAGTCGTGCCAGGCGACCCCTCCGAGAGCGAGATGGGGCGCCTCGACTGGGACCAGGACCAGGAGCCGCGGCTGGCGGACAATTCCTACAGCTTTCCGGACCCGGCGGGGCAGATCGCCGCCTACGCCGCCGATGGAATCGGTCTGGTCGCCATCGAGGAATCCTATCTCGCGGACACCACCGACACGTTCTCGGAGATGCCGGACCCGCTCTCGTCCTACCAGCGCACGGACGGGCGCTGCGACCCGCTGCGGCAGGACCGGCCGGTAACGGGCGTGTCGGGCTTCTGGGGCGTCGGGCGGATGATCGACTGGTCCGATCCCGAGGCCGGAGCTTGGATCCACGAGAACCGGCGTCATCCGCATCTGAGCGACCTCGGCCTCACCGGACACTGGACCGATCTCGGCGAGCCGGAGACGTTCGATCCCGCCGCCTGCTACGACGGTGTCGAAGCCGGCAAGGCGGAGCATTCGGACATCCACAACCTCTACAACCTGCTCTGGAACGAGGCGATCTGGGACGGCTACGCGGCGCACCAGGGAGATGCGAACGGCCTCGGCGTGACGAACCCGCGTCCGTTCATCGTCACCCGCTCGGGCGCGGCGGGAACGCAGCGCTACGGCGCCGCCATGTGGTCCGGCGACATCGCCGCGAACCTCTCCTCTCTGGCTACGCACTTGAACGCGCAGATGCACATGTCGATGTCGGGAATCGACTACTATGGCGCCGACATCGGCGGCTTCCGGCGCGAGACGATGCCCTACAACGACAAGCAGGGCAGCTACCGCGGCTATCAGGACGAGCTCTACACCCAATGGTTCGCCAACGGCGCCTGGTTCGACGTGCCGGTCCGCCCGCACACCGACAACGAGTTCGTCGTCGTCACGCCGCCCTACGCCACCGCGCCGCATCTCGTCGGCGACGTTGAGAGCAACCGCGCCAACCTGCGCCAGCGCTACGAGCTGATCCCGTACTATTACTCGCTCGCCTACCGTGCCCACCTCGAAGGCGAGCCGGTCGTCCCGCCGCTGGTCTTCTACCATCAGGACGATCCGGCCGTTCGGCGGATCGGCCATGAGAAACTGATCGGCCGCGACATCCTGGTGGCGATCGCTGCCCGGCACGGCGAATACGAGCGCGACGTCTACCTGCCTGCCGGCCGCTGGGCGAACTATCACAGCAGCGAGTGGATCGAGAGCAACGGCGAGACTGTCGCCAACGTTCCGGTCTATCGTGACGGCGTCTTCCGCCTGCCGGCCTTCGTCCGGGCGGGCGCGATCCTGCCGAAGATGCCCGTCGACGCGACGACCAAGGACGCGTTCGGTCGCCGCCGCGACGGCACAGTCGATACCACCCTCGTCCTGCGGGTCTACGCTGACGCCGCGCCGTCGAGCTTCACGCTCTACGAGGACGACGGGACCACCCTCCTCGACGGCGCCGAAGGCCGACCGCGATACCATCACCGGCGCACGGAGATTGCCCAGCAGGCGGGCCGCGTGACCATCGCGCCCGCCGTGGATGTCGGAGGAGCAGGCGCGTATCCCGGCGCGACCGCCTCGCGCAGCGTCGTCGTCGAGCTGGTGGTCGACGATGCCGAGGCGTCCGGCGTCACGTTCGACGGCGCGGCTCTTCCCCAGCTGGAATCGCCGGAGGCGTTCGCCACAGCGGCGCGCGGCTGGCTGAATGCCGGGCGCAACCTTGTCCTGGCCAAGTCGCCGCCCACGGACGTCTACGCGGGTTCCGAGTTCGTCTTCTCCCTCACACCGGTCCCGCCGAGCACGTCGGTCAGCTTCGTCTGCGACCGCGGCTTCACCGTGCCGGGAGAGAGCGTCTATGCGGTCGGCAGCCTGCCGGCACTTGGTGCATGGAACCCGGCCGCGGCGGTCCGGCTCGAGCCGAACGTCTATTTCGACTACATCGTCGCGCCTCCGCCCGGGCATGTCGGCCCGGGACCGTCCGCGCCGGTCTGGACGGGAATCGTGGACGACCTGCCGCCGGACACCGGCATCGAATGGAAGTGCATGCGTCGGCGCGAGGATGGATCGGGCTCCCCGACGTGGGAGCCTGGCGAGAACAACCGCCATCTCACGACGTTCTCGGGCTACTCAGGCCAGTCCTACGGCTCGTTCTGAGACCCCGTCGACAACCGTCTGAACCGACAACCGGGGCTGTCGCGTTCAGAGCCCAGTCGCCGCCTCCTGCGAACTCCCGCCCGCTTGTTCCAGGCAATCCTCGATCAAGCTCTCGCGCCGCGATTGCTGGCGGCGGCTGGGGTAGTAGAGGTGGAAGTGCGGTCTTGGCACCGGCAAGCGCAGCGGCCCCGAGCCGACAGCATCTTGCTCGAGACCTAAGTGCTGCCGATTCCGGAGGGTTGAGGAGCGCATGTGGGCCTCTTCGGAACCCGATCATGCGCGCCGATCGGGACGTGGCAGCAGATGAGTGGCCGGCTCACGATCTCGGCAGGCGCCGCTCGGCCACGGTGACGTTTCGCAGCGCCGGTGAAACGCCGGGCCGAGACGCGCTCCACGACGCTTGCCGTCAATCACTCGTGTCGCGGCCCTCGGCGAAGGCGAGCTCGCGGGCGCTTGGATGGACGGATGGCCGGAACGGAATCTCGCAGACCTCGGCATCGACCGCGTGGCCGGAGTCCTCGGTGTACATCTCCGGCAGCTCCACCTTCATCGGCGTACCGACCCTCGAGCGCTCCGAGGGGACGTAGGCCAGTGCGATGTTGATCCCAAGCTCGGGGGACCACCAAGGCGATGTCACGTAGCCGACCCGTTCGCCCGCCTCGTCCTGAACCAGCCAGAAGTCCGGCGCGTAGTCGGTGACAGGCAGCCCGCCGAACTTGAGGCCGACGAGCTTCAGCCGGAACTGATAGCCGCCGCCATCGATGATCTCGCGCTGCCGCTCGAGCTCGGCCTTGCCGACGTAATCCGCAGTCTTCTTGCGCGGGATCTGGTAGCCGAGATTTACCTGGAATGGCGAGGTTTCGGCATCCATGTCCTGTCCCCATGACAGGATCCCGGCGGCGATGCGGCGGTGGTGCGCGGGTGCGATCACCCGCAGGCCGTAGGCCGCGCCCTTGCCGCGGATCGCGTACCAGACCGTCTCGGCGTCGACGCTCGCGTCGCGGACGTAGACCTCGTACCCCTCTTCCCCGGAGAAGCCGGTCCGGCTGATGACGACCAGCGCGCCGGATATCTCCGCCTCCATCAGGCCATAGTAGGGAACGTCGTGAATCTCGGGTCCAACGAGATCGACCATCAGCTCGGTGGAGAGCGGCCCCTGAATCTGCAGCGGCGCGACGTCGATCTCGTCGATCTCGACGTCCCAGCGCCCCGAGACGTTCACGCCCTGCAGCCACAGCATCAGGTCCGAGTCCGAGATCGAGAACCAGAGTTCGTCCTCGGCGAGCCGCAGCAGGACCGGGTCGTTCAGGATGCCGCCCTTCTCGTTGCAAAGGATGCAGTATTTCGCATGCATCGGCGCGATCTTCATCACGTCACGGGTGATGACCCGGTTCACGAAGGCTTCGGCGTCGGGCCCCTTGACCCGGATCTGCCGCTCGACTGCGACGTTCCAAAGCGTCACCTTGTGGACAAGGGCGCGGTACTCCGCCATCGCTCCGCCGTCCTCGGGTCGGGCATAGCCGCGCGGATGATACATGCGGTTGTAGACCGTCGCGCGCCAGGCGCCCGCCTCGATCGAGAGGTGCCAGAACGGCGACTTCCTTACCCTGGTCGAGATCAGCATCTGCACCGGGGTGGGCCCCGACTGTCGCAGGTTGATCGGCACGAGGCGGTCGGATTGATCCACCTCCGGGACGTTCGGGTGCAACTGGTTCGTGCGGGTGGGGTCTGGCATCGTCATCGTTGCCTCCAATGAGAAAGGCTACCCGGGCTCGAACTGGTGATGTGTTTCGAGTCCCAAGGGAAAACGCAGCGAGTTGCCCCAGAGTTGCATTCTTCGCCGGGCCCGGCCCGGATGTCGATTGGCTTGGCGTTCGTCATGCGGGACGGTCGAATGCCGGTATGACCTGGACCGCTGCGCGCTTTCGGGCGAACATCGTGTCGCGGTTCCACCAGACGACGAAGATGGCCACGCGACGAGGATCCACGTATCCTAAGGCTGCGTATCCTAGGGCTGCGCGTCGGGCCAGAACGGGCTGATGAGCTGCCGGTGGAACAGCATCGGCCAGATCAGGCTGCCTCCCGTCCGGTTGAAGATCGGCGTGACCAGGACCGCCAGCGTCACGTTTCCAATGAAGAAGGGAAGCGAGTTCCAGTCGGCATGGACGGTGCTCGACAGGAAGAACGCCGGCAAGCCACGCCCCAGATCGCGCCGATGAGCAGACCGGCCCAGATCGGCGCCATGTGGCGCTGCAACAGCGGCTGGGCGATCCCGCGCCAGCCGAACTCTTCCACGGGACATCATGATCATCACAGCGACGACTGGTCCCGCACCTTCTGGCGGCAGCGGCGTGAGCACCGGCCCGCCCTTGATCAGCGACCCTGCCAAGAAGACGAGCGGAAGGCCGAGCAGGACGAAGGCCGCCCATCCCGCAGAGCACAGCCAGAGCAAAAGCCGCGACAGGAAGCGCCGCAGGCCGCAAGTGCCGGCACATGCGAAGACGAGGAGGAAGGCGGACGTGGCCGGCGCCCACGTCGCGAGAAAGAAAAGCGGCTGCGACCCGTGGATCTGCCCGAACCACGCCGCGGCGTGCTCGGGAGCGAAGATGTAGAGGCCGATCACGCTCCACGTGATCAGGGAGGTGAGGGCAAGGAAAGTAGAGGATAGTCCGTGACGGCACCGGATCCCGATCACCTTCGGACTGAAAGCTCGCCATGGGAAGTCCATCCCAAGCAACCGGGTGACGCAATCTCGCGCGAAGCGATTCGCGGACCATTGGCCGTGATGCGGATCAGTCGGCGCCCGCTGCATGGATGAAAGCCCTGGGCGGAGCGCAAGGCGGTGGTGTGGTGTTCGGAACGGATGCGCGATCGACTTTGGTCGGGCGCCTGTGCACAGGCTATCGGGGAGCAGATCGACGCGCACCCTCGGCACCGCCGATGTCGCCTTGAGAGGGGCGCGGCACCGTCCTGCCGCCGCTGTCGCGTCTTGTGTCCGGGCGACATCAGAACCGCTTTCGAATGAGACCGCGCTCGACCGTGTTCTGCATTCGGTAAGATCTGCAGACCCAGGTCCGGATACCGGGAGCGACAGCAGGCCGGGCGGCATGGCAGCTGCGCTGAAGTGGCAGCTCCGACTACAGGGGAAACTCGGTGCTGTCCTTGTGGGCGCGGACAACGACCAGCGTTTTTACGTGTGTGATACCGCCTTGCTTGAAGAGGAAGCCGCTGAGGAAGCGTTCATAGGCTTCCAGGTCCTCGGCGACGACGCGCAGGATGTAGTCTGCGTCGCCGGTGGTGGCGAAGCAGGCGAGGACCTCGGGGCGGTGCAGTACCGCCTCGACAAAGGTGTCGACGGCGGCCGAATCGTGCCGGTTCAGCGTGACCTCCGCGATGGCGGAGAAACCTAGCCCCAGCTTCCGCGGGGCCAGACGTGCCACGTACTCGGCGATCACGCCATCGCGCTCCAGCGCCTGCACCCGCCGCCAGCAGGCCGAGGCCGACATGTTTACCCGCTCGGCAAGCTCCTGGTTGGTCACGCGGCAGTTCGACTGCAGGACCCGCAGGATCGCGCGATCAGTCCTGGTCAGGGGTGGGGCGCTCTCCACCATTCAAGTCTCCCTGAAAGGATATTTCGGAGACTAGCCTAACCCCGGCGGAATTGTGCACAACGTCTGCCAGGAAGAAGGAATTTTGAAAGGAAATGCCAGCGATTCGCGCGCATAACTCTCCGTTAACGAATACGGGGAGGATCGCTTTGAGCTTTCAGGCTGTACCCGCCGATTTTGGTGTTGCGCCCGCCGACCACGGGTACTCGCTGGCAGACCGCTACACCCGCCGCGAGGGGCGCGTGTTCCTGACCGGCACGCAGGCGCTGGTCCGCGTCATGCTCGACCAGCGCCGGCGCGACCGGGAGGCCGGGCTGAACACGGCCGGGTTCGTCTCGGGCTACCGCGGCTCGCCGTTGGGGGGCGTCGATCAGGAGTTCACGCGGACCGCGAAGCTCGTCGCCGAGCACGACATCGAGTTCCTGCCGGCGGTCAACGAGGACCTGGCGGCCACCGCGGTGCTGGGCAGCCAGCAGGTCGAGACCGACCCGGACCGGACCGTCGAGGGCGTGTTCGCGATGTGGTACGGAAAGGGGCCGGGGGTCGACCGGTCGGGCGACGCGCTGAAGCACGGCAACGCCTACGGCTCCTCGCCGCACGGCGGCGTGCTGGTGGTGGCGGGCGACGACCACGGCTGCGTGTCGTCGTCGATGCCGCACCAGTCGGACGCGGCGTTCCTGTCGTGGTTCATGCCTGTGCTCAATCCGGCGAACGTGGCGGAGATCCTGCCGTTCGCCGAGTACGGCTATGCTCTGTCGCGGTTCTCGGGCATGTGGGTCGGCTTCAAGGCGATCTCGGAGACGGTCGAGAGCGGCATGTCGGTCGAGCTGCTGCCGCCGCGACGGTTCGTGATGCCGGAGTGGACGGCGCCGGATGCGGGGCTGCACTACCGCTGGCCGGACCTGCCGGGGCCACAGATCGAGGAGCGGATGGTCAGCAAGAAGGCGGCGGTGCTGGCCTTCGCGCAGGCGAACCCGATCGACCATGCGGTCTGGGGGCACGACGCCTCCTACGGCATCGTTACCACCGGCAAGGGGCATCTCGACCTGATGGAGGCGCTGCGCCTCCTCGGCATCGACGAGGGCCGGGCGCGCGAAATCGGCATCGACGTCTACAAGGTCGGCATGGTCTGGCCGCTGGAGCATCACGGGGCGCGGGACTTCGCCGAGACCAAGCGCGAGCTCTTCGTCGTCGAGGAGAAGCGCGGCATCATCGAGAGCCAGCTCAAGGAATACTTCTACGACGACCCGCACCGGAAGCCGGAGCGGATGGTCGGCAAGCGCGACGAGCATGGCGAACGGCTGGTGCCGTGGACGGGCGAGCTGTCGCCGCACCAGCTCGCGAAGCTCGTCGCCGGGCGGCTCGACAAGCAGTTCCCGGGGCTGAACCTCTCGGCTCGGGCGGCGAAGCTCGGCGAGGTGGTGCCGATGATCGCCGTGAAGGGGGCGCAGCGGACGCCCTACTTCTGCTCGGGCTGCCCGCACTCGACCTCGACGCGGGTGCCGGAGGGGAGCCAGGCGCTCGCCGGAATCGGCTGCCACTTCATGGCGAGCTGGATGGACCGCGACACGACCTCGCTGATCCAGATGGGCGGCGAGGGCGTCAACTGGGTCAGCCGCTCGAAGTTCAACGGCGGCAAGCACATCTTCCAGAACCTGGGCGAGGGGACGTACTACCACTCGGGCTCTATGGCGATCCGCCAGGCGGTCGCGGCCGGGACCAACATCACCTACAAGGTGCTCTACAACGACGCGGTGGCGATGACTGGCGGCCAACCGGTCGATGGGCCGATCTCGGTCGAGGCGATCGCGCACGAGCTGCGCGCCGAAGGGATCGGCCGGATCGCGGTGGTGTCGGACGAGCCGGAGCTCTTCGACGCGCGCCGCCTGCCGGCGGACGTCACCATCGACCGCCGCGACGAGATGGACCGGATCCAGCGGGAGTTGCGCGAGATCCCCGGCGTCACCGCACTGATCTATTCGCAGATGTGCGCGACTGAGAAGCGCCGCCGCCGCAAGCGCGGCGAGATGGAAGATCCGAAGAAATTCGTCGTCATCAACGACCTCGTGTGCGAGGGCTGCGGCGACTGCGGCGTCGAGTTCGAACTGCCTGTCGGTCGAGCCGAAGGAGACGCCGTTCGGCCGCAAGCGGCAGATCAACCAGAACACCTGCAACAAGGACTATTCCTGCCTCAACGGTTTCTGCCCGAGCTTCGTCACCGTCGAGGGCGCGACGCTGAAGAAGCGCGCCGCCGACGTGGCGGAGGGGGCGTTTGCCGAGCTCGAGGGGCGGCTGACGGCGCCGCAGATGCCGTCGCTCGAAGAGCCGTGGGACCTGCTTGTCACCGGCGTCGGCGGCACCGGCGTGGTGACGGTCGGACAGCTGCTGGCGATGGCGGCGCATCTGGAGCGCAAGGGCGCATCGGTGCTGGACTTCATGGGCTTCGCGCAGAAGTTCGGGCCGGTGCTGAGCTACCTGCGGTTCGCCGAAACGCCCGACAAGCTGAACCAGGTACGGATCGAGAACGCCTCGGCCGACGCGGTCATCGGATGTGATCTGGTAGTCAGCTCGTCGCCGAAGGCGTCGGGGACCTATGCGCCGGGGCGGACGCGGGTCGTGCTGAATCTGGCCGAGATGCCGACGGGCGACTTCACCCGCGACCGCACGGCAGACCTCCATGCATTAGAGCGGCGGCGGCGGATCGAGGAGGTCGTGGGCGCTGACAACCTGACCGGCTTCGACGCGCAGCGGGCGGCTGAGGTGCTGATGGGCGACACCGTCTTCGCAAACGTGATGATGCTGGGTGCGGCGTGGCAGCTGGGGCTCGCGCCGGTGGGGCTCGAGGCGATGCTGCGGGCGATCGAGCTGAACGGCGTCGCGGTCGAGAAGAACAAGCGGGCGTTCGCCTGGGGCCGGATCGCGATCGTCGCGTCCGAGGAAGTTGCGCGGCTGATCGCCGGTGAGCCGGTGCAGGACGAGACGCTGGACGAGGTGATCGCCCGGCGCGAGGCGTTCCTGACAGACTACCAGAGCGCCGCCTGGTCGAAGCGCTGGCGCGACCGGGTGGAGCAGGTGCGCGCCGCCGAGGCCACGGCGGGCGGCGACGGCAGGCTCGCCGATGCGGTGGCGCGGAGCCTCTTCAAGCTGATGTCCTACAAGGACGAGTACGAGGTGGCGCGGCTGCACACGGGGACCGGATTCGTCGAGGGGCTCGGCGAGCGGTTCGAGGGCGACTTCTCCGTCAGCCATCACCTGGCGCCGCCGCTCTTCCCGTCGGGCAAGGACAGGCGTGGCCGGCCGAAGAAGCGCCGCTTCGGCGGCTGGATCCGGCGGCCGATGGGGATGCTCGCCCGCCTGAAGGGCCTGCGCGGCACGCCGCTGGACGTCTTCGGCTACACCGCCGAGCGGCGGATGGAGCGGGCGATGATCGGCGAGTACGAGGCGGTCGTCGACCGCCTGCTCGCCGGACTTCGGCCCGACAACACGGGGGAGGCGACGCGGATCGCGGCGCTCGTCCACGAGATCCGCGGCTTCGGCCCTGTCAAGGAGGCGGCGGCGGCCCGCGTCCGGCCCCAGATCGGGCACGCACTCGCCGTCTACGAGCACACGTTGCCGAAGCGCGACGCGGCCTGACCCGACTCGGACTGACCGAGAGAAAGTATCAGGAAACTGACCCTGCGGCAGCGCTTGCGCTCGGCGCACCCCCGACCCTTGAGCGCCCCGCGCTCGGCGCCGTCGTGGCGGGGCTCCCGACGATGCCCGCCCGCCCGGCAATCGGCTGACCCAAGGGAAGGCGCGTCTGCACCCCGCTTCGTTCGGTCCAGACCTTCACCCGGGCGGCCCGACATGCAACGGTCCAGATAATTCAGCACAGGCACCGACAGGGAGGATGTCATGAGAAACCTGGCCGCGAGCGCATCGCTGCTCGCTAGCTTGGCCGTCACCGACGCGGCCGCCGCCCATCCGCTGGACGGACTTTCTCCGGAAGAGATCAGTTCGGTCACCGAGATCCTGGCCGAGGCCGGGAACACCGGCGCAGACAGCCGCTGGCCGCTGATCGAGCTCTACGAGCCTGAGAAGTCCGAAGTGCTCGCTTGGGAGGAGGGCGATCCGCAGACGCGCCGCGCGCTCGTCAACGTGGTGACGGGCGAGGGCGTGTTCCGCGGCGTCGTCAACATCACCGACCGCAGCGTCGAGAGCTGGGAGCCGGCCGAGGGCGAGCCGATGCTGCTTGTCGAGGAGTTCCTCGGCGCGATGGGTCTGGCGCTGTCGCACCCGGACATGATCGCCGGGCTCGAGGCGCGGGGGCTGACGCCTGACGACGTGTTCTGCCTGCCGCTGACCGCCGGCGCCTTCGGCGACCCCGACGAGGAGGGGCGGCGGCTGATGAAGGTCCCATGCTATGTGCTGCCCGAGGGCTCGAACTGGTACGCCAAGCCGATCGAGGGGCTTATCGCCACAGTCGACCTCGCTGCGGGCGAGGTGGTCAACGTCATCGATACCGGCCCTGTGCCCGTCCCTGAGGATTCGTGGAGCTACACCAAGGACGAAATCGCGGCGCGCGATGACATGGAGCTGCGGCCGGAAATGAATCCCGCCAGGGTAACGCAGGAGGGTGAGCCGAACTACACGATCGACGGCAGCGAGGTCAGCTGGGACATCTGGTCCTTCCGCTGGCGGATCGACAAGCGGCCGGGCGTAGTCCTCTCCGAGATCACCGCAGACGATCGCGAGGTGCTCTACCAGGCGCACCTGTCCGAAGTCTTCGTACCCTACATGGACCCGGACGAGGGCTGGTACTGGCGCACCTACATGGACTCGGGCGAGTACGGATTCGGCATCTTCCTGTCTCCGCTGCGTGCGGGGGTAGATTGCCCAAGCTACGCCACCTTCCTGCCGGCTGTCGTGCACGCCGACGACGGTACGCCGCTGGAGATCCCGGATGCGGTCTGCATCTTCGAGCGCAACGTCGGCGATCCGGCCTGGCGGCACTTCGAGGTCTTTGCGCAAGGACCGGACCAGTTCACCCCGACCGAGGGGAGGCCGGCGACGGAGTTGGTGGTGCGCTCGGCTTCGGAAGTCGGGAACTACGACTACCTGATCGACTATCGCTTCGACCAGTCGGGGCGGATGCGGGTCATGGTGGGCTCGACCGGGCTGGACGCAGTCAAGGGCGTCGCGTCGACAAGCATGGCGGACGAGACCGCCGAGGTGGACACGAGCCACGGCACGCTGATCGCGCCGAACCTCGTGGCGCCGAATCACGATCACTTCTTCAACTTCCGGCTCGACTTCGACATCGACGGGCAGGTCAACAGTTTCATGCGCACGGGACTGGTGCCGGCCGAGGCGCCGGCCGACATCCCGCGCCGGTCTCTCTGGGTGACCGAGCAGTCGATGCCGCAAACGGAAGGAGAGGCGCGCTACAAGATCAACCCGGACAGCCCGGCAATTTACCACGTCGGCAACATGGGGGTTGAGACCAAGCTGGGGCACCATCCGACATACATGGTCATGCCAGACGACAGCGTGGCCTACAGCCCGTTCGACATGGCCAACGACCCTCCGGCGATGCGCAACCCCTACATCGAATATTCGCTCTACGTGACGCCTTACGCGCGCGACGAGCGGTATGCCGGCGGCGAATACGCATTCCAGAGCGACGGGTCGGACACGCTCGCGGCCTGGATGCAGCAGGACCGCAGCGTCTCCGACACCGATATCGTCGCCTGGTACACGATGGGGTTTCACCACGTGCCGCGGATGGAGGACTGGCCGGTGATGCCGCTGATGTGGAAGGGGATCACGCTGACGCCCTTCAACTTCTTCGACCACAACCCGGCGATTACGGTTCGGATGCCGGACGAGGTCGAGGCCGCCGCCGCGGAATGAGGCGACGCCTCGGCGATGGGTCGTGCGGGCGTGCTTCAGGACGAGGCGCGCCCGAGCCGCGGGACCGGACCCGGAGAGCCCCCGAGTGTCCACGTTGGACAAGTTGGGCAGGTGACTGAAGCGTAAGGATATTTGGTTCGTTGTCAGCTAGATGGAAAGGGTTGGCGCGGGGTGTCGCAATCCAAGCGAGGTTCCTTAGGCCGTCCCAACGCTCTATAACTCCGCGGCCCCTGTAGCGTGGAGCTTGCTGCCCGTGTCGCAAGTCAACAGCACGTCCCGGTCCTTGCCTGCCGCGATCGACAGGTGCCTTGAGGCGCCGCCGCCCCGTGCCGGGAGCTTGATTGTCACGGTGTACGGCGACGTGGTCGAGCCTCGCGGCGGCACGCTCTGGATGGGGACGCTGATCGAGGTTTGCGCCGCGCACGGGATCAGCGAGGGGCTGGTGCGGACGGCGGTGTCGCGGCTCGTCTCCTCGGGCCGGCTCGTGGGCGAGCGGCGCGGGCGCAAGAGCTACTACCGGCTGACGCGGGAGGCGCGGGCCGAGTTCGCACGGGCGGCGCGGATCCTGTTCCATCCGCCGGCCGCGGCGCAGGACTGGCTGATCTGGTTCGGCGAGGGAGTGCTGTCGTCGGAGATGGTGCAGGCGGGCTGGGCGACGAGCGCCGCAGGCTATGCCTTGGCGCCGGATCGGGAGGACGTGCCGCGGCCCGAGGGGCTCGTCTTCGCGTCGCGCACGGTCTCGGGCGGCGGTGACCTCGTCGAGTTCGCGGCGCGGCACTGGGACCTCGCCGCGATCGCGGAGGCGTATCGGAAGGTGGTCGATATGTTCGGCGGCGTGCCGGACGCTCTCCAGTCGGGCCACGCCCCGGACGGAGCGACGAGCCTCGCGCTGCGGCTTCGGCTGATCGACGAGTACCGCCGCGTGCTTCTGTCCGATCCGCGGCTGCCGGCGGCCGCATTGCCCACGGACTGGCCTGGGGCGCGAGCGCGGGAGCTCTTCGTCAAGCTCTACCTCGCCCTTGCGGAGTCGGCCGATCGGTATGTGCGGCAGGCGTTTCGGAATGCGGAAGGTCCGCTGCCCCGCGAGACCGCCGCCAGCCGGACCCGCATGGGCGCCCTGTCGCTTGAGCGCGCGAGATGATTCTCGGAGGAATTCCGACGGGTCCCTAAAACGGAGGGCGCAAGACATTACATTTATCGGCACATATTGTGTTTGCGTGTGATGTCTGAATCAGTTATAAACTGGCCGACCGGTCGATGAATGCCGGCCGAGGGAGGAGGACCCGAATGCCCGAAGCCTTGATCTGCGACGCGATCCGGACGCCAGTCGGCCGTTACGGGGGCGCCTTGTCGTCGGTCCGCGCCGATGATCTGGCGGCGGTTCCGCTGGCCGCGCTGATGCAGCGCAACGGCGAGTGCGACTGGACCCGGGTCGACGACGTGATCATGGGCTGCGCCAACCAAGCGGGCGAAGACAACCGGAATGTGGCGCGCATGGCGGCGCTCCTCGCCGATCTTCCGGTCGAGGTGCCTGGAACGACGATCAATCGTCTCTGTGGTTCGGGCATGGACGCGGTTGGCATGGCCGCGCGGGCGATCCGGGCGGGCGACTGCGACCTGATGATCGCGGCCGGCGTCGAGAGCATGAGTCGGGCGCCCTTCGTTATGCCGAAGGCCGAAAGCGCCTTTTCGCGGCAGAACGCGGTGTTCGATACGACGATTGGTTGGCGTTTCGTCAACCCGAAGATGAAGCGGATCCACGACACCCACTCGATGCCTCAGACGGCCGACAACGTGGCGCAGGAGTATCAGGTCAGCCGCGCCGACCAGGACGCCTTCGCCGCGATGAGCCAGGAGCGCTGGGCCGCTGCGCAGGAGGCGGGCGTCTTCGGCGAGGAGATCGTGCCGGTCACCGTGCCGCAGCGGAAGGGCGACCCGATCGTGGTCGATACCGACGAGCATCCGCGCCCCGGCACGACGGCGGAGAAGCTGGCGAAGCTCAAGGGCGTCAATGGCGCCGACCTGTCGGTGACGGCGGGCAATGCCTCTGGCGTAAACGATGGCGCGGCGGCCTTGCTGGTCGCTTCTGAAACTGCGGCGACCGCGCACGGGCTGACGCCGAAGGCGCGAGTGGTGGCGATGGCCGCGGCCGGGGTGCCGCCGCGGGTGATGGGCATGGGCCCGGTACCCGCGACGCGGAAGGTGCTGGAACGGGCGGGCCTGGGCCTCGACCAGATGGACGTGATCGAACTCAACGAGGCGTTCGCCGCGCAGAGCCTCGCGGTCCTGCGTGAGCTCGGCCTGCCGGACGACGCGGAACACGTGAACGCTAACGGTGGGGCGATCGCGATCGGCCATCCGCTCGGTATGAGCGGCGCGCGGCTGATCACGACGGCCACCTACCAGCTGCACCGCACGGGCGGCAAATACGCGCTGTGCACGATGTGTGTTGGCGTCGGGCAGGGCATCGCCCTTATTCTCGAACGCGTCTGACAGGAGGTCGCGACGATGTACGCACAGATGGTGAAGTCCGACGGGCTGAAGAGCCGTGAGGAGATGACCCCCGAGGAGCGCGCGTTCCAAGCGAGGATCGACGCGAACGAGAAGATCGAGCCCAAGGAGTGGATGCCCGAAGGCTACCGCAAGACGCTGATCCGCCAGATGGGCCAGCACGCGCACAGCGAGATCGTGGGACAGCTGCCCGAGGGGAACTGGATCACCCGCGCGCCGACGCTGGAGCGCAAGCAGATCCTGCTTGCCAAGGTGCAGGACGAGGCCGGGCACGGCCTCTACCTCTACTCCGCCGCCGAGACGCTGGGCGTCAGCCGCGACGAGCTGACGGAGATGCTGCTGTCGGGAAAGATGAAGTACTCGTCGATCTTCAACTACCCGACGCTGAGCTGGGCCGATATCGGCGCGGTGGGCTGGCTGGTCGACGGCGCCGCGATCATGAACCAGGTGCCGCTGCAGCGGACGTCCTACGGCCCCTACAGCCGGGCGATGGTCCGCATCTGCAAGGAGGAGAGCTTCCACCAGCGGCAGGGCTACGCGATCATGATGAAGATGGCGCAGGGCACGGCCGAGCAGAAGCGCATGGCGCAGGATGCGCTGAACCGCTTCTGGTACCCGTCGCTGATGATGTTCGGGCCGTCCGACAAGGACTCGGTCCATTCGGCGCAGTCGATGGCCTGGAAGATCAAGATCAACACCAATGACGAGCTGCGCCAGAAATTCGTCGACCAGACGGTGCCGCAGGCGGAGTACCTGGGCCTGACGGTGCCCGACGAGGAGCTGAAGTGGAACGAGGAGAAGGGCGGCTACGACTTCTCCGAGCCGGACTGGGACGAGTTCTTCGAGGTGCTGAAGGGCAACGGCCCTTGCAACAAGGAGCGGATGGATGCCCGGATCCACGCCTGGGAGGATGGCGAGTGGTTCCGCGACGGCCTGACCGCCCACGCCGACAAGCAGGCGGCCCGCAGCGATCGCGGCCGAGTAAGCCACCCCCAACAGGGAGGAAGCGAGAGATGAGCAAGGAATGGCCCCTCTGGGAGGTCTTCATCCGCGGCCAGCACGGGCTGAACCACCGCCACGTGGGGAGCCTGCATGCGCCGGACGCGGAGATGGCGATCATGAACGCCCGCGACGTCTACACCCGCCGCAACGAGGGCGTGTCGATCTGGGTGGTGAAGTCTGCCGACATCACCGCGTCCTCGCCGTCCGACAAGGGCCCGCTCTTCGAGCCGTCGAACGCCAAGGTCTACCGCCACCCGACGTTCTTCGACATCCCTGACGAAGTGGGTCACATGTAATGCCGTCACTTCCCGACGTGATGAACCCCGATGCGGGGGAGCTGGCGAAGAAGGCCGGCGGCCACCCGCACCACGAGGCGGAGAAGACGGACCAGGCGCTCTTCGAGTGGCTGCTCCGGACGGGCGACAACACGCTGATCCTCGGCCACCGGTTGAGCGAGTGGTGCGGGCATGCGCCGGTGCTGGAGGAGGACATCGCGCTTGCCAACACGTCGCTGGACCTGATCGGCCAGACGGCGATGTGGCTCGGGCTCGCGGCGGAGGTCGAGGGCAAGGGGCGCGACGCGGACAAGCTGGCCTACCGGCGCGACGCGATGGATTTTCGCAACGTGCTGCTGGTCGAGCGGCCGAACGGCGACTTCGGCAAGACGCTGATGCGCGAGTTCCTGTTCGACGCCTGGCACCACGTGCTACTGACGAAGCTGACGGACTCGTCGGACGCCCGCGTCGCCGAGATCGCGGCGAAGGCGGTCAAGGAGGTGAGCTACCACCTCGAGCGGTCGGCGGACCTGGTGATCCGGCTCGGCGACGGCACGGACGAGAGCCACCGGCGGATGCAGGCGGCGCTTGACGACGTCTGGCCCTATGCGGGCGAGCTCTTCGTCACCGACGCCGTCGATCGGGCGGTGGCGGAGGCGGGCATGGCGCCGACGCCGGAGAGCCTGCGCGACACCTGGGAAGCCACTGTAGACGAGGTGCTGGGCGAGGCGACGCTGCAGCGGCCGGAGAACGCGTTCGTCCACAAGGGCGGCAAGCACGGCACGCATACCGAGCATCTGGGCTTCATCCTCGCCGACATGCAGTTTCTGCAGCGCGCCTACCCCGATGCCGAGTGGTGAGGGCCATGGCCGAGATACTGCCGAAGACCAGCGACGTCTGGGAATGGCTGTCCGAGGTGCCCGACCCGGAAATCCCGGTCATCAGCGTCACCGACCTCGGGATCGTCCGCGACGTGGCCTGGGACGGCGACACCCTGGTCGTGACGGTGACGCCGACCTATTCGGGCTGCCCGGCGACCGCGATCATCAACATCGAGATCGAGAAGGCGTTGCGCGAAAAGGGCATCGAGAAGGTCCGGCTGGAACGTCGGCTGTCGCCGCCCTGGACGAGCGACTGGCTGACCGAGGAGGCGCGGGAGAAGCTGCGCGCCTACGGCATCGCCGCGCCGATCGACGGCACGCAGGCGGACGGCCGGCTGACGGCGCGGGCGTCGCGGCTCGCCGGGACATCGAACCTCGTCGTGGCCTGCCCGCGCTGCGGGTCGGCCAATACCGAGGAGATCAGCCGGTTCGGATCGACCCCGTGCAAGGCGTCATGGCGCTGCCGCGAGTGCCTCGAGCCCTTCGACTACTTCAAGTGCATCTGAGCCTGCGGGAGGACCGATGGCGCGCTTCCACCCCCTGACCGTGACCGATGTCCAGCGCGAGACCCGCGATGCCGTGGTGCTGACGCTGAATCCGGCGGACGGCGACCTCGACGCGTTCCGCTTCATCCAGGGCCAGTACCTGACCTTCCGCCGCGACTTCGACGGCGAGGAGCTGCGCCGGTCGTACTCGATCTGCGCGGGCCTCGACGAGGGCGCGCTGCGCGTCGGGATCAAGCGCGTCGAGGGCGGCGCCTTCTCGACTTGGGCGAACGAGAATGTGGCCCCCGGCGACGTGCTCGAAGCCATGCCGCCGATGGGCAAGTTCTACACCCCGCTCGATCCCGCGGCGGAGAAGCACTACGTCGCCTTCGCCGGCGGCTCGGGGATCACGCCGGTCCTCTCCATCGTCAAGACGGTGCTGGCGCACGAGCCGAAGTCTCGCGTCACGCTGGTCTACGCCAACCGGCAGATCAGCTCGATCATGTTCCGCGAGGAGCTGGAGGACCTGAAGAACACCCATCTCGGCCGCCTCTCGGTCATCCACGTGCTCGAGGCCGAGGCGCAGGAGATGGACCTCTTCACCGGCCGCATCGACGCCGACAAGATGAAGCGCGCTGTTCCAGGTCTGGATCGACCCCGACCGACATCGACGTGGCCTTCATCTGCGGGCCAGAGCCGATGATGCTGACGATCGCGGAGTCGCTGCGCAACGCCGGCCTCGACGACGGCCAGATCAAGTTCGAGCTCTTCGCCTCCAGCCAGCCGGGCCGCGCCAAGCAGCGGGTGGTGTCGAAGGACCAGGCGGACCAGAGCAACTCGACCGAGGCGAGCGTCACGCTCGACGGTGCGACTCGGACGTTCCGGATGCCGAAGGACGGTGTCAGCTTGCTCGATGCGGCGATCGAGAACAGTCTCGACGCGCCCTATTCCTGCAAGGCGGGCGTCTGCTCGACCTGCCGCGCCAAGGTGCTGGAGGGCGAGGTCGAGATGCTGACCAACCACGCGCTCGAG
The DNA here is from genome assembly GCA_963749675.1 of uncultured Alphaproteobacteria bacterium. Lineage (GTDB taxonomy): Bacteria > Pseudomonadota > Alphaproteobacteria > Rhodobacterales > Rhodobacteraceae > Roseitranquillus. The sequence goes on from CAVVNT010000001.1 coordinate 279,862, forward strand.
GATTACGAGGTGCGGGCGGGCTACGTGCTCACCTGCCAGTGCTATCCGCTGACCGACCGTCTCGTCGTCAGCTACGACCAGTGAGGGCCCAGAATGACTGATCCCCTGGACGAGACGATGAGCGTCGAGGACTACCTCGAGCAGGGCGGCAAGCTCTCCGCGCCCGACAACGTGCCGCCGCGCTACCGCGGCGAGCTCTTGCGCCTGATGTCCTCCTTCGTCGACAGCGAGCTCGCGGCGAGCGCGGGGTTCGCCAACGCGATCAACTGGGCGCCGGGCATCAAGGAGCGCATCGCGGCGAGCCGGATCACGCTGGAGAAGGCGGACCACGCCGAGCGGGTGCTGGACCTGATGGCCGATTTCGGCACCGACAAGAGCCGCTACAACAGCGCCCACGACTGGGCCGCGCGGGCGGAGCGCGACGCCGACATCGAGGCGCGGCGGCAGGGCGGCGACATGCGCCTCTCGGTGTTCCACTACCCGCTGTCGGGCTGGACCGACGCGGTGGTGATGAACGTGCTGATGGGCCTCGCGACCGACGTGCAGCTGGCCGAGATGGCGCGGGGCTCCTACACGCCGCTCGCCGAGGTGCTTCGCGAGATCGCCCCGCGGGAGCGGCGGCACACCGAGCTCGGGCTCGAGGGGCTGGAGCGTTTGGTGGCGCAGGGCAAGGCGGAGGAGGCGCGGGCCTCGGTCGCCTACTGGTCGCCGCGCGTGGCCGAGACGTTCGGGCCCGCCGGGTCGAAGCGGTATGAGACGCAAGCCCGGATGGGGCTGCGGCACGCGCCGCAACGAGGCGCTGCGCGACGAATGGAAGGCCAAGGCCGACGCGGAGCTCGCGCGGCTCGCGCTGCGCCTGAGAAGGAAGGACATCACGATGGACGCCACGGCACGCGAACCGCGCCGTCTCGAAAGCTATCTCTGCGGCGCATGGCAGAAAGGCGCGGGCGAGGGCACGACGCTGCTCGACGCCGCGACCGGTGAGCCGGTTGCGGTGATCGACTCGAAGGGCCTCGACTTCGCGGCGGCGCTGGAGTTCGGGCGCGAGACGGGCGGCCGGTCGCTGCGCGCGATGGGCTTCCATGAGCGGGCGCTGATGCTGAAGGCGCTGGGGCTGCACCTGATGGAGCTCAAGGAGGAGTTCTACGACGAGAACTACCGGACCGGCGCGACCCGGCCGGACGGCTGGATCGACATCGAGGGCGGCATCGGCACGATGCTGACCTACGCCTCGAAGGCCCGGCGCGAGCTGCCGAACACCCGCGTCCTGACCGACGGCGAGGTCGAGGTTCTGTCGCGCGACGGCAGCTTCCTCGGCCAGCACATCCTGACGCCGCTGACCGGCGTCGCGATCCACATCAACGCCTACAACTTCCCCATCTGGGGGATGCTGGAGAAGATCGCACCGGCGCTGATCGCGGGCGTGCCTTGCCTCGTCAAGCCGGCGAGCCAGACGGCGTACCTGACCGAGCTGGTGGTGCGGCGGATCGTCCAGAGCGGGCTGCTGCCCGAGGGGGCGCTGCAGCTGGTCGCGGGATCGGTGGGCGACATGCTCGATCACGTGACCGGCCAGGACGTCGTGACCTTCACCGGCTCCGCCTGGACCGGGCGCAAGCTCAAGACGCACCCGGCGGTGGTCGAGAACGCGACGCGGTTCACGATGGAGGCGGACAGCCTCAACGCCTCGATCCTCGGGCCGACGCCGAGCCGGGCAGCGAGGAGTTCGACCTCTTCGTGAAGGAGGTCGCGCGCGAGATGACGGCGAAGGCGGGGCAGAAATGCACCGCGATCCGCCGGGTGCTGGTGCCGAAGGGCCGCGAGGAGGCGGTGGCCGAGGCGCTGCGCGCGCGCTTCGCCAAGACCCCGATCGGCCTGCCCGACGCCGAGGGCGTGCGGATGGGCGCGCTCGCCAGCCTGTCGCAGCGCGACGAGGTGCGCGAGCGCATCCGCGACCTCTCGGCCGAGGCGGAGATCGTCGTGGGCGATCCGGGCGCGGTCGACGCTCGCCTCGGGCGACGCCGGAGGCGGGGGCGTTCATGGCGCCGGTGCTGCTGCACTGCGACAATCCGTTCGCGGCCATGGCGGTGCACGAGGTCGAGGCGTTCGGGCCGGTCGCGACGATGATGCCCTACGACGGCACCGACGAGGCGGTGGAGCTGGCGCGGAAGGGCAAGGGCTCGCTGGTGGCCTCGCTCTTCACCAACGACAAGGCGGTGGCGGAGGAGGTCGTGATCGGCATGGCGCCGTTCCACGGGCGGGTGCTGATCGGCAACCGCGCCTCGGCCAAGAGCTCGACCGGCCACGGCTCGCCGCTGGCGCCGCTGGTACATGGCGGGCCGGGCCGCGCCGGCGGCGGCGAGGAGCTGGGCGGCATGCGGGGCGTCAAGCACTACATGCAGCGCACTGCCGTGCAGGGCACGCCCCGGCTGCTCTCGGCCGTCACCGGCCGCTGGATCGAGGGGGCCGACGCGGAGCAGGAGCGGCCATCCGTTCCGCAAGTCATTGGCGAACCTGAAAATCGGTGACCAGGTGGTCACTCGGGCGCGGCAGGTCACGCGGGAAGATGTGGAGCACTTCGCCGAGTTCACCGGCGACACATTCTACGCCCACATGGACAGCGATGCGGCGAAGGCGAACCCGTTCTTCGAGGATCGTGTCGCGCACGGCTACCTGATCGCGTCCTTCGCAGCAGGGCTGTTCGTGAGCCCCGAGCCCGGTCCGGTGCTGGCGAACTACGGCGTCGACAACCTGCGCTTCCTCACGCCGGTCTACTTCGGCGACAGCCTGCAGGTACGGCTGACGTGCAAGGAGATCAATCCGCGCGAGAACGCCGAGTACGGCGAGGTGCGCTGGGACTGCCGCGTGACCAACCAGAAGGACGAGGTCGTGGCGCAGTACGACGTCCTCACGATGGTGGCGAAGACATGGCCGGCAACGATCGAGGCCTGAGGCTCAGCGGACGGCCTTGATCCCCTCGAGGATCAGGGTCGTCGCCACCTCGGCATAGTCTTCGCGGGTGATCGGCCCGCCCTCCTTGAACCACATGTAGACCCAGTTCATCATCCCGAAGAGGGACATGGTGACGGGCATAAGGAGCGGACGTTCCGCGCGGTCAAGGTCGGGATTGATCTGGCGCAGGACGCCGGAGAAGCGGCGCACGATGCGGCGCTCGATGGCGGTGAGCCCGGCCTGCTGCTCGGGCGTCAGGGCCGAGGCGGCGTTCAACTGCACCTTGTGCTGGTCGTCGGCGCCCCGGTAGCCCTCGATGACCGTGGTGACGAGCCGGCGCAGCCGCTCCTCTTGCGGCAGGGTCGGGTCGTCCGCCTCCTCGATCTCGCGGTCGAGCTGCGAGAGATGGCTCTCGATGATCGAGAAGATCAGCACGTCCTTCTTGGGATAATAGTGGTAGAGCAGCGACTTGGAAATCCCTGCCTCGGCCGCGATCTGTGACAGCGACGCCTTGTCCATGCCATGGCTGGCGATGACCGACGCGGCCGTCAGCAGGAGCGCGTGGCGCTTCTCCTCGAAATCGTTCGCTCGGGTTCGGGCCATCGGATTAACTTTTCTTCGTTTTCCGAGGCGCCGCGCCGCCTCAAGAATGCTCTAGGTTGAGCGTGCCGCGGGATCCAGCCGCTCAGCCCCCCTTCGGGCGGTTGTCGACGACGCGCCTGGCCTTGCCCTCGGAGCGGGCGACCTTCTCTGGGTCGTGGATGACGATGCCGGTCGAGACGCCGACGACCGACTTGATATGGTGCGCAAGCTCCTTGGCGGAGGCGTCGCGGACGGAGGCGTCGGCGTGCTCGGGCAGGCATTCGACGTGGACGGTCATCGCGTCCATCCGGTCCTTGCGGGTGAGCTCGATCTGGAAGTGCGGGGCGAGGCCGGCGCACTTCAGGATCTGCTCCTCGATTTGGGTCGGGAACACGTTGACGCCGCGCAGGATGATCATGTCGTCGGAGCGGCCGGTGATCTTCTCCATCCGCCGCATCGACCGGGCGGTGCCGGGCATCAGCCGGGTCAGGTCGCGGGTGCGGTAGCGGACGATCGGCAGCCCCTCCTTGGTGAGGGTCGTGAAGACGAGCTCGCCCATCTCGCCGTCGGGCAGGACCTCGCCGGTCGACGGGTCGATCACCTCGGGGTAGAAGTGGTCCTCCCAGATGTGCAGGCCGTCCTTGCTCTCGACGCACTCGTTGGCGACGCCGGGCCCCATCACCTCCGAGAGGCCGTAGATGTCGACGGCGTGCATGTCGAAGGCGTCCTCGATCTCGCCGCGCATGGCGTTGGTCCAGGGCTCGGCGCCGAAGATGCCGACGTCGAGCGAGCAGTCGCGCGGGTCGAGGCCCTGGCGGCGGAACTCGTCGAGGATCGACAGCATGTAGGACGGCGTGACCATGATGATGCGCGGCTTGAAGTCGAGCATCAGCGTCACCTGCCGCTCGGTCATGCCGCCGGAGATCGGGACCACGGTGCAGCCGAGGCGTTCCGCCCCGTAATGCGCGCCGAGGCCCCCGGTGAAGAGGCCGTAGCCGTAGGCGACGTGGCAGATGTCGCCGGCACGGCCGCCCGAGGCGCGGATCGAGCGGGCGACGACGTCGGCCCAGACGTCGATGTCGCCCCTCGTGTAGCCGACGACGGTGGGCTTGCCGGTGGTGCCCGAGGAGGCGTGGATGCGGCAGAGCTGCTCGCGCGGGACGGCGAACATGCCGAACGGGTAGGTGTCGCGCAGGTCTGTCTTGGTGGTGAAGGGGAACTTCGCGAGATCGGAGAGCTGCTGCAGGTCGTCCGGGTGGACGCCGTGGTCGTCGAAGCGCTGCCGGTAGAAGGGCGAGTTCTCGTAGGCGTGGCGGAGCGACCATTTCATGCGGTCGAGCTGGAGCGCCGCAATCTCGTCGCGGGAGGCTGTCTCGATCGGGTCGAGGATGTCGCGGGACGGGGTCAGGTCGTTCATTCGGTCCTCCCTTCGCTGTCTGGCAGCAGCGTGGCGTTGATGGTCCGCGAGTGGCCGCGGAATTCGGCGACGACAGCGCCGTCGGCCCGCGTTACGTGGACGTCGTAGATGCCGGAGCGCCCGGCGCGCGACAGCTCGCGCGCGGTCGCGGTCAGCCGGTCGCCGACCGCGCTTGGCCGGATGTACGTCACCGAACAATGCTGGGCGACCGTCACTTGGCCGTAGGTGTTGCAGGCGAACGCGAAGGCGCTGTCGGCGAGGCTGAAGATGTTGCCGCCGTGCGCGTTGCCGTGGCCGTTCGTCATCTCGCGCGTGACGGTCATCGAGAGCGCCGCCTCGCCCGGCGCGATGCGGTCGAGCGTCATCCCCAGCCGCTGCGAGGTTTGGTCGCCGTCCCACATTGCGCGGGAGCAGGCCTCTGCGACTTGTTGCGGGGTCATTTCGGCGCCGGGCATCAGCGGCCTCGGAACGCGGGCCGGCGTTTTTCGAGGAACGCCACGACGCCCTCGGAGTAGTCGTCGGTGCGTCCGGCCTCGCGCTGCGCGTCGCGCTCGAGGTCGAGGTGGGCGTCGAACGAGGTGGTCGCGGCGGCCTGGATCACGCGCTTGGTGAGGCCAAGGCCGAGGGTCGGGCCGGCGGCAAGCTTTTCGGCAAGACCCGTTGCCTCGGACGGCAGGGTATCGTCGTCAAACACCTTCCAGATCAGGCCCCAGGCGGCGGCGGTCTCGGCCGGCAGCGGCTCGGCGGTGAGGGCAAGCGCCTTGGCGCGTGGTTCTCCCAGGATGCGGGCGAGGCTCCAGCTGCCGCCGGCGTCGGGGATAAGGCCGATCCTAGAGAAAGCCTGGATGAACGTCGCGGACTTCGCGGCGAGGACGATGTCGCAGGCGAAGGCGATGTTGGCGCCCGCCCCGGCGGCGACGCCATTGACGGCGCAGACGACGGGCTTCTCGAGGCTGCGGATCAGGCGCAGGTTGGGAGCGTAGAACGTCTCGAGCGTGTGGCCGAGGTCTGGCTTTGGTCCGCCTTTCCGCGGATCGCGGTCGCCGAGATCCTGACCGGCAGAGAAGCCGCGGCCAGCGCCGGTGAGGAGAACCGCGCGGACCTCCGACTCCTCGTGCGCGCGCTCAAGCACATCGCGGAGAGCCAGGTGCATCTCGTCATTGAAGGAGTTGAGCTTGTCGGGGCGGTTCAGCGTCACTTTCAGCACGCCGTTCTCGACGGATGCGAGTACCGTTTCCGACGCCGCCATATGCCCCTCCCTCCGCGTTCGTGAAAATTGTTGTTGCATAAACCGGCCGACCGGTCAATTATGTTTCTGTTAACGGGAGGACGCATGGCGAAGCTCTTCGACGTCCATGAGCGATTGCTGAAGGACGCGGTACGCGCCCTGGAGGTGCGCACGTTCTGGACGCCGTTCCCGGAAGCCCCCAGCGGCAAGGTCTATGGCGAGACGGCCAAGGCGGATGGCCTTGCGGCTTTTGAGGCGCTTCTGGGCCGCCCCCTCGAGATCGAGGGGCATCCCGGGATGAGGCGCGCCGGCAAGGAGGTCTCGCCTTGGGAACGCGAGCTCGGCATCAGCTATCCATCCGCGGATCCCGAGACGCTGGTTTCTGCTGCGCGAGCCGCGGGGGAGGGCTGGGCGGCCGCTTCCGCGGAGGACCGGGTCGGCGTCTGTCTGGAGATCCTCGTCCGGCTCAATGCCATGAGCTTTCTCATGGGGCACGCGACGATGCACACGACCGGCCAGGCGTTTCCGATGGCCTTCCAGGCGGGCGGTCCTCACGCGCAGGACCGGGGGCTTGAAGCCGTGGCGATGGCGTGGGCCGAGATGACCCGCAGCGCCCGCGATGCCGTCTGGGAGAAGCCGCAAGGCAAGGCCGCGCCGATCGTCATGGAGAAGCATTGGTCGATCGTGCCGCGCGGTGTCGGGCTGGTGATCGCCTGCCAGACGTTCCCGACGTGGAACAGCTATCCCGGCCTCTTCGCCGACCTCGCGACGGGCAACACCGTCCTCGTCAAGCCGCATCCGCGCGCGATCTTGCCGCTGGCGCTTACGGTGAGGGTTGCGCGCGAGGTGCTGGCGGAGGCGGGATTTCCGGCCGACGTCGTGTTGCTGGCCGCGGACGAGCCGGGGGCGGAGGTCACGAAGGGCCTTGTGACGCATCCCGACGTGCGGCTGATCGACTTCACCGGGTCGAACGCCTTCGCCACGTGGATCCGGGCGAACGCAGCCGACGCCCAGGTCTTCACCGAGGAGGCGGGCGTGAACTCGATCGTCGTCGCCGGGACGGATGACTTCGCCGGCATGTGCGCCAACGTGGCGTTCTCGCTCTCGCTCTACTCGGGGCAGATGTGCACCGCGCCGCAGAACATCTACGTGCCACGGGACGGGATCGAGACCGATGAAGGGCACAAGAGCTTCGGTGAGGTGGCCGGTGGGATCGCCGGGGCCATCGACACGCTGCTGTCCGATCCAATACGGGCCGCGGGCATCTGCGGCACGATTGCCGACCCTGATACGCTGCGACGTGTCGAGGACGCGCGAGACTTCGGCCGCGTCGTGCGCGACAGCACCGCGACCGGCGAGGGGCGGAGCGCGACGCCACTGATCGTCATCGTCGAGGGCGGGCCCGGCGGGCCGCAGGAGAGCGAGTGCTTCGGCCCTGTGTCGTTCATCGTTCCGGTTGCCGATGCTTTCGAGGGGATCGACGAGGCCGCCCGGCTCGCCGCAGAGAAGGGTGCCATCACTGCAGCCATCTACGCCATGTCGGACGGGGACGTGGAGCACGCCGCCCGCGCCTTCGCTGCCTCGGGCGTAAACCTCTCCGTCAGCCTGACGGGGAACATCTACGTCAACCAGTCGGCGGCTTTTTCGGACTACCATGTCACGGGCGCTAACCCCGCCGGGAATGCGACCCTTACCGACGCCGCCTTCGTTGCGCCGAGATTCCGGCGTGTCATGCTGCGCAAGCTCAGGGCCGCCTGAGGCAAAGAAGAACCCAGGGAGGGAGAAACATGACGTTCAAGACCACCACCGCGCTCGCGGCGATGATGGCGGCCGGGATCGCCGGTACCGCCAGCGCCGAGATCCGCCTCGGCGCCAGCGTCTCGGCGACCGGACCGGCGTCGTTCCTCGGCGATCCCGAGGCGAAGACGCTGGAGATGCTCGTCGAAGAGGTGAACGCCAACGGCGGCATCAACGGCGAGGAGATTGCGCTGACGCTCTACGACGACGGCGGCGACCCGAACAAGGCCCGCACCTTCGCGACGCGTCTGGTCGAGGACGACGAGGTCGTGGCGATCATCGGTGGCTCGACCACCGGCACAACCATGTCGATCGTCGACATCGCGCAGGACGAGGAGGTCCCGTTCATCTCGCTCGCGGGCGCCATCGACATCATTGACCCGGTCAAGGCGTACGTCTTCAAGACCCCGCACACCGACCGCATGGCGTGCGAAAAGATCTTCAAGACATGCAGGCGCGCGGGATCACCAAGATCGGCATGATCTCGGGCACCGACGGCTTCGGCGCGTCGATGGAGGCGCAGTGCAAGGACGTGGTCGGCGATTATGGCATCGAGGTCGTGGCGAGCGAAACCTACGGTCCGCAGGACGCCGACATGACGCCGCAACTGACCAACATCCGCGGCAGCGACGCGGAGGCGATCCTCAACCCCGGCTTTGGCCAAGGCCCGACGATCGTCACGCGGAATGCCGCGCAGCTCGGCATCGAGGTGCCGCTCTACCAGTCGCACGGTGTGGCGTCGGACGCATTCATCGAGCTTGCAGGGCCCGACGCGGCCGAGGGCGTGCGGCTGCCGGGCACCGCGCTGCTGGTGGCCGACCTGCTGCCCGAGGGGGACAATCAGAAGGAGGTCGCGACTGCCTACAAGACCGCCTACGAAGAAGAGTACGGCAGCGAGCCGTCGACCTTCGGGGGCTACGCGCATGACGCGTTCCGGCTGATGGTCGACGCGATCGAGCGGGCGGACAGCACCGAGCCGCAGGCGATCCGCGACGCGCTCGAGGCGACGGATGGGCTGGTCGGCACAACCGGCACCTACACTTTCAGCCCCGAGGACCATCTCGGCCTCGACCTCAGCGCCTTCCGGATGCTCGAGATAAGGGACGGCGACTGGTCGCTGGTCGAGTAGGACCAGGACTTCGGGGATGCGCTCCGGGCGCATCCCGTCCATTGTCCGCACCCCGTGTCCAACGTGGACAAATCTGCAAGACCGTGAGTGGAAGAGACAATCAGTGAGCGTTAACCAGATCGAAAGGTCCTTCGCGGTGCGTGCGGTGAGTTTGGGCGAACCTGTCGAACCGACCTCGGTCTAGAGCGGAGCCACCCATGGACGCGCTGCTGCAGTTCATCTTTTCCGGAGTGACGGTGGGCGCGGTCTATGCCCTCGTCGCGCTGGGTTTCACGATCATCTACAACGCGTCGGACGTGGTGAACTTCGCCCAGGGCGAGTTCGTGATGCTGGGCGGCATAATCACCGTCTTCGCCTACGATGCGGGAGTGCCGCTGCCGCTGGCGGCGGTGCTTGCCATCGTGGCGACCTCGGCCATCGGCGTCGCGCTCAACAAGCTCGCGATCGAGCCGGCGCGTGGGGCGCCGGTGGTGTCGCTGATCATCATCACCATCGGGGCGTCGATCCTGATCCGCGGGGCGACGCAGCTGGTCTTCGACCGGCAGATCCACCGCTTCCCGGCGTTCTCCGGCGATGCGCCGTTCCATGTCATGGGCGCGACGATCCTGCCGCAGAGCCTGTGGATCATGGCGGGGGCGGTCGTGGTGTTCGTCGGGCTCTGGCTGTTCTTCACCCGCACGCTGACCGGCCGGGCCGTTCTGGCGACGTCGAACAACCGGCTCGCGGCGCAGCTCGTCGGGATCAACACCGGCTGGGTGATGACGCTGTCGTTCGCACTGTCGGCCGCCATCGGGGCTCTCGCGGGGGTGCTCGCGACGCCGATCACGCTGGTCTCCTACGATGTCGGCGTGGCGCTGGCGCTGAAGGGGTTCGCGGCGGCGATGCTGGGCGGCATGGGCAACCCCAAGGGGGCGCTGGTCGGCGGGCTGCTGCTGGGGCTCTTCGAGGCCCTGACGGCTGGATACATCAGTTCGCAGTACAAGGACGCGGTGGCCTTCATCGTCATCCTCGCCGTGCTCTTCGTGATGCCGCAGGGCCTCTTTGGCGCCAAGACGACGGAGCGGGTGTGATGCGGCTGTCCTCGAAGTGGACGCAGCTCGCGGTGCTGCTGGCCCTGATCGCGGTGCTGCCGGTGTTCTTTCCGTCGGGGTACTACTACCGCGTCGGGGCGCTGATCTTCGTCAACGCGCTGTCGGTCATCGGCCTCGTGATCCTGATCGGGTACGCCGGGCAGATCAGCCTCGGCCATGCCGGCTTCGCCGGCATCGGCGCCTATTCCTGCGCGTTGGCGCCGGAGCATCTTGGGCTGCATCCGGCGCTGGCGCTGGTGCTGGGCGCGGCGCTCTCGGCGGTGCTCGCGGCGCTGATCGGCCGGCCGATCCTGCGGCTCAAGGGATACTACCTGGCCGTGGCGACGCTCGGGTTCGGCATCCTCGTCTCGATGGTCCTGACCAACGAGCGCGAGCTGACCGGCGGCCCCGACGGCATGCGTGTCGGGGACCTGGGCCTCCGCGACGTGCTCGACGCGATCGGGATCGACCTCTCCGGGGGCGAGTTCTGGTACGCCTTCTGCGGCTTCTGCCTGCTGGTCGGCGCCTGGCTGGCGCTCAACCTATACGACAGCCCCACGGGGCGCGCGATGCGGGCGCTGCACGGGTCCGAGATCGCGGCGAGCACCGTTGGCGTCGATGTGCCGCGCTTCAAACTGCAGGCCTTCGTGATCTCGGCGGTCTACGCCTCGGTCGCGGGGTCGCTGCTGGCGCTGCAGAACGGCTACATCACACCCGACGTCGCGGGCTTCATGCACTCCATCGAGATGGTGACGATGGCGGTGCTCGGCGGCATCGGTTCCGTGCTCGGCGCGACGTTCGGGGCCGCGATCCTGACGCTGCTGCCGCAGGTGCTGACGTTTCTGGCCGAATATGAGCAGATCGTCCTGGGCGCGGTGATGATCCTGGTGATGATCTTCCTGCCCGAGGGGCTCTTGCCGTCGATCCTGCGCCGCGTCCGGGGGAGGGGAGAATGAGCCTTCTCGAGGTCGAGGGACTGGGCATCAGCTTCGGCGGCCTTAAGGCGGTCGACAATGTGAGCTTCGCCGCGAAGCAGGGCGAGATCGTCTCGGTCATCGGCCCGAACGGCGCCGGCAAGACCACGCTCTTCAACATGATCTCGGGGATCTACCTGCCCGCGACCGGACGCGTGGTGCTCGAAGGCGACGACGTGACGGGCGTGACGCCGCACCTGCTGGCCCGGCGCGGCATGTCGCGGACGTTCCAGAACCTGCAGATCTTCCAGAGCATGACGGTGCTCGACAACGCGATCGCGGGCTACCACCTGCGCGAGAAGGGGCCGGTCCTGGCGGACCTGCTGTCGCTGCCGTCGTCGCGCCGGCGCGCGGTGGCTGCGCGGGACGGCGCCTTTGCGCTGCTCGAGCGCGTGGGCCTCGCCAAGGCGGCGGAGCAGGAGGCGGCCAACCTCTCCTACGGGGCGCTGAAGCGGCTCGAGATCGCACGGGCGCTGGCGGTGGACCCGAAGATCCTGCTTCTCGACGAGCCGGCCGCGGGCTGCAATGCGGTCGAGACCGAGGAGATCGACCACCTGATCGCCGAGCTCGCCCGGGACGGCATCGCGATCCTGCTCGTCGAACACGACATGAAGCTGGTGATGCGGATCTCGAACCACATCGTCGTACTCGACCACGGGGAGAAGATCGCCGAGGGCGATCCGGCCACGGTCAGCCGCAACCCCGCGGTCATCGCCGCGTATCTCGGGACGGGGGAGGCCGAGCATGCTCACGGTTGAGGACCTGCGCTCGCGCTACGGCCGGATCGAGGTGCTGCACGGCGTCGACCTCGAGGTGATCTCGGGCGAGATCGTGACCGTCGTGGGGGCGAACGGCGCCGGCAAGACGACGCTGCTGCGCTGCCTCTCGGGCACGCAGCCGGTCAGCGCCGGGCAGATCACCTTCCGCGGCGAGCCGTTCACGACTGTCCCGGCCTACAAGCGGCTGCGCCACGGGCTGGCCCAGTCGCCCGAGGGGCGGCAGATCTTCACCAACCTCAGCGTGGAGGAGAACCTGCGCCTCGGCGCCTTTCTCTACACCGACGAGCGGGTCGAGCGGGACATGGAGGACGCCTTCCAGATGTTCCCGATCCTCAAGGAGAAGCGGAACCTCTCGGCCGGCGGCCTCTCCGGCGGGCAGCAGCAGATGCTGGCGATCGCGCGGGCGCTGATGGGGCGGCCGTCGTGCCTCTTGCTCGACGAGCCGTCAATGGGGCTGGCGCCGATCCTGGTGGCGCAGATCTTCGACGTGGTTAAGGGGATGAAGGCGCTCGACGTCACCGTGCTGCTGGTTGAGCAGAACGCCTTCGGCGCGCTCAAGATCGCCGACCGCGGCTACGTCATGGAGACCGGGCGCATCACCATGTCCGGCACCGCCGAGGAGCTCATCTCCGACCCGCGCATCCGCGAGGCCTATCTGGGCATCTGACGTGCCGCTTCGCGGCCTTGATCGATATCGGCTCCCTTGGGCAGCGGAACATCCTGTCCAACGACCAGAGCCGGAGGGCGGGTGGGCTGCCTGGGATCAGGCCAGAACGCAACGTCGGGGCGGGAACAGAAGGATCGTGCCGGACGTCGTGACCTTCCTGCCGAACCTCATGCGATAGCGCGCGTCCCCGCGCCCGGTTGATGTTCGGGCGTGGACGTTGTTCGTCTCGTTCCGGCTATTGCGGGGGGCGTGGTCGTGACGGAGTGCTTCATCGGCATCGACTCGGGGTTGTCGGTGGTCAAGGCCGCCTGCTTCGACCGGGCCGGACGCGAGACCGCCGTGGCGTCGCGGCGGACGCCGCTCGCCCGGCCGAGGCCGGGCTGGGTCGAGGCGGACCCGGAGGCGTGCTGGACGGCGGTGGTGCAGGTGCTGGCCGAGGTCGTGGCGGCGAGCGGGCTGCCGCGGGGCGCGTTCCGGGCGATCGGCGTGACCGGCGCGATGGTGGGTGCGTGGCTCCTCGACCGGGGGGAACGCCGATGCGGCCGGGCATCAACTGGGAGGACAGCCGCAGCCAGGACCTGCTCGACCGGATGGAGGCCTGCCGGCCGTGTTTCATGTCGGAGATCTTCGACCGTTCCGGGTCGGTCATGCAGCAGGGCTGCACCCTGCCAGCGCTGGCGGCACGGCGCGAGATGGAACCAGAAGTGGTGGCGCGGGCGGCGCATGTCGTCTCGTACAAGGACTTTCTCAGGGGCGGCTGACCGGGCAGATCGCGATAGATCGCTCCGAGGCTTCGGTCGCGCCGGGCGACGCGCTGCGCCAGGCGCCGTCGGACGCGATGCTGCAGCTCTTCGGGCTCGACGATCTGGCGCATCTATTTCCGAAGGTGCGGGAATTGGCGGATCTCGCTGGCGGACTGACGGCGGAGGGCGCAGCGGCGACGGGGCTGCCGGAGGGGCTGCCGGTCGTAGTCGGGGCGGGCGATGTGATCGCGACGGTGATCGGAGCTGGCGGCCTCGAGGTCGGCGCGGCGACGGCTGTGCTGGGGACGACGTGCATGATCGGGCGGGTGACGGGAGCGCCGGTGTTCGAGCCGCGGGAGCTTGGCCTGCTGTTTTCGCTGCCGGGGCGGCGCTGGTTCCGGGCGATTGGTCTACGTGGCCGGCACGGTGAACCTCGATTGGGCGCTGGCGCTTCTGGCGCCGGAGCTGCGGGGCGCGGAGACAGGATACCAGCGGCTGGCGGAGGCGGCTGCGTCGGTGCCGGTGGGCGCGAACGGCGTGAGCTATCTGCCGTATCTGAGCGAGAGCGGCATCATCGCTCCGGTCGCGTCGGCGCAGGCGCGGGCGCAGTTCTGCGGCCTGGCGCCCGTGCACCGGCGCGAGGACCCTGCTGCGCGCGGTCTACGAGGGGGTCGCGCTGGCGGCATGCGACCTGGCCGAGGCGCTGCGCCTGGCGCCGGGAGTAGCCGTGACGCTGACCGGGGGCGGCAGCCGCAGCGCGTTCTGGTGCGGGATGATCGCCGACGTGCTGCAGCGCGAGGTCCATGTGCCCGCGGGCACGGAGTTCGGCGCCCGCGGCGCGGCCATGCTGGCGGCGGTCGCGGTCGGAGCCTGGCCCGACGCCGAGGCGGCGAGCCTGGCGCTGCGGGATCTCGGGGCGCAATCCTACCATCCGGGGGACCCGGCGCCCTGGGAGGAGGCCCGGGCACGTTGCTGGGAGTACCGGGACCGGTTGCTGGAGTGAAGAGCGCCGGACCAACCTCTTCGTGGCGCGCTGGAGGGGCGGCCCGGGCGTTCAAGGACGCACCTCGATCTCATGCTCCGTCGTCGGGCCGAGCGGCAGGTGTGGCGCGAGGGGTGCCCGCCCACGGTGGCCAGGCGCGACCCGGCAGGGCCAAAGCGTGGCCCACCCTGAACCAATGCGCTTCAAGCGTTGCCTCGTGCGCAAGGGGCAGCGGTATGTACCATTCGGATCATGGACCATACCGCCGAGGACCAGCCGGTCGCCCGCTACCGCCGGATCGCCAGGGAGATCGAGGACGCGATCCTGTCCAGCCGGCTGAAGGCGGGCGCCCGACTGCCGTCGGAGCGGGTGCTGGCCGAGCGGCGCAGCATCAGCCGGATGACGGCGCGGCAGGCGTTGCAGCATCTGGCCGCGCGTGGCCTGCTTGAGACGCGGGTGGGGCGGAGAACCTTCGTGCGGTCGGGGACCATCCGGCAGGAGCTGGCGACGCTCACCGGCTTCACCGAGGAGATGGAGCGGCAGGGACGCCGCGTCGAACTCGATCGTCTTCGAGGCGGTGACGCGGGTCGCGGATGGCGCGACGGCGCGGGCGCTAGACCTGCCCGCGGGTGCCGAGGTGCACCGGCTGAGCCGGGTGCGCCTAGTCGACGGCGCGCCGGTGGCGGTCGAGACCAGCGAGATCGACGCGCAGCGGGCGCCGGACTTCTTCGACCACGCCGACTTCACCCGGCAATCGGCCTACGCGCTGCTGCGGGAGCGATACGACCTCCGGCGAACAAGCAGCTCTACACCGACCAGACGGTCTACTCGGTGATGGCGAACGGTGGCGCCGCGGAGATCTACGAGGAGGACGGAACGCTGCGCTTCGACAACCCGCAGGCGGTCGAGGCGTATGCGTTCTACGACGACATGCTGCAGTTCTCGCCGCCCGACGCCACGTCCTGGATCTGGGGCGAGGCGGAGGCGTGCTTTGCCTCGCGGTCCTGCGGGATGATCCTGCAGTTCACCGTGATCTCGACCTACGACGCGCAGGCAGAGGGCGACGCTGCGGACCTGGGCGTCGCGGCGATCCCGTCGAATGACGGGGCGAGCACGCGACCATCGCCTATGCCAACGCCGTGATGCTGCTCTCCGAGGAGGAGGAGAAGCTGGAGGCGTCGAAGACCTTCGTCCGCTGGCTGCTGCAGCCCGAGAACTACGGGCGGTTCCTCAACATGGAGCCGGGGCTTTTCATGCCGGTGACGGCGGACGGGGCGGAGGCCGAGAGCTTCTGGTCCGATCCGATGGTCGAGAAGTACCGCAGCCAGATCGAGACGGTGATCGATAGTTCCGCGAACGGGATGCTGTTCGGCTTTACCTCGAGGCGGGTGTTCCCGGCGATCGCCGCGATATCGGCGCAGAACGTGCTGGCCGAGACGCTGCAGATGATCGCAGGGCAGGGGATGGAGCCCGCTGAGGCCGTGGCCGACGGCGAGGCGCGGACGCAAGAACTGACCGACTAGGGACAGGGCGCGGGGCGGTGGGTCGACAGGTCAAGGCGTGGGGTCTTCGTCGCCCCGGCGCTCGTCTTCCTGGCAGCGACGCTGGCGCTGCCCCTGGCTTCGGCGGTGTCGTTGCAGGGCATGCGGTCTGTCGGCACCACAGGCGACTGGGTGGGGCTTGCAAACCACCGCAAGCTGCTTGCCGGTACGAGCTTCTGGCATTCGGCCACTTTGAGCCTCGCTTGGGTGCTGGCGAACGCTGTGCTGCAGACCGCGCTGGCGCTGGTGACGGCGCTGACGCTGCACCAGCGGTTTCCGGGGGTCCGCATCGCGCGAACCTGGGTGATCCTGACCTGGATCGTTCCGACCGTCGTCGTGGTGATGATCTGGCGGTGGCTGTTTTCGACCTCGGGCGGCATCGTCAATCCGTTGCTGATGCAGGCGGGCGTGACGGATCGGCCCGTGGGGGACGGCGTTCGCGACGCTGGTCTTCATCAACTGCTGGCGCTGGTTCCCTTTCATCGCGCTGATGCTGCTGGCGGGCTGACCCGGATTCCGGAGGAACTGCATGAGGCAGCGCGGATCGAAGGGGCGGGGGCGTGGAAGCGGTTCACGCGGATCACCTGGCCGCTGCTGGCGCCGACGCTGGGAGTGCTGCTGGTGATCGGGACGCTGCTGTCGTTCGACGTCTTCGACATCATCTGGCTGATGACGGCGGGCGGGCCGGCGGGGGGCACGCAGACGCTGCCGGTTCTGATCTACGAGACCGCGTTCAAGAGCTACCGGATGAACGAAGCGGCGGCGGTCGCGGTCTTGACGACGGTGTTCCTTGTGGGCTTCGCCATCGTCGCAACCCGCTGGCTTGCGCGCTCGGGAGACGACCGTTGAGGCGGGGTCGGTAGTGGAGCGCGATGCTCGGCGCCGCGGTTCTTTTCCTCGCGGTGCTGGTTGCTCTGCCGTTCTCGTGGGTGATCTCGAGCTCGTTCAAGGCGCCGGCGGAGATCATCGCGCGCGAGCCGACGATGGTGCCGCAGAGCTTCACGGTCGAGCACTACGTCCGGCTGCTCGCGAGCTCGGACTACCCGAACTACATGGCAAACAGCCTGATCGTGGCGAGCCTGTCGACGCTCATCACGCTCATCACGCTCATCACGCTGATCCTGGCGATCCCGGAGGGGTACGCCTTCTTTCGCACGGCGTTTCCCGGGCGGGAAACGGTCTGCCGGGTGATCCTGCTCGCCTACGCGTTCCCGTCGATCGTGGTGCTGATCCCGCTCTTCGGGATCTTCGCGAAGGCGGGGCTGGTGGACACGCGGGCGGCGCTGGTGGTCGTCAACGTCGCCTTCGCGCTGCCCTTCGCGATCTGGATGCTGCGCTCGTTCTTCGCCGGCATCCCGCCCGAGATCGAGGAGGCGGCGCGACTGGACGGCGGGCCGCCGCTGACGGTGCTGCGGCGGATCATGATCCCGCTGGTGGCGCCGGGGATTGCCAGCGTCGCGATCTTTGCCTTCGTCACGGCGTGGACTGAGTACGTCTTTGCCTCGGTGCTGATCATGTCGGATGCGCGGCGGACGGTGCCGGTCGGGTTTGCCGGCATCATCGGGCAGTACCAGATCGACTGGGGCCTGCTGCTGGCGGGGGCGAGCCTGTCGATCCTGCCGGTCATCGTGCTGTTCGCGTTCGTCGGGCGGTGGTTCGTCTCGGGCCTGACCGAGGGAGCGGTGAAATGAGCGACGTGATCCTCGACGGCATCGCCAAGAGCTTTGGCGCGACCGAAGTCATCCGGCCGCTCGACCTCAAGGTGGAGCCGGGGGAGTTCGTGGTCTTCGTCGGCCCGTCGGGCTGCGGCAAGTCGACGCTGCTGCGGCTGATCGCCGGGCTGGAGAGCCCGAGCGCGGGCCGCGTGGTCATCGCCGGACGCGACGTGACGGGGGTGGAGCCGAGCGAGCGCGGGGTCGCGATGGTGTTCCAGTCCTACGCGCTCTACCCGCACATGACGGTGCGCGAGAACATGTCCTTCGGCCTCGAGATGGCGGGGATGCCCAAGGCGCAGCGCGACGAGACGGTGCGCCAGGCGGCCCGGACGCTGCAGATCGAGGAGCATCTCGACCGCAAGCCGCGGACGCTGTCGGGCGGGCAGCGGCAGCGCGTGTCGATCGGCCGCGCGATCGTGCGCGACCCCAAGGTGTTCCTCTTCGACGAGCCGCTGTCCATCCTCGATGCCGAACTCAGGGTGCAGATGCGGCTGGAGCTGGCGCGGCTGCATGCCGAGCTCGGCGCGACGATGATCTACGTGACTCACGACCAGACCGAGGCGATGACGCTCGCGGACCGGATCGTGCTCCTGCGCCAGGGCCGGATCGAGCAGACCGGCACGCCCGAGGCGCTCTACGCCGACCCCGACAACGTCTTCGTTGCGGGCTTCATCGGCAGCCCGCGCATGAACCTGTTGCCCGCGCGCGTCACCGGGTGGACGGCGAGCGGTCGGGTCGCGGTCGACGTGCCGGGGCTCGGGGTCCAGGGGCTCGAGGTGCGGCCGCGGGGACCGGTGGGCGACGTGCCGGAGGAGGTGGTGCTGGACGTGCGGCCCGAGGATTCGGCCGCCGGAGGGACGGACGGGGCTGAAGTGACCTTGCGGACCGAGGTCGTGGAGAACCTGGGCGGGACCGCGTTCCTCTACTCCGAGGCCGGGCGCGAGGATGCGGTCGTGGCGCAGCTGCCGCGCGGGCGGCTTCCCCGGGGCGGCGAGACGGTGCCGTTTCGCGTGCCCGGCGACGCCTGCTTTCTGTTCGGGCCAGACGGACGGAGGCTCTGATGCAGGTGCTGCTCTGCGAGGACGCGGCGGCGGCAGCGGGGCGTGTCGCCGGCATCCTGGCCGAGACGGTGCGCGCGGCGCCATCGGCCGTGCTCGGGCTGGCGACGGGCGGCACGATGGAGCCGGTCTATGCCCGGATCGTCGAGATGTGTCGGACCGGGGCGCTCGATCTCCGGGCCGTGACGACGTTCAACCTTGATGAGTATGTCGGCCTCGCTGCGGATCACCCGCGGAGCTACCACGCGACGATGCGGCGCCTGCTCTTCGACGCGGTCGGGCTGGACCCGGCGCGGACGCACCTGCCGCAGGGCGACGCACCCGATCCGGCCGCCGAAGCCCGGCGCTACGATGCTGCGATCACGGCGGCGCGCGGGATCGACCTGCAACTACAGCGCGCCTCGACTGAGAGCGCGCGCCGCTGCCGCTTCAGTCCATCGCTTTGAAATGGAACTCGCCGCCTTCCTTCAGGCCCGAGGGCCAGCGCGCGGTCACGGTCTTGGTCCGGGTGTAGAAGCGGAAGGCGTCCGGCCCGTGCTGGTTCAGGTCGCCGAAGCCCGATTTTTTCCAGCCGCCGAACGTGTGGTAGGCCAGCGGCACCGGGATCGGGACGTTGACACCGACCATGCCCACGTTGATGCGCGCGGCGAAATCGCGCGCGGCATCGCCATCGCGGGTGAAGATCGCCGTCCCGTTGCCGTACTGGTTTTTCATGATCAGATCGACGGCGGACTCGTAGGTCTTCGCGCGAACCTGGCTGAGTACGGGGCCGAAGATCTCTTCCCGATAGATGTCCATCTCGGGCGTCACGCGGTCGAACAGATGCGGCCCGAGAAAGAACCCGTTCTCGTAACCCTGGAGCGAGAAATCACGCCCGTCGACCACCAGCTCCGCACCCTGGTCAACGCCCGAACTCGACGAGGCGCAGAACACGCTCCTTCGCCGCGGCCGTCACCAGCGGGCCGTAGTCCACGTCCTTGCCGCCAGTGTAGGGGCCGACCTTCAGCTTCTCGATGCGCGGGACGAGCTTTTCGACCAGCCGGTCGGCCGTTTCCTCCCCGACCGGCACCGCGACGGAGACGGCCATGCAGCGCTCGCCCGCTGCGCCGTAGCCGGCCCCGACCAGCGCGTCCGCCGCCTGATCCATGTCCGCGTCGGGCATGACTATCATGTGATTCTTTGCGCCGCCGAAGCATTGCACACGCTTTCCAGCCGCGCAGCCTCGCGAGTAGATGTATTCGGCGATCGGGGTCGACCCGACAAAGCCTACGGCCTGAACAAGCGGATTGTCGAGGATGGCGTCCACCGCTTCCTTGTCGCCATTGACGACCTGCAGCACGCCGTCCGGGAGCCCTGCTTCCTTGAGCAACGCGGCGAGCATCATCGGAACCGATGGGTCGCGCTCGGAGGGCTTCAGGATGAAGGCGTTGCCACAGGCGAGCGCCGGCGCCATCTTCCACATCGGGATCATCGCCGGAAAGTTGAAGGGCGTAATGCCCGCTACCACCCCGAGCGGCTGACGCATCGAGTAGATGTCGATGCCCGGTCCGGCGCCATCGGTGAACTCGCCCTTGAGCAGGTGCGGCGCGCCGATGCAGAACTCCACCACCTCCAGGCCGCGCTGCACGTCGCCGCGGGCATCCGGAACAGTCTTTCCGTGTTCCCGGCTCAGGGTCTCGGCGAGATCGTCCATGTCGCGGTTCAGCAGTCGGACGAACTCCATCAGGACGCGCGCGCGGCGCTGCGGGTTCGTCGCGGCCCAGGCAGGCTGCGCCGCCGCCGCCGCATCGACCGCCGCATCGACCTCGTCCTTGGAAGCGAGAGCGACATGCGCCTGTACCTCGCCTGTCGCGGGATTGAAGACGTCTGCCGATCGGCCGCTTGCCCCGCCGACTTCCCGTCCCCCCACGAAATGCCCGATTTCACGCATCCTGACCTCCCTTGTTCGCTTTCGCCGCACATTAGGCGGGGGATCGAGCAGGGGAAAGACCACCCGGCTTGACACGGCGGCCTTCCCGCGGCGACGGTCGTAGAATGAACCTGTTTCAGGAGATGCGGTAATGCGGGTGCACCAGATCCTTCGAGGCAAGGGCAATGACGAGGTTGTCACCGTGCAGCCTGACATCGACGTGACGGAGGCCATGGGAATACTTTCCTCGAAACGGATCGGCGCCTTGATCGTGTCGACGGACGGCAAGACGCCGGCCGGCATCCTGTCAGAGCGCGACATCGTCCGCGAGCTCGGACGCAGGGGAACGGATTGTTTGTCGGAGAAGGTCTCGCAAATGATGACGGACAAGCTCGTCACCTGCACTCCTGACGATTCGGCGCATGATATCCTCGGCAAGATGACCGAGGGCCGCTTCCGCCACATGCCCGTCATGGAGGGCGACGTCATGGTCGGGCTGATCTCGATCGGTGACGTGGTCAAGGCGCGCCTCAGCGAGCTTGCGATGGAGCGTGACGCCCTGCAGGACATGGTAATGGGCCACTGATCGCTTGAAGTTCGACGCTGCGCCCGCTCTTTTGTGGGTAAAAGCGAGGGACTGCGATGCGCATCGGCCTCTATCCCGGGACCTTCGATCCGGTCACGCTGGGCCACACGGACATCATCAGGCGCGCGGCCCTGCTGGTGGACCGACTCTTCATCGGCGTCGCCATCAACCGTGACAAGGGCCCGCTTTTTTCACTCGAAGAGCGGGTGTCGATGCTCGAGCAGGAGGGGAGCCGGATCAGTGCCGCCACCGGCACGGAGATCCGGGTACATCCGTTCGAGAACCTGCTGATCGACTGCGCGAGGGACGTGGGCGCGCAGATCATTGTCCGCGGCCTGAGGGCCGTCGCCGATTTCGAGTACGAGTTTCAGATGGTTGGGATGAACCGACGTCTCGACGATTCGATCGAGACAGTGTTCCTGATGGCCGAGGCAGAGTATCAGGCCATCGCTTCGCGTCTCGTGAAGGAGATCGCAAGGCTAGGGGGCGACGTTTCGAAGTTCGTCGCCCCCGCTGTTCGCGATGCGCTTGAAGAGAAGTTCTCCTAGCGGCCGTATACCGCGCGGCGCGCTATGAACTCGGCATCGCCAGGATAGAGGTCGAGATCCAGAGCGATGTCGATTGGCAGCCTGCGGATTTCGTTCACCGTCTGCCGATAGGCGGCGCGGTTCCGGATCGCGCTCTGCACGCGAGAGAGAAGAGGCGTCATCGTGGCTTTCCTTGAAGAGTTCTACCTGGTGCATCTCGCGCCTTAGCGTCCGTAGACGGCTTGGCGCGCTATGCGAGGTGCGTCGGCCCGATCGAGGTCGAGGTCGAGCGCGACGTCCAGAGGCATGCGGGATATTTCCGAGGCCGTGCGACGGTACTCGGCGCGGGCGCGGATCTGGTTGAGAAGCTTTTCCATCATTCAGTCCTTTCAGTACGAGGTTGGTTGTTCGTACGAGACTGAATGTGAGCGCTATCAGCCTGTCCTGCAATGCGGGCGAAGGTCATGCTGCTATGCAGCAAGTGCATGCCGGGTAAGGGAACTTTTACAAAGTGCCTGTTCAGGAGAAGATTGCGGCAGAACTCGTTTGAATACAGAGTCCTGATGCTATCGGGCCGGCCCGTCGGCCGGCCAGGACCGGTGACGGGTGGTCAGCTCCGTTGCGTCATGGCAACAGCGGTGTCGCACATTCGGTTCGAGAAGCCCCATTCGTTGTCGTACCAGCTCAGCACGCGGCAGAGCTTGCCGCCTTCCATGACCTTGGTCTGGTCCGTCGCGAAGACCGAGGAGTGGGCGTCGTGGTTGAAGTCCATCGAAACGAGCTTGTCGTCGGTGAATCCAAGGACGCCCTTGAGCGCGCCTTCGGCGGCGGCTCGCATGGCATCGTTGATCTCGTCCACGCTGGTGTCGCGCGCCGCCGCGAACGTCAGGTCGACGACGGAGACGTTTGGCGTCGGCACCCTGATCGCCACCCCGTCCAGCTTGCCGTTAAGCTCGGGCATGACCAAGCCAACGGCTTTCGCCGCACCGGTGGAGGTCGGGATCATCGACATTGCCGCAGCACGCGCACGATAGAGATCCTTGTGCAGGGTATCGAGCGTCGGCTGGTCGCCGGTGTAGGAGTGGATGGTGGTCATGAAGCCACGCTCTATTCCGATCGCGTCGTGCAGCACCTTCACTACCGGGGCGAGGCAGTTCGTCGTGCAGGACGCGTTCGAGACGACCTTGTCGTCAGCGGTCAGCGCCTCATGGTTGACCCCGTACACCACGGTCTTGTCCGCGTTGGCACCCGGCGCGGAGATCAGAACCTGCTTCGACCCGTTCTCGAGATGCGCCGCCGCCTTGTCTCGCGCGGTAAAGATACCTGTGCATTCCATCGCGACATCGACGTCATCCCAAGGCAATTCCTTGGGGTCGCGTAGCGCCGTCACGCGGATCGGCCCCCGTCCGACATCGATGGTGTCTTCGCCGACGGTGACGGTTCCGGGGAACCGACCATGGACGCTGTCGTAGCGGATCAGGTGCGCATTCGTCTCGACTGGACCGAGATCATTGATCGCGACGACCTCAATATCCGTGCGTCCGGATTCGATGATGCTGCGCAGAATGTTGCGACCAATACGACCGAAGCCATTGATGGCGACCTTGACTGCCATGTCTTCCCCCTGTGCGTCGCGCTCCCCGCCGGGCGCGGTTCAAGCTCGCGCAACCCTTACGACGATGGGATGGCGTTTACCAGACAAGGGGAGGCGGAGTTCAGATCGGCGTCGGGCCTGTGACCGGACGTGTCGCCACATACGGAGTAGTTCTGCGTGGAGCGTCATTGGCCGCTCGCGCCTGCGCCACGCCTTCGCGCTGGTTCGCGTCGATGAACCCGAGAACGAGGGGACGGATGTTTGTGCGCCACGAGCGCCCGGCGAAGATGCCGTAATGCCCCGCTCCCGGTTCCAGATGACGCGCCTTCTTGCTGTCCGGGAGGCCGGTTAGCAGGTCCAGAGCTGCAAGACACTGGCCCGGTGCACTGATGTCGTCCTCCTCGCCTTCGACGACCTTGACGGCAACGTCCGTGATCGCGCCGATGTCGACGGCGCAGCCCGCAACCTTGAAGACGTTCCGCGCGATCTCCCGCTTCTTAAAGATCCGTTCGACCGTCGAAAGATAGAACTCCGCCGTCATGTCCATGACCGCGAGATACTCGTCATAGAACCTGTTGTGCCGGTCATGATCGGACGCTTCGCCCTTTGAGACGCGAAAGATCTGCTCGCTGAACGCCTTGGCGTGCCGCTCCGCGTTCATCGACATGAACGAGGTCAGCTGCGACAGGCCAGGGTACACCATGCGTCCCGCACCTGCATACTTAAAGCCGACCCGCTGCACGACGAACTTCTCGAGCTGGCCCATCGTGATGCGGCGACCGAAGTCGGTCACGTCGGTCGCCGCGGCATCCGGATCGATGGGGCCGCCGATGAGGGTGAGGGTGGCCGGCTGCGCCTCCGGCTCTTCGGCGGCGAGGTGGGCCGTTGCGGCAAGCGCGAGCGGAGCCGGCTGGCAGACCGCAATGACGTGCGTGCTCGGACCGAGATGCCGCATGAAGTCCGCTAGGTACAGTGTGTAGTCCTCGATGTCGAACTTGCCTTCGCTCACCGGAATGTCCCGAGCATTGTGCCAGTCGGTGATCCAGACCTCCGCATCCGGCAGCAGGCTCGCGACGGTCGAGCGCAGGAGGGTCGCGTAGTGTCCCGACATCGGCGCCACGAGCAGCACCCGACGCGGCTTCTCCTGCCGGTCGGCGACATTGAACCGGACCAGATCGCCGAAGGGGCGGTGCAACTCCGACTCGATCGTGACAACCTTGTCTTGGCCGTCGTCGCCGACGATTGTCGATATGTTCCAATCCGGCCGTGCGACCATCCGAGCGAAGCTGCGCTCGGCCACCTCTCCCCAAGCGCGGATCATCGGAAAGAGTGGCGTCGGCAAGAGCCCGGTTGCGGGAAAGGAGCCCGCCGCAAGCGCTGTCGCGCCAAGCCACTGGTTGGCGGTCCGCCAGGTTTCCATCGCGTCGTAGCTCATCATGTAGCGCATCGCGCGTCTCCTTGCCCGACTCCGCTTTGCCCGGGCAGGCGAGCCGGGTAGAGTCCGAAACTGGAGCGATGCATACTGCCCGCTCCGAAATGCTGCACCTGCGAAAGGCTAGGCCGGAAACTGCCCTATGACAACTGAACAAACCGAAAATGCGAAAAATCTGGACAAGCTGAACGCAAATCTCGCGCGAGTTGAGGAGCTTACCGCGCGTCTCGTCGCGGCGCTCGGCCGAAAGAAGTTCAAGGATCCGAGCCTCCATGGGCCGAGCCAGGAGCTCTTCGTGAAAGCCGCTTCGGCATACATGGCCGAGATGATGTCGAATCCCTCCAAGATCCTGGAGCACCAGATCAGCTACTGGGGGAAGGCGTTGAAACATTATGTCGAGGCGCAGCACACGTTTGCTCAAGGCAAGTTCGAGGCCCCTACGGACACAGGACCGAAGGACCGCCGTTTCTCCAACGAACTCTGGGACACGCATCCCTACTTCAACTACATAAAGCAGCAGTACATCTATTCGTCCGAGGCTATCTCTCAGGCGGTTGCCGACCTCGAGCACATCGATCCAAAGGAGCGGAAGCGGATCGAATATTTCAGCCGGCAGATCATGGACATGTTCAGCCCCGCCAACTTTCTGGGTACGAACCCCGAGGCCCTGAAGAAAGCGGCCGAGACCGAGGGTCAGAGCCTGGTCGACGGTCTCGAGAACCTAGTGAGGGACATCGAGGCAAACGAGGGCGACATCCTCGTCACGCTTGCCGACAAGAAGGCCTTCCGCGTCGGCGAAAACCTCGCGACCGCCGAAGGACAGGTGGTCTACCGCAACCGGCTGTTCGAGTTGATCCAGTACACCCCGCAGACCGAGAAGGTGCACAAGACGCCTCTCGTCATCTTTCCGCCCTGGATCAACAAGTTCTACATCCTCGACCTGAAGCCGAAGAACAGCCTGATCCGCTGGATCCTGGAGCAGGGGTTCACCCTCTTCGTGGTGAGCTGGAAGAACCCCGACGCAAGCTACCGGGACGTGGGTCTCGATACCTACGTTCAGGAGGGGTATCTCGAGGCAATGGATCAGGTCCGCGCCATCACCGGCGAGGAAAAGCTGAACGTCACAGGCTACTGCATCGGCGGCACGACCCTCGCGTTGGGTCTGGCGTATCTGCACAAGACCGGTGACAAGCGGATCAACTCGGCGACCTTCTTCACCACGCTGACGGATTTTTCGGATCACGGCGAGGTCAGCGTGTTCATCAACGACGACTTCGTCGACGGGATCGAGCGCGAGGTGCGCGAGAAGGGCATCCTCGAGTCATTCTTCATGAGCCGGACCTTCAGCTTCCTGCGTTCGAACGACCTCGTCTATGGGCCCGCGATCCGCAGCTACATGATGGGGGAGACCCCGCCTGCCTTCGACCTGCTCTACTGGAACGGCGATGGCACGAACCTGCCCGCCAAGATGTGCGTCCAGTATCTGCGTGGCCTATACCAGGAGGACATGTTCGCACAAGCGGGCTTCCAGATCCTCGACCACACCGTACATCTCAAGGACGTCCGCGTGCCGCTCTTCGCGGTCGCTTGCGAGACCGACCACATAGCTCCCTGGAAGGCGAGTTTCGAGGGCGTCCGCCAGATGGGCAGTCGGTCCAAGACCTTCATCCTGTCGGAGTCGGGTCACATCGCGGGCATCGTCAATCCGCCCTCGAAGAAGAAGTATGGTCACTGGACGAATGGGGACTGGTCTGGAGACGCCCAGAACTGGAAGGAGAACGCGGAGTTCCACGAGGGGTCCTGGTGGCCGCGCTGGGGAGAGTGGCTGGCCAAGCGTTCGGGCGCCAAGGTCGATGCCCGCCAGCCAGGCGACGCGAAGCATCCGGCGATTGCGCCCGCGCCCGGTTCCTACGTCGTGGAGGCGCCAGAGGCTGCGTGAGAGAAAATGCTGCGACGCAGCGTTGAGCACTTGCAATGCTGCGGTGCAGCGTGCATATGGGGCCTATGACACGGGCGGAAGCCGGAACGGAAGGAACCCAGAGCAATGACCAACACGCAAGACTACTCCAAGATGATGCAGGACATGATGGGCACGTTCCCGATGGACATGTCCGCCATGCAGGACAGCTGGAAGTCGTACGCCTCGTTCGGCGAGAAGATGTCGAAGGTTGCGCTTGACGCCGCCGAGAAGTCGACCACCATCTCCTCGAAATGGACGATCGACACGTTGAACAAGATGAGCAACGTCGCGACCGTCAAAGAAGAGCCGCAGGACTACTCCAAGGCTGTAACCGACTTCGCCTCGGCTCAAGCTGAATCCACCGCCGAGACCCTGGCCGCCTTCGCCGAGATCGCGAAGAAAGTTCAGATGGAAACGGTCGAGCTGATGCTTGCCGCCGGCAAGGACGCGCAGGAAGATGCGACGGCTGCCATGAAGAAGGCCGGTAGCGACTTCACGACTGCGTCCAAGCGCGCCGCGAAGTGACGTAGCGAGTGTGCGATCCGGCGTCCTCCCCGTTGGATCGGAGGTAAGGGGGCGGACCATTGGTCCGTCCTTTTCTTTTGAGGATCGCTTCGAAGAGGTGCTTCGCGAATTTGTGCGTCGCCCCCGCCGCGGGTGACACGACTGCGGGATCGGCGATGCCGATTTCCATGGGACCTTGCCGGAGCGACCGCGCTTTTCTTTCAGGCATCCAAGGTCTAAGCTTCGCTGCACTGCCGCGCAGCCGAGGGGATGATACGTGGCCGAAACGGAAAAACCGCTGCTGATCAAACGGTATGCGAGCCGGCGCCTGTACAACACCGAGACCAGCGACTACGTCACGCTCGAGGATATAGCGACCTTCATTCGCTCTGGCCGAGATGTTCTCATTAAGGACCTCAAGAGCGGTGACGATGTCACTCGACAGTACCTGCTGCAGATCATCGCCGAGCATGAGAGTCGGGGTGAGAACGTCCTGCCTCTCAATGTCCTGACGGACCTCGTTCGCAGCTACACGAGCCAGGCGCAGAGCGTCGTGCCCCAGTTCCTTGCGATGTCGTTTGACATGCTGCGGCAGGGTCAGACCAAGATGTTGGAGACGATGGCAGGTCCGATGGCTTCAATGCCAGGCTTCGAGGCGATGAAGGCGCAGCAGGAGGCGTTCATCAAGGCGATGACTGGAAGCATGTCCAGTTCCTGGTCCGGCTCGCTACCGGAGCCGGAGGAGGGCGAAGAGCCGAACGAACTGTCAGAGATCCGCAGTCAGATCGCCGAGATGCAGGCCCGCCTCGCCAAAATGGAGGGTTGAGGCTAGACGCCGATATCCGAGAAGACCTTGATCAGCGAGGTCTCGAGCTTGTCGAACATCTCGTCCATCTGGTCGGTCGACATGACGAAGGGCGGGCAGAGGACGATGGCCTGACCGAGGGGCCGGCAGATGAGGCCGTTGTCGGTGCAGGTGTTGGCGATCCTTTCGCTGATGCTCATTTCGGAAGGGAAGGGCTCCCGCGTCTCCTTGTCCGCGACGGCTTCCAGGGCGCCCATCAAACCCTTGCCACGCCACTCTCCGACATGCGCGTGCTCGGCAAGCCTCGCAAGCCCCGCTTCGAATTGCGGGGTCGATTCCCTCACCCGATCGAGCAGCCCGCCGTGCAGGATCAGGTCGATTGCCGCGAGAGCGATGGCAGAGCCGACCGGGTGCCCGCTTGCCGTGAATCCATGCGGAAATTCCTCGACCGCTTCGGCCGCCGCGTTCAAGCGATCCGACAACTCCGGCCCGAGGACCACGGCGCCCATCGGGAAGTAGCCCGCGGTCAAGGCCTTGGAGGAGATGATCGCGTCTGGGACGAACCCGTAGGTTTCGCAGCCCCAGACCGATCCGGTCCGGCCAAGGCCGCAGATCACCTCGTCCGAGACGAGCGGAATTCCGTGCTGCTTCAAGATGGCCTGTATCGCTTGGAAGTAGCCCTCTGACGGCGGGATCACGCCCCCGGCGCCCATCACCGGCTCGGCCACGAAGGCTGCGATCGTGTCGGCGCCCTCACGTGCGATGACCTCTTCAAGCTCGGCGGCAAGGCGGTCCGTGAAGTCCGCCTCCGTCTCGTCCTCTCTTCCCTCGCGCCAGTAGTGGGGGCAGGTCAGGTGGACGAAGCCAGGCAGGGGCAGACCGAAGAGTTCGTTGTAGGGCTTGCCCGTCATCGACGCCGAAACGACGGTGACTCCGTGATAGCCGTTCACGCGCGTGAGGATCTTGCGGCGTTGCGGTTTTCCCTCGGCGGCGGCCAGGAACCACAGCATCTTGACCAGCGTATCGTTAGCTTCTGATCCGGAGTTCGTGTAGAAAACGCGGCCCCGCTCGAACGGCGAGATCTCGATGAGCTTCTCGGACAGCATGACGGTCTGATCCGACATTCGACCGAAGAAGGCGTGGTAGCCCGGGAACCGGTCGTACTGGGCCTTGGCTGCATCCCGAAGCGTCGGATCGTCGAAACCGGCGACCATGTTCCAGAGGCCCGAATTCGCGTCCAGGTAGCGCCGACCGTGCACATCGAAGACGTACGGACCCTCACCGTGCGTGAGAACGACGGTACCGCGGTCACGCACGCTCGGCAGGTCGGTGAAACCGTAGAAGGAATGTGCGGCGGCGCGCCCCTCCCAGCTGTTCGGCTCGATGGTCATGGGCTGGCCTCCTTTCGCGGGCGAGCTGTAGCGATGCCACAGCGGCGGTTCAATGGTGGCTCAGCGGCAATGTTCGTCGAATAGCTTCGACGCAGGAAGCACACGGTGGCTTGGGGCGAGCGATTGCGCTGACAGGTAACCTCCTTCCGCAGGATGCCTGCTACGCCCTACGATCCGCCTGTGGTCGAAACGCCTGGTCGGGGCACGCGCCGGGGAATCGTGGCGGGCGCCGGTCGGACAATCCTAACGGCCTTGGGGTTCATGCGGGCGGGACGCTTCGCGACGGCGCTCACGTAATGCCGCTGCCGATAAGGCTTCGACGCGCCGCATGGTTCTGACCGCACGTGCAGAAGGCTGGCCGGACTGCCTGAGCGCATCGCCGTGCATCTGGGTCCCGCGCAGGCGGAACTGGTGTATACGTTCCCTGTACGAAGCGGATGCCGTGGCTGCGAGAGAGCTTGCGGCTCCTCTAGGCAGCGGCCGCGAGCGACGAGGTTGCCGCGTCGACGAGCAGGCCCGCCAACACGTTGCATTCCTCGATTGAAAGCCTCGCCGGCAGTCGCAGATCGCAGGCCCGCATCAGCATTGATCGTGTTTCCGGCAGCTCGGGCACCTCGTCGAGGAACTGCCAGTTCCAGAAGGCGCGGGCATTGTCCTTGCTGCGCCCGAACACCTGTAACGACACCCCCCGCTCCTCCGCCGCCTGGACGAAGCTCGCGACGTCGAGGTCGCTCATGCCGACAAGGTTGAACTGGATGGAATCCGGCGCCCTCACCTCGCCCGGCAGGGGCGCAGGGACCGAGAACCAGGGCGCCGCGTCCAGACACGCCGCGACGCGGTCATGGTTTCGGCGCCCGTCTCTCACGCGCCTCGGCAACTCGGAGAGCTGCGGCCTCAGGATCGCGGCTGACAGGTTCCCAAGGCGCGTATTGTAGAGCGGCAGCCGATTCTGCCAACGTGCAAAGGCCTCCTGTGCGACCGGGTGCTTCTTCCAATTGTGCTCGTAGGCTCCCGACATGATGATCGCACGCGCCGCGAGTTCGGCGTCATCGGTGACCAGCAGACCTCCCTCGCCGGCGTTGAGCAGCTTGTAGGATTGGAACGAGAAGCACCCGATCTTTCCGATTGTCCCGATCTTCCGGCCCTGCCAGAGGGTCCCGAGCGAGTGCGCCGCATCTTCGACGACTGCCAGGCCGAGCCTGCTGGCCGTGCTCATGATGCTATCCATGTCGGAGGTGTGGCCGCGCATGTGACTGATCAGAACAGCATCGCAAGAGGCTGCTTTTTCGGCAAAGTCGGTGAGGTTGATCCGGTAGTCGGTGCCGCACTCCACGAGCACGGGAACACATCCGGCATGAACGATCGCCGACGGCACGGCCGCGAAGGTGAATGCCGGAACGGCGATGCGGGCCCCCTGCGGCAAATCAAGCGCCTTGAGCGACAGAAACAAGGCCGATGAACACGACGAAACCGCAACCGCGAAGCGCACGCCGAGAAGCTCGGCAAATTCCGCCTCCAGCAATGCGACTGGGGCGGCGGCCGGCGCGGTGTAGCGAAAGAGATCGCCTGACTGCAGCAATCTCTCTATCTCGGCACGCGCGGCGTGTGGTATGGGCTCTGCGCTGTAGGTATCGGGCACTGCCATGCTTTCAGGTTTCCTGACGATCGTTTTCGGGAAAACTGTAGCGGGGCAGTATGCCTGTTGCGACTCTAAAGGCCCAAACGATCTCTCAGCGCGTACCAAGTCATCGCCAGGGCGAGCACTGGCGAGCGCGCGGCGGTACCTCCGGGGAACGTGGGCGACGGGGTTGAGGACAGAAGGTCGAAGCGTCCCGCCTCGCCTCCGATCGCCTCCGCAAGAACCCGACCGGCCATGACCGCCATCGCCACGCCATGGCCCGAATAGCCTGATGCCGACCACACACCGGGGCCGAGCCGCGCGAAGAAAGGCATCCGGCTGCGGGTTATCGCCAGTGTTCCGCCCCAGGCGTGGGTAATCGTGACGTTCTCCAGTCCGGGATACACGCGCGCCAGAGGTACACGAACCTTCGTCGCAATGTCTTTCGGAAAGCGGTAGCCGTAGCTTTCGCCGCCGCCGAACAGGATCCGCCCATCTTCCGTCGGCCGCCAATAGCTCACCACGAACCTGTCGTCGGCCACCGCGACCGGCCGGGCGAGAGGCAATCGGTCGCCCAATGGCTCCGTCGCGATGACGAAGTTGTTGATCGGCATCACGCGCTTACCCACGTCGGGTGCGAGGAGGCCGAGATAGCCGTTCGCCGCAAGAACGACGTGGTCGGCGCGTACATGCCCCTCCGCCGTTCGCACGCGTGTGCCGTCGACCGCCAGGACTCGCGACGCCTCGAAGATCCGCGCCCCCTCCGTCTTCGCAAGTCGAGCGAGGCCGAGTGCCAGGCGCAGAGGATGCAGGTGGCCCGTCGACCAGTCGACCACGCCGCCCGAGAAGGCCTCGGTTCCGATGAGGTTGGCAAGCGCGTGACGGTCCAGTGTCTCGATCGCTTCGGCGCCATAGCCTTGGACCAGCAATTCCGCATAGGCCGTCGCTTCGCTCAGATGCGCGGGAGAACGTATCGCCTGCACCACACCGTCCTGCCAGCCCGCATCGACCTCCGGCCGATGGGCGAGCTCGCGAACCAGTGCCTTCGCTTCGTCGAAGAGAGTCCACAGCAGCCGCGCCGACCCGTCACCGACCATTGCAGCGAGCTCGTCCTGGTGCAGGCGCTGTCCGGTCCCGACCTGACCGCCGTTGCGGCCCGACGCGCCGAACCCGACCCGCTGCGCTTCGAGCAGGACGACATCGAGACCCGCCTGCGCAAGATGCCACGCCGCCGATAATCCGGTGTAGCCGCCGCCGACGACGCAGACGTCGGCGCGCAGGTCCCCTTCGAGGTAGGGAAAGGGTGGAAGCGGGTCGGTGGTCTCGGCGTACCAGCTCGGCGGGTAGCACCCCGGCCGATCGTTCGTATCGAGCAGGTTCATACGTTGAGCAGGAGGTGCTCGCGCTCCCACGGGGAGATGACCTGAAGGAACTCGCGGTACTCTAGTTCCTTCACGCTGGCATAGATGCGGGCGAAGCGTTCGCCGAGAATCTCATGGATTCTGGAAGGCGGCGCCGAAGAGGTCGAGCGCGTCGCCGAGGCCGCGCGGTATTGCCGCGTCGCGCGTGTATGCGTCACCTGTGAAGGGGTCGCCTGGCGACTCGGCGGCGACGAGCCCCAGATAGCCGCAGGCCAGCGACGCCGCGATGCCGAGGTAGGGGTTCACGTCCATCCCGGCGAGGCGGTTCTCGACCCGCCGCGCCTCCGGCTCGCTGATCGGAACCCGGATCCCGGTGGTTCGATTGTCGCGACCCCATTCGAGGTTGATGGGCGCCGCGAAGTCCGGAACGTAGCGGCGGTAGGAGTTCACGTATGGCGCGAGCAGCGCGATGACGCTCGGCAGGTGCTTCTGCTGCCCGGCGATAAAGTGCCCGAAGGCCGCCGTCTCGTTCCCCTCGGCATCGGAGAAAATGTTGCGGCCGGTCCTCGTATCGACGACGGAGTGGTGGATGTGCATCGCCGAGCCCGGCTCGTCCTGGATGGGCTTGGCCATGAAGGTCGCGAAGCAGTCGTGCCGCAGCGCCGCCTCGCGGATCATCCGCTTGAAGAAGAAGATCTCGTCCGCCAGCCGCACCGGGTCGCCGTGGCGCAGGTTCATCTCGACCTGACCGGCGCCGCCCTCCTGAAGGATGCCGTCGATCTCGAAGCCCATTGCCTCGGCAAAGTCGTAGATGTCGTCGATCACCGTCCCGTATTCATCGACCGCACTCATCGAGTAGGCCTGTCGCGCCGCCGCCTTGCGTCCGGTGCGTCCCATCGGCGGCTCGATCGGCTGGTTCGGGTCGGTGTTGCGGGCGACGAGATAGAACTCCATCTCCGGCGCCACGATCGGCTGCCAACCCCGCGCGTTGTAGAGCTCGATGACGCGGCGCAGGACGTTGCGCGGCGCGATCGGCCACGGGCTGCCGTCCTGGTCGTGGATCTCGTGGATGACCTGCAACGTCATGTCCTGCGCCCAGGGCGCGGCGGTCGCGGTCGAGAAGTCGGGTGTCAAAATCAGGTCGGGCTCGGTGAACGCCTCCGAACCGTCATCGGCCCAGTCCCCGGTGATCGTCTGCAGGAAGATCGAGTTCGGCAGGTAGAAGCGGGTTTGCGTCGCGAATTTGGAGGCAGGCATCGCCTTGCCCCGCGCGATGCCGGAAAGGTCGGCGACGATGCACTCGACTTCATCGCAGCGCCGGCCGTCGAGGTAGGCCGTCGCGGCCTCGGGCAAACGGTCGAGCCAGCTCATGCGGTCCCCTTGAGAAAGGCAGCGATCCGGTCACCCATGAGCCCGCGATCCATCCTCTGACCCAGATTCTCTTCCGCAGCGTCGAGCAGGTCGTCGGGCACGGTCCCGCGGCCGCGATGGCGGATCAGGCCGGCCAGCGTCTCGGCATCGTATTCCGGATGCGGCTGCACCGTGAGGATCCCGTCATAGAGCAAGGCGGCGTAGCGGCAGACGTCGCCTTGGCCGATCACGCGAGCGCCCTGCGGCGGCTCGACGACCTGATCCTGGTGCCATGCGG
Organism: uncultured Alphaproteobacteria bacterium; assembly: GCA_963749675.1. GTDB lineage: Bacteria > Pseudomonadota > Alphaproteobacteria > Rhodobacterales > Rhodobacteraceae > Roseitranquillus. Next base: position 313,828 of record CAVVNT010000001.1, read on the forward strand.
TGAGGCAATACATTCGCCCCTCGATCCGGTAGGTCTGCGGTCCGACGGACCACCCGCCCTCGAACTTCTCGACCCGGCCGCCGAGGGCCTGCGCGATAATCTGGTGGCCGAAACAGATGCCGACGAGAGGCCGCCCGCTTTCGCGGATCGTCCGGATCAGGTCCTCCAGCGGCGGTATCCAGGGCAGGTCGTCGTACGCGCCGTGGCGAGACCCGGTGATCAACCAGCCGTCGGCGGCGTCCGGCCCGTCTGGAAAGACGTCGTCGACGACGTCCCAAGTCTCGAACGTGAAACCGTGACCGCCCAGCAGGCGGCGGAACATCTCGTCGTAGTCGCCCTGTTCTGCGAGTATGGGGTCGGCTGCGTGGCCGGTCTGCAAGATGCCGATTTTCATGGGTCTTCCGAGGGATTTGCGGGCACGTGCTTATCCCGCCGGTCAGACAGTGTCGAGATAGAGGTCCACGCGCTCCGTCTGGGAGAGCTCGTCGTAGTAGGTCCGCTCCTGCTTCTTGGTCATCAGGTAGTTGCGGACGAGGCCGCGTGGCAGGATGCGCTGCATCCGCTCACTTGTCTCGAACGCAGCGATCGCGCTCTCCCAGTCGCGGGGCATCTGCGGCAGGTCCATCTCGTAGGCGTTGCCGGTGACGGGTTCCGGCGGCTCCGTCCCGTCCTCGATCCCGGCTAGGGCAGCGCCGAGGATCACCGCGAGGAGCAGGTAGGGGTTCACGTCGCCGCCCGCGACCCGATGCTCGATCCGCCGCGCGGCAGTGCTCCCTGCCGGGATGCGGATCGCTGCCGTTCTGTTCTCGTATGACCAGCACAGACCGGTGGGTGCATGCGCGCCCGGGACCAGCCGGTCGTAGCTGTTTCCATGCGGTGCGAAGACGAGGGCCGATGGAGACATGGCCGTGAGACATCCCGCTACGGCCTGGCGCAGCGTGTCCGTCCCGCGTGGTCCACCATCGTCGAAGATGTTGCGGCCGTCCCGGTCAAGCACGCTGAAATGGACGTGCATGCCGTTGCCCGAGTAGTCCTCGTATGGCTTGGCCATGAAGCTCGCGGCGAAGCCGAACTTCCGCGCCATCCCGCGCAGCAGGAGCTTGAAGAGCCAGGCGTCGTCGGCGGCCTTGAGGGCGGGGCCATGGACGAGGTTGATCTCGTACTGCCCCAATCCTGCCTCGCTGATCGCGGTCTCGGCCGGGATGTCCATCGCCTCGCAGGCGTCATAAAGCTCGTTGAAGAAGATGTCGAATGCGTCGAGCGCGCGGAGCGACAGGATCTCTCCTCCGAGGCGCCGCTTCCCCGAGCGGGGGGACGGCGGCGGTTGCAGCTCCTCCCCGCTGTCGTCGATGAGGTAGAATTCGAGCTCCGTGGCCACCACCGGACGCCAGCCGCGCTCCTCGTACCGATGCAGAACCGCGGCGAGGGCGTGACGGGGGTCGCCGTAGAAGGGGCCGCCATCCTCGAGATACATCCACGCCGGAAGCAACGCCGATTGCGTCGAAAGCCATGGCATCGGGACGAAGCCCCGATCCGTCGGGTAGAGGATCCCGTCACGGTCGCCGGTGTCGAAGACTAGCGGCGAGTTCTCGATGTCATCGCCCCAGATGTCGACGTTGAGCACGCTCATCGGCATGCGCGCGCCCTCGCTGCGGATCTTCTCGGCGAAGCGGGCCGGGAGCCTCTTGCCGCGGGCCTGGCCGTTGAGATCGGCCACGGCGATGTGAACGGTCCTGACCTCGGGATGCTCGGCAAGCCAGCTCATCGGACGAGCAGCGGCCGGTAGCGTACGCGCGATCGCGTCTCCTGCGGCATGTGCCGGTTGAGCCGGCGGTTGACGAAACCGAAGAGCGCGATGACGGCGAGCGTCAGCAGGATGAAGTAGCCCGCCACGATCGGGTAGGGAACGAACGGGTTGAACGTCTTGTCGGCGAAGTAGCTCGCGTAATAGAGCGCGTCTCCCTTTTGTTGCCACGCGGGAAAGCCGCTGAAGAAGACCAGGGTCGTCGCGTGGAACAGGAAGATCGCCTCGTTCGTGTAGGCGGGCCAGGCGAGGCGCAGCATCGTCGGCCAGACGACGCGTCGGAACTTGGCCCAGCCGGTCATGCCGAAGGCATCCGCCGCCTCGACATCGCCGCGCGGCACGGAGCGCAGCGCGCCGTAGAAGATCTCGGCGGAGTAGGCGGCGGTGTTGAGGAACAGAACGAAGAGCGCGCCGGCCCAGGCGCGGGTCGTCCAGGACGTCTCGATGGTGATGCCGAGGACGTCGATGCCGGCCCTCGGCAGCAGGACCAGCGCCTCGTAGGCGAGGAAGAACTGGATGAACAGGGGCGAGCCGCGGAAGAGGAAAATGAACCACTCCGCAGGCTTTCTAAGCCAGAAGCGCCACGAATCCTTCGCCATCGCGAGGGCTGTGGCGAAGAAGAAGCCGAGGATCAACGCCACGACCCCGAAGTAGATGTTCCACAGAAGACCCGAGCCGATCAGCACGAACTGGTCGCATAGCGTGAAGTCCGACCTCGGCAGCAGACGCTCGCCGATGCCGATGGACCTCAACCCATAGGCCTGGATCGTTTCGATGCAGTTCATGCCGCTCCCGCCAGGGCGCGGCCGCCCAGCGCCGTGCCGCCGACCGTCGCCTGACCGTGACTGAGGCGGCGGGTCAGGCGCGCGAGGACGATCTCGCTCACCTTCGTGAGCGCGAGGTAGAAGGCGAGAAGGCCCAGAAAGTACCAGAGCCTCCAGTCCGGATGCGGGTAGGTGAACGCCGACGTCTTCGCTCCACCGAGCTCTCGTGCCCAGTAGACGATGTCTTCCACCCCGAGCAGGAACAGCAGCGGCGTCGCCTTGATGAGGATCATCCAGAGGTTCGACAGGCCGGGCAGCGCGTAGACCCACATCTGCGGCACGAGCACCCTCCAGAAGGTCTGCCGTCGGGTCATTCCGTAGGCCTCGGCCGTCTCGATCTGGGTCTTCGGCACGGCGCGCATCGCGCCGTAGAGGACGTTTGCCGCGAACGCGCCGAAGACGATGGCGAACGTCAGGACCGCCAGCGAAAATCCGTAGACCTCGTGTACCCATTGCGGGGACGAGGAGAGCGGCAGCTTGGCCGCGGAACACACGACGAAATCGTTGCCCTGGCGGACCGGCTGATCCCACTCAGGGCAGACCACCTGATGACGCAGCCACTCGAAAGCCTGGTCGAGCGCGATCACGAAGAAGAGGAAGAAGACGATGTCGGGGACGCCGCGAACGATCGCGGTATAGCCCTTGCCGAGCCAGCGCAGAGGCAAGACCGGCGACCGCGCCGCGACGGCGCCTGCAAAGCCGAAGGCGAGGGCGATCGGTGCGGTGACGGCGAGCAGGATCAAGACGGTCAGGAACGAGCCGTAGAACGCCATGTGCTTGCCGCTCGTGAGGTAGCAAGCGAACCAGGCGAAACGTTCGAGCGTCGCGGGATCGGCGCAGAAGCCGGACATCAGCCGAGGCCCCGTAGGTCGGTGAGAAGGGAGGGGAGTTGTTCCCCCCCCCGAGCCGTTCGGCACCTCCCCAAGGTGACAATTTCAACGCAAACAAGCGCCGCCCGGGGAGCGTGGCACTCCGAACGTCTGCGGCGCGACATCGACGTCACTCGTAGACTTGCGCGTCGTCGCCGAACCACTTGACGATCATCTCATTCAAGGTGCCGTCGGCCTTCAGCTCGCCGATGATCTGGTCGAAGGTCTGCTTGAGCTCCGCGTCGCTCTCGCGAAGACCCATCCCGACGCCGCCGCCGAGCTGCACGTCTTCGCCCGCGAACGTGAGCTCCCCGCCCGATTCCGCGACGATCGGAACGAGGTAGTCCTTGTCGGCGAAGACCGCGTCGGCCTCGCCGTTGCGCACCGCGGCAACGGTCTCGTCCGGCGTCGCGTATTCCACGAGCGTCGCGCCCAACTCCGCCACGTGTGCCGCTTGGATCGTGGCAGTTTGCGCCGCCACGACGCCCCCATCGAGGTCGGCATCCTCGGAAAGCGCGACGTAGGCCGACGCGGCGGGCGGGATGTAGTTCTGGGTGAAGTCGATCACCTCGTCCCGCTCGTCGGTGATGCTCATGCCTGCCATGATCGTGTCGTAGTTGCCGGAGACGAGGTTCGGGATGATCGAGTCCCAGTCGTTCGTCACCCACTCGCAGGTAAGACCCGCCCGCTCGCAAAGCAGGTCGCCGAGCTCGCGCTCGTAGCCGTCGACCTCGCCGGAGTCGTTGATGAAGTTGTACGGGGGATAGGCGCCCTCCGTGCCCATGCGGACAACGTCCTGTGCAAGCGCGGCGCCGGCAGTCAGAGCCAGCACGGTGCCGGCGGCGATCAGTCTCTTCATGTATTTCTCCCTTGTTGGTCTCATGCGGCCTTGCCGGCCGACAGGAATTGGCGAAGTCTCGGTGTCTCTGGATGGTCGAACAGGCGATCGGGGGATCCCTCTTCCGCGATCCGGCCCTGGTGAAGGAACACGACGTGATCGCTGCAGTTGCGTGCCATCGCCATGTCGTGGGTGACGAGAATCATCGTGCGCCCCTCTTCGGCGAGGGACTGGATGACGCGCACGACCTCCTGTTCGAGCTCTGGGTCGAGCGCGGACGTCGGCTCGTCGAAGAGCAAGGCCTTGGGTTCCATGCAAAGCGCGCGCGCGATGGCGGCACGCTGCTGCTGCCCGCCCGAGAGCTGTGCTGGGTACGCGTCGCACTTCGAGTCTATGCCCACGCGATCGAGCACGGCGCGCGCACGCGCCTCTACCTCGTCGCGGTCCTGACGCAGAACTGTAAGCGGAGCCTCCATCACGTTCTGCAGGATGGTCATGTGCGACCAGAGATTGAACTGCTGGAACACCATGGCGAGGTTGGTGCGGATCCGCGTCACCTGCGACCGGTCCGCCGGTCGCCGCGTCGCGCCCTTGCCGCGCCAGAGGATCGGCTCGCCCTCGAAGATGATCTCTCCCTCCTGGCTGTCCTCGAGCAGATTGGCGCAGCGAAGGAGAGTCGACTTGCCGGAACCGGACGAGCCGATCACCGACACGACGTGCCCCCGCGGCGCGGCGAGATCCACCCCCTTGAGCACCTCGAGCGAGGCGAAGCGCTTGTGGATGTTCTTCAGGTGGATGACTGGGTCGGCGGCTTCGATCACGACAGCTTTCGAGAATGGAGCGTCGGAAGCGAAGTAAGGCGCGGATGAGGCGCGATTGCAACGTCAATGGGCGCGGTGACGTTAGGTCCGGTGGACCGTGTGCCTAAAGCCGCGGCGGGGTCTCGACGGCGTGGTACGCCTCCAGCGGCAGACGGACGAGCCCGTGCAATCCGAGCGTGTCGCGATGCTCGTCCGGCAGCCCGGCGATGGCATTCTCCAGCGCGACAAACATTCGCGAGGCGTCACGGCTCGCGGCGGTGATGAAGGCCAGTCCGGGTGTGGCGCGGGTCTGGCCGAGGACGCGCAGCATCGGCATCGGCATCGGCGCGTGACGAGTGATGCCGCGCCAGGTGACAGCGTCGACCGCTGCGATGTCAGCGCGCTTCTCTGCGACCGCCCGGGCGCTTTCGACGTGAGCGCCAGTCTCCACCAGCCGGGCGAAGCGGATCGGCACCGCTGCGGCATCGGAGACCGGAGCAGCCCAGCCGGATTGCGAGTCGTAGCCGCTGACCGCGAGGGTGGAGCCGGCGAAATCAGCGAGCGTCGCGCGCCGATCGTCGCTGCGGACAAGCCACAGGCTGACATAGTGACCCGGCGGAGCAGAGATCTCGTAAGCGCCTGTCCCGACATAGGAAACGCGGCCGCGGAAGGTGGTGCGGAGGGGGAGGCCGCAGATCTGGCCGAGAGCGAGAGCGGGATGCGCCCACGTCTCGGCTGGGCTCATGTCGCGCGTCAGCGTCGGTGGCAGATCTCCGCCGTGTGCCTCGCGGACGAGGGACCAAAGAGCGTCGTGGGCGGCGGCGTTCTCGGGACGGTCGTACATCGGCAGGGCCGCGATCACCCCTTCTTTTCAGCCCTTTGGCGGGCGACCGCACTGTCCTGGTCGGTCACGCCGAGGAGCGGGGCGACGGTGCGAAGGAGGGCGTTCTCCTCAGGGTCGCGCTCTCCGTCGGCCAGGACGATTTCCCACATGGATTCAATCAATTGCGTCCGGTCCTCATAGGCGACGGCGTCCTTGAGGGCGCGGGTGAAGCGGACCGTGTCGGGCGCCTCGGCCTCCAGCGCCTCGGCCTCGCGGCGCAAGCGCGATGCTTCGAAAGGGGAGAGATCATAGCGACTTACGAGAATGCGATCGATCTGCGCCACCTCCTCGGGGGCGTAGTCGCCGTCGGCGCGGGCGATCCTCACGAGCAGCGCGGCGAGGGCCGTTCGCGCGTCGGGCTCGGGCAGCGGCGCGGGCTCGGTTTCGGTGAGGCGGCGGATGAGATCGAAGACCATGTGCGCTACATAGGCCGGCAGGGCGCCGCGCGCCAGCGGGTCGGAAGTTCACAAGTTCTGTACATTTCTGGACCCCGGTTTGTCGTGAAAGGTACGTTTTCGTTCGCGTCCGTTCCGCCGCAACCGACGGCCTCTCCGGCGCATTGGGAGGCGACGACGAAAGGGAGGTACCGATGGCGAAGTCGCGCGACGAGGTCTGGGGCGAGTGGAGCGATGGCGTCAACATGGCGCCCAGGGAGCTGGAGGAGTGGCTGGAGACCGACGAGAGCCGGTCGGTCGGCGACAGCGACGACGGCGAGTTCGACCGGGCACTATTCCGGTCGCCGGATCGTGGAGATCAGGCGGACGAAGAAGGCGGACCTCACCGACGACGACTGGGACTGGATGGCGAAGGTGGTGGGGTACATCAACCGCCACACCGCGCAGCGTCCCTCCGGGGATGTCGCGGCGAGCGACTGGCGCTACTCGCTGATGAACTGGGGTCACGACCCGCTGAAGTGACGGACGGCCGTACCGTGGGAGGAGGAGGGTCGGACATGCCGGAGGCGCGGCGCGAGACGGTGATCACCTGCCCCGAATGCGGGCACCGGAGGGAGGAGACCATGCCTCTCGACGCCTGCCAGTTCTTCTACGACTGCCGGGGCTGCGGTGCGGTCCTGCGGCCGAGGCCGGGCGATTGCTGCGTCTTCTGTTCCTACGCGACGGTCCCGTGCCCGCCGGTGCAGGCGGGAGCGGGGTGCGGCGGCTGAAGGGCGAGGCGACGGGTCGCCGCCGTCCGATGTCAGGTCAGCCCGATTGCGGCTGCATCACCGGAAGGCCGAGCAGCCGCCAGGTCTGCATTCCGCCCCGGTAGTAGCGGATGCGGTCGGCCGGGTAGCCCTCGGCGATGATGGCGCGGATGGCGGTGGGCGACTGGCCGCACCAGAGGCCGTTGCAGAACATCACGACCCGGTCTGCGTCGCTGCAGTCCCAGCCGTCGAAGTCGGGCTCGCAGCCGAGTTCTTCCAGACGGTCGACGACCTGGTTGTAGGGCAGGCTGACGGCGCCGGGGATGGTGCCGCCCTTCCACCAGTCGTAGGTGCGGCTGTCGATGACCTTTACGTCAGGGTCCTGCAGCGCTTCGAGGAGCTCGAGCTCGCCGATGGTCTCGACGCCCTCGGCCGGGGTCATCGGCTGGATGCAGAAGGGCGGGCAGGCGCGGGCGACCTGCGCCCACTCGCCCTCGAGAGTGGCCGCGTTGTCCTGCTCGCGCTCGATGACGAAGGGGCCGTCCGGCGTCGGGACGGTCACGTTCTGCTGGTCGGGCTGCAGCATCACCGGTTCTGCCGCGACCGGGCCCGCGAGCAGCAGGGCCGCCAGGATGGCTCTGGGGAACACGTGTTCGTACCTCCTCCGCGTGCTGACGGCTGAGCCTAGCATGGGATGGTGGAGGGAGGAAACGCGTGATCGCATGTGCCGCTGAGTGGCGGTCACGATCGACGTGTGCATTCTGGAGAGAGGAGGGCGAACCGGTGTCGCCTCTGGTCGATGCGGCTCCGGGTGGAGCGGCGGAGCGGCCGGTGCGCGCGAACACGCACCCAGCGCTCGGTCCTACTTGCGGAAGATGTCCTTGACCTTGGCGATGCCCTTCTGGATCGAGCCTTCGGCCTGATCGGCCTTGCCGCTCTGCTCGGTCTGACGGTCGCCGGTCGCCTTGCCGACACCTTCCTTGACCTTGCCGCCGACGTCCTTGGCTTGGCCCTTGGTGTGATCTTCGTTCATGTCGTTCTTCCTCTCGCGGGTACAGGGGGCTCAACGGGCTGCCGGATGCATTGTTCCGCAAGGGCAGGCGGGAGGCAGCTTCCGGCATGGCCGCCGGGAGGGGACGACGCAGGCGGCATCGCGCGGCTGGAGGGCTGAGGCGCGCCCGGAATCGGTCCGGCGGACCGATTTCAGCTGGCGAAGCCCGGCGGGTGTCGCCCTCGGTCGAGACACAGAGGCAAGTCCATGGCGGCGACTTAGGTGGAGTTCGTGTCGAGGTAGTGCGTGCGAGCACGCACCTACGCTTGCTTGGCAATCCGGTTCGGCACGGGCTGGCGGCGCGGCCGGTGGATTGGCGGTATTCGTCGATCCATCGCGACATCAGGTTTGGCCGCGTCGATCCCGAGTGGGCCGCGACCGAGGAGGACGGGATGCTCGGGGAGTAGGACGGGGTTCACCCCGCTACGCACCGCACGGGACGCCGAGGACGGTTGGCGTGAGCGAGGAGGCCGGTGGTGGGGACCGCGGGGTGGAGCCACGCCCTACGCTTGCTGCTGCGGCGACTGCTCCATGAGGAGACGATATGGATCGCGGTCGAGGACCCTCGCAATGATTGCTTTCCAAGGAAGGCAGCATGCTTGGGAAACTCTGAAGAACCTCGGCTTTCGATCATGATCTGGTAGGCTGATGGCGAGCTTGCGGGAGCCGTCCTCGATGAAGCAGACCACCTTCGCCTCGCTGACCTACGCCACGAAGAAGAAGCGCACCCGGCGCGAGACGTTTCTCTCCGAGATGGAGTCGGTGGTGCCCTGGACGCGACTGATGGCGCTGATCGAGGCGCACTATCCGAAGGCGGGACCGAAGGGCGGGCGGCCGCCGATGCCGCTGGAGGTGATGCTGCGAGTCTACTGCCTGCAGCAGTGGTACGCCCTGTCCGATCCCGCGGCGGAGGAGGCACTCTACGACAGCGACGCGATGCGCCGGTTTGCTGGGCTGGAGCTGGGGGACGATGCGATCCCGGACGAGACCACGATCCTCAACTTCCGCCACCTGCTGGAACGGCACGAATTGACGCGGGCGATCTTCGAGGCGGTGAACGCCTGCCTTCGCGAGAAGGGCATCCTGCTGCGCGAAGGTACGCTGGTCGATGCGACGCTGATCGACGCGCCGAGCTCGACCAAGAACAAGCAGCGGTCCCGCGATCCGGAGATGACCAGTGCGAAGAAGGGCAACGAGTGGTACTTCGGCATGAAGGCGCATGTCGGCGTCGATCTCGACAGCGGTGTGGTCCACTCGATGGAAGCCAGCACCGCCAAGGTGCACGACAGCCAGAGGTTCAATGAGCTGCTACATGGCGACGAGCACGCGGTGTTCGGCGACAAGGGCTATGTCAGTGGCGAGCGCGAAGAGCTGTTCCGCAAGCAGGGCAAGGTTTGGGGCGTGATGCGCAAGGCACCGAAGGGCGGTCGGCTGCACCCCATCGACGAGCACATCAATCGGCTCATCGCCAGCCTGCGGGCCAGGGTCGAGCATCCGTTTCGGGTGCTGAAATGCCAGTTTGGTTATCGTAGTTCGCCCTGATCAACGTCCAACGCATTGATTTTATTTGATGACGTGACGTTTTTGATATTTTCGAACCGCAGGGTTTGGTAGGTTTGGGGCGAGAACCCTGCAATTTCGGATCGACGCATGAAGCCCAAATCCCGTGCCCCTGAGCAGGACGACCTGTTGCGCCCGCGCTTGGCGGACATGATCGACCTGCGCCACGAACTGGTGAAGCTTGCCGGGCTGATCGACTGGGAGTTCTTCGAGGAGGAATGGGCGGGGTTCTTCCCGTCGCACACGGGGCGCCCGGCGACCTCTCCACGGCTGGTGGCGGGGCTGCTCTACCTCCAGCACGCCTACCGGCTGTCGGACGAGGCGGTCGTGGCCCGGTGGGTGGAGAACCCGTACTACCAGCACCTCTGTGGCGAGACGTTCTTTCAGCACCGTCCTCCTGTCGATCCTTCGTCGCTGACGCGGTGGCGGAACCGGATCGGGGAGGAAGGTGCCGAGTGGCTCCTGACCAAGACGATCGAGGCCCGGCAGAAGCCGAAGGACAAGCGGAAGCTCTATGCGCTGCACGAGCCTGAGGTGGACTGCATCTCCAAGGGCAAGGCGCGCGTCCGTTACGAGTTCGGCTCCAAGGTCTCGGTGGCGACCACGCACAAGGAGGGCTTCGTCGTCGGCATGCGCGCGATGACCGGCAACCCGTACGATGGCCATACCTTGCGAGAAGCGCTCGAGCAGGTGGAGATCCTGACGGACACATCACCGAAGAGAGCCTTCGTCGACCGCGGCTATAGGGGTCATGGCGTTGAGACGACCGAGGTCTTCATCTCCGGCCAGCGCCGCGGCATGACGCCGGCGCTCCGGCGCGACCTGCGCCGCCGCAGTGCAATCGAACCGGCGGTCGGCCACATGAAGACCGACGGCCGCCTCGCCCGCTGCGCCCTCAAGGGCACGCTCGGCGACGCACTCCACGCTGTCCTCTGCGGCTGCGGGCACAACATCCGCATGATCCTGGCCCATCTGAGGGCTCTTGTGGCAGTGATCCTCGCCGCGCTGATGGCAGCAATCGCCAACAACATCGAACAGGCCCGGCCAAACTACGCCACGACCGGCGCCGCGGCGTGATGTTCAGTGGCGACTATCGTAAGACCCGCTACCGCGGCCTGGCGAAGAACGAGGCCCAGCTGTTCGCGCTATTCGGGCTCGGGAACCTGTTTCTGGTCCGAACGCGGCTGATGGCCTGAGGCGGAGTCCGCCTCCAGCTATCGAAATCACCTGAAATGTGCCGAGGCATCGCGAAGACGAGGCCATCATCCATTCGCTGACGCCACTGCAGCCAACGACAATCGATAGATCAGACGTTCCCTAGAGGCAACCCGCGACGCGAATCCACTCCCGTCCGTCTATGCTCATGTGTGTTCCGTACTCGGCGGGACGAAGGCGGTAGTGATCTTGCCCCCGTTTCGCCGGACACTCAGGCGGTTGCGGTATGAGCTGCGATGAACTCGCGTGGCGAGCGCATCTTCAGCCCTGAGTGCGGGTGGTTCTCATTGTAATCCTCGATCCACCCGCCGACGAGATCGAGGACGGCTTCGGCGTCCGGTAGCGGCGTGACGCGCATGTAATCCCGCTTCAGAGTGTTCACAAAGGCCTCCGAGATGCCGTTGCTTTCCGGGCTCTTCACCGGCGTGAAGCAGGGCCTCAGGCCGAGCTGGCTGGCGAAGATGCGCGTGTCGCGGGCGGTGTAGGGCGAGCCGTTGTCGCTGAGCATCTCGACCGGATGGGGTGTCTGGTTTCCGCTGAACCGTTTCTCGACCGCCTCGAGCATCATGTCGCGCACGTCCGATCCGCTGATGCCGGCGTTCGCCACGGCGCGCCAGGCGATGATCTCGCGGTCGTGCGCGTCGATGATGAAGGCGCCGCGGATGACGTCGCCGTTCCAGCAGGGGAACTCGAAGCCATCGCTGCACCACCTCAGGTTCGAGCGCATGACGATGACCTTGCCGTCGTGGGTGCGCGCCGGCCGATCGGTATGGCTCCGCGCAAGAAGCAGGTTGTTGGCTTGCATGATGCGGTAGACGCGCTTGTGGTTCACTGGCGCCAGTCCCTGCGCCCGCAGCTGCCGGTTCAGGATCGCCGTGATCCGCCGGTAGCCGTAGGTCGGCCGCGCCGCCACCAGCGTCGTGATCAACGGCAGCACCACCGCGTCTTGCGCCTTATGGTAGCGCCGCCGCGGCTTCGTTCTCCCGCTCAGCCGGTCATGCAGGTTCGAACGTGACACCCCGAGCGTCTGGGCCACGGCCGTCATCGGGAACCGTCCTTCAGCGGCGACCGCACGAGCAACGTCGGTTTTTTTGGCCGTGACCTGTCCAGCGCCTCCTTGAGGATCTCCACCTCGAGCGTCTTGCGCCCGAGCTGCCGCTCGAGCTCCCCTCCTCCAGCTGCCGGACGGCCCGTCTCGCAGGCTCGACCTGGTCACCTCGTCGTCGCCGGTCACCGCCACGCTCCCTCCTTCCAGCATCAGCCTGCGCCAACGATAGAGGAGGTTCGGTGCCACGCCATTGCGTCGCGCGACGACCGAGATGCTCTCCCGCTCGTCCAGGGTCTCCTCCACGATCCGCAGCTTCTCCGCCGCGGACCAGCGGCGGCGTCGGCCGCCATCGGTGATGATCTCGATCTCAGACATGAGCACGTGCTCAGGCATATGCCTAAGCCTCCATGGCTATGCCCAAGTCTCCGGTCGAAACGGGGGCCAGTTCAGGTAGCGACCAACCGCGATGCGTCAGCAGGTGGGACTTGCTTTCACGGAGCGCGGAGCCTCCTGAGGCGCAATGTCCTTCTTAGGCAGCCTCGAAAGAGGTCACACAGACGGTGACACAGTCGGACCTTCCGCATTGATAGAGTCCTGTGATGTCTCAGTAACTTGTACGGGACTCGGGACGTCCATTGCCTCTCCAGCGCTTCATTCTTGCGAACGCAAGACCTTGTCTCGAATCCTGCCAAACCACACCCCTTTCCACGCGAACCCATAATTTTGAAAGCCGTTCTTTGTGTGCCTTGGACGCGGGGTCTCGACGAGACGGCGCGCAACCGGCGAGGAGCGTGTGGGGAAAACGTGTGGTGAAGGGGGGGGCGAGGTACCTTGCCAAATTGTTGTTAATACTAAGCTTTTCCGCTGCCGTGATTGTGGCGGAGAAGGTGGGATTCGAACCCACGGAAGGCTCTCACCTTCAACGGTTTTCAAGACCGCCGCAATAGACCACTCTGCCACTTCTCCAGTGCGCCATGCAATAGCGAGTGGCGTACGGGATGTGAAGCGGCGGGGAGTGACTGAGGCCCGCCATGGTTCGGCGGATCGGCATTGCCGAGTACGATCGCGTCGTGACAAACCGGGCCGGGTGGACCTAGATCGCAGACGATCGTTTTCAGCCTGGAGTAGATGATGCCTCGTATCCTCATCACGCTTGCAATCTTGCTTGCTGCGACGCTGCCTGCGCGCGCCGCCTTCGAGACGCGAGCCGGTGCGGCATGGGTCTACGACATCACGACCGACACCGTCCTGCTGGAAAAGCAGGCAGATGTATCCTTGCCGCCGGCGAGCATGTCGAAGCTCATGACGCTCTTCATGCTGTTCGAAGCTCTTCGCGACGGGCGGGTAACGATGGACACAGAGTTCGGAGTATCCGATCGCGCGGCTTCGATGGGTGGCTCAACCATGTATCTCGACCAGCGCGACCGGCCCACGGTCGAACAGCTGATCCAGGGAATCATCGTGCAGTCCGGAAACGATGCGACCGTCGTCGTGGCGGAGGGGTTGGCGGGAACAGAGGACGCGTTTGCGCGTCTGATGAATGATCGGGCCGCGGCGCTCGGTCTCGATCACTCCACGTTCACGAACGCAAGCGGCTGGCCGAACCCAAACCACCGCATGAGCGCCGAGGATCTCGGCAAGATCGCGACATTGCTGATCACCGAGTTCCCCGAATATTACGGATACTTCGCTCAGGAAGAGTACGAGTTCGACGGTCGCGCGCCTCAGAATCGGTTCAACCGCAATCCGCTGCTCGACCTTGGCATCGGCGCCGACGGTCTCAAGACCGGTCACACGCAGGAGGCGGGCTATGGTCTCGTCGGCTCGGCGGAGCAGGGCGGGCGTCGCATCGTCTTCGTCCTGACCGGGCTTCAGAGCGAGCAAGCTCGCGCGGAGGAGTCCGAGCGGATCGTGTCCTGGGCCTTCCGCCAGTTCATCGAGAAGACCGTTGCCGAGGAGGGGCGGCACTTTGGCGACGTTCCCGTGTGGCTCGGCGACCGGCAGAGCGTCGGGCTGGTGGCGGGCGACGATCTTTCAGTGCTGTTGCCGGCAACGCAGCCTGACGATCTGGAGGCCAAGATCGTCTATCGAGGGCCTCTTGAAGCTCCGATCGAGGAGGGCGAGAAGGTAGCTGAGCTGGTCATTCCGCGGAACGGCCTACCGGAAGCGCGTCTGCCCCTGGTTGCGGACAATGCGGTTCCGGCTGGCGGGTTCATTCCGCGCGTCCGCACTGCGGCCTACGTGCTTCTCTCCCGTGCCTGGGGGGAGGCGCAGGCGCTGAGGTGATGCGCCGCGCCAGGCTGATCACGTTCGAGGGGATCGACGGCTCAGGAAAGTCCACGCAGACGCGCCGGCTTGCTGCGTCTCTGCGCGCTGCGGGGGGTGATCCCATCCTCACACGAGAGCCTGGGGGCTCGGCGGGAGCTGAGGCAATCCGGCGGCTTCTGGTCGAGGGGGAGCCAGAGCGTTGGTCGCCCGAGACCGAGATTCTGCTCTTCACGGCTGCACGTCGGGATCACTTGGAGCGAACCATTGAGCCTGCCTTGGCGGAGGGGCGCGACGTTGTCTCGGATCGCTTCGTAGATTCGACCCGCGTCTACCAAGGCGCGGTGCGCGCGGACCTGCGCGTGATCGTAGACCTTCTGCACGACCGCATCATAGGGCGTGAGCCGGACATCACGATCATACTCGACGCCGATCCCGCGATGGCTTCGGCACGCGGGCTGGGTCGTTCCGTCGGAGAGGGGCGCTTCGAGGCATTCGGGTCGGATTTCCAGGTGGCGCTTCGACAAGGCTTCCTTGATATTGCGGCAGCCTCGCCGGAACGCTGCCGCGTTGTCGATGCGAGGCTCAGCCCGGACGATGTCGCCGACGAAGTCTGGCGCATCGTGGCGGCATGAAGGGACAGCAGGACAGGAGGGAGCCTGATGCGGTTGACGCGGTCCCGCACCCGCGGCACACCAAGACCCTCTTCGGTCAGGAAACCGCCGAGAAGGCATTCCTGGACGCGGCAAGGTCCGATCGACTGCACCATGCTTGGCTGATGTCGGGGCCTCGTGGCGTGGGCAAGGCGACGCTCGCTTGGAGGATTGCGCGCTGGCTGCTGGCGGAGCGGCCTAGCGCTACGACCCTCGACGTCGACCCCGGGGAGCCCGTGGCGCGGCGTCTCGCGGCCCTGTCGGAGCAGGCGCTGTTTCTGCTGCGCCGCGCTCACGACGACAGAACCGATCGTCTCAAGACCGTGATCACCGTGGACGAGGTGCGTCGCCTCGGCTCCTTCTTCGGGCTAAGTCGGCCGGACGGCGGAAGGCGCGTCGTCATCGTCGATGCAGCCGACGAGATGAACGTCAATGCGGCAAACGCGCTTCTGAAGGTTCTTGAGGAGCCGCCCCGCGACGCCGTGATGCTGCTCGTCTGCCATCGGCCGCAGTCGCTTCTTCCCACGATCCGGTCCCGCTGCAGGGTTCTGCGATGCGCGCCGCTTGCCAGTGAGGACGTGACGCGAGCGCTCGCCGCGGCGGGTTTGGATGCTGGCGACGATGCGCAGCTGCTCGCTGAACTGGCTGGCGGTTCGGTGGGGGAGGCCGCTCGGCTCGCGCAGATCGATGGGGCCGATATCTTCAGGGCGATGACAAAGGTGTTTTCGTCCATGCCTCTGCTCGATCGGCAATCCGCCCTGGCACTTGCCGAGGCGACTGCAGGGCGCGCGAACGAGGCGCGGCTTGACGCGACCTTGGGCATCTTCGACGCGGTGCTGACGCGCATTGCGCGACACGGTGCCGGCGTTCCGACTGCCGAAGCCGTGTCGGGCGAGGCGAGCATTGCGATGCGGCTGGCGCCGACGTCGTACGCAGCACGTGCCTGGGCGGAGCTTCAGGCGGAACTCGCGGCGAGGGCGCGACACGCACGGGCGGTCAACCTTGACCCTGCTTCCCTCATCCTCGATATGGTCCTGAAAGCCAACGAGACTGCCGCTCGGACCGTCGGGAAGGCGCCCTGAACCTGGGGGCGCGCGGCACCCCTGGGACAATGCGATGACCTCGCCAGCCATCACCGACAGTCACTGCCATCTTGATTTTCCGCAGTTCGACGGGGAGATCGACGCACTTGTTGCTCGTGCCGCCGAGGCTGGCGTGCGGCGAATGGTGACCATCTGCACGAAACTGCGGCACGAGGCGGACGTTCGGGCGATAGCCGAGGGTAACCCGCCGGTCTTCTATGCGGCGGGCACGCACCCGATGAGCGTGGCTGACGAGCCGATGGCGGTCGTCGAGGACCTGGTCCAGCTCGCGCGCCATCCGAAGTGCGTTGGCATCGGCGAGAGCGGGCTCGACTACCACTATACCGCAGAGAGCGCGGCGCTTCAGCAGGAGAGCCTGCGGATACACATCGAGGCTGCGCGGCAGACCGAACTGCCCCTCATCATCCACGCCCGTGATGCAGACGAGGACATGGCGCGGATCCTGGGCGAGGAATATCGCGCCGGCAGCTATTCCTGCGTCATGCATTGCTACGCGTCCGGGCCAGAGCTTGCGCGTGATGCTCTCGGTCTTGGATTCTACCTCTCGATGTCTGGTATTGTGGCGTTTCCACGCTCGACGGAGTTGCGGGAGATATTCGCGGCTGCGCCCCTCGACCGGATTCTGGTCGAGACGGACTCTCCCTACCTCGCGCCTCCTCCGCACCGCGGCAAACGCAACGAGCCCGCTTTTGCGGCGCACACTGCGCGTGTCGGCGCCGAGCTCTTTGGGCTCGACTACGACGCGTTCGCGGCGAGGATCGAGGAGAACTTCGACCGACTGTTCTCGAAGGCCGCAGCTTGGGCCGAAGCTGCCTGATGCCGCGCCTGACCTTCACGATCCTCGGTTGTGGCTCGTCCGGGGGGGTCCCGCGCCTCGGCGGCAACTGGGGGGCGTGCGATCCCTCGAATCCACGAAACAGCCGCCGCCGGTGTTCCTTGCTGGTCGAACTGAACAGTGACGAAGGGAGCACGCGCGTCCTCATCGACACGTCTCCGGATCTCCGCTCGCAGCTGCTCGATGCCGGTGTGGGAACGCTTGATGCGGTCGTCTACACCCATGCCCATGCCGACCACGTGCACGGGATCGACGACCTGAGAATGATCGTCTTCAATACCCGGCGCCGGCTTCCGGTCTGGGCGGACGCTCCCACGCGGGGCAGCATCATGTCGCGGTTCGGCTACGCGTTCGAGCAGCCTGCCGGCTCGACCTACCCCCCGATCCTCGAAATGAATCCGATCGAGGGCGACGTCGCGATCGACGGCGCAGGCGGCACGGTCCTGCTGCGCCCCTTTGCCGTGCGCCATGGTCGGATCGACGCGCTGGGTTTTCGTATCGCTGACGTCGCGTACCTGCCCGATGTCTCGGAGATGACGTCGGAGGGATGGTCCCTCGTGGACGATCTCGACTGCTGGATTCTCGACGCGCTGCGTCGCGATCCGCACCCCACTCATGCTCATCTCGAGCGGTCGCTCGAATGGATCGAGCAGGCGGCGCCTCGGCGCGCCATCCTGACCAACATGCATATCGACCTCGACCACGCCACCGTAGCTGCGGAAACGCCGGATCACGTGTCGCCCGCCTATGACGGCATGACGATCAGCTACGACATCTGAGTTGCAGGCGCTCCTCGAGGTCGTCCTTCCGGTCTTCGTCCTGCTGGGGTTCGGCTATTCCGCCGTCTGGCGCGGCTGGTTCTCGGACACCGGCGTCAACTCGCTGATGGTCTATACCCAGACGTTCGCGATCCCGTGCCTGCTGTTCCGGGCAATTGCGAATCTCGATCTGGCCCAAGCCTTCGATGCCAGACTCCTCGGACCCTTCTACGTCGGCGCCCTGACGTGCTTCGTGATCGGGCTCATCGCTGCGCGAACGCTCTTCCGGCGGCCATGGCCTGACGCCGTTGCGATCGGCTTCTGCTGCCTGTTCTCGAACAGCGTTCTGCTTGGCCTGCCGATCACGGAGCAGGCCTACGGCCCCGACGCGCTCGCGGGCAATTTCGCAATCATCTCGATCCACGCCCCGGTCTGCTACGCCGTCGGCCTGACGGTGATGGAAATCGTGCGCGCCGGCGGCGGCGGGATGAGGCCGGTCGTCCGCTCCATCATCCACGCAGTCTTTCGCAACGCGCTTGTCATCGGGATACTCGCGGGGTTCGCGGTGAATCTCTCCGGTGTGCATTTGCCGTCGTCGATCGAATCGGCCGTTGACCTAATGGCGCGCTCAGCGCTGCCTGCCGCCCTTTTCGGACTGGGCGGGGTTCTCTACCGCTACCGTCCCGAGGGAGACGCAGCCACGATCACGATGGTCTGCGTGGTGTCGCTGATCGTTCATCCATCAATCGTGTATGGATTGGGGACTGTGAGCGGCCTCGGTGTCGACGGCCTTCGATCCGCGGTTCTCACATCGGCGATGGCACCCGGCGTGAATACCTACATCTTTGCCAATCTATACGGTGTGGCAAAGCGCGTCGCCGCGTCGTCGGTGTTGGTAGCGACGGCATCATCCATCATCACCGTTTGGGCGTGGCTCGCGATTCTGCCTTAGAGACGAACGTTGATCACTCTTCCGGCGAAGAGCATCGGGTGGTGCGCCCAAACAGAACAGGTTCGAACTGCTTTGGGGACGGTTCCGCCGCTGACGACGCCGCCGATCTCGATGCAATCTTTGCTGATCTTGAACGGATCGGCGAAGCCCTGAAGGACCACCGCCATGTGTTGCGGGGACCGCAACCATGAGCGGCGCAACGTCTGAGACACCAAGGCGACCTGCTCCTCTGTCGTTGCGGCTGACGCGAGACGAGCGAGCACGGCTGGAAGTCCAAGCCGGCGGAATGGCGCTCGGCGCCTACATCAAGTCAGTTGTCTTCGATGACGAGGCTCCGAAGTATCGCAAGCGGCGCGCTGCACCGGACGCTGAGCATCAACTCTTCGCCGAAGTACTCGCCCGGCTGGGCAGCAGCCGAACGGCCAGCAACCTCAACCAGATCGCCAAGCACCTCAATCAGCTGGTGCTCGATGAGGAACTGGCAGCAGACTTGAATCGCGCCGTCGCCGAAGTCGCCTGGATGCGCGTGACGCTGATGAAAGCGTTGGGGAGCAAGCAATGATCCTGGTGGCGTCGCAACGTGCCGGGGCCCGCGCCCTGGCGGATCATCTGATGAACATCCGTGACAACGATCATGTCGAGGTGGTCGACCTCTCAGGGTTCATGGCCGATGACCTGCATGGCGCGCTGGATGAGGCCCATGCGATCTCCAAAGCGACAAAGTGCAAGCAGTATCTGTTCTCGGTCAGCCTCAATCCGCCGGAAGACTGCATGGTCTCAGAGGAAGGCTTCCAAGAGGCAGCGGATCGCATCGCCGGAAAGCTCGGTCTTGCCGATCAGCCGCGCGCACTTGTCATCCATGAAAAACAAGGCCGTCGGCATGCCCATGTCGTATGGTCACGGATTGATGCTGAGACTATCACCGCGATCAACTTATCCCACTTTAAGACGAAGCTGCGCGACTTGTCGCGCGACCTATTCCTCGATCACGGCTGGGAGTTGCCGAAGGGCTTGAAGACCTACGGGGAAAAAGACCCGCTCAACTTTACGCTGGCAGAGTGGCAGCAGGCGCAGCGCATCGGCGTCGATCCCAGAGAGATGAAGCAGCTCTTTAGCGAAGCTTGGGATCAATCCGATGATCTGACCTCCTTGTCCCATGCTTTGGCGGACAAGGGTCTGTATCTCGCGAAAGGGGCGCGGCGTGGCGCTGTCGCTCTCGATATCCAGGGCAATATCTACGCCCTAGCTCGTTGGTCCGGTGTCAAATCGCGGGATGTAAAAGCACGCGTCGATGAAGCCGACCTCCCAACGGTTGCCGATGTATTCTCGAAGCTCCGTCTTAAAAAGACAGAACAAGTCCAAGATTATATTCAGCAAATCAAAGATCGTCATGTTCAGGACATGCAGCCGCTCGTGAACGAGCGCTTGGCACTTGTAACGTCCCAACGTCAAGAACGGCTCGATCTCAAGGCGAAGCAGGAGCAACGGCGGATCGGAGAAACCAAGGCCCGTTCCGATCGCCTCAACAAGGGCCTGCGAGGCTTGTTTGACCGGCTGACAGGGGCGCATCGCAGGACCGTGCAAGAGAACGAGCGTGCAGCGATCGCCTGCGCGCATCGCGATCAGGAACAGCGCGACCGGTTGATCCTGGCGCAGATAAAAGAACGCAAAGGCTTGCAGGAGCACGCGAAGGCAATCAAGGCCGAGCACCGGAAAGGTCGCGTCTTGCTGGCGAAAAATATCGCCGCCTATCTCCGGCGTCCGACCGTCGAGCACGGCGCGTCGCATACGCGCCAAAGATCACGAGGTCCGAGCTTGGACCGCTAGCTCACCCGTTTAAACCCGCGCTCTACCCGAGCGGACAAAAGTCTTCGACTTCACCGATCTCAAGACCAGATTGGTGTCAGCCTACCTGATCTTGCCTGCCGACCGGCTGAAAACTTTCAGTCGACTGCTGCGTCTGCTGGTCCAGCAACCCGAAGAGCGCCTTTAACGACGCCACTCCGCGTTCGGGTCGGGCAAGTCCTTGGTCAGGCGATCTCGGCACCATAGTAGGCGAGGAAACGCCGCGAGAGAAGTGGCTAGCCTTGGAAGGGTGGGCACCACTCGGGGCGATCCAGCCCAAGCTCCTCGCGATCCTTGTAAGCCAGATACACCCAGTTGAAGAGCGCATCGGTGAACTCCTGGCCATTGTCGTGTCGCTGCATGTCGCATGCCCTGATCCAGGCATCGACATCGCAGCCGCGTGCGGCCAGCCAATCGAGATAGGCCCACGAAATGCGATCCAAGTGAACGATCTCTTTGGCGCCAAATGCGTTTTCAACATAAGGAACGTCTGATCTATCGATTGTCGTTGGCTGCAGTGGCGTCAGCGAATGGATGATGGCCTCGTCTTCGCGATGCCTCGGCACATTTCAGGTGATTTCGATGGCTGGAGGCGGACTCCGCCTCAGGCCATCAGCCGCGTTCGGACCAGAAACAGGTTCCCGAGCCCGAATAGCGCGAACAGCTGGGCCTCGTTCTTCGCCAGGCCGCGGTAGCGGGTCTTACGATAACCAAACTGGCATTTCAGCACCCGAAACGGATGCTCGACCCTGGCCCGCAGGCTGGCGATGAGCCGATTGATGTGCTCGTCGATGGGGTGCAGCCGACCGCCCTTCGGTGCCTTGCGCATCACGCCCCAAACCTTGCCCTGCTTGCGGAACAGCTCTTCGCGCTCGCCACTGACATAGCCCTTGTCGCCGAACACCGCGTGCTCGTCGCCATGTAGCAGCTCATTGAACTTCTGGCTGTCGTGCACCTTGGCGGTGCTGGCTTCCATCGAGTGGACCACACCGCTGTCGAGATCGACGCCGACATGCGCCTTCATGCCGAAGTACCACTCGTTGCCCTTCTTCGCACTGGTCATCTCCGGATCGCGGGACCGCTGCTTGTTCTTGGTCGAGCTCGGCGCGTCGATCAGCGTCGCATCGACCAGCGTACCTTCGCGCAGCAGGATGCCCTTCTCGCGAGGTAGGCGTTCACCGCCTCGAAGATCGCCCGCGTCAATTCGTGCCGTTCCAGCAGGTGGCGGAAGTTGAGGATCGTGGTCTCGTCCGGGATCGCATCGTCCCCCAGCTCCAGCCCAGCAAACCGGCGCATCGCGTCGCTGTCGTAGAGTGCCTCCTCCGCCGCGGGATCGGACAGGGCGTACCACTGCTGCAGGCAGTAAACTCGCAGCATCACCTCCAGCGGCATCGGCGGCCGCCCGCCCTTCGGTCCCGCCTTCGGATAGTGCGCCTCGATCAGCGCCATCAGTCGCGTCCAGGGCACCACCAACTCCATCTCGGAGAGAAACGTCTCGCGCCGGGTGCGCTTCTTCTTCGTGGCGTAGGTCAGCGAGGCGAAGGTGGTCTGCTTCATCGAGGACGGCTCCCGCAAGCTCGCCATCAGCCTACCAGATCATGATCGAAAGCCGAGGTTCTTCAGAGTTTCCCTCAATTCCCCGGCAGACCCCTCGTTGTCTCCAGAGAAGTTACTCCGCCTAATAAGTCGCCACTGAACATCACGCCGCGGCGCCGGTCGTGGCGTAGTTTGGCCGGGCCTGTTCGATGTTGTTGGCGATTGCTGCCATCAGCGCGGCGAGGATCACGGCCACAAGAGCCCTCAGATGGGCCAGGATCATGCGGATGTTGTGCCCGCAGCCGCAGAGGACAGCGTGGAGTGCGTCGCCGAGCGTGCCCTTGAGGGCGCAGCGGGCGAGGCGGCCGTCGGTCTTCATGTGGCCGACCGCCGGTTCGATTGCACTGCGGCGGCGCAGGTCGCGCCGGAGCGCCGGCGTCATGCCGCGGCGCTGGCCGGAGATGAAGACCTCGGTCGTCTCAACGCCATGCCCCCTATAGCCGCGGTCGACGAAGGCTCTCTTCGGTGATGTGTCCGTCAGGATCTCCACCTGCTCGAGCGCTTCTCGCAAGGTATGGCCATCGTACGGGTTGCCGGTCATCGCGCGCATGCCGACGACGAAGCCCTCCTTGTGCGTGGTCGCCACCGAGACCTTGGAGCCGAACTCGTAACGGACGCGCGCCTTGCCCTTGGAGATGCAGTCCACCTCAGGCTCGTGCAGCGCATAGAGCTTCCGGGCACCTCGATTTTCTACCGTTCTCGTGCCCCCTCGGCGGCGCGCGTGGTCTGAAGCAGGAGGAAGAGCGTCGGCTGTCGCTTTGCTGCGTCCGGATGGGCGTGGCGCTGCGGCCTTCACGCTCGGATTTTTCTGCCTCGCGGCCTGATCTTTTTTGTTCGCGTGATGCTCACGCCGGGCACGGGTTGAGACGGCGCAGCTGGCCGAGGCGGTGCATGTTGTAGGCGAGGTTCTTCATCCCGATCTTGGCCGTTGCTCGAACCAAGCCGATGGTCCGGACCAAGGTCCCGCCCATATCGTTGGCCTGCGCGCCGAAGACGTGCTCGACGCGGACCCGGATGCCGGATCTGGTCCGGTTGCTGCCCTTGGCCTGTTCGGTCAGCGGCTTGCCCCGCTTGCCCTTGCGGTGGATGTGGCTTTTCAGCCTCCGGGCGCGCAGCTTTGCCTCCATCTCCTCGGACCGATAGGCCGCATCCGCCCACACGCCGGAGCCGGTGTTACCCTGCATCAGCAGATGATCCACCGCCTGGCTGTCATGCCGCGCGGCATCGCTGACGTGATAGCGCCGCACCAGCTTGTGCCTACGATCCACGTTGACGTGATTCTTGTAGCCGTAATGGTTCTTGCCGTGCTTTTTCGTCCAGCGCGCGTCCAGGTCCTTTTGCGCGCGCTTCGCGGGCTTGTCCGCCCAGTCCTCGGGCACCTCGCCGTTCTTGATTGCCGCGTTCTCGTCCCGCGTGTTGTGGTTGCGCGGCACCGGCACGATGGACGCATCCAGGATTTGACCGCCGCGCGCGATGTAGCCCTGCCGCGCCAGATAGCCGTCGAACTGGCTGAACAGCTCCTCCACCTTGCCCGCCTGCGCCAGTGCCTCGCGATAGAGCCATACCGTCTTGGCGTCCGGCACCCGGTCTTCGAGGCCGAGGCCGAGGAATCGCATGAACGACAGCCGGTCGCGGACCTGATACTCGATCTGGTCGTCGGACAGGTTGTAGAGCGCGCTCAGCACCAGCGTCTTGAACATCAGCACCGCGTCCATCGGCTTGCGCCCCGCCCGGGACTTGCGCGCCGCAGCTGGCTTGCGCCAGACCCGCTCAAGGGTCGGGCGAAACTCCTCCCACGGCACAACAGCGTCGATCTCGACCAGCGGGTCCTTCTTCGCGTCCAGGCTCGCGTAACGGTCTGTAAGATCGAAGAACCCCATCTGCGCCATCGTCACACCCTCAGTGTCGCATCATCCCGACAGACATACCGCAGCGCCACGGTCGGGACCATTTTTCGAGGCGCCCCCTAAATGATCGCCTTTTAGGGATGCTGGGATGGAAGGACGCGGCTGCGGATTAACGACCAAACCCTCATCCAGGGTTCGAGTCGTCAACTAATATTCGCTGAAACGATGTAGATGTCGCATTCATTTGAATGCACCCATGTTACGAGCCGGTCGATCGCGACCGGAATTTCCGGCGCACTTGCTTGCATGAGAATAAATTCGTACATGCCCGCTGCTTCATTTTCGGCCAGCGGATCAAGTTGTCCGGCCGGCGTCCACGGTATGAGGTTCTCGCCCGGTTCAATCTGGCAGACGTAACCGCCACCCTGACCGATCTCGATGGCGTGCCAGTCGTTATTGAGACCTTGTAACGCGACAGCATAGCCCGTCTGGTCCGTCGTTAGGTGCAGACAGAAGAGCTGGCCTAGCTTGAGAGCAATGTCAGCGCCGGCAATAGCGCTTGCGCGCTGAACTATGCCCACGCCGTGTCTGACGGTCGCGATCTTGAGTTGACCATTGATAGCGCGCTCGTCAAGGATCGCGCGCCAACGCATCTCTATCGTTTTAGGAAAGATGTCCGGCGCGAATTGATGCGCGACAGGGTAGTGGTTCTTGAGCAGCCAGCGATAGATCAGCGTCGCAAAGGTCGCATTGTACTCGCCTTTGCGGACATTGTTCATGTAGTCGATACCACGCGCCACAGGCTTGCCAACTCCCTCGTCGAATAACGTCTCGGCGGTTTTGGTCGGATCGAGGTCGGCCAAGGCGCGTAGGACCTTATAGAGCTGTTTCTTGTGCTCTTTACTTTTAGGATTGAAAGTCATTGTGCGTGATCATTTCGCCAATCGGTCAACACAGGCGTTATTTGCGCTAGCCTCACCCCAAATCATCCGCCGATCACCCGGTCTGGCCAAGGCGTGGCTATGCTATCCGTCGCGGACACGCAAGGAAATAGGAAAATAATCCTTGCGCGGCAATGGGTTGTGTGGCAGCATGTTCTATATTTGTTCTCATTTGCGCCTGCATGATCGCAAACGTGAAATGAGCCGCATCACCCAACAATTTAAACGAAAGGACCGGCCATGCCCCAACCGCCGAATGATAAACCCATGTCTCGCCCTTCTTTAATCATCGACTGGGAACTCTATGCCGCGATGCTCGAAGAAAGCGACATGCCCCTAGATCAACAAAAAGAGCTGGTCGAGACATTGTGGTCGATAGTCGTCATGTGGACACCTCCGCTTACCGGTTCGTGGCGGTGCTCGAGGCATAGGAGTAGAGCAATGCCGGTTGGGCCGGTGGTTCCGGGTCGTTCTCGGCGCTTGATGACGCCGGATCGACCGCCGGTCCCGGTCAGGCGGGCGCAGTCCGGCTGTCGAGCCACCGCCAGCGGGTCATGTTGTAGGCGATGTTCGCCAGCGTGATCGCCGCTCGAGCGCGCTTCAGACCGATGGTGCGGATCGTCATACTCATGCGGGCCTTCTGGTGGGCGAAGACGTGCTCGACCTTCGAGCGCACCGCCGACTTCGCGGCATTGGCGTGGCGGGTCCGCTTCGGCATCGGGCGACCGCGGGGCTTCTTGCGGTGGATGCGGCTCTCCATGCCGCGGGCTTCGAGCCAATCCTCGTTCTCGGCCGACCGGTAGGCGCTGTCGGCCCAGACCGAGCGCGACGTATTGGTTCGGGCAATCAGCCCCTCGCGGAGCTGCCCGCCATCGTGCCGGGCGGCATCGGTGACGGTCTGGCGGCGGATCAGCCCGTGCATCCGGTCAATCGAGACATGGGACTTGTAGCCGTAGACCGGGATGGCGATGTCGACCGGCTTCGTGCCGTCGGCGCGGACCTTCGCCTTGGAGTATTTGACGGTCCAGCGACCGTCGACATCCTTCTGGCGCGCCTTGGCCGGCTTGTCCGGCCAGATCTCGGCGGCGGACCTGCCCTCCTTGATCGCTGCCTTTTCGCCGTCGGTGTTGCGCTGCCGCGGGGCCGCGACCAGGCTCGCATCGACGATCTGGCCGCCCCGCGGCAGATACCCGGCGGCCGTGATCGCCCGGTCGAGGCGCTCGAATGCGCACTCCAGGTCCATCCGGTCAGGCATTCCGATTTCGTCCGATCGGTGATTCCGATCTGATCCGGTCACCGATTCCGGGGCATCCGGTCACCCTCCCGGACCTCGGGTAGCGGCGCTGCTGGGCGATCCTGCGGCGGGTAGCCTCGCGCTCCTGATGGAGTGCGGGGAGCCCGATGAAGAGATTGCCGATGCGGAAGATCAGGGACGCGATGCGGCTGCGCGCCAACGGGTTCTCGACGCGGAAGATCGCGGCGAGCCTCGGGGTGAGCCAGTCGACGGCCAGCGAGTACGTGAAGCGCCTGGAGCGGACGGGGCTGTCGTGGCCGCTGCCCGACGACCTGACGGATGCCGAGCTGGAGCGCCGACTGTTCCACCCGGCGGGCGGCGAGACACGTGTGGTGCGGTCGCAGCCGGACTGGCCGGGGGTCCACCGCGAGCTGCGGCGCAAGGGCGTGACGCTGTCGCTCCTGTGGGAGGAGCATCGCGCCGTTCATCCCGACGGCTACGGCTACAGCCGGTTCTGCGAGCTCTACCGACGGTGGGAGCGGCGCCTCACGCCGACCATGCGCCAGCATCATGTCGCCGGCGAGCGGATGTTCGTCGACTACGCCGGCACCACGCTGGAGGTGATCGATCCCGCGACCGGCGAAGTCCGCGAGGCGCAGCTCTTCGTCGCCGCGCTCGGCGCCTCGAACTACACCTATGCCGAGGCGACCTGGACGCAGAGTCTCTCCGACTGGATCGGCGCACACTGCCGGGCGCTGTCCTATTTCGGCGGCGTGCCGGGCCAGATCGTCTCGGACAACCTCAAGGCCGGTGTCACCAAGGCCTGCTTCTACGAGCCGGCGGTGAACCGCACCTACGCCGACATGGCCGCGCATTACGACACCGCGGTGGTTCCGGCGCGGCCGCGTAAGCCGCGCGACAAGGCGAAGGTCGAGGTCGCGGTGCAGATTGCGGAGCGCTGGATCGTGGCGCGGCTGAGGAACCGCAGGGTCTTCTCGCTGTCCGAGCTGAACAAGGCCATCCGCGATCTGCCCGACCGCCTCAACCACCGCGTCACCCGGCACCTCGGCGCCAGCCGGCGCGCCCTCTTTGACGAGCTGGAGCGGTCGGCGCTGAAGCCGCTGCCGCAGGTGCCGTATGTCTACGCCGAATGGCGCCAGCGCGCCGTTGGGCTCGACTACCACGTCGAGGTCGACAAGCACTACTACTCGGCGCCCTACACGCTCCTGCGCGAGCAAGTCTGGGTGCGGGTCACCGCGAGGACGGTGGAGATCTTCCACCGCGGCGCCCGCGTGGCGGCGCATGCCCGCACCTCGTCGAACCGGCAGCACACCACCCTGCGCGACCACATGCCATCGAGCCATCGACGCTATGCCAACTGGACGCCCCAGAAGCTGCGGCGCCAGGCCGCCCGGATCGGGCCCGGCACGGCGACGCTGGTCGAGGTGATCCTGCGCGAGCGTACGCATCCCGAGCAGGGCTTCCGCTCCTGCCTCGGCATCTTGCGCCTGGCGCGAACCCATGGCCGCAGCAGGCTCGACGCCGCCTGCATGCGCGCGCTCGAGATCGGCGCACGCTCCTACACCTCGGTGAACTCGATCCTCAGGAACAACCTCGATCGCCGCCGGCCCGATGATGCCGCGGACGGGCCGGCGATCTCCCATCCCAACATCCGTGGCGCCGGGTACTTCCATTGAAGGAGAGACGATGCTCGACCACCCAACGCTCGACCAGCTGAAGGCCCTCAGGCTCGACGGCATGGCCGAAGCCTTCACCGAGTTGCAGGCGCAGGAAGCGGCCGGCGGCCTCACCCATGCCGAATGGCTCGCCTTGCTGATCGACCGAGAGGTCGCCAGCCGGAGCACCAGACGCTCCCAGACCCGGATGCGGGGCGCGAAGCTGCGCCAGGCCGGCGCCGCCATCGAGGACGTCGACTACCGGACGCCCCGCAAGCTCGACAAGGCGCTGTTCCAGAGGCTGGCGACAGGCAGGTGGATCGCCGAGAAGCGCAACCTGCTGGTCACCGGCCCCTGCGGGGTCGGCAAGACCTGGCTTGCCAGCGCCCTCGGCCAGAAGGCCTGCCGCGACGACCGCACCGTCATCTACAAGCCGCTGCCGCGGCTCTTCGCCGAACTCGAGCTCGCGCATGGCGACGGTCGCTTCCCACGGCTGTTCCGCAGTCTTGTCAGGGCGGACTTGCTGATCCTCGACGACTGGGGACCCGACAGGCTCACCGCCAGCCAGCGTCGCGACCTCATGGAGATCGTCGAGGACCGATACGGCGCCGGCTCCACGCTGATCACCAGCCAGCTTCCCGTCGACGCCTGGCACGACGTCGTCGGCGAGCCGACCTTCGCCGATGCCATCCTCGACCGCCTCGTCCACAACGCCTACCGGCTCGACCTCGACGGCCCCTCGATGCGGAAGAAGACCGCCCAGGACGCTGCCTCAGAGATTGACGCAAAGGCCCATGGCTGACACGACGAAACCAAGCTCAGCGGCGACGCGCCCGGTGACCGGATGCGTCGGAATGGCCGACCGGATGCCGCCGGAAGCGCTGACCGAATGCTCCGGAATGCGCACGCTCGAACAGATCGTCCAGTGCGCCCGCCGCGATCAGGGACTCACGGAAGTCCCAGAGCGTATTGGCATCCGGCACCCGGTCCTCAGGGCCGAGATGACAGAACCGCATCCACGAGAGCCGGTCGCGGACGAGATACTCGGTCTGCTCCAGCGAAAGCCCGTGCAGCGACTGCAAGACAAGCATCCGGAACTTCAGCACCGTGTCGAACGGCGGCCGGCCGCCCTTCCAGCGTGGTGGTCGCCCGAGCGCACCCTCCAGGATCGGCCGGAACATCTCGAAATCCACCGTTTCGGCCAGCGTCTCCAGCGGATCACCCTGTGCCGAGATCTCCGCCAGCCGGTCCGTGATCGACCAGAACCCCAACTGACCCGTCATCGCTGCCCCCGTTGCCCTCGGACGGATTGAATCACGATCCCAGGCTCAGAGCGAGGTTTCCGGAAGCGTCCATGTTTGTCGATCTTGGATTCGATCTCAATCCGGTTTGCCAAATCTGTGGAGAACCGGATGATGCTTTGTCCGACGATCCGCCTGATCTGGTATCTTTATTACAACAAGATCGGGCGCAAGCCCGCAGACATGAGGAGGACAGATGGCAGGAGTAACCCAACAGGCTGAAAGACCCCGCAAGGCGGTGATCTATACGCGCGTCTCCGGTGCCAAGCAGGTGCGCGAAGGCGACGGCTTGGCCTCTCAGGAGAACCGATGCCGCGAGTATGCCACCTACAAAGACTACGACGTGGTGGAGGTGTTCAGCGACGACATGTCGGGCAAGTATGAGCGCCGCCCGGCCATGGACCGCATGCTGGCTTTCCTGCGTCTTCATCCCAAAGGATCGTTCTCGGTCATCATCGATGACATCAGCCGCTTCGCCCGCGATGTGCAAGCGCACATCAGGCTGCGTGAGACGCTGGCCGATGCCGGTGGTGTCCTGGAGAGTCCGTCGATCGAGTTCGGCGAGGACAGCGACTCCCGCCTGGTCGAGCACATGCTGGCGAGCGTCGCACAGCATCAACGGGAGAAGAACGCCGAGCAAACATCCAACCGCATGAAGGGACGGATGATGAACGGCTACGCCGTCTTCGCCGCGCCCATCGGCTACACATACGTGAAGACCGGCAGCCACGGAAAACTGCTGACCCGCGACGAGCCTGTGGCCTCGATCATCCAAGAGGGGCTTGAGGGCTATGCCTGCGGTCGGATCGCGTCGCCGACCGAGCTGAGACGCTTCTTCGAAGCCCAACCCGCTTTCCCGAAAGACCTTCCCGGCGGTCAAATCCGCCAGCAGAAGGTCAGCGAGATCATGAGCCGCGTGATCTACGCCGGATACGTCGAGCACGAGCCTTGGGGCATCTCCCGCCGCAAGGGGCATCACGAACCGATCATCTCCTTGGAGACCTATCAGACAATCCAGGAGCGCCGAACCGCCAAGGCGATTGCGCCTGTGCGCAAGGATATTAACGAAGACTTCCCGTTGAGAGGTTTCGTCACCTGCGGCACATGCGACAAGCCGATGACCTCCTGCTGGTCGAAGAGCTGCACAGGCGCGAAGTATCCCTATTACTGGTGTCAGACCCGCGACTGTTCGATGTATCGGAAGTCTATCCGTCGCGATGACATCGAAGGACCGTTCGAAGGCGTGCTGCAATCCATGCAGCCGAGCCGGAACCTGATGGATATCGTCACGTCGATGCTGAAGCACGCCTGGAGCATGCGCCTGGATCAGCAGGCCGACCAAGCGTCCCACATCGCCAGACAGATCAAGGAGACGGACAAGCAGATCAACAGCCTGCTGGACAAGCTGGTCAACTCACAAAGCACGACCGTGATCAAAGCCCTAGAACAGCGCGTGGAGAAGCTTGAAACCGAGAAGCTGCTACTCGCCGAAAGACAGTCCAAATCCGGCACGCCGAAGCGCAGCTTCGAAGAGATTTTTCGAACTCGCTGTGGAATTTCTGGCAAGCCCTTGGAATATATATCAGAATGGGTCTTTGGGCCTGAAGCGACTGGTGCTCAGACTGGCCTTCGCAGGCCCCGTTGCGTTCGACCGCGAAAGTGGATTTCGAACTGCACAAGTGGCTGATATCTTTAAAATATTCGAGCCGGACGCTCTGAAATGTGATATGGTGCGGTCGAGAAGACTCGAACTTCCACGGGTGTTACCCCACAGCGACCTCAACGCTGCGCGTCTACCAATTCCGCCACGACCGCACAGTCAGGGCGTCAAGTTCGGCGCTTCATAACGAAGGGCCGAAACGGTGTGAAGGGGAATTCTCGGCGTTCTTGACCAGGGCGCGCTCGGGACGCGACGCACGTGCGCGCCCCGAGCGTTGTGGTTCAGTCCGCAAGCGCGAAAGTCGGAATTGTCGCCGGCGATGCGTCAGGAGTCGCCGCCGCGTCCGACTGGCCCCCGCCCAGTTGGTAGGCGGCCTTGCGGATCAGCGACTGGCGCGAAGGCTGGCCCGGAGCAAACACGGCACGACCGCCACCTTCCACGGCATCCAGGCCCATCTCGTACCACGCAAGGGACAGGTCGGCGCGCTTGGAGGTGCCGAAACCCTGCGCCAGATGGTGTCCCATCAATTCGCCATAGACGCCTTCGCCAAGCGCCACGAGCACCAGCGCCGATCCGAGCGCAATGTCCATGTCGTCGGTCCGGTATCCCACGCTGAGGCAGATCTTCGCGGTTCCAGAGAGTTGCGACGGCGACATGCCCGAAGTCAGAATAAAGTTCGACACATCCTCGACAACCTGGTCCCTGGGCTTGAGCGAAAGAGCCGACACATGCTCACGCAATGCCGGAGCGAAGGCAGCGCATTGATCGGCAACCTGCTGCGGCGAGAGGTTCTGAACCTTGGAGACAAGCTCCTCCCCTTCCGAGATCGCGTACGTCCGAGCCAGGCAGAATTGCTCTTCGAGTGTGAAGGCGGGGTCGGTCATGGTGGCTTCGGTCACGAAGCCGCCGTTCGTGTTGGTCAGGAGCGACACGCGGTTGCAGTGCGAAGCGAGCGAGACTCCCGCCGCTTCACCCATGAGGTTGGGGAGGAGCGGTGCGGCCGCGATCGCGACCTCCTCTGCCGGTTCCTCGAGAGCTGCCGGTGCGGCAACCTCAACCTGCTGCGGCGGTGCGGCCTGCTGCGGCGCCTGGGTTGCCTGTGGGGCCACGACAACGGTCGTTGCGGGCGGAACGATGACCTGCGGCTGCATCGTCTGGCCGGCGAGCACGCGACGATAGGCAAGGAGTTGCCCCTGGGGCGTCGTCGCTCCCGATGTCGCGGCGCCGCCCGAGGAGGCCCAGCTGTAAGCGGACATCAGGAAATCGCGCTCATGCGGCTGAATCCAACCGCTGGCCGGATAGCTCATCTGAGCCTGGAATCGCGAGACGGCTCCGCGCGTCCCGGGGCCCACCGCACCGTCCACCGCCCCGGCGTTGAACCCGAAATAATTCAGGGCGTTCTGCATCTGGCGGTTCGAGTCGCGCTGGGCGGAACTAACCTGCGGTTTGTATGTGCGTCGCACGACAGTAGTCCGCGAACGCTGCTGATCCTTCGCGATCGCGTGTCCAATGATCCCGCCAACCAATGCGCCTGCGATCGCAGCCCCGGCATCATCGGCCGCGACGCGTGTCGCGCCCGTAGCCGCCATCGCGGCAATCAGGCAAGCGCCCGTAACATTACTCAATTTCATCCGAAGCCCCTTTGGCAGAAGGTAGAAATGCTGCGGAGAATACCACGACTTGACGTTCAGTGAACCTAAAAACTGTTGCGGGGCGACGACAGGCGGTGTCATTCAGGCTCATGGTTGAATGGATTGTTTCGCAGGGCCTCACCAACTATCTCGACGCGGTGTGCGAGATGGAGGCGCGGGCCCTTGCGATCGCAGACGGACGCGCCGAGGAAGCGATCTGGCTCGTCGAGCATCCGCCGCTCTATACAGCGGGGACCAGTGCGCGCTTAGAGGATTTACGCGAGCCGGAGCGATTTCCGGTCCATGTAACCCGTCGCGGCGGACAGTACACCTACCACGGCCCCGGCCAGCGGGTCGTTTACGTGATGCTGGATGTAGGTCGAAGGGGCCGGGACGTCCGGCGCTTCGTCCATGAGCTCGAGGACTGGGTCATTCGCGCGCTCGCCGAGTTCGGCGTGACGGGCGAGCGCAGGGAGGGGCGTGTCGGCGTCTGGGTCGAGCGGCCCGAGCGGATGGGGCCCGACGGGCGCGCTGCCGAGGTCAAGATCGCGGCGATCGGCATCCGCCTGCGGCGCTGGGTCAGCTTTCATGGCTTCGCAATTAACGTCGAGCCCGATCTCTCGCATTTTGGCGGCATCGTGCCGTGCGGCATCTCCACCCACGGCGTGACGAGCCTCGTCGATCTTGGTCTGCCGGTGACCATGGAAGATCTGGACATTGCCTTACGCCGCACGTGCCCCGTGACCCTGGGAGGAGGAGCGGAGCTGCAAGCGGTCGCCGACTGAGCGACGTCACGAAACGCAGCCGGTGCGCGACACTTTTTCCGCAATTCATCCTCCTCGGGACATTGCCCGTATGTGGCGAGGCTTCTAGAAGCGAGTCAAAGGCGGGATCGACCGCCAAGGGAACCGGAGGTTTGCAGCATGGCGGACGCCACGATCCACGGCCACGAGCATGAGGACAAACGCGGGTTCTTCACCCGCTGGTTCATGTCGACCAACCACAAGGACATCGGCATCCTGTATCTGCTGACTGCGGGTGTGGCCGGCTTCATCTCGGTCGCATTCACGGTCTACATGCGGATGGAGTTGATGAACCCCGGGGTGCAGTTCATGTGTCTCGAGGGGGCGCGTCTACTGCCCGCTGCCGCTGGCGAGTGCACCCCGAACGGGCACCTCTGGAACGTCATGATCACCGCACATGGCGTGCTGATGATGTTCTTCGTGGTGATCCCGGCGCTCTTCGGCGGGTTCGGCAACTACTTCATGCCGCTGCAGATTGGGGCGCCGGACATGGCGTTCCCGCGGATGAACAACCTCAGCTACTGGCTGTATGTCGCTGGCACGACCATGGCGATCTGCTCGGTCTTCGCGCCGGGCGGGAACGGTCAACTCGGGTCGGGCATCGGCTGGGTTCTGTATCCGCCGCTCTCGACGACAGAGCAGGGATTCTCGACCGACCTTGCTCTGTTTGCCGTGCACCTCTCCGGCGCGTCGTCGATCCTCGGCGCGATCAACATGATCACGACGTTTCTCAACATGCGGGCGCCGGGGATGACGCTCTTCAAGGTGCCGCTGTTCTCGTGGTCGATCTTCGTCAACGCATGGCTGATCCTGCTCGCGCTGCCGGTCCTCGCAGGTGCGATCACCATGCTGATCACCGATCGGAACTTCGGTACGACGTTCTTCGACCCGGCGGGCGGCGGTGACCCGGTGCTCTACCAGCACATCCTGTGGTTCTTCGGCCATCCGGAGGTCTACATCGTCATCCTTCCGGCGTTCGGCATCATCAGCCACGTTGTCTCGACCTTCAGCCGCAAGCCGATCTTCGGCTACCTGCCGATGGTCTGGGCGCTGATCGCGATTGGCACGCTGGGCTTCGTCGTCTGGGCGCACCACATGTACACCGTGGGGATGAGCCTGACGCAGCAGAGCTACTTCATGCTGGCGACGATGGTCATCGCAGTGCCGACGGGCATCAAGATCTTCAGCTGGATCGCGACGATGTGGGGCGGCTCGATCGAGTTCAAGACGCCGATGCTCTGGGCCTTCGGCTTCATCTTCCTCTTCACCGTCGGCGGCGTGACCGGCATCGTCCTCAGCCAGGCCGGGATCGACCGGGCTTATCACGACACCTACTACGTCGTCGCGCACTTCCACTACGTGATGAGCCTCGGCGCGGTCTTCGGCATCTTCGCGGGGATCTACTTCTGGTTCGGCAAGATGACCGGTCGGCAGTATCCCGAATGGGCGGGCAAGACTGCATTTCTGGATGATCTTCATCGGCACGAACATGACATTCTTCCCGCAGCACTTCCTTGGCCGACAGGGCATGCCGCGCCGCTACATCGATTATCCTGAAGGCTTCGCGTTTTGGAACCACGTCTCGAGCTGGGGCGCGTTTCTGTCCTTCGCGTCCTTCCTCTTCTTCATCGGCGTGATGGCGTACTCAGTCTTCTACGGGAAGCGTGAGAGCCGCGCGAACTACTGGAATGAGCACGCCGACACTCTGGAATGGACGCTGCCCAGCCCGCCGCCGGAGCACACGTTCGAGACGCTCCCGAAGCGCGGCGACTGGGATCGTTCGACGGCGCACTGATGCCGCTCGAGTGGCGGAGTCAAGGTCCGGCCCTTGAAAGGGCCGGTTTGAGCGTGCGAGCCGAGGTTCGGCTTTGGCCGCACCGCTCGCTTGATAAGCACGGATTCGCGATCTTTATCGGGACGACCTTCCTCTTGCTGCTCGTTCCGCTGAGCGCGGTCATCGGGACAGTCGTATTGTGGGTGCTATTGCCGTTCCTGATGGCGGCGCTTGCGATGATCTGGATCGCGCTTCGGGCAAACCTGGCTCAAGCGGCCCTGACGGAAACTCTCACTCTGACGGCCGACAATGTCTCGCTCGAGAGGCGCGAGCCGAAGGGCGCCATTCTCACCTGGGACGCGCACCCATACTGGGTCACGGTCAACCTCCACCCGGAGGGCGGCCCGGTCGAGAACTACGTGACGCTCAAGGGCGGCGGCCGAGAGGTAGAAATCGGGTCCTTCTTGTCCCCGGATGAACGGCTACAGCTGCGAGATGACCTCGTGCGCCTCCTGAGCGTGTGGCGACCCGCCAGCCAAGGCTGAGCTACAGAAGACCCATCTCGCGGAACGAAGCCTCATCGCTGCGACCGACGACGACATGGTCGTGGATCGTGACTCCGATCGCCTCGCACGCCGACTCGATCCGCGTCGTCATCTCGACATCTGCCTTCGACGGGGTCGGATCCCCGGAAGGATGGTTGTGGACCAGGATGATCGAGGATGCATTCAACTCCAGCGCGCGCTTGGCAACCTCTCGCGGATAGACGGGGACGTGGTTCACCGTGCCCTTGGCCTGCTCCTCGTCGGCGACGAGCACGTTCTTAGCGTCGAGAAACAGGATGCGGAATTGCTCGGTCTCGCAGTGAGCCATGGTCGTCCGGCAGTAGCTCACGAGATCGTCCCAAGAGGAGATGACCGAGCGATCGAGGATCTTTGCTCGGGCAAGGCGATGTGCGAAGGCCTCGACCAGCCGAAGTTGCAGCCAGACCTTCTCGTTGGTGCCCTTGACCTGAAGCAGCCGATGCTTCGATGCGGCAATCACCCCGTTGAGGTCACCGAAGGTCGCCAAGAGTTCTTTTGCAAGCGGCTTGACGTCGATCCTCGGAATGGCGTCGAACAGCAGAAGCTCCAGCAGTTCATAATCTGGCATGGGCGCATGCCCGCCGGATAGGAATCGCTGACGGAGTCGCTCGCGATGCCCCCAGTAGTGTGGCCGCGATGGTCCGGCTGCCCCAGCCGGTCCAGCGGGTTCACCCTTTGCGAGCGGGACGGTGACAACGCCCGGGGGTAAACGCTGGTCGAGTTCGGCAAGTCCGCGAAGCGCGTTTTCTGAGAAGCCTTGAGGGTCGTCTGTCATCGGATGCGGTTGCTTTTCAAGGGAACGACCGCACGGTCGTCCATCTCGGTTAACGAATGATTATCGCCTTCCGTCTCCCGGTGACGCGAACGCCGCCCGTAACAAGATCATGCCGATGTCTCTTCTCGTTTCGCTGATATCTTGTTCTATGCTGCTCGAGGGTCGTTGGAGGATACCGTAGATGACAGTCACGAGCACACCGGACGTTTCGACTGAGCAGGCTGAGGCGCTCCGGCGGGTCCGGGCGCAGATCGAGACAGGGCTGCTGGCACCTCACGGCCTTCTTCCAGAACCACGTGAGCTAGCAGCCCACCTCGGTCTGGACGAGAAGCTCGTGAAGTGCGCTCTGGACGATCTTGAGGCCGAAGGCGCATTGTGGCGCGACGTCGCGCCCTCGGGCGGTGCCGAGCTTCATCCCTCCTACGACCCGATGCAGGTCGTCGAGGCGAGGCTTTGCATCGAGCCGACGTTGGCGGGTCTGTGTGCGCAGCGCGCGACAACGGACGAGGTGAACGAACTCACGGGTCTTGTCGAGGCCGCAGATCGCGATCCGGAGAACGACACATGGGACGCTTCGCTTCACCGGACAATCGCTACTCGGGCGCGTAGCAGCGCCCTGCTGGCCGCATATTTGGTCATCGAGGACGCGCGGGCGTCGCCTGGATGGCAGGTCGCACTTTCCCGCGCGCGCACGCATGAGCATCGGAGAGTCTACCGCAGGCAGCACATGGCGATTGTCGAAGCCGTCTGCGATCGCAATCCCGCCGCGGCGCGACAGGAGATGACGGAGCATCTGGAACTCATCAAGCGGCACATGGCGCTAGCGATCGGACCCCGATGACGCTCGGCGCTCGTGTACACGAGCGAGGACCAGCCGCACAGCGCTCTCAAGCGCGTCGGATCGTGCATGCAGAACCCGTGCCGCACGCGCGCTGAGGTCCGAGCCCGCAGGAGTGTCCGCAAGCTCCAGAATTGATCGTGCCAGTTCTTGGGCAGAGGCAATCCGCCGCGCGCCGCCGGCCGCGTCAAGTGTTGAATAGATGTCCGCAAAGTTCCTCGTGTCAGGACCATGCAGTATCGGGACGTGAAGGGCCGCGGGCTCGTACGGATTGTGGCCGCCGACATCCGTCAGCGAGCCGGCCACAAAAGCCGCGTCGGACAAGCGATACCATAGGCCCAGTTCACCGAGCGTATCTGCTAGGTAGATGGACGCTTCTGGCGAAGGGGCGTCGCTACACGTGCGCTGCACACAGTTCAGGTCGCCGCCGTGGAGCGACGTCGCGATCGTGTTTCCTCTCTCCGGATGACGCGGAACAATGATAAGCAGCGCGTCGGCTCGCTCCTGAAGAACCGCCGCATGCGCTTCGACGATGATCTCATCCTCTCCCGGATGCGTCGATGCAGCGACCCAGACGAGGCGGCCGCATACCGCCGCTCTCAATCGCTCAAGCTCAACGGCGTCACACGGAAGCGGCGGGGCGGCATCCTTGAACGAGCCCGCGACATTGATGCGCTCTGGGGGAATACCGAGTTCACGAAGCGCCTCGGCGGTGTCTAGGTCTTGAGCCTGTATGTGCTGAAAGACCGAAAAGAGATCGGCCGCCGTTCGTGGCGCTCGTCGCCATCGCGCCCTTGAACGTGCGCCGAGGCGGGCATTCAGCAACAAGGCGGGAATTCCTCGCTTGCCGACCGAAATGACAAGTCTTGGCCAAATCTCGCTCTCGATCCAGACCCCGAGGTCGGGTCGCCAATGATCGAGGAAACGCTCAACCGCTGGCCGAACGTCGACCGGCACGAACTGGTGAATGACCCCGTTCGGCAAGCGAGCGGCGAGGAGTTGCGCCGAGGTTACGGTGCCGGATGTCACGAGGACTGATATTTGCGGCCCCTCCGCACGCAGTCTTTCGATCAGTGGCAGCAATGACAGGCTCTCTCCGACGCTTGCGGCATGGCACCAGACGAGCAGCCCCGGCGGACGGCTGATCGAGGCGCGGCCCATGCGCTCGGCGAGACGCTCGGCATCCTCCTTGCCCGTGGCAAGACGTCGCTTGAGAGCCAGCCAGGCCAGTGGGCTCGCGGCCGAGGTCAATGCCAGATAGAGGATGAGCACAGGCGACATCGCGGTGGAGCCTTCCGTCAGGGCTCTCGATTTGGCAAGCCTCAACCCTGTCTCAGCCGGTCCCCTTGCAGGCGTTTGGGGGCGTGACTAAGACTCCATTCACCATTCCCCCGTACTCTCCACGAAAGAGCAGCAGGCGCACATGCACGACCCCATTGAACACTACATGAACCTCGTTCCGATGGTGGTCGAGCAGACCAGCCGGGGGGAGCGCGCCTACGACATCTTTTCCCGACTTCTCAAGGAGCGTATCGTCTTCGTCACCGGCCCGGTCCACGATGGCATGGCGTCCTTGATCGTGGCGCAGTTGCTTCATCTTGAGGCGGAAAATCCGTCAAAAGACATCTCGATGTACATCAACAGTCCCGGCGGGGTCGTCACTGCAGGCCTGTCGATCTACGACACCATGCAGTACATCAAGCCGAAGGTGTCGACTCTGGTCGTGGGGCAGGCGGCGTCGATGGGGTCGCTGCTGCTGGCCGCCGGAGAGAAGGGGATGCGGTTTTCGCTTCCGAACAGCCGGATCATGGTCCACCAGCCGTCGGGCGGGTACCAAGGTCAGGCGACTGACATCATGATCCACGCTGAGGAGACGCTCAAGCTAAAGCGCCGCCTCAACGAGATATACGTCAGGCATACCGGCCAGACGCTCGAGAACGTCGAGAAGGCGCTGGAGCGCGACCGCTTCATGTCGCCCGACGATGCGAAGGAGTGGGGGATAATCGACGAGATCGTGGAGCAGCGTGTCAAGCCGGACGATGCCTGATTTAACCACGCGACCGGGTGACCCGGTCGTAGAGGTAATTTGACATTGTACCCCACCGGACGCTGGCCTACGTTTTTCGATCAGGGGAGCTTGTAGCCCCACGCCGGCCCCTGTGTACCGAAGATGCGGCCGAGAGGTAGATGATGGCGAACAATTCCGGCACCGACAGCAAGAACACGCTCTACTGCTCTTTCTGCGGAAAGAGTCGAGCACGAAGTGCGAAAGCTGATCGCCGGCCCAACCGTGTTCATCTGCGACGAGTGCGTCGAGCTCTGCATGGACATCATTCGTGAGGAGACGAAGAGCGCGGGACTGAAGTCGTCGGATGGCGTTCCGACACCGCTTGAGATCTGCGAGGTTCTCGACGATTACGTCATCGGTCAGAGCCACGCCAAGCGCGTGCTTTCCGTCGCGGTGCATAACCACTACAAGCGGTTGAACCACGCTGGAAAATCCGACATCGAGCTGGCGAAGTCGAACATACTGCTGATCGGTCCGACGGGCTGCGGCAAAACGCTGCTCGCGCAGACGCTGGCGCGCATACTCGACGTGCCGTTTCACCATGGCCGACGCGACGACGCTGACCGAGGCCGGCTATGTGGGGGAGGATGTCGAAAACATCATTCTGAAGCTCCTTCAGGCCAGCGAGTACAACGTGGAGCGGGCGCAGCGCGGCATCGTCTACATCGACGAGGTCGACAAGATCACGCGGAAGTCCGACAATCCCTCGATCACCCGCGACGTGTCGGGCGAAGGCGTGCAGCAGGCGCTCCTGAAGATCATGGAGGGCACGGTCGCGAGCGTGCCGCCGCAGGGCGGGCGCAAGCACCCCCAGCAGGAATTCCTGCAGGTCGACACCACCAATATCCTCTTCATCTGCGGCGGCGCCTTCGCCGGGCTCGAAAAGATCATCGCGCAGCGTGGCAAGGGGTCGGCCATCGGCTTCGGTGCGGACGTCAAGGAAAACGACACCCGCGGCGTGGGCGAGATGTTCGGCGAGCTCGAGCCCGAGGATTTGCTGAAGTTCGGGTTGATCCCGGAATTTGTCGGCCGCCTGCCGGTCATTGCGACCTTGCAGGATCTGGACGAGGACGCGCTTGTCACGATCTTGACTCAGCCGAAGAACGCCCTCGTCAAGCAGTATCAGCGGCTGTTCGAGCTTGAGGACACGCAGCTGACGTTTACCGACGACGCGCTCACGGCCATCGCAAAGCGTGCCATAGCGCGCAAAACCGGCGCCCGCGGCCTGCGGTCGATCATGGAGGACATTCTGCTCGACACGATGTTCGACCTGCCCTCGAAGTCGAGCGTGGAGGAGGTGGTGGTCAACGAAGAGGCTGTGATGACCGGCGCCGCTCCGCTTCTGATATATGCGGACAACAAGAAAGGACAGCCTGCCACTGCCTCCTGATTCGGTTTGCGCTACTGCGACTTGGAGATCGTCTGTCATGGAGGCCAATCACGTGTGGAGCTGCTGCTGCGTGGCCTGAATGGGTATCGCGTGGATTCGCGAGAGCGCAGGAAGGCCGTAAGCCTGCTGTGAAATCGCGCGACGACTGGCGGGAAGAATTGCAGTCTTTTTTTGCGCTCCTCGGTACCATGCCGACGGGAGGACAACGCGAATAACCGATCGATATGTCTCGGCCACTGGACGCCGGACCTTGACTGCCCCATACCTCCGAGCAGGAGGTCCGCGAGATGAACTTCATTCTGCGCCTGATCACTTGGTGGAACAGTCAGACCATCGGCACGCAGCTCTTCACTTGGCGCAAGGGCGTCAGGGTAGGTGAGGACGCGGATGGTAACGTCTTTTTCCAGACAAGGAATGGCGAGCGGCGGTGGGTCATCTTCAACGGTGAAGCGGAAGCGAGCCGCGTAAGCCCAGAATGGCACGGCTGGCTGCACCACACATGGGACGAGCCGCCAACCGATGCGCCGTTGCGTCACAAGCCGTGGGAAAAGCCCCATATCGCAAACCTTACCGGCACGCCGAGGGCGTACGCGCCGCCCGGCTCCATCCGTAAGCCGCAGCCGACGCCGCGCGGAGACTATGAGGCCTGGTCGCCCGAGTGAGCGTCTGGCGCGAACACCCGGCCGAACTTTCGGCCGGAGCGGCTGTTGTCGCCGTTGCCGTTGCGTTCCTGTTCTACGCGGGGCAATTTGCGGAAGGTTCGCGTGGCGCTGGCGATTATTCACTGACGGCGAGCTTCCGCTCGGCCGAAGGTGTCAGGGTCGGAACCGACGTGCGCCTTGCTGGCGTGAATATCGGAACGGTGACCGACCTGGCCCTGAATCCCCAGACATTCCGCGCCGATGCGGTCTTCGCGATCGACGAAGACGTCGTCCTGCCGGAGGATAGTTCGGCCGCAGTCGAGACAGAAGGGCTCTTGGGGGGCACTTACATCGACCTACAGCCCGGGGGCTCTCCTTTCGATCTCGAACCTGGTTCGGAGATCCTCGACACGCAAAGTGCCGTAAGCCTCGTTACATTGCTGCTGCGCTTCGTCATGGGATCGGAGGAATGATCCGATGCCTTGTCATCCTCTTTGCGCTGACGCTGCCAGCGTCGGCTCAGGTCTCGTCGGGGTCCGGAGCGGTCTTGAGAGGGCTCGACAAGATCGACGGCCGGGTCGCCGACCTCGAGGTCGGTATCGGCCGAACCGTATCGTTCGGACGCATCGACATCACGCTCGGTGAGTGCCGCTACCCGACCCGCAATCCCGCGGGCGATGCCTACGCCTGGCTGATCATCGACCAGGACGGGGAACGGCTCTTCGACGGATGGATGATCGCATCAAGCCCCGCGCTCAACGCGCTCGACCATCCCCGCTACGACGTGTGGGTCATCGGCTGCGCTACCTGATCGCAGCAACTCCCTCGTCAGAAGTTGCGCGAGACTTCTCTCAGCCGTGCGACGACCTCGTGCGGCTCCGGAGGCGCGCCGGCGCCCTGGAAGTCGGCGTCGAGATCCAGTGCCTCGGCAAGCCGGATCTTGTACTCGCCCCGGCTGATCTCGATTGCACCGAGCGAGCGCAGATGGTCCGTCGGAAATTGCGTGTCGAGGAGCACGAAGCCCGCGGCGGCGAGGCGATCGACGAGATAGGCCAAGGCGACCTTGGATGTGTCGCGGATGCGGCTGAACATGCTCTCGCCGAAGAATGCCCCGCCGATCGAGACGCCATACGCGCCGCCCGAGAGCGCGTCGCGATGCCAGACCTCGACACTATGGGCGTGGCCGCGCATGTGAAGCGCGAGGTAGAGCTGACGGATGGTGTCGTTGATCCACGTCTCCTCCCGCTCGGCGCACGCGTCGAGGACCGCAGTGAAATCGGCGTCGAATGTGACGCGGAACTCTCCGCGGAGCATCGTCCGCCTGAGCGATCTCGACATGCGAAACCCGTCTAGGGGAATGATGCCGCGTGTCACCGGATCGACCCAGAAGACGTCGTTTGCGTGGCGCCCCTCAGCCATCGGAAAAATGCCGGCCGCGTACGCGCCCAGAAGAAGGTCCGGTGTGAGCTTTCCCTCGGACAAAGCGCCGCCCCGTCAGGTCATCCGCTCTTCGAGCCAACGTTCCAGCCAGTGGATGTCGTAGTCGCCGCTGAGAACCGCGTGCTCCTCGAGCAGATCGTGAAAGAGCGGCACAGTAGTGTCCATTCCGTCAACGATAAGTTCGCCCAAGGCGCGCGGAGAGCCGTGCCAGCGCCTCGTCCCGGTCGCGGCCATGGACGATGAGCTTGCCGATCAGGCTGTCGTAATAGGGCGGGATCCGGTAGCCGTCGTAGATCGCGCTGTCGACGCGAACGCCGAGGCCGCCCGGGGCATGATACTGGGTGATCCGCCCCGGCGACGGTGTGAAGCGCGGCAGCTTCTCGGCGTTGATGCGAACCTCGATCGCGTGGCCGCGCGGCACCAGTTCGTCTTGCGTGAAGCTGAGCGGATTCCCCGCCGCGACCCTGATCTGCTCGCGGACGAGGTCGACGCCGTACACCGCCTCGGTGACCGGATGCTCGACCTGAAGGCGCGTGTTCATCTCGATGAAGAAGAATTCGCCGTCCTCGTACAGGAACTCGATCGTGCCCGCGCCGGAATAGCCGATCTCGGCCACGGCGTTCGCGCAGGTCGCGCCGATCCGCTGTCGCATCTCGTCATCGATCGCAGGGCCCGGCGCCTCCTCCAGGACCTTCTGATGGCGGCGCTGCATCGAGCAGTCGCGCTCGCCGAGATGCACCGCGCCGCCGCGGCCGTCGCCGAAGACCTGAACCTCGATGTGGCGGGGGTGGCCGAGGTACTTCTCGATATAGACTTCGTCGTTGCCGAAGGCCGCCTTTGCCTCGGCGCGGGCGGTGCGGAAGGCGCTGTCGAGATCGTCCTCGCCGCGCGCGAGCTTCATGCCGCGTCCGCCGCCGCCGGCCGTCGCCTTGACGATGACCGGATAGCCCGCGTCACGCGCGATGTCGCGCGCGGTGGCCAGGTCGGGCAGCGCCCCCTCCGAGCCGGGGACGCACGGCACGCCGAGGTTCCGCATCGTCTCCTTCGCGGTGATCTTGTCGCCCATGATGCGGATGTGCTCGGCCGACGGGCCGATGAAGGTCAGCCCGTGATCCTCCACGATCTGCACGAAGCTCGCGTTCTCGCTGAGAAAGCCATAGCCGGGATGGATCGCCTCCGACCCGGTGATCTCGGCCGCCGAGATGATCGCGGGCATCGAGAGATAGCTCTGCGAAGAGGGTGGCGGACCGATGCAGACGCTCTCGTCCGCCATGCGGACGTGCATCGCGTCGGCATCCGCAGTCGAATGCACAGCGACCGTCCGGATGCCCATCTCGCGGCAGGCGCGCAGGACGCGAAGGGCGATCTCGCCGCGGTTTGCGATCAGTATCTTGGAGAACATGTCTCAGTCGACGATCAGGAGGGGGGCGCCGTATTCCACGGGCGCGCCGTCTTCGACCAGAATGCTGCGCACCGTGCCGGAGCGTGGGGCCGGGATGTGGTTCATCGTCTTCATCGCTTCGACGATGAGCAGCGTCTGCCCCTCGGCTATGGCGTCGCCGACCTTGACGAACGGGTCGCCGCCCGGCTCTGCCTGAAGATAGACCGTGCCGACCATGGGCGACGTGATGGCGCCGGGATGGTTTGCCGGATCGTCCGGCTCGTTGGCAGACAATGGGCGACTGCGCCGGAGTCGTCGTCGGCATCGCCGGTGCCGGTGGCATCGGGGACGCCTGCG
Organism: uncultured Alphaproteobacteria bacterium; assembly: GCA_963749675.1. GTDB lineage: Bacteria > Pseudomonadota > Alphaproteobacteria > Rhodobacterales > Rhodobacteraceae > Roseitranquillus. The sequence continues at coordinate 358,212 of CAVVNT010000001.1, forward strand.
GCGGCAGCGGCGGCATGGGGGGGACGGTGGCGTCAACCGATCGCGGCTGACGCGGACATTCAGGCTGTCCTCTTCGCTGTAGTCGCGCTTGACGTGGAGTTCCGTCAGATCGTTTTCGCGCAGGAGTTCCGCAAGTGCCCTGATGAAGGCCACGTCCGCATCGTGGGTGTCGTTTCGTGTCACGCGCCGTCCTGCCCTTGTCCGTCTGTCACGGATCACATGTATTTCGCGCGTTTATAGGGCAGCGCGTACGCGCTGAGGAAAGGAGCGGCCGGCAAAGAGTTGTCTTTTGCAATTGAACAGTGACGCCGTTGTGCGAATGTATCCGGCGGACCGAGATGGAAGAGACATGACAGACACCCGCCACCGCGACGGCATCGCAGCCCACAGACTGCCGGCGGAGGAGATCGCCGAGAACTTCGCCGACCTGCATCCGCCGTTCGATGCGCATGAGGCGCAGGTGGCGGCCGACCGCTGCTACTTCTGCTATGACGCGCCGTGCGTCACCGCGTGCCCCACGGCCATCGACATCCCGCTCTTCATTCGCCAGATCCAGGCCGATCGGCCCGACGCTGCGGCGCGCACGATCTTCGCGTCGAACATCCTTGGCGGCATGTGCGCCCGCGTCTGCCCGACCGAAATCCTGTGCGAGGGCGCGTGCGTGCGCGAGATGGCCGAGGGCAAGCCGGTCGAGATCGGGCGCCTTCAGCGCTACGCGACCGACACGCTGATGCGCGCCAACGAACACCCGTTCGAGCGCGCGGCGCCCACCGGCAAGCGCGTCGCAGTCGTCGGCGCCGGCCCCGCAGGTTTGGCCTGCGCCCACGGTCTGGCGCGCCGCGGCCACGAGGTCACCATCTTACGAAGCGCAGGGAAAGCCCGGCGGCCTGAACGAATACGGGATCGCCGCCTACAAGACCGTCGGCAACTTCGCGCAGGCGGAGGTCGACTGGCTGATGCAGATCGGCGGCATCTCGGTCCGAGACCGGCAGGCGCCTCGGCGAGGGCCTCGACCTTGACGGCGCTGAGGGCGGAGTTCGACGCAGTGTTCCTTGGCGTGGGCCTCGCCGGCGTCAACGCGCTCGACGCCGAGGGTGCGGATCGGGACGGGGTGACCGCGGCGGTCGATTTCATCGCCGAGCTTCGCCAGTCCGCGGACCTGTCTGCACTTCCGGTCGGCCGCGACGTCGTCGTGATCGGCGGCGGCATGACGGCGATAGACGCCGCGGTGCAGTCGCGCCTGCTTGGGGCCGAGAACGTCACCCTCGTCTATCGGCGCGGACGCGACCGCATGGGCGCCTCGCGCTTCGAACAGGACCACGCCGCGAAGTCCGGCGTCCGCATCTTGTCGAATGCCCGGCCGCTCCGTGTCATCGGGAACGGCGCGGTGCGCGAGATCGAGTTCGAATACACCGAGGACAGTCCGACCGGCCTGCTCGGCACCGGGGAGAGCTTCCGGCTCAAGGCCGACCAGGTCTTTCGCGCCATCGGACAGCGGATCGCAGGCGTGCCCGAAGCGCTGGAGATAGCGGGAGGGAAGATCGGCGTGACCGGCCCCGGGCGCACCTCGCTCGAAGGTGTCTGGGCCGGGGGCGACTGCGCGGCCGGCGGTGACGACCTGACCGTCACGGCGGTCGCGCAGGGACGCGACGCTGCGGCAGACATTCATGCGACGCTGATCGGATGACGGACGCCGCGCCGGAATCTCTGATCGCCGCTCACTATGGGAAGGGAAGCCTTTTCGAAGAGATCATTTCCGCTGTCGGTAAACCCGAAGCCGAGATTTCGGCGGAAGACATCCAAGATGTCGACGAATTCCACATCGGCGGTCGGGAGGCGACGGAGCGGCTTCTCGACCATCTGGATTTGCCGGCGGGCACCGGTGTGCTCGACCTCGGGTCGGGCATCGGCGGGCCGGCACGGCGCATGGCCGCGAGATACGGCTGGAAGGTCACCGGCATCGACCTCACTCCGGAGTTCGTGTCGACCGCACGTCGTCTCGCGGCGCTGACTGGTCAAGACGTCGAATTCATTCAGGGCAGCGCGCTCGAGCTGCCTTTCGAAGACGAGAGCTTCGGCCTGGTGACCTTGATCCATGTCGGCATGAACCTGCCCGACAAGGGCCGGCTGTTCTCCGAAGTGCGCCGCGTCTTGAGGGCAGGGGGCGTCTTCGCCGTCTACGACGTCATGCTCACGGGCGACCGCCATCCCGATTTTCCCTTGCCGTGGGCCAGCCGCGTCACCGAGTCCTTCCTTGCCGCGCCCGCCGAGTACCGGGAGACGGGGCGTGCAGCCGGACTGACCCTGAGCTCTGAAGCGGACAGGACCGAGATCGCCTTGGAGTTCTTCACGCGCCTTGCGGCCATGGTAGCGGAGAAGAAAGTCCGAGCCAGCTTGCCGATCCTCATGGGCGAGGACGCGGGCACCAAGGTAAGGCACATGGTCGCGGCGATCGATCGCGGCGACATCGCGCCGATCGAAATGGTCTTCGGAAAGGATCATCGGTGACGTGCCCGCGCCTGACCCACGGCCGAGCGCGACCAGGCGGCAAGCCAAGAACCAACGTGAGATGAAAGACAGAGACATGGCTGACCTTTCCACCGACTTCGTCGGCATCAAGAGCCCGAATCCGTTCTGGTTGGCCTCTGCCCCACCCACGGACAAGGAATACAACGTCCGTCGCGCGTTCGAGGCGGGGTGGGGCGGCGTCGTCTGGAAGACGCTGGGCCTCGACCCGCACATCGTCAACGTGAACGGGCCGCGGTACGGTGTCGTCTACGGGACCGACCGGCGCGTGCTGGGGATCAACAACATCGAGCTCATCACCGACCGTCCGCTCGAGGTGAACCTGCGCGAGATCAAGAGTGTCAAGCGCGACTACCCCGACCGCGCCATGGTCGTGAGCCTAATGGTCCCGTGCGAAGAGGAGCCTTGGCAGCAGATCCTGCCGTTGGTCGAGGAGACCGGGGCGGACGGTGTCGAACTCAACTTCGGCTGTCCACACGGGATGAGCGAGCGCGGCATGGGCTCGGCGGTGGGCCAGGTGCCGGAATACATCGAGATGGTGTCGCGCTGGTGCAAGAAGCACACGCGCATGCCGGTGATCGTGAAGCTCACCCCCAATATCACCGACATTCGCTATCCCGCTCGCGCCGCACACGCCGGCGGCGCCGATGCCGTAAGCCTCATCAACACGGTGTCGTCGATTACGTCGGTCAACCTCGACACGATGAGCCCCGAACCCTCGATCGACGGAAAGGGGAGCCACGGCGGCTACTGCGGCCCCGCCGTCAAGCCCATCGCGCTGAACATGGTGGCCGAGATCGCGCGTGACGCGGAAACACGTGGCCTGCCGATAAGCGGCATCGGCGGCATCTCCACCTGGCGCGATGCAGCCGAGTTCCTGGCGCTAGGGACGGGCTCGGTGCAGGTCTGCACCGCCGCGATGACCTACGGCTTCGGCATCATCAAGGAGCTGACCGCGGGCCTCTCGTCCTGGATGGATGAGAAGGGCTACGCGTCCATTGCCGATGTCACCGGCCGCGCCGTGCCCAACGTGACCGACTGGCAGTATCTGAACCTCAACTACGTGACGAAGGCCCGGATCGACGAGGACCTCTGCATCAAGTGCGGTCGCTGCTACGCCGCGTGCGAGGACACAAGCCACCAGGCCATCGCGATGAAGCCTGGCCGCGTCTTCGAGGTCATCGATGCCGAGTGCGTCGCGTGCAATCTCTGCGTCGACGTCTGCCCGGTCGAGGACTGCATCACCATGCGCGAACTCCAGCCAGGCGAGGTCGACGAGCGGACAGGCAAGGTCGTCGAGGCCGCGTACGCGAACTGGACCACCCACCCCAACAATCCTGCAGCGCGCGCCGCGGAGTGACCTTCAGCGCCGAATGTCGATTTTCGGAGGTGTGTTTTCGCTCGTGAGGTTCCGCGCCTCTTCCATCACTGGCCGCTCCTTTCGCGCTTCGCCGTAGGTGACGCGGGTCACCGGCGAATCGGGATCTTCCGGCCAGAAGGCGGCTGCACGCTCCAGGTACGTCAGCCGAAATGCCGGCCGCGGGCCGACTTGCGCGTACTTGTCGACCTCCTCGATCGCGTTCACGCGCGTCGAGGGCCGATGGACGATCTTCTCCCGCGCCGGGTCCGGCGGAGTTGCGGCCGGGCCGCCATGAACGGCCGGGCGCTGCGAAAAGGACTCAATCATGGCCTTCGCTCCTTGCGATGGCCCCCACCTGCACCATCCCTTAGAGGACAGAGGTTGCCCGCCCCGTTAATGCGCCTCGGTCCGGCAAGAAGCCGGTCAATGCCGTGCCGGAGCGGCTTGCTTGACTGGTCCCCGCGCTCTGATAGCGTTCCTGGTCATCTGCAACCCGCTCTGAGCGGCGCATACCGGGACTCTCTCACATGGCACTCGACCGGCCGAACGTTCCAAACGATCTCTCTGCCTTCTGGATGCCGTTCTCGGCCAACCGCCAGTTCAAGAAGGCGCCGAGGATGCTCGTCTCGGCGGAGGGGATGCACTACACCACGTCCGACGGTCGCAAGATCCTCGACGGGACGGCCGGCCTCTGGTGCTGCAACGCGGGCCACGGCCAGCCGAAGATCGTGCAGGCGATCCAGGCCCAGGCGGCGGAACTCGACTATGCGCCGGCCTTCCAGATGGGTCACCCAAAGGCGTTCGAGCTGGCCAACTCGCGTCCGCGACATGGCGCCGGAGCCGTTCGAGCACGTGTTCTTCACCAACTCAGGCTCCGAGAGCGTCGATACCGCCCTAAAGATCGCGCTGGCCTACCACCGCGCTCGGGGAGAGGGCAGCCGGACCCGCCTGATCGGGCGGGAGCGCGGCTATCACGGGGTGAACTTCGGCGGCATCTCGGTCGGCGGGATCACCAACAACCGCCGTTTCTTCGGGACGCTTCTGGCCGGGGTCGACCACCTTCCGCACACGCACCTGCCCGGCAACGCGTTCACCCGCGGGCAGCCGGAGGAGGGCGCGCATCTCGCCGACGAGGTCGAGCGGCTGGTTGCCCTGCACGGCGCCGAGACCATCGCGGCCGTCATCGTCGAACCCGTCGCGGGTTCGACCGGCGTCCTGATCCCGCCAAAGGGTTACCTGGAGCGGCTGCGGGAGGTGACGGCAAAGCACGGCATCCTGCTGATCTTCGACGAGGTCATCACCGGCTTCGGCCGTCTCGGCGCCCCGTTCGCCGCGGACCGCTTTGGCGTGATGCCAGACCTCATCACCTGCGCGAAGGGGCTGACGAACGGCGTCGTCCCGATGGGCGCCGTGCTGGCGACGTCCGAAATCCACAACGCCTTCATGCAGGGCCCCGAGCATCTGATCGAGCTCTTCCACGGCTACACCTACTCCGGTTCGCCGCTCGCATCCGCCGCGGGCCTCGCGACGCTGGAGGTATACCGCGAGCAGGGGCTCTTCCAGCGCGCGGCCGAGATGCAGGACTACTGGGAGGACGCGCTGCACGATCTTCGCGACGCGCCGCACGTCGTCGACATCCGCAACCTGGGCCTCATCGGCGCGGTGGAGCTCGAGCCGATTGCGGGTGAGCCGACGAAACGCGCGTTCAGCGCGTTCCTCAAGGCCTACGAAGACGGGATCATGATCCGCACGACAGGCGACATCATCGCGATGTCGCCGCCGCTCGTCATCGAGAGGTCGCAAATCGACGAGCTCATCGGCACCCTGCGGAAGGTTCTCGAGCAGGTCGAGTGACGGCAGACGGGGTCGCCCCGAGCGGGACGGCCCCTTGTCCCCGCAATCAGCCGCAGGACGTGCTCAGCGCGACATAGCCGCGGTCGATGTCATCCACCGTGACCTGGCAGTCCTGGTCCTCGACAGCGACGTCGACCGACTGACCGATGTCGACGGTTTCGGTGTTCACGCCGTTGACGGCGATCCTTACCGCGCCACCGTCGTCGGCGATGCCGGAAACGAAGACCCGGACGGCGCCGTCGGCCAGAAGCATGACGTTACCGGGGCGGACGCCCTCGGGCGCGGGCAGTTCGTCGCCGCACGCGGCGTTGATCGCGACCTGGTTGCCCTGCAGGCCGCTCAGCATCAGCCGGCAATACGTCCCGTCGGCTGCGGTGACACCGACGGTGTCACCGACCTCCAGCACCGTCGTCGCGCCGTTGACCGACAGGCGAGCGGCGTTCGCCTCGGGATCGACGCGCGAGACGAAGGCGCGCAGGGCTCCGTCGCCGAAAGTCTGGGTCTGGCCGATGCCGATCCCGACGAAATTCGGATCGGACTCCGTCGCTCCGCTCGACGACTCACTGGACTGCGCGGCTTCCTCGGCGTCGGCTTGGGCGTCGCCCGTCTCGGTGCCGCTCGAGCCGACGTCGTCCATCGCGAGGGATTGGCGGAACCCGGCGAGCCCGGCCTGCAGGTTCTGCGACTGCTCCGAGATTGCCGAACCGAGCGACTCCATGCGGCCCGACAGTTCGGACCGGAGCGTCTCCGCCATCGTCGCCTGCGCCTGCGAGGTCTCGCCGACCGCCGCTTCGACCGAGCCGATGCGGTCCCCCACCTCGGCGAACTGCGCCTGAAGCGACGAGGTCGTATCGTCCATCCCCGTCTGAAGCGACGCGACGGTTTCCTCCATCTGCGTCTGGAGCGTCGCCATGCTTTCGCTCATCTGTGCCTCGAGCGCCGAGAGCCGCTCCTGCATCGGCAGTCTCGATCTCTTCGACGCTGGCGCCGCGCGGCGCGAAGAGCAGCCCCAGAAGGATGCCCCCGACGAGCGCGATGCCCCCGATCAGCAGTGAATTCTGGTTCATTCTGTCCTCCCTGAAATCGTGTCTTGTTATGAGCCGACGCCGGGCGGCGCGGCGATTCCCCGCACCATGCTAGCCGATGCCTGCGCGACTGTTCAGGCATTTCTGCGGCGGTGGCCGGAGGAGCCGACAGACGGGTTGCGTTCCGGCCCGGCCGGTCTCAGAGTTCCGCCGTCTCGAGAGACGGAGGAGCGCGAGTGCCGGCACCCGGAGAGAACCTGCGCATCGACGGCGCCCGCCTCTGGGACAGCCTCATGGAGATGGCGAAGATCGGCCCCGGCGTCGCCGGCGGCAACAACCGCCAGACCGTTACGGACGAGGACGCGGAGGGTCGCGCGCTGTTCGAGAAATGGTGCGAGGCGGCGGGCTGCAGGATGGGCGTCGACGCCATGGGCACGATGTTCGCCGAGCGTCCGGGCGAGGATCCGGACGCTCTGCCGGTCTATGTGGGCTCGCACCTCGACACCCAGCCGACGGGCGGCAAGTACGACGGCGTGCTTGGCGTCCTCAGCGGTCTCGAGATCGTGCGGACGCTGAACGATCTCGGCATCAGGACGAAGCACCCGATCGTGGTCACGAACTGGACCAACGAGGAGGGGACCCGCTTCGCCCCCGCGATGCTCGCCTCCGGCGTTTTCGCCGGTCAGCACGAGCTGGACTGGGCCTACGACGCGTGCCGATGCCGAGGGCAAGAAGTTCGGCGACGAACTCGACCGGATCGGCTGGAAGGGCGAGGAGGAGGTCGGCGCGCGCAAGATGCATGCCTTCTTCGAGTACCATATCGAGCAGGGCCCGATCCTGGAGGCCGAGGGCAAGGATATCGGCGTCGTCACCCACGGCCAGGGCCTCTGGTGGCTCGAGGTGCGGCTGACCGGCAAGGACGCGCATACCGGTTCGACCCCGATGAACATGCGGGTCAACGCGGGCCTCGGCATGGCGCGGATCACCGAGGCGGTGCACCGGATCGCGATGGACCATCAGCCGAACGCGGTGGGTGCGGTCGGGCAGGCGAACGTCTATCCGAACTCGCGGAACGTGATCCCGGGCAAGGCCGTCTTCACCATCGACTTCCGCTCCCCCGACCTGGGCAAGCTGACATCGATGCGGGAGCGGCTGGAGACGGAGGCGGCCGAGATCGCCGAGGACCTCGGCCTCGGCATCGAGATCGAGCCGACAGGCCACTTCGACCCGGTGGAGTTCGACGAAGGTTGCGTGGCGGCCGTCCGCGACGCGGCCGAGCGGCTGGGCTACAGCCACATGGACATCGTGTCGGGCGCCGGCCACGACGCCTGCTGGATCAACCGCGTCGCCCCGACCGCGATGGTGTTCTGCCCCTGCGTCGACGGCCTCTCCCACAACGAGGCGGAGGAGATCACCCCCGAATGGGCCGAAAAGGGCGCCAACGTCCTCTTCCACGCCGTCGTCGAGACGGCGGGGATCGTGGAATGAGGGCGATGTCCACGCGTGGACATCCGCATAAGCGACTTGGATTGAAGGGAAATCTCTGGGCCATTGACCGCATGGAAAGTATTTGCCGAGGGCGGCGGACGACGCTGTCGGTGCTGGCGGCGACCGCGGTGCTGGGACTGGCGGGCTGCGCGCGCGAGCCGGAACCGCCGCGGTACGCCACCGCGTATCCGGGCCAGCCGGTGCAGACTGTGACCGGCACGAACTACGCAGCCTATCCCGGCCTGCCGGCGCCGCCGGCGAACGCGGAGGGCATCGTGCCGCCGCCACCGCCGCGGTACATGGGATCGAGCACGACGGCCTCGTCGGCCAATGTCGGCGCGCCGGACGTGCGGCGGGATGTGCGCGGATGCACGCGGTCGGGCCTGGTGCTCGCCGCGACGTACTGCGAGTGAGGAGAAGTCCAATGAGCAAGGTCATCAAGGGCGGGACGGTCGTGACGGCCGACCGGCAGTGGCAGGCGGACGTGCTGATCGAGGGCGAGAAGATCGTCGAGGTCGGCGAAAACCTGTCGGGCGACGAGACCATCGACGCCGAGGGCGCCTACGTCATTCCGGGCGGGATCGACCCGCATACGCATCTGGAAATGCCGTTCATGGGCACGACGGCGGCGGAGACGTTCGAAAGCGGCACCTTTGCCGCGGCCTCGGGCGGGACGACGATGCTGGTCGACTTCGTGCTGCCGGGCGGCGGCGGGCTGCTGGAGGCGGTCGACGATTGGGACCGCAAGTCGAAGGACCAGATCTGCACCGACATCAGCTACCACATGGCCATCACCGGATGGAACGAGCGCATTTTCAATGAGATGGAAGCCGTCGTTAAGGAGCGCGGCATCAACACGTTCAAGCACTTCATGGCCTACAAGGGCGCGCTGATGGTCGAGGACGACGAGATGTTCGCCTCGTTCCGCCGCTGCGCCGAGCTGGGCGCGCTGCCGCTGGTCCATGCCGAGAACGGCGACGTGGTCGCGGCGCTGCAGGAGAAGTACATCTCAGAAGGGCTGACGGGGCCGGAAGGCCACGCCTACAGCCGCCCGCCCGAGGTCGAGGGCGAGGCGGCGAACCGCGCGATCATGATCGCCGACGCCGCGGGCTGCCCGCTCTATGTCGTTCACGTGTGCTGCGAGCAGGCGCACGAGGCGATCCGGCGGGCGCGGCAGAAGGGCATGCGGGTCTATGGCGAGCCGCTGGTGCAGCACCTGACCCTCGATGAAAGCGAGTACTTTCACGACGACTGGCAGCACGCCGCGCGCCGCGTGATGTCGCCGCCCTTCCGGTCGAAGACGCATCAGGACGGGCTGTGGGCCGGGCTCGCCGCGGGCTCGCTGCAGGTCGTGGCGACGGACCATGCTGCATTCAGCGATGAGCAGAAGCGGATGGGGGCCGATGATTTCACCAGGATACCCAATGGAACCGGAGGGTTGGAGGACAGACTTGCAGTTCTCTGGACGAACGGGGTGGAGACCGGGCGGCTGACGCCGGAAGAGTTCGTCGCGGTGACGTCGACGAACATTGCGCGGATCCTGAACATCTATCCGACGAAGGGCTCGCTGGCACCGGGCGCCGACGCCGACGTCGTCGTCTGGGACCCGACGCTCAGCAAGACGATCACCGCCGCGTCGCAGAAATCGATCATCGAGTACAACGTGTTCGAGGGGATCGAGGTGACGGCGCAGGCGCGCTACACGCTCTCGCGCGGCGAGGTGATCTGGGCGTACGGCCAGAACAGCCAGCCGCAGCCCGGCCGCGGCAAGTTCGTGCGCCGCCCGGCCTTCGCCTCGGCGGCGCAGGCGCTGACCAAGTGGAAGGCGCTCAACACGCCGCGCAGGATCGAGCGTGACCCGATGAACATCCCCGCGGGCGTCTGATGGCGCCGGCGGAGCCGCAAGGCATCCTCGAGACGGCGCTCTACGCCAGCGATCTCGGTGCGGCGTCGGATTTCTACGGCCGGGTCGTGGGGCTTCGCGAGGAGACCCGCGTCGGTGGACGGCACGTGTTCTTTCGCTGTGGCGCGGGGATGCTGCTGATCTTCCGGCCGGACGCGACGCAGGTGCCGGGCGGACCGCTGCCGGTGCCACCGCATGGCGCCACGGGAGAGGGCCATGTCTGCTTCAACGTGCCGGGAGGCGCGCTCGACGACTGGGCGGCGCACCTTGCACGGCACGGCACCGAGGTCGAAGCGGATTTCCACTGGCCGAACGGTGCGCGGTCATTGTACGTCCGCGACCCCGCCGGAAACTCGGTGGAATTCGCGGAGCCGAAGCTGTGGGGTCTTTCGTGACCCCGCCGGCACGGATCGTGACGAGAGCAGCCGAGCCGCTAATCCGGGACCAGCGCCTCGAGCTCGGGAAGGAGCACGACGCTCTCCTGCTCGTGCGGGTCGGTGCGGGCGATGACGGCCACCGCCTCGACCTTGCCACTGTTGCGCGGCAGGTGCGGGACATCGGCGGGGATGTAGACGAGGTCGCCCTCGACCGTAGCCATATGATGCTGCAGCCGGTCGCCCCACCACATCTCGGCGGCCCCGGAGACGACGTAGATCGCCGTCTCGTGCGTGGCGTGCTTGTGCGCCCTGGCGCGGCCGCCGGGCGGGATGCGCAGGACGTGCATGCAGATCGCCTGCGAACCAACGGTCTCGCGCGCGATGCCCTCGAAGTAGCTGAAGCCCTGCTTGCCCTCGTAGGTGCTTTCGGTGCGAACCTTGCGACAGTCCTTCGGCATCGACATGCGCGGCTCCTCGTGTCGGCTGATCAAGCGTGACGGTGGCTGACGCTACTATAGCAAGCCGGACCGCCGCCGTCTCTCGCGACTCGGTCGTCAGGGCCGACGGCCTCAGCCTGACGTTCGAGACCGCGGACGGCCCGGTGCAGGCGCTGAGCGACGTGACGATGAGCATCGGGCGCGGCGAGTTCGTCAGCTTCATCGGCCCGTCGGGCTGTGGCAAGACCACGTTCCTGCGCGTGGTCGCGGCGCTGGAGCAGCCGACCGCGGGCACCGTCACCGTTAATGGCATCAGCCCCGACGATGCCCGGCGCGCACGGGCCTACGGCTACGTCTTTCAGGCGGCCGGTCTCTATCCGTGGCGGACGATCGGCGGCAACGTGCGGCTGCCGCTGGAGATCATGGGCATGAGCCGCGCGGAGCAGAAGCGGCGCGTCAGGGATGTCCTGGAACTCGTCGACCTGGACGGGTTCGAGCGAAAGTATCCCTGGCAGCTGTCCGGCGGGATGCAGCAGCGGGCGTCGATCGCCCGCGCGCTGGCCTTCGACGCCGACCTGCTGCTGATGGACGAGCCCTTCGGCGCGCTCGACGAGATCGTGCGGGACCGGTTGAACGAGGAGCTGCTGCGGCTCTGGGCGCGCACCGGCAAGACGACGCTCTTCGTCACGCACTCGATCCCTGAGGCGGTGTACCTGTCGACCCGGATCGTCGTGATGAGCCCGCGTCCGGGGCGCGTGACAGACATCATCGACAGCCCCCTGCCGCGCGAGCGCCCCCTCGACATCCGCGACACCGCCCAGTTCATCGAGGTCGCCCACCGGGTGAGGGAGGGGCTGCGCGCCGGTTACGGCGATGACGTCTGAGCCGCTGGCGGCGCCGGGCGCCGGCGTCGGGCGATCCGGCCGCGTCGCCTTGCGCCTGCGGCGCGCCGGAACCGACGCGCTGCCGGTCATCGTGGTCGTGCTGGCCATAGTCGCGATCTGGTACCTTGCCGCGGTCGGCATGAACGCCCGCTGGGCGCTGGACCAGGCGGCGCGGGCGGAGGTGGAGCTGGGTCCGCTCGGCCTGATCTCGGACACGTTGAGCCAGGACCGGCCGCGGCTGCCGGCGCCGCACCAGGTGGCCCTCGAGATCTGGAACACGGTGGTGGGGCAGGAGGTGACGTCGCGGCGCAGCCTCGTGTACCACGCCTGGGTGACGCTATCGGCGACGCTGGTGGGCTTCGCCATCGGCTCGGTTCTGGGGCTGCTGCTGGCGGTGGGGATCGTCCACAACCGGGCGATGGATCTCAGCGTGATGCCGTGGGCAATCGCCAGCCAGACGATCCCGATCCTCGCGATCGCGCCGATGATCATCGTGGTGCTGAACTCGCTGGGCCTGCAGGGGCTGATCCCCAAGGCGATGATCTCGGCCTATCTCTCGTTCTTTCCGGTCGTGGTCGGCATGGCGAAGGGTCTGCGCGCGCCCGACGCGATCGACCTCGACCTGCTGCGCACCTACCACGCGAGCCGACTGCAGACCTTCTGGAAGCTGCGTCTGCCGGCGTCGATGCCGTACCTCTTCACCTCGCTGAAGATCGGCGTCGCGGCGAGCCTTGTCGGCGCGATCGTGGGAGAGCTGCCGACAGGCGCGCGGGCCGGCCTCGGCGCCCGTCTGCTGGCCGGCAGCTACTACGGGCAGACGGTGCAGATCTGGTCGGCGCTGCTCGCCGCGGCCGTGCTGGCGGCGCTTCTGGTCGGGCTGATCGGGCTGGCGCAGCGGCTCACCCTCCGCCGGATGGGAATGGCCTGATGGGCTGGGTCGCCTTCGCGCTGGCATTCTGGGCCGGCGCCTGGTGGCTGAACACGCGGCTTGCCGCGGGCCCGCGGGGTGGCGAGCAGGCCGTTCGACTGTTCGTTCCCGCGCTCTTCGGGGTGACGACCCTGGTCCTGTGGGAAGGGCTGGTGCGCGGCCTCTCGGTGCCGCCGGTGATCCTGCCGCCGCCGAGCGCGATAGCTGCACGCGTCATCACCGCGATGCCAATCCTGTGGGAGGATTTCGTGCAAACGTTCGCCAAGGGCGCCCTGTCGGGCTACGCGATCGGCTGCCTGGCCGCGTTCCTGACGGCGATCGCGATCGACCGCTCGGCGTTCCTGCAGCAGGGGCTGCTGCCGGTCGGCAACTTCATCGCGGCGCTGCCGATCGTGGGAACAGCGCCGATCCTGGTGATGTGGTTCGGCTTCGACTGGCAGTCGAAGGCGGCGGTGGTCGTGGTGATGGTCTTCTTCCCGATGCTGGTGAACACCGTGCAGGGGCTGAAAGAAGCGACAGCGATGCAGCAGGATCTGATGCGCACCTACGGCGCGGGCTACTGGCAGACGCTGGCGAAGCTGCGACTGCCGGCGGCGATGCCGTTCGTCTTCAACGGTCTCAAGATCGCCTCGACCCTCGCCCTGATCGGCGCGATCGTGGCGGAATTCTTCGGCTCGCCGATCCGAGGCATGGGGTTCCGCATCTCGACCGAGGTGGGACGGCTGGCACTCGACATGGTCTGGGCCGAGATCCTGGTGGCGGCCTTGGCGGGATCGGCCTTCTACGGGACGATTGCCCTGATCGAGCGGGCTGTGACGTTCTGGCACCCGTCTCAGCGGGGATAGCCGCGGTGCAAGCGGTGCCCAGAAGTTTTTTCAAGCAACAGGTGCGTCCGTCGTTCGCCGTGAGGGCGAGCCGGTGAGATCGGGTGCATGTCTCTGCGGCAAGTGACGCAACGGTAATCTCTGGTGGCTCCGGGAGGTCTTGGCCGGGCGAGCCCGGCGGTGCAGAAAATGGGCGGATGACCGGCGGCAAGCCGGACACGGACCATGGGGAGAATCGCATGATAAAGACAATGATCGCGGCGCTGCCGGCGCTGCCGGCGCTCGCGCTGAGCGCCGGTGCGGCGGCCGCGCAAGACCTCGACGAGGTGACGCTGCAGCTCAAGTGGGTCACGCAGGCCCAGTTCGCCGGGTACTACGTAGCCAAGGAGCGGGGTTTCTACGAGGATGCGGGCCTTGACGTCACGATACAGCCCGGCGGTCCGGACATCGCACCTCCGCAGGTGATCGCTGGCGGTGGCGCGGACGTGATCGTGGAGTGGATGCCGGCGGCGCTGGCGGCGCGGGAGCGTGGGCTGCCGCTCGTCAACATCGCGCAACCGTTCAAGTCGTCGGGAATGATGCTGACCTGCCTCGAGGAGACCGGGGTGGAGAGCCCGGATGACTTCCCGGGCCGGACGCTCGGCGTCTGGTTCTTCGGCAATGAGTATCCGTTTCTGAGCTGGATGGCGCAGCTCGGCATCCCGACCGACGGCGCTGACGAGGGCGTGACGGTTCTGAAGCAGGGCTTCAACGTCGATCCGCTGTTGCAGAATCAGGCCGACTGCATCTCGACCATGACCTACAACGAATACTGGCAGATCATCGAGGCCGGCATCCCGGAAAATCAGCTCGTCACGTTCAAGTACGAGGATCAGGGCGTCGCCACGCTCGAGGACGGGCTCTACGTGCTGGAGGACGACCTCGACGATCCGGAATTCGTCGACAAGATGGCGCGCTTCGTCGAGGCGAGCATGCGTGGCTGGAAATGGGCCGAGGAAAACCCCGACGAGGCGGCCGAGATCGTGCTCGAGTACGATGAGACCGGCGCCCAGACGGAGAAGCACCAGAAGCGGATGATGGGCGAAGTCGCGAAGCTCACGGCCGGCTCGGACGGAACGCTCGACCCGGAGGACTATCAGCGAACCGTGGACACACTGCTCGCTGGCGGGTCTGACCCCGTCATCACGCAGGAGCCGGAGGGCGCCTGGACACACCAGATCACCGACGAGGTGGTGAAGTAGGTGCATGAACACGCCTAGGCTCTCCAGCGTCGAGTAACGCTGTCCTGCACGCGACGCCTTCAGCGCGTGGGCTTCGCAATGCGCGTTTGCCCGCCGGGAATCGAGAAGGGCCGCCCCCGAAGGGCGGCCCGAACCTCATAGTATGACTATCTCTTACTGGTAGCTGGAGCGAAGAGTGCCGTCTTCGGGCAGGTAGTTCGCCTCGTTTTCGTCGTACTCCGGCATCTCACGAAGCTGCTCTTCGGTCATCGACGACAGGACGAGCTTTTCGCCATCGTAGGTCATGTCGCCGAGTGACAACGCGACCTCGTGCTCTCCGATGCCGAGGAAGCCGCCGACGCCGACGATAGCCACGACGTCTTCGCCGGCGAGGGCGAAGTTGTCCACTTCACCGACGACCTCTCCATCCGCGCTGGCGACATCCATCCCGATGAGTTCGGCGATCTGTTGATCGGCGATATCGGCGAAGATGGTGTCCATTTCCTGGGTCCAGCCGCCCTCGGAGGCCATCTCTGTCCCCTCGGTCGTCTGGTCGCCGCTCTCGGCCGTTCCTGCGGTCATGGCGTCATTGTCGTTTGCCATGTCGCCCTGCGCCGTGTCCGTGGCCATCCCGGTGTCGCTCGACATGTCCGTCTCGGCCGTGTCGGTCGTCAGCTCACCGGTTTCCTCGGACATCTCTGCCTCGGCCAATTCCGCCATCTGCTCGGTCTCGTCAGCGACTTCCTCACCGGCTTGGGCGACCTCGTCGGCCGCTTCCTCGCCGGCGTTCTCCACGGCATCTCCGGTCTGCTCGGCAGCCGATGCCGTCGTCTCGCCAGCGTTCTCGGCGGCGTCGGCCATTTCTTCGCCGGCGTTGTCGACCGCCTGCTCTGCCTCGGCCATCTCGTCGCCAGGCGTCATCTCGGTCTCGGCCTCAGCCTCGGCATCCGCAACCTCCTGCTCGACGTCGTCCATCGGCTGGTCGGCGGCCGGGTTGTCGGAGGGCTGCATCTGAGCGATTGCCGGCCCGGCGCCCGACGAACTCGTATCCCGACCGGAAGGTCTGGCCGGACGCGACGGTCTGGGCCTGCGTCTCGTCATACTCGGGGAGCGCTTCCAGCTCCTCCTTGGTGACGTCGGAGATTACGAGTTGCTGTCCGTCGTAGCTCAGCCGGTCGATCGGGAGTGCGACAGAGTGCTCGCCCATTCCAAGGAAACCGCCAACTCCCACGATCGCCACGAGCTGCTCGCCGGCGATGCCGAAGTTGTCAATCTCCCCGATGTTCTCACCGGCCTCGTTCACGAGTTGGGTGCCGACCAGATCGTCGATGTTCCGTTCGCCCAGCCCGGCAAAATTTTCGCCGTAGACTTCATCGTAGGAGCGGCCCGTTGCCATCTGCTCCTGCGAGTCGGTAGGTGTCGTCGTATCTTGCGAAAGTGCGGGGCCTGCGGCGAGGGAAATCGCCGCGGCGCTGCCCATGAGAATAACTCTCAGACTGTTCATTCCGTCCTCCATGAGTCGGCTGTCTGGGCGAATAACCTCGCAGAGGCACCGAAGGTTCCGTTCGAGCGCGCGCCGCGCGGTAGAGTGACGTGGGGGAAAAGTGCGCGCTTGCCGCAGCGTCGAGGAACTTGAGGAAATAGAAGCAAGAAGCTAACTTCTTTGGAGAAAACAAGATGCCGCCATGCAGGGTCGGCGGCTCGCGACGCGCCCGCCCGGCTGGCACGTGTGGCTTGAGGAAACCCGGCTTCGCGCTTGACGTTGAGGTAAAGAAGGATTCCGTCGCAGAATACTCAGCGGCGCGGAAAGATGTCGCGACATGGCGGGATCCTTGAAGACGGTGCAGGACAAGTCCGACAGCGGAGCGCAGCGGCAAATGACGGGCAGCCGCATCCGCGCCCGGCGACTGGACCGCAACCTGCGCCAAAGCGAACTGGCGCAGCGCGCCGGAATCTCTCCATCATACCTGAACCTGATCGAACACAACAGGCGCCGGATCGGCGGCAAGCTGCTGATCAACATCGCCCGGGCCCTCGACGTGGAGCCGTCGAGCCTCACCGAGGGGGCGCAGGCGAGCCTTGTCGGGGCGTTGAACGCCGCCGCGGCGGCGATGCGGGACCTGCCGCTGGAGGTCGGCCGGACTGAAGAATTCGCGGGCCGCTTTCCCGGCTGGGCCAAGCTGATCGCCGCACAGGCGCGGCGGCTGGAGGCGCAGGAGCGCGCGGTCGAGGCCCTCAATGACCGGCTCACGCACGACCCGTTCCTCAACGCGTCGTTGCACGACGTGCTCTCGACCGTGACGGCGATCCGTTCCACGGCCGCGATCCTGAACGAGGGTGACGAGATCGAAACGGCCTGGCGCGACCGGTTTCACCGCAATCTCTATGAGGACAGCCGCCGCCTCGCCGGAAGCTCGCAGGCGCTGGTGGCATATCTCGACCGGACCGAGGCGGGGGACACACAGGTGGCGCCGCTAGACGAGGCCGAGGCCGCATTCGCCGCGGTCGGATGGGACATCGGGGCGCTGACTGCCGGGGATCCGGCCGCGCCTTCGCGTACTGCCGCCGCGTCTTCCGGGTACTGGCGGGAGCGCTTCGCGTCGGACGCCGAGCGCCTGCCGCGCGACGCGTTCGTCGCGCGCCGCGCCGAGCGACCCGACCCGGTCGCGCTGGCCGCAACGTTCGGCACCGACGTCGCGACCGTTCTGCGACGGTGGGCGTTGCTGCCGGAGGGTGGCGAGGCGGGGCTTGTCGTCTGCGACGGATCGGGAACGCCGACGTTCCGCCGTTCCATCACCGGGTTCACCGTGCCGTCCTTCGGCGCCGGCTGTCCGCTATGGCCGCTGTACGAAGCGCTGACGCAGCCTGGCATCCCGATACGCGCCTTCGTCGAGCAGGCGGGTCGGATGCAGCGGACCTTCCTCGCCTATGCCGCTTCGGAACGATCGCGCCCCCAGGGGTTCGACGGGCCGGTCCTGCACGAGGCGACGATGCTGCTGATCCCCGATCCGCCCGATGCCCCCGACCCGCACCTCGTCGGTCCGTCCTGCCGGGTCTGCTCTCGCCGGGATTGCCTGGCGCGGCGGGAGCCTTCGGTGCTGGGGGAGGCGTAGCACGATTGGTTCTTTGACACGCGCCGAGCCTATCGCAATAGTGGCCGAAGTGCCGCGGCAGGGGAGGGACGCGCGCATGAGCGGTCGTGTTTTGCTTATCGAGGACGAACCGAACATCATCGAGGCGATCAGGTTCATCCTGTCGCGGGACGGCTGGCGTGTCGATACGCACTCCGATGGCGCGACGGCGTTGAGGGCGGTTGCCGAACGCCGGCCGGACATCGTCATCCTCGATGTGATGCTGCCGAACCGGTCCGGCTTCGACATCCTGCGTGACTTGCGCGACAATCCTGAGACGGAGGACCTGCCGGTCCTGATGCTGACCGCCCGCGGCCAGAAGGCGGACCGCGAACTGGCCGAACGCCGCGGCGTCAGCCTCTTCATGACGAAGCCTTTCTCGAATTCCGAAGTGCTTGCGTCGGTGCGCGAACTGGCGCGGGGCCGTGAAGGCGCCGCGTGAGCCCTTGTTTCTGGCGCGGCACACGTACCGGCGCCGTCGACTGGTCGATGCTGCGCGGGCGCTGCCCTTCGCCGGCCTGTTCCTGTTTCTCATCCCGGTGCTATGGGGCGAAGGCGGGCCGGTCCGCACGGCGTGGGGTGGCGCCTACGTCTTCGCCGTATGGGCCGGGCTGATCGTGATCGCGGCGTTCCTGTCGCGTTTTCTGGCGAAGGGGGCGGGTGACGACGGCGCCGGGGACGGCTGATGTTCTCGTTCAACCTGCTGCTTGCCGTCTGCCTTTGCTATGTCGGCCTGCTCTTCCTGATCGCCTGGCTGGCGGAGCAGCGCGCGATGCGCGGGCGGGGGGCGTGGATCCGCTCACCGGTCGTCTACACGCTCTCGCTGTCGATCTATTGCACGGCGTGGACATTCTACGGCGCCGTCGGGTACGCCACGCGCTCTGGGCTTGAGTTCGTCACGATCTACCTCGGCCCGACGCTGGTGATGATCGGCTGGTGGATGCTGTTGCGGAAGCTGGTGCGGATCGGGCGGGAGCAGCGCATCACCTCCATCGCTGACCTCATCTCCTCGCGGTACGGCAAGTCGAATCTCCTCGGCGTGCTGGTGACGCTCCTCGCCGTGTTCGGAACGACGCCCTACATCGCGCTGCAGCTGCAGTCGGTGACGCTGTCGTTCTCGGTCTTCGTGCGCGGGGCGGAGCCCGCAAGGGCGCAGGATCCGGCGGCGACCGCGCTGTGGGTCGCGGCCGGGCTGGCGATCTTCACCATCGTCTTCGGGACTCGGCGCCTCGACCTCAACGAGCGGCACCATGGCGTCGTCATGGCGATCGCGGTCGAGGCGGTCGTCAAGCTCGTGGCGCTGGTCGCGGTCGGCTGCTTCGTGGTCTGGGGCGTGGCGGGCGGCGTGTCGCAGACCTTCGAGATGATCGACGCGTCGCGCATCGCCGAATGGCGGATGCAGCCCGGGCGCTGGACTGGCTACACGCTGCTTGCCGGCATCGCGTTCCTGACGTTGCCGCGGATGTTTCAGGTGCTGGTCGTCGAGACGCCTGAGGACCGGCATCTGGCGACGGCCTCGTGGGCGTTCCCGCTCTATCTCTTCGCGATGAGCCTGTTCGTCTTGCCGATCGCCGCGGCGGGCCTCGCGATCATGCCGGAGGGATCGAACCCGGACCTGTTCGTCCTGACCGTGCCGCAATCCCAGGGCATGCACGGGCTGGCGACTCTCGCGTTCCTAGGCGGCTTCTCGTCCGCGACCTCGATGGTCATCGTGGCGGCGATCGCGCTGTCGACGATGGTGTCGAACAACATCGTGCTGCCACTCTGGCTGAGGGCGCGCGGCGTCGTCGCCAGCCGGTCCGGCGACGTCCGGGCCACCGTCCTGATGGCGCGCCGGCTCTCGATCATCGCGGTGCTTGTCCTGGGCTACCTTTACTACCGCGCATCGGGGGGCGGTGCCGCGCTCGCTGCGATTGGCCTCATCTCGTTTGTCGGTGTCGCGCAGGTGGCGCCGGCGATGATGGGCGTCTTGTTCTGGCGTGGTGCGACCCGGACAGGCGCTGCATTGGGGCTCATCGCCGGGTTCCTCGTCTGGGTCTATGCGCTGTTCCTGCCGAGCTTCGGCGGTGCGCTGCTGATGCCTGCCTCCGTGATAGCAGAAGGGCCTTGGGGCATCTCCTGGCTGAGGCCACAGGCGCTGTTCGGGGTCGCGGGGCTCGACCCCGTCGTGCATGCCCTGCTGTGGAGCCTGGCGGTGAACGCGACCCTCTTCGTCGCCGGCTCCATAGCGAGCTTTCCGGTACCGCTGGAACGACTGCAGGGCGCTGCTTTCGTCAACGTCGGCGGTGCGGGAGAGGGTCCGAGCGGTTGGCGCCACGGCTCGGCCGAGACGGAGGATCTGCTGGTCATGGCGCAGCGAATCCTTGGAGCGGCGGAGTCCCAGGCGCTGTTCTCGGAGGAGGCGGCGCGCCAGGGACGCACCGGTTATCTGCCGGACCCGACGCCCGAGTTCCTCAAGCGCCTCGAACGGGAGCTTGCAGGCTCCGTCGGGGCGGCGACGGCTCACGCCATGCTTGAGCAGATCGTCGGCGGCGGAGGCGTCACGGTGGAGGATCTGATGCGCGTCGCCGACGAGGCGGCGCAGATCATGGAGTACTCCGCCCAGCTCGAGGCGAAATCGGCGGAGCTCGGCCGCACCGCGCGACAGCTTCGCGACGCCAACGAGCGGCTCACGGCGCTGAGCCGGCAGAAGGATGCGTTCCTGGGGCAGATCAGCCATGAGATCCGGACGCCGATGACCTCGATCCGGAGCTTCTCAGAGATCCTGCGGGATGGCGACACGCTGCCGGACGAGACGCGCAGCGCCTACTCTGCGGTGATCCACGACGAAGCGCTGCGCCTGACGCGGCTGCTCGACGATCTGCTCGACCTCAGCGTGCTGGAGAGCGGCGAGGTCAGCCTGCATCTCGCGGAGGCGCGGCTCGGCCAGATCCTCGACCGGGCCCAGAGAGCCGCCGGCTTTGACGGATCGGACATGCGCCTGGTTCGGGCGCGTGGCACCGACGCGATACGGTTGATCACGGATCAGGATCGACTGGCGCAGGTATTCATCAATCTGATGAGCAATGCGCGGAAGTATTGCATTGCCGAGCGGCGCGAGCTGCGCGTCGAGGCGCAGTTCGTCGGCGGTGCCGTGACGATCGACTTCGTGGACAATGGCGCGGGGATACCGCGGGACTGCCAGGAGGTGATCTTCGAGAAGTTCTCGCGCCTGAGCGATGCGCGTGCCGCCGGCGGCGCCGGCCTCGGCCTTGCAATCTGCCGCGAGATCGTCGCGAGCCTGGGCGGCACAATCGCGTATCTTCCGGGGCAGCGTGGCGCGGCCTTCCGGGTGACCCTGCCGATCGCACAGGCGGCGGCGGAATAGGGCTCGCCGTAACCCGCGGTTAATGGCGATCTGCAAGACGTGCGCGAGGGCAGAAGACCGGAAGGGACGGCGGTCCGGATGACAATCGACACAGCAATTAAGGCGATGCGGCGGAAAGCCGGGGCGGGACGCCCCGCGCCGGAGGTGCGTCGCATGACGACGACGCGATCGTGGAAGATCGCGGTGCCGCGGGCAGCCGAGGATACGCTGGGCGTCCAGGCGTCGGTTCTTCGGGTCGAAGAGAGCCGCGAGGTCCGCGACAAGCTCGCCGGCTTGGTGGCTGAGAATGCCCTCATTGTGCTGATCGAGGGCGCGGAGGAACGCTTCGGCGTCGCCATCGTGTCGCCGCCCGTGCTCTCGGGCTTCATCGAGGCGACGACCACGGGTCGCATCGCGTCGCGACCGGTGACGCCGCGTGTTCCGACCCGGACGGACGCCATGATCGTGGCCGACCTTCTCGATGCGGTGCTGGAGCGCTTCGAGGCGAACCTCGCCGAGATGGAAGACGCGCCGAACCTCGCCGGCTATCGCTATGCCGCGCCGCTGGGCGATGCCCGCGCGATGGCGCTGACGCTCGCGGATGGGCCGTATTCGATCTATCAGCTGACGCTCGATCTGGGCGGCGGTGTAAGGCAGGGTGAAATCGCGGTCGCGTTCCCGGTGGCGCCGAAAGGTACCGCCCGCCAGGACGTCGCCGCGTTTCAGCATGCTCTGGCAGAGAATGTGATGTCGGCGCCAAGCGAACTCGAAGCGGTGCTCCACCGGGTCCAGATGCCGCTGTCGCAGGTCACCCGGCTGCAGGCGGGTGACGTCCTGCGCGTGCCGCTCTCGGCGCTGGCCGCGGTGCATGTTGCCGCGGTGGGTGGCCCGGAAGTGGCGCGGGCAAGGCTCGGCCAGCAGGGAGGTTTCCGCGCCGTTCGGGTCACGTCCGTCGGCGGCACCGCAACGGACCCGCCCGCAGCGCTTGAGTTTCATGAAGCTGCGCCGGCGTCTCCGAACGGCGAGCGTATGGGCTTCGGAGGCGACGCCGTGCCGGAGTCCGCGGCGCTTGCCGCAATGGCCGACGCCGAGGGGCGGCCCGCTCTCTACGAGACCGAGGGGTCCCCGAACCCGTCCGCGGCGGGTGATCTGCCCGAGATCGACGGCCTGCCTCCGCTCTCGGGCTAGTCCGCGCGCAGCTAGCGCTGGGCGAGATGTGCGCGGTAGGGCGAGAGATCGTAGCCCGCGCGCGCCGCTGCCGAGATGATGTCGTCGGGCGGCAGGTCCCGCTCGCCCAACGCCCAGACGATGGCGGAGCGGGTGCCCGAACGGCAGTAGGCGAGCACGGGCCCGGTGGCCTCGGAACGGATGGCCGCCTGCCGCCTCACCTCAAGTTCGGTGAGGGCGCCATTGCGCACCGGATTGACGTGCAGCCGCACACCACTCGCCGAAAGCGCGGCAGCGACGGCGTCGGCCGCCTGGTCCGGCGCTACCTCCTCATCGGGGCGGTTGCATATGACGTCGGTGAAGCCAGCTTCGCGAATTGCGTCTGCGTCTGAGGGGTCGATCTGCGGCGCCACGGCGTAGTCCGGTGTCAGATGGGCGTAGTTCATGCGCGTCGTCCTCGTGATGGTATCCAACTGACGTAGATCAAGGCGTCTGCGTTCTCGACCGCACAACCATCAGGCAATCGAAGTGCCTTCGGCGCACAAGGCCATTTCTCGAATACGACCAGGTCAGGCAATGTGCTACAAGGTCATCGGGCATACTCAAGCGAGGATGACATGATAATCAACCAAAAGGAGCCCCGGCGCCGCGAAGAGGTCCAGGAAGCCGAAGATCGGCAGACCCCGGAGGCCGGCGCAGTGGTACGGAGCAACCTGCGCCTGGTGGAGAGTCGCGAGGTCAGCGATGACCTCGACGAACTTTGGGAAAACGTGCCTGTCTGAATCGACGGCTCAGTTCAGAATCACTCCGACGACAACCATGATGAGCCCAAGCACCGAAGTCATGAAGGCCGCCATGTTGACGGTGACGGCCTGCCTCAGCCGCGCGCGCATCGCCTCCTCCGGCAGGTTCGAGCGACGGGCGCGGGCAATGGCGACGATGCACCAGACGAGTCCGAGAAGGCCCGCAACAGAGATCGCCGCTCCGATCCAAACCAGGTATTCCATCGTCTCTCCTTAAACTCCGCGAACGGCCTATGGCATGCCGACACGCGGTGCAATCGGACCCTTGCGGCGCGTCGGGCGGCTCGGCTAGGACAGCCGCCTGTCAGCCAGGAGGGACCAGAAATGACAGACGTCGTCGATCCTGCGGGAGAGGCGAGCTATCGTGTCACGGCCGACGAGCTGCGCCAGTTCGTCGAACGTTACGAGCGGCTCGAGTCCGAGAAGCGCGACATCGCCGACCAGCAGAAGGAGGTCATGGCCGAGGCCAAGGGCCGCGGCTATGACACCAAGGTCCTGCGCAAGGTCATCGCGTTGCGGAAGCGAGAGCCAGACGACATCGCGGAGGAAGAGGCGGTCCTCGACATGTACAAGGAAGCGCTCGGCATGTCGTGAAACGCAAGCTAAATCACTGAAGAATTTATGAAAGAATTTGGCGCATGTGAATCCGTATGCTGCGGTTTTGAATTTGAGAAAAAGTACTCTGCCGAACAAAACGGTGCTCCGACGCCGGCTCCGGACTGTCGACATCATGACGGCGCGGACTTCGGCGGATAAACCTTTAGGTGAACGTTTTGAAACACTTTCTTGTCGGTGATCGGCTGTGCCCGCGTAGCATTGCTGAAACAAAAGATGTTCACAAACAACAAGCTACATACCGTCTGTGGCGTTGCCTTGTTCCAAGGCCAAGTACCGCAGTGCCAGCAGCGTTGTGCCGAATTTTCTGTGCGGCACAGTGCTGTCACAGCGACACGTGGAGCCAGCAATTTGCTCGACGCCCTCGCGAGGGAGCACATGTCACGAGCATACTGTGCGGAAGTACGGTCCCTTCCTCCGCCCCTCCAAACGTCGTTGTGGCGAGCTCGGATGTAGGGCGAAGAAGGCTCGTCTTTCCTTCGAGGCCGTTGTCGAGCACGATCTCGGTCCAGTCGCGGATGCTCTTATGGGTGGTGATGAGTGAGCCAGCGTTCGAGACCGATGGCGAACGCGCCGCGACCGCAGGGAACCAGGCAGAAGGTAGAGGTGGCTCGGGATATCCGAACGTGTGCGTTGAGTGGAATGTCCGCGCGACATCGGCCTGATCGCCGAGAGCGAGGAGAGACCATGAGCAGACGACCGCGCCGGAACCACAGCCCGGCATTCAAGGCCAGGGTGGCTCTGGCAGCTATCAGGGGCGAGAAGACGCTGACCGAGCTGGCCGAGCAGTTTGACGTGCACCCAAACCAGATCACGCAGTGGCGCGCGCAGTTCCTGGAAGGCGCCTCTGGCGTGTTCGGCGCCGTCGCTCCGGCCGAGGCCGCTCCGGCCGTCGACGTGAAGACGCTGCACGCGAAGATCGGCGAGCTGCCGCTCGAGAACGATTTTTTGTCCGGCGCGCTCGGCAAGGCGGGTCTTCTGCCGAGCGCAGGAAGATGATCGACCGCGACCACGGTCCGAGCGTCAGCCGCCAGGCGAAGGTGCTCGGGATCAGCCGGGGCAGCGTCCATTACCTGCCACGCCCGACCTCGGACGCCGATCTCGCCCTGATGCGCCGGATCGACGAGCTGGATCTGGAGTATCCGTTCGCAGGCAGCCGGATGCTGAAGGGCCTGTTGCAGGCCGAAGGGCACGAGGTGGGCCGGCTTCATGTCTCGACGCTGATGAAGAGGATGGCGATCGAGGCGCTCTACCGTCGGCCGAACACGTCGAAGCCGGCGCCGGGACACAAGGTCTATCCCTACCTGCTGCGGAAGCTGACCGTGACCGATGCCGAACCACGTTTGGGCCATGGACATCACCTACATTCCGATGGCCCGCGGCGTTCGGCATCGGTCTCAACCGATGGCGACCAAAGCCTCACTCTATCTCGCCGCGGCGGTCGACTGGTTCAGCCGCAAGGTCCTGGCATGGCGGCTGTCGATCACGCTCTCGGCCGACTTCTGCATCGAGGCGCTGGAGGAGGCGCTCGGGCGCCACGGCCGGCCGGAGATCTTCAACAGCGACCAGGGTTCGCAGGGCGGTCTCCACCGGTCGTCGCAACGCTTTCAGATTGCGCGGTCGTCAGCAGTTCGTCCAGGGCTTCGGCGGGTGTTCTCCAACCCAGCGTCCTTCGCGGTCTGCCGTTGAGAGCGGCGGCTACGGCATCGAGTTCGTCGGGGCCATGCACGGCGAGGTCCGTGCCCTTCGGGAAGTACTGACGCAGGAGCCCGTTTGTGGTCTCGTTCGTGCGGCGCTGCCACGGACTGTTCGGATTGCAGAAGTAGACCGGCAAGTCATGCTCGATCCTGAGGTCTGCACGCCTGGCCATCTCGGCGCCCTGGTCCCAGGTGAGCGAGCGGCGCAGCTGTGCAGGCAGATCGGCGATCGCTGCCGCGATGGCGTCCCGGACCGCGTCGGCGCCGTGGCCCATGACCGCGCCGCGCACGCCGGTGGCCGTCCGCGCCCTTTCCGCCATCCTGGTCTCGTCGGGCGGCAGGTGGAGCAGGATGGTGAAGCGTGTCGTGCGCTCCACCAGCGTGCCGATCGCCGAGCGTCGCAGGCCGAGGATCAGGTCGCCTTCCCGGTGCCCCGGAACCGCTCGATCGTCCGCTTCTGCGGGCCGAGATCGTCGCATGGCGGGCGGACCCCGGACCAAGCCTGTCTCAATCAGCTGACGCCAATCCCGGCGGCGGCGCAACCAAGGCGGAGATCCGGAAGCTGTTCAGACCAGCCGAACCACCTCTAGGTTCTGGGCGTTGAGCGGCGCCGGCGGTGGAGCGAGGACGAGAAGCTGGAGATCCTTCTGGAGGTCGGCGTCGACGGTGCCTCGGTGACGTAGGTCGCGCATGGCCGCGCCCGTCCTCCACGCCGACGGTGAGCCATCGCGTCGCCATGCGTGCGAGACCGATGGCGAACCCGATCCGCGTCCTGGACCGGTCCCGGCGCGACCGCGGCCTCGGCACAGGGTCAAGCAGGGGCGGGTCTGGGCCTATGTCTCGGATCAGAGACCCTGGGCCGGCACGGCACCGCCCGGCGTGATCTCCCGCTTCTCGGCGGACCGGAAAGGTGAGCATCCCCGGCAACACCTCCAAGGCAGCAGCGGCATCCTTCAGGCGGATGCCTACGCGGGCCTCGCTCAGCTCTACGAGCGGTGCGCGGACGGCAGCCAGTTCCGCGAGGCGGCGTACTGGGCGCATCCGCGCCGTGACTTCCACGATGTCCGGGAGACAACCAAGTCGGAGATCGCACGGGAGGCGCTCGACCGGATCGGGAAGCTCCACGACGTCGAACGGCAGATTTCCGGCCAGCCCGCCGAGCTGCGCAAGGCGGCGCGGCAACAGCACTCCAGACCCCGGGTCGACGCCTTCAAGGCGTAGGCCGAGGCCCAACTCGCGCGCATCCCGGGCAAGGGAGACCTCGCCAAGGCCATCCGCCATGGGCTCTCCCGCTGGCCGTCCTTCGAGCTGTTCCTCGAGGACGGGCGCATCGGCATCGACAACAACCCCGCCGAGCGGGTCATGCGACCGATCGGTCGCGAAGAATACCTTGCCGCCCTCACGGATGCGGCATCGATGAACTCCGCGACATGCTCTTGCCGGCCCGGGTGTCTGTCGGGGAATGGCAGAGCTTCCTTGAGGCCTTCGTCGACGATCCCGGCATTGCCGCCCGCGTCAAAGACCAGCCACTGCGGTAGCTATCGGGCGGTTACGATTGAACCCGGTCGAGAACCAGATCCGTTCGATCGCCCTGACGATGCGCACTTCGCCGGCAACGAGACCGGCGCCGACAACTGGGATGCTCGCCTCGCTCGTCGCCACCTGCAAGATGTCCGACGTGAACCCGGTCGACTACATCGCCGCCACCCTCCGCGCCATTCTCGAAGGTCACCCGAAAAACCGCATCGAGGACCTGATGCCCTGGCGCTTCGATCAGCCGTCAAGCGTCGCCGCATAGGGCAGCGACGTCGTGCTTACAGTTCGCGGTCACCCGGCTCGTCGAAAGGGCCAACAGGCGCACTGCGCGGGAATTCCTGCAGCACATGCTCGAAGCCATACCCTACCAGGTCCACACGACCTGACCGACAACGGAATCCAGTTCGCCGAGCAGCCGCGGAACCGGAACACCATCATCTCCCGGCCAATGGGCTTCGACATGATCTGCAAGGCCAACGGCATCGAGCATCGCCTGGCCCCGCCGATGCATCCACAGGCCACGGATGAGATTGAATAGCCCTTTTCTGCCCCTTTCGTGCTATTTTCCGTGAGCGGGTGACCGCGTGGTGAAGGGTGGGGTGTGAGGTTCAAGCCCCAACGCGCAACCTGATCATTGTCGCTCCTCGTTTGCGGCGCCCGCACCCTTTGTCGGTCCGGACTTTCGCCAGCCGAGCGTCATTCTGCGATAGGCGTTCTCTGCCTGCCCTGCCACGGCGCGGTCGGGGCGCCGTGGCAGATTGTAGTCACAGGACGCGCCGCGCTGACCGCGCCACGCCGGCACACCGGCCGGCGAGTTCCAGGGCTCGCATCTTGCGCCATCAAGGCCGGCCGGGTCCAGGCATGGTCCTCGCCGTTGCTGAGCATGTGCCAGATCAGGATGACAAGCTTGCGCGCCACGGCGACCGCTGCGACGTGGTTGCCGTGCCGGGCTCGGACCCGTTCATGGAAGGCGCGCAACGGCCCCGGCGCGCGGACGGCTTGCCACGCTGCTTCGACCAGCAGATGGCGCGCATTGGAGCGCCCGCGTTTGGCAATACGTCCATGGTGAGCCGGTCCGTCTCCGGACTGTCGGACACTTGGATCGAGGCCGATGTGGGCGACCAGTTTCTCCGGCGCCGCGAACCGGTCGATGCGCCCGATCGCAGCCATGACACCGACGGCAACAACCATGTCGATGCCGGGGACCGTCATCAGCCGTTTCACATCCGGGTCATCCAGTGCGGCGCGGGCGAGGTCCCGCTCGACGCCCTTCCGGGCATCGGCAAGACGATCGTCCTCGTCAACGTGCCGCTCGACCGCTTCGCGCTCGTCATCCGGCACATGTTGCGCACGCAGCCAGGTCCGGCCCTTGTTCCCGAACAGGTCCGAATGCGGACAGCGCGGGATCAGATGCGCGTGCAGGATCGACTGGACCATCGCCTTGAGCCGAACCCTCTGCTTGACCAGCTGGGTCCGGCCGGTCACCTGCGCCGGCGCGCAAGCGTTCTCTCGTCCGGCACCCAGACCTCCGGCAGAAAGCCCGCGGCGTAGAGCTGTGCCAGGACAGCGGCATCGATCTTGTCGGTCTTGGTCTTCGCCTTCGCGATCAGGTGAACCTGAAGCGGGTTGGCAACCGCCACCCGCGCCACATGCCGGGCGAACAGTTCCACCACGGTCGTGGCATTGCCGGTGGCCTCCACGATCACGTGGTCGTTCTTGCTCAGCGTCGTCGCGAACGCCGCCAGATGATCGCGCGTCATGCCAATCCGGCCAGGGCGCCTGGATGCATGACCTTTGGTCAGTTGCCTGGAAAGCCATCACCCCTTCTGAAGCTGGCCTTGACGGCCCGGAATGATTGCGCCCAAAATCCCTGGTACTGAGGGGATGAGGCATGACCTCCGAAAATGCGTCTAGGCTCGGAAGGTCCGGACGGGGGCCCTATTTTGCGGGCGAAGAATCAGGAAGAGGTAGAGATGAGAAGATCCATTATTCTGGGCGCGGCAACTGTTATCGGCCTTGGCGCCGGAATGGCCGGCGCACAGACGCTGCAGGAGGCCAAGGACCGAGGGTCCCTGAACTGCGGCGTCAACACCGGCTTGGCCGGCTTTGCCGCGCCAGACGCGAACGGCAACTGGGAAGGATTCGACGTCGCCTTCTGCCGCGCCGTCGCGGCCGCGGTGTTTGGCGACCCGAGCGCTGTGGAATTCGTGCCGCTGACCGGCCAGACGCGATTCACGGCGCTCGCCTCTGGCGAAGTCGATGTCCTGTCGCGCAACACAACGTGGACATTCACCCGCGATGTCGACCTGAAGTTCGAGTTCGCTGGCGTGAACTACTATGACGGCCAGGGCTTCATCGTGCCGACCGAGCTTGGAGTGACGTCGGCCAAGGAACTCGACGGCGCGACGGTCTGCATCCAGACGGGTACCACGACGGAGCTGAACCTCGCCGACTTCTTCCGCTCCAACAACATGGACTACGAGCCGGTCCCGATCGAGACCAACGCCGAGGCGCAGCAGCAGTACCTTGCCGGCGCCTGCGACGCCTACACGACCGACGTCTCCGGCCTGGCGGCGACGCGCGCAACCTTCGAGAACCCCGGCGACCATGTCATCTTGCCTGAGATCATCTCGAAGGAGCCGCTCGGCCCGCTTGTCCGCCATGGCGACAACGATTGGGGCGACATCGTGCGCTGGACCTTGAACGCGCTGATCGCGGCGGAGGAATACGGGGTGACATCTGCGAACGTCGACGAACTGTCGCAGGGCACCGACAACCCCGAGATCAATCGGCTGCTCGGCACCGAAGGCGATCTCGGCGCCATGTTCGGCCTCGACAGCGACTGGGCGGCCCGGACGATCAAGGCCGTCGGCAACTACGGCGAGATCTTCGCCAAGAACATCGGCGAGAACACCCCGATCGGCCTTGCACGCGGGCTGAACGCGCAGTGGACGAACGGCGGTCTGCTCTACTCCCCGCCGTTCCGTTAATCACAGACGGTCAAGGGCGCGGCATTGCTGCGCCCTTGAGCCGTCTTGCGATTTCATCTTCGTCCGCTGACGTGCATCCGGCTCGCGCCCGGCGATGCTTCGGAAAATGGAGGTTCCGCTGAATGACGACGACGACCGGCGATCCACCAAGGGAGGCATTCCGGCTCAGTCAGCTCATCTACGATACCCGGTATCGGTCGCTGACGATCCAGACGGTCGCGTTTATCCTGCTCGTGGCCTCGGTGTTCTGGCTGGTCTCGAACACCGTCCAGAACCTCGCCGCCCTCGGCAAGGACATCGACTTCGGCTTCTTGGGCACGCGCGCCGGCTACGACATCAACCAGAGCCTCATTCCCTATTCCTCGAACAGCACGCACTTCCGGGCCGCGCTCGTCGGCATTCTGAACACGCTGCTCGTCGCGTTCATGGGGTGCATCGCGGCGACGATCATCGGCGTTCTGGCTGGCGTCGCCCGGCTTTCCAAGAACTGGCTCGTCGCGCGCCTCATGACCGTCTACGTCGAAGGCTTTCGCAACGTTCCCCTCCTGCTCTGGATCATCGCGATCTTCGCCGTGCTGACGGAATCGACGCCGTCGCCGCGTGACTTCCGCGAAGGCGGTGATGCCTCGATGCTTCTGTGGGACAGCGTCGCGATCTCGAACCGAGGCGTCTACGCCCCCGCCCCCGTCTGGGGCGCGGGCTCCATTGCCGTCGTCGTGGTCTTCATCCTGTCGCTCTTCGCGATCGTCGCGTGGCGCCGCTACGCCCACGCCCGCCAGGACCGTACTGGAGAGATCCTCCCGGTCATTCGCATCTCGCTGGCGCTGTTCTTCGTGCCTGCGGTCCTGACGTGGCTGGTCATGGGCCGACCTATCACGCTCGACTACCCCGAGCTGGGTGGCTTCAACTTCGACGGCGGGCTGCAACTGCGGAACTCGCTAATCGCGCTCTGGCTAGCGCTTTCGCTCTATACCGGTGCCTTTATCGCCGAAATTGTGCGCGGCGGCATCCTTGCCATCTCGAAGGGGCAGACCGAGGCGGCGTTTGCGCTCGGGCTCAGGCCCAATAGGACGATGGATCTGGTGATTCTGCCGCAGGCGATGCGGGTCATCATCCCGCCGCTGATCTCGCAGTACCTCAACCTGACCAAGAACTCGTCGCTTGCAATCGCCGTCGGCTACATGGACGTCCGTTCGACGCTGGGCGGCATCTCGATCAACCAGACGGGACGTGAACTCGAGGGGATGCTCCTGCTTGGTGCGTTCTACCTCGTGGTGAGCCTCGCGATTTCGAGCGTGCTCAACCTCTACAACAACAGCGTGAAGCTGAAGGAGCGGTGACATGAGCGAGATGCACGCCCACACCGTCGCCTACGTGCGCGAGACCATGGTTGCCGAGGCGGAGCCGCCCGTATCGGAAACGGGCGCATTTCACTGGCTGCGTGAGAACCTCTTCTCCGGTTGGTTCAACATCATCGTCACGCTCGCGTCTCTGGCCGTCGTCATCTGGATCCTGGGCCACATCCTGCCGTGGTTCCTGCAGTCCGTCTGGGACGCCGACAGCCTCACGGAATGCCGTGAAATCCGTAACGAGCGTTACGGCGAGGGCGCGGCGTCAGCCTGTTTCGCGGTCATCGTCGAACGATGGAACCAGCTGCTGTTCGGTTTCTACCCGCAAGAGCTGTACTGGCGGCCGGTTGTCGCCTTCATCCTTTTCCTCGTCGCGGTCGGACCGATCCTGTTCCAATCGTTGCCGCGCAAGATGCTTGCCTTCTCGCTCATCTACCCCTTTCTGGGCTACCTGCTCCTGTGGGGCGGCACGATCTGGGGTCCGTTGATGGTGGTCGCCGGCTTCGTCATCGGCGCGCTGGCGTTCCGACTGATCGAGGACAGATACGGCTCGCTTCTCGCCGCGATTGCGGCGATGCTGCTGCCGATCCTCTGGTGGCTCTTTCTCGCCGGGCCCGTCGCCGGCGCGCTCGCGGACGTCGCTCCGATCGGTCTGGAGCGCGTGCCCTCAGACGATTTCGGCGGCTTCATGCTTGCCTTCATCATCGGCATAGCGGGCATCTCGCTGAGTTTTCCGCTCGGCATCCTGCTCGCGCTCGGGCGGCAGTCGCACCTGTTCATCATCAACAAGATCTCGGTGACCTTCATCGAGGTCATTCGCGGCGTGCCTCTGATCGTCTGGCTCTTCACCGCGTCGCTTCTGCTGAACTACTTCCTGCCGCCGGGGACGAATTTCGACTTGATGCTGCGCGTCATCATCATGGTCACGCTGTTCGCGGCCGCGTACATGGCGGAGGTCATTCGGGGCGGCCTCGCCGCGCTGCCTCGCGGCCAATATGAAGCAGCGGAGGCGGTGGGCCTCGACTACTGGAAGTCGATGCGTCTGATCATCCTTCCGCAGGCCCTCAAGATCTCGATACCGGGGATCGTCAACAGTTTCCTCAGCCTCTTCAAGGACACGACGCTGGTGGTCTTCATCGGTCTGCTCGATCCGATCGGCCTGTCGAACGCGATCCGCGCTTCGACCGACTGGAACGGCATCTACTGGGAACTCTTCGTGTTTATCGGGCTGCTGTTCTGGATCTGCTGCTTCAGCATGTCGCAATATTCGCAGTACCTCGAGCGCAAGCTCGAAACCGAAAACCGCTAGGGGAATCCATGAGCCACTCCACCGACCTGCAGGAGGTTCAAGCCGTAGATCGCAGCGCGCTGAAGGTCAGCGACGAGGTCGCGATCGAGATCGTCAGCATGAACAAATGGTTCGGATCGTTTCATGTTCTGCGCGACATCGATCTGACCGTCTACCGGGGTGAGCGGATCGTGATCTGCGGTCCTTCCGGCTCGGGGAAATCGACGTTGATCCGCTGTATCAACCGCCTGGAGGAGCATCAGAAGGGGAAGATCGTCGTCGACGGGATCGAGCTCAGCTCCGACCTAAAGAACATCGACAAGATCCGCTCCGAAGTCGGGATGGTGTTCCAGCACTTCAACTTGTTCCCGCACCTCACGATCATGGAGAACTGCACGCTTGCGCCGATCTGGGTTCGCAAGGTTCCCAAGAGGGAGGCGGAGGAGACGGCGATGGAGTATCTGACCAAGGTCAAGATTCCCGAGCAGGCACACAAGTATCCCGGCCAGCTCTCCGGCGGGCAGCAGCAGCGTGTGGCGATCGCCCGCGCGCTCTGCATGCGGCCTCACATCATGCTCTTTGACGAGCCGACGTCGGCGCTCGACCCCGAGATGATCAAGGAGGTGCTCGACACGATGATCGAGCTTGCCGAGGAGGGGATGACGATGCTCGTGGTCACGCACGAGATGGGCTTCGCCCAGGCCGTCGCAAACCGGGTCATCTTCATGGATCAAGGTCAGATCGTTGAGCAGAACGAGCCGCGCGAGTTCTTCAACAACCCGAAGTCAGATCGCACCAAGCTGTTCCTCAGCCAAATCCTCGGCCACTGAGGTCTGACCGGCCGATCCGTCAGAGATCGCGTGGAACGATGAAATCCTCCACCTTGCCGCTGTGCCAGCTCACGTCGGTCCACGAGGCGGTATCGAACGTCATTACCGTGGTCGCACCCGTTGGGTAGCTGGCGAAGAGCGGGTGGTCGGGCCTCCTGCGGACGATGCGGGTCGCGAAGAGAGCGATCCCGGGATTGTGCGCAACGAGGCCCACGTGCCCGGCCGAGGCACGGCGCAGGACCGCAAGGATCGTATCGCAGCTTGCGTGATACAGTTCCGGGACGAGCTGCGGCTCCGGCCCGGCGCCTATGGCCGCGATGTTCGCCCAGGTCTCGCGTGTCCTGACGGAGTCGGAGCAGAGCACTTCCTGCGGCATGCGCCCGGCAAGCCATGTCCCCAAGGCGTTCGACGCAGTACGGCCGCGCTTGTTTAGAGGTCTCTCGTGGTCTTCTTCGTCCCCCTCCCACGAGGACTTCGCGTGACGAACGAGGGTCAGACGCAGGCTCATCGCGGCGCCCGGATCAGGCTTCCGGCACCGTGGTCGGTGTAGAGCTCCAGCAGGCAAGCGTTTGGCACCCGGCCGTCGAGGATGACGACCCCGCGCACGCCCCCCTCCATCGCGGAAAGCGCCGTCTGCGTCTTGGGGATCATTCCGCCCGCGATGACGCCCGAAGCCGTCATCTCGCGGACGACGTCGGGGGTAATCTCGGTCACCACTTCGCCGTCCGCGTTCTTCACGCCCGAGACGTCGGTGAGAAGCAGCAGCCGGTCCGCCTTCAGTGCCGCGGCGATCGCGCCCGCGGCCGTATCGCCGTTGACGTTGTAGGTCGCGCCGTCCCGACCGGCGCCGATCGGGGCGATGACGGGGATGATCTCGGCGCGGTGAAGATCGCGCAGGAAGTCGACGTTGAGCTCGACCGGCCGTCCGACGAAGCCGAGTTCCGGCGCATCGACCTCACAGATCATCAGCCGCGCGTCCTTGCCCGACAGGCCGATGCCGCGCCCGCCTTGGCTGTTGATCGCCTGCACGATCCGCTTGTTGACAGTGCCCGCCAAAACCATCTCGACGACCTCCACCGTCTCTTGGTCGGTGACACGCTTGCCATCGCGGAATTCGCTGACGACGCCGAGGCGCTTCAGGAGCTGGTTGATCATCGGGCCACCGCCATGGACGACCACGGGATTGACGCCGACCTGCTGCATCAGCACGACGTCCCGGGCGAAGTTCGCCATCGCGTCGGGCGTGCCCATCGCGTGGCCGCCGAGCTTAATGACGACCGTCGCGCCATCGTATCGCTGCATGTACGGAAGCGCCGAAGACAGCGTGTGCGCGGTGCCGGTCCAATCGTAGTCCATGGGGTCCTGCGTCCTCATTCGTGCCCTGATAGCCAGAGGTTACGCGGCCCTCAAGCGATCCCGGCGATGATCGCACGCAGAGTGTCGACGCCGTCCCCCTTCTCGGCAGAGGTGACGACGATCTCGGGGAAGGCCGCCGGGTGGCGCGACAGCCCCTCACGGACGCGGTCGAGGGGGGCGGAGTCCTTCTTGTCCGCCTTTGTCATGACCGCCTGGAACGGTACCGCGGCGCGATCGAGGAGGGCCATGATCTCCTCGTCGGGTGGCTTGATGCCGTGCCGACTGTCGATCAGGACGAAGGCCCGCCGCAACGTCGCGCGCCCTGCAAGGTACGCCTTGAGCAGCCGCTGCCAAGCCTCGACCGTCCTCACCGGCGCCTTGGCGAAACCGTATCCGGGCAGGTCCACCAGATAGCGGTCCGCGACGGTGAAGAAGTTGATCTCCTGCGTTCGCCCCGGCGTGCCGGAGGTCCGTGCGAGGCCGCGTCGGCCGGTGAGGGCGTTGATCAGCGTCGACTTTCCCACGTTCGAGCGTCCGGCAAAGCAGACCTCGGTCTGGTCGGCTGGTGGAAGTCCCTCCATGGCGACGACACCCTTGAGAAATTCGGCCCCGCCTGCGAAGAGCCGGCGCCCCGCCTCGATCGCGTCGTCGTCAGGTGCCGCGATGGGGAACGGAAGGCTCACGCAGCCGCCTCCAGCGCGTCGAGGTCGTTGCCGCGGATGGCGTTCAGGTTGCGCGTGATCCTCTCCACCGGCCAGTCCCACCACCTGACGGCAAGAAGACGCCGCGTCGTGTCGGGGTCGAACCTGTGGCGTAGGACGCGGGCGGGATTGCCGGCGACGATCGCGAAGGGCGGCACGTCACGTGTCACCACCGCGCGTGCTGAGACGATGGCGCCAGCGCCGAGGTGGACGCCGGGCATGAGCACGGCCTCGGTCCCGATCCAGACGTCGGAGCCGATCACGGTGTCGCCCCGGTTTTCCGCCTCCCACGTGGCGGGGTCGAAGCCGTCCTCCCACCCGTGGCCGAAGATGTTGAACGGGAAGGTCGAGAAGCCGCCCATGGCGTGCGTTCCGCCATTCATGAAGATCTGCACGCCGTACGCGATCGCAACGAAGTCGCCAACGATCAGCCGGTCGCCGACGAAGTCGAAATGGTGCAGGACGTTGCGCGTGAAGAAGTCGCCGGTCCGGTGACGGTCGTCGTAGTAGCTGAAGCGTCCGATCTCGAGGTTTGGCCGGTTTACGGCCAGAGGCCGCAGGAACGTGGCTGGCGGGTACGAATCCATCGGATGCAGGCGGTCGGGGTCTGGAGCCATCAGCGCAGCTCCACCGGATCGCCCTCAACGACGCGGCCGCCTTTCACGACCGCGGCGTAGACGGCGAACTCACGCGCGCCCACGAGGCGCTCCAGCGTCCCGAGCGTGTCCGCATCGCGAAAGCCCGTCTCGGGGTTGGCAGCGGTAGCGAGACAGCGGCCGACTCGCTCGCGCACAGCGAGGACGGCACTGCCGACGGCGACCTCACGGCCAACCCACTCGAACTCTTCCCACGGCTCCAAGCCATCGAGGATCACGTTCGCCCGCCACCGCTCGGTCGACAGATCACCCATGCCCAGCGCCGCCGCCACAACCCGGTGGGAGCCCATGCCGAAGAGCGACAGCCACGGTTCGGATGCGTCTGTCATGCCCTGACCGTCCGGCGCCGGGATCAGGCCCACAGGGCCGACGCGACCCTCCGGCATCAGCGGCGTGACCCACTCGAGGAACTCCGCCGCGTCGGTGCGCGGATCAAAGACCAGCGCCTGAGTGTCGGGGTGCGTGAGCCGAAGCCTGCCGTCCGGCAGCGTCTGCGCCTCGATCGCCATGAGGGATGGAGATCCTGCACCGCGGGTGAAGTTGGCGCAGGCACTCCACTCGCCCGGCTCGGCCCGGCCCGCCGCGTGTGCAGCGGCCCACGCGCGGTCGCCGGGCAGGGTGCGGCCCGCGTTGAGGGCGATCTCGGAGAGACGCTCGCGTCCGTGCGCCTTGATCGGATGGCGCCAGATCGCGGCGACATTCGCGCTCACTTCTTCGCCGGTGCCTTCTCGGGCGGCTTGCGTTTGAAGCTCGACTTGATGTTGCCGAAGATGTCGGGCTTCGAGCCGTGGCTCCGCATGATGATGTACTGCTGGATGAAGGTGATCGTGTTGTTTGTGATCCAGTAGATCACGAGGCCCGAGGCAAAGCCGCCCAGCATGAACATGAAGACCCAGGGCATCCAGGCGAAGATCATCGCCTGGGTCTGGTCCGTCGGCGCCGGGTTCAGCTTCTGCTGCAGCCACATCGAAATGCCGAGAAGGATCGGCAGCAGCCCGATGAAGATCAGCGCCAGGAACGATTGCGGCTCGGGCGCAGCCCACGGCAGAATGCCGAAAAGGTTGAAGATCGACGACGGGTCTGGCGCGGAGAGATCGCGGATCCAGCCGACGAAGGGCGCGTGGCGCAGTTCGATCGTGACGAAGATCACCTTGTAGAGCGAGAAGAAGATGGGAATCTGCAGAAGCAGCGGCAGACAGCCCGAGGCCGGATTCACCTTGTTCGTCTTGTACAGCTCCATCATGCCCTGCTGGAGCTTCTGGCGATCGTCGCCGGCCTTTTCCTTGAGCTTCTCCATCTCGGGCTGAAGCTCCTTCATGCGCGCCATCGAAACGTAGGACTTGTAGGCGAGCGGGAAGAGGATGGCCTTAATGCAGAAGGTCAACAGGATGATCGCGACGCCCATGTTGCCGATCAGTCCGTTCAGGAAGTGAAGGGCGGTGAAGATCGGCTTGGTCAGGAAGAAGAACCAGCCCCAGTCGATCGCGTCGATGAACTTGACGATGCCGGCGCGCTCGTACGCGCGGATCGTCTCCCACTCCTTCGCTCCGGCGAAGAGCTGCTGCGTCGAACTCGCCGACTGACCCGGCTCGACGGTGACGGCAGGCAGGCGCGCCTCGGTCTGATAGATGTCAGAGCGGGGCGAGTACTTGCTGACGGCGGTGAAGGGCTGCCCTTGCTGGGGCACCAGCGCAGTCATCCAGTAGTGGTCGGTGAAGCCGATCCAGCCACTCTCGGTGACCTCCGCCACCTCGACCTGAGCGCCCTCGCGCTCCACGAAGTCGAAGTCCTCGGCATTGCCGTAGTCGGTTTCCGACAGCTCTCCGTCCGCCATGCGGATCATCCCTTCGTGGATGATGAAGAACCCGCTTAGATCGGCCGGCTCGCCGTGGCGTGCCACGATGCCGTAAGGGGCGAGGCGCACGGCCTCGCCCGAGTCGTTTTGAACGCTTTGCGTGACGGTGAAGAGGTAATTCTCGTCCACCGAGAATTCGCGCCGGAAGGTCAGTCCAGCCTGGCTTTCCCAAGCAATGGTGACCGGTGATCCCGGCGCGAGCGTCTCGCCGCTCTCGACCTGCCAGTCCGTGTTTGGCCCCGGCACGGCGTCTCGCCCGAGATCCGCGGCGCCCGCCCAACCGTAGATGGCATAATAGGCGTTGTTTCCGCCAACCGGGCGCAGGAGCTGGACGATAGGAGAATCCGGATCAACCTCTTGCCGGTACCGCTTGAGTGCCAGATCGTCGATCCGGCCGCCGCGAAGCGAGATGGAGCCGCGGAGGGCGGGGCTGTCGATGGCGATGCGGGCAGCCTCGGCCGCCTCCTCCGGGGCCGGGACCTGCGCCGGCGGGGCCGTTTCTCCTGCCGTCGGCGGAAGCCCGACCACCCCGCCCGCGTCGAGTTGCTGCTCGGACGGGACAGTCGGGTCGGGATTCGCCGCGCGATCCTCGGGCGGGAACAGCAGGAACCAGACCAGAATGACGAGGAAGCTCAACGCCGTGGCGAGAATGAGGTTCCGGTTCTGTTCGTCCATGAAGGCCCACCGCCTGCCGATTATCGGGAAACAGCGGGGTTCAACAGGTCAGGGCGTCAAAGGTCAAGGGCGGAAGCCCTCACGCCCTTCTACGCGGAGGGGGCAGGTCTTCGGCAGCCGTGTCGGCAGGCGCGTGGAGCCAATGCGCCGGAGTGGCGCGTGCGACCCAGAAAACGCATGGCTCGCCGCACTCTCGACCGAGCGACGCGGCCCGCTCAGCGGCCTCAAGCCAGGAT
The DNA here is from genome assembly GCA_963749675.1 of uncultured Alphaproteobacteria bacterium. GTDB lineage: Bacteria > Pseudomonadota > Alphaproteobacteria > Rhodobacterales > Rhodobacteraceae > Roseitranquillus. The sequence goes on from CAVVNT010000001.1 coordinate 397,269, forward strand.
TCCGGGCCTGGTCCCGGTGCGTCGCGCTGCAGGCAGGCGCCGAGCGCAACGCGAAGCACGACCAGCTTGCCGGCGGCGTCAAACGGTTGCTTAAGGCTGTCGTCGATCCGGTCGAGTATCGCCCGAACCGAGCGCGCATTGATTCCCTTCGATGGGCCCAGGATCGCGCCGAGTTCGGTCTCGCCCAGATGGACGATGCGATCCCCCTTCCTCAGCGCGCCCGCGAGACGAAGAGCGACCGGCAGATGCAGTGGTGCAGCCTGCGCGGCTTGATCCTCTTCGATCGCGATGACAACGACCGCGCTCTGCCTGACCTTGCTGTGCGGCTGCGCCATCATCGCGTCGAGCCGGCGCAGGGCGTCGGCCCGGTCCGGCAGCCCGGTCGTCGGATTGCGGGTGCTCGTATCCGGTCGCCCGTCGGTGAGCAGCGCGATACCGATCGTCGCGGCGACTACCAAGCAGACGATGAGGCCCAGCGTCGATCCCAAGTAGGCCTTGAGAAGGACGCCGGCGAAAAGCGCGAGAAGGCAAAGCAGCGCTGCGTCTCTTCGCGCGCGCGTGCCGCGCGGAATTGTACTTGAACTGGAAACTGACACCCGACAGGCCTCACTCGGTACACGCGCCGGGACGATCCGGCGTCTTCGGCAAGTTAGCGTGCGGTCCTAAGCGAAGCGTTAATCCGCGCTGGCAGGTACGGCCGGCGAAAGCGAAGCGAAGTCGAACAGAGCCGGATCAAGAAGGTGCGACGGTCGCGCATTTCCAAGAGCGCGAAAGAGCTTCTGCCGCCGGCCGGGGCTCCGCCGCTCCCACTCGTCGAGCATCGCCTTGATCTGCTGCCGTTGCAGGCCGTCCTGGCTGCCGCAGAGATCGCAGGGAATGATCGGATAGCGCATCGCGCGCGCGAAAGCGTCGCAGTCCGCCTCGGCGACGTGGGCGAGCGGGCGGAGCACCGTGATATCTCCGTCATCGTTCAAGAGCTTCGGCGGCATCGCGGCCAGCCGCGAGCCGTGAAAGAGGTTGAGGAAAAAGGTCTCCAGGATGTCGTCGCGGTGGTGGCCCAGCACGACGGCCTGGCATCCTTCCTCGCGGGCGATACGGTAGAGGTGGCCTCGCCGCAGGCGCGAGCAGAGGGCGCAGAGCGTGCGCCCCTGCGACTTCTCCATCACGATGGAGTAGGTGTCGCGGTACTCGATCCGGTGGGGCACGCCCATCCGTTCGAGGAAATCAGGCAGGACCGTCGCCGGGAAGCCCGGCTGACCCTGGTCGAGGTTGCAGGCGAGCAGGTCGACCGGGAGCAGTCCGCGCCACCTGAGCTCCGTCAGCACGGCCAGCAGCGTGTAGCTGTCCTTGCCACCCGACAGGCAGACGAGCCAGCGGTTCCCCTCGCGTACCATGCCGTACTGGGTGATCGCCTCGCGCATCTCGCGGACGATCCGCTTGCGCAGCTTGCGAAACGTCGTCGAATCCGGCGCGCCGTGAAACAGAGGGTGGATTTCGGTGGTTTCTTCCATGCGTCGGCCTTTAGCGCGGATCCGTGGGGAGGAGTAGATGCGGCACGACCATCCCGACCTGCCAGCCAACCCCTATCCGGACGAGTGGGAGGAGATAACGGGCTTTGCCTACCGCTCGGCCCTCAGCCTGATCCGGCCGCTCAATGTCGTGCGCGAGCGACTGGGTGAGGACGGCGACTACATCCTGCAGCGCCCGTTCGAGGCCGACTACGAGATCGACGGGGATGAGTGGCGGCGGCTGACGGTGCCCCGCGGGCTGATCACCGACCTCACCAGCGTTCCGCGCCCCCTTCGGGTCTTCGTCGGTCGGGTCGGGCCGTGGCTGGAGGCCGCAATAATCCATGACTATCTTTATGTCGCTTGGCAGGATGTCCGGGGCAGGGGGCCGCGTCGCCGTGATCGGCTCTTCGCCGACAGGATGATGTTGCGCGCGATGGCTGCGGCCGAAGTCGGCGGGTGGCAGCGCTGGGCGATCTACCTGTCCCTGCGGCTTTTCGGAGCGCGGCCCTACGCCCGGCGGAGTTCGCGGAAGTATGCCAGGGTCGATGATGTTCGCGGCAGGCTCGCATTCACGTTGCCCGACCGTCAGTCAGGCACCTCGTCGATGCCAGCGCCACCCCAGGGATGACATCGTGTCAGGCGCCGGAGCGTGAGCCAGCCGCCGCGCATCGCTCCATGGCGGCGCAGCGCTTCGAGGGCGTACGCCGAACATGTCGGCTGGAACCGGCAGGAATGGCCGACCCACGGCGATAGGATCAGCCGGTATCCCCGGATCGGCAGGGCCAAAAGCCACGCCCCGGGCGTCACTCGCCATGCACCCGATCGAGCGCGTGCCGCAGATCGTTCAGCAAGAGCTCGAAGGGCCGCTCGGCCGTTGCGTCCCGGCGACCGATCAGGACGTAGTCCCATCCCGACCGGCCAGCTTGCGGCAGCACAAGCCGCGCTGCTTCTCGCAGCCGGCGCTTCGCACGGTTGCGAATGACGGCATTCCCGACCTTGCGCGAGCAAGTGAAGCCGACCCGAATTATCGGGGAGCTGTCTTCTCCCTCAACCCGCGCTCGGGCCTGTAGATGGAAGCTGGGTGTGCGCTGGCGATGCGCATGAGATGCGCGCAGGAAATCTGCACGCTGGCGAAGTCGCGTCAGCGGGGTATCGGCGAATTCCGGCGTCGGCTCTGCGAGCCGGAGGCTCAGGCGCTCAAGCTCTTGCGGCCGCGCGCGCGCCGAGCATTGAGGATCTTGCGCCCCGCCTTGGTGGACATGCGGGCGCGAAAGCCGTGACGGCGCTTGCGCACCGTGTTGCTGGGCTGGAAGGTCCGCTTCGTCATCTTCGTCTCCGTCTCGTCGCCGCCGCAGGGCGCCCGCCCGCAGGAAGCGCACCGTCTAGGCAGGCTTTGTCGGCCTGTCAACCATCGCTGCCGTGTTACAGATGCTTGCCGAACCAGCGCAAGGTGATGACACATTCCTCGTCCGTTCACCCCCTTTGCGTCGCGACGCATCAAGGCGACGTGAAGCACCTATGCCTCGAGGTCGTGAAGGTCGCATGTTGCGCCCTGCGCATGTTTCCATGAGAGAATCGCTGTGGACGAGACGACAGACTTGCCCGGTCGCGACGGATTTCTCCGCCGCCTGCCGATCCTGATAATCATCACCGTCGCTCTCGTCGGCGCGTTTGCGTTTCGTGACTTCCTGTCGTTCGAGTCGCTGTCGCGCAACCGCGAGGCGCTTCTCGCCTTTCGCGATGCCAACTACGTGCTGACGGCGCTGGGCTTCGTCGGGGTATACGCGCTGCTGGTGGCGTTCTCGCTGCCCGGCGCGACGATCGCCACCCTGACGGGCGGCTTTCTGTTCGGGGTCTTTCCGGGCACGCTCTTCAACGTGCTTGCCGCTACCGCGGGCGCGACGGTGATCTTTCTCGCGGCGCGTTGGGGCGCAGGCGAAAGACTTGCGGAGCGGATGGACGCGGGCGAGGGCCTGGTCCGCCGGATCAAGGCCGGCATCGACGAGAACCAGTGGTCGATGCTGTTCCTGATCCGCCTCGTCCCTGCGGTGCCGTTCTTTGTGGCCAACGTCGTCCCGGCGCTCGTCGGTGTCCCGCTCTTCCGTTACGTCGTCTCGACCTTCATCGGGATCGTCCCCGGTGCCGTGGTCTATACCTCGGTTGGAGCCGGCCTTGGTGAAATTTTTGCCCGTGGCGAGAAGCCCGACCTTGGAATCATCTTCGAGCCGCGCATCCTGCTGCCGCTTCTGGGCCTCTGCGCGCTGGCGGCGCTGCCGATCCTGCTCAAGGCCGTCCGCGGCCGGAAAGGCCTTCGATGAAGATCATCAAGACCGATGTTTGCGTGATCGGCGCCGGGTCCGGGGGCCTCTCCGTCGCCGCCGGCGCGGTTCAAATGGGTGCAGGGGTCGTGCTGATTGAGGCGGGCAAGATGGGTGGCGACTGCCTGAATTACGGATGCGTGCCCTCCAAATCGCTGATCGCTGCCAGCAAGGCCGCTTGGTCGCAGTCGCACAGCGGCGCCTTCGGCGTCAGCGCAGTCGAGCCGCAGGTAGACTATAAGGCGGTGATGGAGCATGTCCGCGGCGTGATCGAGACGATTGCCCCGATCGACAGTCAGGAGCGGTTCGAGGGGCTCGGCGTGCACGTCATCCGTGAGCACGCCCGCTTCGTAAGCGAAAGCGAGGTCGAAGCCGGTGAGACGCGGATCAAGGCGCGCCGCTTCGTCGTCGCCACCGGCTCGCGGCCGTTCGTCCCGCCGATCCCTGGGCTGGAGGACGTCGGGTATCTTACCAACGAGACGATCTTCGACCTGCGCGAGCAGCCGGAGCACCTGATCGTCATCGGCGGCGGTCCGATCGGCCTCGAACTGGCGCAGGCGCACCGCCGTCTCGGCTCTCGCGTCACGGTGATCGAGGCGGCGAGGGCGCTCGGCAAGGATGACCCGGAAATCGCCGCGGTCGTGCTGGAGCGGCTGCGGGAGGAGGGAGTCGAGATCGTCGAGGGGGCTTCCGTCAAGCACATCGAGGCCATCGACCGCGGCCTGAAGGTCAGTACCGATGCGGACAGCTGGATCGGGACGCACCTGCTCGTGGCCGTCGGGCGTGCCGCCAATGTCGAAGACCTCGGTCTCGATGCCGCGGGCGTCGCGTACGACGGGAAAGGGCTGAAGGTGAGCGACGATCTGCGGTCGACCAACCGCCGCGTCTATGTCGTAGGCGACGCGGCGCGACGCCTGCAGTTCACCCACGTCGCGGGATATCACGCGAGTGTCGTGATCCGCCCGATCCTGTTCGGCCTGTCGGCGAGGGCGAAGCAGAACCACATTCCTTGGGTCACCTATACCGATCCCGAGGTTGCGCATGTCGGAATGGCCGAGGCCGACGCGCGCAAGAAGCACGGCCATCGCCTCACGGTCGCGCGGTTCGAGTACGCCGAGAACGACCGCGCCCAGACCGAGCGCGAGACAGTGGGCTTCATCAAGGTGATGGTCGTGGGCGGCAAGCCCGTCGGCGCTTCGGTTGTCGGGGCGCAGGCGGGCGAACTCATCAGCCTGTGGAGCCTCGTGATCGCCAACGGCCTCAAGATGAAGGCTGTCACCGAGATGGTTGCGCCCTATCCGACACTCTCGGAACTCAACAAGCGGGTGGCCGGTACCTATTTTTCCCCCAAGCTCTTTGATAACCCTAAGCTAAAGCGGGTCGTCGGCCTCGTGCAGCGGCTCGTGCCTTGATGGGGGCTCACTCGCCCGATGAACTCGCTCTCCGGTCGCTTCCTGGTTCTCACGACCCTCTTCGTGATGCTGGCGGAGGTGCTGATCTTCGTTCCTTCGGTAGCGCGCTATCGCGAGGACTATCTGCTGTCCCGGCTGGAGCGTGCGCAGATCGCAGCGCTGGCGGTGCCCGCCGACGACATGATCGACGAGGCGGTTGAACGCGAGCTTCTCGAGACGGTCGAGGTATTCAACGTCGTCCTTCGCCGCAACGACATGCGTGAACTCGCGCTGTCCTCGACCGTTCCGGGCGACCTCTACGCCACCTACGATCTCCGCGACGCCGGCCCGCTGCGATTGATCCGCGACGCGCTGATGCGCCTCGCCGACCCTGAACCGCGGATCATTCGTGTCATCGGCGACCCGGTGCGCGAGGCGGGCCTGTCGATCGAGGTCACAATGCCGACTGAGCCGCTGCGCGATGCGATGATCGCCTATGGCCTGCGGATCCTCGCGTTGTCGGCCGTCATTTCGGTCTTCACGGCGCTGCTTCTGTTCCTCGCGGTCAGGCGCGTGCTGGTGAAGCCGATCAAGGGCGTCATCGACGCGATGATCAGCTACGCCGAAGCCCCCGAGGACGCGCGCCGCATCATCGAACCGAAGGCCGACGTCATCGAGCTGCGCGAGGCGGAGACGGCCCTGCGTGCGCTCCAGACCCAGCTTACCGGTTCGCTCCGCCAGAAGGAGCGGCTGGCCCAGCTCGGCGCTGCGGTTGCCAAGGTGAGCCACGACCTGCGCAACATCCTCGCCTCGGCGCAGCTCTTCGCCGACCGCATGGATTCCAGCGAGGATCCAGGCGTGCGGCGCCTGGCACCGAAGCTCCTGCGATCGATCAGCCGCGCGGTGGCGCTCTGCGAGACGACGCTCGCCTTCGGCAAGGCGGAGGAGCCGCCGCCGATGCTGAACAGGGTTCTTCTGTCCGAGATCGTCGAAGACGTCCTCGACAACGAGAGGCTGGCTGCCGGTCGGGGCGACGTCAGGCTTGTCGCTGACGTGCCACACGGATTCACCTTGCGGGCAGACGCCGACCAGCTCCACCGCGTTCTTGGGAACCTCGTTCGCAATTCCCGCCAGGCGATCGAGGCTGTCGGACGGGCGGGCGAGGTCCGCGTCTCGGCGGAGGAGACCGAGGCGGCCTGGACGATCACGGTGTCGGACGACGGCCCCGGCCTGCCGGCGAAGGCCCAGGAGCACCTGTTCGCCGCCTTCTCCGGCGGCGCTCGGAAAGGCGGTACCGGCCTCGGTCTCGCCATCTCATCGGAACTGGTGCGCGGCCATGGAGGGCGCCTCTCGCTTGCGCGGACCGGCCCCTCGGGAACGAGCTTCGTCATCGTCCTTCCGAAAGGCACGGTGCTGGTCGATCAGGCTGCCGAGTGAAACCCCCTTGCATCGCTCCGCCGCGGCGCGTATCTGCACCCGGGCTCGCGCTGGTAGCTCAGTTGGATAGAGTACTTGACTACGAATCAAGGGGTCGGGGGTTCGAATCCTCCCCAGCGCGCCAGCCATCCTTATATGCCTGAACAATCCGATCAGACGGCGGCATCGCCGGCTGCGTGAGCGTTGTCGGGTCTGAATGCGCCGAGAATGGCGGCGATCAGGACGACCGAAAATGCCCTGAGGTGGGCGAAGATATCTTCGGATGTTATCGCCGCAGGCGCAGAGGACTACGAAGTGGAGCGCGTCGATCAGGATGAAAAGCCGCATTGCCGCATCCAAGGATGTTCCTTAGTTCAGCCTGAACAAGGGACATGCTGCTGATTTCGAAGAAGAACCTTTGGTTTCTCGTGTTTTTGGATCGCAGGGTTTCGTAGAATTCCGGCGAGAACCCTGCGATTTCGGATGCGCCGATGAAACCGAAGACCCGCCAGCCCGAGCAGGATGATCTGCTGCGGCCGCGCCTGGTCGACCTGATCGACATGCGCCACGAGCTGGTAAAGCTCGAGACGCTGATCGAGTGGGAGTTCTTCGAGCGGGAGTGGGCAGGGTTCTTCCCGTCGGGCACCGGGCGACCGGCGACGTCGCCGCGGCTGGTGGCGGGGCTCCTCTATCTCCAGCACGCCTTCGAGCTGTCGGACGAGGCGGTGGTCGCAAGGTGGGTCGAGAACCCGTACTACCAGCACCTCTGCGGCGAGACCTTCTTCCAGCACCGCCCGCCGATCGATCCCTCCTCGCTCACCCGCTGGCGCCAGCGGATCGGTGAAGAGGGAGTGGAATGGCTGCTGACCAAGAATGAGGAAGAAGAGGAAAGGCCCCAGTGGGGCGTTTCCCTGACGAATGAGGCCGGTCGCGCCTCGGGAACGGTCGCGGACCGGAGCCTTGAGCGGGTGTCGGTCGACACCACGGTGATGGAAAAGAACATCGCCCACCCGACCGACGCCCGGCTCTACGAGACGGCGCGGCGGAAGCTGGTGGCGCTCGCCGTCGAGGCCGGCATCGAGTTGCGTCAGAGCTATGCGCGCCTGGCGCCGCGGCTGGCGGCGAAGGCCGGAAGGTACGCCCACGCCCGCCAGTTCAGGCGGATGCGAAAGGTGCTGCGCACGCCGAAGGGCTACACCGTCCGGGTGATGCGTGATCTCCGCCGCCGGCTCGAAGACATCCCCCAAGGGCCCCTGCGCGAGCGCATCCTCGACATGCTGGTGCTGACCTCGCGGCTCCTGCACCAGAAGCCGAAGGACAAGGGCAAGCTCTACAGCCTGCACGAGCCGGAGGTCGACTGCATCTCCAAGGGCAAGGCGCGGGTGCGGCTCACGAGTTCGGCACCAAGGTGAGCGTCGCCGCCACCACCCGCGAAGGCTTCATCGTCGGCATGCGGGCGCTGCCGGGAAACCCCTACGACGGCCACACCCTCGCCGAGGCGCTCGAGCAGGTCGAGGTGCTGACCGATCGCCGCCCGTCCCTCGCCGTCGTCGACCGCGGCGACCGCGGGCACGGCGTCGAGACCACCCGCGTGCTGATCAGCGGCACCCGCAGGGGCCTCACGCCGGCACTCGCCAAGCTCCTGCGCCGCCGCAGCGCCATCGAGCCGGAGATCGGCCACATGAAGACCGACGGGCGGCTGACGCGCTGCCCGCTCAAGGGAACGACCGGCGACGCGCTCTTCGCCGTCCTCTGCGCCTGCGGCCACAACATCCGCAAGATCCTCGCCCGCCTCAGGGCATTTTTGGTCGTCCTGATCGCCGCCATTCTCGGCGCATTCAGACCCGACAACGCTCACGCAGCCGGCGCTGCCACCGTCTGATCGGATTGTTCAGGCTGAACTCATTAAAAGGATGGCGCGATGACGCCGTGAAGTTTGTGAGGCTCGGGACGCGCGGATCTCCATCCTGGCGACGGCGATCATGCCGATACGCCGTATACGTTGATGCAGACCTGTCAGACGCCGCCGAAAATAAAGCTCTTGCAGACGGGGCGGGCCATACGTTTTCATATAGCTCCTGGGCTTCCGGATCGCTCTGCGGGTGACGCGGCCGCGCCGACAGCTTCGCGAAGCCGAGCCGGCGGAGGATCGAGCTCATCGTCCGCTCCGCCACGCGCACCCCAAAACGTCGCTCAACCACGTCACAGAGGTCGATGCGCCGCCAGCGGATCACCCGGTCCGTCTCCTCCAAGTTCGACATTTGCCGGCCAGTTTTCGTGTATCCGGCGCGTTCCGTGTTCGTGAATTCGAGAGGTTGTAGCCGTTCGGGGTGGATTTTGCCTCGATCTGTGTAGTTGCACGCGACCGCCCTGACATGCGTTGCAATGCAGCTTCATAGCAGTCTGCATTCCATGTTCACGCCCGTCACCGAGAGCGGCGGGCGCCGCAATCTGCAGATCGTCGAGTCCTTCCGCAATGAGGCCGGAAAGCCCAGGCTGCGCGTCGTCGCCAATCTCGGGCGCGTCGACGGAATGAAGGACGGCCAGCTCGACGCCCTCATCCGGGGCCTCAGCCGGGCCGCGGGACGAACCGGCGAAGACCGAGATCACCTGGGAGGGCGCGCGCAGTTACGGCGACGTCTTCGCCCGGCATGCGCTCTGGAAGGACCTCGGTCTCGACCGCGCGCTTGGCCGGGCCCTGCGGTCGGGGCGTCGCGGAACCGATGGGGAGGCCCTCGTCCGCGCCATGGTGTTCAACCGGCTGTGCGACCCCACGAGCAAGCCGGGCTGCCTGCGCTGGCTGGAGACCGTGGCGATGCCGGCAATGCCCGAGACCGTCACCCACCAGCATCTGCTTCGCGCGATGGATGCGCTGATGGATCGCGCCGAGCGGGTGGAAATCGAGCTGGCCAGACAGATCCGCCCGCTGGTCGATCAAGTCCTTGCCGTGGTCTTCCACGACCTGACCACCGTGCGCATCCATGGCGAGGGAGAGGTCGCGGACGATCTGCGCGCCTTCGGCATGAACAGGGATGTGGGCGGCGTCGCGCGGCAATTCGTCCTCGGCGTGGTGCAGACCGCCGAGGGTCTGCCGCTCATGCACACAGTCCATTCCGGCAACGTGGCCGGGACGAAGACCTTGCAGGCCATGCTCCGGACCGTGCTCACGCGCTTCCCGATCCAGCGCGTCATACTGGTGGCCGATCGCGGACTGCCGAGCCTGGAGAACATCGGTGAGCCGACCGCACTGGCCGACCGTGACGGCCGCGGGCTGGAGTTCATCCTCGCCGTGCCGGCCAGCCGATATGCCGAGCTGGTCGAGATCTTCCGCAGCCTTGCCTTCACCGAGGACGGTCTGGCCGAGGCGGCCTTCGCCGGTCACCGCCTCATCGTCGCCCATGACCCGCTGCGTGCCGGGGAGCAATCCACCCGCCGCCGTGCCCGTATCGCCGACCTCGAGGCCATGGCCGACAAGATGGCCGCCAGGCTCGATGCCCGGGATGTCGGCCGGACGGCCCGCGGTCGCCGCGCCTCCGATCGTGGCGCCTACAGCCGATTCACCCGCGCCGTGGCCGAGGCGGAACTGAGCCGCTTTCTCAAGCCCGATTACACCGCCGACCGCTTCGGCTACAGCCTGGACGAGGACGCCATCGCCGAGGCGGAGCTCTTCGACGGCAAGCTGGCGCTCCTGACCAACGCCCCCGATCTCGGCCCCGCCGAGGCCGTCGCCCGCCACAAGGCGCTGGCCGACATCGAGCGCGGCTTCCGCGTGCTGAAGTCCGGCATCGGGATCGCCCCGGTCGATCATCGGCTGCCAGACCGCATTCGGGCCCATGCGCTGATCTGCTTCCTCGCCCTCGTGCTCCACCGCGTCATGCGCATGCGCCTGAAGGCCAGGGGTCACAGCGCCAGCCCCAGCACCGCGCCCGATCTGCTCGCCCGCATCCATCGCCATCAGGCCCGGATCGCCGAGCGCAGCCTCGAAGGAACAGCCCGCCCGACACCGGAACAGCCGGACCTCTTCGAGGCCCTGACCCTGCCCAAACCCGCCTGACAGAGCCCATGCAGTTACATTTTGTCCCAACCGGCCATGGCAATATCAATCACTTACCGCTGTAGCTGTCGAAGTCGGCACCCCGGGGCCCCGCTCCAGCGGAAGGATAGGGAACGAATGTCGCGCGGCCCGAGTTGCTGGACAATCCGACCGACGCGTCTGGCCGGTCAAGATCGAAGGGAATTGCAGCATGGCGGATCAGAAGCGGGCTCAGCAGGCGAGCCCCGAACACGCTTTCCACGACCGCGGACAAGGCGGCGAATACCACCAGCAGGCCGAGCAGGGGGCCGAGCGGCTGACCACCGCTCAGGGTATCACGGTTTCCGACAACCAGAACAGCCTGAAGGCTGGCGCACCGGGACCGACGCTTTTCGAGGATTTCGTCCTGCGCGAGAAGATCTTCCACTTCGACCACGAGCGGATCCCCGAGCGCGTCGTCCATGCCCGCGGCTTCGGCGCGAAGGGGACCTTCGAATGCGCCCGTGACTTGTCCGACGTCACCCGCGCTGCACCATTCCAGAAGAAAGGCAAGAAGACCGAGGTCTTCGTGCGATTCTCGACGGTCGCGGGATCAAAGGGGTCGCCCGACCTCGCCCGCGACGTCCGCGGCTTCGCGACCAAGTTCTACACCGAAGAGGGCAACTGGGATCTCGTCGGCAACAACATCCCCGTCTTCTTCATCCAGGACGCAATCAAGTTTCCCGACCTCATTCATGCCGTGAAGCCTGAGCCCGATACCGGCTATCCGCAGGCGCAGTCGGCGCACGACAACTTCTGGGACTACATATCGCTGACGCCCGAGGCGATGCACATGATCATGTGGATCATGTCGGACCGTGCGATCCCGCGCTCGTTCTCGACGATGGAGGGCTTCGGCGTCCACACCTTCCGCTTGGTCAACGCCGAGGGCAAGTCTACCTTCGTCAAGTTCTTCTGGAAGCCGCACATGGGCCTGCAGTCCAAGGTCTGGAACGAGGCGGTCAAGACAAATGGCGCCGACCCCGACCGTCACCGCCGCATCACGTGGGAGGAGATCACCGAGGGCTCGCCGCCGGCGTGGGATCTGTGCGTGCAGCTCTTCGACCAGGCCTTCGCTGACAGCTTCGAGTTCGACATCCACGACGCAACGAAGATCATCCCCGAGGAGGTGCTGAAGCCCGAGGTTGTGGGCACCATGACCCTCGACCGGGTGGTCGACAACTTCTTCGCCGAGACCGAGCAGGTGGCGTTCTGCACCCAGAACGTGGTGCCGGGCATCGACTTCACGGACGACCCGCTGCTGCAGGGCCGGAACTTCTCCTACCTCGATACGCAACTCAAGCGCCTGGGCAGCCCCAACTTCACCAAGATCCCCGTGAACTCCCCCAAGGGCTGCCCCGTCTCGAACTACCAGCAGGACGGGCACATGCAGGTGGCGCAGCCGATCAAGGGGCGCGTGAACTATGAGCCGAACGGCTGGGGCGAGGGCCCGCGCGAGCATCCGCTCGAGGGCTACACGAGCTTCCGCCAGCAGGTGCAGGGCGAAAAGACGCGGCTGCGGCCGGAAAGCTTCAACGACCACTACAGCCAGGCAAGGCTGTTCTACGTCAGCCAGACCGAGGTCGAGCGGAACCACATCCGCGACGCCCTCGTGTTCGAACTTTCGAAGTGCGAGATGGAGGCGGTCCGAGTACGCATCGTCTCGCACCTGCTCAACATCGACGAGGGTCTGGCCAAGGGCGTCGCCGAACGTCTCGGGATCGCCGAGATGCCGAAGCCCGCACCGGCCGCGCAGCGGACGCGGACCGATCTCGAGGCATCGCCGGCGCTCAGCATCGTGCTGAACGGCCCCGACAGCTTCAAGGGCCGCACGATCGGGGTCCTCGTCTCGGACGGCGCGGACGCGGGTCTGCTCGGTAGCCTGAAGGCGGCGGCTGAAGCCGAGGGGGCGAAGCTGAAGATCGTCGCGCCCAGAATCGGCGGCATCACCGACAGTGGCGGCACGCAGTGGCCGGCGGACGAGAAGGTCGATGGCGGCCCCTCGGTACTCTTCGACGCAGTGGCAATTATTCCCGGTGCCGAGAGCGTCGGCCAGCTCGTCACCAACCCGACTGCACACGACTTCCTCAAGGACGCCTTCGCGCACTCCAAGTTCATCGCGCTTGCGACGGCGGCGGATGAGCTGGTGAAGGCGGTCTGCCTCGAAAGCAAGCTCGACGGCGGCTGCTTCTCGATCGGCGATCCCGACTCCGCCAAGGACTTCGTCGAGGCGTGTTCCAAGCTTCGTTTCTGGGATCGCGAACTCGCGGGATAGCTTCTTGGCGAGGCGAAAGCCGTTGGGCCGCCAGCGTCTTCTCTTGAGTATGGCGGCCGGATCGCGGTTCCGCCGATCCGGCCGCGCCATCACCCATCCCGCGGTGCCCCCCACCGCTACGTTCGTCATCAGCGCGGCGTTACCGGAAGTATGGCGTGCGAGCTCCACCCCGAGGTGTCCACGTGGTTTGGGCGGTTATCGACGGCGCCATCCGCAACCTCGACGTGCAAGCTCGACCCGGACGCCATCGCGCACAATATCTGCGCCTCACCGCCCAGCCGCGCTAGGTTTGGTAAAACGACATCAACCTGCGTCCTTGGGTGGAGTAGTTTCGAGCGCCACTCTGGTTAATGTCCGATCGTCGACGCCGCCTCGCAGCGGGTCTTCTCGGTCTCCATCTCGACGGTCGCGTGGCCGATGCCGAAACGCTCCGTCAACATCGCACGCAAGCGGGCGCGCACCCGATCCCGCTGACCCTCCGACGAGACCACAACGTGCGCCTCAAGCGCCGTCTCCATCTCATCCATCTGCCACAGATGGAGGTGATGCACCTCATCGACGTGATCCTCCGACTCCATCGCCGCCAGCACATCACGGGCGGTTGGCTCAGGCGGCGCGCCTTGCATCAGGATACGGATCACCGGCCCGATACCCTGCGCCGCGTGCCACAGGATGTAGCCCGAGATCATCAGCGTCACCGCCGGATCGACGAGGCGCCAGTCGTAAAGCAGGATCACCACGCCCGAAACGATCACGGCGACCGACCCCAGCGCGTCGGCCACATTGTGCAGGAACGCCGCGCGGATGTTCGCCGACCCCTTTCGCATCCCCACCAGCAGCAAGGCGGTCACCGTGTCGATCACCAGCGCGATCGCGGCGACCCAGACGACGATCCACCCCTCCACCGGCTGCGGATCGAAGATGCGCTGCACCCCCTCCCAGCCGAGCCAGAGCGCGACGACCACGAGCGTCGTGTAGTTTACCAGCGCCGCCACGAGCTCTGCCCGGCCATAGCCGAACGTCATCTTCGCATCGGCAGGTCGTCGTGCTATCCGCCGCGCCATCCACGCGACACCCAGCGACACCGCGTCGGAGAGATTGTGGATCGCGTCGGCGATGAGCGCGAGCGAGCCCGAGAACAGGCCCGCGACGATCTGCGCGACGGTCAGCCCGACATTGACGACAATCGCAAGCGCCACGCGCCGGTCCCCGGCATCGGGATCGACATGGACGTGACTGTGGCCTTGGTGATCATGCGACATCTTTTCAGCAATCTAGTTCGCGCTGGGCGCTAGGAACACCCCTGCGGTACCCTGACCTGTGTCGGCCCGCTTCATTCCTCAAATGTGGCGCAAACGGTCGTTCCACCTTGCGGCTCAATGACCGCGTCCAGGGCCGCAATCGCGCGGGTCACTTCCTCCTCGCTGGTGTAGTGCAGCAGGCTCAGGCGCAGCGCGCCCATCGCGGGATCGACGCCGAGTGCCTCCAGCGCGCGCCAGGCGTAGAAGTGCCCGGCGCCCGCGATGATCCCCTGTTTCGCCAGCGCCGCCGCGACCGGCTCCGCGTCACCGCCGAGATCGAGCGCCACCGTCGGGGCGCGGCGAGAGGGCTGACGGGGGCCGAGCAGCCTCACGTCGTTCTTCGCGGCCGCCCAGTCGAGCAGGGGCGCAACCAGCTCTTCCTCCCGCGCGCGGATCAGGTCGTGAAGGGCGCGGGCGCGCGCCGCCGGCTCCACCTGGTCGTGGTGGTGGTGGGCGTGCAGCGCGTCGATGTAGTCCGCGATGCCCGCGCATGCCGCCACCTGGGCGTGGTCCGGACCCGCAGGCGCGAACCGCTTCACCGGGTCGTCCGCGTTGAAGAAGTGACACTGCGCCGGCAGCCGGTCGGCCACCTCTCGGCGGATCGCCATCAGGCCCTGGTGTGGCCCCCACGTCTTGTAGGCCGAGAAAAGATAGATGTCGCAGCCCAGCGCGGCGATGTCCGGCAGGCCGTGCGGCGCGTAGCTTACCCCATCGACACAGGTCAGAACCCCGGCCTCGCGCGCCATGCCCGTAATCGTCGCGACATCGTTGATCTCGGCCACCACGTTCGAGGCATGCGGAAAGCACAGCAACGTGGCACCCGGGAGCAGCGGCTCGAGCGCGCCTGGGTCGAGCGATCCGGTCGCGGGGTCGATCCGCCACTCCCGCAGTTCGACACCATCCTCCGCCAGGCGGCGCCATGGTCCGGAATTCGCCTCGTGGTCCTGCTGCGTGACGATGATCGCGCCGCCGCCGCGCATCATCTGCCGGAACGCCTGCGCCAGGACGTAGGTGTTCGCCGTGGTCGAGGGGCCGAACGACAGCTCGTCCCGCCCCACGTTCAAGAGCGCGGCGAGACGAGTGCGGGCCTCATCCATCTCCTCTCCGCCGAGACGGGTCGGGTCGGCCGCGCCATACGGCTGCATCTTGCGCTCACGGTAGAAACGGTTCAGCCGATCGGTGACCTGCCGGCAGGGGTAGGACCCGCCGGCGTTCTCGAAAAACGCCCAATCGGCGAGCGCCGGCTCGGTGAAGGCTGGAAACTGGCGGCGGATGAAGTCGATGTCGAGCATGGCACCGCTTGATCAGGACCGGCCGCCAAGCGCAACCCTCCGAAGCCGGACGAAATTGCAGGCAGGTCCCGCCACGTCGCGACGTCGAGCAAGTGAAGGGAAGTCCGGCGCGGAGACAATCCACACCGATCACCAAAGCCGTGGTGCATTTCTCGCAAGCCCACACCGCGGCGCAGGCAGGAACTTGAGCCAACCCGCATGAGGGACATCTGACAGGCCGACGAGGCGACAGGGTGGCCGCCTCGTCCCGCACGGTGCAGGCATTCTTACCGGGGCTCGCTCTGCAGGCCCTTGAAGATCGCAAAGCACATCACCAGGAGGACGACCGTGAACACAAGACCGGTCGAGATGACCATCGCTTGCAGCGATGCCAGACCACCGCCGATCAGCAGCGCGATGGCGACCGCGCCTTCGAAGGTGGCCCAGAACACCCGCTGCGGCACCGGCGCGTCGATCTTGCCGCCGGCGGTGATCGTGTCGATGACCAGAGAGCCCGAATCCGACGAGGTGACGAAGAACACGATCACCAGCACGATGCCGATTAACGAGGTGATCGATGCCAGAGGCAGGATGTCCAGCATCTTGAAGAGCTGGAGTTCCAACGCGGCGTCCTGGGCGGCGGTATAGTTTTCGGTCACCACCTGATGGATCGCCGTTCCGCCGAAGATAGACATCCACAGCACGCAGACCGTCGAAGGGATCAAAAGCACGCAGATGATGAATTCCCGCACGTTGCGGCCGCGGCTTACGCGGGCGATGAACATGCCCACGAACGGCGACCAGCTGATCCACCAGGCCCAGTAGAACGAGGTCCAGCCCTGGGAGTAGTTGACGTCCTCGCGCCCGAACGGAACCGACAGCGCAGGCAGGTACTGCACGTAGGCGAGAAGGCTGTCCCAGAAGAACGTCAGCAGGAAGATCGTCGGGCCGGTCAGCAGCACGAACAACGCCAGCAGCCCGGCAAGCCCCATGTTGATCTCCGAGAGGACCTTCACCCCGCCGTCGAGGCCGCGGATCACCGAGATCAGCGCCACCCCGGTGATCGCCGAGATCAGGATGACCTCCGTCGTGGTGCCGACCGGAATGCCGAAAAGCTCGTTCAGGCCGGCATTGGCCTGCGTCGCGCCGAAACCCAGCGAAGTCGCCAGACCGAAAAGCGTGCTGAAGACCGCGATCGTGTCGATCACGTGGCCCCACCAGCCCCAGACCCGATCGCCCAGGATCGGATAGAACGCCGACCGGATGGTCAGAGGCAGGCCCTTGTTGAAGCTGAAGAGCGCCAGCGCCAGCGCAACCATCGCGTACATGGCCCAGGGGTGCAGTCCCCAATGGAGGATCGTTGCCGCCATCCCCAGCCGAATCGCCTCGGCTTCGTTGCCGCCGGCAGCACCCAATGGGGCCCAGTCGGTCCGGACACCGTTCTCGACCGTTGTCCCGCCCATCGCGGTCGAGAAGTGCGTCATTGGCTCGGACACACCGTAGAACATCAGGCCGATGCCCATCCCTGCGGCAAACAGCATCGCGAACCAGCCGACATACGTGTAGTCGGGCGTCGCGTCCTTGCCACCAAGCTTCACCGACCCGTAGGGCGTGAAGATCAGCGCCAGCGCAAAGATCACGACGAGGTCGGCGCCAAGCAGAAAGAACCAGTCGAAGGTCTTCGTGGTGAAGTCGAACATTGCCGAGAACACCGCTGTGGCCTGCTCGGGCAGTGCCATGGCGTAGAAGACGAACACCACGATCGAAAGTCCCGATATCATGAAGACCGGGTTGTGAATGTCGAAGCCGAAGGGACCCAGCCGCCCCTCCACATTGTCCTGACCGATCTCGTAGTCGGTCTCGATCTGGCCGGTCGCGTCCGGCGTCGTGTCTGTCATTGACCTGTCTCCAGTGATTGCCGGTCGCATCCACACTGGCACAGGTCGGCGCAAAACCACAAATGCTCACGCGTGCATCCATTGACAGCACCGGCAGAGCGGCGAGAAATGCCGCGTGGTCG
Source organism: uncultured Alphaproteobacteria bacterium (assembly GCA_963749675.1). Taxonomy (GTDB): domain Bacteria; phylum Pseudomonadota; class Alphaproteobacteria; order Rhodobacterales; family Rhodobacteraceae; genus Roseitranquillus. Next base: position 414,844 of record CAVVNT010000001.1, read on the forward strand.
GTCTCTCGCGTTCATCGCGCGCACTCGTTGCGCCTTTGTGGCTTGGCTTCTTCGCAGCGGTGATCCTTGCATGGGCGGCGCTGTGGCGCATGGCGGGGATGGCGGGACTCGATCCACTGGGCCGCGCCGTCGGCCCGAACATGATGCCGATGACGGAGTTTGGCCCACTCTTCGGGATGTGGGCGGTGATGATGGCCGCGATGATGCTGCCGACGCTGGTGCCGACGCTTCACACCTACCATGGGCTGATCCGGCCCGGCGTCGGTTCACGTGCGGGTTGGGTCGGGGTCACCTGCGGCTTCTTCACGGCGTGGGTCGGGTTCGCCGCGATCCTCGCCATGGCGCAGGCGGGTCTCGTCGCGGCACACCTCCTTGACGCGCTTGGCGTCCTGGGGTCCCGTGTAGCTGCGGCCGCCCTGCTCGCAGGGGCCGGCTTGTGGCAGTTCACCCGCGCCAAGGAGGTGTGCCATGGCGTCTGCATCTCTCCGATGTGCTGGTTCATCGCCCGGTGGCGTCCTGGTTTCGCCGGCGGCGCGCGGATGGGAGCGGGGCTCGGCGCGTTCTGCGTCGGTTGCTGCTGGACCTACATGGCGCTCATGTTCGCAGGCGGCACGATGAACCTCGCCTGGATGGGGGGCGCGACCTTGCTGATGGTGCTGGAGAAGCTGCCCGAGATCGGCCTGGCGCTCCGCAAGCCGATCGGCCTGGCGATGATCTTCGGCGGGATCTTGTGGGGAGTGGCCTGATGGCGGGCGAAAGGCTGCGTGTGCGCGACCGAATCATCCAGCAGATGGCAAACCCCCGCCGGCGACGCCAGCGTCCGACGGACTGGGCAATCCGGGGCGAGTTGTTCCTGAACTGCTCGTGCGAGCTCTTCTGTCCCTGCGTCGTCAGCCTCGGCAAGCATCCCCCGACGGAGGGAAGTTGCCGCACCTGGATGGCGATCGCCGTCGACGAGGGCCACTATGAGGGTGAGAGCCTCGCCGGCCTGAATGTCGGACTGCTGGCCGAGATCCCGGGCCGGATGGCGGAAGGCGACTGGCGCGTCGCGGTCTACGTCGACGAGCGGGCGACCCAGCGGGCCTACGATGGGCTCCTCGCGATCCTTTCGGGCGCGGCCGGCGGCACGACGGGCCTCTTCACGATGCTGGTGTCCACGATCCTCGGGGCCGAGCGCGCCCCCGTCGCGATCGAGCGCAACGGCCGCCGCCGCCGGATCATGGTCGGCCGCAAGATCCAAGGCGAGATCGAGACGGTGGAGGGCGCCTCGCCGGAGCATCCGGTGACGGTCTCGAACTCGCGCTACTGGATGGGGCCCGATATTGTCGTTGCGCGCGGGCTTCGCAGCCGCGTGCGAGACTACGGCCGCGTCTGGGACTTCGACGGCAAGTCCGCCGAGATTCTGTGCGATCGACTGGAGCGGTCCGTGATCGGCCCGGACCACGTCCGAACGATGGCACGCTACAACACCTGGCAGAACCGATCGCTCTACGACGCGGCGGACACGCTGGACGAGGCGGAACGGCGCCGCGACCGCGGCGCGTTCTTCGGCTCGATCCGCGCCACGCTCAGCCATCTGATGTGGGCCGACCACGTCTGGATGTCCCGCCTCGACGGGTGGGATAAGCCCGCCGTCGGAATACCGGGCAGCGGCGCATGGATCGACGATTGGAGCGAGCTCAAGTCACGGCGCCGCATCTCAGACGCCCGCATCGTTCGCTGGGCAGAGAACGTGCGGAGCGATGATCTGGCAAACGATCTGAAATGGTGGTCAGGTGCTGCGAAAAAAGAGGTTTCGTTGCCGCTTTGGCTGGTGGTGACGCACGTCTTCAACCACCAGACACACCATCGCGGTCAGGCGCACGCGATGCTCACCGCAGCGGGCGCGCATCCGGGCGAGACCGATCTCTTTCTGATGCCGGGGCTTGAATGAACGCGTTTCGGCGCCACAATCGATGTGCAACAGCCACAAACGACGTGCAACAGAGGAGACTCGGTCATGCCCCGAAAAAACCCGCTGATCTTCTTTTACGCGAGGTCCTGCGCGATCGGTTTCGCGCTCGCGGCGATCTTCACGGCCGCTGTGATCGTGATGGACGTCGCCCGCATCGGCCACCTCGTGAGCCACGTCGACGGCGGCTACCTCGCGGCGTTTCTTCTTTGGTTCTTCAACGGGATCGTGTTTTCCGGCGCCCAGGCTGCAGTTTCGGTACTGCTGATGGCCGAGCGCGACGACGACGGAGGCCGCGGTACACCCGACAGCATCCCGGTCACGATCCCTGTCAGGGCGCAGTAGGGATCCTGCCCTTGCAGATCCGGCCGCACTCGTCCTTTGTCGCTCCCTAGCGGATGGAGGGCTGGAAGATGCGCGCGCTCGTGGTGGAAAAGACCGATGACGGGACCGAAGCCGCGGTTCAGGACATCGAAGAGGGTCGCCTGCCCGAGGGCGACGTCACGGTCGCGGTCGAGCATTCGACACTGAACTACAAGGACGGCCTCTGTATCGGCCCCGGCGGCGGGCTGGTCCGGAACTATCCGCATGTCCCAGGGATCGACTTCGCCGGCACCGTCGAGAGCTCCGGCGACCCCCGTTACAAGGCCGGAGACAAGGTCGTGCTGACCGGCTGGCGCGTGGGTGAGGCGCACTGGGGCGGCTACGCCCAGAAGGCCCGGGTCAAGGCGGACTGGCTGGTTCCGCTTCCCGAGGGACTGACCACCCGGCAGGCCATGGCGGTCGGGACGGCGGGCTTCACGGCGATGCTCGCAGTCATGGCGCTCGAGGCGCACGGGCTGAAACCTGGCGCGGGACCGGTGCTCGTGACCGGCGCGGCCGGCGGTGTGGGCTCGGTCGCGACTGCGGCGTTGGCAAAGCTTGGCCACGACGTCGCGTGCGTCACCGGTCGGCCGGAGCAGGAAGCCTACCTCAAGGACCTCGGCGCTTCCGAGATCGTCGCGCGTGACGAGTTGACCGAAGTCACAAGAAAGCCGCTCGAGGGCGAAAGGTGGACCGGCTGCATCGATGCGGTGGCGGGTGCGATGCTGGGCCGCGTGCTCAAGCAGATGCGCTACGGAAGTTCGGTCGCCGCGGTCGGCCTTGCGGGAGGCGCCGCCATCGAGGGGGCGCTGATCACGCCGTTCATCCTTCGGGGCGTGAACCTCCTCGGGATAGACAGTGTCATGCGCCCCTACGAGGACCGCGTGGAGGCTTGGGGCCGTATCGCCAGCGACCTTCCGATGGATAAGGTCGAGGCGATGGTCGAGCCTGCGACGCTGGACGACCTGCCGCGGCTTGGCGCCGACATCCTCAAGGGCCGTGTTCGCGGGCGCATCGTCGTCGATGTGAACGCCTGAGGATGCAATCCCGCTTGGCGGCAGCCGCTTGAGGCGAGCTATCGGCCGCATGTCGGCAAACGCCCATCGCACGCTTGCAACGCGCCGCGCCATCACTAGCCTCGCGCCAAGTCTGACGGAGGACATAGATGACACGCACACTTTCCCTGACTGCCAGCGCCATCGCGCTCGCCGGTGCCGCCACGGCGCAGGACGTCGATCTGCTCGTCTTCGACTATGCCGGGTTCGAGAATCCTGCCTACCACTCGACATTCGTCGACGCGCACGGCGGCAGCCCGGAATTCGCCTTCTTCGGCGACGAGGAGGAAGCGTTCCAGAAGCTCGTGTCGGGCTTTCGCGCCGACGTCAGCCACCTCTGCGCCGGGTCGGTGACGAAATGGGTCCAGTCCGGGATCCTCGAGCCATGGGACGTGAGCCGCATCGAGGCCGCTGGCGACCTCAACACCGCCCTGACCGGGCAGGACGTCACGGAGGGTAGCGAGGATTCGTTCTTCCTGCCCACCGACTACGGCTCGACCGCGATCGCCTACAACACCGACGAGGTGCCGGAGGAGAACGTGGCCTCCCTGTCGGTCTTCCAGAACCAGGAATATGCCGGCCGGATCACGCTGCCCGACAACGTCGACGACGCCTACGCGCTGGCGTACCTTGCGACGGGCGTCACCGACTGGCAGGGCGTCACCGACGAGCAGTTCCAGGCCGCGACCGACTGGCTGCGTCAAACGCACGAGAACGTCTATACCTACTGGTCAGACCCCGCCGAGCTCGCGCAATTGATGAGCGGCGGCGCGGTCCTGATCTCATGGGCGTGGAACGAGACGCTGCCGACGATGGCTGAGCAGGGCTTCCCGATCGGCTATCAGCGCGAGGCGGAGGAAGGTTCCTCGCTCTGGCTCTGCGGCTACGGCAACCTCGCCGACGGCGAAGGGTCCGAGGATCAGGCCTATGACTTCGTCAACGCCTTCCTCGACCCGACCTCGACGCGGCCGTTGCTCGAGGGCGGATGGGGATCGGCCAACGCTGCGGCGATGTCGGAGATCGGGGCCGAAGAGCTTTCTGCGGTGGGCCTCGGGCCGGTCGACGCGCCAATTCTCGCGCAGCTGCCGATCTCGAACGAACTCCGCGAGAAGCACTCCGAGGCATTCGAACGGATCAAGGCCGGCTTCTGAGTGGGCCGACCAGCCACCAAGGTTCCGCCGAAAAGGCGGCACCAAGGCATGTCAGCCCGTGGCTGAGCCCGAGAAGCGCGAGCGAAGCAACCTCCGTGATCTGATCTACGGCAGCATCGACGGCGCGGTCACCACCTTCGCGATCGTCGCCGGCGTCGAGGGCGCCGGCCTGTCGCCTCGGGTCATCATCGCGCTGGGGATCGCGAACGTACTCGCCGACGGGTTCTCGATGGCCGCCGGCAACTATTCCGGCACCAAGGCCGAACTCGACGAGGCTCGGCGTGTCAGGTCCATGCAGGCGGGGCAGATCGACCGTGAGCCGGACGCTCAGCGTGACGCGTTGCGCCGCCTGCTCGCACAGAAGGGCCTTGAAGGATCGACGCTCAACGCCGCGACAACGTCGATAACGGCGCGTAGAGAATCGTGGATCGAGACCATGCTGGAGGGGGCGCGGTGTCTCCCATCGATCCGAACCCGCTTCGCGCCGCGACCGCTACGTTTGCGGCTTTCCTGGTCGCCGGGATTGTCCCGCTCGCGCCGTTCCTGTTCGGCATCGACGATGCGTTCCCCGTCTCGATCGGACTGACTCTTGCCGTCTTTGCCGGGATCGGCGCGGCCAAGAGCCACTGGTCCCTGGCCCCTTGGTGGCGGTCGTCTCTGGAGACCCTGCTCATCGGAGGGACGGCGGCACTGATCGCCTATCTGGTGGGGAGCCTTTTCGATCAACCCGGCGGCGCCACTTGATCGCTGTCAATTCGCCTCTCCAATCCTAGCAGTACGCTCCCTACATATTCCAAGCGCTGCATGTCATGGAGGTGAGCGATCATGAACCGCAATGTACCAAGTCTTTTCGCAGAAGCGTCGGTGTCTCCGTTCTGGCGCATGTTCCAGCGCGATCTGGACCGAGTCTTCGGGTCTCAGCCTGACGAACGGACAGGCGAGCCGGGCTTTGCCGTGATGCCCGCGATCGACGTGGCCGAAAAGGACGGCGCGATCGAGGTCACGGCCGAACTGCCGGGCGTCAAGGAAGAGGATCTCGACATCTCGATCACGGACGGCATCCTGACGCTGAAGGGCGAGAAGTCGAGCGACACCGAGAAGAAGGAGAAGGACTACCACGTGGTGGAGCGCCGCTACGGCAGCTTCCGCCGACAGTTTCCGCTGGGGTTCATGCCGGAGACCGACAAGGTCAAGGCCGCGTTCAAGGATGGCGTCCTGACGCTGACGATCCCGCGGCCGGCGGGGTCCGCCGAGAAGACCCAGAAGATCGCGATCAGCCGCGAGTGACGAACGTGCGGGGTCCGGTGCCGGACCCCTCCTTCACGGCCACTGGTCCTGCATCGCGGCAAGGATATCTGCGCGGCTGACCTGGCCGACGAGCCGGCCATCGCGAAGCACCGGAAAACGGCGGTAACGGCTCTCGAGGAACAACTCGGCCGCCTCGACCAGCCCGAGGTCGGCATCCATGGTCTCGACCGGTGCGGTCATGTAGTTCGCCACGGTCCCGCCCCAGTCGCGATAGTATGCTGCGTGGATCGCGGCACGCAGGCAGTCCTTCAGCGACAGGATGCCAACGAGCCAGCCCTGCGCATCGACCACCGGCGCCCCGGATATCCCCTTGTCGAGCAGGATCGAGACCGCGCGGTTGATCTCCTCCGCCGGGTCGAGCGTCACGACGTTTCGAGCCATATGCTCGGCGACGAGCGGCCCACCGGTCATCTCTCGCGCCTCTTGGGGCAGGAAGCGCACGTCCCCTCGCAGCCGAGCCCGCCGCAGGATCCGCGAAGCGGCGCTCGCCCGAACAGGACACCCAGCGCCAGCCCGCCGGTGGCCAGCAGCGTCACAAGGATCGCGAGGGCCATCGTTGCCATCTATGCCACCACGAGGCGATTGAAGCCGCCGGTCAGGATCTCGGCGACGCCGTCGCCGTCACGGATCAGGAACAGAGCAGTGAGCCCGCGACGTTCCGCCATCTCCGGTCCGGCGTCGGGACCAAGAACCAGGAGTGCCGTCGCCCAGGCATCGGCGACCCCCGCGGTCTCGGCCGCGACCGTGACCTGCGCGAGCCGCCCCGGCACCGGACGCCCAGAGCGTGGGTCCAAGATATGGGACGTCGAGCGACCGCCCTGTGCGTAGCCATTGGGCGAGAGCCCGGACGTCGCCAGCGCAAGACGCCCCGGTTCGACGATGTGCTGCACTGCGAGCGAACCATGCCCCGGCGCCTCTACCGCCAGCCGCCACGGCCGGCCCGACGGATGCACCCCCAGCGCACGGACCTCTCCACCCATCTCGATCAGCGCCTGTGCGACGCCGAGCCCTGCCAACGCGCCGATCGCGAGGTCGAGCGCATGTCCCTTGGCAACCCCGCACAGATCGAGCGTGGCGCTGGCGTCGTGCTTTTCTAGCCCACCGTCCGCCAGCGACACCGCCTCGTATCCCGGCGCTCCTCCGCTGATCGGCCCCCACCCGAAGCGGCGGACCAGCGGACCCACGGTCGGGTCAAACGCGCCGCCCGTCGCACGCGCCACGTCGAGGGCGGTGGTGGAGACCGCCCGCAGCGGGGCTGACGCAGGGTAGAACCCAGCCTCGGCGCGATTGAATCGCGAGAGCTCGCTATCGCTGCGCCATGGCGACATCGACGCGTCGGTTCCGGCGATGACGCGCCGGAGCGCCGCCGCCGTTGCCGGGCCATCGGCGTCAGACGGAGCGGTCAAGCGCCAGGAACTGCCGAAGGCTGCCCCGCCAACGCGGAGCGCGCCGCCGGCACGCGCCGGGACCACGATGATCGCTGCCATGCCGCCAAGAAACGCTCGCCTGTCCATCCGCACCGTCCTCACACCCCGAAATCGTCGAAGAAGACGCTCGACCTGTCCACACCGGCGTCGTCGAGCGTCCCGAAGACCGCTCGCATCATCAGCGGCGGGCCGCATAGGTAGTACTCGCACGCCTCCGGCGCCGGGTGGTCGCGCAGATAGCTCTGCCAGACCACCGAATGCACGAAGCCCTGCGGCCCCTCCCATGCGTCCTCGGGCGAAGGATCGGACAGCACGACTGTCCAATCGAAGTTCTCGTGCGCGGCGGCGAGCGCATCCATCTCCTCGGTATAGAACAACTCCCGCTTGCTGCGAGCACCGTACCACAGGCTGATCCGTCGCGACGTCTTCTGGCGCTCGAGCTGGTCGTGGACGATGGCGCGCAACGGCGCCATGCCGACGCCTCCGCCGATCAGGATCATCTCGGCCTCGGTCTGCTGCGCACGGAAGCTGCCGAAGGGTCCGGAGGCCTGAACCTCGTCGCCGGGCTTCAGGCCGAAGAGCCAGGACGAAACGACACCCGGCGGGGCGCCCGAGACCGACGGCGGCGGCAGCGCGAGCCGGATATCGAGCACGATGCGTCCCGCCTCGGTGTCCAGGGGCCGGTTGGCGATCGAATAGGCGCGCGTCGTCTCCTCGTCGTTCTTCGCCGCGAGGCTTCGTAGCGACTTCCACGACGTCCGAAACCGTTCCGCGACATCGAGGTCGCGGTACGCGAGAACGTAGGGGGGCGCGGTCACCTGCAGGAAAGCGCCTGCGGCGATCTCCGGCCGGACGCCCTCCGGCAACTGCAGCGTGATCTCGCGAATCAGTGGCGTCATGTGCCGCGTGTCGGCGACCGTGCAGGTGAAGCTTTCCGCCGAAAGCAGCGCGGCGGGCACCTCCACGTCCATGTCTCCGCGGAGCACGACCTGGCAGGCAAGGTGCACACCGTTCGCGAGCTCCGCCCGAGACAGCTTCGAAACCTCGGTCGGCAGCGCGTCCATCCCGCCCTCCGTCACCCGCACCCGGCAGAGACCGCAGGTCCCTGCGCCCGCACAGGCCGAGGGGATCAGGATGCCGTCGTCGTTCAGGACGCCGAGGAGCTTGGCGCCTGTCGTCGCAGCGATCTCGCGTCGCGAGTTCACCGTCACGGTCACCGGGCGCTGCGGCACGAGGACAGCGCGCGCCAGCGTCACGACCAGTGTCAGCGTCAGAAGAAGCGCGGCGAGCAGGGTGGTGCCGATGAAGATGTCCGTCATGGGTGCGGCGTCCCGAGGCCGGCGAACGCCGAAAAGCCGAGCGACATCAGCCCGGCGACGAGGAACGCGCTGCCGAGACCCTGTAACCCATCGGGCATGTCCGAATAGCGCAGCCGCTCTCGGATGGCCGCGAAGAGCAGGATGGCAAGCGCCCAGCCCACGCCGCTGCCGACGCCGTAGACGGCGGATTCCCCCAGCGTGTACTCCCGCTCGACCATGAAGAGGCTGCCGCCGAGGATGGCGCAGTTGACGGTGATGAGCGGCAGAAAGATGCCCAGCGCCCGGTAGAGCGCGGGCGCGAAACGGTCGAGCGTCATCTCGAGGATCTGCACCATTGCAGCGATCACGCCGATGAACGCGATCAGCTTCAGGTATGTGAGGTCGACCTCCGGCAGGCCCAGCCAACCCCATGCGCCCTCGATCAGGAAGCCCTGGAAGATCAGGTGGTTCACAGGCACCGTGATGGTCTGCACCACGATCACTGCGAGGCCGAGGCCGGCGGCGGTCTCCACCCGTTGCGACACCGCGAGGAAGGTGCACATGCCGAGGAAGAAGACCAGGATCAGGTTCTCCGCGAATACCGCGGTGAGGAAGAGCTCGATCATCGCGCATCCCCCAGCTCGTACTCCGGCGTCTCGGCCTGCTTGCGGAGGAGCGAGCGGATACCCCAGACGAGGAAGCCGATGATGAAAAACGCCGCCGGGGCGAGCTGCATCAGGCCGAGCGGCTGGAACCAGCCGCCTTCGGCCACCGTCGGCATCACGGCGTAGCCCATCAGCGTGCCCGCGCCAAAGAACTCGCGCAGTGTGCCGACGATCAGCAGGACGAGGCTGTAGCCGAGGCCGTTACCGAGGCCGTCGAGAAAGCTCGGCAGCGGCGGGTTGCGCATGGCGAATCCTTCGGCGCGTCCCAGCACGATGCAGTTGGTCACGATCAGGCCGACGAAGATCGACAGACGGCGGCTGAGCTCGAACGCGTAGGCCTGCAGGATCTCGTCGATGACGATGACGAGGGAGGCGATGATCGTGATCTGCACGATCAGCCGGATCGACGTCGGGATATGCCTGCGGAGAAGGCTGATCGTGAACGACGAGAGGCACAGGACCACGGTCAGCGCCACGCTCATCGTCAGCGCGGTCGCAAGGGTCGTCGTCACCGCCAGCGCCGAGCAGATGCCGAGGATCTGCAGCGTGATCGGATTCTCGTCAAGGAGCGGTCGGGTTACGTAACGGACCAGCTTCATCCCGCCCCCTCCGCCAGCCTTTCGAGGAACGGGCCGTAGCCCCAGTCTCCCAGCCAGAACCGCAGCATGTTCTGGACTCCGTTCGAGGTGCGGGTGGCGCCGGTGATGCCATCGACCTCGTAGGGGCCGCTTGCCTGGCCGCGCACCACCGAAATGACGATGTCGCCGTTCTCGTCCGCCACCTCCTTGCCGGGCCAGAGCGCCTGCCAGCGCGGCGTCTGAATCTCGGCGCCGAGGCCAGGCGTGTCGCCCTGCTCGAGGATGGTCAGCGCGGCGACCGTCCTGAGGTCACCCTCCAGCGCCAGCAGCGCGCGGACGGTGGACTGATAGCCGCGCCCCTCGACCGGAAGGGCGACCAGCGCGACATCCCCCGCGCTCTCGACGACGTAGATCGTGACGTGGCTCGGGCGCTCGCCCAGCCCGGCAATATCGGCGTCGGCGGGAATCGACACCGGCTCGGCCGCCGCGTCGGGCTCGGCGAAGGTCCCTTCCCGGAGGTTGACAATCCGCGGCTGCAGCTCCTCCACGCCCGTCTCTGCCATCAGATCGCGGAGGCCCGGAACCTCGTCGAGCATTGCCGCCATCCGTGCCTGGCGCTCGGCGGCAAGATTGGCCTCCTGCAGCGGCTCGAGCAGCACCGACGCGGTCGAAACGACGAGCGCGGAGCAGACGGCGACGAGCACCGCTACGCCGAAGGTCTTGACCCGGTCGTCGTTCGGCCGTGCCCAGAAGGCAGCCCATGCGCCCTGCCCCTCAGCCAATGCGCCGCCTCCGGCGCGCCGCGTAGAACGTGATGGCGATGTGGTCGTAGAGCGGTGCGAAGAGGCTCGACACGAGCGCAGCGAAGACCACCGAGACCGGAAACGCACCGCCGAAGACGACGATCAGAAGGCCCAGCGTCAGACCGTGCGCCCAGCGCCCGGGTCGCGTCGCGGCCGCGCCGACCGGATCCCCGGCGAGGAACACCAGCCCGAAGGTCAGCGCAGCCTGACCTTCCGCGATCGGACCGCCGCCCCAGAACACCCAGCCGATGACGAGGGCCGCGGCCGGTACGATGACCCGCCATGACACGTAGCCGAGAGAGAAGAGCAGCGCCGCGCCCGGCAGCGTCGCGAGGGCGACGGCGAGGCTGCCGCCCTCGATCACGCCGCCGGGAAAGGAGAAAACCAGGAACGCGAGGACCGTGACTGCGGTCGAGAGGAACCCGAAGCCGCGGCCGCCAAAGACATGATCCGCCAGGACCGTGCCCGCTACCGTGGCGACCGCCAGCTGCCAGAGCGGAAGATCGGCCGGGACGGCGACCGCGAGGATGAGCGCCGTCGGCAACGGGTGCCACCCGAAGTTTCGCCGCCGCCCGAGCGCGAACGCCACCTCGGTCGCCAGCGCAGCGACGAGGGCGGTGAGAAACACCTCGAGCGTCTCGACACCGCGCGCGGCGATGGTGACCGCCAGCGGCAGGAGCAGCGCGGCGGTCTGCGTGAGGTCGATGCCGTTCGGATCCTGCATCAGCGGCAGGCGCGATCCGCGCCAGACGGCGGGAATGGCGGTGGTCTCGCTCATGCCACGCCGGCGAGGTCGTCGAGCACCCTGCGAAGCAGCCGATCGTAGCGCGCGCCGCTTGTACAGAGCCCATTCAACGGCGCCACGTCCTCCTCAACGAGGGCGAGAGCTCCGAGGCGCTCCGCCGTCTCGGCGTCGCCGATGGAGAGCGCGCGCATCAGCGGCACGGTGTGGGTTGCTATCGGAAGGACATCCTCCAGACGCTCGCCCGGCACGATGGGGCGAAGACGCGCTGGCTCGTCCGGGAGCGGCAGGCGGGGCACAACCGTCACCTGCTGGTCGCGGGCGCCGAGCCACGCCGCCTCACGCCGCGCTGCCGTCGGGCCGACGAGAACGCTCAGTGGCCGTTCGATGACGAGATAGGGCGAAATCAGATCCCGCAGGCTGGCACCTGGAAACGTGCGGATCAGACGGGGCCGGTCCACGGCGCTACCGGCGAGAGTAATCACACGGTCGCGCATGAGACGGCCCGTGGAGAGAAGGACACCGAGCGAGATGGCGTCCGCGTAGTCGATGATCCACACCTGCCGAGCGGGTCCCACCGGACGGAGGCGGTCGACCTGCGCGCTCGGGGATTGCTGGCGCACACCCTCGAACACGGTGCAGCGTACTCTCGACCCGGAGGCCAGATCCGGCCCGGCAGTCTGGCAGACGTGGACCGCACCGTCGGTCAGCGCTTCGAGCGCGGCAACTCCGTTCCCGAAGTTCTCGCCCGACGCCTCGATCACCGGCCGCGGGTCAGGCGCGGCACCGCCGCGGGGCGTCGCCGTGACGAAGATCGCCTCGGGCCTGGCATCGGGATCCGGAATGAGACCGAATGGGCGCGTCCGGAAGGTCGCCCACAATCCCGACGTCAGCATCGCCGACCGGACATCGGAGATCTCGAAGCTTTCGGCGTCGCGCCCATCGCGATCGAGGACGATCTCACCCAGACTGCGGCGTGGACCCCGCCGGATCGAGCGGACGACCGACGCGAGCGGGGCCGTGACCGCGATCTGCGGCCGGAGCCGATCGACCAGGATCGGTTGTCCCGCCGCAACCCTGTCTCCCTCGCTCACGAGGAGCCGCGGTCGGACACCAGGATAATCAGCGCCCTGAAGTGCGACTTCGTCGATCTGCCGACGGTCCTCGACATCCGGGCCGGGCCGGACGGCGGGACGCCTCTTCCAGAAGTATCGCGCTGCTATCATCGGCCGAAGATTGCTTCTCGCTCGCGGTCTCGAACGATGACAAATGTCAAAGGCAGGCGCGATCGCGCCTTCTACGCTTCCGGTCAACCATTGCCGCGAAGGAACCCGCCGATGACCCGACACATCCTTCCCGCTGCCCTTGCGCTCGGCGCGCTTGCCTCACCGGCCTTCGCTCAGGGAGCCAGCCCGGAACAGATCATGGAGGCCTGGCTCTCCTCGCCGCACGCGGACGCAAGCGCCGAGGCTTTCACGCACTGGAACGAGGAGGGCGAGGTACCGGAGGCCTGCGCTGTCTGCCACTCCGGCCCCGGCTATCTCGACTTCATCGGCGCGGACGGCAGCGAGGCGGGAGTGGTCGACGCTCCTGCGCCCATCGAATCGACGATCGGCTGCACTGTCTGCCACCATCCGGCGACGGCCGCCCTGCAGACCGTCACCTTCCCGTCGGGCGAGACCGTGGACGACCTCGGCAGCTCTACGATGTGCGCGGTCTGTCACCAAGGCCGTGAGTCGACCGACAGCGTCGACAACAGTCTTTCGGGGTTCGACCAAGATGCTCCCTCGGCCGAGCTGGAATTTCTCAACGTCCATTACCGCGCCGCAGCGGCGACGCTATATGGCGCGGCGGCACGCGGCGGATACCAGTACGATGGGCAGGACTACGCTGGCCGTTTCGACCACGTTCCCAACCTCGACACCTGCTCCGGTTGTCATGACCCTCATGCCACCACGGTGGCCGCCGACACATGCCTCACGTGCCACAACGGGGTGACGGACCTCACCGGCATCCGGGCGACGGAGACGGACGTCGACGGTGATGGCGACACGTCCGAGGGAATCGCCGCCGAGATCGGCACGCTGCATGAGCGGCTCCTGGAGGCAATCCAGCTCTACGCCGAGGAGGTGGCCGGAACCCCGATCGTCTATGCTCCAGAGACCTACCCCTACTTCTTCGCCGACACTGACGGCAACGGATCCGCCAGCGAGGCCGAGGCGGCCTATCCGAACCGCTACCAGAGCTGGACGCCACGTCTGCTGCGCGCCGCCTACAACTACCAATTCGTCGCCAAGGATCCTGGCGCCTACGCCCACAACCCGCATTACGTGCTGCAACTGCTCTTCGACAGCCTGACCGATCTGTCCACGCAGGTGCAGGTCGAGACCGCCGACCTGACTCGCCCCTGAGCCTTGATGGAGGCCTCCGCCCTCCTCGTCGCGCTTGGGATCCTGTTCCTCGCCGGGCTGGCGCTCGAGACGGCGGGGCGAAAGGTGCTCATTCCGCGCGTGACGCTTCTGATCCTGCTGGGCGCCGTGGTCGGGCAGCCGCTGCTCGATATCCTTCCCGAGGAGGTGGTCAGCATAGACCACATTCTTGTGCCCACCGCGCTGACGATGGTCGCGTTCCTGCTGGGCGGTACGCTGGAGCGCAGCAAGCTGGCGGCGCACGGCTTCGAGATCCTGGCGATCTCGATCATGGTGGTGCTGACCGGCACCGTCATCGTCGCGGGGGGGCTGGCGCTTGTTGGCGTGCCGATCGGCCTGGCGCTGCTGCTCGGCGGTATCGCCGCCGCGACCGACCCGGCCGCCGTGCAGGATGTCGTGCGAGAGTCCGGCGTGCCCACACCGTTCGCTGAGCGACTGCTTGCCATCGTCGCCATCGACGATGCCTGGGGGCTCATCATCTTTGCCGCAATGCTCACGGCCGCTACCGCGTCCGTGGGGGAATCCGCGGGACTGGAGGCGGTCATGGACGGGCTGCGCGAGATCGGCGGCGCGGTCGCGCTCGGCATCGCGGTGGGTGTGCCGGGCGCATATCTCACCGGCCGGGTCAGTCCCGGAGAGCCGACGCTGATTGAAGCCCTGGGAATCGTGTTCCTGACAGCCGGGCTCGCCCTCGCCTTCGAGGTGTCGCACCTGCTCGCTGGCATGGTCACAGGCGCCGTCATCGTGAACCTAGCGCGCCACCACGAACAACCGTTCCACGAGATCGAGAGGATCGAATGGCCGTTCCTGCTGATCTTCTTCGTCCTCGCGGGCGCCGCGTTCGAGTTGGGCGACTTTCGCGAGGCCGGTCTGGCCTGTGCGGCGTTCATCGTTCTCCGCGCCGCCGCGAGGATCGTCGGCGGCTTGGCCGGCGGGCGGATCGCGGGCTTGGCTCGCCGCGAGAGCTGCCTGACCGGAGTTGCGCTGATGCCTCAGGCGGGCGTCGCGATCGGCATGGCGCTGGTGGGCGCGGAACGGCTGCCGCAATATTCCGAGGCGCTCATCGCGATCGCGGTGGCCAGCACGGTCGCGTTCGAGGTCGGAGGACCGTTCCTGACGCAATTTGCCCTGTCGCGCGCCAGTCGGTCCTGAGGCTGCTGGTCCGGCCGGCACGGATCGGCTAGGCCGACACTATGACCGACACGCTGACGATCCGCCGGCCTGACGATTGGCACCTGCATTTGCGCGATGGCGCGGTCCTGTCGGCCGTGCTGCCAGCCACCGCCGAAGTCTTCGGCCGCGCCATCATCATGCCCAATCTCGTGCCGCCTGTCGTCACCGCCGCCGACGCGGCGGAATATCGCGACCGGATCCTGTCGGAGAAGCCCAAGGGGTCCGCATTTCGGCCGCTGATGACCCTGTACCTGACCGAGGAGACGGAGGTGCGCGACCTGCGCGCCGCGGCCGAGATCGGCCTCATCACCGCGGTCAAGCTATATCCGGCAGGCGCGACGACGAACTCCGCCTCGGGCGTGAGGGACCTGTCGCGGGTGATGCGGGTTCTGGAGAACATGGCGCAGATCGGCCTGCCACTCTGCATCCACGGCGAGGTCACGGACCCCGAAATCGACATCTTCGACCGGGAAGCGGTCTTCATCGAAACTGTCCTCGACCCGCTGCGCCGCCGACTGCCGGAGCTTCGCATCGTGCTGGAGCATGTCACGACGAAAGATGGCGTCGAGTATGTCGGCGGGGCCGACGGTAATCTGGCCGGCACGATCACGGTGCACCACCTGGTGCTGAACCGGACGCACCTGCTCGCCGGAGGGATCAGGCCCCATTATTACTGCCTGCCGGTCGCCAAGCGCGAGCGTCACCGGCTGGCCCTCCGGGCCGCCGCGACCTCAGGCGATCCGAGGTTCTTCCTCGGCACCGACAGCGCGCCGCACGTCGATGCGGCCAAGGAGGCGGCCTGCGGCTGTGCCGGATGCTACACCGCGCCCTTGGCCCTGCCGCTGACCGCGCATGCCTTCGACGAGGAGGGGGCGCTGGACCGCCTTGAGCGGTTCGTCTCCCTGCACGGGCCTCGCTGGTACGGTCTGCCGCCGAACGAGGACACGGTGACGTTGGCGCGTGGCCATGTTCCCGTCCCCACGAAAACGGAAACGGCCCAGGGGCCGATCACGACATTCGACCCCGGCTTTGCAGTCGGCTGGCACATCACGCAGGGTTGAGCTCCAGCACTCAGCCGAAATCGCTGATGTCATCAGAGGAATAGCGTCGTCACTGCCCGGCCGATTGCGCACGGCCCGGCACCCGCCTAGACCAAGTGGCGACCGCGTCAGAGGCACGCCCATGATTCCGACAGCTTTCCCGCCGCCCGAGACGATATCGCGCCTCACCGCGGGAATGTTGCTCGAGACGGAATCGGTGAACTTCCGGCCGGATGATCCCTACATCCTGGCCTCCGGTCTGCCATCCCCGACCTACATCGACTGTCGCCGCCTGATCGGCTTTCCGCGCGTGCGGTCGGCACTGATGGATTTCATGGCGGCGACCGTGCTGCGCGATGCGGGGTTCGAGGCATTCGACATCGTCGCCGGCGGCGAGACGGCCGGGATCCCGTTCGCGGCCCTGCTGGCGGAGCGGCTGGCGCTGCCGATGGCCTACGTCCGCAAGAAGCCCAAGGGCTATGGCCGCAACGCGCGGATCGAAGGACCGATGGCCGAGGGGCAGCGCGTCCTGCTGGTCGAGGATCTCGCCACCGATGGCGGCTCCAAGCTGTCCTTCATCGACGCGATCCGTGAGACCGGCGCGACGTGCGCGCACACGGCCGTCCTGTTCTCCTACGGTATCTTCCCCGAGACGGTGCCGACGCTCGCCCGCCATGGCGTGACGCTGCACGCACTCTGTACGTGGGCTGATGTCCTCGCGGAGGCGAAAGATCGGGAGAGTTTTGACGGCGCGACACTCGTGGGAGTTGAGGCGTTCCTCACCGATCCTCGGGCATGGCAATCCGCCCGCTCGGCTTGAGGATCCGCGGCTAACTTTTTGCCGCCGCGGGGAGAACCATATCTATCCACAGACTGTCCCCGCGAACATACATTTTGCGTTCGGGGCGCTGTTGGGACTAACCTCCTTCGTGAACGGCGGAGGACACGCCGCAGGCAGCGAGCAGCGCCAGGGGGGCGAATGAACGAGATCTCCCGGATCGAGGACAGGCAAGCAGAGGACGGGGCCGGGAAGGTTCCGCACGACATCGAGGCCGAGCAGCAACTGCTGGGAGCGTTGCTGACCGACAACGATGTCTATGACAGGATCGCGAATCTTGTCGCGCCGCACCATTTCTACGACCCCGTCCATGCCGACATCTTTCGCGAGGCAGCGCAGAAGATCAGCGCCAACGCGCTCGCATCTCCCGTCACGCTCCGCCCGGTGCTCGAGACGCACGAGGGGCTGAAGCAGCTCGGAGGGCCGCAGTACCTCCTGCGGCTGGCGGGCGCCGCGATCGCCACCTTCGCCGCGCGCGACTACGCGGTGATGATCCGAGATCTTGCGCTCAGGCGGGCGCTGGTGCGGATCGGCGGCGACGTGGCGGCGCGCGCCGCCGATTTCAGCAAGGACAACGACCCGCCGGCGCAGATCGTCAAGGCCGAGCAGGCGCTCTACGAACTCGCCGAAGAGGGTGGCACCGCACGCGGGTTCCAGTCGTTCCTCTCCGCTGTCCGTGATGCGGTGCAGGTCGCGAACGCAGCCTACATGCGCGATGGCGGACTTGCCGGACTGTCCACCGGGTTCACCGACATCGACCGTAAGCTCGGCGGACTCCACCGCTCCGACCTGCTGATTCTCGCCGGCCGGCCGTCGATGGGAAAGACGTCGCTGGCCACCAACATCGCGTTCAACGTCGCGAAGGCCTACAAGACAGGAACATTGCCGGACGGCACCACGGGCGCGATCGACGGCGGCGTGGTCGGGTTCTTCTCGCTGGAGATGTCGGCGGAGCAGCTCGCTGCGCGGATCCTCTCGGAAGCGTCCCAAGTCCCGTCCGAGCAGATCCGCCGCGGCGACATGACGGAGGCCGAGTTCCGCCGTTTCGTCGAGGCGGCCAAGGCGCTGGAGGCATGTCCCCTCCACATCGACGACACGCCGGCGCTGCCGATCGGGCAGCTTGCGGCGCGGGCGCGGCGACTGAAGCGCGAGCGGGGTCTAGACGCTCTCGTCGTCGACTACCTCCAGCTCGTCCGCGCCTCCACCGCGCGCGACAATCGCGTGAATGAGGTCAGCGAGATCACGCAGGGTCTCAAGGCCATTGCCAAGGAGCTGGATATTCCCGTGGTCGCCCTGTCGCAGCTTTCCCGCCAGGTCGAGCAGCGGGAGGACAAGCGTCCACAGCTATCGGACCTCCGCGAATCGGGCTCGATCGAACAGGACGCAGACGTCGTCATGTTCGTCTTCCGCGAGGAATATTATGCAGAGAGGGAGGAGCCTTCGGGCGACAAGCTTGAGGAAATGGCCAAGTGGCAGGAGCGGATGGAGCGCCTACACGGCCGTGCCGAGCTCATCATCGGCAAGCAGCGCCACGGCCCGATCGGCACCGTCGACTTGTCCTTTGAAGGCCGCTTCACCCGCTTCGGCAACCTCGTGAAGCCTTGGCAATCGGGGGACGGCTTCGGTTGACCGAGGTCCCGGAGATGTTTTTTTGAGGCGCCTTTCGCCGAAGCGGACCCGTACGGTTCGCTCCCACCGTATGGCCGACAAAGCAGCGGGACAGTGGCAAGACCCGCCGTCGCCAAGCGCCGCAGGCACAGTAGGAGGGGGGCAAAGCTGCATCACATTCGCTTGAGGAAATTGCAGTTTCGCTCCAGCACACGCAGAACCCGATTTTCGTCGAACTTTCCGCGGTCTGCTAACCTCTGAGTAAGGAATTCCGTACCAGACAGGACGCAGTGACCGCGGAACTCGCAACGCGGCATGTTTGGGGGAAATTGCCGATGAACTGGTTTGCCGAGATGCTCGACGATCTCATCGCTCAGAACGAGCGGATGGATAGTGAAACTGCGGTCGAGCTGCGCCGCGCCCGCGACAGGATCGCCAAGGAGGTCGGTTTTCCGCCTCGCAACAATGCCACGGAAACGCTGCAGCGCCAGATCGAAGACGCCGAAACACTGGACCAAGTGGCGGGGATCTTCGGAACCATGCCGCGGGAGTTCGGCTTCGACGAGGCAACTCTCATCGTTCTGAACGAGGGCGGCCGTTACCTGTCGCGCCGCGTCCTGTCGAGCCTGCCCGAGGAATGGTGGGAGGACTACAACGGTCTGCGCCTCTTCGATGCCGACCCGATCATTCAGGGCATCCTCTCGCAGGAGCACGAGCTCTACATGGACGAGCTCATCCCGACGCACGACGCCCCGATGCGCTACCTCAAGGCGGCACAGGCCAGGGGCATCGGCACAAACGGCGTGATCTACAGGATCGACTATCCCACCGGCATGTCGGCGGCGGTGATCCTGAACACGCTGCGCACGCCGGACTTCGCGCGCCGCCAATTCCGCAAGTACCGCGACGATCTGCAGGCGCTTGCCTATGCGACCTGCGACGCGCTCGTCTACTTCTCGCAGGTCGGCGTATCGTCGACGACCCAGCTCGCCGCCGAGGAAATCCGGTTCCTGCGGCTCGTCGCCCTCAGCGAAGACCCGGCGCGCGCGCTGTCGATGGATTGCCGATACGGGTCCGCCAAGACGATCCAGATGCAAATCGTCCGCAAGCTCGGCGTCAAGTCGATCTTCCAGGCTGTCCTCATCGCGGCGCGGCGCGGCCTCCTCGACGCGGCTATCTACGACCCGTCCGAGATCGTCGCCACTCGGCCGAAGGTCGCTGGCTGGGATTTCGCGATGGACCTCCAGCTGCCGGCGGCTGCGGAAGAGGAAGAGGCCTACCTGAAGAGCGCCTAGGCGGCGCTACGCCGCCTCCGCCTCCTCGGCGGCCTGGCGCTGCCACAGCGCCGCGTAGCGCTCACCGCGGACCAGAAGCTCCTCGTGGCGGCCCTGCTCGACGATCCGACCATCCTGCAGCACGACGATCCTGTCGGCATCGACCACTGTCGAGAGCCTGTGTGCGATGACAATGACACTGCGGCCACGACTCATGGCACGCAGCTCCGACTGGATCTCGCCCTCCGTCTCGGAGTCGAGCGCCGACGTCGCCTCGTCGAGCAGCAGGATCGGCGGATCCTTCAGTAGCGTGCGCGCGATGCCCACGCGCTGCTTCTCGCCCCCCGAGAGCTTTAGCCCGCGCTCACCGACCTGCGTGCCGTATCCCTCGGGCAGGCTCTGCACGAAGTCGTGGATCTTGGCCGCCCGTGCCGCCCCTTCGACCTCGGTATCAGTCGCGCCGGGACGGCCATAGGCGATGTTGTACCGGATCGTGTCGTTGAAGAGCACCGTGTCCTGTGGGACGACCCCGACGGCGTCGTGCAGGCTTTCCTGCGCAATATCGCGCACGTCCTGCCCGTCGATCCTCAGCGCGCCGCCGCTGACGTCGTAGAAGCGGAACAGAAGGCGACCGATCGTGGACTTTCCCGCCCCTGTGGGGCCGACGATGGCGACCGTCTCTCCAGGACCGACGCGGAGGGAGACGCCCTTGAGGATCGGCCGTGCCTCGTCGTAGCCGAAGTACACGTTGTCGAAGACGACTTCTCCGCCGGCCACCTCCAACGCCCGCGCGCCGGGCTTGTCGCTGACCTCGGCCGGCTGCTCGAGCAGGTCGAACATGTCGGCCATGTCGATCAGAGCCTGACGGATCTCGCGATAGACCGTGCCGAGGAAGTTCAGCGGCATGGTGATCTGGATCATGTAGGCGTTGACCATGACGAAGTCGCCGACGGTCAGCGCGCCCGACTGAACGCCGGCCGCCGCCATGACCATGACGATCACCAGACCACTGGTGATCAGGAGCGACTGCCCGAAGTTCAGGAACGCAAGGCTGTAGCTCGTCTTGAGCGCGGCTTGCTCGTATCCAGCCATCGCCTGATCGTAGCGGCCGGCCTCGCGCCCCTCGGCACCGAAGTACTTCACGGTCTCGAAGTTGAGCAGGCTGTCGATCGCCTTCTGATTGGCGTCCGTGTCCTGCTCGTTCATCTGACGACGGATCTGCACCCGCCATTCCGTCACCTTGAACGTGAACCAGACGTAGAGGACGATCGTCACGGCCACGACGATCAGGTAGCGGACGTCGAATACCCAGGCGAGCACCACCGCAATCAGCAGAAGCTCCAGAATCAGCGGACCAATCGAGAAGAGCAGGAACCGCAGCAGGAATTCCACGCCCTTCACGCCACGCTCGATGATGCGACTGAGCCCACCGGTCCGTCGCGTCAGGTGATAGCGCAGGCTGAGGCGGTGGATGTGGGTGAAGGTCTCGAGCGCCAGCCGGCGCAGCGCCCTTTGCCCGACGGCAGCGAAGAGAGCATCGCGGAGCTGCTGAAAGCCCACGTTCATCAGCCGCGCCACGCCGTAGGCGACCGTCAGCCCGATCGCCCCGATCGCCAGTACCCATGCTTCGCCCTGCGCATCGCCTGACAGCGAATCGACGGCGCCCTTGTAGAAGAACGGCGTTCCGACCGCGATCAGCTTAGACACGAGCAGCGCCAGCATCGCGAGCACGACGCGGACGCGCAGGCGACGGTCATTCTCCGGCCAGAGATAGGGAGCGACTCGCCGTATCGTCCGCAGCCCGCTCCGCCGCGCGGCACTTTCAGTAGCGTCGGTCATCCGCGGCGATGTAGGCGACGGCCGCGGATAAGACCAGTCACGCCGGCTGCAACTCCGCCTTCAGCACCTTCTCGATATCCTCGATCGTGTGATTGGTCAGCGTCTTGTCGACTTCGCCGACGACCCGATCCGCGACTTCCTTGTGGAGCTTGTCGCGCATCTCTCCGAGGACTCCTGGCGAAGCGACGAGGATGATGCGCCGAAAGTCGCCCCTATGCGCGCGCTCGTAGAGCATCTCGGCCAGGTGGTCGGCGAACCGATCCTTCGCCAGTTCGTGCCAGTCCGTGTCCTCGTAGGCAGATCGGCCCGGCCCCACACTTTCCTGCTGGCGGCCGCGCTTGTTGGCCGCCTGATCGCGCGTCGGCGGATTCTCCTGATCCTCCCGCCGGCTGACGTTCAGCACCGGATATTCAGCGTCGCCATCGTTGACGAGGAACAGGGCCTTCTCTCCGTCCGCCACCAGCACCCAGGTTTCGTTGCTGAGATCATGGACAGGCATCAGCGGTTCTCCTCGCCGAGGTTCGACGTGCCGGGCTTTTCTTCGTCGGATTTCCGGGCGCGCGTGGTGCCGGCGGGACGATCTCCTGCGCGCTTCTGCTCGTCCTCAGAGCCGATGGTGCGCGCGACGCCGCCGCCGGCGCGTCCCGACTGCTCCACCTCGCCTTCGGCACCGAGCACTTCATCGGTTTCGCGCTTGCCGTCCTTCGATCTTTGGCGTTCGGCCATGGCGTCCTCCGTCGTTGGCGTCTTGGAAGGCCAACCGGCAGCATGCCGCGAGAGTTCCGCAGAGCTACTTGACAAAAACGGCCTCCGCACCAGCGAAGGCCCGGAAATCGGCGCGGGAGCGGGGCACGTCGGCGGATCTTCTCGTGCGAGATGTGGTCGCGCCTCGAGACCTCACGCCTGCAGACCTAGCCGCAGCCTCAATCGTGCAGACAACTCCACAGAATGGTGGGCTTTCTCCTCCACCGGCGCGCTCTTCAGGATCGGCCGCCTTTCAGGATCCGGTCGATGTCGGCACGAGTGACGCCGATGTCCTTCATCTGAGCATCGGAGAGCTCCTCGAGCTTGCGGCGTTCCCGATACGCGGCGTCGAGCTTGAGCAGCACGCCGGCCGGATCGAAACTCGGCAACGCGCGCGGGCGGGACATGGCGAGTCGCAATGCATTGATCATGATTCGGCCCTCCTGGCAGGCGGCTAATCCGCCGCTGGACCTGACCTAACATTAACGCAGGGTAAGCCGTCAGTACGCGCATCGCGACTTGACAGGCTCAGAAATTGCAGCGACGCGACCCATCAAGGCGCTGCTGCCGACTGAATTGATTTCTTGGGAAGCGCTGGTAGCGGCAGGCCCACGTAATCGGGCCCGCCGCGATGACGGGCTAGCCCGGAAGGCGGCTCGCCACATTCTCCCAGTTGACGAGATTGTCGAGGAAGTTCTTCAGGTAGGCTGGACGCTTGTTGCGAAAGTCGATGTAGTAGGAGTGCTCCCACACGTCGCAACCCAGAAGAGCGGTCTGGCCGAAGCAGAGAGGGTTCACGCCGTTCTCGGTCTTCGTCACCTTCAGCGATCCACCGGTATCGGCGACCAGCCAGGCCCAGCCCGAACCGAACTGACCGCCACCCGCGGACGCAAAATCTTCCTTGAACTTGTCCACGCTTCCGAAAGCCTGGACGATCTTCTGCTCCAGTTCGTTCGGCATCTTGCTCTCGTCCGGCGTCATCATCTCCCAGAACTGGTTATGGTTCCAGTATTGGGAGGCGTTGTTGAAGATGCCGTTCTGGGCCACCGCATCCTTGTCGTAGGTGCCCTTGATGATCTCCTCGACGTCCTTGCCTTCCCACTCGGTTCCGGCGACGGCCTTGTTGCCGTTGTCGACATAGGCCTTGTGGTGGATGTCGTGGTGATACTCCAAGGTTTCCCTGCTCATGCCCTTGCCGGCGAGCGCATCGTGCGAATACGGCAGATCCGGTAGCGTGAAAGCCATGTCGTTCCCTCCATCATGGATTGCGCGGCACCCTGTTCCGGCGCCGCGCGGTCGTCAACCTCAACGGTCAACGTCATAAAGGCGCTACGGTTCACTTCCCGATGCCTCGGAGACGAATCCATCACCGCCTTGCGGCGGCAGGTACACAGATCGAGTCCCCAGTGGTTCCGGCGGAAGCCACGATGATCGGCATCCCGATCGGTGCGCGTGCGCCTTGCAAAAGGTCTCGTCCGGCTGCCGCTTGCCGATGACGGCGGACTTGTCGGCGATCCGAAGACGCCCCGACTTCGCCCGCCTCACGTCACTCCTCGATGACTTCCTCCGTCTCGACATCCGACGAGTCCATGGCATCGACCGCCTCATTGCCGAGGTCGATGACTCCAATGAGAACGAGGATGAAGATGATGACGATGATCGCGACGACGGCGATGATGATATTCCGAACCATGCAGGTCCTCCTAGCTACGCTGTAATCGACCATAGCATCGCTTCGAGCCGGCTGCCGCAACCGTCTCGGTTGATGGCAGCATTCCGCCCGTGGCGCTATCGCGCGTGCCTCCCTTCCGCGCTTTCTCGTAGCCTCCAGGGTGAAGCCGCCGCCTCGGTCACCTCGTTCCTCGCCGCGCCAGGCCGAGGGTTCCGCTCCAGCGCCGGTCGCGACATCACGTCCCGAGGAGGCCGACGCCGCCCGGGGTTTCGTCGCAGCGCGCCGTCAGCTATCCGGGGTTCCAGACTCGACCGGGCGGGTCGCCACAGGAATCGTCTGCTACGATGGTATTCTGGCTGATTGCGGTGTTGATGGCGGCAGGGGTCGCAGCGCTCTTGACGCGCGCGATGCTGCGGGACGGCGCGGCGGCCTCAGGCGCGAGCGACATCGATGTCTACCGCGATCAACTGGCCGAGGTGGAGCGCGATCGGGATCGTGGTCTCATCGATGCCGCAGAGGCCGAGCGGCTGAGGGTCGAGGTTTCCCGTCGTCTGCTGGAGGCGGATCGGAAAGCGCAAGCCGCCGCGGTGCGGCGCCCGGAGCCGAGGCGCGCAACTTTCATGACGGCCGGCGCGGCTGCCGTCGCGGTCGTCGCCGGCGGGCTCGGTCTCTATGCCCTGCTCGGCGTTCCCGGATATCCCGACCTGCCCATCCAGCGCCGCATCGAAATCGCGGAGGAAGCTCGCAGCAACCGCCCGGGCCAAGAGATGGCCGAGGCCGAAGCCGCACTTTCCACGCCGACGGTTCAGGACAATTCCCGGCATGCCGAGCTGCTCGAGAGGCTGCGCGCTACCCTCGCGGATCGGCCTGACGATCTGCAGGGCTACATTCTTCTCGCCAGGAACGAGGCGGGCGTCGGAAACTTCACCGCCGCGCGACGCGCGCAGGAGCGGGTCCTTGAATTGAAAGGGCAAGACGTGACGGCCGCCGACTGGGCCGACTACGCCCTGCTGCTGGTCTACGCCGCGGGCGGATACGTCTCGCCGGAGGCCGAAACCGCCCTCTCGCGGGTACTTGAGCGTGATCCCTCCAATGGGACGGCGCGCTACCTCTCGGGTCTTCTCTACGCGCAAACTGGCCGACCAGACCTCGCGTTCCGTATTTGGCGCCCGCTCCTCGAGGAATCCCCTAGCGCTCCGTGGAGTGCGCCGATCCGTGCACGGATCGAGGACATCGCCCGGCTCGCCGGGGTCGAGTACCAGCCGCCTCAGCTTCGGGGTCCCACTGGCGCGGACATGGCCGCGGCGTCCGACATGGCTCCCGAGGAGCGCCAGCAGATGATCCGCGGCATGGTCGAGGGGCTCGCCGGGCGTCTGGCCGAAGAAGGCGGACCGGCTCAGGACTGGGGCCGGCTGATCACCGCGCTGGGCGTGCTGGGAGAAACCGACCGTGCCGGCGCGATCTATGCCGAGGCGCGAGAGACATTCTCCGCCAACCCGGAGGATCTGGCACTCATTGACGACGCCGCGGAGCGCGCCGGCATCATCGAATGAGCGAGGCTTTCTCCGATTTCGCCGCGTCGCTGCCGCCGCGACGGCCGCTCTTGGGTCTCGACCTCGGAGAGCGCACAATCGGCGTCGCGGTCTCCGACCGCGAGCGAACGGTGGCCACACCGCTCAAGACGATCCGCCGGACGAAGTTCAGTACGGACGCCACGGCTCTGCTGTCGCTGGTCGAACCCCGCGAGATCGCGGGAGTCGTGTTGGGGCTTCCCCGAAACATGGACGGCAGCGAGGGTCCGCGCTGTCAATCCACACGCGCCTTCGCGCGCAATCTGGCGCGACTGACCGTATTGCCGATCGGCTTCTGGGACGAGCGGCTTTCCACCGTCGCCGCGGAACGTGCGCTTCTAGAAGCCGGCACCTCGCGCCGTCGTCGTGGCGAGGTCATCGACCATGTCGCCGCCGCATACATCCTGCAGGGCGCCCTCGATCGCCTGCGCCATCTGGAGCATCCATGACGATCCGCACGCCCTGCATTGATATCTGCGTCCTGCACCGGCGCGAGGGCATCTGCATCGGCTGCTTTCGCACCGGCGAAGAGATCGCCCGATGGTCGAGCCTGTCCGATGCCGAACGCGACATGCTGATGGCCGAGTTGCCGGAGCGTGCCGGAAGGCTGCGCCGCCGCAGCGGCGGCCGGAACGGGCGTCTTCGCGAGGGTTGAGCCTCAGGCGGCTTGCGCCGCTCCAACGGCACTCACCGCCTCTCGCGCCGCCACCAGAAGCTCGAACCCGGCGCCTCTGCGGGTGCTACCCTCGGACAATATTCGCCGCCACGATCGCGCTCCCGGCAGGCCGGAAAAGAACCCCAGCATGTGCCGTGTCACGTCGTGCAGACGGCCGCCATCCTCGAGGTGATGCGCGATATAGGGCTCCATCCGCGCGATTACCTCGTCACGTGTCGGGGCTGCCACCGAAGCTCCGTAGACTCGGCGATCGGCCCCGAGCAGCAGGTCCGCAGGTGCATTGTAGGCCGCGCGCCCGATCATCGCCCCGTCGAACCCCGCGTCCAGAAGGGAGAGCGCCGAGTCGAGACTGTAGATCCCGCCGTTTATCGTGACATGAAGATCCGGAAAAATCGACTTCATCCTGAGAGCGAGGTTCCGGTCGAGCGGCGGCACCTCGCGGTTCTCCTTCGGTGACAGGCCATCCAGCCATGCCTTGCGCGCATGGATCGTCACGCGCCGCACACCGCTCGCCCGGACGCGCTCCAGAAAGTCGGGCAGGACCACCTCCGGGTCCTGCTCGTCGACGCCCAGCCTGCACTTCACCGTAACCTCGACCGGTGAGGCCGCCACCATCGCGGCGAGGCAGTCCGCCACGACGTCGGGCGAGCGCATCAGGACCGCGCCGAAGCATCCAGATTGCACGCGATCCGAAGGGCAGCCGACGTTGAGGTTGATCTCGTCGTAGCCTTCCTCGGCGCCGATACGGGCCGCCTCGGCCAGTTCAGCGGGGCTGGAGCCGCCAAGCTGCAACGCAACCGGATGCTCCGCCGGATCGAAAGCGAGGAGGTGCCGCGCGCCACCCCGCACGATCGCTGCGGACGCCACCATCTCGGTGTAGAGCAGCGTCCGGTGCGAAATCTGCCGGTGGAAGAACCGACAATGCCGGTCGGTCCAGTCGATCATGGGTGCTACGCTAAGGCGAGCCGCCTCGCAAACTACTGTTCCGGAGCGCAATTTCCACCTCCTCGCTGTTGTAGCACCGGCTTCGCAAGGTTCTTCAAGTCTCTTGTGGTTCTGCGAGCGGAATTGCTACAGGTCCTCGGAGTGGTTTGGAACCCCCGAGGGAACGGTCGCTCTCGGGAGCTGAAGGGTGACAACAGGCTCAAGTGAGCGAGACCCGGCCGGCATCTTGCGACCGTTCTCACGCCTCGGGCGTGAGGGCCCTCGCCGATGTGATCGATATCTCGGCCTCCGACAAATCCCCGTCCTCGAGCTCCGGCACCTGTTGCGTGGAAGCCACCTCCGTCGCTTGGCACAGACGAGCGACGATGGGGTAGTGGTCCGACCCGATATCGGGCAGCACCTCGAACCCGAGCAAGCCGAACTCACCCTGATAGAGGACGTGGTCCAGCGGCCAGGTCATCAGCAGGCTGTCGGCGCGAAACGTCGGATACAGGCCTCGTCCGACCCGCGGGTCGAGAAGCCGCCCGATTCGCATGGCGCGGCGGGTCACCGGCTCCCACGGAACAGCGTTGAAATCACCGGCGAGGATCGTCGGCATCTCGCTGGACCGCGCCTCCAGCGCCGCCGTCAGGAGATGCGCGTCGCGCAGCGTCGTCGGTTGCGCCGGCGCCAGAGGCGGGTGGGGATGCAGGCCCAGGAAACGAACGATCTCTCCTCCCGGCAACTCGACACCCGTGACGATCGTGGGCGTGTAGGCGTCGAACAGGAAGCGGAACTCGGGGGACACCAGCTTCAGCTTCGAGATCAGGTGCATGCCGAACGCGCCGTGGCCTTCCGGGATGTACTGCACCTGCTCCGGATATTGCGCCGTCAGCGGCGCGAGGTGTCGATCCCACCAGCGATCCGTCTCCATTACCAGCAGAAGGTCCGGTTCGACCTCGGAGACGAGCCGCAGCAGATCGCCCGCCCGCTCGTTTTTGGCCTGCACGTTCGCGACCATGATTGTCAGCGCGCTGCCGTCCGCGCAGCCTTCCAGACCGACAGCCGGTCGCTCAGCGAAGCTGCTGTAGCGGTAGAGCTTTGCCGCGTGGTATCCGAGCGCCGCCATCGCAAGAACGGCGAGCATCAAGCCGAACTTGCCGAGGTGCCCACGCATGGCGAGGTAAGCCAGCAACAGAACAACAAGGACGATCGAAAGCTGGAGTCTGGGGAAGTCCAGGTACCGGACCCACCAGACATTCGTCTCCATGAGCGGCAGGGAAGAGGCGATCAGTGCGATCGCCATCAGACCCGCGATCAGCCCCGAGCCAATGCGCCGCCATCTGCGCTCGTTGCTCTTCTTCATGGCCACGCTCCGCTCGACATGCCTCCGGCCGGTGCTTCCGTGCGGAAGGAGCCGGTTCCTTCAGAACCCCGCGCTCGTCGGGGCGTTCCGGCCTTTGCAATCGTTCGGCCATTCGCCGACGAAAAACTTGGCTCTGCAGCCGAGCTGCCCTCTCCCTTTGGCTACTTCAAGACGTCTCCGTCGCGTTTCTGGTACCGGCGACGACGACCTTCTGCTCGCGCTCTATTGATCCATGACAGTGGGCGGTCCCCCGGCACGCTGCACCATCCCGCCATCGGCCTCGTCGAAATCCCAGGTATTGCGTTCCCAGGAAACGCGAGGCGGCGCCGCCTGATTGCCGGATCATCCTCGAGACGCCATCGCCGCCTGCCGCACGAAGCGGTCGAAATACTCGTCACAGAACAGGATCCTGCGTTCCGTCCGGCTCCACGACGCGCCCTCGGACCCACACGAGTCGAAATGAAGGAGCACTGGCTCCGGCCAGTCGAACCCGCGCATGACGTCCGCAATCTGTTCCAGCAGGCCCGCCTTCATCAAATCGGTGGAGTGCGATGCCTTGCCGTACTGAACCGTCACGTTCGGCGAGGGTGCATCGGTGCTGTGAGGGGCCAGGACTACCTCCCAGCCTTTGATTACCTGCGGCGCAATGTCGGTGCACTCGTTCGCATCGTGGTCGGAGAGGCCAATCCAAGTCACCACCTGGGGAAATTCGGCCGGATCTGCGCCGTAGAGCAGGCAGATGGTCCGGATCGCTCGCCTGGTGTCGAGCTCGTGCTCTCCGGCCAGGTCAAATTCCTCCGGCCGCACCTCGGCACCTTCGATCAGCCACGACCGGGCGCGGTCCGTGAGGATCGGCACCGCATCGTCGCGCATCTGCTGGGTGATCCAGACCGTCGCGAAGGTGTCGGCGATGTTCTCCTCGTTGCCGAGGACGGGCAGGTCGAACTCGCGGATCAGTGCATGCGCAACCTCGTGCAGCAGCACATGACGCGAAACATTGAGCGCGAAGTTGATGTTCGCTTCGTCCGCCGGGGCCGGCGCCGCGCCCAAGGCCGCGGCGGCAAGAATTCCGTTCATCCAGTGCATCGCATTGGCTCCTCAGGTGTCGCGGTAGGCGCGGTTGAAGTAGTCGACGAGCGGCTTTGTCACGTAGTTGAAGGGTGTCTGCTCCTCGGTCGCGAAGAAGGCCTCGACCGGCATTCCGGGAACCAGGAGGTCGCCGTCGATACCGTGCAGGTCCGCGCGCGAAAAGGCGATGCGGGCCTCGTAGTAGTAGCCGAGCGTCTTCTGGTCGATGAAGGCGTCGGCGGAGAGGCCCACGACCCTGCCCTCGACCAGCGGCGTCGCCCGACGATTGAAGGCGCTGAACCGGAGCGCGGTGTCCTGGCCTACGCGAAGCTGGTCGATGTCGCCGGCATCCACACGGACTACCGCGACCGCGGGCCGATCACTCGGCACCACGTACATGATTGGCGTGCCCTGCAGCACCACGCCGCGAGGTCCGCGGATCTGCGAGTCGTGGATCGTGCCGGCGAGGGGAGTGCGCACGTCGAGCTTGTCGATCTCCTCCATGAGTTCGGCTCGCTTCTCGATCAGCTTGACCTTGTCGGGCTGCAGCTTGCTCAGCTCTTCCATCGCCGTGCGCCGCCGCTTCACCGGCAGCGAGACAAGTTGGAGCTGCATCTCTACGATCTTCTCATCGAGTTCGGCCCGGTTGGCCGCGAGGCTGCCGGCCTCGCCGATGAGACGAGCGCGGTCCCTTCGCAAGCTCGAGACGTCCGACAGCTTGATCAGCTGCCGGCTGTTCAACGACTCCGCGTTGACCAGATCGTTTTCGACGAGCGAGACCTGGTCACGCTTGGCCGCGATCTGGGCCTCGACCGCGACGATCTGCTTCTCGATTTGCGTGATCTTTTTGCGGATCAGCCCCAACTCCTGGTCGAGCGCAGCCAGCCCCTCCCGCAGCAGCCGCTCTTGCCGGGCGATCGCGAGCCGGGTCGCAGGATCGGACCCGGCGCGTTCGGCCAACGCGTTTCCAATCCTCAACTCAGTCTCATCGTCCACCTCGGCTTCCAGCCTCGCGCCGCGAGCGAGCACCTCTGCGAGCTCCCCTTCGATGGTGTTCAGCTGCGAGTGCAGTGCGAAGCCTTCGAACCTAAGCACCACGTCGCCCGGTCCGACACGATCACCGTCGCTCACCAGCACCTCGGCGACGACGCCGCCATGTGGATGCTGGATGACCTGCTTTTCGGTATCCGCCTCTATCCGGCCGTGTCCGACGACCGCGCCAGCGATCTGCACCTGAGTCGCCCAGGCCCCGACGCCGCCGACCAGGATGAACGCCGCCGCAAGGCCGATCAGGGCGGGCTTGCGATAGGTCCAGGAAGCGTTGCTGACCATGTCCGTCACCCTTTTACCAGTTTGGGAGTGTTCGTCGCGCGAGTTTGCATGGCGGCAAGACCGACGAGTCGACCGTCGTGCAGCTGAAACTCTCGCGTGTCGGCCGGCAAATCCGCGGCACCCGCGCCAAGGATCAGGATGGCGGGCGCGCCCGAGCGCTGCCCCCTGGGCACGGCGCACAAACGCTCGACCATCGTCGCGTCCGGCTCGTCTAGGAGGAGGAGCCGCGGCTTGCCGTAGACGGCGCGCGCCAGCGCCACCGTCTGGCGCTGACGCCGCGACAGGGTCGCGCCATGCGCGTCGATCCGCGTGTCGTAGCCGTTGGGAAGCGACGAGATCATCGCGTGTCCGCCGGCCAGCTTGGCCGCGACAACGACGTTCTCGACGCGGGCTTCGGGGTCCATCTTGCAGATGTTCGCGAAAATGGTGCCGGGGAAGAAGCCTATGCTCTCAGGCAAGTAGCCGACCCTGCGCCCCAGTTCCTCCGCCCAGAACTGGCTGATGTTGCGCCCGCCGAGCGTGATGCGGCCGTCCGCAACTACCTGTTGTCCAATGATCGCATGGGCAAGCAGTGTCTTGCCCGCGCCTGCGTCGCCGGTGATCCGCGCCACCTGCCCCGGCTCCACCGACATCGAGATGCCGTCGAAGATCATGCCCCGTCCGTCGCGCCGCTTCACTCTCAGATCGCGCAGATCGAGCCCGCGGCGCATGTCGAGCACTCCGCCCTCGGTGCGCAACGGCAGTGGCACCTTGAGGATCGCGTCGAGCTCCTTCCAGTTGCGGATCGCCTCCCCCAGCGACGGAATCTTCTTGAGGAACTGCTCGACCGGAAGGAATACGCGCGCAGCCAAAATGAAACACGCAACCATACCCCCGACAGTGAGCTGGTGCCCGATCACAAGATTTGCGCCAAGCGCCAGCATCAGCGACTGGAACAGCATCCGTGCGAACTTGCTTGCGGCCGCGAACCACGCGACGCGGTCGTTCAGGACGATGGCCATGTCGCGTGACGCCTTGCGCGCCTCGAGCCATTTTCCCGTCACCGGAGCAGCCATGCCCTGCGTCAGCAGCGCTTGCCGCGAGTCCCTGATGCGGCCGGTCACGTCGCCCACCGCGCTTGAGGCGCTCTTGGCATCCTCCGCGAGATGGCCGGAGAACGCCGCACGCAACAATGACAGCGCGCCAAGCACAATCACGCCCGTGAGCGCGATCCAGCCGAGCATGGGGTGAAACAGAAACACCGCGCCGAGAAAGATCGGCGCCCAGACAAAATCGAGAACCGCTATCAGCGCGTCCGAGTGGAAGAAGCCGCGCAGGCCATCCAGCTCGCGCGTCCCCGCGGACAGGTTCGCCCCGCCCCGTGTCCGCGTCGCGCGCGCCTCCACCGCCTCGAGGACGCGGGTCTCAAGCCGCTCCTGCAACCGCGCGCCGAAGCGGGCCAGCAGCCGGCCGCGCGCATAGTCGAAAAGGCCCAGCAGGATCAGCAGCAGGACCACCAGCCCGAAGAGGGCGACCAGCGATTCCTGGGAGCGCGAGCTCAGCACCCGGTCGTAGACCAGCAGCATGAACATGGGGCTGGTCAGCATCAGCGTCGTGACGAAGAAGCTGAAGACCAGCGCCAGCCCCAACAGCCATGCGCCGGACCAGAAAGCCGCGTTGAGCTCGTTTCTGCGGTATGCGCCGTTCATGATACTCTCCCGATTGCCGCCAGGTCGCCCGAAGGGCTCACTTCTTATGCTGGGACAGGTTGAAGCTGATGATGACCCGCTCTCCGGCGCGGCCCTCCACCTCGCTGAGGTTCGGGGCAACGGAGTGGTAAAGCCAGCTTGGGAAGATCAGCATCTTGCCGGCCTTGGGCGTGATGTTGACCTTGGACCAGCAGTGCTTAGGACGCTTGGCGTTCGGAACGTAGCGCGGTTGGAACATCAGGTTCTCGGTCCGCGGATCGATGAACTCGATGTTGCCGCACTCTTCCGGGACCTGGATGTAGTAGACGCCGCTCCACGCGCAGCCGGGATGGATGTGGGCACGGTTGGCGCTGCCCGGCGGATTGACGATCGTCCACATCGTGCCGATCCGAAGCTCGTAGTTCCGGTGATATCCAAGGTCGTCCGAGATGAGCATTCCCGCCGTCGCGATGCTCTCCACCAGGTCGGCGTAGTCCGCATCTTTGTGAAGGTCGTTATGACTGTGCCAGCCGCCCAGTTTGCGGAAGTTCGACCGCTGAATGCCGTCCCTGTCGCGTTCCTGCTCGGCGTAGATCAGCTCGAGGAGCCGTGCATTCAGCGCCTCCGCCGCCGCGTGCTGGAACTGATAGACGAGCGTCGGGAAATAGACCTCGCGGTTCATGCAGGAAGCGTCCATCTTCATCTTCGTTTCTCCTAATTGCACATGCTGAAAAGGTGAGTTCCTGGGCGTGGTGCGGGCCTTGCGGCCCGCTCCGGCTCTCATTTCACCGGCAAATGGCCGGCAGTCGGCTCAGGGATCGACGGCGTCCAAGACCTCGTTGCCGTCGGCGGGCTGAAAGGCCTCTAGAACTTCGTTTCCATCAGCGGGTTCGTCGGCCTCATCGCCTTCGTTCCCCTCGTCGCCTTCGTTCCCCTCGTCGCCTTCATTGCCCTCATTGTCTTCATTGTCCTCATCGTTTTCGTTGTCTTCGCCGCCTTCGTTTCCTTCGTCGTCCTCATTGCCTTCGTTGGCTTCGTCGCCTTCGTCGCCCTCGTCACCCTCATCGCCCCAGGTGACGTTCTCAGACTCGTCGAGCTCGTTGCCTTCATTGTCCTCGTTGCTTTCGTTGTGCTCGTTGCCCTCGTTCAGCTCGTCACCTTCGTTGCCATCGTTGTCGAACGCCCAGAACTCGTTGCCCTCGTTGTCCTCGTTGTTCTCGTTGCCCTCGTCGTTCTCGTTGTTCTCGTCGTCCTCGTTGCCTTCGTTGTCCTCGTTCCCCTCGTTGCCCTCGTTGCCCTCGTCGCCTTCGTCCTCCTCGTTGCCCTCGTCGCCTTCGTTCCCCTCGTTGCCTTCGTCGTCCTCGTTGCCTTCGTCGCCTTCATCGCCTTCGTTGTTCTCGTCGCCTTCGTTGGATTCGTCTCCCTCGTCACCATCGACGGGCCCACCCGAGATGCCGGATTCATCGCCTTCATCGCCTTCGTTGGCTTCGTCGCCTTCATTGGCTTCGTCGCCCTCGTCGCCTTCGTCGCCTTCGTCGCCTTCGTTGCCCTCGTCGTTCTCGTCGCCTTCAAAGCCCTCGTCGCCTTCGTTGCCTTCGTCGTCCTCGTTGCCTTCGTCGTCCTCGTTGCCCTCGCCGC
This sequence comes from uncultured Alphaproteobacteria bacterium, assembly GCA_963749675.1. Lineage (GTDB taxonomy): Bacteria > Pseudomonadota > Alphaproteobacteria > Rhodobacterales > Rhodobacteraceae > Roseitranquillus. The sequence goes on from CAVVNT010000001.1 coordinate 449,044, forward strand.
CCTCGTTTCCTTCACTGGCGCCGGATTCGTCGCCTTCGTCGCCCTCGTTGTCCTCGTTGCCTTCGTTGCCCTCGTTGCCCTTGGCGAAGCTGACGGGGGAGAAGAGGTTGGCGGTCTCCGCGGTCAGCGCCGCGAGATCGTCGAAGATGTCCTGGAGTTCGATAAGTTGCGTGGTCATGGCAGTTCTCCTGATCATGCCGGTCCCGGCTTGGGCCGGCCGCGCTTCACGAGGGGACTGCACATGCACATCCTCCCACTTCTGCTGAGGGTGGAAGGGCCGGGATGGCCCTTCCGTTGCGTGCGTCAGCTCAGACGGCGAGCGTGACGTCGACGGCAGACAGGGTGAAGTTGCCCTCGTTGCCCTCGTTGTCCTCGTTGTTCTCGTTGCCTTCGTTGGCTTCGTTCCCTTCGTCGCCCTCGTTGCCTTCGTTGTCCTCGTTGCCTTCGTCGTTCTCGTTGCCTTCGTCGCCTTCGTCGTTCTCGTTGCCTTCGTTGGCTTCGTCGCCTTCGTCGCCTTCGTCGCCTTCATCGCCTTCGTTGTCTTCGTTGTCCTCGTTTCCTTCGTTTCCTTCGTTGCCTTCGTCGCCTTCGTCGCCTTCGTTGTCTTCGTTGTTCTCGTTGCCTTCGTCCTCGAAGTTCCAGAAGCTCTCGTTGTTCTCGTTGTCTTCGTTGCCTTCGTCGAACTCGTTGCCTTCGTTGTCCTCGTTGCCTTCGTTGCCTTCGTTGTCCTCGTTGCCTTCGTTGCCTTCGTTGCCCTCGTCGCCTTCGTCGTTCTCGTTGCCTTCGTTGGCTTCGTCGCCCTCGTCGCCCTCGTCGCCCTCGTTGCCTTCGTTGTCTTCGTTGCCCTCGTCGCCTTCGTTGCCTTCGTCGCCTTCGTCGCCTTCGTTTGCTTCGTCGTCCTCGTTTCCTTCGTTGCCCTCGTTGCCGTCATTGGGGTCGGAGAAGCTCAGCTGCGAGAAGAGGTCTGCGCGCGAGGCTTCGAAAATGATCTCGTCGAGGATCGAGATGTCGGCATCGGCCTGGATCGTGAAAGTCATTTTGAAAAACTCCATTTTGGTGTCATGCTTCTAAATTGACGAGAAAGGTTTTCCTCGCCCTCTCAAGAAGAATGCACATGCATGATCTTCTCTCCACTCCTCGGTGGACCATGAATTCAACCGAGGATCCCTTGCCGGCTTTCCCCCGCAGCGCGGAGGTTTCCGGGAAATTTCAGACAAGCCCTGTTGCAGCGCGGACCGGCGCGCCTCGAACAGCCCAAGAAGGTGGCCAGCCCCGCGACCGAAATACGGTCTTCATAGACCGCCCACTGAGTCCGGGCGGGCACTTGGCTGCTGCATTCCGACGCCAGCACGCGCGCGATCGGGTAATTCCATCCGTAGACGTAGGGAGATCCCGGATCGCGAAGCGCTGTATCGAGCGCAGCAGCGTGGCGGCCCAGATAGCTGGCATTGTCTGCCCGCCATGCCGCCAACGCACCCTCGTGCAGGGCAGAGCGTTCGTCTCTGAGCCACGTGAGAAGCGCAAGTTCCGCCAGAAAACCGCATATCTCGCGAGTCAGCGGGGCGACGAATTTGCCGCCAGTGGCGGTGATCTGCAGCGCGTGGCCGAATTCGTGCGCCAGTGTGAGCAGGTCTCTGATCCGCCCTCGATAGTGCATCATGATCGTGGATCCGGCGCGGAGAGGAACCGTCAGAGGCGGGATGCCTGAGGTGTCGAGGCGGAGGACAGCACTATCCCGAGTTGTCGCGACCTGGGCGGCCATACCAGGAAAGGCGGCATCAAGGGCCTCGGCCGCTATCCTCCATGCTTCGGCTGCTGAAACGCCTCGGCTCACAGGCGGAGCGTCTCCGATTACATGATCCTTCGCTCGGCTCAGGATCTCGGAGCATTGCCTCGCAGTCAGCCCATGCAACTCAAGCCAGTCCTGCAGTGTGTGACGGTGATCGCCATGGAGGAACGGCTCGTTTCGGCGCTCTGCGACAGGCGGGTCGGAGTCGTTGATATCGACAGCGGAGGGAACGCCCATTTACGTGGTCCTGAATAAATCAATTAGAAAATTAATCTTCCGCGAAGGTGAAGCAGTTTATTGTTTTTTCATATTGCCAGAATCCGCACTTGACAGGTCTACCCTTCGCCGAGGAACGAATCATTCTCGGGAAGATCGGCCGAGAAAACCGCGCCGCGCAGGAGCGCTACCTCGACGAGGGCGTGGACGGCGTCAGGCGCGACAAGACCAGGCCTTCGCGCGTGCCGCCGCTGCCGCGCGAAACGCGCCTCAAGGTGATCGCCAGGACGGTGCGGGAGAGTCCTCCGAACGCCACCCACTGGAGCCGCTCCGCCATGGCCGAGGCGGCGGGGATTTCGCCGTCGAGCGTGGGCCGCATCTGGGCGGAGGCCAGTCTGACGCCCCATCTGACGCGGGGGGTCAAGGTGTCGAACGATCCGATGTCCGAGCAGAAGGTCACCGAGATCGTCGGGCTCTACCTCGATCCGCCGGACCGGGCGGTGGTGCTGTGCGCCGATGAGAAGTCGCAGATCCAGGCGCTTGACCGGACCCAGCCGGAATTGCCGCTGAAGAAGGGACGCGCGGCCACGATGACACGACTACAGGCGCCACGGCACGACCACGCTGTTCGCCGCGCTCGACGTGACGTCGGGCATGGTGATCGGCGAATGCCTGCCGCGCCATCGGGCCCACGAGCTCCTGCGGTTCCTGCGCCGCATCCACCGGGCCGTGCCGGGGTCGCGCGAGGTGCACCTGGTCCTCGACACCTACGCGACGCACAAGACGCCCGAAGTGAAGGCCTGGTTGGCGAAACATCCTCGGTTCAAGATGTTGGTCCCTGATCATCACATAGACCCTCGTCGCTCCTCGCTCTTCATGGCAAGGTCGATCGGCAGTCCGCGACCGTGCGGATCCTGACGAACGGCCCCGACCTGATCCTGCCCTCGCGCATGTACCGGATGAGATGATCCTGCCCGGCTACGCCGAAGCGGCCGGCGCCTCGTCGAAGAAACAGAGGGTCGCCTTCTCGGTTGAGCTCGGCCTCAATTGTTCGATCCCGGTGCAGCTCCTCCAGTTCGTGGCGAGGTCGCACGGTTCGACTTGGCTAAACTTGGCGAGTTGCTGGAAATGACGGCCGCCCGTTGCCCCCAAGTTCGACATTTGCCGGCCAGTTTTCGTGTATCCGGCTCGTTCCGTGTCGTGAATTCAAGAGGTTGTAGCCGTTCGGGGTGGATTTCGCCTCGATCTGTGTAGTTGCACGCGGCCGCCCTGACATGCAAGCCGGGCTGCCTGCGCTGGCTGGAGACGGTGGCGATGCCGACCATGCCCGAGACCGTCACCCACCAGCATCTGCTTCGCGCGATGGATGCGCTGATGGATCGCGCCGAGCGGGTGGAAATCGAGCTGGCCAGACAGATCCGCCCGCTGGTCGATCAAGACCTTGCCGTGGTCTTCCACGACCTGACCACCGTGCGCATCCATGGCGAGGGAGAGGTCGCGGACGACCTGCGCGCCTTCGGCATGAACAGGGATGTGGGCGGCGTCGCGCGGCAATTCGTCCTCGGCGTGGTGCAAACCGCCGAGGGTCTGCCGCTCATGCACACAGTCCATTCCGGCAACGTGGCCGAGACGAAGACCTTGCAGGCCATGCTCCGGACCGTGCTCACGCGCTTCCCGATCCAGCGCGTCATACTGGTGGCCGATCGCGGCCTGCCGAGCCTGGAGAACATCGGTGAGCCGACCGCACTGGCCGACCGTGACGGCCGCGGGCTGGAGTTCATCCTCGCCGTGCCGGCCCGCAGATATGCCGAGCTGGTCGAGACCTTCCGCAGCCTTGCCTCCACCGAGGACGGTCCGGCCGAGGCGTCCTTCGCCGGTCACCGCCTGATCGTCGCCCATGACCCGCTGCGTGCCGGGGAGCAATCCACCCGCCGCCGTGCCCGTATCGCCGACCTCGAGGCCATGGCCGACAAGATGGCCGCCAGGCTCGATGCCCGGGATGTCGGCCGGACGGCCCGCGGTCGCCGCGCCTCCGATCGTGGCGCCTACAGCCGATTTACCCGCGCCGTGGCCGAGGCGGAACTGAGCCGCTTTCTCAAGGCCGACGACACCGCCGACCGCTTCGGCTACAGCTTGGACGAGGACGCCATCGCCGAGGCGGAGCTCTTCGACGGCAAGCTGGCGCTCCTGACCAACGCCCCCGATCTCGGCCCCGCCGAGGCCGTCGCCCGCCACAAGGCGCTGGCCGACATCGAGCGCGGCTTCCGCGTGCTGAAGTCCGACATCGGGATCGCCCCGGGGGATCGCCCCGGTGCTGAAGACCGAGCGAGGAGCGGCTCCGAGTTCGCCTCAGTTCGTGAACGCCGCCTCGAGCAGTGCGCCGCCTTCGTCGGGCGCAATGGTCCACCGACCGGCCTGCGTCTCCGGCAACACGACGACGCGAGTACCCGAATCCACGCGCTGGTATAGGTCGAGACTGTCCTGGTTGTAGAGGCGGATGCAGCCCGCCGACGTCGCGCGGCCGATCGAATAGACGTCGTTCGTGCCATGGATGCGATACATCGTGTCGCGCCCGTTGCGGTAAAGGTAGAGCGCTCTCGCACCCAGCGGATTGCGAAGGCCGCCTTCCATGCCTCCGGCCCAAGGCCCATACTGTTCCGGATCGCGGCGGATCATGTTCTGCGTCGGCGTCCAGTCGGGCCATTCCCTCTTGAGCGGGATGACCGCGCGGCCGGAATACCCATAGCCCTGCTCGCCCACGGCGATGCCATAGCGGATCGCCTGATTACCTCCGAGGATGTAGTAGAGGAACTTGGCGCCCGGATCGACGACGATCGTACCCGGCTCCTCGGGGCTCCAGTACGTCACGACCTGCCTGACATTGCGTTCGGAAAGCGCGGCTTCCGGAACCGCCGGAATGACTATGTCGCCGTCCTGGACTGCACCATACATCTGCATCACGTCGGGCGGCAGACCCCTCGTGACCTCCTCCTGAGGCGCGCAACCCGATATCCCGGCGGCTGCCAGCAGGGCTAATACTCGCACGCCACCAAACATTCTTACAACAGCTTCCATCTACGGGTCCTCGTCTCGCGGCGATCCGATAGGCCGAAAACCTAACGCCATTCATGGCACCTAGTTCAGGCTACTCCGCCTGCCACCGCGCCTCTTCTTTCTGCAGCGACACTTCCTCTATACTCGGGGAAGTCGCGCAGAACCAGAAGGTCGGAGGTGGCTCGCCTGCGCCGCGCAGGGGTTCGATCTTGCGCTTGTCCCGATGCCCGGCGCCCCGCGCGCTCCACCAAATCGCGGCGTCTTGGTCTCGCGGCCGAGCAGCGCCTCTCCGCCGCAGCGGTACTCGGTATTCGCGGTCGCGAAGTCACGGCCGTAGGTCGTCATCACCGTCCGGGAGAGCTCTCGGCCGAACCGGCCGAGCCTGCCGCTGCGGCGGAAGGCGGAGATCTCGTCCCAGCCGTATAGGTTCTCCCCGACGCCGTAGCGGGTCGTCGTCGGATCGTTCCAGAACAGCTCCTTGAGCACCGAAATGACGTTCGCCTGCAGCGCGGCTTCGTAGCGGTCGAAGACGCCGGACCTCTGCCACAACGTCCGGCAGGTTCAGCTCAAGCGCCATCCGTGAGCCAGCCGAGCAGATTCTTCCACAGCTTTCCTGGACGCTCAAGGTGAGTTGCGACATCTGTCGATCATGTGATTTGTCTCAGCTCATCCCGGAATGCCTCCGCCGGCGTCTGGTAGCCGAGGCACTTTCGGGGCGTTGCGTTGAGGCGGTCGCAAATCGACCTCATGGATCGATTTGAGATCGCCGCCATCGCGGTGTCGGACGGCAGATACCGTCGAACACGCCGGTTGAGGTTCTCGACGGCACCCTTCTGCCAGGGCGCCTGTGGACCACAGAACCAAGCATCCGTGCCCATGCCCGACCCGAGCTCGCGCCAGGAGGTGAACTCGAAACCGCGGTCGAATGTCATGGATTGGCGCGCCGGTGCGGGCAGGGGAGAGAACAGGTCGATCAGCTGGTCCATCAGCGGCTTCGAGCGGCGATCGTTGTTCCTGAACAGGACCGCGTAACGTGTCCGCCGTTCGATCAGCGAGGTAACGTTCGCCGGTCCATGTTCGCGGCGGAAGATCATCAGATCGCACTCCCAGTGGCCGAAGGTGCCTTGCGCGGCGGCAGCAGCGCGTTCGATCCGATGTCGGACAGCACGAACCCGTCGTAGGCCGACAATCCCTCGACGTCGAACGAAAAGCCATCGGCGGCATCGTGTGCATTCATCCAGATGATCGCAAAATCCGATCCCTCAAGGGCCGCCACCAGCGGGTCCGCGCCGGTGTGGAAGGTGACCGAGCCGAACTGATCGAACCCCTTGTAGTGGGTGGCGGAACTGATCCGGCTCTGCCGACCATCAGAATCTCCTTCATGCCGTTCTCCCATGATCGCGGGTCGACCCGGCCGACCCCCCTGGTGTCTTAGGCGAGGGCCGCGGTTCCTTCCGCGGCCTGGATTTGCTCGACCTACCCGAACGACACGAACTGCAGACGTAGCGCGCCATCGGGATCCTGAACCCAATCCAATCCTCGACCGGGGCCTGCAGCGTCATCGGGAACGCGAGGAAGAGCAGCGGCGTTTCCTCGGCGATGATCTCCTGCGCCTGCTCATCGCGCTCCGCACGCGACTTCAGGGATGTTTCGGTTCGAGCCTGCTTGAGCAGGGCGTTTACCTCCTCGTTCTCCCAGCCGGGGAAGTTGTTCGGACCGTCGATCGTGAAGTAGTTGTACATGTTGCCATCGGGATCGGTACGGCCCGACCAGGGCGACATGCAGAGGTCGAGGTCCGCTCGCGCAGGACGGTGGTCAGGCTGGTGGCGTCGATCTGGTTGATCGAGACGTCGAAGCCGGCGTGGTTCGCCTGCGCCTGCAGGATCTCGGCGATCCGGACGAAGATCGGCGAGTTCGCGACTGTGACCTCGATTGGCACCGGCGTCTTCCTCAAGTCGATGCGGACCCGGCACGGAGGCAACGGCTACGCCCATGTGCCGCGCCACTTCCTGCCGCGCCTCGTCCGTCACGGCCTCAACTCCGCGGCTGCAGCGACCCTTCTGAAGGAGAACCCGGCGCGGGTCTTCGGCGAGGGGGAGAGCGAACGCGCCGCCAACCGGGCATGAGACGAAACGCTACGTCAGCAGGACGCCCTTGCAGGTCCCAGGGAACGCACCTGACTCGGAAGGGCATCGGTTTGATGGCAGCGCCACATGCAGCAGACGAGCGGCACATGTATAGCAGTTCACAGGCAGCGCCTTGCTCCGTAGCCCGCCGCGTGGCACAGCCCGGCCCGATGTCCGATCCACGCGCGCTCCTCTCCTCGGTTTTCGGCTTCGAGACCTTCCGGCCCGGACAGGAGGAGATCGTACGGTCCGTCTGCGCCGGCAGCGACGTGCTGGCGATCATGCCCACGGGCGGCGGCAAGTCGCTCTGCTACCAGCTTCCCGCGCTCTGCCGTGACGGTCTGACCGTCGTCATATCTCCGCTCATCGCGCTGATGCGAGACCAGGTTCGCGCGCTGCGCGCCGCGGGCGTCGAGGCGGGCGCACTGACGTCGGGAAATACCGAGGCGGAGACGGACGCAGTCTTCGAATCGATGCGCCGGGGCACGCTCAAGCTGCTCTACATCGCGCCGGAGCGGCTTGCGTCAGCCGGCAGCGCAGGCATGCTCCAGCGCGCCGGCGTCGCTCTCATCGCAGTGGACGAGGCGCATTGTGTAAGCCAGTGGGGCCATGACTTCCGGCCCGACTATCTCCGCATCGGAACGCTCCGGCGCGAGTTGAACGTACCGCTGGCGGCTTTCACCGCGACCGCCGACGCCGAGACGCGCGGCGAGATCGTCACCCGGCTCTTCGGCGGCGAGCAGCCGGAGACGTTCCTGCGGGGTTTCGACCGGCCCAACATCCACCTGGCGTTCCGGCCGAAGGACGGACCGCGCCGTCAGATCCTCGACTTCGCGGCGGCGCGGCCAGGCCGGTCCGGCATCGTCTACTGCGGAACGCGGGCCAAGACCGAGGCGCTCGCGAAGGCGCTGCGCGACGCCGGCCACGCCGCACGGGCCTATCACGGCGGCATGGATGCCGTGGAGCGCCGCGAGGTCGAAGCCGCATTCCAGACGGAGGACGGGCTGATCGTCGTGGCCACCGTCGCGTTCGGCATGGGGGTCGACAAGCCGGATATCCGCTGGGTCGCGCATGCCGACCTGCCGAAGTCGATCGAGGCCTACTATCAGGAAATCGGTCGCGCCGGGCGAGACGGCGCGCCGGCTGAGACGATGACGCTCTTCGGCGCAGACGACATCCGCCTGCGCCGCAGCCAGATCGACGAGGGCGCCGCGCCGCCGGAGCGCAAGCACGCCGACCACGCGCGGCTCAACGCCCTCCTTGGTCTCGCCGAGGCCCTCCGATGCCGCCGTGTCGAGCTCCTGCGCTACTTTGGCGAGGCGTCCGAGTCCTGCGGCAACTGCGACCTCTGCGACCGACCGCCCGAGGTCTTCGACGGTACCGAAGCGGCACAGAAGGCGCTCTCGGCGATCCTGAGGACAGGAGAGCGCTTCGGAGCGGGCCACGTCATTGACATCCTGCTCGGAAGCGAGACCGAAAAGACACGCCAGTGGGGTCACGAGCGGCTTCCCACCTTCGGCGTCGGGCGGGAGCTCGACCGCCGCGGCTGGCAGGCCGTGATCCGCCAGCTGACGGCGCGGGACCTGGTTCGACCAGATCCTGAACGGCACGGCGCCCTGCGCATGACCGAAGCGGCGCGGCCGGTCCTTCGCGGCGAGACGCGAGTGGAACTTCGCCGAGGCGTGCTGACCCGACGGGACCGGCCCGCCGCCAAGGCCATCGTCGCCGAGGAAGCCGCGCCACTCCTCTCCGCGCTCAAGGGTCGGCGGCGCGAGCTTGCGCAGGCTCAAGGCGTTCCTGCCTACGTCGTCTTTCCGGACCGGACGCTGATCGAGATGGCGGAGCGGCGGCCGCGGACGCTTGACGAGATGGCGCGCATCCAGGGCGTGGGCAAAGTCAAGCTCGAACGCTACGGCGCCGACTTCCTGGGGGTCATCACCGGCGAAGCGCCGCCGCAGCCGCATCCTGTGCGCCGCAAGCTCGCTGGCGCACCGGCCGGCGACCTCTTCGACCGCCTGCACGCCGCTCAGCGCGACCTCGTCCGTGGGCAGGACGGAACCGGTCGGCCGCTCTCCCTGACGAATCGCACGCTGAGTCTCATCGTCGAGACGCGGCCGAGCTCGATCAAGGATCTCGCGCGGATCACCGGAATGGGGGATCAGAAAGCGGAGCGCTTCGGACCCGTCTTCCTCGACATCCTGACCAATGATGCGGGCTGACGAGCCGTGTCGCTCCTTGCGGTCGACGCCCGCCGCTCCAGTCGCCGGAGCCCGGCCCGCATTGCGTCAGGACACTCGGATGAGCGCCTGGCCGTCCTTCCTGTCCAGGAGCCGCCGATCCACGATCATCCGGCAAGAGGCCCGCGGGCGGCAGCCCGCTCCGCCTCAATTGCTGCCGGGGCTATGCGGGTCCGCGATCTGCGCCTTCGTCGCATGGACGAGCGCATCGGGCGCAACGCTGAACACTGTCTCGGCGCGACCTCCGGCCGCCCATATGATATCTCGTCCGAGCTGGCTCCGCTCCATCCAAGCCGGCAACTGCTTCAGGTGACCAAGCGGAGCGACCCCTCCGATCGCGAAGCCCGTCTCGGCCCGTACTTGCGCCCCCCGGTCCCGCGAACGAGAGGCTCGCCGCCCCCGCGCCGCTTCCTCGACGCGCCCGACGCGCTGGTGGCAGAATTCACGCCCGTTCGAGCGCCAGCGCGATGCCCTGCCCGCCGCCGATGCACATCGTGACCAGCGCGCGGCGGCCGCCGGTCCGCTCCAGCTCGGCCATCGCCTTGACGACGAGGATCGCGCCCGTCGCGCCGACCGGGTGGCCGAGGGCGATGGCGCCGCCGTTCGGGTTGACCCGCGCCGGATCGAGCCCAAGCGCCTTGTTCACCGCCAGCGCCTGCGCCGCGAACGCCTCGTTCGACTCGATCACGTCGAAGTCGTCGACGGTGAGGCCGGTGCGCTCCATCAGCCGCTCGACCGCCGGCACGGGCCGATGCCCATGACCTCGGGCCGGACACCCGCATGGGCGTAGCCGAGGATCCGCGCCTCGCGGACGCAGCCCGGCCTTCTCCGCCGCCTCGGCGCGTGCCAGATCACGAGCGCCGCGGCGCCGTCGTTGATGCCGCTCGCATTGCCCGCGGTGACCGTGCCTTCCTTGCGGAACACCGGCTTGAGGCAGGCGAGCTTCTCGGCGGTCGTCGCCTTGGGGTGCTCGTCGCGCGCGAAGGGAACCTTCTCGCGCTTCACCATGACCTCGACGGGCACGATCTGCGTCTTCGAAGCGGCCGCCCTCGATCGCTGACGGCGCGCGCGGTCTGGCTCTCCAGCGCGAAGGCGTCCTGCGCCTCCCGTCTGATCTGGTGCTCCTCCGAGACGTTCTCGGCGGTCACGCCCATGTGGCCCGTGCCGAAGGGACAGTTCAGCGCCCCCAGCATCATGTCGAGCGCGGCCACGTCGCCCATCTTCTGCCCCCAGCGCGCGGCCGGGAGCGCGTAGGGCGAGCGGCTCATGCTCTCCGCGCCGCCGGCGAGCGCGAAGTCGGCATCGCCCAGCCATCAGCGCCTGCGTCGCCGAGACGACCGCCTGCGCGCCCGAGCCGCAGAGGCGGTTGACGTTCATCGCCGGCACCGTCTCGGGCACCCCGCCTGCATCGCCGCGACGCGGGAAAGGTACATGTCGCGCGGCTCGGTGTTGATGACGTGGCCGAAGACGACGGTGCCGATCTGGCCCGGCTCGACCCCGGCGCGGCTCCAGCGCCGCTTCGGACGCGACCGTGGCAAGCTCGATCGGCGGCGTCGACGCCAGCGACCCGCCGAAGGTGCCGATGGCGGTGCGCGCGCCGCCCAAGGATGACGATGTCTGTCATGATTCACTTCTCCCCGATGTCGATCGACGGTGATCTCAGGCGGCCGGCCCGACGCGCAAGGGAAACCCGACGAAGCCGAGCCGCCGGAGACGACGAGATGCCGCCCGTCCTCCACCATAGTGGCCCCAGGCAAGCGGTTGCCGTAGTCGGAAGGGATGCAGCGGCGTCCAGCCGAAGCGGCGCGATCTGCCCGCCATGGGTATGGCCGCTGATCTGCAGCGTCGCGCGGTGCGTCCTCGGCAAAGATGTCGGGCTCGTGCGCGACGAGGATCGACGGGCGCGCCTTCCGGCACATCGGCAAAGGCCGCGTCGGCATCGTCGAGGCCCGGCAGCCCTAGCGCCTGCCGCGCCCGCCGGCTGTCGACCCGACCAGCCAAAGGCCGCCGAGCTCGACCGCGCGGTTGTCGAGGACCGGCACCCCGGCCGCTTCAAGCGCGTCCCACGGCGCGACAGGTCGGAAGCCGCTCTCGCGCGCCCACGGGATCGTCCTTCCAGTCGTGGTTGCCAAGAACCGCCAAGGTGCCGAGCGGCGCCTGCATCCGCGCCAGCTCCGCGGCGATCGTCGGCCAGGGGCAGCGCGGCGGTAGCGGCAGCACCCGGTCGGCGATGGCGTCGCCCGCGAAGATGGCGAGGTCGGGCCGCTCGGCACGATCGACCGCGTCCGACGGCCGGCGCGCCAGCATCCTCCCGCGATGCACCCACCAGCCGCCGCCATGGATATCCGGCAGGACCGCGTATCCGCATCGGCCGCAACTCCGTGCCGACGACGGCCGATGGCGCACCACCACGGGATCGACGCGCCGAAAGATCGATGCGGAGGCCGCTCGAGCAGGCCGAGGGCTCTGCCGGGCCGTCAGATCATCCGCTCGGGGCGTAGAGCGGCACGGTCGAGATCGACATCTTCGCCGAGCCGTCGGTAAGTTCGCGCGCGTGCGCGAGATAGATCAGAACGTCGTTGTGCTGGTCGTAAGATCCGCTTGATGCGGAGCGACTTGAGCACGATCGAGCGGCGCTCGATTGAAGACGTCCTCGCCCTCCTCGCGACATGTCGATGTCGCCGATCTCGATCGGGCCGGTCTGGCGGCAGGCGATCGAGGCATTCGACGGATCCTCGAACCAGTTGCCCTTGACAGAGCCGGTCGACAAGGCCGCGCTCGAAATAGGCAACATGGCAGGTGACGCCGGAGACTTCGGGATCGTTGATGGCCTCGATGATGATGTCGTTGCCGACCCAGTCGACATCGACCTCGCCAACCTGCTCGGCAGCGGCGGGAAGGGCAAGGAGGGCGGCGGCGAGTGCGGGTCTCGTCATAGTTCGATCTCCAGAGGATCGGTATGTCCCGATCGGCTCCGGACTCCGAGAGTTCGGTCGATCGAGCGTCCGAGGATGGTCGACGGCGATCCGCTCCAGTATCCAGCCGAACCGCGAGAGACCGGTTCGCCCGTTTGCCGGATCGGCATGCCGGCCCGGCGTGCGCCGAGTTCGCTGCCACCATCAAGCGGACCGTCTGCATCCAGTCCGCGTCTTAACCAGAACAGCGGAGCCTGCATCTGCGCACAGTCGCCGCGCGTTTCATCCCTGCGCGTGCCGCCCTACCTGATCACCAAATGAAGGAGGCGATCATGGGTCAACTCGTCGACGGCATCTGGCACGACGACTGGTACGATACCAAGTCGACCGGTGGAAAGTTCGTCCGCTCGACCGCAGGATTCCGCAATTGGATCACGCCCGGACGGCGGTCGCCGGACCAAGCGGCGAAGGCGGCTTTCCGGCCGAAAGCGGACGCTACCATCTCTATGTCAGCTATGGCCTGCCCCTGGGCGCATCGCACGCTGATCTTCCGCGCGATCAAGGGCTCTGACCGACCACATCTCGGTCAGCGTGGTCCATCCCGACATGCTGTCGAACGGGTGGGAGCTGCGCGACGATTTCCCGGGCGCCACAGGCGACGACCTCTACGGGCTGCCCTACCTTCGCGACATCTACATCCGCGCCAAGCCCGACGTTTCGGGCCGGGTAACCGTGCCGGTGCTCTGGGACAAGCGGCGTGAGACGATCGTCTCGAACGAGTCGGCCGAGATCATCCGGATGTTCAACTCCGCCTTCGACGGCATCACCGGCAACACCGACGACTATTGGCCGGAAGAGCTGCGCGGCGGCATCGAGGCGGTCAACGAAGCGGGTCTATCGACACCGTCAACAACGGCGTCTACAAGGCCGGCTTCGCCACCAGCCAGGAGGCCTATGACGAGGCGGCACGCGCGCTGTTCGACAGCCTCGACTGGCTGGAGGAGGTGCTGTCGAGAACCGCTACCTGATGGGCGACCGGATCACCGAGGCGGACTGGCGGCTGGCAACCACGCTTTTCCGGTTCGACCTCGTCTACCACACGCACTTCAAGTGCAACCGGAACTACCTGCGCGACTATCCCAACCTGTGGGCCTACACGCGCGAGCTGTACCAGTGGCGCGGAACGACGGCAGAGTCGCCGGGACGGTGAACTTCGACCACATCGTCCGGCACTATCACTACAGCCACGAGACGGTGAATCCGCACCGCATCATTCCGATCAACCCGATCCTCGACTGGGACGAGCCGCACGGCCGCGGACGAACTGGCGAAGGCGGCCTGAGCTATTCCTCGCCGTAATGCTCGACGATCGCGACGAGGTCGTCGGGCGGCGTTTCCGCCCGGATGAATGCGCAGGCGTTGGGGATGTGGCGAAAGATCGAGCCGTCCGAGAAGAACGCGGTGCTGGTCACGAAGATGACCTTGGCGTCCGGCTGGCGGTAGCTCGCCATGTCGGCCACGGCAAAGGCCGAGCCATTCTCGATCACGAGATCGAGGATCGACGACGTTGATCGACGCGCGCGTCTGCAGCACATGGATCGCCTCTGCCTGATCGACCGCAACATCGACGGTCGCGCCCTGCCGCTCCAGATGCCGCTGCCAGATATTGGCGAGACTGGCGTTCGACTGGACGATCAGAACGTGCATCGTTCGACCTCTCCCGCACCCGTCGTGCCGCCAGTGCTTTATCGATTGTTCATTCTTCTGGAGAAGTCCTTACGAGCGGTTAAGATGCATTGGCCAGATGGTACCGGATCGAGCCGGCCGTCGCTCAAGCGACTATCTGGGAGAAACAATGAGACTCTCATGCGCTTGCCCTTGCAGCCTCGTGCCGGTCATCGGCCGACGCGCAGCCATGCGGCGGCGACTTCGGCGGCTTCGTCGCGGAGCTCGCCGCGGAGGCGCGGCAGCGCGGCTATGACGGATGCGACTGTCAGCAGCTTCTTCTCCGGCGTGAGGCAGGACCCGGCGACGATCCGTGCCGACCGGGCGCAGGGCGTGTTCCAGCTGCCGTTCATCGACTTCTCCCGCCGCCTGATCAGCCAGAACCGCATACAGAACGGCGCGCGCCTGGCCGAGCAGTACGACGACGTTTTCGACGAGATCGAGCGGGAGCTACGGCGTCAGCCGCGGGCGTGCTGCTGGCGTTCTGGGCGTTCGAGACCGACTACGGACAGGTCCAGGGAAACTTCAACACGGTCAACTCGCTGGTGACGCTGGCGCACGATTGCCGCCGGCCCGAGCTGTTCCGGCCGCAGGTCTTTTCGGCGCTGGAGCTCTACAGCCGCGGCTGGCTCGACCCGCGGAGCACGACAGGCGCCTGGGCCGGCGAGATCGGACAGGTGCAGATGCTCCCGGGCGACATCATCGAAAACGGCGTCGATGCCGACGGCAACGGGCGTGTCGATCTCAAGACCTCGGCCACGGACGCGCTTGTCTCGGGAGCCGCCATGCTGCGCAGCCTCGGCTGGCGACCGAACGAGCCGTGGCTGCAGGAGGTGACGCTGCCGCAGGATTTTCCGTGGGGCGAGACCGGCCTCGACACGACGCGGCCCGGCCTCGAGTGGGCGGCAATGGGCGCGATGCCACGGTACGGGCAGATCGCCGACCTGCCCGCCTCCGTTCTGCTGCCACAGGGGAGAAACGGGCCCGCGTTCCTCGCCTATCCGAACTTCAACGTCTTCTTCGAGTGGAACCAGAGCTTCGTCTACGTCACCACTGCCGCGTACTTCGCCACCCGGCTGGAGGGAGCGCCGATCTACGACGCGGGCAACCCCTCGCCGGCGCTCGGCGAAGCCGAGATGAAGCGCCTGCAGGAGAGGCTCGTCGCGCTCGGCCACGACGTGGGCGGCATCGACGGCATCCTCGGCGAGAAGACGCGCGAAGCGGTGCAGGCCGAGCAACGCCGCCTCGGCCTTCCGGCCGATGCCTGGCCGACCCGGGGACTGATGCAGAGACTGTAGACGTGGGGGTCTTCCGGGACTATGGCGCAGGTCCATGTTCCTGAGCGTCTTCGACATCTTCAAGATCGGCATCGGCCCGTCGTCGTCGCACACGATGGGTCCCATGATCGCGGCCGCCCGTTTTCTGGATGTCCTGCGCGACGCGGACAGCCGGAACCCCGGGACCGGGCCGCTGGCGCGGCTGCAGGCAACCCTCCACGGCTCCCTCGCCTTCACCGGCAAGGGCCACGCTACCGATCGTGCCGTGCTTCTCGGCTTCGCCGGACTGCGTCCCGACACTGCCGACCCCGACGAGGCGGAGAGCGTGGCGGCCAGGGTGAAGGCCTCGGGCCGCCTCGCGCCCGAGGGGCTTGGGGAACTGGCCTTCGACCCCGAGACCGATATCGTATTCGACTACGGCCCGCCACTGCCCGGGCATCCGAATGGCCTCGTGCTGCGGGGTCTCGACGCCGCCGGACACGTCTGGGCGTCGCGCACCTACTACTCCGTCGGCGGCGGCTTCGTCGTCGAGGAGGGGGAGCAAGACCGCAAGTCTCCGGCCGACGAGGCCGCGGCGGTCCCATACCCGTTCGCGACCGCGGCGGAGATGCTTGCGATGGGCGAGGCATCCGGCCTCTCCATCGCCCACATGAAGCGCGCCAACGAGGTGGCGCGGATGCCGCCGGAGAAATTGGAGCGGCGGATGGGAGCGGTCATCGACGCGATGCAGGCAACTATCGAACGCGGGCTTGACCAGACGGGTGTCCTGCCCGGTGGTCTCAAGGTCCGCCGCCGCGCCAGCGCGATCCATCAACAGCTCCTGGCGGAGCGGGGCCGCAACCAGGCGCAGCCGCACGTCGTCAACGACTGGCTCTCGGTCTACGCCATGGCCGTCAACGAGGAGAATGCCGCGGGCGGGCGCGTCGTCACATCGCCGACCAACGGCGCGGCCGGGGTGATCCCTGCCGTCTGCCGCTACTATCGCGACCACTGTATCGGTGCGACGCACGAGGGCCTGCGGGACCTGATCCTGACCGCAGCGGCGATCGGCGGCCTCATCAAGCACAACGCCTCGATCTCGGGCGCCGAGGTCGGCTGCCAGGGCGAGGTCGGATCCGCCTCCGCTATGGCGGCGGCTGGCCTCTGCGCGGCGCTGGGCGGGACGAACGCCCAAATCGAGAACGCCGCCGAGATCGCCCTCGAGCACCATCTCGGCATGACCTGCGACCCGGTTGGCGGCCTCGTCCAGGTGCCCTGCATCGAGCGCAACGGCCTCGGCGCCATCAAGGCGGTCTCGGCCGCATCGCTGGCGCTACGCGGCGACGGCGCGCATTTCATGCCCCTCGACAATTGCATCGAGGCGATGCGCCAGACCGGCCGCGAAATGAACGACAAGTACAAGGAAACCTCGCGCGGCGGGCTGGCTGTCAACCTGCCCGAGTGCTGAACGGCCGCTCACGATCCCGCCACCCGGCTTGAACCGGTCCCGAGTGCGCGTAACTTCAGCGCGACGCTCCCGCATCCCATAGGAAAGGCTGCCGATGCTTCGCCTTCTGGCTCTGTTCGTCCTCGCTGCGCTGCCGGCCCGCGCTGCCGACGTCTCCACCTTTACGCTGGAGAATGGCCTCGATCTCGTCGTGATCGAAGATCATCGCGCTCCGGTCGTGGTCCACATGGTCTGGTACAAGGTCGGCGCCGCGGACGAGCCGATGGGCAAGTCCGGCATCGCCCACTACCTCGAGCATCTCATGTTCAAGGGCACCGACGACCTCGATCCGGGCGAGTTCTCCGACATCGTCGCTGCAAACGGCGGGTCAGACAACGCGTTCACCTCGTGGGACTACACCGGGTATTTCCAGCGCGTCGCTGCCGACCGTCTGCCTCTGATGATGGAGATCGAGGCGGACCGGATGCGCGGCCTCACCCTCACCGAGGAACTGGCCCTGCCCGAGCGCGACGTGATACTTGAGGAGCGGGCGCAGCGGACGGAGAACGATCCCGGCTCGCTCTTCTCGGAGCAGAGACAGGCGGCGCAGTATCTGTCTCACCCTTACGGTATCCCGGTGATCGGCTGGCGACATGAAATGGAGCAGCTGACCCTCGCCGACGCCAAGGCGTTCTACCGCGAGCACTACGCGCCCAACAACGCCACCCTCGTCGTCGCGGGAGACGTCGCTCCCGAAGAGGTCCTGAGCCTCGCCGAACGGTACTACGGCCCGCTTGAGCCGAACGCCGCGCTCGAGCCCCGCGTCCGACCGCAGGAGCCGCCGCAGCTTGCCGAGCGCCGCCTGACACTCGAGGATCCAC
Organism: uncultured Alphaproteobacteria bacterium; assembly: GCA_963749675.1. Lineage (GTDB taxonomy): Bacteria > Pseudomonadota > Alphaproteobacteria > Rhodobacterales > Rhodobacteraceae > Roseitranquillus. The sequence continues at coordinate 466,690 of CAVVNT010000001.1, forward strand.
GTGTGGCCCAGCCCTACGTGATACGCACCTATCTCGCGCCGGAGCGCGACCCCGGCGACCAGCGCGAGGCAGCGATCCTCAGCGTTCTCGCGGAACTTCTCGGAGGCTCATCAGCCACATCGTACCTGGGCGAACGGCTCCAGTTCGATGAGCAACTCGCGCTCTACACGTCGGCCTTCTACTCGGGCGTCTCGGTCGACGACACGACCTTCGGTCTCGTGGTGGTGCCGGTCCCCGGTGTCACGCTCGAAGAAGCCGAAGCCGCGCTTGACGCGGCTCTCGCCGACTTCATCGAGGACGGTGTGGAGGACGAGCAGTTCGAGCGGGTCCGCATGCAGATCCGCGCCGCCGACGTCTATTCGCTCGACGACATCTCCTCGCTCGCACGTCGCTACGGCGAGGCGCTGACGGTAGGCCTTACCGTCGAAGACGTCGAGGCCTGGCCGGACATCCTGCAATCGGTCACCGAGGAAGAGGTGCTCGCCGCAGCCAAGGACCTGCTCGACCGCGGCAACGCCGTCACCGGCTACCTGATGGCGCCGACAGGCGCCGAGGCAGCCTCGATTCCTGTTGTGGCCCCTGAGGCAGCTGCCCGGGAACTGTCGCAATGACTGCCGGGGCTGCGCCCGCGCACTTGCGCGCGGGCGGCTCTGGCGGGCTTGATGCCCCGTCGAAGCCGTCCCACTTCCTCCGTAATTCCGCTGGAGCATCGAGAATGATCCGCTTTGCCATCGCCTTCCTCCTCCTCGCCGTCCCGGCGCATGCCGCCGTCGAGATCGAGGAGGTCGACTTCGCCCGGCGGCATCGACGCCTGGCTGGTAGAGGAACACTCGATCCCGTTCGTCGCCCTGGAGATCCGGTTCAAGGGTGGAGCGTCGCTCGATGCCGAGGGAAAGCGCGGCGCGACGAACCTGATGACCGCGCTGCTCGAGGAAGGCGCCGGGAACCGCGACGCCCGCGAGTTTGCCGCCGCGGCCGAGTCGCTTGCGGCGCGCTTCGACTTCGACGTTTGGGACGACGCGCTGTCGATATCTGCCGAGATGCTGACCGAAAGCCGCGGTGAAGCGGTGGCGCTCTTGCAGGACGTTCTGCAGGGGCCGCGCTTCGACGAAGACGCCATCGAAAGGGTGCGGGCTCAGGTCCTGTCAAACATCGCGTCTTCGAAGACCAGCCCGGACGACATCGCCAGCTCTGCGTTCGCCGAGGCCGCCTACGGAGATCATCCCTATGCAAGCGACATCAGCGGCACTGCAGAGAGTGTCTCTTCTTTGACCCGCGACGACCTCGTGGAGGCGAAGGAACGCGTGATTGCGCGCGATCGCCTCTACGTCTCGGCCGTCGGCGACATCACGGCCGAGGAGCTCGGCGAACTGCTGGACACGCTCTTCGCCGACCTGCCGGAAGAAGGTGCGCCGGCGCCCGGCCCAGCGGAGGTCGAACTCGCCGGCGGCACCACCGTTGTGCCCTTCGAGACGCCTCAGTCCGTCGCACGGTTCGGGCAAGAGGGAATCCCTCGCGATGACCCGGACTTCTTTGCCGCCTACGTCGTGAACCAGGTCTTCGGCGATCAGGGGTTCGGCTCGCGCCTGATGGAGGAGGTGCGGGAGAAGCGCGGGCTGACCTACGGCATCGGCACGTATCTCGCCAACCGCGACTACGCAGACCTGCTCGTCGGCTACGTCGCCTCACAGAACGATCGCATGGCAGACGTCATCGATGTCGTGCGCGGCGAGTGGACCCGGATTGCCGAGGAGGGCGTCACGCAGGAGGAGCTCGACGCAGCCAAGACCTATCTGACCGGCGCCTACCCGCTACGCTTCGACGGCAACGCGCCGATCGCACGCATCCTTGTCGGAATGCAGATGGAAGGTCTTCCGCCGTCCTACGTCAACGACCGCAACGGCTATGTCGAGGCGGTAACGCTGGAGGATGCCAACCGCGTCGCGGCGGAGCTCTACGACCCTCAGAAACTGACCTTCGTGGTTGTTGGAAAGCCGCAGGGCATCGACGCGACGAACTAGGCACTGTCGAAACGGAGGCGCGCGCTGTCGGAAGGGCCGTTGGGGCGCCTCAGCGGCTACCTGAGATAGCGGGAGACGGGTCGTAGAATGAAGGGCCGTCGCTTGCGCTGGGCTGCGCTTGCGTCTGGAAGCCCGGAGGGGGCGCCGCCGGATTCCGGATTCCGGCGCGCCGGATCCGCTCAAGCTCCCCGTACTGGTCGAGCGATTGGTTCTCATAGGCGCCGTAGTACGTGTTCACCCCAAAGAGCCGCTCCAACACGCGGCCCCGCCGACGCTGACGGTTCTGCAAATCATCGACAGCCAGTTCGGTACGGATGTTGGGGTCGATACCACCCCTGGCGGCATAATTGACGATCCCGCCGTCCGCGGGACGAGATGCCGCGGCCGCGCTGCCGCCGAGGGCCGCATAGGCGTCCGCCTCGGGCGTCGGATCAGTGAGGTTGCCGCGCCCAGGCGTCGGCGGAGGCAGAGCCGCGATGTCCTGCGGCAAGTCGTCGAGGACGAGGGGTTTCGTAGGGACGATGCCGAACTCGTCGGGCCCCTGGCCCGCTGTGCTGAAGTTGATCAGGTCCGGCTCTCCGCGGGTGCAGGCTCCCACGACCAGGGCCGCTCCCAACAATATCATGCGTCGCATTGCCGTCCCTCGTTCCTTCAGACGCTCTTCTAGCTCTTTATCGCGAGCGCGTCACGGGGATCCGCGGCGGAGAGGCGGAGGGACGCGGCCGCGCTTGACAGGATGCGTTCGGTCGGAGGGACCGGCATCCCCGCGTAACAGAGCGAGACCGACAGCACCCGCGAAAATCGCGATATCAGCAACGTTGAAGGCATAGGGATTCTCAATCCCGCAGCACGACATGTTGAGAAAGTCTGCTACGGCGCCGTAGAGCAGCCGGTCGATGGAGTTGCCGACAGCACCGCCGACCAGCAGCCCCCCCGCGACCTGCCGCCATCGACCCGCCCGCGCCCGCACCAGCCAGACAGAGACCCAGACCGCGATGCCGAGGGCGAGCGCGATGAGGATCCATCGCGTTGCCTCACCGCCCGCGAAAAGCCCGAAGTTGACCCCCCGGTTCCACGCCATGCGAAAGGTCAGGAACGGCGGCAACACATCGATGGTGCCAAGGCGCGCAAGGTCTAGCCCCCAGACGATGGAAACCTTCGTCACCTGATCGATCAACAGTGTCGCAAAAGCAGTCCAGGCGAGCGTCCTCAATGGCGGAAATGCCTCATTCCGGTGAGCACCATGGCCACCCCTGCTTCGTCGGCCGCCGCAATGACCTCTTCGTCGCGCAGGCTGCCGCCGGGCTGGATGATCGCCGTCGCGCCGGCGCGGATTGCGACCTCGACCCCGTCGGCGAAGGGAAAGAAGGCGTCGGACGCGAGGACCGATCCGCGCGTCGGCGTCTCCGGCAGACGCAGCTCGGTGTGCATGTCATAGGCCTTCCGTGCGGCGAAGCGCGTGGCGTCGACGCGGCTGGAATGCCCGGCGCCGATGCCGACAGTCGCGCGGTTCTTGGCGTAGACGATCGCATTCGACTTCGCGTGCTTGACCACCCGCCAGGCGAAAAGGAGGTCCGCGACCTCCTCCGGCGAGGGCGATCGCCGGGACACGATCTGCAGCTCGTTCTCGGTGACCATGCCGTGGTCGCCCTCCTGAACCAGCAGACCGCCTGCCACCGTCTTGGCCGAAATCCACGGCGTGCGCGGATCAGGAAGCCCATCGAGCGTCAGGAGTTTCAGGTTCGGACGCGCCGAGAAGACGCGCTTCGCCGCAGAGTCTGCGCCCGGAGCGACAACGACCTCGGTGAAAATGCTCGTTATTGCCTCCGCCGTCTTCTGGTCGACCGGCCGATTGAGCGCGACGATCCCGCCGAAGGCCGAGGTACGATCGCAGTCGAACGCGGCGGTGTAGGCGTCGAGGATGGTCTCCCCTACCGCGACGCCGCACGGGTTCGCGTGCTTCACGATTACGCAGGCGGGCGCCTCGTGCTCTGCAACCGCCTCGATGGCGGCATCGGTGTCGGAGATGTTGTTGTAGCTCAGCTCGCGGCCCTGGACCTGGGCTGCGTGGGTGACGCCTGATCTGTTGTCGCTCTTGTACCAAGAGGCTCGCTGGTGCGGGTTTTCGCCATGTCGCAGGACTTGGATCAGCCGACCGGAGATCGTCCGGTTGCGCGGCGTCTCTCCCGTCACCGCCGATAGCCAGCCCGAAATTGACGCATCGTAGGCCGCGACCCGGCTGAAGGCCGCCAATGCCAGGTTCCGTCGGTATTCCAGTGAGGTTCCGCCGTTTTCGAGCGAGGCGATAAAGTCAGCGTAGTCCTCGTGGTCGGTTAGGACTGCGACGTCGGCGTGGTTCTTCGCCGCGGAGCGCAGCATTGCAGGTCCGCCGATGTCGATTTGCTCGACGCACTCCTCGAAGCTTGCGCCGGAATCGACCGTTAGGTCGAACGGGTAGAGATTCACCACCACAAGATCGATGGGCTTTATCTTGTGGCTTTTAGCCTCGGTCATGTGCTTCGGATCGTCTCTGCGCGCCAGCAGACCGCCGTGGATGACCGGGTGCAGCGTCTTGACTCGGCCCGACATCATCGCCGGCCAGCCTGTGAGATCCGACACCTCGACGATCTCGAAGCCGGCAGCGCGAAGCGTTCGCGCCGTTCCCCCGGTCGATACGATCTCGACCCCGTGCCGCGTCAGGACCTCGGCCAACTCGGCGAGGCCGCCCTTTTCGCTCACGGAAATGAGCGCACGGCGGGGCATGATCGGAGCGGTCATCCGGGCCGGCCTTTCAGTCTGGAGAAGTTTCGGCAAGATACAACCTTAAGCAGAAAAGGGGCACCATGTCTCACACGTGGTGCTGCGCCGTGCAAGTTTACGGGCGGTCAGGAGGAGCACCCGTACGGTGCCCCTCGCGCTGCGGAAAGCAATTTCAAGATCCATCGCGCCGACCTTCAATATCGCGCTCGGGGGTGCCGGGGATCGGCACCGCTGCGAGTTCCCACCCGATGCGAGTCGCATATTCCCCGGCAGAGGAAAAGAGCACGATCTGTTGGCTCTCTATGGGCTGCAGCGCGGTCTCGCGAAAGATCAGCGTCGGTTCGAGCGAAAGCCGGGCGATTCCCGCCGTCGGGCGAAACACCCAGAGGACCCCGGACGCGAGCAGGAGCGAGACGGCATGACCACCCATGTCGAGCGATGGTTCGACGTCCGGATCGAGATGAAATCGCACGGCGAAGCGCGGCGGGCCGGCCCGGCGACGAACGCGTTCGTAACGCCGCCTTTCCGGCAACGCCTTGGCGACGAGGACATCCTCGCCCACGAGACGCCGTCCGTCGCGGGCCAATTCGAGCGTACGTTCGTGCCACAGCCCATGGGTGCCGGCGTACCCGTCGTGCGCCGCGGTGAACCGCGTCCCTGTACCAGTCTCTTCACGCTCCAGAAGAACGGTCGACGGCACTTCTAAGAGCCGATGCTGGCCGCGGCCGATCCGCGATGACGAGAAGCCTTCGAGCGATAGCGTCGAATGTGACGCCGTCGCGCGCGCCGTCCGCGCGCGACGGGAGCCGAAACGGTCGCCGGGACCGCAGTTCACGATCATCGGCCGCCGTCCGACCGTTAGCTCCAGCGCGAGCGTCGAGGCATGTCCCGAAGCCGACGCCACTGTGGGCGGAGCCGCGGAATCAAGAACCAGACTACTCCGACCATGTCGCAGACGCGCGAAGCCCATCGCCGACGCCGACGGCGTCGCGCTCAGGCGATGCCGAGCCATGCCCAGCGCGCGATCGGCGAGCCCCGGCGATCCATCGCCTCCGTGAAAGCGCGGCAGGCGCCCGTCCGACTGCGTCAGCGCCCGAAGGCTCTTGGCGCCACGAGCAATGATGGCTGGCAGCGCCACGCCTGCCTCGTGACCGTTCTCGTTCAAGACCTCGGCGGTCGATCCCAGCAGAAGCACGGCTTGTGCAAGCGCAGCAGGGTTTCGGGACCCGACGGCACCGGATCCGTTGATCAGCGCGTCTGAGGCTGCACCGAGCCGCGTCAGCGCGGGCCCGATGCCGCGTCCTCGCGGATCGAGGGCAATCTGCGCATGGATCAGCCCCGTCAGCGCCTCGACCCGCGGCCAGCCGGTGGGCGCCGCGTAGGCGCGGCTCTCCAAAAAGTTGATGTGCCGGGCCAGCGCAGGACCCAGATCAACAGGCTCGAGAGCCTCCCCATGCAGCACGAGGCGGAGAGCCCGCCGGCCGGAGAGGTCTGGAACCCAGCCGGGACCACGCCCGCTGCCGTAGGTATCGATCCATTCCGCCGTCCAGACTTGAGCCAGCTGCTCCGCTTGCGGGAGCGGGACCGCCATGAGGTCATCGAGCCACGAGAATCCATGCCCCTCCCGGAGGGCGTCGGCGCTCTCGGGAAGCGCATCCCAGAGAACGCGGCCCGGCGCGTCGATGAGTTCGCCGCCCATCCGATAGCGCCCGGCCAGCATGTCGGAGCCCCTTTCCGAACATCCGATGGTACGCGGCACCCCGGGCCGGACCGCTGCGCCCGCAGCCGCGCGAGGCGTCGAGCGCCGCGCGGCGAGGCGGTCGGACCACGTGGCAAGACGCACAACGTCGGGCGCAGGCAAGGCTCATCCTCCAGGCGCTTTGGGATCGATTTATCCTGCCTCCGCCACGCTGTCACCGCGCCTGTTTGGGAAGCGTGATCCCGACGCCGTCAGCCGCGCTCGAGCCGCGCCATGTGGAAGCCGTCAAGCCCGCCGATCTCGGGCCACATGTCGGGGCGCGTGCGCAGGCCGCCTGCACCATCGCTCCAATCCTCGGCACCCGGCGGTACCAGGCTCGCGCTTCGCAGATCCGGGTGGCGGGAGAGGGCGGCGACGATCTGGTCCTCTCCCTCCTCCGGCAGCAGCGAACAAACGCACCAGATCAGACGGCCCCCCGGTGCCAAGGAATGCAAGGCACGGTCGAGCAGGCGTCCCTGCAATTCGAGAAGCGGAGCGATGTCGCGAAGATCCTTCGCATAGGGCAGGTCCGGGTGACGCCGGATGGTCCCGGTTGCCGTGCAGGGCGCGTCGAGAAGCACAACGTCGTATCCACTCTCGGTCCAATCTGTCGCGTCAGCGACGATCGTCCGCGCCGCGAGGCCGCACCGATCGAGGTTTTCCGCGACGCGAGCAAGGCGCACTTCCGAGACGTCGACCGCGGTGACAACAGCCCCCGCCGCCGCAAGCTGAAGCGTCTTGCCGCCGGGGGCGGAGCACAGATCCAGGGCGCGCTCGCCGGGCTTCGGCGCCGCCAGCCGCACAGGCATCGCCGCGGCGGCATCCTGCACCCACCACGTCCCTTCGTCATAGCCTGGCAGAGCCGTGACCTGACCCGCCCGAACCAGACGCACGCTGCCTGTCGGAAGGACGAGTCCGCCAACGCGATCCGCGAGGGCAGCCGCATCGCCGTCACGCGGCGTCAGATCGAGCGGAGCACCCGCTGCGTGCGCGGCCTCCATCGCCTCCACGCGTGCTTTCCCCCAAGCCGTCGTCAGACGTCGGCGGAGGGGTCTCTGCAGTCTTGGCAAGGGCAGATCGGACCAGCTCTCTGTCCCGGCCTCGGACACGCGCCGCAGGACCGCGTTGACCAGGCCTGCCTGCCCGCCTGTACCTCGATGTGACCGCATCAGGTCGACGAGGGCGCTGACTACGCCATGAGGTGCCGCCCGGTCGCCACAGATTTCCCATGTTCCAAGTCGCAGCGCGTTCATCACTCGTTCATTCGGCCGCTTGCGAAGGAAAGGACCCAGCAGCCGGTCGGAGCGATCCGCCCACCGCAGCGTCTCGACCGCAAGCCGCTGGGCGCGCGCGCGTTCAGGAGCAGGGAGGTCGGAAACAGCGGCAGGCAGGATGTCCGACAGCATCCGCCCGTCCTCCGTCACGGCGCAGAGCAGGTCCAGCGCGACCCGGCGCACGGACCTCGTCATCGGTGCCCAGTTGCGAGGTCGAGATTTATGCCGATATCTAGGTCGAGATGATAAAGGAGCCGGCGATGCCCAATGCCTCTGAAACACCCGACCTGCCAGCCGCCGCGCAGCGCGCGCTCAAGGAGGCCGAAGAGCGGCGCAAGGCGGCGCGCGAGCTTGAGCTGCCGACGGAACTCGGTGGACGGGACGGCCCCGAGCCGGTCAGGTTCGGCGACTGGGAGCGGCGCGGCATCGCCGTCGACTTCTAGCGGCATCTCGGGTCGCCAGAGGAACCCTCGGCATGTTCCTCCGGCTCCAACCATGCGCCTTCCATAGCGGCATGCTCTGGCATGATGAAGTAAGCCTGCGATCAGTCGATCCTCATGTCGGCACTTTCACCCGCGCCGCGGTCGGCCACGAACCTCAGCGTGCTGCCGGAATGCAGGACAACCTGGCAGTTCATCGGCAGCGTCGTGCCGCCGGCGACGATCCGACGGCAGAAGTAGCCGTCGCGCCAGGTCCAGACACCGTCCACCTCGCGGCCGAAGGCGCGCCCGCCGATCCCGCCATCGGGGCTGACGCTCAACCGGATACCGAAGCGCGTTAGATCCCGCCCCTCGACGAGGTTCACGAACTCACTTCTCTTGGTGACGTAGCGGAAGGTTTCCGCGATCGCCGCATTGGGCGCAAGCGAGAGCAGGAACATCAACAGCCCGGCTGAAACGGGGGCTGGAAGGAGCGAGCGGCGAGCCTCGATCACAGCACTGCGTCACGTGATGTCGAGGACATGGCGCATGTCGTACTCGCCCGGCCCCTGGTCGAGTCCCCAAATCGCCGCGCGGAGCGCCCCGCGGGCGAAGATGGCCCGGTCGGTCGCCACGTGACGCAGGACGACCCGCTCTCCCGGACCAGCGAAGATCACGTCATGCTCCCCCACGATGTCTCCTGCGCGAACAGAGGAGAATCCGATCGCGCCGTCGCGCCGAGGGCCGGTGACACCGTCCCGCCCGCGGTCGGCCACATCGTCGAGCGATACCCCCAGACCTTCCGCGGCCGCGTGTCCGAGCATCAGCGCGGTGCCGGACGGCGCATCGACCTTGTGGCGGTGATGCGCCTCGACAACTTCGACGTCCCAGCCGGGCCCCAGCGTCTCGGCCACCTTTTCGGTCAGCGCGACGAGGAGATTGACGCCGAGGCTCATGTTGCCGGCGCGAACGATCGTCGCATGACGGGCCGCTGCCGATATCTTGGCCAGTTCGCCCGCGCCGAATCCCGTAGTCCCGATGACGTGGCAGGCCCGCGCCTGCGCCGCGAGCGCCACATACTCCACCGACGCGGCCGGCGCGGTGAAGTCAATGATCGCGCGCGCCTTGGCAATGGCCTCCACCGGGTCGTCCGTCAGCGGGACTCCGACCGGAGCGCCGCCCGCCGCCTCGCCCGCGTCGCGCCCGAGCCAGTCGTGCCCCGGACGCTCAAGCGCCGCGACGAGGTGAAAGCGCTGGCTCTCGGCGACGAGCCGCACCAGCGTCGCGCCCATCCGGCCCGACGCGCCAGTCACCACGATGCCCGGCCGTTCATCCATGGACCCGGAATAGCGGTGGCGGGGCGGGAGCGCAAACGGGGGATTGCGAGCCGGCCCGACGCGGAATAGACGCGTGTCATGTCACGCAGAGGCGCATCCGGTGGGCCGTCGCAGCGTCAGCTTCGCGTCGGGGAGCTGATCCGTCGCACGTTGAGCGAGGTGCTGGCGAAGGGCGATGTCCATGACCCCGAGCTCAACCGCCTGTCCATCACCGTCGCGGAGGTCCGCGCCTCGCCCGACCTGCGCGTGGCGACGGCCTACGTGATGCCGCTCGGCGGCAGGGAGCGCGAGCTGGCGATGGAGGCGCTCAAGCGCAACAGGCCGGAGCTCAGGCGCGCCATCTCGAAGGCACTGACGCTGAAGTTCTCGCCCGAACTCAGGTTCGAGATCGACGAGACGTTCGACCGGATGGACGCGACACGCCGGCTCTTCGAGAGCGAGGACGTGCGCCGCGACCTCGACGACTGATGCTGCGTGCCCTGCTGCTCGCGGCGTTCCTGCCGGCGGCGGAGGCGGATGCCGACAGCATCTGCGCGCCGATGGGGTTCGAGGGCCGACGCTATACCGTCTGCGAAGCGGCGGCGAGCGACCTGAGGCTCTTCCAGGCTGACGACACCGGCGCGCCATGGGGCCACTTTGCGCGACTAGACCAGGCGCTCCGCGACCGCGGCCAGCGTCTCGCCGTCGCAATGAATGGCGGGATGTACCACGACGACCGCAGTCCGGTCGGTTACTTCGTGGAATCCGGCCGCGAGTTGGCGCCGCTGGTCACGCGGGAGGGGCCGGGAAACTTCGGCCTGCTGCCGAACGGCGTGCTATGCCTCTCGGACGCCACCGCCTCGATCCTCGAGACCCGGGCGTTCGACGAGGCGAGGCCGCCCTGCCGCGACGCGACGCAGTCCGGTCCAATGCTCGTGATCGACGGCACGCTGCACCCGAGCTTCCTGCCCGACAGCGAGTTCCGCCACATTCGCAACGGCGTCGGGGTGCGTGCAGACGGCAGCGTGGTCCTGGCGATCTCGGACGAACTCGTCACCTTCCACGAGTTCGGCCGGCTGTTCCGCGACGCGCTCGACGCGGCCGACGCGCTCTACCTGGACGGTTCGGTCTCGCGACTCTGGGCGCCAGCGATCGGACGGCGAGACTTCGGCCGCGCGATGGGGCCGATCCTCGGCGTCGTCGCGCCGGCTGACTGATGGCGCGGCGGCGCGGACGCGACGTTTCCGGCTGGTTGATCGTCGACAAGCCCGTGGGCCCGACCTCCACCCAAGTGTCGAGCCGTGTGCGGCGTCTGTTCGACGCGAAGAAGGCGGGGCACGCCGGCACGCTGGACCCCGCGGCTACCGGTGTCCTCGCCGTCGCGCTCGGAGAGGCCACGAAGACGATGCCGTTCGTCGCGGACGGCGAGAAGACCTACCGTTTCACCGTCCGCTGGGGCGCGGCGACCACCACGGATGACGCCGAGGGCACGGTGGTCGCGACCTCCGCGCATCGGCCGGACGCTGATGCGATCCGCGCAGCGCTGCCGCGCTACACGGGCGACATCATGCAGGTGCCTCCCGCGTACTCGGCAGTCCATGTCGGCGGACGGCGGGCGCACGAGATCGCGCGCGGCGGCGGCGCGGTGGAGGTCGAGGCGCGGCCATTGCACGTGGATCGGCTGGAGCTCTCGGAGTGCAACGACGCCGACAGCGCGACTTTCAGCATGACCTGCGGCAAGGGCGGCTACGTCCGGTCCATCGCGCGTGACCTCGGGCGCGCGCTCGGCTGCCTCGGTCATGTCGAAACGCTGCGCCGAGTCCGCGCCGGCCCCTTCGTGGAGGACGACGCGGCGTCCATCGAGGCGATCGAGGACGGGCCGGACGCCCACCTCCGTCCGGTGGAGCTGGCTTTCGCCGGAGTGCCGCGGGTGGACGTCGGCCCGGCGGCGGCAGACCGCCTGCGACATGGCAACTCGGTCGCGGCCGAGGGACGCGACGCCGAAACGGCCTGGGCGGCGCTTGGCGGCCGGGTCGTCGCCATCGGGTCCCTGGCGTCGGGAATGTTCCGCCCCTCCCGCGTGTTTCGGGAATGACGGTGACCGCACGCCCGGCGCTCGACGTCCGGCGCCACGCCGCAGACGGAGTTGTGAGCGAGGCCGGCTATTCGGGATGCGGCCTCTACCGCTATGCCCTGACGCGGACCTGGGATGCGGCCGCGCCACGAATTGCCTTCGTCATGCTCAACCCCTCCACCGCCAGCGAGGTCTCCGACGATCCCACCCTCGCGCGCTGCGTCCGACGCGCGAAGGACGGCGGCTGGGGCGCGCTCCGCGTCTGCAACCTCTTCGCCCTGCGGGCGACGCTGCCGTCCCGGCTCAAGGCCCACGCCGCTGCGGACGGACCGGAGAACGAGGCGGCGCTGGCCAGCGCGTGCCGCTGGGCGGATGCGCTCGTCGCGGCATGGGGCGTCCACGGTGCACACCTCGGCCAGGGGCCTCGGACGGAGGCATGGCTGCGAGGCCAGACCCGCACGTTCCTGCATCTGGGCCTGACAAGGGACGGCCATCCCAAGCACCCGCTGTACGTTTCCTATCGCGTTCCGCTGACGCAATGGCAGAAGGGCTGAAGATGCCGATTTCCGGATTCTCGAAGACCGAGGTACCGACCGACGAGGTGACTCTCTCCGTCCATCGCGCCGGGAAAGGTGCGCCGCTGATCCTGCTTCATGGTTTTCCTCAGAACCACTCGTGCTGGACGAAGGTCGCACCGGCGCTGTCCGAAAGGTTTGACGTCATTGTCCCCGACCTGCGCGGCTACGGGGAAAGCGAGGCCCCGGCCGACGACGAAGCCCACACGGCATACTCCAAGCGGCGGATGGCGGCCGACATCGTCGCTCTGATGGATGCGCTCGACCTGCCGCGCGCCGGCGTGCTCGGTCACGACCGCGGCGGGCGGGTGGCCTACCGCTTGGCGCTCGACCATCCGGGTCGCGTGTCGCGATTGGGCGTCGTGGAGGTTGTGCCGACCGGTGACTTCTGGGCGGCCTGGAACGCCGACCTGGCGCTTGCGGCTTACCACTGGACGTTCCTCGCCCAGCCGGCGCCCCTGCCCGAGAGGATGATCGGAGCAGACCCTGTTGTCTATATCGAATGGACCCTCGCCTCCTGGACGGGCTCTGGGACACTCGCGCCGTTCGATCCGGATGCTCTGGAAAGCTATCGGGCGCAGGCGCGCGACCCCGGCCGGATCGCGGCGATGTGCGCCGACTACCGTGCCGGCGCCACGACCGACCGGCGGCTGGACGACAACGACCGTGCCGCAGGATGGCGCATCGCCGCTCCGCTGGCGTTCATCTACGCGAAGGGCGGGTTCCCGGCGCAGACCGGAGACCCGGCAGGCCGCTGGCGGGCGTGGGCAGAAAACGTCACCGCGACGGCGGCGGACGGCGGGCACTTTCTTCCCGAGGAGAACCCGCAGGCGGTCATCGATGCGGCTCTGCGGCATTTCGGAGACTGACTTTGGCGCAAGGCCGAGGACGAGGACCAGGACGAGATTGAGGCAAGGGCTTCCATTCGCGAACGGTTTCCCCTATGTCCGGCCGATCCGTTATGGCGTGTTCGCCAGGCGGACCTCCATGGGCCTGTGCTGGACGACATCCCGGCCTGCGCCATGCCACTTCCGATAGAAGGAGACCCCGATGTCGATTACTGCTGAAGAAAAGCAGAAACTGATCAAGGATTACGGCACAAAGGATGGCGACACCGGTTCGCCGGAAGTCCAGGTAGCCGTCCTCACCAGCCGCATCGCAACGCTGACCGAGCACTTCAAGACCCACAAGAAGGACAACCACTCCCGCCGTGGTTTGCTGAAGCTCGTCGCCCAGCGCCGCAAGCTGCTGGACTACGTCAAGCGCAAGGAAGAAAGCCGGTATCAGGACCTGATCAAGCGCCTCGGCATCCGCCGCTAGAGAAACGGTGACGCGCCCTCCGGGGCGCGTTTCGCTATCCGATGGGTCGCTCGCGCCGGGCCTCGCGCCGGCGACCGGGATGAAACGCAGACAGAGGCCACGGGCAATGCGGCCCGTACGCAAACGGCCGATGGGGATACGCTCCGGAGGCCTCGATAGGAAACGAGATGTTCAACGTAACGACGAAATCCATCCAGTGGGGGGATGAAACCCTCACCCTCGAGACGGGCAAGGTCGCCCGCCAGGCCGACGGCTCGGTCATCGCCACTCTGGGCGAGACGCGCGTCATGGCCAACGTGACCTTCGCCAAGAAGGCGAAGGAGGGGCAGGACTTCTTCCCCCTCACCGTCCATTACCAGGAAAAATACTATGCAGCGGGCAAGGTGCCCGGCGGCTTCTTCAAGCGCGAGGCGCGTCCGACCGAAAAGGAAACGCTGACCGCGCGCCTGATCGACCGGCCGATCCGGCCGCTCTTCGTTCCCGGCTTCAAGAACGAAGTGCTCGTGATGTGCACCGTTCTGAGCCACGATCTGGTCAACGACCCCGACATCGTCGCGATGATCGCGGCGTCGGCGGCTTTGACGATCTCGGGCGCGCCCTTCATGGGCCCGGTCGCGGGCTGCCGCGTCGGCTTCGCGAACGGCGACTACGTGCTGAATCCCGACGTCGAGGACATGCAGAACCTGCGGGCGAACCCCGAGCAGCGGCTTGACCTCGTCGTGGCCGGCACCGCCGATGCGGTGATGATGGTCGAGTTGGAGGCGTATGAGCTTTCCGAGGCAGAGATGCTGGGCGCGGTGAAGTTCGCGCACGAGCAGCTGAAGCCGGTCTGCGAGGTCATCGTCTCGCTGGCGGAGGAAGCGGCGAAGGAGCCCTTCGACTTCCAGCCGCCCGACTACTCGGCGCTCTACGACCGCGTGAAGTCTCTGGGCGAGGAGCAGATGCGTGCCGCCTTCGCGATCCACGACAAGCAGGAGCGGACGAACGCCATTTCCGCTGCCCGCATCGCCGTGATGGAGCAGCTCTCCGAGGAGGAGCAGAGCGACGCCAACCTCGGCTCGGCCTTCAAGAAGCTCGAGAGTTCGATCCTGCGCGGCGACATCATCAAGGGCGGGGCTCGCATCGACGGCCGCGACCGCGAAACGGTCCGCCCGATCGAAAGCGAAGTGTCGATCCTGCCCCGCACCCACGGCTCGGCGCTCTTCACGCGCGGCGAGACGCAGGCGCTGGTGGTCACGACCCTCGGCACCGGCGAGGACGAGCAGATCATCGACGCGCTGCACGGCAACTTCCGCTCGAACTTCCTCTTGCACTACAACTTCCCGCCCTACTCGGTCGGCGAAGTGGGGCGCGTCGGCCCTCCGGGACGGCGCGAGATCGGCCACGGCAAGCTGGCGTGGCGCGCGCTGCAGGCGGTGCTGCCGGCAGCGACCGACTTCCCCTACACGATCCGTCTCGTCTCCGAGATCACCGAGTCCAACGGATCGTCCTCGATGGCGACGGTCTGCGGCGGGTCCCTGTCGATGATGGACGCAGGCGTGCCGCTCAAGGCGCCGGTCGCGGGCGTGGCCATGGGCCTGATTCTCGAAGAGACCGGGCAGTGGGCGGTGCTGACGGACATTCTGGGCGACGAGGATCATCTCGGCGATATGGACTTCAAGGTCGCCGGCACCGAGCGCGGCATCACCTCGCTGCAGATGGACATCAAGGTCGCGGGCATCACGCCCGAGATCATGGAGCAGGCCCTCGCGCAGGCGAAGGACGGCCGGATGCACATCCTGAACGAGATGAGCAAGGCCCTGACCGAGGCCGGCGATTTCTCGGTCCACGCGCCGCGGATCGAGACCATGACGATCCCGACCGACAAGATCCGCGAGGTCATCGGCTCGGGCGGCAAGGTCATCCGCGAAATCGTGGAGCAGTCCGGCGCGAAGGTCGACATCAACGACGACGGGGTCATCAAGATCGCATCGCCCAATGGCGAGGCGATCCAGAAGGCCTACGACATGATCTACTCGATCGTGGCCGAGCCCGAGGAGGGCAAGGTCTACAAGGGCAAGGTCGTCAAGATCGTCGACTTCGGCGCGTTCGTGAACTTCTTTGGCAAGCGCGACGGCTTGGTCCATGTCAGCCAGATCGCGGACAAGCGGCTGAACCACCCTTCAGATGCCCTCAAGGAAGGTCAGGAAGTCTGGGTGAAGCTGCTGGGCTTTGACGACCGCGGCAAAGTGCGGCTGTCGATGAAGATCGTTGATCAGGAAACCGGACAAGAAAAATCCAAGGAAGAGGCTGCGGCTGAATAGTCAGTTGCACGTCACCCGGATTTACGGCGCCCTCGGCCAGCCCTTTCCTGAAATGTTGCGCCGCCCGCTCGTCGGGCGACGCGGTTTTTAGCTGAACAGATCGCGCACATGGATCCTCCGTAAGCGCGACGCCAACCCCCTCCTGCCGCTGCTGATCTGACCGGGTCATTCTCTGCGCGCATGAGCGTCGGAGGTGTTGGCTTTGAAAGGGACGGCAAAGTGGGCGTCCATTTGGACGGCTCGACGGTGGGTGGAGTTTCGCGGCTGGAGGTGATCGAGGGGCCGACCGGGCGACGGTGGCGCACGAAGGCGGAGCGGGCGCGGATCGCGGCGGAGAGCCTGGTGCCCGGAACGTCGGTGGCGGATGTCGCGCGGCGGCACGGAACGACGCGCTGGCAGGTTTACGACTGGCGAAAGAAGCTGCGGACGGGGCAGTTGGTGGTGCCCGAGAGCGTGGCGGAGTTGCCGATGTTTGAGCTGGTGGTCGAGGGCGCCGCCGCGGATGCGCCGGCAGCGACGGATGCCACATCCGGGGTGGAGATCGTCGTCGGCGATGTCGTGATCCGCGCCGGCGCCGGCGCCGGCGAGGGGCTGTTGATGCGGACGATCCGGGCAGTGCGAGTGGCGGCATCGTGATGTTCGGCCAGGGCGGCGGTGAAGGTCTTCGTGGCGACGCGCCCGGTGGAGCAAGGGGATCGACGGGCTGGCGCTGGCGGTGCAGGAGATGTTCGGGCTCGATCCGTTCTGCGGGGCGGCCTTCGTGTTCCGGGCGAAGCGGGCGGACCGCATCAAGCTGCTGGTCTGGGACCAGACCGGGATGGTGCTGGTGCACAAGCGCCTGGAAGGCGGCAAGTTCGTCTGGGCCGCAGGTGCGGGACGGGGTGATGCGGATGTCGTCGGCGCAGCTGGCGGCGCTGTTCGAGGGGTTGGACTGGCGGCTGGTGCGCCCCTGTCCAGCGACATTCGGAACTGGCCCGGCCTGTTGCCTTCGGTAATGGGGCGTTGTCAGTCAAGCGTGATTTTCACCCCGGCCCCAAGTGGGGCGGGTTGTCGGTTGGCGCGACGGAGGCGCCGGCGGCGCGGAGATTCGCATGTCGGAGCGATGCCGGCGCCGGGCCACGAGCGCGGCGACGCCGTTGGTCGGAATCGGGCTTAGCCCTGCGCCTTTTGCCGTCTCTCGTCCGCCCCGGGTTCATGCTTCGGTCCGTGGTCAGCGCGAGGCTGCCAACATCATGCCTGGTCCAGTGCGGTCCCGAGCGCCCATCTCACAAGCGTGCTCGAACGCGAGCGTTCGGCGACGAGGCAACACTCGGCGTCTCGGGGACCGCGTCCCGGTGGGGACTTCGGACGGCCGGCGCCTTCGGGCGCGGCCGAAACCTTCAGCGTTTTCGCCCGCGACGGGCGGGGCGCATGCGGCGGCTCCCGAGCGTCAGGCGGCGCCTGCCGCGGCCCTGCGCGTGAGGCGGAAGTCCGCGCTGTCCACCGACATCCGGTGCAGGATCACGCCGATCCGGCGTGCCATGGCGACCACCGCCCGCTTCATCCCGCGCCGTCGAGCGACCTGCAGGCCCCACGCCTTCAGCCAGCACGGCCTGGCGTGATGCATCATCACCGTCGCCGCCTGGTAGAGCGCAGAGCGCAGAGCGGCGTCGCCGGCGCGGGTGATCGATCCGACCACGTCGATCTCCCCGGACTGGTGGCGGCCTGGCGTCAGGCCGACCCAGGGCCCGACGTCCTTCGATGACCGGAACCGCTCCGGCGCATCGATCGCCGACTTCACCGTGAGCGCCACCTGCGGCCCGACCCCCGGCATCGTCATCATGATCCGGCACGCGGCGTCCTGCTTCGCCAGATCCCGGAGGCGCCGATCGAGACCGGCGAGCTCCGCGCGCAACGCCGCCCGGGCGCGGAGCATCGCCTCCGCCAGCGTCTCCAGCATGGCGTTCCCCGCCGCCAGCTCGCGCACGCGCGCCGCGTAGCCGCCCTTGCTGATCTTGCCGAGCTTGAGGCCGAAGTTTCGCAGCACACCGCGCAGCGACAGCTCGACGTCGATCGCCGCCTTCTGGATGGACCGGCGCGCCGTCAGCAGCGCGCGCATCTCCTGCGCCGAGACCGACTTGCAGTGCACTGGCCGGTACCAGCCCATCTGCAGCAGGCGCGCGATCCCCTCCGCATCGCGCCGGTCCGTCTTGACGGGCATCGCCTTGAGCGCCGCCTTGACCTGGCGCGTCTCCATCAGCACGACCGTGGCGCCCGCCTCCGTGAGCGCCTTGTGCAGCCACTGCGACAGCGGCCCGGCCTCGAGCCCAACCGCCGTCACCTCGAACGGCAGGCCGAGAACGAACGCCGCGAGCGCCTCCGGTTCGCTCGGCAGCTTCGCCTCCTTCACCACTCCGCCACGCGCATCGAGGACGCACACCGCCGCGCTTGCAAGAGAGACATCGATCCCGATGAAATGCTCCATGTCGTCGCCCTTTCGTCTTTGCCAGGGAGAGGGGCGCGCCAGACCCGGCGACCCCGCGGCGCCCACTCGCGCCGGGGCGACGACACCAACCGCCGAGAGCAGGCTCAAGGCTCCTGGGCGCCAGCCCCATTACGGCATCTCACCCGAGGATGATGTTACCGGAGGCGGCGACCGGGGGTGGCGCCGGCTGAACCGGGCCTTGGATGGGCGATAGCACCAGCGCGGCCGTCGCTGAGCGGATGATCTTCCTGGCCTCGAGCGCTCGCCACGCCTTCACCATTCTCTGCACGGTGCGCAGGTGATTGTCGGTGAAGCGGTCCGGGTGGCGCTGCTTCAGACGGGCCAGCACCTCGATCCCCGTCAGTGCGGGCTGCGCCTCGAGCCAGGCCTCGATGTCGGCGCGGTGCGGATCGAGCATCGATGCACGCTTGGGGATTGGCTTCACCCGCCGGTAGGGTCGGCGGTGGATCTCCCGATGTTCGCCATTCCTCTTGGATTCTGCAACGCTGCTCACGAAGTCGACGATGATGGCCGCTTCCTTCGGCGCCGGCGCAATGCCGCGCTGGTCGACGCGCTGGCCCAGCTCGGTCTGAGCCGCCCGGACCGCCGCGAGCGCGATCACCGGATCGGCGCGGCTGCGGAGATCGAGGATGCGTGCCATGCTCTCGGAGTCGAGCCGTCCCGAGGCCAGGGCCCGATCGGCGGGCGTGAGAGGCGGGTGCCAGCGCTTCGTCACCCGCGCGCCGACGCGGACCTTCTCCCGCAGCTTGAACGACGGCTGGAACAGGTTCGTGTGCAGCCGGGCAGCGGCGTAGAGCCGGGCGAGCAACTCGGTCGCCGCCGGTCCCTCGAAGCGACCGTAGCCGACCAGCCGGCGAACGATGGCACCATTCTTCTGCTCCACCCACGCCTGGTCGTTCTTCCGATAGGCACGCGAACGCGTCACCTCGAGGCCCTGCGCCCGGCACCAGGCGACCACCGGGTCATTCATGAAGGCGCCGACGTTGTCGAGATCAACGCCTCTGAGCGGGAACGGAAACAGCTCCTGCGCGGCTCGCAGCGCTTCCAGCACGAGCGCACCTGCCCTCATCACCACCGGCACGCACTCGGTCCAGCCCGTGGCGATATCGGTCAGCACCAGCGTCTGGACGAAGGCCCCGGCCGTGCTGACGCCGGAATGCGCCACGAAGTCGACCTCGACGAAGCCCGGCGGCGGATCGCCCCAGTCGGCGAAGGTTCGGACCGGCACCGACCGCCGCACCGCCGAACTGAAGCCGGCCCGCCGCCGGCGTCCCTGCGCTGCCGCGATCCGCGTCTCCGAC
Source organism: uncultured Alphaproteobacteria bacterium (assembly GCA_963749675.1). Classification (GTDB taxonomy): domain Bacteria; phylum Pseudomonadota; class Alphaproteobacteria; order Rhodobacterales; family Rhodobacteraceae; genus Roseitranquillus. The sequence continues at coordinate 486,276 of CAVVNT010000001.1, forward strand.
AGCAGCCGGTCGATCGTCGCCGGGCTGACCGCCAGGAGCTTCGCGCGCAGCTCCTCATCGGCCGCGAATTGCCCGTGCCGCTCAAGCGCCGGCAGCAGGACCGGGATCATCGGCTTCAACCGTTTCGAGCAGACCCGGTCCGACGCTTCCCAGAGCAGTGCCAGCGCCGCCTTCACCGCAGCCCCGTAGAGCCTCTCAGGACGACCTCGCGGACGCTTCTCGAGAGACCCCGTGCCGAGCAGCCGGATGGCGTGCTTGCGATGCAACCCGGTCAGCGCGACGAACTCGTTCAGGATCACCGTCTTCGCCGCACGCCCGCTCGCCGCATACCGGTCCCGGAGCGCCGCCGACACCTCCGCACGTGCCGCCATGCTGAGCCTCCTCGCCATTCCCGCGCCACCCATCGTCGTCCCGCCCAGCGAGCGCGTAGCAAGCGAGGTGGCGCGATCGCAGCGTCGGGTAGCGTTTCATCTGAAGCAATGCGCCCCCTCTCAGGTTGGTTCATTTTCGGTTTCAGGGGCGGCGGCGGCCTTCTTGAGAAGCCCGCTGCGGCGTTTCTCGCGCAGCCGGTAGCTGTCGCCGCGGATTGTGACGACGTGGCTGTGGTGGAGCAGGCGATCGAGGATCGCCGTTGCCACCACCGCGTCGCCGAAGACGCTGCCCCACTCTCCGACGGCGCGGTTCGAGGTGATCAGCATCGCACCGCGTTCATAGCGCCGGCTGACCAGCTGGAAGAAGAGATGTGCGGCGTTGGGCTCGAGCGGCAGGTAACCCAGTTCGTCGACGATCAGGAGCTTCGGCTTGGCGAAGTGCGTCAGCCGCTCCTCGAGCCGGCCGTCGGCCTGCGCCTTGGCCAGGTTGGCGACGAGCTCCATGGCCCCGGTGAAGAGCACAGTGTAGCCGGCGACGATCGCTTCGCGGCCGAGCGCCACCGCCAGATGCGTTTCCCACGCCCGGCGGCCCGAGCAACAGGAGCGCGTCACCGTTGGCGATGAAGCGGCCCGTCGCGAGGTCGCGGATCTGCGCCTTGTCGATCGAGGGCTGGGCGGCGAAGTCGAAGCCGGCCAGGTCCCGCACGAACGGGAACTTGGCCAGGCCGAAGCTCATGTCGATGCGGCGCTGGTCCTTCCGAGCGATCTCGCGTTGGCACAGGAACGCCAGCGCGTCGCGCAGCGTCATCTCCGAGCGCGCCGCCTCGTCGAGGAGCGTGTCGAGCTGGTCCCGGACCGCGGTCAGCTTCAGCCGCGTGAGCATCCGGTCGAGGTCGGTCTGCGTCATCAGGGCCCATCACCAGGCTCCTCCGGCAACCGCCTCATACTCGGCCAGCGGACGCAGCAGGGCCGGCGCCGGAGACCGCCGAACCCGCGTCCTCGCTCTTCTCGGCCCGGATCAGCCGGCCGGCAGCTCCGGCGACGCCGTCGAAGTGGGCGCGGTCGGTGATGCGCCCGCGGCGGCCGGCGCTGCGCCGATGGCACGCCACCTCGACGCCGGCATGGGTGATCCGCACCGTCTCGGCGGTGACCAGCACCCGGACCCGTTCTCCGATCAGCCGCCAGGGAACGGAGTAGGCGTTGGTGTCGAGCTCGACCGCGCAGTCCGGGCCCGACGCGCCGGCTCAGCTCGCGCGCCGCCAGGAACGGGCCGCAATCGGGGAGAGGCTTCAGCCTGGCGGCCTCGTCGCGAACGAAGCGCACCATCGGCGCCTCACCGGTCGTGCCATGCACCCGCTGATCGGCGATCTCCCGCGTCCAGCTTTCCAGATGAGCCTCGAGGGCGGCGAAGCTCTCGAAGCTGCGGCCGGCGATGGCGTTGCGCTTCACGTAGCCGACGCCGCGCTCGTCCTTGCCCTTGGTTCTCGGCCGATAAGGGGCGCAGGCCCGAACCTGAAAGCCCCAGTGCCGTGCGAAGGCATGGAGCTTGGGGTTCAGCACCACCTCGCGGCTGGCCGGATCGTGGCTCAGGATCAGCGCACGGGCGTTGTCGAGCAGCACCTCCGCAGGGACACCGCCGAAGGTCGCAAAGGTGCTCTCCATTCCGGCGAACCAGTGCTCCTGGCGCTCGCCCAGAAAGGCCCGCACATGGAGGCGCCGCGAGTAGCCGAGCGTCGCCACGAAGAACGACACCAGCCGCAGGACGCCCTCGATCTCCACCCGACGCTGGCCGAAGTCGATCTGCAACTGCTGACCCGGCCGCGTCTCGAAACGCACCGTCGCCCGTGCCTCGGCGCGCAGCTCCTGGCGCAGATGCGCCACCGCCCGCTCCACCGTGCGCAGGCTCACCTCGATGCCCTTCTCGGCCGACGAGCTCCTGGCGGACCACGTCGGCATTGCCGGCATGACGGCGAAACCGCTCCTCGAGCCAGGCCTCCAGCCCGTCCAGCGCCTTCGGGCGCGAGGGTGGCGACAGGCCTGCGCCACACACCTTCCCGCAGCCATCGCCGAGCCGTCGTCCGCGAGCACCCAAGCTCCGCTGCAATCCGACGCGCGCCCCAGCCAAGCGCCTTCAGCTTCAGCATCGCCGACACATCGTCCGGCTCCAGCATCTCGTCCCTCCGCAGACCCACCGTCCACGGAAGCGTCCTCGTCGTATCCTCGGTCATCCAGACCCTCCTCTCAGCTCACGAGGCGGGCCAGTTCCTCATGTCGCCAGAGTTCGTGTCGCCTGACAGCCCCGAGCGGGCGCGGCGTCCGCTGGCGGCAGGGTGAGCGCGCGGACGTGCGGGAAGCCCCTGTTCTTGCTGGCCAGAGCCTGAAGCGCGTGATTCACTCCGGCGCATGGACGCCGACGCCCTCAGCCGCGCGAACACCCACCTGAAGGCCCGCCTGGCCGAGGTCGAGGCGGCGCTGGCCGAGGTGCAGGAGGCCAACCGTCGGCTGGAAGACATGCCTCACGCTCCTCGCAGCGCGAGCGGTTCGGCAAACGCTCCGAGAAGCTGTCCCCCGACCAGTTCAACCTGCCGCTCGAGGATGCCGAACTGGCCCAGGGCATGCTCGAAGCCGCGCAGGAGAAGGCCGAGGCCGCGCTGCAGCGGGCGCGCGGGGAGACGCCTCGCAAGCCGGCGCGCAACCGTGGTCATCTGCCGGCACATCTGCCCCGGATCGAGCGTGTGATCGAGCCCGCCAGCACGCTCTGCCCCTGCGGCTGCGGCGAGACGGCAAGGATCGGCGAGGACCTCTCCGAGAGGCTCGACGTGATCCCGGCACAGTTCCAGGCGCTGGTGACGCGGCGCCCCAGATACGCCTGCCGCCGGTGCTCGCAGGCCGTGGCGCAGGCGCACGCCCCCGAGCATGTCGTGCCGGGCGGGCTGCCGACCGAGCGGCTGATCGCCGTTCGCCATCGGGCTCGAACCGATGGCGCCGCGATGGCTCACCATTGTGTCGAAGTTCGGCGACTTCCTTCCGTTCTACCGACAGGCCGGGATCTTCGAGCGGCAGGGGCTCCACCTCGACCGCGGCACGCTCGGCAACTGGGTCGGGCGCGCATGCTTCCACCTGACGCCGGTCATCGACCACATGCGCGCCCATCTGCGCGGCGCCGACCGCATCTTCGTCGACGAGACGCGGGCGCCGGTGCTTGATCCGGGCTGGAAGGCCACGAAGAGCGGCTACTTCTGGGCCGTCGTCGCCGACGGTCGCGGCCATGCCGGCGCCGGCCCGCCGATCGTGCTGTTCCATTACGCCCCCGGTCGGGGGAAGCAGCATCCGCTGAAGTTCCTTGCCGAATACCGCGGCCGGTTCCTGCAATGCGACGCCTGCCAGTCCTGCAACGCGCTGACGGACATCGCGCGCGACGGTGGCCCGTGGAAACTGGTCCATTGCTGGACCCATGTCCGCCGCCGCTTCGTGACGCGCTTCGAGAACGAGGGCTCCCCCATCGCCGAGGAGATGCTGCGCCAGCTCGCGGCCCTCTACGGGGTCGAGAAGACCGTGCGCGGCAAGGAGCCGTCTCTGCGCCTCGCCGCCCGACGCGAGCAGTCCGCCCCGATCGTCGCCGCGCTCAAGCCCTGGCTGGAGCCCCAGCTCTCCCGTATCCCGCAGAAATCCCGGCTGGCCGAGGACATCCGCTACGCCTCGCGCACTGGCCCGGCCTGATCCGCTTCCTCAGACGGCACCCTCGAACTCGACACCAACCCGGTCGAGAACCAGATCCGTCCGATCGCGACGAGGCGTTCATTGTGCCCCCCTTCTTCAAGTGTCTGGAAACATGGAGAGTTGGTTCTTCGGATCAGGCCGACACGGGCGTCCTTTCCGTCTCAGTGCGATGCTGACGGTGTCGTCTTCGAGGTCGATCGCCCGGATCTGATACGGCGCGCCGGGCACGACCTGCTCGGCAGGCAGAACGTGCTCTCTGATGAGCCTGCGGATGGCGTGGTTGGTCACGCCGAGCTTCGCCGCGGCTTCGCTCATGGTGAGCCATTCGCCGTTCTTTCTCGGCGGAACGGTAGGCGTGCATGCCGTGGACCTTCCGGATGGAGCCGACGCGGTGCGGCGTCCAGGTCTTTCCCTGTCCCGTGCGGATGGCCATCCGGTTGAGCGAGGCGGCGATGTCGGCGTCCGACCAGCGGCCCGCCATCCGGGCCATGACCGCGAGCGCTTCCTCCGGGGTCCGGCGGCCGTGCTCGCCGGTCTTCGGCTTGCGGACGCGCAGCTGCGAGTGCGCGCCGCCGCGCCAGTGGATGGTCAGGATGACCTCGCGCGACACCTCGCCGACGTCGACGATGATGTCGGTCACCAGAGCGCGCAGGAGCTGCTGGCGTGCGCGCATCGTGACGCCGGGCGCACTCCAGGCGCCGGCGGGAGCGTCGGCAAGGCCGGTGAAGTCCGGTGCTGGCGCGGCGGACACCGGCAAAGCCAGCGCCTCGAGACGTTCGGCGCAGGCCTCGACGCGGCGGAGCGTCATCTCCCAGGCGCGCTCGAGCTGCGCCGCGATCAGGCGGTTGTCCGGGTCGCAGGCAGCGTAGCGGCGTTCCGCCAGCGAGGCATCGTGAGCCGCGCCTGCGGGAGGTCGAGCTCCGCCATCCGCCGTCTCTCGGCTTCGCCGTCTTCGTGCATGCGCTCGGCTTCCCGCGCCGCCTCGATCGCCATGGGTTCTACCGCGCGCGAGGCAACTCGGCCGCGATGGCGGCATCGACCCGGGAGCCGCCGAAGGTCATGCAGCGGCCGATGCCGCGCCCGGTCTGTGCCCGATCGCAGCGATACGTGGAGCGGCCGGGCGGCCTGCCGGCATAGGCGACGGAGAGCGCCCGGCCGCAGCGTCCACATGTCAGGATGCCCGCGAGCAGGGCTCTTCCGCCGCGGCCGGACTTCGCGCCACCGGCCCAGCCGTAGGTGTTGGCCGCGAGCGTCTCCTGGTTCCGCTCGAACTCGGCCCAGCCGATGTAGCCGTCGTGGTGGTCGTGGATCAGCACGTCCCACGCCGCCCGTGGCCGGCCGTGGCCGTAGGTCTTGCGCGCCCGTCCCTCGACCATGACCACCCGCTTCTCGCTTTTGCCGTAGACGTAGGCGCCGGCGTAGAACGGGTTCTTCAGGATCGAGATCACGTTGCGGTAGCGGATCGGGGTCCACTCGAGGGAGGTCATCCGCATCGCCATTGTCACTCGGACCAATGGCGCTCCAATGGCAATCGGCCGACGGCCGCGGAAACGAGACGCCGTCGGCCGCGAGCGACAGCAGCGTCTGGCGCGCGCTGCTGAGCTGCCGGAAGCGCTCGAAGATCAGCCGGATCGTCTGCTGGAGACGCAGGTCGGGATCGAAGCCGAGGCCATGGTCCCGGCGCCAGAGGTAGCCGACGGGCACGCTGATGCGGAGCTCGCCCCGCTCTGCCTTCGCGCGCGCGGCATCGAGCATCCGCGCGCGCAGGATGCCGAGCTCGAACTCGCTGATGCTGCCCTTCATGCCGAGGAGGAGCCGGTCGTTCGGCCGACAAGGATCGTACACGCCGTCGAGGTCGATCACCCGGGCTTCGACGAGACCGCAGAGTTCCAGCAGGTGATGCCAATCGCGGCCGTTGCGGGCGAGGCGCGATCCATCAGCGCATCCATCGCGCGAAGCAGATGCTGGTGGGTGACGGTCTCCGGCATCGCCGGCATCGCCACGGTCTCCAGCCAGCGCAGGCAGCCCGGCTTGCTCGTGGGGTCGCACAGCCGGTTGAACACCATGGCGCGGACGAGGGCCTCCCATCGGTTCCGCGACGCCCCGACCGCAAGGCCCGGCCAAGCGCGCGGTCGAGACCGAGGTCCTTCCAGAGCGCATGCCGGGCGAAGACGTCCCCATAACTGCGCGCGCCTTGCCAGGCGATCTCGGTCTTCGCCGGCTCGTCCCGGCCTGCAACCCGGCTGAGGCCCCGGATCAGGGCGTCGAGCAGGCCGTCCTTCATTGCGTCGGACGCGCCCGAGGTTGGTGATAACGCGCAGTCTCGGCTTTCCGGCCTCATTGCGGAAGGACTCGACGATCTGCAAATAGCGGCGCCCGCCGCTCTCGGTGACGGGCGTGAATATGGAATGCAGACTGCTGCAGATGAAGCTGCATTGCAACGCATGTCAGGGCGGTCGCGTGTAACAACACGGATCGAGACGAAATCCACCCCGAACGGCTACAACCTCTTGAATTCACGAACACGGAACGCGCCGGATACACGAAAACTGGCCGGCAAATGTCGAACTTGGGGGGTGGCCGACTTTTCTTCTGGTTGAAGAGCGTCACGGCTGCTTGCGCCGATTTCGCGGGCGCGAAGAGTGGGGGCCGAAAGCTCGAAGGCAACGCTTTTGCGCAAGGAGCATCCGCTGCCGGGACACTCATCGAGCGGCAGACGGACTGCTTACGATCTGGATCGGCCTCGCGCCCCGCCATCTGCTTCGCTCAGGGCACGCGCAAGGCGACGGATCCTTATGGCACGGTTGAGTTCGCCGCCGAAGATCAGGACCAGAGCCGCTAGGTACATGAAGTAGAGGGCGGCTATGATACCGGCCAAACCCGCGTAGTAGCTCGCGTAATTGCCGAAACTCCGCAAGTAGAACGAGAAGGCTGCCGCAAGCAGGACCCACGCGGACACGGTGAAGAGCACGCCCGGCCAGATACTGGAGAATTCTGGTGCGCCGGGCCGGCAGGAATACATGCGCCGCGAACAGAGCCGCGATGAGGATCACCGCCGCGGCGGGATACCGGATCAGGCCAACCGTGACTGACGCCGGCTCGAAGCCCGGCAACAGCGTGTGCAGCCACGATCCCGCTCGCGGCGCCAGCACCAGCAGGTAGCCGACAAGGACGAGGGCCAGGCTCGCTAGCACGACCATTGCAGTCTGCAGGCCGTAGAGCGCAACTGTCGAGCGGGTTTCATGGATCCCGTAGGCCCGGTTCAGACCGACACGCACGCCGTCGACACCCCCGACGGCGAACCAGATCGTCAGCAAGATACCGATGCTGAGTACGCCGCCCCGCTGTACGGTCATGACCTGTTCCACTTCCGAAACGATCGGCTCGACCAATGGAGGAGGGACGATCGCGATCAGAAACGCGATGAGTTCGTCCGCCATGGACCTGTCGCCGATGAAGGCCGTCATCGAGCTCGTGAAGATCAGGAAGGGAAAAATCGCCAGCAACGCGCGAAAGGCGACGTTGCCCGCCAGGCCGAACGCATCGTCGCTCCAGAGCCTTAGCCCAGCTTCTTGCATCACAGCCCAAGGGACACGCCAACCGGTGCCGTGCAACAAGCCCTCAGGGTGCTCGCTGACCACACCGTGAGTCAGGACGGCGTCGCGCCCTGTCTCATGACCCGACTTTGCATTCATGCATGGACCCTGCACCAAGCGTCTGGCCGGTGGGTAGATACTTTTGTGGCAGGAGCCAGCAACGAGGCAAAGGAGACGCTTGGGAGACACGCGATGGGGAGTTGGCAGGCACCGCTGTGCCGATCAGCCGATTCCTGCTCTGCTTCGCGGCCGCTGCTTCTGCAAATGAACGACCATGATCTCAACACATCTGACCTGCTCAGGTGCTCAGGTGCTCAGGTGCTCAGGGCTGCGGTGCTGTGCCGGCCGAGTGGGCGAAGGAAGACCCATGAGAACCAGCGAACGAACGCTTCGGGACCTCGCCACCACTATTGACCAGCCCCCTCGATCGTCGATGATCACCAGTTCAACAGAAAGGCGCGGCGCTCATGCCTCGACGACCGAACACGTCCTCGGGAAATGGCGCCTCGAATGCGACGGGAACGCTGGGCGCATTTGGCGGCGTATTCGCGCCCTCGATCCTCACGATCCTCGGCATCATCTTCTACCTGCGCGCGGGCTACGTGGTCGGAGAAGTCGGGCTCGTCGGCGCCCTGATCATCATCACGATCTGCTATGCGATCTCGCTCCTGACCTCCTTTTCGCTGTCCGCGATCGCGACCAGCATGCCGGTGAAGGGGGGCGGGTTCTACTACGTCATCTCGCGAACAATCGGGTTCGAGTTCGGCGGCGCGCTGGGCCTCGTCCTTTTCGTCTCGATCTCGACCGGGATCGCCTTCTATGCCATCGGCCTCGGCGAGGTGGCCGTCGGCATGGACGCCGTGCCGGACTGGGCGACGCCTCGGGTGATCGCGGTGGGGACGATCCTCCTTCTCTTCCTGTTCGCCTGGGCGGGCGCCGATGTCGCAACACAGCTTCAATACGTCGTCATGGCGATCGTCTTCGCGTCCATCCTGGCGATCGGCTGGGGCGGCTGGCTTGGCTTCGACGCGGAGCAGATGCGGGAGAACGGCGGATCACTCTTTTCGGGCGAGGGCGGCACGCTCGGGTTCTGGGCAGCGTTCGCGCTCTTCTTTCCGGCCATCACGGGCTTCACGCAGGGGCTCAACATGTCGGGAGACCTCAGGCGCCCGACACGGGACATCCCCCTCGGCACCCTCGCCGCCGTCCTGCTGTCCTTCGGCCTCTATTCCGGGCTCGCGGTACTCGTCGCCGGCAATGCCACGGGGCAGGAGCTGAGGGACAACTATCTCATCCTGGAGGACATCTCGCCCGTCGCCTGGATCGTGACCGCCGGTGTGATCGCGGCCACCGCCTCCTCGGCGATGGCGTCGTTCCTCGGCGCGCCGCGGATCGCGCAGGCGCTGGGGCGCGACGGGGTCTTTCCGATGAGCCGCCACCTTGCGGAGGGATCGGGCAAGACCGACAACCCCCGCCGGGCGGTGCTGCTCTCCGGGGCCATCGCGCTCGCCGCGGTCGCGATCGGAGACCTGAACTTCCTCGCCCCGATCATCACGATGTTCTTTCTCGCGTCCTACGCGCTCCTGAACTACTCGACCTTCTTCGTCGCGCACGCCGCAAGCCCCTCGTTCCGGCCGTCCTTCAGGGCATTCCACAAGTACCTGAGCCTGCTGGGCGGCCTTCTCTGCGTCGGCGCCATGCTCGCCATCGACCTGATCTCGGCCGGCGTCGCGGTGCTCGCGATGTTTGCCGTCCACCAGTATCTGAAGGGCCGCGTCGGGGACAAGGTCTGGGCCGACAGCCAGCGCGCCTACGGCTTTCAGCGCATTCGCGAGCAGCTCTTCGCGATGGAGGGCCGCCCTGCGCATCCGCGCGACTGGCGTCCGCAGATCCTGATCCTCTCCAAGGACGAGGAACGGCGGCGAGAACTCCTGCGCTTCGCCGGCTGGATCGAGGGTCGGAGCGGCTTGACATCCCTCGTCTCCGTCATCGAGCAAGGGGACGGGGACCACCGCGACCGAGCCGCAGTCGAGAAGCGCCTGCGCCGATCGATCGCGGCGTCCGGTGTCGACGCATTTCCTCTAACCGTCAGCGCGCCGGACTTCGAGACCGGGTTTTCCATCCTGCTGCAATCCTACGGCGTCGGTCCCCTCAAGGCGAACACGATCCTCGTCAACTGGCTCGAGCAGCTTCCGCCGGTGCCGGATGAGCGGTCGAAGCATGTTTATGGTCACAACCTCGGCATGGCCCTGAGCCTTGGCTACAACGCGGTCGTCGTCCATTCTCACGCCAATGCCTTGTCGAAGCTGGAGGAGGTGCCGGCCAAGGACCGGCGCATCGACATCTGGTGGGCCGGCGGCGCAACGTCCGATCTGGCGCTTCTGCTGGCCTACCTCATGACCCGGACGCCGGACTGGACGCAGGCCCGGCTGCGGGTTCTCGCGGAGGGAAACACCGATCGCCCGGGGAGGACCGAGAGCAAGATCTCTAAGATGCTGCAAGAAGTTCGCATCGAGGCGGACGTGGTGCTGATCGAGGGCATCACCGCAGCCGAGATCCGCGCACGTTCCGCGGATGCAGCGCTGACCTTCTTCCCGGGAAGCCTGCGTCATCGAAAGCTCGATGCGCAGTTCGGTCTCGATCTCAACGCTGTCGCCGAGGCCCTGCCGCTCATCGCTCTCTGTCTGGCAGGCGAGGACATGGATCTGGACCCCGATCCTGACGAGGTCGAGCCGCCGGAAGGAACTACAAGAACGAAGGATGGCGTGCCCGCTGGCGGCTGATCTGACGCGAGCCGGCCGGACTTGACGAAGGCTTGATCCCTCCGTGGCTGGTTGCGGTGCGAGACAGCGCGCGAGAACCTGGGCGGGCTCTCCTTGCCTATTCATTCATGAGCGGCACGCGGACGTCGCCACTGCGGCAGATGCGCTGCGAGCAGGTCGAGTGAGAACCGGCAGCTGCGATCACCTGGAAGATCTGTCTGCGTGCTGGCTATGCATTGCTACGTGCCGCCCATCCCAGCCCTCGACGAACGATCTCTTGCACTTTGGGATGCCTGAGGTCCTCGAGCGTGTGGCCGATCGAGCAGTAGAACACGCGGCCCTTGTCCCAGCGCCGGGTCCACACCACCGGGATGACGGTGCCTTCGATCCACCACAGGTGCTCGCCCGAGAAGGTCGTGGTGGCGAGGACGTCGTTGGAGGGGTCGACAAGCATGTAGTATTGCTCTGACCGGAGCCGGAACGAGCCGATGCCCGCCATGATCGGATGCGCCGGCCGCGTCACGGTCAGGTCGTAGTCCAGGTAGTCGTCGATCGGCACCGGATTGTCCGGCCATCCCGGCGGGTGGGCGACGAACTGGCCGCCGATCAGAAAGTGATAGGTGGGCCGGTCGCGGAACGCGTCGCCCATGTGCCCGTGCCACCCGCCGATGCCGCAGCCGCCCGCGATGAGAGCAAGGAGGCCGTCCTCCTCCGCCTTGGTCATGTTGCCGAACTCCGGCTGGTGCGAGGAGCGGGCCGAGGACCAGATCGGCACGATCAGGTCGACGTCGCGCATCCCCTCCGGCTCGGCCAGCGGGGCGAGCGTCTCGTGGATGTCGACCTCGAACCCGTCTGCCGCAAGCAGGTCGCGGCACCAGTCGGCGAACGCGGTCGGGTCGTGGCCCTCCCAGCCGCCTGCGAACAGGGCTGCCTTCATTCCTTGTGCTCCTTCATGAAGCTCACCATCGACGCCATGTCCCGGCCGGCATAGCCCTGTGCCGCGGCCGCGCTGAGCTGGGTGAGGTTCAGTTGACCCTGTGGCAGTGCGACTCCGAGCTGCGCGGCCAGGGCGGCGGTGACCTCCATGTCCTTCCGCGCGAGCGCGATCGTGAAGGTGACTTCATGGGCGGCCTCGTCGAGGTATATGGGGCGGCGATAGCTCAGCATCGGGGCGGCCGCGGCCGACGCCTCGATCACGTCGAAGGCGCGGGCGGGGGCGATGCCCGCCGCCTCTGACAGCGTCAGCGCCTCGGCGAGCGTCTGGTTCAGCCCGTGGATCAGCGAGTTCACCGCCAGCTTCATCACCGCCCCGCGGCCCGGCTGGCCGAGGCAGATCGTGCGCCGCCCCATGGCCTCGAAAAGCGGCATCAGGGGGACGGCCGTCGCCTCGTCGGCGCCGACCATGATCATCAGCGTGGCATCCTCGGCGGCTTGAGTGGCGCCGGAGACGGGCGCGTCGATAACCAGCCGTTCGTCCGCCGTCGCGCGCAGAGCCGCCAAATGGTCGGGGCTCAGCGTGCCCATCTCGACGAAGGTGCGGGCGCCAGTCGTGGCAGAGAAAAGCCCCTGCTCCCCCAGATGAACTGCCTCTGACGCATTGTCGTCGGCGAGCATCGTCACGACCACTTCTGTGCCCTCTGCAAGCTCCCGAGGCGTCCCGGCCACAGCGGTGCCGGACTCCGCCGCGGGACCCGGCGAACGGTTCCAGACCGTCACATCGTGCCCGGCGCGCGCGAGATTGCGGGCCATTCGCGCGCCCATCCGGCCCAAGCCGGCGAAGCCGACCCTCATCAGGCGGCCTTCGTGCCAGGGCCGATGCCGGAGATCGCCTGGACGAGGCTGTCCTCGGTTACCTCGTCGGAGGTGAATTCGCGCATGACGCGACCGTGGTACATCGCGACGATGCGGTCGGAGACGTGCAGAACCTCCGGCATCTCGGATGAGATGACGATGACCGCGTAGCCCGACCGCGCGAGCTCGCGGATCAGGTTGTGGATCTCGGCCTTGGAGCCGACGTCGATGCCCCGCGTCGGCTCGTCGACGATGAGCACGGACGGTTTCATCGCCAGCCACTTGCCGATGACGATCTTCTGCTGGTTGCCGCCGGAGAGGTTGCCGACCGTCTGGCGCCAGCTCGGCGTCTTGATCCGGAGCCGGTCGCGATACTGATCGTAGATCGCGATCTCGGCACCGTTGGCGACAAAGGGTCCAGCGGTCAGGTCGTCGACCTGCGGCAGGGTCATGTTGTCCCGGCAGTTCATGCCGAGGACGAGGCCCTGTTCCTTTCGGCTCTCCGGCACCAGCGAGATGCCGGCGGCGATCGCCTCGACCGGAGAGCCGATCGTGACCTCCTGACCGTCGAGAAGGATCTTGCCGGCGGAGGGGTCGCGGAGGCCGAACAGCGTCTCGGCGATCTCGGTCCGCCCGGCCCCGACGAGGCCGTAGAAGCCCAGGACCTCCCCGGACCGGACGCTGAAGCTGACGTCCTGGAACAACGAGCCGCAGGAAAGGCCGCGGACCTCGAGCGCGACGTCGCCCAGTTCGCCGTGCTGCACGTTGCGCGACAGATCGAGGCTGCGGCCGATCATCAGCTGCGTGACCTCGTCCTCGTTGGTATCCTTGGTTACCAAAGTGCCGCGGTAGCCGCCGTCGCGCAGCACGCTGATCCGGTCGGAGATGGTGAAGATCTCCTCCATCCGGTGGCTGATGTAGACGATGGCGACGCCCTGGCTTTTCAGGTCGCGGATGACGTCGAAGAGCACGACCTTCTCGGCGTCGGTCAGCGAGGCCGTCGGCTCGTCGAAGATGACCGCCTTGGCGTCGACGGTCAGGGCGCGGGCGATCTCGACCATCTGCTTCTTGGCGATCGACAGCGACGAGACGCGGGTCTTCGGCCCGAAATCGCAGTTGAGCTTCTTCAGGATCGCGCCGGCCTTTTCGTGCAGCGTCGACCAGTCGACCCGGCCGAGGCGGCTGCGTGGCAGCTCGCCCAGGAAGATGTTCTCCGCCGCCGACATCTCCTCGGCGAGGCTGAGTTCCTGGTGGATCAGGACGACGCCCTTGGCCTTGGCTTCGAGCGGCGATCTCAGGGAGACCTCCTCGCCGTCGATGAAGATCTTGCCCTCGTTCGGGGCGTGCATCCCGGCGAGGACCTTCATCAGCGTCGACTTGCCGGCGCCGTTCTCGCCGAGGAGCGCGTGGCACTCCCCGGGCATCACTTCGAAGCTGACCCCGTCGAGGGCGCGAACGCCAGGGAAGGTCTTGACGATGTTCTCCACCTTGAGGGCTGGCGTTGTCATGTCCGAAGCTCCTGCTTGCCGCGGCGGTTCAGTTGCTTGTCGAGGAACAGGACGGCGATCAGGATCGAGCCGAGGATCACCAGCACGTAGAAGGCGGGCACCTGCATCAGGTTCATCCCGTTCCTGAGGATGCCGATCGCCAGCACCCCGCCGAGGGTGCCGATCATCGTACCCGACCCGCCGGTGAGCTTGGTGCCGCCGAGCACCACGGCTGTGATCGTCCAGAGCTCGTACTCGCGTCCGAGATTGGGGGTGGAGGCGCCCATCTGCGTCGACAGCGATATGCCGGCGAGCGCCGCGAAGAAGCCCACGATCATGAAGTTGATCAGCATGTGCGGCCCGACCCGGATTCCGGCGTTGACGGCTGCGTCGCGATTGCCGCCGACCGCATACGTGTCCCGCCCGTGGACTGTCTGCGAGAGGATCAGATGCATGATCAGCGCGCAGACAAGAAACAGCACCGCCAGCGTCGGCAGCGGCCCGATCGAGCTCATGCCGAAGTCCGCGTAGGCGAAGTTCATCGCGAAGAACGACTGCTCCTGCGTGTACATGAAGACGAGGCCGCGGATGCCGAGCATCGCGCCCAGCGTCACGATGAACGCGTCGACCCCGGTCTTCCATACTATCAGCCCGTTCAGCGCGCCGACGAGGACACCGCAGAGCAGGGCAGCTGTGACCGCCGGCAGGATCGCCCAGCTGCCCCAGCTTGCGAAGATCGCCCAGCTCTGGATGTCGATCGCGAGGCTCGCCGCGAGCGCGAGCGTCGCGCCCACGGAGAGGTCGATGTTGCCGTTGATCATGACCATCGTCATGCCGAGCGCGATCAGGCCAATCGTCGACGTCTGAACCAGAATGTTCTGGAAGTTGCCGGCGTCGAAGAAATACTCGTTCGAGACGCTGAAGAACACGAAGATCAGCACCACGAACCCCCAGATCGGGTTCCGGATTAGCCAGTTGACTGCTTGCATGATTTCGTCCCCTTCAGGCGATCGGTGACAGAAGCCGGCCGCGCTTGGCCGAGATGTCGAGCCAGACGGCAAGGATGATGACTATCCAGGTGACTATCCACTGCACGTAGTAGGCGTAGCCAAGCAGCAGCAGTCCATTCTGGATGAAGCCGAGGATCAGGACCCCGACCACCGTCTTGAGCACGTTGCCCGAGCCGCCAAGCAGCGAGGTGCCGCCAAGGATCACGCCCGCGAGCACCTGCAGCTCATAGCCTTGGCCCACGTTGTTCTGGCTGCCCATGACGCGGCTACCGAGGATGATGGCGGCGCAGCCCACGGCGAAGGCCGAGATGAGATACGTGGTGAAGACCACCCTGCTGCGCCTGATGCCCGAGAACGTGGCGGCGGTCGGGTTGCCGCCGACGGCGTAGACCTTTCGACCATAGGGCATGTACGACATCACGACGTGCAGGATCGCCGCGAGGACGAGGAAGATGACGATCGGTGTCGGTATGCCGAACACCTCGCCCCGGCCGAAGATCGCGAACCAGGTGTTCTCCTGATCGACGATGTCGACGTTCTGGCCGCCGGAATAGATCAGCGTGAGACCCTGGATCGCCGACAGCATGCCGAGCGTCACGATCAGCGAATTGAGGCGCAGGAACCCGACGAGCGCGCCATTTATCGCCCCGATCGCGAGCGTCGCAATGAACATGATGAGTATCGCGAGCGTCGGTCCGACCTGATCGTGCAGGTCGACCACCATTACCGTCGCGAAGGACAGCATCGAGCCGACAGAAAGATCGAGGTTGCCGCCGATCACCACCAGCGTCACGCCGACAGCGATCGTGCCGATGATGGCGGCCTGGCGCACCACCGTCATCAGGTTCTCCGGCGTCAGGAAGCGGTCGGAGAAGATCGCGAATCCGAGGATGAACAGTCCGAAGGCGATCAGGATGCCCTGCCGCGCCACCTCGGACCCAATGTTGCGCATGCGGGTCTGTCTCACGGCCGTGGCCATGGCGTTTTCTCCTCCTTGGGCCGGCCCCTTCAGACCAGCGTCATTCCTCCGTCGATCATGACGATCTGGCCGGTCATGTAGTCGGACTCCGGCGCTGCCAGGAAAGTGGTTGTCCCGGTGATATCGTCGGGCCGGGCGACCCGTCCCTTGAGGATCCCGGCGGCGAATTCCTCCATCGCCTGACCAGGGCGCTCGGCGGCGCCGATCGACATGAGGTCGCGGTCGACCTCCTCCCACATCTCGGTCGCGACGACGCCCGGTGCAAAGCCGGTCACGGTGATGCCGTGCTTGGCCAGGTCGCGCGCGCCGGACTGCGTCAGCGAGACCACCGCCCGCTTCGACGCGCAGTAGGGCGCAACGTTGTCGAAGCCCTGGCGGCTGGCGATCGAGGCGGTGTTGACGATCTTGCCTCCCGTGCCTTGCGCGATCATCTGGCGCGCGGCTTCCTGCATCCCGATCAGCACGCCGAGGCCGTTGACGCGCATGATGAAATTCCAGTTCTCATCGGTGACGTCGAGGAAATTCATCGGCTTGTTGACGCCGGCATTGTTGAACTTGACGTCCAGGCGGCCGAACCGCTCTACGACCTTGGCGATCATCTCGCGCACCTGCGCCCGGTCGGAGACGTCGACTGCGCAGCCGATGGCTCGCGGGCCGGAGCCGTTCAGCCGTTGGTTCGCGGCCTCTGCGACGGTCGCGGCGCGGTCGCCGTCGAGATCGGCGAAGCAGACCTCGGCACCCTCGTCGATGAGTGCTTCGCCGATGGCGCGGCCGATGCCTCGCGCGGCGCCTGTGACGATGCAGACCCGTCCGGATACGCGTCCCATTGCAGCCTCCCTTCGCGAAGTAGCCAGAATGCGCGAGACGCTATCGCCCCGCGCATCCCGGGAGGGTCCTCAGAAGACCGGCTTGTCGAACTGGTCCATGTTCTCCTGCGTGATCTTCGGCGTGTCGAAGTAGTTCAGCTTCGGCACCTCATCGCCGGCGAGCACGTCCAGCGCCGTCTGCAGCGCCGCCTCGGCGTCGTCGACCGGCGACTGGTAGATCGAGCCGTAATATTCGCCACGCCCCATCGCCTCGTATCCGACCGCGAAGTTGGTCGCGCCGATGAAGATCATGCCGTCGGCGCGTCCGGCCGCCTTGGCGGCGTTGAGCGCGCCCACGCCCATGTTGTCGTCACCGGAGTAGACGCCGTCGATGTTGTCGTACTTGGTGAGAAACGCCTCCATCACACGCTGCGCCTTCTCGCGGTTCCAGTCGCCCGGCTGCGTCTCCATGATCTCGACGCCGGGGCATGCCTCGGCCAGGCGGTCGTCGAAGCCCTTCTGCCGCTCGAGCGCCGTGGTGTATCCCGGCTGCCCGGAGATCTGGACGATCTCGCCTGTCGCTTCTGACGGATCCTGCCCCTCTTCCGCCAGCGCCTCGCACATCAGTTCGGCCGAATAGGCGCCTTGCGTGATGTTGTTGGGTCCGGAGAAGGCGGCGATGAAGTCTATCCCTTCCTCGGCGATGTTCGAATTGGTGATGACCACCGGGATGCCCTGCTGGTGCGCCTGCCGGATCGCCGGCACGACGGCCTGGCCGTTGGTCGGCCAGATGATGATCGCGTCGACGCGCTGCTGGATCAGGTCCTGGATTTGCGCGATCTGCCGGGCGACGTCGCCACCGGCGTCGAGCACGATGGTCTCGACGTTCGGATTCTCGGCGGCGGCGGCCTCGAATGCCTGCTCGTAGGTCGTCTGGTAGCTGTCCACCCCGACATTGTTCTGGGTGATGCCGATCGTGACGGGCTCGTCCTGCGCCGTGGCGATGCCGGCGGCTGCGACGAGTGCGGTAGAGCTCACCAATGCCTTCAACGTATGAGTCATGCTGTTTTCCTCCCTGATGCCGCCCCTGAGGGCGGCGAATTCTCCCTCCGCGCGAATTGCGGATGTTCCTAGAGTGCCGATCGGCGCGCCGATCGCCTTTCCAAAGTTATCCAATATGAATAATAAATTGTCTATTATGGACTATTTGCCGCTGTTGGCGCCCGTCCAAGATCGACAACATCAGTAGCACGCACGATGGCAGACGCGAAAAACTCCGAAACGAACAAACCGGAGAGCACCGGTCAGAGTGCGCCGAGAAAGCACATGGGAGGATCCGGTTCGGTCGAGACGACGCTGCCGCCGCGGGCGCGGGCGCAGATGCTGGGGCTCATCGACTTCCTCGATGATTTCAGCATCGAGCTCGAGACCGCTTTGGAGCTCTACGCGCCGAACCCGTTCTTGAAGATGGCCACGCACCTGATCCGCAGCCACATCGAGGGGAGAACCGTCACGCCGTCGTCTCTCGCGGCGGCATCGGGAGTTCCTTACGCCACGGCAACGCGGCGGATGGACGAAATGAAGCGTGCCGGACTGATCGAACAGCGCGCCGAAGACGCGAACGGGCAAGAGCTTCTCGCTACATCCCAGCGCTGACCTGATCGAGGCGTGGGCGCAGTTCTCCGGCCGGGTGTTGCGGCTTGGGGCGGAGACCTTCGGCGGTCAGGAGGAGACCGCGCGAGACTACTACTACGGTCGCTCCTACATGGCCGGCCATTCGATCCAGCCGCCGCAGGTGCTGCACGAGCCGCTGAACCTCGCAGGGGGACTCCGCATCCTGGTGCATGGCGATCCGACCTTCATGGTCATGGAAAACCTCAAGCGCCAGTTCGAGCAGATCGTCGGCTGCCGTATCTCTCAGCGCGCATTCTCCATCGATCGTCTGCGGCACGAAGCGTTGCGCAACGCCGAGCGACGGACCATCGACCTACGACATCGTCGCGATCGATCTGCCGTGGATCGGCGAGTTCGCCGAGGCCGGCGTGCTCCTGCCGCTGGACGAGGTGATGGACGTCTCCAGACTGGATGCCGACGACTTCCACACCGCCGGCTGGCGCGGCGCGCACTGGGCCGGCAGGCCCTATGGCGTGCCCAGCCAGACGACGCCGGAACTCTTTCTTCTACCGGACGGACCTGTTCGCCGACGCCGGGCTCGAACCGCCGACGAGCACCGACGCCGTCCTGACCGCTGCGCAGGCGCTCCACGAGCCGACGCATGGCCGCTACGGCATCGCCTGGAACGCCGCGCGGGGCACGGCGCTCGGCCACACATTCCTGATGACCTGCGCCGACTTCGGTCAGCCGATCCTCGACCTCGCGCCGATCGCGGGCGGCTTCGACACCGACGACCTGCACGAGGGACGGCACAGCCCGACCATCGACACGCCGGTCGCGCTCGAGGCGGCGGAGTACCTCGTCGCGCTGCTGGAGTTCTCGCCGCCCGACATCCTGTCGATGTCGTGGTACGAGCGCATCCGTCCCTATGCGGCGGGACGAGTCGCGATGGCCTATGGCTACACCCTCCTCGCGCCATATTTCGAGCTCGACGAGACTTCGCCGGCGCGCGGCCGCACCGGCTACCTGCCGCATCCGCCCGGGCCGCAGGGCGCGCCTCTCGCGCCCGTCGGCGGCTACGTCCTCGGCATTCCGAGCAACCTGGCGCCCGAGCGGCGCGCGGCGGCGGCCGAGGCGCTCATCGCCTTCACCTCGCCCGAGGCGCAGAAGCTCTACGTCGAGAACGGCAGCCGCACCGCGCCGCGCTACTCGGTCGGCGCCGACCCTGACGTGCGACGGCTCTCCCCGATCTTCGATGCCGTCGACGCAGATGTCCTGGCGCGACGAGCTGCAATTCTGGCCGCGCCCGCCGATCCCGCGGATCAGCGAGATCATCCGATCTGCGGGCAGGAACTCCACGACATGCTGCGGGGCGTCACCTCGCCGCGAGAAGCGCTGAGGCGCGCGCAGGAGAGCGCAGACGCCGCGCTGAACGATTGAGGGAGGAACGAATGGACCCCGAACGCCTGAAGGGCAAGAACATCCTGATCACCGGCGCCGCCCGCGGCATGGGCGCCACCAACGCCGAGCATTTCGCCGAGCAGGGGGCCAACGTCTGCCTCGGCGACCTCGACCTCGATGCCGCGCAGCAGGTCGCCGACGCGCATCAACGAGCGCGGCAACGGCAAGGCGATCGCCGTCCGCATGGACGTGACCAAGCGGGAGGACAACGCCGCCGCCGTCGCCGCCACCGTCGAGGCGTTCGGCATGATCAATGTCGGCCTCTTCAACGCCGGCCTGAACAAGCCCCGGTTCTTCATGGACATCGATGAGGACAACTGGGACCTGATCATGGACAGTCAACACCAAGGCGATGTGGCTCGGCATGCAGGAGACCGCGCGCCAGATGATCGCCCAGGGCCCGCAGGAGCACGTCTACAAGCTCATCAACGTGGGCTCCATCGCGTCGCGCAAGCCGCTGATCGACGTCACCGTCTACTGCACGTCGAAATACGGCTGCCTTGCGCTGACCCATTGCGGCGCGGTCTCGCTCGCCGAGCACAACATCACCGTCAACGGCTACGCGCCGGGCGTGGTGGTGACGCCGCTGTGGGAGCAGCTCGACAAGGACCTCGTCGACATCGGCTTCAAGCAGCGCGAGGGGCAGGCCTACGAGGACATCGTCGCGAACGAACTGAAGATAAAGCGCGTGTCCTACCCCGACGACGTCAAGGGCACGGCGGCGTTCCTCGCCAGCCACGACAGCGACTACATGACCGGCCAGATGATCCACATCGACGGCGGCTGGTGCATCCAGTGACGCGGCCGGCGGCGACACAATGGCGCTGGCATCGACGCATCCGGAGGACTTCAATGAACGCACTCGACCCACGCATCCTGCAACCGGGCGACATGGACCCGAACTGGCGCTGGGACCGGCACCTGCCGGCCTGGGGCCACACCGCCGTCGATTTCGAGCGCCGCGTGGACCACGACCGCCTGCGCCGCTACCGCCTGAGCCGCGCCAAGGACGCGCTGAAGAAGTCCGACTGCGGCTCGCTGCTGCTCTTCGACGTCAACAACATCCGCTACGTCACCGCGACCAAGATCGGCGAGTGGGAGCGGGACAAGATGTGCCGCTTCGCGCTGCTCTGCGGCGACGACGAGCCGTTCGTCTGGGACTTCGGCTCGGCCGCCGTGCACCACAAGGTCTACTGCGACTGGCTCGACCCCGAGCGCTGCCGCGCCGGCGTGGTCGGGATGCGCGGCACGATCCCGCCGTCGCTTCGGCCTGATCAAGAAGTACGCCGAGGAGATCGCCGG
Source organism: uncultured Alphaproteobacteria bacterium (assembly GCA_963749675.1). Taxonomy (GTDB): domain Bacteria; phylum Pseudomonadota; class Alphaproteobacteria; order Rhodobacterales; family Rhodobacteraceae; genus Roseitranquillus. The sequence goes on from CAVVNT010000001.1 coordinate 507,175, forward strand.
GCTGATCCGCGATGCCGGCATGGGCGACATGCCGGTGGGCGTCGACTACGCCGAGACGGCGATGTTCTTCGCGCTGCAGGAGGCGGGGCTGAACGTCGTCGACGGCCAGCAGGTCATGCTGTCGGCGCCCGCGAGATCAAGAACTGGGACGAGATCCAGCTGCTCAACCAGGCCGCGTGCATGGTCGATGGCGTCTACCACATGATCTACGAGGAGCTGAAGCCCGGCGTGCGCGAGAACGACATCGTCGCGATGTCGAACAAGATGCTCTACGAGATGGGCTCGGACGACGTCGAGGCGATCAACGCGATCTCGCGGCGAGCGCTGCAACCCGCACCCGCACAACTTCACCGACCGCTACTTCCGCCCCGGCGACCAGGCGTTCTTCGACATCCTGCAATCGTATCAGGGCTACCGGACCTGCTACTACCGGACCTTCAACATCGGCCGCGCGACGCCGGCGCAGCACGACGCCTACACCAAGGCGCGCGAGTGGCTCGACGTCGCCGATCGAGGCGATCAAGCCGGGCGTCACGACCGACAAGGTCGCCAAGCTCTGGCCCAAGGCCGAGGAGTTCGGCTTTCCCGACGAGCTGTCGGCCTTCGGGCTGCAGTTCGGCCACGGGCTGGGCCTGGCGCTGCACGAGCGGCCGATCATCAGCCGGGTGGTCAGCCTCGAGCATCCGATGGAGATCGAGACCGGCATGGTGTTCGCGCTGGAGACCTACTGCCCGGCCTCCGACGGCTACTCGGCCGCGCGGATCGAGGAGGAGGTGGTGGTGACCGACACCGGCTGCGAGGTGATCTCGCTGTTCCCGGCCGAGGAGCTGCCGATCGCGAACCGCTACTGACCGACCTGCCGGAGCCGGTGCGCGCATCCGGCGGGGATACTTCGAGGAACAAGCAAGGCGGGCGCGACACGCGTCCGCCGAGGGAGGACCGCATGGCGAAGGCCGGGGCGAAGAAGACCAACACCGAAGCGTATCTGACGATGTACCGCCAGATGGTCCGCATCCGCGCCTTCGAGGACCAGGCCAACCAGCTCTACCTCTCGGCGAAGATGCCGGGGCTGACGCACATGTACTCGGGCCAGGAGGCGGTGGCGGTCGGCATCTGCGAGGCGCTGACCGACGACGACAAGATCACCTCGACCCATCGCGGCCACGGCCATTGCGTCGCCAAGGGCGCGAACTTCCGCGAGATGTTCTGCGAGCTGCTCGGCAAGGAGGAGGGCTATTGCCGCGGCAAGGGCGGCTCGATGCACATCGCCGACCAGAGCCACGGCAACCTCGGCGCCAACGCCATCGTCGGCGGCTCCATGGGGATCGCCACCGGCGCCGCGCTGACGGCCAAGCTGCAGAAGACCGGGCAGGTCGCGGTCTGCTTCTTCGGCGACGGCGCGACGGCGCAGGGCCTCTGGTACGAGGTGATGAACATGGCGGCGCTCTGGAAGCTGCCGGTGATCTACGCCTGCGAGAACAACGGCTACTCGCGAATACACCAAGACCGAGGAGATCGCCGCGGGCTCGATCACCGCCCGCGCCGAGGCGTTCGGGATCGAGAGCCACAGCGTCGACGGCCAGGACGTGCTGGCGGTCAACGACCTGACCCAGAAGCTCGTCGAGCGGGCGCGCAAGGGCGAGGGGCCGTTCTTCATCGAGCTCAAGACCTACCGCTACCACGGCCACCATGTCGGCGACATCAACCGCGACTACTACCGCGCCAAGGACGAGGAGGCGGAGTGGAAGAAGGTGCGCGACCCGATCGTCAATTTCGGCAAGTGGCTGGAGGGCGAGGGCATCGTCACCGCCGACGAGCTCGTCGCGATCGGCGACGAGGTGAAGGCCGACGCCGAGGCCGCCGTCGCCTACGCGCTGAAGGCGAAGTACCCCGACGCCGAAGGAAGTCGACATGCACGTCTATGCCGGCGTCGAGCGCGCCTTAGGAGGCGTGATGCGCGAGATCACCCTGTCCAAGGCCGTCAACGAGGCCATCGCCGAAGAGATGCGGCGCGACGAGACCGTGTTCCTGATGGGCGAGGACGTCGCCGAGGCGGGCACGCCGTTCAAGGTGCTGTCCGGCCTCGTCGAGGAGTTCGGCACCGAGCGCGTGCATCGACACGCCGATCTCCGAGCCCGGCTTCGTCGGCATCGCCGTGGGCGCGGCGATGACCGGATCGCGCCCGATCGTCGACCTGATGTTCGGCGACTTCCTGTTCCTGGTGATGGACCAGCTCTGCAACCAGGCGGCGAAGACGCACTACATGTCGGGCGGCAAGCTGAAGGTGCCGATGGTGCTGCGGACGAACCTCGGCGCCACGCGGCGCTCGGCGGCGCAGCACAGCCAGTCGCTGCACGCGCTGGTGGCGCACATCCCCGGGCTGAAGGTGGCGATGCCGTCCTCGGCCTACGAGGCCAAGGGGCTGATGAAGACCGCGATCCGGGACGACAACCCGGTGGTGATCTTCGAGGACAAGCTGATGTACCAGGACAAGGCCCCGGTGCCGGAGGAGGAATACCTGATCCCCTTCGGCGAGGCCAAGGTCCTGCGCGAGGGGCGCGACATCACCCTCGTCGGCACCTCGTCGATGGTGCAGGTCTGCCTGAAGGCGGCCGAGATGCTCGACGGCGACGGCATCTCGGCCGAGGTGATCGACCCGCGCACGATCGTGCCGCTCGACGAGGCGACGATCGTCGAGAGCGTGCAGCAAGACCTCGCCGCGCGATGGTCGTCGACGAGGGCCACCAGAGCTACGGCGTCACGGCCGAGATCGCGGCGCGGATCGGCGAGAAGGCGTTCTACCACCTCGACGCGCCGGTGATGCGGATGGGCGCGATGGACGTGCCGGTGCCGTTCTCGCCCGGCGCTGGAGGACCTGACGGTGCCGACGCCCGAGGGCGTGGCCGAGCGGGCGCGCAAGGCGGTGCGCGGGGAGCTTCATCCATGCCGCATGAGGTGATCATGCCGGCGCTCGGCATGGCGCAGGATACCGGCCAGATCGTCGCCTGGCTGAAGCAGCCGGGCGACGCGGTGAAGGCCGGCGACGCGCTGATGGAGGTCGAGACCGACAAGGCGACGATGGAGGTCGAGGCCGCGGCCGACGGCTACCTCACCGATGTCCGCGCCGCGGCGGGCGACAACGTGCCGGTGGGCGACGTCGTCGCGATGATCTCCGAGAGCGCCGACGGCGCCGGCGAGGCGCCCGCCGGACCGAGGCGGCGGCGGACGCGGCCGAGCGACGCCGGCTCCGGAGGACGCCGCCGCAGAGCGACGACGGCGCCGTCGAGGGCGAGGAGGTGATCATGCCCGCGCTCGGCATGTCGCCAGGATTCGGGCAAGATCGTCGCCTGGCTGAAGGCAGCCGGGCGACGAGGTCGCGGCCGACGACATCCTGCTTCGAGGTCGAGACCGACAAGGCGGTGATCGAGGTCGCGGCCGGCCACGACGGCTGGCTCGCCGAGACGCGCGGCGAGGAAGGCGACGACGTCCCGGTGGGCGAGGTCATCGCCATCATCTCGGCCGAGAAGCCGAACGCGCGCCACGCAGCCGTCTCGCGCGCCGAGGCGGCGGGCCAAGGCCGAGCCGCGGCGCCCGCGGCGGAGCCAGGCAGGCCGAAGCCGAAGCCGAAGCCGGCCCGCGAAGGCGGCTGCGACGAAGCCGGCAGCCGCGGACACCGCCGCCGCCGGCGCCGCGGCCCCGAGGGCCGCATCCTCGCCTCGCCCAAGGCGCGGCGGCTCGCGGCCGAGCGCGGGCCTCGACCTCGCGCGTCTGGTCGAGGCGGGGTACGCGCCGCCGTTCCACGTCGCCGATCTCGAGACGCTGGCGGCGCTGCCCGACCGTCGGCCGCCGCGGCGCCCGCCGCCGCGCCGCGGCCGGCGGCGCCCGGATCGAGGCCGAGGTGCCCGCCGACGCGCTCGCCGCGTTCTGCGACTGGGCGGCGGCCGAGGACACCCGGTCGCCGCGGCGCCGCGCGGTTGCCGCCTTCGCCGCGGCCGCGCTGCGCGCAGGCGACCGGCGCACGAGGGCGCGCTCCACGTCGCGCTGTCGCGCGGCCCGGCGGCGCGGCCGACGTCCACGCCGACCTCGACCGGCTCGCCGCTCGGCGCCGAGGCCGAGAGCGGCGGAGGCGCGCCCGACCTCGTCCTGCGCGACCTCTCGGCGAGCCGCCTGACCGCCGTGTCGCTCGGCCGCGGCGCGGCGCCGACGCTGACGCTCGCCCGCCGCGGCGAGAGCTACGCCCTGACGCTCGACTTCGACGCCGCCGCGCTCGACCCCGATGCCGCGATCGCCCTCGATCGACGGGCTCGCCGGGCGGATCGAGGAGCCGCTGCGCCACCTGCTCTGAAAGGACCCGCCCATGCCCGACACCCAGCGCTCCGACGACGTTCCTGACCGACCTCTGGATCGACGGCGGCTGGCGCCCCGGCTCCGAGCGGCGAGCGGTTCGACGTGCATCAACCCGGCCGACGAGAGCGTGCTCGCCTCCGTCGCCTCGGCCACCGTCGACGACGCCCATGCCGCGCTCGACGCCGCCGACGCCGCCTTCGCCGACTGGGCCGGCCGCAGCCCCGCGCGAGCGCGTCCGAGATCCTGCGCAAGGCGTGGGAGCTGATGACCGCGCGGCTCGACCACTTCGCGCGGCTGATCACGCTCGAGAACGGCAAGGCCCGCGCCGACGCCATGGGCGAGGCGACCTACGCCGCCGAGTTCTTCCGCTGGTTCGCCGAGGAGGCGGTGCGCGCCGACGGCCTGATCTCCCGCGCGCCCGCCTCCGGCGCGCGCATCATCGTGCAGCACAAGCCCGCCGGCATCGCGGTGCTGGTGACGCCGTGGAACTATCCGGCCGCGATGGGCACGCGAAAGATCGCCCCGGCGCTGGCCGCGGGCTGCCCGGTGATCATCAAGCCCGCCGCCGAGACGCCGCTGACCATGCTGGCGCTGATGCCGCTGCTGGAGGAGGCCGGCGTGCCGAAGGGCGTCGTCAACGTGCTGCCGACGCGCGCAGACCGGCAAGGTGGTCGACGCGATGCTGCACGACCCGCGGGTGCGCGTCGTCAGCTTCACCGGCTCGACCGGGGTCGGCCGGACGCTGCTCAAGTCGGCGGCCGACCAGATCCTCACGCCGGCGATGGAGCTTGGCGGCAACGCGCCGCTGATCGTCTTCGACGACGCCGACCTCGATCTCGCGGTGAAGGGCACGATGCTGGCCAAGATGCGCAACCTCGGCGAGGCCTGCACCGCGGCGAACCGGATCTACGTCCACGAGGCGGTCGCCGAGGCGTTCACCGAGAAGCTGACCGCGGCGATGGGCGCGCTCAAGGTCGGCAACGGGCTGGACGAAGGCGTGGACGTCGGGCCGCTCGTCAACGCCTCGACCCGCGACAAGGTCGCGGCCTTCGTCGAGGACGCCGTGGCGAAGGGCGCGAAGCTTCGCCTCGGCGGCAAGGCGCCCGACGGCCCCGGCTTCTTCTATCCGCCGACGGTGATGACCGACGTGCCGGAGACCGCCGAGTGCGTGCACGACGAGATCTTCGGCCCCGTCGCGGCGCTGCAGACCTTCACCGACCAGGAGGACGTGATCCGCCGCGCCAACGCCACCGAGTACGGCCTCGTCGCCTACGTCTTCTCGCGCGACTTCAAGCGCGCGCTGCAGGTCTGCGAGCGGCTCGACTACGGCATGGTCGGGCTCAACCGCGGCCTCGTCTCGCGACCCGGCGGCGCCGTTCGGCGGCACCAAGCAGTCGGGCCTCGGCCGCGAGGGCGGGCACGAAGGCATGTTCGAGTTCATGGAAGCCCAGTACATCTCGGCGGAGTGGTGAGCATGGGGGAGGTCATCGCCAGCCCCGCGGTCCGCGCCTATGCCGGCCGCAAGGGCGTCGACATCGAGAAGCTGGCGCGGGAAACCGGCCGCGAGACCATCGCCCGCGAGGACGTCGAGCGGAAGGCCGGCGGCGGCGGCACCGCACCGGCGCCGGCGCGCCGAGGCCGCCGGGCGGGACTACTGGGACGTCGACCACGCCGCCTGCGGCCCGGTCGAGGAGGAGCCGCTGTCGCGCTTCGCCCGCGTCGCCGCCGAGAACCTCGCCGCGGCGCAGGCGCTGATCCCGGCCGTCACCCACCACGACCGCGCCGACATGCGCGCCGTCGAGGCGCTGCGCGCGACGGCTCAAGGACGAGGCCGCGGAGCGCGGCGTCAGGCTGACCGCGCTCGCCTTCCACGTGAAGGCGCTGGCGCGCTGCCTCGGCGAGTTCCCGCGCTTCAACGCCTCGCTCTCCGCCGACGGCGAGACGCTGATCCTGAAGCGCTACGTCCATGTCGGGATCGCCGTCGACACGCCGCACGGCCTGATGGTGCCGGTGATCCGCGACGCCGACCGCAAGGGTCTCTGGGCGATCGCCGCCGAGATCGGCGACCTCGCCGCCCGCGCGCAGGCGCGCAAGGTCCGGCCCGACGAGATGGGCGGCGCCTCGATGACCGATCTCCAACCTCGGCGGCATCGGCGGCACCGCCTTCACGCCCATCGTCAATCCGCCGGAGGTCGCGATCCTCGGCCTCACCCGCACCGAGACTCGTGCCGGTCTGGGACGGCGAGGCCTGGCGGCCCGTGCCGATGGTCCCGCTCGACCTCTCCTACGACCACCGCGTCATCAACGGCGCCGACGCCGCGCGATTTCTCGCGCGATACGCCCAACTGCTCGCCGACCCGCGCCGCCTGATGCTCTGAACGGCCGGCCGCTGCTTGAAGCGGGTGACGCCCCCTTCAAGCCTTGGGACCAGCATTCGAGCGATCGTTCCCGCGCCTAATGGTGCGAGCCTGCACGGCGCCCTCGGCAGCGCCGCTCCGTCATGCGGAACGTCTGCCGGTGCAGCGATGTTGACCCGGTATCCCGGCCGTCGACGCCGGACCCACCGCCTCGAAGCCCGAGAAGTCTATGCATCGCTATGTTCCCTTTGCCCTGATCGTCGCCGCCGCGATACTCACTCTCCTCGCCGCCGCGCTCTGGAGCCCGTATTGGCTGTGGCTTCTGGCGCTTCTCGTCCCGCTGGTGGTGCTGGGCGCCTGGGACATGGGTCAGAAGCAGCACACGCTGCTGCGGCTCTATCCGGTGAGCGCCCACGTGCGCTGGTTCTTCGAGTGGTTGCGGCCGTTCCTGCGCGAGTACCTCTTCGACAGCGACCACGAGGGGCGGCCCTTCACCCACAACCAGCGGGCGCTGGTGTATCGTCGCGCCAAGGACGTGGAGAGCGCCGAGGCCTTCGGCACAGAGATGGACCTGCACTCGCCGCGCTACGAGTGGATCAACCACTCGATCCAGGCGAGGCACCTGGGCGACACCTATCGAGTCAGGGTCGGTGGCGACGAGTGCAAGCAGCCCTACGACGCCTCCGTCCTCAATATCTCGGCCATGAGCTTCGGCTCGCTCAGCGCGCGGGCCGTGGAGGCGCTGAACCTTGGCGCGAAGATGGGCGGTTTCTATCAGGACACCGGTGAGGGCGGCATCTCGCCCTACCACCTGAAGCATGGCGGCGATCTCGTGTGGGAGATCGGCACGGCCTACTTCGGCTGCCGCACCGAGGACGGCCGCTTCGACCCGCACAAGTTCGCCGACAAGGCCGCCGACGAGCGCGTGAAGATGGTCGAGATCAAGCTGAGCCAGGGCGCCAAGCCCGGTCACGGCGGCCTGCTTCCCGGTGCGAAGGTCACGCCGGAGATCGCCGAAGTGCGCGGCGTGCCGGTCGGGAAGGACGTCCTCTCGCCGCCCTCGCATAGCGCCTTCGACACGCCCGTAGGGTCTGCTGGAATTCGTGGCGCGACTGCGCGACCTGAGCGGCGGAAAGCCTGTCGGCTTCAAGCTGTGCATCGGCCACCGCTGGGAGTTCCTTGCAATCACGAAGGCGATGCTGGAGACCGGCATCACCCCGGATTTCATCGTGATCGACGGTGCGGAGGGTGGCACCGGCGCGGCGCCGGCGGAGCTCTCCGACCATGTCGGAACGCCGCTGCGCGAGGGCCTTGTCTTCGCGGTGAACTGCCTGCTGGGCACCGGCCTGCGCGACAAGGTGAGGGTGGTGGCGTCCGGCAAGATCTACGACGGCCACACGCTGGCCGCGAACCTGGCGCTGGGAGCGGACTGGTGCAACGCGGGCCGGGCCTTCATGTTCTCGGTCGGTTGCGTGCAGACCAAGAAGTGCCATACCGACCGATGCCCCACCGGCGTCGCCACCCAGAACAAGCTGCGCCAGAAAGGCCTCGTCGTCGTCCGACAAGGGGCCGCGCGCCTATCAGTTCCATCGCAACACGGTGAAGGCGCTGATGCAGTATGTCGGCGCCGCGGGCCTGAACGATCCGTCCGATCTCGAGCCGCGGCATCTGCGCATCCGCACCGACGAGAACTCCGTGCGCTCGGCCGACACGTTCTACGAGTACCTTCATCCATGCGCGCTCATCGACGCTCCGGAAGGTACCAGCATAGCGCGATGGTGGTCGATGGCCGATGCCAACAGCTTCGCGCCGCGCGCCGTCTGATGGTACCGTCAGGCTCGCCGGCGGGAAACGAGGCCGGTCACCGGCGAGGACATTTGTCGCTGGCGCCCTGTCGAAAGCGCCTGACCGGCTGCGGGCTCGGTACAAGTCAATTCTGGGGCGGTGATGACCAACTCTCAAGGGTCTGATGCCGCGGCGGCGGTTCCTGGGGGCGGGAACCGGGCGGCTCGGTTCTTCTTTCTCCGACATGGTGGAACGGCGGCGACTGACGATCGGGGAGGGGCCGCGGGTGCCTCTCGACGGACTGATCCTCGGATGGGGGCCGATGCTGCCGTTTCCGGTTGCCGTGCTGGCGGCATGGCTCGGTGGTGAGGGCGTGGCGACGCTGGCATCCAGTGCCGCGATCGTCTGGGGCGGTGCGCTGCTGATCTTCCTGTCCGGCGTCCGGCGCGGGCTGTCGTTCCGGACGGAGGGCGGCCCGCGGTGGAGCCAGCTTGCCATGTTCGCGTGGCTTTTCTGGAGTGGCCTTGCGGCGCTGATGGTCACGTCCGGCTGGGCGCTGTGGCTGCTGCTGGCGGGGTTCCTCAGCCTGCTTGTCCTCGATCCTCTGGCCGCCCGGAGGGGTGAAGTGCCGCTGTACTTCGCCCGTCTCAGGCCATGGCAGATGGCCGTTCCCGTTGCGTCGATGGCTCTGCTTTTCCTCATCGCATGATCGGCCGGGCAATTGCTCCGTACCGGGGGAGCGTTTTCGACCCATGCGGGCGAACGCCGCACCCCGCCGACATGGAACATCGGGCGCGCTCGCTGATTGAGCCATCACACGGCGGCTGGACATCGTCCAATCGCCGCGACGACCGGGCTTCTTTGCGCCGGTGGTCGACCACAAGAAACGAAGGGAGACCCGAAATGAAATTTCGTGATCTGGCACTGACGTCTTCGCTCTGCCTCGGCCTTGCCGGCGTCGCCGCCGCGCAGGACGACATGGTGCGCTTCTCGTTTGCCGACCTCGACAGCGACGGTGACGGCCTTGTCAGCGAAACCGAGTTGCAATCCGCCATGGACACGTCCGGCGAGGAGTTCGATGCTGGCGAAGCGGCGGCGATCGTCGAGACGCAGGATACCGACGGCGACGGCATGATCAGCGAGGAAGAAGCTGGCGGCGACGATGCCATCGTCCGTATGGTCGACGACAGCTGACGTCTGCGACGTGTCGAGAACAATGGGGGCCGGGCCATTCGCCCGGCCCTCGACGTTCGAGGGACGCAATTCAGCTTTGCACTCGATCTCGTTCAAGCTGCTGGTCGACCGTCACCTCGAAAATCCTCCACCGATCGCCGGAGGCACAGCGCTGCTGCATCGGAAGTAGCATTGCCACGCTAGGCCTATCGGTCTTCTCTTGGCGAAGCCTCCTGGCTCGGCGCCGATCTGAAATCCTCGCAACTACACATCCAGCTCTTCGACGAACCTCGCGTTCTGCTGGATGTACTCGAACCGCAGTTCCGGCTTCTTGCCCATCAGGCGCTCGACGAGATCGTCGGTCTCGCCGGGCAGGTCGTCGAGGATGGTAACGCGGATCAGCTTGCGGGTCTCAGGGTTCATCGTCGTGTCCTTGAGGTCCTTGGCGTCCATCTCGCCGAGACCCTTGAAGCGCTGGACGTCGATCTTGCCCTTTCCGCCGAGGCCCGTGGCCATCATCCGCTCCTTCTCCGCGTCGTCGGTGACGTAGAGGCGGTTCGCGCCCTGGGTCAGGCGGTAGAGCGGCGGGCAGGCGAGGTAGAGGTGGCCGCGGTCGATCAGCGGGCGCATCTGGGTGAAGAAGAACGTCATCAGGAGCGAGGCGATGTGGGCGCCGTCGACGTCGGCGTCGGTCATGATGATGACCTTGTCGTAGCGCAGATCCTCGACGTTGAAGCGGGTTCCCATGCCGACGCCGAGCGCCTGGCAGAGATCGGAGATCTCCTGGTTCTGGCCGAGCTTGGACGATGCGGCGCCGAGGACGTTGAGGATCTTGCCTCGCAGTGGAAGCAGCGCTTGGGTCTTGCGGTCGCGCGCCATCTTGGCCGAGCCGCCGGCGCTGTCGCCCTCGACGAGGAAGATCTCGGTGCCCTCGCGGGCGCGCTCGGTGCAGTCGACGAGCTTGCCGGGAAGGCGCAGCTTGCGGGTGGCGGATTTGCGCGCGGTCTCCTTCTCCTGCCTACGCCGCAGGCGCTCCTCGGCGCGCAGGACGAGGAAGTCGAGGATGGAGCCGGCGGACTTCGGATCGGCGGCGAGCCAGTGGTCGAAATGGTCGCGGACGGCGCCCTCGACCATGCGGGCGGCCTCGGTGGTGGCGAGGCGGTCCTTGGTCTGGCCCACGAACTCGGGATCGCGGATGAAGCAGGAGACCATGGCGCCGGCGCCGGTCATCAGGTCGTCGCGGGTGATGTTGGCGGCCTTGCGGTTCGACGCGAGCTCTCCGTAGGCCTTGAGGCCCTTGAGGATGGCGGACCAGAACCCGCTCTCGTGCGTGCCGCCTTCGGGCGTGGGGACGGTGTTGCAGTAGGACTGGATGAAGCCGTCGCGGGCAGGGGTCCAGTTGATCGCCCACTCGACGGAGCCCGGCTGCCCGAACTTCTCCTGGAACGAGACGCGCCCCGCGAACGGGCGCGCGGAGTAGGTCGCCGCGTCGCCGAGGCTCTCGGAGAGGAAGTCGGCGAGGCCGCCGGGGAAGTGGAACGTGGCCTCGGCAGGGGTGTCGTCGGCGGCCGGGCCGCGCCAGCGGATTTCCACCCCCGAGAACAGGTAGGCCTTGGACCGCGCCATGCGGAACAGGCGCTGCGGGCGGAAGACGAGGCTGCCGAAGATCTCGGGGTCGGGATGGAAGGTGACGGTGGTGCCGCGGCGGTTGGGGGCGGCGCCGACCTCCTCGATGGGGCCTTGCGGGATGCCGCGGGAGAAGGACTGCGCCCAGAGGCGGCGGTCGCGGGCGACCTCGACGGTGACGCAGTCGGAGAGGGCGTTCACGACGGAGACGCCGACGCCGTGCAGGCCGCCCGAGGTTTGGTAGGAGTCGCCCGAAAACTTGCCGCCGGCGTGGAGGGTGCAGAGGATGACCTCGAGCGCGGACTTGCCGGGGAACTTCGGGTGCGGGTCGACGGGCATGCCGCGGCCGTTGTCGCGGACGGTGACGGCGCCGTCATCGTGCAGTTCGACCTCGATGCGGGTGGCGTGGCCGGCGACTGCCTCGTCCATGGAGTTGTCGAGGACTTCGGCGACGAGGTGGTGCAGCGCGCGCTCGTCGGTGCCGCCGATATACATGCCGGGGCGCTTGCGCACGGGCTCAAGCCCCTCGAGCACCTCGATGTGCGAGGCGTCGTAGGCGCTGTCGGCTCCGGAGAGGAGGTCGTCTGCCATGTCACTGCTCGGACTTGCTTGATTGCCGGGCATCATGGCCGATGCGGCCACGTGCGGCAACCTCGGCGCGTCAGTTGCGCTGTGCCGGGCCGGCGAAGACGCGGTCGAGGAAGTTCGAGAGAGCCGCGGCGGGGTTGGGGCGCTGGGCCCTGGCGGCGCGCGGTGCGCGGCCTGAGAGCCAGACCTCGAGAAGGCCGCGGTCGGGACGAGGCCGGTAGGAGGTGAAGTCACGCGCCCCGGCCGAGAACTGCGCGGCGAGTTTTTCGGCGGCTTCCCGATCCGCTGCGTGGAAGTACCGAACCTGATCCTCGCTGATCGTGATGGGCGCGGTTCGCGGCGCCTCGGCGGGCCATTCTCCTTCCCGGAGCAGCGCCACCAGCTCGTCACGAACGGCGCGTGGCACACTGGGCGGAACATGGACGACGACGCGTCCGACGGAGTCCGGGGCCAGTTCGACTTCGTCGACCTCCCCTGGCGAGCCCTCGCTCTCGGAGACGGCAGTGTCGAGAACGGCCACAAGGTCCGCAATCTCCGCAAGATCGACATCCGGGTCCTGTTGGGCGACAGGGACTTCTGCGGTTGCGGCCGTCGCGTCCGCTGCCTCCTTCGGCGGTGGTGCGGCGCGGTCGGATCCAGGTGCATTTGGCTGTGCGGCTTCGGCCTCGTCGACCGGATTGGCCGGGCCGGGCCCATCGGGCGAATTCCCATCGGTGGAGGACGCCGCCGGCTCTTCTCCGACTGGCAGAGGAGCCAGGGGTACGACCTCCGTGTCCGGGGCATCGACTGCCGGCACCGTGTCGGCGCGCGAGGCGGCGGCGGTCCACTGCTGCGACGCAGCTTCCATCGAAGTGGGAGCCCATTCCTGCCGAGACACATCGACGCTTCCAGACCTCGTCAGAAGCACGCCGATCCCGATGCCCAAGATCAGGATGGCGACCGGCGCGCCGGCCACGACCAATGGAGGAAGGGCGATCCACTTTCGCCGGGCGCGCATGCCTGCGTCGAGACCATCGGGCGACGGGCCGTTTGATGCCATCCTCTCCCGGTCGCTCTGCGCGGCGAGCGCTGCAGCAGGGACCGGCGGGCTGGGCTGCCCTCCTTGAAGCGCGTCGGGTTGCACCACATGAGCCGATGCTCCGTCGCGCTCGCGCAGCCTGGCGGCACGTCTTGCGCGCGCCTCCGCCAGCCGCCGGCTCCATTCCTCCGGGTCGTATGGAAGCCGACCGCGCCGCTCCGCGCTCGCCGCCGTGTCCGATTTTCCGTGGGCACTCATGCCTGCCGCCGCGATTCAGTGAATGTCATAAGGTGCGCCGGAAGAATGTTGAGGTCAAACCGACGGCCCCGACGCTGCGCCTGTCGGCGAGCGTTTGCCCCCCCGAAGCCGGTTCTCCTTGCGCCTGGCGGGGGACGCGACATTGGATCGGTCGGCAAGGGCGGAGGGTATCAGAGAGGCCACCGGCGGCCATGCGTAGCGACGATCGAGCATTGGCGGCAGATGCGTGCCCGGCAAACTTGATTCGCATCTGGTCCTCCCTCCTCGTGCGACGTCGACTTGGAGACGTAGCAGATATCGCCAAGTTCATCTCCCTGATCGCGCACTCGGCTCTGGCGATCGGGCTCGTCGCGGCCCCGCTGCTGCGGGCGGTGTGCGTCGACCAGATGGCGTATCGTGATCCGGGCGGTAGGGCGCGGAGATGAAATCGGGCGCGGGCGGCGATGGTCGTTTCTCGCCCGTCGCTCCCCACCCACCCACCCGCGCGCCGCGCGCGATCCTGCGGCGACCTCAGGCCTTGCCGCGTACCAAGCCGCGCGCAGGGTCGTAGCCCCAGAGGGCGAGGGCCATGAACACCGCGCCGGCAAGCAGCGTCCAGCCGAGCGCCGGCAGGTTGACCTGGCCGTAGAGGGCGAAGCGGATCATCTCGACCGCATGGGTGAACGGGTTCACCGCGCAGATGTCGCGCAGCAGGTCGCTCGACTCCGCCATCTTCCACAGCGGGTAGAGCGCGGTCGACAGAAAGAACATCGGGAAGATCACGAAGTTCATGACGCCCGCGAAGTTCTCCAGCTGCTTCACGAGGCTCGAGAGCGCGAGGCCGAGCGCCCCGAGCATGAGTCCCGCGACAGCGAGCGCCGGGAGCGCGAGGAGATAGCCGCCGAAACTCATGTCGATGCCGAACGCCGCGGCGATCGCGAGGAAGGCGTAGGCCTGCAGGACCGAGATCAGTGTGCCGGCGCAGAGTTTGCAGAACAGCAGCCACCAGCGCGGCAGCGGCGAGGTCAGCAGCAGGCGCATCGACCCCATCTCGCGGTCGTAGACGAGGGAGAGCGACGACTGCATCCCGTTGAAGAGCAGGATCATGCCGCAGAGGCCGGGGACGATGTAGGTCTCGTAGGTGATGTAGGTCTGGTAGGGCGGAATGATCGACAGCCCGAGCGCCGCGCGGAAGCCCGCCGCGAAGACCAGGAGCCAGACCAGCGGCCGGACCAGCGCCGAGACAAGGCGGCCGCGCTGCGACAGGAATCGCTGCCCCTCGCGCCGCGCGATCGCGGCGAGGGCGACGAGGTAGGCGGATGGCGTCATGCCGCCTGGCCCGTCATGTCAAGAAACGCGTCGGTCAGGGGCCGGCCCCCAGCAATCTCTCCCGCGGTGCCCTCGGCGAGGACGCGGGCGCGGTGGAGTACGACCAGCCGGTCGTCGGGGCGCACCTCGTCGGTCAGATGCGTCGCCCAGAGCACGGTGAGTTCGGAGCCCGACGCGAGATCATGCACGTGGTCGGTGATGCGCGCCCGGCTGGCGGCGTCGAGCCCGACCGTCGGCTCGTCGAGGAGGAGCACGCTGGGGTCATGGACCAGCGCCCGCGCGATCTCGGTCCGGCGCCGGTGGCCACCGTTGAGGTCGCGCGCCAGTTCATGTGCGCGCTCGGCCATGCCGAGGCGCTCCAGCGAGGCATCAATGCGCATGTCGGCGGCGCGCCCGGAGAGGCCCTGCAGCGCCGCGAAGTAGCGCAGGTTCCGCCGCACCGTCATGTCGAGATCCAGCGTCGGCTGCTGGAATACCACCCCGATCCGGGCCAGCGCAGCGCGGGGCTCGGCCGAGATGTCATGGCCCGCGACCTCGATGTGCCCCTCCGACGTCGTGAAGAGACGCGTAAGCAGGCCGAAGAGAGTCGACTTGCCCGCGCCATTCGGCCCGAGCAGCGCGCAGAAAGACCCGGCCGGGACTTCGAAGCTGACGTCGTCGAGGGCGCGGCGGCGCCCGTAGGAGAACCCGACGCCGCGAACGGAGAGGCCGTTCACCGCGAGCGCTCCATTGGCGCATGCGGCGGATGGGTCTTGAAGGGATGCAACGGCCCCGGTTTCACGGAATGGGTTTCCGACAAAGCTTGGGCAAAGGAAAGGGGACGCGGCGGAGGGCCGCGCGTCTCGGGGGCCGCGACCGCGATGCCGCCCGGCCTGGTGACGCGGCCGCGGGAAGTCCGGCGCTCGCGCCGGGCGCTGCGGAAGCGAGGTTCCGTGCGTACGTTCGTTGTTCTTGATACGGGAGTCGCCACGTGGAGGGAGCGCCGGCTCGGCGGCACGCGAACATGGAGCGTTTGACCGTGCATTCGATCCTCAACGAAGCGCAGCTTGCGCAGCGGGATGCGTCGCGGCGGCTGTTCTTCGTTGCCGCGGGCTGTCTGCATCATCCGCGGGCGGAACTGGTCTTCGAAGCCGACCCGACCGTGCGCTACGCCCTTGAGCAGAGCGTCGATGCGGCCTTGCAGTTTGCAGAGCTCTCCGAGGCGGAAGTGGAGCGGTTCACGCGTCGAGCGGTGGCCGAGACACGGGTGGTGCGCAACCGCGACGGCACGTACAGCTTCAGGCAGCCGGACCGGCCGCCGCGCCGCAAGTGGCGCAAGCGCGACCTGCTTCGCTGCCTCGTCTCCTCGTCCCCGATCTCGGTGGCGCCCTCCGAGCGTCGCGACCGGATGACCCGCAGTGCGGCGATGTTGAACCTGGTGGGGGTCGTCGCCACGACATGGCTCGCGATCAAGTGCGTTCGTGCCGTGCAGGATGCCGGCCACATGCTCCTCCAGGGATCCCTGCCAGAGATCGGGTTGCTGCTGCTGGGTGCCGCCTTCGCGGCGATCGCGGCGATATTGCTGTGGAACGTCGTTCGCCCCTGATTTCCGTCAGAGCGAAGGCGCTCAGAGCATCGATGGCACGACCAGGTCGGGGGGGCGATGGCCGTCGGCGAAGGTCTTGATGTTGATGATGACCTTCTCGCCCATCTCGATCCGGCCCTCGCGCGTTGCGGAGCCCATGTGCGGCAGCAGAACCGCGTTCGGCAGTTCGCGCAGGCGTGGGTTGGTATCCTGCCCGCGCTCGTAGACGTCGAGGCCGGCGCCCGCGATGTCGCCCGAGCGCAAGGCGCGGGTCAGGGCGTTCTCGTCCACCACCTCGCCGCGGGAGGTGTTGATGACGATGGCGGAGGGCTTCATCAGCTTCAGCCGCCGTGCGTTCAGCAAGTGGAAAGTCGAGGGCGTGTGCGGCGCGTTGATCGACAGGATGTCGACGCGGGCGAGCATCTGGTCGAAGCTCTCCCAGTAGGTGGCCTCGTGCGCCTCCTCGATCTCCGGGCGCAGGCGCTTGCGGTTGTGGTAATGGATCTGGAGCCCGAACGCGCGGGCACGGCGCGCCACGGCCTGGCCGATCCGTCCCATGCCGAGGATGCCCAGCCTCCTGCCGCCGAGGCGTGAGCCGAGAAAGGCGGTGGGCGCCCAGCCCGACCATTCGCCCTTCTGCATCGCCGCCATGCCTTCGGGAATACGCCGGGCGACCGCCAGCATCAGCGCCATCGCCATGTCTGCGGTGTCCTCGGTCAGCACGCCGGGCGTGTTCGAGACCAGCACGCCGCGCTGACGCGCGGTCTGCACGTCGATGTGGTCGACGCCGGCGCCATAATTCGCGACAAGTTTCAGGCGGTCTCCCGCCTGACCGAGCAGACCCGCGTCGATCGTGTCGGTGATGGTGGGGACCAGCACGTCGGCCTCGCGCATCGCTGCGGCGAGCGCCTCGCGCGACATCGGTTGATCGTCCTGGTTGAGGCGGGCGTCGAAAAGTTCGCTCATCCGCGTCTCGACCACTTCGGGCAGGCGTCGCGTTGCGACCACAGTCAGGCGTAAGTTTGGCATGCCTTAACCACTGCTCCCTTTTCTCGGCCATGTCCCGGTGGCAACGTGGCAAGGAAAGGGGCGGCGCACAAGCGCAAGACCCGGGAGCAGAGGTGGAGCAGGCCATGACCCACAATCGGCAGGGTGCGCCCGAACGCGCCCAAATTCCCCGGCGGCTGACGGTTCGAGGCGTTCGACAGCGGCACGCGGTGCGGCGTTTCTTCTTCGAATGCCTCGCCTACGTGCTGCTCATGTGCTTCCTCGTCATCGCGATGCCCGCCACCGCCGAGGTCGGGGCGAATGGCGGGGCGCGCGGGTCGGTCACGAACCTGCCGCTCCCTCGCTACGTCTCGCTGAAGGTGTCGGAGGGCAATGCGCGACGCGGACCGTCCCTCAGCCATCGCATCGACTGGGTATTCGTTCGGCGCGACATGCCGCTCGAGATCACCGGAGAGCATGAACACTGGCGCCGGGTCCGCGACCGCGAGGGGGCGGGCGGCTGGGTGCACTATTCGCTGCTCTCCGGCGTTCGCACGGTGATCGTGACGGAGCAGATGGCGGAACTGCGGATGCAGCCGGAGCTCGACGCGCCGGTCGTGGCCCGGGCCGAGAGCGGCGTCGTGGCGAGGCTTTCGGACTGCGAACTCAACTGGTGCCGCATAGCTGCGGCTGGCCAGCGTGGTTGGATCGAGAAGACCGGGTTGTGGGGAGTCGCAGCGGGCGAAGTGCGCGACTAGGCGCGCTCGCCGCCGATCCGTCGCGAGAGCTCCTCGACCTTTTCCTTAAGCAACGCGCGGTCGCCGCGCGCCTCGACGTTGAGGCGGAGCAGCGGTTCGGTGTTCGAGGCGCGGAGGTTCATCCGCCATGTGCCGAACGAAAGGCTTGCGCCGTCAAGTCGGTCGACCATTTCTGCGCCGGGGCCGAACGCGCCGACGATGCGTTCGATCACCTCGGCAGGGTCACCAACTCGGAAGTTCATCTCACCAGACGACGGGAAGATCTCGCGCCGCTCGGCCACGAGTTCGGCGAGTGAGGCGCCGGTCTCCGCGATGCGCGCCATGACGAGCAGCCAGGGGATCATCCCGCTGTCGCAATAGGCGAAGTCGCGAAAGTAATGGTGCGCCGACATCTCGCCGCCATAGGCCGCCTTCTCGGCACGCATGGCGGCCTTGAGGTGGGCGTGGCCGGTGCGCGATGCGCAGGCCTTGCCGCCGCTTCGCGCGACGGCGTCCTCCGTCGCCCAGACGACGCGGGGATCATGGACGATGGTCGCTCCGGGTTCGCGCGCGAGCACGCTTTCCGCGAGAAGGGCGACGACATATTCGCCGTCGACGAAGCGACCCTCGCCGTCGAAGAAGAAGCAGCGGTCGAAATCGCCGTCCCACGCGACGCCCATCTCGGCGCCCGACGAGACGACGGCATCCGCCGTCGCCCCGCGGTTTTCAGGCAGCAGCGGGTTGGGAATGCCATTCGGGAACGTGCCGTCGGGACTGTGGTGCTTGCGGATCGCCTCGACCGGCGATCCTCGCCGCTCGAGCTCGGCGAGGATGACGTCGAGGGTCGGCCCCGAGGCGCCGTTGCCCGAGTTAGCGAGCATCCGGAACGGGCGCAGATTCGCCCCGTCGACGAAACCGCAGACGCGCTGGGCGTAGGCCGGCCGCAGATCGAGGGGAGTTTTTCGCACAGGGCCATTCGCCTGCCCGGCAAAGTCCGCCGCCTCGCGGATCGCCTGGAACTCCACATCCGTCAGCGGTCGGCTGCCCGGGCCGACGAGCTTCATTCCGTTGTAGTCGATCGGGTTGTGCGAGGCGGTCACCATGACGCCGGCGCCGGCACCGACATGCGCGGTGGCGAAGTAGACCTCCTCGGTGCCACAAAGCCCCAGATCCAGCACTTCGGCGCCGCCGCTCGCGAGGCCGCGGGCGAGCGCATCGGCGAATCGGGCGCTCGTCTGCCTCGGATCGTGGCCGACGACGACCGCATCGGGACGCAGCACCTCGGCGACCGCCAGTCCGATCCGTGACGCGACGTCCTCGTCGAGGTCGACCCCGACGCGACCGCGGACGTCATAGGCCTTGAAGCAGGTCAGCGGCATGCCCCTCCCTTTCCAGCTTGGCCGTGGGCGCGCCCGGCCGCGTCGCGAATGCCAGCTATTCCCGGAACGCGCGATTGAAATAGTCCAGGAGGGGCTTTGTCAGATATGCCAGCGGCGTGCGCTCTCCGGTATGGATGTAGGCCTCGACCGGCATGCCGGGCACGAGCGTCTGTCCGAGCCGCTCGGTCTGACCTTCCTCCGGCGTGATCTCGGCGCGATAGAAGGTCTGTCCGGTCGCCTCGTCCGTGAGCACGTCGGCCGAAAGCTCCGAGACGTGCGCGTTGATCTCAGGGGTCTGCCGCTGATCGAAGGCGGTGAAGCGTAGGCCCGCCTCCTGGCCGACCATCACCTCGTCGATGTGGATCGGCTGCAGCCTGACCGCCACGACCAGGGGTTGGTCCTGCGGGATGATGTACATCATCGGCTGACCGCCCTGCACGACGGACTTCACTGCGAAGACGGTGTTGCCGTGCACGACGCCAGACATCGGCGCCCGTACATCGAGCCGGTCGATGATCTGATCGAGGTTTCGCATCCGCTCGCGCAGTTCCAGCTCGCTGGCTCGCAGGTCGCGGAGCTCAGCAATCGCCTCCTCGCGCCGGGTGGTGTCGAGCTTCAACCGCTCGATGTTGAGCGCGGCGATTTCTCCTCTCGCACGTGCCATGTCCGATTCGATCCGCCCGATCTCTCCATTGAGGTCGGCAAGTTCGCGGCGCTGGGTCGTCACCTGCCGTCGCTGGATCAGCCCCTGGCCGAGGAGTTCCTCCTGCCCTTCGAGGTCATCCTCAATGATGTCGCGCTGCTCCACCAGCGCCTCATACTGCGAACTCGAGGCCTTGGATTTGGTTGCGAATCTGCGCGATCTGCTCAGCCAGTTGCTCATCCGTCCGCTCGACCGAGGCGTTGCGGGCGCGAAAGAGCTCGCGCTGCCCCTCGATCGTCGCCGCCACCTCGTCGGAGTAGGAAGCCGCTTCCAGGAGTTCGTCGGGAAACTTAACGCTCTCGACCCCGTCGCGCTCGGCGATGAGACGCGCGATCCGGGCCAGCTGCTCTCTGAGCTGGTCGCGGATGACCGCGCGTTCCGACCTGAGCCCGCTGGCCTCCAGACGCACGAGGACGTCGCCGGCCTCTACCCTGTCGCCGTCGCGGACGTAGATCTCCTCGACCACCCCGCCGTCGAGGTGCTGCACCACCTGACGGTTACTCTCGAGCTCTATCATGCCCGGCGCGACGACGGCGCCGCTGATGCGGGCCTGTACGCTCCACGCGCCGAGGCCGCCGACCAGGGCGGCCAGCGCCACGAAGCCGAGAAGGAAGGAAAAACCGGCCGACCACCGGGGGGAATCTTCGTTCATCCTGTCTTCGCCGGCAGCGTGCGCCGGACGTCCTCAGAGTTGCGCAGCATTGATTTCAGAATGTCGTCGCGCGGCCCCATCGCCGAGATGCGGCCCTTGTCCAGCACCATCAGCACGTCGCATTCGGATATCGCCATCGGCCTGTGCGTCATCACGATCACCGCGCGATCCAGAGACTTGAAGAGACGCACTGTTTCGTTCAGCGCCTCTGTGCCCTCCGCGTCGAGCGCGGAGTTCGGCTCGTCCAGAATGAGCAGCACAGGATCGCCGTAGATCGCGCGGGCCAGCGCGAGCCGCTGCTTTTGCCCGCCGGAGAGGCGCAGGTCCCGCTGGCTGATCGGCGTGTCGTACCCCTGCGGGAGCGAGGTGATAAGGTCGTGAACGCGCGCCTTCTTGGCCGCCGCGATCACTGCATCGGACCTGGGATTGATCCGCATGCGGGCAATGTTCTCGGCCACCGTGCCATCGAAGAGATGCGGGTCCTGCGGCAGGTAGCCGACGTGCAGTCCCAGATCGTCGCCGTACTGATCGATCGTCGCTCCGTCGAGGCGGACTTCGCCCGCCGCCGGACGAACGAGGCCGAGCACGGTGCGCGCGAGGGTCGTCTTGCCCGATCCCGACCTTCCGATCACGCCCAGCGCCTGACCTGGCTTCAGCTCGAACGCGATCTGGCCCAGTACCGGCGCGCCGCCGCCCGGCGGCAGGACGGTGACGCTCTGCACCGAAAGCGTCGCCGCCGGACGCGGCAACTCGGTCCGCGTCTGGTGCGACGGGATGCCGTTCAGAAACTCCTCCAGCGACGTCCAGGCCGTCTGCGCCCTGCGGATGATCGGCCACTGGCCGAGCGACTGTTCC
Source organism: uncultured Alphaproteobacteria bacterium (assembly GCA_963749675.1). GTDB lineage: Bacteria > Pseudomonadota > Alphaproteobacteria > Rhodobacterales > Rhodobacteraceae > Roseitranquillus. Next base: position 528,512 of record CAVVNT010000001.1, read on the forward strand.
ACCGGTGCCAGCGCACGGCCGAGCAGGATCGATGCCGCAATCATCGCGCCCGCCGTAACCTCCGCCTGCAGCACCAGCCACGCGCCGACGGCGAGGATCGCCGACTGCAGGAAGAGGCGGAACGCCTTGGTGAAGGCGGTGAAGCCTCCGGTCCAGTCTCGCGCCCCGACGTTGAGGCCGAGCGCCTCGGTCCGCTTCCTCTTCCAGCGCGTGGTCACGGCGTCGATCATGCCTTGCGACTGGACCACGTCCCGGCCGAGCACGGCCGTCTCGGAGAAATGGTTCGCGCCGCGCGCCGCGTCCTGGGCTCGGGCCATGCGCCCGCGCGTCAGCCACTGGTTCACGTAGGTCAGGACGACCAGGATACCCCCGCCCGCTACCGCAACGACGCCGAGGAGCGGATGGAAGACGAAGATGAGCGCGAGGTAGAAAGGCGTGAAGGGAAGATCGAGGACTGCCGTGAATGCGGGAGAGCCGTACAGCGCCTGGATCGACTCGAGATCCTGTTGCCGGTCGCGTGCCGCCGACGCCGGCTGGTTCGGGCTGAAGGCGCCCCGGAAGACACGATCGTCCAGCGACGACTGCAGCCGCGCACCGTAGCGTACCAGCACCCGCGCCCGAGCGAGGTCGAGGATCGCCATGATCGCGTAGAGGCCGCCAACCAGCAGGAACAGCGCGACCAGCGTCTCTTCCGAGCCGGAGGTCAGAACGCGATCATAAACCTGCAGCATGAACAGCGGCCCGGCCAGCATCAGCAGGTTGACAAAGACGCTGAACACCACGGCCACGAGGACGAAGTGCAGGTTTCGATCCCGCGCCTTCCTCAGGTCTGAATACGCGCTTGCGCCACCTTTGGGTGCGATGTTCTTGGCTTGCGCCATTCCCGTCTTCCCTTGGTCAATGCCACGAAGGCCGCGGTAGATCCGGCAGATCGGTGGCGTTGTCTATCAAAAAATCGTCCGTCAGTGCAATCGGCGTTACTGTGCCGAAGTTAATCGTCGATGAGCGAGGAGAGATAGCGGCCATAGTCCGTCTTGCTGAAGAGCTCCACCCGCGTGGCGAGTTCGTCGCGACCGATCCAGCCCGCCGAAAACGCGATCTCGTCGGGGGATCCGACCTGCAGACCCTGACGCTGCTCCAGGGTGCGGACGAAGTTTCCGGCGTCGAGCAGGCTGGCGTGAGTTCCCGTGTCCAGCCAGGCGTAGCCGCGGCCCATCTGCTCGACCGCCAGCTTCCCTTCCTCAAGGTAGGATTGCAGCAGGGTCGTGATCTCCAGTTCGCCGCGGTCAGACGGCTTGACCCTGGCTGCGCGCTCCGGGGCGGTGCCGTCGAGAAAATATAGTCCGGTTACCGCGTAGTTGGACGGCGGCTTCTCCGGCTTCTCGATGATGTCGCGCACCGTGCCGTCTGCGTCGAAGGCCACGACGCCGTACCGCTCGGGGTCGGCGACGCGGTAGCCGAAAACTGTTCCGCCGTCAGGCTTGCGATGCGCGGTATCCATCAGCTCCGGCAAGCCGTGGCCGAAGAAGATGTTGTCGCCCAGAACCATCGCCGACGGTGCGCCGTGGAGGAACGACTCCGTCAGCAGGTACGCCTGCGCCAGACCGTCGGGCGACGGCTGCACGACGTACTCCAGCCGCACCCCCCATTGCGAGCCGTCGCTCAACAGCCGCTGAAATTGTGCCTTGTCCTCGGGTGTGGTCACGACGGCGATCTCGCGGATGCCTGCCAGCATCAGAACGCTCAGCGGATAATAGATCATCGGCTTGTCGTAGAGCGGCAGCAGCTGCTTGGACACGCCCATCGTGATCGGATACAGCCGCGTGCCCGACCCTCCGGCGAGGATGATGCCCTTGCGATCCATGATGTTCCTCCGGGCCCCACATCGGGCGCGCCGTAGGTCCATGATCCGGTTGATCTTGTCAACGAGGGCTCGCGGTTGCCGTCGCCATCGCCGCGCAGCTTGAGTAGACTGAGTTCGGAATGATCAATCCGGACCACAGGATGCCTGCGCTCTGCCGCGATTGCCTGCTGACCTTCGAGGACGGCACCCGTTGTCCGGGATGCCGCTCGCCCAGGGTCGTCTCACATCCCGAACTCTTCGATCTCTCGATCGCCCACATGGATTGCGACGCATTCTATGCCAGCGTCGAGAAGCGCGACAATCCGGACCTGCGGGATCTGCCGGTGATCGTAGGCGGCGGGCGCCGCGGCGTTGTGACGACCGCCTGCTATGTGGCGAGAATTCGCGGCGTCAGGTCCGCGATGCCGATGTTCAAGGCGCTTGCGCTTTGCCCGGACGCGATCGTCATCCGGCCGCGCTTTCCCGCCTATGTCGAGGCGAGCCGTCGGATCAGAGAGATGATGGAGGCGCTGACTCCGATTGTAGAGCCCTTGTCGCTGGACGAGGCATTCCTCGACCTCGCCGGGACGACCCGCCTTCACGGTGCGCCGCCGGCGGTCATGCTCGCCGGGCTGGTGCGCCGGATGAAGCGTGAGCTCGGGCTCACCGGCTCGATCGGATTGTCGCACAACAAGTTTCTCGCCAAGGTTGCCTCCGACCTCGAAAAGCCGCATGGCTTCGCCGTTATCGGGCGCGCCGAGACCGATGCCTTCCTCCGTGACAAGCCGGTGAGCCTGATCTGGGGCGTCGGCCACATGACGCAGGAGGCGTTGGAGCGGGTCGGCATCCGGACCTTTGCCGATCTTCGCCGCTGGGACCGCAAGGATCTCGCGGCGCGCTTCGGCTCGGGCGGCGACCGGCTGTGGCATCTCGCAAGGGGGCAGGACCGCCGCCGGGTCTCCGCCAACACTCCGGTCAAGAGTATCTCGAACGAAACCACATTCTCGGATGACACCGCCGATCCCGACATCCTTGACGGGCATCTTTGGCGCATGGCCGAAAAGGTCTCGGACCGCGCGAAGGCCAAGGGTCTGGCGGGGCGGATCGTGACGCTGAAGCTCAAGCGGGCGGATTTCGCGCTGGTCACACGTCGGCATGCGCTCCGCCAGCCGACGCAGATGGCCGATACCATCTACCGGGAGGCTCGCGCGCTCTATGACGCGGCCGGCTGCACCGGGCCGTTCCGCCTTGTCGGGGTAGGTATCTTCGAACTCGTGCCCGAGACCAATGCCGACCTATCGGGCGATCTTCTCGATCCAGGGGCTGCCGCGCGAGCCCGCGCCGAACGTGCGACCGACAGCGTCCGCGCCCGCTTTGGGCACGAGGCCATCCTCAAGGGCCGCGCCTTGCGCTGAGGCTACTCTGCGGCGAGCGGCATGGCGGGCCGGCCGATGTCGACGATTTCTGCCGCCACGCCCATCAGCAGACGAGAAAAGGCCGGGAAGTCCTGGTTCGGCGTGATCGTTGTCTCATCCATGTAGAGCGTACGGTCGAGTTCCACCTGTATCGCATGCTGGCGGCGCGAGGGACGGCCATAGTGCTGAGCGGTGTAGGCCCCGGCGAAGGGGGTGTTGCGCGCCACCACTAGGCCGGCGGTCGCGAAAGCCTGCTCGATCCTGTCGACCACCTCCGGCGAGGCGGCGGCGCCGAACCTGTCGCCGATCACGACGTCGGGTCGCTTCTGCCGGCCCGAGACCGCGCCCTCGATCGCCTCGTGCGGCATCGAGTGGCAGTCGATCAGGATCGCCCCGCCGAACAGGACGTGGCTCTCCGCCAGAAGGTGGCCGAGGGCGGCGTGATAGGGGCGCCAGTAACGCTCGATCCGGCCCCGAGCTTCCTCCAGCATGATCTTGCCAGCGTAGATCGACCGTCCGTTCGCGACTACCCGAGGCACCACTCCGAGGCCGGAGCTTACCCTCGGATTGTGCGCGGACTTCGGCGCTCCTTCGATGAGGGCGGGGTCGAGTTCATCGGGCGCGCGATTGAGGTCGACGTAGGCGCGCGGAACGACTGCCGAGATCAGCGGCGCGCCGAGGTCCGTCACTCCGGCGAAAAGGACGTCCACGAATGCATCTTCCGACGAGCGGATGGCGTGGCGGTCCAGCTGGGATCGCTTGAGGAACTCGGGCGCATAGCCCTGCCCGGAATGCGGCGAGGCAAAGACGACACACGTCTCCCGGCACGCGGGTTCGCTCAAGGTAAAGGCCGTCGATGCCATCCGCGTGCTCCTTCGCCACGACCGAGATATAGAGAGAAACGGAAGACCGCCAAAGTCTCTTGAAAGCGCGACGGACACCTTTTATAGACCCTCGAACTGGCGCGGGGGTCTCTCGCGCCTGTGTTCGTTTCGGCCCCTTCGGGTCGGACGAGGGCGCGTAGCTCAGCGGTAGAGCACTACGTTGACATCGTAGGGGTCACTGGTTCGATCCCAGTCGCGCCCACCACCGCCGCGTTCCGCGGCACGGGATGAGGAAACGGCGCAAGCGCGCCAGCGTAGAAGGAGAGGGCCATGAAGGTCAGGAATTCGCTCCGCTCGCTCAAGTCGCGCCACCGCGATTGCCGCGTTGTGCGCCGCAAGGGCCGAGTGTACGTGATCAACAAGACGCAGCGCCGGTTCAAGGCCCGCCAGGGCTGAGCCGCAAAGAGCATCTGAACGTGAGGCCGCCGATTCGGCGGCCTTTTCGTTTTCGCTCCTGAGACGGGTTCTGCCTCAGGACGGGGCCCCGACCTAGCGCCCGACCACGAGGCCGGTCCGTTCGCGTCCTCGACGGCGGCGCCCATTTCGGAGGAGCCGAGGGCTTCCTCCATCTCTTCGTCGCTGTCGAACCACATTTCTCCGATGTCGTCGCAAACCGGGCCGCTCGGCTCGCCAACATCATTGATTTGCACCCAACGTCTCAGGCCGGGTATCTTCTCCACGATCCCCTTGTGTCGATCGCTGGCCCACGCCTCGAGGCACTCCTCGCGAGCTCAGTCGTACTTGCGCCGATCCTCGATCACGATGCCATCTTTCGGCAGAGAGCCGGGCGGTACCAGCTCGATCCGGCCGCGGAGTTTCATGACTTCGGCGACCGTGCCCTCGTACACGGCGGCGTCGCTCGCGTCCGACTCCACCTGAACCAGCATCACGTCCGCCTCGCCATCACGGTAGGCGATCGCGCGTGCGCGGGCGACCTCGGGGTGGCGGGCGACGAAGTCGGCCACCTGCTCGGGCCGGACGAACATGCCCTTGATCTTGGTGGTCTGGTCGGCGCGGCCCATCCAGCCCTTGATGCGCATGTTGGTGCGGCCACACGGGCTTTCCCCCGCCATCACGGCGCTCAGATCGCCGGTCCCGAAGCGAACGAGCGGGTAGTCGGGATTCAGGGTCGTCACCAGAACCTCGCCCACCTCGCCGTCCGGCACGGGGTCGCCTGTACCGGGCGTCACGATCTCGACGATGACGCCGTCGTCGACGATCATGCCCTCGGCCGGTTCGCTCTCGTAGGCGATGAGGCCGAGGTCAGCGGTCGCGTAGCATTGCCGGCACGTGATCCCACGGTCGGCATAGGTCTGCCGCAGCGACGGGAAGAGCGCGCCGCCCGATACCGCCGCCCGCGCGAAGTTCAGTTCCAGACCCAGTTCGTCGGCCTTCTCGAGGATCGTCTTGAGGTAATCCGGCGTCCCGGCATAGGCCGTCGAGCTGACATCGTGGGCCGCGCGCGCCTGCAGTTCCGTCTGGCCGGTACCCGCTGGGAGGATCGTCGCGCCGACGGCCGCTGCCGCGCTCTCGAACATGATGCCGGCGGGGGTCAGGTGATAGCCGAAGCAGTTCTGCACGATATCATCCCCGCCGATGCCGATCGCGTGCAGGAAACGCCCGATGCGCCACCAGTCGTGATCGCGGCTGCCCGGCTCGTAGATCGGGCCGGGCGACTGGAAGACGTGCGAGAAGCCGGTCGCAGGCCGGGTCGTCAGCCCACCGAAGGGCGGATTGTCCGCCTGCGCCTCCATCAGGGCGGACTTTCGCAACACCGGCAGCCGGGCCAGCGCCGCGCGCGAGGTGATCTTTCGTGCATCGAGGTCGCCGAGTGCATTGCCCGGCAGTGTCCCGGCGCGGGCGATGAGGGCCGGCAGGCATTCGGCCAGCGACGCCTCCCGCGCGTCGGCGGAGCGGGTCTCGAGATCGTCGTAGTACGTCATGCGGCAGCCTCCTTCACGGCGTCGGCCGGGCCATCCAGAGCGGCACGGGTCAAGGCAGCCATCAGGCGGACGAACCGTTCTCTCGAGCCGGCAAGATCGCTGAGGACGGCCGCCCTGGTCGGGAGGCCGAGGTCGCCGGCCGCGTCGAGCGCCGGGCCGTCAGCGCGGGGATAGAAGACGTCCCAGACAAGTTGCACCTCGCGCGCGAAGATGTCGGCCCCGGTCGCGCCCATGCCCTTTGCGCCCTGGAGCTTCTTGAGGACATCGTCGGCCCCATCGGATGCGTCGCGCAACTTCCGCAGGTCGCCGTCCCACGCATCGCGGGCCCATTCGGCGGTGTCTCGCAGGTAGCGCGCCGTGAACTCGTCGTAGCGGGCATATCCGTTTTCATTCAGGACCTTTACGAGGTCCCAGTAGTCCCGCTCGAGGATGACGTCGATCTTGTGGAAGTCGTTCTCCCGCAGGGCCTTGCACCCTCTCACGGCATTCCCTGAGCTGATCCGCGCCGATAGCATGATGGCGCCGATCAGCCAGTGGAACAGCTCCTGTGGCGTGTCTCGGGCGATGGTTGCACCCATCTCCTCGGAGTAGAGCTGGCCCTGGTGCGCGATCAGGGCCTTCGCGATGTCCTTCTGTGCCATGCCGGTCCTCCTCCTCCCGATGTTAAACCGACGCGGGAGCGACGATGTTCCTCAGCTCAGCCAGCGCTTGCGGCGCCGGTAGGAACGGACGTCGCGAAAGGATTTTCGGCCCTCGTCGCCCATGCCGAGGTAGAATTCCTTGACGTCGGGGTTCTCGAGCAAGGCGCGGGCCGGGCCATCCATGACGATCCGGCCCGATTCCAGAATGTAGCCGTAGTGCGCGAAGCGCAGAGCGACGTTGGTGTTCTGCTCGGCCAGCAGGAAGGATACTTTCTCCTTTTCGTTCAGAGACTTGACGATCTCGAAAATCTCCTCGACCAGCTGCGGGGCAAGGCCCATCGAAGGCTCGTCGAGCAGGATCGTCTGCGGCCGCGACATCAGCGCGCGACCGATCGCGCACATCTGCTGTTCCCCGCCGGACGTGTAGCCGGCCTGGCTGCGGCGGCGTTCCTTAAGTCGCGGAAAGTATTGATAAACCAGATCGAGGTCGGCCTGGATGGCCCCGGATCCGTCGCTGCGCGTGTAGGCGCCGGTCAGCAGGTTCTCCTCGATGGTAAGGTGTTCAAAGCAATGGCGTCCTTCCATCACCTGGATGACGCCGCGGCTGACGAGGTCGGAGGGGGAGAGGTCCTGCACAGGCTCGCCGCGATAGAGGATGGAGCCTTTGGTGACCTCTCCCCGCTCGGACTTCAGGAGGCTGGAAATTGCCTTCAAAGTCGTGGTCTTGCCCGCGCCGTTGCCGCCGAGCAGGGCGGTGATGCCCTGCTCCGGCACGCTGAGGGAGACGCCCTTCAGAACCAGGATGACGTGGTTGTAGATGACCTCGATGTTGTTGACCTCGAGGAGCGCGGTCTTCGTTTCGGCGGTGTCGAGCATGTCCTCCCCGGCGATTCTTGTACGTTCGTGCAGGAACTGAGAGCCGGTTTTGCACGATCGTGCAATTTTTTTCGGCCGGTCACTACGCTTCAGTACAAACTCAGAGGATCACGAAGTTCCCCGCGATCGAGGCGAGCTCGTCGGCGCCGACGCCCATGAGCTCGATCACATTGTCGTCGCCGAGGTCGATGAAGGCGCTGTCGCCCTCGACCCAGGTCGAGGTCGCGCCGATGGCGGAGGAGAGGTGGATCCGGTCGCCGTCGTCGAACGAGAAGTCGGTGATCCTGTCGCGACCTGAGCCGAGATAGAAGTGGTAGGCGTCCGCGCCGGCGCCGCCGGTCATCATGTCGCGGCCGCTGCCGCCGTCGAGGACGTCGTCTCCGTTGCCGCCGAAGAGCCGGTCGGCGCCCATGCCGGTGTGCAGGAAGTCGTCGCCGTCCTCGCCGTGCACCTCGTCGTTGCCGGCTCCGCGATCCTCCTCCGCCGAGAAGAAGTCGCCACCATCGCCGAGCCAGACGACGTCGTCGCCGGCCCCGGCATCGACGCGGTCGAATCCGGAGCCTGCGCTGATGTAGTCGTTGCCGTGTCCGCCCCAATCCGGTCGGCGCCGCTGCCGCCATAGATATGGTCGTCGCCCCCGCCCCCGTGGATCGTGTCATTCCCGGCGCCGCCGTCGATGAAGTCGGCGCTGCCGGCCGACGAGGACGTTGTCAGGTCGCCGTGGAGCTCGTCGGCGCCGTTGCCGCCGTAGAGGCGGTCGTCGCCATATCCGCCGATGAGCGTGTCGGCGCCGTCGTGACCCCAGAGCACGTCGTTGTCGGTCCCGCCATAGAGATGGTCGTCGCCGTAGCGGCCATAGAGGACGTCCTTGCCGGAGTCGCCGGTGAGCCAGTCGTCGCCGTTGCCTCCGTCGACGGTGTCGTCGTGATCGCCGCCGTAGAGCTTGTCGTCGCCGTTGCCGCCGCGGAGCGTGTCGGCCCCGGCGTAGCCGTAGGCGATGTCGTCGCCCTTGCCGCCGAAGAAGTACTCGGCCGTGGTGTCCGAGGGCGAGAAGGTGCCGCTGTAGCTGTAGTAGGTCTGGGCGCCGTAGAACTCGTCGCCGAAGGCCGAGCCGATGATGCCTTCGATGTACTGGAACCGGTCGCCGTGGGCGTCGCCGCCAAGCCCGACGCCGAGCGCCATGTCGATCTTCACGCCCGCGGACGAGGCCGAGTAGTCGATCAGGTCGAAGTAGCTGTCCGGGGCCGTGTAGCTCCGCGTGCCGCTGTAGGACGACGTGTAGGTGTAGTCGTAGTATCGCGAGCTATCGAAGTAGATGTCGACGTCCGCGCTGCCGTAGAACAGCTCGGACCGCGAGACGCCGAGATGCTTGTCGGTGCCGTCGGTGCCGGTGTGCGTGTCCTTGTCCAGAAAAGTGATGCCGTTGATCGTAGTTGTCATATCTCGTCTCCCGTGGAACGGCGCGCGACCTTGCGTGCCGTGTTGCCGGAGACGTTTTGGTCATAACGGTCACCCGGACCTTAACGCCGCAGGTGTGCGAGGCCGGGAATCTGCCGGGGATTTTTCGCGGATTGAGAGAAGGGGCGGCGCCCTGTCGAAGGGCGCCGCCTGATCGTCACATCGAGGCGCAGCCCGGCGTGATGCCGTTCTCGGACGCGAAGGCCTCGCTGTCGGCCTCGATCAGCGGCTGGATCACATCCTCGTCGGGCGCGATGAAGTCGGTCAGCGGCTCCCACGTTTCGCTGTCGGCGTTCCATTGCTGGACGAGGCCCATGCCCGAGCCGCCGTGGTCCTGGCACGTGACCTCGAACTCGGGGCCGATGCCGGGGGCGCCCCACAATTCCATCGTCGCTTCGGTGACCTCGAGATTCTCCATCCCGTCGCGCATCATCGCGGCGTCGATGGCGGAGGTGCCGTGCATCTCCTGCGCCTTGCGGATGGCCTCGGCGGCCAGCATGGCGGCGTACATTCCGCGGGTGTAGAGCACGTCGCCGACATTGGAGCCGTCACCGGCGGCGAGGCCCGCGTCGATGACGTACTGCTGGATCTCGTCGAACACCGGATAGTCCTGCACGCGGTTCATGTTCAGCGCCTTGTAGCCGTCGGCGGCGGCGCCCGCGGGCGTCACGTCGGGCTCGGCGCCCGCCCACCAGTTGCCGATGAAGTTCTCCATCGGGAAGCGGATGTTGGCGGCCTCCTGGATGGCGGTCTGGTTCTGCACGCCCCAGCCCCACATGATCACGTAGTCGGGGCGCTCGCGCCGGATCTGCAGCCACTGGCTCTTCTGCTCCTGACCCGGCGGGTCGACCGGCAGCAGCGAGAGCTCGTAGCCGTGCTTCTCGGCCAGCTCCTCAAGCGTGCGGATAGGCTCCTTGCCGTAGGCGGAATTGTGGTAGATCAGCGCGATCTTCTTGCCCGAGAGATCGCCGCCATTCTCGTCGAGAAGGTACTTGATCGCGACCGAGGCACCGTCCCAGTAGGTCGCCGGGTAATTGAAGACCCAGTTGAACACCTCGCCGTTGACCGCGGAGGTCCGGCCGTAGCCCATCGTGTGCATCGGGATGCCGTCGGCGGTGACCTTGGGGATAAGCTGGTAGGTGATCCCGGTCGAGAGCGGCTGGTAGACCAGCGGGTTTTCCGACTTGGTCAACTCGTAGCACTCCACGCCCTTTTCGGTGTCGTAGCCGGTCTCGCACTCGACGAGGCGGATCTTCTCGCCGCCGATGCCGCCGTCGCGCTGGTTCAGGAGCGTCCAGTAATCCTGGTAGCCGTCCGAGAACGGGATGCCGTTGGCCGCGTAGGGGCCGGTGCGGTAGCTGAGGTCGGGGATGACGAGGTCCGCCATCGCGTGGGTCGCCGCGAGCGTCGCGGCGAGGGTAGCTAGGGTCAGTTTCATTCGGTTCTTCCTCCCTGGGTTCTTCTTGATTCGGTCATTTTAGTGTGGTTCGCGGCTGCGCCGAAATGCGGCGTCCGTTGCGTCGGGCAGGTCGCCCGGGCCAAGGGCCGAGCGGAGATGCCGTCCCCGGCGTCAGTACGGGAACGGCCACGTCCTCAGCCTCTCCTTGGTGACGCGCCAGAGAGCGGCGAGCCCGTGCGGCTCGGCGATCAGGAAGACGATGATCAGCCCGCCCACGACGACCAGCTCGAGGTGCGCCACGAGGTCGGTGGGCCAGCCGAAGCCGTCGCGCAGCGTGGAGGTCAGGAACACCGGCAGCAGCACCAGCAGGGCCGCGCCGAGGAACGCGCCGAGGATCGAGCCCAGCCCGCCGATGATGATGATGAAGAGCACCAGGAACGACTTGTCGATGCCGAACGCGGAGTTCGCCTCGACCGCGCCGAGATAGACCGCGAAGAACAGCGCCCCGGCGATGCCGATGAAGAACGACGACACCGCAAAGGCGGAGAGCTTGGCGCGCAGCGGGTTCACGCCGATGATCTCGGCCGCGATGTCCATGTCGCGGATCGCCATCCAGGTCCGCCCCACGGTGCCGCGGGTGAGGTTCCGCGCGATCCAGGCGGAGGCCACGACGAAGGCGAGGCAGAAGAGGTAGGTGGCCCAGGCGTCGGTCGCGGGGCCGGTGACCGGTACGCCGAACACGGTCCGCTCGGGCGCGCTGATCTGGCCCGAGGCGGAGTAGTTGTAGAACCACGGCACGCGGTTGAAGAGCCAGACCAGGAAGAACTGCGCCGCCAGCGTGGCCACGGCGAGGTAGAACCCCTTGATCCGCAGGCTGGGCAGGCCGAACAGCACGCCGACCGCCGCGGTGATGATGCCGCCCGCGACGATGTGGAACGCGATGTTGATGTCGGGAAACGCCGTCATCAGCTTGTAGCAGGCATAGGCGCCGACCGCCATGAAGCCCCCGGTGCCGAGGCTGACCTGCCCGCAGTAGCCCGTCAGGATGTTCAGCCCGATCGCGGCGATGGCGTAGATCAGGAACGGCAGCAGGACGGCGTTCGCCCAATAGTCGTTGACGATCAGCGGGATCACCAGCACCGCGACGGCGAGCGCGGCGTAGTACGCCCAGCGGTCGATGCGGATCGGAAAGGTCTGGCTGTCGGCGGTGTAGGTGGTCTTGAACTCGCCGGCCTCGCGATAGATCACGGTCGGTCCTCCGTCCCGGTACCCGCCGCGGTCGTGCCGGGGCCGACGTTTACCTTCTGTACACGTTTACCTTGAGCGAACCATGCCGATCGGCTTGTCTTGCGAGAGAGAAGGATGGGAGATCGGGCAATGGCACGGTCATTTGGAAGCAAGGAAAAGGCAGGCGGGGGACTCATCGAGGAACTGCGTCGCCTGGAACTGATGCGCGAGACGGGCGCTCTGACCGAAGCGGCGTACCTGGAGTCGCGCGTGTCGCTGATGCAGTCGGTCTCGGACGCGGTCGTCGTCGGCGAGACGCCGGCGCCGCCTCCGGTCGCGACGGCGGCCGGGCGCAGCGCCAGGATCGCGCTGGCGTCCCTGGCGCTGGGCTTGGCCGCAATGCTGGGCGCGACGCCGGAGGCGCTGATCTGCGTCTCTCTCGCCGGCTTCTCGATGGTCGGCTTCGCGGCCGCCTGTCTCGACGAATAGGCGATCGTCCGCGGGCTGGCATCAACGGGGGCGCTGCCGAGCGACGGACGCGGCGCCTCCGCCGTCGGGTGAGCGGGTCGGCGCGGCATCAATCCTCCTTCACCAGACGGTTCCAGCGGATACTGGCGAAGACGCCGGTGCGCCAGGACGGCGACGACGAACGCGCCGACGGCGAGGGCGGCATAGCCCCAGCGCCGCAGCGATGCGCCATCCGGGGCGGCGAAGGCGAGCGCGGCGAAGCCGAGCGCACCGAAGAGGCCGATCACCGCGACGGCCGCGACCAGCTTCACCGACTGCTTCTGCGGGGCGGAGGAGGCTTCGGGGCGCGTCGGCATGTCAGACCCTCTCGATTATCTTCTCGCCGAAGAGGCCCTGCGGCCGGAACACCAGCACGATGAGCGCCAGCACGTAGGCGAACCAGTTCTCCGTCGCGCCGCCGACGAGCGGGCCTACGAGGAACTCGAACAGCTTCTCGCCTATGCCGATGATGAGGCCGCCGACGATGGCGCCGGGGATCGAGGTGAAGCCGCCCAGCATCAGCACCGGTAGCGCCTTGAGCGCGATCAGGCTGAGCGAGAACTGCACCCCCGACTTCGCGCCCCACATGATGCCGGCGACCAGCGCCACGAACCCCGCGATCGACCAGACCAGCACCCAGATCGTGTTGAGCGAGATGCCGACCGACAGCGCCGCCTGGTGGTCGTCGGCCACCGCGCGCAGCGCCCGGCCCTGCTTGGTGTACTGCGAGAACAGCACCAGCCCCGTCACCAGCACCGCCGCCACGATCGTCGCCGCGATGTCGAGGTTGTCGATGAAGAAGCCGTAGCCGAAGGCGTCGAACGTGATCCGGTCGATGGTCTCGTTGAGGCCCTGCGGCAGGCCCACGTCCAGCGTCTTGATCTGCGACCCCCACATCAGGTCGCCGAAGCCTTCGAGGAAGTAGGCGAGCCCGATCGTCGCCATGAAGAGGATGATCGGCTCCTGGTTGACGAGATGGCGGAAGATGAAGTGCTGTACCGCGAACGCGAAGATCACCATGACGACGGTCGTCAGCAGGATCGCGGCGAGCGCCGGCACCGTCCAGCCGAAGCCGTGGATGTCGGTGCCGAAGGTGGCGTTGATCAGGTGGCTGAACGGAACCTGTCCGTCCATGATCCCGACGAGGGTGAGCGCCGCGAAGAGCGCCATCACCCCCTGAGAGAAGTTGAAGATGCCGCTGGCCTTGAAGATCAGCACGAACCCCAGCGCGACGAGGGCGTAGAGCACGCCCGCCATCGCGCCGTTCAGCGTGACCTCCATCGCGAAGAGCAGCTGGTCGGGCATCAGGTGCCTCCGGTGATGCGGATGGGCGCGCGTCGGGATTGGGGCATCGCTATTCCTTCTCGGTCCCCGGGGTGGAGGCGTCGCGGCCGGGGTTCGGGCCGGTGGCCGATGGGCACTCGCAGTCGGAGAGGAGTTCCGTCGCTTTTTCCGACCGCTGCGCGGCGGGCTCCGATTCCAGCGCCGCGCGCGCCGCACGCAGGCCCCAGTCGATGTCGCCCTCGACATAGGCCGGGCGGTCCGCGCCTTCGCCCAATCCGCCGCCGCGCGCGTCGCGCGACTGCCGCGCGACACGCGCGAATGCGCCGAGCGCCGCCTCGCGCTCGTTCTTGCGCAGCTCGGCGAGGTCTTCCTCGGTGAACTTCGCCACCATCTGCGCCGCCCAGTCGGGCAGGCCGCGATCTTCGCCCAGGACGTCGGCGAGGGTCTTCTTGGTCCAGTCGAGGTCGGTCATGTCGGTCTCCTGTCTTCGGGACGGACCAACGATGCGGGGCGCTCCGGGTTCGACCGGGGCGCGGCTGCGCCCCGATTCGCCGCGACGGCGGCCCCCGCACGAGGGCTCCGCGCGGCGGATCCCGCACAGCGGGCAGCCCGTGAGGTCGAGCGGGTTTCAGTCATGCGAGACCCCCAGATACGCGTCGATGACTTCGGGGTTGGCGCGCACCTCGTCCGGGGTGCCGTCGCCGATCTTGCGGCCGTAATCCATCACCACCACCCGGTCGGACAAGTCCATGACCACGCCCATGTCGTGCTCGATCAGCGCGATCGTGGTGCCGAACTCGTCGTTCACGTCGAGGATGAAGCGGCTCATGTCCTCCTTCTCCTCCACGTTCATGCCGGCCATCGGCTCGTCGAGGAGCAGCAGCATGGGCTCGGCGGCGAGCGCGCGGGCCAGTTCCACCCGCTTCTTGAGGCCGTAGGGCAGGCGGCCGACCGGCGTTTTGCGGATCCGCTGGATCTCGAGGAAGTCGACGATCTCCTCGACGCGCTGGCGGTTCGCGGTCTCCTCCCGCTGGGCGGGGCCCCACCAGAGCGCCTGCCGCGCCATGCCGGTCGTCATGTGCGTGAGCCGACCCGTCATGATGTTGTCGAGCACGCTCATCCCGTCGAAGAGCGCGATGTTCTGGAACGTCCGGGCGATGCCCTGGCGGGCGACCTGGTAGGGCTTCATCGGCGGGCGCTTCTGCCCTCGGAACCAGACCTCCCCCTCCTGCGGGTTGTAGAATCCCGAGATCACGTTCAGCATCGAGGACTTGCCGGCCCCGTTCGGCCCGATGATCGCCCGGATCTCGCCCTCGCGGATGTCGAACGAGATGTCCTTGATCGCCTCCACCCCGCCGAACCGCAGGGTGATGTGCCGCATCTCCATCAGCGTCCCGCCGATGGGGCGGGTGTCGGCGGGGGGGCTGGAGTCGAGAGCGTTCATGATGACGGTGCTCCGGCGCCCGGAGCGATGACGATGACGGGCGTTGGATCGACCCTGCGGCACACCAGATCCGCCTTGGGAGCGGAGGGCCGCGCCCGAGCCTGGGGGGGCGCCGGCGCGACGGCTGCGGTCGGCGCTTTATCGTGACAGACCTCCCGACGGTGTTCCAGACGGAGCCGTTGCAAGGTGCCCTCCCGGGGGGAGGCTCGGGCGCGGCCCGGGCTGGTCGCCCGGGCCAGGGGGTTGTGGTGAGAACCGCCGTCCATTCTCTTGACAGCGCCATCCGGTTCGCTGGATGCTGCAGCTCCCGGCAGGGCGTAGGGGAGGGGACATGAAGTTTCATGACCAAGTCGAACTACGACCTGTCGACGCTCGTCGAAGCTGTTGTCGATCAGGATATCGCGTCGGGCCTGAGCGCCAACGACTCTTTTGAGCGACTTCAGCCACTTTTTGCGCCGGACCGGGCAAATCTGAGCCAAATCAATCGGATTAAACTCATCGTGGCGCGAAGGTACTGTCGATTGGGTTAGACGGCTCATTCCGCCGCCACCCTCTCGGGCTCGCCGACCGGCACCACCTCGGCGTCCTGAAGGACCAGCGTCGCCTTGATCTTGCCCTTGCGGCCGTCCTCGTAGGTGACCTCGGTCTCGGTGTAGATCTCGGGCGCGTCGGAGTAGAGGGCGTCGACGAGGTCGGCGAACTTGTCGCCGATGACAGCGCGGCGAACCTTGCGGGTGCGAGTCAACTCGCCGTCGTCGGCGTCGAGCTCCTTGTGCAGCACCAGGAAGCGGTGGATCTGGCAGGCCGAGAGCATCGGGTCCTCGGCGATGGAGGCGTTGGTCTCGGCGACGTGGCCGCGCATCATCTCCAGCACCTTGGGGTGCTGGCTCAACTCCTGGTAGGATCCGTAGGAGATGTTGTTGCGTTCCGCCCAGTTGCCGACGGCGGCGAGGTCGATGTTCAGCATCGCGACGCAATGGTCGCGGCCGGCGCCGATCACCACCGCCTCGAGGATGTTGGGATAGAACTTCAGCTTGTTCTCGACGTATTTCGGCGCAAACAACGCACCGGAGGCCAGCTTGGCCACGTCCTTGGCGCGGTCGATGATGCGCAGCTGGCCGGTCGCCTCGTCGAAGAAGCCCGCATCGCCGGTCGCGACCCACCCCTCGGCGTCCTTGGTCGTGGCGGTCGATTTCGGCGTTCTTGTAGTACTCCACGAACGTCCCGGGGGAGCGGTAGAAGACCTCGCCATCGTCGGCGATGCGGATCTCCACCCCCGGCGAGGGCACGCCCACGGTATCGGATCGCACCGCGTCGTCGGGCTGCTGGGTGATGAAGACCGACGCCTCGGTCTGGCCGTAGAGCTGTTTGAGGTTGATGCCGAGGCCCCGGAAAAAGTCGAAGATTTCCGGGCCGATCGCCTCCCCCGCCGTGTAGCCGACGCGGATGCGGCTGTAGCCGAGCGTGTTCTTGAGCGGGCCGTAGACCAGCACGTCGCCGAGGCGGTAGAGCCAGCGGTCGCGCGCCGAGACCGGATGGCCGTCGAGGATCGCGGGCCCGACGCGACGGGCGAGGCCCATGAAGTGGTGGAACAGCCACTTCTTGAGGCGGCTCGCATCCTCCATCCGGATCATGACGTCGGTGAGCTGGGTCTCGAACACCCGCGGGGGGGCGAAGAAGTAGGTCGGACCGATCTCGCGCAGGTCGGTCATCATCGTGTCCGCGCTCTCGGGGCAGTTCACGCAGAAGCCGCACCAGTAGGCCTGGCCCACCGCGAAGATGAAGTCGCCGACCCACGCCATGGGGAGATAAGCGAGGATCTCCTCCCTCTCGGTCAGGTGGTCGAACTCGGCGGAGTTCTTCGCCGTGACGATGATGTTGCGGTTCGACAGGACCACCCCCTTGGGGCGTCCGGTGGTGCCCGAGGTGTAGAGCATCACGCAGGTGTCGTCCGACGTCAGTGCGTCGCGCCGTGCGGCGAGTTCCGGCCCGAGACGGTCCTGGGCGCCGCGCCCGGCCGCCTGCAGGTCGGCGTAGGACGTCATGTGCGCGTGGTCGTATTTCCGCAGTCCGCGCGGGTCGAGATAGACGATGTGCTTGAGATGCAGTCGCTCCTGCACCTCCAGCACCTTGTCCACCTGCTCCTGGTCTCCGGCGACGACGTAGCGGGCGCCGCAATGATCCAGAACATAGGCGATCTCGTCGCCGACGGCATCCTGGTAGAGCGGCACCGGCACCCCGCCCGCGGCCCGGGTCGCGACCATCGCCCAGTAGAGCGCCGGGCGGTTGCGGCCGATGATGGCGACGTGGTCGCCCCGCTGCAGCCCCAGCGTCAGCAGGCCCAGCGCCAGCGCTTCGACCTCGGCGGCCGTCTCGGCCCAGGTCCAGCTCTGCCAGATGCCGTACTCCTTCTCGCGATAGGCAGGGCGCTCGCCGAAGCGGTCCGCGTTCCGCGCGAGGAGGGCAGGTATGGACGCCGGCGCCTCCGGCTCGTCGATCAAGGCATCGTCCTCCCGACGGTGGACTCTAGCGGGTTGTCCCCGTCTTCCACCTCGGAAGACACGTTATACGCAGCACGACGGTCTGCAAAGCGTTGCGGCGCCGGTTGACGGTAGGTCAGGTCGCGACTCAGTCGTCCCAGGTGGGCAGCGCCTCGACTTCCTCGGCGGTGAGGTCGGTGGTGTAGTCGCCGTCCTCGAACACCAGCCGCTCGATCGGGAGCACCCGCTCCTCGTCGCCGATGCCGAGGAAACCGCCGGCTTCGACCACCACCGCGACGAGCGAGCCGTCGGGACCGATCAGCGCCGTCTCGATCTCGCCGACGTTCTCGCCGGCGACCGTCATCACGTCGATGTCGTCGATGGATGTCAGCGACGCGACGTCGACGCTCTGCGCGCCGGCGGCGGACGCGAAGGACAGGGCAATGGCCGGAAGGATGAGTTCTGAACATCTGCGGTACTCCATCTTGTGGGCGTGGCCGTTCAACGTTCGGCGCGCGCGCCCGTTCCCTGCGCCGGCGGAGGGCCGGTTGACATGGCGCCGAAGATGTTCCTTAATTGTTCCCTGCCGGCCGAGGCAGACAAGGCGAGTTTCCAGCTTGCCGCGACGGGACGGGAGGGGCTAGATGTTCGATATGGCGGCAGACCCTTCGCACGATCTGGTGGCGTTCCTTGACGGGCGAAGGTTCGGAACGGTCCTTGCAGACCCGCCGTGGCGCTTCGTCAACCGCACCGGGAAGGTCGCGCCGGAACATCGGCGCCTCGCCCGCTATCCCACGCTCGAGGTCGAGGATATCTGTGCGCTGCCGGTGGCCGCGCATCTCGACGATACCGCGCACTGCTATCTCTGGGTACCGAACGCGCTGCTGCCGGACGGGTTGCGCGTGATGCAGGCGTGGGGGTTCGAGTACAAGTCGAACATCGTCTGGCACAAGGTCCGCAAGGACGGCGGCTCCGACGGCCGCGGGGTCGGATTCTACTTTCGCAACGTGACGGAGCTGCTGCTGTTCGGCGTGCGCGGCCGCAACGCGCGGACGCTGGCGCCGGGGCGGCGGCAAGTGAACCTCATGTCCAGCCGCAAGCGGGAGCATTCGCGCAAGCCCGACGAGCAGTACGAGCTGATCGAGGGCTGTTCCTGGGGCCCGTACCTGGAGCTCTTCGGCCGCGGCGTGCGCCGGGACTGGACCGTCTGGGGCAACCAGGCGGACGAGGACTATCGGCCGGACTGGAAGACCTACGCCTACAACTCGTCGCTCGCGGCCGAGTAGAAGTGCATCCTTCGTGCCCAAATGACGGGTGCGGCAACTCGGCGCACGATGTGAGCGACGCGGAGGACTGGAAGCCATGCGGACTTCATCGTTCGTGCCGACGCCAGGTCACGAGCAATCGGAGTTGTTGAAGAGGTCGGCCTCTGGCGTCCGGACCAACAGGCCGCACGTGAGGATCGCCGCAGGCAGGCCGATCAGCAGGAGCGGGCAGGGGTTGCCGACGCCGCGCGCGACCCGCGCCTCGAGCTTGGCCCAGTGCGTCGTCGCCTGACCGAATTTCGATGAGACGAAGTTGCGGGTGAAGGCCTCGGCGAAGGTCGCGCCCGCCGCCATCAGACGCGCGACCGCCTCGCGCTGCCGGCCGGTCCGTTCGGCGACCCCGTAGCGGGCCAGCCCGGCCTCGTCGGTCACGCCATCGGCGCGGAGACGGTCGGCGATGCGCTCGGCAAAGGCCGCCTGCATGCCGCTGCCGCGCGTGACGATGACGCCAAGGGAAACCGCCGACTGCACGTGCAGCCGCTGGAAGTTCTCCAGGTCACGGTCGAAGAACGGGTCCTTGTTGTTCCACTCGATCTCGAGCGCGAGGGTGCCCGTGTCGGCGGCGCGGACATGGTCGATCTCGTGGCTGATCGCCTCGCGCCGCAGCCCGTCGACGATGGTCTCGACCGTAAAGACGTGCTTTGGCCAGCCGGCCTCGGCCAGGCTGCGGCGGAGGCGCTGGGTGAACGCGCTCTCGCCGCCGCCGCCGGCGATGAGCTCCGCGACGTCGATCCGGACGGCGAGGAGCAGATGCACCAGTTCCTCGAGCTCGGCGGGAAAGTCGTGGACGAGGATCGCCTCGGCATGGTTGCGGGCCAGGACGTCGAAGCCCGCATCCCGCAGTCGCTCCAGGCTCAAGCGGCGTTCTTCCACTTGATGGAGCAGCCCATCGACGGGACCTGCTCGGGCGGGCCCTCGCCGGTCTCGGCGACCTGTGTCATCGCGGCGAAGAGTTCGCGGTCGGCGTCGGGCATCGCCCTGGTTCCGGAGGCGTCGAGGCGGCCGCGGTACTGCAGCTCTCCCTTGGCGTTCAGGCCGAAGAAGTCTGGCGTGCAGGCGGCGCCCCAGGCGCGGGCGACGGACTGGTCCTCGTCGTGGAGGTAGGGGAACGGCAGGTCATGCTCACGGGCGAAGCGAGCCATGTTGTCGAAGCTGTCGTCGGGATGCGTGGTCGCGTCGTTGGAGCAGATCGCGGCGGTGCCGATGCCGAGCTCGGAAAGGTCCCGCGCGTCGCGCACGATCTTGTCGATCACCGCCTTCACGTAGGGGCAATGGTTGCAGATGAACGCGATGAGCGTGCCATTCCGGCCGGCGATGTCTTCGAGCGAGTAGGTATTGCCGTCGGTCGCTGTGAGCGTGAAGCTTGGGGCTTTCCAGCCGAAGTCGCAGACGGGGGGTGTTCGCGGCCATGTCGGATGTCCTTTCCTGTCGTGTCCCTGCGCGACTTAGGGCGGGAGAGCCGGTGCGTCAGCCGGTCGCGACGCGCTGGAGGCGACAGACCTTCGGCTCCACACTGCGGTAGGGGCGCGGCAGACCGATGGCATCGAAGGAATCCAGCGCGTCGATGCGCCAGCCGGGGCAAGGCAGACACGATCTCCTCGCGGCTCGCCCCGCGGGGCAGAGGCGCCCGCCGTGCCGGGCAGCAGGCGAGAAGGACGAACGTCGCCGCCTCCGCCGAGACATCGGCCGGAAAGCGGCGCCCGTTCAGCATGCGCCGGCGGTTACTCCGCCGCGACCTCCGCGGCTTCGACGCGGACGGCGCAGAACTTGAACTCCGGGATCTTGCCGTAGGGGTCGATGGCAGGATTGGTCAGCAGGTTCGCCGCGGCCTCGACATAGGCAAAGGGCAGGAACGCCATGCCCGGCGCCACTGCACGGTCGGCGCGGGCGGCAAGCTCGATGGAGCCGCGGCGGCTGGTCAGGCGGACGCGGCCGCCCGGCTCGACGCCGAGCTTGCGCAGGGTCGAGGGGTGGAGGCCGCAGGTCGGTCCAGGCTCCAGCGCGTCGAGCGTGGCGGAGCGGCGGGTCATCGAGCCGGTGTGCCAGTGCTCGAGCTGCCGGCCCGTGGTCAGGACGAAGGGGTAGTTCGCGTCGGGCGGCTCGTCCGGTGGGACGATCTGCGCCGGCGTGAACTTGGCGCGCCCGCTCTCGCGCGGGAAGGCGGTGCCGAAGACGATCGACGCGCCGGGGTCGGCGGGGCCTGAGCTGGGATAGGTGACAGCCCCCTCGCGCTCCAGCCGGTCCCACGTGATGTGGTCGAGCGACTGCATCGAGGACGCCATCTCGGCATAGACTTCGCGCGGATGCTCGTAGGTCCAGCCGAGGCCGAGGCGGTTGGCAAGGTCGGTGGTGATGCGCCAGTCCTCGCGCGCCTCGCCGGGCGGCGGCAGCGCCGGGCGGCCCATCTGCACCTGGCGGTTGGTGTTGGTCACGGTCCCGGTCTTTTCGAAGAAGGCCGAGGCGGGCAGGATCACGTCGGCGTACATCGCCGTCTCGGTCAGGAAGATGTCCTGCACCACCAGGTGGTCGAGCTTGGCGAGCGCGTCGCGGGCGTGGCTGACGTCGGGGTCGGACATCGCCGGGTTCTCGCCCAGGACGTACATCGCGGTGATGTCGCCGGCGTGGGTCGCGTCCATGATCTCGGTGACCGTCAGGCCCGGTCTGTCGCTGAATTCCGCGCCCCAGAGTCGTTCGAGATTCGAGTGTGCGGTGGCGTCCGAGACCGACTTGTAGTCCGGCAGGAACATCGGGATCAGGCCGGCGTCCGACGCGCCCTGCACGTTGTTCTGGCCGCGGAGCGGGTGCAGGCCGGTGCCGGGACGCCCGACATGGCCGCACATCAGCGCGAGCGAGATCAGGCAGCGCGAGTTGTCGGTGCCGTGGACGTGCTGGCTGATGCCCATGCCCCAGAAGATCATCGCGGCGCGGGAGCGGGCGAAGACGCGGGCGACCTCGCGGATGGTCTCGGCATCGATGCCGCAATGCTCGGCCATCTTCTCGGGCGGGAACCCGTCGAGATGGGCCACGAGGTCGTCCCAGCCCTCGGTGAAGCCCGCGACGTACTGCTGGTCGGCCATCCCCTCGGTGACGATCACGTGCATGATCGCGTTCAGCAGAGCGACGTCCGAGCCCGGCTTGAACTGCAGCATGTGGGTGGCGTGGCGCTTGAGCGCCTGGCCGCGCGGGTCCATGACGATGAGCTCGCCGCCGCGCTTGGCGAACTGCTTGAAGAAGGTGGCGGCGACCGGGTGGTTCTCCACCGGGTTGGCGCCGATGACGATGGCGCAGTCGGCATTCTCGATCTCGTTGAACGTCGCGGTCACGGCGCCCGACCCGACGTTCTCCATCAGCGCCGCGACCGAGGAGGCGTGGCAGAGCCGGGTGCAGTGGTCGAGGTTGTTGTGGCCGAAGCCCTGCCGGATCAGGCGCTGGAACAGGTACGCCTCCTCATTGGTGCACTTGGCGGAGCCGAAGCCCGCGACACGGGTGCCGCCGGCGGCCTTCAGCCCCGCTGCGGCGGCGTCGAGCGCTTCGTCCCACGTCGCCTCGCGGAAGTGCGTGAGCGGGTTCGCGGGGTCGACGTCCATGCGCTTCGGAACGTCCCTCGCGGCGGATCAGCGGCCTCGTCAGGCGGTGCGGGTGGTGGACGTAGTCGTAGCCGAAGCGGCCCTTGACGCAGAGGCGGCCGCGGTTCGACGGGCCCTGCGCGCCGTCGACCTTGAGGATGCGGCCGTCCTTCGTGGCGATGTCGATCTGGCAGCCGACGCCGCAGAACGGGCAGACGGTGCGCGTCACCTCCTCGACCGCCGCGCTGTCGCCGCGCTGCTGGTCGTCGAGCAGCGACGCCTCCATCAGCGCGCCGGTCGGGCAGGCCTGCACGCATTCGCCACAGGCGACGCAGGTGGAGGCGCCCATCGGGTCGTCGAAGTCGAAGACCGGGAAGGTGCCGTGGCCGCGGCCCGCCATGCCGATGACGTCGTTGACCTGCACCTCGCGGCAGGCGCGGACGCAGAGGCCGCACTGGATGCAGGCGTCGAGGTTGACGCGCATCGCCGGGTGGCTCGGGTCGGGCAGCGGCGACGCCTCCATCGGCGGGAAGCGCGAGGCCTCGACCTCCTGCGCGGCGGCGGTCCGGCGCATGTGGCTGGAGCGGTCGTGCGCCTCCTCGGCGCTCGGCTGGTCGGCGGTCAGCATCTCCACGATGAGGCGCCGCGCGGTCCCGGCGCGGTCGCTCTGGGTGCGGACCTCCATCCCGTCGGTCGGCTGGCGGATGCAGGAGGCGGCGAGCCGCGGCTCCCCCTCCACCTCGACCATGCAGGCGCGGCAATTGCCGTCCGGCCGGTATCCGGGAGAGTCCTTGTGGCAGAGGTGCGGGATGGTCGTGCCGAGCCGCCTGGCGACCTGCCAGATCGTCTCGCCGGGCGCGGCCGTGACCTCCTGTCCGTCGAGGATGAATGTCGTTTCTGGCGCCATGTACTACATCGCCTCCCGTGCCGAAACGTTAGATCCGGGGCTCGGCGTTGGCGAGACGTCTTCACGACATTCCCGCCGCCGTTTGCGTCAGAGCCGGACGCGCCCGCTCTCGCCGGACTCGAGCTCCCATCTGACGGAACGCCCGCCGAGCGGGTCGGGTCCGACCCTCGCCGTTCCCGTGACGCCGCCGGTGCAGGACAGCTCGGTCGTGCGAAACGGGCTGGTCAGTGTCGGCGCCTCGTAGGAGCCGGAGCAGGCGCGGATGCGGCCCTGCGTCAGGCCCAGCACACGCAGGCCGGTTCGCCCCGTCGTCTCCACCGCCTCCACCGGCGCGGCGCGAGCGCTCTCGTCGGTCGCCGATCCGGTGAAGGACGCCGGGGTCTGAGCGCAGGCGGCCACCAGAAGGAGCGGGGCGAGCGGGCGGACATGGCTGCGGAGCCTCGCTGTCATCGGCGGCACAATAGCCGTCGCGGCGGCAGTTGGAAAGGAAACCCGGTATCGAGATGAACGACATCGTGACAATTCGACGTTCGGACGGACCCCGATGGCCGCCGGAGCGTTCTAGGCATGAACGGAAATCAACCCGGTCCGCGCATGGACCGGAAGGAGGAATGCATGAACTGGGACCAAATCCAAGGTAATTGGAAACAGATGAAGGGCTCCGCACGAGAGCAGTGGGGCCAGCTCACGGACGATGACGTCGAGATGGCCGCGGGTGACCGCGACAAGCTCGAAGGCCGCATCCAAGAACGGTACGGCAAGTCCAAGGAGGACGCGCGCCGCGAGGTCGACGAGTGGATCGGGCGCCAGTAGGCCGCTAAGGCCGTGTCACGAGTTTCTGTTG
Organism: uncultured Alphaproteobacteria bacterium; assembly: GCA_963749675.1. Taxonomy (GTDB): domain Bacteria; phylum Pseudomonadota; class Alphaproteobacteria; order Rhodobacterales; family Rhodobacteraceae; genus Roseitranquillus. The sequence goes on from CAVVNT010000001.1 coordinate 552,555, forward strand.
TTTGCCACCGCCCCGGGTCATCCCGGGGCGGTTTTTCGTTCAGGCCACGCGCGGCCAGACCTTTTCGATGCGGGCGAACCGCTCGCCGGCCTCGGCTTCCAGCAGGCGCGTGTATTCCGCGACCCCGTGGTTGCGGGGCGACACCGGAAATCCCGTACGGAAGCAGCGGACCGAGCCGATATGCCGGAAACCGGTGGGGGGGACGCCGGTCACCGGGTCGTCGGACCGGCAGAGGTTCAGCACCCATCCCTCGCCGTTGATCCGCGGCAGCCGCCCCCTGTAGACGCGTGGCGAGCCGAAGGTGACGGTCGGGATCTGCATCCGGTGGCCGATGATTTGCGCCGCCGCGCCGCCCAGGGAATGGCCGACGATGAACCGCGGCTTGAAGTGCCGGGCAAAGCGATAGACGCTGTCGGCGTGGCGGAGAAAGCCGAAATGCCAGGCGCCGGCCTGGGCCGTTGGAATGAGCTGCAGGCCGGGAATGCGGGCGCCCTTGCTCACGACTGCGAGATTGAAGCGCTTCCAGTCTTCGCGCTCGTTGGTTCCGGGGATGACGAGGTCGCCGTCTCGGGTGACGAAGGCCTCGACGAACGGCTCGCTGTTGGCCGCCGCAAAGTCAAGCGTTCCGGCATAGGCCTGCGCCAGGAGTTCGGCCGCTTCGAGCGTCGATTTTTGATGCATGGCAATGCTCCCTGAAATCCGTTCCGATCCACCCAATGCGCGGATCCTATCACATTTCGCACGCCGGCGGGCGTCGGGAATTCCGGGCCTCGCGCCGATACCCGTCGGGGGGGCGAATGTCGGTTTCGGCAACGCTTGCGTCGTCAATTCCCGTGACCCTGTGCGACGATCGGGCGATGCTGATGCCGTCGTGACGGAGGGCGCTATGAAGACCCATGTGCGAGTTCTGATCGTGGGCGGCGGCGCCGTGGGCGCCGGCATCGCCTACGCGCTGGCAAAGGCCGGCTGGACCGACCTCATGCTGGTGGAGCGGGACGAGCTGACCTCGGGCTCCACCTGGCACGCCGCGGGCCTGCTGCCCTACTTCAACATGAGCTACGCGACGACGCACATCCATGACCACTCCATCCGGCTCTACAAGACGCTGGAGGAGGAGACGGGGCTGAACCCCGGCTTCTCGGTCGTCGGCAACCTGCGGATGGCGCAAAGCCAGGCGCGGATGGACGAATACATGCTCTACGCCGCCACGGCGGAGAACGTCGACGTTCCCTACGAGTGGATGACGCCCGACCAGATCAAGGAGCGCTGGCCGCTGGTCCGGACCGAGGACCTCGTCGGCGCGATCTTCCACCCCACCGACGGCTACATCAATCCCGCCGACGTCACCCAGGCTCTGGCTCGTGGTGCCCGCAACCGCGGCGTCGCGATCGAGCGGCGCTGGCAGGCCGACGCGTTCCGCTGGACCGGCTCGGCCTGGATCGTCACGCTGACCAAGATGGTCGAGCGCGGCGGCAACCTCGTCGCCTCCGAGGAGCGGATGGAGGTCACGGCAGAGCATGTGGTGACGGCCTCGGGCAACCATGCGCAGCGGACGGCGCGCCTCCTCGACATCAAGATCCCGGCGATCCCGGTCGAGCACCAGTACATCGTGACGGAACCCGACCCGGCGCTGCAGCAGTACCGCCTCGACCATGGCGAGCACCCGGTGCTGCGCGACGCCGACGCCAAGTGGTACGTCCGCGAGGAGCGCGGCGGCTCGATCCTCGGCCCCTACGAGAAGGGCGCACCGGCGCGCTTCGCCCACGGCGTGCCGGAACTCGTTCCGCGCCGACCTCTTCCCCCTCGACCTCGACCGGATCGAGGCGGAGTACATGAGCTTCATCCACCGCATTCCATCGGCCGAGGAGGTGGGGCTCAAGGACGACTACAACGGCCCGATCTGCTACACGCCCGACGGCAACCCGCTGCTCGGCCCGGCGCCCGGCCTGCGCAACATGTGGCTGGCCGAAGGCTTCAGCTTCGGCATCACCGCGGCGGGCGGTGCCGGCCACTACCTCGCGCAGTTGATGACCGAGGGCGAGGCCGAGATCGACATGACCTCCCTCGACCCGCGCCGCTACGGCACCTGGATGACGACCGAGTTCGCCTGCCGCAAGAACGAGGAGGCCTACGACCACGTCTTCGTTCTGCACCACCCCGACGAGGAGCGGCCGGCGGCACGACCGCTGCGCACCGCCCCCTGCTACGACCGTCTCGTTGCGCGCGGCGCCCAGTTCGGCCAGATCGCGGGGTGGGAGCGGCCGACCTACTTCGCCGAACCCGGCTTCGACGACCACGCCGCCCGCTCGTTCCGCCGCGGCGGCTGGTGGTCCTACGCGGCGGCCGAGGCGCAGGCGATCCGTGACGGCGTCGGCCTCCTGGACCTCACGCCCTTCGCCAAGCACGAGCTGAGCGGGCCGGGCGCCGCGCCGTTCCTGGAATGGTACACGACGAACGCCCTGCCCAAGGTCGGCCGCGTCAGCCTGACCTACACCCTGTCGCCCGCCGGCACCGTCGCCAGCGAGTACACCATCGCGCGCCTGTCGCACGACCGCTTCTACCTCGTCTCCGCCGGCGCCTGGCACGCTTACGACCACGACATGCTGGCGAAGGCGATCGCGGACCGGCGGGGCGAGTTCGGCGACATCCACCTCGCCGAGGTGACCTCGCAGTACGGCGTTTTCGCGGTAACGGGCCCGAAGGCGCGCGACGTTCTCGGCTCCCTCGTCGTCGATGCCGAGCCCGCGACGAAGCTGTCGAACAAGCGTTTCCCCTGGCTCTCGGTGCGTGGGCTAGAACTTGGCATGGTGCCGGTGCGGGCGCTGCGCGTGAGCTACACCGGCTCGCTCGGGTGGGAGCTGCACCACCCGATGGAGATGCAGAACCACCTCTTCGACCGGCTAATGGCGGCGGGCGAGGCGCACGGGCTGAAGCTCTGCGGCACCCGCGCCATGAACTGGCTGCGGCAGGAAAAGAGCTACCGTGCCTTTGGAGCCGAGCTCGGGCGCGACGCCACGCCGCTCGAGGCCGGGCTCGACCGCTTCGTCGACTGCACCCGGCCGTTCCACGGAAAGACCGCTATGCAGGAGACCGGCGTGCGCGCCAAGTGCGTGACGCTGCTGATCGACGGGCCGGAGGACGCCGATCCTTGGGGCCGCGAGGCGCTCTACGACGGCACGCGGCGGGTCGGCCGCCTGACCTCCGGGGGGTGGTCCGTCAGCCTCGGGCGGCAGATCGGCATGGGCTATGTTGCACCGGACCAGGCGAGGCCCGGAACGGCGCTCACAGTGAAGATGCTCGATCGTCTATGGCCTGCCGAAATCGTCGACGAGAGCCCATGGGATCCCAGGAATGAGGCGCTTCGCGCCAACTCCTGACGCCCTTACCGCTTGACGCATCGGCAGGGCAGGCGGGGCTTGCCAAGTCGGCCGGTTCCCGCTTTGCTCGCCGGGCTTTGACAAGCGGGGGCGCGGTCCTTTTACGCCGCATCGGAGGGCCGCGCGCCGTCCCCGAAGGTGGAGAAAGCGGCGGGCAAGACGGCTCATGCACGTCTCATTCCGACTGAACGGCGAAGAGATCCGCCTCGCGGTTCCCGACCCGACGCGCACGCTCCTCGACTGGTTGCGCGAGGATCGTGGCCTCACGGGCACCAAGGAAGGCTGCAACGAAGGCGATTGCGGCGCGTGCTCGGTCCTCGTCACCGACGCGGACGGCGCGCGGGCGCTCAACGCCTGCATCCTGTTCCTGCCGCAGCTCGACGGCAAGGCGGTGCGGACCGTCGAGGGCATCGCGGGGCCCGACGGCACGCTGCACCCGGTGCAGGAGGCCATGGTGCGCCTGCACGGCTCTCAATGCGGCTTCTGTACGCCGGGTTTCATCGTGGCGATGGCGACGGGGCACATGAACGGCCGGCACGACCACGACGACGTGCTGGCCGGCAACCTCTGCCGTTGCACCGGGTACGCGCCGATCGTCCGCGCCGCCGAGGATGCGGCCGCCGCACCGGTTCCCGACTGGATGCGCGACGACGGGGTCGCGCCCGCGGCGTCAGCCGCGACGGGCAACGAGGCGGGGGAGAACGCCCCCTCCGAGGCGCCCGTCCCCTCGGAGGTCGGGGCGGACTGGGGCTACCGCGACGCCGACGCCGGAACGTCGGCCTCGGATGCCGGCGGCGGCGATCCACACGGCGCCTGGGTGCGGCCGCGGAGTGCCGACGCGCTCGCGGAATGGTACCTGCAGAATCCCGGCGCGACGCTCGTCGCCGGAGCCACCGACGTCGGGCTCTGGGTCACGAAGGGGCTGCGGGACATCGCTCCGGTCGCGTTCCTCGCCGGCTGCGAAGACCTGCGCGGCATCGAGGTCGGTGACGATGAGGTGCTGATCGGCGCGATGACGACGCTCGCCGAACTCAGGCAGGCGGTGGCGCCGCTGCACCCGAGCTTCGCGGAGCTGATCCGGCGCTATGGGTCGGAGCAGGTGCGGGGCGCGGCGACGATCGGCGGCAACATCGCGAACGGCTCGCCCATCGGCGACGGACCGCCCGCGCTGATCGCGCTGGGCGCGACGCTGCACCTGCGCCGCGGCGACGCGCGTCGGAAGCTCGCGCTCGAGGAGTTCTTCCTCGACTACGGAAAGCAGGATCGGCGCGAGGGTGAGTTCGTCGAGGCGGTGAGCTTCCCGCGCCAGCCCGACCGTCTGCGCTGCTACAAGCTGTCGAAACGCTTCGACCAAGACATCTCCGCCGTCTGCGGCTGCTTCAGCGTCATCGTCGAGGACGGGCGGGTGACGTCGGCGCGGATCGTCTTCGGCGGCATGGCCGGTCTCCCGAAGCGCGCGGCCGCGGCCGAGGCGGCGCTGGCGGGACAGGACTGGTCGCAGGCCGCGGTGGCGGCGGCGCAGAACGTCCTCGCCGAGGACTTCACGCCGCTCTCCGACATGCGGGCGAGCGCCGCGTACCGGCTGGATGGCGCCCGGGGGATGCTGTCGCGGTACCTTGCCGAGGACCTCGGTCAGGCAACTCGCATCCTCGAGGTGATGCCGTGAGGGAGCGTGGGCGTCTCGCGGAGGGCGCGGTGCGCTCCCGCCTCGGCGCCCGCCGCGACGGCTCCGGTGGCTACCGGTGAGCGTTGCGACGGCCGTTCCGCACGACGCCGCGGCGCTGCACGTCACCGGCCAGGCGCGCTACGTCGACGACATTCCGACCGCGTCGGGCACGCTGCATCTCTGTTTCGGCCTGTCGGACACGGCCCATGGGCGGATCGCGGCGTTGGATCTCGACGATGTCCGTGCGGCACCGGGCGTAGCCGTGGTGCTGACGGCGGCGGACCTGCCGCACGCCAACGACGTCTCGCCGTCGATCCAAGACGAGCCTCTGCTGGCGGACGGGATGGTGCACTACATGGGTCAGCCCATCTTCCTCGTCGTGGCAGAGAGCCATCTCGCGGCGCGGCGGGCGGCGCGACTGGCACGGGTCAAGTTCGAGGCGCTGCCACCGATCCTGACGATCGACCAGGCGCTCGCGGCGGACAGCCGGTTCGAGGACGGCCCGCGCGTATACCGGAAGGGCGACGCAGGCGGCGCGCTGGCGCGCGCGCCGCGCAGGCTCGCGGGCCGAGTCGAGGTTGGCGGGCAGGAGCATTTCTACCTCGAGGGGCAGGCGGCGCTGGCGATCCCCCTGGAAGACGGCGAGATGCTGGTCCATTCCTCGACACAGCACCCGACGGAGGTACAGCACAAGGTCGCCGAGGCGCTGGGCCAGCCGATGGCGACGGTGCGGGTCGAGACCCGACGGATGGGCGGCGGCTTCGGCGGCAAGGAAAGCCAGGCCAACGCCCCGGCGGTCGCCTGCGCCGTTGCGGCCCGTGCGACGGGGCGGCCTTGCAAGATCCGCTACGACCGCGACGACGACATGGTCGTCACCGGCAAGCGCCACGACTTCCGCATCGACTACGAGGTGGGCTTCGACGACGACGGGCGGATAGAGGGCATCGTCTTCCGCCAGTACGCCCGCTGCGGCTGGTGCCAGGACCTGAGCCTGCCGGTCGCCGACCGGGCGATGCTGCACGCCGACAACGCCTACCACCTGACCGACGTCTCGATCGAGAGCCACAGGCTGAAGACGAATACCCAGTCCGCGACCGCCTTCCGCGGCTTCGGCGGGCCGCAGGGGATGGTCGGGATCGAGCGGGTGATGGACGAGATCGCCCATGCGCTGGGATGTGACCCGCTGGAGGTCAGGCGCGCGAACTACTATGCCGAGATGGTCGATCCGGTGGCGCCACCCGGCCGGGCGGAGGACCACCAGGGCGTTCCGCCGCACGACCGGGACCTCGCCAGCCGGGGCGGGCCGGAGCAGCCGGACCCGGCGCCGCCGGCGCGCGGCAGCCAGACGACGCCCTACCACATGGCGGTCGAGGACTTCGTTCTGAACGGGATCACCGCGCAGCTCGTCGCGACGTCGGACTATAACGCTCGCCGCGCCGCGGTTGCGGAATGGAACGCGCGCGAGCCGATCCTCAAGAGGGGCATCGCGCTCACACCGGTGAAGTTCGGTATCAGCTTCACGCTGACGCACCTGAACCAGGCCGGGGCGCTGGTGCACGTCTACCAGGACGGCTCCATCGCGATGAACCATGGCGGCACCGAGATGGGGCAAGGTTTGTTCCGCAAGGTCAGCCAAGTGGCGGCGGCGCGGTTCGGCGTGGGCCTCGGGCGCGTGCGGATCACCGCGACCGACACCGGCAAAGTGCCGAACACCTCGGCCACCGCGGCGTCGTCGGGCTCCGACCTGAACGGCATGGCGGTGGCCGCTGCCTGCGACACGATACGCGACCGCATCGCCGCGCTGATCGCCGAGCGGCACCAGGCCGACCCGGCGATGGTGCGGTTCGCCGACGAGCGGGTCGAGGTCGTTGGCGAGGGCTACACATGGGAGGACGCGGTCGCGCTCGCCTACCAGAACCGGGTCAGCCTCTCCGCCACCGGGTTCTACAAGACGCCGAAGGTCGAATGGGACCGGATCGCCGGGCGCGGCCGCCCGTTCTTCTACTTCGCGCAAGGGGCTGCGGTGTCCGAGGCCGTCATCGATACCCTGACCGGCGAGAACCGGATCCTGCGCGTCGACATCCTCCACGATTGCGGCGCCTCGCTGAACCCCGCCATCGACCTGGGCCAGATCGAGGGCGGGTTCGTGCAGGGCGCGGGCTGGCTCACGACGGAGGAACTCGTCTGGACCGACGATGGACGCCTCGCGACGCATGCGCCCTCTACCTACAAGATCCCGGCCTGTTCGGACCGGCCAAGGGTGTTCAACGTGGCGCTCTGGAATGGCGCGAACCGCGAGGACACCATTTATCGCTCCAAGGCGGTGGGGGAGCCGCCGCTGATGCTTGGCCTGTCTGCCTGGTTGGCGCTTTCCGACGCCTGTGCCGCATGCGGCCCAAACTACCCCGCGCTCGATCCGCCGGCGACCGCCGAGCGCGTGCTGGCGGCGGTCGACCGGGCGCGAGGATCATGAGGCGCGCGCATCAGTACGTCGCGGGCGGATCGCTTGCCGGGAAGCTTTCGTCTCCGAACTCATCGGCGCGCGACCAGTCCCGCGGCGGATCGCGCATAGCCTCGGGGCCGGCCGTGCGGACGGTCCCCCGGCCGACGTCGTCTGCGGCGCGCCGCGAAAAAGCCGCGTCTCGCGGTTGGGTCCGGGCTGAGAACGCTCGGGCAAGCGCGGCGCCGGTGGCGACGAGGCCGCCGACCAGTGCGATGTCCCGTATCTGTCTCGTGGTGAGGTGCATCGGATCCTGCCTTCTCTCTCGCATACCTTCGCAAGCTCAATTCGTCGCGGCGCCGCCCGTTCCGCGCGCGGAACGGGCATGAGCTTCGATCGTCAGGCACTGGTGCAGGCTATCGCCGTGCATGGACGCGCTGCGCGGGTGGTCGTGGCCGAGAGCCGCGGCTCCGTCCCGCGTGAGGCTGGTGCGGCGATGCTGGTCTGGGCGGATGGGCAGTCCGGGACCATCGGCGGCGGGGCGCTGGAATGGCAGGCGGCCGCGGAGGCGCGGCGGGCGCTTGAGGCCGGGGCGGACCGCTTGCAGCGCGTCCCGCTCGGGCCCGGCGTCGGCCAGTGCTGCGGAGGCGCCGTCACGCTCCTGATCGAGGCCTGGGATTCGGAGCGGCTGTCGCGCAGCGGCGACAAGATCATCGCGCGCCCCGTGCCAGGTCACGCGGCGGAGCCGTCCCTGCGCATCCGGCGCTATCTCAGGGCTGCGCGGGGCGCTGGCGAGGTGCCGCGGTCCGCTCTCATCGACGGCTGGATGATCGAGCCGGTGACGGCGCCGGCGCGCGATATCTGGATCTGGGGTGCCGGTCATGTCGGCCGCGCCCTCGTTTCGATCCTGGCGCCACTGCCGGACATCGCCGTGACCTGGATCGACAGCGCCGAGGCGCGGTTCCCGCAGGCGGTGCCCGAAAGTGTCGCCCGCCGCATCGAGGCCGAGCCGCCGGCCGCGGTCGCCGATGCTCCTGCGGCTGCGGAGCACTACGTGCTGACCTACAGCCACGCCCTCGACCTCGCGCTCTGTCACGCGCTCCTGCTGCATGGGTTCGGGCGGTGCGGGCTGATCGGGTCGGCGACCAAGTGGGCGCGCTTTCGCAGCCGCCTGTCGGCGCTCGGTCATGCCCCGGCCGAGTTCGCGCGCATCCGCTGCCCCATCGGCGACCCGACGCTCGGCAAGCACCCGCAGGCCATCGCGATCGGTGTCGCGGCCGAGGTTCTGACGCCGGCCGCGACCGCGGTTGGAGTTCAGCCGCGATGACCGTGCTCTTCGCATGCGAGGGGATCGGCAAGAGCTATCCCGGCGTCCGTGCCAACGACGACGTCGCCCTGACGATCCGGGAGGGCGACGTGCATGCTCTTCTCGGCGAGAACGGTGCTGGAAAATCGACGCTCGTCAAGATGATGTACGGCCTGGTGCGCCCCGACGAGGGGCACATGCAGATTGCCGGCGCCCCCTACGCGCCGGCGAGCCCGCACGAAGCCCGGAGCGCCGGCGTCGCCATGGTGTTCCAGCACTTCAGCCTGTTCGAGGCGCTGGACGTGGCCGAGAACGTGGCGCTCGGGATGGAGGACCCGCCGCCGATGCGCCAGCTTGCGGCGCGTATCCGCGAGGTCAGCCGGGAGTACGGGCTGCCGCTCGATCCCGGGCGGACGATCGGCGACCTCTCCGCCGGTGAGCGGCAGCGGGTCGAGATCGTGCGGTGCCTCCTGCAGGAGCCGAAGCTGCTGATCATGGACGAACCGACCAGCGTCCTGACCCCGCAGGAGGTGGAGATTCTGTTCGCGACCCTGCGCAAGCTCGGCGCCGAGGGGACGGCGATCCTCTACATCAGCCACAAGCTCGAGGAGATCCGCGCGCTGTGCGACGGCGCGACCATCCTGCGCCGCGGCAGGGTGGTGGGTGTTGCCGACCCGCGCGAAGTCATCGGCGCGGGACTTGGCGGAGCTGATGGTCGGGCAGACGGTCGCCACGCCCGCGCGTGGCGCCACAATGTCCGCCGACGTGGCCCTTGCCGTCGACGGACTCAGTGTCGCGTCGGTCAGCGCCTTCGGGGTGGCGCTGCGCGAGGTGTCGTTCGAAGTCAGGAAGGGAGAGGTCCTGGGCATCGGCGGCGTTGCCGGAAACGGGCAGGACGAACTGCTCGCCGCGCTCTCCGGAGAGCGGACGTCGAGGGCCGACGCGGTGCGGCTGCACGGCATGGCGGTCGGGTCGCTAGGTCCGATCGAGCGGCGCGCGGCGGGACTGCTGACCGCCCCGGAGGAGCGTCTGGGCCATGCCGCAGTGCCGGACATGTCGCTGACGGAGAACGTCGTCCTGACTGGGATCGGGCGCGAGGAGCTGGCTGAGCATGGCTTCCTCAAGTGGCGCCGCGCGAAAAGCTTCGCCGAGAAGGTGATAGAGGCCTTCGACGTCCGGACGCCCGGGGCCGACAGCACCGCGCGCTCGCTCTCCGGCGGCAACCTCCAGAAGTTTGTCGTGGGGCGGGAAATCCTGCAACGACCGGAGGTGCTCGTGGTCAACCAACCGACGTGGGGCGTCGATGCCTCGGCGGCGGCGGCGATCCGCCAGGCGCTGCTCGACCTGGCGTCGGCGGGGGCGGCGATCGTCGTCATCAGCCAGGATCTCGACGAACTGGTGGAGATCGCCGACCGGTTCGGCGCGCTCAACGAAGGCCGCCTGTCCGCGCCGCGGCCGACGCAGGGCCTGACGGTCGATGCAATCGGCCTGTTGATGGGCGGTGCCCATGGCATGGAGGTCGCACATGCGGAGTGATGGCAGGATGCCGTACAAGCTTTCGTCCCGCGTCAATGCAATCTCCGACGGGGTCCGCAGGCTCGGCGGCGCAGCCGACGGCGGCCGAGCGGGGGCTCGATGCCCCCCGAGGCCGCCCCACTGGCGAGGCGTGACGTGATCGCCCTCGTCCGGCGGCCAGAGCCGTCGCGCGTCTGGAGCTACGCCACGCCGCCCCTCGCCGTCGTTCTGACGATGATCGCGGGGGGGATCCTCTTCGCGTTCCTCGGGCAGGATCCGTTCGAAGCGATCCGGACGATCTTCTGGGACCCGCTCTTCCACCCCGACTTCGCCAGCTATTCCCGCCCGCAGCTTCTGGTGAAGGCGGGGCCGCTGATCCTCATCGCCATCGGACTCAGCCTCGGCTTCCGGGCTGGCGTCTGGAACATCGGGGCAGAAGGACAGTACATCCTCGGCGCGATCACGGGCGGTGGTGTCGCCCTGGCGCTCTACCCGTCGGAGTCGCGCTTCGTCTTTCCCCTCTCGATCATCGCCGGAGCGCTGGGCGGCTGGGCCTGGGCGATGATCCCGGCGATCCTGCGGACCCGGTTCAACACGAACGAGATTCTCGTCTCGCTGCTGCTCGTCTACGTTGCAGAGGCTCTACTCGCCTCGGCCTCGCTCGGCCTTCTCCGCGATCCCGAGGGCGGCGGTTTTCCCGGCAGCCGCAACCTTGCGCGCTGGGACGCGACGGCCAATCCCGAGCTGATCGCCGGGACCGGTATGCACTGGGGCGTCGTCGCGGCATTCCTCGCGGTGATCGCGGCCTACGTCCTGCTGTCGCGGCACATTCTCGGGTTTCACATCCGTGTGGCAGGACAGGCGCCGCGGGCGGCGCGGTTCGCCGGCGTCAACCCGAACCGGCTGATCGTGTTCTGCCTAGGAGTCTCCGGCGGGCTCGCCGGGCTCGCCGGCGTCTTCGAGCTGACGGGGCCGGCGGGGCAGATCACGATCGACTTCAACATCGGCTATGGGTTCACCGCGATCATCGTGGCGTTCCTCGGCCGGCTGCATCCGGTCGGCATCCTGCTCGCCGGGCTCCTGATGGCGCTGACCTACATCGGCGGAGAGCTCGCGCAGTTCATGCTGGGCCTGCCGGCGGCGGCAATCCAGGCATTCCAGGGAATGCTGCTGTTCTTCCTGCTGGCGGTCGACGTACTGACGTATTACCGCATCCGGCTGGGGAGGACGGCATGATAGCGTCGTGACGCGTTTCCCGCTCCGGGCTGGATCGCTGCCTGCGCCGGTGAGCCATTGGTCGCTGCCGCGAATGGCCGACGAGGAGCGGCGGGGGCATCTCTCGTGGCCGTTGACCGGGCGACCCGCTGGGTCTTGGTGCGCATCTATCCGGCGAAGACCGCAGCCAATGCCCGGCGGTTCCTGCGCGATCTGGAGCGCGCCGCACCGATGCCGATCACCCGCGTGCTCACCGACAGCGGCAAGGAGTTTACCGACCGCCTGTTCGGCCTCCGACGCATCCCGGCCACTGGCGCCCACGAGTTCGACCGCCTCTGAGCCGAGTTCTCGATCGAGCATCGCCTGGCCCCGCCGATGCGGCCCGAAACGAACGGCATGGTGGAGCGCTTCAACGGTCGGATCGAGGATGTCCTGCAGTGCCAGTAGCGGCGAGGACCTCGAGCAGACGATCCTCCGCCATGTCCGCCTCTAAAACGGCCAACTGCCGCAATCAGTTTTGAAAGGGCGAGTGCCGCTCGACGCGCTCAAGGACGTCCTTGTGTCAGGGGAATCGCGTTTGGCTCTGACGGCGTGAGCCACTGCCCTTGAGGGTCCTTGAGGCGGAGCGCGGGATTGATTCTGGATGGGGGTTCATCGCTCGGAGCCCGCTGCCGCTATGAACATCTTCCTCACCGCCTTCGATGACATCCCCGATCCCCGCGCCGGCAACGCGCGCCACGACCTCGGCGAGTTGCTCGTCATCGCCATCGTCTCGGTACTCTGCGGCGCGATGTCCTGCGCCTAGATGGTGGCCTTCGGCCGCGCAAAGACAAGCATCTTCAGAGGCTTCCTGAAGCTGAAGCACGCCGTCCCGTCGCACGACACGTTCTCGGCTGTGTTCCGGATCATCGATCCGAAGGCCTCCGATGCCGCCTTCGGGCGGGGTACTGGCCGATGTGGCCGCCCTGCTGCAGGAGGGCGATGTCGTCGCCATCGACGGCGAGGCGCTGCGGGGCGAGCGACAGGCGCGAGAGCGCACGACCGAGGATGATGGTGTCGGCCTACGCGCTTCTTCGCGCTGTCCTGGCTGCCGACACCAGAGGTCCTGCTGACCACGGCGCGCCCACTGGGCCATCGAGAACGCCCTGCACTGGCAGCTCGACGTTTCGTTCCGCGAGGATGCCGCGCGCAACCGCAAGGACAGCGGACCCGCCTTCATCGCCGTCGTGCGCCGCCGCGCTCTCGACGTCGTCCGGAGCCGCGAAGGGCTCGCTCTTAATCAAGGTCAAGCGCGCAGGCCGGGAAGATGCCTTCCTTCGCAGCATCCTCAATGGCTTGGCTGTCGCCTGAGCCAACTGCGATTGCCCTGGATCCCAAGTGAGCCCGAGTTTGGCTTCTTTCCGGGCGGCGGTGGCGACGGCGATGAGGATGAAGCCTTCAAGATACTGTCGATCCCGGCGGCGGTACGTGGCCTTCCCATCATCCCCTCGGATGTGCTCGCGCTGGCACGCTTCCAACATCCGGCGGACTTCATCCTTCGTCAGCCAAGTGTCGCAAGGCGGCGCGTCCGACACATGGGTTCTGAAGGACTCTTCGTGAGGGGTCTACCTCTCGGCTTTCATCGCCAGCCGATGCAACCCCGCCCTGCGCGCTTTGCGCAAATGCTTTCAGAACGCCGGAAAGCCCACTAAGGACGCCATCACAGCTTGCGCCAGAAAGCTCCTCACCATCCTCAATGCCATGTTCCGCAGAGCCGAGGACCACCAGAAACAGGCAGCCCGCAAGACAGTTGCTACGGCGCGGAGCTCAACCCCATCGAGGACATCTGGGTGTACCTGCGGTCCAACCGGCTCGCGACAAGCGTCCTTCACGACTACGACGCCATCCTTTGTCCCTGCTGCGACGCATGAAACCGCTTTTCCCAACGGTCCGACCTCGTCTCATCGATCACCTCGGCAAAGCGCACAGGTCAGCTCGTAGGGGCGCCGGTACGAGGCGAGGACGGATCGCGGAAAAATCCCTTGCAGCCGCCATCAGGGTTTTATATTTGAGCGCTCATCCGATGCGCAGCACCAACTCGCATCGTCAGAGAGCGGGCGTAGCTCAGGGGTAGAGCATTACCTTGCCAAGGTAAGGGTCGTGAGTTCGAATCTCATCGCCCGCTCCAATTAAAACCAAATAGCTAAACTCTTTCTTCGTCATCAACATCTGGTGTAGTCTCGTCCGTGGCACCCCAGATGTATGGTCCGCTCGATTTAGAGGGAAGACCCGGAGCAGCTGCGGGCTCCGAAATGTTATGTGGATGCTCGCAATCCGGACGACCGTCACGAGCCTGTCCACTGCGGCGCAGGTTCGGCCCTTGATCTCGTCCGGGTTGTCACGAGCTTTTCGCCGCGCTTGGATCGTAGCGGCAATCTGGGTGAGCTGACGTGTTGCCGCACCGAAGAATGTTTCCGAGCCTGTCTCCGGCTGCGCGGTCGGACGACGCACCTCTCCCGACTGCCATGCTGTGCGCAACCCTGAGAGGAACGTGTCGAGCGACTGTGACCGCTACGCGAACCGCAACTCTTGCTGGGTCTGAGGGTAGGGGTCTCGGGAGGGGTTCTCCAGCATCTTCTCCCGGAAAACCTCGGCGGGGGTCTTCCATCCGAGACACTTTCTGGGCGTTGCGTTGAGGCGGTCGCAGATCATCCTCAATTCATGATCTGAGACCGCCGTGGGATCGAGCCTGCGCGGCAGCCATCGTCGAGCACGACGGTTGGTGTTCTCGACGGTGCCTTTTTGCCAGGGCGCGGAGGGGTCGCAGAACCAGGTCCGGGTTCCGGTCTCCGCCTGGAGATGTGGCCAGGATACGAACTCGGTGCCGCGGCCGAAGGTGATCGACCGCCGCGCTACGAACGGCAAGTCCCGGATCGCCCGGATCACCTTGCCCATGACGGGCCTCGTGCGCTTGCTCGGGTTCTTCAGCAGCACGGTGAACCGGCTGACGCGTTCGACGAGCGAGGTCACGTTGGTCTGCCCGAACCGTTGCTTGAACAGCATCAAGTCGCCTTCCCAGTGGCCGAACTGCCGCCTGTGCGCCACTGCGTCCGGTCGGAACAGGATGCTGACGTCGCGGTGGAACTTCGGTGGCGGTCGCTTGCGTGCCCGCCGCGGTCGCCGCGCCTTGCGGTGGGTCGGCAGGTACCACCAGAGCTCTTCCCGCATGCCTTCCTTGGCGTAGATGTACCGGTAGATCGTTTCCTGGCAGACGCGGGGGCACGCATTCTCGTAGATCATGCGCCAGGCGATCTGCTCCGGCGTCCAGCCGTCCTTGATCCGCTCGACGACGCGTCTGCACAGGCCGGGGTGACGGATCTGCTTACGTTGCCGGGCGCGTCGATCGGTCGTCATCAGCTGCGCCGCCGCGCCATAGTATCCGTCGCAGCCTGGCAGGCACGGATCGGAGAAGTGGTTTCGCCTGAGCTCGCGAAAGATCGTCGATCGGCAGCGCTTCAGAACGCGCGCCATCTCGTCGACGGGGACCTTCGCATGGCGCCAGCGCTCGATCCTGCGCCGCTCCTCAAAGCTCAACTGCCGATAAACAGCTCCCATCTCAGCAACCTCATGTCAGACAACCCTCTGGTTTCTAACAAGAGTTGCAGTTGGGAGTAGCGCGCACCACGGCGGCTGCTTGGTGGACGCGCCGGTCGTGTCGGCGATGTCGACCAGCCGGTGGCCACGGCGGCCTTGCGAAAGCCGCGCCTGCCGGCCAGCCGCACCGCCGAGCTCTTCAGCGGCGAGAAGCGCTGAACGCGGTGGATCAGGCTGGCGGCAGCCTCGAAGAGCAGGCGCCTCACGGCTCGATCGCCGCATTGCGATATGCGCCCGGACCAGTCTACCGCGCCGGACTGGCGCCGCTTTGGTGTCAGCCCGAGAAAGGCACCGACATCGGCTGCCTTGCGGAACCTGGCCGGGTCATCGACCAACGCAATGAAGCTGAGTGGGAACGCCGGTGGAAAACTCTGCCACGTTGTGGAGTGCGCCCCTCTGCTTGGACACGTCAGGCAGTTTGTTTTGACCGGGTCGGGGCGTTTCTCTCCTCAAACTGATCGGGGCTCAGGTAGCCGAGCGCCGAATGCAGCCGTATTGCGTTGTAGACATCGTCGATGAACGCCGGAAGGTCTGCGGCGACGTCCTCGAAGGTCTGATACTCGGTGATGTAGACGGCTTCGACCTTCAGCGTCTTCATGGAGCTCTCAGCTTGCGGATTATCGTACGGGTTTCCCCTCCGGCTCATCGACCCGACGAAGCCGCTTTCCCTCAGGATGCGCCGGTGCCGGGATGCAGCGTACTGGGCGCCGCGGTCGGTGTGGAAGACGCAGCCTGGCAGCGGGCGGCGGCCCCCGATCGCCGCGTTCAGCGCCGCCGCGGTGAGGCGGGTATCGATGTTGCGACCAAGCCCGTAGCCGACCACCTTGCGCGACCAGGCGTCCAAGATGACGGCGAGGTAGACGAAACCTGTGGCGATGGCGACGTAGGTGATGTCTCCGACCCAGAGCTGGTCGGGACCGTGAACTTCGAAGTTCCCGGCGACATTGGGATAGATCGGACTGTCGTGATTGCTGTCGGTGGTGGCGACATAGCGGCGTTTCCGTTTTGGATTCAGATCGTTCTCCCGCATGATCCGCCGCACCTTCTTCGCATTCACGACGAGCCCGCGGTGCCGCAGCTCGGCAGTGACTCGGCGATAGCCATAGTTCCGGCAGGTCTCGGTGATCGACCGGATCACGGCGACCGCCGGATCTTCGGCGGCGGAAGCGGGAGCTGCGTAGAAGCTGGAACGAGGCAGGTCCATCAGATCGCACCCCCGTCCGACCGAGATGCCGGCGGGCCGGTGATCACGGACCCAGGCGCGCTTCTCTGCGGCCGTTCGCGCCGACGAGCCCCCTTTGAGACAACTCGATCTCGAGGGCCTGACGTCCCACCAGCCGCTCGAGCGCCGCGATCCGCGCCTGGTACTCGGGCAAGAGCTCCTCTTCGACCGCGTCGTCATCGAACTCGCCGCGCTCGTACTTCTCGACCCAGATCGGGATCAGCGTGCGGCACACGTCGTATTTCTGACTGAGCCCGCGCATCGACTCGCCGTTGAAGTACGCCTCGACGATCTCACGCTTCCTGGCGGTGCTGTGGCGCCGGTGTCTCTTCGTCATGGGGTTCTCCTTACCAGAACCCCGGCCCGGTCAATATCTTCGCGCCAAACTGTCCAGCCTCAGGGGCGCACTCCAGGTAGCGGCGGGATGAGCCTGCGGCGGGCGGCTTGAAGGTCGTCCACGTTTACCCTCTCTGGCGGCAAGGAGGGCGGGGGCATTTTCGCCGTGGAGCTGTATCGGAAGGTTCGCCGCGCCTACTTCAGGCAGGGCATGAGCAAGCGTGCGACAGCGGGACACTTCTGCATCTCGCGCGACAGCGTGGACGGTTCGGAGGATCAGGGATTGATCCAGTGGATCAATCCCCCGACGGACGATCGTGTACGCGGTGCCGCCCGGCTATCGCAGGACGGCGCCGGTGAAGCGACCGAAGCTGGACGGGTTCACCGGGATCATCGACGCGTGGCTGCGCGAGGATGCGGATCGCCCTCGCAAGCAGCGTCACACGGCCAAGCGCGTCCTGGATCGGCTGCGGGAGGAACACGGGTTCACCGGCGGCTACACCATCGTGAAGGCATACCTGCGTGAGCATCAGCGCCGCGGCCGCGAGATGTTCGTGCCGCTGCACCACGCGCCCGGCCACGCGCAGGCGGACTTCGGCGAGGCGCTGGTGGTGATCGGCGGCGTCGAGCAGAAGGCGCACTTCTTCGCCTTCGACCTGCCGCACAGCGATGCGTGCTAAGTGCGGGCGTATCCCGCGGCGACGGCCGAGGCGTGGGCGGACGGTCACGTCCATGCCTTCGCATTCTTCGGTCGGGTGCCGCTGTCGGTGCTCTGCGACAGTGAGGAGGATCAGGAATCGATCCAGTGGATCGATTCCCCGACGAACCGCTGCCTGGTGACGCGCATCCTGCCGGACGGGACGCGCAAGCGGGCGACACTCTTCAGCGGGCTGCTGTCGCACTACGTGATCGAGGACCGTTACGGCCGGCCGGGCAAAGGCAATGACACGGATGAGATTGAATAGCCCTTTTCTGCCCCTTTCGTGCTTTTTTCCGTGAGCGGGTGACCGCGTGGTGAAGGGTGGGGTGTGAGGTTCAAGCCCCAACGCGCAACCTGATCATTGTCGCTCCTCGTTTGCGGCGCCCGCACCCTTTGTCGGTCCGGACTTTCGCCAGCCGAGCGTCATTCTGCGATAGGCGTTCTCTGCCTGCCCTGCCACGGCGCGGTCGGGGCGCCGTCGTTGGGGGAGATTGTAGTCACAGGACGCGCCGAGCTGACCGCGCCGCGCCGGCACACCGGCCGGCGAGTTCCAGGGCTCGCATCTTGCGCGCCATCAAGGCCGGCCGGGTCCAGGCATGGTCCTCGCCGTTGCTGAGCATGTGCCAGATCAGGATGACAAGCTTGCGCGCCACGGCGACCGCTGCGACGTGGTTGCCGCGCCGGGCTCGGACCCGTTCATGGAAGGCGCGCAACGGCCCCGGCGCGCGGACGGCTTGCCACGCTGCTTGGACCAGCAGATGGCGCGCATTGGAGCGCCCGCGTTTGGCAATACGTCCGTGGTGAGCCGGTCCGTCTCCGGACTGTCGGACACTTGGATCGAGGCCGATGTGGGCGACCAGTTTCTCCGGCGCCGCGAACCGGTCGATGCGCCCGAACCCGGACGGTCTCACCATAGCGCCGGCGTCGTCTGCGCGGCAGGGCTCCGGAGCGCCGACCCCAATCATGCCGGATAGCGGCGCCGTCGAAGGACTCGTCGGCTGGTCGCGGCGCAACTTCATGGTACCGCTGCCGCGCTTCGCGAGCTGGGACGAGTTCAACGATGAGACCTTGTCCGCCATTGGTCCGAGGACAATGGGCGAATGCTGGAGGAGCAATGCCGCAAGCGTCTCGCCAATTGTCTTCGCGGCCATAGCGAGACGATCGGGCAGCGGCTCCAGCGCGATCTCGAGGCGATGATGCCGCTGCCGCGGCGCCGTTCGAGGCCTGTGACCAGGCGACGGACCGCGTGAGCTCCCAGGCGCTGGTGCGGTACAGGATCAACGACTATCCGTTCCGCTAGACTTCGCGCAGGGGCGAACGCGCGCCCTTCGCCGCGCCCGTCCGCGCCTCGACCTCCAGTTCCAT
This sequence comes from uncultured Alphaproteobacteria bacterium, assembly GCA_963749675.1. Classification (GTDB taxonomy): domain Bacteria; phylum Pseudomonadota; class Alphaproteobacteria; order Rhodobacterales; family Rhodobacteraceae; genus Roseitranquillus. The sequence continues at coordinate 571,330 of CAVVNT010000001.1, forward strand.
GATCCGCTCGGCCGCGAAGGCCAGCATCTCGCGCACGAGGTCGCCATCGGCCTGCTTCTCAACCAGCTCGATCAGCGCCATTCTCTCGTCGGTCATCGGCGTCTCCGTTCCGGTTCCAGGTCTTTCAACCCGAACCTTCTTTTGTGGATGCCGCTCGGTTTGCAAGGAAATTCTGATCTTATGGACATGTGATCAAGTGCGTACTTTTGTCAGGCCTGTTCGCGCGGCTGACATGGCGCCGCTGGCCGGGATGGTGATGCGCGGAGCGGGTCCAAATCTCCAACAGCGAGCTCGAGGCTCGGAGAAGGTTTCTGGTTTGCCCGACCCGGATCATGTCGATCATGTGCCCATGCAGATCATGCCTTCCTCACAACTCGGTGGCCCGATTGCCCATTCAGCGCCGGATCAGGCGCCGATCAGCACCGGGCCACGATAGTCCTCCTCTCGCGTCAGCATCGCCCAGATGCCACGCGCCATCTTGTTCGCCAGCGCGACCGCCACGACCGGGATCGGCTTACGCTCCAGCATCATCGCCAGCCACGACCCCTTGGGTGCCCCGCGACGCGAGGCCCAGCGGATCACGGCGGTCGCCCCGATGACCAGCAATCGCCGGATGTCGCGTTGTCCCATCTTCGAGGTCTTCCCGAGCTTCTGTTTTCCGCCGGTGGAATGCTGCCTCGGCACCAGGCCGAGCCAGGCGGCGAAGTCGCGCCCGCGCCGGAACTGCTCCATCGGCGGCGCGAAGGTCTCGACCGCGAGCGCGGTGATCGGGCCGACACCCGGCATGGTCTGCAGCTGGCGCGGCATTTCCGCTTCGTTCGACATGGCCGCGATCCTGGCTTTCAGGGCATTGATCTGGGCGGTCAGGTGGGCGATCTGCTCAAGGAGCATACGGCAGATGTCCCGGGCGAGTTCCGGCAAATCGATATCGGGATCGTCGACGACCTTCGCGAGGCGCGGCAGGTATCCGATGCCCTCGGGGGCGACATGGCCGAACTCGTAGAGATGTGAGCGCAGCGCGTTCACGGCCTCGGTGCGTTGCTTCACAAGCTGCTCGCGAGTGCGGAATGCGACGGCGCGCGCCTGCTGGTCCGCGGATTTCGGTTCGACGAAGCGCATGGTCGGCCGCAGAGCCGCCTCGACGATCGCTTCTGCATCCGCCGCGTCATTCTTCTGCCGCTTGATGAACGGCTTGACGTAATGCGGCGCGATCAGCCGGACCTCATGCCCGTGTCGCGCCATCTCCCGCGCCCAATGGTGCGCACTGGCGCAAGCCTCCATCGCCACGAGACACGGCGGCTGGTCCGCCATGAACCGTGCGAACTGCGGCCGTGACAGCTTCTTGCGGAACACTGGCCGCCCGTCTGCTGCGGCGCCGTGGACCTGGAACACGTTCTTTGCCAGATCGACGCCGATAATGGTAACTTCTCCCATGGATGCCGTCTCCTACAGCTTGTGCTTCGACACCACGAGTTTGGCACATCGCGATGCCGTCAGGGGAGAGCGGCATCCACCCCATCTCCGAAGACCGGCGATGGCCGTCAGCGTCACCCCCGGCCGCGCGCTGCGCTACGCCGAAGGCTCCGCGCGCGGCCTCCTACACCATCATCCGGGACACAGCCTGACCCCGGCTGGTGGAGCTCGAGCTGATCGACCGCGAGCGCCGGATGATCGAGCGCCGGATCAAGGCCGCGAAGTTCCCGGCGACGAAGAGCCTCGACAGCTTCGACTTCAAGGCGATCCCGAGCCTCAACAAGATGCAGGTGCTGGAGCGCGCCCGCTGCGAGTGGACCCGTCGCCGCGAGAACGTCATCGCCCTTGGTCCGAGCGGCACCGGCAAGACCCCCGTTGCCCTCGGGCTCGGCCTCGCCGCGTGCCAGCTACCCTTGAGCGCGCGCGACGAGGCGCCCGCCGAGTGGCCGAGTCTTGCGCCGCCCATGGGCCGGCTTTTGGTGTGCCGTTGACCGCACGCCCTAAATGGGGCGTTGTCGGATTCACCAAGTCTCTGGCGATCGAACTGGGCGAGGACGGCATCCGCGTCAACGCGATCTTGCCCGGCATCGTCGAAGGCGACCGCATCCGCCGCGTCTTCGAAAGCAAGGCGCAGGCCCGCGGCGTATCCGTCAAGGACATCCAGGACCAGGCACTCTCCAGCGTCTCGCTGCGCACGATGGTGGCGCCCGCGCAGATTGCCGACCAGATCGCGTTCGTCTGCTCCGAACGCGGCCGAACGATCTCGGGGCAGTCGATCTCGGTCTGCGGCGACACGCGCGACCTTGCCTGATCGAACACCCAGAAGGTCGATCGACGAGGCCGCTGGGCTGTATATTCGACTTCGCCGAGCAACACCAGTGCGGGCTTCCGCTTTCCGCTGATTGTGTTGGAAAACTCAGTCCGTCCCGCCCTCCGACCTAGTCGAGTTCCGCAGAGGCGGTGTCAGGAGAACCGGCTTGAGCGGGGCAGAGGGGCCGCCTGGCGTCGCGCGATGAGCAAACTCAGCCCGCTCCGCGTCAAGACCAGCCCCGAGAACCTTCGCCTATCTGTGATGCTCTGCCTCCAAGTTCGCTGTCGCTCCGGAGCGTCGAGGGTCTGCTGCATGAGCGCGGCAGCGAGGTGAAGTACCGCGAGCTGGTGACCGAGGTGTTGCGGATCGAAGAATGGTTCCGTCCTGCCGATGCATGGGCTGGCCGGAACCGAGCTCCGTCCGGAAGTGTTCGGCAGGATGGCGGTGTATGTGTGAATGTCGACCAATTTACGCCCGCGAGGCCCGGATTACGCCCGCGAGGCCCGGAAACTGCGGTTGAGATCGGTACGCGATACACACTAAGCAAGAAGACAACGAGACCTTGGGAGGAACTTTAGAGATGACATTTGGAAGGATTGCGCCAGGGGCGCTTGCCGTCGGTCTGGTGGCGTTCGGCGCCTCGGCACAGGAACAGACACTGCGGTTCCAATCATCGGATCCATCGGGCAACCCGAACTATCTGCTGCAGCAAGGTTGGGCCGACAGCGTGAGCGAGATGACCGACGGCAAGCTCGCGGTCGAGTTGATGCCGGTGGAATCGATAGTCGCGCACAACGAGACGCAGGACGCGATCGCCGCGGGAATCCTTGACGGCCACGTCACCGACACCTCGTATTTTGCCGGCAAGGACCCGGCATTCGGACTGATCGCGAACCCGGTCGGCGCGTGGTCGGATCCGCAGGAGATGTTCGACTTCATCGAGCAGGGCGGCGGCAAGGAGTTGATGAACGAGCTGGTCAACCCGTACGGGCTGCAGTTCATCGGGGCGACCACACCGGGACTCGAGGCGTTCGTCTCCAAGGTGCCTCTCGACGGTGTCGACGACCTGCAGGGTCTCAAGATGCGTGCGCCCGAAGGGCTGGTGCAGCAGGTCTTCGCAGCAGCTGGCGCGGCGCCGGTGAACCTGCCGGGGTCTGAGGTCTTCACATCGCTCGATAAGGGGGTCATCGACGCCGCGGATTACTCGGTGTTCTCGACCAATCAGGCGCAGGGCCTCCATGATGTCGCTCCGCATCCGGTCTATCCGGGGTTCCACTCCATGCCGCTCGTCGAGATCTCGATGAACAAGGAGAAGTGGGATGCGCTCGACCCCGAGCTGCAGCAGGCCCTTGAGGAGTCCGTCACTCAGTTCGCTCAGGAGCAGGTCGCGGCGCTGAAGGAAGCGGACGAAGCCGCCGTCGAAGAGGCCAAGGCATCTGGCGACGTCACGGTGCACGACTGGTCCGACGAGGAGCGCGCGCGCTTTCGCGAGATCGCAACCGGCGAATGGCAGTCGGTCGCTCAGCGGTCGGAGAACGCGCAGAAGGTCTACGACACGTTGACCACCTATCTGCAGGAACAGGGCCTGATGAACTAGGAAGGGCAGGCGCGGTCCCTAGGGCCGCGCCCCCGGTTCCGATGTCGGAGGACACTCACATCCCAGAGCGCGATGCCGGCGGGCCGGTTCCGGAGGCCGGCGCGCTGGGGCGGTGGATTGACCGCGGCGGTCTGATCTTCGCAGTCGGGCTTGTCTTCGCGGCGGCCATCCTGATCCAGGAAGTCGTGCTGCGTTACGTCTTCAACAACCCAACCGTCTGGGCGCACGAGACGACTGTGTTTCTCAGCGGCATCGCCTTCATCTATGGCGGCCTCTACGTCGCTGCGCGCGACAGCCACATCCGCGTGGTGCTGATCTACGATGCACTCGGGCCCCGGATGCGGCGGGTCTTCGATTTCCTGATCTCGATCGTTTGCTGCATCGCCAGCGCCTTCTTCGCCTGGGCGGCATGGCTGATGGTCGAGCGGGCCGCGTTCCGCCCCGACGGGAGCTTTCGGCTCGAGCGGTCGGGCAGCGCGTGGGACCCAGTCTATCCCGGCCTCTTGAAGGTCTTCCTGATGCTGGTGCTCAGCGTGATGACGGTGCAGTTTGCCGTTCTCGCCTGGAACTACGCCCGCGGCCGCCGCTGATGGAGTTCTATGGCAGCTTCGAGGCGATGGGGGTCGAGACCGCGACCCTCGTCATGTTCGCGATGCTTCTGGGATTGCTCGTCACCGGCATCCCGCTGGCGTTCGTTACGCTGCTCGTAGCGCTGATCTTCGCGCTCGGCTGGTTCGGACCGATGGCGGTGCCACTGATCACGAGCCGGGTCTACTCGTTCGTCTCTTCCTTCGTCTTCGTCAGTGTGCCGATGTTCGTGCTGATGGCGGCGATCCTGGACCGCTCGGGCATTGCACGCGACCTCTTCGACGCAATGCGCCTGGTCGGTGGCCGGCTGAAGGGCGGAGTCGCAATCCAGACCATTTTCGTTGCCGTCATCCTGGCGGCGATGTCCGGCATCATCGGCGGCGAGATCGTGCTATTGGGCTTGATTGCGCTGCCGCAGATGCTGCGCCTCGGTTACGACCGGAACCTGGCGATCGGTGTCGTCTGCGCCGGAGGGTCGCTCGGCACGATGGTGCCACCGTCAATCGTGCTGATCATATACGGCCTGACCGCGAATGTATCGATCGGCGACCTGTTCACCGCGGCCTTCATCCCCGGCCTGATGCTGGCGGGGTTCTACGTCGTATACGTGCTGATCCGGGCGTACACATCCAACGCGGCACCCCCGGTCGAGGGTCCGCCGACTGAGACCGCCGAGAAGTTGCGCCTGCTCAAGGGGCTGTTCTTGCCGATCCTCGTCGTAATCGCCGTCCTCGGCTCGATCTACGGCGGCATCGCCAGCGTCACCGAGGCGTCGGCGGTGGGCGTGCTGGGGGTCACCGTCTCGACCCTGATCCGCGGCGAATTCACGCTGGAGCTGATGAAGGCTGCGGCGCTGCAGACACTGCAGACCGTCGGCATGATCGTCTGGATCGGCATCGGCGCTTCCGCGCTCGTCGGCGTCTTCAACCTGATGGGCGGCATCCAGTTCGTCTCTGCGCTGATCACCGGGATCTCCGAGAATCCAACCATCGTGCTTCTGTTCATGATGGCTATTCTGTTCGTGCTCGGAATGTTCCTCGATTGGGTGGGGATTGCGCTGCTGACAATGCCGATCTTCGTTCCGATCGTGACGCAGCTGGGCTACGACCCGGTCTGGTTCGGGGTGCTGTTCTGCATGAACATGCAGATGAGCTTTCTCTCGCCGCCGTTCGGGCCGGCCGCGTTCTACCTCAAGTCGGTGGCGCCGCCCGACATCAGCCTCGGCATCATCTTTCGCTCGCTTCTGCCGTTCATCTTTCTGCAGGCGCTGGCCGTGGCGACGCTGATCGCCTTCCCCAACATCGCCATCCTTCCCTGAGGCGTCCGCGCGGATAGCCCGTGTGCCGCGTCTGGTCGCACCGCATGGTCGGGGCAGGGGAACCGGCGTGGGCGAAAACACTAGACCCCATGATCGCGGTGTGAGCCGTAAGCTTTCGGTGAGAGCCGTCTGACGTCTTTCTGGCGGCACTGATAGGTCCTCGTTACCGCGCGATTGATGCGGAGGCTCTGAGGGGGGTAAATCTCAAGCGGGCCCCCGGGCGTAAAAAAATCGCGTGAGGGTGAAATCGAGGCTGGAAAGCATCTTCCAAGCGGGCGCGCGCCTCCCTCCGCCCGCCTGACGGCGGGGTTCCGATCCAAGACACGTGCATGACGACGTCGTCATGCACGTGTCTTGTCTGGAGGAGCCATGTGGGGTGAGGAGAGGTGGCTCGGGAAATCCGAACGTGTGCGTTGAATGGATTGTCCGCGCGACATCGGCATGATCGCCGAGAGCGAGGAGAGACCATGAGCAGACGACCGCGCCGGAACCACAGCCCGGCATTCAAGGCCAGGGTGGCTCTGGCAGCTATCAGGGGCGAGAAGACGCTGACCGAGCTGGCCGAGCAGTTTGACGTGCACCCAAACCAGATCACGCAGTGGCGCGCGCAGTTCCTGGAAGGCGCCTCTGGCGTGTTCGGCGCCGTCGCTCCGGCCGAGGCCGCTCCGGCCGTCGACGTGAAGACGCTGCACGCGAAGATCGGCGAGCTGACGCTCGAGAACGATTTTTTGTCTGGCGCGCTCGGCAAGGCGGGTCTGCTGCCGAGCGCAGGAAGATGATCGACCGCGACCACGGGCCGAGCGTCAGCCGCCAGGCGAAGGTGCTCGGGATCAGCCGGGGCAGCGTCCATTACCTGCCGCGCCCGACCTCGGACGCCGATCTCGCCCTGATGCGCCGGATCGACGAGCTGCATCTGGAGTATCCGTTCGCAGGCAGCCGGATGCTGAAGGGCCTGTTGCAGGCCGAAGGGCACGAGGTGGGCCGGCTTCATGTCTCGACGCTGATGAAGAGGATGGCGATCGAGGCGCTCTACCGTCGGCCGAACACGTCGAAGCCGGCGCCGGGACACAAGGTCTATCCCTACCTGCTGCGGAAGCTGACCGTGACCGATGCCGAACCACGTTTGGGCCATGGACATCACCTACATTCCGATGGCCCGCGGCGTTCGGCATCGGTCTCAACCGATGGCGACCAAAGCCTCACTCTATCTCGCCGCGGCGGTCGACTGGTTCAGCCGCAAGGTCCCTGGCATGGCGGCTGTCGATCACGCTCTCGGCCGACTTCTGCATCGAGGCGCTGGAGGAGGCGCTCGGGCGCCACGGCCGGCCGGAGATCTTCAACAGCGACCAGGGTTCGCAGGGCGGTCTCAACCGGTCGTCGCAACGCTTTCAGATTGCGCGGTCGTCAGCAGTTCGTCCAGGGCTTCGGCGGGTGTTCTCCAACCCAGCGTCCTTCGCGGTCTGCCGTTGAGAGCGGCGGCTACGGCATCGAGTTCGTCGGGGCCATGCACGGCGAGGCCCGTGCCCTTCGGGAAGTACTGACGCAGGAGCCCGTTTGTGTTCTCGTTCGTGCGGCGCTGCCACGGACTGTTCGGATTGCAGAAGTAGACCGGCAAGTCATGCTCGATCCTGAGGTCTGCACGCCTGGCCATCTCGGCGCCCTGGTCCCAGGTGAGCGAGCGGCGCAGCTGTGCAGGCAGATCGGCGATCGCTGCCGCGATGGCGTCCCGGACCGCGTCGGCGCCGTGGCCCATGACCGCGCCGCGCACGCCGGTGGCCGTCCGCGCCCTTTCCGCCATCCTGGTCTCGTCGGGCGGCAGGTGGAGCAGGATGGTGAAGCGTGTCGTGCGCTCCACCAGCGTGCCGATCGCCGAGCGTCGCAGGCCGAGGATCAGGTCGCCTTCCCGGTGCCCCGGAACCGCTCGATCGTCCGCTTCTGCGGGGCGCGCCGAGATCATGACCTCGGGCGAGACAAAGGATTTGCCTCGGCCCCGGACGCGGGCTCGGGGAACCCTGAGAGTTCGGCCTGACCGGAGGCAGGCGGACAGCTCGCGCCGCAGCGCCCCGCGGCCCTGGACGTAGAGGGACTGATGGATGGCCTCGCGGGATATGCGCATCGTGTCGTCCTCGGGGACGTCGACCTTGAGCCTGGCCGAGATCCGTTCCGGGCTCCAGGCCCGCGCCCATCGGCGCGCCTGCCGGGGTCCGTGGCGGCGCTTTCTCCAAAGCGTCCGGGGGTCCGCGATGGGCCTGCCGTAGGATGCATGATCCGCCCTGCCAGACGATCCTCCACGTACCGGCGCAGAACGGCGTTCGTGGCGAGCTTCGCCGCTTTGGGCCTCAGCGCCGCGCGCTCGGCATGCCACTGCGCTGTGGTGGCGCGGTACTCCATGCCCCCGCCGCGCGTGGCCGCGTTGCGGCGCAGCTCTCGGGAGATCGTCGAGCCGGCTCGACCGATACGGCGGGCGATCTCAAGGACGCCGAGCCCCTGCACCTTGAGCAACGCGATCTCCTCGCGCTCAGCGAACGACAGATACCGCCCGGAGAGCGGCGGCGCCGAAGGCGCCAGATGTGATGACGCCATGCCGCCGGCCTCCCGGAACCACCGTGTTCCCGCCACCGGAGATACGTCGCAGTCCCGGGCCGCGTCCTCGCTCGTGTACCCTGCCGCGATCGCCAGCCAGAACCGGCGGCGATCGTCCCGTTTCGCAACACCCGGCCGCCCGGGAGACCGCAGCGGCGCCCTCAGCCGTCGCTCCGCACAACGCTTCCTTCCCGCCATCGCAACCTCCATTCGAGAAGCGTTGCGACGACCGGTTGAGACCGCCCTGTTCACCAGCGTCGACTTCACCAAGGTGCTGAAGGATGCCGAGATGGCCTACATCTTCGGCGCGGTCTGCCCGGACCGCGGCGTGGCCGCGGGTCTCGTCATGCCCTTCGCCGATACCGGCGCGATGAACGACCACCTCGCCGAAATCGCCCGCACCGTCGCGCTCGGCGCCCACGCCGTCCTCCTCCTCGACGGCGCCGGCTGGCACCGCGGACACGCACTGGTCGTCCCGGAGAACGTCTCCCTCGTCGTGCTCCCGCCGTACAGCCCGGAGCTGAACCCGGTCGAGAACGTCTGGCAGTACCTGCGGGCGAACTGGCTCGCGATCAGCGTCTTCGACCACAACGACGCCATCGTCGATGCCTGCTGCGACGCCTGGAACCGATTTGCCGAACGCGGGCCAGGATCGCGGCCAGGAACTTGCGGGCGAGGGCGGTGGTCAGCAGCCGGTCGCGGTTCTTCGAGAACACCGTCGGGCCTTGCCCCGGGGCTTCGCTCGTTTGGTGCTGAAATCAGCCCACAGGGCTGATTTCCGGGCGCACATCGAGGTCGACGTAGCTGAACAGCGAAACCGTCGCCTCGTCCGTCCCGCGCATCACCGCCCCCCAGCTGCCCAGCTGCCCAGCTGCCCAGGTGCCCAGGTGCGATAAATCATGTTCCCCTTACCGCGTCGAGCACCGAGTCAAGACCAGGCTCTCGCTGCGCCGCGTGCCAATGGCCGCAATCGCCGTCGCCGCGCGGCGGCGCCGGAGCGCATCGAATTTCCGACCTCGGCGTCGCGCGCCTGGTTCAGAGGCGATTGCCGCGACGCGAGGCCGCTCCGAGCCCTTTCATGCGCCGCGGCGAATGCGGCGCCCAGGCATCAGGCCCGCGGCTCGCGCATCGCCGAGGGGCGGAAGGTCCGGTCTGTAACGATGGCGGGTGCCGCGAGCGGCTGCCGCCGGGCGCGACGCACCATCCGGCGGCCTGCCCAGACGCCGAGCGCCGCGATGCCCACAGCCAGGAGGATCGTGCCGAGGCCGGCCACCTCCAAGTGATAGGGCTCAGCGGCGCGCTTGCCGGCGTGCTTGACGCGATCCTTCGAGCGGACGCGGTTGCGCGGCCCTTGGCGCGGATCGAAGATGTGAAAGTCCGCCAGCACCCGTTCCAGAGGGTCGAGCGGCTGGGGCTCGATGCGACGCAGGCTCCGCCCTTCCTTCGTCCGCAGCGCCTCGACCGCCTCGAGAAGCGAGCCCTGCTCCTCCCAAGCCGCGCTCACCTCAGCGGCGCTATGGTCCAGATGCTCTGCCAGCAGCGACAGCGTGAAGTTCCGGATCAGGGCGCGCTCGGCCTCCGACGCGGCCTCGACGGCGACGTCGCACTCCGTGTCGAAGCCCATGGAGCGGTTGTCGATATTGCTCGATCCGATCTTGAGGAGCCGGTCATCGACCGCGATCACCTTGGCGTGGACGTAGATCGGTACGCCGTCCGCGTTCACGGGGTGGAAGATCGAGAAGCGCCCGCCGCCGCGCCCGGCCGCATCCCGCAGGCGCTCGATCATGAGCGAGCGGACCGAGTGCATGGCTTCGTCCTCCAGGAAGCTCTGGGCCGACTGCGGATTGATCATCACGATCTCGGGTCCGTCCGGCTCGGCCAGCCGCGCCTCCATCGCCTCGCAGAGAGAGTCGGCGGCGAGATACTGGCTCTCGATGTAGATCGTGCGGCGGGCGGCGCGGATCGCTGCGAGGAAGAGTTCCTCGATCTCGTTTACCAACGGTCTGCCGTGATAGCGGGGCGCTGTGCGGGCGATGCCGACCTCGACGTTGCAGAGGTCCGGCTCCAGATTGTCCGGCCACGACGAGGAATTCCCGCCTTGGGGCACGGGCAGCGCCTCTCCGGTGGCCAGTTCCCAGCGCGTTCGCGCCAGATCGCCAAGCGCTCCCGCCACCGGCCCCTCCAGCGCGGTGGTCACGTCGTGCCAGGGCTGGTGCAGCGAACCGTCCGGATCGACCCGGCGCTCGTCGTCCGGCGTATGGTCACGCGTGTCCCAGCGCCCGGTGGTCACGTCGATGCCGCCGCAGAAGGCGAGGCGGTCGTCGATCACCACGATCTTCTGGTGATGGCAGGCGCCTGCGGGATGATGGCTGTCGAGTGCGAAGCGGATGCGGCCCGAGGCCATCTTCAGGCTCAGCGTCTCCCAAGCCTGCGTGGCGAGCTCCGCAATCATCGCTCCGTCCCACTTGAGGATATGCAATCGCACCTCGGGCTGCCGGGCCACGATCGCTTCGAGGAAGGCTCCGAGAGGGTTGGGCCAGCCGTCGGGCGCGTTGCCGTCCGCGTCGCTCTGACCGGGCATCATCTCGATGCGCAGGTCGAAGTCCCAGCCAATGAGGTAGACGGCCCGCTCGGCGCGGATGAGCGCCGCCCGCAGGTGCATGAAATAGTCAGCCGCGTCGATGATCAGCGCCGCGCGGGTCGCGCGCGCCTTGCGCCAGCAGGTGGAGCCTGGACGAAGCAGGGTGTCGTTCGGAGTGTCGGTCGTCGGCATGGCTGTTCCCAAGTCTCTCGCGGTGGGCGGTTCCGGCCGCCGGTCATTGTCTCAACGGCAGCGGCGCGGGTTCGATCCACCCACGTGTCGATCAAACCCGGATAAGCAACCTCGCAGAAGCAAAAACTATGAAGCCGCGGGCACGGTTCTGTCCGCTGATCACCGTGCCGCCGCGTGTGGATGAGCCATCCCCTGAACAGTGGCGCTGTAGGCGATCTCGTGCAGTGCCGATCAACCACGAGAAAACCGAACGAGGCGTGGCGCGAGGCCAGCCAGCACTGGACGGCGATCAGGTCGCGGACAGGACTCTCATTCATGGCCCAGGCTGTGAGATCGGCACTCTTCGTTCGAAACGAACGCGCCCGGCCGGCGTTGATCGCGGAGCGCACGGAGCTCGTCCGGGCGCTCATCAATGGGGCAGCCCTCCCCGTCATCGCGGTCTTCGATGAGCGCGCGGCGGAGGCGGCAAACCTCCGCCAAGTGTTCGACCTCAAGGTCGCAGTAGATGCACCCGCCGCTCCCGGTCAGTTGGACGCAGTCATCCATCAATCATCCCGCCCGACACCGCATGAAAGTTGTCTTCCTCGAAAGCACCACCCGGGATCTTCAGTGGTTCCGGCACTACTACCGGTCGGTCTTTCCGGAAGGCAGTCAGAAGGCGAGCCAGCGCTTCAGGGCGGGGCTCAGCACTGTATCCGCCAACCCCTGCGCGGGTCATCCTGGCGATGCGTCGGCTCATGTTCGGGAGTTGTCGACTCCACGAACGCCGTTCGTCCTGATCTATCGCGTCAGATCGAGGTCCTGCGCCTATGGGATGCTCGGCAGGGCACCAACGACTGATCGGTGCCGCCGCCGATCCTCGCTTCACCGCTCGGAAGTGGAAACTTGAAGGGCAGAGCACCCCGCGGACGGCTGCTGGGCGCCCTCGGCCATCATCCGTTGCCGCACGACCAACGAATGACCGAGATCGCCGCTGTCTCGCAGCAACGGTCGAAAAGACGAAGGGTCGCACAGGGCCGAGCCTGTCGTTGCTGGCGCAGCGTAGCCGCCCTGATGCTCCTGCCCGCACCGCAGCATCCGACCGAACGACTTGACTACTCAAGAATGGAGTTCGCTGCGCTCCGAATTAATGTAAGCGCGGCTTACGATGGGGCGTAGGCGGCGCATATGAATTAATGGCCGCCTTCTTCTCTGCGCCGCCGCGCCCGTCAGTTCGGCCGAACGGTCGCCAGGGCCGTCTTTACCGCGGCTTCGTCGCTGCGACTGCGAAGTGCAGCATCCGCATCCTCGGGCAGAAATGACTCGAAGCGGTCATGAAGAGCCGCTGATCGTCTCTCCGACAGGGGTCCGGTCGAAAACACATCCGGTATAGGGCTTGTGCCAGGGAGCCAGCCTGTTCAGAGGTGGTTCGGTTGGTCTGAACACTTCTGGGTTGCCGCCAAGTGGATCTCCGCCTTGGTTGCGCCGCCGCCGGGATTGGCGTCAGCTGATTGAGACAGGCTTGGTCGGGGGTCCGCCCGGCATGCGACGAATGCGGCCGCGTCCCGTTGTAGAAGGTCAGATACCGGCCGATCGAGGCCCGGGCTTCGGAGACGCTGGCGTAGGCGCGCAAGTAGACCTCCTCGTATTTCACCGTCCGCCAGAGGCGCTCGACGAAGACGCTGTCGCGCCAGGCGCCCTTGCGTAAAGGCTCGGAAGAACGACGAGCGGGATGCGGAAGCCATCGCGGAAGCCGCGATGCGCCCGACGATGCGCTTTGTCGAGCTCAAATCCCGGGATCAGCTCGACATGCAGTCGCTTCACCGGGTGCGGTCACGCCTTGTCGGGACGCGCACGAACCTCATGAATCAGCTACGCGCCATTCTGCTCGAGCGCGGCGTGACCATCGCCCAGGCACGCCGCAAACTGGAGCGGAGCGTCGATGCGCTGATCGCCGACCCTGAGTTCATGCCGGACAGCCGCATCCGTCGTCTCATCGTCGAGCTGCGTGAGGAGTGGGCGGCACTTGACGGTCGTACTGGCGCCCTCGACCGGGAATTCGTCGAACACGCCCGGATCGACGAGGCGAGCCGCCGTCTGGCCGCGATCCCCGGGATCGGCGCCTTGAACGCCACGGCCCTCCTCGCCGCCATAGGCGATGGGGCGGCTTTCGCGCGCGGGCGTGATCTTGGCGCCTGGCTCGGCCTGGTTCCACGGCAACATACGACCGGCGGCAAGCCAAGGCTTCCGGGGATCACCAAGCGCGGCGACAGATATCTGCGCACGCTGCTGATCCACGGCGCCAGAGCGGCCTTGCCGTCTCTCGCCGGGAGCCAGACGCCTTTGGGCGATTGGCTGCGCGGCTTGCTGGCCAGGCGACATCGCAACACCGTTGTCGTGGCGCTCGCCAACAAACTCGCTCGCATCGCCTGGCGACGTTGCGCAAGGGCGTCGCATTCGAGGCAAATCGGCCGACGGCGGCCTCAAGCAATTGGTCCTCAGCCTCCGCAAGCTGAACGATCTCACGATGTCTGCGGGAGGACTTTGAAAGATGGCCTGACGGTCTGCCGGCGTTTCGAAAGCCCGGTTGAAAAGATGGCGCGATGACGCCGTGAAGTTTGTGAGGCTCGGGACGCGCGGATCTCCATCCTGGCGACGGCGATCATGCCGATACGCCGTATACGTTGATGCAGACCTGTCAGACGCCGCCGAAAATAAAGCTCTTGCAGACGGGGCGGGCCATACGTTCTTGAAAGCCTCCGGCGCCTCGGGATCGGTCTTGGGTTGGCGCGGGCGCACGGAGAGCCGCCGGTAGCCCAAGCACCGCCAGGTACTTGCCGACCGTCCGCTCGTGCAACTCCACCCCGAACCGCTCGGCGATCCGAGCGCGCAGATCCTGCCGCCGCCAGCGCACCACCCCGTCCACTGCCGGATCGGGACCGGCCTCCAGCCAGGACACGAGCTCGGACATCTTGCCGGGGTCGAGCCGCCGGATCGCGGCGCGCCTCGCCGCTTCGAGAGCACAGAGAGCCCCTCCGCATTTTAGCGGAGGACCCAGTCCCGCAGCGTCTGCCGATCCATCCCGCAGCTCTCCGCTGCGGTCCTCCGGTCGACGCCATCCAGCGCCAACGCCAGCATACGCCGCGACGCCTGCGCTTCGCTGCGCCTCACCGCCGCCGCCCGCAGCTCCATTGCCGCCAAATCCGTCCGCGTGATCGCGATCGCCACCATCTGCTCCACCTCCTGCCCTCAAGGCAGAGAGTCAGAGAGCGATCGACTTGGGAATCCCCCATCCGCGAGTCAGGCCCACGGGCCGCTGGTATGAACCCCTGACGGCATCCATCGTCACGACGGCACGTCGCGTATTTCTCGATGGAGATCGCGCTGCGGCCCGAGATCCACATCTATTCCGGCGGCCTCGGCGTTCTCGCGGGCGAAACCGCTCGGTGACGGCTGGCAAGGCGCATCCCCCGTCGCCAAGGTTGCTCAGGATCTCAGTGAGCGGCCTCGGACGGCTCCGCGATCGTGACGCCGCGAGCAAAGACGAGCGTCGCCTCGCAAGCCCCTTACCAGATGTGTTGCAGGTCGCGCGTCGCTTCGGCGGCGCGCTTTCTCATTCAGTCTCCGAACAGATCGCGCTCGTAGATCCGGCCCTTGGCCAGGCCCAGCTTCATCGCCGGCGTCCGTGTCGTCTGGCGCGTCCCCATCCAGTTGTGGTGGAAGCGGTAGATCTCGATGATCTTCGCCAGCATCTCGGGCTTGTAGAGGAAGTGCCGGTCCCATGTCCGGCCGTTTCCGCTCGGTGTTGATACCAGGCGGGATGCAGGGCGCACATTGCTTCGGATCTTGTGGAAGTAGCTGTCCACGCTGCGCAGCGTGGCGAGGCGCATCAGTGGTCAGCTCTGGCCGCTCGGTCTTCAAGTCGACGGTCCGCGACGGCTCGGACTTCGTATGATGCGGCCAGGCGTGGGGCGTCCCGAGACGCTGCCCGGCAAACCGCTTCACGATCTCCCGGTCGCCTGCACCTCGGGTGCGAATGCCGCGAGGAATGCGCCCACGCCCTGATGCTCCGGCGAATGGTCTCGAAGCGGGCAGTCGCGTATTGCTGGATGTCCTGCCGCACGAGATCGCCCTCGTGCGGTAGCTGGAGGCCCAGATCGACCTCCGGCGCGATCTCAGGATCGAGCACGAGGCCGGCCCTGACGTCGTCGAGGTATTGCTTGAACTCCGACGCAGTCCAGAGGCGACCGTGGCGGCGCCGGCAGCGGTCTCTGGCGAGGTCCTCATTGATCGCCATGTCGATCGCGACCTTCTTCCTGTCGCCCGTCGGGTCGAACTGGAGCTGGCCCAGAGCGATGTATCCCGAGTTTCTCGGGCAGAACGCGGCGCCAGGCCAGGCCCCGGCTGATCGAGGTCGTGCAAGTCGACCCGCTACCTCACGCTCTGGCGCATCAGGCAGGAGCGACCTGATCCGCGCGGCGATGGCGCGGCCGCGCCCCGTGGTCCGCGTGATCCACCGTCGGGGCCGTGCCGAGGCTGAACCGCACCAGAGGCGAGTCCGCGGCTCGGGGGATCGACTGGCAAAGTGTTTCGGGCGCCTCCTCGATCAGGAGCGCCACGTTGGCCGCCCGACCCCCGCCGCCTCCAGACTCAGGGCCTCGCGCACGGCAAGGCTGCGCTCGTTGACGAACAGCCAGAGGCTGACCAGTTGCGCGGCCAGTAGCGCGCCGAGAATCAGTAGGACCAGCTGGCCGCGCAGGCTCTGCGGCAGCCGGGTCATGGCAGCAGACGCACGTCGGTGGTCAGGCTGTAGCCGCCGCCGCGCACGGTGGTGCCGATTTCGGGGCGCGCGGGATCGCGCTCGATCTTGCGGCGCAGGCGACTGACCTTGTTGTCGATTGTGCGGTCGAAGACTTCGGCCGTCCGGCCCGAGGCCAGGTCGAGCAGTTGGTCGCGGCTGAGCACCAAGCGCGGTCGTTCGAGGAAGACAGTGAGCAGCCTGAACTCGGCGGTGGTCAGCGGCACATCCGCCCCGTCCTTGGCGACCAGCACGCGACGGCCGGCGTCGAGCTCCCAGTGCGCGAACGCCACCCGGTGTGCGGGCAGGTCGCCGGCGCTGCGCTCGGGCCGCTCGGCGCGGCGCAGGATCGCCTTGATGCGCGCCAGCAGCTCGCGCGGGTCGAAGGGCTTGGGCAGGTAGTCGGCGGCTCCGATTTCGAGGCCGACGATGCGGTCGGTGTCCTCGGCCAAGGCCGTCAGCATCAAGATCGGCGTCGTGCCTTCGGCCGACAGGCGCCGGCAGACCGACAGTCCGTGCTCGCCCGGCATCATCACGTCGAGCACGATCAGGTCGAACCGGCCGCACCGCAGCAGGACGTCCATCTCGGCCGCGTCGCGGGCCGCGGTGGCGCGCATGCCGTTACGCTCCAGATAGCGCACGACGGCATCACGGATCTCGCGATGGTCGTCGACGACAAGGATATGCGGAGCGTCGGTCATGGGCTCAGGTCTACCGCGTCGGGCGTGGATCATTCGGCAGATCTTGTCGCACGCCGTCATAGCGGCCGCGTCTTGCGACAGAGCGATACAATTCTCCGTCCCGTTGGCACGATGACGCGACAGTCAGGCACCAAGCTATTCCCCACGCAACAGAGATGGTGATGAGATGAAACGGAATTGGATACTGGCTGCGGGACTGGCGGCGCTCGGCGGCGCTTTGGCGATTCCCGCTCTGGCGCATGGCGACGGTGAGGGCGATCGCGGTCACGGATCGGGGTGCGGCGACCACGCCGGCATGATGCAGATGATGGAGCGCATGCGCGGCCAGGGCATGGGCAGCATGGGCATGATGGGCGGCCCGGGTGCGATGCGGGCCATGGGACCCATGGGCGCGATGATGGAGGCCTTCGACGCCGATGGCGACGGCACCGCGACGCCGGACGAGATGCGCGCGGGGCTTGAGGCGCGGCTGACGGAGTTCGACGGAGACGGTGACGGCACGCTGTCTCTCGACGAGTTCGAGACGCTGTACGCCGCGATGACCCGCGAGATCACGGTCGACCGGTTCCAGGAACTCGACAACGATGGCGACGGCCAGGTGACAGCGGACGAAATCACCGCCCCGGCCGACCGGATGGAGCGGATGCAGGTCCGCCGCGACCGGAGGATGCAGCAGGCGCCCGACGGCGCGACCATGCCGATGCGCGACATGGAGGACGGCATGATGGACGACGACGCGCCGGGCGACGAATGAGGCGGTAGCGGGTGCCGGCTTCGGCCGGTGCCTGCCATGCGGCCAGACCGAAGCAGGGAGACAGCCATGAGCTACACGATCAATCGAACGATCACCGACGCGGATTTCGACGCGGTCGACGCCAGGCTGCGGACGGCGCTGGCCGAGCGCGGCTTTGGTGTGCTGACCGAGATCGACGTCAAGACGACGATGAAGAAGAAGCTCGACGTCGAGATGGAGCCATACCGGATCCTCGGCGCCTGCAATCCGCAGATGGCCCACAACGCAATCGGGATCGAGCCGCGGGTCGGCGCAATGCTGCCCTGCAACGTGATCCTGCGGCAGACCGACGGAGGCGTCGAGATCAGCGCCGTCGATCCGGTCGCATCGATGCAGGCGATCGACAATGCCGAGCTGAAATCGGTCGCCGGTGAGGTCCGCGACATGCTGGCCGAGGCCGTCGAGGCGGCCTGAATGCGCCAGCTCGGTTGACGCGCGATCCGACCGCTCCCATTGCCACCGGACAGGTGCCGCCGCTCTTGTAGCGCGGCACGTCCATCTCGAACTCTGGACAGGAGCTGAAGCTTGCCGTGGGCGATCGTCGGCGACAAGGCACAGGCACTGCGGGGGCGCGGCGCTGGTGGGGCGCGCTGATCCCGGCGCTGGCCGTGGCGGGCGTGGCGGCCCTCGTCTGGTTGTTCTGGGGGCCGCCCCAAATTGCCGGGCGGATCGACGCCGGGACCGTCGATCGGATGGTCGCGCGGGCCGGGGTTTGGGGGCCCGCGGCGGTGGTCGGACTGATGACGCTGGCGGTGGTGATGAGCCCGATCCCAAGCGCACCGATCGCTATGGCCGCCGGCGCCGCGTATGGCCATCTCTGGGGCACGATTCAGGTGATCCTCGGCGCCGAGCTCGGCGCGCTGATCGCGTTCGGCCTGGGGCGGGTGCTTGGCCGCGAGACGCTGCGCCGCTGGTTCGGCGACCGGATCGATGCCGGGCTGCTCGGCTCGCAGAACGCTCTGACGGCAACGGTGCTGGTCAGCCGGCTGATGCCGTTCGTCTCATTCGACCTGATTAGCTATGCGGCGGGCCTGAGCTGCCTGCGCTTCTGGCGCTTCGCGCTGGCGACGCTGGCCGGCATCATCCCCGCGAGCTTTCTGCTGGCGCATTTCGGCACGACCGCCGCCGAGGGAGACATGGGGGCGACCATCTGGGCGGTGCTGGCCGTCGGGCTCTTCACCGGCGCGCCGCTGATCTGGGCGGCGCTGCGCGGGCGGCGGAAGTAGCAACTCCGCGCCGGCGCGCCACCCCAGCGCGAACATTCTGACCGTGCCTCCAGATCGCCACCGCGCCAAACACTCGCGCAGGTCGTCGTAGCCGTCGATCTGCTCACCCGATGGCACCGCCTCGACAAGGGAAACGAATGTCGGAGGGTCATTCACTTCCACGGCAAACGGGTTCGGAGCATTCGCGCAGCCATGGGCGCAGCAGTCGAGCGCGCGGGGATCCGCAGCGCCGTTCCGCATTCCCTCAAGCACAGCTCCGTCAAGACGTACTTCAAGAATGGAGACGACCTCGCCGATGCGGCGGACTACTTCGCCACGACCCACGACGCGCTTCTGTCCGCATATCGGCAGCATCCACCCAGCACGGACAGCGGGACTCCAGGGTCATGAGCCGGCGCAGATGACCCGATCACGCCCGAACTCGTTGCGCGGGCCAGGTTCCCCGCGATCTGCACCCCAAAGTCTGCAGCGGATTCAATGGTCGGAGTGGCAGGATTCGAACCTACGACCCCTGCCTCCCGAAGGCAGTGCTCTACCAGGCTGAGCTACACTCCGACCGTGGCGGGCGAACTACCCCGAGGACGGTGCGTTGGCAAGGGGCGTCGGCGCTCTTCCCGGCACGCCTCGCATTCCCATGAAGCGTGGCGTGATGCCGGTGTCGGGGCGCAGACGGCTATTCAGGACCGGCTCGTTGCGGGAGGCGCCTCGGCTCTCTCGCAACACGATGAAGAGCCCGCTCATGATGATCACGAGTGCGCCGAGGAGTGTGTTGCCGTCGGGGCGCTCGCCGAAGAACACGGCGCCAAACGCGCTGGCCCAGATGATCTGAGAATATTGCATGGGCGCGACGATGGTGGCGTCGCCGTTGCGATAGGCGGCGATGACCATCAGTCCGCCGACGATGCTGAAGACTGCGATGACCGCGAAGAGCCCGAGATGCGGCGCCGGCACCGGCTGATAGACGAGCGGCATTGTAAGGCCCATGACGACGAAGTTTGCCGACATCGGGTAGAGCAGAAGTACCGCGTCCCGCTCGTTTCGACCGATCTTTCGAACGATGACCGCCGCCGTCGCCCCGCATATCGCGGCCGTCAGCGCCGCGAGGTGTCCCAGGCCAAGGTCGGTGCCACCCGGTCTCAACACGATCAGGACGCCGATCAGGCCCACGAGCACCGCTGCCGCCCGATAGGGGCCCACTCTCTCGCCGAGGATCGGAATGGCCAGGAGCGTGATCAGCAGGGGCGAGGCGAACAGGATCGCGTAGACCTGTGCCAGGGGCAGCACGGAGAAGGCATAGAATGCCGACGCGCCGGTGACGACCACCGCTCCGGTACGCAGCGCGGTCCACCACGGATGCCGAGGTATCAGCGTGCCGACGGTCGCGTCGCGCATCATCATCAGCGTCACGAGCGGAAAGCTGAAAAGCACGCTGAAGAAGATGATCTGAAACGCCGAATAGTGCGCGCCGAGGATCTTCACGAAGACGTCGTGCGTGGCGAATACGGCGAACGCGATCAGCGCAAAGATCGCGCTCCGGAAGTTGGATTTCGCTGCGTCTGTCATCTTCGGCCCGGCAGGCGCTCTGCCACTCGATGCGATCGAGCCGACACTATGACGGGTGCAAACTGATCGAAAGTAGCGTTTAGGTGGAACTCGGCCGAAACCTGGCTCCAGCGGTCACGAATCCTGCGATGCGAGTCGTTCGACGATGGCATCACCCATGTCTCCGGTGCTGACGGGCGTGCCGCCCTCTGCACCCATCAGGTCGGCCGTCCGCAGGCCGTCGGCCAGCACCGACTCCACCGCACGCTCCACCCGATCGGCGGCCTCCCCCGCATCGAAGGAGTAGCGCAAGGCCATCGCAAAGCTCAGGATGCATGCGATCGGGTTGGCCTTGCCCTGTCCGGCGATGTCGGGGGCGGATCCGTGCACCGGCTCGTAGAGCGCCTTGGGGCGGCCGTTGGCCTGCGGCAGACCGAGGCTGGCGGAGGGCAGCATTCCGAGCGATCCCGTCAGCATCGCCGCGAGGTCGGACAGCAGGTCGCCGAAGAGGTTGTCGGTGACGATGACGTCGAACTGCTTGGGTTGACGCGTCAGCTGCATCGCACCCGCGTCGGCGTACATGTGGCTCAACTCGACGTCGGAGTAGTCGGCCTTGTGGACCTCGGAGACCACCTCGCGCCACAACACGCCCAACTCCATGACGTTCGCCTTCTCCATCGAGCACACCCGGTTCGACCGCCGCCGCGCCAGTTCGAAGGCGGCGCGGGCGACGCGGGCGATCTCGCTCTCGGTGTAGCGCTGGGTGTTGATGCCGACGCGCTCGTTCCCCTCGCGGACGATGCCGCGCGGTTCGCCGAAATAGACGCCCGAGGTCAGTTCGCGGACGATCATGATGTCGAGGCCGGCGACGACGTCGCGCTTGAGCGACGAGAAGTCGGCGAGGGCGTCGAAGCACTGCGCCGGCCGGAGGTTGGCGAAGAGGTCCATCTCCTTGCGCAGCCTGAGCAGCCCGCGCTCGGGCTTGAGCGAGAAGTCGAGGTCGTCCCACTTGGGGCCGCCGACCGCGCCCAGCAGTACGGCGTCGGCGGCCTGCGCCCGCTCCATGGTCTCGTCGGTCAGGGGAGTGCCGTGGGCGTCGTAGGCGCAGCCGCCGACGAGCCCTTCCTCGACCTCGAAGGGCAGGCCGTTCCGGCCGAACCAGTCGATGACCTTGCGAACCTCTGCCATGACCTCGGGGCCGATCCCGTCGCCCGGCAGGATGAGCAGCGTGTTGGTCATGGTCGGGCCCCCTCGTTCCTCGGTTCCGGCGGGCGTAGCTCCGGCCCGGGACCGGGTCAAGCGGGGCGGGATCGGTTTCGTTCGGTGGGAAGTCCACGTTGGACAGATCGCATCAAGCCATTGATTTCTCTTCGGTTGCCCTCCGGGCTTAACTGCCTGGAAAGCATTTCAAACCGCCTCAGAGGTCGAGGTCGGCCCAGACCATGTGATGGCGGGAGGCGCGCGCCTCGCCCTCGCCCAGCAGGGCTGCGGCGGGGTCGCTCGGGGCCGGCCAGAAGATCCCGGCGTCCAGCACGTCGATCTCGGCCGACGGCAGCACGTAGTCCACGCGCAGGTTGCCGGGGCCGCCCGGGTCGTCGTCCCAGTCTGCGGTGTCGAGCGCGGGGTCGCCGCGGTGATCGGCGCTGGCGCCGCCCTGCGCCTCGGCCGCGGCGACGGCACCGGCGCTGCGGGGGCGCGGATCCTGCAGGCGGGGATCGGCGAGCAGCGTCGTCAGCGCGTCGGGCAGGCCGTCGCCGTCGACCGGGTCGAGGTTGGCGTCGGCGAGGATCACGAACGGCGCCTCCGGCCGGTCGCCGACGAGACCGTCGAGATAGGCGAGCCAGAACCGGGCCTCGTCGCGGTTGCGCAGGCCGTTGCGGTCCTCGGGACCGTCGAAGACCGGCGGCGTCGCGTGGAAGGCCCAGATGCGCACCTCCTTGCCCGAAGGCAGGAGCACCGGCAGGTCCCAGTGGCCGGAGGAGGCGAGCCGCTGTACCTCCAGCACCTGGTCGGAAAGGAAGGGCGCGCCGCCCGCCTCCGGCAGGACCGCGCCCGGCAGGTCGCGCCATAGAAGGTCGGAGAAGTCGCGGATGTCGTCGCCGATCGGGAACTTCGACAGCAGCGCCATGCCGCCTTCGCCCGAGAAGCGGCCGAACCCCTGGGCGTCGCTCGCGTCGCCGAGATAGCCGTCGGCATCGAGGTCGAGGCCGGTCGCCATTCCGGCGTTCGGCCGGTGCGCGAAGCGGTGCGGGTAGTCGGAGCCTGCCTTGGCGAAGCGGTCGGCGAGCGCGGAGACTGCGAGGCCGTCAAGGTCCCAGTCGACGCCGATGAGGAGCAGGATATCGGGATCGACATGCGCCACGACCTGCGCCACCGATTCCACCTGGGGGTCGCCATCGCGGATGTCGCGGAGGAGGAGGCCCGGGCCCCTGCGCGCCAGTTCGACGTTGTACACGGCAACCCGGAACGACTCGGCGCCCGCCGGGCCGGCGAGCGCGAGCAGCAGCGCGGCGGCGCGTATCAGACCCAGGGCCGCTCCGCCGCCATCCGGGTCTCGAACGCCTCGATCGCAGGCGCCTTTTCGAGCGTCAGCGCGATGTCGTCGAGCCCGTTGAGCAGGCAGTGCTTGCGGAAGGGATCCACGTCGAAGGTGATCGTGCCCCCGTCCGGCCCCGTGATCTCCTGCTTGTCGAGATCGATGGTGATCTTGGCGTTGGCGCCGCGCTCGGCGTCGTCCATCAGCTTGTCGACGTCCTCCTGCGGCAGCGCGATCGGCAGTATGCCGTTCTTGAAGCAGTTGTTGAAGAAGATGTCGGCGAAGCTCGGCGCGATGACGCAGCGGATGCCGAAATCGAGCAGCGCCCAGGGCGCATGCTCCCGGCTGGACCCGCAACCGAAGTTCTCGCCCGCGACGAGGATCGTGGCGTCGCGGTAGGCCGGCTTGTTCAGGACGAAATCCGCAACCTCGTTGCCGTCGTCGTCGTAGCGCATCTCGTCGAAGAGGTTCTTGCCCAGCCCGTCGCGCTTGATCGTCTTCAGGAACTGCTTGGGGATGATCATGTCGGTATCGACGTTCATCATCGGCAGCGGCGCCGCGGTTCCCGTCAGTGTCGTGAACTTGTCCATCGTATCAGACCTTGTTGCCGAGGCTGCGCAGGAAGAATGCCAGCGCGATCAGCCCCGCGCCGTTGAACAGAAGCTCGACGCCGAGCAGGACGCCGAGCAGCGCGACCGAGGCGGTGCCGAAGTTCGCCAGGATGTACCCGGCGAGCAGAACCGACAGTGCCCCCGACAGGAGCATCGGCCAGAAGAACTGGGTGTTTCGCATCCGGAAGGCCAGGATCAGCCGGACCACGCCGTTCGCGGCGAGCAGGATCGTCACCAGCAGCGCCAGCGAGATCATTCCCTCGAGCGGGTTGAACAGGAAAGACAGGCCGAGAATCGCGAGGAGGGCGCCGAGCAGGAACGACATGAGCTTGGCGCCGACCCCCTCGTCGCCGAAGCCCGCGATGATCTGGAACGCCCCGGCCACCAGCAGCAGCGCCCCCGTCACCGTCGTCACCGCCATCGAGGCGGCCACCGCGTTGCCCAGGCAGAACAGCCCGAAGAGGATCGAGAGAGCCCCCAGGACCAGCCACTTCACCCAGCCTTTCATGCCGCTTCCTCCATGCTGAATTCGCGGATATCGGTGAGCCGGCCGGTCACGGCCGCGGCGGCCGCCATGGCCGGGCTCATCAGGTGCGTGCGTCCGCCGCGGCCCTGGCGCCCCTCGAAATTGCGGTTCGACGTCGCCGCGCAGCGCTCGCCCGGTGAAAGCTGGTCGGGGTTCATGGCCAGGCACATCGAGCATCCGGCGAGCCGCCATTCGAACCCGGCGTCGCGGAAGACGTCCGCGAGCCCCTCGGCCTCCGCCTGCTCGCGAACGAGGCCGGAGCCGGGGACGACCATCGCCCGCAGCCCCTTCCTTATCGTTCGGCCGCGCAGCACGTCGGCCGCCGCACGCAGAATCCTCTATCCGGCCGTTGGTGCAGGAGCCGATGAAGACGGTGTCGATCTCGATCTCCTTGAGCGGCGTGCCCGGCTTCAGCCCCATGTATTCCAGCGCACGCTTCGCCGCTGCGACCTTGCCGCCCGAAAAGCTCTCCGGGTCCGGAACGACGGAGTCGATGGCAAGCACGTCCTCGGGGCTGGTGCCCCAGGTGACGACGGGGGCGATGTCGTCGCCGCGGATGGTGACGACCTTGTCCCACCGGGCGTCGTCGTCGGAGTGCAGCGTCTGCCAGAACGCCATCGCGACGTCCCAGAGCCCGCCCTTGGGCGCATGAGGCCGTCCCCTCACGTACTCGAAGGTCTTCTCGTCCGGCGCGATCAGACCGGCGCGGGCGCCACCTTCGATCGCCATGTTGCACACCGTCATCCGGCCTTCCATCGAAAGCGAGCGGATGGCCTCTCCACAATACTCGATGACATATCCGGTGCCGCCGGCGGTGCCGGTGTGACCGATGACCGAAAGCGTGATGTCCTTGGCCGTGACGCCGGGCGCGAGCTGGCCCGTGATCTCGACCTTCATGTTGCGGGACTTCTTCTGGATCAGCGTCTGCGTCGCCAGCACATGTTCGACCTCCGAGGTGCCGATCCCGTGGGCGAGGGCGCCGAATGCGCCGTGGGTGGCGGTGTGCGAGTCGCCGCAGACGATGGTCATCCCCGGCAGGGTCCAGCCCTGTTCGGGGCCGATGATGTGGACGATGCCCTGGCGAATGTCGTCGACGGGGTAGTAGTTCACGCCGAACTCGCGCGCGTTGGTGTCGAGCGCCGCGACCTGGATGCGGCTCTCCTCGTTCTGGATCCCGTTGATCCGGTCGAGTGTCGTCGGGACGTTATGGTCCGGAACCGCAATGGTTTTTTCCGGCGAATGCACCTTTCGGTTGCTCATCCGCAGCCCCTCGAAAGCCTGCGGGCTGGTCACCTCGTGGACGAGGTGACGGTCGATGTAGAGAAGAGAGGTGCCGTCCTCGGCCTCGTCGACGAGGTGAGAGTCCCAGATCTTGTCGTAGAGCGTCTTGCCGGTCATCGAATCCTCCACGGAGGTAGTTCTGTACAAAAGTGTACAATTTCAGAGGCGGGTTTGTACGAAAACGTACATTCTCGGCCGGAGCTTCAGCCGCGCGAACGCACGGTCGTGGCCGGCCCGTGGAAACGCCAGGGCAACCGGACGCGATCGCCGATGTCGAAGAACCGGATCATCACAGGCTCCTACTCCGGACGGTGCGGCTGGATCAAGCCGGCTTGCCCTGCGAGTGTGACGGCGGCGGCGGGCCCTGAACCGGACCCGCGCGCCGCGCGTAGAAGCGGGTGGATGACCGATGAACGGGACGGTGGCGAGGTGGCTTCTTCTTCTGACACTGACCGCGAGTGCGGCTGTGGCGGCGCCTGAGCCCCGGAGCTGGCGCGGCTACGAGGTGCCCGCCTACGAGGTGGAGCGCCGCGACGGCGAGGTCGAGATCCGCCGGACGGCGACTCATCTCGTCGCGGAGGTCACGTTGAGGGGCAGCCGTGACGCGACCCTGCGGCAGGGCTTCCGGACGCTGGCCGGTTTCATCTTCGGCAAGAACGAGGCGGACGCGAAGGTGGCGATGACCGCACCGGTCACGCAGAGCCAGGGCACGCGGATCGACATGACAGCTCCGGTGACGCAACAGGGCGGGGGCGACCTCTGGACGGTGCGGTTCGCGATGCCGTCCGGCTACACCGCCGAGACGCTGCCGAAACCCTCGAACGACGCGATCCGCATCGTCGAGGCGCCGGGAGAGCGGGTCGCGGCACTGCGCTTCTCGGGCTGGGGAATGCTGGGCCGGTGGGATCGCAAGGAGCGGGAGCTTCTATCCTGGCTCTCCTCCGAGGGTTTGGCGCCGGCCGGACCCGCCCGCCACCTCTATTACGACGACCCGTTCACGCCGCCATGGAAGCGGCGCAACGAGGTGGTGCTGCCACTGGATTGAGGGGCGAAGACGTGCGCTGACGCCGTCGCGGCACGGTTGCCCATTGGCGCTGCGATGCGGGAAGGAGCAGGCCGAGCCGTCTCGAAGAGTGCGTCCCGCGTCCGCATCGCGCCATGGCCGGAATTCGGACGGGTTGCCGGGCGGGCGCAACCGCGCGATGATTCGGCATGGAGACCGAGCTTCTTCGCTTCTGGATGTCGCTGCAGGATTTCTGGAGCTTCGTCCAGACGCAGGTCATGCTCATGTGGTTGCCCTCGCGGCGGCTGCAGCTGGTGATCATCGCGGCGTGCTTCGTCGCGGCATGGATCCTCAGGCTCGTCATGGCTCCCCGTGTGCGGGCGTGGCTGCATTCCCGCGAAGGATGGCCGAGGTGGCGCTACCGGACCATGGTGGTGGTGCAGAAGCGGCTGCAGCTGATCTTCCTCGCCGCGCTGCTGTGGTCGGTGACCGGGGTGATGAAGCTGATCTTCTTCTTCCCGTCCCGAAGCTACCTGGTGGAGCTGGTCGCCTGGATCGCGCTGGCCTGGCTGATCGTCAGCGTGGCGGCACGGCTGATCCGCAACTTCGTGCTGCGGCGCATCGTGATGTGGGCGGTCGGGGTCTGGGTGACGCTCTACTATCTGGGGCTGGTCGACGAGACGACGGCGTTTCTCGACCGCATCGCGCTCGAGGTCGGCCAGTTCCGGATGTCGGTCCTGACCGTGATCGAGGCGCTCGTGGTCATCGGGCTGCTCTTCGTGCTGGCGCGCTTCCTCACGCGTGTTGCCGCCGCGCGCATCCGCGCCAACGACGACATCAGCCCGTCGGTGCAGGTGCTGTCCATCAAGCTGATGCAGCTCGGCTTCTTCGGCGCAGCGGTCCTGATCGGGCTGACGGCCGTCGGCGTCGACCTGACGGCGTTCGCGTTCATGTCGGGCGCGATCGGCCTCGGGCTGGGGTTCGGCCTGCAGAAGGTGGTCTCAAACCTGATCTCGGGTCTGATCCTGCTGATGGACAAGTCGATCAAGCCCGGCGACGTCATCTCGCTCGGCGAGACGTTCGGCTGGATCTCGAGCCTCGGCGCCCGCTACGTCGGCGTCGTCACCCGCGACGGCAAGGAGTACCTGATCCCGAACGAGGACCTGATCACCGGGCAGGTGGTGAACTGGTCGCACTCGAACCGCTTCGTGCGGCTCGACATCTACTTCGGCACCTCGTACGCCGACGACCCGCACATCGTGCGGAAGGTGTCGGTCGAGGCGGCGAAGAGCGTCGAGCGGGTGCTGAGCCACCGGCCGCCGGTGTGCCACATCGTCGGCTTCGGCGACCATTCCGTCGACTACATCCTGCGGTTCTGGATCGACGACCCGACCGGCGGCCTGACCAACATCCGCGGCAACGTCTACCTGGCGCTCTGGGACGCGTTCCAGGACAACGGCATCACCATCCCGTTCCCGCAGCGCGAGGTGAAGGTGCTGGACGGCAGCCGGCTGGAGACGTCGCGGACCGGGCTGCGCGACGCGGCGGAGTAGGGGCGGCGTCTGTCACGGGGCACGAGGCGAGCCCGCCGCACGCGGGGGCGTTCAAGCGGCCACGCGGCGCGCCGCCGATCCGGCCGTCAGCGGTTGCGCAGCGCGTCGATCAGTTCGTCCTTCGTCATGTCCGAGCGGCCCTCGATCTCGAGTTCCTGCGCGCGGCCGTAGAGATCGTCCTTCGACCAGTCCTCATAGGCCGGGGACTTGCCGCCCTTCCGCGACGGATTCTGGTCGGGGTTCGCCTTGGCGTTGGCGATGCGCGCCGCCTTCTGCTTGCTCGCGCCGTCCTCGCGCAGGTCTTCGTAGAGCTTGTCGTCCTTGACTTGCGGACCGTGGTTCTTGGCCATTGCGCCCTCCTGGAATGTTCTGATGGAACGCGGCCGCGGGACGCGCGTTCCCGTCGAGAGTGGGAACCCTGCGGCGACCGGGGCGTTCTGTGGTGCGATTCCGGATTGTGAGGTTCCCCTTGTGACGCAGGCAGACACCGCCGTCAGCGCGCACGACCACAAGCACGCCGATGACGACGTGTCGGCCGTCGAGCAGGAGGCCGAGGAGCAGTCCGTCTCCGAAGCGACGCGGCTGTCGGCGCGCCTGATCTACGAAGTCATCCGCCGCGACGGCGAGGAGGAACTCAGCCGCCCGAACACGTCGCTGATCTGGTCCGGCTTCACGGCGGGGATCCTGATCAGCTTCAGTGTCATCGGTGAGGCGATCTTTCGCGCGCATCTGCCGGACACGTCGTGGCGCTTTCTGGTGGAGAACCTGGGCTACTCGCTCGGCTTCCTGCTCGTGATCATGGGCCGGATGCAGCTCTTCACCGAGAACACCATCACCACCGTCCTGCCACTGATGGCGCGGTTCTGCTGGGAATGCATCCGCAACACGATGCGGCTCTGGTCGATGGTCCTCGCAGCCAACGTAGCGGGCGCGTTCGTCGCGGCGGGGTTCATCGTGCTGACGCCCGCCTTCACGCCCGAGGTCGTCGCTGCGATCGACGAGCTGTCGCACCATGCGCTCGACATGGGGTTTTTCGAGGCGTTCTTTCGCGCCATGCCCGCAGGGGTGCTGATCGCGGCGCTCGTTTGGATGATGCCGTCGCTGCCGTCGGCGGACGTCATCATGGTGGTGATCTTCACGTGGCTGATCGCCGCAGGAGATTTTGCCCACGTCGTCGCGGGGTCGGTGGAAATGGGGTATCTGGTGCTCTCCGGCCAGCTCGGGCTGCTGGAGGGGCTGTGGGGCTTCTTCCTGCCGGTGCTTGCGGGCAACATCGTGGGTGGTACGGTGGTCTTTACCATGATGGCATGGGCGCAAGTGGCGAACGAGCTGAAACGACGCCGTCGGCGCGGGCACGCGCATCGATGAATGTCCGCTGGCCCCGTTCCGGTCGAGGCGCTAGCAATGAGGCCGTTGAGCCGGGGATTTACGGGTGAACTTCAGAAAACGACTTGGCGCGGTGGTGCTTTTCGCCGGGATCGTCGCGGTATCCGATCCGGCGCATCCTCTGGAGAATGTGGGATTTTCCGCTCCCGGAGCGTCCGAGGATCTGACCAAGCGTCTGCGCAACGCGTCGCTGCTGTTGTCCGACGAAGTGCAGCAGACCGACAACGTGCAGGAGCTGCTCGCGGCCGCCCGGGCGGAATATTCCAGGCTCTTGAGCGTCCTCTATGCCGAGGGTCGCTTCGGCGGGATCATCAACGTGCTGGTGGACGGGCGCGAGGCGGATAGCCTGTCGCCGCTGGACCCGCCGCAGTCGATCGGGCGCATCGAGGTTCGGGTGCAGCCCGGCCCGCTCTATCGGTTCTCCCGCGCCGAGGTGGCCCCCCTCGCTCGCGACACCGAGCTGCCGGAGGGGTTCCGGGTCGGGGCGCCGGCCGAGGTGCCGGTGATCCGCAGCGCGGTGAACGCGGCGGTCGGGGGCTGGCGCGACGCCGGCTACGCCAAGGTCGATGTCGCGGGCCAGGACATCGTGGCGCGCCACCCGCAGCAGAGCGTCGCGGCGACGGTCCGGATCGCGCCCGGACCGAGCGTCACGTTCGGCCAGTTCGAGGTGACCGGAAACAGCGCCGTCCGCGAGAGCGCGATCCGCCGGATCGCCGGGTTCCCGACCGGCGAGGACTTCTCGCCCGAGCGGCTCGAGCAGTCGGCGCGGCGCCTGCGTGACACCGGCGCGTTCCGCTCGGTCGCGATGGTCGAGGCGGACGATCTGCAGGCCGGCGCGATCCTCCCGGTGACCGCGACCCTGACCGAGGAGCAGCCGCGGAGGTTCGGCGTCGGCGCCGAGATCGAACTCGTCGGAGGGGCTGCAGCTGACGGGCTTCTGGATGCACCGGAACTTCCTCGGCGGGGCGGAGCGGCTGCGCTTCGACGGCGTCATCTCCGGCATCGGCGGGATGACCGACGGGGACTATGCCGGCGTCGATTACAGCCTTTCGACCACGTTCCGGCGCCCGGCGACGCTCAACCCCGACACCGACCTGATCCTGGGCTTGGAGGTCTCGGACGAGAACGAGCCGGACTACTCGTCGCAGTCGTTCACGATCGGCGCCGGCTTCGCACGCAACATCCGCGACCGGTTCACCGCCGAGTACGGTATCGGCTACTTCTACTCCCGCGACGAGAACAACAGCGGCATCACCGAGTACAGCCTGCTGACGTTCCCGCTCGGCGCGATGACCGACCGGCGCGACGACCCGCTGAACCCGACCGGCGGATACTACGCCAGGACCGATCTCACGCCGTTCATCGGCCTGAACGACGCCTCCGGCAGCGGTGCGCGGTTCACGTTCGACGGGCGGCTCTACAAGGGCTTCGGAAGCGAAGACCGCTTCGTCGCCGCCGGGCGGCTCCAGCTCGGCTCGATCCTCGGCGCCGATCTGACCGAGGTGCCGAACGACTACCGCTTCTATTCCGGCGGCGGCGGCACGGTGCGTGGCCAGCCCTACGAGAGCCTCGGCGTCACGCTGCCCGACGGGCAGGAGTTGGGCGGCGCCAGCTTCCTCGGCCTTTCGGGCGAGGCGCGCGTCGGCATCACCGAGAGCTTTCAGGGCGTCGCGTTCGTCGATTACGGCTATATCGGCGAGAACTCGTTTCCTGACGACACCGGCGGCGATCAGGTGGGCGCGGGCCTCGGGGTGCGCTACCTTTCTCCCATCGGGCCGATCCGGCTCGACCTGGCGGTCCCCGTCACCGAGTCCGACGAGAGCTTCCAGATCTACGTGGGAATAGGACAGTCGTTTTGAGATACTGGCTCGCCCTTCCGCTGGTGCTGCTGCTGCCTCTGACCGTCGCGGCGCAGGAGGAGCGCGGCTTCTTCGGCCGGTTGTTCGGGGGCGGCGACGAGGAGGTCGAGGAGGAAGGCGGCGGCTTTCTCGAGCGGCAGATCGAGAACGCGCTGTCGGGCGCAGGCCGCGAGGTCACCGTGACCGGGTTCGAGGGGGCGCTGTCCTCGCGCGCGACCCTGCGGGAACTGACCATCGCAGACGACGAAGGTGTCTGGCTGACGCTGCGCGACGTGGTTCTGGACTGGAACCGCTCGGCGCTGCTGCGCCGCCGGGTCCAGATCGAGGAACTGGCGGCAGGCGAGATCCTGTTGCCGCGCTTGCCGGCCCCGCAGGAGAGCCAGACCGTCGACGTGCCCTCGCCCGAGGCACAGGGGTTCTCGCTGCCCGAGCTGCCGGTCGCGATCCAGATCGGACGCCTCGACGCGCAGAGGGTCGAGATCGGCGAGCCGGTGTTCGGCGAGGCGGCGGTGGTGACGCTCGAGGGCGAGCTGTCGCTCGCTGGCGGCGCGGGTGCGGCCGACATCGCAGCCGAGCGCATAGATGGCGAGGAGGGGCGCCTGTCGCTGGAAGCTTCCTACGACAACGAGAGCGAGGAACTGGCGGTCGACGTCGCTCTGGCCGAGGGGCCCGACGGCATCGCGGCGACCTTGATCGACCTGCCGGGCCGCCCGTCGCTGGAACTCACGGCAGCAGGGGCGGGACCGCTGTCGGATTTCGAGGCGCAGATCGCGCTTGAGACGGACGGCGAGCCGAGGCTCGCCGGGACCGTGACGCTGGGCGAGACCGAGGCCGGCGGCCGCAGCTTTGCCGCCGATCTCGGCGGTGACGTCGCGCCGGTCTTCCTGCCGGAATATCAGGACTTCTTCGGCCGAGACGTGGCGCTGTCCGTCTCCGGCGCGACCATTCCGGACGGCGGAACGCGGATCGATGCGCTGTCGCTGACGGCGGAGGCCCTGCAGTTGCAGGGCGAGGCCGCGATCGGTGCCGACGGCCTGCCCGACCTGATCGACGTGTCCGGCCGCATCGCGAGCGGCGACGGATCGGCGGTGTTGCTGCCGCTCTCCGGCCCGCCGACGCGGCTGCAGAGCGCGACGCTCGATGTCGCGTTCGATGCTTCGGTCAGTGACGAGTGGTCACTGGACCTCGTGGTCGACTCGCTCGATCGCGAGGGCTTCGACGCGGCGCGGGTCGCGATCGACGGGACCGGGCGCATCAGCACCGACGGCGGCCGGAGCGTGACCGCCGACCTGGACTTCGCCGCCTCCGACCTGAGCCTCGCCGACGGCGGGGCGCAGCAGGCGCTGGGCGAGGAGGTGACCGGACGGGCCGTGCTTGCCTGGACCGAAGGCGAGCCGCTCGTCCTCGACCTGCTGACCGTGGACGGCGAGACCTACGGCCTGGACGCCGGGGCCGAAGTCACGTTCGGCGACGCGCTGAACGTCGAAGGTCAAGCGGCGCTGTCGGCGCGCGACCTCTCGGCCTTCTCGGCGCTTGCCCAGCGTCCGCTCGAGGGGTCTGCGGAGGTGACGCTCGCCGGCGCCGGCGATCCGCTCGCCGGGCAGTTCACGCTCGCCCTCGACGGGACCACCCAGGACCTGCAGGTCGGAGTACCGCAAGTCGATCCGCTGCTTGACGGCACCGGGACGGTCACCATCCGGACCGAGCGCAGCGACACCGGCACACGGATCGAGACGCTCCGGATCGAGACGCCGCAACTCACGGCGGAGGGCGGCGGGGTGCTCGCCACCGGGTCGAGCGAGGTACAGCTGACGGCATCGGTGGCGGAGACCTCGCTCATCGCCGACAGCCTGTCGGGGCCGGCCACCTTCGACGTCTCCGCCCAGGAGGTGGCATCGGGTTGGTCGTTCGACGTGGATGCGCAGGCGTCGGGCGCCGATATCGCGGCCGAGGGAACGGTCGATCTCGAGTCCGCCGCGCCGGTCGTCGCGGCCGACTTCGACGTGAGCGCCGAGGACCTCGCGGCATTCTCGGACCTGGCGCAACGCGAACTCGGCGGCGCACTGACCGCCAGCGGCGCTGTCCGGACCGGGTTCGACCTGGAGAGCGCCTCGATCGACGCGACCGTGTCGGGCACGGACCTTCGGATCGGCGACCCGCGCATCGATCCGCTTCTCGACGGCCCGGTCGACATCAGCATCGACGCCACGAGAAGCGGCGACACGGTCGTGATCGAGGCCTTCCGGCTCGACGCCCCGGACGCCGAGGCCTCGGTCGAGGGACGTGTCGAGAACCTGACCCAGGCTCCCGTCTTCGACGGCCAGGTCGTGGTGTCGTCGCCCGACCTCGCGCCGTTCTCCGCGATCGCGGGACGTGACCTCGACGGCTCGGTCGACGCCACCGCGTCGGGGACGCTGGCGTTCGATCTCAGCAACGTCGACATGACGGTCGACGCGACGGCCACCGACCTCGATCCTGGCGTGCCGGGTGCCGAGGCCGCGCTGGCCGGGCGGACGACGCTTGGCGTGGAGGCGTCCTACGACGGCGAGCGTGCCGAGATCGCGCGACTGGACCTGTCCAACCCGCAGATCTCGGCATCCGGCACCGGCACCCTCACTGGTCTGGACGCCGCGCCGACCTTCGAGGGCGACATGTCGATCTCGGCGCCGGACCTGGCGCCGTTCTCGGGCCTCGCCGGGCGGGACCTGTCCGGGTCGTTCCAGGCCGACTACCAGGGGATCGTCGCGACCGACCTCAGCGCGGTCGACGCCTCCTTGAGGGCCCGGGGGCAGGACATCGACCTGGGACTGCCCGGCGAGCCGATCTTTCCGGGGCAGATGTCCCTCGACGTCGCGGCATCGCGGCAGGGCGACACGGTGACGCTGTCGGAGCTGTCTCTCCAGAGCGAGAACCTGACGGCGGAAGGCGGCGGGCAGATCACGGACGTGGAGACAACGCCGGTCTTCGACGGGCAGATCTCTCTCGCCGCCGATACGCTCGAGCCGTTCGGCGGCCTCGCGGGGATCCCGCTGTCGGGTGCCATTTCTGCGGGCGTGTCGGGATCGGTGGCGACCGACCTGTCGGAATTCGACGTCTCGGCCGACGCACGCGCGCAGGATCTGCGGATCGGTCAGGCCGATGCCGACCGACTTCTCGCCGGGACGACGACGCTCGACATCGGGGCCACCCGGTCGAACGGCGTGACCCGGATCACCGCCGCCGAACTCGACGCATCCGGCTTCGACCTCAGCGCGTCCGGGTCGCTGGGCGAAGCGGGCGCGGAGGTCGACCTGTCGGCGCGTCTGGCTGACATCGGTCCCTACGCGCCGGGCTTCTCCGGCCCGGTCACCGTTGCCGGCACGGTCGCGCAGCAGGGCGACGTCGTGCGCCTCGACCTCGACGCGAGCGGGCCTGGCGGGATCGCGGCCGCGGTGGGCGGCTCGGTGGCGCTGGCGGGCCCGACGCTCGACCTCGAGATCACCGGCCAGGCACCGCTCGCGGCGGCGAACCGCTTCGTGCAGCCCCGGGCACTCGCGGGAACGGCACAATTCGACCTTGCGCTCAATGGTGCGCCCGGTCTCGATGCGTTGTCCGGCACCGTCACGACCGGTGACGCAAGGTTCGTCGATCCGACGTTCGGGATCGTGCTCGAAGGCATAGACCTTGCCGCACGTCTGAACGCGGGGACCCTGTCGATCGACGCCGATGCCGGGGTGCAGGCCGGCGGAAGCGTCGGCGTGGGCGGTACTGTCGGGCTTGCTGGCAATCTGCCTGCGGACCTGAACATTTCGCTCAACGGGGCCGTCCTGCAGGATCCGGAACTCTACAAAACCTCCGTTTCCGGCGACATCGCGTTCAACGGACCACTGCGCGGCGGCGGCAACATCACCGGCGAACTGGCGCTGGGCGAAACCGAGATTCGCGTTCCGTCGACCGGCGCCGGCGCCGGCGGACCGATTCCGGAGATCACGCATATCGGAGAGTCCGGCGCGGTGCGGGAAACCCGCCGGCGCGCCGGGCTGCTTCGGCAGGCGATGGACGGCACCGAAACGCTGCAGGAGCGTCGCCGCGTCGCGCACTCACTCAACATCGGGATCCGCGCCAACAACCGTATCTTCGTGCGGGGACGCGGCCTCGATGCCGAACTCGGCGGCGCGCTGCGCATTCGCGGCACCACCGCCAACATCATCCCGGCAGGACAGTTCGAACTGGTACGCGGCCGTCTCGACATCCTCGGCCAGCGTCTTACCCTCGACGAGGGCAACATCCGTCTGCAGGGCGACTTCGTTCC
Source organism: uncultured Alphaproteobacteria bacterium (assembly GCA_963749675.1). Classification (GTDB taxonomy): domain Bacteria; phylum Pseudomonadota; class Alphaproteobacteria; order Rhodobacterales; family Rhodobacteraceae; genus Roseitranquillus. Next base: position 606,558 of record CAVVNT010000001.1, read on the forward strand.
GTTCATCCGGCTCGTCGCCGCGACCGAGGCCGGCGACATCAACGTGTTCGTCATCCTCGAGGGCCGCATAAGCGCGCCGGATATCGACTTTCTGTCAGAGCCCGAACTGCCGGAGGACGAGGTGCTGGCGCGTCTTCTCTTCGGGCGGTCGATCCAGGACATCTCGCCATTGCAGGCGGCGCAACTCGCCTCTGCCGTGGCGACACTGAGTGGCGGCGGCGGGCCGGGAATCGCCGATCGGATTCGCCAGAACTTCGGTCTCGACGATCTCGACCTGACGACGAGCGACGGAGGCGGAACCGCGGTGCGCGCCGGCAAGTACCTGACGGAGAACATCTACACCGACATCACGGTGGATTCCGAGGGCGAGACCGAACTGAACCTGAACTTCGACGTCACCGATTCCTTCACCGTCAAGGGCGGCGTCACGAACGACGGCGGCTCAAGCCTCGGCGTCTTCTTCGAGCGGGACTACTAGGCCCGCTTGGCGGGGGGGGGCGCTGGCCCCCGTACCGGCAGCGGCAAATCGGCCCGAGGCGCAGGCTCGCCATCGCACCAACCGGCGGCTCGGACTGACGAGGCGCGTGAGGCGAGGCTGCACGCGGCGCGCGATAGCTGCACCTGCGAACAGCGGGTGCCTACCGGTTGGCGCCGGGAACCCAGAGCACATCGGCCCGCCCGTCGTCATTGGCGAGCCGGGCGGCGACGAAGAACCAGTCGCTGAGGCGGTTGAGATAGCGCACCGCCTGATCGTTCACGTCCTCCATCGTGGCGAGTTCGACCGTTTTCCGCTCGGCCCGGCGCGCCACCGTGCGGCAGAGATGCAGCGCTGCGGCGAGCGGCGAGCCGCCCGGCAGGACGAAGGAGCGCAGCGGCTCGAGCCGCGCGTTCATCGTGTCGATCTCCCGTTCCAGCCTCTCGACCTGCGCGGCGATCATCCGCAGCGGGGGATGCTGCGCCTCGGCATCCCTTTCCCGGCCGGGGCGGCACAGGTCGGCACCGAGGTCGAAGAGGTCGTTCTGTATCCGCGCGAGGGCTTCGTCGACGTCGCCTTCCGCCTGCAGACGAGCGAGGCCCAAGGTCGCATTCAGCTCGTCGACGGTGCCGTAGGCGGTGACACGGGCGCCGTGCTTGGCAACTCGCGTCCCGTCTCCCAGCGCGGTATCGCCCGCGTCGCCGGTCCGGGTGTATATCTTGCTCAGAACGACCATCGGTTCACCCTCCGCGGCGGATCAGGACGTAGAGCAGGATCAGCACCACCGCGAGGAGCTGTGCCAGGATCCGCGCCCGCATGATCTTGTTGGCATACTTTCTGTTGAAGTCGCCACCCTTGGCGAAGCCGCCGATCCCCAGGAGCAGGATGAGCACGACGAGCAGGACCGCGGCGGCGACGATGATGAAGAGGGGATCGTTGAGCATGTAACCTCGCTTGCGTGCCGCAGGCGATGTAGCGGATCCGTGACGGAAGGCGAACCCTAGCGTCCCTGCGCGAGGATGCGATCGAGGAGCCGGGTCGGCAAGGCGCGCCGAAGCCCCCACGCGGCTTGCGCCGGGATCGTGACGCGATAGTGCGGGCGCGGGCGCCGCGCCTCCAGCGCGCGGATCAGCACCTCCGAGACCGCTGACGGCGGCAGCTGAAACCTGTCGTCGCCGCCTTCGTAGAGGCGCTTGAGCAGGCGCGTCTGGTAGAGGTCGCGGAGGGCGGAGCCGCGCCAGTCCACCCAGCGCTCGAACGCCGGGATGGACTTGCGCCGCAGCTCCGTTCCGATCGGGCCTGGCTGGATCGAGATGACGTGAATCCCGCTGCCGCGCAGTTCGAGCCGCAACGTGTCGGTAAGCCCCTCGACCGCGAACTTCGAGGCGACGTAGGCGCCGCGCCAGGGCGCCGCCACGTAGCCGAGCACGGAGGAGCAGTTGACGACGCGCCCGTGCCCCTGCCGCCGCATCGCCGGCAGGACGGCGCGGGTGACGTCGTGCAGCCCCTCGACGTTGGTGGTGAAGACCGCGCGCAGAGCCTCTCGCGGAATGTCCTCGACGGCGCCGGGGCAGGCGAAGGCGGCATTGTTGAAGACCGCGTCGAGCCGGCCGCCGCTTCGCTCCAGCACCTCACCGACCGCTCCGGCGATCGATGCGGGATCGTCCACGTCGAGCCGGACTGCCTCGAGGCCCTCGCGCACGAGGCGTTCGAGATCGTCGGGCTTGCGGCAGCTCGCGAACACGCGCCAGCCATGCCGGGCGAGCGCATGCGCGGCGTCATGGCCTATTCCCGACGAACAGCCGGTGATCAGGATCGACCTGGTTCGGGCTGGATCGGCTATGCCGGCGTCTCGGACAGGAAGCGGCTGTATATCCACGCCTCGGTTCCGCGTTCGGTGCGGATCCGCGTCCAGGAGTCGCTGGGATCGGACAGCACCTCGGCGCGGTCGCCGAGCGAGACGCCTCCGACGATGGCGGAGCTGGTCGACGGCCCGGAGCGCAGGTTCACCCGGCTGCCGGTGACGAACCAGCGCTCGATCTCCGGTGCGGCTTCCGCGCGTCGCTCCGGGCCCTGCGCCTGCTTCGGCGTCGTCTGGGTTCCGGCGGCAAGCGCCATACCGACCGCCTCTTCGGCGCTCACGTCCGCACGGCCACCTTCGCGGGCGCTCCGGTCCGGGGCGATGGTGCGGGCGCTCGCGACGACGGGTACCGCCGGCGAGGCCCCCGCGCGGGTGACGGAGACCTCGGAATCCACCGGATCTCCCCAGATCACCATCGTGGCGTAGAGGCCGGCGAGCAGAACGGCGGTCAATCGAAACATCACACAATGCCTTCCATACAGCGGTTGGAGCCAAAACGCCCCGACCTGCCGCCAAGGTTCCCGTGCCGTGTTTTCTGCCTCGGGTTTTGAGGCTATCACGAGCTCCGATGACCGACGAGTCCGTTTCACCCCGCGACCAGGACGAGCCCCTCTCCCGTGCGATCGGAGAGCGGTATCTGACCTACGCGCTGTCGACGATCATGAATCGGGCGCTGCCGGACGCCCGCGACGGGCTGAAGCCGGTGCACCGGCGCATCCTCTACGCGATGCGGGAGCTGCGGCTGTCGCCGTCGGGCGCCTTCCGGAAGTCGGCGAAGATCGCGGGCGACGTGATGGGGAACTACCACCCGCACGGCGATGCCGCGATCTACGACGCGATGGTGCGCCTCGCCCAGGCCTTCGCGGTGCGCTATCCGCTGGTCGACGGGCAGGGGAACTTCGGCAACATCGACGGGGACAACGCCGCGGCCAGCCGGTACACCGAGGCGCGGCTGACCGAGGCGGCGGAGGCGCTGCTCGACGGCCTGAACGAGGATGCGGTCGACTTCCGTCCGAACTACGACGGCACGCTGACCGAGCCCGAGGTGCTGCCGGCGGCGTTTCCGAACCTGCTGGCGAACGGCTCGTCCGGGATCGCGGTGGGGATGGCAACGAACATCCCGCCGCACAACATCGTGGAGCTCTGCGACGCCTGCCTGCATCTGGTGAAGACGCCGGATGCGCGCGACGACACGCTGCTGAACTACGTGCGCGGCCCCGACTTCCCGACCGGCGGCGTCATCGTCGAGCCGCCGGAGTTGATCGCGGAGGCCTACCGGACAGGCCGAGGCGCGTTTCGTCTGCGTGCGCGGTGGGAGGTCGAGGACCTCGGCCGCGGCACCTGGCAGATCGTCGTCACCGAGATCCCCTACCAGGTGCAGAAGTCGAAGCTGATCGAGAAGCTGGCCGAGCTGATCCAGACCCGCAAGATCGCCGTCCTCGCCGACGTCCGTGACGAGAGCGCCGACGACGTCCGCGTCGTGCTGGAGCCGAGGTCGCGCAACGTCGAACCGGAGCAGATGATGGGGATGCTGTTCCGCAGCTCGGACCTCGAGCTGCGGTTCTCGCTCAACATGAACGTGCTGATCGACGGGCGGACACCCAAGGTCTGCTCGCTCAAGGAGGTGCTGCGGGCGTTCCTCGACCATCGGCGCGAGGTGTTGGTGCGGCGCTCTCGCCACCGGCTGGCCAGGATCGACCACCGGCTGGAGGTGCTCGACGGCTTCATCCTGGCGTTCCTGAACCTCGATCGGGTGATCGACATCATCCGGTACGATGACGAGCCCAAGGCCGCCCTGATGGCCGAGAACTGGTCGACGGAATATCCCCGTGCCACGTCCGAGGCGGACTACGTCGCGCCGCGCGAGGGGCCAGGCGAGCCGAAGCTGAGCGAGGTGCAGGCCGAGGCGATCCTGAACATGCGCCTCCGCAGCCTCCGCCGGCTGGAGGAGATGGAGCTGAGGGCGGAGCGGGACACGCTCGCCGACGAGCGTGAGGCGCTTCTGGCGCTCCTCGACGATCCGGAGCGGCAATGGGGCCGGATCTCCGAGGAGCTGCGGGAGACGAGGCGCCAGTTCGGCCGCGATCATCCCGGCGGGGCCCGCAGGACCCGCTTTGCCGAGGCGACGGAGACGCCCGACATCCCGCCGGAAGCGATGGTCGAGCGTGAGCCGATCACCGTCGTCTGCTCGAAGCTGGGCTGGATCCGGGCGCTCAGGGGGCACGTCGATCCGGGGACGACGCCCAAGTTCCGCGATGGCGACGAGGGGCGGTTCCAGTTCCACGCCGAAACGACGGACCGGCTGATGCTCTTCGGCTCGAACGGGCGGGCCTACACGATCCCGGCGGCGAACCTGCCGGGCGGGCGGGGACTGGGCGAGCCGGTGCGTCTGATGATCGACCTGCCGAACGAGGCAGAGATCCTCGACATCTTCGTCCATGACTCGGAGCGGGATCTGCTCGTTGCGTCCTCGGCCGGCGACGGCTTCGTCGCGCCCGAGGGCGAGATCGCGGCGCAGACGCGCGCCGGCCGGCAAGTCCTGAACCTGCGGGAGGGCGTGAGCGCCCGGGTCTGCCGGCCGGTCGACGGCGATCACGTCGCGGTTGTGGGCGACAACCGCAAGCTCCTGGTCTTCCCGCTGGGCGAGTTGCCCCGGATGAACCGCGGCAAGGGCGTCCGGCTGCAGCGCTACAAGGACGGCGGACTGGCCGACGCCCGCACCTTCACCCTTTCCGACGGGCTGGCGTGGCACGATCCGGCAGGGCGTGTGCGGACCGAGACGGCGCTGGAAGACTGGATCGGGGCGCGGGCCGGGGCCGGACGGATGGCACCCCGGGGGTTTCCCCGCGACAACCGCTTCACCTGACGGGCGGCGATTGCACGCCGCCGAGGGCTGAGGTATCGCCGGCCGCCAGATCCTCGGGGAGGGCCGATGTCGACACTACGCACGCTCACATGTCTACTGGTGCTCGGGGCCTGTTCCGGGCAGCCGCTCACGGAGCGGCCGGAGCCGATCGGGGACTTCAGGCTGGGCTATGCGATCGCCAACGTGGAGCGGCCGGAGCAGGGCCCGTTCTCTCGGGTCCTGCCCGACGCGACCATCAAGGCCGAGGCGGAAGAGGCCGTGCGCGCCCGTCTGGGGCGGTACGACGGCGACGGGCTCTACCATGTCGGGATGGCGGTCGGCGGCTACGTGCTGGCGCAGCCCGGCGTGCCGATCCTCTACTCGCCGAAGTCGGTGATGATCGTCGACGTCACCGTCTTCGACAACGCGACCCGCCAGAAGCTGAATGCCGAGCCGCACCGGATCACCGCCTTCGAGGGGCTGGAGAACACCGTGCCGATCGTCGGCTCCGGCCTGGCCCGCAATGCCGAGGCGCAGCTTGAGAACCTGTCCGAGCAGGTGGCGGTGCAGCTGGAAGCATGGCTGCGCGAGAACGAAGAGTGGTTCGTGCCGGAGCCGGGGCAGGAGCGGGTGCCATTCGACCCGGCGACGGCGCGGCAACCAGGCGATCCTGCGGCGGCGGGTAGCGGCGGACTGGCGACGCAGCCCGCGGCGCCGGCCAACTGACGCTTGATTTCACAGAGGTGAATCAGTAACTGCGCCGCGATGTTGGACCGGGCCCTTGCGAGCGGCCCCTTAGGGATGAGGCTAAAAAGGCGATGGGCAAGGCGAAGTTCGAGCGTACGAAGCCGCACGTGAACGTGGGGACGATCGGTCACGTCGACCACGGCAAGACGACGCTGACGGCGGCGATCACGAAGTACTTCGGGGACTTCAAGGCCTATGACGCGATCGACGCGGCGCCGGAGGAGAAGGCGCGCGGCATCACGATCTCGACGGCGCACGTGGAGTACGAGTTGGATGCCCGGCACTACGCCCACGTCGACTGCCCGGGCCACGCCGACTACGTCAAGAACATGATCACGGGCGCGGCGCAGATGGACGGCGCGATCCTGGTTGTAAACGCCGCCGACGGGCCGATGCCGCAGACGCGCGAGCACATCCTGCTTGGCCGCCAGGTCGGCATCCCGACGATGGTCGTCTACATGAACAAGGTCGATCAGGTCGACGACGAGGAGCTGCTGGAGCTCGTCGAGATGGAGATCCGTGAGCTTCTGTCGAGCTACGAGTATCCCGGCGACGACATCCCGATCGTCAAGGGCTCGGCGCTGGCGGCGCTCGAGGGGCGCGACCCCGAGATCGGCGAGAACTCGATCCGCGAGCTGATCAAGGCGGTCGACGACTTCATCCCGACGCCGGAGCGTCCGATCGACCAGCCGTTCCTGATGCCGATCGAGGACGTGTTCTCGATCTCCGGCCGCGGCACGGTCGTGACCGGCCGGGTCGAGCGCGGTGTGGTCAACGTCGGCGACGAGCTCGAGATCGTGGGCATCCGCCCCACGAAGAAGACGACCTGCACCGGCGTCGAGATGTTCCGCAAGCTGCTGGACCGCGGCGAGGCGGGCGACAACATCGGCGCGCTGCTGCGCGGCATCGACCGCGAGGGCGTCGAGCGTGGCCAGGTGCTCTGCAAGCCGGGCTCGGTCAAGCCGCACACCAAGTTCGAGGCCGAGGCGTACATCCTGACCAAGGAGGAGGGCGGCCGGCACACGCCGTTTTTCGCGAACTACCGGCCGCAGTTCTACTTCCGCACGACCGACGTGACCGGGACGGTGACGCTGGCCGAGGGGACGGAGATGGTGATGCCGGGCGACAACGTGTCGTTCACGGTGGAGCTGATCGCGCCGATCGCGATGGAGGAGAAGCTGCGCTTCGCCATCCGCGAAGGCGGCCGCACCGTCGGCGCCGGCGTCGTGTCGAAGATCATCGAGTAGACGCCGTCTTGGCGCGCATCTCCGAAGGGCCATCCGCGAGGGTGGCCCTTTGACGTTGGAGGGGGCCCGCATGCAAGAAGACATCCGCCTTTCCTACATGCTTTCGGGCCCGCGCCGGGGCGAGGCGCTGGATGACGGCGCGATCGCGGAGGCGCTGGAATCCCCCGAACTGGCATGGGTACACATGCGCGCCCACGATCCCGGGACAGCGGCCTGGATCGGCTCGAACCTCGGCTACCTCGACGAGGCGATCCGTTCCGCCCTCATCGCGGAGGAGACGCGGCCGCGGACCGTCGTGATCGGCAATGGGATCATGCTCATCCTGCGGGCGGTGAACACGAACCCGGGCGAGGAGCCGGGAGACATGGTGTCGCTGCGTTTGTGGGTCGATCCGGCGCGGATCGTGTCCCTGTCGCGCCGGCCGATCACGTCGCTGCAGGACCTTGCGGCGGAGGTGGCCGCCGGGCGCGGCCCGGACGGGCCGGGGCTGTTCCTGAGCCGACTGCTGTCGCATCTCAACCGGCACATGGAGGATGCGCTGGACGAGATCGAAGCGGAGACCGACGCGCTGGAGGACGAGGTCTCGGAAAATCCAAACCCCCGTTTCCGCGAGCGGATTTCCGATGCCCGGCAGCAGGTCGTAAACTTCCGCCGCTATGTCTCGCCGCAGCGCGACGCCCTGACCGCGCTGGCGGCGGCGCGACTCGAGTGGCTGACCGAGTTGGACCGCCGCTCGCTCGGCGAGGCGCACGACCGGACGCAGCGCTATGTCGAGGAACTCGACGCGATGCGGGACGGGCTCGCGCTGATCCGGGACGAGCTGTCGAATGCACAGGCCGAGCGGCTGAACAGGAATCTCTACTACCTTTCGGTGATCTCCGCGATCTTCCTGCCGCTTGGGTTCCTGACCGGGCTCATGGGGATCAATCTTGCCGGCATGCCCGGCGCCGAATGGCCGGTCGCCTTCTGGACCTTCGTGGGCCTGCTTGTCGCCGTCGTCGTGGTGCAGATCGCCATCCTGCGATGGCTTCGCCTGTTCTGAGGGTGCCAGGGTGAGAAGGGGCCTCCTGGCCGGTGCAGCCTACTTCGCGATGGTTTTCGCGGCGGGCTTCGTGCTGGGCGCGATCAGGACCCTCTGGCTCGCGCCCGCGCTGGGCGAGGTGGCGGCGGTCTTGATCGAGATACCGTTCATGCTGGCGATCGCGTGGCGGGCGTGCGCCGGGATCGTGGCCCGGATGCGGCTTTCGCCGGAGACGGGCGTGAGGGTCGCGATGGGCGCGGCGGCGGTGGTCATGTTGTGGGCCGCGGAAGTGGCCCTGACGCTGATGCTGGGGGCGGCGCCTGCCGATGTCCCTGCGGCCTTTGCGACGCCACAGGCGCTTCTGGGCATCGCGGCGCAGATCTTGTTCGCGGCGTTCCCCCTGATCTTGCGTGGCGGCGGCGGACAAGGCGCTTGATCTCGGCGCGGGGGTGGCATACCGGAAGGGCCGGCCTAGGGGTATAGCTCAGTTGGTAGAGCATCGGTCTCCAAAACCGAGGGTCGTGGGTTCGAGTCCCTCTGCCCCTGCCAAGCCTGAAGCCCCAAATTGTACATTTTTGTACATTCTCAGCCCTCCCTTTTGTACATTTTCTTACGGAAATCCGGGGCGGCGAACGGACCGCCCGGCGGGATGACAGCGCCGCCGGGTCGCGGTCAGAGGGGCTCCGCGAGCATCGCCGCGGCGGCGATTTAGACCGGTATGCCGCCCGCGTCGCGCACGGTGACCACGTAGCTCTCGCGATGGCCGTCGGGCATGTCGTCGCGGATCAGATGGGCAAGTTCCCTGACGGCCATCTTTCGGGAGTTGTCGAGCGACGGCATTTCCTGGCCGAGGGCGTCCGTCATGCGGCGCTTCCCGTCATTTATGTCGAAGTAGAAGCGCTGCGTGTCAGCCTCCATGCACGGCATCATTGCCACGGGCGTCCGAGGTGCAGGTAATCCGGTTCGAACTCCCCGAGGGTGGCGAGGGCCTGGAAGTCGGTGATCTGGATGCGCCGATCCTGAAGCGACACGAGGCCATCGTCGCGCAGGGCGCTCAAAACGCGCTGGACATGAACCTGCGAGATACCCAGCAGATCGCCGAGGACGACCTGCGTGTAGGGCATCGGGAACTGGTGGTCGTAGGTGAGCCCGACCGTGTCGAGGCGGACGTAGAGCTCGCAGAAGAGGTGCGCGAGCTGCTTTTCCGACGAGCGCCTGCCGACGTTGACCAGCCATTCCCGCAGGACCGCCTCCTCGACCAGGCTTGCCCAGAGGCAGGCGCGGTTGATCTCGGGATGCGACCGCAGGATCTCCTCCATCTCCAGCGCGGGGACACGGGAGACGACGCAGTCCGTCAGCGCGCCGATCGAGTGGTCCATGCGCCCGAGGATGTAGACATGCAGATCGCAGAAATCGCCGGGCAGCAGCAGCGCGACGATCGCGCGGCGCCCGTCCGGAAGGTTCTTGTAGCGACACGCCGTCCCCGAGAAGACGACGTGCACGTGATCGGGGCAATCGTCCTCGACGATCAGGTCCTGGGTGGCCGAAAAGGCGCGGGCTTGCTGTGCAAGCCGCTCGAGCCGGTCGACGTCGGCCTGCTGGAGGTCGGCGCCGAAACGGAGCTTGCGCGTCAGGGAGCTTTCGTTGGTCATGAAAACCTTTCAGGTCGGCCAGCGGATCGATACATGTGTCCCACTCCGTCTGTCGGGCCACGCTCGATCTTGCCGTCGAGAGCAGCGCCAGCGACTCCACCAGGCCGGCCCAGCAAAAATCCTTGATGGCCTGTGAGCGCAGCTTTCCGCAGCCGCCCGGGCGCCAATTCCGTCATCTCGTACGGCGAGCCTAGCATGCTTCGGCCCGTTGCGGAGAAGACTCACGTGAATCGTGCCTGAGCGGCCCTCGGGAACGACGTGCTTCACGGCGTTCACCAACAGCTCGCGGACGATAAGGCCCGCGTCGATGACCTGCTCTCGGCTCGAGCCGATGGCCTCGTCGATCTCCGTCGAGAACCGTTGCAGATGCCCTGCCATCGCCCGGACATGGCTTGCAGGCGGGAACCGAGCCCGGCCTCACCGGGGACCGTGCAGGCCCCCTTTGAAGGTCGCGAGGATGTCGGTCAGTTCCGCGACATGGGCCAGATATGTCCGCGCCTCCTCTCTCTGTGCGGCGCGGAAACTCCGTGCGGTCAGCGCGGACAGGATGTTGAGCGAAGTCATGAGCCGGAGCTCGGCCTTGCGTACTCTGACGCTGTCGAAGTGCCGGCTCAACTCGCTGATCTGGGTTGGCCTCTTCCGCTTGCCATCCCGCCGTCGTCTCAAGCGAAGCGCCGGGGGCAACATTTGGGAACGCAGGCAAGTGCCCCCGGCCTCGATAGGATCGCCCATGGCCGGAGCGGGTCGCGACAACATATGTTGCAAAATGCAGCCAATTCTTGCTTGACGTCGGAGGAACCTCCGGCACATCGCCGGGTCGGTACGACACTCGCGGGGGTCCGTGCCACCGTCACGCAGCTATGCTAGCTCGGCGGGTAGGCGTATGACCGATGCGCAAGTCGAGGAGAAGCGGCGTGACGAGCGGGAAAAGGATCGCGGTGCTGGGCGGGGACGGGTTCGTGGGCTGGCCCACCTGCCTGCATCTGAGCGAGACGGGGCACGAGGTGCACATCGTCGACAATCTCAGCCGCCGGTGGATCGACACGGAACTGGGGGTGCAGTCGCTGACGCCGATGGACTCGATTCAGGAGCGCTGTCGGATCTGGCACGAGGTGACGGGGCGGCGGATTCACTTCCACCTGCTCGACGTCGCGAAGGAGTACGAGCGGCTGAAGGCGTGGATCGCGGAGCGTGCCCCGGACGCGGTGATCCACTTCGCCGAGCAGCGGGCCGCGCCCTATTCGATGAAGACCGACCGGCACAAGGTCTACACGGTGGGCAACAACGTCAACGCCACGCACAACGTGCTGGCGGCGCTGGTGGAGACGGGGGTGGATGCGCACCTGATCCATCTGGGGACGATGGGGGTCTACGGATACTCCAACGTCGGGGCGGCGATCCCCGAGGGCTATCTAGATGTCGAGGTGGAGAACCTCGAGGGCGAGAAGCGGCGGCAGGAGATCCTGTATCCGACGCGGCCGGGGTCGGTGTACCACATGACCAAGAGCCTCGATCAGATCCTGTTCCAGTTCTACGCGCAGAACGACGGGCTGAGGATCACCGACCTGCACCAGGGGATCGTCTGGGGGACGCATACCGACCAGACGCGGCGTCACGTGCAGCTGATCAACCGCTTCGACTATGACGGCGACTACGGCACGGTGCTGAACCGGTTCCTGATCCAGGCCGCGATCGGGTATCCACTCACGGTGCACGGGACAGGCGGTCAGACGCGGGCGTTCATCCACATCCAGGATTCGGTGCGCTGCATCGAGCTGGCGCTGGGCGACCCGCCACAGTCCGGCGACCGGGTACGGATCTTCAACCAGATGACCGAGACGCACCGGGTGCGGGACCTCGCCGAGATGGTGGCGAGGCTGACCGGGGCGCGCGTGGCCTACCTGCCGAACCCGCGGAAGGAGGCGGACGAGAACGACCTGGTAGTGCGCAACGACCAGTTTCTGGCACTGGGGCTGGAGCCGACGACGCTGGCCGACGGGCTGCTCCAGGAGGTGGTCGAGGTGGCGAAGAAGTACGCCTATCGTATCGACCGCAAGCGCGTGCCGGCGGTCAGCGCCTGGACGCGGGACCTCGGGACCCGCGTCGAGCGCGACCCCGAGGGCAAGGCCCTGCGCAGCGCGTCATGACGACGCTGGCGGGGCCGTCGCTCGGCCGGGTGCCGGTGCCGACCCGTCTGGCCGCAGCGTGTTGCGTCAGGGCGTGATCCGCTGCGCCTATGTCACGCTCGTCACCAATGCCGACTTCGCTCTGGGCGCGGCGGCGCTGCTCAGGTCGCTGCGCCTGAGCGGGACCGATGCCGATCTTGTGGTCATGCACACGGCGGCGGTGCCCGAGGCGTCGCGGGTCAGGTTGCAGGAACGCGGCGGGCGGCTGGTCGAGGTGGAACTGCTGCCGACGTCGGACGCGTTCAACGCCGCCCACGCGAAGAGCGCGCTGCACGGCGCCGCGCCGTTCACCAAGGGGGAGAAGCCGCCGTTCCATACCCCGCTCGACAATTTCGCCAAGCTGAGGTTGTGGCAGCTCGACCATGACCGGGTGGTCTTCCTAGACGCCGACACGCTGGTGCTGAGGAACGTCGATCGGCTGTTTCAATACCCCGATTTCAGCGCGGCCCCGAACGTCTATGAAGGGCTCGCGGACTTCCACCGGCTGAACTCGGGGGTGTTCACGGCGCGGCCGTCTCGAGAGACTTTCCGATCGATGCTGGATGCGCTGGACTTTCCGGGGGCGTTCTGGCCGCGAACGGACCAGACGTTCCTCCAGAGCTTCTTTCCGGACTGGCACGGGCTCCCGGTGTTCGACAACATGCTTCAATACGTCTGGCTCAATCTGCCCGGTCTCTGGGACTGGGGCAGCATCCGCGTTCTCCACTTCCAGTACGAGAAGCCGTGGCAGGAGCCGCACCCGAAGGCTCACCAGCTTGGTCCCCTGATCGATCTCTGGCGCGCCTACGCCGGCGATGGGCCGGTGCCCGATATCGACCGGCTGACCGGGCCGGCGTGAGGGTCGCAGTCACCGGCGGAACCGGGCTGGTCGGGCATCTCATCGTGCGGCGGCTGGCGGCGGCGGGGCACGACGTCGTCGTGCTTTCGCGCGGTGCGCCAACGGTTCCAGTCGGTCACCTGCCCTATTCATTGGGTGACAGGCCCGACCTTCGCGGAACCGAGGCGCTGGTTCATGCGGCTCTGGATCACGCGCCGGGGCGCTATCGCGGGGGCGAGGGTGCGGACGCGGCGGAGTTCCTGTCGCGCAACCTGGGCGGCACGATCACGCTGTTCCGGTCGGCACGCGACGCTGGCGTGCGTCGGGTCGTGTTCCTGTCGACGCGGGCGGTCTATGGCGACTATCCGGCGGGGACCCACCTGATCGAATCTCTGCAGCCCAAGCCGGACACGCTGTATGGCCACGTCAAGCGCGAGGCGGAGGCGGCATTGGCGGGACTTGCGACGCCAGATTTCTCAGGGGTTTGCCTGCGCGCCACGGGGGTGTACGGGCCGGCCCCGCCGGGACGTCCGCACAAGTGGGCCGCGTTGTTCGACGCTTTCGCTGCTGGCGCCGAGGTCGCGCCACGGATCGGAACCGAAGTGCATGGCGACGACCTTTCGGCAGCCGTGGAGCTTGTGCTGACGGGCGAGGTGCCCGTCCTGCTCAACGTTTCGGACTTCGTGCTAGACCGCGCCGATCTGCTGGCGGCGTTCTCGCGGCTGACCGGAGTCACCGGGCGGCTGCCAGCGCGATCCGACCCTGGCGCGGTCAGCGCGATGTCGACGGACCGGCTTCAGGCACTCGGCTGGACACGGCGGGGGTCGCGTGGGCTGGAGCCTGCCTTGCGGGAGATGTGCGCGGCTCATGGCGTCGCCGGGACTTGATCGCAAGGCGGGGACGCGTTACGTGCCCGACTTCGACAAGAGGACGCGAGATGGCGGCAAGAACCAATCCGCTGCAGTTCGTGCAGCAGGTCCGAGCGGAAATCGCGAAGGTGGTCTGGCCGACCCGGCGCGAGACGCTGATGACGACCGTGATGGTGTTCATCATGGCCACCCTTGCGGCGATTTTCTTTTTCATCGTGGACTTTCTGATCCGCAACGGGCTTGAACTGATCCTCACTTACTTCGGTTGAGCCTTGCGGAGGCGGACGGACGGCGCTATTGGGCCCCATCCCGGCTTTGAAGGCGTGCGGGCGATTCGCGTCGCGCGCCGCTTTTGTCTTCTGGGACCATGAAACCTTCGTGGCTTGACGGCCAAGGGACGAGATAGATGGCGAAGCGGTGGTATTCGGTGAGCGTGCTCTCGAACTTCGAAAAGAAGGTCGCGGAGCAGATCCGGCATTCCGCCGCCGACGCGTCGCTCGAGAACGAGATTGAGGAAGTCCTCGTCCCGACCGAGGAGGTCATCGAGATTCGGCGCGGCAAGAAGGTCCCGACGGAGCGTCGCTTCATGCCGGGATACGTGCTCGTCCGCATGGAGATGTCCGACCGTGCCTATCACCTGATCACGTCGATCAATCGCGTGACCGGGTTCCTCGGGCCGCAGGGCAAGCCGATGCCGATGCGGGACGACGAGGTAAACGGCATCCTCAATCGTGTCGAGGAAGGAGAGGCGTCGCCGCGGCAACTGATCCACTTCGATATCGGAGAGAGGGTCAAGGTGAACGATGGTCCGTTCGAGGACTTCGACGGCATGGTCGAGGAGGTCGATGAAGACAACCAGCGCCTCAAGGTGATGGTGTCGATCTTTGGCCGCGCCACGCCGGTCGAGCTGGAATTCGCTCAGGTCAGCAAGCAGGGCTGACAACATCGCGTGGGAGGCGAGCCGGGCGCGCCCGGCAGCCCGGACCACGCCAACCGATCTCGCGGGACGCGTCCCGACGGGACTTGAGAAAAGGAGAGGCCTGCGATGGCCAAGAAAGTAGTCGGCAGCCTGAAGCTGCAGGTGAAAGCGGGTCAAGCGAAGCCATCGCCCCCGGTCGGCCCCGCGCTGGGCCAGCGCGGCATCAACATCATGGAATTCTGCAAGGCGTTCAACGCCCGCACGCAGGAGATGGAGCCGGGTGCGCCGTGTCCGACCGTGATCACCTACTACCAGGACAAGTCCTTCACGATGGAGATCAAGACGCCGCCGGCGTCGCACTATTTGAAGAAGGCCGCGAAGAAGAACTCGGGCGCCAAGCTGCCGGGTCGCGAGACCATCGGGTCGGTGACCGCAAAGCAACTTCGCGAGATCGCCGAAGCCAAGATGAAGGACCTCAACGCGAACGACGTCGAGGCGGCGATGAAGATCATCCTCGGATCTGCGAACTCGATGGGAATCGAGGTGAGGGGCTGATGGGCAAGATCGGAAAGCGCCTGACGGCGGCCCGCAAGGCAGTCGCTGGCAAGGAGAACCTCAGCGTCGAGGAAGCGGTAAAGCTGATAAAGTCCGGCGCGTCGGCAAAATTCGACGAGACGGTCGAGATCGCGATGAACCTGGGCGTCGACCCGCGCCATGCCGATCAGATGGTGCGCGGGACCGTGAACCTGCCGAACGGCACCGGCAAGACGGTGCGGGTCGCGGTCTTCGCTCGCGGCCCCAAGGCCGAGGAGGCCGAGAAGGCCGGGGCGGATATCGTCGGCGCCGAGGATCTGATGGAGCAGATCCAGGGCGGACAGATCAACTTCGACCGCTGCATCGCGACGCCCGACATGATGCCGATCGTCGGCCGCCTGGGAAAGATCCTCGGGCCGCGCAACCTGATGCCGAACCCCAAGGTCGGCACGGTGACGATGGACGTCGCCGAGGCGGTCCAGGCGGCCAAGGGCGGCCAGGTGCAGTTCAAGACCGAGAAGGCTGGCGTGATCCATGCCGGTGTCGGCAAGGCAAGCTTCGACGAGAGCAAGCTGGTCGAGAACGTGCGCGCGTTCGTCGGCGCAGTGGCGCGAGCGAAGCCGTCGGGCGCCAAGGGTAGCTACATGGAGAAGGTGAGCCTCACCTCGACCATGGGGCCCTCGGTCACCGTCGACATCGTGTCGGCAACGGGCAACGCGCCCGCGTAGAGAAATTTGCCCCGGTTGGCCGGGGCGGATGGCGGGGCGGTGACGCCCCGTCCTGTCCGAGACGGAGGGTGGGGTCGGACGGCCCCGTAATTCCTTCCTGAGACGGGGCCATGTCGGACCAGTCGGGCGGTGCCCGGGCGTCTTGGCAGGGGTCCCAGCGGACCCGAACGGTTCCGGTTTTTCCGGAACCCGACTGAGCCGGGGGCAACCCCAACTTGGAGTGAACTGTGGATAGAGCCCAGAAAGAGAAAGTGGTCGAGGAACTCGGCCAGATCTTCGAAAGCTCTGGCGTCGTGGTGGTGGCACACTACCAGGGCCTCACGGTGAAGGAGATGCAGGATCTGCGAGCGCGCATGCGCGCGGCAGGCGGATCCGTTCGCGTTGCCAAGAACAGGCTCGCCAAGATCGCCCTGGAGGGCAGGCCGAACGCGTCGCTCGGCGAGCACCTCACGGGCATGACCGTGCTTTCCTATTCCGAGGACCCCGTGGCGGCAGCCAAGGTGGCCGAGGACTTCGCCAAGGGGAACTCGAAGTTCGAGATCCTTGGCGGTGCGATGGGAGAGACGGCCCTGGACCGGGCCGGTGTCAAGGCAGTGTCGGAGATGCCGTCGCGGGAGGAGCTCATCGCTTCGATCGTCGGCTGCATCGGCGCCCCTGCTGCGAACATCGCCGGTGCGATCGGCGCCCCTGCTTCGAACATCGCGGGCATCCTTTCAACCATCGAGGAGCGCGCCGAGGCCGCCTGATGGCCTTGTGTGGGTTGACTGCCCGACGCTGGAACACATTTAGGACTGGAACACTGACATGGCTGATCTGAAGAAACTTGCCGAAGAGATCGTGGGGCTGACCCTTCTCGAAGCGCAGGAACTGAAAACCATCCTCAAGGACGAATACGGCATCGAGCCCGCAGCGGGCGGTGCCGTGATGATGGCGGGCCCGGCAGGTGGCGGCGAAGCCGCTGCCGCCGAGGAGGAGAAGACGGAGTTCGACGTCATCCTCAAGGCAGCCGGCGCGCAGAAGATCAACGTCATCAAGGAAGTCCGCGCGATCACCGGCCTCGGCCTTAAGGAAGCCAAGGACCTCGTCGAGGCCGGCGGCAAGGCCGTCAAGGAAGGCGTCTCGAAGGAAGAGGCCGAGACGATCAAAGGCAAGCTCGAAGCGGCTGGCGCCGAAGTCGAGCTTAAGTGATTTGTCGCGGCCGCTGCGCCGCGGCACGAGAGACAGCCGGTTCCGGACGCCTTTTCCGGGGCCGGCTTTCCGCTTCCCGGTGAGGACCTATGTATCGGGTCTTCTCCAGGGTGCGGTTCGACGGATCGGGCGGCGACCGGTGGGACGGGCGCCAGGTATTGATCCGAAAGACCCCTTAACGGATGGGCGTGCGCCGTTGCCCCGCGGCGCCTCGCTCCTCGCGAAAGGTGACGACGCGCATGGCTTCTTCCTACCTTGGCCAGAAAAGACTTAGAAAATATTACGGCAAGATCCGCGAAGTGCTGGAGATGCCGAACCTCATCGAGGTTCAGAAGTCCAGCTACGACCTCTTCCTCAATTCCGGGGACCAGCCCGACCCGATGGATGGCGAGGGCATCAAGGGCGTCTTTCAGTCCGTCTTTCCCGTCAAGGACTTCAACGAGACCGCGGTCCTGGAGTTCGTCAAGTACGAGCTCGAGAAACCGAAGTACGACGTCGAGGAGTGCCAGCAGCGCGACATGACCTATGCGGCGCCGCTCAAGGTCACGTTGCGCCTGATCGTGTTCGACGTCGACGACGATACGGGCGCACGGTCGGTCAAGGACATCAAGGAGCAGGACGTCTTCATGGGCGACATGCCCCTGATGACGCCGAACGGGACGTTCATCGTGAACGGCACCGAGCGCGTCATCGTGTCGCAGATGCACCGGTCTCCCGGCGTCTTCTTCGACCACGACAAGGGCAAGACGCACGCTTCGGGCAAGCTGCTCTTCGCTTGTCGGATCATACCCTATCGCGGTTCGTGGCTCGACTTCGAGTTCGACGCCAAGGATCTCGTCTTTGCGCGTATCGACCGTCGACGGAAGCTGCCGGTGACGACGCTGCTCTACGCATTGGGGCTCGACCAGGAAGGCATCATGGATGCCTACTACGAGACGGTTGCGTTCACGCAGGTCAAGAACAAGGGCTGGAAGACGAAGTTCTTCCCGGAGCGCGTCCGGGGCACCCGTCCCGCATTCGACCTTGTCGATGCGAACACGGGCGAAGTCATTGCCGAGGCCGGCAAGAAGATCACGCCGCGCGCTGTCAAGAAGCTGATCGACGAGGGCAGCGTCACCGACGTGCTGTTGCCGTTCGACCAGATCGTCGGACGCTACGCCTCCAAGGACATCATCAACGAAGAAACCGGAGCGATCTACGTCGAGGCTGGCGAAGAACTGACCTGGGAGACCGGCAAGGACGGCGAAGTCACCGGCGGGAGTCTCAAGGAGCTGATTGATGCCGGAGTGACTGAGATACCGGTGCTGGACATCGACAACGTCAGCGTCGGACCGTACATGCGGAACACGATGGCGGCCGACAAGAACATGGGTCGCGACACCGCGCTCATGGACATCTACCGGGTCATGCGTCCGGGCGAGCCCCCGACCGTAGAGGCGGCGTCGGCACTCTTCGACACGCTCTTCTTCGATTCCGAGCGCTACGACCTTTCGGCGGTCGGGCGCGTCAAGATGAACATGCGGCTCGACCTCGATGCGCCTGACACGCAGCGGACGTTGCGGCGCGAGGACATCGTCGCCTGCATCAAGGCCTTGGTCGAGTTGCGCGATGGCCGCGGCGAGATCGACGACATCGACCACCTAGGCAACCGCCGGGTGCGGTCTGTCGGCGAGCTGATGGAGAACCAGTACCGCGTCGGCCTGCTGCGGATGGAGCGCGCGATCAAGGAGCGGATGAGTTCCGTCGAGATCGACACGGTGATGCCTCAGGACCTGATCAACGCCAAGCCGGCGGCTGCGGCGGTGCGCGAGTTCTTCGGCTCGTCGCAGCTCAGTCAGTTCATGGACCAGACAAACCCGCTCTCCGAGGTGACGCACAAGCGGCGCCTGTCGGCGCTCGGGCCCGGCGGCCTGACGCGTGAGCGGGCGGGTTTCGAGGTGCGCGACGTGCATCCGACGCACTACGGGCGGATGTGCCCTATCGAAACGCCGGAGGGCCCGAACATCGGCCTCATCAACAGCCTCGCGACGTTCGCGCGCGTCAACAAGTACGGCTTCATCGAGACGCCGTACCGAAAGGTCGAGAACGGGCAGGTCACCGACCAGGTCCAGTACATGTCGGCGACGGAGGAGATGCGGCACGTCGTGGCGCAGGCGAATGCGCATCTCGACGACGCGGGCCGTTTCATGAACGACCTCGTCTCGACCCGCCAGTCGGGCGAGTACACGCTGGCGCCGAACGAGAGCGTCGATCTCATCGACGTCTCGCCAAAGCAGCTGGTGTCCGTTGCGGCGTCGCTGATCCCGTTCCTCGAGAACGATGACGCGAACCGAGCTCTCATGGGCTCGAACATGCAGCGTCAGGCTGTGCCTCTGCTGCAGGCCGAAGCGCCCTATATCGGCACCGGGATCGAGGGTGTCGTCGCGCGCGATTCCGGCGCGTCGATCATGGCAAGGCGCGCCGGCGTCATCGACCAGGTCGATGCTCAGCGGATCGTGGTGCGTGCCACGGAGGATCTGGAGCCGGGAGATCCCGGTGTAGACATCTATCGTCTGCGCAAGTTCCAGCGTTCGAACCAGAACACCTGCATCAACCAGCGTCCGCTGGTGAAGGTGGGCGACACCGTCATCAAGGGCGAGGTCGTCGCCGACGGCCCGTCTACCGACATGGGCGAACTCGCGCTCGGCAAGAACGTTGTCGTCGCGTTCATGCCGTGGAACGGCTACAATTACGAGGACTCGATCCTGATCTCCGAACGCATCGTGCGGGACGACGTCTTCACCTCGATCCACATCGAGGAGTTCGAGGTCGCCGCCCGCGACACCAAGCTCGGGCCCGAGGAGATCACCCGCGACATCCCGAACGTCGGCGAGGAGGCACTGCGCAATCTCGACGAGGCGGGCATAGTCTACATTGGCGCCGAGGTCGGGCCAGCTGACATTCTGGTCGGAAAGATCACCCCCAAGGGCGAGAGCCCGATGACGCCGGAGGAGAAGCTCTTGCGCGCGATCTTCGGCGAGAAGGCGTCCGATGTTCGCGACACGTCTCTCCGGCTGCCGCCAGGCGACTACGGTACCGTCGTCGAGGTGCGGGTCTTCAACCGCCACGGCGTGGAGAAGGATGAGAGGGCACTTCAGATCGAGCGTGAAGAGGTGGAGCGCCTCGCCCGTGACCGGGACGACGAGCTCGCGATCCTCGACCGCAACATCTACGCGCGTCTGAAGACCATGATCCTCGGCAAGACCGCAGTGAAGGGACCGAAGGGCGTCAGGGCGAAGTCCGAGATCAACGAGGAACTCCTCGGGACGTTGTCGCGTGGCCAATGGTGGCAACTCGCAATCGACGACGAGGAAGGCGCGAAGGCGGTCGAGGCGCTGCACGATCAGTACGAGGCTCAGAAACGCGCGCTGGAGGCTCGGTTCGAGGACAAGGTCGAGAAGGTCCGCCGCGGCGACGACTTGCCGCCGGGCGTGATGAAGATGGTCAAGGTGTTCGTCGCGGTGAAGCGCAAGCTGCAGCCCGGCGACAAGATGGCCGGCCGTCACGGCAACAAGGGCGTCGTCTCCAAGGTCGTGCCGATGGAGGACATGCCGTTCCTTGCTGAGGGTACCCCCGTCGACATCGTCCTGAACCCGCTCGGCGTTCCGTCACGCATGAACGTCGGCCAGATCCTCGAGACTCACATGGGCTGGGCCGCCCGCGGACTCGGGATTCGGGTCGACGACGCGCTCGGGGAGTACCGGCGTTCCGGCGACATGAGCCCGGTAAAGGACGCGATGAAGATCGCCTACGGCGACGACGTCTGGTCCGAGGGACTCGAAGGCATGGAGGACGGGCAGCTCATCGAGGCGGCGGAGAATGTCACCCGCGGCGTGCCGATCGCGACTCCGGTCTTCGACGGTGCCAAGGAGCATGACGTCAACGATGCGCTGGTCCGGGCGGGCTTCAACGAGAGCGGGCAGTCCGACCTCTTCGATGGCCGCACGGGCGAAAAATTCGCGCGGCCGGTGACCGTCGGAATCAAGTACCTGCTGAAGCTGCATCACCTGGTGGACGACAAGATCCACGCGCGCTCGACCGGGCCCTACAGCCTCGTCACCCAGCAGCCGTTGGGCGGCAAGGCCCAGTTCGGCGGTCAGCGCTTCGGCGAGATGGAGGTCTGGGCGCTGGAAGCCTACGGGGCGGCCTACACCCTGCAGGAGATGCTCACCGTCAAGTCGGACGACGTGGCGGGGCGCACCAAGGTCTACGAGTCCATCGTCAAGGGCGAGGACAACTTCGAGGCCGGGGTCCCGGAGAGCTTCAACGTGCTGGTGAAGGAAGTGCGAGGCCTCGGCCTCAACATGGAACTGCTGGATGCGGAGGAAGAGTGAGACGCGCGAAGCCGTCCGCGGCGGCCGCGCCGGACCGTCGGGCTCCGCCCCCCGCTCCACATCGTGAAGGAACTGGCATGAACCAGGAACTGACGACGAACCCGTTCAACCCGCTCGCCGCGCCGAAGACGTTCGACGAGATCAAAATCTCTCTGGCCAGCCCGGAGCGGATCCTCAGCTGGTCCTACGGCGAGATCAAGAAGCCCGAGACGATCAACTACCGCACGTTCAAGCCCGAGCGTGACGGTCTGTTCTGCGCGCGCATCTTCGGTCCGATCAAGGACTATGAGTGCCTGTGCGGCAAGTACAAGCGCATGAAGTACCGCGGCGTCGTCTGCGAGAAGTGCGGCGTCGAGGTGACGCTGCAGAAGGTTCGGCGCGAGCGCATGGGCCATATCGAGCTGGCAGCACCCGTCGCGCACATCTGGTTCCTGAAGTCGCTGCCCAGCCGCATCGGCCTGATGCTCGACATGACGCTGCGCGATCTGGAGCGGATCCTCTACTTCGAGAACTACGTCGTCATCGAGCCGGGCCTGACTGACCTCCAGTACGGTCAGCTGATGACCGAAGAAGAGTTCATGGACGCGCAGGACCAGTACGGGTCCGACGCGTTCCAGGCCAATATCGGCGCCGAGGCGATCCGCGAGATGCTGAGCCAGATCGACCTCGAGTCCGAGGCGACGCAGCTGCGCGAGGAGCTCAAGGAGGCGACCGGCGAGCTGAAGCCGAAGAAGATCATCAAGCGGCTGAAGATCGTCGAGAACTTCATCGAATCGGGCAACCGGCCCGAATGGATGGTGCTGACCGTGGTGCCGGTGATCCCGCCGGAACTGCGGCCGCTGGTGCCGCTCGACGGTGGCCGGTTCGCAACGTCGGACCTCAACGACCTCTACCGCCGGGTGATCAACCGGAACAACCGCCTGAAGCGGCTGATAGAGCTGCGCGCCCCCGACATCATCATCCGCAACGAGAAGCGGATGCTGCAGGAGTCGGTCGATGCGCTGTTCGACAACGGCCGTCGTGGCCGCGTCATCACCGGCGCCAACAAGCGGCCGCTGAAGTCCCTTTCCGACATGCTGAAGGGCAAGCAGGGCCGGTTCCGCCAGAACCTGCTCGGCAAGCGTGTCGACTTCTCGGGCCGGTCGGTCATCGTGACCGGGCCGGAGCTGAAGCTGCACCAGTGCGGACTGCCGAAGAAGATGGCGCTCGAGCTGTTCAAGCCGTTCATCTACTCGCGGCTAGAGGCCAAGGGCCTGAGCTCGACGGTGAAGCAGGCCAAGAAGCTGGTCGAGAAGGAGCGCCCGGAGGTCTGGGACATCCTCGACGAGGTGATCCGCGAGCACCCAGTGATGCTGAACCGGGCGCCGACCCTGCACCGACTGGGCATCCAGGCGTTCGAGCCGGTGCTGATCGAAGGCAAGGCGATCCAGCTTCACCCGCTGGTCTGCTCGGCCTTCAACGCCGACTTCGACGGCGACCAGATGGCCGTGCACGTTCCGCTGAGCCTCGAGGCGCAGCTGGAAGCGCGCGTCCTGATGATGTCGACGAACAACGTTCTGTCGCCGGCCAACGGCGCGCCGATCATCGTGCCGTCGCAGGACATGATCCTTGGCCTCTACTACATCTCGATGCAGCGCGACGGGATGAAGGGCGAGGGCATGACCTTCGCCGACGTCGACGAGGTTCAGCACGCGCTGGACGCGGGCGAAGTGCATCTGCACGCCAAGATCACGGCGCGGATCAAGCAGATCGACCACGAGGGCCAGGAGGTCATGCAGCGGTTCGAGACGACACCCGGCCGTGTCCGTCTAGGCGCGCTGCTGCCGCTGAACGCCAAGGCGCCGTTCGAGCTGGTCAACCGCCTCCTCCGCAAGAAGGAGGTGCAGCAGGTCATCGACACCGTCTACCGCTACTGCGGTCAGAAGGAATCGGTCATCTTCTGCGACCACATCATGGACACCGGTTTCAAGGAGGCCTTCAAGGCCGGCATCTCGTTCGGCAAGGACGACATGCTGATCCCCGATACCAAGTGGACGATCGTGGACGCGGTCCGCGATCAGGTGAAGGAGTTCGAGCAGCAGTACATGGACGGCCTGATCACCCAGGGTGAGAAGTACAACAAGGTCGTCGATGCCTGGTCGAAGTGCTCGGACGAGGTCGCCACGGCGATGATGAGCGAGATCTCTGCGGTCCGGCACGACGATGCCGGCGCCGAGATGGAGCCCAACAGTGTCTACATGATGTCGCATTCCGGTGCGCGTGGTTCGCCGGCGCAGATGAAGCAGTTGGGCGGGATGCGCGGGCTGATGGCCAAGCCCTCGGGCGAGATCATCGAGACGCCGATCATCTCGAACTTCAAGGAGGGCCTGACCGTGCTGGAGTACTTCAACTCCACCCACGGGGCGCGGAAGGGTCTGGCCGACACCGCGCTGAAGACCGCGAACTCGGGTTACTTGACGCGGCGTCTCGTCGACGTGGCGCAGGACTGCATCGTGCGCAGCAACGATTGCGGCACCGAGAACGCGATCACGGCGGAGGCCGCAATCAACGACGGCGAGATCGTCGCGTCGATCGGCGAGCGCATTCTGGGCCGCGTTGCGGCCGAGGACGCGCTGCGCCCGGGGACCGACGAGGTCATCGTTGCCAAGGGCGAGCTGATCGACGAGCGCAAGGCCGACATGATCGAGCAGGCGGCGCTGCAGCACGTCCGGATCCGCTCCCCGCTGACCTGTGAAGCGGACGAAGGCGTCTGCGCCATGTGCTACGGTCGTGACCTGGCGCGCGGCACGATGGTGAACGTCGGCGAAGCCGTCGGCATCATCGCGGCGCAGTCCATCGGCGAGCCCGGCACGCAGCTGACGATGCGGACCTTCCACATCGGCGGCATCGCGCAGGGCGCGCAGCAATCGTTCCTCGAGGCCAGCCAGGCCGGCAAGATCGAGTTCCGCAACGCCAACCTCCTGCAGAACGCCGCGGGCGACAAGATCGTGATGGGCCGCAACATGCAGCTCGTGATCATGGACGGCGACGTGGAGCGGGCGACGCACAAGCTCGGCTACGGCACCAAGGTTTTCCCGAGCGAGGGCGACAAGATCGAGCGCGGCGACAAGCTGTTCGAGTGGGACCCCTACACCCTGCCGATCATCGCCGAAAAGGATGGTCACGTTCGTTTCGTCGACCTGATCGCGGGCGTCTCGGTCCGCGAGGATACCGACGAGGCGACCGGCATGACGCAGAAGATCGTGTCTGACTGGCGATCGGCGCCCAAGGCCAACGACCTCAAGCCGGAGATCCTGATCCTCGACGACGACGGCGAGGCCGTCCGAAACGAGCAGGGCAATCCGGTGACCTACCAAATGTCGGTCGACGCGATCCTGTCGGTTGAGGACGGGCAGGAGATCAAGGCGGGTGACGTCGTGGCGCGGATCCCGCGCGAGGGCGCCAAGACCAAGGACATCACCGGCGGCCTGCCGCGGGTGGCGGAACTGTTCGAGGCGCGGCGGCCGAAGGACCACGCGATCATCGCCGAGATCGACGGCTACGTGAAGTTCGGGCGCGACTACAAGAACAAGCGCCGGATCACGATCGAGCCTGCCGACGAGACGATGGAGCCGGTGGAGTACATGGTGCCCAAGGGGAAGCACATCCCGGTCGTCGAAGGCGACTTCGTCCAGAAGGGCGACTACATCATGGACGGCAACCCCGCCCCGCACGACATCCTGCGCATCATGGGTGTCGAGGCGCTGGCCGACTACCTAATCGACGAGGTGCAGGACGTCTACCGGCTGCAGGGCGTGAAGATCAACGACAAGCACATCGAGGTCATCGTCCGGCAGATGCTGCAGAAGTGGGAGATCCTCGACAGCGGCGAGACCACGCTGCTGAAGGGCGAGCACGTCGACAAGGCGGAGTTCGAGGCGATGAACGAGAAGGCGATCGCCGACGGCCGCAAGCCGGCCGAAGGCGAGCCGATCCTGCTCGGCATCACCAAGGCGAGCCTGCAGACGCGGTCGTTCATCTCGGCGGCCTCGTTCCAGGAGACGACGCGGGTGCTGACCGAGGCCTCGGTGCAGGGCAAGCGCGACAAGCTGGTGGGCCTGAAGGAGAACGTCATCGTCGGCCGGCTCATTCCGGCGGGTACCGGTGGCGCGACCAAGAAGATTCGGCGGATCGCGGCCGAGCGCGACCTGAAGATCCTGCAGGATGCGCAGGCCGAAGCCGAGAAGGCGGCCGCGCTCGCGGCTCCGGTCGACGACCTGGGTTCGCAAGAGGAAGAAGGCGGCCTGGTCGAGACGCCGGAAAACAACTGATCTCTTCCAAGGTCGAACAGGAGGGGCCTCGCTGCGGCGAGGCCCCTTGTCTTTGGCGACGAGGTATCAACCTTCGGCTGTCAAGCCCGATGTGCCGGCAATGACTTACCCAAGGTCAATACAGCGCTTCCCGAACGACGTGAGCCTCCCAGCGTGTCTGAAGCGTGACTCTGCCCGCTCGGAGCTGATGTTGGGCTTTGGGACGGGCAAACCACTTTCGACGGATCTTCGCGCATGGGCTTTGGCGGCGGTCGACGCGGGCACGGGCTTCCCGCACGGCCAACGCAACCCCACCACGCTGGTCGCCGGTCTACGTCTGAGCGGCATGGTCGCGCCGATACTTCTGGACGGGCCGATCAACGGCGACTGGTTCGAGGCTTACGTCCGCCATGTCCTTGCGCCTACCTTGCGGCCGGGTGACGTCGGCATCATGGACAGGCGTTCACCCGGGTAAGGGGCTGTTGACACACTTGGCGACTCGGTCTATTCCCCGCTCACTCAGGCGGTCGGGTCTTTGGGCTCGCGTCTGGCAGCACGATTGAAGTGGTCATGATCCGGGCCTGCGCGCTCCGATCCTCTGGATGCCCACCGCGTCGTCCCCGAGAAGATGGGGGCCATGCGGTCTTTGCGTTTTGCCAATGGGCAAGGCGTTCGAACGGTAGTTGAGACGAGACGGGATAGAGACCGGAATGCCAACGATCCAGCAGCTGATCCGCAAGCCGCGGCAGCCCAAAGTGAAGCGCTCCAAGTCGCTGCACCTCGAAGGGTGCCCGCAAAAGCGGGGTGTCTGCACGCGCGTCTACACGACGACGCCGAAGAAGCCGAACTCGGCCATGCGGAAGGTCGCCAAGGTTCGCCTGACCAACGGTTACGAGGTCATCAGCTACATCCCGGGCGAGAGCCATAACCTGCAGGAGCACTCGGTGGTCTTGATCCGTGGTGGCCGGGTAAAGGACCTTCCAGGCGTCCGCTATCACATCCTGCGCGGCGTGCTCGACACCCAAGGCGTCAAGAACCGCAAGCAGCGCCGGTCGAAATATGGCGCCAAGCGTCCGAAGTAAGAGGGTAGATACATGTCCCGTCGCCATGCCGCAGAGAAGCGTGAAGTCCTGCCCGACGCCAAGTACGGTGACCGGGTGCTGACGAAGTTCATGAACAACCTCATGTACGACGGCAAGAAGTCCGTCGCTGAGTCCATTGTCTACGGGGCGATGGAACGGGTCGAGGGGCGTCTCAAGCGATCGCCGATCGAGGTCTTCATCGAGGCGCTCGACAACATCAAGCCATCGGTCGAGGTTCGCTCGCGTCGGGTCGGTGGTGCTACGTACCAGGTGCCCGTCGAAGTCCGCCCCGAGCGCCGAGAAGCGCTGGCGATCCGCTGGCTGATCGACAGCTCGCGCAAGCGGAACGAGAACACCATGGAAGAGCGCCTGGCGGCCGAGCTGGCCGACGCGGTCAACGGCCGCGGCACCGCCGTCAAGAAGCGCGAAGACACGCACAAGATGGCCGACGCCAACAAGGCGTTCAGCCACTACCGCTGGTAACGAACTCTAGCCTGAGGACCTTCCCAATGGCCCGCGAATACTCCCTCCAGCGCTACCGCAACTTCGGGATCATGGCGCATATCGACGCCGGCAAGACGACGACGACCGAGCGGATCCTGTACTACACCGGAAAGTCCCACAAGATCGGCGAAGTCCATGACGGCGCCGCGACGATGGACTGGATGGAGCAGGAGCAGGAGCGCGGGATCACCATCACCTCGGCGGCGACGACCACGTTCTGGTTCCGCACCGAGGACGGCGAGACCCCGACCGGCCTCTACGGCGATACGCCGAAGGAAGCCTCGTTCCGGTTCAACATCATCGACACGCCGGGCCACGTCGACTTCACCATCGAGGTCGAGCGATCGCTCGCGGTGCTCGACGGGGCGGTGGCGCTGCTCGATGCCAACGCCGGGGTCGAGCCTCAGACCGAGACCGTCTGGCGCCAGGCCGACCGCTACAAGGTTCCGCGCATCGTGTTCGTCAATAAGATGGACAAGATCGGCGCCGACTTCTTCAACTGTGTCAAGATGATCAAGGACCGCACCGGCGCCCAGCCGATGCCGATCCAGATGCCGATCGGCGCCGAGGACAACCTCGAGGGCGTCGTCGACCTCGTCACGATGAAGGAATGGGTCTGGCGCGGCGAAGATCTCGGCGCAAGCTGGGTCGTCGAGGATGTGCGCGACAGCCTGCGCGAGCAGGCGGAGTCGATGCGCAACGAGATGATCGAGCTCGCCGTCGAGCAGGACGACGAGGCGATGGAGAAGTACCTCGAGGGTGAGGAGCCGGACCTGCCGACGCTGCGCGGCCTGATCCGCAAGGGCACGCTGTCGATGTCCTTCGTACCGATTCTTGCCGGTTCGGCGTTCAAGAACAAGGGTGTGCAGCCGCTGCTGAATGCGGTGATCGACTACCTGCCGGGTCCGCTCGATGTGCCCGCCTACTTGGGTTTTTCGCCGGACGACGAGACCGAAGAGCGCAATATCGCGCGGCATGCCGACGACGGCGAGCCCTTCGCCGGCCTCGCCTTCAAGATCATGAACGACCCCTTCGTAGGAACTCTGACCTTCACTCGCGTCTATTCGGGCACGATGAAGAAGGGCGACTCCATGCTGAACGCGACGAAAGGCAAGCGTGAGCGCGTCGGCCGCATGATGATGATGCACTCGAACTCGCGCACCGAGATCGAAGAGGCGTTTGCTGGCGACATCATCGCGCTCGCCGGGCTGAAGGAGACGACGACAGGAGATACGCTCTGCGATCCTCAGATGCCCGTGGTTCTTGAGACCATGACGTTCCCGGATCCGGTCATCGAGATCGCGGTCGAGCCCAAGACGAAGGCTGACCAGGAGAAGATGTCCGCTGGTCTGCAGCGCCTCGCCGCAGAAGATCCGTCGTTCCGGGTCGAGACGGACATCGAGTCCGGCCAGACGATCATGAAGGGCATGGGCGAGCTTCACCTCGACATCCTCGTCGATCGTCTTAAGCGCGAGTTCAAGGTCGAGGCGAACATCGGCGCCCCGCAGGTTGCCTACCGCGAGACCGTCTCGAAAGAGGCGGAGATCGACTACACGCACAAGAAGCAGTCGGGCGGTTCGGGCCAGTTCGCGCGCGTGAAGATGGTCGTGACCCCGACCGAGCCTGGCGAGGGGTTCTCGTTCGAAAGCCGCATCGTCGGTGGCTCGGTGCCGAAGGAATACGTCCCCGGCGTCGAGAAGGGCATCAAGTCGGTCATGGACTCCGGTCCGCTCGCGGGCTTCCCGGTGATTGACTTCAAGGTCGCCTTGATCGACGGCGCGTTCCATGACGTGGACTCCTCGGTGCTGGCGTTCGAGATCGCGGCACGCGCTGCGATGCGTGAGGGTCTGAGGAAGGCCGGCGCCAAGCTGCTCGAGCCGATCATGAAGGTCGAGGTGGTGACGCCGGACGAGTATACCGGCAACATCATCGGCGACCTGACCTCGCGACGAGGCCAGGTGCAGGGCCAGGACAGCCGCGGCAACGCGGTCGTCATCAATGCGTTCGTACCGCTCGCCAACATGTTCGGCTACATCAATACCCTGCGGTCCATGAGCTCGGGCCGGGCGCAATTCACCATGCTGTTCGACCACTACGAGCCGGTTCCGCAGAACATCAGCGAAGAGATTCAGGCCAAGTACGCCTAAAGGCGCGGCCGCCTGACGACGAAGGAGATACGAGATGGGCAAGGCGAAGTTCGAGCGTACGAAGCCGCACGTGAACGTGGGGACGATCGGTCACGTCGACCACGGCAAGACGACGCTGACGGCGGCGATCACGAAGTACTTCGGGGACTTCAAGGCCTATGACGCGATCGACGCGGCGCCGGAGGAGAAGGCGCGCGGCATCACGATCTCGACGGCGCACGTGGAGTACGAGTCGGATGCCCGGCACTACGCCCACGTCGACTGCCCGGGCCACGCCGACTACGTCAAGAACATGATCACGGGCGCGGCGCAGATGGACGGCGCGATCCTGGTTGTGAACGCCGCCGACGGGCCGATGCCGCAGACGCGCGAGCACATCCTGCTTGGCCGCCAGGTCGGCATCCCGACGATGGTCGTCTACATGAACAAGGTCGATCAGGTCGACGACGAGGAGCTGCTGGAGCTCGTCGAGATGGAGATCCGTGAGCTTCTGTCGAGCTACGAGTATCCCGGCGACGACATCCCGATCGTCAAGGGCTCGGCGCTGGCGGCGCTCGAGGGGCGCGACCCCGAGATCGGCGAGAACTCGATCCGCGAGCTGATCAAGGCGGTCGACGACTTCATCCCGACGCCGGAGCGTCCGATCGACCAGCCGTTCCTGATGCCGATCGAGGACGTGTTCTCGATCTCCGGCCGCGGCACGGTGGTGACCGGCCGGGTCGAGCGCGGTGTGGTCAACGTCGGCGACGAGCTCGAGATCGTGGGCATCCGTCCGACCAAAAAGACGACCTGCACCGGCGTCGAGATGTTCCGCAAGCTGCTGGACCGCGGCGAGGCGGGCGACAACATCGGCGCGCTGCTGCGCGGCATCGACCGCGAGGGCGTGGAGCGTGGCCAGGTGCTGTGCAAGCCGGGCTCGGTCAAGCCGCACACCAAGTTCGAGGCCGAGGCGTACATCCTGACCAAGGAGGAGGGCGGCCGCCACACGCCGTTTTTCGCGAACTACCGGCCGCAGTTCTACTTCCGCACGACCGACGTGACCGGGACGGTGACGCTGGCCGAGGGCACCGAGATGGTGATGCCGGGCGACAACGTGTCGTTCACGGTGGAGCTGATCGCGCCGATCGCGATGGAGGAGAAGCTGCGCTTCGCCATCCGCGAAGGCGGCCGCACCGTCGGCGCCGGCGTCGTGTCGAAGATCATCGAGTAAAGACAACAAGCGGGTTCGACGTGGGGTGCCAGGCTGGCGCTCCACCTCTCGACCCTAGCCCTGAAAGGCGAAAGCGAAATGGCACTCCAGAGCCAGAACATACGGATCCGGCTTAAGGCCTTCGACTACCGCGTGCTCGACGCCAGTACGCAGGAAATCGTGAATACCGCCAAGCGGACCGGCGCGCAGGTGCGGGGCCCGATCCCGCTTCCGAACAAGATCGAGAAGTTCACGGTCCTGCGCGGCCCGCACATCGACAAGAAGAGCCGCGATCAGTTCGAGATTCCGCACCCACAAGCGGCTGCTCGACATCGTGGACCCGACGCCGCAGACGGTGGATGCTCTGATGAAGCTCGACCTCGCAGCCGGCGTCGATGTCGAGATCAAGGTCTAAGAGGAGGGCAGGACGATGCTGCGTTCCGGAGTGATCGCAAAGAAGGTCGGAATGACCCGCCTGTTCCTCGAGGACGGGCGGCAGGTTCCGGTTACCGTGTTGCAGCTCGACGGGCTGCAGGTCGTGGCGCAGCGCACCGCTGAGCGCGACGGCTACTCGGCCGTTCAGCTCGGCACGGGTGCGGCGAAGCCCAAGCGTGTGTCAAAGGCGATGCGCGGGCATTTCTCGGCCGCCAATGTCGCGCCGAAGCGAAAGGTCGCGGAGTTCCGCGTCACGCCCGAGAACCTGATCGAGGTGGGCGAGGAGATTACCGCCGACCATTACTTCGAGGGTCAGTTCGTCGACGTTTCGGGGACGTCGATCGGCAAGGGCTTTGCCGGCGCGATGAAGCGGCACAATTTCGCCGGGCTCCGCGCGTCGCATGGCGTGTCGATCAGCCACCGCTCGCATGGCTCGACCGGCCAATGTCAGGATCCGGGCAAGGTCTTCAAGGGCAAGAAGATGGCCGGCCACATGGGCGCGGCTCGCGTCACCACGCAGAACCTGCAGGTCGTCAAGACGGATGCTGACCGCGGGTTGATCATGGTCAAGGGCGCGGTGCCCGGGTCGAAGGGTGGCTGGGTCACGATCAAGGACGCGGTCAAGAAGCCGCTGCCGGAGAACCTCATCTATCCAGCGGCGCTCAAGTCCGCCGCCGATGAGGCCAAGCGCTTGGCCGAGGAGGCCGCCGCACAGGCTGCGGCCGAGGAAGAGGCCGCGCGGAAAGAAGCCGAGGCGCAGGCTGCGGCGGAGCAGGAAGCGGCGCTGAAGGAGGCCGAGGCTGACCTTGAGGCGCAGAAGGACGCAGAGACGCCCGACAACCCGCAACAGGATGGTGGCAACGATGAAAAGTGATGTCATCAAGCTCGACGCCTCGAAGGCGGGCAATATCGAGCTGTCGGACGAGATATTCGGGCTCGAGCCGCGTGCGGACATCCTGCACCGCGTCGTGCGCTGGCAGCGCAACAAGGCGCAGCAGGGCACGCACAAGGTCAAGACTCGGTCCGAGACCAGCTACTCGACCAAGAAGATCTATCGACAGAAGGGTACCGGTGGCGCGCGCCACGGTGACCGGAACGCGCCGATCTTCCGCAAGGGCGGCATCTACAAGGGTCCCGTGCCGCGGAGCCACTCGCATGAGCTGTCGAAGAAGTTCCGCAAGCTCGGCCTCAAGCATGCGCTGAGCTCCAAGGCGCAGTCGGGCAACCTCATCGTGCTTGAAAGCTGCGCCATGGAGGAGGCGAAGACGAAGGCGCTGGCCAAGGTCGCGAAGGACCTGGGCTGGAAGCGCGTTCTGGTCATCGACGGCGCCGAGGTCGACCAGAACTTTGCCAAGGCCGCGGCGAACCTTGCCGGCGTCGACGTCCTGCCGTCGATGGGCGCCAACGTCTACGACATCCTGAAGCGGGACACCCTGGTCATTACCAAGGCCGGTGTTGAAGCCCTGGAGGCGCGACTGAAATGAGCGCGAAACCCGAGCATTACGATGTGATAAAGCGGCCCGTGATCACCGAAAAGGCGACAATGGCCTCCGATGCCAATGCCGTTGTCTTCGAGGTGGCCAAGGATGCGGCCAAGCCGCAGATCAAGCAGGCGATCGAGGAGCTCTTCGGCGTCAAGGTGAAGGCGGTGAACACCACCATCACCAAGGGAAAGCAGAAGCGCTTCCGTGGCATTCGGGGTCGACGCCCCGACGTCAAGAAGGCGTACGTGACCCTGGAAGAGGGCAACACGATCGACGTGACCACGGGCCTCTGACGGGGGCCTAAAGACTAACCGGACCTTACGGGTCCAAGGCAGACGGAAGACAGAAAGCATGGCACTCAAGTCGTACAAACCGACGACGCCTGGCCAGCGCGGGCTGGTTCTGATCGACCGTTCGGAGCTTTGGAAGGGTCGCCCGGTTAAAGCCCTCACCGAGGGACTGACCAAGAAGGCGGGCCGGAACAACACCGGACGGATCACGATGCGGCGCCGCGGCGGAGGAGCGAAGCGTCTCTACCGTGTCGTCGACTTCAAGCGGAACAAGTGGGACGTCTCGGCCGTGGTGGTCCGGGTCGAGTATGACCCCAACCGCTCGGCGTTCATCGCGCTGATCCAGTACGAGGACGGCGAGCAGAGCTACATTCTCGCGCCGCAACGGCTCGGCGTTGGGGACAAGGTTATTGCCGGTGAGCGGGTCGACGTTAAGCCCGGTAACGCAATGCCGTTCCAAGGCATGCCGATCGGCACGATCGTCCACAATGTGGAGATGAAGCCCGGCAAGGGCGGCCAGATTGCGCGCGCCGGCGGCACCTATGCCCAGTTCGTCGGGCGTGACGGAGGGTATGCGCAGATCCGGCTTAGCTCGGGCGAATTGCGCATG
This sequence comes from uncultured Alphaproteobacteria bacterium, assembly GCA_963749675.1. Classification (GTDB taxonomy): domain Bacteria; phylum Pseudomonadota; class Alphaproteobacteria; order Rhodobacterales; family Rhodobacteraceae; genus Roseitranquillus. The sequence goes on from CAVVNT010000001.1 coordinate 640,050, forward strand.
GTCCGTCAGGAATGCATGGCGACCATCGGTGCGGTTTCGAACCCCGACAATTCGAACCAGAACCTGGGCAAGGCGGGGCGCAATCGGCATCTCGGGAAGCGGCCGAGCGTACGGGGCGTCGTGATGAACCCGATCGACCATCCGCATGGCGGTGGTGAGGGCCGGACATCCGGCGGCCGTCACCCGGTCACTCCCTGGGGCAAGCCGACAAAGGGTGCCCGCACCCGCGACAGGAACAAGGCGTCGTCGAAGCTGATCCTGCGATCGCGTCACGCCAGAAAGAAGAGGCGCTAACGATGACACGTTCTGTCTGGAAAGGCCCCTTCGTCGACAGCTACGTGCTGAAGAAGGCGGAGAAGTCCCGCGACTCGGGCCGCAACGAGGTCATCAAGATTCTGGTCGCGCCGCTCGACGATCCTGCCGCAATTCGTCGGCCTCACCTTCGGCGTCTATAACGGCCACAAGCACATCCCGGTGAACATCACCGAGGACATGATTGGCCAGAAGTTCGGTGAATACTCCCCGACGCGGACCTACTACGGCCACGCCGCCGACAAGAAAGCGAAGCGGAGGTAAGGCGATGGGCAAGCAGAGAAACTCGAGCCGCACGGCTGAGAACGAGGCGATGGCGAAGGCCCGGATGCTCCGGACCAGCCCGCAGAAGCTGAACCTCATCGCGGCGCTGATCCGCGGCAAGAAGGTCGACAAGGCGCTAAGCGACTTGACGTTCTCGAAGCGGCGGATCGCAGATGACGTGAAGAAGTGTCTGCAGTCGGCGATCGCGAACGCCGAGAATAATCACAACCTCGACGTCGATGAACTCGTCGTCGCGGAGGCATACGTTGGAAAGAACCTCGTCATGAAGCGGGGCCGCCCACGGGCACGCGGTCGCTTCGGCCGGATCGTCAAACCGTTCTCGGAACTCACCATCAAGGTTCGCCAGGTCGAGGAGCAAGCATAATGGGTCACAAGGTCAACCCGATCGGCATGCGCCTCCAGGTCAACCGGACCTGGGACAGTCGCTGGTATGCCAATACGAAGGAATACGGGGACCTCCTGCTCGAGGACGTGAAGATCCGCGAATTCATCAAGCGGGAATGCAAGCAGGCGGGTGTAAGCCGCGTGATCATCGAGCGTCCTCACCGGAAGTGCCGTGTGACGATTTACACGGCCCGTCCGGGCGTCATCATCGGCAAGAAAGGCGCGGACATCGAAGTTCTCCGCAAGAAGATCGCTCAGATGACGAACAGCGAACTTCATCTCAACATCGTTGAGGTCCGGAAGCCGGAGCTCGACGCCCAGCTCGTCGCGGAGTCCATCGCTCAGCAGTTGGAGCGCCGGGTTTCGTTCCGGCGCGCGATGAAGCGGTCGGTTCAGAACGCCATGCGGATGGGCGCGCTCGGTATTCGGGTGAATGTCGCCGGGCGTCTGGGCGGTGCCGAGATTGCGAGGACGGAGTGGTATCGCGAGGGTCGCGTTCCCCTGCATACACTGCGTGCCGACATCGATTATGCTCTCGCCGAGGCGCAAACGCCTTACGGGATTATCGGGATCAAGGTCTGGATCTTCCGGGGCGAGATTCTCGAGCATGACCCGGCGGCGCGTGATCGTCGCCAGCAGGAGCTTCAGGAAGGCCCCGCTTCGCGCGGCGGCCGGAGGTAACTTGAGATGCTGCAACCGAAACGGACGAAGTTCCGCAAACAGCACAAAGGCCGGATCCACGGCGAGGCGAAGGGCGGCACGGAGCTCGCGTTCGGCACCTACGGCCTGAAGGCGGCGCAGCCCGAGAGGATCACCGCTCGACAGATCGAAGCGGCGCGACGCGCAATGACCCGTCACATGAAGCGCCAGGGGCGCGTCTGGATCCGTGTCTTTCCCGATACTCCGGTCACGTCCAAGCCGACTGAAGTCCGGATGGGCAAGGGAAAGGGATCGGTCGATTTTTGGGCCGCCAAGGTCAAGCCTGGTCGCATCATGTTCGAGATTGACGGCGTGGGCGAATCTGTGGCAAGGGAAGCGCTCCGCCTCGCAGCGATGAAGCTTCCGATAAAGACGCGAACGGTCGTCCGCGAGGATTGGTAAGGAATTGCGCCGCGTCCGTGGCTTTGCCCGGGCGTGGTGTCCGTTGGAAAAGCGCCGGGCGTGCCTGGCGACTTCTGAAGGAGAAACGCGGCGATGGACGCCAAGGAACTCAGAGATCAGACGACGGACCAGCTCCGCGACCGTCTGACCGGCCTGAAGAAGGAGGCGTTCAACCTGCGTTTCCAGCAGGCTACGAACCAGCTCGAGAACACGGCACGGATGCGCCAAGTCCGCCGGGATACTGCGCGCGTTGTAACTGTACTCAATGAAAAGGCCGCTGCGGCCGCGACTGAGGCCTGATCGACATGCCCAAGCGAATACTGCAAGGCACCGTGACGAGCGACAAGAACGACCAGACTGTCACAGTCGTGGTTGAGCGGCGCTACAAGCATGCGCTGCTGCACAAGACCGTGCGCTCGACCAAGAAGTACCGTGCACACGATTCGAGAAACGAGTTCAAGGTCGGCGACATCGTCCGGATTCAGGAGTGCGCGCCGGTTTCGAAATCCAAACGCTGGGAGGTCGTGGCGCAGGCCTGACATCCCGGTGCGAACGAAACCCTGGGGGCGTGCCCTCAAAGGTCGGGAGACACCCTAAATGATCCAGATGCAAACCAATCTGGATGTTGCTGACAATTCCGGCGCGCGCCGGGTTCAGTGCATCAAGGTACTTGGCGGGTCGAAGCGCAAGTACGCCAGCGTTGGTGACATCATCGTCGTCAGCGTCAAGGAGGCGATACCACGCGGCCGCGTCAAGAAGGGCGACGTCCGCAAGGCCGTGGTCGTTCGCACAGCCAAGGAAGTGCGGCGCGAGGACGGCACCGCGATCCGCTTCGACCACAACGCCGCCGTCATTCTCAGCAACCAGAACGAGCCTGTCGGTACCCGGATTTTTGGTCCGGTGGTGCGCGAACTGCGGGCCAAGAACTTCATGAAGATCATCTCGCTTGCTCCGGAGGTGCTCTAATGGCCGCCAAGCTCCGAAAGGGTGACAAGGTCCGTGTGCTCGCGGGCAAGGACAAGGGCCGCGAGGGCGAGATCGTCCGCGTGATGCCGAAGGAGAACAAGGCCGTTGTCGACGGTGTGAACGTGGCGATCCGCCACCGCCGCCAGAGCCAGACCGAACAGGGTGGCCGCGTGCCGACCGCGATGCCGATCGACCTGTCAAACCTCGCCCTCATCGACGCCAACGGCAAGGCGACCCGCGTCGGCTTCCGCACGGAAGACGGCAAGAAAGTCCGCTTCGCCAAGACCACGGGGGCCTCGATCTGATGCTGGACGCCGCAACCTATACTCCACGCCTTCGCTCCCTCTACCGAGAGTCGGTGCAGGCCGCGCTCAAAGAGGAGTTCGGCTACAAGAACGACATGCAGATTCCGCGGTTGGACAAGATTGTTCTCAACATCGGGTGCGGTGCCGAGGCCGTGCGCGACTTCAAGAAGGCGCGTTCCGCGCAGGAGGACCTTACTCGCATTGCGGGTCAGAAGGCAGTCGTGACCAAGGCGAAGAAGTCGATCGCTGGATTCCGGGTCCGCGAAGACATGCCGCTCGGCGCGAAGGTTACCCTTCGTGGCAATCGCATGTACGAGTTCCTAGACCGCCTCATCACGATCGCGTTGCCGCGTGTACGTGACTTTCGGGGCGTGTCGGGGAAATCGTTCGATGGCCGCGGCAACTACGCCACGGGACTCAAGGAGCATATCGTCTTTCCCGAGATCGAGTACGACAAGGTCGATGAGATCTGGGGGATGGACATCGTCATCTGCACAACCGCGAAGACTGACGCGGAAGCCAAGGCGCTGTTGAAGCATTTCAACATGCCGTTCAACAGCTGAGCCTGGGAGACATCGATATGGCCAAGAAAGCAATGATCGAGCGCGAGAAGAAGCGGCAGAGACTGGTCGACCAGTATGCCAAGAAGCGCGCAGAACTGAAGGCAACTGCCGCGGACGATTCGAAGCCTATGGAGGAGCGCTTTAAGGCGCGCCTCAAGCTCGCCAAGCTGCCGAGGAACTCCTCACCGACCCGCTTGCACAATCGCTGCCAGCTCACGGGTCGGCCGCACGCCTATTACCGCAAGCTCAAGATGAGCCGGATCGCGCTTCGTGAACTTGGCAGCCAAGGGCAGGTCCCGGGCCTCGTCAAGTCGAGCTGGTGAGGAGGGTCAGAGAATGAACGATCCCATCGGGGACATGTTGACCCGCATCCGGAACGCCCAGTTGCGCCACCGATCGACGGTGCTGACTCCGGCGTCGAAGCTGCGCGCGTGGGTTCTCGACGTCCTGCAAGACGAAGGTTACATCCGCGGCTATGAAGGGAGAACGGACGCCAATGGTCATCCGACGCTCGAGATCAGCCTGAAGTACTACGAGGGCGATCCCGTGATCCGGGAAATGAAGCGCGTCTCGAAGCCAGGCCGTCGGGTTTACATGGCGGCCAAGGATCTGCCGGCTCCGCGCCAGGGGCTCGGTGTCTCGATCGTATCGACGTCCAAAGGTGTGATGTCGGACTCGAACGCTCGCCACGCAAACGTGGGCGGCGAAGTGCTTTGCACGGTATTCTGAGGAGACACCATGTCACGTATCGGAAAGAGACCGGTCCCGCTCCCTTCGGGTGTAGAAGCGACTCTCGCAGGCCAGACGATCGAGGTGAAGGGGCCGAAGGGAACCCGAAGCTTCACCGCGACGGACGACGTGACGCTGTCAGTGGAAGACGGTGCGGTCACTGTTGCTCCGCGCGGCACGTCGAAACGTGCTCGCCAGCAGTGGGGAATGAGTCGGACCATGGTCGCGAACCTTGTCCATGGCGTCACGCAAGGCTTTAAGAGAGAACTCGAGATTCAGGGCGTGGGATATCGAGCGCAGATGCAGGGCTCCGTCCTGAAGCTCAATCTCGGCTTGAGCCACGATGTTGATTTCGAGGTTCCAGAGGGCGTAACCGTCTCGGCGCCCAAGCAGACACAGGTGCTTGTAGAGGGCATCGACGAGCAGCAAGTCGGCCAGGTGGCCTCCAACATCCGCGACTGGCGTCGTCCCGAGCCTTACAAGGGCAAGGGTATCCGCTATGCCGGCGAGTACATCTTCCGCAAGGAAGGCAAGAAGAAGTAAGGGACGACAGAAATGGCACTCACCAAGCGAGAGCTTTTCCAGAAGCGCCGCCTGCGCACACGGAGCAAGCTGCGTGGCCTCAGCGCCGGGCGCCCGCGCCTGTCCGTCCACCGCAGCAACAAGAACATTCACGTCCAGATCATCGACGACACAGAGGGGCGGACTCTCGCCGCAGCGTCGTCGTTAGAGAAGGATCTCGGGGTGGTCGGCAAGAACAACGTCGAGGCGGCCGCGAAGATCGGTGCCACAATCGCAGAGCGCGCGAAGCAGGTCGGGATCGAGGAATGCTACTTCGATCGTGGCGGCTTCATCTTTCACGGCAAGGTCCGTGCATTGGCCGAGGCAGCGCGCGAGGGCGGGCTCAAGTTCTGAGAGTAGATGGCGCTTTAGCGCCATCTCGATGATCCAGGGGCCGGCGGCTCACTGAGATTGGCAAGACGGGCGCTCGGCGCCATCCAAGAGGAGGCCTCATGGCCAGAGAACCCAGAGGCGGCGGACGCCGCGATCGCGACGAGAACCCAGAGTTCGCTGATCGTCTCGTGGCGATCAATCGTGTGTCCAAGACGGTCAAGGGCGGCAAGAGATTTGGTTTCGCTGCCCTGGTCGTCGTCGGCGATCAGAAGGGTCGGGTTGGTTTCGGCAAGGGAAAGGCAAAGGAGGTTCCCGAGGCGATCCGCAAGGCGACCGAGCAGGCCAAGCGTGGCATGATGCGCGTGCCGCTGCGTGAGGGCCGTACACTGCACCACGACATGCAGGGGCGTTGGGGCGCCGGGCGCGTCGTGATGCGGACCGCTCCGCACGGCACCGGCATAATTGCCGGCGGCCCGATGCGCGCCGTGTTCGAGATGCTGGGCGTGCAGGACGTGGTCGCCAAGTCGCTGGGCTCGCAGAACCCCTACAACATGATCCGCGCCACGCTCGATGGCCTCAAGCAGGAGCAATCACCTCGCTCCGTTGCACAGCGACGTGGCAAGAAGGTTTCGGACATCCTGCCCAAGCGCGACGAGCAGCCGGAATCCTCCACTCAGGTCTCGGAGGAAGCGTAAGCCATGGCCAAGACCATCCTCGTCAAGCAAATCGGCTCCCCGATCCGCCGCCCGGCCAAGCAGCGTCAGACGCTGATCGGCCTGGGGCTCGGCAAGATGCATCGCACCCGCGAACTCGAGGACACTCCCTCGATCCGCGGCATGGTGAACTCCATCCCGCACCTGGTAGAGATCGTCGAAGAGCGGGGCGACTGACGTGTGCCAACGATCGGCTGCGCGCTTGTTGTGTGTGCGTGGTCGAAAGCGGGCTGCCGCGGGTGCGCGTAGTCGCCTCTACCCACGGCGAAACCGTCGGATCCGAGCCGGCTCGCAGGTGATCATCTGTAAGCGCGGCGCGGACCACCTCCTAGAGGTTGTTCGGTTGGTCTGAACAAGCTTCCGGGTTGTCGCTAAGTGGTTCGCCCTGATCAACGTCCAACGCATTGATTTTATTTGATGACGTGACGTTTTTGATATTTTCGAACCGCAGGGTTTGGTAGGTTTGGGGCGAGAACCCTGCAATTTCGGATCGACGCATGAAGCCCAAATCCCGTGCCCCTGAGCAGGACGACCTGTTGCGCCCGCGCTTGGCGGACATGATCGACCTGCGCCACGAACTGGTGAAGCTTGCCGGGCTGATCGACTGGGAGTTCTTCGAGGAGGAATGGGCGGGGTTCTTCCCGTCGCACACGGGGCGCCCGGCGACCTCTCCACGGCTGGTGGCGGGGCTGCTCTACCTCCAGCACGCCTACCGGCTGTCGGACGAGGCGGTCGTGGCCCGGTGGGTGGAGAACCCGTACTACCAGCACCTCTGTGGCGAGACGTTCTTTCAGCACCGTCCTCCTGTCGATCCTTCGTCGCTGACGCGGTGGCGGAACCGGATCGGGGAGGAAGGTGCCGAGTGGCTCCTGACCAAGACGATCGAGGCCGGGCGCGAGGCCGGAGTGATTTCCGAGCGGAGCGCGGAGACGGTGATCGTGGACACGACGGTGATGGAGAAGGCGATCGCGCATCCAACCGATACACGGCTCTACGAGAAAGCGCGTCGGCGCCTGGTGGCGCTTGCCCAGGAGGCGGGCCTGTCGCTTCGCCAAAGCTACGCGCGGCTGGCGCCGCGTCTGGCCGGACAGGTCGGTCGCTATGCCCACGCCCGCCAGTTCAAGCGGATGCGCAAGGGGCTGCGGCGGCTGAAAGGCTACACCGGCCGGGTCCTGCGCGACATCCAGCGGCAGCTGCACGCCGTGACCGACACCGCCCTGCTGGAGCGGATCGAGGGCGAGATCGCCCTCGTTGAGCGCCTCCTGCGGCAGAAGCCGAAGGACAAGCGGAAGCTCTATGCGCTGCACGAGCCTGAGGTGGACTGCATCTCCAAGGGCAAGGCGCGCGTCCGTTACGAGTTCGGCTCCAAGGTCTCGGTGGCGACCACGCACAAGGAGGGCTTCGTCGTCGGCATGCGCGCGATGACCGGCAACCCGTACGATGGCCATACCTTGCGAGAAGCGCTCGAGCAGGTGGAGATCCTGACGGACACATCACCGAAGAGAGCCTTCGTCGACCGCGGCTATAGGGTCATGGCGTTGAGACGACCGAGGTCTTCATCTCCGGCCAGCGCCGCGGCATGACGCCGGCGCTCCGGCGCGACCTGCGCCGCCGCAGTGCAATCGAACCGGCGGTCGGCCACATGAAGACCGACGGCCGCCTCGCCCGCTGCGCCCTCAAGGGCACGCTCGGCGACGCACTCCACGCTGTCCTCTGCGGCTGCGGGCACAACATCCGCATGATCCTGGCCCATCTGAGGGCTCTTGTGGCCGTGATCCTCGCCGCGCTGATGGCAGCAATCGCCAACAACATCGAACAGGCCCGGCCAAACTACGCCACGACCGGCGCCGCGGCGTGATGTTCAGTGGCGACTAAGTGGATCTCCGCCTTGGTTACGCCGCCGCCGGGATTGGCGTCAGCTGATTGAGACAGGCTTGGTCGGGGGTCCGCTCGCCATGCGACGAATGCGGCCGCGTCCCGTTGTAGAAGCTCAGATACCGGCCGATCGAGGCCCGAGCTTCGGAGACGCTGGCGTAGGCGCGCAAGTAGACGTCCTCGTATTTCACCGTCCGCCAGAGGCGCTCGGCGAAGACGTTGTCGCGCCAGGCGCCCTTGCCGTCCATGCTGATGGCGATCTGTATCCCTCCGGTGAGGGGCGCCTGACGAGATCGCGGCTCGAGTGATAGGTCCGACGTTATGGTCGACCTTACATCCGAACCCGAGATCGAAGTCCTGTCCGCAGCGGATGCGGCGCGCCGCCGGCCCTGGAGTGACGCAGACAAGATCCGGATCGTGGAGGAGAGCTTCGTCGGTCATCGCCAGGTGACGGCGACGGCGCGACGCCACGGGATTTCGCGCTCCCTTCTCACGGTCTGGCGCCGGCAGTACCGGACCGGTGCATTGGGGCGCGCGCGCTCGTCCGCGTTCATCCCGCTGATGCTTTCCGCCGAGCCTCCGGCCTCGGCATCGGCGGCGGCCCGGTCGAACCCGGAGGCGAGGGTCGAGATCGCGCTGAAGAACGGGCAGCTCGTGGTTCCGGCCAACGTGGACCCGGACGCGCTGGCCCGGCTCCTGCTCGTGGTGGACGGCCGATGATTGCCTTCCCCGCGGCCGTGAAGGTCTGGGGTCGCGGGTGGCATCACCGACATGCGGGTCGCCAGCGGTTTCTCGAACCGATGGCGCAACCACTGGCGACCATGAACACGCTGGCGCTGCAGGTCCAGGAGGGGCTTGGACGCGACCCGCACGCGGGAGAGATATTTTGCTTCAGGGGCCGTCGCGGTGATCTGGTGAAGATCCTTTGGCACGACGGTGTCGGCATGTCGCTTTATGCGAAGCGGCTGGAGGCGGGCAAGTTCATCTGGCCGGCAAGCCGGTCCGGCGAGGCGGTTCGGATCTCTGCGGCTCAGCTCGGCTGCCTTCCGGAAGGGATCGACTGGCGCAATCCGCGCTGGACGCAACGTCCTGCAAAGGCCGGATAAATCGGCTCCATCGCGCTGCTTTCGATGGGCTTCCCGGCAGCGGCATGGTAGGTCTCGGCCGTGTCAGATGCAGCCTCCGAACTCGCTCGTATGCGTGCTGCGCTCGCGGCGGCGGAGGCGCGAGCGGAGGTCGAGACTCTCCGCGCGGCGACTGCCGAGGCCGAGCTTGCACAGGCCCGCACCCTGGCCTCGGCCACCGAGGCGGTGATCAAGTCGCTGCGTCTCGAGATCGCCAGGCTGCGGCGCGAACAGTACGGCAAGAGTTCCGAGCGGCGGGCCCGATTGATCGACCAGCTGGAGTTGCAGCTCGAAGAACTCGAAGCTGCCGCCACCGAGGACGCGATCCGGGCCGAGAAGGCCGCACGTACAACCAGGGTGCGCGCCTTCGATCGGCGCAAGCCCGTGCGCAAGCCGTTCCCCGAGCACCTGCCCCGCGAGCGGGTCGTGGTCGAGGCGCCGGTGGCCTGCTCGTGCTGCGGGTCGTCGCGGATCATGAAGATGGGGGAGGATATCACCGAGACGCTGGAGATCGTCCCGCGGCGGTGGAAGGTGATCCAGACCGTGCGGGAGAAGTTCGCCTGCCGGGATTGCGAGCGGATCAGTCAGCCCCCGGCGCCGTTCCATCCAACGCCGCGCGGTTGGGCCGGGCCGAACCTGCTGGCAACGATCCTCTTCGAGAAGTTCGGTCAGCATCAGCCGCTCAACCGGCAGGCGGAGCGCTACGCTCGCGAGGGCGTCGATCTCAGCCTCTCGACCCTGGCCGACCAGGTCGGAGCCTGCAGCATCGCGCTGGAGCCGATCCACGCCCTGATCCGGGCGCACGTCCTGAGCGGCGAACGGCTGCACGGCGACGACACCACGGTTCCGTTGCTTGCCCGTGGCGGGACGAAGACGGCCCGGCTTTGGACCTACGTCCGGGATGATCGACCGTTCGCCGGTGGGGCGCCCCCCGCCGCGCTGTTCCACTTCTCCCCCGACCGCGAGAAGGTCCACCCGAACCGGCATCTCGAGGGGTGGCAGGGAATCCTGCAGGCCGACGCCTACGGCGGGTACAACGATCTGTACCGGGCCGAGCGCGAGCCGGGGTCGGTGACCAGCGCGCTGTGGTGGGCGCACGCGCGCAGGAAGTTTTTCGTCCTCGCCGACATCGCGGGCAAGATCCGCAAGGGCAAGCCCGTGCATGACATCTCGCCGGTCGCGCTGGAGGCGGTGACGCGTATCGATGCCCTCTTCGACGTCGAGCGTGAGCTCAACGGCCTGAGCGCCGAGGCGCGGCGCGAAGCCCGGCAGCGGCTGTCACGCCCGCTGGTCAAGGGCTTGCGCGACTGGTTGCAGGTCGAGCGCGCCCAGATGTCGAGGCACGCCGATGTCGCCAAGGCCGTCGACTACATGTTCGAGAAGGGCCGTTGGCCGGCCTTCACTCTGTTCCTCGAGGACGGACGGATCTGTCTGACCAACAACTGCGCCGAGAGAGCGCTGCGCGGAGTGGCGCTCGGCAGGAAGAGCTGGCTCTTTGGAGCGCGGCGGTGACCGGGCCGCTTTCATGTACACCCTGATCGTGACGGCCAAGCTCAACGACATCGATCCTCAGGCCTGGCTGGCGGACGTCCTCGCACGCATGCCCAACTTGCCGGTCTCAAGGCTGCCGGAATTGCTCCCGTGGAACTGGCGGTCGCACACCACGGAGCAGAAGGCAGCCTGATGGCCCGCACCACCCAAGCCTACAGCATCGACTACGTCGCGAGGACGATCGGCGAGAGCCCGGAACTCATCGAGGTGGTCAGCTGGAACTCCGACGACATCGACTTCGGTGAGATGATCCACGTTCACGACGGCACCGAAGAAGGCATCACAACCTTCACGGACCGCGGCATCGAAAGCCTGCAGGAGTTCCTTGCTGACGTCCGCACATGGCATGGCGGCATCCGACAGTTCCTGATCGACCGCCAATGCGAACCGGACGTCATCGAACGAATAATGGCCAACGAGAAACAGACCTGACGCCCCGCGGCCTGCGCCGGATGCTTACGGCGATCTCGGCATCCTTCAGCACCTTGGTGAAGTCGACGCTGGTTCGCAGGGCGGTCTCCACCGGTCGTCGCAACGCTTTCAGATTGCGCGGTCGTCAGCAGTTCGTCCAGGGCTTCGGCGGGTGTTCTCCAACCCAGCGTCCTTCGCGGTCTGCCGTTGAGAGCGGCGGCTGCGGCATCGAGTTCGTCGGGGCCATGCACGGCGAGGCCCGTGCCCTTCGGGAAGTACTGACGCAGGAGCCCGTTTGTGTTCTCGTTCGTGCGGCGCTGCCACGGACTGTTCGGATTGCAGAAGTAGACCGGCAAGTCATGCTCGATCCTGAGGTCTGCACGCCTGGCCATCTCGGCGCCCTGGTCCCAGGTGAGCGAGCGGCGCAGCTGTGCAGGCAGATCGGCGATCGCTGCCGCGATGGCGTCCCGGACCGCGTCGGCGCCGTGGCCCATGACCGCGCCGCGCACGCCGGTGGCCGTCCGCGCCCTTTCCGCCATCCTGGTCTCGTCGGGCGGCAGGTGGAGCAGGATGGTGAAGCGTGTCGTGCGCTCCACCAGCGTGCCGATCGCCGAGCGTCGCAGGCCGAGGATCAGGTCGCCTTCCCGGTGCCCCGGAACCGCTCGATCGTCCGCTTCTGCGGGGCGCGCCGAGATCATGACCTCGGGCAAGACAAAGGATTTGCCTCGGCCCCGGACGCGGGCTCGGGGAACCCTGAGAGTTCGGCCTGACCGGAGGCAGGCGGACAGCTCGCGCCGCAGCGCCCCGCGGCCCTGGACGTAGAGGGACTGATGGATGGCCTCGCGGGATATGCGCATCGTGTCGTCCTCGGGGACGTCGACCTTGAGCGCCGCCGCGCCAGTGGATGGTCAGGATGACCTCGCGCGACACCTCGCCGACGTCGACGATGATGTCGGTCACCAGAGCGCGCAGGAGCTGCTGGCGTGCGCGCATCGTGACGCCGGGCGCACTCCAGGCGCCGGCGGGAGCGTCGGCAAGGCCGGTGAAGTCCGGTGCTGGCGCGGCGGACACCGGCAAAGCCAGCGCCTCGAGATGTTCGGCGCAGGCCTCGACGCGGCGGAGCGTCATCTCCCAGGCGCGCTCGAGCTGCGCCGCGATCAGGCGGTTGTCCGGGTCGCAGGCAGCGTAGCGGCGTTCCGCCAGCGAGGCATCGTGAGCCGCGCCTGCTGGAGGTCGAGCTCCGCCATCCGCCGTCTCTCGGCTTCGCCGTCTTCGTGCATGCGCTCGGCTTCCCGCGCCGCCTCGATCGCCATGGGTTCTACCGCGCGCGAGGCAACTCGGCCGCGATGGCGGCATCGACCCGGGAGCCGCCGAAGGTCATGCAGCGGCCGATGCCGCGCCCGGTCTGTGCCCGATCGCAGCGATACGTGGAGCGGCCGGGCGGCCTGCCGGCATAGGCGACGGAGAGCGCCCGGCCGCAGCGTCCACATGTCAGGATGCCCGCGAGCAGGGCTCTTCCGCCGCGGCCGGACTTCGCGCCACCGGCCCAGCCGTAGGTGTTGGCCGCGAGCGTCTCCTGGTTCCGCTCGAACTCGGCCCAGCCGATGTAGCCGTCGTGGTGGTCGTGGATCAGCACGTCCCACGCCGCCCGTGGCCGGCCGTGGCCGTAGGTCTTGCGCGCCCGTCCCTCGACCATGACCACCCGCTTCTCGCTTTTGCCGTAGACGTAGGCGCCGGCGTAGAACGGGTTCTTCAGGATCGAGATCACGTTGCGGTAGCGGATCGGGGTCCACTCGAGGGAGGTCATCCGCATCGCCATTGTCACTCGGACCAATGGCGCTCCAATGGCAATCGTCCGACGGCCGCGGAAACGAGACGCCGTCGGCCGCGAGCGACAGCAGCGTCTGGCGCGCGCTGCTGAGCTGCCGGAAGCGCTCGAAGATCAGCCGGATCGTCTGCTGGAGACGCAGGTCGGGATCGAAGCCGAGGCCATGGTCCCGGCGCCAGAGGTAGCCGACGGGCACGCTGATGCGGAGCTCGCCCCGCTCTGCCTTCGCGCGCGCGGCCTCGAGCATCCGCGCGCGCAGGATGCCGAGCTCGAACTCGCTGATGCTGCCCTTCATGCCGAGGAGGAGCCGGTCGTTCGGCCGACAAGGATCGTACACGCCGTCGAGGTCGGGCGACCTCGACCAGCTCATACTGGCGGCGCCGGCTCTCAAGGTTGGTCTCGACCTGCGTCCGGCAGGATTGCCGGACGTAGACCACGGCCTTCCTCTCGAGGACCGTCGCGGGAAGCATCTCAGACGTCGTCATCGCTGCCTCCCGGCGCCGCGGCCTCGGCCAGCAGGTTCGCCAAGGCCGTCACCCTGGCCCGTCGCTCCGTGGTGGACATGCCGCGGAGCCTCGTGGAGTCGAACGTCATCATCAGCTGGCGCGGCGGCGCCGGCGCCTTGGGATCGGTCATCCTGCTCCTCCTTGGCGACGATCGCATCGCCAGGAGAGCTTCGCCGGAATCCGCGCCGGCTCAGCAGGTCATGAAGATCGCCGAGGGCCGCAATCGAGACCTGCGGCGGGCCAAGTTGCCGCATGCCGGCGCACGCGACCGGATCGAGCATCCAGGCTGGTAGGACGAGAACGTCTCCCGGGCCCACAACGAGATGAACGAAGCGGCCAGTCTCGCGCGACTGGCTCGATTCCACCCGAAGAGTTCGGCCGTGGAGAGGATGCCAGCGATAGTGGACGACAGCTTCCTGCCCGACATGGGCACAATGACCAGGTGATCGCCCTGACCCGCAAGAACGCGCTCTTCGCCGGCAACGAGGTCGGCGCCGAGAACTGGGCCATGCCCGCGTCGCTGGTCGCCACCTGCAAGCTGTCCGCCGTGAACCCGGTCGACTACCTCGCCGACACCCTCCGGGCCATCCTCGACGGCCACCCCAAATCCCGCATCGAGGCCCTGATGCCCTCGCGCTACGCCCAGCCGTCAAGCGTCGCCGCATGGGGCAGCGACGTTGCTTACGATCATCTGGCGCTCTTGAAATGCGTTGTCGGCGAGGCGGGGAGGTCCCCGAACTCGCTTGCGGCCCGGTGCTGGGTTTTCGGGACGTATCTCTCCGAGCGCCGCGGTGGTCCGCTGTCGCTGCCGAACATCTGTTGCATGTGTGCGAGGGCGTGCATATACCGCCGCGCTGTGGCTCGTGGCGGCTGCAACCTAGTCCGATAATTTTGGCCGTGGGCGCGGGCATGTCGCTTTGCCCCGCATCCGGCAAGGAGAAGCGACATGAAACTGAACGAACTCCGCGACAATCCTGGTGCTTCCAAGCGCCGCAAGCGCGTCGGCCGCGGCCCGGGCTCGGGTCTGGGAAAGACCGCCGGCCGCGGCATCAAGGGCCAGAAATCACGCTCCGGCGTCGCGATAAATGGCTACGAGGGAGGGCAGATGCCGCTCTACCAGCGGCTCCCAAAGCGCGGCTTCAACAAGCCGAATCGCAAGGAGTACGCCGTGGTGAATCTCGGGCACATCCAGAAGTTCGTCGAAGCCGGCAAGCTGGGTGAGGAAATCACCGAGACCGAGCTCGTCAATTCCGGCCTTGTGCGGCGGAAGCGTGACGGCGTTCGCGTCCTCGGCGGCGGCGATCTGACCTCCAAGATCGTGCTGACCGTCACCGGAGCCTCGCGCTCGGCCGTCGATGCGGTCGAAAAAGCGGGTGGATCGATAACCGTCATGTCTCAGCCGGCGGCCGAGTAAGGTGGTTGCGGGCGGCCGTCATGCCGCCTAGATCGCTACTGTTTTCCTAGCGCCGCCGACCGGAAGACGGTCTGGCGGCGCTGTCATGAAAGGCACTCGCATGGCATCCGCAGCCGAACAGATGGCCGCAAACCTCAGCTGGGGAACGCTCGGCAAGGCGACGGAGCTGCGTCAGCGCATCCTTTATGCCTTGGGGCTTCTGATCGTGTACCGAATCGGAACCTACATTCCGGTTCCGGGCATCGATGGCGGCGCCC
Organism: uncultured Alphaproteobacteria bacterium; assembly: GCA_963749675.1. GTDB lineage: Bacteria > Pseudomonadota > Alphaproteobacteria > Rhodobacterales > Rhodobacteraceae > Roseitranquillus. The sequence continues at coordinate 655,268 of CAVVNT010000001.1, forward strand.
TGCGCCAGTTCATGGATCAGGCCGCCACCGGAATCGGCGGCATTCTCAACATGTTCACCGGCGGCGCCATCAGCCGCATGGGAATTTTCGCGCTGGGGATCATGCCCTACATCTCGGCCTCGATCATAGTGCAGTTGATGACGGCGATGGTTCCCAAGCTTGAACAACTCAAGAAGGAAGGCGAGCAGGGGCGCAAAAAGATCAACCAGTACACCCGCTTCGGGACGGTTTTCCTTGCGACGTTCCAGGCCTACGGCCTCGCAGTCAGCCTTGAGGCCGGCGATCTCGTGACCGATCCTGGCTGGTTCTTCCGGATCGCGTGCGTCATCACGCTCGTCGGAGGGACAATGTTCCTGATGTGGGTGGGCGAGCAGATCACAGCCCGCGGGATCGGCAACGGTATCTCGCTGATCATATTCGTCGGCATCATCGCCGAAGTCCCTGCAGCGCTGGCGCAGTTCTTGAGCCAAGGCCGTTCGGGTGCGCTGAGTCCCGCCGTGATCGTCGGCGTTCTGCTGATGGTGATCGCGGTGATAGCCTTCGTTGTCTTCATGGAGCGGGCGCTGAGGAAGATCCACATCCAGTATCCTCGCCGCCAGGTCGGAATGAAGATGTACGACGGCGGGTCGAGCCACCTGCCGGTCAAGGTGAACCCGGCCGGCGTCATCCCGGCGATCTTTGCGTCGTCGCTGCTGCTCCTGCCGACGACGCTCGCGACGTTCTCCGGTCAGCAGACAGGGCCAGTCATGTCGACGATCCTGGCCTATTTCGGGCCGGGTCAGCCGCTCTACCTTCTGTTCTTTGCGGCGATGATCGTGTTCTTTACGTACTTCTACACGTTCAACGTGTCGTTCAAGACAGAGGACGTCGCCGACAATCTCAAGAACCAGAACGGCTTTATTCCTGGCGTGCGACCCGGCAAGCGTACGGAGGAATACTTGGATTACGTGGTCAATCGGGTTCTCGTGCTTGGCTCGGCCTACCTCGCAGGCGTCTGTCTGCTGCCGGAGATACTGCGTTCGCAGTTGGCGATTCCGTTCTACTTCGGCGGTACTTCGGTGCTGATCGTTGTGTCGGTGACGATGGACACGATCAATCAGGTACAGTCCCACCTGCTTGCGCATCAGTATGAAGGTCTGATTGAAAAGTCCCAACTGCGTGGCAAGAAGCGCGGAAGCAAGCGAGGGACCGCCAGACGATGAACATCATACTGCTCGGACCGCCGGGGGCGGGCAAGGGAACACAAGCCCGCAAGTTGGTGGACGAGAGAGGGATGGTTCAGCTTTCTACCGGGGATATGCTGCGCGAAGCGCGAACGAGCGGCACGGAGATGAGTAAGGTCGTCGCCGAGGTCATGGACCGCGGTGATTTGGTCACAGACGAGATCGTTATCAGCCTCATCGAGGAGAAACTCGGTGAGGGTGCAGCTGGCGGCTTCATCTTCGACGGGTTCCCGCGGACGCTTGCACAGGCCGACGCGCTGGAGAGCCTGCTAGAGCGGCTCGGTGATCGGCTCGACGTGGTGATCGAGATGCAGGTTGACAATGCGGCGCTTGTTGCGCGCATCGTTGGCCGCTTTACATGCGCGAATTGCGGCGAGGTCTATCACGAGGTCACTCGCCGGCCGAAGCAGGAGGGTGTCTGCGATGTTTGTAGCGGGACGGACTTCAAGCGCCGAGCCGACGACACCGAAGAGGCATTGAAGAACCGCTTGATGGAATACTACAAGAAGACCTCGCCTCTCGTCGGGTACTACTACGCCAAAGGTGCCCTGCGCACCATCGACGGCCTTGGCGAGATTGACAACGTCGCCGCGGAGCTGTCGAGCGCATTGAAGCAATAGGCGCGCGCACTCTTGACGGGCTCTCGAGAGCTCTCTAGACACCGCTCTCTCGCAAGAGAATCGCCCCCACCGGGGTTCATCCGCTATCGCAGTCCCGAGGCGTATCCAGCGACCCGGGTCTACGTTGTGAAAAAAGGTTCCGGAGCTACGGAACCGCAACGAAAGGAATACCACACGTGGCACGTATCGCCGGCGTGAACATCCCCACCGCCAAGCGCGTACCGATCGCGCTCACCTACATCACCGGAATCGGCCAGAGCGCGGCCCGCAATATCTGCGATGCCGTTGGCATCGACCAGTCCCGTCGCGTCAACGAGCTCAGCGACTCCGAGGTTCTGCAGATCCGCGAGCACATCGACGCCAACCTGAGTGTCGAGGGCGACTTGCGGCGCGACACGCAAATGAACATCAAGCGGCTGATGGACCTCGGCTGCTACCGTGGACTCCGTCATCGCCGCAACCTCCCCGTGCGCGGTCAGCGCACGCACACCAATGCCCGCACTCGCAAGGGCCCGGCCAAGCCGATCGCCGGCAAGAAGAAGTAAGGGGAGCGAGAGCAATGGCACGAGATCGTCGCACGACGACCCGCAAGAAGGTTTCCAAGAACATCGCCGCCGGCGTGGCGCATGTGAACTCGTCCTTCAACAACACCAAGATCCTGATTTCCGATGTTCAAGGCAACGCGATCGCATGGTCTTCGGCCGGGACTATGGGCTTCAAGGGCAGCCGCAAGTCCACCCCATACGCCGCCCAGATGGCCGCAGAGGACGCTGGTCGCAAGGCACAGGAACACGGCGTCCGGACGCTGGAGGTCGAGGTCCAAGGGCCGGGATCCGGCCGTGAAAGCGCTCTGCGCGCGCTTGCGGCGGTCGGATTCAACATCACGTCGATCCGCGACGTGACGCCCATCGCTCACAACGGCGTTCGCCCGCCCAAGCGCCGGCGCGTCTAACGTTTCACACCCACTCCAGGGTCGATCCGTACACCTCGGGAGCGTGCCGCTTTTCCTGATCATGGGCGGCTCGCATGAATTGAGGAGAGCATCATGATCCACAAGAACTGGCAGGAACTCATCAAGCCGACGCAGCTCGTCGTCAAGCCGGGCAACGATCCTGCGCGTCAGGCCACCGTCATCGCAGAGCCGCTGGAGCGTGGCTTCGGCTTGACGCTCGGCAACGCGCTGCGGCGTGTGTTGATGAGCTCGCTGCAGGGCGCGGCCGTGACCAGTGTTCATATCGACAATGTCTTGCACGAGTTCTCGTCGATCGCCGGCGTTCGAGAGGATGTGACCGACGTGGTCCTGAACCTCAAGGGCGTCGCGATCCGGATGGAGGCAGAGGGCCCCAAGCGCCTGTCGATCTCCGCCAAGGGGCCCGGTGTCGTCACTGCCGGGGAGATTACCGAGAGCGCGGGCATCGAGATCCTCAACCGCGATCACGTCATTTGCCATCTTGACGAAGGCGCCGAGCTCTTCATGGAGCTGACCGTCAACACCGGCAAGGGCTACGTGGCAGCCGACCGCAACCGGCCGGAAGATGCGCCTATCGGCCTGATCCCTATCGATGCCATCTATTCTCCGGTCCGGAAGGTCAGCTACGATGTGACGCCGACGCGCGAGGGACAGGTGCTCGACTATGACAAGCTGAGCGTCCGGATCGAGACCGACGGATCTGTAACGCCTGACGATGCGGTAGCATACGGCGCGCGCATTCTGCAGGACCAGTTGCAGATCTTCGTCAACTTCGACGAGCCCGAGCGCGCCGGTGCCGAAGAGATGGACGACGGCCTCGAGTTCAACCCGCTTCTTCTCAAGAAGGTCGACGAGCTAGAGCTCAGCGTTCGTTCGGCGAACTGCCTCAAGAACGACAACATCGTCTACATCGGCGATCTCATTCAGAAGACCGAGGCGGAAATGCTGCGGACGCCGAACTTCGGGCGCAAATCGCTGAACGAGATCAAGGAGGTGCTGTCAGGCATGGGCCTGCATCTTGGGATGGATGTCGAGGAATGGCCGCCAGAAAACATCGAGGATCTCGCCAAGAAGTTCGAGGACCAGTTTTGAAAAGCAGCGCCCCGCTGCGGGCGTTGAACTGCAATCCGGGCAATTCTGCCCCAAGGTGAGGGCGCCGCGCGCACAGTGCCCCGGACAAAGCAAAATGGAGAATGAAGAATGCGTCACGGAAGCGGCTATCGCCGTCTGAATCGCACCGCCGAGCATCGCAAGGCGCTGTTCGCAAACATGGCCGGCTCGCTGATCGAGCATGAGCAGATCAAGACCACGCTGCCGAAGGCGAAAGAACTCAAGCGCATCGCTGAAAAACTGATCACTCTCGGCAAGCGAGGCGACCTGCACGCACGTCGACAAGCGGCATCGCGCCTGAAGCAGGACGCCCATGTAGCCAAGCTGTTCGATATCCTCGGACCGCGCTACGCTGAACGCAATGGTGGTTGTGTCCGGGTGCTCAAGGCCGGTTTCCGCTACGGCGATATGGCTCCGATGGCAATCGTCGAGCTGGTCGATCGTGATCCTGATGCCAAAGGCGCCGCAGACCGCGAGCGTCTTGCGGTCGAGGAGGCGTCAGAAGCCTAACGCCATGATGCAGAGGAGGGCGTGTGCGTCCCCGGCGCCACGCTGCCTGCCTATCTCTATATGCTCGCGGTGGATGAGATCAGCGAATTCATCTTGGGCGATAGCGAGTTCGCCGCTGCACACCACATTTACCACAAATCTTCTTAGAAGTTGAGAAATGTCGTGCCGACAGCAACAAGAACTTCATGTTTGAGAAATCCCACTTTGATCGCGAGTTGAGGAAGCTGGATCATTTTGCGACGGCTGGATACGTCGTAGGCCTGCACATCCGCTTCACTTCGCCCCTCATAGTCTTTCAGACCTATGCTCAAGAGTGGGCGGATCACTACACCAAGCACGGCTACGCGCTGCGCGATCCGGCGATTGCGTGGGCCTTCAGTCAGACCGGATGGACGCGCTGGTCCAATCCCGAGATACATGATCCTTTCGGAATTTTCGAGGAGGCGCGGCGATACGACTTGAACTTCGGCGTCACGATTTCGGTCGGCCCGATCCAGAGCCGCACCGTGGCCAGCCTTGCCAGGGATGATCGGGAATTCACCGACGAGGAGATTGAACAGGTGCGCTCGATCGTCGAGGAACTTCACCTCATGAGCGAACCGCCGGAGAGCCTGACCGACGCGCAGGCCGCCGCATTGAGGTGCATCGCCGCGGGTGATCGCCATGATGCGGCCGCCGCCAAGCTCGGTATTTCGGTGAGCGCATTGAAGGCCCGCCTGAATTCCGCCCGTCAACGTCTCATGGCGCGCACAACGGCTGAGGCGATCCAGCGCGCCAAGGACTATGGCCTTCTCTAGCCGGAGCTGAAAAGTCAAGTCTTCTGGTCACGTAAGTTCCCCAACCCTCAGGAGGCACTATGCTGACCACAACCCTCTCTTTCGCGAACATACACAACTATGGTGAGTTGTTCGCCAACATGCTTCGCGCTAGGCGCGAACTTTTCATCGATCAGAACAAGTGGGACCTGCCGGAAGCCCTCGGCATGGAATTCGACCAGTATGATACGCCGGCGAGCCGATGGATCGTGGTTCACAACGAGCTTGGCGAGGTCCTCGCCGGAAATCGCCTGACGCCGACCACGGCACGCTGCGGCATCTACTCCTATATGATACGCGACGCACAACGTGGACTGCTCGAAACAATTCCCTCCGGTATCCTCTACGACGAGGCGCCCGTCTTGGAGGTGGTGTGGGAAAGTTCCCGTCTCTTCGTCTCGCAGAAGGTTCCGCTGCACCTTCGCAGACCGATCTGGGCGAAGCTGTTGTCGGAACTGTCGCGCGCGGCGCCACACCTCGGCGCGTCGACCTGCCTGACCTTGGTCAATGCCAACTGGAGCCTTTGGGGGCCTCGCGTTGGCATCTCGATGGCGCCGATGGGGCCAGTCGTCGAGATCGGCGGCGCAAGGAACCAGGTTGTATCGATGGACTTCAGCTCGACGTTGCACTGAGCGGCAAGGGGGCACTGCGGTGCCCCCGGCTTCTTCGAGACGACGGAACGCGTTACTGCTTGTCCATGGCCGACCTCTTTGATCCCCCACCCTCTGAAACCGGCGACGATCGTTTTCGCCCGCTTGCCGACCGGCTACGGCCGAAGAGCCTGTCCGAGGTGATCGGGCAGGACCACCTGCTGGCTCCGCACGGGCCGCTCGGCTCGATGCTGGCATCGGGCCGTTTGTCCTCGGTGATGCTCTGGGGACCGCCCGGCGTGGGAAAGACCACGATCGCACGGCTCCTGGCGGAGGAAGCGGACCTCGAATTCGTGCAGGTCAGTGCGATATTCACCGGCGTTGCCGAGCTGCGAAAGGTTTTCGAGGCCGCAAGGGTGCGCATCAGGCAGGGCCGAGGCACGCTGTTGTTCGTCGACGAGATTCACCGGTTCAACAAGGCGCAGCAGGATGGATTCCTGCCGCACATGGAGGACGGCACGATCCTCCTCGTCGGGGCGACGACCGAGAATCCTTCGTTTGAGCTCAACGCTGCTCTGCTGAGTCGCGCTCAGGTGATGACGCTGCGGCGCCTGGGCACCGGCGATCTGGAGCATCTGGTTCGCCGTGCAGAATCGAGTCTGGAGAACCCGTTGCCGTTGTCCCCGGACGCCCATCGGGCGCTGATCGAGATGGCCGACGGCGACGGTCGCGCGATACTGAACCTTGTGGAGCAGATCGCCGGTTGGGGGGGCGACGCCCCCCTTGAAACCGCGGAACTGAAAGGGCGGCTGAGCCGCCGCGCCGCGGAGTACGACAAGTCCGGGGACGCGCACTACAACCTGATCTCGGCCCTGCACAAGTCCGTCCGCGGCTCGGACCCCGATGCGGCGCTTTATTGGCTGGCCCGTATGCTGCGTGGCGGTGAGGATCCGCGCTACCTCGCGCGGCGGATCACCCGCATGGCAATCGAGGACATTGGTCTCGCCGACCCGCAGGCGCAGCGCCTGTGCCTGGATGCATGGGTGACATACGAGCGGCTTGGCAGCCCCGAAGGCGAGCTGGCGCTGGCGGAGGCGGTCGTCTACCTCGCGCTCGCGCCGAAATCGAATGCCGTCTGTTCGGCGTTCAGGGCGGCAATGGCGGCCGCGCGCGACAATGGCTCGGAGCCTCCGCCGAAGCATATCCTGAACGCGCCCACCCGGCTGATGAAGGAGGAAGGCTATGGCGCCGGCTATGAATACGATCACGACGCAGAGGGAGCATTTTCCGGCCAGAACTACTTTCCCGACAGCATGAAGCGCGGCGTCTACTATGTGCCGGCCGAGCGGGGCTACGAGCGTGAACTGAAGAAGCGGCTCGACTGGTTCGTGAAGCAGCGCGACCGGCGCGGTTGAACTCCGGGCCGGGGCAGCGGGAAACCGAGGCGACATGGAACATCCCTATCTTCAGGTCGCTCTCGGCGGCGCCATCGGTGCCACGCTACGCTATGCCTTGGGCCTCGGCATCGTCAGGGCGCTGGGCGGTCCCACGGACTTTCCCGTCGCCATCATGGCGGCCAACATCGTTGGGTCCTTCGTGATGGGCGCCTTCGTCGTGGCGGCCGCGCGGCATGGACTAACTCATCTGTCGCCACTGATCGCGACCGGACTTCTCGGCGGCTTCACTACGTTCTCCTCGTTCTCGCTCGAGACGGTCACGCTTTGGGAGCGGGGGGCTGCGGGACAGGCCGCACTCTACGTGACGCTCTCCGTCGGTCTGTCTCTGATCGGGCTCTTCGCGGGACTTGCCGTCGGGCGGGCGGCGTTGTGAGCCGGGTCCAGACCCTGACCGTCGCGACGGACGAGGAGGGGCAGCGCCTCGACCGGTGGTTCCGCCGGCACTTCCCGCAGGTACCGCAGGGCCGGATCGAGAAGCTCTGTCGCAAGGGAGAGGTTCGCGTCGATGGCGGCCGTGTGAAGGCATCGACGCGCCTCGACGCGGGCCAGCAGGTGCGTGTGCCGCCCTTGCCGGAAGCGCCCCCTCCCGAAGCCCGACCAGAGCTTTCAGACGATGACGCCCGGATGATACGGGCCGCGGTCATCTGGCGCGACGACCACATCCTCGCGCTCAACAAGCCGCCAGGCCTCGCGGTCCAGGGCGGCAGCGGCCAGAAGCGGCATGTCGACGGCCTTGCCGAGGCGTTGCGCTTCGGCGCGGAGGAGAAGCCGAGGCTCGTCCATCGGCTCGACCGCGACACCTCGGGCATCCTGCTCATGGCGCGCACTCGCGGCGTGGCGGAAGCGTTGACCCGCGCCTTTCGAGACCGCGCGACCCGCAAGATCTACTGGGCGGCACTCGCCGGCGTGCCAAAGCCGCGCATGGGCACCGTCCGTTACGGCCTCGTCAAGGCGGCCGGACACGGTTCAAGCGGTGAGGCAGAGAAGATGATGCCGGTGCATCCCGACGCGGTGGACGCCACCCCCGGAGCCAAGCGCGCGGTGACGGACTACGCAGTCTTGTCGGCGCTCGGAACACGTGCCTCCTGGGCCGCTCTGGTGCCGGTCACGGGGCGGACCCACCAGTTGCGCGCGCACATGGCGGCCTTGGGGCACCCGATCGTGGGCGATGGCAAGTACGGCGGCTCGGGCAAGGAGAATCTTGGCGACGGCTGGGGCGCGCAACTCGGCGGAGAAATCAGCCGCAAGTTGCACCTCCACGCGCGCTCGCTGCGCCTGACGCATCCCGTGACGGGCGCCGACCTGACGCTAACGGTGCCGCTGCCGGATCACATGACGCGGACGTGGGAGATGCTGGGCTGGGATGCTGCGGACGTCCCGGCGGATCCGTTCGAGGAGGTCGAGTGATCCGTCTGGTCGTATTCGACCTCGACGGCACTCTCGTCGACAGCGCGGACCAGATCGTACGTGCGATGCGGGCCGGGTATGCAGCCGCCGGCCGGCGGTCGCCGGAAGCTAGAGCGATCCTGTCGATCGTCGGCATGTCCCTGCCGCAGGCGGTGGAGCGATTGTCACCCGACTGCAATCGGGGGGAGCGCGAGACCATCGTTGCCGCCTATCGCGACGCCTTCGTCGCCGATGCCGCCGTGCCCCAGCTGTATCCGGGAGCGATGGAAACACTCGAGGCCCTCTCCGCGCGGTCCGACATCAAGCTCGCGGTCGCCACCGGCAAGACGCGGCGCGGTCTGGTCAAGGTGTTGGACCAGCACCGACTAGCGGAGATGTTTCACTCACTGCACGGCGGCGACGAGTATCCGTCCAAGCCTGATCCGGCGATGCTCCGCGGCGCGATGGCGGCCGCCGGCGTCTCGCCGGAGGAGACGATCATGGTCGGCGACAGCCTGTTCGACATCGAGATGGCAGCGGCGGCTGGCGTCGATGCGATAGCCGTTGCCTGGGGCTATGGCGCGCCCGCGGACCTTGTCGCGGCGGGTGCGGTCCGTTTGATAGACGACCTTCGCGAGCTTAGGGGCCTGGTCTTGGAGGCGGCACCCCTATGACCGAATGGACCGCGAAGCGGTTCTGGAAGGCCGCGGACGTGCGGCGCGAGCGCGGCGGTTGGGCGATAGTCCTGGACGAACGGCCGGTGCGGACCCCTGCAAGGCAACCGCTCGTGGCGCCGACGCAGGCCATGGCACAGGCGATCGCGGACGAATGGGCCGCTCAGGGCGAGCGGATCGACCCGCTTTCGATGCCCGTGACGCGCGCGGCGAATGCGGCGATCGACAAGGTCTCGCGCCAGCGCGAGGAGGTTGTCGCGATCCTCGCCGCCTACGGGGAGACTGACCTGCTGTGCTACCGCGCCGAAGCGCCCGACACCTTGACGCTGCGGCAGGCCGACGGATGGGACCCGCTGCTGGCGTGGGCTGAGGAGCGGTTTCGCGCGCGGCTCGTCCCGGTCGCGGGGGTCATGCCGCAGCCCCAGGACCCGCACTCAATCAGGCGTCTTACGGCCGAGGTCGACGCGATGGACGTTTTCGACCTAACCGCGCTCCACGATCTCGTGATGCTGTCGGGCTCCCTCGTCCTCGCACTTGCCGTCTATCACCGCCGCCTGTCGGCCCCGCATGCCTGGGAGCTTTCTCGCATCGACGAGGAATATCAGGCCGACCTGTGGGGGCGCGACGAGGATGCCGAGGTGGCGGCGGCAATTCGACGCGATGCCTTCCTAGCGGCGGAGCGCCTCGTCGCTCTGAACCGAGGACAAGCAGGGCGACCGTAGCTGTCCCGTCCCGGGCGATCGCATGGCCCCTCGCCGCTCGGGGCTCTTCATGGCAAGATCGATCCTGCGCGATGTTCGGGACGGGAGGCGAGCATGCTGATCTCTCTTCACAAGCAGGCGACGACGACACCGAAGATCCGGGCTGCGGTCCAGGCGAGCACCGAGCCTGCCTGGATGGTGGCGGAGCGCCACGGCATCTCCGAGCAGACGGTCTGGAAGTGGCGGAACCGGGACAGGGTCCATGACCGGAGCCACACATGGCGTGGTCAACCTGCGCGACCTGAAGCCCACGGCGCCGCGGCCTGGGCACAAGCCGTTCAAGGCTTATGAGTGAGAACGGCGGTGAGAAAGTCGGCCGCGGTAGCGGCGGGATGAGCCTGCGGCGGACGGCTTGAAGGTCGTCCACGTTTGCCCTCTCTGGCGGCAGGGAGCGGGGGCATGCTGACCGTGGAGCTGTATCGGAAGGTTCGCCGCGCCTACTTCAGGCAGGGCATGAGCAAGCGCGCCATCGCGCGTCACTTTACGATCTCGCCCGACAGCGTCGACAGTTCGGTAACCGCCCGATAGCTACCGCAGTGGCTGGTCCTTGACGCGGGCGGCAATGCCGGGATCGTCGACGAAGGCCTCAAGGAAGCTCTGCCATTCCCCGACAGACACCCGGGCCGACAAGAGCATGTCGCGGAGTTCATCGATGCCTCCATCCGTGAGGGCGGCAAGGTATTCTTCGCGACCGATCTGGACGCTGACAATGCTGCCGTAGGAGAGGTTGTCGTCGTTGCTGACGATGGCCTCCAGAAGGTCCGGGTCCTCTCCGAGCAGGGTGGCGACATGACTGATCGTGCGGACATGGGTCGTGGCAGCCATCAAGCGGCTGCGCTCTGCGCCTGCCCTGCTGGCTTCCAATTCCACGGGAGCAGCTCGTCGAGCCGGTTGATCTTGTGATCGTGGATGCGGTCGAGGACGTCAGCGAGCCAGGCTTGCGGGTCCAGTCCGCTCATCTTCGCCGTCTCGATCAGGGTCATTGCCCGCGCCAGGGTCTCGCCGCCGCTGTCGGAGCCGGCGAAGAGCCAGTTCTTCCGTCCGATCGCGACGAGGCGTTCATTGTGCCCCCCTTCTTCAAGTGTCTGGAAACATGGAGAGTTGGTTCTTCGGATCAGGCCGACACGGGCGTCCTTTCCGTCTCAGTGCGATGCTGACGGTGTCGTCTTCGAGGTCGATCGCCCGGATCTGATACGGCGCGCCGGGCACGACCTGCTCGGCAGGCAGAACGTGCTCTCTGATGAGCCTGCGGATGGCGTGGTTGGTCACGCCGAGCTTCGCCGCGGCTTCGCTCATGGTGAGCCATTCGCCGTTCTTCTCGGCGGAACGGTGGGCGTGCATGCCGTGGACCTTCCGGATGGAGCCGACGCGGTGCGGCGTCCAGGTCTTTCCCTGTCCCGTGCGGATGGCCATCAGGTTGAGCGAGGCGGCGATGTCGGCGTCCGACCAGCGGCCCGCCATCCGGGCCATGACCGCGAGCGCTTCCTCCGGGGTCCGGCGGCCGTGCTCGCCGGTCTTCGGCTTGCGGACGCGCAGCTGCGAGTGAGCTCCGCCGCGCCAGTGGATGGTCAGGATGACCTCGCGCGACACCTCGTCGACGTCGACGATGATGTCGGTCACCAGAGCGCGCAGGAGCTGCTGGCGTGCGCGCATCGTGACGCCGGGCGCACTCCAGGCGCCGGCGGGAGCGTCGGCAAGGCCGGTGAAGTCCGGTGCTGGCGCGGCGGACACCGGCAAAGCCAGCGCCTCGAGATGTTCGGCGCAGGCCTCGACGCGGCGGAGCGTCATCTCCCAGGCGCGCTCGAGCTGCGCCGCGATCAGGCGGTTGTCCGGGTCGCAGGCAGCGTAGCGGCGTTCCGCCAGCGAGGCATCGTGAGCCGCGCCTGCTGGAGGTCGAGCTCCGCCATCCGCCGTCTCTCGGCTTCGCCGTCTTCGTGCATGCGCTCGGCTTCCCGCGCCGCCTCGATCGCCATGGGTTCTACCGCGCGCGAGGCAACTCGGCCGCGATGGCGGCATCGACCCGGGAGCCGCCGAAGGTCATGCAGCGGCCGATGCCGCGCCCGGTCTGTGCCCGATCGCAGCGATACGTGGAGCGGCCGGGCGGCCTGCCGGCATAGGCGACGGAGAGCGCCCGGCCGCAGCGTCCACATGTCAGGATGCCCGCGAGCAGGGCTCTTCCGCCGCGGCCGGACTTCGCGCCACCGGCCCAGCCGTAGGTGTTGGCCGCGAGCGTCTCCTGGTTCCGCTCGAACTCGGCCCAGCCGATGTAGCCGTCGTGGTGGTCGTGGATCAGCACGTCCCACGCCGCCCGTGGCCGGCCGTGGCCGTAGGTCTTGCGCGCCCGTCCCTCGACCATGACCACCCGCTTCTCGCTTTTGCCGTAGACGTAGGCGCCGGCGTAGAACGGGTTCTTCAGGATCGAGATCACGTTGCGGTAGCGGATCGGGGTCCACTCGAGGGAGGTCATCCGCATCGCCATTGTCACTCGGACCAATGGCGCTCCAATGGCAATCGTCCGACGGCCGCGGAAACGAGACGCCGTCGGCCGCGAGCGACAGCAGCGTCTGGCGCGCGCTGCTGAGCTGCCGGAAGCGCTCGAAGATCAGCCGGATCGTCTGCTGGAGACGCAGGTCGGGATCGAAGCCGAGGCCATGGTCCCGGCGCCAGAGGTAGCCGACGGGCACGCTGATGCGGAGCTCGCCCCGCTCTGCCTTCGCGCGCGCGGCATCGAGCATCCGCGCGCGCAGGATGCCGAGCTCGAACTCGCTGATGCTGCCCTTCATGCCGAGGAGGAGCCGGTCGTTCGGCCGACAAGGATCGTACACGCCGTCGAGGTCGATCACCCGGGCTTCGACGATGTCCAGCGACATTCGGATCTGGCCCGGCGCATTGCTTCAGATGAAACGCTACCCGACGCTGCGATCGCGCCACCTCGCTTGCTACGCGCTCCCTGGGCGGGACGACGATGGGTGGCGCGGGAATGGCGAGGAGGCTCAGCATGGCGGCACGTGCGGAGGTGTCGGCGGCGCTCCGGGACCGGTATGCGGCGAGCGGGCGTGCGGCGAAGACGGTGATCCTGAACGAGTTCGTCGCGCTGACCGGGTTGCATCGCAAGCACGCCATCCGGCTGCTCGGCACGGGGTCTCTCGAGAAGCGTCCGCGAGGTCGTCCTGAGAGGCTCTACGGGGCTGCGGTGAAGGCGGCGCTGGCACTGCTCTGGGAGCGTCGGACCGGGTCTGCTCGAAACGGTTGAAGCCGATGATCCCGGTCCTGCTGCCGGCGCTTGAGCGGCACGGGCAATTCGCGGCCGATGAGGAGCTGCGCGCGAAGCTCCTGGCGGTCAGCCCGGCGACGATCGACCGGCTGCTGTCGGAGACGCGGATCGCGGCAGCGCAGGGACGCCGGCGGCGGGCCGGCTTCAGTTCGGCGGTGCGGCGGTCGGTGCCGGTCCGAACCTTCGCCGACTGGGGCGATCCGCCGCCGGGCTTCGTCGAGGTCGACTTCGTGGCGCATTCCGGCGTCAGCACGGCCGGGGCCTTCGTCCAGACGCTGGTGCTGACCGATATCGCCACGGGCTGGACCGAGTGCGTGCCGGTGGTGATGAGGGCAGGTGCGCTCGTGCTGGAAGCGCTGCGAGCCGCGCAGGAGCTGTTTCCGTTCCCGCTCAGAGGCGTTGATTTCGACAACGTCGGCGCCTTCATGAATGACCCGGTGGTCGCCTGGTGCCGGGCGCAGGGCCTCGAGGTGACGCGTTCGCGTGCCTATCGGAAGAACGACCAGGCGTGGGTGGAGCAGAAGAATGGTGCCATCGTTCGCCGGCTGGTCGGCTACGGTCGCTTCGAGGGACCGGCGGCGACCGAGTTGCTCGCCCGGCTCTACACCGCTGCCCGGCTGCACACGAACCTGTTCCAGCCGTCGTTCAAGCTGCGGGAGAAGGTCCGCGTCGGCGCCCGGGTGACGAAGCGCTGGCACCCGCCTCTCACGCCCGCCGATCGGGCCCTGGCCTCGGGACGGCTCAACTCCGAGAGCATGGCGCGCATCCTCGATCTCCGCAGCCGCGCCGATCCGGTGATCGCGCTCGCGGCGGTCCGGGCGGCTCAGACCGAGCTGGGCCAGCGCGTCGGACCAGCGCGGCATTGCGCCGGCGCCGAAGGAAGCGGCCATCATCGTCGACTTCGTGAGCAGCGTTGCAGAATCCAAGAGGAATGGCGAACATCGGGAGTTCCACCGCCGACCCTACCGGCGGGTGAAGCCAATCCCCAAGCGTGCATCGATGCTCGATCCGCACCGCGCCGACATCGAGGCCTGGCTCGAGGCGCAGCCCGCACTGACGGGGATCGAGGTGCTGGCCCGTCTGAAGCAGCGCCACCCGGACCGCTTCACCGACAATCACCTGCGCACCGTGCAGAGAATGGTGAAGGCGTGGCGAGCGCTCGAGGCCAGGAAGATCATCCGCTCAGCGACGGCCTCGCTGGTGCTATCGCCCATCCAAGGTGCGGACACTGCGCAGGAAGGTGTCCTTGCTCACCGGCAGAAGGTGTCTGGACGCCAGCGCCTGAGCCGGTCGTCCGCCCAAAGCCAGGCCCAGATGACGAACCAGGTGTTGCAGGCGCCCGGTGCGTCGTGCGTGCGGTTGGGTGATTGCCGGCGGGAAACGTTCCACGAAGATCCGGGTTTGGCGCAACGCCGAGCGGCACCTGAAGCGCCGGGCACAGAGTATCAGCCTGACCTCCCGGTCGTGCGCCGGAAGGTCCGCCAAGCGGCGCTCACACCGAATACGAACATGCCGAGAGTGCTCGGCGCATCGCGGGCAGGCAGCGGTTCCGCCCATCGAACGCGAGTAAACCAAGACCGTGTTCCCGACAAACTCGATCCGCTCGCCTTTGAGCCCTTCGGGCAGGAATGCCCCTCGATCCTTCCAGACGCCATCGGCAACCTCCCGCGAAGATTGCCGGAATGTAGCGTGCGGCAGAGCTACCTGCACCAAATATGCGCCAGACCCCTTATTGCGCGCCTCTCCACACAGATGACTAATCTGAGGCCCTTCTCGGCCACTTGTCGGCGGAGCTTGCTCGCAGTCAAAGCGCAGGCGGCGGCGTCTCTGTAGGCGAGCGGCCTCACTCGGCATTTCCCGGTCGACGCAAACCCCGCTAGCTGACAAAGCTTTTCTGCCGCTGATCGCGCGTGGCTGAGAGCGCACTGGACCGTCCACGGAGGACGGACCACTTCGGCAGCCTCGGCAGCGGCCTAGCGGTCTTTTCCGCGGCCGTTGTTGCCGCCCTTTCCGCCTGCGCTGCCGCCGCCGCGGCCATTGTTGCCGCGATCCTTCCCTTTCCCCCCGGCGTTATCGGCGCCACGTCCGCGATCGTCGCTCTTGCCGCGATCTCCGCCGTTGCCGCGCCCGCCGCCGTTGCCGCCACCGGAGGACTTGCCGTCGCTGGCTCCCGACGAGCCGCCGCCACCCGAAGATCCACCTCCGCCCGAGGATGAGCCGCCACCACCAGAGGACGATCCTCCGCCGCCCGCTCCGGAAGACGAGCCGCCGCCTCCACCACCCGAGGAGGATGAGCCGCCGCCAGATGAAGTGCCACTTCCTCCATCGGACGCGGAGCGACCGCCACCGCCGCGTCCGTCGTCGCTGGCGCTACCTCCGCTGGACTCGCGGCCCGCGCCTCGTGACGATGCAGACCGCGACTCCGCCTCAAATCCGCCGCGGGTCGCAACGGAGGACCGCCTGTCACTCTCGTCCCTCTGCCCGCTGCGCGTGCCTACGCTGGAGGTGTTGCCGATCGCATTCGCAATGAGATCGAAGACATTGGCGCCGCGCGACTCCGAGTGCGTCGGGGCCGCGCTGTTGGCTCCAGTGCGCGAGGGTGCCGTGCGTGATCGCGCCTGCCGCGTGATCGGCGGGGCCCCCTTGCCGGATAGCCAGAGTTCCAGGAGCCCCTCGTCCGGAGAAGGCGAGTAGCTGGTGAAGTCGTGCGCAGCGGCGTCGAAAAGGGCGGCAAGCGCCTCGGCGGCCGATCGATCTTGCGCGTGATAGTAGCGCACATGCGTCTCGCTGATGGTGAAGGGCGAAGCTACCGCCTCCTCGGTCGACCATTCGCTCTCAGAGAGGCGCGACAGTGCAGCCTCGCGGCGATCGGGCGCCATATTCTGCGGGGCCTGCACGACGATCCGCCGCGGCGGCTTGACCGGCAGCTCCGTCTCCCTCTTGAACGCGGCGTCCGGCCTCGCCTCCGGGACGGGGAGAACGGGCGGAACAGAGGAAAACTCCAGATCCTCGTCCCGATAAGCGACCTCGAAATCGACTGCTGCAGTGCTTTTCTGCGCTGGCGACGGGCCATTGGGCACGACGGGCGTGGAGAATACCGCAGGGCCCGAGTCTGCTATGTCAATCTCGACAAGAGACGTGTGGAACACTGCTGCAGGCACCTGCGGCGCGGAAGGAGCGGCAATCGCCGCCACCTCCTCGGACGCTATGTCAGGGAGCAGGACCGGCGCGGGCGTTGTCGACGCATTTTTTGCTTCCGGTGGCGGCGGAATAGTAGGTGCGGTCCCGGATAGCGCGCCAGGCCCAGAAATGCTGACAAAAGTCACATGCCTTGCCAGTCGGCTCCCCAGTTCGGAGATGCCCTGGCCGATGCCGCCGTAATTTGCGAGCGACGCGCCTGCGGCACAGCCGATCACAGAGTCCGACGAGCGCCGGCCTCAGACGACTCGCCGAGTATCTCGGTGGAGTCGCGGCTTGCGGCGCCGTCAGGCCGCCGGACGCAGTGGCGTCGGACGGAACGCCTAGCGCATGCTCCGCTTCGGCAGTCTGGGCGCCGAGTTCGACAGGTTTGGGCGACATCGATCTTGGCTTGGTTTTCCCAGCATCCTGCCGAACGCGCTGTCCTGCACGGGTCCTTGCACGAATGCGAGTGCCGTCTGGCCCGCCGAGCACCAACGGACCCTGGTCGGCCGTGCGCCCTCCCTCCAAACGCCCTTCTGAGGGTTCGCCATGAGAATCTTGCGGCCCCTCGGGCAAGAGCGGTGTCAGGAAATCGTCTCGCCCTTCGCCGCTGGGGAGAACGCTCGTACGCTCCTGACCGACGCGGCACTGCAGGACTTTCTCCCGCTGCACCCGTGCCGCAGCAAGGCGCTGTTCCCACTCCTCTGGATCATAGGGCAAGTCGCCGGACGTCGACTGACGGTTAGAAGACTGTCGGGACCGGTTTGGCTTGATCACAGCGGATTGACCACACGCACTCAGAATACACCTATGACGGCGGATGCCGTGCGATTGCATGACCCCCGGGCCACTTCGCACGACTGCCGCAGGCGTTAACCATATCTGCCTGCATTCGCGCGTGGCAGTCAACCTCGCAGCAGTTTTGGTGGATGGCCGGTTTGTCTCGCACCCCGACCTGCTCCTACGACCCGGCACCGGCAATGAACGCAGGTCTCGGCCGGGCTCGCCGGGGTGCTGTCAGAGCAATGAGAACCAGTCTCAGAACGGGCAGGTCGCCTGAGCTCTAGCCCGCACAGGGGCCGCGCCGTTCGGTGAGAGCGGCGGCGCGGTTCAGCTTAAAGATGGATCGGGATGAGAGGCTGCGTTCGGTGGTGAAGTGGTTGCAGACGGAGGCGTGCACGGCGGCGAACTTCTGCAGACTTCGCATCCGCCGGAACCGGAGCATCGCCCGTTCCCGTTGCCGGAGCGGCAGATGCGAGTTCTCCGCCCGGTTGTTCAGCCAGCGGCCGGTGTCCTGCCGGTGGTCCGTCCAGAGCTCTTTCAGTGCGGCGCCGCAGGACCGCAGCCGGTCGGGTCACGACGACCTCTGGCTTGCCATGCCCGAACCGATGCCACCAGAACCGGACCGCCTCGTGGCTGACATCGACACCCCGCTCATGCAGCAGGTCCTCGACATTCCGGAGAGACAGCGGGAAGCGGATATACAGCATCACCGCAAGACGGATGATCTCGGGACTGGTCTTGAAGTACCTGAAGGGGCTGCGCTTGCTCATCACGCGACGCTAGGCGGACGCCCTGCGCCGCTCAAGCCAAGTTCTTCTGACATGTCCCAACGAATGGATCGCATCAAACCGTGTGATCAAACATCTAGGATCAAGTGACCTGTAATCAGGGGGTCGGGGGTTCGAGCCCCTCTGCCAACACCACCCTGTTCGATATCGTCCTTTACGTCGTGCGGCGGCCGGTTTCCTGCCCTGGACCTATCGTATATGGCGGCCACCGGCAGGATGTGCATCATCGCCCACGCACGCAGCTTGCAACGGGATGCTCATGTCGATCCTCGCCGCGATCCATCATCTGACGCATTATCGCTATGATCGGCCCGTGACGCTGGGGCCGCAGGTCATTCGTCTGCGACCCGCTCCGCACAGCCGAACGCGGGTGGTGAGCCACAGCCTCAAGGTGTCGCCGGCCGGGCACTTCGTGAACCACCAGCAGGATCCTTACGGCAACTGGCTCAGCCGCTTCGTCTTCCCCGAGCCGGTGCGCGAGCTTCGCATCGAGGTCGATCTCGTCGCCGACATGACGGTCTACAACCCGTTCGACTTCTTCGTCGAGGAGAGGGCGGAGGAGTGGCCGTTCGAGTACCCGGAGGAACTCGAGCAGGATCTCTCCATCTACCGCCAGCCCGAGCCTGCGGGACCGCTGCTCTCGGAATGGCTCGAGAGTGTCGAGCGAACGCCGCGCAGGACCGTCGACATGTTGGTCGGGCTGAACGCGCGTCTGGCGCACGAGATTGACTACGTGATCCGGATGGAGGTCGGCGTGCAAGCGCCGGAAGAGACGCTGGGACGCGCCAAGGGATCGTGCCGCGACACCTCCTGGCTGCTGTGTGAGGCGCTGCGTCATCTCGGCTTCGCGGCGCGCTTCTGCTCGGGATACCTGATCCAGCTCAAGCCGGACCTCGTCGCGCTCGACGGCCCTGCCGGCACCGACCACGACTTTACCGACCTGCACGCCTGGTGCGAGGTGTACTTGCCGGGCGCGGGCTGGATCGGGCTCGATCCGACGAGCGGACTGCTGACGGGTGAGAGCCACATACCGCTCGCGGCGACGCCGCACTATCGCAACGCAGCGCCGATCAGCGGTATGGCGAGCTTCGCGGAGGTCGATTTCGCGTTCGACATGAGCGTCGACCGGGTGGCGGAGCATCCCCGAATCTCCAAGCCATTCGACGAGGACGCGTGGACCGCGCTCGATGAACTTGGCGAGAAGGTCGACGAGGCGCTGAGCGACGGCGACGTGCGCCTGACCATGGGGGGCGAACCGACCTTCGTTTCCATCGACGACTTCGAAAGCGACGAGTGGAACACCGCCGCCGTGGGGCCGCAGAAGCGCGCGATCGCCGACCGGCTGATCCGTCGCCTGCGCGACCGCTTCGCACCCGGCGGATTCCTGCATTTCGGTCAGGGCAAGTGGTACCCGGGGGAGACGCTGCCGCGCTGGACCTTCAGCCTCTACTGGCGCCGCGACGGCGTGCCGATCTGGCACGACGAGAGGCTGATCGCGGAGGAGGCCGCGACGAGCGAACCGCAGCCCGAAGATGCCGAGCGGCTGATGGTCGGCATCGCGGGCGAGCTCGGAATCGAGAGCGACTATGTCGTTCCGGCCTACGAGGACCCCGGCGAGTGGCTGCTGAAGGAGGCTCAGCTGCCCGAAAACGTCACGCCCGAGAACAGCGAGCTGGAGGATCCCGAGGCGCGCCACCGCATGGCGGCGGTCTTCGACCGGGGCCTGACGACGCCATCGGGCTACGTCCTGCCCGTCCAGCGCTGGCAGGCGAAGGATCAGTCCGCCCGGCGCTGGCGGAGCGAGAAGTGGGGGCTGAGACGCAAGCACGTCTACCTCGTGCCAGGCGACAGTCCGGTCGGCTACCGGCTGCCGCTCGGCGCACTGCCCTACGTGCCGCCGTCGCAATACCCCTACATCAACAATCCCGATCCGACGGAGCCGCTGGGCTCGCTGCCCGAGACGCCGGGCCAGCAGGGTCGCGCGCAGATGATGGCGCACTTCACCGAAGCCGGGCCGACGCAGGAGCGGGTGGAGCAGCATCTGGGCGAGATCGGCGGCGCCGTCCGCACGGCGATGTCGGTCGAGCCGAAGAACGGCCGCCTCACCGTCTTCATGCCGCCGGTGGAGAAGGTCGACGATTATCTCGAGCTCGTCGCCGCGGCGGAGGCGGCGGCGAAGGCGCAGGGCGTTCAGGTCCATATCGAGGGCTATGCGCCGCCGCCGGACCCGCGCCTCAGTGTCATCCGGGTAGCTCCGGACCCCGGCGTGATCGAGGTCAACGTCCACCCCGCCGCCTCTTGGAAGGAGCTCAAGAGGATCACCGAGGGTGTCTACGAGGAGGCGCGGCAATCCCGCCTTGGCGCCGACAAGTTCATGATCGACGGCAAGCACACCGGGACCGGCGGCGGCAATCACGTCGTCGTAGGTGGCCGCACCACGCTCGACAGTCCGTTCCTGCGGCGGCCGGATCTGCTGAAGTCGCTGATCCTCTACTGGCAGCGGCATCCGTCGCTCAGCTACCTCTTCTCCGGCCTCTTCATCGGCCCGACGAGCCAGGCGCCCCGGATCGACGAGGCGCGCCACGACGGCCTCTACGAGATGGAGATCGCGCTCAGCCAGATCCCGGCGCCCGGGGAGGGCGACCAGCCGTTTCCGTGGCTCGTCGACCGGCTCCTGCGCAACCTGCTGGTCGACGTCACCGGCAACACTCACAGGGCCGAGATCTGCATCGACAAGCTCTACTCGCCAGACGGTCCGACAGGACGGCTGGGACTGATCGAGTTCCGTGGTTTCGAGATGCCGCCGGATCCGCGCATGAGCCTTGCGCAACAGCTGCTCATCCGGGCGATCATCGTACGACTGTGGAGCCAGCCCCTGCGCGGGCCGCTGACCCGCTGGGGCACGGCGCTGCACGACCGGTTCATGCTGCCGCATTTCATCTGGGAGGACTTCATGGACGTCCTGCGCGACCTCACCGACCAGGGTTTTCCGATGCGCCCGGACTGGTTCGAGGCGCAGGCCGAGTTCCGCTTTCCGTTTTGCGGCGAAACCGAGGCGGAGGGCGTGACGCTGGAGATCCGCAAGGCGCTGGAGCCGTGGCACGTGCTGGGCGAGACCGGGGCGATCGGCGGCACCGTGCGCTACACCGACAGCTCGACCGAACGGCTGCAGGTCAAGCTCACCGCGGCCGATCCCAGCCGCTACTCGGTCACCTGCAACCGCCGCCGCGTGCCGCTGCAGCCGACCGGAACCAACGGGGTGCAGGTCGGCGGCGTGCGATACAAGGCCTGGCAGCCGGCGAACGCGCTGCATCCGGTCCTGCCGCCGGACGCGCCGCTGACGTTCGACATCTTCGACACATGGACGGGACGTGCGCTCGGCGGCTGCGTCTATCACGTCGCGCATCCCGGCGGACGAAACTACGACACGCTGCCGGTGAACGCCAACGAGGCCGAGGCACGCCGGCTCTCGCGGTTCGAGCCGCACGGCCACACCCCGGGCAGCTTCGTGAGCGTGCCGGAGCGGCCACATCCGGAGTTTCCGATGACGCTGGACCTGAGACGGGCGGCCGGTGTCTGACATCGCATGAGCCGGGCCGCGCCGACGCCATCGCGCCGCGACGCGCTGCTCTCGGGCTACCGGCCGGCCGGCGGCATGCCCGACGAACTGCTGGCCCCCGGCGGCGGAGTTCGACCGGTCTGGGCCGAACTGCTGACTGCACTCGCGGACTCGTCCCCCGCCGACCTGGCGCGGCGCAGGTCGCGTGGTGAGCAGTATCTGCGCGACGCGGGCGTCTTCCACCGGACTTATGCCGCCGACGATTCGTCGGAGCGCGACTGGCCGCTGTCGCACCTGCCGGTCCTGATCGGCGAGGACGAGTGGCGCGAGATCGAGGCGGGGCTGGTCCAGCGCGCCGATGTGCTGGAGGCGCTGTGCGCCGATCTCTATGGCGACAATCAGCTTGTCGCCGACGGGCACCTTCCGCCTGGGATCATCGGCGACAACAAGGAATGGCTCCGGCCGCTGGTCGGAGCGCGGCCGCGGGGCGGGCACTTCCTGCACTTCATCGCCTTCGAGATCGGGCGCGGCCCGAGGGGCGGCTGGTGGGTGCTTGGCGACCGGACGCAGACGCCATCCGGTGCGGGCTTCGCGCTCGAGAACCGGATTGCGACGACGCGGGTCTTCTCCGATGTCTTCGCCGACCTCTATGTCCACCGCCTCGCACCCTTTTTTCGGCAGTTTCGCGATGCGCTGCAGGACCTCACTGAAGCCGGGAGCCGGGTCGCGATCCTGACGCCCGGCCTCGCCGCCGACACCTATCTCGAACACGCCTACATCGCTCGATACCTGGGCCTCATGCTGCTCGAGGGAGAGGATCTGGCGGTGAGGAACGGCCGTGTCATGGTGCGCACGGTCGCGGGGCTGAAGCCCGTCAGCGCCCTGTGGCGGAGGCTCGACGCCAGTTGGGCCGATCCGCTCGAGCTGGAGGAGACGTCGGCGATCGGCACCGCGGGCCTGGTGGGCGCGATCCGGACCGGTGGCGTCACGATGGTCAACGCCCTGGGCGCCGGCGTACTCGAGACACGCGCACTCCTCGCCTTCATGCCGCGGATTTCGAAGATCCTGACGGGCGAGCCGCTCGCGATGCCCAACATCGCGACATGGTGGTGCGGCACACGGGCAGAGCGGGACTACGTCAAGTCCAACGCGTCCTCGATGACGATCAGCGCTGCCCGCTCCACCCGGCTGCCGTTCGAGCGCGACGCGCCGTTCGACACCGGCGGACACGAAGGCGCGGCGTTCCGGGCGTGGATCGACGAGCAGGGCGGACGCCTCGTCGGGCAAGAGGCGGTGCGACTGTCCACCACGCCGGTGCTCACGTCCGACGGACGGATCGAACCACGGCCGATGAGCCTGCGCGTGTTCCTCGCGCGCACGGCGCAGGGCTGGCGCGTGATGCCCGGCGGCTTCGCCCGGATCGGGACGGCCCGCGATCCGCACGTCGTCGCGATGGCCCGGGGGGGGCGCGTCGCGGACGTCTGGGTCGTGGCCGACGAGCCGGTGTCGGAGGAAACCATGCTGCCACGCGGCGCCGAGGTCTTCGCGCGCGCGCAGCCGGGCCTCCTGCCCAGTCGCGCGGCGGACAACCTGACCTGGATGGGGCGCTACGTCGAGCGGGCGGAGTCGATGCTCCGGCTCCTCCGCGCCTATCACGCGCGCCTGGACGAGGTCGGGCGGAGGGAAGCGCCGCTGATCGAGACCCTGGGGGGACATCTGTCGTCGCTCGGCGCGGACTGCGAAGAGACGGTGCCGGAGGCGCTCCACGCCACTCTGGCTGCGGCCACGGGCAGCGCGCAGCGGATACGCGACCGCTTCTCTCCCGACGGCTGGGCGGCGCTGAACGACCTCGTCGCCGCCGCCGACGACGCCGGAGCGCTGGCGCGCCCGGGCGATGACGCGGTGCGGGCCTATAGCGACCTCCTGCGACGTCTCTCGGGGTTCTACGGCCTCGTCCAGGACAACATGTACCGCTTCATCGGATGGCGCTTCCTCGGCATCGGCCGGGCGCTGGAGCGCGGTTGGCAGATGGCGGGCGTGCTGGCCGTTTTCGCGGATGAGGCTGCGCCGGCCGGCGGCCTCGACATCGCGGTGGAGCTTGGCGACAGCGTGATCTCGCACCGCCGGCGCTACGCCGTCGCAACCAACCGCGACACGGTCATGGACCTTCTTGCGCTCGAACTCGCTCAACCCGAGGTCCGTGCTGCACCAGCTCGACCGGATCGAAGAGCACATCGGCTGGCTGCCGGGCGCGGGACCGCACCGCCACCTGACCGAGCTGCAGAGAGTTGCGCGCGCCACGCATACGGCGCTGGCGGTCGAGACGCCCCAGACATTGACGACGGAAAAGCTCCTCGCTGCGCAGAACGGGATCGCGGACATCGCCGAGATCCTTGATACAACGTATATTTCATGAGGCGCCCGTGATGCTCTACGATGTCGGGCTGACCATCACCTACACCTACGACAGGCCGGCGGCATCGGGCCGGCACATCATCCGGCTGAGCCCGCTCGAGCTTGGGAGAGAGCAGCGGGTCATCGCCTCCGACGTTTCGGTCGTTCCCGCCCCGGCGGAGTGGGTGCCTGGCGTCGACTTCTTCGGGACCCGAAACGTCAGGGTCTTCTTCGATGCGCCGCACGATGAGATCGCGTTCCGCCTGCAAGCCCGCATCAGGCGCGAGGCGAAGAGCGCCCTGCTCGACATGTCGCCAAAGGTCTCCGCGCTCTCTCACGAGATCGATGGGTGGTTGGGGCTGGAGGCCACCGCGCCGCACCATTTCCTCGGACCCTCACCGCGTATCCCGGTAGACAGCGTGATGGCCGAATGGGCCGGGCTCGCCTCGGCCGGAGCTGGAACGACCTACGAGGCAGTCGTGGCGATTGGACGTGCGCTGAACGAGGAGATGCGGTTCGACGCCAATGCGACCGAGGTCGACACCACCCCGCGCGAGGCCTTCGACGCGCGCCACGGCGTCTGTCAGGACTTCACGCATGTGATGATCGCATGCCTCCGTGGCATCGGCATCCCTGCCGGCTACGTGAGCGGTTTTCTGCGAACGATGCCGCCGCCCGGACAACCTCGGCTGGAGGGGGCGGACGCGATGCACGCATGGGTCCGCGCCTGGTGCGGGCGCGAGATGGGGTGGGTCGCCTACGATCCGACCAACGCCATGAGCGAGGGCGAGGATCATATCATCGCGGGCTACGGCCGGGACTATTCCGACGTTGCGCCGGTTCGTGGCGTCAGCCGCTCCTCCGGAGGACACGAGACCGCGCAGGCGGTCGACGTCATTCCGCTGGACTGAGCTCGCCAAGCAGCCGCGGCGCCTCTTCGGCCGGCGGTGCGAGGCGGCTGCGATCCTCGCCGGGAAAGAAGCGCGCGCGGGTCGCCGTCGGCATCGGGTTTGGCGTGAGCACCCGGATCCTCGGGCCGGTCCGCGTCGTTTCCGCCGCCCAGGAGCGGGCGAGCGCGATCTGTGCCGCCTTCGTCGCCCCGTAGGCGCCGAAGAATTTCTCGCCGGCGCGCGGATCGTCGAAGAAGACCGCGTGTCCCGCCGTACCGAGAAGCGGCGCGACCATCCCGATCAGGACACGCGTTGCCGTGACGTTCGTCGCCACGCTCCGATCCCAGTCCTTGGCGTCGATGTGGTCGGCGGGGGAGAGCGGCGGCGCGTGGATCGCGGTATGGCACCAAAGGTCGAGCCGGCCCCACCTGTCATAGATGCCTCGGCAGAGATGGGCCATCGCGTCGGCGTTGGTGACGTCCATCGGCGCCAGCGTGGCGCTGCCGCCGGCGGCCTTGATCCGGTCGTCGAGTTCTTCCAGCGCCCCGGTCGTGCGGGCGACCGTGACGACGTGGTGGGTGGCGGCGAGCGCCTCTCCAAGGGCGGCGCCGAGGCCGCGGGAGGCGCCGGTGACGAGGGCGAGCGGGCGTGTCATGGACTGGGGCGTGGCGCGACACGGCGGGAAGGTCAAGACGTGCCGCTTGCTACGCACAGGGATGCGAACTCACCAGGAAACGTCGAACACACCGTCCCGAAGAACAGCCACCACAATCCGGCAGAATTTAGTTTCAGTCCGCCGGTCCCTATCTCCTTTATCTTCTCATGGATGGCATTGTCGGCCGCTTCCCGATCGGCGAGCGCGCGCTTCATCTCGTCGTCATGGGCGCGGGCCCGATCGTCGCTCTCCTTCTGATGCGCGCTCAGGTCGTCGCGCACCCTCCTCACGTTCTCCTCGACGGCATCGAGGCGCTGCTCGACGGTGGCTGCCTCTGGGACGCCTGACCAGCCGTAACCCCTTCCGCCAGCCAAAGCGGCACCAACAGTTATTCCACCTGCGCCGGCAACCGTGCGGCCACGAAAGCGCGGGAAGCTCGACACCCACGTCTTGGCTTGCGCCCATGTCCCGGGCACCTCGAACTGCTCACGCGTTCCCCGGATGCCGATCCAAACGATAATGACACCCAGGAGTTGAAGGAGGAACCCAACGAAGCGGAAGGAAAATTCGGTAGGGACGAACCACGCAACCAGCGCTGGCAGCCCGAGACCGACGAGCGGACCCGAGTAGACGTGCCAACCGTCGCTCAGCCAGACAGCAATTCTTTTTTTAGGTAAGAAACGACGGCACTCAACGCGGGAGCTCCATCTGGTTCAGGCGGGGGCCAGTAGACTTGGCGGAGGCGTCGTCTTCCGGGCGGCTGGGTTGGCCTACTCCGCGGCCTTCAGCCTGAAGCCGCGCTCGATCATGTCGGAGGGGGCGACGGGGTAGTCGCCCGAGAAGCAGGCGTCGCAATAGGCGGGCTGCGCGGGGTCGCGGGGGGAAGCGCCGACCGCGCGGTAGAGGCCGTCGAGCGAGATGAAGCGGAGCGAATCGACGCCGAGATGGTCGCGCATCTCGTCCTCGGACATGGTCGCGGCCAGCAGCTTTTCGCGCTCGGGCGTGTCGACGCCGTAGAAGCAGGGCCAGGCGGTGGGCGGGGAGGCGATGCGGAAGTGAACCTCGGCCGCGCCGGCGTCGAGGACCATCTCCTTGATCTTGCGGCTGGTGGTGCCGCGCACGACGCTGTCGTCGACCAGGACCACGCGCTTGCCGCGGACCAGCGCGCGGTTGACGTTGAGCTTGAGGCGGACGCCGAGGGAGCGGATCTGCTCCGTCGGTTCGATGAAGGTGCGGCCCATGTACTGGTTGCGGATGATCCCCATCGCGTAGGGAATGCCGGACTGGCGGCTGTAGCCGATCGCGGCGGGCGTGCCGGAATCCGGGACCGGGCAGACGAAGTCGGCCTCGACCGGCGCCTCACGAGCCAATTCCTCTCCGATCGCGCTGCGCGTCTCGTAGACGGAGCGGCCGCCGAGGATCGAATTGGGGCGCGAGAAGTAGACGTGCTCGAAGATGCAGAACCGTGGGCGGGCCTTGCCGAAGGGCGTGTGGCTTTCGACCCCCGCCTCGGGCGTGATCACGACCATCTCGCCCGGTTCGACCTCCCGCACGAACTCCGCACCGATGATGTCGAGCGCGCAGGTCTCGGAGCTTAGCACCCAGCCTTCGCCGATGCGGCCGAGGACCAGCGGGCGGACGCCCAGCGGGTCGCGCACGCCGATGAGCTTGGTCTGTGTCATCGCGACGATGGAGAACGCCCCCTCCACCCGGCGCAGCGCGTCCTTCATCCGCTCGGGGATGGAACGCTGCAGCGAGCGGGCCATCAGGTGGATGATGCACTCGGTGTCGGAGGAGGACTGGAAGATCGAGCCGCGATCGATCATCTCGCGCCGCAGCTCTACCGCGTTGGTGATGTTGCCGTTGTGCGCGATGGCGGCGCCGCCCATCGAGAACTCTCCGAAGAAGGGCTGCACATCGCGGATCGCGGTGTTTCCCTTCGATCCGGTCGTGGAATAGCGCACGTGACCGATGGCCAGCGGCCCCGGCAGCGTGTCTATCAGCTGCGGATCGGTGAAGTTGTCGCGGACGTAGCCGAAGCGGCGTGCCGAATTGAAGCCGTGCGACGGGTCGTGGCTGACGATGCCCGCAGCTTCCTGACCGCGATGCTGGAGCGCGTGGAGCCCGAGAGCCACGAACGTCGCTGCGTCGGCGAGGCCGGTGACGCCGAACACGCCGCACTCCTCTCGTGGCCTGTCTTCGTGCCAGGCGGAGTCGAAGGAATGTGGGAGCATGAGCGAATCCCGCAGGAGGCAGCGTTCGGCTACTTAATGGCCCATGTGGCCGATGTCACCAAACCTTCATCGCCCTAGCCGGCCGAATAGCATCACGAGCCGGTGCAGTTGCTCACCAGTTCCTCGTAGCGGCTGACGATCCAGCCGGGCGCGTCCTCGGGTATCTGGCTGTCGATATCGTCATGCGCGCGGGCGAAGATGGCGGCGGTCCGGCTGTTGTCGATGGCGGCCACGGCCTCGCCCACCACGACGCGATCGTAGACGATGAACGCGACGGCGACGAGCAGGAGGCCCCGCGCGACTCCGAAGATGAAGCCGAGCGCCTGGTCGACGCCGCCTATCGCGGAATTCTGGATCGCAGACGAAAAGAGCGGCGTGAAGATCGAGGCGACGACAAGCGCCACGGCGAAAACCGCGGCAAAGGCGGCGATTGTGGACAGCTCGCACGACCCCTGCAGGAATTCTCCGGCGTAAGGGATCTCGAGGACGAGCGGCTGCACCGCTCCCGCGAAGAGGAAGGCCAAGATCGCCGCGGCGACCCAGCCCGCGATCGCCATCAGCTCGCGCACGAATCCGCGAGAGTAGGCCAGGATCGCTGAAAGGACGATGATGATCGCGACGATCACGTCGACGATTGTGAAACCTTCCATGCCCGCTCCGGTCCCCTTCACGCCTCAGCCGGCGCCAAACACCTGACCCACGAAGCTGCCGATGTCCGGAAAGGTGCTGGTTTGCAATCCCTCTCCGACTCCCTCGCGGCCGCGCTCGGGCAGGATGGCGTGGGTGAAACCAAGTTTCCGCGCCTCTTTCAACCGCGTTTCGGTCTGCGCGGCGGGCCGCAGCGCACCGGAAAGGCCAATCTCGCCGAAGACGACGGCACCTTCGGGCAGCGCGGCATCCTCCCGTGCGGACAGCAGAGCCGCGGCGACGGCGAGGTCGGCTGCCGGCTCCGACACGCGAAGACCCCCTGCGACGTTGAGATAGACGTCGAGGCCGGCGAACGGGATACCGCAGCGCGCCTCGAGCACGGCGAGGATCATCGCCAGGCGTCCGCCATCCCATCCGACGACGCTGCGGCGCGCTTGGCCCGCTGGCGCCTGCGCCACCAGCGCCTGGATCTCGCAAAGGATCGGCCGCGTGCCCTCGATCCCGGCGAAGATCGCCGAGCCGGGGGCTGGTCGGTCGCGCTCGCTCAGGAACAGCTCTGACGGATTCGCGACGCCGGCAAGGCCGGAACCCGTCATCTCCCAGACACCGATCTCGTCGGCCGGGCCGAAGCGGTTCTTGACGGCGCGCAGGATGCGGAAGGCATGCCCGCGCTCGCCCTCGAAGTAGAGGACGGTATCGACCATGTGCTCGACGACGCGAGGTCCCGCAATCTGTCCGTCCTTCGTGACGTGCCCGACCATGATCACCGTGGTGGCCCCCTGCTTGGCGAGAGCCGTCAGTTCGTGAGCCGCCCCGCGCACCTGCGCGACGGAGCCCGGTGCACTGCCGATTGCGTCGGACCACAGCGTCTGGATCGAATCGACGATGGCGAGAGCGGGACGCTCTGACTCGAGTGTCGCGAGGATGTCGCCAAGGGCAGTCGCAGCGGTCAGCTCGACCGGCGAATCGGCAAGGCCGAGCCTCTGTGCCCGCATGCGAACCTGTGCGGCGGCCTCCTCGCCGGAGATGTAGATGCAGCGGGCGCCGGCGCGCGCGACCAGAGCGGCGACCTGAAGCAGCAAGGTAGACTTCCCGATCCCGGGGTCGCCGCCAACGAGGACTGCGGCGCCGGGCACAAGGCCGCCGCCGAGTACGCGGTCGAACTCGTCGAAGCCGGTCGCCGTCCGTGCCAGTGGCGGCTCCCCGGCGGAGAGCTGGCCGAGGGGCAGTACCTGTCCGAACGCGCGTCGTGCGGACGTCGATGTTCGCGGCCTCTCCTCAACGATGCTGTTCCAGCTGCCGCAATCGTCGCATCTGCCGGACCACTTGCCGTGGATCGCACCGCAGACCGAACAGGTGAAACGCGCCTTTGCCATCCGGCGGGTCTAGTCGCCGGAGGTCGAGTGCGTCAAACAGGCTCGTCGTGCTCTTCGGGCGTCTCGTAGGTCAGTCTGCCGAGCGCACGGGCCGCCGGAAGGATGATCACCGTGGCGAACCCGACGTAAGCTAGAGTTGCCGTTCGGATGAACGACTCGCCCGCAGCGAACAGCGCCGTGAGATTGAGCAGCACCATGAACGCTGCGAAGACTGCGCATCCGAGATAGACCGCGCCCTTGAAGCCGCTCGTTCGACGCCAGCGAAGCACGCAGATCGTCGAGACGCTCGCAGCACAGATGATGGCGAGAAGCGTAATCGTCGTTTCAAGCATAAGCCTTCCTCGGGCCAAAGCCGCACACGTCATCATACGAAACTGGATCGACAGCTCCAACCGTCCTCGACTCGGCCGGGAAGAGCCTCACGCGCCGGTACAGGTTGCTTCAATTGGCAGGCTTTTGGAATAGGCGCGGCGGCGGGACGTGTGGGTCTTCGGCAGTCATGGCGACGCGACCCCGTCGAGGGACAACGTTCGGCCTCGCGATGCGAGAATGCTCGCCATCACGTTTGCGGTCCTACCGGCGCCCCAGTGCGCCTTAATCTGCGAATGGCTGAGACCGGAAAAAGGTGCAAGGCAGCACCGACTGCGCCGCCTGCCCAAACCGTGGTTCCAGCCGTCTGCACCCCGGGGCCGTGCGATCCCGGCCTCCGAGGAGGCCCGCGTCCCAGACCTCGCCGACCGTCGAGTGCCGGGTCAGTTGTCATGACTGCCGCAAGCGCAGCTAGTTCCTGAGCACGACGCACGCACCGCCCATGGATCGTAGCCGCTCGCAGAACTGGTTCGCCTCCGCTCGCGTTTCGCGGCCGACCTGCGCCATGTGCATCGCGCGGCGCATCCCGAGTGTCTTGCCGAAGGTGTACTCCACGCGTTCGGTCCGAAGCAGGGACGCATACCGATTGCGCAACCGCCGGACCTGGCGCTCCATTCCCTGCTCGCTGACGTTCGACGTGAAGATCACGCCCCAGGATGGGAGCGGCTGCCGAAAGCCCTCGAAGGTCCGTCCCTCGGCCTTCGCCACGCAGGCGTCGTGAAAGCTATCCGCTTCTTCGTCGAGGACGCGAACCGTCGAGTGCGGAGGCGCGTCACGCCAGACGGTCGCAGGTTGGCCGGTGATCGTCACGACGTAGTTCCACGTCTCGGCGGGAAGCCCGGTGGTGCGGGCGAGGTATCGCTCGAGACGTGCCTCCCCGGCGTTGTAGGCGGCCGCAGCGAGCCCGATGTTCCCATAGACTTCCGTCAGATCGGCTATATAGGCCGCAGCGGCCCACAGCGCCTCGGCCGGGTTGAAGGCGTCACCGAGGCCACGGAGTTCTGCGGTCCCCGGCATGAACTGCGCGATGCCCTCGGCGCCGGCCGGACTGACAGCGCGCGCGTCGAAGCAACTCTCCTCCCAGATCAGGCGGGCAAGGAAGTTGGGGTCCAGGTTGCTTTCGACAGCCGCGGCTTGGATGGTCCTGCAAATATCGGCGAAGTAGTTCGTGACGCTCACGCAGTGCGCTCCGTCCGCCGTGCACCGCCTGGGCGCCGATGCGTCTGGTCTGGCCCGTGGCCGCAAGCCGCCGGCCGTCGGAGCGTATGACGGCTGCTCGGAGCGCAGAATCTGCGGGTGCAGGACATGCGGCGGCAAGACCAGGGCGATCGACGTCGCCAGAATACAAAGGAACGCTCTCGAGATCATCACTGGCAGAATGGTCCAACGACGCTCTCGCCTCAACTGACCCGAAGGGTCACGATTGCCGCGTCACGCATGGATGCGGCGCGGAGCTGCCTTGCCGGACCGCCGCCGCCGCCCACGTCGAACGACGAGCTGTTCGACGTGGCCCATGTTCGACCGAATGGCGGTGCATCGCCTCCCGGTCGCGCCGCCACCATCTAGCTGGCCGGCAGGACCACCGCCATCGCCTCCTACCGCCGCCACCCAGCAGGCGGCCACGGATCCGGCGACCGGGCCGAGCCGGGCGCACGCGGCATCGACGTGACCTCAGATGAGCAGCACGAACAACGCCACGCTCAGCACCCCGCCGAGCACGGCAGGCCCGCCCGTGCGCAAGTCCGCCGGCAGGTCGAACAGCAGGCCAGCGGCGACGGCACAAGCGCCCGAGTCGAAAGACCCGAACCATCGCCCGAGCGGGACCATGGCGAGCGCCAGAAGTCCGATCACCACCGGCCCGACCGAGATCGGCCGCAGGCCCGGCGCCGCCGGACAGTACGGTCTGGCAGCCCGCGGCCGCGAGTGTGGCGAAGGTGTGCCGGACGGTCGCGAGCGGCTGCGTCGCCAGCAGCACCGCCGCCGCAGCGAGCAGCAGGCCCTGCGCGGGGGTCTGCCAGGGGATGCAGCAGGCCGGCGTATAACAGGCCGAGATCGCCGAAGGCGTCGTGCGTTGCTGCGCCTGAGGCGCGCCAGCGCCGCTAGCAGCAGGAGAAGCCGGTACCTCACAGTGTTCCAATCAGGAAGCCAAAGCCGGCGAGGGCGATGACCCCTCCCACCGCGCGAACGGCATTGGCGCCGGGCCGTGATCTCGCCGACAGGCCGAACGCGATGCCTGCAGCGCACCGGTTGCGATGACAAAGCCCGCGGCATAGGTCGGCGGGCTCGCCGCCGTCGGCATCTCTTTCGCTTGTGCGTGGCCGTGGAACACGGCGAAGACTGCAACGACGACCGCTGCGATCCAGATGGGCGGGCGCATCGCCATCGACGGCGCCGCCGATCACCATGGCCGATGCCGCGATGCCCATCTCGACGGCGGGGAAGGCGATCCCGGCGCCGCCCAATGCCATCAGCAGCGGAAAGGCGACGGGCAGGATCCAGATCGCCGGACTACCGAGAAAGGCGCCCCAGAGGCCAACGGCAACCATCGCCGCCACGTGATCCCAGCCGAGGATCGGATGCAGGAAGCCGGTGGCGGGATCGAGAGTTGCGCTGCGTCTCAACGGTCGCACAGACGGCGCGCGCTGACCCGACGCTTCAACTCTCCAGCCGTGTTGCGCCGCGGCGGTCGGCGTCAATGGGCAGTTCGATGTGCAGCGGCTGGTAGGCGCGCTGCGTGCAGCCGAGGCGCGGGCAAATCTGGCAATTGATGCCGATGGGCGTGACTGGTCCCGGGTCGCTGAGGTCGAACCCGTCAGCATAGCCGATCCGGCCCGCCTCGCCGATGACGCAGCCCAGCCCGACCGCCAGGCGCATATCCTGGGTGTCGCGGCTGAAGACCGGACGATTGACCGTCCGGCTGAGCGTGAAGTAGCGCGCGCCATCCGGCAGCTCGACGAATTGCGGCAGGATGACGTCCGGATTCCGAAACGCCATGTGGATGTTCCAACGCGGGCAGGATCCGCCGTGATCGGCGAGGTGGAACGAGGTCGAATTGAACCGCTTGGTCACGTTCCCGGCCTTGTCGACCCTGAGGAAGAAGAATGGCACGCCCAGCGCCCCTTCCCGCTGGAGCGTCGTCAGGCGGTGGCACACCTGCTCGAACGACGTGCCGAAGCGCGCCGCGATCATGTCGATGTCGTAGCGCGACGATTCCGCGGCGCGCAGCACGGGGTCGTAGGGCATGAGCAGCGCCGCCGCGAAGTAGTTCGCGAGTTCGACGCGGAGCCGCGCGCGCCCCCGCTCCTCTCCGATCTCGCTGTGGCGGACCTGCGCCTCGATCGTGTCGGCGCCTTCGACGAGGCCCAGCACGTGCGCGAGCTGGAACACGCGGTTGGCGTGGTCCAGCGCCTCCGAGAGGCGCAGCTCACCCAAGTCCCTGTCGAACACCCTCAGGGTATCGGGCAGCCTGTCCACCGGCTCGATCCTGAGGGTGATGCCATGGCGGCCGGCAAGGCGCGCCTTGAGGAGGCCGTAGGTGTCGTCGCCGTCGAACCGCTCCTCGGCGCGCACATCCTCGGCCAGACGCTCGAGCACCGGGAAATGGTTGCGGTGGTCTCGAAAGAAGTCGTGGATCAGCGACTCGAGCGACTGCCCCAGCAGCTCCGGCGGAAGGGCGCCGGCTCCCCCCCGGGTCACGCTATCGACCAGGCCGCGATAGCGCTTCTGAAGATCCAGGAACGCCTCCACCAGCCGCGGCGCGTGGTCGAGGGCGGCGCGAAGTTCCTGAAGGTCCGGCCTTTCGCCGCGAAACACGGGATCCTGGAGCGCGTTGCGCAGGTCGGCGAGGTGTGTCGCGGCGTCGTCCTTGAGCAGGTCGCGCCAGTCGACGCCGTAGGCATCGCTCAGCGCCATGAGCATCCGGACGGATAGGCTGCGCTGGTTCGTCTCCATCAGCGTGACGTAGGCGGGGCTGACGCCCAGCTGCTTGGCCATCTGCGCCTGGGTCTGGTTTCGCTCCCGCCTCAGCTGGCGGAGCCGCGGGCCAACGAACGCTTTCGCCAAGAGACGCCCTCCCTTAGTAACAGAATTACAATATGGCGGTCTGTAATGTCCTACGATTACACACCAACACGATTATGCGTGTCAATTCCAGCCGGATCGCTACCTAGGCGACGGGAGGCGGACGGCCGAGTCGCGGCAGGCCTCGCCGGAACGTTGCTCGCGAGGAGGATCCCGATGAGCTTTCAGAACCCCGTATTCGTACCTGGGCCGACCAACATCCCGGAAGCGATCCGTAAGGCATGTGACATGCCCACGATCGATCACCGCTCGCCCCTCTTCACCGACATCCTGCGTCCCGCGCTGGACGGCGTCCGCAAGGTTCTGAAGAGCGAGACGGCCGAGATATTCGTCTTCCCGGCAAGCGGCACCGGCGGATGGGAAGCGGCGGTGACGAACTGCCTTTCGCCTGGCGACAAGGTCCTCGCGGCGCGCAACGGCATGTTCTCGCACCTCTGGATCGAGATGTGCCGGAAGTTCGACCTCGACGTCGAAGTGGTTGCGGTCGAATGGGGAGAGGGTATCCCGGCCGATCGGTTTCACGAGATTCTTGCTGCCGATACAGACCACAAGATCAAGGCAGTCCTCGCGACCCACAACGAAACCGCGACTGGCGTCGCTTCGGACGTGGCCGCCGTCCGCAGGGCCATCGACGAAGCCGGACACCCGGCGATGCTGTTCGTGGACGGCGTGAGCTCCATCGCCTCGATCGACTTCCGGATGGACGAATGGAAGGTCGACGTCGCCGTGACCGGATCGCAAAAGGGCTTCATGCTGCCCGCCGGGCTCGCCATCCTCGGCGTGAGTCAGAAGGCGATGGCTTCGCTCGACGCGTCCGAGCTCCGGCGCAGCTACTTCGACTTCCGCTGGATGAAGAACGGCTACGACCAGGGTTCGTACCCCTACACGCCCTCGGCGGGGATGCTGAACGGCCTGAAGCTGTCCTGCGAAATGCTGCTTGGCGAAGGACTGGAGGCCGTGTTCGCGCGTCACCGGCGCATCGCCGAAGGCGTGCGCGCAGCGGTGCGCGGCTGGGGTTTCGAGACCTGCGCCAAGCGGCCGGAGATCGAATCCGATACCGTGACCGCGATCCGCACGCCTGAAGGCTTCGACGCGCAGCAGGTCGTGATCCGCGCGCGCGAGGATTACGGCGTTGCCTTCGGCGGCGGCCTTGGGGACGTCGCGGGCAAGGTGTTCCGCATCGGCCACCTCGGCATGCTGAGCGACGTCCAGGCCCTTTCGGGTATCGCGACGGCGGAGATGGTCATGGCCGACCTCGGCATGCCCATCCAACTCGGAAGCGGCGTCGCGGCCGCACAGGACAGCTATCGTGTCGGCTCGGCCACGACGTTGGCGCGCGCGGCCGAGTAGACCGGACCACCGCACCTCAGCAGCGGGGGCCTTCCCAGGCCCCCCTAGCGTTCCGAAGAAAGTTGCATCGCGCGTCGCCGCTTGCTTTGATCGTCCAGGTGGACGGGCAAGGGAGGGCCGCACGTGACACTCTGGAAGATCGCCGCCTGCGCAACCGTCGTTGGAGTCGTCTCCGCCCCGTTGCATGCAGCCTTCGGCAGTGACCCCGACTGGCCTTGCGTGCAGCGAAGGGTGGACCACCTCTCGCTCGCCGTCATGTGGCCCGAGCCCGTGCCCGAGGAGGCGGAGCCGCTCGACGAAGACTGGCTGGAGGTCGCCGAAGCGATGGCCCTCAGGCGCGTTTCCATCGACGAGGTGGAGGCGATGATTGACGCGGTTGCGGCGCAGCGGGACGTCGACCCCGCGACTTACGGGCGCGTCTTCTCCGCTGCGTTCGAACGGATCGATCGCAGGCGGACCCGCGTCGTGCAGGGCATCGTGCGGTACGCGCGCGGCCAAGCCGAGCTGGCACGGGAGATCGACGCATTGCGTGCCGAGTTCAAATCGCTCGAGGGGTCGGACGAGCCTGACTTCGACAGGCTCGACGCGCTCGAGGCCGAGATAGACTGGCGTGAACGGGTCTTCCAGGATCGGAATTCTGCGCTGACCTACGTCTGCGAGACCCCCGTCCTGCTCGAGCGCCGGGCCTACGAGATCGCGCAGCGGCTGCTGGCGAGGATCGACTAGCTCATTCCCATTCGAGCTCGGTATAGGCGACGGTCGCGTTGCGCGGATTGTAGAGATCGAAGAGATCCCAGTTTCCTGCCTCTGACTGCGCGACGGTTTCCGTCGCCTCAGATAGCGATAGCCCCTCATCGAGCGCCTCGCGCGTATCGCGCGCCAGCACGTCCAGATAGCGTCGCAGAGGGGCCCCGCCCTCCGGCCAAGGGAGCCACGGCGCACCGTGGCCCGGCACGACGCGCCCGGGACCTGAGACATCGATCCTGTCGAGCGCCGACTGCCAGCCGACGAGCGACCCGTCCAGTGCGGGGGCGTGGCGGTCGAATACCAGATCTCCCGCCATGAGTGTATTCGTTACCGTGTCCTCAACCGTCACATCGGTATGCGTGTGGGCGGTCGGCCATTCCAGAAGGCGAAGCGTGCGCCCGCCGAGGTCGAGGTTCAGTTCGCCCTCCACCAGCCGCGCCGGTTCCGGCGTCTCCGTTCCAAGGAACGCCCGACCGAGGAGCCGTTCGAAGGACACCTCGTAATTTTCGGCTCGCGCGGCGAGCGCTTGCGGCAGGGCGCGGTGCCCTACGATCTCGGCCCCCGCGTCGGCGAGGGCCGTCGCCCCGAAGACATGATCGGGGTGCATGTGAGTCAGGATCACGTATGCAATCGGCAGGTCCGTAATAGACCTGACCGTCGCCACGACCCTCTCGCCCATGGCTCGAGAACCGCCGGCATCGACGACCGCCGCACGATCCTCGCCGACGATGATCCCGAGGTTCGATACGCCGCCACTATTGCCCGTAGACGGCTCCGCGATTTCACCCGCATGGACGTAGAGCCCGGGTGCGACCTCGGTGACGTCGAGCGGTGTGTCTTTGGGCGGTGCGCATCGGACATCGCCGATGGCGTGTTCGGCTCTCCATGACTCGAGGCGCGGGGCCGCCGCGGCCATCGCCGCGACGCAATCGACGGCGCCCACCTGCACGGCACGCTCCGCGCAGGTCTCGGGCGAGGACAAGAGGCATATCGTGGCCAGCACGTCGATCATGTCTCAGTGCCATAACACCAAGATGTCGCGTGGACCATGACGTCCCCGGCAAACGCGTTCGACGTGCTATGAAAGTCCAGCATCACGGCGCCGGCCCGTCCCGGAGCCTGTCGAAAGACCGACCGTCCCCGTAGGCGCAGTTCGCCTCTTGCGGGATCTGAACGACTAGACGCTATCGGGCGAACGCTTCCGGCGCCGTCAGCGGCCCCTCGGCGCGGCCCTCGACGAATTGCCTGAGGGCCGGATCGGAGGCGGTCGCCACGTCTTGCGCCGACCCCACCCATCCCAGTTGCCCGCCGTGGAGCATGCCGACCCGGTCCGCCACCTGTGAGACGGTCGTCATGTCGTGTGTGATCGTCATCGTCGTCGCGCCCATCTCGACGACGACCTCGCGGATCAGCTCGTTGATCACGCGGGCCATTATTGGATCGAGACCCGCCGTCGGCTCGTCGAAGAAGATCACGTGCGGGTCGGCCGCGATCGCCCTAGCGAGGCCCACGCGCTTCTGCATGCCACCCGACAGCTCGGCGGGATAGAGGTCGCCGACGTCCCCGCCCAGCCCGACGCGGGCCAGTTTCTCGACGGCAACCTGTCGTGCGCGACTTCGCGTCAGCCGCTTGCGTCCCCTCAGCAAGCGGAACGCGACGTTTTGCCAGACGCGGCATCGAGTCGAAGAGCGCGGCACCCTGAAAGAGTACGCCGATGTCGGCCAGGAAAGCCTCGCGCTCCCGCCCGAGCGGATCGCGGCCGTCCACCCGGACGGTCCCGCCGTCAGGCCGGACGAGCCCCATGATCGAGCGGAGGAGCACCGACTTTCCGGCGCCGGAACCGCCAATGACGACGAAGCTCTCACCGCGCGCGACATCCAGGTCGATACCCTTAAGGACGGCGTTGCCCTCGAATGACTTGGACAGGCCGCGAACCTCGATCATGCCGAGAAGAAGACCTCGGTCAGCAGGTAGTTCGACGCGAGGATCAGCACCGAGGACGAGACGACGGCGCGGGTCGTGGCCCGGCCGACGCCGCGCGCGCCACGTTCGGAGTTCATGCCGTGATAGCATCCCATCAGCGCCACGATGAAGCCGAACACCGCGGCCTTGACGAGGCCGGAGACGACGTCGCCGGTCTCTAGGAAGTCGATCGTGTTCTGCATGTAGGCCGCGGCGTTGAAGTCGAGCCGCGTGGTTCCGACCAGCCATCCCCCCATCACGCCGATGACGTCGCCGACGCCTGCCAGAACCGGCAGGGTGAGCGTCGCTGCGAGGACGCGGGGCACGGTGAGGTACTTCATCGGATCGGTCGAGAGGGTCACCAGCGCGTCGATCTGCTCGGTCACGCGCATGGTGCCGATCTCGGCGGCAATGGCGGCGGCAACCCGGCCGGCGACCATCAGCCCCGTGAGCACCGGCCCCAGCTCGCGCACCATGCCGATCGCCACGATGGAAGGAACCGCCAACTCCGCGTTGAAGCGCGAGCCGCCCGCGTAGATCTGAAGCGCCAGCGCCCCGCCGGTGAAGAGTGTCGTCAGCGCGACCACGGGCAGGCTGAACCACCCGATGGCGAGGATCTGCTGACCGAGCTCGCGTAGAAAGAACGGCGGTCGCAGAAGGTGCGAGAGCGTCGACAGCGCGAAGAGCGCGATCCGCCCGATCCCGGCGAGCAGGCGCAGCGTGGCGTCGCCCAGCAGGACAAGCGGCTTCATCCGCCGACGTAGCGGCGACGGTACCGGCGCCCCAGCGAGGTAAGTATCTCGTACCCGATCGTGCCTGCGGCCTCGGCCACGTCGTCGACCCTCTGCTGCGGCCCGAGGATGTCGAGGGTGTCGGGCACCTCGTCCAGATGGGAAACGTCGACGGTCAGAAGGTCCATCGACACCCGCCCGACGAGCGGGCAGGGCACGTAGCCGGCCCAGACTTGCGCCCGGTTGCCCATCGCCCGGATCAGGCCGTCGGCATAGCCGGCCTGCAGCGTCGCGGTGCGTGTCGGCGCTTCGGCCGTCCAGGTCGCGCCGTAGCCCACGACCTCGCCCGCCGCGACGTCGCGCACCTGGATCACCGGCAGAGAGA
This sequence comes from uncultured Alphaproteobacteria bacterium, assembly GCA_963749675.1. Classification (GTDB taxonomy): domain Bacteria; phylum Pseudomonadota; class Alphaproteobacteria; order Rhodobacterales; family Rhodobacteraceae; genus Roseitranquillus. The sequence continues at coordinate 694,789 of CAVVNT010000001.1, forward strand.
GCCGAACGACCGGCTTCGCCTCGGCGAAGGGAAGCCCGCCATACAGGCCGACACCGGGGCGGGTCAGGTCGAACTGCCAGTCAGGGCCCAGCAGGATCCCGCCCGTCGCCGCCAGCGACCGCGGCGCGGTCACACCCTGCGTCATCTCCCGGAAGATCTCGAGCTGCCGCCGGTTCATCGCGTGGTCGGGCTCGTCGGCGCAGGCGAGGTGGCTCATCACCAGCCGCGGCTCGCGCAGCCCGTCCCGCAGATCCGTCCATTCCGACGGCTCCATCCCAAGCCAATTCATGCCGCTGTCGAGTTGCACGCCGTAGGGATGGCCCGCGAGATCGGTGCCGTGGCGCCTGGCCTGCTCGGCAGAGTTCAGCAGGGGGACGAGCGCGCTCTCGGCCAGAATCTCGGCGTCGCCGGTCATATGCCCGCCGAAGATATAGATCGTGGGGCGGCCGCCGAGCGCGGCGCGCACTGCAGCGCCTTCCTCGGCGGTTGCCACGAAGAATGACCGCGCCCCGGCCTTGGCGAGCGCGCGTGCCACCTGAGCGACACCGAGCCCGTAGCCATCCGCCTTGACCACTGCGCCCGCCTCGGCCCCGGGCGCTGCCGCGGCAAGGGCACGCCAGTTCGCGGCCAGCGCGTCGAGATCGATTGTCAGCGTTCCGTTGGCCATGCCGCGCTTTTCAGCGTGCGCCGAGGCTGGGTCAAGCCCGTGCTGCGATCAAGTCCGTGCGCGAAAGCGCCATGCCAATGCGAGAAGGGCGATAGCCCCGCAGCCGGCGATCACGCTGACGAGGGGCTGCGCCAGGCCGTTGCTCGCGACGATGCCGAGCAGTGCCCAGGCGATCGCGACGGCGTAGAACATCTCTCGCCGCAGCCCCAGGATCGCCGCCGCGAGCGCCAGCGCCCAGACGAGAGCCGCGACCGCCGCGGTCACCGGCCCGGTGAGATCCCAGCCGCCCAGGAGCAGTCCCACGGACACACCTGTCGCAGCGGTCAGCCACCCCGCGAAGAGGCCGATCGGGGCAAGCGCTAGCAGCCGGTCCTCGTCCGGCGCCCGGAGGAAGGCGAGGACCGCGGCGGCGAGCATGATCGCGAGCAGAGCCGTCGCCGCCACCGGGCTTCGCTGCGCCACCGGCAGCCAGGCGGCCCCGACGCCGAGGGCGACGATCATCGGCAATCGGGTTTTGTCCCAGTGCGGGTCGGTGTCGCGCCGCAGCAGGCCAAAGCCGGCATGTGCGAGAAGCCACAGATAGATCACGCCCCAGATCGAGAACGCCCAGCCGGCGGGCTGGACCGGTGGATCGTCCTGCGGCACCGGAAAGGCCGTGGGGTCGAACCCGCCGAAGCCGCCGGTCGCGAAAGGTGCCGCGGCAAACGCGATTGCCGCCGCCAAGACCACGATCGCGCGTCCGCGCGCTCCGTCGGCGGTCATTCCAGAACGCCCTCCGCCGTGATCCGGCTCCTGCCGCCGAGGAACGGGTGCAGCGCCTGCGGCAAAGTGACCGAGCCATCCTCCCGCTGCCCGTTCTCCAGGACCGCGATCAGCGTCCGGCCGACGGCGAGCCCGGAGCCGTTGAGAGTGTGGACGAACTCGGGCTTCCCTCCACCCGAGGGGCGATAGCGTGCGTTCATTCGTCGCGCCTGCCAGTCGCCGCAGTAGCTGACCGAGCTGATCTCGCGATACTTATCCTGCCCGGGCAGCCAGACCTCGATGTCGTGGGTGATCCGCGCGCCGCCTCCAATGTCGCCGGTGCACAGGACGACCGTGCGGTAGGCAAGGCCCAGCCGGTCGAGGATGCCCTCGGCGCATTTCGTCATCCGCTCGTGCTCCTCCAGCCCGCGGTCGGGATGGACGACCGAGACCATCTCGACCTTCTCGAACTGGTGCTGGCGGAGCATCCCGGCGGTGTCCTTGCCGGCGCTGCCGGCCTCGGAACGGAAACACTGGGTGTGCGCGCAGTAGCGGCGGGGCAGGTAGTCCTCGTCGAGGATGTGGCCGGCGGCGATGTTGGTCAGCGTGACCTCGGCCGTCGGAATCAGCCACATGCCCTCGCGCGTCTGATAGCTGTCCTCGCCGAACTTGGGCAGCTGACCGGTGCCGTACATCGCGTCGTCGCGCACCAGCACGGGCGTCCAGGTCTCCGTCAGCCCGTTCTCGGCGGTATGCACCTCCAGCATGAACTGCGCGAGCGCCCGCTGCAGCCGCGCGATCGCGCCGGAGAGAACCACGAAGCGGCTGCCGGACAGCTTGGCCGCACTCTCGAAGTCCATGCCCTGCTGCGCCGCCGCGAGCTGATAGTGCTCGCGAGGCGCGAACTCGAACTGCGGCGGCTCCCCGACCCGCCGGATCTCGACGTTGTCATCCTCGTCTGCGCCGTCGGGCACCTGCGGCAGCGGCAGGTTCGGCAGGCGCAGCATCTCGTCTCTCAGCGTCGCGTCTGCCCGCCGCGCCGCCTCCTCCAGCGCGGTGATCTCGTCCTTCTTCGCGGCGACAAGGGCGCGCAGCCGCTCGAACTCCGCCTCGTCCCCCCGACCCTTCGCGACGCCCACCTCCCTCGAGGCCGCGTTCCGCTCCGCCAGCGCCGTCTCGACAGCGGTGACGGCAGCCCGCCGCTCGGCATCTATAGAGAGCAGTCGTTCCGCGGTGCCCGCATACGCAGTGTCGCGGCGGGAAAGGGCGGCGTCGAAGCCCGCGGGATCGTCGCGAACGGCGCGGATGTCGTGCATGTCTCAGCCTCGTCGGAGAAGTCGCCACCCGAATGCCCAAAACCGCGGCTGTTTTGAAGCGGAAAGGTTCAGGGCGCTTCGCGGCCTGCCATCTCGAACAGGACCGGGGCAGGGCGCACGGCGAAGCTGCGGAACCCGCCCTCACCGGTATTCCGCGCGACGGCGACGGCGACGATCTGCCATCCGTCCTGGCCCCGCCGCAGGACCGGCGCGCCTGAATTGCCGCCAAGCACCGCGCAAGTCATCCCCAGGGTGTCCGCGTCGAGGCCGATGGCGATGCACGGCCCCGCCCGCGCCAGCGCGCCGCTGCGCCGATTGCTGTAGGCGAGGATTTCCACGTCGTCGGCGAACGTCGGCATCTCCGCCAGCGGCAACGGGGTCGCAACCTCCGCCGGGATCGGTGTGTCCAACTCCACAAGCGCCTGATCGGCATAGAGGGCGCCCAGACCGGACCGGCCCTGCACGTAGTCGGGATGGAGGTAGAGCGCCCGCCCTGTTCGGTGCGCCGCGTAGTCGTCGCGGTACCAGCCAGCCAGGAAATGAACCTTCTCGGGGTCCGCGTCGCGACGCGCCCGCGCCGGAACGCAATGCGCCGCGGTCAGCACCAGGTCCGGGGCGATCAGCGTGCCTGTGCAGGTGCCGCGTGTGTTGAGCCCGCCGACGTTGACGCGTCCGATCGCCGTCCAGGCCGAATGCTCCTCTGCCGAGAGCGGCGTCGCGTCCTGCGCCGCGGATGGGAGAGGGATCAGCAGCGCCGCGAGAAGCGCGCCGAGGCGGATCATCCTACAAGCTCTCTCACTCAACACCGGTAGGCCTCGCCGTTCATCGCGACCACCCTCATGCCGCAAGGTCGGCCGGCTGTGAACCGCGATCCGCGGCGGCGATGCTGGACAACGTGGGCGCCAGTCCATAGGTTCTGCGCCGCAATACGCGGGGGAGCAGCCTCGCCGACAACAGGGACTTGCCGATGTTCGTGACGCCAGCCTACGCCCAGGCGGCCCCTGGGGCCGGGGGTGCAATTGCCTCCTTCATTCCCCTCATCCTGATCTTCGCGATCATGTACTTCCTCCTGATCCGGCCGCAGCAGAAGCGGGCCAAAGATCACCAGAAGATGGTCCAGGCACTGCGCAGGGGCGACCAGATCGTCACCCAGGGCGGGGTCATCGGCAAGGTCTCCAAGGTCAAGGAGGATGGCGAGCTCGAGGTCGAGATCGCCGAGGGCGTCCGTGTCCGCATCGTCCGCTCGACCGTCGCGCAGGTCCTGAACAAGACCGAACCGGCAAGCTAGATGCTCGAGTTTCCACTCTGGAAGCGCGTGGTCATCTGGGGTCTCGTGTCCGTCGGCCTCATCACGGCGCTTCCAAACCTTTTCTACGGCCGGGTCGAGACGCACAACGACGCCGTCCAGGCGATCGAGACGCAGGGCGCGACGCCCGAGCGGATCGCCGAGGCGTCGGTGTGGCCTGACTGGATGCCCTCGGGACTCGTCAATCTGGGCCTCGATCTTCGCGGCGGCGCCCACCTCCTCGCCGAGGTGCAGGTCGAGGATGTCTACGCCGACCGGATCGACAATTACTGGCCCGAAGTCCGCGACGCGCTGCGTGACGAGCGCGACACGGTCGGCACCATTCGCCGCCAACCCTCTCCTCCCGACGAGCTTCGCGTCCGCCTGAGCAATCCCGACGGGATGGCACGCGCGCTGGAGGTCGTCAGGGAGCTGTCGCGGCCGATCGTCTCGCTGACCGGCGTCGGCGGCAGCGACATCGAGGTCTCGGGCGATGGCGCCGATCTCGTCGTGCGTCTGTCCGACGCCGAGCGGCAGGCCACCGACGACCGGACCGTCCGCCAGAGCCTCGAGATCATCCGCCGTCGCATCGACGAGGTGGGCACCCGGGAGCCGACGATCCAGCGCCAGGGCGCGGATCGGATCCTCATTCAGGTGCCTGGCATCGGTTCGGCTGCCGAACTCAAGGATCTCATCGGAACCACGGCGCGCCTTACCTTCAATCCCGTGATCTCCCGCACCTCCGACCCGGAGGCGGACCCGGGCGGCCGCAACGTGGTCTACCCGTCGCTCGACGAGCCGGGAACGTACTACGTGCTGGAGCCGTCCCCGGTTGTCACGGGCGAAGAACTGGTGGACGCGCAGCCGTCGTTCGACCAGAACGGGCGGCCCGCGGTCAACTTCCGGTTCAACCCTTCGGGCGCACGGAAATTCGGCGACTACACCGCGGAGAACATCGGCTCGCCCTTCGCGATCGTCCTTGACGACGAGGTGATTTCCGCTCCCGTCATCCAGAGTCACATCGCCGGCGGTTCCGGCATCATCACCGGCAGCTTCACGGTCGAGGAATCGACGGATCTCGCGGTCCTGCTGCGCGCAGGCGCCCTGCCGGCGGAGCTGACCTTCCTGGAGGAGCGCACGATCGGACCGGAACTCGGCCAGGACAGCATCGAGGCTGGAAGGCTGGCCTGCCTCGTTGCGCTTGTCGCCTTGCTCGCGCTCATGGCCGCGTCCTACGGGCTGTTCGGCATCATCGCCGACATCGCGCTCCTGCTCAACATCGCCCTGATCTTCGGCATCCTGTCGGCGATAGGCGCCACGCTGACGCTTCCGGGTATCGCCGGCATCGTGCTGACCATCGGCATGGCGGTCGACGCCAACGTGCTGGTCTTCGAGCGCATACGGGAGGAGATGCGGACGGCGCGCGGCCCTGCGCGCGCGATCGAGCTCGGCTACCAGAAGGCGCTCTCGGCGATCATCGATGCCAACATCACCACCTTCCTGATCGCCGCGATCCTGTTCTTCCTCGGCTCCGGGCCGGTCCGCGGCTTCGCCGTGACGCTCGCCATCGGCATCCTCACGTCCGTTTTCACCGCGATCTACGTCACGCGCGCCATCATCGTGATGTGGTTCGAGCGGCGCCGCCCCAGAACGATCGAGGTCTGATCCCATGCGCCTCAAGCTCGTCCCCGAGCATACCACCATAGACTTCTTCCGCTACGCGCGGGCGACCTTCGGCGCGTCGGTGGTCATGATGGTCCTGTCGCTGATCCTGTGGCTCGTCATGGGGCTCAATTTCGGCATCGACTTCCGCGGCGGTACCACGATCCGCACCGTCAGCGCCGAGACGGTTAGCGTCGGCGCCTATCGCGAGGCGCTCCAGCCGCTCGAGCTGGGCGACGTCTCCATCACCGAAGTCTTCGATCCGACGTTCGAGGCGGACGAGCACGTCGCGATGATCCGCGTCCAGGCGCAGGAGGGACAGGAGAGCGTCTCGGCCGACACGGTCGAGGCCATCCGCACCGAACTCGCCAAGGTTGCGCCCGACATCCAGTTCCGATCGGTCGAATCGGTGGGGCCCAAGGTTTCGGGAGAGCTGGTCCAATCCGCCGTGATCGCCGTCGTCACGTCGCTCGGCCTGATCATGATCTACATCTGGCTGCGGTTCGAGTGGCAGTTCGCCATCGGCGCGGTCGCGGCCCTGTTCCACGACGTGCTGCTCACGATCGGCGTCTTCGCGCTCCTGCAGATCCGGTTCGATCTCGCCACCATTGCGGCGCTGCTGACGATCATCGGCTACTCGATCAACGACACCGTCGTGATCTTCGACCGGGTGCGGGAGAACCTCCGGAAGTACAAGCAGAGGCCTTTGCGCGACGTCATGAACCTGTCGGTCAACGAGACCCTGTCACGGACCGTGATGACCAGCGGCACCACGCTCATGGCGCTGCTGGCGCTGCTGATCTTCGGGGGCGACGTGATCCGCGGCTTCGTGTTCGCGATCTTCTTCGGCGTGATCGTCGGTACCTACTCCTCGGTCTACGTCGCCAAGAACATCGTACTGATGCTCGGGGTCAAGCGCGACTGGTCGAAGCCGGACAAGACCGAGGGCAACCAGTTCGCCAACGTCGATGCCTGACTTGCCCGGACAGCGGGGCGGATCTAGCCTTCGTGCATGCAACTCAATGAAGTGAGCTACCCAAGCGGCCTGCCGATCGAAGGCTACGGACCCGGCTTCTTCCGCGTCGCGGGCGAACCCCGGCCGGGGCCCCTCGCCGTGATGCCCTCCGGCCTCGTCGCATGGTCCGGCTATCACGACCCGGAACCGCTTCTGGCAGGCGCCAACGATGTCGACATCCTTTTCGTCGGGACCGGACCAGAGATCGCGAACCCGCCGTCCGCCTTCCGCACCGCGCTCGAGGATGCCGGGATCGGCGTGGAGATCGCGGCGTCGCCGGCGGCGTGCCGCACCTACAATGTCCTGCTGGGCGAAGGACGTCGGGTCGGGATCGCGCTCCTGCCCGTCTGATGCGGGCTGGCCTCCGGCCACCGGCGCCGCTACTCCCCGACCATGGACCTCGTCGTAGATGACCTGACCTGCGCGCGCGGCGGACTGCCGGTGCTCGAGGGCGTGTCGTTTCGGGTCGCGGCCGGTAGCGCCCTCATCCTGCGCGGACCGAACGGGTCCGGCAAGACGACCCTGCTGCGCACCCTCGCGGGGCTTCAGCCACCTGCGACGGGCTCCGTGGCGCCTGGCGCCGATTCGGTCGCCTACGCGGCGCACACCGACGCGGTGAAGGCGACCCTGACAGTCGCCGAGAACCTCGCATTCTGGTCCGCGATCCATGGGCTTGGGGAGATCTCCGCCGCAATGGCGGGCTTCGACCTGGAGCGACTCGCAGACAGACCGGCGATGCACCTGTCGGCGGGCCAGCGCCGGCGCCTCGGGCTTGCGCGCCTGGCGGTCGCGGGCCGGCCGGTCTGGGCTCTCGACGAACCGACCGTCTCGCTCGATGCGGCATCGGTCGAGGGCTTCGGAAGGGTCGTGCGCGATCATCTGCGGGACGGCTGCGTCGCCATCATCGCGACGCATGTCGATCTCGGCATCGAGGCTCAGGTCCTCGACGTGAGGCAGTTCGCCGCACGCGCTCCGGTCGACGACTTCGACGCGGCCTTTGCATGAGGGCGGTGATTGCCCGCGACCTGCGTCTTGCCATGCGCGCCGGCGGTGGCTTTGGCCTCGCGCTCGCGTTCTTTCTCATCGTGACGGTGCTGGTCCCCCTCGGCGTCGGGCCGCGGGCCGATCTGCTGACGGCGATCGCGCCCGGCATCCTGTGGCTCGGCGCGCTGCTTGCCGTGCTGTTGTCGCTCGACCGGGTCTTCGCGCTCGACCGAGAGGATGGCTCGCTCGACGCGCTGGCGGTGTCGCCGCTGCCTCTCGAGGCGCTGGTCTTCGCCAAGGCCGTAGCGCACTGGCTGACCACCGGTCTGCCGTTGACGCTCTCCGCCCCGCTCTTCGCGTTGCTCCTGGGGCTGCCCGCCGCAGGGCAGCCGTGGCTTCTTCTGACGCTTGGCCTCGGCACGCCGGCGCTGTCGATGATCGGGGCCTTCGGCGCGGCGCTGACGGTCGGGCTCAAGCGCGGCGGTCTGCTCCTGTCGCTGCTGGTCCTGCCGCTTTACGTCCCGACGCTGGTCTTCGGGGCGGAAGCGGTCCGGCGCGGCGGCGAGGGGCTCCCGGCCGCGACTCCGGCGCTGCTGCTGGCCGGCATCACGCTGGGAACGCTGGCGATCCTGCCCTTCGCCGGCGCCGCCGCGCTCCGCGTCAATCTGCGCTGACGCCGCTCGCGCCCATGTGGGTTGAGTGGGACGGCGCGAGGCAATAAAGGCTGTGCCGATGTCGATCTGGTCCTTCGCCAATCCGGCCCGCTTCATGGCATGGTCCGCCCGCGTGACACCGGTCGCCGGCGCGTTGGCGGCGGATGTGCCTCGTCGTGGGGCTGGCTCTGGGGGTTCTTCTTCACGCCCGACGACTACCGGCAGGGCTCGACCGTCAAGATCATCTACTTGCACGTGCCCTCCGCACTGATGGCGATCAACGCGTGGCTGATGATGCTGGTCGCGTCGCTGATCTGGCTGATCCGGCGGCACCACGTCAGCGCGCTCGCGGCTCGGGCGGCGGCACCGGTGGGCATGACGATGACGCTGATCGCGCTCGTCACCGGGGCGGTCTGGGGCAGCCCGATGTGGGGCACGTGGTGGGCGTGGGATCCGCGGCTGACCTCGTTCCTGATCCTGTTCCTGTTCTACCTCGGCTACGTCGCGCTGTGGGAGGCGGTCGAGGACCCGGATACCGCCGCCGACCTGACTTCGGTGCTCTGCCTGGTGGGCTCGGTCTTCGCTATCCTGTCGCGCTACGCCGTGCTCTTCTGGAACCAGGGTCTCCACCAGGGCGCCTCGCTGTCCCTTGACGCCGAGGAGAACGTGGCCGACGTCTTCTACATCCCGCTGCTGGTCTGCATCGCGGGGTTCGTCCTCTTGTTCCTGGCGCTGGTCCTGCTCAGGACGCGGACCGAGGTGCGGTCGCGGCGCCTTCACGCGCTGACCTTGCGGGAGCGGATGCATGCCTGATCTCGGCCCCTACGCCGCCGAAGTCCTGACGGCCTACGGCGTCAGCCTGGTGCTGATCCTCGGCATCGTCGTGCTGAGCCTCGCGCGCGCCGCCCGGATGCGCCGGCGGCTGGACGAGGCGGAGGGGCGCCGTCGTGGCTAGGCCGCTCCTCTTCCTGCCGCCGCTCGTCTTCGCCGCCATCGCCGCGGGCTTCTTTCTCGGCATGCGGCGCGAGGATCCGGACGCGCTGCCGTCCGCGATCGCCGGACAGGTCGCGCCCGCCGTGTCGCTGGAGCCGCTGGGCGATCGCCCCGTCTTCGACGGCGCGGCGCTGAAGACCCCGGGCGTGAAGCTGGTGAACTACTGGGCGAGCTGGTGCGCGCCCTGCCGGGCCGAGCACCCGAACCTCGAGCTGCTGGCGGCGGAGGGAATCCCGATCTACGGCATCAACTACAAGGACGATCCCGCGAAGGCGGAGGCGTTCCTCGAACGAACTCGGCGACCCCTACACGGCGATCGGCGCGGACGAGTCGGGCCGCACGGCGATCAACTGGGGTCTCTATGGCGTGCCCGAGACCTACGTGATCGACGGCGAGGGCAGGGTGGTGCTCCGCTTCGCCGGGCCGATCACGCAGCGCTCGCTCGAGGGGCAGATCCGCCCGGCGATCGAGGAGGTCTCGGACTGACGTCGCCCCGGCCGAGGGCGTCCACGATGGACGCTAGGGGCAAGTTCCTTGATATACTTGATGTATCCGTCTGGCTTAGCCGCCTGGTGAGGATTCAGGCGGTGCCCGGCGCGAAGGGGGGAGCCGATGACCATCACGCTTGAAGGCTCTTGTCGCTGCGGCGCCGTCCGGTTCCGGGTCGAGAGCCACGCCCCGTACCCGTACCAGCGCTGCTACTGCACGATCTGCCGCAAGACGGCTGGTGGCGGCGGGTACGCGATCAACCTCTCGGCGGTCACCGATACGTTGCAGGTCCGGGGGCGGGAGGCGATCGGCGTCTACCGCGCCGAGATCGACCGCGGCGGCCAGTGCGAGCTCAGCGAGGGCGAGCGCAACTTCTGCACCCGCTGCGCCACCGCGCTCTGGATGTACGACCCGTCCTGGCCGGAGCTGATCCACCCCTTCGCCTCGGCCATCGACACCGATTTGCCGGTGCCGCCCAGTCGGGTCCATCTGCTGCTGGAGTTCAAGGCTTCTTGGGTCGTCATCCAGCAGAGCGACGGTGACCAGCTTTTCGACGGCTACCCCGACCAGTCCATCGAGGATTGGCACCGGGAGCGGGGACTGTGGGTGGCGTAGTGCGGATTTTGCTGAGGAGCGGGCATTCCTATTCACAGAAGGAAAATGCCATGCTGGCGCGAGGGATTAGCCGGCCACCGCAGAAATTACGACGGCCGGGATCGGCACGTCCCACTCGGGACCGTCGCCATGTCTGTCCAAGACCTGAGCAACGACGGCGTCGCGGATTGCAAATGCGTTCTCTTCCGGCTGTGGGCGCAGAAGCGCTCCGCCCCGCGCCGTTCCCTCACGAAAAAAGTGATATGGCGCAGCTGGATCGGAAACCCGCCACATGGATGCAACTGCGGTGCTGCGGCATTCCTTGAAACCGGCAGCCTCGAGGACCGGGAAGGCCCGCGCCGGGTCGGCGTAGTCGTTCGCGCCTGGTCCGGGCGGTAGCGTGATCTCGGGGTGCCCATGGGCTTCGATCGCTCCGAAGACGTATCCGAGCGCTGTATCAACTTCAGGTCCGCACCAGACCGAGAACGCCAACCGTCCCTTCGGACGCAGCACCCGACGCGCCTCCTTCAATACCTTCGGTGGGTCTGGAACATGAGGCATCCCGAAGCCGATCGTGATGGCATCGAAAGACTCTACATCGAAACCGTTGTTCATCGCGTCGCCTTCGACAAACTTCGCTTCTGGCATCGCCCTTCGTGCCAACTCCAGCATCGCCGGCGAAAAATCGAGGCCGGTCACGCAAGCACCCGCCTCAAGCAGCCCGTTGGTCACATTGCCATGCCCGCAGCAGAGGTCGAGCACATCGATGCCCGGTCCGGCTCTCACCGCTGCAACCAGATGCGGGACCACCATATCGGCCGCACGGGCAAAGGATTGGGCGTAGGACTGCGCCACTTTCGTATCCGACCACTCGCGCTTCTCCAGAGCGGCGAAGTCGGTCAGATCATCCATATCTCCCATCGCTCCCTCTCTTTCGGCAATCGTAGCGGCCTGAATTTCGCAATGATACGGCAACGTTCGGGAGTGATTGAATCCGGTACGCTCCGCGCTTCGATCTGGCCTACGGTCACACACCGTTGCCGGGCATCCGAAAACGAAAGGCCCGAGGCTGTACGCGCCGGGCCATCGTCAAGTGTGAGTGGGCTGCCGTCACGCCGCCTTTGCCAAATCCCGCAGCACGTAGTGCAGGACGCCGCCATGCTCGACGTAGGCCTTCTCGATGGCCGTATCGATCCGGCACTTGAGCTGGATTTCCTTCTCGGTGCTATCGGCGTACTTGATCGTCGCGGGGACCGTGGCGCCCGGCGTGACGTCGGCGAGGCCCTTGATGGTGACCTCCTCGTCGCCCTTCAACTTCAGCGACTTGCGGGTGTCGCCGCCGGTGAACTCGAACGGCACGACGCCCATGCCGACGAGGTTCGAGCGGTGGATGCGCTCGAAGCTCTCGGCGATCACCGCCTTGACGCCGAGCAGGTTGGTGCCCTTGGCGGCCCAGTCGCGCGACGAGCCGGCGCCGTACTGCTCGCCGCCGAAGATGACGAGCGGCACGCCCTTGTCCTGCCACGCCATCGCCGCCTCGTAGATCGAGGTCTGCTGGCCGTCGGGGCCCAGCGTGTAGCCGCCCTCGACACCGTCCAGCATCTCGTTGCGGATGCGGATGTTGGCGAAGGTGCCGCGCATCATCACCTCATGGTTGCCGCGGCGCGAGCCGTAGGAGTTGAACTCGCGCGGCTGCACCTGACGTTCGACGAGGTACTTGCCGGCGGGGGTGGTGTCCTTGAAGGAACCCGCCGGACTGATGTGGTCGGTGGTCACCATGTCGCCGAGGATGGCGAGCACCCGCGCATTCTCGATATCGTCGATCCCGTGAGGTTCGACGTCCATGTCCTTGAAGTACGGCGGATTCTGCACGTAGGTCGATGCCGGAGGCCAATCGTAGGTCTCGCCCTCCGTCGTCTCGACCTCGCGCCAGCGCTCGTCGCCCTTGAAAACGTCCGCGTACTTTTCTTGAAAGCTCTCGCGCGTGACGGTCTGCTCGACCAGCTCGGCGATCTCCTTCTGGCTGGGCCAGAGGTCCTTGAGGAAGACGTCGTTGCCGTCCTTGTCCTGACCCATCGGCTCCGTCGTGATGTCGACGTTCATGTCGCCGACGAGCGCGTAGGCCACGACCAGCGGCGGCGAGGCGAGGTAGTTCGCCCGGCAGTCCGGGCTGATCCGCCCCTCGAAGTTTCGGTTGCCGGAGAGGACGGAGACGCCGATCAGGTCGTTGTCGTTGATCGCCTTGGAGATTTCGGGCGCCAGCGGGCCGGAGTTGCCGATGCAGGTGGTGCAGCCGTAGCCGACCAGGTTGAACCCGATCGCGTCGAGATCGTCCTGCAGGCCGGCGGCCTCGAGATAGGCGGACACGACCTGGCTGCCCGGCGCGAGCGACGTCTTCACCCAGGGCTTGCGGTCGAGGCCCAGCTCTCGCGCCTTCCGCGCGACGAGGCCCGCGCCGATCATCACGTAGGGGTTCGAGGTGTTGGTGCAGGAGGTGATCGAGGCGATCACGATCGAGCCGTCGTGGATCTGGTAGGCCCCGGCCTCGGCATCGACGTAGCCGCGCATGTGGTGGCCCTCGTCGCCGGGAATGTCGACCGGCTCGGGCTGGCCGCCCTCGGCCTCCCACCGGCCCTGCGCCCGCTCGCTGACGTTCTCGGCGCCGCGCTGTTCCTTGACGTAGGCGTGGAACTTGTCCGCCGCCTCGGTCAGCGCGATGTAGTCCTGCGGGCGCTTGGGTCCGGAGATCGCCGGGACGACGGTGCTCATGTCGAGCTCGAGCGTGTCGGTGAAGACCGGCTCCGTGCCCGGCTGCCGCCACAGGCCCTGCTCCTTGGCGTAGGCCTCGACCAGGTCGATCGTCTCCTCCGGCCGGCCGGTCTGTCGCAGGTAGCGCAGCGTCTCGTCGTCGATCGGGAAGAAGGCGCAGGTGGCGCCGAACTCGGGGCTCATGTTGCCGATGGTGGCGCGGTCGGCCAGCGGCACGTGGTCGAGGCCGTCGCCATAGAACTCGACGAACTTCGACACGACGCCCTTCTCGCGCAGCATCTGGCAGACGCGCAGGACGAGGTCGGTCGCCGTCGTGCCTTCCGACATCGCGCCGGTCAGCTTGAAGCCGACGACCTCGGGGATCAGCATCGACACGGGCTGGCCCAGCATCGCGGCCTCGGCCTCGATCCCGCCGACGCCCCAGCCGAGGACGGCGGCGCCGTTGACCATCGTGGTGTGGCTGTCGGTGCCGACCAGCGTGTCGGGGTAGGCCACCGTCTCGCCGTTCTGGTCCTTGTCCGACCAGACCGTCTTGGCGAGGTACTCGAGGTTGACCTGGTGGCAGATGCCGGTGCCGGGCGGGACGACGCGAAAGTTCTCGAACGCCTTCTGGCCCCACTTGAGGAACGTGTAGCGCTCGATGTTGCGCTCGTACTCCCGCTCGACGTTCATCTGGAACGCGCGCGGGTTGCCGAACTCGTCGATCATCACGGAGTGGTCGATGACGAGGTCCACGGGGTTGAGCGGGTTGATCTTCTGCGGGTCGCCGCCCAGCGACAGGATGCCGTCGCGCATCGCCGCGAGGTCGACCACCGCGGGGACGCCGGTGAAGTCCTGCATCAGCACGCGCGCCGGCCGGTAGGCGATCTCGCGCGGGTTCTTGCCGCCGTTCTCCGCCCACTCGCTGAACGCCCTGATGTCGTCCTGGGTGACGGTGTCGCCGTCCTCGAACCGCAGCAGGTTCTCCACCAGCACCTTCATCGAGACGGGCAGCTTGCCGAAGGTTCCGAGCCCGGCCTCCTCGGCCGCGGAGAGCGAGTAGTAGGCGAAGTCGCTGCCGCCCGCGGTAAGGCTGCGACGGGTCTTGGCGCTATCGTGTCCGACCTGGATGGGCATATGCGACTCTCCGTGATGAGGTGGTTGCGTTCGATTAGCGTCCGCGGCGGCAAGCGATCAAGGGGCCGCTGGCCGATTGGCATACAATTGTGCACCGAAATCGCCGCACAATCTCTCGCATCCTTGATTGGCGTCCGCGTCAGCGCAACTGTAGCTGCGGGTGATACGGCGGTGCGGGGGGTTCATGCGGCGCATTCTGGTTGCCTTGGCGATGATGATTGCGAGCATCGGCTCGACGGCGGATGCCCAGCAACCCGTGGTCGTCGAACTCTTCACCTCGCAGGGCTGTTCCGCATGCCCGCCGGCAGATGCCCTGCTGGCGAAGCTGTCGCATCGGCGCGATATCATCCCGCTCGCCCTCCACGTGGACTACTGGGACTATATCGGCTGGGCCGACATGTTCGCGAAACCCGCCTTCACCAAGCGGCAGAAGGGCTACGCCCGCGCCCATGGTGCGAGGACGATCTACACGCCGCAGATGATCGTGTCCGGGCGCTCGGCCGTGGTCGGGCACAAGCCGATGGAACTGGCCGAGCAGATCATGGCGGCGCACGACGCGCCGCAACGGATCGACCTCGACGTCGCGCGGCATGGCGACGAGATCGAGGTGCGGGTCGCGCCGCTGGCCGATCTGGACAGGGATCTTGTTCTGCAGCTCGTGCGGTACAACCCGAACGAAACCGTCTCGATCGGGCGGGGAGAGAATGCCGGCCGCACGCTGAGCTATCACAACATCGTCACGGACTGGCAGACGATGGCGACGTGGAACGGGCGCGAGGCGTTGGCGATACGCCACGACCTTCCCGGCGACGAGCCGGCCGTCGTCCTCGTGCAGGAGGCGGGCTACGGGCCGATCGTCGCCGCCGCCCGCGCCCGCTGACGCTCGGGCTTCCAGCGGCGGTGGATCCAGAACCATTGTTCGGGGTGCGTGCGCACCAGCTCTGACAGGCTGTCGTTGAGCGCCTGAGTCATGGTGGCGGGGTCGCTGTGCGGGATCGGCGCCTCGGCGAGGATCCGGAACGTCACGCCGTCCGGACTCCGGATGCCGTAGACCGGAACCAGCGGCGCGCCGTACTTCAACGCCATCTCCGCCGCCGACAGGGCCGTCGGCGCGGGTTGTCCCATGAAGTCGAGCTCGGGCGCATGCTTGGCGTAGACATCCACCACCATGCCGACCATGCCGTCCTGGCGGAGGTGGCGCAGCAACAGGCCGAGACCATGGCGCCCGGTCGGGAACACCGGCTCGCCGATCCTGCCGATCGCGGCGACGTAGTGGTCGTTGAAGTAGCGGTTGCGCATCGGACGGTAGAGGCCCGCCAGCCTGCATCCGCGCGCCAGCAGCACTGCGCGCGGGGCGTCGTAGTTGCCGAAGTGCCCCGTGACCACGATGGCCGGCCGGCCCTCATCGCGCGCGGCATCGAGCGCGGCAAGGCCGGGCCCCTCGATCGGCGTTCCCTCTAGGTGCGCGGCGAACTCGGCGCCCGAGTAGATCTCGGCCAGCGTGCGCCCGGCATTGTCCGGCACCTCCCGCACCAGCCTCTCGCGCTCTGCGCGCGGCAGTTGCGGGACGACGTGGTCGAGGTTCGCGCGGATCCGCTCCGGCCATCCGGCGAGCGGCGAGATGACGCGCGATGCCGCCCAGCCGATGAACCGGATCCGGGCGCGGTAGGGCAGGCGCCGGCCCAACCAGAGCATCGACCGGAGCGCCCGGTCGATCGCCAGGTCGGCACGGGTATTCCGGCGCTTTCCCATGCCGCGTGCTGTATCGCCGATCGCCGGGCGACGGCAAGGCGGCGGCTCAGTCGTCCTCGTCCTCGGCGGTCAGGAAGATCGCGCCCTGCGCCTCCATCTCGCGGATGCGGTTCACGATCTCGGTCGCAGCCTCCTCGACGTCCTTGTCCTTGACGGACAGCTCGGCGGCCTCCTCGCGGATGGCGTCGGCCAGCCGCTTGGACATATTCTCGAGGATGAACTCGGCCGCGCGCGCGATCGCATCCTTGCCGCCGGCAACCACGTTAGCCAGCGTCGCCTGCGGCACGTCGCGCACGATCTTCGGGATGTCGCGCGGCGCCACGCGGGTCGGGATGTTGGCGAAAGTGAAGATCGCCTTGCGCACCTCGGCGGCGAACCCCGCATCCTCCTCGTCGAGGCCGGCGAGCACGTCGTCCCGCGTTGCGGACGGCGAGAAGTTCAGGATCGCGCCGACCCGCTCCACCGGCCCGTCGTCGAACTCCGTCGGCGGCCGCGCGTCGAGCTGCTGGAGCAGGGCGAGGCCGATCTTCTGGACCGTCGCCGGCGCGATCGAGCCGGTCTGCGAAACCCCGTAGGTGATGCGGCGCGCGCGGTCGCCCGGCAGCCTGCCCAGCACTTCGGCGGCCTTCGAGACCTTCAGCTTCGACAGCAGCACCGCGCCGACCTCGACGCTCTCGCGCGTCAGGACCTCGACCAGCCTGTCGCTCTCGATGTCGCCGATCCGCGCCCAGGGGTCGCCGCAGAAGGCGAGGCCCGCCTGCTTGCGCAACCGGCTGGCGGTCGTCGCGCTGATGGTGCCGTCGAGCATGGCGAGGGCGCCTTCGAGGCCGCCCGGGAAGCTGATGCCGATCTCCTCGATCTCGCCAAGGAACTCCTCGACGACGGAGGCGAGCGTCGAGCGGTCGACGAAACGCATCTCGCCCATCTGCCGCGCCAGTTCCTCCTGCAACGCGTCCGGCAGATCGCCGAGGGAGATCCGCGCGCCCTCGGCCAGCAGGACACGCACGACGATCGCCGCCTTCTGTCGCTTGGTCAGATCCTGAACCGCGCCGCCGAACGAGGGGAGGTCGGGCAGGGTGTTGGGCGTGTCGAAGGAGAGATCCACGTCGAAGCTCCGGCGTTCGGGTTCGACTCTCCTAGCGTGCCCGCCGTTAACGCGAGGCTACTTCGGGCGAGATCCGGGCAGTTCGCCCGCCCGGATCCAGGGCTTCCTCAGCTCGATGCCGAGACGCAGCTACGCGTTTCCTGATCGTAGATCTGGCCGTCGGCGCACGAGATCTGAGCCGACTGCTGGTGGTAGCTGCACGCGGCAGCAGCTAGAGACGGCAGCGACATCACCGCCGCGGTCGTGAGTATCGCGAGTGTCTTCATCGGGGGCGTCTCCTCCGTTGACGTGACGTGAAGTTTAGCGCAGCGGAGGCTGCACGCAAACGCCCTGCGTCAACTCACCGCCCGAAAACCCGGCCGAAGATGGTGTCGACGTGCTTGAGGTGGTAGCCGATGTCGAAATTCCGGGCGATCCCGTCCTCTCCCAGCGCCGCGACCACGTCGGGATCGGCGCGCAGCAGTTGCTGGAAGTCGGCGCCCTCGTCCCAGACCTTCATCGCGTTGCGCTGCACCATCGCGTAGGCGTCCTCGCGGCTCGCGCCCGCCTGCGTCAGCGCCAGCAGCACCCGCTGCGAGTTGAAGAGGCCCCGCGTCGCGTCGAGGTTCGCCTGCATCCGCTCCGCATTGACCACCAGCCCCTCGATCACGCCGGTCAGCCGCGCCAGCGCGAAGTCGAGCGTGATCGTCGCGTCCGGCCCGATCATCCGCTCGACCGAGGAGTGGCTGATGTCGCGCTCGTGCCAGAGCGCCACGTTCTCCATCGCCGGCACCACCGTCATCCGCACCAGCCGCGCGAGCCCGGTCAGGTTCTCCGTCAGCACCGGGTTGCGCTTGTGCGGCATCGCCGACGAGCCCTTCTGGCCCTTCGAGAAGAACTCCTCCGCCTCGCCGACCTCGGTGCGTTGCAGGTGGCGGATCTCGGTCGCGATCCGCTCCATGCTCGACGCGATCACCCCGAGCGTCGCGAAGTACGCCGCGTGCCGGTCGCGCGGGATCACTTGCGTGCTGACCGGCTCCGGGCTCAGCCCCATCTGCGCACAGACATGCTCTTCCACCCGCGGGTCGACGTTGGCGAAGGTCCCGACGGCGCCCGAGATCGCGCCCGTCGCCACCTCCTCGCGCGCCCGCAGCATGCGCTCGCGCCCCCGCGCCATCTCGGCGTAGGCTTGCGCCAGCTTCAGCCCGAAGGTGGTCGGCTCCGCATGGATGCCGTGGCTGCGGCCGATCGTGACCGTGTCCTTGTGCTCGCGCGCCCGCGTCTCGAGCGCCACCAGCAGCACATCGAGATCGGCGACCAGGATGTCCGCCGCCCGCACCAGCTGCACGTTCAGCGTCGTGTCGAGCACGTCCGACGAGGTCATGCCCTGGTGCACGAACCGCGCCGCGTCCGGCCCCACGATCTCGCCCAGATGCGTCAGGAAGGCGATGACGTCGTGCTTCGTCACCCGCTCGATCTCGTCGATCCGCGCCACGTCGAAGGTGGCGTCGCGCGCCTTCCACACCGCCTCGGCATTCTCCTTCGGGATCGTGCCCAGCTCGGCCATCGCGTCGCCGGCATGCGCCTCGATCTCGAACCAGATGCGGAACTTGGTCTCGGGGGCCCAGATCGCGACCATCTCGGGGCGGGCGTAGCGCGGGATCATCCGAAAGCTCCTTCTCGTCGGGCCGTGCGGCGTCTAGCCCGGCCCCGCTGGGGCGGCAACCGCCTTGGCGCGGGGCAGGGTCCACCGTAGATCACCGGCATGCCCGCGCTCGACGACTTCCTCGGCACCTGGCGCCTCTGGCGGCGCATTGCCGACCTTCGCACCGGCGAGACCGGCCGTCTCGCCGGCGAGGTCGGCTTCCGTCCCGGCGCGGGCGGGCTCGTGCAGCACGAGGAAGGCATGCTGACCCTGTCGGGCCGGCCGCCGATGACCGCGACCCGCACCTACCTCTGGACCGAGGCGCCGGGCCGTCTCGTCCTGCGCTTCGCCGACGGCCAGCCGTTCCACGACTTCGACCCCGACACGCCGTGCCCCGAGGCGCAGCATCCCTGCGGCCAGGACCTCTACCGCGTCCGCTACGGCTTTCGCCGCTGGCCGAACTGGCGGTCGGTCTGGCGCGTCACCGGGCCGCGCAAGGATCTGCTGATCGTGTCGGCCTTCGCCCCGCTTGCGCCGGCGACGGCGACGCGGCAGAAACCTCGTGACGCAACGAGGGAGTGATGGCGATGGCGGACAGGGTTCTCATCGAGGCGATCGGCCCGGCAAGCGGAACGGCGCTGAGGCTCAAGCAGGCCGCGCTGGCGGGCATCGGGATCATGGCGCTGGCGGCCAGCGCGCAGATCAAGGTGCCGATGTGGCCGGTCGCGATCAACATGGGCACCTTCGCGGTCCTCTCGATCGGCGCCGCCTATGGGCCCCGGCTCGGCCTTGCGACGATTCTCGGCTACATGCTCGTGGGCGCCCTCGGCTTCGACATCTTCCAGAGTTCCACGGCCGAGCTGAACGGGATCGCCTACATGATGGGCGGCACCGGCGGCTATCTTGTCGGCTACGTCCTCGCGATCATGCTTCTCGGCGCCGCAGCCCGCCGCGGCTGGGATCGCTCGGCGGGCCGGATGGCCGCGGCGATGCTGCTCGCCAACGCGGTGATCTACGTGCCCGGCCTTCTGTGGCTCGGCCAGCTCTACGGTTGGCACCAGCCGATCCTCGCCTGGGGTCTCTGGCCGTTCCTGATCGGCGACGTGCTCAAGCTCGCGCTCGCGGCGCTGCTCGTGCCGGCGCTCTGGCGGCTCGTGGGCCCCGCCCGCGGCTAGTCCTCCAGCTCCGTCGCGATCCGGGCGCTCGCCTCGAGCGTCCGGTGGACGGGGCACTTGTCGGCGATCTCCAGCAGCTTCGCGCGCTGCGCCTCATCGAGGTCGCCTTCCAGCCGGATCCGCCTCCGGAACACGTCGATGCGCCCGCCGCTGCCATCTGGCGACGCATCCCGGGCGTGCTCCTTGGCGTGGGTCACGTCGACGGAAACGTGGGTCAGCGGCCAGCCCTTGCGCCGCGCATACATCCGGATCGTCATCGACGTGCAGGCGCCGAGGCCGGCGGACACCAGCCCATACGGCGTCGCGCCGCGGTCGGTTCCGCCAAAGCTCTCGGGCTCGTCGGCGACGAGATGGTGGCGCGGGCCGGCCATGACGTCCTGCAGGAAGCCGTCGGGGTCGCCCTCGCTCACCCGCACGACGCCCTCCGGCGCGCCGGGCGGCGGGGCAGTGGGCGAGAGGTCGAGGTACCGGCTGGCCCACACCGCGATCACCTCGGCCGCATATTCCGCGTCGGCGGGCCGGCTGATCAGGTGGTCCGCCCCGTCGAGCGTCACGAAGCTCTTCGGGTGCCGTGCCGCGACGTAGATCCGCGTCGCATTGTCGATCCCGACGACCGCGTCCCGTGGGGCGTGCATGACCAGAAGCGCGCGGCCGAGGCTGCGGATGCTCGGCTCCAGCCGCTCCGCCGCGACATCCTCGACGAACTCGCGCCCGATCATGACCGCCCGCCCGCCGAGGTCCACCTCAGCGGAGCCCTCAGCCCGGATCCGCTCCAGCGCGTCGGCGAAGTTGTGCGTCACGTGCGCGGGGTCGAACGGCGCCCCCAGCGTGACGACCGCCCGGGCCGACGCGATCTCGCCCGCCGCGCGCAGCACCGCGGCGCCGCCGAGCGAGTGCCCGACCAGCAGCGACGGCGCCATGCCCCGCGCCTCCAGCGCGCCGGCCGCCGCCACCAGGTCGCCCACGTTGCTGCGGAACGTCGTGTTGCCGAACTCGCCGCCCGAGTGGCCGAGGCCCGTGAAGTCGAACCGCAGCACCGCGATCCCCTCCGCCGCCAGCCGCCCGGCGATCCGGCGCGCCGCGACCACGTCCTTACCGCAGGTGAAGCAGTGCGCGAAGAGCGCCGTCGCCAGGTGCGGACCGTCCGGCAGGTCCAGCCGCGCCGCGAGTTCGTGGCCGCCATGCCCCTCGAAGGTGAACCTTTCCGTCGGCATGCCGTCCTCCCGTGCCGCCTGCGCCCGCTCCGCATCGCAGGACCGGCCGCGCCGCGCCAGAGTGTCCACCGGATCGTGATGCGACGCGAGACCGCGATGCCACATATGCCGCCCTTTCAGTCAAGCAAAACACGATGTAGACACGTCCTGGACGAATGCGGGCCGCCGCGAGCCCGCCGACGGGAGCGAACCGATGCGCCTGAGCCAAGCCGGATCAAACCGCCGCGGACCTGACGGGTAGCCCATGCTCCGCGGCCTCGACATCCGCGACATCCTGATCATCGACCGGCTGAAGCTCGACTTCGGCGCCGGCCTCAACGTCCTGACCGGAGAGACCGGGGCGGGGAAGTCGATCCTGCTCGATGCGCTCGGGTTCGTCCTCGGCTGGCGTGGCCGCGCCGACATCGTCCGCCCCGGCGCCGATGTCGGCGAGGTCTCGGCCTCCTTCGACCTCGGCGCCGCCCATCCCGCCCGCGCGGTGCTGGAGGACGGCGGCCTGCCCGCGGGCGAGGAGCTGCTCCTCCGCCGCACGGTCACGCCCGACCGCCGCAAGACCGCCTACGTCAACGACCGCCGCGTCTCCGGCGACGTCCTGCGCCGCCTTTCCGACACGCTGGTGGAGCTGCATGGACAGCAGGACGACCGCGGCCTTCTGGACCCGCGCGTGCACCGCGACCTGCTCGACGCCTATGGCGCGCTCGGGCCGCTGCGGGATGCCGTGCGGGCCGCGTGGCGCGGCCTCGCCGCCGCCGACCGCGCCTTGGCCGACGCCGAGTCCGCGCTCTCCGCCGCGCGGGAGGAGGAGGACTACGTCCGTCATTCCGCCGCCGAACTGGAGGTGCTCGCGCCCGAACCGGGCGAGGACGAGGCGCTCGACGCCCGCCGCCGCCTGATGCGCGCCGCCGCCGGGCTGCGCGAGGACGTCGCCCGCGCCGCCGAGGCACTGGGGCCCGACGGGGCCGAGGGGCGGATGCTCGACGCCACGCGCTGGCTCGACGGCGCCGCGGCAGGCGCCGAGGGCCGCCTGGACCCGGCGCTCGACGCGCTCGCCCGCGCCCTCGACGCCCTGTCGGAGACTGCAATCCGGAATCGAGGATGCGCTCGACGCGATGACCTTCGATCCCGCCGAGCTGGAGACCGCGGAGGAGCGTCTGTTCGCCTTGCGCGCCCTCTCGCGCAAGCACGGGGTTCCGCCCGACGAGCTGCCCGCGTTTGCGGAGCGGCTGGCCGCCCGCCTCGCCGCCCTCGACGACGGGGCAGGCAGCCTCGCCCGCCTGACGTCCGAGCGTGAGCGCGCCGCCGCCGCCTACGACGCGCAGACCTCGCGGCTGACCGAGGCCCGGCACGAGGCCGCCCGCCGCCTCGATGCGGCGATGGCGGCCGAACTCGCGCCGCTGCGCATGGACCGCGCGGTCTTCACCACCGCGATCGCCGGGGCGGGGCCCGGCCCGACCGGCCGCGATGCCGTGACCTTCACCGTCGCGACCAACCCCGGCGCCCCGGCCGGCCCGCTCAACCGCGTCGCGTCCGGAGGAGAGCTCAGCCGTTTCCTGCTCGCGCTGAAGGTGTGCCTGACGTCGGACGCGCCCGGCCTGACGCTGATCTTCGACGAGATCGATCGGGGTGTCGGTGGCGCGACGGCGGACGCGGTGGGCCGCCGGCTGGCCGCCCTCGCACAGGAGGCGCAGGTTCTGGTCGTCACGCACTCGCCGCAGGTCGCCGCGCTCGCCGACCACCATTGGCGGGTGGAGAAGCGGCTCGCCCACGCGACCACGCTTTCGACCGTGACTGCGCTCGACGCCGGCGCCCGCATCGACGAGATCGCGCGGATGCTCGCCGGCGACACCGTCACCGACGAGGCACGCGGCGCCGCCCGCGCGCTCCTCGCGGGGTGAGCGCCAGCGCGCGCCGGGGACACCGGCATTCTCCACAAGCCGGGCGGGCCCCCGGCCCGCAGGCTCAGTCCCCGATCTCGTTCTTCGCGCCGTCCGACGGCTCCGTCATCGCCTCGACAGGGTTCGCATAGGGGGACGGGTCGCTGAACTGATCCAGGGCGGCGGTCTGGCTCTGCGCAGCCCCGGGTCGATCACATGCCGCCGTGGCGAGCAGGGCGAGTCCGAGCAATATCGCGAACGGTTTCATGAAAACTCCTTGCTTGAATAGCCCAATCACCCATCCGTCCCGCGGTTCCCTGCTCGCGGCCTCGCGTGCTGCCGGTAGTCCCCGGGGTGGAGGCCCGCGGGCCCCGCCACGTGTGTCTCCGCGCCCGGAACGATGTCGGTGTTCTGAGCGGCGACGGCGATCCATCGGTCACCGCGCCGCTCCAGGACGAAGACGAGGATCGTGGCCCGCGCGCCGGCTCGCGTGCCGTCGGGTGCCAACTGGCCCGCAAGCCGGACCCGCGCATGCACGACCGCGACCTCGCCCAGTCGCCGCACCTCGACCCGCCGGACCGTCAGCCGCGTCTCGGCGAAGAACGACCGCAGCGCGTCGGCGTGCGCCCTCCCGATCGCCTCGCGATCTTCCCACCAGATGCCGACGACGTTCACGAAGTCCGCATCCTCGGCGAAGAGCGCGGCGATCGCGTCGCCGTCCCGCGCCATCCAGGCTGCACGGAACGCCTCGGGGAAATCCGCGGGGTCCGCGACCGCCGTCACGGCGCGATGACGGTCGCGTGCGGCCGGGCGGGGCTCGATGCCCCGTCCGGCCGCCCCCGGTCGCGGCGCCGGATCAATTGACCTCGACGACCTTGCCCGGGTTCATCACGCCCGCGGGGTCGAGCGCGCGCTTGATGTCGGCCATCACCGACCACGCGTCGCCGTGCTCGGCCGCCATGTAGCCCAGCTTGCCGACCCCGATTCCGTGCTCGCCCGACACCGTTCCGCCAAGCTCCAGCGCCAGCTCGGCGATGCGGCCGTGGACGTCCTTGGCCGCCTTTTCCTCCGCCGCGTTGCCGTCCTCGATCAGCAGCGTGGCGTGGAAGTTGCCGTCGCCGACATGGCCGACGATCGGCCCGAACAAGCCCGACTCCGCGATCATCTCGGTCGATCGCTCCATCGCGTCGGCCAGCCGGCTGATCGGTACGCAGACGTCGGTGACGTAGGCGCGGCGGCCCGGCCGCAGCGCCATCAGCGCGTGATAGCCGTTGTGGCGCATCCGCCAGAGCGCGTTGCGCTCCTCGGGCAGCGACGACCAGCGAAAGCCCTCGACGCCGAACTCCTGCGCGATCTCGCCGAAGCGCGCCGCGTCCTCCGCCGCGCCCGCGTCCGAGCCATGGAACTCCACCATCAGGTGCGGCTTCAGCGGAAAGTCGGTGCCGGCATAGGCGTTGAACGCCTTCGCCACGTCGGCGTCGAGATACTCGATCCGCGCCATCGGGATGCCCATCTGGATCGTCGCGATCACGGCGTCCACCGCGTGCTCGGAGTCGGGAAAGGCGCAGACCCCCGCCGTCACCGCCTCCGGCTGTCCGCGCAGCTTCAGCGTCAGCTCGGTGATCAGCCCCAGCGTCCCCTCCGCGCCCACGAACAGCGCCGTCAGGTCGTACCCGGCCGAGGACTTCCGCGCCCGCGTGCCGGTCCGGATGACCCGGCCGTCGGCCAGCACCACCGTCAGCCCCAGCACGTTGTCGCGCATCGTCCCGTAGCGGACCGCCGTCGTGCCGCTCGCGCGGGTCGAGGCCATGCCGCCCAGCGTCGCGTTGGCGCCCGGATCGACCGGAAAGAACAGGCCCGTGGCCCGCAGCTCCTCGTTCAGCTCGTGCCGGGTCAGCCCGGGCTGGACGACGCAGTACATGTCCTCCGCCCGCACCTCGATCACGCGGTTCATGCGCTGGAAATCGACCGAGACGCCGCCGCGGAACGGCACCGCGTGCCCCTCCAGCGAGGTCCCCACGCCCCAGCCGACGACCGGGCAGCCATGCGCCGAGCAGACCCGCGCGATGCGCGCCACCTCCTCGGTGGTCTCGGGGTAGGCGACGGCGTCGGGCGGGGTTTCGGGGAAGTGCGATTCCGACCGGCCGTGGTTGGCCAGATCGGACTTGGACCGGCTGAGCCGATCGCCTAGGAACGACGAAAGCTCGGCCAAAGCCTCGGGGATCGCCACGATTTTCCTCCCTGTCGCCTGTCGGGCCCGACCCTAGGCGAAGCGGACGGCCCGGGGAAGGCGATACCGGCCCTCGTCTGGGCGGAAGCGGATACCGGGGCGCGCATGATCGCCGACCAGGTCACTCATGTCACGGCCGCCTGCCGAAGCGGATGGCGGGTCATGCGCCACCGCGGCCCCTCGCAGATCCAGTTCTGGTTCATCGCGCTCATCGTCGGCATCGCCGCCGGTTTCGCCGCGCTGTTCTTCCGCAAGGGGATCGAGGCGCTCGAGACCACGCTCTACGGCACCGACGATCCCGCGCGCCTCGCTACCTTCGCCGAGACGCTGCCCTGGTACTGGATCCTGACGATCCCGGTGATCGGCGGCCTCGCGGTGGGCATGATCCTGTCGCGCTTCACCCCCGACGCCCGCGTCCGCGCGGTCGCCGACGTGATCGAGGGGGCGGCGCTCCGGGACGGGCGGGTCGAGGCGCGCGCCGGCCTCGCCTCGTTCGCGGCCTCGTTCATCACCCTCTCCTCCGGCGGCTCCACCGGGCGGGAGGGGCCGGTGGTGCACCTCGCCGCGCTGATCTCGTCGTGGATCTGCAACCGCATCAACGCCGACGGCATCACCGGCCGCGACCTGCTCGGCTGCGCCGTCGCGGCGGCGGTCTCGGCCTCGTTCAACGCGCCCATCGCCGGCGCCCTCTTCGCGCTCGAGGTCGTGCTGCGGCACTTCGCGGTCCACGCCTTCGCGCCGATCGTCATCGCCTCGGCGGCAGGGACCGTCATCAACCGTCTCGAATATGGCGGCGTGACCGAGTTCGCGCTCAGCCAGAACATCCTCGGCTTCTACGTCGAGCTTCCGGCCTTCCTGCTCCTCGGCCTCGTCTGCGGCCTCGTCGCGGTGGTCTTCATGCGCGCGATATTCTGGACCGAGGACGTCGCCGGCGGCTTCCAGGACCGCATCGGCCTGCCGCGGGTGCTGCGCCCGGCGCTGGCAGGGCTGCTGCTCGGCGCGATCGCGATCGTCTTCCCGCACATCATCGGCGTCGGCTACGAGACCACGTCCGAGGCTCTGACCGGCGGTCTCGTGCTGCACGAGGCCATCGTCTTCGCCGTCGTCAAGACCGCAGCGGTCGCGATCACCGTGGGCGGCCGGATGGGCGGCGGCGTGTTCTCGCCCTCGCTGATGCTGGGCGCGCTGACCGGGCTCGCCTACGGGCTCATCGCCACCGCCGTCTTCCCCGAAGTCTCGGGGTCCGAGACGCTCTACGCTCTTGCCGGGATGGGCGCGGTGGCCGCGGCGGTCCTCGGCGCGCCGATCTCGACGACGCTGATCGTGTTCGAGCTCACGGGCGACTGGCAGACCGGCCTCGCCGTGATGGTCTCGGTCTCGCTCTCCTCGGCGCTGGCGGCGCGCCTCGTCCACCGCTCGTTCTTCCTCACCCAGCTCGAACGCCGGGGCATCCACCTCGCCGCCGGGCCGCAGACCTACCTGCTGTCGATGTTCCGCGTGACCACGATCATGCGCCAGCCCTCCGACAGTCGCGCCGCCGACGCCGACGCCTGCCGCCGGCTGATCGAGGACGGCATCTTCATCGACGCCAGCGCCACGCTGGAGGCGGCGATGCCGGTCTTCGAAAGGTCGAACACCGCCTTCATCCCGGTCGTAAGGCTGACGCAGGACGCGACGACGCCCGAGCTTCTCGGCGCGCTCTTCCAGGTCGATGCGCTGCGGGCCTACAACAAGGCGCTCGCCGCGACGGCGGCGGAGGAGCACTCCTGACGCGTCAGACCTTCTCGACGGCGACCTTGTCGGCGTAGAAAGCCAGGTGGCCCGCGATCGCCTCGGCCCCCTCGACGGGGCTCTCGTAGCTCCAGGCGACGTCGGGCACCAGGACGCTCTTGGACTGCAGCGAGAAGTAGGACGCATCGCCCTTGTGCGGACAGTGCGTCCGCGTGTCCGACGGCTCGAGCAGCGCCATCGCGATGTCCTCGCGCGGAAAGTAGACGACCGGGTCGTGCCCTGTCTCCTCCAGGCGCAGCGCGCGCGTGCTTTCGCCAAGGATCGCTCCGCCGCCGCGCACGACCCAGGTTCCCTCGGCCTCGCCGATCGTGATCCTGTCGCTCATTGCTCATCCCCCGGGAATCGTTCGCCGGAACCTAGCCCGCGAGGTGCGTCGGCACCATGACCGATATGGCAGGTGCAAGTGGCGCGAAGGCGGCCTCCTCAGAGGGGCGCCGTGACACGCTCCAGCCAGCTTCGCGCCTCTCCCTCCACCCGCGGGCCGACCTTGCTGCGGACTTCGGCATGGTAGGTGTCGATCCACGCGCGCTCGTCCGGCGCCGTCGTCTGCGGGTCGATCAGTCTGCGGTCGATCGGGACCCAGGTCAGCGTGCGAAAGCGCAGCATCCGGCGGTCGTCGCCGCCCTCGATCCGCGGCGCATCCTCGACCACCACCAGGTTCTCGATCCGGATCCCGAAGGCGCCGTCGCGGTAGTAGCCGGGCTCGTTCGACAGGATCATTCCCGGCTCCAGGGGCACTTCGCTCAGCCGGCTGATCCGCTGCGGCCCCTCGTGCACGCCCAGATAGATGCCGACGCCATGGCCCGTGCCGTGGTCGTAGTCCTGGCCCGCGCGCCACAGCGGCGCCCGCGCGACGGCGTCGATGTCCCGCCCGGAGATGCCCACCGGCCAGCGCAGCGTCGAGATCCCGATCATCCCGCGCAGGACCCGGGTGAAGCAGGCGACATGCTCCTCCGTCGGCGACCCCACCGCGATGGTGCGCGTGATGTCGGTCGTGCCGTCGGCGTACTGGCCGCCGGAATCGACGAGCAGCAGGCCCGGCTCCACGGTGCGGTTCGACTCCTCCGTCACGCGGTAATGCACGATCGCGCCGTGCGCGCCGGCCCCCGCGATGGTCTCGAACGAGATGTCGCGGAGCGCGTTCGTCTCGCGCCGAAATCGCTCCAGCGCGGTCACTACGTCGATCTCGGTCAGTCCTCCCGAAGGCGCCGCCTCGTCGAGCCAGTGCAGGAAGCGAACCATGGCCGCCGCGTCGCGCAGGTGCGCCTCGGCGGTGCTGGCAAGCTCGGCCGAGTTCTTGCGCGCCTTCGGCAGGATGCAGGGATCCTGGCCCCAGGCGATCTCGACGTCGGCCTCGCGCAGGATGTCGCCCACCGCCGCGGGGGCCGTCGCACGGTCGACGCGCACCGGGCCGGCGAGGTCAGTCAGCGCCGCGGCGAACGACTCCGGCGGCAGCGGCGTGACGTCGCCGTCCAGGTGCAGCCCTTCGATCTTGGCCGGCGCCACGAAGAGGTCGACCCGCGCATCGTCGTAGAGGATCGCGACGGCGTGCGGCACGGGCGTCCGCTCCACGTCCGAGCCGCGGATGTTCAACAGCCACGCGATGCTGTCCGGCAGCGTGATGACGGCGGCGGCGTGGCCGTCGCGCCGCAGCGACTCGGCCAGGCGGCGGCGCTTGTCGCTCGAGGTCTCGCCCGCGACCTCGAGCGACAGTGCCTCGATCCGGCCCATCGGGGGGTCTGGCTGATGCTGCCACACCAGGTCGACGAGGTTCGGGGCCGGCACCAGCGCGATGCTGTTCGCGGCGGACGCCTCGCGCAGCTCGACCAGCTGTGCTTCGGTGTGCAGCCAGGGGTCGAAACCCACACGGCCGCCCTCGGCCAGCGCTTCCGCCAGCCAGGGGCCGAGCTTCGTGCCCGGCCAGTTCACGATCTCGATCTCGTCCGACACCTCGGCCCGCGCCTGCAGCCGGTAGCGGCCATCGACGAACAACGCCGCCCGCTGCGCCAGCACGACCGCCGTCCCGGCCGAACCGGTGAAGCCCGTCAGCCATGCCAGCCGCTCGTCGCGCGGCGCCACCGTCTCGCCCTGGTGCATGTCCGACCTAGGGACAAGGAAGCCGTCCAGCCCCTCCGCCTCCAGCTCGGTCCGGAGGGCCGCAAGCCTCGGCGGACCCTGGTCGGGGCGGGTGGTGGCGGCGAAGGTCTGGAGCATCATCGACTCGTGCTGGGTCCGTCTGCGACGCGCTTACCTAGCGCCTGTGCCACCGTCCGTCAGCCCGCAATCGGCGTCAGACCCCGGGGTAAATTCTGTACAGATGTGTAAAAAAAGCGGGTTTGAAAATGTACGGAAACGTACAGACCGTCACCTCGCGGCACGCCCGATCCCGGCGAACCGTGCCTTGGCGCGCCGCTCGTCTCTGTCGAACAGACTTGCCAGCTGCTCGGTGATCGCGCCGGCCAGCTGCTCCACGTCCGTGATCGTCACGGCCTTCTGGTAGTATCGCGTCACATCGTGCCCGATGCCGATCGCGATCAGCTCGACCAGCTTCTTCCGCTCCACCATGGCGATCACGTCCCGCAGGTGTTTCTCCAGGTAATTCGAGGGGTTGACGGACAGAGTTGAGTCGTCGACCGGCGCTCCGTCGGAGATCACCAGCAGGATCTTCCGCGCCTCTGATCGTCCGGCCAGCCGCCGGTGCGCCCATTCCAACGCCTCGCCGTCGATGTTCTCCTTCAGCAGCCCTTCCTTCATCATCAGGCCGAGATTGTCGCGCGTGCGCCGCCAGGGCGCATCCGCCGACTTGTACACGATGTGCCGCAAGTCGTTGAGTCTGCCCGGCAATTGCGGCCGCCCCCCGGCCAGCCACTGCTCCCGCGCCTGTCCGCCCTTCCACGCCCGGGTGGTGAAGCCCAGGATCTCGCACTTGACCTGACACCGCTCCAGCGTCCGCGCCAGCACGTCGGCACAGATCGCCGCGATGGAGATCGGCCGGCCGCGCATGCTTCCTGAATTGTCCAGGAGCAAGGTGACGACCGTGTCCCGAAACTCGGTGTCCTTCTCGACCTTGAAGGAAAGCGGGGTCGTGGGGTTCGCCACAACGCGCGCCAGGCGGCCGGCGTCGAGGATGCCTTCCTCCCTGTCGAACTCCCAGCTGCGGTTCTGCTGCGCCTGAAGTCTGCGCTGCAACTTGTTGGCAAGCCTCGATACTGCGCCCTTCAGTGGGTCGAGTTGCTGGTCGAGGTAGGCTCGCAGCCGCTCCAGCTCGATCGGCTCGGCGAGGTCAACCGCGGCGACTTCCTCGTCGAACTCGGTGGTGAAAACCTCATAGGTCGGATCCGCCTCGCTGACCGGGGCCGGGGGCGGCGGCTCCATCGGGGCGTCGCCCTCGGGCAGCTCCACCTCGTCGCCCATCTCGGCGTCGGCGAGGTCGTCCATGCTGACTTCGGCTTCCGCCGCGTCGGGCGTCTGGTCCTGGCTGCGGTCCGGCGCGGCCTCGGAGTCGTCGGAAGACTGATCTTCCTCGCCCTGGCTTTCGGCGTTGTCGTCGCTGTCGTCCGCCGCTTCGTCCTGGTCGTCGCCCGCGTCGGGGTCGTCGCCGAGCTGGTCGCCATAGCCGAGGTCATCGATGATCTGCCGCGCCATGCGCGCGAAGGTCGCCTGGTCGGAAAGGCTGGAATCGAGCCCCTCCAGCGTGCCGCTCGCCTGGTCCTCGATGAAGCCGCGCCAGAGGTCCATTACGTTCTTCGCGCCGGTGGGAAGCTCCCGCCCCGTCGCGAGGTGGCGGATGAGGTACCCCGCCGCGACCGCGAGGGGGGCATCAGCGGCCCTTTCGACCTGACCGTACCCTTTGCGTGCCGCCTCGACCCCGATCTTGGCGTCGATGTTGCCGGCGGTGCCCGGCATCACGCGGGCGCCCATCGCCTCGCAACGCGCCGTCTCCATCGCCTCGTAGAGATCGCGTGCCATCTCGCCGGAAGGCGCATAGCGGGTATGCGTCCCGGCATCGTGGTAGCGATGGCGGAGGGCGAAGGCGTCGGCCGTGCCCCGCGCCAGCAGAACCTCGTCCGGTGTCATCCGCCGGGTGATCTGCGGCAGCCTGACCTGATCGCCCGCCATGCCCGGCGGATCGACGGAATAGGTCACTGACAGGTCCCTGTCCTCCGCCAGCACACGGGTGGCTTCGGCCAGCGCCTTCTTGAAGGGTTCGGAAGGGTTGTCGTTCTGCGCCATCGCGGGATGCCAGATTTCCTGTCGCCTTGTTCCATACCTGTGGCGGCGCGTCGACCGTGCCCATCGGGTCGGCCGCGATCTCACGGATCCGTGATGATTCGGGGGAAACAAACTCACCCCCCTTGGCGGTTGATGGGACGACGCGGCCGGACGTCGGTCGCACGAGCAAGACTGGGAGGATCCCATGTTCATGACGCGCAAGTCCACAATCGCAGCCTCGATGATCGCGCTGCTCGCGGCAGCCCCCGGGTTCGCTCAACAGAGCACCGGCGACAGCACATCGGCGGAGACGGCCACACGCGATGCTTCGACCGAGCAGGCGCAAGACCAGAGCTCCAGTGATCGGGAGATGCCGGAGGCCGCCACCCCCGAAGGCGAGGGGCTGTCAGACCTCGCGGAGATCGACACACCCAAGAGCGAGGTCGGCATGACTTCGCAGCAAGCGGAGAGCGCGACGCAGGGCGACCAAGGCATGATGCAGGGCGACCAGCGGCTGGTGATGCTCGACGTCGAAGGCTTCAGCCAGCAAATCTACGAGCGCGGCTATCGTCAGGGATACATCCGCGGCATCTCCGATGCGCGAGAGCGCTTCATGATGGAGATGCAGCGCGCCCGCGCCGGTCGCCAAGGGATGATTGGGCAGCGGCAGCGCATGGAAAGCGCAGCGGGGGGTCAGCTCCAGCCGAAGCCGGCGAACCCGCAGACGTCGCAGCAAGGCGACAGCAACCAACAATCGGCGCAAGGGTCGAGCACGAGCGACGGCGCGATGCAGCCGTCGGCCCAAGGTGACACGAGCATGGCGAACGATACCTCCGGCTCGAACGAGCGCGGCACGATCATCGTCCTTCCGCCGGGCGTCACTCCCGAAACGTTTCTGGAAAGACTGCAGAACTCGATGGATCAGGGCGGCTGACACCGCCAGACCCGGGATTTGAAGACGCGGCGGGCCCTCGGTCCGCCGTTTTTCTTCGTCAGTTCGCCGTCGATGGCATTGCGGCCTAGGTTCTCCCCGACCTGACATGTGGAGGGGGTACATGTTTCGCGTCGCTCTATCGGTCCTCGGCGTTCTGCTGGCGGCAGCAGCTCTGTATATTTTGAGCCGCGACCTCGTCCCGCCCGACAGGCTCGTCTTCGCGGCCGGCGCGGAAGGCGGAGGTTATCATCGTCTCGCCGAACGCTATCGCGCGATCCTGGCGCGGGACGGGATCGAGCTGACGGTGCTGGAGACCGCGGGGTCTGTGGAAAACGCGGAGCTTCTGTCGGAAGGGGCGGCAGATGCCGCCCTGCTGCAGGGCGGCATCGTGCCGGCCGGCGCGGTCGAGACTATCGGCGCCGTCTTTCTCGAGCCGATGTTCGTCTTCGTGCGCTCCGGCGCGGACGTGCCGAGGAACCCCGCGGCCTGGCGCGATGTGCGGATCGCCGCCGGCGGCGAAGGGTCGGGCACCCGGGCCGCGGTCGATGCCTTTTTCGCGGCAGCGTCGGTCGATGTCGATGCACTCACGCTCCTGCCGCTTGGCGGGGCGTCGGCGGCCGAGGCGCTAATCGCCGACGAAGCGGACGTCGCGATCTTCGTCGCGCCGGTGGGTGCGCCTTACCTGAATCCGCTCTTCGCCTCCGACGCGGTCGAGATCGCCGAGCTCGATCATCTGGTGACGCTGGGACGCAGATTGCCGGACTCCTACGTCACGACGCTGCCGAGCGGGGCCTTTTCGCTCTCGCCCCCGATCCCGCGGCGGGAATTGCCGATGCTCACGCTGGTGGCGAACCTCGTGGTGCAGCCCGATCTGCATCCGGCACTCGTCGATCGTCTGGTCGAGGCGGCCCGCAGGGTTCACGGCCGGCGCGACATCCTCAGCGACGACGCGGAATTTCCGACGATGACCTTCGCGACGTTGCCGCAGGACGCCTACGCGCGGGACCTCATCGCCGACGGGCCGAGTCCGCTGGGAAAGTTCCTGCCGTACTGGGTGGTGGCGCAGATCAGCCGCTTCGCCATCCTGCTGCTGCCGATCCTGTTCATCGTCGTGCCGCTCCTCCGGGCGCTGCCGGGTCTTTACGTGTGGCGGCAGCGCCGGCGCGTGTTCCGTCACTACGCGGACATCCGATCGATCGATCAGCAGGTCGCGAGAAGCAGTTTGCCCGCCGAACTTGAACGTCTGGCGAAGCGTCTCGATAGCATCGAGGACCACATCGCACGATTGAACCTGCCCCTGCCGTACCGCGAATACGCCTATACCGCGCGCCTGCACATCGACCTGATCCGCAAGCGGATCGCCGAGCGGCTGTCGACCGCCTAGCGCATCGCCATGGAGACGGCGCTCTCCGGCAGCTCCTCGTCGAAGCAGCGCTGGTAGAACTCAGCAACCGTTTGCCGCTCGAGCTCGTCGCACTTGTTGAGGAAGGTGAGGCGGAACGCGTAGCCGAGGTTGCGGAAGATCTCGGCGTTCTGCGCCCAGGCGATCACGGTCCGCGGACTCATCACCGTCGAGAGGTCACCCACCATGAACGCGGTACGGGTGAGATCCGCGACCGTCACCATCTGGCCGATGGTCTTGCGGCCCTGGGCGTTGTTGTAGTGCGGGCACTTCGACAGGACGATCGCGGCCTCGGCGTCGTGGCTGAGATAGTTCAGCGTCGCGACGAGGCTCCAGCGGTCCATCTGCCCCTGGTTGATCTGCTGGGTGCCGTGGTAGAGGCCCGTCGTGTCGCCGAGGCCCACGGTGTTCGACGTCGCGAAGAGGCGGAAGGACGGGTGCGGCGTGATCACCTCGTTCTGGTCGAGCAGGGTCAGCTTGCCGTCTGTCTCGAGCACGCGCTGGATCACGAACATCACGTCTGCGCGCCCCGCATCGTACTCGTCGAAGACGATCGCCGCCGGGTTGCGCAGCGCCCAGGGCAGGATCCCCTCCTGGAACTCCGTCACCTGCTTGCCCTCGCGCAGCTTGATGGCGTCCTTGCCGATCAGGTCGATCCGGCTGATGTGGCTGTCGAGGTTGACGCGCACGCACGGCCAGTTCAGCCGCGCCGCGACCTGCTCGATATGGGTCGACTTGCCGGTGCCGTGATAGCCTTGGATCATCACCCGGCGGTTGTGCGCGAACCCCGCGAGGATCGCCAGCGTCGTGTCGGGATCGAACTTGTAGGTCGCGTCGACTTCCGGCACCCGGTCGCTCCGGCCGGCGAACGCCCTGACCTTCATCTCGGTGTCGATGCCGAAGGTCTCCCGAACCGAGACATCCTCGGTCGGCTTCAGCCCATTCTCGATCGCACCGTCTGCCATTGCCGCCACCTTCCGTCGTATCGCGTGCCCCTCTGCCAAATATGCCGCAAGCCGGCAAGGTGAAGCCGGGATATAAGATACCGCCAAGACGGGCTTGGCTTGCTTCGCATCGCACGAGCCTGCATTTGTCCGCGCCAGGACAGGGGGGTGGATGACGGCGACGCGTGAGATCGAGGCGCTGATCGAGGCTGTCGCGCGCGGCGACCGTCCCGCCTTCGCGGCTCTGTATTCCGCGACATCAGCGAAACTCTACGGCGTCGCCCTCCGTGTCTTGCGAGACCGGGGCGAGGCGGACGACGTGCTGCAGGAGACGTTTCTGCGCATCTGGAACAATGCGGACCGCTACGTCGTGACGGGCCTCAGCCCGATGACATGGCTGATCACGATCGCGCGGAACCTCGCGATCGACAAGCTGCGGGCACGCCGAGGTCGCACCTCCGACAGGGATGCGGCGATCGAGGTGCCGGACGGACGGCCCGGGCCGGAAGCGTCGGTCATCGCGGCCGGCGAAGCGGCACGGATCGTGGCTTGCCTCGACGAGCTTCCGGCCGACCGCGCGGATGCGGTGCGCGGCGCCTATCTTGACGGCGCGACATACATGGAACTCGCGGAGCGCCATGGCGTGCCGCTGAACACCATGAGGACGTGGCTGCGCCGCAGCCTGCTGCGACTGAAAGAGTGCCTCAGCCGATGACGGAGCACGACGACATCCCGGAGGAGGACGACGCCCTGGCCGCGGAGTACGCGCTGGGCCTGCTGGCCGGTGCCGAGCTCGCCGAGGTCGAGTCCCGGCTCGAGCGGGAGGGGGCGCTGAGGACACGGGTGGCCTTCTGGCAGGAGGAGTTCGTGTCGCTGGCCGACGACCTGCCGGAGGCGGACCCGCCGCGCATCGTCTGGCGGCGGATTGCCGCGGAACTGCCACCTGCACGGCCAGCTCCCCGCCCGCCGCGCGTGGGTCTATGGCGGGCGTGGGCGGTGCTCACCACCGCGGCGGCGGCTGTTCTGGCCGCGCTTCTCCTCCTCGACATGGAGACATTCCGGCGGACGGAGCCGGCCAATCCACCGGTCTACGCCGGCGAGATCCGCGCCGGAGACGGGTCGCTGCGCCTGGTGGCGGCCTACGACGAGGAGACGGCCGTCCTGCGCCTCGCGCGCGCCGAGGGCGATGCGGCGCCGGGACGCGCACTGCAGCTGTGGGCGATCCCGGAGGGGTCCGATCCGGTCTCTCTCGGCGTCCTGCCGGAAGATCGGCGCGCAGTCCTCGAAGTGCCGGAACAGCTGCGCGACGGGTTCGGCACGGTCACGCTCGCCGTCAGCGACGAACCGCCCGGCGGCTCCCCGACGGGACAGCCTACCGGCGATGTCCTCGCCGTCGGTGGCATCACGGAGCTGTGATCGCCTGGACCCTGGTTCGCTGAAACTTCCTCTCCCTCGGTCCCGTGGTTCGGGACATCGGGCGGCGCAGGATGATCCGGTGCCGCGCAAGAAGGAGAAGAGTGAATGATTGACCGCTTCCGCTTCACAATCTTCGGCGCCTGCGCGCTGGCCGCGGGCACCGCCATGGCCGCGGGCAATCCCATGGTCGGCGGCGCCGAGATGTCGCCGCAGAAGACCATCGTGGAGAATGCCTCGGCCTCGGCGGATCACGAGACGCTGGTCGCTGCCGTCGCGCAGGCCGGCCTTGTCGAGACGCTGTCGGGCGAGGGGCCATTCACCGTCTTCGCACCCACCGATGCCGCCTTCGCGGCGCTGCCCGAGGGCACCGTCGCGACGCTGATGCTGGACGAGAACCGCGAGCAGCTCGCTGCGATCCTCGGCTGCCATGTCGTGGCTGCGGACGCCATCTCGGACGCGATCATAGGCATGGTCGACGATGACGGCGGAGCGCATCCGGTGCCGACGGTCGGCGGCTGCACGCTCAAGGCCACCTACGACGGCGACACCATCATGCTGGAGGACGAGAACGGCGGCGTCGCGACCGTGACGATCGCCGATGTCGAACAGTCGAACGGCGTCGTTCACGTTATCGACAAGGTCCTCCTCCCCGCGCAATGACGAGTGCATATTGGTAACGAGTTGGCGCCGCCTCGTCCCGTAGGGCGGCGCCGCCCCGGGATTATCGGAGGACACGACATGAAACGCCGCGACCTCATACTGACCGCCCTGGCTGGCTCGACGGTGGCCGCCCTTCCGTTCGTGCGGACCTCGTACGCCGCCGAGGGCGAGTTCGAGGTGACGCGCACCGAGGAAGAATGGCGCGCGATGCTCAGCGACCTGGAATACAAGGTGATGCGTGAGGAGGGGACCGAGAGGGCCTTCACCAGTCCGCTGAACGACGAGAAGCGGCCGGGCACCTTCCTCTGCAAAGGGTGTGATCAGCCGCTCTATCCCAGCGATACGAAGTTCGATTCCGGAACCGGTTGGCCCTCGTTCTACGCTCCGCTCGACGATGCGGTGGAGACCCAGCCGGATCGGAAATTCTTCATGGTCCGGACCGAGGTCCACTGCGACCGCTGCGGCAGTCACCTTGGCCACATCTTCGACGACGGCCCGCCGCCGACCGGAAAGCGCCACTGCATCAACGGCGTCAGTCTCACGTTCCAGCCTGCCGCCGGCGCACAGGACAACGCCTGACAAGGTGGCCCGCATCGGCGCAACTTGCCGCGCAAGGTGGTGCGGCGCTCTCGGCGTCTCATCAGCGATCGCGGTGTCACCAGCCTTGGCCGGAACCCTCCGGTGCGAGCCTGTTCAGGCGACTGTCCAGGCCGAGCAGACGGCCGACGCGGCGCGCGTCTGCAATGCGCTGAACGAGGCGGAGGATTTCTCTCCGACTGCGGACTTACATCTGATCGATCCGTGACAATCCACGTCGTGCCGGTCGTCGAGGGCGTCGGCGACTGCCTCGCCAGCTACAATTGTGATGCACCACGGATCGAGGTCATCGAACCTTCGAACTTGGATGCCGCGCTCGTCTCGGGCAGCGTTCTCGCGCGGCTCGACCAAGACCGGCTCTTTGAAAGCCTGGTCGTGCATGAATGGGCCCACGCCATGCTCGATGCCGCCTCGCCGAGGCCCGTCCATGACCTCGGCGATCAGGAATACGTCGCCTATGCGATGCAGTTGCAGAGCCTGCCCGAG
Source organism: uncultured Alphaproteobacteria bacterium (assembly GCA_963749675.1). Classification (GTDB taxonomy): domain Bacteria; phylum Pseudomonadota; class Alphaproteobacteria; order Rhodobacterales; family Rhodobacteraceae; genus Roseitranquillus. Next base: position 732,489 of record CAVVNT010000001.1, read on the forward strand.
GCGGAGCGCCGGGTCTGGCTCGACGCTCCGCCTGGGTCGGAGAACCCCGGGCCGCGGGAGGTGAATGCCATCATTGCCGCGGCGGACCCGCTGCGATTTGCCACGAGGGCCTGGAGGTGTTTCGCTGCGAATGACCACGGCTGCGCCAGCATTCGCGACGTCATTGCCGGCGACCTCACCTTCGCGCTGGGACGCTTCTGATCCGGCCGTGGACAGGTAGGAGCGCTCAGGGGAAGTTGCGGCTGTCCTTGATCTGGTCCCAGGCCCAGAGAACCTCTTGAAGCCGGTCCTCGTCGGCGCGGCCGCCGCCATTCATGTCCGGATGCAGGTCCTTCACGAGCGAGCGGTACTGCTTGCGAATCTCGGTCTTCGTCCAATGGTCGCGGGCCTCGAGAATCTCCAGCGCGCGCCGCTCCGTCGGCGGCAGGCGCCGCCTCTGGTCGGTGCCGCGACCGGGGTTCTGGGTGGCATTCTCGCCCAGGATCTGGTGCGGGTCGTCCACCCCGAGACGCGACCACGCCCGCTGTTCCTCGCGCTTGCCGAACGGCTTCGTGGCGCGGCCCCAGACCCGGTCCTGGTCGACCATGTCGAGGAACTCCTCCTCCGTCTGGCCGTGGAAGAAGTTCCATTTCAGATTGTACTCGCGCACGTGGTCGCGACAGAACCAGAAGAAATCCTCGAGGTTGTCGGGCGACTTCGGTGCGCGATACTGCCCGGCCTCCTGGCATCCCGGATGGTCGCAAACCCGTGTCGACGTCTCGAACGCGCCCGACATGCCGCGCCGTCCGCGCTGTCTTTTCTTCTTGTCGGAAGACACGCGCAGGTCGAATCCGAACGGGTCGTCTTTGCTCATGCCGCACACCTTTTCGACTCGGACCCGCAAGTCTAAGGTTCTGAGAGACGAGGGGAAGAGGGATCTTTATGGCAGTCGCAACCGAGATCGAAAGCCGGCTGCGGGAGGCGTTCACTCCGCGATCGCTAGAGGTCGAGGATCAGAGCGAGCGGCATCGCGGCCACTCCGGGTGGCGCGAGGGGGGAGAGACCCACTTCCACGTCAGGATTGCGGCAGAGGAGTTCGGCGGCATGACGCGGGTCGCACGACATCGTGCGATTCACTCCGCCCTCGGTCCGGAGCTCGTCGGCAGGATCCATGCCCTGTCGCTGGACGTGGCGCCCTAGCGCGGCTCGCCGATGCGCTCGCTTGCGGCCGTCACCCTCACGCCCGAGTTCGTACGTCGAGGAGGGTCCCGGTCGGCCGCGAGCCGCGGCTCGGCGTGCTTGAGGGGCGCGGTCGGTATTCCCGGCAAACCGTCGTAGTCGGCCTTGCCCCGTCGAAAGATCAATACCGTCTGCTCGTCCGTCGAACGGCGGAACCAGCCTCGATGCTCGCAAGGAAGGGTTTCGGATCGAACATACTCCCACCCCTCGGCGGCGGCGAGGTTGATCGTCTCCTCGATCGTGAATGCGAACCGCGCCTCGTCGCCCTTGACGCCGCGAACACGTTGCGGCCTGCGCGGCGCCGGCTCGACCTTGTACTCGTAGCGCACCGTCTCCACCCTTCCTCGCCATTGCTCGTTCGGTCTAGTGGAAGTCTGGCGGCGCTCCAATAGCCGCTGGCGAGGTCGGCGGGATATCCGACGGCCTGTCGCCCGGGCATCGCCTCCGCGGCGGGCCCCGGCTCAGATCGAAGCCAGCTTGCTCGAAACGATTTCATTCACCGCCTTGGGATTGGCCTTGCCTCCGGTCGCCTTCATCACCTGTCCGACGAACCAGCCGGCGAGCTTGGGGTTCGACTTCGCTTTCTCGACCTGAGCCGGGTTCTCGGCAATCACGCGATCGACTTCGGCCTCGATCGCGCCGGTGTCGGTGACCTGCTTCATGCCGCGCGCCTCGACGATCTCGGCCGGGTCGCCGCCCTCCGCCCAGACGATCTCGAAGAGATCCTTGGCGATCTTGCCGGAGATGTCGCCCCTGGTGATGAGGTCGAGGACTGCGCCGAGCTGCGCCGCCGAGACCGGGCTGTCGCCGATCCCGTGCCCCTCCTTGTTGAGGCGCCCGAAGAGCTCGTTGATGACCCAGTTCGCCGCCTGCTTGCCGTCCCGGCCGCGCGCTACCTCCTCGAAGAACGCGGCATTCTCGGTCTCCGCCGTCAGCACGTCGGCGTCGTATTCGGTCATGCCGTAGTCCGCGACGAAGCGCGCCTTCTTCTGGTCCGGCAGTTCCGGCAGCGAGGCTTCGATGTCGTCGACCCAGGCCTGCTCGAGCTCGAGCGGCAGCAGGTCGGGGTCGGGGAAGTAGCGGTAGTCGTGCGCCTCTTCCTTGGACCGCATCGACCGGGTCTCGCCGCGGTCGGGGTCGTAGAGGCGCGTCTCCTGCACCACCGCGCCGCCGTCCTCGATGATCGCGATCTGCCGCCGCGCCTCGAACTCGATCGCGGCCTGGATGAACCGCATCGAGTTCATGTTCTTGATTTCGCAGCGTGTCCCCAAGACCTTGTGGTCGCCGGTCTCCTGGTAGCGCTCGTAGTCGCCCGGGCGGCAGACGCTGACATTGACGTCGGCGCGCAGGTTGCCGCTCTGCATGTTGCCGTCGCAGGTTCCGAGGTAGCGCATGATCTGTCTCAGCTTCGCGACATAGGCCGCCGCCTCCTCGGGTCCGCGGATGTCGGGTCGGCTGACGATCTCCATCAGTCCGACACCGACCCGGTTGAGGTCGACGAAGGTCACCGACGGATCCATGTCGTGGATCGACTTGCCGGCGTCCTGCTCGACATGGATGCGCTCGATCCGCACCCGCCGCGCGACGCCGGGTCCCATGTCCACGATCACCTCGCCCTCACCGACGAGCGGGTGGTAGAGCTGGCTGATCTGGTAGCCCTGCGGCAGGTCTGGGTAGAAGTAGTTCTTGCGGTCGAAGGCGCTCGTCAGGTTGATCCTGGCCTTGAGGCCGAGCCCCGTGCGGACAGCCTGCGCGATGCAGAACTCGTTGATGACGGGCAGCATCCCCGGCATCGCCGCGTCGACGAAGCTGACATTGCTGTTCGGTTCGGCCCCGAACCCGGTCGAGGCCCCCGAGAACAGCTTCGCGCGGCTCGAAATCTGCGCATGGACCTCGAGCCCGATCACGAGTTCCCAGTCCTGCTTGGCGCCGGCGATCCGCTTCGGCTCGGGAGTGGTGAAGGCAAGGTCGAGCATGGATGTCCTCCGCGGCGGATGGTCGTCATCTCTAGGCGATGGGGCAGGTGTCGGCAAGAAGAGGCGGGCATAGGCGAAGCGTCGCCGAAACTCGCCATGCTGCAGTGCAGCACTTGATCGGCGCCGCTGGCGGCAGCTAGTGAATGACCACCGCAACAACAGTCGTGAGTACGATGTTCCGAACCCTCTGCGCCATTTTCGCTCTTGTTCTTTCCGTCGGCTGCACCGATGCCTCGATGTCGACGAAGCAACCTGTGGTGATGCGCTGGGACCACCGTCCCGAGGCACAGCTCTGGACCCAGGCGTCGCTCACCGCGCTGGAAAACCACGGGTCCGCTCTGCCGCAGCTTGTTCCCGACGACATCGCGACGTTCTGCCCGGGATACGAGAATGCCTCGCTCGAGGAGCGTCGGCTGTTCTGGACCGGACTGCTCTCGGCGCTTGCCAAGCATGAAAGCACGTGGCGGCCCGAAGCGGCCGGGGGCGGCGGTCGCTGGATCGGCCTGCTCCAGATCTCGCCAGGAACTGCGCAATCCTATGGATGCAAGGCGCAGGATGTCGCCGCGCTCAAGGATGGGGCCGCCAATCTGTCTTGCGCCATCCGCATCATGTCCAAGACGATTCAGCGAGACGGAGTTGTCGGCGCGGCCGGACACGGCGGTATTGCGGCCGACTGGGGACCGTTCACGCGTCAGGCCAAGCGCGCGGAAATGGCTGCCTGGACCCGCAGCCAGCCCTATTGCCAGACCGGCGCCTGACGCCGGTCAACCCTTCTTCTAGTATGCTGTAAGACGTCCGCGCCGGCGGACGAATGCTGGACGGCGGCTCGAGTCGACCAGCGACACCGTCGGCGCGTGACGGCCGCCCAATCGCAAGGTGGCTTCGCGCAGTGCCTCGATCCCATCCTCGGACCTGAGGGGGAGGGCGTGTGGCAGGATCGGAGTTCCGACGTTTATCCGATAGGGTTGACGATACTTGTTCAGCGTCTCGTGGAACAGCGTGATGTCACGAAGCGTCGGGTGCAGGTAGTCGAACAGGTAGAACAGGATCGAGTTCCGCGCCCTGATGTTTACCGGGATCACCGGCAAGTCGAACTTGCGTGCAATCATCGCCGCTGATGCCATCCACGGCCGCTCGAACAGGCGCAGACCACGACGTTTCGCCAGCCGCCCCGCCGGAAAGATCACGCCGAGCCTACCTTGCTCGATGGCCGTGCGGGTATATTCCATGGTTTCGCGCGTCTTCGCCCGGCTGCGCTTGTCCTCCCGCCACTCGACTGGGGCGATCATGCTCTCCATCTGCGGCAGCACCCGCAGGATGTCCGAATTGGCGTAGAAGTAGAGGTCCGGACGCAGCGGCGCGATCAGATGATGCAGGATGATGCCGTCGGCGATTCCGGTCGGGTGATTGGCCACCACGAGGGCCGGACCGTTACGTGGAATCCGATCCAGTCCTGTTGCCTGCACGTCGCGGGCGAGCAGGTCGCCCATGCTGCGCATGATCTCTTGGGTCGGAAGATCCCGGAAATGCTGGGCGAGGGCGAGGGTGCGATTGTAGCCGAGCACGCGGTCGAGCAGCTTTCGGGCAGGATCTGAATACACATGATCCGCAAAGAGCCACGGGGCCCGCTCAGCTATCAGAGGGTCGATCCGGTCACGCATGGCCGAGCAACACCAAGATTATACGTCACGTGCATGACAATGCACCATTTCGTCGCTGTGTGCCATGGAGCCCGGCCACCTGAGCACAGAAACGCCCGGGCAGGCCCGGGCGTTCCGAAAAATCCACTTGCATGACGACGTCACGCGGCGTGACGCTGATGCTCGCCTTCTTCGACCTCCTCGACGATCTTGGCGACGAATGCCTCCAGATCGGCGGGCTTGCGGCTGGTGATGATGCCGTTCGACACCACGACCTCCTTGTCGACCCACGTCGCGCCCGCGTTCTGCAGGTCTGTCCGGATGGACGGGAACGACGTCATTTCCCGACCTTCCACGACGCCGGCCTCGACCAGCATCCAGGGTCCGTGGCAGATCGCGGCGACGATCTTGTTGCCGCTGACGAAGTCCTTCACCAACTGGACGGCCTCCGGGATCGTGCGCAATTTGTCGGGGTTGATCTGGCCGCCCGGCAAGACGATCGCGTCGTAGTCGTCGACCTTCACGTCCTTGAGGTCGCGATCGGACTGCGTCTCGCGACCCCAGTCGGTTTCGTCCCAGCCGCGGATGGCCTTGCCGTCGGGCGTCGCCACGTGGACTTCCGCGCCCCGCTCCTTGAGCTTGGTGTGCGGAACTTCCAGCTCCGACTGCTCGAAGCCGTCGGTGGCGAGAATAAGAATCTTGGATTCGTTGATGCTCGGCATCTGAACCTCCTTCGTTCGTGTTGCCCTTGTAACGAAGGATGGCGAGATGCGTTCCAACATTCCTGCCGCACTGCGGCATCGCCCATCAGTTGCCGAGGATCCGCGTGACCATCTCGTAGGTGTCTCGGCTCAGCGTTTCGCTGCACAGGAAGTTTCGCAGGGCCGCTGTCATCTGCGCCTGGCGGCGAGGGTCGTACCGGCGCCACGTCTCGAACGCCACCAGCATCCGCGCTGCGGTCTGCGGGTTCACCGCGTCCAGCCGCGACAGCCATTCGGCCATCAGTATATAGCCTGCGCCGGAGGGATGGTGGAAGCCGGCGGCGTTCGTCGCGAAGGAGCCGAAGAGCGCCCGGAACCGGTTGAGGTTCGACATGTCGAAGTCGGGATGTGTGCTGAGGTTCTTCACGACCTCGACGGCGACCAAAGGCGGGGCATGACGGGCCTGCATCGCAAACCACTTGTCGATGACCAGGCGGTCGTCGCGCCACTGATGGTAGAACGCCGCAAGTTCCTCGCGTCCCGCGCCGACCTCCATGAGGGTGGTGACGGCCCCGAATTGCTCGGTCATGTTCGTCGCATGGTTGAAGAGGCGGCTTGCCCGCGCTCCGCCGTCCGACCATGAGAGAAGCTTCAGCGTCGCCAGGCGAAGGGCGCGGCGTCCCGCCGACACGGCATCCGGGCTGTACGGACCCGACACTGTCATGGCCTCGAACACGCGCTCCAGATCCTCGCAGAGCGTCTTGCCGATCGAACGGTTGAGGTGCCGGCGAAGGTTGTAGATGCGCGTGGGCTCCGGCGTCACGCCGGTATCGAACAGCGCCTGAGCGATATCGTCTTCGCCCGGAAGTTGTAGAAGCAACGCGCGAAACGACGGCTCCAGCGTCTCGTCGATCAGAACCTCACGAACCGCCTCGTGGTATTCCGCGCGCGGCACCTCGTCGTGGACGACCATGTCGATCAACACGTTCTTGGCAAAGATCCGTCCCGCGTCCCACCTTCCGAACGGGTCCTGGTCGGCACGGAACCGGAATGCGATTTCGGCAGCGGTCGCGTCGCGACGCAGCAGTACCGGAGCCGAGAAGTCGCGCAGGATCGAGGGGATCGGGCGTTCGCGAAGGCTCTTGAAGGTGAAGGTCTGCTCCTGCTCCGTCATCTCAAGCATCTGCGTACCGGTCGCTTCGGTCCCGTCCGGGTAGATCAGGCCGACGGCGATCGGCAGCAGCATCGGAACCTTGTGTGGCTGCCCAGGGGTCGGCGGCGTCTCCTGCCGGCAATGCAGGGAGTAGACGCCATACTTCCACTCGTCATTGACCATCATCCGTGGTGTGCCGGACTGTGTGTACCAGGCGCGAAACTGGGCGAGGTCGCGGCCCGTGGCGTCCTCGAACGCACGCAACCAGTCGTCGATCGTTGCCGCGCTGCCGTCATGGCGCCGCAGGTAGAGGCCCACGGCTTGCCGGAACTTCTCGCGCCCGACGAGCCGCGAGAGCATGCCGATCAGTTCGGCGCCTTTTTCATAGACCGTCGCAGTGTAGAAGTTGTTGATCTCGATGTAGCTCGACGGCATGACCGGGTGCGCCAGCGGCCCATTGTCCTCGCGGAACTGACGCGACCTCAGCATCATGACCTCCTCGATGCGGCGCACCGGGCGGCTCCGCATGTCGGAAGCGAACTGCTGTTCTCGAAAGACGGTCAGGCCTTCCTTAAGCGACAACTGGAACCAGTCGCGGCAGGTCACGCGATTGCCGGTCCAGTTGTGGAAGTATTCATGTGCGACGATCAACTCGACCAACTCGTAGTCGCGGTCCGTTGCCGTTTCCGGGCGCACCAGGATGTAGCGGCTGTTGAAGACGTTCAGCCCCTTGTTCTCCATCGCGCCCATGTTGAAGTCGTCGACCGCGACGATGTTGAACACGTCGAGGTCGTATTCCAGCCCGTAGGTTTCCTCGTCCCAGCGCATCGCGCGTTGCAGCGCGTCCAGCGCGTAGCCGGTGCAGCCCTCGTCCGGACCCGGCCGCACCCAGACGTTCACGTCCACCTCGCGCCCGGATGCCGTTCTGAAGCTGGCGCTTTCGGCGACGAGATCTCCCGCGACCATGGCGAAGAGGTACGACGGCTTCGGAAACGGGTCTTCCCACTCGGCATAGCCGTCGCCGCGCTCGACCAGGTTTCCGTTCGACAGAAGCACCGGCAAGTCGCTCTCGATCCTCACGCGGAAAGGCGCCGTCACGTCTGGCCGGTCGGGATAATGGGTGATCCGCCGGAACCCCTCTGCCTCGCATTGCGTGCAGAACATCCCGTTCGACAGGTAGAGCCCCTCCAGCCGGGTATTTGCGGAAGGATCGACTTCAACTTCGGACTCCCACACGAAGCCGCCGGTCCCGAAAAATGTCCGCGGGATGACCACCGCCCCGTCGCGCGGCGTCACGATGTCGAGCGGCAGGGGCCGTCCGTCGATGCTCGCCGCAACCGGCTTGAAATCCGCTGCGTCAAGCTCGAGCGCCGCGGCGGGCGGCAGGTCCGGGTTCGGCCGAAACCTGATGCGCGAGCGCACGCGCGTCGCATCCGCCGAAAGTCGAATTTCGAGGCGAACGTCCTCGACAAGGAACGGATACGGCCGATATTCGGCCAGCAGGACCGCCTGAGGGGCCATCTCCTTCATCGATACCTCTCGGCGGGTGAACAAATGGGCGCAGGAAACGTTAGATAGGCGGATGACTCGCCGCAACCAGAGTGCGCCGACGCAACCAAGGAGTTACCAATGTCCGCACCGAAAACCGATCTCGAAAAGCAGGAAAAGCGGCACAAGGCACCACTTCTCGGGATGCGCGCCGTCGTCCTTTGGTCCGTTGTGCTTCTCGTGTTGTTGGTTGTTTTCATTACGTTTCGTGGCAACGATCCAGGAGATGGCGTGCCAGTCTCGGAGGAGGTGGCCCCTGCGGAGACTGCGACCGAATGATCGTCGTTGCGTCAATCCCAAACCTCTGTCACGCCCGGTCGTCTTAGGTCCGCGCCAAGGTTGAGGTGCCGCTCGACTTGGGGCGGGACGCGGGATGGACGGGCGGTTGCCAATTCGGTCTGTCGTTCCTACTCAAGAAACGCTTTCGGACGAGAGGAATGGTAATGAGCGAGAGGGTTGAGCGGTCGGGACTTCAGGTCGCAACGGAACTGGCGACGTTTATCGAGGATGAAGTGCTCCCCGATACTGGCGTTGACCGCGATGTCTTCTGGGGCGGCTTCGCATCTGTCGTGTCGGACCTGACGCCGACGAATCGGCGCCTTCTCGAGATTCGGGAGGAGTTGCAGGCCAGCATCGACGCATGGCATCGCGGTCGTCGCGTCGGCGCCATCATGCCGTCGGAGTATCAGGCGTTTCTGTCCGACATCGGCTACCTGGTGCCTGATGGCGCCGACTTCGCGATCGACACCGAGCCGACCGATCCGGAAATCGCCAAGGTCGCGGGGCCGCAACTCGTTGTCCCGATCATGAATGCCCGCTACGCGCTGAACGCCGCGAATGCGCGATGGGGCTCGCTCTACGACGCGCTCTATGGAACGGATGTGCTTGGCGACCTTCCGTCCGGGTCCGGCTTCGATCCCGAACGCGGCGCCCGCGTCATCTCCCGCGCCAAGACGTTCCTTGACGAGACCTTCCCGCTCTCGGACACGCACCACGCCGACGTGACAGGATACGCGGTCATGGGCGGAGCACTCCGCGCGACGACCGAGAGCGGCGACGCGGAACTAGCCGATCCCGCGGCGTTCGTCGGGTTCGCTGGTCCGGAGGGGGCGCCGGACAGCATCGTTCTGCGGAACAACGGCTTGCATGTCCGCCTCGTCATCGATCGCGACCACACGATCGGCAAGACCGATCCCTCTGGCCTCGCCGATGTTCTTCTCGAGTCCGCGATGAGCGTCATCATGGACTGCGAGGACAGCGTCGCGGCGGTCGACGCGCCCGACAAGGTTCTGGCCTACCGCAACTGGCTCGGCCTGATGCAGGGCGATCTGACCGAGGAGGTCGCCAAGGATGGTCAGACCTTCACCCGCCGCCTGAACGACGATCTCGTTCTGCAAGGCTCCAAGGGGGAAGTCATTCTGAAGGGCCGCGCCCTGATGCTCGTGAGGAACGTCGGTCACCTGATGACCAATCCCGCAATCCTCGACAGCGACGGCAACGAAGTGTTCGAAGGGCTGATGGACGCGATGATCACGACGACCATCGCCATCCATGACCTCAAGGGCAGCGGATCCTTTCGCAACTCCGTCACGGGCTCGGTCTACGTGGTCAAGCCCAAGATGCACGGCCCCGACGAAGTCGCCTTTGCCGACGAGATCTTCACTCGCGTGGAGGAGATTCTGAACCTCCGTCCGGGTACGGTGAAGCTCGGCATCATGGACGAGGAGCGGCGGACGTCCGTCAATCTCAAGGAGTGCATCCGCGCCGCCAAGTCCCGCGTGGCCTTCATCAACACCGGCTTCCTCGACCGCACCGGCGACGAGATCCACACCTCGATGGAAGCCGGGCCGATGATCCGCAAGGGCGAGATGAAGAACTCCGCCTGGATCAAGGCATACGAGGACCGGAACGTCGACGTCGGTCTCGCCTGCGGCCTTCGCGGCAAGGCGCAGATCGGAAAGGGCATGTGGGCCGCGCCCGACCAGATGGCCGACATGATGGAGCAGAAGATCGGGCATCCGCGCGCCGGCGCCAATACTGCCTGGGTGCCGTCGCCGACCGCCGCGACGCTTCATGCGATCCACTATCATCAGGTCGACGTCGCTGCCCGGCAGGAGGAAATCGCCGCAGGAGGACCACGTGCAAGTCTCGAGGACCTGCTGACCATTCCGCTCGCCGAGGGCAAGAACTGGTCCGACGAGGAGATTCGGGACGAGATCGAGAACAACGCGCAGGGCATCCTCGGCTACGTCGTCCGCTGGATCGACCAGGGCGTCGGCTGCTCCAAGGTTCCCGACATCAACGACGTCGCGCTGATGGAGGATCGCGCGACCTGCCGTATCTCCAGCCAGGCGATGGCGAACTGGCTTCACCACGGCGTCATCTCCGAGGAGCAGGCGATGGAGACGATGAAGAAGATGGCCGAGGTCGTCGATCGCCAGAACGACGGCGACGCGAACTACCGCCCGATGGCCCCGTCCTTCGACGGCGTCGCGTTCAAGGCCGCCTGCGACCTAGTCTTCAAGGGGCGCGAGCAACCCTCGGGTTACACGGAACCGGTCCTCCACGCCCGCCGGCAGGAACTCAAGGCGCAGATCTGAGATCTTTCTTCCTCCTTCACCGGAAGCGGAACGAACACGGCATGCCGCTTCCGAACGCTAAGCGTCGTCTCGGGCTCGCGCGCCTCTCCGGCACGTCCCGCCTCGCCGAGGCGATCCGATAAGCCCACGAATCGCTCTCGATCGCCGCAACGCGTTCTTCGCCGGCTCCGAGCGCGGCGGCGAACATGGGGCCGTGACCGCCTCGTCGGCACCTGCCGCCTCAAGGACGTGATCGCTTCTACCTCAGCGACGTCCTCGAGCACCTCGTCGCCGGCCATCCCGAAACCCGCATCGACGAGCTCATGCCCGGGAGCTACGGCGACGCCCCGGAAGTGTGATCGCATCAGGTTTCTCGGTGTGTCGGGCATCGATCTTTTCGTCGGGGCGCGATAGTTCCTGCGCCGCAACGCAAGGAGGATGGGCATGATCACACTCGAACAGGCGCAGACGATGATTCGCGAAACGTTCGCCAAGGGCGCCACCCTTGGCCTCAAGCCGCTGTCGGTCGTTGTCCTCGATGCCGGCGGCCATCCGATCGCGTTCGAGCGGCAGGACGGCGCCAGCCCCGGCCGGTTCGAGATAGCGCGCGGCAAGGCCTACGGCGCGGTCATGATGGGGCTGCCCGGTTCTGCGCTCAAGGCGCGCGCCGAGGAGCAGGCGTACTTCGTCGCTGCGCTTAACGGTGCCTTCGGAGGCAAGGTCGTCCCGGTCCCCGGCGGGATCCTCGTCAAGGACGGCGACCGCGTGATCGGCGCCGTGGGCGTCACCGGAGACACGTCGGACAACGACGCCGCAGCCGGTCTCGCCGGGATCGAGGCGGCGGGACTCTCCGGCGCGGCATGAGGCGGCGGATCGACATAGGACCTCCTCAGTCGGGGCCGCCGCGCGGTTCGGGATCGCCCCGAGGCAGAAGGCTTCCGGCCTTGCTGGCCGATGCTCAACCGCGGGCTGGACGAGGTGCGGCCCGACACCATCAGGACTTCGCGGGCCTGCTCCGCCCGCGGATGAAGATTGAGATTGGCGCGGCTGCCCCGCAGTCGCGAGCTCTTTCGGAGGTCTCCATGCGCCCTCGGTGACACACCAAGGGGCTGGTCGGCGAAAGAGGAGAAGGGGCAAGAAGCGAACCGATGGCACGCGACGTTCGATTCGCGTGCACTGTGCCGCCATTTGCGCCTCGTCGCCGGTCGCATCTGCGGAGCGTTGCGACGCACAAACCCCGACCTTGGCCTTGCCGTGCGCGGTCGGGTATGACGTGGTCTCGAAAAGGCTTCAGGTTCGGATCATGGCGCGTCCCATCGTCGGCATCATCGGCAACTCGCATCTGATCAACGATCAGTATCCGACCCATGCGGGCGGAACGATGACTTCGCACGCAGTCGGCTGCGTCGCAGACGCCGTGCCGTTGATCGTACCCGCGGATCCCACGGTCGTATCGGTGCAGGACCTGCTGGAATCCTGCGACGGCTTCCTGCTGCCGGGCGGCAGGCCGAACGTCCACCCCGAGGAATACGGTGAGGAACCGACGGAGGCGCATGGCACGTTCGACCGCGACCGGGATGCAGTCACGCTCCCCCTCGTTCGCGCCTGCATCGAGAGGGGGCAGCCGATCCTCGGTATCTGCCGCGGATTCCAGGAGGTCAACGTCGCCCTCGGGGGCACCCTGCACCCCGAGATTCGCGAGATCCCCGGCCGGACGAACCACCGAATGCCCCCCGACGGCACGCTCGAGGAGAAGTTCGCGATCCGTCACACTGTGACGTTCCGGGAGGGCGGTCCCTTTCACCGTCTGTTCGGGTCGACGAAGGTGATGACCAACACGCTGCACGGTCAGGGGATCGTTCGTGCCGGGCGCCGGGTCGTCGTCGACGGCTTTGCGTCCGATGGCACCGCCGAGGCGATCTACGTCGAGGGTGCGACCGGCTTCGCCCTCTCTGTCCAGTGGCATCCGGAGTTCCGCGCGGGAACCGACCCTGTGTCTCGCCCCCTCTTCAAGGCATTCGGCGACGCCTGTCGCGAGTGGTCGCGTGGCCGTCGCGCCCCGGTCCTGCGTTCGGCCTGACGGAGAGAGACTCTGTCCGCGCGACAGGAGCGAAAGGCCGAGGCTTTGGCAAGAAGCAGACTAGCTCGGCCCACGCGGCGCCGTGCGGCCGCCTCGCGGCACCAGAAGACGCGATGCGACGAGGAGAATCAGAAGGCCGGTCGCGAGCGGCTTCTCGCGGACAACCCCGCTAACCCCATCTGAGGAAGTTGCCACCGATGCGGTTCCTTGCCCGCGTCCACGTCCGCGAGCCGATCCGGTCTCGGCAAGGTCCTTGGGCATGGTGTCGGCCTTGATGGCGCCGCGATGCCCCATGGCCTGCGCGGGGCCGGTCGTCGTGTCCCGGCGCGTCTGATGCTCCATCTCCGAGTTCAACTCGGCGCCGAGAAGCACAATGAAGGCCGACAGCCAGAGCCATGTCAGCAGCACGATGACCCCGCCGAGCGTCCCGTATGTCTCGTTGTAGCTGCCGAAGTTCTGCGCGTAGATCGAAAAGGCAACGGTGCCGACCAGCCACAGCACCGTCGCGACCACCGCGCCGGGGCTGACCCACCGCCACCTCGGATTCTCCCGCGACGGCCCGAACCGATACACGACCGCCAGCCCGAAGATCGTCAGCAGCGCCAGCAACGGCCATTTCAGCCACGTGACGACCGCGGCGATTCCGTCCGGCAGGCCGACGAAGGCCGTCACCGCCGGCAACACGATCATCACCCCGAACGTGATGAGCAGGCCGAAGATCAGGAACAGCGTCAGCGCGATCCCGGTGAGGTAGAGCGCGATGAACCCGCGCGTCTCGGTCTCGTCATAGGCGATGTTCATCCCCTCCATCAGGGTCATCATGCCCTTCGTCGCGCCATAGAGCGCCAGCGCCAGACCGATCAGCGCGGCAAATCCCGTTGCGGTCTCGTCGCCGCCGGTCACCGCGACCAGCTGGTCCTCGATGATCGACGCCGCATTCTGCGGCAGAAGCGCCACGAAGGACTCGAGCTGAGAGACGACCTGGGCGGGGTCGAGAAAGAACCCCGCGATCGAGATCAGCGCCGCGACCGCCGGAAAGATCGCCAGCAGCCCGAAGAACGCCACGCCCGCCGACACGACCGAGACGTGGTCGGCCGTCGTCTCGTCCTTCACCCGCCACAAGATGTCCCGCCATCCCGGCGCCGGAATCTCGGTCGGTGTCTTCGCGGTCTGACCGCGGGTCGCTTCAGCTGCCATGTCTCGCACTCCGTCTGTCCCGTCGCCAACGCACGGTCGCCGGGATGGATGCTTCGGAGCACCAAGAAAACGGGTCTTTCTGGCGCCGCGCGGATATGTACATTTTCACCGGGTTCTGACACGAACCTGTCAAATCCGGGGTCTGAAACTGACACGATCCGGTCATTTGCCGTGGGTCGCAGGGCCCTGAAGCGGGGGTGGTGAGATGAAGCGGTCGCGCGTCAACGAGATCATGGCCGAAGCGGACGAGATGATCCGCGAGCACGGCTTCGTCCTTCCGCCCTTCGCGTACTGGCCACCCGAGCAGTTTTCCGAACGGTCCGCGGGCACCCGGATTGTCGAGGCGCGCATGGGCTGGGACATCACCGACTACGGCGCGGGCGAGTATGACAGGATGGGCCTCTTCCTCTTCACGCTGCGGAATGGCCGGCTCGCGGACCTGCAGCGGGGCGGTGGCATGTGCTACGCCGAGAAGCTGTTGATCTCAGGGCAAGATCAGCTCTCGCCGATGCACACTCACATCATCAAGGCCGAGGACATCATCAATCGTGGCGGCGGCACCCTCGCGGTGCAGCTCTTCGGCTCGGATCCGCAGGGCGGTTTCGATGAGGAAGCTGGCGGCACGGTCCGCTGCGATGGTGTGGAGCGCCCGTTCCAGCCTGGCGAGGTCCTGCATCTCCAGCCCGGCGAGAGCGTGACGCTGGTGCCGGGCGACTGGCATGCCTTCTGGGGGGAAGGCGGAGACGTCCTTGTCGGCGAGGTCTCGACCGTGAACGACGATCTGACCGACAACGTCTTTCGAGAGCCGATCGGCCGTTTCAGCGAGATCGAGGAGGACGAGGCGCCGCGGCACCTGCTGGTCTCGGACTACGACGCCTGGCTTTCCTCCTGACGAATCAAGGCCTTGTGCATACGGATGCGGCGCAGCTTTTGGCCATTCCGCTCCACCGTCTCCTCGCCGTCACAGTGCCAGCCTTGGCGGGTGAAGAACGGCTCGGCGACGAGGCTCGCCTCGGTGGTCAGCCGGTCGACATCGGTCAGGCGCATCTCGGCCTCGATCCGCGAGAGGAGCCTGCTTGCGACGCCTGTTCCGTGATACTCGGGCAGAACGTAGGCGAGGTCCACGTGACCGGCCGGCGACGCAGCGACGAACCCGACGATACTGGCAGCGACGACTGCAACGAAGCACTCCGCCGTGCCGAGCCGCTCGTTCCAGCCCTCGAACGGTCGATCGGGAGCCCAGGCATGCCGCTGCGCCTCGTCGTAATGCGCGGCGGCGCCCCGCAGGACGGCGGCTCGCAGCACGTCGTAGAGCCGTGGCTCTTCTCCCGGGCGCATCCGGCGCAGGTGCAGCGTCACGTGACGGCGGCCCGGCGCCGGTGCTCCTCACGGTCCCAGAGGCGCTCAACCATGATCCTGCCCAGGATCTCCACCGCGCGTCGGACGTCTTCCTCCGAGAGGTAGAGCGGCGTGAAGCCGAAGCGCAGGATGTCCGGGGCTCGGAAGTCGCCTATCACGCCCTCCGCGATGAGGGCCTGCATGATCGCATAGCCCTCGGGGTGGCGGAAGGATACCTGGCTGCCGCGGCATTGCGGATCGCGCGGCGAGGCGAGATCCAGGTCGGGGCAGTTTGCCTCGACGCCCTCGATGAACCGTGCCTGGAGCTGCAGCGAGGCGGAGCGCAGGTCGGTCATGTCGACGTCATCCCAGGCGTCGAGCGCGGCGTCGAGCGCGGCGAGCTGGATCATCGGCGGGGTGCCCACGCGCATCCGCTCGATCCCGCGGCCGGGGCGGTAGTCGAGGTCGAACGCGAAGGGCGACTCGTGCCCGAGCCACCCTGCCAAGGCCGGCTCTGCCGTCTCTGCATGGCGCGGGGCGACGTAGATGAAGGCCGGCGCACCGGGGCCGCCATTGAGGTACTTGTAAGTGCAACCCACCGCGAAGTCCGCCTCGGCGCCTGACACGTCGATGGGCAGCGCCCCCGCGGAATGTGCGAGGTCCCAGACCGTGAGTGCACCGGCCTCGTGCGCGAGCTGTGTCAGCGCCGCCATGTCGTGCAGACGGCCGGTTCGATAGTCGACCTCCGTCAGCATGGCGACGGCGATGTCCGGACCGATGGCCGCAGCGACGTCTTCCGGCGCGACGACGCGCAACTCGTGGCGCCGCGTCAGCTTTGCAAGGCCCTCAGCCATGTAGAGGTCGGACGGGAAGTTGCCGCTGTCGGAAAGGATCACCCGCCGGTCCGGCCGCATCTCGAGCGCGGCGGCGAGCGCCTGGAAAACCTTGATCGAAAGCGTGTCGCCCATGACGACGTGGCCGGGCTCCGCCCCGATCAGCCGCGCGATCCGATCGCCGACCCGGCGGGGCGCGTCCATCCAGCCGGCGCGGTTCCAAGCGCCGATCAGCATCTCGCCCCATTCGCCGCGCACCATCGATTCGAGCCGATGTGGCACGGCACGGGCGAGGGGGCCCAGCGAATTGCCGTCCAGATAGATGATGCGCTCTGGTAGATCGAAGAGGGCGCGGGTGGCCGAGAAATCCGTCATCTCGCCGTTCTCCGGGGCGAGGGCGGCGGGGTCAAGCGTGTCACGCCTCCCCGCCGGAGATCTCGATGGCCTGGCCGTTGACGCTGTCCGAACCCAACCCGCACAGCCACAGAGCCGCGGCCGCGACCTCCTCGGTCCTGATCAGGCGGCGGCCAGGGTTGGCCCCCACCATCATCGCCATCGCCTCGTCCTCCGAGACACCGGCACGTTCTCGTATGGCGGCAACATTGCGGGAGACGATATCGGTCTCCACGTAGCCCGGGCAGAGCGCGTTGAAGGTGATCTGCCGCCCGGCATAGTCAGCGGCCAGCCCGCGGACCAGGCCGATCACGCCATGCTTCGAGGCGGTGTACGCGGTGGCGCCTCGCAATCCCTTGACGCCCGCGATCGAGGAGACCGCGATGACGCGGCCCCACTCCAGGCCCCGCATCGTCTTCAGGCTCTCGCGGATCGTGAGGAACGCGCCGTCGAGGTTCGTCGACATGATCCGGCGCCAGAAGGCGAGGTCGGTCTTATGAAGCGCCCGGCCCTCGGCAATGCCGGCATTCGCGATGCAGATGGCAACGGGACCGCGCGCGGCGACTGCCCGAGCGACACCTTGCATCACCAACTCCTCGTCGGTGACGTCCATCGTCAGCGGGTGTAGGCGCGCGCCCGAGACCGCCTCGAGGACCTGCGCGCGCCGACCGGATATCGTCACCTCGGCGCCGGCCTCCGCGAGGGCTCGCGCAATGGCCAGCCCGATCCCGGTGCCCCCGCCGGTCACGAACGCATGTTTTCCCGCCATCATACCCGCAGCGTACCGAATGGCTGCCCCGCCGCAAGTCTTGGCAGCGGCGTGGCCGTCGGGTAGCGACAAGTCATGAGGCAGCTCGACATTCCCCCGGCATGGTTGATCGCGTTCGTCGCGGTGGCCTGGGCGCAGGCGCGCTTCGTGCCGACGCCGTTTCCGCAGCCGCTCGGCCACGACATAGGCGCTTTCGCGATACTGTGCGGGATTGTGCTGGTGGCGTCGGCCATGAGGCAGTTCCAGCGTCACAAGACGACGATGTATCCGCGCCGCGACGCCTCGCAGCTGATCACCACCGGCATCTTCGGTAAGTCAAGAAACCCGATCTATCTCGCCGACGTGCTGTTCCTGACGGGTTTCTCGCTTTGGTGGGGGTCGATCTTGGGGCTGCTCCTCGTCCCGATCTTCGTGGTCGTGATCAAGCGTCGCTTCATCGATGGAGAGGAGGCGAGCTTGCGGCTGGCCTTTGGTGAGGCATACGAAAACTATCGCCAGACAACGCGTCGCTGGCTCTGAGCGGGCTATTTCCCGCCGCTTGTGGAATATTGTTGCGCCGGATAAGCAGGCGCAAAGAACAGGAACGGGGGGTAGCGCATGAAGATCGGCGCGCTGAAGGAGACGCTGGAGGGCGAGGCGCGGGTGGCGATGACGCCGGACAGCGCACGTCAGCTTCAGAAGCTTGGCCATACCTGCCTGGTCGAGGCGGGGGCCGGCGCCAGGGCCGAATTCGCCGACGACGCCTACCGGGACGCCGACGTGGAGGTTCTGGGTACAGCGTCCGACGTGTTCGCGGCCGCCGATGTCATCGTCAAGGTCCGCCCTCCCACCGAGTCCGAGGCGGACATGCTGCGCGAAGGCCAGACACTGATCTCGTTCCTCTGGCCGGCCCAGAACGAGGCGCTGCTGGAGAAGGTCAAGGACAAGGGCGCAACCGCCATCGCGATGGACATGGTCCCGCGGATCAGCAGGGCGCAGAAGATGGACGCCCTGTCGTCGATGGCGAACATCGCGGGCTACCGCGCGGTCATGGAGGCGGGCAACAACTTCGGCCGCTTCTTCACCGGCCAGGTGACCGCGGCGGGCAAGGTGCCCCCGGCCAAGGTTCTGGTGATCGGCGCAGGCGTCGCGGGCCTGTCGGCGATCGGCACGTCCGTCAGCCTCGGCGCGATCGTGCGCGCCTTCGACGTGCGCCCCGAGGTGGCCGAGCAGATCGAGTCGATGGGCGCCGAATTCCTGATGCTCGAGTTCGAGGAGGACGGCTCGGGCGAGGGCGGCTACGCCAAGCCCGCCTCGCCGGAGTTCGTCGAGAAGGAGATGGCGCTCTTTCGCGAGCAGGCGCCGGAGGTCGACATTGTCATCACAACGGCGCTGATACCGGGCCGGCCGGCCCCAAAGCTCTGGCCCGAGGAGATGGTCAGGCTGATGAAACCCGGCAGCGTCGTCGTCGACCTCGCAGCCGAGCAAGGGGGCAACTGCGACCTGACGGTGCCGGGGGAGAAGATCGTCACCGACAATGGTGTCACCGTCGTCGGCTACACAGACTTTCCCAGCCGAATGGCGACGCAGTCGTCGACGCTCTATTCGACCAATATCCGCCACATGCTGACGGACCTCACGCCGGAGAAAGATGGCAAGATCGTCCACGACATGGACGACGACGTGATCCGGGGCGCGACCGTCGCCCACGCGCGAGAGATCACGTATCCGCCCCCGAAGCCGAAGGTTCAGGCCATCGCCAAGGCGCCGCCGAAAGCGAAGGCCAAGGAGCTCACGCCCGAGGAGAAGCGCGCGGCCGAGCTGGAGACGTTCAGAAAGGCGACCCGACTGCAGGTCGGCCTCCTCGCCGTGGGCGCGCTGCTGATGCTGCTGGTGGGCGCCTATGCGCCGGAAAGCTTCATGGCGCACTTCATCGTCTTCGTCCTCGCCGTCTTCGTCGGCTTCCAGGTGATCTGGAACGTCAGCCACTCTCTGCACACGCCGCTGATGGCGGTGACGAACGCGATCTCGGGCATCATCATCGTCGGCGCGCTCCTGCAGGTGGGGTCGGGAAACTTCCTCGTCATCCTGCTCTCCGCGATCTCGATCCTGATCGCGTCGATCAACATCGTGGGCGGGTTTCTCGTGACGCGCCGCATGCTTGCCATGTTCCAGAAATCCTGAGGGGGCCAAGATGATCAGCGCAGGTCTCGTCGGCGCGGCCTACATTGCCGCCTCCGTCCTCTTCATCCTCGCCCTCGGAGGGCTCTCGGGCCAGGAAAGCGCCAAGCGGGCGATCTGGTACGGCATCGTCGGCATGGCGTTCGCCGTGCTGGCGACCGTGCTCGCGCCGGGCGTCAGCAACGTCCTCATCATTCTGATCATGGTCGCCATCGGCGCGGTGATCGGTGCCGTCGTCGCGAAGCGGGTCGAGATGACCGAGATGCCGCAGCTCGTCGCGGCCCTGCACTCCTTCGTTGGCTTGGCCGCGGTCTTCATCGGGCTCAATGCCGACATCATGCTGCATGGTGTTGCCATGCTGCGCGAGGCCGGCACGCCGCTGGCCGAGGCCGACCTGACCGGGTTCGGCGAGAGGCTGTGGTACAAGGACGCGATCGAGATCGCGATCCTCAAGGTCGAGGTCTTCCTCGGCATCTTCATCGGCGCGGTGACATTCACGGGTTCGGTCGTGGCGTTCGGCAAGCTTGCCGGCAAGATCTCGTCGAAGCCCGAGAAGCTGCCGGGCGGCCACGCGCTGAACGCCGTCGCGCTGGCGCTCTGCATCGTCCTCGGCATCCTCTACTTCAACGGCGCGGGCATCTGGACGATGATCCTGACGGCGGTGGTGGCGGGCTTCCTCGGCTACCACCTGATCATGGGGATTGGTGGCGCCGACATGCCCGTCGTCGTGTCCATGCTGAACAGCTACTCCGGCTGGGCGGCGGCGGCGATCGGCTTCACCCTCGGCAACGACCTGCTGATCGTGACGGGCGCGCTCGTCGGATCCTCCGGTGCGATCCTCAGTTACATCATGTGCAAGGCGATGAACCGCTCCTTCATCAGCGTGATCCTCGGCGGAATTCGGCGGGACGCAGTCCGCCGCGGCCGCGATCGAGGGCGAGCAGGTTGCGATTGATGCCGGGGGTGTGGCGCAGGCGCTGGAGGATGCAGACAGTGTCATCATCATCCCCGGCTACGGAATGGCGGTGGCACAGGCGCAGCAGTCCGTCAGCGAGCTCACTCGCCGGCTCCGCGGCATGGGCAAACAGGTGCGCTTCGCAATCCACCCGGTCGCCGGACGCCTGCCGGGGCACATGAACGTGCTGCTTGCCGAGGCCAGGGTGCCCTACGACATCGTGCTGGAAATGGACGAGATCAACGATGATTTCCCGTCGACCGACGTGGCCATCGTCATCGGCTCCAATGACATCGTGAACCCCGCCGCACAGGAAGATCCCGCCTCTCCGATTGCGGGGATGCCCGTGCTGGAGGTGTGGAAGGCCAAGCAGGTCTTCGTCTCGAAGCGCGGGCAGGGTACGGGCTATTCCGGCATCGAGAACCCGCTCTTCTTCCGGGAGAACACGCGGATGTTTTACGGTGATGCGAAGGCTAGCTTGGATGCGCTGCTTTCGCAGCTGAAGTAGCGGTCGGAGCGCGAGACGGAACCGATGGCGCCGCTGGAGGATCACCCGCTCCGCTATCAGCTCGCGAACGAGCTGCACGCCCGTCCGTTCCCATCGCTCGATGCGCCGTGCCGTGCCGCGTTCCTCGCGATCAAGCAGCCGCAGAACGCGGCCTCGCGCGACCGAGGTGCCGACAGGGCACATCTGCTCGAACTTCTCGACCGCTACGGCGCGCAGCACCCGCAGCCGGACGCGACGCACTATTTTGGGAAGATCGGCCGCTACACGCTCAAATGGGAGAGCCACACGGAGTTCGTCAGCTACACGGTCTTCGACGAGGGCGTGGCCGATCACCCTTTCGACGGCAGGACCTTCGGGATGTTCCCCGAGGACTGGCTGGCGCGCGCACCGGGGACCCGGATCACGTCCGCTCTGATCCGCGTCGAGCCGATGCCGGAAGAAGAAACCGTCCGGCGGAAGCTGGTCGACTGGTTCGTTCCGGAGAGCCTGGCGGTAAGCCGCATCCTCGACGGCACCGCGGTCATGGCCTCGGACTTCCGCATCGACACCAGCGGACACATCCGGATGGCGGTCTTCACCCGTGAGGATACCGGCCCGCGTCGTGTCGGCCGGATCGTGCAACGCCTCTGCGAGATCGAGACCTACAAGGCGATGTCGATGCTTGGTCTCGCGAGGGTCCGTAACCTCGGCGCGCGGATGGCTGAGATCGACAGCCGGCTGACCGACCTGATGAACGAGATGACCGGCGAGGTCAGCAAGCCCGACGCCACTCTCAAGGCCCTGCTCAACGTCTCCGCCGAGCTCGAGAAGATCCTCGCCGAGACCAGCTTCCGTTTTGGCGCGACAACGGCATACGAAGCCCTCGTTGCGCAACGGATCGAGGTGATGCGTGAGGAACGTTTCGAAGGCCGCCAGTCCTTCGGCGAGTTCATGATGCGCCGGTTCGACCCTGCGATGCGCACGGTGAAGTCGGCCGAGCGACGCCTGCAGGCGATGGCGGAGCGCGCGATCCGTGCGGGCAATCTGCTCAGGACCCGCGTCGACGTCGAGCGCTCGGCGCAGAACCAGGACCTGCTGGCCAGCATGGACAGACGCGCCGACGCGCAGCTGAGGCTGCAGCGCACGGTCGAAGGACTGTCGGTGGTTGCGATCAGCTACTACGCCGTGAACTTGGTCCGCTATATGGCCTACCCGTTCGCGCCGGAGGGGTGGAGCCAAGGCCTGGTCACCGCGATTCTCACACCGCCCGTGGTGCTGATCGTCTGGTTCGCCGTTCGCCGGATCAGGCGCGAGGTGATCGCCGAATAGCGGCTACTCGGCCGGCACCGCTGTCGCACGAGGCTCGCGGCCGGCGACCCGGTCGGCGAGCACGGCTCCAGCAACGATCGACATGATCGCCAGGATTGCCGCGAAGGATAGGGTCGGCACCCCGGAGAGGCCCGCGCCGAGCGTGCAGCCGCCCGCCAGAACACCGCCGAAGCCCATGAGGATCGCGCCGCACAGATAGCGCGCGGTTTGCGCCGGGGTGCTGAAGCTCTCCGGCCGAAAACGCCCCGAAGTCACCGAACCGACGAAGGCGCCGGCGACGATCCCGCCGATGAAGCCGGTGCCGAAGCCCGCCGGGATGGAGCTCGACGCGATGAGCCAGAACAGCCCCTCCGCCGAAGACGAGGTTGTCGACAGCCCCTCCATCGCGATGGGGTCGAACTCGTCGAACAGGACGAAACCGGTGCCAATCCAGGCAGCGGGGACAAGCAGTCCCAGAAGTGCCGCGAGACCCAGGTGAAGCGGGCGGGCGCCTGACCGTATCGCAAGCGCGACCCCGACAGCGACAAGCAGCGCCGTCCAGACGAGCGCGCCGCCGGGCAACACCGCGAGCGACGTCATGTCGCCCAGCGGTATGGTTGCGGAACCCAGCGTCGTCCGCACGGGCGCCAGAACGCCCTTGAGCGTAGAGTGAGCGGTGATGGCGAAGACCGCGAGAACCAGCAGCGCACGCAAGTTGCCCGAGCCGAGCAGGACGGTGAGCCGCGAGATGCACCCTCGCGTCATGACCATTCCGACACCGAAGAGCAGGCCGCCCGCGACGACCGCGAGCCAGGGTAGATCGGGCGCCATGAAGCGGTGCCCGTCGAAGGAGATGAGTCCCAGGACGACGGCTATCTGGGTGCCGAGGATGGCGCTCACCAGCGCGGCGAGCCAAACGCCGCCGGCGGAGCGTCTTTCAGCCGGATCGCCGGCGACGGCGCGGCGCAGGCAGAAACGCGTAACCTCGGCCAGAACCCCGAACAGCACACCGAGCAGTAGCCCCAGCATGACCGAGGCTTGACGCGGTGTCAGTGTTTCGATGCCAAGAGCTTCAAACATGTCGGTGCCTCCGGCGGCCAGTCCTGCCGGCATGTCGTCCATTCGGCATGCCCGATCAAGGCGACGTGCGGGCCGCCGGGGCATGCGCGGCGGACAGCGGTCAGGCGCATGTGCACTCCAAGGGAACGGGTGTCACAAAAAGCGGGTAGATGTGTGACATGAGCACCGCCATTGCCCCCAACGCCGTAGGAGTGTCCTTTTTCAGCGGCCTCTGATCCGAGGATCGAGGGCATCCCGCAGACCGTCACCGATGTAGTTCACCGACAGGACCGTCAACGAGATCGCGAGGCCAGGCCACATGACGCGGGCCGGATATTGCTGCATGTAGTCCGTGGCGTCGTAGAGTAGCCGACCCCACGTCGGGAAGTCGGGCGGAAAGCCGAGCCCGAGGAACGACAGCGCCAACTCCGTGATGATCGCCGTTGCGATGCCTAGCGTGGCGGAGACCATGATCGGCGACAGGACGTTCGGCAGGATGTGTCGCCCGATCAGCCGCGAGTTCGTGGTGCCGATGGAGCGTGCGGCGAGAACGAACTCCCGCTCCTTCAGCGCCAGCACGTCGCCGCGGACGATGCGCGCGGTCGGCATCCAGGACGTGATGCCGATCGCGACGACGATCAGAATGAAGATGCCCATCTCCGGCCCGAAGGAGGACGAGAGCGTTTCCCGGAAGAGCATGACCATCACTAGGAGAAGCGGGAGAAGCGGCAGTGCCAGGAAGAGATCGGTCAGGCGCATGAGCGGCCCGTCGAGCCAGCGGAAAAAGCCCGCGAGCACGCCGATCATGGTGCCGAGAAAGAGCGCCAGCAACATCGCGGTAATGCCGACGGCGATCGACACCTGTCCGCCCGCCAGCATCCGCGCCAGCATGTCCCGTCCGAGCTGATCCGCGCCGAACGGATGCGCCCAGGAGGGGCCGGTGTTGCGGGCACGGATGTCGATGTAGGTCGGGTCGATCGTCCAGATCAGCGGACCGACGGTGACGGCCAGAACGATGAAGATGAAGAAGCCGGCGCCGAAGAGCGCGCCCCTGTGGCTGCGAAACTGGCTCCAGACGTCGGCCCACTGGCTGCGCGGCGGCGCGTCGGGGACCCGGTCCGCGATGAGGTCGGCGACGACAGGACCGCCAGTCTCCTCGCCGGCATCTTCGGGAAAGTGGCCGGGATGATAAGGGCGGTCAGTCATAGCGTATCCTCGGGTCGAGGAGGCCGTAGAGGACATCGGCAATCAGGTTGAAGATCACGATCAGCACCGCGAAGATGAAGGTCAGCGTCTGAACGAGCGGCAGGTCGTTGGCTTGGATCGCGGTGATCAGCAGCTGGCCGATGCCGTTCACCTTGAACACCTGCTCGGTGATGATGGCGCCGCCGAAGATGCCAGGCACGCCAAGCGCGATGACCGTGACGACCGGGATCATCGAGTTCCGGAGCACGTGCGTCAGCACCACGTCGCGCTCGCTGAGGCCCTTGGCGCGGGCGGTACGCACGTAGTCCTGGTTGAGGTTGTCGAGCATCGAGGCCCGCATGAAGCGGCTGATCTGGGCGGTTGTCTGCAACGCCAGAACCATGACTGGCATGACCATCTGCGCGAGCTGCTGCTTTAGCGTCTCCCAGTTCACGACCTGCAAGGTGGTGTCGTAGATCGACGGCAGCCAGCCGAGCTGGACCGAGAAAATGACGATGGCGAGGACCCCGGTGAAGAACGGCGGCACAGAAAAGCCGATCATCGATACGAACGTGCCGGCCTGATCGAACGCCGAATACTGGCGGTAGGCCGATATGACTCCGATGGGCACGGCGATCAGCACGCCGACGACATAGGCCAGGCCGACGACCAGCAGAGTCTGCGGCAGCCGTTGGATCACGAGATCCATGACCGGCGCGCGCGTCTGCCACGAGATCACGCGGCTGGCGCCCTCGGGCGCGATCTCGAGGCCGGTGATCGCCTCGATTCCGTAGAGCGGCTCGGTGATCAGGAACTGTCGCAGCCAGAGCATGTAGCGGATGTGGAGCGGCTCGTTGAGGCCGAGACTCGCGCGGATCTGTTCGCGCACCTCCGGCGGGATCGTCAGCGGCAGCTGTGCGGTTGGATCGCCCGGCGCCATGTCGAGCAGCAGGAAGATGATGAACGAGATGACGATCAGCGTGGGAATCGCCAGGACGAGCCGTCGGATCGTGTAGGTCAGCACGTGTCCCGGACCTCCTCGGTCGCCGCCGGATCAGGTCGCCCATCGTCCCGGCTTTGCAGTGTGACGCCCCGGCACGGGCCGGGACGTCAGCGATTTCGAGAGGCTATCAGCCCTCCGTGCGGTACCAGTCCTTGATGTTCCACAGCTCGCTGTCCCAGTCGTTCATCCGGACGCCGCCAAGCGTGTTGGCCTTGGCGGCCGGGTTGCCACGGTGGACCAGTGGGATGATCGAGTAGGACTGCATCAGCATGTCGTTCATCTGCTTGGCGATCTCGCCGCGCTCCTCGAGGTCGGCAGTCCGCGACATCTTGTCGACGAGGGCGTCGTACTCGGGGTCGCAGAAGCGCTGGATATTCGTGCCCTGCCAGGCGGTCTCGGGGCCGGGATAGGCATTGCACCGCCAGTCAGCCATGTACGCCTCGGGATCCACACCCGCGAAGTTGTTGGTGTACATCTCGATGTCGGCATAGAACTTCTGGAACGTGTCCGGGCTCGAAGGATCGCCGCCGAAGAACACCGATGCGTCGACGTTGCGAAGCTCCGTCTCGACACCGAGCTCGTCCCACCACTGCTTGATCAGCGCCTGAGTATCCTGACGGACAGCGTTGGTCGAGGTCTGGTAGGTGAACGACAGCTCCACCCCGTCCTTGTCGCGAATGCCGTTGCCGTTCGTGTCGGTCCAGCCAGCCTCGTCGAGGATGCGCTTCGCCTCTTCGATGTCCTGCGTCAGACAGTCGTCGTTCGCAGTCGAGGCGTAGAGTTCGGGCGCCGGCAGGACGTTGCAGGTGGCCTGGCCGCCCGCACCGTAACCGATATCGACGAGAAGCTGCCGGTCGATCGCCTTCGAGAGCGCATGTCCGACGGCCGGATCGGTGAAGACCGGATGCGGGTTCTGGTTGCCGGCCTGCGGGTTGCCTTCCTCGACCGGAATGTAGACCGAACGCTCCTCGGGCGGCAGTGATGGGTCCGGGTTCGTCTGGTTGAGGTGCAGGCGCTCCACCGATGTACCAAACGCGGAAATGACCTCGCCAAGGCCCTGCGATTCCATGTCTGCCAGGATCGACGGGTCGAGCTGCAGGTTCCAGGCGTAGTCGAACTCGCCGGTCTCTAGCACGGACCGCGCGGCTGCGGCCGCGTCGCCGCCGCCCTTGAAGGTGATGTTGCCGAAGGCGGGCTTGCCCTCCTCGCGGAAGTTTTCGTTCGCAGAAAGCAGGATCACGTCGTTCGGCCGAAAGTCGTCGACGACGAAGGGGCCGGTACCGATCGGGCCGAAGTTGGCGTCGGTGCATTCCGGCGCGCGCGTGCCGAGACAGTCGGCAAATTGCGCCGCCTGGAGGATCGGCGATTCCGAGCCGACGAATGCGGTGTATGGGAAAGGCTTGGGTCCGGTGAAATTGACGCGGATCGTCCGGTCATCCACCGCCTCGACGGACTCGACGCCGTCGAAGTAGCTCGCCTGCGCGCATCCGCCGTCGGGATGGGTGCAGTATTCCCAGGTGAAGACGGCGTCTTCGGCGGTGACAGGCGTACCGTCGGACCATTCGAGGCCTTCCTTCAAGGTCCAGGTGATCGACGTCAGATCCTCGGCGACCGTGCCGTCGTCGACAGACGGTATCGCTTCTGCGAGCCAGGGCACCATCTCGCCATTTTCATCGAAGCGGGCGAGGGGCTCGATGATGAGGCTCGAACTCTCGACTTCCTTGGTGCCCCCCGAGAGGTACGGATTCAGCGTCGATGGCGCCTGCCAGTAGATGATGTTGAGCTGGCCGCTTCGGCCGCGCTCGCCTTCCTCCTGTGCGAAGGCGGCGCTTGCCACGGCTATGCCGGCGGCCGCCCCCAGCAGGGCTGTCTTGAGATGCATCGTCGTCTCCTTGTTGGATGGCTCGTGCGGTCCGCCCGCGCGACAGGCGCAGGGCAGGTGCGGTTCGCTGGCATGGTTCCGGTCTGGCCCAGTGCTCTTCCCACGAGATTGGCGCGCCCACACGGGCGCATGGGCTGAAGTTTCAGACGCTTCCTTGTGTGATTGCAAGCATCGTCATGGGTCAAGTGAGTAGCTTGACGCAACTGGAGCCACTTTTTCCAGCGCTCTAGCGTACGGCGTCGTTTGACTTGTGCGATCGCCGGTGCCTAGCTTTCCGGATCAAGAGGGGCACTGCATGCTCGATCAGCAACTTCCCGTCGCCGACATCCAGAATCTCAGGGTCGAATTCCAGACCAAGGACGGGGTTGTCGCTGGCGTCGAAGATGTAAGCTTCTCCATCGCGCCCGGTGAAACCGTCTGCGTCGTTGGGGAAAGCGGATCGGGCAAGTCGGTCTCGTCGCTTAGCCTGATGCGGCTGGTCGAGTTCAACGGTGGCGAGATCGCCGGCGGGCAACTCCTGTTCAGTCGCGACGGGAAACAGACCGACCTGAGGGACGCCGGGGCTTCGTTGATGCGTACGATCCGCGGCAACGAGATCGGCATGATCTTTCAGGAGCCGATGACCTCGCTGAACCCCGTCTTCACCGTCGGCCGCCAGTTAACCGAGGGGCTGCGCGTGCACACAGGCATGAAGCGGGAGGAGGCGGAGGCGCGCGCGCTGGATCTGCTGAAGCAGGTCCGGATCCCCGAGCCGGAGCGGCGGCTGAAGCAATATCCGCACGAGCTTTCGGGCGGAATGCGCCAGCGCGTCGTGATCGCGATGGCGCTGGCGTGCGAGCCTCGTCTGTTGATCGCGGACGAGCCGACGACAGCGCTCGACGTGACGATCCAGGCGGAGATCCTCGCCCTGATCGATCGGCTCAAGCGTGAAACCGGCGCGGCGGTGCTGTTCATTACCCATGACATGGCCGTCGTGGCGCAGATGGCCGACCGGGTGGTCGTCATGTACCGCGGTCGCAAGGTCGAGGAGGGCACTGTCGAGGAGATCTTCGAGGCGCCTCAGAAAGATTACACCAAGGCGCTGCTTGCGGCCGTTCCGAAGCTTGGCGAGATGCGGGGCAAGCCGGCGCCGGAGCCGATGCGCCTGCTCGGTGCGCCGGAGTACGTCGCCGGTCCGATCAAGGTCGCTGACGATCGCAGGATCCTCGAGGTCCGCAACCTCGTCACGCGGTTTCCGGTCAAGGGCGGGTTTTTCCGCCGTACCGTTGCGATGGTCCACGCGGTCGAGGATGTAACGTTCAGCATCCGCAAGGGCGAGACGCTGAGCCTCGTCGGTGAGTCCGGGTGCGGCAAGTCGACCTGCGGCCGCTCGATCCTGCGCCTGATCGAGCCTCAGTCGGGTGAGGTCCGGCTAGACGGCGAAGACGTGATCGCCATGTCGCAGGGCAATCTGCGGCGGGCGCGTCGGCAGATGCAGATGGTCTTCCAGGACCCCTTCGCATCGCTCAACCCGCAGATGCAGCTTTCCGACCAGGTCGCCGAGCCGATCAAGAACTACAAGCTTGCCAAGGGTTCAGAGATCAACGACCGCGTGGCGCAACTCTTCGACCGGGTACATTTGCCGCGGAACTTCATGCGGCGATACCCGCACGAACTCTCCGGCGGTCAGCGGCAGCGCATCGCGATCGCGCGCGCCCTCGCGCTGAACCCCAAGCTGATCATCGCCGACGAGGCCGTCAGCGCCCTCGACGTGAGCGTCCAGGCGCAGGTTCTGAACCTGATCATGGAGCTGCAGGCGGAGCTCGGAATCTCCATCCTGTTCATCAGCCACGACATGGCGGTGGTGGAGCGCGTGAGTCACGCGGTTGGCGTCATGTATCTCGGCCGGATCGTCGAAATCGGATCCCGACAGCAGATCTTCGAGGACCCGCAGCACGAGTACACGCGTTCGCTCCTGCAGGCAGTTCCGGTTGCCGATCCCCGCAAGCGCAAGACGGAGAAGGACTTGAACTTCAAGCCGATCCCATCGCCCATTCATCCGCTAGGCTATGATCCGGGTCGATCTGACTACCGAGAAGTGTCTCCCGGTCATCTGGTGCTCAAGCCGTGACATTGTCGGCACGCGAAATCCTCGACCGTCTTGTCGCTTTCCCGACGGTCAGCCGCGACAGCAACCTCGAGCTCATCGATTGGGTCGAGGAGTATCTGGAAGGGTTCGGGGTACGGTCCCACCGTACCTGGAACGAGGATGGCACCAAGGCCGGCCTCTTCGCGAACGCCGGGCCTGAAGTGGAGGGCGGCATCGTATTGTCGGGTCATACCGACGTCGTCCCGGTCGACGGGCAACGCTGGTCGTCCGACCCCTTCACTGTGACGGAGCGCGACGGAAAGCTGTTCGGCCGGGGCTGTGTCGACATGAAGGGGTTCGATGCCCTCGCCTTGGCGGCGGTTCCGCTCGCGCTGGAACGCGGGGTGAAGCGCCCGCTGCAGATCGCCCTCAGCTACGACGAGGAGGTCGGCTGCACCGGCGCCCCGCCGATGATCGACGACATGGTCCGCATCCTGCCGAAGGCATCGGCAGCCATCATCGGCGAGCCGTCGATGTTGAAGGCGGTGACCGGGCACAAGGGCGGTCTGGGCTTCATGGTGACGGTTCGCGGCTACGAGGTGCACTCGTCGCTGATGCATAAGGGCGTCAGCGCGATCATGGAGGCCGCGAAGATCATCGAGTGGGCGAACGAGATGAACGCCCGCAACGCGGCGAAGGAGAAGGGTCCGATGACCCGATTGTTCGAGCCGCCCTGGACGACGATCCATGTGGGCCAAATCCACGGCGGCACGGCCCACAACATCACTGCGGGAGAGTGCCAGTTCGGCCTGAGCTTCCGCGTCGTGCCCGGCGAGTCGCCGGATGATTGGGCAGCTGACTTCATGGAGCGGGTACGCGACGTCGAGACCGGCATGCGCGCAGTCCGCCCGGAGGCTCGGATAGATGTGGAGCCGCACTTCGACGTGCCCGGCCTCAAGCCCGAGACAGAGGGTCATGCCGAGGGGCTGGTCCGCCGGATAACCGGAGACAACGGTCGGCACGTGGTCAGCTACGGCACGGAGGCGGGGCAGTTCCAGGCCGCCGGCTACTCCTCCGTCGTCTGCGGACCCGGCGATATTGCGCAGGCTCACCAGCCGGACGAGTTCATCACCGTCGAGCAGTTCCGGCGAGGGGAGGAATTCATTGGACGTGTGGTGGAGGCGCTCTGCGACCCACGTTGACCTCGGCCTGGCGCGGGTTCATTCCGGTAACACTTCCGAAATCCGAGAGGACCCGACAATGCCCGTGAAGAACCGTTTCGCCGAGCTTCATCCGGAGATCACCGCCTGGCGCCGCGACATCCACGAGAACCCCGAGCTTCTGTTCGACACCCACCGCACGGCGGGCGTTGTCGCAGAGAAGCTGCGCGCCTTCGGCTGCGACGAGGTGATGGAGGGGATCGGCCGCACCGGCGTCGTCGGCGTCATCAAGGGCAAGGGGCCGGGCCGCACGATCGGTCTGCGCGCAGACATGGACGCGCTGCCGATGACCGAGATCACTGGCGCGGACCACGCCTCGAAACGGCCGGGCGCGATGCATGCCTGCGGGCATGACGGACATACCGCGATGCTTCTCGGCGCGGCGCAGTATCTGGCGGAGACGCGCAATTTCGCGGGCACCTGCGTCGTAATCTTCCAGCCGGCGGAAGAGGGCGGCGGCGGCGGCCGCGAGATGGTCGACGACGGCCTGATGGACCGTTGGGCGATCGAGGAAGTCTACGGCATGCACAACATGCCCGGCATTCCGACGGGAAGCTTCGCCATCCGGCCTGGCCCCTTCTTCGCCGCAGCCGACCTCTTCGAGATCACGGTGGAGGGAAAAGGCGGCCACGCTGCCAAGCCGCACGAGACGATCGACACGACCCTGATCGCCAGCCACATCGTCGTCGCGCTGCAGTCGATCGCCAGCCGCAACGTCGACCCGACGCAGCAGGTCGTCGTCTCGGTCACGTCCTTCGAGACGGAGTCGAAGGCGCACAATGTCATTCCGCAGAGGGTCTTTCTGCGTGGCACCGTGCGGACGATGGACCACAGCGTCCAGGACCTTGCCGAGAGCAACCTCAAGCGCATCGTCGAAACGACAGCGGCGGCTTTCGGCGCGATGGCGACGGTGGACTACATCCGGAATTATCCGGTCATGATCAATTCCGACGAGCAGACCGAGTTCGCCGCCGAGGTCGCACGCTCCGTCTCGGGCACGTGCGCCGACGCGCCCTTGGTCATGGGCGCGGAAGATTTCGCCTTCATGCTGAACGCGCGCCCGGGGGCCTACATCCTGGTCGGAAACGGCGACACGGCCAACGTTCATCATCCCGCCTACGACTTCGACGACGAGGCCATCCCGGCCGGCTGTTCCTGGTGGGCGGAACTGGTCGAGCGGCGGTTGCCCGCAAGCTGACGCGTCAGGCCGATGTTCTGTCCAGCGCGCCGATAAGGAGCGCGGCGTTCAGGGGGATCAAGGCGAGGTGCGGGGCCCAGACCAGCATCTCGCCAGATGCCGAGCCGGTGAAGACGAACGCGACGTTCGTTGCGATCGCGGCGAGTCGCATACGCTGCGGCAGGTATGCAACTGCGCTAGCCATGTTCAGGATGACGGCGAACGTTGCGAGGAGGACCATTTTCCCGGATCCGCTTTCTTCCCATTTGACGCGGAGAAACTAGAAGGCGGAGCATCGGGGCGCGAGTGCGGGAAACCCTACCGGGTCAGCCCCCGGTGTGGCTCATGTGACGGGAAACCTGACCGTCCGGCCGCTGACGCGAATAGTCGAAATCATGGCCCTTGGGCTTGCGATCAATCGCCGCGCGAATCTCGGACTCGAGCAGCGCATCCGACTCACTCGCGCGGAGAGGCGCGCGAAGGTCGGCCATGTCCTCCTGCCCGAGACACATGTAGAGTTGGCCGGTGCAGGTCAGCCGCACCCGGTTGCAGCTTTCGCAGAAATTGTGGGTCAGCGGCGTAATGAAGCCGATTTTCTGGTCGGTGCCGAGGCGCACATACCGTGCCGGCCCGCCGGTGCGCTCTGGAACGTCGACGACCTCGTGACGTTCGGCGATCCGGGCGCGGACATCCATCAGCGACCAATACTGGCCGACCCGATCCTCGCCCCCGAGGTCGCCCATCGGCATGACCTCGATGAAGGTGAGGTCCATGTCCCGCGCTCGGCACCAGTCGATCAGATCGAAGAGCTCATCCTCGTTGAAGCCCTTGAGCGCGACAGTGTTGATCTTGACCCTGAGCCCCGCCTTCTGCGCCGCGTCGATACCGTTCAGTACCTGCGGCAGGCGACCCCAGCGTGTCACGCGGGCGAACTTCTCTTCGTCGAGCGTGTCGAGCGAGACGTTGATGCGTCGTACGCCAGCGTCCGCCAGATCACCGGCGAAGCGGTGGAGCTGAGAGCCGTTGGTCGTCAGCGTCAGCTCCTGCAGCGCACCCGACTCCAGGTGCCGCGACATCGCGCGAAAGAAAGACATGATGTTGCGTCGGACCAGCGGCTCGCCGCCAGTGATGCGCAGCTTCCTCACGCCGAGACCGACGAAGGTCGAGCACATCCGGTCGAGCTCTTCCAGTGTCAGCAGCTCCTTCTTGGGAAGAAACTGCATCTGCTCGGCCATGCAGTAGACGCAGCGGAAATCGCAACGGTCCGTCACAGAAACGCGGAGATAGTTGATAGTGCGCAGAAACGGGTCGACGAGCGGCGGAGCGAAAGGCTGCGGAGCGAGAGGCTGATGAACTGTCATGACGATACAGACTATGGCTTCGACCGGACCCGCTGCAAGGGCAATTGCCGAATGTGTGCGCGCTGGTAGGGTGTCGGGATGATACGTCTTGCGCTTCTCTGTCTCCTATTTGCCGCCGGATGCGCCCGCATCTCCGATCTGCCGCTGCCCGGACGAGGTGTGGCAGAGCGCGAACCGCCGCCGGAGGAGATCGCCGCCGTCGTCGCTGCGCCACCGCCTCCGCCGGGTGCGCGGACGGCCGAAGAGTTCGACACCACAACGCCCGAGCAGCGCGCTGCGGCGACGAACGTCGCGCCGGCCGCCGAGGAGCCGTTGGGAGAGGCCGTGGCGTCGCTCGGCAACCCGGCGGAGGCGGGGCTCTGGCTCGAGACCTCGCTCGTGGACGGCCCCCGCGCGGGCCGCGTCGTCGCACAGAGCGGGGCGCAGGCGCTGGTCGAGCTTCGGCCGGGCGACGGGGGCGCGCGGTTGTCGCTCGCGTCGATGCAGCTTCTCGGCGTCCCGTTGACCTCTCTGCCGACGATCACGGTCTATGGACGCTGATCGCCAGCTGATCCGCGGAGTCGGCGGCTGGGATGAGATGCGCGCCGCGTTCCGGTGGGCCGTGCCGCAGCGCTTCAACATCGCGCGTGCGTGTGGAGAGGATCGCGCGCGCATCGACCCGGACTCGACCGCTGTGATCCACGTAACAGAAGACGGGGTCGACAGGTGGAGCGCCGCGCGCCTCAACGACGCCGCTTCGCGTTTTGCCAGCGTCCTTTCGGCCGCTGGTGTCGAGCGCGGTGACCGACTTGCCGTGCTGCTCTCCCAGGGTCCCGAGACGCTGGTCGCGCATCTGGGCGCGATGCGGATCGGGGCGGTCTCGCTGCCGCTCTTCACCCTCTTCGGCGAAGATGCGCTGGCCTACCGGCTGACGGACAGCGGCGCACGGGCGGCGGTGACCGATCCGGCCAACCTCGACAAGCTCATGTCGCTCGGCCTGCCGGACCTGACGACTGTGTGGTGCACCGGGCCAAGCGCCGCAAGACACCTCGCGGACGACATCGCCGCCGCGGCGCCCGCGCCCTGCGCCGACACCGCGTCGGACGACCCTGCGATGATGATCTACACCTCCGGCACCACTGGCCCGCCGAAGGGTGTGCTCCACGCGCACCGCTTCCTTCTGGGGCATCTACCTTCGATGGAGCTCCACCATGAAGGCTTCCCTCAGGCGGGCGACATCGGCTGGACGCCGGCGGACTGGGCGTGGATCGGCGGGCTGATGGACATGGCGCTGCCCTGCCTCTTCTACGGTGTGCCGCTGGTAAGCCGCCGTTTCCGCAAGTTCGAGCCGGACGCGGCGTGGCAGCTCATTGCCGACCATGGCGTGCGCAACCTCTTTCTGCCGCCGACGGCTCTGAAACTCATGCGGCAGGCGACGGTGCCGGGCGATGTCCGCATCAGGTCGATCGGATCGGGGGGTGAGAGCCTCGGCGACGACCTGAGGGATTGGGGTCGCGAATCCCTGCGGGCACCGATCAACGAAATATACGGTCAGACCGAATGCAACCTCGTGATTTGCTCGACCGACGCTGTCCGGCGGAGCGGCACCATGGGCCGTGCGGTTCCCGGTCACGAAGTTGCCGTCATCGGCCCGGACGGTGCAGCGCTGCCGGACGGCGAGGTCGGCGAGATCGCCGTCGCGTCGCCGGATCCGGTGATGTTCCTGCGCTATTGGAATCAGCCGGAGAAAACGGAAGCGAAGCTCTCCGGCGGCTGGCTCAGAACCGGAGACCTGGGACAGCGCGATAGCGATGGATACTTTAGCTATGTCGCGCGCGACGATGACGTCATCACCTCATCGGGATATCGTATCGGGCCAAGCGAGATCGAGCACTGCCTCGCGGGCCACCCGGACGTCGTGATGGCTGCCGTCGTCGGCGTGCCCGACCCGGAAAGGACCGAGATCGTCGTCGCCTACGTCGTCGCCCGTGCGGGCGCAGGGCCCGAGTTGGACGCGGAGCTGAGAGAACGTGTGCGGGAGCGCCTCAGTCCGCACCTCGCTCCACGCCGGATCGTCCGCGTCGACGAACTGCCCATGACCGCTACCGGCAAGGTCCGCCGGCGCGATCTTCGTGATCGGGGCTAGGCGCGGCGCGCTACCGCGGGGTTCGGCTCAATGAAGCCGGGAGCCGTGATTGCGCGAATCTTGGCAGAGGTCGCGGCGGACCCGCGCGCAAACCGCGCTGCGCCGGGAAACGCCACGCACTGCACCCCGGCCGCCGCCGCTGATTCAGTGCCCTCGACTGTATCCTCGACCGCGATTGCCTCGGCGGCGTCGAGCGACAGCGCCGCGAGAGCCTCCAGGTAGATGTCTGGCGCAGGCTTCGGTCGTGTAGCGTCTGTTGCGTCGCCGACGAACGTGAAGGTCTGGCGGCAGAGACCGGCAGCTGCCAGCATCGAATCGACGTCTTCTGGAGGTGCCGAGACCACCAAAGCGAGGTCCAATTGTGCCGATCGCGCTGCGTCGATCAGCTTTTTCAGGCCAGACCTCGGTGGCACTCGCACCTGGTTGAGCAACTCGCGGAAAATCTCGGTCTTGCGCCGGTGTACCCGCATCACATCGATCCTGACGCCTCTCTGCCTCGCATAGGCGGCAATGCCGTCAGCGGAGCAGCTCACGCGACCGGCGAATTCCCGACACAGCTCGGGCGTCCAATTCCAGTGGGTGCCTTCTTCATTGAAGGCGGCGTTCAGTGCGCGCTGTTGTATCCCGCATGTCACTGAACCGAGAGAGCCGAGGAAGATGGCCTTGAGAGGCATGTATCGCGACCTTGTCTCGCGTTCCCGTGCTGGAAACGATGGCAGGGTTGATCGGTTCCCGCCGCTATTCGACCGTCACTGATTTGGCGAGATTTCGCGGCTGGTCGACGTCGGTGCCCTTGGCGATCGCGGCGTGGTAGGCGAGCAATTGCGCCGGCACGGCGTAGACGATCGGCGCCCAGATCGGCGCAACAGGCGGCATCTGTATGATCTCGGCGGCACCGTCTCCGGCAATCTCCGCGCCCTCGGCGTCGGTGATGAGCACGACCTGGCCGTCGCGCGCCATGACCTCCTGCATGTTCGACACGGTTTTTTCGAAGAGCCGGTCGCGCGGCGCCATCACGACGACGGGGACAGAGCCGTCGATCAGCGCGATGGGACCGTGCTTGAGTTCGCCAGATGCATAACCTTCGGCATGTATATAGCTGATCTCCTTGAGCTTCAGAGCCCCTTCCATCGCGAGAGGATACATCGCGCCCCGCCCGAGGAAGAGGACATCATGCGCCTCTGAGAGGCGTCGCGCAACGTCTTCGACAACCGGCGCGATCGTGAGGGCGTGGCTGGCGAGCCCCGGCACGGTCCGAAGTTCATCGAGATGCACGCTCACGTCGGCTTCCGAAAGCCGCCCGCGATCCTGGGCGGCCTTCAGCGCGATCAACGCAAGGACCATGAGCTGGCAGGTGAATGCCTTTGTCGAGGCGACGCCGATCTCGGTCCCCGCGAGGATCGGCAAGGCGAGATCGCTCTCCCGCGCGATGGAGCTTTCGGCGACGTTCACGACCGAGACGATGCGCGCGCTCTCGCGGCAGTAGCGTAGCGCTGCGAGGGTGTCGGCGGTCTCGCCCGACTGGCTGACGAAGATGGCGAGAGTTTTCTCCCCCAGCGGCGGCTCGCGGTAGCGGAACTCCGACGCGATGTCGGCCTCGACCGGCAGCCTTGCCAGCGCCTCGATCCAATATTTTGCCGTCTGGCATGCGTAGAACGCTGTGCCGCAGGCAACCATCACGACCCGGTCGATGCCGGAGAAGTCCAGCCCCGGCATCTCGATCCGCCCGTCGCGGACGTAGTGGTCGAGCGCGGCCGCCAAGACGGCGGGCTGCTCCGCGATCTCCTTCATCATGAAGTGGCGATGGCCACCCTTCTCGATCCGCGCGGCGTCGATGAGAACCTTCCGAACCTGCCGGTTCGCCCGGCGACCCTCCGCATCCTCGATCTCGGCGCCTGCTCGCGTGACGACGGCGAAGTCGCCTTCCTCGAGGTAGGTGATCCGGTCGGTGAGCGGTGCGAGCGCTATGGCGTCGGAGCCGATGAACATCTCGCCATCGCCCCAGCCGATGGCAAGCGGCGACCCGCGTCGGGCGGCCACGATCAGATCTTCCTCGCCCTCGAACAGGAAGGCCAGCGCGAACGCTCCACGCAGCCGCCCGAGCGCAGTGCGGGCGGCGTCGATTGGCGACAGGCCGTTCTCCAGGTAGCGTTGGGTCAGCAGCGCCACGGTCTCGGTGTCGGTCTGCGTCGCAGTCTGGTACCCGGCTTCCACCAGCTCACGGCGCAGATCGCGGAAGTTCTCGATGATCCCGTTATGGACGACCGCAACAGGGCCGGCCTTGTGAGGGTGGGCGTTCACGACCGTCGGCGCACCGTGGGTCGCCCAGCGCGTGTGTCCAATTCCAGCCTTGCCGGGCAGCGGCTGGTGCACGAGCAGGTCGGAGAGTTCGACCAGCTTGCCCACGGCGCGACGCCGGTCCAGTCGACCCTCGTTTACCGTCGCGATGCCGGCGCTGTCGTAGCCGCGGTACTCCAGCCTGCGCAGCGCCTCCAGCAGCAGCGGAGATATCTCGTGCTTGCTCAGCGCACCGACGATGCCGCACATGTTCAGCCCTCCTTGGCAGCACGGAGTTGCGCAAAAAAACGTCGCGCGAATCCCGGCTTGTTTGTCTGTCGGGCGCGCGCCACGGCAAGCGCATCTGCCGGAACGTCGGTCGTAACGACCGACCCGGTCGCGGTCATGGCGCCGTCGCCGATTGACACCGGGGCGACGAGCATTGTGTCGGAGCCGATGAAGGCATCCGCCCCAATGCGGGTGCGGTGCTTTGACACGCCGTCGTAGTTGCAGGTGATGGTGCCGGCGCCAACATTGGTCCGCTCGCCGATTTCGGCGTCGCCGATGTAGCTGAGATGGTTGACCTTCGCGCCTTCGCCGATTTCGGCTGCCTTGATCTCGACGAAGTTGCCGACATGGACGTCGTTGCCGAGTTCCGCGCCCGGCCGCAGCCTTGCGAAGGGCCCGACCGTGGCGCCGCCGCCGACATGACAGCCTTCGAGGTGGCTGAAGGCGCGGATCCGTGCCCCGGTCTCGACGGTGACACCCGGGCCGAAGACGACGTGCGGCTCGACGACGACGTCTCGTCCAAGCACCGTGTCGTGCGAGAAGAAGACGGTCTCCGGCGCGGTCAGGGTCACGCCGGAGTCGAGCGCGTCGGCCCGGGCTCCGGTCTGGAGTGTGGCTTCGGCCCGGGCGAGACCAGCACGGCTGTCGACACCGAGTGTCTCGGTCTCGTCGCAGACGACGGCGGTCGCGCTGAAGCCTCTGTTGCGCGCGGTCGCGACGATGTCGGTCAGGTAATACTCTCCGGCTGCGTTGTCATTTCCCACCGCGTCGACGAGCTCCCACAGCACCGCGAGGTCGGCCATCACTACGCCGGAATTGCAGAGAGTCACGGCCCGCTCCGCATCGCTCGCGTCTTTCCACTCCACAATCCGGTCGAGCTGAGCGCCGTCCATGATCAGCCGCCCGTAGCGTGCGGGATCGGCGGCCTCGAACCCGAGCACGACCACCGCGTGACCCTCGGCCCTCGCTGCCGCCATCCGCTCCAGGGTCGCCGGGCGAATGAACGGCGTATCACCATAGAGCACCAGCGCGTCGCCCTCCGCACCGTCGAGGGCCTGCCGCGCCTGCGCGACGGCATGGGCGGTGCCGAGCTGTTCCGCCTGGCGTACGACGGTGCCGCGACCTTTGACCGCCGCCTCGACCTCCTCGGCACCGTGCCCCGCGACGATGATGACGCGCTCCGGCGACAGTGTCTCGCCGGCGGCCAGGGCGTGGTGCAGGAGAGGCGCGCCGCCGAGCGGGTGCAGCACCTTCGGGGCGTGCGATTTCATCCGCGTGCCCAATCCCGCGGCAAGGACGATGAGATGCGTGGCCATTGTCTGCTCTTCCCTCACTCTCGCGGGCTTCTACCTCTTGACAATTGACGCGCAAGACTGCCGCGCCTCACGTGTGATTTCTATGGGTTTCAGACAGGGCAAGCGGATGCGGTGCGCGATCTTCGACCTCGATGGAACGCTCGTGGACACGTCGGTCGATCTCATCGCGGCCGCCAATGCCGCGCTCGACGCTGCCGGCGTGCCGGGCGAGCTCGATCCCGTCGCGGATGCCGGTACGGCTTTTCGCGGCGGCCGCGCGATGCTGCGGCTGGGTTACGCCAGAGCCGGACACCATTGGACGGAGGACGATGTCGACGCCGCCTATCCCGTCCTGCTCGACGTCTACGAGGAGCGGATCGACACTGAGTCCGACTTTTACCCGGGTGCGCGCACGACGGTCGAGGCATTGAAGGCGGCCGGCTGGTCGGTCGGCATCTGCACCAACAAGCCGGAATGGCTTGCGGAGCTTCTGATGACCCGCCTCGATGCGCGGCACCTTTTCGACTCCCTCGTCGGTGCCGATACGCTGCCGGTGCGCAAGCCAGACCCGGCGCCGCTGGTCGAGGCGGTCAAGCGGGCGGGCGGCAGGCTGACGCACACCGCCCTGATCGGCGACACCCAGACCGACCGGGAAACCGCGCGGGCCGCTGGCGTGGCATCGATCATGGTCACCTTCGGCCCTGACGGGCGCGGCGTGGAGGAGCTTCGGCCGCATGCGCTCCTCGATCGTTACGAGGATCTGCCCCGTCTTCTCGACGATCTCTTCGGCGAGGCGTTACGTCCGGCCGCAGGCGCGGATTGACCCAGGCGGTCCCGCCCGCGATCCTGCACCCATGACACAAACCTTCCGCGGCAGCTTCACCCAGCAGGAGCCGATCCCCGAGGACGGCATCGCGGCGGCCGTGGCCGTCATGCGCTCCGGACGGCTCCATCGCTACAATCTCGCTTCGGACGAGATCGGCGAGGTCTCGGCGCTGGAGGCGGAGTTCGCGGCGTCGACCGGCGCCCGTCACGCGCTCGCGGTCGCGTCCGGGGGCTACGCCCTCCGATGTGCCCTGCGCTCGCTGGACGTGCGGCCGGGCGAGCCTGTGCTCACCAACGCCTTCACGCTCGCGCCAGTGCCCGGAGCAATCGCCGCGCTCTCTGCGCGGCCGATCTATGTCGGCGTGACGCCTTCGCTCACCATCGACCTCGAGGATCTCGAGGCGAAGGCCGGCGCGGCGCGGGTCCTGCTCCTCAGCCACATGCGCGGCCACATCGCGGACATGGATCGGCTGATGGCGATCTGTGACGTTGCGGGCGTTACCGTGGTCGAGGACTGTGCCCACACGATGGGGGCCTCCTGGCGGGGTGTGCCGTCGGGTCGGCATGGGGCGGTCGGCTGCTATTCCACTCAGACCTACAAGCACTTGAATTCCGGCGAGGGTGGCCTGATCGCGACCGACGACCCTGATCTCGCGGCGCGGATGATCCTGTCTTCAGGCAGCTACGGCTTCCACGACCGGCACGGGACCGCCCCGTCCGAGGAGCACTTCGCCGATGTGCGGTGGACCGAGCCGAATGTCTCGGGCCGGATGGACGCGCTGAGGGCGGCTATCCTGCGTCCGCAACTCCGCCTGCTGGAGGCCCGCCGCAGCGCGTGGAACGACCGTTACCACGTCATGGAGAAGGAGCTTCGCCGCGCGCCCGGCGTCACGGTAATCGAACGGCCGGAGGACGAGGAGTTCGTCGGATCATCGATCCAGTGGCTGGTGCCGGACTGGCCTTCCGGCGCGATCCACGACTTCGTGGCTGGATGTGCCGTCCGCGGCGTGGAGATCAAATGGTTCGGCGCTGCCGAGCCGAAAGGTTTCACCTCCACCTATCGGCACTGGCGCTATGCCGGCGCGCCGGACATGCCGAACACCGACCGGCTCCTTGCCTGTCTGCTCGACATGCGCCTGCCGCTGACATTCTCGCTCGAAGATTGCAGTGTTATTGCACGCATCATCGCCGAGGAGGCGTCGAAGATCGCCTCAAGCCGGGCGGAACTCGTCCCATAGCCGGAAGCTCTGGTCGAGCACCACGATCAGCAGCAGCCACGCAACCCGCTCGCTGCCGAAGCCGTCGCCGATCAATGTCGCGACCTCGGGATTGCCGAACGCGAACTGCGCCACAACACAAACGGCGAAGGTATAGCTCGACGCGGCGAGGCCGAAGACGCTCGCCAGGCGGCGGCGGGTGATCGCTCCCGAGCGGTCGCGATGATAGCCGAGGCGGATCAGAAGGATCAGGATGACGATGGCCGCGGAAAGCGACGCGAGCGGCGAGGCGACGTAAGGCCACGCCCCGTGCAGGTCGTTCGGCGGCATGTGAGGAAGTTCAGGTGGTCTTGAGCGCGGCGACGAGGCCGGAGACGACGATGCCCCCCAGGACGGTTGGCAACGTGCCCTCCAGCGCTGGAAGATACGGCAGGATCGTGGAGGTGATGTATCCGCCGGCGGCGAACCACATCGCGAAGGTGAAGAGCGCATTCGTCCGTCGGACGGCATCGTCCGAGACGACGTCACGGTATGTGTCGAGCGCGAACTTCATACTCTGCCTCTCCCTCGCCTCAGACAAGAATAGCCCGAAGCACCATGTCGACGCCAGTACGGCGTTCGATCAATATATAGGGACAGGACGGATCGGTGCCAGATGTCCGTTTCTTGACCCCGTCAGGCGCCGGCCGTAGTCCTGCCGCAACTCCTGGGAGGACCAGCCGCGTGTTCAACGCATCGATGACATTCGACCTCGGCGAGGATGTGGGCGCGCTTCGCGAGATGGTCCATCGCTGGGCGCAGGAGCGTGTGCGCCCGATGGCGGCCGACATCGATCGCGAGAACGACTTTCCGGCAGACCTGTGGCGCGAGATGGGCGAGCTCGGCCTGCTCGGCATCACCGTCGAGGAGGAGTGGGGCGGTTCCGGCATGGGCTACCTCGCCCACGTCGTGGCGGTGGAGGAAATCGCGCGCGCCTCGGCCAGCGTCTCGCTCAGCTACGGCGCGCATTCGAACCTCTGCGTCAATCAGATCCGGCTGAACGGCACCGACGAGCAGCGATCGAGGTACCTGCCGCCGCTCGTCTCGGGTGAGCATGTCGGGGCGCTCGCCATGTCGGAGGCCGGCGCCGGGTCGGACGTGGTCTCGATGAAGCTGCGGGCCGAGAAGCGCAACGACCGCTTCCTGCTCAACGGCACCAAGTTCTGGATCACCAACGGCGGCGAGGCCGAGACGCTGGTGGTCTACGCCAAGACCGACCCGGACGCCGGGTCCAAGGGCATCACCGCGTTCCTGATCAAGAAGGCGATGACGGGCTTCACCCAGTCGCCGCACTTCGACAAGCTGGGCATGCGTGGCTCGAATACGGCGGAATTGATCTTCGAGGATGTCGAGGTGCCGTTCGAGAACATCCTCGGCGAGGAGGGGCGCGGCGCCCGCGTGCTGATGTCGGGCCTCGACTACGAGCGGGTGGTGCTGTCGGGCATCGGCCTCGGCATCATGGCGGCCTGCCTCGACGAGGTCATGCCGTATCTGCGGGAGCGCAAGCAGTTCGGTGCCCCGATCGGGTCGTTCCAGCTGATGCAGGGCAAGATCGCCGACATGTACACCGCGATGAACTCCGCCCGGGCCTACGTCTACGAGGTCGCCAAGGCCTGCGATGCGGGCCGCGTGACGCGCCAGGACGCCGCCGCCTGCGTCCTCTACGCCTCCGAGGAGGCGATGAAGGTCGCGCACCAGGCGGTGCAGGCGATGGGCGGCATGGGCTTCATGAACGAAACGCCGGTCAGCCGCATCTTCCGCGACGCCAAGCTGATGGAGATCGGCGCCGGCACCTCCGAGGTCCGGCGCATGCTGATCGGGCGGGAGCTGATGGCGGCCGGAGCCTGATGGGCTCGGTCCTCGACCTCGAGACATCCGAGGGCGTGCTGCACGGCGAATTTGGCTGGCTGATCGGGATCCTGGAGTGGATCGCCGCAATCATCGAGATGGCCGCGA
The DNA here is from genome assembly GCA_963749675.1 of uncultured Alphaproteobacteria bacterium. Lineage (GTDB taxonomy): Bacteria > Pseudomonadota > Alphaproteobacteria > Rhodobacterales > Rhodobacteraceae > Roseitranquillus. Next base: position 775,801 of record CAVVNT010000001.1, read on the forward strand.
TCGCGCTGCTGATCCTTGGCGCGGCACGGTTCATACTCGGTGTCGCGATCGCCGAGGTGCGCCGCAGCGGCACGGAACGGGTGCGCAAGACCAACCGGGAGCGGATCGAACTGGGGCGGTACATCCTGGCCGGGCTGGAGCTCTTCATCGTCGCCGACATCATCCGCACCGCGCTGTCGCTGGCCTTCGCGGACCTCATGTTCCTTGGCCTGCTCGTCATCATTCGGTCGATCATCAGCTACTTCCTCGACCGGGAGTTGAAGGATCTGAAGCAGGAACTCGGCTCATGAAGGCCGCGGGTTTGCTGGCCATCGCCCTTCTGCCCTTCGCGGCCCTCGCGCAGGACTTCGTGCCCGGGCCGTACTACGAAGTTCTGGCGGAGTGCTATGCGGATGCCGCAACCCAGGAGGCCCGCACCGCCTGCATCGGCGAGGCCTCGCGCGTCTGCATGGAGGAGGAGCCGGAAGGGCAGACGACGATGGGCATGTCCCGCTGCACGGGGATCGAGGCAGACGCGTGGGACGTGCTGCTCGAAGGGGAACTGCGCGCCGCGATGGACTGGGCGCGGAAGTCCGACGAGGCCGACCTGCCGCAGTTCCGCGCGCGGGCGGAGGCGCTGCGCAACGCGCAGCATGCGTGGGAGGACTTCGCCGTGGAGGAGTGCCGTCTGCAGTACGCGCTCTGGGGCTCGGGCTCGATGCGATCCATTGCGGGTGCCGCCTGCCGCATGGAGATGATCGCCGAACATACGGTCGCCCTCCGTGCATTGAGGGAGGAGATGTGAGGCTGGTTTCAGAGCATCTGCCGTCGTCGGAGGAGGCGAAGGCGAACCGCGCAGCGCACGAGACGGCTCTCGCTGAGGTTGCCGAAGCCGCGGCGCTGGCTGCCGCCGGGGGCGGCCAGCGGGCGAGGGCGCGGCACGTCTCTCGCGGAAAGATGCTGCCGCGGGAACGGGTTGCGAACCTGCTCGACCCGGGCTCGCCGTTCCTCGAGGTCGGCGCCTTCGCGGCGCACGGGCTCTACGACGGCGCGGCGCCGTGTGCCGGCGCCATAGCCGGGGTGGGGCGGATGCATGGGCGCCAGGTCATGGTGGTCTGCAACGATGCCACCGTGAAGGGCGGCACGTACTACCCGATGACGGTGAAGAAGCACCTGCGCGCACAGGAAATCGCAGAGGAAAATCGGCTTCCGTGCGTGTATCTGGTCGACTCCGGCGGCGCGAACCTGCCGAACCAGGACGAGGTCTTTCCCGACCGCGACCATTTCGGCCGGATCTTCTACAACCAGGCGCGGATGAGCGCGAAGGGCATCGCGCAGGTCGCGGTGGTGATGGGGTCATGCACCGCGGGCGGGGCCTATGTGCCTGCAATGTCTGACGTTTCCATCATCGTGCGGGAGCAGGGGACGATCTTTCTTGCCGGCCCGCCGCTGGTGAAGGCGGCCACAGGCGAGGTGGTGAGCGCCGAGGATCTGGGCGGCGGCGACGTGCACACGCGGCTCTCCGGTGTCGCAGACTACCTCGCCGAAGACGATGCACACGCTTTAGCCTTGGCGCGCATGGCAATAGGATCGTTGAACATTTCCACGGCAAAGAGAAAGGAGACGAGCGAACCGCCAGCCTACGACCCCGATGAGATCCTCGGGGTGGTGCCGGCGGGGCTGCGGACGCCCTACGACATTCGCGAGGTGATTGCTCGAGTCGTCGACGGAAGCCGATTTGACGAGTTCAAACAACGCTTTGGCGAGACGCTCGTCACCGGCTTCGCGCATGTCGATGGCTGGCCGGTCGGGATCGTGGCGAACAACGGCGTGCTGTTTTCCGAGAGCGCTCAGAAGGGCGCGCACTTCGTCGAGTTGTGCAGCCAGCGGCGCATCCCCTTGATCTTCCTTCAGAACATCACCGGTTTCATGGTCGGCCGACGGTACGAGAACGAAGGCATCGCGCGGCACGGAGCGAAGATGGTGACAGCGGTGGCGACGACGGCGGTGCCGAAGATCACGGTGCTGGTCGGCGGGTCATTTGGTGCGGGAAATTATGGAATGGCGGGAAGAGCTTATCAGCCGAGGTTCCTGTGGACCTGGCCGAACAGCCGGATCAGCGTGATGGGCGGCGAGCAGGCGGCGGGCGTGCTGGCAACCGTCAAGCGCGAGGCGATGGAGAGGGCCGGCGAAAACTGGTCCGCCGCGGAAGAGGCGGAGTTCAAAAGTCCGACTATTCAGATGTTTGAGCGACAGAGCCATCCGCTCTACGCCTCCGCCAGGCTGTGGGACGACGGCATCGTCGACCCCCGGAGGACGCGGGAGGTGCTGGCGCTGAGCCTGGCGGCGGCGATGAATGCGCCGGTCGAGGAGACGCGGTTCGGGGTCTTCCGGATGTGAGGCCGCGGGCGTGAAATTGACCCGTTCCCGTCAATTTCAGATCCGTGTTTGACCGGTTCGTTGCAGAATTCGGGAGAAAATGTACATGCGCGTCATCGTGGCCGACATCACGATCTTGGACGTCGACGCGATCGTCAACGCCGCCAACAGGCAGCTCAAGGGCGGCGGCGGTGTCGACGGTGCGATCCACCGTGCGGCGGGCCGGGCGAAGCTGCAACGGGCGTGCCGCGACCTCGGCGGTTGCGAGACCGGGGACGCCAAGGTGACGGAGGCCTTCGACCTGCCGGCGCGGTGGATCGTCCATGCCGTCGGCCCGCGCTGGAAGGGCGGCGGCAAGGGCGAGTCGGAGCTGCTCACGTCGGCCTACCGCCGGTCGCTGGAGGAGGCGGCGCGGGTCGGCGCGGCGTCGCTGGCGTTCCCGGCGATCTCGACCGGTGTCTACGGCTACCCAGCGGATGCGGCGGCCGAGATCGCCGTGGCGACCGTGGCGAAACACAGGGGCGAGATCGAGGTGACGTTCTGCTGCTTCTCGAACGAGAGCGCAGAGCATCATCGCAGGGCGTTCGACGCGCTGTGAGCGGAGCCCTGCAAGCGCTCTCTCATTCATCCTTCGCATGAGAAGGATTATCGGCAGGAGGCGGCGGCGGCCGGGCCATGCCCGGCGTCAGGGTTGGAACCCGGCGGGTCTGCGAGGACGGAGGCGTGCGATGGACCCGCGCCGCTACCTCGGCGGCGTCTTCGGCGCGGCGTTGCTCGGGCTGGCGGTGCTGCCGTCGGTGGGGGACGCCGTGAACGCGGCGATGCGGCCGGGGCTTGCCGGCATGTTCGGAGGCGACGCCGCAGAGAGCTGCCGCGTCGTTTCGGTGGTCGATGGGGACACGGTGACACTTTGGTGCCCCGGACAAGTGCCGGCGCGGGCGCGCCTCGTCGGGTTTGACACGCCTGAACTGTTCAGCCCGCGCTGTGCCTGGGAGGCGCAGCAGGCGCTGAGGGCCAAGTGGCGGCTGCGGCTGCTGATCTGGACCGCCGCGGACGTGCAGGTGATGCCGCGCGGGTACGACCGCTATGACCGTGTCCTCGTGACGATGATGCTGGATGGCAGGCCGGTGGCGCGGACCATGGTCGAGGAGGGTCTGGCCCGACGCTACGACGGCGGTCGCCGCGCCGGGTGGTGCGACGGACGCGAGGTCCTGCCGGCCCTCGGCGATCTGTTCGCCGGCGCGCTGGGCCTGGGCGGCTGACGGCGGGGCTGGCGGAAAGGCACGTTTGGCACTACCCCTCGCCGGGGGAGCGGCAGGGAGGCGCCATGTTCCGCAAGCTCTTGATCGCGAACCGCGGCGAGATCGCGTGCCGGGTGATCGGAACCGCGCGCAGGCTCGGCGTCGCAACGGTGGCGGTCTATTCCGACGCGGACGCCGGCGCGCTGCATGTCGAGATGGCCGACGAGGCCGTGCGGATCGGCCCGCCCGCGCCGGCGGAGAGCTACCTCGACTGCGGCACGATCGTTGCGGCCGCGCTGGCGACGGGCGCACAGGCGGTGCATCCCGGCTACGGCTTTCTCAGCGAGAACCCGGACTTCGTCGAGGCGGTGGCGGCGGCGGGGCTGATCTTCGTCGGCCCCTCGGCGGCGGCGATCCGCAAGATGGGCCTCAAGGACGCCGCCAAGTCGGTGATGGAGGCGGCGGGCGTGCCGGTGGTGCCAGGCTATCACGGCCGCGACCAGGCCGACGTGCGGCTGGCGCACGAGGCGGCGGCGATCGGCTGGCCGGTCCTGATCAAGGCGGTGGCGGGCGGCGGCGGCAAGGGGATGCGCCGGGTCGACGCCGAGGCGGAGTTCGCCGACGCGCTGGGCTCGGCCCGGGCCGAGGCCAAGGCGGCGTTCGGCAACGACAGCGTGCTGATCGAGAAGTACGTCGCGACCCCGCGGCACATCGAGGTCCAGGTCTTCGGTGACGGCACCGGCGCGCTGCATCTCTTCGAGCGGGACTGCTCGCTTCAGCGGCGCCACCAGAAGGTGATCGAGGAGGCGCCGGCACCCGGCATGGGCCCGGAGATGCGCGCCGAGATGGGCGAGGCGGCGGTGCGCGCGGCGGAGGCCATCGGCTATTCCGGCGCCGGGACGGTGGAGTTCATCGCCGACGCCTCCGACGGTCTGCGCGCCGATCGGTTCTACTTCATGGAGATGAACACGCGCCTGCAGGTCGAGCATCCGGTGACCGAGGCGGTGACGGGCGTCGACCTGGTGGAGTGGCAGCTGCGCGTCGCGGCGGGGGAGCCGCTGCCGGCGCGCCAGGACGATCTGGCGCTGGATGGCCATGCCGTCGAGGCGCGGCTCTATGCCGAGGACGCCGCGGCGGGGTTCCTGCCGGCGACCGGGCGGCTGTCGCGGCTGCGCTTTCCGGACGACGCGCGGGTGGACAGCGGCGTGCGCGAGGGCGACGCGATCACGCCGCACTACGATCCGATGATCGCCAAGGTGATCTGCCACGGGGCGACGCGCGAGATCGCGCTGAACCGGCTGTCGCGGGCGCTGGAGGCGACGCGGGTGGCGGGGACGGTCACCAACCTCGACTTCCTGCGCCGGCTGGTGCGGCAGGAGGACTTTGCGGCGGGCCGGATGGATACCGGCCTGATCGACCGCAACCTCGACGCGCTGACGGCGGAGGTGCCGGTGCCCTCGGCGCTGCTCGCCCTGGCGTCGGTCGCGGCGGTGGCGCCGGGCGGCGGCTGGCTGGAAGGTTTCACCCAGTGGACGCCGCTGCGGCAGCGGATTGTCCTGGACGGCCCCCACGGATTCGAGGCGAAGCTGAGCATGCGGCGTCCGGGGACGTATCTGGTCGAGGTGGCCGACGTGCAGCACGAGGTGGTGCGGGGCGGAGAAGGCTGGCAGGTCGACGGCGCGCGGCAGGCGGCGCGGGTCGAGCGGGTGGGCGACGAGGTGCTGGTCTTCGCCGACCGGACGCTGAGCTGGCAGGTGCCCGACCCGCTGGCGCGGGGTGCCGGGGCGGAAGCGCACCAGGGCGACGTGGTGGCCCCGATGCCCGGTCTGGTGCGGCGGGTGTTCGTGGCGACCGGCGACGCAGTGGTCTCGGGCCAGCGGCTGGCGGTGCTGGAGGCGATGAAGATGGAGCATGCGCTGAACGCGCCGCGGGACGGGACGGTCGCGGAGGTGCTGGTCGCCGCCGGCGCGCAGGTCGAGGCAGGCGCGGCGCTGGTCCGGCTGGAGGAGGCATGACCGCGTACGGCCAGGCAGCGAGGAACAGGGGCATCCAGCCCCCGGAGGACCAGCCATGATCACGCTCCACCACGTCCAGCAGTCCCGCTCGATGCGCGTCCTGTGGCTGCTGGAGGAGCTGGAGGAGCCCTATGAGGTGGTCGAGCATCCGTTCGACAAGTCGCTGCGGGCTGAGGATTATCTGGCGCTGCATCCGGTCGGGCGGATCCCCGCCCTGGAGATGAACGGCGAGACGCTCTGGGAATCGGGCGCCATCATGGAGGTGCTGTGCGAGCGGTTTCCCGAGCGTGGGCTGGGACGCTCCCCGGGGGAGCCCGACCGCGCGGACTGGCTGATCTGGCTGCACTTCGCCGAGACCATCAGCCAGCACGTCGCGGCGCTGACGCAGCAGCACATCATGCTCTACGACGATGCGATGCGCTCGCCCGTCGTGATGAAGCTGGAAGCGAAGCGGCTGGAGAAGTGCTACGCCGCGATCGAGAGGCGGCTGTCGGCGTCGGTCGACAACCGCGACTGCCTGCTGACGAGCGGGTTCTCGGCGGCCGACATCGCGGTGGGGCAGGCGGTGTACATGGCGCGGCATTTCACGCGGCTGGACGGCTTCGCCGAGACCGGGGCGTGGTATGAGCGGATCACGTCGCGGCCCGCATTCAAGGCGGCCCTGCCGGGCAAGGGGCCGCGCCTCTATCAACGGGACTTCTATGAGCCGTGGGCGTGATGGAGCGCGTCGAGATCTTCGAGGTCGGCCCGCGCGACGGCCTGCAGAACGAGACGCGGCCGATCCCGACGGCGGAGAAGGTGCGGCTGGTCGACACGCTGTCACGGGCCGGGTTCCGGCGGATCGAGGTGGCGAGCTTCGTCAACCCCAAGCGGGTGCCGCAGATGGCCGACGGCGCCGAGGTGCTGGACGGCATCGCGCGGCGGGAGGGCGTGAGCTATGCGGCGCTGACGCCCAACATCCGCGGGCTGGAGCGGGCGCTGGCGGCGCGGGCTGACGAGGTCGCGATCTTCGCCTCGGCGTCCGAGGGGTTCAGCCGCGCCAACATCGGAGTCTCGGTCGCGGAGAGCCTGGAGCGGTACGGCGAGGTGGCGGCGGCGGCCGTGGCGGCGGGGCTGCCGGTGCGCGGCTATGTCAGCTGCGTGAGCGACTGCCCCTATGACGCAGCTGTCGCGCCGGAGGCGGTGGCGGCGGTTGCCGCGGCGCTCGACGCGATGGGGTGCTACGAGATCTCGCTCGGCGACACGATCGGGCGGGGAACGCCCGAGACCATCGGGGCGATGCTGGGCGCGGTGGCGTCGGTGGTGCCGGTCGAGCGGCTGGCGGGGCACTTTCACGACACCGGCGGTCGGGCGCTCGACAATATCGAGCTGTCGCTGTCGCTGGGGGTGAGGGTGTTCGACGCGGCGGCGGGCGGGCTTGGCGGCTGTCCGTTCGCACCGGGCGCGGCGGGGAACGTGGCGACGGAGGCGGTGCATGCGCGGCTGACGGAGCGGGGCTGGGAGACGGGGCTGGACCCCGTCGTGCTGGCCGAGGCCGCGGCGCTGGCGCGGGCGATGCGGGAAGGGGCAGCGTGAACACGATCCGGGTTGAGACCGACGCGCGCGGCGTCGCGACGCTGACGCTGGCGCGGGCCGAGAAGCACAACGCGATGTCGGGCGAGATGATCGGCGAGCTGCACGAGGCCGCCGAGGCGCTGGCCGCCGATTTTGGCGTGCGCGTGGTGGTGCTGGCGGGAGAGGGCGCCTCGTTCTGTGCCGGCGGCGACCTTGGCTGGATGCGGCAGCAGATGGATGCCGACGGTGCGGCGCGCGCAGCCGAGGCGCGGCGGCTGGCCCTGATGCTGCAGGCGCTCGACCGGCTGCCGAAGCCGCTGGTGGGGCGGGTGCACGGCAACGCGTTCGGCGGCGGCGTCGGCCTGATCTCGGTCTGCGACGTGGCTATCGCGGCGGAGACCGCGCGCTTCGGGCTGACGGAGGTCAAGCTGGGGCTGATCCCAGCCACGATAGGGCCCTACGTCGCCGCCCGGCTGGGGCCGGCCGCGCGACGGATCTTCTTTTCGCCGCGGCTGTTCGGGGCGGAGGAGGCTGTGGCGCTGGGGCTGCTGGCGCGATCGGTCGCGGCCGGGGAGCTCGATGCGGCGGTGGAGGCCGAGATTGCGCCGTTCCTGACGGCGGCTCCGGGTGCGGTTGCGGCAGGCAAGACGCTGCTGCGCGGCCTGCGCCCGGAAGTCGGCGAGGACGCCATCGACACGACGATCGCCGCGCTGGTGGCGCGGTGGGAGAGCCCGGAGGCGGAGGAGGGGATCGCCGCGTTCTTCGAGCGCCGGCCGGCGTCGTGGAACGCCGGCCGCGACGGCTGAGGCCGGGTCAGGCCCTGAGCATCTCGAGCGCGGTCTCGCGCGTCTCGGAGGTGCGGCGCGACCAGCCGCGGCCGAACGTGTTCCAGTTCTCGAGCGACTGGTAGTATTCGAGCCGCTTGTCGCTGAACTTGTTGACGATGAAGTCGGCGTCGACACGCTGGACCGCGCCCACGGTGATCGGTCCGATCTGGCCGTCCTGCTCGACCGACACGACCTCCTGCAGCATCCTCGAGGCGCGCCCGACGCCCGCGTTGACGCCGAAGTCGAAGGTGACCAGGTCGACGCCCTCCGGCAGGAGGTCGCAGTTCAGCGCGTTCCAGTAGTGCGCGCGGTAGATCTCCCTGGCCTCGTCGATGTGCAGCGTACGAACCTCGTCCCGAGAGCACTTGTCGACCTTGCGCCAGGCGGCGAGCGTCTTGTGGGTGATGCCCATGTTGGTCGCGCCGCCGGGGTCGTCCGGGTGGTCGACGTAGCCCCCCTCGTGCCGGAGCACGACGTCCATGCACTTGTGGAACTGGCGGGAATCCTTTTCCCTGGAGGCCGGGGCGCTCGGGGCCGAAAACATCTGCGACGGGGCCGATTTCGAGACCTGCTGGATCAGGTCGGCAGTCTGTCTGGACTGTGCGCTGACCAGCCGTTCCGTCGCGGCGGAACTCTCTCGCTGCATCGACGCGGCGATGTTCTGGGCCTGGAGGGAGGCGGTATCCTTCTTGCGCGAGCCCTGCGAGGAGCCGAGCCAGAAGCTGACGACGGTGGCGAAGCCCGCCGTCAGCGCGCCCACCACGATGTTGACGATCTGCAGGAGCGACGTGTTGTCGGGGCTGACCCCGCCCGACACCAGCAGCCAGAGCGCCCAGAAGAAGCCGATCACCACGATGGTCGAGACGATCACGGGGCCCCAGGCGAAGACGCTGTCCTGCGACGAGAGGTCGGTCAGCATGGTGCGCGCCGACTGGGTGTCCTGCAGCTCGGCGCGGAAGCCCTCCATCTCGACGCGGAGCTTCTCGATCTCGGCCTCGCGGATCTTTTGGCGCGCTTCGGCCTCGCGCGCTTCGGCCTCGGATTCGATCTCGGCCAGGCGGACGCGGAGCTCGGCGGCGACCTGGGGATCGGCGACCATCTGCTCGGCCTTGACGGGGTCGTCGGTGCCGAGGACGTCGCGGACCGCCTGGGTCATTCTCTTCTCGACATCGGGAATGACGTTGTCGGTGACCCGCTTGGCGAGGCCGGGGAGCATGGAAATGGCTAGTCCGACGAGAGGCGGCATGGCAAAACCTCCGGGATCCAAATAAGTTAACGTTGCGTTAAGCGTGGGTACGGGTCAAGTAAGGTTACTCTCCGTTGCACTCTGCGGCGTCGGGCCTCGGGCCTCATCGGTTGACCGTGCGGGGGGGTGGACGTAGATCGCAGGGCAGTCGACACTCCCCGTGCGCAAGGAGGCGTGACATGGACGATCTGCTCAGGAGCTACCTGCCGATCGTGATCTTTCTGGGCCTGGCCATCGCGCTGGGGTTGATCCTGATCCTGGTTGCCGTGGTCCTGGCCGTGCGCAATCCGGATCCTGAGAAGGTCTCGGCCTACGAATGCGGCTTCAACGCCTTCGACGACGCGCGGATGAAGTTCGACGTCAGGTTCTACCTGGTGTCGATCCTGTTCATCATCTTCGACCTCGAGATCGCGTTCCTGTTTCCCTGGGCGGTGGCGTTCCCGGTCCTGACCGATGCCGCGTTCTGGTCGATGATGGTGTTCCTGACCGTCCTGACCGTCGGTTTCGCCTACGAATGGAAGAAGGGGGCCCTCGAATGGGAGTGAGCACCGCGACGTACGATGCCGGCCTCGACCGGGATCACGACACCCAGAAGCTGAACCGCGAGCTGCAGGACAAGGGTTTCATCCTGACGGCGACGGACGACGTCATCAACTGGGCGCGCACCGGCAGCCTGCACTGGATGACGTTCGGCCTGGCCTGCTGCGCGGTCGAGATGATGCACACCTCGATGCCGCGCTACGACCTCGAGCGGTTCGGTGCGGCGCCGCGCGCGAGCCCGCGCCAGTCCGACCTGATGATCGTGGCCGGCACGCTGACCAACAAGATGGCGCCCGCCCTGCGCAAGGTCTACGACCAGATGCCCGAGCCGCGCTACGTGATCTCGATGGGCTCGTGCGCCAACGGCGGCGGCTACTACCATTACAGCTACAGCGTCGTGCGCGGCTGCGACCGGGTGGTTCCGGTCGACATCTACGTGCCGGGATGCCCGCCGACCGCCGAGGCACTGCTCTACGGCATCCTGCAACTGCAGCGCCGGATCCGCCGGGTCGGGACGATCACGCGATGACGGAGCTTCTGCGGGAACTCGGCGAGCATGTCGAGGCGAAGCGGCCGGACTGCGTGCTGAGCTGGGAGATCGCGTTCGACCAGCTGACGTTGACGATCGCGCCGTCGTCACTGGTCAGCCTCGTGGAGTTTCTGAAGACCGACCGGACCTGCCGCTTCTCGACGCTGATCGACATCACCGCCATCGACTATCCCGAGCGGGAGGAGCGGTTCGAGGTCGTCTACCACTTCCTGTCGATGTACGAGAACCACCGGATCCGCCTGAAGATCGCGGTTCGCGAGGAGGATGTGGTGCCGTCGATCACCGACGTTCACCCCAGCGCGAACTGGTTCGAGCGCGAGGTGTTCGACATGTTCGGCATCCTGTTCTCCGGCCATCCGGATCTGAGGCGCATCCTGACGGATTATGGTTTTCGCGGACATCCGCTGCGCAAGGATTTTCCGACGACGGGATATGTCGAGGTGCGCTACGACGAGGAGGCCAAGCGCGTCGTCTATGAACCTGTCAAGCTGGTGCAGGAGTACCGGCTGTTCGACTTCATGAGCCCGTGGGAGGGCGCTGAATACGTGCTGCCAGGCGACGAGAAGAAGACGGAAGGGGCGTCCTGATGAACACCGCGGCCCACAAGACGCTGGCCGCGGCGGCGCCGTCATGGGACCTTGATCCCTCCGACTATCCGGGACTGAGGACCTTGGCGATCTGCGTCGGCGCGCAGAAGACCGGCACCTCGTGGCTCCACCTCATCATGAAGCGGCACTCGCAATGCCACACCGCTCCGATCAAGGAGCTTCGCTTCTGGGACCGGAGGATCGACCGGCCGGACCGCTATGTCCTGCGCCAGACCCGCGAGCGCCTGGAGTCGCTGCGCCGTGACAAGCGGGCGGCGCTGGTGCGGCCCTGGCGCCTTGCCCCGCTTCTTCGGCGCGAGGCGGACTTAAAGGAATTCGCCCGGATGCACGCGAGCGCGGGCACGCCCGGCGAGGTGGACGCCTACCTGCAGTTCCTGATGCGGGGGCACGCCGGAGAGCCGGTCGCAAGCGAGCTGACACCGAACTACTCGCTGCTTGACCGGGATGATTTTGCCAGGATTTTCAGGATCGCCCCGGACACGCGACTAATCTTCCTGATGCGCGACCCGGTCTCGCGCCTGTGGTCGGGAATCAAGCACAAGGCGCGAAACCGGATCGGGCAGAGGGGAGGTCGCGATGAGGACCTCATCGCCTTGTTCCGTTCCGCACTGGCCGACGAGACCGACATCAACCGCCGCCGTGGCGACTTTCCCCGAACGATCGAGGAGATGGAGGCGGTCGCGCCGCCGGGGCGCATCCTGTACCTGTTCTATGAGGATTTGTTCTCCGGCAAGGCGACCGACCAGCTGGCGGAGTTCCTCGGCGTCGCGCCGTTCGCCGTCGACCGAGGACTGCATCCGAACAAGAGCCGGCGGAGCGGCCTTTCGCTGCCGGAGGAGGATGTTGCCCGGGCGCGCGGGGTTCTTGCGCCCGTCTATGACTATGTCTACGCGAAATTCGGCTCGGCCGTGCCGGCGTCCTGGCGACTGCCGGCCTGAGACCAGAAAGAGAAGACCATGATGGACGGAACCCGTTTCGGCGACGCTCAGAGAAGTGAGCAGAAGATCCGGAACTTCAACATCAACTTCGGGCCGCAACATCCTGCGGCGCACGGTGTCCTGCGGCTGGTGCTGGAGCTCGACGGGGAGATCGTGGAGCGCTGCGACCCGCATATCGGGCTCTTGCACCGCGGCACCGAGAAGCTGATGGAGAGCCGGACCTACCTGCAGAACCTGCCGTACTTCGACCGGCTCGACTACGTCGCCCCGATGAACCAGGAACATGCCTGGTGCCTGGCGATCGAGAAGCTGACGGGCACCGAGGTGCCGCGCCGCGCCAGCCTGATCCGGGTGCTCTACAGCGAGATCGGGCGGATCCTGAGCCACCTGCTGAACGTCACGACGCAGGCGATGGATGTCGGCGCGCTGACGCCGCCGCTCTGGGGCTTCGAAGAGCGCGAGAAGCTGATGATCTTCTATGAGCGGGCGAGCGGCGCGCGGCTTCACGCGTCTTACTTCCGACCGGGTGGCGTGCATGGTGACCTGCCGCCGGCTCTGATCGACGACATCGAGTCGTGGTGCGAGCAGTTTCCCGCCGTCCTCGACGACATCGACGGATTGTTGACGGAGAACCGCATCTTCAAGCAGCGGAACGCCGATATCGGCGTGGTGAGCGAGCAGGAGATCCTCGACTGGGGCTTTTCGGGCGTGATGGTGCGCGGGTCGGGCCTGGCTTGGGACCTGCGCCGGTCGCAGCCCTACGAGTGCTACGACGAGATGGAGTTCAAGATCCCCGTCGGGAAGAACGGCGACTGCTTCGACCGCTACCTGGTGCGGATGGCGGAGATGCGGGAATCGACGAAGATCATGCAGCAATGCATCGCCAAGCTGCGCGAGGAGCCGGGCGACGTGCTGGTGCGCGGCAAGATCACGCCACCGACGCGCAAGGACATGAAGACATCTATGGAGGCGCTGATCCATCACTTCAAGCTCTACACCGAGGGCTTTCACGTGCCCGCGGGCGAAGTCTACGCCGCGGTCGAGGCGCCCAAGGGCGAGTTCGGGGTGTATCTCGTCGCCGATGGGACGAACCGACCCTATCGCGCCAAGATCCGGGCACCTGGATACCTGCACCTGCAGGCGATGGACCACGTCTTGCGCGGGCACCAGCTGGCCGACGTCAGCGCGATCATCGGCACGATGGACATCGTCTTCGGCGAGGTCGATCGGTGAAACTGCTCCTCGCGGCAACGGTCGTTCTGCCGGCGATGGCGGCTGCGGAGCAGAGCCGCGACGCGATGCTCACGGCGCTCGCCATGAACGAGTGCGCGGTGGCCGAGGATGAGACCGCGGCCGTCTTCGGGGCACAGGGGTTCGACGGGGAGTTCGTCCGGCACGAGCTGGGCGAGATGGTGCTGGACGGGACGGCGTTTCTGGAGGGCGGGTACCGGCTGCGTGTCCTTGCGGACTACTGCCCGCCGGTCGAGCCGGTTCCGACGCCCGCGCAGGCCTTCCGAACGCGGATCGAGGAGAGCGGCTGCACCATCACCGATCGCGAGACCAGGGATCTGGGCGTCGACGCCGCCCTGATGCGCCCGGTCGTGCAGGCCTGGGTGGAAGACGGCAACGCCACAATCGACGGACGAACTTTGACCCTGCAGGAGTGCGAGTGACCGGGGTCGTCGCCCTCGTCCTGGCGGCCACCGCCGCCGACTCCCGCACCGACCTGCTGGTCGAACTGGTCGAGGAGAACGGCTGCACCATGTCGGGCGAGGAGGCGAGCGCGATCCTGCCCAAGCACGACTTCAGCAAGGAAGAGACGCAGGAGATCACCGCCGAGCTATTTGCCGAGGGCTTGATCCGGATCGATCGCCAGACCGACACACTCATTCTGACCACGGAGGGCTGCCGCTAGATGCTCCGCCGCCTCTATCCCGAGCAACCTGAGAGCTTCGCCTTTACGCCCGCCAACCAGAAGTGGGCGAAGGCGCAGATCACCAAGTATCCCGAGGGGCGCCAAGCCAGCGCCATCATTCCGCTCCTGTGGCGCGCCCAGGAGCAGGAGGGCTGGCTGACCCGCGCCGCGATCGAGCATGTCGCCGGAATGCTGGGCATCGCCTACATCCGTGCACTCGAGGTCGCGACGTTCTACTTCATGTTCCAGCTTAAGCCAGTGGGCAGCGTGGCGCACGTGCAGGTTTGTGGCACGACATCCTGCATGATCTGCGGGGCCGAGGACCTGATGGCGGTCTGCAAGGAGAAGATCGCGCCCCAGGCACATGCCTTGTCGGGCGACGGCAAGTTTTCCTGGGAGGAGGTCGAGTGCCTCGGCGCCTGTGCCAACGCGCCGATGGCGCAGATCGGCAAGGACTACTACGAGGATCTGACGGCCGAGAAGCTGGCGGAGATCATCGACGCCTTCGCGCGGGGCGAGGTGCCGCGGCCCGGTCCGCAGAACGGCCGCTTTGCCAGCGAGCCGCTGGGCGGGGCCACGTCGCTCGACCCCGGCAGTGCGTCGAACGACGCCAATGCCAGCGTGGCGCTGGCGCTGGAGATCGGCGACACGGTCAAGCGGATCGACGGGACCGAGGTGCCGCTGAGGACGCCGTGGCATCGCGCCGACGAGAATGTCCCTCAGGAACGCGACGACCACCTGCAGCCATCAGGCATGCCCGATCCCGGCCCCACGCCCGGCCCCAAACCCTCGAAAGACAAGCCGGTCGACGAATCGGGCGTGACCAAGCAGGAATTGGAGGAAGGCGACGCGGGCCGTCCGGAAGAGGGAGAGCCCGCTGCCGCTGCTGCCGGCGAGACGCGCAAGGCGGCCGCAACGGGACACGACCCCGTCACCCAAGGCGATGCGCCAGTTTCGGACGATCTGACCAAGATTCTCGGGATAGGCCCGAAGATCAGCGAGCAGCTCAACGCGATGGGCGTAGACACCTTTCGACAGATCGCCGAATGGACGGATGAGGACATCGCGCGCATTGACGCGGCGGTGGGCGGTCCCGACGACCGGATTCGCCGCGACGACTGGGTCGGCCAAGCGCGTCGCCTTGTCGAGGAGAGCGAGACGGGGCATTGATTCTGCGCTAGGACTCGAAAAACAAAAGACTGTGAACGAGGAGGGAACGGATGTCCAAGCAGACGCAAGGATCGATGGGGGTGGTGGGCGCAATAGCCGCAGGCGTGTTCGTCGTGGCGATCGTGGCGCTGATGGTGGTGGGGGATTTCGCGTTCTCGCCGGCGCTGTTTCTCGCCATAGGGGTCGCGGCCGTCGTCGCGCTCTTCCTAGTCTTGGCTTTTCACCGGCCGTCCTCTTTCGGCGGCGCCACGATGGGTGCAAATCAACAAGCGGTCTCCCACGCAGGCGACGCGTCTGCGCAGCCATCGGGTGCCGCATCTGCGCAGCCAGAGGGCGCTGCGGCCACGACGCACTCGACCGCAAGCGCGCCGGCGGCGGAATCTACCGGCCCGGCGTCGGAGGGCGACGACGTGAAGATCGGTACGGAGCCGGTCCGGCTGCACGAGCCTCGAGAGGGGAGCGCCGACGATCTCAAGAAGATCAAGGGTGTCGGTCCGAAGCTGGAGGAGGCGCTGCATGGCATGGGCATCTTCCACATGGATCAGATCGCGGCATGGACGGAGTCCGAGGTCGCCTGGATGGACGAGAACCTTGTCGAGTTTCGCGGCAGGGTCAGTCGCGACGATTGGGTCGGTCAGGCACGGCAGTTCACGCAGGGCAGCGGGACGTCGGGCGCCGAGAGTGGTGGCCAAGTCTACCATTGAGCCGGGCGTCGCAGTGCCGCGGTGACAGACGCCCGGACGGAGTCGATGATCGGGCATCGCTGAGGAGGTCGCTTGGCTGAGCGACGCGAAACGGAGAGGCAGCAGGCGCGTACCGCCCGTACCGTGGCGGTCGTTCTGTGCGTCACGATGATCCTGTGGCTTGCACTCCAATGGATCGGGGGGCAACTCGGGTGGGCCACGCGCTGGGTCTTTCTGTTCGATCTGGCGGCGCTGGCCGCCTTCGTATGGGCGATGATCGTGACGGTGGGCCTCTGGCGCGCACGCAAGGACGGATAGGATGCTCAAGGACGAAGATCGGATCTTCACCAATCTCTACGGAATGCATGACCGGGGCCTCGCCGCGGCGAAGACGCGCGGGCATTGGGACGGCACCGCGCAACTGATTGGCAAGGGTCGCGACTGGATCGTGCAGCAGGTCAAGGATTCCGGCCTGCGCGGCCGCGGCGGCGCAGGATTTCCGACCGGGCTGAAATGGTCGTTCATGCCGAAGGAGAGCGACGGCCGGCCATCGTACCTCGTCGTCAACGCCGACGAGTCGGAGCCCGGCACCTGCAAGGACCGCGAGATCATGCGGCACGACCCGCACACCCTGATCGAGGGGTGTCTGATCGCGTCGTTCGGAATGGGCGCGCATGCCTGCTACATCTACATCAGGGGCGAGTACATCCGCGAGCGCGAGGCGCTGCAGGCGGCCATCGACGAGGCCTACGACGACGGTCTTCTTGGGCCGAACGCCGCCGGGTCCGGCTGGGACTTCGACCTCTACCTCACGCACGGCGCGGGGGCCTATATCTGCGGCGAGGAGACGGCGCTGCTGGAGAGCCTCGAGGGCAAGAAAGGAATGCCGCGGATGAAGCCGCCGTTCCCGGCGGGCGCGGGCCTTTACGGCTGCCCGACCACGGTGAACAACGTGGAGTCGATCGCCGTCGTGCCGACCATCCTACGGCGCGGGGCGGACTGGTTCGCCGGGTTCGGGCGGCCGAACAACACCGGCACAAAGGTCTTCGCCATCTCCGGCCACGTGGAGCGGCCCTGCGTCGTCGAGGAAGCGATGTCGATCTCGCTGCGGGAGCTGCTGGACAAGCATTGCGGGGGCGTCCGCGGCGGCTGGTCGAACCTCAAGGCGGTGATCCCCGGCGGTTCGTCCGTGCCGCTGCTGCCGGCGGAGCTGTGCGACGACGCGATCCTAGACTTCGACTGGCTGCGCGAGCAGAAGTCGGGCCTCGGCACCGCGGCAGTCATCGTCATGGATCAGTCGACCGACGTCATCAAGGCGATCTGGCGGTTGTCGAAGTTCTACAAGCACGAGAGCTGCGGCCAGTGCACGCCCTGCCGCGAGGGCGCGGGCTGGATGATGCGGGTGATGGACCGGCTGGTCCGGGGCGACGCGGACCCGGCCGAGATCGACATGCTGCTCGACGTGACCAAGCAGGTCGAAGGCCACACGATCTGTGCGCTTGGCGACGCCGCGGCTTGGCCGATCCAGGGACTGATCCGGCATTTCCGTGGCGAAATTGAGGAGCGGATCGCGACGAAGCGCCGGCCTGTCGCCGCAGAATAGGGCTTGCCGCGCATCACTGGGTTCGTGACCGCACTTTGAGAAGGTCGCCAACGCCTGGAGGCACGGGCGGAGGCTGCGCACTATCCGGGCGACCCGCCGCAAGTCGGCATGGCGGATCAGTGCAAATCGAGGGCCTTCTGCCGGCGCGTTTGCTTGGGCACAGTTGCCGCAGGCGACCGGCTGGGCGTGCACGGGCCACGTCGGCGGCGCCTGACGGAGACCGCGACACGGAGTCCGGGAACCGTCGCGCCTCCGCGCGCTTCGAGTACCTAGGGGAGCAACTCCCTGGAGAAGCAACCGGAGTCGCGGATGTCGTTCGCAGAAAAGGTGGCGCTTAATTTCCTTGTCTGGACGTGCGTCTTTCCCAGCGTCCTGCTCTTTAGCTACGGCTTTCAGTGGCTTGGGATCGAGGTGCCGTTGTGGACGGAGATCGGGATCTCGACCGCGATGAGCGTTCCGCTGATCAGCATCGTCTGCATCCCGCGGATCGAGGCGGCGATCGCCAAGGCCGAGGGCACGACGCCGGCGGAACTGAAGCTTCGGCAGGCGAGCGAGGCGGACGGAGACGCAGCCGGGGAGGCCCGCGACCCCCAGGCCCCTTGCAAGGCGCCGCCGAATAGCCGAGGACCATAGGGGAGTGCCGCTGCCGGCGGGCGACGGAGGAACGACATGAGCGAACTGCGCACAATCGTCATCGACGGAAACGAGATCCAGGTCGACCCATCGCTGACCCTGATCCAGGCGTGCGAGGAGGCGGGGATCGAGATTCCACGCTTCTGCTATCACGAGCGTCTGTCGATCGCGGGCAACTGCCGGATGTGTCTTGTCGAGGTCGTGGGCGGCCCGCCGAAGCCTGCTGCGTCCTGCGCGATGCAGGTGCGTGACCTGCGCCCCGGCCCCGAAGGCGCGCCGCCGCAGGTCAGGACGAACTCGCCGATGGTCAAGAAGGCGCGCGAGGGGGTGATGGAGTTCCTGCTCATCAACCACCCGCTCGACTGCCCGATCTGCGATCAGGGCGGGGAGTGCGATCTGCAAGACCAGGCGATGGCCTACGGGGTGGACTTCAGCCGCTACCGCGAGCCGAAGCGGGCGGTCGAGAATCTCGATCTCGGGCCGCTGGTCGGGACACACATGACGCGCTGCATCTCGTGCACGCGCTGCGTGCGCTTCATCACCGAGGTAGCGGGGATGCCGGAGCTCGGCCAGACGGGCCGGGGCGAGGATGCGGAGATCACTTCGTACCTCGGGCAGACGCTCGACTCGGAGTTGCAGGGCAACATCGTCGACCTCTGCCCGGTGGGGGCGCTGACGTCGAAGCCCTACAGCTTTACCGCCCGTCCGTGGGAGCTGACAAAGACCGAGACGATCGACGTGATGGACGCGCTCGGCTCGAACATCCGCGTCGATACCAAGGGTCGCGAGGTCATGCGGATCCTGCCGCGCAACCACGACGGCATCAACGAGGAGTGGCTCTCCGACCGCTCGCGCTACGTGTGGGACGGGCTGCGGCGGCAGCGCCTCGACAAGCCCTACGTGCGCCGCGACGGTCGGCTGCATCCTGCGTCCTGGGCCGAGGCGCTGGCTCTCGCCGCCGAGAAGCTGAAGGGCGCGGGCAAGGTGGCCGGACTGGTCGGCGATCTTGCGCCCGTCGAAGCTGCATTCGCCCTCAAGGGACTCGTCGGGAGTTTGGACGGGGTCGTGGAGTGCCGGACGGACGGCGCGAAGCTGCCCGCGGGCAAGCGTGGCGCCTATGTCGGAACGGCGGCCATCAAGGACATCGATCACGCGCGTCACATCATGCTGATCGGCGCCAATCCACGGATTGAGGCGCCGGTGCTGAACTCGCGCGTCCGCAAGGCATGGTTGCGCGGTGCGGCGGTGGCGCATCTGGGCGAGCCGGTAGACCTCACCTACCAGCACGACCACGTCGGATCGGACCGGCGCGCGCTGTCGGACCTCTCTTCCTTCGGCTCGGACAATGTCGGGGGGGAGCCTTCGATCGTAGTCGTCGGAATGGGTGCGCTGACAGGTGACGACGGCGAGGCGGTGCTGGCGAAGGCTGGCGAGCTGGCTCGGCGCACGGATTCGGGTCTGCTGGTGCTGCACACCGCGGCGGGCCGCGTCGGCGCCATGGACGTCGGTTGCACGACGACGGGGGGGGTCGCGGCGGCCCTCGACGGATTCCGACGTCGTCTACAACCTCGGCGCCGACGAGATCGACGTGCCGGACGGGGCGTTCGTCATCTACCAGGGCAGCCACGGCGACAGGGGCGCGCACCGTGCCGACGTCATCCTTCCGGCCGCCGCGTGGACCGAGGAAAACGGCCTCTTCGTCAATACCGAGGGCCGGCCGCAGCTGGCGTTCCGAGCCTCGTTCCCGCCGGGGGAGGCCAAGGAGAACTGGGCGATCCTGCGGGCGCTCTCCGCGCAGACCGGCACGGTGCTGCCCTACGATTCGCTGGCGGCCTTGCGCCGGACGCTGGTCGATGCGCACCCGCACCTGGAGATGATCGACGTCGTGCCGGAGAACGAGGCGGTGTCGCTTGCGCAGGGCAAGCTGGGCGACGGCAGCTTCGCGAGCCCGATCGAGGACCACTACCTCGTCAATCCGATCACGCGCGCCTCGGCGCTGATGGCGGACCTGTCTGCACGGGCAAAGGCGCGCCGCAGCATTCCTCTGGCGGCCGAGTAGCCGTCGTGGCGGATCATCCAGAAATGCGGCCGGGGGGTGGCGTCCCGGGGCGGATCATGGTTACACGAGAGCCTCCGCGACGGCCTTGCACGATGACCGACGGTGACCAACGCAATGACTGAATTCTTTCAGACCGGCTTGGGGATTGCGCTGATCATTCTCGCGCAAAGCCTCTTTCTCGTCGTCTCGCTGCTGATGAGCCTGGCGGTGCTGCTATATGCCGACCGCAAGATCTGGGCGGCGGTCCAGCTCAGGAAGGGGCCGAACGTCGTCGGCGCATTCGGCCTGCTGCAGAGCTTCGCGGACTTCTTCAAGTATGCGCTGAAGGAGATCGTGGTTCCGGCCGGGGCGGACAAGGCGGTCTATTTCCTCGCGCCGATGGCCTCGTTCGTGTTGGCGATCATGCTGTGGGCGGTGGTGCCCTTCGGCGAGAACCGGGTGCTGGCCGACCTGAATGTCGGGATCCTCTACATCTTCGCGATCTCGTCGCTCGAGGTTTACGGCGTCATCATGGGCGGCTGGGCCTCGAACTCGAAATATCCGTTCCTCGGCTCTCTGCGCTCGGCGGCCCAGATGATCAGCTACGAGGTCTCGATCGGCCTGATCCTCATCGGCGTCATCATATCCACCGGCTCTCTCAACCTCGGGGATATCGTTCGTGCGCAGGAAGGCGGGCTTGGCCTTCTCAACTGGTACTGGCTGCCGCACCTGCCGATGGTCGTGCTGTTCTTCGTGTCTTCGCTGGCCGAGACCAATCGCCCGCCCTTCGACCTGCCGGAGGCAGAATTGGAACTGGTCGCCGGCTACCAGGTCGAATATTCGTCGACGCCGTTCCTGCTCTTCATGATCGGCGAATACGCCGCGATCGTGTTCATGTGCGCCATCATCTCGGTGATCTTCTTCGGCGGATGGCTGAGCCCGGTTCCATTCCTGCCTGATGGCATGTTCTGGATGATCCTCAAGATGGCGGTGATGTTCTTCGTCTTCTCGATGGTCAAGGCCATCGTGCCGCGCTACCGCTACGACCAGTTGATGCGGATCGGCTGGAAGGTTTTCCTGCCGTTCAGCCTCGGCTGGGTCGTGCTGGTGGCCTTCATCGCGCATTTCGAATTGCTCGGCGGCTTCTACGTCCGCTGGGCGGTGGGAGGCTAGGCTCATGGCGAACATCGACTACATGCGCGCGGCCAAGTACTTTCTGCTGTCCGACTTCCTCAAGGGGTTCGGGTTGGGGCTGAAGTACTTCTTCAAGCCGAAGGCGACGGTGAACTATCCGCACGAGAAGGGGCCTCTCAGCCCGCGTTTCCGGGGCGAGCACGCGCTGAGGCGCTATCCCAACGGCGAGGAGCGCTGCATCGCCTGCAAGCTTTGCGAGGCGATCTGCCCCGCGCAGGCGATCACCATCGATGCCGAGCCGCGCGCCGACGGCAGCCGGCGCACCACGCGCTACGACATCGACATGACGAAATGCATCTACTGCGGGTTCTGCCAGGAGGCCTGCCCGGTCGACGCGATCGTCGAAGGGCCGAACTTCGAGTTCTCCACCGAGACGCGGGAGGAACTCTACTACAACAAGGAGAAGCTTCTCGAGAACGGTGACCGATGGGAGGCCGAGATCGCCCGCAACCTCGAACTCGACGCGCCGTACCGATGATTGCGGTCGCGTTCTACTTATTCGCGGTGCTGACCGTGACTGCCGGCCTCTTCGTCGTGCTGGCGCGCAGTCCGGTACATTCCGTCCTCTGGCTGATCCTGGCATTCCTGTCGTCCGCGGGCCTCTTCATCCTGGTCGGAGCCGAATTCGTGGCTCTGCTGCTCGTCATCGTCTACGTCGGCGCCGTTGCGGTTCTGTTCCTTTTCGTGGTCATGATGCTCGACGTCGATTTCACCGAACTCAAGGCGGAGATGACGAGGTACCTTCCGGTCGGCCTGCTGATTGGGGTCGTTATCCTGATGCAGCTCGCCATCGCCTTTGGCGTCTGGGACTACTCCGAGGGAATCGAGGGCCGCATCGCTGCCGCGCGCGTCGGCGAGGTCCAGAACACGCGGGCCCTCGGCGTGCTTCTCTACGATCGGTATTTCGTCTTGTTTCAGCTCGCGGGGCTGATCCTGCTGGTCGCGATGATCGGCGCGATCGTGCTGACGCTGCGCCATCGCGCCTGGGTCAAGCGCCAGGATGTCCTGCAGCAGATGTGGCGCGATCCCGCGAAGGCGATGGAACTGAAGGACGTCAAATCGGGGCAGGGTCTCTAGAAGACCACGAGGTGAATACGGGAAAGCCAACCAATGTCGCGCAATACGATCATCATCGTGGCGATCGTGGTCGTCCTGATCCTGATCTTCGGTTTCGGCTTCGGCTGAGCCCGGGAACGCAGGTCGAGGCGGTGTGAACGTCGTAGGAGCGGACGGCCCCGAAACGGGTTCGAGGAAGGACGGAGGCAGGTATGATCGGGATTGAGCACTACTTGACGGTCGCGGCGGCGCTCTTCGTCATCGGCATCTTCGGGCTCTTCCTCAACCGCAAGAACATCATCGTCATGTTGATGTCGATCGAGTTGATGCTGCTTGCGGTGAACATCAACTTCGTCGCCTTCTCTGCCTTTCTCGGCGATCTGGTCGGTCAGATCTTCACGCTCTTCGTCCTGACGGTCGCAGCGGCCGAGGCCGCGATCGGGCTCGCCATCCTCGTCTGCTTCTTCCGAAATCGCGGCACGATCGACGTCGAAGACATCAACATGATGAAGGGCTGACGACGTGGAGACGATCATCCTTTTCGCTCCGCTCGTCGGGGCGTTGGTTTGCGGCTTCGGCTGGCGCCTGCTGGGCGAGAAGCCGGCTCAATGGACGGCGACGGGCCTGCTGTTCCTCGCGTGCCTCCTGTCGTGGATCGTGTTCTTTGCCTTCGACGGCGAGACGCGGCAGATCGACATCCTGCGTTGGATCGAGTCGGGTAGCCTGTCGGCGGAGTGGGCGATCCGCCTCGACCGGCTGACGGCGATCATGCTGATCGTCATCACCACGGTCTCTGCGCTCGTGCACCTCTACAGCTTCGGCTACATGGCGCACGACGAGAACTTCCGCGAGGGCGAGAGCTACCGGCCGCGCTTCTTCGCGTACCTGTCGTTCTTCACCTTCGCGATGCTGGCGCTGGTGACAGCGGACAACCTGGTCCAGATGTTCTTCGGCTGGGAGGGTGTGGGCCTCGCCTCGTACCTTCTGATCGGATTCTACTACCGCAAGCCCACCGCGAACGCGGCGGCGATAAAGGCGTTCGTCGTCAACCGCGTGGGCGACTTCGGGTTCGCCCTCGGGATCTTCGCGCTGTTCTTCCTGGTCGAACTCGGTCCGCTTCGACCAGATCTTCGCGGCAATGCCGGATCTAGCGGAGCAGAGGATCTCGTTCCTGTGGATGGAGGTGAATGCAGTCGAGCTGATATCGGTCCTGCTCTTCATCGGTGCGATGGGCAAGTCGGCCCAGCTCTTCCTGCACACCTGGCTGCCCGACGCGATGGAAGGCCCGACGCCAGTCTCAGCCCTGATCCACGCCGCGACGATGGTGACCGCGGGCGTGTTCCTGGTCTGCCGCATGTCGCCGGTGATCGAGTACGCCCCGCATGCCAAGACCTTCATCGTGCTGATCGGCGCCTCGACGGCTTTCTTCGCGGCGACGGTGGGCCTGGTACAGAACGACATCAAGCGGGTGATCGCGTACTCCACCTGCTCGCAGCTCGGCTACATGTTCGTGGCGGCGGGCGTCGGCGTCTACTCGTCGGCGATGTTCCACCTCTTCACGCATGCCTTCTTCAAGGCACTCCTCTTCCTCTGCGCCGGCTCGGTCATCCACGCGATGCACCACGAGCAGGACATGCGGAAATACGGTGGGCTCAGGCACAAGATCCCGTACACGTTCTGGGCGATGGTGATCGGTACGCTGGCCATCACCGGGGTCGGAATCCCGCTGACGCATATCGGCTTCGCCGGGTTCCTGTCCAAGGACGCGATCATCGAGAGCGCGTGGGGGGCGCGTACCGGCGCCGGGGTCTTCGCCTTCTGGCTGCTCGTGATCGCGGCGGCGATGACGGCGTTCTATTCCTGGCGGCTGATCTTCATGACGTTCTTCGGTGCCCCGAAAGGCCCACGCAAGACCTACGATCACGCACACGAGAGCCCGATGACAATGCTGGTTCCGCTCGGCGTCCTCGCGGCGGGCTCGATACTGGCCGGCATGCTCTGGTTCGGCAGCTTCTTCGGCGACCATGAGGACGTGTCGGACTTCTTTGGCATCCCGGTCGCCGAGGCCACCCACGGCGCGGAGGCTGCGGGCGAGGGCGAAGGCGTCGTCGCCGCGCTCGAGGAAGAGGCGGCGGGCGACGAGTTCCAGGCGGCCGAGGCGTTGACCGAGCCGGAGGCCGAGCCGAGCGAGCACGAGGCATTCGCGGCCGCGGCGCCCGGGCAGGGGGCCATCCACATGGCGCCCGGCAACGAGGTCCTCGACAACGCGCACCACTCGCCGCTCTGGGTCGCGGTGTCGCCGTTCGTCGCGATGTTGTTCGGCACGGGCCTCGCCTGGGTGATGTACATCCGCCAGCCCGATCTGCCCCGCCGCGTGGCCGAAACTCAGCGGCCGCTATACCGGTTCCTGCTCAACAAGTGGTACTTCGACGAGATCTACGACGCGATCTTCGTCCGGCCGACCAAGAGGCTCGGCGCGTTCCTCTGGCGCCGCGGTGACGGCAACGTCATCGACGGTGGCATAAACGGCCTTGCGATGGGCGTCGTACCGTACTTCACCCGCCTCGCCGGGCGGGCGCAGTCCGGATACCTCTTCCATTACGTCTTCGCGATCGTCATCGGGCTTGCCGTACTGATCACGTGGATGACGATCTGGGGAGGTGCGTGATGACGAATTTGCTCTCCATCATCATCTTCCTTCCGCTCGTCGCCGCGGCGATCCTGGCTCTGTTCCTCCGCGGCGAGGACGAGGCGGCGCAGCGCAATGCTAGGTGGCTTGCGATGATCGCGACCTCCGCCACGTTCATCGTCTCTCTGGCACTACTCTTCCAGTTCGACCCGCAGAACACGGACTTTCAGTTCGTGGAGGAGCGGCCGTGGATCCTCGGCCTGACCTACAAGCTCGGCGTTGACGGGATCAGCGTGCTCTTCGTCATGCTGACGACGTTCCTGATGCCGATCACGATCGCTGCGTGCTGGAACGTCAGGACGCGCGTCAAGGAGTACATGATCGCATTCCTGGTGCTCGAGACGCTGATGCTGGGCGTCTTTTGCGCACTCGACCTGGTGCTCTTCTATCTCTTCTTCGAGGGCGGCCTGATCCCGATGTTCCTGATCATCGGAATCTGGGGCGGCAAGAACCGGATCTACGCGGCGTTCAAGTTCTTCCTGTACACGTTCCTCGGCTCGGTCCTGATGCTGGTCGCGATGATCGCGATGGCTGTCGAGGCCGGCACGACCGACATTCCCGCGCTGCTCGCGCACGAGTTCCCCTCCGTCGCGATCCCGTTCCTGGGCTTCGAGATCGCGGGCGGGTTCCAGACGCTGCTCTGGATCGCGTTCTTCGCGTCCTTCGCGGTCAAGATGCCGATGTGGCCGGTGCATACCTGGCTTCCCGACGCGCACGTGCAGGCGCCCACGGCAGGATCGGTGGTGCTGGCGGCGATCCTGTTGAAGATGGGCGGGTACGGGTTCCTGCGCTTCAGCCTGCCGATGTTCCCCGTCGCCTCTGACCTGCTGGCGCCGTTCGTGCTGTGGCTGAGCGTGATTGCGATCGTCTACACGTCGCTCGTCGCCCTGATGCAGGAGGACATGAAGAAGCTGATCGCGTACTCGTCCGTGGCGCATATGGGCTACGTCACTGCGGGCATCTTCGTGGCGAACCAGCAAGGCCTCGACGGGGCGATCTTCCAGATGCTCAGCCACGGCTTCGTCTCGGGCGCGCTCTTCCTCTGCGTCGGCGTGATCTACGACCGAATGCACACACGGGAGATCGACGCGTACGGTGGCCTCGTGAACAGAATGCCGGCCTACGCGGCCGTCTTCATGCTGTTCACAATGGCGAACGTCGGTCTGCCGGGGACCAGCGGCTTCGTGGGCGAGTTCCTGACCCTGATGGGGATGTTCCAGTTCAACACGTGGATCGCCTTCGTCGCGACGACGGGCGTGATCCTCTCTGCCGCATATGCGCTCTGGCTTTACCGGAGGGTCTTGCTGGGCGATCTCATCAAGGAGTCGCTGCGCGGGATCACCGACATGGATCGCCGCGAGAAGGCGATCTTCGCGCCACTTGTCGTGATGACCCTCCTGCTCGGCGTCTATCCGAGCCTCGTGACCGATATCATCGGTCCTTCTGTCGAGGCTTTGCTCGACGACCACCAGACCGCCCTCCTGGAGGCCGGAGCGACGATGCTAGCGGAGGCCGAATGAGCGCCGATCTCTCTCAGAATCCTTCCCGAGATCGTTCTGTCGATCTATGCCATGCTCGCACTCCTCGTCGCGGTCTATGGCCGCAAGGACGAGTGGGCCTCGGTGCTGGTCTGGACGACCTCGGCGATTTTTGCAGTGTTCGGGCTCTGGATCGCCATCTCCGGGCCGGATGGCGTCGCATTCACCGGGATGATAGTCAACGATGCCTTCGCGCGCTTCGCGAAGGTCACGATCCTGCTTTCGGCATCCGCGATCCTGCTGATGTCCGAGGGGTACATGGCGCGGCGCGGGTTGCTGAGGTTCGAGTATCCCATCCTCATCACGCTGGCCTGCGTCGGGATGATGGTGATGGTCTCGGCAGGCGATCTGATTGCTCTCTACATGGGGCTCGAGTTGCAGTCGTTGTCGCTCTACGTGGTGGCCGCGATAAGGCGCGACAGCGCCAAGTCAACCGAAGCCGGCCTGAAGTACTTCGTCCTCGGCGCCCTCTCGTCGGGTCTGCTCCTGTACGGCGCTTCGCTCGTTTACGGCTTTGCCGGGACGACGCTGTTCACGGGCGTGATCGAGGCCGCAGGCGAGGGGCGCATTTCGCTCGGCCTTCTGTTCGGCCTCGTCTTCGTCAGCGCCGGCATGGCGTTCAAGGTGTCCGCCGCGCCGTTCCATATGTGGACGCCAGACGTCTATGAGGGGTCACCGACGCCGGTCACGGCGTTCTTTGCCACCGCGCCCAAGATGGCGGCGATGGGAATGTTCGCGCGTGTCCTGTACGACGCGTTCGGCGGCGTGGTGGCGGACTGGCAGCAAATCCTCGCGCTGCTTTCGGTCGCCTCGATGTTCGTGGGCGGCGTTGCGGCGATAGGCCAGAGGAACATCAAGCGACTGATGGCGTACTCGTCAATCGCGCACATGGGGTACGCGCTCATGGGACTTGCCGCCGGGACGACCTTCGGCGTCCAGGCGATGCTCGTCTACATGTCCATCTATGTCGTCATGAACGTCGGAACCTTCGCCTTCATCCTGTCGATGGAGCGCGACGGTGCGCCCGTGACGGACATCCGTGCGCTGAACATGTACTCCGACGCGGAGCCCTTGCGGGCGCTCGCGATGCTCGTTTTGCTCTTCAGTCTGGCGGGAGTTCCTCCGCTCGTCGGATTCTTCGCGAAGTACTACGTCCTCGCCGCGGCGGTGCAGGGCGGCCTGACATGGCTCGCCGTCTTGGGCGTCATCGCTGCCGTGATCAATGCCTTCTACTACCTCCGCATCGTGTTCTACATGTATTTCGGAGAGGCTGGCGAAGGGATCGAGACCGGCCGCTCGCCGATTCTCTGGGGGTTTCTGGTCGCGTCGGCTGCCGTGATGGTGCTTGGTGTGATAAACCTCTTCGGGGTCGAGGCGATGGCCGAAGCCGCGGCGATCTCCCTTGTCCAGTAGCTGGCCCCCGGGGGTCGCGCGGGTCATCCTCGACAAGACCGAGAGCACGAATGCCGAGGCGCTCTGCGCCGAGCCGCCAACCTGGATCTGCGCGCATGTCCAGACGATGGCGCGCGGGCGGCGGGGCCGCCGCTGGTGCATGCCGCGCGGAAACTTCGCCGCGAGCTTCGCGCTGCGCCCAGACTTGCCGCCAGATCGCGCGGCGCTCTACTCGTTCGTGGCCTCGTTGGCGATCCACGATGTCCTTTCAGAACTGACCGACCGCCGGATCGAACTGAAATGGCCGAACGACGTCCTGCTCGACGGGGGCAAGGTGGCCGGCATCCTGCTCGAGAGTTCGGGTTCTTCGGCCGGTCTTGAGCGGCTGGTGGTCGGTATCGGCGTCAACCTCGTCGGCGTACCGGGCACGACGGAGGAGGGAGCCGTACCGCCCATCGCGCTTGGCATCGACATGAGTCCGGAGACCTTCCTCGACATTCTGGCGCCGGCCTTCGCGTCGCGGGAGGCGGCGTTTCGCGCCGAGGGGTTCGGCGCGATCCGGGCGGCGTGGCTGGCACGCGCCGCACGCCTCGGCCAGCCAATCGTTGCGCGCACCGGGCACGAGAGCCGCGCAGGGCTCTTTCAGGACGTCGACCCGAGCGGGGCGCTGGTCCTGGCAACCGCAGGCGGCAGCATGTCGGTCGCCGCGGCCGACGTCTTCTTCTGAGGCCGGCGATGTTGCTTTGCATCGATGTCGGGAACACGAACAGCGTCTTTGCGATCTGGGACGGGACGCAGTTCCTCGCCACATGGCGCGCCTCGACCGCACCTCAGCGGACGGCGGACCAATACTATGTCTGGTTGCGAACGCTGATGAGCCTGCACAACATCGACGTCCCGATCGACGAGGTAATCGTGTCATCGACAGTGCCTCGGGTCGTCTTCAACCTTCGCGTACTCTGCAACCGGTACTTCGACACCCGGCCGCTGGTCGTCGGCCGTCCCGACTGTCTGCTGCCGGCACAGCCGCGCGTCGATGCGGGAACCCAGGTCGGGCCCGATCGCCTCGTCAACACGGCCGGAGCGTATGATTGGCACGGCGGTGACCTCATCGTCGTCGATTTCGGTACGGCAACGACCTTCGACGTGGTCGCCCGCGACGGCGCCTATGTTGGTGGGGTCATCGCGCCCGGAGTCAACCTCAGCCTGGAGGCGCTGCACCAGGCGGCGGCGGCGCTGCCGCATGTCGACGTCACGCGACCGCAATCGGTAATTGGCACCAACACCGTCGCCTGCATGCAGTCGGGAATCTTCTGGGGCTATGTCGGTCTCGTCCGTGGCATCTGCGATCGCGTCCAGGTGGAGTACGAAACGCCGATGAAGATCGTCGGAACTGGCGGTCTCGCGCCGCTCTTCGCGCAAGGCGACGTGCTGTTCGACACGATCCATGAAGACCTGACCATCCACGGCCTGACCGTGATCCACCGATACAACAGGGCCTCTGCATGACCGAACGCTTGATCTACATGCCGCTCGGCGGTGCCGGGGAGATCGGCATGAACGCCTATGTCTACGGGTGGGGTGAACCTGGACGCGAGCGGCTGATCGTCGTCGACATCGGCGTGACCTTCCCCGACATGGACACGACTCCCGGCGTCGACCTGATCTTCCCCGATATCGCGTGGCTGGCCGAGCGCGCGGACCGGATCGAGGCCATCTTCATCACGCACGCGCACGAGGACCACGTGGGCGCATTGGGCCACCTCTGGCCGCGCCTGCGCGCGCCGGTCCATGCGCGGCAATTCACTGCAGCCATCGCCGCGCGCAAGATGGAGGAGCAGGGACAGGACGGTGGTCTCGTCACGGTAGCTGAGCCTTGGCCGCACACAGTTGCGGCCGGTCCGTTTTCCGTCGGCTTCCTGCCCGTGTCGCACTCGATCCCGGAAAGCTCCTCGCTCGTGATCGACGCGCCCGGCGGGCGCTTGATCCACACCGGCGATTTCAAGCTCGACACCCGACCGGTCGTAGGCGAGCCGTTCGACCGTCCGCTGTGGGCGGAGATCGCGGGGGACGGAGTGCAGGCGCTGATCTGCGACTCGACCAACGTCTTTTCGGGTCATCCGGGCCGTTCGGAAAGCATCGTCGGCCCCGAGATCGAGCGGCTGGTGACGGCGGCCGAAGGCATGGTTGTGGCGACCACCTTCGCCTCCAACATCGCCCGGCTGAAGACGCTGGCCGAGGCAGGCCGCGCGGCGGGCCGTTCCGTCTGTCTTCTCGGCCGCGCAATGCGCCGCATGGTCGAAGTGGCGGTCGACACCGGCATCCTGAAGGATTTTCCGCCCACCGTCGGCCCCGACGATGCGAGCGACATTCCGCGCGGCAACCTGATGCTGCTCGTAACCGGCAGCCAGGGGGAGCGGCGAGCGGCATCGGCCCAGCTCAGCCGCGGCCGATATCTGGGTCTTTCGCTGGAGGCGGGCGACACCTTTCTGTTTTCGTCGAAGACGATCCCGGGAAACGAGCGGGATGTGCTGCGCCTCGTCAATTCCTTCGCCGAAATGGGCGTGGAGGTGATCGACGACGGCAGCGATCTCTACCACGTCTCAGGGCACGCCAACGGCCCCGACCTCGCGGAGATGCATGCGCTGGTCAAGCCGCGGATGGTCGTTCCCATGCATGGCGAATACCGTCACCTGCGAGCACACGCGCGGCTCGCCGAGGCTGCGGGGCGGCCTGCCGCGATCGCTTCGAACGGTACAATGCTCGACCTCACAGGGAAGACACCGCGCGTGGTGGACGTCATCGAGAGCGGCCGGACCTATCTCGACGGCAAGGTCCAGATCGGCCAGTTCGACGGGGTCGTCCGCGACCGGCTGCGAACGGCGATCAATGGTCATGTCCTGGTCACGCTCATCATCGAGGAGAATGACGAGCCCCTCGGAGACCCCTGGTGCGAGCTGATCGGCCTGCCTGAGCGGGGCGCGTCGAACTCTTCGCTTGCAGAGACGCTGGAGGCTGTTCTGGCTCAGCTGATCGGCCGTGCGGATGCCAAGACACTGCGCGACGATGATGCGCTGGAGGACGCGCTGAAGCGCCGCGTGCGACAGATCTGCAGCGACGAGATCGGAAAGAAACCCGAGGTGACTGTCGTCGTCAGCCGACTGAGCTCTTGAGAAGTCAGCTCGCGCGACGTTCCTCGAAGCTGTGAGCGATAAAGTCTGGTAGATGGTCGCCCATGCCAACGACCGCGTCGTCATCGCTGCGGGAGCGGCGCCTGCGACGGTCGCGAAGTTCGCTCTCGTCGGCAGGCGGAGCGGCCTCCTCGGTTTGTGAGACCTTCGGGGCCTCTGCGGGCTCTTCGGCCGGCCGATCCGCTTTCGCCCGTCGGCTTCGACGGCGGGGCGGGGGCGCCTCAGAATCATCCGTCGGCTTTGTTTCGGGTGCTGAGATGGCACCTTGAAGTGCCTCGATCCGCGGGATCGGCTTTTCGATCAGCTTCTCGATCCCTTCAAGGTTCTTCTCGTCGGAGGGGGTGCAGATCATCATGGCGCGCCCTTCTCGGCCAGCACGACCGGTGCGGCCGATCCGGTGGATATAGTCCTCCGAGTGAGTGGGCACGTCATAGTTGAATATGTGGCTCACGGCAGGAATATCGAGGCCGCGGGCCGCGACATCGGAGGCGATGAGGAATCGCAGTTCGCCTGCGCGGAAGCCGTCCAGGGTTCGGGTTCGCTGGGACTGTTCCAGATCGCCATGGATGGGCGCTGCGTCGTAGCCGTACTTCTTGAGCGACTTCGACAGGATGTCGACCTCGGTCTTGCGATTGCAGAAGATGATCGCGTTCTTGAGCTTGTCACCCTCCGCCTCGATCAGCGCCCGGAGCGCTTGCCGCTTTTCTGTTGCTTGACGGTCCTTGCGGCTGGCGCGGAACATGAGGACGCCCTGGTCGATCGTCTCTGACGCAGTCGCCTGCCGCGCGACCTCTATTCGTGCGGGCGCGGACAGGAAGGTCGATGTGATGCGTTCGATCTCAGGCGCCATGGTGGCGGAATAGAACATCGTCTGGCGCGTGAAGGGCGTCAGCGAAAATATCCTCTCGATGTCAGGGATGAAGCCCATGTCGAGCATCCGGTCGGCTTCGTCGACCACCATGATCTGCACGCCGGTCAGCAAGAGCTTGCCGCGCTCGAAATGGTCGAGCAGGCGTCCTGGCGTCGCGATCAGGACATCGACGCCCTTGTCGATCAGGGCGTCCTGCTCCTTGAAGCTCACGCCGCCGATCAACAGTGCCTTGGTCAGCTTGGTGTGTCTGGAGTAAGTGTCGAAACTCTCCGCCACCTGAGCCGCCAGCTCCCGTGTCGGGGCGAGGACGAGGCTGCGGGGCATACGCGCCCGCGCTCTTCCCTTGCCGAGAAGCGTGATCATCGGCAAGGTGAACGAGGCCGTTTTACCAGTCCCTGTCTGCGCGATGCCGAGGACGTCGCGCCCTTCCAGTGCGGGCGGTATCGCACCAGCCTGAATCGGAGTAGGTGTGTCGTAGCCGGACTCTTCGATGGCCTTGAGCACCTTGGGATCGAGTTTGAGGTCGGAGAATTTTGTCATGAGTGTCCGTAAAAAAGCGGACCTCTTTCATGGCCCGCACATCATCGGGTTGGCCCGGTGGCCGCAGCGCACATCACGCCTCCCGCGGGTCGGTTAGATCAAAAATGGTGCGGCGTCAACGATACGCCAAGTATCGCGGCGTCGCGACACGGAACACGGTTAAGAGAGCGGCGTTGGGCCGACTGCATCAACGGAGGATCGCATGATCAAGAAGAATGGCTCGGCACGCTGGAGCGGCGGCCTGAAGGATGGAAAAGGGCATGTGTCTACGGAGACCCTCGTGCTCGACGACGAGGCATACGGATTCAATACCCGCTTCGAGGACGAGCGCGGCACCAATCCGGAGGAGCTGATCGCGGCGGCGCATGCGAGCTGTTTCTCGATGGCACTGTCCATGATCCTGGGCCAGAACGACCTGACACCGGATGAAATTGCCACGACAGCGACGGTGTCGTTGGAGCAGAACGATGGCGGCTACGCCATCACCAAGGTTCATCTCGACGTGACGGCCCGAGTGCCTGGAGCGACTGAGGACTCCTTTCGGGAAGCTGCGCAGGCCGCGAAGGAGAACTGCCCGGTCTCAAAGCTGCTGAACGCCGAGATTAGCATGGATGCCAAGCTCGCCTAGCGGGCGGACGACGGATGCAATGCGGGCCGGTAGCCGGCCCGCATTGCGTCGACGACCGGTTTCGAGGTCAGAACCTCGCAGTCAATCTTTGGCAGGTTCAGCATCTCTTCGTAGCCGGAAGAGGCGAAGGTCCAGCATCGGCCCTTCGGCAGGAGGTGAGGCCGCTTGGCGATCATGATGAACGTGCCCTCAGGCAAGTCGCCCGGTCGCGCCCGAAAGGTGATCTGTCGCCGCATCCGTGGGTCTACCTGGTTCGCATGAAGCGCCGCGCCGGGCGACCGTGCGTATGGCCGAACGCCTGTCGCGCGCTCCCAGGCGCGCAGGAAGGCGAGGTAGTCCGCGCGCCGACGCTCGGAGCAGGGTCGATGTCCGGCCGCCAACGCGACGGCCTCGTCAAGAAAAAAAAAGTCTGGTGTACCCCAAGTTCGACATTTGCCGACCAGATTTCGTGTCTCCGGCGCGTGCCGGGTACGCGAATTCAAGGGGTTGGTAGCCGTTCGGGGTGGATTTCGCCGCAATCTGTGTAGTTACACGTCGCATCCCTATGCACATTGCAGTGCAGCTTCCTATGCGGCACTCTGCATTCCATGTTCACACGCGTCACCGAGAGCGGCGGGCGCCGCTATCTGCAGATCGTCGAGTCCTTCCGCAACGAGGCGGGGAAGCCCAGGCTGCGCGTCGTCGCCAATCTCGGGCGCGTCGACGGAATGAAGGACGGCCAGCTCGACGCCCTGATCCGGGGCCTCAGCCGGGCCGCGGGACGAACCGAGCCGGCGAAGACCGAGATCGCCTGGGAAGGCGCGCGCAGTTACGGCGACGTCTTCGCCCTGCATGCGCTTTGGAAGGACCTCGGTCTCGACCGCGCGCTTGGCCGGGCCCTGCGGTCGGGGCGTCGCGGAACCGATGTGGAGGCCCTCGTGCGCGCCATGGTGTTCAACCGGCTGTGCGACCCCACAAGCAAGCTGGGCTGCCTGCGCTGGCTGGAGACCGTGGCGATGCCGGCAATGCCCGAGACCGTCACCCACCAGCATCTGCTTCGCGCGATGGATGCGCTGATGGATCGCGCCGAGCGGGTGGAACTCGAGCTGGCCAGACAGAATCCGCCCGCTGGTCGATCAAGACCTTGCCGTGGTCTTCTACGACCTGACCACCGTGCGCATCCACGGCGAGGGGGAGGTCGCGGACGACCTGCGCGCGTTCGGCATGAACAAGGAGCGCGGCGGCATCGCCCGGCAGTTCGTCCTCGGCGTCGTGCAGACCGCCGAGGGTCTGCCTCTCATGCACACGGTCCACTCCGGCAACGTCGCGGAAACGAAGACGCTGCAGGCCATGCTCCAGACGGTTCTCGCGCGTTTCCCGATCCAGCGCGTCATCCTGGTGGCCGGCCGCGGGCTCCTCAGCCTGGAAAACATCGGTGAGCTGACCGCCCTTGCAGAGCGGGGCGATCGTCGGCTGGAGTTCATCCTCGCCGTGCCAGCGCGGCGTTACGCCGAGCTGGTCGAGACCTTCCAGGGCCTCGCCTTCGATGCAGAGGGGCTGACCGAGAGCACGTTTGCCGGTCACCGCCTGATCGTCGCCGATGACCCGCTGCGCGCCGAGGAGCAATCCACCCGCCGCCGCGCCCGCATCGCCGAACTCGAGGCCATGGCAGAGAAGATGGTGGCCCGGCTCGATGCCCAGGACGAGGGCCAGACCGCCCGGGGGCGCCGCGCTTCCGACCGCGGGGCCTACAGCCGCTTCACCCGCGCCGTAGCCGAGGCGGAACTGGCCCGCTTTCTCAAGGCCGATTACACCGCCGACCGCTTCAGCTGGAGCGTCGACGAGGCCGCCATCGCCGAGGCCGAACTCTTCGATGGCAGGCTCGCGCTGATCACCAACGCTCCCGACCTGACCGCCGCCGACGCAGTGGCGCGCTACAAGAGCCTCGCCGACATCGAGCGCGGCTTCCGGGTGCTGAAATCCGACATCGAGATCGCGCCCGTCCACCACCGGTTGCCCGACCGCATTCGGGCCCATGCGCTGATCTGCTTCCTCGCCCTCGTGCTCCACCGGGTCATGCGCATGCGCCTGAAGGCAAAGGGCCACAGCGCCAGCCCCCGCACCGCGCTCGATCTGCTCGCCCGCATTCATCGCCATCAGGCCCGGATCGCCGAGCGCACTCTCGAAGGCACGACCCGCCCAACCCCGGAACAGCTGGACCTCTTTGATGCCCTGACCCTGCCCAAACCCGCCTGACAGAGCCCGTGTAGTTACATTTTTGCCCAACCGGGCATAGCAATATCAATCACTTACCGCTGTAGCTGTCGAAGTTGAGGTGTACGCGTTGGGCGCCGTGATTTGCCGCCGCCGCTCCCGAAACTTCAGGCGGCAGGCGATCCGGCGCGATGGCGCCAGAGCGCCGTGCCGAGGCGACCATCGGTGTCGTGCAGGACGCCACGGTTGCCCACCAGGGTTCCGCGCGCAACATCGGCCACGATCTCACCCGTCGGCAGCACCCGGTTTCGCCGCGTCAGACCATCATTTCCTTTGTCGCGCTCAGCTTCAGGTCGGGATGGTCGCGCTCTATGCGGTCGATATCCCACTGCAGGCGGGTCATATAGACAATGTCCCCGTCGTGATCGTGCGCGATGTGCCCCTTGTTCGCCTGAACGAACGCCTCGACCTTCGACTTCGGTCCCGTGACCCATCGGGCGGAGGTGAACTGCGACGGCTCCAACCGGACGGGAAGGCCGTACTCCAGCTCGATCCGACTGGCGAGTACGTCGAACTGCAAGGCGCCGACGACGCCCACGATGAAACCCGAGCCGATATCAGGCTTGAAGACCTTGGCCGCGCCCTCCTCGGCGAACTGCATCAGTGCCTTGTCGAGGTGCTTGGCCTTCATCGGGTCGCCGGCCCTGACCGACTGCAGGAGTTCCGGCGCAAAGGACGGAATGCCCGTGGCGCGGATCGACTCCCCCTCAGTCAGCGTGTCGCCGATGCGCAGTTGACCGTGGTTCGGGATGCCGATGATGTCACCCGCCCAAGCCTCCTCCGCGAGCTCACGATCCGCGGCGAGGAAGAGGACGGGGTTGGTGATCGTCATCGGCTTTCTTGTCCGGACGTGGTGCAGCTTCATGCCTCGGGTGAAATGGCCTGACGCAAGTCGGACGAAGGCGACACGATCCCGATGCTTTGGATCCATGTTCGCCTGAACCTTGAACACGAAGCCCGAGACCTTCGTCTCGTCCGGCAAAATTTGCCGCGGCTGTGCCGGTTGCGGCTGCGGAACCGGACCATACTCGCCGATGCCGTCCATCAATTCCCGAACGCCGAAGGAGTTGATGGCAGAGCCGAACCAGATTGGCGTCAGAGTCCCGTCGAGGAAGGATTGCCGGTCGAACGGCGGCAACAGCTCCCGGGCCATCTCAACTTCCTCGACCAGCGTCGCGCGGAGCTGCTCCGGGATGTGCTCGGCGAGTGCGGGATCCTCAAGTCCCTCGATCTTGATCGATTCCGCCACGTGGTTGCGGTCGGCGCGGTCCATCAGCTCCAGGCGGTTGTGGAGAATGTCGTAGCAGCCGAGAAAGTCGCGGCCCATGCCGATGGGCCAGGAGGCGGGTGTGACGTCGATCGCGAGGTTCTCCTGGATTTCGTCGATGATCTCGAACGTGTCGCGCGCCTCTCGGTCCATCTTGTTGCAGAAGGTTAGGATCGGCAGGTCCCGCAGGCGGCAGACCTCGAAGAGCTTGCGGGTCTGGCTCTCCACCCCCTTGGCGCCGTCGATGACCATGATCGCGGCGTCGACCGCGGTCAGCGTCCGGTAGGTATCTTCGGAAAAATCGGAGTGGCCAGGTGTGTCCACCAGATTGAAGCGGAATCCCTCGAAGTCGAAGGACATTGCGGACGCCGAAACCGAAATGCCCCGATCCTTCTCCATCTGCATGAAGTCCGACCGCGTGCGTCGCGCCTCGCCCTTGGCGCGGACCTGGCCGGCCAGTTGGATCGCGCCCCCAAAGAGCAGGAACTTCTCGGTCAAGGTCGTCTTGCCGGCGTCCGGATGCGAGATGATCGCAAAGGTCCTGCGGCGCGCGATCTCGGGCGGCAGGTCGGGCAGGTTGGATCGGCGGTCGAGCATGGAGGCGCATATAATGGGGCCGGTGATCCGGGGCAAATGCTGCATGTGCGAGAGATCTTGGTTCTGCACCAACGCCACCTAAGATGGGACCCGCGCCAGTTGAGCAAGTGGCCCGCAGCCCCTGTTTCACCGAGCGCGTGAGGTTCTTCCACTCAGGCGAGACGCCTTGGATGATCCTCCGAGGGGCCGCGCCAGCGCCGATCATACAGCCGTGGGTGCCGACATTCGGCACGCTCGTGAACCGGTAGAGATGCTGTCTGATGCGAAGTGAGCCTGGGCAAGGCGGCTTGTATCTTTGTTGGGCGGTTGGTACCTCGGTTTCCCGACCATGGCAGTCAGGATTGCAGGTCAAGATCGTGAAGACTCCATCAAAGCTGGAGATCCGGGATATCGTTCGTCGCCTGGGTGGCCGGCGCGTGGTGGATGGCGTTTCGCTATCGATAGCTGCGGGGCAAGTGACGTGTCTCCTTGGTCCGTCGGGCTGCGGCAAGACGACGACGCTGCGGATCGCCGCCGGAGTCGATCGTCAGGATTCGGGAGAAGTCCTGGTGGATGGCGGCGTGATCTCCGACGCGCATCGGCACATGCCGCCGGAGAACCGGGGCATCGGTCTGATGTTTCAGGACTTCGCGCTGTTTCCGCACCTGACGGTGGCGGAGAACATCGCCTTTGGCTTGCGGCTCGAGCGTAAGGAGAAGCGCCGTCGCGTTGCGGAATTGCTGGAGCGCGTTCATCTGGAGCGCTTCATCGATGCATGGCCCCACGAATTGAGCGGTGGCGAGCAGCAGCGTGTAGCCCTCGCCCGCGCGATCGCTCCACGCCCGCGCGTGATGCTCATGGACGAACCGTTCTCCGGCCTCGACAACCGCTTGCGCGACGGCATCCGCGACGAAACCCTCTCAATCCTCAAGGAGGAGGAGACTGCCGTTCTGCTCGTCACACACGAGCCGGACGAGGCGATGCGGATGGCCGACGAGATCGCGCTGATGCGCGCCGGACGCATTGTGCAGGCCGGCGCACCATACAACGTCTACAATGCGCCGCGGGACATGGCGGCGGCGGCATTCTTCAGTGACGTCAACGTAATACGTGGAACAGTTCAGGGGGCGCTGACGGAGACTCCGTTCGGGCAGTTTCTTGCACCCGGGGTCCCGGATGGCACCGAAGTGGATATCGTCATCCGGCCTCAGCACATCCGCATCGACTTTGATCGGGGCGGGCGCGGACCAAACCCGACGCCCGAGGATGGCGCGCCGGCACGCGGCGTGGTCGAGCGGGCGCGGTTCATGGGCGCGGAGAGCCTTGTCGAATTCCGCATGGATCATGACGGCTCGATCCTGAAGGCCAGCGTGCCGAGCGTCTTTCTGCCGAGGCCCGGTACGCCGCTCTGGTTGATGCTGCGACGTGGACGATGCCACGTCTTCCCCAGTGACCCTGCGGTCGCCGGAAGGATTGTGACGTAAGAGCACGGAATTGAGACTGGCAAGAGCAGCCCCGAGCCAATAGATACGGGTCGGATTGTGCGGACGCCCGCGTCGGCCGGCGGCCGAGAAGGGAGAGACAAATGTTGAACAATATCGGCCTGCCCGGCCTGCTGCTGATCGCGATCGTGGTGTTGGTCCTGTTCGGACGCGGCAAGATCTCGTCGTTGATGGGCGAAGT
This sequence comes from uncultured Alphaproteobacteria bacterium, assembly GCA_963749675.1. Taxonomy (GTDB): domain Bacteria; phylum Pseudomonadota; class Alphaproteobacteria; order Rhodobacterales; family Rhodobacteraceae; genus Roseitranquillus. The sequence continues at coordinate 814,598 of CAVVNT010000001.1, forward strand.
CGGCAAGGGCATCACCGCGTTCAAGCGCGGCGTCGCCGACGGCACCAAGGAGCTCGAGGACGCCTCGCACGAAAGCCGCGAGCCTGCGTCCGAGGAGCAGAAGGACAAGGTCTGAGCGGTCTCGGGCGGAGGCCCTAGCACATGTTCGACATCGGCTGGACCGAATTGCTGGTCATCGGCATCGTGGCGCTGATCGTCGTCGGGCCCAAAGACCTGCCGGTCATGTTCCGCCGCCTCGGCCAGTTCACCGCCAAGGCGCGTGGCATGGCGCGAGAGTTCCAACGCGCCATGGAACAGGCGGCGGATGAGGCCGGTGTGAAGGAGGTCAGTCGCGACCTGCGCGATATAACGTCGCCGAAGAAGCTCGGGATCGACAAGCTGAAGGACGCGACCCGCGACTTCACCGGGATGGGGCCGGAAACGCGGAAGCTGTCGGAGGAGCGGGCGGAGAAGGCGGCAAAGGTACGAGAGGCGACCGCGAGAGCCGCTTCGGAACGCAAGGCGGTCGAGGCAGCGAAGGCTACCGGCCCCGCGCGGGCACCCGAGGCTGATACCGCACCGACCGAAGAGGCAAAGACCGAGGGATGACCTCTCGCGAGCACATCGACGAGATCGACGACACTTCGGCGCCGTTGATCGAACACCTCGCCGAGTTGCGGTCGCGGATTATCCGTTCGCTCGTCGCCTTCATCGCCGGCATGGTGATTTGCTTCACCGTCTGGAACCCGATCTTCAACTTCCTGACGCAGCCCATCTGTCAGCAGCTTGCAGAACGCGGACAAGATTGCGGACTGATCCTGATCAAGCTTCAGGAAGGCTTTTTCGTCGCGGTGCGGATCTCCCTCCTGGGAGGCTTCGTGCTGGCCTTTCCGTACATCGCTTCGCAGATGTGGCGTTTCGTAGCGCCTGGCCTCTATCGGTCGGAAAAGAACGCGTTTCTGCCGTTTCTGATCTCGTCGCCAATCATGTTCTTCCTCGGCGCCGCGTTTGCGTTCTACATCGTTGTGCCGCTGGCGTTCGACTTCTTCCTCGGCTTTCAGCAGATGGGAGGACTTCCGGAGCCGACCGGCGACATCGATCCCGACATGACGGTGCCGCTGGCGGAGGCCGGAATTACATTCCAAGGCTCTGTTGAAGAGTACTTGGCTCTGACGATCAAGTTCATTCTGGCGTTCGGTCTCTGCTTCCAGTTGCCGGTATTGCTGACGCTAATGGGCACCGCCGGGCTTGTGTCCGCCCAAGGGCTCAAATCCGTTCGGAAATACGCGGTTGTCGGGATCCTGACCCTTGCGGCCGTGGTGACGCCTCCGGATGTCATTACGCAGGTGATCCTCTTCACGGTGGTCTACGGGCTCTACGAAATCTCGATCTTTCTGGTCGGCCGGGTCGAGCGGAAGCGGGTGGAACGACTGCGGGCCGAGGGCGTGCTCGATGAAGATGAGGAACTCTGGGACACGGCCGAGGACGAGGCTGAGGGCCGTCAGTGAGCGAGCCTCTCGAGCGGATCGCAGCGGCGCTCGACCGCATTGCGCCGCCTCGGGCCGAGGCGCCCGAATGGGGCGCGGCCGAGGCCTTCGTCTGGCACGTTGCTCCTGATCGATTGCAGCCGGTGGATCAGGTCAATCGGGTCACCCTGAAGCTCCTTGTCGGGATCGACAGGACGCGCGACACCCTCTTGCAGAACACGCGGCAGTTCGCCGCCGGCCTTCCAGCGAACAACGCGCTGCTCTGGGGCGCGCGCGGAATGGGCAAGTCGAGCCTTGTGAAGGCCGTCCACGCCGAGGTTGCGCGGAAACATCCGCTGAAGATCGTGGAGGTACAGCGCGAGGATCTGCCTTCCATCGGTCGACTGCTGCACTTGCTGCGCGGCGCAGACGCCAGGTTCCTGCTGTTCTGCGACGATCTGTCGTTCAGCCACGACGACCAGCACTACAAGAGCTTGAAGGCCGTGCTGGACGGCGGCGTGGAGGGACGGCCGGGCAACGTGATTCTCTACGCGACCTCGAACCGACGCCACCTGATGCCGCGCGACATGATCGAGAACGAACGATCGACCGCGATCAGCCCCTCCGAGGCGGTGGAGGAGAAGGTATCGCTTTCGGATCGGTTCGGGCTTTGGCTCGGCTTTCACCCCTGCGACCAGGACGAGTATCTGGCGATGGTCAGGGGATACTGTGCCGCCTATGAGGTCGAGATCGGTGACGCGGAGCTTCGCGCCGAAGCCATCGAGTGGCAGGCGACGCGCGGAGGAAGATCGGGCCGCGTTGCCTGGCAGTTCTTTATCGACCTGGCGGGGCGGCACGGTGTTCGGATCTGACCGCAAACCTTCGAGCGTCTGCCGCCCCCGTCCACGGGCCGAGATTGCGCCTCAGTTGAGGTAGGGGCCCGGGTCGACGCTATCGAAGCCTTCGCGAACCTCGAAGTGCAGTATCGACGGGTCTGCCGGCCGTACGGCTGCGATCTGCTGCCCGCGGCTGACGCGAGCGCCTTTTTCGACCTTTAGTGCATCGACGCCGGCGTAGACGGTCAGCAGATCTCCTTCGTGCCGCACGACGACGATGGGGACGCCTTCGGTGTCGCGCGTGATCGCTGCGACGGTGCCGGCATCAGCTGCACGCACCGGCGCACCGGCAGCGGCGGCAATGTCGATACCATCGTTTCGGCCCTTTGAATACGGGCGGACGATGTTGCCGGCGACTGAAGTCAGCAGGCGGGTCGTATCCGACGCCCTGGTTGCTGAAGCCGAGAGGTCCGGGGCATCCGGCGTCTCCACCTGGCGCGCGATCCGTTCCTGCGGCAAGGGCTCCGCGGCGGAGGGGGGACGGGCGTCGGACTTCCAGCGCCTGGTCGCGCCGTCGCCGATCCGCGCGCGGGCGCGTTTTCGCTCGGTGGGATCAGAAGAAACTGCCCGACCCGGACGGAGCGATCGGGACCGAGGCCATTCCAGTCCGCCAGCGCGTCGACTGAGACGTTGTAGCGGCGGGCGATGGAGAATGCGGTTTCCCCCTCCGTCACGCGATGCCGTTGAGGTTCGGAACCCGTACTGGCCGGGACGTTGCTCCGCGATGCCTCGGCCCGATCGATGGCCGGACCTGCGATCGTCGCAACGCTGATCTCGCCGGCCGGTCGTACCGGGCCGGTGGTGACCGCACCGGTGGCAGGGGATGGCTCGGCGACACGGCTCGGCAAGGCCACGAGCTCACCGGGTCTGAGCATGGCACCCGCCGGGAGGCCGTTGAAGCTCGCCAATTCCGCCGCCGGTATGCCGAGCCGTGCTGCAAGCGTGCCGACATCGTCACCGGGCCGGGCGACCGCGACCTGGTAGTTCGGATAGGAGATCACGCCGCGGGAGTCGGGAGTTGGTCGCGTTTCGGTCCGTGCCGACATCGCCGCATCGCTCGTGTCGAAGCCTTCGCCAAAGCCGCGCATGTCCATGTCGAGACCGTCAGCGCAGGCCGAAAGCAGCGAGCCTGTCAAGAAAAGCGCAAGGGCGCGGGCGTGCATTGTCATTTCCATCTGCTCATCCTCGCGTCGCGGGCCTCTTGTCGGGCCCGAAGCCGCCCGGTTCCTTGCCGGTCAGTCGCGCCCCATGCCCTCGATCAGCGGGACGAAGCGCACCGCGCGGAGTTCGTCGTACTCATAGCCCGCCTCGGTTCGCTTGACCCGTATCAGCATCTGCACGGTATCCGACTGACCCACCGGCACCACCATGATACCGCCGATGCGGAGTTGCGCCAATAGCGGCCCCGGAGGATCCTCGGCCGCGGCGGCGACGAGGATGCGGTCGAACGGCGCCTGGTCGGGCAGCCCGCGGGAGCCGTCGGCGGTGAAAGCCGTCACGTTCGTAAGGCCAAGAGCCTCGAACCTCTCACGCGCCTCTCGAACCAGTTCCCTGTGCCGGTCGACCGTCCAGACCCTGCGCGCGAGACGCCCCAGGATCGCGGCCTGATAGCCGGAGCCGGTTCCGACCTCGAGCACGGTGTGACGCGGTCCAACCTCCAGAGCCTGGGTCATCAGACCGACGACGGACGGCTGACTGATGGTCTGGCCGCGACCGATCGGCAGCGGCGTGTCATCGTAGGCGCGCGCCGCGAAGGTCCCCTGCACGAACAGACCGCGATCGACGCTCTCCATCGCTTCCAGGACCCGGCTGTCGGTCACGCCCTGGCCCCGAAGCGTCATGATGAGCTTCATCATTGCCTCGCGCGGCTTCATGCCAGACGCCCCTTGAGGGTCTCGAGCGCGTCGTGCGCGGTGAAGTCGGCACGCATCGGCGTGACCGAGATCCAGCCGTCGAGATTGACGGCCGCATCGGTGCCCGGTTCGGACGGGAGGTCCTGCCGCCCGCCCTTGACCCAGAGAAACCGGCGACCAGAGGGCGAGAGGTGCGGCTCCACCCCGAAGTTGACGTCCCCCCGCCGGAAACCTTGTTTGGCAACCTGCACCCCACGGACGTCGTCGGCGGCGATCGGAGGAAAGTTGACGTTGTAGAACAGACGATAGTCTCCGGCGTCCCACAGGGCGGCGTCGAGAAGCCGGCGAACCGTCGCCGCGCCGTGTCCGGCCGCAGCGTCGAACGGGTCGGCGAGGGCCACGTTGCGCGGCCCGTAGTACTGCGAGAGGGCGATAGCGGGCAGCCCCTGCAACGCCGACTCCATCGCCGCGCCTATCGTGCCGGAATAGGGCACGTTCTCGGCAGCGTTATTGCCCCGGTTGACCCCGGAGAGGACGAGGTCTGGGCGTGCGTCGGCCATGATGTCATAGACTGCCGCGAGGACGCAGTCCGCGGGGGAACCTTCTGCCGCCCACCGGCGCGGACCCAGTTCCGCGATCATCGTCGGATGTGTGTAGGAGATGCAGTGGCCGACGCCCGACTGCTCGAATGCCGGCGCGACCGTCCAGACCTCTCCCTCGTCGCCGGCGAGTTCGTCGGCGATGCCCTGAAGCACGGAAAGGCCCGGCGCGTTGATGCCGTCGTCGTTGGTGATGAGGATGCGCAAGCGAAGCCCCTGGCGTTGCCCGGGGCCCTCGATAGACGGTGGCCGCGGGGGCGGCAAGCAGTGGATGCCGGGCCTCGCGCCCCTGACGGAGCGGTCGGCCCGGCATCGCGCAGTCGCGCGGCGTCGCTCCGGCGGAAGCCGGTCCGCGAGCCGCCGAAGAAGCGGCCCGGTCAGCAGCTGACGATCAGACGCTCGAGGCCGTGAAAGTGATAAAGGTTGGCGTAACGCGGCCGCTCCGCCAGTCGCAGGCGCGTGCAGCGGCGGAAGAGGGCCTTTAGGGCGATCCGCAGCTCCAGCCGGGTGAATGGTGCGCCGACGCAGAAGTGCAACCCGGCGCCGAAGGCAAGATGGGTGGCTCGGTCGCGCGCTGGATCGAACGCGTCGGGGCGGGACCACACGGCCGAGTCGCGGCCGGCCGCCGCGAGCAGGCAGCCGATCTGCGTGCCCGGCAACAGCGTGTGGCGCGCAACGTCGACGGGCTCGTAGACGTGGCGGGTGAACAGATGAAGCGGCGGAATCCCAGCGAAGGACCTCCTCCACCAGGTCCTCCGCTCCGTCGCCTCTCGCAGCCTCCTCGGCTCCGTTCAGCAGAATCGCGCGCACCGCGTTTCCGAGCGTGTGGACCGTCGCCTCGTGCCCCGCATTGAGGAGGAGCACGACGGTGGCGATGAGTTCGGCTTCATTCAGCGAGTCTCCCTCGGCTTCGGCCGCAAGAAGGTGGGACAGCAGATCGTCGGTTGGCGTTGAACGTCGCGTGTCCAGGTGGCCGCGCAGGAAAGCATCGAATTCGGCGGCGGCTCGGGCGGCGGCGTCCTCCACCTCGCGGTCGCGGCGGGCCTGGTACATCGCGACCATTGCGTCGGACCAGTGGAGGAGCCGGCCGGCATGTTCCTCGGGGAGACCGAGGAAGCGGGCGATCACGGTCACCGGCAGCGGTTGGGCATAGGCTCGGAGGAGATCGAAACCGCCCTCGGGAAAGCGATCGATGAGATCGTTACAAAGAGCCTCGATCATCGGCGCGAGGGCTGCGATCCTGCGGGAGGTGAAGGCGCGCAGCACGAGGCCGCGAAGACGGGTGTGGCGGGGAGGCTCGAGTTCGAGCATCGAGTGCTCCTCGATCTCTTGGAACGGCCGCAGGTGCGACGGAATACCCGGCGGCGACGGATGCTGCCGACCGAGCCGGCGATCGCGCAGGAGCGCGGCGACTGCGGCGGCACTCGTGGCGACGGGCATCTCGTAGTCCTCCCAGAAGACGATGTCGCCGAGCGCGCGGGCGCGACGGTAGAAGGAGTAGGGGTCTTGCACGAAGTCCGGATCGGTCGGCGACTGGCGGATCCGGTGCATGCCCTCGGGCGCGCCGGGCTCCGGCCTCAATCCGCGCCGCCAACGACGAGGCTCGCATCGGGATCGGGGCGCGCGAGCTTCTGGACGAGCAAGACCACGACCGCCAGCCCGCCACCGAGCACATCCGTCATGAGCCCGCCTTCGATCATGAAGAGCGCGGCGAGGAGCAGGCCGACGCGCAGGAACCAGGCTGTGCGGCCACCCATGAACCATCCCTGCACCCCCGCCGAGAGCAGGAACACCCCTGCCGTGGCGGTCACGCCGGCACTGATGACCTCGAACCAGGTACCGTCCATGAGGAGCGCGGAATTGTAGAAGAACATGAACGGCACGATGAACGCGGCGATACCGATCTTGAAGGAGGCGACGGAAGTTTCCATCGGGTTCGCGCCGGAGATCCCGGCCGCGGCGTAGGAAGCCAGGGCGACTGGCGGCGTGATTGCCGACAGGACCGCGAAATAGAAGACGAAGAAGTGCGCCGTCAGTGTCGGTATTCCAAGCTGCACGAGGCCTGGCGCGACGACCGAGGCCGCGACCGCGTACGCGGCGGTGGTGGGCATGCCCATGCCGAGCAGGATCGAGATGCACATCGCGAAGAAGAGCGCGAGCAGCTGGGACGTATCGGCGATGCCGAGCAGGACCGCCGAGAACCGCGCGCCGACGCCGGTCAACGAGATGACACCGACGATGATGCCGGCGCAGGCGCAGACCGCGATGATCTGGATCGACATCACGCCGGCGATCTCGAACGCGCGGATGACCGAGCGCGGCCCCATCCGGTACGGCGTCAGCCACGACACAACGGCGGCGGCGAGGGTGGCGAGCGTGCCGGCGCGTATCACGGAGTAGCCCATGAAGAGGGCGTAGATCAGGATCACGATCGGAAGGAACAGGAAGGCGCGTCGGGCCAGGGCACCGAGCCTTGGCAGCTCGTCTTCGCGCATTCCGCGCATGCCGAGCTTGGCGGCCTCGAAGTCCACCATGAAGTAAACCGAGACGAAGTAGAGGACCGCGGGGATGATCGCGGCAACGGCGATCTCCGTGTAAGGAATGCCCGTGATTTCGGCCATGATGAAGGCACCGGCACCCATGATCGGTGGCATGATTTGTCCGCCAGTGGACGCCGCTGCCTCGACCGCTCCTGCCGTCTGCCTCTTGTAGCCGACCTTCTTCATCAGTGGGATCGTGAGAGAGCCGGTGGCAACGACGTTGCCGGCTGACGTGCCGTTGATCATGCCCATCAGGCCGCTGGCGAAGATCGCCACCTTGGCCGGCCCGCCGCGTGTGCGGCCAGCGGCGGCGAACGCGAAGTTGACGAAGTAGTCGCCGACCTTCGAGGCCTGCAGGAAGGCGGCGAAGATGATGAAGAGGATGATGTAGGTCGAGGAGACGGCCGTGGTGGGGCCGAGTATGCCGGCGTCGGTGTAGACCTGGCTGAAGAACCTCTGCCACGAGATCGCGGGCGAATTCAGAAAGCCCGGCAGGTACTGGCCCGCGAAGACGTAGATCAGGAAGATCGTCGCGATGATGACGAGCGCGAGGCCGGCGACCCGCCGCGTCAGCTCCATGATCAGCAGCGTACCGGCGACCGCGGCGATGGAGATGCCGATCGGCGCGAAGGGCGTGCCGGTCGAGTTCCGCATCAACGTGCCGTATATGGTGATGAGGTAGGCTGCGACCGCGAAGCCGCAGACGCCGAGAACGATATCCGGGGCAGCGAAGCCGCCGCGGTTGCGGCGATGCAGCCAGCCGACGACGATGGCGCCGATCGTCGCGAGCATCAGGGGCGCGCCATAGAGCCACGTCTCGCGGAACCTGATTCCGGCGTCCATGCCGTTCCATTGCGTGCCAGAGGCAATATCGATCGCAAAGCTGACCGAGACGCCCAAAGCGAAGAGGGCAGGCAGCAGCAAGACATAACTCGCAATCCGCGTCAGGGCCGTCTCCTCCGCTGGCTCGGGGAAGTCGGTTCCCGCCGCGAACAGCAGGAAGCCCAGGAACAATGCGCCCGCGACGTGGACGATGCGGAAGTTCCACGTCTCCATCGGGAAGGTCGGCAGGAACGGTATCTCGATCCCCGTCCAGTCCGAGATCGAGACGCCATTGAGCGCCGCCATGTGGAAGGCGGCATAGATCGCCGAGAGCGAGGCGATGATCAGATAGTTGCGTCCGGCGAAATCGCGGCGATTGGCCTCGACAGGCTCGTCGTCGACGCCTTCCGCGACGATCGGCTCCTGCGGGTCGGGGCGCGCCGCCTCAGTCCTGTCAGGTGCGGTCATTTCGGCCCCTCACTAGTCGCCGGCGCCATCTTTCTATCGCAGGCCTTGATTTGCAACCGGCGTCAGGGCGCGACGCATTGCAGGAAATCCTGGATCACCTTGAGGCACGCTTCCGGCGCCTCGTACATGGGCCAGTGTCCTGCCTCCAGCTCGGTCAGGGGCGCGCCGGTGATCCGGGCCGCCTCGCGAGCGCCTTCTATAGGCACGGCGGTGTCGTGGAGCCCGTGGATGAAGTGAGCGGGAACCTCGAGCTCTTGCAGTTCGTCAAGGAGGCAGGTCCGGAAGCCGTCGGGTCCGACTTCTGCCCAGAGAAAGCGGTCGAAGGTCCGTTCTGCGCCGGTCTCGGCCGCCATCGCGCTCAGCTCGTCCACCATCTGGGACGAGATCGCCGCAGGATCATGCACCAGGGTCCGGAGCGCGAGCCTCGATGCGACCGACGAGCGCGCGATCAGCGGATCGGTCAGACGGGCGAGCGGAAGACGCGTTCCGGCGTGCAGGACAGGATGAAGCGGCGCCCGACGCGTGAGACCGTACGAGGCGACCGGAACGATGCCGCTGACGCGATCCGGCGCGTCGAGGGCTACACGGATCGCGGTCGCACCGCCCAGGGAGACCCCGGTGATCGCAGCGCGCTCGACCGCCAGGGTATCGAGGAACGCGAGCAGCCATGTCGCAACATCCTCGACGCCCCGGAAGGTGCGCAGGGGCGCAGTTTCCCCATGGCCGGGCAGATCCGGCGCCAGGACCGGCCGGTCGGCCGCGAGTCGTGGCAGCAGGCGACACCAGGAAGTGCCTGCACGATCCAAACCGGCGCCGTGGATGACGACGAGCGGCATGCCATCGGGTGGTCCAAGCTGCAGCCACGATGCTCCTGCCCCAGCGACGAGGCCTCTCTCCAGCTCGGCGCGGAGAGCGGCAAGGGCGGCGTCGGGGCCGCCCTTCCGGGACTTCGTGGCCTCAGCTACCGCTGTAGACCATGTCGTCGGGTATATCGGCGCCCGCGTTTTCCTCGAACCAGGCGGCCGCACCGGGGTGCCACTTGATCACGCTGTTCTTGTCCCAGTTCTCCGGCACAGTCGACGTCGCGGCCTTGTGGATATTCACCATCCGATCGTTGTCGGACATCACGACGTCCACGACGGCGTTCACGAAGCTATCCGGCAGGTCGCAGTTCGCGATCGCGAAATTCCACATGCTCACCGAGCGCGCGTCGTCCTCCAGCGTGGAATAGGTGCTGGCGGGGATCGTGAACCCGCTCACCGGGAAGGCGTCGATGATCTGCTGCTGCTCCTCTTCGGTGAACTCGATGATGTTCACGTCTGTCTGCACCTCGAGCTGGCTGACTGCCGGGACCGGGATGCCGGCCGCGAACGCGATGACGTCAAGCAGACCGTCCTGCAGCTGGCCGCCGAGGTCTGACCAGCCGCCGTTGCGGCGTTCGTAGTTGACGCCGAGTTCGTCCATCATGCGCGGGAAGTACGTGTCCGACGTGGAGCCGGCAGGGCCGAAGCCGATGCGCGCGCCGTCCGGGATGTCGGAGATCGAACTCGATCCCGGACGAGGCCAGCGCGGTGACGCTGAACGGCGTCTGGTACATCGGGAAGATTGCGCAGGCCTTGTCCATCGCAAGACCGGGAGCGATCGGGTTCGTCCCTTCCAGCAACTCCCGCGCAGGGCCCATGGTGGTCATGCCGAACGCGGCGTCTCCGGTATGGACCAGCGCCATGTTCTGCATCGGGCCGCCGGTGACCTCGCCCCCGCCGGAAAGCCCGAGCTCTTCGGCGACGAGGTTCGCCCAGCCCGAGCCGTAGGCGAAATAAGTGCCGCCCTGGCTCGCAGTGCCAACGGTGAAGCTGTCGGGCCAGTCGCTCCGATCCTCCTGCGCGAACGCTGCGCCGGCGACGAGCGAGGCCGCGGCGATGATTGTCATGACTTTCATGTGTATCCTCCACTGCTCCCCGTCTTGGTGCGGGGAATATGCCCTTGGTTCTAGCAGCGGTCCGCCCCGTTGCAAGCTGAGGCCCGAAGGTACCCGGTGCGGAGGATCAGGATCGCCCGCGCTTCTCCAATCGGGGCAGCATCGCGGAAAAATCCTTGCCGCGTCCCTCCTCGTCCTCGACGAAGGTGCTGTAGAGCTCCGTCGCCAGCCGCCCGACGGGTGTGTCGGCGTTTGCGGCTTCCGCTGCCTTCTGACTGAGCCGGAGGTCCTTGAGCATCAGTTCCGCCGCGAAGCCGGGCTTGTAGTCGTTGTCCGAGGGGGCCTTCGGCCCGATCCCGGGCGCGGGACAATACGTGGTCAGCGACCACGACTGACCGGATGACGTGGAGACGACGTCGTACATCGCCTGCCGCGCGAGACCAAGCTTGTCGGCCAGCGCGAATGCCTCGCAGGTTGCGATCATCGTGACGCCGAGGATCATGTTGTTGCAGATCTTCGCCGCCTGCCCGTTGCCGGAGGATCCGCAATGGACGGCCTTTGCCCCCATCACGTCGAACAGCGGGCGGGCCGTCTCGAACGCATCCGCCTCGCCGCCGACCATGAACGTCAATGTGCCGGCCTCGGCTCCTCCTGTGCCGCCCGAAACCGGCGCATCGAGGGGGCGGAGGCCTGCTGCGGCAGCCCTCTCGGCCGTGTCGCGGGCGCTTGCCACATCGACAGTTGAACAATCGAGGAACACGGCACCCTGCGCCATCGCCGGGACGATCTCCTGCGCCACGTTGCGCAGGATGTCGCCGTTCGGCAGCATCGTGATGACAACCTCCGGTCCCGCCGCCGCTTCCGCTGCCGACGCCGCCCGCGCGACACCGTCGACGCTGATGCCGGCGACGTCGAACCCGGTCACATGGTGGCCGGCCGCGGCCAGGTTCGCAGCCATCGGCGCACCCATGTTGCCGAGCCCGATAAATCCGATCTTCATGTTTCCTCCCATGTCAGCTCGTCCGGACCGAGCGGAGCCAGCATCTTCGACACGTCAACCGCCGGAACCGAGGCCGGGCCGTCGTGTCGCCAGCGCGGCCTGCGGTCCTTGTCGACGATCACGGCCCGGATGCCCTCCAGAAAATCCGCGTGCTCCATCGCCCTGAAGGTGAAGCGATGTTCGAGCGCCAGTGCGTCCTCGATCGTGTCGCGGGCGCGGACGCGGTGCACGAGTTCAACCGCGCAGGCCATGCTGAGCGGCGCGTTACGGCCGATCGCCGCCATCGCGCCAGCAGCGAATGGCGCGTTGGAGTGGCTGAGGGCATTCAGGATATCGCGCAGAGTCTCCCCCCGAACTCCGCGTCGATGGCGCCCTGCCGAAGTGCCAGCTCTCCGGGTGGCGGATCCTCGGCGGCTTCCTCTATCAAGTCGCAGTCGGCGGTCCGTTCCAACGCGGCGATCAGCTCGCTCCAGGTCGCCTCGGGGATGAAGAAATCGCCAAATCCGGCATGGATCGCGTCGGCCGGACCCATCCGCGTGCCGGTCGTCGCCAGATATTCCCCGAGCCGGCCCCGTGCCCGCGCGAGGATCAGCGAGCCGCCAACATCGGGAACGAGGCCGATGGTGCATTCCGGCATCGCGATGCGAGAGCTCTCGCCAACCACCCGATGCGAGCCGTGGCAGCCGACTCCGACGCCACCCCCCATCGTGAAGCCGTGCAGGAAGGAGGCGACGGGCTTGGGAAACCGGAAGAGACTGCGGTTCATCCGGTACTCGTCGGCCCAGAAGCGGCGGCCGTAGCCGAAGTCGCCCGAGATCCCGCTGCGGTACATCTCGGACAGATCACCTCCGGCGCAGAACGCCCGTTCTCCGGCACCGTCGATGACCAGCATCGCCACGGCATCGTCCCCCGCCCAGGCATCGAGAGCCGCCTCGATCTCCCGGCACATCTCCCACGTCAGGGCGTTCATCGCAGAGGGCCGGTTCAGGGTGATGCGGCCTGTTCGACCTTCGACCCGGGTCAGGATCTCGCTCATGCGGAAAGCATCTGGCGCGCGACGATCATCCGCATGATCTCGTTCGTGCCCTCGAGAATCTGATGCACGCGCAGGTCGCGCACGATCTTCTCGATCCCGTAGTCGGCGAGATAGCCGTAGCCGCCGTGCAGCTGCAGGCACTGGTCGGCAACCTTCGATCCGGTCTCGGTCACGAACTTCTTCGCCATCGCACAGAACTTCGTCGCGTCGGGCGCACCGTGATCGAGCTTCCAGGCGGCCTGCCGCAGGAACGTGCGTGCCGCCTGCATCTCGATCTCCATCTCGGCGAGTCGGAACTGCAGGGCCTGGAACTCGGTCAGCGGCTGCCCGAAAGCACGCCGCTCCCGCATGTAGACGACCGTCGCGTCCAGCGCCGCCTGCGCGCCGCCGAGAGAGCAGGCGGCGATGTTGAGCCGGCCGCCGTCGAGCCCGGCCATGGCGTAGCGAAACCCCTTGCCTTCCTCACCGAGCAGGTCGGTGGCGGGAACCGGCGTTTCGTCGAATTGTACCTGGCGCGTCGGCTGCGACCGCCACCCCATCTTGTCCTCGAGCCCGCCGAAGCTCAGCCCCTCGGCGCCGTCGTGGACGAGGAAGGTCGAGATGCCGCGCGCTCGGTCCTCGCCGGTCCGAGCCATGACGATGTAAGCGTCCGAATACCCGCCGCCCGAGATGAAGGCCTTGGTCCCGGTCAGTCGCCAGCCGTCGTTCGTCCGCTCGGCACGCGTGCGCAGCGCCGCGGCGTCTGACCCGCTGCCGGGTTCGGTGAGGCAGTAGGAGAGGACCGTCTCCATCGAGATCGCGCCGGGCAGCAGCCGCGCCTTCATCTCCTCCGATCCGTAGGCGTCGATCATCCGCGCGCACATGTTGTGGATCGACAAGAACGCCGCAACGGACGCGCAGGCGTGGCTCAACGCCTCGAACACCAGCGTCGCGTCGAGCCGGCTGAGGCCCGCGCCGCCCGATCTTTCGCTGACATACAGCCCCCCGAAGCCCAACTCTGCGAGCTTCGGCCAGAGTTCGCGCGGAATCGTGCCCTCCGCCTCCCACGCGCGGGCGTGCGGCGCTATGCAATCCTCCGCGAGGCCCCGCGCCACCTCAAAGATCGCCGTCTGCTCTTCGGCGAGAGCGAAGTCCATCGGTCACCTCCTTCGGTGGTCATACCGCCCGAGGTAGGCATCCACAATCAGCTGAATCGCACCGAATCTGCCGGAGACGGATTGGTCTTGTCCTGCCATAGGCGCCGGGCAAGCCGATGCTCACATCATCCGTGAAGCCTTCAACGGCCGAACGTGGTACGACCATATATTGTGAGAAACACCTCGAGCCGGCCGAGGCTGTGTGGAAATTGCCGGTCTGCGAGTTGCTGAGACTTGCGTTGGCCGACACGTCAGCGCCGCATCTACGGCGGCCGCGGCGCGGCGGAGGCACCCTCAGCCGGGCATCGCGGCGATGAGCCGGCGCACTACGATCATCGAGTTTTGGGCCAGCACGTGGAGCGCCAGTCCAGTTCGGACGTTCTTCAGCCGCCGCATCTGGAAGTGGGTCGCGCCCCTCCAGGCCTTGATCGTGCCGAACGGGTGCTCGACGTGAGGCATCGAACGCCACGGGTTCGAGAGAGATGCCGAACGTGAAGTCGGCCAGGGCTCTACGCGCCGCGCCGGCAAGCGCTGCTCGACGCGATCGCCGCCTACGGAGCCGGGTGGCTGACGCCGATCCTGTCGACGACGGGGATGTACGTCTCCGTCCGGCCGGCTGACGGGTCCGGTCGGCGTCGACGAGGTCGCCGCCGCCGCGGTCGAGTTCGGCCTCGTCATCGAGCGGCTGGACCGATACGCGCTGCTACCGGACTCGGCGTGGGCGGTCGGATTCAGCTACGGGTGCGTCGGGCCGCAGGAGATCACCGACTCAATCCATCGTAAGCGCGACGTTGCTGCCCCATGCGGCGACGCTTGACGTCTGGATCAAAGCGCCAGGGCATCAGGTCCTCGATGCGGTTTTTCGGGGGACCTTCGAGAATGGCGCGGAGGGTGGCGGCGATGTAGTCGACCGGGTTCACGTCGGACGTCTTGCAGGTGGCGACGAGCGAGGCGAGCATGGCCCAGTTGTCGGCGCCGGTCTCGTTGCCGGCGAAGAGCGCATTCTTCCTCGTCAGGGCGATCGGACGGAATCTGGTTCTCGACCGGGTTGGTATCCAGTTCGATCGTGCCGTCGTCCAGGACGCGGATCAGGCCGGGCCAGTGGGCGAGCGTATGCCGGATGTCCTCGGCCAGCCGGGATTTCTGCGGGATGCGTGACAGCTGGACCTCGAGCCAGGGCTTGCGTGCGGCGACGACTGGTGCGGCGTGTTCGCGACGGGCAGCGAGGCGCAGAGAGGGCTCCTTGCCGCGGACGGTCTTCTCGACCTGATGGAGCAGAGCGATCCGGCGCAGCATCTCCTCGGCGATGGGCGAGCCTTCGTTCTCGAAGCGCTTCACGAAGCAGCGGCGCACATGGGTCCAGCAGTAGACCAGCTGCCATGGGCCACCGTCGCGCGCGATGTCCGTCAGCGCGTTGCAGGACTGGCAGGCATCGCACTGCAGGACCGGCCGCGGTATCCGGCGAGGAACGTCAGCGGATGTGCCTGGCCGCGGCCGGGGGCGTAATGGAACAGGACGATGGGCGGGTCGGTCCCGCCGTGACCACGGTCGTCGGACACCACCGCCCAGAAGTATCCGCTCTTGGTGGCCTTTCGGCCCGGATCGAGCACTGGCGCGCGGGTCTCATCGACGGGCAGAGGATGCTGGCGGGCTCGATAACCCGCTCGATCCGCGGCAGGTGCGGCGGCAGATGCCCGCGATTGCGCCCGGGCTTGCGGGGCGTCTCCGCGCCGTTGCCCCGCAGCGCGGCCTCGGCCTTCTCCTGAGCGGCCTCGAGCACCCCCTGCGCCAGCTCGGCATCTTCCAGCGGCAGGTTGAACTGGTCCGGCGACAGCTTCCCGGAGCGCTTGCCGAACGTCTCGCGTTGCGATGCGCGCAGGATATCTTCCAGCCGGCGCTGTGCCTCCCGCGCCCTCTGCCAGCGTCGCCGCGACCTCGGCCAGGCGGGCTTTCAGCAGGGCGTTTTCATGGGCAAGCGCGGGGCAAGCGCGGCGGCGTCCATGCCCGACAATGAACCCCGCAACGCCCTTTCGGGCCGGCACCATTTCCCGGATCACCCCGCCGCCAGCGGACGGCGCGCGCGCTCCGGTCGGACCAGCCGCCAGTCCAGCCCCTCAAAAGAGGGCCGAGAGCTGCGCCGGGGACAGGCGCGTCACCCCGCCGCGCACCTGAGGCCAGACGAACGTAAGCGCGACGGCGGTGCCCTATGCGGCGAGGCTTGACGGCTGGGCGTAGCGCCATGGCGTGAGGTCCTCGATGCGGGATTTGGGGTGTCCGTCGAGGACGGCCCGGAGGGTGTCGGCGAGGTAGTCGACGGGGTTCGCGTCGGACAGCTTGCAGGTGGCGACGAGCGAGGCGAGCATGGCCCAGTTCTCGGCGCCGACCTCGTTGCCGGCGAACAGCGCGTTCTTGCGGGTCAGTGCGATCGGACGGAATCTGGTTCCCGACCGGGTTGGTATCGAGTTCGAGGGTGCCGTCGTCCAGGACGCGGATCAGGCCGGGCCAGTGCGCGAGGGCGTAGCGGATGTCCTCGGCCAGCTGGGATTTCTGCGGGATACGGGAGAGCTGGGCCTCCAGCCAGGGCTTGAGCGCGGCGACGATCGGGGCGGACTGCTCGCGTCGGGCGGCGAGGCGGATGGACGGATCCTTGCCGCGCACGGTCTTCTCGACCCCGTAGAGGGCCGCGAGCTGGCGCAGCATCTCCTCGGCGATGGGGGAGCCCTCGTTCTCGAAGCGCGTCACGAAGCGGCGGCGGACATGGGTCCAGCAATGGACCAGTTTCCACGGGCCACCGTCGCGCGCTCGATCTCGGTCAGCGCGGTGTAGGATTGGTAGGCGTCGCATTGCAGGAACCGGCCGCGATATCCGGCAAGGAACTTCAGCGGATGCTGCTTCCCCCGACCGGGGGCGTAATGGAACAGCACGATCGGCGGGCCGGCGCCGCCATGGCCGCGATCGTCGGATACGACAGCCCAGAAGTAGCCGCTCTTCGTGGCCTTCCGGCCGGGATCAAGCACCGGCGCCCGCGTTTCGTCGACGAAGATGCGGTCGGCACCGCGCAGATGGGTGCGCATGTGGTCGATGACGGGCGTCAGGTGGAAGCATGCGCGCCCGACCCAGTTGCCGAGCGTGCCGCGGTCGAGGTGGAGCCCCTGCCGCTCGAAGATCCCGGCCTGTCGGCAGAACGGAAGGAAGTCGCCGAACTTCGACACGATGGTGAGCCATCGCGGCGCCATCGGTTCGAGCCCGATGGCGAACGGCGATCAAGAGTTCGGTCGGCAGCCCGCCCGGCACGACATGCTCGGGGGCGTGCGCCTGCGCCACGGCCTGCGAGCACCGGCGGCAGGCGTATCTGGGGCGCCGCGTGACCAGCACCTGGAACTGCGCGGGGATCACCTCGAGCCTCTCGTTCGCCATTGGTCTCGAACCGATGGCGACACAATGGCTCACCATCCTCGCCGATCCTTGCCATTTCGCCGCAGCCGCAGAGGCAGAGCGTGCTGGCGGGCTCGATCACACGCTCGATCCGGGGCAGATGTGCCGGCAGATGCCCACGGTTGCGCGCCGGCTTGCGAGGCGTCTCCCCGCGCGCCCGCTGCAGCGCGGCCTCGGCCTTCTCCTGCGCGGCTTCGAGCATGCCCTGGGCCAGTTCGGCATCCTCGAGCGGCAGGTTGAACTGGTCGGGGGACAGCTTCTCGGAGCGTTTGCCGAACTTCTCGCGCTGCGAGGAGCGTGAGGCATGTCTTCCAGCCGGCGGTTGGCCTCCTGCACCTCGGCCAGCACCGCCTCGACCTCGGCCAGGCGGGCCTTCAGGTGGGTGTTCGCGCGGCTGAGGGCGTCGGCGTCCATGCGCCGGAGTAAATCATGCGCTTCAGGCTCTGGCCAGCAAGAACAGGGGCTTCCCGCAGGTCCGCGCGCTCACCCTGCCGCCAGCGGACGCCGCGCCCGCTCGGGGCGCACCAGCCGCCAGTCCAACCCCTCGAACAGCGCCGCCAGCTGCGCCGACGACATCCGCATCACCCCGTCCCGCACCTGCGGCCCAGACGAACTTGCCGCCTTCCAGGCGCTTGTGAACGAGCACCATCCCGGTCTGGTCCCAGACCAGCAGCTTGATGAGGATCAGGATGGCGGTGGAGATCACGCGGAGGGAGCTGTCGGCGGCGGACCTGCGACGCGAAGCGGCGCGGGCGAAGGACGCGAATGCTTCGCGCCGGATGCTCGCGCTGGCGCTCGTGCTCGATGGGCGGAGCCGGACGGAGGCGGCGGAGAGCTGCGGGATGGATCGGCAGACGCTGCGCGACTGGGTCCATCGCGACAACGGGGAGGGGTTGGCGGGTCTGACCGACCGGTCTCTTCCGGGGCGTACGCCGAAGCTCGGTCCGGAGCAGATGAGTGAGCTGGCGACGATCGTCGAGGCGGGACCAGACCCGGAGACGGACCGGGTGATCCGCTGGCGGCGCATCGACCTCTGTGACGTGGTTGAGCGACGTTTTGGGGTGCGCGTGGCGGAGCGGACGATGAGCTCGATCCTCCGCCGGCTCGGCTTCGCGAAGCTGTCGGCGCGGCCGCGTCACCCGCAGAGCGATCCGGAAGCCCAGGAGCTATATGAAAACGCATGGCCCGCCCCGTCTGCAAGAGCTTTACTTTCGGCGGCGTCTGACAGGTCTGCATCAACGTATACGGCGTATCGGCATGATCGCCGTCGCCAGGATGGAGATCCGCGCGTCCCGAGCCTCACAAACTTCACGGCGTCATCGCGCCATCTTTTCAACCGGGCTTTCGAAACGCCGGCAGACCGTCAGGCCATCTTTCAAAGTCCTCCCGCAGACATCGTGAGATCGTTCAGCTTGCGGAGGCTGAGGACCAATTGCTTGAGGCCGCCGTCGGCCGATTTGCCTCGAATGCGACGCCCTTGCGCAACGTCGCCCAGGCGATGCGAGCGAGTTTGTTGGCGAGCGCCACGACAACGGTGTTGCGATGTCGCCTGGCCAGCAAGCCGCGCAGCCAATCGCCCAAAGGCGTCTGGCTCCCGGCGAGAGACGGCAAGGCCGCTCTGGCGCCGTGGATCAGCAGCGTGCGCAGATATCTGTCGCCGCGCTTGGTGATCCCCGGAAGCCTTGGCTTGCCGCCGGTCGTATGTTGCCGTGGAACCAGGCCGAGCCAGGCGCCAAGATCACGCCCGCGCGCGAAAGCCGCCCCATCGCCTATGGCGGCGAGGAGGGCCGTGGCGTTCAAGGCGCCGATCCCGGGGATCGCGGCCAGACGGCGGCTCGCCTCGTCGATCCGGGCGTGTTCGACGAATTCCCGGTCGAGGGCGCCAGTACGACCGTCAAGTGCCGCCCACTCCTCACGCAGCTCGACGATGAGACGACGGATGCGGCTGTCCGGCATGAACTCAGGGTCGGCGATCAGCGCATCGACGCTCCGCTCCAGTTTGCGGCGTGCCTGGGCGATGGAACGCCGCGCTCGAGCAGAATGGCGCGTAGCTGATTCATGAGGTTCGTGCGCGTCCCGACAAGGCGTGACCGCACCCGGTGAAGCGACTGCATGTCGAGCTGATCCCGGGATTTGAGCTCGACAAAGCGCATCGTCGGGCGCATCGCGGCTTCCGCGATGGCTTCCGCATCCCGCTCGTCGTTCTTCCGAGCCTTTACGTAAGGCCCGACTACGCAAGGCCCGACATATTCCGGCGACATCAATCGGACCGCGTGGCCCTGCGCCGCGAGCAACCGGCCCATATGATGAGCGCCGCAGCACGCCTCCACCGCGATCGTGCAGGCCGGAAGCTTCGACGCAAAGGACGCGATCGTGTCCGGCCGCATGCGACGGCGCAGCACGACACCGCCGTTCTCATCCAATCCCGCCAGAGAGCAGCTGTTCTTGCCCAAATCGATGCCGAGGACCATGATCGTCATAGCGCGCTCCCTTTCCATTTTGCCGTCAGCATCCCATCCGATGCGGTCCAGGAGGAGCGGGCCATTCCATAAACTGCAGCCGAGCTGGTACGCACGGCGCTGCCTGACGAGGCGAAGGACAAGCCCCTCGAGGTGTGGTTTCAGGACGAGGCGCGTGTCGGCCAGCAGGCGACGCTCACACGGGTCTGGGCGAAGCGCGGCACACGCCCGCGCGCGCCCGCGCGACACCCGCTACCAATGGCCTACATCTTCGGCGCGGTCTGCCCGGACCGCGGCGTGGCCGCGGGTCTCGTCATGCCCTTCGCCGATACCGGCGCGATGAACGACCACCTCGCCGAAATCGCCCGCACCGTCGCGCCCGGCGCCCACGCCGTCCTCCTCCTCGACGGCGCCGGCTGGCACCGCGGACACGCACTGGTCGTCCCGGAGAACGTCTCCCTCGTCGTGCTCCCGCCGTACAGCCCGGAGCTGAACCCGGTCGAGAACGTCTGGCAGTACCTGCGGGCGAACTGGCTCGCGATCAGCGTCTTCGACCACAACGACGCCATCGTCGATGCCTGCTGCAACGCGTGGAACCGATTTGCCGAACGCCCCGACCTCGTCTCCTCCATCGCCTTCCGGCAATGGGCACAGGTCAATCCGTAGGGCCGTTAGTATCAGGTGATCCGCCAGCCGTCGATCGGCTCGATCGTCGGCGCCGCAAGCTGTAGGAAGCCTTACCCGCTCGGTCGGCGCCGGGCGGGGCATCCCGGCGTCGGGGCAGCGCGCGGGCGGCAGTCCACCCATGCGCGCCCGCAGTCGGCCTCAGCTTTCCGGGCCGTCCGTGGGCTTGAGTGACGAGTGAGCCTCTACCTCCGAGCGGTAGATCATGCGCTGCCGGTCGTCGGACAGGGCATGACCGAGCTTGCGCCGCAGAAAGGCGGACGTGGAGTACCGTGAGACCTGGCCATAGAACCGATCCTCGAGGTCGGCGACCAGATCGCTCCAGTCGGTCTCCACGTCCTCATCGATCTCGGTCTGGTCGTAGTTCACGACGACGTCGACGCGCCGGCCAATGGGTTCGCATGCCGCCTCTACCCGCTCTTTCACCACCTCGATGTCGCGGATCGTGCGGATGCGCATCTTGGCGAGATTGACGAAGAGCAGGCCCTTTTCTTCGTCGAAGACGATGCGCGTCGCGATGTCGAGGTGCAGCAGATCCCGCTTGAGGTCCATCGGCGCCTCGCGGAAGAGGCGAATGTCCATCTGCCGCGGTTCGCCGACGAGCGGCTGGAACGCCATCCGGTCCAGTATGTCGGCCTTCAGGTCCAGGCCCGGTGCCACCTCGATCAAGCGCAAGCCCTCGGGCTCGAGCCGGAACACCGCCCGCTCGGTCACGAAGAGAACCGGTTGCCCGAGGCGCCGTGCCCGCTCGCCCGAAAAGGTCACCTGTTGGACCTGCTCGCCGAACTTGCGCGCGCGCCCCTCGGTCGCGATCCGAAGGACTCCGTCCGAGACGGCCACGTCGAGGCCACCTGCAGTAAAGGTCCCCGCGAAGATCACATGGCGGGCGTTCTGCGAGATATTGATGAAGCCGCCCGCCCCGGCGAGCTTCGTGCCGAAGCGAGAGACGTTGACGTTGCCCTCGGCGTCGGTCTCCGCCATGCCGAGCACGGCGAGGTCCAGCCCGCCGCCGTCATAGAAGTCGAACTGCTGGTTCTGGGCGATGATGGCCTCGGTGTTCGTTGCCGCGCCGAAGTCGAGCCCCGAAGCCGGCTCTCCGCCGACGACGCCCGGCTCTGCGGTCAGGGTCACGTGGTCCAGCAGACCCTCCTCCGACGCGACGCCCGCGACACCCTCGGGCATGCCGATGCCGAGATTGACGATGCCGCCGATCGGAAGCTCGAACGCTGCCCGGCGGGAGATGACCTTGCGTGCGTCGAGCGGCAGCGGCCTGCGACCCTCGGCCGGCGCCCGGTAGCGGTTGGTGTAGAAGCGCGAGTACTGCGTCGCGTAGGTCTGCGGATGCAGCTCCGGCGGAGCCACCACAACCGCATCGACCAGCGCCCCCGGGATCTCGACGTCGCGCGCCGGCAGCGATCCGGCCGCCACGATCTCGTCGACCTGGACGATGACGATCCCGCCGGAGTTCCGGGCCGCCATGGCCTGCGCCAGGTTGTCGAGGATCAGCGCCTCCCGCTCCATCGTGACGTTGCCGCGTTCGTCGGCGGTGGAGCCGCGCAGCAGCGCCACTTTGATCGGCATCGCCTTGTAGAACAGCCACTCCGACCCGCCCAGTTCGACCAGCTCGACGAGGTCCTCGGTCGTGACCGCGTTGACCTTGCCGCCACCGAGGCGCGGATCGACGAAGGTCTCGAGCCCGACGTGCGTCAGCGTTCCGGGCTTTCCGGCCGCGATGTCGCGGTAGAGATGCGAGATCACGCCCTGCGGAAAGTTGTAGCCTTCGATCTCGCCGGCGAGCACCTGCGCGCCGAGCTTGGGAATCAGGCCCCAATGACCGCCCACGACCCGCTTGATCAGTCCCTTGGGTGCCAGACGGTTGAGCCCGCGCTCCTTCCCGTCTCCCTGCCCGGCGGCGAAGAGCAGTGTCAGATCGCGCGGCTCCGCATGTTCCTCGAACCGGTCGCCGAGCGCCTTGAGCAGCGCGTCCGGCACACCTATGCCGACGAACCCGGATGTCGTGATGGTGTCGCCGCTTTGAACGAGAGCTGCGGCATCTTCCAGCGAGACGATTTTCTTCGGCACTTCGGTCCCCCCGCGAGCCCTGTACACACTGGTCGGCACCGGAGCCGGCATCAAGGCCTCGTCGGTCCTGATGATGGAGGTTCCCGCTGTCCTCCGCCAAGGAGAGCGCTTGGTCAGGAATGCGACCGGTAGCGCCGACATCGTCCGGAAGGGTTTGCATTCCCCTTCGTGCCGGCGCCCGAAACGGGCGAGGCGGTTGACGTCGCGACCACGCGGTCAACGTTTGACACCGGAAGTCCAAGCGACCATGCCTGCCAGCGGGAGGAAGGAGCCGGCGCGATGGTCATCGTCAGAGCAATCGACAGACTGAACGAAGCGGTGGGGCGCGTCGTCTGCCTCGTCGCGGCGCTGTTCGCCGTCATCATCATCTACGATGTCGTGATGCGGTACGTCTTCAATGCGCCGACGCGGTGGGCGTTCGATGTGTCGAAGCAGCTCTACGGATTCTATTTCGTCATGCTGGGAGGCTACGCGCTGCGACACCAGGCGCACGTTCGGGTTGACCTCGTCACCAACGCGCTGTCGGCCGGCGTGCGCCGCTGGGTCGAGATAGTCGGCTACGCCGTATTCTTCTTCCCCTTCGCGTGGGTCTTCCTCACCCGTTCCTACGCCTTCGCGTTGACTTCGTGGACACAGCGCGAGGTGACCTATGGGGCGATTCAGATGCCAGTCTATCCACTGAAGGCCGCGCTCTGCCTCGCAGCGGCGCTGCTGCTGCTGCAGGGAATCTCGGAGACGCTCAAGCTGATCGTCAACCGAGGCGACGACACACCATGAGCCCCGAGATCATCGCGCTTTGCATGTTCGGCTTCCTGCTGGCCGGGCTGTTCATGGGGCATCCGCTGGCGTTCGTCCTCGGCAGCTCGGCCGTGTTCGGCGCTGTCATCGCCGGCAAGACGATGGTTCTCGGCATCCTCATCAACCGCATCTTTGGCGACGTTCTCGACAACTACACCCTGATCGCGATCCCACTGTTCGTGCTGATGGCGAACTTCCTGTCGAACTCCGGCGTCACGGACCGAATGTTCGAAAGCCTTCGGCTGTTGATGTCGAGGGTCCGCGGCGGTCTTGCACTCGCGGTCGTGTTCATCTCGATCCTGCTTGCGGCGACGACGGGCATCATCGGGGCCTCGATCACCGTGATGGGCGTGATGGCGCTGAAGCCGATGCTCCGCTACGGCTACAGCCAGACGCTGACCACGGGCGTGATCGCCGCGTCAGGCTGCCTCGGCATCCTGATTCCGCCGTCGATCATGCTGATCCTGATGGCGAGCTACTCGCCGCTGTCCGTAGGCGAGCTCTTCGCCGGCGCAATGATCCCCGGCGTCGCGCTCGGGCTGCTCTATGCCGGGTGGGTCGCTGTCCTCTCCATCATCCGCCCGGATATGGCTCCGTCGGTCGAGCCGGAGGAGCGGGTCTCGCGCGGTGAACTCTGGCGGATGCTCGCGGTCGAGGCACTGCCGCCTCTGGTGCTGATCTTCGGCATCCTCGGCTCGCTGCTCGCCGGCGTCGCCACCGCGACCGAAGCCTCGGCCATCGGCGCGGCGTTGGCGCTGGTCATCGTCATCGTGCGTCGTCGCTTCACCTGGGCCAGCTTCTACGACGCGCTCAAGGACACCGGAAAGACCTCGGCGATGATCCTCTTCATCGTCGTCGGCGCCACCGCCTTCACCGGCGTCTTCAACATCACCGGGGGCCTGCGGGCTACGCAGGAGATGATGCGCGCGCTCGACATGGAGCCGTGGATGCTGATCGCGACGATGATGTTCATCGTCTTCATCCTCGGCGCCTTCCTCGACTGGACCGGCATCGTGCTGCTGTCGTTCCCGATCTTCCTGCCGATCGTGCAGGAAATGGAGGGCGTCAGCCTGCTCTGGTTCGTGGTGCTGATGGCGGTGGTCCTGCAGACCTCGTTCCTGACCCCACCCTTCGGATACGCGCTGTTCTACCTGCGCGCCATCGCTCCGCCCGAGGTCCGCACCTCGAGCATCATCAAGGGCGTCCTGCCCTTCATCGTCCTGATCGTGATGATGTGCGTGCTCGTGGCCTTCGTGCCGGGTCTCGTGACCTGGCTGCCGGCGGCCATCTACCAATAGTGAAAGGAGCCTTCCTCATGACGCTGAAACTCACCCTGTCCGGCGCCGCGTTCGGGGCGCTGGTCCTCTCGGGACCCGCGGTCGCGCAGCAGACCTGGCAGATGACCACCACCTGGCCGTCCTCGCTCGAGCTCATCGCAATCGACCAGCACTTCGTCGAACTCGCCAACCAACTGGCCGGCGACGACCTCCAGATCGAGTTCTACGAAGGGGGGGCGCTGGTCCCGGCTGGGGAGGTCTTCGGGGCCGTGCAGTCGGGCACCATCCAGGCGGGCGCCGACTGGCCCGGCTACTGGGCCGGCCGCGACGCCGCATTCTCGCCGCTGGCGACGACGCCCGCGCTGTTCAACGCGGTCGACTACGTCAACTGGATCCAGCAATGGGGCGGCGACGAGCTCTACGATGAGATCTATGGCCAGTTCGGGATGGTCTACCTGCCCTATGGCGTCACCAACAACGAGTTCGGGCTTTCGCACGAACGAGCCGATCCGTTCGCTCGAGGACCTGCAGGGAAAGCGCCTGCGCCTCTCCGGCCTGGAGCAGGGCCGCATCCTGGAGAAGCTCGGCGGCAACCAGGTCTCGATGGCGGGTGGCGAGATCTATCAGGCGCTGGAGCGCGGCGTCATCGACGGCGCCGAGTTCTCGACCCCCAACGTCGACTGGTCGGCCGGCTTCCAGCAGGTCACGGACTACTGGGCGACGCCGGGATGGCACCAGTCCGCTTCGGTCTTCGGCGTGATGATCAACCAGCAGGCCTGGGACCAGCTCTCGGACGACACCAGGGAGAAGTTGCAGATCGCCGCTGACGCCACGCTCCTGTGGTCGCTGGCATTCACCGAGAAGCGCGCCACCGAAGCCTATGGTCAGTTCGAAGGAGCTCTCGAGGAGATCACGCGCTACGACGACGCTGCGCTCGAGGAAATCCAGGCGATGGCGAACGAGACGATCGAAGAGGTCTCCTGCGAGAACCCGAACTCGGCCAAGGTTTACCTCAGCATGCTCGAGTACCTTGACGACTATTCGAGCTGGCGCGAGGCGTCGGCGCCCTACAACCTCGGCCGGACACCTAACGGCCCCGACATCGAGGCCATCCGGGCCTGCGCCCCGGAGTAGGCTTCTCACGTCATCCCGAGGGGCTCGGCCGGAGAGAAGTCTGGCCGAGCCTCTTCTGCACGATCGCTGCGCCCCTGACTGGCAACGTGGCCCGTCGGCAGCACGAGCGCTCGCGAATTTCAGATCAAACTTTCCGGCGCGCCGGAAGCGGACAATCCCGAGCGGATTTTTGCAGCACCCAAAGACCTCCGGATTACCATCGCTGCCGACCGCCGATCGGCGCGTCCGGCACGGGGCCGCCACCCGCGTTGCACACGCCGGCAAGGCAGGGGAGGATGATCCGACGACAGGTCGCCCACGCTTGAGTCGGATGCGGGCCGGTTGGAAAAAGAGGGTTGAGTCTAGGTGCTGCGCAATACCTGCATGGCGCGACGGCAACACGAGGAAGGCGTACTCGAGGCGTCGAAGGCGCCCCGCCAGGGCCTGCGCCGCGGAGCGGTCGCGCCTTGTCCGTGACGGATCAGGGTGAGCTGAACTCCGGTCTCGATGAGCTCCATGCCGCGTTCGCCGCGCTTCGAGATGTCGGTCCACCTGTCGATCTGTCGGAGCGCCGCGCGCATCTTTCGGCGCTGTCGTCGGCGGTACGGGACGCTGCGGATGACTTCGTCGCCGCGATCGACGGCGATTTCGAGGGGCGACCGCGTGCCGAGACCATGCTGGCCGAGGTCGGGATGGTGGTCGAGAACATCCGCTGGACGTCGCGGCGGCTCCAGCGCTGGACGCGGCCCGAACGCGTGGCGCTTTCGCCGGAGTTCTGGCCGTCTCGCGGACGGTGTGAGCGTGTGCCTCTCGGCCTCGTCGCGATCCTTTCGCCCTGGAACTATCCGGTGCAGCTGTCTCTGGTGCCGCTCGTCGCGGCATTGGCTGCCGGCAACCGTGCCATCCTGCGGCCGTCGGAGTTCACGCCGCGAACGTCCGCGCTGCTGCGCGAGGTCGTCGAGAGGGCTGTCGGTACGCGGGTGCGCGTCGTCCTCGGTGGCAGCGACGTGGCGAAGGCATTGACGGGCCTGCCGCTCGATGGGCTGTTCTTCACCGGGTCGTCCGCAACGGGTCGCCACGTGATGGCGGCGGCGGCGGAGCATTTGACACCCGTCACTCTGGAGCTCGGCGGGAAATCACCGGCGATCGTGTTGCCGGACGCGAGCCTCGATCGCGCGGCCCAGTCGATCGCGGCGGGCAAGCTGCTTAACGCGGGTCAGACCTGTGTGGCGCCGGACTACGTCATGGCGCCTGCCGCCATGGTGTCCGACCTGGTCGAGGCTCTGAAGCGGTCCGTCGCGCACCTCTATCCGGACCCTGCCGGTGGAGACTACGCGGCCATCGCCAAGCCGACCGACCGGGAGCGGCTGACCTCCCTTCTGAACGGTGTCGACGCGGTACCCCTCATGGCGGAGATGCCTCCACCGCCGCGCCTCGGCGCTTGGGCAGTCATCGATCCGGACATCGACACACCCCTGATGCGCGAGGAGATCTTCGGCCCGATCCTGCCGATCGTGCCCTACGGCGACCCTGCCGAGGCCTCGGCCTTCGTGAATTCGCGGCCGACGCCTCTCGCTCTCTACGTTTACGGCCGCAGTGGGAAGGCCTGTGAGCAGGTCATTGCGGCGACGCGATCCGGCGATGCGATGATCAACGACTGCGTGCTGCACGTCGCCTCCCACGCCCTGCCCTTCGGTGGCGCGGGTGAATCCGGGATCGGGGCCTACCACGGCGAGGAGGGGTTTCGCGCCTTCACGCGCCCGCGCAGCGTCCTCGTCCGGTCGCGCTTCGCGCCGCTTGGCCTGGCGCGGCCGCCCTACGGAGCTGCCGTTGAGCGCATCATCCGCTACCTTCTGCGGTGAGCCGGGAATACGCCGCGAACTCTTCCGGCCATCGCCGTTGCAGGGCGCGCAGTTCCGATGCGGCGAGGGGACGATGCGAGGGGCTGTAGCCGCTTTTCCTCGCGCAGTAGCCGAGCGCGGCCGCGCAGGCGGCGTTGCCGCCCGGCAGATCCAGTTGGCGCCAGATCCGTTTCAGCGCCTGTTCGGGTGACGAAACTACCTCGGCGAATACCACTTCGGCGAACGCGTCGGGCGGAAGCGAATCGCGCGCCGCACGTACTGCGGCCATCACCTGCGGATAGGTCTCGAGAATCGCCGCATCCACGTTGGCCTCGGACGGGTCTTGCAGCGACATCTCGGTGAGGGTGATCCGGAACGCCCTCCGCGCGGCCTCCAGGACCTCCGCCGGGTCCCGGTGGATGTGGATCACCCGTGCGCCGGGGAAGAGGCGGATCAGCACGCCGACATTGGCGGTATAGGCTGGATTCTTGAGAAGGAGCGGCGCGTCACCCCGCCGGCCCATGGTTTGGACGTACCTGCGTATCGCACGCTCCCGTCGTGCCCGGCGGCCAGGTGTACCGAGATGCAGCAGGCCGTCTCGGTAGTCGCTGGCGACCGGCGCGGGAAGTGAAGGCGTGGAAGTAGGATAGCGGACCGGCATTTGCCAAGCCGATCTCGTCCTCGGTCGGGTCGTCGCCGCGCACCTCGACCTTGTCGATCAGCCGTGTACTGGGCAGCCGCGGTTCGACGAAGGGGCGCATGAACGGGCCGACCGTCCGCCGCTCCCACGGTAGGGCGGCGATCACAGGTGGCACGGCGGTGAACGCGCCCGATGCGGCAAGCGCGTTGTGCAGGTGCGTGGCCGCTGCGCGGATGGCCAACGACAAAGACAGGCGGATGACGCGGCGGAGCGACGACAAGGTCGAGAGCCGCTTCGGCAAGGGTGAAGGGCAGCCTGGCGAGCGAGCTCGCGGCCGCCAGTGCGAACGCCGGCAGCCGACCTGGCGAAGGCGGTCCCCGCCGGAATACAAGCTCGGTCAGCGTCAATGGATCTGAGCCGCAAAGCGGATGAAATATCCGGTGCCACGGGAACGCGGCCTTATCCGGCATCGTAGCTCCGCCCGCGCCAGCTCGTGCTTCGTCCGCGGCCCGCGTTGATCAGCGCGCTCCACTGGATCGCGAGAACGATGGCGATGCCGACCGGGTGGGCGACGACGGAGATGAGGGGCTGGCGAACGCTCAGTGCGGTGGTGAACCGCGCGGCAAGCATGAGGCCGAGGGCCAGCATGCTCGCCCGCAGCGCCTCGGCATCGCCAGTGGCGGCGGCCAGAGGAGCGAGGATGTAGGGCAGGATGTGCCCCCCGCCGAGAAGCATGGTCCAGATCGGCAGGGCGGCGGGCTTCGCCATTCCCTCGGTCGCGTTCTTCGTGAAGCCCGCCCAGATCTCCGGCCAGGAGGCGTACATCCGGCAAACCGCCAAGGGCGTCGCATCCACGATGTCGGTGCGCCCGCCGGCGCGGCGGACGAGGCGCGGCAGCATCAGGCCATCATGCATCGTGGTGCGTATCCGGGCATGTCCGCCCGCCCGCTGATAGGCGGCCTTGCGGACCATCATCAACTGGCCGCAGCCTGCGCCGAGGCCCGGCGCGCCAGAGAGCCGCGCCATCGCCAGTGGGAGATATCCAAGAAGCAGCACGAAAATCTGGGGGATGGTCAGCTTCTCGGCCAGCGTATCGGTCTTCTGCCGCGGGAAGCCGCTGACGAGATCGAGCCTGCGGCGCTCGAGAGCGCCGGCGAGCCGGGCAAGTGCGTCCGGCGCAAGGCGCACATCGGCATCGACGAAAGCCAGGACGGGATTGGCGGCCGCTTGCGCCAGCTTCCAGCACGCGTGCTGCTTGCCGTTCCATCCGGCGGGAAGCCCGTCGCCTTTCAGAAGCCTGATGCGCGGATCGACTGTCGCGCATGCGGCGACGGTCCCGGCGGTTTCGTCGGTGGAGCCGTCGTCGAGGACGACGATCTCGAAATCGACGCCCAAAGTCGCAACTGCCGCGTCGAGGGCCGGGCCGATATTGTCGGCTTCGTTGCGCGCCGGGATGAGGATCGAGACCGCTGGCAGCCGCGCCCCGGCCGCCGGAAGCGGAGGAACGCGAAAGATCGCCAGGTTGGCGAAGGTGACGAACGCGTAGAGCGCCGCGAGCCAAAGACAGATCGTCGCGATCAGCGTCACGTCTCCTCCATGTGCTCCCGGACGTGGCGGTGTCGCGTGATCGCGGCGCGCACCCGGCTCCAGCCGCCGTACATGCCGCCGACGCCCGAGGTGCCTGTGATGAGCAGATCGAATGCGCCGGTGTCGCGCCTGATGGAACGGTCTGCCAAGTCGTCCAGGCCCCGGGTCAGTTCCAGCGCCAGACGCGCGTTCAGCGCATCCACGGACTCCCCCTCCCGCGCCCTCACGGGCTCACCGAACAGCGCGAGCGCCTCGGGCCGCTTCTCCGTCCAGAATGGGTATTCTAGCGCGAGGGGAAGGGCAACCAGGTCCGGAATGCGCGACATCAGCCGCGCCGTGCCACCGCGCAGCTCCAGCGGACGCGTCCGCGGATCGCTGAACCTGCCCTGCGAAGTGATCCACAGCATCCGCCGCGGATCTTGCAGAATGCGCTCGGACGTGCGCAGAAAGGCTGCCGCGCCGCGCCCACCGTCTTGCTCCACACCGAAGATGCCGATGCGCCGCATGAAACGATAGCGCTCGATCATGGTGACATCCATCGGGCCAAAGCTCTCCCGGTCGGGGAAGAGCGCATCCGACAGGACGATGAAGAAGGCGGGATCCCACCAGGATGGATGGTTCGAGTAGACGATCACCGGCCGGTCGGCGGCGAAGTCCGGCAAGCGCGGGCGTGCCAGCCGAACCGCTCGGAACGCGGCGCGCATCTGTCGTTGCATCACGCCGGCGAAGAACCGGCAGAGCGCCGGCGAACGAAGGGCGAGCGGATCGCCGGACGTCGTCTTATTCCGCGGCGACATCGTTCGGCTGGTTAGAGGTCGCGTCCGAATGGAGCGCGTCGGCGGCGATCCACCCCGACATCAGCGCCATGGGCATGCCCGGGCCCGGATGTGCCGAACCACCGGCCAGGTACAGATCACGCACATGGCGCGAGCGGTTGCCCGGCTTGAACGCCCCATAGACGCGGCCGTGGCTCACGAGGCCGTAGATCGCGCCGTCGAGGACCTTGTAGCGGTCATGGATATCCTGCGGCGTCAGCACGTCCTCGACCACGATCCGCTCTCTGATGTCCGCCAGGCCGGCGGTTCGGGCGAGCTTTTCGAGGATCGTTTGCCGGTAGCCGGGCAGCATCCGAGACCAGTCATGCTCATCGCGCAGAT
The DNA here is from genome assembly GCA_963749675.1 of uncultured Alphaproteobacteria bacterium. GTDB lineage: Bacteria > Pseudomonadota > Alphaproteobacteria > Rhodobacterales > Rhodobacteraceae > Roseitranquillus. Next base: position 845,384 of record CAVVNT010000001.1, read on the forward strand.
AGGGCGTGTGGACAAGGATGTAGAGCGCCTCGCCCCCCTCGGGCGCCACGCCGGGCTCGGTCCGCGCGGGCGCGGCGATGTAGGCGGTGGGGTCAGGCGCCGGCTCGCCCTTGTCGTAGATCGCGTGGAACTCCTCCTCCGGGTCGCGGGAGAAGACGAAGTTGTGGTGCGCGAGGTGTTCGTAGGCGCGGTCGAGCCCGAGATAGAGCACGACGCCCGAGCAGGCCGCCTCGCGCTTGCGGCCCTTCCGGAAATCGTCCCAGGCATTGCCGCCGACGAGCTCACGGTAGGTCCGCACGCTGTCCATGTTGGATACGATCCGGTCGAAGGGGTGACGCTCGCCATCCGCGGTCACGACGGCCGTGGCGCGTCCCCCCTCCGTCTCGATCCGTTCGACCTCGACGCCCGTCCGGAAGTCGAACTCCAAGTTCCTCGGCGAGGCGGGTCAGCGCGACCGGCACCGCGCGCGTGCCGCCCATCGGATACCAGACGCCTTCCCCGACCTGCATCTGCGCGATGCCGCACAGAACCGCCGGCGAGGCCAGCGGCGACGAGCCGACATACTGGATGAAGTGCTCCAGCATCTGCGCGACGCGCTTGTCCCGCACGTTCCGCTTGACCTGTCCCGCCACCGTCCGGTGCATGCGCAGCGAAAGCACGTCGGAGAGCGTGGCGAGCGACATGGAGCTCTTTAGGTCCATTGTGTCGCGCAGGTCTTCGACCGACTTCCAGAAGAAGAAGCGGTCGGAGACATCGGAGAGCCGCCGGGCCACCGAGAGGAAGTCCTCGTAGCCCTTGACGTCGTCGGGCGCGAATGAGCGCAGCGTCCGCTTCATCTCTTCGGGGTCCTGCGCCAGGTCGAGGACCGATCCGTCGTCGTAGAAGCACCGCCATTGCGGATCGAGACGGACGAGATCGAGGTATTCCCCGACGTCGCGCCCGGCCTCGCCGAAGATCCGTGCGAGCACGCGCGGCATCGTCAGGATCGTCGGCCCCATGTCGAAGCGAAATCCGTTGCGCTCGAGCACGGCGGCCTTTCCCCCAAGCCAGCCGTTGCGCTCCAGGAGGGTGACCTTGTGGCCGCGCGCGGCGAGCGTGCAGGCGGCCGCCAGCCCGCCCAAGCCACCGCCGATGATGCCTGTTCCGTTCATTCCGCTGCCTCCCTCGGCATCATCGTTTCCGGGATCACCGCGCCAGGCAAGTCTAGATCCTCCGCTGCGAGCCGGCTTGCGATCCGGGCGCTCTCGAAGATCGTGGGCAGGCCGGAGCCGGGATGTGTGCCCCCTCCGGTCAGGTAGACGCCTTCGAGATCCTCGAACCGGTTTCGCGGCCGCCAGTGCAGCATCTGTCCGAGATTGTGGGCGAGATTGAACGTCGCGCCGCGGAACACCGCGAGCTGGGCCTGCCAGTCTTCCGGCGTGAACATCACTTCTGTCCGGATGTTGCGGCGAATGTCGCGTCCGCAGAGACGTTCGAGTTCGGCGCAGAATCTTCTCGCGGTAGACCGGGGCGAGCGCCTGCCAGTCGATCCCGCCCGAGAGGTTGCCCACGGGTACGAGAATGTAGAGCGCGGAATGCCCCTCGGGCGCGAGCGTCCTGTCGGTCACCGAAGCGTTCTGGACATAGATCGTGGGGTCGTCCGGGGCGAGACCCGCGTCGATCTCGCGGATGTTCGTCAGATAGTCGCGCGACAGGTGGATCGTGTGGTGGTGCATCTCGGGGAACTCCCCCTCGACCCCGAGATACAGCATGAACGTCGAGCAGGAGTAGCGCTTGGCGTCGATCTTCTCGTCGGTCCAGCGTCGGCGCAGGCTGTTTGGCACGATCGCTTTCATCGTGGTCGCGAAGTCGCCGTTCACGACGACCGCATCGGCCGGGTATTCGCCATGCGCGGTGACGGCGCCGGTCGCACGCCGCCCCTCGAACGCCAGGCGCTCCACCGGTTCGGAGAGGCGGATATCGACCCCCATTTCGGACGCGACACGGGCCATGGCCCGCGGCACCGCGTTGCAGCCGCCGGTCGGATGGTAGACGCCGAACCCGTATTCCACGTGCGCCACGATCGTGAAGAGCGAGGGGCACTTGAAGGGGGACATGCCCAGATACTTGGACTGGAACGAGAAGGCGAGGCGGACGTCCGGGTTCTTGAAGAACCGCCGCAGGTCCTGGTCGACGGTCAGCCATGGCCGGAAAAGCGGAAAGGCCTTCGCCATGTCTCCCTTGATGAGGGAGCCCAAGTTGTGAAAGGGCCGGCGAAGGATCGGACTGAACGCCGTGAACTTCGATGCCGTCTCCTTGAGGTAGGCGGGCACGTTCATGGCGTCGACCGGGTCGATGTGCGCCACCTGCTCGGTCAGGCGATCAACGTCGGGCGTGGCTTCGAAGATGGTGCCGTCGTCGAATTGCAGCCGGTACATCGGGTCGAGCCGCGTCATCTCGACCTCGTCGTCAAGAGAACGGCCGCACGCGGTGAAGATCTCCCGCAGCACCTGAGGGTACAGAAAGAAGGTCGGCCCGATGTCGAAGGTGAACCCGTCCTGCCGGATAGCGCCGTTCCGGCCGCCGACCTGGGCCCCGCGCTCCAGCACGGTGACCTGCGCACCCGCCGCCCTGAGCAGCATCGCCGAGGCCAGGCCACCCGGTCCCGCTCCGACAACGACGACGTTTTTCCCGGCGGGAAGAGAAGCGCGCATCAATAGTACCTCATGGTGAGAGAAAGCGTGCCGCCGTCGGGCGGCACTTCGACGACGGCGTCGCGGTATCGCGGAGGGCCGAAGCGCATCGGTGCGTCGCGGCTGAAACCCAAGCCTTCCAGCGGCCGCCTGAGGGAGGTTCGATCCAGCCGGCCGTTGCCGTTCTCGTCGTGGAACGCCTGGACCGCGTACCGCCCGGGCGGCACGTTCAATATCGTCACGGAGCTGGCGGACGCCGCGCCGACGCCGCTGAGCGTGCAGCGCGCGGAAAGGAACTCATCCTCCGTGCAGATCGCCACGCGCACGTCACCCTCGGCGTTCTTCAGGCCCGTGACACGGACCTGGACATCGCCTGCCACGGCTGGCCAAGCGAGACAGATCGTCGCGATCAGGCTCAAAACGAGCGAGCGCTCGAAAACCGAGACAGGTTGGATTAGCCGATCCGGCAACGCCCGCTACTCTTCCGTTTTGCCGCACGCGGCTGTCAGTTATGGGTAGTTAGGTCGGACATTCGAGAGGTCATGTGGCGAAACTGTGCAGTCGATGAAATCGTGCCCGGACCGATGACAACATCGGAAAACTTCCCTGTCGCGTCCCTCCTGGTGGAGCGGAACGCGCGTCCGCTGATGAGAGCCTTCTATGCCTTCGCGCGGCAGGCCGACGACGTCGCCGACGACCCGCAGCTGAGCCCCGCGGCAAAGCTCGACCGGCTCGACATGTTCGAGCGCGGACTCGACGGCGACCCGGAGGGAGAGGCAGCGGGCCGCCAGCTCTTCCGCCTGCTTCGCCTGCGCGACAAGGCCGAGGGATCGAGACATGCGCGCGCCCTTCTCGGGGCTTTCCGATTGGACGTGGAGAAGAGCCGCTATCGCACCTGGACGGAGCTGGAAGGATATTGCCGGCTCTCGGCCAATCCGGTCGGACGCTTCATCCTCGATATCCACGACGAGATGCCGGACACCTTCGGGCCTGCAGATGCGCTCTGCACCGCACTCCAGATCCTTAACCATCTGCAGGATCTGCGCGAGGACTACCTGCACCTCGATCGCATCTACCTGCCGCTCGAGTGGCTGGAAGAGGCGGGAGGGCGAGAGGCGGAGCTGGGCAACGGCGTGGCGACCCCGGCGGTTCGACAGGCCATCGACCGGACGCTCGACGGGACGGATGATCTCTGCCAGCGCGCGGCGGCTCTTCCCGATCTCCTCCGATCGCGCCGCCTTGCCGCCGAAGTGCGGACGATCGTCGTGCTTGCCAACCGGCTCCGGCGGAAACTGGAGTCCGCTGATCCCCTCTCGCGACGCGTCTCGCTCGGACGGGGTGATTTCGCGATGGCCGCGGCGCTCGGCGTCGTCGAAGGCGTGCGGCCGATCCGACGGTCGCGGAGCCCGGCAAAGGCCGACAGTTCAGCATGACTGGTGTGCCGATCCGCGACAGCGGCCTGCATCACGACGTGCGAGAGATCGTCGCAGCGTCGGGCTCGACCTTCGTCAACGGGATGCGTGTGCTGTCTTCGCACCGCCGACGGGCCATCTTCTCTGTTTATGCATTCTGCCGCGTCGTCGACGACATCGTCGACGGGAACGGGACGGTCGACAGCAAGCACGCGCGTCTCCGCTCGTGGGAGCGCGAGATCGACGCGGTGTTCCGTGGCGCGCCGAGCTCCCCCATCGGTGTCGAGCTCCGGCAGGCGGCCGAGCGTTTCGATCTGCCGCAAGAGGAGTTCCAGCTCATCCTCGAAGGCATGTGGATGGACGTCTCGCCCCTCGTGGCGCCCGACTGGGCGGGGCTGGAGGCCTATGTCCGGCGCGTCGCGGGGGCCGTCGGTCTGCTTTGCATGAGGATCTTCGGCGCGTGGCGCGGCGCCGCCTCGCAGCGCTTCGCCCTTGCTCTGGCGGAGGGGATGCAGCTCACGAACATACTACGCGACATAGAGGAGGATGCCAGGATCGGGCGCATCTACGTGCCACGAGAAATCCTCGACGCCACCGGCGTGCCCGCAGACCCCGCCATGATCGCGTTCTCGGAGAACCTGCCACTGACGCGACGAGCGATCGGTGCCCGAGCGCGCGAGGCTTTCCGAACGGCCGGGAGCGAGGTTGCCGTGCATGGACGCTTTCGCCTCGCACCGGCACTGCTGATGATGGGGCCCTACGAGCGCCTGCTCGCGAGCATGGAAGAGGACTGGACCCGTCCCCCCTCGCCACGCGCCAACTGGCGCAAGGCCTACGACGGAGCGCGTTGCGTTGCACTTGGTGGCAGAACCCGGTGACACGCCATATCCACGTCGTCGGAGCTGGCGTGGCCGGCCTCGCAGCAGCGGTACGCCTGAGCGAGAGGCACGACCTCAAGATCACGCTGTGGGAGGCGACGCAGCGCGCCGGCGGGCGCTGCTGGAGCTTTCATGACGCGAAGCTTGATCGGCAGATCGACAATGGCAATCATCTCGTTCTTTCCGGGAACGGCGCCGTCCTCGATTACGCGCGCCGGATCGGTTCGGATGAGTCGCTGAGCATTGCCTCCGATGCGACGTTTCCGTTCTTCGACCGGCGCGACGGGAGCCGCTCGCTGATCACGATACCAAGCCGGTTGACCGATATCGTTCGGGGCAAGGCCGACCTGCCGGGTTCGACAGCGGCGGCGGCGCTGGACGTGATCCGCCTTGTATCCGCTCGGCAGGACGCGACGGTCGCGCAGGCTGTTCCGGGGCGTGGGCGCTTGTGGAACTGCCTTTGGGAACCCTTGACGCTCGCGGTTCTCAACGAGCCGCCGGAGCGCGGCTCGGCCCGGCTGCTCGCGGCGGTGCTGCGCCGCACACTTCTTCGCGGCAGTTCGGCCTGCCGGCCCGTGTTCTTCCCGCAGGGCCTTGGTCCTACCTTGGTGGACCCCGCGATCGCTCATCTGCGCCGGCGCGGCATCGACCTGCGCTGGCGTGGCCGGCTCGCCGCGCTCCGGGGGTGCGGAGATCGCATTCACCAGATGGAGTTCCGCGACGGAGAATGCGTGGAGATTGGCCAGCAGGACGGCGTCATCATCGCCGCTGCGGCGGCCCATGCGGCGGTGTTCCCGGACCGGCCCCAGCCGCGGCAGGGTCTCTCCATCGTCAACGCGCACTTCCGCGTTCCCGCAGTCATGGCCGATCGGATGCCGCCGATCCTCGGTGTCACGTCGGGCTCGGCGCACTGGATCTTCCGCCGTCACGATGTCCTTTCGGTGACCGTTTCGGCTGCCGACTCGACGGGGATCCCGCTGCTCGACAGCGCTGAAGCGCTGCAGCTTCTGTGGCACGATGTCGCCGCATCTGCCGGATGCCCCGACGCGCGCCCCACCGCCTCCAGACTGATCCGAGAGCGTCATGCGACGTGGGAACAGTCGCCGCAAGGCGATCGTCTTCGTCCGCACCCATGCGCACCTTATGGCAACGTTGCGCTGGCCGGCGACTACGTCGCGAGCCAGCTTCCTGCGACGCTAGAAGGTGCGATCACGTCGGGCCAAGACGCCGCTGATCGCATCTGCTGTTAGGGCGGAGAGTTGCTCCACGGCATCGCCACACGTCGACTGGCCCGGCCACCTCACGCTGCCGCCCGGGCGGCGAGGCGCCAGTCGCGGGTGCGCTCGGCGACCTCCCTCGGACGGGGCCGTACGATGGCGACTTTCCGCCACTGCCCGAGGAGCGCTCATCCGACGCGCGAGTTGCGCCGCGCCGCTGTCGTCGCTAGCCTCGCGACAGCATACGACGCCTCCGGGAGGGTAGGGGCGACAATGGAATTCCTGGTCTACCGCAGCCGCGCGCTGGTCGCGCCGGAGAGTGCCGAGGGAGAAGCGATCCTCTCAACCTCGGTTCGCAACAATGCGAGATATGGTCTGACGGGCTTTCTCCATCATGAACCGAGCCTGTTCATCCAGTACATCGAGGGACCAAGCGAATCGCTGGCGCGCCTCTGGGCGCGCATCGCCGTCGATACACGACACAAGGAAGCAAAGATCATCGGCAAGGGTCTGATTTCGCACCGCTTCTTCGACGATTGGCGGATGGGATACTCGCACTGCGATGTTGCTTGCTTCCTTGACTTCCTGGGTGATGCTGCCGGCAAGACGCTGCTCTCGCAGGCGTCGGTGCGCGAAACCGTCTGGTTCCTCCGCGGGGCTTGTCAGCGGACCGATCTGGGGCTTTCCGTCAAAAGCTGACGGTCACCAGGCCTGGCTCGCTGCTGGTCGCGAGGCAGCGGTTCAGACGCACCGCCGCCTCGGGCGCGAGCGCAAAATGCACTTGCGCCGAAGTCAGTTCGACCTGTGCCTGAGGCTCCGACAGCAGGCGCCAGAGATCCTCCGAGATGGAAACACGCTCGGCCGATCCGTGCATCGTCCAGCTGCCGTTCTCGCGCTGGACCACGACCCGGCCACCCCAAGGCATTGCGGTCTCGAAACACAGCAGGAGGAGGAAGGCGAGCTTCGTCTCTGGACGCGTGCAGTCGCTGTCGATCTGCCAGCTGATCGTCAGCCGCGAGCGGCGGTACACATCGCCGAGGATGTTGCGGATCTCGGACGCGCCGACGCCCTGGTTCGGGCTCGCGATGCCGAAGGCGATGCGATAGAGGCGGATCCGGGCGTTTGCGTTCTCGACGCTTTCTGCGATGAGCGCGATTTCTGGAGCGGCGCCGGATCCCGACATCGTGAGAAGTTCGACGCCGTTGCCGATCGCGCCCAGCGGGCTGATCAGGTCGTGGCAGATGCGCGAGCCGAGAAGTGCGCTAAGATCCCTCCGCGAGGTCACGACACTGCCTTGAGGAACGGAAACGCCATGCCCGGGATGTCATCGATGCTGGAGCCCGGGATGCTCGTGCGCCACCCCAGCGAGCCTGACTGGGGCACTGGGCAGGTCCAGTCGAACATCCGCGGCAGGATCACCGTCAACTTCGAGCATCGTGGCAAGGTCGTGATCGACGGCGAGCGCATTGATCTCATGCTGGTTTTCGACCCTTGATAGTGGTTGTGGCGTAGAGACGCTAAACACAACCATGTGGTGCGTCAAACGCTCTGCCTTGCGGCGCCTTGCTGCGGACCGTACTTAGCCCGCGGCACATGGAACGCACTTGCTAGGCATGGAGACGACCGACGTCCTTCTCGAGACGCGCCTCGCCACGACCGAGAACGATCTACTGGGGGCGCAGCGATTGCGTTATCGCGTCTTCGTCGAGGAACTCGGTGGAGATGGTCCGCTCGTCGATCATGAGGGGCGGTTCGAGCGGGATCGCTTCGATCCGTACTTCGACCACATGATCCTCGTGGACACCCGACGCGCGCCCGACACCCTGACTCATGTCGTCGGGGTCTATCGGTTGCTGAGACAGGAGAAGGCGCGGATAGCGGGCCAGTTCTACTCGGAAAACGAGTACGACCTCGCGCCTCTTCGTGCCAGCGGCCGACCTCTGCTTGAGCTAGGGCGATCGTGCATCGCGGCCGAGCACCGCAGCGGGATGGCGCTGTTCCACCTCTGGGGCGCCGTGGCGCAATACGTCCGTGCCCACAAAGTCGAGATCCTGTTCGGTGTCGCGAGCTTCCACGGCACGGACGTGCAGCGCCTGGCCGAACCGCTCTCGCTGCTGTATCACCGTCACCTCGCACCGCTCAATCTCAGGGTTCGATCGCGCGAATTCCAGACGATGGACCTGGTGCCGCCAGAAGACGTTGACCGGCGCCGCGCGATGGTTGCCGTGCCGTCGCTGATCAAGGCGTACCTGCGTCTGGGCGGACACGTGGGGGAGGGTGCGTTCATCGATCGCGCCTTCAACACCACCGATGTCTGCCTGGTCATGGACACCTCAACGATGAGCGCCCGCAGCCGGACCCTTTACTCAGGCGCGGCGTGAGCGTCGCCTGGCAGTCCGAAGAGGCGCCGGTCGAGGTACCGATCGGTGCTGCCGGCTGGTTCCGCGCCACAACGCGCGGCGCCGCGCTGGCAACCATCACGTTCGGGTGCCTGGCGGTGTTGCTGCTCGTGAGGCTGGTGGAGAAACCTGTCTTCGGTCAGCGCCGTCCGTTGACGCCCTACATCACGCAGTTCGTATGCCGCTCGGCCTTCGTGATCCTGGGCCTTCGCCGCCACGTTCACGGGCGACCGATGCGGCGCGGCGGCGCCGTTGTGGCGAACCACGGCTCGTGGCTCGACATCTTCACGCTGAATGCCGGCCAGCGGGTGTATTTCGTCTCCAAGTCGGATGTGCGGGACTGGCTTGGGATCGGCTGGCTCGCGCGTGCGACGGGTACGGTCTTCATCGACCGCAAGGCGCGCGAGGCGCGGGTGCATCGCGACCTCATCGCGGGTCGTATCTCGGCCGGTCACAAGCTGCTGTTCTTCCCCGAGGGCACCTCGACCGACGGCCGGCGGGTCCTGCCGTTCCGGTCCACGCTCTTCGATGCCTTCTTCGCGGCCGGCACCGGGGATCTGACGATCCAGCCGGTGACCGTGGTCTATACGGCGCCGCTCGGGCAGGACGGTCGCTTCTATGCGTGGTGGGGAGACATGAAGTTCGGCTCGCACCTGCTCAAGGTGCTCGCGATCCGCCGCCAGGGATCTGTTGACGTGACGTACCATGCGCCGTTGCGCGTCGGCGATTTTTCCGACCGGAAGGCCCTCGCAAGGACGGCACAGACCATTGTCGCCGGTGCATTCGCGCCGCGGATCGACCGCTAGGCCAGCGCCTCGGCGATCCGACGGAGCGCGGCTGCGGGGTCGTCCTCCGCCCAGATCGCTGGGTCGGGCACGACGAAGTCCACCACAGGAGCGAGGTCGCGCGCGATGTCGATGTCCACGGATTCGGCCACCACCGGGACCTCGATCATCTCGGACCACCAGGCGAAGAGGTCGCGGTCGGCGAGAGCGCCATCGCCGAGCCCGTCGTCGCGGACGGGACCGAACGCCACGTAGTCTGCACCGGCTTCCCCAGCCGTCATGCCATCGTGACGCGACGCGCGGCAGAAGCTGCCGACGATCCTGTCCGCGCCCAGATCCATGCGCACCTTGCGAACCGAACGTGCGCCGTCGGTGAGGTGCACGCCGTCCAGTCCCAGACGCTCGACAAGCCCGACATGCTCCTCAATCAGCAGGGGGATGTCCCGCGCATGGCAGATCTCCCGCAGCCCATCTGCCTCCCTCGACAACGCGTCGGCATCCCGCGTCGCCAGCGCGAGGCGCAGGCACGCAACCGGCGTCGTATCGAGCGCGGCCCTCAGCACGTCCGCGAACCGGCGGTTCTCGATCGCGGGAGGTGTCTTGAGGTAAATCTGCGCTGTCTCGTCTGCCACGCGCGGTCCTTCCTTTGCGTCCAGCGCCTCTTAGACCGGGGGGAGTGCCGGGGCCAAGGCGGTTGTGCCACCTGCCTGCGTCGGCGTAGAGGACCGCGATGTCCGACGACAGCCTGCAGCCCGCCTTCGTTCTGGTCCGCCCGCAGATGGGCGAGAACATCGGTGCCGCCGCGCGCGCGATGGCAAACTTCGGCCTGTCGCGGATGCGCGTCGTCGGCCCGCGCGACGGATGGCCAAACCCGCGGGCCGTCGCCATGGCGAGCGGAGCGGGGCGCCTGCTCGACGCCGCGACGCTCAGCGAAGACGTCGCCGGCGCGATCGGCGACTGCCATCTCGTGCTTGCAACCACGGCTCGTCCCCGCGGGCTGGTGAAGGACGTGATGACGCCCGAGGCGGCGATGGCCGTGGCCCGTGAGCGGATAGCGGCGGGGGAGCGTGTCGGCGTCCTCTTCGGGCCAGAGCGCGCAGGGCTCGAGAACGAGGATGTGGCGCAGGCGACGGCGATCATCACCGTTCCGGTGGACCCCGCCTTTCCGTCGCTGAACCTTGCGCAGTGCGTGCTGCTGATGGCCTACGAGTGGCGCCGGGCCGGTCCTCCGGCGGACGTTTCGGAGCGCCCCGCGAGCGCCAGCGCCGCCGAAATCGCCGCGCTGTCGAACCACTGGGAGGAGCGGCTGGACGAAGCGGGGTTCTTCTTTCCGCCCGACAAGGCCGCCCACATGAAGCTCAACGTCCGGAACCTGTGGTCGCGCCTGCCGCTGACGCGCGGCGACGTGCAGATCCTGCACGGGGCCCTGAGGCAACTCGTCCGCCGCCGCGCACCGTGACTTGCAGCGCCGTGCGGGCACGAATAGGACAGCGCCGATGGCAAAACGCCCCGTATTCCAGGAGGTCGGCGCCGACCGGCCCAAGGCAGAGCCCCGCGGCGGGATGATCGACCGCGGCGCCTTCGGCAATCGTGCCGCGGTCCGCATCTGGCTCGTCGTGCTCTTCGCCCTCGTCGTGCTGATGGTGCAGGTGGGCGGCCTCACGCGGCTGACCGACAGCGGCCTTTCCATCACAGAGTGGGCACCGATCTCGGGCATGGTGCCGCCGATGTCCGAGGCTGGCTGGGAGGCGGAGTTCGAACGCTACCGACAGATCCCGGAATACCAGCTTCAGAACCGCGGCATGGTGCTGGAAGAGTTCAAGCGGATATACTGGTGGGAATGGGGGCACCGTCAGCTCGGCCGGATCATCGGCCTCGTCTGGGCCGGCGGTTTCGCCTTCCTCGCCCTGACGAAGCGGTTGCCGCGCGGCTGGACGGGCCGGCTGCTTCTGCTCGGCGTCCTCGGCGGTGCGCAGGGAGCCATCGGCTGGTGGATGGTGTCGTCCGGCCTCGGGGGGGACGCGCTCGACGTCGCATCCTACCGGCTGGCGATCCATCTCGGCCTCGCCTTTGCGATTCTCGGCTGTCTCGCCTGGTTCATCATGCGCCTGGGACGAACCCAGGCGGAACTGCTGCAGGCGCGGCGCGCTGGGGAGCGGCGCCTGTTCGGCCTCTCCACCGGCCTGCTGCATCTGGCGTTCGTGCAAATCCTGATCGGTGCGCTGGTCGCGGGCATCGATGCCGGGCGCAACTATTCCGACTGGCCGCTGATGGCCGGAGGGTTCCTGCCGCCGGACCCGCTGGGGTTGTCGCCGGCCTGGCGCAATTTCTTCGAGAATGATGGCCTCGTGCAGTTCATCCACCGTATGGTGGGCTACCTGGTCTTCGTCTTCGGGGTCGTGGTCGCATGGATCGCCCGACGGTCGCCACACCGCGTGACGCGTACGGCCTTTTCCTGGATGGCGGTCATCCTCTTCGGGCAGATGGTGCTGGGGATCATCACCGTGATGTCGATGGCGCCGCTGCAGCTAGCGATCTTCCACCAGCTGGGCGCGATCCTGCTCTGGACCCTGATCCTGCGCGCACGGTTCCTGGCGCGCTACCCCGCCGCCCAGTCGGTGCGCGGATGAGCGCATTCGCCGACCTGATGGCCTATCAGCGGGACACCGAGGCGCTGGCCGAAGTGGCGGGCCGCCTCTCGTGGGACCAGGAGACTGTCATGCCGCGCGGTGCGGCGCCGCAGCGCGCCGACGAGATGGCGGCTATGGAGTCGATCCTTCACGAACGGCGCATGAACCTGCGCGTCGGGGAGTGGCTGGCCGAGGCCGAGGCGCAGGCTGACCTCGGCGGGGTCGAGCGTGCCCAACTCCGCCACATCCGCCGATCCTTCGAGCGGACGTCGCGGGTGCCGATGACGCTCGCGGCGGAGATCGCAAGGACGACGAGCCGGGCGCAGGGAATTTGGGCCGAGGCCCGCGCCGCCGACGATTTCAAGGCGTTCGCTCCGACACTGGAGAGCGTCGTGGGACTGAAGCGGCAGGAGGCCGAGGCACTGGCCGATGGGGGATCTCTCTACGACGCGCTCCTCGAAGACTTCGAGCCGGGCGCGACGACCGCTTTCCTCGACGATCTCTTCGGCGCGATGCGGCCGCGCCTTGTGGCGCTGCGTGAGAAGATCCTCGGCTCCGATCGGCAGCCGAAGCTCCTGTCCGGCGACTTCGAGGAGCGGGCGCAGCTCGCGCTGTCGTCCGAGCTCGCACTGGCGTTCGGATACGATCTCGCGCACGGGCGGATCGACAAGGCGGTCCATCCGTTCTCCTCGGGGTCCGGCCTCGACGTGCGGATCACGACGCGCACGAATGCGCGAGATCCGTTCAACTGCTTCTACTCGACAATCCACGAGGTCGGGCACGCCACTTACGAGCAGGGCATCGACGACGCCTACGCACTGACGCCGGTGGGCCGAGGCATCTCGATGGGGGTGCACGAGAGCCAGAGCCGCATCTACGAAAATCAGCTCGGCCGCAGCCGCGCCTTCACCGCGTTTCTGCACGGCCGGATGCGCCAGGCCTTCGGGTCGTTCGGCATCGATGAGGCGGAAGACTTCTACGCCGCGGTAAACCGCGTGCATCCGGGCTTCATCCGGACCGAGGCGGACGAGGTGCACTACAACCTCCACGTCCTCATGCGCTACGACCTCGAGCGGGCGATGATCGCGGGCGATCTCGCCGTGAGCGAGCTGCCGGCGGCGTGGAACGAGCGGTTCGAGCGCGATTTCGGAGTGGCGGTCGACACCTTCGCCAATGGCTGTCTGCAGGACGTCCACTGGTCTGTCGGCCTGATCGGATACTTCCCGACCTACACGCTTGGCAACGTCTATGCCGGCTGCCTGCACGAAGCGCTTCTGCGCGACGTGCCGGATCTGGACGAGGCGCTGGTCCATGGCGATCCATCGCCGGCGACCGGCTGGCTGCGCGACCGCCTGCAAACCCATGGCGGCCTTCGACCGCCGGGAGAGACGATTTCGCACGCTTGCGAGCGGGAGCCTTCGGAGGGGCCGCTGCTCGACTACCTCGAGGCGAAGTTCGGCGACCTCTACGGGCTCTAGCCGCGATCGCTCCAGGCCGGCTTGCGTTTTTCGATGAATGCCGAGATGCCTTCGGCGGTATCTTCCGACATCATGTTCTCGACCATGGCCGCCTGCGTCAGCGCGTAGGCCTGCGCCAGCGGCACCTCGAGCTGGTCGTAGAAGGTGCGCTTGCCGATCTGAACCGCGGTGTCGAGCTTCGACGCGACCTGGCGAGCCAACGCGTCGGTCTCTTCCCGCAGCCGCTCCGGCGAAACGACACGGTTCACGAGGCCCAACTCCGCGGCGCGCGCGGAGTCGATGAAGTCGCCGGTCACCAGCATCTCGAACGCCTTCTTGCGCGGCACGTTGCGGCTGAGCGCGACCATCGGAGTGGAGCAGAAAAGGCCGATATTGACACCGTTCACGCCGAACCTGACGCCCTCTGCCGCCACGGCGAGGTCGCAGGACGCCACGAGCTGGCAACCCGCAGCCGTCGCGATGCCCCCGACCTCGGCTATGACCGGTCGCGGCAGCTGCCGGATCTGCATCATCATCGCCGCGCAACGTCCGAAAAGGTCTTCGAAATAGGCTGCCCCTCCATCTGACGCGTCGCGGGCCGCCTGCATCTGCTTGAGGTCGTGACCGGCGCAGAAGGCCTTGCCCGTTCCCGCCAGCACCACGACCCTGACCGATGGGTCGGCGCCCAAGTCGGCGAACGCCGCCGACAGCCTCGCCAGCATCTCGTCCGAAAGCGCGTTCAGCCGCTCCGGCGCGGCCATCGTCAGCCGCGTCACTCCCGCGTCGTCGCTCCGCTCCAGCATCTTGTCCTCCGCCATGCTTTCCCCCAAGCGTAGCCGAGCCAGGACGGGGGCGCCATGGACGCGGCAATGGGGGCGACGGCGCTCCAGGAATTTCTCGATGCGGAGTTTCCGCAAGTTGCGGCGGACTTCACCGTCGAGACTGTAGGTCCGATGCAGGTCGAGGTGAGGATGACAGTCGGCGACCGCAATCTTCGGCCTGGCGGCACCGTCTCGGGACCGTCGATCTTCGCGCTCGCCGACGTGTCGGTCTACCTTGCGATCCTCGCGATGCTGGGGCCTGTGGCACTCGCGGTCACGACGAACTGCTCCATCGACTTCATGCGCAAGCCCGCGGCGGGAGTGGACCTCGTCGCGAAAGCGCGTCTGCTGAAGCTGGGCCGGGTCCTCGCCGTCGGTGACGTGCTGATCTTCTCGGACGGGGACGAGCCGGTGGCGCGGGCGTCACTCACCTATTCGATCCCGCCGGCGAAAGGGTAGCGCCCGATCTCCTGCCACGGCCCGCCGAGATATCGCCAGAGGATCAAGCCTTCGGCGGCACCCTCCATGGGCGCCATCTGGCGGAGCGCGTCTGCGGTGCGGCGCGCGACGTCGGGCGCGACCTTGTTCTGCACCGTGACGTGCGGCCGCAGCTTCTGCCGGTCTTGCTGCGTCAGGCGGTCGTGCCATGCCGCCTGCAATTTCCGGTGGAGCCTCGGGAGCCCAGGGCAGTCGACTGCAAGAGCCGCGCCGTTTCCCAGAAACAGCGCGCCTGAGATCCGTAGGGGAAGGGGCGGCAGATCGGAGACTGCCTCCGCGATGTCGGCGTCGATGTCGCCGTAAAGCGCATGGAACAGGGTCAGATGCGCCGGGATCAGATTGCGATCGGCGGGAAAATATCGTTCCCGCAGAGCATCGAGATGCCCCTGCGTGATGGCGTCCATCCAAAGCGTCAGGATCGCTGGTTTGCTGCGGTATTCTAATACCATATCTCTAAACGACTGTCATGTAGGAGATAATCACGCCTTTTTCCCGCTTGACCTGGAGTTGCGGATCGCTAGAACGACCGTTATCCGGCGCCCGGAAGGGCGCTTTCCGAGTTTCATGGGACGACACCGATGCGAACGTATACCGCGACACCGGCGGAGATCGAGAAGCGGTGGGTGGTCATCGACGCCGAGGGCGTCGTGCTGGGCCGCCTCGCCTCGATCGTCGCCATGCGCCTGCGCGGCAAGCACAAGGCGACCTTCACGCCGCACATGGACATGGGCGACAATGTCATCATCGTCAACGCCGACAAGGTGCAACTGACGGGCAACAAGCGGGTCGAGAAGACCTACTACCGCCACACCGGCTATCCCGGCGGGATCAAGTCCACCACCGCCGAGAAGGTGCTTGAAGGCAAGCACCCTGAGCGTGTGGTCGAACTGGCGGTCAAGCGGATGCTGCCGAGCAACCGTCTCAGCCGCAAGGTCATGGGCAACCTCCGCATCTACGCCGGAGCGGACCACCCGCACGAGGCGCAGAATCCCGAGATCATCGACGTCAAGGCGATGAACAAGAAGAACACGAGGACCGCGTGATGGCCGAAGAAATCAGATCGCTCGAAGAGCTGGACCAGGCCGTCGAGGGTACCGACGCCGCGCTTCCTCAGGCCGAGGTCCCGCGGGAGCCGGTTCGCGACGACCTCGGCCGCTCCTATGCCACGGGCAAGCGTAAGGACGCGGTCGCCCGCGTCTGGATCCGGCCGGGCAATGGCAAGGTCACCGTGAACGGCAAGGACCTGAACGCCTACTTCGCCCGTCCGGTGCTGCAGATGATCCTGCGCCAACCGTTCCAGGTCGCCGGTGTCGAGGGGCAGTTCGACGTGCAGGCGACCGTCAAGGGCGGCGGCCTTTCCGGCCAGGCCGGCGCGGTCAAGCACGGCGTCTCGAAGGCTCTGCAGCTCTACGATCCCAGTCTGCGCGCACCGCTCAAGGCCGCGGGCTTCCTGACGCGCGACAGCCGCGTGGTCGAGCGAAAGAAGTACGGCCGCGCCAAGGCACGCCGCAGCTTCCAATTCTCCAAGCGCTAGTTCGAGGGGCGAGGGGCTGGCCGCACGGGCAAGGCCCCTCGTGCATCCAGTCACCGGACCGCGAGCCCCCTCACGTGACGCGTCGGTCCAGACCGGAGGCGCGCGCGGAGGCAGCCTTCCCACGCCGACAGGACAGTCGGCGGACCTGCGTTGCGCAGTTGCCGCCGGCAGATTTGCAGCGGCTTGCACGTTATCGCCGGTCCCGCCGGTTCCCCGCGATGGAACAAGAGCGTGAGCGGGCTGCCGAGCGGGTCCGTGACCAACTCCGCCACGTCGGATGGGCCCGGGCGGGATGCGAAAGTACCCGGGCCGAATTCCTACCATTCCTCCAGCCTGTTCTCTAGGCATTGGGCCAACAGTGGCGGGCCAACGGCGGCAATGATGCAGGAATCCGGTTGTTGCGGCTCCGCGAGGCCTTCATAAGTTTCTGGGACCAGTCAGGGGGTTCCGCCCGCCGAATGTCACCACAGGTGCTTGCCGACCGAGAGGCCCGTAGCGGCCTGGCTCTGATCGCGCCGCCTGCGCTTTATGCGCTGCTGCTCCTCGCCGTTCCGCTCGGCACGATCTTTGCCTTCACGTTCTGGACGCAGGACTTCCTGACGATCGTCCGCACTTTCACGCTCGAGAACTATCGCGAAGCGTTGAGCGACCCACTCTACCGTGAACTCATCCTCCGGTCGATCCTGATCGCGGGGGCGGTCACGATCGCGACGGTCTTGACGGCATTCCCGGTCGCCTATTTCGTGTCATTCCGCGTCCGGCCGGAACGCAAGGCGCTGTGGATCTTCCTTATCACGATCCCGTTCTGGACAAGCTACCTGATCCGCGTCTTTCTGTGGAAGGTCATCCTCGGGTTCAACGGGGTGCTGAACAGCTCGCTGCAGGGGCTCGGTCTGATAGAGGAGCCGCTGTCGTTCATCCTCTACAACGCAAATGCCGTCGTGATCACGCTGGCGCACGCCTACGCTCCGTTCGCGATCCTGCCCATCTTCGTCGCCTTGGAGAAGATCGACCGCTCGCTGCTCGAGGCATCGCGCGATCTCGGCGAGACGACGGTCTCGACCTTCTTCCGCGTCACGCTGCCGCTGTCGATTTCCGGGGTGGTGGCCGCCGCGCTCATCGTCTTCATTCCTACGATCGGTGACTACGTCACACCGCGGCTCGTCGGCGGTCCGGACGGGCTGATGATCGCGAACATGATCCAGACCCAGTATCTGCGCCTCAACAACGCCCCGCTCGGCGCGACGCTGGCCGTGCTCTCGATGGCGGCGGTCGGCCTGATCTCGCTCGCGCTCATCCTCCTGTCGCGGCTTGCGGTCAGGGGCCGGCCATGAGCGGCCTTCGCGCCTACACGCTCGCGTACCTGATCTTCCTCTACGCACCGATCTTTCTGCTGCCGGTCTTCGCCTTCAACGACAGCCAAATCATCGCCTTTCCCCTCTCCGGCTTTTCGACCCGCTGGTTTCGAGAGCTTGCGACCGTGAGCGCACTGCACAGCGCCGTGCTGACGTCGCTCCTTGTCGCGGTCAGCACGGCGGTTTTGGCAACGCTCCTCGGCATCTGTGCCGCGCGCGCTGGGGCGCGCTACGCGTTTCCGGGCAAGCGCCCGATCATCGGCTTCATCATGCTGCCGCTCGTCCTGCCTGAAATCATCGTGGCGGTCTCGCTCCTGACGGTCATTCTCGGGCTTGGGCTGCAATTGTCGTCGCTGACGGTGATCGCCGCTCACACGCTGATCTGTACGCCGTTCTCTATCGCGATCCTGCAGTCCGCGTTCGCCGGGCTCGACCGGTCGCTGGAGGAGGCGGCGCTCGATCTGGGAGAAAGCCGCTGGTCGACGTTTCGGCTGATCACCCTGCCGCTGGTGATGCCGGGGATCATCTCGTCGATGTTGATCTCGTTCATCATCTCTCTCGACGAGTTCATCATCGCCTTCTTCCTGTCCGGGACGAACCCAACTCTGCCGGTCTACATCTGGGGTCTCCTGCGGTTTCCCGCGCAGATACCCGTGGTCATGGCCCTGGGAACGATCCTGGTTCTCCTCTCGGTCGTTCTCATCACGATCGCCGAATTCTATCGGCGCCGCGGACTGGCCCGCAGCGGCGCGGCACATGCCGGGGGATTCCTTTGAGCGAGCCGATCATCCGTCTGCAGGGCGTGCGCAAGTTCTACGGCAGCTACGAGGCGCTGACGAAGATCGATCTCTCGATCCGCCCGGGCGAGTTCTTCTCGCTGCTCGGGCCGTCGGGCTGCGGAAAGACGACACTCCTGCGCACCATCGCGGGGTTCGAGGATATCTCGGAGGGGCGCCTGCTGCTCGACGGCCGCGACATGGACGGCGTTCCGGCAAATCGGCGGCCGACCAACATGGTCTTTCAGTCCTACGCGATCTTTCCGCACCTCACGGTGGAGCAGAATGTCGGTTTCGGGCTCCGACGAAAGCGCGACCTGGACGCGGCCCGGCGCAGCGCGATGGTCGAGGAGGCGCTCGCCATGGTGGGCCTCGCCGGCTACGGAGGCCGCGCGGCCCACGCGCTTTCAGGGGGACAGCGGCAGCGGGTGGCGCTTGCCCGCGCGCTCATCCTGCGGCCCCGCGTGCTGCTCCTCGACGAGCCGCTCTCGGCACTCGACCGAAAGATGCGAGAGCAGATGCAGCAGGAGCTACGGCGACTCCAGCGCCATGTCGGGATCACCTTCATCCTCGTCACCCACGACCAGGAGGAGGCTCTGATCATGTCTGACCGCATCGCCGTGATGTTCGAGGGTGGCATTGCGCAGGTGGCTACGCCGCAAGACCTTTATCGTCGCCCGGCAAGCCAGAGGGTCGCGGACTTCATCGGAGTGATGAACTTCCTGCCCGGCGCCTTTCGCGACGGCGAGGTGGAGATGTCCGGTTTCGGGCGCGGCCCGATCGCGGACGATCAGCTTGTCGACGGGGCCGGGCCGGGCGAGGTCACCGTTGGCCTCCGTCCCGAGACCCTGGCGATCCTGTTCGAGGGCGAGACCGCCGACCGGACGGCGGCGGGAGAGGTGGTCGAGCGCGCCTATTACGGCGACATGACGACCTACGGCGTGTTGATCGACGGCGCGGCGGAGCCTGTCTGGATCAGCATGGAAAACCTCGAGGGCCGGCGCGTCCTCGAACCGGGGGACCGGGCGGTGGTGTCGTGGGATCCGCGCGCGTTGGTGCTCTTCCCCGGCTGACCGTCACGCGTCGGGCGGGATCAGCCCGAGCCCGCGCAGGTAGATGCCGATCCCGCTCTCCAGCAGGTCCTCCGGCGGGAACGGTGACTTGGTCCCCGGCGAGCCGCGAGAGAACAGCTCCACCACGCCATGGCTCAATGCCCAGACATGGGCCGAGAACATCTGTGGCGGAGGCCGCCGATCCCGGGGGATGTGTTGCGACAGCGCCTCGGCCGATCGTTCCAGGACGCGAAAGCCGCGGGCGGCCGCCGCAGCGAGATCCGGGGTGCGATTGATCGAGATGCCCGACTCGAACATCGCCACGTAATGCCCTGGATATTTTCGTGAAAAAGCCAGATAGGCCCGGCCCGTCTTCTCGAACGCCGCAAGCGCCGACGGCTGGCCGTCGTCGTAGGCATGCTCCATCAGGTCGGCGAAAATGGCGTATCCCTGTCTTGCTGCCTCCGCGATCAGATCCTCGCGTCCCGCGAAGTGCCGATAGACCGCCGCCGGCGTGACGCCGGCGTCTTTCGCAGCCTCGCTCAGCGTGAAGCCATTGGGCCCCTTGTCCTCGATCAGCTGGAGCGCCGCCTCGACCAGGGCCTGCCGGAGATTTCCGTGATGATAGCCACGCTTAGGCATGCCAGATGGCCGGCGAACCACATATTGCCTCGTCTGGTCCTTGCGCGGCCGCTTCGATCTTGCCGTGGTAGTTCACGCGGCTGAGAACGGCGCGGATGGCCGCGATCCTCGCCCGGCGCTTGTCGTCGGAACGCACGACTGTCCAGGGCGCATGCGGCCGATGCGTGCGCTCGAACGTCTCCGCGATGGCCTCGGAGTACTCGGCCCACTTGGCGAGCCCTTCGACGTCTATCGAGCTCAGCTTCCACTGCTTGAGCGGATCGTTGGCGCGATCCAGCATGCGCCTCAGTTGCTCGGTCCGGCCGACGTTCAGCCATAGCTTGACGAGAATGATCCCATCCTCGACCAGCGCCCCCTCGAAGTCGGGCACCTGCCGGAAGAAAAGCTCTCGCTCGACATCTGTGCAGAAGCCGAAGACCTTCTCGACCACGCCGCGATTGTACCAGGACCGGTCGAAGAACGTGATCTCGCCCGCGGACGGCATGTGCGCGACATGCCGTTGGAAGTACCACATTCCCGCTTCGCGATTCGAGGGCTTGGACAGCGCGACGACGCGGGCGATTCGGGGGTTCAGGTTCTCGCGAAAGCGCTTGATCGTCCCGCCCTTGCCCGCGGCGTCGCGGCCCTCGAACACGATGACGATGCGCTTGCCGGTTCGCGCAACGTCCGCCTGCATCTTCACCAGTTCGATCTGGAGGGCCTGCAGTGTGCTTTCGTACTCATCCTTGTCGAGCCTTTTCCTGTACGGATAGCTGCGCGACAGGATGCGGCCCTTCTTGGCGCCATCGATGCGCTCGCGCGCGCCATCCGAGGCCTCGTTCTTGTAATAGTCGTTTATTGCCCGCGCATTATCCGTCGTCATTGGCGCCTCCGTCGCGGCAGCGTATGCCCCGTCCAGCGTCAGCGCAATCCGGCGCGCCGGGCGGCCCGGTCGATGGCGGCCACCACCGCCTCCGGCGCAACGTGCTGCGGCATGTGCCCGATCCCGTCGAGCAGGGTCAGGTTGGCGGCGTCCACCTGGCGCGACAGCGGTATCCCGTGAACATCGGCAGGCACGACGCTGTCGGCGGTCCCATGGACGATCTCCAGAGGGACATCGATCTCGGGGTATCGCTGCGACATCTCCGCAACGTGCGGCTTCAGCGAGCTCAACTGTCGCGCGTTCACACGGATCGACTTCCTCCGCACCGACAGCCCGATCCCGACGTTCTCCGCATAGCCGTCGGGAACGGGTTGCGGCGCGAAAACCGACTGCAGGACCCCGTTCGCCTGTTCCTCGGTGACGAAGGCGGCAATCATCGGCGCGAGCACGGCACCTCCGAGAGAGGAGGCGGTGATGCTGTAGAGCGGCCCGATGCCGCCCGGCCACGGCTGCGTTGCGCCCGACACGACGACCAGCGCCGCGGGGTCGTGGTCCAGCGCCCATGCCATCGCGACGGATTCCGCCGTAGCTGTGGCCGAGGACGATCGGACGCGACGCGCCAAGCTTTTCCGCGGCGGTGTGCAGCATCTGCGCCTGCTGCGCAGGGCTCTCGGCGTCGGTGTCGAATGCCCCGCCGAACTCCGGCCCGACGCGGTCGGTATAGCCGAGCCCGGGCCGATCGAACACGATCACGCGGTAACGGTCGGTCAGCCGATCCGCCAGCGTCAGCGTGAAGTCGCGGGTGCTGCCGCTCGCCCCGTGGATCAGGATCAGGTCCGGACCCGACCCGCGGACGACTGCATGCACCCGCCGGCCGCCGCCCACGTCGACAAACCGGCCCTGCGGAGGGAAGGCGGCCTCTGCCGCGGATTCCCGACGTTCCGCGCGAACGTCGATCCAACCGCCACAGCCGGCGAGCACGAGCGTCGAGAGGGCGAGGCTAGCGCCCGACTTCAGCGAGATCATATGGCGTTGTCTGGTATATCTGATTGATCCAGTTGCCATATAGAAGGTGGGCGTGGCTGCGCCAGCGATTGAGCGGCGCCCGCGACGGGTCGTCGCTGGGGTAGTAGTCGGCGGGCACCCCGATCGCCTGACCAGACTCCACGTCGCGGCGGTATTCTTCGGCCAACGTGTGGCTGTCGTATTCGAAGTGATTGAAGATGTAGAGCGCACGATGCGCCACGTCCTCGATCAGGCACGGACCGACCTTGTCCGAGCCGAGCAGCGTGACAAGCGACGAGACGCGATCCACGTCCCGTTGCCGGATCTCCGTCCAGCGGCTCACCGGGATGACGCAATCGTCGGAGAAGCCGCGGAGGTACGGCGATGACGGAAGCAGGTTCGAGTGGCGGAAGCAGCCGAAGGCCTTCTGCGGCAGGACGTGCTTTGGAACGCCGTGAAAGTGGTGGATCATCGCCATGCCACCCCAGCAGACGCCGAAGGTCGAGTGCACGTTGGTCTGGGTCCAGTCCATCACCTCGACCAGTTCGTCCCAGTAGGTGACCGCCCGGAACGGCAGGTGCTCGATCGGCGCGCCGGTAATGATGAGGCCGTCGAACTTCTCGTCCTTGACCTCCTGAAACGGGCGATAGAACGCCTCCATGTGCTCGGCGGCCGTGTTGCGGGTCTCGTGGCTGGTCATGCGGATCAGGTTCAGGTCGATCTGCAGCGGCGTCGCGCCGATCAGGCGCGCGAACTGCGTCTCGGTCTGGATCTTCTTCGGCATCAGGTTGAGCAGCCCGATCCGAAGCGGCCGGATGTCCTGCCGCTCGGCAAGGGCCTCCGACATGACCATCACGCCCTCTTCGGTCAGCACTCTGAACGCGGGCAGGTCGGCGGGTATCTTGATGGGCATCGGGAACCTCCGGCCGAAGCGGTGAGATATTCGGCTTACGCCCGTGCCTCAAGGGCGGCCGCGATCAGCTCGATTCCGTCATTCGCATTGCGGACTTGTGCGACGTCGGCGGCCGCGATGCTGACGCCCCATTCTCCCGCGATGGCGCGGTAGATCGGTTCCCGGCGGGCGAGGGCGCGGCGGTACGTCCAGCGGACGAACGCGTCGGGATCGACCGCCTTCGGAGCGACGTCGTGTTCGGTCAGGTACGACGCCCATTCCCGCTCCAGCGCGTCAGGCTGGTAGTACATCGGCTTGGGCGCACGGTCGAAGCGCCGGACGAGCTCTTCGACATGCCCCTCCGTCCCCTCGATGTGGACCGGCAGGACATGCTTTGCGAGCGTGCTCAGGACGGCGTCATCGCGGTCGTCAGGGTCAACCACCTCGCAGATCGAACCGCTCGAGTTCGCAAACGAAGTTGTCGTAACCGTAGAGGTCCTGCGCGCGATCGATGAAGCGGACGGTATCGAGCAACGACGCGATTTCCGCCTCCCGGTGCAGCGCCTGCCGCCGCATGTACGCGTCGAAGGGCAGCCCGCCCTTGGCGGGGTCGCCGGGCTTTCCGAGCCATGTCGAGAGCGGCGCGAGGTTAGAGAAAGTGATGTTCGACGCGATGTAGATCGAGTCGGTCAAGAGCAGCTCGCGCAGGAATGGCTGCCGCATCGCCACGCGCTTGAAGTTGTCAACGATGTGCTCGCCGAGATAGCGCGTGCCGATGCGGTAATCGACCGAGTAGTGGAACCACCCACCGGACCGCCTGAGCAGGTCGGAGAGGTGCGTCTTCCCAAGCCCGGACATTCCGAAGAGGAGGATCCGCTTCGACCCCGCCTGGCGCCATTCGTCGGCATTTCGGTAGATCATGCTTCGTCCCGCCTGCGCCGGCGCAGGTAGGCGTCAGCGCACTGGCAGGTCAAGCGAGGAGGCAGGCGACGCCCGGCGATGCGTCAGAAATTGTAGCCGATCGTGATGCCCCCGCCGATCGCGGTGTTGTCCTCGAAGTCCGACCCCTGCGGCGTTTCGGCGTCACCGAGCCAGACGTAGCGGATCCCGGTCGTGACACTGACGTTCGCCTGCTCGTAGGTGACGCCGACGCCGACCGCGGTGAAGCCGTCGGTCGGGCCGAGGTTCCCGGTGATGCTGCCCGTCGACGGTTCGTATGCGATGGATCCCGCGACCGACCACATCTCGTTAAGGCGGCGGCCGACGCCGATGCTGTAGGTCCAACGATCGTCCGCGTAGTCGACCAGGGGCCCATACGGTAGCTGGCTGTAGCCCTCGGGATTGATCACGAACTCGGTCCAGTCGACCCAGCGGACCGCGCCGAACAGCAGCGTGTCCTCCGCGATGCCGGTCTGGAAGTCGAGCGTCACCGACTGTGGCGTGGTCACATTCGTGCTGGCATTCAGGTCCTGCGTCCCGAGGAAGAGGCCGAAGACCGGCGAGCTTTCCTGGACGTCGAGCTCATGATCGATGGCGGAGGCGTAGGTCAAGCCGACCCGCAGCGCGATCTCCGGCCGCTCGTAGGCGACGCCGACGATGTAGCCCCACGCCTCGTCCTGGTCCCCATCCGCAGTGTAGCCGACCGGACCGACGCCCGGGATGCCGAGGCCCACATATGGGAGGTCCGCCTGGGCCGAGAGCGTCTGGTAGCGGATCCCGCCATACACCGAAACAGCGTTCGGAAAGTCGTACTTGAGGATCGCCGTCAGAGCATTGGTGTCGAGTTCCGCCGTGGCGCTCTGCGCGTAGTAGTTCGTGCCCCCGGGATACCCGATGTTCGCCCCGTAGGGCTCATTGAAGAAAATCCCAAGGGAGAGCTCTTCGGTGAGATCGTCCTTGTAGGCGGCACCGACGTTTCCATAGCCGACGGTCATGTCTCCGGACTCGAATCCGCCGAACATCGCCGACGCCGTTCCGCTCACGTCGGGCAGGGCACCCGAGAAACTGAGCTCGGCATAGGAGCCTTCTTCGAAGAGAGCACCGAGCGGCAGGAACGTGCGCTCGATCCCGCCCGCCTGCGCACTGGTCGCGGCGGCACCGACCAGCAATGTGGTGACGATTCTCTTCATGGTGACCTCCCGCGACTCGCGCCTCTCCACACCAGCGATGCGCCGCAAGTCCGTGCCAATCAATCGTTCACCTAGCGTCAGGGTTGATTCAGAGCGTTCGCAGTCACCGCACAGACACACTGCGCGGTGCGTTGCTGCGCGATTGCGTGATGTTGATCCAGTTCGCCGTAAAGATGATCGCGGCGCCGAGGATGAGCGCAAGCCCCAAAGGTTCGCCATAAAGTGCGACCCCAACCAAGGCGACCACCGGCAAGCGCGCGAAATCGAGCGGCATGACGACGGTAGCAGGCGCGATCGAGAGGGCCTGAGTGAGGCAGAGATGGGCGGAGAGGCCCGCGATGCCGACGACCAGCAGCCACGGCACGATCTCGATGGAGGGCGCCGTCATGTCGCCGTCGATGCCGGCACAGACTATCCCGAATACGGATTGCATCGCAGTCAACCAGAACAGGATCGAAATGGTGGGTTCGGTCCGGGTCAGGATCTTGGTGAAGATCGCGGTCGTCGCAAAACAGACCGCGGCCCCTGCCGCAGCGGCGAGGCCGGGCGGAATGTGCTCGAGCGACGGCTGCGCGATGATCAGCGTCCCCGTGAAGCCCAGCGCAGCGGCCAAGAGCCGTACCCCGGTCAGGCGTTCGCTGAGAAAGAGCGGGGCGAGAAGGGCAACCCAGAGGGGCGAGGTGAATTCGAGAGCGACGACCTGCGCCAGTGGGGCGATGGCGAGAGCGAAGAACCACAGGTTCTGCCCGACGAAATGCGCCGCGTTGCGCCCCAAGTGAAGCCGCATCCGCCGCGCATGGATGCGACCGGTCCAGCCGAAGCCTGTCGCGACGATGCCGATAACGGCAAGCCCGACCAGCGACCGGTACGACATCAGCTCGAATGTATCGAGGGTGCCCGACACCTCTCTGCCACCAACGGCCATGGAAGTGAAGCTGACGACAGCGCCGGCCATCCAGGCCGCAGCGGCAAGCGGATGCGGGTCGCCCGGCGGTTGGCTCACTCCCATTCGATGGTGCCGGGCGGCTTGGACGTCACGTCGTAGGTGACCCGGTTGATGCCCTCGACCTCGTTGATGATGCGCGTCGCGGTCTCGCCCAGGAACTCGTGCGTGAACGGGTAGTAATCGGCGGTCATCCCGTCGACCGACGTCACCGCCCGCAGCGCGCAGGCGTAGTCGTAGCTGCGCCCGTCGCCCATGACGCCCACGGTGCGGACAGGCAGGAGCGCGACGAACGCCTGCCAGATGTCGTCGTAGAGGCCGTGTCGGCGGATCTGGTCGATGAAGACGGCGTCGGCGCGCCGCAACGTCTCCAGCTTGTCTCGCGTGACCTCGCCCGGGCAACGGATGGCGAGCCCTGGGCCGGGAAAGGGGTGGCGACC
Source organism: uncultured Alphaproteobacteria bacterium (assembly GCA_963749675.1). Lineage (GTDB taxonomy): Bacteria > Pseudomonadota > Alphaproteobacteria > Rhodobacterales > Rhodobacteraceae > Roseitranquillus. Next base: position 871,783 of record CAVVNT010000001.1, read on the forward strand.
AATGAAGCTCGCCGGCAGCCCGAGCTCCCGGCCGAGCGCCCGGACCTCGTCCTTGAAGAGCTCCCGCAGGGGCTCGACCAGCTTCAGCCCCATCTTCTCGGGCAGGCCGCCGACGTTGTGGTGCGACTTGATCGTGACCGAAGGGCCGCCAGAAAAGCTGACGCTCTCTATGACGTCGGGGTACAATGTTCCCTGTGCCAGAAACTCCGCTCCACCAACGTCTTGCGCGTGCTTCTGGAAGACGTCGATGAACAGGCGCCCGATCGTCTTTCGCTTGACCTCGGGATCGCTGACGCCCTCGAGCTCCGACAGGAAGAGCTCGCTCTCGTCGGCATGGACGAGCGGGATGTTGTAGTGGTCGCGGAACATCGTCACGACCTCTTCGGCCTCGTTCTTCCGCAGCAGACCATGGTCGACGAAGACGCAGGTTAGCTGGTCGCCGACCGCCTCGTGGATCAGCACCGCGGCGACGGAGCTGTCGACACCCCCGGACAGGCCGCAGATCACCTGGCCCGACCCGACCTGCTCGCGGATCTTGGCGATCGCCTCCTCGCGATAGGCGCCCATTGTCCAGTCGCCCTTGAACCCCGCGAGCCTGGCGAAATTCTGCAGCAGGATCCGGCCGTTCGGCGTGTGATGCACCTCCGGGTGGAACATCGCGCCGTAGAACCGTCGGCCGGTGTCGGCGATCAGCGCGCACGGCGCGTTCGGCGACGTCCCGATGATCTCGAAGCCCGGGGCGACCCGCGTGATGCGGTCGCCGTGGCTCATCCAGACCTCCTCGCGCCCGGTCGCGAACAGGCCGGCGAAGATCGGGTCGCCGGGCTCGGCGTCGGTGGGCGTGACAAAGGCCCGGCCGAACTCCCGGTGGTGCCCGCTCTCGACGCCGCCGCCGAGCTGCAGGTTCATCACCATCTGGCCGTAGCAGATGCCGAGGACCGGCACGCCCAGCTCGAAGACCTTCTGCGCGGCTCTGGGCGAGCCTTCGGCGGTGGGACTCGCCGGACCGCCCGAGAGGATCACCGCCCTCGGGTTCAGCGCCTCGATCAGCGCATCGTCGACGCGATCATAGGGATGGATTTCGCAGTAGACGCTCGCCTCGCGCAGCCGACGTGCGATCAGCTGCGTCACCTGGCTGCCGAAGTCCAAGATGAGGAGAAGGTCATGCGCCTGCGTGCTCATGGCGCTCGCGATAGGCGCGAGAGCAGCCGAGGGCAAGCCGATGTCGCTTTTGGTCTTGAGACGGCGGAATTGGCGACGGCGACGGGACTCCAGCCACTAGTCTGGCCGGAGGCTGGAGGTGCGCGATGACCCATCAGGAACGCAGTCGTAGATCGGGTGGCGGCGCGGCCCGCCGAGCAACGCGCAGCGGCGTGCGTGTCGAGGCCGCACGGCTTCTGGATCGCACGGTGCCCACGTTCGATCTCCTCCCCGAGGATACGCTGGAGATCATCGAGGCGAACGCGGAGACCATCCTGCAGGAGATCGGCATCGCCTTCGTCGAGAACCCCGCCGCGCTCGACCGCTGGCGGGAGGCGGGTGCCGATGTCGATGGCGACCGTGTCAGGATCCCGCGGGGATTGGCGCGGCAGCTCTGCGCGACCGCTCCGTCGCGCTTCACGCAGCTCGCCCGCAACCCGCTGAAAAGCGTTGAAATCGGGGGCAATTCCCTCGTCTTCGCGCCTGTCTACGGTCCTCCCTTCATCCGAGATCGGGATGGCGGGCGCCGCTATGCGACGATCGAGGATTTCCGTAAATTCGTGAAGCTCGGCCAGATGTCGCGCTGGCTCCACCATTCGGGCGGCACCGTCTGCGAGCCCACCGACCTGCCGGTGAACAAGCGCCATCTCGACATGCTGCTGTCGCACATCACGCTCAGCGACAAGCCCTTCATGGGCTCGGTCACCGAGCCGGAGCGGGCCCGCGACAGCGTCGCCATGGCCGAGATCCTTTTCGGGCCGGAGGTCGTCGCGGAGAAACCCGTCCTGATCTCGCTGATCAACGTCAATTCTCCGCTGACCTTCGACGCGACGATGGCAGGGGCGCTGGAGGTCTATGCCGCAGCCGGTCAGGCCTGCATCATCTCGCCGTTCATCGTCGGCGGCGCGATGGCGCCGGTCTCCGTCACCGGCACTCTGACGCAGATCCTCGCCGAGGTAATGTCCGGGGTCGCCTACTCGCAGCTGATCCGGCCCGGTGCGCCCGTTGTATTCGGTGCCTTCGTCACCTCGATCGACATGAATTCCGGTGCGCCCACCTTCGGCACGCCCGAGGCGGCGCAGGTCACCTATGGCGCGGGGCAGCTCGCCCGCCGTCTGGGGCTGCCGTTCCGTTCCGCCGGCGCCTTCACCGGCTCCAAGCGGCCCGACGCCCAGGCCGGCTATGAAAGTGCGAATTCGCTCAACGCGGGGCTTCTCGCCGGCGTCAACTTCATGCTGCACGCCTGCGGCTGGCTCGAGGGCGGTCTCGTGGCATCGATCGAGAAGTTCGTGATCGACGCCGACCAGCTCGGTGTGCTGTCGCGCCTGGCCCGGCGGCCCGCGGCGGACGAGGAGGCGCAGGCGATGGATGCCCTCGCCGAGGTGGGGCCCGGCGGTCACTATCTCGGCTGCGGCCATACCCAGCGCCACTACGCCGACGCGTTCTGGAAGAGCGACGTGCTGGACTATCGCCCCTACGAGACCTGGGCGGACAACGGCTCGCCGGACACCGAGGCGCTGGCGGCAGATCGCGTCGAGAAGCTGCTGGCGGAATACCAGCAGCCGCATCTCGACGAGGCGACGGGCGAGGCGTTGGCAGCCTACGTCGCCCGTCGCAAGAAAGAGATGCCCGACGCTTTCGGATAGCCTCAGCCGATCACGCGAGGAACCAGCCTGATCTCGGCGATCAGGGCGACCAGCAATTCGACATGCCTGGCAGGACTGTAAGCGGCGTCGTGCGCACGACGCGTCGCCTCGACCTGCAACTCCGCCTCGATCAGCGTCGGTATCGCCTTCTGCGGCGTCGGCAGCGTCTCCGACCCGACGAGACGGCGCAGGTCACGTTCCCTGTTGTAGTCGCGCAATCCGAAACGTGCCGCGCGGATCAACAGGCGCGGCCGTCGCAAGGTGTTCAGTACCCCCAGAAAGTCAGTCATTGCGTGTCCTTTCACGGCTTTGCAGGCGTGACGGACGTTGATACAACCATAGCGGGTGTTGCGTTGTGGGCGATGCTGGCGTGCGATAGCTTTGACTAATCTTTAACTCGTAAAAACAGTTTGAAATTATCAATTCGTCGTAAATGCCCGAGATGTGGTGGCAACTCCAAGTTGCGGTCATGTGGGGATAACCGATCTGGTGCGGCGAATGGTACGGAGGGCGACGTGACGAAGACGGAGACCGTCGGCAGGCCGCTGGCCTCGCTTCCACACTGGGTTCCGGCCGCTGCACGGCACTACCTGGTCCATACGGTGACAGGTCGGTCGATCCGCGAGCTTGCCAGAGGGGCGGGGTGCCATGCCTCGACGGTTCTGCGTCAGGTCCGGCGGTTCGAAAGCCTGCGCGACGACCCTCTCGTGGATGAGGCGCTTCGGCGTCTTGGTGCATCGCATTTCGCTGATTTCAGCGATCGACCGACGAGGGGACATCCCGATATGACCGCTGCCTTCACCCCGCCGGAAACACCGACAGAGGAGACCCTCGAGAGGGAGGCTCGGCGCGTTCTCCGCCGGCTGAACGAACCCGGCGCATGCCTCGCCATCGCCCAGGACATGGAAAAGGGCGTCGTCGTCCGCGACTCCGCCGACGGCCGTACCGTCCGCACCGCCGTCCTCGACCGCGAGATCGCCGAGGCGATGGCGCTGAAGGACTGGATCCGCTGTCAGACGCAGGGCCGGATCGCGCGCTATCGGATCACGCAGGCGGGCCGCGCCGCGCTCAAGCGCCTCATCGCGGAGGACGAGGGCGTGCGGGGCGGGTTCGAGGAGGCAACGACGCCTTTCGGAGACCAGCATCGCGAGTTCGATGCCGGCGACCGGCGTCGCGGCGTTCGCTACAACATCGCCGAGAGCCCCCTGACGACGCTCGCCCGTCGGCGCGACAAGGATGGCGAGCCGTTCCTGACCAGCGACCTCGTCGCCGCGGGAGAACGCCTGCGAGAGGACTTCGAGCTCGCCCAGCTCGGCCCGCGCGTGACGCAGAACTGGCAGAAGTTCCTCACCGGCGAACGTCCGGATTTCTGCTCCTCCGAGCCAGCCTCGAACGGCTCGTCGCGCGCCCGCGACCGGGTGGCGGCGGCTCTGTCGGATCTGGGGCCCGGCCTCGGCGACGTCGCTCTGCGCTGCTGCTGCTTTCTGGAGGGCCTTGAAATCACGGAGAAACGCATGGGCTGGTCCGCGCGCTCGGGCAAGATCGTCCTGCGGATCGCCCTCCAGCGTCTCAAGCGCCACTACGACGAGCGCGAGGACGGCTGGTCGCCGATGATCGGCTGAGAGCGCGCCCCGCCGGACCGAGCGTACCGGTTTTTCGCGCCTATTCGACCGGTACCATCAGGTGGGCGTAGGGCGTGTCGCCCCACATCACGTAAGGCTTCGACGGATCCGCCTCCCGTGGGTAGTTCGCCAGCATCAGCTCGGCGGCGCCGCCGACGATCATGACGTGCGGGCCGGTCTGCACCCATTCGTTGTCGGGCGGTCTGCTCGGTGGCTCCGGGCGCGATGTTGCTGGTGCCGCCGTCGCCGAGCAGCATGTAGATGAAGCCCAGAATCCTCCGGCGGTGCCTCCGCGCCGCCGAAGAGCGCCTTGCCCCATGCGACGCCGCCCGCATCGGCGCACATCGGGTCGGTTCCGGGGTACATGCAGGTCCAGCCGTTCGTCCCCTCTCGCAGGGTCCGCATCTCGCCGGTCTCGCCGACGTCGATCAGCGTCGCGTTCTGCAGGACCTCGGGCGGCGCGACTCCCTCCAGTCGCTGGAGAAGGTCCTTCGCGTCGGCATCCTCGTCCTGCGCCACGGCGGCGCCCGTCAGAAGGCACGACGCCGCGACGGCGGTCATCAGGTTCAGGTACGTCATGGTGGCATCCTCTCGTGGAGCATCCGCCACCGGAGTCGCGCGCACGCGCGACGGCGGCGGCACCACCCGATCATACTCCCGTTTGGTCCCTGCGCGAAGCGATAGCCGCGCCTTGAGGTCAAGAACGCGTGCCGCCGGACCTTCGCCCGCTCTCCCTGCTTCCGTTGGTTGAGCCCTGCGCCCACACGTTCAATCTGGCATGGAAGGCTGGCGTAACCGGCACCCCGCGCGAGGGTGCATCCGGGGCCGACCCGAGTCGCATGTCGTCGAAAGCGAAGGGCGCCCGCGTTGGGCGCCCTTCGGGACGTCTGCGAGGCGGATCAGGCGGCCGCGCTCATCCGCTCGGCGTGCAGGTCGAACCTGTCGTTGTCCATCACCTTCGCCCATGCCGCGACGAAGTCCCTGACGAACTTCTCCCGCGCACCCTCCTGGCCATAGACCTCGGCAATGGCCCGAAGCTGGGAATGGGAGCCGAAGATCAGGTCGACCCGCGTGCCGGTCCACTTCACGTCTCCGGTCTTGCGGTCGTGGCCCTCGAACTCCTGCTCCTCGGGCGAGGCCGGCTTCCAGATCGTGCCCATGTCCAGCAGGTTGACGAAGAAGTCGTTGCTCAGCGCCCCCGGTCGATCGGTCAGGACGCCGTGCTGCGAACCGTCGGCGTTGAGGCCCATCGCCCGCATGCCGCCGACCAGCGCCGTCATCTCGGGCGCCGACAGATTCAGCTGGTGCGCCTTGTCCACCAGCAGCGCCTCGGCGCTGATGCTGAAGCGCGTCTTCATGTAGTTGCGAAAGCCGTCCGCAACCGGCTCGAGGACGTCGAAGGACTCCGCGTCGGTCTGCTCCGCGCTCGCGTCCATGCGGCCCGGCGTGAACGGCACCTCGATATCGTGGCCGCCCTTATTCGCGGCGGCCTCGATGCCCGCCGCGCCGCCCAGGACGATCAGGTCGGCCAGAGACACCTTCTTGCCGCCGCCGGCTGTATCGTTGAAGGACGTCTGGATGCCCTCCAGGGTTTCGAGCACCCGCTTCAGTTGATCGGGTTTGTTGACCTCCCAGTCCTTCTGGGGCTCGAGCCGGATGCGCGCGCCGTTGGCGCCGCCCCGCTTGTCGGAGCCGCGGAAGGTCGCGGCCGACGCCCACGCCGTTTCGATCAGTTCCTGGTCGCTCAGGCCGGAGTCCAGCAGCTTCGCCTTCAACTCGTGGATGTCGTTCGCGTCGATCAGCGGGTGGTCGACCGGCGGGATCGGGTCCTGCCAGATCAGGTCCTCGGCCGGCACGTCTGGTCCGACATAGCGCGCCTTCGGACCCATGTCGCGGTGGGTCAGCTTGAACCAGGCACGGCGGAACGCCTCGGCGAACTCCTGAGGGTTGTCGCGGAACCGGCGCGAGATCTTCTCGTACTCCGGGTCCATCCGCATCGCCATGTCCGCGGTCGACATCATCGTCGGCACGTGGCGCGAGGCATCCCCCGCCGCCGGCGCGCAGTCCTCGCTGCGGATGTCCTTTGGCGCCCACTGCCAGGCTCCGGCGGGGCTCTTGGTCAGCTCCCACTCGTAGTCGAACAGCATGTGGAAATAGCCCATGTCCCACCTGGTCGGGTTGGGCGTCCATGGCCCTTCCAAGCCGCTGCCGATCTGGTGGTCGCCAATTCCCGTCTCGTGCGTGCTTATCCAGCCCAGGCCCTGCTCGGCCAGGCTCGCCGCCTCGGGCTCCGCTCCCACGAGGGTCGGGTCGCCAGCGCCGTGGCACTTGCCGAACGTGTGCCCGCCCGCGGTCAGCGCCACCGTCTCCTCGTCGTTCATCGCCATCCGCGCGAACGTCTCGCGGATGTCCTTCGCCGAGGCCAGCGGGTCGGGGTTGCTGTCCGGCCCCTCGGGGTTGACGTAGATCAGCCCCATCTGCACCGCCGCCAGCGGGTTCTCCAGCACGCGCCCCTCGGCGTAGCGGCTGTTCTCCTTGTCACTGGTCGCGAGCCACTCCTCCTCGCCGCCCCAGTAGACGTCCTCCTCGGGCTCCCACACGTCGGCGCGGCCGCCGGCAAACCCGAACGGCTTCAGCCCCATCGACTCGATCGCGCAGTTTCCGGCCAGGATCATCAGGTCCGCCCAGCTGATCTTGTTGCCGTACTTCTGCTTGATCGGCCACAGCAGCCGCCGCGCCTTGTCGAGGTTCACGTTGTCCGGCCACGAGTTCAGCGGCGCGAACCGCTGCTGCCCGGCACCCGCGCCGCCGCGGCCGTCGCCCGTCCGGTAGGTGCCCGCGCTGTGCCACGCCATGCGGATGAACAGCGGCCCGTAATGCCCGTAATCCGCCGGCCACCAGTCCTGGCTGTCGGTCATCAGCGCGAACAGGTCCTGCTTCAGCGCCTCGTGGTCCAGGCTCTTGAACGCCTCGGCATAGTCGAAGCCCTCTTCCATCGGGTCCGCCATCGGCGGGTTCTGGTGCAGGATCTTGACGTTCAGCTGGTTCGGCCACCAGTCGCGGTTCGCTCGCGGCGTGCGGTGGCTGACCGGACAACCCAGAGTTCTCGTCGCTTCTCGCGTCCATATTCCTCTCCATCGGCGGGTACTGTTTGGAACCGTTCTAAACATGCCGCCGCCGGAGTCAAAGCACTCCTGCCCGAATTTGTCGCGCCCGTTGAAGCCCCGGCCCCCCGCGGGCTAGATACCCCCCGAGGAGGAGCGCCCATGCCCCGCGACCTGCACATCCCCGGACAGCGCCACCCCGAGAAGGCGCACCGCCCCGAGACCGCGCGTCAGCGCAAGCCCGACTGGATCCGCGTCAAGGCGCCGACCTCCGCCGGCTACCGCGAGACGCGCGAGACCATCCGCGAGCACAAGCTCGTCACCGTCTGCGAGGAGGCGGGCTGCCCCAACGTCGGCGAGTGCTGGTCGCAGGGCCACGCCACCATGATGATCATGGGCGAGATCTGCACCCGCGGCTGCACCTTCTGCAACGTCGCCACCGGCCGCCCCGACACCCTCGACGCCTTCGAGCCCGGCCGCGTCGCCGACGCCGTCGCCAAGCTCGGCCTCAACCACGTCGTCATCACCTCCGTCGACCGCGACGACCTGGCCGACGGCGGCGCCGAGCACTTCGCCCAGACCATCCGCGCCATCCGCCACCGCGCCCCCGGCACCACCATCGAGGTCCTGACCCCCGACTTCCTGAAATGCGCCCCCGAGGTGCTGGAGACCGTCGTCGCCGCGAAGCCCGACGTCTTCAACCACAACCTGGAAACGGTCCCCGGCCTCTACCCCGAGGTCCGCCCCGGCGCCCGCTACTTCCACTCCCTGCGCCTCCTCCAGCGCGTCAAGGAGCTCGACCCGTCGATGTTCACCAAGTCCGGCATCATGGTGGGCCTGGGGGAGGAGCGTCAGGCCGTCCTCCAGGTCATGGACGACATGCGCGCCGCCGACATCGACTTCATCACCGTCGGCCAGTACCTGCAGCCCACCTCCCGCCACCACGCCGTCGCCCGCTACGTGACGCCCGACGAGTTCGCCACCCTCGAGCGCGCCGCCTGGGGCAAGGGCTTCCTCATGGTCAGCGCCACGCCCCTGACGCGGTCGAGCTACCACGCGGGAGATGACTTCGAGCGGCTGAGGGCGGCGCGGGAGAGCGCGCTCAAGAGCGGCTGACGCTACAAACTGGAAGATGAGCGCGCCAACGCATCAAGCGAGAGTATCGTTCTGCGTTCGCGCTTCTTGGGCAGCCTTCCCTCTGCAGTGGCGCGCGCGATAAGCTCGGCGTTGGGGTCCTGATGCTCGGGCAGCGAATCCCCGAAGATCTTGCGACGCAGGCAGGCTGCCACGACTAGCTCCATATCGTGGATAGGGTCGCATTCGAACAGGTTGTAGTATCGGCCATACTTCCGGGAATCATAAACATCTGGCGCACCGCCATGTATTACCGAGGCCCGGAGTTCCATAAGCATCCGCAGTTGCCCCTCGTTGACGTGCTCACCGAGGGTCGCACGAACGCCATCTATCACGGCTTGCGTGGCATGATTCGATTCTCCAAAGATCGCATCCAACGTCATGCAGAGAATCGGAAATCTGTCAGAAACATCCAGGGGCCATGCTCGGTAGAAGTACGAAAGAGCATTGAGTTCGCGCCGAGCCGCGCGACTTGGATCGCGCAATTTCTGAGCAAGCAGGTTCAACCAGCCGTGGTCGGAAGTTGTCAAGCTGATGTCGTAGAAGCAGGGGGGTGTATGTGGCGCACCGAAACTATGGCTTATCCTTTCGCTCTCGATAGTGCACCGTCCCCCACAAACCCTCCGACCACTAAACATATAGCGGTGCCGAGGGGGCGTCGTTAGCGACACGGCGCCTAGGATGACTCCTTTCTCCTTTTCGGCTGCGGCTACATCCGGACTGTATACACCTAGCCAAGACAACGGAACTTCTACCCTGCCTCTCCGCTCAGGGAGTGGAGGAAAAATGCCCGGATTAACGTGTGCTTGACGATCATCCCCGAGAAAAAAAGAATCAGGTGTGCTGGGATCTGAAAAGAAAAAACTCTCTGACCAAAACGGCTCGACCGCTTTTATGGCGGCCAGCGGAAATACATGCAAGTCATTCTTCGGCGAAAAAAGTTCGGTGCTGAGCAGTGCTTCGGCGAGCTGGCGTTTCGCAGAAATCGATACGCTGTGATCGAGATTTGCGTCAGGAAAGTTGATTGGCACACTGGAGCGAACGTACCAAAAGAAATCTGACATGAAAGCCTGTAGCTTGCCGATGGTGTAGCTAACGGGAAGGAAGCGAAGATGTGCGCTGCCTTCCTTTCGAACAAATAGTGCGGCCTTCATCAAGGGCACATGATGATAATAGATGGTTGCGCCAGCTGTGAGCTGGTAGGGAGGAGCCCCTGGCCGTCCATACATGAACGATGCTTCGGCGCCATCCTCACCCATAGTCCAAGTTATCGAAGCGAGGAGCAGCTCAACGGCTTTCAATTGTGCAGCGATGGTCATGCGTTAGTTTTGGAGAAGTGCGTAAACTAATCAAGTGGGTGAGCAGGTGTAGGATGCGCTGGTGCAAACCGCCTATCCCAACCTTGCCACCCCCAACCCCTCCGCCACCCGGCCAAGCCGTCGGTCCCGCGTCCAGAGCGTCGTCCCCGGCACCAGCAGGCATGACGCGACGAGGCCCGCGTCCACGACCCCGATGCCGCTGCCCGCGAACCCCCGCGCCTTGACCATCGCCCGCACCTCGTCCGCCGACGCCACCGGCAGCGCCGGCAACCCGTCGAGCAGCCCCAGCACCGTCTCCCGCGCCTTGAGCGTCCCCAGCGCCAGCTCCGCGATCACCCAGGGGTGGCAGAGCACCTGCGCCGCCTCCAGCCGCCGCGCCAGCTCCGCGTCCCCCTCCCGCAGATGGCCGACCCAGACCGAGGTATCGGCCAGGATCACTCCGGCCGCCGCCGCTCCGGCACTTCCAGCCCCGGCTCGCTGCCGCCCAGCCGCGCCAGCCGCCGCGCGCTCTCCCGCTCGATCAGCGCCGTCAGCGCCTCGCGCAAGAGCACCCCGCGCTCCTTCACCCCAGTCAGGCCAACGGCCCTGTCCAAGAGCGTATCGTCCAGATTTACCGTTGTCCGCATCGCCATCTCCGCATCAGCACATGCATCATGTGATGACGCAGTGGATGATTGCAAGCAGGCCGGACATCTCGGATGGAGCGAGACATGAGGCTCTTCACCGGCATCATCCACCACGACGAGGGCAGCGCCTACGGCATCACCTTCCCCGACGTCCCCGGCTGCTTCGCCGCCGCGGGCGACTTCGCGGGCGTGATCGCCGCCGGCGCCGAGGCCCTGTCCCTCTGGTTCGAGGACCAGCCCCTCGCCCGGCCCTCGCCCCCCGAGACCACCGACGCGCAGGGCGGCACCCTCGTCGCCATCCCCTACGTCCAGCCGAGGTGAGGCACACCGTCGGCACCAACCTCTCGCTGCCGCGCCACGTCGTCCGCGCCATCGACGCCGCGCGGCCCCGACTCCCGCGGCCCTGACTCCGCAGCATGGGGGGCCTCGTCCCCGTTGCGCGAACGGGCGGGCCTGCGTATCGTGGGCGCTCAGGTATCGTCACACGAGATCCTCCGACATGAAAGACGACAAGATCCAACCCACCAGTCAGACTGGCGCCGCCCCCGCCGCGACGTCCGAGGCGCAACGGCCGGCGGACAGCGAACTGCGCTTCTCCCACCTCATCCGCAACATGATCGCCGCGCGGGATGAGGAGAGGCGCGCCCGCAAGACCTAGCGCGGGCCTCCGCCCGTTGCACGGGGCGGGCCGGCCCGTGCCGCCCGTCACCTCCGCCACGGCCACCAGCGCCGCGCCGGGGCAGGGGCCTCCTCCGGCGCCTCCGGCGGATCGGGCCGCGGCGCCTGCACACGCATCGGCAGCGCGCCCGGGGGCGGCGTCGCGTCCGTCGCGCCCTTCGGCGGCCACTCGAACGGCCGGCCCAGCCACGGGCAGTCTTGCCGCCGGGGATGCAGGTGCGCCTCCGGATCCCGGTGCCGCTGGTAGTGCCCCTGGAAGTGCGCGACCACCCACTCCCGCCCGAACGGCCGCCCGGTCGCGGGGTTGATCGGCCCGATCCGGTGCTCGTCCCACTGCTGGAACAGCAGGTCGAGGTTCCGCATCGAGATCAGCGCCGCCACCTCCCGGTTGTGGGCGGTGATGACGACGAACTCCTCCGGCTGCTGGACGTGGCGGATCCACTTCGCGAGCTGCGGCCTGAGCGTGGTGAGGGCGACGCGAACCATGTACATTTCTCCCCGATTCAGGTCAGAACCTGTCAAATCCGGGGTCCGAAAATGTACGCAACGTGTGAGTTCGCCCTCACCCGACCGCGCGGCCGCCTCAGTTCACCCGCACCCAGCGCAGGTTGAAGAAGTCGTCGGGCCGTTGAACCAGCTCGATATTCTCCCGCGCGCCCCACAGCAGCGGCTGCACGTAGAGCGGCACATACGCCACCTCCTCGACGATGATCTCGGCCACCTCGTCCAGCATCGCCTGCCGCGCGTCCTCGTCAATTTCCGATTGAATTGAAGGCAGTAGCTCGTCGATCCTCGCGTTCGAGTAGCCGCCGAAGTTCCACGTCCCGAGGTTCTCGTCCGAGCTCGCGGCCAGCCGCATCGGGTGCTCGGCATCGAACGTCCCGGGCGACCAGCCCAAAAAGTACATATCGAAATTCGACGCCCCGAGCTCCGGCCAATAATTCTGAACCGGCATCGCATCCAGCCGCGCCTCCCGACCCGCGCCAGCATGCCCACGATCGCCTGGCACACCGCCTCGTCGTTCAGGTAGCGGTCGTTGCAATTGAAATCAAAAGAAAATCCGTCCGGATAGCCCGCCTCCTGCAGAAGCTCCCGGGCCCGCTCCGGATCGTATGCGTAGGTTGGCAATCCCGGAGTCGACCCGCGCATCGCCAGGCTGACGAGCTGGTCCGCCGGCGTCGCCGACCCCCGCATGATGCGTCTGCAGGATCGCCGGCACGTTAACCGCATGCGCCACGCCCGCCGTATCCGGACGTCGGAAAAGGGATTCTCCGCCTCGCTCTCGTCCAGCGTCCCCTCGGCATGCTCCTTGCCCAGCATGATCACGCGCGCCTCGATCCCGCGAATGACCTGCACGCCCTCCTGCGCGTCGAGCCGCTCGGCATCCTGCACCGGCACCGGGTTGATCATGTCGACGTCGCCCGAGATGAGGGCTGCGAACGCGGTGGCGGGGTTCTGGATCGGCGTGAAGGCGGCGCGCGTCACGTTGTGCTGCGCGTCGCCCCACCAGCCGTCGAAGGGCACCAGAACGGTCTCGAGACCCGGCTGCCGCGAGTCCAGCATGAAGCCGGTGCCGTTGGCATTTAGCGTGGCAAAGTCCTCCGCGTCGCGCGCAGGGATCTGGGTGCCGTTCGCCTCGGCCCAGTCCCTGTCCACCATCATCCAGTTGGCGATGGAGTCCGGGAGGATCGGGTTTGGTGCGGTGGTCATGACGTCTACCGTGTAGTCGTCGACAATGACGACCTCGGACACCGGCGCGAACCATGAAGAGACGTCCGATTGCTCGGAGCTGGCGCGCTCGTAGCTGAAGAGCACGTCCTCGGCGGTGAACGCGGCGCCGTCGTGGAAGGTGACGCCCTCGCGCAGATTGAAGCGCCAGCCTTGCCCGTCGCCGATGGGTTCCCAACCGACCGCCAGCGCCGGCTCGACGGTCATGTCCTGGCCGCGCCGGACGAGCCCTTCGTAGACGTTGTTCAGAAAGCCCAGCACAGGGGTCGAGCTGACGGCGTGGGGGTCCACGTCTGGGGGTCCGTCTGCCCGGCCCGGTTGAATTCCTCGCCAGTCGCAGGCGCCGTCGCAAGCAGTGCCAGTGGCATCAAGCAGTGCCAGTGGCATGATGATCTGCCGCAGCATCCCGTCCTCCTCCAGGAAAAGCTTCTACACCAGCTTGCAGCGACTGAGCGCGCAGAGTCGAGGTTCTGCCGGAGGCCGCCGAGACGTCCGGGGCGCGCCGCGAAGACAGCCTCGCTCGTTGATGGCGTGAATTGACGACCGGAGGGATTCTTTCTCGCCTCGCTCCGTTGTGAGGCATGAACCAGCAAGCGCAGCAATCCCCCTCCCTCAACTTCATTCGCAGAGGCACGGGCCAGCCAATCCTCCTGCTGCATGGTCTCGGTGGCAACATCGCCTCGTGGGACGGTGTCGCATCCGATCTGGCGAACACGAACGAGATCATTGCAGTGGATCTGCCGGGCCATGGCGCATCGCCCGTGCTGTCCGGCTCTGGGACCTTCGTCGGCATCGCAGATGCGGTCGCCGACTTCATCCGCGTACAGCACCTCGAAGGCGTGGCTGCTGTCGGCATGTCGCTTGGCGGGCGCGTGGCCTTGGAGATGGCGCGCCGCGGCCTCGTCGGCGCGACGGTCGCGCTGGCTCCGGGCGGCTTCTGGAACGACAGGGAGCGGCGGTATCTCAAGGCGTCGCTTCTTGCCGGCGGGCGTCTTTCGCGCCTGACGCGCCGCGCGCTCCCCGTCCTGACGCGCAGCAAGGCGGTGCGCGCGGCGCTGCTGGCACAGATCTCTGCAAGGCCGGGGCAGGTTTCGCCGGAGACGGCCCTGCGTGAGCTTCGATCGTTCGCGGCGACCCCGACCTTCAACGATCTGGTGCGCGATTTGGCCGAAGGACCAGATCAGGAGGGGACAGACAGCACGCCCGGTCCCGTGACGATCGTCTGGGGGCGCAAGGATCGCCTGCTGCTGCCGCGGCAGGCCGAGCAGGCCGTTGCGGCCTTCCCCAATGCGCGAACTCCACTGGGTGGAGGACTGCGGTCACTACATCCCTTGGGACGCACCGGACGAGACCTTGCGCCTGATCCGGCAGGAAACGGCCAAGCAAGATGCGCCGCCGGGCGGTGGCACGGTCATCTGAAACGGCCCTCCATCCAGACCGCCATCAGCAATTCGGGAACTGCGGGTCATTGGCGGACCGCTTTTCCGAGGTTCTACCGCGACCTGAAAGGCGCCTGCGGAGTGAACGCACGACGCCGCTCGCCGTTGGCTTGGCGCGAGCCGAACCGCCGCTGCCCGCAAAGGCGAGCACGCCGATGATCAGCATTCCCTGAACGACGTCCTGCGCGCCCGTCGGCAGGCCCCAGATTTGCATGGTAGACACCACGAGGACGAGCAGGATGGAGCCGAACAGCGTTCCGACGGCCGTCGAAAACCCACCGAAGATGAGCGACCCGCCGACGACGACGGCGCCGACCGACTGCAGCAGATACGGAGAGCCCATGTCGAGGAAGGCGCCCCCGGAATAAGCGGAGAGAAGGGCGCCGGTGAAGGCGGCGGCGATGCCGCTGAAGATGAACGCGATCGCCATGACACGCCGGGTCCGAACGCCGGCGAGTTCGGCTGCCCGGAGGCTCTGTCCGGTCGCGGCAAGGGACTGGCCGAACGCCGTGCGGGAGAGAATGACGCTTGCAGATGCCGCGGCAAGCATCGCGACGACCGCCATTACCGGCACATCGCCGACGCGGCCGGCGGCGAGCTCGTGAAGGAAGGGCGCGGTCTCGAACCCGCGGACCTGGCGGTTCACGATCAGCGTGGCTGTGGCGAGGATGTAGCCCATCGCCAGCGTCGCGATCATCGCCGCGATGCGGAGTCGCACGACGAGGAACGCGTTCACTGCACCGACGAACGCACCGGTCGCGACGGCAGCGCCGAGGGCGAGCGGCAGGCGGGCGTTCTGACCGTCGGCGAGCGTGACGGTGACAAAGGCGCTGAGCGTGACCACGCTGGCCACCGACAGGTCGATGTTGCCTCGGCCGGTCGCCACGACCAGCATCTGTCCGAGCGCCACCAGCGTCAGGAACGAGGCCGATTGTGCGACGCCGCTGACGCTTGCGAGGCTGAAGCGGTCCGATCCGACGCCGAGCGCGATCCAGAGGATCAGGACCCCCAGCGCCGCCCATATCCAGCGCTGCCGATCGGCGAATTCAAGAAGCGCTCTCAAGCATCGCTCCGCTCGACGATGGCGAGGAGGGCCAGCACGCCGATCATGAGGACACCCTGTACGGCGGCGTTGAAATCGGTCGACACGCCGAGTGCGCCGAGGAGCGCACCGATGAGCGACAGCATGACCGCCCCGGCGACGACGCCTGTCGGAGAAATCACGCCACCCATCAGCCGGCAGCCGCCGAGCACGACCGCGGCGACCGCGAGGAGCGTGTAGCCCGAACCCGCGTTGACGTCGCTCGCCCCGCTCATCGCGGTGATGGCGAGGCCGCCAGCAGCGGCGAAGGCGCCGGCGATCAGGTAGCGGACGACGCCGTAGCGGAGCCTCGACCAGCCCGAGCGCTCGAGCGCCAGCGGCGCGGCGCCGAAGCCGCGCAGCACGGTGCCGAGCCGCGACCGGTGGATGGCGAGCGCCACGGCGAGGGCGACCCCTATCAGCACGAGTGGCGTCGGCACTCCCGGCAGATTCCACTGGGTGAGCGCGCGGAGCCAGTCCGGTGCGCCGCCCCCGGGTGCTGGCTGTATCGAGTACCCGATGCCGTACCAAACGAATGAGGCGCCAAGCGTAACGACGATGGCCGGGATCGCACGGATCCGGATGATCGCGGCCATCAGCGCATAGCCTCCGAGACCGAGCGAGATCGTGGCGATGCCGAGGGCCGGCTGGGTCACGAGAATCGTGGCGCCAAGGACGTTGACCAGCCCGGCGAAGGCCCCGACGCCGAGATCGATCTCGCTGCCGCCCACGACGAACATCTGCGCCAGTGCGATCATCGTCAGAGCCACCGCCGGGGCCAGCAGAAGCTCGGCACCGAATACGCTGGCGACCATTGGATTGAGCGCCACAAGCGCCGCGCAGACGATCACGAGGCCCATTCCTGCCGAATGGCGCAGGACACCCCGGGCGATGCGGAGTCCGCGCCCGGGACCGTCTATGCTCCGGCTCGCGTCGGCCGCGCGCCCGGCGAAGGCGGCCGAGAGAACGCGGTCGGCGCTGATCTCGTCTCCTGTGAGCTCGGCGGTGATGCGGCCCTTCGCCATCACCAGCACCCGGCCGCACTCTGCGAACTCGGCGTCCTCGGTCGTATGCCAGAGGACAAGCTTGCCGGCATCGGCGCAGTCGCGCGCGACGTCGTAGAACTTGTGCTTTGTGGCGATGTCGACGCCGCGGGTCGGGTCGTCGAGCAGGAGGATCCGGGCGTCGGTGGCGAGGGCGCGGGCGACCAGCGCCTTCTGCTGATTGCCGCCGCTGAGCTCGAGAATGTTCGAGTCGAAGCGCTCCGCCGGAAGGGCGAGACGCTCGGCAAAGGGCCGCACGGCAGCGCGCTCGGCCGCGGGCGAAACCATTGACCAGCCCGGGCGACGCGCCACCCGACCAATGGCGACGTTGAGGGAAACCGGCCAGAGCGGGAAAATCCCTTCCGCGCTGCGGTCGCCCGAAACGTACGCCGCCGGAGCGAAACGTCGAATGGGATCGCCCTGACGGGATCGGAACAGCGCCTCGAGGAGCGGTTTCTGCCCATCGCCCTCGAGCCCGGCGAGACCGACGATCTCCCCGGCCCGGAGATCGACCGAGCGGCCGAGGGACGCAACGGCCGTCCCTTCGATCCGCGCCAGCGTCGGCCCGGTATCGGTGCGACCGTTCCTGGCGCGGGCGGCGGCCTCGCCGCCGCCCATGGCCTCGACGAGGCGGCGGGAGCCGACCTCCTCGGCAGGAGCGTCTAGCGCCGGCCGGCCGTTCCGCATCACGAAGACACGGTCGGCGATGGCGAGCACCTCGGCCAGCTTGTGGCTAATGAAGATCACGGCGAGCCCGTCCGCGGCGCGGGCGCGCACATGCTCCCGCAATTCCCGGCTGCGGACGGCGTCGAGCGACGAGGTCGGCTCGTCGAGGATCAGAAGTCGCAGGCCCGGAGCAGCGGCGGCGCGTACGATCTCGAGCATCTGCCGCACACCGATCGGCAGTGCCCCGACGGGTCGGTCTGGCGGCACGCGCGCGCCGGGGAAAACTTGTCCGAAGCTGCCTGCGGCGAGTCGGCGGTAGGCGCGGCGCCAGCCGATACGTGCTGGCCGAGCCTCGGGCTGCTCTACGAAGAAGTTTTCGCCGACCGTGAGGTTCGGGCAGAGTGAGAGCTCCTGCCACACGATGCGAACGCCGCGCCTGTGCGCCTCGCGCGGGCCATAGGTCGAGAAGTCGATCCCGTCTCCTGAGAGCGCTAGACGACCGGTTTCGGGCCGTGTCGCGCCGCAGATCACGCGCATCAGGCTGCTCTTGCCGGCGCCATTGGCGCCGACGAGGCCGATCACCTCGCCCGGACGTACTTCGAGGCTGAGGTCGTCGACGGCGACCGTCGGCCCGTAGACCACCCGCACACTGTTGATGGACAGGACCGGAGTGCCGAGTCCGCTGACCGGTCGCACTAACAGCCGGTCAGCTGCCGCCACCACCGAGCAGAGTCTCGTCCACCCACTCCTGCGAATAGGTCGGGCTGACAATGCGGCCCTGCGGCATGTCGGAATAGTCGGAGAGGTTCGCCTCCTCGACGACAGCGACCGGCATCGTCATCTTGTCGGGAACCTGCTCGCCTTCGGCGAGTGCCAGAGCTACCCAGAAGGCGGCGCCGCCGATCCCCGGCGTCGAATTCATCGAGGTCGTGGTGTAGCCTGAAGCGTCGTGCTGCTCGGCCCACCAGCGGATGAAGTCGGCGCTGCCGCCACCCTCGATGACCGGCATGGCTGCCTCGTACTCGCCGCCGTACTGCTCGAACGCCTGGGCGATGCCGTAGTCGTCGCTGCCGCCCTGCGCGAGCACCGCGTCGATGCGAGGCAGGCTCGGGAGGACGTTGGCGACCGCCGACTGTGCGACCGGGGCCGTCGCCTGCCCATAGACCTCCGCCGCGACGTTGACGTCCGGATGCTGCTCCAGCACCGCCATCTGCGCGTCGTACATCTCCTTGTCGGGACCGGATCCCTTGACCCCTCGGACGACGATGACGTTGCCCTCGCCGCCGATCAGCTCGAGCGTCTTCTCGGCCTGCTCGGTCTTGTAGGCCGTGAAATCGAAGCCAAGCGTGTGGGCGCAATCCGCAGTCAGCAGGCTGTCGAAGGCGACGACCTGGATCCCTGCCTGACAAGCCTTGCCGACGACGTCGTTCAGCGCCGTCTCGGACGCCGCGTTGATCGCGATCGCGTCCACCCCTCGCAGGATCAGGTCGGCAAGCTGGCTTTGCTGCTGCGGCACGCTGCCGTCGCCGTTGAGGACGACGAAATCCTCGATCAGCCCCTCCTGCTTGGCAGTCTCTGCGGCCTCGGTGAAGGCATCGACCATCTGCCGGCGCCAGTCGTTGCCGTAAAACGAGTTCGACAGCGCTATCACAGGCTTGTCCTGCGCCGCGGCCGGGGCGGATACGGCGCCAATACCTATTCCCGCCACGGCGGCTAGGTGGATCATGTCCGAAAGCTGCATCTTGTTCCTCCCGTTGCCGTCAAAGTCTTGCCCGCTGGCTCTCCGACTGGCGTCGGCGACGGTACTGTGGCAACATCATGGGATGATGATTATACCAGTGGGGAACATCAGTCAATTTAGAGAGAGCAATGCGGAAGCCTGAGGACGCCCCTGCGGTCGAGCATGCGCCACTGCAACGCCGCAAGCTCAGCGACGCCGTGTTCGACCACTTGCTGACCGGCATCAAGGACGGCCGCTTCCAGCCGGGCGACACCTTGCCGTCGGAACGATCCCTGATGGAGGTGCTGGGCGTCGGCCGCCCAGCGGTGCGCGAGGCGCTGCAGTCTCTGGAGCGGATGGGCCTGATCCAGATCCGGCATGGTGAGCGCGCGCGCGTCAGCGAGCCGTCCTTCGGGCACATGATCGAGGGCATTGGCGAGACCATGCGGCACCTGCTGATCCACTCGCCCGCAAGCCTCGAGCACCTCAAGGAAGCCCGCGCGACTTTCGAGCGGGAGATGGCGAGGATTGCTGCCCGACGGCGCACAGCAGGCGATGTTTCGCGACTGCGCGAAACGCTCGCCGACCAGGAGGCGGCGCTGTCCGACCTGGCGCGGTTCCGCATGCTCGACGGACGTTTCCATCGGGAGGTGGCTGCTGTCGGCGGGAACCCGATCTGGCCCGCCGTCTCCGAGGCGCTCTTCGGCTGGCTCTCGCAATTCCATGTCGATCTTGTGGCGGTCCCCGGCCTCGAGCGTCTGACTCTGGAAGAGCATCGCCAGATCCTCGACGCAATCGAGCGGCGCGCGCCGGAGGCTGCGGGGCAGGCGATGTCGGACCACCTCAACCGGGCGAACGAGCTTTACCGTCGCGCGAACCTCTCGCCGGGATAGATGTTGCGCTGCTTGTGTGGTCGATCCAACTGGTATAACCAGTCAGCGATTGCCGGTCGATCCGGCGTGTCGCTGCCTGGGGAGGGGATGCTTGGGTCTGGACGAGATCGCCGAAGCTTCGATCGCAAGATACGGCACAGCATCGGCGCCTGCGCCGGCCAGACCCCTGAGGGCGGGGGAGCTTTCCTTGCGGATCGACGAGGGCGCGGCGCGCAGCATCGCGTTCGGCGGGGTGGAGGTGCTGCGAGGGATCGCCTACCCGGTCCGTGACGCCGACTGGGCCACCGCCCCCGAACTGACCCTCGCGGAGCATGCCGAGCAGGACGATCGCAGGCTCCGGTATGAGCGGCAGTTCGCAGTCGGCGGCGATTTCGACGGATGGTTCAGGCTCGACGCCGAAACCACACCAAGGGGCGCGAGGCTGACGGCGCAGCTCCGGCTCGAGGCGCGCCACGAGGTTCGCGTAAATCGTGCCGGGTTCGTTCTTCTGCACCCCTTGACCGGGCTTGTCGGTCAGCCACTCCGCGTCAGAAGGCCCGACGGCAGCGAGGACGGCGCTGCATTTCCGACCCGGATTTCGCCGGGCCAACCGGTGTTCAACATCGCCGGCCTCAGCCATGAGGTCACGGGCGTCGCGGTAGACATCGCCTTCTCGGGCGAGGTTTTCGAGATGGAGGATCAGCGGAACTGGACCGATGCGTCCTTCAAGACGTACTGCCGCCCGCTGTCGCTCCCGCGGCCCTTTGAGCTGAAGACGGGGGAGAGGGTCGAGCAACGTGTCGAGGTTCGGCTGGAACGGCGGGCGGAGGGCGCCGGACCTGCCACCCCTTCGCCGGCGCAGACGGGGCGCCTGCCGCGCATGGTCGTGGCTCTCGACGAGCAGGTTGCGGCGTTGAACGAGTCTTCCATCGCGCCGATCAAGTGCGTCAACTTCACCGAGGCGCTGGTGCGGCTTAGGCCCAAGGATGCCGACGCTGCGCTCGCATCGGCAAGCCGGCTCGATCTGCCGTTGGCGCTCGAGATTGTCGTGCCGAAGGGTGTCGATCCCAAGGCCGAACTGCGCGTTGTGGCTAAGGCATGCCACGGCGCCAGTGCGGCCCCTGTGCGTGTCCTCGCCCTGCCCGAGCCCTATCTGGCGAGCCATCAACCAGAGGGGCCGTGGCCGGACGGCGCCACGCCCGAGGATGCCGCAGATGCCGTTCGGGCCGCCTTTCCCGCGGCGCGCGCCGGCGCCGGGATGCTGACCAACTTCACCGAGTTCAACCGCAGGCCGCCGCATCACGAAAGCGACTACGTGTCGTTTGGCACCACGGCCATTGTCCATGCGGCCGACGACGTTTCGGTTCTGGAGACGCTGGAGGCGATGCCGGACATATTCGACAGCGCTCGCGACCTAGCCGGCGGCAGGCCGCTGCGGCTGGGACTCATGGCGATCGGCATGCGGTCGAATCCCTACGGCGCCAACGTGGCGCCGAACCCTGAAGGGGAGCGCATGGCCATGGCGCGCAGCGATCCGCGGCAGCGGGGACTGTTCGCCGCCGCGTTTCTCGTCGGACTCGTCGCTGCGGCCGCGCGTGCCGGAGTGGATACTCTTTCGCCGGCAATGGCGGACGGGCCGCTTGGCCTGGTGGATCAGGGCGAGGTGCTGCCGCTGTACCACGTCGTCCGGGCCCTTGCGGAGCGCCCGGGTGCCGAGGTGAAGGTCGCAGGCAAGGTCGGCGGCCTTGTGAGCATTGAGGTCACGGGGCGCTCCGGCCTGACGGGGATCGCGGCGAACCTGAGCCAAACGGCGTCGCCTCTCGACCACGACGGTCCGGTCCTGTTGCTGACGGCGAAGAGCGTTCGCGCGGCGCGCGAACCCGACTGGCTCGACAAGGCGGAGCGGGCGCCAAGCCCGCTTCGGCTGGAGCCGCTGGACGTCGCGTTTCTCTATCGGGAGGGGGTTCGATGAGCTTTCGTGGCGTGCTGATCGGATGCGGGTTCTTTGCCCGCAACCACATGCACGGCTGGGCGGACGCGGAGGGTGCGGAAATCGTCGCTGTGTGCGACCTCGACCGCGCCCGTGCGCAGGAGATGGCAGACGCTTTCGGGGTCCTGGGGGTCTACACCGATGCCGAGGAGATGCTGCAGGCGGAGCGGCCCGACTTCGCCGATGTCGCGACGACTGTCGAGTCGCACCGGAAGCTGGTCGAACTCTGCTTGTCGCACGGCGCCATGACGATATGCCAGAAGCCGTTCGCGGAAACCTACGCCGACGGCAAGGCGATGGTCGATGCCGCGAAGCGGGCAGGGCGAGCGCTTCTCATCCACGAGAACTTCCGCTGGCAGGCGCCGCTGATGGAGGTGCGGGAGCGAATCGCGAGCGGTTCAATCGGTCGGCCGCAGTTCGCGCGGCTTTCCTTCCGGCACGCCTACGACGTCTATGCCAACCAGCCCTATCTCGCCGGGATCGAGCGCTTCGCCCTGATGGACGTCGGCCTGCATCTCTTCGACACGGCGCGGTTCCTGATGGGTGATGCGAAGGACATCCACTGTCGCATCCAGAGCCTGCGGCCGGGCATCGCCGGGGAGGACGCGTTTCTCGCCACGCTCCGCCACGAAGGCGGCGCCGTCTCGAGCGTGGAGTGCAGCTTCTTCTCGCACATCGCGCCTGATCCCTTCCCTGAGACTCTGGCCTGGATCGAGGGCGACGAGGGCACGCTGGAGCTGACGTTCGATCATGTCCTGCGCCAGCACGGGCAGGAAGGCGTCGAGGAGACGCGGGTGGAGCCGCCGGTGCCGACCTGGGGCGATCGCCCGTGGCACCTGGTCCAAGACTCTGTGATTGCACTCGAACGGCACGCCGTCGACGTCATGCGCGGCGAGACCGAGCCGCAGCCGTCGGGCGCACACAACCTCGGCACGCTGGCGATAGCGCTCGCCGCCTACCGCTCCGCCGAGACCGGCGAGACCATTCTTCTCCGCGCCTTCGAGGCGGAGATGGCGCAATGAGCGAGCGGATCGAGGCCGACTACCTGATCGAGACGGCGTATCCGCTGGAAGAGGCAGCGGAGGCGATGGCCGGCGAGCAGTCATCCGGCACGTTCGTCCCGGTTCCCGGCGAGACGCCAGAGCTGAAGCTGCGCGCGGCCGCCATCGTCGAGCGGATCGACGACCTGGGAGAGGTCACGGCGCCATCCCTGCCGGAGGCCGGCCGGCCGGATCAGCCGCACCGGCAGGCGCACGTGACGATCTCGTGGCCGCTCGGAAACATGGGGACGTCCCTGCCGAACCTGCTCGCGACGGTGGCGGGCAATCTTTTCGAGCTTAAGCAGTTCTCCGGCTTGCGGATTCTCGACCTGCGGCTGCCGCGCGCGTTCGGTGACGCCTATCCGGGTCCCGCCTTCGGCGTTGAGGGAACGCGGCGGCTCTCGGGTGTCGAGGGGCGGCCGCTGATCGGCACGATCGTCAAGCCGAGTGTCGGTTTCACGGCGGCGGAGACGGCGGATCTGGTCGCGACGCTCTGCGACGCGGGCATCGACTTCATCAAGGACGACGAGCTGCAGGCCGACGGCCCGACCTGCCCGTTCGAGGATCGCGCGCGGGCCGTGATGGCGGTCATCAACGAGCATGCGGAGCGGACCGGAAGGAAGGTGATGTTCGCCTTCAACCTGACCGGCGAAATCGACGAGATGCGGCGACGGCACGATCTTGTGGCTGAGCTCGGCGGGACCTGCGTGATGGCGAGCCTGAACTCGGTCGGGCTGCCGGGGCTGACGGCGCTCAGGCGGCACGCGCGGCTGCCGATCCACGCGCACCGCAACGGGTGGGGAGCGCTGTCGCGTCACCCCATGCTCGGCTTCTCGTACGTGGCGTGGTCGAAGCTCTGGCGACTGGCGGGCGCGGACCACATGCACGTCAACGGTCTTTCCAACAAGTTCTGCGAGGAGGACGAGAGCGTCGTTGCCTCGGCTCGGTCGGTGCTCACGCCGATGTGGTCCGACGCCCCGTGCAAGGCGATGCCCGTGTTCTCGTCGGGGCAGTCGGCGAAGCAGGCGCCTGGAACGTGGGCTGCGCTCGGCTCGCCGGATTCTGATCTATGCGGCGGGCGGCGGGATCATGGCGCACCCGCAGGGGCCGGCGGCGGGGGTCGCGAGCCTGCGCGAGGCGTGGGAGGCGGCGATGGCAGGCGAGCCGCTGGCGGAGTACGCGCGCTCCAGGCCGGCCCTCGCCGCGGCGATCGGGGCGTACGCATGAGCCACTTGCGCCTCGTTCTCCGCGGCAGGGCCGCCGCCACGAACCTCGGCCCCACCCGCCCACCCGCCGCGGTTCGTGGCGGCTTTCGCCGGGTGGCGGGATGAGCCTGCCTGACGGGCCGCTCGTCGCCTGGTACGGCGACGACTTCACCGGCTCGGCGGCGGTGATGGAGGTGCTGGCGTTCGCGGGCTTCCCCGCGGTTTTGTTCTTCGAGGCGCCGACGCCGGAGCGGTTGGCGCGGTTCTCGGGCCTGCGCGGCATCGGCGTCGCCGGGGATGCGCGGGCGCGGTCGCCGGAGTGGATGTCAGAGCACCTGCCGCCGATATTCGCGGCCCTTCGCGAAGTCGGCGCGCCAATCCTGCACTACAAGGTCTGCTCGACGCTCGACAGTGCGCCCCATGTCGGCTCCATCGGCACGGCGGCGGACATCGCCATGGTGCCGGACGACTGCGCGCCGATGATCGTCGCCGCGCCCGAGATCGGCCGCTGGCAGGCGTTCGGCACGCTCTTCGCGGCGGCGGGTGCCGAGGTCTGTCGCCTGGACCGCCATCCGACGATGTCGGTGCACCCGGTCACGCCGATGGACGAGGCCGATGTCCGGCGCCACCTGACGCGGCAGACCGCGAAGACGACGGGTCTCGTCGACCTTCGGGCTCTCAAGGCCGGCCGCGGGGCTGCGGCGCTCGTGGCGGAGCGGCAGGCCGGGCACTCAATCGTGGCCTTCGACGTCGTCGACGAGGAGACCCTGGCTGCGGCGGGCGCGATTGTTTGGGATGCCGCGTCCGGCGCGCGGCTCTTCGTCATTGGATCGCAGGGTGTCGAATATGCGCTCGTCGCGGCGTGGCGGGCGAAGGGGCTCATCCCGGCAGCGTCGGCTCCGCCGGCTGGCCGGCCGGCAGAGCGGGTGGCCGTCGTGTCGGGCTCGTGCTCGCCCGTCACCGCCGAGCAAATACGGCACGCGGCCAAGGCGGGATTCGAGCCGATCCGCCTCGACCCCCGCACCGTGATCGATGCCTACGCCTGGAAGCGGGAAAGCCGCCGCGCCATCGCCGCCGCGCTCGCCGCGCTCTCCGCGGGGAGCGATCCGATCGTCTATACCGCGCTCGGCGCCGACGACGCGGCTGTCGGCGACTTCCGGGCCGCCGTGGTGCAGGCCGGCCTCGCATCGGACGACGCCAACGGCAGGCTGGGCGCAGGCCTCGGGCAGGTGCTGCACGAGATCGTCCAGGCGGCCGGGCTGAGGCGCGCCGCCATCGCCGGTGGTGACACGTCGAGCGCCGCGGCGGGCGCCCTTGGGCTCTGGGCCGTCACGGCGGAGTCTGCTCTGGCGCCCGGTGCCGCGCTGCTGAGAGGGCATGGCGACGGTGCCACCGACGGTATAGAGCTCGCGCTGAAGGGCGGCCAGATGGGGCCGCCCGACTTTTTCTAAGATTGAGGGCCGGCGGCCCGGGAGGTGAGGCATGACGAAGATCGCGCTGATGGGCGCCGGCGGCAAGATGGGAGTGCGGCTGGCGAGGAACCTGCAGGACTCGCGCTTCGACGTCGCGCCCGTCGAGATCGACGAGGGTGGACGCGAGCGTCTGAAGGCCGAGACCGGCCTCGACTGCATCGAGCAGGGACAGGCGCTGTCGCGCGCCGAGGTCGTCGTTCTGGCCGTGCCCGACCGCGCGATCGGCAAGGTCGCGCATCAGGTGGTGCCGGACCTGGACCACGGCACCGCGGTCGTCGTGCTCGACGCCGCGGCGCCCCATGCCGGCGAGATGCCGGAGCGGGAGGACGTCACCTACTTCGTCACGCATCCCTGCCACCCGCCGATCTTCAACGACGAGGAGGGGGACGACCGGCGCGACTTCTTTGGCGGGATCAAGGCCAAGCAGCATATCGTCTGCGCCCTGATGCAGGGGCCGGAGGAGCATTACGGTCTCTGCGAGGAGGTGGCGCGCCAGATCTACAAGCCGGTGATGCGATCACACCGCGTGACGGTGGAGCAGATGGCGATACTCGAACCCGCGCTGAGCGAGACGGTCGGGGCAACTCTGGCGCTGGCGCTTCGCCAGGCGACGGACGAGGCGGTGCGCCGGGGCGTCCCGGAGCAGGCGGCACACGATTTCATCCTGGGGCACCTCAACATCGAGCTTGCGATCGCGTTCGGAGCGTTCCCCGAGGGCAAGTTCTCGGACGGGGCGCTGCACGCCATCGACCAGGCTCGGCCGCTCATCTTTCGCGAAGACTGGCTGGAGCGTGTGTTCGACCCCGAGGCCGTGATGGCTTCGGTCAAGGACATCTGCCAGCCGGGACAGAAGGCCTGAACGACAAACCAGAGGGAGGACGACCATGAGACTGAAGAGACCCGCGGCCGCCTTGGCCGTCGTCGTGGCGGGAGGCTTGGCGGCGCCGGCGTCCGCCGCGACGATCTGCTTCGCATTCCAGGACCTCGAGACGGAGTTCTGGGTGGCGGGCCACCAGGCCATCATCTCGACGCTCGAGGAGCGGGGCCACACCGTCATCGAGCGGAACGCCAACGAGGACGCGAACCGCCAGCTCGAGCAGGTTCGCGACTGCGTCGCGCAGGGCGTCGACGGCATCATCATTATCCCGCAGGACGGCGAGAGCGCCGTCACCATAGTCAACGAGGCGCAGGACAACGACGTGCCAATCGCGGTCTTCAACCGCCCGCCGTCGGACTTGTCGAAGGGAATCGTGGTCGTCGCCGACAACGAGACGATCGCCGGGCAGGCCGTCGACTTCCTGGTCGAGGAGGCGCTGGCGGATGCGCCCGAGGGCGAGAAGCTGCAGCCCCTGATCCTCGTCGGTGACCTCGGCGACCCGAACGCCGTGGGCCGCAAGCAGGGCTTCTACAACGCGATCGAGAAGCAGGCGGACCGGTTCGAGACGCCAATCGAGGTCGCAACCGAGTGGGATGCCGCGACCGCGCTCGCCAACCTCGAAGCCGCGGTGACGGCGAACCCCGAGATCGACCTGATCTTCACGTCGTCGGACTTCCTCTTTCCCACCATCCGCTCGGTGCTCGAGCCGCGAGACATGTGGCACCCTCGCGCAGAGGAGGGGCATGTCGTGCTCGGCGGCCTCGACGGCGACGCGACGGCGTGCCAGCTGATCAAGGACGGCTACGTGGACGCGACGGGCGTGCAGGACCTCTACTTCGAGGCCGAGGCCGCCCTCGAACTCGATCCTGTCCGCGATCGAAGCGGGGGAGTACGCGCCGAACGAGGTGATCGAGGATCCGGGCTTCGCCCTCACCTCGCAGAACCTCGGCGAGCGTGAGATGGACATGTGGGGATGCGTACTGCTGTCCGAAGGCTTCCTGAACCAGTGAGCCTGACATCCCCCACCGGCGTGGGCGAAGTGCCGCCCGCGCGCATCGGTACGACCACGGGGGCGGAGGGGCGGCAGCGTCCCTCACTTCCCGCTCGGGCGCGCCGGTGGGCGGGCGATCTGCTGCTGTCGGATCATTTCGTTCTCTGGCTCTCGCTCGGCTACTTCCTGGTCCTCGTGCCGTTCCTGCCGACGCTCACGAACCCGGCGAACCTCTCGAACGTCCTGTCGAACATGTGGCCGCTGCTCGTGGTCGCGGTGGGGCAGACGTTCGTCCTGACCGTCGGCGGCATCGACCTCAGCCAGGGCTCGGTCATCGGGCTGACCAGCGTCGTGGCGGGCGCTCTGCTGGCGACGGCGGGCTCTGGCACGGTGCTGGCGAACGCGCCGATCTGGGGGACGCTGCTGACAGAGGCGGGCGGCGCCCTCACCGGGGTGCCGCTCGCTCTGCTTTGGGGCATCCTCGCGATGCTCTTGGTTGCGGCCGTCGTCGGCCTCGTGAACGGGGTGTCGGTGGCCTACCTCAACATGCCGCCCTTCATGGTCACCCTGGTCGGGCTGATCGCTGTCGGGGCCTTTGCGATCTGGCTGACGCAGTCGGAGAACATCCGTCCGCTGCCGGAGGCTTTCGTGCAGCTCGGCAAGGGCGACATCGTATCGCTGTATCTCGGCGCGCAGGAGGAGCCGCGGATCCCGCGGCGCGAGATCTACTCCTTCGTCACCTACCCGATGCTGATCGCCATCGGCATCGCGGTCGCGGCTCACCTGCTGCTCAGCCGGACCGTCTTCGGCCGCTACGTCTATGCCATCGGCGCCAACCGGCGGGCAGCGGAGATTTCGGGCGTTCCGGTCCAGCGTGTGATCGTCGCGGTCTTCGTCATCTCGGCGCTCTGCGCCGCCGCGGGCTCGATTCTATACTCCGCCCGGCTCGAGGCGGGGCGTCCGACATTGGGCGAGGGGGCGTTCCTGCTCGACGTCATCGGGGCGGTCGTGATCGGCGGCACCAGCCTGTTCGGCGGCAAGGGCAAGGTGATCTGGACAGCCTATGGCGTGCTGTTCTTCGTGCTTCTGTCCAACACGCTGAACCTGATGAACCTCTCGTCCTTCCACATCGACATGGTCAAGGGCGGGGTCATCCTGATCGCCGCGGTGTTGAACGTGCTGAGAACGCGGCTGATGCGGGAGCGGACTGCGTGACGGCGCTGCTGCGAACTCGAGGCGCTGTCGAAGGCGTTCTTCGGCGTCCATGCGGTCGAGGACGTGACGCTCGACGTGCCGCAGGGCACAATCCTCGGCCTCATCGGCGAGAACGGCGCCGGCAAGTCCACCCTGATGAACATGATCGGGGGGATCCTCGCTCCAAGCGGCGGGCGGATGCTTTGGCGGTGCGCATCCTATGCCCCGGCGGACGCGGCAGAGGCCAGTGCGCAGGGGATCGCCTTCATCCACCAAGAGCTCAACCTCTTCCTCAACCTGACCGTCGCCGAGAACCTGTTCGTCGATGCGTTCCCGAAGCGTTTCGGCCTCATCGACCGCCGCGCGATACAGGCGAGAACCGACGAACTTATGCAGGTTCTCGACCTCGACGTCTCTCCCGCAACACCCGTCGGCGACCTCTCGCCGGGCGAGCGTCAGCTCGTCGAGATCGCCAAGGCGCTCCACCGGGAGGCTGAGCTGATCATCTTCGACGAGCCGACGACATCGCTGACCCCGCGCGAGACAGGCCGGCTCTTCGAGGTGATGGGCCGGCTCCGGGACCGTGGCAAGACGATCATCTACATCAGCCACGTCCTTGGAGACGTCGTCCGTATCTGCGACGGCATCGCTGTGCTGCGCGACGGGCGGCTGGTTGACGAGGGGCCCGCGGCCGCGTTCGACGTGCCCCGCATGATCCGGGCGATGATCGGACGCGACCTCTCGGGCCTCTTCCCCGTGCGCACGGCGCGGCGGAGCAGCGAAGTCATCCTCTCCGCCTCCGGGCTCACCGAGCCCGGCCTTCTGGAGGGCATCTCGTTCGACGTGCATCGCGGTGAGATCCTCGGCCTTTTCGGTCTCATGGGCTCAGGTCGCACCGAACTGGCGCGGATGCTGTTCGGGCTCGACCCGATGACAAGCGGCGAGGTCAGACTGTCGGGGACGCCGCTCACCGGCGGGCCGCGCAGCCGCATTCGGGCCGGCATGGCCTTCGTGACGGAGGATCGGCGGGAGGAGGGTCTGATGATGGACGCGCCGATCGCCGACAACTTGGGGCTGGTCTCGATCGGGCGCTTCGGCCGCGCGCCGGTCGCGGTCGTCGACCGCGACGCGCTTGCCGACGCCAGCCGGGCCATCGCCGAACAGGTGCACCTCAAGGCCGGAGACATCGGGGTGCAGCCGGCCAAGGCGCTGTCGGGCGGCAACCAGCAGAAGGTGGTGATCGGCAAGTGGCTGATGCGCGGCCCTCGCGCCTTCATCCTCGACGAACCGACCCGCGGCGTCGATGTCGGCGCCAAGTTCGAGATCTACAGCCTTGCCGACCAACTTGCGGCGGGCGGCGGTGCCGTGCTCTTCATCTCCTCCGAGCTCGAGGAACTGATGGGGGTCTGCGACCGCATCCTGGTGATGAACCAGGGCGAGATCGTGGGCGAGTTCGGCCCTCCCTTCGTGCAGGAGAGGATCCTGAGTTCCGCCTTCAGGGAGGCCGCTGCATGAGCTTCCTGCTGCGGCACGCGACCGCGCTGATCTTCCTTCTGGTCCTGGTGTTCTTCGGGTTCCAGACGCCGCAGTTCCTGTCGCCGGAGAGCCTGGCCAATATCGTCAAGCAGGCCAGCTTCATCGGGATCGCTGCGATCGGCATCACCTTCGTCTTGCTGACCCGCGGGATCGACCTGTCCGTCGGCTCGGTGATGTACCTCGCGCCGTTGATCGCCGGCTTCACGATGCGGGAGTTCGGGCTCGGGCCGGCCGCTGGCATCGCTGTCGCGGCGGGAGCGGGCGTGGCGCTGGGCGCACTCAACGCGCTCTTCATCGTGCGGCTCAGGATCGCACCGTTCATCGTGACGCTCGCGACGCTGTTCTTCTTCCGCGGGGCCGGAACGCTGATGACCAGTTCGCGTCAGTTCGACTTTGATCGCTCGCTACTGGATTTCGGGCTTTCCTCCGTCCTCGGGGTGCCGCTTCCGATCGTCCTCTTCGTGATTGTGGCGCTGGCCGCGCACGTCACGCTCGGACGCACGACGTTCGGCCGGCAGGTCTACGCCGTCGGCGCAGACCCCGACGCGGCGCGCAAGGCCGGCATACGCGTCGACTGGGTGACGGCGCGCGTCTACATGATCTCGTCCGCCGCGTCCGCGGTCGCGGGCTTCGTCCTGATCGCGCAGATCGGCCGGCTCGACGTGGCCTTCGGCGAGGGGCGGGAGTTCGACGTGATCGCCGCCGCAGTCCTCGGCGGCGCCAGCCTCTTCGGCGGAGTCGGCACCGCGCTCGGCGCAGTCGTCGGTGCGACCCTGATCCAGACTGTCAAGACCGGCCTCGTCTTCGCCGGCGTCAACCTCTACCTGCAGCCCATCGTACTGGGCGTAATCATCTTCCTCGCGGTGCTGATCGACAGCGCTCGGGCGTGGCAGTTCCGCACGGCGAAGCGACGCATCGTCCGCGCCGCAGGTGACCGGTCAGCGCGATGATGGCGCGGTCAAGAGCCGGCATGTCCGTGTTCCGGGACCAGACGGCATGGAACAAAGCAGGCAACCCGGACGGAGAGTGAAGCCGTGACCGCGGTGCGCTGCTTCATGGGCTTTCCGATGCCGTCGTGGTAGCTCTCGACGATACAGATGCCGCTTTTCGAGATTGCCGGATTGCGTGCCGCGCTCGCCGCCTCGGAGGCCCGTGCCGCGGCCGCCGAGAGCGAACTGGCGCAGACCCGGGCGGTGGTCTCGACCTCCGAGGCGATGATCAAGCATCTCCGGCTCGAGATCGCCAAGCTCCGGCGCGAACAATACGGTCATGGCTCTGAGCGCCGTGCCCCTCGATCAGATGGAGTTGCTGCTCGAGGAACTCGAGGCCGCGGCCACCGAGGAAGAGATCGCGGCGACCAAGCTGGCGAAGACCACGACGGTGGCGGGGGTCGAGCGTCGCGGCCCGGCCCGCAAGCCGTTCCCCGACCATCTGCCCCGCGAGCGGGTGGTGATCGCGGCGCAAACGGCCTGTTCCTGCTGCGGCTCGGATCGCATCGTGAAGATGGGCGAGGACATCACTGCGACGTTGGAGGCGGTGCCGCGGCAATGGAAGGTGATCCAGACCGTCCGCGAGAAGTTCACCTGCCGCGCTTGCGAGATGATCAGTCAGCCGCCGGCGCCATTCTACCCCACGCCCCGTGGCTGGGCCGGGCCGAACCTTCTGGCGACGATCCTGTTCGAGAAGTTCGGCCAGCGCCAGCCCCTGAACCGGCAGGCCGAGCGCTATGCCCGGGAAGGTGTCGAGCTCAGCCTGTCGACCCTGGCCGACCAGGTCGGCGCCTGCGCCGCCGCGCTCGCAACGTTCCATGCGCTGATCAGGACCCATGTCCTCGAGGCAGAACGCCTGCACGGCGACGACACGACGGTGCCGCTGCTCGCGAAGGGTGGAACACGCACGGCAAGGCTCTGGACCCATGTCCGCGACGACCGACCCTTCGCTGGTGGCGCGCCGGCGGCCGCCCTGTTCCACTTCTCGCGCGACCGGAGGATGGCCCACCCCAACCAGCATCTCGCGGGATGGCAGGGGGTCCTCCAGGCCGATGCCTACGGCGGTTACAACGCGATCGTGACCCCCCGGTCCGGTCGGCAGCGCGCTCTGCTGGAGCCATGCCCGCCGGAAGTTCTTCGAGCTCGTCGACATCAAGGGAAATGTCCGCGAGGGCAAGTCCGCCCACGACATACTCGTATCCCTCCGGCGGGAGCCGTCTGGCCGAGATTGAGACGCCGGTCGTAGACCATGCCCTATGGCATGCTCTAAGGTCATTTCGGACTTTGAGGTCCTCTCTGCGGACGAGACCGGTCGGCGGCGGGATCGTTCCGACGCGGAGAAGGTCCGCATCGTTGAAGAGAGCTTCCGCGGCCATCGCCAAGGCTCGGCGACGGCGCGTCGATACGGGCTCTCGCGCTCTCTGCTGACACGGTGGCGGAAGGAATAGAGGGGCTGCCCGGCGGCGGTGCCCCGGCTTTCATGCCGCTGCAAATCGGGTCCGAACCGGCCCCCGCCAGCTCGATGGCGACCGAGACGCCCGCGGTCGAGGACAAGGTCGAGATCATGCTCACCAATGGCCGGCGGCTGAGTGTCTCGGCCTCGATCGACACGGCGGCCCTTTCGCGCCTCCTGCGGGTTCTCGATCGACCATGATCGCGTTCCCGGCGGGGGTGCGCGTGTGGATCGCTGGCGGGGTGACGGACATGCGCCGCGGCATGAACACGCTGGCTCTCCAGGTTCAGCAGGGCCTCGGGCGCGATCCCCATGCCGGGGAGATCTTCTGCTTCCGCGGGCGCCGGGGCGATCTCGTCAAACTGCTCTGGCATGACGGCGTGGGGATGTCGCTCTACACGAAGCGGCTCGAGGCCGGGAAGTTCATCTGGCCGACGAGCACCTCGGGCGCGGCGGTGCCGATCTCGGCGGCCCAGCTCGGCTACCTGCTCGAGGGCATCGATTGGCGCAATCCGCGCTGGACCCAGCGCCCTGCGAAGGCGGGATAAGTCCGCGCTCTACCCTCATTTCATTGGTCGTTCCGGAGACCCGGCGTAGACTGCGGCATGACGGATGCCGCCTTGGAGATCGCCAGATTGCGGGCCGCCCTCGCGGCGTCCGAGGCCCGCGTCGAGACCGCGGAGGCCCGGGCGGAGACCGCCGAGAGCGAGTTGGCGCAGGCTCGGACGGTCGTTTCGACCTCGGAGGCGATGATCAAGCATCTCAGGCTCGAGATCGCCAGGCTGCGGCGGGAGCAATACGGCCACAGCTCGGAGCGCCGCGCCCGGCTGATCGACCAGATGGAGTTGCAGCTCGAGGAGCTCGAGGCCGCGGCCACCGAGGACGAGATCGCCGCCGAGAAGGCCGCGAAGACAACCACGGTTGCTGGCTTCGAACGCCGCCGCCCGGCCCGCAAGCCCTTCCCGGATCATCTGCCGCGCGAGCGCGTGGTGATCGAGGCGCCGAGCGCGTGCTCCTGTTGCGGCTCCGAGCGGATCGTGAAGATGGGCGAGGACGTGACCGAGACGCTGGAGGTCATTCCGCGGCAGTGGAAAGTCATCCAGACCGTCCGCGAGAAGTTCAGCTGCCGCCACTGCGAGAAGATCAGCCAGCCGCCGGCGCCATTCCATGCGACGCCGCGCGGATGGGCTGGCCCGAACCTCTTGGCGACCATCCTGTTCGAGAAGTTCGGGCAACATCAGCCGCTCAACCGCCAGGCCGAGCGCCATGCCCGGGAAGGCGTGGATCCCAGTCTCTCGTCCCTGGCCGACCAGGTCGGCGCCTGCGCCGCCGCTCTCGCCCCTCTTCACGGGCTGATCCGTGAGCATGTCCTGGGGGCCGAGCGGTTGCACGGAGACGACACCACGGTGCCGCTCCTGGCGAAGGGCGGAACGAAAACCGCTCGGCTCTGGACCTATGTCCGCGACGACCGGCCTTCGCGGGGGGCGCGCCCCCGGCTGCGCTGTTCCACTTCTCGCGGGACAGGGAGATGGCCCACCCCAACCGGCATCTGGCGGGCTGGCAGGGCCTCCTCCAGGCCGATGCCTATGGAGGCTACAACGATCTCTATCGCGGGGACCGTGATCCCGGGCCGGTCATCAGCGCGCTGTGCTGGAGCCATGCCCGCCGCAAGCTCTTCGAGCTCGCCGACCTCAAGGAGAAGGCCCGGAAGAGGAAGCCGGCCCACGACATCTCGCCCGTCGCCCTGGAGGCGGTGACGCGGATCGATGCCATCTTCGACGTCGAGCGCGGGATCAACGGTCTGGACGCCGCGCCGCGGCTCGAAGCCCGGCAGCGCCTCGTGCGGCCACTGGTCGACGAGCTTCACGACTGGATGCGCGTCGAGCGGGGCACGATGTCGAGGCACAACCCCGTCGCCAAGGCGATCGCCTACATGTTCAAGACGGACCGCTGGGAGGCCTTCGCCCGGTTCCTCGACGACGGCCGGATCTGCCTGACGAACAACGCCGCCGAACGGACCCTGCGGGGCGTGGCGACGAGGCGTTCATTGTGCCCCCCTTCTTCAAGTGTCTGGAAACATGGAGAGTTGGTTCTTCGGATCAGGCCGACACGGGCGTCCTTTCCGTCTCAGTGCGATGCTGACGGTGTCGTCTTCGAGGTCGATCGCCCGGATCTGATACGGCGCGCCGGGCACGACCTGCTCGGCAGGCAGAACGTGCTCTCTGATGAGCCTGCGGATGGCGTGGTTGGTCACGCCGAGCTTCGCCGCGGCTTCGCTCATGGTGAGCCATTCGCCGTTCTTTCTCGGCGGAACGGTAGGCGTGCATGCCGTGGACCTTCCGGATGGAGCCGACGCGGTGCGGCGTCCAGGTCTTTCCCTGTCCCGTGCGGATGGCCATCCGGTTGAGCGAGGCGGCGATGTCGGCGTCCGACCAGCGGCCCGCCATCCGGGCCATGACCGCGAGCGCTTCCTCCGGGGTCCGGCGGCCGTGCTCGCCGGTCTTCGGCTTGCGGACGCGCAGCTGCGAGTGCGCGCCGCCGCGCCAGTGGATGGTCAGGATGACCTCGCGCGACACCTCGCCGACGTCGACGATGATGTCGGTCACCAGAGCGCGCAGGAGCTTCTGGCGTGCGCGCATCGTGACGCCGGGCGCACTCCAGGCGCCGGCGGGAGCGTCGGCAAGGCCGGTGAAGTCCGGTGCTGGCGCGGCGGACACCGGCAAAGCCAGCGCCTCGAGACGTTCGGCGCAGGCCTCGACGCGGCGGAGCGTCATCTCCCAGGCGCGCTCGAGCTGCGCCGCGATCAGGCGGTTGTCCGGGTCGCAGGCAGCGTAGCGGCGTTCCGCCAGCGAGGCATCGTGAGCCGCGCCTGCTGGAGGTCGAGCTCCGCCATCCGCCGTCTCTCGGCTTCGCCGTCTTCGTGCATGCGCTCGGCTTCCCGCGCCGCCTCGATCGCCATGGGTTCTACCGCGCGCGAGGCAACTCGGCCGCGATGGCGGCATCGACCCGGGAGCCGCCGAAGGTCATGCAGCGGCCGATGCCGCGCCCGGTCTGTGCCCGATCGCAGCGATACGTGGAGCGGCCGGGCGGCCTGCCGGCATAGGCGACGGAGAGCGCCCGGCCGCAGCGTCCACATGTCAGGATGCCCGCGAGCAGGGCTCTTCCGCCGCGGCCGGACTTCGCGCCACCGGCCCAGCCGTAGGTGTTGGCCGCGAGCGTCTCCTGGTTCCGCTCGAACTCGGCCCAGCCGATGTAGCCGTCGTGGTGGTCGTGGATCAGTACGTCCCACGCCGCCCGTGGCCGGCCGTGGCCGTAGGTCTTGCGCACCCGTCCCTCGACCATGACCACCCGCTTCTCGCTTTTGCCGTAGACGTAGGCGCCGGCGTAGAACGGGTTCTTCAGGATCGAGATCACGTTCCGGTAGCGGATCGGGGTCCACTCGAGGGAGGTCATCCGCATCGCCATTGTCACTCGGACCAATGGCGCTCCAATGGCAATCGGCCGACGGCCGCGGAAACGAGACGCCGTCGGCCGCGAGCGACAGCAGCGTCTGGCGCGCGCTGCTGAGCTGCCGGAAGCGCTCGAAGATCAGCCGGATCGTCTGCTGGAGACGCAGGTCGGGATCGAAGCCGAGGCCATGGTCCCGGCGCCAGAGGTAGCCGACGGGCACGCTGATGCGGAGCTCGCCCCGCTCTGCCTTCGCGCGCGCGGCATCGAGCATCCGCGCGCGCAGGATGCCGAGCTCGAACTCGCTGATGCTGCCCTTCATGCCGAGGAGGAGCCGGTCGTTCGGCCGACAAGGATCGTACACGCCGTCGAGGTCGATCACCCGGGCTTCGACGATGTCCAGCGACATTCGGATCTGGCCCGGCGCATTGCTTCAGATGAAACGCTACCCGACGCTGCGATCGCGCCACCTCGCTTGCTACGCGCTCCCTGGGCGGGACGACGATGGGTGGCGCGGGAATGGCGAGGAGGCTCAGCATGGCGGCACGTGCGGAGGTGTCGGCGGCGCTCCGGGACCGGTATGCGGCGAGCGGGCGTGCGGCGAAGACGGTGATCCTGAACGAGTTCGTCGCGCTGACCGGGTTGCATCGCAAGCACGCCATCCGGCTGCTCGGCACGGGGTCTCTCGAGAAGCGTCCGCGAGGTCGTCCTGAGAGGCTCTACGGGGCTGCGGTGAAGGCGGCGCTGGCACTGCTCTGGGAGCGTCGGACCGGGTCTGCTCGAAACGGTTGAAGCCGATGATCCCGGTCCTGCTGCCGGCGCTTGAGCGGCACGGGCAATTCGCGGCCGATGAGGAGCTGCGCGCGAAGCTCCTGGCGGTCAGCCCGGCGACGATCGACCGGCTGCTGTCGGAGACGCGGATCGCGGCAGCGCAGGGACGCCGGCGGCGGGCCGGCTTCAGTTCGGCGGTGCGGCGGTCGGTGCCGGTCCGAACCTTCGCCGACTGGGGCGATCCGCCGCCGGGCTTCGTCGAGGTCGACTTCGTGGCGCATTCCGGCGTCAGCACGGCCGGGGCCTTCGTCCAGACGCTGGTGCTGACCGATATCGCCACGGGCTGGACCGAGTGCGTGCCGGTGGTGATGAGGGCAGGTGCGCTCGTGCTGGAAGCGCTGCGAGCCGCGCAGGAGCTGTTTCCGTTCCCGCTCAGAGGCGTTGATTTCGACAACGTCGGCGCCTTCATGAATGACCCGGTGGTCGCCTGGTGCCGGGCGCAGGGCCTCGAGGTGACGCGTTCGCGTGCCTATCGGAAGAACGACCAGGCGTGGGTGGAGCAGAAGAATGGTGCCATCGTTCGCCGGCTGGTCGGCTACGGTCGCTTCGAGGGACCGGCGGCGACCGAGTTGCTCGCCCGGCTCTACGCCGCTGCCCGGCTGCACACGAACCTGTTCCAGCCGTCGTTCAAGCTGCGGGAGAAGGTCCGCGTCGGCGCGCGGGTGACGAAGCGCTGGCACCCGCCTCTCACGCCCGCCGATCGGGCCCTGGCCTCGGGACGGCTCAACTCCGAGAGCATGGCACGCATCCTCGATCTCCGCAGCCGCGCCGATCCGGTGATCGCGCTCGCGGCGGTCCGGGCGGCTCAGACCGAGCTGGGCCAGCGCGTCGGACCAGCGCGGCATTGCGCCGGCGCCGAAGGAAGCGGCCATCATCGTCGACTTCGTGAGCAGCGTTGCAGAATCCAAGAGGAATGGCGAACATCGGGAGATCCACCGCCGACCCTACCGGCGAGCCAATCCCCAAGCGTGCATCGATGCTCGATCCGCACCGCGCCGACATCGAGGCCTGGCTCGAGGCGCAGCCCGCACTGACGGGGATCGAGGTGCTGGCCCGTCTGAAGCAGCGCCACCCGGACCGCTTCACCGACAATCACCTGCGCACCGTGCAGAGAATGGTGAAGGCGTGGCGAGCGCTCGAGGCCAGGAAGATCATCCGCTCAGCGACGGCCTCGCTGGTGCTATCGCCCATCCAAGGCCCGGTTCAGCCGGCGCCACCCCCGGTCGCCGCCTCCGGTAACATCCTCGGGTGAGATGCCGTAATGGGGCTGGCGCC
Source organism: uncultured Alphaproteobacteria bacterium (assembly GCA_963749675.1). Taxonomy (GTDB): domain Bacteria; phylum Pseudomonadota; class Alphaproteobacteria; order Rhodobacterales; family Rhodobacteraceae; genus Roseitranquillus. The sequence goes on from CAVVNT010000001.1 coordinate 909,961, forward strand.
CAGGAGCCTTGAGCCTGCTCTCGGCGGTTGGTGTCGTCGCCCCGGCGCGAGTGGGCGCCGCGGGGGTCGCGCGGTCTGGCGCGCCCCTCTCCCTGGCAAAGACGAAAGGGCGACGACATGGAGCATTTCATCGGGATCGATGTCTCTCTTGCAAGCGCGGCGGTGTGCGTCCTCGATGCGCGTGGCGGAGTGGTGAAGGAGGCGAAGCTGCCGAGCGAACCGGAGGCGCTCGCGGCGTTCGTTCTCGGCCTGCCGTTCGAGGTGACGGCGGTTGGGCTCGAGGCCGGGCCGCTGTCGCAGTGGCTGCACAAGGCGCTCACGGAGGCGGGCGCCACGGTCGTGCTGATGGAGACGCGCCAGGTCAAGGCGGCGCTCAAGGCGATGCCCGTCAAGACGGACCGGCGCGATGCGGAGGGGATCGCGCGCCTGCTGCAGATGGGCTGGTACCGGCCAGTGCACTGCAAGTCGGTCTCGGCGCAGGAGATGCGCGCGCTGCTGACGGCGCGCCGGTCCATCCAGAAGGCGGCGATCGACGTCGAGCTGTCGCTGCGCGGTGTGCTGCGAAACTTCGGCCTCAAGCTCGGCAAGATCAGCAAGGGCGGCTACGCGGCGCGCGTGCGCGAGCTGGCGGCGGGGAACGCCATGCTGGAGACGCTGGCGGAGGCGATGCTCCGCGCCCGGGCGGCGTTGCGCGCGGAGCTCGCCGGTCTCGATCGGCGCCTCCGGGATCTGGCGAAGCAGGACGCCGCGTGCCGGATCATGATGACGATGCCGGGGGTCGGGCCGCAGGTGGCGCTCACGGTGAAGTCGGCGATCGATGCGCCGGAGCGGTTCCGGTCATCGAAGGACGTCGGGCCCTGGGTCGGCCTGACGCCAGGCCGCCACCAGTCCGGGGAGATCGACGTGGTCGGATCGATCACCCGCGCCGGCGACGCCGGTCTGCGCTCTGCGCTCTACCAGGCGGCGACGGTGATGATGCATCACGCCAGGCCGTGCTGGCTGAAGGCGTGGGGCCTGCAGGTCGCTCGACGGCGCGGGATGAAGCGGGCGGTGGTCGCCCTGGCGCGCCGGATCGGCGTGATCCTGCACCGGATGTGGGTGGACAGCGCGGACTTCCGCCTCACGCGCAGGGCCGCGGCAGGCGCCGCCTGACGCTCGGGAGCCACCGCATGCGCCCCGCCCGCCGCGGGCGAAAACGCTGAAGGTTTCGGCCGCGCCCGAAGGCGCCGGCCGTCCGAAGTCCCCACCGGGACGCGGTCCCCGAGACGCCGAGCATTGCCTCGTCGCCGAACGCTCGCGTTCGAGCACGCTTGCGAGATGGGCGCTCGGGACCGCACTGGACCAGGCATGATGTTGGCAGCCTCGCGCTGACCACGGACCGAAGCATGAACCCGGGGCGGACGAGAGACGGCAAAAGGCGCAGGGCTAAGCCCAATTCCGACCAACGGCGTCGCCGCGCTCGTGGCCCAGCGCCGGCATCGCTCCGACATAATGAAATCTCCGCGCCGCCGGCGCCTCCGTCGCGCCAACTGACAACCCGCCCCACCTGGGGCCGGGGTGAAAATCACGCTTGACTGACAACGTCCCATTACCGAAGGCAACAGGCCGGGCCAGTTCCGAATGTCGCTGGACACGAGACGCAGGAAATGGCGCGCCGTTCGAGGAATGGGGAGTTGCCGCCCTCCATGCGGCGCGTGCAGCGCAGGCTCGGTCGTGTACCAAACGGTGATCGCCAGATGGGCGACATCCTCGGTGTGGTTCTGACCGACGGGATCGAGGCGGTGGAGGCCGCCTGCGCCGAGGCTCTCGCAGAAGGACGTTCATTCCGCCAGCGTCATCCTGAACACCCTGTCCCGACGCCGCGAGCCAGCGCCGCCGCTGACCATCGCCACGCCGGAGGCGCTGCGCCTGACCTGCAAACCCGCCGCCGACTGTGCCCGCTACGACAGCCTCAGGAGACCCGACCATGGAAAGATCGCAGGTGCTGGACGCGATGGGCCAGCTGAAGCTTTACGGCATGAAGGCGGCGTATGACGGGATCATGGCCACCGCCGTGAAGCGGAAGCACGAGCCGCCGAAGATCGTGGGCGACCTGCTCACCGCCGAGATCAGCGAGAAGCAGGCGCGTTCGATCAAGTACCAGATGACCATCGCCAGGCTGCCCTTGGCGAAGGAGATCGACGAGTTCGACTTCGAGGATACGCCCGTCAACGAGACTTTGGTCCGCGAGCTCGCCGGTGGCGACTTCCTCGAGCAGCAGCGCAACGTCGTGCTGATCGGCGGTACAGGGACAATTCGTATCCAAGTTCGAACGCTACATCGCGCGGGACCGGGAACAATCCCGATCTCCGGCGAAAGGCGCTTTCGGCGATCGCCGCCAAGATGGCACGCACAGCGCATGCCGTCGTCAAGCGCGGCGGCGACTACCGCCCCTTCTTCGAGGCGGCGGTGCCCGGCGGAAGGACCCCTCTCTGACGAGGCCGTCGGGACGCATCGCGATCCCTAATGTTCGGGTCTTCCGCCTGGTTCTGGATCTCGTGTTGAGGGCGGTCAGGGCCGCCTGCCGGACCCTGCGTTTGCTATGGTCGAGACCGCTTCCTTGACGGCGGAAGCCGCTTGGATCACGCCATGCAACGTGCCGGTGATGATCGGCGCGAAGAGACCTCTCGTCCTCGCTTCCCGCTCCGGTCCTGACATGGAACGTTGTCCGTCAGCACGCGGATGATCTTCATCGGCACCGCCCGCTCCAGGTCGCGCAGAAAGCGGCGCGCGTTGGCCGCCGTCTTCGCCGGATAGGTGCGCACGAAGACCCATCTCGTGGCGCGGTCGATGGCGACGAACAGATACCGGCGCCTGTCCTCGTCGGCCATCTGCGGCAGGTATTTCACGTCGACGTGCACGTAGCGCGGCTCATAAGCCTCGAACGGCTTGTGCCAGGCCGCGGCGCCGGGGGCTTCAGGTCGCGCAGGTTGCCCACGCCATGCCGACGCAGACACCGGTCGAGCCCGGAGCGCGAGACGTTCGGGTTCAGGAACTCCCGCACCACGCAGAGAAGGTCGTCGAGCGGCAGCAGCAGCGTCTTGCGCAGGGACACCGCCACCGCCTCCTGTGGAGGCGTGAGCGTCGATTGCAGCCGATGCGCGGTGTGGCTCCGGTCATGGACGCTGTCCCGATTCCGCCACTTCCAGACCGTCTGCTCGGAGATGCCGTGGCGCTCCGCCACGATCCACGCGGCCTCGTCGCTCGCCTGGATCGCAGCCCGGATCTTCGGTGTCGTTGTCGCCTGCTTGTGAAGAGAGATCAGCATGCTCGCCTCCCGTCCCGAACATCGCGCAGGATCGATCTTGCCATGAAGAGCCCCGAGCGGCGAGGGGCCATGCGATCGCCCGGGACGGGACAGCTAGCCCTTCGCGGCGAGGCGCCTCCGCAACCAGTCGCCGACGCCAGTCAGCTGCTCTGGCCCGCGCTGCCCTCCCGATCCTTCGGCGTCGTCGTGGCCTGCTTGCGAAGAGAGATCAGCATTCTCGTCCTCGTCACCTGACTTCGCCGAAATCGGAGCGTGCGATGCAGAGCGATGAGCGGCCTATGTGATTACCGGGGTGGAACATCTACTTCCTCGAGGCACGCCATGCAGCCCAATCTTCAGGAGTGTCTAGATCGACTGAGGCGCGCAAATCCTTCAGGCGGACAAGGTTAACGTCAGCTTCCTGGCTGATCAGGTCGCGTGCGCCCTGATCGCCCGTCAGGCGCTGCAGATCGGCAAGAAGCCGTGCCGGGAACGCCACCGGGTGGCCCGGCCGGCCGTCCTTGGTCGCTGCCCGAACGATTGAGCCTGGATGAGTCAGTGCTTCCGCAAGCAACTCGGACAAGTCGGAGGTCTCGATCTCGGGCATGTCGGCGAGGTGCAGCAACAATGTTTCGGCGCGGCGTTGTTCAGCCTCGTGTGCAAGAGCGGCGATGGAGCGGCTCATCCCCTGGCCGGGGTCTTCGACATCGACGACCGTCGCGCCCTCCGCTTCGACGATCGCACGGCGCGCTGCGTCTCCCGAGGGCAGCGCGACGAGGACCGGAGGGCCGACCGAGCAGGCGCGCCGGAGTTGCCTAGACAGCAGCGGCTCGCCGTCGACATCTTCGAGCAGCTTGTCGCGCCCCTGCATCCGTGAGGAGCGGCCGGCGGCGAGGATGCCGATGACGGCGCTCACCTTTCGGGGATGAGACCTCTCGGACTGAACCTCAGCACGAGCAGGAGGATCAGTCCCATGGTCAGAAGGCGCATGTGCGCCGCGCTATCCAGCAGATGGGCTTTCAGCAAAGAGCCGTCGGGCAGGGCCGATGTCATGGTCGCCATCAACCACAGCCCGAACGGCTCTACCTGTACCCATAGGAACCAGATCAGGAAGCCCCCGAGCACGGCACCCCAATTGTTTCCAGAGCCGCCGACGATCACCATTACCCAAACGAGGAAGGTGAACCGCAGCGGCTGATACGTCCCGGGAGTCAGTTGCCCGTCGAGCGTGGTCATCATCGCGCCGGCCAGGCCGCAGATCGCCGAGCCCAGGATGAAGACCTGCAGGTGCCGCGCGGTGACGTCCTTGCCCATCGCCTCCGCCGCGACTTCGTTGTCGCGGATCGCGCGCATCATCCGGCCCCAGGGTGAATTGAGCGCGGACTGCGCCAGCCACAGCAGGATTGCCAACACCACGAGGAAAAGGGCCATGTAGGCAAGTTTCACCGCCAAGGACGAGGCAACAACCGGGTCCATGCCGAAACCGGCGACCCGCTCCACGAAGGCGGGGTCGTTCTGCAACTCGACCTCGTAGGGCACCGGTCGCGGCAGACCCACGACGTTCTTGACGCCGCGCGACATCCAGTCCTCGTTCTTGAGAACTGCGATGATGATCTCGGCGATGCCGAGCGTGGCAATCGCCAGGTAGTCTGCCCGAAGCCCGAGGGCCGTCTTGCCCACGATCCACGCCGCGCCGGCCGCAAGAAGGCCGCCGACGGGCCATGCGACCAACACCGGCAGACCGAGCCCGCCGAGATAGCCGGCGGACGCAGGATTGACCGCCTCGATCGCGTCGACGGCCGGGTCGAATACGGCTCGGAAGACGACGAAACCAAGAACCAGGATCGCCAGAACCGCTGCGAAGCGGTAGCGCCGAACGATGCGCTGCCAGGCGGCGACGGCGAGTGCGATGGTCGCGGCGCCGAGCGCAAGGCCCGCCAAAGCTCGGACGCCCCCGGCGGACCAGGCCTCCGGCACCGGCGGCATGGAGACAACGACGGTCGCCAGCCCGCCGAGAGCGACAAAGCCCATCACGCCGACGTTGAAGAGACCGGCATAGCCCCACTGCATGTTCACGCCGAGCGCCATGATGGCCGAGATGAGCCCCATGTTCATGATGCCGAGGGCCACGTTCCAGCTCTGGAACACGCCCGTCAGAGCGATGGCGGCAATGACGATCGCGAAGAGCGCGATGCCGCGTGAGGTCGGAGTCATGCCGTCTGCCCCTTGAAGAGGCCGGTCGGGCGAAAGATCAGGACCGCGATCAGGATCACGAACGACACCGCGAACTTGTATTCGGTGGACAGCAGTTGCACCAGGCCGGCGGGTTCGAGGCCGGAGGGCAGCACGTACGCGAGCACCTTCTTGAAGGCGTAGGTGACCGCGACCTCGGAATAAGCGATCACGAAGCCGCCGACGATCGCGCCGAGCGGATTTCCGAGGCCGCCGACAATCGCCGCCGCGAAGATCGGCAGCAGGAGCTGAAAATACGTGAACGGCTTGAACGTCTTGTCCAGCCCGTAAAGCACGCCGGCGATCGTCGCGAGGGCCGCGACGATGATCCAGGTAATTGCCACCACCCGTTCGGGGTCGATGCCTGACAGAAGCGCAAGATCCTCGTTGTCTGAAAAGGCGCGCATGGACTTTCCGGTTCGCGTCCTGTTCAGGAACCAGAAGAGCGCCGCCACCACGAGGACGGCCGTGACGAAGGTGATGACCTGGGTCGTGCGGATCGCCAGCCCTTCCTCCAGCCCGGTCGCTTCGCGAAAGCCGCGCGCAGTGACGACGAAGCGTGCGCCATCGGCAAAGACTTGGTCATCGACCCCGATGATGAAGCGCACGATGCCGTTCATCACGAACATGACGCCCATCGAGACGATCACGAGGACCACCGGAGAGACCCGCTGCCGGCGATAGAAGCGATAAACGACGCGATCGGTTGCAAGCAGGAACGCGGCGGTGACGAAGATGCCGGCGGGCAAGGCGAAGAGGGCGGTCGGAAGCGGTCCGAAAGAGACACCGGCACCCTGCAGCGCCCAGGTCACGAGGATCGTCACCATCGCACCGAATGCCATGGTGTCGCCATGCGCGAAGTTGGAAAAGCGCAGGATGCCATAGACCAGGGTCACGCCCAGCGCGCCGAGAGCGAGCTGCGCACCGTATGCCGTCGCGGGCACGAGGACGAAGTTCGTGAGCGCCACGATGGCATTCAGCAGATCCAAGCGCCAGTCTCCCGTCCACGGCCGCAAGTATCAAATCAGCACTGTGCCCCGCCGCCAAGTCCGAAGGTTCGGCGTTGCCGTATCGTCAAGCGGTGTCAGTGCTGGAGCCAGGCGTCCAGGACGCGCTTGAAATCCCGGCACGCCCCTTCGCGCGTCTCGAGATGCTCGGCTTCTTCGCCGACTGTCCGGAGAAGGTTGAGCGCAGCGAGACCATCGTCCCGGAGGCCTATCGTATAGTAGGTCTCATCGGGTGCCTGGGCGCGGATCAGAACGTCGCGATCCGCCGTTCTCTCGATGGGTTGCGCAAGGCCGGCCACGCTGTTGCCGGCGTTGTCATCTAGCTGCACTCTGACGCGGAAACGGTCGGCGCGGTCCATCAAGCTGGGCCGCGCCTCGACGGCCAGGCTGATCGGCGGCACTCCTTCTTTCGGCGCGGGAAAGGTGCAGGCCAGAATGCGCGGGCCCGGAGAGAACGATTCGATGAATGCCGTGACCAGGAACGCGCTTATGGACATGCTCTAGCCTCCTAGGAAGGTTCTTCTTACCTCTGGGTCGGCCAGGAGAGCCGCTCCGGTATCCGTGTAGGCGTTGCTGCCCTGAACCAGCACGAAGCCCCGGTCCGCGATCTGCAGCGCCTGCCGAGCGTTCTGCTCGACCATCAGGATCGAGATGCCGGCGCGCGCCACCTCGATGATCCTGTCGAAAAGCTCGTCCATCACGATGGGCGAGATCCCTGCGGTCGGCTCGTCGAGCATCAGGACCTCTGGCTTGGTCATCAGGGCTCGTCCCACGGCGACTTGCTGTCGTTGCCCGCCCGAGAGTTCTCCCGCAGCTTGCTTTCGTTTCTCGCGCAAAATGGGGAACAACTGGTAAACCTGCTCCATCGTCTCGCGAAAATCGTCGCGGCGGAGGAACGCGCCCATCTCAAGGTTCTCCTCGACGGTGAGCGAGGTGAAGACGTTCTGAGTCTGCGGCACGAACGCCATGCCGCAGCCGACACGTTCCTGCGGGTTGAGGGCGGTAATGTCGCGGCTGGCGATCCGGACCTGGCCCTTGCGCAGCCGGAGCATGCCGAAGACCGCTTTCATGGCCGTGGACTTTCCGGCACCATTCGGACCGACTATGACGGCAATCTGCCCGCGATCGACTGAGATGGTGCAGTCATGCAGGATGTCGGTGGCGCCATAGCCGCCGGTCATCGCCTCTCCGATCAGAAAAGGCTCCGCCGCCTGCGGGTGCTCCTGGGGTGCGGCGGTCATGACGCCGTGGCCTTGTTCTTGAGCCCGGTGCCGAGATACGCCTCGATAACGCGCTCGTCCGCCATGACCTCTTCGGCGGTGCCTTCGGTCAGGACACGGCCCTCGGCCATGACGATGACCGGGTCGCAAAGACGCCCGATGAAATCCATGTCGTGCTCGATCAGGCAGAACGTGTAGCCACGTTCGCGGTTGAGTCTCAGGATCGCATCGGAAATCGTCCCCAGCAAAGTCCGGTTTACCCCCGCTCCGACTTCGTCAAGAAACACGATCTTCGCGTCGACCATCATCGTGCGACCCAGTTCGAGCAGTTTCTTCTGGCCGCCGGACAGATTGCCCGCCTTTTCATCGGCCAGGTGCGAGATTGTCAGGAAATCGAGCACCTCGTCAGCGCGCTCCCGCAGCCTCGCTTCCTCCCCGCGGATGCGGCGGCGGCCAAACCAGGTTTGCCAAAGCCGCTCACCGCTCTGGTCTGGCGGGACCATCATGAGGTTCTCTCGGACCGTCATCGAGGCGAACTCGTGGGCGATCTGGAAGGTGCGCAGCAGGCCGCGCCGGAACAATTCGTGCGGCGGGAGGCCGAAAATGTTTTCGCCATCCATCAGGATCTGACCTGAAGTTGGCCGCAGAACACCGGCTATCACATTGAAAAGTGTAGATTTGCCAGCTCCGTTAGGTCCGATTAAACCTGTGATGGAACCATCTGCGATTTCCAGCGTTACACCATCGACGGCGTGGAAGCCGCCAAAATGCTTGTGTACGTCATTTACGACGATCATGTCCCCAATCCCCGCAGGCATGCTGGCCGATCGTTTGTCCCCACGAAAGTCGGTTAGCCGGCTTCCACGCGTCAATCAGAAGCGGCCCAGTGGTCCCGCACTGGACCGCTTCGTCTTTTTCGGCTGGTCTTATCGGAACGTCTCGGTCACGTAGTCGCCACCCTGGATGGAGTACTCGCGATAGGTTCCCGCAGCCTCGCCTGAGCCGATAAGTTCTACGTTCGTTCCGCCGACGTAGTCGATTTCGCCGCCGTCGGCGAGGATCTGCAGCGCTTCACCAAGCTGTCCCGGTAGAATCTTCTCGCCAGGCGCATTGGCCACGTCGAGCATGTGCTCGGCCGCCGCTGTCGACGTCGCTTCGCCACCTGCCTGCATGGCCAACGCTATAAGTGCCGCCGCATCGTAGCTCTCGCGCGTGAAGGTACTTTCGGCGTTGATGCCGGCGCTGCTGGCGATCTCGTTGAACATGTTGGCGCCTTCGCCTTCGGACGACGGCTGCGCGCCGAACGACCCCTCCAGCATGCTGCCCATGTCGGCGAGCAAAGCGTCCGAGTACATGCCATCACCAAAGACGAATGTGTCGAATGCGCCCGAGTCGACCGCCGCTTGCACGATGCCGCGCCCGCCCTGATCTGCATAGCCGAAGACCACCAGGACTTCGCCGCCCGCGGAATCAAGGGTGGCGATTTCGGCGGAATAGTCCGCCTTGCCGTCCTCGTGCGGCGTCGTGATGGTGATCGTGCCGTCCGCGTTCTCGTACGCTTGCGCGAAGCTATCGGACAGACCCTTGCCGTAGTCGTTGTTGGTGTAGGTCACGGCCACCTCGTTGATACCCCGGTCCATCAGGATGTCGGCGACCACCTGGCCCTGCCGCGCATCTGAGGGGGCGGTGCGGAAGAACAAGCCGTTGTCATCCGCCGTCGACAGGGCAGGGGAGGTGGCAGAAGGTGACACCATGACCACGCCGTTTGGCACGGCGACGTTGGCGAGCACCGCCCCGGTGACACCTGAGCAGTCAGCACCGACGATCGCGGCGACGCCGTCCGACGTCACCAAACGCTCCGCTGCGGCGGTTGCGGCCGCGTTGTCGATGCATGTCGAATCCGCTCGCATCGGCTCCAAGGTCTTTCCGTCCAGAAAGTTGCCGCTTTCATTGACCTCTTCCATGGCCAGTTCGGCCGAGGCCGCCATGGGCGGCGTTAGGGATTCGATGGGACCGGTGAAGCCGAAGATGATCCCGATCGGCACCGTGTCCTGCGCGTTAGCAGGAACCGCCATCGTGGCAAGCGCGGTGGCAGCTAGCAGACGTTTCATGGGGTACTCCCTGTACCTTTTTGTTTCTGGCGCAAAGCCTATGTCGAGCGTCGTGAAATGGGAACCGTCCAGGCCCGCGGCGAGCCTGCGGGAGACCATTGACCTTGCGTCAGACCGACACGTGGGTGCTGTGGACGCCACGCTCGCGGTACGGGGTGGTTGCATATTGCGCGCGATAGCACTTCGAGAAGTGAGACGGAGAAGCGAAGCCGCAAGCCATCGCAATTGCGATCACGCTCATGTCGGTCTGCAGCAGCAGGCTTCGGGCCCGCTGCAGGCGGAGCTGCATGTAGTACCGCTTGGGGGAGCGGTTGAGATAGCGCCGGAACAGCCGCTCCAGCTGGCGCGCCGAGAGTCCGACTTCCCGGGCGAGGATCGCTGGGCTTATCGGATCTTCGATGTGCCCCTCCATCATCTGGATCACGCGCGCCAGCTTGGGGTGCCTGACGCCGATGCGCGACGGCATGGAGAGGCGCTGGGTGTCCTGATCGGTGCGTATCGAGGAATAGATGAGCTGGTCGGCAACCTCGTTGGCCAGATCGTCTCCGTGATCATCGGCGATGAGCTTCAGCATCAGGTCGATCGAGGATGTGCCACCTGCAGTGGTGAAGTAGCGTCCGTCGACGGTGAAGACCGACTTCGTGAGGGTCACGTCAGGGAAACGCTCGGCGAAGCCATCCTGGTTCTCCCAATGGATGGTGGAGCGTCGGCGGTCTAGCAGGCCCGCCTCGGCCATGATCCAGGCCGCGGTACACAACCCGCCGATACGTGCGCCGCGGCGATCTTCGCGCCGCAGCCACGACAGGAGCGGGCGCGTCGTCACCTGCGCGACGTCGAGGCCGGAGCAGAGGCAAATCGTGTCGTTGCGCCGCACTTCGCCGAGGGTGCCATCCAAGGGAAACAGGGCGCCGGCGGAGCAGCGCACGCCGCTGCCGGTCTCGCCGACGAGGCGCCACTCGTAGAGCGCCTGCCCCGACATCCGGTTTGCAATGCGCAGCCCCTCGATGGCACAGGCGAAGCTAAGCATCGTGAACTGGTCCAGCAGCACGAAGTAAAATCGTTGCGTAGAACCGGCCTCCCTCGGTTTGTCGCGGAGCGGGTCGTTCATCTCCGGTTCCCCATGCTGACCGATGGACGGAACCAGCTTTCCCCATGACGATCAAGGGATGGACAATCAGGTTTTCCTCAGGGCGCCTGTGCTCTATACCCTTTCGACCTGATGCGGCCCGGGGACGAAGACATGGACGTTTGGCAGAAGACGAACTGGCGGAGCAAGCCTCGGGTTCAGATGCCCGAGTATCCGGATGGTGACGCCCTCCGTTTCAATGAGGAACGCTTGGCGAAGTATCCGCCACTCGTTTTCGCTGGCGAGGCGCGGAAGCTGAAGAAAGCCCTCGGTTCTGCGGCACGGGGCGAAGCGTTCCTGCTGCAGGGCGGTGACTGTGCCGAGAGCTTCCAGGAATTCTCGGCCGACGGAATTCGCGACACCTTCAAGGTCATGCTGCAGATGGCGATGGTCCTGACCTTCGGAGCCAAGGTACCGGTGGTGAAGGTCGGCCGCCTCGCTGGCCAGTTCGCCAAGCCGCGCTCGTCCCCCGTCGAGATCCAGGGTGAGACCGAGCTGCCGTCCTACAGGGGCGACATCGTCAACGACATCGCCTTCACGTCCGAGGCACGCATCCCGGATCCGGCGCGGATGTTGCAAGCCTATACCCAGGCGGCAGCGACGCTGAATCTCGTGCGAGCATTCTCCACCGGCGGATACGCGGACGTACACAAGGTCCATGCCTGGACCTTGGGATTCACCGACCGCGACGAGGCTGAGAAGTATCGCGAGATGGCGAACCGCATCGGCGATACGCTCGACTTCATGTCGGCGGCAGGTGTCAATCAGGACACCGCGCACACATTGCAGTCGGTCGACTTCTACACCAGTCACGAGGCGCTGCTGCTCGAGTACGAAGAGGCGCTGACGCGGATCGACTCGACCACCGGAAAATGGGTCGCGGGCTCCGGCCACATGATCTGGATTGGCGACAGGACGCGCCAGCCTGACGGCGCGCACGTTGAATTCTGTCGCGGCGTACAGAACCCAATCGGTTTGAAGTGCGGTCCGTCTTTGACGGCAGACGATCTCAAGGAGCTCGTCGCGCGCCTCAACCCGGCGAACGAACCGGGTCGCCTGACGTTGATCGCTCGCTTCGGTGCCGGCAAGGTTGGCGATCACCTTCCGCGCCTGATCCGTGCGATCGAGGAGGAAGGTGCCAGCGTCGTATGGTCGTGCGACCCGATGCACGGCAACACGATCAAGTCGACTTCGGGCTACAAGACCCGGCCCTTCGACAGCGTGCTTCGGGAGGTTCAGGAGTTTTTCTTGATCCACAACGCCGAAAGCACGATCCCCGGCGGTGTACATTTCGAGATGACGGGCAGTGACGTGACGGAATGCACAGGCGGCGTCCGGGCGGTCACGGATGGCGATCTGTCCAGCCGGTATCACACCGCCTGCGACCCAAGGCTCAATGCAAGCCAGGCGTTGGAACTTGCATTCCTCGTTGCAGAAGAACTTGTGAATAGGCGTCAGGCGTCACGCGAGGCAGCGGCCGTTTGACCGGTCGCTGATCGCAAATGGGACCGGTCGCGTCTGCCTCATTCGTCGGTATCGACGAGCCTGAGGTCAGGATGGCGGGGGTGACGGTGGCTCCCGGGCCGCCGGTTCCCGTCACGATCGCGCTCGACGGGGGCTGTAGTCGGCGACATCGCCGCGGCAATGGGTTCTCCGTGCCCGATCAGGGTTCTTCTATTCTGTCCGGTGATGCTGAAGCGGCGCGGCGACCGCCCAACCATGCCGTCGGCAACGAAGCATCCCAGAATGCGACTGACGTCTCCCAGGTCGCTGCGGAGCGGCAGCAACAGCATCCGCGCCTCCATATGCGGTCTGCCGAGCCCGGTGTCCGACGTCAAGGACAGGCGGACAGCCGCCGGCTCATCGAAGACGGCTGCGAGCGATGCGGACATCTCCTCACGGGACTCCGGCAGGATGAGCGCTGTCAGCGGCATCCCCCGGACCTCCATCCCCATGATATCGTTGAGATGCATGCCGGCAAGTCGGAAGCGGCCGATGCCGCGCGCGACGCGTTCAAGGACAAATGCGTGCTCGAGTGCTCCCGAGATCCCTCTGGGGTCGATATCGGAGCGAGCGGGCATGATGCGCCCGTTGCGCAGGCCGTCCCAGTAGGCCTGCACCTCGGCGACCGGGCCTTGGCGCGACTGCTCCCGGAAATCGGAGAGCGAGATTACGGTCTGATCGGAGCTCGAATGGGACACGTTCGGCCTCTCTCTTACGGATTGGCCCGATGGCGTTTACTGTCTGTTAACTGGCTATCGGGTCTTCGTTACCACCTCGTTAACATGACAGATGCGTAGCAAATGTCTTCCCGGAACTTATGGAACGGTTAATGTTTAAAAGACCCGACGGGGTCTCCCTGCTCCACCTTGCGGTCGGGGATCGCTGATGCGGCAAGGGCTTCTCATCATCCTTTCCTCTCCCTCCGGAGCGGGCAAGTCCACACTCGCTCGGAGGCTGCGCAATTGGGATCCATCGATCGTCTTTTCCGTGTCGGCGACGACGCGGTCACCTCGAGCCGGAGAGGTGGACGGGAAGGACTACAACTTCGTTTCTGTCGAAACCTTCAGACAGTGGGTGGACCGGGACGAGATGCTTGAGCACGCAAATGTCTTCGGCAACTACTACGGCTCGCCGAGCGGCCCTGTGATTGATGCGATCGAGGCCGGGCATGACGTGCTCTTCGATATTGACTGGCAGGGAGCGCAGCAGATCAAGAACGGCTCGCTGAGGGACGCGGTGTTGTCGATCTTCATCCTGCCGCCGTCGATCGAGGAGTTGCGAAACAGGCTGGAGGCACGCGGGCAGGACAGGCCGGACATCATCGCGGCGCGCATGCTGAAGAGCTGGGACGAGATCAGTCGCTGGTCGGAGTACGAGTACGTGCTGATAAACGACGACCTGGACCAGACGGAGCGGAAGCTTCGGGCAATTGTGTCGGCAGAGCGCCTTCGCAGGTCGCAGCAGCCGGGGCTCCTGTCGCACGTTCGACGCCTTCAGGCCGAATTCGAGGAGATGCAATGACCCGCTACGCCTTGGACGGTATCCGTCCCGTGATGCCCGACACTGGAGACTGCTGGATCGCGCCGGACGCTAACGTCATCGGCCGCGTCGTGCTCGGCGCAGGCTCCTCCGTCTGGTTCGGCGCGACGCTCCGGGGAGACAACGAGCAGATCACCATCGGCGAGGGGAGCAACGTGCAGGAGAATTGCGTGCTGCACACAGACATGGGTTTCCCATTGCGAGTCGGCCGCAACTGTACGATCGGTCACAAGGCGATGCTGCATGGTTGCGAGATCGGCGACGGGACGCTCGTCGGAATGGCCGCAATCATCCTCAACGGGGCCCGAATCGGGAGCGGATGCCTGATCGGAGCAGGCGCGCTGGTGACGGAGGGAACAGAGATTCCAGACGGGTCACTTGTCCTAGGAACGCCGGGAAAGATCGTCCGAGAGCTCGATTCAAACGCCCGGGACGAACTGCTAGCGTCAGCCCAGCACTACCGGTCGAGGATGCGCAAGTTCCGAAGCGGCCTTGAGCGACTGCATTGAAGGTCCTGGGCAGGCGGTGACGTCTAGTGCGCGAGATCCTCCAGCTCAACCTTCAGCATCGGAAAGAGGCTCCTGATCTCCCGAAGGATCAGGTCCGGGCGAGGCAATCCGTGGGCGATCAAGCAATAGCGTCCGTCGAACCCCATAGCCGAGAGCTTCTCCGCAAGATCGACGCAGTCAAAGCTACTGCCGAGAACCAAGGACACGACGACCTCCGGACCCAGAGTGTCGACGAGGGACGGCGTGACGTCGGAATAGCTCGCGAATGTCGTCGAGTCACCGTCGGGATCCACAGCCGCGTGCAACCCCGGCGAAAGCGTGTCACCAACCGCCAGGACATTCGCCGCGGACATTGCTCTGCCAGACTCCAGATCTTCGCCGAAAGCGAGCCTGTTCATCATCCCACACCCTCCAGGAACTCTCTCATTTTGCCAATTAATCTTTGCAAACTGCAAAGCAATCGTCGTTTTCGCTCATCGGTCGAAGTTATAGCGTTAATAACATCGGCGACCAGTGCAATATCAAAAATAAGCAACTTCGCAAAGTGCAACAACCGCGGAGGAGTTGCGGCTTAACATGGAGGATCCTCGCGCGCTCCTCGACAAGACGCTCGAAGCTGTTCCTCTTCCGCTGATCCTCGTCAGCAGCGACGAGCGTGTGGCGGCGTTGAACGACGGGGCGCGGAAACTCTTCGGGAGCGGACTTGTCGGCCGCCATTACATTGCGGTCCTGCGCCAACCCTCTCTCCTGGATTGTGTGGAGAGCGTGCTGCGGCAACGCGTCGCGGGCGACGTTAGATACCTCACGCGCGAGGCACAGCGTGACGCTACTTGGAAGGTTTCCGTGCGCCCTATCGATACCCTTGGCGGACCCGGTGCGCTCATGACCTTCGAGGATGCAACCGCCACCGAGGAGGCGGACCAGATTTCGGAGGGACTTCGTCGCGAACGTCAGCCACGAACTCAGAACGCCGCTGACGGCGATGCTGGGCTTCATCGAAACCCTTCTGGGTGCCGCGCGACAGGATCCGGGTGCGCAGGAACGTTTCCTGCGGATCATGGAGCAGGAAGCGGCGCGGATGAACCGTCTGGTCCGGGACCTGCTATCGCTCAGCCGCGTGGAGAGCGAGGAGCGGGTGCGTCCGACGAAGGTCGTGGACGTCCGCGACCTCCTCGTGTCCGTCGTATCGGCGCTCAGAAGGATCGCGGACGCCCAGAACGTTCGTCTTACACTGAAGCTGCCGGACGCGCCGCTCCGGCTGCCAGGCGACCGCGACCAGCTGTTTCAGGTTTTTGCGAATCTCGTCGAGAATGCCATCAAGTACGGCGGTACAGACAGGGAGGTCGTCATTGCAGCCTCAGATAGCGAGCGCGACCCGGTGCTGCGTGCTCCGGCGATCAGGATTGCGATCAAGGACCAAGGTGCCGGTATCGACGCGATCCATATTCCGCGTCTGACTGAGCGGTTCTATCGGATCGACACGCACCGATCGCGAGAGCTGGGCGGCACGGGTCTCGGGCTTGCGATCGTAAAACACATCGTGAACCGGCACCGCGGTCGCCTGAGGATCGAGAGCGTGCAGGGCCATGGCAGCACATTTTCCGTGATTCTTCCGAAGCCTGCGCACTCCAGGTCCATCCGGTCAGGCATTCCGATTTCGTCCGATCGGTGATTCCGATCTGATCCGGTCACCAATTCCGGGGCATCCGGTCACCCTCCCGGACCTCGGGTAGCGGCGCTGCTGGGCGATCCTGCGGCGGGTAGCCTCGCGCTCCTGATGGAGTGCGGGGAGCCCGATGAAGAGATTGCCGATGCGGAAGATCAGGGACGCGATGCGGCTGCGCGCCAACGGGTTCTCGACGCGGAAGATCGCGGCGAGCCTCGGGGTGAGCCAGTCGACGGCCAGCGAGTACGTGAAGCGCCTGGAGCGGACGGGGCTGTCGTGGCCGCTGCCCGACGACCTGACGGATGCCGAGCTGGAGCGCCGACTGTTCCACCCGGCGGGCGGCGAGACACGTGTGGTGCGGTCGCAGCCGGACTGGCCGGGGGTCCACCGCGAGCTGCGGCGCAAGGGCGTGACGCTGTCGCTCCTGTGGGAGGAGCATCGCGCCGTTCATCCCGACGGCTACGGCTACAGCCGGTTCTGCGAGCTCTACCGACGGTGGGAGCGGCGCCTCACGCCGACCATGCGCCAGCATCATGTCGCCGGCGAGCGGATGTTCGTCGACTACGCCGGCACCACGCTGGAGGTGATCGATCCCGCGACCGGCGAAGTCCGCGAGGCGCAGCTCTTCGTCGCCGCGCTCGGCGCCTCGAACTACACCTATGCCGAGGCGACCTGGACGCAGAGTCTCTCCGACTGGATCGGCGCACACTGCCGGGCGCTGTCCTATTTCGGCGGCGTGCCGGGCCAGATCGTCTCGGACAACCTCAAGGCCGGTGTCACCAAGGCCTGCTTCTACGAGCCGGCGGTGAACCGCACCTACGCCGACATGGCCGCGCATTACGACACCGCGGTGGTTCCGGCGCGGCCGCGTAAGCCGCGCGACAAGGCGAAGGTCGAGGTCGCGGTGCAGATTGCGGAGCGCTGGATCGTGGCGCGGCTGAGGAACCGCAGGGTCTTCTCGCTGTCCGAGCTGAACAAGGCCATCCGCGATCTGCTCGACCGCCTCAACCACCGCGTCACCCGGCACCTCGGCGCCAGCCGGCGCGCCCTCTTTGACGAGCTGGAGCGGTCGGCGCTGAAGCCGCTGCCGCAGGTGCCGTATGTCTACGTCGAATGGCGCCAGCGCGCCGTTGGGCTCGACTACCACGTCGAGGTCGACAAGCACTACTACTCGGCGCCCTACACGCTCCTGCGCGAGCAAGTCTGGGTGCGGGTCACCGCGAGGACGGTGGAGATCTTCCACCGCGGCGCCCGCGTGGCGGCGCATGCCCGCACCTCGTCGAACCGGCAGCACACCACCCTGCGCGACCACATGCCATCGAGCCATCGACGCTATGCCAACTGGACGCCCCAGAAGCTGCGGCGCCAGGCCGCCCGGATCGGGCCCGGCACGGCGACGCTGGTCGAGGTGATCCTGCGCGAGCGTACGCATCCCGAGCAGGGCTTCCGCTCCTGCCTCGGCATCTTGCGCCTGGCGCGAACCCATGGCCGCAGCAGGCTCGACGCCGCCTGCATGCGCGCGCTCGAGATCGGCGCACGCTCCTACACCTCGGTGAACTCGATCCTCAGGAACAACCTCGATCGCCGCCGGCCCGATGATGCCGCGGACGGGCCGGCGATCTCCCATCCCAACATCCGTGGCGCCGGGTACTTCCATTGAAGGAGAGACGATGCTCGACCACCCAACGCTCGACCAGCTGAAGGCCCTCAGGCTCGACGGCATGGCCGAAGCCTTCACCGAGTTGCAGGCGCAGGAAGCGGCCGGCGGCCTCACCCATGCCGAATGGCTCGCCTTGCTGATCGACCGAGAGGTCGCCAGCCGGAGCACCAGACGCTTCCAGACCCGGATGCGGGGCGCGAAGCTGCGCCAGGCCGGCGCCGCCATCGAGGACGTCGACTACCGGACGCCCCGCAAGCTCGACAAGGCGCTGTTCCAGAGGCTGGCGACAGGCAGGTGGATCGCCGAGAAGCGCAACCTGCTGGTCACCGGCCCCTGCGGGGTCGGCAAGACCTGGCTTGCCAGCGCCCTCGGCCAGAAGGCCTGCCGCGACGACCGCACCGTCATCTACAAGCCGCTGCCGCGGCTCTTCGCCGAACTCGAGCTCGCGCATGGCGACGGTCGCTTCCCACGGCTGTTCCGCAGTCTTGTCAGGGCGGACTTGCTGATCCTCGACGACTGGGGACCCGACAGGCTCACCGCCAGCCAGCGTCGCGACCTCATGGAGATCGTCGAGGACCGATACGGCGCCGGCTCCACGCTGATCACCAGCCAGCTTCCCGTCGACGCCTGGCACGACGTCGTCGGCGAGCCGACCTTCGCCGATGCCATCCTCGACCGCCTCGTCCACAACGCCTACCGGCTCGATCTCGACGGCCCCTCGATGCGGAAGAAGACCGCCCAGGACGCTGCCTCAGAGATTGACGCAAAGGCCCATGGCTGACACGACGAAACCAAGCTCAGCGGCGACGCGCCCGGTGACCGGATGCGTCGGAATGGCCGACCGGATGCCGCCGGAAGCGCTGACCGAATGCTCCGGAATGCGCACGAAGCCCGGGCAAATGCTTCTGCCCGAGAGCAATGGAGAGCCGACCTGATGATCCGAACCGCAGCATGGCATCGTGGATTCTCGCTGAAGCGCAGCTCTTGGGTGTGCAGCTTATGCGCCTGATCGCGTCGGCCTGGAGCGCGTCGATCAGGATGAAAAGCCGTATTGCCGCATCCAAGGATGTTCCTGAGGGATCATGTCGTTGCCTCGGCCAAATGCTCCTGAGAGTGCTTGCTCGCGCTGGCTTTGTGATCCGACGGGGGGGCGCGGCCGCGCTGGCTCCGAACACCAGTGCTCTGGCCATGTCGCCTCTCCAGGTCTTCAGGCGGCGCTGCACGGCGCGGATCAACCCGTCGGGACAGGTATCCGGCTGGGCGGCCTGAAGCCATGCCCAGAAGCTCACGCCCGGTTTGTGACGGGTCCTCGTCGACCCACGCCTTGAGGTCGTCGGTGACTTTGGCGGGTAGTGTCCCGGGAAATGGTCGTTCGCCTCGTCGGCGCGCTCATGCGTTCGGACTTTTTCAACGGCCGCGCGCGGCAGCGCTGGCACCCGGCGCCGAGAACCTTGCGTGCGGCGGCCTTCAGGCCTTCATGGGCATCGCTGATCACCAGTTGCACGCCGCTCAGGCCGCGACGCGTGAGAGACCGCAGGAAGTCGGCCCGGAACGTCTCGGCTTCGGAGGGCATGACCGTGATCCCCAGGATCTCGCGGCGACCGTCGGTGTTGACCGCGACGGCCACTATCACGGCCATGGAGACGATGCGCCCGCCCTCGCGCAGCTTCACGCAGGTGGCGTCGAGCCAGAGGAAGGGCCAATCGCCCTCCAGCGGTCGGTTCAGGAAGGCCCGGACACGTTCATCGATCTCTTCGCAGAGCCGCGACACCTGGCTCTTCGAGGTGCCCGCCAGCCCCATGGCGCGCACCAGGTCGTCGACGGCGCGGGTGGAGACCCCGTGGACGTAGGCTTCCTGCACCACCGCCATCAGCGCCTTCTCGGCGGTGCGGCGCGGCTCAGGAAGGTGGGGAAGTAACTGCCCTTGCGCAGCTTCGGGATGTTCAGTCCGATGCTGCCCGCGCGGGTATCCCACTGGCGCGGCCGGTAGCCGTTCCGCTGGTTCTCGCGGTCCGGCGTTCGCTCGCCATGTCCAGCGCCGCACACGGCAGCCACCTCGATGTCCATCAGCCGTTGCACGGCGTCCTGGATCAGCTCGCGCAGAAAATCCGCGTCATCGCTCTTGGCGATCACGCACGGAAGGTCGATCGTGGTGTCGGTCATAGTGCTCTCCCTTCGTTGTCGTCGGCTTGAACAACCTCAGACTACGAAGAAGCGCGGTGGCCGCCAGACCGGCCGCGCGCTGCGCTACGCCAAATGGCTCCGCGCGCGGCCTCCTACACCATCATCCGGGACACAGCCCGATCAGCGCCGCCGAGCCCGACCATCCCGCGGACTAAAATGCCGGCCTCCACCCGGCCGGCCGCCACCTGCCAGACCACGAGCGCGAGGAGGCACACTCCGTAGACCCACGGCAGCCACCACGGCGGCATCGCCCACATCGACGAGCCAGAGCGCCAGCAGGACGACGGCCGTCGCGCCCACGTGCAGGGCGTAGGCGGCCCAGCCCACCGCAGGGGCCGAGGCCAGCCAGACGAGCAGCGTCAAGGGCCGGACGATCTGGAGTGCGACGACGCCTGCCGTCACCGCCCGGCTCCCTCCGGCGTCGGGAAGCGGACGTCGTGAACGTCGGCGATGAAGAACGGGAAGTAGTCCTCCGTGCCAAAGTGGTTGCCGGCCTCGACGTGCGTCGGCAGCGTGAAGCCGTCGAAGGTCCTGAACTCGGACAGGTACCCCCCGAAGGGCTGGAGGCGGAATGCCTTCTCGGGGTTCGCGTTCGTCCAACGCGGGAACTGGACCTTTCCGGGCCGGCCGTCGGCGTCGACCGTGACGTCCACCGACTGGCTCAGATTGCCGCGCGTGACGATGACCCGGGCCGTGCTTTCGTCGACCGCCTCCCACCGGACGCCCTGTCCGGGCAGAAGCGCCGCCGGCGTCCAGAATACGGCTTCGGAGACGTAGCGGCCGAAGGCGGAGCGGGCGTGGTCGCTCGTCCCGCCGCTGCGGGCGACGGGGGCGAGGCCCATCACCCAGAACCGTGTCCAGCGGCCGCTGTCGGAGCCCGAGGCCCGCATCGCTCCGCGACCGGCGCGCATGCTCCAGACGAAGCCGTGCGGCGCGGCCAGCGTCTGCTGAGCCGTCATCTGCATGTAGTTCGGCGCGTCCTGATCCCCGAGGGCGAACTGCCCGGTCATCTCGATCTCGGCAACCGTCCAGAGCGGCGTCCCGGGCGCGATCGCAAAGCCGAAGAAGCGCCGCGCGGGCTTCGGCAGGTCGGCGACATGCGTCGGGTCGAAGCGCTCGGGGCCGGACGGCTGATACCGGACCAGCCGCTGGGCCTCCGCCCGGTCGGCTCGGTGGTCGGACGCGCGCCAGGCCGCGGCGCTGCCCAGAAGTGCCGCGGCGGAAAGCGCACCATAAAGGAGAGCGGTCTTCATCATCGTGCCCCTTGCGCGTCGGCGACCTGCTAACCGGACCAGCCGTATCAAGACGGACGCAGGTTTTCTGCTGTCCATCGACGCAGACGTCGCAGCTTTGGCCGGAATAGCGCGCGACCCCCTGCGTCACCAGCGCCGGCGCGACGGTGCCGGGCACCCACGCCTCGAGCGCGGCGCGCGCCGCGGTCGGGTTGGCAATGCCGCGCCGGTCGTCGACCGTCCGCAGGTTCGAGAAGGCGACGGCGTCGTAGACCGCCTCCGCCGGCTGGACCGCAGGGTCGCGGGTCTCGTCGGAGATCTGGACGTGAGGCATCGTGTCGACCAACTGCCGGATGAAGTCGTCCTGCGAGCCCTGCATCAGCGCCGCCATCGCGATCGAGAACCCGACACCGAGAGCGACGCCAAGGCCGGCGACCAGCGTCTGCCGCGCCCGCCCCTGGATGTGGGCAACCGCCAGGCCGAGGAGCAGCCTCATCGAGTGACCTCGACCCGCGCGCCCTCTTTGAGATCCGACGGTGCCGGGACGATCACTGCGGCACCTTCCTCCAGCCCTTCTATCACCTCGACCTCGGTTGCGCCGCGGATTCCCAGCGCCACCGGTCGAGGCGCCGCGACGCCATCCTCGACGATCCATGCGACGCCGGAGGGGTCGACGGCGCTTGCCGGGACCAGCAGGACCGCTGGCTTCTCGCGCACGATCACGTTCACCTCGACGGTCATGCCGATCATGATGGGCGTGTCTTCGGGCAGGGAGAAGCGGACGCGGTAGGACTTGCTGACGGGGTCGCCCATCGGCGTGACGCTCGCCACCTCCGCCTCCAGCTTCCTCTCGGGGAAGGCATCGGCGCTGAGGAGCGTCCGCTGGCCTGGCTCGATGCGCGGAATATCCTCTTCGTTGACGTCGGCGACGACCTGGAGCGGAGACCTCCGACCGACCCAGTACAGAACTTCGCCCGGATCGGCGATCTCGCCAACCTCGCCCTCCTGCCGCAGGACGACGCCATCGGTGGGCGCACGCAGGACGTAGTTCTCGAGCCGGCTGCGCTGTCCCGCGATCGCCGCTTCGACCTGTGCCTCCTCGCTCTCCGCGCGCTCGAGTTCGGCGCGCGAGCCGATGTTGCGGTCGGCGAAATCCCGCAGCCGGTCGCGCTCCCGCGTCAGGTACTCCTGACGCGCAAGCAGTTCCGCCAGTGCGGCCTCGGGGGCGCGGGAGTCCAGTCGCGCCAGAACGTCGTCGGCCTGCACCGCCCCGCCCTCGCACCCGCACAACTCAGTGATCCGCGCCTGAACCAGGGGCGCCACCTTTGCCCACGTCACCGGTTCGACGACGCCGGTCGCATAGACGACCTCGGCGGCATCGCCGCGCTGCACCAGAGCGACATCCACTTCGCGCGGGGACGCAAGCAAGATCCAGGCGTCGGCAGCGGTGGCCAACATCACGAAGACTGCAAGGATGCGGATCAGCATTGGCGCTCGTCTGTCGTCTTCACGCGCGGACGGAGGGCCCGACGCTCGCCCTCAATGGCTCAGGTCAAGGTGGCACAACAACCAAAGGCAAGATGGCCGGCCACCTTCGGGCATGGCATGCCGCGCCACCGACTGCGCTCCGCTGGCGCCCAGGAGGGGCTCTGGCACCTTCCGCCTCTGAAGCGCATCGCGTCGACGGCCGAAGCCGGGACGCGGGCGTGGCCGTCCTCGGCATCGAGCCGGCGGTGGAGGAGCGCGTCTCCTCCGTCGCCGAGGATTTCGTGCAGGGCAGCTTCCGGTCCCTGGAGGCAGGCGGCAACAACGTGGTGATCGGCGACGGCCTGGCGGAAAAGCTCGGCGCGAACTTCGGCAGCACGATCGACTTCGTCTCGCCCACCGGCCTATCTCGCGGCTTCCGTGTCGTTGGCCTCTTCCACACCGGAACCACTGCGCGCGACGAGGGCGAGGTCTACATGGCGCTGAAGAACGCCCAAATCCTCGCCGAGCGGCCGAACGTCATCAACCAGATCCGCCTGCGCCTCGAGGACCCGAACGCCGCCCCCGCCGTCGCCGCGCAGGCCGAGGCGCAGCTCGGCCACAAGGCGGTCTCGTGGCAGGAGGCGAACGAGGCGATCCTCGAGGCGCTCGTGATCCGCAACTTCATCATGTACACGGTCGTCGCCGCGATCCTGCTGGTCGCGGGCTTCGGCATCTTCAACATCGTCTCGACGATCACCCACGAAAAGGCGCGGGACATTGCGATCCTCAAGTCGCTGGGCTTCGCCGAAGCCGACATGCGCCGGCTGTTCCTGATCGAGGGGCTGGCAATCGGCGGCGCGGGCTCGATCATCGGCTGGGCGGTCGGCTACGGCCTCTGCCTCGCGCTCGCGAGCGTCCGGTTCGAGGTGCCGGAGC
Organism: uncultured Alphaproteobacteria bacterium; assembly: GCA_963749675.1. Lineage (GTDB taxonomy): Bacteria > Pseudomonadota > Alphaproteobacteria > Rhodobacterales > Rhodobacteraceae > Roseitranquillus. The sequence goes on from CAVVNT010000001.1 coordinate 933,639, forward strand.
TTGGCGACGCCACAAATCTGCCTCTTGCCTGGAGTGTCTGGCACTACGCCATCGCCTCGGCCTTCGCGCTGGGCGCGGCGGGGATCGCCGGCTACCTGCCGGCACGCAAGGCGGCGCGGCTCAATCCCGTCGACATCATCCGGGGCGCGACGTGAGCCCGCTGATCGAGGCCCACCACCTCAGCCGGACGCTGCCCGCGACGGTTCCGGTGACGCTGGTGCAGGACGTGAGCCTGAGGATCGGCTCAGGCAAGTCCTCGCTCCTCTATCTGCTCGGTCTTCTCGACCGTCCGACTGCTGGAGAGCTCGCCATCGCGGGGCGCGACACCGCAGCCCTCAGCGAGCGTGAGCGGTCTGAGCTGCGCCTCACCACAATCGGGTTCGTCTTCCAGTTCCACTTCCTGTTGCCGGAATTCACGGTGCGCGACAACGTCGAGATCCCGATGCGCAAGCTCGGCCGTCTGTCGCGGCGAAAACCGCCACAAGCGGTCTGCGTCTTCATCGGCCACCACGACTACACCGCCAACGGGAACCTCTCGCGCGCCTACTTCGACCGGATCAAAGCGCCCGCCACCCGGTCGCCGGGCCTGAAGCGGGTCGCCTCGGCGCCCGTCGCGTCCACCACGCCGACGAGGTCGTAGCCGAGCGCGAACGGCGGCTTATTCTTGCCGTCGGGGTACTTGCCCTTGCGGATCATCACGTCGGTGAAGGCGGCGCTCGTCACCAGGACGCGGACGCGGACCTCCGCCCCCTCGGGCTCGGGCAGGGCGTCGACGGTCTGCACCTCGAGGCGGTCCGCGCCGCCGAACTCGGTCAGGACGATCTTTTTCCAGGTCATCGTGGCGCTTCCTTTGCGTCTGGGCCGCATTGCACGGGACTCTCGCGGTCAGGCTCCGGCCCGGACGAACGCGGCGACCTCGTCCGCCACATCGGCATCGTGGCCGAGCCAGATGTGTCCGCCCTCGGGCCAGATCGTCAGCCGGGCATCCGGGATCAGGGCGGCGAGGCGGCGCGATGTGTCGGCGGTGCCGAAGAGGTCGTCCTCGCAGGACAGGATCAGCGTCGGCACGGCGATCCGCCCGTAGGCGGTCGGCGACGGCGCGCCGGCCCAGAAGGCGTCGGTGCGCAGCCCGTCGGACTTCCGGCCGATCGGCATCAGCCCCGCGAGGATCAGCGCGGCGCGGCGCTTCTCCTCGGGCGCGACCCGGTCCAGCAAGGCGGGATCGGTCGCGAGCAGGGTGCGGATCATCTGCCGCGGCGCGAGCGAGGACGCCGTCCAGAACCCGAGGTCCGAGCCCAGGACGGCCCCGACAGCAAGTCGCTGGGGGGCGGTGAACTCCACCGGATCGCGGTTCGCGAGGTTCGCCGCCGGCACCAGCAGGACGAGGTGCGAGCACCGGTCGGGGTGCGTCAGCGCAAGCTCCGCCGCCGTCAGCGCGCCGGCCGAGCCGCCGACGACCGGCAGGCGGTCGATCCCGAGATGGTCGAGGAGCCGGGCGAGGACATCGGCCTGGTGTGCCGGCGAGGCATCGTCGGGAAAGGCGCTGCGCAGGTAGCCGAACCGGGAGGGCGCGACGATCTGGAACCCGCTCTCGCGCAGCCGGTCGGCGAAGAGCAACCCCTGGTCGAAGCCACCCCCGGTGCCGTGGATCATCAGAAGTGGCGGTCCGCGGCCCGCCACGGCGTATTCCAGCACGCCGGCGCTGGTCTCGATGACGCTGCTGCCCCGGGCGAGCTGGTTCGCCGCCGCGTCCATCGACGCGCGGTATGCGCCGGTGGCGTAGGCGCCGCCTGCGAACACGAGGCCGCCCATGCCGGCGAGGAGGGCGCGGCGCGAGGTCATTGCGCCGCCTCAATCGCGAGGTCGGCCAGCGCCGCCTCCAGCGCGGGCACGAGGTCGCTGCTGTCGTCGACGATGCCGGCGTCGCTGTTGATCTGGAACGCGACGGTGAGGCCGTGATCGGCGTAGTGCCGCAGGCTGGAGACGTAGGCAGGAATCCAGCCGCCGTGGCCGTAGACCGGGCCGCGCGGCGTCTCGGCGTAGATCGCGACGCCCGCGCCGTAGAGGATGCCAGGCGCGTCGGGCGCGACCGGCACTCCGTCGAGCAATCGGTCGAGATACGGCGCCTCCATCGCCCCGACGCCGAAGAGCGCGTGGCCCCAGCGCGCTAGGTCTCGCGAGGTGGAAGCGAGCCCGCCTCCGGTCCACTCCACGCCGGGGTCCAAGACGAGCCGGCCCTCGGCGCCCGCGGTCCGCTCCGACAGCCCGAAGGGGTTCCCCGGCACCGTGTAGCCGACGGCGAGCCCGACGATGTCGGGGCGGTCGGACGGGACGGTGTCGGCTAGGTCGAGAGGGGCGAGGAACCTCTCTTGCACCACGTCGTAGTAGGACCGCCCGGTCACCTCCTCGATCACCAGCCCGAGCAGGACGTAGCCGGTGTCGCTGTAGGCCCACTCCGCGCCGGCCGCGAAGAGCGGCTCCCGTCCGGTAACGAACCCCAGCACCTCCTCCGGCGTGAAGGCGGCTTCGCCGGACGCGATGCGGGCCGCGGCGGCGGCCTGGAACTCGGACAGGTGCGGGTGGTCCGGCAGGCCCGAGCTGTGGTGCAGCAGGTGGTCGATGGTGATGCTGTTGGCGTTCGGCAGGCCCGCGAACCACGGCCGGTCGCCGAGATGCCCGGCGAGACGGTCCGCCCGCGCCAGCCGCCCCTCGCTCTCCAGCGCGAGCACCGTCGCCGCGACGAAGGTCTTGCCGATGCTGGCGGCGAGCATCCGCGTCTCGGGCGCCATCGCGCGCCCCGCCTCGACGTCGGCAAGACCGGTCGCGGCGGTGGCCACCGTCCCGTCCGAGAGGGCGATTGCGGCGGTCGCCCCGGGAAAGCCGTAGCGTTCGCGGAACGCGCCGAGCGTGGCTTCGATCCGGACCGAGAGGTCGGCGGCCGGCTCCGCCGCCAAAGGCACTGCCGCCAGCGAGAGAAGAGCTGCCGCCGCCAGTCGTCCCGCGCTCGCGACCGTCATCCTGCCGTCCGCAGCGCCGGCGGGTCCGCCGCAGGCACGACCCCGGTGACCGCGCCCTCACGCGTCAGCATGGTGTCGCGGTTCCACCAGACGACGACCACCGCCACCGCGACGAGTATCCAAGTGTCCCAGGGCTGGGCGTCTGGCCAGAACGGGTTGATCAGCTGCCAGTGGAACAGCATCGGCCAGAGCAGGCTGCCGCCGGTCCGGTTGAAGGTCGGCGTGACGAGTACCGCGAGCACGACGTTGCCGACGAAGAACGGCAGGAAGTTCCACGTCGCGTAGACGGTGCTCGACAGGAAGAACGCCGGCAGGTGCCAGAGGCCCCAGGTCGCGCCGATCAGCATCCCGGCCCAGAGCGGCGCCATGTGGCGTTGCAGGAGCGGCTGCATGACGCCGCGCCAGCCGAGCTCTTCGACCGGGCCGAGGAAGAGCATCATGACCATGACCGCAAAGACCGGCCCCGCGCCCTCCGGCGGCAGCGGCGCCAACACCGGCCCGCCCTTGATCAGCGACCCCGCGACGAAGACGAACGGCAGCCCGATCAGGATGAACGCCGCCCATCCCGCCGGGCAGCGCCAGAGCAGCAGCCGGCCGAGGAAGCTCCGCAGGCCCGCCGCGCCGGCGTAGGCCAGAACGACGATGACCGCCGAGATGCCGGGCGCCCAGGTCGCCAGGAAGAACAGCGGATGCGAGCCGCTGATCTCGCCGAGCCGGGTCGACGCCCATCCGGGCGCGAGGACGTAGAGGCCGATCACTCCCCAGGTGATCGCGAAGGTGATGGCGAGGAAGGACAGCAGCGCCATCGGCGGGATCGTGTCTGAGGCTTCGGTCGGGCGGACGTCTTCCATTGGCGTTCATCCACGTGAAGGGTCTGACCTGATCCTCGCTCCTACGCGGATCGCAGGAAGCGGGCGCTGACGTGGATCAATCAGCGCCAGAATGCACCGCCGAGAATCAGGATCGTCATCCCTGCAAAGCGCGGCAGTACCGCGGCGCGGTCCGCCTCGCTCCTTGCTCTCACAAACCGCACCGCGTTGTGCCGCAGCATTGTGCGACCCTATAGTCGGATGTCGCCAGCTCCGCTGCAAATCCGGTGAATGTCGGCTTTGACCGCTGCGCCGCGGCGGTTCGATTGCATGCCGAGCGGCCGCAAAGGGCCGTTTTGTCCATCGAGGGCCGCTACTCTGGCGAAGAGTTTCCCGGATCGCCTCGCCGAGACTGTCGCGGAAGCCGGACAGAGCCGCGTCCAGCGTGGCTTCGGCGACCGGTCCGGAGAGGCCGGGCACGATCAGGTGCATGCCGATCCGCGCGTCGGCCTGTCAGCGGCAGGAGCTGCATCGAGGGCGCGGCAGGTCTTCCACGGCGACCGTGGGACTTGGCTCGAGAATTCGCTGCCAGAGATACACAATCTCCTCGATGGCGGCGGAAATGGCGTCGGAAGTTCGCGTCGCGAAACGGCTCATTCTCCGACACCTGCTCGCTTGAGACCTTCCTCCAGGAGCTGCCGGCGGGACGCGAACCTGTATGGTGTCCTTGCAATCTCGTCGCGCACAGAAAAAGCGGGGTTCAGGGCGCGTGCTTCGGCGACGGTCCACTCGGCGGCGTCAGTGATGCCCAAGTGACCGCAGGTCGCCACGAAGGTGACGAGGCCGACGTAGAACGCCGGGTTGCGGGCGACGGCTTCTTCGAGGAGGGGCAGCGCCTCCGTGTAGCGGCCCTGTAGGAACAGCAAATGGCCTTCGATCCAGAGATACGAGAACGGAGAGCGCGGGTGGAGCGTATTTGCGCGACGCATCGCAGCGAGTCCTTCATCGAGGTCGCCGCCATGCGCGCTGACCTGCGCGAGGAGCGCATGGCCGTCGGCGTAGTTGGGGTCGATCTCGATGGCGCGGCGGGCGGCGGCGAGAGCGTCCTCGTGGCGCCGCAGTGCGAGGTTCAGAACGCCGATTGCGAAATGCACCTGTGGGATGTCGTCATCAAGCCGCAGCGCATCTTCCGCCGCCTTCATTCCGCGCCGGAGCTCGTCGGCTGAGTCGACGTGGTATCGGAAGACGACGTCGCGGCCGTAGCTGAGCGCGAGGTTGGCGTGAGCGCGGGCGTAGTTCGGGTCGAGCGCGATCGCCCGCTTGAAGTAGCGACGCGCCTCCAGGTTGCCTGCCGCCGTGAACTGACGGAGCGGTTCCAGCCTGCGCAGCAGCAGGTCATACGCATCGGGATCGACGGGCCGCGGCTCCTCGCGATCGGGGGCGAACTCGAGCGACAGGGCGGAGACGATTTCCGCTGCGACCTCGTCCTGGAGCGTGAACACATCTTCGGTAGTCTTGTCGAACCGCTCCGCCCAGAGCGACTCGCCGCTCAAGGTGTCGACCAGGGCGACGTTGATGCGGACGCGTGCTCCGGCATGGCGGACGGTGCCCCGGACGAGGTGCCGTACCCCGAGAGCCTGCGCGATCTCGCCGAAGTCGCTCTCCGCGCCGCGGTAGACGAAGCTCGAAGCGGGCGAGATTCCATCTTGTTCGCCAGCGCGATCGCTACCAACATCTTCGGCTTGCGCACGAGCATTCTGGCAAGCCATGATCCTTCGGGTATCGTCCGGCGCCCGAGCCAGTTCATCCGGGACATCGCTCCAACGACCAACAACCGCCGGATATCGGCTTGACCGGCCTTCGATACCCGTCCCAAGCGCTCTTTGCCGCCCGACGAATGCTGACGCGGGACAAGCCCGAGCCAGGCGGCAAAGTCCCGGCCACGTCTGAACTGGGTCATGTCCGGCGCAAACGCTTCGACCGCAAGTGCGACCAAGGGACCGACGCCTGGCATCGTTTGCAGGCGACGTGCCGTGTCGGTCTCTGTTGCGAGCCCTTTCAAGGTTCTGGTTCTTGCCTCGATCCTTTCTGTCTTCTCGGCGATCTGTTTCAGCAAGTCCTTGCACTCCAAAATGACGAGCTCCGGGAGATCGCACGTCGGGTCGGAGACCAGCGCCTCAATCCGTTTCAGCTGGGCGATGCCGATGGGAAATACGTGCCCATATTCATACAGCGCGGATCTCAGCGCATTCACGAGTTCGGTGCGCTGGTGGACAGGCCGCTCTCGGCTTCGGAATAACACCGCCCTGGTTTGCTGCTCAGCCGTCTTCGGAGTGGTGAAGCGCATCTCGGGTTGGCGGGCGGCGATGACAATCGCCTCGGCATCGGCTGCATCGTTCTTCTGACGCTTGACGAAGGGCCGAACATATTGAGGCGCAATGAGCCTCACCGCGTGGCCGAGCCTCTCCATCTCGCGCGCCCAATAGCTGGAACTGCCGCAGGCCTCGAACACCACGATGCTGGCGGGTTGCTCCGACATGAACTTCCGGAACTGCTCGCGCGTCAGCTTCTTGCGGAAACTTACCTGCCCCGTCATAGATGCGCCGTGAACCTGGAAAACCCGTTTTGCCAAGTCCACCCCAATCATCGTATCCTTCATCTTGCCGTCCTCCCTGCTTCGTGGCGTACACAACCACGCTCTTGGCACATTGCGATGCCGTCGCGGGAGGGCGGCAACCATACCATCTGAGGTAGGCCAGCACCGCCTCGGGTCCGCCGAAGGGTGGCTTGGCGTAGACCACCCACTCGATCTTGCGCAGCGGCGCAAGCCAGGCGGCGAAGGCGGTGGGGTCCGCCAGCCCCTCGAGGTCGTTGAAGAAGGCCAGCTTGCCGGCGCCGTGCAGTGCCGACAGCCCGTCCAGGAACAGGCGCCGCAACCTATTGGAACAAGCGGGCCGTCTACGACCTGCTGTTCAGAGCGTCCGCCGAAACGCTGACCACGATCGCGGCCGATCCCCGCCACCTCGGCGCCCGGATCGGTATGACCAGCGTGCTGCACACCTGGGGCTCGGCGCTGACCCACCACCCGCACGTCCACAGGCGATGCGGGCGACCTCCGACGGCACGGTGAAGACGACGTGGAAGTACTCCACCGGCAAGAGGTCCTCGGCCCGCGCCGCCATCCAGTCCCGCGCCGCGGGACCTTGGCACTTCGGGCAGTGCCGGTTCTTGCATGAGTTGTACGCAACGTGCCGATGGCCGCACTTCGTGCACGCCGCCACACGTGCCCGCCGAGCGCCTCCGTCCGGCAGGCTTCGATCGCCGATATCACCTTGAGCTGGGTCAGGCCGACATGCCCGGCATGGGCCCGCCGCCACGCGGGACCATAGGCACGGAAGATGTCGGCGATCTCCAGCCGTCCCGGGGCCACCCCGGCCCGGGCGCTATTCCAGGCCGCGCCTCATCGTCTGGTCCTGAAGCTGCTTCAGCCGCTCGAACGGGCTCACGGTGTCGCGGATCGTCTTCGTGGCGACATGGGTATACTGCGCGGTGCTTGTCAGCTTGGCATGACCGAGCAGCACCTGGATGACGCGCACGTCGGTGTTCGCCTCGAGCAGGTGTGTGGCGAAGCTGTGGCGGAGCGTGTGCAGGGTCGCCTGACAGGAAATGCCGGCCATATGCTTGGCCGAATTGAAGGCCCGGTTCAGCTGCCGCGGCGACAGCGGGTTGATCTTCGGCTTGCCGGGAAACAGCCAGGCCTTCGGCCGGGACTCGCTCCAGTAATCGCGCAAGAGGTCCAGAAGGCGGGGCGAGAGCATCGCTTTGCGATGCCTGCCGCCCTTGCCGTTGTCGACGTGGATCAGCATGCGGTCGCTGTCGATGTCCGTGACCTTCAGATTGCAGACCTTGGAGGCGCGCAGCCCCGCCCCATAGCTGATGCCGAGCGCTGCACGGTACGTCAGGCCCGGGCCGGGAACCGCCGCCAGCAGGTCGGCAACCTCCTCGACGCTCAGGACGACCGGCAGCTTCCGCGGGTGCCGGCGGAACTGCATGTACCGCTTCATCTCCTCGCGCCCGCAGGTCACGCCGAAAAAGAACCGCAGGGCGGCGATGGTCAGCACCAGCATGTCGAGGATGCGCTCGCGCAGGGGCCCTTGGGGGATGTCTTCGAGCCGGCGGCGGAGATCACGCATCACCCGGACGGTGTAGCCCTTCGGCGTGCGCAGCACCTTTCGCATCCGCCTGAACTGGCGGGCGTGGGCGTACCTTCCGGCCTTCGCCGCCAGCCGCGGCGCCAGGCGCGCATAGCTCTGACGCAACTCGATGCCGGCCTCGACGGCGAGCGCCACCAGCTTCCGCCGCGCCGTCTCGTAGAGCCGGGCGTCGGTCGGGTGGGCGATGTTCTTTTCCATCACCGTGGTGTCGACCGACACCCGCTCAAGGCTCCGGTCCGCGACCGTTCCCGAGGCGCGGCCGGCCTCATTCGTCAGGGAAACGCCCCACTGGGGCCTTTCCTCTTCTTCCTCATTCTTGGTCAGCAGCCATTCCACGCCCTCTTCACCGATCCGCTGGCGCCAGCGGGTGAGCGAGGAGGGATCGATCGGCGGGCGGTGCTGGAAGAAGGTCTCGCCGCAGAGGTGCTGGTAGTACGGGTTCTCGACCCACCTTGCGACCACCGCCTCGTCCGACAGCTCGAAGGCGTGCTGGAGATAGAGGAGCCCCGCCACCAGCCGCGGCGACGTCGCCGGTCGCCCGGTGCCCGACGGGAAGAACCCGGCCCACTCCCGCTCGAAGAACTCCCGCTCGATCAGCGTCTCGAGCTTTACCAGCTCGTGGCGCATGTCGATCAGGTCGACCAGGCGCGGCCGCAGCAGATCGTCCTGCTCGGGCTGGCGGGGTTTCGGCTTCATCGGCACATCCGAAATCGCAGGGTTCTCGCCCGAATCCTACGAAACCCTGCGATCCAAAACCACGAGAAACCAAAGGTTCTTCTGCGAAATCAGCAGCATGTCCCTTGTTCAGGCTGAACTCATTACTCTTCGATCATCCTCAGCTTCCAGCGGAGGCGCTGGATCATGAGGTCCGTCGGGCCGTCCTGGTGCGCCAGCAGACGCAGTTCGACCAAGGCCCAAGGCGTCCGATCCATCCGGCGGCTCGCGGCCATGAGGTGATCGACTGCTGCGTCGATGTCGAGCGGGTGGCGTCATAGCCGCGGCCCGCGAGCAGGTGCCTTATGTTAACGCTTGCAGCGCGACCTGACCGGCAAAGGCCGGGTTCCTGGCGGCGAAATCCCGCGCTGCGCGGATCAGCATTGAGGGAGCGGCTTCATCGACGGGTTGGCCGGCGACGACCGCCTGTTCGGCGACGCCGGCGACGACACGTCGATCGGGGGCTACGGCAATGAGTACCTGCACGCCGGCGGCGGCTCGATCATCCTTTACGGTGGCGCCGGCGACGATGTGCTCGACGCGCTCTGGGCGTCGACCCGGGCCAGTGAGCAGAACGGCGAAGAGGTAGCAGGCTGGGTCGAAGCCAAGTGCCGCGCTTAGCGCGTAGACATCTGCACCGCGAACACCCTCGCGGAGAAGCCATTTCGCCTCGCGACCACCGCCATGGCGAACAAGACGGCGCGGATCATCTGGGCGATGCTGACGAAACGGCAGGAATACCGGCAGCCCGTCGCCTGAGCGACGGACCTGCCGAGGAATGCAAGACGCACATGATGATGCGGACGAAAGTCAACCAAGAGCGAGTACACTCCGACGAATGTCCCGGCCCCCGAGGTCGCTTTGCCGACGCGAACCTCGCTTGCGGAACTCATCAAGGCCAGTGGCAGCTATGCCGCCAAGCAAACAGCCGGACGCACGACGGTAATGAACGATCGCAGAACCACCGAATAGCTCTTGCCAACGCAGGAGCCATCCCCACAGGACATTCGCTGCGCACCGTTTCGCTCGCAAGCGCAGCGGCGCTTGGCGAGGTGGGCGGACTGCCGCCCTTCTCTGCAGGCGTAAAGTTGCCGGCCGCCGTCGCCGAAGCGGCCGTTCACCACGGAGGGACGGTGTCGGACGTGTGCCAGGTCGATGCGGCGGCCAGCCGATGTCTTCTGCCGCTGGTCCAGACTTGGCGCTCGGCGCGAGCCGGACACTGGAACGAAGGCGCTCGCGGCACACGGAGGCAGTAGCGCTGCGCGGTCATTCGATGCGCGATTTCTGGACGCTTCTGGATCCGCCATGCTCCCATTGCGAGGGGAGGCTTCATCAAATGCCACAAGCTTATCAGAAGGACCTCGGAAAGCTCACCATTCATGAAATCACACCCGAAGCCGTCGCAGACCGGCTGAGCTACAGGCTCGGCCATGTGGTCGGGACAGGGCGGCGGTGGAGCTACCACGAGGTCGTGAGCGAAACGCGCATCGATGTGCGCACATTGAAGGCCTACGTCCAGGGAACCGCTTGCCCGAATCTCGTGAAATACAAAAGGCTGCTGGCGGTTCTCGGACCTGAGATCGGAGTTGATCTAAACGCCATGAAGGGCTGGTTGCCGCGTTCCGACGTCATCCCGCCGGAAGCACTCGACCTCGACGGGTTGCGCCTCGAACATTGAAAGGCAATCGAGGCCTTGACGGGCGTTCTGTTCGTGCATGAAGATCGCAGAGGTGCGACCCATGGCTGCTATCGCCCTCTTGAGATGCCCGAGATCCGCCGGACCTGAAAATTGGCCTGCCGCCGGCTTCGAATATGAGGATCTTCAGGCCGATCTTTCACCCTCCGCCGGAAACTGCCGCTTCATCTCGCGCGAGGCCCTTGGTCCGAGCTGGCGCTTCGAAGCGAGGACGCCACCCTTCCTCTAGATGGCAGGTGAAGCGCAGCGTCTCGCCGGGCTCGAAGGTGTGGACCTGGTCACGAACCTGAATCTGTCTCGGACCCGCCCAGCCATCCGGGGCATAGACGGTCAACTCGTCGCAGCTCACGTCCACATGCAGCCAGCAGCCGCGGTAGAGGAACTTCAAGTGCAGGCCCTGCATTTCCTGCGGCAGGCAGGGGCTTATCGACAGCGTGTGATCGGTGAACTCGAGCGCCGTCTGGCCGCGCTGGACGAGGTCGATGCTGCCGGCCATGGCGCCGAGGTGTATGCCCTCGGCCGTCGTGCCGCCCTGGATGTCGAGCAAGTCGCTCTTGAGCGCCTCTGTCAGCAACTCCCAGGATCTTGCGCGATCGCTACGCGCCAGCACCCAGGAATGGACGACGCGGCTCAGCGTCGAACCGTGCGAGGTCCGGCGCATGTAGTAGTCGATGGTCCGCGGGATCGCTTCGGGCTCGAACTCGTAGCCCATGCTGCCGAGCAGGTCGCGCAGCTCTCCCGATGAAAACAGATAGAAGAGCATCAGCACGTCGGCCTGCTTCGAGGCCTTGTAGCGGTTGATCGTGTCGCCCTCGGCCTCGAGGATGCGGTCGAGGCGCTGGATGTCGCCATAGCGGGCGCGATAGCCGTCCCAGTCCAGCTCCTCCAACCGGTCATAGTCATCGAACTGGGCGATGATGCCGTTCTCGAGGAACGGCACGCGCATCCGGGCGGCGATCCGCTGCCATCCGTCGCGTTCCGCGTCGGTCAGGTCGAGCAGGAGCCCGATCTCGTCGCGCCGCGCCGGCGCCAGGTCATCGAACGCCTCAGCGGCGCGGACGAGCACCCAGGCCGCCAAGATATTGGTGTAGGCATTGTCGTCGAGTCCGGGCTCGTCGCGCCACGGATAGCGGTCGTGGAACTCGTCCGGCCCCATCACGCCAAGGATCCGATATCGGTCCTCTGCCTCGTCATGGATAGCGATGCTCGCCCAGAAGCGGGCGATCTCGACCAGCATCTCGACGTAATGCGCCGCCATGACCCCGCTGTCCTTGGTGGTTTGCCAGTAGCGCCAGACGTTGTAGGCGATGGCGAGGCTCACATGGCGCTGCAGCGCCGAGTTGTCCGGCGTCCAGCGGCCGGAGCGCGGGTTCAGGTGCAGCACCTGGCTTTCTTCGCGCCCGTCCGAGCCGCTCTGCCAAGGGTACATGGCGCCGCGATGGCCGGCCGCGCGCGCCAGCCGCCGCGCCTCGCCGAGGCGGCGATAGCGATAGAGCAGCAGCTCGCGGCTGATCTCCGGAAAGTGGAAGTTGAGGTAGGGCAGGATGAACAGCTCGTCCCAGAAGATATGGCCGCGATAGGCTTCGCCGTGCAGTCCGCGCGCGGGCACGCCGGCGTCCATGTCCACCGTGTTCGGCGAGACGGTCTGCAGCAGATGGAAGATGTGCAGCCTGAGGATCATCTGCCGGTGCGGATGCTCGTCGACGACGATGTCGCCCCGGTCCCAAAGCGTGCGCCAGGCGAGCGCTTGCGAGGCCAGCAGGCCGGCAAAGCCGTCCGCTTCGTCGATTGCCTGCCTCGCGGCATCGCCCGGCTCCGAGATGGCGCGGTCCCTGCTGGTAAAGATCGTCACCGTCTTCTCAACCGTCACGCTCTCGCCGCGCGCGATGGAGAACCTCAGATGCTGGCTTGCGCAGCTTTCTTCGTGCTCGGTCTCCCGTTCGACTTCGAGCGCATCGCCCTTGCGGAAGGCGCGGGTGCGTGCGGCCTCGGCGATGCGGATGCGCGACTGGTTGGTTTCGGCGACGAGAAGGACGGTATCCTCGCCGACGTCGCGGCTCTCGACAAGCGTCAGGTGCTTGCCGTCAAGCTGGCGATAGCGCTCGACCCCGGCGTTGATGACGCGGCCGTCCAGCGCCGAGCGGATCTCGACGCCGCCGGACCAGTTCTCGGCCGTCAAGGTCATCTCGATCGCGGCTAGGTTCTGGAAGCGCATGTGCACCAGGCGCCGCGTGGCGACGGATGTCTCGCGCCCCTTGCCGTCGCGCACCCGCATCCGGCGCACGAGCACGCCCTGCCGCAGGTCCAACTCCTGCCGGTAGCGCAGGATCTCCATGCGCCTGAGGTTCAGCCAGTCGCCATCCTCGGGGCGGAAGGTCAGCGGCAGCCAGTTCGGTAGGTTGACGAGGTCCTCGTTCTCGATGCTGCGCCCGGCCAGTTCCGTCACGCGGCGATTGTAGCCGCCCGCAAGATAGGTGCCCGGATAGTGCACCTCGTCGGCCTCGGATTCCTCGGCAGCGCCGCGCGTCGCGAAATACCCGTTGCCGAGCGTGCAGAGCGACTCCCGCAGCCCCTCGGCTGCCGGATCGAAACGATCGTAGGACAGGGTCCAGCCGTCGTCAGTCATTCCTGTGCTCCAGCGTGTCCGCGAGGGTGTCGAGGAAGCGACCGACTTCGGCGGGGTCGGCCAGACCCCAGGCGGCGGAGGTCGGGCCCTCCGGTGCGCCGACAAGAATGCCGACGCCCCGCCCGGCCAGCGCCCTGAAGGCGTCTTCGTCCGTGGTGTCGTCGCCAAGATAGAAGGGCAGCACCTCGGGCCCGTCGAGATCAAGCGCCTCGAGCAGCCAGAGCACCGCCTTGCCCTTGTCCCACTCGAAGCGGGGGCGCAGCTCGAAAACCTTCTTGCCTTGTGTCTTGCGCAACTCCGGCACGTCTTCCAGCGCACGCTCGACGGCCGCCTCAAGCACGGGCAGGTCGGCGTCCGCGACCTGCCGGTAGTGGACGGCGACGGCGAAGCGCTTGGGCTCGACCAGCGCACCCTCGACCGACGCCAGCGCGTCCTGCAGGATCCCGGCGGCACGCGCTGCCGCGGCGGAGAACTCGGCACCCGCCTCGTGCTCGATGCGCAGCCCGTCCGGCCCGGCGATGTCGAAGCCGTGGCTGCCGGCATAGACGAGCCCGTCAAGCCCGACCAGCCGCTCGACATCCGCCCGGTCCCGACCCGAGACGACGGCCACCGGGCAGAGGCCGGCCAATCTGCGGACGCTGGCGCGCATCTTGTCGGACAGGATCGCCATCTCGGGTCGCGCCACGATGGGGGTCAGCGTACCGTCATAGTCGAGGAAGAGGGCCGGTCGGCGGCCGGCGATCAGGCGCGCGATCGCATCGGCGTCCTGCGGCATCGGGGCGGGCGCCTCCGGCCCGGCAACGGAAAGCTCGCCGAGGTCTGCCACCACGACATCGGCTCCTGCCCGCTCCAGCGCCGCGCGCTGGCCGGCCCGGTCTACCCCGACGACCAGTCCGAACTTTCCGGCGCGGCCGGCGGCAACGCCGCTCAGCGCGTCCTCCACCATCACGGCGCGGTCGGCGGCCACGTGCAGCCGCTCGGCCGCCGCCAGGAAGATGTCGGGTGCCGGCTTGCCGCGCAACTCCAGACGGGCAGCGTCGTTGCCATCCAGAATGACGTCGAAGATCCCCGTCAGGCCAGCAGCCTCCAGCACCGCGCGGGCGTTCCGGCTGGACGAGACCAACGCCGTGCCAAAGCCCCCGCCGCGCAGGCGCCGGATCAGCGCCACCGTGCTGTCGAAGACCTCGACCCCATCCTCTGCCAGCACCTGCTGGAAGAGCGAATTCTTGCGGTTGCCGAGGCCGCAGACAGTGTCGTCGCCCGGCGCATCCGAGGGCTCGCCGCGAGGCAGATCGATGCCGCGCGCGGTCAGGAAGGCCGCGACGCCATCGTAGCGCGGCAGACCGTCGACATGAGACCGGTAGTCTTCGTTCGTGAAGGGACGGAAGGGTTCGCCGGCTGCCTCCGAACGTCGCTTGAGATAGTCATCGAACAGCCGCTTCCACGTTGCGGCGTGTACTCGAGCGGTGCGGGTCACGACCCCGTCGAGGTCGAAGATCGCGGCATCGAATTTGCCGCGCCCGATCTCGCGGACGGGGTTCAGCGCCAAAGTTTGCATGCCTGCTCCCGAGTTGAAGATAGAGCGACCGCTCTCCACTGTTCGATTACCTCCTGCCAGCTGTTCCGTCCACGCCATGCTCCTCCGCGATCCACCGCCGGTCACCGATCTGCACGCGTTCGCCGCCCGGCGCTCCAGCAGGCTGCTGGGCATCACCCGCCCTGGCACACCGAAAGGGCATGACTCGCCGTTGGCATGATGGCGGCGGTGAGGCGGCGCTAGGCCTGAAGCAGCCTCGCCGGCGAGCTCGACAAGGTGCCGCTTTTCGCGCCCTCGTCCGGTCATATGAGCGGTGTCCGAGAACCGCTTCAGATCCATGCTTCGAGAGGTCTTCGGCGGCCGACGCGGCCTCTCTTCCCCGAGCTACTCGAAGAGCGAGCGCTCGATCGTCTCGCCGGTGAGGTTCTGGTACATGTGCTGGTTCCAATAGGGGGTCCAGCAGACCAGGAGCTTGCCGGTCCCGCGAAAGACGCGCATGCGTCGCTGGCCGGAGATGAAATTGCGCGGAAACGGAGCGGAGCGCTCTGAATGAAAGCGAAGTCCCTCGGTCCGGCCAAGGACCAGCCTCCCCTGAACACGCATCTCGCCGTCCTCGATCTCCATGGTCTCCACTGGGCCCGGGGTGTTGAGCGCGATACGGCCGTCGCCTTGCACTTGGGTCTTCCAGACGAGCGGGGCCGTCGCCGGCCCAGAGGCTCGGCCAGAAGCGCTCGCGATAAAGCCCGAGTTCGATCTGACCATCGGAAGCCCAATAGACTCCCGGCTCGAGGATCCACCGGTCGCCCGCCGCAACGTCGGCGACATGAAAGCCGCCGAGGGACGGCTGAAGCAGGATCGTCCCGCTGCCGCTGTAATATGGTCGAACTCCGTGCCTCGTCCGTGAACAGCGCCCGCCAGAAGTCACCCAAGCGCGGGATGCGCGGCACGAAGTCGATCCGTCCGTGGTACTTGGACAGCGCGCCCGAGCGGGCGCGCACGGTCTCGCCGTCGATGTCGATGCGCACTTGCCGCATTCCCTCGACCTCGCGGACGCTGAACTCGCTCATCCCGACCTCCGGAAACTCGGCTCGTCCCAGACCATGGTCTGGTTCCAGAGCACCCGGAACGGTCCCGGCTCGAGGCTCGCCTCTCCACGAAGAGGATCGTCCGGTGCAACGATCACGAAGAGGATGACCCCGAGGAAGAACGACGTGATCGTGCCGAGCACGAACTGCTGCACCGGGCGCGTCCTAAGCATGACGAGGAGCAGGACGTTGATGGCAGCGCCGACCAGCACCGCGTACCACAGCACATCCGGGATCTCGGTGATCACGCCATTGATCCGTCTCTGCCGCGCCTCGACAAAGTCCTGGAAGCCGCCAACGACTTCTGCGTGGATGACTTTCTGGCCGACCGTCTGCGGCTCGTAGCCGGCCAGCCGTTGCCGCATCGCGCCGGTCCGGTTGCCACCGCTATTCAGGAACTCGCCTTGCCGATGCGCCGCCCAGTCCTTGTTGATGGTGTAGAGGACGTAGTCCCGCAGCATCTCCTTCATGTCCGAGCGTGTCGGCTCGGGGTAGGTGTCGAGATCGGCGTAGAGCGCGCCGACCGACGTGGCCTCGCTAAGGATGCCCTCCCTGACGCGCTCGGAATTCTGGTTCGCGGCCACGGTCAGGAGGCCGAGGAGAAGGCCATGGAAGAGATTGAAGCCAGACGTGCCGTAGCTGATCGACTGGTTGAAGTCCGGGCCGGCCCCGATCAGCAGCCGCAGGATCGGCTTGACGAAAAGGAGGCCAAAGAACATCGCGCCAAATGCGAGGAGGGCGAAGTAAAGGGCCAGCTCCCGCTGCGGAACATCGTAGACGAAGTCCGGCATATCTGCCCGACCCCCGCCGACCCCTTCCGCGAGAGTATGAGAAAAAGATGCCTGCGCCACCGTGAACTTGGCTTTGCCTGAACCAGCGCCCCCATGCTTGGGTCGTCGCTGACATGCTTGAGGAGGGGGGTCTTGATGAAATCCGCTGCGATCGGCCTTGGCGTCGCCTATCTGGCCACAGGGGCGCTGGCGCAAGACGTCGACTTCTTCTCCGTGGCGTCGGGCGGCGTCTCCGGCGGATACTATTCCGCGGCCAAGGCGATTTGCGACGTGGTGAACGGCGCGGGCGGCGACCTCTACTGCAGCCCGGAACCGACCTCCGGGTCGCTCTACAATCTCGAGGCGCTGGCGGAGGGCGAGGTGGAGTTCGCGCTGGTACAGTCGGACTGGCAGACCTACGCGTACGAGGGCACAGACCTGTTCTCGGACGCCGGCGCGATGGAGAATCTGCGGAGCGTCATGTCGCTCTATCCTGAGATGGTGACGATTCTTGCGACCCGCGATAGCGGGATCGTCGACAGCACAGGTCTTCAGGGCGCAGGCATCGACATCGGCCAATCGTCGTCCGGGCGGTACGCGACTCTGACGCGGCTGATTGAGACGCTCGGTCTTTCCCGTTCGTACTTTGCACGTCTCAGCGAGCTTTCGGACACCGCCGCCCTCGCGGAACTCTGCGCGGGCCGGCTGGACGCAGTCGTGCTAGTCGTGGGCCACCCGAACGAGGCGGTGGCGCGGGCGCTCAGGACCTGCGACATCCGCATCGCGTCCTTCTCAGGACCGATGATAGACGCGGCTTTCGGCGACAGCCCGAACTACGTCCTCGCCGAAATCCCGAAGGGGGCCTATCTCCAGCTTGAGTCCGACGTGGACACTTACGCCGTCATGGCAACGGTCGTCACGCGCGCGGACGTCGACGCAGATCTGGTGGACGCGATGGTTTCGGGCGCCCTTGGTGCGCTTGGCGAACTCGGCAACGTGGCGCCCATCCTGAGCGGTCTCGATCCTGCCCGCATGTCGAGCGAGGGTTTGACTGCCCCCCTGCACGAAGCAGCCGTACGCGCGTTCGAAGCGGATGGCATCAATCCCTAGGCTGCGGCGCCGCCGGGCAGAACATGTGGTGGCCGGAACAGGCGCACCTATCCCGACCCATTTGCAGCCGGGGCGAGCCGGTCCAGATTTCGGACCTGACCTAGGGGATGAGACCTAGACGCTGAAGGAACGCGGCGACAAGGCGCGCCGCTGCATCTCTTGCAGCCGGTCGGTATTCGAGCGTCGAGAACGCGGATTTCTCCCTCTGGTCGAAGCCGTGGTCGACGCCGGGGATGACGGCCACATCCACGACATCGCCGGCCGTGCCGAGCGCTGAGGCGCGCTCGAGGCACGACCCGGTGCTGACGATCGAGTTCCTCTCCGGCAAGAATCATCTGGGTCGGCGGCGCGCCTCGCCAGTTCTGCGAGTCGGCTTCGTTCAGGATGCCGCAGTATGGGTAGAGCAGGACCAGCGCGGACACGTGCCCGAGCAGTTCGGCAGGTGGTGCGGGCCATCGCGTGAGGCCCGGAGGAACCCTTCCGGAGTTCGCATGCGCCACGAACTCCATGGCCGTCCAGCCGCCGTGCGATGCGCCGAAGAGCACGACGTCGTCCGCGATCTCTTCCAGGGACTGCAAGTCGTCGAGCGCGACGGCAACGTCACCGGCCCGTTCCGACCCGGTGAGAGCCAGACCGGCACAGACGAGGCGCCATGACTCCAGGCGATCGAGGCCGCGAGGCTTGTGGCTGTCCAGGATCAGCGCGGCACGCCCTCGCTCGAGAAAGCGGGCCGCCCAATAATCCATGTTGTCGCGAACGCCGTCGCAGCCGGACAGCAGAATGACGGCCGGGTGTGGCCCCGGCCCCGGCGGCAGCTGGAGTCGCCACTCGGCGGCCAGGCGCATCGATCTTGCGCCTGGCTCTTCGGACGTGAAGGTCAAGCCGGCCGCGCGATGTCCGACCCCGAGGGCAAGGGCGGCAAGCCCCGCCACCATCCATGCAGTCAGTCTCGGCACCCGGGCCCACGTGCGGCGTCACACCAGGCTTTCAGCCTCTCGCTGTCGTCGGGCGCCCATCCCTCGGGCGCCGTGACTGCCGCCCACGCGTCGATGTAGTCTTTCGCCCCGTAGTTGTGGCCAAAGCCGGGAGGAGTCGCCAAGGCGAAGGCCATGTCGACGGCCAGCTGGAACTGGGTCACGAGCGGAAAGAATCGCATCTCCGGCGAGACGTCGGGCGCTGACGGCTCGCGCATCCATTGCGGCTTGCGCCAGAACGACGTGGGTTCGTAGAACACGATCGGATCCGAGGCGTATTGCAAGTAGACCACCCGCAGTCGACCCCAGTCGGATGTCGCCCTCTCCAGCCCGCCGAACTGGGACATGAATCGCACCAGGATGCCTTCCCCGACCACCGGCAGCACGTAGGGGGAGCGAGGATTCCGGGCCGCCGTCGCCCTGTTCCAGAGCGCCGAGGGAAACGGCGGGCCGGTCCAGAGGGCGCCGTCTATCGGATCGTTGATGATCGCGAAGATGTCGAAGGCGTACATGGACGACCACGCGCCGAGGCTGATGCCGTGGACGTAGAATTCCGGTCTCGAGTCTTCGGGCAGAGTGGCCCAGTGGCGATACACCGCGCGCATCGTGGCGCTGGCCTGGTCGAGCCCCGATCGGGTCTCGAAGATCAGCGCCAGGGGCGACTGGAGGTACGAGTATTGCACCGCGACCGTCGCGATGTCGCCGTCGTGCATGTACTCGAGCGGCTCGTGCCCGCCGGCGTCAAGCCAGCCGGTGCCGGTTGGGCTGGCGACGATCAGCACCTCGCGCTCGAATGCGCCCAGCCGCTTGAGCTCCTGAAGCGCGATCTTGGCACGCTCTTCGGGGTCTTCTCCCTGGGCGCGGCCCACATACACGCGCACCGGGTCCTTTGCTGGCCGCCCCGTAAAGTCGGCGATGGCTTCGGCGTCGGGTCCTCCGGCGACGAAGTCTCGCCCGGGCTGGCCCATCGCGGCCCAGTCGACGAACGATCCAGGGCCGCCTGGAATGCGGGGGTCTGTCGGTGCCGCTGGTGCCTTTGCGAAGAGGGCTTGAGCCGCCTCGTAGGTCTCGTCCAGCGCGTTGAAGCCCAGGCGGACGATGCCGTCCCGCGTCACCAGCACGACGAGGATCGCCGCAAGCATCAGTCCCAGCACATTGGCGGTACGCGCGGGCATCAGCCTGTAGAGACGCCGTCGCAGCAGGTCGAAAAGCAATTGCACCGCCCAGCCGACGGCGAAGAGGACCGCGAAGACGATGACCGCGGTGCCGACGACGCCGATGGTGTGATACTCCTTGGTCGCTTCCAGGCCGACACGCGTCCGGATCGTGTCCTGCCAGAACGCCGCCTCGGCGAGGGCGTAGATCAAGAACGCCAGCACGGGCAACGCGATCACGGCATGCGCGATCAAGGCCGCCCGACCCGACAGGCGGGGCAGCTCGATCGCGCGCCATGCGACGAGAATCAGCTGTGCCAACATGTATCCGAGGGCTGTGACCAGCCCGGCAAGGGCTCCCTGCACGAACCAGGGGCGGGGAATCAGGGAGGGTGTCAGCGAGGCTGCGAAGAACGTCAGGCCCAACAGCAACGGCAGGATCGACAGGCCGATCAGACGCGGTGCGCGAGCGTCCTTGCGCGGGATGGGCCCTCCTCGCTCGGCCATGGCGGCGTCACCCATGGGAGCGCGTCCCCCGTCCCAGGCCTGAGCGCTTCCTCGGTTCCATGATGCAGGATCCCCGTGTTCGTGCCGCGCAGTTTGGGCCTTTGCCCTGCGTCAGGACAAGGGCGTTCGTCGCGTCGACCGAGAACTGCGACCGGCATTCCGGATGCGCCGACTGAGGGGGCCTCGAGGCCGGCCACGTCGATACGCCCTCTTTCCCGCCCTTTCGGCGTGGCGATCCGTGCCCGTTCGTCCTTCGAGCGGCAGCTGGGCCGGCGCTGGACGGCTGCGCCGGGCACCTGTGACGGCGGGCAGGCGGAGCTGCCTCGTTCGGCAGCTCCAGACTCACCCGTTTTCCTCTCGGCGCGAGCCGGTCTAAGGTCCGGGAAACCAGCAGGGGAGGCCGCCGCATGACGCACGTCATCGCGATAGACCAGGGCACCACGTCGAGCCGGGCGATCCTGTTCGACGACGACATGAAGATCGTCGCTTCGGCGCAGGAAGAGTTCGCGCAGCACTTCCCGGACTCCGGTTGGGTCGAACACGACCCCATGGACCTGTGGTCCACCGTGGCGGCGACCTGCCGCGAGGCGATCGAGCGCGCCAGCATCGATCCGTCCGACATCGCCGGCATAGGGATAACGAACCAGCGCGAGACTGTCGTGGTGTGGGAGAAGGACACCGGACGCCCGATCCACAACGCCATCGTCTGGCAGGACCGGCGCACCGCCGAGCTTTGCCGCGAGCTGCGCGAGGCGGGTCACGAGCCGATGTTCACCGAGCGTACCGGGCTCATCGTCGACCCCTACTTCTCGGGCACCAAGCTGAAGTGGATCCTCGACCACGTCGAGGGCGCGCGCGAGCGGGCGGAGCGGGGAGAGCTCTTGTTCGGCACCGTCGACAGCTGGCTCATCTGGCGTCTGACCGGCGGCAAGAGCCATGTGACGGACGCGACCAACGCTGCGCGCACGCTGCTCTACGATATCCGCAAGGGTCGCTGGAGCACGACGATCTGCGAGCTCTTCGGCATCCCGACCGCGATGCTGCCCAAGGTTCTTGACTGCGCGGCGGATTTCGGGATGACGCGGCCTGACCTCTTCGGCCGCGAAATCCCGATCCTCGGTGTGGCGGGCGATCAGCAGGCGGCGACGCTCGGCCAAGCCTGCTTCCAGCCCGGCATGTTCAAGTCGACCTACGGCACCGGGTGCTTCGCACTGCTCAACACCGGCGACAACCTTGTCACGAGCCGGAACCGGCTGCTCGGGACGATCGCCTACCAGTTCGAGGGCAAGCCGACCTACGCGCTCGAAGGCTCGATCTTCATCGCCGGTGCGGTGGTTCAGTGGCTCCGCGACGGGCTCAAGATCATCCGCGAGGCCAAGGAGACCCAGCCCTTGGCGGAGTCGGCGGACAATGCGCAGAACGTCATTCTGGTGCCCGCCTTCGTGGGCCTCGGGGCGCCGTACTGGAGCCCCGACAGCCGTGGCGCGATCTTCGGACTTACCCGCAATTCCGGCCCGGCGGAGTTCGCGCGTGCCGCGCTGCAGAGCGTCGGCTACCAGACCCGCGATCTGCTGGAAGCGATGCGTGCAGACTGGCCCGGCAAGGAGGGCGAGGCAGGCGGAGTCCTGCGCGTCGACGGCGGGATGGTCGTTTCGGATTGGGCAATGCAGCACCTCGCCGACATCATAGGTGCCTCGGTGGATCGGCCCGAGGTCATCGAGACGACGGCGCTGGGCGCTGCATGGCTCGCCGGCATGCGTGCCGGCGTCTATCCCGATGCCGAGGGCTTCTCCAAGATGTGGCGGCTCGAGCGCCGCTTCGAGCCGAACATGGACGGCGCAACGCGCGACGCGCGCTACGCCGCCTGGAAGAAGGCGGTCGAGGCGACGATGATGGTTTAGGGTCCTGACCGCACCGTGGCCGGAACGTGGCGTGGGGTTGTCGAGGCGAGGCTCGACGGCGGGTGTTTTTCGTTCCGGCGCTTTTCGGTGGCGCGAGCAGAAATGTAGCCGAACGCCGCGAAGAAGCCGAGCGTACCGAAGGTCAGAAAGCCGATGGCGATGTCCATGTCATCACTCCTTGGTTCGTCGTTTTGTCTTGCGAAGGCTACGGCCGGCCGGCGTAACCGGATGACGGAAAAACCGTTCCGGATCAGCGGTATGCAATTGCACGCTGCCGGGAAATCTTTTCCTTACGGCACCTTATCCGCTGCGCTGCGGCGCGCGGTCACGCCGCTCATCTGACCAGGAAAAAGACGGCGACGAAGTAGATGCCGAGCCCAATCGGGCCGCCGAGCCATGCTGACATCAGCGCTGCGGCGAACAGTGCCGCGACACGCGCCGCCGTCCACATTGCGCGCTGCCGGGCATCTTGCCGGTCGAGCCAGGCTTCCGTCTGCGAAAGCGGCTCACGCCGGATGCCGGCCAGGATCGCCAGCGCGACGTTGCGGACAGCGCCTGGGAGAGACTTGTGCGAGCGTGCGGCCACGACTTGTCGTTACCCAAGCCGACAGGCCGCTTCAACCGTCACGTATCGTCGGCGCCGCCGCGGAAGTCGTTGCCCCGGCGCCAGTCGCACGGCGCCTCCTGCATCTCGAGGTGCAACCGATCGCCGTCATAAGCGTGGGCGGCGAGCAGCGCCTCATCGACGTTGATGCCAAGGCCGGGACCTTCGGGCGGCAGGACGTAGCCGTCATCCCAGCGGATCGTGTGGCCGATGAGGTCGCCGTGAAAGCCGCCCCCAGTCCCGATCGTCTCGACCATCGAGATGTTAGGCAGCGTCGCCGCGAGGTGGACGTTGGCGGCCCATTCCACAGGCCCGGCATAAAGGTGCGGCGCGACCTCGGCATTGTAGGCCTCGGCCATCGCAGCGATCTTTCGACCTTCCCACACTCCCCCGCAGCGTCCCGTCGCCGGCTGCAGGATGGCCGCTGCGCCTTCGCGCAGGACGGGGGCGAACTCGGCCTTCGTCGTCAATCGCTCCCCGGTGGCGATCGGGATCCGCGTCGCCCGCGCGACCCGCGCCATTGCGGCCACGTCGTCCGGCGGCACCGGCTCCTCGTACCAGAGCGGCTGGTATTTCTCGATCGCCTGCGCCAGCCGGATCGCGCCGCCGACGCTGAACTGCCCGTGCGTCCCGAATAGCAGGTCGGCGCCGTCCCGGGCCGTCTCGCGGATCGCCGCGCAGAATGCGGCCGACCTGGTGATGTCGCTCATCGCCGGCATATGTCCGCCGCGAATCGTGTACGGTCCCGCCGGATCAAACTTCACCGCCGTGAAGCCCTGATCGATCATTTCGGCCGCGCTTTCCGCCGTCATCTCGGGCGAGGTCCAGAACCTCTCGTCATGGTGCGCCAGCGGATAGACGTAGCTGTAGCTGCGGATCCGCGCATTGACGAGGCCGCCGAGCAGCGCCCAGACCGGGCGGCCCCGCGCCTTGCCCAGGATGTCCCAGCAAGCGATCTCGAGACCCGAGAACGCGCCCATCAGCGTCAGGTCCGGCCGGCCGGTGAAGCCCGAGCCGTAGGCGCGCCGGAACATCAGCTCGACGTTCTCGGGCGACTCTCCCTTCATGTGGCGGCGGAACACGTCCTCCACCACGGCGCGGGCAGCTGCGGGCCCGACGCCGGTGAGATAGCATTCGCCCCAGCCCTGCGTGCCGTCCTCGGTCGTCAGGCGGACGATCGTCCACCAGCGTCCGCCCCAGCCGGGCGGCGGCGGGGCGACGCAGAAGACTTCCAGCCCTTCCAACCTCATGCGTCCGAACACACGCCGAGATCGTGGTAAGACGATGCCCGATGGCTCGGGTCAATTGCAGGACCCTCGGCCCCAGGGACGCGGAAATCCTGTCGCGCGTCGCCGCCGGCGTCTTCGACCGCCAGGTCGTGGCCGAGCGCGGGTGCGCCGTACTGGCAGAAGCATCCCACATCCTTGCCGTCGCGATCGACGCGGATGTCGTAAGCGCGGTCCTCGCGGTGCCACCTGAGCTCTCGATCAACGAGTTTGGGGTCGCCGGTTGCCGATACCGCGAGGGGATCGGCCGGATGCGCCGCACGTTCGAAGTGGCGCGGTGGAGGGGCTGCGTCGAGGCCCGGCTCGCGTCCGGACCTGGGGCAGAGCCGCTCCACCGCGCGCTGGGCGGGATGGAGGAGGGCGTGCGGGTTCAATTCTACTGACCCCTCGGCTGAAACACGATCACGTTGCGCCGCGCCCGCCCCGCGCGGGTATCGGCGATGGCATCGTTGACTTGTTCCAGCGACCAGCGCCCGGAGACCAGTTCGTCAAGCTTCAGCCGGCCCTGGCGGTAAAGATCGACCATCCAGGCGATGTCGCGGGACGGCACGCAGTCGCCCATCAGCGATCCCGTCATTCCCTGTCCCAGCGCCGCGAGGATGACAGGCTCGTACGACGACATCTGGCCGGAGTGCGGCATCCCGACCATGATCACCCGGCCGCCGGGGCCGAGGTAGCGCGGCGCGCTGTCGTAGGCCGGGACGGCGCCAACGGTGACGATCACCGCGTCGGAGCCGCGGCCCAATATTCTTCGCGCGGCCTTCCATGGCTCGTCGCCGGCGAGAACGGCGTCGGTCGCACCGAACGCGCGCGCGCTCTCGAGCCGGGCCTCCGCGAGGTCGACGGCGACGATGCGGCGGGCTCCGGCGATCCGCGCGCCCTGGATGGCGTTCAAGCCGACGCCGCCCGCGCCGACCACGACGACGTCCTCGCCGGCGCGGAGGCGGGCGGTGTTCACCACCGCGCCGACGCCGGTCATCACGCCGCAGGCGAGAACGCAGGCCGAGATCGCCGGCACGTCGGCAGGAACAGGCACGACCTGGCTGCGGTCGACCACGACTCGCTCGGCAAAGGCGCCGGTGGCAAGGCCTTGCGCCATCGGCCCGCCGTCGCGCGAGCGTAGCGGCCCCTCCTTCGGGCGGGGCGTCTGGCACAGCGCGGGATGGCCGGTCACGCAGGGCTGGCAGTCGCCGCACTGGCGCATCAGGCTGACGATGACCGGATCGCCGGGGGCGAGGTCTCCGACGCCCGCGCCGGTCTCCGCCACGCGACCCGCCGCCTCGTGCCCGTAAACCGCGGGCAGCGCGCCGCCCCAGCCGCCCTCGGCGTAGGAGATGTCGGAATGGCAGATCGCAACGGCGTCGATCTCGACCTCGACCTCGCGGGCCTCGGGTGGACGCAGCGCCACATCCTCTATCGTCAGGGGTTTTCCGAACTCCCGGCAGACCGCCGCCCGGATCAGTCGCATCTCCCGGCCCTCCGTCGTTGGGACGCACGATGCGACGGCTGCGCCGCGAGTGCCAGAGGGAGTCCGCGTCAGGCGCCCTGCGCGCTGCGGCCGGCCAGAGCGCGCGCCGCACGGGCAAAGGCGCGGGCCTCATCGGGTGCCTGGCCGAGCGCGCCGCCGGCGTCGAAGAGGGCCGGCACGTTCGCGTCCGGAAACGCCTTCGCCGCGAGTTCGGCCAGCGGCGTGGAGGTCTCCAGCGCCTGGCGGCACAGGGCCGCCACCGCCTTCTGCGCCTCCGGCCTGGCCATGGTGCGGGCG
Organism: uncultured Alphaproteobacteria bacterium; assembly: GCA_963749675.1. Taxonomy (GTDB): domain Bacteria; phylum Pseudomonadota; class Alphaproteobacteria; order Rhodobacterales; family Rhodobacteraceae; genus Roseitranquillus. Next base: position 959,408 of record CAVVNT010000001.1, read on the forward strand.
AGGGCAAAGGTCAGCACCTCGGCGAAGACCAGCCCGCCGCCCTCGTCGAGGTCGCGCGTCATCGCCGTTGCGTCGGGCTCGAGTCCATCCACAATCTCCGCAGCCGCGGACAGCGCCCGTCCGGCAAGAAGGACCATCTGCGGCAGGCTCAGCCATTCGGCGAGCCATGCCGTCGCATCGCGCTGCTCGGCATGGACGAGCGCGCCCTGCATCGCGCCGTTCAGCGCCGCGACCTGCCGGGCAATCGCGACGAGGAGCGACGGCAGCACCGGGTTCGCCTTCTGCGGCATGGTCGAGGACCCGCCAGACGTACCCAGGCGGACGGTCGCGCCGCCGCTGCGGGTCATCAGCGTCAGGTCCTGTCCCATCTTCCCGAGGCTGCCTGTCACGAGCGTCAGCCAGCCCGCGAACTCGGCCACCGCTGCGCGGTCGGTGTGCCAGCCCTTGCCGGGGTCGCCGAGGTCGAGCGCCGCCGCCAATGCAGCGCGCGTGCCCGCCGCCTCCGGCCCGAGGGCCGAGCCGGTGCCGGCCGCGCCGGCGAGGCTGACCCGGAGGAGGCGGGGCCGCAGACCCTCCAGCCGCTGCAGATGCGGGAGAAGCGGCGCGCCCCAGCTTGCCACTACCGCGCCGAACGAGGTCGGCACGGCGGCCTGCCCATAGGTGCGGGCGGCCATCGGCAGCGCCGCGTGCGCCTCGGCCAGATCGGCCAGCGCCCGCGCGAGCGCGGTGAGCCGGCCCTCGATGATGGCAGCCGCCTGGCGCAGGCGCAGCATCAGCGCGGTATCGACGATGTCCTGCGAGGTCGCTCCCCAATGCACGTAGGCGGCGTGCTCCGGCGCCAGCTCGGCACGGAACGCGGCGACGAGCGCGGGGACTGGTACCGCGCTCTTCCCGACACCCTCCGCAAGTTGGTCCGGGTCGATCGAGACCTCCAGGCTGGCGCGATGGATCGCGCGGGCCGCCGTCTCGGGGATTGTCTCGGTCTGGCCCTGCGCCTTCGCCAACGCGCCCTCAACAAGGAGCAGCGCGCGGATCTCGGCCGCGTCGGTGAACAGGCGGCCGATCTCGGCGTCGCCGAGAAGCCCGCGGTAGGTTGCGCTGTCGAGCGGGGTGGCTGGCATCGGGGTCTCCGTTCCGTCGCCCCCGGTCTTACAGCCCCGCCACCGTTCAGGCCACTCGCGACGCCGTCCGGTTGAGACGGAGGCGACGAATGAACGCAAGAACGAACAGCGCGGTCAGGATCAGGATGATTGTCGGCGCCGGCGCGCTGTCGATGAAGAAGCTGAGATACGTTCCGAGGAACGTCGCAGCCAGAGTTACCGCCACGGCCACGCCCAGCATCGCGTCGAACCGCCTGACAGAGAGGAACGCGATCGCTCCCGGCGCGATCAGCAGGCCGACCGCCAGGATGATTCCGACCGCCGACAGCGTCGCCACGATGGTGAGCGACAGCAGTGTCAGCAGGCCGTAATGCAGGACTCCGACCCGCAGGCCCGACGCGCGCGCCTGCGCCGGGTCGAAGGCGTGCAGCAGGAAGTCCTTCCACTTGGTGAGCAGGACCAGCGAGACGAGCGCCGAGATCGCGCCCGTGGTGGCGAGGTCGCCCGACCCGACGCCCAGCATGTTGCCGAACAGAATGTGGTCGAGGTGCTGGTCCGTGGTTATCGACGTGAACAGCACGATGCCAACGCCGAACATGCCCGAGAACACGACGCCCATGACGGTGTCCTGCTTCACCCGGCTGTTCTCCGACAGAAAGCCGGTGAGCAGCGCGCAGGTCATTCCTGCGGCGAAGGCACCGACGATCAGCGGGATGCCTGCGATGTAGGCCAGAACGATGCCGGGCAGAACCGCGTGGCTGACCGCGTCGCCCATGAGCGACCAGCCCTTGAGCACGAGAAAGCACGACAGCAGGGCGGTCGGCACCGAGATCATGGCCGCGATCCAGAACGCGTTCTGCATGAACGGGAACTGGAACGGCAGGACCAGACCCTCCATCACGCCGGCTCCCTCAACGCGGCCGCGGCCTTGCGGCGGGCGGCGAGCATCCCGTGCTTTGGTGCCAGCACGAAGGCGGTGAGGAAGATGAGCGTCTGCAGCGTGACGATGATCCCGCCCGTGGCGCCGTCGAGGAAGTAGCTCGCGTATGCGCCGACGAAGCTCGTGCCGGTCCCGATCGCGACGGACAGCGCGATCAGGCGAGGGAACCGGTCGCACAACAGGTACGCCGTCGCGCCCGGCGTCACTACCATCGCGATCACCAGGAATGCACCCACCGTCTGCAGCGCCGCCACCGTGGAGGCCGAGAGCAGGACGAAGAACACCGCTTTCAGCAGGCCCGGCCGCAGGCCGATCGAGCGCGCGTGGTTCTCGTCGAAGAAGACCACCATCAGGTCCTTCCACTTCGCCAGCAGCACCGCCAGCGAGACGAAGCCGATGATGGCGAGCTGCAGCGTATCTTCGGGCGTGATCGCCAGGATGTTGCCGAGGGTGATCGTCTGGATCGACACCGACATCGGGTTGACCGACACCATGAACAGCCCCAGCCCGAAGAACGATGTGAAGATCAGCCCGATCGTCGCGTCCTCCTTCAGCCCCGAGCGCTCGTTGAGAAACAGCATCGCTCCGGCGGCGAGGCCGCCCGCCAGGAAGGCGCCGAGCGCGAAGGGCACGCCGAGCATATAGGCGCCCGCGACACCGGGCACGATGGAATGGCTGAGCGCGTCGCCGATCAGCGACCAGCCCTTGAGCATGAGGTAGGCCGAGAGAAAGGCGCAGACCCCGCCGACCAGCGCCGAGACCCACATGGCGTTCGTCATGTAGCCATAGCCGAAAGGTTGCAGCAGCAGGTCGATCATTCGTCGTCCGACCGGCGCGTGCGGCCGCCGTAACGAATGAGCGGCCGCTCATCGTCGGTGATGATGCGCACCTCGCGGGGATCGTCGTCGTCGTGGAGCGCGCCGCCGCCCAGCGTGAAGCTGCGCAGGACGCCGCCGAAGGCGTGCTCGAGGTTTGCGCGGGTGAAAACGTCGTCGGTCTCGCCGGCGGCGAGCACCGTGCCCTTCACCAGGATCGTGCGGTCGCAGAATTCCGGCACCGAGCCGAGGTTGTGGGTCGAGACGAGCATCACCCGCCCCTCGTCGCGCAGGTCCCTCAGCAGACCGACGATCTGCTCTTCGGTCTTTACGTCGACGCCGGTGAAGGGCTCGTCGAGCAGGATCACCTGACCCTCCTGCGCCAGCGCCCTGGCGAGGAAGACGCGCTTGCGCTGACCACCCGACAACTCTCCGATCTGGCGATGACGGTAGTCGACCATGTTGACGCGCTGCAACGACTCCTCCACCGCGGCGCGGTCGCGCGCCGATGGGCGCCGGAAGAACCCCATGTGGCCGTAGCGGCCCATCATCACCACGTCCTCGACCAGCACCGGGAAGGTCCAGTCCACCTCCTCCGCCTGGGGGACATAGGCGACGAGGTTCTGGCTCAACGCTTCGCGAACGGTCTTGCCGAGGATGCGGATCTCGCCTCGCGCGGTCGGGACGAAGCCCATGATCGCCTTGAAGAGCGTGGACTTTCCGGCGCCGTTGACGCCGACGAGGCCGGTGATCGTCCCGCGCGGGATCTCGAACGACGCGTCGCGGAGCGCGGTGTGACCGTTGCGATACGTGACCGTCACGTCACGCGCCATCAGGCCCTGGCTCAGATTCTCGGCGGTCTCTGCGGTGGCTCTCTGCAGCACCTCTTGCTCCTTGCGCGGCGCGTCGAGCCGCTTTCGATCGTCTAGTCGCTTTCGGCGCCGAGCCCGTCGGCGATGGTGCGCGACGTGACCTCGAGCAGGTCGAGGTAGGTCGGGACCGGCCCGTCGGCCTCCGACAGCGAGTCGACGTAGAGGACACCGCCATAGGCCGCCCTGGTCTCACGCGCCACCTGCTCTGCCGGTGCGTTGTTTACGGTGCTCTCGCAGAACACGGTCGGGATCTCGTGCTCCCGCACGCCGTCGATGACCTTGCGAACCTGTTGCGGCGTTCCGGTCTGGTCGGCGTTCATCGGCCACAGATACAGCTCCTGCATGCCGAAGTCGCGGGCGAGGTAGCTGAAGGCCCCCTCGCAGGTGACCAGCCAGCGCGCGTCCTCCGGCAGCTGCCGGACGCGATCCCGAAGCGGCTCGATCGTCGCGCGGATCTCGTCCTTGTAGGCCGCGGCGTTGGCCCGGTAGGCGTCCGCGTTGGCAGGGTCATGCTCGGAGAAGGCCCCGGCGATGTTGTCGACATAGACGATCGCGTTGTCGAGGCCCATCCATGCGTGCGGATTGGCGAGGCCTTCGTAGGCGCCCTCGGCGATCGGGATCGGGTCGATCCCGTCACTCAGGGTGACGGAGGGAACGTCGCCAAGGTTGCGAAGGAACTGCTCGAACCACAGTTCGAGGTTGAGGCCGTTCCACAGGATCAGGTCGGCGTCCTGGGCACGCACGATGTCCTGCGGCGTCGGCTCATAGCCGTGGATCTCGGCCCCCGGCTTGGTGACCGAGGCGACGTCGGCGGCATCTCCGGCGACCCGCTGCGCCATGTCGGCGAGCACGGTAAACGTCGTCACGGCCTTGAGGCGGTCCTCCGCAGAGGCAGAGCCGGCCATGACCAACAACGCGGCCAGAGCGGCGAGGCTGCGACGCATAAGTTTTCTCCTAAAGGCGCGCCGTGATATTGAGACTCGTTCGCAGCAAGTCAATAGAGTTGCGAGCCGTTCGCAATCAGGAAATTCGGTGAACGATCAAGCCTGCCTCCATCTCTGCGCCTCATGCGCATTCAACGCTGGTGGCGCTGTCGCCGCGCTGGATCGCGCGCTGTCGGGCGCCGGGCTGGGGTTCCGCATCACCGTCTCGGCCGCAAGCTGCCTAGGGCCATGTGACGCGCCGTTCGTCCTGGCGCTTCAGGGTCGAGGGCGAGCGGCGTACGTGTTCGCCGGCGTCAGGCTGCCGGGCGACCTGGAGGACGTGGTGGCGACGTGCCACGCCTATCTCGCATCTCCGAGCGGCTGGATCGAGGATGCGCGGCCCTGCGGACAGCTCCGCTTCTGCTTGCGGACGCGGGTTCCGGCCGCCGCGACCTAGTCCCTCGTCGCGACCGCCGTTGCAGACAGCGGCCGGTCCCCCACGAAGAGCGGGCGAAGGTCGTTGCCGTTCAGCGTGACCGTCACGGTCGCACCGTCGGGAACGGACGACAGATGCATCCAGGGGCCGTAGAGCCGCGCGATCTTATCGCCATCGAGATAGACATGGGCATGTCCTTCCCCGGCGCGATGAATCCCGCCCGCCTGCTCGGGCGCGAAGGCGAAGTTCGCGGTCTTGGCGTGCAGGTTCCAGCCGGAAACCGGGTCTGGCGCGAGATCGACCAGCACGGTCGGCGCGTCGCCGGAGGGAGAGAGCCGATGCGGCTCTGCATGATCGTCGGCAACGTCGTGGTGCGCCAGCGCGGTTCGATCCATCGTGTGGTCGTGCCCGTCGAGCGTGACGCCTGCCCCCGCCGCCAGGACAAAGCCGATGCCTCCGCCGAAGACGAGCCCGATGGCGAAGAGCGCGAGGGGGCGGGCCATCGCGCGCTCGACCCCGACGGTTGCGGCGGGGTTCATGCCTCAGGCCGCCCGGGTCGAGCCCGCTTGCTCGCCCTCACTCCGCCAGAAGTGGCCGGCGAGGCATCCGAGCAACAGCCACGCCACGGCGCCCACTCCCAGCGCCCGTGCGGCAAAGAGCGCCGCGAGCTCGGGTGGAACCGGGCCGGAGAAACGCTCCGGCATCGGCGCCCCGAAGAGGTGGGGCGCCAGCAGCAGGGCCGCCGCCGCGCCCCATGCCACCCAGCCGCGGGCGAAGGCGATCAGCCACCCTGCCGCCGCGGCCGTGGCTACGGTGACGGACCACCAGGCCTGGCGCGCCGCGACGTCCGCTGCGGCGACGCCCGGAACCTCCGGAGCCAATGAGAAGGCCGGCGCTAGCTGGAAAGCTGCAAAACCCGCGATCCCCCACACGATACCCGTGCGCGCGTCGACGCGGACGCCGCGCCGCTCGGCCAGGGCCATCGCCGCGACGAGGAGCAGCGCGTATCCGGTGTAGATCAGCATCGTGAAGATCACGCTCAGCCCGTCGCGAAGCGGCTGAAAAGCGCCTGGGTCCGGCATGGCGGCAGCGGCCTCCGCTCCGAAATGCACCAGCCGCCCGGACTCGTAGAGCTCGGACTGCAGCAGCACCGGCTGCACGAACACAAGCTGCAGCAGGCCCGCGCTCAGACCGGCGGCCGCGCCGGCGAACAGCGCGCTGGTCAGGATCCGTGCGAACATCCCTTCAGTGGCAGGGAAAGCCGGTGGCGTGGCGCATGTCGTGGGCGGCGTCGTGCAAGGCGCCGGCCTGAACGTGGCCGACGACGCCGACGATGCCGAGGCCGATCAGCGCCGCCAAGACTATCGGCAGCATGCCCGAAATTGTCGCCGTCGCGGTGGGGTTAGCCGTGGTCATCTCTGTCCTCCTTGCCGTCACACCCGACGGCCGGTTTTCGCTTCACTGCCTGGCAGGTCTCCTGGCTTGCGGATCGTTGCCCCTTGTCCGCCTTCCCCGCATCGCGAGTGGCCATTCGGACAGGAACTCTCCGCCTACAGTCGCGGGGGCGGCTCCGGCACCTCACCGGATTCCCTTTTCAGATCCACGCGGGGCCGTCCCGCGCGGCATGCACCAAGCTTGCACATGTTGCGCGTTGCGTCCGGCCGATCAAGGGTCAATTCAATGGGGCGCGAGGATCAGAAGAGAGGGCGAAGGCGGGTGACGCGTCTCGTTTCGTGAGTCATCCTGACCAAGCTGCCGTGCAGAGGGAGGACAGCGATCGTGCAGGACGGCCATCGTACCGCGCGAAACGTCACGACGACGATGATGGCGCTGACCGGCGCGATCTTCTTCGTCGTGTTCCTGCTCGAGGACGTCGTCGGCCGGACCGGCATCGCCTGGGCCAATCTGCCGTGGGGACTGATCGTCCGCTACGTGATCGCGATGATCGTCGGCGGCGCCATTGCGGGCTGGCTCGCCGCCGGACTGTTCGGACGGCGCGGCGTGACCGGCTGGCTTCTGGCCCTGCTGGGCGGCGCGCTCGCCACGACCGCGGCCGGTATGCTCGGCAGCGCGGTGGGGCTCGTGCCGGACCTGCTGGCCGACGGCTGGGACATGGCCGATCTCATCCCTATCGGCTACGGGCTCGTGGTGCTGCCTCTGGCGTTCGCGGGCGCGCCGCTTCTGATCCTTGTCTGGGGGGTCCTGATCGCGGCCACGCACCTCTGGGCGAGGCGCGCTAGGAAACACGATGTGGCCGCGTCGGAGACGTAGGACGTCGACGCGTGCGGCGTAGCAGGTAGGTGTCCATGATCCAGCCGTGTTGCTGGCGCGCCCGCGACCGGACCTCGACGATCCGGCGCCCCACCTCGCCGAGCTGCCCGGCGACCAGCGTCTCCTCCGCCATGCCGAGGAACGCGCCCCACCAGATCGTGACGCCCGCGGGATCGAGCTCGCGGAAAGTGCAATGACCGTCGAGCATGACTGCGATCGTGTCAGCGCCCGCTGGCCATCCTGCGCGCAGGCGCCGACCGGTCGTCAGGACAACGGGTTCCCCGATCTCGTTCAGCGGTATCCGGTGCGCCGCGGTCAGCGCCTGCAGCGCGGTGATCCCGGGGACCACGCGGATCTCCGGCGCGGGATCGAGGCGGCCCGCGATCCTGAGGGCGCTGTCGTAGAGAGACGGATCGCCCCAGATCAGCAGCGCCACCCGCGCTGCGTCGGTGCCGGCCACCGCCTTTCGCCAGGCCGCGGCGATGGCATCGTGCCAGGCGGCAACCCCGTCGAGGTAGTCGACCGAATCGTCGCGGCGCGGCAGGTCGAACTCGACCGTCGGCGGCTCCGGCCCCAGCACCCGCTCGCAGATGCCGCGGCGAAGGTCGGCGAGGTCCGCCTTGTCCTCCCCCTTGCGGGGAATCAGGATCAGGTCCGCCTCGCGCATCGCCGCAGCCCCCTGAAATGTCAGATGGTCGGGGTTGCCGGTCCCGATCCCGATGAGCGTCAGCCTACGCATCGCCGCTTGCCAGTGGACCGTAGACGATGAGCGCAGCCGCAGGGCCGAAACCCTCGCGCAGGGCGGCAGCCAGCTCTCCCACCGTGGTCCGCTGCAGCGACTGGTCCGGCAGGCTGACCAACTCGGCGAGGAGGGCGGGCGTGTCCCATGGCAGGCCCCGTGCCGCCACCGCGTCCGCCAGCGCCGGAAACGTCCGTTTGCCCATGAAGACCACCGTCGTGGCGCTCGGGTCGGCCAGCGCGTCGAGGTCGATGTCGGAGGGCAGCGCCCCGGCGATATCGTGCCCGGTGACGAACTGCACCCGGCGCGCCGTCAGCCTTCGGGTCAGCGGGACGCCCGCCGCTGCCGCCGCGGCGCAGGCCGAGGGCACCCCCGGCACGATCTCGAAGCCAATTCCGGCCACGCGCAGTGCCGCCAGCTCCTCCTCCAGCCGGCCGAAGATGCCGGGATCGCCCGACTTCAGCCGCACGACCCGCGCGCCGGTTTCGGCATAGTCCACCAGCAGGCGGCTGACGTGGTCCTGCCGTGGCGAGGGCCGCCCGGCCCGCTTGCCGACGCCCACAAGGTCCGCCCCGGCGCGCGCGTGGTTGAGGATTAGCCCGGCGGAAAGGTCGTCATACAGCACCGCATCCGCCCGCCTCAGCCGGTCGACCGCCTTCAGCGTCAGCAGTTCCGGGTCTCCGGGGCCCGAGCCCACGAAGCTCACGAAGCCGCTCACGCCCGCTCCTCCGCGATCAGGTGAAAGAACGTGCCGCTGACGTTGCCGCGGACCGATCCGGTTTCCGGCACCGCCGCCCCGTCGGCGTCCGCCACCTCGGCGAGCGGCTGGTCCGGCTGGTCGAGGATCGTCGAATAGTGGAATTCGTGCCCGCGGAGGATCGCGCCGCCGAACGCCCGCGACGGCGCGCGCAGCCGCGCGCGGCGATAGCCCAGGTGGAACTTGCGGGTCTCGTAGCTCGTGACCAGCCCGAGCAGCCCAGCCATCCGGTGCCGCACGCCGTCCTTGTCGACCAGCGCCTCGCCCAGCGCCATGTAGCCGCCGCACTCGCCATGCACGGGGTGGGTCTCCGCGTGCCGGAGGAGGCCCTCGCGGAACCGCGACGCCGCCGCCAGCCGGCCGGCATGTAGCTCCGGATAGCCTCCGGGCAGCCAGACCAGGTCGGCCGCGGCGTCGGGCGCCTCGTCGGCGAGCGGCGAGAACGGCAGGATCTCCGCCCCCGCCCGGCGCCAGCCTTCCAGCAGGTGCGGGTAGGTGAACGAGAACGCGACGTCCCGCGCCAGCGCGATCCGCTGCGCCGGGGGGCGGGGCAGGCCGCCTGCGGGCGGCAGTGGGGCGTACGCCGCCGCGTCGCGGAGCGCCACGAGGTCGACATGCGCCCGCAGGAACGCGGCGTAGCCCGCGATCGCTGCCTCGAGGTCGGGGTGTTCGACCGCCTGGATGAGGCCGAGATGCCGCTCCGGCAGCGCGAGATCGCCGCGCCGGGGCAGGGCGCCCAGAACGCGCATCCCCACACGCTCCATCCCCAGGCGCACCAGCCGCTCGTGCCGGGAACTCGCGACGCGGTTCAGGATCACGCCCGCCAGCGGCGCGTCGCCGTAGCGGTCGAAGCCCAGCGCGGTCGCCGCCGCCGACTGCGCCTGCCCGCCGACGTCGAGGACGAGGACCACCGGCCAGCCCATCCGCTCCGCCACTTCGGCCGAGGCGCCGAACCCCGTCGCGCCCCTGGTCGCGACCAAGTCGTAAAGCCCCATCGAGCCCTCGGCGACGACGATGTCTGCGCCTGCCACCGAAGCCGCAATCGCGCCCATCAGCGGCGCGTCCATCGCCCAGGTGTCGAGGTTGAACGACGCCCGCCCGGCCGCGGCGAGGTGAAACGCCGGGTCGATGTAGTCCGGCCCGCTCTTGAACGGCTGCACCACCAGCCCGTCCTCGGCCAGGCAGCGCAGCAGCCCCAGCATCACGGTCGTCTTGCCCGTCCCGGAGCTCGGGGCGGAGATCATGAGGCCGGGCGCGACGTTCTCCGAGCCCTCGGTCATCGCGCCCCCGCTATCGACGAGACCCGAACGACGGTGTTCGCTGGACGCCGCGTGCGGCGGGCTCTCTGCCGTGACTTCGGCGGCCCGAGCGTGTCCGTGGCCAGCGGCGCCGCGCGGGATTGGGCCGCCGTCACAGGAAGGGGGAGGCGGCCGGCTGCGATCAAAGCCAGGCGCCCTGCCGACGCCGCACCGCCCCAGAACGCAGGCAAGTCCGCAACCGGTCGGGGAGCAGGGAACCTATGCATCGTCTGCACGCCCCCGCGCGTCTGCCGTTCGCGGGCGATAGCGCCGCTCGTAGTCCGCGGAATAGAGGCGGCTCTCGTCGAAGCCCTCGGCCGCGAGGGCGCGACCGACGAGGATCAGCGCGGTGCGCGTGATGCCCTCGCCGACCGCGTCCTCGATTGTCGCAAGCGTGCCCCGCACGATCCGCTCGTCCGGCCAGCTCGCGCGGTAGACGACCGCCACCGGACAATCCTCGCCGTAGTGCGGCACGAGGTCGGCCACCACGCGTCCGAGATTCTGCACCGACAGATGGATCGCCAGCGTCGCGCCGGTCGCGCCATAGGCCGCCAGCGTCTCGCCCGCGGGCATCGCCGAGGCGCGCCCCGGCGTCCGCGTCAGCACGACGGACTGCGCCACCCCCGGCAGCGTCAGCTCCGCCTCCAGCGCGGCCGCGGCGGCGGAGAAGGACGGGACGCCCGGCGTGACGCTTACCGCGATCCCCTCGGCGCGCAGCCGCCGGATCTGCTCGCCCATCGCCGACCAGACCGACAGGTCGCCCGAATGCAGCCGCGCCACGTCCTGGCCCGCCGCGTGGGCCGCGCGACACTCCGCGATGATCGCGTCCAGGTCCAGCGGCGCCGTGTTCACCATCCGCGCGCCGGGCGGGCAGTGCGCCAGCACGCCCTCGGGCACCAGCGAGCCGGCATAGAGGCAGACCGGGCACGCCGCGATCAGGTCGCGCCCGCGCAGTGTCAGCAGGTCCGCCGCTCCCGGACCCGCGCCGATGAAATGCACCGTCATTCGTCCCTCCCCACGGCGATCGCGCAGGTCGCCAGCCGGTCCTCCGACACGTGGCGGCGTGAGAGCAACCGCGCGCCGTCCCCCGCGGCTGCCAGCGCCGCGGCCTCGGCGACGCTGCCGGTCCGCCGCGCCGCGCGCACCCGTGGCGACTGCGTCGGCGTCCGCATCTCCTCCAGCGTCGCGGCGGCGATACCCACCACCGGCACCGCCAGCGCGCCCGCAAGCGTGACGAGGCAGGGCGCGCGCGCCTTGTCCTTCGGTGTGGCCAGCCGGTCGACGCGCGATGCCCCCGCGGCGCGCAGCAGGGCCTCCCGCAGGCTCTCCTCCGTCGCCGCGGCGCGAAAGCCGAACCCCGCGACGATCATCGCACCACGCTCCACTGCACCACCGGATAGGCCGACCGCCAGCCTCGCCTGGTCCCGAGGGGCGCCGCGCTGGCGATCTCGATCCGCATCAGCTCTCCCCCCGCCTTCGCCTGCCACGCCGCCAGCAGCGTCTCGGACTCCAGCGTCACCGCGTTGGCGACGACGCGCGTACCGGCGGCCAGCCGCTCCCAAAGCGCCGAGAGCAGCGCGTCGGAGAGCCCGCCGCCGACGAACGCCGCATCCGGCTCCCGCAGCCCGTCGAGCGCGGCCGGCGCCTCCCCCGTCACCACGTCCAGCCGGTCCGCGCCCAGCCGGTCGGCGTTCCGACGCGCCCGTGCGGCACGGTCCTCTCGCGCCTCGACCGCGGTGGCGTGAGTCGAAGGATGGCTCAGCAGCCACTCGATCGCGATCGAGCCCGAGCCGGCGCCGATGTCCCACAGCCGCTCTCCCGGTCGCGGCGCCAGCGCCGACAGCGTCAGCGCGCGCACTGGCCGCCTGGTGATCTGCCCGTCGCTGTCGAAGAGCGTATCCGGGCGCCCCGGCGCCGACGAAATGGCGGGACCTTCGCCCGCGACCTCCATCGCGGCGCAGACGGGATGCGCGACGTCGTCGAGGTCGTATCGCTCCGCCGAAGTCTCGCGGACCCGCGCCCGCGGCCCGCCGAGCGCCTCCATCACCCACAGCCGCGTCGCGCCGAAACCGCACCCGGACAACAGCCGGGCCGCGTGGCCGACCGCGCCCCCGTCGCGGAACAGGACCAGCAGCCGCGCCCCGGACGCAAGATGCGGCCGCAGACGCGACAACGGCGCGGCATGGAGGCCCAGGCAGATGGTATGCTCCAGCGCCCAGCCAAGCTGGGCGGCGGCAAGCGAAAAGGTCGAGGGCCCCGGCAGGGCCCGCCACGACCCCGCTGGCAGCTCCCGCGCGATCGCGCTGCCCGCGCCGAACCAGAACGGATCACCCGAGGCCAGCACGACCACGCGGCGGCCGGCGAGCGCCTTCAGCCGCGGCAGGCCGTCGGCGAAGGGGACGGGCCACTCGATCCGTTCGGCGCGCCCCTCGGGCAGCAGCGACAGGTGCCGCGGCGGTCCGATCACCACCTCCGCCGCCGCCAGCGCCCGGCGGCTTGCGGCGGACAGGCCCTCCGGTCCATCCTCGCCGAGGCCCACGATCGTCATCCACGGACCCTCAGCCATGCGCCCGAACCTTCTGATCCTCGGCGGCACGACCGAGGCGAGCGCGCTGGCGTCCCTCGTCGCCGAGCGGGGGATCGACGCGACGCTCTCCTACGCCGGCCGGGTCGAGCGCCCGCGGCCGCAGCCGGTGACGCACCGGATCGGCGGCTTCGGCGGTGCGGCGGGCCTTGCCGCCTGGCTCGGCGGGCAGCGCATCACCCATGTCGTCGACGCCACCCATCCGTTTGCGGCGCAGATGAGCCGCAATGCCGTCGCCGCCTGCGCCGACGCGGGTGTGCCGCTCGTCGCCCTCGTCCGACCGCCGTGGACGCGCCGGCCGGAAGACCGATGGACCGAGGTCCCGGACATCCGCGCCGCCGTCGCTTCGCTCGCCGGATCGCCGCGGCGCGTGATGCTCGCCGTGGGGCGCCTTTCGCTCGCCGCGTTCGCCGCCCAGCCGCAGCACGAGTACCTCCTCCGCCTCGTGGACCCGCCGGCGCATCCGCCGCCGCTGCCACGGCACGAGGTGATCGTCTCCCGCGGCCCGTTCACGGCCGAGGATGACGCCGCGCTGATGCGGGCGCACGGGATCGAGCTGGTCGTCTCCAAGAACTCCGGCGGCACCGGGGCGCAGGCGAAGATCGATGCGGCGCGCGCCCTCCGCCTGCCGGTCCTCATGATCGCCCGCCCGGCGGTGCCGCCGCGGCGCGAGCTCGCGACGCCGGCGGACGTGCTCGCCTGGCTCGACGCGACCGTGGCGTCGTAGGTCGAGCCCGTTCATGCCGACCTCGGCGTGTAGACCCATGGCGCCGCCCCGTCCCGTTCCAGGATGCGGGTCGCGGAGGAGCCGACGATCACCAGCGTCCGCATGTCCGCCATCTCCGGCTCCGCCCGGGACAGCGGCACCACCCGCACCGTCTCCTCCGGCGTCGACACCGCGCGGGCGAAGACCATTGGCCTGTCGCCGGCCAGCCGCAGGACGTCGAGCGCCCTAGCGAACCCGTCCGGCCGGGAGCGGCTGCGCGGATTGTAGAGCGCCATCGCGAAGTCCGCCTCCGAAGCAAGCCGCAGCCGTCGCTCGATGAGCGCCCAGGGCTTGAGGTTGTCGCTGAGGTTGATCGCGCAGAAATCGTGCCCGAGCGGTGCCCCGACACGCGCCGCCGCCGCCAGCATCGCGGTGATCCCCGGCAGCACCCGGATGTCGAGGGCGCGCCACGCCTCCGGCCCCGCCTCCACCGCCTCGAACACCGCCGCGGCCATGGCGAAGACGCCCGGATCGCCCGACGACACCACGGCGACGCGCCGCCCCTCGGCCGCCATCTCCAGCGCCTGTCGCGCCCGATCGAGCTCTTCGCGGTTGTCGGTCGCGTGACGTACGAGATCTGCACGCTCCGCGACGCGCGCCACGTAAGGTGCATAGCCGACCACGTCCGTCGCCTCGGCCAGCGTCGCCGTCACCTCCGGCGTCGCCAGGCGGTCGGCACCGGGCCCGAGGCCCGCGACGGCGAGCCAGCCGCTCATGGCCGCCGCCCGTTTCCGTGGACGACCACGAGCGAAAAGTAGGGCACCGGCCCCTCCGCCTCGGCGAGCCGCACCACCCGCTCGGCGGGCATCGAGGCGCACTCGACCAGCCAGGCGGCATCCGCCCGCCGCGCGGTCGCCAGCGCGCGCCGCACCTTGTCGAGATTGCGCCCGAGCTTCATCACCACCAGCGCGTCGCTGTCGGCCATCCGGCGCGCGAGCTCGTCCTCTGGCAGCGTGCCCATCAGGACCGTCAGGACGTCGTCGCCCCAGGTCACCGGCAGGCCGGTGGCGGTCCAGGCCGCCGACATCCCGGTGATCGCCGGCACGACCTCGACCGCAACGCGCCCCTGCAGCCGCGCGTGCAGGTGCATGAACGAGCCGTAGAAGAACGGGTCCCCCTCGCACAGCACCACGACATCCTCGCCCGCCTCGGCGAGCGCCAGGAGCCGCACGGTGCACGCCTCGTAGAACGCGGCGAGCGTGGTGCGGTAGCAGCCGCCGTCGAACGGCAGCTCGGTCGTGACCGGGTACTCCATCGCGAACTCGACCGCGTCCGGCCGCAGCATCCCCTCGACGATCTGGCGCGCGCGTCCGGCCCGTCCCTTCTTGCGGAAATGGGCGACGTGGCGCGCGCCTCGCACGAGCCGGTCGGCCCGGACGCTCATCAGGTCGGGGTCGCCCGGCCCGAGGCCGACGCCGTGGACCATGCCGGTCATTCCACGCGGCTCGCCAGCGCGTTGATCGCCGCGACCGTGATGGCGCTGCCGCCGAGCCGCCCCTCGACGATGCAGCACGGCACCGGCCGCGCCTGCCAGAGCGCCGACTTGCTCTCCGCCGCGCCGACGAAGCCTACGGGGCAGCCGACGATCGCCGCGGGGCGGGGGCAGCCGGGGTCCTCGAGCATGTTCAGCAGGTGGAACAGCGCGGTGGGCGCATTGCCGATGGCGACGACCGCGCCCGCAAGCCGCGACCGCCAGAGCTCGAGCGCCGCTGCCGACCGCGTGGTTCCGAGCCGCGCCGCGAGGTCGGGCACCGCCGGGTCCTGCAGCGTGCAGACCACCGCGTTGCCGGCGGGCAGACGCGGCCGCGTCACGCCCTCGCTGACCATCCGGGCGTCGCAGAGGATCGGCGCGCCGGCATCCAGCGCCGCGCGTGCCGTCGCGACGAAGCCCGGCGAGAACCGGATGTACGGCGCAAGTCCGACCATGCCGGCGGCATGGATCATCCGTACCGCCACCTGTTCCTCCTGCGGGTCGAACCGGGCGAGCTCGGCCTCGGCGCGGATCGTCGCGAAGGAGCGGGCGTAGATCGCCGCGCCGTCCGTCTCGTACTCGTAGGGCATCAGAGCCGGTCCGCCTCCGCCAGGATCTGCTCGGGCGTCAGCCCGAACCAGGCCGGGCTATCCCATGCCGTTCCGTTCCGCACCAGATCGAACCGGCCGTCTCGGCCCACCAGGGTCACCGCCGCGGGTCGCGGACGCGCGCACCCCTTGGCGCAGCCCGAGACGTGGAGATGCGTCAGCCTTCCAGCGAGCGCGCGGGCCAGTGTCCGCGTCTCGACGCTCGCCGCCGCGCAGGCAGGTGCGCCGGGGCAGGCATCGACCGCGAGCAGCGGGTCGCCCGGTGCCGTCGCAAAGGGGAGGTCGGGAACGGGGCGGCCGCCCTCCAGCAGGAACAGCCGCCCCGGCGCGAGGCGCAGCGCCGCCGCACCCGTCCGCCGCATCGCGTCGGCAAGGGCGGCGGCCGGGATCTGCCCGAATGGCGCGCCGAGGATCGCGCCGATGGGGCTCGGACCCGGCGTCAGCGTCGCAGGCGACGCGGCTTGCGCCCCGCGCCAGTCAGCAGGCGGTGCCATGGTGAGGTCGCGCGCCCGCCCCGCCGCGCCGCGATGCGCGGCAAACCAGCGCGCCATCTCGACGATGGCGTCGGTGGCGGCGGCTGCCGCCACGGGGCGGCCCCGCTCGGCGCCGTCGAGGCGGACCATCAGGCCGCCCTCCACGCATCGCTCCACGCGGATGTCGGCGGAGGCGTCCGAGAGGAGCGGCGCGTCGCCGGCATCGACCGCGAACCCGAACTTCGCCGGCAGCGCCGGCAGCGCCGGCAGATCGGCAAGGCGCGCAAGAAGGCCCTTCGCGATCGTCTGGGTCGCGTCGCCGTGCTGCCAGAGAGGCGAGACGATGACGTTGCGGCGCGCTTCGACCCGTGGGTCCGCATCGAGCAGGCCGAGATCGCGAAGATCGGAGATCAGCGCCGCGCGTCCGCCCTCCGTCACGCCGCGGATCTGCAGGTTGGCGCGGCTGGTGAGCTCGATCACGCCGCTGCCGTGGCGGCTGGCGGCCGCGCAAAGTCCCGATGCCTGGCGCGCGGTCAGGCGACCCAGCATCGGGCGCACGCGCACGATCAGGCCGTCGCCCGACGCCATGGGGCGGTGAGCGCCCGGGCACCAGCCCCTGGCAGCGGGCCGGCTCACGCCCGCATCCCGTCGCGGCGTCGAGATCGCCCATGCGGGCGATGTCTCCTGCGGGGATATCTGCGACGCGAAGAAGGGTGGGGCGCATCTGCTGGGGACGAGGTCATGCCGTCCCCTCCAGCGACGCCAGGATCGAGTTCCGGCGGCTCTGCCAGAGCCCCGCCGCATACAGCGCCGCGAAACGGTCGCGCATGGCGTCGAGTGCGCCGGGGTTCGCCTCGGCGAGAAACGCCGCGACCTCAGAGGTGCCGAGCGTGGCGTCGTGGTAGAGGTCGAAGAGGTGCGGCTCGACGACACCGGCGAGGTGCGCGAACGCAGCGAGGTGGTCGAGCGTGGCCGCGATCTCGGCCGCGCCGCGGAAGCCGTGCCGGCGCATCCCGGCGATCCAGCCGGGGTTGGCGGCGCGCGCGCGGACGACACGCGCGATCTCCTCGCGGAGAGCGCGCGCGCGCGGGCGCGCCGGGTTTGCATTGTCGAGGTGCCAGAGCGCCGCGGGCGGGCCGCCGGCGACCGCCTTGGCCGCCGCGAAACCGGCCTCGTGGCCGGCATAGTCCGCGGCGAGCAGCAGGTCGGTCTCGGGCAGGTCCTGCAGGTGCACGAAGGCGTCGGCCCCTTCGACCCGCGCCGCGATGCCGTCGGCATCCCGTATCGCCTCCGCGCCGTCGATCGCCCAGGCGCTGGCGGCGAGCCAGGCCTCTCCGGCGGCGCGCCGTCCGGCTGCAGTATAGTCCTCCGCCGCATCGCTCATCCCGAGGCCGTAGCTGCCGGGGGCGGGGCCGTAGACCCGCGGAGCGGCGATCCGGCCGGCGTACGGATTCCAGTCCGTCGCCTCGTCGCGGTCCGCGAGCGCCCGGACCGCCTGGTTGAAGAGCGCCGCGAGCGTCGGGAAGACGTCGCGAAAGAGGCCGGAGACGCGGAGCGTCACGTCGAGGCGCGGGCGATCGAGTTCGGCCAGGGGCAGGATCTCGACGCCCGAGACCCGCTCCGAGCCGTCGTCCCAGACCGGCCGCGCGCCGAGGAGGTGGAGCGCCATCGCGAATTCCTCGCCCGCGGTGCGCATGGTCGCCGACCCCCAGAGGTCGACGATGAGCCCCTGCGGCCAGTCGCCCTCGTCCTGGAGGTGACGACGGACGAGCGCGTCGGCGAGGCGCACCCCCTGGGCATGAGCAGCGCGGGTCGGCACGGCGCGCGCGTCGGTGGTGTAGAGGTTGCGCCCGGTCGGCAGCACGTCGGTCCGACCGCGCCAGGGCGAGCCGGAGGGGCCGGGCTCGATCCGGCGGCCGTCGAGCGCGTCGATCAGAGCCCGACGCTCCGCCGCGGCCGACGGTCCCATGTCGAAGGGGGGTCGCGCGGCGGGGGCATCGAGCCCCCGCCGCGCGAGCGCGACCGTCATCGCGCCGGACGCTTCGAGGTCGGCACGCGGCGTTGCGGCAGCGCGACCCGTCTGCGCATCGCCCGGGTGCAGCGCGCCATCCTGTGAGGCGTCAGCCGCAGGCCGGTGTCCCACGGCTCTTGCGGCCTCCCGCGGTCGGCCGGTCCCCGGACCGTCGGGCGTGCGACCCCAGACGTGGAGGCCGTCGCCGTACTGGCTCTCCTTGACGTCGCACACGAAGCGGTCGATGCGCGTGATCGCCTCTGCGGCGCAGGTGGCGGTTTTCAGGCCGAGCTCCGCGGCGACGCCGACGCCGCAGGCTTCCTCGCGAATGTCGGTGGCCAGGCGGTCGCGGCGGCGCGGGTCGAGCCCGTCGGCGTTCGAGAACTCGTCGAGCAGCGCCTCGAGCCGCGCCAGGCGCTGGGGCGTGCCCGACGCGCGCATCGGCGGCGGGACGTGGCCCAGCGTGACGGCGCCGATCCGGCGCTTGGCCTGTGCGGCTTCGCCGGGGTCGTTGACGATGAACGGATAGATCACCGGCAGGTCGCCGATCAGCGCGTCGGGCCAGCAGCTCGACGAGAGCGCGACGGACTTGCCCGGCAGCCACTCCAGCGTGCCGTGGGCGCCGACATGGACCAGCGCGTCGCACGCACGGCGGAGCCAGAGGTAGAAGGCGACATAGCCGTGGCGGGGGGGGCGGCGGAGGTCGTGGTACTCGTCGCCGCGCAGATGCGGCGTCCCACGCTCGGGCTGGAGCGCCACCAGTGCGCCGCCCCGGTGCGTCGCGGCGAACCGGAACGCGCCGTCGGTGCAGGCGGGGTCGTCCTCGGGCCGGCCCCAGGCACTGGCCAGATCGTCGCGCAACTTTTCGGGCAGCCGGCCCAGCGCCGCGCGGTAGTCCGCGAGCGGCCACGCGATCGTCTCGCGCAGCGCCTCTGTCAGAGGCGGGCCGGCGTCGACCGCGTAGCCCGCGGCCGAAAGGTCGGCAAGGATCGCCTCGGCCGAGGCAAGGGCATCGAGGCCGACCGCGTGCGCCATCTGCCAGGACTTGCCAGGGTAGGTCGACAGCACAAGTGCCGGCCGCCGGTCCGCCGCTGCGCGCGCGGCGAGGGTCGTCCACGCGGCGACCCGATCCGCGATGGCCGCGATCCGGTTGGGCTGGGGCCGATGCTCGGTCCGGGCGTACTGCAACGCCTCGTCGCGCGCGCCCGGCTCCTTGAACGAGGCCACCCCGGCGAAGAGGCGGCCGTCGACCTCGGGCAGGACCACGTGCATCGCGAGGTCGGCGGGCGACAGGCCGCGCTCGGCCTTCGCCCAGGTGCGCTCCGTCGAGGTGGCGAGCGCGGTCTGGAACACCGGAACCCCGGCCGCGTCGAGCGGCGAGGCGCCCCCGTCGCCCTTGCCGGAGAAGGCCGTCGCGTTGATCACCGCCGCGGGTGCGAGCGTCCGGACCTGCCGGGCCAGCCACCCGGAGGCGTCGGGCGTCTTGAGGGATGGCGCGAAGAGGCCGGCGACGGCGAAGCCGCGGGCGCGCAGCGCCGCGAACAGGGCCTCGACGGGGCCGAGGTCGGCGGCGGTCAGGTACGCACGGTAGAAGGTCACGACCACGAGCGGGCGATCGTCTGAGCGCAGCGCCACCGGGCAGCAGACGCCGAACTCGGGGGTCCAGGCGCCGACGTCGGGCAGCGTCTTGGTGCCGCGAACCGGCGCCGCATAGAGGCCGGCGGCCAGCGCGAGCTGCGCCAGCGCCGCATGCGCCGCCACCGCGCCGCCCTGGTCGCAGAGATGCTGGAGCCGCCGGAGCGTGGACACCGGCAGGGTCGAGACGGCGTCGAGCCGCGGGTCGGGACGCCCGTCCGCCGGCAGCACGGCGAACGCGACGCCCTCGCGCCGCGCCAGCGCCTCGACCTGCCGCAGACCGTACTCCCAGTAGGGCACGCCGCCGATCAGGCGGACCAGGATGCCCTTCGCGTCCGCGAGTGTCCGCTCGACGTAGGTGTCGACCGAAAGCGGGTGCTTCAGAGCCGCGAGATTCGCGAGCCTGAGCGAGGGCAGCGCGCCTTCGGCCCGGTGCCAGCCCGCGGCGAAGGCGCCGAGGTCGCTGTCGGAGAACGACAGGACCGCCAGGTCGGCGGAGTCCTGCGCGAGATCCGTCGGCGTCTCGGTCTCCTCGAGCCCGTGGCTCTCGCGGAAGACGACGTGCATCGAAAGGCCCCCGCGCCCGCCGTCAGCCGGCCGGCACCGGCGCGCCGGCAAGCGCGGCGCGGATCGCGGCCGCGTCGATGGCGCCGGTCTCGGCAATGACGACGAGGCGGCCCCGTCGCGCCTCGCCCGGCTTCCACGGGCGATCGTACTGTGCCCGGACCCGCGCGCCCACCGCCTGGATCAGGAGGCGCATCGGCTTGCCGTCGACGACAACGTGTCCCTTGACCCGCAGGATGTTCCTCTCCGAAGCAAGGCGTTCGATCCGCGTCGTGAGCTCGATAGGGTCGGCGCAGTCGGGGATGTCGATGACGACGCTGTCGAAATCGTCGTGGTCGTGCTCGGGCGCGCCGTCGTGGTGCGAGGGGCGGGCGTCGATGTCATCCTCCGCAGCGGCGCCGAGGCCGAGGATGACCCGCGGGTCGACCGCCCCCTCGCTCACTTCGACGATCGGCAGCGGCCGGTGCGCCTCGGCCTCGATGGTGGCCTTCGCCTTCGCGACCCCCTCGGGCCCGGCGAGGTCGGGCTTGGTGAGAAGGACGAGGTCGGCGCAGGAAATCTGGTCCTCGAACACCTCCGACAGCGGGGTGTCGTGGTCGAGCGATTCGTCCGCCTGCCGCTGCGCTTCCACCCGCGCCACGTCGGGCGCGAAGCGGCCCGCGGCGACCGCCTCGGCATCGGCGAGCGCGATCACGCCGTCGACGGTGATCCGGCTGCGGATGTCGGGCCAGTCGAACGCCTTGAGGAGCGGTTTGGGCAGGGCGAGGCCGCTGGTCTCGATCAGGATGTGGTCGGGGCGGGGGTCGAGCGCCATCAGCGCCTCGATCGTGGGGATGAAGTCGTCGGCGACGGTGCAGCAGATGCAGCCGTTGGCGAGCTCGACGATGTTCTCGGCGGGGCAGTTCTCGATGGCGCAGCCCTTGAGGATCTCGCCATCGACGCCGACGTCGCCGAATTCGTTGACGATGACGGCGAGGCGGCGACCGCCGGGGTTTGCCATCAGGTTGCGGATCAGCGTCGTCTTTCCGGCGCCGAGAAAGCCCGTGATCACCGTCACCGGCAGCTTGGTCAGGTCGGTCAATTCCGTTCTCCTGGGTTGGCAAGGGGGGTCACCCGGCAGGGGCATCGAGCCCCCGCCGGGCGAGCGCGACCGTCATCGCGCCGGGCGTGGGGCTCAGGCATCGGCGACCTCGAGCGGCGGGATGCGGGCGATGCAGTTCTTGCGGAAATGCTCCGGCCGCTCGCGCCAGGGCACGAGGCCGTCCACCGTCGCGCGATAGCGCGCGGCGCCGTCGGCGAGGGTCTCCGCCTCCGCGGCGGATAGGTTGCCGTAGACGTAGGTCCAGCGGCCGGGCCCGCGCAGCGCGACGGAACAGCCGCGGGAGCAGTTCGACAGGCACTCCACGGCGCGCAGGGTCACGCCCTCGGGCAGGGCGCCGGCGGCGAGCGCTGCGTGCAAGCGCGTGCCTTCGCGCCGATCATCGTCGAGAGCGGGAGGACCGTCCGCCTGCCGGCAGGTCATGCAGACCAGCAGCTCGACCGGCGGCGCGGGATGTCTGGTGTCGTGGATCGTCAAGTCTCAGTCCCGAAATCGGGGACCGGGGCCGAAGCGGCGGGCGAACCCGTCACCGGAGCACCCCGTCCGGTTCACGTCGCGTCTCCGCTGGCAGGTCTCCCGGCTTGCGGATGTCGGGGCTTTCGCCCCGGCGGTCCCCCTGCCTTCCCGGGCTGACCCAGTGGCGTCGGGCGACCTCTCCGGTCACGGTCGCGGGGGCGGCTGCGCTCCGGGGAGGGAGTCCCCTGTCGCATTCCCTTTTCACCTGTCCTAGAACAGGCACCAGCACGCCCACGTGCGGCGACGGAGGCCTCCATGTCAAGCACCACCGGCGAAGCCGAGAGCGACGTCAACGTCCGCCACGCCGAGAAGATGCGCAAGATCAAGGCCGCGCGCGACCGGATGATGGAGGGCAAGACCGGCGAGAAGGGGCTGATCATCGTCCATACCGGCGCCGGCAAGGGCAAGTCGTCCTCGGCCTTCGGGATGATCATGCGCTGCATCGCCCACGGGATGCCGTGCGCGGTCGTGCAGTTCATCAAGGGCACGTGGAGCACCGGAGAGCGGGAGTTCCTGCGCGAGCGGTTCGCGGAGGAGTGCGAGTTCGTCGTCTCGGGCGAAGGCTTCACGTGGGAGACGCAGGACCGCGCGCGCGACATCGCGGCGGCGCGCGCCGGCTGGGAGCAGGCGAAGCGGCTGATCCGTGAGGAGCGGATCCGGTTCGTCCTGCTCGACGAGATCAACATCGCGCTGCGCTACGACTATCTCGACATCGACGAGGTGGTGGGCTTCCTGCTGGCCGAGAAGCCGGTGATGACCCACGTCGTCCTCACCGGTCGCAACGCCAAGCCCGAGCTGGTCGAGGCTGCGGACCTCGTCACCGAGATGACTCTGGTCAGGCACCCCTTCCGGGACGGCATCAAGGCTCAGGCCGGGGTCGAGTTCTGACGCCCCGAAGAATGTACATTTTCGCGCGACTTCTTGTGCGAACGTGCAAGACCGGGCCTTGAAACTGGCAAGAACGTGTCAATTCCGGTCCGACGCATGCCGCGCGCTGATGATCCAGGGCACCGGCTCAAACGTCGGCAAGTCGCTGCTCGTCGCCGGCCTGTGCCGCGCTGCGCGGCGCCGGGGCATCGCCGTTGCGCCCTTCAAGCCGCAGAACATGTCCAACAACGCGGCCGTCACCTCGGACGGGGGAGAGATCGGCCGCGCCCAGGCCCTGCAGGCGCTGGCCTGCGGGCTGGCGCCGCACACCGACATGAACCCGGTCCTGCTGAAGCCGGAGACGGATACCGGCGCCCAGATCGTCGTGCAGGGGCGGCGAATGGCCACCGTGAAAGCGCGGGAATACAACTGTCTGAAGCCCGAACTTCTCACGAGTGTCCTGGAGAGCTTCCGTCGTCTCGGCGCCGGCTGCGACCTCATGATCGTGGAAGGCGCGGGCAGCCCCGCCGAGATCAACCTGCGCGAGGGGGACATCGCCAACATGGGCTTCGCCACAGCGGCGGACGTTCCCGTCGTTCTTGTCGGCGACATAGATCGCGGCGGGGTCATCGCGCAGATCGTCGGAACGCAGGCGGTGATGGGCGCAGCCGATGAGAATCGGGTTAAAGGGTTCATCGTCAACAGGTTTCGCGGCGATCCTGACCTGTTTCATGAGGGCTACGGGATGATCGAGGAGCGGACGGGATGGCGCGGCTTCGGCGTTCTGCCCTGGTTTGCGGAGGCCTGGCGACTCCCCCCGAAGACGCGCTCGACATCGCAGGGCGGCGCGGCGACGGCGGGCTGCGCATCGCTTGTCTGCGCCTGTCGCGGATCGCGAACTTCGACGATCTCGATCCGCTTTCGCAGGAGCCGGGCGTCGCTCTCTCGATGCTGGGTCCGGGAGAGCCGATCCCGGGCGACGCGGATCTGGTCATTGTCCCCGGCAGCAAGTCGACCCGCGGCGACCTGGCCTACGTCCGCGCGCAAGGGTGGGACGTCGACCTGCTGGCGCACCGGCGGCGCGGCGGACGGATCCTCGGCATCTGCGGCGGGTTCCAGATGCTCGGCCGCACCGTCGCCGACCCCGGGGGCGTGGAGGGCCCGGCCGGCGAAGACGCCGGGCTTGGGCTGCTCGATGTCGCGACAGTGATGTCAGCCGACAAGCGCCTGACGGAGGCGCGGGCGGTCCACAAGGCCACCGGGGAGGCATTCGTGGGGTACGAGATCCACATCGGCCGCACCGAGGGACCGGACCGGGCAAGGCCATTCGCCCACCTCGATGGCAGGCCGGAGGGAGCGGTCAGCGCCGACGGCCTGGTGGCCGGCAGCTATCTGCACGGGATGTTCCGCGAGGACGGGTTCCGGCGCGCCTACCTGGAGCAATTCGGAAGCGGCGCCTCGTCCTACGTCTATGGCGAGACTGTCGAGCGGACGCTCGACTCGCTGGCCGACCATGTGGAGCGACACCTCGACGTCGGCGCCCTCATCGCGCTGGCGCGCTAGGAGGACAGCGCAGCGGCGACACGCTCCCACCGGTCGGCCCCGTGCGGGAGTCCGAGGCGCAGCCATCCGCGGGAGTAGGGAAACGTGCGGGACCAGATCCGGGCGGCGGCCAGACGCTGCTGCGCCGCCGCTGCGTCTCCCGTCTCGTAGAGCCGGAACAGCGTCGTGCCACCGACGACGCCCCACCCTGCCGCGCGCGCCAAGGCGTCGAGGCGCGCGGCACCGCGCGCGAGCCGCTCGATGGTGCTCCGCCGCCAGGTCTGGTCCGAAAGCGCCACGCGTCCGACCGTGATTGCCGGGCCCGAGACTGGCCAGGGACCGGCAAGCGCGCGCACGTTGTCCCGGTGCCGGCGGCCGGCGAGCGCGAAGCCGAGTCGCAGCCCCGCCAGACCGTAGAATTTGCCAAAGGAGCGGAGGACGATGGCGGTGTCGCCGACGGCATCCGCGAGGGACAGCTCCGGATGCGCGTCGGCAAAGCTCTCGTCCACGATCAACGTTCCGACGTCGCCGGCGAGCGCCGCGAGGTCCACCGGGTCATGGCGTCGCCCATCCGGGTTATTCGGGTTCACCACGACGGCGAGATCGGCCCCGGCGAGCGCCCCGAGATCGCCCACCGGTTCCACCCGCCATCCGGCCGCGCGCAAGGCCGCCGCGTGCTCGTTGTACGTAGGCTCGAGGATTCGCGCCATGCCGGGCTCGGTGAGCCGCGGCAAGAGCTGGATCGCCGCTTGCGCACCGGCGAGCGGCACCGCGTGGTCGCAGTGATAGGCGCCGGCTGCTGCCTCTGCGAGGCTTGCAAGCTCTTGCTCCGTCGGCAGGGCGGCCCAGGCCGAAGGCGGGATCTCCGGCAGCGGATAGGGAATCGGATTGATGCCGGTCGACAGGTCGATCCAGTCCTTGCGATCGCCGCCGTAGCGCATCATCGCCGCGTCCAGGTTGCCGCCGTGGTCGCGCATCCGTCTCCCTCAGAGTGCCGCCAGCACGGCGAGCGCCCCGCCGAGCACGAACATCGCCCGGCGGTAGAGCGCAAGACCGAGAACGAGATCGCCAGACGTGGGGTCTGGGGAGCCGCCGTTCACCCACGGCTCGTCGGCGACGCGGTCGGCATAGGCCCTGGGCCCCGAGAGCCGGATGCCGAGCGCGCCCGCCATCGCCGCCTCGGGCCATCCGGCATTGAGCGAGCGGTGCCGGCGTGCGTCGCGCCGCACCACCGCCAGCGCAGCACCGGGGCTGCGGCACACGGCGACGAAGAGAAGGGCGGTCAGGCGCGCGGGCACCAGGTTCGCGACGTCGTCGATCCGCGCGGACGCCCATCCGAAGTCCGCGTGCCGCGCCGTGCGGTGGCCGATCATCGAATCGAGCGTGTTGATCGCCTTGTAGGCGGCGATGCCCGGCAGGCCGAGGAGCGCGCCCCAGAAGAGCGGCGCGAAGACGCCGTCCGAGGCATTCTCCGCCAAGCTCTCCAGCGCGGCCCGGCCGATCCCGGCCTCGTCCAGCCGCGCCGGATCGCGACCGACGATCATGGAGACGGCATGGCGCGCCGCCTCGGTGTCACCGCGTGCGAGCGGCCCTGCGACGGCGGCGACGTGATCGTGGAGCGCGCGAGCCGCAACAAGCGGCCAGGCCAGGACCCCCGCCAGCACGACGCCCGCCGCTCCGTCCGGCAGCAGCGCGGCGAGCGCGCCGGCGATTGCGCTGGTGCTCCCGATGACGCCGAGAGCGGTCGCGATGCCCATGAGCCGGCGTGTTCGCGCGGAAACATCAGGGCGGTTGAGGGCGGCGTCGAGCGCGTCGATCGCGCCGCCGATCCAGGTGACCGGGTGTCCGGCGGCGCGGAATAGCCGGTCGGGCCAGCCGATGCTCGCGTCGATGACCAGCGCGAGGAGCATTGCGCCGGCGCTCAACCG
The DNA here is from genome assembly GCA_963749675.1 of uncultured Alphaproteobacteria bacterium. Lineage (GTDB taxonomy): Bacteria > Pseudomonadota > Alphaproteobacteria > Rhodobacterales > Rhodobacteraceae > Roseitranquillus. The sequence continues at coordinate 985,623 of CAVVNT010000001.1, forward strand.
GCTCGCCCTGTCCGGAACCGCAGCACGCCCTGGAAGCCGGCCTCGTCCAGCCGCGCCTCAATGCCGGTCGGCGGGGTGCCGGGGGCAAAGAGGAGACCCCGCGCCGAGCCCGTGTGCGCCCGCACATGCCCCAGCGCACCGGTTGCAAGCGCGAGGTCCGCCGCCGGGTCACCGGCAGGTCCCCGCAAGGCCGTCGTGCGTTCGGCCGAGAGAGAGGCAATGCGCGCGAGCATCCCGAGATCGCCGCGAGACGCCGCGTTCTCCCAATCTTCGACGAGGTCCGAGACGTCGGGGAGATTTCGATCGGCCGGGTCGGTCCGGACCGGCGGACCGAGAAAGCCGCCGACCACCTCGACCTCGGGCGGCGCGGGAATGCGCATTACGCTGCGGCCCTCGCGCGAGGCCCAGAGATGGGTGTCGGGTGCCGGCTTCATCAGCGGATCGCTCGCCCCCTCGGCGGCGATGCACGCCTCGACGAGGCGGTCTGGTCCGAGGTCCGCCCCACCCGCCGCGGATGCCAGCGCCAGGAGTGCGGCCGTCGATGCGCCGGCGCCGCCGCCCGCCGGCATGTCGGCGGCGACAATGGCGGTGCCGTCGTCGGGCAAGCCAAGCCGCTGCAGGAACCCGCGCGCCCGGTCCGCCGTCATCGAGATCCGCCGCCGGCCCCGCGATGCGAAGCGCGCCGCCCGGTTGCCAGCGCACGGTCACGCCGAGCGCGGGACAGGGCAGGGTGACGAGCACCACCGGCCCGTCCGCGCCGAGCCGTCCCTGAAGCCATTCGCCGAGATGGCCGGTGACGCGCGCTTCGCTCACGCGCGGCAATTCACGCAGGTGACCGCGAATCCGTCGGGCGGCAGGTGCTTCACGCGGGTCACGGCAAGCGGCGCGACTTCGAAAGCAAGGGCAGGCGGCGTGGCGCCGATCGCGAGCGCGAGCGCGGCCCGGATCGTGCCGGCATGGACGACGAGCGCGGCCGAACGCCGCTTCCCGGCGATGTCCTGCAGGGCTGGCCACACCCGCTCGCAGAGATCGTCGAAGCTCTCGCCCTCGGGCGGGCGGTGCGCGGCGAGTTCGCCCGGCGTCAGGGGGCCGAGATCGGGCACGTCGGCGAAGGCCAGGCCGTCCCACGCGCCGAAATCCTGCTCGCGGAGGCGGTCGTCAATGACGACGCCATCGGTCCAGAGGGCATCGGCGGTCTGGCGGCAGCGGAGCGCCGGGCTGGCAACCCGCAGCGACGCGGGCGCGAGCGCGTGGCGCAGCCGACCGAGGTCCGCCAGCGCAGCCGGGTCCGCCGCGACGTCGGTGCGACCGAAGAGCCGCCCGGCGACCGCCGCGGGGGCGTGCCGGATCAGAAGGAGGTCGGAGCCCGATGTCGTCAAAAGTCGCTTCCCATTCGTCGCCGTTGCTGGTTTGTCACCGGCGCATGGGCAAGTCGATACTCGTCACCGGCGGGGCACGATCAGGCAAGAGTGCATTCGCCGAGCGTCTGGCTCTCGGACCCGGCGACCTTGCGATCTACATCGCCACGGCCGAAGCCGGCGACGCCGAGATGGCGACGCGGATCGCCGCGCATCGCGAGCGCCGCGGCGGTGCCTGGCGAACCGTCGAGGCTCCGTACGACCTCGCCGGCGCGCTCGACGAGAGCGACGGGAGCACGCCGCGACTGGTCGATTGCCTCACGCTGTGGCTGAGCAACCTGATGCTCGCAGGCCGGGAGTGGCCGGAGGAGGCGGAGAGGCTCGTCGCGGCGATCGGGCGCCAGTCCGCGCCGTTGGTCCTGGTCACCAACGAAGTCGGGGCCGGGATCGTGCCGGAGAACGCACTTGCGCGGGCGTTCCGAGACGCGGCGGGGGAGCTCAACCAGGCGGTAGCGGCCGCGGCGGACGAGGTCTATCTGACGGTTTCGGGCCTGCCCCTGCGGCTGAAGCCCGGTGAGTGAGCGTCTGAGCCTGTCGTCGCTCGACGATGTCGGGCGCCTCCTCGCCGGGCTTCCGGCTGCGGACAATGCGGCGGTCGAAGCGGCGCGGGGGCGGCAGGACCAGCTCACCAAGCCGCCCGGATCCCTCGGTCGGCTGGAGGAGATCGCGGCGTTCGTCGCCGGGTGGCAGGGCGTCGTGCGGCCGAGGATCGACAGGGCGCAGGCGCTCGTCTTCGCGGGCAACCACGGGGTCTGTGCGCAAGGCGTCAATCCGTTCCCGCAGGAGGTCACGGCGCAGATGGTGGCGAACTTCCGCGCGGGCGGTGCCGCGATCAACCAGCTGGCGAAGGTGAGCGGTGCGGACCTCTCGGTCGTGGCACTGGAACTCGACCGACCGACGGCCGACTTCACCCAAGGCCCGGCGATGTCGGAGGCCGAATGTCTCGACGCGCTGCACGCCGGCGCTCGTTCCGTCGAACTGGAGGCCGACATTCTGCTCCTCGGCGAGATGGGAATCGGCAATTCGACTGTCGCCGCGGCGCTGGCCTGTGCCGTCTTCGGCGGCGCGCCGGCTGACTGGACGGGGCGCGGCGCGGGTTCCGACGCCGCGGGGGTCGCCCGGAAGGTCGCCGCGGTCGACGCAGGGGTGGCGCGGCACGGCGGCCTCCCGCCCATGGGCATCCTCGCCGCGCTGGGCGGGCGGGAGCAGGCGGCAATCTGCGGCGCCGTGCTCGAGGCGCGGCTGCGGCGCATCCCGGTCCTGCTCGACGGTTTCATCTGCACCGCCTCCGTGGCGCCGCTCCAAGCGGCCGGCACCGCCTTCCTGGCGCATTGTCTTGCCGGGCATGTCAGCGACGAAGCCGCCCACGCGGATCTGCTCGCGCGGCTCGAACTCAAGCCGATCCTGGATCTCGGGATGCGGCTGGGGGAGGGCACCGGCGCCGCGCTGGCCCTCGGCATCGTGCGGGCCGCGCTGGCGTGTCACGAGGGCATGGTCACCTTCGCGGAGGCTGGGGTGGCCGGCGGATGAGGCGCCGCCTCGACGAACTGCAGGTCGCATTCATGCTTCTGACCCGGCTGCCGGCGGGTCGCCTGGCCGGCTGCGCGCCGTCGCCCGCCGCAGCGAGCTGGGCGTTTCCGTTGGTCGGCGCGGCCGTCGGCACTGGGGGCTGGGCTGCCTGGGCAGCCGCAATGGCTTGCGGCCTGCCGGCATCGATCGCTGCGGTCCTGTCGGTCGCGGCCATGGCTGGCGTGACCGGGGGCCTGCACGAGGATGGCCTGGCGGACGTCGCGGATGGCTTCGGCGGTGGCCGCGACGCAGCGCGCAAACTCGAGATCATGCGCGACAGCCGGATCGGGAGCTACGGGGTCCTGGTCCTGGTGTTCGGGATCCTGCTCAAGGTGCTCTGCGTAGACGAGGCCGGGACCGGCTTCGCGGCGTTCGTTGCCACGGCGGCGGCAAGCCGGTGCGCGATGCTCGCGGCTATGCAGCTGATGCCGCCGGCTCGGAAAGACGGCCTTGGCCGAGCCGCCGCATCGCCGGGGCTGACGAGAATCGCGGCAGCGGTGGTCTTGGCGGCGCTGTTCGTCGCTCCTCTGGGCGTTGGCGCCATTGCCGTCCTCGCTGCTCTGGCGTCCGCGGCATTGGCCGTTGGGCTGATTGCACGGCGGCAGATCGGCGGACAGACCGGCGATGTCCTGGGGGCAATCCAGATGGTGAGCGACGTCGCGGCTTGGCTCACCCTCGCCGCGCTGGCCCAGAACTCCATCTGACGCTGCGCCGGTCAGACGGCGCCCTGCATCGGCAGGCGGAGTATCTGGCGCGCCTGCTGCCATGTTGCGACCGGACGTTCGTGCCTTTCGCACAGCGCGGCGGTGCGACGGACCAAGGCGGCGTTCGAAGGCGCCAGGGTGTCGCGGTCAAGCCGCACGTTGTCCTCGAGACCCGTGCGGGTGTGGCCGCCCGCCTCGATGCACCATTCGTTCAGGTCGATCTGACTCGCCCCGATGCCCGCGCCGCACCACTCGGCGTCGGGTGCGAGCCGCTTCAGGGTCGCGATGTAGAAGTCGAAGATCGCGCGGTCGGCCGGCATGGCGTTCTTCACGCCCATCACGAACTGCACGTAGAGCGGGCCGCGGATGCGACCGTCGGACTGCATCCTGGTCGCCTGAACGACGTGGGAGAGGTCGAAGGCTTCTATCTCCGGCTTCACGTCGTATTTCAGCATTTCGGACGCGAGCCAATCCACCAGGTCCGGTGGATTCTCGTAGACGCGCGTCGGGAAGTTGTTCGATCCGACAGAGAGCGAGGCCATGTCGGGCCGAAGCGGGAGCATCCCGCCGCGCGCGCGGCCCGCGCCCGAGCGGCCGCCGGTCGACAACTGCACGATCATTCCGGGGCAGTGCCGCTCGATCCCCTCCTTGAGGCGGGCGAACCGATCAGGGTCAGAGGTCGGCGTGCCGTCATCGTTGCGGACATGGCAATGCGCGATGGAGGCGCCGGCTTCGAATGCCTCATGTGTCGACTCGATCTGCTCGGGCAGCGTGATCGGCACGGCGTGATTGTTTGCCTTCGTCGGCAGCGAGCCGGTGATGGCAACGCAGATAATGCAGGGCTTCACATCTCCTCCGCAATCCTGGACAGAGTTTCGGCAAGGTCTTCCGCGGCGGCAAAGAACGGCGAATGTCCGCATTTCAGCGCGGTCTGGCGGTCGAGGCGGGCCGCCATCTCGGCCTGATACTCTGCCGGGACAGCCCGATCGTCCTCGCACACGACGTACGACGCAGGGATCGCGGCAGACCGCTCCGTCACGTCGAGTGGCGTCTTGGTCGGCTTGATGGGTTGCGGCGTCAGACGGGGCCTGGCGTACTCGACCGTGCCCTCGGGGCAATCGTGGTAGAACTTCGCCTTTATCTGGTCTGGGTCGAGGCCGACGGTGAGTCCGTCGTCGGACTTGACCATCGCCTCGAGCAATGGCTGCCGGGGGCCACGCTCGCGCATCTCGGCCAGCGAGAGGCCCGAAAGCGGGACGTAGGCCGCGATGTAGACGAGGCTCGAGATCCGCTTTGCCGCCCGCTCGGCCGCGGCAGTGATGGGATAGCCGCCCATCGAGTGGCCGACCAGGATAGTGCCGGGCCGCAGCGCCGAGACGACGGCGTCGGCATAGGATTGCAGCGTGACCTTTTCCGCCGGCGTTTGGTCATCGCCGTGGCTGGGCAAGTCGATCGCCTCGACCTCGTGCCCGCGCTCGCGAAGGGACGGCAGCACGTCACGCCAGCACCAGGCGCCGTGCCATGAGCCGTGAATCAGAAGGAATCTCGCCACTCGACCTCTCTAACGCGGCATGGCGGTGCGGGCGACCCGGCAGATGCAATCCGGGCCGCGCGATCACATATCGAGAAACACTGTTTCGTTCTCGCCCTGGAGTACGATGTCGTGGCGCCAGACGTCGCCGTCCCTCTTGGCGATCAAAGTCCGGACGCGGTGTCGCAGTTCCACCCGTGCAAGCAGCGGATCGTCCTCAATGCGCTGGCCCTCGAAGTAGAGACGCGTGTGCAGTCCGATGTTTATGCCGCGGGCAGTGATCCACAACGCTACATGCGGCGCCTGCATGCCGCCCCTGCGGAAGGGGACGCGGCCCGGCATCACCGTATCGAGGCGCCATTCGCCGGTCTCGGGGTCGGCGGCCATTCGGGCAAATCCCTCGGGACGAAACGCTCCTGCCTCGTCCGCCTGCCAGCTCTCCACCATGCAGTCGCTCACCAGCGCGCCCGTGCCGTCAAGGACGCGGCCGATCACCATGATCCTGTCGGGTGCGTCCGGGAAGGGCCGGCGGCCCAGATCGTCGTAGATGCCGTGGATCCCGCAGACGTTGGGCGCGCATCCGATATGGACGTAGGGACCCGCCGTCTGGCTGGGCGTTTCGGGCAGGGTGTTCAGGGGCTGGACCATCAGAGACCCTCCAGCCGGTTCTCGAACATCGTCTGGCGGCGGCCGCGCAGCACGACGTCAAACTTGTAGGCGAGACTGTCCATCGGGATGGCGACCGACATGTCGAGCGGCGCGACGAGGCGCTCTATCACGTCCTTGTCCGGTATCGTGTTGACGATCGGACAACGCGGTATCAGCGGATCTCCCTCGAAGTACATCTGGGTAACCAGCCGCTGCCCCCACCCGGTGCCGAACACGCTGAAGTGGATGTGCGCCGGACGCCAGTCGTTGACACCGTTCGGCCACGGGTAGGCGCCGGGCTTGATCGTGTGGAACTCGTAGCGACCCTCGTCATCCGTCAGGACGCGGCCGCATCCGCCGAAGTTCGTATCGAGCGGGGCGAGGTAGCCGTCCTTCTTGTGCCGGTACCTGCCCCCGGCATTGGCTTGCCAGACCTCCACCAGAACGCCCCGCTGGGGCAGGCCGTTCTGGTCGACGACGCGGCCGTGGACGATGATCCGCTCACCGATCGCGGGCTTACCGGTATAGTTGTTGATCAAGTCGTTGTCGCGGTCGCCGATGGTGGCGGGGGCGAACATCGGCCCCGTCTCCTCCGTCGGAGTGGTCGGAAGGGACAGCAGCGGCAGGCGAGGTGCGCGCGCGACTGTGGTCTTGTAGCCCGGGGCTTGGGGCAGCGGATGCTGGCGATAATCGCGCGCGATGATTGGCCCGGCGGCGCCATCACGCATAGCGGCGCCAGCGTTCCTTGGCGTTCGGCTATTTGCGGGATCGTCAGGCATGGATGTCCTCGGTGAGAATGCTTTTCGCGAGGCGAATCGCGCTGTTGGCGCGCGGTACGCCTGCATAGATCGCGACGTGCAGGAGCGCTTCGAGCACGTCATCACGACTGGCTGCGGTGTTGCGTGTCGCCCTGAGGTGCATCGCCAGTTCCTCCTCGTTGCCCAGCGCCGCGAGCAGGGCGATCGTGAGCATCGACCTCTCGCGAAGGGTGATGGTGTCGCGCGACCAGACGTGGCCCCAGGCAGCCTCGGTGATCAGATCCTGAAAGGCGGCGTCGAAGGGCGTCTTGTTGGCCTCCGCCCGGTCGACATGCTCATCTCCGAGCACGGCGCGCCGTGTGCTCATGCCCTGATCCCGGCGTTCAGACATGGCGGGTCTCGGTCAGGAAATCCGTCAGGATCTCGGCATATTCCGCCGGCTTTTCCACGCACGGCAGATGGCCTGCACCCTCGATCAAGCGGTATCTCGCGCCAGGGATCAGATCGGCCGTGGCCCTAACGACATCGGGCGGGGTCGAGCCGTCGGTCGAGCCTGCGATGGCGAGCGTCGGCAGTTCCAGCGCGGCAGTCCCCTCGGTGAGGTCGGCTCCCGCGATCGCGGCCGAGCAGCCGGCATAGCCTTCGACCGGCTGGCGGACCAGCATGTTGCGCCATGCTGCCATCTCGTCGGACTTGCGGAATTCGGGGCTGAACCAGCGCGCCATGACGCCATCGGCCAGCGCCACGATCCCGCCGGTCTTCACCGTGTCGATGCGTTCCCGCCAGACCTCCGCCGTTCCGATCCTGGAGGCGGTGTTGGAGATGACCATGGAGCGGACGAGGTCCGGCCGCTTGGCCGCCAGCGCCTGGGCGATCATGCCTCCGATCGAGAGCCCGACGAAGGCCACCTCGCGCAGAGACAAGCGATCGAGCAGGCCTTCGACGTCACCGACAAGCGCGTCCATCGTGTACGGGCCCGGCGGGCAGTCGCTCAGACCGTGGCCGCGCTTGTCGTATCGGACTATGCGCAGGCCCCGCGGCAACCGGCCGACGACGCCGTCCCAAAGCCGGAGGTCGGTGCCGAGAGAGTTCGCGAAGACGACCGCCGCCCCCTCATCGTCGCCCTCGTCGCGGTAGTGCAGGCGCAGCCCGTCGATGTCGGCGATCTTCAAAACGGAACTCCTACATATTGTTCGGCCATGTTGCGCTGGGCGGCCTCGGACGCTTCGAGATAGGCGAGGTCCGATTCCTGGATCTTCTGGTCGAACTCGGATTGGTCGGGAAATCGGTGCATCGTCGTCGTGAACCACCAGGAAAAGCGGATCGCCTGCCAGACGCGGGCCAGCGCGCGCCCAGAATAGCCGTCGATCCCCCGGTCGTCGCCTTGATAGTGGTCAATCAGCGCGCGGTTCAGATAGTGCACGTCGCCAATGGCGAGGTTCAAGCCCTTGGCGCCGGTCGGAGGAACGATGTGCGCCGCGTCGCCGACGAGGAAGAGGTTGCCCCAGCGCATCGGCTCGGCCACGAACGAGCGCAGAGGCGCGATCGATTTCTCCACCGAGGCGCCGATCACCAGGCGCTCGGCCGCGTCGTGCGGAATACGCCGCCGCAGTTCATCCCAGAACGCGGAGTCCGACCACTTCTCCAGCGGGTCCTCCACGGGGCACTGAACGTAGTACCGGCTCAGATGGTCGTTTCGCATGGAGCAGAGGGCGAAGCCGCGGGCATGGTTGGCATAGATCAGCTCGTGGCTGACGGGCGGCGTCTCAGACAGGATGCCGAGCCAGCCGAAGGGATAGATCCGCTCGTAGGTGCGCAGGATATCGGCGGGAATCGTCCCGCGGCTGACGCCATGGTACCCGTCGCACCCCACGATCCAGTCGCAGTCTACGCGATGCTCCTGGCCGGCCTTTCGAAAGGTGACGTACGGGTCGGCGACGTGCGGCGTTACCTCTTCGGCTTCGTCGATGACCACGCCGCCCATCGCGTCACGCGCGTCGTAGAGGTCGTGCGTCACCTCGGTCTGGCCGTAGACCATGACCCGCCGCCCCGTCAGCCGCTCGAAGTCGATGCGAAAGCCGCGGTTCTGGGCCGAGAGGTAGGTGCCGGCGTGCGGGTAGCCCTCCCTGTCCATCCGCTCGCCGACCCCGGCCTTGCGGAGCAGTTCGACCGAACCCCATTCCAGAACGCCGGCGCGGATTCGCCCCAGGACGTAGGCGCGGGTGCGCCTCTCCAGCACGACAGTGTCGATGCCCGCGCGGTGGAGGAGTTGCGACAGCAACAGCCCCGACGGCCCGCCGCCGACGATGCACACTTGCGTCCGCATTGAACCCGTCCTCCCCGCCGCAGGACGATGCCGCGGCGCGCGCCGGTGTCAACCGTCGGAGGCGGCGAGCAGGACAGTGCCGGCTAGGATCATCGCCGCGCCCACAGCTTCGCGGACACCGACGGGCTCGCCGAACCACGCCGCGGCGACGAGGACCAGGAGCGTTTCCAGACCGAGGATCGCGAGATACACGATGCCGATCGGCAGATGCAGAAGCGCCGCGATCTCCGCCAGAACCGCCCAGACCGGGCGTTGGACAGCGTGCCAGGGCTGATCGTGGCCAACTGGGTGGAGGGGCGGTTCTGAAGCGCGAGTGGTCGCGCGGAGGTCCTCACGGGTCCTCCGCGCGGTTCTCAACCGCGGGGCGGGAACGGGTCGTTTCCGTAGCTGTTGCGCTCGCGGATCCGGCCGTCACGTCCCTGGATTAGAACTTCGCTCTGCTGGTTGCGCGCAATCTCGGTGGCCCGACGATTGCCTCGGCTTGCGTGCCGTAACGCGCCGTGTCGCGGTTGTTCCCGGCGCCAAGGACTGCCCAGCCGTCCTCGCGCCGAACCACGTGCTGGTTCTTGCCTGCCATGCTCATCACCTCCTTTCGCTGGTATGGCCATGATGTGGTAAGCGGCAATCGAACGTTCAAGTAAGAATTTGACGTTATGGTGCGATCAGCCTATCTTGTGTCCACGTGGGGGCCGGGAGAAGCCCGACACGCACACCAAGGAACCCGTCATGAATCGCACCGAAATGTCTCGTCGGCTGAGGGAGGCTCGAGAACTCGCATCAATCAGTCAGGGCGAAGTCGCTGAATCGCTCGGTCTTCCCCGTACGGCCGTCACGCAGATCGAAGGAGGGAACCGCGCGGTGTCCACCATGGAGCTTGCGCGGCTGGCAGACCTTTATCGTCGCCCGGTCCGCTGGTTTCTTGCGGACGCACCAGATGCTGAAGAAGACGTCGTCGTTGCGCTGCATCGAATTGCGCCCGGCCTCGACGCGGCTCCGGAAATCCGGATCGAAGTGGACCGCTGCGTGCAAATGTGCCGCGAAGGTGTCAGCTTGGAGGGGTTGCTGGGGCGCGAAGAGCGGGACGGGCCGCCCGCGTATCGTGAGCCGGTACCGAGATCGACCGGGGAAGCCGTCGCTCAGGGCGAGCGGGTAGCCGAGCAAGAACGTAGGCGCCTCGAGCTTGGAAGCGCTCCGATTGCCGACATGACGGGATTGCTCGGCGATCAGGGGATTTGGGCCACCGTCGTCGATCTTCCGCACACTATGTCCGGCCTGTTCCTGCATCATCCGAGCATCGGCATGGCGGTGCTCGTGAATTCCGGACATGTGCGCGCCCGCCAGCGTTTCTCGCTGGCGCATGAGTATGCTCATGCCCTTATGGACCGGGATCGGGTCGTCGGTGTCAGCAGTGCAGACAACAGTCGTGAACGGATCGAGCAGCGGGCGAACGCATTTGCCGCGGCGTTCCTGCTTCCCGAGGCGGGCCTTGAAGAGGAACTGCGCCAGCTCGGAAAGGGCCAACCGGCGCGCACGGATCAGATCGTCTTCGATGTGGCGACTGGCGGCAGCATACGGGGTCAATTGCGTCCGGCGCCGCGCTCCCAGACGATCGGCTTTCAGGACGTCGCGTTCATCGCCCACAGGTTCGGCGCAAGCTATCAGGCGGCGGTCTATCGCCTGAAGAGCCTCCGCTACATCAACCAGCCGGAAAGCACCGTGCTTCTATCGCCCGAGCAGGAGGATGCCGGAAAGGATTACCTGCGGGCTCTGGACCTGTTCGACGATCTCGAAGAGCCAGTCAGTGGTAAGAGAGGAACCCGAGAGCTTCGCGGCCGCGTTGCTCACTTGGCGCTCGAGGCCTATCGGCTCGGAGAAATCTCCCGCGGGCGCCTGCTTGATGTGGGCAAAACCGTCGGTGTTGATGGCCGCAAGCTGCTTGAGCTTGCCGAAGCAGCGCGGGCCGAGTGACGTCGAAGATGCCTGCGCCGCCGCCCATAGTGCTCGTGACAGATACGTCCGTTCTGGTGAACTTTCTTCGGATCGACCGGATGGATCTGATTCGGGATCTGTCGCCTCAATTTCTGGTAACCGACCACGCCGCTGGCGAGATCACCGATGTGTATGGGGATCAGTTGGCCCGGTTCGAAGCCGCAGTTGCCGCCGGATGCTGCGAAGTCTGCCGCGTGGAGGACGACGCAGCCCTTGAGATGTTCGGACAGCTGACCGGCACGCAGCGCCTCGGCATTGGAGAAAGCGCCACCATAGCGCATGCGATTTCGATCGGCGCCGGTCTCGCTCTCGACGATAGGCGCGCTGCGAACGAAGCGCGTCGCATGAATGACGCCCTAGTTGTTCTCGGCACAACTGACCTGACCGTTCAGATGATCGTCGAAGGTCTCTTGAGCGTCCAAGAGGCTGACGCGATCAAGTACGATTGGGCCGCAAACCACCGGTTCAAACTCAGGATTGTGAGCTTTGGCGACCTTCTCTGACGCTCCACACGAAGACGGAACTATGCCCACCCCACGCGAAACCATTCTCGCCGCGCTGCACGCGCGGCTCTCGGCGCTGTCTGCCACGGCCTTGCGCGGCGAGGTGCTGCCCGAGCGCGTGCCTGCCGAGGGTTTGCTGATACTTCGCGACGGCGAACCCGGTGAGCCCGAGGTGACGCTGTCGCCGCTACGCTACCATTACCAGCACCGGGCCGAGGTCGAAGCGGTCGTGCAGGGGGCCGACCGTGACGCTGCCTTCGACACGCTGACCGCGAGCATCGGCACGGCGCTCGCCGCCGACCGTACCCTCGGCGGCCTCTGCGATTGGGTCGAGGCGGAAGCGCCGCGGCCGGTCGATCTGCCGGTCGAGGGTGCGGCCAGCCTGAAATGCCAGTTTGGTTATCGTAAGACCCGCTACCGCGGCCTGGCGAAGAACGAGGCCCAGCTGTTCGCGCTATTCGGGCTCGGGAACCTGTTTCTGGTCCGAACGCGGCTGATGGCCTGAGGCGGAGTCCGCCTCCAGCCATCGAAATCACCTGAAATGTGCCGAGGCATCGCGAAGACGAGGCCATCATCCATTCGCTGACGCCACTGCAGCCAACGACAATCGATAGATCAGACGTTCCCTTCATGAAGACGCTGAAGGTCGAAGCCGTCGAAGGCGGCCGTGATCCCGGTCGTGCTGCACTATTCCACGACCGATCCGCTGGCCTGATCCCGACAACCCGAGGAGAACACCATGGCACGAGCCCAGGGGGCGCGGGCGCTGATGGCGCTTGCGTTCGAGACGACCTATGGAACGCCGCCCGCCAGCGGCTTCACCCGCCTGCCATTCGCCAGCACTTCGCTCGGCGCAGAGCAGCCGCTGCTGAACTCGGAGCTTCTGGGCTACGGCCGTGATCCGCTGGCGCCGATCAAGGACGCGGTGACGGCAGACGGCGATGTCGTCGTGCCGCTCGACGCCGAGGCCCTCGGCTTCTGGCTGAAGGCGGCGTTCGGAACACCGACGACCACCGGTGCGGAGGCGCCCTACACCCACGAGTTCCAGTCCGGGTCCTGGACGCTGCCCTAGATGTCGATCGAGACAGGCATGTCCCGCCATCGACCGGGGTGGGAATGACGGCGCAATAATCGGCCACGTTGGCGTCCGGGGTGGTCTCGGGCGGGCGGAGTAAAATCCAGCCATCTGTGGAGTGCGCCCCTCTGCTTGGACACGTCAGGCAGTTTGTTTTGACCGGGTCGGGGCGTTTCTCTCCTCAAACTGATTTGGGCTCAGGTAGCCGAGCGCCGAATGCAGCCGTATTGCGTTGTAGACATCGTCGATGAACGCCGGAAGGTCTGCGGCGACGTCCTCGAAGGTCCACTGACATAGCCCTTGTCGCCGAACACCGCGTGCTCGTCGCCATGTAGCAGCTCATTGAACTTCTGGCTGTCGTGCACCTTGGCGGTGCTGGCTTCCATCGAGTGGACCACACCGCTGTCGAGATCGACGCCGACATGCGCCTTCATGCCGAAGTACCACTCGTTGCCCTTCTTCGTACTGGTCATCTCCGGATCGCGGGACCGCTGCTTGTTCTTGGTCGAGCTCGGCGCGTCGATCAGCGTCGCATCGACCAGCGTACCTTCGCGCAGCAGGATGCCCTTCTCGCGAAGGTAGGCGTTCACCGCCTCGAAGATCGCCCGCGTCAATTCGTGCCGTTCCAGCAGGTGGCGGAAGTTGAGGATCGTGGTCTCGTCCGGGATCGCATCGTCCCCCAGCTCCAGCCCAGCAAACCGGCGCATCGCGTCGCTGTCGTAGAGTGCCTCCTCCGCCGCGGGATCGGACAGGGCGTACCACTGCTGCAGGCAGTAGACTCGCAGCATCACCTCCAGCGGCATCGGCGGCCGCCCGCCCTTCGGTCCCGCCTTCGGATAGTGCGGCTCGATCAGCGCCATTAGTCGCGTCCAGGGCACCACCAACTCCATCTCGGAGAGAAACGTCTCGCGCCGGGTGCGCTTCTTCTTCGTGGCGTAGGTCAGCGAGGCGAAGGTGGTCTGCTTCAACGAGGACGGCTCCCGCAAGCTCGCCATCAGCCTACCAGATCATGATCGAAAGCCGAGGTTCTTCAGAGTTTCCGAAGCTCTCAGCTTGCGGATTATCGTACGGGTTTCCCCTCCGGCTCATCGACCCGACGAAGCCGCTTTCCCTCAGGATGCGCCGGTGCCGGGATGCAGCGTACTGGGCGCCGCGGTCGGTGTGGAAGACGCAGCCTGGCAGCGGGCGGCGGCCCCCGATCGCCGCGTTCAGCGCCGCCGCGGTGAGGCGGGTATCGATGTTGCGACCAAGCCCGTAGCCGACCACCTTGCGCGACCAGGCGTCCAAGATGACGGCGAGGTAGACGAAACCTGTGGCGATGGCGACGTAGGTGATGTCTCCGACCCAGAGCTGGTCGGGACCGTGAACTTCGAAGTTCCCGGCGACATTGGGATAGATCGGACTGTCGTGATTGCTGTCGGTGGTGGCGACATAGCGGCGTTTCCGTTTTGGATTCAGATCGTTCTCCCGCATGATCCGCCGCACCTTCTTCGCATTCACGACGAGCCCGCGGTGCCGCAGCTCGGCAGTGACTCGGCGATAGCCATAGTTCCGGCAGGTCTCGGTGATCGACCGGATCACGGCGACCGCCGGATCTTCGGCGGCGGAAGCGGGAGCTGCGTAGAAGCTGGAACGAGGCAGGTCCATCAGATCGCACCCCCGTCCGACCGAGATGCCGGCGGGCCGGTGATCACGGACCCAGGCGCGCTTCTCTGCGGCCGTTCGCGCCGACGAGCCCCCTTTGAGACAACTCGATCTCGAGGGCCTGACGTCCCACCAGCCGCTCGAGCGCCGCGATCCGCGCCTGGTACTCGGGCAAGAGCTCCTCTTCGACCGCGTCGTCATCGAACTCGCCGCGCTCGTACTTCTCGACCCAGATCGGGATCAGCGTGCGGCACACGTCGTATTTCTGACTGAGCCCGCGCATCAACTCGCCGTTGAAGTATGCCTCGACGATCTCACGCTTCCTGGCGGTGCTGTGGCGCCGGTGTCTCTTCGTCATGGGGTTCTCCTTACCAGAACCCCGGCCCGGTCAATATCTTCGCGCCAAACTGTCCAGCATCTTCGCGCCAAACTGTCCAGCCTCATGGGCGCACTCGTAGCGGCGGCGCGAGTTGGCCCAGCTGGCGTTCCGCTCCTCGTCGCCCGAGGCGAGCTCGACGATCTGCGTGCGCCGTTCCGGCCCGCCGCGCGCGCCTCGGCTGATGTTGTCGGGGAACCGGACCTCGTGAAACGCCATCACATGCCCCTCCGCCCGAGCGACACGGCACGGGCGATGTCGGCGGCGACCTGCGTGCGGGACTGCCTGAAGGTCTCGGCGTCACGCGCCATGATGGTGACGTTGACCCCGCCGCCAGTGCCGTAGCTCTGCGCCTCGCGACGCGACAGCACCCGCTCGCCGCGTTGCAGGATCGCAGGCACCTCATCGTGTCGAAGTCCGGCCATCCCGCCGGAATGCATCCGGGGCGCAGCGGCGAAGGCCATGGCCGGGACCAAGCGTGAGGGCCCCGCAGACCCCACCATCCCGCCCGCATGCAGGACGCTGGCGAAGATGCCGCCCGCCCCGGAGAACACGCCGGATAGTGCATTGGCGATCGGCCCGAGGATGAACCGCCGCGCCGCCAGCTGGGCGAGATCGGCAAGCAGCGAGGTGACGAGATCGCGGAAGTTCAGTTTACCGGTCTTCACGAACGCACCGACGGCGTTCTCGGCCGACTGGAAGGCGCCGACGAGGCTCTGGCCGATATCGCCGCCGATCTCGCGCGCCTTGCTGGCGTAGTCCGACAGCGCCGCCGTGACCGCCTGCCAACCGGTGACGGCGGCCTCGGTGTCGGGCCCCGCCGCAGCGGCAGCAGCTCCGGCGGCCGCACCGGCACCCGTGGCGGCGCGACCTGCATCGCCGAGCGCCGTCTCCAGCCGCTCGGCAGCACCAGTGGCCTCTGTCAGCGCATCGGCGCTGGCCTCGTCGGTGCCGCTCACCGCGTCGCGCAGCGCCTGCCAGCTTTCCAGAGGGGCGCGGGCGCCGTCCGCAAGATCGCGCGCGGCGCCCCGATAGAGGTTGGCGGATTCGAGCGCGCGGTTCGCTGCCTCGGTCAGGCCGAGATCAGGCGCGGTCAGCGGGTTGTCCTCGAAGGCCCGGTCGAACGCCGCCTGCGCCGCTGTCGTGGCAGCACTGGCCGCGCCCTCGAAGCGGTTCTCGATTTCGCCGAGGTCGAGGTCGGGCACCAGCGAGATGCGCCGCTCCGACCCGAGGGCTTCCAGCCCCTGGTTGATCCCGCCGATGAAGCCGTTGATGCGCGAGACCACGCCGTTGAGCATCGCCTCGACGCCGTCGACCAGGCTGTTGGCCGCCTGGAACGCCAGATCGCCGATAGCGGCGGGCAGCAGACCCCAGATTGCCTTGATCGCCTCGTAGGCCCCCTCGAATGTGTTCGCCGCCGTATTCCCGAAACCAACCACGCTCTCGATGGCGCTCTGCATGCCCGATGCCGCATCGGCCTTCAGGTCGAAGAACATCGCCGTGGCGGCTGCACCCGCCGCCGCCGCGCCCATCCTGATCCGCTCCCAGACCTCGACCGCCAGGTCCTTCAGGAGCGACATCGCCTCGCCGAACCCTCCCGCGCCGGAGACGAGGCGTGTGAACTGGTAGACGAGCTCGCCCGCGCCGACGATGAGCGCGCCGATGCCGGTGCGGATCAGCGCCCCACGCAGGAGAACGAGCGCCGTGGCGAGACCGCGCACGGACAGCGCGGCGGCGGCCATGCCGGCGACCCAGCGGCCGGCGAGGAAGGCCGCGAAGGTGGCGGAATAGGTGGTCAGGCGGCCGATGTTGTCGAAGAGGCCGCGGATCGCGATACCGAGCGGGCCGGTGCGGCTCGCGACCGCCGCCATCGCGTTCGCCACCGCTTCCAGCGCGGGGGCCGCAGCGACGGCGAGCTGGTTCGACAGCCCGCGCCAGATCAGCCCCAGCCGGGAGATCGCGTCGTTCGTCCGCTCGATCTGATCGGCATCCTGCTCCGAGACCACGACCCCGAAGGCGAGGACGTCCTGGGTCGCCTGGCGCAGCGTCGCGGTGTCGATCCGGCTCATGGCGATGGAGCCTTCCTCGCCGAAGAGCTGGCCCGCGACGGCGGCGGGCACGAAGTTCTCGATCGCCGCGTTGATCGCACCCACACGCTGGTCCAGCGGCAGCGCGATCAGCTCGTTGGCCGAAAGCCCAAGCCGGTCCAGCGCGTCGGCGGCGGGACCGGTCCCGGCGGCCGCCTGGCTGAGACGGCGCGTCAGATCCTTGGTCGCCTGCTCGATACCGGACATCGACACGCCCGCCAGTTCGCCCGCGCGCTCCAGCGTCTGGATCGAGGCGACAGTAGTCCCTAGCGACTGCGCCAGCTTGGCCTGCGCATCGACTGTCTGCAGGCCGGAGCGGATCATCGCCACACCGGCGGCGGCGGCGGCTGCCACGGCGGCGGCTGCAGCCATGCGCACCCGCCGCGAGAAGGCAGCGAGCCGGGCATTGGCCGCCTCCATCTCGCGGCTCAGCCGCCCGAAGCCGCGCGATCCGGCCTCGCCGACACCTTCCAGCTCGGCACGCACCTGCCGTCCGCCCACGGCCGCGAGGCGGACGCTAACCCGTTTTTCCGCCATGGGAGTGATCCATCTGTTCGTTGAGTTTGGCGACCATCACCGCCTCGATTGCGGGCAGCAGTTCGGCCATGGCGCGGGGTGGCACGCCGAGCGCGTCACCGAGCGCCAGCGCCGCCGACATGTCCCAGCCGATCACCGCACCGGGCAGCACGCGGAGCTGCCCGCCGAGACGGCCGACGACGTCCCAGACCTGCCAACTCTCCGGCGTTGCCGGACGGTTCAGCCGCGCCGGGCAGTCCGGGCAGGCTTGCGCGCTGGCTCCGCAGGGTTCGCAACCCTCGCAGTAGCGGTCGCCCCCGCCGAAGGACCATTCGGCGAGAGCGCGGAGGCGTTTTTTTTCCTGTTCCAGAAGCAAACCCTTGGAGACATAGGTCAGCTGGAAAGCCTCGAAGATCGGCCAGACGTCGAGCAGCGCGTCGATGGCCTCGGGGCTCGGGGCGATGGCGTTGCCGTCCGCGTCGCCGATGCCCTCCCAGGCGAGCACGGCCCGCCGCGCGAGAGCCTTGGCGAACGCGACGGCGCGCTCCTCGTCGGAAGCCTCCTCGGGCACAGCTTCCACAACCGGATCGCTGCGTGTCGCCACCATCAGCGCGGTGGTCAGCGGGCGCAGTTGCACCCGCAAGCCGGGGGCGAGGTCATGCCAGCGGGGCGCGTTGGTCAGGTCGAGCGTGAGCATCAGTATTCCTCGATGTCGTTGATCAGGGTTGCGGTGCACATCCGGCCGACGGTGCTGTCGCGGGCGGCCTGCCAGTCGAATGTCGCCTGCACGCCCTGCGGCCCTGAGAATCTCGATGCGCGGGCGCGGCAGATAGACGGCGTGCACGGTGAAGGTGAAGCTTTCGCCCGAGGGCAGGACGTAGGCGAACTCCATCTCGCAGGCCTCGCCGTTGATCGCCTGCGTCACCAGCGTCTGGTCGGCGAAGCGGACCTCGATCCGGCCGGTCAGCGCCGCGATGGACGGGTCCGCACCGTCGATGCGGCCGTCAGAACGGATGGTCTCGATGCGGTCGAGGTTGTTGGCATAGGTGATCTCGGCCGAGACCACGTTGCCGAGCGCCGTACCGTTGCGCGTGATCGCGCCGTTGAAATGGCCGAAGCGTTTCAGCTCCAGCGCGGCCGGTGTCCCGGCGCTCGTCGTCGTGCCGACCGTCTCGCCCTGTGCCACCAGCCGCGCTGTAGCCGTGAGCAGACCCGAGCGCTGCATCTGCCAGGTGATCTGGTCGAGCACGCAGCCGGAATACATCGCATAGCGGGGCACCTCCGGCATGCCGGTCTCGATCGACATCGAGGGCAGCGTCCAGGACCCCGACTGGAACTCGTGGCTGTACGGGGCCTCCGCGCCGGTGGTCGTGGGTGCGCCGAACGCTGCCTTCAGCCAGAAACCGAATGCCTCGGCGTCGAGCGGCACCACGACATCGCCGTCAGCCGTCACCGCGTCCTTGATCGGCGCCAGCGGATCGCGGCCGTAACCCAGCAGCTCCGAGTTCAGCAGCGGCTGCTCGGCGCCGAGCGACGTGCTGGCAAAGGGCATGCGGGTGAAGCCGCTGGCGGGCGGCGTTCCATAGGTCGTCTCGAACGCAAGCGCCATCAACGCCCGCGCCCCCTGGGCTCGTGCCATGGTGTTCTCCTCGGATTGTCGGGATCAGGCCAGCGGATCGGCCGTGGAATAGTGCAGCACCAGCGGGATCACGGCCGCCTTCAGGCTGGCCGCGCCCTCGACCGGCAGATCGACCGGCCGCGGCGCTTCCGCCTCGACCCAATCGCAGAGGCCGCCGAGGGTACGGTCGGCGGCGAGCGCCGTGCCGATGCTCGCGGTCAGCGTGTCGAAGGCAGCGTCACGGTCGGCCCCCTGCACGACCGCTTCGACCTCGGCCCGGTGCTGGTAATGGTAGCGTAGCGGCGACAGCGTCACCTCGGGCTCACCGGGTTCGCCGTCGCGAAGTATCAGCAAACCCTCGGCAGGCACGCGCTCGGGCAGCACCTCGCCGCGCAAGGCCGTGGCAGACAGCGCCGAGAGCCGCGCGTGCAGCGCGGCGAGAATGGTTTCGCGAGGGGTAGACATGGGTTCTTGCTATCCTGCGGGTGCAGAGAAGATCCGATCGGAGCCCTTCGGCACGCTTGTCGCGAGCACCGTCGCCCAATAGCTTAGCGTCGATTGTCTCGAGCCGGCGGGCCGGTCACGACATCCACCTCGCGCCCGGCCGCGCTAAGCATTTCACGAACGTCTTCCTGCGTGCATGTGCTCAAAATTCTGATGTCACGCCTGTTTCTCAGGCCTTCAGTTCGGGCGCATTTGTGGCACGGTTCGACGCGACGACCTCGTCATGCGTCGGGTTCTCCCCGAGTAATGCGAACTGTTCTGGCAGGCGATCACGCTTTTGAGCAGCCACCCCCGGCTTGGCTGCGGCCAAAGCCTCACGCATCTCCTCTGCATTCCAGTCGCAGCAATAGGCCGGAGTGGAAGGATGCTGACGCCATGAGCCTGCCAGGGAACCGGCATCAACCGGATCGAAGCCCGTCTCGGTGACGATGCCCATGGCGATCTGCTTGGCTGTGGCATCATCCCCGGCCACCGCGACGGCCAGACGGTCGGATGCCCCTTCCGGACGACCAAGCTCGGCGAGCGAATAGGCCAGGATATTGTTGAAGGCCGTGACGATCGGACGCCCGATCTTCTCGGATACCCAGACGCTTTCAGGCTTTCCAGCGTCGATCTCGGTGATCTGGGGGGATCACGCATCCCTGGGTAATAGTTGCCGGTATCGATAACCGGAACGTTGGCAGGCACGCCATCGAACAGGTCATCCGGCAGTTCGGGAATGGCCGAGAAGGGGATCGACAGGATGATCACCTCGGCCTCTGCGACGGCAGCACGGGCGTCGGTCGCCGTCGCACCAATCTGGTCGGCGAAGTCCTTGACCGCGTCGGCCCCCCGCGAATTCGCGACGCGCACGTCGTGCCCCGCTTCAACCAGCTTGCGGGCGAGCGTGCCGCCAATGCTTCCAGTGCCGATAATTCCGATTCTCATGTCGTTTCCTTTGTGACGGTCAGGGATAATTGGTCAGCCAGTGACGCGGGGATCGATCCCGTATTGGTCGGGCACACCAAGGTGGTCGCGCAGGGTGGTGCCTTCGTAGTCGAGATGGAACAGGCCGCGGTCCTGCAGGATCGGGACGACGCCATCGACGAAATCATCAATTCCGTCATGATAGGCATCGGGGCTGACCCAGAACCCGTCAGCGGCCCCGGCCTCGAACCATTCCTGCATGTGATCGGCCACGTCCGTGGCGGTGCCCGCAACAACGAGCTGATAGTCGATCACGCCATGCGCGAGGATATCACGCGGGCTCCAGCCTTCTTGCGCAACTTCCAGCGCACGAACAGCGCGAGGGTCGCCATCGGACGCACGGGCACCGGCAAGCTGCTGCTTGTTCAGCGGCTTGTCCAATTCCCTAAAATCAAAATGGATGACCAGCATCTGCTGCAGATACGGAGCCTTCTGGTCAAGTCCCGGACCGCACAGCGCGATGCGGCGATCCAGTGCCGCGCGCTTGTCCTTGGCAATACTTGTCATCAGACCGGGAATGAACTTGAATTCTTCCGGGTCGCGGCCCGCCTGCTTCGTGGCCTCGCGGAAAGCGGCACGCTGTTCCCGGGCGTCGTCGACGGAAAAGACCCCCGCAATGAACCCGCTGGCATAACGGCCCGCGATGTTCAGCGCGTTCGGGCTGGGACCGCCCGCGTGAAAAATCACCGGCTGGCCCTGTTCGGTGGGCGGAATATACAGCGGCCCGCGCGAGGCGATATGCTTGCCGCCCAGATTGACCGGCGCAATTTCATCCGCCTTGGCGTATTCGCCGGTTTCGGGGTTCGCCACCCAGGCATCCTTGCCCCAGCTGCCCCACAAAGCCTGCACGATCTGGATCATCTCGTGCGCGCGATCATAGCGCTCTTTGCTGGACGGGATGCGCGAGCCATAGGCCCGTGCGACGATCCCGACGCGGCGACGATGATCGCCGCTCAGTGAACGAGCGACACCAGCTATGAAGAAGCAGGTGGACGCCAGTTCCTACACCATTTCCCGGGACACTACCTTGCCTGAAACAGGCCCGGCGAACTTTCCGATACAGCTCCACGGTGAAGACGCCCGCCCTCAATGCCGCCAGAGAGGACAACCGTGGCCGACCTTTTACGCCGCTCGCCGCGACCTCAGCCCGCCGCTGCCGCGGCCGAACTCTCTCACCGCCGTTCTCAGCTGTAGGAATGGTGGCATGGGGCCGCCCGAGACTGAGGACTGTGGCGAGAAAAGGCCTGCATCAGCTCTGCAGAAATCCTACCGCTAGTTGCATCAGTTTGCATCGGTGACTCGTGTCCAGTCCTGGGTACGTTCTGGCCCTTTTCGACCACCTGACTGATGAGCGAAGGCTAAATAAGTTATTAATCAAGAACGATAATAGTTCGGAGACTCCTGCGTGATCGTTACATCGTGGACGTGGCTTTCGCTCAGGCCCGCGCCGGTGATGCGGACGAAGCGGCAGTTCCGTCGCATCGCCTCGATCGTCGCACAGCCCGTGTAGCCCATCGCGGCACGCAATCCGCCGACCAGTTGGTGCAAGACGGCGTTCGCCGAGCCCTTGTAGGGCACGCGCCCCTCGATTCCTTCGGGGACAAGCTTGTCGCCTGCCGCGTCCATCTGGAAATACCGGTCGGCAGAGCCGCGTGCCATCGCCCCGAGGCTTCCCATCCCGCGGTAGGTCTTGAAGGTGCGTCCCTGGTAGAGAATCACTTCGCCCGGACTTTCGTCGGTGCCGGCGATCATCGAGCCGACCATCGCGCAGGACGCTCCGGCGGCGATCGCCTTGGCGAAATCGCCGGAAAACTTGATGCCACCGTCCGCGATGACCGGGACGTCGCCAGCCACCGCGGCGCATTCCATGATCGCCGTAAGCTGTGGCACTCCGACACCCGCCACGACACGGGTAGTGCAGATCGAGCCGGGCCCGATCCCGACCTTCACGGCATCCGCCCCAGCTTCGATCAGTGCGCGAGTCGCCTCTGCGGTCGCGACGTTGCCGGCAATGATCTGAACCTCGTTCGACAGTCGCTTGGCGCGCTCCACCGCCCTCGCCACGCCCTCGCTATGGCCGTGGGCCGTGTCTATGACGAGGACGTCGACGCCCGCGTCGACCAACGCCTCCGACCGCTGGAAGCCCTTGTCGCCGACTGTGGTCGCAGCCGCCACGCGCAGTCGTCCAAGGCGATCCTTGCAGGCCTGCGGGTTCAGTACGGCCTGTTCGCTGTCCTTCAGCGTCAGCAGTCCGGTGAGCTTCCCCTCTCCGTCCGTCACGAGGAGCTTCTCGATCCGCCGCGCCCGCATGAGGCTGCGTGCCTCGTCGAGGTCGGCGGGCTCGGTCAGCATCGCGAGATCGTCGGACGTCATCATCGCCTTCACCGGTGTCGCGTCGGCATCGGCGAACCGCATGTCGCGGTTCGTCACAATGCCCACGACGTGGCCGGCGGCGTCGACGACAGGGAATCCGGTGACCTTGTAGCGCTCCCGCAGCGCCTTCGCGTCGGCGAGCGTCTGGTCGGGTGTCAGTGTCACGGGGTCGTAGACGATGCCGCTTTCGAACCGCTTGACGCGTCGGACCTCGGCCGCCTGCTCCTCAACGTCGAGGTTGCGGTGGATCACTCCCATCCCGCCGGACTGTGCCATGGCGATCGCCATACGCGCCTCCGTCACGGTGTCCATCGCGGCAGAGACGAGCGGGATGTTGAGGGCGATCTCGCGCGTCATGCGCGTGCGGGTGTCGGCGTCGGTAGGCAGCACCGAAGACGCCCCCGGAACGAGGAGCACGTCGTCGAACGTCAGCGCTTCACGAATTTCCATGATGCCCTATCGCATGTCATGGCAGAGTCCGAAAGGGTCCGTCGGGCGCGCCTCACGAGCGATTCATGGGTGGCAGCGTCGATCGGCGGCCCATACCTTTCGAACCGTGTGGGGAAGAAACACGCGACCAGCGCACTGGGAGGTTCTGGACATGCGCACCCTGTCAGTCGGCGCGGCCGCAGCCGCAATCGCCACCATGCTTGCCGGTCATGCCAGCGCCGTTGAATGGAGCGTTTCGCTCTGGGGAGAACGCCGCGCCTTTACCGAGCATGTCCACAAGCTGGCCAAACTCGTGGAGGAGAAAACGGGCGGCGAGTTCACCATGAAAATCAGCTATGGCGGGCTGTCGAAGAGCACCGAGAATCTCGACGGCATCTCGATCGGGGCATTCGAGATGGCGCAGTTCTGCGCCGGCTATCATCCCGACAAGAACCCGACGCTCACGGTGCTGGAGCTGCCCTACCTCGGCGTCTCTACGCTGGAGGAGGCGGCCGCGGCAAGCCGCGCGGTCTATCGGCATCCCGCCGTTCAGGAGGATCTCGCGCGCTGGAATGCCCGGCTGCTGATGCCTTCTCCGATGCCGCAATATAACCTCGCCGGAACCGGTGAGCCGCGCGAGACGGTGGAGGAGCTGAAGGGCATGCGCGTCCGCGCGAACGGCGGGCTCGCAGAGGCTTTCGAGGCTTTCGGCGCCGTACCTACAGCGCTGCCGGCGTCCGAAACCTACGAGGCCATGGAGACGGGAGTGGTCGATGCGGTCGCCTTTGCGCCGCACGCGCACCTCGCGTTCGGTACCATCAACCTCGCCGACTGGTGGACGGCGAACCTCGATGTGGGCACGTTGGATTGTCCCGTCGCCGTCAGCATCGACGCGTACGAAGAGCTGGATCCCGAGCATCGGGAAGCGCTCGACAGCTCGGTCGGCGCGGCGGTCGACGACTACCTGGAGAACTACCACGAGCTCCTCGCGGAGTGGGAAAGCGTGCTCGAAGAGAGAAATGTGAAGCGCGTCAGCTTCTCTGCGGGGGAGATAGAGAAGCTCCATGACCTCGCCGCCCCCGTGCGCGACCGGTGGATCGAGAAGATGAAGACGCAAGGCATTCCGGGGGACGAACTCTACGGCCTGGTGCAACGGACGCTCGAAGAGCAGCGCGCGTCGGAGTGAGGTTGACGTCTTGGATGCGCGTCCGCTGCCGCAGTTCGGGCGGCGGAATGTTCGGCCGCCTCGATGGCGCCTTCCAGCACGGCAATGAGCGGCGGCGGCAACGGCTGCGGGGAGAATCTCGTCGCCGCGAGTTCGTCGGGGCGAAAGGAAGCCGGCCGTTGTCTGCGCTGCTGCCCACTCGATGAAGGTGGTCGTGCTGCACGATGCGGGCGACGCTCGCCTCAACGACGTAGCCGCCCCCGGGATCGAGGAGCCGACAGACGCGGTCCTCTGGACACCTCATCGCCGACGTCCGGCTGCCGTCAGGTAGTGCAGTTCGCCGCATCCTCCTGCTAGAGCTCGAGTACGCAGGAGGAAAATTGCCATGCCAGGACTGAAGCGACTAGCCGGCAGGACGGCCCTGATAACAGGAGCTGCGCGCGGCATCGGGCTCGCCTTTGCAGAAGCATACGTCGCCGAAGGCGCGAAGGTCGCGATTGCCGACATCAACATCGGCAGGGCGCAAGGTTCGGCAGCTTCGATCGGGGATGCAGCGATCGCGGTCGAGATGGATGTCACGAAACAGGAGTCGATCGAAGCGGCGGTGGCCGAGACGGTGAAGCGGCTCGGGCGAATCGACATCCTGATCAACAATGCAGCGCTCTTCACCGCCGCGCCAATCGTCGAGATCGACCGGACCGACTACCAGCGCGTCTTCGACATCAACGTCGGTGGCACGCTCTTCACCCTTCAGGCGGTTGCCCGGCACATGATCGAGCGTGGCGGTGGCGGCAAGATCATCAACATGGCAAGCCAGGCCGGGCGTCGCGGAGAGCCTCTGGTCGCGGTCTACTGCGCCACGAAAGCCGCGGTGATAAGCCTGACCCAGTCGGCCGGTCTGAACCTGATCCAGCACGGCATCAACGTGAATGCCATCGCGCCCGGCGTCGTCGACGGCGAGCACTGGGACGGCGTCGATGCGTTTTTCGCGAAGTACGAGAAGAAGGCGCCCGGCCAGAAGAAGAAGGAAGTCGCCGAGAGCGTGCCCTTCGGCCGGATAGGCTCGGCCACCGACCTGACGGGCATGGCGATCTTCCTCGCCACACAGGAGGCGGAGTACATCGTGTCCCAGTGCTTCAACGTCGACGGCGGTCAATGGATGAGCTGATCGTCACGCAGGGCCGGGCCCTTCCGCATTCGTCGATCCACAAGGCACATGCGCGCCGGCCGGGTGGAGCCGGATTCGGTGGCTGAACAGACATCGAGGGAACGTTCGGGGAGTAGGGTGGGCGGTTCCGCGGCATGGCCGCGGGTTCGCCCACCGTGCCGGAGGCCGGCCGGCATTCGGCATGGTGGAGCGGTATGCGTTCGCGGTGGGTGAACCCGCGCGGTGCCGCGCGGAAACACCCTTCGGCATCCTAGTAGTTGACGTAGTGTCAAAGTCGTTTTAGCGTGCGCCGCATTGCAGCGAACGGGGATCATTCTTTATGAAGACGATGCTGATTGCGACATCCGTAGCTGTCGTCGGAGCGACAGCAAGCCACGCCAGTCTAATCGGAACAGAACTTAGGATCGGAAGTCTCTCACAGGTCACTAGCAGCAGTGAGCTTTTCCTGGACGACTTTCCGGCGAGCGCGATAGTCTCGGAGACGGAGGTTGAGTTTCCAAGTGCCGAAAGCCTGTTCGGTGACTTTCCGCGTCCCCCAAACTCTTTCGTCGTCGACACCTCGATCGATGCGGGGGCGGACTTTCTGGAGGTCGATTTTGATAATGCCGGGTCTGGTCGATTCGCGTCTTGGTTTGAAAATACATACATCTTCGGGTTTTCCTCGGAAGCGCTGGTCACAATAACAGGTGCAACGGTCAACCGAGATGTCTCAAATCTGGGAATATCGGACGGCAACGTATATTTCGATGGAGGCGATCTATTCGTTAATGTAACCGGCCTGCCCTTCAATTCCAGTTCGTTTCTGAGGATTGACTTGGCCTCCCGCGTCGATCCGAAGCCGCCGGAGCAGCCATCAGGCGTCATTCCACTTCCGGCGGGTTTTCCGCTCCTGCTTGGCGGGCTAGCGCTCTTCGGTATCGTCGCCCGTCGAAGCAAGCGATGCTAAGGGGTCCTCGGCGCAGAACATCTGGTACCGCCGGAGCAAGCATGCCCGGCACTGCTGCTGTCTTCGTCGACCAAGCACGCTACTTGAGGGCTCTTCGAGGCCTTCACACAGTGCGCCCTCACCTCGCGAACTTTTTGTACTTGATTCGCTTCGGTTCCACCGCGTCCGGCCCCAGTCTCCGCTTCTTGTCTTCCTCGTAGTCCTCGAAGTTGCCCTCGAACCATTCGACGTGGGCCTCGCCCTCGAAGGCGAGGATGTGGGTGCAGAGGCGGTCGAGGAAGAAGCGGTCGTGGGAGATGATCACGGCGCAGCCGGCGAAGTCCTCGAGCGCGTCCTCGAGCGCGCGGAGGGTCTCGACGTCGAGGTCGTTGGTGGGCTCGTCGAGGAGCAGGACGTTGCCGCCGGACTTCAGCAACTTGGCCATGTGAACGCGGTTGCGCTCGCCGCCGGAGAGGAGGCCGACCTTCTTCTGCTGGTCGCCGCCCTTGAAGTTGAAGGCGCCGCAATAGGCGCGGGAGTTCATCTGCGCCTTTCCGAGCTCGATGATCTCGGCGCCGCCGGAGATCTCCTCCCACACGGTCTTGGACGGATCGAGGGCGTCGCGGGACTGGTCGACGTAGCTGAGCTCGACGGTGTCGCCGTAGCTGATCTCTCCGTCGTCGGGCCTCTCCTGGCCGGTGAGCATGCGGAAGAGGGTGGTCTTGCCGGCGCCGTTCGGGCCGATGACGCCGACGATGCCGCCGGGGGGCAGCGAGAAGGACAGGTCCTCGACGAGCTGCTTGTCGCCGAGGTGCTTCTTCAGGCGCTCGACCTCGATGACCTTGGACCCTAGGCGGGGGCCGTTCGGGATGATGATCTGGGCCTTGCCGACGCGGTCGCGCTCGGACTGGCCGGCGAGTTGTTCGTAGGCGTTGATCCGGGCCTTGGACTTGGCCTGGCGGGCGCGAGGCGATGCGCGCATCCATTCGAGCTCGCGGCTGAGGGTCTGCTGGCGCGACTTGTCCTCGCGCGCCTCCTGCTCGAGCCGCTTGGCCTTCTGTTCCAGCCAGGCGGAGTAGTTGCCCTCGTAGGGGATGCCGCGGCCGCGGTCGAGCTCGAGGATCCACGAGGTGATGTCGTCGAGGAAGTAGCGGTCGTGGGTGACGATCAGGATGGTGCCCTTGTAGGCCATCAGGTGCTGCTGCAGCCAGGCGATGGTCTCGGCGTCGAGGTGGTTGGTGGGCTCGTCGAGGAGCAGCATGTCGGGCGCCTCGAGCAGCAGCTTGCAAAGCGCGACGCGGCGCGCCTCGCCGCCCGAGAGCGTGTCTGGCATGGCCTCGTCGGGGGGGCAGCGGAGGGCCTCCATGGCGACGTCGATCTGGCTGTCGAGATCCCAGAGGTTCTGCGCGTCGATCTCGTCCTGGAGCCTGGCCATCTCCTCGGCGGTCTCGTCCGAGTAGTTCATGGCGAGGTCGTTGTAGCGCTCCAGTATGGCGCGCTTGGAGGCCACGCCTTCCATCACGTTGCCGCGGACGTCGAGGGCGGGGTCGAGCTGCGGCTCCTGCGGGAGGTAGCCGACGCGAGCGCCCTCGGCCGCCCAGGCCTCACCGGTGAAGTCCTTGTCCATGCCGGCCATGATGCGGAGCAGAGTGGACTTGCCGGCGCCGTTCGGGCCGACGACGCCGATCTTTACGCCGGGCAGGAAGTTCAGGCGGATGTTCTCGAACGTCTTCTTGCCGCCGGGGTAGGTCTTGGACACCCGGTCCATGTGGTAGACGTACTGGTAGGCTGGCATCGGTCCCTCCGTTGAATCGGGGCGTTGTTACGGCGTGGGCGCGGCCGGAGCAACGCCGGGCCGCCCGGGTGGCGGGTCGCGGCGGCGCGGCGCGGTCGGGCGGTCCAGGCGGCGGGGCGCAACGGTCGCAGCGCCCGGACTAGCATTGGCGACCGTCCGTGTGAGGCGCGCGCCGCGCGAGTTGGCTGTTTCTCACGCTTTGGCGTATTGCGCACGCAAGCCGGTTCAGGACACGCAAGCCGGTTCAGGAAAGGATGCTGCCTCCATGACTTCACGACTGCACTCGATCGGGGCGGCGGCGGCGACGCTGCTTGCCGCGTGCTCCGCCACGTCGGCATCGGACGCGCGGGACGCGCGCTGCACGACGAGCGACGACGGCACCTATCCCTGCGAATTCCGCATGATCGACGACAGCGGAAGCTTCGAGATTTCGGCGGAGGGTAAGCCGGCCTATATCCTCAACGTCATCGAGCCGGGGGTCGCCTACGGGTTCGTCGACCTTGGCGACGGCAACGTGGCGCTGCCCGGCCGATACCTGCGGAGCGAGAGCGACGGCGCCTGTTGGGTCAACGACAGCACCGGTACCGAGATCTGCGCGCGCTAGCGCGCCGGAGCGACGTCAGACGGCGGGTGTGCGGAGCGCCGACCAGGTCATCGGACCGACGACGCCGTCTGCCTTGAGGCCGCGGCTGCGCTGGAACTCCTTGACCGCATCGGCAGTGTGCCTGCCGAAGACGCCGTCGACCAGCGTGGCGAAACCTGCCTCGACAAGTGCGCTCTGAGCCTCGCGCACGGCGTTGCCCTCATCGCCGCGACGGATCGTCGAATCCTCGATCTCGGCGACCAGTGAACGATCCCCAAGCCAGAGCGTCTTTGTCTTCCGCAGGTAGTTGCGGCGATCGTCGAGGCCGTTCGTGCCGCCGTTGATGAGCAGCGTGACCCGCCGCAAGTCGTCGCGGTCGGCGTGCCGGTTCAGGTCGCGGCGGCGCCAGTACGAGATCGCGGACAGAAGCGCCCACGGAAACTCCTCGAGCTGAAACGGGTCCTCTTCGAAATCGGGCGCCGAGGCGACCATCTGCCGGATGTCGGCGGCCGCCTCGCGGTAGTTCGCGCGACCGGTGGTCTGGATCAGGCCGCGGCCCCGATAACGCTTGCCGTCGCCGCGTTTCACGTTCCCGAGGTCTTTTCTTCCCTCGTAGGCCGCGCCGGAGGCGAACTCGAGGGTCCGCCGGAAGTGCGCGCTCTCGTGCGCTAGTTGCGCCATGAAATGCGCCAGGCGAAGGGACGTGTTGATGCCTCCGTTCCCGATGACCGACTGATGTTCGACGATGCCGGAAAGGATGACGTCGGTGGCGCTCGGCGAGATTGCGCGGATGTCGGCGGAGGTGATCTCGATCATGTCCAAGTCCCCAGGAGAATGTGAAAGCTGAGATGCAAGAATTTCACTCAAAACAACGGAATAGATACCATGTGCGGGCCCTTTTGGAAACGGTCGTGCGACGCGGCCGTCGCACGACGCGAAAGAGCGCGTTGTTCGAAGGACCCGGGCCGGCTTGACGTGATGGGTCCGCCGAGCGGCCTTCCGGCGCCTCGCAACGGCGCCAGACCCAGAACGGTTGAGTTGCTTCAGGCGGGCGCGGCTCTTTGAGCGATTGCTTGGACGTGCCGCCAAGGAGTGGGACTCCGGCGAGGGTGAGGGTGGTCCGGCCTTTCGGGTGAACGCGCGATCTTCGACCTATGGACGGCGACGGGCGATGCGCAGATGCAAGGTGCAAGAGGGGCCACTTCACGCAGTTCGCCCGCGGCTGCGCCCCGAGAAAACGGCACATTTTCGCTGAAATTCGAGACGTTGGGGCAACATTCCTGCTTGATCGCGCGCCGTTTGCACGTCGTGCGGGCGATTCGAGGTATCCCTCGCGTCATCTCTGACGATAACGTCGCCCGAACGGCTGCACCGCCGTTGCAACAAGGGAGAGCCAGAATGGCCGGGACAGGAATGATCGTCGGGATCGACGGTTCGGAAGCGGGCGAACGGGCGCTGGCCTTCGCCAAGGAGCGAGCGAGGGAGGCGGGCGAGGGCCTGATCATCGTCTACGTGATCGAGTGGTCGCCCTTCACCTTTCAGACGCCCGAGGAGAACGAGGAGCGCCACAAGCGGCGCGAAGAGGAACTGGTGCTCGCGCACGAAAGAGTCCTCGACCCTGCGGTCAATATCGCCAAGGCGGATGAGGTCGAGGTCGAGGGTATCGTGCGCCACGGCGACCCCGCCGAAATTCTCGAGGAAATCGCGGTGGAGAAGAAGGCGGCGCATATCATCGTCGCCCGGAGTGCGGAGCGACGTCTGCGCGACCATTTCTTCGGATCGGTGAGCAGCCGCCTCGCGGCGATCTCGACAGTGCCCGTCACCATCGTTCCCTGAGCAAGGAGATTGAGCCAATGAAATATCTGATGAACATACTTCTTGCCCTCGTGGCGGTGACCGCTGCGCTGCCGGCGTGGGCACAGGAAGAGATTGCGACGCTCGACGACCGGGTGAACGAGATCTTCGCGAACTCCACCGGCTGGTACGTGAGCCTGATCTTCTCCTCATTCCCCGGAACCAACTTCCCGTGGATCGTCATGTGGCTGGTGGCCGCCGCGGTCATCTTCACCGGGTACCTCGCCTTCATCCAGTTCTGGGCCTTCGGGCATGCGATCCGGCTGGTGAAGGGCGACTATTCCGACCCCAACGACGCGGGTGAGGTCAGCCATTTCCAGGCGCTCGCGACCGCGCTGTCGGGAACGGTCGGCCTCGGCAACATCGCGGGCGTCGCGGTGGCTGTCGGCATCGGCGGACCGGGCGCCACCTTCTGGATGATCATCGCGGGCCTGTGCGGGATGGCGACGAAGTTCGTCGAGTGCACGCTGGGCGTAAAGTACCGCAACGAGTACCCGGACGGCCACGTCTCGGGCGGGCCGATGTACTACATGACCAAGGGCTTCACCGAGCGCGGCACCGCGGGCGGGCGAATCCTCGCGATCATCTTCTGCGTCTTCTGCATCTTCGGCGCGCTGGGCGGCGGCAACATGTTCCAGGCCAACCAGGCGCATGCGCAGATCGCGGGCGTCTTCGGCGACTTTCCGGGCTGGATCACCGGCGTCGTCCTTGCTGGGATCGTCTTCATCGTCATCGTGGGCGGGATCAAGTCGATCGCCCGCGTGACCGAGAAGGTGGTGCCGTTCATGGGCATCCTCTACGTCGTCACCGCGCTGCTCATCATCCTGATCAACTATCAGCAGATCGGCTGGGCGTTCGGGCAGATCTTCCAGGGCGCCTTCACCGGGCTCGGAGTTGCAGGCGGCCTTGCCGGCGCGCTGATCCAGGGCTTCCGCCGGGCGGCGTTCTCGAACGAGGCGGGCATCGGCTCGGCGGCGATCGCGCACTCGGCCGTGCGGACGAAGGAGCCCATCACCGAGGGCACCGTCGCGCTGCTGGAGCCGTTCATCGACACCGTGGTCATCTGCACGATGACGGCGCTCGTCATCACCATCTCCGGCGTGCTGCAGACCGATCCGGCGACCGGGCTCTACATCGTCGAGGAGGGCGCCATCGTGACCGAGGGCGGTGTTTCGGGCGTTGCGCTGACCTCGGCGGCGTTCGCGACGGGTCTCTCCTGGTTCCCGTACCTGCTGGTGATCGCCGTGGTGCTCTTCGCCTTTTCCACGATGATCTCGTGGTCGTACTACGGGATGAAGGCGTGGACCTACCTCTTCGGCGAGGGGCCGATGCGCGAACTGACGTTCAAGCTGATCTTCTGCGTCTTCGTCGTCATCGGCGCCTCGGCGCAGCTGGGCGCGGTGATCGACTTCTCGGACGCGATGCTGTTCTCGATGGCCATCGTCAACATCATCGCGCTCTACGTGCTGATGCCGATCGTCAAGCGCGAGGTCGAAAGCTACTACGGCCGCTTGCGGTCGGGCGAGATCCGTCCCTACAAGGCGCGCGCCTGAGCGCCGTTTCGCGCGGCCCCGTCGCCGGGGCCGCGCACCGTCAGTCGATCGGATTGACGTCGCCGACGAAGGTCAGAAGGTCGGCCATCGTGAATCTCCCCGCTTCCGCCGCCGGAAGATCCGGCACCCAGTCCTGGCGCTGCCAAAGGAAGCTTTGGTGGTCGCCGTGGACGAGGCCAAGGAAGGTCTCCGCCACGATCGTGCTGCCGACCGGCCCCAGCCGCGTGCCGTCGTGGACGACCATCGCCTCCTTGAGGATGTAGTACCAGAGTGGCGTCGCGCGGTGCAGGCCGTGCGCGGCGGCCGCCGCGCCGTCCGGCCCGGATGCGACGTCGTCCGGAGCCAGCGGCGCGATCCCCATGATCGACGCCACGTCCTGCCCCGAGGGCAGACCGAGCTGGACGCCGCGCCGCAGGTTGCGGAAGGCGAGGATGGCGTTGCGGTCCTCCTCGCCCGGCAGCGAGGCGAGCGCGGGCGTCAGGAACGGGTCGATCTTGCGCGACGGGTTCATCCTGACGTCGCCCGATCCGGGGAGGTCGTAGAAGCGACGCCAGTCGATGACCCAGTTCGACGGCAGCGCCTGCTGCGCCGGCACGCCGGACAGCCCGACGTCTGAGGGAGCGTCGGCGGCGCCGTCGCCAAGGATGACGCCGGACTTGCCGGTGAAGTCGAAGAGCGCGGCCAGCGTCGAGCGAACGCTCGCGTTGTCGTGAAACACGCGGTTGTGGTCGTAGCTCTCGCGGATCATCGAGTGGCCGAGGCGGTAGGCGGCGCCGGAGAATTCGGCCGGGATGTAGGGGGTCGTCCTGAAGCGGTAGAAGCGCCGCCCCTCGTGCTTGATCCGCTGGATGAGGCCGGGCTCGGTGATGCGCTCGACGAAGTCGAAGAGGACGATCCACTGGTAGTGCCAGCGCACCAGACGCTGGGCCTCGCGGAAGATGTCCGGCCTCGACGCGCCCGCCATTCGGTCGGCGACGAAGTCGTAGACCGCGTTGTGGAACTTGAGGAAGGCGAGATGTGTCTGCGCGACGAGCAGGTTTTCGTCGTTGCGTTCGTCCCCGATCAACGCGAGGCCGAGGCGGCTGCGCGGCAGGTCGTTGGGCAGCGCCGGGATCTCGTTGCCCTCCATGTCGGAGGACGCGGCGGTCTTGCCGATCAACAGCTTGGGGATCGTCTGGCCCCGCGCGTCGCGCTGATACATGAACGGGGCCAGCGACGGCCCGGGCCCGTAGATCGAAGTCGAGGTCGAGCGCCGCGCTGCGAAAGTTATGCGTCGCCAGCGGGTCGTTGGTCTGCTGGTCGAGCGGCGTGAGGTCGAGCGTGATGTCGTGGTCGACGAACTGCGCTAGGTAGGTGTAGCCGGCGGGGACTCCATGGTTCTCGCCATGTGGCGAGGACGGCTCGGGGTCGGTCATCGCGCGCGCGAGGTCCAGCAACGCGTCCTCGCTGGTCGTGAGGGCGGGAAGCATGGGGAACATGCGCCCGAACTTGCCGGGGTCGCCGTGGCCGCTCAGCGCCTGCAGTGCCTGGAAGGTCATCTCGCGGCTGGCATGGCCGTGGGTCACCCGGACGGGATCGGGCAAAATGGTCTCGGTCATCGAAGGCTCCCTGACGGAATGAAGAAAACACGAACGGATCGGGCGCGAGTGTAGTCCCGCCCGGTCGCCGTCTCGGTTTCAGAGGAGCCTGCGAACGGTGGGCGGCCGCCTTGGCGGGCCGCCCACCAATCAGCGTCAGTCGCCGAGCGCGATACCCTCGCGCCGAGGGTCGGCGCCACCCGTGAGCGTGCCGTCTTCGCCGACGGCGATGGCGTGGAGACCGGAGGTGAGGTCGCGGACCTCGGTCTCGTACCCGATCTCCTGCAGCGGACCTTCGAGCTCGGTGGCGCTGGTCCCTTCCTCGAGGTCGTAGGCGCCGAAGCGGTTGACGAGGTGCGGGGCGGCGACCGCCTGCTGGACGTCCATGCCGAAGTCGGCCCAGTTGATGATGCCCTGCGCGACGTAGCCGATGATGCGGCTGCCGCCGGGCGAGCCGATGACGAGAACCGGCGCGCCGTCCTGCATCACGATCGTCGGCGACATCGAGGAACGGGGGCGCTTGCCGGGCTCCACCCGGTTGGCGATCGGAACGCCATCCTCGTGGCTGGCGAAGGAGAAGTCGGTGAGCTCGTTGTTGAGCAGGAAGCCGTTGGTGAAGAGCCGCGAGCCGAAGCCGTTCTCGATGGTCGTCGTCATGGACAACGCGTTGCCCTCCGCGTCGACGATCGAGACGTGGCTGGTCGATGGGAACTCGATCGACTGGTCGTCGGCGTAGTTCATCGCATGATCCCACGCGGGATCGCCCGCCGAGACCTCGGGCAGCGCATCGTCGCCCTGGAGCAGTTCGGCGCGGCTGGCGAGGTAGTCCGGCGCAACCAGCCCCTCGGTCGGCATCGGCACGAAGTCGCTGTCGGCCATGTACCGGCCGCGATCGGCGAAGGCGAGGCGAGAGGCGTCGCCGACGAGGCGCCAGACCTCCGGCGAATCGGGGCCCATGGAGGCCAGATCGTAGCTGTCGAGCATGCCGAGGATCTGGCCGACCGTCAGCGCGCCCGACGACGGCGGCCCCATCCCGCAGACCTCATGCGCGCGGTAGGTGGCGCAGACCGCCGGCCGCTCCACCACGTCGTAGAGCGCGAGGTCGACGAGGCTGAGCAGTCCCGCGTTGAAGTCCTCGCCCTGCGCGGTGCCGCGCACGGTGTCGACGATGTCCTGCGCGATGGCACCTGTGTAGAAGGCGCGCACGCCCTCCTCGCCGATGCGGCGCAGGACATCGGCGTAGGGCTGGTTGGTGATGGTCCGGCCGGCCTGCAGCGGTACTCCGTCCGGGTAAAAATACGCCGCCGTCGCCTCATACTTCGGCAGGCGGTCCTCCGGCTCCTCGGCGATGAGGCCGGCGAGGCGGGGGGAGACAATGAAGCCCTCCTCGGCAAGGCGGATGGCGTCCTCGAAGAGGCCCGCCCAGTCCTGGTTGCCCCAGCGGGCGTGCGCCTCGGCCATCAGCATCGGCGTGCCGGGGGTGCCGACGGAACGGCCGCCGACGACGGCCTCG
Source organism: uncultured Alphaproteobacteria bacterium (assembly GCA_963749675.1). Taxonomy (GTDB): domain Bacteria; phylum Pseudomonadota; class Alphaproteobacteria; order Rhodobacterales; family Rhodobacteraceae; genus Roseitranquillus. Next base: position 1,020,790 of record CAVVNT010000001.1, read on the forward strand.
TAGAAATCCAGTGGCTCACCGTTCTCGTCCTGGAAATAGGTCGGCGTTGCCTCGATCGGTGCCGTCTCGCGGCCGTCGAGGGTGGTGAGCTCCCCGCTCTCGGCGTCGTACCAGACGAGGAACGCGCCTCCGCCGAGGCCGGAGGATTGCGGCTCCACGAGGCCAAGGACCGTCTGCACCGCGACCATGGCGTCGGCCGCCGTGCCCCCGGCGCGCAGCACCTTCGCGCCCGCCTCCACCGCCAGCGGGTTGGCGGCGGCGACCATCCACTCCTGTGCCGTCACAGGCTCTCCCGCCATCTTGGCCTCAAGCGCGGCGCGCGCGGCGTCGGAAAGGTCGGCGAAGGCCTCGGCCTCGGCGGCGCCCGCCGCTTCGGGGTCTATCGCGTCGGCGGCCTGCTGGGCGGCCGCGGCGCTGCCCATCAGCAGGGCGAGGAGCGTCGCGGAGGCGAGCGGCGGCAGTTTCATGGCGGATCTCCCTTTGAGTGCTTCTCGATCATGGACCACACGCGGGCGGGCGCAAGAGCGCCGACGGCTGGACCCTGCGCCGCGGGTCTGCCACGTTTGCCCGGTTCTGAGCGGGAGGGCGCATGCCCGGACCATGCGTGCGGGCGGGGCAGGCGGTCGGCCTTCTCGGCGGGTCCTTCGATCCGCCGCACGACGGTCATGTGGCGCTGACGCTGGCGGCGCTGAAGCGGTTCCGCCTCGATCGCGTGTGGTGGCTGGTCAGCCCCGGCAATCCGCTGAAGCTGCACGGGCCGGCAGCGTTGGAGCGGCGCGTTGCGGCGGCTCGGGCATTGATCGACCATCCGCGCGTGGCCGTCACCGACATCGAGGCGCACATCGGCACGCGCTACACGGCAGAGACACTGAGGGTCCTTCGCGCCCGCAATCCGGGGGTCCGCTTCGTCTGGCTGATGGGCGCGGACAACCTCGCGACCTTCCACCGGTGGGACGACTGGATCTCGATTCTGCGGATGGTGCCCGTCGGGGTTGTGGCGCGTCCCGGAATGGGGCTGCGGGCCGGGCTCTCTCCCGCGGCGCGACGGTTCGGGCGCGCCCGTCTGCCGGAGGCGGCGGCGCCCGTTCTGGCGCGAGTCGATCCGCCGGCCTGGTGCTTCGTGCGGATGCCGATGGAGGAGACCTCCTCCTCGGCGATACGGGCGCGCGGGGAATGGCCGACGGCAGAGCGGTGAGACAAACTTACGATCCCGTGATGGTTGTCTTGCCGGGGAAGGGCGGCTGGGGCTAGACCCTCCCCATGACGGGAAGGATGACGACACGGCGCTGGGTCCTGCGCGCACTGGCCGCCGGCATGGTGAGCCCCGCGCTGGCGGAAGCGCCGGCGATCTCGCTGCGTCCGCCGCGGCGCCCAGCACGGCTGGGACCGCCCCCAGCGGAGCAGATCGTCGCCGACTTTGGCCTGCGCGGCGATGTCAGCTTCGCCGTCGCCGACGTGCGTAGCGGCGAGATGCTGGATGTCCTGCGCCCGCTGCTGCGGCAGCCGCCGGCGAGCACGGCCAAGACGCTAACCTCGCTCTACGCGCTCGACCATCTGGGCCCGGGACACCGGTTCGCGACCCGGCTGGTGGCGACGGGGCCGGTGACGGACGGCAGGCTCGAGGGTGACCTGGTGCTGGTCGGCGGCGGCGACCCGACGCTCGACACCGACGGGCTGGGCAAGCTCGCCGCGGCGCTCAAGGATGCGGGTGTGCGGGAGGTGGCGGGCCGCTTCGCCGTGTGGAAGGGGCGACTGCCCCTGATCGAGGAGATCGACCCGGAGCAGCCGCCGCATGTCGGCTACAACCCGGCCGTGGCCGGCATCAACCTCAACTACAACCGGGTTCACTTCGAGTGGGTGCGCGGCGCCAACGGCTACGAGGTCAAGATGGACGCCCGCACGGCCTCGTTCAGCCCGCGGGTGGCAACGTCGCAGATGCGCGTCGTCGACCGCTCGTTGCCGGTCTACACCTACGAGCGCGGCGACGGCGTCGACGAGTGGACCGTGGCGCGGCGAGCGCTGGGCACCGGCGGGGCGCGCTGGCTGCCGGTCCGACGGCCTGACCTCTATGCGGCGGAGGTGTTCCAGATCCTCGCGCGGTCCCGCGGCATCGTGCTCGACAATGCGGTCGTGCTCGACGAGGCGCCGCAGGGCACAGAGATCGCGCGGCACGAGAGCGCCGGTCTGACGCTGATCCTTCGGGACATGCTGCGGTACTCCACGAATCTTACGGCCGAAGTGATCGGCCTCGATGCGAGTGCCGCCGCGGGAGGGGCGCCGGAGACGCTGGAGGAGTCGGCGCAGCGGATGAACGACTGGATCGCCGGCGAGCTCGGCGGCCGGCAGCCCGGGCTTGTCGACCATTCGGGCCTGAGCGGGGAGTCCCGCATCTCGGCCGTCGACATGGTCAACACCCTGATCCGCGTGGGCTCGGAGGCACCGCTCGCGCCGCTGCTTAAGACGTTCCCGGTGACGGATGCGCCGGTGCCGCTCTCGGTCTCGGCCAAGACCGGCACCCTGAATTTCGTCAGCGCGCTGACGGGGTACCTCACCGCCCCCTCGGGGCGGGAGCTTGCCTTCGCCATCCTGACCTCGGACCTGGATCGCCGGAGCGCCTTGAGCGAGGCCGAGCGGGAGCGTCCGCCCGGCGGACGCGAATGGGCCGGCGCATCCCGCAGCCTGCAGAGGCGGCTGCTTGCGAACTGGGCGGTCGCGCACGCCTGATCCGGGCCACGCTGATGCCAGCCCCATCGCCGCCGTCCGCGCTCCCACCGCGCGATCGGGCCCCCGGATAAATCTTCGCGGCGACCCTGCCTCGAAGAGCGACGCCTGGCGCGCCGTCAGCCGCCGAAATCTGCGACCGTCGGAATCGAAGAAGTGCAGGTCGGCGGGGTCGCAGGCGAGCGTGACGCGCGCCGCCCCTTCCAGGGTCGGCTGGCCTTGCAGGACGGCAAGCACGCGCTGACCGTTCGCGGTCTCGCCGTGCACGACCGTCTCGGCGCCGAGCGACTCGACCAGAACGACGGTCGCCTCCAGCGACTCGGTCTCGCCAGGCTCCGCAAGATGCAGGTGCTGCGGGCGGATGCCGACGGTCATGTCCAGCCCGAAACCGGCCGGCTGGTGCGCGATGTGCATCAGGTCGGCCGGCAGGAAGTTCATGTTCGGCGCGCCGATGAAGCCCGCGACGAAGCGGTTCGCGGGCCGGTTGAAGAGCTCGAGCGGGGTCGCCACCTGCTCGATCCGACCGTCGCGCAGGACGACGATGCGGTCGGCCAGCGTCATCGCCTCGATCTGGTCGTGGGTGACGTAGATCATCGTCGTGCCGAGGCGGTCGTGCAGGCTGGCGAGTTCGGCCCGCATCGACACGCGCAGTTCGGCGTCGAGGTTCGACAGCGGCTCGTCGAGCAGGAAGGCCGAGGGCTCGCGCACGATGGCGCGGCCGATGGCGACGCGCTGGCGCTGGCCGCCGGAGAGCTGGCCGGGCCGGCGGTCGAGCAGCTCGCGATCTCCAGCATCCGCGCCGCGCCCTCGATCCGCTCGCGGATCTCGGCCTTGGACATGCGCGTGTTCTCCAGCCCGAAGGCCATGTTCTGCCGCACGCTCATGTGCGGGTAGAGCGCGTAGGACTGGAACACCATGGCGAGGCCGCGGTCGGCGGCACTGACGCGGGTGACGTCGCGGCCGTCGATCTCGATGGTGCCGCTGGTCGGCCGGTCGAGGCCGGAGATCAGGCGCAGCAGCGTGGACTTGCCGCAGCCCGAGGGGCCGACGAAGACCACGAGCTCGCCCTCGTCGACCTCGAGCGAGACGTCGTGGATGACTTCGGTTTGGCCGAAGCGCTTGACGATGCCGGAGAGCGGGCGGGCCATCAGACGGTAGAGCTGACGGAGTGTTATCCGGCCCATGGCTCCTCCCGGTCGCGACGAGGGCCGCGCGGCTGCAAGGCTCGTCGCGGCTCACTTGAGCCCCGCGCCGGCGATGCCGGTGGTGATGAACCGCTGCAGGAAGACGAAGACCAGGACCACGGGGATCATCGTCAGCACGGTCATCGCCAGGATGTAGTGCCACTGGACGTTGAGCTGGCCGGCATAGGAGTTGAGGCCGACCTGCAGCGTGTAGAGGTCGGCGCGGCTGAGCACGATCAGCGGCCAGAGAAAGTCGTTCCAGCGCCAGACGACCGAGAAGATCGCGAGCACGGCCAGCGCCGGCGCCGTCAGCGGCAGGACGATGCGCCAGTAGATCTGCCATTCGCTGGCCTTGTCCATGCGCGCGGCGTCGAGGAGCTCGTCGGGGATCGTCAGCATGTACTGGCGCAGCAGGAACACGCCCGTCGGCGTCGCGACGGTCGGCAGGATCACGCCCCAGAGCGAGTTGAAGAGCCCCATCGCCGCGACCACCGAGAAGAGCGGCACCAGGATGACCGAGAGCGGCACCATCAGCGTCGCGATGATCAGCAGCATCACTGCGGAGCGGCCGGTGAACTGGTACTTCGACAGCGCGAAGGCGGCCATCGAGTTGGTCAGCAGCGTGATCAGCGTGGCCATCAGCCGTCACGAAGACGGAGTTCTTGAGGTAGGTCAGGAAGTCGAGCTGCAGGAACGGCTCGACGTAGTTCTCGGTGGCAAAGCCGATCTCGCGCACCGGCGTGCGGTTCTGGATGTTGACCTCGATCGACCTCCCCGGGGTTCGTCGGGGTCGACCATGCGGGCGACGATGCCGATGCGGCGCAGTTCGGCCAGCGTGCGGGTCGAGCCGTCCTCGAACGTGACGGTGTAGAGCGGCTTCGGCTCGTCCTCGCCTTCGACGTCGGCCGTCAGCTGACGCGTAGGGCAGGAGGGTCGGCGGGAACTCGGCCAGCTGCGCCGGGGTCTTGAACGACGACAGGACCAGCCAGAGCGCCGGGCCGAAGATCACGATCAGGCCGCCGACGAGCCAGAGCACGTCACGACGTCGGTCCAGTGCCAGCGGTCGCCGCCGCGGCGCCGGGTCAGGAAGGCCAGGGCGCGGCTCATTCCCGTGCGCCCCGCCGCTCGTTCCGGCGGGCGAGGCCGAGCTGGACCAGCGTCAGCACGACCAGCACCAGCCCCATCAGGATCGACGCCGCCGCGGCCAGCCCCGGGTTCCGCAGGAGCGAGGCGAAGCCGACCTCGTAGATGTACTGCGTGAGGTAGAGCGTCGCGGTGCCGGGGCCGCCGCCGGTCAGCACGAAGACCTCGTCGAAGATCTGCACCGCACGGATCAGCGCCAGCACGACGACGACCAGCAGGTTCGGCATCAGGAGCGGCAGCGTGATGCGCCGGAAGACGCGACCGCGGCCGCGTCCCGTCCATCTCCGCCGCCTCGTAGAGGTCCTTCGGGATCGCCTGCAGGCCGGCGAGCAGGATCAGCGCGTAGAAGCCCATATGCGCCCAGACCGAGACGCCGATCGTCGGCCGAGAACGCCCAGAACCGGTCGGTCAGCCAGTTCACCGGGTCGCCGCCGAGCCATGTCGACGATGAGGTTCAGCAGGCCCTCGCGCTGCAGGATCCAGCGCCAGATCAGGCCGACGACGACCGGCGACAGCAGCACCGGGAAGAAGAACACCGCGCGCCAGAAGCCGCGGCCGCGGATCGCGCTGTTGAGGATCAGCGCGGTGATCATCGCCGTCGCCGTCATCAGCGTCACCTGCAGGACGACGAAGCGCGCGGTGTTCCAGACCGCGATCCAGAACTGGTCGTCGCGGCAGGTGTTGGGATCGAGGTAGTCGCCGCAGTCGAGCAGGCGCGCGTACTGCTCCCCGCCGACCCAGCTGCGGTCCGACAGGAACAGGTCGGTCCCGCCGGTGAACGAATAGACGAAGTTCAGCACCAGCGGGAACAGGACGAAGATGCCGAAGATCGCCATGTTCGGCAGCAGGAAGAAGGCGATCATGCCGCCGCTGCCCGGTCCAGCCGCTGCCACGAGGCGCAGCGGCCGGTCGAGCGCACGCGCCAGCCACCGGACGGCGCCACCAGCGGCGGCGCCGGCCGTCTGCCCGAGGCGCCGCCACCTACTGCGAGGCTTGCTCGACCTGGTCGGCGATGTCCTGGTTCATCCGCTCGTAGGCCTCGTCGAGCGTGAGCTCGCCCGCCATCACCTGGCTGATCCGCGAGGCGAGCGCGCCGTAATAGGCGTTGGCCCATCGCCACGCCGGCATCTGCTGCGCCGCCGGCGCGAGCTCGGTCGTGGACTGCACGAACTCGTCGAGCGCCGGCGGCACGTTCGGGTCGTCGGACTGGAAGTCGAGCCCGGCCTCGATGACGCCCTTGTGGGCCGGCAGGAACAGCGTGCGCTCGGAGAACTCCTTCACGATCTCCTCCTGCGCCAGCCACTCGATCAGCGTCGCCACGTCCTCGGGGTTCTCGGTGTACTTCATGCCGAGGAGCGCGGCGCCGCCCGGCGAGGCCCGGAGCAGTATTCGTCGCCGCAGGGCGAGCCGGTGGCGACCCAGTCGAAGGCGTCGCCGATCTTGGTCGAGAGGTTCGCCACCTGCCAGCTGCCGGAGTAGTAGAACGGCAGCTGCGCGTTGATGAAGTCGTCGGCGGCGGCGCGGTAGGTGGTGCCGGCGGCGCTGACCCAGACCTCGGGCAGGTGCTGGCCGCTCTCGGTCCAGCCGACGAGCTTCTCGACGAACTGCTTGGTGCCCTCCTCGATCGGCGCGGGCATCCCGTCCTCGCCCCAGTAGGTGGCGCCGTAGGAGATGTTGGGCCCGGTGATCCGGTGGCCGGAGCGGTCGATGGCGAAGGCGGCGGGCAGCTGCTGGCTCTCGGCCACCTGCGTCGCGGCCTCGACCCACTCGTCCCAAGTGGCGTCCTCGCCCGGCATCTCGACGCCCGCCTGCTCGAACAGCGTCTTGTTGGCGAAGCCGCCGACCAGCGTCAGCTGGGTCATGAAGCCCGGGATGATCGTCCGACCCGTCGGGCCGCATCCAGTCGAGCTGGTCGCCGAAGTTCTCGCGGAAGTACTCGGGTCATCGAGGTAGGGCGTCAGGTCGAGCCAGTGCCGCGCCAGCTCCTTGATGTTGGTGACGCGGGCGATGTCGGGGCCCTGGCCGGCCTCGAGCTGGATCGGCAGCTGCTCCTGGATGGTCTGGTAGGGCACGTTCTCGAAGTGCACGTTGATGTCGGGTGCTCCTCCATGAAGCGGGCGAGCAGGTCCTGCATCACCTCGCCCTCGACGCCGTCGGAGTACCACATCATCCGCACGTCGCCGGCCAGCGCCGGGACTGCGGCGAACAGCAAGCTGCGGCGGCGGTCAGAAGTGTCCGTCCTTGGTTCATCTTGTGCTCCCTTATCTGGCCGTGAGGTTATCATCCCGCCCGCGTTTGACCACCGGCGACAGCCCGTCGGCACCGATCTCAATAAGTTCGCCGGTCCGTGTCCATGTCCGCCGGGTCGAGCCGCCGGTCTTCCGCCTCGACGATTCCGTCAGGGTGAAATAGGACCAGGCCGTACTCAGGGTCATGGACGGCGATCGTGCCGCCTTGGGCCTGCAGGACTAGTCCGCCGAACCGGTCGCGGAACGCGCCGAGGCTGTCCGCCTCACCGACCCGCAGGATCCAGCGGCCGCTTCGGCCGGCAAGGCGCAGCTCGCACGCCGCGGTCGGCCCGTCCGAGACCTGCTCGAGCGGACCGTCGGCGAGCGAGCGCCAGCACGCCGCGGCCTGAGCGGGCGAACGCGCGCTTGCCCCTCGACCAGGCTCTCGTCGAAGACCGGGCGGGGAAACCAGGCATGGGTGAAGTCGGGTTGCGGCGCCACGCCCTCGAAGACGACGATGGCGAGGCCGCGGTACTGCTGCACCCGCGGGATCGACGCGCTGCCGCCCCAGTAGGACGGCCGGCCGTAGCCCGAATGGGTCACCTCGCCGGGATGGTTGATCCAGACCTGCGCCTGCGGCTCGGTCCCGATGCGGGCGTGGATCAGCGTCTCCTGATAGCCCCACTCGAACCAGCGATAGCGCGGCGGCGGAGCCTATCGCCCAGGCGGCGCTCTTGGCGTGGTAGAGATGCGCGAAGTCGTTTTGCCTTGCGCGAAGCGCCATTCCTTCTCGCCGGGGCGGTCGCGGACCGCCCGGTCGGCCGAGGTCGGGCGGCAGCGTCAGACCGTGGTCGCGCAGGCAGAGCGCCATCTGCGGCGTCGCGTGGAAACGGCTGCCATAGGTGCCGCGGCCCCAGACCAGCCGGCCGATCGCCGAGAGCTCGAGCGACAGTGGCGGCGCGCAGCGTGTGCTCGTAGGACCGCCCCTGCGCCGCGGTCAGGACGCCATGGTGGGCGGAGTTCGCGACGATCTCCATCAGCCGGGAGATCCCGCATCCCGCCCGGCAGCGAATGTCGGCGTCGGGGGCGAGGGCGAAGAGGGCGGTCAGACCCTTGAGGTCGATCGGGAAGTAGGGGGCGGAGTTGAACTCCGCCATCTCCCACCGCTCGAAGTGGTCGAGCCAGGCGCGGACGCGGTCGCGGCCGACCGCCGACTGCTCGGCACCGGATCGACCGGAACGGCGGAAGGTGGCGTCGGGGAGCAGGTGGCCGGACAGGTACGCGGCGGCATGGAACAGGAGTGCGTGGTTTTCGGAGAAATACCACTGCACGTCGTTGCCGGGTTCGTCCATCCAGTACCGGTAGCCGAGGACGGTCTCATCTACCTTGGTGCGCAGGGCGTCGGAGAACACGTCGCCGTAGCGCATGCGCGCCCAGACCAGCGGGACGAGGGCGAAGTCGGCACAATCCCAGCAGTCCGCGATCGGGCCGAGCGCGGCGTCGATCATCGCCTCCGTCTCCGGGCCGGTCCGCCCGGTGGCGAGGCGGGCGAGGGCGCAGACGGTATCGGGCTCGCCTCGCGTCGCGACGGCGTCGAGCGCCTCGGCGACGCAGTCGGCCGGTGGGTCGCCCTGCGGGTTGCGCGATCTCGACGCCGAGAACGCGGCTCGCGACGAAGCCGCCGGCGTCGAAGGTCAGGCGGAAGTGGCGGAAGTCGGCCGGGAGCGCGTCCGCCCCGGCCAGCGGCAGGCGACGCGCACCGCCGGCGAGCGACCGCGTCAGCGTCAATTGCTGGTGGGACATGAAGTCCCCCTCGACCTCGATCCCAACCGTCGCGTCGACGGGGAGCGGCACGGGCAGGGCCACTGCCACCTCGCCGCCGGTGTAGGCGGGACGCTCGAAATGCATCGCCGAGAGCGTCGCCAGGACCGCGTCCACCAGCGCGGGGTCGGTGCCGAAGGGCAGGGCGGCACGCGCGGGCGGTCCGTCCAGCCAGTCGAGCTGGAGGTAGAAGCGCGTGTCCCGTTCGGCGAGGTCGTCGAGGAAGACCAGGAGCTCGGTCTCGCCTGCCACCAGATCCACCGCCAGTTCGACCGCGTGCTCCATGTTGCGGACGTAGTCCGCGATCCAGCCGATCTCGGCACCGTTCGCAAACAGGACCGCGCCGCCGCAGGTCGCCAGCCGCAGCCGCGCCGTGCCGGCCTCTTCGGCGACGACGAGCGTCCGCGCCCACGCGGCGAGGCGGGTGGGGCGGAACCAGAAGCCCGAGAGGTCGAGGCGCGGCGAGCCGAAGGGCGGCCAGTTCCGCGTCAGCGCCCGGTCGCCGCGCACCTCCGGCCGCTTGCCGCGCCGAGCCTCCGCGAAGCGGGTGCGGCAGGGATATTCGTGCGGGATGTGGTTCCTGTCCTTGGTCAGGAAAAAGAGCGAGTCCATCTCGCCCTGCATCGGCTGGTCGGGCACATCGTAGCGCGCCTCGACGACCTCCGAGACCTGCCAGTGGCCGAACGGGGTGCCGGCCGAGAGCCGCATCAGTGCCGCGCCCCTTCCGCCAGCGCGAGGATGGCAAGAGACTGGCCGTAGCCCGTCGGTTCGATCGGGATGTCGCGGTAGAACTGCAGGTCGTGGCCCATCCGCGTGCCGTAGGAGACGCCGCGCACCACGCCTGCCGCGTCGATGTTCGCGATCACCGCGTCGAGCGCACGCAGGCCCGCCGCGCGCCACCGGTCGTCGCCGAAGCCGAGGCGCGCGCCCTTGAGCAGCCCGTAGGCAAAGCCCGCGGTCGCCGACGTCTCCTCATAGCTCGTCGCGTCGTCGAGCAGCGTCCGCCACGCCCCGCCTGCGGTCTGGAGCGGCAGCAGTGCCTCCACCTGCGCGACGAGGAGCGACTTCAGGAAAGAGCGCGCGCCTGCATCGATCTCCGCCAGCTCGAAGAGGTCGAGCAGCCCGGCGGTGATCCAGGCGTTGCCGCGTGCCCAGCGGGCGCGGGCGAAGTTGTGCCGCCCCTCGAACGACCATCCATGGAACCAGAGCCCTGTCTCACGGTCCGCAAGGTAGTGGGCGTGGACAAGGAACTGCCGCACCGCCTCCTCGACGAGGTCGCGCCGGCCCGCGCCCTGTCCGTAGCTCGCGAGGAAGAGCGTCATCATGAAGAGCGTGTCGTCCCAGAGCTCGCCAGGGTTCAGCCTGTCCGAGACGTCGTGCTGGAAGCCGCCCGCCTCGGTCCGCGGCGCAACAAGCACGCGGTCCGCCCAATCGGCCAGAACGGGCTCGAACCGCTCCGCCTGGGTCTCCCGCCAATAGAGCGAGAGCGCCAGCATTGGTGCGGTCGTGTTGACGTTGAGCGGCGGCAGGCCGGCGGCCATGCGGCGATCGTACCATGCCTCGATCACCTTGCCGAGCCTCCGGTCGCGCCCCCGCTGCCGCCAGAGATGGATGAGGCCGTAGAGACCCACCCCCTGCGGCCATTCCCACGCATCGAAGCTGATGTAGTCGCCCCGCCCGCCATGGAGGTTCGGCTCGTCGTAGACGCCCGCGTCGCGGAGCCCGATCAGCCCCTCGACCAACAGGTTCAGCGACCTCTCGATGTCGCGCGGACCCATCCCTTCCCCTTTTTTGGCGACCATTCGACGACGGCGCCGGGCGCCGCAAATCGAAAGCGGCGACTTCAGCTTGCCGCGGTCGGCCGGCGGCGGACCGACCGCACGCGTGGCTGCAGGATGATCGGCAGCCCGTCTGCAGGTCGCGGAATCGGCATCCGCTTCCAGACCGGCGGCTGACCCGCAAGCGCCACGGCGAAGCGCCGCGTCAGCGCGGCGGTGAAGACCTTCGCGTGCATCGCCGCGAAGTGCGTGCCGATGCACTTGTGCGCGCCGCCGCCGAAGGGCGCCCAAGCGAACCTGTGCCTGCGATCCTCCGCCCGGTCGGGCGCGAAGCGGTTGGGGTCGAAGCGCTCGGGCTCGGTCCAGATGGTCGGGTCGATCATCACGATGCCCGGGCAGACCGTGACCGGCGTGCCGGCGGGCAGGTCGTAGCCTGCCCAGCTGAACGGCTTCACGGCCTGCCGGGGAACGAACGGCACGGGCGGGACCAGCCTCAGCGCCTCGCGAAAGCACAGGTCGGTCGCTGTCATCCGTTCCAGGCCTTCCAGGTCGGCCTCGCCGTCGGCGAACGTTGCGGCTTCGTCGGCGACGGTGTCCTGCCAGTCCGGGTGCGTGGCGAGACTCCAGATCAGGGCCGTGATGGCGGTCGCAGTGGTGTCATGCGCGGCCATCAGAAGGAAGTTGAAGTGGTCGACGATCTCGTCGTCGGACCAGGCGGAACCGTCTTCGTCCTGCGCGCGGCACATCCGGCTGAAGAAGTCGTCGCCTCCTGCCGCCCGGCGCACCGGAATCATGTCGCGCAGCGTTCGTGACATTCTCCGGCGCGCCGCCACGCCGCGGCCCATTGGCGTGAAAGGCACGGGCAGGCGGATGACTGAGAGGCTCGCCGCGATCTCGTCGATCAGGTCGGCATTCAGCTGCGTGGCTTCGGGGCTGTCGACGGGCAACCCCAGGAAGGTCGCCGCGCCAAGGCGCAACGTCACCTCCTTGATCTCGGGATAGAAGCGGAACGGCCTGTCGGACGGCCAACCCGCGATCAGCCGATCGACCTCGGGGACCAGGCGCGTGAGGTAGGCCTGCATCGCTTCGGTCCGGAACGCCGACTGCATGATCCGTCTGTGCGCGCGGTGATCCTCGAAGTCGCGGAGCATCAGGCCGCCGGAAAACATCCGCTCGATCAGATGCCATCCCTGTCGGCTGGAGAACGTCCTGTCTCGGTCGAGCAGCACCATCTCCAGCGCGTCGGGATGCTGCATCACGACTCGTTCCGTCCCGACCAGCGAAGCACGAAAGACCTGCCCGTAGGCCGCCGCGCTCGCCTTCTGGAAGCCGTAGCTGTCGCGGACGATGTCGAGCGTGTGACCCACGACAGGCCGTCGCGGCGGGCCGGGAACGTGGGAAAGGTCGAGCGGCATCCGCTGTCTCCTGTGTGGCCTCGCCGTCACGCTAGCATGGCAAAGCGATTCTCGGTGCCGTCAGAACGCGACGGCGGGCAGCCAGGTGGCGAGCGCCGGCCAGAACCAGATGACTGCGATGCCGACGATCTGCAAGACGATGAAGGGCGCCACCCCCGCGTAGATCTGGCCCGTGGTGATCTCGGGCGGCGCCGCGCCGCGCAGGTAGAACAGCGAAAAGCCGAAGGGCGGCGTCAGGAACGAGGTCTGCAGGTTGATCGCGATCAGGATCGCAAGCCAGACCGGATCGTGCCCCATCAGGATCAGCACCGGCGCGACGAGCGGCAAGAGGATCACTGTGATCTCGACGAAGTCGAGGAAGAAGCCCAGCACGAAGATCAGCGCCATCGAGAAGATCAGCGCGCCGGTGGGTCCGCCCGGCATCGCCTCGAGGATCTGCGCCACCCGCTCCTCGCCGCCGAGGCCGACGAAGACGAGGCTGAAGATGCTCGCGGTCAGGATCGTGGCGAAGATCATCGCGGTGACGGTCATCGTCGAGGTCAGCGCGCCGGCGAGAATACCGCTGCGGTGCGCCCGCCAGAGCGATGCGAGGATCGCGGCGACTCCGACCACGGCGAGGATCGCGTAGAGTCGCGCCGAGGACGAGCCCGCCGGCGCCGATGTCGCTGCGCTGCAGACGGACCGGCGCCACGCCTGCAGCGACGGCGAGGATCAGGAGCGCGGCGACGCCCGCCAGGATCAGCCAGCGGTTCACGCCCTGCCGTCGGCCGGCCATCAGGATTGCGCCGACGGCGCCGACCGACGCCGCCTCGGTCGGGGTCGCGATGCCGCCGAGGATCGCGCCGAGCACGGCGACGATCAGCAGGACCGGCGGGATCACGGTGCCGACGACATGGCGGGCAGTCGGCCGCCCGAGGTCCTCCTTCACGGGCGGGACAGCGCCAGGGCGGACGACGCCGAGAAACAGCAGATAGAGGATGTAGATCACGACCAGCGTCAGCCCCGGCACCAGCGCGCCCGCGAAGACTTGGCCGACCGAGATCGTCTCGATCGAGAACTTGCCCTGCTCGTACTGCGCCTGCTGGTAGGCCGACGACATCACGTCCGACAGGATGATGAGCAGGGTGGAGGGCGGGATGATCTGCCCCAGCGTTCCCGCCGTCGCCACGAGGCCCGAGGCCAGCCGCGGGTCGTAGCCCGTGCGCAGCATCGTCGGCAGCGCGATCATCCCCATCGCGATCACCGTCGCTCCGACGATCCCCGTCGACGCCGCGAGCAGCGCGCCGACCAAGACGACGGAGATGCCCAGGCCGCCGCGCAGGCCGCCGAAGAGCCGGCCCATCGTCTCGAGCAGATCCTCCGCGATGCGGCTGCGCTCGAGCACGACGCCCATCAGCACGAAGAGGGGGATGGCGATCAGCACGCCGTTGGTCAGCACGCCGAACACCCGCTGGCCGAGCGCGCCGAGCAGGCCAAGGTTCATCGCCCCCGTCGCCCAGCCGAGATAGGCGAACGCGATGGCGACGCCGGCGATGGAGAACGAGACCGGAAAGCCGAGCAGGATCGCCCCCATCAGCCCGGCGAACATCAGGAGGTCGAGGTATTCGGTCATGCGCGCAGCCGGGCGACCTCGCGCAGCAGGCACGCGGCGGACTGGATCAGCAGGAGGATGCAGAAGGCCGGGATCAGGGACTTCATCAGGAACACCGCCGGGATGCCGCCGACCGAGATCGGCCCTTCGAGGATCGCCCACGCGTTCCGCACCGACGGCCACGACCAGTAAAGCAGGGCCAGCATCGACGGGATCAGCAGGCAGAGATGCCCGAAGACGTCGATGCGGCTCCGCCCGACGTCGCCGAGCTTGGCGTAGAAGATGTCGACCCGGACGTGCCCGTCGACGAGCAGCGTGTAGCCCGCGCCGAGCATGAAAAGGGCGGAGTGCAGGTAGAGGACGCTCTCGTTCAGGGCGATCGAGGAGAAGCCGAAGACGTAGCGGAGCAGGACCACGCCGAACTGGAGCAGGACCATGGCGAGGGCGAACCAGCGGACGACCGCGCCGACGGCGCGGTTGATAAGGTCCAGGCGGTCGGCGAGACGCTCCATCGGCCTTAGCGGTTGGCCTGTGGGAGCGCTGGCTCCTGTCTGTCCACGTTGGACGCCCGCCTCAACTCCTTGTTCTGCATAAGAAATTCTTGTCCCGTTAACCGCGTGGAAAGGATTGCGCAGCGGCGGAAGGGAGACCGGCGCGGTGCGCCGGTCCTGCCCTCGTCAGTAGCCGAAGACCTCGGCGCGGGCGTTCATCTGGCCGTTGTCGGCGTAGACCATGTACTGGCCGACGAGGTCGCGGTAGCTCACGAAGCTCTCGGCGATCCGCTGGACCAGTTCGTCATCGTTCTCGCGCAGCTCGGCGATGACCTCCTGGCCAGCCTCGCCCATCGCGGTGACGACCTCGTCGGGCAGCTTGCGGACCGTCACGCCCTGCTCGGAGACGAGCTGCTGCAGCGCCTGGGCGTGCTTCGTCGTGTATTCGGTCCAGACGTCGTTGTAGAGGCTGGAGCACGGCGATCCGCACCACCTCCTGCAGGTCCTCCGGCAGCGCCTCGTAGCTCGCCATGTTGACGCCGCACTCCTCGGCCGAAGAGGGCTCGCCGACGCCCGGCCAGTAGTAGTTCTTGGCCACCTGCTGAAACCCCAGCGCACTGTCGGTCCACGGCCCGATGAACTCGCCGGCGTCCAGCGCGCCCGATTGCAGCGCCTGGAACATGTCGCCGCCGCCCATCGCCTGGACCGCCATGCCGAGCTTGGTGCACATCTCGGACGCGAGGCCGGTGGTGCGGAACTTGAGCCCGCGCAGGTCGTCGACCGAGGTGATCTCGTCGCGGAACCAGCCCTGCCATTGCGGACCGGAGTTGCCGCAGAGGAACGGCTTGATGCCGAAGCGGCCGTACATCTCGTCGTAGAGCTCCTGGCCGCCGCCATGGGTCAGCCAGCCGACCTGCTCGTCGGCGCGGAGGCCGAAGGGCTGCGAGCCGAAGAGCAGGATGCCCTTGGACTTCGAGCCCCAGTAGGCGGGGACGGCGTGGTAGAGGTCGGCCGTGCCCTCGCTGACCGCGTCGAAGACGCCGTTGCCCGGCACCAGCTCGCCCGCAGCGTAGAGCCGCACCGTCAGTCGCCCGCCGGACAGCGTGGTGATCCGGTCGGCCAGCATCTGCGCCGCCACGCCCGGCCCGGGCAGGTTCTTGGGCCAGGCCGTGACCATGGTCCATTCCTGCGTGTCCTGCGCGATGGCAGGCGCGGCCAGCGCCGCGGCTCCGGCGCCGAGCGCGCCTGTCCCAAGAAACGTCCGTCTCTCCATCTTCCCCTCCTGTCGGTCAGAGTATTCCGGGCAGATTCAGCCCGTGTTCCTTGGCGCACTCGATCGCGTCCTCGTAGCCCGCGTCGGCGTGGCGCATCACGCCGGTGGCCGGGTCGTTCCAGAGTACGCGCTCGATCCGCCTGTCGGCATCCTCGGTCCCGTCGCAGCAGATCACCATGCCGGAATGCTGGCTGAAGCCCATGCCGACGCCGCCGCCATGGTGGATGCTGACCCAGGTCGCGCCCGAGGCGCAATTGAGAAGCGCGTTGAGGAGCGGCCAGTCGGAAACCGCGTCGCTGCCGTCCTTCATCGCCTCGGTCTCGCGATTGGGGGAGGCGACGGAGCCGCTGTCGAGATGGTCGCGCCCGATCACGACCGGCGCCTTCAGCTCGCCGTTGCGAACCATCTCGTTGAAGGCGAGGCCGAGGCGGTGGCGCTGGCCGAGGCCGACCCAGCAGATCCGGGCGGGCAGGCCCTGGAACGAGAATCCGCTCGCGCGCCATGTCGAGCCACTGGTGCAGGTGCTCGTCGTCGGGGATGACCTCCTTCACCTTGGCGTCGGTGGCGTAGATGTCCTCCGGGTCGCCGGAGAGGGCGCACCAGCGGAACGGCCCTACGCCGCGGCAGAACAGCGGGCGGATGTAGGCGGGGACGAAGCCGGGGAAGGCGAAGGCGTTCTCCAGCCCCTCCTCCTTCGCCACCTGGCGGATGTTGTTGCCGTAGTCGAGCGTGGGGACGCCTGCGTTCCAGAAGTCGACCATCGCCGCGACATGGGTCTTCATGCTGGCGCGGGCGGCCTTTTCGACGGCCTTGGGGTCGCTCTCCTGCTTCGCGCGCCACTCCGCGACGTTCCAGCCCTGCGGCAGGTAGCCATGCAGAGGGTCGTGCGCGGAGGTCTGATCGGTAACGATATCAGGACGTACACCGTCATTCTTCATGCGACGAACGAGTTCGGGATAGATGTCGGCGGCGTTGCCGATCAGCGCCACCGACTTCGCCTCCCCGGCCTCGGTCCAGCCGCGCGATCATGCCCAGCGCCTCGTCGATGTCGCGGGTCTTGTCGTCGACGTAGCGGGTGCGCAGGCGGAAGTCGGCGCGGGTCTCGTCGCACTCGACGGCGAGGCAGCAGGCCCCGGCCATCACCGCCGCGAGCGGCTGCGCCCCGCCCATGCCGCCGAGGCCCGCGGTCAGGATCCACTTGCCCGTCAGGTCGCCGTCATAGTGCTGGCGCCCGGCCTCCACGAAGGTCTCAAAGGTGCCCTGCACGATCCCCTGGCTGCCGATGTAGATCCAGGACCCCGCGGTCATCTGGCCGTACATCATCAGCCCGCGCCGATCGAGCTCGCCGAAATGCTCCCACGTCGCCCAGTGCGGGACGAGGTTGGAGTTGGCGATGAGGACGCGGGGGGCGTCGGCGTGGGTGCGGAACACGCCGACCGGCTTGCCGGACTGGACCAGCAGGGTCTCGTCGTCGCCCAGCTCCTTGAGGCTGGCGACGATGGTGTCGAAGTCGTGCCAGGTCCGTGCCGCCCGGCCGATGCCGCCGTAGACGACCAGCTCGTGCGGGTTCTCGGCCACGTCGGGATGCAGGTTGTTCATCAGCATCCGCATCGGCGCCTCGGTCAGCCAGCTCCTGGCGGTGATCTCGGGGCCGGTCGGCGGATAGACGTCGCGCTGGTTGTGGCGGGGGGTCGTCATGCGGTGCCTCCGAGCTTTTGGGCGAGGTCGGCGAGGCGGTCGAGGATGGTGCGGAGGGTGCCGCGCAGGCGTTCGGCGCGGTCGTCCCGCCACTCCCACGGCGGGGTTTCGTCCATGTAGGCGGACTGCGCGATCTCCATCTGGATGGCGTGCACCCCGTCCTCCGGCCGTCCGTAGTAGCGCGTCGTCCAGCCGCCCCGGAACCGGCCGTTCAGGACGTGGGAGTAGTCGCTGGCGGCGCACGCCTCGACCATCGCCGCCTCGACGCGCGGGTCGCAGGTCCTGCCGCCGTCGGTGCCGATGTTGAGGTCGGGCAGGGTGCCCTCGAACAGGTACGGGATGCGCGAGCGGATCGAGTGGCAGTCGTAGAGGATGACCATCCCGCGCTCCTGCCGCACCCGCTCCAGCTCGCCCGCCAGCGCACCGTGATAGTGCGCGTGGTAGGCGTCGCGGCGTTGCTCGATATCGTCCTCGCCGGGCTCGCACCCGCCCTCGTAGATCGGGGTGCCGTCGAAGTCGGTCAGCGGGCACAGGCCGGTCGTGTTCCGGTCGGGATAGAGGCTCTTTCCCGTCGGGTCGCGGTTGGCGTCGATGACGTAGCGGTGGAACGTCGCCCGGACCGTCGAGGCGCCGGGCAAGAGCCCCTCATAGAGGCGGTCGACATGCCAGTCGGTATCGGCGAGCGCCCGGCCGGTTTCGTTCAGCCGCTCCGCTACCTCGTCCGGCAGCCAGGTGCCGGCATGCGGAAGGCCGAGGACGATGGGCAGCGTGCCCTCTCTCACTTCGACGGGCTGCATCAGGTCTCCTCGAGTGTCAGGGTGGCATTGGCCGCCTGGCAGACGGCGCCGCTGCGGATCAGGTCGGTCGCGCGCTCGATCTCCGGCGCCATGTAGCGGTCCTGGCCGAGCGCAGGCACGACGGAGCGCAGGCGCGCGACCGCCGCGGCGAGGTCGCGGCGAGGTCTGGAGGGGGGCGCGAAACTCGATCCCCTGCGCGGCGCACATCAGCTCCACCCCGAGGATCACCTCGAGGTTGTCGCACATCCGGCCGAGCCGCCGCGCGCCGTGCGCCGCCATGCTCACATGGTCCTCCTGGTTCGCGCTCGTCGGCGTCGAGTCGGTGGAGCAGGGGTTGGCGAGGTGCTTGTTCTCGCTCATCAGCGCGGCGGTCGTGACCTCCGCGATCATGAAGCCGGAATTCAGCCCCGGCTCCGGCGTCAGGAACGGCGGCAGGTCGTGGTTGAGCGTGGGGTCGACCATCAGCGCAACCCGGCGCTGCGCGATCGCCCCGATCTCCGCCACCGCCAGCGCGATCTGGTCCGCCGCGAAGGCCACGGGCTCGGCATGGAAGTTGCCGCCCGAGACGATGCGCCCGTCCTCCATCAGTACCAGCGGGTTGTCGGTTACCGCATTGGCCTCGATCCGCAGCGTCCGCGCCGCCATCCGCAGCAGGTCCACCGCCGCGCCGACCACCTGTGGCACGCAGCGGATGCAGTAGGGGTCCTGCACGCGCGGATCGCCGGTGCGATGGCTCTCGCGTATCTCCGATCCCTCCATGATCTCGCGCATCTCGCGCGCCACGTCGATCTGGCCGGCATGGCCGCGCAGCGCGTGGATCCGGGGCAGCAGCGGGGCGGTCGACCCCATGATCGCGTCAGTGGAGAGGGCGGCTGTGATCGTCGACGCGGTGGCCGCCCGCCAGGCGCGCCAGAGCCCGGTCAGCGCGCACGCGGTCGAGAATTGCGTGCCGTTGATCAGCGCCAGCCCCTCCTTCGCGCCGAGCGCGACGGGTGCCAGCCCGGAGGCACGCAGCGCCTCGCCGGCCGGCATCCGGTCACCGCCATGCAGCGCCTCGCCCTCGCCGATCATCGCCGCGGCCATGTGGGCGAGGGGGGCCAGATCGCCCGACGCGCCGACCGACCCTTGCGAGGGCACGACCGGCGTGACGCCCGTGGCCAGCATCGCCTCGATCAGGTCAATCACGTCCCAGCGCACGCCCGACGCGCCGCGGCCCAGCGACAGAAGCTTGAGCGCCATCATCAGCCGCGTCGTCGCGACATCGAGCGGCGCGCCCACGCCGCAGCAATGGCTCAGCACCAGGTTCCGCTGCAACTCCGCGGTGTCCGCCGCCGCGATCTTGACGGAGGCGAGCTTGCCGAAGCCGGTATTGACCCCATAGACTGCCTCCTCTCCCGAAGCGGCCTCGGTGACCATGCGCGCGGCGGCCTCCACGCCGGAGCGCGCCGCCGGGTCGAGCCGCACGGCCGCACCTTCTCGCCAGATCCGCTCGAGGTCCGCCAGCGTTGCGGTGCCGGGGATGAGGGTCAGCGTGTCCATTCACGCCCCCCGAACCAGCGGGAGTGCAGCGGGTTGAAGCCGATCCGGTAGGCGAGCTCCGCCGGCTCCTCCACGTCCCACACGGCGAGGTCGGCGCGCAGGCCCGGCGCGATCCGACCCGCATCGTCGAGCCTCAGCGCACGCGCGGCGTTCACCGTCACGCCCCGCAGCGCCTCCTCCGGCGTCAGGCGGAACAGCGTGCAGGCCATGTTCACGGCCAGCAGCAGCGAGGTGAGCGGAGACGACCCCGGGTTGCAGTCCGTCGCGACCGCCATCGGCACGCCGTGCTCGCGGAACGCATCGACGGGCGGCACCTGCGTCTCGTGCAGCGTGTAGAACGCACCGGGCAGCAGCACCGCGACCGACCCCGCCTGCGCCAGGGCCGCCGCGTCCTCCACCGTGGCGTACTCGACATGATCGGCCGACAGCCCCCCGCGATCCGCGACCAGCTGCGTTCCGCCGAGATGCGAGAGCTGCTCGGCGTGGAGCTTCACCGGCAGGCCGAGCGCGGCGGCGGCGTCGAAGACCCGGCCGATTTGCTCGGGCGAGAACGCGATCCCCTCGCAGAAGCCGTCGACCGCATCGACCAGGCCTTCGCCGTGCGCGGCGCGGAGCGTCGGGACGCAGACCTCGTCGATGTAGGCATCCGGTCGGTCCCGGAACTCCGGCGGCACGGCATGCGCGCCGAGGAAGCTCGTCCGCACCCTCACGGGCCGCTCACGCCCGATCTCTCGCGCGACCCGGAGCATCCTGAGCTCGGTCTCGAGGTCGAGGCCGTATCCCGACTTCACCTCGATTGCCGTGACCCCCTCGGCAAGAAGCGCATCGACCCGGGGCAGGGCGCCGGCCAGCAGCGCGGCCTCGTCGGCCTGACGCGTCGCCCTGACGGTCGAGACGATGCCGCCGCCGGCGCGCGCCACCTCCTCGTAGCTCGCCCCTTCGAGCCGCATCTCGAACTCGCGGGCACGGTCGCCGCCATGGACGATGTGGGTGTGGCAGTCGATGAGGCCCGGCGTGACCAGCCGACCGCCGAGATCGCGAACCTGCCCGCCTGTCTGCGGAAGCTCGGCGAGGGGGCCGACCCACGCGATCCGCTCGCCGTCGAGGACGATCGCGGCAGTGTCGAGGAGGCCATGGGCGGAGCCCCCCTTGATCGTCGCGACCCTGGCGTTCTTGAGGACCGTTTGTGTCATCGCCACTTGATAAGTCTGCACTTTGCGTGAATATGTCTGCACAAATAAGGACTGTCAACACGGATACCGCGATGCAGATCATCTGGGCAGAACAAGCGCTTACCGCCAAGGGGTGGGAGCGTGCGGTTCGCGTCGTAGTCCGGGAGGATGGCCGGATCGAGTCGCTGACTGCAGGGGTGGAGCCTGACGGCACGCGCCTCGGGATCCTGCTGCCGTCGCCCGCCAACCTGCACTCGCACGCCTTCCAGCGCGCGATGGCCGGCCTGACGGAGCGGCGCGGGCCGGACCCACGCGACAGCTTCTGGACCTGGCGGCAGCTGATGTACCGCTTCCTCGACCGGCTGACGCCCGAGGATGTCGAGGCGATCGCCGCGCTGGTGCAGATGGAGATGCTCGAGGCGGGGTATGCGGCGGTGGGAGAGTTCCACTACCTGCACCACCGTCCGGGCGGGGCCCCGTACGACCGTCTGGCGGAGATGTCGGAGCGGGTCGTGGCGGCGGCGTCCGAGACCGGGATCGGACTGACGCTGCTGCCGGTGCTGTACCGCTGGGGCGGATGCGACCGGCGGGCGCTGGGGCCAGGGCAGATCCGCTTCGGCAACGACCTCGACCGGTTCGCGCGCCTGCACGAAGGGGCAGCGGCCGCACTTGCCGCGCTGCCGGGCGATGCGCGGCTTGGGCTGGCGCCGCATTCGCTTCGCGCCGTCGACCCGCAGTCGCTCGAGGCGTGCATCGCGCGCGCCGGAGAGGGGCCGATCCACATGCATCTGGCTGAGCAGGTGGCGGAGGTCGAGGAGGTCGAGGCGGCGTGGGGCAGGCGTCCGGTGGAGTGGCTGCTCGACAACGTCGGCGCCGACGGGCGGTGGTGCCTGATCCACTGCACCCAGATGCAGCCGCACGAGACCCGAGCGCTGGCGGCGACCGGCGCCGTCGCCGGCCTCTGCCCGATCACGGAGTCGAGCCTTGGCGACGGGATCTTCGATGGGGTTCGCTTCACCTCTGCGGGCGGGCGGTTCGGCGTCGGCTCCGACAGCAACGTGCGGATTTCTCTCGGCGAGGAACTGCGGACGCTGGAATACTCGCAGCGCCTGCGCGACCGCTCTCGGGCGGCGCTGGCCGAGCCCGGCCGATCGACCGGCCGGCGATTGCTGGAGGATGCCGCCGTGGGCGGTGCCCGGGCGGCGGGCCGCGGCTCCGGCCGGATCGAGGCGGGCGCCTGGGCGGACCTCGTGGCGCTCGACGGCGACGCGGTCGACTTCTCGGGACGATCCGGCGACACGCTGATCGATACCTGGATCTTCGCTGGCGACGACAGCCTGGTGCGCGACGTCTGGGCCGCCGGACGCCACGTCGTGACCGAGGGGCGGCATCGGCAACGGGCGCGGATCGTCGAACGCCACGCCGCGGCGCTGGCGCGCCTTGCCGATGCGATCTGACATGTCGGCGGGTCCCGCGACCTGGCAGGGCATCCAGCGGGAGGTGCTGCGCCGCATCGGCGCAGGCGAGTGGCCGCCCGGCGCGCTGATCCCCCCGGAGACCGAGCTGGCGCGGGAGTTCGGATGCGCCCGCGCGACCGTCAATCGCGCCCTGCGGGGGCTGGCCGAGGAAGGTCTGCTCGACCGCCGGCGGCGGGCCGGCACGCGCGTAGCGCTGGACCCGGTGCGGCGGGCGGTCCTCGAGATCCCGGTCCTGCGGGACGAGGTGTCGGCCCGGGGCGCCGAATACGGCTACGTCCTGATCTCGCGCGAGCGCGCCGAGCCGCCGCCGCACGTGCGCAGCAAGATGCGCCTGGCACCGGGGACCGACGTGCTCCGCGCGCGCGCGCTGCATCTTTCCGCCGGGCTGCCCTATGCCTACGAGGATCGCTGGCTGAACGCCTCGACGGTGCCGGCGGTGTCCGGGGTCGACCTGACGGCCGTCAGCGCGAACGAGTGGCTGGTCAGGAACGCGCCCTACACCGGCGGCGAGCTGGCGCTCTACGCGATGGCGGCCGACGGCGAGATTGCCGGGGCACTCGGGTGCGCAGAGGGTGCGGCGGTCTTCGTCATGGAGCGGGTCACATGGCTCCACACCGACAGCATCACGCTGGTGCGCCTTGTCTATGCACCCGGCCACACCGTCCAGACAAGCCTCTGATCGCGTTCAGGTGACGAGCGCGCCGCGCTGCGTGACCACCTTGGCGGCCAGGCGGCACCCGGCGGTGATCGCCGCGTCGAGTCCCTCTCCCGCGAGCAGCGCGGCGAGGGCGGCTGCGTTGAACGAATCGCCCGCCGCCGTCGTGTCGACGATCTCCTCCAGCGGCTCGGGATCGACGCGGCAGATTTCGCCATCCGCGTCGGCCCCAAGAACCGCCGCCGCGCCGTCCTTGACGATGACACGCGAGGCTCCGAGCGCCAGGTAGCGGTCGGCCGTCGCCTCGATCGACGCGTCTTCGAAATACAACGCCTCATCCTCGAATGAGGGGAGGACGATGTCGGCGACGGCGGCGCCCCTGGTGATCCAGTCACGCATCTCGTCGCGCGAGGGCCAGAGCCTGAGCCGGAGGTTCGGATCGAACGCGATCGTCACGCCCGAGCGCCGTGCGTCGGCGAGGCAGCGGATCAGCGTCTCCCGCCCATCCGGCGGCAGGATCGCCAGGGTGATGCCGGAGAAGTAGGCGACGTCGCCCGCACCCTCCACCCGCGGCAGACGCTCGAGCCCGTCGGCGAGGCGCCGGGCGGCGGAGGTGTCGCGCCAGTAGGAGAAGCTGCGTTCGCCACCGGCAAGCTGGACCAGGTAGAGGCCAACGGTTCTGTCGTGATGTTCCCGCGCCTCGGGGATGACGCCGGCGCCACGCATGAAGGCGAGCATCGTGCGCGAGATCCCGTCGTCGCCGATGGCCGTGAGATAGGTCACGTCATATTCAGCGGTCAGAAGCTGCCGGATGTACCAGGCGGTGTTGAAGGTGTCGCCCGCGAAACCCATCGCGTAGCTGCCGCTACCGTCCGGCGCCATCTCGACCATGCACTCGCCGATCGAAAGAAAGCAGGTCATGCGTCGGGCTCCTCGAAGTAGTCGGCGTGGTCGGCGCGGATCTGTGCGATGATCCCGGCGATACGCGAAAGGTGCCGACGCATCCAGTCCACCGCCTGCACCTTGTCCCGTCGCCGCAACGCCTCGACGATCTGCCGGTGGTCTTCGAGCGCGCTTTGGGCTCCGAAGGAGAGCGAGAGATAGCGGACCCGGTCCATGTGGGCCTTGTTCTCGCGGATCAGGGCCCAGACGAACTCGTGGCCGGAGAGGCGACAGAGCAGCCGATGGAAGTCGTCGTCGAGGGCATGGAAGTGCAGCTTCTCGCCCGCCTCCACCGCCGCCGCCTGGGCTGCGATCAGCGCGTCGATCTCCTCGAGGTCCGCCTGGGTGATGCGGTCGACGGCAATGGCCGTGGTCTCCACCTCCAGCGCGGTGCGGATGAAGCGCGCCTGGTGCACCGCCTCCTGGGAGATGCGCGTGACCGTCGTTGCGCGTTGAGGGCGGATCAGCAGGAAACCCAGCTGCGACAGACGGTAGAAGGCGTCGCGCACCGGCTGGCGGGAGACGCCCATCTGCTGCGCAACGTCCGCCTCCGACAGCCGCGCGCCCGGCGGCAGCGCGAGAGAGACTATGCGGTCGTAGAGTTCGTCGAACACGATGTCCGCGGTGGAAGCGGGACGCAGGCTCTCGATCGGTGTGAGGCGGCCTTCGGGCATGGTTTGCTCCGAGTTCCAGTTGACGGCTTTGATATGCTAGCATATTACCAGAACCGGATTTGTGAAGTCCCGACTTCACGGAGATGCGGAGGCACGATGGCGCTGCTCGATCCGGACCGCCTGTTCCCGACGGAGGGTCAGGCCCGTGACCTGGCGCGGGCGCTCTACGAGCGGGTCAGCGGCCTTCCGATCATCAGCCCGCACGGCCACACCGATCCGCGCTGGTTCGCCGAGAACGAGCGCTTTCCGGATCCCGCGCGGCTGTTCGTTGTCCCGGATCACTACGTCTTCCGGATGCTCTGCTCCCAAGGGGTCCCGTTGGAGGATCTGGGGGTTCCGCGGAACGACGGCAGAGAGACCGAGCAGGACGGCCGGAGGATCTGGCGCCGGTTCGCCGAGAACTATCACCTGTTCCGCGGCACGCCGTCGGCGATGTGGCTGGACCACTCGTTCGAGCAGTTGTTCGGCCTCGACCGGCCGCTCTCGGCCGAGACGGCGGACCACTACTACGACCATATCGACGAATGTCTCGGCCGGCCCGAGTTCCGGCCGCGCGCGCTGTTCGAACGGTTCGGGATCGAGGCCATCGCCACGACCGAGAGCGCGCTGGACGACCTGCGCTGGCACCTGATGATCCGGGACTCGGGCTGGGGCGGCCGCGTGGTGACCGCTTACCGCCCCGACGCGGTGGTGGACCCCGAATACGAGGGCTTCGCCGGGAACGTCGCGAGGCTGGGCGAGATCACCGGCTGCGACACGGCGACGTGGGCGGGATACCTCGACGCCCACCGCCAGCGCCGCGCCTACTTCAAGGAATTCGGTGCCACCAGTTCCGACCACGGCCATCCGACGGCGCGGACCGAGGACCTGCCGCAGGACGAGGCTGCCGCCCTCTTCGCCAAGGCGCTGCAGGGCCGCTGCACGGCGGAGGAAGCGGACGCGTTCCGCGGCCAAATGCTGACCGAGATGGCGCGGATGAGCCTCGAGGACGGGCTGGTCCTGCAGATCCATTCCGGCGCCTACCGCAACCATTCGGGGCGCGTCGCGGCGACGTTCGGGCGCGACAAGGGCTTCGACATCCCCACCCGCACCGACTACGTCCGCGCGCTCCGCCCGCTGCTCGACGCCGTCGGCATGGAGCCAGGTCTCACCATCATCGCCTTCACCCTCGACGAGACGTCCTACGGGCGCGAGCTCGCGCCGCTCGCCGGCGTCTATCCGGCGCTGAAGCTCGGACCCCCCTGGTGGTTCTTCGACAGCCCCGAGGGCATCCGCCGCTTCCGCGAGGCGACGACGGAGACCTGCGGCTTCTACAACACCGTCGGCTTCAACGACGACACCCGTGCCTTCTGCTCGATCCCCGCGCGCCACGATGTCGCGCGGCGGTCGGACTGCGCCTACCTCGCCACGCTGGTCGCCACGGGGCGGCTGCGCGAAAACGAGGCTCACGAGGTCGCCCACGACCTCAGCTACCGGCTGGCCAAGCAGGCCTACCGGCTCTGACACCAAAGGGGAGGAACCATATGAAACTGACAGGAACGTTCGCCGCGCTGATGGCCGGCACGATGATCGCGGGCGTTGCCGCTGCGCAGGACTGCGAGGTGACGCTGCGCTCGTCCGACACGCACCCGGAGGGTTACCCGACGGTCGCCGCGGTCGAGCACATGGGCGAGCTGATCCAGGAACGCACCGACGGGCGCATCTGCGTCGAGGTCTTCCACTCCGCCCAGCTGGGAGAGGAGAAGGACACGATCGAGCAGACGCGCTTTGGCGTGATCGACCTCAACCGCGTCAGCCTCGGGCCGTTCAACAACCTGGTGGAGGAGACCAAGGTCGTCTCGCTGCCGTACATCTTCCGCTCGACCGACCACATGCACAAGGTGATGGACGGCGAGATCGGCGACGAGATCCTCGCCGCGTTCGAGCCCTACGACCTCGTCGGCCTCGCCTTCTATGACGGCGGCTCGCGGTCGTTCTACAATTCGGAGAAGCCGATCACCTCGATCGAGGACATCCAGGGCATGAAGTTCCGCGTCATGCAGTCCGACGTCTTTGTCGACATGGTCGACGCGCTCGGCGGCAACGCGACCCCGATGCCCTATGGCGAGGTCTACTCCGGCATCCAGACCGGCGTCATCGACGGGGCCGAGAACAACTGGCCCTCGTTCGAGAGCTCCGGCCACTTCGAGGTCGCGCCCTACTACACGCTCGACGAGCACCTGATCGTGCCCGAGGTCCTCGTCATGTCCAAGGCGAGCTGGGACAAGCTCTCGCCCGAGGATCAGCAGATCGTCCGCGAGGCGGCGAAGGAGAGCGTGCCCTACATGCGCGAGCTCTGGCAGGAGCGTGAGGCCGCATCCGAGCAGCAGGTGCTGGACGCCGGCGTCGAGGTCATCCGCGACATCGACAAGCAGCCCTTCATCGACGCGATGGGCCCGGTCTACGACAAGCACGTGACGAGCGAGAACCTGCGCAACCTTGTCTCGCGCATTCAGGCCGTCGAGTAACGGTCTCTCGGGCCGTCGCAGGCGCGGCGGCCCGATCCTTTGGGGGACAGCCTTGCAGGACTTCATGAAATCCCTGGCGCTGGCGCTGGCCGTCGTGTCGCGCATCGCGCTCTGGCTGTCGGCGATCGGCCTGGTGCTGATGACCGCCTTCATCGCCTGGCAGGTCTTCGGCCGCTTCGTGCTGAACGACACCCCGACCTGGACGGAGTCGCTGTCGGTGCAGCTGATGGGCTGGTTCATCTTCCTCGGCGCTGCGGTCGGCATCCGCGAGGGGTACCATCTCAGCTTCGATATCCTGCTCTACATCCTGCCGGAGCAGGCGAAGCTCTGGCTCTACACGGCGTCGGACCTCGTGGTGACCGCGTTTGCGATGGGCATGGCGGTCTACGGGCTGCAACTCTGCATCGGCACGTGGGGCGCGACGATCCCGAACCTCGGGCTGCCGGGTGGCTTCGACTACATGTCGGTCATCGCCGGCGGCATCCTGATGACGATCTTCTCGCTCGAGCGGGTCGCGCGGCGACTCGCCGGCCTGCCGACGGCGCGCTTCGGCGAGACCGAACTGACGGCGGACTGAGATGGAGCTCTGGGTCCTCTTCGGTACTTTCGCGGCGCTTCTGCTGATCGGCACGCCGGTCGCCTTCTGCCTCGGCGTGTCGTCGTTCGCGACCGTGGCCTATATCGGCCTGCCGCCGCTCATCGTGTTCCAGCGGCTGAATTCCGGCGTCTCGATCTTCGCGCTGATGGCGATCCCGTTCTTCATCTACGCGGGCGAGTTGATGGTGCGCGGCGACATCGCCCGACGCCTCGTGGCGCTCGCCGGCGCCGCCGTCGGCCACCTGCGCGGCGGACTCGGGCAGGTGAACATCGCCGCCTCCGTCCTCTTCGGGGGCATCTCGGGCTCCGCCGCGGCGGATGCGTCGGCGATCGGCGGCCTGATGATCCCGCAGATGGAGGCGCGCGGCTACGGCACCGACTACGCCGTCAACATCACTGTCGTGTCGTCGATCATCGCGCTGATGCTGCCGCCCTCGCACAACCTCATCATCTACTCGATCTCGGCGGGCGGGCGGATCTCCATCGCCGATCTCTTCACGGCCGGCATCATCCCGGGCCTGATCCTGGCGATTGCGCTGATGGTTGCGGCCTACATCGTCGCCCGCCGCCGCGGCTACGATACCGAGCCTTTCCCGGGCGCCCGCGCCATCGTCGGCCTGCTGATCACCGCGATCCCGGGGCTGATCCTGATCGCGATCATCTTCTTCGGCGTCCGCTCGGGCATCTTCACCGCGTCGGAGAGTTCGTGCATCGCCGTCGTCTACGCCCTCTTCGTGACGCTCCTCGTCTACCGGACGCTGAGTTGGGAGGGGTTCGTCGCAGCGACCCTCGGCGCCGTCCGGACCACCTCGATGGTGCTGCTCGTCATCGGCTCGGCGGCCGCGTTCGGCTGGTTGCTCGCCTATCTTCGCGTGCCGGCCTCGCTGGTGGCCTTCATGCAGGGGGTCTCCGACAATCCGATCGTGATCCTGCTGCTGATCAACGTGTTGCTGCTGTTTCTCGGCACCTTCATGGACATGTCGCCGCTGATCGTCATCACCACGCCGATCTTCCTGCCCGTCGCGCAGGCGTTTGGCGTCGATCCGGTGCATTTCGGGATCATCCTGATCCTCAACCTTGGCATCGGCCTCTGTACGCCGCCCGTGGGCGCGGTCCTGTTCGTTGGCTGCGCCGTGGGCAAGCTGCCGGTCTGGACTGCTGTCAGGACGATCTGGCCGTTCTATGCGGCGGCGGTCTTCACCCTGATCCTCGTCACCTACATCCCGGCTCTGTCGCTCTGGCTGCCGGCGTTGTTCCGCTAGGAGGTCCGATGGCCTACGTTCGCTCGTTCCCGGACGCTCACCCGGCCCCCGGCGTCACGCGCAAGGTCCTGGCAGAAGGCACGGTGATGATGGTCGTCTCGTTCGCCTTCGAGACGTGGGCCGAGGGCAAGCTGCACAGTCACCCACATGTCCAGTCCACCTACGTCGCGAGCGGTCGCTTCCGCTTCACCATCGCGGACGATGCGTTCGAGGTCGGACCCGGCGACAGCTTCGTCATTCCGGGCGGTGCCGAGCACGGCTGCACCTGCCTCGCCGCAGGCCAGCTGATCGACACCTTCACTCCGCGCCGCGACGACTTTCTCTGAAAGGAGCCACATGACCCAGGTCGAGACCCGACACGCCATAGACCCCGCGACCGCCGTCACCCTCGGCACCGAGGATCTGCGCCGCCACTTCCACGTGGGCGACCTCTTCAAGCCCGGCGAGATCCGGCTCGTCTACAGCCACTATGACCGCCTGATCCTCGGCAGCGCCGTGCCCGACGGCGGCACCCTGACCCTCGACCACGTTCCCGAGACCGGCACAGCCACGATCCTCGAGCGGCGCGAGATGGGAATCCTCAACATCGGCGAAACCGGTACCGTCACGGTCGGGGGAGAGAGCCACGAGATGGCGCGCGGCGACGTCCTCTACATCGGTATGGGCGCCGGGCCGGTCGAGTTCTCCGGCGCCGGACGCTTCTACGTCCTGTCCGCGCCCGCGCACCGGACCTGCCCGACGCGCCTCATCAAGATCGGCGACGCCCGCCGGGTCGAGCTCGGCTCGACGAAAGAGGCGAACGAGCGGGTCATCCTGCAGTTCCTGCACCCCGAGGTCGCCGAGAGCTGCCAGCTGCTCATGGGCTACACCCAGTTCGCACCGGGCTCCGTCTGGAACACCATGCCCGCCCACCTGCACGACCGGCGGATGGAGGCGTACCTCTATTTCGAGCTCGACGATGACGCCCGCGTCTTCCACCTGATGGGCCAGCCCTCGGACACCCGCCACATCGTGATGAAGAACGAGGAGGCGGTGATCTCGCCGCCCTGGTCGATCCACGCCGGGGCAGGGACGGGCAACTATACCTTCTGCTGGGCGATGGCCGGCGATAACGTCGATTTCACCGACATGGACATGGTGCCGATGGAGGCCCTCAGATGACCGACCCGTTCCGCCTAGATGGCAAGCGCGCGCTGGTGACGGGCGCCAACACCGGCATCGGCCAGGCGATCGCTGTCGGCTTCGCCCGCGCGGGGGCCGAGGTCCTGGCGGCCGGCCGCCGCTCCTGCGACGAGACGGTCGCGGCGATCGAGGAGGCGGGCGGCAGCGGCCGCAGCCGTCCATCTCGATCTTGCCGATCCGATGGCTGGCGGTGCGGTGGCCGAGGCCGAGGGGCCGCTCGACATCCTCGTCAACAACGCCGGCATCATTCGCCGCGCCGACTCCGTCGACTTTTCCGAGGCCGACTGGGACGACGTCATTGACGTGAATCTCAAGGCGGTCTTCTTCCTGTGCCGGGCCTTCGCGCAAGGCGGCGATCGCGGGCGGCAAGGGCGGCAAGATCGTCAACATCGCCTCCCTGCTGGCGTTTCAGGGCGGCATCCGTGTGCCGTCCTACACCGCCTCGAAGCACGGCGTCGCGGGGCTGACCCGGTTGCTCGCCAACGAGTGGGCGGGCAAGGGCATCAACGTCAACGCGATCGCCCCGGGCTACATCGTCACGAACAACACGGCCGCGTTGCGAGAGGATCCCGAGCGCAGCGCAGAGTTGCTGTCTCGCATCCCTGCGGGCCGTTTCGGCGAGGCGGAGGAGATCGCGGGCGCGGCCGTCTATCTGTCGTCGCCCGCAGCGAGCTATGTTCACGGCACGATCCTGAGCGTCGACGGGGGCTGGCTTGCCCGATAGGCGGCGTCTTGTTCGCAGCGAACGGCCGCTGCCGGTCGTCGGGCTCGTGCATCTGGGGCTCGGCGCGTTCTATCGCGCGTTTGGCGCGATCTACGTCGCCGAGGCGATGGAGGCGGCGGGCGGCGACTGGGGCATTCTCGGCGTCAGTCTCAGGCATCCGGACCAGAGGGACAGGCTGAGACCGCAAGGCTACGCCTACACCGCGGTGGAACTGGGGCCCGAAGGCGAGACGCCGAGGGTGGTCGAGGTGGTTCAGGACGTGTTGGTGGCGCCCGAAAATCCGGTCGCGGTGCTGGACCGGCTGGCCGATCCCGCCGTGCGGATCGTGACGCTGACGGTGACCGAAAAGGGCTACTGCCACAATCCGGCGACGGGGCGGCTCAACAAGGACCATCCCGATATCCGCCACGACGTGAGCGCGCCGGCCGCTCCGAGGTCCGCGCCCGGCTTTCTGGTCCGCGCCCTCGCGCTCCGGCGTGCCGCGGGAATGCGGCCGTTCACCGTGCTCTGCTGCGACAACCTGCCGGAAAACGGGCCCATGGTGCGTGGCGTCGTGCTGGAACTTGCGCGGCTGATCGACAGCGGATCTCGCCGCCTGGATCGAGGCCGAATGCCGCTTTCCGGCGACCATGGTCGACCGCATCGTGCCCGCGACCACTGCAGAGGACATCGACCGTGTCGAGGATCTGACCGGCTGGAGGGACGAGTCGCCCGTCCTGCACGAACCATTTCGGCAGTGGGTGATCGAGGACGATTTCGTCGATGGCGCCCGTCCCGCCCTGGAGCAGGTCGGCGTGCAGCTCGTCTCCGACGTCACGCCGTTCGAGCACATGAAGCTGCGCTGCCTCAACGGCACGCATTCGTCGCTGGCATACCTGGGATATCTCGCGGGGCACAAGACCATCGCCGCCACGGTCGCCGATCCGCCCTTCGCCGATTTTGTCCGCTACCTCTGGCGCGAAGAAATCCTGCCGACGCTCGCGCAGCCCGAGGGGGAGGACCTGCACGCCTATACCGCATCGCTCCTCGAGCGCTACGAGAACCCCGGGATCCGCCACCGCACGTGGCAGATCGCAATGGACGGCAGCCAGAAGCTGCCCCAGCGTCTCCTCGGCACGGTCGCGGACAACCTGGAGGCCGACCGGCCGGTCGAGGGGCTGTCGCTGGCGATCGCTGCATGGATACGATACGTCGGAGGTGTGGACGAAGCGGGGCAGCGGATTGACGTTAGGGACCCGCTGGCCGGCAGGCTCAAGGCGCTCTTCGACGATGCCGGCGGCCAGGACGACAAGGTCGCGGCGCTGCTGTCGGTCGACGAGGTCTTTACGCCGAGGCTTGCCGCGTCGGGGGTCTTCCGGGAGGCGGTTGCGAACGCGTACGCCGGCCTTGTTTCGGACGGCGCCCGCAGAATGGTGACGCGAACCGTGCGATGACAGATAAATGGCGCAGACCCGGACTGTCCGACCATCGAGGGTCTTGCCGAGAGACCCTCCGCCCCGAGGTGCGACATGCCTGAACCGCTGATCCTGCACGAGACTGACAACGTGGCGATCCTGACAGAGAAGGCCTCGGCGGGTCAGACGCCGCTCGGCCGTGGGGCTGCCCTGGACGGGCCCGTGCAGGCCGGCCACAAGCTGGCGCTCACCGACATCGCGACCGGCGCGCCGATCTACAAGTTCGGTCAGATCATCGGCTATGCGACCGCCCCCATCACCGAGGGGGCGCACGTGCATTCCCACAATTGCTCCATCGGGGCGCACGATCAGGACTACCAGGTGGGCGTCGACTTCGCGGCGGCGCAGGCGGCCGTCCCGAAGCTGGAGCCGCGGTCATTCCACGGCTACCGGCGCCCCGGGGGCGAGGCCGCGACGCGGAACTACATCGCACTTTGTGCAACGGTGAACTGTTCGGCCACGGTGATCCGCCGGGCCGCGGACGCCGTGATGCAGTCGGGCGTGCTGCGCGAGTACCCGAACGTCGACGGCGTGGTCGCCTTCGCGCACGGCACCGGCTGCGGCATGGCGTCGGAGGGGCCTGGGTGGGAGAACCTGCAGCGCGTCCTCTGGGGCCATGCCACGCACCCGAACGTCGGGACGGCAATCTTCGTCGGGCTCGGCTGCGAGGTGATGCAGATCGCGCGGATGAAGCAGCTGTTCGGCACAGACGGATCGGAGCGGTTCTATGGCCTGACCATCCAGGACACCGGCGGCACGACGGCGACGATCGAGCGGATCGTGGCGAAGGTCCGCGAACTTCTGCCCGAGGTGAACCGCGTCAGCCGCTTGCCGATCCCGGCGTCGGAGCTCAAGGTTGCGCTGCAATGCGGCGGCTCCGATGGGTTTTCGGGGATCACGGCGAACCCGGCGCTCGGCAAGGCGTCCGACCTGCTGGTGGGCCTTGGCGCGACGGCCGTGCTGGCGGAGACGCCCGAGATTTACGGGGCCGAGCAGCTGCTGCTGCGTCGCGCCGCGAGCCAGAAGGTCGCCGACAAGTTGATCTCCCGCATCCGCTGGTGGGAGGAGTACACGGCGATGAACGGCGGTTCGATGGACAACAACCCAAGCCCCGGGAACAAGCAGGGTGGGCTGACGACGATCCTCGAGAAGTCGCTGGGCGCGGCGGCCAAGGGCGGGTCGACGCCGCTTGCCGACGTGTTGGCCTACGGGGAGGTCGGGACCACACCCGGTTTCGTCTTCATGGACACACCGGGGTACGATCCCGTCTCCGTCACCGGGCAGATTGCGGGCGGCTGCCAGGTCGTGGTGTTCACCACCGGCCGCGGGTCGGCCTTTGGGTCGAAGCCTGCGCCGACGATCAAGGTCGCGACCAGCGACCGGCTCTACGCGGCGATGCCGGACGACATGGATATCAATTGTGGGGACATCGTCTCGCGCGGCCTGCCACTGGCCGAGAAGGGGCAGCAGATCCTGGAGGCGATTCTGCGGACGGCCTCGGGCGAGCGGACCAAGAGCGAGGCGCTGGGCCTCGGCGACAACGAATTCGTGCCCTGGCAGGTCGGCTGCGTGATGTGACACGAGGCGGGCTGTCTGGGCATCGTGGAAATTCGCGGCTGGCGATCTCAGGTGCGGCGAAGACTACGTGATGATGCGGCGAGATGAATGGAGCTGGCGGCGAGAGGCTCGGCGAGGCTCTGCCGACCATCGACCTTGCGCATGACGATCTGGCCCGAGGCGAGCAGCGCCGAGAACAGCATCGGCGCGGTCTCGGCCTCGGGCAGGACGGTCTGGGTCTTGATCCGGCGCCGGAACTCCTCGTGCAGCCGCTCGACTGCATTGGTGGTCCGGGCCGATTTCCATTGGCCGGGCGGCAAGCGCGTGAAGGTGAAGAGCCGGTCGCCGGCCTCCTCGAGGCTGTCGGCGACTGCCCGACACTTCAGCCGCCATTTCCGCAGGAAGGCCTTGCGACGGGCCTCGACGACGGCGGCGGTCTCGGCGTAAATCATGTCGCGGTAGTCGTTGATCAGTTCGTCGTGGAGCCGCTTCGGCGCATGCGCGAGCAGGTTGCGGTGCTTGTGAACCGTGCACCGCTGAACCGGGACCTCCGGCCAGAGCGCGGCCAACGCTGCCTCGAGCCCGGCGACGCCGTCGACGAGGACGAATTCGGGCACGTTCAGGCCGCGCCGGGTCATGTCCTCGAGCAAGGCGGTCCAGGCGGCGGTGCTCTCACCGCCCATGTTCCTGAGCGCCAGCAGCACCTTCTGGCCATCCCGGCGTACGCCGATCGCCACCAGCAGGGAGATGGCGGTCGCCTTGCGGTCGATCTTGGCCCTGACCACCGTGCCATCGAGGATCAGACGAACGATGTCTTCGTCGTGCAGATCGCGGGTGTTCCAAGCCTCCCAGTCGGTCCGGACCTTGCGCCAGGTGCGGCTGACCACATCCTCGCCTACGGCGCCGTCGAACAGCGCCGCCAGCGCCCGGCGTACCCGCCGGGTGTTGGTTCCAGCGAGATAGGCGCCGGCGATCAGCGCCTCGGCGCGCCTGGTCAGCCGCTGATACCGGCGCAGCGCCTTGGAGCGCCATTCCGCCGTTCCGCCATCCTCGCGCACGAGCCGTGCCCGCGGCACGCGAACCGTCTCGGCGCCGAACGTGCCGATGACCTGTCGGTCGCGGTGGCCGTTGCGCCAGCCGCGCCCGGTGTCCTCGGCGCGCTCGTAGCGGCCCTGCCCGAGCGAGATCGAAAGCTCTTCCTCGAGGATCTCCTCGATGAAGGCGCGGACCCGGCCGCGCACCTCGTCTTCCAGCGGATCGCTCCACCCCGCACCGAGAAGTGGCGAGGGCGTCGGCGTCGTTGTAGTCTCATCGATGGCGTGGTCTCCACGGCGGCAGCAACCGCCGTTCAGGGTTGCGTCAATGCCCGGAGACTACGCGAACCCCGAAACTTCACCACGTTCGCGACAGCACCAGCTTATTTCAGCGGTTGGAATTCCTGAAGAATACTGAGCATTTACCGCATGGAAAGGATTTCTGCGCCACCGGGAGCCGCGCTGATGCGTGCGGGTCCGAGGTGCGAAAGCCCGAGCCGACCTCAGCAATGGAGGGCGAAGACCTGCACCCAGTATCGCGTCCCGTCCTCGGTATCGGCGTAGGCTGCGCCCTGGTGCGTCGCCTGCCGCAGCAGCATATTGTTGCGGTGGCCCGGCGACGAAAGCCATCCGGCGGTAACGGACGCGGCATCAGGTTGCCGCGCGGCCAGGTTCTCCGCCGCGAGACAGGCGTCGTAACCCCGTGCCTCCACCCTGTCCTTGACCGTCGCACCGCCCCGAGACCGGTGAGTCATTTGGCCGATGGAAGCGACGTATCGCGCCTGCGCAACCGCTGCGCCTGTCAGGGCAGGCGACGAAGCGAGGCTTGAGAGCCCGCGCTCGTGCCGCGCGCTGTTGACCAGCCGTTCGACCTGGGGCGAGCCGGAGGCCGATACGACCACGCCCGTGGAAATCCGGGGCCCTTCGGTCGTCGCGCAGGCCGCGGTCATCAACAGGCCGGACGATGCAAGCATGAGGCGAAGCCTTGACATTACACTCCTCCTTCAGGAGTGCAGCGGCCCTGGCGTGTCAGAGGTCCATCAGCAGGCGGCGCGGGTCCTCGAGCGCTTCCTTGACGCGGACGAGGAAGGTGACCGCGCCCTTGCCGTCGACGACGCGGTGGTCGTAGCTGAGCGCGAGGTACATCATCGGCCGCGCCATGATCTCGCCCTTCACCACCATCGGACGTTCCTGGATCTTGTGCATGCCGAGGATGCCCGACTGCGGCGGGTTCAGGATCGGCGAGGACATCAGCGAGCCGTAGACGCCTCCGTTCGAGATGGTGAAGGTGCCGCCCTGCATCTCAGCCATCGAGAGCTTGCCGTCGCGGGCCTTCTTGCCGAGGCCGTTGATCGTCTTCTCGATCTCGGCGAAGCTCATCCGGTCGGCGTCGCGCACGACGGGAACGACGAGGCCGGTGGGCGTGCCGACGGCGATGCCCATGTGGACGAAGTTCTTGTAGACGACCTCGGTCCCGTCGATCTCGGCGTTGACCTCGGGCACTTCCTTGAGCGCGTGGCAGCAGGCCTTGGTGAAGAACGACATGAAGCCGAGCTTGACGCCGTGCTTCTTCTCGAAGAGCTCCTTGTACTCGTTCCTCAGCTCCATCACGCCGGTCATGTCCACCTCGTTGTAGGTGGTCAGCATCGCGGCGGTGTTCTGCGCGTCCTTGAGGCGGCGGGCGATGGTCTGGCGCAGGCGGGACATCTTTACCCGCTCCTCGCGGTCGGCGTCCTCGGCCGGGGAGGGCGCGCGCGGCGCCTCCTTGGCCTGCGGCTTGTCGCGCGGCTGCTCCAGCGCCTTCAGCACGTCCTCCTTCATCACGCGGCCTTCACGGCCGGTGGCCTGGACATCGTCGCGGCTGAGGTTCTTCTCGGCCATCAGCTTCTTGGCCGACGGCGCGTCCTCGACGTCCTTTCCTACGGGCGCGGTGCCCTTCTGGCCGGCCGGGGCGGGCGCCTCCTCCTCCGCGGTCGCCGCCGCGGATGCGCCTTCGCCCGAAGACATCACGGCGAGCTTGCCACCGGCCGCCACCGTCGACCCTTCGTCGGCGAGGATCTCGCTGAGCGTGCCGGCCTGCGGTGCAGGAACCTCGACGGACACCTTGTCGGTCTCGAGCTCGCACAGCATCTCGTCCTGCGCGACGGTGTCGCCGACCTTCTTGAACCACGTCGCGACGGTGGCTTCCGTCACACTTTCGCCCAGGGAGGGCACCATGATGTCGACGCTGCCTCCGCCGTCGGGCTTCTTGGCCTCTGCCATGTCGCCGGCCCCCTCGTCTTTCCGGCCGCCGGCCCTCTTTTCCGGCTCCTCCTTGCTCTGGCGCGGGCGAACATCCGCGGAGCCGGCCTGACCTTCTTCCGCGATCGTCGCGAGCAGGGCATCGACGGAGACCGTCTCCCCCTCGTCCGCGACGATCTCGCCAAGCTCTCCCGCCGCCGGCGAGGGAACCTCGACCGTCACCTTGTCGGTCTCGAGTTCGCAGAGCATCTCGTCCTGCTCCACTCGTTCGCCTGGCTTCTTGAACCAGCTTGCCACGGTCGCCTCGGTGACGCTCTCGCCGAGAGTGGGAACGCGGACTTCGATGCTCATTTATTATCCCTCGATGGTAAGCGCTTCGCGGACAAGAGCCTCTTGCTGCGCCTTGTGCTCGCGTGCAAGCCCCGTAGCCGGCGATGCGCTGGCCTGACGCCCCACATATACCGGCCGCGTGTGCTTTGCGCCGATGCGGGTGAGGACCCATTCCAGGTTCGGCTCCATGAAGGACCAGCCACCCTGGTTCTTGGGCTCCTCCTGACACCAGACGATGCCGGCATTCCGGAAGCGCTCGAGCTCCTTGACCAGCGCAAGCGCAGGGAACGGATAGAACTGCTCGACGCGCATCAGGTACACGTCTTCCAGGCCCGCCTTGTCCCGCGCCTCGAGCAGGTCGAAGTAGACCCGGCCAGAGCACATGACAACTCGCCGGATCTTGTCATCGGACGCCAGCTCGACCTTGGCGTGGCCGGTCTCGGCGTCGTCCCAGAGGATGCGGTGGAAGGACGAGCCGGTGGTGAAGTACTTCATCTCGCTGACCGCCAGCTTGTGGCGCAGCAGGTCCTTGGGCGTCATCAGCACCAGCGGCTTGCGGAAGTCGCGGTGAAGCTGGCGGCGCAGGATGTGGAAGTAGTTCGCGGGGGTCGAGCAGTTGGCGACGATCCAGTTGTCCTCTGCGCATTGCTGCAGGAACCGCTCGAGCCGGGCCGAGGAGTGCTCCGGCCCCTGGCCCATGTAGCCGTGCGGCAGGAGCATCACGAGGCCCGACATGCGCAGCCACTTTCGCTCGCCCGAAGAGATGAACTGGTCGAACATGATCTGCGCGCCATTGGCGAAGTCGCCGAACTGCGCCTCCCACATCACCAGCGCGTTGGGTTCGGCCAGGCTGTAGCCGTACTCGAAACCCAGGACCGCGTACTCCGACAGCATGGAGTCGATGACGTCGTACTGCGCCTGGCCCTTGCGGATGTTGTTGAGTGGGTAGTACCGATCCTCCGTCTGTTGGTCGATGAAGGCGGAGTGGCGCTGGCTGAACGTCCCGCGCGTCGAGTCCTGTCCCGCAAGGCGGACCGGATAGCCCTCCAGCAGCAGAGAGCCGAACGCAAGTGCTTCGGCAGTGGCCCAGTCGAAGCCTTCGCCGCTCTCGAACATCTCCTTCTTGGAGTCTAGCAGCCGGCCGATCGTGCGATGGAGATTGAAGCGTTCGGGCACGCGGGTCAGCGCCTCGCCGATCTCCCTCAGGGTCTCTTCCGCAATGGCGGTCTCGCCGCGCTGGTATTCCTTGCCTTGGCGGTCGATGTGCGACCAGCGGCCGTCGAGCCAGTCAGCCTTGTTCGGCCGGTACTCCTTGCCGGCCTCGAACTCCTCGCCGAGGTGCGTCTGGAAGGCAGACTTCATCTCTTCGATGTCGTCCTCGGGTACGAGCCCGTCCTCCACCAACCGTTGCGAGTACTTCTGCAGCGTCGTCTCCTGCTTCTTGATGCGGGAGTACATGTCGGGCTGGGTGAACATCGGCTCATCGCCCTCGTTGTGGCCGAAGCGCCGGTAGCAGAAAATGTCGATGACGACGTCCTTGTGGAACTTCTGCCGGAACTCGGTCGCGACCTTCGCCGCATGGACCACGGCCTCTGGATCGTCGCCGTTGACGTGGAAGATCGGCGCCTCGACCATCAGCGCGATGTCCGTGGGATAGGGGGAGGAGCGGGAGTATTTCGGCGCGGTCGTGAAGCCGATCTGGTTGTTCACCACGATGTGGATCGTGCCGCCAGTCCGGTGGCCGACCAGGCCCGAAAGGCCGAAGCACTCGGCCACCACCCCTTGGCCCGCGAATGCGGCATCGCCATGGAGCAGGATCGGAAGGATCTGGGTCCGGTCCGTATCGTGCCACTGCGCCTGCTTGGCGCGCGCCTTGCCGAGCACGACAGGGTTCACCGCCTCGAGGTGGCTCGGGTTGGCGGTCAGCGACAGGTGCACGCTGTTGCCGTCGAACTCGCGGTCCGACGAGGTGCCGAGGTGATACTTGACGTCGCCCGATCCCTCGACGTCCTCGGGCTTGAAGGATCCGCCCTGGAACTCGCTGAAGATCGCGCGGTAGGGCTTGGCCATGACATTGGCGAGGACGGAGAGGCGACCGCGGTGCGGCATGCCGATCACGATCTCCTTCACGCCGAGGCTGCCGCCGCGCTTGATGATCTGCTCCATCGCCGGCACGAGGCTCTCGGCGCCATCGAGGCCGAAGCGCTTGGTGCCCATGTACTTGACGTGGAGGAACCTCTCGAAGCCTTCTGCCTCCACCAGCTTGTTGAGAATGGCTCGGCGACCGTTCTTGGTGAAGCTCACCTCCTTGCCGTAGCCCTCGATCCGCTCCTTCAGCCACGCCGCCTGCTCCGGGTCGGAGATGTGCATGTACTGCAGCGCGAAGGTCCCGCAGTAGGTGCGGCGGACGATCGCGAGGATCTCGCGCAGCGTCGCCGTTTCGAGGCCGAGCACCTTGTCGATGAAGATCGGCCGGTCCATGTCGGCCTCGGTAAAGCCGTAGGATTTCGGATCGAGTTCAGGGTGCTGCGTCTGCTCGCGCATGCCGAGCGGGTCGAGATCGGCCACCAGATGGCCGCGAATTCGGTGCGCGCGGATGATCATCAGCGCACGGATCGAGTCGAGAACCGCACGCTTGACCTGATCGTCGGTGACCTCGGCGGCGGCCGTCTCCGATGCCTTCTTGCGGATCGCGGTGTCGGCCTTTGCGGCCGCCTCGGCCCATTCGCCGGTCAGCGCCGCCGTCAGTTCGTCGTTCGGCACGGGTGGCCAGTCGGCGCGAGCCCATGATGGCCCGTGAGCCTCCGCCTTCACCGACCTATGGTCGTCTTGCAGCTGGCGGAAGAAGTCTCGCCACCCCTCGTCGACGGAGCCCGGGTCGTCGGCATGGCGGGCGCGGAGATGTTCGATGTAATGCGCGTTCTGTCCTTGCAGGAAGGAGGATGCGCGGAAGACGTCGTTCGGCGATTGCTCGGTCATTCAGGTCACCTCGGCGGGTGGGGGTCCGTATCTGTTTGGCTCGGGGTCGGAGGGCCGCGTCAGCCACCAGAGGACCAGAAGCGGCGAAATCAGGAAGACGAAGCCGGCGAGAAAGAGCACGATCATGGAGGCATCCTGCACCGTTCCTTCGGGGATGCCCATGGCGAAGCCACCGAACATGCCGATCCCCACCATCACGATGAAGGGGTAGATCAGGTGCAGGCCCGATCGCCCGCTGTCGTGCATCCTCCGCCATCCCGCCGCCAGCGCCGGGAGCAGCGTCACGATGCCCGCGATGGCGGAAAAGGCGCCTTGATCCGGCGCGAAGAGGGCGGCGTCGACGACGCCGGAGGCCGACTGGAACTGGAACAAGAAGAGCGCGAACCACCAGTATTCCGGGCGCGAGGCACGGCCCGAGAACGTGGCGAACTTGATGAAGCACGTGCGGATCGACCGGCCGAATGTCATCGGGCGGTCCGCTGGCAGGCGGATCCTGGCCCCCCGCATCGTGGGCGTTCGATTCTGACCGGGCATTGCAGCGTCAAGCATGAGTCCGGTTCTGAAACAGTTGCGGGCACCATTCTGGTTCCACATCGATCGCGAGACCTGCACTCGGCACCTGGGGTCGAGGTGCCGTCGTTCGCGGTGCCCGGTTCGCAGCGGCCGCCCGCCTGGCGTCCCGGACGTTCTCGCAGCCGGCTGCCACGTCTGCGTGCCTCCGGTGTCCTCGCGATGAGGGCGCGCCGCGGTCGGATGGCAAGGCACGGCGCACGGTCGCCTACCCGATCGCTTTCAGGACCGCCTCGCCCAGGCCTGCGGGGCTGTCGGCGACGACGATGCCGGCCGCCTTCATGGCCTCGATCTTGGACTCCGCGTCACCCTTGCCGCCGGCGACGATGGCGCCGGCGTGGCCCATGCGGCGGCCCTTGGGCGCGGTGCGTCCGGCGATGAAGCCTGCGACCGGCTTCTTGCGCCCGCGCTTGGCCTCGTCGGCGAGGAACTGCGCGGCCTCCTCCTCGGCAGTGCCGCCGATCTCGCCGATCATGATGATGCTCTCGGTCTCGTCGTCGGCGAGGAACCATTCGAGGACGTCGATATGCTCGGTCCCCTTGATCGGGTCGCCGCCGATGCCGACGCAGGTGGATTGGCCGAGGCCGACGTCGGTGGTCTGCTTGACCGCCTCGTAGGTGAGCGTGCCGGAGCGGCTGACGACGCCGACCGAGCCGCGCTTGTGGATGTGGCCGGGCATGATGCCGATCTTGCAGGCGTCGGGCGTGATGACGCCGGGGCAGTTCGGGCCGATCAGGACGGTGCCCGAGCCTTCGAGCGCCCGCTTGACCTTCATCATGTCGAGGACCGGGATCCCCTCGGTGATGCAGACGACGAGCGGGAGGCCCGCGTCGATCGCCTCGAGGATCGAGTCGGCGGCGAAGGGCGGCGGCACGTAGATCACGCTGGCGTTCGCTCCGGTCTTCTCCACCGCCTCAAAGCAGGAGTCAAAGACCGGCAGGTCGAGATGCGTCTGCCCGCCCTTGCCCGGGGTGACGCCTCCAACCATCTGCGTGCCGTAGGCGATGGCCTGCTCGGAATGGAAGGTGCCCTGACTGCCGGTGAAGCCCTGGCAGATCACCTTGGTGTCCTTGTCGACGAGTACGGCCATGACTGTCCCTTTGTCTTACATCTTGATGTTGATCGAGGCGGTGCCGTCGCTCCGGCACGTCCCGTCGTTGCCGGCGCGGGCGATCTGCACCCACATAAGCTTCCGTGGCGCGAAGATGTGGAAGCCCGAGCAGATGTCTTGTTCTGCTTCGGGGCTGCCCGGCAGGACGTTTTGGCCCTCTGGGCTGCCGTCCTGGATCTGACCGGCGAACATCGTCTCGATCACCGCGCGGGCGAAGGGCAGGGCCTGGTTGACATCCATGTGGTCGGTCGTGACGCGGCACTCCGCCTGGTCCGGACCGGAAAACAGAACCGCAACGTTCACGGTGTCGGCGGGCGCAGCGTACCAATGGAGGATGTTTTGAGGGCCACCGCCGAAATCCTCCGGCGTATACGTGAAGCCAGCCGCGTCGAAGGCCGGGCGGATCTCGTCGATCGTGCGGTAATTTCGGACGCAGAGCTCGATGGCCAGGCGGGCGTTGATTGCGGCGGCCTCGGACGGCGTTTGCGCATCCGCAGGAATGCCGAAGCCGGCCAACAGCATGACGGCCAGGGCCCGCCGCGCGAGCGGACGGACTTCGGCCGGCATATTGAAGAGGAGAGACGGCAACCGGTCAGCCCTTCACCGCCTTGACGATCTTCTCGGCGGCGTCGGCGAGGTTGTCCGCGGCGATGACGTTGAGGCCGGAGGTCTCGATGATCTCCTTGCCCTTCTCGACGTTCGTGCCTTCCAGCCGGACCACGAGGGGGACCTCGAGGCCGACCTCCTTGACCGCGGCGACGACGCCCTCGGCGATGACGTCGCAGCGCATGATGCCGCCGAAGATGTTGACGAGGATGCCCTTCACGTTCTTGTCCGAGGTGATGATCTTGAACGCCTCGGTCACCTTCTCCTTCGTCGCGCCGCCGCCGACGTCGAGGAAGTTCGCGGGCTCGGACCCGTAGAGCTTGATGATGTCCATCGTCGCCATGGCGAGGCCGGCGCCGTTGACCATGCAGCCGATCTCGCCGTCGAGGGCGATGTAGTTCAGGTCGTACTTCGACGCCTGCAGCTCCTTGGAGTCCTCCTCCAACTCGTCGCGGAGGCTCGCGATATCCTGCTGGCGGTACATCGCGTTGCCATCGAAGCCCATCTTGGCGTCGAGGCACTTGAGGTCGCCCTCTTCAGTCACGATCAGCGGATTGATCTCCACCATCTCCGCGTCCTTCTCGACGAAGAGTTTGTAGAGGGTGGCCATCAGCGCGACGCATTGCTTCACCTGCTTGCCCTCGAGCCCGAGGGCGAAGGCGATGCGGCGGCCATGGAACGGCTGGTAGCCGGTGGCGGGGTCGACAGAGAACGACAGGATCTTC
Source organism: uncultured Alphaproteobacteria bacterium (assembly GCA_963749675.1). Classification (GTDB taxonomy): domain Bacteria; phylum Pseudomonadota; class Alphaproteobacteria; order Rhodobacterales; family Rhodobacteraceae; genus Roseitranquillus. The sequence continues at coordinate 1,064,269 of CAVVNT010000001.1, forward strand.
TCCGGTGTCTTCGCCGCCACCTCCTCGATGTCCATGCCGCCCTCGGTCGAGCAGACGAAGGAGATGCGGGAGGTCTGGCGGTCGACGAGCAGCGCCAGGTAGAGTTCGCGGGCTATGGACGAGCCATCCTCGATGTAGACGCGGCCGACCTGCTTGCCGGACGCCCCGGTCTGGTGCGTGACAAGCGTGCGGCCGAGCATCTTCCTGGCCTCTTCCGCCGCCTCCTCAACCGACTTGGTGATGCGGACGCCGCCCTTCTCGCCCGCGTCGGCCTCGGCGAAATGGCCCTTGCCGCGGCCGCCGGCGTGAATCTGCGCCTTGACGACCCAAAGCGGACCATCCATCTCGCCGGCCGCGGTCTTGGCCTCTTCCGCGCGGGTGACCACCCGGCCGTCCGAGACCGGTGCGCCGTAGGAGCGGAGCAAAGACTTCGCCTGGTATTCGTGGATGTTCATCTCAAGCTCCTTGGTCGATCCCTAGGGTCTCATGCCACAGCATCACGGGCAGTTGAACGCCAAAGTCTCGCGCCTGGCGATCCTTCGGCACGTCAGAGGTCCGGAAACGGTCGGCGTGGGCGGCCGCCCCGCAACCAGTCCCGAAGTCGCCGCCCTGGAGTTCTGGCCGAAAGCTGCCGGACACGACGCCGCTGGCCAGGATTGAGGTACCTGTCCGATGCGAGGAGCTCCGCGAGATGCCCGAGGATGTCGCTCGGCACGATGCTGGCGAGTGCAGGCGGCGCGCCCGTCTCGCGGAAAAGGCGATGCAGTCCCGACATGTGCAGGACGCGCGGCGCCGCGTCGGCGTCGGTCAGCGTCGCCGCTTGCTGGACGTTCTTGTAATTGTACTCCGGCGGAAGCACCCAGAGCCGCAGGTTGCTCTCGACAAGAAGCTCGCGGATGATCGGCTGGTCGTCGCCGCCGGTGGCCAGAACCGCTTGTTCGGCGCGCATCAGAAAATCCGAGACGGCCTCCGAGCGGCGGATCGCGAGGACCCCGCCGTTGAGTTCGCAAAGCGCGGCGGGGAAGGGCCGTCGCCACTGCCGGCCCGTGAAGTTATTCCGCTTCACGACGTGCGCGGCGGCGATGTCGAACCGATCCAGCACGGCGAACACGTCGCTGATGTCCGCAAGCAGGATCGTGTCGGCATCGAGGTAGATGGTCCGGTCGAACCGTGAGTTCCGCAGCGCCTCGAACTTCGGCCGATGGTGTGCTGCCTGAAGCCGATGCACCGAATCGAAGACGTCGGAGCCGATATCGGCGTCCGTGAAGAAGTCGATCTGAGCGTCCGGCGCGACCCGGCGCAGCGATCGCGCAGAGTTCAGGGCGAGCGCGACATGTATCTCGCCCGTCGCGGCATAGACGTAGCCCGCGCTCATCGCGGCCTCAGGCAAGACCCTCGTCGATGCCCTTGCAGGCCTTGACCAGACCTTTTACCGAGTTCGACCGACTTGTCGAACATCGCCTGCTCCGACTTGTCGAGACTGATCTCGATCACGCGCTCGATCCCGCCGGCACCGATGATGGTCGGGACGCCGACGTAGAAGCCGTTCAGCCCGTATGCGCCGTCCACCCAGGCGGCGCAGGGCAGCACGCGCTTCTGGTCCTTGAGGTAGCTCTCGGCCATCTCGATCGCCGAGGTGGCTGGTGCGTAGTAGGCCGAGCCCGACTTGAGCAGGCCGACGATCTCGGCGCCTCCGTCGCGGGTGCGCTGGACGATGGCGTCGATGTCTTCCTTGCTGCTCCAGCCCATCTTGACAAGATCCGGCAGCGGAATGCCGGCGACCGTCGAGTAGCGGGTGAGCGGCACCATCGTGTCGCCGTGACCGCCGAGAACGAACGCCGAGACGTCCTTCATCGACACTCCGAATTCCAGCGACAGGAAGTGGCGGAAGCGGGCGGAATTGAGCACGCCCGCCATGCCGACCACCTTCTCGTGCGGTAGGCCCGAATACTCTCGCAGGGCCCAGACCATCGCGTCGAGCGGGTTCGTGATGCAGATGACGAACGCGTCGGGTGCGTTCGCCTTTATGCCTTCGCCGACCGACTTCATCACCTTGAGGTTGATCCCCAGCAGGTCGTCGCGACTCATCCCCGGCTTGCGCGGGACGCCGGCAGTGACGATGCAGACGTCGGCGCCGGCAATGTCGGCATAGTCGTTCGTGCCGCTGACCGCGGCGTCGAACTTCTCGGCGGGTCCCGACTCCGCGATGTCGAGCGCCTTGCCCTGCGGAATGCCTTCGGCGATGTCGAACAGGACGACGTCACCAAGCTCCTTGAGGGCGGCGAGGTGCGCGAGCGTGCCGCCGATCTGTCCGGCGCCGATCAGCGCGATCCTGGGTCTGGCCATTTCTGGAAGCTCCCTGTTCCCCCGTGGGTTTCGGCCGCGAGGCCTAGTCCCATCGCCAACGGTGCGCAAGGCGCGACGCTTTCGCCCCACCCATGCTTGCGCTAACGGAACGCTCCGAAGGAGATGCGATGCTGGATGCGGGCTTCTACGTGGTCGCGATACCGGCGGTTCTCTTCGCCGGCATCTCGAAAGGCGGCTTCGGCTCGGGGGCGGCGTTTGCGGCGGCGGCGCTGCTCGCCATCGTCGTCGACCCCGGCACGGCGCTCGGCGTCATGCTGCCGTTGCTTATGCTCGTCGACGTCGCCGCCCTGAAGGCCTTCTGGCGCAAGTGGAACCTGCAGGATGCGCGGCTTCTGATCCTGGGCGGCCTGCCCGGCGTCGCACTCGGGGCGCTGATGTGGAGGGTGGCGAACGACGACGTGCTGAGGCTGCTGATCGGATCGATCTCTCTGGCCTTCGTTGCTTGGCAACTGGCGCGCGCGCGTGGCTGGATCCGCATCGGGTCCGGCGCCGTCCCGGTCTGGGGCGCGCTGCTGGCCGGAAGCGTAGCCGGCTTCACCAGCTTCGTCAGCCACGCCGGAGGTCCGCCGGTGGCGGTCTACCTGCTGTCGCAGCAGGCTCGACAAGACAGCATATCAGGCCACGACGGTGCTGACCTTCTGGGTGATCAACATCGCGAAGGCCGTGCCCTACACGTTCCTCGGAATCTTCACGGCAGAGACCCTGCTTGCCGATGCGGTGCTGGCGCCATTCGCCCTTGTCGGCGCGTGGATCGGCGTCGTTGCGCACCGCGTGATCTCGGAGCGGTCATTCTTCGCCATCACCTACGTCGCGTTGACGTTGACGGGCACGAAGCTGATCTGGGACGCGCTGAGCTAGATCGGCGCCCCGGTCGGCTGAAGCGGCCCCTCGTACGCCGTGCCCGAAGCCAGGACGCACGAGACGCCGTCCGGCGTGGTGCTGAGGATCGTCCATGTTCCGGACCGCTCGGCGGCGAAGATCTCGAACAGGCGCTGGTTGGTGGCCAGCATTACCGATCGTCGTGTTTCGCCCCACCGCTCCTTCAACTGCTGCAGGGCGGCGCCGCGAGGCGCACAGTTGGTGCGCTCCTGCGAGAAGGCGTGTTGCGCGGTCAGAGCCAGAATTCCGAATCCAAAGGACATGACGAGTGCGTTGCGATCCATCTGAAAGCTCCGTGGCTGGGGAAAGCGCGGGGAGACGCGCCACGAAGTGCCAGCGTGCGCCCGCCGGGGTAAACGAAGCTGAACCTGCCGCGCGGTCGGTGTTGCGCCCTTCGCACTTGCAGAAAGCCATCGAACGTGGTCCCTTCCGCGCAAGAATGTTGCGGGTGGGGGAATCGATGGACGCGCGGCCCTGGCGATCGATGCTGTACGTTCCAGCCTCGAAGAGGCGTGCGATCGACAAGGCGAGGTCGCTCGCCGCGGACGCAATCATCTTCGACCTCGAGGACTCGCTTCCCCCCGAAGCCAAGGAGCCGGCGCGTGAGGGTCTGGCGGATGCGCTGTCGGCCGACTACGGCCTGCGTGCCAAGCTGGTCAGGGTCAACGCCGCCGACACCCCCTGGGGCAAGGCGGACGTCGAGGTGGCCGCCGTGGCGGGTGCGGACGCGATCCTGCTGCCGAAGGTCGGCTCGTCCGGCGACGTCGAGGCGGCGGCACGAATTCTGGATGCTGCAGGATCGGAATCCGCGATCTGGGCGATGGTCGAGACGCCGCGGGGCGTGCTGAACGCGGCCGAGATCGCTGCGGCACCGCGGATGGGGGGTCTTGTCATGGGTACGAACGATCTCGCCAAGGAGTTGAAGTGCGCCGGGCTGCCTGACCGCTCCCCCCTTCTCACCGCCCTGCAGACGGCGGTGCTGGCCGCGCGTGCGGCCGGCATCGTCTGCATCGACGGCGTCTACAACGCCTTCCGCGACGTCGAGGGGCTGCGCAGGGAGTGCCTTCAGGGGAGGGAGCTGGGCATGGACGGCAAGACCCTGATCCATCCCGCACAGATCGACACGGCGAACGACATCTTCGCCCCCTCCGACGAGGAGGTCTCGTCGGCGCGCGCGCAGATCGAAGCGTTCCGGGCGGCGCGAAGCGCCGGCCGAGGCGTCGCGGTCCTCGACGGCCGCATCGTGGAGAACATGCATGTCGCGCTCGCCGAGGTCACGCTCGCCCGCGCGGAAGCGATACGACAGATGGAGGCGGCATGATCTGGCTGCTCCTGGGCCTGGCGGTCTGGATCGGCGCCCATGCCTTCAAGCGCGTGGCGCCGGACGCTCGGGCCGCGATGCAGGACAGGATGGGCAACGCCTCCCGCGGTGTCTTCGTGGTGCTGCTGCTGTTGTCCGTGGTCCTGATGGTGGTCGGATACCGTGCGGCCGACTTCATTCCGGTATGGCAACCGCCAGGCTGGACCGTTCACGTCAACAACCTGCTGATGCTCGCCGCCATCGCACTATTTGGTCTCGGCAGCTCGAAGAGCAGGCTGCGCGGCACACTTCGGCACCCCCAGCTCACCGGTTTCGCCACGTGGTGCGTGGCGCACCTGCTGGTGAACGGCGATGTGGCCTCGATCGTCCTCTGGGGGGCGCTGCTGGTCTGGGCCATCCTCGAGATACCGCTCATCAATGCGCGGGAGCCCGAACCGGCGCCGTTCGAAGGGGGATCCCTGGCGGGAGATATCCGGCTCGGCCTGATCACGCTCGTCGTCTACGCGGCGATCGCTGCGGTGCATGCCTGGCTCGGCGTCTGGCCGTTCCCGGCATGACGACGCTCTACCGTCTGCTGACCGGAGAGGACGCATCGGCCTTCTGCCACAAGGTAAGCGCGGCGCTGGATCAGGGGTGGCAGCTTCACGGCTCTCCCAGCTATGCGTGGGACCACGCCAACGGCGTGATGCGGTGCGCGCAAGCCGTGACGAAAGAGACCGAAGCGCCCTACGATCCCGAGACGAAGCTCGGTCAGCAATGAGCCGTGGCTTCTTTTTCGAGGACTATCAGTTCGGCCAAATGATCCGCCACGCCGTTCCGCGCAGCCTTACGGTGGGCGAGAAGGCGCTCTACCACGCGCTGTATCCGGCACGGCACGCCCTGAGCTCTTCCGACGCCTTTGCGGCGTCCTGCGGACTCGAGCCCGCGCCGCTCGACGAATGGATCGTATTCCATACGGTCTTCGGCAAGACCGTGCCGGACATCAGCCGCAACGCGGTCGCCAATCTCGGCTATGCCGAGGGGCGGTGGCTCGCGCCGGTATATGCCGGCGATACACTCCGCTCGGAATCCGAGGTGATCGGGCTGAAACAGACTTCTTCGGGCAAGACCGGCATCGTCTGGGTTCGGACGACGGGACTGAACCAGCGGGACGAAGCTGTCTTGTCGTTCGTGCGATGGGTCATGGTCCGGCGAAGGGCACCGGGCGAGGCGCCGGAAACGGTTGTACCTCAACTCGCAGAGGCGGTCGGTGCGACAGACCTGATCATGCCCTCCGGTCTTGATTTCCGCGGCTACGACCCTGCACTCGCGGGGGGAAGGCGGCGCTGGGGCGACTTCGAGGTCGGCGAGATCATCGACCACGCCGAGGCGACCACGATCGAAGAGGCGGAGCACATGATGGCGACCCGCCTCTGGCAGAATACCGCTCGGGTCCATTTCGACGGAACGGCTCGTGAGGATGGCCGCCGGCTCGTCTACGGCGGCCACGTGATCAGCCTCGCGCGGTGCCTGAGCTACAACGGCCTGGAGGGCGCGCAGCCGGTGGTGGCGCTGAATGCGGGTAGCCACGTGGCGCCGTGCTTCGCCGGCGACACCGTCACCGCATGGTCCGAGGTTCTGGACAAGGCCGAGATCGACGTTCCGGGAGCGGGGGCGCTTAGACTGCGACTCGTGGCCGCCAGGTCAGGCGGCACCGCGGGTGTGCTGCGAGACGGGAGCGGCGCGTATGCCGAGGGGATACTCCTCGACCTCGATCTCTGGACGCTCTTTCCGAGCTAAGGCGGAAGGTTCTCCTCGGGATGGCCGCGGATCCGCAAGCGCCCTTGCCAGATCGGGCGGCGCTATCGGTCGATTGTGCGTTGTGCGCCAATTGATCGCGCAATCAGCCCCGGCGAGGGCGTGACACCGCCGACAGATCCAGTAAGACCGTGGCAACCGCCTGAAAGTGGAGGGCTCGCATGGCCGATATCGAACGGGGAGGCCGTCCCCTGTCGCCCCATATTACAATCTACCGGCCGCAGTTGACGTCGATGACGTCGATCCTGACGCGGATCACTGGCAACGGGCTGCTGGTGGCGTCGTTGCTGATCGTCTGGTGGTTCCTGGCGGCGGCATCCGGGCCCCAGGCGTTTGCGGTGGCGGACGGAGTGCTTCGGTCGTGGTTCGGCGACCTCGTCCTGTTCCTGTCCGTCTGGGCGCTATGGTATCACACTCTGGCGGGCATCCGGCACCTGATCTGGGATCAGGCCGTCGGCTTGGAGCTTGAGACCGCCTCCACTCTTGGATGGGCGGTGATCGGCGGGTCGGTCGTGCTGACCGTTCTCACCGTCTTTCTGGTCTGAGGAGCGCGCGATGGCTTACATGACCGACCGCAAGCGGGCCACCGGCCTCGGCAGCGCGCACCAGGGTACCGAGCATCATTGGCGCATGACCGTGAGTTCGGTCGCGCTGCTCGTCCTGATCCCGCTTTTCGTCTTCACCTTCGGCTCGGCACTTGGCCGGCCGTACGAGGAAGTGTCGCTGTACTATTCGCGGCCGTTTCCGGCAATCGTCGCCGCCCTGACCCTGATCGTGGGCTTCCTGCATTTCCGTGGTGGGGTCCAGACGATGATCGAGGACTACGCGGACGGTCTCACCCGCAAGGTCCTGATCGTCGCGATGATCTGCGTCAGCTATGCCGCTGCCGCGACGGGCCTGTTCGCGCTCGCCCGTCTCGCGCTCTGAGGAGATACCGATGTCCGCCTACGAACCGATCGAACACACCTATGACGCCATTGTCGTAGGGGCGGGGGGCTCCGGCCTCCGCGCGACGCTCGGGATGGCCGAGCAGGGGCTTCGGACGGCCTGCATCACCAAGGTGTTCCCGACCCGCAGCCATACGGTCGCGGCCCAGGGCGGCATCGCCGCATCGCTCGGCAACATGGGGCCGGACAACTGGCAGTGGCACATGTACGACACCGTCAAGGGTTCGGACTGGCTCGGCGACACCGACGCCATGGAGTACCTCGCGCGCGAGGCGCCCAAGGCCGTCTACGAACTCGAGCATTATGGCGTGCCGTTCAGCCGGACCGATGACGGGCGGATCTACCAGCGGCCGTTCGGCGGCCACACGACCGAGTACGGTGAGGGCCCGCCAGTGCAGCGTACCTGCGCCGCGGCCGACCGGACCGGGCACGCGATCCTGCACACGCTCTACGGCCAGAGCCTGAAGCAGAAGGCGGAGTTCTTCATCGAGTACTTCGCGATCGACCTGATCATGTCCGAGGACGGCGTCTGCCAGGGCGTCGTCGCCTGGAGCCTCGAGGACGGGTCGATCCACGTCTTCAACGCCAAGATGACGGTGCTCGCGACCGGCGGCTACGGGCGCGCGTACTTTTCCGCGACGTCCGCGCACACCTGCACCGGCGATGGCGGCGGGATGGTCGCGCGCGCAGGCCTGCCGCTGCAGGACATGGAGTTCGTGCAGTTCCATCCGACCGGCATCTACGGCGCCGGCTGCCTCATCACCGAAGGCGCGCGGGGCGAGGGCGGCTACCTCACCAACTCGGAGGGCGAGCGCTTCATGGAGCGCTATGCGCCCACCTACAAGGACCTCGCCAGCCGCGACGTCGTCTCTCGCTGCATGACGATGGAGATCCGCGAGGGCAGGGGTGTCGGCAAGGACAACGACCACATCCACCTGCACCTCAACCACCTGCCACCCGAGACGCTGCACGAGCGGCTGCCGGGCATCAGCGAGAGCGCGCGCATCTTCGCCGGCGTCGACGTGACGAAGGAGCCGATCCCGGTGCTTCCCACGGTGCACTACAACATGGGGGGCATTCCGACGAACTACTGGGGCGAGGTCCTGAACCCGACTGCCGACGATCCCGACCGCATCGCGCCCGGCCTGATGGCCGTGGGAGAGGCCGGTTGTGCCAGCGTTCATGGCGCGAACCGGCTCGGTTCCAACAGCCTGATCGACCTGGTCGTCTTTGGCCGCGCCGCGGCGATCAAGGCGGCGGAGGTCGTCGATCCCGCCTCCTCGAACCCGGTCGTGAACGCTGCCAGCGTCGATAGGGCGCTGGCGCGCTTCGACGGGTTGCGGCACGCCGACGGCGGCACACCGACCTCGGAACTCAGGCTCGAGATGCAAAAGACGATGCAGGAGGACGCTGCGGTCTTCCGCACCGACAAGACGCTGGCACAGGGCGTCGAGAGGATGACCGAGGTGGCCGGCAAGGCCGACGACCTGCATGTCAGTGACCGCAGCATGGTGTGGAACAGCGACCTGATGGAGACGCTGGAGCTGACCAACCTGCTGCCGAACGCGCTCGCCACCGTCGTCAGCGCAGAGGCGCGGAAGGAGAGCCGCGGCGCGCATGCGCACGAGGATTATCCGGACCGCGACGATGAGAACTGGCGCAAGCACACCTTGGCGTGGTTCAACGGCGGCGTTTCGCTGGAGTATCGGCCGGTGCATCTCAATCCTTTGCTGGGACACAATGAAGGCGGGATCGATCTCAAGAAGATCGCTCCGAAGGCGCGGGTCTATTGATCCGACCGCTTCTCCTGGCCGTCGTCTTGGTGGCTGCGGCATGCTCCGGCTCCGGAGGAGCGTCGGCGCCGCCCGGGGGGTTCGGACAGCAATGCCCGAGCGGGCCGATCCTGAGCGGTACGGCGGAAATGGGCGCAAGCAACAGGGGCCTTCATACCGATCTGGACGACATGACGATCTCGATCGGCGGAGGCGCCGGCCGCAATTGTGCCGGCGCGCGATACGCGCGCGACGGCCGAACGAGATGACCGGCCGCCGCGTGGCAAGATGGTGCGGCGCGCAGTGATACAGGAGGACACATGGTCCAGCTGACCCTTCCCAAGAACAGCCGCATTCGGACCGGCAAGACGTGGCCGAAGCCCGACGGCGCTACCAACGTGCGCAAGTTCCAGATCTATCGCTGGAACCCGGACGATGGAGAGAACCCCCGGGTCGATACCTATTTCGTCGACATGGACAGCTGTGGACCAATGGTCCTCGACGCTCTGATCAAGATCAAGAATGAGATCGACCCGACCCTGACCTTCCGACGATCATGCCGCGAGGGGATTCTGCGGGTCCTGCTCGATGAACATCGACGGGATCAACACGCTCGCCTGCATCTACGGCCTCGACGAGATCAAGGGCGACGTGAAGATCTACCCGCTGCCGCACATGCCGGTCGTCAAGGATCTCGTCCCCGACCTGACGCACTTCTACGCGCAGCATGCCGCGATCATGCCGTGGCTCGAGACCAAGTCGAACGAGCCGCGCAAGGAGTGGCGTCAGTCGATCGAGGATCGCAAGAAGCTGGACGGACTCTACGAGTGCGTCATGTGCGCCTCGTGCTCCGCCGGTTGCCCGAGCTACTGGTGGAACGGCGACAGGTTCCTGGGTCCGGCTGCATTGCTTCACGCCTATCGCTGGATCATCGATAGCCGGGACGAGGCGACGGGCGAGCGCCTGGATCAGCTAGAGGATCCGTTCAAGCTGTACCGGTGTCATACGATCATGAACTGCGCTCGAACCTGCCCGAAGGGCCTCAACCCTGCGAAGGCGATCGCCGAGATCAAGAAGCTCATGGTGGAGAGGTCGATCTGACGCCGGGGGCGTCACGACTTCGATCTCGTCGAGACTTGAGAGGGTCGATCAGAATACGTTACCCGCATTCTGGTCTTCGCTCGCGAAGTTCTCTTCGTCGTTGTCGAATTCGCCATCAGGCGCACCCGTCTCTGTCATCCCGGCCTCACAGGCGCCGAGAAGCATCAGCGCCGCAAGCGTGGTCGCTATCTTGGATGGGAAGTTGCGCACCTTTTCCTCCGTTTCGTCGCTTCCGATGAGCCAATGATAGCGGCGTGCTTCGGTTCCTTCAGGCGTCATGGGCGTAACGCCTAGTATTCCGACCGCCCCCGAGGACGCGGAGGAGCGGCGCGCCGCTATGCCGGTCGTCTGCTACTCGTTCAACCCTGATCTGGCCGCAGCCCGCCCGGCACGACATGCTCGGGGGCATGCGCCTGCGCCACGGCCTGCGAGCACTTGCGGCAGGCGTATCTGGGGCGCCGCGTCACCAGCACCTGGAACTGTGCCGGGATCACGTCGAGCCTCTCGGAGAGGTCCTCGCCGATCCTTGCCGTCTCGCCGCAGCCGCAGGGGCAGAGCGTGCTGGCAGGCTCGATCACACGCTCGATCCGGGGCAGATGTGCCGGCTGATGCCCACGGTTGCGCGCCGGCTTGCGAGGCGTCTCCCCGCGCGCCCGCTGGCTTTCTTGCCAAAACCGGCCAGTATTTCACGAAGGCGAGCCCCTCGCGGCCAGGCGACTTCATCGAGTTTTTCGCTGAGATCGATCTTCTGGGGGCACTCAGCGCGTGTCCCGGGGGCGATTGCGGAGCCGAGCATTCCAGCGACGTTGCACGGTGTCATCCGCTGGTCGTCGAGGTGTTCGGCTCGCCCGCGGACTATCCTGAGCCGCTGCGCAGCTCATACGGCCGCCGTCACGGCACCTAGGCGAACGCGGCCTCCAAAGCGATCTCGATCATTTCGCCGAAGCTCTGCTCTCGCTCCGCTGCTGAGAGCTTGTCACCGGTCCGGAGGTGGTCGCTGACGGTCAGCATGGCGAGCGCGCGTCGCCGGTAGCGTGCCGCGAGGGTATAGAGTTCCGCCGCCTCCATCTCGACACCGAGAATGCCGTGGCGGGCCAGCAATTCGTTCAGGTCGGGACGCTCGTCATAGAACACGTCTGAGGAGTAGATGCCGCCCGCATGAATGATCACGGCCCGCGGCTGAGCCGCCGCCCACGCGTTGTGGAGCAAGTCGAAGTCCGCGCTTGGCGCGAAATTCACCTCGCGCATCAATCCGCGGGACGGCGTCGAGAGGCTCGTCGCGCTCATCCCGAGGATGATGTCACGAAGACCCACGTGATCCTGCATCGCGCCGCAGGATCCGACGCGGATCAGGGTCTGCACGCCATAGTCGCGGATCAGCTCGTTCACGTAGATGGAAAGCGAGGGCATCCCCATTCCGGTGCCATGAATGGTCACCCTGTGCCCCTTCCAGGTTCCAGTATAGCCAAGCATGCCGCGGACTTCGTTGACGAGCTCTGGCTCTTGCAGGAAGGTCTTCGCCGCCCAGCGTGCCCTGTACGGATCTCCCGGCAGGAGCACCGTTTCAGCGACCTGACCGGGCTCGGCGCCGATGTGAATTGTCATGCAGGCCTCGAGTTACTGATGCGGTGAGACACTACAGTGCCAACTGCGCAGTAGGTAGAGTGGCGTCTGTCTGCTCAGGAGAGTGGTGATGCAAAGCTTCCGCGTGCTTTATTGGGCTGCCAGCACCGCCGGATCAGCGAGCTCGACGATGTCTGCCATGATCTCGTTCAATCTGAAATCCTTCGGGGTGTAGACCAGCGCGACGCCCATCGCCCGCAGCCGGTCCGCGTCCGACTCGGGGATGATTCCGCCGACGACAACCGGAATGCCTTCCAGACCTGCCTGCCTGAGGCGGGCAAGAGTCTCCTCGACCAAGGGCAGATGGCTGCCCGAAAGGATCGAAAGCCCGATGACGTGGACGCCCTCGCGCGCCGACTCGACGATTTCCTCGGGGGTCAGCCGGATCCCGGCATACTCCATGTCCATTCCGCAGTCGCGCGCCCGGGAGGCGATCTGCTCCGCACCGTTGGAATGTCCGTCGAGACCCGGTTTTCCGACCAGGAACTTGAGTCTCGCTCCGAGCCTGGCGGAGACCGAATCGACGGCGGAACGCAGGTCGTCGAGTCCCTCGGTCCGATTCGATGGCGCCCGCGACACGCCCGTCGGGGCGCGGTACGACCCGAATGCCGCGCGCAGAACGTCGCCCCATTCCCCGGTCGTGACACCCGCCTTGGCGGCGGCGATGGAGGGCGGCATGATGTTTGCGCCAGACGCGGCGGCATCGCGCAGCGTTGCCAGAGCCCCTTTCACGGCGCCAGCGTCCCGCGACGAGCGCCATGCCATCAAGCTTGCAACCTGATCTGCCTCCACCTGCGGATCTACGGCCATGATGGGAGCGGGGCCGGTCGTCAGCGGCGAGGGCTCGCCCTCCGTCCATCGATTGACGCCGACGACGCGTGTCTCGCCAGTCTCGATCCTGGCGATCCGATCGGCGTTGGCCTCGACGAGGCGCGCCTTCATGTGCTCGATCGCCTGCGTCGCGCCGCCCATCGCGTCGATCAGCGCGAGTTCGTCGCGCGCCGCCGCCTTGAGTTCCTCCACCTTCGCCGCCACTGCGGGGTTGCCGTCGAAGAGATCCTCATGGTCGAGCAGATCGGTCTCATACGCCAGGATCTGCTGCATCCTCAGGGACCATTGCTGATCCCAGGGACGAGGCAGGCCCAGCGCCTCATTCCATGCCGGGAGCTGGACGGCACGGGCGCGGGCGCTTTTCGAGAGGGTCACCGACAGCATCTCGAGCAGGATGCGCGGCACGTTGTTCTCGGGTTGCTGCTCGGTCAGGCCCAGCGAGTTGACCTGCACGCCGTAGCGAAAGCGGCGGAGCTTGGGGTCCTCGACGCCATAGCGCACGCGACAGGTCTCGTCCCAGAGTTCGGTGAAGGCGCGCATCTTGCACATCTCGGTAACGAACCGGATGCCGGCATTCACGAAGAAGGAGATCCGGCCGACCATCTGCGGAAAGTCCGCCGGATCGACCTTGCCGCGCAGGTCGTCGAGAACTGCCGTGGCTGTCGCCAGCGCGTAGGCCAGTTCCTGCTCCGGCGTCGCCCCCGCCTCCTGCAGGTGGTAGGAGCACACGTTCATCGGATTCCAGCGCGGCATATGCTCCCGCGTCCAGGCGGCGACGTCAGTAATCATCCGAAGAGACGGCTGCGGCGGGCAGATATATGTCCCGCGGCTGAGATACTCCTTGATGATGTCGTTCTGGACCGTGCCCTGCAACTCCCGCACGTCGGCACCCTGTTCCTCGGCGACGGCGAGGTAGAGCGCCAGCAGCCAAGGCGCCGTCGCGTTGATCGTCATCGACGTGTTCATCTCGCGGAGCGGAATCGAATCGAAGAGAGTGCGCATGTCCTCGAGATGGCAGACGGGTACGCCGACCTTGCCGACCTCGCCCCGCGCCAGTTCGTGGTCGCTGTCATAGCCGGTTTGCGTGGGCAGGTCGAAAGCAACCGACAGGCCCGTCTGGCCCGCCGCAAGGTTCTTGCGGTAGAGCGCGTTAGAGGCTGCGGCGGTCGAATGGCCCGCATAGGTACGGAACAACCAGGGACGATCAGGCATAGAGCCTCGCAACATTGCAACACTCGGGCCGGAATAGGCGACAGATTGTTACGTGTCCAGATGCCGCGTCTGCAGTGGCAGGGCGAAGCCTGCCCGAAGGCGGAACGGGCTAGACCTCGACATCAAGCAAAGTCGCAGACCGGAGAAGGACAGGAAGCGATTGAAGAAGGAAAATCTAGGTCGCTCAGAAGACTGAAGCCCAACGTGGCCTCGGCTGACTGCGGTTGCCCTTCCACGTGGATTGGACAGTTTTCGACAATGTCTCCCAAGATGATCGCCATCCTGGACGGCAATCGCGCCCATCCAGCCGATGTAGCCGGGTGGGTAGAGCAACAATGTTTCCAATCCGGCCCCATTTCGAGTTGCAAAGTTGCTTTGCCATTTGTATCGAGGGACCGTATTCTGCGGTGCGGCAAGTGTTTGGAGAAGGCTATGGCGCTCGATACTGACCTCCAGGTTCCGGTCTATGAGGCCGAGGCAAAGGACCTTTACGACATGGGGGAAATGCCGCCACTCGGCCATGTCCCGGCGAACATGCATGCATGGGCGATCCGGCGAGAACGGCATGGTGAGCCCGACCAGAGCTTCCAGCTCGAAGTCGTCGACGTAAAGAAACCTGACAGCCACGAGGTGCTCGTGCTCGTGATGGCGGCAGGCGTCAACTACAACGGCGTCTGGGCCGGCCTTGGCGTCCCCATCAGCCCGTTCGACGTCCATCGGGCGGAGTATCATATTGCGGGCTCCGATGCCTCGGGCATCGTTTGGGCTGTCGGTGACAAGGTGAAGCGGTGGAAGGTCGGCGACGAGGTCGTCATTCACTGCAATCAGGATGATGGCGACGACGAGGAGTGCAACGGTGGTGATCCGATGTATTCCGACAGTCAGCGGATCTGGGGCTACGAGACGCCTGACGGATCCTTCGCCCAGTTCACGACGGTCCAGGCACAGCAGCTGATGCGACGGCCGAAGCACCTGACGTGGGAGGAGTCGGCCTGCTACACGCTGACGCTCGCAACCGCGTACCGAATGCTCTTCGGCCACAAGCCGCACGAGTTGAAGCCAGGTCAGAACGTTCTAGTTTGGGGCGCTTCCGGCGGCCTCGGTTCCTACGCGATCCAGCTCATCAACACGGCCGGCGCGAATGCCATCGGCGTCATCTCCGAGGAGGACAAGCGGGAATTTGTCATGAGCCTCGGGGCGAAGGGTGTCATCAATCGAAAGGAGTTCGCCTGCTGGGGCCAGCTCCCAAAGGTGGGCACTGACGAATACAAGAGCTGGTTCGCCGGGGTGCGGAAATTCGGCAAGGCTGTCTGGGATATCACCGGCAAGGGTGTGAACGTCGACATGGTGTTCGAGCACCCGGGAGAGGCGACCTTCCCGGTTTCGACCTTCGTTTGTCGCAAGGGGGGTATGGTGGTCATCTGTGCAGGTACCACCGGATACAACCTGACCCTTGATGCTCGCTACCTCTGGATGCACCAGAAGAGGGTTCAGGGAAGCCACTTCGCCAATCTCAAGCAGGCCAGTGCGGCGAACCAGCTTATGCTGGAGCGCAGGCTGGATCCCTGCATGTCGGAGGTCTTTCCCTGGGATCAGGTTCCGCAGGCGCACCTGAAGATGCGACGGAACGAGCACAAGCCCGGGAACATGGCTGTCCTGGTGCAGGCGCCGCGTACAGGGCTCAGAACATTCGCGGATACGGTCGACGCAGGAAACTGAGGCCTCAGTCCCGGATCTCTCGCAGCCTCGCTATTCGTGGGGAGGTCAAATTCGCGATTTTATCTAAAAGATAGAAATTGCTACAAAATTCCGGTTTCTACAACTCTTGTTGGACCGGAGGAAATGCACGGCATGGAGCATGATTGGATACTTGATGTTCTTTCTGACCTGCGGACCTACGCTGATCGCAATGGCTTGCCAGAGCTAGCCGAACAGTTGAATGACACTACGCTTCTCGCGGCCTTGGAAATTTCGTCGTCGAGCGAAAGTGGGGACGTGAATGAACCACGTCGATTTCGCTTCGAGCGTCGAGCGGCTCCCGTCAGAGTCGTGAACACGATCGCCGCCACGTAATCTAGCAATTTCACATCTCCACGCCTTCCCGTAACCCGCTCCCGCGGGCGTACATCGTGTGTGCTGCAGTGACCGCCGCACTTGGCAGCCGATTTTGAGCAAGCTACCGTCATGCGGGAAACCGGGGGCCGACGATCAACGGCTCCAGAACTCGGATGTGCGGCACAAAGGGCTGCTCGGCGCGACTCGGGGGTTCGGCCCCGCGCTAGCCGAGGCATGCCTAGGCCGCGGCGAACTGGACGGGACTGTGTCGGAACGCACCGCGCGCGAAGACTTCATTGAACGGCTCCAGCGGGCCGCTACGTTGGAGTCGCTTCAACAGCTGACGATCGAACTCCGGGACCTGATCAAGGTCGACCACGTCGTGTACCATTGGGTGAACAACGTCGGCGAGCGGTACGGTGTCGGCACCTACAGCTCGGAGTGGGTCGATCACTACGTCGAGAAGGGCTACCTTTTCATCGACCCCGTCATCCACGGGTCTGCCCGCCGATTTCATCCGGTCGACTGGAATGACCTCGACTGGTCCGGAAAGGCTCTTCAGTCATTCCGAGAGGATGCGGCGGCCAATGGAATCGGTCCGCAGGGGCTGTCCATCCCGGTCCGCGGCCCGAGCGCCCAGTTCGCTCTGTTCACGGTGACCAGCAAGATGGACGCGGACTCTTGGAGGGGATTCTCTTACGCGAATACCCGCGACCTGATCCTGATAGCTCATGATTTCAACCGGAAGGCCTTGGAGTTCGACGCAGGAGACTTGTCGCCCAACGCAAGCCTTTCGCCGCGAGAGGTCAGTGCAATGACCCTGCTGGCAAGGGGTCGTAGTCGCGCTCAGGCTGCCGAGGAGCTTCAAATTTCCGAGCATACGCTGAGAGTGTACATCGAGACTGCCCGCCACAAGTTGGGGGCACTGAACACGACGCACGCCGTGGCACGAGCGCTCGCGCAGGGGTTGATCGTAGTATAGGTTAATATCTCTTTAGTTGAAGCGTTCGCTCGCTTATTCGATCTGTAGCGGTCGCGGCGGCAGCCTCTCCTCAAGCGATGGAGAGGAAATCATGCTACACTACATCTATGGCGACGACCTCGACGCATTCCCGTGGCTGCGCGACACGATGTTTCTCGACCGCGCCGAGCAGTTTCACAACCGGTTGGGATGGCCGGTCAAGCTGACGGGTCAGGGCTTCGAGAAGGACGAGTACGATCAGATGAATCCACTCTACCTCATCTGGGAGGTGGAGGGCCGGCATGCAGCCTCGATGCAATTCATGCCCACTGTAGGGCCGACGATGATCAATGACCATTTCAGTCATCTCACGGACGGCGTTCGCATCGAAAGCCCCTTAATCTGGGAGTGCACGCGCTTCTGCCTCGCGCCGAACGCGGATCGGCGGGGGGCGCCGGCGATCGTCCTTGGCGCGGGCGAGATCATGGAGAAATTTCACCTGGAGCACTTTGTCGGCGTCTTCGACCCGCGGATGGAGCGCATCTACCGCTTGCTCAAGGTCGTGCCAGACGTCATCGGCAGCGCCGGCACGGGCCGCGACCGGATCGGCGTCGGCCTCTGGAGCTTCGACGCCTCCGCCCGCGATCCGATCTGCGCCCGAGTCGGCGTCACTCCGGCGACGTCTCGGGAATGGTTCGCACGCGCAATCGCGGAACGTCGGCCTGTGCTCGCTCCTGAGGAGCTTCAGTTGATGGCGGCCTGATCCGCCCCCGGCGCAGGCGGCGGCACTGCTCCGTGCGGTCTGGTTCGCCTCGCCACGCGCGTCTATTGTCCCGCGCATGGGCATTCCGGAAATTGCGTTCTCCCACGATCAGGCCGCGGCATTCGACCGAGTCTCCGAAGTCCTCTCGGAGGCCGGCATTGACTTGGTGCGAGGAGAGACGAGGCCGCTCGAAGTGCGCGATGCGGTGCTCGCGGTGGTCGGCAAGGCGGGGTCCGGGAAGACGATGTTGCTTGCCCGGCTCTGTCGGGCGCTTTCCGATGCCGGAGTCGAAACCGTCTCTGGAGATTGGGAGGGGCGGCGGCGGCGAGGACGCAGAACGCTCGCGGTGCTCGCGCCGACCAACAAGGCCGCCAGCGTTCTGAGGACGCGTGGTGTTCCAGCGACGACGATCCACCGCATCCTTTACACACCTGTCTATGACCCGGAGTACGAGAAGATTGCCGAGTGGCTCGCGGGCACGGGGCAGCGGCCGACCATCGAAGGGCTCTCGGATGCCGCACTCGAGCGAGCGCAGGCATTCTTCGCCACCCACAATTCCATACCGGGCGCTCTTGCGGCTGCCGGGCTCCGAGGTTCCGACTTCATAAAGGGGTGGAAGCGCCGGGACGATCCGCTCGACGTGGGCTTCGTCGACGAAGCTTCGATGCTGGATGCACGGCAGTACGAGGATCTTCGCGAGATCTTCCCGACGCTCGTCCTCTTTGGTGATCCGGCCCAGCTCGCGCCCGTCAATCAGTCTGGTGCGATGGTGTTCGAGGGGCTGCCGCCGCGCTCGAAACTGACGCTGGAGCGGGTCCACCGCCAGGCGCAGGACAATCCCATACTCGACCTCGCGCATGCGCTCGGAGACGAGTCGCTGACCTTCGAGGCTTTCGAAGGCATGGTCGAGGATGCTGCCACCCGCGACGGAAGGGTCTTGATCGAGGGCCGCGTCGACGCGGGCCTGATGGCGCGCTCCCCCGTCCTCTGCTGGCGCAACGCGACCCGCGTGCGCCTGATCCAGGCGTTCCGGACCGCGCATGGCGCTCCGATCGATGCACTTCTGCCGGGGGAACCGCTGGTTTGCGACGGCATCGAACTTCCGCTGAAGCACAGAAAGAAACGCATCGACCTCGAAGCGCGCGGCCTGATCAAGGGCGCGCAGGTCATCTACGTCGGGCCCGGCAGCAAGCCCGGCTTCAGCATCCTCCACGTCGTGGGGGCGGAGCGACCCCAGGTCCAGGCCGCATCGATCATCAAGATCGAGGTGCCGGGAGAGGAAGAGCCTTTCATCCCGTTTGCGGCCCGCATGGGTGCTGCCTTCCTGCATGGCGCGGCCGTAACGATTCACAAGGCGCAGGGCTCGCAGTGGGACGAGGTTCAGGTCTTCGCGCCCGATATCTGGGCCGCTGCGCGCTCTGGCCGGATGGAGGCAGACGTGGCTCTCTGGAAGCGGCTTGCCTACGTGGCGATTACGCGCGCAGAGACGCGGCTGAGATGGGTCGTACGAAACCGGTTGAAGCTGCCGGAGACGCCGCTGGGGATCGACGACGTCAAACACGCCCGCGTTGAGGCGACGGCGTAGGTCAGCCACGCAGGATGCGGAAGCCCGCCGACGCGGCCCATCCCGCACCACCTGCCAGCACGAGCGCCATGACGCCGTACACCAGGGGCTGCTCGTGGGCGAGCGTGAAGAGAAAGCGCTCCAACCCAACCTTTTGGACGAAGATTTCCGTGGGGTAGCTGGTCACGATACGCCCGTCGCGGGTCAGGAAGATCCGCACGGAATAATTGCCCTCTACCAGGTTCGCCGGCAGCTCGATGGATGTGGAAAACAGCGTTTCCTCGATGATGGTCACTTCGCCCTCCCGCACATCATAGAGTCCCGCGTTCTCGCGGATGCGGATGAGCGCGGCGGTGAAGGCGGGAGAGTCGAGTACGTCGGACGGCGCGCCGACCGAGCGTATCGCGCGTCGGGGAGTGATCTTGTAGCGCAGATCCTCGATGTTGAGCAGCATCTCTTCGAGTGGCGCCGAGGTCGCCACCGCATAGAAACTGGGGGCACGGTCGATCTCGACTGACGCGGTGTTCATCCAGATGCCGGCGACGCGCGCCTTGCGGCGCACCATGACGCTCTGCGGTGGCCCGGAGACGGTGACGATCACGCCCAAGGGTCCGGGGTCTATCGGCGTCTCGCGTTTCACCGCCCCGAAGACAAGGATCTCCGATCCGACGAAGTCGGCCGTTATCGAGACGCGGTTCTGGCTGAGATCTGCCACGACCTCTTCGCTCTCCTGCGCACCGGCGGCAAAGCCGATGAGAAGCAGGACGGCGACGACGAATCTCATAGTGCCACTCCAACCGAATAGAGCTCGGCTGGACGGAGCAGAAGTTCGAGGGCGATCTTACCGCACACCACCAGAACGAGGATCGCCAGCAGAATTCGCAGCTGCTCCGCGCCGAGGCGCTGCCCGATGCCGGTGCCGACCTGTGCGCCCACCACGCCGCCGATGATCAGCAGAAGCGCGAGCATGACATCCACCGTCTGGTTCGCCGTGGCATGTAGCAGCGTGGTGAAGGCGGTGACGAAGATGATCTGGAAGAGCGACGTGCCGATCACGACCTTCGTCGGAACGTGCAGCAGGTAGATCATCGCCGGCACCATGATGAAGCCGCCGCCGACCCCCATTATTGCCGCGAGCAACCCCACGAACGCTCCGACCAGGAGGGGTGGTATCACCGAGATGTATAGGCCGGATACGCGGAACTTGAGCTTGAACGGAAGCGCGAGCACCCAGTTGTGCTTGCGTCGGGTCGGCGGCCCGCCTCGGCGAGATTTTTTCAGCGCCCGAAGGCTCTCGACCAGCATCAATGCGCCGACGATGCCGAGGAAGATCACGTAGCAGAGCCGAACCGCAAGGTCGACCTGCCCGAGTTCGCGCAGGATGCTGAAGACCTGGACGCCCAGAGCCGAGCCAATCAGACCGCCAAGCAGCAGGATGAGGCCCATCCGCAGGTCGACAGTACGCCGACGGAGGTGCGCGAGAACGCCGGAGATCGAGGACGCGACGATCTGGTTCGCCGACGTCGCCACCGCAACCGCGGGCGGGATGCCGACGAAGAAGAGCAGCGGCGTGATCAGGAATCCGCCGCCGACGCCGAACATTCCCGAGAGAACGCCGACGAGCCCTCCGATCCCAAGGAGGAGCGCGGCGTTGACAGACACCTCGGCGATGGGAAGGTAGATCTGCATGCGCGTGCGCTCGGGCCTCCTCTGCCCGAAGAAGTTGGGTCAACGTTCCTTTACGTACGGCTCCCCGCCCGCACGGGGCGGGATCGCGCGGCCGACGAAGCCGGCGAGGATGACGACGGTCAGGATGTAGGGCAGGGCCTGCATGAACTGGCCGGGTATGACGATGCCAAGGATCTCGACGGTCTGGTAGCGGATCGCGATGGCCTCCAGCAGTCCGAAAAGCATCGTGGCGCCGAGTGCGTGCCAGGGCCGCCATTTCGCAAAGATCAGGGCGGCAAGCGCGATATAGCCGCGCCCCGCCGTCATCTCGCGGCCGAAGCCTGCGTTGAGTCCTGTGGCAAGGTAGACGCCGGCCAGACCCGTCAGGAGCCCGCAGATCAGCATCGCCGAATAGCGCAGCCCCACGACACTGACCCCGGCTGTGTCGACCGCGGCCGGATTCTCTCCAACCGCGCGCAGGCGCAGGCCGTAGCGCGTGCGGAACAGGATCCACCAAGTGAGCGGCACCGCCAACAGGGCGACATAGACGAGGATCGTGTGGCCGGAGACGAGGTCGTGGTAGATCGGGCCGAAGATCGGTACGTCCCTGAACGCATTGGAAAAGGGCAGGTCGATCGCGTTGAACCGTGCCGCTCCCGCGAGCGGCGGCGTGCGGCCACCGGAGGAGAACCAGTCCTGAGCGATGAGGACGGTGATGCCGGAGGCGAGAAAGTTGAGCGCGACGCCCGAGATGAGCTGGTTGCCGCGGAAGGTGATCGAGGCGAGTCCGTGGATCAGCGAGAACACCACGGACGATGCGATGCCGGCCAGCAGACCCAGCCAGACCGATCCCGTCAACGCCGCCGTCGCGGCGGAAAAGAAGGCCGAGATCAGCATCTTGCCCTCGAGCCCGATGTCGAAGATGCCCGAACGCTCGCTGAACAGCCCGGCGAGGCAGGCCAGAAGCAGCGGCGTCGCCAGCCTCAGCGACGAGTTCGAGCAGGGGCAGGATGTCGTTCATACGCGGCCCGTCCGCCGGTGCAGGAAGAACCGCTCCATCGGCATGCGAACCATGTTGTCGAGTGCGCCGGTGAACAGGATCACGAGCGCTTGGATCACGACGATCAACTCGCGGCTGACCGCCGGCATCTCGAACTCCAACTCGGCGCCGCCTTGATACAGGATGCCGAACAGGATCGCCGCGAGGAACACGCCGACCGGGTGCGACCGGCCCATCAAGGCGACGGCGATCCCGATGAATCCCGCGCCTTGCACGCTGTCGAGGACCAGCCGCTCCGCCTCGCCCATCACCGAATTGATCGCCATCAGTCCCGCCAGCGCGCCCGAGATCAGCATCGTGAGCATGGTGATGCGGAAGGGCGAGATGCCGGCGTAAACCGCGGCCGGCTCGGAATGGCCGAAGGCGCGGATTTCGTAGCCGAAGCGCGTCCGCCAGATCAGCAGCCACACCAGCCAGCAACTGATCAGCGCGACGAAGAAGGCGAGGTTCAGCGGCGTCGACGGCCGGAAGGGCAGGCCGAGCGGCGCCAGGACGCTCGCGTTCGGCAGGTGCGCGCCCAGCGGAAAGCGCGATGTTTCGGGCGACATCGATTCCGGCGCTTTGAGCACGTCGACCAGAAGGTAGACCAGCAGGGCGG
This sequence comes from uncultured Alphaproteobacteria bacterium, assembly GCA_963749675.1. GTDB lineage: Bacteria > Pseudomonadota > Alphaproteobacteria > Rhodobacterales > Rhodobacteraceae > Roseitranquillus. Next base: position 1,086,788 of record CAVVNT010000001.1, read on the forward strand.
ATGCAATGAAGTTGAACATGATCGTCGTGATGACGATGTGGCTGCCCCTCCGGGCCTGCAGGTAGGCCGGGATCGCGGCCCAGGCCGCGCCAAACACAGCGCCGCCCACGATCGCGGCGGGTAGCGCGAGAATCCAGTGCGGCCACGGCACCGCGAGGCACACCAGCGCCACGCCCAGGCCGCCGATCGCCGCCTGCCCCTCGCCCCCGATGTTGAAGAGGCGCGCATGGAACGCGACGGCGACGGCAAGGCCTGTGAAGATGAAGTTGGTGGCGTAGAACAGCGTGTAGCCCCAGCCGTAGGCGGAGCCTACTGCGCCATGGATCATGATCACCAGCGCCTCGATGGGGTTCTCGCCGATGTAGAGGACGACGAGGCCGGAGACGAGGAACGCGAGAACGAGGTTGATCAGCGGCACCGCTATGACGTCGGCCCATCTCGGCATCATGCGCGCCAATCCCTGTCGGTCGCCACCATCGTCGTCATGCCGGCTGGTCCATCGGCGCGTCGACGGGCGGCCCGCCAGCCGGGGCGGGCGCACCGTCGCCGCCCATGCCCGCCATCAGAAGGCCCAGTTCCCGCTCGTTAGTCTGCCCCACGTTGCGTTCGCCCATGACGCGGCCGTCGAACATCACCACGATCCTGTCCGACAGCGACTGGATCTCGTCCAGCTCTACCGAGACGAGGAGCACCGCCTTGCCGGCGTCCCGCAGCTCCACGATCCGCTGGTGAATGAACTCGATGGCACCGATATCGACGCCGCGGGTCGGTTGCCCGACGAGCAGCAGGTCCGGGCTGCGCTCGATCTCGCGGGCGAGGACGATCTTCTGTTGGTTGCCGCCCGAGAAGCTCTTCGCGTCGAGCAGGCAATTCGGCGGGCGGACGTCGAAATGCTGCATCTTGGCCTCGGCGTCGCGGCGGAGCGCGTCGTTGTTCATCATCAAGGCGCCGCGGTTGTAGCGCGGGTCATCATGGTACCCGAACGCCACGTTCTCCCAGGCCTTGAAGTCCATGATGAGCCCGCGCCGCTGCCTGTCCTCGGGCACGTGGGCGATGCCGCGCGCGCGGCGCGTGCGGGCGTCGCTCCGGCTGCCGGACAGGTCGATCTCCTGACCGTTGATGCGGACGGTGCCCGTTGCAGGCATGATGCCGCCGAGAACGTCCAGAAGCTCCGACTGTCCGTTGCCGGCGACGCCGGCGATGCCGAGGATCTCGCCGGCGCGGATGTCGAAGCTCACGCCCTTCAGCCGTTCCACGCCCTTCGCGTCGGTGACGTGCAGGTCGCGCACCTCGCAGACGACCTTGCCCGGTTTCGCCGGCGTCTTGTCGATGCGGAGCAGGACCTTGCGGCCGACCATGAGCTCGGCAAGCTCCTCGGGCGACGTCTCCGCCGTCTTCACCGTCGCGGTCATCTCGCCGCGCCGCATGACGCTGACGGTGTCTGTCGCCTCCATGATTTCCCGCAGCTTGTGGGTGATCAGGACGATCGTCTTCCCCTCGCGCCGCAGCCCGTCGAGGATGCGGAACAGGTGGTCGGCCTCCGACGGCGTCAGCACGCCCGTCGGCTCGTCGAGGATCAGTATCTGCGCGTTCCGGTAGAGCGCCTTGAGGATCTCCACGCGCTGCTGCATGCCGACGCCGATGTTCTCGATCTTCGCGTCGGGATCGACGTTCAGCTCGTATTCTTCCGACAGCTCCTTGAGGATGCGCCGCGCCTTGGCGAGCGATGGCCGCAGCAGGCGCCCATCCTCCGCTCCGAGGACGACGTTCTCGAGCACAGTGAAGTTCTCGACCAGCTTGAAGTGCTGGAAGACCATGCCGATCCCCGCGCTGATCGCGGCCTGGCTGTCGGGTATGTCGGTCTTCTTGCCATCGATCCAGATCTCGCCGGCATCGGCCCGGTAGAAGCCGTAGAGGATCGACATCAGCGTCGACTTGCCCGCTCCGTTCTCGCCGATGATGCCGTGGATGGTTCCTGGCATCACCTTGATCGAGATGTCCTTGTTCGCCTGGACGGGGCCGAACGCCTTCGAGATCCCGCGAAGCTCGATCGCCGGGGCGGCGCCGGGGGCGACCGGCGGCCGCCCCGATCTCTCGGTGACCGGCAACTAGCTCGCCGGGCAGGAATTGTCCGACATGTAGTCGTGCACCTCGATCTCGCCGGAGATGATCTTTGCCTTCGCGTCCTCGACCGCGGCCTTCATCTCGTCGGTGACGAGGTCCTGGTTGTTCTCGTCGAGGGCGTAGCCGACGCCTTCGGTCTCGAGGTCCATGACCCGGTTCTCCGTCGAGAAGTCCTCGCTCTCGCTGTCGCTGAACGCCTCATAGACCGCGTTGTCGACGCGCTTGAGCATCGAGGTCAGGATGCTGCCGGGATGCAGGTAGTTCTGGTTGCTGTCGACGCCGATGCCGAGAATCCCCTCGTCGGCCGCGGCCTGCAGCACGCCGATGCCGGTGCCGCCGGCGGCGTGGTAGACGACGTCGGCGCCCTGGCTCACCTGCGCGCGCGTCAACTCCGCGCCGCGGGTCTGGTCGTTCCACGCGGCCGGGGTGGTGCCGGTCATGTTCTGGATCACGGTGGCGTCGGGATTCGCGGCCTTGACGCCCTGCACGTAGCCGCAGGCGAACTTTCGGATCAGTGGGATGTCCATGCCGCCGACGAAGCCCACGGTGTCGCTCTCGGTCGCCATGCCGGCCAGCATGCCGACGAGGTAGCTGCCCTCATGCTCGGCGAAGACGTAGTTGCGGACGTTCGGCTGGTCCACGACGGCGTCGATCGCGACGAAGTCCGTGTCGGGGTATTCCGGCGCCAACTGGTCGAGCGTCGAGGCATAGGCGAAACCGACGGTGACGACCGGATTGGCGCCGGACTCCGCCATGCGCCGCAGCGCCTGCTCGCGCTGCGCCTCCGACGTCAGCTCGATCTCGCGATAGCTGCCACCCGTCTCTTCCGCCCAGCGCTCCGCCCCTTGGAAGGCGGCTTCGTTGAACGACTTGTCGAACTTGCCACCGAGGTCGAAGATGATCGCCGGCTCGGCCAGCGCGGCGCCTGCGGTCAGGACCGTCGCGGCGGCGGCGGTCAATAGGTTTCGCATCAGGGTCATCAAGGTCTCCCGTATCGGTTTCGCGGGCGGCGCCTAGCCGGGCGGTGGCGAAGGGCGCCCGACATGCAGCAGATCCATGTCAGATCGCGGCAATTAAGGCCGTGGAGACTGGCAGGGTCAATGGGGTTTGGGTCACAGGCGCGCGCGAGAAAGGGCCAACGACCCTCAAGCCGCTCTTTCCGCTAGGTCATTCAGCCACAAGCAGTTTTCGCATGACGAGCGCGGCGACGCCACCGCCCGGACGGGCGTAGTAGCGCGGCCGGCGGCCGACCTCGGCATAGCCGGTTGCGACATAGAGCGCGATCGCCGGCGCATTGTCGTCCGCGACCTCCAGGAACGCACTCTCAGCTCCACGGATGCGCGCCTCGGCCTCGAACTCTGCCAGACGGGCCCGGGCGCGTCCGTGCCGCCGCGCCGCGGGCAGGGTCGCAAGGGTCAGCAATTCCGCCTCATCCGCGGCGGTGCGTCCTACGGCGAGGGAGGTCGCGTCGGCCGAGACATGGACGCCGTCCTGTGCCATCAGGCTGGCGAACTCCGCCTCGCTCCAAGGTCTGGGATCGGTCATCGCGCCGGCATGAAGGCGCGCGAGTTCTGCGGCGGTCACGCCGGCAGGGTCGGCGCCTGCTGCCGCGCCGGTGCCGCATCGGGAGGACGGACGTAGAACGGCAACGGCCGCGCCGGCCGCTCGCCTGCCAGACGTCGCCGTTCGACGATGCGGGCTGCCGCCTCGGCGAGCGGGTATGTCGGAGGGATGCCCACCGCCTCGCCCACGAGGGCAAGCGAATGCTCCGACGCGGCGGCCCGAGCGCCCTCGGGCGACACGGTTTCAACCGTCTCCTCGCCGGTGCGTCGGATGTGGAGCAATCCGCGAGGTGCCGCGATGCAGATCAGAGACGGTGTCTCCGCGCCCTCGGCGCGAGCAGCGAATCCGTCGACCCCGTGCGCCGGCAGATCAGCCGACAGCGCGAGCCCGCGTGCGGCGGCGACGCCGATCCGAAGGCCCGTGAAGTTGCCAGGGCCGGTTCCGACGGCGAGCGCGTCGAGATCGCGCCAGCCGATGCCGACCTCCTCAAGCGTTTCGATGAGGAGAGGAAACAGCCGCTCTGCCTGACCGCGGACCATCTCCTCGCGGCGCGCCGCGATAACGCTCCCCGTGGACAGCAGAACGGCGGCGCAATGCGCCGCCGACGTGTCGAACGAAAGGATCAAGCCTTCAGGCCGCGACCGGCCGCACCTCGATCACCTCTGGAATATAGTGACGAAGAAGGTTCTCGATGCCCATCTTGAGCGTGAGTGTCGAGGACGGACAGCCCGCGCATGCGCCTTGCATGTGCAGGTACACGACGCCGCGATCGAAGCCGTGGAACGTGATGTCGCCGCCGTCCTGCGCGACAGCCGGGCGGACGCGCGTATCGAGCAGCTCCTTGATCTGATGCACGATCTCGGCGTCAGGCCCGTCGTGCGCAGCGTGGTCTACCGCAGCGTCTGACCCGCCGCTCATGACTGGCTGCCCCGACTGGTAATGCTCCATGATCGCGCCGAGGATCGCGGGTTTGACGTGGTCCCACTCGACATCCGCCGCCTTGGTCACGGTAACGAAGTCGCTGCCGAAGAAGACGCCCGTCACGCCGCCGATCGCGAAGATGCGGCTGGCGAGCGGCGAGTCTCCCGCGCTTTCGGGCGCGGGAAAGTCTGCTGTACCCGCCTCCAGCACCGTCTGGCCGGGCAGGAACTTCAGCGTCGCCGGGTTCGGGGTCGAACTCGGTCTGGATGAACATCGTTCGTCCTCCTGGTAAGGCATCAGGATATGCGCTCGGTGCCCGCCGGTGTCAACGAATTGGAACGATTCCAATCTCGGTCATGTGACGAGCTCCAGGGCCTCCTTGGAGAGCTCGCCCGGCACAATCGTAACGGGCACCGGCAGAGACCCCGCCATCCGCGTCAAATTGCTGACCAGCGGGCCGGGGCCCGATTTCTCGGTGCCGGCGCCGAGGACGAGCACTCCGACCGCTTCGTCCTCTTTTATCTCGGCCAATATCTGCGGGACCGCCTCCCCCTCGCGAATCGTGAGTTCGGGATCGACGTTCTGCCGGTCGCGCATCCACTTGGCGAACACCTCGAAATGGGCGCGGATACGCTCTCGCGACTCCTCGCGCATGATCTCGCCGACGCCGACCCAATGGCTGAACTCCTCAGGCGGGATCACGGCCAGCACCTTGACGCCCCCGCCGGTCTTCGACGCGCGCATCGCGGCGAAGCGAATGGCGTTGAGGCATTCGCGCGTGTCGTCGAGGATGACGAGGAATTTCCGCATGTCCGATCCAACCTTAGCGATCCACCATGACTCAGGCGGGGAAGGCCGACAAGTCAGCCCGCCGACAGTGCCCAGTCCCAGTAGAGGTCGCGGATCCGCCGCGTCATCGGCCCGACCTGGTAGTGCGTGCCGTCGAACTCCGTCACCGGGGTCACCTTGTTCATGTTGCCGGAAAGGAAGACCTCGTCGGCGTCGCGGACATCGTCGAAGCTGAGCACCGTCTCGTGCACCCGCACCCCCTCGGCCGCCAGGTTCGCGATGTGACGCGCGCGCGTGATCCCGGCGAGGAAGGTGCCATTCGCGATGGGCGTGAAGACTTCGCCGTCGCGCACGATGAAGACGTTGGCGGTGGCGCTTTCGGCCACGTTGCCGAGCGCGTCGGCCACCAGCGCGTTGCCGTAGCCCTTGGCCCGCGCCTCCTTCAGCATGCGGGCATTGTTGGGATAGAGGCAGCCGGCCTTTGCGTCGACAACCGCACAGTCGAGCGTCGGGCGGCGGAACCGCGTCGTCGTCAGCGTCGTCGTCGCGCCTTCCGGGGCCATCGGGATCGCCTCGAGGCAGACGGCGAAGCCGGTGGCCCCCTCCTTGGGGGCGACGCCGAGATCGCCGCCGTCGAGCGCCCAGTACATCGGGCGGATATAGATCGCCTGATCCTTCGGGTAGTGCGCCAGACCCTCTCGCACGATCTCGACCATCTCCTCGGTCGAGACCGTCGGCGTTATCATCAGGGCCGTGGCGGAGCGGTTGGCCCGCGCGCAGTGCGCCCGTAGGTCCGGGGCCACGCCGTCGAAATGGCGCGCGCCGTCAAAGACGGTGGTCCCGAGCCATGAGCCATGGTCGGCAGCCCGCATCACCATCACGTCGCCGTCGTGCCAGCGCCCGTCGAAATACGTGCGGATATCCGTCCCGGTCGCCATCTGGTCCTCCTGATCGCAGGGCGCGGACCATAGGCATGGGCGGAGGAAGGGTCCAGCCTCAGCCTGCCTCTGCGACCAGCGCGGCGACGTCCAGGGGACCGTTCACGAGTGCGATGTGCCCATCTTCGTCGCGCGGCCATTCCTCACGCGGGCGGTCACGGTAGAGCTCTATCCCGTTGCCGTCGGGGTCCTGCAGGTAGACCGCCTCGCTCGCACCATGGTCGGCCGCGCCGTCGAGGCGGATACCGGCGTCCAGGACCCGCACGATGGCGGAGCCGAGGCTCCGCCGATCCGGGTAGAGGAAGGCGACATGGTAGAGACCGGTATGACCGGAAGGCGGCGGCGTTCCACCTTCGCTCTCCCACACGTTCAGACCGACATGGTGGTGGTATCCGCCCGCGCTCAGGAATGCGGCGGAGGTGCCGTACATCTGCTGCAGTTCGAAGCCGAGGACGTCGCGATAGAACGCGATCGCCCGGTCGAGGTCGGAGACCTTGAGGTGGACATGGCCGACGCGCACGTCGGGGTCGATGCTCTGGGACATGTGCTCGCTCTCCTTCTCGGTGAGACGTAGCGAGCCGCGGCGCCTGTTGCATCGGCGATGGCCGCACGGCGTTGGTGCGAATTTGCCGGGGGATGCCCCCCGGCCAGCAGGCACGGGGGGCGAGGGGAGGGCGAACGGCCCAAACCTCGTTACTCTGCGCCGGACGCTCCGCCGTCGAGGGCGGGGGGCGGATTCTCCCCGGCGAACGAAGAGCTACTCGCCCCGCTTGACGTCTTCATGACAACGAGGCCTCAGCGTACCATCCCGACGATCTCGTAGGTTTGCGCGACGATCGGCGCGGCGATCTCTCTCGCGCGCTCGGCGCCATGGCGCAGGATGCTGTCGATCTCGGCGGGGTCCGACATCAGCCGGGTCATCTCCGACGAGATCGGCGCGAGCTTCGAGACGGCGAGGTCGGCAAGCATCGGCTTGAATTCCGAGAACGGCTTGCCTGCGATCTCGGGCATCACGTCCGCGACCTTCTTGTCCGACAGCGCGGCGTAGATCGCCACGAGGTTCCGTGCCTCCGGCCGCTCGGAGAGGCCCGCGGCCATCTCCGGCAGCGGCTCGGGGTCGGTGCGCGCCTTGCGCAACTTCTGCGCGATCGTGTCGGCGTCGTCGCCCATGTTGATCCGGCTCATGTCGGAGGGATCGGACTTCGACATCTTCTTCGACCCGTCGCGCAGGCTCATCACCCGCGTCGCAGGCCCCTCGATCACCGGCTCGGTCAGGGGGAAGAAATCCACCCCGTAATCGTGGTTGAACTTAGCCGCAATGTCGCGCGTCAGCTCCAGGTGCTGCTTCTGATCCTCGCCCACCGGCACGTGGGTGGCGTGATACGCAAGGATGTCCGCGGCCATCAGCGCGGGGTAGCCGAACAACCCCAGCGACGCCTCCTCGGCGTTCTTGCCGGCCTTCTCTTTCCACTGGGTCATCCGCCGCATCCAGCCCATGCGGGCGACGCAGTTGAAGATCCAGGCGAGTTGTACATGCTCCGGCACCTGGCTCTGGTTGAAGAGGATCGAGCGCTCCGGGTCGATGCCGCTGGCGATGAAGAAGGAAGCGACTTCCCGCGTGCTTCGCTTCAGCTTCGCGGGATCCTGCCAGACGGTGATCGCGTGCATGTCGACAACGCAATAGATCGTCTCGACCCCGCTCTGCTGCATCTCCACCCAGCGCTTCAGCGCGCCGAGATAATTGCCGAGCGTCAGACCGCCAGACGGCTGGATGCCCGAGAAGACGCGCGGGGTGAAGCGCGCCTCGGCTGCGGGAGCGGTGCGTGGGTCGGCCACGGCTTCCATCTTGCCTCTCCGTCTGGAAACTGGTGGAGCGGTCGATTATCCGTCGGGCCTCGAACCGTCAAGGAACGCCCATCGTGCAAGACCCGGACGCCTCTCCGCTCAACCCGCTGCCGCCGCCGGTCATGGCGCTGGCGGTCGTCATCACCGGTATCGAGCTGACGCTGGCTGCGGCCGGCCGCGGACTGATCGGCGGGCCGGGCGGGATCGGCTGGCGGCAGTCGGCGCTGGAGCGGTACGCGTTCTTCGGCGACATCCTCGATGCCATGATCGCCCGCGGGACATGGCCGCTGGAGCACGTCGCGCGCTTCGTCACCTATCCCTTCGTGCATTACGGCTTCACGCACGCGCTCTTCGTCGTGGTGTTCCTGCTGGCGCTCGGCAAGATGGTGGCGGAGACGATGGGGACGTTGGCGTTCTTCGCCATCTTCTTCGGCTCGGCGATCATGGGCGCGCTGGTCTACGGCCTCGCCCTGAACGACCCGATGCCGCTCGCGGGCGGGTTTCCCGCCGTATACGGGCTGATCGGCGGCTTCACCTGGCTGCTGTGGACGAGCCTCGGTCGCGTTGGCGCGCCGCAGCACCGCGCCTTCACGCTCATCGGCTTCCTGCTCGGCATCCAGCTGATCTTCGGGGTGCTCTTCGGCTCCACGAACGAATGGGTGGCGGAGGTCACGGGCTTCGTCACCGGCTTCGGGCTGTCGTTCCTCGTCGGGCCGGGCGGCTGGCGGCGCGCGCTCGCCGCTCTTCGCCGGCGCTGAACGGCTACCGCCGCGCCACCCGCCGGAAATCGCGAACCGAGAACGCTCCGAGCGCAAGGCCCGCGGCGGCGTAGGACGCCAGACCGGCCAGGACCAGCACCGCCAGGGCGGCATAGCGCGTCGTTCCATCGGCGAGCGCGCCGGAGAGGGCCGAACCCGCCGCCAGCAGGCACACGCCCATCACGGCCGCGGCTCCGATGATCCTCGGCAGGCGATGGCGGAACTTGTCGTCCGGCATCGCCGCCTCGCCCATGGCGCGCGACCCGCGCCAGAGCAGCAATACCATCGCCCATGCCGCGACCGTCGTGCCGATCGCGGCGGCGAGGTAGCCGATCGCGATGGCGAGGCCGATGGCGAGGCCCGCATTCACGGCGAGGGAGACTAGGGCGTACCGAAACGGCCGCACCGTATCTTCCCGGGCGTAGAACAGCGGCTGGAAGACTTTTTGCAGGACGAACGCCGGCAGGCCCAGCCCGTAGACCGCGAGCGCGGCCGCGGTCGCGCGGGAATCCTCGGCGTCGAACGCGCCCCGCTCGAACAGGACGGAAATCAGCGGCAGCGGGATCACGACGAGCGCCACCGCGGCCGGAACCGTCAGCATCAGCGCCATCTCGGCTGCGCGACTGAAGGCATGGCGACCGCCGGCCTCGTCGCCCGCGCGCAGGCGCCGCGACAGCTCGGGCAGAAGCACGACGCCGATGGCGATGCCGACGACCCCCAGAGGCAGCTGGTAGAGCCGGTCGGCGTAGTTCAGCCAGGCGATCGCACCCTCGAAGAAGCTCGCGACCTGGCGCCCGATAAGCAGGTTGACCTGCACGACGCCGCCCGCCAGCGCCGCCGGCCCCGCGATCACCGCAAGTCGCTTGAGCTCCGGCGTGAGCCGCGGCCGCCGCAAGGTCAGGCGAAATCCCGCCCGCGACGCCGCCCACCAGACGAACGCAAGCTGCGCCACGCCCGCGATTGGGACCGAGAACGCCAGCGTCGCGCCGACCTCGAGCCCCAGAAGACGGTCGAGTCCGAGGCCAAGCAAGTCCTCGGACGGCACGTCGAAGTACCAGCTGAAGGCCATCGCGGCGATGAAGATCACGTTCAGCAGGACGGGTGCCGCGGCGGCGGCCACGAACCGACCCGAAGCGTTCAGCACGCCCGAAACCAGCGCCGCGAGCGAGATGAACAGGATGTAGGGAAAGGCGATCCGGCCAAACGTCACTGCGAGGTCGAACCGCGCGTCCCCGACGAAGCCGCCTGCCATCGCGGTGACAAGAAGCGGCATCAGCACGATGCCCAGGCCGGTGAAGGCCGAAAGCACGACCAGCATGCCCGCGAGCGCGTCCTGCGCGAAGTCCCGTCGCGTCCTCCTCGCCCTGCAGCTTCTTGGCGAACATCGGCACGAAGGCCATGTTGAACGCGCCCTCGGCGAAGAAGCGGCGGAACATGTTCGGCAGCGCGAAGGCGACGAGGAACGCCTCCGCCACCGGACCCGCGCCCAGCGTCGCCGCGATCAGGATGTCGCGGGCGAAGCCCATGACGCGGCTCGCCATGGTCCAGGCGCCGACCGTCAGAAACCCGGCGAGAAGGCGGATCGGACGCATGTCAGGTCAGGCGCGGGCCCGCTCGGCGCCGCTGGTAATCGCCTCGCGCAGACGCTTCTCGAGCTGCCGCCGCTTCGGCTCGGCGAAGAACTTCAGGCCGAACATGTCCTTGACGTAGAACGAGTCCACGACCTGCTCGCCATACGTGGCGATGACGGCGCTCGCGATCTGGACGTTGTTGGCCGCCAGCGTTCGCGTCAGGTCGTGCAGCAGGCCGGGCCGGTCGCGGGTGTCGACTTCGATGATCGTGTAGAGGTCCGATCCGTCATTGTCGAAGGTGATGGAGGTGGGGACGAGGAAGGCCTTCTCGCGCTTCTTCAGCTTGTCCTTCGGTTCCAGCGCCTCGCGCGCGATGACCTCGCCCTTGAGCGTCTTGAAGATCGTGTCGCGCAGGCGCGGCAGGCGCGACTGCTCGTAGGGGTGGCCCTCCGCGTCCTGGACCCAGAAGCACGCGGTCACGAGGCCATCGCGCGTGGTGTAGCAGCGAGCGTCGACGACATTGGCCCCGACGAGCGCCAAGGCACCGGCCAGCCGGCTGAAGATGCCCGGATGGTCGACCATCGCGAAGCATATCCGGGTGCCGTCGCGATCATCATCGCGTTCGATGTCCATCCGGATGTCGCCGTTGCCGACTTTTCGCATGAGCCTAGCGAAGACCACGTGTGCGGACGTCGGAAGTCCTTGCCAGTAGGGACCATAGTGACGGCCGAGTTCCGCCCGCAGATCGCCTTTGTCCCAGTCCGAGAGAGCCTCGCGCAGGGCGCGCCGAGCCTCGACCTCGCGCGTTTCGCGGTTCACGTCTTCGAGACCGCGCACCAGGGCCTGTTCCGTCTGTCGATAAAGTCCGCGGAGGAGTTGCGCCTTCCAGTTGTTCCACACGCCGGGACCGACGCCGCGGATGTCGCAGACGGTCAAGAGCGTCAGCAAGTCCAGTCGCCGGCGCGTCCGCACGGCCTTCGCGAAGTCGCGAACCGTTCTCGGATCGGAGAGGTCGCGCTTCTGCGCCATGTCCGACATCAGCAGGTGATAGCGGACCAGCCACTCCACCGTCTCGCACTCCGCAGGCTTCAGCCCCAGCCGCGGGGCCAGCTTGCGCGCGATGCGGGCGCCGGCGACGGAATGATCCTCGTCGCGGCCCTTGCCGATGTCGTGAAGCAGCAGCGCGACGTAGAGCACCCGTCGGTTGACCCCTCCCTCGACGATCTTGGTCGCGATGGGCAGGGACTCCACCAGTTCGCCCCGCTCGATCTGGGCGATGGTGGAGATGCACTGGATGGTGTGCTCATCCACCGTGAAGTGGTGGTACATGTTGAACTGCATCATCGCGACGACGCGCGCGAACTCGGGGACGAACGCGCCGAGGACGCCAAGCTCGTTCATCCGTCTCAACGCGCGTTCCGGGTTTCCTCGCCTGAGCATCATGTCGAGGAACACGCGGTTGGCCTCGGGATCCTCGCGCACGCGATCATCGATCCGGTCGAGGTTCGCGGCAATCAGGCGCATCGCGTCAGGGTGCAGCAGCGAGCCCGTCCTCAACGCCTCGTCGAAGATGCGGACGAAGTTGACCGGATGTTCGAGGAAGGCGCCGGCGTCGGCGATGCGCATGCGCTGGCCGACGATCTCGAAGGGCGCGCGCGCCGTCTTCCGGCGACGCAGCAGCTTCTGAAGGCGCGGCGCCTTCTTGACGTGGCGGTCCTCGAGCTCCGTCAGGACGATGCGCGTCAGCTCCCCGACTCGGGTGGCGTGGCGAAAGTAGTCCTGCATGAAATGCTCGACAGCCCGGCGCCCGAAGCCGTCCTTGTAGTCCATGCGATCGGCGACCTCGACCTGCATGTCGAAGGTGAGCTGGTCGACCGCCCTTCCGGCGGTCAGGTGCATGTGGCAGCGCACCGCCAGAAGGAACGTCTCGGCCCGGGCGAAGGAATCGAACTCCTCGCGCGTGAACGTGTCCCCGACCAGATCGGCGACATTGCGCACGCCCCTGACGTATTTTGCGATCCAGTACAGCGTCTGCAGGTCGCGGAGGCCGCCCTTACCCTCCTTGATGTTCGGTTCCAGCACGTAGCGCTGGCCGAACTTCTTGTGCCGCACGTCTCGTTCCTCGAGCTTGGCCTCGACGAACTCGGGCTCGGTGCCGCGGAAGAGGTCGCTGCGCAGCCGCTGCTCCAGTTCCTCGGCAAGCGCGGCGTCGCCGGCGATCAGCCGGTGTTCCAGCAGCGAGGTGCGGATCGTCATGTCCGCCTTGCCCAGCCGCAGGCAATCGCGAAGGCTGCGCGTGGCATGTCCGACCTTCAGGTGCAGGTCCCACAGGATGTAGAGGATAGATTCGACGAGGCTTTCCGACCACCCGCTGGTCTTCCACGGAATCAGGAACAGCAGGTCCACGTCGGAATAGGGCGCCATTTCGGACCTGCCATATCCGCCCACCGCAAGCACCGCGAAACGTGCGCCGTCGGTCTGGTCGGTCCGGCGGTGCAGGTAGCGGATCGCGACGTCGAGCACGGTCCGGACGACGCAGTCCATCAGGTGGCTGTAGGCGGCGACCGTCGAGCGCGCACTGCGCGGGGACTTCGCGAAGGCCTCGGCGATCTCCTTGCGCCCGGCCTGCATTGCGCTGCGGAGATGCTGGACCGTCTTGGCGCGTATGTCGCGGTGGTCCGTCAGGCCGCCGAGGTCGGCGTCAAGCGCCGCGCGCACCGAGTTCGGCGCCGAAGATCTGCGCCGCGGGCAGCGGCAGGTCCGCCGGCTGCGACCAAGCGGGCGCCTTTGCCAGATAACGGTCGTGCCGGGCCCGCGCCCGGCTAGAAGCCTGCGCCACCGAGACGTGTCGGCGCGGGGTTGATGACGATCACCTGGTTGTTGCGTATCTCGGCCACGGCCAGCGCCCTCTCGACTGAGCCGCCGCGGAGGAAGCGAAACGTGCCGCCCGAGCCCGCGAATCCCGACGGCTGCGTCAGCGCGGCCGCGGTAAGCGCGTCGGACCGTCCCTGTGCCACGAGGGCGCCGATCGCGGCGATGCCGTCGTAGGCGAGTCCGGCGATAGGATGCGGTGCGCCGCCGTACGCGGCCTGGTAGCGCGCACTGAAGGTCCCTGACCGCTGCGGGTCGGGAAGCGCGAACCATGCCCCCTGCAGTCCAGGCTGTGACAGCGCGCTCGTCGGGATGTCGAGCCGCTGCAGGCCGATGTACTGTGTCGTGGCAGGGCTGACGCCATTCTCGGGCAGGATATCCACCAGGAACGGCAAGGCGCCGGCCGTGCCGGAGGTGAGGAACACGCTACTGGCGCCGGACGCCTGGATCTGCTGCGCGATCCCGGGGGCGGTCGATGTCACGCCCTGCTGCGATAGCGGAAAGCTCGCCTGTCCGGCGAGGGTCGCGCCCGTCCCCGAGATCGCACGGAGGATCGCGTCGCGGCCGGTGGTCTCGGCCACGTCCTGGCCGCTGACGACGAAGATGTTGCCGCGTCCCTGACCTGCGGCGTAACGCGTCAGTCGCTGCGCCACATCGTCGAATGTCGTGCCGAGGATGAAGACGTTGCCGCCGGCGATGTCGGGGTTGTTCGAGAACGACAGCACGTTGACGCCCGAGGATGCCACCGCGAGCCCCGCCGAGTTCGCCGCCCCCGCGAAGACCGGGCCGAGGATGATCTGCGCCCCGTCTGCGACGGCGGTCTGCGCGGCGGACGCTGCCGTTCCCGGCTGGCCGCCGGAATCGTACACGCGCAGATCGATCTGCGCGCCCTGGATGTCGGCCATCGCCAGCCGCGCCGCATTCTCGAGCGATTGCGATATGATCGCGCCACCGTCGGCCGAGCTGCGCGGCACCAGCAGCGCCACCGGCACAGCACGCCCGGTATCGATGGTCGGTCCGCCCGACATCATGGGCATGTCGCATGCAGCCAGCCACAAGACGGCGAAAAGTGCTGTGATACGTGCCGCCGCCTTGCGGTACGGCGGGGTTCTGGTCAACATCGAGCGGGTCCTCACGCTGCCTCACGGCTTGGAGCACGAACCTATGCGGATCGCGAAGCGGTGTAAATTGCGCGCGACCGGCCGGTGAGCGGCGGGACGCTCGCTGCCGGCCTCTATCTCGTCGCGACCCCGATCGGAAACGCGCGCGACATTACTCTGCGCGCCCTCGACACTCTGCGCGACGCGCACGTGCTGGCGGCCGAGGATACCCGGAACACGCGACGCCTGCTCGACATCCATGGCGTCGCGCTCGGCGGCCGGGCTCTCGTGCCCTACCACGATCACAATGGTCCGCAGATGCGACCGCGGCTCTTGTCGGACATCGCCGAGGGGCGGGCGGTGGCCTACGTCTCGGACGCCGGTACGCCGCTCGTCGCCGATCCGGGCTATCGCCTCGCCGCGGACGTGGCGGCGGCGGGCGGTGCGGTCATCGCGATCCCTGGACCGTCGGCGGTGCTCGCGGCGCTGTCGATCTCGGGCCTGCCCAGCGACCGGTTCCTGTTTGCGGGCTTTCCGCCACCGCAGGGCGGCCCGCGAAAGCGCTGGCTGCAGGAGCTTGCCGAGGTTCCCGCGACCCTGATCCTGTTCGAGAGTCCAAAGCGATGTTCACGAACTGTTCCGGACATGGTAGAGGTCTTGGGCGGTGATCGACGCGCGTCGCTCTGCCGGGAGCTCACGAAGATGCATGAGGAGGTGCGGCGTGGCACGCTTGCGGACATCGCCGCCGGGATCGAGGACGACCCGCCGCGTGGCGAGGTCGTGCTGCTCGTGGACCGCGCGGCTCAAGGCGTCGCGATCGTGAGCGTGGAGGAGGCACTGGATGAGGCGTTGACGACGATGAGCCTGCGGGACGCGACCGATTTCGTCGTGGAGGCGACCGGCCGGCCACGACGGGAGGTCTACCAGACCGCCCTTCGGATGCGCGGCCGGTGAGCGGCGCACGCTCGTATCTCTCCGGCCTCTCGGCAGAGGAACGTGTGGCGGCGCACTACCGTCGCGCTGGATGCGCGGTGGCGGCGCGGCGCTGGCGCGGCATCGGCGGAGAGATCGATCTCGTGGTCCGGGACGGAGAGGTCACCGTGTTTGTCGAGGTGAAGGCGGCGCGAAACCTCGCGCGGGCGGCGGAGCGCGTCGGCGCCCGACAGGCCCGGCGGGTGATGGCCGCGGCCGAGGAGTACATGGCGCAAGCCCCGGACGGGGCCCTTGGCGACATGCGGTTCGACGTCGCCCTCGTCGACGGCGCCGGCCGGATCGAGATCCTCCCCGACGCCTTCATCGCCTGAGCGCCGTTGCCTCTGCCGCGGCGCCGCGTCATCAAGGGCCGGTCGCCGCGCGAGGAGTGCCCATGTCGCTGAAGGTCGCTTTCCAGATGGACCCGATCGAGAACGTCGATATCGATGCCGATTCGACGTTCCGGCTCGCGGAGTCGGCGCAGGCGCGCGGCCACGCGCTGTGGGTCTACGGTCCGGAGAAGCTGGTGTGGCGCGATGGCCGGGTCCTGGCCAGCGGGCGGCCGGTCACCGTGCGGCGGGAGCGCGGCGACCATGTCGACTTCGGTGAGCGCGCCGACATCGACCTGGCGGAGATGGACGTGGTCTGGCTGCGCCAGGACCCGCCCTTCGACATGAGCTACATCACCACGACGCACCTGCTTGAGCATGTAAAGGCCACGACGCTGGTGGTGAACGACCCTTTCTGGGTGCGGAATTCGCCGGAGAAGCTGCTGGTCCTGCAGTTTCCGGAGCTGATCCCGCCCACGACGATCGCCCGCGACCTCGCCTCGCTGCGCGGCTTCAAGCACGAGCACGGCGACATCATCCTCAAGCCGCTCTACGGCAACGGGGGGGCGGGGGTCTTCCGGCTGGACCCGGAGGACCGAAACCTCGGCGCACTATGGGAGCTCTTCGCGACGCTGTCGCGGGAGCCATTGATCGCGCAGAAGTTCCTGCCGGCGGTCACCAAAGGGGACAAGCGGGTGATCCTGGTCGATGGCGAGCCGGTGGGGGCGATCAACCGTGTCCCGGCGGAAGGGGAGACGCGGTCGAACATGCACGTGGGCGGCAAGGCGACCCCTTCGGAGATGACCGAACGGGACCGGGAGATCTGCGCCGCGATCGGGCCGGTGCTGAGGGAGCGCGGGCAGATCTTCGTCGGGATCGACGTGATCGGGGATTGGCTGACGGAGATCAACGTGACCTCGCCCACCGGTATCCAGGAGCTGGAGCGGTTCGACGGGACCGACGTCGCCGGCGCGATCTGGGACGCGGTGGAGCGGCGGCTGGCGAAGGGGGCGGCTTGAGCCGGGCGTCTAAGTTGGACGAATCCGAAAAAGGCTTGATTTTAATCATAAAACGCTTTGACGTTAGCCACTTGGAAAGGATTTCAGGGGCGCCGGCCCGCCGTTTGCCTGTGCGGCCTGCGAATTCCACCTTTCACCTCGATCAAGGTCGACAGTTCCGCGAGCGAGCCGAATTAACGATGAGGTGCGCAAAGCGGGGTGAGAAAAGTGCGTATTCATTGGCAGGTCTCCCCGAACAACGAGCGTTGCAGCGGTGCTGCTCGCATCCGCCGCGATGGCGGACAACGCGTTTGCGGCCACGGTGACGTGGGAGACGGTCAACAATAACGGGGACTTTCCCGGGCGTACGACCGAGACGTTCTTCAGCTACAATCAGCCTCGATCAGTAGCGACGGCGTGGTCGTTTTCCGTGCCCCCGGGAGGACGCAGGGCGGCGGCGGCGCTCCGATTAGGGGAGTTCTACAGCCGCGCCATGTCTGCACCCGGGCAGCAGATCGAACGTGTCGCCGACAACAAGACGACTCTGGTTCCCGATCCCAACAACACGGGTGCCGGGTTCGAGGAATTTCTCGCATCGACGAGAACGGGACGATGGCGTTCCGCGGGCAGTCGCAGCCCGTCTGGACCTACACCGACGCGAGCGGTGCGGACAAATGCGCCGGGACGTCGGGCGTATACACCAACCCGGGCGGACCCCTCGTGGCGGGGCGAGCCAACTCGGCGCCGTGCCGAGCTTCGAGGACTGCAATGTGCCGGGATCAGCGACCGAGGGAACGAAGTTCGACCAGTTCCCGGGCGCTCCCTCGCCGACCGAATCGGTCGTGGCGTTCAAGGGCAACTGGACGGATGCGAACGGCGGCCGGACGGGCATCTACTTTCCGCGACGTGCTGGCTAACGGCGGTGCCGCGCCAGTCCGGTTCATCGCGGAGTCCGGCATGGCGATCCCGGACGAGGGCGGGACACCGGGCAGCGGTGCCGTCTTCGGATCAACCGCGCCGCCGAGCGCGTGAGGGAACAGGGCCGTCTTCACCCTCGGCAACGAGGACGCGCCTACCGCAGGGGGCATCCACATCGCCAGCCTGTCGGACAATCCGAACGTCGCGGCACTCGTCGACGTCAGCACGAGTGTGCCGGGCGGCGGCGGAGAGACCTTCAACGGCGTCGGCGAGGCGCTGTCCTTCGACGGGCGCAAGGTTGCGTTCTGGGGCGCGTGGGGGTCGGACACGAAGACAGTACGCTGGCCTGCGGCAGCGAGGGCAATGCGGCGGTGGTCGCGTCCTGCCTGAGCAGAGCGACAAGGACGCGGTGACCGGCCTGCCTACCGGGATGACCACGCGCGAGGTCCCGGTCCATCAGGGCATCTCCACGGTCGACGCCAAGACGGGCGAGGTTGCCATGGTCGCGCAGACCGGGGACGACGGCGTCGATGATCTGCTGTTCTGGAATTCTCGGGGCGTCCGCCGGGCGAACCGGGCGGCGGTGAGGGAGAAGATTTCGAGCCCCCGCGCTGGCGCTCGAGCGCGTTCGTCGCGCCCGACGGCAACAGGACGATCTTCAAGGCGACCGACTACGTTGTGGACAGCCTGTACCTCGACCTAGGTGCGCAGCGCCCGTTCGAGACCCTCCTCGACACGACGATGGTCGGCAGCATCCTGGATCCAGACGCGCCCGACGGCGCGTTACTATCGGCGCTCGGGATAGAGCGGGATGGATACTGGCGCGGGCTCTTCACCATCAACGCGAGTTTCCTGAACGCCGCCGACGAGAGCTGGGCGTGAATCTGACGTCGGCTCGATCGCACCGATCCCGCTGCCGGCAGCGTTCTCGCTGCTCGCCGCTTCGCTCGGCCTGATGCGTCGGCGCTGCCATTCAAAGAAGATGGGAGGAGAGCAACGCGTATTGTGAAGCTCAAGGCCGGGTCACGCGAGAGAAGCCTTGCTGCGGGCGGTGTGCCGGAAGTGGGCGAGCCTGCCCGGGTTGAGTTGCCTGCGCGCTCGTCCAGGCAACCAGTTCGTGATGTCCACTCACGCCCGCAACGTACTCAGTCGGAAGCTGACCGCCTCGGCGATGTGCGCGCGGCCCACCCGCTCCTCCCCCGCGAGGTCGGCGATGGTGCGGGCGACGCGGAGGACGCGGTGGTAGCCGCGGGCGGTCAGGCCGAAGCGGTCGGCGGCCTTGAGCAGCAGGTCGCGGCCCTCGGGGTCGGGGGCGGCGACCTCGTCGAGGAGCGCGCCCTCGGCGTCGGCGTTGGTGCGGGCCGTGGGGTGGGCCTCGTAGCGAGCGGACTGGACCGCGCGGGCGGCGGCAACGCGAGCGGCGGCGGTGGCGGAGCGCTCACCCGAGGCGGGGAGGTCGAGGTCGGAGAAGGCGACGGGCGGCACCTCGATGCGGAGGTCGAAGCGGTCCATCATGGGGCCGGAGACGCGGCCCAGATACTCCTCGCCGCAGGCGGGAACGCGGGCGCAGGCGCGCTCCGGGTCGGGCAGGAAGCCGCAGCGGCAGGGGTTGGCGGCGGCGACGAGCAGGAACCGGCAGGGGTAGCGGACGTGGGCGTTGGCGCGGGCGACGACGACCTCGCCGGTCTCGAGCGGCTGGCGCAGGGTGTCGAGGACCTGGCGCGAGAACTCCGGGAACTCGTCGAGGAAGAGGACGCCGTTGTGGGCGAGGCTGATCTGGCCCGGCTTCGCGCCCTTGCCGCCGCCGATGATCGCCGCGGGCGAGGCGGTGTGGTGCGGGTCGCAGTAGGGGCGCGTGCGGCTGATCCCGCCCTCGCGCAGGGTGCCGGCGAGGGACTGGATCATCGAGGTCTCGAGCGCTTCCGCCGGGGACAGCGGTGGCAGCAGGCCGGGCAGGCGCGCCGCGAGCATCGACTTGCCGGACCCCGGCGTGCCGACCATCAGCAGGTGGTGGCGGCCGGCGGCGGCGATCTCGAGCGCCCGCTTGGCGCGCTCCTGCCCGCGGACGTCGGCGAGGTCCCGGATGCCTGCCTCGGCCGCCACCTCGCCGGGTGCCGCGGGCGAGATCGGAGCGCGGCCGTTGAAATGCGCAACGGCGTCGTCGAGGGAGGCGGCCGCGAGGACCGCGGTCGCGTCGACCCATGCCGCCTCGGCACCGCATGCAGCGGGGCAGACCAGCGCCCGGTCCTCCTCGGCGGCCGCCATCGCGGCGGGCAGGGCTCCGACCACCGAGACCAGTGTCCCGTCGAGCGAGAGCTCGCCCAGCGAGACGACCCCCTCGACATCCTCCCGCGGGATCACGTCGATCGCGGCGAGGAGCGCGAGCGCGATCGGCAGGTCGAAATGCGACCCCTCCTTCGGCAGGTCGGCCGGAGAGAGGTTCACCGTGATCCGCTTCGACGGCAGCGCTATGGAAAGCGCCCCGAGGGCGGCGCGGATTCGGTCGCGCGCCTCGCTCACCGCCTTGTCGGGAAGCCCGACGATGGCGAACGCAGGCAGGCCGGGCGCGACGGCGCACTGCACCTCGACGAGGCGTGCGTCGATGCCTTCGAAGGCGACCGTGTAGGTTCGCGCGATCACGGATCCGTCCCAACAGATTGCGGTACGGCCTTTCTAAGGAAGCGGCTCGCCTGCAGAAGCCGAAAATTCGAACAGAGTTACCGCGCAGGCGGCGAAGCTCCTCAGGGCGGGCGAAGAGCGGATGAAGAACCATCCGCCTTGCGCGGTTGCACGGCATGCGACCAGAGAGCCACGGTCTTGGCCAGGTCGGCCGGAGACGCTGGCGGAGCGCCAACCCGCGTCGGCATTCCTCCAGGACGGGCTTGCACCGTTCGCGATGCCGAAACCCAAGGATCCGGTGAAGATTCCATCCTGCCGAATTTGTGGGCGCAGTTGCGGTCCCGCTGACGCGAAATGCATCCGCATTGGTGGCGCTGTAGGACATTTTCGTGCGCGAGCAACATCGCGAGGTGAACTTTTTTCGATCTGCCGGCGTTGCACCTGCGTATCGGGTCGTGAATGGAAACGGCCCTGCCGGGTCTTGTCTGGGGGAACGCAGAATGGCTTTAGACGGTTTTTCCGATCAGTCACTTTCGCGCCGAGCTATGCAGGCGGAGCTTCTGGATGCGGAGACCGAGCTACGCCTCGCCTACGCTTGGCGAGACTATCGCGACGAGGAGGCGCTGCACCGACTCGTGACGGCATACATGCGTCTCGCGATCTCGATGGCGGCGAAGTTCAAGCGCTACGGCGCCCCGATGAACGACCTCATCCAGGAGGCGGGGCTGGGACTGATGAAGGCCGCGGACAAGTTCGACCCCGACCGCGGCGTGCGTTTCTCGACCTATGCGGTGTGGTGGATCAAGGCGTCGATCCAGGACTACGTTATGCGCAACTGGTCGATGGTCCGCACGGGATCGACTTCGTCGCAGAAGTCGCTGTTCTTCAACATGCGTCGGGTCCAGGCGCGGCTCGAGCGCGAGGCGGCGGCGAGTGGCGAGCGGTTGGACAACCACCAGCTGCGCCAGCTGATCGCGACCGAGGTCGGCGTGCCGCTTCACGACGTGGAGATGATGGAAGGCCGCCTGGCCGGGTCGGACTATTCGTTGAACGCGACGCAGTCTACGGAAGATGATGGCCGCGAGTGGATCGACATGCTGGAGGACCAGGGCGAGCAGGCAGCCAACCGGGTCGCGCATGACAAGGACATCGATACATTGCGGGGCTGGCTTGTGACCGCGATGTCGTCGCTCAACGAGCGCGAGCGCTTCATCGTCCGTGAGCGCAAGCTGCGCGACGACCCGCGAACGCTGGAGAGCCTCGGCAACGAGCTCGGCCTCTCGAAGGAGCGGGTGCGCCAGTTGGAGGCGGCCGCGTTCGGCAAGATGCGCAAGAGCCTCGAGCGGACCTCGGGCGAGGTGCACGAATTCTTCGCCTCGGCCTGATCGCGGCCGCGCTCGCGGGCGCGGCGGCGGCGGCGGAGATCGGGCGGGACGGGCTGACGGCCCTTCCGACCGCTGACGTCGTGATCATTGGCGAGGTGCACGACAATCCTGCTCATCATCAGGGTCAGGCGGAGGCTGTCGCGGCGATTGCGCCCGCGGCGATCGTCTTCGAGATGCTGACGTCCCAGAAGGCCGCGGCGGTCGGGCCCGGAAACCGGGATGACGCGAAGGTGCTCTCAGAGGCGCTCGGCTGGGAGGAGAGCGGCTGGCCCGACTTCGAAATGTACCACCCCATCTTCACCGCCGCGCCGGCGGCGCGCGTATACGGCGGCGCGCTCATCCACGACGACATTCGCCGCTCGGTGAGCGAGGGCGCCGCGTCGGTCATGGGCGGCGATGCCGCCGCCTTCGGCCTCGATCTGCCGCTGCCGGAGGAGGAACTGGCGCTGCGGGTGGAGGAGCAGGCGGTGGCGCATTGCGGCGCGCTGCCGGAGGACATGCTGCCCGGCATGGTGGAGGCGCAGCGCCTGCGTGACGCGGCTCTGGCACGCGCGACGCTGGCGGCGCTCGACGAGACCGGCGGACCGGTCGTCGTTATCACCGGGAACGGGCACGCGCGGCGGGACCGAGGCATTCCGGTCTACCTCGAGACGGCGCGCCCCGGCGTCGACATCTTGTCCGTGGGCCAACTGGAAAGTCCGCCCGACGACGGCGCGCCGTTCGACGTGTGGCGGGTGACCGAGCCTGCGGAGCGCGACGATCCCTGCGACACCTTCCGCTAGTTGTGGCGGAACGCGCCGGAGCCTAGAACCGGTCCAATGCTGGCTGGAAAGCGCATCCTCCTGATCATCGGCGGCGGCATCGCCGCCTACAAGTCGCTCGATCTGATCCGGCGTCTGCGGGAGCGCGGCGCTGGCGTGACGCCGGTCCTGACCCGCGCGGCGCAGGAGTTCGTGACCCCTCTCAGCGCCTCGGCCCTGGCAGCGGAAAAGGTCTACCGCGACCTCTTCGATCTCACCGAGGAGGCGGAGATGGGGCATATCGAGCTCTCTCGCGCCGCCGACCTGGTCGTGGTCGCGCCGGCGACGGCCGACCTGATGGGCAAGATGGCGGCGGGGCTGGCCGACGACCTGGCCTCGACGCTGCTGATGGCGACGGACAAGCGTGTGCTCATCGCGCCCGCGATGAACGTGCGGATGTGGGAGCATCCGGCGACGCAGCGAAACCTCGCGACCCTGCGCGGCGACGGCGTCCTGGTGGCGGGGCCGGCCGAGGGCGCGATGGCGTGCGGCGAATTCGGGGCCGGCCGCCTGGCGGAGGTGCCCGACATCGTCGCGGCGATCGAGGCGGCGTTCGGCAGCGGGCCGCTTGCCGGCACCCGCATCGTCGTCACCTCGGGTCCGACGCACGAGCCGATCGATCCGGTGCGCTACATCGCCAATCGCTCTTCCGGCACCCAGGGGACGGCGCTCGCACAAGCGCTCGCCGCGCTGGGCGCCGATGTCGTGTTCGTGACGGGCCCCGCCGAGGTGCCGCCGCCCGACGGCGTGCGCGTGGTGAGGGTCGACACCGCGCGGGAGATGCTGGCGGCGGTGGAGTCGGCCCTGCCGGCGGATGCCGCGGTCTTCGCCGCGGCGGTCGCGGACTGGCGCGTAGCGGAGGTGTCTTCGGGGAAGATGAAGAAGCGCAAGGGCGGCGAGCCTCCGGCGCTGTCGATGGTGGAGAACCCCGACATCCTGGCGACGGTCGCGCATCTCGACGAGGGGCGCCCGCGGCTCGTCGTGGGCTTCGCGGCCGAGACCGACGACGTCGTGGGGCACGCGCGGGCGAAGCGCGCGCGGAAGGGCTGCGACTGGATCGTCGCGAACGACGTCTCCGCCGCTACGGGCATCATGGGCGGGCGCGAGAACGCGGTGACGCTGATCACCGCCGAGGGCGAGGAGGCATGGCCGCGGACCTCGAAGGCCGATGTGGCCCGGCGCCTCGCGCAACGTGTCGCGGAGGCGCTGGCGTGAGGGGGGGACGCCCCGCCGCGTTCGGCATGCGAACGCCATCGCGCCCGCCGGTGCCGTCCGCGCAGGTCCGCGCGGCGGGCATCGGTGCGGGGCGGCACGCGTGACGCCGCGCGTGGAACTCACCTGGGACGACGGCGCCGACCGGCGCGTTCCGCTGCCGGCCTACGCGACGGCGGGCGCGGCCGGCGCGGACATTCGCGCGAACCTCGATCCCGCGGACAGGGAGGGGGGCATCGTTCTCGCGCCTCTCGAGCGCCGGATCGTGCCAACGGGCCTGCGCGCGGCGGTGCCGGAGGGCTGGGAGATGCAGGTTCGCCCGCGCTCCGGTCTGGCGCTGAGGCACGGGATCACCCTGCCGAACACGCCGGGCACGATCGACGCCGACTATCGCGGCCCGCTCGGCGTGCTGCTGGTGAACCTCGGAACGGACCCCTTCACGATCGCGCATGGCGAGCGCATCGCACAGATCGTCATCGCCCCCGTGGCGCAGGCGCGGTTCGATCTGGTCGCGTCGCTGCCCTCGACGCTCCGCGGAGAGGGCGGCTTCGGGTCGACGGGACGGCGCTGATGATCGCGGTCCTGGCGCTCGGACTTCTGGTCTGGTTCGTCGCGCGCCGCTTCGGAGTGCCTGCCGACGGACGATGGCTGATGCTGGGCCTCATCTACGTGATCGTGCTGGCGATCAACGTCGCGCTGCCGGACGGCAACCCGCTGAAGACCGCGACGGGCGGATCCGCCGGGGAGTGGCTGGTGCTGGGCGGTCTCGGCGCGCTCGTCTGGGGCTACTCGCGCATCCTTGGGCGCGTGCGGGCGCGGATCCGGCCCGAGAACCGGCCCCCGGAGAAAGCGGCGGGAGACTTCGCGGCGGGCGAACTCGACCGCTACGCACGGCACATCGCGCTGCGCGAGATCGGCGGGCCGGGCCAGCGCAGGCTGAAGGCGGCGCGCGTTCTGGTCCTGGGCGCTGGAGGGTTGGGGTCGCCGGCGCTGCTGTACCTTGCCGGTGCAGGAATCGGCACGATCGGGGTGATCGACGACGACATCGTGGAGGAGACCAACCTCCAGCGCCAGGTGATCCATGCAGACGCGCGGCTCGGGATGCCGAAGGTGTTCTCGGCCGAGGCAGCGATGCGGGCGCTGAACCCGCACGTAGAGGTGCGCCCCTACAACCGCCGACTGACGGAGGATATCGCCGCAGAGCTCTTCGCGGATTACGACCTGATCCTCGACGGCACGGACCACTTTCCGACCCGCTATCTCGCCAACCGGACCGCCGTCGCGCGGCGTGTGCCGCTGGTCTCCGGCGCGCTGAGCCAGTGGGAGGGGCAGGTCAGCGTCTTCGAACCCGCCCTCGGCTCGCCGTGCTATCAGTGCGTCTTTCCCCAAGCGCCGGCGCCGGGCCTCGCGCCGAGCTGTGCCGAGGCGGGTGTCCTGGCGCCCCTGCCGGGCGTCGCCGGGGCGATGATGGCGGTCGAAACGGTAAAGCGGCTGACGGGGGCGGGCGAGACGCTGGCGGGGCGCATGCTGATCTACGACGCGCTGCACGGCGAGACGCGCATGATCACTCTGCGCCGGCGGCCGGATTGCCCGGTCTGTGGCGAAGGCGTCCCCATCGCCTAGGACTGCGCGGCCGAGACGGGGGAAGGGGCGGCGCATCGCGAGCGCGCCGGAGGCCGGAGCCGCGAAGGGTTCCGCCCACGCCCCGAAGATCGGGTGGGTCGCCCGGTCTCCCGGTTCGATGCCAGCCAGGGGCGAGGTGCCGCCAGCGGATGCGAACCACCGCGCCCCGCTCGCACTCACGTTCAAGGGGCGGCGGCTCGCACCGAGGGTGGCGCACGGGCTGCGGACGGCGTAGCTCTGCGCGCAAGCAACGGGAGATTGACCGATGACCAACCCGCTCCTGCAGGATTGGGACACGCGCGTTCGGCATGCCGCCCTTCGACCGGCTTGCGGACGATGACATCCCGCCCGCCTTCGAGGCGGCGCTGGAGCAGTCGCCGGGAAAATGTGGCCGCCATCGCGATGGACGAGGCGCCGCCGAGCTTCGGCAACACCATCGAGGCGCTGGAGTTGGCCGACGACGTGCTCAGCCGCGTGCTGGCGCCGTTCTGGACCCTCGCCTCGACGAAGTCGAACGAGGCGCGCGAGAAGATGCAGCGGGACTTCTCTCCGAAGCTCGCCGCCTACTCGTCGGAGGTGACGCGAAACCGCGTCCTGTTCGCTCGGATCGACGACCTCTGGGAGCGGCGGCATGAACTCGATCTCACGCCCGAGCAGGAGCGTGTGCTCTACCTGACGCATCGCGGCTTCGTGCGGTCGGGTGCGAAGCTCGAGGGCCGACGCGGCGGAGCGGCTGGCGGCCGTGAAGGAGCGGCTGGCGGTTCTTGGCACGCAATTCACGCAGAACCTGCTTGCGGACGAAAGATCGTGGTGGATGGAGCTGTCGGACGGCGATCTCGAGGGGCTGCCCGCCTTCGTGGTCGCCTCCGCGCGCGCGGCGGGCGAGGAAAAGGATGCGGGCGGCCCGGTCGTCAGCCTGTCGCGGTCGCTGATCGTGCCGTTCCTGCAGTTCTCGCCCGATCGCGAGTTGCGCCGCCGGGCCTACGAAGCCTGGACCAGCCGCGGCATGAACGGCGGCGAGTCCGACAACCGCGAGATCGCGGCCGAGATCCTGGCGCTGAGGCAGGAGCGTGCGGAGCTGCTGGGCTACGAGAGCTTCGCCGCCTACAAGCTCGAAACCGAGATGGCGCGGACGCCCGAGGCGGTGCGCGAGCTTCTGATGCGCGTCTGGCAGCCGGCGCGGAAATCGGCGGAGGCCGACGCCGCGATCCTGGAGCAGATGCTCCATGCGGACGGCATCAAGGGTCGGCTGGAGCCTTGGGACTGGCGCTACTACGCCGAGAAGCGGCGGCAGGCCGAGCACGACCTCGACGAGGAGCGGCTGAAGCCGTTCCTCGGCCTCGACCGGATGATCGAGGCCGCGTTCGCCTGCGCGCAATCGCCTCTTCGGTCTGGAGTTCCGTGAGGTGGAGGTGCCGGTCTGGCACCCCGACGTGCGCACCTGGGAGGTGATGCGCGACGGCCGGCACATGGCGCTGTTCGTGCGGGGACTACTTCAACCGCGGCGGCAAGCGGTCCGGCGCGTGGTGCACGGCGATCCGGCAGCAGCGCAAGCTCGGCGGCGAGCAGCGGCCGATCGTGCTCAACGTCTGCAACTTCGCCAAGCCGCCGAAGGGGCAGCCGGCGCTGCTCAGCTATCGACGACGCGCGGACGCTGTTCCACGAGTTCGGCCACGCGCTGCACCAGATGCTGAGCGACGTGACCTACGAGAGCGTCAGTGGCACCAGCGTCGCCCGGGACTTCGTGGAGCTGCCCTCCCAGCTCTACGAGCACTGGCTGGAGGTGCCGGAGGTCCTGACCGAGTTCGCCCTCCACGCCGAGACCGGCGAGCCGATGCCCGAGGAAATGCGCGACCGCCTGCGTGGACGCGCGGATTTTCGACATGGGGTTCCAGACGGTGGAGTACGTCGCCAGCGCGCTCGTCGACCTGGCGTTTCACGAGGGTGCGGCGCCGAGCGATCCGATGCAGCGACAGGCCGACGTTCTGGACGAGATCGGGATGCCGCACGCGATCCGGATGCGCCACGCAACCCCGCATTTCGCCCACGTGTTCGCCGGCGACGGGTACTCGGCCGGGTACTACAGCTACATGTGGTCGGAGGTGATGGACGCCGACGCGTTCGAGGCATTCGAGGAGGCGGGCGACTCTTCGACGCGAACGTCGCAAAGCGGCTGGAGGAGAGCATCCTGTCGGCGGGCGGCACCGAGGAGGCCGATGCGCTCTACCAGCGGTTTCGCGGACGGATGCCGGGGGTCGAGGCGCTGCTGAAGGGGCGCGGCCTTATCGAAGCCTAGGCGCGGCGACAGGGGCAGGCGATGTCGTGGATGCCGCGCCGGCGGCGGGCTGCGCGACCGGCGGAGTACGCCAGAAGCGGGAAGGTGCGACCCTGGAGCGGCGCGTCAGACCGGATCGTGGTGGACGATGACGTCGGCCTGCGGATACCGGCCCATGATGCGGTGTCGGAGCCGCGCGCCGATCGCGTGCGCCTCGCGCAGGGTGAGGTCGCCGTCGAGTTCCACATGGATGTTGACGAAGATCCGCGCGCCTGCGGTGCGGGTCTTGAGGTCGTGAAAGCCCTCCAGCCGGGGCTCGGCGCGCGCGAGGGCGGCGATGTCGGCCACCATCGCGGGGTCGGCGGCACGGTCCATCAGCGCGTGCCAGGCCCCGGTGCCGATCCGCACCGCGCCGGTCGCGAGCATAGCCGCGGCGCCGAGCGCGATCACGCTGTCGATGTAGGGCAGGGCCAGGAACCGAGACGCGCCGAGCGCGACGATGGCCCCGGCGTTCGGAATGAGGTCGCCGAGATAGTGCAGCGAGTCGGCGCTGACCACGCGGGAGCCGGTCAGCCGCGCGACCCGGCGTTGCCAGAACACCAGGGCCGCGGTCAGCAGGATCGAGACGATCATCACGGCCACGCCCGCAAGCTCTGAGCTGATCTCGGCCGGTTCGCCCGTGAGGCGGCGCAGCGCCGATACCCCGATCACGGCGGACGAGACCAGGATGAACGCCGACTGCCCGAGCGCGGCGAGGTCCTCGACCGAGGAATGGCCGAAGGCATGATCCTCGTCCGGGGGTCGCGCGGCGTAGGCCACGGCCGCCAGTCCCGCGAGAGAGACCATCAGGTCGAGCGCGCTGTCGGCGAGTGAGGCCGCGACGGACAGCGCGCCGGTTGCCGAAAGCGCCCACAGCTTGAGCACGACCAGGACCACCGCCACCGAAACCGAGGCGAGCGTCGCCGAGAGATTGAGGCGCGTTTGGCGGTCGTTCATCGTAGCGGAGCTACTGCGCCCGCTCGTCCCGGACAAGCCGAGAGAGGGCCTCCGGCTTCCGAGCGCGACCTTCCGGGTTGATTCCAACGTCCGGGCGGGCGAGGAGCCGGCATGGCGACGTTCACGGCATTGACGACGACGCAGTCCGAAGCGGCCGCAGCCAGCCTCGGCGAGGCGCTCGATCGGCTCGATCCGGAGGGCGTCGGCGTCTTCGAGATGGAGGACGGCTCCGGCCTCTGGGAGGTCGGCGGCTACTTCGAAGGACCGCCCGATCCTATCGCGCTGGCGCTTCTGGAAGCCGCTCACGGCGTTGCCTTCGCGGTGAGCGAGCTGCCGGAGACCGATTGGGTCGCCAAGGTTCGCCGTGAGCTCGCGCCGGTCGAGGCGGGGCGCTTCTGGCTATACGGCTCACACGACGCGGACAGCGTGCCGGACGACCGCGTTCCGCTGCTGATAGACGCGGCCTTGGCCTTCGGGACCGGACATCACGGTACGACGCTCGGCTGCCTGCGTGCGCTTGACAGAATGGCCGACGATCCGGCGGCGGGGCCGGTCCTAGACCTCGGCTGCGGCACCGCGGTGCTGGCCATGGCGACGGCCAGGGTCTGGGACGTTCCGGTCCTCGCGTCCGACATCGACCCCGTCGCGATCGAAGTGGCGGACGCGAACCTCGCCGCGAACGGGATGAGCGGACGGGTCGAGACGCTCGTGGCGGAAGGGCTGGACGATCCGCGCCTTCAGGCTGCCGCGCCCTACGGTCTGGTGCTGGCGAACATCCTGATGGGCCCGCTTCTGGCCCTTGCGGAGGGAATCGCCGCCGTGACCCTTGCGGGCGGCACGGCGGTTCTTTCCGGCATCCTGAACGAGCAGGCGGACGATGTGGCGCGCGACTACGCCGCGGCGGGTTTCTCCGAGCGGCGGCGGGAAGTGATCGGCGAATGGACGACGCTGACGCTGACGCTGACGCGCCGCTGAGCTCAGCGGGTCAGCGCCTCGAGGTCGTCGATGCCGATGTCGCCGAGCTCGTGACGGCTCATCCGGCGCAGGGCGCGGCGTGTCAGCCGTGCCGCGTTCCATCTTGCCAG
This sequence comes from uncultured Alphaproteobacteria bacterium, assembly GCA_963749675.1. Lineage (GTDB taxonomy): Bacteria > Pseudomonadota > Alphaproteobacteria > Rhodobacterales > Rhodobacteraceae > Roseitranquillus. The sequence goes on from CAVVNT010000001.1 coordinate 1,116,480, forward strand.
CGAGCCGATCATCGACCCCAGGTGCAGTTGCATTTCAGTTCCGATCGGGGCGGTGCTGGACGTCGTCATTTTCGAATCTCCATGGGCCGAGGAGGCCGATCTATGCCGATTGCATGCCGGCGCAATGGGCGTCTTTCTGACGTTGCGTCATGTCGGTTGCGAAAGGATGAATGCCAAGGCTGCGGAGCCGGGAAATTTGCGATGTTGGCCTGCGGAGGCGGTTAAGGCAGGATGGTGCGCAAGACCCTCTCCGAGAGGGCGGTGGACCGAGGCAAGAGCGCAATGCGGATCATCGGGATCGACCCAGGCTTGCGGGCGCTCGGCTGGGGTGTGATCGTCGCCGAGAACGGCCGGCTGCAGCACGTCGCGAACGGGGTCTGCCGGCCCGCCGGCAGCTGTCTGGCGGAGCGGCTTCTCGACCTGCACGAACAGCTCTCGGACGTGGTGGCGAGGCATGCGCCGGAGGCCGCGGCGATGGAATCGACCTTCGTGAACCGCGACGGCGCCGGAAGCCTCAAGCTGGGCCAGGCGCGGGGGGTCGCGCTTCTGGTGCAGGCGCAGGCGCGGCTGCCGGTGGGTGAATACGCGCCGAACGCGATCAAGAAGGCGGTCGTCGGCGTGGGACATGCCGACAAGCGACAGGTGCTGCACATGGTTCGGATGCAGCTGCCGGGGGTCGAGCCTGCCGGGCCGGACGCGGCCGACGCGCTTGCGGTCGCGATCTGCCATGCGTGGAACGGTGGTGCGGCGAACCGTCTGGCGGGCGCCGTGGCGCGGGCGCTCGGGTGATCGGCCGGCTGGCAGGCCGCGTCGTGCACCGCGGCGACGACCATGTCATGATCGACGTGGGCGGCGTGGGCTACATCGTGCAGGTCTCGGCGCGAACGTTGGCGGAGCTGCCGCCGGTGGGCGAGCCCGCGATGCTCTGGACCGAGACCGTGGTGCGCGAGGACCTGCTCGCGCTGATCGGCTACCAGACGGCGGAGGAGGTCGAATGGCACCGCCTGCTGACCTCCGTCCAGGGGGTGGGAAGCCGCGCGGCGCTGGCGATCCTGGGAGCGCTGGGCCCCGAGGGCGTTTCCCGCGCGGTGGCGCTTGCGGACTGGAACGCCGTCAAGGCTGCGCCGGGCGTCGGGCCGAAGATCGCGCAGCGGGTCGTGAACGAACTCAAGGGGAAGGGGCCGGTCATGGCCGTGTCCTTCGCCGCGGGCCCGGCGCCAGCCGGCGGCACGACGGCGGAGGCCGTCTCGGCGCTGGTCAACCTCGGCTATGGCGCGCCCGAGGCGCAGCGCGCCGTAGCCGAAGCGGGCCGCGACGGCGTCGAGGAGACCGCGGCCCTTATCCGCGGCGCGCTGAAACGGCTGGCGCCGGCGTGACGTGCGCATGGCTCAGGCCGCTCGAGGACGGATCCCGGCCTGCGCGGACGGCTGGGAGACTCCGCACGGAGCGACGGCGATGATCCATGATTGAACCAGATCCCACGCTGAGGCCCGAGCCGTTGCCCGAGGACGAGGGGCCGGCGATGCGCCCGCAGACGCTCGAGGCCTTCGTCGGACAGTCGGAGGCCCGGGCGAACCTGCGCGTCTTCATCGAGAGCGCCCGCAGGCGCGGCGAGGCGATGGACCACGCGCTGTTCCACGGGCCCCCGGGCCTCGGCAAGACGACGCTGGCGCAGATCGTCGCCCGCGAGCTCGGCGTGAACTTCCGCATGACCTCCGGCCCGGTGCTGGCGCGGGCGGGCGACCTCGCGGCGATCCTGACCAACCTCGACAAGCGTGACGTGCTCTTCATCGACGAGATCCACCGGCTCAACCCCGCGGTCGAGGAGGTGCTCTATCCGGCGCTGGAGGACTACCAGCTCGATCTCGTCATCGGGGAGGGGCCGGCCGCGCGGACGGTCCGGATCGAGCTGCAGCCCTTCACCCTCGTCGGCGCGACCACGCGGATGGGCCTCCTGACCACACCGCTCCGCGACCGCTTCGGCATCCCGATCCGGCTGAACTTCTACAATGCCGAGGAACTGAAGCTCATCGTCGAGCGAGGCGCGCGGCTGATGGGCGTCGAGGCGGAGCCGGACGGTACCGCGGAGATCGCGCGACGGGCGCGGGGCACCCCCCGCATCGCGGGGAGGCTCCTGCGCCGGGTCGTCGACTTCGCCGTGGTCGAGGGCGACGGGCGGCTGACGCGAGAGCTGGCGGACGCGTCGCTGACGCGGCTCGGGGTCGATCGGCTGGGACTCGACGCGGCGGACCGCAGGTACCTGTCGATCATCGCCGAGAACTACGGCGGCGGCCCGGTCGGGGTCGAAACGCTGTCGGCCGCCCTGAGCGAGGCGCGCGACTCGCTCGAGGAGGTGATCGAGCCGTTCCTGCTGCAGCAAGGCCTGATCGCCCGCACCCCCCGCGGACGGATGCTGGCCTCGAAGGGCTGGCAGCATCTGGGCCTCGCCGCGCCGGTGCGGCCGGGGCAGGCGGATCTCTTCGAATGAGGCGTCGAGGCTCTGGTCCGGGGGGGGCGGCCGGCGGGGGCTTCGAACCCCCGCCGGGCGCGCGCGACCGTCATCGCGCCGGAATCACCGGTGCTGACGGCGGAGGAGATCGAGGCGCTCTTCACGCGCGAGGACGGCACGTTCCTGCTCGCGCGCTGGGGCCGGCCGATGGCACCGGTGTTCTTCGGCGTGGACGCGCCGACGCTCGCGACCATCAAAGGCGCCATCGAGGCGTTCTGCCGGCTGGCCGGCCACGAGCTGGTCGAGACCGACCCCGAGCTTGGCGCCAACCTGATGGTTTTCCTCTTCCGCGACTGGGCGGAGCTGCCGGAGGTGCCGACCTCGACCGGCTGGTCGAGGGGCTGGGCCGCTCGTGCTTCTGGATTCCTGATGAAACGAAGGGGATCTGGGCCGCCGCCTCCCGCCTCTATGTCTGGGTTAAGATCCTTGTCGGCTGGGCGCTGTCCCTTCTCGCCGTCGCCGGGCTCTCCGGCCTCGTGAAGTCGGACTGATGCACCTCTTCCCTGTCCGCGTGTTCTACGAGGACACCGACATGGGCGGGATCGTCTATTACGCGAACTACCTGAAGTTCATCGAACGTGCGCGGTCGGACTGGGTGCGCACGCTCGGGATCGACCAGAACGCGCTGCGTGAAGCGGGGACGATTTTCGCCGTCCGCGGGGTCGCGGCGGAGTGGCTGGCCCCGGCGGTTTTCGACGACGAGCTGCAGGTGCGCTCAACCCCGGTCTCGGCAACCGGCGCGCGGGTCGCGCTCGACCAGGAGGTTTGGCGGGGCGACCAGCGCCTGTTTGCCGCGCGAGTCACGCTGGTCGCCATCGGCCCCGGCGGCCGCCCGGCGCGGATGCCCGCCGCCCTCCGCGAGGCCTTTGGCTAGGGCCGGCTCGGTCGGGAAATGCTTTCCATTGGGTTAATGGATCCGGGAAGCCATTCGTTTCCAACGTCTTGGCGGAGTGTCCGCGGGTGGACACCTTGCCGCTCCATCCCGGCCAGGAGTGCATCGACCGGCGGATCCCCGCTCCGTCAGATCCCCTGCCGATCCTGTTGGCGAGAGAGGCGACATAATATAGGGTGCCGCGCAATCAGGGCCGCCGGCAGACGCGGTCGTCTCTTGAGAGAGCAGGACAGATGGAAACCGAAACTCTGACGGCCCTGCAGTCGGTCGACTTCTCGCTGTGGAGCCTGTTCGCCCGCGCCACCCTGACGGTCAAGCTGGTCATGCTGCTGCTGGTCGCGGCTTCGTTCTGGGCCTGGGCGATCATCGTGCAGAAGATCATCGACTACAGGCGGGCCCGGTCCGACATCCAGGCGTTCGATGCGGCGTTCTGGTCGGGCGAGCCGCTCGACGAGCTCTTCGACCGGACGGGACCGGAGCCGCAGGCGGGACCGGAGCGCGTCTTCGCCGCCGGCATGGGCGAGTGGAGCCGCAGCCACCGCGACGACGGCCGACTGATCCCCGGCGCGACGCAGCGGATCGACCGGTCGATGGACGTCGCCATCCAGAAGGAGCAGGAGCGTCTGACGCGCGGCCTTCCGGTGCTGGCAACGGTCGGCGCGACGGCGCCCTTCATCGGCCTCTTCGGCACGGTCTTCGGGATCATGAACGCGTTCATCGAGATCGCCGAGCAGCAGAACACCAATCTGGCCGTCGTCGCGCCCGGCATCGCGGAGGCATTGCTCGCCACCGGCCTCGGGCTCCTCGCCGCGATCCCGGCGGTGATCTTCTACAACAAGCTGTCGACCGACGCCGACCGGATCGTCGGTCATCACGAGTCCTTCGCCGACGAGTTCGCGACGATTCTCGGCCGCCAGCTCGACGAGGCTGCCTGACATGGCGATCGGGATCGGCGCGCTCGAGCGCACCAAGGGCGGCGGCCGGCGCCGGCGTCGCGGTCGGGCCAAGCCGATGGCCGAGATCAACGTCACGCCCTTCGTCGACGTGATGCTGGTGCTGCTCATCATCTTCATGGTCGCGGCGCCGCTCCTGACCGTGGGTGTGCCGGTCGAGTTGCCGCGCACGGCGGCCGAGGCGCTGCCGACCGAGCCTGAGGAGCCGCTGACGATCACGCTGACCGCCGACGGCCGGCTGCAGATCCAGACTACCGACGTGAGGCGCCGAGGAGCTGGTGCCGCGCCTCGGGCGATCGCGGCGGAGCGGACGGGCGACAAGGTCTTCCTGCGCGCCGACGGTGCCATCCCGTACGAGCGGGTGGTGCAGGTGATGGGCGCGCTGAATGCCGGCGGGTTCCCAAGCATCGGTCTGGTGACGGATACCGGGGGCCCGCGGTTCGACGGGCAAGACGGCTGAAACGTGACCCGGGCCCGCGATAGCGCGCGCGCTGCTCGCGCCGCCTTCGGCGACTTCGTCGTGAACAGGACCGGCTGGGCGGTGTCCGGCGCGGGGCACGTCGCCCTGATCCTCTTTCTGCTGTTCGCGGGCGCCTTCACACGGTCGCCGCTGCCGCCGATGGAGGTGGCGGAGGTGACCGTTATCTCCGAAGAGGACTTCGCCCTGCTGACACGGCCTGAGACGGCGCCGGACGCCGGCGCTGGGATCACCGCGCCGGCCCCGCCCGCTGCGCCGGCGGAGGCACCGCCACCCCCCCCTCGGCCGGAAGTCGTCGAGGCACCGGACGACACCGCGGCAGAGCCTTTTGCGATGCCGGAGCTTACCGCGCCGCCACTGGCCGAATCGCCGCAGCAGGAGCAGCCATCGCCCGCCCCGGCGCCGCGCGTCGCGGCAGAGGCCGCGCCGGAGCCCGATCCTGCCGTGGAGGAAGCGCCGTCGGCGACGGAGAGCGTCGCGCCAGAGGCCGACGAGGCCGCGGAAGCCGAGGTCGAGGAGCAGGCGCCGACGGCTCCGCCCGAGGCTGCGACCGAGATCGTGACCGAGGCGGAGGAGCCGAGCGGCGAGCCCGAGACGCCGGTTCGTCCCCGCGCGCGGCCGGATCGACTGGCACGTATCGATCCGGGCCAGAGCTTCGAGGCATCTTCCGCGGACGCGACTGCGCGGGACGAGGCACCTGCTCCCGAGCCCGAGCCCCAAGTTGCCGAGGAAACGCCGGCGGAGGACGACCCGCTCGCCGCGGCGATTGCCGGCGCTGTCGCCGACGCGATCTCGAACACACCCGAGGCGGCCCCCGAACAGGGGGCACCTGCCGGCCCGCCGCTCAGCCAGGGCGAGCGGGACGCGTTTCGCGTGTCGGTGGAGCGTTGCTGGATCGTCGACCCGGGTTCGCCCGCGGCGTCGGTCACCGTGATCGTCGGGATGCGGATGACGCGGGACGCCAAGCCAGACACGGCCAGCATCAATCTGCTTGGCGCACAGGGCGGCGATGACAGCGCCGTGCGCACCGCATTCGAGGCGGCGCGTCGGGCCATCCTGCGCTGCGGCGCCGACGGCTTTCCGTTGCCGCCCGAGAAGTACGAGCGCTGGGCGCAGGTCGAGATGACGTTCAACCCTGAGGGGATGCGCGTCAGATGATCGTACGTTCAGAAGTCACGCCATTCGGGGTCCACCACGTGGGCCATTCAGAAGCCTGCCACCTGCCGAGGTTCCCATGAGACTGCTCCTTGCCCTCGCCGCCGCGACCATGACCGCCCTCTCCGCGCCGCTTGCGGCGCAGGAGGGGCCGCTCAGGATCGAGATCACCGAAGGCGTGATCGAGCCGATCCCGATCGCGATTCCGATTTTCGTGGCCGAGACCGCGGGGGCCGAGAGCTGGGCCGCGGACATTACCCGCGTCGTCGTCGCCGACCTGATCGGCACCGGGCTCTTCCGCGAGATCCCGGCCAGCGCCTACATCTCCACGCCCGAAGGCTTCGACGCCTCGGTCCAGTACGCCGACTGGAAAGCGATCAACGCGCAGGGCCTCGTCATCGGCGCGGTCTCGCTGAACGAAGACCAGCTCGACGTGAAGTTCCGCCTCTTCGATGTCTTCTCGGAGGAGCAGATGGGCGAGGGGCTGCAGTTCGGCGGCTCGACCGGCAACTGGCGGCGCATCGCCCACAAGGTCGCGGACCAAGTCTATGCCCGCATCACAGGAGAGGGCGGCTATTTTGACAGCCGCGTCGCCTTCGTCGCCGAGACGGGCCCCAAGAACGCGCGCCAGAAGAGCCTTGCGGTGATGGATTACGACGGCGCCAACGTGCAGTACCTTACGGACGGACAGTCGCTGGTTCTTGCGCCCCGCTTCTCGCCGGACGGGCGGCGACTGATCTTCACGAGCTATGCCACGGGCGTTCCGCGTGTCTACGAACTCGATGTGGCGTCCTTCCAGTCACGCGGGTTCGAGGAGCAGCCGGGCACCATGACCTTCGCGCCGCGCTTTGCACCTGATGGCGATCGGGTCGTGTTCTCACTCTCGCAAGGCGGGAACACCGATCTCTACTCGCTGAGCCTCGCCACGGGCGAGCGGCGGCGTCTGACCGAGGCGCCGTCGATCGAGACCTCGCCGTCGTTCTCGCCCGACGGCAGCCGGATCGTGTTCGAGAGCGACCGCTCGGGCACGCAGCAACTCTACATGATGCCCTTGGGCGGCGGCGAGCCGCAGCGGATCAGCTTTGGCGCCGGGCGTTACGGCACGCCCGTCTGGAGCCCGCGCGGGGATCTCATCGCCTTTACCAAGCAGAACGCGGGCCGCTTTCATATCGGCGTGATGCGCGCGGACGGCTCGGAAGAGCGCCTCCTGACAGCGAGCTTTCTCGACGAGGGGCCCACATGGGCGCCGAACGGACGGGTCCTCATGTTCACGCGCGAGACGCCGGGTGCCGATGGGGCCCCCGCGCTCTACTCGGTCGACATCTCGGGGCGGAACCTCAAGCGCGTGCCGACGCCGGGCCCCGCGTCGGACCCCAGCTGGTCGCCGCTTTTGCCGTGACGGTGGAGTTGCGTGGCGGTATCGTGGCGCCAAGGAGAAACGGGTGAGGCGAGCATGAAGACTTTGACGAAGATCGCGGCCGTGGGCCTGCTGATGGCCCTCGGCGCATGTCAGAATGCTGACCAATTCGGTACCGGCGCGGGTCCGGGCGGCACCGCCGGCCTCGGTGCGAGCGATCCGGCAAATCCGTCGTCTCCAGCCTATTTTCAGAACCAGGTCGGGGATCGCGTTCTCTTTGCCGTCGACCAGCACACGCTGTCGCCGCAGGCGCAGTCGACGCTCGACGCGCAGGCGGCATGGTTCAACAACAATCCTGAGTATCGGGCGACGATCGAAGGCCATGCCGACGAGCAGGGCACGCGGGAATACAACCTCGCGCTCAGCAATCGCCGCGCGAATTCCGTGAGGGAATACCTGATCTCGCGCGGGCTGTCGCCGGCACGCGTCACGACGGTGGGCTATGGCAAGGAACGGCCGATCCAGGTCTGCTCGGACGAGGCCTGCTACAGCCAGAACCGGCGCGCGGTCACGGTTCTGGGCGCGGGCACGAGCTGATGCGGGTCGTCGCCGCGGCTTTTGCCCTCGCCGTTGCGATGCCGGCGGCAGCCCAAAACGGCGCGACCCTTGCCGACCTTCGGCAGGACCTCGCCGGTATCTATGTCGAGCTGCAAGGCCTGAAGCGGGAACTCAGCACGACCGGCAATTCCGGGACGCAGATCGGCGGTGAGACGGCGCTGGAGCGGCTTAACGCGATCGAGGCGGCGCTGGCGGAGCAGACCGCGCGGGCGGAGGCGCTGAGCGGCCGGATCGAGCGGATCGTCGCCGACGGCACCAACCGGATCGGCGATCTCGAGTTTCGGATCTGCGAGCTGGAGCCGGGATGCGACATCGGCGAGGTCGGCTCGACGTTGCCGCTTGGCGGTAAGGCCGGGGCGGCGGCAATCATGCCAGCCGAGCCGCCGCAGACAGGCTCGCCGGAACTGGCTGTCGGCGAACAGGCGGACTACGACCGCGCCCGCGCCGCCTATGACGCGGGTAACTGGGCGGAGGCGGCGCAGCTGCTGCGCGCGTTCACCGACAGCTACCCCGCCGGCCCGCTGTCGGGTGAGGCGCACTTCCTCCGCGGACAGGCCTTGCAGCAACAGGGTCAGGACCCTGAGGCGGCACGCGCGTATCTCGACAGCTTTTCCGGCAGCCCGGATGGAGCGCGCGCGCCGGATGCGCTCTTGCAGCTCGGCCTGGCGCTCGGCCGGCTCGGGCAGAGGCAGGAGGCTTGCGTGACCTTGAACGAGGTCTCGGTGCGCTATCCCGACGCGCCGGTCGCTGCCGAAGCACGCAGCGCGACCGGCAACCTGGGCTGCGGATGACGCTCGAGGGGCGTTTCGCGGCGACGCTCCACGACAGCTTCGGGAACGACCCGCCGGCCCGGTTGGGCGTGGCGGTTTCCGGCGGCGGCGACAGCATGGCGCTGCTGCACCTCGCGGCCGTTTGGTCGCCAGCCGGGACCGTTCTGGAAGCCGTCACCGTTGATCACGGGCTCCGGCCCCACTCCGCGGCGGAGGCCCGGACGGTGGCCGCCGCGGCCGCCGCTCTCGACCTCCGGCACTCGACTCTGACATGGGGCGGGTGGGACGGGGCCGGCAACCTGCAGGATGCCGCCCGTCGCGCACGGCGTCGGCTGATCGCGGACTGGGCGCAGTCGTCGGGAATCGGTACAGTGTTGACCGGTCACACGATGGACGACCAGGCGGAGACGGTTCTGATGCGCCTTGCGCGGGGCTCAGGCGTCGATGGACTCGCCGGGATCCCGCGGACGAGCCACTCCGGGATCGATTGGGTCCGGCCGCTCCTGTCGACGCGGCGCGCGGACCTGCGCGAATGGCTGTCGTCGCGTGGCGTGCCGTGGGTGGAGGATCCCACGAACGAGGACAATCGCTTTGACCGGGTGAGGGCGCGGCGCCTGCTGGGTGAGCTGTCCGGCCTGGGCCTGACGATCGAGCGTCTGGCACTGGCGGCGCGGCACATGCGCAATGCACGCGGCGTTCTCGAGCGCGCGGCGCAGGATCTTGCCGCACGGGCGGTGCGAACGGAGCTGGGCGACGTCCTGATCCGCCGCGCCGCGCTTGGTGAGGCTGCGGTGGAGACTCGCATGCGGCTTCTGTCCGCAGCGCTTCTTTGGGTCGCGGGCGCGGAGTACCGGCCGCGCTATGCCGCGCTCGAGCGGCTCGCGTCCGAGGGTGGCGTGCTGCACGGATGCCTCATGACGTTCGAGCGCGACGACATCCGCGTGACGCGGGAGCTCGCCGCCGTGCACGGCCACGAGACCAAGACGGACGAGCTCTGGGACCGGAGATGGCGCCTGAGGGGCCCGCATTGCAAGGAATTGCGCGTCGCTCCGCTGACGCGAGATGGGCTGTCGCATTGCCCTGATTGGCGCTCTGCCGGAATGCCGTCCAGCACGCTACAGGCCATGCCAGCGGTGTGGCGCGGCCGCGATCTGGTTGCCGCTCCGCTCGCAGGTCACAGTGCAGGATGGGAGGCTTCGCTGGTGCCGGGGCGCGACGAATTCATCATCGGTGAGATACCGCGTTGAATGGCGGCCAAGTATCTTTATCTTAGGTCTACTGTGTCGAGCGCGTCACACGGGAAAAGACGCGTGCAAAACGCAATCGGGAGTTTGTTCTTGGGCAACGCGCGAAACATAGCCTTCTGGGTCGTTCTATTCCTTCTGATCCTGGCGCTGTTCAACCTGTTCAGCGGCGGACAGTCGACCATGTCGTCGCAGCAGATCAACTATTCCGACTTCATCGAACGAGTGGAAGGCGGCGAGGTTTCCAGCGTGACGCTCGACGGCGAGCGCGTGCTGTTCCGTGGAGAGGATGGCCGCAACTACGTCACGATTCGCCCGGACGGGACCGACATTACAGACCGGCTGATCGCCAACGACATCACCGTGAATGCCAAGCCTCAGGAACAGTCCGGGTTCACGACGATCCTGATGACGTTCCTGCCGTTCCTGCTGCTGATCGGCGTCTGGATCTACTTCATGAACCGGATGCAGGGCGGCGGCCGCGGCGGTGCGATGGGCTTCGGCAAGTCGCGCGCCAAGCTGCTGACCGAAAAGCACGGTCGCGTCACCTTCGACGACGTCGCCGGCATCGACGAGGCCAAGGAGGAGCTTGAGGAGATCGTCGAGTTCCTGCGCAACCCGCAGAAGTTCTCGCGCCTCGGCGGCAAGATCCCGAAGGGCGCGCTGCTGGTCGGCCCCCCGGGTACCGGTAAGACGCTGCTCGCGCGCGCCATCGCGGGCGAGGCGGGCGTGCCGTTCTTCACCATCTCGGGCTCCGACTTCGTCGAGATGTTCGTCGGCGTCGGCGCCAGCCGCGTGCGCGACATGTTCGAGCAGGCCAAGAAGAACGCGCCCTGCATCGTCTTCATCGACGAGATCGACGCGGTCGGCCGCTCCCGCGGCGTCGGCTACGGCGGCGGCAACGACGAGCGCGAGCAGACGCTGAACCAGCTTCTGGTCGAGATGGACGGCTTCGAGGCCAACGAGGGCGTCATCATCGTCGCGGCGACGAACCGCCCCGACGTGCTCGACCCCGCGCTGCTGCGCCCGGGCCGCTTCGACCGGCAGGTGCAGGTGCCGAATCCCGACATCAAGGGCCGCGAGAAGATCCTCGGCGTCCACGCCCGCAAGGTGCCGCTTGGCCCGAACGTCGACCTGCGCATCATCGCCCGCGGCACGCCCGGCTTCTCCGGCGCCGACCTCGCCAACCTCGTCAACGAGGCGGCGCTGATGGCGGCGCGCGTCGGCCGGCGGTTCGTGACCATGGACGACTTCGAGAACGCCAAGGACAAGGTCATGATGGGCTCCGAGCGGCGCTCGATGGTCATGACCGAGGACGAGAAGAAGCTGACCGCCTACCACGAGGCGGGGCACGCCATCGTCGGCCTCAACGTCCCGCAGCACGACCCGATCCACAAGGCGACGATCATCCCGCGCGGCCGCGCGCTGGGCCTGGTGCTGTCGCTGCCGGAGCGGGACCAGCTCAGCGTCACGTTCACCAAGTACAAGTCCAAGATCGCCATGGCGATGGGCGGACGCGTGGCGGAGGAGCTGATCTTCGGCAAGGAGAACGTCACCAGTGGCGCGGCGTCGGACATCCAGCAGATCACCAAGATCGCGCGGGCAATGGTGACGCAGTTCGGCATGGCCGACAAAGTGGGCTACATCGACTATGCCAACGAGCAGCAGAGCTATCTCGGCAATTACCAGGGCCCTGCGAACGCAAGCCCCGAGACGCAGGAGCGGATCGACGACGAAATCCGCAAGATCGTCGACGAGGGCTACGAGAAGGCGAAGCAGATCCTGACCGACAAGATGGATGATCTGCACCGCCTGGCGCAGGGCCTGCTCGAGTACGAGACGCTGACCGGAGACGAGATCCGCCGCGTCATCGCGGGCGAGCCGCTTGATCGCGGCGACGACGAGGACGACACGCCGCACGGCAACGTCCCGTCGATCACCGCCATCCCAAAGACGTCGCGGCCGCGTGGCCGTTCGGAAGGCGACGGTGGTGTTCCAGAGCCCGAGCCCTCAACCTGACGGCTGGGCTCCGGCGAGTTGCCGGCCCTGAAGCCGACCAGCTTCGGCGGCGAGGTCGTCTGGTTGGGGCTTGTTCCCGATCGTGACGCCTCGCTGCGGTCAAAGGTTATCGAAAAGATCGAGGCCACGTTCGACGGTCTCATTGGAGAGGCGCATGGCGGGGCCGTGCGCCTTTCTTGCAGCAGGGTCGCGGCGCAGCATCCGCGCGGCACGCCGATCCGGAATGTTCGCCAGATTTCCCTCGTGTCGGCCGAGGAGCTTGCGGTAATCGCCAGCAAGATGGGTTTGGCTGAGATCGACCCCTCCTGGCTGGGCGCGCAGATCGTCCTTCGTGGTCTTTCGGATCTGACTCACCTTCCGCCCTCGTCGCGCTTGCAGGGACCGGCAGGCACAACTCTTGTCGTCGATATGGATAACCGTCCGTGCCAATTGCCTGCGCGCGAGGTGGAGGCCGTGCGGCCGGGGCATGGCCGGACCTTCAAGGCGTCGGCCGAGGATCGCCGCGGTGTCACCGCTTGGGTTGAGCGGGAAGGCCCCTTGGCACTCGGGGACCGTCTGACGCTGCACATCCCGGATCAGCCGCCGTGGTCTTACCTGGCGGAAGCGCGTGACGAATGACGCCGCACGTATCGCTCGGGTCGCAATCGGCCTTTCCGCCACGGCATCTTTCAGGCTAGCCAGATCGAAAGCCTGAAGGGGAGGGACAGCATGGCGCCGAAATCAGACATCGAGATCGCCCGCGCGGCGACAAGCGGCAGATCCAGGAGATCGGCGCGAAGCTCGACATTCCGAGCGAGGCGCTGCTGCCTTACGGGCACGACAAGGCGAAGGTCGCGCAGGACTTCATCTCGGGCCTCGCCGACAGGCCGGACGGCAAGCTGATCCTCGTCACCGCGATCAATCCGACGCCGGCGGGGGAGGGCAAGACGACGACGACCGTCGGCCTTGGGGACGGCCTCAACCGGATCGGGCGGAAGGCGGCGATCTGCATTCGAGAGGCCTCGCTCGGGCCCTGCTTCGGGATGAAGGGCGGCGCCGCCGGTGGCGGCTACGCCCAGGTGATCCCGATGGAGGACATGAACCTCCACTTCACCGGCGATTTCCACGCGATCACCAGCGCGCACAACCTGCTGGCGGCGATGATCGACAACCACATCTACTGGGGCAACGCTCTGGGCATCGACTTGCGTCGGGTGTCGTGGCGGCGCGTGCTCGACATGAACGACCGGGCGCTGAGGGACATCGTCACCAGCCTCGGCGGCGTCGCCAACGGCTTTCCGCGCGAGGCGGGATTCGACATCACCGTCGCGTCCGAAATCATGGCGTGTCTCTGCCTGTCCACCGATCTCGCGGACCTGGAGCGGCGGCTTAAGCGGATCGTCATCGCCGAAACACGCGATCGCCAACCGATCACTGCGGGTGACCTCAAGGCCGATGGCGCGATGACGGTGCTCCTCAAGGACGCGATGCAGCCGAATCTGGTGCAGACGCTCGAGGGCAACCCCGCCTTCGTCCATGGCGGGCCGTTCGCCAACATCGCCCATGGCTGCAACAGCGTGATCGCAACCAGGACCGCGCTGAAGCTGGCCGACTACGTCGTGACCGAGGCCGGCTTCGGCGCCGACCTGGGGGCCGAGAAGTTCTTCGACATCAAGTGCCGCAAGGCGGGTCTGAAGCCGGCGGCGGTCGTCGTCGTCGCGACGGTCCGCGCGCTGAAGATGAACGGCGGTGTCGCGAAGGACGAGCTCGGCGCCGAGAATGTCGAGGCGGTCAGGAAGGGGTGCGCCAACCTCGGCCGGCATCTGGAGAACCTCAAGCAGTTCGGCGTGCCGGCGGTCGTCGGCATCAACCACTTCGCCGGAGACACCGACGCCGAGATCGAGGCGGTGAAGGACTACGTCTCCGGGCAGCACGGGATCGAGGCACATCTCTGCAAGCACTGGGCCAAAGGGTCTGAAGGGATCGAACCTCTGGCGCAGGCCGTCGCACGCTATGCCGATTCGGGTGCGTCGGAATTCGCACCGCTCTACCCCGACGACATGCCGCTCCTGCGCAAGATCGAAACGATAGCCACCCGCATCTACCGCGCACAGGAAATCACCGCGGACGCGAAAGTCCGCAACCAGCTCAAAGCGTGGGAGGAGGCGGGCTATGGCGATCTCCCGGTCTGCATGGCCAAGACACAGTACAGCTTCACCACCGACCCGAGCCGCCGCGGCGCCCCGGACGGCCACGTCGTACCGGTCCGCGAGGTGCGTCTCAGCGCCGGCGCCGGCTTCGTTGTGGCGATCTGCGGCGACATCATGACGATGCCGGGCCTGCCGCGCGCGCCGTCGGCCGAGGTCATCCGGCTCGATGACGAAGGTCGCATCGAAGGCCTGTTCTGAGCCTCGAGACTTCACAATCGGCGGATGATGCGGGCATATCGCGTGGGCAGATAAGCGGGGAGAGGCATGGGCGCGACGATCATCGACGGCAAGGCGAGGGGCCTTGAGCTTCGCAGGACAGTTGCGGCTGAGGTCGCGCGGCTGAAGGAAGTCGGCGTCTCGCCCGGCCTCGCCGTCGTGCTGGTGGGGGAAGACCCGGCGAGCGCCGTTTATGTACGCTCGAAGGGCAAGGCCACCCGCGAGGCGGGCATGGAGAGCTTCGAGCACCGGCTGTCGGCGGATGTCCAGTCGAATGAGCTGCTTGGCCTGATCGACCGCCTGAACGTGGATCCTGCGGTCAACGGCATTCTCGTGCAACTGCCGCTGCCGGACCATCTCGACGCCGATCTCGTCATGCAGCGGATCGACCCTGCCAAGGACGTCGACGGGTTCCACCCGATCAATGCGGGCGCGTTGGCACTTGGGCGCCGCGGGCTGGTGCCCTGCACCCCGCTCGGCTGCCTGATGCTGCTGCGCGAGACGCTGGGCGATCTGTCAGGCGCTGACGCCGTCGTCATTGGCCGGTCGACCATCGTCGGCAAGCCGATGGCGCAGCTTCTGATCAACGACAGCGCCACGGTGACGGTGGCGCATTCCCGCACGCGAGACCTGCCGGGGGTCGTGCGACGCGCGGACATCGTCGTCGCGGCGGTGGGCCGGCCCCGCATGGTCAAGGGCGACTGGATCAAGCCCGGCGCGACGGTGATCGATGTCGGCATCAACCGCGTCGACGACAAGCTCGTGGGGGACGTCGACTTCGACCCGGCGCGCGAAGTCGCGGGTGCGATCACGCCGGTGCCTGGTGGCGTCGGGCCGATGACCATCGCATGCCTGCTTTCAAACACGGTGACCGCCGCGCGTCGGCAGCATGGTCTGCCGGAGAGCTGAGGCGCTGCGGGTCGGCGTCATATCCGACACTCACGGGCTGCTGCGGCCCCAGGCGATGGACTCATTCCAGGCGGTCGAGCACATCGTCCATGCCGGCGATATCGGCAAGCCGGGCATCGTCGAGGCGCTGTCGGAGATCGCGCCGGTGACCGCCATCCGCGGCAACGTCGATGTCGCGGACTGGGCGCTGATTTATCCCGAGGAGGCGTCGATCGAATTGGTGGGGCGCCGGATCCTCGTGCTTCACGACCGCAAGCAGATCGATGTCGTTCCCGGCCAATCGGGCATAGATATCGTGATCTCTGGTCATTCCCACCGGCCGGGCGTCGAGACGCTGGAGGGCGTGCTCTACCTCAATCCGGGCGCCGCCGGGCCACGCCGTTTTCGGCTGCCCGTGACCTTGGCGCTGATGGAGCTCGACGGGTTCGGCGCGCAGGCACGCATCGTCGAGCTGGACGTGTGAGCTTCAGACCGGGACCATTGTGCCTTGTAGGACGGCGATGAGCTCGTCGTCGGCGCGAACCTCGGCGGTGACCACGACGAGGCGCCGGCCGGGCTTCAGGACCCGGCCCTCCGCAACAAGGTGGCTGCCGCGGGCGGGCGCGAGAAGGTTGATCTTCATCTCCGCCGTCATGACCTCCACCCCCTCGGCCAGGGCCGAGAGTGCCGCGTAGCCCGCCGCGCTGTCTCCGAGAGCGAAGGTGATGCCGGCATGCCCGAAGCCGTGCTGCTGCGAGTACGCCGGGAGGACCGGCGCGGCGATCCGGCAGAGCCCGGCTTCCGCGTGCAGCAGCTCCGCCCCGATCGACGACATCATTCCCTGCAGGGCGAAGCTCTCCGCGACGCGGGGCTGGATCATTCAGCGGGCGCTGCGGCGTCCGGGACGGGCAGGGCGACGGCCCGGGTTCCCGTGAGGACGGCGCAGGCCGGGCCGGGGAAGAGCCGCCGCAGCGGCGGCGCGGTCCATGCGAGGCCGCCGGTGTAGGTACCGTAGGCCGGCAGCACGACGCGGGCGTGATCGTAGATGAAACAGGGCCGTGCGATGCTCTTGCCACGCGCCGAGAGCCGCGCTTTCGGGTGATAGTGTCCTGAAAGCTCACCCGCGGTTTCCGGCTCGGCGATGTGGCGAAAGGTCAGGGGGCGCCGAAAGAACTCGATGGCTGCGGTGCCCCCCGGCGGGGAGGCGGACCGGTCGTGGTTGCCCTCGATCCAGAGCCAGCTGCACCCGTCCTGCAACCGCTCAAGGGTGTCGGCGTCGCGCGCATCGAGCTCCGCACAGCCCGCAGCGTCGTCGAAGCTGTCGCCGAGGCAGATGACCCGGCCCGGACGGGTACCTGTCATGTCGCGGGCGAGCCGTGCCAGCGTGTCTTGCGTCTCGTAGGGCGGCAGCATCGCGCCCGACCGCCGCACCGCGCGCATTGACTTGGAGAAGTGCAGATCGGCGACCACGAGCGTGCTCTCGGCCCCCCACCAGAGAGCGCCAGACGGCAATGCGACGAGATGCGAACCGCGGAGGGTGAAGGCGTGCCCGTTCATCCTCCGTTCCTTGCCCCGGTTCGGCGCCCGGTGCAAGCGCGTCACGCCATCAGGCGGCCGCGCGGGCGAGACCCGAGAGCGCTTCGGACGCGAGGCGGAACGACTTCAGTCGCGCCTGGTGGTCATGGATCTGTCCCGTCAGGATCAGCTCGTCGGGCCGATGGCGCTCCACCAGCTCGGACAGGCGCGCGCGCACGGTCCGCGGCGCGCCGACGGCGGAGATGCTGAGCGCCTCGTCGACCGCCGCGCGCATGGCCGGGCCGATCTCGGCGTCGATGTCCCGGACAGGTCTCGGCAACTTGCCCGGCCGTCCCGTTCTCAGCCGCGCAAAGGCGAGCTGCATCGTCGTCCGAAGGTAGGCCCCTTCCTCGTCGCTGTCTGCGGCGAAGACGTTGACCGCCAGCATGAAGTGCGGCTCGGGGCACGCGTCCGACGGCCGGAAATCGCGGCGGTAGATCGCCGATGCCTCGTCCAGCGCAGCGGGAGCGAAGTGCGAGGCGAATGCGTAGGGCAGCCCCAGATGCGCCGCGAGTTGCGCGCCATAGAGCGACGAGCCGAGGATCCAGACCGGCACGTGAGTTCCCTCGCCCGGCAGCGCGCGAACCGGCGCTTCGGGTCGCGGATCCCCGAGGTACGCCATCAGCTCCACGACGTCGTTAGGGAACCCGTCGCCCTGCGCCAGCGTCCGGCGCAGGGCGCGGGCGACCGCTATGTCGCCGCCCGGTGCGCGGCCGAGGCCGAGGTCGATGCGGCCGGGATAGATCGTGGCGAGCGTGCCGAACTGCTCGGCGACCTGGTAGGGGGCGTGGTTGGGCAGCATGATGCCGCCGGCGCCGACGCGGATCGTCTTCGTCGCCCCGGCGACGTGGCCGATCAGGACGGAAGTCGCGGCCGAGGCGATGCCGGGGATGTTATGGTGCTCGGCCATCCAGTAGCGGTGATAGCCCCAAGCCTCGGCGTGGCGGGCGAGGTCGACCGAGTTGGCTATGGCCCGGGCGGCGTCGGAGTCTTCGGGGACGGGGGCGAGATCGAGGACGGAGTAGTGCATGGCTTGAACCCTCGGAGCTGTCTCGGTCAATCTATGCCGGTGGCGTGCCGGTTGTAAGGGTCTCCGGGGCGGGTGCGGCGGAGGTGCCCACGTTGGACACTTCGGTAAGCCGTTGTCATAAATTAAGAAAAGGAATTCATCACCATACGGAAAGCATTTCCGCGGGAATACGTCCGCCTCAGCGGACCGCTGGGCCGCGCCAGGGTGGAGCGGGCCGCCGCCGCCGGTCGGGCTTGCGCGTCACCGGGGCAACACGCTGCGGGCCGCGATGGCCGCGGACGAGCGGACCCGAACCGCTGACGTCGAGCCCGGCCTCGTCCATCAGCCGGTGCGCCTCCTCCTCGAGCAGGCGCTGCGCCGCGGCCGCCTCGACCGGCACGCGCCCGGGCTCGAGGAAGAGCGGCGCCGCAAGCGGTGTCACCCGGTCGAGCACGACATGGTCGACGCGTCCCGACGTGCGCGCCAGCATCTCCTCCACCCTCCCGAAGTCGACGAGGCCGCGCTGCGCCTCCTCTCCGGTGATGTCGAGGAGCAGGTGATCGGGGTCGTAGCGGCGCAGCGTGTCGTAGAGGATGTCGGCCGAGAACGTCTGCTGCCGCGCGCTGCGCTTCCGGGCATTGGCGGTGTTGCGCGGGATCAGCCCGGCGACCGTCGCGACCTGCTTGAAGGTCCGCTTCATCACCGCGTTGCCGGCGAGCCAGGTCTCGAACGCCTGCCGCAGGTCGCTGGCATCGAAGAGTGCCGCGGCGTCGGGCACGCGGTCGAGGCTCCAGATCAGCACGGCGTAGTCGGTGGAGACGAAGCCCAGCGGATGCAGCCTCAGCTCCTCCATCCGCTGCGTGACGAGCAGGCCGAGGGTCTGCATCGCGTTCCGCCCGGCGAAACCGTAGATGCAGGTATATTCGCGATTCTCCCACGGGAACGACTCGACGAGCAGCCGGTCGGCGGCGGGCAGATGGCTGACCTCGCGCTGCAGCGCCAGCCACTCGGCGGTCGGCCGCGGCAGCTCCGGCCAGCTGTCCTGGCGGAACATGCGCAGGATGCGGTGGGAGAGTTGGGTGGAGGTGGCGAACTTCGTGCCCATGTAGGCGGCGACGCGCGGCGTCTCGTTGGGGCGGCGGCTGACCTCGACCGTCATCTCGCTCAGGCCCTCGAAGCGCACCACCTGGCCCGCGAACAGAAACGTGTCGCCCGGGGAAAGGGTGGCCGCGAACCCCTCCTCGATCTCGCCCAATGGGCCGCCGCCGCGGCCGCGGAGCCGGACCTTGAGCAGGTCGGTGTCCATGATCGTGCCGAGGTTCATGCGGATCTCCCTCGGCGCGCGCGGGTCACGCAGCTGCCAGAGGCCGTCCTGACGCTGCATCAGCCGCTGCCATCGGTCGTAGGCCCGGAGCGCGTAGCCGCCGGTCGCCACGAAGTCGAGGCAGGCGTCGAACTCCGCCCGCGTAAGCCGTGCGTAGGCACCAGCCGATGTGACCTCTCGGTAGAGGTCGCCGGCGTCGAACGGGCCGGAGCAGGCGGCAACCATGATGTGCTGGCAGAGAACGTCTCGGGGGCCGGGGCCGCGCGGGTCGCCGTCGAGATCGCGCTCGCGCACCGCGGCGAGGGCGGCGACGCACTCCACCACCTCGAAGCGGTTGGCGGGGACGAGGATGGCCTTGGACGGCGCATTGTAGCGGTGATTGGCGCGGCCGATCCGCTGCACCAGCCGCTTGACGTTCTTCGGCGCGCCGACCTGGACCACGAGATCGACGTCTCCCCAGTCGATGCCGAGGTCGAGCGAGCCGGTCGCCACGATGGCGCGCAGTTCGCCCGCCACCATCGCCGCCTCGACCTTGATGCGCTGCTCTCGCGACAGGCTTCCGTGGTGAATGCCGATCGGCAGCGCCTCCTCGTTCGCGAGCCAGAGGTTGTGAAAGAAGATCTCCGCCTGCGCCCGCGTGTTGTGGAAGACGAGCGTCGTCCGGTGCCGTCGGATCAGGTCCAGCACCGCAGGGATCGCGTAGCCGCCGCCGCCGCCCGACCAGGGTGGGGCCGCGTCGGTGCGCAGCATCGAGATGTCGGGGTCTGGGCCCGGATCGGCCAGCAGGATCGGGCAGGGGTCGGGGTGCCGCGCGAGGTAACCCGCGATCGCGGCCGGATCCTCCACCGTGGCGGAGAGTCCGACTCGGCGAAGGCCGGGACGGAGCGTCTGCAGGCGGGCGAGCGCGAGCATGAGCTGGTCGCCGCGCTTCGACTCGGCAAG
Organism: uncultured Alphaproteobacteria bacterium; assembly: GCA_963749675.1. Classification (GTDB taxonomy): domain Bacteria; phylum Pseudomonadota; class Alphaproteobacteria; order Rhodobacterales; family Rhodobacteraceae; genus Roseitranquillus. Next base: position 1,136,618 of record CAVVNT010000001.1, read on the forward strand.
GGCATGGATTTCGTCGATCACGACCCGCTCGATCCCGGCGAAGATGCGCGGCGCATCCTCGTAGCTGATTAGCAGCGCAAGGCTCTCCGGCGTCGTCAGCAGTATGTGCGGCGGGTCGCCGCGCTGCCGCTGCCGCTGGGTGTAGGATGTGTCGCCGGTTCGGTCCTCCACCCGGATCGGCAGGGCCGCCTCGGTGATGGGACGCGTCAGGTTTCGCCGAATGTCCGCCGCCAGCGCCTTGAGCGGCGAGACGTAGAGCGTGTGGAGGCCCTTGTGGGCGCCGTCCGCGAGCTCCGCCAGCGTCGGCAGGAAGCCCGCCAGCGTCTTGCCGCCGCCCGTCGGTGCGATCAGCAGCTGCGCGGGTTCGCATGCTCTCTCCAGCATTTCCTGCTGGTGGGGGTGCAGCGACCAGCCCCGGGACGAGAGCCACTTGGAGAGCGCGGGAGGAAGATCGACCATTGCCGGAGAGATAGCCGTCGCCGGCGGCGCCGTCAGGAGGGTGCGGCGACGTCAGCTGGGAAAGATCTTCGCCATCTCGGCGTCGAAGTAGGCCCAGCTCATCGTGGCGCGGTTGCCGGCGTACCCATGGTAGTGCGATCTGCCGGAGGAATTCGGCAGACCGGCCCAGATCTGGGCGAGGTTGTTCATGAACTGTCGGCGGCTCATCAGCCCCTCCCGGAAGGCAAGCATGCCGGCTTCCTTGAAGAGCTCGTCGGCAAGCAGGTCCTGCAGGCGGGGGGAGAACGGCTCGTGCTCGCCCGCCCCGATCTTCTTCGCCAGCCGCTTCAGGGTCGAGGGGATGAACTGGTAGCGGCCGATCGCGTGCGGCTGGCCGGGGGTGGCGGAGATCCAGGCGTAGACCTCTCCGAGCGTCATCTCGGTGGGACGCCGCGCGGGCAGACGCTTGGCGCCGTAGTTGATCGCGTCGTAGCCGCCGGCGCGGGACTCGGCGTGCCCGATCAGGTGCCGCAGCCGCTCCACCCAGCTCGCGTTGGGGTCGAGGGGCGCCATAGAGGCGCCGCCGAGGTCGCGATAGCCCGTGTCGCGCGGCGGCAGGGGCGCGAAAAAGCTGCCCGCGGCGTGGCCGGCGAACAGGCTCGAGCCGCGGCGCTGCTCCTCCCCTTCCGGCGCCGGCAGTCGGACCTCGATGAAGGCCCGTCGGTCAGGCTGCGCGGGCATCTCCTGTCGCGCCTGCACGAGCGGCGCACCGGCGCCCAGGAAACCGTCGGCGAGGAGCGAGACCGGACCGGCGGACAGCGGCAGCGGGCATGCGAATGCCAGCGTCGCAGCCAGCGCCCGGGCGCTCTCTCTGGGGGTCATGGGCACCTCGTTCTGAGATCTCGAGACGGCGGCGATCCTGGCTGCTCGAAGTTGAGAACTGGTTTCCGCGACGCGGATTCGTCATGATGAGGCTTGCGCCGACGCAGGTAGCTTTACCGTCCGGAACCGTGCAGGCATCATTGCTTCAGGGAGGCAGGGCAGAATGGATGCGCCGACCCCTCGGAAGGAATTGAGCTCCGCCGAAATCGCGGCGGTCGCGCACCTCTATCGCGGCGAGGTCTACCGTTCGACCCTGTGGCGGCAGAGGCTCGACACGACCACGAACTGGGCCGTCGTCACGCTGGGCATAGCGCTCTCCATCGCGTTCGCGTCGCCGCAGGCGTCGCCCCTGCCGCTGATCCTGGTGGGGGTGCTGATCGTCTTCTTCCTGATGCTGGAGGCGCGGCGCTACCGCTACTTCAACGTGTGGCGCGCGCGCTGCCGCTGGCTCGAGACGAAGTTCTACGCGCCGATGCTGATCGAGGGGGATCTGCACCTGGAGCGGAGCTGGCAGGAGGTCCTGGCAAACGACTACCTTCTGCCGCGCTACCACGTCAGCATGCGCGTTGCGATCGGCCGCCGGATCCGCCGCAACTACCTGTGGATCCTGCTGATCCAGATGATGGCGTACATCGGCAAGCTGGTGGTCCACCCCGAGCCGCTGTCGCGCGCGGCAGACATCTTCGAGCGCGCCGACGTCGGACCGGTGCCGGGGGAGGTCATGCTGGCGTTGGGCGTTCTCTACATCCTGGCGTGGAGCGCGATCGCGCTATGGAGTTGGCGGGACGACCGGCGCAGGGCCAAGGGGCGGCCCGAGAGCCATTCGATGGGATGATCCGCGCAGCGCCGGAGGCTTCTAGTCGACCTGAAGCACGAGTGCGGCCGACCGGTCCGCATCGTGCTGGCTTACCCGCAAATTGTCCGCGACGATGGCGGCGGAGAACCCGATGATTGCCGCGACCAAGACGCGCCAGTCGATGATGACGGCGCCGCTTGCGGTGCCGGCACGTCGGCTGACAGTCTCATTCTCGCTCATTCGATCGCTCCGGTTCTCAGGTAAATCGCTCGGCCGGCCGGGGCCTCGTCGAAACCGACGTCAGGGAGTTCGCTCATCAGCAACAGGCAGGCACCGATCGCGGCGGATGTCACCGCGACCCATTCCGTCACGACGATCCCGGGCTCTTCGGTCTGCATCCTGCCGCCTCCGACGCTCGCTTCGGATGTCGCCTCGGCCTCATAGCCTCGCGTGCGGCCATACGCGCACAGAACTGTGGCGGAAATGGGGCAGGGGCGGCCCCTTTCCGGGGCAGGTGCTCCGCTTCGATGAGAAAGACGAGGCGACCCGGCGCTTCCGGATCGCGTGACGCTAGTTGACGAGCGTCGCCTCGGTCGCCGCGCGGATCTCGTCTTCGGTCACGCCGTCTGCCGTCTCGACGATCTTGAGGCCGCCTTCGACGACGTCGAGTACGCCAAGGTTCGTGATGATCCGGTTCACCACGCCGGTTCCGGTCAGCGGCAGGGTACATTCGTGCAGCAGCTTCGATTGCCCCGACTTGTTCGTGTGGTCCATCACGACGATCACGCGACGGACGCCCGCGACGAGGTCCATCGCGCCACCCATGCCCTTGACCAGCTTGCCGGGGATCATCCAGTTCGCGAGGTCGCCGTTTTCGGCCACTTCCATCGCGCCGAGGATGGCGGTGGCGATCTTGCCGCCGCGGATCATCCCGAAGCTCATCGCACTGTCGAAGTACGACGTGCGGGCGAGCTCGGTTATCGTCTGCTTGCCGGCGTTGATGAGGTCGGGATCGACGCCGTCCTCGGTCGGGAAGGGGCCCATCCCCAGCATCCCGTTCTCGGACTGGAGCGTGATGTCGACGTCTTCGGGAATGTAGTTCGCCACCAGCGTCGGGATCCCGATGCCGAGGTTGACGTAGGTGCCGTCCTCCAGCTCCTGCGCGGCGCGTTCGGCCATCTGATTGCGGTCCCAGGGCATCGCTTCCGTCCTTATTGCTTGAGTTCGAGGGCCCGGGCCGGAACGTCGAGGTTCACGATCGTCCCGGTCGGGTTGCGCAGCACGTCGAGATTTCCGTTCAGCCCGTCAATGAGGCCCAGCACGATGCGACCGCCTAGGCTCGCGGGGTTGGGCCACACGATTCCGCTGGGGAGACCGATGCCGTCGTCGGCGACGTACAGCCGTATTCCGCCCCGGTCTAGCCGGCTGACGCGCACCTCGACGAGACCCTCGTCCCGACCGGCAAAGGCATGCTGGAAGCAATTCGTCAGCACTTCGGAAAGCACGAGGCCCAGTCTCAGCGCGATCTCGGTATCGACGTAGAGCGAGGCTATCTCGGCATTCAGTCGCACGCCCGCGCGTCCGTCGAGATGCGAGATCGCCGACGTCACACGGCCGAGGTAGGCGCCGAGAGAGATGCGGGCACGGCCGCCCGTGTCCGGTCGGCTGAGCTCCTCGTAGAGCAGCTGCAAGCTCTCGATCCGGCGGGCAAGGGTCGAGAACGTCTCTTCGCCACGCTCGCCACGCGCCTGGATCCGCACGAGGCTCACGATCATCGAGAGGTGGTTCTTAACCCGGTGCTGGAGTTCGATCATCGAGCGGTCGGCGGGTGGCCTATGCGGCTCGTGGTCGACGTCCATCAGCTCCTTCTGGATGCAGAGGAAGTAGCTGATGTCGCCCTGGCTGTCCGGGATCGGCGCGATCGCCAGACGGTTCAGAAAGGCCGATCCATTGGCGCGATAGTTGACCAGATCGAGCGAGATCTCCTGCTCCCGCGAAATCGCGTGCCGGAGGGCAGCCACGTCGGACGGATCGGTTCCGGGACCCTGCAGAAACCTGCAGTTCCGGCCGATCGCACTTTCGGCGGCATAGCCGGTCATGCGCTCGAACGCCCGGTTGACGTACACGATAGGGTTGTCTTCCTGCTTGGGGTCGGTCAGCACCATCGCGATGGTCGAGCGGGAGAACGCGAGCAGCGCCTCGCCTTCGCTCACTCCGTCCCTGCTGTCCTTGATCGTATCAGCCATAGTCTCGTCCCGGGGTCAGGCCGCCCGAACCGTTCGCTGCTCGACCCGCTTCTCGTGTTCACCCTGAATCAGCCGATGTACGTAGATCCCCGGCAAGTGGATGTGATCGGGTTCGAGGCTGCCGCGCGGAACGATCTCCTCGACCTCGGCGACGCAGACCTTGCCGCACATCGCCGCCGGCGGGTTGAAGTTGCGCGCGGTCTTGCGGAACACGAGATTGCCGGTGTCGTCGGCCTTCCAGGCCTTCACGATCGACAGGTCGGCGAAGATACCGCGCTCGAGAATGAAAGTCTCGCCGTCGAACACCTTCTCCTCCTTGCCATCGGCGATCTGCGTGCCGACGCCGGTCTTGGTGTAGAAGCCCGGAATCCCGGATCCGCCGGCGCGCATCCGCTCCGCGAGCGTTCCCTGCGGATTGAACTCGAGCTCGAGCTCGCCCGACAGGTACTGGCGCATGAACTCGGCGTTTTCGCCCACGTACGAGGACATCATCTTCTTCACCTGCCTGGTCTGCAGCAGGAGGCCGAGCCCGAAATCGTCGACGCCCGCGTTGTTCGACGCCACCGTCAGGTCCTTTGTTCCGGCATCGCGGATCGCGGCGATCAGCAGCTCGGGGATGCCGCACAGGCCGAACCCGCCGGCCGCGATGAGCATCCCATCGAAGAGCAGCCCGTCGAGCGCGTCGGCGGCGTTTTCGTAGACCTTTTGCATCATCCACCCCTGTCTCTTTCGCGCGATTTATTGTGCCCGGGCATACGGAGTCAAACCGATGCCGATCGCGTGGCGGCAGGCGGCCTGCGGCGACGGTGGGAGCGGCGTCAGGACGACGCCGACTTCCTGGCGCTCTTGCTCCGGGCGGGCTTGGCGGTCTTCTTCCCCGACTTGCCGCCCTTGGATTCCTTCTGGGCAATGAGGTCGACGGCCACCTCCATCGTCACCGCCTCCGGCTCCATGTCCTTGGGAAGCGTCGCGTTGACCTTCCCCCACTTCACGTAGGGTCCGTAGCGGCCGGACATCACCGCAACGGCGCCGCCGGTCTCGGGGCGCTCGCCCAGTTCGCGCAGCGGCTTTGCCGCCGCGGCCCGGCCGCGCTGCGGTTTTGAGGCCAGCACTTCCACGGCGCGGTTCATGCCAATCGTGAAGACCTCGTCGACCTCGGGCAGGTTGGCGTAGAGCCGTCCGTGCTTCACGAAGGGGCCGTAGCGGCCGATGCCCGCCTCCACCGGCTCGCCATCCTCCGGGTGCGGCCCGATCTCCCGGGGGAGGGACAGCAGCATCAGCGCCTTCTCGAGATCGATCTCGTCGGGCGCCCAGCCTTTCGGCAGGCTTGCGCGCGGCGGCTTCGGCTCCTCCTCGGTCGCCTCGCGCCGCTGGACGTAGGGGCCGAAACGGCCCGTCCGGAGCGAGATCGGGTCGCCGTTGTCGTGCCCGAGCAGCTTGCCGTCCGGGCCGATCGCGTCGTCCTCGCCGCCGGGCGCGGACAACGGCCGGGTGTAGCGGCACTCCGGATAGTTCGAGCAGCCGATGAAGGCCCCGCCCGAGCGCGCCGTCTTGAGGTTCAGCCGCCCCGCGCCGCAGTTCGGGCAGAGGCGCGGGTCGGTCCCGTCGTCGCGCGGCGGATAGAGGTGCGGCGCCAGGACCTCGTCGATCTTCTCCAGCACCTCGCCGATGCGCAGGTCCGCGGTCTCGGCGAGCGCGGCGGAGAAATCCCGCCAGAACCGATCGAGGACCTCCTTCCACTCCCGCTCGCCGGCGGAGATATCGTCGAGCTGCTCCTCGAGGTCGGCGGTGAAGTCGTACTCGACGTAGCGGCGGAAGTAGTTCGAGAGGAACGCCGTCACCAGCCGCCCCTTGTCCTCGGGGATCAGCCGGTTCTTGTCCTTGCGGACATAGCCGCGGTCCTGGATCGTGGTGACGATCGAGGCGTAGGTGGAGGGGCGGCCGATGCCCAGCTCCTCCATCCGCTTGACCAGAGTCGCCTCGGTGTAGCGCGGCGGCGGCTGGGTGAAGTGTTGTTCCGGCGTGACCGACCGTTTTTTCGCCGCCTCGCCCTGATGGATCTGCGGCAGGCGCTTGTCCTCGCCGTCCGCGGGCTCGTCACGCCCCTCCTCGTAGACCTTCAGGAAGCCGTCGAACAGGATGACCTGGCCATTGGCGCGCAGGCCGACCTGCCCGTCGGCGCTGACGACGTCGACGGTCGTGCGCTCGATCCGCGCCGCCTCCATCTGGCTGGCGAGCGTCCGCTTCCAGATCAGGTCGTAGAGCTTGCGCTGATCGGGCTCCGACACGCGCACGGCGTCAGGCGCGAGCGACATCTCCGTTGGCCGGATGCACTCGTGCGCTTCCTGTGCGTTCTTGGCCTTGTTCTTGTACATCCGCGGGCTGCCCGGCACGTACTGCGCGCCATAGCGGTCGCGGATCGCGTCGCGGGCCGCATGGACCGCCTCGGGCGCCATGTCGATGCCGTCGGTTCGCATGTAGGTGATCAGCCCCGCCTCGTAGAGCCGCTGTGCAGCCGACATCGTGGCGCGGGCGCCGAAGCCGAACTTGCGGGACGCCTCCTGCTGCAGGGTCGAGGTCATGAACGGCGGGGCTGGATTGCGGCTGGTAGGCTTGGCCTCGACCGCCTCCACGGTCAGATCGCGCGAGGTGATCGCCTGCACCGCCAGTTCGGCCTGAGTGCCGTCGGGGATGTCGTAGCGGTCGAGCTTCTTGCCGCCGAGCGTGACGAGGCGCGCTTCGTACTCCTGCCCCCGCGGCGTCTTCAGCAAGGCCGTGACCGACCAGTACTCCCGCGGGCGGAACGCCTCGATCTCCATCTCGCGCTCGACGATGAGACGCAGGCAGACGGACTGGACGCGGCCGGCCGACTTCGCCCCCGGCAGCTTGCGCCAGAGGACGGGCGAGAGATTGAAGCCCACGAGGTAATCGAGCGCGCGGCGGGCGAGGTAGGCCTCGACCAGCTCCATGTCGACGCCGCGGGGGTTCTTCATCGCGTCGGTGACCGCGGACTTCGTGATGGCGTTGAAGACAACTCGGCTGACGGGCGTGTCCTTCTTCAGTGCCCTGCGCTTCGTCAGCGCCTCCTGCAGGTGCCATGAGATCGCCTCGCCTTCGCGGTCGGGGTCTGTGGCGAGGATCAGCGCCGGGTCGTCCTTGAGCGCCTCGGCGATTGCGCGGACGTGCTTCTGGCTGTCCGACGCGACCTCCCATTTCATCTCGAATTCGTGCTCGGTATCGACCGAGCCGTCCTTTGGAGGCAGGTCGCGGACATGCCCGAAGGAGGCGAGGACGGTATAACTGTCGCCCAGATACTTGTTTATTGTCTTGGCCTTGGCAGGCGACTCGACGACGACGACGGGCATGGCACAACCTTCCGGGTCTTGAGCCGCGCAAGATGTGGTCGCGCTCCGGGCGTTGTCAATCACCCCCTTTGGCACGCCCTCAACTCCGCGACAGAATGGATCAGGACGCAGACAGGCCGGGATACATCACCGGTCGCGGCTCTCCGGCAAGCGATCTGATGCGACGGCGTGCATGCCGCCCGGGCCCCGCCGTGCCGAAGGCAGGGCGGGGCGCCTTCGGGTCAGTCGATGACGCCGTTGCCGTCGCGGTCGGCCGCGTTGAAGTTCGCCGTCATCCGACGGCCGAATTCCTGCCGGGCGACCATCCCGTCTCCGTTCTCGTCGAGGTCGGAGAACGACGCGCCCTCGACCTGACCTTCGAACTCCGCCTGGCTCAGAGACTGGTCCGAGTTGGTGTCGAGCATCTGGAAGGCGCGGGCGGCGAAGGTGTCGAATTCGCCCCGCGACACCGCCCCGTCGCCGTCGCTGTCGACCCTCTCGAGATGGGACAGAGGCACGGTCTGCGCCGAGGCGCCGAGAGCGAGGCACGTCGCCGCACCGATCGCTGCTATCCTAAACATATGATCTCCTTTCATGAGTTCAGCCGCAGACATAGCGTTGGCCGGTCACGGCCCCGGCGGTTGCGCCGCCTGCGGTAAGGATGTCCCGACCAAGGCCACCGCCGAACTGGTTGCCGATGGCGCCACCGATCAGCGCGCCGCCTATCGTGCCGCCCAGGCAGGCGATCTCGTGTTCGCGCTGGGCCTGTTGATAGGGCGTTGCTGCCGGCGCGCAGGCGGCGACGGCCGCGACCGCCGCGAGTTCCGCGGCCATTGCGGCCCGCGCTCGATAGTTCCTCGATTTCATTGCACTATTCTCCTCGCTGCGACCTGGATGTGCAGGTTGCGCCCGATCCGGGCGCTCCGGGGCAAGGAGCCTCGGACGCAGTGAAATGCAATGTCAAACGAGGCCGCTCCGTTCGGCGACCCTTCGCCCGCGCTCCGGCTCAAGCCAGCGAGACGAGGCCGCCCGGCTGACGCCTGATCCGCCCGTCGAGTTCCAGCGTCGTCAATTCCGGCGCGACATCGCTCGCCGGAAGTCCCAGATCACGGATCAGCTGGTCCTCGGCGATCGGACTCGGGCCGAGGCGCGACAGGATCTCGGCGTGCAGCCGGTTCGGCGGGATCGGACGTCTGGGTCGAGGCGGCGGCGCTTCGGTGCGCGCGGCCCGCCGGGGCCGGGGCCCCACCAACGCGTCGATCACGTCGGAAGCGCCGCGAACCAGGGTCGCCCCGTCGCGGATCAGCATGTTGCAGCCGGCGGCACGGGCGTCGAACGGATGACCCGGCACCGCGAGAACCTCACGGCCCTGATCGAGCGCCGTCCTGGCGGTGATCAGGCTGCCGGACTTCGCAGCCGCCTCCACCACGACGACGGCCCGCGACAGGCCCGACACGATGCGGTTCCGGCGCGGAAAATGGCGCGCCGTGGGCTGCATCCCGACCGGCTGCTCCGAGACGCGGAGGCCCTTCGCGGCGATCTCGGCCGCCAGCGTCGCATTCTCGGGCGGATAGACAACGTCGATACCGCCCGGCATCACCGCCACCGTGCCGCCCTCCAGCGAGGCCGCATGCGCCTCGGCGTCGATGCCCCGCGCCAGGCCGGAGACGACGACCATGCCCGCCTCCGACAACTCCCGCGCGAGCGATCTGGTCATGCGCAGCCCCAGGCTGGAGGCGTTGCGGGCGCCGACCAGGGCGACCATCGGGCGCGACAGCAGGCCGAGGTTGCCGAGAGCCCACAGTATTGGCGGAGGATCGGCAAGCTCTCCGAGCGGCGCGGGATACTCGGCCGAGCCGAATGCGACCAGCCGCGCGCCCGCCTTCTCGCCGGCATGCAGCTCGGCGCTCGCCACGCCCTCGGGACACGCAGAATAACCACTCTCGCCCGCTCCCGCTGCGACGGTGGGCAATTCGGCGAGCGCTGCTGCGGCGTTGCCGTACTCGTCCATCAGCCGAAAGAACGTCGCCGGCCCCACGCGCCGCGAGCGGATCAGGCGCAGCCAGTCGATCCGCTCTTCGCGCGTGGCGGGCGGCGGGAATGTTCGGTCGAGCGGAGGGGAGTCTGTCATCGGGCATTCGCTTGGAAGGGACGCGCATTCATCCGCCGAATGTCCTAAGACCGTGTGAGTGGCGTTCTCAGGTCGCGGACCCTCCCACCGTGAGGCCACCGATCAGCAGCGTCGGCTGACCCACGCCCACGGGGACCCACTGGCCGGCCTTGCCACAATTCCCGATGCCGGGATCGAGCGCCATGTCGTTGCCGATCGCACGGATCCTCCGCAGTGCCGTCGCGCCGTCGCCGATCAGCGTCGCGCCCTTGATCGGCGCGCCGACCTTGCCGTCCTTCACCCGGTAGGCCTCGGTACAGGAAAAGACGAACTTGCCGTTGGTGATGTCGACCTGCCCGCCGCCGAAGCCGACCGCGTAGATCCCGTCCCTCATGTCGGCGACGATCGATACGGGATCGGCTTCGCCCGACATCATGTACGTGTTCGTCATCCGCGGCATCGGCGGATGCGCATAGCTCTGCCGCCGGCCGTTGCCGGTCGGCTCGACGCCCATCAGCCGGGCGTTCTGGCGGTCCTGCATGTAGCCCACGAGGATCCCGTCCTCGATCAGCACGTTCTTGCCCGACGGCGTGCCTTCGTCGTCGACGCTGATCGAGCCGCGGCGGTCCGGGATCGTGCCGTCGTCGAGCACCGTGACGCCCGGCGATGCCACCCGCTGCCCCATGAGCCCGGCAAAGGCCGAGTGCTTCTTCCGGTTGAAGTCGCCCTCGAGACCGTGACCCACCGCCTCGTGCAGCAGGATGCCGGGCCAACCGGCGCCGAGCGCGACGTCCATGACACCCGCCGGGGCAGGCTCGGCGCGGAGGTTCACAAGCGCGATGCGCAGCGCCTCTCGCGCCGACGCCTCCCAGGTCTCCCGTTCCATGAGCCCGGTGAGGCCGTAGCGCCCGCCGGTGCCGTGGTTGCCGCTCTCGCGCCGGCCGTTTTCCTCGACGATGACCGAGACGTTGAGGCGGGTCATCGGCCGGACATCGCGCACCCTGGTGCCCTCGGGCCGCAGGATCTCCACCTGCTGCAGAGAAGCAGCCAGCGTCGCGCTGACCTGCACTACGCGAGAGTCGAGGGCGCGGGCGAAGGCGTCGATTTCCGCGAGGGTCTCGACCTTGAGAGGAAACGTCGCGTCGTCCATCGGGTCGGCATCGGTGTAGAGCCTGCGGTTGGTCGGCCGTGGACCCTCGGCGATGGTGCCGCCGCCGTCCGCGACCGCCAGCCGCGCGGTCTCCGACGCGCGCCTCACCGCAGCGAGGCTCAGCTCGGTCGAATGGCCGTAGCCTGCCGTCTCGCCCCGGACGGCGCGAAGCCCGAAGCCCTCGCCGGCGTCGTAGCTCGCCGTCTTGATCCGGCCGTCGTCGAAGACGAGCATCTCCGAATGCCGCCGCTCCAGGAACAGCTCGCCGTCATCGGCACCGTCCGTCGCCTGTCGCAGGGCGTGCAGTGTCTCGGCCTCGTCGAGGGTGTCTTCGAAGGGACGGAACGGGGAATCGGTCATCCGGAACTCCTTGCCGGGGCTGTTTGCCGCAATGCCCCGCCTTGTCGATCAGGGGACAATATGGTTCTAAGGTTCCAACAACAACGGCCTCGAACTGACGGAGGCCGCTTGATGAGGACGATGGCCATGATCTCGCACCGCTTTCCCCGTCGCCTGCTGGCCGCTGCTGCGGCGTCTCTCGCCGCGGGCGCCGCAAGCGCGCAGGACGCGCTCGGCGACCTGCCGGTGATCGGCAAGCCGACGGACGGCGAAATGGGCTGGCAGCCTGCGGCGACGTCGCTGGCACGCGACATTCACTGGCTCGACGGAATGGTGCTGGCGATCATCACCACGATCGTGCTCTTCGTCACCGCTTTGCTGATCTACTGCATCGTCCGCTACAACGAGCGCATCAACAAGACGCCGGCCCGCTTCACCCACAACTCGCCGGTCGAGGTGGCGTGGACGATCGTGCCGGTTCTGATCCTCGTCTTCATAGGCGCCTTCTCGCTGCCGGTTCTGTTCAATCAGCAGGAGATTCCGGACGATCCCGACGTTGTCATCAAGGCGACCGGCTATCAGTGGTACTGGGGCTACGAATATCCCGACCACGAGTTCGCATTCGACAGCTTCATGCTCGAGCCAGAGCAGCTCGAGGAGTATGGCTACTCGCCTGACGAGTATCGCCTCGCCACCGATACGGCCATCGTCGTGCCTGTCGACTCAACCGTCGTGATCCAGGTCACCGGAGCCGACGTGATCCATTCCTGGACCATCCCCGCATTCGGGGTGAAGCAGGACGCAGTTCCCGGTCGTCTCGCGGAACTCTGGTTTGAGCCGGACACCGAGGGGGTGTTTTTCGGCCAATGCTCCGAGCTATGCGGGATCAATCACGCTTTCATGCCGATTACGGTCAAGGTCGTGAGCCAGGAGGCCTACGAGCAGTGGCTCGACGGCGCGATCGAACAATATGCCGGCAAGCCGCGAGAGGTCGATCTCGCTGCCGCAGAGTGAACGTATGACCGACGCCACAACCTCACTGGCCCCCGAACCGGGCTTCGGCGACTACGTCGATCTGCTGAAGCCGCGGGTGATGTCGCTTGTCGTCTTCACGGCGGCGGTCGGCCTTCTCGTGGCGCCCGGCCACATTCACCCGATGGTGGCTTTCGCTTCGGTTCTGTTCATCGCCGTCGGCGCTGGCGCGTCGGGCGCTCTGAACATGTGGTGGGACTCCGACATCGACGCGCGAATGCGCCGCACGCGCAGCCGTCCGGTGCCCGCGGGCCGCGTCGGCGCAGAGGAGGCGCTGGCGATCGGGCTCGCGCTGTCGGGCTTTTCGGTCGTCCTGCTGGCACTGGCCGCGAACCTGGTCGCAGCCGGGCTGCTGGCGTTCACGATCTTCTTCTACGCTGTCATCTACACGATGTGGCTCAAGCGCCTGACCCCGCAGAACATCGTCATCGGCGGCGCGGCGGGGGCATTTCCGCCGATGATAGGCTGGGCCGCGGCGACCGGCGGCGTCTCGTACGAAAGCGTGCTGATGTTCGCGCTGATCCTGGCGTGGACGCCGCCGCACTTCTGGGCGCTGGCGCTCTTCATGCGCTCCGACTACGATGACGCGGGTGTTCCGATGCTGACCGTGACGCATGGACGCCGCAGCACCCGCCGACACATCCTTGCCTACACTCTCCTGCTCGCCCCCGTTTCCGTCGCACTGGCAGTGAGCGAGGTCGGCGGTCCCGTGACGCTCCTCGCCGCTTTGGCGCTGAATGGCCGCTTCATCCTCGGAGCGTGGCGGATCGTCGGGCGCGACGAGACGCAGGCGGAGGCCGACAAGTATGCCGTCGAAAAGAACGTTTTCGGTGCCTCGCTGACATATCTTTTCCTACACTTCGGCGCACTTCTCGCCGATGCCGCGTTACGGATGGTGCTGTGATGGCGCTGAATGTCGAGCATGAGATTCACAGGCGGCGCCGCTCGCGCAACGTCGGTCTGGGTCTGACGCTGGCGGCGCTGATCGCGGTGGTCTTCGGTCTGTCGGTGGTCAAGATCACCACGGTTGGCCCGATCGAAGCCTACGATCATGTGGCGCGTCCGGCCCTGACGGAGCCGGCGCAATGACCGGGCCGTCCAAGACCCTCGCGATGACCGTCGGCGTCGTCCTGCTGATGGGCTCGCTGGCTTGGGCCTCGGTGCCGTTCTACGACTGGTTCTGCCGCGTCACGGGCTACGGCGGCGAGACGGGCGTGGCGTCGGGCGAAATCGTGGAGCCGCTCGACCAGACAATCACCGTTCGCTTCGACGCCTCGCTGGAGCGCGGCATGCCGTGGCAATTCAAGCCGATGCAGCGCGAGATGACGATACGGATCGGCGAGACCGGACTTGCGTTCTACGAGGCGACGAATCCGACCGACCATGCCGTCGCCGGCCAGGCGAGCTACAACGTGGCCCCGTTCGAGGCCGGTGGCTTCTTCATCAAGATCGACTGCTTCTGCTTCACCGAGCAGGTGCTTGAGCCCGGTCAGACGGTGCAGATGCCAGTGACCTTCTACGTCGATCCCGCCATCGTCGATGATCGCGACGCCAAGTACGTCGGGAGGATCACCCTGAGCTACACGTTCCACGAGATCGACCTGCCCGAGGAGCATGCGGCGCTTGATCCTGCGGCCGCGTTGGGCGATGAGGCAGGAAAGTAGGGAGAGGGCGATGGCGCACGAAAAGAACCACGACTACCACATCCTGCCGCCCTCCATCTGGCCGTTTCTCGCCGGGATCGGAGCTTTCACCATGCTGTTCGGTGGAGTGCTCTGGATGCACGGAAACGGCCCATGGCTGTTTCTCGCCGCTCTTATTCTCGTTCTGTACGTCGCATTCGCCTGGTGGTCCGAAGTTGTTGCCGAGTTGCGGGAGGGAGATCACACGCCGGTCGTGCGGATCGGCCTGCGCTACGGCTTCATCCTCTTCATCATGTCCGAGGTGATGTTCTTCGCCGCGTGGTTCTGGTCGTTCTTCAAGCACGCAATGTACCCGATGGACACGTTCTCCGAGGGGCAATGGCCGCCCCCGTCGATCGAGGTGTTCGATCCTTGGCACCTGCCGCTCATCAACACGCTGATCCTGCTCTGCTCGGGCGCGGCGGCGACGTGGGCGCACCACGCGCTCGTGCACGACAACAATCGCAAGGACATGCGGAATGGCCTGATTCTGGCGATCCTGCTCGGCCTGCTCTTCACCTTCTTCCAGGCCTACGAGTACAGCCACGCCGCCTTCGGCTTCGCCGGGAACATCTACGGGGCGAATTTCTTCATGGCGACGGGTTTTCACGGCGCTCATGTGATCATCGGCACCATCTTTCTGTTCGTCTGCCTTCTGAGGTTGATGGCCGGACAGTTCACCCCCGAGAAGCACGTGGGTTTCGAGGCGGCGGCCTGGTACTGGCACTTCGTCGACGTGGTTTGGCTGTTCCTCTTCGGCGCGATCTACATCTGGGGCTCTTGAGCGCGCGCGTTGCGCGACAGCGCCACGCGCGCAAGGAAACGCAAAGCGCGCGAGGCTTCGCGCGCTTTTCCTTTGAGGTGCAGGCATGACGCGGCGGCTCGTTGGGCCCATCGCCTTCGGCGTGATCGGAACCGCCATCCTGCTCGCATTGGGCATGTGGCAGCTCCAGCGGCTCGAATGGAAGCAGGCCGTTCTCGCCGAGATCGAAGCGAGGATTTCGGCCGCGCCCGTGGCAATCCCCGAGGCGCCCGATCCGACCGCCGATCGCTTCCTGCCGGTCGTGGCCACGGGGCAGATCGCTGCGGAGGCGATACGGGTCGTCACCACCGCCGACGGCGGCCCGGCGTTCCGCGTCATCTCTCCGTTCCGGACCGATGGCCGCTCCGTCCTCCTCGACCGCGGCGTGATCCCCGCGGGAGACGAGATACCGCCACCGCCCGCAGGTCCCGTCGAAGCGACCGGAAACCTGCACTGGCCGGACGAGGCTGACTCATTCACGCCGCCGCCGGAGCGAGACGAGGGCCTCTGGTACGCCCGCGACGTCGACGGCATGGCCGCAGAGCTCGGCACCGAGCCGCTGCTCGTCGTGGCCCGCGACGTGCCTGGCGACGCCGTGAGGCCAAGGCCGATCAGCACCGCCGGCATCGCCAACGACCACCTGGAATACGCGATCACCTGGTTCTCGCTTGCCGCTGTGTGGGCGGGGATGACACTCGCGCTGGTCTGGCGTATCAGGCGCCGGATCGGCTGAGGGACCTCGATGCACTACATCTCGACAAGGGGGCGGGCACCGGCGCTGGCCTTCGAGGATACGATGCTCGCCGGTCTCGCGCGTGACGGCGGGCTCTACGTGCCGGACGCGCTGCCGACGGTGTCTGCCGATCAGATCTCGGACCTCGCCGGGCTTTCTTACGAAGAGGCCGCGTTTCGCGTCATCCGTCCTTTCCTCGGAGACATCTTCGACGACGGCACCCTCCGCGGTCTCATCGAGCGGGCATATGCCGGCTTCGGCCACGTCGCCCGGGCACCGCTCGTCCAACTCGGCCCCGGCCATTTCCTGCTCGAGCTGTTCCACGGTCCGACGCTGGCCTTCAAGGACTTCGCGATGCAGCTCATCGGGCAGTTCTTTCAGGAGGTGCTGGGCCGGCGCGGCGAGCGCATCACCGTCGTAGGCGCCACCTCGGGCGACACCGGTTCGGCGGCGATCGAGGCGTTTCGCGGTCTGCCCAACGTCGACGTCTTCATCCTGTTTCCTGCCGGCCGCGTCAGCGAGGTCCAGCGCCGCCAGATGACGACTCCGGAGGAGAGCAACGTCCACGCCTTGGCCGTCGAGGGCGACTTCGACGACTGCCAGGCGGCGGTCAAGGCGATGTTCTCCGATGCCTGCTTCCGCGACGAGGTGGGCCTCGCCGCCGTGAACTCGATCAACTGGGCGCGGGTCCTGGCGCAGACCGTCTACTATTTCACGTCGGCCGTGGCGCTCGGCGCGCCGCACCGCCGCGTCAGCTTCACCGTCCCCACCGGCAACTTCGGCGACGTCTATGCCGGTCTCATCGCCAAGCGGATGGGCCTGCCGATCGACCGCCTCGTCGTCGCCACCAACACCAACGACATCCTGCACCGAACGTTTTCCTCCGGTGCGCACAGGAAGGAGGGCGTCATCGCCACCATCAGCCCCTCGATGGACATTCAGGTCTCCTCGAACTTCGAACGCGCGCTCTTTGACGTCTACGACCGGGACGGCGGCGCCGTCGCTGCCCTGATGGACGAGCTTCGGCAGGGTGGATTCGCCCTCAGCCAGGGCGCGCTCGGCCGCCTCCGTGACGACTTCGACTCCGGTCGCGCCAGCGAGGACGAGACGCGCGAGACGATCGAGAGGATCGCCGCCACGACGGGCCAGACGATCTGCCCCCATACCGCGGTCGGCGTGAAGGTGGCGGAGGAGCATCTCGACCCCCCAGCGCCGATGATCACGCTCGCCACGGCACATCCGGCGAAGTTTCCCGACGCGGTGGAAGCCGCGACTGGCCACCGACCGCCCCTGCCCGAGCGGATGGCCGACCTCTTCGACCAGCCGGAGCGGATGACCGAGGTGCCGAACGACATCGGCGCGATCACGTCGCTCATCCGCGAGAGGCGGGCCTCATGAGCGTCGAGACCACGACCCTGCGCAACGGTTTCCGCATCGTGACCGAGCGGATGCCGGGCCTTGCCTCCGCAGCCCTCGGCCTCTGGATCTCGGCCGGCACGCGGCACGAGCGGGCGGAGCAGAACGGCATCGCGCACTTCCTCGAGCACATGGCCTTCAAGGGCACGCCGCGCCGCGACGCCCGGAAGATCGCCGAGGCCATCGAGGATGTCGGCGGCTATCTCAACGCCTATACCAGCCGCGAGGCGACGGCGTTCTACGCCCGCGTGCTGGAGCCGGACGTGCCGCTCGCTCTCGACGTGCTCGCCGACATCACGCTCAACCCGCTCTTCGCCGAAGAGGAGATCGAGATCGAGCGCGGCGTCATCCTGCAGGAGATCGGCCAGGCCCTCGACACGCCCGACGACATCATCTTCGACTGGCTGCAGGAGATCGCCTATCCCGGCCAGGCTCTGGGCAGGCCGATCCTCGGCCTGGCGGAGCGGGTCAACAGCTTCGTCAGATCCGACCTCTCGCGTTTCGTCGAGGAGCGCTACGCCCCCGACCAGATGATCCTGTCCGCCGCCGGTGCGGTCGACCACGGAGCCATCGTCGCGGATGCGGAGCGGCTCTTCGGCAGTCTCACGGCGCGCGATGTGGCGACGGCGGAGCCCGCTTTGTTCCGCAACGGCGAACGGCGCGAGGTCCGGCCGCTGGAACAGGTCCACGTCGCCATCGCGCTCGAAGCGCCGGGTTACCGTCACGACGACATCTACGTGAGCCAGGCGTTCTCGTCCCTTCTCGGCGGCGGCATGTCCTCGCGGCTGTTCCAGGAACTGCGGGAGCGGCGCGGCCTTTGCTACACGATCTTCGCGCAGGCCGGCGCCTATGCCGACACCGGCAGCATGACCATCTACGCCGGCACCGGAGAGGACCAGATCGTCGACCTGATGCGCCTCACCGCCGAGGAGCTGCGCCGCGCGACCGATCGCATCGACGAGGCCGAGATCGCGCGGGCCCGTGCGCAACTCAAGGCGGGGCTGCTGATGGGTCTCGAAAGCCCCTCTCAGCGGGCTGAGCGCCTGGCGCGGATGCTGGCGATCTGGGGCAGGGTGCCCGATGTCGCCGAGACGGTCGAGCGGATCGACGCCGTCACCGGCGACGACATCTCGCGCATCGCCGACGCCATGATCCGCCGCGGCCCGGTGGCTGTCGCGCTCTACGGCCCGGCGGAGCGCGCGCCCGAGCTCGGGATCTCTGCGGGAGCAGCTTGCGGCGTGATGATGCGCTTCGGGTCCCGCGTGAGGATCCGCACCGAGCGGATGGTGCTGCGCCCGCCGCAGCACTCCGACTTTCGCGCCTGGACCTCGCTGCGGCGCGAGTCGTGCGCGTTCCTGCGTCCGTGGGAGCCGACATGGGCGTCGGACCATCTGAGCCGCCGCGCCTTCACCAACCGGGTCTACTGGGCCGGCCGCTCGATCGCCGGTGGCACCGCGCTGCCGCTCTTCATGATGCGCGCCGACGACGACGCCCTGCTCGGCGCGATCACGCTCGACAACATTCGCCGCGGACCGGCGCAGGCGGGGACACTCGGCTACTGGGTCGGCGCGCCCTTCGCGCGGCAGGGCTACATGAGCGAGGCGGTCAGCGCCGTCGTGTCGCACGCTTTCGGGGAGGTCGACCTCAGCCGCATCGAATCGGCTTGTCTGCCCGAGAACGTGGCGAGCCGCGGCGTGCTTGAACGCTGCGGCTTCAAGTACGAGGGCGTCGCGCAGAGCTACCTGCAGATCGCGGGACGCTGGCGAACGCACGTCCTTTACGCAAACCTCCGCTCCGACCGTCGGGGACGAACCGACGCAGGCTGACCCGGGGGAAATGTGCGCTATCCTCCCCGGCGAAGGAGGATCGCCCATGCTACGCCGCATCTTCGCAGCCACTCTCTGCCTCGCCGCGCTGCCGGCTACGGCGCAGGACAGGATGCCGAGCCACTGCATCGCCGTCGCCGAGGCGCCGGGGGTCGAGTTCCTGCACACGGCAAGCTACACCGAGCCTGTGCCGGACTTCAGCGTCCGGATCAGCTACGTCGATCACGCCATGTTCCTGATCCAGACGCCCGGCGGCCTCAGTGCGGTGACGGACTATGTGGGCTTTCTCGGCGCGACCTCCCTCGTGCCGGACGTGGTCACGATGAACCACGCCCATTCCAGCCACTGGACCGCGATGCCGGATGCTGGCATTCCGCACGTGCTCAAGGGTTGGGGCGACGGTCGCGAGCCGAGCGAGCACTACCTCGACCTCGGCGAGATGCTCGTCAGGAACGTACCCACCGACATCCGCGGCTGGGGAGGCGACAGCGTCGAGAAGTACGGCAACTCCATCTTCGTGTTCGAGGTGGCGGGGCTCTGCGTCGGGCATCTCGGCCACCTCCACCACGAGCCGGACGAGATGCAGTATGCTGCCCTCGGCCGTGTCGACGTTGTGATGGCGCCCGTCGACGGCGGCCTCACGCTCGACCTGCCGACGATGATCACGGTGCTCAAGCGCCTGAAGTCCTCGGTCGTGATCCCTATGCACTGGTTCGGCAGGAACTCCCTCGACCGGTTCCTCGCCGGGATGGAGGACGAATTCATGATCGAACGTCGGGGCGACAGCTCCATCGAGGTCAGCCTCAGGACGTTGCCGGACCGTCCGACGGTCGTGGTGCTCGAACCGCGCTACCTCGAAGGTCAGTGATGCTGCAGCGCTTCGACGACGCGCTGGAGCGCGACCTGCGCAGCGCGCTGCCGCCCGCCGCATTCCGCGAGAAGGACGCCTACCTGGTGGAGCCGCGCGGCGCCTGGCGGGGGCAGGCCGGCATCGTCGTCGCGCCCGCTGCGACCGACGAGGTTGCCGCCGTGGTCCGAGCCGCCGCGCGCGCGCGGGTTGGCATCGTCCCGTGGGGCGGCGGGACCGGGCTCGTGGGCGGCCAGATCTCCCCCGACGGCCCGGCGCCGATCATCCTGACGCTCGAGCGGATGCGCGCGATCCGTTCGGTTCACCCGATCGAGAACGTCATCGTGGCCGAGGCCGGCGCCGTCCTGGCGGAGGTCCAGAGCGCGGCGGAGGAGGTGGAGAGGCTGTTTCCGCTCTCGCTCGCCAGCCAGGGCTCGGCGCGGATCGGCGGGCTCCTGTCGACAAATGCCGGCGGCGTCAACGTGCTGCGCTACGGCAACGCGCGTGACCTGACCCTCGGGGTCGAGGCCGTGTTGCCGGACGGCAGCATCATGCACGGCCTCAAGCGCCTCAGAAAGGACAATACGGGCTACGACATCCGCAACCTGCTGATCGGAGCGGAAGGGACACTGGGCGTCATCACCGCTGCCTCTCTGCGCCTGTTTCCGCGCCCGGCCAGGAACGGCGCTGCGCTGTTCCATGTCCCCAGCCCTCGCGCTGCGCTCTCGCTTCTCTCGATGGCGCGCGACCGGTTGGCGGAGGGACTGTCGGCGTTCGAGCTGATCTCCGGGCAGGCCTTCGCGTTCCTTAAGGCCACCCGGACCGGCCCCGCGCAACCGTTCGACACACCCCCGGACTGGGCTGTGCTGATCGACGTGGGCGTTCCGGCCGCGATCGATCCCGACGCAGCGCTGGAAGACCTCTTCGCCGCAGGGATGGACGCTGGCTGCTCCGTCGATGGGGTCATTGCGCAGTCCGAGCAGCAGCGGGCCGACCTCTGGGCACTGCGCGAGACGATCCCGGAGGCGAACCGCAAGATCGGCGCCATCGCGTCGCACGATATCAGCCTACCGCTCGGGGAGGTCCCGGAGTTTCTGGCGCGCGCCGGCCGCGATCTTGCGCGATTCGGCATTCGCACCAACGTCTTTGGCCATCTCGGCGACGGCAACCTGCACTACAACGTATTCCCGCCCGAGGGAGAGGGGCGCGAAGCGTGGCGGCCGACGTCGGCCGAAATATCGGCGGTGATCCACGAACTGGTGCACGACCTCGATGGTTCGTTCAGCGCCGAGCACGGCGTGGGCCGGCTAAAGACGGCAGAACTCAGGCGCTATGGCGATCCGGCGAAGCTTGCGGCGATGCGGGCGATCAAGCAGGCCCTGGACCCGCTCGGCATCATGAATCCAGGCGCCGTTCTGCAGAACGACTGACGGGCACGTCCTTGAAGAACGTGCCCGCCGGAGAGAGTCGGTGTGCATCCGAACCGCAAGCAGCTTCACGCAGAGTACCATAGTCGCGGAATGGTTGCATCCCAAGCGGATTTTCGCCTGCGCTCAAGCCCCCAGCACGCGCCCGGCAACGAAGGCGAGCCGCGTGACCGCCGCGGCATCGCGGGCGTCGGGAGCGGTGATGATGGCGTTCTCCAGTGCCCGGTCGCAGCCGGCGGGGCAGGGGCCGCCCGGCTCCATCCGGTGCGGCAGGTCCGCGACGGTCTCGCGGGCGCGGCCGACATTGGCCTTCAGCGTCGCGATGATCGCGGCGACGTCGACCTCTCCATGGCCGGGGTGCCAGCTGTCGTAGTCGGTGACCATCGCGACGGTCGCGTAGCAGAGCTCTGCCTCGCGGGCGAGGCGTGCCTCCGGCAGGTTGGTCATTCCGACGACGTCGCAACCCCAGACCTCGCGGTAGAGCCGCGATTCGGCCAGCGTGCCGAACTGCGGCCCCTCGATCGCCAGGTACGTCCCGCTCTCGTGCACGGTCGCGCCGGTGGACCTTGCCGCGTTCGCGCAAGCCCCGCGCAGGCGGGTGCAGGTCGGCTGGGCGAGGCTGACATGCGCCACGCAGCCCGGACCGAAGAACGAGGCCGGCCGCCCCGCCGTCCGGTCGATGAACTGGTCGACCAGCACGAAGTCCCCTGGCGCCATCTCCTCGCGGAACGACCCGCAGGCGGAGACGCTGACGAGGTCGGTGACGCCGAGATGCTTCATCGCGGCGACATTGGCACGATACGGCACCGAGGCGGGGTCGAGGACATGCCCGCGCCCGTGCCGCGGCAGGAAGGCGATGGGCGTGCGCCCCAGGACGCCGGTCAGGATCGAGTCCGACGGCCGGCCCCACGGCGTCTCCACCTCGGTCCAGGTCGCGTCCTGCAGCCCCGCGATCTCGTAGAGGCCGGACCCGCCGATGATACCGATCATCCGGCGCGGCGCGTCAGGCAACGTCGATCTCCGCCGGCATCGGGTTCCAGTCGAAATATGCCCGCACCAGGCCGTGGTCGCTGGCGCCCTGGTCCTCGAACACCTCACGGTTGAGGTGGTCGTTGATCACCTCCATCCCGCGGAACGACCAGCGGCGCTTGCGCGAATGGTCGTAGAACTCCTCGCTGACAAGGATGTGGTCCAGGCTCTCGCGCTTCTCCTTGTAGATGTGCGTGTAATACACATCCCGCATCGAGCGGTACTGCTGAAGCCTCTCGACCGAATAGAGCCCCTTGTCGGAGGTGAAGCCCGCCCGGCTCTTCTGCATCACGCGATAGGACGGCTGGTCCGAGATCAGCTCAGTGGTGACGGCGCCGGTCGCGTCGTTGAGATCGCCCAGAACCACCGTCGGCGACAGCTCATGATCCTCCTGGCTCGTCATCACGCCGTCGAGGATCGCGCGAAGCGCCCCGGCCTCCATCACCCGGCGCACGTGCGAGGTCGCCGACGAGACGATGTCGCGCCACTCTCTCGGAATGTCGCCCGAGCCGCGGAAGCTGATCCGCGCCGGCCCCTTGGATTTCAGGTGCGCCACGAACAGCTGCACGTCGGGCGCGCCGCTGCCCTCGGGCTGCAGCGTCGCGCGCAGGACAGGGCGCGAGAACTCCCGCAGCGTGACGGTCACGACCTCCTCCGCGCCCTCGCGCTCGCGGATGTCCTGCAGCGCGAAGCCTTCGGGGAAGTTCGCCTGCCATGTCGCACCCGCGGCGAGCTGGCTTTCGCCGTGCCGGTCCTTGCGCACCGCCAGCGCCACCTGCGGCTTGCCGCGCCCGGGCGCGTCGCGGGCGATGATGTCGTACTCGTCCTGCAGCCCCGCTGTCCGGAAGGCCTCCACCAGCGCCTCGGCGGCCCAGAGCTCCTGAAAGGCCATGACCTCGGCGTCGAGGTCGCGCAGGCGGACGGCGATCCAGAAGATCTTCCGCCTGTAGGCTTCCCGCCCCTCCGCCGTGTCGGGGAAGGGCGGCGTGTTGGCGTAGGTCAGCTCTCCGGGCACCTGGAGGTTGAGGAGGTTGAACGTCGCGAAGCTGAGGTCGCGCATGTTCGTCCGGGGCATCGCGGGTCCCTCCTGTCGTCACGGAAAGAACCCTACCTCAAACGGCCGCGCGTTCCTACTCGCCGTCGACCCAGAGCAGCTCCCAGATGTGGCCGTCGGGGTCCTCGAAGGCGCGGCCGTACATCGAGGGCTGGTCCTGGGCGCCCCGCGCCTCGGTCGCGCCGTTCTCCAGTGCCGCGTCCATCATCTGGTCGATCTCCTCCCGCGCTCCGAGGCGCAGGCAGTTCATCACCCCGGCCACGGTCGCGACGTTGGCGAGCGGCTTGGGCGACATCGCTGCAAAGACCTGCCGCGACAGCAGCATCACCCAGACGCCGCCGGCCAACTTCATGCAGGCGGCGCGATCCTCGGCGCTGAAGCGCGGGTCCGCCTCGAACCCCAGCGCCTCGAAGAACGCCTGTGCACGGGACACGTCCCCCGTCGGCAGGTTGATGAAGACACTGTTGGCTGTGGTCATGAACGCAATTCTCCTTTTGCGGCGGACCCTATGCGCCAACGCCGCCGGTTGAAACCCGTCCTCACCCCGGCCGCGTCATGGAGAAGAGCTCCGTCACGCGGGAGTAGTCGTGGTAACCCAGCCGGGCCACGGGCTGGTAGGTCAGCACGTCGAACCGGCCGTCGACGATGCAATCGTCGCGCAGGTGCACGCCGGTGACTTCGCTGAGGACGAGAAAGTTCGCCGCGCCCTCCAGCTTGACGATCTGCGTCATGCGGCACTCCAGGTTCGCAGGCGCCCCCGCCACCCGGCTCGCCGCGATCGTCTCGCACGCCTCGCGCGCGATGCCGGCCCTGTCGAACTCGTCGACGTCCCTCGGCCAGGCCCCGGAGGAGACGTTCATGACCTCGCGCATCGCGTACTCGACGATGTTGACGCAGAACACCCCGGTCTCGCGGATGTTCGCGACGCTGTCCTTGGTGCCGTCCCGGTCCTCCTTTGCGGAGGTCGAGGCGAACATCACCTGCGGCGGCACGTAGGCCACGGCGTTGAAGAAGGAGTAGGGCGCCAGATTCTCCGACCCGTCTGCCCCGCGGGTGGAGATCCAGCCGATCGGACGCGGCGACACCACCGCGTTGAACGGGTTGTGCGGCAGGCCGTGGCCATCCTCGGGGCGATAGAACATGATGTCTCCCTCTCCGGTTCACCCCGGACCTAGCGGCGTGCTACGTGCGCGACCAGACCGAAACGGGGGCGGTGATGCGTCTGCGGCGCGAACTGGCGGAGGATTGGTGGGAGGTCGAGGATCTCTACGACAGCTGCTTCGCGCCGGGACGCGAGACGCTGTCGTCCTATCGCCTGCGCGACGGCGTGCCGCCGGTGGCCGACCTCTGCCTCGTCGCGCGCGACCCCGCCGGCATGCTGGCGGCGGCGATCCGGCACTGGCCGGTGCGCGTCGCGGGGCAGCCCGCGCTGCTGCTCGGGCCGATCGCCGTGCATCCCACCCATCAGGGAGAGGGCCTCGGCGCCGGCCTGATCCGCGAGGCGCTGGCGCGCGCGGTGCCGCGGTGGCAACGCGTCCTCCTCGTCGGGGACCGACCGTACTACGCCCGGTTTGGCTTCGACCGTCTCGACGATGTGCGAATGCCGCCGCCCACGAATCCCGACCGCGTTCTAGGCCACGAGCTGGTGCCTGGCGCATGGCGCGGGCTTGCAGGCGACGTGGAGCGATGGGAAGGTGTCTTGCCGCCGGCGGGCGACGCAACCATCTGAGACACCATGACAGACACGGCAATCGTCACCGGCCCCCTCGATTCCGCGACCGAAGCGGAGCTTGACCGGCTCGTCGTCAGGCACCGCTCGGCCGACTCGCTCGGGATGCAGGTGGTCAACATGGTGGGCGGACGGATCGAGAACCTGATCGACCGTCTGCCGGCCGACATCCGCATGAATCTCGAGGGCGCGACGCGACGCGCGCTGGAGGTGTCGTTCGACGCCGCTGCCCGCTCCCGCGGACGGCTTCCCGACGCCAGCGACTGGCTCAACACCGTCGTCACCACCGCGATGGGTGCCGCCGGGGGCTCCGGGGGGCTGCCCACCGCGATCGCGGAGCTTCCGGTGACGACGACCGTCCTGCTGCGCGCGATCCAGGGCATCGCGAAGGAGCATGGCTTCGATCCCGCCAAAGAGAGCGTGCGCCTCGACTGCCTGCAGGTCTTCGCCGCCTCGGGTCCGCTCGAGCGCGACGACGGCGCCGATATCGCGTTCCTTGCGACGCGTGTCTCGCTGACGGGCGCCTCGGTGCGCGGCCTGATCGCCAAGCTCGCGCCGCGTCTCGGCGGGGTGCTGGGGCAGAAGCTCGCCGCGCAGACGGTTCCAGTGCTGGGGGCCGTGGCCGGTGCGGCGGTCAACTACGCCTTCACCAGCTACTATCAGCAGATGGCGCACGTCTATTTCGGTCTGAAGCGTCTGTCGCTCGACACCGGGTATGATCACGCGACGCTCGTCGCCGAGTTCCGGGCGCGCCTCGGAGAGGACGCGCGTCTGGCGCGCTAAGGCACGCGGCAGAGGCAGCTCGGATCCTCCCGACGATCTGCCGCGCCACGACCGCCATGGATCGGCACCGGCCACCGCTTCGGCATGGCCTCAGGCAGGCAGGTGCGCCAGCCAGCTCTCGATTGCCGGGCGTACCGACTGCACACCGCTCTCGCGCGCTTCGTCGATGATGCGCCGCGCCTCCTCCAGGTTGACGCGGCGCAGCAGGCTCTTGACCGGCCCGATGGAGGCGGGCCGCATCGACAGCGTCCTCAGCCCCATCGCCGACAGCGCCACCGCCTCGACGGGCCGTCCGGCATCCTCGCCGCAGAAGCTGAGCGGGGTGCCCGCGGCGGCGCACCGCTCGACGATCATCTCGATCAGCGACAGGAAGCTCACGTTCAGAACGTCGTAGCGGCGGCGGACCCTCTCGTTCTCGCGGTCGGCGGCGAAGAAGAACTGCTTGAGGTCGTTGCCGCCGATCGAGACGAAGTCGGCCATCTCGAAGAAGCAGCGCGGCGCGAACGCCAGGCTCGGCGTCTCCAGCATGGCGCCGATCTCGACCGTCTCGGGCAGGACGTGGCCCATCCGCTGCTCCCGCTCGAGCTCCGCCAGCATGTGGGCCTTCGCCTCGCAGAATTCGTCGAGCTGGGCGATGAACGGAAACTCCACGGTCAGTGGCCGGCCGGCGGCGGCGCGGATCAGCGCCTGCAGCTGCATGCGCATCACGCCCTTGCGGTCGAGCGCGACGCGGATCGCGCGCCAGCCCATCGCCGGGTTCGGCTCGTCCTGCGGTTTCATGTAGGGCAGCACCTTGTCCGACCCGATGTCGAGCGTCCTGAACACCACCCGCTTGCCGTTCGCCGCGTCGAGCACGCGGCTGTAGAGCGCCGCCAGCTCGCCCCGCTGCGGCACCTTGTTGCGGGTCAGGAACTGCAGCTCCGTCCGGAACAGGCCGACACCCTCGGCGCCCGATCCCTGCAGCGAGGGCAGGTCGGCCATCAGGCCCGCATTCATCTGCAGCTCCACGACCGCGCCGCAGAGCGACCGCGCCGGCTTGTCGCGCAGGTCGGCATAGCGCTTCTGCGCCTCGGCCTTCATCTGCATCTTGTCGTCGAAGGCGCTGCGCACGCTGTCCTCGGGGCGCAGGTGGACGATCCCCTGGTCTCCGTCGACCGCGATCGGATCGCCGTTCAGCGCCTCGGTGGTGATGTTCGTGGCGTTCAGCACGAGCGGGATCGCCCAGGCGCGGGCAACGATCGTCGCGTGGCTGCCGACCGAGCCCTCCTCGAGCACCACGCCCTTGAGCTGGCGGCCGTAATCCAGCAGGTCCCCAGGCCCGATATGGCGCGCCACAAGGATCGGATCCGGCGGCATCTCCGCCCCGGTTTCATAGCCCTGGCCCGTGAGGATCCGCAGCAGCCGGTTCGACAGGTCGTCGAGGTCCTGCAGCCGGTCGCGCAGGTAGGCATCCGGCACCCGCTTCATCCGCGCCCGTGCCGCCGACTGCTCTTTCTCGACTGAGGCCTCGGCCGAGAGGCCGGCGCGCACGTCTTCCTCCATCCGCTTCAGCCAGCTGCGGGAATGCGCGAACATCCGGTACGCCTCCAGCACCTCGCGCTGCTCGATCTCGGTCGCCGGCACGTCGTTGACCATCAGGTCCAGCGCCTCGCGCAGCTGCTCGATCGCGTCGTGCAGGCGCAGCACCTCCGCCTCTGTGTCGTCGGCGATGGGCTTGGTGACCACCACCCGCGGCTCGTGCAGCCAGACATGGCCCACCGCCGCGCCCTCCTGCCCGACGACGCCACGGAACATGGCGGGGTTCTGGTGGCGCGCCTTCAGCGCCTCGCCCTCGCCGGTGAACGCGCCGAGCTCGGTCATCTCCGCCAGCACCATGGCGACCACCTCCAGCGCGTAGACCGCGTCCTCGCTGAACTCACGCTTGTCGTTGGACTGGACCACCAGCACGCCCAGCCGCTCCCCCAGCCGCTGGATCGGGACGCCGAGGAACGAGGAATACCGCTCCTCCCCCGTCTCCGCCATGTAGCGAAAGCCGCGCTCCGACGGCGCATCGGCTGTGTTGATCGGTCGCCCGGTCCGGGCCACGCGGCCCACAAGGCCTTCGCCGAGACGCATCCGCGTCTTGTGCACCGCCTCGATCTTCAGCCCCTCCGTCGCGCACAGCTCCAGCGTCTCGGGGTCGCGGAAGAGGTAGATGGAGCACACCTTCGTCGCCATCGAGGAGGCAATGATCTCGGTGATGCGATCGAGACGCGCCTGTCCCGCGATGTCGCTGGCGAGTGCCTCGCGAAGCCTCACGAGGAGCTTGCGGCTCTCGCTCTCTGTCGTCTCGGTCATCATCCCCCGGGGGCCGCGTCACGCGGCCTGTTCGAGTCCGAACGTATCATGGAGCGCCTGAACCGCGAGTTCCATGTACTTGCGGTCGACCAGAACGCTGATCTTGATCTCAGAGGTTGTGATGATGCGGATGTTGATGCCTTCGTCGCGCAGCGCGCGGAACATTTGTGCAGCTACGCCGGACTGGCTGCGCATCCCGATGCCCACGACGGACACCTTGGCTACGTTTGTGTCGGCCAGGAGCTCGCGGAACTCGATCTCGCCGCGCCCCTTGGCCTCCGTCATCGCGCGCTCGGCCCGCGCGACGTCGGCGACGGGGCAGGTGAAGGTCATGTCCGTCCGCCCCTCGTCCGAGACGTTCTGCACGATCATGTCGACGTTGACTCCCGCCTCCGCCAGCGGCCCGAAGATCGCGGCGGCGACGCCGGGGCGGTCGGCCACGGCGGTCAGCGTCAGCTTGGCTTCGTCGCGGCTGTACGCGACGCCGGAGACGGGTCTCGATTCCACGATGTCCTCCTCGGCACAGACCAGCGTGCCCGCATGTTCGTCGTTGTCCTCGAAGCTCGACAGCACCCGCAGGCGCACCTTGTAGCGCATGGCGAGCTCGACCGAGCGCGTCTGCAGCACCTTCGCGCCGAGGCTCGCGAGCTCCAGCATCTCCTCGAAGGAGATTCGCTTCAGCTTTCGTGCCTTTTCGCTGATGCGAGGATCGGTGGTATAGACGCCGTCGACGTCGGTGTAGATGTCGCAGCGTTCCGCCCCGAAGGCGGCGGCGAAGGCGACGGCGGTGGTGTCCGAGCCGCCGCGGCCGAGCGTGGTTATCCGCCCCTCCGGACTCAGCCCCTGGAACCCTGCGACCACCGCCACCCGCATCCCGTCCCGGAACCGGCCGTCGATGTTTGCCGTCGGGATCTCGACAATTCGCGCCGTGCTGTGCGCGCTCGTCGTCCTCAGCGGCACCTGCCATCCCTGCCAGGACCGCGCCGGCACCCCCATCTCCTGCAGCGTCAGCGCCATCAGGCCGGCGGTGACGTTCTCGCCCGAAGACACGACGGCGTCGTATTCGCGGGCGTCGAAGAACTGCCCGGTCTCCTCGACCCAGCCCACCAGCTCGTTGGTGCGGCCGGCCATGGCGCTGACGATGACGATGACGTCGTAGCCGTTCGCCACCTCGCGCCCGACACGCTTGGCCGCGCGCCGGATCCGGTCGAGCGTCGCCACCGACGTGCCGCCGAACTTCATCACCAGAACCGGCATCGCCGACCCCCGCGCCATCCCGAGGGCGTCTCTTACGGAGCAGGGCGACTCGGAGCAAGGGCCACGCGCCCGCTGCGCCCGCCCGGACGCATCGGATCGTGACGGAACTGGCTTGCGGCGGATCTCGCAATTGCTTGACGGTTGAAGCGCGCGGTGGCAGCGACGCAGCAGTTCCTTTCCGTCAAAGCGAAGACCCGACATGCTGAATAAGACCGTGAGCTCGACCTGCGAGGACACGCCGCCAGGCAGCGATGATGGGCTCGAGGTTGGCGAACTCGCCTGGCGGCTCCGCCAGCAGCAGCTTCAGGCCGCTTTCGGGCTTTTCGCGCTCCGGTGCCGCGATCGTCAGGACCTGCTTGCCGAGGTCGTGGAAACGGCAGCGTGCGGCATGAAGACCGACTTTTCCAAGCTCCTGGTGCCGGATCCCGACCAGCCCGGGATGCTGATCGTCCAGGCCGGCGTCGGCTGGCACGACGGCGTTGTGGGCGTGGCGCGGATCGGAGCCGACACCGCCAGTCCCGCCGGCTACGCCTTGCAGACCCGCGAAGCCGTGATCTCGAACCATCTCGAGAACGAAAAGAGGTTCCGGACCCCGGACCTCTTCGTCGAACATGGCATCAAGCGCGCCCTGAACGTCCCCGTGAACGACGGCATGAAGCCCTATGGCGTCCTGGAAGTCGACAGCACCAGGGCCGGGCGATTCGCGCCCGACGACGTCGCCTTCCTGGAGGGGCTGGCGAACGTCCTCGCCGTGGCGCTCGAGCGGCTGAAGACGCGCCAGGACCTCGAGGCGGCGATCGAGCGTGAGACGATCCTCGCCCACGAGATGCGTCACCGGGTCAAGAACGTCTTTTCGGTGGTGAACGGCCTGATCACGATGTCCGAGCGTGAAGCGCGTCAATCCGGCGATCCGGAAAGCGGCCTTCCTCTCCTGCGCGAACGCGTCCTGGCGCTGTCCCGGTCGGCCGAGATCGGTCTCGCCTCGGAGAGTGAGCGGCCGTCGGAACAGAAGGTGAATCCGGTCGCGCTTTCCCGCTCCGTCCTGGCGCCCTTCTCCGGCCGGTTCGACGTGGAGGGGCCGGCGCTCGCCCTGCCGGGGGAGCTGATCACGCCTCTGGCGCTCATCCTGCACGAGCTTGCGACGAACTCCATCAAGCACGGCGCCCTCGGCGCTTCGTCCGGCCGGATCGATCTCTGCTGGTACGAGTCGGCGGGCGAGGTCGCCTTCAAGTGGATCGAGAGCGGAGGCCCCGAGCTCGAGGGCGAACCGACCGAGGCCGGCTACGGAACCCGAATGCTGTCGGGGATCATCGCTTCGGCCGGCGGGGCGATGGAGACCGCGTGGTCCAGCACCGGCATGCGCACCACCGTCAGACTGCCGGTCTGACGGCGTCCCGATCGCCCCACCGTCGGGGTCGTCGCGGGCGCTAGACAGGATGCGCGCGCCCGTCCCAGGTCAGGAACCGCCCGGTGGTCTCGGGGCCCAGCTCGTCGAATCGCTGCGCCAGCCCCGCGGCCGCCTCCTCGACCGACAGATCGGCCTGCGCGCCGCCCATGTCGGTGCGCACAACGCCCGGATGATAGGCCGCCACCGCGATCCGCGGCGCGAGTTCGGCGGCGAGGTTCAAAGCGATGTTCACCGCAGCCGCCTTGGAGGCACGGTAGGCATAGCCCCGGCCGCCGGCACGCGCGCTCGACCCAAGCTGGCTCGACAGGATGGCGATTCGCGGCCGCTCGCTGCGCTTCAGCGCCGGCAGCAGCGCCTGCACCGTCAGGAAGACACCGGTGACGTTGACGGCCAGCGTCTCCGCCCAGACCGCGGCGTCGTAGTCCCCCACCCGGTCCCCGCGGTCGAGAAAGACGCCGGCGTTGCAGACCAGCACGTCGAGCGCGGTGCCGTCCAGGTCCTGCGCCACCCGTGCCAGGCCACCGGGCTCGGTGACGTCGAGCTGCAGCCACTCTCCGTCGGCCGGCGGGTCGCCGCGGCAGGTGCCGATCACCCGCTCGCCGCGGGCCGCATAGACGTCGAACAGCCCGCGCCCGATTCCGCGGTTCGCCCCTGTGATCAGGACCGTCATCAGTTCATCTTGCGCTGCGGCACGAAGGGCAGGGGGGCGACCGGGATCCCGTCCTCGACGAGCTTCTTGGCGTCTTCGCGCCTGGCCTCGCCCCAGATCGACCGCTTCTCGGAGGTGCCGTCGTGGATCGCCCGCGCCTCCGTCACGAAGCGGTCGCCGACATAGTCGCTGTTCTTCT
The DNA here is from genome assembly GCA_963749675.1 of uncultured Alphaproteobacteria bacterium. Lineage (GTDB taxonomy): Bacteria > Pseudomonadota > Alphaproteobacteria > Rhodobacterales > Rhodobacteraceae > Roseitranquillus. The sequence continues at coordinate 1,168,133 of CAVVNT010000001.1, forward strand.
CGACCTCGCGGCGCAGCGCGGCAAGCATCTCGCCGGGCGAGGGCGCGCCCTCGCGGCTGCGGACGCGCGGCGCCATCATCGCCTTCTCGACCGTGTCGTTGCCGCATTCCGGGCAGGCCACGTCGCCATCTTCGAGCAGCGTCTCGAACGCCTCGGCGGAGCGGAACCAGCTCTCGAAGACGTGGTCTTCGGCGCAGCGCAGGCTGTAGCGGATCAACGTCCCACCTTCATCTTTCGTACGTCCCGATGTATTCGCCGCGACATATTCTGCAAGCAGCACGTTAACCAAACGTGGCTGGTTGACCGGCCCGGCGCCCGCGATACCCTCTTGCCATGACCCGCTCCCTGATGACCGCCTTCGCCCTGATCGTCTGCCTGCCCGCCGCGGCGCTGGCGGATCGGTTCGTGTTCCCGTCGATCGACGGCGGCGACATCGATCTCGCGAAATGGCGCGGCCAGCCCGTGCTCGTCGTGAACACGGCCTCGCTCTGCGCCTTCACCCCGCAGTACGAGGGGCTGCAGGCGCTCTACGACCGCTACCGCAACGACGGCCTCGTCGTCCTCGCCGTGCCGTCCGACAGCTTCCGGCAGGAGCTCGGGGACGAAGCCGAGGTCAAGGATTTCTGCGAGCTCACCTACGGCCTCGACCTGCCGATGACCGAGATCACGGAGGTCCGCGGCGACGACGCACATCCCTTCTACCGCTGGCTGGCGGGGCAGGGGGTGACGCCCGGCTGGAACTTCCACAAGGTCCTGCTCGGCCCGGATGGCGAGGTCATCGAGCAATGGGGCGCCACCACGCGCCCGAGTTCGCGCAAGCTCACCCGCGCGATCGAGACGGCGCTGGGTGGGTGAGCCGCGCTTCATCGGCGCCGAAATCTATCGCGGATCGAGCTACGGGGCATGGCACCCGCTGCGCATCCCGCGCGTCTCCACCGTCATCGACCTCGCGCGTGCGCTGGGCTGGCTGCCGCCCGGCCGCTACCTGACCAGCCCACGCGCCAAGCCGTCAGCCCTCACCGCGTTCCACACGCCCCGCTACGTCGCCGCCCTCCAGCAGGCCGAGCACGACGGCGACGTCAGCGAGGACGTGCGCCGCCGCCACAACCTCGGCACCACCTCGAACCCGGTCTACCCGGAGGTCTTCCGCCGCCCCGCGACCGCCGCCGGCGCCTCGCTGCTGGCGGGCGAACTTCTCCGCAAGCCCGGCCGCGTCTACAGCCCCGCGGGCGGCACGCACCACGGCATGCCCGACCGCGCGGGCGGATTCTGTTACCTCAACGACCCCGTCCTCGCGATCATGGCGCTGCGCCGCGCCGGCTTTCGCCGCGTCGCCTACGTCGATCTCGACGCCCACCATCCCGACGGGGTGGAGCTGGCGTTCAGCGCCGACCCCGACGTCCTGCTGGTCTCCGTCCACGAGGAGCGGCGCTGGCCCTTCACCGGCGCGCTGCCCGACCGCGGCCTCGGCCAGATCTGGAACCTGCCCGTCCCGCGCGGCTTCAACGACACCGAGATGCGCGCGGTGATGGAGGGGCTGGTCCTGCCCCGCGTGGCCGAGTTCCGGCCGCAGGCGCTGGTCATCCAGTGCGGTGCGGACGCCTCCGACGACGACCCGCTCTCCCGGCTCGCGCTGTCGAACAACGCCCTCTGGGACGCGGTGGAGGCGTTGCTGCCGCTCTGCGACCGGGTCCTGACGCTCGGCGGCGGCGGCTACAACCCGTGGTCCGTCGGCCGGCTCTGGACCGGCGTCTGGGCCACCGTCGCGGGCGAGGAGATCCCCGACCGCCTGCCGCCCGACGCCGAGGCGATCCTCCGCGCCATAAGGTGGGAGGGCAGTGTCCGCGGCAAGACCCCGCCCCAGCACTGGTTCACCACCCTCCGCGACGTCCCCCGCAACGGCCCCCTCCGCCCCGAGATCCGCGACCGTATCGCCATGCACGCCGAGCGCGCACGAGCGTGGGTCTAAGCGAAGCGGAGGCGCGCCCGCGGCGGATCTTGCTGGACGAAAGCGGGGCTTCCTGCGTGCCTTCGTTCCGCGACTGCGCTGGGCAGAGGACGCAAAAAAAACCTCTGCTGCCTGACCGACGGCCTGGGGCCGAACGTCCTGCGGATGCGCTACCGCTCAACGAACGCACCGACGCGTGCGCCTCAGATCGAGTCCAGCCCCTTGACGGGGAGAGGCTACGCGCAGTCATGCTCGCATCCTTGCCGTCCGCCAAAGCGCAGGCTCGACCCGGACGCCCGCAAGGGTCAGATCAAGCGCCGGCTACCCCCGGCAGGCGCGCCGCACCTCGGAGGTCCTGAGGCCGGTCTCGACCAGCATGCAGCGGTCGCGCGCTTCGTAGTAGTAGCCGCGCGCATACCAGCCGACCGCCGTCGCCTCGTCCCCGTCCGAGAGCAGCCAGGCGCCGCGCAGGTACTTCACCGCCCATGTCAGGTTGGTCTCGGCCTTGAGCAGCTCATTCGGCTGGCCGTCGAACCCCATGTTGCGCGCCGTGGCGGGCAGGATCTGCATCAGCCCATAGTACGGGCCGTTCCGGGCGCCGGGGCGATAGTCGCTCTCCCGCTGGATGACGCGGTGCACCAGCGACGGGGGCACCTGGTAGTGGTCGGCATACTTGTTGACGAGGACCCGCAGGTTCGTCGTCTCGCCGGGATAGAGCGGCGCCCGCCGCGTCACCTCGACATCCGTCGCGGCACAGCCGGACACCATGAGAGCGAGCAGTCCGGCGACAAGCGCCTTGCGCGACAGAACCGACATGCAACCTCCGGAGATGGCCTCGCGCGCGAACTTCAGGCCTATCGCCTGCGCCGTGACAAGAAGACCCACGGCAGGCCGGCGGAAATCCGCCCGCGCCGCTAGAGGATGCCGACCGCCAGCTCGATCCAGACGAGGGCGACGACGAGCACGAGCCCGCCCGCCAGCAGCGCCCGGCGCACCGTGCCGCCGCCTCGCAGGGTGTCGTAGAGGGCGCAGGCGCCGCCCAACAGCAGCGCGGCAAGGGCAAAGTCGCCGGGGCCCCAGGTAACGGCGTCCGTCACCGCCATCGCGACCAGCGGCATCAGCAGCAGAACTGCGACGAGGCTCCATCGCACATGACGCGACGAAAGGCGTGGCCCATCCTGCCTCGCTGTTTCTCCGCTCATCCGCCGCCTCCGTCTCGCGGCTCGATCATCGCAAGGGCCGCGCCCCCGCGCAATCGGCGGCCCTTGCGCCGCGCGGCACCCGCCGCTAGCCGCGGCAAATGGCCGGAACCATCCGCAGCTTCCTCGCCATCGCCCTGCCCGAGCCGGTCGCCGATGCCCTCGACGCCGCAGCCGAGGGGCTGCGCGCCGGCAATCCGGTCCCCGTCGAGAACATGCACCTGACCCTTGCCTTCCTCGGCGATGTTCGCGGCCCCGACCTCGAGGAACTCGACGATACGCTCCAGCGTCTGCGCGCGCCGCTGGTCCCGGTCGCCTTCACCGAGTGGGGTGTGTTCGGCGGCGGCGCACCGCGCTCGCTGCACGCCGCCGTCTCAACCGACCCGGCCCTCCGCCATCTCCAGGCGAAGGTCGAGCAGGCGGCCCGCGGAGTCGGCCTCGACCTCCCGCGCCGCCGCTTCCTGCCCCACGTCACGGTCGCGCGGTTCCGCGGCACCGCCGCCGACGCGCCCGAGGTGACGCGCTTCCTGTTCCGCCATCCGCTGCCGGCGATGGACTCCTTCGAGGCCGACGAGGTCGTCCTCTACCGCTCGACGCTGACGCGCTACGGGCCGGAGTACGACGAGATGGAGCGCTATTCGTTCGCCTTTGGTTCTCCCTGAGAGGACTGTACGGAAATGTACGCACCGACCTGCAAACTGGACGCTTCTGTACAAACAGGGGGGGCTGACAATGTACTCAATCGTACATTTTCGCCGCCGCCTCGATCGCGCGAAGCTGCTTGAGCAGCGGCGCCAGCTCCTCGATCCGGAGCATGTTCGGGCCATCCGAGGGCGCGTTGTCAGGGTCCTGATGCACCTCCATGAACAGCGCCGCGACGCCCACGGCCACCGCCGCGCGCGCAAGCGGTGGCACATAAATCCTGTCTCCACCTGAAGAATTTCCACGCCCGCCGGGCTGCTGGACGCTGTGGGTGGCGTCCATCACCACCGGCCAACCCGTCGCCGCCATCTGCGGAAGCGCGCGAAAGTCGTTCACCAAGGTGTTGTACCCAAAAGATGTTCCGCGTTCGGTCAGCAGGATCCTCTGGTTCCCGGTGGACTCGATCTTCTCCGCGACATTGCCCATGTCCCACGGCGCCAGGAACTGACCCTTCTTGACGTTGATCGCCGCCCCAGTCTCTCCGGCGGCAAGCAGCAGGTCCGTCTGGCGGCACAAAAATGCAGGAATCTGAAGAACATCCACGACTTCGGCCACGGGCGCGCACTGCTCCCGCTCGTGGATGTCGGTGAGGAGGGGACAGCCGAACCGCTCCTTCACCGCGGCCAGGATCTCCAGCCCCGCCGAGATGCCCGGCCCGCGCTGCGTGCCGATCGACGACCGATTGGCCTTGTCGAAGGACGACTTGTAAATCCATGGAACACCGGCGAAATCCGCGGCGCATTGTATCTGCTCCGCAATCATCAAGGCATGATCAAGCGTCTCGATCTGGCACGGGCCGGCGATCAGGACGAAGGGCCGGTCGTTGGCGATCTCGACCGAACCGATGCGGACCGTCCTCACAGCACCGCCTCGATCCGCTCGACATCAACAGGATCGTTCAACTCCCAGAAAGCACGCCCTTTTGCGTCAACCTCGACGCACAGGACGCGCTCGCCATGCTCGATGAAGCGCAGCTGCTCCAGTCCCTCCATCTGTTCCAGCCGTCCGGGCGGCCAATCCGCGTACCGTCGCAGTGCCTCCGCTCGGTAGGCGTAGAGCCCGACATGATGGAAGACCGGCGGATCACCAGCATGCGCAGCGGGAACGAACGGTATAACTTCCTTGGAGAAATAGATCGCCGACATGTCGGGCCCGAAGACCGCGGTGGTCGCCCCCACGCGCCCCGCCCGGCGATCCTCCCGCAGCCGGGCGTAGGTGTCGGCGTCACAGCGCAGGACAGGCGTGGCGACGCCGGCATCCGAGGCGGCGAGCCCGTCGACCAGCGCGGTCACGAACCACGGCGGCGTCAGGGGTGCATCCCCTTGAACGTTCACGACAATATCCGGCGCTGCGATCTGCGCCACGGCCTCGGCGCATCTCTCCGTCCCGTTGCGGCAGTTCGGAGAGGTCATCAGAACCTTGCCGCCGAAGCCGCCGACCGCACCGGCGATCCTTGCGTCATCGGTGGCGACCCACACCGCCTCCGCGCCTACGGCCTCCACCGCGCGCTCCCACGTGCGCTCCACCAGCATCTTGACGCCGTCCTGTCCGCGCAGGGGGTGCAGCGGCTTGCCCGGAAACCGCTGCGAGGCAAAGCGCGCGGGTATGATGACGGCGATTTTCAAAGCATTCTCAAGCAGTCATGGATGTGGACGAGGCCTGCGAGCCGCCCTGCATCCTCGACGATCAGCGAGGTGATGGAGCGGGCGTTCATCAGCTCCACAGCGTCGAAGACCAGCAAGTCGGGCGCGACCGTCACCGGGTTGGCGGTAGCCACGTCCCGCGCGCGGAGGCCCCACAGCCGCTCGAGGTGCCGGCGCAGGTCCCCCTCGGTAATGATCCCGCCGATGTCGCCATCGGTCGAGACGATGGCGACGCCGAGCGACTTGCGCGTCATTTCGTACACCACCTCGTTCATCGGCGCGTCCGGGTGGATCAGAGGCAGGTTTTCCCCGACCTGCATCACGCTTGAAACGCGGGCAAGCCGGGCGCCAAGCTTGCCGCCCGGATGATACTTGCGAAAGTCGTCGGGCATCGTGCCGAGCAGGCGCGTGAGCCCAACGGCGAGCGCATCGCCGATCGCCATCTGCAGCGTCGTGCTGGTGGTGGGCGCGAGGCCGATCAGGCAGACCTCCTCGACCGCGCCGTAGGAAATCGTCACGCTTGCGCGCCTTGCCAGAGTGCTTCGGCCCGCCCCGTGATTGCGATCGTCGGGATGGCGTGCGCTTCGCAGAAGAACATCAGATCCGACAGCTCCGGTGTCTCTCCGGAGTTCGACAGGACCAGCGCCGCGGTGTCGCGCGCGACGAGCCCGAGGTCGCCGTGGCTGGCCTCGGCCGCGTGCAGGAACAGGGCCGGACAGCCGATCGAGGAGAAGGTCGACGCGATCTTGCGCGCCACATGGCCGGACTTTCCAACGCCGGCGACGACGATGGGCGCTTGCGCCGCGCCGAGAAGGTCGAGAGCCGCCGCGATTTCTTCGCCCATCCCGTCGGCGAACCGGGCGAGGGCCCTCGCCTCGCCATGCACGGCAGTGCGGCAGAGCTCGACGATATCGCGCGTGTCGGGCGGTTTGTCCTTCATCGTCTCCCATCCGGAGTGCCGTTGATAACCGCGCGGCGGCCGCGGTCCCGTCAATAGGGCTCACGACGATGGTCAGCAACGGAAAAGCCCGGGCGCTTGCCCGGACTTGTCGCGCCGGGCGATCGCAGCGATCCTCTGTCCGCAGCAGCCCGTGGGCTGTGCTCGGGATCAACTGGCAGGCTCGCGCTCAACGCGGCGCAGACGTGCAAGGAGGATGGATGCCAAACGACGACGAGGCTCAGGACTGGCTCGATGCCGAGCTGAAGGGGGAGCTCGACGAGGATTACGAGCTGGAGCTCGAGGACGCAGTGCTTTCGATGAAGATCCGCGAGATCTACCGCCGATCACACGGGCCTTCGATGCCGCGGGCGGCTTACTTCCAGGAGCTCTTGCGGCTGCAGGCCGAGCTGATCCGCCTGCAGGACTGGGTGCAGTATCATCGCGAAAAGGTCGTTGTCATCTTCGAGGGCCGTGACTCCGCCGGCAAGGGCGGCGTCATCAAGCGCCTCACCCAGCGGCTGAACCCGCGCATCGTGCGTACGGTCGCTCTGCCCGCGCCGTCGGACCGCGAGAAGACGCAATGGTATTTCCAGCGCTACGTGCCGCACCTGCCGGCGGGCGGCGAGATCGTGCTCTTCGATCGATCCTGGTACAACCGCGCCGGCGTCGAGCGGGTGATGGGCTTCGCCGACGAGGATCAGGTCGAGCGACTTCTTCGAGGACGTGCCGGAGTTCGAGCGGATGCTGGTCCGCTCCGGTATACGGCTGGTGAAATACTGGTTCTCGATCACCGACGAGGAGCAGCAGATGCGCTTCCTTGTCCGCATCCACGACCCGCTCAAGCAGTGGAAGCTGTCGCCGATGGACCTGCAGAGCCGCGTCAAGTGGGAGCAGTACACCAAGGCCAAGGAGGAGATGCTGGCGCGCACCAACATCCCAGAGGCGCCATGGTACATCGTAACCGGCAACGACAAGAAGCGCGCGCGGCTGAACTGCATGGCCCACCTGCTGAGCCTCGTTCCCTACGACGACGTGCCGCATGAGGAGGTCCAGCTTCCGGACCGGGTCTTCAACCCCGACTACGAGCGCTCCGTGCTGCCGCCGGAGCTCTACGTGCCCTCGAAGTACTAGCCGCGCCCTGCGCCTTGACGCGCCGCGCGCGCCACGGGAGACGCGGGCGGACCGACTGCAGGGATCCGCCGCCGATGGACGAGACCGAAAAACCACCACTTGCCGGCCTGAAGGTGGTCGAGATCGCCCGCATCCTGGCCGGACCCTGGATCGGCCAGACCCTCGCTGACCTCGGCGCCGAGGTCATCAAGGTCGAGGGCCCCGATGGCGACGACACGCGCCGCTGGGGGCCGCCGTTCCTGGACCGTCCCGATGGGCGCGGCGGGACCGAACGCGTCGCCGCATACTTTCACGCCGCCAACCGCGGCAAGACGTCGGTCCGGTGCGACTTCGGCGATCCTGACGACCTGGCGCGTCTGAAGGGGCTGATCGGACAGGCGGACGTGGTGATCGAGAACTTCAAGGTCGGCGGCCTGGCGCGCTACGGCCTCGACTACGAGAGCCTTTCCATCGCGAACCCGCGGCTGGTCTACGCCTCGGTCACGGGCTTCGGTCAGACCGGGCCGCGGGCGCGGCAGCCCGGCTACGATTTCCTGATCCAGGGGATGTGCGGGATCATGGACCTGACCGGAGAGCCCGACGGAGATCCGCAGAAAGTCGGCGTCGCATGGATCGACATCTTCACCGGCCTCTACGGCGTGATCGGCGTCCAGGCTGCCCTGGCGGAGAGGGCGCGGACAGGGCTGGGGCAGCAGGTCGACCTCTCGCTGCTCGACTGCGGAGTGGCTGTGCTGGCGAACCAGGCGATGAACTACCTGATCGGGGGGCAGGTGCCGCACAGGCTCGGCAACGCGCATCCCAACATTGTGCCTTACCAGGCATTTTCGTGCCGGGACGGCTATCTCATCATCGCCTGCGGCAATGATCGGCAGTTCCGGGCGCTGTGCGGCGTCCTCGGTCTCGAGGATCTCGGCGCGAGCGCGATCGCGTCATCGAACCAGGAACGCGTCGCGAACCGCGTGGAGGTGTGTGCGAAGATCGCCGAGCGGACGGCGGCGCGGACACGGGCCGAGCTGATCGCGGCGCTCGAGGACGCGGGGGTGCCCTGCGGCCCCATCAACACCGTCGCCGAGGCGCTGGCAGACCCGCAAGTGCAGGCGCGGGGGCTACGGGTCGCGCCGGAGGGCATCCCCTGCCTGCGCACGCCCCTGGTCTTTTCGCGCAGCCAGGTCGCGCACGAGCGCGCCGCGCCGGCACTCGGCTCGGGAAGCTGGCATTTCACGTCGGACGGCGGCGGCTGACCGGCTATCGCGCACCGCCCGCCAGGCGGCGTGCTTCGGGAAGCGTGCGAAGCCATAGCATCGCCGCCGCGCCGATCGCCGGCCCCGGCAGCAGCAGCAGGAACGCCCACTGCCAGCCGCCGATCGCCGCCGCGAAGACGGGCAGCGCCCAGATCGCCCCGACGGTCAACGCGAAGCCGATGCCGAGTTGCAGCGCCACCGCCGTGCCGACGAAACGCTGGTCGGCAAGCTCGGTCACCGCGGCGGAAAACTGGGCGCTGTCGCCGACGACGCTGATCCCCCACAGGAGCGCGATCGCCGCCAGCAGCCAACCCGGTCCGCCGAAGGCGAAGCCGATGAGCAGCGCGCAGCCGCCCGAGACCGCCATCATCCCCGCGGTGGTCAGGCACCGGCCGATCCGGTCCGACAGGATGCCGCCCAGAATGCAGCCGGCCACGCCCGATGCCACGACCACGAAGCTGAACATCGAGGCGGAGCCGAACGGGAACGGCGCGAGGCCCGCCTCGGCCGCCGTGGCGAAGGCGAGGATCCACGCCCACATCCCGTAGAGTTCCCACATGTGGCCGAAATAGCCGAGGTTCGCGAGGAAGAGCGGTCGGGACCGGAAGACCGCGAGAGCCTGACGCGGGTTGAACGTGGCGCGTCCAAAGGCGAACGGCCCCTCGCGCACGGCCACTGCCAGCAGGAGTGCAGCGGCCAACGTGATTGCGCTGGTGATGACGACGACGCCGCGCCAGTCCACGCCGCCCGTCAGCGCGCGAAAGAGATGCGGCATCGACGAGCCGAGCGTCAGCGCCGCGATCAAGAAGCCGAGTGCCAGCCCGCGCCCGCGGACGAACCACGTCGACATCAGCTTGAGCGCCGCGGGGTAGACGCCGGCGATCGCGAGCCCGGTGACGAGCCGCGCCACGATCGACGCACCTAGACCCGGTTCGAGCAGCAGGACGGAGTTGGCGACGGCCGCAGTCAGGCTCGACACGGCCATCAGGCGGTTCATGCTGACGATGTCGGGAAGATTGACGAATGACGAGGCGATGGCGCCGGTGACGAAGCCGATCTGCACCGCGTTCGTGAGCCAGGCCGCGGCTGCCGGTGAGATCTGCCACTCGACTATCAGCTCTGGAACGATGGCGGTCGCCGAGAACCACGTCGACAGCGGCCCGACGACGCCGATGCAGATCAGCGCGAGGGCCAGCCAGCGTCCCTCGGCATGTTGCGCCTCGCTCACCCTTCGGTTCGTCACCTTCCAAACATCCGTTCCAGGTCCGATGGAGGTCTCCGGAGGCCGGATATGAGCCGGCAAAAGCCTGCGCTGTCCAGAGCCGGCCCAAACGCATGGACACCGGACAGCGGCGCTGGCAGGCTTCGACCATGCCGCATGACGATCATGACCATCCGCACGCTCTGCTACCGGAGGAACCTGCCCTGAGGGTACGGGCACTGGAGACAGTCTTGACGGAGAAGGGGCTGGTCGATCCCGCGGCGATCGACGCGATCATCGACACCTATTCGCACCGGATCGGTCCGCAGAACGGCGCACGGGTCGTCGCGCGCGCATGGAGCGACCCAGCGTTTCTCGCGGCCCTGCGCGACGATGCTTCTGGCGCCGTCGCCGCAATGGGCTTCGGCGGCCGGCAGGGCGAGCACGTCGCCGTGGTCGAGAACACACCCGAGGTCCACAACGTCGTCGTCTGCACGCTGTGCAGCTGCTACCCTTGGCCACTCCTCGGCGTTCCGCCCGCCTGGTACAAGTCGGACGCCTATCGCGCACGGGTCGTGCGCGAGCCCCGTCGGGTTCTGAACGAATTCGGCCTGACGTTGCCCGAGGGGCAGGCGGTGCGCGTCTGGGACAGTACGTCCGAACAACGTTACCTGGTCCTGCCGATGCGGCCGCCCGGAACCGAAGGGCTCGACGCAATGGCGCTCGCGGCATGGGTGACGCGCGATTCGATGATCGGCACCGGTATGCCGCGCCGACCCCAATGACGCGCATTCACGACATGGGCGGCCGCTGGGGCGATGGAGCGATCGACACGCGCGACCACGGCAGGTTCGCCGAGGAGTGGCATCCCCGAGCGCTTGGCCTGACGCTCGCAGCCGGCGCGCTGGGGCGCTGGAGCCTCGACGCGTCGCGGCACGCGAGAGAGGCGCTGGCACCGGAGGACTATGTCCGGTTCTCGTACTACGAGCGGTGGCTTGCGGGTCTGGCGGACGTGCTTGTCGCGTGCGGCGCCGTCAGTGAAGAGGAGCTCGCGGGCGGCAAGGTGAAGCCGGCTGGCGTGGAGCCGCTGCGTCCGGCGGCGGTGCCGGGCGTTCTGTCGTGCCGCAGTCCGTACGATCGGGCGGGGCCACCACCTTCATACGCCGCCGGCGACTGGGTGACGACACGCAACCCGGCACGCAACATCCTGGTCCCCGGCGGTCACACCAGGCTGCCCGCCTATGCGGCGGGCCATCGCGGCAGGATCGTCGCGTATCGGGGCTGCCACGTTTTTCCGGACAGCAACGCCCATGGGCTGGGTGAGGCACCGCAACCGCTCTACACAGTTGCCTTTTCCGCCGATGATCTTTGGGGCGAGGCGGAGGGGCCGAACGACGAGGTGATGTTGGATCTGTGGGAGAGCTACCTGGAGCCGGTTTGAGCGCCGAACGGTTCGAGGCGCCGTGGCACGCGCAGCTGTTCGCGCTGACGGTCGCGTTGAGCGGGGCCGGTCATCTGTCGTGGCACGACTGGACCGCGGCGCTGGGTCGGGCACTTGCGCAGAACGGCTCGGAGAGTGACGCAGACTACTATCGCGCCTGGCTCGGGGCGCTGGAAGAGGTCCTTGCGGATCTTGGGGTGGTTGAACCGGAGCTGCTGGAGCATTATCGCCTCGCGTGGGAGAGGGCGTATCTCTCGACGCCGCATGGGCAGCCGGTGACGATGGAGGCCGCATATCGCAGCGCGCGCCCGTCACGGGGCGACGTCGATCCCGAGCCTTAGGCGAGCCGAGCCGGCGACCGGCGGGCTGAAGCAGAGCAGTTGGCGAGAGTAAGATGACACCGGCGGCGCGTGCAGCGGCATCGATCGAACTCCTTGATGCTGTTCTTGACGGGCGTGCCGTCGAGGGCACGATTGCCGCATGGTCCCGGCGCAACCGCTATGCGGGGTCGTCCGACCGCTCTGCGATCCGGGACATGGTCTACGACGCTCTTCGGCGCCGGCGCTCGCTTGCGGCGTGGGGCGGGCGTGACGACGGTCGTGGCTTGATCCTTGGCGCGCTGCGGCTATCGGGTGATCCGGTGGAGAGTGTGTTTGGCGTCGGGCGCTACGGCCCCCCGCCGCTGGCAGAGCATGAGCGCGCCGCCCCGGTCGGCCCGTGGCCGGAGGTCGTGGCGCTGGACTGCCCGGACTTCCTTCTGTCGCGCCTGAAGCGGTCGCTGGGGGCCAAGGCGAGGCCGGTGATGTCGCTCCTGAGGACGCGGGCGGAGGTTCATATTCGCGCCAATACCGCCCGCACAACGGTTGAGGCACTTGGAAAGCGCCTTGCCGAGGACGGCGTAACCACGGAGCCGCATCCGCTGTCTCCCTCCGCGATGGCCGTCAGGGAGGGCGCACGGCGGCTGCGTCGACTTCCTGCGTTTCTGGAGGGTCTGTTCGAGCTGCAGGACGCCGCGTCGCAAGCGGTCGCGGATGCGGTGCCCGTCGCGCCCGGCGCCCGGGTCCTCGACTACTGCGCCGGGGCCGGAGGCAAGACGCTGGCCATGGCGGGGCGCGTGGACGCGACCTGGTACGTCCACGACGCGTATCCGGAGCGGATGGCCGATCTGCCGGAGCGCGCCGCGCGAGCGGGTTGCGAAGTGATCCCGGTGGCCCCAGGCGATGCTGCCTTGGCGGAGTGCTTCGACACGGTCCTCGTAGATGCCCCGTGCAGTGGCAGCGGGGCCTGGCGCCGCGACCCGGAGGCGAAGTGGGCGTTGACCTCCGAACGGCTCGACGAACTCTGCGTCCAGCAGGCGCAGATCCTCGACGGAGCCGCGGCGCTCGTGGCGGCCTCCGGCACCCTTGCCTACGCCACGTGCTCGCTGCTGCAGGAGGAGAACACTTGGCAGGTCGAGGCCTTTCTGCGCCGTCACCGAGATTGGCGTCTGACCAGCAGGATGACGTTGACGCCGCTCGACGGGGGCGACGGATTCTTCCTGGCGCTTCTCAAACGGTAGTTCTGGGATATCGACGCAATCTGAGATAGACCTGCGTCACGCGTCGCGGACGATCAGGAGATTCAGACTTGACCAACGCCGCTCTCGAGCCACTACCCGAAGCTCTCGCGCCACTACCCGAAGATCGCCTCGCCGCGCGGCTGGAGCCGGCGGTCTGGACTCTCTTGCTTTTCGGTCTCGTGCTGCTGGCCATCGGCGGCGTCGCGAGCGGTCCTGCGTCGTCCTTCGTGCTCGCATCGGGGTCCGGCGTGCTGGGAATTGCGGCCATCGTCCTCGGCTTTTCTTGGAAGCGTCGACGCGCGGAAAGCGACGTCAGGAGCGCCATCGCTCGCTTTCTCGAAGACGACGCCGCCCCGGCTTTCACCACGGACAGCGATGGCAGGATCGGCTTTCAGAACGCCGCGGCGCGGGAACGTTTCGGTACCTCGGACGGGCCCAGCCTGCTGCGGGCGTTGAGCGGATCTTTCGCCGCGCCGGCCTCCGTGCTCTCGCGGCTGCAGATGCAGGCCGACGCACGCGGGTCGGCGACCGAGGAGATCGCGATGCGGAACGGCCACATCCGCCTGACCGCGCACAAGCTCGGTCCCGACGCCTTTCTCTGGCGTCTCGATGATTCCGCCCGTCCCGATGTCGCGCGCGGGCTCGAAACCGTCGCACTGCCGATGCTGACGACGACGCGGACCGGCACAATCCTCAACCGGAACCGTGCGATGCGGGAGATCATCGGCGATCGTGGAGCGACGCTCGACGACATCATCCTCGACATGCCCGTTCGTTCGGGCGGCATCCACGAGATCGCTCTCTCCCGCGGGACGGCGCGGCTGACCGTCTACGAGGCTCAGGGCAACGGCGCGTGGAGCGAGATCTATTTCCTTCCGGCGCACGCCAGCGTCGACACCTCGGACTGGAACTTCTTCGACGCGCTGCCGGTGCCGCTGCTCAAGATCTCGGCCTCGGGAGAAGTCGAGATGGCGAACCGCCTGGCCCGCGACCTGCTCGACGACGAGATGGCGGTGGGGACGCCGATGGCGGCGCTCGTCGAGGGCTTGGGACGTCCGGTGCACGAATGGATCGCAGATGCGATCGAGGGGCGGGGCCTGAACCGCCCCGAAGTCGTGCGTGCCTCCCGTCCTTCGCGCGACGTCTTCCTTCAGATCACGCTGGGACGGATCGACGAGGACGGGATCCGTCACGCTGATCGCCTACCTCAACGACGCGACCGAGTTGAAGACTCTCGAGGCCCAGTTCGTGCAGAGCCAGAAGATGCAGGCGATCGGCCAGCTTGCGGGAGGCGTCGCGCACGACTTCAACAACCTTCTGACGGCGATCAGCGGACATTGCGACCTGCTGCTGCTGCGCCATGACGCCGGCGACCCCGACTACGCCGACCTCAGCCAGATCGCTCAGAACGCCAACCGTGCGGCCAGCCTCGTGGGCCAGCTCCTCGCATTCTCTCGCAAACAGAACCTGCAGCCGCAGACCTTGGACCTTCGCGACTGCCTCTCGGACCTGACGCACCTTCTGAACCGGCTCGTCGGAGAGAAGATCACGCTCGTGCTCGATCACGACCCGGACCTGAAGTACGTCCGCGCCGACCGGCGGCAGCTGGAGCAGGTGCTCATGAACCTCGTCGTCAACGCGCGCGATGCCATGCCCGGCGGCGGCAAGATCGAGATCACGACGCGCACGCGTCACCTCTCGGCGCCTCTGCACCGCGACCGCGCGGTCGTGCCTCCAGGCGACTGGGTCGAGGTGCAAGTCGCCGACGCGGGCACTGGCATCGCGCCCGACAAGCTGCCGAAGATCTTCGAGCCGTTCTTCACCACAAAGCGCACGGGGGAGGGCACCGGCCTCGGCCTCTCCACCGCCTACGGCATCATCAAGCAGACCGGCGGGTTCATCTTCGCCGACAGCGAGGTCGGCCGGGGCTCGACGTTTTCCCTGATGTTCCTTGCCCACGATGCCCCGGCGGTCACCGCGTCCCCGGCCGCTCCGGAGGCGCCGGGCGCTCACGCGCAGGGAGAGGGCGTCATCCTGCTCGTCGAGGACGAGGCACCCGTGCGCGCCTTTGCCAGCCGCGCGCTCAGGATGAAGGGGTATACGGTGATCGAAGCCGAGAACGCCGAGGACGCGCTGCAACTGCTCGGCGACCCTTCCCTGATCGTGGATCTCTTCGTGACCGACGTCATCATGCCGGGGATGGACGGCCCGACCTGGGTGCGCAAGGCGCTGGAGGACCGGCCGGACACCGGCGTCGTCTTCGTCTCGGGCTACGCGGAGGATCACTTTGCCGACGACCAGGCACGGATTCCGAACTCCACGTTCCTGCCAAAACCTTTCACGCTGACCGACCTCGTCGCGACGGTGCATTCTCACCTCGGAGCGACGCTGACGGCGAATTAACCAACGTCGAAGAAACGTTAATGCAGGGTTGATTTGTTCTCCCTTTGATCGCATAGATCTGCTGCGAACAAGAGGTGAACATACACGGCCGTTGCTGCCCGTGTGCGGCTATGGAATAAGGGGCGGACCATTGGCGACTGCAAACATCCTGGACATGAACGACAAGCGCGCGGGCGACAGACAGAAGGCGCTCGACAGCGCGCTCAGCCAGATCGAACGTCAGTTCGGCAAGGGCTCGATCATGCGGCTTGGGGGCGACAATCCCGTGGCGGAGATCGAGTTCGACCTCGACCGGCTCGCTCGGGCTCGACATCGCGCTCGGGATCGGTGGCATTCCGAAGGGCCGGATCGTCGAGGTCTACGGGCCGGAGAGCTCGGGCAAGACGACCCTGACGCTCCATTGCGTGGCCGAGGAGCAGAAGAAGGGCGGTGTCTGCGCCTTCGTCGACGCCGAGCATGCGCTGGATCCGCTCTACGCGCGCAAGCTGGGGGTTGACCTCGACGAGCTCCTGATCTCTCAGCCCGATACGGGCGAGCAGGCGCTTGAGATCACAGACACTCTGGTGCGCTCGGGGGCCGTCAGCATGGTCGTCGTGGACTCGGTGGCGGCGCTCACGCCTCGGGCGGAGCTCGAAGGCGACATGGGTGATGCGCAGGTCGGCGCCCAGGCGCGATTGATGAGCCAGGCGATGCGCAAGCTGACGGGGTCGATCAGCCGGTCGAAGTGCACGGTGATCTTCATCAACCAGATCCGGATGAAAATCGGCGTGATGTTCGGCTCCCCGGAAACGACGACCGGCGGCAACGCGCTCAAGTTCTACTCATCGGTGCGCCTCGACATCCGCCGCATCGGCTCGATCAAGGACCGCGACGAAGTGGTCGGCAACACCACCCGGGTGAAGGTCGTCAAAAACAAGGTCGCGCCGCCGTTCAAGCAGGTTGAGTTCGACATCATGTACGGCGAAGGCATCTCAAAGACTGGAGAGCTGCTCGACCTTGGCGTGAAGGCCGGGGTGGTCGAGAAGTCGGGCTCCTGGTTCTCGTACGGCGACGAACGGATCGGCCAGGGCCGCGAGAACGCGAAGACCTTCCTGAAGGAGCATCCGGAGATCGCGCTGAAGATCGAGGACAAGATCCGCGCGGCCCACGGGCTGGATTTCGACTTGGTTGGCGGCGCAGGAGACGAAGAGGATGGCGTGCTCGAGCCGTGAGCGGTGCCTTGGGAGCGGAGTTGCTCATTTCCGCTCCCGCAATTGCGCTACGGCGTGGATACCGTGCTCGAGCTTCTAGAGCGGAATTCCATCTGATTAAATCGCTGGGATTCCGCTCGCGATCTCGGTCTGATTCAAGATGTCCGCCGGAGAAGGAGGCCGGCGGACATGTCGAAAGCTCTTTCCCTCGATCTGCGCATCCGCGTCCTGAAGGCCGTGTCCGACGGGGCCAGCCATCGCGAGGCCGCCGTCCGGTTCGGCGTCAGCGCGGTCAGCGTGAGCCGGTGGCGGGCGCTCGAACGCCGCCAGGGCGACGCACGCCCCGGTCCGCTCGGCGGCGACCGCCGATCCGCCCGCGTCGAGGCGCAGAGTGGTCTGATCAAGGCGCTGCTGGAGGCGACGCCGGACATCACCGTCGAGGAACTGCGCGCCGCGCTGGTCGAGCGCGGGCACGCCTTCGGCTATGGCACGCTCCAGCGGTTCTTCCGCCGGCATGGCATCACGCGCAAAAAAAGACGGCGCACGCCGCCGAGCAGGAGCGGCCCGACGTCCTGAAGCGCCGGCAGGCTTGGTTCGATGGCCAGCTCGACCTGGACCCCGACCGCCTGGTCTTCATCGATGAGACATGGGCCAAGACCAACATGGCCCGCACCCACGGTCGCTGCCGGCGCGGCGAGCGTCTGCGCATGGCCGTCCCCCACGGGCACTGGAAGACCACCACCTTCGTCGCCGGCCTGACGCCGCCGGGGCATGGTCGCGCCCTTCGTCATCGGCGGGCCGATCAACCGCGACGCTTTCGAGACCTATGTCGAGCAGCGTGCTGGTCCCCGAACTGCGCCCCGGCGACATCGTCGTCATGGACAACCTGTCGAGCCACAAAGGGCCGGGGGTGCGAGAACTGATCGAGGAAGCCGGCGCGGACCTGCGCTTCCTTCCGCCGTACAGCCCCGACTTCAATCCGATCGAGAACGCCTTCGCCAAGCTCAAGGCTCTCCTGCGAAAGGCCGCCGAGCGCACCGTCGAGGGCCTTTGCGCAACCATCGGACGGATCGCCGATGCCTTCACGCCCGAGGAATGCGCCAACTGCTTCAGCGCCTGCGGATACGATCCAGACTGGTAGGATTCCGCTCTAAAGAGGCTCGCACCATTCCATGTTGTCGGAACGAGTGCGATGCGGCCGGTTCCGGTAGCCCCGTCATAGGCGCCTTCTACCGAAAGAACGTAGTCGACGAAGAGGCCGCCTTTGGCCGGCCCGGCCATTAAGCTCCGTCGGGAAGACGCAGGACGAGAACCCGGGTTGCGGAATCGGTGCATTCTCGCCTGCACATGTGATGTAGACATACTGTACGCGATGCACCCGTAGATGGCTGAGCGCCGCCGCGCTGTGCCAAGATGGTCGTTCACCCGGCGCTGAAGCTTGCTGTCGTCGATCGGCTGAAGGCCGGCTGGTCACCGGAACAGATCGCGGGCCGAATGCGGCTCGAGCGTCATCTGATCCGCGTGTCGCACGAGACGATCTACCGCTTCGCGTACTCAAGGTCCGGGCTCGCGGAGGAACTCTACCGCCACCTGCCGGAGCACCGTCGACGGCGCCGGCCACGGACGGCGCGACGGTACCACCGCGTCCATTTTTCCAAGGAGGCCAGCATCGAGCATCGAGCTGCGCCGCGATGTGGTTGGCGAACGCACCGAGTTCGGCCTGGTTCTGCGATCCGCAATCGCCCTGGCATAAAGGCACGGTGGAGAACACCAACGGGAGACTCCGACGCGACCTGCCGCGCCGGGTCCATCCGGCGGTGATCAAAGTTCAGCTCTCTGAGGTCGATCTGCGACAGCCTCAACGCCACGCCCTGAAAATGCTTCGGCTATCGGACACCGGCGGAAGTCTTCCGCGAGGAGTTGATGGAGGCCATCGGCTGGGACGCCCAAGCTGGTCGCGCAGAAAGTTGCACTTCGGCAAGGCATCGCGTCGGGCCTGACAGACCTCAAACGCGGTGTATGCTCGCGGGTGGGCGCGGGCTTTCGGTGGACACATCCTTGTGCCGGGGATAGACGTGCTCGGCCAGACGATCCGGACCACCAATCATGCCCAACCTCAATGACATCCGTTCGACATTTCTCGGCTACTTCGAGAAGGAGGGACACCGCGTCGTCGAAAGTTCGCCGCTCGTGCCGCGCAACGATCCCACGTTGATGTTCACGAACTCTGGCATGGTGCAGTTCAAGAACCTCTTCACGGGAGTCGAGACACGCAGTTATACCCGCGCGACCACCAGCCAGAAGTGCGTTCGGGCCGGTGGGAAGCACAACGACCTCGACAATGTCGGCTACACGGCGCGTCACCACACCTTCTTCGAAATGCTCGGCAATTTCTCCTTCGGCGACTACTTCAAGGATGAGGCCATCCCTTTCGCCTGGAAGCTTCTCACCGACGGTTTCGGCATCGATGGCGAACGGCTGCTGGTCACGGTCTACCACACCGACGAAGAGGCCGCAGGTATCTGGCGGAAGGTCGGGGTCCCGGACGAACGGATCATACGCATCGCCACCGACGACAACTTCTGGATGATGGGCCCGACCGGCCCCTGCGGTCCCTGTTCGGAAATCTTCTACGATCACGGACCTTCGATCCCCGGCGGACCGCCGGGCAGCCCAGACGAGGACGGCGACAGGTTCATCGAGATCTGGAACCTGGTCTTCATGCAGTACGAGCAGTTCGAGGACGGCTCCCGGCGCGAGCTCAAGGCGCAGTCGATCGACACCGGGATGGGGCTGGAGCGGATCGGGGCACTGCTGCAAGGCAAGCACGACAATTACGATACCGATCTTTTGCGTTCGCTGATCGAGGCGGCGGCGAACGCCACCTCAACCGATCCCGATGGACCCGGACGTGTTCATCACCGTGTGATCGCGGACCACCTGAGGTCGACCTCCTTCCTCATTGCTGACGGCGTAATGCCCTCGAACGAGGGGCGCGGCTATGTCCTGCGGCGGATCATGCGGCGCGCGATGCGCCACGCGCACCTGCTTGGCGCGACCGAACCGCTGATGTGCCGATTGGTTCCAGCCCTTGTGTCGCAAATGGGCGCCGCATACCCCGAACTGGGCCGCGCGCAAGCTCTGATCGAGGAGACGCTTCGGCACGAGGAGACGCGCTTTCGCCAGACGCTGGAGCGCGGGCTCAAGCTCCTCGACGAGGAACTGGCCGAACTTCCGGAAGGTGTCGAGCTGCCGGGGACGACGGCGTTCAGGCTCTACGACACCTTCGGCTTTCCGCTCGACCTTACCCAAGATGCCCTGCGCGAGCGGAACCGCGGCGTCGACGTCAACGCGTTCGAAGCCGCGATGGATGAGCAGAAGGCGAAAGCTCGCGCGGCTTGGGCTGGGTCCGGAGAGGCGGCGGATGCGCGCATCTGGTTCGACATTGCCGAGGAGAACGGCCCGACAGAGTTTCTCGGTTACGACACCGAAACCGCCGAGGGGCAGATCCTCACGATCGTGCGCGCGGGCGAGCTGACGGATCGGGCGACTGCGGGCGAGAGTGTGCTGATCGTCGTGAACCAGACGCCGTTCTACGCCGAGGCCGGCGGCCAGGTCGGTGACGCGGGAACGCTGACGACGAGCGCGGGTCGTGTTCGATCACCGACACGAAGAAGTCGGCAGGCGTCTTCATTCACTACGCCGAGGTTGCGGAGGGCAGCATCGCGGTCGGCGATGGCGCGATGCTGGAGGTCGACCACGCCCGCCGGACCGTGATCCGCGCCAACCATTCTGCGACACACATTCTGCACGAGGCGCTGCGCCAGGCGCTCGGCGACCATGTCGCGCAGCGCGGCTCCTTGAACGCGCCTGATCGGCTGCGCTTCGACTTCAGCCACGCGCAGGCGCTGACGCCAGCAGGAGGCTCGAGTCATCGAGGCGGAGGTCAACGACTACATCCGTCAGAATTCTGCCGTCGAGACGCGGATCATGACGCCGGACGAGGCGCGCGCCTTGGGCGCTCAGGCCCTGTTCGGCGAGAAATACGGTGACGAGGTTCGGGTCGTCTCGATGGGGCGTGCTGCGACCGGCAAGGGAACGGACGGCGAGACCTACTCGATCGAGCTTTGCGGCGGCACCCATGTGCAGCGGACGGGGGATATCGGCGTCTTCGTCCTGCTGGGAGACAGCGCTTCGGCGGCCGGCGTGCGCCGGGTTGAAGCGCTGACTGGAGCGGCCGCGTTCCGCCACCTTTCGGAGCGAGACCGCCAGATTGCGGATGTCGCTCTGGCGCTGAAGTCGTCTGTTGATCAGGTGCCAGCGAGGCTCCGCGCCATGCTTGAGGAGCGGAGAGCCTTGCAGAACGAGGTCGGCCAGCTACGGCGCGAGCTTGCGATGGGTGGCGGCGGGCGCAGACGGCGACGCATCCCGCCTTGTCAACGGCGTCTCGTTCGTGGGCCAGGTGCTGCAGGGCGTGAGGGGGAAAGACCTGCCGTCGCTCATCGACGAGCACAAGGCGCGCCTGGGCTCCGGCGCCGTTCTCTTGATCGCCGACAGCGGCGGGAAGGCCGCCGTCGCCGCCGGCGTCACCGGTGATCTCGTCGAGCGGGTTTCTGCAATCGATCTCGTCCGCGCGGCCGTCGGTGAACTCGGTGGCAAGGGTGGAGGAGGGCGCCCGGACCTTGCGCAGGGCGGCGGGCCCGACGCGGCGAATGCGGACCGTGCAATCGCCGCCGCCGAGAAGTTGTTGGAGGGGTAGGGCGCCCGCCTACTGGATCGCCCACGTCACCGTGTCGGACGAAGAGGCCTATTCCGGGCTTCTGTGATCGGGCGGGTTTGGTCGATGGCGAGGCGGTCCGACGAGCAGGTCCATGCTTCTGTTCGTGGTCGGCGCGCCGCCACAAGATGCGGACTGTGGAGGTCGGGAGGCTCCGAAGCTGCATCTCGGCTTCACTCGAGACATGGGTAAGGCCGAGCCGATCCCGTCCGTCGTCCCTGCCCGGGACGTCACACCGTCGCCCGGGGGCGCCGGATCTCGGAAATGCCGAGCACGCGGTTCCGGTTGCGCGCGTGGTGTGATCTGGCAGGGAGCGCGGTGCGCCGCACCCGCCCGGGGCCGGGCGCCGTCGCCACGAAGAACGACACCAGCCGCAGGACGCCGTCGATCTCCACCCGCCGCTGGCCGAAGTCGATCTGCAACTGCCGACCCGGCGTTCGGCGCTTGCGATCGTCCACCGGACGATCGCATCGGCTGCGCCGACCACGCTCTCACCTCGAAGCGCACCGTCGCCCGCGCCTCGGCACTCCGCTCCTGGCGCAGAGGCGCCACCGCCCGCTCCACCGTGCGGGCTCACCTCGATGCCTTCTCGGCCACGAGTTCCGGGCGGACCACGCCGGCATTGCCGGCATGACGGCGGAAGCGGTCCTCGATCCATGTCTCCAGCCCATCCGGAGCCCTCGGGCGCGAGGTTGGCGAAGGCCTGCGCCATGCGCCTACCCGCAGCCATCTCCGAGCCGTCGTCCTGGAGCAAGCGCCGCTGCAATCCGGCGTGCGCCCCAGCCAAGCGCCTTCGGCTTCAGCATGGCGTTCGGCGGCATGCGCCTCACCATCGTCTGGCTCCAGCATCTCGTCCCCCTGCAGACCCATCGTCCACCCTCCTCGTCATCTCCTCGGTCATCCAGACCCGCCTCTCAGCTCACGAGGCGGGCCAGGTCCTCATGTCGCCAGAGGTCGCATTGCCTCACATGAAACGCTACCCGACGCTGCGATCGTCTGGTCCCGCTTGTTAAGCGCTGCCTGGGCGGGACGGTGGGTGAGGAGGCTCAGCATGGCCGCACGGGCCGAGGTGTCAGCGGCGATCCGAGAGCGAGCGGGCGTGCCGCGAAGGGAGTGATCCTCGACGAGTTCGTCGCGCTGACCTGGCTGCATCGCAAGCGCGCGATCCGCCTGCTCGGTGCGGAACCAGAGGAGTGGCGCTCCCGCGGCCGACCGAAGTGCGGCTACAGGTCCGCGGTGAAGGAGGCGCTGGCGGTGCTGTGGGAAGCCTCGGACAGGGTCTGCTCGAAACGGTTGAAGCCGATGATCCCGATCCTGTTGCCGGCGCTCGAGCGGCACGGGCAACTCGCGCCCGATGCCGAACTGCACACGAAGCTCCTTGCGGTCAGCCCGGCGCCCGGCTTCGTCGAGGTCGCTTTCGTGGCGCATTCTGGCGTCAGCACGGCCGGCGCCTTCGTCCAGACGCTGGTGCTGACCGACATCGCCACGGGCTGGACCGAGTGCGTCCCGGTGGTGATGCGCGCGGGCGCGCTTGTGCTGGAGGCGCTGCAAGCCGCGCAGGAGCTGTTCCCGTTCCCGCTCAGGGGCGTCGACTTCGACAACGACGGCGCCTTCATGAACGAGCCAGTGGTCGCCTGGTGCCGAGCGCAGGGGCTCGAGGTGACGCGTTCTCGCGCCTACCGGAAAAACGACCAGGCCTGGGTGGAGCAGAAGAACGGCGCCATTGTCCGGCGGTTGGTCGGCTACGGTCGGTTCGAGGGACCGGCCGCGACCGTGTTGCTCGCCCGGCTCTACGCCGCGGCCCGGCTGCACAGCAACCTGTTCCAGCCGTCGTTTTAAGCTGCGCGAGAAGGTCCGCGTCGGCGCCCGAGTGACGAAGCGCTGGCACCCGCCGGTTACGCCTGCCGAGCGGGCGCTCGCTTCGGGACGGCTCGATGTCGAGAGCACGGCGCGCATCCACAATCTCCGCGGCCGCGCCGATCCGGTGATCGCGCTGGCGGCGATACGGGCGGCGCAGACCGATCTGGGCAGGCGCAGGCGCGTCGACAGCGGCACCGAAGGCCTCGATCATCATCGTGGGGGGCGTTGCCGCAGCCGAGAGGAATGGCGAGCGCCGGGAGATCCATCGCCGCCCCTTCCGGCGGGTGAAGCCGATCCCGCGGCGTCCGTCGATGCTCGATCCTCACCGCGCCGACATCGAAGGCTGGCTCGAGGCGCAGCCCGCACTGACGGGGATCGAAGTGCTGGCCCGGCTGAAGCAGCACCACCCTGGCCCGTTCACCGACAGAAACCTGCGCACCATCCAGCGGATGGTGAAATCGTGGCGGGCGCTCGAGGCTTAAGAAGATCATTCACTCGACGACGGCCGCGCTTGTGCTTGAGCCAGGCGACCGGTGGGCGCAGCCGATGCTCGGCTCCGGCAGCATCCATGTTTGAGTCAACAGGGCGAGTTTGTCGCGTCGCCTGACACGGGCTCTTCACCGGCGTGAAGCAGGGGCGCAGGCCAAGCTGGCTGGCGAAGATGCGGTTTTCGCGGGCGGTGTAGGGCGAGCCGTAGCACATCAGGAAGCGATGTTCTGAAAAGAGGCCATGGCCGGCTGCGAAGCCCTCCCGGTCATGAGCATCGACAATGAGGCGCCGCGTACGATCTCGCAGTTCCGGCACGTGAACTGGAAGCCGTCGCTGCACCACCTCAAGTTCGAACGCATCACGATGACACAGCGACGCTCGTTCATTCGAGCGGCGAGACGGTGCGCAAGACCTTCCCGGATCACCTGCCGCGGTTCGACGTCAATGACGAGGTCCGCCCGGTTGACTTACCCGGGCAGAGGACGCTTAACGCCGCGCTGGTCGAGCCTCAGGCGCTCGCACGGTTCTGCCGCTTGCGCTCATGAGGATCGAGGAAGCGTTTCCTCAGGCGGATTGCTTTCGGCGTGACTTCGACCAGTTCGTCGTCGTCGATATAGGCGATCGCCTGTTCGAGGCTCATCCGGTGCGGCGTCGTCAGGACGACGGCGTCGTCCTTGCCCGCCGCTCGGATGTTGGTGAGCTTCTTGCCCTTGAGAGGGTTCACCTCAAGGTCGTTGTCGCGGCTGTGCTCGCCGATGATCATGCCCTGGTAGACCTGCTCCTGCGCGCCGATGAACATCCGGCCGCGGTCTTCGAGATTGAAGAGCGCGTAGGCGACGGACTGACCATCCTCCATCGAGATCAGAGCGCCGGCGGGGCGTCCGGGGATCGGGCCCTTGTATGGTGCCCAGCCATGGAAGATCCGGTTGAGAACGCCGGTGCCGCGCGTGTCGGTGAGGAACTCGCCGTGGTAGCCGATCAGGCCGCGCGAGGGGATGTGAGCGACGATCCGGGTCTTGCCGGCGCCGGCGGGCTTCATCTCGATGAGGTCGCCACGTCTGGCACCGGTCAGCTTCTCGATGACGGCGCCGGTATAGTCGTCGTCGACATCGATGGTCACTTCTTCGATCGGCTCCTGCTGCTCGCCGCCAATCTCGCGGAAAAGGACCCGAGGGCGCGAGATCGACAGCTCGAACCCCTCGCGGCGCATGTTTTCGATAAGCACGCCCATCTGCAGTTCGCCACGTCCGGCAACATCGAACGCCTCGCCGCCAGGTGTATCGGTGACGCGGATGGCGACGTTCGACTCCGCCTCCTTGAGGAGTCGTTCACGGATGACTCGCGACTGGACCTTGCTGCCGTCGCGGCCGGCCAGCGGACTGTCGTTGATCCCGAAGGTGACGGAGATCGTCGGCGGGTCGATCGGCTGCGCGGGCAGCGGATCCTCGACGGCGAGCGCGGCGATCGTGTCCGAGACGGTGGCCTTCGACATGCCGGCAAGGGTGACGATGTCACCGGCCGCCGCTTCCTCGATCGGCTGCTGCGATAGGCCGCGGAAGGCGAGGATCTTGGACACGCGAAACTGCTCGATCTTCTGACCCACCCGGGTGATCGCCTGGACCGTAGCGCCCGCTTTCAGGCGCCCGCTTTCGACACGGCCGGTCAGGATGCGGCCGATGAAAGGATCGGCTGCGAGGGTGGTGGCCAGCATCCGGAAAGGCTCGTCGACATGCTTGGCCTGCCGCGGACCGGGAACGTGACGCACGATCAGGTCGAAGAGCGGCATCAGCGACTTCCGCGCACCGTCGAGATCATGGTCGGCCCAGCCGGCGCGGCCCGATGCGTAGAGATGAGGGAAGTCGAGCTGGTCCTCGTCGGCCCCGAGGTCCGCGAAAAGGTCAAAGACCTCGTTCAATGCGCGGTCGGGCTCTGCGTCGGGCTTGTCGACCTTGTTGAGCACGACGATCGGGCGGAGACCCAGGGCGAGCGCCTTGGAGGTCACGAACTTCGTCTGCGGCATCGGCCCCTCGGCCGCGTCAACCAGCAGGACGACCCCATCGACCATCGAGAGGATCCGCTCGACCTCGCCGCCGAAATCCGCATGGCCGGGGGTGTCGACGATGTTGATGCGCGTCCCCTTCCAATCGACCGAGGTGCATTTCGCCAGGATGGTGATGCCCCGTTCCCGCTCCAGATCGTTGGAATCCATGGCGCGCTCGGCCACGGCCTGTCCCTCGCGGAAGGCCCCGGACTGCTTGAGGAGTTCATCGACGAGCGTGGTCTTGCCATGATCGACATGGGCGATGATCGCGATGTTGCGCAGATCCATTGAGGCATCCGTCTGAAGGGGTCGGGTGGCGCATACACCGCTGCAGCGCGGCGCGGAAGCCCCTAACGGTCAGCGGGCGACGTACCAGTCGCGGCCGGTGGTTGATCCCGATGAGCAGGTTCATGAGAACGGCACCCGCAAGTGAGTACAGCACGATGCCCGGTGGCAGCATCAGGAACGCGGCCGCGAAGACGAGTGCGTCCACGGACAGTTGCGTCCATCCCGCGCGCAACCCGGTCCGGTCCTGCAGCCACACCGCGAGGATCCCGATTCCGCCGAGGCTGGCGCCGTGGCGAAAGATCGCGATCATGCCGCCTCCGGCAATCAACCCGAAGAATACTGCACCGGTCAACGGCTCCACTTCGCTGAACACGACGAAGCGCGGCAGGATCTCCGCGATGGCCGACATGACGGCGACTGCGGCGAATGTCTTGATAGTGAAGCGCCAGCCCATCCGGCGGATCGAAAAGCCGTAGAAGGGCAGGTTGACGACGAAGAAGACAGCACCGAACGGCCAGTCGGTCGCATAGGAGATCAGCACGGCGATGCCGGCGGTCTGTCCGGTCACGAGGCCGACGTGCGTCAGCAGGTTGACGGCAAAGGCCACGGTGGCCGCGCCGTAGAGGATGCCCTGCGCATCGTCGACTGGTCCGTGCCGCCGCGGCTCTTGAGTGGCGCTCATGCGGTGACCCCGCCCGGCTAGGGGCCAGAACCCCAGAAGAAACGGCGACGCGCCTCGCCTGCGCCTCGCCGCTGCCGCATGAACGAGCGCTCAGGCCAGCGCCTTGTCCAGGTTCTCGTCGATCTTGTCGAGGAAGCCTTGGGTGGTCAGCCACTTCTGCTCCGGACCGACGAGGAGCGCCAGGTCCTTGGTCATGAAGCCGGCCTCCACGGTCTCGACCGTGACCCGCTCGAGCGTTTCGGCAAAGGTCGCAAGCGCGTCGTTGCCGTCGAGCTTGGCGCGGTGCCTGAGGCCGCCGGTCCAGGCGTAGATCGAGGCGATGGAGTTCGTCGAGGTCGCTTCGCCCTTCTGGTGCTGGCGGAAATGCCGTGTGACGGTGCCGTGCGCCGCCTCGGCTTCGACGATCTTGCCATCCGGGGTCATCAGCTGCGAGGTCATCAGGCCGAGCGAGCCGAAGCCCTGCGCGACGATGTCTGACTGCACGTCGCCGTCGTAGTTCTTGCACGCCCAGACGTAGCCGCCGGACCACTTGAGCGAGGCCGCGACCATGTCGTCGATCAGCCGGTGCTCGTAGGTCAGGCCCTTGTTCTTGAAGTCGTCGGCGAACTCGGCGTCGAAGATCTCCTGGAAGATGTCCTTGAAGCGGCCGTCGTAGGCCTTGAGGATCGTGTTCTTGGTCGAGAGGTAGACAGGGTAGCCGCGCATCAGGCCGTAGTTGAACGAGGCGCGGGCGAAGTCGCGGATCGACCCGTCGAGGTTGTACATCGCCATCGTCACGCCGGAGCCCGGCGCCTGGAACACCTCGTGTTCGATCGTCTCGCCGTCCTCGCCGACAAACTTGATCGTCAGGGTGCCGGGGCCGGGGAAGCGGAAGTCGGTGGCGCGGTACTGGTCGCCGTAGGCGTGGCGGCCGACGACGATGGGCTGGGTCCAGCCGGGGACGAGGCGCGGCACGTTCTTGCAGATGATCGGCTCGCGAAAGATGACACCGCCCAGGATGTTGCGGATCGTGCCGTTAGGGGAGCGCTACATCCTCTTGAGCCCGAACTCCTCCACCCGCGCCTCGTCCGGCGTGATCGTGGCGCATTTCACGCCGACGCCTATCTCCTTTATCTTCTCGGCGGCGTCGACGGTGATCTGGTCGTCGGTGCGGTCCCGCTCCTCCATGCCGAGGTCGTAGTAGAGAAGGTCGATGTCGAGGTAGGGCAGGATCAGCTTCTGCTTGATGAAGTCCCAGATGATCCGCGTCATCTCGTCTCCGTCGAGCTCGACGACCGGGTTCTCGACCTTGATCTTCGCCATCTGCTGTCCCTCGCTGAATCGATTTCGGCGGGGTCTAGACGAAATCCGAGCAGCCGGAAAGCTGATGCCACGGGCCTCGCGCAGTTCGCTTGCGGTTGAAACGCCAACGGCTCTGCGGCACGCTGAGACATCGGGCGCGCAGGGGGACGGGATGAAACGCATCGCCATATTCTGCGACGGGACATGGAATCGCTCGGACGCTGAATTCCAGACCAATGTCGTCAAGCTGTCATTGGCCGTCGCCCATCACGACGAGAACGGCGTGAGCCAGCAGCTTCTTTATATGCCCGGCGTCGGTAGCGGTCGGGGCACGACGGGTCTCGCGCGCAACATCGATCGTTGGGGCGGTGGCCTCTTCGGCTGGGGGATGACCGAAAACATCGAGGAGGCGTATCGAAACCTCGCTTTCAGCTTCGAAGCCGGCACCAAGGACTGGCCGAGCGACGAGATCTTCGTGTTCGGCTTCTCGCGAGGGGCATTTACTGCGCGCTCGCTCTGCGGCCTCATCCGGAGCTGCGGGATCCCTTGCCGCGAAAACGTGAAGCGCATTCCCGAAGCGATGGCCCGATATCGGTCCCGAGACAAGGATACGCATCCAGATCACGAGGAGAGCTTCAGGTTCCGGCGAGATTTCTCGACCGGGCTCTACACGAGCGAGCGGGAGCGCGAATGGAGGGAGGCGCAGGGCGACACCGACGCGAAGGCGCTCAACATCACCTATCTTGGGGTTTGGGATACAGTCGGTGCGCTGGGCGTGCCGCGGGTTCTTCCGTTCGCGCCGCACTTCAATCGACGCTATCAGTTTCATGACGCCGCTCTGTCGCGGTCGGTGCTGTCAGCCCGTCATGCGGTGGCGATCGACGAGAGCAGGGTGACCTACCCGCCGACTCTCTGGGAGAATCTCGAGGCGTTGAACGACCTGCAGCCGGAACGGGATCGCCCTTACCGCCAGGAATGGTTCCCAGGTGATCACGGCTCAGTTGGCGGCGGTGGAGACATCCTCGGCCTCGCCACGTACTCGCTGCTGTGGATTGCCGAAGGGGCGATGGAGGCGGGCTTGTGGATCAATCCGTCGGTACTGGACGGCATCCGAGAGAACGCGGATTACACTGCTCCCCTGTCGGCGCGATCCGTGCGGCGTGCCGGACTTGGAAGCGTGCTTGGCAAATGGACGTCCGACCGAGCTGGCCCGAAGCTAGCGGTCGACGTGTCGGAGTGCGCACGGCAACGGTGGCGGCATGATTCGGCGCCGCCATATCGACCGGGAACGCTGGACGCAGTTGCAGCCGAGTTGGACGCTAGCGCGTCGTCTCAGTCAGGCGCCGCCTGACGTAATCGTTCACGCGGCCGATCATGTCGTCCATGTGCGGGTCCTGGAAGAAGTGATCCGCGCCCTCGACCTCCTCATGCGTGATAGTGATGCCCTTCTGCTCGTGGAGCTTGCCGACGAGGACGTGCGTATCTCTCGGCGGCGCCACCCGATCGGCCGCCCCATTGATGATCAGGCCCGAGGAGGGACAGGGGGCGAGGAAAGAGAAGTCGTACATGTTCGCCGGCGGCGAGACGCTGATGAACCCGGTGATCTCGGGCCGCCGCATCAGGAGTTGCATCCCGATCCAGGCACCGAACGAGAAGCCAGCCACCCAGCAATGCTTTGAGTTCTGGTTCATCGACTGCAGGTAGTCGAGCGCGGACGCGGCATCGGACAACTCGCCGATCCCCTGGTCGTACTCGCCCTGGCTGCGCCCGACGCCTCGGAAATTGAAGCGCAGCACGGTGAAACCCATCTGGTGAAAGGCATAGTGCAGGTTATAGACGACGCGATTGTTCATCGTGCCCCCGAACTGCGGATGCGGATGCAACACGATCGCGATCGGCGCGTCTTTTTGTTTTTGCGGGTGGTAGCGACCCTCCAGGCGACCCTCGGGTCCGGGAAATATGACTTCGGGCATTGGGTCCTTGTCGTTCGGCCGCGTCGCCGGCAATTGTTGACGGGTTCAGTCGGATACCTTAGACCAATTCTAAGGTCGGACTGGCGCAGCGGTTGGTCGGCGTGGAATTAAGAGCACCGGCGATGCACGTCAATGTCGTAGGACTGACCTCATGAAACTAAGCACCAAGGGGCGGTATGCAATGGTCGCCATGGCAGACCTCGCCGAACAGGAAGGTGCGATGCTGTCATTGTCCGACCTGAGCCGGCGCCAGTCGATCTCTCTGGCGTATCTCGAGCAACTCTTCGTAAAGCTGCGGAGGGCGGGGCTGGTGGAGAGCGCGCGGGGGCCCGGTGGAGGCTACCGACTGGCGCGTTCGCCGGCTACGATCCGGGTATCGGAAATCCTGACCGCCGTCGACGAGACCGTCAGTGCGATGGACTCGGGGGCCGGCGCCTCCGGCGGCTTGTCGGGTACGCGGGCGCAATCGATGACAAATCGTCTGTGGGAAAGCCTGAGCGCGCATGTCTACGTGTTCCTGCACCAGACGCGGCTCAGCGACGTGGTAGCGAACGAACTTACGCCGTGCCCGGCGGTTCCGAACCTCCTCGAGGTTGTGGACGAGTGACGGGCGGACGCATCTATCTTGACTGGAACGCAACGGCGCCGCTCCGCCCCGAAGCGCGAGAGGCAATGTGCGCCGCGCTCGACATCAACGGCAATCCCTCGGCGGTCCATGCCGAAGGGCGGGCTGCGCGCGCGATCGTCGAGCGGTCGCGTGAACAGGTGGCCGAGGCGGTGGGCTGCCAGCCCGCGGAGGTCGTCTTCACGGGTGGCGCGACCGAGGCGGCGAGCGTTCTGTCCTCGATATCGGGCGGAATTCTCGCAGAGCCCACCGCGCATGACTGTATCCGAGTACACGCGCGCGCGCGCGAAGAAGATGGGCCTGTTACATACGCCATGGGCCTCGCAAACGGAGAGACCGGGCTTGTCGCAGACCTTCCGCGGCGTGATGAGGCGGGTTGGTCTGCCGAGGGCGTGACGGCTGATCTGCTTTTCCTGGATGCGGTGCAGGCCTGCGGCCGTGTGCCGTTCGCGTTCGCCTGGTGCGGTGCGGATTTCGCGATCCTGTCGGCGCACAAGCTGGGCGGCCCGAAAGGCGTCGGCGCCCTGATCCTCCGGACCGGGCTAGATATCGAACCTCTGGTCGATGGCGGCGGCCAGGAGGGGAGGCGCCGGTCCGGGACCGAGAACGTGGCGGGAACTGCCGGATTCGGAGCTGCGATCGAGGCGTCGATGCGCGATCTTGCAGCCGGAAAGTGGGAGCGGGTCGCCCAGATTAGAAATATTCTAGAACAGGCACTGGAGTCTGCTTCGCCGGACACTATTGTCATTGGACGAGAAGGAACGCGCTTGCCGAACACGTCCTGCTTTGCGACGCCGGGGTGGAAGGCCGAGACCCAAGTGATGAAGATGGACCTTGCGGGTTTCGCGGTCTCGGCGGGTTCGGCCTGTTCCAGCGGCAAGGTTCGATCCGGGCGTGTGCTGGGCGCGATGGGATACGACGAAAGCGTGGCGCGATCCGCTATCAGGGTATCCATCGGCCCCAGCACGACGGAGGAGCAGATCCTTCGCTTTGCAGATGCATGGCTTGCGGCGCGCGAAAAGTTTCTGGCGCGCGCGGCTTGAGAGGAGAATGAAATGACGGCAGCCGATACCGATGTCCGCGAAGGCGTTGATCGCGAGACAGTCGAACGTGTGCAGGCCATGGCCGGCAAGTACAAGCACGGCTGGGAAACCGACATTGAGATGGAGTTCGCGCCGAAGGGACTGACGCCCGACATCGTGCGCCTGATCTCCGAGAAGAACGGCGAACCGGAGTGGATGACCGACTGGCGGTTGAAGGCGCTCGAGCGCTGGCAGCAGATGGAAGAGCCGGACTGGGCGATGATCACCCATCCGGAGATCGACTATCAGGACCAGTACTATTACGCCAAGCCGGCGAGCATGACGGAGCGGCCGAAGTCGCTCGACGAGATCGACCCGAAGCTGCTGGCGACCTACGAGAAACTGGGGATTCCGCTGAAGGAGCAGATGATCCTTGCCGGCGTCGAGGGCGCGGAGGCGGCGCCTGCCGAAGGGCGGCAAGTCGCGGTCGACGCGGTCTTCGACAGCGTCAGCGTCGGAACGACCTTCAAGAAGGAGCTGGCCAAGGCGGGCGTGATCTTCTGCTCGATCTCCGAGGCAGTCCGCGAGCACCCCGAGCTCGTGCGCAAATATCTCGGCAGCGTCGTGCCTTATTCGGACAACTTCTTTGCGACGTTGAACTCGGCAGTGTTCTCTGACGGGTCGTTCGTCTACGTGCCGCCGGGTGTGAAGTGCCCGATGGAGCTGAGCACGTACTTCCGCATCAATGCCGAGAATACCGGCCAATTCGAGCGGACGCTTATCATCGCTGACAAGGGCGCAAAGGTGAGCTACCTTGAGGGATGCACCGCGCCGCAGCGCGACACAGCGCAGTTGCACGCGGCGGTGGTCGAGATCGTCGCGCTGGAAGACGCCGAGGTGAAGTACTCGACGGTGCAGAACTGGTACCCAGGCGACGAGAACGGCAAGGGCGGCATCTACAACTTCGTGACGAAGCGCGCCGACTGCCGCGGCGACCGCTCTAAGGTGATGTGGACGCAGGTTGAGACCGGCTCGGCGGTTACCTGGAAATACCCATCCTGCATCCTGCGCGGCGACGACAGCCAGGGCGAGTTTTACTCGATCGCAATTACGAACAATTACCAACAGGCCGACACCGGGACCAAGATGGTCCATCTCGGCAAGCGGACGCGGTCGCGCATCGTCTCGAAGGGGATCAGCGCGGGACACGCGCAGAACACCTACCGCGGCCTCGTTTCGATGCACCCGAAGGCGAAGGAGAGCAGGAACTACACGCAGTGCGACAGCCTGCTGATCGGCAGCGAGTGTGGCGCGCACACGGTGCCCTACATAGAGGTGCGCAACAACTCGAGCCGAGTCGAGCATGAGGCGACGACTTCGAAGGTCGACGACGACCAGATGTTCTACTGCCAGCAGCGCGGCATGGACGAGGAGGAGGCGGTGGCGCTTATCGTCAACGGCTTCTGCAAGGAGGTTCTGCAGGCCCTGCCGATGGAGTTTGCGATGGAGGCACAGCAACTCGTCGCGATCAGCCTCGAGGGCTCGGTCGGCTGACTTGCGTGTCTGATGTTCAAGAGGGGTTAGCAATGATCGTGACGACGACGCAAACCGTCGAAGGGCGCCGCATCGTCGAGTATCGTGGCATAGTCGCCGGCGAGGCGATCCTAGGTGCGAATGTTTTCCGCGACCTATTCGCTGGGATCCGCGACATCGTAGGCGGCCGATCGGGAGCCTATGAGTCTGCGTTGCGCGAGGCGCGCGAAACGGCGCTCAACGAAATGGAACAGGAGGCCGGTCGCCTTGGGGGCGACGCGGTCGTCGGCGTTGATCTCGACTACGAGGTCGTTGGAAAAGACAATGGGATGCTGATGGTCTCGGCCAGCGGCACCGCAGTAAAGCTGGAATAACAAATGCTCGAGATCCGCAATCTGCACGTGAAGCTGGAAGAAGAGGACAAGCAGATCCTCAAGGGCGTCGACCTTGAGGTCGACACAGGACGCGTTCACGCGATCATGGGGCCGAACGGCTCGGGCAAATCGACGCTGAGCTACGTTCTGTCTGGCCGCGACGGCTATGAAGTGACCGAAGGCAGCGCGACACTTGACGGAGAGGACATCCTCGGCATGGATCCGGAGGAGCGGGCGGCAGCGGGGCTGTTCCTGGCCTTTCAGTACCCGGTCGAAATTCCCGGCGTCGGCAACATGACGTTCCTTCGCACGGCGCTCAACGCGCAGCGGAAGGCGCGCGGGCAGGAGGAGGTCAGCGCGGCCGACTTCCTCAAGCTGATCCGCGAGAAGGCGAAGACACTCGACATCGAGCCTGAGATGCTGAAGCGGCCAGTCAACGTGGGCTTCTCCGGGGGGGAGAAAAAGCGCAACGAGATCCTGCAGATGGCGGTGCTGGAGCCGCGCATGTGCATCCTCGACGAAACGGACTCCGGGCTCGACGTCGACGCGATGAAGCTGGTGGCGAATGGTGTCAATGCGCTGCGCGACGAGGGGCGCTCGTTCCTGGTCATCACGCACTACCAGCGTCTGCTGAATCACATCACGCCGGACGTCGTGCATATCATGTCGAATGGCCGGATCGTGAAGAGCGGCGGCCCCGAGCTCGCGCTCGAGGTCGAGGAAAACGGCTACGGCGACATCGTGGCCGAGGTGGCCTGATGGCGGTCCGCAAGATCGATTCCGAAGCTGTCGAGGCGCGCTTGTCTTCCATCGCGATGCCGGAGGGTCCGGCATGGTCGATGCCGGCGCGCAAGGAGGCATTGGCGCGGGTGCGCGCCATGGGTCTGCCGCAGCGCCGCGACGAGTACTGGCGCTTCACTCGGCCCGATACCCTGACCGCCGCCGAGCCGGACCCTGCCCGAACGCTGCGGGAGGAAGGTCCGGAGCTCTTTGCCGAGGTCGAGAAGCTGCGGATCGTCTTCGTCGATGGCGTCTTCGAGGAAGACGCATCCGACGATCTTGCGGGCGAAGGGGTCGAGGTCTCGCGGCTCGCCGACAGCGGCGATCTGCATTGGGCGCGCGACCTCTACGGCACGCTGGAAGGGCGGGGACATGACCCGGTCCCTCGGCCTCTCGCTGCGCTGAACACAGCATGTGCCACGGACGGAGTCCTGATCCGTGTCACGGGCAAGGTGCGCCGGCCTGTCGCGCTGCAGTACCACCATCGCGACGAAACGTCGGACGCGATCCTGCACAACATTGTGCGGATCGAGCCCGGCGCCGACATGACGCTGATCGAGACCGGGCCTGCCGCGGCGCGCTTCAACAAGCTGATGGAAGTCGACGTCGCCGATGGCGGCGGCTTTCACCACGTCCGCGCGCAAGGCCGCGACCACGAGCGGCGGGCGGTGACCCACATCTTCGCGCGTCTGGGCAAGCGGAGTACGTTCAAGTCATTCACCCTGACGATGAACGGTGTCCTGACCCGAAACGAGTGCGTCATCGAGCTGGCAGGCGACGAGGGCGTGGCGCACGTCGCTGGCGCCGCCGTAGGCGACGGCGACTTCCATCACGACGACACGGTGTTCGTCACCCACGATGCTGTCGCCTGTGAAAGCCGTCAGGTCTTCAAGAAGGTGCTCCGAAACGGCGCGACCGGCGTCTTTCAGGGCAAGATCCTCGTCAAGCCGGGCGCCCAGCAGACCGATGGCTACCAGATCAGCCAGTCCCTCCTGCTCGACGGCGACAGTCAGTTTCTGGCGAAGCCGGAACTCGAGATCTACGCTGACGATGTCCAGTGCTCTCACGGCTCCACCTCCGGCGCGATCGACGAGGAGGGGCTGTTCTATCTCCGTGCTCGCGGCGTCCCGCGTGGCGAGGCCGAGGATCTGCTCACGCTGGCGTTTCTGGCGGAGGCGATCCAGGAGATCGACGATGAGGCGATCGCGGAGGATCTCGTTCGGCAGCTCGAGGGTTGGCTCTCTCGCCGACGAAGCTGATGTCGATCACCGCCGACATCGCCCGTACCTACAGGTCGCCCGGTTCGGTCGTGGCCAAGTATGCTGTACGCAATGGTGGAGAGGATCGCGCGTTCATGGTGCTGATGATCGCCTGCGGTCTGATCTTTCTCGCCCAGTGGCCGCGCTTGTCGCGGGAGGCATACCTCGCTGACCAGCCGCTCGACGTGATGATCGGTGGCGCGCTCATGGGTTGGGTCTTTCTCGCACCGCTCCTGCTTTATGTGCTCGCCGCCGTCTCAATCCTTGTCGTCCGTGTCTTTGGGCAGTCGCCGCGGCCAGCGGTGGCGAGATTTGCCCTGTTCTGGGCGCTTCTCTCGGCTGCGCCGCTTTGGCTGCTCTATGGCCTGGCCGCAGGCTTTCTCGGGCAGGGCACGGCACTCAGGATCATCGGCGCAGTGGCGCTCGCCGCGTTTCTCTGGTTCTGGTGGGCGGGCCTCGCCGCTGCTTGCAGGATGTCCACGTGACCTTCGGATCGCTTCTCTCATTGGCGCTGGGCGCCGTCCGCAACCCACGTGAGGCGGCAAGCACGCTCCTGTCCATCGGAATCCCGACAGCAGCGCTCTTGCCTGCCTTCTTCCTTGTCGTCGTCCTGAGCGTTCTGCTGACCGTCATCGGCGAGGCGATCGGTCCGCAGCCTGCGGAGCCTGGCCCAGGGTTCCCCCCGTTAGCCGTCGCGGCACTCCTGTGCGCGCTACTGGGCCTGTACGTCTTCGGCCTCTACAAGACCGGGCGCGCGATGGGCGGCACCGGCAGCCTGGCCGAAACCGCGCTCCTCATAGTGTTCCTCCAATTCATCCTGCTGTTGGCGCAGGTCGTGGAACTGGCGCTCTGGGTCGCTGCGCCGCCGCTCGCAGGCATCTTCGTCATCGCGGTCGCCATCTTGGCGTTCTGGATGAACATCAACTTCGTCGATGTCCTGCACGGCTACGGCTCGCTTCTGAGGTCATTCGGGCTGATCATCATGGTGTCGTTCGGCATCGCGCTCGTCGTGATGCTGATCTTGACGATGTCCGGCGTGACGATCCAGGGAGCGGTGTGATGTACGACGTCGAGACGATCAGGAAGGACTTTCCAATCCTCTCGCGTGAGGTGAACGGCAAGCCGCTCGTCTATCTCGACAACGGAGCTTCGGCGCAAAAGCCGCAGTCGGTCATCGACGCCATCACCGAGGCGTACAGCCACGATTACGCCAACGTACATCGCGGTCTGCATCACCTGTCCAACGTTGCGACGGAGAAGTATGAGGCGGTGCGTGGCAAGCTCGCCGCTTTCCTCAATGCCGCCTCGCCGGATGAGATCATCATGAACACCGGCACCACGATGGGCATCAACCTCGTCGCCTACGGCTGGGCCATGCCGCGGATGGAGGCGGGGGACGAGATCGTCCTGTCGGTGATGGAGCATCATGCGAACATCGTGCCTTGGCATTTCCTGCGCGAGCGCCAGGGCGTCGTGCTGAAGTGGGTTGAGCCGGATGCGCAGGGCGCGCTCGACCCACAGGCGGTGATCGACGCGATCGGACCGCGCACCAGGCTTGTCGCGGTGACGCACGTGTCAAACGTGTTCGGCACGAAGGTGGACGTAGCCGCAATTTGCACGGGCGCGCATGAGAAGGGCGTGCCGGTCCTTGTCGATGGCAGCCAGGCGGCGGTTCACACGCCCGTTGACGTCCAGGCGATCGGCTGCGACTTCTACGCCGTCACCGGGCACAAGCTCTACGGTCCCTCGGGGTCGGGCGGCATCTACATCCGGGCCGAGCGTCAGGCGGAGATGCGCCCGTTCGTGGGTGGGGGCGACATGATCCGCGAGGTTCACCGCGACAGTATCGTCTGGAATGACCCCCCCATGAAGTTCGAGGCCGGGACCCCCTCGATCGTCGCCCAGATCGGTCTCGGTGCCGCGCTTGACTACATGCAGTCGCTCGGGATGGACGCCATTGCCGCGCACGAAGACGTGCTGCGCGACTACACGTCGGAAAGGTTGGCGGGCCTCAACTGGCTTAGCCTGCAGGGGACCACGCCAGACAAGGCCGCGATCTTCAGCTTCACCCTGGAAGGCGCGGCGCACGCCCATGACATCTCGACGATCCTCGACAAGCGCGGCGTCGCTGTTCGTGCGGGCCACCATTGCTGTGGGCCCTTGATGGACCATCTCGGGGTCGCCGCGACCTGCCGCGCCTCCTTCGGCCTCTACAACACGCGCGCGGAGGTCGACGTCCTCGTCGACGCGCTGGAGCTCGCACACGAGCTCTTCGCCTGAGCGCTTGCGAAGCGGCCAGAGCCCGGCTAAGCCTCGCTTGCAAGGCACCCGTAGCTTAGCTGGATGGAGCGCTGCCGTGCGAAAGCGCAAGGCTATGGATGAAAGTATTTGTTAACTAAGAGGAAAATGGATATCTGGCCGACAGGCGCACAGATACCCGCACGGAAACCACGGTCCCGTAGCTCAGTTGGATAGAGCGCACGCCTCCGAAGCGTGAGGTCACAGGTTCGAATCCTGTCGGGACCGCCACTCTCTTCTCCTCGCTAAGGATCAGCAGCTGGCCCCCAAGATGCGGCCGGCGGGGATTTCCCGTTCTAGGGAAGCAGGTCCGGCACCTGCGAGGCGGTCATGTATGGTAACCGGGCGAGGACCTCGGCCAGCCATGCCTGAGGGTCGATATCGTTCATCTTCGCCGTGACGATCAGGGAGTACATGAAGGCGGCGCGGTCGCCGCCGCGCTCGGAGCCGGCGAAGAGCCATGACTTCCGGCCGAGGGCCACGCCGCGGAGTGCCCGCTCGGCCGCATTGTTCTTCAGACAGACCCGGCCATCCTTGAGGAAGCGGATAAAGGCGTCCCAGCGGTCCTTCCTGAACATGTAGCCGATCGCCATGTCGACGGGATTGTGCTTCGACATCGTGTCGCGCTCGGTCCGCATCCAGTGGTGGAGTTCCTCGACCAGAGGACGGGACAACCGTTGCCGGATCTCGAGCCGGGACGCGGCATCCAGCCCATTGATCTGGCGTTCGACGTCGAAGATGGCGTCGATCCTCGCCACCGCCTCCAGCGCGACAGGAGGAAAGCTTCGACGTCTGCCTTGGGATTGCCATCGCTCTCAGTGAACGGCGTTGTATCGGCCAGCGCCGTCAACCGTGCCTGGCCCTGACGGATGTCGTGGAGCAGGACGACCGGGTCGAGCTGCGCGAATTGTGCCGCGGGTTCGTCCTTGGCAACCTGCGCGACGGCGGGATGGGCCTGCACGCGCTGGAACGGTGTCAGCGGCGCGTGGTAGCGCTTGGTCACGCGGGCACCGTCGCGGGTCTTCTCCATCAGCCTGAATGACGGCTGGAAGAAGGTCACGTAGAGCCGCATGCTGCGACAGAGACACGCCAGTTCGGTGGCTGCGGCGATGCCGGTGTATCTGCGATAGCCCACCATCCGGCGGACCACCGCTCCGTTCTTTTGTTCGACATGGGCCTGATCGTTCTTTCGGTACGGGCGAGATCGAGTGAATTCGACCTTCGCGGCCTCGCACCAGTCCTTGATCGTCTCGTTCATGAAGACGCTGTCGTTGTCGGTGTCAAAGCCAAGCAACGGAAAACGGCAGTGCCGGGCGCAGCGCGGTCATTACCTCACTTCGCCGAGGGGCCGCTGTGCGCCACGAGATCCAACTCCATGTAGCCTGGCGCGGGTTCTGATGAGCGAGCGCGAGCTGCAGCGCGTCGAGGTGCTGAGCCAGGTGGCGGATGGCACGACGAGCGTGACGATGGCCGCAGCGGTGCTGGGCATGAGCGCCCGCCAGGTGCAGCGGCTGCTGCGGCGGTTCCGCACCGAGGGCGCCGCAGCGGTCCGGCACAAGGCGCGCGGTCGCCGCTCGAACAACCGCGTCCATGACGGAGTCCGCGACTACGCGCTGACCCTGATCCGCGAGAGCTACGCCGATTTCGGGCCGACGCTCGCGGCCGAGAAGCTGGCGGAGCGGCATGGCCTGGTCGTGTCCCGCGAGACGGTGCGCACCTGGATGATCGCCGACGGCCTCTGGCTGTCGCGGGCACAGCGCCGCCGTTTCCATCGGCCGCGGCCGCGGCGCGAGGCCTATGGCGAGCTGATCCAGATCGACGGCTCCGACCATCGCTGGTTCGAGGACCGCGGTCCGCCCTGCACGCTGCTGGTGTTCATCGACGACGCGACGAGCCGGCTGATGCAGATGCGCTTCGTGCCGTCCGAGAGCACCTTCGCCTATTTCGAGACGCTCGAGCTGTACCTGCAGGAGCATGGCCGACCCGTCGCCTTCTATTCGGACAAGAACACCGTCTTCCGGGTGGCCAGGCAGGATGCGCAGAGCGGCCACGGCATGACCCAGTTCGGTCGCGCTCTCAGCGAGCTGAACATCGAGATCCTCTGCGCCAACTCGAGCCAGGCCAAGGGACGCGTGGAACGTGCCAACCGCACGCTGCAGGACCGCCTGGTCAAGGAACTCCGCCTCGCCGGCATCTCGAGCATTGCCGCGGCGAACGCGTTCCTGCCGGACTTCACCGCGGCCCAGAACGCCCGCTTCGCCAAGGCACCAGCCCGCCCTGACGACCTGCACCGGGCTCTGAACCTGCCGCCCGACCGGCTGCGCGACATCCTCTGCTGGCGCGATCAGCGCTACGTCGGCCGGCAGCTGAGCTTTGCCTACGAGCACCGCAAGATCATGCTCGACGAGACGGCTGTCACCCGGAACCTGGTCGGCAAGTACGTCGACACCTATGCCTTCCCCGATGGCCGATTCGAGGTTCGCTGGAAGGGCCTGCCGCTGACCTACAGCGTCTTCGACAAGGACCAGCGCGTCGAGCACGCCGCGATCACCGAGAACAAGCGCCTCGGCGCCGTTCTCGCCCACATTCAGGATCTGCAGGCCGCCGCGGCACCCTCCCGAAAGCCGCCGCCGGTCGGCAAGCAGGCGACCCGATACAAGAAGACCGGCCGGCGCAATCTCGAGGGCTGGAACTCGAAGCTGGCGCGCCGCCAGGCCGCCCGCGATGCCGGGCAGGCCTCCGATCCATGACGTCTCCGCCCTGCCCGGCCCCGCTCACGGCAGCTCA
The DNA here is from genome assembly GCA_963749675.1 of uncultured Alphaproteobacteria bacterium. Classification (GTDB taxonomy): domain Bacteria; phylum Pseudomonadota; class Alphaproteobacteria; order Rhodobacterales; family Rhodobacteraceae; genus Roseitranquillus. The sequence goes on from CAVVNT010000001.1 coordinate 1,208,799, forward strand.
AAAGCGACACTTCTACTTTGCGCACCAGCCGACATTCTAACTTGGTGACAACATCGAGGACGTCGCCGCAGACCTTGCGGCGTTCATCGACGATGTCTACAACGTCTCGTCACAACGCACATCTCGCTATGTGATTGATGGGAAGAGGCTTTCCTGTTGGAGCCCTGGTCCTGCGGGGTGTTTTCCGCCAGTTCGGGCGCCGGCGGCCCGGTGGCGAGCCGCAGTTCCGTCGAGATCGGTCCGCCGGAAGAGCCATGGCCCGTCCGGGAGGGGGCGCCGGGCATCGATGCCGCCTCGTTCGGCGGCGAGGCGCAGCGTCTTCGGAGCGACGCCGACGATGGATGCGGCCCGCGTCAGGTCGAGCCACGGCTCCACGCCATCTTCGGCCGGCCGGTAGACCGGTATCCGGTGACTGGAGCGCATCGATGTCACGCGCTCGCGGGTCCAGCGGTTGCCGTTGCCGGTCCTGAGGCCGTTGCGGTTGAGCACGCCGGCGATGACGTCGTCCTTGGCGATGAGCGCCAGCGTGCGCACCGCTTCGACGATGCTGTCGGGCGTGCTGTTGCGCTGTCCGCGCCGCCGGCGCGGCAGCTGATGCTCGGTGTGGGCGCCGCCTGCCCGATGGATGGTCAGGACGATCTCCGCGGCCGCATCGTCGACATCGGCGATGGTCTCGTGGATGAGCGTACGCACGATCCGCGTCTTCAGCCGGGCGTCAGTGGTGGGTGCGGACCAGACGGCCTGAAGGTCTCCAGCGAGCGCCTCGAAGGACATGGGCGGCAGCGTGGCGTGTGGAATGGCGGCGTCGTGCTCCGCGATCCGTCGTTCGATCCCTAAGACGCGCTCGAGGGCCTGGTTCCACCGCAGTTCGAGCTCCGCCGTGACCAGGCGGTTCTCCGGATCGGCGGCGTCGTACTGGCGGAAGGCACGGTCGGCTGCGTACCTCGCGGCCTCGAGGTCGCGGAGCAGCGCCTCGCGGGCTTCGTCTCGGCGCGCCGCCGCCTGGGCTTCCGCTTCCCGGGCGGCCTGCGTCGCGGGCGCGCCTTTGGGCCCGCGGCGCCGTACTGGACCGATACGCCGGTGCGGCCGCAGGCGTACGCGTCGCCATAGGCCGGGTTGGCGATGAACTCGCGGAGCGTGGCGTAACGTGGACGGCGCCAGGTGACCGGTCCGCCGTTCACCCGGGTCGGGAGCTCGGAGCCCATGCTCGAGGAACCACGGCAGCGCCTGCCGCACGCTGCCGCACGCTGCCGAGCTCGGCGACCTTGTCGATCGCGAGCCGGATCGCTTCCTGCACGCGACGGTCGGGGTCCTTCTCGAGCCGGTCACCGACCTTCACGAAGCCGACCGGTGCCGCGACAACGAGCTCGCCGCGCCGCGCCTTCTCGTAACGGGCGGAGAGAACAGGTCGAGCTCGTACTCGTTGAGGCTGCCCTTGAGCCCGAGCAGCAGCCTGTCGTTGACCTGTCGCGGCGCATGGACGGTCTCCTGGTCGATGAGCAGGGTGTCGACCACGCGGCACATCTCGACCAGCTGCTGCCAGTCTCGGCTGTTGCGGGCAAACCGAGAGACCTCCCGGGCCGCGACGGCACCGAACTTGCCGAGGCAGACCTCGGCGACCATCGGTTCGAACCCGGCACGGGTCGTCCCTCCCGCTGCGGAGCGCCCGAGGTCCTCGTCGATGACCTCGATCTCCGACCAGCCGACCTGCGCCAGCCTGTCGCGCATGGCATGCTGAAGGGTCCGGCTCTCGCAGCCCATGCTGCACCTGGTGGGCGGAGGACCGACGGACACAGAGCACCGCCTTCCGAGCGCGGTGCTGCGCGCCGATCTTGTCAGAGGTCATCGTCGTGATCCTCCGACACCATCGCTGGGACGCTGACGTGGGCCGTCGGCATCCGCGTCACGAGCCCGGTCAGCGCGTGCCGCGTCTTGTCCGGGAGCGCTGTCCCCAACGGCGTTCCCGGCGGCAGAGGCGGAGGGTCCTTCTCGAACAACTCGAGTTGCGATGAGCGGCGTGGCGGGCGCGGCATGGCGATCTCCATCATGGCGATCGCCAAAGCCCATCCGTGCGCGCCCCGAAGCCTCATCGGTGATCGTGAGGGTGGCCAGGGCATCCGACAGGAGCGCCCGCAGGTCGGCAAGCGCAGATGCCGACGCCTCTGGCGCCGCCGTTGTCCGCATCGCACTGCACGCTGCGGCGTCCAGCATCCAGAACGGCATCTCCTGCACGCCGCTCCCATCACCGGGGCTGCATCGCGCGGACACCTCCCCGCGGCGATCGAGCACTTCGTGGACATGGACCGTGCGCCCGGACCACCGATGCCAACGCCAGCCGACCACGGCGTCGTAGCCGCCAGCCTCGGTCCTGTGGGTCTTGTGGCGTGAGGTTGTACAACGAAACACGGCTGCACTCGGCGCTCGGCTACCTGAGCCCAAATCAGTTCGAGGAGAGAAACGCCCCGACCAGGTCAAGAGGCCGCCTGACGTGTCCAAGCGGAGGGGCGCACACCACCGGGGCTGTCGTGATTTTCGCCTGAAGCGGTCCTCCGCTACCATCGCACCCCCACTTCGAACGCCGGGTCTCCAGTGACGGCGGCCAAACGGCCCCTGACTTCAATCGGGACGCCATCATCCTCGAACGGATGGACGATGATTTCTCCTGTACAAGGTGCGAAGGGACTGAAGAGCGGTCGCATCATGCGCACGCCCCGCAGCTCGCGGCTAATTGAGCGAGACAACCAGGTCGAATTCCAGCTGCGCCACACGAAAGAACCTGTCCAACGGCCTTGGACGGGCGTAATGATACCCTTGGAACATGTCGCAGCCCGAGTTTCGCAGTGTCGCCGCTTCCCGCTCCGCCTCGATGCCCTCCGCGACGACGTCCATGTCCAGCGAGTGCGCCAGCCCGATCATTGATTTCGCCAGCGTCGTCGACCGGTCTCCCGCCGCCTTTCCGGAAACAAACGACTGGTCGATCTTGAGCACGTTGAACGGCATGCTGCTCAGATAGCCGATGGACGAGAATCCGGTTCCGAAATCGTCCAGCGCGATCGAGAAGCCGCGGGAACGCAGCTCGTGAAGGGCGGAGGCCACCGACTTGTTCTCCGAGATCGCGATCGTCTCGGTGATCTCGACCTCGAGACGCGCGGGGTCGATTCCGGCCGTCCTGATCTGGGTGCTGAACTCGTTCGCAAAGCCCGGCGACATCAGCTGGATCGCCGAGATGTTGATGCTGACGCGTGCGCCGGGATTGGCCGCGAGATCCTGGCACGCAATGTCGAGCAACAATTTCCCCAGCGGCAGGATCAGCCCGGTCGCCTCGGCGACCGGGATGAAGTCGCTCGGCGGGACGCGGCCTAGATTTGTGCTGTTCCAGCGTGCCAGGGCCTCGAACCTCACGATGCCGCCGGGAAAGCGGGCGCTCACGATCGGCTGGTACTCGAGGTAGAACTCCGACCTCCGCGCCAAAGCCGAGCGCAGCGCCTTTTCGATCCGGCTGTCCAGCGCATCGCTCGCTTCCATGCCGGCATCGTATCGCGAGACGTCCTGCGCGCGCCGTTGCTTGGCCGAGTACATCGCGCGGTCCGCGTTCAGAAGGACCTCTTCGACCGTCTGTTGACCGGGTTCCGAGAATGCCAGACCCTTTGCGGCGTAGACGTCGAAGGAATAGCCGCCAACCGACACCTTTTCCCGAAAGACGCGCTCGATGTCGCGGCAGGTGTCCGCCACGTTTGCCTCGAGATCGTCGTCGCCGCTGATGACCACGATGAACTCGTCACCGCCCTGTCGCGAGATGAAGGTCCGCTCGTCCACCAGCGACCCGACGCGTTCGGCGAATTTCTGAAGGTAGATGTCGCCGCCCGCGTGGCCGATGATGTCGTTGATCTGCTTGAATCGGTCGATGTCGAGGCTCAGGACCGCGAACCGCCGGTCGCCGGAGGCCTGCAGATGGTCGAGGTATTCCCGCATCGCCAGCCGGTTCGGCAGGCGCGTCAGCGGATCGAAACGAGCCAGCCTCGCCGCTTCCGCCTCCTTGTCGACGAGGACCCGCGCCTTGTCCCGCAGGAGGCGCGCCGCCGCCAACGTCAGGACCACGAGGGCGATCGTGACCCCCACCATGAGCGGGGTTATCCGCCTAAAGAGCTCGGTTCCCGGGGCGGGCGCCTGCCACGAGACGTAGGCCACCGGTTCGCTGTCGGCTCCGGCGAACGGCAGCATCATCGGCCCGCCCGCCGCCGGGTCCTCGTGCACGCGGAGCGACGAAAGGTCGAGGTCGGCCGCGGCTCGCTCCAGTTGCGCCTCCGACAGGATCATCCCGATCACTGCGATGGCGAGGTCCCCCTCGATGACCTCCGGCAGCACGAAGACATCCTCGGGGAGGAGCCACGAGGCGCTGAACATGACGGCCTGCCCCGCGCGGAACTCGAAGAAGTCGAACGTCTCCCGCTTGCTGAAATTGATCTCGGGAACTCTCTCCCGCAGCTCTTCCATCGTGGCGTCGGACAGCAGGCTTCCCAGCGGCTCCCGCGGGGCACCTTCCCGCCATGCGACCGGCCGCTCGAATGGACCGTCGAAAATCTGCGCGAACTGGAAGATGTCCCCGCGCACCGCGGTGATGCCGTAGTTCGAGTACAGCTCCTGGAAATCCTGGTCCTCCACCGCCTGAAAGAGGTCCGTCCAGTTGTGGTAGTCGCTCGCAATCACGGCGACCTGTTCCTGAAGCGCGTTAAGCCGGCCCCCCATGAGTTCGACGGAATCAACGCGCGCCTGCGCATCCATGGCGGACCGGATCGACAGGATCGAGCCCCAGAGGACGCCGGCAAATGCCGTCACCAGCAATAGGGACAGCAGGACGATCTGTCTCGATAGCGGTGACCGCCTCACGGGGGCACAGGCTCCGCTGTGGCCGTCTCGGGCGGCCGGTACCCGGCCACATGAACCGAGCGGTAGTCGCAGGTCAGCTCTTCTCCCACCGCGATGTCTCGCGCCGCAATCATCGTGTCCCCGAGATCGACTAGGTTGGGCGCATCGCTGTGATTCATGAAGATGTCCGCGTCGTTCCCAAGCCTGAAAATCTTGCGGTCATCGAAATACTCCGCGCAATGCACGACAACGTCTCGACACTCCTGATCGAGACGGGCGAGCATCTCCACCGGAATTTCCACGTCGAAGTCCGGCTCGAACCGCCAGATCATCCTCTCTCTCGTCACATCCTCTCCGAGGAACAATCCTAAGTTGTGTATCGCGCTTGTCGATACGTAGTTCTTCACAAGCAACATTCTGGCTCTCGCGTGCAGTAGGTTGTGCGCCCGCCGCGGGGCAGGCGCGGCGCATTAGACGGAGGTGCCGAAAAGAAGATCCTTCAGGTGCGGACGGCGGACTCTCTCCGCGGCTACACCCTTCGCGCACCCGTGCCGTGGCTCACCTGACCGCACATTGGGAGGCCTGTTGCCATGTCTGCGCCGCGGGGCAAGCTGGAGCAGCGTTCTGGGGCGGGAGGGCAGGAATGCGACGCGATCCGTTCAGAGGCCACCGGTTCCCGCGGGAAGTCACTCTCCTGGCGTCGCGGTGGTACTGTCACTACCCGCCGTCCTGTCGGGATGTGCGGGGTGTCCGGCTCGTTCTCGGGGCCTTGTGAAGATGCGGATCTCGATCGCCCTCGCCTTGACGGTCGCGTCGGCGCCATCCGGCACGCCGTGCCCCCGCGCCGGACGACGCCGCGCGACGGCGGCCGCCACCTCGCGCCGGCCGCGGGCGCGTGCACCGAGACACCAGGTCAATGCACACCCTGACCGCGGGCATGTCGGCGCCGGGGCGCCGCTATGACCGGCGCCCCGGCGTCATGAGAGAAAGTCGCCCATGCTGACTACGACCTAGCGAGACCAAGGCGATCGGCGTCGCCAGGCGCATCATCGCCGCGGCCTCGGAGAGCGAAGCGCGCGGCATTCGGACCAGCTAACGATGTCCGGCGCAGTGATTAGGTCGGGGGCGGTCATGGCTGTCTCCAGGTCGGTGCGGCGCGCGGCAACGGACCGCCCGCTTGGCGGGCTGGCCGGCCTGCTGCCGAGCGGCTCGTGTGGCTCGGGAGCGCCGCCCGCCATGGACGGGCGGCGCCGGGTCAGGTGCGGGCGACGAACCAGACGTTCATCGGGTCGTGCGGCAGGATGTGCCGGGTGCGAAGCCGGCGTCGTGCAGCATCGCCTCGGCCGTCTCCCAGCCTCACATCGTGCCGAGTTCCTCGCCGCCCCGGCCGAGCGAGATCGGCGTGCAGTGCGCGTACGAGATCGCGTAGAGAAGCGGCGCCATAGGAAAGTCGAGGTTCGCTTCGAGCCGCGCCGAGCCGCCGATGTCTTGCACCAGGTAGACGCCGCCCGGCCGCAGCGCGCCGCGAAGGCCGCGGATCAGGCCCGCCGGGTCCTTCTGGTCGTGGATCGCGTCGAACGAGGTGATCAGGTCGACCGGTCCCGCTCGTCGGTAGCCGGTCAGGTCGCGCGCCTCGAACCGGACGCTGCCCAGGCCGGCATGCTGCGGCCGTAGCGCGGTCGACCGCCTCGGTCTCGAGGTCGTAAAAGGCGAAGCGGCTTTGGGGATACCGCTCGGGGAGCGCGATCAGCGCCGCGCCTTGGCCGCAACCGGCGTCCATCACCTCGATGCTGACCTCGAGCCGCGCCTCGATCCCGACGACCAGCGGAAGGATGTGGTCGAAGAGCGCGTCCCGGACCGTCGTCCCGCTGTCCTCCGCCATGATCTGGTGGAAGCACGGGTAGTCGGCGTAGCGCATGCCCTCGCCGGTCTCGAAGCAGGCGAGCGTGCGGTCCTGCACGGCGCCGAGGAGCGCCACGTGCTGGGCGTAGACGGCGAAATTGCCGAACGGCGCGCCGCGGGTCAGGCTGGCGGCGTGCTCGGCCGGGAGGGCGTAGGTCTGCGCGGGCGGACCGAAGTCGACGATCCACGCCGTGACCATGACCGCGAGCCATTCGCGCACGTAGCGCTCGGCGAGCGCGGCCTCGGCGGCGACCTGCGCGCTCATTGCGGGGGGGGGCATTGTGGCCATGGTGTCGAAGAGGCCGGTCCGGTGGCCGATCGAGACCATCACGGCGACGGCGCCCTGCTCGACCATCCCGTCCATCCGGGCGTTGAAGGTCTCGGCGCGGTCCGTGTCGAACGCCGTCGGTGTCATGTGCTCTGTTTCTCCGATCGGAGTAGCCCAGCCCCCGTACGGCTGATCAGAGGCGATCCGGACAGGAGCGGGGGCATTCGGCCATCCGCTCCAGCCCTCGACATGATTGCCCGTTTCGGCTGAACCTCGGCCGCCTCTTCGCCGATTGCGCCTGCTACAGGTCCCGGGGATGCGCTCGGATCGAGCGCGAGTCGGAAGCGCGAAACAGCACGAACGAAGACCGCCCGCTCGACGTGCGAGCGGGCGGTCAGGGCCGGGATGGCGGGCAATTCAAAGGCGGACTACGACGCGGTGATGGCCGTCAACCTGCGCGCCGCCTACTTCCTGTCGACCCATGCCGCCCGCGCGATGATCGCGGCCGGGCGTTCCGGTTCGATCGTGCACATATCCAGCCAGATGGGGCACGTCGGCGGCGTCGACCGCGCCGTCTACTGCGCGTCCAAGCACGGGCTCGACGGTATGGTGAAGGCCATGGCGATCGAATGGGGGCCAAGGCAGGTCCGCATCAACACGGTCTGCCCCACCTTCATCCGCACTCCGCTGACCGAAACCACCTTCGCCGATCCCGCACGCACTGCCTGGATCGCCGACAAGATCAAGCTCGGCCGCGTCGGCGAGGTGCAGGACATCATGGGCGCGGTGCTCTATCTGGCCTCCGACGCCTCGGCCCTCGTCACCGGGACGGCGCTCAAGGTCGATGGCGGCTGGACGGCGGAGTGATGACCGAGCGTGTCACCTCCCTGCAGGTCGCCCGGCTGGCCGGTGTCAGCCAGTCCGCGGTAAGCCGTTGCTTCACTCCCGGCGCCTCGATCTCCGCGGAAACCGCCGCCAAGATCCGCGAGGCCGCTGAGGAGCTTGGCTACCGTCCCAACACGCTCGCCCGGTCGCTCATCACCGGTCGCAGCCGGATCATCGGCCTCGTCGTGGCCTACCTCGACAACTACTTCTACCCCGACGCCCTGGAGAAACTGTCCAACGCCCTCCAGGCAGAGGGCTACCACGTCCTCGTCTTCATGGCCGCGCAGAATGCCGGCAACATCGACGACGTCGTGGCAGAGATCCTCGACTGTCAGGTCGACGGCATCATCACCGCCTCGGTCTCGCTGTCGTCCGACCTTGCAACCCGCTGCCAAAGGGCGGGCGTCCCGGTCGTCTTCTTCAACCGCCGCCAGGACATCGACGGGATCTCGTCCGTGACCTCCGACAACTACGCGGGGGGCCGGCGCGTCGGCGAGTTCCTGGTCGCGGGCGGCCACCGGCGGTTCGGCTACATCGCCGGATGGGCCGGCGCCTCCACGCAGCGCGACCGCGAGACCGGATTCAGGCAGGCGCTCTCCGAAGCCGAACGCGACCTGCACGCGCGCGAAGCCGGCGAGTACGACGTCGCGGCCTCCAAGGTCGCCGCGCGAGCGATGTTCGACCGGCCCGATCCCCCGGATGCCGTCTTCGTGGCCAACGACCACATGGCGTTTCCGGTGATGGACGTCCTGCGCGCGGAACTGGGGCTGCGCGTGCCCGACGACGTCTCGGTCATAGGTTTCGACGACGTGCCGCCGGCTTCGTGGGCGGCCTACGATCTCACCACGGTCCGGCAGCGCGCCAACCGGATGGTCGAGCGGACCGTCGCGACCCTTATTGCGCACATCGAAGACCCGAAAGCGCCCGCGCAGCAGGTCCGGATCGAGGCGCCGCTCGTCGTGCGGTCCTCCGCCCGCATTCCAGAAGGTCATACCGCATGAAGAGCTTCGACCCCAAGTTCCGCGACTTTCCCGACTACATCATCGGGATCACCAAGGAGATTCTGGGAAGACCGCGGCATCGCCACGCTGCACGACTACTACGCACCCGAGATCGTCGTGAGGTCTCCAGCCTCCGTCGTGGTCGGCAACCAGGGCATCATCGCCGCGACCATGGCCACCCTCTCGGAGTTCCCCGACCGCACCCTCCTCGGCGAAGACGTCATCTGGACCGGCACGGACGACGCGGGAATGCTGTCGTCGCACCGGCTGCTTTCCACGGCCACCCATCTTGGTGACGGCGTCTATGGGCGCGCGACGGGCAAGCAACTGCGCTACCGCATCCTCGCCGACTGCTTCGCGGCCGCGAACCAGATCACCGACGAATGGCTGGTTCGCGACCAGGGCGCCATCGTCCGCCAGCTCGGCTGGGAGCCCAAGGATTACGCCCGCGACCTGATCGGTCGCGAGGGCGGGCCGGAGGCCTGCGTCAAGCCGTTGTCACCCGCGACCGACCGCGATGGGCCCTATGCCGGCGGCGGAAACGACGACGAATGGGGCACCCGGTACGCCGACATCCTGACCCGGATCATGTGCGCCGACCTTGCCACGATTCCGCGGGAATACGACCGCACCGTCCAGGCCGAGTACCCGGGCGGCGTCACCGCCCACTCCCACGGCGCCGTCGACCGGTTCTGGATGGGCCTCCGCGCGAGCTTCCCCTCGGCCGAGTTCCGCATCGACCACCGGATCGGCCGCGACCACCCGCTGATGCCGCCCCGCGCGGCCCTGCGCTGGAGCCTCACCTGCAAGCACGACGGCTGGGGTGTCTTCGGGAGTGTGACTCAATTTTGGTGCAGCCTCCTACGCGACGACGACGAGCCGGGCGCGAAGGAGGTCGAGGTTGGCGCGACCGTACATCTGCCGCGTCTTCAGGCGGTTGATCTGGCCTTCCGTCTGCCCGTTGGACCAGCTCTCACGGAGCGCAGCAGCGACGGCCTCAACGTCGGCGCGAAGTCCTCTGGCGAAGGACGACAGCACGCTGGTATCCGCCTCCGTCAACCAATCCGGCAGCTGCTCGGCACGCCCGTGGCGAACCATCTCGGCAAAGCGCTCTGTCAGGTCGCGTGACGTGACGAGAGTGGGCACCGAGGCCTCGATTCTGGCAACCGTGATGGCATCGACCCTGGACAGGTGATGCCGCGCGGTCGTCATCATCCTGGCGATCCTTCGCGCCGGTGGACACTTGCCTCCTGTCGCCGGATGCGCCGCCTCGGCCCGGCGGCGCCGCGTTGCCCACTCGGTCACGACCCGCAAGCTGCCTTCGAACCCGGCCGCGCGCAGACGGCGCCAGAGCTCGGCGCCGTTCCTGCACCCGGCGGACCATTCCCGCTCAAGGCGCGGCAGCCAAGGCTCGAGACTGCTCTGGCGGACGCGGAACACGTCCTCGCGCTCGCCGCGGACGATCTGGCGCACGAGCTTGCGGCTCAGCCCCGTCAGGCGAACGATCCGCTTGAGGGAGACACCATCTCCGGCCATCTGGCGGACCATCCTGTTGGTGTGCTGGCGGCGCAGGAAACCCTCGTATCGCAGGCGCTCGGCGGCAGTCAGAATCTCCGGATCGAGCTTCTGCGCCCCGACCGCCTTGCGGATATCGGGCAGCGCGTGCCGAACGGCGGCAAGGAAGGCCGCTCCGGAGTTCTCCAGCAGATGCCACCTGTCGGCGACCTGCACCGCGTTTGGCAAGGCCCGCGCTACGGCGCCGCGGTACCCGCCGTTCCGATCGCGGGCGACGACCTCGATCTGGGGATGCCGGCTCAGCCAGGCTTCGACGGTCGCGGGCTCGCGATCCGGCAGGAGGTCGATGACACGGCGCCGCTCGAGGTCGCAGATCAACGTGCCGTAGCGCTGGCCCCGTCGCCACGCCCAGTCATCGATACCGATCACGCGGCGCTTCGGCGGCGAAATCGTTGGACAAGGCCCGGGCGCCGCGCAGGAAAGTGTCTTTGCTCACCGGCAGCAATAGGCGGCCCGCGAGGGCTTGCGCCGGGCGTCCGCCCAACGCCAGGCCGAGGTGGCGCACCAGCCCCTGCAACCGCGAGGTCCGCCGGCCATGCGGGCGCGTAACCGACGGCGGAAACCGCTCCGCGAACACTCGTGTACGGCAATGCGGTGTGCGGCAACGGAGCCGCCGGACTGACAGAACGATCCTGACGTCGCGACCATGGGCGGGAAGGTCGGCCAGCCGCCTCTGATATCTTGAGGTCTGACCGCAGCGCGGGCACGCCGATCTGGCGCTCGATGCGCGAGCACCATGCTCCCGGAGACCTCGATCCGTTCCGTCTTCAAACCGTCGGGTAGAAATCGCTCCCGCTCCGTTCTGCTCATCATCGGCCACCTCCCATGAAGATCGCCAAAATGTAGCTTCCGACGGCCCTAAGCTGCACCAAATCTGCGACAGAACCTCTTCGGCCCGCCGACCGGCGCCGAGGTCTACGTGCTCGGCATCTCCCATGCCGAGTTCGGGCCGTGGGGCCTGCGCCGTGAATGGGCCTTCTACGACGAAACCGCGATCTGGAAGCAGATCCTGCTCGCCGCCGGCGAAGCCTGATGCGCCGAACCGCCGGGTCCTCGCGCGCAATATCCAATCCTTGAAGGAGCCGAAACCATGACCATGACCGAAGACGCCCCCTCCCGCACTGCCGACCAGACGGCGCAGCGGCCTGAGATCGTGCATTACGGCGAGCTGATCCCCTGCAAGACTGCGTTCATCGACGCCCACACGCCGGGCTCGAACCAGAAGGAGAACTTCACCATCATCGGCGGCGGCGTCAGCGAGTCGCCGGACCAGCACGTGCACATCACCGACAAGATCGGCTTCAACATCGGCGCGGCAGGCCAGCCGCCCCATTGCCGCAACTCGCTGCACGTCCACCGCACGGCCGAGGTCTTCTTCGTCACCAAGGGCCGCTGGCGGTTCTTCTGGGGCCGCTGGGGCGACGCCGGCGAGGTGGTGCTGGAGGAGGGCGACATCTTCAACATCCCGACCGGCATCTTCCGCGGTTTCGAGAACATCGGCACCGACTACGGGATGATCATGGCGATCCTTGGCGGTGACGATGCCGGCGGCGGCGTCATCTGGGCACCGCAGGTCATCGAGGATGCCAAGGACCATGGCCTTGTCCTCGCCGAGACCGGCAAGCTCTACGACACGAAGAAAGGCCAGACCCTGCCCGACGGCGTGAAGCCCATGCCCGTTCTGACCGACGAGGAGCTCGAGAAGATCCCCGAGCCTTCGGCGAGGGATGTCGTCGGAGGCTACGTCCGCCGCTACCACGATATGATGGCCATCGACGGCGATGGGCCGGTGACAGTCATCGGCGAGACCGGCCTCATCCGCGACAAGCCGGGTTTCGAGGCCGAGCTGCTGAACCGCGGGTCGATCTCGGAGGAGCCCTACTCGCTGGACCGCCACGAGGTGTCAATGTCAGCGGCAAAACTGGAGTGCGCCCCTCTGCTTGGACACGTCAGGCAGTTTGTTTTGACCGGGTCGGGGCGTTTCTCTCCTCAAACTGATCGGGGCTCAGGTAGCCGAGCGCCGAATGCAGCCGTATTGCGTTGTAGACATCGTCGATGAACGCCGGAAGGTCTGCGGCGACGTCCTCGAAGGTCTGATACTTGGTGATGTAGACGGCTTCGACCTTCAGCGTCTTCATGGAGCTCTCAGCTTGCGGATTATCGTACGGGTTTCCCCTCCGGCTCATCGACCCGACGAAGCCGCTTTCCCTCAGGATGCGCCGGTGCCGGGATGCAGCGTACTGGGCGCCGCGGTCGGTGTGGAAGACGCAGCCTGGCAGCGGGCGGCGGCCCCCGATCGCCGCGTTCAGCGCCGCCGCGGTGAGGCGGGTATCGATGTTGCGACCAAGCCCGTAGCCGACCACCTTGCGCGACCAGGCGTCCAAGATGACGGCGAGGTAGACGAAACCTGTGGCGATGGCGACGTAGGTGATGTCTCCGACCCAGAGCTGGTCGGGACCGTGAACTTCGAAGTTCCCGGCGACATTGGGATAGATCGGACTGTCGTGATTGCTGTCGGTGGTGGCGACATAGCGGCGTTTCCGTTTTGGATTCAGATCGTTCTCCCGCATGATCCGCCGCACCTTCTTCGCATTCACGACGAGCCCGCGGTGCCGCAGCTCGGCAGTGACTCGGCGATAGCCATAGTTCCGGCAGGTCTCGGTGATCGACCGGATCACGGCGACCGCCGGATCTTCGGCGGCGGAAGCGGGAGCTGCGTAGAAGCTGGAACGAGGCAGGTCCATCAGATCGCACCCCCGTCCGACCGAGATGCCGGCGGGCCGGTGATCACGGACCCAGGCGCGCTTCTCTGCGGCCGTTCGCGCCGACGAGCCCCCTTTGAGATGCCGTAATGGGGCTGGCGCCCAGAAGCCTTGAGCCTGCTCTCGGCGGTTGGTGTCGTCGCCCCGGCGCAAGTGGGCGCCGCGGGGGTCGCGCGGTCTGGCGCGCCCCTGTCCCTGGCAAAGACGAAAGGGCGACGACATGGAGCATTTCATCGGGATCGATGTCTCTCTTGCAAGCGCGGCGGTGTGCGTCCTCGATGCGCGTGGCGGAGTGGTGAAGGAGGCGAAGCTGCCGAGCGAACCGGAGGCGCTCGCGGCGTTCGTTCTCGGCCTGCCGTTCGAGGTGACGGCGGTTGGGCTCGAGGCCGGGCCGCTGTCGCAGTGGCTGCACAAGGCGCTCACGGAGGCGGGCGCCACGGTCGTGCTGATGGAGACGCGCCAGGTCAAGGCGGCGCTCAAGGCGATGCCCGTCAAGACGGACCGGCGCGATGCGGAGGGGATCGCGCGCCTGCTGCAGATGGGCTGGTACCGGCCAGTGCACTGCAAGTCGGTCTCGGCGCAGGAGATGCGCGCGCTGCTGACGGCGCGCCGGTCCATCCAGAAGGCGGCGATCGACGTCGAGCTGTCGCTGCGCGGTGTGCTGCGAAACTTCGGCCTCAAGCTCGGCAAGATCAGCAAGGGCGGCTACGCGGCGCGCGTGCGCGAGCTGGCGGCGGGGAACGCCATGCTGGAGACGATGGCGGAGGCGATGCTCCGCGCCCGGGCGGCGTTGCGCGCGGAGCTCGCCGGTCTCGATCGGCGCCTCCGGGATCTGGCGAAGCAGGACGCCGCGTGCCGGATCATGATGACGATGCCGGGGGTCGGGCCGCAGGTGGCGCTCACGGTGAAGTCGGCGATCGATGCGCCGGAGCGGTTCCGGTCATCGAAGGACGTCGGGCCCTGGGTCGGCCTGACGCCAGGCCGCCACCAGTCCGGGGAGATCGACGTGGTCGGATCGATCACCCGCGCCGGCGACGCCGGTCTGCGCTCTGCGCTCTACCAGGCGGCGACGGTGATGATGCATCACGCCAGGCCGTGCTGGCTGAAGGCGTGGGGCCTGCAGGTCGCTCGACGGCGCGGGATGAAGCGGGCGGTGGTCGCCCTGGCGCGCCGGATCGGCGTGATCCTGCACCGGATGTGGGTGGACAGCGCGGACTTCCGCCTCACGCGCAGGGCCGCGGCAGGCGCCGCCTGACGCTCGGGAGCCGCCGCATGCGCCCCGCCCGCCGCGGGCGAAAACGCTGAAGGTTTCGGCCGCGCCCGAAGGCGCCGGCCGTCCGAAGTCCCCACCGGGACGCGGTCCCCGAGACGCCGAGTGTTGCCTCGTCGCCGAACGCTCGCGTTCGAGCACGCTTGTGAGATGGGCGGTGGTCTTCCAGTGCCCGTGGGGGACGGCCATGCGCAGACGCTCGCCGCGCCGGCAGCGACCGTGGGTGCGGGCCATGTTGGTCTTGGCCCATGTCTCATCGATGAAGACCAGGCGGTCGGGGTCCAGGTCGAGCTGGCCATCGAACCAAGCCTGCCGGCGCTTCAGGACGTCGGGCCGCTCCTGCTCGGCGGCGTGCGCCGTCTTTTTTTGCGCGTGATGCCATGCCGGCGGAAGAACCGCTGGAGCGTGCCATAGCCGAAGGCGTGCCCGCGCTCGACCAGCGCGGCGCGCAGTTCCTCGACGGTGATGTCCGGCGTCGCCTCCAGCAGCGCCTTGATCAGACCGCTCTGCGCCTCGACGCGGGCGGATCGGCGGTCGCCGCCGAGCGGACCGGGGCGTGCGTCGCCCTGGCGGCGTTCGAGCGCCCGCCACCGGCTCACGCTGGCCGCGCTGACGCCGAACCGGACGGCGGCCTCGCGATGGCTGGCCGCGTCGGACACGGCCTTCAGGACGCGGATGCGCAGATCGAGGGAAAGAGCTTTCGACATGTCCGCCGGCCTCCTTCTCCGGCGGACATCTTGAATCAGACCGAGATCGCGAGCGGAATCCCAGCAATTCAATCAGATGGAATTCCGCTCTAGGAAGCCCAGCCGGATCAATTCCGAATGCAGCGGCACCTTGCGCCTGCTGGCCTTGGCCTTCACCCGCTTGTTGGTGTCGCCCTCGTCGGTGATGTTCAGGAACCAGATGTCACCGTCCCGCTTGATGTCGGCAACCTCAAGCTGGCAAACTTCGTTCAGCCGTGCCCCGGTGAACAGGCCCAGAAGCGTGCCCCACTTGTGGCTTTCCTTACGCACGAGACCCGACGGGTTCTCCGTCAATTCGGTAAAGATCAGGCGGGCTTGCTCTTGGGAGTAGGGCTTGCGCTCGGTCTCTGCATCCTCGGCCTTCGGCACCTTCATGCCCTCAAACAGCTTGTGCGGAGCGTGTCCGTGCCGTTCTGCCCAATCGAAGAAGCGGCGGAAGGCATCAATGTGGCTGTTGATGGTTTTGGGCGAGATCGTGATGTGTCCCCTGAGCTTGATGACCTCCAACAAGGGCAAGTCTTTCAGAGCGGGTTTCGTGTTCCGGCTCGCGGGTAGAGCCTGCAAGACCTTCTTGACCTCGCTCGCGTCCTGCTTGGTGATCGTCGCGAGTAGGCGTTCTTAGCCGAAGTATTCGATCAGAATGTTGAGGTAGGCCCGAACTTGCTTCGTTGTCTTTTCGGGCCACTGCCGGGAGTGCTCGCCCATGAAATCTTCGACAGCCTGCCCCAGCGGCGTAGAGGCGGCCAGAGCGGGCGCAGGAGGCGCAACGGGGGCAGTGGCGGTCTCGGCCGTAGGAATACCGCTCAAGGCGCTCAGCGGCCTCCAGAACGGCCCGAAGCATGTCCCGGCGGCCCTTCCGCATCTCCAGGCGAAGGGACGGCGCGTTCTCCGCCCACTGTGCGTCTGAGAGACCCGCCGAGGCGCGGAAGGCGTCATGGTCAAGGTAGAGGCCCGACAGATCGTCGTCGTCCTCGCCAGCATCCTCATCCTCATGCGCAGCGAGCTCCTGGCGCAGCAAGTTCAGAGAGTGATCGGGCAGCCCTGTGTCGTTCAACCGCTCAACATACCGATCCAGCGAAGCTGTAAAGTAGCTCCGCACCATCTCCCGCACCTCGTCCTGCCTGAGCCGTCCCAACGCCTTGCTGTCCCGCATTAATCGCCCGCATGCAAGATAGCGAGCCAGATCGCCAGCCCGATCCGGGCAGCGGGTGCGAAGGGAAACCCGGATGGTTGCCCGCTTCCGGTTCTCCGTTCGAGGAAGGGGCCAGCGGAAGTAGTACACCCCGTGTCTGGAAGGGCTCAGGTACGACGACAGCATCATGGTCGGTGTGTCCCACTCTGTGTCACACCTGACAGCTATGAAACTAAGTCGCTGATTTAGAAGGGAATGGAGGCGAGTACCGGAATCGAACCGGTGTACACGGATTTGCAATCCGCTGCGTAACCACTCCGCCAACTCGCCGGTGTGACGGAGGGATAGGCGATGCAATCGTGCACCGCAAGAGGCCCTTGGATCGGCCGTGGTTGCCGACCGGACAAAAGCATGTCAGACGGAAAACGGGAATGAACCGAAGAGTTCAGCGAGCGATGACAGACTTTGCCGTAAGCCGAAGAATGATGGTCGACACCCAGGTGCGACCCTCCGACGTGACGAAGTTTCCCATTATCGACGCCATGCTGAATGTCGCGCGGGAGGACTTCGTTCCCGCGGCGCGGCGGTCGACGGCCTATATGGGCGAGAACATCGATCTGGGCAGCGGTCGCGTGGTGCTGGAGCCGCGGACTTTCGCCAAGATGCTCGACGGTGTGGACATCCAGCCCGATGACATCGTCCTCGATCTCGGACCGGGTTTCGGCTACTCGACCGCCGTCATCGCCCGATTGGCAGACACGGTGGTCGCGGTGGAGCCTGACCACGCAATGGCCAAGGAGGCCGAGCAGGCGCTCGCCTCGGCAGGGATCGATAATGCCGCGGTGATCGAGGGGGAATTGGCCGCGGGGGCCGAGAAGCACGGACCCTACGACATCATCCTGATACAGGGCGGCGTCGAGGAGATCCCAGAGACGCTCGCGTCTCAGTTGCGAGAGGGGGGGCGGATCGCAGCCCTCTTCATGACCGGCGCTCTTGGCACCTGTCGCCTGGGCTACAAGACAGACGGACACGTTAGCTGGCGATTTGCTTTCAATGCCGGCGCGCCGCTCTTGCCAGGGTTCGAGCGGTCGCGCACGTTCCAACTGTGAGGAAAGACCGAGATGTTCACCCTTAAGGTTCGTGGGGTTCTTGCGGCGGGAGCGGTCGCTTTCGCGGCTGTCCATGCGGCTCAGGCAGACAGCCTGACGGACGCCCTGATCGGTGCATACCGGACAAGCGGCCTGATCGAGCAGAATCGTGCCCTGGTGCGTGCCGCTGACGAGGATGTCGCGGGGGCCGTTGCGGCGTTGCGCCCGGTGCTGAACTATGTCGCGAGCGCCGACTACGTCTTCAGGGAGGTAGAAACGAATCTTGGGCCGATAGACGAGGAAGAGACGCGCTACGCTTTCGGATTGAACGTGGATTGGCTCATCTACAACTTCGGGGCGTCGCGCTATGCGATCGACGCTGCGAAGGAGGCGGTGCTTGCCGCGCGGGAAGCACTCCGCGGGGTCGAACAGCAGGTTCTCCTCCGCGCGGTGCAGGCGTATTTCAACGTTCTGCGTGCGACCGAGTTCGTCGATCTGGCCGAGGGTAGCGTTCGCGTCATCAGCAGAGAGCTGCAGGCGACGCGGGACCGGTTCGAGGTTGGTGAGGTTACGCGCACCGACATCGCACTAGCCGAAGCTCGGTTAGCGGCGTCTCGCTCCACACGCGCCGCCGCGCTTGGAGAGCTCGCTCGGTCGCGGGAGGAATATCGTGCTGTGGTCGGACAGTATCCCGGGCCGCTGGAACGCGCGCCCGCGCCGCCCGCCATTGTCTCTTCTCTGGAAGAGGCGCTCGGCATCGCGCGGCAGCGCCATCCGTCGATCGCCGAGGCGCAGAGGCGGACGCAGGTGGCCGAGATGCAGGTCCTGCAGGCCGGCGCCTCAATGGGCCCGTCGCTGACAGCATCTGCTGGCATCAGTTGGGACGAAGAATTCGCCGAGCCCGACAACGCTGTCGGCTTGAGGCTCACCGGACCGATCTATCAGGGTGGAGAGCTCTCCTCCGCTCTGCGGCAGACGCGTGCCAATCGCGACGCGCAGCGGGGGGCCCTACACTCGGCGGTTCGCCAGGTGGAACTCGAGGTCGGGAATGCCTGGTCGGTCCTGCGTGTCACCGACGCCAGCATCGAGGCCAACCGGCGCGAGGTGGAGGCGTCGGACGTGGCGCTGCAAGGCACGACCGAAGAGTTGCGGCTGGGCGCACGAACCACTCTCGACGTTCTGAACGCCGAGCAGGACTTGCTGGATGCGCGCGCCAACCTCGTCTCGACGCAGATCGATCGCCAGATCGCCGTCTACGCGCTGTGGCGGTCGATGGGCATCCTCTCGGTCAAGGAACTGAACCTTGGCATCGCCACCTACGATCCCGCCGACTACTACAATGCGGTTCGCAATGCTCCGGTTCGCAACGTCAGCCCGCAAGGCCAGAAGCTTGACCACGTGCTTCGTCGTCTGCTGCGGTAGCCACTATCGGTTGTGCAAAGCGAAGCTCGTGGCTACCATCCTTGCCGAGGCAGCAGCAGGCAGGAGAACATGCCATGTCGGACGCGTTGATGCGTGAAGCAGTTGAGCCATTGCGGCTCGATTCAGCGTGGAGGCTCCCGGAGCATACCAGGAACGATGGCGCCAAGGTTCATCCGCTCAGGGTCATCAGCGGTCCCGGTCGCGCGGCGGGCTCTCATGACCGCGAGGAGCTTCGCTCGCTTGTCAGGGAGATCCTCCGCGAAGAGCTTCGCTCGGACTTTGGCGAACGGGTGACCCGATCCGTGCGGCAGCTGGTCCGGGACGAAGTGGCGCGCATCGTCGCGCGCATGGGAGGCCGCTGACACGGTTGCCAACGCTCCCGGTCAATGCCGGTGAACACGCCGGCGCATCTCATATTCGGCGGCGCGTCGTTTGGTCGGCGCGATCGTCCGAGCGCAACATGGGCAGCCCTTGCCGGTGCCGCGGCGCCGGATCTGTCGCTGTACATGATGACCGCCGTGTCGATCTGGGGCCTTGGCGTCCCGGCCCAGACGGTCTTTCGCGAGTACTACTATTCCGACGCCTGGCAGAGCGTCTTCGCCATCGACAACAGCTTCATCCTCTGGGGAATCCTGTTCGTCGTGGCGATGGCACGGCATTGGACGCTGGTCGTAGCCTTTTCCGGTGCAGCCCTGCTGCATGTCGCCCTCGACTTCCCGCTGCACAACCACGATGCCCGCCGCCACTTCTGGCCAGTTTCGGACTGGGTCTTCCGTAGTCCGTTCAGCTACTGGGACCGCTCTCGTCACGCCGGCATCATCGGGCCAATCGAGATCGGAATGTCGATGCTGCTCGCCGCATGGTGCCTTGTCAGGTTCCCGCAATGGCGGATTCGAGCGGTCGTATGCGCACTGGCCGTGGCCGAACTTTCGGCCACCGGCCTGTGGCGTTTCCTGTTCTGAGGGATCAGGCCGCTTCCGCTTCCTCGGCGGCGAGTTGGGCGCGCCGCTCGCTCTCTTCACGGCTGAGTGCGACGGAGGTGCGGACGCCGCGGCCGACGAAATCCATCAGGCCGTTCACGACACGCTCATTCGGGTCGATGCCGGCGCAGGTCAGCACCTCGCGGCCGTCGCGCGAGCGTGCCCAGCGGGCGATCTGGTCCGGGCCGTTGCCATACTTCTTGTCGTCGGCAATCGCATCGTCGAGTGCCGCGAGCACAACCGCAGCAAAGAGCTTGCGGGCGCGATTCCCCTGCTCGTGGTTGAAGGCGGTGCCATCCACGAAATCCGTCATACGTAAGCGTCCTTTGTTTCTTTGTCTTTTGATCGACGTATCGCCCTTTATGGCGGGGACGACGCGATTCTCCCATGCTACATAGACATAACAGCCATGTCCTGGACGCATAGTTCGCACGTACCAAGGCCACTGCTTGCCACGTCCTGATGACGCCGATATAGCGGGCGCCGTTCACTCATCAAGCGGTGCATCTCTGCGTCATGCCCAAGATCAACGGCAACGAAATAAGGCCCGGCAACGTTCTGGAGCATAACGGCGGCCTCTGGGCGGCAGTCAAGGTCGATCATGTCAAGCCCGGCAAGGGCGGTGCCTTCGCTCAGGTCGAGCTCCGAAACCTCCGAAATGGCTCCAAGTTGAACGAACGTTTCCGATCGGCCGACAAGGTGGAGCGCGTCAGGCTCGAGCAGAAGGACCAGCAGTTCCTGTACGAACAGGACGGGATGCTCGTCTTCATGGACAGCGAGACGTTCGAGCAGGTCGAATTGCCGGTCGAGATCCTCGGTGAGCGGCGCCCGTTCCTGCAGGACGGCATGACGATCACGATCGAGTACCACGATGCCGAGGCGCTGAACGCGACGCTGCCGCAGAAGGTAACCTGCACGGTCGTCGAGACCGAGCCGGTGGTGAAGGGGCAGACGGCGGCAAACTCGTTCAAGCCCGCCGTCCTCGACAACGGGGTCAAGGTGATGGTGCCGCCCTTCGTCGGCGAGGGCGAGGCGATCATCGTGAACACCGAGACGATGGACTACTCCGAGCGCGCCTGATCGTTCCAGAGTACGCGGGCGGCGCCCGCTGTCATGTCTTCCTCGGACCGGCCGAAGCGCAGGTGGGCTATGCCTTGGCCGTCAGACTGGCTGAAGAGCGTTCCCGCCTGGCGTCCAGCCGCTTCGATCGGCGTGCCGGCCGGCGCCTCGCCCTCCACCGGGACGCGGACCAGGCCCTTCTTCAACTCGGTCTTGTGCTTCATGCGGGCGGTCACTTCCTGCCCGACATAGCAGCCCTTGCGGAAATCGACGCCATGCAGCCGCTCGAATCCGGCCTCCAGAATGATACGTCTCTTCCGGGACGAGCTCGACGCCGGATAGAGGAATGACGTTGCTGACGCGCGTGACCGTCGGATCGGTCTCGTCTGCCCCGTCGCCATAGATCCGCCAGGGCAGCTCGGGATGCCGCGGATCGGCAAGGGCGCCGGCCGGCACCGCGCCCACGCCGCGGCGCACGCCGATGTCCGTCTCCTCCACCGATGACCTTGGAGCGCAGCTTGTACATGGAAAGCCGCCGGAGCAGCCCGTCCGCCATCGGCGTCGCGACGTCGAGAAGGATGCGCTCGTCCTGCTCGAGCAGGAAGAAATCGGCCAGATACTTGCCCTGCGGCGTCAGCAGCGCGGCGTAGACCAAGTCCTTGCGCCACGCCGGCGACGTCGTTGGAGACGAGGTTCTGCAGGAAGTCGCGCCGGTCATCGCCGCCTATGGCGAGGATCGTTCGCGCATCGATCATCTGTTCCATGCCGGTGAGATATGGGTCCGCGCCGCCAGGTGCCAGCCCGGTCATTCGGCCGCGTCAGCGAATTGCAGATTGTAGAGGTCGGCGTAGACGCCGCCGCGCCCGACCAGTTCCTCGTGACGACCATCCTCGACGACGCGGCCCGAGGCCAGGACCACGATCTTCTCCGCGTCACGGACGGTGGCCAGCCTGTGCGCGATGACGAGCGTCGTGCGCCCCTGGCTCAATCGCTCCAGGGCCGCCTGGACCACTGCCTCGCTGGCGGCATCGAGCGCGCTCGTCGCCTCGTCGAGGAGCAGGATCGGCGTGTCACGCAGAAGCGCCCTCGCGATCGCGACCCGCTGCCGCTGTCCGCCGGAGAGGCCCGAGCCTCGGGGGCCGACCCGCGTATCTGCGCCATTGGACAGGTTCGGCAGGAAGTCGGCCACATGCGCCGCCTCCATCACCTCTGCCAGCCGGTCCTCGCTCACGTCGCGACGGCCGAGCAGGATGTTCTCCCGCACCGTCTCGTCGAACAGCAGCGCGTCCTGCGTCACGACGGAGATCATGCCTCGCAGGTCATCCAGAGCGAGGTCGCGCGTCTCGATCCCGCCGATCGTCACGCTGCCGGCCTGCGGGTCCGCGAGGCGCGTCAGCACGTTGAAGACGGTGCTCTTTCCTGCGCCGGACGCGCCGACGAGCGCCGTGGTCTCTCCCGCCCGCGCGGTGAAGGTCGCAGCGCGCAGGACCGGCAGATCGGCATACGCGAAATCGACGTCTTGAAACCGGATCTCGGTCTCGCCGACTGGCACATGCTTGGGTTGGGCGGGCGAGGTGATGCTGGGTGCGGTGTCGAAAACCCGATAGACCCGCTCGAGGCTCGCGGCGGCGGTCTGGAACGTGCCGACGACGCCGCCCAGGCGGCGCAGCGGCTGGAAGGCCAGCGCCAGCGCGGTGAAGAACGACATGAAGTCGCCGACGGTCTTCTCGCCCGAGATGATGTCGCGTCCGCCGATCACGAGGACCAGGAAGAACCCAAGGCCGGTGACCAGATCGACCAGACCCGGCATCAGGGCCCGGCTGCCGGCCATCTTGATCTGGCCGGTGACGATGTCTTCGACGATCCGCTCGAACCGCGAGAGCTGGTAGTCCTCCATCCGGTTCAGCTTCACCGGATTGATGCCCTGGAAGACCTCGCTGAGCCTGTTGGAGCGGTGGCCGGACTTCTCGCGCAGCTGCCGCGACTTGCGGCGGATGTAGCGCTGCAGGGCTATCGTGGGGAGGATCAGCGCGGGCGCCCCGACCAGCGCCAGGAGCGTCCACCACGGGTCGATCGCGACCGCGACGATGAACAGAGAGACCAGCGAGACGACGTCGCGCCCGATGCCGCCGACGACCGTGCGCCAGACGCCCTGCACAGCGCTTGAATCGCCGACAACCCGGTCCATCAGCGCACCCGGGGAGTTTTCGTGGTAGAACTGGCTGTCGAGGCCCATGAGGTGCCGCAGCAGGTCGACCTGCATCGTCGTGGCGGTGCGCTGGGAGATGTGGGTCGTGATCATCCGATTCGCGATTCCGGTGACGGCGCGGAGCACGAAGAGGCCGAGGATGACGAACCCGACCCACCACATCGCCCCGACGTCGCCGCCGACGAACACCCGGTCGAACATCGGCTTGAGCGTATAGCTGAGCACCCCCAGCGATCCACCCTCCACCGTCATGAGGGCGAAGGCGGCGACGATCCACAGCAGGTGCTGCCGCAGGTAATCGCGCCAGAACCGGACCAACATGATGTTGGTGGCATAGGCGGGGTCGATGTCGTCTCGCGCCAACTGTCCGTCCTGAAGGGCCGGTGCCGTCTATCCCGGGGGCCGTGCGCTGACAAGCGTGTCGGCCGATTGACCAGCGTCGCCGGTGGTCATACCACGCTGCGGCTATCCTTGCAGAGGTCTGGGATGTCACTCGCCAACGGTCGCACCTATCTCGCCATTCCCGGTCCGTCGGTGATCCCCGACCGGGTGCTCAGGGCGATGCATCGTGCCTCGCCGAACATCTATTCCGGTGAGCTTGTGGAGATGGTTCCGACCATCGTCCGCGACCTCAAGGCGGTTGCGCGCTCCACGGGCGAGGCTGCGATCTACATCGCGAACGGCCACGGAGCGTGGGAGGCGGCGCTGTCGAACGTGGTCGCTCCGGGCGAGCGGGTTCTGGTCCTGGCGACGGGGCGGTTCGCCGTCGGATGGGGCGTCGTCGCGGAAAGGCTGGGCGCCGAAATCGAGACGATCGATTTCGGGCGCCGGGATCCGGTCGACCCCGCGCGGCTTGCCGAGGCGCTCTCGACGGACCGGCAGCATCGCATCAAGGCCGTGCTTGCGGTCCATGTCGACACGGCGACGGGTGTCCGCAACGACGTCTCCGCGATGCGCGCGGCGATGGATGCGGCAGGGCATCCGGCGCTCCTCATGATCGACTGCATCGCCTCGCTGGCCTGCGACCGGTTCGAGATGGATGCGTGGGGCGCCGACGTCGTCGTCTCGGGCAGCCAGAAGGGGCTGATGACACCGCCGGGCCTGGGCTTCGTCTGGTACGGGCCGCGCGCCGCCGAGGCGCAGGAGCGGATGCCGCGCGTCAGCAGCTACTGGGATTGGCGCGCGCGCACCGACCCGGACGGTTTCTACCAGTATTTCTGCGGCACGGCTCCGACGCACCACCTCTACGGTCTGCGGGAAGCGCTCGACATGATCATGGAGGAGGGGCTCGAGCAGGTCTGGAACCGCCACACTTGCCTTGCTCAGGCGGTCTGGGCCGCGTTCGACACATGGTCGTGCGGCGGCCCGCTGGAGCTGAACGTCCTCGACGCCCGCCAGCGCAGCGCCGCCGTGACGGCCGCCCGGATCGGCTCGCCCTACGGCACGGCCCTGCGGGAATGGCTGGAGAGTCGGGCCGGTGTGACGCTGGGCATCGGCTTGGGGATGGCCGAGCCAGACGATCCTGCGTGGCACGGATTCTTTCGCATCGGGCACATGGGACATGTGAATGCCCACATGATCATGGGCGTGCTCGGGTCGATGCAGGCCGGCCTCGCGGCGATCGACGTGCCGTTCGGCGACGGCGCTCTCGATGCCGCCGCGGCCGTTCTCGCTCGTGCCTAGTCGTCGCGCTTGATCCGTACCGGCCTCCTCGTGCGGCGCTGCTCAAGGACACGACTACCGAGGTCGATAAGCGCAGCGAACGCAACTGACGCGGCGAGACCTGCCTCCATCCAGAGACCCAGCAGCACTGCTGAGACCGGAATCGAGACGGCGAGAATATTGATGGATCTGTTGGACATGGCGACACCACACTGAAGGTTTTCAGTGTCAACGGCGGGAGCGGCCAGCTTGTTCCCCTGCCTCAGCGCACTTCGGCTCGCGCAGTCTCCCACGCTGCTCGAAGCGTCTGTTGCAGAAGCGCAAGATCGTCGTCGGTGCCGCATCCGATCCTGATGCAGCGGTTGCCGGGAGCGGCGAACGGCATGCGGACGAATACGCCGCGCTCCGCCAGAGCTCCGACCGTCGCCCGGGCGAGTGCTGCGGTCCCGCCGCAGTCGACCGTCACGAAATTGGTGAAGGACGGCAGAGCCTTGAGGCCCGCGCCTTGAGCGATCTCGCCGATCCGGTCGCGGGCGTGCCGGGTGCGCTCCACCACCCGCGCCAACCACTCCTGGTCCCGCAGCGCCGCCAGCGCGCCCGCCTGCGCCAGGCGACCGACGCCGAAGTGATTGCGGATCTTGTCAAACGCCGCGATCAGCGCCGCATCGCCAATGGCGTACCCGACGCGAAGACCGGCCAAGCCGTAGGCCTTGCTGAAGGTCCGCATGTGGATGACCGAGGTCTCTCGTGGGTCGAATGCGGGTGAGACGGGTTCGTCAGCAAAGTCCTCGTAGGCTTCGTCGAGGATAAGGAGGGTGCCGGGCGGCACGCTGGCGATGGCGGATGCGACCGAGGCGGCGTCGTGCCACGAGCCCATCGGATTGTCCGGATTGGAAAAATAGATCAGCTTCGCCCCAAACGCAGCGGCTTGAGCGACCAGCGTCGAAAGATCCTCGCGATCGTCGCGGAATGGCACGGAATGAAGGGTTCCGCCGTATCCGGCGACGTGAAAGTTGAAGGTCGGATAGGCGCCGTCGGAAGTCACCACCGCGTCACCCGGTGCCACGGTGAGACGCACGAGGTATCCCAGCAGACCGTCTATTCCTTCGCCGACGACGATGTTGTCGGGCGCAACGCCGTGATGGTCCGCGAGCGCGAGGCGAAGATCGTGCGCGCCGGAATCGCCGTACATCCAGACATCGCGAGCCGCTTCGGCCATCGCTTCGATGGCGCGGGGAGAGGGGCCGAAGACGCTTTCGTTCGCGCCGATGCGGGCGAGGAACGGCCGGCCGAGGGCGCGCTCCTGCGCGTCGGGGCTGACGAACGGAACCGATTGCGGCAGCAACGCGGCCAGCGCGGTCAGTCGAGGATCGCCAGCAGGATCCTGATTTCGCTCGGTTTCTGCACTAGCCGGCATGAACTTCGGCCTCTGTCACGCGAGACAGGGCTGCCTGCAGCCG
The DNA here is from genome assembly GCA_963749675.1 of uncultured Alphaproteobacteria bacterium. Classification (GTDB taxonomy): domain Bacteria; phylum Pseudomonadota; class Alphaproteobacteria; order Rhodobacterales; family Rhodobacteraceae; genus Roseitranquillus. The sequence continues at coordinate 1,235,086 of CAVVNT010000001.1, forward strand.
GGACTGCTCATCCTCCTTCTGGGCCAGCAGCTCGCGCGTTTCCTCGACGACATCCGGCGGCGCGCTCTCGACGAAGCGCGCGTTCGACAAGCGCCCCCTGAGGCCGGCGATCTCCTTGCCGATCTTCTCCAGGTTCCTGGAAAGGCGTGTCTTTTCGGCGCCGAGGTCTATGATGTCCGCCAGCGGCAGGGCGAACGTGCCGCCTTCAACCGCAATGGTTGCAGAGCCCCTCGGGATCGTCTCGCCAGTGGTGATCGACGCCAGGCGGGCGAGGCGCAGGATCAAATCCTCGTTCCGAAACAAGGCCTTGCGGCCCAACTCTTCGAGATCGACGAGCAGCAGCGACACCTTGGCGCCTGCGGGCACGTTCATCTCGCTGCGGACGGAGCGGACGTTCTCGATCAGGGCGATGACCCAACGCATCTCGGATTCCGAAGCGGGATCAACGAGTTCCGTTCCGTAGTTCGGCCATTCGGTGAGCGCGAGCAGGGTCTTGCGGTCGTGGCCAAGGCCCCAGAGTTCCTCGGTGACGAAGGGCATGATCGGGTGCAGCAGGACCAGGCACTGGTCCAGGACCCATGCCATGACCTCCCGCGTTTCCTGCGCTTTTTCGCCGTCGAACAGCGGCTTGGAGAATTCGACGTACCAGTCGCAGACGCGCCCCCAGACGAAGGCGTAGAGCGCGTTCGCGGCGTCGTTGAACCTGAATGTGGCGAGGGCGGCGTCGACCTCCTCGCGGACACGGGCGGTCTCTCCGATGATCCAGCGGTTGGCGGTCGCGGTCGCGTCGGGTGGAATCTGACCGGTTCGTGTCAGTTTCGACCCCCCATCTGACACGTTCTGACCCGTTTCGGAGGCGGTCCGTACAGTTTCCGCGACCGCCAGGACGCCGTTCATCTCGGCGAAGCGGTGGGCGTTCCAGAGCTTGGTGACGAAGTTGCGGTAGCCCGCGATCCGGTCCTTCGAGAGCTTCAGGTCGCGGCCCATCGCCGCCATCGCGGTGAGGGTGAAACGCACGGCGTCGGCGCCGAACTCGTCGACGAGGTCGAGCGGGTCGAGGACGTTGCCGAGCGACTTCGACATCTTCTTGCCCTTCTCGTCGCGGACGAGGGCGTGGACATAGACGGTGTCGAACGGGACCTCGCGGACCAGCTCGAGCTGCATCATCATCATCCGGGCGACCCAGAAGAAGATGATGTCGAAGCCGGTGACCAGGACCGAGGTCGGGAAGTAGCGCCGCAACTCAGGCGTATCCTCGGGCCATCCGAGGGTGCCGAGCGGCCAGAGGCCGGAGGAGAACCAGGTGTCGAGGACGTCGGGGTCGCGCCAGATCGGATAGACCAGGTGCGTCGGGTCCTGCTCGACGGAGTAGGTGCCGAGGCTCTCGGCGATGCGGTGGATGGCCTCGTGCTTGTCGGCGACTTCGACCACGGTGGCGTGGTTCAGCGGGGACGGCAGGCCCGCGATGTCGTCGGCGAAGCGGTCGCGAACCGCGTCGAAGCCGACGGCGGCGTGACGGACCTCGCCCTCGTGCAGCATTCCGCCCTCGCCGAGAAGACGGCCGACTTCGACCTCGTCGAGCGCATTGTCCCCCTCATCGTCGCGGAAGGCGTCGATCCAGAGGTCGAGCCCGTACCAGACCGGGATCTGATGGCCCCACCAGAGCTGGCGGGAAATGCACCACGGCTCGATGTTCTCGAGCCAGTGGAAATAGACCTTGGCGTCGCTCTCCGGCAGGATGCGCGTGTCGCCGTTGCGGACCGCGTCGATGGCCGGCTGCACGATCTTCGCTGCGTCGACGAACCACTGGTCGGTCAGCATCGGCTCGATCACCACCTTCGAGCGGTCGCCGAAGGGTTGCATGATCTTCTTGGCCTCGACGAGCGGCACCAGCTCGGCGCTGCGCGTCCCGCCGCCTTCCTCGGGCGCGAGGGGCTTGGTCTTGCCGGTGCCAAGGCGGGGGTCGGTCTCGGGAACCATGACCGCGAGGCCCTCGCGGATGATCTGCTCGACGACGCGGGTGCGGGCGTGGAAGCGGTCGAGGCCGCGGAGGTCGTCGGGGACGAGGTTGACCGTGTCGGCTTCCGCCTCCGACAGCGTGCGCTCGCCACGGGCGACCGAGAGGGCGATGGCGGCGGCCTCGGCGTAGGGGGCGCCGTCGTCGCGCATCGTCCCACTGGTGTCCAAGAGGCGGTATTTCGGGATGCCGCCGCGCTGCGCCACGGCATAGTCGTTGAAGTCGTGCGCGCCGGTGATCTTGACCGCGCCCGAGCCGAAGGCGGGGTCGGGATAGTCGTCGGTGATGATCGGGATCAGGCGACGGTGCTCCTTTGGTCCGACCGGGATTTCGCAGAGCTGCCCGATGATTGGCGCGTATCGTTCGTCCGACGGATGAACTGCGACGGCGCCGTCGCCCAGCATCGTCTCGGGCCGGGTGGTGGCGATGGAGATGTAGTCGCGCGTCTCCCGAAAGAGCTCGTTGCCGTCCTCGTCGCGCTCCACGTACTCGTAGGTGGCGCCGCCCGCGAGCGGATACTTGAAGTGCCACATGTGGCCGTCGACCTCGACGTTCTCGACCTCGAGGTCGGAGATCGCGGTCTCGAAATGCGGGTCCCAGTTCACCAGCCGCTTGCCGCGGTAGATCAGGCCCTTGTCATAGAAGTCGACGAAGACGCGCAGGACGGCGTCGTGGAAGTTCTGGCCGCCCGGCGTGCCCTCGGCGTCGCCTGGGGCGCCGCCCATGGTGAAGGCCTCGCGGCTCCAGTCGCAGGACGCGCCGAGGCGCTCGAGCTGCTGGCGGATGTTGGTGCGGGACTTCTGCTTCTGCTGCCAGACGAGATCGACGAACTCGGACCGGCGCATGTCCTGGCGGCGTCGGTTCGTCTTCGCGAGCTCGCGCTCCACCACCATCTGCGTGGCGATACCGGCATGGTCGGTGCCGGGTTGCCAGAGGGTGTCGTGTCCGCGCATCCGGTGCCAGCGGGTCAGGATGTCCTGCAGGGTGTTGTTGAAGGCGTGGCCCATGTGCAGCGCGCCGGTGACGTTCGGCGGCGGGATCATGAGGCAGAACGTCTCCGCCCCGGGTTTCGCCCCGGCGCCGGCGCGGAACGCGCCCGCCCGGTCCCAGGCGGCGTAGATCTCGCCCTCTCGGGCGGCGGCGTCGAAGGTCTTGTCCATCTCGGGCGTCCTGTCAGGCGGTCGAACGCGGGCTTAGCGAAAGGTGAAGCCGGGGGAAAGACTGCGGGCGGCACGCGGACGCGGACGGGGCGACCGGGCGAGACGGAGCGAGAGCCGCCCGCGTGCGGTTAACCATTCGTTCACCTGCCGCTTTCACCGGCGAGTCACTGGCTGTATCCGGTCGGCTCACGGGCAGATCGCCCGGGTTTGGGTTCGGGGTTGAAGATGTTTCGAAAATTGGCAGCGGCGACCGCCGTGGCACTCGGCATGCTGGCGTCCGCCGCGCATGCCGTCACCGTCGACTACAAGACGCACGTATCCGGCGCCGATCTGGGCGAGACCGTGATCGCCACCCTCGAGGTGACGCAGAACGGCTCCAACCTCGATTTCGCGCTGTCGAACGTGCTCGAGAGCTATGCATCGAGCTTCGTGAATGACCTCGGCCTGGGGTATACGGGCGGGTCGGTCCAGCCGCTGACCTTCGGTAATCTGGCCGGCAAGACGGCGACCTTCGCGAAGGACGACACGCCGCCGCCGGGCAACCCATACAACATTGTGGTGTCGTTCCCGACGTCGAACGCGCAGCAGGGGGCGAAGCGCCTGACACCCGGCACATTCGCCTCGTGGACGATCTTCGGCACCCAGATCGGAGACTTCGATTTCGCGCTGGGCAAGACCCAGCTGCACATGAACGCGACGCTGGGCGGCGAGTCGACGAAGTACACCGGCACGACGCCGCCGGTCGACCAGCCCGCCCCGGTCCCGCTGCCGGCGACCGCGCTGCTGCTCGTCGCCGGCCTCGGGAGCCTCTCGGCGCTGCGCCGCCGCGCCTGATCGCGAGCCGCGCCCGCAACGCGATCAAGCGCCCCGGCCTTGTGCCGGGGCGTCCGATTCGAGGATCAGCCCATGCGGCGGCGGGCGGCGTCGAGGATCAGGCGGAGCTCGTCGGCGATGGCGGCCTCGATCGCGAACTCGGGGGAGGGGTCCACGCCGGGGTCCTCCTCGTAGCCGGAGGCGACGGTCTGGCCATCGAGCGCATCGAGGATCGAGGGGTCGGAGGCGGCGAGGCGGGAGAGGATCAGCGACAGCACCTTGCGCTGGGCGATGATCCGGCCCTCGTTCGTCTGGGGGGAGGCGGCGTCCATGTCTGGCTCCTTTCGACGGGCAACGTGGGCGCCCCTGCACTGTTCCGTCAGGTGGCGCGGTCGATCTTGGTGGACAGGTGGATGAGCGATTCGCTGGCGCGGATGCCCTGCAGGTCGGAGACCGCGTCGAGCACGGCGTCGAGGCGCGCAGTCGAGGCGGCGGCGACCTGCACGGCGAGGTCGAAGCGGCCGGAGGTGGTCACGCAGCGCTCAACCTCGGGGATGGAGCGAAGGCGGGCAATCAGGGCGGCCTGGGCGCGCGGCTCCACCGTCAGCAGGATGGTGGCGCGGATCGCCTGTCGGGCGGCCTCGCCGAGGCGGACGGTGTAGCCGGCGATGGTGCCGCTCGTCTCCAGCCGCTCGAGCCGGGCCTGGACGGTCGAGCGGGCGAGCTTGAGGCGGCGGGCGAGCGTCGCGAGAGGCATCCGCGCGTCGGAGGCGAGAAGGGCGAGCATGGCGCGGTCGGTGTCGTCCATCAGGCGGCGCCCCGCGGCCGGCCCGCGGCGCGGCGCTTGACGCACCGGGCGCGCGGGCGGTCTGATGGCGCGACTTCCGCATTGCACACGAGGAGGCGTCGTTGCGCGCGCTGGTTCTGCTGATCATCCCCCTGGCGTCGCCCGCCGCGGCCGACGTCTTTCCGTTCCAGACGCCGTCCGGGAACATCGTCTGCTTCGTCGGCCTCGGCGAGGGGCCGTCGGACATCGAATGCACGATCCACGAGCGGTCGGGGCCGCCGGCGGTTCCGGCGCCGGCCGGATGCGCCGGGCCCTGGGGCCACGTCTTCGCGATGTCGAGCTCGGGGCCGGTGACGATGAGCTGCGGCCTGGCCGGGACGCCGGGCGGGGCCGGCGACGTGGCCGCGTACGGGCAGACCGGGGAATTCGACGGCATCGTCTGCCGATCGAGCGAGCAGGGCCTCGATTGCCGCAACCTCGACGGTCACGGATTCTTTCTGTCGCGGCGGGTGCAGTCGGCATTCTGACGGCGCACCGTTGCGCTGGGCACACAGCAGGCGATTTGATTTGACACGTCGTCATTATGACGACGTTTCGCGGCACTTCCACACTTTTCGTCGGTCGTTTCTGGCTGCATATGGCGCGCATCATCCCGGGCAAGGGCGGCACCACCCGCACCCCAGCCGGATAGCGAAACGCGCAAGCGTCTCCCTAACCGGACAGCCGGGACAAGAGGTGGCTGCGCCCCATGGCAGAGGAGCCCGGGGGCACATGGAGCTTTCACATTCGATCTGGTCGCGTCCGTCGGACTATCTTGCGAGTGTCGCGCCCGAGGATCCGGTCCTGTTCTTCTCGCCCGCGATCCTGCAGGCGACGGCGAAGCGGTTCCTTACCGGCTTTCCGGGCGTCGTGACCTTCGCGGTCAAGTCGAACCCCGACGTCGCGGTGATCGAGAACCTCGATGCCGCCGGCGTCCGCGGCTACGACGTGGCCTCGGTCTGCGAGATCGAGCTGATCGCGCGGTATGCGCCGGGTGCCGCGATGCACTACAACAACCCGGTCCGCAGCCGCGGCGAGATCGCCCGCGCCGTCGAGCTGGGGGTGCGGTCGTTCAGCGTCGACTCCGGCAGCGAGCTGGAGAAGCTGGGCGAACTGGTGCCGGCGGGTGCCGAGGTGTCGGTGCGCTTCAAGCTGCCGGTGAAGGGCGCGGCCTACGACTTCGGCGCCAAGTTCGGCGCGACGGCGGAGCACGCGTCGATCCTGCTGGCGCGGGCGGCGGAGCTGGGTTTCGTGCCGTCGCTGACGTTCCACCCGGGCACCCAGTGCACCGACCCGATGGCGTGGGACGCCTATATCCGCGCGGCGGCGCGGATCGGCGCGGAGGCGGGCGTGCAGGTCGCGCGGCTCAACGTCGGCGGCGGCTTTCCCTCGCATCGCGTCCGCGGCGAGGATCCGCGGCTGGAGGACATCTTCGCGCTGATCGACCGCGTGACCGACGAGGCGTTCGGCAATCATCGTCCCGCGCTGGTCTGCGAGCCGGGCCGGGCGATGGTCGCCGAGGCGTTCAGCCTTGCCGCGCAGGTCCGCGCGGTGCGGGACGGCAGCCACGTCTTCCTGAATGACGGCATCTATGGCGGGCTGGCAGAGCTGCCGCTGATCGGGCCGATCGACCGGATCGAGGTGCGGGACGCCTATGGCGCGCGGCGCGACGGCGCGGCGATCGACCGGATCGTGTTCGGGCCGACCTGCGACAGCCTCGACAAGCTGCCGGGGATGCTGGCGCTGCCGGGCGACATGATGGAGGGCGACTGGGTCGTGTTCCACGGCCTCGGCGCGTACTCGACGGCGACGGTGACGCGGTTCAACGGCTTCGGCGCGCTGAAGGTGGCGACGGTCCTGAGCCTGGCCGCCTGAGTTACGGGGAGGGGAGGACGGGCGCCGCGGGGGATCGACCCCCGCGGCGCCCGTCGGGCTTTCGCCCGGGCGCTAACGGCACAGGCCGGCCGTGTTCCGGCCGTGCTCTGCGGGGTTCGCGATTGGTATCGCGCAAGGCGCATGTGGGTTCACTTGCGCTGCTGGCGCTCGTCCGATCGCTTCGGCCCCCGGCGCGGCAGCACTAGCCGCGGTCCGCAGCAAGTTGGCGGAGGCCGAGGCGATGCCGCGCAGTCCTGCGCGGCGGAGGTGTCGCGTCAGGAATAGATCGCGGTGTGGAGCGGCGTGCCGGAGCCGACGCTGCCGCGGTACATTCCCTCGCAGTTGAACGGCATCGCGACACGGCCTGCGGCGTCGACGGCGATGATGCCGCCGGAGCCGTCGTTCGGGGCGAGATCCCGCATCACCACGTGATCGGCCGCCTGCGCAAGTGATTCGCCGAGGTGGCGCATCCGCGCGCCGATCTCGGCGGCGGCGGTCCAGCGGGTGAAGATCTCGCCGTGGCCGGTGGCGGAGACGGCGCATGTGGTGTCGGCCCAGGTGCCGGCGCCGATCACCGGCGTGTCGCCGACGCGGCCGGGAAGCTTCGCGGTCATCCCGCCGGTCGAGGTCGCGGCGGCGAGCGCGCCGCTCTCGTCGCGCGCCACTGCGCCGACGGTGCCGTGGCGGCGGGCGGGGTCGGCGTCGTCCTCGCCCGCATCGCGCATCCGCAGCGTCTCCTGCAGGGCGTCCCAGCGCGCTTGGGTGAAGAAGTAGTCGTCGTCCTCGAAGGGCAGGCCGGCGTCGCGCGCGATGCGCAGCGCGCCCTCGCCGATCAGCAGGACGTGCGGCGTCCGCTCCATCACCGCGCGGGCGGCGCGGACGGGGTTGCGGGGGCCGTAGATGCCGCCGACCGCGCCGGCGCGGCGGGTCGCGCCCTCCATCACGGCGGCGTCCATCTCGTGCTTGCCGTCGGCGGTGAAGACCGCGCCGCGGCCCGCGTTGAAGAGCGGCTCGTCCTCCAGCGCGGCGACCGCGGCGACCACGGCGTCGAGCGCGGGGCCGCCGTCCTGCAGGACCGACTGGCCAGCCTGCAGGGCACGGGCGAGGCCGGCATGGTATGCGGCCTCCTTCTCGTCCGTCATCTGCGACTCGAGGATGGTTCCGGCGCCGCCGTGTATGGCGAGGGCGTAGGTCATGACTGTCCTTTCAGCCCGGCTGCTTCGGCGCAGTGGCGGGCGATGTCGGCGTGGGTGGCGACCCAGCAATCGCCCGTCTCGGCGATGCGGTCCAGCAGGTCTTCCAGGATGAACATGCGGCTGCGGTAGCCGGTGACGTGCGGGTGCATCGTCAGCAGGAACAGGCCGCCCTCGGCATGGGCGCCCTCGAACTCCCTCATGAAGATGTCGCGCACGGCCTCGGGCGGGGTGTAGGGGCGGTGCGGGCCGAAGCGGTTCATCATGAAGTAGACGGCGTCGTCGCGGATCCACTCCACGGGCAGCTCGACGATGCCGGTGGGCTCGCCGTCGGCCACGATCTCGTAGGGGTCGTCGTCGGCGAAGAGGGAGCTGTCGTAGAGCAGGCCGAGTTCGCGCGCGATCGCGAGCGTGTTCGGGCTGTAGTCCCACGACGGCGTGCGCATGCCGACCGGGCGGGTGCCGGTGATCCGCTCCAGCGCGTCGGCGGCGCGGAACATCAGGTCGCGCTCGGTCTGCGCGTCGAGCTTGGAGTTCACCTCGTGGATCCAGCCGTGAAGGCCGATCTCGTGGCCCTGCGCCGCGAGTTCGGCCTGCTCCTCGGGGTGGAGGAGGGCCGAGACGGCGGGCACGAAGAAGCTGGCCTTGGCGTCGTGGCGGTCGAGCGCGGCCTTGATCCGGGGGATGCCGCGGCGGGCGCCGAATTCGCCCCACGAGAGGCGGGCGGGAGAGAGGCCGCCGTCGCGCAGCTCGTTGGTCTCGTGGTCGCTGTCGAACGACAGCGCGACGGCGCAGCGGGCGCCGCCGGGCCAGGAGGCGGGCTTGAGGTTGCGGCCGGCGCGGACCTGATCCACCAGGCCGCGCCAGGTCGGCTCGTCCCATTCATGCGGTTCGCTCATGCGTGTCCTCCGTGGACGGACAGGATCTGTCCGGTGATCCAGCCGGCACGGTCGGAGGCGAGGAAGGTCACCGCGTCGGCGATGTCCTCGGCCCGGCCGAGACGGCGCATGTGGATGCTGCCCACGATCTGCTTCTGCCGCTCCGGCCCGAAGGCGTCCCACTGACGCTCGGTCGCGGGGTTCGACAGGATGAAGCCCGGAGCGACGGAGTTCACCGTGATGCCATGGGGTCCGAGCTCCAGCGCGAGCTGGCGGGTGAGGCCGACGAGGGCATGCTTGGCCGCGGCGTAGGCCTGGATGCCGGTGAGGCTGGGGCGCAGGCCGGCGCCGGAGGAGATGGTGACGATGCGGCCCCAGCCGCGGTCCCTCATGCCGGGCGCGGCGGCCTGGACGCACCACATCGCGGCGTCGACGTTGGCGGCGAAGATGGCGTGCCAGTCGTCCTCGCCGATCTGCTCGACCGGGCGGCCGACCTGGTCCCGGACGCCGCCGGCGGCGGTGACGAGGCCGTCGATGCGGCCGTGAGCGGCGGTGACGTCGGCGATGGCGGCATGTGCGCCGTCGCGGCTGCCGAGGTCGGCGGCATGGGTCGTGGCAGTGCCCGCGACGCGGCCGAGGCCGGTCTCGTCGATGTCGAGCGCGGCGACGCTGGCGCCGGCGTCGGCGAGGGTCTCGACGATGGCTGCGCCGATACCCTGTGCGGCGCCGGTGACGGCGAAGACGCGGCCCTCGAGGCTCAGGTGCATGGAGGCACCGTCCGGGCGGCCGGGGTCGATGGCAGGGCCGCGCCGTGCGCTTGTCGGGCGGCGGCGCGGCGCGCCGGGATCATGCGCACAGGGGCACCATCAGATTCACGAGGTCGGGAGACTGCTTGCGCCGGCCGTCCTCGACGTCGTGGATCAGCTCGGCGAGGCGGGCGAGGGCGGGGGTGGCGACGCCATGTTCGTGGCCGAGGTCGACGAGGAGGCCGACCTGCGCGTCGACCTCGGTCCGGCGCTTGCGGACGGCGAGGTCGCGCCAGATGCCGGAATGGGTCTTGGCGGTGTGGCGGTTGTGCGCGACCATGGCATCGAGGGAGGCCGCCATGGCGGGCCGGTCTGCGGCGAGGAAGGCGGCGGGGTCGAAGCCGTTGAAGCCGAGCGGCCGGATCCCCTGCGCGGCGGAGAGGCGCATGACCTCGTGGCCGAGCGCTTCGTAGACCTTGCGGTGGTCCGGGCGGGCCATGGCGTCGGACATCGAGAGGGGCGTCAGCGCGGTGGCGAAGAGCAGGGCGCCGTAGCCGAGCTTGCCCCAGAGGTAGCCCCAGATGTTGTCGGTCAGGACCGCGTCGGGTTCGAGCACGGACAGCAGCGCATGGACCTCGCCGACGCGGTCGGTGATGCGGCCGTCGAGCTCCCCAACCGCGACGGCGGCACGGTTGCCATAGAGGATGCGCCCCGGTTTCAGCCAGTCCGCGCCGTAGTTGACGAAGCAGCCGACGGTGTTCCGGGCCCCGATCCGCTCGGCGATGGCGATCTCGTTGAGGCCGTTCTGGGCGGACACGACGTAGCCGCCGGGGGCAAGGTGGGGGACGAGCATGTCGAGCGCCGCGCCCGTGTGGTGCGCCTTGACGGCGAGGAAGATACGGGAGAACCGCCCGCTCAGCTCGGCGGGCGTGCTGGCGGGCAGGATTCTGCGTGAATGCCGCCACCGGCCCCTCGATGCGCAGGCCGCTGTCGCGCATGGCGCGCACATGGGCGCCGACGATGTCGACCATGTGGACCGGGTGTCCTGCGCGGGCGAGGTAGGCGCCGAGGACGCCTCCGATGGCGCCGGAGCCCCAGATCAGGATGGGCTCCGTCATGCCCAGTCGCCCTGGAGCAGCGCCCGCGTCTCCTCCACCGCGACGGACCAGAGGCGGTCGGTGTCGGCGTCGGGGCGCTGGTAGACGCCGCCGTAGTTGCCGTCGCCAATCAGTTCGCGGACGGCGGCGGCGTTGCGGTCGCGCAGGCGGTCGAACGGGACGAAGGGCTTCTGCTCCGCCGGAAGGTCGCGGCCGGGCAGGCGCGTCCAGGGGAAGTTCTCCATCCACGAGGCGTGGGAGGCGACGGGGTCGATCTCCTGCACGCAGGCCCACGTCTTCGGCGCGCGCCACCAGTCGTGGAAGCGGCAGCGGGCGCCGTCGTTCGCGGCCATCCATTCGGCGCAGACCGGCTGGACCGGGCTGTTGCCGCCGTGCCCGTTGACGACGAGGACGCGGCGGAAGCCGGTCGCGTAGAGGCTGTCGAGGATGTCACGGACGAGCGCGGCGTAGGTCGAGAGGCGCAGCGACACGGTGCCGGGGAAGGCCATGAAGTACGGGGTCAGGCCGTAGGCTACGGCCGGAACGACCGGCACGCCCAGCGGCTCGGCCGCGTCGGCGGCCACCTTCTCGGACAGGATCGAGTCGACGGAGAGCGACAGGTAGGCGTGCTGCTCGGTCGAGCCGAGGGGCAGGACGCAGCGGTCGTCACTCTCCAGGTACCTTTCGATCTCGAACCAGTTGCTTTCGCTGATCCTCAAGGGGCTCGTCCTTCTCGTTCTGCGGGTGGCTGCGGACGGCGTCGACGACCGGCAGTAGCTCGGTCTCGATGGCGCGGGTGTCGGGCGTGTGCCGGTATTCGATCGCAGTCTGGTCGGGGCGCAGATCGCGGCGCAGGTACTCCGCCCCGGTGGAGTGGATCACGACGTCGGCGCGGGCCAGGATCTCGGCCACTCCGGCATCGTCGCGCACCGCGGCCGTCACCCGCGTCACGTGGGGGGCGAAGCGCATGATGCCGGCGCGCATCATCGGCAGGAACTCCGGAAAGTAGGAGATCGCGGCGACCTGAGCCTCGGGCGGGATCGCGGCGAGGGCGACGCGTGTGGCCTCGGTCGGGATCAGGGTCAGTCCGACGACGGGCAGCCCCGGGAACAGCGCCTGCGCCTCCGCCCTCAGCGTGCGGGGGACGACGACGAGGTCGACGGCCGGCGAAGGCTCCCTCCGGACCGCGTCGGTGGTGCGGGCCACGACCTCGTCGCCGGGCCGCAGGTGCGGGCGGATCTCGGCGGCGTAGGCCTCGGTCGCGTCGTGGAAGGTGCCGAGCATCAGGATGCGGACCGCGCGCTGCTCCTCCGCCGCGGTGGAGACGCGGTAGGCAAGACCGGCGCGCGAGAGGCCGGCCTCCCGCCCGAGCCGCACGAGATCGTCGACCCGCCGCTCCACCTCGCGCAGGCGGTCGGCGCGCAGGTGCGAAACCCCGCCGTCGGCGACGAAGGTGCCGGAACCGACGCGTCCCTCCACATGCCCGCCCTCCTGCAGCGACGCGTAGACGTTGCTGACGGTGACGGGCGAGATGCGCAGACGGCCGGCGAGACTGCGCACCGAGGGCAGCCGGGTTCCGGCGCGAATGTCGCCGGACGCTATCCCGTATTCGATCGCGCCCCTGAGCTGGACCGAGACCGGGACCGAAGACGCCCTGTCGATCGCCAGTGCGAGGCGCGCGAAGGTGTTATCCAGATCGGGCCGGTTGTCGCTCATGCCGTGACATTGCAGAATAACAATCCGGCGCTCAAGATCGTTTGTCAGGCAAACGGCGTGCCGCGAGGTATTCTGCTGCGTGTCGTGGGCTTGACGCGCAAACGGATTGCCTGCGTAGTGTGCCAGTCAAGTGTAACACGCCTTCAGGAGGGGACCGATGATCAGGCAGACACTCAGAACGGGGATTGCGGCGCTAACCGTCATGGCCGCGGCGCCTGCGGCTTTTTCGCAGGAACTGGTCATCGGCCTGCGCGCGGGGCCGGATTCGATCGACCCGCACTGGTCGACGCTCGGCAGCCAGGCCGAGGCGCTTCGCCACATCTACGACACGTTGGTTGACGTCGACGCCAACCTGCAGCTGAAGCCGGGCCTCGCCGTCAGCTGGGAGCCGATCGACGACACGACGTGGGAGTTCAAGCTGCGCGAGGGCGTCACCTTCCATGACGGCACGCCGTTCACGGCGGAGGACGTCGCGGCCTCGATCGAGCGCATCCCCGCCGTCACCGGCCCGATGTCGATGACGCTTTACACCAAGTACGTCGACTCGACCGAGATCGTCGACGACTACACGATCCGCGTGAACACAAAGGGCATCGCGCCGGCGCTGCCGAACGACTTCACGCGCCTGTTCATCGTCCCGGACGAGACCGGCACTGACGTCGGCAACGAGGAGTTCAACGCTGGCGAGGCGGCGATCGGCACCGGCCCGTTCCGCTTCGTCTCGTGGCAGCCGAAGGGCGACCTGGTGCTGGAGCGGTACGAGGATTACTGGGGCGAGACGCCGGCGTGGGAACGCGTGGTCCGCAAGGAGATCCCCGACGACGCCGCGCGGGTCGCGGCGCTGCGCTCGGGCGACGTCGACCTGATCAACTACGTGCCCGCGACCGACGTGCTGGCGATGGAGGGCGACCCGGAGATCGAGACCTTCGCCGCGGACTTCGTCTATATCCTCAACGTCGCGCCGAGCGTGAAGGACGAGGAGCCGCAGCCGATCACGGTCAATGGCGAGGAGGTCGAGGGCAATCCGCTGCAGGACCTCCGGGTGCGCAAGGCGCTCGACCTTGCGATCAACCGCGACGTGCTGGTGAACGTGGTCCTGGAGGGGCTTGGCACGCCGGCGAACCAGCTGATGCCCGAGGGCTTCTTCGGCTATTCCGACGCGCTGCCGGCGCGCGAATACGACCTCGAGCAGGCCAAGGAGTTGCTGGCGGAGGCGGGCTATCCCGACGGGTTCGAGGTCGACTTCACCTGCACGAACAACCGCGTGCCGGGCGATGCCGTCGTGTGCGAGGCGCTGGCGCAGATGTGGTCGCGGCTCGGCCTGACGGTCAACGCGCAGGCGCTGAACGGCACCGTGTTCTTTCCGGCCGCGGCCAACGAGGAATACACGATGACGATGTCGGCCTGGGGCACGCTGACGGGCGAGGCGGCCTACACCTACGGCGCGCTGGTCCATTCCAAGGACCCCGAGGACGGCTTCGGCAACTTCAACCGCACCGGCTATGCGAACCCCGAATTCGACGAGGTCTTCGACGAGGGCACGCAGACGCTCGACGCCGAAGAGCGGCGCAAGCTCTACGAGCAGGCCTCCGAGATCGCGATGGAGGACCGGGCGCTGATCCCGACCGTCATCCTGCAGACGGTCTGGGCTGCAGACGCCGGCACGCTGGAGTTCGAGCCGCGGACCGACCAGGAGACCCGCGCCTACGAGATCGTCCCCGCGGGCGAATAGGCGAACCGGGCGCCCCCGCCGCGGGGCGCCCTTCCCACCCGGAGGCTTGGATGCTCGGATTCATCATCAGCCGACTGATCCAGGCCATCATGGTGGTCTTCGCGATGTCGGTGATCGTGTTCGTCGGCGTCTATGCCATCGGCAACCCGATCGACGTGCTGATCGACCCGGGCGCGACGCAGGAGATCCGCGAGAACCTGATCCGGCAGTACGGCCTCGACCAGCCGCTCTGGCGCCAGTACCTGACGTTCCTCGGCAATGTCGCGCAGGGCGACCTCGGCCGGTCGATGGTCTACAACACCTCCGTCACCGGCCTCGTCTTTTCGCGCCTGCCCGCGACGCTGGAATTGGTGCTTGTGGCGGTCACGATCGCGACCGTGGTGGGAATCCCGGCTGGGATCTATGCGGGCTACAAGCCGGACACCGTCGGCGCCAAGGCGATCATGGCGCTGTCGGTGCTGGGCTTTTCGGTCCCGACGTTCTGGATCGGCATGCTGCTGATCATGGCCTTCGCGGTCGAGCTCGGCTGGCTGCCGTCGGGCGGGCGCGGCGACATCGGCACGTTCCTCGGCATCCGCACCTCGCTTGCCACGGCGGACGGGTGGAGCCACGTCATCATGCCCGCGGTCAACCTCTCGCTCTTCAAGATGGGCCTGCTGATCCGTCTCACCCGCGCCGGCATGGTCGAGGCGATGCAGACCGACTACGTCAAGTTCGCCCGCGCCCAGGGGTTACCGGACCGGCAGATTGTCTTCAGCCACGTGCTGCGCAACATCTCGATTCCGATCGTCACGGTCTTCGGGCTGGAGCTCGGCTCGACACTGGCCTTCGCGGTGGTGACCGAGACGGTGTTCACCTGGCCGGGCGTGGGCAAGCTGATCATCGACTCGATCCTGCAGCTCGACCGGCCGGTGATGGTCACGTACCTGATCCTGGTGGTGATCCTGTTCGTGCTGATCAACTTCACCGTCGACGTCATTTACGCCCAGCTCGACCCGCGGGTGCGGCTCGGAGGCTCGAAGTGAGCGACGTCGCCACCAGCACGGGCGAGACCCTGGCCGTCCCGTCCGCCGCGCCGATCGAGACGCGGGCGACGCGGCTGCGGAACTTCTGGTCCGACTTCCGCCGATCCTGGGTGGCAGTCGGTGCGCTGGCCGTAGTCGTCCTGCTGCTGCTGCTGTCGTTCGGGGCGCCGCTGGTGGCGCCGCAGGATCCCTACGACATGGCCGCGCTCGACTGGATGGACGCCTTCCTGACCCCGGGCGAGGTCGGGACCGGCGGCTACGTTCACGTTCTTGGGACGGACAATGCCGGGCGGGACATGCTGTCGGCGATATTCTACGGGCTGCGGACCAGCTTCACGATCGGCGTCTCGGCGGGTGTCCTGGCGCTCGCCATCGGCATCTGCGTCGGGCTGACGGCGGCCTACTTCGGCGGGCGGCTGGAGTCGCTACTGATGCGGATCGTCGATCTGCAGCTGTCGATGCCGGCGATCCTGCTCGCGCTGGTGCTGGTGGCCTTGCTCGGGCAGGGGGTGCCTCAGATCATCCTGGCCCTGGTCGTGGCGCAGTACGCCTATTTCGCGCGCACGGCCCACGGCGCGGCGACGGTGGAGCGCAGCAAGGACTACATCGAGGCCGCGCGGTCGACGCCGCTGCCGACGCACCGCGTGCTGTTCCGGCACCTGCTGCCGAACGTCCTGCCGCCGCTGATCGTGGTGGCGACGGTGCAGGTGGCGGCGGCCATCGCGCTGGAGGCGACGCTGTCGTTCCTGGGCGTCGGGCTGCCACTGACGGAACCGTCTCTGGGCTCGCTGATCTCGAACGGGTTCAAGTACATCCATTCCGACCGCTACTGGCTGTCGATCTATCCCGGCATTTTCCTGATGATCACGGTGGTGGCGATCAACCTGGTCGGCGATCAGGTGCGGACCGTGCTGGACCCGAGGCACAGCCGATGAGCGCGGCGCTGGATGTCCAGGGCCTGACGACGCGGTTCGACACGCGCGGTGGCAGCGTCACCGCGGTCAACGACGTGAGCTTTGCCGTCGAGCCCGGCCGGATCATGGGCCTCGTCGGCGAGAGCGGCTCGGGCAAGTCGGTGACCGGCTTCTCGATCCTCGGGCTGATCGACGAGCCCGGGCGCATCTCCGGCGGCCGCGTGCTGGTCGAGGGCACGGACCTGCGGGCGCTTGCGCCGGACCAGCTCCGCTCGATGCGCGGGCGCAAGGTGTCGATGGTATTCCAGGACCCGATGATGACGCTGAACCCGGTGCTGCGTATCGGCGAGCAGATGGCGATGGCGGTGCGCGTCCCAGAGCGGATGCCGAAGGCGTCTGCGCTGGAGCGGGCGCGCGACGCGCTGGCGAAGGTCGGGATCCCGTCGCCGGCGGAGCGGCTGCAGGCCTACCCGCACCAGCTTTCGGGCGGAATGCGGCAGCGCGTGGCGATCGCGATCGCGCTGCTGCACCGACCGGCCGTGATCATCGCCGACGAGCCGACCACCGCGCTCGACGTCTCGATCCAGGGCCAGATCCTGGCGGAGGTCCGGCGGCTGGCGGACGAGACCCGCACCGCGATCGTCTGGGTGACGCACGACCTCGCCGTGGTCTCGTCGCTCGCCGACGATATCTGCGTGATGTACGCGGGCCGCATCGTCGAGCGCGGCACGGCGGAGGAGGTCATCGCCCACCCGCGCCATCCCTACACGCGTGGTCTGCTCGACTCCGTTCCCGGCCTGCACGCGCCCGGCACGCACCTGCCGCAGATCCCGGGCTCGACGCCGCAGCTGGCGAACCTGCCCAGCGGCTGTCCGTTCCGGAACCGGTGCCCGAGGGCAACGGACGTCTGCACGACCGAGCCGCCGCTGGCCCGGTTCGGCGCCCATACCGCCCTCTGCCACCACCCGCTGGAGGCCGCATGACGGCGGCGCTGCTCAAGGTCGACCATGTCTCGAAGCGGTTCCCGCTGAAGGCGACGCTGGCCGAGAAGCTGATGGCGGGCCTCGGAGCGGGTCGCGCGGGAGGGGTGGTGCATGCGGTGACCGACGTCTCCTTCGAGGTCGCGAAGGGCGAGGTGCTGGGCATCGTGGGCGAGTCCGGCTGCGGCAAGTCGACGCTTGGGCGGGTAGTCTCCGGCATCTACGGAGCGACCGAGGGGACAGTCACGCTGCATGGCGAGCCCGTGGCGCGCGGCCGCGACGACCGCGTCGAAAAGCTCACGACCCGCGTGCAGATGATCCACCAGGACCCGTTCGCCAGCCTCAACCCGCGCATGAAGGTCGGCGAGACAATCTCCGAGGGACCGCGCGTTCACGGGCTGGTGCCGGCGTCGGAGGTGCGGGCGCGCACCCGTGCGCTGCTGGAGCAGGTGGGGCTGGAGGGGGCCTATGCGGACCGGCTTCCGCACCAGTTCTCGGGCGGGCAGCGGCAGCGGATCGCGATCGCCCGCGCACTTGCGATGCAGCCCGACCTGCTGGTCCTCGACGAGGCGGTGGCGTCGCTCGACGTCTCGATCCAGGCCCAGGTGCTGAACCTGTTCCTCGACCTGCGACGAGACCTCGGGCTGACCGCGCTGTTCATCAGCCACGACCTCAGCGTGGTGCGCCACGTCTGCGACCGCGTGGCGATCATGTATCTCGGCCGCGTCGTCGAGCTTGCGCCCGCCGAGGAGCTCTACGAGACGCCGAAGCATCCCTACACGCAGGCGCTTTTCGCGTCGGTCCCGACGCTCGGGACAGGTCGGCGTGCGTTCCGTCCGATCGAGGGAGAGATCCCGTCGCCGATCGACCCGCCGGCGGGCTGTGCCTTTCACCCGCGCTGTCCCTTCGCGGGGCCGCGCTGTCGCGTCGAGGTCCCGCGGCTCGGCCAGAGCGGGCCGGCGCGGGAGGTGGCCTGTCATCTCAACGGCGACGGCGTCGAGCTGAGGGACGCCGCATGACAGAGCTGTCGGCCATGCCGGCGGATCTCCTCCGCGAGCAGGCAGGCGGAGTAGCGGCGCCGGCTGGGCCGAGACGTGCGCCGACATCCAAGCTGATCTGGACGCGGGCGCACGGGCGCGGACCGAGACCGTCTGGCGGCACGGACGCTCCCGCAGCCGCGCCGAGATCCCGGCCGGCAGCGGTGCAGCGCCGAGTGAGCCGAAGGCCCATCTGACGGATCTCGGCGGCAAGTTCGGCGCAGATCAGGCGTCGGCTGGCATCTGATCGGCCGTCGCGGCGAGGCTTCTTGGTACAGGCCCGGAGCGCACGCTTCGCGGCACTTTCTGTCCCCTGGGGTCGCGGCGAACGGTCCCGCCCGCGGGAGGGCGAGACGGCTGGACGCCGACCGCCGGGACGTTAGGGTGCGCGCCAACACCGGGGTCAGGAGAGACGCATGGAAAAGTTCGGAAAGTCGCAGCCGGCCAAGCGGGTGGAGGACGTGCGGTTCCTGACGGGCGCGGGGCGGTACATGGACGATGTCGCGCCGAAGGACGCGCTGCACGCCGTGGTCGTGCGCTCGTCGGTCGCGCATGGCCGCCTCCTCGGCGTCGATGTCGAGGAGGCGGCTGCGGCGCCCGGCGTCCACCTGGTGATGACGGCCGCGGATCTGGAGGCATGGGGGGTCGACCCCGCGATTCCCGGCGTGCCGGCGAGAAACAGCGACGGCAGCAAGGGCGCATGCCCGCTGCGGCCCGCGCTGGCGCAGGACCGGGTGCGGCATGTCGGTGAGGCCGTGGCGGTGGTTCTTGCCGAGACGCTGCAGCAGGCGCAGGACGCTGCCGAACTGGTGATGCCCGACATCGAGGATCTCGCGGCGAAGGTCGACAACGCGCCCGGCGGCCCGACCGTGCATGAGGAGGCGCCGGAGAACGTCGCCTACGACTGGTCGCTCGGCGACGCCGAGTACACGGCGCGCGCGTTCGAGGCCGCGGCGCGCACCGTCCGGCTGGAGGTCGGCGACAACCGGGTCATCGCGACCTCGATGGAGCCGCGCGGCGCCTATGCCGAGTGGGACGGCGAACGGTTGCATTTCTGCGTGAGCGGCCAGGGTGTCTGGGGCGACAAGTCGCTGATCGCCAAGGCCCTGGGGCTCGATCCCGAGAAGGTGCGGGTCACGACGCCCGACGTCGGTGGCGGCTTCGGCATGAAGGGCCAGCCGTACCCCGAGCACGTGTTCCTGCCCGCCGCCGCGCGGCGTCTGGGTCGCGCCGTCCGCTGGGTCGAGACGCGCACCGAGGCGATGCTGACCGACAACCAGGGGAGGGCGCTGACCAGCACCTGCGAGCTGGCCTTCGACGAGAGCAATCGGATCACGGCCTACCGTGTCGATACGCTGAGCGATCTCGGCGCCTACAACAGCCAGTTCGCGCAACTGATCCAGTCGGACCTGTTCTCGAAGGTCGCGCCCGGGGTCTACGACTTTCAGACGATCCACCTGCGGGCGCGGGGCATCTACACCAACACCTGCTGCGTCGACGCCTATCGCGGTGCCGGGCGGCCGGAGGCGATCTATGCGCTGGAGCGGACGATGGACTATGCCGCGCGGGAGCTTGGCGTGGACCCTTGGGAGCTGCGGCGGATCAACTTCATCCCGCCCGGCTGCTTCCCCTACAAGAGCGCCACGGGCGAGACCTACGATGTCGGCGATTTCGCCCGCGTGCTGAGCCGCGTCGAGAAGGTCGCCGACAAGGCAGGCTTCGCCGCCCGGCGACAGGCGGATGCGGCGAAGGGGCGGCTGCGCGGCCTCGGGCTTTGCTACTACATCGAGTCGATCCTGGGCTCGCCCGAAGAGGATGTGAGAGTCGAGTTCGTTGAGGATGGCGCGAAAATCTATGTCGGCACCCAGTCGAACGGTCAGGGGCACGAGACGGTGTATGCCAGGTTCCTCAGCGATCAGAGCGGGATCCCGGCAGAAAAGATCGAGGTCGTCCAGGGCGACAGCGACCTGATCGCCAGGGGTGGCGGCACCGGAGGGTCGCGCAGCGTGACGACGCAGACCAATGTGACGCTGGCGGCGGTGGCGAAGATCGTCGAGGCCTATTCCGGCTACCTCGCCGAGAAGCTGGGCGGCGAGGCGTCGTTCGACGACGACGTGTTCCGGGTGGAGGGATCGAACGAGACGCCGACGATGCTGGAGGTCGCGGCGATGGCGCGCGCCGACGGGCGCGACGACCTGCTGACCTTTGCCGCGACGGACAAGCTGCCTGGCCGGTCCTATCCGAACGGAGCGCATGTGGCCGAGGTGGTGATCGACCCCGAGACCGGGCGCGTGACGGTCGACCGCTATGCGGTAACGGACGATTTCGGCAACCTGATCAATCCGCTCCTCGCGGAGGGGCAGGTGCATGGCGGGGTCGCGCAGGGCATCGGACAGGCGCTGGCGGAGCTGGCGGTTTACGATGCGGACGGGCAACTTCTGACGGCGACGTTCATGGACTATGCGATGCCGCGGGCGGACGATGTGCCGATGATCACCTTCACGACCGAGCCGGTGCCGTCGACGGCGAACCAGCTGGGCATGAAGGGCTGCGGCGAGGCAGGGACGGTCGGCGCGCTCGCGGCGGTGACGAACGCCGCGGTCGATGCGCTGTGGGACCATGGGGTGCGGCAGGTCGACATGCCGCTGACGCCGCATCGGGTCTGGCAGATGCTGAACGCCACGGCGCTGGCGGCTGAGTGATCGCATTTAAGCCGACCTCGTAACCCGATTGAAGGCGTTGCTCCCTATATTCTGATTGCAGGTTCTGGGAGCGGTTGCGGATGCGTGCGGCGACGTGGACGAAGTGGGTGTGGCGCAAGGCGCGGCGCGGGCGGACCGAGATGGTCCGCCCCGCGACGGGTCGGGGTCGCGTCGACCATGTGATCCTCCTCGACGGCACGAATTCGTCGCTGGCGGTTGGCGCGGAGACGAATGTCGGGCTGACCTACAAGTTGCTGCGCGAGATGCCGCGGGCGCACCTCTCCCTCCGCTACGAGGCGGGGGTGCAATGGAGCGACTGGCGCACGACGATGGACGTGGTGCACGGCCGCGGCATCAATCGCGCGATCCGCCGGGCCTACGGCCATCTGGCATCGCGCTATCAGCCGGGAGACCGGATCTTCCTCTTCGGATTCTCTCGCGGCGCCTATGCGGTGCGCTCACTCGCCGGTGTGATCGACCGCGTCGGTCTGGTCAGGGCCGAGCATGCGACGGAGCGCGCGATTCGCGACGCCTACCGGCACTACGAGATCAACCCGCACGGCGCGGCGGCGCGGGCCTTCCGTGAGAGGTTCTGCCACGACGAAGTGCTCATCGAGATGATCGGCGTCTGGGATACGGTCAAGGCGCTGGGCCTGAGGCTGCCGGTTCTCTGGATGCTGACGGAGGCGCAGCACGCGTTCCATTCCGCGCATCTGGGAAACGCCGTGCGCCACGGATATCACGCGCTGGCGCTCGACGAGACTCGAGAGGCGTTCGCGCCGGTCCTCTGGGAGAGCACGGAGGGCTGGCGCGGCGTCGAGGTCGAGCAGATGTGGTTTCGCGGCTCCCACAGTGACGTGGGCGGCCAGCTCGGCGGGGATGCACTGGCGCGACCGCTCGCGAACCTGTCGTTGGTGTGGATGCTGGAGAAGGCCTCGAGCTGTGGACTGGCGCTGCCGGAGGGGTGGCGGACACGCTTCCAGGTCGATCCCGATGCGCCATCGGTGGGGTCGTTTCGCGGCTGGGGCAAGCTCTTCGTCGCGCGACGCCGGAGGGTCGTGGGCCACGATCCCTCCGAGTACGTGCACGCCTCGGCGCGGAACGGACGTCTGCGCGCCAGGATCGTGGGCGCCCTCTCGGCCTGACCGGGACCGCGGCATCAAGAGCTGTCGCACGACAACCGCCGCGCGCGGTCACCCGGAGTGCACCAACGCCGCTGTGTCGTTACAGCGCCGACGTCTGTGCCGGCGGAGACAGGTTGCCGAGCATGGCTGCGGCGGCCCGGCAACGTAGAAGTACCGGGAACGGTAGACTGGTTCTTCCGGTGTGCCCCGCCCCGGACGCGACGTCAGGCGACCTTTTCAAGCGGAACCGCCGGAGCGAGGCCGAGGGCGTGCACCACGTCGCGGGTGAGCGTCGGCTTGTTCAGCGTGTAGAAGTGCAGGTGCTCGGCGCCGCCGGCGGTCAGGTCCGAGCACAGCTCGGTGCAGAACGCGGTGGAGAGGTCGTCGGCACGGCCGTCACGTTCCGCCCGCTCGAACGCCTCCGGCATCCAGGGCGGGATGAAGGCACCGCACTTCTTCGCGAAGCGCGCGCAGCCCGCCCAGTCCGTGATCGGCAGGACACCGGGCAGGATCGGGATGCCGATGCCCGCAGCGACGCAGCGCTCGCGGAACCGGAAGAATGTCTCTGCCTCGAAGAAGAACTGCGTGATGGCCGAAGTCGCGCCCGCATCTACCTTTCGCTTGAGCCAGTCGATGTCGGCGCCATCGTGCGCCGCCTCCGGGTGCGGGTCGGGGTAGGCGCCGACCCGGATGTCGAAGTCGCCTGTCGCGGCGAGGGCCGCGACCAGCTCGCAGCTGTCGGCGAAGCCGTCGGGGTTCGGCACGAAGGGGCCGCCGCCGGGCGTGTCGCCGCGCAGTGCCACGATCTCTCGCACGCCCGCCTCGGCGTAGCGTCGGGCGATCGCCAGCGTCTCCTCACGCGTGGCGTCGACACAGGTGAGATGGGCCGCCACGTTGAGGCCGTAGTTCTTGCCGATCGTTTCGACCGCGTCGTGCGTCTCGGACCGGGTCGTGCCGCCGGCGCCGTAGGTCACCGACACGAAGGATGGCTCGAGCGGCGCAAGGGCGCGGATCGTGTCCCACAGCCGGAAGGAAGCCTGGATCGACTTCGGCGGGAAGAACTCGAACGAGGTGGTGGTCATCGGAGGGAACCCTTTCAGTTGATCCCTTGTCTCACCACGGGCCGCGTGAGACAAATTCATAATCCTCAAGAAGATCATGAGCCGGACGTGCATCTCGAGTTTCGTCATCTCCGAACGATCAAGGCGATCCACGAGGCCGGGGGGCTGGCCCGCGCGGCGGAGCGGCTGAACATCACCCAGTCTGCGCTGAGCCATCAGATCAAGGGTCTGGAGGACCAGGCCGGCGTTGAACTGTTCGTGCGCCGCTCGAAGCCGATGCGCCTGTCGGCCGCCGGACAGCGCCTGCTGCGGCTGGCCGAGCGGATCCTGCCGGAGGTGGAGGCGCTGGAGGCCGACTTCGCGGGCCTGCGCGCCGGGCGGTCGGGGCGGATGCACATCGCGATCGAGTGCCACGCCTGCTTCGAATGGCTGTTTCCGGTGCTCGAGGGCTATCGGAAGAGCTGGCCGGACATCGACGTGGACATCCGCCCGGGCCTGGCATTCCAGGCGTTGCCTGCGCTCATGCGGGAGGACGTGGACCTCGTGGTATCGTCCGACCCCGAGAACCTGCCCGGCATCACCTTCGAGCCGCTGTTCGACTACGAGGCGGTCTTCGTCGCGGCCTCCGCCCACCCGTTGGCGAAGCGCGACTGGATCGAGGCGGAGGACTTCCGCGACCAGACGCTGATCACCTACCCGGTGGAGCGGCCCCGCCTCGACGTGTTCAGCCAGTTGCTGATCCCGGCGCGGGTCGAGCCGCTAGCGGTGCGGCAGGCGGAGCTGACCGCGGTGATCCTGCTGCTGGTCGCGTCGCAGCGCGGCGTCTCCGTCCTGCCCGACTGGGTCGTCCGCGAGGTGCGGACGTCGGCGGACTACGTCACGCGGCCAATGACGAAGGACGGGATTCATCGGCGGCTCTACGCGGCGGTGCGTGAGGCCGATGGGGGCAAGCCCTACATGGTGGATTTCCTCGACCTCGCCCGCACGATCCCGCGGCAGATGCAGGCGGCATGAGCGTCACACATTGTGCGCAACCTGACCCTCCATTTCTGGCGACGGGTCTAGCAGCAGGGACGGCGGGCATCGTTTCGGCAGCGGTGGCGTCGCCATGATGGTCTTCGAATGTCATGACGATTGCCTGACTGAGCGGCCGCAGGACCGTCAAGCGGCCAGATCACCTCTCCGCAGCGCCGGGTCAGCCTTCGGCGCCGATCCACTTGGCCTCGTTCTTCTCGATCGCGGCGATCCTCTCGTCCACCTTCGGGTGGCTGAGGAGCCAGGCGGGCATGGCGCCGCCGCGGCCCTTGGTCAGCGCTTCGAGCTTGCGGAACAGAGACTTCTGCGGCCCCGTCCCGATACCTGACTTGATGAGGAGGGCGGTGGCGTATTCGTCGGCCTCGTACTCGTCCCCGCGGGACAGGCGGGCGGCGATCAGTGAGGTGAGCGTGTTGGCGATCAGGATGCCGAGGCCGGGAATGAACCGCGACAGCACCATGATCAACGCGGTGCGGATGGCGTTCTGGCCGGAGAAGTCGATCATTCGCCGGCGCGAGTGACCGAGGGCGACATGGCCGAGCTCGTGCGCGATGACGGCGGCCAGTTCCTCACCCGTGACCTCGCCCTGCCGATACTTCCGGTAGAAGCCGCGGGTGATGAAGATGCGGCCGTCAGGTGAGGCCAGTCCGTTCACCGGGTCGATCTCGTAGATGTTCACCCGTATCCGAGGCAGGTCGAGCGACTGCGCCATCCGGTCGGTGATGCGCTTGAGGTCGCCGTCGGCGAGCTCGGTGGACTTCTGGTCGAGCTCCGCCCGCGTCCGCCAGGCGGACATGTAATACATGCCGACGGCGTAGACGATGGCGAGCAGGATGGGCGTGAACTTTAGCATACCGCCAATATGGTGGCGTCTGCCGCAAACGTCACGGGGAACCGGTGCGACCCATCATGCGTGATTGCCGCAAGGAGGCCTACCCATGCAACAGATCTTCCAGCCCTTCGTCGAGGCCTTCGTCCTCGTTCCCGCCATCGTTCTTCTGACGCGGCTGAACGGCCTGAGGTCGTTCGCGAAGATGTCTTCGTTCGACTTTGCGATGACGGTCGCGATCGGCTCCGCGCTCGCAGGCACCATTCTGGGCGACCCGACGGACCTTCCCGCCGGAATGGCGACGCTCACGGCGCTCTTCGCTGTCCAGGCGGTGATCGCGATCCTCAGGCTGAGGTTCAGGTCCGTCGAAGGCCTCGTCGACAACACGCCCGTGATGCTGATGCGCG
The DNA here is from genome assembly GCA_963749675.1 of uncultured Alphaproteobacteria bacterium. Classification (GTDB taxonomy): domain Bacteria; phylum Pseudomonadota; class Alphaproteobacteria; order Rhodobacterales; family Rhodobacteraceae; genus Roseitranquillus. The sequence continues at coordinate 1,260,253 of CAVVNT010000001.1, forward strand.
ACGGTCGCGTGCTGGAGGACGGGCTGCTGTCCGGACGTGTTACGCGGGAGGATCTCACGGCAATCCTGCGCCAGGCGGGCGTGCGGCGGATTGCCGACGTGCACGCCGTGGTGCTCGAGACCACCGGCGACTTCAGCGTCCTTGCCGGCGGCGACGGGATAGACCCGGAACTGGTGGGCGGCGTGCGAGGTGCCGAGCTCCCGGGGGGACCAGGCGCGGTCGGCGTCGCGTCCGGGCAGACAGCCTGACGCTTGCGCGACGCGGGGACGCTTGCGCGACGCGGGGTCGTTGCACACGCGAAGCAGCCTTCGCCGGATGATCTTCCCCGCCCCTACGAACCCGAGCGGGGAGCGTGACATTGGCTCCGCGCTGACCTCCAGCTTCAGCCGGTCCCGAAATCGACTGTTGCGGTCGGCTCTTGCGGCCGCAGGGAGAAACATGAATGCCGAAGACATGGCTGCCGCGAAACGAGAGACGTATCATCACGGAAACCTCCGGGCAGCGCTTGTCGAAGCCGTGGGCGAGCTCGTGCGGGAGACGGGGATCGAGACGGCGTCGACCCGCGCCTGCGCGAAGCGGCTTGGCGTCGCGCCGTCCGCGGTGTTTCGCCACTTCCGCGACAAGCGCGCCCTGATGACGGCCTACGCCGCACAGGGCTTTCGCGAAATGGCAGGGGGCATCCGCGAGCGGCAGGATGTGGCGAGCTCCGACCCGACACGCGAATTCCGGGCGATGGCCGAGAGCTACCTCGATTTCGCCCTGTCGAAACCCGACCTTTTTCGCGTGATGTTTCGGCGTGAGCTGCTCGACCCCGCCGATCCAGAGCTTCTCGACGCGACCGGGGAACTCGATACCGTCACCAAGGGCGGTGTCGTGGAAATCGGGCGGCGCGACACGGACGTGGACCTTTGCGCTTGGGCAGTGGTCCACGGTCTTGCCACGCTCGCCATCGACAGCCATCTCGAGGCTGAGCTTCCGGAAAGCCTCGCGGAACGGAAGGTCGCGTTGCTGACGGTGCTGCGCCGGATGGCGCCGCTCTTCGATTAGCTCAGAACCCGCATGCCTGCGGTGAGCCCTTCCAGCGTCATCGGGACCATGCGGCCGGGGCCGAGGATCGCTTCGATCATTCCGATCGACTGAGTGTAGTCCCAGTGCCGCCGGGGGGTCGGATTGATCCACACGTGGTCCGGCCATTGCGCGGCCAGGCGGCGGAGCCAGGCCTCGCCGGCCTCCTCGTTCCAGTGCTCGCTGGCCCCGCCGGGCATCATCACCTCGTAGGGGCTCATCGCGGCGTCGCCGACAAGGATCAGCTTCCATTCCGGGCCGTATGTGTGGAGGACCTCCCACGTCGGCGTCTGCTCGGTCCATCGGCGGCGGTTTTCGCGCCAGAGGCCTTCGTAGACGCAGTTGTGGAAGTAGTAGTGCTCGATGTGGCGGAACTCCGATCGGGCGGCGGAGAACAGCTCCTCGACCAGGCGGATGTGCGGGTCCATCGAGCCGCCGACGTCGAGCAGCAGCAGCACGCGAACGGCATTGCGCCGCTCGGGGCGTGTCTTGACGTCGAGGTAGCCATGCTCGGCGGTGGCGCGGATGGTGCCGTCAAGGTCGAGCTCCTCGAGCGCACCGTACCGCGCCCAGTGGCGCAGCCGCTTCAGCGCGACCTTGATGTTGCGGGTGCCGAGCTCGCGCGTGTCGTCGAGGTCGCGGAACTCGCGCCGGTCCCAGACCTTGACGGCGCGTCCGTGGCGCCCCTCGTCCTGGCCGATACGCATCCCCTCGGGATTGTAGCCGTAGGCCCCGAAGGGCGAGGTGCCGGCGGTGCCGATCCACTTCGAGCCGCCCTGGTGCCGGCCCTTCTGTTCGGCGAGCCGATCGCGCAGCGTCTCCAGCAGCTTGTCGAAGCCGCCCAATGCCTCGATCTCGGCCTTCTCGGCCTCGGTCAGGTGCTTCTCCGCCATCCGGCGCAGCCAGTCCTCGGGAAGGTCGAGGGCCTGCATGACGGCTTCGGGCGTCACCGCCTCGAGCCCCGCGAAGGCGCGGGCGAAGGCCTGGTCGAAACGGTCGATGTGCCGCTCGTCCTTCACCATCGCGGCGCGGGCGAGATAGTAGAAGCCGTCGGCGTCGTAGGTGACGAGGTTCGCCCTCATCGCCTCGAGAAACGTCAGGAATTCTCGCAGGCTGACCGGCACGCGGGCCACCCGCAACGCCTCGAAGAAGGGCAGGAACATCAGGCCATCCGGTCGATCGCGATCGAAAGGATCAGCGCGGCCAGTCCGAACAGGATCGCGTAGACCGCCGCCCACTGCGCCATGTCGAGGCGATTGCCATTCCGCCTGCGTGCCCGCCATGCGCCGAATGCGGCGCCGAGGATGAGGCCGGCGAGGATCATAGGCCCGACTCCGGCGGCGTCAGCGATGCGATCTCGGCGGCATGGGCGCGCACGACCTCGTCTGTGCCGAACCCGTACCGGGCCCAGCCGAGACTCTCGGCGCGGATCGCGCGTGCTTCGCCGGCACGACCCTGCATCGCCAGCGCCTCGGACTTCAGCATGAGAAGCGAGGCGAGCAGCGCGGCGTTTTCGCCGTCACGAACCGGGGCGAGCTGCGGCTCGACCATCTGCAGCACCGCCTGCGCGTCGCCGGCAGAGAGGGCGAAGGCGGAGAGCTGCATCGCGACATGTGCCTCCTGGAGCCGGGTCGTCGGATCATTGTGGTAGATCTCGGCTGCCTCGAGGAAGGACGCAAGAGCGAGGCGCGGATTCGTCGGCAGGCTCAGCCGCCCGAGCGCATAGAGCGAGAACGCGAGCCGATTGTCGGTCCAGCCTTGCGAGCGGGCGATAGCGACGGCCCGCTTTGCGGCGGAGATGCGTTGCGCCTCGCTCGCTCTGGGTCCGAGGGCCGTTTCGATCGCATCGATCCAGCTCCGTGGCGTCTCGCTGCGCGGTGCGCCACCGGTGCGTCCGGACGGGTTGAGACGGTCGAGCACCGCGGGTATCCGCGCCGCGACCTGCTGTCGTGACATGCCCGACCGCAATTCCGGGGCGTAGGTCGTGCGCAGGATCAGCATGTCGAAGCCAGTGAGCACTGTGTTGAAGTTGTCGTCGTTGAAGACGCTGTCGGTCAGCCGGTAGAGGTCGTTCAACGGTCCGAGCGCCTGCGCCAGTTCCTCGTGCAGGCAATCGCGCATCTCTTGCGGCGGCGCATCCGACGGAATGAAGATCGACACACGCTCGCGGACGGTCAGCGTCGTCCAGTCGAGGTCGGACGAACGCCGGTTGCGCCGGAATTCGTTCCAGCTGCCGACCCGTGGCACCACGAAGCACGCAGCCTGAGGCACCGCTCGACGCATCATCCGCTGCGGCACCGCTTCCACCGTGATGCCTGCCGGACTGCCGGCCGAGACGCGCGAGATATCCAGCCGTGCCTCGGCGCGCAATCGCTGCAGCAGTCGGTCGAGGTCTCGCGACAGGCTGTCCGACACGTCGCCGACGAGGCGAACGCGGATTGGCCCTTCGAACCTGGTGAAGGTCTCGATCTGCCGGCCGCTCTCCAGCTGGAAAGTGAGGTCCATGAAGTCCTGTGCGATCTCCGCGTTCGAGCGCGCCGGCTGGATCGCGCGGGGTGTCGAGAAGACCTTCATCGGAGGCAGCGTGACGGGCGTCGTCATGGCCCGCTCGGTCTCCGTCGCGAAGGGCGTGCATCCGATCAGCGACAGGGCGAGGATGAGCGCCGGATACCTCACGCGCGGTCGTACCGGATGAAGTTGCTCTGCCGGCCAACCCGATCATAGAGGCGTCGCGCCGGGGTATTGTCTTCGGCGGTCAGCCAATAGACGTCCGGCGCCCCGGCAGTGTCGGCCGCGGCGTAGACAGCGCGGATCAGCGCGGCGCCGACATAGCGGCCGCGATGGTTCGGCTCGACCCAGAGGTCCTGCAGGTAGCAGACGTCACGCAGCTTCCACCCGTGGCGATGGAAGAGGTAGTGGGCAAGACCCGCGGGCTCCCCGTCGACGATTGCCACGAGGCCGGAGAAGTCACGCTGATCGTCGCCCAGTAGACGATCGAACGATGCGCGAAAGACTGCCTCATCCACGGTCTGACCGTAGAAGTCGAGGTACGCCGTCCACATGCGGCGCCAGTCGTCGTGGTCCGCCGGTTCTAGCGGTCTGATGATGGTCTGCGACATGCGCGGAATCCCCAACGTGAATAGGGGCCTAGCGAACGTGGCCTAACAATTCCATGCCGGGCAGCTCAATTCGGCGGCATCCCGCCGCTACCGCTCGCGCCTGGCCATGAACGCCAGACGCTCGAACAGCTGCACATCCTGCTCGTTCTTGAGAAGCGCACCGTGAAGCCGCGGCAAGGCATCACGTCCGTCGCGGCGCAGGTCCTCCGCCGACAGGTCCTCCGCCAGCAGCAGCTTGAGCCAGTCTAGGACCTCGGATGTCGAGGGCTTCTTCTTCAGCCCCGGGGTGTCGCGCAACGCGTAGAATTGCGTCAACGCCGTCGTCAGCAAGGCGTCCTTTGTGCCTGGATGGTGAACCTCTACGATCGCGCGCATCGTGCCCGCATCGGGAAACCTGATGTAGTGGAAGAAGCAGCGGCGCAGGAACGCGTCCGGCAGTTCCTTCTCATTGTTCGAGGTGATGACGACGACCGGGCGATGCCGCGCTTGGACAGTCTCTCCGGTCTCGTAGACATGGAACTCCATCCGGTCGAGTTCCTGCAGCAGGTCGTTCGGGAACTCGATGTCGGCCTTGTCGATCTCGTCGATCAGGAGAACCACGCGTTCGTTGGCCTGGAATGCCTGCCAGAGCTTGCCGCGCCGGATGTAGTTCGCGACATCATGTACCCGCTCGTCCCCGAGTTGACTGTCGCGCAGGCGACTGACGGCGTCGTATTCGTACAGCCCCTGCTGCGCGCGGGTCGTCGACTTGATGTGCCATTCGAGGAGCGGCATATCAAGCGATGCAGCGACCTGGCGCGCAAGCTCGGTCTTGCCGGTGCCGGGCTCGCCCTTGACCAACAGCGGACGCTCGAGCGTCACAGCGGCGTTCACCGCCACGATCAGGTCGTCCGTCGCAACATAGGCGTCGGTCGAGGAGAAGTATCTGGTCAAGGGGTCTAACGCGCGCTCTGAAGTCTCTGCGGTAACGGTAACCGTCTCCCTCGAATCCTACAAGAAGGTGTCAGAGCTTATCGACAAAGCAGGGGGCTTCGGTTAGTCCGCGCTCCATGAACCGTCCGGCCGGATCAGGGATGACGAATGAGCCCGCTGGACGAGGAGAGGGGACCAGTATGAAGGCTGAAACGTTTCTGCCCGAGGACTACCGTCCGGCAGAGGACGAACCGTTCATGAACGAGCGCCAGCTCGAGTATTTCCGCCGAAAGCTCACGTCATGGAAGAATGATCTCCTCGACGATAGCCGGCTTACCATCGAGGGCTTGCAGGACGGCAGCCGCAACATTCCCGACGTCGCAGACCGCGCCAGCGAGGAGACTGACCGCGCGCTTGAGCTTCGTACTCGCGATCGCCAGCGCAAGCTCGTCGCGAAGATCGACGCAGCCCTCCGCCGGATCGAGGAGGGGGAGTACGGCTACTGCGAGGAGACCGGCGATCCGATCTCGCTGAAGCGTCTCGACGCCAGGCCGATCGCCACGATGAGCCTCGAGGCGCAGGAACGTCACGAGCGGCGCGAAAAGGTTCACCGCGACGAATGAGGCGTGCCTCCTGTTGGACTGAACGCGCGCCGTGACGAGAGCTCCGCGGCGGCGCGTCTGAAGGATGTGCTGGTCGTGGGGGCCGGGGTTGCGGGTCTGGCCTCCGCCCTGGCGCTGGCCAGGCACGGGGTCGAGGTTTGCGTTCTGGAGCGGGCCGATGCGCTGCGGCCTGTCGGCGCGGGCCTGCAGGTCACTCCCAACGGCATGGCCGTGCTGCGGGCTCTGGGTCTGGACCGGGAAGTCCGCGGCGCCGGACTCCGGGCGGAAGCGGTGGAATTGCGTCGCGCCGAGGACGATCGGCGGGTGGCGCGTATGAGCCTGGAGGGCCGCGACTGGGCTCTCATACACCGAGCGCGGCTGCTTGATATCCTTGCTGCTGCGGCAGTTGCCGCCGGGGTTCAGATCGAGACCGGAGCGGAGGTCGTCTCCGCCGTGGATGACGCGTCGCAGGCGCGACTCCTGCTGGCCGACGGCGCGGTACGAGAGGCCGCGCTCGCCATCGGTGCAGATGGGCTCCGAGGCAGCGTTAGGAGATCGCTGGGCTCGGTGGAGAAGGCTCGGTTCACCGGGCAGGTGGCATGGCGCGCGATGGTCGATGGCGGCGGGCCAGCGGTGCCGGAGGTGCACATGGCGCCCGGACGGCACGTGGTCACGTATCCGCTTGCGGGCGGACTACGGAACCTCGTCGCGGTCGAGGCGCGGCGCGACTGGACGGAGGAGGGCTGGTCGATACCGGGCGATCCCGAGGACATGCGGCGACGGTTCCCCGGCGTGTCTCAGCGGCTCCAGCGGATCCTGAACAGCGTGCAGGAAGTTCACGTCTGGGGCCTGCACAGGCACGCGGTGGCGCGTTGCTGGCACAATCGACGCGTCGTCCTGGCAGGCGACGCTGCGCATCCGACGCTGCCGTTTCTGGCGCAAGGCGCCAACATGGCGCTGGAGGATGCGTGGGCCTTGGCTGACTGCCTGGCGACGCTGCCGCTGGATCGTGCGCTGGCGGCATATCAAGAGCGTCGCCGTGCGCGCGCCGCGCGTATCGTAGCAGCCTCGGACGGGAACGCCTGGGTCTATCACATGTGGCGCGGGCCTCAGCGCCGGGCGCTGCATGCTGGGATCAGCGCGATGGAACGGATCAGGCCCGGTGGCGCAATTGCGCGCTTCGACTGGGTATACAAATACGACGAAACACGACGAGTAGCATAGATTAACGCCAAAATCCTCATGCCAATTCAAGCGCAGAGATGATGCCGGAGAAGTCCGCAGCCTTCAGCGATGCCCCTCCAACGAGAGCGCCGTCTACATCCGGAATCGCAAAGATCTCCACGGCGTTCGAGGGCTTGACCGACCCTCCGTAGAGCAGGGGCACCTCGCGTGCGTCCTCGCCGAACCGCGCGACCAGACGCTCGCGCAGGATGCCGTGCAGCTCTGCAATCTGCTCGGTCGTCGGCACTTTCCCGGTTCCGATCGCCCAGACCGGTTCATAGGCGACGACGAGCGACTTCATCGGGATCCCGTCGGGGATCGAGCGGCTCAGCTGGCGTTCCACGACTTCGATCGCACGTCCGCTTTCCCGCTCCTCCAATGTCTCGCCGAGGCAGACGACCGGAACCAGGTCCGCTGAGAGGGCGGCGGCGACCTTGGCTGCGACGTTCTGGTCGGTCTCGGCATGATCGGTCCGGCGCTCGGAATGGCCGAGGATCACATGGGTCGCACCGGCGTCCGCGAGCATCGAGGCGGAGACGTCGCCGGTATGCGCGCCACTCTCCTCCGCGTGACAATCCTGACCGCCCACCATGATCTTCGCAGCGGAGGCGATGTCGACCATGCGGTCGATGAGCGTTGCCGGGGGGCAGAGGAGGATGTCACAGCCGGGATCGGGGTGGCGATCCGCCAGGGCCCGGACCTCACCCAGGTTCTGGGTCGTCCCGTTCATCTTCCAGTTTCCGGCGGCGAGCTTGCGCATGCTTGTCCCTCTCCAGTCGGCCGCCCAGAACGGCGGTTCTTGTCGAGCAATGTCGGATCGAAGTAACAGCCGATATCAGGTGAACGTATCTTCCGCATCCCGCGAATTGACGTCAGCCGGTCTGCTGCCGCTCCTCCGCAAGCTCCTCGACGTCCTTGAACTTGATCGATTCGCCGCAGCCGCACGAACTCGGTGACGTTGGGATTGCGGAACCTGAAGCCTGAACTCGAGCAGCGACGTCTCGTAGTCGATCTCGGTTCCGAAGAGGAACATCTGTGCCATCGGTGCGATCAGCACGCGCGCGCCGTCCTGCTCGACCACCTCGTCGTTCGGCTCGGCCTCCGACACGTAGTCCATCGTGTATTCCATGCCGGCGCATCCGCCCTTCTTCACTCCGATCCGAAGGCCCTGCGCGTTGTCGCGGGCCATGAGCCTTGTGATCTGTCTTACGGCAGCCGGCGTGATGGTCACGGGGGCCTTGCCGGGTATCGAGAACATGCGCACGCTCCTTGCTCGGCGTTCCCTTACTCTAGGGATTTCCCGCGATCTCTCCAAGGGGAGGAGCGCGATCTACGCTGCAATGCCCACCCCGCCAGGCCAGGACGCGATGCTGCTCTAGCCGCCGATTGGGCGAGCAGGGCTGCCGACGACGGTGGTACCAGGCGCGACGTCGCGGGTGACGACCGCGCCGGCGCCGACGATGGCGTCGTCGCCGACGGTGACGCCGGGCAGGATGAGTGCGGCGGCGCCGATCCAGCAATTGCGGCCGATCGTCACCGGCTTGCCGTTCTCGAGGCCGGCGTCGCGTATCTGCGGGTCGCGTGGATGGTCGGCCGCCAGGATCTGCGCCATCGCCCCGATCTGCGTATTGTCGCCGATGCGGATCGGGCAGATATCCGCCAGCATCACCGCGTTGTTGATGAAGACGCCTCGGCCGAGGAAGACGTTGAAACCATAGTCGAGGTAGATCGGCGACCGCACCGCGCAGCCTTCGCCGAGGCCGCCGAAAAGATCGCGAAGGATATCTCCACGGCCCTCGTCCCCATAGACGGTGGCGGAATAGTCGCGCAGGAGCCGCTGGGCCCGCTGACGCGCTGCCACGAGTTCCCGGTCTCCAGGGCGGTAGAGTTCTCCCGCCACCATCTTTTCTCGCTCGGTCATGCTGGAGACTGGTGACACGCTTCGGGGCCGAGAGAAAGCGTCCCGGCGCGCGAGGGGTCGGGATTGTCGTCCCGCGGAGTCGAGGCCGGCGAACCAGTCGGCGAAGGCGGCTCGCCGCTCTGGCCAATCCCGGTCGAGGAGGGCGAACCAGGCAGTGTCGCGGTTCCGTCCCTTGACGACGGCGGCCTGGCCAAACGTGCCCTCATAGACAAACCCGAGTCGGAGCGCGGCGCGGCGAGACCCGGCGTTGAGGGCGTCGCATTTCCATTCGAGCCGCCGATATCCGAGCTCGTCGAAGGCGCGCGCCATCATCAGCGCCATTGCCTCGGTCGCCGCAGCGGTGCTCTGGAGCGCCGGGGCGTGGTGAAGGTGGCCGATTTCGATCGTCCCGTGCGCGGCGCTGATGCGCAGATAGCTGGCGAGACCAAGGGCCCGTCCTTCGCGGGACAAAATGGTATGGAAGAGTGGGTCGTCGCCGAGACAGGCCGAGACGAGCCAGTCCTCGAGCGCGGCTGGCGACGGGAAGGGGCCGTAGGGAAGATACGTCCAGTCGTAGCCGTCGCGATCTTCCGCGAAGGCGTCGAAGAGACCCGCAGCGTGGCTGCGTTCCGTGGGCACGAGCCGACACCAACGGCCCGCCATGTGTGCTCTCGGAGGGCGCGGCCGTGGAAGGCTTATGGCAACCGGGCTGCCGATGGGAACGTCCCGATGCATCCTCACGTGATGCGCCAGAGCCTCTTGTGTGGCAAGTCCCATCGGAATGTCGTCCTTCGGCCATCGGAGCCCGCCCTGGCAGGAACCCGCTGCTTCCTGCGCTCGATGGGAACGTCAAGTCGTGGCGTGCAGCGGTCCCTCGGCAGGTCGCTTGTGCCGTCACGGAGATCGCGCGACGCACGGCCGGGTCTGTAGGACCGGACTCTGTGGTTCGGACGATCAGGCGGCGTCCATCCGGGCGACTTCGTCCGGCATCTTGATTCCGAGATCGCGGGCGCGGGCGAGGAGCTTCTCGCGCACACGGCATTCCACGGCCCAACCGGTCTGCGGGTCCGGCACCGGGACATTGAAACGGACATCGATGCCGAATGCGTCGTGGCCGGTCACGTAGAGGGCGGCATCTTCCTTGGGCTGGATCGCGTCTTCCTCTTCGACGATCTGGCGGAACGCGTCGCGCAGGGGCGGGATCTCTGCCTCGTGGCCAAGCTTGAGGCGGATCGGGCGGATCATCGCGACCTCGCCCAGCGACCAGTTCTCGAAAGGCTCGGAAACAAATTGCGAGACCGGAACAATGAGGCGATTGCCGGTCCAGATCTTGAGCTGAACGAAGGTGAAGTGGATGCGCTCAACCGTGCACCACCTACCCTCGAATATCACCTGGTCGCCGATCCGGGCCGAGCGGTTCATCGATATCTGAAGGCATGCCATGATGTTGCCGAGCACCTCGCGGGCGGCGAAGCCGAGAACAAGCGTCAGGACACTGGCCGAAGCAAGGAGTGACAGGCCGAGCGACCGGAAGACGCTGGCTGAGGTCAGGATGATGCCGGCGCCGGCGATGACGGCAATCACAAGGACCGCGCGGCGCAGCCCCGAGATGCCGGTGGCGAGCGCGCGCTCTCCGGCATTTTCGGGTTGCGACATCTCGCCGGGGTCGGTCGTGACGATGCGCTCGAGGAACGCGTCGATGACGTTGACGACCAGAATTACGGCGGCGGCGACGTAGCCGAGCAGTATCGCCGGCTGCAAGATGGCCGAGGCCATCGACGATACCACGAGCAGCTCGGTTGTCAGCCAGGAGAGGAGTGCCGCGGTGACCGCCACCGTGGCGGGCAGGCGCGCTCCCTGCAGAATGTGGCGCGTCAAGCGCCGGCGGGAGGATGCGGCGCGGGCCCCGATGAAGCGCCAGACGGCGAGGCCGGCAGCCCAGATCAGGACGATTGCGGCAGGGATGAACAGAACCTCCCAAAGCCGCAATCCGGCGACGGCATCGCGCTGAAGCGACGCAGGGATTGCGAGTTCCAGCGCGGAAGGCCCGTGCTGAGCGTAGAGGGCGGGCGTGTCGGCAACGGTCTGCGGCGAGAAGAGCCAGACCGGCTCGCCTCCATCCTCGCGCGTGCGATTGAGGCGGATCGTCACCGGCCGGTCGTTCTTCTCCAGAACGCCGAGCGAAATGGAGCGCCGCTTCTCGCCGACGAGGGGGCTCTCGCTGGAGCCGCGTTCGATCATGCCGTCTGGCCGGTCCGGCAGATCGGACCAGCGCACGAGTATCTTGCGATCGATCACCGAGTGAAGTTCTCGGGCAAGTGCCGGCCCGGCATCGGCCTGATCCTCGACTGCGACCTCAGTCAGGTCGAGGACGTGCGCAGCGACATCCCAGCGGCCGGCATCGGCAGCGGCGAAGAAGGTCTCGAGTGCGGTTCGCGGCGTCTCGAGGTCGAGCGCGGTGGGCCGCGGCGCAAGCCCTTCGTTCAGCACCGGACGGCTGAATGCGGGGGCGGACGATCCGGCGTCCTGCTGTGCATGCGCGAACATGGGCAGCAGGACGAACGATATCAGCGCGGCCCGAACGACGTGTCGCATGCCATGTGAACCGCGGCGAGGACGTGCGGTTCCGCGTCGCGAACAATGTCGGTTTCCGAGGTGGAGGGCGGATCAGTCCCGGAAAAGGACCACCGTAAGGCCGCCTGGCGAAGTCACATGAAGCCGAGTTCGAGCCTTGCCTCGTCAGACATCATATCCATGCCCCAAGGCGGCTCCCATGTCAGGTCGACGTCGACATGGCGAACCCCAGGCAGGGGTTCGATGGCGCCCGCGACCCAGCCTGGCATCTCTCCGGCGACCGGGCACCCGGGGGCCGTGAGGGTCATGGTGACGTTGACGTCGTTCTCGGGCGTAATGTCGATCGTGTAGACGAGACCAAGGTCGTAGATGTTCACCGGGATTTCCGGATCGTAGACGCCACGGCACGCCTCGACGACAGTGTCGTAGAGCGGGTGGTCCGTGGTGGAGGGGCGGATCAGCGGCTGCCCCTCGAGCTTGTCGCCGGTCTCGATCGACATCTGGGTTCTCCCGGGGATTTGTTGACCGGGAAGATAGGGAATTGCCTTGTGGGGGTAAAGGCCGCATTGCCGCAGATCCTGCAACCCAAGCAAAACTGAGCCGAAACTTCGCAGAACGCCGTGAGAGACGCCGAAGAAGGCCGAAGAAGGTTGAGGGAATTGCGGCTGTGGCTGCCGGGCGCTATCGGGCAGGGGTGACGAGCCGGTTCAAATTCACAATTCTGGCGACGGACGGTTCCGCGCGAACCGGAGTGATCCGGACGCCGCGAGGCGAAATCCGGACGCCGGCCTTCATGCCGGTGGGAACGGCGGGGACGGTCAAGGCGATGCTGCCCGAGAGCGTCAGGGCGACGGGCGCCGACATCATCCTGGGCAACACCTACCACTTGATGCTGCGACCGGGGGCGGAACTGGTCGACCGGCTGGGCGGTCTGCACCGCTTCATGAATTGGCATCGGCCGATCCTGACGGATTCCGGCGGCTTCCAGGTGATGAGCCTAGCGGATCTGCGAAAGCTGAGCGAGACAGGCGTGACGTTCCGGAGCCATATCGACGGCTCGGCGCACGAGCTGACGCCGGAGCGATCGATGGAGATCCAGCGCCTGCTGGGCTCGGACATCGTGATGGCGTTCGACGAATGCCCCGCGCTGCCCGCCGACGAGGCGCGGGTGGCGAAATCGATGCGCCTCAGCATGCGTTGGGCGGAGCGGTCGAAGGCGGCTTTCGGGGACCGCCCGGGGCATGCGCTCTTCGGGATCCAGCAGGGCGGCGTGACGCGCGAGCTGCGCGAAGAAAGCGCGGAGGCGCTGCGTGCGATCGGGTTCGACGGCTATGCAATAGGTGGACTCGCCGTGGGAGAAGGGCAGGACGCGATGTTCGGGGTGCTCGATCATGCGCCCGGCATGCTGCCCGTGGACCGCCCGCGATACCTGATGGGCGTCGGCAAGCCCGACGACATCGTTGGCGCGGTCGCGCGAGGCGTCGACATGATGGACTGTGTGCTGCCCTCGCGATCCGGTCGGACGGGGCAGGCCTTCACACGACGAGGTGTCGTGAACCTGAAGAACGCGCGGCACCGAAGCGACCCCGAGCCACTCGACCCGGAGTGCAGCTGCCCGGCCTGCCGCAGCTATAGCCGTGCGTACCTCCATCATGTGTTCCGCGCCGGCGAGATGATCTCCGGGATGCTGCTGACGTGGCACAACCTGCACTATTATCAGGAGCTCATGGCGGCGATGCGGGCTGCGATCGCGGAGGGACGATTCTCGGCCTGGCAGGTAACGTTCCACGCAGCGCGCGGGGCAGCGGAGCCTCCGGACGGATAGACTGCCATCGACGGCGACGGCTTCTCCTGGCCCGGATTCCTGCCGCCCGCTTTAGAGCGAGGCGCCAAGTGCCAGAGATGGCTCTTGTTTGGCGCGAGCTGCTTCATCAGGCGCCCCGCCGCCGGTGCTTGCAGTAGACATGCGCTCTGGGGCACACTCGGCCTAAACCGAGCGAGGTTGAATGCCTTGGGCTCGATGCCCAACTTTAGCCGTCAGTAGGAGTCCGCCGACGCCGCCGGAGACGGGGCGGGCAACGGGCTCGCTAGGAAGGAAGTCACATGAACGATCATATCCGCGATACCCACCCCGTCCTGCCGCTGCGCGACATCGTCGTGTTCCCGCACATGATCGTCCCGCTTTTCGTCGGGCGCGAGAAGTCCGTGCGCGCGTTGGAAGAGGTGATGGCGGACGACAAGCAGATCCTGCTGTCGAGCCAGATCGACCCCAGCGTCGACGATCCCACTACAGACGGCATCTACCATGTCGGCGTCCTCGCCAACGTCTTGCAGCTGCTGAAATTACCTGACGGCACTGTGAAAGTGCTGGTCGAGGGGCGCACCCGCGTAAAGATCGTGGAGTATGTCGAGAACGACTCGTTCTTCGAGGCGCGCGCTGAAGAGCTGACCGAGGAGGCCGGGGAGGCCGACACAATCGCCGCGTTGACCAGGTCGGTCGCCGAGGAGTTCGAGCGCTACGCGAAGGTCAAGAAGAACATTCCCGAGGAGGCCCTGGCCTCCGTGGCCGAGACCAAAGAGCCGGCCAAGCTCGCTGACACGGTGGCAGGCCATCTGGGCGTCGAGGTCGGGCAGAAGCAGGTGCTGCTTGAGACGCTGGCAGTCGCCGAGCGGCTGGAGAAGGTCTATGGCTTGATGCAGGGCGAGATGTCGGTCCTGCAGGTCGAGAAGAAGATTAAGACCCGCGTCAAGAGCCAGATGGAGCGCACCCAGCGTGAATACTACCTGAATGAGCAGATGAAGGCCATTCAGAAGGAGCTGGGTGACGGCGAGGACGGCCAGAACGAGGTCGCCGAGCTGGAGAAGCGCATCTCGGAGACGAAGCTTAGCAAGGAGGCGCTGGAGAAGGCGGAGGCCGAGGTCAAGAAGCTGAAGTCGATGTCGCCGATGTCGGCCGAGGCGACGGTCGTGCGCAACTACCTCGACTGGATGCTGTCGATCCCGTGGGGCGTGAAGTCCCGCGTCAAGAAGGATCTGACCCGCGCCCAGAAGGTGCTGGACGACGATCATTACAGCCTCGAGAAGGTCAAGGAGCGCATCGTCGAGTACCTTGCCGTGCAGCAGCGGTCGAAGAAGTTGCGCGGGCCGATCCTGTGCCTCGTCGGGCCTCCGGGAGTCGGCAAGACGTCGCTTGGCAAGTCCGTGGCGCGCGCGACTGGGCGGGAGTTCATCCGCATCTCGCTTGGCGGCGTTCGGGACGAGTCGGAGATCCGCGGCCACCGCCGGACCTACATCGGCTCGATGCCGGGCAAGATCATCCAGTCGCTGAAGAAGGCGAAGACGACGAACCCGCTCATCCTGTTGGACGAGATCGACAAGATGGGGCAGGATTTCCGCGGCGACCCAGCCAGCGCGATGCTGGAGGTGCTCGACCCCGAGCAGAACTCGACCTTCGTCGACCACTACCTGGAGGTGGAGTACGACCTGTCGAACGTGATGTTCATCACCACGGCGAACTCGTACAACATGCCCTCGCCGCTGCTCGATCGGATGGAGATCATCACGCTCGCCGGCTATACCGAGGATGAGAAGCTGGAGATCGCCAAGCGGCACCTGATCCCGAAGCAGATCAAGAACCACGGCCTCAAGTCGCGCGAGTTCGAACTGACGGACGAGGCGCTGCACGAGATGATCCGCGTCTACACTCGCGAGGCGGGCGTCCGGAACCTCGAGCGCGAGATCGCCAAGCTCTGCCGGAAGGCGGTGACCCGGATCGTGCGGAAGGACACCGACAAGGTCGTGGTCACCGCCGACAACCTTGACGACTTCCTCGGCGTCAAGAAATTCCGCTACGGCCTCGCCGAGCGGGAGGACCAGATCGGCGCCGTCACGGGCCTCGCCTGGACGCAAGTCGGCGGCGACCTTCTGTCGATCGAGGCGCTCCGGCTGCCGGGCAAGGGCAGGATGAAAACGACCGGCAAGTTGGGCGACGTCATGAAGGAGTCGATCGACGCGGCATCCTCTTTCGTCCGGTCGATTGCGCCATCGGTCGGGGTGAAGCCGACCAAGTTCGACCACATGGACATCCACGTCCACGTGCCTGAAGGTGCGACGCCCAAGGACGGTCCCAGCGCGGGCGTCGCGATGGTGACCTCGATCGTGTCGGTGCTGACGCAGATCCCGGTGCGCAAGGACATCGCGATGACGGGCGAGGTGACGTTGCGCGGCAATGTGCTGCCGATCGGCGGTCTGAAGGAGAAGCTGCTCGCGGCGCTGCGCGGCGGGATCACTACGGTGCTGATCCCGGAGGAGAATGAGAAGGACCTCGTCGAGATCCCGGACAACGTGAAGGAGGGCTTGACGATCATTCCCGTCGGACACGTGCGGGACGTCCTGAAGCACGCACTGGTCCGCGAGCCCGAGCCCATCGATTGGGACGAGGCGGCGGAGGAGGCGGCGGCCGCTGCGGCGGCGGCCAAGAAGGACGAGGCTCCAGCGGCGACGGCACATTGATCGCACTGGTCTGAAGCATGAAAAGGGGGAAGCGACGGCTTGACGCATTCCGCCGCTTAGAAGACAGCCTGCACGGCCTGTCGGATGATCTCCGGCAGGCCGTTGTCTTATGAGGGTTATTTGCTCGCGGGTGTGGCACAACCATCCGGTGAGGCCGCGCGCAGCTGCGCCGGGAAACACTTTCTACGGGATTTCCGATCACTTCGCTTCGCGGAGGACCTAAACGGCCAATCTACGGAGCGACATAGTGATCAAGACTCGAGGCCCCTTGCAGGTCAGGACGCTGCCGAAGCTCTCTGTCTCCCAACTGTATCCTCAACAGCGAGAGGAAATCAACCTCAACACCTGCGGCGACCCGGACTGCGGAAACTATGGCGTTGCGGCCGATCCGATCTTCGACACCGCGCGGCAACTCGCCGGCGAGCGGCGGCGCAGACGAACCCGATCATTGCGGCCGGATTGGGCTTCTACACGATGTCCTCGGTCAAGGGAGAGGAACGCATCTCGAAGGCGTTCAACTTCCACAATGCCCCCGTCATCTGGAGCGACGGCCGCCGCCTGGTCTGTCGCCACGAGAAGGAGCCGACGACCTGCAAGGTCGGCTTCGCGCTCCTCTCTAACGATCACTACACGGACGAGCTCGAACGGCTCCGCCAAGATAATGGCGTCCTCGACGGACCTCGGTGCGGCGCTTGCAACGGGCGCTGTCTTGATGCGCCGGAAGAGTTCGCCTCGAAGGGAGCTTAACGGGAAACACCCCAAGACCGGCCGACCGCTCGGCATCCGAGTGATACACAAGGACTGCCCGGATAAGGCGAAGAAGGGCTGGCGCTTCACGGTGTCTCGGGACCATCAGTGCCAACGAGACCGGGAAGACAACATCAAGATCCTGACGATGCTGGTCAATGGGGCCTCCATCAACAGCATCCAGCGCGTCCTGACCGATCCCCGAACCGGCAAACGCGCAGGAATGTCTCGAATCTGCGACCGGATCTTCTGGCTCGAGAGACACTGCCCGCGTTTGAGCGGGCGCAGCTCACGAGGTGGCGCGATGAGCTAAAGCGCCAGGCTGTCTCTCGTCACACCCGGATTGCGCACGACGACAGAGGTGGTTCGGTTGGTCTGAACAGTTTCCGGGTTGTCGCTAAGTGGATCTCCGCCTTGGTTGCGCCGCCGCCGGGATTGGCGTCAGCTGATTGAGACCGGCTTGGTCGGGGGGCCGCCCGCCATGCGACGAATGCGGCCGCGTCCCGTTGCAGAAGCTCAGATACCGGCCGATCGAGGCCCGAGCTTCGGAGACGCTGGCGTAGGCGCGCAAGTAGACCTCCTCGTATTTCACCGTCCGCCAGAGGCGCTCGACGAAGACGCCGTCGCGCCAGGCGCCCTTGCCGTCCATGCTGATGGCGATCTCGGCATCCTTCAGCACCTTGGTGAAGTCGACGCTGGTTCGCAGGGCGGTCTCAACCGGTCGTCGCAACGCTTTCAGATTGCGCGGTCGTCAGCAGCTCGGCGGCAGTCAGAATCTCCGGATCGAGGTTCTGCGCCCCGACCGCCTTGCGGATATCGGGTAGCGCGTGCCGAACGGCGGCAAGGAAGGCCGCTCCGGAGTTCTCCAGCAGATGCCACCTGTCGGCGACCTGCACCGCGTTTGGCAAGGCCCGCGCCACGGCGCCGCGGTACCCGCCGTTCCGATCGCGGGCGACGACCTCGATCTGGGGATGCCGGCTCAGCCAAGCTTCGACGGTCGCGGGCTCGCGATCCGGCAGGAGGTCGATGACACGGCGCCGCTCGAGGTCGCAGATCAACGTGCCGTAGCGCTGGCCCCGTCGCCACGCCCAGTCATCGATACCGATCACACGCGGCGCTTCGGCGGCGAAATCGTTGGACAAGGCACGGGCGCCGCGCAGGAACGTGTCTTTGCTCACCGGCAGCAATAGGCGGCCCGCGAGGGCTTGCGCCGGGCGTCCGCCCAACGCCAGGCCGAGGTGGCGCACCAGCCCCTGCAACCGCGAGGTCCGCCGGCCATGCGGGCGCGTAACCGACGGCGGAAACCGCTCCGCGAACACTCGTGTACGGCAATGCGGTGTGCGGCAACGGAGCCGCCGGACCGCCAGAACGATCCTGACGTCGCGACCATGAGCGGGAAGGTCGGCCAGCCGCCTCTGATATCTGCTGTGCTGGCGACCGGAGGTCTGACCGCAGCGCAAGCACGCCGACCTGGCACTCGATGCGCGAGCATGCACGACCACCATGCTCCCGGAGACCTCGATCCGTTCCGTCTTCAAACCGTCGGGTAGAAATCGCTCCCGCTCCGTTCTGCTCATCATCGGCCACCTCCCATGAAGATCGCCAAAATGTAGCTTCCGACGGCCCTACGCTGCACCAAATCTGCGACAGAACCCAAGAAAGCCCCGAGCTTCTCGTTCTTGTTCTCCTGCGCGAAGATCGTCTTCAGCATCGCCGCAACCGCCGTGCGCTGCTTGGCAGGGGCGTGCGCCAACGCATTGCGCATCCGGTGAATCGTGCATCTCTGATGCGTGGCGTTGAACACCCGGCGAGCCGCCGCGACAACGGGGTTTATCGAGATATACCAACTTTTCACCACACGCCACCTCGCTCGGCGGAGGGCAGGCCCTTGTCGGCGATCACCAGCTTGACGCCGCGCAGACCGCGATCGGCGAGGCTGCGCAGGAAGTCGGTCCAGAAGGTCTCGGCTTCCGAAGGCCCCGTCGCGACGCCGTTCGCCATTGTGCTTGAACCAATGGCGCATCAATGGCTCACCCTCGCGCTTGCCGTCCTCGTTCACCGCGACGGCGATTATCACGGCCCGGCTGACGATCCGACCGCCCTCGCGGACCTTGAGGTAGGTGGCATCGAGCCAGAGATAGGGCCAGGCTCCCTCCAGGGGCCGGGCGAGAAACGCGTTCACGCGATTCGTCGATCTCGACGCAAAGCCGGCTGACCTGGCTTCTGGACATGCCGCCCGCGCCCATGGCCTTGACAAGGTCGTCCACGGACCGGGTAGAGACGCCGTGGACGTAGGCTTCCTCGATCACCGCCACGAGGGCCTTCTCGGCCGTGCGGCGCGGCTCGAGAAAGCTCGGGAAGTAGCTGCCCTTGCGCAGCTTCGGGATCTCCAGCGCAATGCGTCCGGCGCGGGTGTCCCAATCGCGGTCGCGGTATCCGTTCCGCTGCACCTCGCGCAGGGCGAACGCGCGCCCTTCGCCGCGCCCGTCCGCGCCTCGACTTTCAGTTCCATGATCCGCTCGGCCGCGAAGGCCAGCATCTCGCGCACGAGGTCGCCATCGGCCTGCTTCTCAACCAGCTCGATCAGCGCCTTTCTCTCGTCGGTCATCGGCGTCTCCGTTCCGGTTCCAGGTCTTTCAACCCGAACCTTCTCCGAAGACCGGCGATGGCCGTCAGCGTCACCCCCGGCCGCGCGCTGCGCTACGCCGAAGGCTCCGCGCGCGGCCTCCTACACCACTTAACTTAGCGTAATCGCCTCTCGCACCTGCCACACGCTCGTGTTGCAGGATCGGTCTGTCGCTTCGGTCCCCGCCGAAGCCCTGAGCATGGAGAGAACGATAGGTGTATTTGCTGCGCTGGACGTGTCGCAGGAGGAAACGGCGATCTGCCTGGTTGAGCAGGACGGTGCGATCCTGGCGGAGGCCAAGGTCCCGACATGTCCTGATGCTATTGCCAGCCGGCTCACGAAGCACTCCGATGGCCTCGATCGGGTCGGCATGGAAAAGGGGGTGTGACTCAATTTTGGTGCAGCCTCCTACGCGGCGACGACGAGCTGGGCGCGAAGGAGGTCGAGGTTGGCGCGACCGTACATCTGATGGGGTGGACGGCCTCTGCACCCAAGCCGGCGGCGCGGGTTAAGTGGCCGTATGACCGCGTCGTCTCCAGAGGAGCTGCCCACCATGGAAGTCACCACCATCGGACTGGATATCGCAAAGAATGTGTTCCAGGTTCATGCCGTCGACGCCGAAGGCGCGGCCGTTCTGCGCCGCAAGGTACGCCGCGGCGAAGTGCTGCCCTTCTTTTCGCGTCTTGCACCCTGCGTTGTCGGGATCGAGGCCTGCGCCACGTCGCATCATTGGGCTCGGGAGTTGACCGAGCTGGGGCACAAGGTGCGGCTCATCCCGCCCTCATACGTGAAGCCCTACGTCCGACGAGGCAAGAACGACGCGGCCGACGCTGCGGCGATCGCCGAAGCGGTGTCGCGTCCGTCGATGCGTTTCGTCCCGATCAAGTCGACCGACCAACAGGCCGTGATGGTGCTCCACCGCAGCCGTGAACTCCTGGTCAAGCAGCGAACGATGCTGATCAACGCGCTCCGATGCCATCTCGCGGAGTTCGGGATCGTCGCGGCTCAGAAGAGGATCGGCTTGGCTCAACTCGTCGCCATCGTGAGGGGCGGCGCCAACGGGGGCCTGCCGCCGATGGCGTGCCGCGCGCTTGAAACGTTGATCGTGCAGATGGAGCAGGCGCAGGTAGAGATCGTTCAACTCGACAAGCAGATCGAAGCTCATCACAGGTCCGATCCCGTCAGCCGTCGATTGGGCACGATCCCAGGCGTCGGCCCCCTCATCGCGACCGCGATCGCGGCGACCATGCTCGACCCGAGCCACTTTCGCAGTGGTCGCGAGTTCGCCGCTTGGCTTGGCCTCGTACCGAGGCAGAACTCGAGCGGCGGCAAAGAGCGGCTCGGCCGCATCTCGCGACAGGGCAATCGATATCTGCGCCGGCTGCTCGTGGTAGGGGCAACGTCCGTTCTCCGGCACGACCGAGCCAAGGCAGCTGGAAACGCCTGGTTGCGGGCCTTGCTGGAACGTAAGCCGCCGCGCCTGGTCACGGTCGCGCTGGCCAACAAGATGGCGCGGACCGCCTGGGCGCTTCTGGTTCGCGAACAGGATTATCGAAACAGCGAAACTACCATCCCGAACGGCGCCGTCGCGATGTAGGGCGTCCGCCGGGGAAGACTGCAAGGGTGGCTGATGACGTGACGAACGACCGGGAGAACCGGGATCAGGAGAACCCGTTGCAAGCGGAAGCGGCTTAGACCGCGGACATTTGATTGGGACCTGATCTGCGGATCACATCGAGGCCAGCGGCCATGGAGCGCCGCGCGAACAGGCCGGACACATGACTGCACCCATCGTCCGACGTCACGGAAGAACCTCCTTGCAAAGCAGAGGCCGTCCACACATGCCGCTTGAGGGTCTTCAGGCGGTTGATCTGGCCTTCCGTCTGCCCGTTGGACCAGCTCTCACGGAGCGCAGCAGCGACGGCCTCGACGTCGGCGCGAAGTCCTCTGGCGAAGGACGACAGCACGCTGGTATCCGCCTCCGTCAACCAATCCGGCAGCTGCTCGGCACGCCCGTGGCGAACCATCTCGGCAAAGCGCTCTGTCAGGTCGCGTGACGTGACGAGAGTGGGCACCGAGGCCTCGATCCTGGCAACCGTGATGGCGTCGGCCCTGGACAGGTGATGCCGCGCGGTCGTCATCATCCTGGCGATCCTTCGCGCCGGTGGACACTTGCCTCCTGTCGCCAGATACGCCGCCTCGGCCCGGCGGCGCCGCGTTGCCCACTCGGTCACGACCCGCAAGCTGCCTTCGAACCCGGCCGCGCGCAGACGGCGCCAGAGCTCGGCGCCGTTCCTGCACCCGGCGGACCATTCCCGCTCAAGGCGCGGCAGCCAAGGCTCGAGACTGCTCTGGCGGACGCGGAACACGTCCTCGCGCTCGCCGCGGACGATCTGGCACGAGTTTGCGGCTCAGCCCCGTCAGGCGAACGATCCGCTTGAGGGAGACACCATCTCCGGCCATCTGGCGGACCATCCTGTTGGTGTGCTGGCGGCGCAGAAATCCCTCGTATTGCAGGCGCTCGGCGGCAGTCAGAATCTCCGCATCGAGCTTCTGCGCCCCGACCGCCTTGCGGATATCGGGCAGCGCGTGCCGAACGGCGGCAAGGAAGGCCGCTCCGGAGTTCTCCAGCGGATGCCACCTGTCGGCGACCTGCACCGCGTTTGGCAAGGCCCGCGCCACGGCGCCGCGGTACCCGCCGTTCCGATCGCGGGCGACGACCTCGATCTGGGATGCCGGCTCAGCCAGGCTTCGACGGTCGCGGGCTCGCGATCCGGCAGGAGGTCGATGACACGGCGCCGCTCGAGGTCGCAGATCAACGTGCCGTAGCGCTGGCCCCGTCGCCACGCCCAGTCATCGATACCGATCACGCGGCGCTTCGGCGGCGAAATCGTTGGACAAGGCACGGGCGCCGCGCAGGAACGTGTCTTTGCTCACCGGCAGCAATAGGCGGCCCGCGAGGGCTTGCGCCGGGCGTCCGCCCAACGCCAGGCCGAGGTGGCGCACCAGCCCCTGCAACCGCGAGGTCCGCCGGCCATGCGGGCGCGTAACCGACGGCGGAAACCGCTCCGCGAACACTCGTGTACGGCAATGCGGTGTGCGGCAACGGAGCCGCCGGACTGACAGAACGATCCTGACGTCGCGACCATGAGCGGGAAGGTCGGCCAGCCGCCTCTGATATCTTGAGGTCTGACCGCAGCGCGGGCACGCCGATCTGGCGCTCGATGCGCGAGCATGCACGACCACCATGCTCCCGGAGACCTCGGTCCGTTCCGTCTTCAAACCGTCGGGTAGAAATCGCTCCCGCTCCGTTCTGCTCATCATCGGCCACCTCCCGCGAAGATCGCCAAAATGTAGCTTCCGACGGCCCTACGCTGCACCAAATCTGCGACAGAACCCAAGCGGCCCACTTGCCGTATGGCTCTGGAACGCCTTGGCGGCATGGCAGGTGCCAATCGTCTGTCTCGACGCGCGCCACGCCAACGGCGTTCCAAAGATGATGCCGAACAAGACGGATCGGCACGATGCCCGCGGGCTTGCGCAGATCGTGCGTACCGGGTGGTTCAAGGCCGTGCAGGTCAAGCGCCACGACGCCTGGGCACCTCGATTTTCTACCGTTCTCGTGCCCCCTCGGCGGCGCGCGTGGTCTGAAGCAGGAGGACGAGCGTCGGCTGTCGCTTTGCTGCGTCCGGATGGGCGTGGCGCTGCGGCCTTCACGCTCGGATTTTTCTGCCTCGCGGCCTGATCTTTTTTGTTCGCGTGATGCTCACGCCGGGCACGGGTTGAGACGGCGCAGCTGGCCGAGGCGGCGCATGTTGTAGGCGAGGTTCTTCATCCCGATCTTGGCCGTCGCTCGAACCAAGCCGATGGTCCGGACCAAGGTCCCGCCCATATCGTTGGCCTGCGCGCCGAAGACGTGCTCGACGCGGACCCGGATGCCGGATCTGGTCCGGTTGCTGCCCTTGGCCTGTTCGGTCAGCGGCTTGCCCCGCTTGCCCTTGCGGTGGATGTGGCTTTTCAGCCTCCGGGCGCGCAGCTTTGCCTCCATCTCCTCGGACCGATAGGCCGCATCCGCCCACACGCCGGAGCCGGTGTTACCCTGCATCAGCAGATGATCCACCGCCTGGCTGTCATGCCGCGCGGCATCGCTGACGTGATAGCGCCGCACCAGCTTGTGCCTACGATCCACGTTGACGTGATTCTTGTAGCCGTAATGGTTCTTGCCGTGCTTTTTCGTCCAGCGCGCGTCCAGGTCCTTTTGCGCGCGCTTCGCGGGCTTGTCCGCCCAGTCCTCGGGCACCTCGCCGTTCTTGATTGCCGCGTTCTCGTCCCGCGTGTTGTGGTTGCGCGGCACCGGCACGATGGACGCATCCAGGATTTGACCGCCGCGCGCGATGTAGCCCTGCCGCGCCAGATAGCCGTCGAACTGGCTGAACAGCTCCTCCACCTTGCCCGCCTGCGCCAGTGCCTCGCGATAGAGCCATACCGTCTTGGCGTCCGGCACCCGGTCTTCGAGGCCAAGGCCGAGGAATCGCATGAACGACAGCCGGTCGCGGACCTGATACTCGATCTGGTCGTCGGACAGGTTGTAGAGCGCGCTCAGCACCAGCGTCTTGAACATCAGCACCGCGTCCATCGGCTTGCGCCCCGCCCGGGACTTGCGCGCCGCAGCTGGCTTGCGCCAGACCCGCTCAAGGGTCGGGCGAAACTCCTCCCACGGCACAACAGCGTCGATCTCGACCAGCGGGTCCTTCTTCGCGTCCAGGCTCGCGTAACGGTCTGTAAGATCGAAGAACCCCATCTGCGCCATCGTCACACCCTCAGTGTCGCATCATCCCGACAGACATACCGCAGCGCCACGGTCGGGACCATTTTTCGAGGCGCCCGCCTGTGTCATTCGGGCGCTGCTCACGGCTCGGGAGGCTCTGGTCGGCATGCGGGTCCGGCTGGAGAACGAGATCAGGGGTCTCTTGAAGACCTTCGGCGTGATGTTCGGCAAGCGGGTCGGCGGGTTCAGGCGTCGCGCCGAGGAGATCGTCGAACGAGAGTTGACGGTTGCACCGGACCTCGTTCCGATCTTCGAAGCGCTGATGCAGGCGCGGCGCGACATCCTGGCCCGCATTGCGGCGCTTGACAGCCGAACCCGGGCGATAGCCAGGCAGCATGCGACAGTCCGCTTGCTGATGACGGCCCCGGGCGTCGGCCCGATCACCGCCATGGCGGTCGTCGCGGCCTTCGACGATGCCGCCCGGTTCCGCCGATCCTCGAGCGCCGGGGCCTATCTCGGGCTGACGCCGAGACGCTACGAGTTCGGCTGAGATCAGCCGAAACGGCCGGGTCTCAAGGCGCGGGGATCGCTTCACCCGCAAGTGCCTCCACGAGGCCGCGAACGCCATCTGCTGCCGGAACCTCGGCGGCTCCCGCCTGCGTGGCTGGGCCAAGGCGATTGCCGAAAGGACAGGACCGCGCAAGGCGAAGGTCGCTCCGGCGCGGAAGCTGGCCGTCACCCTGCATGCCATGTGGCGCACCGACACCCCCTTCCGGGAGGTGGCTGTGGCATAGAGCCCCCGCACCGGGACGACGCCGATCTTCGGCACGACGGAATGCGTCCAGCCTGGACGCACGGCGAAGGTGAGATCGTTCCCCGGACTGCGGCACGACCAACCGCGCACACCACTTCGATCCGCCCGACCCTGAACGCAAACATGCGGCGCCCCTTGCGGCGACCGCGGAGAGAACCCCAGAGCCCGGCCCGCAGGACGACGCAGAGGATCAGCTCTTGACCGAAGCGATTAGAGAACCCGGGACACAGCCTTTCACGACACGCCGATCTGGAGCCGGTTTGAGGCGCGACCTCCAAAGCAGAAGCCTGCCCCGAAACCAGAGCAGGCTGTGTCCTAGAGCGGAATCCTACCAGTCTGGATCGTATCCGCAGGCGCTGAAGCAGTTGGCGCATTCCTCGGGCGTGAAGGCATCGGCGATCCGTCCGATGGTTGCGCAAAGGCCCTCCACGGTGCGCTCGGCGGCCTTTCGCAGGAGAGCCTTGAGCTTGGCGAAGGCGTTCTCGATCGGATTGAAGTCGGGGCTGTACGGCGGAAGGAAGCGCAGGTCCGCGCCGGCTTCCTCGATCAGTTCTCGCACCCTCGGCCCTTTGTGGCTCGACAGGTTGTCCATGACGACGATGTCGCCGGGGCGCAGTTCGGGGACCAGCACGCGCTGGACATAGGTCTCGAAAGCGTCGCGGTTAATCGGCCCGCCGATGACGAAGGGGGCGATCATGCCCCGGCGGGTCAGGCCGGCGACGAAGGTGGTGGTTTTCCAGTGCCCGTGGGGGACGGCCATGCGCAGACGCTCGCCGCGCCGGCAGCGACCGTGGGTGCGGGCCATGTTGGTCTTGGCCCATGTCTCATCGATGAAGACCAGGCGGTCGGGGTCCAGGTCGAGCTGGCCATCGAACCAAGCCTGCCGGCGCTTCAGGACGTCGGGCCGCTCCTGCTCGGCGGCGTGCGCCGTCTTTTTTTGCGCGTGATGCCATGCCGGCGGAAGAACCGCTGGAGCGTGCCATAGCCGAAGGCGTGCCCGCGCTCGACCAGCGCGGCGCGCAGTTCCTCGACGGTGATGTCCGGCGTCGCCTCCAGCAGCGCCTTGATCAGACCGCTCTGCGCCTCGACGCGGGCGGATCGGCGGTCGCCGCCGAGCGGACCGGGGCGTGCGTCGCCCTGGCGGCGTTCGAGCGCCCGCCACCGGCTCACGCTGGCCGCGCTGACGCCGAACCGGACGGCGGCCTCGCGATGGCTGGCCCCGTCGGACACGGCCTTCAGGACGCGGATGCGCAGATCGAGGGAAAGAGCTTTCGACATGTCCGCCGGCCTCCTTCTCCAGCGGACATCTTGAACCAGACCGAGATCGCGAGCGGAATCCCAGCGATTCAATCAGATGGAATTCCGCTCTAAGGAGCAGAATGTGTCAGCGACGGCTGCCCCCCTTTGCATGTAATGGCGACAGTTTGGCCCGTCGTGCTGGTGTGCCCGCCTGCCGTGGTCTCTTGCGGCAATCAACAACCTCACGAAAGAATTTGTCGTCAGCGTGGCCATCTGCGGCCGTCTGCGGCGTTTCGCGCAGAAGGTAGAGGTGGCTCGGGAAATCCGAACGTGTGCGTTGAATGGATTGTCCGCGCGACATCGGCCTGATCGCCGAGAGCGAGGAGAGACCATGAGCAGACGACCGCGCCGGAACCACAGCCCGGCATTCAAGGCCAGGGTGGCGCTGGCAGCTATCAGGGGCGAGAAGACGCTGACCGAGCTGGCCGAGCAGTTTGACGTGCACCCGAAGCAGATCACGCAGTGGCGCGCGCAGCTCCTGGAAGGCGCCTCTGGCGTGTTCGGCGCCGTCGCTCCGGCCGAGGCGGCTCCGGCCGTCGACGTGAAGACGCTGCACGCGAAGATCGGCGAGCTGCCGCTCGAGAACGATTTTTTGTCCGGCGCGCTCGGCAAGGCGGGTCTTCTGCCGAGCGCAGGAAGATGATCGACCGCGACCACGGTCCGAGCGTCAGCCGCCAGGCGAAGGTGCTCGGGATCAGCCGGGGCAGCGTCCATTACCTGCCACGCCCGACCTCGGACGCCGATCTCGCCCTGATGCGCCGGATCGACGAGCTGGATCTGGAGTATCCGTTCGCAGGCAGCCGGATGCTGAAGGGCCTGTTGCAGGCCGAAGGGCACGAGGTGGGCCGGCTTCATGTCTCGACGCTGATGAAGAGGATGGCGATCGAGGCGCTCTACCGTCGGCCGAACACGTCGAAGCCGGCGCCGGGACACAAGGTCTATCCCTACCTGCTGCGGAAGCTGACCGTGACCGATGCCGAACCACGTTTGGGCCATGGACATCACCTACATTCCGATGGCCCGCGGCGTTCGGCATCGGTCTCAACCGATGGCGACCAAAGCCTCACTCTATCTCGCCGCGGTGGTCGACTGGTTCAGCCGCAAGGTCCTGGCATGGCGGCTGTCGATCACGCTCTCGGCCGACTTCTGCATCGAGGCGCTGGAGGAGGCGCTCGGGCGCCACGGCCGGCCGGAGATCTTCAACAGCGACCAGGGTTCGCAGGGCGGTCTCAACCGGTCGTCGCAACGCTTCTCGAATGGAGGTTGCGATGGCGGGAAGGAAGCGTTGTGCGGAGCGACGGCTGAGGGCGCCGCTGCGGTCTCCCGGGCGGCCGGGTGTTGCGAAACGGGACGATCGCCGCCGGTTCTGGCTGGCGATCGCGGCAGGGTACACGAGCGAGGACGCGGCCCGGGACTGCGACGTATCTCCGGTGGCGGGAACACGGTGGTTCCGGGAGGCCGGCGGCATGGCGTCATCACATCTGGCGCCTTCGGCGCCGCCGCTCTCCGGGCGGTATCTGTCGTTCGCTGAGCGCGAGGAGATCGCGTTGCTCAAGGTGCAGGGGCTCGGCGTCCTTGAGATCGCCCGCCGTATCGGTCGAGCCGGCTCGACGATCTCCCGAGAGCTGCGCCGCAACGCGGCCACGCGCGGCGGGGGCATGGAGTACCGCGCCACCACAGCGCAGTGGCATGCCGAGCGCGCGGCGCTGAGGCCCAAAGCGGCGAAGCTCGCCACGAACGCCGTTCTGCGCCGGTACGTGGAGGATCGTCTGGCAGGGCGGATCATGCATCCTACGGCAGGCCCATCGCGGACCCCCGGACGCTTTGGAGAAAGCGCCGCCACGGACCCCGGCAGGCGCGCCGATGGGCGCGGGCCTGGAGCCCGGAACGGATCTCGGCCAGGCTCAAGGTCGACGTCCCCGAGGACGACACGATGCGCATATCCCGCGAGGCCATCCATCAGTCCCTCTACGTCCAGGGCCGCGGGGCGCTGCGGCGCGAGCTGTCCGCCTGCCTCCGGTCAGGCCGAACTCTCAGGGTTCCCCGAGCCCGCGTCCGGGGCCGAGGCAAATCCTAGGAAACTCTGAAGAACCTCGGCTTTCGATCATGATCTGGTAGGCTGATGGCGAGCTTGCGGGAGCCGTCCTCGATGAAGCAGACCACCTTCGCCTCGCTGACCTACGCCACGAAGAAGAAGCGCACCCGGCGCGAGACGTTTCTCTCCGAGATGGAGTTGGTGGTGCCCTGGACGCGACTAATGGCGCTGATCGAGCCGCACTATCCGAAGGCGGGACCGAAGGGCGGGCGGCCGCCGATGCCGCTGGAGGTGATGCTGCGAGTCTACTGCCTGCAGCAGTGGTACGCCCTGTCCGATCCCGCGGCGGAGGAGGCACTCTACGACAGCGACGCGATGCGCCGGTTTGCTGGGCTGGAGCTGGGGGACGATGCGATCCCGGACGAGACCACGATCCTCAACTTCCGCCACCTGCTGGAACGGCACGAATTGACGCGGGCGATCTTCGAGGCGGTGAACGCCTACCTTCGCGAGAAGGCATCCTGCTGCGCGAAGGTACGCTGGTCGATGCGACGCTGATCGACGCGCCGAGCTCGACCAAGAACAAGCAGCGGTCCCGCGATCCGGAGATGACCAGTACGAAGAAGGGCAACGAGTGGTACTTCGGCATGAAGGCGCATGTCGGCGGCGATCTCGACAGCGGTGTGGTCCACTCGATGGAAGCCAGCACCGCCAAGGTGCACGACAGCCAGAAGTTCAATGAGCTGCTACATGGCGACGAGCACGCGGTGTTCGGCGACAAGGGCTATGTCAGTGGCGAGCGCGAAGAGGTGTTCCGCAAGCAGGGCAAGGTTTGGGGCGTGATGCGCAAGGCACCGAAGGGCGGTCGGCTGCACCCCATCGACGAGCA
This sequence comes from uncultured Alphaproteobacteria bacterium, assembly GCA_963749675.1. Taxonomy (GTDB): domain Bacteria; phylum Pseudomonadota; class Alphaproteobacteria; order Rhodobacterales; family Rhodobacteraceae; genus Roseitranquillus. The sequence continues at coordinate 1,289,339 of CAVVNT010000001.1, forward strand.
CATCAATCGGCTCATCGCCAGCCTGCGGGCCAGGGTCGAGCATCCGTTTCGGGTGCTGAAATGCCAGTTTGGTTATCGTAAGACCCGCTACCGCGGCCTGGCGAAGAACGAGGCCCAGCTGTTCGCGCTATTCGGGCTCGGGAACCTGTTTCTGGTCCGAACGCGGCTGATGGCCTGAGGCGGAGTTCCGCCTCCAGCCATCGAAATCACCTGAAATGTGCCGAGGCATCGCGAAGACGAGGCCATCATCCATTCGCTGACGCCACTGCAGCCAACGACAATCGATAGATCAGACGTTCCTTAGCGGCAACCCGGAAGCTGTTCAGACCAACCGAACCACCTCTGGTGACGTTGCTTCGTTCAGCCGCGATATTTCGTGTGTCGTTCATGACAAGTCGGTCGGCAGCGGAAAAGGCGCTGAACTTGCTCCTGCGGGCGGCGGAACGTGGCGCCAGTGTCTACCATTCAAGGTGCGCGAGGAATGCGCGGACGACGGCGACCGAATTGTCAGCGGCAAGGCCGAAGAAGGTGCCGATCTCGTTCTCGCCTTCTCCTCCGCCGGCCAGGTCCGAGAGCGAGCGGAACGCGATGAATGGTACCTCGTTTGCATAGGCCACGTGCGCGACGGCGGCGCGTTCCATGTCGAGGACGCGGGCGTCGAAGGTGTCGAACACCCACGATCTGAAGCTGGCGTTGCCGACGAAGACCGAGCCGGAGACCCCATTGCCGCCGACGACGATCTTAGGAGCGTCGGAGAGGCAAGCGTTCTCCGCGTTGCACTCGACGAGATTGATATCCTGAACGGCACTGCGCGCGGTTTCAAACCATGTCGGATCGGTCGGGAACCAGAACACCGCGTCGGGCTCTTCGGCGCGAGCGGTCTGTATCTGGACAGGGCGTGTAAAGATCATGCCGTAGTTCGGAAAGTCCGACGACATCCAGGCCGGCAGCGTGAAGCCGGCTTCGGTCTCTCGCGCGAAGACGGCGTCCATGTACTGGCCCCACTGCTCTGCCACGACGACGTCCCCGATCGAGAGGTCCGGGTCGATACCGCCCGCGATGCCCGAGAATACGATGCCCTCGATCTCGAAATGGTCGAGGGCGAGTTGCGTTGTCATCGCTGCATTCACCATCGAGATGCCGGAGAGGAAGAGAACGACCTGCTGACCCTCGATCGTTCCGGTGAGAAACCGGTTTCCGTTGATTGTCTGCTCCTCCGCGTCACCGAGGGCCTCCTGGAGGAGCACCCACTCGGGGGCATAGGCCGACATGACAGCGATGCGGGGCGTGTCATCGACTTGCTGGGCAGCGGCCGGGACGGCGAGCAGCAGTGCAGCGGCGAGAGAGCGAAGCATCATCGGTCCTCCGGCTGGTTCTACGTCTGACAGTGATAGTATCCCAGCGTTCCGTCGCGCGAAGTCCAAAGGGGTTGCGAAGCCGCTCGGGGCGCGATAATTCCCGCTTCCGCGGGTGATTAGCTCAGTGGTAGAGCGCTTCGTTCACATCGAAGATGTCGGGAGTTCGAATCTCTCATCACCCACCACTCCCAATCGTGACCCTTCCGCGCTTGATTGCCGCGCGGTACAGCCGCTAAGAGGCAGCGGCTTGGGTGATTAGCTCAGTTGGTAGAGCATCTCGTTTACACCGAGAGGGTCGGCGGTTCGAGCCCGTCATCACCCACCAAGCCTTCCAGTTCGACGATGCCGGCGCTTGCAGGGACGCGGACGCCGGTTCTGTCCGTGCCAGCTTTTGGTGGTAAGCGCCGCGCCGATCCCCTCCTGCCGGCGCTCGTCGTTCCGTGAGAATCCTGTCGCTGCGCAGCGATGAAGGGACGTCGAAATGGACGGCTGTTTGGACGGCTCGACCGTTGGTTATGCGGGCCGGATGGAGGTGATCGAAGGCCGCACGGGCCGGCGTCTTCGGAGCGAGGCCGAGCGGGCGCGGATCGCGGCGCAGAGCCTGGCGCCGGGAGCGAGGGTCTTCGACGTCGCGCGGCGGCACGGCATGACACGCTGGCAGGTCCATGACTGGCGGAGGAAGCTGGCCGCGGGCGCGCTGGCGGTCCCGGCGGAGGCGACGGGTGGGCCGGCGGTCGCCGCACTGGTCGTCGAGACACCCGCGGTGGTGTCGACCCGGAAGACCGAACCGCGCAGAAGTCTGCGGATCGGATCGAGCTGGTGGTTGCGGGCGTCACCGTGCGCGTCGCCGCGGATGGCGAGGAGGCCCAGCTGACGCAGGTGATCCGTGCCGTGCGGGCGGTTTCGGCATGATCTCTCCACATGGGCAGTTGCGGGTCTACGTCTCGACCCGTCCGGCGGACTTCCGCAAGGGCATCGATGGGCTCGCCTTGGCCGTGCAGGAGGTGATCGGCCTCGATCCGTTCAGTGGGGCGGCCTTCGTATTTCGCGCCAAGCGAGCGGACAGGATCAAGATCCTGATCCGGGACCGCACCGGCATGGTCCTGGTCCACAAGCGCCTGGAAGACGCGAAGTTCGTCTGGGCGTTCGCCATCGGTCTCGAACGCAGGGCGAGGCAGGACGTTCTCTTCGGTCAGCGCGGTGTCGGCCATGGCCGCGATCATATCGTCACCCGATTATCCACCAAAGAAAGCGGCCCGGTCGCTAAGCCGCTGAACCTTAGAGCTTCCTTCACTCCTGGCCTCTAAATCGCGTTGAGAGCGCCGAGTCGCTTCGCCGCGAGCCGAAGTGGCCAATATTGCGCGTTCCGGCGACGGCTCAGGGGGTGTTTGTTGATCAGCGAAATCAAGTCGGTCCGCGACGTCTGGCGCAAGATGCCGAGCGAGCATCACGCCAGGAGGTTCCTCGAGGAGATGATCTGGCGAGGCGATCGCCACTGTCCTCACTGCGGCAGCCTCCGCTCCATCGAGCTCCACGGCTCCTCGACGCGCTCCGGTCTCTATCAGTGCAGGGAGATGGGGTGCCGCAGGCAATTCACGATCACGACGAAGACGCCGATGCATGGCACGAAGCTCGATCTCCGCACCTGGATTTCGGCGCTTTTCCTCGTGCTGACATCGAGCAAGGGGATCTCGTCGGTCGTCATGGCGCGCATCCTGGGCGTAAATCAGAAGACGGCGTGGAAGATGGGCCACGCCATCCGCGAGCTGATGGACGACCGCGAAGGACGGCTCCCGCAGCTGGACGGGATCGTGGAGGTCGATGAGGCCTTCGTCGGTGGCGCGCCGAAGTATCGGCCCGGGAAGAAGAACAAGCGCGGTCGCGGGACCGGGAAGCCCATCGTGCTCGTCGCCGCTGCCCGCGATGGGCAAGCCCGCGCTGGCGTCGTGCAGAACGGCCGCGGCGCGACGCTCTCCGGCCCGATGACCGAGTGGATCGACCCTGGCTCGATCCTGATGACCGACAGCAACCGCGCCTACAACAAGATCGGCAAGAGCTTCGCGGTCCATCTGCGAGTCAATCACGGAAAGCGAAGCGGCGGCGGACATGGGTCCAGCAATGGACCAGTTTCCACGGGCCACCGTCGCGCGCTCGATCTCGGTCAGCGCGTTGCAGGACTGGCAGGCATCGCATTGCAGGAACCGGCCGCGGTCTCCGGCGAGGAACGTCAGCGGATGTGCCTGGCCGCGGCCGGGGGCGTAATGGAACAGGACGATGGGCGGGTCGGTCCCGCCGTGACCACGGTCGTCGGACACCACCGCCCAGAAGTATCCGCTCTTGGTGGCCTTTCGGCCCGGATCGAGCACTGGCGCGCGGGTCTCATCGACGGGCAGAGGATGCTGGCGGGCTCGATCACCCGCTCGATCCGCGGCAGGTGCGGCGGCAGATGCCCGCGATTGCGCCCGGGCTTGCGGGGCGTCTCCGCGCCGTTGCCCCGCAGCGCGGCCTCGGCCTTCTCCTGAGCGGCCTCGAGCACCCCCTGCGCCAGCTCGGCATCTTCCAGCGGCAGGTTGAACTGGTCCGGCGAAAGCTTCCCGGAGCGCTTGCCGAACGTCTCGCGTTGCGATGCGCGCAGGATATCTTCCAGCCGGCGCTGTGCTGTCAGGCGACACGACAAACTGGCCCGGCGCATTGCTTCAGATGAAACGCTACCCGACGCTGCGATCGCGCCACCTCGCTTGCTACGCGCTCCCTGGGCGGGACGACGATGGGTGGCGCGGGAATGGCGAGGAGGCTCAGCATGGCGGCACGTGCGGAGGTGTCGGCGGCGCTCCGGGACCGGTATGCGGCGAGCGGGCGTGCGGCGAAGACGGTGATCCTGAACGAGTTCGTCGCGCTGACCGGGTTGCATCGCAAGCACGCCATCCGGCTGCTCGGCACGGGGTCTCTCGAGAAGCGTCCGCGAGGTCGTCCTGAGAGGCTCTACGGGGCTGCGGTGAAGGCGGCGCTGGCACTGCTCTGGGAGCGTCGGACCGGGTCTGCTCGAAACGGTTGAAGCCGATGATCCCGGTCCTGCTGCCGGCGCTTGAGCGGCACGGGCAATTCGCGGCCGATGAGGAGCTGCGCGCGAAGCTCCTGGCGGTCAGCCCGGCGACGATCGACCGGCTGCTGTCGGAGACGCGGATCGCGGCAGCGCAGGGACGCCGGCGGCGGGCCGGCTTCAGTTCGGCGGTGCGGCGGTCGGTGCCGGTCCGAACCTTCGCCGACTGGGGCGATCCGCCGCCGGGCTTCGTCGAGGTCGACTTCGTGGCGCATTCCGGCGTCAGCACGGCCGGGGCCTTCGTCCAGACGCTGGTGCTGACCGATATCGCCACGGGCTGGACCGAGTGCGTGCCGGTGGTGATGAGGGCAGGTGCGCTCGTGCTGGAAGCGCTGCGAGCCGCGCAGGAGCTGTTTCCGTTCCCGCTCAGAGGCGTTGATTTCGACAACGTCGGCGCCTTCATGAATGACCCGGTGGTCGCCTGGTGCCGGGCGCAGGGCCTCGAGGTGACGCGTTCGCGTGCCTATCGGAAGAACGACCAGGCGTGGGTGGAGCAGAAGAATGGTGCCATCGTTCGCCGGCTGGTCGGCTACGGTCGCTTCGAGGGACCGGCGGCGACCGAGTTGCTCGCCCGGCTCTACGCCGCTGCCCGGCTGCACACGAACCTGTTCCAGCCGTCGTTCAAGCTGCGGGAGAAGGTCCGCGTCGGCGCGCGGGTGACGAAGCGCTGGCACCCGCCTCTCACGCCCGCCGATCGGGCCCTGGCCTCGGGACGGCTCAACTCCGAGAGCATGGCGCGCATCCTCGATCTCCGCAGCCGCGCCGATCCGGTGATCGCGCTCGCGGCGGTCCGGGCGGCTCAGACCGAGCTGGGCCAGCGCGTCGACCAGCGCGGCATTGCGCTGGCGCCGAAGGAAGCGGCCATCATCGTCGACTTCGTGAGCAGCGTTGCAGAATCCAAGAGGAATGGCGAACATCGGGAGTTCCACCGCCGACCCTACCGGCGGGTGAAGCCAATCCCCAAGCGTGCATCGATGCTCGATCCGCACCGCGCCGACATTGAGGCCTGGCTCGAGGCGCAGCCCGCACTGACGGGGATCGAGGTGCTGGCCCGTCTGAAGCAGCGCCACCCGGACCGCTTCGCCGACAATCACCTGCGCACCGTGCAGAGAATGGTGAAGGCGTGGCGAGCGCTCGAGGCCAGGAAGATCATCCGCTCAGCGACGGCCGCGCTGGTGCTATCGCCCATCCAAGGCCCGGTTCAGCCGGCGCCACCCCCGGTCGTCCTCCGGTAACATCCTCGGGTGAGATGCCGTAATGGGGCTGGCGCCCAGGAGCCTTGAGCCTGCTCTCGGCGGTTGGTGTCGTCGCCCCGGCGCGAGTGGGCGCCGCGGGGGTCGCGCGGTCTGGCGCGCCCCTCTCCCTGGCAAAGACGAAAGGGCGACGACATGGAGCATTTCATCGGGATCGATGTCTCTCTTGCAAGCGCGGCGGTGTGCGTCCTCGATGCGCGTGGCGGAGTGGTGAAGGAGGCGAAGCTGCCGAGCGAACCGGAGGCGCTCGCGGCGTTCGTTCTCGGCCTGCCGTTCGAGGTGACGGCGGTTGGGCTCGAGGCCGGGCCGCTGTCGCAGTGGCTGCACAAGGCGCTCACGGAGGCGGGCGCCACGGTCGTGCTGATGGAGACGCGCCAGGTCAAGGCGGCGCTCAAGGCGATGCCCGTCAAGACGGACCGGCGCGATGCGGAGGGGATCGCGCGCCTGCTGCAGATGGGCTGGTACCGGCCGGTGCACTGCAAGTCGGTCTCGGCGCAGGAGATGCGCGCGCTGCTGACGGCGCGCCGGTCCATCCAGAAGGCGGCGATCGACGTCGAGCTGTCGCTGCGCGGTGTGCTGCGAAACTTCGGCCTCAAGCTCGGCAAGATCAGCAAGGGCGGCTACGCGGCGCGCGTGCGCGAGCTGGCGGCGGGGAACGCCATGCTGGAGACGCTGGCGGAGGCGATGCTCCGCGCCCGGGCGGCGTTGCGCGCGGAGCTCGCCGGTCTCGATCGGCGCCTCCGGGATCTGGCGAAGCAGGACGCCGCGTGCCGGATCATGATGACGATGCCGGGGGTCGGGCCGCAGGTGGCGCTCACGGTGAAGTCGGCGATCGATGCGCCGGAGCGGTTCCGGTCATCGAAGGACGTCGGGCCCTGGGTCGGCCTGACGCCAGGCCGCCACCAGTCCGGGGAGATCGACGTGGTCGGATCGATCACCCGCGCCGGCGACGCCGCTCTGCGCTCTGCGCTCTACCAGGCGGCGACGGTGATGATGCATCACGCCAGGCCGTGCTGGCTGAAGGCGTGGGGCCTGCAGGTCGCTCGACGGCGCGGGATGAAGCGGGCGGTGGTCGCCCTGGCGCGCCGGATCGGCGTGATCCTGCACCGGATGTGGGTGGACAGCGCGGACTTCCGCCTCACGCGCAGGGCCGCGGCAGGCGCCGCCTGACGCTCGGGAGCCGCCGCATGCGCCCCGCCCGTCGCGGGCGAAAACGCTGAAGGTTTCGGCCGCGCCCGAAGGCGCCGGCCGTCCGAAGTCCCCACCGGGACGCGGTCCCCGAGACGCCGAGTGTTGCCTCGTCGCCGAACGCTCGCGTTCGAGCACGCTTGCGAGATGGGCGCTCGGGACCGCACTGGACCAGGCATGATGGTGGCAGCCTCGCGCTGACCACGGACCGAAGCATGAACCCGGGGCGGACGAGAGACGGCAAAAGGCGCAGGGCTAAGCCCAATTCCGACCAACGGCGTCGCCGCGCTCGTGGCCCGGCGCCGGCATCGCTCCGACATAATGAAATCGCGCCGCCGGCGCCTCCGTCGCGCCAACCGACAACCCGCCCCACTTGGGGCCGGAGGTGAAAATCGCGCTTGACTGACAACGCCCCATTACCGAAGGCAACAGGCCGGGCCAGATCCGAATGTCGCCTGACAGGCCGGAGCGCGGATCGACGGAGCGGGCGGGCGCGGCGTGCTGATGCTATCCAACCTCGTCTTTGCCGCGGGCCTTGGCCTGCTCGCCGTAGCCCAGATGCCTCTGGTCCTGTTCGCAGGGTGGGCGTTCATCGGCCTTGGCATTGGGATCGGGCTCTATGAGGCGGGGTTCGCCACGCTGGCGGGGATCTACGGCAAGGAGGCGCGTGGGCCGATCACCGGCATCACCCTCATCGCGGGCTTCGCGAGCACGGTCGGCTGGCCGCTCTCGGGTCTGATGCTGGCGACCTTGGGGCTGGCGGGAAGCCTGCGTCGGCTGGGCGCTGATCCATCTGTACGTGGCCCTGCCGCTGAACGCGTGGTTGCCGAAGGGCACCGAGACGATTGCAGCGCCGAGCTCACCGGTCGAGGACGGGCCACTGCCGTCGCGCCTCGCGCTCGGATTGCTCGCTTTCGTCTTCGCGGCGACCTGGTTCAACGCGACCGCGCTGGCCGCGCATCTGCCGGGGCTGTTGCAGGCGGCAGGGGTCAGCACGGCGGTGGCCATTGCGGCCGGCGCCCTCATCGGCCCCGCGCAGTTCGCCGCAAGGGTGCTGGAGTTCGGCCTGCTGCGCCGGTTTCATCCGCTTATCTCCACGCGCGCGGCCGCTGCGGCGCATCCTGTCGCCGCGGTCGCGCTGGTGACCTTCGGAGGGCCCGCCGCCTACGCCTTCGCACTCCTGCACGGGGCGGGAAACGGCATCCTCACCATCGCGAAGGGGACCCTGCCTCTGGCCCTGTTCGGCGCAGCCGGATACGGGCGCCGCATCGGCTGGCTCAACGCCCCGGCGCGCATCCTGCAGGCTGCGGCGCCACTGGACTTCGGCGCCGCACTGACCGCGTGGGGGGTGTCGGCGATCTGGCTTACCGCGGGGATCGGCGTTGCTTCCCTCATCGCTCTTCTCGCGCTCAGGAGGACCTGAGGCGGCGCAAACGAGCGGCCGAGCTGTCAGGTGGCGGAAGAAAGGTTCACGCGCTTCATCAGCGCAGTCGCCGTTTCCTTGCGCTCCGAATATCGGTCCACGAGATAGTCCTTCCGGTCGCGCGTCGGGATCGTGAACTTCACCAGCTCCTCCATGACGTCCACGATGCGGTCGTAGAGCGGCGAAGGGCGCATCCGCCCCGCCTCGTCGAACTCCTGGAATGCCTTGGGGATCGAGGACTGGTTGAAGATGGGCAGTATCCGCATCCAGCGCCCGAGGAGCCGCATCTGGTTCACGGCGTTGAAGCTTTGCGAGCCGCCCGACACCTGCATCACCGCCAGCGTCTTGCCCTGCGTCGGGCGCACGGCGCCCTCGGACAGCGGGATCCAGTCGATCTGGGTCTTCATCCGCCCAGTCATGGCGCCGTGACGCTCGGTGCTCGACCAGACCATCTTCTCGCGCCAGGCCACCAGCTCGCGCACCTTCGCGTGAGTTCGCGTCCACGCCGTCATCGACTAGCGGCAGGCCGGACGGATTGAAGAACCGGACCTCCGCACGAGCCGCGTCAGGATGCGCCCGGCCTCCTCGGCCGACAGCCGACTGAAGGACCGCTCCCTGAGCGAGCCGTACAGGATCAGGATCCGGGGCGCATGGTTGCTCAGGGCGGGCAGCAGCAGGCGGTCGTTATCGATGGCGGCGAGGCTCGTCGATCTGCGGCGTGGTCAGGCTGGTGGGAGTTTCAGACAATCCGGTTCCCTTCGGCGTCGATGATCAGTTGGGCGTCTTCGTTCGCAAACGGGCCAGGAGGGAGCTTGTCGAGCAGGTCGAGGACTGCCTCCGACGGACGGCAGAGCCTGACGCCCTTCGGCGGTACAGACGATCGGGCGATTCACGAGGATCGCGTGGCGCGTCATCGCCTCCAGGAGCCGCGGTCATCGGAGACGCCCGGCTCGGTGAGCCCCATCTCCTCGGCTGGGGAGCGCACAACCCGCAGCGCCTCGCGCACAGTGATCCCGGCGGCCGCAAACAGCGCCACGAGTTGCGGCCGTGTCCAGCCTTCTTTCAGGTACTCGATGACGGTCGGCTCGTACCTGGCTGTCCGGATGATCCCAAGCACGTTGCGGGAGGTGCCGCAGTCGGGGTTGTGGTGGATGACGACCGGGAGGGCGCTCATGCTGGGAACTTCGCGCGGGTCCGGTTCGCGATGGCGACGAGGCTCAGCATCACCGGCACCTCGACCAGCACACCTACAACGGTGGCCAGCGCCGCGCCGGAGTTGAGTCCGAACAGCCCGATGGCCACCGCCACCGCCAGCTCGAAGAAGTTCGACGTGCCGATCAGAGCACAGGGCGCGGCGACCTTGTGCGGCACCCGCCAGAGCCACGCCGCCCCGTAGCCCAAAACGAAGATGCCGTAGGACTGGATGATGATCGGCACCGCGATCAGCGCGATCAGCAGCGGTTGCGCAAGGATCACCGGCCCCTGAAAGCCGAAGAGCAGCACCACGGTTATCAGGAGACCCACGACCGACGCCGGCTTGATCCGTGCCGTGAACGCCGTTACCGCGGCCTCGCCGCGTTTCGCGATCAGCGCCCGGCGCGTCAGAAGCCCCGCGATCAGCGGGATGACGATGTAGAGGACGACCGACAGGATCAGCGTCTCCCACGGCACACTGATATCGGTCACCCCAAGCAGCAAGGCCACAATCGGCGCGAAGGCCACCACCATTGATCAGGTCATTCACCGAGACCTGCACCAGCGTGTAGTTCGGATCACCCTTGGTCAGCTGCGACCAGACGAAAACCATGGCCGTACAAGGGGCCGCTCCAAGAAGGATCAAGCCTGCGATGTACTCGGGAGCGCGCTCCGGATCGATCAGCCCGGCGAAGATGTGGTTGAAGAACAGGACCGCCAGAGCCGCCATGGTGAACGGCTTGATCAGCCAATTCACCGCCAGCGTGATAACGAGGCCCTTCGGGCGTTGACCCACCGCCTTGAGCGAACCGAGGTCGACCGCGATCATCATCGGATAGACCATCGCCCAGATCAGGACGGCGACGACGAGATTGACCGAGGCGACCTCCAGCGCGGCCAGCGCGCCGAACATACCCGGCGCGAGGTTGCCGAGGACGAGCCCGGCCAAAATGCAGAGCGCGACCCAGAGGGTCAGCCAACGTTCAAACAGGCTCATGAAAGTTCCTTCTCGTCGGGCACGCGGCAGGCCGCAACGGAGGGCGGGGTCAGCGGGCCGATAAATTCGGCCAGCGGCTCAAGGGCGGCAGGGTGCCGCATGCGCCGGCGCAGCACGACACCGCCGTTCTCATCCAATCCCGCCAGAGAGCAGCTGTTCTTGCCCAAATCGATGCCGAGGACCATGATCGTCATAGCGCGCTCCCTTTCCATTTTGCCGTCAGCATCCCATCCGATGCGGTCCAGGAGGGGCGGGCCATTCCATAAACTGCAGCCGAGCTGGTACGCACGGCGCTGCCTGACGAGGCGAAGGACAAGCCCCTCGAGGTGTGGTTTCAGGACGAGGCGCGTGTCGGCCAGCAGGCGACGCTCGCCCGCCTCTGGGCGCGCAGGGGCACGCGGCCCCGGGCTCCGAAGGACTGCCGCTACGCCTGGGCCTACATCTTCGGAGCCGTCTGTCCCGCCCGCGCGACCGGCGCCGCGCTCGCCATGCCCTCCGCGAACACGGATGCGATGAGCGCCCACCTCGCGGAGATCGGCCGGCACGTCTCCCCCGGCGCGCACGCTATCCTCGTCCTCGTCCTCGTCCTCGACCGCGCCGGCCGGCATAGCTCCAGGGATTTCGCCGTCCCGGCGAACATCACGCTGCTGACGCTCCCGCCGTACAGCCCGGAGCTGAACCCGGTCGAGAACGTCTGGCAGTTCCTCCGCCAGAACCACCTCGCGAACCGCGTGTTCGGCAGCCATGACGCCATCGTCGACGTCTGCTGCGACGCCTGGAACGCGCTCTCGCAATCCCAGAGCGCGTCGCCTCCATCACCTCGCGCAACTCGGCGCAGGTCAACGGATGATGCCCTTGGTATCAGATGGGGCTTCAGACCGGCCTCCGCCCAGATGCGGCCCACGCTCGACGGCGAAATCCCCGCCGCCTCGGCCATGGCGGAGCGACTCCAGTGGGTGGCGTTCGGAGGACTCTCCCGCAATCACCTTGAGGCGCGTTTCGCGCGGCAGCGGCGGCACGCGCGAAGGCCTGGTCTTGTCGCGCCTGACGCCGTCCACGCCCTCGTCGAGGTAGCGCTCCTGCCAGCGCCACACGCTGGGCTTCGAGGGGTTCGCGCGCCGCATGATCTCGAAGGTGCCATGGCCGTCCGCCGTCGCCAGCACGATCTCGGTCCGCCAGACGAGCTTGCGCGGGGTGTTGCGGTCGGCGACCAGAGCCTGAAGCTCCGCGCGGTCAGCGGGGTTCAGGTGAAGGCAGATGTCATCACGTCTCATACCCCGACACTGACACGCCAGACCGCGGATCGGAATCCTCCGTCAGGTGGGGAACACTAGGTGGCCTAGAGCCGACACTCAGGCGTCCTTCTGCAATTTCAGCATCCTGACATCGTGTCCTTCGGGCATGGTCGATCCTGCAATATTTCGACGCTCGGCACATTGGCGATCGGCATGTTCCTGCGGCGGGGCTGCAAAAGGAACATCCTGGATGCCCTGCTGCCCGCAAGTGGGCTGAACTGCCGCGGAGGCCCCGTCAGCCGAAGCGCACCGCATCCAAAGGAATGGAGGCCGCTTCGTCCAGCGCCGCATGTGCTCTCGGCCGGTGCAATCGGGAGTCGACTTGTCGATCGCTTGGTGAGACCGGCCCGGCAAATGGCTTCGGCGTACTAGCCGAGCGGCCGCGTCCAGCCGGCGAACTGCATCTGCAATCCGGCGCGTCGCTCGTCGCTCTCGAAGCGTCGCGGCCCGAAGTAGCTGCTGCTCGCTTGGAGATCCTCGATCGGGTCTACGATGGATGCGTCGAGGCTTCCCTCCAGGTGCAGCACGCGCATCCATCTCGGCGATGGCGCCAGGCACGTCCGCGATGTCCATCGAGGTCGAAGCTTTCGTCGCGATACGGAATAGCGCCGGAGTCCATGACGTCGTAGCGGTGGGCGGAGCCGGCCTCGCGCGCAGCCGCGATAAATCCGGGGTAGGGTCCGTCTTCCGCGACGAAGCGGGCGAGGGCGGTTCGCAACCTCGACGACGGACCCGAAGACGCCGCGCCTCAGACGACGGCGGGAGAGCTTGGCCCGATGTGTGACGGCCACGCGAAAGCTCGTGCTGCCTTCACCCCGAATGTTGCCCGCGGTCGCAATCGGGCGATACGCTTACCAGGCACAACGAGGGGGGTGGGCATGACGTCGCAATCGCAAGTCGATCTGGATGGCTATCGTCAGCATGTGGGCGACGAGACCGTCGACCGGATCACGGCCAAGGCGGACGCGCTGAGGGGGCAGCGCGTGGTGCACATGAACTCGACCTTCCACGCCGGCGGCGTGGTCGAGATCCTGCTGTCGCTCGTCGGCATGATGAACCGCCTCGGGATCGATACCGAGTGGCGGCTTCTGCGCGGAACGCCCGAGTTCTACGAGGTCACGCGCGAGATGCATGACGCCATCCAGGGCGGCGAGATCGACCTCACCGAGGACAAGATGCGCGTCTTCGAGCAGACGTTTCGCGACAACGCGGTGCAGAACAACCTCGATCACGACGCCGTCTACATGCACGACCACCATACGATCGGCATGGTCGAGCACTATCGCAAGAAGGGCCCGTGGATCTGGCGCTGCCACCTGGACCTGAGCCGGCCCGATCCGCGGCTGATCGAGTATCTGCGGCGGTTCGGCAGCCAGTTCAGCGCCGCCATCTACATCCTCGACGAGTATCATCAGGACTTCGGCATCCCCAGCTACTCGTTGCTGCCCGCGATCGACCCGACCAAGGTCAAGAGCCAAGTGCTGAGCGAGGACGTGGTGCGCGAGCGGCTGGAGGCGTACTCGATCCCGATGGACCTGCCGATCGTCGCCCAGATCTCGCGGTTCGACCGGTGGAAGGACCCGCACGGCGTCGTCGATGCCTTCGAGATCGCGCGGCGCGACGTCGATGCGACGCTCGTGCTGCTCGGCAACCGGCCCGCCGACGACCCGGAGACAAACGAGATCTACGACACGCTGCTGGAGCGGCGGACCGACCGGATCATGGTGCTCGACGGCTCGGATCAGGTGCTTGTCAGCGCATTGCAGCAGCACGCGGCGGTCGTTCTGCAAAAATCACTGCGCGAGGGGTTCGGACTGACGGTTTCCGAGGCGCTGTGGAAGGGCACTCCGGTGATCGGCGGCAACGTCGGCGGCATCCCGCGGCAGATCGACGACGGGGTCAACGGGTTTCTGGTCGACAGCGTCGAGGAGGCCGCGCAGCGCATCGTCGAGCTCGTCGGCGACCCCGACCGCGCAGCCGAAATGGGCGCGCGCGGACGCGAGAAGGTGCGCGAGAACTTCCTCATGAGCCGCCTTCTGGAGCAGCATCTTGACCTTCTGGGCAGCTTCGAGCCGGCGTTCACGCCGACGCTTTAAACCGCTGCCCGGCGCTCCTTACGCCGGGGCCACGATTACGCCTTCGTCCGGCAGGAGACGACCGTCTGCAGGTGCGCCGGACCGGCCGGGGCGGGTCGAGAGAAGCACGGTGCCGTCCAGCGTCACCGGTCTCTCGCTGCTGCCCATGTTCAGCGCGACGGTTAGGGTGCGGGACCCGTGCCGGCGCCTGAAGACGAGGACATCTTCGGCAGAGCCGATGCCCTCGTAGGCGCCCACCTTCAGGGCCGGCTCGTCCCGACGCAGCGCCAAGAGACGGCGCGTGAAACTGAGCATCGAGTCCGGGTTCCGTTCCTGCGCATCGACCGACGTGTCGCGCGGGACCGGCAGCCACGGCTGCCCCGCGGTGAAGCCTGCCTTCGCCGCGCCAGACCAGGGCATCGGCACGCGCACCGGGTCGCGGCCGAGCCCCTGTCCCGGCACGCGCTTTTCCCACGGGTCCTGGACCTGCTCGCGCGGGATGGTCGCGTCCGCCAAGCCCAGCTCGTCGCCCTGATAGATCGTCGGCGTACCGCGCAGGCTCAGCAGCATCATCATAGCGACACGCGCCTGCGCCGCACCGACACGGCTGGCGATGCGGGACCGGTCGTGGTTGCCCAGCACCCAGGTGGGCCATGCGCCCGGTGGCAGCGCGGCCTCGTAGGCCGCGGCGAAGTCCGCGATGTGCCGCGCCTCCCACGGCGCCGAGACGAGCTCGAAGTTGAAGGGCAGATGAAATCCGTCGAGGGCCTCGCCGTAGTAGCCCACCACCTCGGTGAGCGTCCCGTAGGCCTCGCCCAGCAGGACGCGGTCGGGGAACTCGTCCGCCACGCGGCGCATCTCCTTCGCCGCCATGTAGCCGTCCGGCTGGTGCGCGGTGTAGGCCCGGACGTGGCTGCGCGCCGGACCCTCATGCTCGCGCCAGTGCGGGTTTGGGGGGTTGTCGCGCAGCTGCGCGTCGGGCGCGAGATGCTCCACGGCGTCGACACGGAACCCGTCCACGCCGCGGCGGAACCAGAAGCGCATGACGTCGGCCATGGCGCGGTGCACGTCCGGATTGCGCCAGTTCAGCGCCGGCTGCTCGCTGAGATAGAGGTTGAGGTAGTACTGTCCGGTGGTTTCGTCCCACGTCCAGGCCGGCCCGCCGAACTCGCTGATCCAGTTGTTGGGCGGGCCGCCGTCGGGCCCCGGATCGGACCAGACGTACCAGCCCCGCCTGGGGTTGTCCCGCGATCGCCTGCTGTCGAGGAACCAGGGGTGGCGGTCCGAGGTGTGGCTGGGCACAAGGTCGAGCAGGACCTTGAGACCGCGACGATGCGCCTCGGCAATCAGCCGGTCGAAGTCGTCGAGCGATCCGAAGAGCGGATCGATGCCGCAGTAGTCCGCGATGTCGTAGCCGAAGTCGAGCATCGGCGACGGGAAGACCGGCGAGATCCAGATCGCGTCGACCGGGAGAGCAGCAAGGTAGTCCAGCCGCGAGGTGATACCCCGCAGGTCGCCGACCCCGTCGCCATCGGTGTCCTGGAACGAGCGTGGATAAATCTGATAGACGACCGCGCCCCGCCACCATGGGTTGCCACGCGCGTCCTGCCCTGCGGCCTTGTCCGTCACCTGAGCGATATCGCGTCTCCTGCCGCCCGACGGCACATCCGATGGCGCGGCCCCGGCGCCGCGGATGGACTACTCGTCGATAAGGGCAAGGGCAAGCGTGCTGCACGAGGTTCGTCGAGTGCCGACCGGGCTGAGGCGACGCGGTTCCGCGCGACGGCGCCCGAAGACTTGATAGCGCACGGTCTGGCGCAACGCGGCAGTGTGGCAATCTCGGCGGGCGACTACGACCGCGGCCGACCCGAAGGCTTCGCCCAGATCTTGCAACCCGAACCTTCTTTTGTGGATGCCGCTCGGTTTGCAAGGAATTTCTGATCTTCTGGACTTGTGATCGAGTGCGGTCTTTTGTCAGGCCTGTTCAAGCGGCTGACTGGCGCCGCTGGCCGGGATGGTGATGCGCGGAGCGGGGCCACATCTCCAACAGCGCGCTCGAGGCTCGGAGAAGGTTTCTGGTTTGCCCGGCCCGGATCATGTCGATCATGTGCCTATGCAGATCATGTCTTCCTCACAACTCGGTGGCCCGGTTGGCCGTTCGATGCCCGATCAGGCGCCGATCAGCACCGGGCCACGATAGCTTTCACCGCGCGTCAGCATCGCCCAGATGCCGCGCGCCATCTTGTTGGCCAGCGCGACCGCCACGACCGGGATCGGTTTGCGCTCCAGCATCCGCGCCAGCCACGACCCCTTCGGCGCCCCTCGACGCGAGGCCCAGCGGATCACGGCGGTCGCCCCGATGACCAACAACCGCCGTATGTCACGCTGCCCCATCTTCGAGGTCTTCCCCAGCTTCTGCTTGCCGCCGGTGGAATGCTGCCGCGGCACCAGGCCGAGCCACGCGGCGAAGTCGCGGCCGCGGCGGAACTGGTCCATCGGCGGCGCGAAAGTCTCGACCGCGAGCGCGGTGATCGGGCCGACGCCCGGCATCGTCTGCAGCTGGCGAGGCATTTCAGCTTCGTTCGACATCGCCGCGATCCGCGCTTTCAGCTCCTTGATCCGGTCGGTCAGGTGGGTGATCTGCTCAAGGAGCATCCGGCAGATGTCGCGTGCCAGATCAGGAATGTCGGCGTCAGGATCTTTGACGACCCGTTCAAGGCGCGGCACATAGCCGATCCCTTCGGGGGCGACATGCCCGAACTCGTAGAGATGCGACCTGAGCGCATTCACGGCTTCAGTGCGCCGCTTCACGAATTGCTCGCGGGTCCGGAACGCGACCGCCCGCGCCTGCTGGTCCGCGGACTTCGGTTCGACGAAACGCATGGTCGGCCGCAGGGCCGCCTCGACAATCGCCTCGGCATCGGCGGCGTCGTTCTTCTGCCGCTTGAGGAACGGCTTTACGTAATGCGGCGCGATCAGCCGGACCTCATGGCCGTAGCGCGCCATCTCCCGCGCCCAATGATGAGCGCTGGCGCAGGCTTCCATCGCCACAAGGCATGGCGGCTGCTGCGCCATGAACCGCGCGAACTGCGGCCGCGACAACTTCTTCCGAAACAGAACGGACCCGTCCGCCGCCGCGCCGTGCACCTGGAACACGTTCTTTGCCAGGTCGACGCCGATGGTGCTAACTTCTCCCATGGATGCCCTCTCCTTCAGCTTGTGATTCAACACCGCAAGCTTGGCACATTGCGATGCCGTCAGGGGAGAGCGGCATCCACCCCATCTCCGAAGTCCGGCGATTGGTGGCCAGCATCACCACCGCCCCGAGCGCCGCGCTCCGCTCGGTCTGTGTGCGCGGCGTCCAATACCTCCGTGGCCCAGCCGCCTTGACTTGGCACCACGGCCCCAAAGCGCCATTCCCATGCCCTCGATTGGGTGGCACGATGGCGGGAGGCGAGCGAACACCTCATGAGCCCGAACATGACCATCACGAGACGACACTTCACGATCTGCGCCGCAGGCCTGCTCCTCACGTCATGCAGTGGCGTATCGCAGTCCGTGAACCGCGGCGGCGGAAGCCTGGCACCCGATCTGCGCCCGGTTCCGAATCCTGGGTATAACGCTTGGGTCGCCGCGTTCCGGTCGCGGGCCGGGAACTATGGCCTGTCCGCGGCGAGCGTCGACGTCGGCTTTCGCGACGCGGGATATCTGCCTGGGGTAGTTACGCGCGACCGCAATCAGACCGAGTTCGACCGAACCCTTGAGGACTATCTTTCCATAGCGGTTTCGGAGGAGCGGGTTCAAAAGGGCCGCGCCGCGTCCCAGCGCCGCGCAAGCACCCTCGCCGCTCTGGAGAACCGATACGGCGTCGACGCCGAGATCATCGCGGCGATCTGGGGACTCGAGAGCTTCTACGGCGAGCGGCGGGGCGATGTGCCGGTCATCTCGGCCACCTCGACGCTGGCCTACGACGGCCGCAGGGCCGCTTTCTTCGAAAGCCAACTCGTCGCCGCGCTCGAGATCCTGCAGGACGGCGACACCACGCCATCGCGCCTGACGGGCAGCTGGGCGGGTGCGATGGGGCACACGCAGTTCATCCCGACATCCTACCAGAGTTTTGCGGTCGACTTCACCGGAGATGGGCGGCGCGACATCTGGTCGGATGATCCGAGCGACGCCCTCGCCTCCACCGCGGCATACCTCTCACGCAACGGTTGGCGCCGCGGCATGCGCTGGGGTGGCGAGGTCGGTGCCGGCGCGCCCGCGGGCCAGGTGATCCAGCCCCAACCCGGCGGCCCCCGGTTCGCCGTCAAGAGCAACTTCCAGGCGATCAAGCGCTACAACAATTCGGACGCCTACGCGATCGGCGTCGGTCTCCTGGCGGATCGCATCGGAGGTGCAGGGCCGTTGCGGGCGAGCTTCCCGCCAGATGCGATGGGGATGACGCGTGAGGACCGGGTCATGCTGCAGAGACGCCTGACGGCCCAGGGATACGATACCGGCGGCACCGACGGTGTGATCGGGGCGAACACGCGTGAGGCGATCCGGGCGTATCAATCGAGTCGTGGACTGCCGGCGACCGGAGATCCCTCGCCGGCGCTCTTGCAGAGCCTCGGCTAAGCGCGTCGGCGGCTCAGATGCCCTGCGCCGTCCTGGCACGTCGCGTCGACGAGAACTTCATCCCCGGTGCCGCGAGACGCTGCTCCGGCCCGACCCAGGCGTAGGCCAGCAGACAGGGATCGCGGTCCGCCGTGGTGATCCGGTGCTCGTCGCCGGGGCGGTTCAGGATCAGCGAGCCGGAGGCGTAGACGGCCGTATCGTTCTCCGTCCAGGAGCCGCCGACGGAGACGTAGCTCTCTTCGATCTCCTGGTGGCTGTGCTGCGGATAGGTCGTGCGAGGCGCGAACAGGACGAAGCCGAGGACGAGCTGATCGGACTTGATCGGGCCCTGCGGGCCGAGGGTCTCGCAGTACGCGTACTTCATCTCGAGCGTCTTCGGAACGCGCTCATAGCCGTACTCCCACGTCAGCGCGTGCGCGACCCGCCCCAGCGCCCGCGCCAGGCCCTCCACGCTGCCGCGGGCGCCGAGGTCGAGGGCGCGGCCCAGATGCGCTGTGACGGGTCTTGCCTGCGGTTGGCGCGGCACGATCTCGGGATCCTTCTCGATCACGCTGGCCAGCGTCTCGCGGACGCGCCGCTTGTGTCCGCGGATCACCTTGCTGCCGCCGGCTGAGCCGTGGCGGTAGAGCGTCTCGAACTCCCGCAGCAGGTAGCTCCAGTCGGGCTGATCAGAAAGTCGGGGTCCCGGGGCCGTTGTCATCGCCTAGCGCTCCTCCTGCGCCGCGCGAGATCGCGATCCTGCGGCCGGTGCAAGCGCCCGGCTCGCGGCGGCAGACGTGACATCATGCATCACCGCCATGGAGAGTTGAACCGATCACGCTCCGGTGACGTTGCACCCCTTTGGCCGGTGTCTGTCGCCGCGAACTAGCCTGAGGAAAAATGATGAAGACGGAACTCTCGATCAACGGCGAGACGCACGTTGTCGAAGCGGACGCGCGCGTCACGCTGCTCGATGCCCTGCGGAACCACCTGGGACTGACCGGGAGCAAGAAAGGCTGCGACCACGGCCAATGCGGCGCCTGCACCGTGCTCGTCGACGGGCGGCGCATCAACTCGTGCCTGACGCTCGCCTGCATGCACGACGGACAGGAGATCACGACAATCGAAGGGCTGGGGGAGCCCGGAGCGCTGTCGGCGCTGCAGGAAGCGTTCGTCAAGCACGACGGCTACCAGTGCGGCTACTGCACGCCCGGCCAGATCTGCTCCGCCACGGCGATGCTGGAGGAACTGCGGGAGGGCTGGCCCAGCCACGTCTCGGCCGATCTGGAGGGAGAGCCCGGCTTCACGATGGAGGAGATCGCCGAGCGCATGAGCGGCAACCTCTGCCGATGCGCGGCCTATCCCAACATCCGCGACGCCATCTTCGACGCGGCCGGGAGGGCGCAGCGATGAATCCCTTCGAATATCACCGTGCTACATCGACCGCAGACGCGGTATCCGCCGGGGCCGCGGGTGGAGCGACCTTCATTGCTGGCGGCACCAACCTCCTCGACCTGATGAAGCTCGAGGTAATGGCGCCGGATCGTCTGGTCGACATCAACCGCCTCGACCTCGGCGGCGTCGAGGAGACCGATGATGGCGGGCTGCGCGTCGGCGCCCTGGTCACCAACAGCGATCTTGCGGCGCATCCGCGCGTCCGCCGGGACTATCCGGTGCTCTCCCGTGCCCTGCTCGCGGGGGCCAGCGGGCAGCTCAGGAACAAGGCCACCACCGGCGGCAACCTGCTGCAGCGGACGCGGTGCTACTACTTCTACGAGACGGCGATGGCCTGCAACAAGCGCGCGCCCGGATCGGGCTGTGCCGCACTGGGCGGGGCGACGCGCCTGCACGCCATTCTCGGTGTCAGCGACCAGTGCATCGCCACGCATCCCAGCGACATGGCTGTCGCGATGCAGGCGCTGGGCGCGATGATCGAGATCGAGCGGCCGGGCGGTCAGATCCGCGAGGTGCCCCTGATCGATTTCCACCTCCTGCCGGGCGATACGCCCGAGCGGGAGACCGTTCTGGAGCCGGGGGAGTTGATCACCGCCGTGCGGCTCCCGGCGCCGGTTGCGGGCCGGCAGGCCTACCGCAAGGTGCGGGACCGCGCGTCCTACGCCTTCGCTCTCGTCTCCGTCGCGGCGATCGTTCGGGTCGAGGACGGCCGCATCGCGCACGCCGCGCTGGCCTTCGGTGGCATTGCGCCGAAGCCGTGGCGCGACATTCGCATCGAGGAGGCGCTGATCGGCGAAGAGCCGACCGAGGCGACGTTCGATGCCGCCGCCGACCGTCTGCTGCAGGACGCGAGCGGCCACGGCGGCAACGAATTCAAGATTCCCCTCGCACGGCGGACCCTGAAGGCGACGCTGGCCGAGGTGACGGGAGAGCACGCATGAACGCACATCTGAAGATCGACGAGCCGGACCACGAGAATCGCCTCGATGACATGGCGCAGGGCGTCGTCGGCGAGGGCGCCGACCGGCCGGAGGGGCCGCTGAAAGTCTCGGGGCGCGCCACCTATGCGCACGAGTGGCACATGGAAGGAATGCTGCACGGCGTCTTTGTCCGCGCCCCGCGAGCGGGTGTGAAGATCACCGGCATCGACAGTGCCGAGGTCGAGCGCATCGAGGGCGTCGTCTCGGTCATCAGTGACCCCCGGCTGCTGCGGAACCCTGCGCAGGGCATGGCGAATGCCGCGCCGGTTCAGGGCGTCGAGGAGGCAGCGTACCTTGGCCAGCCTGTCGCGCTTGTGGTGGCGGAGACGTTCGAGGCGGCGCGGGATGGCGCGATCTCGCTCCGGTTCGCGCTTGGCGAGGCTGGCGACATTGCGACCGATCCTGAAGACGCAGCGGTGGAGGAGGGCGAGCCGACCGCGCAGGGCGACCTCGATCGCGCCATGCGGGAGGCTGAACACGCCATCGACGTCGTCTACCGGACGCCCGGCCACAACAGTGCTGCGATGGAGCCTCACGCCGCCGTCGCCTCGTGGGAAGGCGACAAGCTGACGCTCCACGGTTCCTACCAGATGCTCAAGTACAACCGGAACGAGCTTGCGGACTTTGTGGGCGTCGACCCCGCCAGTGTACGGATTCTCTCGCCTTACGTCGGCGGCGGATTCGGATCGAAGCTCGGCATCGCGCCCGAGGCCGTGGGTGCGGCGATCGCGGCGCAGACGCTCGGCCGCCCGGTCTCCGTGGCGCTGACGCGGCAGCAGGTGTTCGAGGCGACGATGCGCCGGTCCGAGACGCGGCAGCGCATCCGCCTCGCCGCCGACGCCGAAGGGCGGCTGACCGGTCTGGGCCACGAGGCGCTGGTGTCGAACCTGCCCGAGGAGGTGTTTTCGGAGCCGGTGACGCAGGCGACGCCGTTCATCTATCGCGGCGAGAACAGGTTGACCCGGATCGACGTCGCGCGCCTCAACCGGACCTGCGCGGGGTCGGTGCGTGCGCCGGGGGAGGCCGTGGGCCACACCGTGCTCGAGAACGCGATGGACGAGCTGGCCGAAGCGGTCGGGATCGACCCCGTGGAGCTTCGACGCCGCAACATCCCCGAGAAGGACCCGACGAAGAACATCCCGTTCTCGTCGCACATGCTGGCGGAGGCGCTCGACAAGGGAGCGGAGGCGTTCGGTTGGGACAAGCGGAACCCCAAACCTGGTGCGGTGCGCGACGGCGAATGGCTGGTCGGCATGGGCATGGCAACCGCGGTGCGCGTGAACATGCTGATGGAGTCGGAGGCGCGGGTGCGCCTTGCGCCGGACGGCCGGGTCTGGGTCGAGACCGACATGACCGACATCGGCACCGGCACCTACGCGATCCTGACCCAGATCGCCGCCGAGATGCTGGGCCAGCCGCTGGAGAACGTCAGGACCGTTCTCGGCGACACTGACCTGCCGCCCGCTTCGGGCTCGGGTGGCTCGTTCGGCGCAAGCTCCAGCGGAACGTCGGTCTACATCGCCTGCGCCGAGCTGCGCCGGGAGCTGGCGCGGCGCATGGAGTGCGACGAGAGCGACCTGACGCTGAAGGACGGGCAGGCGATCTCAGGCAACCGCAGCGTTGCGATCGCGGAGCTGCTGAACGGGGAGTCGCTCGACGCCGAGGGTAAGGTCGAGCCTGGCGACGCCGGCACAAAGGTGCGGCAGTCGACCTTTGGGGCGTATTTCTCGGAGGTCGGGGTCAATGCCGTGACCGGCGAGACGCGTGTGCGGCGGATGCTCGGCTGCTTTGCGGCCGGCCGCATCCTCAACGCCAAGACCGCGCGCTCCCAATGTCTGGGCGGAATGACGTTCGGCATCGGCATGGCGCTTACTGAAGAGTTGATGCACGACCCGCGGTTCGGCCACATCGTCAACAACGACTTCGCCGAATACCACCTGCCGGTGAACCTCGACGTGCCGCAGATCGAGGTGATGCTGCTGGAGGAGCGCGATCCGTGGGCGAACCCGATGCAGGTCAAGGGCATCGGCGAGCTCGGGATCTGCGGCGCGGCCGCATCCGTGACGAACGCGATCTACAATGCCACCGGCGTGCGCGTGCGCGACTACCCCGCGACGCTCGACAAGGTTCTGCCGGGGCTGCCCTAGCCTCATCATGCAGGAGAGGGTTTCGCGCGCTCTTGCTCTTCCCGGTTCGAGAGTGGCTCGGGCGTCGCCGACGTGGCGGCGGAGGATGCGCGGTGGCAATGCGTCGGTCTGGGCTTCCGCTTTGACGGCTACCGCTGCAAAAAGGCGGGCAGGGAGCGCTGCCTGCGGACGATCCGACGCGCGCCCGCCAAGGCAAGCGGGGAGGGGTTGTGAAGGATCACGCGCGTGGCGTTGAGCTAGATCTGGCTGGCGAGTGGGCGCTGAGTGACGAGACGGGGACCCATCGCGCGACGATGGCAGTTCCCGGCGACGGCATATCGGCGCTTGTCCGGACAGGCCTCCTGCCGGAGCCCTATCATGGCCGGAACGAGCAGGAATGCCGCTGGGTCGCCGACCGGGACTGGAGCGTTCGGAGGACGGTCTTCCTCGAGACGGCCGACTGTTCACTGGTGATCGATGGCCTCGACACCGTTGCAGAGGTGCGCCTGAACGGGGTCGAGGTTCTCCGCGCCGCGAACGCGTTTCGCGTTTGGCGCGCCGACCTCTCCGGCGCGGCGCGCAAAGGGGACAACGAGATCGAGATTCTTTTCCGCTCCGCCACGCGCGCGGCGGACGCGGCGCAGGCGGCCCAGCCGTTTCGCGTCCCATACAACGCCGACAACAGCCCGATCCCGAACGGCAACATGCTGCGCAAGCCGCAGTGCGACTTCGGCTGGGACTGGAACATCGCGCTCGCGCCGTTCGGCATCACCGGCGGCATCCGCATCGAGCCGAACGGGGCGCGCATCGACAGCTTCGTCGTCCGCCAGGAGCACGGCGCCGGGACATGCCTGCGGGTTCGCGTCCACGCTGCGGGCGGCGAGGGAGAGCCAGTCGTCGTTGAATGTGCTGGCGCGGAGGCCAGCGCGATCGTCGCCGGCGGAATCCGCCGAGGTTGAGCTGGCGCTGGGCGAGGCGGACCTCTGGTGGCCGGCGGGTGAGGGGCCGCAGACGCTCCACGACCTGACCGTGACGTTCGCCGGCAGGCGCGATACGCGGCGCATCGGGCTGCGCACGATGGACCTCGTCGCGGGCGGCGAGGGCGGTGCCTTCAGGATGCGCGTGAACGGCCGCGACGTCTTCTGCCGTGGTGCGAACTGGATACCGGCCGACGCGCTCGCCGGGCGCATCTCGCGCGAGGGCGTCGCCGACCTCCTCCGATCCGCCGTTGCCGCGAACATGAACATGATCCGCGTCTGGGGTGGCGGACGGTACGAGCCGGACTGGTTCTACGGCCTCTGCGACGAACTTGGGCTGATGGTCTGGCAGGATTTCATGTTCGCTTGCAATCTCTACCCCGCGACGCCGGAGTTCCTGGCCGAGGTCGAGGCTGAGGTGCGTGAGAACGTCCTGCGGCTCAACCACCACCCGTGCCTTGCGCTCTGGTGCGGCGACAACGAGGTCGTCGCCGCGCTGGACTGGTACGAGGAGAGCCTGCAGGACCGGGACCGCTACCTCGTCGCCTACGACCGGTTGAACAGGACGGTGGAAGCGGCGCTGAAATCAGTGCTGCCGGACGCGAACTGGTGGCCGTCCTCGCCCTCGCCCGGGCCCTTCGGCTTCGGCGATGCCTGGCACGACGACAGCCGCGGCGACATGCATTTCTGGTCGGTCTGGCACGAGGGGCGCGACTTCGAACACTATCGCGAAGTCGACCCACGCTTCTGTTCCGAGTTCGGTTTCCAGTCATATCCGTCGATGGATGTCGTGCGGACCTTCGCCGAGCCGAAGGACTGGAACATCGCCTCGCCGGTGCTGGAGGGCCATCAGAAGAACGCGGGTGGCAACGCCCGGATCGCCGAGACGATGTTCCGCTACTTCCGCTTTCCCACGGACTTCGAGTCGTTCGTCTATCTCTCCCAGGTGCAGCAGGGTCTTGCGATCCAGACCGCCGTCGATCACTGGCGCAGCCTCAAGCCGCACTGCATGGGCACGCTCTACTGGCAGCTCAACGATACCTGGCCATGCGCCTCGTGGTCGTCGCTGGATTACGGCGGCGGGTGGAAGATCCTCCACCACCTGGCGCGACGATTCTATGCGCCGCTGAGGGTAACCGTTGCGCCGGCCGGCGGAGATTTCGTCTTCTGCGCGGTCAACGATCGCAACGAAGCCGACGCCATCGCGCTCGAAGTCTTCGCAGTCGACCTTGATGGCAACCGGCGTCGCGTCGCGAAGGCGCGCGCAAGCGTGCCTCCCGACCGATCCGTCGGCATCGTGAGCGTCCCTGCCTCTATCGTGCGTGAACAGGAAATGCTGTTCTACCGCTGGCGTGGCACCCTAGCCGAGGGCGAGGAGCATTTCGCACCAATGCCCTACAAGAGCTACGACTTGCAGCGTCCGGAGATCTCCGTCGAGCTCACGGCGACCGAAGGCGGGCACCACGTCACGCTGACCGCGGAGAAACTGGCGCTTTTCGTCACGGTGGAGCGTGCGGATGGGTTCCTCTCGGACAATTGCTTGACGATCCTTCCGGGTTTGCCGAAGCGGCTGTACCTTCGCACAAGAAACGACGCGCCCACGGTCGAGACCCGCGATCTGCATGGCGCAACCCACATCCAGGACAGGTGAACGATGGTCGGACTCTCCTACCAGCTATACAGCTCGCGCCGTAAGCCGCTCGACGAGACACTGAAGATGCTGGCCGATCTCGGCTACACGCAGGTCGAGGGGTATGGCGCACTTTTCAATGAGCTGAAGAGCGTCGAAAAGCTGAAGGATCAGCTTGACGCGACGGGCCTGGCGATGCCAACCGCGCATGTCGATCTCGACCGGATCGAGCGTGATCCGATCGGAACTGCGGACGTTGCAAGAGGGCTGGGGATCGAGACGATCATCGCTCCGTTCCTCTCCGCCGGGCACCGCCCGAACGACGCGGAAGGCTGGCAGACCTTCGGTCGCCGCCTCACGCTCACGGGAAAGCAGATGCAGAGCGAAGGGGTGGGCTTCGGCTGGCACAATCACGACTTCGAGTTCGCGCCGATAGACGATGCCGAGCTGCCGATCGACCTGATCCTGAGCGGCGGGCAGGATCTCCGCTTCGAGATCGACGCGGCCTGGGTCCGGAAGGCCGGGCAGGACCCGTTGGCCTGGATCAAGAAGTACGGTGACCGGATCATCGCGGCGCACGTCAAGGACATCGCGCCCGAGGGCGAGGCGCTGGAGGAGGACGGGTGGGCCGATCCCGGCCACGGTGTGATGGACTGGCCTGCAATCGCCGCGGCGCTGCGTGAGACCGCCTGCCAGTACTTCGTCATGGAGCACGACAACCCGAGCGACGATGCACGCTTCGCGCGTCGCGCGCTGGAGACCGGCAGGGCGCTGTGACCGCCCCGCTCGGTGTCGGGATCATCGGCTGCGGCCACATTTCGACGGCCTATCTCGAACTTGCGCGCGCCTTCCGGGCGATCGAGGTGCGGGCTGTCGCCGACCTTCGTCAGGACGTCGCGCGAGCGCAGGCTGAGAAATACGGCGTCAGGGCGCTCTCGATCGATGCGCTGCTCGCCGAGGACGACATCGACGTGATCGTCAACCTGACCATCCCCGCGGCGCACTACGAGGTGACCCGCTCGATCCTCGAGGCCGGCAAGCACGCCTACAGCGAGAAGCCCCTGGTGCTGACGCTTGACGAGGGCAGGAGCCTCCGCGCCCTGGCCGAGGCGAATGACCGGCGCGTCGGCTCGGCACCGGACACGTTCCTCGGCGGTGCCCACCAGCAGGCACGGGCGGAGATCGACGGGGGCTCGATTGGCAGAGTCGTGACCGGAACGGCGCACGTCATGTCGCACGGAATGGAGAATTGGCACCCGGCGCCGGACTTCTTCTTCCAGCCGGGAGCGGGCCCGATGCTCGACGTCGGGCCGTACTATGTCACGAATCTTGTCCAGCTTCTCGGTCCGGTTCGCCGCGTGGCAGCCCTGACCTCGATGGGGACGCCGACTCGCACGATCCAGTCGCAGCCGCGCAAGGGCGAGGTGATCGAGGTCGCGACACCGACGACCATCCACGCGCTCCTCGAGTTTGCAAGCGGAGCGACGATCACCCTCTCCACAAGTTGGGACGTATGGGCCCACGGACACGCATCTATGGAGCTGTACGGGACTGAGGGATCGCTGTTCGTTCCTGACCCCAACTGGTTCGGCGGCACCCTGAAAAAGGCCGGTCGCGACGGCAAGATCGCTGCGGTGCAGCCTTGGGACCATCCGTTCGGGAGGATCAACCAGCAGCACGAGACTGCCGGGCCGCAGGCGAACTACCGGACCGCGGGCCTCGCCGACATGGCGCAGGCCATTCGGGAGGGCCGTTCGCATCGCTGCTCGCTAGGTCTTGCACTGCATGCGGTGGACGTGATGACCTCTATCCTCCGCTCCGGGGAGGAAGGGCGGTTCATCGAACTCACCACCACCTGCGAGCGTCCCCGCGCACTTCCACCTTCCGAGGCGGCGGGTCTTCTCAACGAGGATCTCTTCGATGTCGTATTCACCTGATACAGCGCGCTACGACCGCATGGTCTATCGCCGCTGCGGAAGGTCCGGGCTGAGACTGCCTGCGATCTCTCTTGGTCTGTGGCACAATTTCGGCCACGATACGCCGCATGAGCGCAAGCGCGCCATCGTGCAGACGGCGTTCGACCACGGCATCACCCACTTCGACCTTGCCAACAACTATGGCCCTCCCCCGGGCAGCGCCGAGGAGGCGTTCGGCGAGATCCTCCGCACCGACCTCGCCGGGTACCGCGACGAGCTGATCATCTCTTCCAAGGCGGGCTACCTTATGTGGCCAGGTCCCTACGGCGAGTTCGGCAGCCGAAAGTACCTGATCGCCTCCTGCGAGCAGTCGCTGAAGCGCCTGGGCCTCGACTACGTCGACATCTTCTACTCCCACCGCTTCGACCCCGACACCCCGTTGGAGGAGACGATGAGTGCGCTCGACCGGATCGTGCGGTCCGGGAAAGCCCTCTACGCCGGAATCTCGAGCTACAATTCGGATCGCACGCGGGAGGCGGTGCGCATCTTGCAGGATCTGGGGACGCCCTGCCTGATCCACCAACCGTCCTACAACATGCTCAACCGCTGGATAGAACGGGACGGGTTGAAGGACACACTCGCCGAACTTGGTGTCGGCTCGATCGCATTTACGCCGCTCGCACAGGGAATGCTCACCCGCAAATACTTTGGTGGCATTCCGGAGGACAGCCGTGCGGCGCAGGGGAAGTCCCTTCGGCAAAGCATGCTGAGCGAACAGGCGATCGGCAACATCCGGAAGCTGAACGAAATCGCCGAGCGCCGCGGGCAGACGCTCGCCCAGATGGCGATCGCCTGGGTGCTGCGCGACGGCGGCATCACGACAGCGCTGATCGGAGCGTCGCGACCCGAGCAGGTCGTCGATTGCGCGGGCGCCATCGCCCACCTCGAGTTCACGGAAGAGGAACTGGCCGAGATCGACACCTATGCTGACGAGGAGGCGATCAACCTATGGGCGCAGTCGGCCGAGCAGACCAAGGGCGCGGCGGAGCGATAGTCCGAAAGAATGCCGGGCCGCCTAGAGCGTGTCGCTCTTGATCCGAATTCGGGATCCACTGGTGACACGGTCGTGATTCTCTGCCGTTGAGGCAGGTGTAGGGGATCAGGACGGGCCAACCGCGCACCGCCACGGTTTCCGCCACATTCGCGAAACGACCTACAGGAAAATCCGACAACTTTGACGCGATCCGGCACGTGTGCGGGCGGATTCCGGGAACCAGTTCAATAGGTGAGATCGCAACAGAAAAACCTTGAGAAGGAACAGGGAAGGGAACGTCTGATCAACAGCTCTGGCTTCGCCGAAACGGCCGTTGAGGGTTGGCGTGACGTTCCGCTCCGGCGGCGAGCTCCGGTACTTCGGTGCCGAAGCCACATTTGCGGCGGCAAGCCCGATTTCGGGCAGGGCGGCACCGGCGATCTGTTCCACACCATGAACAAGGGCGGCCGTGGCGACGATCTCGGGCTCACGCTCCAGACCAACTTCGTGACCAGGGCGCTGGTCGGACTGTTCGGTTCGGACCGCTTCCGCCTCGCGGTCTCGGGCGATGGCAGCACCTTCCTTGACGGGGGCTGTCGAGCACCTTGGCGGTGCTGGCCTCCAGCGTGTGCACCACGCTGCTGTCGCGGTCGACGCCCACACTTCTTGGACGCCTAGGTCAGTGAGGCGAACGCCCTCTTCTTCATCGAGCGCGGCTCCCTGGAGTTCGCCGCCACGTGTCAGATCACGGCCGACGCCGAGGTCTTTCAGAGATTCCTACGAATATTGGGACCGCGAACATTCTAGCGGAGAAGCGATTCCGCCTCGCGACCACCGCCATGGCGAACAAGTCCGTCGCCTGAGTGAGCGAGCGTGCCAAGCATGAAGGACGCTTGACTTGGTGATGCGGACGAAAGTCAACCAAGAGCTAAGACACTCCGACGAATGTCCCGGCCCTCGAGGTCGCTTTGCCAACTGGTGGCTGGTCAGCCCGCTTCTCGCCGTCGACTGTTGGTGGTGCCACCCCGAGACGCCTTGTAGGCCACGCAATTGTCCACGGCAGCCCCACATTCGCGAGACCCGCTGTGCTTCCTGGTGGACACGAGCGGGCCAAGGTTGAAGAAGATGGCGCGACTGGCGCGTCAGTCGGCCATGAAGTCCTGCAGGTTGTCCGGCGTGACGAGTTCGTAGGGGATGTAGACCTCGTTCGGCACGTCCTCGCCGTTGATCAAGGCGAGTAGCGTCTCAACCGTTCCCTTGCCCTGACCGGCGGCGCTCTGCAGCACAGTAACGTCCATTTCGCCGGCTCCCATCGCGGCGAGCGCGTCCGGCGTCGCGTCAATTCCGGCCACTATGACGTCCGCCATTTCGACCCCGACGGCCTTCATCGCCTGTATGGCGCCGATCGCCATCTCGTCATTGTTGGCGATCACCACGTCGGGCTGGATCCCCGCCGTCATCCAGTTCGTCATCAGGCCAGAGGCCTGTTCGCGTTGCCACATCGCGGTCTGCTCGTCGACGATCTCGACGTCGCAGCCTCGGGATGCCATCCCTTCCTTGACCGAAGACGTCCGCATCCGCGTCGCCGGGTTGGACAGGTCGCCGAGTAGGATGACGGCGGTCGCCGTCTCCTTGCCGGCCGCTTGCAGCTGCCGACAGATCTCTTCGCCCTGCATGGCGCCGGATTCGGTCTCGAGCGATCCGACGAAGACCTGGTTTTCAGGCAGATCGGCGAGGTTCACGGGCAGGTTGTTCGTGTAGACGACGGGCAGTCCAGCTTGTTCCGCAGCCTGGCTCATCGCGGCGGTGGACCCGCCGTCGACGGGCGCGATGATCATCCCGTCGAGGCCCGAGGCGGCAAAGTTCTGGACCTGACTTAGCTGCCGCCCGACCTCGAGCTGCGCATCCTCGAACAGGAGGGTGACCCCGTTCTCCTCGGCGGCAGCGCTCATCGCCTCGCGCAGGAGCGTGAGAAAGTTGTCGTTGAAGTTCGAGATCGTCACGCCGATCTCCTGCGCGGGCGCCGCACCGGCGCCGAGCCCGCACGCGAGTGCGGCCACTGCGGCGCATTTCCGAAACGATCGTCGCATTGTTCCTCCTCCCATTCCTTCTTGCGCTCAAAGCGCCAGGGGCAGCCCTTCCGACAGGCCGCTCAGGATCTCGATACCACGACTTCTTGGTGAGCTGGCCACCTATCGAATGAGCAGGCCCTCTCCGCTTCCGTTCTTGCGGCTACGCCGCGCGGCATCAAGCGTTACCGACCCAGACGCCGCCCTGATCGGCGGAGCGGACGCAGTTGGCGACCCAGCGAACGCCTTCGACGCCCACCGCGACGTCGCGATAGCGTACCTGCGACAGGCGCCCGGCGTCGCCTTGCTCCCGTCGCCTCCATCGCCACGGCGAAGCGGTCGTAGGCGCTGGCGCAGGCCTCCAACAGCCCCTCCGGGTTGCCGGCGCCGACGCGGCGCCAAATTCCACCACAAACGCGGACGATAACCGTCTCGGGCACCTGGCGGCTCAGTCACGCCTCTTTACGCGGGGCGAGCCAGCGCAGGTCTGGCGCGAGGCGTGTGGCCCGACTGCCCAGGAGCCGGCTGGTCGCGGCACCGGGCACAGCGATCGTCTCGCCAGGGGGAGTCGCTAGGCGGCGCTAGCCGCTGTTCTCGGCGAAATGCCGCCGGTGTCTAGCCGAGATGCTCGGCTAGGGCGTCGACCCAAGGGACTCGACCGCGTCTGGATGGCGCGCGGCGCTGCTGGCGCTCGACACGAGCCGTACCGTTTCGCTGCGGTGGGGCCACGCCGGAAGCTCTGGGGCTGGACAGTACCGACGCGGTAGCCGACCATCGCAAGATGTGGGTAGCGGATGCTTCGGCAGACCAGCGCGACGGTGCGGCCGCTTGAGGGTCGCATGAAGATTGTGCCGACGACCGCCTTGCATCTGACAAGGCCGCTGCGAACACCGTCCGCGCGACCCGTGACGCGGCCAGGAGCCCTCTGAGATGACCGGGGGTGCCCCGCTACCGGATCGCTCGGACGTGGTAGTCATCGGCGGCGGCATCGTGGGAGTGACGGCGGCGATCTTTCTCGCCGAGGCCGGCGTCTCGGTCGCGCTGGTCGAGAAGGGCAGGATCGCGGCGGAGCAGTCGTCGCGCAACTGGGGCTGGATCCGGAAGCAGGGCCGCGATGTCCGAGAGCTGCCGCTGATGCTGGAGAGCGCGCGGCTGTGGCGCGATCTCGGGGGGCGGGTGGCGGACCGGATCAACTTCGGGACGACGGGGACGACGTACCTTGCGCAGAGCGAGGAGGAGATGGCGGTGCGGAGCGGGTGGCTCAACTCGGCGCGCGACTACCAGCTCGACACGCGGCTCCTGAGCGCGGCAGAGACGGACGAGCTGCTCGGCCGTGACGACAGGCGGTTCGTCGGCGCGCTGCACACCGCCTCGGACATGACGGCAGAGCCGCGGCTGGCGGTTCCGGCCTTTGCCGAGCGGGCGCGCGAGGCGGGCGCGACCCTGATCGAGGGCTCCGCGGCGCGCGGTATCGAGACGTCGGGCGGCAAGCTGACGCGGAGTGGTCACGGAACGCGGAACGATCGCATGCGATGCGGCGATCCTGGGCGGCGGGGCCTGGAGCCGGACGTTCCTGGAGAACCTGGGCGTCTTCATCCCGCAGCTTGCGGTGCAGTCGACGGCGTTCCGCACCACAGCCGCACCCGAGATCCATCCCGGCGGGCTGGGGGCGACGGGCGCGTCGGTCAGGCGGCGCGGCGACGGCGGCTATACCGTCGGGCGTACCAGCGCCGCGACGTTCCAGATCATCCCGGCGGCGTTCCGGCACATTGCGGCGTACCTGCCGATCGTGAAGGAGCGCTGGGGGATGATGAAGATCCGCGCCGGGCGCGAATTTTTCGGGCCGCTGGGACATGCGCGGTGGAAGGACGACCAGGTGACCCCGTTCGAGAGGACGCGCGTGCTGGACCCGCGGCCCGACATGGGACTGGTCGCCGACATGCTGGCAACGGCGCGCGGGCTGCACCCGCGACTTGGCGACATCAAGGTGGCCGAGGCGTGGGGCGGCATGATCGACGTGACGCCGGACGAGATCCCGATCATCGACGCGGCGCCGGGGATCCCGGGACTGTGGATCGCGACGGGGCTGTCCGGGCACGGCTTCGGCGTCGGGCCGGGCGTAGGGCAGATGGCGGCGCAGCTCGCCACCGAGCGGACACCGATCGTCGATCCCGCGCCGTTCGCGCTGTCACGCTTCGGAGGCCGGGTGTGAGCGCGCCCGACGTCCTGGTCGTCGGCGCCGGGATCACCGGCGCGTCGGCGGCGCTGGCGCTGGCCGAGGCGGGGGCGACGGTCGAGGTCGTGGACGCCTACGGTCCTGCGGCGATGGCCTCGGGTTGGACGCTGGCCGGGGTGCGGCAGTCGGGGCGGGATCCGGCGGAGCTGCCGCTGGCGCAGGCTGCGGTGGCGCAGTGGCCGGCCCTCTCGGAGCGGCTGGGGGCCGAGACGCGTTACCGGCAGGACGGGAACCTGCGGCTGGCGCGGGACGAGGCGGAGCTGGAGGTCATCCGGGCGCTGGTGGCGGCGCAGGGCGAAGCGGGGCTGCACCTGGAACTGCTGTCGCCGCAGCAGGTGCGCGAGCTGGCGCCGGCTCTGTCCGACCGGGTCGCCGGGGCCTCGTTCTGTCCCACGGACGGTCATGCGGACCCGGTTGCGACGGTGGGCGCGATGATTGGCGCGGCGCAGCGGCTCGGCGTCACGGTGACGGAGGGCGAACGGGTCGCGCGTCTGGAGGCCTCGGGTGGCCGGGTGACGACGGCGGTGACCGCGCGGCGGCGGGTCGCGGCGGGGGCCGTGATCGTCGCGACGGGCTTCGGCGTGAACGCGCTGACCGGGCCGCTCGGGGTCACGGTGCCGCTGCGGGTGCCGCTGGTCACGGTGATCCGGTCGGCGCCGATCGGGCCGGTGCTGAAGCCGGTGGTCGGGGTCGCAAACGCCGACCTTGCCATCCGGCAGCAGGTAGACGGGGCGCTCAGGTTCACGAGCGGTGCCGAGAACTGGTCGGGTGAGATGTCGGAGGAGGACGGACGGCCGACGGTCAGGCCACCGCTCGGCAAGGTGGCCGAGACGATCCGCAAGGTGGCGCAGGTGCTGCCCGCTGCGGCCGCCGCGCCGGTCTCGGCCATCTGGGGCGGGCTCCTCGACCTGACGCCGGACGCGTTGCCGGTCATCGACCGGCATCCGGAGTTCCGGAACCTCGTGATCGCCGTGGGCTTCTCCGGGCACGGTTTCGGGATCGGGCCTGTGACCGGGCCGCTTGCCGCGGACTTGGCGCTGGGAAGAGAGCCGGCGCACCCGCTGGCGGCGTTCCGGCTCGGACGATTCGCCGAGGGTGTGGGGCCCGCGGCGGAGCTGACGCTTCACGGATGAGCTTGGTGGCGGATGTCGTGTGCATGACCGGACCAGAGAGCGATCCGGCATTCAAGCCCGGGTGGAGCCGATGAGCGCGTCGGACATCGGCATCGTCGGCGGCGGGCTTGTCGGTAGTGCGCTGGCGTTCGGGCTTGCGAGACGCGGTGCCTCCGTCGCGGTCTTCGACGCGGGCGAGGACGATCTGCATGCGTCCGCCGGCAATTTTGGGCTGGTCTGGGTGCAGGGCAAGGGCCTTGGCGCACCGGCGTACGAGGCGCTGACGCGGAGGTCGGCCGCTGGGTGGGCCGCGTTCGCGGGCGAACTGGCGGAGCGGACGGGCCTCGCCCCCGAGTATCGCCAGTCCGGCGGCCTGAAGATCGCGCTTTCCGATGACGAGCTGCAGCAGCAAAAGGATGCCGTCCACCGCCTGCACAACCAGAGGACGCCTGGCGTGGCCGACCCCGAGGTGATCGACGCAACAAGGCTTCGCAAGATGGTGCCCGAGGTAGGGCCGGATGCGGTGGGTGCAACGTGGTGCGTCGCGGACGGGCACGCCGATCCGCTGACGACCCTGCGCGCGCTGCGCCGCGCGGCGGACGCGACGGGCCGATGTCGGCGTGTCCTGCAGCGCGCGCGTCGGATCACGCCGCGGAACGGCAGCTTCGTAGTGGAGACCGGATCCAGCGCGCATTCGGTCGGTCGCGTGGTGATCGCGGCGGGACTGGGCTCGCCGGAGCTCGCGGCGCCGCTCGCGATCGACGTGCCGCTGAGGCCGCAGCGCGGACAAATCCTGGTGACCGAGCGGATGGCGCCGTTCCTCGACATCGCCTGTCACAACGTGCGGCAGACCGGGGTGGGGACGGTGCTGATCGGCGACTCCAAGGAGGACGTGGGCTTCGACCGCGGCACGTTGCCCAAGGTCGGTGGCGGCATCGCCCGGCGGGCGGCACGGATGTTCCCCTGCCTCGCCGAGGCGCGGATCGTGCGGCACTGGGGCGCGCTGCGGGTGATGTCGCCCGACGGTCTGCCGGTCTACGCGGAGTCGCGAAAGCATCCCGGCGCGATGCTGGCGAGCTGCCACAGCGGCGTGACCCTGGCCGCCGCCCATGCCGGGGAGCTGGCGGAGGCGGTGCTGGCCGGGCGGCTGGCCGAGGACTACGCGGCGTTCTCGCCCGACCGCTTCGCGAGGGTGGAGGCATGAGCGGAATGCGCAGGCTCTCGGGCGCCGAGGAGGTGACGATCGTAGTCGACGGCGCGTCCGTGACTGCGCGGGCGGGCGACAGCGTCGCGGGTGCCCTGCTGGCGGCGCGGCATGTCGCCTTTGGCTCGGCGCGGCCGGGGGAGCCGCCGCGGGCGCCCTACTGCCTGATGGGTGTCTGCTTCGGCTGCCTCTGCCGGATCGACGGGCGGCCGGGCGAGCAGGCGTGCCTCTGGCCGGTGCGCGAGGGGCTGATCGTGGAGACGAAGCGTGACTGAGGTCGACGTCGCCGTGATCGGTGCGGGGCCTGCGGGCCTCGCCGCGGCGCGAGTCGCCGCTGAGGCGGGGCTCGGGACCCTCGTGCTGGACGAGCAGCCGGCGCCCGGTGGCCAGATCTGGCGCGCGGCCGAGGCGGTGCTGGGCGATCGGCGTCGGCGCGAGATTTTGGGCGCGAGCTATGGTGGGGCAGGGGAGGCGATCCGGGTCGCACGGGTGGCAGGCGCCGACCTCAGGCCGGAATGCGACCTCATCGACGCCAGCCGGGATCTGGACCTCGTCTGGCTCGACCGGAGCGTTGGCCGGATCGAGGAGGCGCAGGCGCGGGCGGTGATCGTCGCCACGGGCGCGATGGAGCGGCCGCTGGCGTTTCCCGGCTGGACCCTTCCCGGGGTGCTGGGCGCAGGCGCGCTTCAGGTCGCGCTGAAGCAGGGCGGCGCGGTGCCGGAAGGGCCGGTGGTCCTGGCGGGGCAGGGGCCGCTTCTGCTGCTGGCGATGCGGCAGCTCGTGCTGGCCGGCGCGGATCTCCGCGCGGTGCTGGCGATGGAGACGCGGGTTCCAGTGGTACGGGAGCTGACGGCGGCCCTCATGTCCGACCCGGCGCTGGTGTTGCAGGGCCTGGGGCTGGTGGCGCGACGCCGGCTGGCGCGGGTACCCGTCATCGGCGGCGTGCGTCGGCTCGAGGCATCGGGGCACGGAAGGCTGGAGGCGGTGGCGATCGAGACCGCGCGCGGCAGGCAGGAGGTCGCCTGCGTTTGGCTCGGCACGCATGACGGGGTGGTCGCGAACGTGCAGGTCACGCGGCTCCTGGGCCTGCCGCACCGCTGGGACGAAGCGACGGGCGCTTTTGTGCCGGAGGCTGGCGAGGGCGGGCGCGTCGGCGCCAGCCGCGTCTGGGTCGCGGGCGACGCCGGGGGGATCGGCGGCGCGAAGATTGCCGGCCTCCGCGGGGCGCTGGCCGCGCAGGAGGTTGTGGCGGCGTTCGGCAAGGGCTGTGCGGACGGGACTTTGCGCCGGCGGGTGCGACGGCTTGAGCGTGCGCGGCCGCTGGTGGAGCGGCTCTTTCCGCCGGTGCCGGTCTTGCGGTATGCGGACGACGATACGGTGCTCTGCCGGTGCGAGGGCGTAACCTTCGGCGACGTGCGCGGCGCGATCCAGGATGGCGCGATGGGGCCGAACCGGGTGAAGGTGTTCACCCGCTGCGGCATGGGCCCATGCCAGGGGCGCATGTGTGGCGGGCTGCTCACCCGGCTCATCGCCGAAGAGACTGGCCGGCCGCCGGGAGAGGTCGGCGCCCTGCGCGTGCGCCCACCGTTGAAGCCGGTCCTTCTCAGCGACTATGCCGAGCTTGGGACATGAGTGGGAAGCGGCGTTGCGTCGAACACGCCCCGGACGGAGCGGCGTGAGCGTCGACCTGATCGTGATCGGAGGCGGGCTGATGGGCCTCGCGGTCGCGTTGGAGGCGGCGGATGCGGGGATGCGCGTGACGCTGCTGGAGGCGGAGCGGATCGGTCGGCACGCTTCCTCAGCCAGCGCGGGCGGGGTGAGGAGCCTCAACCGGCACCCGGCGGAGATCCCGCTTGCCCGCGCCGCGCTGCCGCTCTGGCATGAGCTGTCGGGGCGGCTGGGGCGGGACGTCGGGTTCGCAGCGTCAGGGCAGATCCGGGTGGCTGAGAATCCCGCGGCGTTGGCGGCATTGGAGGCGCGCGTGGCGCGGGTGCGCGCGCTCGGCTACAATCACGAGGAGCTGATCGGTGCGGACGAGCTCCGGGGCCTGGAGCCGCGTCTGGCGGAGCATTGCCTTGGTGCGTTGATCGTCCGTGATGACGGGTTCGCCGATCCGCTGCGAGCGGTGCGGGCCTGGCGGGCAGCCGCCCTGGCGCGCGGTGTGGAGATTCGCGAGGCGACGACGGTCCGCGCGGTGACGCGCGCCGGTGACGGGTTGTCGATCGAGACGGCAGAGGGGGACTTCCGGGCGGCGGCGATCGTCAACGCGGCGGGCGCCTGGGGCGCGGAACTGGCGAGAGCCGCCGGCGACCGGGTCGAGGTGGCGCCTCGGGCGCTGCAGATGTCGGTGACGGCGCCAGTGCCGCACTTCGTCCACGCGGTGATGGGGACGGAGGGCCGGAAGCTCTCGCTGAAGCAGATGCCGAACGGAAGCGTGGTGATCGGCGGCGGGTACGAGGGGCCGATCGATGCCGAGGCGCGGGTCGGGCGGGCGCTGCAACGCAATGTCGCCGCCAACGTGGCGACCGCCGCCGGCCTGTTCCCGCTGCTGCGCCATGCCCGCGTGGTGCGGAGCTGGGCGGGGATCGAGGCCTGGACCGAAGACGGCTTGCCGATGCTGGGTCCGAGCATGCGCGTGCCGGGGCTGGTCCACGCCTTCGGCTTTTCGGGCCACGGCTTTGCGCTGGTGCCGCTGATAGGCCAGATCGTCACCTCAATGCTCGAGGGGCGCGCGCAGAACCTGCCGCTGGCACCGTTCTCGCCGGATCGTTTCGCAGCGAAAAAGGAACATCAGAATGCTTGATCCAAAAGGCCGCGTCGTGATGGTGACTGGCGCGAACAGGGGCATCGGCCGTGCCGTTGCCGAGACGCTGCACGCCAAGGGCTACACCGTCAGTGCCGGGGCGCGCGACGTCGTGGCGCTGGGGAAGGCGCTCAGCGACATGGAAGGCGAACGTCTGTTCTGCGGCCACTACGATGCACAGGACCGCTCTGCCAACGCGGCCTGGGTGAAGGAGACGGTGGCACGGTTCCGTCGTCTCGACGGGCTGGTGAACAATGCCGGCACCTCCAACACCTTCTCGATCGAGGAGGGGGAGGAGGCGGAGCTCGATGCGCTCTGGGAGATCAACGTCAAGGGTCCGCTCTTTCTGACGCGGGCCTGCCTGCCGCACCTCAAGGCGGCGGGGTCGGGGCGGATCGTCAACGTCGCCTCGCTGTCGGGCAAGCGGGTGAAGAACGACAACGTCGCCTACGCGATGTCGAAGTTCTCGCTGATGGCGATGACGCACTCCACCCGCCGCATCGGCTGGGAGCACGGGGTCCGCGCGACAGCGGTCTGTCCGAGCTTCGTCGCCACCGATTTGACCTCGAACGTCATCAAGGTGCCGCGCGAGGAGATGATCGCGCCGGAAGACCTTGCGGAGCTGGTCGCGACCGTGATCGCCTTGCCGAATAACGCGACCATCGCGGAATTGTTGGTGAATTGCCGACTTGAGGATACGCTTTGAGAAACGGGACAACAGAGAGGGGATGATGATGACCAGATCGACCTTGGCCTGCAGCATCGCGGCGCTGATGGCGGCGGGGGCCGCCCATGCCGCCGGAGAGACGCTGAACGTGGGCATGGCGAGCGCCGATGCAGGAACGCTCGACCCGCATGTCGCCACGACGACGCCCGACAAGGGGCTGCTGCACTGGATGTTCAATGGCCTCGTGAGGATCGAACCGGGCAAGGCGAGC
Source organism: uncultured Alphaproteobacteria bacterium (assembly GCA_963749675.1). Classification (GTDB taxonomy): domain Bacteria; phylum Pseudomonadota; class Alphaproteobacteria; order Rhodobacterales; family Rhodobacteraceae; genus Roseitranquillus. The sequence continues at coordinate 1,328,300 of CAVVNT010000001.1, forward strand.
CCCGAATTCATCGAGCCCGATATCGCCGAGAGTTGGGAGTCGTCGGAGGACGGGCTGACCTGGACCTTCAACCTGCGCGACGATGTGGAATGCCACGGCGAGTACGGCAACCTCGACGCCGCCGACGTGGTCTATTCGCTGCAGCGGTCGATGGACCCCGACATATCCGCCTTCGCCAAGGACTATTCCGCGATCTCGTCAGTGGAAGCGACCGGCGACTACGAGGTGAAGATCACCCTCAGCGAGCCTGTGCCGAGCCTTCTGGGCCTGCTTGTGCCATACCACGGCGGGAACATCGTCTGCCAGGACGCGGTCGAGGCGCTGGGCGACGACTTCCAGAGCCAGCCTGTGGGCACCGGGCCCTTCATGTTCGAGGAGTACCAGCCGCAGCAGTACGTCAAGCTGGTCGCGAACCCGGAGTACTTCCGCGGTGAGCCAGCGATCAAGGAGATCTTCTACCGCTACATCCCGTCCGACGCCTCCCGCGATCTGGCGTTCCAGTCGGGTGAGATCGACATGATCTACGGCAAGCAGGATCAGACCTGGGTCGACCGGATCTCGCAGATCCCGAACACCAAGGTCGTGGTGATGACGCCGGGCGAGATGTCTATGATACACCTCAACATGTCGATGCCGCCGCTCGACGACGTCAACGTCCGCCGCGCCATCGCGCATGCGATCGATCGCGATGCGATGGTGCAGTTCAAGGGCGAGGAGGTGACCCTGCCCGCGATCTCGCCGGTGCCGGAGGGCTACCTCGGCTTCACCGACGACGTGCCGACCTACGACTTCTCGGTCGAGACGGCAAAGCAGATGCTGGCCGACGCGGGGCACCCCGACGGCATCACGATCAGCGCGATCCACACGACGCTGCCGGGTATGCTGACGACGATGGAGGCGCTTCAGGCGCTGATGCGTGAGGCCGGGATCGACATGCAGATCGAGACGGTGGAGCACGCCACGTTCCACGAGCAGATCCGCGACGACGCAAGCCAGGTGGTGCACTATTCCGCCGCGCGGTTCCCGGTGGCGGACGTCTACCTGACGCAGTTCTTCCACTCCAACTCCATCGTCGGCACGCCGACTGCGGTGACGAACTTCTCGCACTGCTCTGTCGCCGACGAGGAGATCGAAAAGGCGAGGGTTGAGCCGGACCAGGATACGCAGCTCGAGCTCTGGGCCGAGGCGCAGCGCAAGATCATGGACCAGGTCTGCGCCATCCCGATCTACCAGAACCTCCAGCTCTGGGCGTGGAACGAGAACCTCGACCTCGGGGTAGATATCGAGGGCTCGCTGAACCTCAGTCCCGCGGTGACGGAGCAGGCGAGCTTCGCGGAATGAGCGGCGGACGGCGCGGCGGTGACGCCGCGCCAATCACATGACCGCGTTCTTCCTCAAGCGGATCGGCTTCGCCGTCATCACGCTCTTCGGCGTGCTGACCATCGTGTTCTTTATCGTTCGCATCCTACCGGGAGATCCAGCGCTGGTGATCCTCGGCGATCAGGCGAGTCAGGCGGCGATCGAGTCGCTTCGCGAGCGGCTGGGGCTCAACGACCCGCTCTTCGTGCAGTACCTCCGCTTCCTCGGCGGCGTGGTCGTGGGTGACTGGGGTGTCTCGATGGTGTCGGGCCGGCCGGTGATCGAGGAGATCATGAAGGTCCTGCCCTCGACCATCGAGCTGACTGTGGTGTCGCTGATCCTGGGCGCTGTCGTCGGCATTCCGCTGGGGGTCTGGTCGGCGATCCGGCGTAACGAGCTGCCGGACTACATCGTGCGCATCGCCTCGCTGCTGGGGCTGTCGCTGCCGGCGTTCGTCTCGGCGATCCTGCTCTTGATGGCGTTCGCGATTCAGCTGCGGTGGTTCCCCGTCATCAGCTCGGGGCAGGGGGACTCGCTCTTGGAGCGCGCGCGGGACCTGGCACTGCCGGCGATCAACCTCGGGCTCATCATGGCGGCCTACATTACCCGCGTCGCGCGCTCGGCGATGCTGGAAGTGCTGAACCAGGACTATGTGCGGACCGCGCAGGCCAAGGGGCTGAGGTTCGCAACGATCATCTGGCGGCACTGCCTGCGCAACGCGCTGATCCCGGTGGTCACGGTGGTCGGCCTCTACCTCGGCATCCTGATCGGCAACTCGGTCCTGACCGAGATCGTCTTCAACCGTCCCGGTCTCGGCAAGCTGATCGTCGGCGCGCTCAACCAGCGTGACTACACGATGCTGCAGGGCATGATGGTGATCTACACGCTGATCGTCGTTCTCGTGAACCTCATCACCGATCTGGTCTACGGCCTTATCGACCCACGGATACAGTACCAATGAGCGCGACCGTCGCCCGCACCGCCTACCTCCGCCGCTCGCTGTCGGCGATGGGTCAGGGGCTCTTCAAGGCGTTCAACGCCAACAAGACCTCCTGGATCGGGCTGGGACTGTTCCTGGCGGTCGTGTTCCTGGCGGTCCTCGCGCCTTGGATCGCGCCGTACGATCCAATCGATCAGAACATTCTCTTCCGCCTGCGCCCACCGGACGCAGATCACTGGTTCGGGACGGACTTCTACGGGCGCGACACGCTCTCGCGGATCCTTTGGGGGGCGCGGATCTCGCTGACGATCGGGCTGATGGCGATCGTCTCGGCGATGCTGATCGGCTCGGCCATCGGCCTCGTCGCGGGGTACTACGGCGGCGTCGTCGACATCGTCATCATGCAGATCATGGACGTGCTTCTGGCGTTCCCGTCGCTGATCCTGGGCCTGATCGTGGTGGCGATGCTGGGGCCGTCGGTGACCAACCTCGTCATCGCGATCTCGCTGACGGCGATCCCGCCCTTTGCGCGGATTGCTCGGGCGCCCACGATCTCGGTCAAGGAGCGGGAGTTCGTCGATGCCGGCCGCGCGCTCGGCTACTCCGACCTGCGGCTGATGGCCGGGCACATCCTGCCGAACATCCTGCCCGAGATCCTGGTGATGGGCTCGCTCTGGATGGCGACCGCGATCCGGGTCGAGGCATCGCTGGCATTCATCGGCCTCGGCGTCTCGCCGCCGACGGCGACTTGGGGCGGGATGATCCGCGAGGGGTTCGAAAACATCCTCGACAGCTTCTGGCTGGCGCTGTTCCCGTCGCTCGCGATCCTCGTCGTGGTGTTCTCGCTGAACCTCCTCGGCGACGGTCTGCGCGATGCGATCGACCCGCGCCTGAAGGACGAGGGATGAACGCGCCGGTCCTTTCCGTCAGCGACCTCTCGGTGTCTTTCCGCAACGAAGGAGAGTGGACGACGGTCGTCCGCGACTTCGGCTTTCAGATCGGCCGGGGCGAGACGGTGGCCATCGTGGGGGAGTCCGGGTCGGGCAAGTCGGTCACGGCGCTGTCGATCATGCGACTGCTGCCGCCAAGGCAGAGCCGGGTCACGGGCTCGATCCGCCTGTCGGACCGCGAGCTGACTGCGCTGTCGGAGGAGGAGATGCGCGACGTCCGCGGCGCCGAGATCGGGATGATCTTCCAGGAGCCGATGACCAGCCTCAATCCGGTGCTGACCACCGGCTATCAGGTCGTCGAGACCCTGCGCCGGCACCGCGGGATGGACGGCGCGGAGGCGCGGGCCGAGGCCCGGCGGCTCTTCGATCTGGTTCGGATCCCGGACGCGGCCCGGCGACTCGACGAGCATCCGCATACGTTTTCGGGCGGGCAGCGGCAGCGGGTGATGATCGCGATGGCGATGGCCTGCCAGCCGAGGCTGCTCATCGCAGACGAGCCGACCACGGCGCTCGACGTGACGATCCAGGCGCAGATCCTCGAGCTGATCCGCACGCTGCAGGACGAGATCGGCATGGCGGTGATGTTCATCACCCACGACATGGGTGTGGTGGCCGAGATCTCCGACCGCGTGGTCGTCATGCTCGAGGGAAACCGGGTGGAGAGCGGCGACGCCGCGCCGCTCTTTGCCTCGCCGCAGCACACTTACACCCGCAAGCTCCTCGCCGCCGTGCCGCGCCTGGGCGCGCTCGCCGGGACGGCGACGCCGCGGCGGTTCCCCGACCTCGAGGGCAGCGATCCGACCGCGGTGCCCGAGCCCGAGGCCGACCATCGCGGCAAGCCGGTGCTGGAGGTCGAGGGGCTGACGACGCGGTTCGACATCAAGGGCGGCGTCTTCGGGCGCGTGCAGAAGCGCGTGCATGCGGTCGAGGACGTGTCCTTCGTTGTACGCGCCGGCGAGACGCTGTCGCTCGTCGGCGAGTCGGGCTGCGGCAAGTCCACGACCGGCCGCTCGATCCTGCGGCTGGAGACTCCGAGCGCCGGCCGCATCATGTTCGAGGGGCGGGACGTCGCCACCGCCGACAAGGCGGAGCTGCGCGAGATCCGCCGCCGGATCCAGATCGTGTTTCAGGATCCCTACGGCTCGCTCAACCCGAGAAAGACCATCGGCGCTGCGATCGGCGAACCCCTGCGGGTGCATGGCCTGAAGCGGGGCGCCGCGGTCGAGGAGGAGGTGATCCGTCTGCTGGAACTCGTGGGCCTCACGCGCGACCACCTGCTGCGCTATCCGCACGAATTCTCGGGCGGACAGCGCCAGCGCATCTGCATCGCGCGCAGCCTGGCGCTCGACGCGACGCTGATCGTTGCTGACGAGTCGGTCTCGGCCCTCGACGCCTCGATCAAGGCGCAGGTGGTGAACCTGATGCTGGATCTGCAGCGCGACCTCGGGCTGGCCTACCTCTTCATCAGCCACGACATCTCGATCGTGGAGCGGGTGAGCCACCGTGTCGCCGTGATGCTGTCGGGCCGCATCGTCGAGGTCGGCCCGCGGGAGAAGGTTCTGGGCGACCCGCAGCACCCTTACACAAGAAAGCTGATATCCGCCGTACCGATTCCCGATCCTGAGCGGCGCCGGCCGCGCCGTGGCTTGATCGAGGAGGAGCTGCCAAGCGTCATCCGACCACTCGACTGGCAGGCGCCGCCGAGCTGGATGCGAGAGGTCGGCACCGACCACTTCATCCTCGAGGAGACGGCGGGCTAGAAGGTCACCCGCCGAACACACTGGAGTACGCTCCGCAACTAGCCTGCCCCTGAGATCAGGAGCAGGCGATGTCCGCCAAGCGGCAGGCGCTTTCGGTCTACTTGGTTCAGCCTGAACAAGGGACATGCTGCTGATTTCGCAGAAGAACCTTTGGTTTCTCGTGGTTTTGGATCGCAGGGTTTCATAGGATTCGGGCGAGAACCCTGCGATTTCGGATGTGCCGATGAAGCCGAAACCCCGCCAGCCCGAGCAGGATGATCTCCTGCGGCCGCGCCTGGTCGACCTGATCGACATGCGCCGCGAGCTGGTAAAGCTCGAGACGCTGATCGAGCGGGAGTTTCTTCGAGCGGGAGTGGGCCGGGTTCTTCCCGTCGGGCACCGGGCGACCGGCGACGTCGCCGCGGCTGGTGGCGGGGCTCCTCTATCTCCAGCACGCCTTCGAGCTGTCGGACGAGGCGGTGGTCGCAAGGTGGGTCGAGAACCCGTACTACCAGCACCTCTGCGGCGAGACCTTCTTCCAGCACCGCCCGCCGATCGATCCCTCCTCGCTCACCCGCTGGCGCCAGCGGATCGGTGAAGAGGGAGTGGAATGGCTGCTGACCAAGAATGAGGAAGAAAAGGAAAGGCCCCAGTGGGGCGTTTCCCTGACGAATGAGGCCGGCCGCGCCTCGGGAGCGGTCGCGGACAGGAGCCTGGAACGGGTGTCGGTCGACACCACGGTGATGGAAAAGAACATCGCCCACCCGACCGACGCCCGGCTCTACGAGACGGCGCGGCGGAAGCTGGTGGCGCTCGCCGTCGAGGCCGGCATCGAGTTGCGTCAGAGCTATGCGCGCCTGGCGCCGCGGCTGGCGGCGAAGGCCGGCAGGTACGCCCACGCCCGCCAGTTCAGGCGGATGCGAAAGGCGCTGCGCACGCTGAAGGGCTATACCGGCCGGGTCATGCGCGACCTGCGCCGCCGGCTCGAGGACATCCCCCAAGGACCCCTGCGCGAGCGCATCCTCGACATGCTGGTCCTGACCTCGCGGCTCCTGCACCAGAAGCCGAAGGACAGCGGCAGGATCTACAGCCTGCACGAGCCCGAGGTGGACTGCATCTCGAAGGGCAAGGCGCGGGTGCGGCTCACGAGTTCGGCACCAAGGTCAGCGTCGCCGCCACCACCCGCGAAGGCTTCATCGTCGGCATGCGGGCGCTGCCGGGCAACCCCTACGACGGCCACACCCTCGCCGAGGCTCTCGAGCAGGTCGAGGTGCTGACCGACCGCCGTCCGTCCCTCGCCGTCGTCGACCGCGGCTACCGCGGGCACGGCGTCGAGACCACGCGCGTGCTGATCAGCGGCACCCGCAGAGGCATCACGCCGGCACTCGCCAAGCTCCTGCGCCGCCGCAGCGCCATCGAACCGGCGATCGGCCACATGAAGACCGACGGCCGGCTGACGCGCTGCCCGCTCAAGGGCACGACCGGCGACGCGCTCTTCGCCGTCCTCTGCGCCTGCGGCCACAACATCCGCAAGATCCTCGCCCGCCTCAGGGCATTTTTGGTCGTCCTGATCGCCGCCATTCTCGGCGCATTCAGACCCGACAACGCTCACGCAGCCGGCGCTGCCACCGTCTGATCGGATTGTTCAGGCTGAACTACTTGGGTGTTATGGATCGGGCAGATGCCGTCGGCTGCGCCCGCCGACGCGAAGCCTGCCACAGGGAGACCACGATCAGGGCCACCGTCGCCAGAACGAAGCCCGCGGCGATCGGGCGCTCGAGAAACACCATCGGATCGCCGCGCGAGATCAGGAGCGCGCGGCGCAGGTTGGTCTCGATCAGCGGGCCGAGGACGAAGCCCAGAAGCAGGAGCGCAGGGCTGAATGCGGCGAGCGCCAAGAGGTAGCCCGCGAGTCCGATGGCCGCGACCGCGACGATGTCGAAAGTGAGCCCCCTGACCGAGTAGACGCCGAGACAGGCGAAGATCAGGATCGCCGGGTAGAGCCAGCGGAACGGGATGCGCAGCATCGCCACCCATATGCCGATCAGCGGCAGGTTGAGGATCAGCAGCAATAGGTTTCCGATCCCGAAGCTGGCCACCAGCCCCCAGAACATCTCGGGCCGCGCCTCGAGCATCAGCGGTCCGGGCTGGATGCCGTGGATCACCAGCGCCCCCAGCATCAGCGCCATGATCGGGTCGCCCGGGATGCCCAGCGTCAGGGTCGGTACGAAGGCGGTGATGGCGGCGGCGTTGTTCGCGGCCTCCGGCCCCGCCACGCCCTCGACCGCGCCATGGCCGAAGCGCTCCGGCCGTCGTGCGATGCGGCGCTCGAGCGCGTAGCTGAGGAACGATGAGAGGGTGGAGCCGGTGCCCGGCAGCGCGCCGAAAAAGCTGCCGAGCGCGCTGCCGCGGAGGGTGGGCCAGCCCATGCGGGCGAGGTCATCGCGCCCAAGCATCAGGCGGCGAAGCCCGATCCGCTCGGCCACGCCCTGCCGGTCGGGGTCGCGGACGTTGGCGATGACCTCGGCGACGCCGAAGAGGCCCATCGCCAGCGCCACCAGGTTGATCCCGTCCAAAAGCTCCGTCCGGCCGAAGGTGAAGCGCTGCATGCCCGAGTTCACGTCCGTCCCGACGCAGCCCAGCAGCAGCCCCAACGTGACCATGGCGAAGCCCTTGGCGGGCCGCGCCGTGCCGATGGTCGAGGCGGCGACGAGCCCGAGGATCATCATCGCGGCATAATCCGCCGCGCCGAACGCGGTAGCGGCGCGCGATAGCCACTCCGCCAGCATCACCAGAACCGCGATGCCGATGACCGATCCGGCAAAGGACGAGGCCATCGCCGCGAAGAGGGCCACGCCCGCCCGGCCGTCCCGCGCCATCGGGTAGCCGTCGAGCGTCGTGACCGCCGATTGCGGCGTGCCCGGCAGCCGCATCAGGATCGAGGCGACCGCGCCGCCGTACTGCGCGCCGTAGTAGACCCCGGCCAGCATGATCAGCGCCGCCTCGGCACTGATGTAGTAGGTCACCGGCAAGAGGAGCGAGATCGCCGCCATCGCGCCGATCCCCGGCAGCACGCCGACGAAGGTGCCGAGGACGACGCCGAGAAGGCAGTAGGCCAGCACTTCGGGCTGCAGCGCGAAGCCCAAACCGTAGAGCAGCCCCTCCCACGTCGTCACGGCACGCGCGGCCAGAGCGGCAGGGTCATCCGCAGCCCGAAGCTGAATACGAGAACCGTCAGCGCCGAGACCGCCAGCGTGAGGACAACGCGCCAGACCCAGCCCGCGCGCGGCGCCGGCAGCGTCGCGACCATCACCGAGGTCGCCGTCGCACTGACGAGGCCGAAGCGGGACAGCGCGAGCCCGAAGATCAGTATCGACGCCAGCACCGCCATCGCGGCCTTCCGTTGGACCGGCACCGACCCGCCCGCCCGTCGCCAGGCGGGCAGCGCCACGATCAGCCCCAGTGCTGCGAGCAGCGCGCCGAGGACGGCGGGGAAGAACCCCGGCCCCATCTGCCGCAGCGTGCCGAGATCATAGTTCGCGAGCGACCATCCCGAGGCGACCGCCCCGACCATGGCGAGCCCGAGCCCGCCCCAGATGTCAGGCCAGTCGCGGCGCATCCCCGTGGCTACTGGCTGGCCTGAACCTGATCGATAACCGCGCCCCACATCTTTGTGTCGGCCGCGATCCGCTCCTCCAGCTCCTCCGGTGTGCCGGGTGCCGCTTGCCAGCCGATGGCGAGCAGCTTCCCCTGCACCTCCGGCTCGGCGAGGATGTCGTTGATCTCGGTGTTCAGCCGCTCGATCGCCACCGGATCGGCGCCGGCAGGGGCGATGAAGGCGTTCCAGAGCTCGGCCCGGAAATCCTCCGGCAGGCCAGCCCGCCCCGCCATCACCGGCACGTCGGGCGCCTGCGCGAACGTCTCGGCTGAGGTAATGCCGAGCATCCGCATCTTGCCGGCCTTGACGTGCGGCAGCGCGGCCGACGGCGCCATGAAGCCAGCATCGATCTCGCCGCCCATGATGGAGGTCGTGACTTCGGCGTAGCTGGTGAAGGGAACGTGCAGCATGCTGACGCCGGCCTCGTCCGCGAAGAGCTCCGCCGTCAGGTGCGCGCCCGAACCCTGCCCGACCGAGCCGTAGGCCAGCGCCTCGGGCTCGGCCCCGGCCGCATCGATGAAACCCTGAAGATCCGCGATGCCCGACTCGGCCGATGCCGCGAGCACCAGCGGCGAGGTCGCGATCAGCGTCACCGGCGCGATGTCGGCCTCGACGTCGAAGCCGGTGTCGTCCATCAGCCGTTGGGCGGTCGTCAGCGGGCCGTTGATCGTGGTGCCGAACGTGTGTCCGTCGCCTGCGGCGGCAAGCATCTGCTGAACCCCGATCACGCCGCCGGCGCCCGGCTTGTTCTCGATCACTACCGGCTGCCCCAGACGCTGCGCCAATGGCTCGGAGATGATGCGCGCCAACGTGTCCGGCGACGACCCCGCCGGAAAGCCGACATAGACGTGCATCGGCGCGCTCGGCCAGGTGACCTGAGCGGCAGCGGGAACGGCGACAAGAGACACTGCGCAGGCAAGCGCAGCGCTGCGGGTCAGGTGAGTGGCCACGGCTTCCTCCTCCACGTTGTTCCGACGCAGAGGACACGACCGTGGCGGCAGTTTCAATCAGATCGGTGCGGCTGAGGACATCGGCGTCTGGTTCCGACGACATGCGCGCATGGCGAGAACCGCGCGCCGCTTCAGGTCGCAGCCTCCCGCTCGCGTATGTGCCGGCTGCTGTTCGCACGCGAGATTTGGCACGGGTTCCGGCAGTCGCTCATGTAACGGAATGGACAGCCCCGCTTCCCAGGTTCGCCCGGTCGCGAGCCCTTCCCCGGCAATTTGTCAGGAGGCGGAAAGAATGAACACGGTGATAGAGCTCGACATCGCGAAGAGCGCGTTTTCAAGGGGCACGGCATCGACGGGACGGGTCAGCCGTTGCTGTGTCGGAGGCTACGAAAGGAGCGAGGTCCGCCCGGGTTCTCTAATCGCCTCGGTCAAGAGCTGATCCTCTGCGTCGTCCTGCGGGCCGGGTTCTGGGGTTCTCTCTGCGGTCGCCGCAAGGGGCGCCGCATGTTTGCGTTCAGGGTCGGGCGGATCGAAGTGGTGTGCGCGGTTGGTCGTGCCGCAGTCCGGGGAACGATCTCACCCTCGCCGTGCGTCCAGGCTGGACGCATTCCGTCGTGCCGAAGATCGGCGTCGTCCCGGTGCGGGGGCTCTATGCCACAGCCACCTCCCGGAAGGGGGTGTCGGTGCGCCACATGGCATGCAGGGTGACGGCCAGCTTCCGCGCCGGAGCGACCTTCGCCTTGCGCGGTCCTGTCCTTTCGGCAATCGCCTTGGCCCAGCCACGCAGGCGGGAGCCGCCGAGGTTCCGGCAGCAGATGGCGTTCGCGGCCTCGTGGAGGCACTTGCGGGTGAAGCGATCCCCGCGCCTTGAGACCCGGCCGTTTCGGCTGATCTCACCCAACTCGTAGCGTCTCGGCGTCAGCCCGAGATAGGCCCCGGCGCTCGAGGATCGGCGGAACCGGGCGGCATCGTCGAAGGCCGCGACGACCGCCATGGCGGTGATCGGGCCGACGCCCGGGGCCGTCATCAGCAAGCGGACTGTCGCATGCTGCCTGGCTATCGCCCGGATTCGGCTATCAAGCGCCGCAATGCGGGCCAGGATGTCGCGCCGCGCCTGCATCAGCGCTTCGAAGATCGGAACGCGGTCCGGTGCAACCGTCAACTCTCGTTCGATGATCTCCTCGGCGCGACGCCTGAACCCGCCGACCCGCTTGCCGAACATCACGCCGAAGGTCTTCAAGAGACCCCTGATCTCGTTCTCCAGCCGGACCCGCATGCCGACCAGAGCCTCCCGAGCCCTGAGCGGCGCCCGATTGACACAGGCGTCGTGGCTCTTGACCTGCACGGCCTTGAACCACCCGGTACGCACGATCTGCGCAAGCCCGCGGGCATCGTGCCGATCCGTCTTGTTCGGCATCATCTTTGGAGCGCCGTTGGCGTGGCGCGCGTCGAGACAGACGATCGGCACCTGCCGTGCCGCCAAGGCGTTCCAGAGCCATACGGCAAGTGGGCCGGTTTCCATGCCGACCCGATCGAGGCCATCGGAGTGCTTCGTGAGCCGGCTGGCAATAGCATCAGGACATGTCGGGACCTTGGCCTCCGCCAGGATCGCACCGTCCTGCTCAACTAGGCAGATCGCCGTTTCCTCCTGCGACACGTCCAGCGCAGCAATTGCACCCATCGTTCTCTCCATGCTCAGGGCTTCGGCGGGGACCGAAGCGACAGACCGATCCTGCAACACGAGCGTGTGGCAGGTGCGAGAGGCGATTACGCTAAGTGGTGTAGGAGGCCGGTGGTGTAGGAGCGCCGGTCCTCGGAAGGCCCGAGCCTGATCAGGACGCCACGGCGGGCAGCCTGACGTTTGGAGTTTCGGTGACGCGCGCGAGGCTTTCACGCGACATGTAGCGCCGCGCCACGGCCCATTCGTTGTTGGTCTCGAGCATCAGCGCACCACGAGCCGGACGATGGCTTCGTCGTTCGGGAAGATGCCGATGACATCGGCCCGTCGTTTGATCTCGCGGCTCACCCGTTCGAGGGGGTTTGTGCTCGCGATCTGGGCCCAATGCTCGCGAGGGAACGACATGCAGGCCAGGACATCGTCTTGGGAGGCGTCCAAGAAAGCCCCGAGCTTCTCGTTCTTCTCGCGCAGCGCGTTGGCGACGGTGTCCCACTGGGCCTCGGCATCGGCCTTGTTCTCCTGCGCGAATATCGTCTTCAGCATCGCCGCGACCGCGGTGCGCTGCTTGGCAGGGGCGTGGGCCAGCGCATTGCGCATCCAGTGAACCCGGGGGCCGTTGAAAAAGTCCGAACCCTCTGATTCTGTTCTCTTGGGACGGGGTCTGGGTGGGTCTTCGGATGCTGGAGCGTCGGTCTTCTGAGCAACTGGAATTCTTCATGTGCGGGTCGCTCCGCGACCTTGTTCCGGACGAACATGTTCTGGCTCGGATCGATCGGGTGCTCGACCTGTCGTGGCTGCATGACGAGGTGGCCGGGGCGTATGCGCCGGCTGTCGGCCGGCCGGCCATCGATCCCGAGTCCGCCCTGCGTTTGATGCTGGCGGGCTTTCTGCTCGGGCTCGTCCATGACCGCCGCCTGATGCGGGAAGCCCAAGTGAACCTGGCGATCCGCTGGTTCGCGGGCTTTGGTCTGCGTGACAGGCTCCCGGATCATTCGTCGCTGACGCGGATACGGCAGCGGTGGGGCGCCGAGCGGTTCCGGCACATCTTCGAGCGGACGGTGAGGGCCTGCATCGAGGCGGGTATCGCGAAGGGAGAGATCGTCCACGTCGACGCCTCGCTGATCCGGGCGGACGTTTCCTGGGACAGCCTCGTCGTTCGTCATGTCGACGCGGTCACCGCCGCGAACGGCGATCCGGGGCAAGACGAGGAGAAGCTGCGCCGATCTCGCAACTCGAAGAAGACCGGCAAGTTCAAGAAGGTCTGCCCGACCGATCCCGATGCCAGCATGGCCACCAATGGCCGCAATCGCCGCCTGGAGCCGAGCTACAAGCAGCATGGCGTCGTCGACAATCAGGTCGGTGTCGTGCTCGACGTTGAGGTCACGACCGGGAGGTGAACGAGGGCGAGCCGTTCCTCGCCCGGATGGACGCGGTGGCCGCGCTGACCGGCACAGCCATCAAGACGGTCACGGCTGACGCCGGATATGCCTATGCCAAGCTCTATGCCGGGCTCGAAGAGCGCGACATTGCCGCGTTCGCCATCGGTCTCGAACGCATGGCGACACGATGGCTCACTCCCGGCCAAGGCGGAACCGATCCGCAGCCCGGTCCCGATGCGCCGGTTCCGGCATGACGCCCTGAACGACGTGCTGAAATGCCCGCGCGGCAAGAAGCTCAGGGCCGGTCGGGCGATCAAGCACGGACGCTTCTTCACCTCGCGGGCCCGGGATTGCCGCGGCTGCGACCTCGCCCGTCTCTGCCTCTCGAAGGCGCGCGTGAACAAGGCCGTCGCGCTCGGCCACGATTATCCGGCCCTCCTACGCGCCCGGCGCCGGCGCGAGCGATGGTCCGACGAGGACCGGTATCTCTACCAGCGGCATCGCTGGCGCTCGGAGGGCTATCATGGCGAAGCGAAAGCCTGGCACGGCCTCGGCCGCGCGGTCCGACGCGGCCTTCAAAACATGCGGATTTAAGCTTTCCTGACGGTCGCGGCAATCAATCTCAAGCGGCTGCCCACCGCCCTGATCGTCTATCTGCTCCATAGGCTTCAGCTCGCCTGGCGCGCCACATCGTCGCCACGCCATCTTTGCATTGCCCGGCATGCGCAGCTGAAGTTTGTCTGCGGCTGAGATTTTGCAGGCTCTCATGAGCAGCTTTTTTCAACGGCCCCACCCGGCACCTCTGGTGCGTGGCGTTGAACACCCGGCGAGCCGCCGCGCGCAGGCCCTTGTGGTCGTCGGCGATGACCAGCTTGACGCCGCGCAGACCGCGATCGGCGAGGCTGCGCAGGAAGTCGGTCCAGAAGGTCTCGGCTTCCGAAGGCCCCGTCGCGACGCCGTTCGCCATTGTGCTTGAACCAATGGCGCATCAATGGCTCACCCTCGCGCTTGCCGTCCTCGTTCACCGCGACGGCGATTATCACGGCCCGGCTGACGATCCGACCGCCCTCGCGGACCTTGAGGTAGGTGGCATCGAGCCAGAGATAGGGCCAGGCTCCCTCCAGGGGCCGGGCGAGAAACGCGTTCACGCGATTCGTCGATCTCGACGCAAAGCCGGCTGACCTGGCTCCTGGACATGCCGCCCGCGCCCATGGCCTTGACCAGGTCGTCCCCGGACCGGGTAGAGACGCCGTGGACGTAGGCTTCCTGGATCACCGCCACGAGGGCCTTCTCGGCCGTGCGGCGCGGCTCGAGAAAGCTCGGGAAGTAGCTGCCCTTGCGCAGCTTCGGGATCTCCAGCGCAATGCGTCCGGCGCGGGTGCCCCAATCGCGGTCGCGGTATCCGTTCCGCTGCACCTCGCGCAGGGGCGAACGCGCGCCCTTCGCCGCGCCCGTCCGCGCCTCGACCTCCAGTTCCATGATCCGCTCGGCCGCGAAGGCCAGCATCTCGCGCACGAGGTCGCCATCGGCCTGCTTCTCAACCAGCTCGATCAGCGCCTTTCTCTCGTCTGTCATCGGCGTCTCCGTTCCGGTTCCAGGTCTTTCAACCCGAACCTTCTTTTGTGGATGCCGCTCGGTTTGCAAGGAATTTCTGATCTTCTGGACTTGTGATCGAGTGCGGTCTTTTGTCAGGCCTGTTCGTGCGGCTGACTGGCGCCGCTGGCCGGGATGGTGATGCGCGGAGCGGGGCTACATCTCCAACAGCGCGCTCGAGGCTCGGAGAAGGTTTCTGGTTTGCCCGGCCCGGATCATGTCGATCATGTGCCCATGCAGATCATGTCTTCCTCACAACTCGGTGGCCCGGTTGGCCGTTCGATGCCCGATCAGGCGCCGATCAGCACCGGGCCACGATAGCTTTCACCGCGCGTCAGCATCGCCCAGATGCCGCGCGCCATCTTGTTGGAAAGCGCGACCGCCACGACCGGGATCGGTTTGCGCTCCAGCATCCGCGCCAGCCACGACCCCTTCGGCGCCCCTCGACGCGAGGCCCAGCGGATCACGGCGGTCGCCCCGATGACCAACAACCGCCGTATGTCACGCTGCCCCATCTTCGAGGTCTTCCCCAGCTTCTGCTTGCCGCCGGTGGAATGCTGCCGCGGCACCAGGCCGAGCCACGCGGCGAAGTCGCGGCCGCGGCGGAACTGGTCCATCGGCGGCGCGAAAGTCTCGACCGCGAGCGCGGTGATCGGGCCGACGCCCGGCATCGTCTGCAGCTGGCGAGGCATTTCAGCTTCGTTCGACATCGCCGCGATCCGCGCTTTCAGCTCCTTGATCCGGTCGGTCAGGTGGGTGATCTGCTCAAGGAGCATCCGGCAGATGTCGCGTGCCAGATCAGGAATGTCGGCGTCAGGATCTTTGACGACCCGTTCAAGGCGCGGCACATAGCCGATCCCTTCGGGGGCGACGTGCCCGAACTCGTAGAGATGCGACCTCAGTGCGCCGCTTCACGAATTGCTCGCGCGTCCGGAACGCGACCGCCCGCGCCTGCTGGTCCGCGGACTTCGGTTCGACGAAACGCATGGTCGGCCGCAGGGCCGCCTCGACAATCGCCTCGGCATCGGCGGCGTCGTTCTTCTGCCGCTTGAGGAACGGCTTTACGTAATGCGGCGCGATCAGCCGGACCTCATGGCCGTAGCGCGCCATCTCCCGCGCCCAATGATGAGCGCTGGCGCAGGCTTCCATCGCCACAAGGCATGGCGGCTGCTGCGCCATGAACCGCGCGAACTGCGGCCGCGACAACTTCTTCCGAAACAGAACGGACCCGTCCGCCGCCGCGCCGTGCACCTGGAACACGTTCTTTGCCAGGTCGACGCCGATGGTGCTAACTTCTCCCATGGATGCCCTCTCCTTCAGCTTGTGATTCAACACCGCAAGCTTGGCACATTGCGATGCCGTCAGGGGAGAGCGGCATCCACCCCATCTCCGAAGACCGGCGATGGCCGCCAGCGTCACCCCCGGCCGCGCGCCGCGCTACGCCGAAGGCTCCGCGCGCGGCCTCCTACACCACTTAGCGAAATCGCCTCTCGCACATGCCACACGCTCGTGTGCAGCGGTCGGTTCAGGAAGGCCTGGGCACGTTCATCGATCTCTTCGCAGAGCCGCGACACCTGGCTCTTCGAGGTGCCCGCCAGCCCCATGGCACGCACCAGGTCGTCGACGGCGCGGGTGGAGACGCCGTGGATGTAGGCTTCCTGCACCACCGCCATCAGCGCCTTCTCGGCCGTGCGGCGCGGCTCCAGGAAGGTGGGGAAATAGCTGCCCTTGCGCAGCTTCGGGATGTTCAGTCCGATGCTGCCCGCGCGGGTATCCCACTGGCGCGGCCGGTAGTATCCGTCTTGGTCAAGCGGGTCTGTCGGCCCATTTCCGGCCGTCACGCAGCAGCGCGTTGGCGAGCAGGACAAGCTTGCGCATGACGGCGGTGATGGCGAGCTTGGGTGCCTTGCCGCTGTCGAGGAGCTGCTGGTACTTGCGCTTGAGATCCGCGTTGAAGCGGACGGCGACGAGGGCCGGCATGAAGATTGTGGCGCGCAGGCTGGCGCGTCCACCGCGGATCATCTCCTTGCCCTTGCACTTGCCCGAGCAACGCGTGAACGGCGCCAGCCCGGCGAGGCTCGCGGCCTGTTTCGGCTCGAGGATCCCGAGCTCGGGCATCTCGATCAGCAGCATGCAGGCGGTGACGGCGCCGATGCCAGGGATGGAGGTCAGGATGTCGAGACGCTCGGCCAGCGCGGGGTCCGCCGCGATCAGGGTGGCGATGGTTTCGTCGACCTCGGCAAGCTGCTTCTCGATGATCGCCAGCCGTGCCTTCGCCTGGCGTCGGATCAGGCTGATCGCCGCTGTGTCAGCACGGTTTCCCGCCGCCGTCCGGTCCTTGATCAACGCCAGCCGCGCGACGTGCAACTCCCTCAGTTCGTTCATGAGTTCGCCGCGAACCGGGCGCGGCGGCAGGTCGAGCGCAAGCCCCATCCGAGCCAGCAGCATCGCATCCACCCGGTCCGTCTTGGCCTGGGTTCCGGTGGCCTCAGCGAACCGCCGTGCCTGTCGGGGATTGACCTTGACCAGCGCATGCCCGGCCTTTGCGAGCGATTCCTCCAGTGCGCGATGATAGGGGCCGGTCGGCTCATAGACGATCCGCAGTCCTTCGGCGTTGCCGATCCACTCCAGCAGAGCCTTGAACCCGGCCTTGTCGTTTCCAAAGAAGTTGTGCTGCCGGCTTGAGAGCCGAAACGCGTCCAGCCGGTCTTTCGAGATGTCGATGCCGATGATATCCTGCATCCGTCTTTCCCTTACCTCTGCTTGTCATGCGGGCCAGAAGCCCTGCTATCCGTTCAGGTCATGAGAAAAGACGGGGGCGATCACACTACCGCACGGCCCTGAGCGGCCGACCCATTCTCGATCCGTCCCCCGCCGCTGTCCGGCATATGGGGTGCCGGGCAGCGGCTCCCTATCGCAAAGGAGCCGAGGGAAGTCATAAGACAAGCCGTTCCGCTGGTTCTCGCGGTCCGGCGTTCGCTCGCCATGACCAGCGCCGCACACGGCAGCCACCTCAATGTCCATCAGCCGCTGCGCGGCGTCCTGATCAGCTCGCGCAGAAAGTCTGCGTCATCGCTCTTGGCGATCACGCACGGAAGGTCGATCGTGGTCTCGGTCATCGTGCTTTCCCTTCGTTGTCGTCGGCTTGAACAACCTCAGACTACGAAGACGTGCGGTGGCCGCCAGACCGGCCGCGCGCTGCGCTACGCCGAAAGGCTCCGCGCGCGGCCTCCTACACCACCCGGCGGGGCACTACCGGCCGTGCAGGTCAAGCGCCACGACGCCTGTGTCAATCGGGCGCCGCTCAGGGCTCGGGAGGCTCTGGTCGGCATGCGGGTCCGGCTGGAGAACGAGATCAGGGGTCTCTTGAAGACCTTCGGCGTGATGTTCGGCAAGCGGGTCGGCGGGTTCAGGCGTCGCGCCGAGGAGATCGTCGAACGAGAGTTGACGGTTGCACCGGACCTCGTTCCGATCTTCGAAGCGCTGATGCAGGCGCGGCGCGACATCCTGGCCCGCATTGCGGCGCTTGACAGCCGAACCCGGGCGATAGCCAGGCAGCATGCGACAGTCCGCTTGCTGATGACGGCCCCGGGCGTCGGCCCGATCACCGCCATGGCGGTCGTCGCGGCCTTCGACGATGCCGCCCGGTTCCGCCGATCCTCGAGCGCCGGGGCCTATCTCGGGCTGACGCCGAGACGCTACGAGTTCGGCTGAGATCAGCCGAAACGGCCGGGTCTCAAGGCGCGGGGATCGCTTCACCCGCAAGTGCCTCCACGAGGCCGCGAACGCCATCTGCTGCCGGAACCTCGGCGGCTCCCGCCTGCGTGGCCGGGCCAAGGCGATTGCCGAAAGGACAGGACCGCGCAAGGCGAAGGTCGCTCCGGCGCGGAAGCTGGCCGTCACCCTGCATGCCATGTGGCGCACCGACACCCCCTTCCGGGAGGTGGCTGTGGCATAGAGCCCCCGCACCGGGACGACGCTGATCTTCGGCACGACGGAATGCGTCCAGCCGGGACGCACGGCGAAGGTGAGATCGTTCCCCGGACTGCGGCACGACCAACCGCGCACACCACTTCGATCCGCCCGACCCTGAACGCAAACATGCGGCGCCCCTTGCGGCGACCGCGGAAAGAACCCCGGAGCCCGGCCCGCAGGACGACGCAGAGGATCAGCTCTTGACCGAGGCGATTAGAGAATCACCAGGGACACAGCCTTCGTCAGTCTTCTGCGGAAGCTGGTTCAGCCCAATGTCAACGAAGGACGTCCCAATGTCGCATTCGCCGCCGAGATGGCAGGGGTCAGCTCGCGGACACTGCAGCGACGGCTCAAGCGGTGTGGAAGTTCTAGTTCGCGGACACTTCAGGCAGCCCGCTTCGA
>CAVVNT010000002.1:0-632941 GCA_963749675.1 uncultured Alphaproteobacteria bacterium
GAAAAAAGCTGCTCATGAGAGCCTGCAAAATCTCAGCCGCAGACAAACTTCAGCTGCGCATGCCGGGCAATGCAAAGATGGCGTGGCGACGATGTGGCGCGCCAGGCGAGCTGAAGCCTATGGAGCAGATAGACGATCAGGGCGGTGGGCAGCCGCTTGAGATTGATTGCCGCGACCGTCAGGAAAGCTTGAATCCGCATGTTTTGAAGGCCGCGTCGGACCGCGCGGCCGAGGCCGTGCCAGGCTTTCGCTTCGCCATGATAGCCCTCCGAGCGCCAGCGATGCCGCTGGTAGAGATACCGGTCCTCGTCGGACCATCGCTCGCGCCGGCGCCGGGCGCGTAGGAGGGCCGGATAATCGTGGCCGAGCGCGACGGCCTTGTTCACGCGCGCCTTCGAGAGGCAGAGACGGGCGAGGTCGCAGCCGCGGCAATCCCGGGCCCGCGAGGTGAAGAAGCGTCCGTGCTTGATCGCCCGACCGGCCCTGAGCTTCTTGCCGCGCGGGCATTTCAGCACGTCGTTCAGGGCGTCATGCCGGAACCGGCGCATCGGGACCGGGCTGCGGATCGGTTCCGCCTTGGCCGGGAGTGAGCCATCGTGTCGCCATGCGTTCGAGACCGATGGCGAACGCGGCAATGTCGCGCTCTTCGAGCCCGGCATAGAGCTTGGCATAGGCATATCCGGCGTCAGCCGTGACCGTCTTGATGGCTGTGCCGGTCAGCGCGGCCACCGCGTCCATCCGGGCGAGGAACGGCTCGCCCTCGTTCACCTCCCGGTCGTGACCTCAACGTCGAGCACGACACCGACCTGATTGTCGACGACGCCATGCTGCTTGTAGCTCGGCTCCAGGCGGCGATTGCGGCCATTGGTGGCCATGCTGGCATCGGGATCGGTCGGGCAGACCTTCTTGAACTTGCCGGTCTTCTTCGAGTTGCGAGATCGGCGCAGCTTCTCCTCGTCTTGCCCCGGATCGCCGTTCGCGGCGGTGACCGCGTCGACATGACGAACGACGAGGCTGTCCCAGGAAACGTCCGCCCGGATCAGCGAGGCGTCGACGTGGACGATCTCTCCCTTCGCGATACCCGCCTCGATGCAGGCCCTCACCGTCCGCTCGAAGATGTGCCGGAACCGCTCGGCGCCCCACCGCTGCCGTATCCGCGTCAGCGACGAATGATCCGGGAGCCTGTCACGCAGACCAAAGCCCGCGAACCAGCGGATCGCCAGGTTCACTTGGGCTTCCCGCATCAGGCGGCGATCATGGACGAGCCCGAGCAGAAAGCCCGCCAGCATCAAACGCAGGGCGGACTCGGGATCGATGGCCGGCCGGCCGACAGCCGGCGCATACGCCCCGGCCACCTCGTCATGCAGCCACGACAGGTCGAGCACCCGATCGATCCGAGCCAGAACATGTTCGTCCGGAACAAGGTCGCGGAGCGACCCGCACATGAAGAATTCCAGTTGCTCAGAAGACCGACGCTCCAGCATCCGAAGACCCACCCAGACCCCGTCCCAAGAGAACAGAATCAGAGGGTTCGGACTTTTTCAACGGCCCCCGGGTTCACTGGATGCGCAATGCGCTGGCCCACGCCCCTGCCAAGCAGCGCACCGCGGTCGCGGCGATGCTGAAGACGATATTCGCGCAGGAGAACAAGGCCGATGCCGAGGCCCAGTGGGACACCGTCGCCAACGCGCTGCGCGAGAAGAACGAGAAGCTCGGGGCTTTCTTGGACGCCTCCCAAGACGATGTCCTGGCCTGCATGTCGTTCCCTCGCGAGCATTGGGCCCAGATCGCGAGCACAAACCCCCTCGAACGGGTGAGCCGCGAGATCAAACGACGGGCCGATGTCATCGGCATCTTCCCGAACGACGAAGCCATCGTCCGGCTCGTGGTGCGCTGATGCTCGAGACCAACAACGAATGGGCCGTGGCGCGGCGCTACATGTCGCGTGAAAGCCTCGCGCGCGTCACCGAAACTCCAAACGTCAGGCTGCCCGCCGTGGCGTCCTGATCAGGCTCGGGCCTTCCGAGGACCGGCGCTCCTACACCACCGGCCTCCTACACCACTTAGCGTAATCGCCTCTCGCACCTGCCACACGCTCGTGTTGCAGGATCGGTCTGTCGCTTCGGTCCCCGCCGAAGCCCTGAGCATGGAGAGAACGATGGGTGCAATTGCTGCGCTGGACGTGTCGCAGGAGGAAACGGCGATCTGCCTAGTTGAGCAGGACGGTGCGATCCTGGCGGAGGCCAAGGTCCCGACATGTCCTGATGCTATTGCCAGCCGGCTCACGAAGCACTCCGATGGCCTCGATCGGGTCGGCATGGAAACCGGCCCACTTGCCGTATGGCTCTGGAACGCCTTGGCGGCACGGCAGGTGCCGATCGTCTGTCTCGACGCGCGCCACGCCAACGGCGCTCCAAAGATGATGCCGAACAAGACGGATCGGCACGATGCCCGCGGGCTTGCGCAGATCGTGCGTACCGGGTGGTTCAAGGCCGTGCAGGTCAAGAGCCACGACGCCTGTGTCAATCGGGCGCCGCTCAGGGCTCGGGAGGCTCTGGTCGGCATGCGGGTCCGGCTGGAGAACGAGATCAGGGGTCTCTTGAAGACCTTCGGCGTGATGTTCGGCAAGCGGGTCGGCGGGTTCAGGCGTCGCGCCGAGGAGATCATCGAACGAGAGTTGACGGTTGCACCGGACCGCGTTCCGATCTTCGAAGCGCTGATGCAGGCGCGGCGCGACATCCTGGCCCGCATTGCGGCGCTTGATAGCCGAATCCGGGCGATAGCCAGGCAGCATGCGACAGTCCGCTTGCTGATGACGGCCCCGGGCGTCGGCCCGATCACCGCCATGGCGGTCGTCGCGGCCTTCGACGATGCCGCCCGGTTCCGCCGATCCTCGATATCTCGGGCTGACGCCGAGACGCCACGAGTTCGGGTGAGATCAGCCGAAACGGCCGGGTCTCAAGGCGCGGGGATCGCTTCACCCGCAAGTGCCTCCACGAGGCCGCGAACGCCATCTGCTGCCGGAACCTCGGCGGCTCCCGCCTGCGTGGCCGGGTCAAGGCGATTGCCGAAAGGACAGGACCGCGCAAGGCGAAGGTCGCTCCGGCGCGGAAGCTGGCCGTCACCCTGCATGCCATGTGGCGCACCGACACCCCCTTCCGGGAGGTGGCTATGGCATAGAGCCCCCGCACCGGGACGACGCCGATCTTCGGCACGACGGAATGCGTCCAGCCGGGACGCACGGCGAAGGTGAGATCGTTCCCCGGACTGCGGCACGACCAACCGCGCACACCACTTCGATCCGCCCGACCCTGAACGCAAACATGCGGCGCCCCTTGCGGCGACCGCGGAGAGAACCCCAGAGCCCGGCCCGCAGGACGACGCAGAGGATCAGCTCTTGACCGAAGCGATTATCTGGGCGCGCGAGATTGCGAAGCTCGGCCACGAGGTGCGGCTGATGCCGCCGCAGTTCGTGAAGCCGTGCATCAGAGCCGGAAGAACGACGCGGCCGACGCGAGGTGATCTACGAGGCGGTGCAGCGGCCGACGATGCGCTTCGTGCCGGTGAAGAGCGCGGACGAGCAGGCCGTGCTGCTGTTTCATCGGAGCCGCGACCTTCTCATCCGGCAACGAAGCGGCCTGATCCGCGCCACCCGTGCGCACCTCTGCCGAGTCTGGCATCGTCGCCGCCGGTCGGATGCGCAGCATACCCCGACACTGGCTATCTCCGCCGTCTGCTCATCCATGGGGCCCGCACCGTCGTCGGCTGGCACAAGCGCCGGCCGCTCGCGCAGAACCGCTGGCTGGACGGCCTGCTGGCCCGGCGGCCGGTCAACATCGCCACCGTCGCGCTCACCAACAAGAGCACCCGCATGGCTTGGATTTTTAATGAGAAGGAGGACAAACCACGATCCGGCGCTTGTGAACGCAACCTGGCTACTCGTAGGCACTTGCACGATGAGCTGCGAAAGGGTCCTGTCTCGAAAGTGGTGGAAATTCGATGGCGGCGTGATCTCCGGGTGACCTTGCAACCCCCCCGCCGGCGGCGCCAACCGCCAGGGAGATCACGCCATGGACGAGAATACCGACAGCTCGACCGCTTCGCTACTGCCCGACGCGGCGGCATATGACCCGATCGAGGACCGCCTGCGGGCGAGCGTCCGCGCCACCATCGAGACGATGCTCGAAGAGGAACTGGCCGAGTTTCCTGGCCGCATCCGCTATGGTCGCAGCGGCAGCTCGGTGAAGGTCTGTCGCCATGGTCACCTGGATCGGCAGCTCAGCGGCACGTTCGGCACTGAGACGGTACGGGTGCCGCGCGCCCTGAAAACGAGGAGGGCAAGGTCGCGGCAATGGCGGTCGAAGGCGCTGCCGCGCTACCAGCGGCTCACCAGGAAAGCCGAGGCGCTGATCGCGGCGGTGTATCTTGCCGGACCCGACACCCGGCGCGTCAAGCGGGCGCTGTTCGGGCTGTTCGAAGGCGCCGTTGGCAAGGACGTCGTCAGTCGCGCCTGGCGCAAGGTGAAGGTGGACCGGGAAGCCCGGAGCGCCCGAAGCCTCGCTGATGACGATATCGTCCGTCTCATCCTCGACGGAACGGTGATCCGGACGCGGCTGGACAGGAAGGGGCCACCCAACATCTCGGGACTGGCCGCCATCGGCGTGCGTGCGCCGCGACGGGCGCAAGGTGCTGCTGTCTATCAGGAACATGGGCGGCCTTAGCACCGCGGCTTGGCGCCAGTTCCTCGAAGACCTCGATGCGCACGGCCTGAAGCGGTCAGAATTCGTCATCGTCGACGGCGCCCCGGGACTGGAAGCCGCGCTCGTCGCGCTCTTGGGCGAGGACCTGCCTGTCCAACGCAAGCGCTTCGCCGGCGGCCTATGCGGCGAGGCTTGACGCCGTTCGGAATTGCCAGGGCATGAGCTCCTCGATCCGGCTCTCGGGGTGTCCGTCGAGGATGGCCCGGAGGGTGTCGGCGAGGTAGTCGACGGGGGTTCACGTTCGCTCATCTTGCAGGTGGCGACGAGCGAGGCGGGCATGGCCCAGTTCTCGGCGCCGACCTCGTTGCCGGCGAAGAGCGCGTTCTTGCGGGTCAGGGCGATCACCTGGTCATTCTGCCCATGTCGGGCAGGAAGCTGTCGTCCACTATCGCTGGCATCCTCTCCACGGCCGAACTCTTCGGGTGGAATCGAGCCAGTCGCGCGAGACTGGCCGCTTCGTTCATCTCGTTGTGGGCCCGGGAGACGTTCTCGTCCTACCAGCCTGGATGCTCGATCCGGTCGCGTGCGCCGGCATGCGGCAACTTGGCCCGCCGCAGGTCTCGATTGCGGCCCTCGGCGATCTTCATGACCTGCTGAGCCGGCGCGGATTCCGGCGAAGCTCTCCTGGCGATGCGATCGTCGCCAAGGAGGAGCAGGATGACCGGTCCCAAGGCGCCGGCGCCGCCGCGCCAGCTGATGATGACGTTCGACTCCACGAGGCTCCGCGGCATGTCCACCACGGAGCGACGGGCCAGGGTGACGGCCTTGGCGAGCCTGCTGGCCGAGGCCGCGGCGCCGGGAGGCAGCGATGACGACGTCTGAGTTGCTTCCCGCGACGGTCCTCGAGAGGAAGGCCGTGGTCTACGTCCGGCAATCCTGCCGGACGCAGGTCGAGACCAACCTTGAGAGCCGGCGCCGCCAGTATGAGCTGGTCGAGGTCGCCCGGCGCCAGGGGGTCCGCGCCATCGAGGTCATCGACGATGATCTTGGCCGTTCCGCGAGCGGCATGGTGGCGCGTCCCGGCTTCGATCGCCTGGTGGCGGCGCTCTGTGCCGGCGAGATCGGCGCGGTGCTGTGCTTCGACGCGTCCCGTCTCGCCCGCAACGGCCGCGATTGGCATCACCTGCTGGAACTCTGCGGTCTCGTCGAAGCCCGGGTGATCGACCTCGACGGCGTGTACGATCCTTGTCGGCCGAACGACCGGCTCCTCCTCGGCATGAAGGGCAGCATCAGCGAGTTCGAGCTCGGCATCCTGCGCGCGCGGATGCTCGATGCCGCGCGCGCGAAGGCAGAGCGGGGCGAGCTCCGCATCAGCGTGCCCGTCGGCTACCTCTGGCGCCGGGACCATGGCCTCGGCTTCGATCCCGACCTGCGTCTCCAGCAGACGATCCGGCTGATCTTCGAGCGCTTCCGGCAGCTCAGCAGCGCGCGCCAGACGCTGCTGTCGCTCGCGGCCGACGGCGTCTCGTTTCCGCGGCCGTCGGACGATTGCCATTGGAGCGCCATTGGTCCGAGTGACAATGGCGATGCGGATGACCTCCCTCGAGTGGACCCCGATCCGCTACCGCAACGTGATCTCGATCCTGAAGAACCCGTTCTACGCCGGCGCCTACGTCTACGGCAAAAGCGAGAAGCGGGTGGTCATGGTCGAGGGACGGGCGCGCAAGACCTACGGCCACGGCCGGCCACGGGCGGCGTGGGACGTGCTGATCCACGACCACCACGACGGCTACATCGGCTGGGCCGAGTTCGAGCGGAACCAGGAGACGCTCACGGCCAACACCTACGGCTGGGCCGGTGGCGCGAAGTCCGGCCGCGGCGGAAGAGCCCTGCTCGCGGGCATCCTGACATGTGGACGCTGCGGCCGGGCGCTCTCCGTCGCCTATGCCGGCAGGCCGCCCGGCCGCTCCACGTATCGCTGCGATCGGGCACAGACCGGGCGCGGCATCGGCCGCTGCATGACCTTCGGCGGCTCCCGGGTCGATGCCGCCATCGCGGCCGAGCTCCTACGCGCGGTAGAACCCATGGCGATCGAGGCGGCGCGGGAAGCCGAGCGCATGCACGAAGACGGCGAAGCCGAGAGACGGCGGATGGCGGAGCTCGACCTCCAGCAGGCGCGGCTCACGATGCCTCGCTGGCGGAACGCCGCTACGCTGCCTGCGACCCGGACAACCGCCTGATCGCGGCGCAGCTCGAGCGCGCCTGGGAGATGACGCTCCGCCGCGTCGAGGCCTGCGCCGAACGTCTCGAGGCGCTGGCTTTGCCGGTGTCCGCCGCGCCAGCACCGGACTTCACCGGCCTTGCCGACGCTCCCGCCGGCGCCTGGAGTGCGCCCGGCGTCACGATGCGCGCACGCCAGAAGCTCCTGCGCGCTCTGGTGACCGACATCATCGTCGACGTCGGCGAGGTGTCGCGCGAGGTCATCCTGACCATCCACTGGCGCGGCGGCGCGCACTCGCAGCTGCGCGTCCGCAAGCCGAAGACCGGCGAGCACGGCCGCCGGACCCCGGAGGAAGCGCTCGCGGTCATGGCCCGGATGGCGGGCCGCTGGTCGGACGCCGACATCGCCGCCTCGCTCAACCGGATGGCCATCCGCACGGGACAGGGAAAGACCTGGACGCCGCACCGCGTCGGCTCCATCCGGAAGGTCCACGGCATGCACGCCCACCGTTCCGCCGAGAAGAACGGCGAATGGCTCACCATGAGCGAAGCCGCGGCGAAGCTCGGCGCGACCAACCACGCCATCCGCAGGCTCATCAGAGAGCACGTTCTGCCTGCCGAGCAGGTCGTGCCCGGCGCGCCGTATCAGAATCCGGGCGATCGACCTCGAAGACGACACCGTCAGCATCGCACTGAGACGGAAAGGACGCCCGTGTCGGCCTGATCCGAAGAACCAACTCTCCATGTTTCCAGACACTTGAAGAAGGGGGGCACAATGAACGCCTCGCCGCGATCGGACGGATCTGGTTCTCGACCGGGTTGGTTCCGAGCTCGAGCCGTCCATCCTCGAGGGTGAGGCGGACCGTGGCGCCAGTGGCGCCGCGTAAGCCGCCGAACCGTCAGCCCCGGCCAGATGCCGAGCGTGCAGCGGATGTCCTCGGCCAGCTTCGAGGATCGCGGGATGCGCGAGAGCTGCGCCTCGAGCCAGGGCCGGAAGGCGGCGACGATCGGCGCAGCGAGCTTCATGCGTGCGGCGAGCCGGGTTTCGGGGGCGTTGCCGCGGACCGACGCCTCGATGGCGTAGAGCTCCGCGATCTGGCGGAGGGCCTGCTCGGCGATCGGCGAGGCGTCGTTCTCCAGCCGCTTCACGAAGCGCCTGCGCACGTGCGTCCAGCAGTGCACGAGCTGCCACGGCCCTTCCGGCCGGACCAGCGCGGCTGGAGCGTCGTAATCGCCGTAGCCGTCGCATTGCAGGAACCGTCCGCGATAGCCTTCGAGGAAGTGGACCGCGTGCTCGCCGCCGCGGCCGGGGGCGTAGTGGAACATCACGATAGGCGGGCCGCTGCCGCCATGGCCGCGACCGTCGGAGACGATGGCCCAGAAGAAGCCGAGCTTCGTTCTCTTCCGTCCGGGGTCCAGCACCGGCGCCCGGGTCTCGTCCATGAAGATCCGCTCGGCTGCCTTCAGGCGCTCGCGCATGTGCAGGGCGATCGGGCGGAGGTGGAAGCAGGCGCGGCCGACCCAGTTGCCGAGGGTCGCACGGTCGAGCGCGATCCCCTGCCGCCGGTAGATGTCAGCCTGACGATATGATCGCGGCCATGGCCGACACCGCGCTGACCGAAGAGAACGTCCTGCCTCGCCCTGCGTTCGAGACCGATGGCGAACGCCCAGACGAACTTCGCGTCTTCCAGGCGCTTGTGGACCAGGACCATGCCGGTGCGGTCCCGGATCAGGATCTTGATCCTGTCCGCTCGCTTGGCGCGAAATACGAAGGCCGCCCCACTGAACGGATCGAGGCCGATCACCTCCTGCACGGCCAAGGCGAGCCCATCGATGCCCTTGCGGAAGTCCGCCGGACGGGTCGAGACGTAGACCCGCAACTGCCCATGTGGAGAGATCATGCCGAAACCGCCCGCACGGCACGGATCACCTGCGTCAGCTGGGCCTCCTCGCCATCCGCGGCGACGCGCACGGTGACGCCCGCAACCACCAGCTCGATCCGATCCGCAGACTTCTGCGCGGTTCGGTCTTCCGGGTCGACACCACCGCGGGTGTCTCGACGACCAGTGCGGCGACCGCCGGCCCACCCGTCGCCTCCGCCGGGACCGCCAGCGCGCCTGCGGCCAGCTTCCTCCGCCAGTCATGGACCTGCCAGCGTGTCATGCCGTGCCGCCGCGCGACGTCGAAGACCCCCGCTCCCGGCGCCAGGCTCTGCGCCGCGATCCGCGCCCGCTCGGCCTCGCTCCGAAGACGCCGGCCCGTGCGGCCTTCGATCACCTCCATCCGGCCCGCATAACCAACGGTCGAGCCGTCCAAACAGCCGTCCATTTCGACGTCCCTTCATCGCTGCGCAGCGACAGGATTCTCACGGAACGACGAGCGCCGGCAGGAGGGGATCGGCGCGGCGCTTGCGAACGGCGAAGTGCGAACCTGAGAGTTGTCAATGGCCGTGACAGGCCGAGCCGATTGCGAGGAGCACGTCGCGCATACCTCCATCTTGGCAGGAAGCTCGCTCCGAGGCCGGATCCGTTGACGCAGACTGGAAGCCGGAATGCCCAACCCTCTTGCAGACGGGGCGGGCCATACGTTGACACCCAACGGGAGCTAATCTCCCTTCCGAGGCCGAACTAAGGCACGTCGAGGCATTTCTTGGAACCCCTGCTCAATGTCACGGAGCTCGAGCGGTTCACCGAGAAAAGTTCAGCTCCTAGGCCTCAGGGAAGAAGCACGCAGCGGGGTGCGGAGAGCCTTCCAGTTTGGGACGTTCGGCACGGCATTTGTCCTGCGCCTTCCAGCAGCGTGGCGCGAACGGGCAGCCGGGCGGCACGGCGAGCGGCGACGGCAGTTCGCCTTTCAGCTTGATCCGCTGCCTCCGGCCGGCGGGATCGGCGCTCGGCGTCGCGGAGAGCAACGCTTTGGTATAAGGGTGGCGCGGCGCGGCGAAGATCTCCTCTTTCGGTCCCGTCTCGACCGGCCGGCCCAGATACATCACCACGATGTCGTCGGCCATGTGCCGCACCACCGAAAGGTCGTGCGCGATGAAGAGGTCGGCGAGGCTCAGCCGCTCCTGCAGGTCGAGAAGGAGGTTCAGGATCTGACTCTGGATCGACAAATCCAGCGCCGAGCCCGGTTCGTCCAGCACAAGCAGCTTCGGCTCCAGCATCAGCGCGCGCGACGGCGATCCGCTGCCGCTGTCCGCCTGAGAACATGTGCGGATAGCGGTCGGAGTATTCCTCGCGCAGGCCAACGAGGCGCATCATCTCGCGCGCCTTGTTGCGCCGTTCGGCGGCCGACATCTCGGGGCGGTTGATCTTGAGCGGCTCCCCGAGGATTGCGCCCACCCGCTGGCGCAGGTCGAGCGAGCCGTAAGGGTCCTGAAACACGATCTGGACATCGGTGCGCAGCGCGCGCCAGGCATCCGGCGTGGCCGCCTTGCCCGCGATGCTCAGCGTGCCCGAAGTCGGCTCCTCGATCAGCGTGACCATCCGGGCGAGCGTGGACTTGCCGCAGCCGCTTTCGCCCACAACGGCGAGCGTCTTGCCGGCTTCGATCTCGAACGACGTGCCGGCCACCGCCCGCACGATCCCAGGCTTCGAGAACAGCCCGCCGCCGACGGCGTAGTCGCGGCCCAGCCCCTCGGCCCTGACCACCGCCTCGCTCACGCGTGCGCCTCTTCGGCCCCGGCCGGAACGGCCAGCGGGTAGTGGCAGCGCGCGAGGCCCACGGGGCGCGGCTGCACCGGCGGGGGCACGCCGCGGCAGCGATCGTCGGCGAACTGGCAGCGCGGCGAGAAAAGGCAGCCCTCCGGACGGTCGTGCTGTCCTGGGACCACGCCCGGGATCGTCGGGAGCCGCCGCGTCGTCGCCCGCGCCGGCAGCGCCGCTAGCAGGGCGGCGGTATAGGGGGTGGTGCGGCCTGGCGAAGAGATTGGCTACCGGCTGTTCCTCGACCTTCTGCCCGGCACACTGGACGGCGACCCGTTCCGCCGTCTCGGCCACGACGCCCATGTCGTGCGTGATCAGGATCAGCCCCATCCCGGTCTCCCGCTGCAGATCCGTCAGGAGATCGAGGATCTGCGCCTGGATCGTCACGTCGAGCGCGGTAGTCGGCTCGTCCGCGATCAGGAGCCGCGGCCTGCAGGCGATCGCCATCGCGATCATCACCCGCTGATTCATGCCACCCGAGAGCTGGTGCGGGAACGCGCGCAGGTGCCGTTCGGGGTCGGGGATACCGACCATCTCGAACAGCTCGGCCGCGCGCGCCTGACGCGCCTTGCGGTCCAGATCCATGTGCTGCTTCAGCGCCTCGCGGATCTGGAAGCCCACGGTGAAGCAGGGGTTAAGCGACGACATCGGCTCCTGAAAGATCATCGCCAGATCCTTGCCGATGATCCTGCGCCGATCCTTGCCCGACAGATCGCGCAGGTCGCGCCCGTCGAAGCTCATCTCGTCGGCGGTGACGGATGCGGTCCACGGCAGGAGGCCCATGGTCGCCAGCATCGAGACCGACTTAGTCGCCACTGAACATCACGCCGCGGCGCCGGTCGTGGCGTAGTTTGGCCGGGCCTGTTCGATGTTGTTGGCGATTGCTGCCATCAGCGCGGCGAGGATCACGGCCACAAGAGCCCTCAGATGGGCCAGGATCATGCGGATGTTGTGCCCGCAGCCGCAGAGGACAGCGTGGAGTGCGTCGCCGAGCGTGCCCTTGAGGGCGCAGCGGGCGAGGCGGCCGTCGGTCTTCATGTGGCCGACCGCCGGTTCGATTGCACTGCGGCGGCGCAGGTCGCGCCGGAGCGCCGGCGTCATGCCGCGGCGCTGGCCGGAGATGAAGACCTCGGTCGTCTCAACGCCATGCCCCCTATAGCCGCGGTCGACGAAGGCTCTCTTCGGTGATGTGTCCGTCAGGATCTCCACCTGCTCGAGCGCTTCTCGCAAGGTATGGCCATCGTACGGGTTGCCGGTCATCGCGCGCATGCCGACGACGAAGCCCTCCTTGTGCGTGGTCGCCACCGAGACCTTGGAGCCGAACTCGTAACGGACGCGCGCCTTGCCCTTGGAGATGCAGTCCACCTCAGGCTCGTGCAGCGCATAGAGCTTCCGCTTGTCCTTCGGCTTCTGCCGCAGGAGGCGCTCAACGAGGGCGATCTCGCCCTCGATCCGCTCCCGCAGGGCGGTGTCGGTCACGGCGTGCAGCTGCCGCTGGATGTCGCGCAGGACCCGGCCGGTGTAGCCTTTCAGCCGCCGCAGCCCCTTGCGCATCCGCTTGAACTGGCGGGCGTGGGCATAGCGACCGACCTGTCCGGCCAGACGCGGCGCCAGCCGCGCGTAGCTTTGGCGAAGCGACAGGCCCGCCTCCTGGGCAAGCGCCACCAGGCGCCGACGCGCTTTCTCGTAGAGCCGTGTATCGGTTGGATGCGCGATCGCCTTCTCCATCACCGTCGTGTCCACGATCACCGTCTCCGCGCTCCGCTCGGAAATCACTCCGGCCTCGCGCCCAGCCTCGATCGTCTTGGTCAGGAGCCACTCGGCACCTTCCTCCCCGATCCGGTTCCGCCACCGCGTCAGCGACGAAGGATCGACAGGAGGACGGTGCTGAAAGAACGTCTCGCCACAGAGGTGCTGGTAGTACGGGTTCTCCACCCACCGGGCCACGACCGCCTCGTCCGACAGCCGGTAGGCGTGCTGGAGGTAGAGCAGCCCCGCCACCAGCCGTGGAGAGGTCGCCGGGCGCCCCGTGTGCGACGGGAAGAACCCCGCCCATTCCTCCTCGAAGAACTCCCAGTCGATCAGCCCGGCAAGCTTCACCAGTTCGTGGCGCAGGTCGATCATGTCCGCCAAGCGCGGGCGCAACAGGTCGTCCTGCTCAGGGGCACGGGATTTGGGCTTCATGCGTCGATCCGAAATTGCAGGGTTCTCGCCCCAAACCTACCAAACCCTGCGGTTCGAAAATATCAAAAACGTCACGTCATCAAATAAAATCAATGCGTTGGACGTTGATCAGGGCGAACGACTTACCCGAGCCGCTTTCGCCGACGATGGCGAAGATCTCGCGCGGCTCGGCGTCCACGTCGACGGAATCGACGGCGCGGAACGGACCCGAGGCGGTGGCGAAGTCGACCGACAGGTTCCGGATCTTCAGCAGCGACACGTCAGCTCCGCCTCAACTTGGGGTCAAAAGCGTCGCGCAGACCGTCTCCCACGAGGTTGATCGACAGGACCGTGATCAGGATGGTAAGGCCGGGAAGGGTGACGACCCACCAAGCCCGCAGCACGAATTCGCGCGCATCGGCCAGCATCGTGCCCCATTCGGGCGTCGGCGGCTGCGCGCCCATGCCGAGAAAGCCGAGCGCTGCGGCGTCGAGGGTCGCTGTGGAAATTGACAGGGCAGCCTGCACGATGATCGGCGCGAGGCAGTTCTTCAGGACGGTCACAAACATCAGCCGCGGCAGGCGAGCGCCGGCGATCTTGGCCGAGATGACGTAGTCCTTCGTGCGCTCGTTCATCACGCTCGCCCGGGTCAGTCGGACGTAGTGCGGCTGCAGCACAAGCGCGATGGCGATCATCGCGTTGATGAGCGACGGCCCCAGGATGGCCACCAGCACCAGCGCCAGCGCCAGCAACAGCGACGGAAAGGCAAGGATGATGTCCATCAGCCGCATGATCAGCCCGTCGGCCCACTTCGGTGCGAAGCCCGCGATCAGGCCCACCAGGATCCCGCCCGAAGCCGCCACCACGACCACTACGATCCCCACGAAGAACGAGAACCGCGCGCCGTGGATCAGGCGGCTCAGCATGTCGCGCCCCAGCGCGTCTGTGCCAGCGGGAACCGCCAGCTGCCGCCATCCTGCCAGACCGGTGGCTGCAGGACATGGTCGCGGAACTGCGCGGCGGGATCGTAGGGCGCCAGGACGTCGGCGAACACAGCCACGATGAGGAAGGTTGGAAAGACCCACAGGCCCGTGACGGCGCCACGGTTCTCGCGGAAGTAGCGCCAGAACTCTGCAAGACGGCCGGGGCGGCGGGTCGGTGTCATGCTAGCCGCTTCAACAGCGGCGAGGACCTCGAACAGACGATCCTTCGCTACGTCCGGTCCTGCAACGGCCAGCTCCCCCAGTCAGTGCTCAAGGGCCGGGCGCCCGTCGACGCGCTGAAGCTCGACCTCAATCCTTCTCATCATGGTGCCGATCGCGGCTCCCATCGCCACGGGCCTGGGATCGATCTCAGCCACTTCTGGATCACCTTGATTGCCGTCTAAATCGGGCTTCTGAAGCCACCCTTTACCCTGCCTTTCATCGCGGTCATGCACGCGGTGCTGCTCGTCGTGACGTGGCTGCCGAGGACAGCGAAACTCTTCCTCTATTGAACGGAGGGAATCCTGTCAGAACAAGTCTGTCCAAGGTTGAGAACTCGATCCTTCCTGGATGGTGATCGTGGGGGTCCGCCGCCTTGTCGGTCGCTCGCAAAGCCGAAACAGCACTAGCGCCAGCGCTAGTCGACCCGCTCCGCGAGGTAGCCTGCCGCGGCGTCGGGGGTGGCTATGCGCTCATAGTCGGCCTCGGGGACGTCGATGCCGAAGCGCTTGTGCAGCGCCGTGACCAGATTCAGGACGTCCATCGAGTCGAGCTCGAGGTCGTCCTGCAGGTGATCGCTGCCGCGGACGTCGGCGATCTCCACGTCGGGGGCGATGCGGGAGAGTTCCTGCAGGAAGGCGGCGCGGGCTTCGTCGACGGTCATAGGGCCTCCGGATTCTTCAGGGCTTCCTCGATCTTGAGGAGGAACTGCGCGCCGCGACGTCCGTCGCTGACGCGGTGATCTGCGGCGAGCGTCGCGGTGACGACCGTGCGCGCTGTCACGGCACCGTTCAGGACACGCGCGCAGGAGCGTGGGGCGCCGAAGCCGACGAGCGCGACCTGCGGCGGGTAGATGACACCGGTCATCGCGTCGACACCCTTCTCGCCAAGGGACGATACGGTGATCGTACCGTCGGTCATCTCCGAACTACGGAGGCGCCCCGCCCGGGCACGCGCGACGAGGTCACGCATCGCGGCCATCACCTCGTCGAGACTGCGCGCAGAGGTGTCTTGGATCGCGGGGGCGACGAGACCGCCGCCGCGCAGCGCCACGGCGACGCCGACATTGACCGTTGAACCGAGATCGAAGTTGCCGTTCTCGAAGTGACCGCTGAGACCAACGGTGTCGGCCGCGGCGACAGCCACCGCCTTGACGAGAAGGGCGCCCATCAGCACGCGGTCTTGCGGTCCGCGCCCGGCGTTGCGCGATCGGAGCCAGTCGCTGGCGGGCTGCAGGTCGATCTCGTGGGCGAGGTAGTAGTGCGGAATCTCGCGCTTGGAACGCGTCATCGCCGCGGCGATGGCCTCGCGCATCGCCGCAAGGTCGAGCCCCTGCCGGGCAGCGGAACGTGGCGCCTCGGCTCCGCTTGGTTCCGGCGGCGCGGCGGCTACTCCGGCGGCCAGCTCGACATCTGCGAGAATGATGGCGCCGTCTGGCCCTGTGCCCGACATCCCTGCGAGGTCGACGGCGCGCTCGGCGGCGAGGCTGCGCGCGGCCGGCGAGGCGCGGGGTGCATTCGTCGACGACGGCCCTGATGCCGACGGCGCCTTCGGCGCCGCCCTAGGGCGCACGGCCGCGGCAGGGGATGTCACCAACTGCGGCGGCGCGTCGGCCGGTTCCGGCTCGGTGCTCGCTACGTACGGCGTGTCGGCGGTCGTCGCCTCGCCCGGCGTGCCGATCTCTGCCAGGGGGGATCCCACGGGGATCTCCTGGTCGAGTTCGGCGAGGAGCTTTCGCACGACCCCATCCTCGAAAATCTCGATCTCGATCGCGCCCTTTTGCGTCTCAACGACGGCGACGATGTCGCCGCGCGAGACGGTGTCGCCGGGCTGGACCAGCCACTCGACGAGCTTGCCGGTCTCCATGTCGGCACCGAGGGAGGGCATGGTGAAGACTGACATGGGCTCAACCTCTGCCAAGCGCTTGTCGGGCCGCGGCGACGATGCGCTCGGGCTGCGGGATCGCGGCGTCCTCGAGATGCTTTGGGTAGGGTATCGGCGTCTCCGCGGAGCAGACCCGGCCGACCGGGGCGTCGAGGCTCCACAGCACCTGCTCGCCGATGCGCGCCGCGATCTCGGCAGCGAGCGAGCCGCTGCGCCAGCCCTCGTCGACCACCACGGCTCTTCGGGTGCGGCCGACCGAGGCCATGATCGTCACATCATCCAGTGGTCGCAACGTGCGCAGGTCCATGACCTCCGCCTCGATGCCGTCGGCTGCGAGCGTCTCGGCCGCCTCCAGCGTTTTCCAGAGCGAGCCGCCGTAGGTGATGAGCGTGAGGTCGCCGCCTTCGCGGCGGATCGCGGCGCGGTCGATGTCGACCGGGCCGGCGTTGGTGTCGACAACGCCGGTGCGGTTGTAGAGCATGACGTTCTCGAAGATCAGCACGGGGTCAGGGTCTTCCAGCGCCGTCCACAGCATGCCGCGCGCATCCTCGAGAGTTGCCGGCGTCAGCACGCGGAGGCCCGGGATGTGCGCGTACCAGCCTTCCAGACTGTGCGAGTGCTGGGCGGCGAGCTGCTTGCCGGCCCCGGTTGCCATGCGGATCACCAGCGGCACGCCGAACTGGCCGCCCGACATGTGCCGGATGGTGGCGGCGGTGTTGAGGATCTGATCGAGGGCGAGCAAACTGAAGTTGACGGTCATCAGCTCGACTATCGGGCGCATCCCCGCGGCGGCGGCGCCGATGCCGAAGCCGGTGAAGCCCGACTCCGAGAGTGGGGTGTCTCGGATGCGGTCGGGGCCGAACTCCTCGAGCAGGCCCTTGGAGACGGCATAGCAGCCACCGTAGGCGCCGACGTCCTCGCCCATCAGGAAGGTCCGGTCGTCGCGGATCAGCGCGTCGCGGATCGCCTGCTTGCAGGCCTCGCGATAGGACGTCTCCGCGGTCTCGCCGGAAGGCTCCTGGGGTACAGGGGGCTCGGGCCGGCTCTCGGCCACGACGTGCCGCGTCAGAATCCTCGAGCGGCTCCCACTCCGCCGCCTCGGCGAAGGCGACGGCCTCGGCGATCTCGGCGTCGATCTCCTCCTCGAGGCGGGCGACGTCGGTCTCGTGGATGAGGCCGTTCTTCAGCAGCCAGTCGCGGAAGCGGACGATCGGGCCGCGGCTGCGCCATTCCTCGACCTCCGCCTTCTCGCGGTAGAGCTGCGCGTCGAACATCGAATGAGCGCGGAACCGGTAGGTCCGGCATTCGAGCAGATGCGGCCGCCCGGTCTCACGGATTGCGGCGACGGCGCGGCGGGCTGCGGTCTCGACGGCGACCACGTCCATGCCGTCGACGGCCTCGGAGGCGATGCCGTAGGCGGCGGCCTTGGCGGCGATGTCGGTCTGCGCTTCCGACCGGGCGAGGGCGGTGCCCATCGCATAGCCGTTGTTCTCGCAGACGAAGAGGGCGGGGACGTCCCAGAGTTCGGCGAGGTTCATCGTCTCGTGGAACTCGCCCTCGGCAACCGCGCCCTCGCCGAAGAAGCAGGCCGTGACTCCGTCCGTTCCGCGCATTCGGTCGGCGAGGGCGATCCCGCCGGCAAGCGGCAGGCCACCGCCGACGATGGCGTTGCCGCCGTAGAAGTTGGCGTCGGCATCGAAGAGATGCATCGAGCCGCCGCGGCCGAGCGAGCAGCCCGAGGCCTTGCCGTACATTTCCGCCATGACTGCATTCATCGGCACGCCGCGGATCAGCGCGTGGCCGTGCTCGCGATAGGTCGCCACCACCTTGTCTTCGGGGCCGAGATGCAAAATGACGCCGGCTGCGATCGCCTCCTCGCCGTCGTAGAGGTGGAGGAAGCCTCGGATCTTCTGCTGGGTGTAGAGTTCGGCGCACTTGTCCTCAAACTTGCGGACGCGGAGCATCGCGCGAAGCAGCTCAAGGACGTGGGCGCGGGACAGATGAACTTTTTCGCTCATGTCTCATCACTCTCCAGTGTCGAGATGTCGCCCTCGGGCAGGCCGAGTTCGCGCGCCTTGAGGAGACGGCGCATGATCTTGCCGGAGCGCGTCTTGGGCAGGGTCTTTCGGAACACGATCTCGCGCGGCGCCACCGCCGGACCTAGGCGCTTCCTGGCGTGGCCGCGGATATCCCGCTCGAGCTCCTCCGAAGGCTGGAATCCCGGATTCAGCGCGACGTACGCCTTGACGACCTCGCCCGCGGTCTCGTCGGGTATGCCGATCACGCCGGCTTCGGCGATCGCGTCGTGTTCGATCAGCGCGCTCTCCACTTCGAACGGGCCGATCAGGTGACCGGAGGACTTGATGAGATCGTCGGCGCGGCCGACGAACCAGAAATAGCCGTCCTCGTCCCGCAACGCGAGGTCGCCGGAGAGGTACCAGCCACCGGCGAATGCCTTGTCGTAGCGCGCCTGCTCGTGCAGGTACGTGCGCATCATCGACGGCCAGCCGGGCCGAAGCGCCAGCTCGCCGATCTCGCCCGGGCGGCACTCGCGCACGCTGTCGCCGTCACGCGCGACGACGCCGGCCTCGATCCCCGGCAGCGGCTTGCCCATCGAGCCGGGCTTGATGTCCATCGCGCGGGTATTGGCGATCATGATGCCGCCGGTCTCTGTCTGCCACCAGTTGTCGTGGAAGGGGCGGCCGAAGACCTCGTTGCTCCAGACGACAGCCTCGGGGTTCAGGGGCTCGCCGACGCTGGCGAGGAACTTCAAGTGTGAGAAGTCGTGGCCGGTGGCCGCCTCCTTGCCGGCGCGCATCATCATCCGGATCGCCGTTGGCGCGCTGTACCAGACCTCGAACTCGCTCCCGCTCGACAATGCCGTACCACCGGTCGAGGTCGAACTCGGCTTCGTCGACGAGCATTGTCGCGCCG
This sequence comes from uncultured Alphaproteobacteria bacterium, assembly GCA_963749675.1. GTDB lineage: Bacteria > Pseudomonadota > Alphaproteobacteria > Rhodobacterales > Rhodobacteraceae > Roseitranquillus. The sequence continues at coordinate 18,808 of CAVVNT010000002.1, forward strand.
TTCGCCAACGGCGAGATGATCCCGTAGGAGGTTCCGGTGACCCAGCCGGGGTCGGCGGTGCACCAGTACGTGACGCCAGGGCCGAGCTCGAGCGCAAAGCGGCCGGTCGCGACATGCGCCAGCACAGCCTGATGCACATGCACCGCCCCCTTCGGTTTGCCTGTCGTGCCCGAGGTGAAGTGCAGCAGTGCGGTGTCCTCGGGCTGCGTCGCGACGCAGTCGAACTCGCCGGATGCCTCCGACATCGCAGGGCCGAGCGCGATGCAGCCTTCGGGCGCGTCGTCGCCGACGATGAGAACAAGCTTCAGCGAGGGGATCTCGTCGCGCCAAGCGGCGATCTTGCGGCGATAGATGGCGGCGGTGGTCACCAGCGCGTTGGCCTCGCCGATCTCCATCCGGGTGCGGATCGGCTCCGGGCCGAAGGCGGAGAACAATGGCGAAAAGACCAGCCCCGCCTTCAATGTGCCGAGCGCAGCGATGTAGAGTTCGGGCTCCCGCCCCATCAGCGAGTAGAGCCGATCGCCTGGCGCAAGGCCGTGGGCCTTCAGGACGTTCGCGAACCGCGCTGTTGCCTTGGTCAGATCGGCGTAGGTGAAGTCGCGTTGCGAGGCATCCTTGCCGAACCATCGCAGGGCGAGCCGGCCACCGCCGCCGCGCGCGACATGCCGGTCGAGAGCCTCGTGGCAGATGTTGAGCGCCCCGCCCGGCAAACCGTCGAGCATCGCGCGTGCGTCGTCCCAAGAAAAGCTCGACCGCATTGACTCCTGCAATGCCGCGCCCGCCCTGTCCTCGGGTTCCTTGCCGATCATGTTCCAAGTCATGGATGCCCCCCCTCGCGGCCATCTTCCGGCTTAAGCGATGGCCGGTCTTTGATCCGCGTCAGATAAGAGTGGGGGGAGCCGCACGCGGGCAGGGGTAGCCTTCGCCTCTCGGCGTCGATCGCGTCCGCATCGGTCCGGCGCGCCGGCTTATCGGGACGAAGAGGCCGATGAACGCTGCATTTTCCGCCGTCAACGTAACGGATGGAGGGCGGCCTTCGGGTCGGAATGCTGGCAACACACGAAGTGCGGGCGCCGCACCTTGAGGAGACCCGTCCTGACGTCTTCCGCCTGAGTGGTAGGGTGTCTGGCTTCGAGAACGGGAACAAGGGGGGAGTAAGTTCAATCGCATCATGACGCCGGTCGACCTCGGTCATCTGGACCGCATAAGGCGCGCGCTTGAGGTGACCGCTGCAGAGGCTCGCCGACATGACGCGCCCGTCACCTATGTCTCGGTCGCGTCCAACGCGCCGGGCCCTCAGGGCCACAATTCCGAGGAGTTTCGCGCCAAGCTCAAAGCCGTCGCCGAGGAACAGTCGAAGGCGCACGGGATCGAAGCCAAGGCGCATCTGGTCCTCAACCATGGCCCGATGATCGACGTCGACGACAAAGCTTCTCGAGGCAGTCGAGGAGACCGGCGCCGACCTCGTCATCATGGCCTCGCACCATCCGGACGCTACGGACTACTTCTGGCCATCGAAAAGTGGCAAGGTCGCGCCGCACGCCGACGCCTCCGCCATCGTCGTTCGCCACGACTGATCCGCCGCCGGAGCGGCTGCGGCCAGCGCAGGGAAACGAAAGGACAACCCAATGTCAGAGCAATCGATGCCAGAGGGCGTCCCCACACCCGATGGAGACTCGGGCCTGATCCAAACCGATTACAAGATCGGGGAGCAGAACGTCGAGGGAAGGGTCGGGCCGTTCGGCTTCGACATCCACAACCCGGTGTTCTTGATCTCGGGGCTTACGATCATCGTCTTCACCTCATTCGCGCTCATCGTGCCGGAGCAGGCGTCGAACTTTTTCGGCTGGCTGCGGCCGGCGCTGACCTCGACCTTCGACTGGTTCTTCCTGTCGGCGGCGAACGTCTTCGTGCTCTTCTGCCTTTTTCTGATCGTCAGCCCTTGGGGCTCGGTCAGGCTGGGCGGCGCGGAGGCGACGCCGGACTACGGCTATCCGGGCTGGTTCGCGATGCTCTTTGCCGCCGGCATGGGAATCGGGCTGATGTTCTTCGGCGTCCTCGAGCCGGTCTATTATTTCGGCACGCCCTGGGGCGACGAGCCGCTCGGCGTGGTCCGGCCGTTCACCGAGGATGGCGCGCTCATCGAGGCGAACGTGGCGGAGGCCCGACGCATGGCGCTTGCCGCCACCTCCTACCACTGGGCGTTGCACCCCTGGGCCATCTACGCGGTCCTGGCGCTCGCCATGGCGCTTTTCTCGTACAACAAGGGGCTGCCGTTGACGATCCGCTCGGCATTCTATCCGATCCTCGGTGAGCGTGTCTGGGGCTGGTGGGGCCACATCATCGACACGCTTGCGGTCTTCGCGACGCTGTTCGGGCTCGCCACTTCGCTCGGCCTCGGGGCGCAGCAGGCGAACGCTGGTCTGAGCTACGTCTTTGGGATCCCCTCCAACGTGACCGTGCAGGTGATCCTGATCATCGGCATCACCGCCATTGCGATGATCTCTGTGCTGCGCGGTCTCGACGGAGGTGTGAAGCGGCTCTCCGAGATCAACATGGTCCTGGCGCTCGTCCTCCTGCTCTTCGTCCTTTTCGCCGCTGGTGCCGGCGGGATCCTGAAGGGCTTCTTCACAGGGCTCGGTGCCTACTTCCAAGAGGTGATCCCGCTCTCGAACCCGATCGGGCGAGAGGATCACGGATACCGGCAGGGCTGGACGTCGTTCTACTGGGCCTGGTGGATTTCCTGGTCGCCCTTCGTGGGCATGTTCATCGCGCGCGTCAGCCGCGGTCGCACGGTCAGGGAGTTCATCACCTGCGTGCTCATCATCCCGAGCCTCGTCTGCGTGTTCTGGATGGCCGTCTTCGGCGGCGCCGCGATCGAGCAGGTCATCAGCGATCCTGCCGGGAGCGCCGTGCGGGCCAACGTACTCGAAAACTACGCTCCCGAGCTGTCGCTCTTCGCGATGCTCGGTGGACTGCCGATGGCATCGATCACGTCCGTTCTCGGCATCGTCCTTGTGATCGTTTTCTTCGTGACGAGCTCGGACTCGGGTTCGCTCGTCATCGACACGATCACGGCGGGCGGCAAGATCGACGCCCCGGTGCCGCAGCGGGTGTTCTGGTGCACCTTCGAGGGCGCGGTCGCGATCGCGCTCCTCATCGGGGGCGGACTGACGGCGCTCCAGGCCATGGTGATTTCGACCGGCCTGCCATTCACGATCATCCTGCTGCTCATGTGCTGGGCGATCCTGAAAGGACTGATCAGTGAAAAGCGCCAGGTGGAGAGGGCCGGCTGAAGGCATATCGGTAGAGCCGCGGGCACCCTCGTGTTGGCCGCGGCACGCCGAGGGATCCGTGCGGCAATGACGGATACCGTGGCTGTACAGGAGCCGATGCCCCGGAGAATGCCGGTTTATCCGCGCACTACGTAAACGGAACACGTTGCGTGTGTCACCACGTGGCTGGCCGTCGTCCCCAGAAGATAGTCCTGAACTTTCGGATTCGCCAACTCCATCACGATCACATCGACGTTGCGCTCTTCGGCAAGTTTCACGATTTGACGATGCACAGAGCCTTTGCGAACGACGGTTTCCAGTTCCACGCCCTCGGCGGGGTGCTCCGTGACGAGCTTTCTCAATTGCTCGCCCCAATACCCCTCTGAATCGCGGATGTTCAGATTGCGCTCTATGTCCGGAGCGACCGTCGCCACGAGAAGCCTAGCGCCACGGCGTCTCGCCATTGCGATTGCTTCCTCATAGGCACTGGTGTCCAGCTTCAGGTGGCGAATGTTCACTGGACATAGGATTAGTTTGGTGTCGCGGGGCATCTTGGGCCTTCTGCTGGTCGATTGTTGAGATCGAGGCATTCAATCTCGGGGTTGGCAGGTGACGAGGCAAGCCTATCTGCCGCATCCCGCAAGAATACACGGTCGCTTCTTGAAGAGGTCCGGCCTTCGTCGCTGCCAGTCCTTCAGCGCGTCGACGGGTGCCCGGCCCTTGAGCACTGACTGGGGGAGCTGGCCGTTGCAGGACCGGACGTAGCGAAGGTCTGTTCGAGGTCCTTGCCGCTGTTGGAGCGGTGGCTCTTCAGGTGTCCAGCGACATTCGGAACTGGCCCGGCCTGTTGCCTTCGGTAATGGGACGTTGTCAGTCAAGCGTGATTTTCACCCCGGCCCCAGGTGGGGCGGGTTGTCGGTTGCCGGCGCCGGGCCACGAGCGCATGGACGCCGTTGGTCGGGATTGGGCTTAGCCCTGCGCCTTTTGCCGTCTCTCGTCCGCCCCGGGTTCATGCTTCGGTCCGTGGTCAGCGCGAGGCTTCCAACATCATGCCTGGTCCAGTGCGGTCCCGAGCGCCCATCTCACAAGCGTGCTCGAACGCGAGCGTTCGGCGACGAGGCAACACTCGGCGTCTCGGGGACCGCGTCCCGGTGGGGACTTCGGACGGCCGGCGCCTTCGGGCGCGGCCGAAACCTTCAGCGTTTTCGCCCGCGGCGGGCGGGGCGCATGCGGCGGCTCCCGAGCGTCAGGCGGCGCCTGCCGCGGCCCTGCGCGTGAGGCGGAAGTCCGCGCTGTCCACCCACATCCGGTGCAGGATCACGCCGATCCGGCGCGCCAGGGCGACCACCGCCCGCTTCATCCCGCGCCGTCGAGCGACCTGCAGGCCCCACGCCTTCAGCCAGCACGGCCTGGCGTGATGCATCATCACCGTCGCCGCCTGGTAGAGCGCAGAGCGCAGACCGGCGTCGCCGGCGCGGGTGATCGATCCGACCACGTCGATCTCCCCGGACTGGTGGCGGCCTGGCGTCAGGCCGACCCAGGGCCCGACGTCCTTCGATGACCGGAACCGCTCCGGCGCATCGATCGCCGACTTCACCGTGAGCGCCACCTGCGGCCCGACCCCCGGCATCGTCATCATGATCCGGCACGCGGCGTCCTGCTTCGCCAGATCCCGGAGGCGCCGATCGAGACCGGCGAGCTCCGCGCGCAACGCCGCCCGGGCGCGGAGCATCGCCTCCGCCAGCGTCTCCAGCATGGCGTTCCCCGCCGCCAGCTCGCGCACGCGCGCCGCGTAGCCGCCCTTGCTGATCTTGCCGAGCTTGAGGCCGAAGTTTCGCAGCACACCGCGCAGCGACAGCTCGACGTCGATCGCCGCCTTCTGGATGGACCGGCGCGCCGTCAGCAGCGCGCGCATCTCCTGCGCCGAGACCGACTTGCAGTGCACTGGCCGGTACCAGCCCATCTGCAGCAGGCGCGCGATCCCCTCCGCATCGCGCCGGTCCGTCTTGACGGGCATCGCCTTGAGCGCCGCCTTGACCTGGCGCGTCTCCATCAGCACGACCGTGGCGCCCGCCTCCGTGAGCGCCTTGTGCAGCCACTGCGACAGCGGCCCGGCCTCGAGCCCAACCGCCGTCACCTCGAACGGCAGGCCGAGAACGAACGCCGCGAGCGCCTCCGGTTCGCTCGGCAGCTTCGCCTCCTTCACCACTCCGCCACGCGCATCGAGGACGCACACCGCCGCGCTTGCAAGAGAGACATCGATCCCGATGAAATGCTCCATGTCGTCGCCCTTTCGTCTTTGCCAAGGAGAGGGCCGCGCCAGACCCGGCGACCCCCGCGGCGCCCACTCGCGCCGGGGCGACGACACCAACCGCCGAGAGCAGGCTCAAGGCTCCTAGGCGCCAGCCCCATTACGGCATCTCACCCGAGGATGTTACCGGAGGACGACCGGGGGTGGCGCCGGCTGAACCGGGCCTTGGATGGGCGATAGCACCAGCGAGGCCGTCGCTGAGCGGATGATCTTCCTGGCCTCGAGCGCTCGCCACGCCTTCACCATTCTCTGCACGGTGCGCAGGTGATTGTCGGTGAAGCGGTCCGGGTGGCGCTGCTTCAGACGGGCCCGCACCTCGATCCCCGTCAGTGCGGGCTGCGCCTCGAGCCAGGCCTCGATGTCGGCGCGGTGCGGATCGAGCATCGATGCACGCTTGGGGATTGGCTTCACCCGCCGGTAGGGTCGGCGGTGGATCTCCCGATGTTCGCCATTCCTCTTGGATTCTGCAACGCTGCTCACGAAGTCGACGATGATGGCCGCTTCCTTCGGCGCCGGCGCAATGCCGCGCTGGTCGACGCGCTGGCCCAGCTCGGTCTGAGCCGCCCGGACCGCCGCGAGCGCGATCACCGGATCGGCGCGGCTGCGGAGATCGAGGATGCGTGCCATGCTCTCGGAGTCGAGCCGTCCCGAGGCCAGGGCCCGATCGGCGGGCGTGAGAGGCGGGTGCCAGCGCTTCGTCACCCGCGCGCCGACGCGGACCTTCTCCCGCAGCTTGAACGACGGCTGGAACAGGTTCGTGTGCAGCCGGGCAGCGGCGTAGAGCCGGGCGAGCAACTCGGTCGCCGCCGGTCCCTCGAAGCGACCGTAGCCGACCAGCCGGCGAACGATGGCACCATTCTTCTGCTCCACCCACGCCTGGTCGTTCTTCCGATAGGCACGCGAACGCGTCACCTCGAGGCCCTGCGCCCGGCACCAGGCGACCACCGGGTCATTCATGAAGGCGCCGACGTTGTCGAGATCAACGCCTCTGAGCGGGAACGGAAACAGCTCCTGCGCGGCTCGCAGCGCTTCCAGCACGAGCGCACCTGCCCTCATCACCACCGGCACGCACTCGGTCCAGCCCGTGGCGATATCGGTCAGCACCAGCGTCTGGACGAAGGCCCCGGCCGTGCTGACGCCGGAATGCGCCACGAAGTCGACCTCGACGAAGCCCGGCGGCGGATCGCCCCAGTCGGCGAAGGTTCGGACCGGCACCGACCGCCGCACCGCCGAACTGAAGCCGGCCCGCCGCCGGCGTCCCTGCGCTGCCGCGATCCGCGTCTCCGACAGCAGCCGGTCGATCGTCGCCGGGCTGACCGCCAGGAGCTTCGCGCGCAGCTCCTCATCGGCCGCGAATTGCCCGTGCCGCTCAAGCGCCGGCAGCAGGACCGGGATCATCGGCTTCAACCGTTTCGAGCAGACCCGGTCCGACGCTTCCCAGAGCAGTGCCAGCGCCGCCTTCACCGCAGCCCCGTAGAGCCTCTCAGGACGACCTCGCGGACGCTTCTCGAGAGACCCCGTGCCGAGCAGCCGGATGGCGTGCTTGCGATGCAACCCGGTCAGCGCGACGAACTCGTTCAGGATCACCGTCTTCGCCGCACGCCCGCTCGCCGCATACCGGTCCCGGAGCGCCGCCGACACCTCCGCACGTGCCGCCATGCTGAGCCTCCTCGCCATTCCCGCGCCACCCATCGTCGTCCCGCCCAGGGAGCGCGTAGCAAGCGAGGTGGCGCGATCGCAGCGTCGGGTAGCGTTTCATCTGAAGCAATGCGCCGGGCCAGTTTGTCGTGTCGCCTGACATCAGGACGTCCTCGATCCGGCCGTTGAAGCGTTCGACCATGCCCTTATCCGGCATGATTGGGGTCGGCGCTCCGGAGCCCTGCCGCGCAGACGACGCCGGCGCTATGGTGAGACCGTCCGGGTTCTGGGGCGCTGGGAGCGCGTGAGGGCGGGCAGACCGAGCGATAGACATGGGCTGCGAGCCCGAGCCGTTGCGTGGTCGCCCCTGCGGCTCGCCCGCCGCCACCGGGCTTGAACCGGTGGCGCACTTGGTGGCGGCCGCTGCGAGCGCGGATCCGTGGGTGCCGCGTGCCCGCCCGCTCCCGACTTTCGAAGGTCATGAAGAAAGGGAGCAGGATGAGGATCATCGGAGTGGACATCCACCGCGTCTTTGCAGAAGCGGTGGCGCTCGAAGGCGCGTCGCTCAGGCGCCCTGGCCGGATTGGCATGACGCGCGATCATCTGGCGGCGTTCGCGACGACGCTGAGCAAGAACGACCACGTGATCGTGGAGGCCACCGGCAATGCCACGACCGTGGTGGAACTGTTCGCCCGGCATGTGGCGCGGGTGGCGGTTGCCAACCCGCTTCAGGTTCACCTGATCGCGAAGGCGAAGACCAAGACCGACAAGATCGATGCCGCTGTCCTGGCACAGCTCTACGCCGCGGGCTTTCTGCCGGAGGTCTGGGTGCCGGACGAGAGAACGCTTGCGCGCCGGCGCAGGTGACCGGCCGGACCCAGCTGGTCAAGCAGAGGGTTCGGCTCAAGGCGATGGTCCAGTCGATCCTGCACGCGCATCTGATCCCGCGCTGTCCGCATCGGACCCGTTCGGGAACAAGGGCCGGACCTGGCTGCGTGCGCAACATGTGCCGGATGACGAGCGCGAAGCGGGCGAGCGGCACGTTGACGAGGACGATCGTCTTGCCGATGCCCGGAAGGGCGTCGAGCGGGACCTCGCCCGCGCCGTACTGGACGACCCGGATGTGAAACGGCTGATGACGGTCCCCGGCATCGACATGGTTGTTGCCGTCGGTGTCATGGCTGCGATCGGGCGCATCGACCGGTTCGCGGCGCCGGAGAAACTGGTCGCCCACATCGGCCTCGATCCAAGTGTCCGACAGTCCGGAGACGGACCGGCTCACCACGGACGTATTGCCAAACGCGGGCGCTCCAATGCGCGCCATCTGCTGGTCGAAGCAGCGTGGCAAGCCGTCCGCGCGCCGGGGCCGTTGCGCGCCTTCCATGAACGGGTTCGAGGGTAGTGTCCCGGGGAAATGGTGTAGGAACTGGCGTCCACCTGCTTCTTCATAGCTGGTGTCGCTCGTTCACTGAGCGGCGATCATCGTCGCCGCGTCGGGATCGTCGCACGGGCCTGCCAGTTTTTCCACGGGCATGTAGCGGCGGGAGACGGCCCACTCATCATTCTGCTCGAGCATGAGCGCGCCGACGAGGCGAACGACCGCCTTGCGGTTGGGAAAGATGCCGACGACGTTGGTCCGCCGCTTGATCTCCTTGTTGACGCGCTCCAGCGGGTTGGTGCTGTGCAACTTCGAGCGCAGGCTCTCATCGAAGACCATGTAGGCCAGCACGTCGTGCTCGGCCCCGTCCATGAGTTCGGCGACATCCCGGAACCGGCCACGCAGGCTGTCGGCGACCTCGCGCCAGCGGGCATGGGCCTGATCACGGTCCGTCTCGGCGAAGACGGTGTTCACCACGGCGCTGACCACCGGCTTGTGGGCCTTGCCCACGCGGCCCAGAAGATTGCGCTTGAAATACGCGGCAGCGCTGGCACCCGGCGCCGAGAACCTTGCGTGCGGCGTCCTTCAGGCCTTCATGGGCATCGCTGATCACCAGTTGCACGCCGCTCAGGCCGCGACGCGTGAGAGACCGCAGGAAGTCGGCCCGGAACGTCTCGGCTTCGGAGGGCATGACCGTGATCCCCAGGATCTCGCGGCGACCGTCGGTGTTGACCGCGACGGCCACTATCACGGCCATGGAGACGATGCGCCCGCCCTCGCGCAGCTTCACGCAGGTGGCGTCCAGCCAGAGGAAGGGCCAATCGCCCTCCAGCGGTCGGTTCAGGAAGGCCCGGACACGTTCATCGATCTCTTCGCAGAGCCGCGACACCTGGCTCTTCGAGGTGCCCGCCAGCCCCATGGCAAGCACCAGGTCGTCGACGGCGCAGGTGGAGACGCCGTGGACGTAGGCTTCCTGCACCGCCGCCATCAGCGCCTTCTCGGCGGTTCGACGCGGCTCCATGAAGGTGGGGAAGTAACTGCCCTTGCGCAGCTTCGGGATGTTCAGTCCGATGCTGCCCGCGCGGGTATCCCACTGGCGCGGCCGGTAGCCGTTCCGCTGGTTCTCGCGGTCCGGCGTTCGCTCGCCATGACCGGCACCGCACACGGCAGCCACCTCGATGTCCATCAGCCGTTGCGCAGCTGGATCAGCTCGCGCAGAAAGTCTGCGTCGTCGCTCTTGGCGATCACGCACGGAAGGTCGATCGTGGTGTCGGTCATCGTGCTCTCCTTCGTTGTCGTCGGCTTCAACAACCTCAGACTACAAAGAAGCGCGGTGGCCGCCAGACCGGCCGCGCGCTGCGCTACGCCAATGGCTCCGCGCGCGGCGTCCTACAACACCCGGCGGGGCACTACCGGTCCGAGCCCGGCGCGGCAACCACGTCGCAGCGGTCGCCGTGGCGCGCAAGCTTGTCATCCTGATCTGGCACATGCTCAGCAACGGCGAGGACCATGCCTGGACCCGGCCGGCCTTGATGGCGCGCAAGATGCGAGCCCTGGAACTCGCCGGCCGGTGTGCCGGCGCGGCGCGGTCAGCGCGGCGCGTCCTGTGACTACAATCTGCCACGGCGCCCCGACCGCGCCGTGGCAGGGCAGGCAGAGAACGCCTATCGCAGAATGACGCTCGGCCGGCGAAAGTCCGGACCGACAAAGGGTGCGGGCGCCGCAAACGAGGAGCGACAATGATCAGGTTGCGCGTTGGGGCTTGAACCTCACACCCCACCCTTCACCACGCGGTCACCCGCTCACGGAAAATAGCACGAAAGGGGCAGAAAAGGGCTATTCTCATCCGTGGCCTGTGGATGCATCGGCGGGGCCAGGCGATGCTCGATGCCGAGGTCGGCGCAGAGGCGGTCGAAGTCGTGGTTGCCTGTGGCGGCGCGGCGGCGGAGGCCGAACAGACGGTCGGTGAACTCCTTGCCGTTGTCCGCCAGCACGCGGGTGATCTTCATCGGCGCCGCCCGCTCCAGGTCGCGCAGAAAGCGGCGCGCGTTGGCCGCGGTCTTCGCCGGATAGGTGCGCACGAAGACCCATCTCGTGGCGCGGTCGATGGCGACGAACAGATACCGGCGCCTGTCCTCGTCGGCCATCTGCGGCAAGTATTTCACGTCGACGTGCACGTAGCCTGGCTCATAAGCCTTGAACGGCTTGTGCCAGGCCGCGGCGCCGGGGGCTTCAGGTCGCGCAGGTTGCCCACGCCATGCCGACGCAGACACCGGTCGAGCCCGGAGCGCGAGACGTTCGGGTTCAGGAACTCCCGCACCACGCAGAGAAGGTCGTCGAGCGGCAGCAGCAGCGTCTTGCGCAGGGACACCGCCACCGCCTCCTGTGGAGGCGTGAGCGTCGATTGCAGCCGATGCGCGGTGTGGCTCCGGTCATGGTCCCGGACAACGGGATCGTCGGCGCGTGGGAAAGGCGAAGGTGCCGAGCATCGCAATCGTTCATCTCATCCTTGGTGGCTCTCTTCAGACCGCCTTCCACCTTGCCCATGTCGGCGGCTTCGCTGGTACCCTTGTCGATCCTGACGAGGAGCGGGCGCATTTGCGGAGGCAATCGGATCATCTCTCGCCGACCGAAGCATTTGGTGCGCTTCGGGTGCCGCGACCGGGTGGGCTGGTGGATCGTCGCTGTGACGCAGCGCTTCAGTCGATCGTTGTCGAGATGCCAAACGGTCATCGCCATGTCCGGTTCGACAAGAAGGTCGTCACTGCCTCTACACGCAAGTTCACGACGGTTGTTCGGATCGCGAACGACTTGGGGATTGAGCGTCGGGAGGTCGTCCGTCGTGATGATCGAGAGACGACCTCGACGACGATCGTCGGGCACCCGCGGGCCGCAGCGGACGAGGGCATCATACGGTGGCGTCGTCGATCCGGACGGTCATTCCGTCCGTGCACGCTTCGCAGCCGAGGCCAGTTCGGGAGATTGCGGATGCAAGAGCGCTTGACGGCGAACGGGTCGAAACAGGCTGGGTCGACCTCGTTCGCGAAGCACGGAGGCGAGGCGTAGCCAGTGGGCCGGTGGTCGTCGCTCATGCAGGGGTCACTCCCGCCACTAGTCGTTCGCCGCCGCGATCGTCGCGAACCACGAGGCGCCGACGCCGGAGACCTAGATCAGGCTGTCCGCATCCTGGGAGTACGCGGGGGCGCAGCTCCATCAGCGTCTTGACCTCCGGCTGCGTCGTCTTGACTGCCCGGCGCGCCATCGAGACGGCGAGGTCGAAGCCCTCCTGCGGGGTGTCGGTCACGAGGCTCGGCAGCCAGGTCTCGGCGACCTGCGCCGCGACCGGTGTCACGGCGAGCAGGGCCCTGACGACCAGTGCTGCCAGGGACTGGCGGATCGTGCCCGGCTCCTTTCCTGGTGGGTGACCGGGTGCGGACGACGGCGCTCAGCGGAGGACCGGCACCGCCTCCGGCCCGGCGTCCTCAATCGCGTAGTGGAGCGAACGGGCGATCCGTTGTGCCCGCTCGATGACGTGGGATGCGCCTTCGGGCGGGCACGTCTCTTCCGCCGTCTCGCAGAAGAGCGCGAGCCACCGCTCGAAGTGTGTCCAGTCGACCGGCAATCCGGCGTGCGCCTGCACGGGACGGCCGTGGTAGCGCCCGGTCATCAGCGCGACCGACGACCAGAATGCGGCCATCCGCGCGAGGTGCGGCTCCCAGTCTCCGACGCGCGCGTCGAAGATCGGGCCGAGCACGGGATCGCGCCGCACCTTGGCATAGAACTCGTGGACGAGCGTGCGCAGCACGTCCTCGGAGAGACCGGTCTCGGCCATCAGCGTGGCGGTCATCTCAGGTCGGGCAGACGTGACGTCTGGGCTCATGTCGTTAGGCATCGGTAACCTCACCAGCCTGAAAAACTTGCGTTCATGCCTACGTCTGTTAATAGGTATTGCAAATACCTATTGAGGAAGCCGGATGCGTCTCACATCCTTCACCGACTACGGATTGCGCGCCCTGATGCGTCTCGCGAGCGCTCCGGAGCGGGGATTTTCCACCGCGGAGCTCGCCGACGAGTTCCGCATCTCACGCAACCATCTCACGAAGGTCTTGCAGCGCCTCGCCCGAGCGGGGATCGTCACGACACGGCGCGGCGGCGGCGGCGCGATACTGGCACGGCTGCGCGAGGACATCCCTTTGGGCGACATCGTCCGCCTGCTTGAAGAGGCGCAGGCGCTCGTCGAGTGCTTCGGCACCAGAGGCGACTGCACCATCGACGGGCGCTGTGCTCTGAAGGGGCGTCTGCGGCGGGCGGCGGCGGCCTTTCTGGCGGAGCTCGACCGCTCGACCCTTGCTGACATCGCCCTCCCTCGGCGGGCGCGCGAGCCGGAGGCGGCAGCGCAATGACAATCCGCGGCGGCTGAAGGAGTGCGGGGGAGAACCGTGAAGCTCGACCCGATCGAGAACGGGCGCGCGATCGCAGCGGCCGATCTGGCCGGCCTTCTGGATCCGCGCCCGCGAAGGTGCAGCGCATGATGCGCGACGGCAGGATCACCAGCCTGTTCGAGCGCGGCGAAGGCGACGACGCGGGCCGCTACCGCGTGACCTTCCGGGATGGCGCCCGGAGCGTCCGCCTGATCGTCGACGCGAGCGGCCACGTTCTCAAGCGGACGAGGACGCCTTTCGCACGTCGGAATGCGGCACGAGGCGGGCGCTTGGCTTTCGTCCGCGCGCCGGCCTATACGCGCTGCGCTCGGCCGCCTCTACCGGCAGATCGAGAGGCCCTGAGAGGTTCTGTGGTCCAGGCCGCTCTGGGACGAGGCGCCGGCGTGGCCCCCGGACGAGTTCGGCAATCGGTGCGATCCACGCCCACCGTCTCCTCGGGCCGGCGCGAGCGTGACGTTGCCGGCGCGGCCCGCGTCGGCGCGGCCGTTGCCATGGAGAGTGCCGAGCCCGACGCGGCCCGAAGCGCCTTCATGCGCGACATCACCGGTATCTCGCCCGCGTCGGAACGCCTGCGCATCATGAAGCAGCACCGCGCCACGATGCAGGAGCGTGTCGGCGCGCTTGGCAGCGGCGCCATTCGGCGGGCGGAACCATAAGCGAGTAGCTCATTCCTGACCGGCGGGCCGAGCCGCGCGGCGCACCGGGCGTCCTGGACCTGAAGGACTTCCTGAAGACAACCATCATGTAGATTGCCGAGGCTGCCGTCGATCTGCAGGACGGGCTGGCCGATGAAGACGTGATCGTGAACCCGCCCCGCGCGAAGGGCTATCAGCCGGTTCGCAAGATCGAGACCCTTGGCTCGACGTCTCGGTGACGAAGTTCAAGGCCTTTTGATCATCGCAATCGCGTCTTTCTTGCACATCGTCAGCCAAGGCTCGCGACTTATCGGCCGTGCGACAGCCCCTTGTGCGAGGAGATGGGGTGGATGCCGCTCTCCCTTGACGGCATCGCAATGTGCCAAGCTTGCGGTGTTGAATCACAAGCTGAAGGAGAGGGCATCCATGGGAGAAGTTAGCACCATCGGCGTCGACCTGGCAAAGAACGTGTTCCAGGTGCACGGCGCGGCGGCGGACGGGTCCGTTCTGTTTCGGAAGAAGTTGTCGCGGCCGCAGTTCGCGCGGTTCATGGCGCAGCAGCCGCCATGCCTTGTGGCGATGGAAGCCTGCGCCAGCGCTCATCATTGGGCGCGGGAGATGGCGCGCTACGGCCATGAGGTCCGGCTGATCGCGCCGCATTACGTAAAGCCGTTCCTCAAGCGGCAGAAGAACGACGCCGCCGATGCCGAGGCGATTGTCGAGGCGGCCCTGCGGCCGACCATGCGTTTCGTCGAACCGAAGTCCGCGGACCAGCAGGCGCGGGCGGTCGCGTTCCGGACGCGCGAGCAATTCGTGAAGCGGCGCACTGAAGCCGTGAATGCGCTCAGGTCGCATCTCTACGAGTTCGGGCATGTCGCCCCCGAAGGGATCGGCTATGTGCCGCGCCTTGAACGGGTCGTCAAAGATCCTGACGCCGACATTCCTGATCTGGCACGCGACATCTGCCGGATGCTCCTTGAGCAGATCACCCACCTGACCGACCGGATCAAGGAGCTGAAAGCGCGGATCGCGGCGATGTCGAACGAAGCTGAAATGCCTCGCCAGCTGCAGACGATGCCGGGCGTCGGCCCGATCACCGCGCTCGCGGTCGAGACTTTCGCGCCGCCGATGGACCAGTTCCGCCGCGGCCGCGACTTCGCCGCGTGGCTCGGCCTGGTGCCGCGGCAGCATTCCACCGGCGGCAAGCAGAAGCTGGGGAAGACCTCGAAGATGGGGCAGCGTGACATACGGCGGTTGTTGGTCATCGGGGCGACCGCCGTGATCCGCTGGGCCTCGCGTCGAGGGGCGCCGAAGGGGTCGTGGCTGGCGCGGATGCTGGAGCGCAAACCGATCCCGGTCGTGGCGGTCGCGCTTTCCAACAAGATGGCGCGCGGCATCTGGGCGATGCTGACGCGCGGTGAAAGCTATCGTGGCCCGGTGCTGATCGGCGCCTGATCGGGCATCGAACGGCCAACCGGGCCACCGAGTTGTGAGGAAGACATGATCTGCATGGGCACATGATCGACATGATCCGGGCCGGGCAAACCAGAAACCTTCTCCGAGCCTCGAGCGCGCTGTTGGAGATGTAGCCCCGCTCCGCGCATCACCATCCCGGCCAGCGGCGCCAGTCAGCCGCACGAACAGGCCTGACAAAAGACCGCACTCGATCACAAGTCCAGAAGATCAGAAATTCCTTGCAAACCGAGCGGCATCCACAAAAGAAGGTTGCAGATCGTGGCGGTGTACATCAAGTGCACCGCACGCTATGGGGTCGTCCTTGTCCATCACTGCCGGCAGATATGACGCGTCCTGCTGCGCCTGAACCAGCCAGGTCAACCTCCCGATGATCCAGACTCTCGCCAAGGCGCTCGCCGAGCGCGGATATGATACTCTCACGGCCGTTCAGGACGCCGTGACCACGCCCGAGTTGCGGGAGGCGGATCTGCTCGTTTCGGCGCAGACGGGGTCGGGCAAGACGGTGGGCTTCGGCCTTGCGATCGCGCCGACGCTGCTCGGCGGGTCCGAAACGCTGGGGCCTGCAGGCCCGCCGCTCGCGCTGGTGGTTGCGCCTACTCGGGAACTGGCATTCCAAGTGATGCGTGAACTCAGCTGGCTCTATGCTGAGGCCGGGGCACGCGTCGCCTCTTGCGTCGGCGGCATGGACATGCGCGACGAGCGCCGGGCGCTCGAGCGGGGCGCGCACATCGTCGTCGGCACCCCCGGCCGGCTGCGTGACCACATCCAGCGCGGCTCGCTCGATCTGGGCCATGTCCGGGCGGTGGTACTGGACGAGGCGGACGAGATGCTCGACCTGGGGTTCCGCGAAGACCTGGAATTCATGCTGGGGGAGGCGCCCGAGGATCGGCGCACTCTGATGTTCTCGGCCACCGTGCCCCCGCAGATCGCCAGGCTGGCCGAGCGGTTCCAGCGCGACGCGATCCGCGTCACGACTCTCTCGGGCACCAGCCAGCACGCCGACATCGCGTACCAGGCGTTGCGGGTCGCGCAGATCGACGCCGAGAACGCCATCATCAACGTGCTGCGCTACCACGATGCGCCCAACGCCCTCGTCTTTGCCAATACGCGGTCGATGGTGAACCGCCTCACCGCCCGGTTTTCCAACCGCGGATTCGCGGTGGTCGCCCTTTCGGGAGAGCTGAGCCAGACGGAGCGGACGCACGCGCTGCAGGCGATGCGCGACGGCAGGGCGCGGGTCTGCGTGGCGACCGACGTGGCGGCGCGCGGAATCGATCTGCCGAACCTCGAACTGGTGGTCCATGCCGAGCTGCCCGCGAACGCCGAGGGGCTGCTGCACCGCTCCGGCCGGACCGGGCGGGCGGGCCGCAAGGGAACGTCGGTGCTGATCGTTCCACCCAAGATCGCGAGGAAGGCCGAACGCCTGCTCGCGTCAGCCAGGCTCGAGGCGGAGTGGACGACGGCTCCGTCGGCCGACGAGATCCTGCGGCGTGACGAGGAGCGGCTGCTGGCCGACCCGGTGTGGACGGAAGACACGACGGAGGAGGAGGAGGCCTTCGCCACGAAGTTGCTGGCGCAACATGCGGCCGGAGAAGATCGCCGCCGCCTACCTCCGACTCTACCGTTCACGCCAGTCGGCGCCGGAGGAGTCTGGTCCCCCCGGATACGCGCCCGCCGCAAAAGGCCCGCCGGAGCTTTGAGCCCGGCGCGTGGTTCGCGCTCTCGGTCGGACGTGACGACCGGGCGGAGCCGCGATGGCTGCTGCCCCTGATCTGCCGCGCCGGAGACGTCGACAAGGATGCGATCGGCGCGATCAGGGTGCAGCAGACCGAAACCCTCGTCGAAATCTCGATCGAAAGTACGCCACGGTTTCTCGCCGCGCTCGGCGGTAGGACGGAGATCGAGAAGGGTATCGGGATCCGTCAGCTCGAGGGTCCTCCAGACCAATCCGGGCGAGGGTCGACGGCGCCGGTCGCCGCGCCGACCCCTCCCGCCGCGCCGAAATCGGATCATGCGGTCGCCGCCGCACCGGAACCCGAAGTCGAGAGCCGTTCCTCACCTCGCGCGGCGCCTGTGCCGCCAGAGGTTGTTTCCTCGAAGGTTCCGGAAGAACCCGCTGCGCCGCCTCGCAAGCCGCGGCACGGTCCTTCGTCCACGCCGGCGAAGCCGAGCAAGCCTCGAACGGCGCCGACGCAAGCTGGCGGGCGGCCGGGGGGCACGTCCAGTGCCAAGCTCGGCGGCAAGCGGGCGGGTTCATCGGAGGGCAGGCGGCGCCGACGCCGGCAAGTTCGCACGGCGCCGGGCGTCCGGAAAGCCGGCGGCCGGTTTGTCGGACGCCTCCGACACGTCGAAGCGCTTTACTCCGCCTGGCAAGACCGATACGCGGAAGCCGGGCAGCAAGCCTCGGGCCGAGACGACACGCCGCAGCAAGGACGGCGGCGGGCCTCCGAGGCGCGGGAAGCGATAGCGTACAGAAGGACGCTTGCGAGCCGAGCCGGCCGCTCGGATGCCCCGCGCGCATGGTTGCCGTTACCCCGACGCCGGTACCGCCAGCCAGATCGTATGCCGTGCCCCCCGCTTCCCGCGTGAGGCGCGGACCTGGACCGTCCGCGCGTCGAACCCGCAAGTCCGGAGCCGCCGGGTGAACGCAGGATCCGGCGCCGCGGACCAGACGGCCAGCACGCCTCCCGGCGCGAGCGCCCGGCGCGCTTCGTCCAGCCCCCGCTCGGTGTATAGGGCGTCGTTGTCGGGCCGGGTGAAGGCCTCCGGGCCGTTGTCCACGTCGAGCAGGATCGCATCGTAGGCGCTCGCCGCCTCGCGGATCACGGCGGCGACATCGCAGATCCGGATGTCGAGGCGAGGGTCGGACAGGCTGTTGCCGAAGAGCGGCGCCATCGGCCCCGCCGCCCACACCACGAGCTCCGGCACGATCTCGGCGACCGTCAGGCTCGCCCCGGGCGCCAGCGCCGCCTGCGCCGCGCGGAGCGTGAAGCCCATACCAAGCCCGCCGATCAGCATTTGCGGCGCCCGGCGGTCCGCGAGATGCTCGATGGCGAGCGTCGCCAGCGCCTCCTCCGACCCGCTGAGGCGGCTGTTCATCAGCTCCCTGCCGCGGTCGAGCCGGATCGAGAATTCGTCGCCGCGCCGCATCAGGCGCAGGGCCGCGCCCTCGGGCGTCGTCGCCGATCCAAGATGGTGCCATGGCAGCATCGCGCGCACTCCACGTCGGGTCCGTCGATGCCTGTACGCCTGGACGGCCGGCGGCAACAGCCGTTCCCGGTGGTCGCGATCCGATCCCGCTTCAGTCAGCGGAAAGGGAGGACCTTGGCGCCGCCGGCGGTGGGGGCTAAGCTCCCGTTCCCTTCATTCGCCGGGATCGCCGATGCCTGCAGAGACCTCCGCCCACATCACTCGAACCATCGCGACCGATATCGGCGCACGGCCCGATCAGGTCGCTGCGGCGATCGCGCTCCTCGACGGTGGCGCGACGGTGCCGTTCGTCGCGCGCTACCGGAAGGAGGCGACGGGCGGGCTCGACGACAGCCAGTTGCGCAACCTCGAGGACCGGCTCGGCTACCTGCGCGAGCTCGAGGCGCGGCGGAAGACGGTGCTCGACAGCATTCGTGAGCAGGGCAAGCTGACCGACGAGCTGGCGGCGCAGATCGCAGCGGCGACGACCAAGGCCGTGCTCGAGGATCTCTACCTGCCCTACAAGCCCAAGCGGCGGACCAAGGCCGCGATCGCCCGCGAGAAGGGGCTGGAGCCTTTGGCCGACGCGATCCTGGCCAACCGTCGGACCGCACCGGAGACACTTGCGGCGAGCTACGTCACGGAAGAGGTGCCCGACGCGAAAGAGGCGCTGTCCGGCGCGCGCGACATCCTGGCCGAGCGGCTGGCCGAGGATGCTGCACTGATCGGCCGGCTGCGCGCGTTCATGCAGAACGAGGCGTTTCTGACGGCGCGGGTCGCCAAGGGGCAGGAGGAGAAGGGCGCCAAGTTCTCCGACTACTTCGCCCACAGCGAGCGCTGGCGGGAGGTGCCGAGCCACCGGGCGCTCGCCATGATGCGCGGCAGCGCGGAGGGGGTGCTGACCCTCGATATCGCGCCCGACCCTGAGGCCGGGCGCGACGCGGCGGAGCGGATGGTCGCCGCCGCGCTTCGGATCGAGGGCGATGCGCCGGGCGATGGCTGGCTCCGTGACGTGGCGGGATGGACCTGGCGGGTTAAGCTCAGCCTCAGCATGATGCTCGACCTCATGGCCGAACTCCGCCGCCGCGCGCAGGAAGAGGCGATCCGCGTCTTCGCCCGCAACCTCAAGGACCTGCTGCTGGCGGCGCCGGCGGGGGCGCGGCCGACGATGGGCCTCGACCCCGGAATCCGCACTGGCGTCAAGGTCGCGGTAGTCGACGCGACGGGCAAGGTGCTTAACGCGGCGACGGTCTATCCGTTCCAGCCGAAGAACGACGTGCGCGGCACGCGGGCGACCCTCGCCGCGGTCATCCGCAGGCATGGCGTCCAACTCGTCGCGATCGGCAACGGCACCGGCAGCCGCGAGACCGAAAAGCTGGTGGCCGAGGTTCTATCGGAGCTGCCGGCCCCAAAGCCGACCAAGGTCATCGTGTCGGAGGCCGGTGCTTCGGTCTACTCCGCCTCCGAGCTCGCATCTCGGGAGTTCCCGGATCTCGACGTCTCGCTCCGCGGCGCGGTGTCGATTGCGCGGCGCCTGCAAGACCCGCTTGCCGAGCTCGTGAAGATCGAGCCGAAGGCGATCGGCGTCGGCCAGTACCAGCACGACGTCGACCAGCACCGCCTCGGCCAGGCGCTAGACGGGGTGGTCGAGGATGCGGTGAACGCGGTGGGCGTGGACCTCAACATGGCCTCGGCGCCGCTCCTCGCCTGCGTATCGGGCGTCGGCCCGTCCCTCGCGGAAGCTATCGTCGCGGTCCGCAATGAGAAGGGCGCGTTCCGCAAACGCAAGGACCTGCTGTCGGTCCCGCGGCTCGGTCCC
Organism: uncultured Alphaproteobacteria bacterium; assembly: GCA_963749675.1. Taxonomy (GTDB): domain Bacteria; phylum Pseudomonadota; class Alphaproteobacteria; order Rhodobacterales; family Rhodobacteraceae; genus Roseitranquillus. The sequence goes on from CAVVNT010000002.1 coordinate 38,971, forward strand.
AAGGCGTTCGAGCAGTGCGCGGGCTTTCTCCGCATCGAGGGCGGAGACGAGCCGCTCGACGCCTCGGCGGTTCACCCCGAGGCTTACGGACTTGCACGCCGGATCGTGAAGGCCTGCGGCACCGACCTCAGGACGCTGATGGGGGACGAGACGCGCCTGCGCGGCCTCGATCCGGCGGACTTCGTCGACGACACCTTCGGCCTGCCCACGGTGCGCGACATCCTGTCGGAACTCGCGAAACCCGGCCGCGACCCGCGGCCCGACTTCGTCACCGCGACCTTCGCCGAGGGCGTGGACGACATCCGGGACCTCAAGCCCGGCATGCAGCTCGAGGGGACAGTGACGAACGTCGCGGCCTTCGGCGCCTTCGTCGATGTCGGCGTGCACCAGGACGGGCTCGTCCACATCTCGCAACTCGCCGACCGCTTCGTCAAAGACCCGCACGAGGTGGTCAAGGCCGGCGACGTGGTGAAGGTCCGCGTCGTCGAGGTGGACGTGCCCCGCAAGCGCATCGGCCTTTCGATGCGTCGCGACAGCGGGGCGGCCAGCGACCGGAAAAGCGAGGTGCCGCGAGATCGCGGCAGCCAGGGAAGCCAGGATATCCGCCGCCCCGCCGCGAAGAAGGAAGAGCCGACGGGTTCGCTGGGCAGCGCCTTGCTCGACGCGATGAAACGCAAATGAGGTGATTGGCCCACCTGAGGACAGCCGCCGTCGCCTTGCATGGGCCCAACTAGCCATGGCATTTGGTCGTCAGCGCGTGGCGATGCCGGGAGCTGAACCCATGGGGGTGGGAAGTGGCGGTGCGCGCGGTTTACAGACAGCTGCGCTGCGAGGCGCGTAAGGGTGCTCTCGCATGGCGCTGAGAATCGCTGAGAAACTCCGCTGGGCAGTCGCGCTGACGGTCATTTGGCACAGGCCAGCATCGCCCCCAGTCTCCTCATCCTCATCCTCTTCGCCTTCGGCGAAGGTAGAGCGCCGCCGCCGCAGTCGCCGCGCCGAGGGCCACCCAAAGGCCTCCGGCGGGATCGAAAGAACGAGCCGCTTCGCAAGGTGCTCGAGCCTTGCCACGGGATCGGCGGGACGCTCGGGGTTGGCGAAGTGCGTCCGGCCACGGCTTCCTCCGTCGGCGTCATCTCTCGCCTTGGGATCGAGTGCAGCGAGCGCCCGCTGTCTTGCCGAAGACACCCGACGGCGCCAAGGAGCGAGCCTGTGCGCCCCACCGCCCGACCGATGGCGGCGGCCCCGACATCGAGATGTTCGGCGAGAAGGTCATCGTGTGAATCGGCTTCCAATCGGGACGCCCAATCGGCATGGAAAAATGGTTCTGTCGCAGATTTGGTGCAGCGTAGGGCCGTCGGAAGCTACATTTTGGCGATCTTCATGGGAGGTGGCCGATGATGAGCAGAACGGAGCGGGAGCGATTTCTACCCGACGGTTTGAAGACGGAACGGATCGAGGTCTCCGGGAGCATGGTGGTCGTGCATGCTCGCGCATCGAGCGCCAGATCGGCGTGCCCGCGCTGCGGTCAGACCTCCGGTCGCCAGCACAGCAGATATCAGAGGCGGCTGGCCGACCTTCCCGCTCATGGTCGCGACGTCAGGATCGTTCTGTCGGTCCGGCGGCTCCGTTGCCGCACACCGCATTGCCGTACACGAGTGTTCGCGGAGCGGTTTCCGCCGTCGGTTACGCGCCCGCATGGCCGGCGGACCTCGCGGTTGCAGGGGCTGGTGCGCCACCTCGGCCTGGCGTTGGGCGGACGCCCGGCGCAAGCCCTCGCGGGCCGCCTATTGCTGCCGGTGAGCAAAGACACGTTCCTGCGCGGCGCCCGTGCCTTGTCCAACGATTTCGCCGCCGAAGCGCCGCGTGATCGGTATCGATGACTGGGCGTGGCGACGGGGCCAGCGCTACGGCACGTTGATCTGCGACCTCGAGCGGCGCCGTGTCATCGACCTCCTGCCGGATCGCGAGCCCCTCAACTTCGACAGCTACAGCGGTAAGTGATTGATATTGCTATGCCCGGTTGGGCCAAAATGTAACTACATGGGCTCTGTCAGGCGGGTTTGGGCAGGGTCAGGGCATCAAAGAGGTCCAGCTGTTCCGGGGTTGGGCGGGTCGTGCCTTCGAGAGTGCGCTCGGCGATCCGGGCCTGATGGCGATGAATGCGGGCGAGCAGATCGAGCGCGGTGCGGGGGCTGGCGCTGTGGCCCTTTGCCTTCAGGCGCATGCGCATGACCCGGTGGAGCACGAGGGCGAGGAAGCAGATCAGCGCATGGGCCCGAATGCGGTCGGGCAACCGGTGGTGGACGGGCGCGATCTCGATGTCGGATTTCAGCACCCGGAAGCCGCGCTCGATGTCGGCGAGGCTCTTGTAGCGCGCCACTGCGTCGGCGGCGGTCAGGTCGGGAGCGTTGGTGATCAGCGCGAGCCTGCCATCGAAGAGTTCGGCTTCGGCGATGGCGGCCTCGTCGACGCTCCAGCTGAAGCGGTCGGCGGTGTAATCGGCCTTGAGAAAGCGGGCCAGTTCCGCCTCGGCTACGGCGCGGGTGAAGCGGCTGTAGGCCCCGCGGTCGGAAGCGCGGCGCCCCCGGGCGGTCTGGCCCTCGTCCTGGGCATCGAGCCGGGCCACCATCTTCTCTGCCATGGCCTCGAGTTCGGCGATGCGGGCGCGGCGGCGGGTGGATTGCTCCTCGGCGCGCAGCGGGTCATCGGCGACGATCAGGCGGTGACCGGCAAACGTGCTCTCGGTCAGCCCCTCTGCATCGAAGGCGAGGCCCTGGAAGGTCTCGACCAGCTCGGCGTAACGCCGCGCTGGCACGGCGAGGATGAACTCCAGCCGACGATCGCCCCGCTCTGCAAGGGCGGTCAGCTCACCGATGTTTTCCAGGCTGAGGAGCCCGCGGCCGGCCACCAGGATGATGCGCTGGATCGGGAAACGCGCGAGAACCGTCTGGAGCATGGCCTGCAGCGTCTTCGTTTCCGCGACGTTGCCGGAGTGCACCGTGTGCATGAGAGGCAGACCCTCGGCGGTCTGCACGACGCCGAGGACGAACTGCCGGGCGATGCCGCCGCGCTCCTTGTTCATGCCGAACGCGCCCAGGTCGTCCGCGACCTCCCCCTCGCCGTGGATGCGCACGGTGGTCAGGTCGTAGAAGACCACGGCAAGGTCTTGATCGACCAGCGGGCGGATTCTGTCTGGCCAGCTCGAGTTCCACCCGCTCGGCGCGATCCATCAGCGCATCCATCGCGCGAAGCAGATGCTGGTGGGTGACGGTCTCGGGCATTGCCGGCATCGCCACGGTCTCCAGCCAGCGCAGGCAGCCCAGCTTGCTTGTGGGGTCGCACAGCCGGTTGAACACCATGGCGCGGACGAGCGGCTCCACATCGGTTCCGCGACGCCCCGACCGCAAGGCCCGGCCGAGCGCGCGATCGAGACCGAGGTCCTTCCAGAGCGCATGCCGGGCGAAGACGTCCCCATAACTGCGCGCGCCCTCCCAGGTGATCTCGGTCTTCGCGGGTTCGGTTCGTCCCGCGGCCCGGCTGAGGCCCCGGATGAGGGCGTCGAGCTGGCCGTCCTTCATTCCGTCGACGCGCCCGAGATTGGCGACGACGCGCAGCCTGGGCTTCCCCGCCTCGTTGCGGAAGGACTCGACGATCTGCAGATAGCGGCGCCCGCCGCTCTCGGTGACGCGTGTGAACATGGAATGCAGAGTGCCGCATAGGAAGCTGCACTGCAATGTGCATAGGGATGCGACGTGTAACTACACAGATTGCGGCGAAATCCACCCCGAACGGCTACCAACCCCTTGAATTCGCGTACCCGGCACGCGCCGGAGACACGAAATCTGGTCGGCAAATGTCGAACTTGGGGAGCCCGCGACCGTCGAAGCCTGGCTGAGCCGGCATCCCCAGATCGAGGTCGTCGCCCGCGATCGGAACGGCGGGTACGGCGGCGCCGTGGCGCGGGCCTTGCCAAACGCGGTGCAGGTCGCCGACAGGTGGCATCTGCTGGAGAACTCCGGAGCGGCCTTCCTTGCCGCCGTTCGGCACGCGCTGCCCGATATCCGCAAGGCGGTCGGGGCGCAGAAGCTCGATGCGGAGATTCTGACTGCCGCCGAGCGCCTGCAATACGAGGGTTTCCTGCGCCGCCAGCACACCAACAGGATGGTCCGCCAGATGGCCGGAGATGGTGTCTCCCTCAAGCGGATCGTTCGCCTGACGGGGCTGAGCCGCAAGCTCGTGCCAGATCGTCCGCGGCGAGCGCGAGGACGTGTTCCGCGTCCGCCAGAGCAGTCTCGAGCCTTGGCTGCCGCGCCTTGAGCGGGAATGGTCCGCCGGGTGCAGGAACGGCGCCGAGCTCTGGCGCCGTCTGCGCGCGGCCGGGTTCGAAGGCAGCTTGCGGGTCGTGACCGAGTGGGCAACGCGGCGCCGCCGGGCCGAGGCGGCGTATCCGGCGACAGGAGGCAAGTGTCCACCGGCGCGAAGGATCGCCAGGATGATGACGACCGCGCGGCATCACCTGTCCAGGGCCGATGCCATCACGGTTGCCAGAATCGAGGCCTCGGTGCCCACTCTCGTCACGTCACGCGACCTGACAGAGCGCTTTGCCGAGATGGTTCGCCACGGGCGTGCCGAGCAGCTGCCGGATTGGTTGACGGAGGCGGATACCAGCGTGCTGTCGTCCTTCGCCAGAGGACTTCGCGCCGACGTTGAGGCCGTCGCTGCTGCGCTCCGTGAGAGCTGGTCCAACGGGCAGACGGAAGGCCAGATCAACCGCCTGAAGACCCTCAAGCGGCATGTGTGGACGGCCTCTGCTTTGCAAGGAGGTTCTTCCGTGACGTCGGACGATGGGTGCAGTCATGTGTCCGGCCTGTTCGCGCGGCGCTCCATGGCCGCTGGCCTCGATGTGATCCGCAGATCAGGTCCCAATCAAATGTCCGCGGTCTAAGCCGCTTCCGCTTGCAACGGGTTCTCCTGATCCCGGTTCTCCCGGTCGTTCGTCACGTCATCAGCCACCCTTGCAGTCTTCCCCGGCGGACGCCCTACATCGCGACGGCGCCGTTCGGGATGGTAGTTTCGCTGTTTCGATAATCCTGTTCGCGAACCAGAAGCGCCCAGGCGGTCCGCGCCATCTTGTTGGCCAGCGCGACCGTGACCAGGCGCGGCGGCTTACGTTCCAGCAAGGCCCGCAACCAGGCGTTTCCAGCTGCCTTGGCTCGGTCGTGCCGGAGAACGGACGTTGCCCCTACCACGAGCAGCCGGCGCAGATATCGATTGCCCTGTCGCGAGATGCGGCCGAGCCGCTCTTTGCCGCCGCTCGAGTTCTGCCTCGGTACGAGGCCAAGCCAAGCGGCGAACTCGCGACCACTGCGAAAGTGGCTCGGGTCGAGCATGGTCGCCGCGATCGCGGTCGCGATGAGGGGGCCGACGCCTGGGATCGTGCCCAATCGACGGCTGACGGGATCGGACCTGTGATGAGCTTCGATCTGCTTGTCGAGTTGAACGATCTCTACCTGCGCCTGCTCCATCTGCACGATCAACGTTTCAAGCGCGCGGCACGCCATCGGCGGCAGGCCCCCGTTGGCGCCGCCCCTCACGATGGCGACGAGTTGAGCCAAGCCGATCCTCTTCTGAGCCGCGACGATCCCGAACTCCGCGAGATGGCATCGGAGCGCGTTGATCAGCATCGTTCGCTGCTTGACCAGGAGTTCACGGCTGCGGTGGAGCACCATCACGGCCTGTTGGTCGGTCGACTTGATCGGGACGAAACGCATCGACGGACGCGACACCGCTTCGGCGATCGCCGCAGCGTCGGCCGCGTCGTTCTTGCCTCGTCGGACGTAGGGCTTCACGTATGAGGGCGGGATGAGCCGCACCTTGTGCCCCAGCTCGGTCAACTCCCGAGCCCAATGATGCGACGTGGCGCAGGCCTCGATCCCGACAACGCAGGGTGCAAGACGCGAAAAGAAGGGCAGCACTTCGCCGCGGCGTACCTTGCGGCGCAGAACGGCCGCGCCTTCGGCGTCGACGGCATGAACCTGGAACACATTCTTTGCGATATCCAGTCCGATGGTGGTGACTTCCATGGTGGGCAGCTCCTCTGGAGACGACGCGGTCATACGGCCACTTAACCCGCGCCGCCGGCTTGGGTGCAGAGGCCGTCCACCCCATCAGATGTACGGTCGCGCCAACCTCGACCTCCTTCGCGCCCGGCTCGTCGTCGTCGCGTAGGAGGCTGCACCAAAATTGAGTCACACCCAAATTTCCATGCCGATCCACAGGTTCCTCTGCCGATCCTGCCGATCCTGCCGATCCTGCCGATCCTGCCGATCCTGCCGGAGTTGGCGCGGGAGCTGGCCTGTCTCCCGTCGGGGGCAGATGATGCTCCTGGCGCACGGCGAGAAGGCGCAAGGCTACGACGCTGCGTCTCTCGGTAACTGGTTCCGCGATCGGTGCAACGAGGCGGGGCTACCGCATTGCCCGCCTCACGGGCTGCGCAAGGCCGGGGCGAGGCGTCTTGCCGAGTTCGGCGCGACCGAGTGGGAGGTGATGGCTTTCCTCGCGCACAAGACGGCGAAGGAAGCGAGCCGCTACGTCGCCGAGGCCAATCGCACGAAGCTCGGCGAAGTTGCCGCGTATGGAAGGGGAACAAATCTTGTCCAACCTTCCGAAGAAGTTGGACGACGGGGGCACTTAAGATGCTGAAAGCGCATGATAGTTCGGAAGAAATGGCAGCCCGTAGGGGAATCGAACCCCTCTTTCCAGGTTGAAAACCTGGCGTCCTAACCGATAGACGAACGGGCCGCGCCGACGATGGTTTGACTATTCAAACCCTCTCGGGATCGCAAGAGGGTTTTCGCGACGTCTCTTCATGAGAAGGCGGCATCTTCAAGCTTCATCTGGACGCGCTCACGGCCCCGCCAGACGTTGAGCTCGAGGCGGCCGGCGACGTGCAGCGGACGATCGCAGTGCCCTTCGAGGTGGGCGGTCAGCCCGGTCTCCGCGGCGCGAAAGGCGATGGCTTCCAGTCCTGCGCCCTCGGCGTCGGCAAGCGACAGAGACAAATGACCGTCGCCGACGCGCCGCAGCCGCTTGATCCGCAGATCCGTTACCGCGAAGCGTGGAGCTGGAGAGCCAGCGCCGAAGGGGCCAACCGCGGCCAGATCCTGCACAAGCTCGACCGTCGCAGCTCGCGGCATTACAATCGCGTCGAGCCGGAGATGAGACGTCGGTCCGGCGTCGGTCTTTTGCACCAACTCCTCGAGCCTATTCATGGCGGCCTCGACGCGAGCGCTCTCGATGCTCAGCCCGGCGGCCATGCGGTGTCCGCCCCCGCGCTCGATCAGGCCCTCGTCGGCGAGCCTTTGAACTGCTCCGCCAAGATCGACTCCCTCAATCGAGCGTCCCGATCCCGTGCCGCGCTCCCCATCCAGCGCAATGACGACTGCCGGCCGTCCCGTGAATTCCTTCAGTCGCGACGCAACAATCCCGACAACGCCGGGATGCCAGTTTTCCGCGGCAGCCCAGACGAGGGCGCCGTCCATGCCCCGCGCTTCGATCTGCGCGAGCGCCGCGGACCTCACGCCAGCCTCTATCGAGCGCCGTTCGGCATTGAGCGCCTCGAGCCGGTTAGCAAGCGCTGCGGCCTCGTGCGGATCCATCGTCGAAAGGAGTCGTGCGCCGATCCCGGCGTCGCCGATCCGACCTCCGGCATTGATCCGCGGTCCGAGCACGAAGCCGAGATGGTAGGGGTCCGGCGGTCGGTCGACGCCGGCGCGATCCGAGAGCGCCACCAGTCCCGGTCGCGTGCGGCGGGCCATCACCTCGAGCCCACGTGTGACCAGGGCGCGATTGACACCGATCAGCGGCGCGACGTCCGCAACCGTCGCAAGCGCCACGAGGTCTAGGGATGCCATCAAATCGGGAGTTGCCCGCGTCCCGCGCAACTGGCGGTTTGCTTCGACGAGGATCAGAAAGACGACACCCGCCGCGCAAAGATGGCCCAGCGACCCGCTCTCATCGGCCCGGTTCGGGTTCACAACGGCAACGGCTTTCGGCACCGTCGGGCCGCCGAGGTGATGGTCGAGGACGATCACGTCGGCGGCCGTTGCCGCGGCGATCGCGTCGTGCGCCAGCGTTCCACAGTCGACGCAGATGATCAGGTCGTGCTCCGCCGCCAGCCGGGTCATCGCCTGGACATTGGGCCCGTACCCTTCGGTGATCCGGTCGGGCACGTATATTGTCGAGGCGACGCCCAGCTCGGCAAGCCAGCATCTGAGCAACGCAGCCGACGCCGCGCCGTCGACGTCGTAGTCCGCGAAGATCGCGACCCGCTCCCCTCGCTGGACAGCGGCCACGATACGTTCGGCCGCGCGGCCGGCATCCAAGAGCGACAGCGGATCTGGGAGGGAATTGCGGAGCGTTGGGGAGAGGTACGTCGCGGCCGCGTCCGGCGAGACTCCGCGGAGGACCAGACACCGGCAGACGGGGTCGAGGAGCCCTGTCGCCTGCGCCATTGCCTCGGCCAGACGCTCGGTCCCTGCGCCGGGACCGACCCAGCGGCGGCTGGTCAGCGAACATTCGACGTTCAGGAACGCCGTCTCAGCATGGTCCCTCGGCATCGCCTACCAGATTTTGCGCCTGCTCTTTATCAGCACTCTACATGCTGCCCCCAGAGAGGCAACCCATGGCAGACGAAAACCTGGTGGTGGGACGCCGGTCAGACCGGATTTCGGTAGATCACGCGCCGGACAGAGCCGGTCTTAGAGCGCATCAGCAGCGTCTCCGTCGTAAGCCAGCCGACCTCGCGCTTGACGCCGGGCAGGATCGAGCCATCGGTCACGCCGGTGGCGGCAAAGATGACCTCGTGCGTGACCATCTCGTCGCGCTGGTAGACGCGGTCCAGATCCTCGATCCCGGCCTTCTTTGCCCGCTCCCGCTCGTCGTCGTTGCGAAACAGAAGCCGGCCGTACATCTGGCCACCCATGCACTTCAGCGCGGCGGCGGCGAGCACACCTTCGGGGGCGCCGCCGGCACCCATGTACATGTCGACACCCGTAAGCTCGGACTCAGCGCAGTGGATGATGCCGGCGACGTCGCCGTCGGTGATCAGGCGGATCGCGGCGCCGGTCTTGCGGATCTCGGCGATCATGTCCTCGTGCCGCGGACGCTCGAGCGCGCAGACGGTGACGTCCTCGGTCCTGCCGCCCATCGCGACGGCGAGCGCTTCCACCCGCTCGGCAGGGCTCATCTCCAGCGTCACGGTGTCGGTCGGGTAGCCGGGGCCGATGGCCAGCTTGTCCATGTAGACGTCGGGCGCGTGCAGCAGCGTGCCCCGCGGCGCCATGGCGATGACACAGAGGGCGTTCGGCATGTCCTTCGCCGTCAGGGTGGTCCCCTCCAGCGGGTCGAGAGCGATGTCGACGGCGGGGCCGTCGCCGGTGCCCGACCTCCTCGCCGATGTAGAGCATCGGTGCCTCGTCACGCTCGCCTTCGCCGATGACGACGGTTCCCTTGATGTCGAGCAGGTTCAGCTGGTCGCGCATCGCGTTGACGGCCGCCTGGTCGGCGGCCTTCTCGTCGCCGCGGCCGATCAGGCGCGCCGAGGCCATTGCCGCGGCCTCGCTGACGCGCGCCAGCCCCAGGGACAGCATTCTATCGTGGAACTGGACCGCGTCGGCCATCACCGCATCCCCCTCGTGAAGTGTCATTTGGCCCTAACGCGTCGCCACGACCGAGGAAAGTCTCGAATTACATTCGCTCGCATCCCGGCGCCGAACCGTCAGACATCCTCGATCCTGAGGGCGACCGGCGCTCCGTTCACGACGCCGGTGCGCGCCATCGCGTCGATCGCCTCGGTGAGCGCCGCCCGCGACGTGCGATGCGTCACGATAAGGACAGGCGCGAGATCGGCCTCGTGCCGGTACTGCCGCATCCGGTCGATCGAGATCCCCGCGTCGCCGAGGCAGGTTGCCACGCGGGCGAGCGCGCCGGGTTTGTCGAGAAGCGCCATGCGGAGGTAGAAGGCGGCGGACGAGGAGGAGGTTGCAGCGACTGCCGGCGCCAGGGATGACGCCGGCTGCCCGAATGTCGAGAGACGCGTGCCGCGCGCAAGGTCGAGGATGTCGGACATCACCGCGCTCGCCGTCGGTCCTTCGCCGGCGCCGGCGCCGCGCAGCACGATCTGGCCCGCTGCGTCGCCCTCGAGCACAACCATGTTCATCGCGTCCTGGAGTTGGCCGAGGGGGCTGTGCGCCGGCACCAGGCACGGGGACATCCGCGCCTCGAGCCCGCGCCCGGTCATCTGAGCGACGCCGAGGAGCTTGATCCGAAAGCCCATATCCGCCGCCTGCTCGATGTCCTCTATGCTGACGCGCTCGATCCCCTCGATCTCGATACCTCCGAAGTCGACGCGCGTGCCGAAGGCGATCGAGGCGAGAAGCGTGAGCTTGTGGCCGGCGTCGATCCCGCCGACGTCGAGCCTAGGGTCGGCCTCGAGGTAGCCCAGCGCCTGTGCCTCGGCGAATACTTCCTCATAGCTCAGACCGGAACGCTCCATCCTGGTCAGGATGTAATTGCAGGTCCCGTTCATGACGCCCATCACGCGCAGGACCTCGTTGCCTGCCAGCCCTTCGGTCAGGGCCTTGACCACGGGGATGCCGCCGGCAACGGCAGCTTCGAACCGAAGCACCGCGTCGTTCGCCTCCGCGGCCTCCGCGAGTTCCTGTCCGTGGAGCGCCAGCATCGCCTTGTTCGCGGTGACAATGTCATGGCCGGCGGCGATGGCGGCATCGACGGATGCCTTGGCGGGGCCGTCCTCGCCCCCCATCAGCTCGACGAAGACGTCGATGTCGTCGCGCTTGGCGAGGGCGACCGGGTCATCCTCCCAATCGTAGGACTGCAGCCGCACGCCGCGATCCTTGCCGCGCGATCGGGCCGAGACCGCAATGACCTCGACCGGCCGGCCGGCGCGTCGTGCGAGGATGTCGGCATGGCGCTGCACGATGCGCACGACGCCGCGTCCGACGGTGCCCAAGCCGGCGATTCCGAGCCTCAGCGCATGCGACATGACGGCATCTCCTGCATTCGTCCGGCCGGGCGCTTAACCGATGCGGCTGGCCGCGTCCATCGACAAGGCGGGTTTCAGCGGCGGCCGGCGGCTTCCATCGCGGCACGGGTCTCGGGCTCGATCCCGTCTGCGGGAAGGGCAGCGGCGCGGGCTCTCAATGCCGCGGCCCGGGCCTCCAGCGCCGCATCGGCCTCCGCGTCGGGTTCAGCCGTCTCCTCCATCAGGCTACCGAGCGGGACCAGGGGGGGCGGCGCGCCCGTCGGCGCATCGGGCCCATAGGCGAGTTCGGGATAGGAGCATCCCGCGACCAGAAGAAGAAAGCACAGGGCAAGCCGCATGGCGCCGCGACCGTAGTCCGCCGGATCGCTGCACCGCAAGCTGCCATCTCGACTTGCGGTCGGCCGCAGGCTACGGCGCCCAGATGCACGAGACCGATGAAGTCATTGCTCGGCTTGCGCCGTCGCCGGTCCGGCGCTGGATCGCGGTCACGCTGATCGGCACCCTCGGTGCGATCTGCCTGTGCCTGGCGCTGCTCCGTCCTCCCTCCGATCTTGGCTGGCTGATCCTCCTCCTGTGCATCGGCGGCGGCGCGCTCTGGCTGGCCCGACGCCTCGCCGTCGCAACGCGGTCGTCGATCGAACTGACCGAGGCAGGGCTGCGCGATGGCGGGGGGCGCGTCCTCGCGCCCATCGCCAGCATCCTGGGGGTGGAGCGGGGCGCATTCGCCTTCAAGCCCTCGAACGGGTTTCTCGTGCGGCTTGCCGCACCTGCGCCCCGCGCCTGGCATCCCGGCCTCTGGTGGCGCTTCGGCCGCCGCCTCGGCATCGGCGGGGTCACGCCCAGCGCGCAGGGACGGCTGATGGCAGACGCGCTCGCCGCCATGATTGCCCGAAGAGACCGGGCAGGCCGGCGAGGTTGAGGAACCGGCTGGCCCTGCCGCGCAGTTTCCCCGATAGTGGCCGTGACGACGGCCCCAAGCGTAACCACAAGGGAGGCAAGGGCATGGACGCCACCATCCAGAAAGAGCCGAGTTTCCGCCAATCGGTGGACATGATGTTCAACCACGCGATTGCTCTGACCGACATCTCGCCGGGGCTCGCGGAGAAGATAAGGGTCTGCAACTCGACCTACACGGTTCGCTTCGGGGTCCGGCTCCGAGGGGAGCTTCACACCTTCACCGGGTACCGCTCGGTCCATTCCGAGCACATGGAGCCGGTCAAGGGCGGTATTCGTTACGCGATGAGCGTCAATCAGGACGAGGTCGAGGCGCTGTCCGCGCTGATGACCTACAAGTGCGCCTTGGCCGAGGTGCCCTATGGTGGCGCCAAGGGGGGCCTCCGGATCAACCCGCGGGACTGGGAGGAGCGGGAGCTGGAGCTGATCACCCGGCGCTTCGCCTATGAGCTCGCCAAGCGTGACCTCATCAATCCCGCGCAGAACGTCCCTGCTCCCGACATGGGCACGGGCGAGCGCGAGATGGCCTGGATGGCCGACCAATACGCGCGGATGAACACGACCGACATCAACGCGCGCGCCTGCGTAACCGGCAAACCGCTCAACGCCGGCGGCATCGCCGGCCGCGTCGAGGCGACGGGCAGGGGCGTTCAGTACGCGCTGCAGGAGTTCTTTCGCCACCCCCAAGACGTGAAGGAGGCGGGTTTGTCCGGCACGCTCAGCGAAAAGTCCGTGATCGTCCAAGGGCTTGGCAACGTCGGCTACCACGCCGCGAAGTTTCTCAGCCAGGAGGACGGCTGCCGCGTCATCGCGGTGATCGAGCGCGACGGTGCGGTCGTGGCGCCCGACGGCCTGGACATCGACGCGCTGCAGGCATGGATGCGCGAGCAGGGTGGCGTGAAGGGCTTCCCCGGCGCGAAGCACGTCGAGGACGGCCCCTCGGTGCTCGAGGAGCCTTGCGACATTCTCGTGCCCGCAGCGCTTGAGGGCGTCATCAACAGGAGCAATGCCGAGCGCATAAAGGCGCCGCTCATCATCGAGGCCGCGAACGGGCCCGTGACGGCCGGCGCAGATCGAATCTTGCGGGACAAGGGCGTCATCATCATCCCCGACATGTACGCCAATGCCGGCGGCGTGACGGTCAGCTACTTCGAGTGGGTCAAGAACCTCAGCCACATCCGCTTCGGCCGTATGCAAAGACGCGCCGAGGAGCGGCGGCACCAGTTGCTCGTCGACGAACTGGAGCGTCTCTCGTCGGATCGCGGCCTCGGCTGGCAGCTGTCGCCAGGCTTCAAGGAGGCGTATCTGCGAGGCGCCGACGAGCTCGAACTCGTCCGCTCCGGCCTAGACGACACGATGCGAACTGCCTACCAGTCGATCTCCAAGGTCCGCCGCGAGCGCAAGGACATCACGGACCTTCGCACCGCGGCCTATCTTGTCGCGATCGACCGCGTCGCCGCGAGCTATCGCACCAAGGGCCTCTGACGGAGCTTTGAGACCACGCGGGCGAAGGGGAAGAAGCGCAGCGACGCGCCGATCGCCCGCAGCGGCCTCTCTTCGACGGGTAGCGCATGTATCGGCGCCCGGCGCGCTCGCTCGCCTCCCAGACGCCGGGAAACGGGATGGCGATCCAGAGGCTCGTCACGAGCGAAGTTTCAATCATCATCGCGGTGAACGGGTCGGTATTGGATCGTCATCAAGGTCGGTGCGGAGGGAGAGCAGGCGCCGCATTCGATCACTAGCGCCGGATTTCGAAGCGTGAGACATGCCGCGGCGGTTCGCAGGGTTCCGCTGCAACCTCCGCGACCGTAGAGCCTGCAGGGCCCTGCCAAAGGTTCTCGAGCATCCGTTCCACCGCTTCCTGGTCGCCCGCGAGCAAGACGCTCACGTCGCCGTCGGGCTCGTTGCGTACCCAGCCGGTCAGCCCGAGGGCTTCGGCGCGCGATTCGGTCCATGCCCTGAAACCGACCCCCTGAACGCGGCCAGTCACTTTGATGCGTTTCGCCACTTCAACCATCGTCGCCCTTTCACTGCCACCATAGAGCTAGGACGCAACGCGCACTCTTGCACCCGCCTTGACGTTCGGCTCCACTGACCTGTGCCGATACGATACTCAGCCCTCTGTCTCGTCGATCAGGCGCTTCGTGGTCGCCGGGCACTACGGCCATTGTGGCGGAAGCCCGAGCCGCGAGGCGCCTACGACATCGTCCTCGTGGGCGGCGGCGGCCACGGGCTGTCGACGGCATACCATCTCGTCTCGAAGTACGGCGCGCAACGCGTGGCGGTGCTCGAGAAGGGAGCCATCGGCCTCGGCAACGTGGGGCGCAACACGACGATCGTTCGCGCGAACTACTTCATCCCTGGAAACTCTGAATTCTATTCTCACTCGCTCAAGCTCTGGGAGAACATGGAGCGCGAGTTGAACTTCAACGCGATGCACTCCCAGCGTGGGCTCATCAACCTCTTCCATTCGGATGGACAGCGCGACGCCTTCGTCCGCCGTGGGAACATGATGGCGGCGCAGGGCGACGATGCCGTGCTGCTGGACCGCGAAGGTGTGCGCGAGCTGGTGCCATGGCTCGACTTCGACCACGCCCGCTTTCCCATCCATGGCGGGCTCCATCATCCCAGGGGCGGGACGGCGCGCCATGATGCCGTCGCCTGGGGCTATGCCCGTGCGGCGGACGCTCGTGGCGTCGACATCATCGAAAACTGCGCGGTTACCGGGATTGACGCCGAGGGCGGGCGCGTTACCGGCGTGCAGACGACGCGCGGTTCCATCAAGGCGAAGGCCATCGGCCTCGTCACGGCGGGGCGGTCGAGCCAGACGGCGGCAATGGCCGGATTGACGCTTCCGATCGAGAGCCACGTCCTGCAGGCTTTCGTCACCGAGGGGCTGAAGCCCGTTCTCGACCATGTGATCTCTTTCGGGATGGGGCACTTCTACATCAGCCAGTCCGACAAGGGCGGGCTGGTCTTCGGCGGCGACTTAGACTTCTACGCAAGCTATGCGGCGCGCGGGAACCTGCCGATGGCCGAGCACGTGATGGAGGCGGCCATGGCGCTGATGCCGCGCATCGGGCGCGCGCGCGTCCTGCGTTCCTGGGGCGGCATCATGGACATGACGCCCGACGGGTCCCCGATCATCGATCGAACGCCGATCGACGGCCTCTATATCAACGCAGGCTGGTGCTACGGCGGGTTCAAGGCGATCCCGGGGTCGGGGGACTGCTTCGCCCACCTCATCGCGAGAGGCGAGCCGCATCCCGCCGCGCGACGCTACCGGCTGGACCGATTTGCCTCGGGCCATCTGCTCGACGAGGAGGGAACCGGCAGTCAGCACAACCTGCACTGATCACGGCCGCCGCGGCACGAAGACCCGCGGCCCTCAAGGGTTGCGGGTCGCGCGGGGGCCAAGGATAGTCCGGCGAGCAGTTCTGGAGGACGACATCCGTATCCCATGCCCGATCTGTGGCGAGCGCGACCTGAGAGAGTTCACCTACCTCGGCTCGGATGCCTACCTCCATCGCCCTGACGATGATGACTGGACCGATGCCTGGGATGGGTATCTGCATCGTCGTGCGAACATGGAGGGGGCGGTGCAGGACCTTTGGTACCACGAGGCTGGATGCGGATCGTGGCTTCTTGTAAACCGCGACACGGCTTCGCACGCCATTTCCACTGTGGCCCTCGCCAAGGGGCTGAGGGAATGATCCCAGCATGAGGCTCGACGATCGTGGTCTGATCGATCGCTCCCGACCGATGCGTTTCACGTTCGACGGCCGGCAGTTTCATGGATTCAAGGGAGACACGCTTGCGTCGGCGCTGCTGGCCGCGGATGTTCGCCTGCTCGGCCGGTCGTTCAAGTATCACCGCCCCCGCGGCGTCTGGGGCGCGGGATCGGAGGAGCCGAACGCGCTGGTGACGGTGGGGGCGGGGCCGCGCAGGACGCCGAACGTCCAGGCAACCATGCAGGAACTCTGGAACGGCCTGCCTGCCGTCAGCCAGAGCCGCTGGCCGTCGCTCAGGCACGACCTACTGGCGGTGAACGACCTGATGGCCCCCTTCTTCGGTGCGGGATTCTACTACAAGACGTTCATGTGGCCCCCCGCTGCATGGGAGCGCGTCTACGAGCCGCTCATCCGCCGAGCGGCCGGGCTTGGGGCGCTGCCGACGCAGGCTGATCCGGGCGTCAGCGAAAAGGCGTTCGCGTTTTGCGACCTCCTCGTGATCGGAGCGGGGCCTGCAGGTCTTGCGGCAGCTCTGGCGGCCGGTCGGGCCGGTCTTGACGTCATCGTCGCCGAAGAGCGCGACCGGCTGGGTGGCCGGCTTCTTCTGGAGCGCGAGGAGATCGGCGGAGCACCGGCGTACGACTGGGTGCGGGAGGTCGTTGCCGAACTCGCCTCCATGCCTCACGTGCGGCTGATGCCGCGAACCACGGTTACGGGTGCCTACGATCAAGGCACCTACGGCGCACTGGAGCGTGTGGGCTCGCACGTCGCGCCCGCATGCAATCTTCCCGCGAACTGCTTCTGGCGGATCGTTGCGAAACGCGCCGTTCTTTCGACCGGCGCGATCGAGCGCCACATCGCCTTTCCTGGCAACGATCGGCCCGGCGTGATGTCCGCCTCGGCCGTCCGGGCCTACGTGAATAGATGGGGTGTTGCGCCAGGGCGCCGGTTCGCCGTGTTCGGCTGCAACGATGATGTCTACCGGACGGCCGAGGACCTCCTAGACGCCGGGCTGGAGATGACCGCAGTCGTTGACTCCCGGCTCGATGTTCCGTCGCACAAGACGCTCGAGGTGCAGCGTGGCGTTGTCTGCGGCACGCGCGGCCGGCGCGGCCTCACCCGTGTTCTGGTGCGGTCGAACGGTGGCGAGCGCTGGTTCGATGCGGATTGTCTGGCGGTCGCTGGCGGCTGGAACCCTGCGGTGCATCTCACCTGCCACACCGGCGGTCGTCCTGTTTGGAGCGACGGCAGCGCGGCGTTCGTGCCGGGAGCACAGCGGCCGGAGGGGATGCTGCCGGCGGGTTCTGCGCGCGGCATCTTCGACACGGCAGGCTGTCTCGCGGACGGCTTGCGCGCCGTAAAGGAGGCCGTCGGTGCTCCCCCATTTGACTTGCCGGAGGCACGGGGCGCGGACGGATGGTCCATCGCGCCGCTCTGGCAAGTGAAAGGCAGGGGGCGCGCCTTCCTCGACATGCAGAACGACGTCACCGCCAAAGATGTCGAAACGTCGGTGGCGGAGGGCATGACTGCTTCGGAGCACCTCAAGAGGTGGACGACGCAGGGTATGGCCACCGACCAGGGGCGGAGCTCGAACGTGACGGCTCTCGGTGTCTTGGGGGACGCGACAGGGCGTGCGGTAGCGGGTGCCGGAACCACGACGTTCCGGCCTCCCTTCAGCCCGGTGCCGATCTCGGCGATGGGCGCCGGAGCGCGCGGCGAGGGATTCGCTCCGGTGCGGCGCATACCATCGGAGGACGCCGCCCGCGCACGCGGAGCGCCCTTGGTCGAGGCAGGCCTTTGGCGTCGTCCAGGCTACTTTCCGGCACCTGGCGAGACCTCGTGGCGGCAATCCTGCAACCGCGAGGTCGCTTGGGTCAGGAATGCCGTCGGCGTCACGGACGTCTCGACGCTGGGCAAGATCGAGGTCGGCGGCCCGGATGCGGGTGCGTTTCTCGACTTCGTCTATGCGGGACGGATGTCCAGCTTGGCCGAGGGACACGTCCGGTATGGGATCATGCTGCGCGAGGACGGTCACGCGATGGACGACGGGACCTGCGCGCGCCTGGGCGCGGATCGCTGGCTCGTCACTACGACCACGGCCGCGGCCGGACAGGTCATGCGCCACCTGCAGTTCGCGCATCAATGCCTGCGGCCGGGGATGGCGCTCCGGATGACCAGCGTCACGGATCACTGGGCGCAGTTCGCCGTGGCCGGGCCGAAGGCGCTCGATTTGCTTCGCCTCGTGCTCGACAATGTCCCGGGCATCCCCTTCATGGGCTGCTGCGCAGTCAGGGTCGGCGGCGTTCAGGCTCGCCTTTTCCGCATCTCTTTTTCGGGCGAGCTTGGGTTCGAGCTTGCGGTTCCGGCCCGCTGGGGCGGCTCTCTCTGGCGCACCTTGGTGGCGAACGCCGAGGGCATGGGCGGAGGCGCTTACGGTCTGGAGGCGCTGGAGGTGATGCGGGTCGAGAAGGGATTTCTAACGCACCGCGAGATGGACGGGAGAACGACTGCGTTCGACCTCGGCTTCAAGGTCCGGAACGGCAGCATCGGCGCGGCCGCTGCAAAACGGGTCGGGCTGACCGGCGCCGTGCGCCACCAGCTTGTCGGGCTGGTGTCTGACCTCCAGCTCCATGCTGGAGCGTTCCTATTTCCAACGTGCGCTCCCTTCGAAGCGGAAATGATCGAGGGCCGCGTCACGGCAGGGTGCTGGTCGCCGACAATCGGACGCTGGATCGGCCTTGGCCTGGTCCGGAACGGTCGCGCGCGACACGGCGAAGTGTTGCAGATGGAGGATCGGATGCGCCGGGTCCGCGCGGAGTGCATCGTCGGTCCTCCATGCGCCTATGACCCAGGAGGCATCCGCATGCGAGAGGCGCGATGAGACTGGCCCCCAGCGCCCCGTACGAAACCGGCCATTTCGAAGTCGGCGCTCTTCGACTGGCCGCCGTTCCGTTGGACGCGGCTACGGAAATTCTGCCAATCGGCGGCGCCGACATCGGTGACGCGATGCTGGCGGTGACCGGGGTGGGATTTCCCGCGCCGACAGAGAGCTCTCTTGCCGGCGACGTCCGCGTCTTGTGGTTCGGGCGCGACGCCGCGCTTGTGATCGGTGCGCGCGTCGAGATCGATGGCGCGCTTTGCGTCGACCAATCAGACGCCTGGGTGGCGCTGGAGCTCTCGGGAGGCGTGCGGGACGTTCTGGCGCGGCTGTGCCCGCTGGACCTGCGAGAGGGCTCGTTCGCGGTGGGAGCGACCGCACGGACCTTGCTCAACCATGTAGGCGTGAGCCTGACACGCACCTCCGGGGAGGAGTGGCTCCTGCTTGTGCCAAGGTCATGCGCCGGCACGGTCTGGGACGAGCTCGTCACGGCTGCGCGACTGGTCGCCGCCCGCTGAGTGTCTGCCGTCGTGCCACCACGACCGCTGGACAGCCGAGGGGCGCGACGGGATAGTCGGACGATGAGTCTTCCCGACGGATTTCTGGACGAGCTGCGGTCCCGCCTCAGCATGGGGCAGGTCGCTGGCCGCAAGGTCGCCTGGGACACGCGCCGGTCGAACCAGGCCAAGGGCGACCTCTGGGCCCCATGCCCGTTCCATCAGGAAAAGACGGCGAGCTTTCACGTCGACGACCGCAAGGGCTATTACTACTGCTTCGGCTGCCACGCCAAGGGTGACGCGATCTCCTTCGTGCGCGAGACCGAAAACGTGGGCTTCGTCGAAGCCGTGGAGATCCTCGCCCGTGAGGCGGGTATGACGGTCCCGCAGCGCGACCCGCAGGCGCAGCAGAAGGCGGATCGGCGCAGCCAACTCGCAGACGTTATGGAGCAGGCGGTGCGCCACTACAGGCTGCAGTTGCAGACCGTCTCTGCTGGACCAGCGCGAGAGTATCTCGAGGGAAGGGGCCTGGGGCCGGAGGCGCTGGACCGGTGGCAGATCGGCTACGCGCCCGACGTGCGGCGCGGCATCATCGACGCGCTGACAGCGCGCGGCGTCGATGAGGGTCTCATCGTCGACGCCGGTCTAGCCGCGCGCTCGGAACATCAGGCGTATGATCGCTTCCGTGGCCGTATCATCTTCCCCATCCGCGATGCGCGCGGCCGGGCCATCGGGCTCGGCGGGCGGGCGATGGACCCCGCGGCGCGCGCGAAGTACCTCAATTCGCCGCAGACGGAACTCTTCGACAAGGGACGTAGCCTCTTCAATCACGCGCCTGCGCGGGAGGCGGCTGGGCAGGGCGCACAGCTCATCGTCGCCGAGGGCTATCTGGATGTGATTTCATTGGTCGAGGCGGGCTTCGCTGCGACGGTCGCTCCGCTCGGCACGGCCGTCACCGAGGATCAGCTGCGGCTACTCTGGCGGCTTCATCCCGAGCCGGTGATCGCGCTCGATGGAGACGTGTCAGGGGTCAAGGCCGCGATGCGGCTGATGGATCTCGCCCTGCCGATGATCGCGGCGGGCCAGTCGCTGCGCTTCGCGCTGATGCCGGAGGGTCTCGATCCTGACGATGTCGTGCGCAAGCAGGGTGTCACTGCGATGCGCCGGATCGCCGAGAACGCGGATCCGATGGTCGCGCTGCTGTGGCGGCGCGAGACCGACGGCAAGTCGTTCGACAGCCCGGAGCGGCGTGCGGCGCTTGACCGTTCGCTGGGGGACGCGGTGCGCCGGATCGGGGACCAGCGACTGCGCACGCACTATGCCGATGAACTCAAGCGGCTCAGGTGGGAGCTCTTCAATCCGCGCCGCGCGCCGACCGCCCGGCGGCGGACGCCGTTCCCGCAGAGTCGGACTTTGCGTGCGCAGCTTGCTGAAGCGGGTCGCTTCGGTCAGTCGCCGGAACCGGCGGCGCGGGGATCGGCCTTGGCCCGCACCGCCGGTGAAGTGGATGAGGCGATGCGTGAAGCGATGATCCTCGCCACCCTGCTGCGACATCCTGCTCTCACCCCGAGGTTCGAGGGCGAACTGGAGCGGCTGGAGATGATCGTGCCCGAGCACGAGACGATCCGGGTCGCGCTTCTGGGGACGGACCTCGATATCTCGGACCCTCGCGCCCGGCTAGAGCGGGCGGTCGGACCGGATGCACTTGATCGGCTGCGGGAGACTCCCCATGTCCGGCTATCTCCCGGCCTCGGCGACGATCCCGAGCGCGCAGCGATGTGTCTCGCCGAGGCGTTGGCCAAGTTGAGCGCCAGCCGTGGCGCCCGCCGCGAGCTTGAGGAGGCGCTGGGGAAGGGTGATGTGGACGAAAACGACCTTTGGCGGCTCAAGCATGCTGCAGCGGCCTTCTCTGATGCGGGGCGGCGCGATGTGGTCGAGACCGAGTACGAGCTTGGGCCGAACGGCGCCAGGATTCGCCGAGACGAGCGTGCTGCACTGGATGCCTTGATCGAACTCAATCGACTTCAAGGGCGGGAAGCGCGGTCGGAGCTGAGGTAGCGTCCGAACTTTTCACGACCGGCGGGTTTCCCCCGCCGCGATTCGCACTAATGATTCGGTTGCACCGAATCACCCCGATATGGATTAGGAGCGGCAATGGCCCCGAAGGACACCGAGGACCGGAAGCAGGACGATCAGGACAACGACTCCGCGATGCTCGACGTGAGCCAGACGGCCGTAAAGAAGATGATCGCGGAGGCTCGGGAGCGGGGCTACATAACCTACGACCAGCTCAATCAGGTCTTGCCGCCGGAACAGGTCTCGTCCGAACAGATCGAAGACGTGATGTCGATGCTCAGCGAGATGGGCATCAACGTGATCGAGGACGACGAAGCCGAGGAAGAAGACAAGGGCTCGACCGAGGTCGTCGAGGCTTCCACATCCCGCGAGGTTACCGTCGCCTCATCGGAGCAGGAGAAGCTCGACCGGACGGACGATCCGGTCCGGATGTATCTGCGCGAGATGGGATCCGTGGAACTGCTCAGCCGCGAAGGCGAAATTGCGATCGCGAAGCGGATCGAGGCGGGTCGGAACACCATGATCGCGGGCCTCTGCGAGAGTCCGCTCACCTTCGGGGCGATCACCATCTGGCGAGAAGAACTCCTTGGGGAGGAGATCCTGCTTCGTGATGTCATCGACCTCGAGACCACTTTCGGACGCTCGATGGACGAGGAGGGGGAGGACGAGGAGCCTGTCGCAGAAGCGGTGAGCGAAGAGAAGACCGAGAGTCAGGAAGAGCCTGAACTCGACGCTGACGGCAACCCGATCAAGCGCGAAGAGGAGGAGGACGAGGACGACCAGGCAAATCTTTCTCTGGCGGCCATGGAATCTGCCCTGAAGCCGCGCGTGCTGGAGACGCTGGAGCGGATCGCCACCGACTACGAGCGGTTGAGCGAGATGCAGGACCTTCGCATGTCCGCGACGCTTAACGAAGACGGCTCCTTCAGCCGGGCTGCCGAGGCCGAGTATCAGAAGCTGCGGAGCGAGATCGTCGAGCTTGTTAACGGCCTGCATCTCCACAACGCGAGGATCGAGGCGCTGGTTGACCAGCTCTACGGCATCAATCGGCATATCATGTCGATCGACAGCGCGATGGTGAAGCTCGCCGACCAGGCTCGCATCAATCGGCGCGAGTTCGTCGACGCCTATCGCGGCTACGAGCTCGACCCGAACTGGGTGGAGCGGATGGCCGAGAAGCAGGGGCGCGGCTGGCAGTCGTTCATCGAGCGGTCTTCTCCGAAGGTCGAGGAGCTGCGTGCCGAGATGGCCAAGATCGGCCAGTATATCGGTGTGGATATCTCGGAATTTCGACGCATTGTCCAGCAGGTGCAGAAGGGTGAGAAGGAGGCGCGCCAGGCCAAGAAGGAGATGGTGGAGGCGAACCTGCAACTCGTCATCTCGATTGCCAAGAAGTACACAAACCGTGGCCTGCAATTCCTTGATCTTATTCAGGAAGGCAACATCGGTCTGATGAAGGCCGTGGACAAGTTCGAGTACCGGCGTGGATACAAGTTCTCGACTTACGCAACGTGGTGGATCCGGCAGGCGATCACCCGCTCGATCGCCGACCAGGCGCGCACGATCCGCATTCCGGTCCACATGATCGAGACGATTAACAAGCTGGTCCGCACCGGCCGCCAGATGCTCCACGAGATCGGTCGCGAGCCGACGCCCGAGGAACTGGCCGAGAAGCTGCAGATGCCGCTCGAGAAGGTCCGCAAGGTGATGAAGATCGCCAAGGAGCCGATCAGCCTCGAGACCCCGATCGGCGACGAGGAAGACAGCCAGCTCGGCGACTTCATCGAGGACAAGAACGCGGTCCTGCCGCTCGACAGCGCGATCCAGGAGAACCTCAAAGAGACGACGACGCGGGTTCTGGCGAGCCTCACGCCGCGCGAGGAGCGGGTGCTGAGGATGCGGTTCGGGATCGGCATGAACACCGATCACACGCTGGAGGAGGTCGGTCAGCAGTTTTCAGTTACGCGCGAACGGATTCGCCAGATCGAGGCAAAGGCGCTGCGAAAGCTCAAGCACCCCAGCCGGTCACGCAAGCTGAGATCGTTTTTGGATCAGTAGGCCAAGCGGCGTCTGGCGCTCTGACCCAGCACATGCCGGCGGTAGCCGAAGTGGTCTCAGATAGTAGCGTTGAGTGATCTGGTTTGGGGCAACTAGACAGGCCGGCCGCCGATGATCACGTGCATCGCGCAGACGTGCCAGGCACCGGCTCTCGCTCTCACGGGTCGGAGGGTGTATCCCGACGATCATTCAATGGGCGCACGTAGAGGTCCGTTACCAGACTGTAGAGCGCCACTGTGAGCGGCGCAGTGACGATGATCCCGGGGATACCGAAGACGAGACCGATCGCCGCGAATGCGAAGATCAAGAGTGCCGGCGGAAGATCGACCGCCTCACCCTCCAACAGTGGGAGGACGATGTTGGACTCCAGTTGCTCCACGGCGAAGTAGGCTATTGCTGTCCAGAGCACCATTAGCGGGCTGATGGTGAAGGCCAGAAGAAGACCAGGCACCGCTGCGGAGATGGGGCCAATGATCGGAACGAAGGCGAGGATACCCGCGATCAGGCCGAGCGCGAAGGGCGCCGGCAGGCCGAGCGCCCAGGTCGCCAGCCCGACGGCGAAGCCAATGACAGCCATCGATGCCAGCTTGGCGCGCAACCAGCTCTTCAAGAGCCGGCCTGCGCGGTCGAGAGCGTCGCGGACCCGTGGCTGACGTGCCGGCGGGATCAGGCTCACCGCCCCGTCGCGGTAGAGGCCTGGATGCACTGCCAGAAACACACCAAGCGAGACCACGAGCACGAAGCTCGTCGCGGCGCCGAGCATCATGCCGGACCAGACAGCCATTCGGCCGGCGATCCCGCTCAAGATGCCGCTCTTCACCATTGCGCCTTCAGGCAACCAGTTGGCCAGCTGGCGCTCGACGCCCATCAGTGACGACGCAAGTTCCGAGAACAAGGTCTGGCTTTGTGGTTGGAAGCTTGGCCAGGCAAACCATCCGAAGAGCCCGAGGAGGGCGACGACCAGCGCGACTGCTGCCAGCACCGCAACGGGTCGAGGTGCGCCCAATCGTTCAAGTGGATCAGCAACCGACGTCAAAAGCACGCCCACGACAATTCCGCCAAAAAGAACGATGAGCGCGGAGCGCATCTGCCACGCGAGAAATGCCAGAATCGCCGCTGTCGCGACGATGGCGACTCGCCTTGGGAACGTGCTGCGGTCGGATCTGCGAGCAGGGCCGTCCTTCTCCGTGCTGTTCATGCGGGGCTCCCGTCCATGCTCCGAAAGCGACGATATCGCATGTGTTCTATGCCGCGCTTGCGACGTGTGTCCGGCACGCTAGGCCCTAGGACATGCAAACGACATTCAGGATAGAAACCGACGGCCCCGGCCTTTACGAGATGACGCACGACGTCGCGCAGTGGGTGGACGGCGAGGGTCTGCTGACGCTCTTCGTGCGGCACACCTCCTGTTCGCTGCTCATTCAGGAGAATGCCGATCCTGACGTCCGCCACGACCTCATCTCGTTCTTCCAGCGGCTCGTTCCTCCCGCCGATCGCGCAGAAATGCGCTATCTGCGGCACCGATCAGAGGGGCCCGACGACATGCCCGCACACATCAAGGCTGCTCTCATGCCAGTGAGCGTACAGATACCGGTCACGGATAGCCGGATGCGGCTGGGCACCTGGCAGGGCATTTTCCTGGTCGAGCACAGGTTCCGTCCGCACCGGCGCGAAGTGGCTGCCTACTTCGCCTGACGCTTCTTAGTCGCCGTCGAGCAAGAAGGTCACCATCAGGTTGACCTGATAGTGCGAAACCTTGTCACCCTCGATGCTCACCCGTTGTTCCTTGACCCAGGCGCTCTTTACCCCCCGCAACGTCTGGCAGGCGCGTTCGATGCCTTTGGCGACGGCATCATCGAAGCTGGTTGATGAGGTCGCCGAAATTTCAGTCACGCGAGCAACGCTCATGTCTTCCTCCACATGTTGTCTGCAAGAGACCAACAGACCGTGATCACTCCTGTTCCGGATTCAGTTCTGTGGCATCAGAAAGATTTCGCGCACGCCGGCACGATCGGGGGCGCTGAGCGCGTGCATCACCGCATCGGCGACATCCTCCGGATGCAATTTGTCGGGCTTCGGCGTGTCGAAGAACGCCGTGTCCACCATTCCGGGCGCGATGACGGTGCAGCGGCCGCCCCACTTGCGCATTTCCTCCGCCATGTTGCCGGCGTAGCCGTGCACGAACCACTTCGTCGCGCCATAGATCGAGCCCGTGATTTGCCGCCGACCGGCGGCTGAGCCCGTCATGACGAGGTGTCCCTTCCGCTCTCGCAGATGAGGGAGCGCGGCTCGCGCGGTATAGAGCACGCCCATGATATTGATGTCGATGAGCTGGCGCCATTCGTCCGGGTCGCCGTCCTCCGTCCCTGGCGTGTCGAGCCCCTTGCCCGCGTTGGCGAAGGCAGCGTCCAGTCCGCCTGCCGCTTCTGCGAATCGGCTGATCGCGCCGGTGAGATCGTCCAAAGACGTCACGTCGCCCGGAAGAGGTGTCGCTTCTTCTCCGATCTCCCCGGCGAGCGATGCAAGCTTGTCCTCGCTTCTCGCGAAGAGCCCTACGCGCCAGCCGGCCGAGGCCGCGGCACGCGCGGTGGCGGCGCCTATCCCGGATGATGCGCCTGTGATGAAGATCGTCTTCGTCGTCGTCATCGTTCTCCCCCGATATTCTCCCGGTCGATGTAGCGTGGCTGTGGCGCAAGGCACACGAACGCGGCTCCTCATCATCTTGGGGTAACACCTCGGGGCTACCCAACGTCTGGCGGCGTGCCTATAGTGACGGTGCTTGGCCCGTTCAGGAGGGACGAGGATGCGCTGTCCGTTTTGCGGCAACACCGACACGCAGGTGAAGGATTCCCGCCCCGCCGAGGATCATGTCGCCATACGTCGAAGGCGCTTCTGCCCGGCCTGCGGTGGCCGCTTCACGACCTATGAGCGTGTCCAGCTCCGCGACCTGGTCGTCGTGAAGACCAACGGCAAGCGCGAGGAATTCGACCGCGACAAGTTGGAGCGCTCGGTTCGGATCGCGCTGCAGAAGCGGCCGATCGAGCCCGAGCGGATCGAGCAGATGGTTTCCGGCATTGTCAGGCGGCTCGAGAGCATGGGCGAGACGGACATCCCGTCGAAGGTGATCGGCGAGATCGTCATGGAAACGCTGGCACGCATCGACACCGTCGCCTACGTTCGGTTCGCCAGCGTCTACAAGAATTTCCAGGCCGCCGACGACTTCGACAAGTTCGTGAGCGAGCTTCGGCCAAAAGCGCAGGGGTGAGTGCCGACGACATCCGCTGGATGTCGCTCGCGCTGAGCCTGGGGCGCCGGGGATTGGGCAAGGTGTGGCCGAATCCCGCGGTAGGTTGCGTGCTGGTTAAGGAAGGCCGGGTCGTCGGCCGCGGGTGGACCGCTGACGGTGGGCGGCCCCACGCGGAGGCGCGCGCTCTCGCCCATGCGGCCGGCGCTGCGGAGGGGGCGACGGCCTACGTCTCGCTCGAGCCTTGCGCGCATCACGGTCGGACGCCGCCCTGCGCAGAGGCGCTGGTTGCAGCAGGAATCACGCGGGTCATCACCGCGTTGACGGATCCTGACCCGAGGGTCGCCGGGCAGGGCCACGCGATCCTCCGACGGTCGGGTGTCGAGGTGGCCAACGGCATCCTCGGCGACACGGCACGCCGAGAACAGGCGGGGTTTCTCAGCCGCATCGAACATGGGCGGCCGATGGTCACCCTAAAGCTCGCAACAAGCTTCGACGGGCGCATTGCCACCTCGACGGGAGAGAGCCGGTGGATAACGGGCCCCGAAGCTCGGAGATGGGTCCATGGCCAGCGGGCCCGCCACGATGCAGTCCTCGTGGGCGCGGGCACGGCTCGGGCCGATGACCCCGCGCTGACGGTTCGCGGGCTCGGGGCGATCCGTCAGCCTGTTCGGATAGTCGCCGCGCGTCGCCTGGATCTTCCCGCGCACGGGCGTCTGGCGCGGGGTGAGGGCGCGGGTCCGCTATGGCTGCTGCACGGCGCGACGGGCGCAGCAGAGCGAGCGGCGTGGGAGGACCGGGCGCGTCTGTTCGAGGTACCGGAGGCGAACGGATCGCTGGACCCGGCCGGGATGCTCTCGGCATTGGCAGGCGCGGGCCTGACACGCGTCTTTTGCGAAGGCGGAGGGGCTCTCGCGGCCTCTCTGCTACAGGCGGGACTTGTCGACCGGCTCATCGGCGTGACGGCCGGCCTCGCGCTCGGAGAAGGCGGTAGGCCATCGATCGGGGCGCTGTCCTGCAGCACATTGTCCGATGCCCCTCGCTTCCGTCTCGCCGATACGGCAGAAATCGGCGGGGACGTCTTGCACGAATGGGAGCGGTGCTGAGGCGCGCTTGCCTGCTGAGGATTGGCCCGCTACGTCAACACGAAGTGACGGGGAGAGCGATGTTCACAGGCATCATCACTGACATCGGCCGCATCCTCTTGCTGGAACGTGAGGGCGATCTCAGGGCGCGCATCGCCACAGCGTACGAGGTTTCGGAGATCGACATGGGGGCGTCGATCGCCTGTGACGGCGTCTGCCTGACCGTCGTCGCGACAGGCATGGAGCCCGAGCCCTGGTTCGAGGTGCAGGTCTCCTCCGAAACCGTGGACAAGACCAACCTCGGGACCTGGATCGAGGGGCGGAGGATCAACCTCGAGCGATCGCTGAGGGTCGGGGACGAGCTCGGCGGGCACATTGTTTCGGGTCACGTCGACGGCACGGCGCGCATTGTCGAGATGCGTGACGAGGGCGGCAGCACGCGCGTCGTATTCGAGGTACCGGCGACGCTTGCCCGGTTCGTCGCGCAGAAGGGATCGGTTTCGCTGAACGGCACGTCCCTGACGGTCAACGAGGTGGACGGAGCGCGTTTCGGCATCAACCTCATTCCGCACACGAAGGAGGTTACAACCTGGGGCGACGCCCTCGAAGGCGACCGGGCGAACATCGAGATCGACACCCTCGCACGGTATGTCGCGCGCCTCGCCGAGGCAGCGGCGTGAGCGGGATCGGACACAACGGCGGTCCCGAAATGGCCGGTCTCGCGTGGCGCCGGCACTGCTGGACGCTTGCGAGGCGGCAACTGCTTCCGAAGATGCCGCTGGAGGTCGTGCGGCGCCGCGTTTCGCGAGCGGCCGAACTCGGCCTCGACTATCGAACCTATGCCGGGATCAGGGCGAGCACCGGAAGGGACATCGTCGCGTTCCTGTTCTCAACCAACGCGCTGAGGATGGAGCGCGCTTCGCAGCCGCCGGCCGTGCGGATGGAGGGACTCGCCGCAATTCGGCGGTGTGACGTCATCTTGCTGGCACAGGCACCGCATCGGGCCGAAAACGTGGCGGCGACGCTTGGCATGCCGGCGGCAGCAGCGCCCCGGCCCCTTGTGTCATGGGGCGAGGCGCGTAGCGGGATCCGCGACGCCATGCGGCCTCATCCGGGCGATGGCGTCGTCCTCGTCGGCTCTGCGGGGTTCGAGAGGGCCTGGGCGGAGGCCGCCCGCCTCGCGGCGTTCCTGCCCGACGAAAGCTATTTCGGGTCCGGCTCGACGACGGCGAACGGATAGCTGCGACCCCTTCTGCCCTCGCGTCAGACGATCCGCCTCAGGCCAATGCTCTGGTGTTCCAGCCGGGCAGTCGGTATGCGGGCTCGGCAATGCTGAAACGTGTGAACGGCTCCATGGACGAACAGAACTGGCGCGACGCCATCTCCTCGGTAGAGGAGGTCATCGCTGACGCTCGCGAAGGGCGAATGTTCATTCTGATCGACCACGAGGACCGAGAGAACGAGGGAGATCTCGTGATCCCCGCGCAGATGGCGACGCCTCAGGCGATCAACTTCATGGCCACTCATGGCCGCGGGCTGATCTGTCTGAGCTTGCCTGGCGATCGAATAGACGCGCTCGGCCTTCCTCTGATGGCGGCGCACAACTCTTCGAGACATGAGACGGCATTCACGATATCGATCGAGGCGCGGGAGGGCGTGACGACGGGGATCTCGGCGCATGACAGGGCGTGGACGGTCGCGGTCGCGATCGACGATGAGAAGGGCGCCGCCGACATCGCGAGCCCGGGTCACGTCTTTCCCTTGCGCGCGCGGGAGGGCGGGGTGCTCGTTCGCGCGGGACATACCGAGGCGGCGGTCGACATCGCGCGCCTCGCGGGTCTCAAGCCGGCAGGCGTCATATGCGAGATCATGAACGAAGATGGGACGATGGCGCGCCTTCCCGACCTCGTCTCCTTCGCGCAGCGCCAAAACCTCAAGATCGGCACGATCAGCGACCTGATCGCCTACCGGCGCCGCCACGACAACCTTGTCCGCGAACATGCGCGCCGCACGATCGTGTCGGAATTCGGTGGCGAGTGGGACCTGCACGTCTACACCGACGAGACGCAGGGAGCGGAACATATCGCACTGGTGAAGGGCGACATTTCGGGGCCGGAGCCGGTGCTCGTGCGGATGCACGCGCTCGACCCGTTGCTCGACCTCGTCGGCACCGGCGATCACGGGCGGACCCGCGAATTCGGTCAGGCGATGAAGCAGATCGCGGAGGCGGGTCGCGGCGTCTTGGTCCTGCTGCGCGACCTGCACATGCAGATCGCGATGGAGGAGAGCGTGTCTCCTCAGACCCTTCGGCGCTACGGCCTCGGGGCGCAGATACTATCCTCGCTCGGGTTGTCGCGCTTGATCCTGCTCAGCAACTCGCCCCAGCCGAAGGTGGTCGGCCTCGACGCGTACGGGCTGTCGATCGAGGGCACTCAGCGAATTCCGCTCGACTAGTCATGGCAGGACCGACACATCACCTGCTGCCGCTTCCCGCATTCGATGACCCGGTTCGAGTTCTGATCGTGGTAGCGCCGTATTATCGCGACATTGCTGACGACTTGCTGGCGGGCGCCAGAGCGATGCTCCAGAAAGCTGGCGCCGAGCACGAGACAATCGAGGTGCCGGGCGCGCTCGAAGTTCCTGTCGGCATCCGGATCGCGCATCGTCAGGGCGACTGGCATGGCTACGTCGCGCTGGGTTGCGTCATCCGTGGAGAGACGACGCACTATGACACGGTCTGCACCGATTCCAGCCGCGCACTGATGCTCCTCGGACTCGAACTCGGCGTGCATCGGCAACGGCATCCTGACGGTTGAGAACCATGAGCAGGCGGTGGTTCGCGCCGATCCCGAGGGTCAGGACAAGGGTGGCGGGGCTGCGGCCGCCGCGCTCCACCTCATCGAGCTCAGCCGCCGCATACAGCGCGAGCCCAAAGGCATCGGCTTTCGGTCCGGATCGTCCGAATGAGCACTCGGCAGATGAAGTCTGCGGCGCGGCTCTACGCCGTGCAGGCGCTCTTTCAGATGGAAGCCGCGTCCCAAGGCCTCGATCGCGTCCGGCAGGAGTTCGAGACATATCGATTCGGTGCGAAGCTCGACGATGCGGAGATGGCCGAGGGCGATGTCGATCTCTTCCGGGATTTGCTGGAGGCCGCCGTTGATCGGCAGGCAAGGATCGACCAGATGACGGATCGGGCGCTGGTGGAGCGTTGGCCGATCAATCGTATCGATCCGACGCTGCGTGCTCTGTTTCGCGCCGCGGGCGCTGAGCTTCTGGCAAGCAAGACCCCCCCACGCGTCGTGATCAGCGAATTCGTGGACGTCGCCCATGCCTTCTTTCCGGAGGGTCGTGAGCCGCGGTTCGTCAACGCCGTCCTCGACCACATGGCGCGCGAGGCTCGACCCGATGCGTTTTGAGAAGCTCGTGCGCGCGGTGCAGTGAACCCGCGCTAACCCGCCCGCCGCACGCTGTCTCCGGCAACTGGCGGAGGTGGCATCATGGCGGCATTCGGATCCCCGGGAAGGTGGCCGCATTCAGGGCTGTGCCACAACCGCCCCGACACCGACTTCGGCTCTGGCGGGCATATTACTCAACCCTGGCCGAAGGATCCGGTCGATCACGACCCGATGCTGCGTCATGGTCTCAAACTCGTCTGTTGGAACATGGACTGGTTCTCCGACCTCTTCGCGGAGGATGCCGAAGGACGGCCGGTCCTGAAGCCGGACGACATGATCGTGCGCGGACCCTCGCAGGCCAATCAGCCCGGGATTGGACCGACCGTTGCCCACCGGCTGCGTCTTCTCAAGAAGGCGATCATCGATCTCGACCCAGACATCGTCCTGATCCTGGAGGGACCAAGCCGCAGCGATGCCCTCGAACTCTTCTTCGACCTGATGGGCCATGGCGAGTGGGACTGTCATACACAAAGATCGCGGTACAGGCATCTCCCCGGCGGTGCAATGAAGGAGACGGGCCGCTGCGTCGGACTCGCCGTCCGCATCGACACCTCGCGATTCGCCACCGAGCCCGTTGCGTTCTTCGATGCGGAGGACGAGAACTCGGGCGCAATCCATCATGCCACCGAATCCTTCTTCGCCGAGTGGAGCAGGAACTCGACCACAGAATGGTTCAGGTTCGAGACCCGGCCTCTCTACGCCGAGATACGGCCGGTGGCGGGTGTTCCATTTCGCTTGCTCGGCGTGCACCTCAAGAGCCGTGGCTTCTTCGGCGGGTACGAATGGACGCGCTGGGTGGTCGAGGCCGAAGCCAACCGCGGCAGGTTCTCCGCCCTCGCGCGCCGGCTCCGAAACGATTTTCTGGACATCTATCTGACGGACATCAAGACGCGCCGCATCCCTCTTGTTGTGGCCGGCGGCATCAACGAAGGACCCGGAGCGGAGGTCTGCGACCCGCGAGGGCAGCTCAGTGCGGCCGAAGTCCTGATGGGATCGGTGTGGGCGCCGCAACTGACGATGGGCAACGCGCTATTCGACGCAGGCGGTAAGGCCTACTCCGCGCCCGATGCGTTTCACGACATGTGGACAATGAAGTTCCCCGATCCGATCTCGGATCGTGTGATGCATCCCGCTTGGGTGGATCACGTCCTTTACTCCCGGAATGCGCCGGAGGGATGGTGCGCGGGCGCCCGGATTCCGCGGTCAACCCTTGGAGGGATACCCTATGAGGCGATTTCCGACCACTATCCTGTCGTCGTGAGGATCGATACGACCGGCATTTCCTCGCGCTAGCGGCGCCTTCTACAGAGGCCGGATCTTGAGCCGCGCAATCCGGTTGTCCTTGCGGGCAACCACCTCGAAGCGGAAGCCGTGAAACGAGAAGATCTGACCGGCGGTCGGGATCATCTGGGCTTCATGAATCACGAGTCCCGCCACCGTGTTCGCCTCATCGTCCGGCAGGTTCCAGTCGGTCTCGCGGTTGAGGTCGCGGATCGTCATGCCTCCGTCGACGAGCCAATCTCCCGCCTCGGTCGCGCGCAGTTGTGTGTCTTCCTCGCGGTCGAATTCATCTGTGATCTCGCCCACGATCTCCTCAAGGATGTCCTCTAGCGTGATGAGCCCGCGCAGCGCACCGTATTCGTCCACCACCAGAGCGAAGTGCGTCCGACGGACAAGAAATTGCCGCATCTGTTCATCGAGCGTCGTCGTCTCGGGAATAAAATATGGCTCCATCGCCACGTCCATGACGTCGAATTCGGTCAGATCTTCCTTCCCGGCGACCTCACGACGGGCGTAGATCGCTCGGAGAAGATCCTTGGCGTGGATCACGCCCACGATATTCTCCGCCTCGTCTCGATAGAGGGGCAGGCGCGTATGGGCGCTCTCAAGACAGCGGGCGACGATCTCAGAGGCCGGCAAATTCGCGTCCAGCATCTCGATCTGGCTTCGGTGCAGCATGATTTCCTCGACGGCGCGGTCGGCCAGGTCGAGAGCGCCCAGAATCCTGTCGCGGTCTTCCTTTTCCACTGTGCCTTCGGAATGGCCGATCGAGAGAGCGCCCATGATCTCTTCACGCACGGCCAGAATTTGACTGTCCGGATCGGTCCGCACGCCGAAGATGCGCAGAAGGACTCGGACGAGTGCGCGAACGGCTGCGACGACCGGCGCGAACAGCAGGATCACGAAGCGGATGATGGGGGCCACGCGTGCGGCGGCGACCTCGGCGTTGGTGATGGCGTAGGTCTTTGGCAGGACCTCGGCAAAGATCAGAACGAGAAGTGTCATCACCAGGGTCGCCAGCGCCACTCCGGACTCGCCGAAAACCCGCGTGAAGAGCGCCGTTGCAAGCGATGCGGCCAAGATGTTGACGAGGTTGTTTCCGAGAAGAACCGAACCGATCAGCCTCTCGGTATCCTCCGTGATCTTGAGCGCGCGTTCGGCCCCGCGCGAGCCTCGGTCCGCCTGGGCTCTCAGTTTTCCGCGCGATGCCGCCGTGAGCGCGGTTTCGCTACCGGAAAAGAAGGCCGAAAGGAGGAGGAGGATAAGGATCGCACCGGCGGTCAACCAGAAGGCTGTGTCGAGCATCTCTCATGTCCATGTGAGACGGGGTCGAAGGACGTTATCGACCGGCGCCCGGCGCGCTTCAAGCCGAAGGCTCTTCGGCGAGGGGATGGTGTGTCAGCACCAACTCGCGAAGCCGCGCCTCCAGAACGTGAGTGTAGATCTCCGTCGTCGCGACATCCGCGTGGCCAAGCAGCGTCTGGATGGAGCGTAGGTCGGCTCCGCCCGCCAGCAGGTGCGTGGCAAAGGCGTGGCGCAGCGTGTGCGGCGTGACGCGCGAGGGATCAATTCCAGCCTGCAAGGCAATCTCCTTCACAAGGATGTAGAAGCGGTGGCGCGTCAGATGACCCGCCTTGCTGCGAGAGGGGAACAACTGACGGGAGGCTTTTCCTGCGGCGGTGTCGAGAACAGCGAGCCAATGTGCCAGCGCTGCGCGTGCGGGATCGGTCAATGGCACCATCCGCTCCCGGCCGCCCTTGCCGCGGATCAGCAGCATTCTGGGGTCTCCCCGCGCGGCGGCGAGGGGTAGGCCGACGAGCTCGCTCACGCGCATTCCGGTGGCATAGAGGAGCTCGAGCAGGCACGTATTGCGGATGCGATCTTCCTCGCTTCTCCCTACTCTACGCGATGCTTCCAGGAGGCGCTCGACCTCGCTCTCGCTGAGTGTGGTTGGCAGGCGTCGCTGACGACCCGGACCGCGGATCTGGATCGCGGGATTGTCCGGACGCCAACCTTCCTCGAATGCGAAGCGATAGAGTCTGGCGGATGGCTGAGAGACGCCTCGCCCGAGTTGCACGCGACAGGCCGCGCAGGTCGCAATCGACCAGATAATTCTCGACCGCCGAGCGATCAGCTGACTCGAGCGTGAGACCCTTGCGGTCGAGCCAGATCGAGTAGTCGCGAAGATCCCGGGCGTAGGCGAGTCGAGTGTTGAGGGCGGCGCCGAGTTCGGCCGCTTGAGCTTCGAGGAACGCGTCGATCCGCAGCGCCGCAGCGCCGTCAAAGCTCATCTCCTCATCCTCACCTGTTGGAGGCCCAAAGGGGCGCGCCCGCGATTGCATCCGGGTCCAGCCCCGAGGCCCTGATCGCCGCAAGCGCGCGGGACAAATCGTCTGCGTCGCCCTCCCATGCAGCCGTGGCACGTTGCACCGCGATCAGCGCCGCCTCTCCGCGCCGTTCCTCGGCGATCATTGCGGCGAGGTCGGCGTCCGGCGCCGCATCGAGCTCTAACGACGCAAGCTGCTCGGGTCGCGAAGCCTCTTCGAAGAGCCCGGCGAGCCCTACCGGAGCCAGAAGCTCCAATGCTGCCGCCCTCGCATCCGCACGTTCCGCGGTGCCCGCCGAGCGCCAGTTCTGAACGGCTGCCACGCGATCCCAGACCCCTCCGGACGCAGAGGGCTCGCGCTCGAGATAGCTGTCGATGAGCTGCGTCCCATCGATCGCTCCGGACCGGTACAGGCGCTCTGCTGCGTCGATCTGAGACTTCCAGCCGTTCTGCGGCCGAAGGTCGGCGTGGGCGAATGCAAGCGGAAGGGTCCGGGTCGAAAGGGGTTCTCCGATCGCCTCGTAGAGACGGAACACAAGCGGCGTCACGATCTCCGGGCGTGGGGGAGGGGGCAGAAGGTCGCTCTCCCCGTCATCGAGGAATCGCCCGAGCAGTTCGACTTCGCCCGGGCCCATCACGTCGAGGGCTTCCGCGGTTTCGAGCGTCAGCGCGGCGGCAGGCCAGTCGCCCCGTCTTGCCAGGCAGAAGATGCGGGCGGGGTAAGTCGGAGCCATGTCCGGCTGGCTCTCGAGCTGCCGGCAATCCTGGTTCTCGTTTCCGGTCAGCAAGGCGATGTCGAACTGCCGCCGGAAGAAAGGAGGCGTGTCACGCTCGGCCGCCGCGATCAGGGCGCGGGCGTCGTCGATCCGGCCGAGCGCCAGCAAGGCGTCGATGCGGGCCAGCAGGAATGTATCGTCGCCGTGGCGTACCGGCACTTCGACCGAGACGAGCGTCGCCAGAACCCGCCGCATAGGCAGTGGCATCTCGCTCGGCATCTCGCGCAGCAGGGTGACAAGATCTCCGCTGTTCGAAGCCGCCCACAAATCGGCGGGAAGGCCGACTGAACCAGGCGAAACGATTCCGACCGTCCTGGGCGCAGGTTCCAGCGGTTCGACGCTGATCAGCGGCTCAACCGCAGCGACCTCTTCGGTCGCGACGCTGTGCGACAGCCAATCGATCGCCGAGAGCGGCTCTTCGCTGGCGCTCGCCGTCCCGCCGAGAAGCAGCGCAAATGCCGCGGTCCTAGTTGGCATCGAGGGTCAAGGGTTCGGTCACGTCCCGGGTCTCGGGCGTGAGGTCACCGAAGTACGCAAACCCCACAAGGCCCAGGAGACCCAGCAGGACAAGCAAAAGAATGACCTTCCACATGCGGCCCATGATCGGCCACCGCTCCTTTGCCTCTCGCACGCTCTTCGCGGGCGGCGGCCCGGTGCGTGTCATTCACGTATGGTGTTCCATCACGGAACGCGCCATTCAAGTGCCTCGACGACGATATCGCAGGGCGGTGCCGGATTGCGACAGCATCTGGAAAGAACGATCGTGTTTGTCGGCATGATGGGCGCAGGCAAGACGGCGGTGGGGCAGGCGCTGGCGCGTCAGCTGCAGGTCCCCTTCGCCGACAGCGACGCGGAGATCGAACAGGCGGCCAATCTTTCGATCTCCGAGATCTTCGCTCGCGATGGCGAAGGGTTCTTTCGTGAGAAGGAGGCGCAGGTCATCACCCGTCTCCTCGAGGGGAGGCGGGGCGTCTTGTCGGTGGGTGGCGGGGCCTTTCTCTCACCGCGAAACCGTGACGTGATCTCTCGGCTTGGCGTTTCCGTCTGGCTTCGTGCGACCGCCGAGGTTCTGTGGCCGCGGGTCAAGCGCAAGGACACGCGCCCGTTGCTCATGACGCCGGATCCGCGCGGGACGCTGAAGCGGCTCGTCGAGGAGCGCTCGCCGATCTACTCGCTTGCCGATATCGTCATCGACACGCGCGCGGACATCTCGGCAACGGAGACGGCGAGGCGAGTGCACGAAGCCATCGTGCAGAGGTCGAGACGTACTCGCATGAGTACGATACGGGTGGACCTCGGCGCGCGTGCCTATGATGTGATCGTTGATCACGGCCTGCTTGGGCGCTCGGGAGAGTTCTTGGCGCCGCTGCTCCGCCGGCCGCGGGTCGCGGTCGTGACTGACGAGACCGTCGCGCGGCTGCATCTTGTGAGCCTATTGGACTCGCT
This sequence comes from uncultured Alphaproteobacteria bacterium, assembly GCA_963749675.1. Lineage (GTDB taxonomy): Bacteria > Pseudomonadota > Alphaproteobacteria > Rhodobacterales > Rhodobacteraceae > Roseitranquillus. The sequence continues at coordinate 75,843 of CAVVNT010000002.1, forward strand.
CGCGGAGTCTTGCGTCGCGACGGTATCGCTGACCCTGCCCGCCGGCGAGGCCACGAAGAGCTGGGAGCACCTGTCACGCACAGTCGATTGGTTGCTCGGGCAGCGCATCGAGCGGCAGGATGTGATCGTCGCTCTTGGGGGCGGTGTGATCGGCGATCTGATCGGCTTCGCCGCCGCGATCCTGAGACGCGGCGTGCGCTTTGTGCAGGTGCCGACAACATTGCTGGCGCAGGTCAACTCCTCCGTCGGCGGCAAGACCGGGATCAACTCGGCGCATGGCAAGAACCTTGTCGGCGCTTTTCATCAGCCCAGCCTCGTCCTTGCGGATACAGCCGTTCTTGCCACGTTGCCGCGGCGCGATTTCCTGGCGGGCTACGGCGAGGTGGCGAAGTACGGCCTGCTTGGAGACGCCGGGTTCTTCGGGGCCCTCGAGCGCGATGGCCCGGCCCTCGCGACTGGGAACGCCGCCTTGCGCGCATGGGCCGTCGAACGGTCGGTCGCCGCCAAGGCGCGGATCGTCGAGCGCGACGAGACCGAAGAAGCTGACCGGGCGCTGTTGAACCTCGGCCACACCTTTGCGCACGCGCTCGAGACGGCGACGGGGTATTCGGAGCGCCTGCTCCACGGGGAGGCCGTCGCCATCGGCTGCGTGCTTGCCTTCGATGCGTCTGCACGTCTCGGCCTCTGCTCGCAGGAGGATCCGGTTCGCGTGCGCACGCATTTCAGGACTATGGGATGCCGTGCGACGCTCGCCGATATCCCGGGCGAATTGCCGAACGCGGAGCGCCTGATGTCGCTCATGGCTCAGGACAAGAAGTCGGTCGCGGGGCGCATGCGTTACGTCCTCGCCCGCGGAATCGGAGAAGCATTCGTCGCGTCGGACGTAGATTCGGGCGCGATCCGCGGCACGCTCCACGCGGCGCTTGCCGAGCGGTAGTCAGTCGCGAAGACTTTCCTCGCGCAAGCCGTCGGCAAGCAGGTTGAGGCCAAGGACGAGGCTCATGAGGGCGATGGCGGGTGCTATGGCGGCGTGTGGATAGATTGACAGCAGCTTGCGGCCGTCGTTGATGGTCGACCCCCAGTCTGGACTTTCCGGGCTGACGCCGAGGCCGAAGAAGCCCAACGTACCGAGAAGGATCGTCGTGTAGCCGATGCGAAGGCAGAAATCCACGATCAGCGGTCCGCGCGCATTGGGTAGGATCTCCCACAGCATGATGTACCACGGCCCCTCGCCACGTGTCTGGCCGGCCGCGACGTAGTCGCGTGTGCGGATGTCGAGGACGAGGCCGCGCACGATCCGGAAGACAGTGGGCGCGTTCACGAAGACCACCGCGACGAAGACGTTGAGCAGGTTGGCATCCATCCCGAAGACGCCCAACGGATCGGCGTTGAACGCAAGCCCGGAATAGGCCCACAGGCCGAGAAGGAGCGTGACCGCGACATAGAGGTTGCGCTTCCCGCTCTGCGTATAGAACCGGCTGTTCCAAAGGATGACGAGGAACACGATGGGAAAGAGAAACAGCACTGCGGCGAGGATCGTCGGGATGCCCGTGACGCGGATTCTCGGGGGTGACGAGCAGGTAGAACAGAAGGATGACGGGAAACGCGAGAACGAGGTTCGACAGAAACGTCAGGACCGTGTCGAGCCGGCCCCCGAAGTACCCCGCCGGAACACCGAGCGTGACGCCGACCATGAACGCGAAAACCGTGGCGGCCGGCGCGATGGCGAGGACGCGGCGCGCGCCCATGACCATCCGGCTGAACACATCGCGGGCCAGGTTGTCGCCACCGAGCAGGTAGTAGTCGTAGCCGGCCGTCCCCTCCGGCACCGGGGTTCCCGGCACGGCGTTCTTGAGGCCCGATACCTGAGCGAGCGGGTCGTGCGTGATGATCAGATCGGCGAAGATGGCTGTGAACGCCCAGAACATGACGAGACCGAACCCAACCATGCCGATCGGCGAATCAAACAACTTGCCGTAGAGGCCGAGGCGCCGCTTGAACGAGATCGACAGGGTGAAGGTCGCGACCAGCCCGATCCAGACCGGCAGGAACTGCCAGGACATGCGGCCGACGATGCCCGCCGCTTCGCGCAAGATCACGCCGCCCACGATGTAGCCAAGCAAAACCGCGACGAGGAGAACGGCCGCGAATCGCGTCGCGGTGCCGGCGTAGTCCGCAGGCCTTCGCGTCGCGGTACCGTCCGGGTTCGCCCCAAAGCCGATCAGCGCCAGCCCGACCTGCGCCAGCGTCCCAAGGACGATGACCGCGAACGCGGCCAGCAGGAGCGGGTCGAGGACCGTGCCGAGGATGCCTGTCCAGCTCAGCGGTTCCATGTCACGCGATCCTGATGCGGGGGTTTAGGAAGACGTAGCCGACGTCCGAGATCAGCTGTGTTATCAGCACGACGAAGACCGCGACGACCGAGCAGGCAAGCAGCAGTTCGACGTCGTTGTTCGAAGCGGCCTGCACCAGCGTCCAGCCGAAACCCTTATAGTTGAACAGGGTCTCAACGATCACGACACCGTTCAGCAGCCACGGAAACTGCAGCATGATGACCGTAAAGGGCGCGATGAGGGCGTTCCTCAAGGCGTGCTTCAAAACGATGTTTCGGAACGACACCCCCTTCAGGCGTGCGGTGCGGACGTACTGCGCCGTCATGACCTCGGTCATCGAGGCGCGGGTCATCCGGGCGATGTAACCCATGCCGTAGAGCGCGATGGTCAGCACGGGCAGGAAGAAGTTTTCGAACGTGGCATCCTCCGCAGCCGAGGTCGCGGTGCCCTTGAACCAGCGCAGACCCATTGCGGACGAAGCGAAGACAGTGATGAAGATGACACCCGAGACGTACTCCGGGGTGGCCGTCGTCGCGATCGAGAAGGTTGAGAGTGACCGGTCGAGCTTCGAGCCTTCGCGCATTCCGGCGAGGACGCCCACGATCAGCGCCGAGGGCACCATCAGCAGCATGACCCAGAACATCAGCTTCCCGGTCAAGGCGAGGCGGGTGAAGACGATGCTGCCGACATCGTCTCGAAAGACCGTCGATGTCCCCCAATCGCCCTGAAGCACGCCGCAGAAGCGGGGCCACTCTTCGGGCGGAGCGCCGGAGGCGGCGCATCGCCCGCCGAGGATCTTGCCGTCATCGCCCCGCTCGACCCAGCCCGGCAGCACGCCGAGCCACTGGCCGTACTTGACCGGGAGCGGCTGGAGGTAGCCGCGCGATCCAAGCCACGACTGGACCGCCTCGTCCGACATGCGGACCGATCCTTGGGTCTTTGCGAGCTTTTCGAGGTTCGGGCCGAGATTGGTGAGGAAGAAGACGAGGAATGTCAGGCACAGCGCCGTCAAGATCATCACCGCAACACGGCGGAGGATGAAGACACCCATGCGCTGCCTCTCCGTCGTCTCGGGGAACCGCGGAGAGAAGCCCCGCGGTCCCGGTTACGGTCAGGCCGCGAGGCCGAGCTTGTAGACGTGGATCTCGAAGGTCGGGTGCATCTCGGCCCCCGTGACCTGCTCGGTGAAGTGACGGAACGTGGAGCGCCAGTACGGCTGGATGATGACGCCCTGATCCTGCATCAGTGTCTCGATCTCGGCCATGACCTCGCGCCGCTCGTCCGCGTCGGCGATCGAGTTCGCACGGGCAAGCAGGCTGTCGAACTCCTCATTCGCGAACCCGGACTCGTTCCAGGGCTCGCCGGATCGGTAGGCGAGGGTCAGGACCTGAACGCCGAGTGGCCGCTGGTTCCATTCCGTCGCCGAGAAGGGGTAGTTGTTCCAGTCGTTCCAGTAGGTCGAGCCGGGCAGGATCGTCCGCCGGACCGGGATCCCGGCATCTCGGAGCATCGCGGCAACAGCGTCGCAGGTGTCGCGCTGGTAGCCGTCGTCGAGCGAGATCAACTCGTGCTCGAAGTCGGCCATCCCGGCCTCCTCCATCATCGTGCGCGCCTGATCGGGGTCGTAGACCGGGGGCGGAATCTCGGCGTATTCGGGATGGATCGGGCAGACGTGATGGTTCTCGGCGACAATCCCGAGGTTCGAATAGCCGAGCTCGAGGAGGACCTTGTTGTCGACGGCCATTTGCAGCGCCTTGCGGACGCTGGCGTCGGCGTAGGGCTGCATGCCGTCCATTTCGGCCCTCTGATTGGGCCGGACGACCAGGGTGTTGGCGGTTACCGCTTCGGACTTCACGAGGCCGATGGAGTCCATGATCTCGATGAACTCGCCGACGCTCTCGTAGAGCATGTCAACCTCTTCGGATTCGATCGCGGCGAGCCAGGCGGCCGGGTCTGTGCCGTAATCGACGAAGGTGATCCGGTCGAGCGTGGCGCCGCCGTAGACCTCCTTGCCCCACCAGTCGTGGTCCGTGTTCTTCACCAGCACGCCCTGAACCCCGACCTCGTAGAGTTCGGGCAGATACGGGCCGGTACCGAGGGGATTTTCCGCAGGATCACCACCGGGAAAGTCCGGATGCACGACTGCGGCGGGATAGTCGGCGACGTTCGCCATCAGTGCGATGTTGGGAGAGGGGAGCGTGACGCGCAGCGTCATGTCGTCCACGATCTCCATTGCCCCCTCGCGCATCTGGGACGTCTCGGAGTCGACGAGGTCGCCCATGCGCGAAGCCATGGAGTTCCCCTCGAGCGAGGCGTCGCACCATAGCCGGAAGTTGTGCGCGACATGCTCGGCAGTCAGCGTGTCGCCATTGTTCCAGGTCACGTTGGGGCGGACGTGCAGCGTATACTCGGTGGCGTCGTCATTGACGTCCCAGCTTTCGAGCAGCATCGGCCGGAAAGAACCGTCCGCGTTGTACTCGACCAGATACTCGAGCCATCCGCGACAGAAGTTGGCGATCTCCGACCAGTCGAAGAGGCGCGGATCCTTCAGCGCGTGGATCTCCATCTGTATTCGCAGTTCGCCTCCCTCCTGCACGTCCTGCGCGCGGGCGGCTGGGACGGAGAGGCCGATCAGGCCATAGGCCGTCGGCGCTGCGACGCCCAGAGATGTCGCGCGGGCCAGAAATTCCCGGCGGCTGAGCTTTCCGTCGCGGTGCTCTGCGGCATACATCAACGCCGCGGGGTGTAGACGATCATTCGTCCTTGTCATTCTGCTGGCTCCCTGTGTCGATGTCGGGCGCTACACAAGCGCCGCGGAACCGCGCCGATCGGCATCTTCTTATCGCAATGATCTTTCGACGGCGCGGACATGCCGGGTAATGAAAGCGATCTTTGCCGAATGTGGCAACCCGCAATGCACGTGACAGATCGTCGGGAGATGTTCACGCGAGCGCGACGGTCGACCATTCCCGCATGTTGCTGCGGAACCAGGTCCGCTGGCGCTTTGCGTACTGCCGCGTGGCTGCGACGAGCCTCTCGCGGGCATCCAGCAAGGGAACATGCTCGGAAATGTGAGCGGCCAGCTCGGGCGCTCCTATCGCCTTCATCGCCGGAGCGGTGGGACCGTACCGATCCAGAACGTCCCGCACCTCGTCGACCGCGCCGCACCTGATGATCGCGTCGGCGCGCTCTGCGATGCGTTCGGAGAGGGTCTCTCGGTCCACCTCGACGACTAAGGCCTGGGCGGCCGAGACCGGCAACAGGGCGGGGGGCGTCTCCTCCTGCCAGGCGTGAAGCGGACGGCCCGTGGCGCGCTCGACCTCCCATGCGCGGCGCACGCGCGCCGGATTCCGGGTGTCGATCCTGTCGGCGGTGTGAACGTTGATCTCGGCAAGCAGACGCTCGGGCGGCTTCGCCGACGCCTCCGACCTGATTTCGTCTGGAATGCCGGGGATTTCCGCCAGCCCGGTCGTCAGCCGCGTAAGATAGAGGCCGGTCCCGCCTACGATGATCGGCCGCTCCCCCGACAGCAGCGGCGCGACGTCCCTCAGCCAGGCGCCCACCGAATAGGCGGCATCACCTGGGATGTGACCGTAGAGAGAATGGCGCGCGGCAGCTTCGTCCGCACGTGAAGGGCGTGCGGTCAGAAGTTGCCAGCAGGAATACACTTGAAGTGCGTCGGCATTCACGATCATCCCGCCTCGTGCCGAGGCGATTTCGATGGCGAGTGCCGACTTGCCCGACGCGGTCGGCCCCGCGATCAGGACCGGGCGTTCGCAGTCGATCGATCGCAGAAGCTCGCGCATCGGCGGCGGCTCCGTGTTGAACCTCCTGCGGTTTTCCGACACTTTCGCGCCAAACGCAAAACCTATGGAAAACGGCGAATGGACCAAAGCACGAGGCCGCCGCCCCAGCCCGCCTACAAGCGGGTGATGCTCAAGATCTCTGGCGAGGCGCTGATGGGGAACCTCGGCTACGGCCTGCATCCTCCGACGGTCACGCGCATCGCGAACGAGGTGAAGTCGGTCCATGAACTCGGCGTCGAGATCTGCATGGTGATCGGCGGCGGCAACATCTTCCGCGGCCTTCAGGGCTCCGCCCAGGGGATGGAGCGGACGACGGCGGACTACATGGGGATGCTTGCGACCGTGATGAACGCGCTCGCCATGCAGTCCGCACTTGAGGGGGTAGGGGTTTACACCCGCGTGATCAGCGCGATCCCGATGGACCAGATCTGCGAGCCCTACATTCGCAGGCGGGCGGTGCGGCACCTAGAGAAGAAGCGCGTCTGCATCTTCGCGGCCGGCACCGGCAATCCGTATTTCACGACCGACACCGCGGCAACCCTGCGCGCGAACGAGATGGGATGCGAGGCCATCTTCAAGGGCACCAAGGTCGACGGCGTCTACGACCGCGACCCCAAGGAGCATGCCGACGCGAAGCGCTACGACAAGATCACCTACGATGACGTTCTGGCGCAGCACCTCGCCGTCATGGACGCGAGCGCAATTGCGCTGGCGCGCGACAACCAGCTTCCGATCATTGTCTTCAGCTTGAACGAGCCCGGCGGATTCAGGGGGATCCTGGCCGGGGAAGGCACCTATACAATCGTCTCGTGATGGCGATATAGAGGCGCCCGGACCGGGAGCCGCACAAGAGATACAATGTCAGAAGACTTCGAGCTCGATACCGACGACCTCAAACGTCGGATGGATGGCGCGATGGCGTCGCTGAAGCAGGAATTCGCATCCCTAAGGACCGGTCGCGCCTCGGCCTCGATGCTTGAGCCCGTGACCGTTGAGGCCTACGGGCAGCAGACGCCGCTGAACCAGCTCGGCACCGTGAACGTGCCCGAGCCGCGCATGGTCACGATCAACATCTGGGACAAGTCGATGGTCGGAAAGGCCGAGAAGGCGATCCGCGAGTCTGGCCTCGGCATCAACCCCCAGACCGACGGCACGATCATCCGCCTGCCGATTCCCGAGCTCAACGAGGAGCGGCGGAGGGAATTGTCAAAGGTTGCCGCGCAATATGCCGAGAACGCTCGGGTGGCGATCCGCAACATCCGTCGCGACGGGATGGAACAGCTCAAGAAGGCCAAGGCCGAAGGTCTGGGCGAGGATGACCACAAGATTTGGAGCGACGAGGTGCAGGAGCTGACCGACAGCTACATCAAGACGGTCGACAAAGCCCTCGAGACGAAACAGGACGAGATCATGCAGGTCTGAGGACCTGCGTCAGGAGGTCCGAGTGGACGGAGCCCACCCCCCAAAGGCGCCGCGTCACGTCGCCATCATCATGGACGGCAACGGCCGGTGGGCGCAGGCTCGCGGGAAGCCGCGGCTATACGGCCATCACGCCGGCGGTCACCGGGTGAAGGAGGTGATGGAGGCGTGTCCGGATCTCGGCATCAAGTACCTGACGGTTTTCGCTTTCTCGACCGAGAACTGGAAACGAACTCAGGCCGAGGTTTCGGGTCTGATGAAGATGTTTCGCCGCTACGCCGAGCGGGCGGCGGCGGATCTGGTTCGGGCAGGGGTTCGCGTCCGCTTCATCGGCGACCGCATCCGCCTCGACGAGACGCTGGTGCGCCTGATGGACGAACTCGAGCTGATGACGGCGCACAACGATCTGCTCCATTTCACCGTCGCGCTGAACTACGGCGGCCGTGACGAGGTCGCGCGCGCTACCAAGCGCCTCGCGCGCGAGGTCGCGGCCGGGCGGCTCGATCCCGAGCGCGTGGATGCCGAGACATTGGCTCGATACCTCGATACCTATGTCCTACCCGACCCGGACCTCGTGATCCGCACCAGTGGCGAGGCGCGCATCTCGAACTTCCTGCTCTGGCAGTCGGCCTATTCCGAGTACGAGTTCGTCGACACGCTCTGGCCAGACTTCACGCGGATCGAGTTCGAGAGGGTCGTCGCCCGTTACGCCTCGCGCGAAAGACAATTCGGCGCCGTATTGACATGACCGACGCCTCCGGACGCTGGGACGATCTCGCGACCCGCATGGGGACGAGTGCCGTGATCGCCGCCGTCGGTCTCTTGATCGTCCGCGTCGGCGGCATTGCGTTCTTGGTCATGGTCGCCCTCGTCTGCGCCCTCCTGATCTGGGAGCTTGTGCAAATCCTCAAGGCTGGCAGCCGGATGGCGCTGCCGATGGCCGCATCCGGCGCTGCCGTCATCCTGATCGCAGAGCTGTTGCCGCCGGGATGGGCGATGCCGTTCCTGCTGGCACCCGCAATGATCGGCATCAGCTGGCTGGAGCGGAACCGCACGACCTTTGCCGGCTTTTCGACGCTGATCCTTGTCGCCGGTTACGGCCTTACCGCGATGCGCGACGACCTCGGGTTCCTCTGGGTGTTCTGGCTCGTATCGGTCGTGGTGGTCACCGATGTCGGCGGCTACTTCGCGGGTCGCTTCATCGGCGGCCCGAAGTTCTGGCCGAAGGTGAGCCCGAAGAAGACGTGGGCGGGAACGATCGCTGGCTGGCTTGGCGCCGCTGCCGTCGGTGCCGCTTTCGTGGCGTCGACTGGATCCGCCAGCCAGCTCATCGGCGTCAGCGTCGCGATCTCGATGGCGAGCCAGTTGGGTGACATTGCGGAGAGCGCGATGAAGCGCCGGCAGGGTGTCAAGGACTCCTCGACGCTGCTTCCCGGCCATGGTGGCCTCTTCGATCGTTTCGACGGGATGCTTGGGGCCGCTGTGTTCTTCCTGCTGGTCGAGCAGCTCGTCGATTTTCCGCCCGTCGCGCTGTGAGGCGGGCTACCATCTTCGGTTCAACCGGCTCGATCGGCCGGAACACGATCGATCTTCTCGCCGCCGAACCGGACCGCTGGCATGTCGTGGCGTTGACCGGCGGTTCGAACGTCGCGGTTCTCGCCGAACAGGCGCGACGCGTCAAGGCGGAGGTCGCGGTGATCGCCGATGAAAGCAAGCTCGCCGAGTTGCGCGACGCGCTTGCAGGAACAGGCGTCGAGGTGGCGGCCGGCCGTGCGGCGGTCCTCGAGGCGGCGGAGCGTTCGGCCGACTGGACGATGTCGGCTATAGTGGGCGCGGCGGGCCTTGAGCCCGGCCTGCGCGCGATCGCCCACGGCGGCACGCTCGCACTCGCCAATAAGGAGAGCTTGGTCGCGGCGGGTTCGCTCGTCATGTCGTCGGTACGAGAGGCCGGCGCAACCCTGCTTCCGGTCGACAGCGAGCACTCCGCTGTCTTCCAGGCTCTTTGCGGCGAGGATACTGCCAGCGTCGAACGCGTCATCATCACGGCCTCGGGAGGAGCCTTCCGGGACTGGCCGATGGAGCGCCTGCAGCGCGCCACGCCGGCCGAAGCTGCCTGTCATCCGAACTGGGACATGGGGCAGCGGATCACCATCGACAGCGCGAGCTTGTTCAACAAGGCGCTCGAGCTGATCGAAGCGAAAGAGTTCTTTGGCCTGCGGGTCGATCAGATCGAAGTCGTCGTCCACCCGGAGAGTCTGATCCATGCGCTGGTCGGCTTTTCGGACGGGGCGCTGATGGCGCATCTGGGGCCGCCCGACATGCGGCATGCCATCGGTTACGCGATGCATTGGCCGGAGCGTCGCGCGCTGCCGGTCGAACGGCTGGATCTGGTCACCATTGGCCGTCTGACCTTTCGCTCGCCTGACGAGAAGAGGTGGCCCGCCCTTCGCCTGGCGCGCGAGGTCATGCTCGAGGGTGGCCTCGCGGGCGCCGTGTTCAACGCGGCCAAGGAAACCGCTCTCGACGCCTTCATCGCGGGAGAGATCGGCTTCCAGACGATGGCCGACGTCGTGGAGCGCGTGCTCGAGCTGTCAGCGGCGGACGCCGGCATGCGGTCGGACGTCACGCTTGAAGCCGTGCTGGCGGCCGACCAACTTTCTCGCGAGTACGCGGTCGAAGTGATCCGCGACAGACATCACGCGGCGAGCGCATTTTCATGATCGACCTGATCCCGACCTTCGGAAACGCGCTCTGGACACTGGCTGCGTTCTTCATCGCGTTGTCGGTCATCGTCGCGATCCACGAGTTCGGCCACTACATCGTCGGACGCTGGACTGGCATCCAGGCAGAGGTCTTCAGCCTCGGCTTCGGACCCGTCCTGTTCTCGCGAGAGGACCGTCGGGGGACACGCTGGCAGGTCGCGGCCCTTCCGCTTGGAGGCTACGTCAAGTTTCTTGGCGACTCCGACGCCGCGAGCGGGCGGGACGCAGCGGTGATCAATACGATTGACGAGGCCGACTTGCGGCAGACGATGCACGGCGCGCCTCTCTGGGCGCGATCGGCGACGGTCGCTGCCGGACCCGTCTTCAATTTCGCGCTCTCCATCCTGGTTTTCTCGGTCGTGCTGATGATCCGAGGCATTGCCGCAGAGCCCCTCACGGTCGGCGAGCTTCGCCCGATGCCGGGCCAGGTCGGACTCGAGGTTGGAGACGTCGTGCGGGCGATCGAGGGCCGACCGACGCCGCCGATCGAGGAGTTCGAGTTCGTTGGTGGCAGACCTGCCCCAGCGCTCGCCGCTGTCCTACGCCGTCGAGCGGGATGGGCGCGAGGTGACCGTGGAGGCTCCGCACCCTTACCCTCCCATCGTCGTCGGCGTCTCTCCGGACTCGGCGGCGGCAGATGTCGACATGCAGGAAGGCGACGTCATCCTCGCCGTGGAGGGTGAGCCCATAGCGACGTTCGGCGAGCTTCGAGACGCGGTCGGGGGAATCCGGGGGCGACCCCATTCTCTTCCGGGTGTGGCGCGATGGAAACGAGGTCGATGCGGTGGTGGTACCGAGGCGGGTCGACCTGCCGGTCGACGGCGGATTCGAGACGCGCTGGCTCGTCGGCCTCTCTGGCGGCCTCTTTTTTCAGCCCCGGACCGAGACGCCGGGCCCGCTGGCCGCATTGGGCTACGGCTTCGAGCAGACCGGCTTCATCATACGTTCCAGCCTGTCTGGCATCTATCACATGGCCGCCGGCGCGATCTCCTCGTGCAATCTCAGCGGTCCGATCGGCATCGCGCAGACCAGCGGGCAGGCGGCGAGCCAAGGTGGCCTCAGCTTCATCTGGTTCATCGCGGTATTGTCGACGGCTGTGGGCCTGCTCAACCTCTTCCCAATTCCCATACTGGACGGCGGCCACCTCGTGTTTCACGCGTACGAGGCAGTGACAGGACGCCCGCCAAGCGATCGGGCCCTGCGCGTCTTGATGGGAATCGGGCTTGCTTTGATCCTGACGCTGATGGCGTTTGCGGTGACCAACGATCTCTTCTGCCCGTAACGGCATTTTGACATCGGCAGACGTTGCGGATAACCGTCACCAAAAGAGGCATAACGGGCGGGACAGGACGATGCGAAGATTTGCCGGATGCGGCACGAAGCCGTTTGGTTTCAGCCTCTTCGCTTTTATTTTTTCTTTCTTCTTAATCAGTGGCTTGCCAGCCGGCGCCCAAAATTTCAGCTTCAACCAAGTTGCGGTCGAGGGCAACGAACGGATCGAGACCGGCACGATCCTCGACTACGCCGAAATCGCGCGGGGCCAGAGCATTTCCGCAGGCCAGCTGAACGCCGCCTACCAGCGCCTGGTCGGTTCGGGGCTGTTCGAGGAGGTCGAGCTGAATCCGCGAGGCGGCACGCTCGTCATTCGAGTCGTGGAAAGGCCGACGATCAACCAGATAGCGATCGAGGGCAATCGCCGCGTCAGCGACGAGCAGATCGAGACTGTGATCCAGTCGCAGCCGCGCCGGGTGTTCTCTCCGTCGCTCGCGGAGCAGGATGCGCAGCGCATCGTTGATGCCTACAGGATCGAGGGCCGGCTTGCGGCCACGGTGGAGCCGCGGATCATCCGCCGATCCAACAACCGCGTCGACCTCGTGTTCGAGGTGACAGAGGGCCGCGTCGTTGAGAACGAGCGGATATCCTTCGTCGGGAACCGCGACTTTTCCGACAGGCGCCTCCGCCGTGTCCTCGAGACGACGCAGGCCGGACTTCTCCGCGCGCTGATCCGCCGTGATGTCTTCATTCCCGAGCGGATCGAGTTGGACCAACAGCTTCTACGCGACTTCTATCAGAGTCGCGGCTACGTCGACTTTCGCATCCTGGACGTGAATGCCGAATACTCGCGCGAGCGTGACGCCACCTTCGTCACCTTCAACATCCAGGAGGGTCGCAGCTTCGACTTCGGCCGGATCTCGGCCACCAGCGAGATCGATGGTCTGAGCGCCGCGGAATACCTCGCGGTCAACAGGATCCGCCGTGGGCAGACGTATTCACCTGCAGCGGTGGAGAACACTATCGCCCGGATGGAGCGCCTGGCGGTTCGGCAAGGCCGCGACTTCGTTCGGATCGAGCCGCAGGTCGCACGCAACGATGCCACCGGCACGCTCGACGTCAACTTCGTCATCAGCCGCGGCCCCCGGGTTTTCGTCGAGCGGATCGACATCGAGGGCAACCAGACCACCCTCGACCGTGTGATCCGGCGTCAGTTTACCACCGTAGAGGGCGACCCGTTCAACCCGCGCGAGATACGGGCCACGGCCGAGCGGCTGCGCGCTCTGGGATATTTCGAAAACGTCGAGGTCGAGACCCGTCCAGGCAGCTCGCAGGATCAGGTCATCATCGACGTCAACGTCGACGAGCAGCCGACCGGCTCGCTGACCTTCGGCGCGAGCTACAGCGAGGAAACGGGCGTCGCGCTGGCAATCGGTTTCTCGGAGCGAAACTTTCTGGGCCGCGGACAGACCCTGCTCTTTGATCTCGAAAGCGGGACCGAGAACGCGCTGTCGCGCTTCGTCTTCGTCGAGCCGTTCGTCCTGGGCCGGGACTTGCGGTTCCGGTTTGCGGCCATCTACGCGACGACCGATTACGACAACGCGTACTACAACACGACCGTCTACAGCGTCGAACCCAGCATCAACTTCCCCATAAGCGAGAATGGAAGGCTGACCCTAAGCTATCGCCTCGCGAACGAGGGCATCAGCGATGTCGCCGAGGAAAGCTCGCCGATCATCAAGGAGGAGGAAGGCGATCTCTGGACCTCCGAGGTCGGCTACCTTTACACCTATGACACGCGGAGAACCGGGCTCAATCCCACCGCTGGGATCCTTTTCAGCTTCGGACAGGATTTCGCGGGTCTTGGCGGCGATAACCAGTACATCCGGACGGAAGCGGAACTCACGGGCCAAATGCTGGTCTGGAACGAGGAGGTCACGCTGCGCGCCACGCTGGAGGGCGGCGCGCTCTACATGCTCGATGGGGACAGCCGGGTCACCGATCGCTATTTCCTCTCGACCCGTCAGTTGCGGGGCTTCGAGTACCGCGGTGTCGGCCCGAGAGACCTCAACGTGGAGGATCAGGAGTCCCTTGGCGGCAATTACTACGCCTCGATGCGGTTCGAATCGGAGTTCCCGATCGGCCTGCCGGACGAATACGGAATCACCGGTGGGGCCTTCCTCGACTTCGGATCGGTCTGGAGCCTCAACGACGTCGATGGCGGGGTCAGCGGCACCGACGGCGAGCAGCTGGTGGACGACTCGTTCCACCTCCGGTCCGCGCTCGGCGTCTCGATCTTCTGGGACACGCCGTTTGGGCCGCTCCGGTTCAACTTCTCGACGCCTCTGCTGCAGGAGGACTACGATCAGGAAAACAACTTCGCCTTCACGTTCCAGACCCAGTTCTGATGTGGAGACAGAGCGATGGCTTCCGTGCGACGCTTGGCCTGGCGGTCATTCTGCCGCTGTTGCTCGTGAAGGCGGTCGTCGCGCAGGAGGCTCCCGAGATCGTCGTCGTGGATCAGGAAGCGCTCTTTGAGGAGAGCTTGCTCGGCCAGCAGATCACGGAGGAACTGGAAGAGCGCTCAGCAGCACTAGCGGCCGAGAACCGCGCGATCGAGGCTGAGCTGGTCGCCGAGGAAAGTGACCTTACGGAGCGTCGTGAGACGTTGGATCCGGCGGAGTTTCGTGCCCTCGCCGACGCGTTCGACGAGAAGGTTGAGCGCCTGAGGGCGGCGCAGGACGCCAAGGGGCGGGATCTGGTCGCCCTGCGGGATGCCGAGCGACAGAGGTTCACCAGCGCTGTCGGCCCCATACTGCTGGACTACATGCGCGACACCGGTGCAAACATCATGTTCGATAGCCGCTCGCTCGTCGCTTCGTCCGAGCGGGTCGACGTGACGCAAGAAATCATTGCCGAGATCGATGCGCGCGTCGGGGCCGAAGACGCTTTTGGCGCGGTTCCCGAGGCAGAGGGTTCCGGCCCGAGGGCGCCCGAGACCGAGACGGCGGACTGAGCAGGACTACTTGGCGCGGCTTGCCGCGCTGCGGCCGGGTTGCTACGACGCAAACGCGGCTGAAAGGAGGGCGCAGATGACCGATCTTCCCGCGGCTGACATCGCCCTGATCCAGCGCATCATCCCGCACCGCTATCCGTTCCTGCTTGTCGATCGCGTCGAGGGGATCGACGGCACCGATCGCGCGGTGGGCTTCAAGAACGTCACCGCGAACGAGCCGCACTTCACCGGCCATTTCCCGCAGCGGCCCGTCATGCCGGGCGTTCTGATCGTCGAGGCGATGGCCCAGACGGCGGCCGTCATGGTCGGCGTCGCCCGGGATCTCGCGGACAAGGAGCTGCTGGTCTACTTCATGGGCATCGACGGCGTGAAGTTCCGGCGCATGGTTCAGCCGGGGGACGTGCTCCGGATGGAGATCGAGACCCGACGCGGCGGTGGCAAGGTCTGGAAGTTCGCCGGCCGCGCGACGGTCGATGGCGATCTCGCCGCAGAGGCCGAATTCACCGCGATGATGGATCTGCCAAAGACGTGACGCACTCGAAGTTCCATCCGACCGCGACGGTGCATCCCAGCTCGGTGATCGAGGATGGGGCGGATATCGGTCCCGACGTCGATGTCGGTCCGTACTGCCAGATCGGTCCGCAGGTCCGGCTCGGCAGGGGTGTCGTGATAAAGAGCCATGCGGTCATCGTTGGAGATACCGAGGTCGGTGAGGACGCGGTCATCTTTCCCTTCGCCACGATCGGAGAGATCCCGCAGGACATGAAGTACCAGGGCGAGCACACGCGTCTGGTCATCGGAGCGCGTTGCCGGATCCGGGAGGGGGTGACCATGAACACCGGCACCTCCGGCGGTGGTGGCGTCACCCGTGTCGGCGACGATTGCCTCTTCATGACCGGCGCCCATGTCGGCCACGATGCTCAGGTGGGCAATCGGGTCATCATGGCCAACCAGTCCGCGCTGGCCGGGCACGTCGTCGTCGAGGACGAGGTCATCATCGGCGGTCTTTCAGGAATTCATCAGTTCGTGCGGCTGGGACGTGGCGCGATCATCGGCGCTGTAACGATGGTGACGAACGACGTGATTCCCTTCGGCCTCGTGCAGGCGCCACGCGGCGCCCTGGACGGCCTCAACCTCGTGGGTTTGAAGCGGCGCGGGGTCTCCCGCTCGGACATCACCGCGCTCAGGGCCGCGTATCAGATGCTCGCGCAAGGCGAGGGCGCGTTCGTCGATCGAGCTCAGAGGCTCGCGGATGAGACCGAAAGCGAGTATGTGCGGACCATCACGGATTTCATTCTGAGCGGTAGCGACCGCTCATTTCTCACGCCGAGCTAGACGATGCTGGCCATCGTCGGAGGCTCCGGGCGGCTCCCCGACATACTTTGCGAGGCGCAGCCA
Source organism: uncultured Alphaproteobacteria bacterium (assembly GCA_963749675.1). Taxonomy (GTDB): domain Bacteria; phylum Pseudomonadota; class Alphaproteobacteria; order Rhodobacterales; family Rhodobacteraceae; genus Roseitranquillus. The sequence goes on from CAVVNT010000002.1 coordinate 91,849, forward strand.
GCGGCGCTGCGCTGGGTTCCCGCCGGGACGATATTCGGTACGGGGCAGCATACGGCGCACGCATTCCGCTACGAGCAGCTCGGCGGCCTCGTCGACGAGCTGCGCTCGGCCGGAGTCGACCGGATTTCCTTCGCTGGCGCATTGCGGCGGCCGCAGCTGGATCTCGGCACGCTCGACGAGCTTACACGCGATGTCCTGATGGAGATCGGTCCGAGGCTGACCCGCGGCGACGATGAAATTCTGCGCGGGGTCGTCTCCCTCTTCGAGAGTGCAGGGTTCGAGGTCGTCGCCGCGCATGACCTCGCCCCCGACCTGCTGCCGCCGCCCGGAGTGCTGACCGTCGCCCAGCCCGGGGAGGCTGACATCTTCGACGTCGAGAGGGCGCAGGCGGTGTTGGCGGCTTTGGGGCCGCTGGACGTCGGACAGGCCTGTGTCGTCGCAGCGGGGCAGGTGCTCGCGATAGAGGCGCTGGGCGGAACGGACTGGATGCTCGGCACCCTCGCTGGCGACCTGCCGGGGCGCCCGGCTTCTCCCGGGGGCGTTCTCTGCAAGGCGCCGAAGCCGGGCCAGGATCGACGGATCGACCTTCCCGCGCTCGGCCCTGCAACCATGCAGGCTGTTCACTCGGCCGGCCTGCGAGGGGTCGCGATCGAAGCGGGCGGGGCGATCGTCGTCGATCGCGAGGAAGCAGTCGCTCTCGCCGATCAGGCGGGTCTCTTCATCTGGGTAAAGGAGCGGTGAAGCTCTTCATCACGGCGGGTGAGCCTTCGGGCGACCGGCTCGGCGCCGCGCTGATCGAGGGGCTGCGCCAACTTGTCGACGACCTCGACGTCGCGGGCGTCGGCGGACCGCTGATGGAGGCGCAGGGCCTCCGCAGTCTCTTTCCGATGCAAGAGCTGTCCGTCATGGGGATTGCCGAGATCCTGCCAAAGTACTTTCTACTCAAACGACGTATTCGGCAGACCGCGGCGGCGGCGTCGGACTGTCGGCCGGACGTCGTCGTGACCGTGGACAGCCCCGATTTCTCCTTCCGCGTCGCAGAGAAGCTTCGGCGAAGAAGCGACGTCCGGATCGTGCAGTACGTGGCCCCGACAGTCTGGGCGTGGCGTCCCGGTCGCGCGAAGCGGCTGGCCGGGCTCGTTGACCAGGTGCTTGCGCTCTTCCCGTTCGAGCCGCCCTACTTCGAGGCGGAGGGCCTGCGGTGTGATTTCGTCGGGCACCCTATCGCGGTCGAGCCGCCGCCCCCAGGGGGCGAGATCTCAGCACTACGAGGGAGGCTCCGCGGCTCTCCGCGGCTCATCGTCTTGCCCGGGTCTCGTCGAAGCGAGGTCGAACGCCTGGCGCCGATCTTCGGCCGGACGCTCGCCAGTGTCGCGGTCCAGCATCCCAAACTGTGCGTCGTCGTGCCCGCGGTCGCGCATCTGGCTGATCTGGTGTCGGAAAGCGCGGCGACGTGGCCCGGCGACCCTATGGTCCTGACCTCGGCGGAGGAGCGTCGCGCGGCCTTTCGGCTTGCCGACGTCGCGCTGTCTAAGTCGGGCACGGTCTCGCTGGAGCTGGCGTCGGCGGGCGTGCCGATGGTCGTCGCCCACGACATGAATGCCGCCTCGCGCTGGCTGATCTCGCGGATGCTGGCAATCGATACGGTGACTCTGGTCAATCTCGTTTCAGAGACGCGTGCAGTGCCGGAATTTCTTGGGCGCGACTGTCGCGCCCACCTGATCGCGCCCGCGCTGCTGGACCTTATCGCGCATCCTCGGACGCAGACCGCGGCGTTGAACCTCACGATGAAGCGCCTGGGGCGGGGCGGGGAGGCGCCAGGGCTGCGGGCGGCACGCGCGGTGATCGACGGCCTCAGCCGCGCGTGATCCAGCCGCCGCCGAGAACGCGGCTGCCAGAGGTTTCGTAGAAGACGCAGGCCTGTCCGGGCGAGACCCCTTCCTCGGCCGCGACAAGTTCGACCTGCGCCCGGCGACGTCCCAGCGGGCGCAGGATCGCGTCGCGCGGCGGCCGTGTCGAGCGCACCTTGACGGAGATCTCGCGATCTCCCTCTTCGAGGGTCCCGTCACCGATCCAGTTCACTTCGGCAACAGGGACCGTCCTCGTCGCGAGCATTTCCTTGGGCCCGACGACGACACGTCGGCTCGCGATATCCAAGCGAACGACGTAGAGGGGCTCTTCAAGCCCACCGATGCCAAGGCCGCGGCGTTGGCCGACGGTGTAGTGGATGACGCCCTCATGCTCGCTCAGAACGCGGCCGTCTACGTGCACGATCTCCCCACGCTCCGCCGCGCCGGGTCGGAGCTTCCGGATCACCGCCGCGTAGTCGCCGTTCGGCACGAAGCAGATGTCTTGGCTGTCCGGCTTGTCAGCCACCGGGAGCCCATGCTTGACCGCAAGCGCGCGCGTCTCCGCCTTTGAGACCAGGCCGCCGAGCGGAAACCGCAGATAGTCGAGCTGCTCGGTGGTGGTTGAGAACAGGAAGTAGGACTGGTCGCGCGCGGGATCTGCAGCGACGTGCAGCTCGGGCCCGGTTGCGCCATCGACGCGGCGGATGTAGTGGCCCGTCGCCATGCAGTCGGCGTCGAGATCGCGCGCCGTCTCGAGCAGGTCCCGAAACTTCACCCGCTCGTTGCAGCGGATGCATGGAACCGGCGTCGCTCCACCCAGATAGGTGTCGGCGAAGTCGTCCATGACCGCGTCGCGGAACGCGCTCTCGTAGTCGAGGACGTAGTGCGGGAACCCCATTCTCTCGGCCACTCGGCGCGCATCGTGGATGTCCCGGCCCGCGCAGCAGGCTTTTGCCTTGGCCAGCGCCTGGCCATGATCATAGAGTTGCAGGGTCACTCCGACGACGTCGTAGCCCTCAGCGGCGAGTTCAGCCGCAACTACCGATGAGTTGACCCCACCCGACATCGCCACGACGACGCGCGTCTCCGCTGGCCGCTTTGGCAGACCGAGCGAGTTGAGCGGCTGACGTGAGTCGAGCGCCATCTAAAGTACCCCGGTAGAGCTGAACGCGGCGCAATATAGGAAAATCCGAAGCATTCTCAAGGCTCTGATTTACGCAAGAGTAAGCGCGGCCGCCGCATCTGTTCACCCTGTTTTGTTGTACGGGGTAAAGCAGATGTACCTGCGAAAAGTGGACGGTCCGCGCACGATCACGCTGCCGGATGGAAGGATCATGACGAGGGCGGACCTTCCCGACCCTTCGACGAGGCGTTGGGTCGCTAGTCGCAAGGCGGCGGTGGTGCGTGCGGTGGACTTTGGGCTCATCACCGATACCGAAGCCAAGGCGACATATTCCTTGTCTGACGACGAGTTGCAGGCCTGGCGCGACGCGGTGATACAACACGGAGAAGCTGCGTTGAAGGCAACTGCATTGCAGCGCTATAGACAACTTTGAGTTGTCCGCGTAAATCTTCCTTACCAAGTAACGCGCGATTAACCATCGCGCGAGTAGGTTAACACCCATCCAAGGAATGATTGCGGAGTACCCGGAATGCGCGTCTTGCTGGTTGAGGATGATCCCACGACGTCAAAGAGCATCGAACTGATGCTGACGCATGCGAACCTCAACGTCTATGCCACCGACTTGGGTGAAGAGGGGATCGACCTCGCCAAGCTCTACGACTATGACCTCATCCTCCTCGACCTCGGCCTGCCCGATATCCATGGGCATGAAGTATTGCGTCAGCTTCGTACCGCAAAGGTCGATACTCCCATCTTGATCCTGTCGGGGAGCGACGACACCGAGAACAAGCTTAAGGGCTTCGGATTCGGCGCCGACGACTACCTGACGAAGCCGTTCCACCGCGAAGAGCTGGTGGCCCGGATCCACGCCATCATTCGCCGCTCGAAGGGGCACGCCCAGTCGATCATCCGGACGGGCAAGATCGCGGTGAACCTCGATGCCAAGACGGTCGAGGCGGAGGAGGGGCCGGTGCACCTGACGGGCAAGGAGTACCAGATGCTGGAGCTCCTCAGCCTGCGCAAGGGCACCACGCTGACCAAGGAGATGTTCCTCAATCACCTCTACGGCGGCATGGACGAGCCCGAGCTCAAGATCATCGACGTCTTCATCTGCAAGCTGCGCAAGAAGCTCAGCCAGGCGACGGGCGGCGACAACTACATCGAGACAGTCTGGGGCCGCGGCTACGTCCTGCGCGACCCCGAGACGGCAACCCAGCCGCGCAAGATCGCGGTCGGCCAGTAGCCCTCAAGCCACTCGGATGAACGGGCCCGGAGGCGACTCCGGGCCTGCCGCTTTTCGTCAGTTCCAGCCTAGCTCCCGAAGCGACCAGGGAGCGTTCCAGACCTTCAGGACGTGGCTGATGAGGTCGCCGTCGAACTGCATCAGGTAGACGTAATCGGCTGCAACCGTATTGCCCGTGGGCGGGACCGGCCCGTCCCCCGTGTTGGTTCCGTGCAGGGTGGCGACGACGGTTACGTTGCGGCGCCCCGGGTCCGAAGCGAACGCCTTGACGTCGTAACGGGCGTCGGGAACAGGGCCGAAGAATCCCTCCATCCATTCGACGTAGTCCTCGGGCGAACGGATCTCGGCAACGGGCTCCGCCTGCGCCTCGAACGTGGCCCGGGGATGACAATACTGACTGCATGCAGCCCACCCCTTGCCAGTGTCGCACGCGTCGAAAAAGGCCCACGCCGTCTCTTCCATCGTCATGATCTACCCCTCCCTCATCAAGCGATCCTCTTGTGCCACACTGGGCTGCGTGGACCGAGCATCCTGCGCTACTGGCAGATGTCGGGCCGACGCTCTATCAGGTGGTCGCGCAAAGCCGGAGGATGAATGGCGGGTGAAAGGCAGGTCGGGAGCCTGACGGAGGAGCAGGCCGAGCGGGAACTTGCAGACCTGGCGCGGCAACTCGCCGAGGCCGACCGTGCCTATCATGCCGAGGACGCGCCAACGATCAGCGACGCCGAGTACGATGCGCTGAAGCGGCGCAACCGCGAGATCGAGGCGCGGTTCTCTGGGTTGAAGCGCGATGACAGCCCGTCCGAGAGGGTCGGAGCGGCGCCGAGCGAGACCTTCGACAAGGTGCGCCACTCGGTCCGGATGCTCTCGCTCGACAACGCCTTTGCCGAGGAGGACATCCGCGAATTCGATGCCCGCATCCGGCGCTACCTCAACGCCGACGGCCCCATCGCGTACACCACCGAGCCAAAGATCGACGGACTGTCCCTCAGCCTGCGCTACGAAGCCGGCAGCCTGCGCGTCGCCGCGACGCGCGGTGATGGCGCGGTGGGCGAGAACGTCACCGCAAACGCGCGTTACGTCGATGATATTCCCGAAGCGATCGACGGTGCTCCGGACATCCTCGAGGTGCGGGGCGAGGTCTACATGGCGCACGACGATTTCTCGGCGTTGAACGCAGGGCAGGAGGAGCGGGGGCTGCGCACCTTCGCGAACCCGCGCAATGCCGCCGCGGGCTCTCTGCGCCAGCTCGACCCGGATGTCACGCGCTCTCGGCCACTGCGCTTCTTCGCCTACGCCTGGGGCGAGGTGAGCGCGCCGCTGGCAGAGACGCAGATGGCTGCCATCGAAAGGCTCGGCGCGCTCGGGTTTCGGACGAACCCTCTCACCCGGCTCTGCGACGGGCTCGACGGCGCGCTCGCGCACTATTCCGAGATCGAGGCGCAGCGAGCGACCCTCGGCTATGACATCGACGGCGTCGTCTACAAGGTCAACGACCTCGAGCTGCAGCGGCGGCTGGGCTTCCGCTCGACCACGCCGCGATGGGCGATCGCGCACAAGTTCCCCGCCGAGCTGGCCTGGACCCGGCTCGAGGCGATCGACATCCAGGTCGGCCGAACGGGGGCGCTCAGTCCTGTGGCGCGGCTGGCTCCGGTGACGGTGGGGGGCGTCGTGGTGCAGAACGCGACGCTGCACAACGAGGACTACATTGCAGGCCGCGACGCGTCCGGGAACCCGATCCGCGACGGCAAGGACATCCGCGTCGGCGACTGGGTGCAGATCTATCGCGCCGGCGACGTCATCCCCAAGGTCGCCGACGTGGATCTCTCCAAGCGGCCGAAGGGGGCGGAGCCATACGTCTTTCCCGAATTCTGCCCGGAATGTGGCTCCGCCGCCGTCCGCGAGCCTGGCGATGCAGTGCGGCGCTGCACCGGAGGGCTGATCTGTCCCGCACAGGCGATCGAGAAGTTGCGCCACTTCGTCAGCCGCGGCGGGTTCGACATCGAGGGCCTGGGCGCCAAGCAGGTGGAGCAGTTCTACATCCTGGGCTGGATTCGCGAGCCCGCCGACATCTTCACGCTCGCCGAGCGCGACGCCGCGGGCGGCAAGGCTCTCGTCGACGCGAACACCACAATCACCGAAGGCGAGGCAGAGGACCGGGACGCTGCGCAGCAACGACTCGCCACCGCTCTCGGGCTGGAAACCTTCGCTACAGATGAGGTCCGGGAGCGCCACGAGGAACGCAGCCGGACACCGCTCGCAGAGCAGCTTGGCTGGGGCGAGAAGTCGGCCCGAAACCTCTTCGCCGGGATCGACGCGCGGCGCAAGATCGCGTTGGAGCGCCTGATCTTCTCTCTCGGCCTGCGGCACGTCGGCGAGGTCGCCGCGGCCGACCTCGCGCGCCATTTCGGCTCCTGGGACGCGCTCGTGTCGACGGTCGACACCGCACGTGCGGCGGCCGGGCGCTATCTCGCCGCGAACGCCGCAGAGGCGGAGGAGCGCGCCGTGGCAGCGGCGGAGGGCCGGCGGGCGCAGCTCAAGAGCGCGCGGGACGCAGCATGGGCGGACGGACCGCCGCTTCCTGACGACGCCACAGCGGCGTGGGAAGACCTCGTCGGCATCGACGGGATCGGCGCCGTCGTCGCCCTGTCGCTAGCCACGAGCCTCGCGCAAGAGGCCGAGCGGGCTTCGATCGACCGCTTGGTTGCGCAGCTGACGAAGATCATCGAGCCCGAGCGGCAGGCCGCCGATAGCCCGATCGCAGGCAAGACCATCGTTTTCACCGGCAGCCTCGAACGCATGACCCGCGCCGAAGCCAAGTCGCGGGCCGAGGCGCTGGGGGCCAAGGTCGCGGGGTCAGTCTCGCCGAAGACGGACCTCGTCGTGGCCGGGCCCGGAGCGGGCTCGAAAGGCAAGAAGGCGGCGGAGCTCGGCATCGAGACGATCGGCGAGGAGGGCTGGCTCGCGCTCCTCGACCGCGCATGACCGGCCGACCCGAGGTCCTCTATCCGCTCTTCGCCGACCTGACGTCGCTGCACGGGATCGGCGCGAAGACGGCGAAGGCGTTGGAGCGTGCGGGTCTGGAGGCGCCGAGGGATCTCATCTTTCAGCTGCCGACGGGCCTTGTCGATCGCCGCCGCGTCGGTTCCGTCCGCGAGGTCACGCCGCCCACAGTCGCGACTGTGGAAGTGGAGGTCCTGCGGCACGCGCCGGCGCCGCGGAAGGGCCGCCCCCACATCGTCACCGTCCAGGACGCGGGGACGACGTTCCAGCTGGTGTACTTCCACGCCTCGGGCGACTGGCTGCGACGGGTTCTGCCGGCCGGCGCGCGCCGCCTCGTCTCCGGCAAGGTCGAGCACTACAATGGTCTGGCGCGAATGGTGCATCCCGACCACGTCGTGGCAGTCGAGGAGGCCGGCACGATCCCCGAGGTCGAGCCGGTCTATCCTCTGACCCAGGGCATGACGCAGAAGGGGATGGTGCGCGCCATCACTCCACTCATCGAGGCGCTGCCGGATCTGCCGGAATGGATCGACCCCGCGCTGGTTGCGCGCGAGCACTGGCCAACCTGGTCGGAGGCCGTGCGCCGCGCGCACCGACCGCAGACGCCGCCCGATTGCGCACCGGAAGCACCGGCGCGAAGTCGTCTCGCCTACGACGAGTTCCTCGCGCACCAGGTGACCCTGTCGCTTGCCCGGGCGCGTCGTCGGCGCGCTTCGGGCAGGGTCACCGAGGGGGGCGGAGGTCTTCGCGCCAAGGCGCTGGAGCGGCTTCCGTACGCCCCGACCGGTGCGCAGCTTCGCGCGTTGGACGAGATCCGGGCCGACCTGGCCGCACCGCATCGCATGAACCGGCTGCTGCAAGGCGATGTCGGCGCAGGAAAGACACTGGTGGCATTCCTGGCGATGCTGATCGCGGTCGAGGCGGGCGGGCAGGCGGCGCTGATGGCTCCGACCGAGATCCTCGCGCGGCAACATGCCGAGCGCCTGGCGCCGGAGGGGGCGAGCCTCGGCGTCCGCGTGGATGTCCTGACCGGGCGCGACGGGGCGGCAGACCGGCGATTGAAGCTCGCGGCGCTGGCGGAGGGGCGGACCGGGATCCTCATCGGTACGCACGCGCTGTTCCAGGATGAGGTGACGTTCGCCGACCTCCGCCTCGCCGTCATCGACGAGCAGCACCGTTTCGGCGTGGCGGAGCGGATGCGTCTCGGTGCCAAGGGCGAGAGGGCGGATGTCCTGGTCATGACCGCAACGCCAATCCCGCGGTCACTGGCACTGACCCAATACGGCGACATGGACGTCTCGATCCTCGACGAAAAACCGCCCGGGCGGAAACCGATCCGGACCGCGATGATTCCGGTGACCAGGATCGACGAGGTAGTCGACCACCTGCGCCACGCGATTGCAGAGGGTCGGCGGGCATACTGGGTCTGCCCCCTCGTCCAGGACAGCGAGGTCAGCGACCTGACGGCGGCGACCGATCGCCACGCGCATCTGCGCGCCGCGTTCGGGGACGTCGTCAGGCTGGTCCATGGCCAGATGCCCGCGGCCGAGCGGGACGCCGCGATGAGCGACTTCGCCACCGGCCGTGCGCAAGTCCTTGTCGCGACGACGGTCATCGAGGTCGGTGTCGACGTGCCCGAAGCGGTCATCATGGTGATCGAGCGGGCGGAATGGTTCGGCCTCGCCCAGCTGCACCAGCTTCGCGGCAGGGTGGGCCGGGGGGAGGAGACCTCCAGCTGTCTTCTGCTCTACCAGCCACCGCTGACGGAGTCCGGCCGCCGCCGCCTGGAAATCCTGCGCGAGACCGAGGACGGTTTCAGGATTGCTGAGGAGGACCTCGCGATGCGCGGTGCGGGCGATCTGATCGGCACGGCGCAGAGCGGGTTGCCACGCTTCATGATAGCCGATGCCGAACGGCAGACGGCGCTGCTGGCGATGGCGCAGAGCGATGCCCGACGGCTGGTCGAAAGCGACCCCGATCTGACCGGCGGGCGAGGGCGGGCGTTGCGAAACCTGCTGTGGCTGATGCGGCAGGACCGGGCGATTGGATACCTGCACATCGGCTGATGTTCCTAAAAAGTTCTTTACACGCTGTTTCCAATATGAGAACAAATAGGCAACAGGAGGTTGCCATGTCCCGTAAGCACACCGACCCTACAGGCTCACAACTCGCCGCGGATTTCGCGGGCATGTTCGCGCTTACCGTGCTTCTGTTCGTCGGCCTCTATCTGCCGCATCTCGTCTGATCTGCCCAGCGGCGGCGTCGATCGCCTGAAATCGCTCCCCCGGACCGGCCTCTCTGCCCTGAGGTAGCGATCGACGCGCCGTTACTGCCGCCGCGCCCTCGAGGAGGGGTGCGGCGGCTCTTTTTTCAGGACGTGAACGCGTAGGCGAGCCTCAACCCGCCCCAATGGCGAGCGTTGACGAAGATCGGGGCCGAGACGTCCTTCATCATCTTGTAGACCCCGCCGCCCATGTCACGACGGTAGACCTGCAGCAGGAACGGCTCCTTGCTACGACCCGCCTTGAGACCGACGCGATCGTCGAAGATGCGACGGTTGCGGCAGTTTGCTGCGTTCCAGACCGGATCGTCGCTCTGCGGCTGCGAAAACTTGCGGTTGTGCGTCGGCAGATAGCCATTGCGGTCGACCGCGGCGCAGAACAGCGCATGGTCAAGTTCGAGCGCGGCCTCTTGCACCGGCGGCAGCAAGCGATCCGTGAGTGAGGTGAAGGGGGCGAGAACCTGTTGAGGGCTCGTGCCAGGGATTGGCGAATACCTCTCCGAAAAGAGATCGCCGACAGAGATCTCGCGACGCTCCAGCGCACCCTCGAAGAGTTCGGAGATGCGGGCGGCGTCCGCCCGGACCCGGTCGATATACATCGCATCAACCGATGCCCCGCCGAGAAGGACGGTTCCCGCCACGATCCGCTCGCTCGCGTCGATAAGAGCGTGAACCCGTTTCCGAGAGGTGGAGATCCCAGACGCGGTCTCGTCGGCAGCCTCCTCGATGCGGTCGAAAGCGGGCGAGAAGGCGGCTCCGGCCTGCTCGACGGTCTTCGTCGCCTCCTCCATCGCCCGGGCCGAGGCATCGCTCCGGCTGACGAGGTCGGAGACGCGGCTGAGGGTGGCGTCGGTCTCCGTCGCCCCTTTCAGCACGCGGTCGGCCTGCCCGCCGACCTTCGCGGAACTCGACAGAGAGTTGCCCGAACCAGTTTGAGAGCTGCGAGACGCTTCCCTCTATGCCGTATGCGGCAGAGGCGGTCTTGCGGGAGAGCTCGTTGATCGCTTCGGCCACGACTGCAAAGCCGCGTCCGGCGTCTCCCGCGCGGGCAGCCTCGATTTTCGCGTTGATGGCGAGGATGTTCACCTGCGACGCGATGGAGGCGATGTCACGGTTGTTCTGCTCGACGACCTCCAGAACCTCCTCGATCTTTCGCATCCTCTCTACGAGGGCGCGGACCCAGCTGGCGACGGCGCGAGTCTCAGACCCTGCCGACCGAATGGCCTCGGAAGATCCCTGCACCGCCTCGAGCGCATCCGATGTCCGCTCGCGCACCTCGCCCAGCGTCGAGCCGACAAGGTCGTTGCCGCGGATGACTTCGCCTGCGATGTCCCTCGCGCGGCGCAGGACGTCCAGCTGATTCGATGAGGATGTCTCGACCTGGTCGAGAAACCCGGCGACGTCGACCACCTCTCTGCCAACGCCGCTGGCGATCTGCGCAAGCTCGGTCAGGCGAGGGTCTGCATCGATGGTCGAAACATTGATCATGTGCCACTCCACTCTGACGTGGAGTGACTATGGGACCAGCGTTTCGTACCGGTTAACCGCGCCCTGCCGCCGCGTGCAATTCCGCCTCCGCCATTGCCTCTGACAGTGCGTCGAGGGTCAGCATGATCGATGCGTGCCGGTTCTTATAGTCGCGCGCCGGCCGCAGCACGCTCAACTCTTCGAAAGGTGCGCTCGGGTCGGGGCCGTCGGACTTCAGCATCGCCTTCAGTTCGTCTCGGGCGCGTTCGATCTCTTGACGCGTCCGGCCGACCGCGACGCGCCCGACCACGGATGCCGCGGCCTGGCCAAGCGCGCACGCTTTCACATCCTGCGCAAAATCCGAGATCGCCCCGTTCGTCACGTTGACGTCGACCGTGACCGTCGATCCGCAGAGCGGGGAGCGGCGCCGCACCGACGCGTCGGGCGCATCCAGCCGCCCGACGGCAGGTATCGACGCTGCGAGTTCCAGAATCCGACCAGAGTAGAGCTTGATGAGATCGGCGTCCGACATGGCTTTTCCCCGCTGCCTGCGGGCAATAGGTAGACGCTCGGACCGCCTCAGGAAAGGGTCTGCGGATGCGCTTCGATGTCACGACCTTGACGTTCAACGACGCCGGCCTGATCCCGGCGATCGCGCAGGATGAGCGCACGGGTGAGGTGCTGATGCTCGCGTGGATGAATGGGGAGACGATCGAGCTCAGCCTGCGGGAGGGGAGGGCGGTCTACTGGTCCCGCTCTCGCGGGGAAGTCTGGCGCAAGGGCGAGAGCAGCGGCCACATCCAGAACCTCGTGGAGATTCGCCTCGATTGCGATCGTGACTGCCTGCTCCTCGTTGTCCGGCAGTCCGGGCCCGCGTGCCACACCGGCCGTCGGACTTGCTTCTATTCGGCCGTTCGCGACGGCGAGGAGGTGGAGATCGCCGCGACCGAATAGGGCAGGCCGACGATCCGGCGCAAATCGAACGGGCTGGCGCCCGCGGCGCGGTACGCCGAGATCGCCCTTGCGTCGTGGCGCTTAGCGAGGCGCTTCCCCTTGGCGTCCCTGACCAGGTGATGGTGCAGGTAGAGCGGAGTCGGCAGCCCGAGCAGGCGCTGCAGAACGACGTGAATCGCCGTGGCGTCGAACAGGTCGCGCCCCCTGACCACATGCGTGATCCGCTGATCGGCGTCGTCGACGACGACGGATAGGTGATACGATGTTCCCATGCCGCGCCGAGCCAGGACCACGTCGCCGACGTCGTCGACGAGCGTGTCCGCCGCAACGGAGATCTCGCGCCCCTCACTGATCTCACGGAAGATGACGCTATCCACGCGCTCCACTGCACGCCGCAAGTCGAGGCGAAGCACGCCGTCGGGGCGCGAGCCGGTGCGCGGCGTGCCACGGCATGTACCCGGATAGACTGGACCGTCGGGTCCCACGGGAATCGCTCCCTCCTGCGGCGCCGACAGCGCGGCGCGGATGTCGGCGCGAGAGCAGTTGCATTGGAACAGCATTCCAGCCGACCAAAGCCGGTCCAGCGCCGCAGCGTAGAGGTGCATCCTGTCTGACTGGCGCGCCGGCGGCTCGCCGGGATGGACGCCGAGCCAGCCCAGATCTTCGATGAGGCGATCCTCCCACTCATGGCGGCAGCGCGAGCGGTCGATATCCTCGAATCGCAACAGGAACTGGCCGCCCTGCAAGACAGCCAGATCATGTGCCGTCATCGCCGAAAGGGCGTGGCCGAGATGTAGCGGGCCGGTCGGGGACGGCGCGAAACGGGTTCTCAGCACACTTTCAGGCAGCGGCGCGCTCGGGCGCGGCCAGCCAGGCCTGCCAGTCCGCCTTCGCGCGGGAGGTGTAGGCGAGATATCTGTCGCGGCGATTTCTGCGTCCGCCCTTCGCGTCCACAGGCGGGAAGAGGCCGAAATTGACATTCATGGGCTGGAACGTCTCGGCCTCCGCTCCAGCGGTGATGTGCATCAGAAGTGCGCCAACCGCAGTCTCTGGTGGCACGTCCGGCAATGCGCGGCCCAGCAGTTCGGCCGCAGCCAGGCGCCCGGCGAGAAGGCCCATTGCCGCCGAACTCCACATACCCTTCGACGCCGGTGATCTGGCCGGCGAAGCGAAGGTTCGGCTGCGCGCGCAGGCGCAATGCGCGGTCCAGGTGCCGTGGAGAGTTCAGAAACGTGTTGCGGTGGATTCCGCCGAGACGCGCGAAGCGGGCGTCCTGCAAGCCTGGGATCATCCTGAGAACATCGGCTTGAGCGCCATACTTCATCTTCGTCTGGAATCCGACGATGTTGTAGAGCGTGCCAAGGGCGTTGTCTCGCCGGAGTTGCACCACAGCGTACGGCTTGTCCGTGGGGCGATGAGCGTTTGTCAGCCCGATCGGCTTCATCGGCCCGAAGCGCAGGGTCTGGCGTCCCCGCGCCGCCATCTCCTCGATCGGCAGGCAGCCGTCGAAGTATCCCGCCGTCTCTCCCTCGTGGAATTCGGTCTTGTCCGCCTCGATCAGCGCATCGATGAAGGCGTCGTACTCGTCGCGCGTCATCGGGCAGTTGAGGTAAGCGGTCCGCTCCGCCTCCGTCCCGCCCTTGTCGTAGCGGGACTGCGCCCAGACCACCGACATGTCGATCGACTCGGCATAGACGATAGGCGCGATGGCGTCGAAGAAAGCCAGCGCATCCTCACCCGTCGCACGCCGGATCGCCTCGCCGAGGCGATGGGAGGTGAGGGGGCCCGTCGCAAAGACCCAGCTTCCTTCCGCGGGCAGGTCGGATATCTCGGAAGTCTCCACTCGGATCAGCGGATGCCGTGCGATCCGCTCCGTCACCCCGGCGGAAAACGCCTCACGGTCTACGGCCAGCGCGCCGCCGGCGGGCAGCCGGTGGCGGTCGCCCATCTCCATGATGAGGCCGCGTGCCTGGCGCATCTCCCAGTGCAGCTGCCCCACCGCGTTGTGCTCGTCATCGTCGGAACGGAAGGAGTTGGAGCAGACCATTTCCGCGAGATCGCCGGTCTTGTGGGCGAAGGTGCCCACCTTCGGGCGCATCTCGTGCAGGACGACGTCGACTCCCATCTCGGCGGCCTGCCAAGCCGCTTCCGACCCGGCCATGCCGCCGCCGACGATGTGTAACGGGCCGCTCATTCCGTCGGAATCCAGCGGTTCGTCTTCCGGATCGGCGATCCATGCCACCGATACGACCTGCTCGTTCGCGCCCGTGTTGAAGATCTTCACGCCGCCGGCCGAGCGGGACCGGAAGGAGATGCCCTGGATCGGAACACGGATCGACTGGCCGCGAGAGGTTGCGAGCATGATCTGGTCCGCGAGCTCAACCGGGAAGGACGCGACCAGACGGCCGCCGCGCATTCCGGCGTCCATGGCACGCACGCCCTGACCGCCGCGGCCGCGCACAGGATAGTCGTGCGACGAAGAAAGCTTGCCCAGACCCTTTTCGGTGATGGTCAGGATCAGGTCCTCCGCCGCCGACATCTCGGCGTAGCGGGCTGCGCTGAATTCCTGCGCTTCGCCCGTTGTCTCCTCGTCCTCGACCTCCGGCTCCTCCGTCAGACCTTCGACGGCGCGACGCTGCTTGAGGTACGAAGTCCGCTCCTCCGGCGTCGCCTCGAAGTGTCGGATTACCGCCATCGACACTACGATGTCGTCCTCTCCGAGGCGGATGCCGCGGACCCCAGTCGATTCACGGCCGCGGAAGACGCGCACGTCGGTCGTCGGGAATCGGATCGCGCGGCCCCTGGCGGTGACGAGCATGACGTCGTCCTCCTCGCTGGCGATCCGCGCGTTCACCAGATGAGTCTCCTCCGGCAGGCGCATGGCGATCTTTCCGTTGCGCATGACGTTGGTGAAGTCGCTGAGCTGGTTGCGCCGCACGTCGCCCGCCGAGGTGGCGAAGACGATCTGCAGCTGGTCCCACTCGTCCTCGTCGCGGTCGACCGGCATGATCGCGGCGATCGAGTTGCCTTCGGACATGCTCTCGATGACGTTGCGGATGGCGCGGCCGCGCGCGTTGCGGCTGCCGACGGGCAGGCGCCAGGTCTTCAGCTTGTAGACCATCCCGTCGGTGGTGAAGAACAGAAGCGGCGTGTGTGTGTTGGCGACGAACAGCGTCGTCACGACGTCGTCGTCCTTGGTCGCCATGCCGCCCACCCCCTTGCCGCCGCGGCGCTGGCTGCGGAACTCGGTCAGCGGGGTGCGCTTGATGTAGCCGGTCTGGGTGACCGTGACGACCATGTCCTCGCGCTCGATCAGGTCCTCGTCCTCGACGTCGCCGGCCCAGTCCTGGATCTCGGTGCGGCGGGGGACGGCGAACTGCTCGCGCACCTCGCGGAGCTCGTCGGCGATGATCGTCATGATCCGCTCGCGCGAGCGGAGAATGTCGAGGTAGTCCTTGATCTTGCCGGCAAGCTCCTGAAGCTCGTCGGTCACTTCCTTGACGCCGAGCTGCGTCAGGCGCTGCAGCCGTGAGGTCGAGGATGGCGCGGGCCTGCATCTCGGACAGGTTGTAGGTCCCGTCCTCGTTCACGGTGTGACCGGGATCGTCGATCAGCCGGATATACTCCGCGATATCGGCGGCGGGCCAGTGACGCTCCATCAGCCGAGCGCGCGCCTCGGCGGCGTCGGCGGAGGAGCGGATGCGTGGCGACCACCTCGTCCACGTTGGAGACGGCGACGGCGAGGCCGCACAGGATGTGGCTGCGCTCCCGCGCCTTCCTCAGATCGAAGGCGGTGCGTCGTGCGACGACCTCCTCGCGGAAGCCGACGAAAGCGGTGAGGAAGTCGCGAAGGGTCAGCTGCTCCGGCCGTCCGCCGTTCAGCGCCAGCATGTTGCAGGGAAAGCTGATCTGCAGGTTGGTGAAGCGGAAGAGTTGGTTCAGCACCACCTCGGGCGTCGCGTCGCGTCGCAGTTCGACGACGACGCGCACGCCGACGCGGTCGCTCTCGTCCTGGATGCCCGAGATGCCGTCGAGGCGCTTTTCGCGCACGAGGTCGGCGATCTTCTCGACCAGCGACGCCTTGTTGACCTGATAGGGGATTTCGTCAGCGACGATCGCGAAGCGGTCCTTGCGGATCTCCTCGACATGGGTCCGGGCGCGCACGATGACGCTGCCGCGCCCTTCGAGGTACGCCTTGCGGGCGCCGGAGCGGCCAAGGATCACGCCGCCGGTCGGAAAGTCGGGGCCGGGGATGAACTCCATCAACTGCGCCGAGTCGAGGTCCGGATCCTCGATCAGCGCAAGCGTCGCGTCGATGACCTCGCCCAGGTTGTGCGGCGGGATGTTCGTCGCCATGCCGACGGCGATCCCGCCGGCGCCGTTGACGAGCATGTTCGGAAACCGCGCCGGCAGGACGACGGGCTCGCGGTCCTTGCCGTCGTAGTTGTCCTGAAAGTCGACCGTTTCCTTCTCGATGTCCGCCAGCAGCGCCTGCGCCGGCCGGTCCATCCGCACCTCGGTGTAGCGCATCGCCGCGGGGTTATCGCCGTCCATCGAGCCGAAGTTGCCCTGACCGTCGAGCAGCGGCAGCGACATCGAAAAGTCCTGCGCCATCCGAACCAGCGCGTCGTAGATCGCGCTGTCGCCGTGCGGGTGGTACTTGCCCATCACGTCGCCGACGGGCCGCGCCGACTTGCGGTAGGCCTTGTCGTGCGTGTTGCCGGTCTCGTGCATCGCGAAGAGGATGCGGCGGTGCACCGGCTTCAGCCCGTCGCGCAGGTCGGGGATCGCTCGGCTGATGATGACGGACATCGCGTAGTCGAGGAACGACGACGTCATCTCCTTGGAGATCGAGATCGACGGACCGGAGGGCCGGTCGGTTCCGTCGTCGTCGAGATCGTCGGGGGGATCGGGGGTGTCGGTCACGCCATCTCTCGGGGGGCTGCGCTGGTGCGCCACATCATGGTGTGCTGATAGCAGAGCGCCCGCCCAATGTGCAACGACGCCGCTGAGGCGGCTATCCTCGCGACATATTGCCAGCCTGCGGCATCCTTTTCATTGATCGGAAAGCAACTGCGTGGCTCAATCACGGGGTATCAGTTCGGAGTGACACTATGGACCGTCG
This sequence comes from uncultured Alphaproteobacteria bacterium, assembly GCA_963749675.1. GTDB lineage: Bacteria > Pseudomonadota > Alphaproteobacteria > Rhodobacterales > Rhodobacteraceae > Roseitranquillus. The sequence goes on from CAVVNT010000002.1 coordinate 108,895, forward strand.
CGAAACCGAGCTCATGCTGCAAGGCTATGGCCTGACTACGGCTGAGTTCTTCTACCGGATGCCGGACTTCCAGAGCATCCTCAACTCCTTCATCTGGCAGGACTACGACCTCGCCCCGGATCATCCGAGGCTCTTCAAGTTCATCGAGTTCTGGCAGGAAGAGATCGAGGGGCCGCTGCATTCGGTGCGCTTCGTGCATCGCAAGCAGATTTCGCCTGGGGAGTGGCGCAACGTGACCGGCGAGTTCACCGTGCACTGACGCGCAGCGCCAGAACCCAGATCGCGACGAGGCTGAGCGACAGGATCGCGTTCCAGCCGGCCATCGAGATGCCGAGGAACTGCCAGACGACCTCGTCGCACATCACGATATCGACCGTGCCTTCGGTCGAAAGCAGGTCTGCGCCCGACATGCCGATCAAGCCACCGCCGTCGCCCGTGCATGAGGCGGGGCCCGGCCACCATCCATACTCTACGCCCGCGTGATAGACGCCGATGCCCGCCGTCGTCAGCGCGGCGAGCGCGCCCGCCGCCGCAACAGCAGCGAGGGGAAGCACGAATCCCACCACGGCAAGCAGCACGGCGACGGCGTGAGGCCACCTTTGCCAGAGGCACAACTTGCAAGGGGCATACCCCGCCGCCTGGAAGCCCCACGCCCCGAGCAGAAGCAAGAGCGATCCCAGACCCGCGATGACCATCAGGCTCCGCCTGCTCACAGGAACCTCAGAGCCGCGAAACCGCCCACCAGCAACGGCGACGAACAGCGTGAAGAGCAGGCCGAGCCTTCGCTCGATGAAGTCGCGGATCGGCGGGCCGAACTTCCACAGAAGCGCCGCGAGCACGAAGAATCGCAGGCCACGGGCGACGACCGACGCGACGGCAAAGACAGCAAGGCTGAGGCCGGTCGTACCCGAAAGGATCGTGATCACCTTGTAGGGAAAGGGCGTCACGCCGGCGATGAGCACCGCCCAGGCGCCGTAGTCGTTGTAGCGGTCGCGGAACGCGCCGAAATACTCCTCCTTGCCGTAGAATTCCAGCACCGGGCGGCCGACGCTTTCGAAGAGCGAAGCGCCGATCCAGTAGCCGGCGAGCCCGCCCAGCACCGACGCCAGCGTCGCCAGCGCCGCGATCTCCCACGCACGCCTCGGTCGCGCAAGGATCATCGGGATCATCAGCACGTCGGGCGGGATCGGAAACACCGAGGACTCGATGAACGCAACGGCTGCCAGCGCCCACATCGCGTAGCGGGTTTCGGCAAGCCTGAGGGTCCAGTCGTAGAGGGGTCGGATCATGCTCGCCTTCCCAAGCGCACGCCCCTATGCAAGTCTTCCTTCGATCTCGTCAAGCAGGGAGGGAGCGGGATGCGCTGGCAGGGTCGGAGAGGCAGCAGCAACATCCAGGACAGGCGCCGGATGAGCGGCGGGCGCGCGGTCGGCGGCGTCGGCGGCATCGGTCTGGTCGTCGTTGTCCTGATCGGACTCTTCTTCGGCATCGACCTCACGCCGCTCCTCCAGGGGGGGGTTCCATCCGGCGGCGGGCAGGGCGAGGTCACGCAGGCGGACGAGCAGGCTGCCGAATTCGTCAGCGTCGTCCTCGCCGACACCGAGGAGGTCTGGGCCGACGTTTTCCGCGCACAGGTCGGCGAGGCCTACGTGCCGCCGACTCTGGTCCTGTTCTCAGGCGTGACGCAAAGCGGCTGCGGCGGCGCCAGTGCTGCGACCGGCCCGTTCTACTGCCCGAGTGACCAGCAGGTTTACCTCGACACCGACTTCTTTGCGACGATGTCGCGGCAGCTGGGTGCCGCGGGAGACTTCGCAGCGGCCTATGTCGTCGCGCACGAGGTCGCCCACCACGTCCAGAACCAGCTCGGCATCCTCGGTGAGGCGAACTCGATCCGCCGTCAGGTGAGCGAGGTCAGAATCGAACGCCATCAGCGTTCGGATCGAGCTGCAGGCGGACTGCTACTCGGGGATCTGGGCGAACCATGTCGACCGTCAGTTTGGAACGCTGGAGCGCGGCGATATTGCCGAGGCGATGAACGCAGCCGAGCAGATCGGCGACGATACCTTGCAGCGACGCCAGAGCGGCGCAGTGCGCCCGGACACCTTCACCCATGGCACCAGCGAGCAGCGCCAGCGCTGGTTCGAGACCGGCTACCGAGGCGGCGATCTTCGCGACTGCGACACATTCGGCACGAACGACCTCTGAGCCGAAACGCCTTACATAAAGCCGTTCGAGAGTGGCGCATTGAGCACTGATCGAGCTCTCGTGCCTGTTGGAAGTGACGATGCGCTTGCGCCAGGTGCCGGCCCCTTTCCGGTCCGGGTCCGATGACCCGGTTTTCCTGAGCGGCCAGTTTGCGTCCGTTCGTCATGGCCGTCACGAGGCCGCAGGACATGCGCGTCTATCCAGCTGCTGGAAGGGATCGCAGCAGACATTGAAGATCTGCGGACACCATTCCCCTTTTCGGCCTGCGCGCCGCACTGTAGTCAGAGCATCGGTGGCCCGAGTGGCGGAATGGTAGACGCAGGGGATTCAAAATCCCCCGCCGCAAGGCGTGTCGGTTCGAGTCCGACCTCGGGCACCAATCTGATTTCCTTGTCTTTTGCTCCATCTGCTCGGCCTCTTCCGCGGCAAGCGCGGGGGCTTTTGCCCACATCCGTAGCCAACATTCACGTTCCCTGTCCGTTTCCGGTCCGGTCGGATCCCGGCGCTCCTGCGCCGCCTTCGACAGCTGCTTGCGGTCCGCGCGGCGGCGATGGCATTCGATCATCTCGCGGCTCTGTCCGCTAACTGCTTGGATCTGTGCCTCGCTGCAGCCCGCCTCGGCGACCTGAATTCTTGCGAGAATTATGGCCCGCGCAGCGTGTATGGCTCGGCGCGCTCGCCCAACCCGTAGAGCCATGTCCGGAACGCCTTCTCCTCTGCCTCGCAGCCCTTCGGCTGCGTCAGGTTCTTCGGCAGGAGATGCGCGCTGCGCGACGTTGCCGTCGCGTCGAAGGCGCGCAGGCGGGCCGGGCAGGACGCCTCGAACCGCTCGTCCGCCTTCTCGTCCAGAACCTCCATCCGGTTGTGTCTGTGGCAACGAGCGGTTCCAGAACCGCGAGGCCGTCGCCGGCGGCACCGGCGCCAGCCCCGGCTGGCACGGCGCCTCCGGGGGTCCACTCGCGTATGACCAATATGTGGCAGACCGACCCCGAGGTGCTCGAGATCCGCTTCCCCGTCCGCGTCGAGCGCGTGGCCCTCTGCCAGGGCTCCGGCGGCGTGGGCGAGTACCACGGCGGCAGCGGCGTCGACCGCATCGTCCGCTTCCTCGACCACGTCACCGTCACGACCCTCTCCTCTCACTACGTCGTCCCACCCCCGTGCCTACGGCGGCAAAACCGTATCCCTCCGGTGAGGGGCGCCTGACGAGATCGCGGCTCGAGTGATAGGTCCGACGTTATGGTCGACCTTACATCCGAACCCGAGATCGAAGTCCTGTCCGCAGCGGATGCGGCGCGCCGCCGGCCCTGGAGTGACGCAGACAAGATCCGGGTCGTGGAGGAGAGCTTCGTCGGTCATCGCCAGGTGACGGCGACGGCGCGACGCCACGGGATTTCGCGCTCCCTTCTCACGGTCTGGCGCCGGCAGTACCGGACCGGTGCATTGGGGCGCGCGCGCTCGTCCGCGTTCATCCCGCTGATGCTTTCCGCCGAGCCTCCGGCCTCGGTATCGGCGGCGGCCCGGTCGAACCCGGAGGCGAGGGTCGAGATCGCGCTGAAGAACGGGCGTCAGCTCGTGGTTCCGGCCAACGTGGACCCGGACGCGCTGGCCCGGCTCCTGCTCGTGGTGGACGGCCGATGATTGCCTTCCCCGCGGCCGTGAAGGTCTGGGGTCGCGGGTGGCATCACCGACATGCGGGTCGCCAGCGGTTTCTCGAACCGATGGCGCAACCACTGGCGACCATGAACACGCTGGCGCTGCAGGTCCAGGAGGGGCTTGGACGCGACCCGCACGCGGGAGAGATATTTTGCTTCAGGGGCCGTCGCGGTGATCTGGTGAAGATCCTTTGGCACGACGGTGTCGGCATGTCGCTTTATGCGAAGCGGCTGGAGGCGGGCAAGTTCATCTGGCCGGCAAGCCGGTCCGGCGAGGCGGTTCAGATCTCTGCGGCTCAGCTCGGCTACCTTCCGGAAGGGATCGACTGGCGCAATCCGCGCTGGACGCAACGTCCTGCAAAGGCCGGACAAATCGGCTCCATCGCGCTGCTTTCGATGGGCTTCCCGGCAGCGGCATGGTAGGTCTCGGCCGTGTCAGATGCAGCCTCCGAACTCGCTCGTATGCGTGCTGCGCTCGCGGCGGCGGAGGCGCGAGCGGAGGTCGAGACTTTCCGCGCGGCGACTGCCGAGGCCGAGCTTGCACAGGCCCGCACCCTGGCCTCGGCCACCGAGGCGGTGATCAAGTCGCTGCGTCTCGAGATCGCCAGGCTGCGGCGCGAACAGTACGGCAAGAGTTCCGAGCGGCGGGCCCGATTGATCGACCAGCTGGAGTTGCAGCTCGAAGAACTCGAAGCTGCCGCCACCGAGGACGCGATCCGGGCCGAGAAGGCCGCACGTACAACCAGGGTGCGCGCCTTCGATCGGCGCAAGCCCGTGCGCAAGCCGTTCCCCGAGCACCTGCCCCGCGAGCGGGTCGTGGTCGAGGCGCCGGCGGCCTGCTCGTGCTGCGGGTCGTCGCGGATCATGAAGATGGGGGAGGATATCACCGAGACGCTGGAGATCGTCCCGCGGCGGTGGAAGGTGATCCAGACCGTGCGGGAGAAGTTCGCCTGCCGGGATTGCGAGCGGATCAGTCAGCCCCCGGCGCCGTTCCATCCAACGCCGCGCGGTTGGGCCGGGCCGAACCTGCTGGCAACGATCCTCTTCGAGAAGTTCGGTCAGCATCAGCCGCTCAACCGGCAGGCGGAGCGCTACGCTCGCGAGGGCGTCGATCTCAGCCTCTCGACCCTGGCCGACCAGGTCGGAGCCTGCAGCATCGCGCTGGAGCCGATCCACGCCCTGATCCGGGCGCACGTCCTGAGCGGCGAACTGAACGGCGAACGGCTGCACGGCGACGACACCACGGTTCCGTTGCTTGCCCGTGGCGGGACGAAGACGGCCCGGCTTTGGACCTACGTCCGGGATGATCGACCGTTCGCCGGTGGGGCGCCCCCCGCCGCGCTGTTCCACTTCTCCCCCGACCGCGAGAAGGTCCACCCGAACCGGCATCTCGAGGGGTGGCAGGGAATCCTGCAGGCCGACGCCTACGGCGGGTACAACGATCTGTACCGGGCCGAGCGCGAGCCGGGGTCGGTGACCAGCGCGCTGTGGTGGGCGCACGCGCGCAGGAAGTTTTTCGTCCTCGCCGACATCGCGGGCAAGATCCGCAAGGGCAAGCCCGTGCATGACATCTCGCCGGTCGCGCTGGAGGCGGTGACGCGTATCGATGCCCTCTTCGACGTCGAGCGTGAGCTCAACGGCCTGAGCGCCGAGGCGCGGCGCGAAGCCCGGCAGCGGCTGTCACGCCCGCTGGTCAAGGGCTTGCGCGACTGGTTGCAGGTCGAGCGCGCCCAGATGTCGAGGCACGCCGATGTCGCCAAGGCCGTCGACTACATGTTCGAGAAGGGCCGTTGGCCGGCCTTCACTCTGTTCCTCGAGGACGGACGGATCTGTCTGACCAACAACTGCGCCGAGAGAGCGCTGCGCGGAGTGGCGCTCGGCAGGAAGAGCTGGCTCTTTGCCGGGTCTGAGCGCGGCGGTGACCGGGCCGCTTTCATGTACACCCTGATCGTGACGGCCAAGCTCAACGACATCGATCCTCAGGCCTGGCTGGCGGACGTCCTCGCACGCATGCCCAACTTGCCGGTCTCAAGGCTGCCGGAATTGCTCCCGTGGAACTGGCGGTCGCACACCACGGAGCAGAAGGCAGCCTGATGGCCCGCACCACCCAAGTCTACAGCATCGACTACGTCGCGAGGACGATCGGCGAGAGCCCGGAACTCATCGAGGTGGTCAGCTGGAACTCCGACGACATCGACTTCGGTGAGATGATCCACGTTCACGACGGCACCGAAGAAGGCATCACAACCTTCACGGACCGAGGCATCGAAAGCCTGCAGGAGTTCCTTGCTGACGTCCGCACATGGCATGGCGGCATCCGACAGTTCCTGATCGACCGCCAATGCGAACCGGACGTCATCGAACGAATAATGGCCAACGAGAAACAGACCTGACGCCCCGCGGCCTACGCCGGATGCTTACGCAAAACCGAGCGCGTGCGGCGATAACGTGGTCCTGCGGGCAGACGGGATGCGCGAGGTGGTGCCGGGCAACTCGGAGTCACAGCTGGCGGCGGAGGATGCGTTTGAAATGCCAACGCCGGGCGGCGGGGGTCGGGGACAAGTCTAGCTGCGATAAAGCGCACCGCTCGGCCGTCGGCGGCGCCACCCCACGGGCAAGCGCCCGCCCGGCTCCCGTCGCGCCAAGCGCCTGCCGTTCGTGGGCTTCGTCGCGCCGCCGGCCTCGGCCCTCCGGCGGGGTGGCCCCGGTTGTGAGATCCAGGATGGGCTGTCCTGCACTCGTGCCCGAAGGTCTGTTCCACGTAGTCCATGATGTCCTCCATCGGGGGCCAGTGGCGTCGGGGCCGGTGAAGCGGAGGGTCCACCCGTCGGGGGTGGCCTCGGGGGTCCTCCTCGCCCTGCTCGACGATCGGCAGGAGGAGGCGCCGCTGGGCGGCGGGGGAGGCCTGGGAGGATTGGGAGAGGGCGGCGCGGTCGCGCGGCAGAGCCCCGGCAACGCTATGAGGCTCGTGGCGGGCGCTGCAGGTCTGGGCCGGCTGGAGCGGGGAGTGTCGTCTCACGGCCTCCAGGCCAGAAAGTTGGCGATCAGGCGAAGGCCTGCGCGCTGGCTCTTTTCGGGGTGGAATTGCGTGCCGATCATCGTGTCGCGGCCGACGATCGCCGTGACCTCGCCGCCATATTCCGCCCAGGCGATACGCTCGGCCGGGTCGCTCACCTGCATCTGGTAGGAGTGGACGAAATAGGCGTGTTCGCCCGTCGCGATGCCCTCGAGAACCGGATGGAGCCGATCGACGACAAGGTCGTTCCAGCCCATGTGGGGCACCTTCAGGCCGGGCCTTGAGGCTATCCGCACCACCTCACCGCCGATCCAGCCGAGGCCTGGCGTCGTTCGGTACTCATGGCCGGCGGTCGCCATGAGCTGCATGCCGACGCAGATGCCGAGGAAGGGCCGACCGTGCCGCTCCACCGCCTCGACCAGCGCTTCGTGCAGGTCGCCGCGGTGGGCGAGGGCCTCTCGGCACGCCGGAAAAGCGCCGTCTCCCGGCAGGACGATGCGGTCGGCCGCGGCCACGTCCTCGGCTCGGTCGCTGACTATGACCCTGCCGGCGCCGGTCTCGGCCGCCATGCGCTGGAACGCCTTCTCGGCGGAATGCAGGTTGCCGGCCTCATAGTCGATGAGGACCGTCGTCACAGCGTGCCCTTGGTCGAGGGAACGGCATCGGCGCGCCGCGGGTCCGGTTCTACCGCCTCGCGAAGCGCGCGCGCGACCGCCTTGAACGCTGCCTCGGCCACATGGTGGGCATTGAACCCCGCCAACCGGGAGACGTGCAGCGTCATCCCTGCATGGGTGGACAGGGCCTGGAAGAACTCGCGTAGCAGGTGCCCGTCGAACTGCCCGATCCGTTCTGCCCCGAGTTCCACGTCCCAAACGAGAAACGGCCGCCCCGACAGGTCCAGCGCCGCACGGACGAGCGCGTCGTCCATCGGCAGAAGGCATGCGCCATAGCGGCGGATGCCGCGCTTGTCGCCCGCCGCCTCGCGCAGGGCCTGGCCGATCGCGATGCCGGTATCCTCCACCGTGTGGTGGTCATCGATGTGCAGATCGCCCGTCGCCGCTATCCGCATGTCGATCAGCGAATGCCGGGCGAGCTGATCCAGCATGTGGTCGAAGAACCCGACCCCCGTCTCGATCTCGCCGCGACCCGTGCCGTCAAGGTTCAGCTCGATGGAAATGTCGGTCTCGGATGTCTTCCGTTCGATGCGGGCGGTGCGCATGAGGTCTCCCGAAGGTGTGCCGGCGCGTTATAGGGGCGCCGCCCGCGGGGCGGAAGGGCGGCTGTGCCGCGCGATCCGGAGGTGTTGTCCGGGGAGAGTGCCGGGACCGATCCGTCAGGTATCCGGCAGGAAGCGCCCGTACGAGCCGTCGGCGAAGAGCAGGGGCTTGCCACCGCTTCCGCGGTTCACCGAAAGGACCCGGCCGACGACGATCGCATGGTCGCCGCCCTCGTGGACGGCATGCAGCTCGCAGTCGAACCGGGCGAGACAGTGGGAGAGCACGGGCACGCCGTTCGGCCCCCGCTGCCACGCAACGCCCGCCCAGTCGTCGCCGCTGCGCGTGAAGCGAAGGCAGTCGTCCACCTGATCCTCACCCATGACGTGGATCGAATAGTGTCTCGCCCCGGTGAACGCGTCGAAGCGCGCCGAGCTCCGGGCGGGCGACCACAGGACCAGGGGCGGGTCGAGCGAGACGCTGGAGAAGCTGTTCGCCGTGATCCCGAGCGGGCCAAGCCCGCTCTCGCAGGTGACCACCGTGATGCCGGTCGCAAAGCGGCCGAGGGCCCGGCGCAGGTCGCGCTGGCTGTCGGGTCCGGGCTCGAATGCCTCCATGCGGCTCATGTGACCTTTCTGGCGTTGGCTCGCGCATCGCGTTCGAACCACGTCTGACGAGAAACGTCCACCGCCACGGGGTCGCGGCCAGCGCGCGGCGCTGAGCCGCGCCACAATGTCGCCATGAGACGCGGCCGTGTCGCTTGTGAAGCCGCCCGGACGGCAGAGCCGGACCACGATCAGGGACAGCCGGGAGGTGCGCCATGAACACTCAGCCCCTTGCGACCGAGGAAACGGACGATCCGCAGGCTGGGGGAGCGTCGATCGCCCATGCGCGTGGCCTGCCCAACGCACATTATCTGGGCGATCTTTGGGAGGCGGAACGCGACGCGCTGCTCTTCGGCGCCTGGGCCGGGCTCTGCCTCGAGGCCGATGTCGCCGCGCCGGGAGACGCGCTGCCGGTCGCGTTCGCAGGCGCGCCGCTGCTCGCGCTGCGCGGCAGGGACGGCAACGTCCGCGTCTTCCAGAACGTGTGCCGCCACCGCGGCATGATCCTCGTCGATGCGCCGCGCCGGATCGAGGGGGCGATCCGCTGCCCCTACCATTCTTGGTGCTACGACCACGACGGCGCGCTCAGGGCGACGCCGCATGTCGGCGGGCCCGGCATGAACCGGGCCGAAGGGATCGACCGCGAGAGCCTCGGCCTCGTCGCCGTGCCGAGCGGCGGTATGGCGCGGCGTCGTCTGGATCAACGTCGACGGCCGGGCGGGCCCGTTCGAGGAGTGGATCGCTGGCGTCGCGTCGCGCTGGCACGACATCGACGGGCCGTTTCTCGCCAAGGGCCGCTTCACCCTGGAGGTTCGGTGCAACTGGAAGCTTGCGGTCGAGAACTATTGCGAAAGCTACCATCTGCCCTGGATCCATCCCGGCCTGAACGCCTATTCCCGCCTCGAGGACCACTACGCGATCGAGGCGGACGGCTACTCCGGTCAGGGCACGGTTGCCTACACGCCCGGCTTCGCCTTCGCCGACTGGCCCGCCCTCGGCCCGCGATGGCAGCGGGGGGCGGAGTACCTCGCGCTCTTTCCGAACGTCCTGCTCGGGCAGCATCGCGACCACGCCTTCGCGATCGTGCTTGAGCCCGGTGGCCCACGACCGCACGCGGGAGCATGTGGCGATCCACTACGCCGAGCCGCCGGCGCCGGAGGCGGCGGCCCGCAACGCCGCGCAATGGCGCGAGGTCTTCGAGGAGGACATCTTCGTCGTCGAGGGGATGCAGCGGGGGCGCCATGCGCCCGGCTTCGACGGCGGGCGTTTCAGCCCGGCGATGGACGGCGCCACCCACGCCTTCCACCGCTGGGTGGCAGGACGGATGGGATGATCGGGCTCGACGCTGCCATTCAGGCGGCGCATCGTGCCGGTGATCGCCGGGCGCTGATCGCGCTCTACGAGCGCGCGGCGGATGGCGAGGCGGAGGCGTTCTGGCTGACGCAGGCCTGGGTGCACGCGCTCGAGGCCGGTGACGACAGGGCCGCAAGGCTAGCAGGGGCGGCTGCAGGCGCTCGGCGCGGTATGACGGAGAGGGACATGCAGGATACGGCAAGGGTGGTGGTGATCGGCGGCGGCGTCGTGGGGTGCAGCGTGCTCTACCACCTCGCGCGCGCGGGCTGGACCGACATCGTGCTGCTGGAGCGCAGCGAGCTGACCTCGGGCTCCACCTGGCACGCGGCCGGCGGCATCCACACCATCAACGGCGACCCCAACGTCGCCAAGCTGCAGAAATACACCGTCGAGCTCTACCGCGAGATCGAGCGCGAGAGCGGCCAGAACGTCGGCCTGCACATGACGGGCGGGCTGATGATGGCCGCGACGCCAGAGCGGTTCGACTGGCTGAAGTCGATCCGCGCCAAGGGCCGGTACATGGGCCTCGACGCCGAGATCGTCACGCCGGAGGAGGCGGCGGAGCTGTTCCCGCTGCTCGATCCCTCGCAGTTCGTCGGCGGCCTGCGCGACGAGGTCGAGGGGCATCTCGACCCGTCGGGCACGACCCACGCCTACGCCAAGGCGGCGCGCAAGCTGGGCGCGACGGTGCACACCCACACGATGGTCTCGGCGCTCGCGCAGCGGGCGGACGGCATGTGGGTGGTGACGACTGACAAGGGGCAGATCACGGCCGAGCACGTCGTGAACGCCGGCGGCCTCTGGGCGCGCGAGGTCGGCCGCATGGTGGGCCTGGAGCTGCCGGTGCTCGCCATGGAGCACATGTACCTGCTGACCGAGGAGATCCCCGAGGTCGTCGAGTTCAACCGGACCGCCGGGCGCGAGATGCTGCACGTCGTCGACTTCGACGGCGAGATCTACACGCGGCAGGAGGGCAGGGGCATGCTGATCGGCACCTACGAGGCGGATTGCCGCCCGTGGTCGCCCGACAGCACGCCGTGGGACTTCGGGCACGAGCTGCTGCCGCCCGATCTCGACCGGATCGCGCCGCGGCTGGAAGGCGCGTTCCGGCACTTCCCGCCCTATGAGCGGGCAGGGATCAAGCAGATCATCAACGGCCCCTTCACCTTCGCCCCCGACGGCAACCCGCTGGTCGGCCCTGTCCGGGGATGCGCGGGTACTGGTGCGCCTGCGGGGTGATGGCGGGCTTCGCGCAGGGCGGCGGCGTCGGCCTAGCGCTGGCGAACTGGATGACGGAGGGCGACCCGGGCTTCGACGTCTTCGCGATGGACGTGGCGCGCTTCGGCGCCTACGCGACGCCGGCCTTCACCAACGCGCGGGTGCGGCAGAACTACGCCCGCCGGTTCTCGATCCGCTTCCCGAACGAGGAGCTGCCGGCGGCACGGCCGCTCCTGACCTCGCCGATCTACGACCTGCTCAAGGCCGAGGGCTGCCAGTTCGGCGAGGCGCGGGGGCTGGAGGTGCCGCTCTGGTTCGCGCCCGAGGGCGTGCGGGACGAGTTCTCATGGCGCCGCTCGACCGACTTCGACCATGTCGGGGCGGAGGCCCGCGCGGTGCGCGAGGGCGTCGGCATCCTGGAGATCACGGGCTTCGCCAAGTATCGCGTCACCGGCGCGGCGGCGGCGGCGTGGCTCGACCGCATTCTCGCGGCGCGCGTGCCCGAAGTCGGGCGCATGGTGCTGGCCCCGATGCTGAAGGAGGACGGCAGGCTGATCGGCGACTTCACCCTCGCGCGGCTCGCGCCGGAGGAGTTCCTGATCGCCGGGTCCGGGTGTCGCCGAAGACTACCACATGCGCTGGTTCCTGCAGCACCTCGACGAAGGGGTCTCCGTCGTCGCGCTGGGACCGTCGCTCACCGGGGTGTCGATCGCCGGACCGAAGTCGCGGGAGGTTCTCGCTGCGGTCGCGGACGCCGATGTCTCCGGCGAGGCGTTCCGGTTCATGGACATCCGGCGGATGCGCGTCGGCATGGCGCCCTGCACCGTCGGGCGCATCAGCTTCACCGGCGATCTCGGCTACGAGATCTGGATGGCGCCCGGAATACCAGCGCCACGTCTACACCTGCGCTCAAGGAGGCCGGCGCGGCGCACGGCATCCGCGACTTCGGCCTGCGGGCGCTGAACGCGCTCAGGCTGGAGAAGGGGTGGGGCGGCTGGGCGCGCGAGTACCGGCCGGTCTACTCGCCCTGGGAGGCGGGGCTCGACCGCTACGTCGCCCTCGGCAAGGACGCCGACTTCATCGGCAAGGCAGGCGGCGCAGGCGATGCGCGGCAACGGCCCGATGCGACTGCGCACCTTCACGCGTCGAGGCGCGCGACGCCGACGTCATCGGCGACGAGCCGATCTGGCAGGCGGGCGAGGTCGTGGGCTGGGTGACGTCGGGCGGCTACGCGCACGCCTCCGACGTGTCGGTGGCGCTGGGCTACGTGCCGGTCGAGCACGCCGAGAGCGACGACGGGCTGGGAGATCGAGGTGCTGGGCGAACGGCTGGCGGCGAGGCTACAGCGGACGCCGCTCTTCGATGCGAACGGATCCCGCATGCGCGCGTGAGGAGGGCGCCCGACGTCGGGGCGGCCGGTCCGGGCCACCGCCGCCGGCGTGCGCGCGAATTCGCGCGGCCCCTGGACAGGGCTCGGCTCCGTGCCGGACAGGATTGGGCAGGCGCTCTTTGCCGTGGCCCGCGACGATTGCGCGCGTGCATGTTTGCGACCGACTGCGAGAGCGGGCATGGAGGACGTCGCGGTAGTCTTCGGCGGGCCCGATTCTACGGAGCCTGATACATGGATCTGATATCGGTCCTTGCCATTGCGCTCTTTGCCGGTGCGGCTATTCCCGCGGGCGGCGCGCTCGCCCTTTGGGCGGAGGCACGGCCGGGCCGCCTCGGGCCGCATGTCAAGCAGGGTGTCGTCGCCTTCGGCGGCGGAGTGTTGGTGGCGGCGGTCGCGCTGGTTCTGGTTCCGCAGGGTGCGGATTTCCTCGCCGCGCATTGGGCGCTTGCGTCATTCGCACTTGGAGGGCTCGCCTTTGCGGCCCTGGACCGTGTTCTGGAACGGGGTGGCGGGTCGCGCGCTCAGACGGTCGCGATGATGACCGATTTCCTCCCCGAGGCGCTGGCTCTGGGGATGCTTCTCGCGACAGGCGCCGAGGCGGGTCCGCTGCTCGCCCTGCTGATCGCGCTGCAGAACCTGCCGGAGGGGTTCAACGCCTTCGAGGAGGCAAGGGGGCAGGGCGCCGGTGCGTCCGGTCTGCTGGCGCGCTTCGGGCTGCTGTCGCTGCTTGGCCCGCTCATGGCGTGGCTCGGACACGATCTCATGCGTGAGAGTCCGGAGCTGATGGGGGCCATCATGCTCTTCGCGGCGGGCGGCATCCTGTTCCTCATGTTTCAGGACATCGCGCCCGAGGCGCACGCCGACGTGAACGAGGCGATGCCGGCGGTCGGCGCCGTCGCGGGTTTCCTCCTCGGCCTTGCAGGTCACCTCTATATCGGATGAGCCCGTGTCAGCCGAGGCCTCCCGGCCCGTGTTTGAGGATCACCGGCACCACCAGCTCCTCCTCATCGACCAGATGGCGGTCGAGCAAGCCGCCCAGACGCGCCACGCCAGCGTGAAAGTCGCCGACGCGGTCCCGGAAGTCCGCGGCGTCCAGCCCCTGCAGGACGGCGTTCGCCCGCTCGACGAATGCGTCGAGATGACCGTCCAGCGCGTGGTGGTCGCGATCGAGGATCTCGAACCCGCGCTGGAGCGGCGCCTCGCGCGCCGAAAGGACTGGGAAGTAGTGCACGTCCTCGATGTTGTGGTGCCCGTGCAGCTCTCCGACAAACATCGAGCCATAGCGGGAGAGGCGGCCGGCGTAGGTTCCCGCCTCCGCCGTGTCGTCGATCAGCTTTTCGGCATCCTGACGCAGCAGCTCCTGCAGGCGGCGGAACATCATGTGCCGCTCGAGCCAGAATTGCACCAAACCGCCGAAGTTGCGGTGCTCCTCCCAGCTCTCACGGGGAAATGCCTCGACCAGGGCACGCAGCGCGTCGGGCAGTCCGGTGCGGCGTTCGAGCGACAGATCGTCCATTTCAGCCTCGGTTGGCGTGCGGCACGCGCCGTCATGCCTCAGACAGCGCCCCAGATTTCTTCGGCGGTGCGGACCACAAGCTCGAGCTTCCGGCGCTGGTCGTCCTCGGTGATGGCGTTACCCTCTTCCGTCGAGGCGAAGCCGCATTGCGGCGCGATGCCGAGCTGGTCGAGGTCGGCGTACTTCGATGCCTCGTCGAACTGCCGCTTGAGCCACGCCATGTCTTCGAGCTTACCGGTCTTCGTGGTGATGAAGCCGGGCAGCACGCGCTTCGTCCCCTTTGGCAGCAGCTTCAGCGGCTCCAGCCCGCCTGCACGCTCGGTGTCGTACTCCATGAAGTAGATGTCGACGCCGGTCTTGTTGAAGATCGCGTCGGCCGCCGGATCGTAGGCGCCCTCGGCGGCGTGGGTCGAGCGGAAGTTGCCGCGGCACATGTGCATTCCGATCAGCATGTCGTCCGGGCGTCCCCTGATCGCCTCGTGCATCATCCAGGCGTAGCGGTCGATCAGCCAGTCGGGGTCCTGGCCCTGCGCCTTCTTGGCCGCGCGATGCTTCTCGTCGCAGAGATAGGCGAAGAAGATGTCGTCCATCTGCAGGTAGCGGCAGCCAGCGTCGTAGAAGGCGCGCACCGCGTCGCGGTAGGTGGCCGCGATGTCGGCGAAGAGGTGGTCGAGGTCGCGGTACTCCTCGGGCTCGATGTCCTCGGGCGCGGTGCGGAAATGGCAGCAGGACGGGCCCGGGATCGAGATCTTCGGCACCACGCTGGTATGTTCCGCGACGAACCGGAAGTGGTCGAGCATCGGGTGGTCGGCCGGAAAGCCGAGCTTGCCGCGGATCGTCGGGTAGACGGGGCGCAGCTTCACGCCCTGGAACTGCACGCCTTGCTCGGGGTCCCGCTCCTCCAGCTCGAACCCGTCGAGCATGCCCATGAAGTCGTAGTGCCACCAGGACCGGCGCGCCTCGCCGTCGGTGACGGCCTTCAGTCCCACATCCTGCTGCATCTCGATGAGAGCGGGAATCGCGGCGTCTTCGGCGGCCTTCAGTTCGGTGGCGTCGATCTTCCCTTCGGCGTAGCGGGCGCGTGCTTCGACGATCGGGGCGGGCCGCAGCAGGCTGCCGACGTGGTCGGCGCGGAAAGGCGGGGTCGGTTTCTGTGGCACGGGCAATCCTCCTCTGAAGGGCACATGGCCCGAAGCGGCGGCCGGGTGCAATATCAGCGCCCGAGCGGGCAGGGAGAGCCGGCGCGACGCTCGGCCTCGACGATCCTGGAGACGCGGGACGGTGGGAGGTCGCCTGTGACGACGGTGCGG
Organism: uncultured Alphaproteobacteria bacterium; assembly: GCA_963749675.1. Taxonomy (GTDB): domain Bacteria; phylum Pseudomonadota; class Alphaproteobacteria; order Rhodobacterales; family Rhodobacteraceae; genus Roseitranquillus. The sequence goes on from CAVVNT010000002.1 coordinate 124,374, forward strand.
CCGAGGACGGTGGTGGGCACCGCGAAGAAGCCGAGGGACGTGGCCAGCCGGCCGCCGCGGTCGAGCATTGCAGCGACCTCTTCCCCCTCCATGTCGGTGAGCAGCCGTTCGGCGTCCAAGCCCATGCCATCTGCGACGTCGCCCAGATATGCCTCCGTGGGAGAGAACGCCGTCCGGCGGAGACGCTGGTGAAAGGCATCCTCGGCGCCCTGCAGGCTCGCCGCCAGAGCGGCTCGCGCCGCGACGAGCGAATCAGGCCCGAGGATCGGAAGCTCGTGCCGCACGATCGTGACCCCTTTCGTGGCCGACAGCGTCTCCGCCATGGATCGGCAATTCGGACAATAATGGTCCGTGAAGAACGCGATCGGAACGTCCTCCGCCGTCTTGTCTTCGAAGAGCGCGCGGCAGAGATCGGTCGGCGGTGCCGCAGAACCACGAGCGTCGGAGTCGAGCCCGATCAGCGCGACGGGGCCGCCCGCCGTTGCCGGCCCGCCGGCGACAGTGCGCAGCGCGGGGGCCGGAGGCCATGCTTCGAACTCGAGCGGTTGTGGCCTCGTCGCGTTCCAGAGGACGATCGCAGCGAAAGATGCCGCGAGGGCCGCCAGGATCCGCTGGTTCAATACACCCAGACAGGCGCTCCAAGCGGCACGCGCTGATAGAGATCGATGACGTGATCGTTCAGCATCCGGATGCAGCCACTCGACACCGATCGACCGATGGACTGAGGCACGTTGGTCCCGTGGATCCGGTAGTACGTGTCGACGCCATTCTGGAAGAGATAGAGCGCGCGGGCGCCGAGAGGGTTTTCTGGCCCCCCGGGCACCCCGTCGGCGAACTGCTCATAGCTTGCGGGATCGCGCTCGATCATCTCGTCCGTGGGGCGCCAGTCAGGCCATTCGGCCTTGTGCCCGACCTGGGCGACGCCCTTGAACTGCAGGCCCGCCTGCCCGACACCGACGCCGTAGCGAATTGCCCGGCCCGGCTCCTCGATGAAGTAGAGCTGGTGCTTCGACGGCAGGACATGGATCGAGTTCACGACGAACTCGGGCTTCACGCGCAGCACGGTGGGCTGCAGATGCTCGGGAAGGACGTACGGCTCCGTCGCCGCGCGGGCGGCGAGCGGCGCAATCGCCGCGCCCGCCGTCAGTGCGAGGGCTTCTCGACGGGTTATCATCTTGGCCTCCAAATCATGCGCGCGGGACGGTTCCGCGCCGATCAATACGTAAATCATAGAACGCAGGCGCTGTTCCGAACAGTGCGGCGCCTCGGTTAATGCGGCCTTCGACCCGGGGATGACGTTCCTTTGATGTCGGAGCCATCACATCGAGGCTCCTTGCACCCAATGTCGAATGACGTAAGCCATGGCTTGCGGTTCCACTCAGAAGACACACTCCAGAATGACTGACGGCAACGGGGATGCGCCGGCTAGTCGAGATCGAACTTCACGCCCTGCGCCAGCGGCAGGTCGGAGGAGTAGTTCACCGTGCTGGTCTGGCGGCGCATGTAGCCCTTCCAGGCGTCCGACCCGCTCTCGCGGCCGCCGCCGGTCTCCTTCTCGCCGCCGAACGCGCCGCCGATCTCGGCGCCCGAGGGGCCGATGTTGACGTTGGCGATGCCGCAGTCCGAGCCCAAGGCGGACAGGAACGTCTCGGCCTCGCGCAGGTCGAGCGTGAAGATGCATGACGAGAGGCCCTGCGGCACGTCGTTCTGCATCGCGATGGCCTCGTCCAGCGTCTCGTAGCCCATGACGTAGAGGATCGGCGCGAAGGTTTCCGTCCGGACCGTATCGGTTTGCGCCGGCATGTCGACGATGGCGGGCGCGGCATAGCTGCCGCCTTCCGGCACCTCGGAGGCGACGGGTGCGCCGCCATGCACGGTGCCACCCTCAGCGCGGGCGCGGGCGAGCGCGGCCTGCATCCGGTCGCGGGCGTCGGCGTCGATCAGCGGGCCGACGAGGGTGCCCTCCTCGCGCGGGTCGCCGATCTGGAGGCTGCCGTAGGCCTTGGCGAGCCGATCGACCAGATCGTCTCGAATCGAGCGGTGGACGATCACGCGGCGCAGCGAGGTGCAGCGCTGGCCAGCGGTGCCCACGGCGGAGAAGACGATCGCGCGGACCGCCATGTCGAGGTCGGCCGAGGGCGCCACGATCATCGCGTTGTTGCCGCCGAGCTCCAGGATCGGTCGGCCGAAGCGCGCCAGGACTTTCGGCCCGACCACGCCGCCCATGCGGGTGGAGCCGGTGGCAGAGACGATCGGAACGTCACGCGAAGTGACGAGCGCGTCGGCGACTTCGGGTCCGCCGAGCACAAGCTGCACGAGTCCGTCCGGCGCGTCGCCGAAGCGGTCGAGCGCGCGGCCGAGGACCTTCATGCAGGCCATCGCGGTCAGCGGCGTCTTCTCGGACGGCTTCCAGATCACCGGGTCGCCGCAGACAAGCGCGATCGCCGTGTTCCAGGACCAGACGGCGACGGGGAAGTTGAAGGCGGTGATGACGGCGCAGGGGCCGAGCGGATGCCACGTCTCGGTCATGCGGTGGCCCGGCCGTTCCGATGCAATGGAGAGGCCGTAGAGCTGGCGCGAGAGGCCGATGGCGAAGTCGCAGATGTCGATCATCTCCTGCACCTCGCCCAGCCCCTCGGAGACGATCTTGCCGGCTTCGAGCGTGACGACGGCGCCAAGCTCGGCCTTGGCTGCGCGCAACTCCTCGCCCAGAAGGCGCACCAGCTCCCCCCGCCGCGGAGCCGGAACGCGGCGCCAGACGTCGAAGGCGGCGGAGGATCCGGCAATGACGGCTGTCATGTCGCCTGGATCCGTCGCCTTCACCCGCGCGACCTCGGCGCCGTCGATCGGCGAGCGCACGCCGAGCTCGCCGCCGGTGAGGTCCGCGCCTGTCAGGCCGGCGGCGCGCAACACCTCGTCGTGGCTCGTGGTGGCGCGGGTGGGGACGCTGCTCTCGTTCATCTCGACACTCTCCTTCGCTGTGCGCGCAGAATAGGCGCTACCGCTGCTTCCATCCACCGGGTCGGCGCAGCGTCATGACACGCGATGTCGCTCGGCAGCTGGCGAGAAGGAAGGACCGGTCGTCGATGCCGTCGCGGCATCCGGTGCGAGGAGGCGCGAATGCGGCATCCAGATGCCCGCGGACGAGTCCCGCTCAGGTCTCGGACGAGAAGTCGAAGTGCGTCTCCTGCCGGTAGGTCTCGCCGGGCCGAAGTCCTGCCGAGGGAAAGTCGGGGCGGTTCGGCGCATCGGGCCAGACCTGCGGTTCGAGCGCCATGCCCGCATGTTCGCGATAGGGCGATCCGCCGTGCCCGGCATGCGGGGCGGTATCCAGGCCGGCGGCGGCGTAGAGCTGCAGCCCCGGCTCGGTCGTGGACAGCCGCAGAGTCGTGCCCGTGCGCCCGGTGAGCCGCAGGACCGGCGTCAGTGCGCGACGCGCGTCGGACAGGCAGAGATTGTTGTCGTAGCCCGTCGCGTGGGGGCGGAACGCGACCTCGGTGCGGAAGTCCCAGGGGGTGCCGTCGACCGGTCGCACCTCGCCCGTCGGAATCAGGTCGCCGTCCACCGGGAGCCAGCGGTCAGCCTCGACCTGCAGGCGATGCCCGGCGACCGTGGGCGCGCCGTCGAGGTTCCAGTAGCCGTGGTGCGCGAGGTTCATGAGGGTCGGCGCATCTGTCGCCGCTTCGAGCCGCAGCTCAAGGCACGCCGGATCGGACACCCAGAATTCGGCGGCAATCTCTCTGTTGCCGGGAAAGCCTCCTCGGCCGTCAGGTAAACTCAGCGTGAGCCGCAGGTGTGTGTCATCCGCTTCTCGAATGGTCCAGACGTCCGAGTGGATGCCGGTCTCGCCCCCATGCAGCGTCGTCCGGCCATTCTCGTTTCTCTGGAACTCGAGCGCCTGGCCGTCGAGCATCGCCGTGCCACCGGCGATGCGGTTTGCCACCGGCCCCACAATGGCACCGAAATACGCCATGGGCCCGAGGTAGGCCGCGAGTTCGGGCGATCCCAGCGTGAGGGCGTGCGGCACGCCCTCAAGACGCAGGTCGTGCGTGATCGCACCGAGGGTGAGGATCTTCACCGTGAGCCGGCCGTTCGAGAGCGTGACGGCATCCACCGAGCGGCCATCGGGCAGTGCTCCGAACTCTTCGATCGCCATCGGCGTCACCTCTCCTCGCTTTGGCGAAGCATCTGCGATCGGCCGCCCGCCGCCAACCCCGGAGAATCGCCCGGCTGCAGTGGCCGAGCCCGGCGTGGCCCGTGTTCGGTCGCTGATCCAGTGTTGGAAACACGGCGAGGCCCACGTCGCGGCCATCGCGGGCGGTGGACTTCCGCTCGCGATTGTCCAGGAGGGCGGATATGTCATTGACGCGTTCGGCTCGACCCTGACGAGGTTGGTGTCGGCGGTCGGAAAGACGCAGGGACATTCATGGATATCGAGTTTCGCACGCTCCACCTCAACAAGCGCTTCCCCTTGGCGATCAGCCGCGGCGTCATCACCGGGTCGGACAACCTGTTCATCGGGCTGTCCGAGAACGGCCTCACCGGCTGGGGAGAGATGGCGCCGGGCAGCACCGAGGGCGCGGACACCCCGGAGGCGGGGGAGCGGATGCTGCGCGACTTTCTGGCTGGCGGGCTCGATCCATCCTCGATCCATCGCACCTACGCCAACGCCGTTGAGGCCGGGGTTGCGCCCTGCGCGCTCGCCGCGCTCGACATGGCGCTTTGGGACCTGCGGGCGAAGGCGGCGGGGATGCCGCTCCACCGGCTTCTCGGACTTGGCCGCCGTGCCGTTCCGACGTCTCTGACGGTCGGGATCAATCCGCCCGACGTCGTTCGCGAGCGTGTGCCGCTGCTCCTTGACGCCGGGGCGCGGGCGCTCAAGATCAAGCTCGGCTCGCCGGAGGGGATCGAAGCGGACAAGGCGATGTTCGCCGCCGTCCTCGAGGCCGTGGCGCGGCGAGATGTCGTGCTGCGCGTAGATGCGAACGGCGGCTGGTCCGTCGACGATGCCCGTCTCATGATGACCTGGCTCGCTGAGCGTGGCGCGGAATATGTGGAGCAGCCGCTGGTGAAGGGCGCGGAGGATGAGCTTGTCGACCTCTTCCAGGGTCGCCCGCTGCCGATCTTCGTGGACGAGAGCTGCCGGACGGCGGCTGACATTCCTGTCTTCGCCGACCGTGTCGACGGTGTGAACCTCAAGCTGATGAAGTGCGGAGGCATCACCGAGGCGCTGAGGATCGTCGCGACCGCCCGCGCGCACGGCCTGAAGACCATGATCGGCTGCATGGGGGAGAGCTCGATGTCGATCGCAGCCGGCGCGTCGCTGAGCGAGCTCTTCGACTGCATCGATCTCGACTCCCACCTCAACCTGGATCCCGACCCGTGCGTAGGTGCGCCGATGTCGGGCGGCGTGGTTCTGCCGGAGGAGGTGCCGGGGCACGGAGGACGTTTCTCCGATGCTTGATACGAATGCGAAGGTCGCCCTCTACGCCGAGGCGACGATGGGCTTGCTCAACGCCAAGATGACGGAGGGGATCGTCCGCTATGGCCAGAACCCCGTGGTCGCGGTGATCGACAGCCACGCAGCCGGCCGTTCGGCGGGCGACTTCTTCGACGTCGGCCACGAAATTCCCGTCGTCGCGACGCTCGACGACGCCATCGGTCGCGGCGCGGAGGTGCTGGTCCTGGGGACCGCACCTTCGGGCGGGCGCCTTCCGGTCGAGTGGGTGGCGATGCTGCGCACCGCGCTCGGGCGCGGGCTGAATGTGGTCAACGGCCTTCACGACCGGCTGAACGACCTCCTGGGCGACAGCCTGCGCCCCGGCCAATGGATCTGGGACATCAGGACGCCGGTCGGAGAGATCCCGCCGATCGCAACCGCACGAGCCGCAAGCCTGGGAAATACCCGCGTCCTGATGGTCGGTACCGACATGGCCATCGGAAAGATGACGGCGGGCCTCGAGATCTGGCGCGCGCTTCGCGACCGGGGCGAGGACGCGGTGTTCCTGGCCACCGGCCAGATCGGCATCAGCATCACCGGCACGGGAATCCCGCTCGATGCCTTCCGCGTCGATCATGCCAGCGGCGCGGTGGAGCGCATGGTGATGGAGGCGGGAGCGCACGCGATCCAGATCATCGAAGGGCAGGGGTCGCTCCTTCATCCGGGCAGCACCGCGACCCTTCCCCTGCTGCGTGGGAGTTGCGCGAACCGGATGATCCTCTGCCACCGGGCCGGTATGAAGCATCTCGACACATTGGAACACGTGGTGGTTCCGCCGCTCAGCGACGTGATCGCGCTCTACGAAGCGCTCGCGGCCGCCGCTGGGGCGCTGGCGCCCGCGAAGGTCGTTGCCGTCGCGGTAAACACGCGCGGCTTCGATGACGCCACCGCACGACGTGAGCTCGACAGGATCTCCGAGGAAGCCGGGCTGCCCGCCGCCGACCCGGTGCGCGACGGGCCGGAAGTTCTTGCGGACGCAATTCTCCGAACCTGAGCGGAGCGCGCCCTCGCCAGGCAAAGGGCGCTTGTGGCGGCGACCCGGCTACCCGCCCCAGGTCGTTTCGAGCACGGCCAGCCAGTTCCTGTGCGCTAGCTTCAGAAGCAGCGCGTCGTCGTAGCCGTGTCGGCGCAACTCCGCCAGCATCGTCTGCAACCCCCGGGCGTCCCGCAGCACCGCCGGAATGGTGGCGCCGTCGAAGTCCGAGCCGAAGCCCACGTGATCCTCGCCCAGACGCGCGATCAGATGGTCGAGGTGGCGCAGGATCGGATCCCAGCCGATCCCGGCGTCACGGCGTCCGTCCGGGCTGAGAAAGCCGGCGGCAAAGTTCAGCCCGACCAGGCCGCCGGTCTCCGCGATCATGGCGAGCTGCCGGTCGGTGAGGTTGCGGCTCGACGGCGTGACGGCGTGCGCGTTCGAATGCGTCGCGACCAGGGGCGCATTGCTCAGGCGTGCCACCTCGTCGAACCCGGCTTCGTTCAGATGCGACAGGTCGACGAGAATTTGCAGGTCGTTGCAGGCGCGGATCAGGTCGCGGCCTGCTTCGGTGAGGCCAGGACCGGTGTCGGGGGTTGAGGGGAACCGGAACGGCACGCCATGGCCGAAGATCGTCGGCCGGCTCCAGACCGGCCCGAGCGAGCGCAGGCCCATCGCGTGCCAGAGGTAAAGCTGGTCAAGGTCGGCGCCGACCGCCTCCGCCCCCTCCATGTGCATGACGCCCGCGACGACGCCGCGTTGCACACAGTCGCGGATCTCGGCCGTAGTGTGGCAGACGCGAAAGCCCTCTCTCGCCGTACGCTCCATCCACAGAAGATGCCCGGCCATCGCCATCGCCACGGCCTCCGCATCCTCGGCGTCGAGGCGTGGCGGCAGCGGCACGTCGTAGGGCGGGTTGTCCATCGCCGCGTCGTAGTCCACGCCGGTGTCGGGCGAGGGGACGTAGATCGCGAAGAGCCCGCCGCCGAAGCCGCCCGCCCGCATCCGCTCGAGGTCGAGATGCCCGGAGCCATCGCCGCGGGGCCAGAGCTTCGACCGGCGCGCTGGCTCCTCGATCAGCCTCAGCAGGAAATCGTTGTGCCCGTCGAAGACCGGGACGACGTCAGCCATGCGCGGCTCGCGCACCGCCGCGGTCGAACCCGGCACTCGCGCGCAGCAGGTTCCGTGTGTACTCCTGATGCGCCCGACGCGATCGCAGCGCATCACGGCTCAGCTCCTCGACTGTCTGGCCGTGCTGCATGACGATCAGGCGCTCGCACATGTGGGCAACGACGGCGAGGTCGTGGCTGACCAGGATGTAGGTCAGCCCACGCTCATCCCTCAGTCGTTCAAGGAGGTTCAGAACCTCCGCCTGGATCGAGGCGTCGAGCGCCGAAGTCGGTTCGTCGAGCAAGAGGCAACGCGGCTCGAGGATCAGGGCGCGGGCGATGGCGACGCGCTGCCGCTGGCCGCCGGAGAGCTGGTGCGGATAGCGGAAGCGAAAGCCGCGGCCGAGCCCCACATCCTCCAGCGCGCGGACAATCCGCGCCTCGCGGTCGTCGAAGCGGTGGATCGCCAGAGGCTCGGACAGCACCTTGTCGACCGTGTGGCGGGGGTGCAGCGAGGCGTAGGGGTCCTGGAACACCATCTGCACGCGCCGGTAGAAGTCCGCCGAGCGCGGCGAGCGGATCGGCTGGCCGTCGAGCGTGATCTGGCCGCCGGTCGTCGGCGCCAGGCCGCAGATCGCCCGCAGGACAGTGGACTTGCCCGACCCGCTTTCACCAACGATGCCGAAGCTCTCCCCTTCGGCGACATCGAAGCCGACGCCGCGCACGGCGTGCACCGCATCGGGTCCGCTGCTGAACGTGACCTCCAAGTCGCGGGCGGCGATGAGACTGCTCATTCGGCCCAGGCCGCGTCGCGCGACAGAACGGGCAGGGGATGGCGCTCGCTCTCGATCGTCGGCAGGCAGTTCAAGAGGCCACGGGTGTAGGGATGCTCGGCATGGGCGAGGTCGGTCGCCGCGATCTCCTCGACCATGCGGCCGGCGTACATCACCAGTACGCGGTCGCAGAAAGAGGAGACCAGGCGCAGGTCGTGGCTGATGAAGATCAGGCCCATGCCCCGGTCCGCCACCAGCCGGTCGAGGATGCCCAGCACCTCGAGCTGCACCGTGACGTCGAGCGCCGAGGTCGGCTCGTCGGCGATCAGCAGGTCCGGCTCGCCCACGAGCATCATCGCGATCATCGCGCGCTGGCCCATCCCGCCCGAGAGTTCGTGCGGATAGGCTTTGAACACGCGCTCCGGGTCGCGGATCTGCACCGCCTCCAGCGTCGCCATCGCCCGGTCCTTCGCCTCGGCCTTCGACACGCCGCCGCGGCGGCCCGCCTCGACGATCTGGCGGCCGATGGTCATCACCGGGTTCAGCGAGAACTTCGGGTCCTGCATCACCATGCTCATCCGCCGGCCGCGGAGCGTGCGCCAGGTCGCGGCGGAGGCGTCACGCAGGTCCGTACCCTCGAACTCCAGCCGGCGGGCAGTGACGCGGCCAGGCGTCAGGCCGAGGATGGCGCGGCCGGTCTGGCTCTTGCCGGAGCCGCTCTCGCCGACGATGCCGAGGCGCTCGCGGCCCAGCGTGAAGGAGACGCCACGCACCACCTCGACCGGGCCCTGGCGCGAGGGGAAGGCAACGCGCAGGTTCTCGACATGCAGCATCGCGCTCATTTCGCGGCCTTGGGATCGAGCACGTCGCGCAGCCCGTCGCCCAGCAGGTTGAAGCCAAGGCTGACGACGAAGATGGCGATGCCGGGCATGGTGGCGACCCACCAGAAATCGATCAGGAACCGACGGCCGCTGGCGATCATTGCGCCCCACTCGGGCTGCGGCGGCTGCGCCCCGAGGCCGAGAAAGCCGAGGCCCGCCGCGGTCAGGATGATCCCCGCCATGTCGAGCGTGACCCGCACGATCACCGACGATAGGCAGAGCGGCACGACGTGGCCCCAGATGATCCGCGGGCTGCGCGCGCCCTGCAGGCGAATGGCGTCGATGTAGTCGGCGTTACGGATCGTCAGCGTCTCGGCCCGCGCCAGCCGCGCGTAGGGCGGCCAAGAGGTGATAGCGATGGCGATGATCGCGTTCTCGATGCCCGGCCCGAGGGCGGCGACGAAGGCCAGCGCCAGGATCAGGCGTGGGAATGCGAGGAAGATGTCGGTGATCCGCATCAGCACGGTGTCGACCCAGCCGCCGAAATAGCCGGCGCAGGTCCCGACGGCGAGGCCGATTGGCGTCGCGATCAGCGCCACGAGGGCGACCACCAGCAGTGTCAGCCGGCTGCCGTAGACGATCCGGCTGAAGATGTCGCGCGCCTGCTCGTCGGTGCCGAGAAGATGTTCCCACGACGGCGGCAGCAGACGGTCGGTCCGGAGGTCGCCGCCGCGCAGCGGGTCGTATGGCGCGATCAGGTCGGCGAAGATCGCCATAAGGATCAGCGCAACGACGATGCCGAGGCCGAGCATCGCCAGACGGTTGGCGCGGAAGGTCAGCCAAGTGCGATACGCCTGTCCAAGCGCCGACTGGCGGCGCGACGTCGGCTCTTCGTCGAGCAGCCACTCGCGAGTCGCGCTCATCCGCGCCGCCTGACGCGCGGGTCGAGCAGGACGTAGAGCAGGTCGGAGAGCAGGTTCAGGCCGACGAAGATCACCCCGATCACTAGCGTGCCGCCGAGGACGGCGTTCATGTCGGCGTTCTGCAGCGAGTTCGTCAGGTACTGTCCGAGCCCCGGCCAGGCGAACACGGTCTCGGTCAAGACCGAGCCTTCGAGGAGCCCCGCGTAGCTGAGCGCCACCACCGTCACCAGCGGCACCGCGGCGTTCCTCAGCGCATGGACCCAGATGATGCGCCACTCCGGCACGCCCTTCACGCGCGCGGTCGTCACATATTCCTGCGCCAGTTCGTTCAGCATGAAGGACCGCGTCATCCGGCTGATGTAGGCCATCGAGAAGTATCCGAGCAGCATCGCCGGCAGCGCCAGATGCGCCAGCACGTTGCGGAACGCGTCCCACTCTCCCTGCATGGCGGTGTCGATCAGAAGGATGCCGGTGACCTGCGTGAACGCGTATTCATAGGCGATGTCGATCCGCCCCGGCCCCGCCACCCAACCGAGCTGGGCGTAGAACACCAGAAGCCCCAGAAGACCCAGCCAGAAAATCGGCGCAGAGTAGCCGACGAGGCCCAGCACCCGCACAATCTGGTCCGCCGCGCCGCCCTGCTTGACTGCGGCCAGAACGCCCGCGGGGATGCCGAACAATGTCCCAATGATGATGCCGGCGGTCGCGAGCTCCATCGTCGCCGGAAAGACCCGCGCGATGTCCTCGGCAATGTCCTTCTTGGTCAGGAGCGAAGTGCCAAAATCGCCCTGCAGCGCATCGCGCAGGTAGATCCAGAATTGCTGATAGAGCGGCTTGTCGAGGCCCATCTCGAGGTACATCGCGTCGTAGGTCGACTGCGATGCACGGTCGCCGACCACGGCCAGCACCGGATCGACGGGCACGACGCGGCCGATCAGGAAGGTGACGAGCAGCAGGCCGAGGAACGTCACCAGGATCGTCGCGACGAGCCGTCCGCCCTTCATCCCCAGGGTGGAGAGGGCGCGCCAGCGCCCCCCCTCGTTTGCGGGAGACGTCGCGCTCACCGCGTTTTCGTAACCTGGGCGAACGAGTTGTCGTTGAACGACGGGCCGATGATGAAGCCCTGCACGTCGTCACGCATGCCCAGGACCTCGATCTCCTGGAACATGATGATGAAGGGCGACACCTGCTGGTGCTCCTCCTGGAGTGCCAGATACATCTTCGCCCGCTCGCCGGTGTCCTTCTCCAGCACCGCCGCGTCGGCCTTGGCGGTCATCTCCGGGATGTCCCACGAGTTGCGCCAAGCCAGAGGCTTGGCCTCCGCGTCATCCGAGTTGTCGGGGTTCCGCGCGAAGGTGTCGGCGTTGGTGTGCGGGTCCTGATAGTCCGGGCCCCAGCGGCCGATGTAGATGTCGTGGTTGCGCGCCCGGTACTTGGTCAGCGTCTGTTGGCCGTCGCCGGGGATCAGCTCCATCGTGATGCCGGCCTCGCCCATCGTCTGCTGGATCGCCTGCGCCATGCCGGTGATCTCCGGCGTGTTGCGGGTGTCCATCGTGACGCTGAAGCCGTCCTCCAGCCCCGCCTCGGCCAGAAGCTCCTTGGCCTTCTCCACGTTCAGCTCGTAGGGCGTCTCGTTCAGCGCGCCGAGAAACCCGTCCGGCAGGAACGCCTGGTGTACCTGCACCTTGCCCGACATGATCGTGTCGGCGATCGCTTGATAGTCGACGAGGTACTTCATTGCTTCGCGCACCTCCGGGATGGAGAGGTACTCGTTCTTCTGGTTCAGTCCCATGTAGTAGATCGAGCCCTTGATGCCCTGTCTGAGCTCGATGCCCGGGGTGTCCTGCAATGCCGCGATCTCTTCGGCGCCGAGGTTGCGCGCGATATCGATGTCGCCCTGCTCCAGCAGCAGCCGCTGCGTCGAGGCTTCGGGGATGTGGCGGTAGATCGCCCGCATCATCGCCGGCGCGTCGCCCGGGTAGTTGTCATTGCGCTCCAGCACGATGACCTCGTTCGCGCGCCACTCACGGATGGTGAACGGACCGGAGCCCGCGTAGTTCGTCTTCAGCCAGTTGTAGCCGAAGTCCCCGTCTAGGTCGTGCTCCATGACCAGCTGCTCGTCGACGATGAAGCCGACGGTCGCCGTCAGGCAGTAGAGCAGGAGCGTCGGCGCATAGGGCTTATCCATCTCCAGCTCGAAGGTCATGTCGCCGGTCTGGCGCACCTTCTCGTCGACGTTCTCGGGCGAGAGTCCGAACTGCGTCAGGATGAACGCCGGCGACTTGTCGAGCTTGACCGCGCGTCGCAGCGAGAATACCGCGTCCGACGCCGTGATCGGATTGCCCGAGGCGAACTGCAGGTCCGGACGGATCGTGAAGGTGAAGGTCTTGCCGTCGTCGCTGATCTCCCAGCTTTCGGCGATCTCGCCATAGATGTCGGTGACGTCGTCGACGTCGTAGCTGACGAGCCCTTGGTAGGAGTTCCCCAGCACCTCGGACGCGGTGAACTCGAACACTTCCGCGGGGTCGAGGCTGATGACGTCGTCAATCGCCCACGCCTGGATCAGCGTGTCGTTCGGTGTCTCGGCCCGCGCCGACGGCGCCGCTACGACGGCGAAGGCCGCCAGCGTCGCCGCCGTGATATGGGTTTTCAGTCGCATCATGTTGGTCTCCCTGTCTTCCTGTTTTCCTTGGCGGCTCGCGCAGGTGCGAGGCGCGGTTAAGCTGGCGGACCCTCGACCATTATCGCTCCGCCGCGCCGTGCATTGCCGAGCCTGGCCGCCCGATCTTGTCCTCCGATGTGGCCGGCGGAACCACTCCTTGAAGCTGGCGGACCCTTTCGTGCGGCAAGAGCGTCCGCCTATTGCCCGACTGGCGCCGACGCTGTTCGCGATCGAGGCCGCGGTCTCGAACCGGGGGAGCCGACATGTACGACAGCATGTAGCTCGCGATCGCTCCCTCAACATGCGAAGCGTATGGAATACAGGCCTCGCGAGGGGCGCGCAGGATGCTCGACATGGTGCTCCCTTCGAGCTGGGAAGTGGAAGCGAAACTTCCAGCTTGTCAACGAACTTCGTTTTCTCGCGCCCGAACTCAGAGGTGGCTCGGGAAATCCGAACGTGTGCGTTGAGTGGATAGTCCGCGCGACATCGGCCTGATCGCCGAGAGCGAGGAGAGACCATGAGCAGACGACCGCGGAACCACAGCCCGGCATTCAAGGCCAGGGTGGCTCTGGCAGCTATCAGGGGCGAGAAGACGCTGACCGAGCTGGCCGAGCAGTTTGACGTGCACCCGAACCAGATCACGCAGTGGCGCGCGCAGCTCCTGGAAGGCGCCTCTGGCGTGTTCGGCGCCGTCGCTCCGGCGGAGGCGGCTCCGGCCGTCGACGTGAAGACGCTGCACGCGAAGATCGGCGAGCTGACGCTCGAGAACGATTTTTTGTCTGGCGCGCTCGGCAAGGCGGGTCTGCTGCCGAGCGCAGGAAGATGATCGACCGCGACCACGGGCCGAGCGTCAGCCGCCAAGCGAAGGTGCTCGGGATCAGCCGGGGCAGCGTCCATTACCTGCCGCGCCCGACCTCGGACGCCAATCTCGCCCTGATACGCCGGATCGACGAGCTGCATCTGGAGTATCCGTTCGCAGGCAGCCGGATGCTGAAGGGCCTGTTGCAGGCGAAGGGCACGAGGTGGGCCGGCTTCATGTCTCGACGCTGATGAAGAGGATCGCGATCGAGGCGCTCTATCGTCGGCCGAACACGTCGAAGCCGGCGCCGGGACACAAGGTCTATCCCTACCTGCTGCGGAAGCTGACCGTGACCGATGCCGAACCACGTTTGGGCCATGGACATCACCTACATTCCGATGGCCCGCGGCGTTCGGCATCGGTCTCAACCGATGGCGACCAAAGCCTCACTCTATCTCGCCGCGGTGGTCGACTGGTTCAGCCGCAAGGTCCTGGCATGGCGGCTGTCGATCACGCTCTCGGCCGACTTCTGCATCGAGGCGCTGGAGGAGGCGCTCGGGCGCCACGGCCGGCCGGAGATCTTCAACAGCGACCAGGGTTCGCAGTTCACCAGCATCGAGTTCACCAAGGTGCTGAAGGATGCCGAGATCGCCATCAGCATGGACGGCAAGGGCGCCTGGCGCGACAGCGTCTTCGTCGAGCGCCTCTGGCGGACGGTGAAATACGAGGAGGTCTACTTGCGCGCCTACGCCAGCGTCTCCGAAGCTCGGGCCTCGATCGGCCGGTATCTGAGCTTCTACAACGGGACGCGGCCGCATTCGTCGCATGGCGGGCGGACCCCCGACCAAGCCTGTCTCAATCAGCTGACGCCAATCCCGGCGGCGGCGTAACCAAGGCGGAGATCCACTTAGCGACAACCCGGAAACTGTTCAGACCAACCGAACCACCTCTCTCGTACCGCACCCGCGCCTTGCCCTTGGAGATGCAGTCGACCTCCGGCTCGTGCAGGCTGTAGAGCTTGCCCTTGTCCTTCGGCTGCTGGTGCAGCAGCCGCGAGGTCAGGACCAGCATGTCGAGGATGCGCTCGCGCAGGGGTCCTTGGGGGATGTCCTCGAGCCGGCGGCGCAGGTCGCGCATGACCCGGCCGGTATAGCCCTTCAGCGTGCGCAGCGCCTTTCGCATCCGCCTGAACTGGCGGGCGTGGGCTTACCGGCCGGCCTTGGCCGCCAGCCGCTGCGCCAGGCGTGCATAGGACTGACGCAGCTCGATCCCGGCCTCGGCGGCAAGCGCCACCAGCTTCTCGCGCGCCTTGTCGTAGAGCCGGGCTTCGGTCGGATGCGCGATGTTCTTCTCCATGACGGTCGTGTCGACCGACACCCGCTCCAGGCTCCCTCAACTTCGACAGCTACAGCGGTAAGTGATTGATATTGCTATGCCCGGTTGGGCAAAAATGTAACTACACGGGCTCTGTCAGGCGGGTTTGGGCAGGGTCAGGGCATCAAAGAGGTCCAGCTGTTCCGGGGTTGGGCGGGTCGTGCCTTCGAGAGTGCGCTCGGCGATCCGGGCCTGATGGCGATGAATGCGGGCGAGCAGATCGAGCGCGGTGCGGGGGCTGGCGCTGTGGCCCTTTGCCTTCAGGCGCATGCGCATGACCCGGTGGAGCACGAGGGCGAGGAAGCAGATCAGCGCATGGGCCCGAATGCGGTCGGGCAACCGGTGGTGGACGGGCGCGATCTCGATGTCGGATTTCAGCACCCGGAAGCCGCGCTCGATGTCGGCGAGGCTCTTGTAGCGCGCCACTGCGTCGGCGGCGGTCAGGTCGGGAGCGTTGGTGATCAGCGCGAGCCTGCCATCGAAGAGTTCGGCTTCGGCGATGGCGGCCTCGTCGACGCTCCAGCTGAAGCGGTCGGCGGTGTAATCGGCCTTGAGAAAGCGGGCCAGTTCCGCCTCGGCTACGGCGCGGGTGAAGCGGCTGTAGGCCCCGCGGTCGGAAGCGCGGCGCCCCCGGGCGGTCTGGCCCTCGTCCTGGGCATCGAGCCGGGCCACCATCTTCTCTGCCATGGCCTCGAGTTCGGCGATGCGGGCGCGGCGGCGGGTGGATTGCTCCTCGGCGCGCAGCGGGTCATCGGCGACGATCAGGCGGTGACCGGCAAACGTGCTCTCGGTCAGCCCCTCTGCATCGAAGGCGAGGCCCTGGAAGGTCTCGACCAGCTCGGCGTAACGCCGCGCTGGCACGGCGAGGATGAACTCCAGCCGACGATCGCCCCGCTCTGCAAGGGCGGTCAGCTCACCGATGTTTTCCAGGCTGAGGAGCCCGCGGCCGGCCACCAGGATGACGCGCTGGATCGGGAAACGCGCGAGAACCGTCTGGAGCATGGCCTGCAGCGTCTTCGTTTCCGCGACGTTGCCGGAGTGCACCGTGTGCATGAGAGGCAGACCCTCGGCGGTCTGCACGACGCCGAGGACGAACTGCCGGGCGATGCCGCCGCGCTCCTTGTTCATGCCGAACGCGCCCAGGTCGTCCGCGACCTCCCCCTCGCCGTGGATGCGCACGGTGGTCAGGTCGTAGAAGACCACGGCAAGGTCTTGATCGACCAGCGGGCGGATCTGTCTGGCCAGCTCGAGTTCCACCCGCTCGGCGCGATCCATCAGCGCATCCATCGCGCGAAGCAGATGCTGGTGGGTGACGGTCTCGGGCATTGCCGGCATCGCCACGGTCTCCAGCCAGCGCAGGCAGCCCAGCTTGCTTGTGGGGTCGCACAGCCGGTTGAACACCATGGCGCGGACGAGCGGCTCCACATCGGTTCCGCGACGCCCCGACCGCAAGGCCCGGCCGAGCGCGCGATCGAGACCGAGGTCCTTCCAAAGCGCATGCAGGGCGAAGACGTCGCCGTAACTGCGCGCGCCCTCCCAGGTGATCTCGGTCTTCGCGGGTTCGGTTCGTCCCGCGGCCCGGCTGAGGCCCCGGATGAGGGCGTCGAGCTGGCCGTCCTTCATTCCGTCGACGCGCCCGAGATTGGCGACGACGCGCAGCCTGGGCTTCCCCGCCTCGTTGCGGAAGGACTCGACGATCTGCAGATAGCGGCGCCCGCCGCTCTCGGTGACGCGTGTGAACATGGAATGCAGAGTGCCGCATAGGAAGCTGCACTGCAATGTGCATAGGGATGCGACGTGTAACTACACAGATTGCGGCGAAATCCACCCCGAACGGCTACCAACCCCTTGAATTCGCGTACCCGGCACGCGCCGGAGACACGAAATCTGGTCGGCAAATGTCGAACTTGGGGGCTCCTGTCGGCGACCGCTCCCGAGGCGCGGCCGGCCTCGATGGACTTCGTCAGCAGCCATTCGACACCCTCTTCGCCGATGCGCTTGCGCCAGCGGGTGAGCGAGGAGGGGTCGATCGGCGGACGGTGCCGGAAGAAGGTCTCCCCGCAGACGTGCTGGTAGTACGGGTTCTCGACCCACCGCGCGACCACCGCCTCGTCCGACAGCTCTAAGGCGTGCTGGAGATAGAGAAGCCCCGCCACCAGCCGCGGCGATGTCGCCGGCCGGCCGGTGCCCGACGGGAAGAACCCGGCCCCCTCCCGGTCGAAGGTATCCCTCCGGCGGGAGCCGTCTGGCCGAGATTGAGACGCCGGTCGTAGACCATGCCCTATGGCATGCTCTAAGGTCATTTCGGACTTTGAGGTCCTCTCTGCGGACGAGACCGGTCGGCGGCGGGATCGTTCCGACGCGGAGAAGGTCCGCATCGTTGAAGAGAGCTTCCGCGGCCATCGCCAAGGCTCGGCGACGGCGCGTCGATACGGGCTCTCGCGCTCTCTGCTGACACGGTGGCGGAAGGAATAGAGGGGCTGCCCGGCGGCGGTGCCCCGGCTTTCATGCCGCTGCAAATCGGGTCCGAACCGGCCCCCGCCAGCTCGATGGCGACCGAGACGCCCGCGGTCGAGGACAAGGTCGAGATCATGCTCACCAATGGCCGGCGGCTGAGTGTCTCGGCCTCGATCGACACGGCGGCCCTTTCGCGCCTCCTGCGGGTTCTCGATCGACCATGATCGCGTTCCCGGCGGGGGTGCGCGTGTGGATCGCTGGCGGGGTGACGGACATGCGCCGCGGCATGAACACGCTGGCTCTCCAGGTTCAGCAGGGCCTCGGGCGCGATCCCCATGCCGGGGAGATCTTCTGCTTCCGCGGGCGCCGGGGCGATCTCGTCAAACTGCTCTGGCATGACGGCGTGGGGATGTCGCTCTACACGAAGCGGCTCGAGGCCGGGAAGTTCATCTGGCCGACGAGCACCTCGGGCGCGGCGGTGCCGATCTCGGCGGCCCAGCTCGGCTACCTGCTCGAGGGCATCGATTGGCGCAATCCGCGCTGGACCCAGCGCCCTGCGAAGGCGGGATAAGTCCGCGCTCTACCCTCATTTCATTGGTCGTTCCGGAGACCCGGCGTAGACTGCGGCATGACGGATGCCGCCTTGGAGATCGCCAGATTGCGGGCCGCCCTCGCGGCGTCCGAGGCGCGTATCGAGACCGCGGAGGCCCGGCCGGAGACCGCCGAGAGCGAGTTGGCGCAGGCTCGGGCGGTCGTTTCGACCTCGGAGGCGATGATCAAGCATCTCAGGCTCGAGATCGCCAGGCTGCGGCGGGAGCAATACGGCCACAGCTCGGAGCGCCGCGCCCGGCTGATCGACCAGATGGAGTTGCAGCTCGAGGCGCTCGAGGCCGCGGCCACCGAGGACGAGATCGCCGCCGAGAAGGCCGCGAAGACAACCACGGTTGCTGGCTTCGAACGCCGCCGCCCGGCCCGCAAGCCCTTCCCGGATCATCTGCCGCGCGAGCGCGTGGTGATCGAGGCGCCGAGCGCGTGCTCCTGTTGCGACTCCGAGCGGATCGTGAAGATGGGCGAGGACGTGACCGAGACGCTGGAGGTCATTCCGCGGCAGTGGAAAGTCATCCAGACCGTCCGCGAGAAGTTCAGCTGCCGCCACTGCGAGAAGATCAGCCAGCTGCCGGCGCCATTCCATGCGACGCCGCGCGGATGGGCTGGCCCGAACCTCTTGGCGACCATCCTGTTCGAGAAGTTCGGGCAACATCAGCCGCTCAACCGCCAGGCCGAGCGCCATGCCCGGGAAGGCGTGGATCCCAGTCTCTCGTCCCTGGCCGACCAGGTCGGCGCCTGCGCCGCCGCTCTCGCCCCTCTTCACGGGCTGATCCGTGAGCATGTCCTGGGGGCCGAGCGGTTGCACGGAGACGACACCACGGTGCCGCTCCTGGCGAAGGGCGGAACGAAAACCGCTCGGCTCTGGACCTATGTCCGCGACGACCGGCCTTCGCGGGGGGCGCGCCCCCGGCTGCGCTGTTCCACTTCTCGCGGGACAGGGAGATGGCCCACCCCAACCGGCATCTGGCGGGCTGGCAGGGCCTCCTCCAGGCCGATGCCTATGGAGTTCGCCCTGATCAACGTCCAACGCATTGATTTTATTTGATGACGTGACGTTTTTGATATTTTCGAACCGCAGGGTTTGGTAGGTTTGGGGCGAGAACCCTGCAATTTCGGATCGACGCATGAAGCCCAAATCCCGTGCCCCTGAGCAGGACGACCTGTTGCGCCCGCGCTTGGCGGACATGATCGACCTGCGCCACGAACTGGTGAAGCTTGCCGGGCTGATCGACTGGGAGTTCTTCGAGGAGGAATGGGCGGGGTTCTTCCCGTCGCACACGGGGCGCCCGGCGACCTCTCCACGGCTGGTGGCGGGGCTGCTCTACCTCCAGCACGCCTACCGGCTGTCGGACGAGGCGGTCGTGGCCCGGTGGGTGGAGAACCCGTACTACCAGCACCTCTGTGGCGAGACGTTCTTTCAGCACCGTCCTCCTGTCGATCCTTCGTCGCTGACGCGGTGGCGGAACCGGATCGGGGAGGAAGGTGCCGAGTGGCTCCTGACCAAGACGATCGAGGCCGGGCGCGAGGCCGGAGTGATTTCCGAGCGGAGCGCGGAGACGGTGATCGTGGACACGACGGTGATGGAGAAGGCGATCGCGCATCCAACCGATACACGGCTCTACGAGAAAGCGCGTCGGCGCCTGGTGGCGCTTGCCCAGGAGGCGGGCCTGTCGCTTCGCCAAAGCTACGCGCGGCTGGCGCCGCGTCTGGCCGGACAGGTCGGTCGCTATGCCCACGCCCGCCAGTTCAAGCGGATGCGCAAGGGGCTGCGGCGGCTGAAAGGCTACACCGGCCGGGTCCTGCGCGACATCCAGCGGCAGCTGCACGCCGTGACCGACACCGCCCTGCGGGAGCGGATCGAGGGCGAGATCGCCCTCGTTGAGCGCCTCCTGCGGCAGAAGCCGAAGGACAAGCGGAAGCTCTATGCGCTGCACGAGCCTGAGGTGGACTGCATCTCCAAGGGCAAGGCGCGCGTCCGTTACGAGTTCGGCTCCAAGGTCTCGGTGGCGACCACGCACAAGGAGGGCTTCGTCGTCGGCATGCGCGCGATGACCGGCAACCCGTACGATGGCCATACCTTGCGAGAAGCGCTCGAGCAGGTGGAGATCCTGACGGACACATCACCGAAGAGAGCCTTCGTCGACCGCGGCTATAGGGGTCATGGCGTTGAGACGACCGAGGTCTTCATCTCCGGCCAGCGCCGCGGCATGACGCCGGCGCTCCGGCACGACCTGCGCCGCCGCAGTGCAATCGAACCGGCGGTCGGCCACATGAAGACCGACGGCCGCCTCGCCCGCTGCGCCCTCAAGGGCACGCTCGGCGACGCACTCCACGCTGTCCTCTGCGGCTGCGGGCACAACATCCGCATGATCCTGGCCCATCTGAGGGCTCTTGTGGCCGTGATCCTCGCCGCGCTGATGGCAGCAATCGCCAACAACATCGAACAGGCCCGGCCAAACTACGCCACGACCGGCGCCGCGGCGTGATGTTCAGTGGCGACTATGGAGGCTACAACGATCTCTATCGCGGGGACCGTGATCCCGGGCCGGTCATCAGCGCGCTGTGCTGGAGCCATGCCCGCCGCAAGCTCTTCGAGCTCGCCGACCTCAAGGAGAAGGCCCGGAAGAGGAAGCCGGCCCACGACATCTCGCCCGTCGCCCTGGAGGCGGTGACGCGGATCGATGCCATCTTCGACGTCGAGCGCGGGATCAACGGTCTGGACGCCGCGCCGCGGCTCGAAGCCCGGCAGCGCCTCGTGCGGCCACTGGTCGACGAGCTTCACGACTGGATGCGCGTCGAGCGGGGCACGATGTCGAGGCACAACCCCGTCGCCAAGGCGATCGCCTACATGTTCAAGACGGACCGCTGGCCTTCGCCCGGTTCCTCGACGACGGCCGGATCTGCCTGACGAACAACGCCGCCGAACGGGCCCTGCGGGGCGTGGCCCTCGGCCGGAAGTCATGGCTCTTCGCCGGCTCGGAGCGCGGCGGCGAGCGCGCCGCCTTGATGTATTCCCTGATCGTCACCGCCAAGCTGAACGACATCGATCCCCAGGCTTGGCTGGCCGACGTTCTCGGCCGACTGCCCGACATGACCGCTTCGCAGGTGCCGGACCTGCTGCTCTGGAACTGGCAATCCTCAGAGCATCGCCAAGCCGCCTGACGGCGGCCTACGCCGGATGCTTACGGTCGAAGAACTCCCAGTCGATCAGCGCTTCGAGCTTCACCAGCTCGTGCCGCATGTCGATCAGGTCGACCAGGCGCGGGCGCAGCAGATCGTCCTGTTCGGGCTGGCGGGTCTTCGGCTTCATCGGTCCATCCGAAATCGCAGGGTTCTCGCCTGAATCCTATGAACGCCTGCAATCGGAAGCCACGAGAAACAGACGATCCTCCCGCACATGCACGTTGTTCACGGCGAACGCTTAGGTCGTTCTTCGGTCCAGTTCGCGATGGATGAGGCCGAGAGTTGCCTCGAAGTTGACCGGCTTTGTCACATAGTCGTTCGCGCCCAGCTCCAGGCATTGCGTAACGTCTTCGCTGAAGCTCTTGGCGGAGACCATGATGATCGGCAGTTCCCGCGTCGAGCGCGTCTTGCGCACCGTTCGCACGACGTCCAGGCCGTCGACATCAGGCATCATGATGTCGAGCAGAACGAGGTCGACGATCTCGCGTTCGATGATATCAAGCGCTTCCTGTCCGCCGCTTGCTTCCGTGATCTCGAACCCTCGCCGCGTCAGCCGACGCTTGAGAATTTCGCGGTTCACCGCGACATCATCGACAACAAGTATTCGCGCGGCATTCATCACTGCGTTCCCAAATTCGACCCGGCACGTTTTCGATCATCCGGGTTGCGACCATACATCGAGTATCTTCTGCATTCGAACGGTACGTTGCGTCGAAATAGCTAAGCCGGGGTTACCGCCACCGCATTCGCGGTCGCGGCTTCGTCGTGAAAGGTGCGCGGCGCGTGGTCGACGTCGGAAAGATAGTGCGTCGGCAGCGTGACGGTGAAGGTCGAGCCGCGGCCGACTTCGCTGACGAACGAAATCTGGCCGCCCAAGAGCATGCAGAGCTGTCTGGACAGCGCCAAACCGATCCCCGTGCCGCCGTATTTTCCCGGGACCGTTGCATCGGCCTGCTCGTACTCTCCGAAGAGGCGATTGCGGGCTTCCTCGGCTATCCCGATGCCCGTATCCGCGACCGACATTCGTAGATAGTCATCGTGGGAGCCGCCCTCTATCAGCATCTCGAGGCGGATCAACCCGTTGGACGTGAACTTTCCGGCATTGCCCAAGAGATTGATCGCAATCTGGCGGAGTTTCTGGGCGTCCGTGAAGAGCGCCTTGTCGGCGTGTGGACAGTGAACGGTGAGGGTGTTCCCGTTCTTCTCGATCATCGGGCGCGCAGTGGCGACGATCTCGTCGCAGAGCTCGCCTATGGTGGCTTCCACCGGTTTCACCACGAAGTCTTCATCCTCGATACTGTCGCTGTCGAGGACGTTTGCGACGAGCGAAAGGAGGTGCTTTCCGGCCGAGTTGATTCCCTTGATGTCCTTCGCGCGCGCGCCGTTCGCCGTCTTGTCCTCAAGCTCCTCCATCAGAATCTCTGAGTAGCCGATGATGGCGTTGAGCGGCGTCCTGAGCTCATGGCTCATCTTGGAGAAGAAGCCGATGCGCGATTTCATGTGGGCTTCGGCGACGGCCCTCGCGCGCTCTAGCTCCTCTGATGCGGCTCGGCTGCGGCGAGCTTCCACCTCAAGTTCGTCGCGCATCGTAACGACGACGGAATAGTAGAGCGCCATCCACGTCATGTAGATCGTGGCGGACCCAAGGGACAGCCAACTGAGGATCCGCAGCTCCTCGATCGGGATGTTGTTCGCCGACGGTTCGAACAGGATGAAGGCAATGAAGACCGAGACATCTACGATGAAAAGCGAGAGCACAAGGCGAAGGTTCTTCGACAGATAGAAGAAGCCCAGCATGAGCGTGACCACCACCCACGGGAGGAACGGCGAATTGAAGCCGCCGTAGTGGTATGCCCCGTTCAGTGACGTCATCGCCAGGCACTGGAAGGAAAGCAGCGAGGCCAGCCACATGTTTCCGGTCCTGCGAAGCAGGAAAGGAAGCAGCCAGAACGCGCAGATCGACACGGCAATGATGATAAGCGGCAGACTAACCGCAGGCGTGATCAAGTAGAGGTAGATCCAGAGAGGCTGTGCGATCAGCGGCCCGAAGATGTGGGTGAACACGAATGTCCGTGCAAGCGCCCAATCGGTCCGGTTCAACCGGATTTCTTCCGGGATGAACCAGTCCATGGCCGACGAGATCAGTGTCGATCCGTCTTTCCGTCGCGGCGATCGCATCATGCCAGATGGTCCCACAATGCTCAGCCCGTCAATGCAAGCGGAAGATCCTCACCCCGCGTATTAGCGTCGAGCGCTGCGTCTGCCGCAACATTGGCCTGGTGCATGCACGCCGCCGCCGTCTCGATTTCCGGCAGCGTGTGGCTGGCCATCACCTGAAGCCGGAATCGCGCCTGGTTCCGGGGCACCGCGGGGAACTCGATCAGGTTGGCGAGGAGGCCGAGCCCGGGAAGCTCACGCGCCATGAGTCTTGCCCGGCTCTCGCTGCCGGTCTTGGTCGCGACGATTGCCGAGGGATCACCGTACACTTCCAGATCACGCGCCTGCAGCTGCTCGCGCAGGTGGCTTACGTTCGTCATGAGGCGATCTCGCCGGTCCTGTCCCTCAGGCGACTGAATGATGTCGAGGGCGCGGCCGACCACGGCAACCTGTACCGGCGAAAGGCCGTTCGAGAACGTGCAGGTTTGGCTGTAGTAGCGGAGGTATTCCTTGGCCGCCCTGCTCTTGGTCGCGACGAAACCACCGTTCGAGGCGAACGTCTTGGAGAAGGCTCCGATCACAAGGTCGACGTCGCCCAGCAGTCCCTGCTCGCCGAGCTTCCCCGTCCCGCCGGGGCCGAGGTTGCCCAGATCGTGCGCAACGTCGACGAGCATCGTCGCGTCGTACTCCCGCGCTAGCCGCTGCATCGCCGCGAGGTCGGGGGTGTCACTATCCATCGAAAAGAGGGATTCGGTGACGAGGAGGATGCCGGAATCTGGAGCGGCCTGCCGCGCCGCAGCAAGCTTGGCGCGGCAATCGTCGATGTTCAGGTGTCGATATACCATCACGTTCGAGGTCGCGGCCTGGGCGCCCATCTGGAGGCAGGAATGCGCCAGCAGGTCCATCACCACGTAGTCCTTGGAGCGCACCAGCGCCTTTATCACGCCGTAGCCTGCGGCCCAGCCGGTCGGAAACAGCACGGCATCGCCCATCCCGATAAAGGCAGCCAAGCGGCGCTCGAGTTGAAAAGATGATGCGGTGTTGCCGACGAGCGCCGAAGAGCCGGCCGAGTGCACGCCCATCGCGTCGATTGCAGCCTTGGCGGCCGCCACTATCTCGGGGTGAGAGGCGAGCGCCAGATAGTCCTGAGACGCGAAGTTCACGCCTTGCGTCAACACTCCGCGATCATCCCGAACGGCACAGGAACTGTGCGGGCCGGCTTCGGTTGCGCGTGCGAAGGGCCACGTGCCGCTGTTGCGGCGAATGTCCTGCCATTCGAAGAATTCATCGCAGCGCCCGATCAAATCCCTTCCTGAGGGAAATCCGAAATCTCGGAGGCTTCCCCGGAGCGCGGCCTCCGGCACGGAAGCATCTTTGGACGTGATCATTGCCTAACCTCGGTTACTTTTGAACGCATGCTTCTAGATGGCAAAGAGATTTCCAGTCCGTGAATCATTGACCAGAGGTCGCGCCGAATAGATCGGATTGAGCAAGATTTACAGCAGGACCCTGCGTCAAAATGAGAAGGAAACTCCGAGCATCGCCATCGTGCCGCGATTCTCGAACTCGTACTCGATACTTTCTTGCCCGAAACCCGGGGTATCGAGGTCCCTGCCGGTGACCGACACATTCGCAAGATCAAAGTGAACCAGTTCCGCGCGCAAGCTGGTGTTTTCAGCCACGCGCCGCTCGAAGCCGATGCCTAGGACGTATCCCCAGCGCAAGCCATCCTCGCTTGCGGTCGGCGCAGAGTAGGGACTTGGGAACGGCGGCGGCAGGTCCGGAACGCCGAAGCCGTACTCATTCCGGACGTGACCGGCGGCGACGCCTGCGGAGACGTAGTACAGGTTCCTGCCGGAAGCGACCCCGCCGCGCCACCGCACTGCGGCGAGGCTGTCGATGTCGGTGCGGTAGGAGGTCTGAGTTTCGACAGTGGCGAAGGCCGGACCCACGGGAGGGAACGGCCCGTCGTTGCTGACCGAGACTTCCGCGTCGGAGTTCAGGAAGTTGATCCCGGCTTCGACGCCGTTGACGAACCTTCCGCTCTGCACGTTCGCACCAACCGCAAAGCCGAGCACGCCGGATGTCTCGTCGCCGTCGATCGAACGAGGCAGAACGCCGAGTTCAACATCGGGTGGCAGCAGTAGTCCTTCGACGTCTTCCAGGTCAGCGGCGCCGTCCGATCGGACGGCACCGAAGGTGACCGTTGCATAAGGTCCGCTCCAGTCTGCCGTGGGTGCCGCTGCGAACGCCTGGGCCGAGGCGCCGTGCACGCCCGCGATCAGCATCGGCAACGCGACAACAGTTGCTCGCACAAGGGCGAGCAGCTTGGAGTTCTCGTTCAACTTGACCCCCTCTCGGACAGCTCCCAAAGCGACTATCCATGTATTTGCAGTACGTTCAACTTGTGCTCGTAGGCGCAACAATAGCCGTGAATGATAGCGAAGTGCCTAAGAACGAGTAAACTCATGCACAAATGATGTAACGACGATGGCTCGATGTAGTCATTCGTCAACCTGGGGTCGTGTACTGGCTTACACGGCCCCGGCTCGGAGCAGGGTTTGGAACGGATAGGTGTCGATTTGGTCGCTCGCTACATAGGTCGGCTCTATGCTGCGCTAGTCGCCTGCTTTCTGCCGACCGGGCTGCGTGCAGATGGCGAAGCCGCGAAACAGGCGCGGATGTTCCTGGGCAGCCATATTTTCGGTCCGATCCTCAGCACGCCTGCTCTCCTCGCACTTGTCGTCTTCGACCCGACGCCCGGCCGGGATCTCATCCTGACGGCGATCAGCCTCTACGGATTTTGGGTGTTGCCCGTGCTGCTGCGTGCGGGAGTGCCCTACAATTTTCTGGTGGTGTTGTCGCTGGTCAACCTGCACTTCACCATCCTCTGGACCTGCTACAACTACGGAGGTGTCGGCTCCCCAATCAGCATCTGGGTCCTGATCATCCCGATCCTCGCGGTGTTCTATATCGGCGGGAACGAGGCCATGCGGCCAGTTCTGCTGATCTCATCCTCAGCATCGTTCCTGGTCTTCTTGATAGGCGACACGTGGTTTTCGCCGGGGCCGAACGACATGCCTGAAGCAGCTCGAACCGGCGTGGGCCTTGTCTCGACCGTCGGCACTCTCTGCTACGTAGCGGCAATGTCGATCTATTACGCGCGAATCTTCGACGCTGGCGTCGATCTCGAGAACGAGGTGCAGAGGCGGCGGAGATTGGCGGTAGAGTTGCGCAAGGCGGTGAGCGTCGCAAACCGTGCGAGCGCTTCGAAGTCCGAGTTCCTGGCGCGGATGAGCCACGAGCTGCGAACGCCGCTGAACGCCATCATCGGGTACGCGCAGCTTCTGAAGGAAGAGGCTGAAGACACCGACGACGAAGGCTTGGCGAGCGATGTGGACCAGATCCTGGATGCGGGCGACTATCTCGTCAGGCTGATCAATCTCATACTGGATCTCTCCAAGATCGAGGCAGGGCGCATGGAGCTTCATGTTGGGACCCACGAGATCCGCCCGCTCGTCGCAGAAGCGATCGAAGACAGACTTCAGGCGATCGAAGACGGAAACAACCAGCTGCGGGTCGTTCTGGAGGCCGCACCGTCAGCGGCCGAGGTGGACCGAAGCAAGCTCATGAAGATGATCGGTGCGATCTTGGAAAATGCAGCGCAGCACACGAAGGACGGTACCATCACGGTGAGCAGCCGTACCTTCCTGCAGGGCGGACGCGAGTTCTTCACCGTCTCGGTCGAGGATACGGGCCGCGGAATTCCTGCCGACCTGCTACCCGCGGTCACCGATACCTTCGCGCTGACCCGCATGAACCCGAGCGGACGATTTGGCGGCACGGGCCTGAGCCTGACGATCGCCGCGCGGCTGTGCCAGCTGATGGGGGGCTACATCGATGTGGGTAGCCGGGCAGGGCACGGCAGCCGTTTCACCATCACTCTACCGGTCGTGCAGGGAACCAGCGGCTCCCGGCCCGCGGCGCGAACAACAGCCGGGCGGGCGGAGCGGGCGGCCTAGAAGGCACCCTCGGTCTCGATCCTCAATATGGTGCCGCAATGCTTGCAATGCACCGCATCGGCATCATGAAGGACCAGGCCGCATTCCGGACAAGGATGGCGCACCTTCGAGGGACGAAAGAGCACCTGTGCCAGCCGCAGGAACAGGGTGACGCCGAAGATCATCACCGCAACCGACAGCATCCGCCCTGACGTCCCCTCCAGTGTGATGTCCCCGAAACCGGTCGTCGTCAGGGCCGTCACGGTGAAGTAGAGAGCGTCGGCATAGTTGCCGATCTGCGGGTTGCTGACATGCTGCGTGGCATAGATCAGCCCGGTCATCACGAAGAGGAAGACCACGAGGTTGATCGCGGCCAGCACCACCTCCTCGTTGCGGCGGAAGAACGGAAAGTCCTGCCGCAAGCGGTCCAGCAACTGGTAGGTGTGCAGCAGCCTCAGCGTCCGAAGGACCCGGAGAAACCCGAAGCCCTCCCCGGCGATCGGCGCCAGGAACGACAGGATCGCGCCGACATCCGCCAGCGTCACCGGGTGCGCCAGATACCTCAGTTTGCGATCCTGTATGGCAATGCGCGCCACGAAATCCAGAAGGATGATCGCGCCGATGATGATATCCAGAAGTCGCACGACTGGGCCCTGGCCCCTGAAGGACGTCGCGACGACGAAGACGATCGTCGCGAGATCGAACGCTAGGATGGAATAGCGAAATCGGTAGGCGCGCGCGCTTTCGCCCTCGTAAAGTTTCCTCAGTTCGTCCAGTTGATGACCCATGGAGCGTCCGTCTTGCCTGATTTCGGTGGGACCATGCCGCGCCTGCGGAGGCAAGGCCGAGGCTCGGTCTCTTCGCGCCGATCCCTAGCTCATTCGCCATGGAGCGAAAGCCGTGGCGTCGCGAGGAAGGGCGCTTGTCAGCTCCGGACAATGTCGCAGGATGACGCTCGTCATCGTGTTGCGCTCCACCCAGTCCATCCCGAAGGGGGAATAGACCTCCGGCCGGAAATCGACCGTGAGGAAGCGGTCTGACTGCAGGCGCCGCGAGGCCATCAGGATGAAGATGCGAAAAGCGGTATCGGAGAAACCGAAGCCCTCGGGCGGGTTTTCTCCCAGCAGGCCGACGACAGTGTCCACGGCCTCCAGCCGGCCGTAGATCTCCCGGCAGAGCCGGTTCGTCTCGGCGCTGAGCGTCAGTTCGTCCCAACTCCGCACCTCCGGCATGCGCAGCGCGTGGCGGAAGGCGAGATACCTCGGCACCCGGCGCATGCGCGTGCGCACGATGTCGACCACCGAAAGGTCGACGATCTCGCCGTCACGCTCGAAGCGTTGCAGCGAGCGCGGAAAATTGTGGAGCGTGATCGCACCCGGGTGGGCGATGCCGAACGAATAGAGCGCATCGGAGAGCCCGATGTGCCGCATCTGCTCGTCCGCCCGATCGCCCTGGATTTCGAGAAAACCGCGCCTCTCGCGCTCGGCCCCGGTGACGTGGTCGTAGAAGATGTAGTCGTCGGGAATCAGCGGGTGCATCCGGTAGACGGTCGCGAACTCCTCCGTCAGGGAATAGGGCACCCCGTGATGATCCGGGATGCTGCCGGCCATGCCCCTCAACGCGCGGACATCCGTCAGCCACAGGGCCAGCCGCGTCAGCCAGTCTCCCGCGGGCGGGCCCGACCAGTTGGTACGCATCGCTACGTCGAGCGCCTTGGTCCCCAGGACGGCGGGCGTCCACTCCAGCGTGTGGATCTTGGCGATCAGCGCCGAGACGATCAGCCGCGCCGTCTGGTAGCGCCGCTCGTCGCTCCAGGTAGGGTAGGCGCGGCGCAGTTCATCGACGATGACGTTGTGCTCGCGCGCGAAGAGCGTGTGCACGACGGAGAGACCCATCCACCAGCTCTCGTTGAAGCCGGTGAGCTCCAGGCCGTCGAGGTCCGTCGGCAGGTACCCGGCCTCGGTCAGCCGCAGCTTGTCTCCCACGCGCAGCTGCGTGGCACGAATCTCGTCGGCCCCATAGACCTCCGATCCGTCCCACCAGTGCGACGTCGCGTTCGCGAAGATCCACTGCGCGCGCGTTGCGGGGGGCGGGACGTTGCCCGAAATACGCATCTCTCGCGATGCGGGGCTGCCCGGCTGGCTGGCCCAGTCCGGATAGCGGTTCGGCACCGGCACGATGACGTCGTCCTCTCCCGGCGCCCGCCTCGCGTGAGCGACCCAGTCATGCACCTGGAACTGGATCCACGCCGCCGCGAGAACGTTCAGAGACCGCGCAGGCACGAATGCGCGGCGATCGAGCAGTTCGCGCGCCACCAGCACCGCATTCGGCTCCTCCGGCGAAGACGCGTCGAGGCCCATGTTGCGGCCGAAAGTGGCGCCGACGGCCCCCATCGCCATGTCGGAGAGGTCGTTCGCCCGCCCGTCATGGGTCCGGAACAGCCGCTCCTCCGCCGTTGGTGCGGCCGGGCAGGGGCGGGGCGCAGGCGGCGCCTCTCGCGGCTCGGCATCGCGGAGGTTCCAGGTCCGCAGATCCTGCCTCAGAGCGTCGAGGTTCAGCAGGCTCAGATGCAACGGCAGCCGGTGCCACGGCACCTTGCGGTTCACCTGACGGAGCGACCACCGAGCCATGCCGCCAAGGATCCGGTTCCGCAGCGGCAGCGGGTTCGCCCTCCAGCGCAGTCCGAGGCGATGTGCGCGCGAGACGTCGTATCCGACCTTGCGTGCCCGATTGATGTTGCCCAAGGGACGAAACTCGTCCGTCGTGTTCCATGGGTTGAAGCCCATCTCCTCGACCCTGCGCCGCTCCGCCAACGCCTTCGGCGAGGCCAGGTCGCGCCGAGGTATCGTCAGTGTCGCCACGCGGATCTGGCGGCTGGCGGAGGGATGCCACTCGACCGAAGCATCCTCGATCGGCGTCGTCCGTTCGTTCACGAAGCGCTGGAGGTAAAGTACGAAGCTCACCTCGCCGGCGCGCAGGCGCTGCTCGAGCTCCGACGCCAAGCGCCCGGCGCCGCTGCCAGCCGCCGGCCGCCCGGCGCTTGGCGAGGGCGAGAAGCTGTAGCGCACCGCGAGATCGCCCCAGCGCATGGCACCGCAGCTCCAGTACGTCTCCAGCGCGACGCTCGCGCAGCTCCGCCGGGCGGCGCGGAGGCTGCGCAGCATCCGCAGCGCCTCGCCCGGGCCGATCTCCGCGGCCAGCGCCAGAAGACCTGCGGCACGTCCGGCCGTTCCTCCGTCACGGGCGCGCAGCAGGGCGGCGTACTGCCGTCCATCGCGTGCGAGAGACACAGGCCAATTGATGGCGAGCAGGTCGTGCTGCTCGCCCTCCGACACTTCGATCCGGAGGGCGAGTCCTCGCAGGTCGTTGGCCTCGTCGGAGCGGGCGAGAGCTGACGCGTTCGAGAATCGGACAGCGGCCGGATACGCCGCTCCCGGACGCGCGAAGCCCACGCAGAGTTCATCGGGAAGGTCATCCACGAAGACCAGGCGCGCACCGGCCACGGCCCCGATCGACTTCGCATGGAGCGCACGCGCGATCCCGGATGCGCCGGCGGCATCCCGCGCCTTCAGCTGAGCGTCAAGAACGACATCCGCGAGCTTGTCGAACGCCCGCCGCTCCGCCTGGGGCGAGCCGCCCTGATAGCGTTCCCTCCACGCCGCTGCTCCGACGGTCTGTGGCAAGGGCCGCTGCCTCCCTCCATGACGCACGCACCCTGACGCTACCCCCGGGCCGTCCAGCGGTCCATTCTAACCGGCGCGCCTCCATCACGGGTGGGACGCACGGCTGCGCGGCGCTACGCTGCATCGGGCGAGATAGGGGGAGGGCGAAGATGGACGATCCTGCGCGCGGGCTGATGACGGCGGGCGGCGCGATCTTCCCGCGTCTCGGCGCGCTCGGTGTCGAGTTCGTCTTCGCCAATTCCGGCACCGACTTCCCCCCGATCATCGAGGGCCTGGCGCAGGCCGCGGCGGCCGGACAGGCGCTGCCGCAGGCGTTGGTGATCCCGCACGAACACGCCGCGACGAGCATGGCGCACGGCTACTGGTTGATGACGGGTCGTCCGCAGGCGGTGATGCTGCACACCAACGTCGGGCTCGCCAACGGCGTCATCGGCGCCATCAACGCTGCGTGCGACCAGGTGCCGATGATCCTCATGTCCGGCCGGACTCCGGTGACGGAAGGTGGCCAATTCGGTGCGCGGACCGTGCCGATCGGATGGGGGCAGGAGATGCGCGACCAGACCGCGCTGGTCCGCGAGTGCTGCAAGTGGGACTGCGAGTTGAAGTTCCCCGAGCAGGTCGGGCCCATCCTTGACCGCGCCCACGCCGTCGCGAACTCGTCTCCGGCGGGGCCGGTCTACGTGTCGCTCCCGCGGGAGGTGCTGTGCGAGATGGTGGAGGCGGACGCCTTCGCCGGGCCGCCGACGCTTGCGCCCTCGCGCACGTCGCCAGATCCCGCCGCAATCGCGAAAGCGGCGGATTGGATCGCGGGCGCCGAGCGGCCGCTGGTGATCGCGCAGCGCGGCGTTGGGTCGGCGGAGATCTACGAAGCCTTCGCCGACTGGCTCGAGGACCGGGCGATTGCACTCTCGTCCTACTGGACCCAGCGCCTGGCGCTGGCGACGGACCATCCCTGCCATGTCGGCGCCGATCCCGGACCCTGGCTCGCCGAGGCCGACGTCGTCGTCGTGGTCGACAGCCTTGCTCCCTGGTGGCCGGACCTGCACCCGCCGAGCGCCGACGCCCGCATCATCCAGATCGGTCCCGATCCGCTCTTCCAGAGGTTTCCGATCCGCGGCTTCCGCTCCGACCTCACGCTCGCCGGGGAGCTCGAACTGGCGCTGCCGGCCCTGTTCCAGGCCACGTCCCGAATGCCGCGCGGCAACGAGCGCATCGCGCGCCGCCGCGCCCAGCTCGCCGAGGCGTCGCAGAAGGATCGGGAGAGACTGCGCGATGCGGCGGGATTCAAGAGAGGGCAAGGCATCAGCCGGGCCTGGGCCTCCCGTTGTCTCTCGGAGGCTCTGTCGGGCCGGACCTCGACGGTCTTCAACGAACTCGGCACCGTCCTCGGCCCGCTCGAAAGGCGTGAGCACCTGTCCTGGTTCGACGGACCACATTCCGGCGGCCTCGGCTGGGGATTTCCGGCGGCGCTGGGCGCGCGCCTGGCGGACAGCACGCGGGCCATTGTCGCGACGGTCGGCGACGGCTCCTACATGTTCGCCAATCCGACCGTCTGCCACCAGGTTGCGGAGGCGCTGGACCTGCCGATCCTCGTCATGGTCATCAACAACGAGGAATGGGGAGCCGTCCGAAAGTCCGTCGCGGGCCTCTACCCTGACGGAAAGGCGTCGCGCGCCAACCGGATGCCCCTCACATCGCTGAAGCCCTCGCCCGACTTCTGTCGCGTGGCGGAAGCAAGCCGGGCCTGGTCGCGCCGCGTCACGGAGCCGGGCGAGCTGCGCGCCGCGATCGAGGAGGCGCTTGATGTCGTCCACGGCGGCCGCCTCGCCCTCCTCGACGTCGCGACGCTGCCCGACTGACCTATCCGGCCCAGGCCAGCCAGCCGCCGACGACCAGCGCCGCCGCCGACGCCGCGAAGGCAAGCGCCATGACCAGCCCGTCCCGGAGCGTCATCGCAAGCCCGAAGAGCGCGATTGCAGCCATCGGCGCGGTGCTGGCGAAGGGGAACAGCTCCAGCGGTGGCACCGACAGGCACAACAGCAGTGACACCACTGCGCCGACCCGCCGCGCCGGGGCGCCGGTCAGCCGTTCCCACCGTTCATGGAACCAGCGGTCGAGCCACGCCCCGACCGGCTGCACCTTTCCGACAGCCCCCTCGAGATGCGCACCCGAGATGCTCCGGCGCTCCACGAAGCTCGGCAGCCACATGTGGTCATGCCCCATCACGATCTGCAGCGAGAAGAGCGCGATGATCAGGGCGAGAAAGGTCGGAACGCCCGGAATGCCGCCCAGCGGCGAGATCTCGATCAGCGCCGGAATGAGCAGGAGCGGGCCGTGGCCGCGCCCTCCAACCGCTTCAAGGATGTCGCCGATCGCGACCCTCTCCTGCCCGTCGGCCATATTGCGGAGGGCGCCGAGAATCTCCTCGATCCTATGATCGTCTTTCGGGATGCCGGCCTCCTGTCTGTCTGACCGCAGAAAGAACACCGGGGCATCCTTCACCGTTCCGAGGTCGCAGGATTCAGGTATCGAGCCAGATGGTGACGGGGCCGTCGTTGACGAGCGCGACCTTCATGTCGGCGCCGAAGCGGCCGGTGGCGACGGGAACACCTTCCCGCGACAACGCCTCGGCAAAGCGCAGGTGCAGCGCTTCGCCCTGCTCGGGCGGTGCCGCCGCGGAGAAGCCGGGGCGATTTCCTCCCGACGTGTCGGCCGCCAGCGTGAACTGGCTGACGACCAGCGCCGCGCCGGCGGTATCGAGGAGAGAGCGGTTCATCCGCCCCTCATCGTCACGAAAGATGCGCAATCGTGCCACACGGCGTGCCAGCTTCTCCGCCGCCGCTTCCTCGTCGCCGGACATTGCGCAGACGAGGATCAGCATTCCCGGCCCGATCTCGCCAACGACCGCGCCCTCCACGCGTACCTGCGCCTCGCTCACGCGCTGGATGAGTGCCCGCATCGGTGATCAGAGCTCGTCGGCGCGTGGCGGGTTGGCGCCCTCGCGGGAGACCGTGACGGCGGCGGCGCGTACCCCAAGTTCCAGCGCCTGCTGCAGATCGTCCGCGCCAAGCGCAGCCAGCGTTTCGCTCGTGAGTGAGCGGCTGCGGTGGAGACCGGCGAGCAGCCCCGCATTGAAGGTGTCGCCGGCCCCGACCGTGTCGGCCACCTTCACCTGCGGCGCAGCGGCGGCGACCGTCTCTCGGGCGGTATATCCGGTCGCGCCGCGGGCGCCGGCGGTGACGCAGACGAGCTTCGGCCCCCGCGCCAGGATGTCCGCCGCCAAGGCCGCAGTATCGCCCGGCCCCTCCAGCCAGTGCAGGTCCTCGTCCGATATCTTGACGATGTCGGCGAGCGCCATCATTCGCCCGATCCGCGCCCGATACGCCGCCTCGTCGGCGATGAAGCCCGGCCGGATGTTCGGATCCAGCATCGTGACGCGGGCGGCGGAGGCGCTGGTCATCAGAGACTCGTAGGCGCTGCCGCAGGGCTCCACGACCAGGCTTATCCCGCCGAAGAACAGCGCCTCGACGCCGGTTCCGAGGTCGGGAAGATTGCCCGACGCAAGCATCCGGCCGGCGGTGTTCTCGTCATAGAATGCGTATTTCGCCTGTCCCTCGACCAGTTCGACGAAGGCGAGCGTCGTCGGACGCGTGCTCCGCACCGCGAGCGAGGTGTCGACGCCGCTCTCCTCCAGGGCCGAGACCAGCATCGCGCCGAACATGTCCGACGAGATGCCGGAGAAGAAGCCGGTAGGAACCTCCAGCCGACCGAGGGCGATGGCCGTGTTGAAGACCGCGCCGCCGGCATGTGGCGCGAAGGCGGGTGCGCCCTCTCGGGTCTCCCGCGGCAGCATGTCGATCAGCGCCTCGCCGCAGCAGAGTATCATCGCTTTCCCCCAACTGTCGCCATTCCCACGGAGATCAGCGTCGGCATCCCGCTCCAAAGATCAAGTCGTCCGTTGGCCCGGCGTCCGAAGATTCCGTCGATGAGGGCGCTGCGGGAAGGCCCGTCGATGCGGTACGCCGCGCCTTTCGCATCGGCGCCACATCGGACACGAGCGCGGTTGTCAGCTCCCAGGCAGCAATTCCTGCGCGATCACGCGTGCGATGGGCAGCGCTTCCTCCGCGTTCATCCCCGGCTCGATCCGCGGGTCGTAGAGCATCCTCAGCAGGTACTCGTCGTGGGTCGTCAGCAACCCGAACTCCTCGTCGTCGTTGAAGACCGAGGGCCGCGCGTATGGGCTGTCGTTGGAGAGTCCGAGGCCCTGCGCCACCTCCTCATGCAGGCACGACAGACGCAGCAGGTCCGGATGTTCGGCGCGAATCACCGCGACAGCCTGCCCATAGACACCGCGGCCCGCCCGATCCAGCGCGAAGACCAGGCAGTAGTTCTGCCGTGACATGTCCGTCACCGTCTCGACGGCCGCCTGGCCGATGCCGGGGATGAGCTCTTGCAGGCGCGGACCGAACGCCCGGCGCTCCGCCTCGGTCAGGATCAGCACGTGAAAGTTGCCGCCGCTTTCGACCATGCCGACGGGGTGGCCCGACGCGCGCGCCAGCCGCGCCGCGTAGCGCGCCATGGCGGCGCGGTCACGACTGGCTTTCTCCTCGGGTACGTCCGATCCGATGGTAAGCTCGATGCGAACCGGAGCGACCCACTTGTGGATTCGGCTTCTGGTCTGAGCCGCGACGATCCGGCCGCCCACCGTCGCGTATTCCTCGAAGAGCGCGATCCGCTCGAAGTTGCGCACGAGGTCTTCGGCCGAAAACGGGGTGTCGGCGCCTCCGCCGTCTGTCCTCAGCAGCCCGCGCGACACGAGCCCGTCCTCGACACGCGCGTAGTAGGCTTCGAGCTCGGCCGAGAGGTTCTTGGGCGGCGCTGCCTTCGCCTCCTCCACGGGCCGGGGGGGCGGTGTGTCCGGATCGTCCGGCGCCATCGGCGTGTCGCAGGAGGCGACTAGAACAGGCAGGATCAGCGCAAGGCGACGCATTGCAGGCTCTCAGGTACCGGGCTTCCGCGCCCGTGCGGCTGCCAGGGTTCCGCGCAACTCGTCCTCCATCTGACGCAGCTCGCCTTCGGCGGTCGCCCGACGCTCCTTTGCCTCGTCCGCGATGGCCAGCGTCTCCTCGATGGTGCCGATGAGGTTGTCGTTGGCGGCCCGCACCGCGGCAACGTCGAACACGCCGCGCTCGACCTCCGTCCGGATTTCGCGGTTGGCCTTGCGCAGCGTCTCCGCGTTGCTGCGAAGAAGATCGTTGGTGAGGTCGTTGGCGTCCCTGACCGCACCCGCCGCCTCCTGCGACCGGCGGACCGTCACCGCCTGGGCGAGCTGCGTCTCCCACAGCGGCACCGTGTTGACGAGGGTCGAGTTGATCTTGGTAACCAGCGCCTTGTCGTTCTCCTGCACCAGCCGGATCGAGGGCAGCGACTGCATCGTCACCTGGCGCGTCAGCTTCAGATCGTGGACGCGCCGCTCCAGGTCGTCGCGGACCGCCCGCAGGTCTCGAAGCTCCTGCGCGTCGATCACCTCGTCCGAGCCCTCGGCCTCCCGCACCTTCCGCGGGATGTCCTCCTCGTCAAGCCGGCGCAGCTTTTCCTCGCCCGCGGCAATGTAGAGGGCGAGCTCGTCGTAGAAGGCGAGCGTCTTGTCGTAGAGGATGTCGAGTGACCGGATATCCTTGAGCAACTGATGCTCGTGCGCCAGCAGGTTTCCCGTGATCCGGTCGATCTGGGTCTGCACCTCCTCGTAGCGCGCGAGGAACTTCGTCATTGGCCGCGTGCGCCCGACCAGCTTCTCCCACCAGGAGCGGCCGCGCTCCGGGTCGAGCTCCTCGACGGAGAAGCCGCGCAGCGTCGCGACGATCTCGCGCAGCGAGTCCCCGGCCGGACCGATGTCTTTGCTGCGGACGTCGGCCAGCATCGACTGGCTGATCTTTTGCAGTTCCGCCTGCGCACCCGCGCCGAAGGACACGATCGACCCGGCATCGCCGACGTCAAGCTCGGTAATCCGCCTCTCGATCTCTTCGCGCGTGGCTTCCGGGGCGTTTTCGAGCGTGGGAAATTGCGGCCCTTGATCCTCCGTATCCCGGTCGGTCATCTTTTTGATTTCGGCGGCGATGTCGTTGTCTCTATCCGACATCCTGAGGCTCCTTCAGATTTTAGTCGGCCTTCACGCCCTCCCGCTCAAGGCGATCTCGCAGAACACCAATCTCGATGTCCAGGTCAGTCCTCGCGTCTTCGATAAGCTGGTGAGTCCGCGCCGCAAACGTCTGGTCCAGATCGCCGAGCAACGCAATGTAGTCGGAACGCGCTTCGAAATCGTGGTTTTTGCGCCACACTTCGACGAAGCGCGCCGTGGCATCCCGCGCGCCCAGCAGATACACGCTCAGGTAGCGGCGCACGCCGCTGAGATCCCGGGGGTCGGCCTCGACCTCGCGGAACAGGGTCCGCGCTGTGTCGCGGAATCGCTCTACGAGGGTGATCAGCTCGCGGTCCCGCGACTGGGCGATCAGGTCCTGCATCTCTTGCAGCAGCGTCTCGGCCTCGTCGACAGCGCGCACGACCCGCGCATCACCGCGTCCTTCCGCCGCGATCTTGTCGCGCAGGGGGTCGGGCCCGAAGGCCGTGACGTGCAGTCCGGCCGCGACCGCCCCGAATATCACCGGCGCCAGCAGGCCGCCCTCCGGCACCCATGCCGCCGCCACCACCCCCAGCCCCGTCGCCGCCGAGGCGAAGAGCTTGCGCGGAATCGCCGGTCGCTTTGCGACTTTCCTCTCGTCGTAGGCCGAACTCCGCCCGCAGCCCCTCGCCGAGAAGCCAGTTGGCACCCCAAAGCAGGCCGAGGCCCGCGAGGTCGGCCAGCATCGTCAGCGCGCCACCGCCGAACGCCGTCAGCAGCAGCGGCAGCGGCGCGAACCAAAGCAGGTTGCGCCGCAGAACCATCCGTTCCGGCTGTCGCCGCGCCGGCGCGTGAAAACTGCCGTTCGGCCGCGACACTCACAATCCTCCCAAGAGGCCCGTCGAGACGCCGGCGATCATCAGAAACAACGCGGCAAAGGCCAGTTTCTGCACGGGTCCACCCTCCGATTCGCGTGGCACCGCCCCGCCGTCGCGGACCGTCGCACGCACGCCAAGCACGAGAACCGCGAGGATCGCCGCGATCGCGCCGAGAAACAGCACGGCAAGGATCAGTCGCTGCATCCTCTCGGCCCTTCGTCAATAATCATGAGCCAATAGGTGAGGGGCCGGTGCCGGTACATCAATGCCGCGCCGGAAAGAGCGGCGCTCACCGCCTGCCCGACTTCGGGCGCGGCAGCTCGGAGAGGCCAAGCTGGTCGCGGACGATCCGCGGCTTCACCTCGCTGACCTCACCGGCCTTCAATTCACCGAGCTGGAACGGACCATAGCCGACGCGGATCAGCCGCGCCACCGTCAGGCCCACGGCCTCCATCGCGCGGCGGATCTCGCGGTTGCGCCCCTCGCGGAGGACGATCGTCGCCCAGGCGTTGGCGCCCTGCTGCCGATCGAGCGTGACCGTCATCGGCCGGAACCGCTCCCCCTCGACCGTCACGCCCTTGCGAAGCGGCGCGAATGTCGTATCGCTCGGGGTGCCGTGAATGCGCACGCGGTACTTGCGGCTCCAGCCGGTGGCCGGCAGCTCCAGCCGCCGCTTGATATCGCCGTCGTTGGTCAGCAGCAGCAGACCCTCGGAGTTGAGGTCGAGCCGGCCGACGCTCATCACCCGCGGCAGGCCTTCCGGCAGGTTCTGAAACACCGTCGGGCGCCCTCTCTCGTCACGCTCGGTGGTCACGAGGCCGGTGGGCTTGTGGTAGAGCCACAGCCGCGGCGGCTCCGGTTCGGCGAGCGGCTTGCCGTCGACGGTGATCTGGTCCTTTGCGGTGACGTTCAGCGCCGGGCTGTCGATGACGCGGCCGTTCACGGCGACGCGCCTGGCGGCGATGACGCGCTCCGCCTCGCGGCGGCTGGCGACGCCCGCGCGGGCCAGCACCTTGGCGATGCGCTCTCCTTCGGTCATGGCCGTCCCTTGGATCGAGGCGCGCTGCTTACCTCACCGCTGGCGCCAAGGCCATGCCCGGTGCTTGGCAAGCATGCGCATCGGCGCGATGAGGGAGACCATGACCTTTCGCAGCCACATGCAGGCGGCGCTTTGCGAGGCGCGTGCGGCCGGCGACCGGGGCGAGGTTCCGGTGGGGGCGGCCATCGTGCGGCGCGGCGTGGTGGTCGCCCTCGCCGGAAACCGCACGCGCGAGCTGGCGGATCCGACCGCCCATGCCGAGATGATGGCGATTCGCGCCGCCGCCGCCGCCCTCGGGTCCGAGCGGCTGACGGACTGCGACCTTTGGGTGACGCTCGAACCCTGCCCGATGTGCGCCGCGGCGATCTCGGCCGCCCGCATCGCGCGGCTCTACTACGGAGCGGACGACCCCAAGTCCGGCGGCGTCGTCCAGGGGCCCCGCATCTTCGCCCATCCGCAGTCGCATCACGTGCCGGAGGTCTACGGCGGAATCTCGGCCGACAAGTCCGCCGAGCTTCTCGTGCGGTTCTTCGCCGAACGCCGCTAGCCCAGCAGCGCGAGCACGAGCGGGATGGTCGCCGCCGCGGCGACGGTCTGGAGCGTCACGAGGCCCGCCATCAGCCCGCCGTCGCCGCCGAGCTGGCGCGTCAGCACGTAGGCCGTGGGTGCCGTCGGAATGGCGGCAAACACGACGAGGACCAGCGCCTCCTCGGGGGGCAGCCGGAACGCAGCCGCGACGATCGCCGCCAGTGCCGGCATCGCGACGAGCCGCACGGCCGAGGCGAGCGCGAGCGCCGCCGCCGCGCGCCGCGCGAACTCGGGCCGCAGCGCGGCGCCGACACACAGCAGGCCCAGAGGCAGGCTCGCGCGGCCGAGCAGCTCCAGCAAACGGTCGGCCCCGAACGGCAAACCTGTGCCAAGCAGCGCGACCGCGACGCCCAGCGCGCTGGCGAGAATCAGTGGGTTCCGGGCGATCGGCGCCGCCAGCGAGCGCAGCCGGCGGTCGCCGTGCGACGATGTCAGCGCAACCACCGACAGCACGTTGACGAGGGGCACCGAGACCGCGAGCACCACCGCGGCACGGCGCAGGCCGTCATCTCCCAGGAGGCTTCCGACCAGCGCAAGGCCCAGATACGTGTTGAACCGGATGATGCCCTGCAGGATCGGGCCAAAGCGAGAAGCGGGCCAGCCGACCCGCCGCCGCACCGCCGCAACCAGCGCCGTTGCCAACAGGATCATGCCCACCGCGGCGCCGCCAAGGCGCAGGATCGCGGGGTCCGACAGCGGCGCCTCGGCGAGGCTCGACACCAGAAGCGCCGGAAACAGCAGGAAGTAGTTCAGCCGCTCGGCCGCCGGCCAGAACCCGCCACCCGGAAAGTCCGCACGTGCAAGCGCGAAGCCGAGGCAGATCAGCGCGAAGAGGGGCCAGATCGTCAGCAGCAGCACGGGGCGGTCTCGGCGGGCAGGGGGCATCGGCGGAAGACGCCGCGGCCCCCTTTCGCGCCTCGGCCCGGCCGACGCAATGCGCCAGAGCCGATCGCGGGATCAGATCTCGACGGTTTCCATCACGTCCGGCGTCTTCACGTCGACGCCGGGCAGCGCGTCGACCAGCGCCTGCGCCGATTGCGCCAGCAGCGGGAACGTCCTGTAGTGGCCGGGGATCACCGTCTTGAAGTCGAAGAACCTCTTCGCCGCGAAGGCCGCCCGCTCCATGTCCATCGTAAATTGGCCGCCGGCGCACAGGATGCCGATGTCGGGTTTGTGCAACTCTCCCATCCAGGCCATGTCGGCCATGATGTCGGTGTCGCCCGACAGGTAGATCGTGTGTCCTTCGGCCGAGATCATGTAACCCGCCTCGGCGCCAGCATAGATCGGCCCGTCCTCGCCGCCCATCGAGGAGGAGTGCACGGCATTCACCATCGTCACCTTCACGCCGCCGAGGTCGACGGTTCCGCCCTTGTTGAAGCCGACGACTTCGATGCCGTGCTTCGATTCCCACCAGCTCATCAGGTCGAAGATACCGACAACGGGCGCGTTCAATTCCGCCGACAATGCCGGAACCTCCGACGCGTGGTCGAAGTGGCCGTGCGTGAGCAGGATGTGGGTCGCGCCCTGGATCGCCTCACCTCGGCGCTCGTCGGGAAAGAGGGGGTTTCCCTCCAGCCAAGGATCGACAAGCAGGACCTGTCCGCCGATTTCGATGCGAAACGATGCGTGACCCAGCCAAGTGATCTTCATGTGAACCTCCTCCGTTACCGTAAGTGGACCTAGCACCGGGATCGAACTTCATCATGGAATGGTCGGCCTACATCGATGCCTATTGCGAGCGGACCGACCCCGGCTACTGGTCCGAACCGCTCAACGCCCTCACCAACGCGGCGTTCCTGATCGCGGCCGCAGTGATGTGGCGCCGCACGTCTGGCCTGACGCTGGGGCGGGCACTGTGCGTGATCCTCTTTGCCATCGGGATCGGCAGCTATCTGTTCCACACGCATGCAAGGGTCTGGGCCTCGACCGCGGACACGACGCCGATCGGGATCTTCATCCTGATCTACGTCTACGCCGCGAATCGCACGTTCTGGGGCTGGCCAGTCTGGCTCGCGGGTCTCGGCGCGGCGGGGTTCATCCCGTGGACGATGGTCCTGACGCCGATCTTCTCGGCGCTGCCGTTCTTCGCGATCTCGTCGTTCTACTGGCCGGTCCCGCTGCTGATCGGGCTCTACGCCCTGCTGCTCCGCCGACGGGCGCCCGAGACGGCGCGGGGACTGGCGCTCGGTGCCGCGATCCTGGCCGTTTCGCTCACCTTCCGCTCGCTCGACCAGCCGCTCTGCGGGACGATCCCCGTCGGCACGCATTTCCTGTGGCACATCCTGAACGGCCTGATGCTCGGCTGGATGATCGAGGTCTGGCGCCGTCACGCGCTTGAAGGCGGTGGGCCCGCGCGCTAGAC
Organism: uncultured Alphaproteobacteria bacterium; assembly: GCA_963749675.1. Classification (GTDB taxonomy): domain Bacteria; phylum Pseudomonadota; class Alphaproteobacteria; order Rhodobacterales; family Rhodobacteraceae; genus Roseitranquillus. Next base: position 166,383 of record CAVVNT010000002.1, read on the forward strand.
GCGCTCCGATCATCCGGAGGGCGCCATGTCCATCGACATCGAGACCGCACGCCGCGTCGCGCATCTGGCGCGGATCGCCGTCGACGACGCCGACCTGCCCGCGCTGCAGGAGGACTTCAACCGCATCCTCGGCTTCATCGAACAGCTGAACGAGGTCGACGTCGAGGGGGTGGAGCCGATGACGTCGGTCACGCCGATGCGCCTCAGGCGCCGCACCGACGAGGTGACGGCTGGCGGTGAGCCCAAGACGGTGCTCTCCAACGCTCCCGACGCGCGCGAGGGATTCTTTGCGGTGCCGAAGGTGGTGGAATGAGCCTCAACACCCTGACCATCGCCGAGGCGCGCGACAGGCTGCGCTCGGGCGAGATCACCGCGGTCGAGCTGACCGCCGCCTGCCTCGAGGCGGTCGAGAAGGCCGGCGCGCTGAACGCCGTCGTCCACCGCACGAACCCGATCGCGCTGGCGCAGGCCAAGGTGGCCGACCAGCGCTTCGCCGCAGGCGACACCCCCTCGATGTGCGGCATCCCGATCGGCGTGAAGGACCTCTTCTGCACCGAGGGCGTGCCGAGCCAGGCCGGTAGCCGCATCCTCGAAGGCTTCCTGCCGCCCTACGAGTCGACCGTCACCCGCCAACTGTTCGAGGCCGGCGCGGTCATGGTCGGCAAGCTCAACATGGACGAGTTCGCGATGGGCTCGTCGAACGAGACGTCGACCTACGGCAACGTCGTGAACCCGTGGCGGCGCGGCAACGACGACACGGCGCTGACACCCGGCGGCTCCTCAGGCGGCTCGGCGGCGGCGGTGGCGGCCGACCTCTGCCTCGCCGCCACTGGCACCGACACCGGAGGCTCGATCCGTCAGCCCGCGGCGTTCACCGGCACCGTCGGGATCAAGCCGACCTACGGGCGGTGCTCGCGCTGGGGCATCGTCGCCTTCGCCTCGTCGCTCGACCAGGCCGGGCCGATGACCAAGACGGTGCGCGACGCCGCCATCATGCTGCAGGCGATGGCGGGGCCGGACTCGATGGACTCGACCTCCGCCGACATTCCCGTACCGGACTTCGAGGCGGCGCTGACAGGCGACATTCGCGGCAAGACCATCGGCATCCCGCGCGAGTACCGCATGGACGGCATGCCCGACGAGATCGAGGCGCTCTGGACGAAGGGCCGCGACATGCTGGCCGACGCCGGGGCGAAGATCGTCGACATCTCGCTGCCGCACACCCGGTACGCGCTGCCCGCCTACTACGTCATCGCCCCGGCCGAGGCATCGTCCAACCTCGCCCGCTATGACGGCGTCCGCTACGGCCGGCGGGCAAAGCTCGCGCAGGGCGACGGCGTGACCGAGATGTACGAGAAGACGCGGGCCGAAGGCTTCGGCGACGAGGTCCAGCGCCGCGTCATGATCGGCACCTACGTGCTTTCGGCCGGCTTCTACGACGCCTACTACAACCGCGCCCGGCGCGTGCGCACCCTCATCAAGCGCGACTTCGAGGAGGTGTTCGCGCAAGGCGTCGACGCGATCCTGACGCCCGCCACGCCCTCGGCGGCCTTCCCGCTCGGGGCGATGGACGACGCCGACCCGGTGCAGATGTATCTCAACGACGTGTTTACGGTCACCGTGAACCTCGCCGGCCTGCCCGGCGTGTCCGTCCCGGCGGGCCTTGATCGTACCGGCTTGCCGCTCGGCCTGCAGCTCATCGGCAAGCCGTGGGAGGAGGGGGAGCTTCTGAATCTCGCGCTCGCGGTCGAAACGGCGGCCGGTTTTGATGTCAAGCCGTCGCGTTGGTGGTAAGGTAGTCTCGAGATGCGCATCGCTCCGATCATCGCGGCCCTCGCCCTCAGCGCCTGCGCGACGGGGACCATGCAGACCGTCGGTTACGACGACGGCTACAACCCATACCGCGCCTCGCGCGAAGCGGAGCTTCAGGGCACCGCGGGACCGGTCCTCGTTGATCCGACAGGCCCCGAGGTCACGGGCCGCCCCGGCGTCATCAGCGGCAACGAACTCGCTGCGGCCGGCATCGGGACCGGCGGTGCCGCTGCGGCCAGCACGTACCAGGACGGCGCCTTCCAGACGGGCACTGCCGCCCCGGTCGCCCCGGCGCAGCCCGGCGGCAACGTCGGCATCTCGGACGAGCAGGATTTCGGCGCAGTCTCATCGCGCGAGAGCATCCAGTCCGACGCCCAGCGGCTCGAGGCGCAGCGCGAGGCCTACCAGGTGATCCCGCCCGAACCGGTGCCGCAGCGGCCCGCCGACACTGGCCCCAACATCGTCTCGTTCGCGCTGGGCACCTCGAACCAGCCGGGAGAGCAGGTCTACAGCCGCTCGGGCACGAACAGCCAGTCGCGGTTCACGCGGAACTGCGCCAAGTATTCCTCGTCCGACAAGGCGCAGGAGGCGTTTCTCGAAGCCGGCGGGCCGCAGCGCGACCGGATGGGCCTCGACCCCGACGGCGACGGCTTCGCCTGCTACTGGGACCCGCGCCCGTTCCGCGCCGCACGCGGCGGCTGACCGGCGGGTGATCCGGCGCCCTTCGCCGAACCACGGACCGCGCCGCGGTGGCGCTCGCCCCGACATCGTCGTGCTGCACCACACTGTTCTGCCGCGCGACGCTGCGCTGGCGCGTCTCTGCGACCCCGTGGCCGAGGTCTCGGCGCACTGGCTTATCGACCGCGCCGGCGATGTCTTCGCTCTCGTCGACGAGGACCGTCGCGCCTGGCACGCCGGCGCCGGCGCATGGGGCGCGGTGACCGACGTCAATTCCCGCTCCATCGGTATCGAGCTCGAAGGCGACGGCAGCGCCTTCCCTGTGCCGCAGATGGCGGGGCTGCGCGAGCTGCTCGCGGGCGTCCTGCGGCGCCACCGAATCGAGCCGGCTCGCGTCATCGCCCATTCCGATATGGCACCCGGCCGCAAGGACGACCCGGGTGCGGCATTCGACTGGACGGGTCTCGTTTCCGCCGGCCTGTCGGTCTGGCCCGCGGACCGAATGGCGGCTCCGGGCGAGACCGACGCCGCCCTCCTCCGCTTCGGCTATCCCGCCGCCGTCGGCCCCGACCTGCGCCTCGCCGCCTTCCGCCTGCGGTTCCGTCCGAAGGCGCAAGGACCTGCGGATGAGCGGGACGCCGGCATGGCGGTCGACCTCGCCGAGCGTTTTCCCGTTGACCGGTACGACTCGCACGCCTAACCCCTTAGCCGCGCGGATGGCTGGATGGCCGCGGGCGTCGAATGCGCCCGAGGAAAGTCCGGACTCCACGAAGCGACGGTGCCGGGTAACGCCCGGCCGGGGCAACCCGAGGGAAAGCGCCACAGAGAACAGTCCGCCCGTCGAACCGGAGGTTCGCCAACGGAAACACTTCGACGGGTAAGGGTGAAACGGTGGGGTAAGGGCCCACCGCGGGACGGGCAACCGGACCGGCACGGCAAGCCCCACCGGGAGCAATGCCGAATAGGGACCTCGCGCCCCTTGGTTCGAGAGGACCGGGGCAGGGCGGCTTCGGCCCGAGAGGTCCGGGTTGGCAGCTCGATCCCGCCGGCAACGGCGGGACCAGAGGAATGGTCATCCAGGGGGCTTCGGCCCCCGGACAGAATCCGGCTTACAGGCCATCCGCGCATCGCCACCTCCCCGAGAATCCGCTACAGTGCGATTCGCACGCAGTGTGCAGCGGCTGGGAGGAATGCACCGATGAGCTTTGTCAGGACGTTGGCCAGCGTGGCCATGGGGTTTGCCGCGGCCAAGGGCCTCGATCATTTTCGCAAGACGGGCGGCCTCGCCGGAATGCAGAAGCAGCTCGAGTCGACCAGCAGCAGCATGGGCATGCAACTCGGCGCGATGGCCGAGAAGATGGGCGTGCCCGGCGGCGCCAAGACGGTCAACGACTTCATCGCCAAGATGTCTGCGGCCCCCGCCGCCGCGACCGAGGCGGGCTCGGCCGGCCTCGGCAGCCTGCTCGCGGCGATGAAGACCGCAACCGATACCGGCGGCAAGATGGCCGACGACATGATCGGCGCGCTTTTCGGCGGCACCCCCGTCGCGGTCGCGCAGGAGGAGAACGCCAAGCTGATGCTGCGCGCCATGATCCAGGCCGCCAAGGCCGACGGAGATATCTCCGACGAGGAGCGGGCGACGATCATGGCTCAGCTCGGCGACGTGGACCCCGAGGAGCGTGCGTTCGTCGAGGAGGAGATGGCCAAGCCGTCCGACCCGACGGCCCTCGCGCGGGATACGCAGGAGTCCATGAAGACGCAGGTCTATGCCACTTCGCTGATGGCGGTGCGGGCCGACAATGCCGCCGAGCAGACCTACCTGCGCCAGCTCGCCTCCGCCCTCGGCATTTCGGACGAGGCGCGCGACCGCGTGCACGCCAGCATGGGCATCGCGCCGCTCTCCTAGGTCTCGGCGTCAGTGGGGGTCGGCGGCTGCATCGCTCCGCTTTCGGCGCCCACGCCGCCAGACGAATGCGGCGGCCGGGAGCAGGACAGTGACGAAGCAAGCGGCCAGTGCGATGGGGCGGGTTCCACTGTCCATGATCCCCGCCCCCATCGCGGCGAAGGCGAAGCTGATCGGCGCGACGCCGATCAGGGTCGCCAGCGCGAAGCGCCACGTCTCGAGCTGCGTCAGGCCGGCGACGTAGCTGACCGCGTCGAACGAGATCGCCGGAATCAGCCGTGACGCCAGGACCAGAAGCATTAGCATGGATTGCGAGCGCGGCCGGGTGATCCAGACCGCGAGCGGGCGCGACGACGCGCCGAGCATGCGCTGTCCGAACCGCCGCGAGAGGCCGAAGGCGATCATCGCGCCCGCGAACGCCCCCACGAGCGTCAGGCCACCGCCGAGCCACGGGCCGTAGAGCGCACCGGCCGCCATGGCGATCGGGCCGCTGGGGATCGGGCTCGCCACCACGGCCAGGGCCATCAGTGCCACCACCGCGAACGGGCCGGCGCGCGAGATCGCTTCGGCCGCCCCCGCCTCGGTCTCGACACGCTGCGCGAGGGCCAGCAGATCGCCATGCCACCACAAGGCCGCAACCGCTGCCGCAGCGACGAGACCCGTCGCGATCAGCGTCGACGGGCGCATCGCGGTCAGCCGCGGCGCCCTCCTGTGCTGGTCGGTCGTCATCTCGTCGACCTCCGGATGCTTGTCCGCGGCGGATCGCGCACCGCGGCCGCGGCCTGCCATCGCACCGTCGCGGGGCGCCTGGCAGTCTCTCGAGTGTTGCACGAGAGTGCACGACGACGCGACCCGCTCAAGAGCCGGGCGCACGGCTTGACAGCCGCGCGCGCAGGGGTAAAAGCGGGACCTTGCTAATTCTGCCGGGCCGAGGCGCTCGGCCGCCGAGAGGAGAAGGCGACATGGCGAAGCCGACCACCATAAAGATCCGCCTGAACTCGACGGCGGACACGGGCCACTTCTACGTCACAAAGAAGAACGCCCGGACCATGACCGAGAAGATGACGGTCAAGAAATACGATCCCGTCGCGCGCAAGCACGTCGAGTACAAGGAAGGCAAGATCAAGTAGGATCGCGCCGATCCTGACGCCATGATGGGGCCGCGCCGCAAGCGCGGCCTTTTTCGTTCTCGGAGGGCTCAATGCCCGAGACGCTGACCGTCCGCGTCGCCGGCCCAGCCGATCTCTCGGCGATCGACGGGCTGCTCGCGCGCAGCTATCCGATCCTGTTGAAGCCGGACTATGCCCCGTCGACGCTGGTGCTGGCCCTGCCACTGATCTCTCGCGCGAACCCCGCGCTCGTGCGCTCCGGCAGCTACTACGTGGTGGAGGAGGCGGGCCTCGTGGTCGGCGCCGGCGGCTGGACGCGCGCCGCTTCGCCGGGGCGTGCGACCGGCACCCGTCGCGCCGTCGCCCACATCCGGCACGTCGTGACCGACCACGGCAGGACACGCCGGGGCATCGGACGCGCGCTGATGGCACGTGTTCTCGCGGACGCTGCCGACAGCGGCGCCACGACGGTCGAGTGTCTCAGCACGCGAACCGCTGTGCCGTTCTACCGCGCCTGTGGTTTTGCGGACCTCGGGCCGGTTGACCATCACGCTCGCCCCGGGCATCGCGTTCCCGGCCGTCCGGATGGTGCGCCGCCTGCGTCGGTGAGCGTCAGGAGGCCTTGCGCAGCGGCCCGATGAGCGGATGCTTGCGCGGCTTCTGCACGAGCTGCGACAGCAGGCGGACGAGGTCGGGCTCGTTCACCGCCTTCGCCGCGCCCTTGGGCGAGAACCAGCGGCGTTTGCGCTGGTCGCGTTCCTTCCAGTTCCGCTTGAGCCGCCGGACCATCATCGGAAACAGCGTCACGCGGCATGGAATCGAAGAGCCGTCGTCAAGCACCTTGTCGTAGCGATAGTGGCCCAGCGGGACGCGAGAGACATGCCCCATCACGCCCGCCTCCTCCAGCGCCTCGATCTCGGCCGCGCGCCAAGGCTTCTTGCCCTCCATCGTCCAACCCTTGGGCATCACCCAACGGCCGGTGTCGCGCGACGTCACCATCATGACCCGCAGACGCCCCTTGTCGTCCCATCGCAACGGGAGCGCTGCAACTTGTTCCGCAATACTGCCCATGTACCTTCGCTTTTTTCTTACAATATGGCACAGCGCCATGAAACTACTAAGACAAATACCGCGAGGTACCTTTCCTCAGCGTGAAGATCGAGGAGCGACGGTCTACTCGGCCGCCTTGAGCGGATCGGCCGCCGCGATGCCGGGGGCCAGGGTCCGGATGGCCTCCCACTGCGAGAGGAAGACCTCCCCCGTCAGTTCGTCCAGCAGGTGGGAGCGCTTGAGCCTGTCCATCACCGGCCCCTTCACCTCGCTGAGGTGCAAGGTCACGCCTTCGTCCGCGAGGCGGCGGTTCAGTTCCTCCAGCGATTCCAGCGCGGACAGGTCGATCTCGTTGACCGCCGGACACATCAGCACGACGTGGCGCAGGCCCTTCCGGCTGGCGACGCGCTCCAGCACCATGTCCTCCAGCCAGCGGGCGTTCGGGAAATAGAGGCTCTCGTCGACCCGGACGGTCAGAAGGGCGGGGTCGGTCAGCACGCGGTGCCGCTCGACGTTGCGGAAATGCTGCGTCCCCGGAACCAGCCCGACCTCGGCGACATGCGGTCGCGACGTCCGGTAAAGGTGCAGCCCCAGCGAGATCAGCACGCCCGACGACACCCCCGCCTCGACGCCGACGACGAGCGTGACGACGATGGTCGCGGCCACCGCCGCGAAATCGGCCCGGCTGTAGCGCCACGCCTTCTGCAGGATCGACAGGTCGACGAGCGACAGTACCGCGACGATGATCGTCGCCGCCAGCGTCGCGTTCGGCAGGAAGTGGATCAGCGGCGTCAGCGCCACCGCCGCGATCGCCAGGCCAACCGCCGTGAACGCCCCTGCCGCAGGCGTCTCGGCCCCGGCATCGAAGTTCACGACCGAGCGCGCGAAGCCGCCCGTGACCGGATATCCGCCGGTGAAAGCGGCGCCCAGGTTGGCGGCGCCCAGGCCGATCAGCTCCTGGTTCGGGTCGATGCGCTGCCGTCGCTTCGCCGCCAGGGTCTGCGCCACCGAAACCGACTCCACGAACCCGATGATCGAGATCAGCAGGGCCGGCACGGCAAGTTGCGTGACCAGATCCGGCGCGAAGGAGGGCAGGGTCAGCGGCGGCAGCGCCTGCGGCACCGCGCCGACGATCGCGACGCCCCGCGCGTCGAGCGACATCGCCCATGCGGCGAACGTCGTCACCGCGACCGCCACCACCGGCCCCGCCTTGGCGAGGTACCCTGCAAGCTGCGGCCGCACGCCCGCGCGCGCAAGCGCCGGCTGCAGCCCCCGTCTCACCCAGAACAGGAACGCGGTCGCCGCGATGCCGATGGCCAGCGTCCAGGGGTTCGTCTCCGGCAGGTGCGCCGCCAGCGACAGGACGATCTCGGGCAGGGTATGGCCTTGGGCCGGTATCCCGAGAACATGCCGCACCTGGCTTGCCGCGATCAGGATGCCCGACGCTGTGATGAAGCCCGCGATCACCGGATGCGACAGGAAGTTCGCGATAAATCCGAGCCGCAGCAGCCCCATCGCCAACAGCATCCCGCCGGACAGCATCGCCAGCGTCAGCGCCGCAACTGCGTAGCCTGCGGTCCCCTGCGCCGCGACCCCGCCCACCGCCGCCGCCGTCATCAGCGACACCACCGCGACCGGACCGACGGCCAGGGCCCGGCTGGTGCCGAACACCGCATAGAGCAGGATCGGTACGATCGAGGCGTAGAGCCCCGCCTCCGCCGGCAGTCCCGCCAGCATCGCGTAGGCCAGCGACTGCGGGATCAGCATGATCGTGACGATCACCGCGGCCACGAGGTCGTTGGTCAGCGTGCTGCGATCATAGCGCCGGCCCCAGTCGAGGACGGGCAGGCGGCGCGCGAGGGCGGGGGGAATGGTCATGTCTTCGTCACTGTCCAGGTTGGGGTGCCCGCCGCCGGTGCGGCGGGCGTGAGAGGCGGAATTATCCGGTTTCGACCACGCCGCTCTTGCTCAGCTTCTCCGGCCGCGCCAGCCATTCGTGCCCCTTCAGCATGGCCCGCCAGTAGACCGGCGGCAGGATCTTCTCCTTCAGCAGCCATGCGGCGCGCGACGGCTTGGTCCCGTCGATGGCCCAGCGGGGAAAGCTCGGCAGCAGCGTGCCGCCATAGCCGAACTCCGCCAGGACGATCTTGCCGCGCTCGACGGTCAGCGGGCAGGAACCGTAGCCGTCGTACTGCGCCACCGGCGCACGGCCGCGGATGTCGGCGACGACGTTCTCGGCCACGACCGGCGCCTGCTTGCGCGCAGCGGCCGCCGTCTTTGCGTTGGGCGCGTTCATCGCGTCGCCCAGCGACCAGACGTTCGCGTAGGTCTTGTGGCGCAGCGTCGCCTGGTCGACATCGACCCAGCCCGACGCGTCCGCGAGCGGCGAGACCTTGATGAAGTCGGGCGCCGTCTGCGGCGGGCAGACGTGGATCATGTCGAACTCTACCTCGAGCCGGCGCGCCTCCTCGCCCGGCGTCTTGACGTCGAACACCGCCGTCCGGCCCGGACCGTCGATGGCGACGAGGTTGTGAAAGAAGTCCAGCGTCGCGCCGTACTTCGCCACGTACTGTTCCAGCGCCGGGACGTAATCCTTGACGCCGAAGAGCACCCCGCCCGCATTCATGAAGTGGATGTCGATGTCGCGGATGCGGCCCTGCCGGAACCAATGGTCGGCGGACAGGTACATCGCCTTCTGCGGCGCCCCGGCACACTTGATGGGCATCGGCGGCTGCGTGAAAAGCGCCCGGCCGGACTTCAGGAGACGCACGAGCTCCCATGTGTAAGGGGCCAGATCGTAACGATAGTTCGACGTCACCCCGTTCCGCCCGAGCGTCGCGGTCAGCCCCTCCACCGCGCCCCAGTCGAGTTTCAGCCCGGGGCAGACGATCAGGCGCCGGTAGCCGATCACCCGGCAGCCGTCGAGGATGACGGCGTCCTCGCCCGGCTCGAACGCCGCGACCGCCGCCTTGATCCACTTCACGCCCTTCGGGATCAGCGAGCCCATCGTGCGCTCAGTCTCGCGCGCCTCGAAGACGCCGGCGCCGACCAGCGTCCATCCGGGCTGGTAGTAGTGCACGTCGGCGGGGTCGATCACCGCGATGTCGAGGCCGGGCTTGCGGTGCAGCAGGCTCGACGCGACGGCGACGCCCGCCGCGCCCGCACCCACGATCACCACGTCGTGGGTCGCCTCGCGCGCCTCCGTCGGCGTCCGGCCGCCGTTGGCCACGCGCCGCGCCACGCCGCCGAGGTCGTAGCCCGCCGCCTTGGCCGCGCCGAGGATCTCCGGCAGCGGCCGCGTCCGGGCCTCGCTCAGCGCCCAGAGCGTGCTCGACCGCGTGCCCGACCGGCAATAGGCGAAGACCGGCTTCGGCAGTTCGGCGAGTGCCGCTCCGAAGGCCTCGGCATCGCTGTCGCGCACGCGGCCCGAGACGACGGGGATGTGCCGCGCCACGAGCCCTTCGGCCTCGGCGGCGGCGCGGATCTCGTCCCAGCTCGGTTCGTCGCCGCTCTCGCCGTCGGGCCTGTTGCCCACGATCGCCCGAAAGCCGCGCCGCTTGAGCTCGGCCACGTCGGCGGCCGCGATCTGCGGTCCGACCGACAGCTCCGGCGTCAGGGTCCTGATGTCCATCACCATGCCTCCCTCACAGCCCGTTCACCGGGACCTTCAGCGTCGGGCGCCCCTCGCTGTCCTTGGGGACCTCGCCCGCACGCATGTTGACCTGCAGCGACGGGATGATCAGCGTCGGCATCTTGAGCGTCGCGTCGCGCTCCTCGCGCATCTTCACGAACTCCTCCTTCGACCGGCCCTGGCCGACGTGGATGTTGTGCAGCTTCTCGTCGCCGACCGTGGTCTCCCACTGCACGTCGCGGCCGTTCGGCCCGTAATCGTGGCACATGAAGAGGCGCATCTCGTCCGGCAACGCCAGTACCTTCTGGATCGAGTCGTAGAGCGTCGCGGCGTCGCCGCCCGGAAAGTCCGCCCGCGCCGAGCCGCCATCCGGCATGAACAGCGTGTCGCCCACGAACGCGGCATCGCCGACGACGTGGGTCATGCAGGCCGGCGTGTGTCCGGGCGTGTGCATGGCGAACGCGGTCATGCCGCCGATCCGGTAGGTGTCGCCGTCCTCGAACAGCGCGTCGAACTGGCTGCCGTCGCGCTGGAACTCGGTGCCCTCGTTGAAGACCTTGCCGAACGTGTCCTGCACGATCTTGATGTTCGCGCCGATGCCGATCTTGCCGCCCAGCTCCTGCTGGATGTAGGGCGCCGCGCTCAGGTGGTCGGCGTGGACGTGGGTCTCGATGATCCACTCCAGCTTCAGGCCCCGCTCGCGCACCCGGGCGATCAGATTGTCGGCGTGATCGTAGGTGATCCGGCCTGCGGCATAGTCGATGTCCATCACCGAATCGACGATGGCGCACGCGTCGGACTCCGGGTCCTTGACGATGTAGCTGATCGTGTTCGTCGCCTCGTCGAAGAATCCCTCGACGTCGGGATGCAGGTTCATGTCGACAGGATAGTCAGTCATTTTCTTCCCCCTCAGTTGCGGCCCGTCGCCGTTGCGGCGCGGCCAGAGAACAGGTGCGGCCCAAGCCGGGCGGCCAGGATGCCCGCCACGGCGGCGGCCACGAAGACGAAGACCTCGATCCGGGCGGTGCCGAGTGCCGGCAGCGCGCCACCGGGGCAGAACCCCGCGATCCCCCAGCCCACGCCGAAGATCGCCGCTCCACCGATCAGCCGCACGTCGATCGTGCGAGCCGTCGGCACCTGGAACAGCGGCTCGAACAACGGCTGCGGCCGGCGCAGCACCAGACGGTAGCCCACGAACGCCACCGCCAGCGCCCCGCCCATCACGAAGGCGAGGCTCGGGTCCCACGTTCCTGCCAGGTCGAAGAAGTTCAGCACCTTCGCCGGGTTCGCCATCCCCGAGATCGAGATCCCGATCCCGAAGACCAGCCCGATCAGGTACGTCGCGATCAGACGCATCATGCGACTCCGATCAGATGGCGGACCACGAAGACCGACACGAAGGTCGCCGCCATGAAGGTGACCGTCGCGGCCAGCGACCGCGGCGACATCCGCGCCAGCCCGCAGACCCCGTGGCCCGAGGTGCAGCCCGACCCGGTTGCGGCGCCGAAGCCCACCAGCAGCCCGCCGGCGATCAGCATCGGAATGCTCACCGGCACCTCCAGCTCGACCGGCCTGCCCGTTGCCAGCCAGATCAGCGGCGGCGCGCTAATCATCCCGGCCAGCAGCGCCAGCCGCCAGTTCCGGTCGAAGCCCGACGTCGGCAGAAGTACACCCGCCAGCACGCCGGTCGCGCCGAGGATCCGCCCCAGAGCGCCCATCAGCAGCACCGCGGCAAGCCCAATCAGCGCACCGCCCGCCAACGACTGCAGCGGCGTGAAATCCGTCATTGCCGGCAGGTCCTGACGCCCAGCAGGCGGTATGCCGGGCAGAACCCCGACGCCGCCGTCAGAAGCAGCACCGCGCCGATGGCGAGCGCGATCCAGTAGAGCGCGCCGGCAAGGCTCCATAGTGCCAGCAGGATGACCGCGGCGCCCAGGATGGCGCGCAGCACGCGGTCGGCAGTTCCTTCGTTTCTGGTCATCGAGACCTCCAAGAGCTTCGTCGACTTTTGAATACGCGCTTCCGCTGCTCCCGTCGGTGACCTAGATCACTGAACCGCGTCAGGCCGCCTGCCTGGCGTAGGTCCGCAGCGCGTCGGGCTGGAGAATCTCCACCGTGCCGCGGGATTGCGCGATCCAGCCCCGGCGCTGGAACTCCGCCATCTGGCGGGAGACGACCTCGCGGGCCGTTCCCAGCTCGCTGGCCAGCGCGCCATGCGTGGTCTCGAGCCGGGTCCTGCCCGACGCGAGCGCGACCAGCTTCTGCGACAGCCGAACGTCGATCTTGCCGAAGGCGACCTCCTCGATCGTCAGGAAGAGGTCGGTGATCCGGCGCGAGAAGGCGTTGAACACGAAGCGCCGGAACGTCGGCGACTGCGCGATCGCCTCGTCGAAGGCGGCGCGGGGGATCGCCACCGCCTCGACGTCGGTCTCGGCGATGCCCTCGGCGGCGTAATCCTCGAACGCCATCAGCGAGGCCGTCGTCATCACGCAGCTCTCGCCGCCATGCACGCGGTAGAGCACGATCTCGCGCCCGGACTCCGAGAACTGGCGAACTCGGACCTGGCCGTTCACGACCAGCAGCAGGTTCTCGGGCGGATGCCCGGGTCCGAAGATCACCGTGCCCTCGGCGACGCGCACGACAGAGGCGCGATTGACCAGAAGGTCGCGGACCTGCGGCTCGAGCTGCGCGAGCCCGGGAAAGTTGTCGGTCCAGGAGGTCGACATGCCATTCCTCGATATCTCTGCAATGCTAAGTCCGTCGCGCGGGCATCGAGGTCAAGTTAATCCGAGTGCGAGGCAGGATGACGGGCTCGCAGCCGCGCCCTCTTCGGCAATCGCCCGGCGCGTCGCGAGGCCGGCGGTTTCGGCGGCGCACTCGACGCGGGCCGATCGCAGACCCGCTGCGCGCTTGCCTCGCGAGCGACGTCAGTCCGAACGCTTGCGCCGGTATCCGCCCGTCAGCGGGTCGCCGGCGAGCACGACGACGACGGGCGCCTCCACCATTCTGGTCTGGCCATCGTCGACCGTCTTGACGCCGACCAGAGCTGCCAGTTTGCCGACGATCAGAATTGAAAAGATGAGCGGCTTCATGTGCGGGAACCTCTTGGCCTTGCCCGTGCATTGGGCCACGAAGGCAAACACCGCGACAGTCAGGCAAACCTGACCGCGACCATCTGGAGGGACGCACAATGCAGCTGCTCGCCTATCTGAGGGTCAAGGACTACGAGAAGTGGCGCACCGCCTTCGACGACGACGCCGAAGCGCGCGGGAGCGCGGGACTCACTCTTCTGCAGATCTGGCGGCAGGTCGATGACGGCAACCTGGTCTGGATGCTCTACGAGGTCAGCGAGCGCGGCATGGCCGAGGAGTATCTCGGCGGCCTCGGCCAGCTCCATGCGGAGCAGGGCGGCGCGTCGGACGGCGGCCACCACTTCGTCCGCACCGCCTGACGCCGGTGGCGCCCGAACTCCTGGCACTGGCCCTCGCCGGCCTCCTGCAGGCGGCGCAGTATGTCCTGATGGCGATTCCGGCGAACCTCGACCTCGGAACCGAGAAGACCCTCGGCCCCCGCGACGACCCCGACCTCCAGCGCCAGCTCTCGCCCCGCGCCGGCCGGTTGAGGCGCGCCCTCGCCAATCATTTCGAGGCGCTCATCCTCTTCACACTGGCCGTGGTCGTGGTGACTCTCTCGGACGCGGGCACGTGGCTGACGGCGACGTGCGCCTGGACGTATCTCGCTGCGCGTGTCCTCTACGTGCCGGCCTACGCCTTCGGCTGGGTGCCCTGGCGGTCGGTCATCTGGTTCGCTGGATTCGCCGCCACGTTGCTCATGATCGTTGCCGCACTGCTCTGACATCGTCTGAGGGGCTTCAAGTTCTGTACAAAAAAGTACAAACCGGGGTTTGAAAACGTACAGAAACGTACAAACTGGCCGGGGAACAGTCATGGCAAGCTACGACGTCATCGTGATCGGATCGGGTCCGGGGGGCTACGTCTGCGCCATCCGCTGCGCCCAGCTCGGCCTCAAGACCGCCTGCGTCGAGGGGCGCGAGACGCTCGGCGGGACCTGCCTCAACATCGGCTGCATACCCAGCAAGGCGCTGCTGCACGCGACCGAGCAACTCCATGATTCTCAAGTGAATTTCGAGAAGATGGGGATCACGGTCAAGGGCTCCTCCGTCGACTGGAAGAAGATGCTCGCCTACAAGGACGATGTTGTCGGACAGAATACCAAGGGGATCGAATTCCTCTTCAAGAAGAACAAGATAGACTGGATCAAGGGCTGGGCCTCGATCCCGGGCGCGGGCAAGGTAAAGGTCGGCGACGAGGAGCATCAGGCGAAGTCCATCGTCATCGCCTCCGGCTCCGAGCCATCCTCGCTACCGGGCATCGAGATCGACGAGAAGCAGGTCGTCACCTCCACCGGAGCGCTAGAATTGGGGAAGATTCCCAAGAGCTTGTGCGTCATCGGCGCAGGCGTCATCGGGCTTGAGCTCGGCTCGGTCTACGCTCGCCTCGGGTCCGACGTGACGGTGCTTGAATATCTTGAGACAGTGACCCCCGGCATGGACCCCGAGGTGCAGAAGGCGTTCCAGAAAATCCTTCAAAAGCAAGGGCTCAAGTTCGTCCTCGGCGCCGCCGTCAAGTCCGTGGCGACGGCCAAGGACAAGTGCACGATCAGCTACGACAAGGACGGCGAGCAGAAGCTCGAGGCCGAGACGGTTCTCGTCTCGACCGGCCGCAAGCCCTTCACGAAGGGCTTGGGACTTGACGACCTCGGTATCGAGATGACCAAGCGTGGCCAGGTAAAGGTCGGGGATCATTGGCAAACCAACGTCGACGGGATCTACGCCATCGGCGACTGCATCGAGGGTCCGATGCTGGCCCACAAGGCCGAGGACGAGGGCATGGCGGTGGCCGAGGTGCTTGCCGGGCAGCACGGGCACGTGAACTACAACGTCATCCCGTCGGTCATCTACACCCACCCCGAGGTCGCCGTCGTGGGTCTGAACGAGGCGCAACTCAAGGAAATGAAACGGGAATACAAGGTCGGCAAGTTCTCCTTCATGGGCAACGGCCGGGCCAAGGCGAACTTCGCCGCCGACGGCTTCGTCAAGATCCTCGCCGACAAGACGACCGATCGCATCCTTGGCGCTCACGTCATCGGCCCGATGGCGGGCGACCTGATCCACGAGGTCTGCGTCGCGATGGAATTCGGCGCCGCGGCAGAGGACCTTGCGCGCACCTGTCACGCCCACCCGACATATTCCGAGGCGATGCGCGAGGCGGCGCTGGCCTGCGGTGACGGACCGATCCACTCCTAGCCGCGGCCCGGCGGCCCGGCGATCAGGTGAAGTCGACCGCCTGGAGCCGTCCGCCCTCGTCCCGCAGCCAGCGGCGCGCGGTCTTCCATGCCGGGAAGAGGCGCGCCGTCACCGACCAGAAACGCGACGAGTGGTCCATGTGGACGAGATGCGCCACTTCGTGCGCCGCAACGTAGTCGAGGATATCCGGCGGCGCCATCGCGAGGCGCCAGGACAGCATCAGCCGCCCTTCCGCCGTGCATGATCCCCATCGCGACCGCGTATCGCGCAGGCTCAGGGTAGGGCAGGCGCGACCGATGGCGGCAGAGTGCCGCGTGATCGCCCGCTCGGCCCGTTCGCGCGCCAGGGTCTTGAAGAATCTTGCCAACTCCGGCCCGAGCGGCTGATGCATCGGCACATGCATCTGTCCCCCACGGAGGACCGGCCGCCGCACCGGCGAGACCACGATCTCCGTCGGCGCGCCCTCGACAGGAACTCGGCCGCCGATTTCCGGCCTCTCCCGCGGCGGAATATCGGCCAGCGCCTGGCGCAGCCACGCCTCGCGCTCCCGCGCGAAGCCTATCGCTTCGCTGGTGTCGGCGCCCTGTGGAACCGTCAGGGTGACCCGACCATCGCGGCCCGAGACGCGCAGGCTGATCCTGCGCGCCCGGGGCGTGTGTCGCACCTGCATTTCTATCGGTGGATGGCCCGGCAGCGTTGTCCGCATCTTGTAGCCTTTCTGCTCGTCCTCGGTTCTACCGCGCGATGGCAGACGGCGAAAGATTTGACAGGCCGGGAGGCGTATGGCAGAGGCCCGTCTTTCACCGAAGAGAGGGTATGCCCATGCCGAAAGAGGAATGGGGCACCAAGCGCATCTGTCCGACGACCGGCAAGCGCTTCTACGATCTGAACAGGTCTCCGATCGTCAGCCCCTACACGGGCGACGTTGTCGTGATCGACACGAGCAAGGCCGGCCGGATGATGGTCGCCGACAAGCCCGACCGCGCCGCCAAGGAGAAGGCGACCGAGGAGGAGGAAGCCGTCGTGCTCGAGGACGACGACGCCGAAATCGAGGACGAGACCGATGACGAGGTGCTTGAGGACGACAGCGACGACGATGTCTCTCTCGATGATATTGCGGACGTCGCCGGCGACGGCGACGACGATTGACGTTGGCGTCGGCCGATTGCCGCTTGAAACGCATCGTCTGATCTCATAGAGACCGCGCGTGCGACGTCCTCCGGCGCCGCACCCGGATGGGGCCATAGCTCAGTTGGGAGAGCGCTTGCATGGCATGCAAGAGGTCCGGGGTTCGATTCCCCGTGGCTCCACCATTTTACGCAAGAACAGTGTCTTACCGCTCGTGATCTCCCGGTGCGCCGCACAGGTGAGGCAAGAGCATGAGACTTCCGGCGTACCTGAGCCAGTCCCGGCACGGCATCTTCTACTTCCGCTGGCCGCTGCCAACTGAACTCCACCCGGCTGGCAGGCGTGCGGAAGTGCGGGTATCACTTCGGACCCGGTGCCCGCGTCGCGCCCGCTGTTTGTCGCGGGTGCTGTCCTGCGCGAGTACCCCTGCAGCTCGACGGCATCGCCCGCGGTGAGCGGCACCATGGTCTGCAGCCAGATCGCGGTGGCGAGCGAGACGTGGGTGGCGGAGATTTCGCCGAGGGAGCCGCGGATTTCAGTCGTGCCGTTCAGCACGAGCCGCCCACGCATGCGGGCCGTGGCGCTGGCGTTGATCTTGTAGAGCAGCGTCGCGCCGAAGAGGTAGGTGCCGTCGACTGGCGCGACGAAGTAGTTGTTGGCCGCGTCGAACGACGCGCCCTGATCGTTATAGCCGGTGTTGTTCAGGCCGATCTTCGTCCCTCAGCCCGTCGAAGAAGGTGCTGCCGTTGGCGTAGACCGCGAGCCGGAACCTGTCGGAGCCGAAGAGGCCGACCAGCGCGCATGATCACCACCGGCGTCATGCTGGCGCTGCTCGCGGGAATCGCCATCAAGCTCAAGATCTTCGGCGGCGGCCCGTAGCCGCTCAAACACCCCAAACCATCGGCCCGCAATGACCCGCCCTCGAGGCGGGTTTTTCGTCTTGGAGGACCCTCATGACCGCGATCTTCTACGACCACTGGCGCGAGGCGCCGGAGGCCACTTGGCGCTGGCCCAACTTCTCGCCCGCAGAGATCGCCTGCCGGGGCACCGGCAAGCTGCTCATCAATGAACCTGCGCTCGACAAGCTGCAGGCGCTGCGCGACCGGCTCGGCAAGCCGCTGATCGTCCGCTCCGCCTATCGCAGCCTGGAGCACAATCGCGCGGTCGGTGGGGCGACGGGCTCGAAGCACCTCGACGGCGCGGCCTTCGACATCGCGATGGCGAACCACGATCCGGTGGCGTTCAAGGCGGCGGCGCGAGAGGCCGGGTTCCTCGGCTTCGGTTTCTACCCACGCTCGAGCTTCATCCATGTCGACCTCGGCCCCGCTCGCCAGTGGGGCGAGCGGTTCCCGGTTCGGCAAACCGCATTTGCAGCCGAGACTCCTCCGGCGCGCGAAGTCCTGGCGCAGAGCCGTACCATGAAGGGCGGTGGCGCGGCGGGAGTGGCGACGCTGGGCGCAGCCGGGGTCGAAGTCGCGCAGAGCGTCTTGGCCGAGACCCAGACCGCCATCCTGCCGCTCGTGCATATCTGGACACGTTGCGCTGGGTGTTCGTCGCCGTCGCGCTTGGCGGGATCGCTGTCACGATCTACGCGCGTCTCGACGATTGGAAACGGGGGCGGCGATGATCGCCACCTTGCTCGGCTGGATCGCAGCCCGCCCATGGATGCTGGCAGCGCTACGCTGCAACGCCATCGTCCTCGCCGTGCTCTTGTTCCTGCTTCGCTTCGGCGGTCCGGCGAGCGGGCGGGACGCCTCGCCGAAGGCCTTGAGACCACGGAGAAGGCCAATGATGTCCAACGCCAGATGCTGCAAGCGGCAGCTCGCCGCCCTCGCGATCGCAACGAGCTTGCTGAGCGGCTGCGCGTCGGGCGCTTCTAAAGGTGGTGGGCACGGGTCCTGTCCGCGCGTCGTCGAGTACAGCCGGGAGTTTCAGGCGAAGGCTGCCGAGGAACTGGCCTTGCTGCCGGAAGGGTCCGCGATCGCAGAGATGATGAGCGACTATGCCGTGATGCGTGAGCAGGCACGGGTGTGCGGATCCTCGCTGTGATGTCGGCTTGATGCGCCAGGTCCATGGGGTGTTGCCGATCCACTCTGGGTCAATTCCAGCGCCTGCGCACGCCCGGACTAGGTCCCGCTGTGGTCGACATGTACTTCGCGCGTGCCGGAGGTTGACGGAGGTTGATATGAAACAAGGCGCATATGCGCTGCGACGCATAAACATTCGACCATGCAGAATGTACTGACCGCCATTTGCGACCCGACCCGCCGCGCCGCGCTCGCTCTTCTCTGGGATGGGGGTGAGCACTGCGTCTGCGAACTGATGGCGAGGCTCGACGCGAGCCAGAGCCGGATGTCGCGGCACATGAAGGTGCTGCGTGAAGCCGGCCTCGTGCTGGACAGGCGCGACGGGCAATGGGTGCGCTATCGCCGGAACCCCGACCTCGCGCCGGAATTCGCGGCCGTGATCGACGCTGTGCTGACCGCCGAACTCAATCTTGAAAGGAAGGTCGCATGACCGTCGAAACACATGACCCCGCACCGCATCGTGGCACACCGGACTGGCTCTGGTATGTCGGCGTGCCCGCCGCCGGCATGGTCCTCTACCTGCTCTATGGCCAGCTGATCCCGATTTCGGAATGGGTGACGGCGCTGTTTCCGGTGGCGCGCGACAGCCACACAGGCGAGGCCATCGCCTTTTTCGTCTACGACGTGCCGAAGGTGCTGCTTCTGCTGACGGGCATCGTCTTCGTCACCGGCGTGCTGCGCAGCTGGTTCAGCCCGGAGAAGACCCGCACGATCCTGGCGGGCAAACGCGAGATCTGGGGCTATCCGCTGGCCTCGCTTCTGGGCGTGCTGACGCCGTTCTGCTCGTGCTCATCTGTGCCGCTCTTCATCGGCTTCGTCTCGGCAGGCATCCCGCTGGGGGTGACGTTTTCCTTCCTGATCGCGGGGCCGATGGTGGGGCCGGTGGGCCTCGGGCTGCTCTACGGCCTCGTCGGCTGGCAGATCGCCACGATCTATCTCGTCTTCGGATTCACCATTGCCACGGTCGCCGGGTTCGTCCTCGGCCGGATGGGGCTGGAGCGATATCTGCAGGACTGGGTGCGCGACCTGAACGCCGGGCCGGTGGGCGATCTCCCCGAGGAGCGGCTGACGCTCGTCGGATCGGCTGCAGATCGGCGCGGAGCAGGTGCGCGAGATCGTCGGCAAGGTCTGGATCTGGGTGCTGATCGGCATCGGCATCGGCGCCGCGATCCACGGCTATGTGCCTGAGGAGATGATGCTGCGGATCATGGGCGGTGAGGCGTGGTGGTCGGTTCCGGCGGCCGTGGTCGTGGGCGTGCCGATGTACACCAACGCCGCGGGCGTCATTCCCATCGTCGAGGCCCTTCTGGGCAAGGGCGCCGCGCTCGGCACCACGCTCGCCTTCATGATGTCGGTGATCGCCCTGTCGCTGCCCGAGATGATCATCCTGAAGCAGGTGCTGACCCTCCGGCTGATCGCGATCTTCATCGCGGTCGTCGCCGCAGGGATCCTCGCCACCGGCTTTCTCTTCAACGCCATTCTCTGAAAGGACACTCACATGAGAACCGTCAAGGTCTATGGCCCCGGCTGCAAGCGCTGCGAGACGACCGAAGCCATGGTCAAGGACACCGCCTCCCGGCTCGGCGTGGATGTCGCGGTCGAAAAGATCACCGACGCGAAATCCATCGCCATGGCGGGCGTGATGTCCACGCCGGGCATCTCGGTCGACGGCAAGCTCGTCCATGCCGGCGGGTTGCCGGATGCGGCGAAACTCGAAGGCTGGCTTAGCGCATGATCCGCGTCGTCTTCGTAGCCGCAATGCTTGCCGCGCCGACCTTCGCGCTCGCCGACGTCCTGGAAATCCAGTCCGTGACCGGGGGTGTCTGGGCCATCGTCGGCGAGAAGGAACAGCGCAGCCCGGAGAACCTTGGCAACAACGCGACCTTCGGTCTGGTTGAGACCGAGGCTGGCGCGGTGCTGATCGACCCGGGCGGCTCGTGGCGGGGGGCCGAGGCCCTGCACGACGCGATCCGGAGCGTGACGGATCGGCCTGTGACCCATGTCATCAACACCGGCGGCCAGGACCACCGCTGGCTCGGCAATGGCTACTGGCAGGCGCAGGGCGCGACGGTCATCGCGTCCGACGCGGCGATGGAAGACCAGCAGGCCCGCGCCTCCATGCAGATGACCGCCCTCGCGCAGCTGATCGGCGACGCGCTGGAAGGAACCGAACCCGCCTTTGCGGACATCACCTTCTCCGATGCCTACACGCTGGAGGTGGGCGGGCTGCGCTTCGAGATCGTGCATCCCGGTCCTGCGCACACGCCGGGCGACAGCTTCGTGTGGGTGCCGGCGCGCGGCACTGTCTTCACCGGCGATATCGTCTATGTCGAGCGCATCCTCGGCGTGGGCGACCAGAGTTCCATCGCCCGCTGGCCTGACGCCTACCTTGCGATGGAGGCGACGGGCGCGGCGCATGTCGTCCCGGGCCATGGTCACGCGACCAGGATGGATGATGCGCGCGCGGATACCTACGATTACCTGATGAACCTGCGCGAACAGATTGGTGCGCTGCTCGACGCGGGCGGCGACATCATGGCCGCGCCACAGGTGGATCAGTCCGGCTTCGCCTATCTCGAGCAGTTCGAGGCGCTGGCCGGCCGGAATGCGCAGACGGCGTTCCAGCAGATGGAGTGGGAGTGATGCTGGAATATCGCGTCAACGCGCGCCGTATCGACGGTCACGGCTCGCTGGCGCAAGCCAAGGAGGCCGCGATCCCGCTCGACACTGACGTGAAGGGCCGATTGGACGCGTTCAATCCCGCCGAGCTTCTCTTGGCGGCCGTTGCAGCCTGCATGATCAAGGGAATAGACCGCGTCGCGCCAGTGAACCACTTTTCTTATCGCGGTGTCGAAGTGAGCCTGCGTGGTCTGCGTCAGGACAGCCCGCCTCACAACGTCCGGAAGAATGGCACGATCTTCACACCGTCTCTGCGGCCACGAAACTGGATGGGACGATCCGAAGAAAAGGCTCGAGCGACTGATCCGACAACCCTGAGGGAAACGACATGACCAAGGATTTCAAACAGATCGCGGACGATGTGATGGCGGGGGTCGGGCTCATTCGCGAGGGCTCGCCCGAGGCGACGAAGGCATTCGGCGCGCTGTCGTCGGCAGCGACGGCCACCCACGCGATCGACTCGAAGACCAAGGAGCTCATGGCGCTTGCGATCGGCATTGCCGTGCATTGCGACGGCTGCGTCGCCTATCACACGAAGATGGCTCATCACCACGCAGCATCGCGCAACGAGGTGGCCGAAACGGTCGCCTTGGCGCTGTACATGGGCGGCGGCCCAGCCGCCGTGTATGGAGCAGACGCCTTGCGTGCCTATGACGTCTTCGCCGAAGGCGGCGCATGAAGCGACCGTCGCAACCCGAAGCGGGGTCTGCCGGCAAGCCGACATACCTCTGCTGCACTACAACTTTGTGAGCGGACAAGGAAGACCGAGCTCCATGGCCATGCCCACGACCACGTCAGCCGTTCTTGGCCCGGCCTTTCGCTGCATCCCTTCGGGACATAGCTCCTCCTCTGTCCGAAGGAATAATTTACAAAACTAGAATTGTGGTTACGTTGACATCATGACCACGACCAGCCCCAACGCCCGCGCCCTTGCCGCCCTCGGCCACGATGCCCGCCTGTCGATCTTTCGCCTGCTGGTGAAGGCTGGGGATGAGGGCCTTCGTGTCAGCGATATCGGAGATCACCTGGGCATGGCGCCCTCGACGCTCGCGCATCACCTGTCGACGCTGGTCGATGCGGGGCTGGTACTGCAGGACAAGCAGGGCCGCGAGGTTTTCAACCGGGTGGATTTTCCCGCGATGCACCAGGTGGTCGGCTTTCTGACCTCCGAATGCTGCGCCGGCGTCACCGTGCGACCCTCGGAGGACGCGGCATGATGCCGGCGCCGTCTTTTTCCTGCTCTAAAAAACTGCAATTCCGGAGCTTTGGTGATGACTGACACGACCCTCGTAGCGCCCGGCCTCCGGTCCACCCTGCGCCATCTCTGGCAGGACGAGCGGGTCTGGCTTGCCTCGGCCGTGATACTCGTGGCGCTGGAGGTATTCGACACGCCCCAGGCCGCGGACAGCGCGGTTTTTGCAGGCAATGCGCTCCTGAACACGGCGCCCTTCCTGATCCTGTCCATCGCCATTGCCGCTTGGGCGGGGGCAACCGGCGCAGATAACCTGATCGCCAAGGCGTTCACAGGCGCGCCTCTCCTGATGATCGCACTGGGCGCACTGGCGGGCGGCATTTCTCCCTTCTGTTCCTGCGGAGTGATCCCGCTGATCGCGGCGCTGCTGGCGATGGGCGTGCCGCTCTCGGCGGTCATGGCCTTCTGGCTCGCCTCGCCGATCATGGACCCGTCGATGTTCGCGCTCACGGCGGGCGTGCTCGACCTCGAGTTCGCGTTGGCCAAGACCGCCGCCGCTATCGGGCTGGGCGTGTTCGGCGGAACGGTTGTGCACCTGATGATGAAGGGCGGGGCCTTCGCCGACCCGCTGCGCGAAGGCATCGGCAATGGCGGCTGCGGCGGCGCGAAGATCCGCGCACCCAAGCCCGTGGTCTGGCGCTTCTGGCAAGACGCCGAACGCCGCGCGAAGTTCGGCAAGACGGCGCTGAGCACAACGCTGTTCCTCGCCAAATGGCTGACGCTGGCATTCATCCTCGAAAGCCTGATGCTGGCGTGGATCCCGGCGGAAACCGTGACTGCGACGCTGGGGGGTGAGGGCTTGCTGCCCATCGTGACCGCAACGCTGGTCGGGGTTCCTGCCTATCTGAACGGCTACGCGGCCCTGCCGCTGGTGGGCGGGTTGATCGAGCAGGGCATGGCGCCGGGTGCCGGCATGGCCTTCCTCGTGGCGGGCGGGGTGACCTCAATCCCGGCGGCGATGGCCGTGTGGGCGCTGGCCCGACCGCAGGTCTTTGCGCTCTATATCGGGCTGTCGTTGACCGGCGCCTTCGCTTCGGGGCTGCTGTTCCAGCTCTGGTCCTTGATGGCATGAGCCAAAGCGGCGAGGCAGCGCTGCCTCGCCGCTCCCTTCCTGATCGTACCCCATCATGATCCCAAGACTGGCTCCCACGCGGCGCGGGCTGATCGTCACCGCGCTCGGCTCTTCCCTCACCGTCAGCTGGGCCTCGAGCTACTACATCCCAGCCGTTCTGGCCGTGTCCATGGCCAAAGACCTCGGCCGGTCCGGGTCTTCGGCGCGTTTTCCATGGCGATGGTGGTTTCGGGGCTACCCGACGCTGCGATCGCGCCACCTCGCTTGCTACGCGCTCCCTGGGCGGGACGACGATGGGTGGCGCGGGAATGGCGAGGAGGCTCAGCATGGCGGCACGTGCGGAGGTGTCGGCGGCGCTCCGGGACCGGTATGCGGCGAGCGGGCGTGCGGCGAAGACGGTGATCCTGAACGAGTTCGTCGCGCTGACCGGGTTGCATCGCAAGCACGCCATCCGGCTGCTCGGCACGGGGTCTCTCGAGAAGCGTCCGCGAGGTCGTCCTGAGAGGCTCTACGGGGCTGCGGTGAAGGCGGCGCTGGCACTGCTCTGGGAGCGTCGGACCGGGTCTGCTCGAAACGGTTGAAGCCGATGATCCCGGTCCTGCTGCCGGCGCTTGAGCGGCACGGGCAATTCGCGGCCGATGAGGAGCTGCGCGCGAAGCTCCTGGCGGTCAGCCCGGCGACGATCGACCGGCTGCTGTCGGAGACGCGGATCGCGGCAGCGCAGGGACGCCGGCGGCGGGCCGGCTTCAGTTCGGCGGTGCGGCGGTCGGTGCCGGTCCGAACCTTCGCCGACTGGGGCGATCCGCCGCCGGGCTTCGTCGAGGTCGACTTCGTGGCGCATTCCGGCGTCAGCACGGCCGGGGCCTTCGTCCAGACGCTGGTGCTGACCGATATCGCCACGGGCTGGACCGAGTGCGTGCCGGTGGTGATGAGGGCAGGTGCGCTCGTGCTGGAAGCGCTGCGAGCCGCGCAGGAGCTGTTTCCGTTCCCGCTCAGAGGCGTTGATCTCGACAACGTCGGCGCCTTCATGAATGACCCGGTGGTCGCCTGGTGCCGGGCGCAGGGCCTCGAGGTGACGCGTTCGCGTGCCTATCGGAAGAACGACCAGGCGTGGGTGGAGCAGAAGAATGGTGCCATCGTTCGCCGGCTGGTCGGCTACGGTCGCTTCGAGGGACCGGCGGCGACCGAGTTGCTCGCCCGGCTCTACGCCGCTGCCCGGCTGCACACGAACCTGTTCCAGCCGTCGTTCAAGCTGCGGGAGAAGGTCCGCGTCGGCGCGCGGGTGACGAAGCGCTGGCACCCGCCTCTCACGCCCGCCGATCGGGCCCTGGCCTCGGGACGGCTCGACTCCGAGAGCATGGCACGCATCCTCGATCTCCGCAGCCGCGCCGATCCGGTGATCGCGCTCGCGGCGGTCCGGGCGGCTCAGACCGAGCTGGGCCAGCGCGTCGGACCAGCGCGGCATTGCGCCGGCGCCGAAGGAAGCGGCCATCATCGTCGACTTCGTGAGCAGCGTTGCAAAATCCAAGAGGAATGGCGAACATCGGGAGATCCACCGCCGACCCTACCGGCGAGCCAATCCCCAAGCGTGCATCGATGCTCGATCCGCACCGCGCCGACATCGAGGCCTGGTGAACTGGCCCCCGTTTCGACCGGAGACTTGGGCATAGCCATGGAGGCTTAGGCATATGCCTGAGCACGTGCTCATGTCTGAGATCGAGATCATCACCGATGGCGGCCGACGCCGCCGCTGGTCCGCGGCGGAGAAGCGGCGGAGAAGCTGCGGATCGTGGAGGAGACCCTGGACGAGCGGGAGAGCATCTCGGTCGTCGCGCGACGCAATGGCGTGGCACCGAACCTCCTCTATCGTTGGCGCAGGCTGATGCTGGAAGGAGGGAGCGTGGCGGTGACCGGCGACGACGAGGTGACCAGGTCGAGCCTGCGAGACGGGCCGTCCGGCAGCTGGAGGGGGGAGCTCGAGCGGCAGCTCGGGCGCAAGACGCTCGAGGTGGAGATCCTCAAGGAGGCGCTGGACAGGTCACGGCCAAAAAAACCGACGTTGCTCGCGCAGTCGCCGCTGAAGGGCGGTTCCCGATGAAGGCCGTTGCCGAGGCGCTCGGCGTGTCACGTTCGAACCTGCATGACCGGCTGAGCGGGAGAACGAAGCCGCGGCGGCGCTACCATAAGGCGCAAGACGCGGTGGTGCTGCCGTTGATCACGACGCTGGTGGCGGCGCGGCCGACCTACGGCTACCGGCGGATCACGGCGATCCTGAACCGGCAGCTGCGGGCGCAGGGACTGGCGCCAGTGAACCACAAGCGCGTCTACCGCATCATGCAAGCCAACAACCTGCTTCTTGCGCGGAGCCATACCGATCGGCCGGCGCGCACCCACGACGGCAAGGTCATCGTCATGCGCTCGAACCTGAGGTGGTGCAGCGATGGCTTCGAGTTCCCCTGCTGGAACGGCGACGTCATCCGCGGCGCCTTCATCATCGACGCGCACGACCGCGAGATCATCGCCTGGCGCGCCGTGGCGAACGCCGGCATCAGCGGATCGGACGTGCGCGACATGATGCTCGAGGCGGTCGAGAAACGGTTCAGCGGAAACCAGACACCCCATCCGGTCGAGATGCTCAGCGACAACGGCTCGCCCTACACCGCTCGCGACACGCGCATCTTCGCCAGCCAGCTCGGCCTGAGGCCCTGCTTCACGCCGGTGAAGAGCCCGGAAAGCAACGGCATCTCGGAGGCCTTCGTGAACACTCTGAAGCGGGGATTACATGCGCGTCACGCCGCTGCCGGACGCCGAAGCCGTCCTCGATCTCGTCGGCGGGTGGATCGAGGATTACAATGAGAACCACCCGCACTCAGGGCTGAAGATGCGCTCGCCACGCGAGTTCATCGCAGCTCATACCGCAACCGCCTGAGTGTCCGGCGAAACGGGGGCAAGATCACCTGGCTCGAGGCGCAGCCCGCACTGACGGGGATCGAGGTGCGGGCCCGTCTGAAGCAGCGCCACCCGGACCGCTTCACCGACAATCACCTGCGCACCGTGCAGAGAATGGTGAAGGCGTGGCGAGCGCTCGAGGCCAGGAAGATCATCCGCTCAGCGACGGCCTCGCTGGTGCTATCGCCCATCCAAGGCCCGGTTCAGCCGGCGCCACCCCCGGTCGTCCTCCGGTAACATCCTCGGGTGAGATGCCGTAATGGGGCTGGCGCCCAGGAGCCTTGAGCCTGCTCTCGGCGGTTGGTGTCGTCGCCCCGGCGCGAGTGGGCGCCGCGGGGGTCGCCGGGTCTGGCGCGGCCCTCTCCTTGGCAAAGACGAAAGGGCGACGACATGGAGCATTTCATCGGGATCGATGTCTCTCTTGCAAGCGCGGCGGTGTGCGTCCTCGATGCGCGTGGCGGAGTGGTGAAGGAGGCGAAGCTGCCGAGCGAACCGGAGGCGCTCGCGGCGTTCGTTCTCGGCCTGCCGTTCGAGGTGACGGCGGTTGGGCTCGAGGCCGGGCCGCTGTCGCAGTGGCTGCACAAGGCGCTCACGGAGGCGGGCGCCACGGTCGTGCTGATGGAGACGCGCCAGGTCAAGGCGGCGCTCAAGGCGATGCCCGTCAAGACGGACCGGCGCGATGCGGAGGGGATCGCGCGCCTGCTGCAGATGGGCTGGTACCGGCCAGTGCACTGCAAGTCGGTCTCGGCGCAGGAGATGCGCGCGCTGCTGACGGCGCGCCGGTCCATCCAGAAGGCGGCGATCGACGTCGAGCTGTCGCTGCGCGGTGTGCTGCGAAACTTCGGCCTCAAGCTCGGCAAGATCAGCAAGGGCGGCTACGCGGCGCGCGTGCGCGAGCTGGCGGCGGGGAACGCCATGCTGGAGACGCTGGCGGAGGCGATGCTCCGCGCCCGGGCGGCGTTGCGCGCGGAGCTCGCCGGTCTCGATCGGCGCCTCCGGGATCTGGCGAAGCAGGACGCCGCGTGCCGGATCATGATGACGATGCCGGGGGTCGGGCCGCAGGTGGCGCTCACGGTGAAGTCGGCGATCGATGCGCCGGAGCGGTTCCGGTCATCGAAGGACGTCGGGCCCTGGGTCGGCCTGACGCCAGGCCGCCACCAGTCCGGGGAGATCGACGTGGTCGGATCGATCACCCGCGCCGGCGACGCCGGTCTGCGCTCTGCGCTCTACCAGGCGGCGACGGTGATGATGCATCACGCCAGGCCGTGCTGGCTGAAGGCGTGGGGCCTGCAGGTCGCTCGACGGCGCGGGATGAAGCGGGCGGTGGTCGCCATGGCGCGCCGGATCGGCGTGATCCTGCACCGGATGTGGGTGGACAGCGCGGACTTCCGCCTCACGCGCAGGGCCGCGGCAGGCGCCGCCTGACGCTCGGGAGCCGCCGCATGCGCCCCGCCCGCCGCGGGCGAAAACGCTGAAGGTTTCGGCCACGCCCGAAGGCGCCGGCCGTCCGAAGTCCCCACCGGGACGCGGTCCCCGAGACGCCGAGCATTGCCTCGTCGCCGAACGCTCGCGTTCGAGCACGCTTGTGAGATGGGCGCTCGGGACCGCACTGGACCAGGCATGATGTTGGCAGCCTCGCGCTGACCACGGACCGAAGCATGAACCCGGGGCGGACGAGAGACGGCAAAAGGCGCAGGGCTAAGCCCAATTCCGACCAACGGCGTCCATGCGCTCGTGGCCCAGCGCCGGCATCGCTCCGACATGCGAATCTCCGCGCCGCCGGCGCCTCCGTCGCGCCAACTGACAACCCGCCCCACTTGGGGCAGGGGTGAAAATCGCACTTGACTGACAACGTCCCATTACCGAAGGCAATGCAACACATCAGGACGTCAATGGCTCGAGGCTCGGCGCAGAATTCGACGGCTTCTTCGCCAGGTTGGGGCAAGGCTTCAACGCCTATCTGGAGCGGCTGTCACGCGCCAGCGAGGTCAATCGCCTGGATGCGATGAGCGATGCGCGACTGGGCAAGATGGGCCTGCGCCGCGAGGACATCGTGCGCCACGTCTTTCGCGACAAGTTCTGCGACTGACGATGCGGCGCGCCGGCACTTGGCAGAAGGCGCACCGGAGGTCGCTGACGCGCCTGAATGCTGACCGAGCGCCGCCGTCGGCGAAAGGAGCTCCGATCGCTGGCATGTGGTGCAAGGTCGCGGTAGCGTCGCCAAATGAAGAGGGTCTCGATACTGATAGTGCTTCTCGCCGCCTGCAGCACGGCTCCTCCGTCGCCGTCACCGGTGCGCCTCGCAAGCGCAGGCGACGTCGGCGGATGCACCCGCGTCGGCACCATGAGCGGCGTTCCTGGCGTGTACGGGATCTTCGCGTCGCAGGGTGTCGCCGACGCCCGCCGCGTGGTGCTGGAGGGCGCGGCGGAGATGGGGGCGAACACAGTCGTCTTCGATCCGGTGGAGCCGGGCACCACGGTCACCCGCGTGACCGCGGCCACCTACCGGTGCTGAGGCCCTAGAGCACGCCGTTCTGTTTGGCCGTATGCGTCGCGATTACGTCCATCAGCGCGGGCGAGAGCGCGTCATAGGGCGGCAGCCCGATCTCGGTAAGGCGCGCCCGGACTGCCGGCATCTGGTCTGGTGGGGTGCCGGACTCGATGATCGACGAGACGAACGCGGCGAATTCCGGCGGCGACCATCCCTCTTCGCTCGACAACTCGGTATGGACGAAGTCGAGCCCGTGGAATGGATGTCCGGTATTCTCGATACGGCCGAACATGTGCACGCCGCATTCCTTGCAGGCGTGCCGCTGGATGGCGGCGTCCTGGTCGACGATCTCCAGCTTCTCTCCGTGCTCGAGCACCTCGACGTGGTCGCGGCCGACGACGGCGATCTGCGAGAACACCGCGCCGTGCGGCTTCCAACACTTGGTGCAGCCACAGACGTGGTTATGCGCCGTTTGGGCCGAAATCCGCACCTTTACCGGATTGGTCGTGCAGTGGCATGTCAGGATGCCGCCGGAGAAGTCCGCCTTCGCGCCTGGAAACCCGTGGTCGACGGAGGGATGGATCTTGACGGTCGACGGAGGCGGCGCACCGTCGCCCTCCTCCTTGCCGCCGCCGAAAAGCCCAGAAAGTATCGACATCTCTCCCTCTCCCTTGGTTATTAGTTTGCGTCAGAATGACGCGACTCGACCGTTCCGGCAAGGATCCTTGCGTCCTAATGTTCATTCGTTAGTCAGGTTTCGCAGCAGAAAGGATGATGATGACGGCTTTTCGTGCGACCGAAGTGAGGCGCGGAGGCGGGTGGAACGGCCCGGCCTGCGATCGCATCGCGCTCGACTACGAGGGGCGCTTTCTGCGCCGCAAGCGCCTCCGGGCGGAAGGCGGCACCGATGTCCTTCTCGACCTTGCGGAGGTCATGAGCCTCGATGATGGCGACGCTATCGTCCTCGACGACGGTCGGATTGTGGAGGTCACGGCGGCGCATGAGCCTCTGATCGAAGTTCGTGGGGATCTTCCACGGCTGGCCTGGCATATCGGCAATCGACACACGCCGTGCGAGATACGAAGCGACCGCCTGGTCATCCGGCGAGACCACGTCATGGCCGACATGCTGCGTCGCCTCAGCGCGCAGCTGGCGGAGACGGACGGGCCGTTCCGTCCCGAGGGCGGTGCCTATGGCCATGGGCGCACACACGGACACGCGCACTGATGGCTCTCTTCTCGCCCGAGAACCGGGACAAGTCGCCCCGCCACCGCCGTATCTGGGCGGCCTACGAAATTGCCTACACGGCCGTGGACTTCGGCGCGGCGATCTCGTTCGTCGTCGGATCGGTCTTCTTCTTCTGGGAAAGCCTGCAGACCGCAGGCACCTGGCTGTTCCTGATCGGCTCGATCCTGTTCGCCGCCAAGCCCACGATCCGGCTCCTGCGGGAGATCAAGCTCGCCGCGATCGGAGACTACGAGGATCTCGAGAAGAGCTCCGATGGATGAGGCGGTGCTGACGCTGACACAGTGGTTGTCGCCCGCCTTCCCCGTCGGCGGATTCGCCTACTCGCACGGGCTGGAATGGGCGATGGCCGCCGGCGAGGTCCAGACGACGGATGACGTCGAGACATGGGTCGCAGATGTGCTTCGCGATGGCGCCGGCGCCGCCGATGCAACGCTGCTCTGCGCTGCGATGGCGCCCGGCACGAATATCGAGGCCCTCGACGCCCTGGCGCGCGCGCTCTGCCCGGCGGAGGAGCGCTGGATCGAGACACGGGATCAGGGCGCCGCCTTTGCTGCGGCCGTGAATGCAGCGACCGGCAGTTCGGATGCTCCTGCCGCGTTGCCTGTGGCGGTGGGACGCGCCGCGGGCCGGCTGCAGCTTTCCGCGGCGCTCGTCGCTGGCCTCTACCTGCAGACGTTTGCCACGAACCTCGTGCTCGCCGCGGTGCGGTTCATCCCCCTCGGTGCGGGAGAGGGGCAGAGGATCATCAGTCGGATGCGCCCGGTCTGCTTGTCGGTCGGCCGACATGCGGTCCGGACCCCGCCGGAGGAAATCGGTACCGCCGCACTCGGCGCCGAGCTTGCGGCTCTGCGACACGCAGATATGGAGACGAGGATGTTCCGGACATGAGCGGCCCGCTGCGCGTGGGCATCGGCGGACCGGTGGGCGCCGGAAAGACCACCCTGACCGAGAGGCTGTGCCGGGTGCTCGCCGGCAAGCTGTCGATGGCGGTCATCACCAACGACATCTATACCCGAGAGGACGCCGAGGCGCTGATGCGCGCACAGGTCCTGCCGCTCGACCGCATCCGGGGAGTGGAGACGGGTGGCTGCCCGCACACCGCGATCCGTGAGGATGCGTCGATCAACCTGGCGGCGCTGGCAGAGCTGAACGCGGCGCACCCCGACCTCGACCTCGTCCTGATCGAAAGCGGGGGCGACAACCTGGCCGCGACTTTCAGTCCGGAGCTCGCCGACCTGACGATCTACGTCATCGACACCGCGGCGGGACAGGACATCCCGCGCAAGAAGGGCCCCGGCCTCGCGAGAGCCGATCTGCTGGTGGTCAACAAGGTCGATCTCGCGCAGCACGTCGGCGTCGATGCGGCGCAACTCGAGGCGGATGCTCGGTCGTCGCGACAAGGTCGACCGGTGGTCATGGCGTCGCTTCGCTCGGGAGTCGGGGTCGAGGAAATTGCGGCGTTCCTGCGGGAGGAAGGCGGCTTGCCGTCGGTCGCGCGGAGCCTCGTCTCGGATTAGGCGCTTTGGCCGGAAACTTCGTCCTGCGGGACGTCCTCGATATGCCGCAATTCCAGATGCCGGCGCAGCAGGTCCACGTTGCGGCGGTTGGACTTGAAAGCAATGTCGAACAGATCGCCGATCAGGGGCACCGAGCCGAGAAGGGTGTCGGCGCCGGTATTCATCACCATCCGCAAGAAGACGTCGTTCGGGACGCCCAGCGCCTTGGCGCGGTAAAGAATGTAGCCGGCCGGGATCAGTGTCGCTGCGTCCCCGATGCCCGGTATCAGGCCAATCAGTCCGTCCAGACCGATGCGGTAGCCAATGACCGGAACTCGCACGGCCGTATCCATCAGCGCGGCGAGGCGCTCGACCTCTTCAAGTTCCTTCGATTTCAGGGCGGAGAGCGCGCCCTGCTTGCTGCGATGTCGTACCATACGGCATCAAACGCACGGCAGGGCCTGATCGGTTCCGTCAGACGAACGCCTGCAACCCGGTCTGCGCCCGACCGAGGATCAGCGCGTGCACGTCATGTGTCCCCTCATAGGTGTTCACCGTTTCGAGATTCAGCATGTGGCGCATCACCGGATACTCGTGAGAGATACCGTTGCCGCCGTGCATGTCGCGGGCCAGGCGGGCGACGTCGAGCGCCTTGCCGCAATTGTTGCGCTTCATCATGCTGATGAGGTCGGGTGAGGCGATATGCTCGTCCATCATCCGGCCGAGCCGCAGCGCGCCCTGCAGCCCAAGCGCGATCTCGGTCTGCATGTCGGCCAGCTTCTTCTGGAACAGCTGGTTCTGTGCCAGCGGCCGACCGAACTGCTTGCGGTCCAGCCCATACTGCCGCGCGGCGTACCAGCATGCCTCGGCCGCGCCCATGACGCCCCAGGAGATGCCGTAGCGGGCGCGGTTCAGGCAGCCGAACGGCCCCTTGAGACCCTGCACGCCGGGCAACAGCGCGTCCTCGCCGACCTCGACACCGTCCATGACGATCTCGCCCGTGACCGAGGCCCGGAGCGACAGCTTGCCCTCGATCTTGGGCGCCTTCAGGCCGGCCATGCCCTTTTCGAGCACGAAGCCGCGGATCTTGCCCTCGTGCGCCTCGGACTTCGCCCAGACCACGAAGATGTCGGCGATGGGGGAGTTCGAGATCCACATCTTCGATCCCGACAGGCTGTAGCCGCCATCCACCTTCTTCGCGACCGTCTTCATCGCGGCGGGGTCGGAGCCGGCGTCGGGCTCCGTCAGGCCGAAGCAGCCGATGAGTTCTCCCGCGGCGAGGCCCGGCAGGTACTTCCGCCGTTGCTCCTCGGAGCCGTAGGCGAGGATCGGATACATCACGAGTGACGACTGCACCGACATCATCGAACGATAGCCCGAATCGACCCGCTCGATCTCGCGCGCAACAAGGCCGTAGGTGACGTAGGTCGAGCCGAGGCCGCCGTACTCCTCAGGCACCGTCACGCCGAGGAGTCCGGCCCCGCCCATCTCGGAAAAGATCGCGGGCTCGACCGTTTCGTTGGCGAAGGCATCGCGGACCCGGGGGGCGAGCTTGTCCTGTGCGAAGGCCTCCGCGGCATCCCGCAGCATCCGCTCATCCTCGGAGAGCTGGCGTTCGAGCGCGAACGGGTCTGTCCATTCGAAGCGGGCGAGTTCCGGTTTGTCCGCGGTGATTTCCGTCGGCGCGTTCATCTGGATGTCCTCCTGCCAACCGATCCCCGACTTAGCGACCGCTTCGATCGGGGGCAATCCGTATCACATTCACATTTTGATATGCGTCAAGGCAGACGAGCGCGTCCGCGGACAAACTGGCTCATCTCGAATCAAGGAGGATCTTTCGATGACAGATCGACCACCTCTCGACTGGAAGGTCGGCGGGCTGGCGCTCGGGCTGGTGTTCTTCCTGGCCGTCGCCCTGGTCAAGCCGATCGGGGTTTCGACGCAGTTCGTCGTGCTGGACGGTGCGTTGTGGGGCGCGGTTTCCGGCGGCGTTCTGGAACGGACGGCGGATGGCTGGACCTCGACGAACGCCTACCTCGCGAAATACGCGGGCGATGCCGCCAACCTTCTGAACTACAGCTTCATCTTCGTGCTGGCGCTCGCCGCCGGCGCGGGCGCCTCGAGCTACCTTCGCGGTGGCGTGACCGGGTCCGAGCGCACCGTCCCCGCGATCTGGCGGGCGAACCACGGCGACAGCGTCTGGCGCCGGATGGGCGCGGCGCTCCTTGGCGGTGCGATCGTGATCTACGGCGCGCGCCTGGCGGGGGGCTGCACCTCGGGTCACATGATGTCGGGCACGATGCAGACCGCGATCTCGGGATACATCTTCACCCTCGGCACCTTCGGAGCCGCCGTACCGATGGCGCTCTACCTCTACCGCAAGGAGGACTGATTCCATGTCCATCATTCTCGCGATCGTGATCGGTGCGGCCTTCGGGGTCGCGCTCGACCGGGTCGGCGCGACCAATCCGAACTGGATCGGGCGCATGCTGGCGCTGCACCACCTGCACCTGGCCAAGACCATCCTGCTGGCGATCGGCGTCGGCTCCGTCTTGATGTTCGTGGGGCAGATGATCGGGCTTGTCGACGTGGGCCACATGTCGGTCAAGGCCGCGCATGTCGGCGTCTTCTTCGGTGGCGCGATCATGGGCCTCGGCTGGGCGCTTTCGGGCTTCTGCCCAGGCACCGGCATTGGCGCCGCGGCGTCCGGCCGCGTCGATGCCATGGTGTTCGTCGTCGGGGGACTGCTGGGCGCCGCGGCGTACATGGCGACCTACCCTGCAGTGAAGGCAACCGGCCTCATCGACGGCGTCGCCTCTACCGTCGGCGCCATCCCCGGCACCGACTATCCGGCGCTCGTCTCGGTGCGGGGCGACATCGCGGGCCTGATCATCGGCCTGGTGCTGATTGGCGTCGCATTCCTGCTGCCGGAGCGGCCGCGTCATGCGGGTGAACCGGTGCCGGCGGAGTAGGGCTGCTTGACCACCTCCTCCCGCCGTGCACCTTGCAGGGCGGGAGGAGCGCAGATGACCCAGGTCCCAGACACCATCGACGGCGTGCAGAAGATGCTGGCCGATCAAGGCTACATATGCGGGCGGGCCCTGGCGACTGTTGTCTTCCTGGCGCTGCGTCTCGGCCGTCCGGTCTTTCTCGAAGGCGAGGCGGGCGTCGGCAAGACGGAACTCGCCAAGGCCATCTCGGCGGCCCTCGGCCGGCGCTTGATCCGGCTGCAATGCTATGAGGGTCTGGACTCGAATTCAGCTGTTTACGAGTGGAACTTCACAGAACAGATGATCGCGATCCGGACCGCTGAAGCCACCGGCGGCGCCGACCGGGACACGTTGAAGTCGGAGCTGTTCACCGAGGAGTACCTGATCGAGCGCCCTCTGCTGCAAGCAATGCGACCGCAGCCAGGCGGTGCGCCGGTCCTGCTGATCGACGAGCTCGACCGCACGGACGAGCCCTTCGAGGCCTTCCTGCTGGAAGCCCTCAGCGATTTCCAGGTGACGATCCCGGAGCTCGGAACGATCAAGGCCGAGGTGCCGCCGATCGTGATCCTGACGTCGAACCGGACGCGGGAGGTGCACGACGCGCTAAAGCGGCGGTGCCTGTACCACTGGGTCGACTATCCGGATTTCGACCGGGAAATCAGCATCCTGCAGGCGCAGGCGCCAGAGGCGGCCGAGACCCTGAGCCGCGAGGTCGTCGCCTTTGTCCAGCGCCTCCGCACCGAGGATCTGTTCAAGAAGCCGGGAGTTGCGGAGACGATAGACTGGGCCAAGTGCCTGCTTGCGCTGGACGTGATCGCGCTGTCGCCGGAGGTGATCGCCGACACGCTGGGCGCGATCCTGAAGTACCAGGACGACGTCCAGAAGATCCAGGGCGGCGAAGCGAAGCGGCTGCTCGACGAGGTCCGGGCGGAGCTCGCCCCGGCCTGAACTTCCCGCACCCACCGTTCCCAACCGCACGCCCCATGCTCACCCGACAGCGGCACTTCCGCCAGCGTCCTGCTGCGCCACGCCGGGGCGGAGGCATCGGCATCGATCTCAACCGGAGTTGCAGGACGTTCCAA
This sequence comes from uncultured Alphaproteobacteria bacterium, assembly GCA_963749675.1. Classification (GTDB taxonomy): domain Bacteria; phylum Pseudomonadota; class Alphaproteobacteria; order Rhodobacterales; family Rhodobacteraceae; genus Roseitranquillus. The sequence continues at coordinate 202,366 of CAVVNT010000002.1, forward strand.
CCCAAGTCAATTCCACCTGCGGATGGGTGGCGCGGATCGACGAGCCGAGACAGGTGGGGCGGGGCGCGACCAACCGCGCCGCGAAACCACAGGAGACACATGATGCCGAAGCTTCTTGCCAGCATTGCGCTTGCCACCCTCATCGCCACGGGCGCCTTCGCCTCGGACTCGGTCAAGCTGACCGACGAGGTGAAGCAGCAGATCGCCGACAAGCTGACCTCCGAGGGCTACAAGGTGGGGAAGATCAAGACCGAGGACGGGCTCTACGAGGCCTACGCGCGCAAGGACGGGCAGCGGCTCGAAGTGTTCCTGAACGCCGGTCTGGAGATCGTGCGGACCAAGATCGACGATTGAACGCGGATCGGAGGTGGCGGGCGCAGGCCCGCCGCCGCCTTGCATATGGAGCAGGATCGATGACGAAGGTTCGAGTCTGGGACCCGGTGGTTCGGGCGTTCCACTGGTCGCTCGTCGCGTTCTTCGCCGCGAACGCGCTTTTCGTGGACGATGACAGCAAGCTGCATCAGTGGATCGGCTACGCGATCGTGGCTCTGGTGGTGCTGCGCATCGCCTGGGGATTCATTGGACCGCGCTATGCTCGGTTCAGGAGCTTTCCACCGAGCGCCTCGGCCGCGATCGGGCAGCTGACGGAGATGGCGACCGGCCGCCGCCACGTGCACCGGGGGCATTCGCCGCTGGGGGCGTGGATGATCTACAACCTGATGGCCGCGATGCTGGTGATCGGGCTGTCGGGGTACCTCATGACCACCGATGCCTTCTGGGGCGTGGAGTGGCCGGAGGAACTGCACGAGGTCGCGGTGACGTGGGCGGAGATCTCGGTCCTGCTGCACATCGCGGCGGTGTGGTTCGAGAGTCGGCGGACGCGGGTCAATCTTCCACGGGCGATGATCACCGGCTACAAGGACCTGCCTGCCGAGTAGGGACCTTGTGGTGACGGTTGAGCTTGAGACGGACGAGCGGCTGCCGCGTGGGCTGGTCGTCCTCGTGGCCGCGCAGGTCGTCTGCGCGGTCTTATTTATCGCGGACGTGGTGAGCGACTGGCGGGACATGGGGATGGACGCCGTCGGCTGGCACCTGTCGCTGGAGCTGGTGGCGACGCTGTCGCTGTGCCTGGCGATTGCGTTCGAGGTTCCGTTCATCCTGCGCCTTCTTCGCCGCAAGGCGCATCTGGAGCGCAGCGTCTCGATCGCCCGTGCCGCGATGCGCGATGTGATCGACGCCCATTTCGACGCGTGGCGACTGACGCCGACGGAGGCCGACATCGCGATGTTCCTGGTCAAGGGCATGGGGATCGCCGAGATCGCGCGGCTGCGCGGCAGTGCCGAGGGGACGGTGAAGTCGCACCTCAACGCGATCTACCGCAAGTCCGGAACGAGCGGGCGGGGCGAGCTTCTGAGCCTTGTACTGGACAGCGTCATGGACGGAAAAGGGGCCTGAAGGCTGGTATCTGCCTCTCTTGCGTGGCTCTCTTTGCGCCGATGCCCGAGTACGCTCCGATCGAGATTCCGCAGGATGGCCGCCTGAGCCATAATATCGTCTGGTTCGCGCGGGCGCTCAGGCGCGCGGGTCTTCCGGTGGGGCCTGGACGGGTGATCGATGCCGTGCGCGCGGTCGAGGCGGCGGGGTTCTCCGAGCGGCGCGACTTCTACTGGACGCTGCACGCCTGCTTCGTCAGCAGGCCGGAACATCGCGCGGTCTTCGCGCAGGTCTTCCGCCTGTTTTGGCGCGACCCGCAGTACCTCGAGCACATGATGGCGATGCTGACGCCCGCGGTGCGGGGCGTGCAGGAGGAGCGCAGGGCCCGTGCGGCGGAGAAGCGTGCGGCGGAGGCACTGCTGGACGGGATCGACCGGCCGCCGCCGGAGACCGGCGAGACCGCCGAGGAGACGGAGCTCGAGATAGACGCGTCGGCCACTGCCTCGGGCGAGGAACGGCTGAGGACCCTCGACTTCGAGCAGATGTCGCCCGACGAGGCAGCGGAGGCCAAGCGGATGCTGGCGCGGCTGCGCCTGCCTGTGCGCCCGCTCGTCTCGCGCCGGACCGCGGGCGACCCGCGCGGCGCCCTGATCGACGGGCGTGCGACAATGCGGGCGGCGATGCGGCAGGGCGGGGAGATGCAGACGCTGGCGCGCCGCCGCCGGCGGGAGCGCTGGCCGAACCTTGTCGCGCTTTGCGACATATCGGGGTCGATGTCGCAGTACAGCCGGATGGTGCTGCACTTCCTGCATGCGGTGTCGCAGCGGAAAGGGCAGGGCTGGTCGAAGGTCCACGCCTTCACCTTCGGGACGCGGCTGACCAACATCACGCGGCACCTGGCGACGCGCGACGTCGACGCGGCGTTGGCCGCCGCCGGTGCCGAGGCGCAGGACTGGGAAGGCGGCACCCGCATCGGCGAGGCGCTGCACGCCTTCAACCGCGATTGGAGCCGCCGGGTGATGGGGCAGGGCGCCGTGGTGCTGCTGATCACCGACGGGCTGGACCGGGGGGAGCCCGCGGCGCTTGCGCGCGAGGCGGAGCGGCTGCATCTCTCGGCGCGGCGCGTGATCTGGGTGAACCCGCTGCTGCGGTGGGAGGGGTTTGCGCCGAAGGCGCGGGGTATCCAGGCGATGTTGCCGCATGTTGACGTGTTGCGTGCCGGGCACTCGGTGGCCACGCTCGAGGCTCTGGCGAGTGTCCTGGCCGGCGAAGGGGGCGGGACCGGACGCCGCATGACGTAGCGGCAGACCGGAACCGGCAAGCACGCCGCGCCGTTTTGCCTATGATCTGAAGAGCTTTGAAAGGACGCCCTCATGCGCCGCATGCTGTCCAATTCCACCGCGCTCGCCGCGGCACTGTCACTCTCGATCCCCGCGCCACTGCTTGCGCAGGAGGCTGCGCCGGAGGCCGCGGCGGAGACGTGCGCGGACGGCAGCGCAGGACCGTGCGTCGAGGGGCAGGCCGTCCCGGAGGCCGAAGCTGCCGATGCGGAACCTGCGGTACCGGAGGCCGAAGCCACCCCCGAGCCGGCAGAAGCCGTTGCACCGGAGGTCGAGGCCGCGCCCGAGGCTGCGTTGGCGGAACCTGCTGCACCCGAGGTCGAGGCTGCGCCCGAAGCTGCAGAGGCGGAACCCGCTGCACCTGCGGCAGACGCCGCACCCCAGGCGGCGGACACGGAGTCCGTCGCCCCCGAGGCGAACGCTGCGCCCGACGCAGCCGAGGCGGAAACCGCCGCCCCGGAGGCCGCGGCCGAAGCGCCCGCTGCGGTGCCTGAAGCCGAAAGCGCAGCGGAAGCCCCCGCCGAGGAGCCTGCCGCCGGAACCGCCGAGACCGAACCCGCGGTCAGCGCCGAGGAGCCTTCGGTCGAAGCTCAGCAGAGCGCGCCCGAGCCTGCGGAAGGCGCGCCCGCCCCCGAGGCCGAAACAGTGACGGACACCTTGCCTGCTGAAATACAGCAGGCGGCGCCTGCCGGCGACGCCGCGGCCGCCCCGGAGACGACGCAGACGGCGCCGCAGCAGGACGCGGCACCCGCGGAGGCTCCGGCAGCCACCGCCGAAAGCCAGGCGCCGGCACCCGGAGCCGAGGCAGACCAGGCCGCCGGAGAGACGCTGCAAGCGCCGGCCGCCGATGACGGCGCTGCTGCCGCAGCGGCAACCACTCCGGCGCCGGAGACTCCCGCCGACGCGGCAGACGCGCCCGCCGATGCTGTCGTCGATCCGGAAGCCGCCGCCCTCCAGCAGGCTCTGGAAGAGAACGCCGCTGCCGAGGAAGCGGCCGCCGCCGCCACGACCACGGCTGCGGCTTCGGCCGGCGCGGACACCGCCGCCAACGTCGCGGAGGAAACCGTGACCGCAGAGACGGCGCGGTCGAGCGACGAGAACTTCGCGAGCGACATCACCGCGCAGAGCGTGGAGAATAACGATGACGATGACAGCCGGCGCGACGTGCTCATCGGCACGGTCCTTGGCGCGCTTGGCGGCTTCGCGACGAGCCAGCTTCTGCAGAACCGTCAGGTGGTGGCAACGGCCGACGACCGCGTGGTCGTGCAGCGGGACGACGGCGAGTACCAACTCTACAAGGACGACAACGCGCTGCTGCGGCAACCGGGCGCCAACGTGCGGACGGAGACGTTCGACGACGGATCCACCCGCACCATCGTGACTCGGGAGGACGGCACGCAGATCGAGACGATCCGCGACGCGAACCTCCGCGTCGTGCGCCGCTCGCGAATAACGCCCGATGGGCAGGAGATCCTGCTGATCGACGACACCACGGGGACGGAGTCGATCGACGTGAGCCGGCTGCCGCAGGCGCGCGATGACGCGGCCGACGCGACCGCCGACGAGGACGCGCTGCGCCGCGCGCTGGAGGACGCTCAGAGCCCCGACCGCCGTTTCAGCCTGTCGCAGGTGCGCGAGGTGCGGGCCGTGAGGTCGATGGCGCCCGCGATCGACGTCGACAACGTGACGTTCGACAGCGGATCTGCCGCGATCACTCCCGACCAGGCGGAGAAGCTGAACGAGGTTGGCCAGTTCATGGCGCAGATGATCGAGGAGAACCCGCGTGAGATCTTCCTGGTCGAGGGCCACACCGACGCCGTCGGCGACGCGGCCTACAACCTCGCTCTCAGCGACCGGCGGGCGGAGAGCCTTGCGCTGGCGCTGACGGAGTACTTCGACATCCCGCCGGAGAACCTTGTCGTGCAGGGCTACGGCGAGCGCTACCTGCGGGTGCAGACGGAGGAGGCGGAGCGGCTGAACCGCCGCGTCGGCGTGCGCCGGATCACCGATCTGCTGCAGGTCGCCTCTGCTGACTGACGGGCGCTCTTCGCGTACCGGCAAGAATGCCGGAATACCCGGAATTCGGGCGTTCGAAAAACCACCGGCGAGTACTCGTCGACGCCGACGATACCGCCGTAGCCATAGCGTGTCGGGCGCCACGCAACGCGGCGCCCGGTCCGTCTTGCGTCGCCAAAACCCTGAAAACCACACGGCTGGAGCGGGCGAGATCCTCCCGCTCGGCCTTCTCGACTGAAGGAACGCGTCCGCGAACCGGAAAGGCTTGGACTTTGGTTTCGTGCAAGCAAAGCATGCCCACGAGCGTCTCGACTTCGGTGAGCGGAAGGTCCCAGTACCCGGACCGCTAGACGTTCTCCTCCGTGGGTGATTTCACGAGATTGCGCAAACTTGGGGCCTCTGCGCTTTGCTTGTCGATGACGTGTAGAACCTTCATGATCCGATTTTGTGCGCCGCCGCCGCCAGAGGCAAGACGGGCGCATCCGCCGTAAAATGGCATACGGCAGGCGGTAGTCTGCCGGTCAGAGTTCGGTTCAAAATGCTTGATCGAAGGAGGTGCGGATGACTTTGGACTTCGACGACATTCCCGCGATCGCGCTCGACTGGCACCGCCAAGGCAAGGGGGTGGCGCTGGCGACCGTGGTCGAGACCTGGGGCTCGGCGCCGCGACCCGTGGGCAGCCAGCTTGCCATCTCGGGCGAGGGCGAGATCCAGGGCAGCGTCTCGGGTGGCTGCGTCGAAGGGGCAGTCGTCGTCGAGGCGATCGAGGCGCTGGAGGAGGGCGGCAGCCGAATCCTGACCTACGGCGTGAGCGACGACGAGGCGTTCGCGGTGGGCCTCGCCTGCGGCGGCACGATCCGCGTCCTGGTCGAGCCGGTGGCGGAGATCGGCGAGGAACTATTGGCAGAACTGGTCGCGGTGCGGGCCGCGCGGCGTCCGGTGGCCTACGCCGTCGACACCGCGTCGTGGGCGCGGCGGCTCGACGGGCCCGACGCGTGGGCGGAGCGGTTCCGGATGGACCGATCGGGCTTCGAGGAGGAGACGTTCGTCGCCATCCACAACCCGCCGCTGAGGATGGTGATCGTGGGTGCGGTGCACATCTCGCAGGCGCTGACGGGCATGGCGCGGCTGGCGGGATGGGACGTGACGCTGATCGACCCGCGCGAGGCGTTCGGGTCGGAGGCTCGGTTTCCCGGGGAGACGATCAGCCACGACTGGCCGGACGAGGCGCTGGAGGCCCACGGCTTGGACACCCGCACCGCGGTCGTGACGCTGACCCACGACCCCAAGATCGACGACCCGGCGATCGAGCGGACGCTGAAGTCGGACGCGGTTTATCTCGGCTGCCTCGGCTCGACCGGGACGCATGCCAAGCGTGTCGCGCGCCTGAGGGAGGCGGGATTCGGCGACGACGACATCGCGCGCATACATGCGCCGATCGGCTTGCCCATCGGGGCGCGCAGCCCCGGCGAGATCGCGGTCGCGATCCTCGCGCAGATCATCGAGGTGTTGCGCCAGGGCTGAGGCGGGGTTGAGGCCCCATGCGTTCGGCGCGACTGTGCGTGCATCTTGGGGAGGGTCACTCGATGGAATTCGGTCCGGTGCCTGTGGCTGATGCCGAGGGCGCGGTCCTGGCGCACTCGCTGCGGCTGGGGCGAAAGCGGCTGAAGAAGGGCACCGTGCTGGGAGCTGCGGACTTGGCGATGCTCGCCGAGGCGGGCCACGCTCGGGTGACCGTCGCGCGGTTGGGCGCGGATGACCTCGGCGAGGACGAGGCGGCGACGGCACTGGCGCGGGCATTGGTGCCGGATGAGGATGCGGCCGGCCTAACCGTCTCGCGCGCGGCGACGGGGCGGGTGAACCTGCACGCCACTGGTCCGGGCGTTCTGGTCTACGACGTCGCGGCAATCGATGCGGTGAACGCCGTCGACCCGATGCTGACCTTCGCGGTCCTGCCGCCCTTCGCCGCGACGCGAGAGCGGCTTCTGGTCGGAACGGTCAAGGTCATCAGCTACGGCATCGGCCGCGAAGCGGTGGAGGCGGCGTGCGCTCATGCCGCCACGGCCACGAGGGTCGCGCCGGTGACGCTGCACACGGCGGAGTTGATCGAGACGGTGGTGGAGGGCGGACCCGGCAAGGGCGAGGACGCGATGCGCCGGCGGCTTGAGGCGCTCGGCATGCACCTTGCGCGGACCGTTCGGGTGCCGCACGAGGAGGCGGCGCTGGCGGAGGCGCTGCGCCGGAGCGCAGCGGACCTCGTGCTGATCCTGACCGCTTCGGCAACGTCGGACCCGCGCGACGTGGCTCCCGAAGCGGTGCGGCAGGCGGGCGGCGACGTCACGCGATTCGGCATGCCGGTCGATCCGGGCAACCTGCTCTTCATCGGCCGGTTGGGGACGCGCCCCGTGATAGGCCTGCCGGGCTGCGCCCGCTCGCCCGCGATGAACGGCGCCGACTGGGTGTTGGAGCGGGTCGCCGCGGGCCTCGATGTCGGCGACCGCGAGATCGCCGCGATGGGTGTCGGCGGTCTGCTGAAGGAAAGCCCGGCGCGGGGTCGCCCGCGCGAGCGGTAAGCGGGCGCGCCTCGGCAGGTTGCGGAACGGGCGACACCGCTGCCGCTGCCGCCTTCGGCACGTCTTGCCGCTGCTGCATGCGCTTTGACTGGCCGCGGCGCGGGCTAGCTATTGGCGTCGGACAACGAGGAGGACACGCATGATCCGCATCCTGATCGCCGCATCGCTGATGGCCGGCGCAGCCCACGCCCAAATCACGGGAGAAGCACACCGCTATACTGCCGGCGACACCGAGCTCGAGGGCTATGTCGCGCGCAACTCGGACCTCGAAGAGACCCGCGGCACGATCGTCATCATCCACGATTGGGATGGGCTGACAGACTACGAGAGGCGCCGTGCGGAGATGCTCGCCACTCTAGGCTACACCGCGTTCGCCGCCGACGTCTACGGGGTCGGAAACCTGCCCACGACGATGGAGGAGAACCGGCAGCGCTCCGGCGAACTCTACTCCGACCGTGAGCTCTTTCGTCAGCGGCTGATGGCGAGCCTCGACGCCGCGCGCGAGGTCGGCGGCGACGGCGGATTGATCATGATCGGCTACTGCTTCGGTGGCGCCGCCGTGCTGGAGGCCGCGCGTGCCGGCGCCGAGGCCGACGGGTTCGTCAGCTTCCATGGCGGCCTCGATACCCCCGAGGGGCAGGACTACGGCGCAACCGCCGCGCCGGTCCTGCTGCTGCACGGCACCGCCGATCCCGTCTCGGGGCCCGAGGTGCTGGCGGACGTCGTGCTGCAGATGCAGGAGGCGGGCGTCGATCACGAGGCGCAGCTCTATGGCGGCGCGCGGCACAGCTACACCGTCTGGGGGTCGGACGACTACGACCTCGAGGCCGATCAGGCGTCATGGCTTGCGCTGCAGATGTTCCTCGACGAGCGGTTGTGACGGGATGGTTCCGCGGGCGGCATTGCTCCTCGTCGGGGTTCTGGTGACACTGCTTCCGACGCTGTCGGACGCAAATACCGTGCAGTGCCAGAGGAACAGCGAATGTCACGCGTCTCTGGCCTGCAGAAGCGGGCGTTGCGTCATTGAGTGCCGAGAGAACCGCGACTGCGAGCCTGGCAGCTTTTGTGTGAGCCCTGACCAGACCACCTGGGGCATCTGCGTCGAACGTGAAGCGATCGCGCCGGACTGGTTCCCGGAGCTGCTTCGGGACACCGTCCTCTGGGGCGGCGACCTTGCCGACATGCCGTTGCGGCGCAGCGAGCCGTTGGACTGCCACGTGGCCTGCGTCGCGAAGACGAACTGCGCGGCCTGGTCCTTTGCACCGGCCGGAATGGCGGGGCGTCCGATCCCATGGTGCTATCTCAAGGGCGCGGGGTTTGCGGCACGCTCCAACCCCGGCTCGGTCTCGGGCATCACGCGTCAGCCTGTCCACGTACAGCAATGAGCGCCCGATCTTTCCCGGCGCAGCAGTGAGTTGTGGGTGCATGACGCGCCGGCGGCTGTTGCTCCTAGGCGGAGCCTCCGCCGTGACCGCCGGGTGTGACGACATGCCCATCGATCTCGTCTCGGACGAGACGGTTGAGGCAATGGGACTGCAGGCGTGGCAGCAGTTGCGCGAGGAGACGCCGCCCGCCCGGTCGGATGCTCGGCAAGCAATTCTGAACCGGGTGACCGCGCGTCTTCTGCAGAGCGCGGGTGAGAGCGCGGCCGAGTGGGAGGCGGTGGTCTTCGCCTCGCCCGACGTCAATGCCTTCGCGCTGCCGGGACGCAAGATCGGGGTCTACGAGGGGATGTTCGAGGTGATCGGCAGCGAGGACCAGCTCGCGGCGATCGTCGGACACGAGATCGGCCACTTGAGCGCCGAGCATTCGCAGGAGCGGATGAACGCTCAGGTGGCCAAGCAGTTTGGGCTGCGCGCGCTGGCGATGATCCTCGATTTCGGCGAGGTGCAATATTCGCGGGAGATCGCGGCGGCTCTCGGCTTCGGCATCGACTACGGTTTGATCCTGCCCTACTCGCGCGATCACGAGCTGGAGGCCGACCGGCTGGGACTGGAGCTGATGGCCGAGGCCGGGTTCCGTCCACAGGAGGCCGTGACCCTCTGGCAGCGAATCGATGCGATCACCGGGCGGCGTGGGCCGGAGTTCCTGGCGACGCACCCCGCGCCACAGTCGCGGATCGAGGAGATCGAGGCGATGCTGCCCGAGATCACGCGCGGCTGAGGCGTCAGAACCGCTGGCCCACGTAGATTTCGGTCGTCGCCTCGTCGTCGTTGTTGACGGCGACGTCCACCGAGGGTCCACGGGAAGCTTCCTTGAGACACGAAAGCGGAGACCGACTTCCGCCGCGCTCAGGTCTTCGGCGTCGACGAGGCTGCCGAAATCCTCGGCCACGCGGCCTGTCACGGCGAAGTGTGCATAGCCGAAGCGGCCGCCGAGCCACCCGGGCAGGCGAGTTGCAGCGAGGCGAGGCTGCCGTCGATGTTCTGAGTTCGAGGGGTATCTGCGGAACGCATCCGACCCGCCGTGCGAGCAGGCGAGAAAGAACGGCGTTCGTCGGAGACGTCGCAGGCCGCCACCTGGCCCGCCAGCACTCCGTCGCAGAAGTCCGGTACGTCGAAGGCGAGCTCGCCGAGGCCGCGCGTGAAGTCCCGGTCCGGCACCTCCACCTCCGGCACCTCCACCGCGGTGCTCACTCGCCGCGGAGCGAGGCGTTGACGCCCGAGGTTGGGTAGATCGTGGTGTCGCGCGTGTCGTGGGCCAGAAACGAGCTCTGGCGCCATGGTCCTCTACCAGCCGTGGCTGTTTCACGGGCACGCAACTTTGGGCGAAGTTCCATGGCCGCTGAGGCCTCTCGCAAAGGCAGCAGCGCCGCAGTCGTCCAATACGAAACCGCCGCTTTTGATCGCGGCGGGTCTAAAGCTGAAAGATACCGAGAATGAGAACCATCGCCGTCCGAAGAATGCGTCAGTCGCAGTCGGCGTGACGATCAGCGCATCGGGCCGATCATCATCACCATCTGGCGCCCTTCCATCTTGGGCATGCTCTCGACCTTGCCGAGCCCCTCGACGTCGGAGGCGACACGCTCGAGCAGGTCGCGGCCGAGGTTCTGGTGCGCCATCTCGCGGCCGCGGAAGCGGAGCGTCACCTTCACCTTGTCGCCGCTCGACAGGAACTTGGTCACGTTCCGCATCTTGACGTCGTAGTCGTGGACGTCGGTGTTCGGGCGGAACTTGACCTCCTTGACCTCGATGATCTTCTGCTTCTTCTTGGCCTCGCTCTCGCGCTTCTGGCTCTCGTACTTGAACTTGCCGAAGTCCATGATCTTGCAGACCGGCGGCTTGGCGTTGGGCGAGATTTCAACGAGGTCCAAGCCCGCGGCTTCGGCAAGCGCCATCCCCCTTTCGGGAGAGACCACTCCCACATTCTCGCCTTCGGCACCGATGAGGCGGATTTCGGGTACGCGGATCTTGTCATTGACACGAGGTCCGGTGTCGCGGACCGGCGGGGCGTTGTGCGGACGTCTGGCTATGGCGCGGTTCCTCTCGGATGTTTCTGAATGGTGGCGCAAAATAGGCACTGTGGGCGTGTCGATCAAGCGCAATGGCGGGTTCATTCGCCGCAGCGGGGAACTCTTGCCTGCCGATGCGGCTTTCTCACCTCGACAGCAGCTATCCGGGAGGAGCGTCATGAGCCGCACGCCACTCAATCTACTCGCGGTCATCGCCATCAGCTTGGCACCGTCCATTGCAGTCGCGCAGAGCGACGGCGGGGAAGAAACCGGCACCGAGGACGCAGCGGAGCAGGCCCAGGACATCGCGACCGATGGCGTCGACAGCGAGTTCGCGGCCCTGATGCTCGACGAAGAGGGCCTCGTCGAGGTCCTCTCCGTCGAAGGTTTCGACTACGAGGAGGCCGTGCGCGCCATCGAGTCCTCGGAGCTTTCCGACACGCGCAAGGTGACGCTGCTGGCGGGCATGGACGCGGCGCGAGACGACCCCGAGGCGCTTGCGGAGGTGCTTGAGCGCGCGGTCGAGGACATCATGGCGTCCCGAGAGACCGACGGCTAGCCTACGAAGGCCTTCTCCACCACGTATTCGGCGGGCATGCTGTTGGACCCCTCCCTCAAGCCGTAGCCTTCGAGAATTGCCTTCATGTCGAGGTTCAGACCCATCGATCCGCAGACCATCGTCCGGTCGGTCTCTGACGTGATTTGCGGCACGCCCAGCGCGTCGTAGGCGTCTCCAGACTTGAGCAGATCGGTTATTCGCCCCATACGGGCACTCGGCTCGCCGGTCGTGGTCGGGAAGTAGCGAAGCTGCGCCGACGCCTCCTCGCCCACGAGAGGGTCGTCGCGCGTCTTCGCAATCAGATCCTCGCCGTAGCCGAGAGCCGCCGCCTCGCGGCAGGTGTGGGTGAGGATGACCTCCTCGTAGCGAGCATACGTGTCGGGGTCGCGGACGAGCGAGGCGAACGGTGCGATGCCGGTGCCGCTCGCGAACAGCCAGAGCCGCTTGCCCGGCAGCAGGGCGTCCAGGACGAGAGTCCCGGTGGGTTTCGGCCGCAGGATTACCTGATCGCCGGGCTGGATGTGCTGAAGCTTCGACGTCAGCGGCCCGTCCTGCACCTTGATCGAGTAGAACTCGAGCTCCTCGTCCCAGGCGGGCGAGGCAATCGAATAGGCGCGCAGGATCGGCTTGCCGTTGTCGCCCATGAGCCCGATCATCACGAACTCGCCGGAGCGGAAGCGGAGCGAGCGCGGCCGTGTCACCCGGAACGAGAACAGCCGGCCGGTCCAGTGGTGGACCTCTGTCACTGTCTGGGCGTCGGGCAGGGCGATGGCGTTGTTCTGGTTCACTGGGCTCTGTTCGGTCATCTGGTTTCGCGGATCGCTCCGCGCCTTCGATTGGCATGCCGCGGCGGGAAGCGCCGGGGCCTTGATAGAGGTCAACGGGCGGCGACGGAAGACCGCTTGCCCAGACGCGACTGATAGTCGTGTGCACGCCAGTCCGCGCGGGTGCGCCACTGCTCCTCGGGGTGGCGGCGGGCGAGTGCATCGTCGATCTCGACCTCGTCGAAGCCGGAGCGTCTGGCCATCGCGTACTGGTCGGCAAGGACATGGCCGGAGGCGCGCAGCCGGCCGGTGTAGCCTGCCTGACGCAGACGACGGGCAAGCGTGAAGCCGCGGCCGTCGCTGAAGGATGGAAACGCAATGCGGATCAGGGCGGGTGCCTCGCCATCCGTCGCGCCTCGCGATTCGGCTCCGAGGACGTCGACGAGGAGAGCGGCGACGCGGGGCCAGACGGCATCGGAGGAGACGTCGACTCCCGGCTCGTCCGTGCGGTCGGCGAGCGGAGCGACGACTCCGGACCAGTCGTCGGGGCCAAAGCCATGGTCGGTGACGATCACGCTCATGCCGCGTCCTTTCTCGGCAGCGGGCCGCGGACCGCCTTGCCGTTCAGAAAATGGATCCCGCATTCGTCCTTGTCCTGTCCCCGCCAGCGGCCGGCACGCGGATCCTCGCTCGGGACGACCGGGGTCGTGCAGGGGGCGCAGCCGATGGACGGGTAGCCGCGCGCCACCAGCGGATGCCGGGGCAGGCGGTTGTTCGTCATGTAGTCCTGCACGTCGTCTGGCGTCCAATGCGCAAGCGGGTTGACCTTGAGCCGGCCGTTCCCGTCCTCGACCTCGAAGAACTCCATCTCCGCGCGGCGTCCGCCCTGGAACCGCTTGCGACCGGTGATCCAGGCGTCGAACCCACTCAGCGCGCGCTGGAGCGGCTGCGTCTTGCGCAGGTCGCAGCACGCGTCGGTGTCGTGCAGATGCAGGCTACCGCCCTCGTCGCCCGGCAACGGGCCGATCAGGCGAATGTCGCTGAGACCCAGCCGGTGAGAGACGTCTTGCTGGTACGCGAGCGTCTCGGGAAACAGCATCCCGGTCTCGAGGAACAGAACCGGCAGCGCCCGATCCACGACCGAGACCATATGGAGCAGGACGACCGATTCCGCACCGAACGACGACACCAGAGCCACGCGCCCGACCTGCTCGTCGGCAACGGCATGGTGCAGCACGTCGTGGGCCGAGTGGTGGCGGTATCGCTCGTTGAGCGCCTTCGCCCGCTCGACGACGTCGGTGGCGTCAAGCGGCATCGCGGCGGGCCTCCTCGTAGAGCGCGGCCTTGAACGGCGCCATGCCGACGCGGCGGTAGACCTGCAGGAACGTCTCCTCCGGGCCTTCGCGGAGGTCGAGATAGGCGAAGACGATGCGCTCGATCGCGGGCGTGATCTCGTCGTAGGCGAAGCCCGGGCCGGTGCGCTCTCCGAGCGTTGCATCCTCGGTCCCGTCGCCGCCCAGCGTGATCTGGTAGTTCTCCACACCCGCGCGGTCGAGGCCGAGGATGCCGATATGGCCGACATGGTGGTGGCCGCAGGCATTGATGCAGCCCGAGATCTTGATCTTGAAGGGCCCCACATCGTGCTCGAGCTTCAGCGCTTCGAACCGCGTCGCGATCTCCTGTGCGACCGGGATCGAGCGGGCGGTGGCGAGCGCGCAGTAGTCCATGCCGGGGCAGGCGATGATGTCGGAGATCAGGCCGACATTCGCCGTGGCCAGGCCAGCGTGCTGCAGCTCCGCGTGAACCCTGCGCAGGTCGGCACGGTGGATGTGGGGCAGGATCACGTTCTGCTCGTGGCTGATGCGCAGTTCCCCGTAGCCATACCTCTCCGCAAGGTCCGCAATCACGCGCATCTGGTCCGCCGTCGCGTCGCCTGGGGTCGCTCCGGGAGCCTTCAGCGAGATTGTGACGATGGCGTGATCCTCGCGGCGATGAGCGGCGAGGTTGGTGTCGGCCCATGCACTTAGGATCGGGTCCCGTGGCATCTGCGGCACAGGGCCGCCACGGAACGCCGGCGGAGCGAAGGCCGCCTCGATCTCTGCCAGCAGCCCCTGGTCAGTGCCGTCATAGGCGGCGCGACGAGCCGGAAACTCGGCCTCTACAAGGTCGCGTATCTCTTCCATTCCATGTTCATGGACGGTGATCTTGATGCGCGCTTTGAACTTGTTGTCGCGCCGGCCGAGCAGGTTGTAGACGGCGAGGATGCTCTCGACGTAGGGCAGCAGGTCCGGCTTCGGCAAGAAGTCGCGGATTACCTTGCCGATCATTGGCGTCCGGCCGAGGCCGCCTCCGACGATGACCTCGAAGCCTTCCTCGCCCGCGTCGTTTCGCACCATGCGCAGGCCGATGTCGTGCGCGCGGGTCACGGCGCGGTCGTTCGGCGAGCCGTTGATTGCGATCTTGAACTTGCGCGGTAGGAACTGGAACTCCGGGTGGTCGGTCGACCACTGGCGCAGGAGCTCCGCGACGGGCCGAGGGTCTGCGATCTCGTCCGCAGCGGCGCCGGCGAAGTGGTCGGCGGTGACGTTGCGGATGGTGTTCCCCGAGGTCTGGATCGCGTGCATGCCGACATCCGCCAGCGCGTCGAGGATGTCCGGCACGTCGCGCAACCGAGGCCAGTTGAACTGGATGTTCTGCCGCGTCGTGAAGTGGCCGTAGCCCTTGTCCCACCGCTCGGCGATGTAGGCCAGCTGGCGCATCTGGCTCGGGTTCAGCGTGCCGTAGGGAATCGCGACGCGCAGCATGTAGGCGTGCAGCTGCAGGTAAAGGCCGTTCATCAGGCGCAGCGGCTTGAATTCGTCCTCGGTCAGCGAGCCGTCGATCCGGCGCGCTACCTGGCCGCGGAACTGGGCCGCACGCTCGCGCACGAAGGCGTCGTCGAAATCGTTGTAGACGTACATCGGGCGTCTCCTGCCGTGCCCCTGACTCGGTCAGGGTCCTCGTTTTTCAGGGTTGTCAGCGGTTGAAGCGGGGGCCCGTCGAGGGGGCCGGCGCGCGTTGCGCCCGCTTGCCGAGGAAGTAGTTGGATGGGCCTCGGGTGCGGAAAGCCTCGCGGAAGTGAACGGGCTCGGGGCCGTTCGGGCCTTCGACGGCGTCGGCGAGGTAGGGGCCAACGACCTCATCGTCCATCCCCTGAGCGTGGAGCAGGCGCAGCTGCGCGTGCGCCTCGTCGTCGAGAAGCTCGGCCTCGTGATGGTCGCGGACCCAGCGCCCGTCCTCGGCGAGGTAGACGACATCGCCCTCGAGCAACGCGTTCGCGGTGACGACCTTTGGGGTGAAGCGGCGGCTCATAGCGCGATCTCCCGGCTGATTTCAGCCCCGGCGGCGCGAGAGGCGAGGCCGAGCAAGATGACGGCGGGGCCGGAAAGTCCGGCCTCGGCCAGATCGTCGGGCAGGCGGGCCAGCGTCGTGTCGAGGATGCGCTGGTCGGGGCGGCTGGCGTTCTCGACTACGCCGACGGGCGTGGACGGGTCGGCGCCGTGCATCAGCAGGCGGCCCTGGACGAAGCGGGCGGCGCGCTTGCCCATGTAGATCGCGACAACCGCGCCGCGCTTCGCGAGCTGGCGCCAGTCGTGCTCGGCAAGGCCCCTGGTGTCGTGCCCGGTGACGAGGCGCACGTCGGAGTTGCGCCCGCGCCGGGTGAGGCTCAGCCCGAGGGAGGCGACGGCGGCCGAAGCGGCGGTGATGCCGGGCACGACGGACCACTCGATGCCCGCCGCCTCCACCGCCTCGATTTCCTCGTCAAGCCGGCCGAAGACAGTCGGGTCGCCGGATTTCAGCCGAACGACCAGTGCGCCTCCGGCGGCGTGCGCGACGATCATGTCGTTGATCGTCCGCTGGCTGGTCGAGGGGCCGAACCCCTCCTTGCCGGCGTCGACGATGACGGCCTCTCGCCGGGCGAGTTCGAGGATCGGCGCCGGGACCAGACGGTCGTGGATCACCACGTCGGCGCGATCGAGCTCTCGGCGCGCCTTGACCGTCAGCAGGTCGGGGTCGCCGGGCCCGGCGCCCACGAAGGCGACGCGGCCGGTCTCGGCCTCGGCCTCAAGGTGGCGTGCGAGGAGTCCCTCGAGCGCGGCGCCCGAATCCTCGCCGCGTGCCAGAGCGTTGGGGCCGGCTGTGGCGTACCATTCGGCCCAGAACTCTCGACGGGCCCGGCCGTGCGGCAACGCCTCGGCGGCGGGGCGAAACGCATGGCCGGCGCGGGCGAGGGGGCCGGTCGATTGCGGCAGCCGTGCCTCGACGTCGGCCTTGATGGCTCGGGCAAGAACCGGCGCCGCGCCCTCGGTCCCGATCGCGACGGTCACTGGGTCGCGGTCCACGATGGCGGGTGTGATGAAGTCGCTCGCCTCCAGATTGTCGACGGAGTTGACGATGGCACCGTCCGCCCGTGCGAGCGCCGCAATCCTCGCGTCCTCGGCATAGTCATCGGAGGCGGCGTAGAAGAGCGTGGCACAAAGCGCGTCGCCGGGGCCGAACGCCCGGCGGACCAACCTCAGTCGCCCTTCGCCTGCCCATACCACGATTTCGTCCGCGGGGTCGGGTGCGAACACCGTGAGGCGCGCCTCGGTCTTCATCAGCAGGCGCAGCTTGGCGAGTGCCGCGTCGCCGCCACCCGCGACGGCGATGCGCCGGCCCGCGACGGACAGGAAGATCGGGAAGTGGCGCATGCATCTCTCCGCTTTTACTGCGCCTAGATCTAGGACAATATTCCTGTTCATGACCATATGGCCGCGCAAAGAAGGACGTTCGTTCCTTTGCACGAGGTTGGGAGGAGCAGGAGACGTATGACCGACGACACTGCGAAACCGACAGTCCGGATCGACGCGATGGACCGGAAAATCATGGCGGAGCTGCAGCGCGACGCCAGCCAGTCGCTCGACGACATCGCGAGGAACGTGGGCTCCTCCAAGACGCCGGTCTGGAACCGGGTGCGAAAGCTGCGAGAGGCGGGAATCGTCGGCCGCCAGACCGTGGAACTCGACGCCGAGGCGCTGGGCTTCGAGGCGTGCTTCTTCGTCCTGATCCGCACCGCCGAGCACGAGGCTGACTGGCAGCGCCGCTTCCTGGAGGCGTTGAAAAAGCGGCCGGAAGTGCAGGAGGCGCACCGGCTCGCCGGCGACGTAGACTACATTCTGAAGGTGCGCGTCCCGAATGCCCGCGCCTACGACGTCTTCTACCAGGCGCTCATCGCCGAGGTCCGGATCCACAACGTCACGGCCCTGTTGTCGATGGAAGAGATCAAGGCGACACGCGATCTTCCGCTTTGACCGCGCTCCAAGATTGCCCGGCGGCCCGGAACGGTGTCGAATGCGAGCGGGTCAGGTGGGGACGGAGTAGGACGGTGGACGGCAAGGCGATCCTGCGCGGCTTGTTCGATGCGGCGGTCGCTGCGGCCGATCCGATGCTCGTGGTGCCCGAGGCGCTGGGGAGGCGTCCGCGCCGGGTAATGGTGGTCGGCGCGGGCAAGGCCTCGGCCCGGATGGCCGAGGCCTTGGAGCATGCGTGGGGACCGTGTGCGGGCCTTGTCATCACGCGCTACGGTCACGGGCGGCCGACCCGCGGGATCGAGATCGTCGAGGCGGCGCATCCCGTGCCGGACGCCGCAGGGGTCCAGGCGACGCGGCGCATGCTGGAGATCGTCTCGCGGCTGGAGGCGGGCGACACGCTCGTCGCGCTTGATCTCGGGGGGTGGCTCGGCGCTGCTCTGCGCGCCGGCCGAAGGGCTGACGCTCGAGGACAAGCAGGCGGTGGCACGGGCGCTGCTTGCCTCCGGGGCGCCGATCGGAGACATCAACGGCGTGCGCAAGCAGCTCTCGGCGGTTAAGGGCGGGCGGCTGGCGGCGGCGGCGCACCCGGCGCGGGTGCTGGCTCTGATGATCTCGGACGTACCCGGCGACGACCCCGCCGACATCGCCAGCGGGCCTACCGTCGGCACCGATGCCGACGCCCCGCTTGCGATTGCGACCTTGAAGCGATGGAAGGTCGCGCCGCCCGAGCGGGTGGCAGAGTACCTCGAACGCGGCGCGGATCCCGTCAGGCCGCAGGATCCACGGCTGGCAGGCGTGACGAACCGCGTCATCGCCGCGCCGGCCCGCTCGCTGGGGGCTGCCGCGGCGCTGGCGCGCGAGCGGGGCTTCGTCGTCGAGGTGCTCGGTGACGCGATCGAAGGCGAAGCCGCGACCGTTGCGCGCGAGCAGGTCGAACTCGCAGAGTTGCGCCGCGCCGAGATGGCGCTCGGGCGACCCGCCACTGGTCCTGCTGAGCGGCGGCGAATGCACGGTGACAGGCAGCGGCACGGGCTCGGGCGGCCCGAACGCGGAGTTCGTCCTGGCCGCGGCGCTCGCGCTTGGGGGTCGGCGGGGCATCCACGTCATCGCGTGCGATACCGATGGAGTCGACGGCGCGGCCGAGATCGCGGGCGCCGTGGCAGGGCCGGACACGCTGGAACGGGCCTTGAAGCAGCGGCTCGACGCCAACGCCGCACTCGCCACGCACGACAGCCACGGCTTCTTCTCCGTCTTGGGGGACAGCGTCGTGACGGGGCCGACGCTGACCAACGTCAACGATTTTCGCGCGATCCTCATCGAGCCGCCGGCCTGACTTCGCGCGCGGCGCCACTAGGTGGCGGGGCAGTGACAGGACAGGAGTCGGCATGCGGATCGCGGTGATCGGGGCGGGGCTGGCGGGTCTGACGGCGGCGCGGACGCTGTCGAAGGCTGCGCACGAGGTGACGGTCTTCGACAAGAGCCGCGGCCTTGGCGGCCGTCTTGCCACGCGCCGGACCGAGGCGGGCGGCATCGACCATGGCGCACCGTGGCTGAATGCCGGAGGCGACTTCGCCGACGTACTCTCGGGGTTGGCCGAGGCTGGCGCTGCCGCGAGGCACGACGACGCCTGGGTGGGATTGCCCGGCATGTCTGGGCTGGTGCGTCCGCTGGCCGACGGGCTCGATATCCGGACCGGCGGCAGAGGTCTCGGCGCTCGACGCCGCGGCGGGCACGTTCGTCGCGGCGGACACGCATCACGGACCGTTCGACCGAATCGTCCTTGCGATCCCGGCACCGCAGGCGCGGGCGCTGACCGGGTCCGAGGCGCTGGCCGCGGTAGAGATGGCGCCGGTCTGGACGCTGCTCGCGGCGTTCGACGAACCACTCGGTCTGCCGGATGTCGTCCGCCCCGAGATGGCACCGGTGGAACTCGCGCTCCGCGACGGGGCGAAGCCGGGGCGCAGTGGCGAAACCTGGGTTCTGCACATGCGAGCCGAGTGGACCCGCGCGAACCTCGAACGCAGCCGCGAGGAGATCATGCCCGACCTCTCGGGTTTTCTCGGCGAGCTCACGGGCCTTGCGCTGCCGCACCCGACCTACCTCGCTGCCCACCGCTGGCGGTACGCGCGGACGCAGCGTCCCCTTTGCGCGCCCTATCTCTCGCTGGCGGAGGGGCGGCTTCTGGCCGGGGGCGACTGGGCGCTGGGGCCCGACGCGGAACATGCCTGGCGAAGCGGTCAGAGCGATGGCGGACGCGCTGATCGGCTGAGGCTTTCGGTCGGCCCATGGCCGCGATATGGCTTCGCGCCATGCCGTTCCGCGTCTCATCCCTGACGGACCTCCTCGATCACGGACGAGACATGCTGATCGACGTCCGCTCCCCGGCGGAATACGCCGAGGATCACGTGCCTGGCGCCGTCAGCCTGCCGGTCCTGAGCGACGAGGAACGCGCGCGCGTCGGCACGATCTACGTGCAGGAGGAGCCGTTCCGTGCCCGCAAGATCGGCGCGGCGATCGTCGCGCGCAACGCCGCGGCGCATCTGGAGGGGCCGCTCGCCGAGATGCCGGGTGGCTGGCGTCCGTTGATCTACTGCTGGCGGGGCGGTCAGCGGTCGGGCTCCTTCGCCTCGATCCTCAGCCAGATCGGCTGGCGGGCCGAGACGGTGGAGGGCGGGTACCGCAGCTGGCGCAGCGCCGTCGTGCAGCGGCTCTACCACGAGGTCTGGCCGTGCCCGGTCGTCCTGCTCGATGGCAACACCGGCTCGGGCAAGACCGACCTCCTGGCGCGGGTGGCGGCGCGCGGCGCCCAAGTCGTCGACCTCGAAGGATTGGCACGGCATCGCGGCTCGCTCTTTGGAAATGTCGGCGAGCAGCCGTCGCAGAAATGGTTCGAGACCGAGCTGGCGGTCGCGTCGCTCCGCCTCGATCCGAGACGGCCGCTGCTGGTCGAGGCGGAGTCGAGCAAGATCGGCGAACGCCTGGTGCCGCCGGCGCTATGGAAGGCGATGCGCGGCGCGCCCCGCATCTCCATCTCCGCGCCGGTGTCGGCGCGGGTGGACTATACGATCGGTGCGTACGCCGACCTGGCGGAAGATCGTTGCCGCCTCGATTCGGTGATCGTCGCGCTGAAGCCGCTGGCCGGCGGCGAGACGGTGGCGCGCTGGCGGAGCCTCGCGGCCGAGGGAGAGCTTGCGCAGCTGGTCACCGAACTGCTCGAGCTGCACTACGACCCGCGATATGCCAAGTCGCGGCAGGCGCCGACGCTGACGCTTTCCGCCGACCAGCTGGACGCCGACGGGCTCGACCGGCTCGCGGACGGGACCGTCGCGGCGATGAACGGTCTTCAGTGACCGGCGTCGTCCGCCTGCGCCTCGTGTTCGGCGACGATGCGATGCTCGGGCCCGGCAAGGCCGACCTATTGAAGCTCATCGCCGAGACCGGTTCGATCTCCGCCGCCGGACGGCGAATGGGAATGAGCTATCGCCGTGCCTGGGGGCTGGTGGAGCAGCTTAACCGCGCGTTCCGCGACCCGCTGGTCGAGAGCGCGCGTGGCGGTCCCGGCGGGGGCGGCGCGGTCGTCACAGATGCGGGGCAGGAGATACTTCAACTCTATCAAAGGCTCGAGACGCGGCTCGAGGCGGAGGGGTGGGAGGAGATCGAGGCGATCCGGGCGCGGCTCGTCGATATGTCCAGCGGGAAATAACGCTTGCCAAGGCGCGTCGTCGTGGGCGAACTCGGGCCCTGATCCTCGGGAGCATCCCTTGCGCCTTGTCCTGACATTCCTCGCGCTCGTGCTCGCGTCGCCGGCCATGGCTGACGTCACTGTCTTTGCCGCGGCGAGTCTCAAGGGCGCTCTCGACGACGTCGCGGCGGCGTGGATGGCCGCGACCGGCGAGGCGGCGACGATCTCCTACGCCGGAAGTTCGGCGCTTGCGCGGCAGATCGAGGCGGGGGCGCCGGCGGATGTCTTCATCTCGGCCAATGTGGACTGGATGGACGCCCTTGAAAACGAAGGCCTGATCGAGGACGGAACGCGGGTGGATCTGCTCGGCAACGCGCTGGTGGTCGTCGCTGCGGCCGACGCGAGGGACGTGACGCTGGCCGAGCTCCCGACCGCCCTAGGGACCGGTCGGCTGGCGATGGCGCTCTACGACGCGGTTCCGGCCGGCATCTATGGACAGCAGGCGCTGACCTCTCTGGGACTGTGGGACAGTCTGTCCGCGTGGGTCGCGCAAACCGACAACGTCCGGTCCGCGCTGGCGCTGGTGGCTGTAGGCGAGGCGCCCTACGGGATCGTCTATGCCACGGATGCGATTGCCGAAGCGCGGGTGCGCGTCGTCGCCACGTTTCCGGCGGACAGCCATCCCGAAATTGCCTATCCCGCCGCGGTCGTTGCTGGCAGCGATGTTGCGGCGGCGGGTGACTTCCTCGACTTTCTGCAGGGACCGGAGGCGGACGAGGTGTTCCTGCGCCACGGCTTCGCGCTCCGCTGATGGAGTGGTTGGGGCCGGCGGAGTGGCAGGCAGTCCGGCTGTCGCTCAAAGTCGCCTTCTTTGCCACGATGATGAGCCTTCCGCTCGGAATCGTCGCCGCGCTGGCGCTGGCGCGGGGCCGCTTTCCCGGGCGACAGGTTCTGAACGGCCTCGTTCATCTGCCGTTGATCTTGCCGCCCGTGGTCACCGGCTATCTGCTGCTGCTCACCTTCGGCCGGCGCGCGCCGATGGGCGAATGGCTGGAGCAGACCTTCGGCCTGGTCTTCGCCTTTCGCTGGACGGGCGCGGCGCTGGCGGCTGCGGTCATGGCGTTTCCTCTGATGGTGCGGGCGATCCGCTTGTCGATCGAAGCCGTCGATCCAGGGCTGGAGCAGGCCGCAGCGACGCTTGGCGCCTCACGGCTGCGGGTGTTCCTGACGGTGACCCTTCCCCTGACGCTGCCCGGGATCGTCGCAGGCTCGATCCTCGCCTTCGCCAAGGCGATGGGGGAGTTCGGCGCGACGATCACCTTCGTATCCAATATCCCTGGGCAGACGCAGACATTGGCAACCGCCGTCTACGCCTTTCTGCAAGTGCCAGGCGGCGAACCCGCGGCACTGCGGCTGGTGGTCGTGTCCATCGTGATTGCCATGGCCGCGCTCCTGGCATCGGAGGCGCTGTCGGCGCGCGCGGCGCGCGCGGTGCGCGGCGCTTGATGCTGTCGGTCCGGATCGGTCATGCATTCCCTGGCTTCGCTCTTGACGCATCGTTCGAGGCTCCGCCTGGGGTGACCGCACTTTTCGGCCGCTCGGGCGCCGGAAAGACCAGCGTCGTCGCCGCAGTTGCCGGCTTGCTGCGTCCCGACCGCGGGCGCATCGCGATCGACGGTGAGGTGCTGTTCGATCGGGCCGCCGGCATCTGCGTTCCGCCACACCGGCGCCGCGTCGGCTACGTGTTCCAGGACGGGCGACTGTTTCCGCATCTCACCGTCCGCCGCAATCTGAGCTACGGGCGCCGGTTCGCCGCGCGAGGCGACGGTGGCGAGATGGATCACGTCGTGGACCTTCTCGGTCTCGGCAACCTGCTCGATCGCCGTCCGGGTCGCCTGTCGGGCGGCGAGGCTCAGCGGGTCGCGATCGGACGCGCGCTGCTCTCGGCGCCGCGGCTGCTCCTGATGGACGAGCCGTTGTCGTCCCTCGACGAGCCGAGACGGGCAGAGATCCTGCCGTATCTCGAGCAATTGCGGGACGAGACCCGTATCCCGATCCTCTATGTCAGCCATACGCTCGCCGAGATCGCCCGCCTCGCGACCACCGTGGTGGCGCTGCAGGATGGCCGAGTCGTGCGCGCCGGCCCGGCGGCCGAGGTGCTGTCCGACCCTGCCGCGGTGCCGACCCTCGGTGTCCGCGCGGCGGGCTCGCTCCTGTCCGGACGGATCGTGGCGCACCATGCGGACGGCCTGACCGAGGTTGCGATTTCGGCCGGCCGGCTGCTGCTGCCGCGCGTCGCGGCGGACGTGGGGGCCGAACTGCGCATCCGGATCGCGGCGCAGGACGTCATCCTGTCGCGCGCACGTCCCGAGGGCCTGTCGGCGCTCAACATCCTCCGCGCGACGGTGACCGACCTCCATCGCGGCGAGGGGCCCGGCGTCGCCGTGGCGCTGCGCGCGGGAGAGGACATGCTGCTTGCGAGGATTACACGCCGTTCAGCCGAGATGCTTGGCCTCGCGCCCGGCGATCGGTGCCACGCCGTGATGAAGGCGGTATCCGTCGCGCCGGAGGACGTGGGTCGGCGCTAGGCCGGCCCACGCGGATTCCTCAGCGGCCCAAGGACCACCAACCGCGCTTCTTCGGCTTGGCCGGCTCGGACTCTGCGGCGTCGGCGCCGACCGCTTCCGGCTCCTCCTGCGAGCCCGACGCGCCGGTGCCGTCGACGGTTTCATCCAATTCATCCGCCCGATCTTCCGAGGCGGTGGTTTCCCCCTCTACGGCCGGCGCCGCGACTTCGTCCGGCTGCCCAGCGGGCTCTGCTGACTGAACGGCTTCTTCGGCCATCGGCGCGGTCTCCTCAGCCGCCGCCGCGGGCTCGCGTGAAGCCTGCGGCTCGGACGCTGACGCCTCGCCGGCTGGAGGCACGATCGTCGTGGCGTCCGACGCGGCGCCAACGGGCAGCTCCGCCTCGGCCACCGGATCAGCGGACCTTGCGTCTTCCGCCGTGTCCACCTGCCGCTTCCGCGATCGGCTGCGGGTCCGCTTCCGCGGCTTTTCTTCACTCTCGTCGGCAGCATCTTGCGACTGGACGTCCTGCGTGTCCGGCTTCGCCGGATCGGACGAAGCGGGATCATCTTCGGACTGCGCTGACTGCTCCTGTTCGTCGGTGCGATCCTGGCTGTCGCCGTTGCTGCCCCGACGCCGACGCCGACGCCGACGCCGCTTGCGCGATGGCTTGTCCGAGCTTTCCTGCGCGGCCGCTTCATCGCGCTCCTCGTCGCCGCTCTCGTCGGCATCGACTTCTTCCTCGATGTCTTCCATCAGCGTTGCGTCGACCGACACGACCGGTGCCGTGGCGTCGACCACCCGGGTCTGCTGGGTCTTGAACTTCTCGACGTGGAAATCGGGGCTGACGAGCTTTGGATCGCCCTCGATGCGTACGGCCATGCCGTAGCGCGCCTCGATGCCAGCGACGTGTTCGCGCTTGTGGTTCATCAGGAAATTGGCGATCGCGACCGGTGCGGTAACCAGCACCTCGCGCGCCTTTCCGCGCGTGCCCTCCTCCTCGAGCTGCCTCAGTATCATGAGCGACACGCTGTCGTCCGAACGGATCAGGCCGGTGCCGTGGCAGACGTGGCAGGGCTGTGTCGAGGCCTCCAGCATGCCGGGACGCAAGCGCTGGCGCGACATCTCCAGGAGGCCGAAGCCCGAGATCTTGCCAACCTGGATGCGCGCCCGGTCACTCTTGAGCTTCTCCTTGAAGCGCTTTTCGACCGCGGCGTTGTTCTTGCGCTCCTCCATGTCGATGAAGTCGATCACGATGAGACCGGCAAGGTCGCGAAGGCGCAGCTGCCGTGCGATCTCCTCGGCCGCCTCGAGATTGGTCTTGAGCGCCGTGTCCTCGATCGACCCTTCCTTGGTGGAACGGCCGGAGTTGACGTCGATCGCGACCAGCGCCTCGGTCACGCCGATGACGATATAGCCGCCGGACTTGAGCTGCACCGTTGGGTTGAACATCGAGCCGAGGTAGCTCTCGACCTGATAGCGCGCGAAGAGGGGCAGGGGATCGGCGTAGAGCTTCACGTTCTTGGCGTGGCTCGGCATGATCATCTTCATGAAGGCCTTGGCGGTCTTGTAGCCCTCGGGCCCCTCCACCAGAACCTCATCGATCTCGCGGCTGTAGAGGTCGCGGATCGATCGCTTGATGAGGTCGCCTTCCTCGTAGATCTTCGTCGGTGCGATGGACTTCAGCGTGAGCTCGCGGGTCTGCTCCCATAGCCGTTGCAGATACTCGTAGTCGCGCCGGATCTCGGTCTTGGTGCGTTGCGAGCCCGCGGTTCGAATAATGAGTCCGGCGCCTTTGGGCACGTCGATCTCGGCCGCGATCTGCTTGAGCTTCTTCCGATCGGCCGCGTTCGTGATCTTTCGGGAAATTCCGCCACCGCGGGCGGTGTTCGGCATCAGGACGCAGTAGCGGCCGGCGAGGCTGAGGTAGGTCGTCAGCGCCGCGCCCTTGTTGCCGCGCTCCTCCTTGACGACCTGGACCAGCATGATCTGCCGGACCTTGACGACCTCCTGAATCTTGTAGCGGCGCGGCCGCGGCTTGCGCGACGGGCGCATCTCTTCGGTCGTATCGTCGTCGCCGACCGACTCTATGCTGTCGTCATTGCGCGACGCGTCCCTGCTTTCGTCCGTATCGTCGCCATTCAGTTTTTCGCCGCTCGTCGGAATCCCGCGGGCCGTCGGTTTCCTCGTCGCTGGTGTCGTCCTCGGCGAGGTCGACGACATCCATGCCGGGAATGTCCGAGGCGATGGCGATGGTGCGGGCGCGAGCGTCGTCTCCACCGTCCGTATCCGACGGGCCATCCGTATCCTCGGAGACCGGCTCGGACTGAGCCATCGGGTCATCCGATTGGACCTTCTCGGCCTTGGATGAGCGTCGGCGGGAGCGGCGCTTGGGCTTTTCCTCCTCCTCGTCGTCCTCGGCCTCGGCGAGCGCCGCCTCCTCGGCCAGAAGCGCTTCCCGGTCGGCGACGGGAATCTGGTAGTAGTCCGGATGGATCTCCGAGAAGGCGAGGAAGCCGTGACGGTTGCCGCCGTACTCGACGAAAGCGGCCTGCAGCGACGGCTCGACCCGCGTGATCTTTGCAAGGTAGATATTCCCGGCGAGCTGCCGCTTGTTCTCAGACTCGAAGTCGAAATCCTCGACCCGATTTCCTTCCGCCACGACCACCCGCGTCTCTTCGGGATGGGTGGCGTCGATGAGCATCTTCTTTGCCATGTAATCTCATAGCGCGGACCACCCCACCGGGATCCGCAAGGATCCCGATGCTTGTTCCGCGTCCTGTAGGGGCGAAAGGACGGCGTGCGGACAGCAGCTGGGGCGATCTTGCCGCCGATGTCCTGCTGCTCGTGTCCTCGCACGCGTCATCGCGTTTCTTCTCCGACGCCTTCGGTTGGCGCCTTCACAAGCCCAAACGCCGCGCGCGAGGGCGAACTTCGGCCACGACTGGCCATTGCGTCAGAGGAGAAGCAGCGAAATTTGGTCGCCCGGCCAACTCCCATGACAAAACCTTCGGTGGAGCAGGCGGCGCAGAACGCCACACTGGCCCTGCTGGACACTACGGGCGAAACTGGCGCGAATACAATGGCAAATCGTCCGCTCTGCCACGTCAGAGGTAGTCGGATCGATTGAGGCCGTACTTCGCCATCTTCTCGTTAAGCGTGCGCCGGGGGAGAGACAGTTCCTCCATGACGTTCACGATCGAGCCTTTGTGACGCCGCATCGTGTTATCGATGAGCATCCGCTCGAAGGCGTCCACATATTGCTTGAGCGGCTTGCCTTCAGTCGTGATGGCGGACTGGCTGCCCTCGTCGTCGGTCATCAGCAGCGACGCGATCGAGGATGTGCCGCGGCGGCTTTGCATGACCGCGCGTTCCGCGACGTTCTGCAACTGTCGCACGTTCCCCGGCCACGGCGCCTGGAGGAGCTGCGCCGCCTCCTGGGCCGACACCTCGATCGGTTCGCAGCCGTAATCCTCGGCCGCCTGGTCGCCGAAGTGGGTGAAGAGGGTAAGGATGTCTTCACCGCGCGACCGCAGCGGGGGCAGCGTCATCTTGATCGCTGCGAGACGGTAGTAGAGGTCGGGACGCAGCGCGTCCTCGCATGTCCGACCCTGTTCCTGCAGGTTGCAGATCGCGATCAGGCGGGTCTCGGGCGGCGTGCCCTGCGAATTCGATCCAGGCGAGCAGCCGCGCCTGCAGTGCGGCGCTCAAAGCCTCGATATGTTCCAGCACGAGAGTTCCGCCGCGCGCCTCCTCCAACAACGGCAGCGAGCCCTCACCGCCGAAGAGTTGCTTCGCCAGCCCCTCCTCGTCTCCGGACTGAGCGGAGGCGAGGACGAACTTGCGCCCCGGCTTGGCGCCCACGGCATGAAGCGCATGAGCGGTGAGCGTCTTTCCAGTTCCCGTCTCGCCGTCGATCAGGACATGACCATCGGCCTGGCCTAGATCGAGGATATCCTCGCGCAACCTGTCCATGACCGGCGACTGGCCGAGGAGCTTTTGCATCAATCCCTCGCCCTCCGACAGCTCGCGGCGGAGCGCGCGGTTGTCGAGAGTCAGTCGCCGCGCACGGCTCGCCTTCTTGGCAAGCTCGGTCATCCGGTCGGGATTGAACGGCTTTTCAAGGAAGTCGAAGGCCCCGACGCGCATCGCCTCGACCGCCATCGGCACGTCCCCGTGACCGGTGATCATGACGACGGGCAGGGCGCTGTCGATGCTCATCAATCGCTTGAGGAAGGCCATGCCGTCCATACCCGGCATTCGGATATCGCTGATCACTATCCCGGGCCAGTCCTGACCGATGACCTTCAGTGCGTCATCGGCGCTCGCGAATGTCTCCGTCTCGAAGCCGGACAGCGCGAGCCATTGACCGATCGACTGCCGCATGTCCTTCTCGTCGTCGACGACGGCGATCTTCAATGGTTTCGCCATGTCTTTCCCTCACGCCGCCGCGGTGGCGACGGCCCCTTTCGACAGCGGCAGGTACAACTCGAAAACGGCGCCGCCATCCTTGCCGTTTCGTGCCGTCAGGCGACCGTTGAAATCCGCAACGATGCCCGAAGAAATCGCCAACCCCAGACCAACTCCGTCGCCTGCAGGCTTTGTTGTGTAGAACGGCTCGAACAGGCTTTCCAGATCCTCGATGCCGTGTCCGTTGTCGCGCACTGCAAGCGTCGCACCACCCGCGCCGGCGCCGAGCGTCAGCCGAATCTCGGCGTTCGCGACGTTCCGCGTCGCATCGAACGCGTTGCGCAGCAGGTTCACGATCACCTGCTCCAGCCGTATCTGGTCTGCCTCTACGAGCACAGGCTCACGCGGCAACGTCCTTACCACGTGAACGTCGCGCGACCGCAGTTGCGGTTCCATCAGCGACAGGGCGGACGATACCGCCTGCCGGAAGTCGATCTGCTCCACGGCGGTGCCGCCCTTTCTGGCGTAACTCTTCAGTTGCCGCGTGATGGCGCCCATCCGCTCGATCAGGTCGTCGATCCGCTGAAACGAAGACAGCGCCTCCTCGGGTCGCCGTCGCTGCAGCAGCAAGCGGGCGCCAGCGAGGTACGTCTTCATCGCTGCGAGGGGCTGGTTCAACTCGTGACTGACCGATGCAGACATCTCCCCCAGGGCCGCCAGCTTCGACGACTGCGCCAGGGTCAGCTCGGCCACCTCCAGATGCCGTTCGGCACGCTGACGCTCCGCGATCTCTCGCTGCAGCGCTTCGTTGAGTTCACGGAGCTCGGCCGACTCGCGCTGGAACAGGATCGAGCGCGACAGGGCCTTGCGGCTCCGAAAATAGAAGGCCAGCGCCAGCATGATCGCGAAAGCCATGATCTCGATGGCCAAGACGCTGTTTACCTTCTCGCGGACGCTCGAATAGGTCGAGAACGAGGTGATCTTCCAACCCTGGAAGCCCACGGGCATCGTCTCGCGCATCACCGCCTCACCCAAGACCCAGGCGTCCGGCGGCACCACGCCCCAGTCCACGCTGGCCTGCAGGGCGCGACGAATTGCCGAGGGCGGAGAGCGTACCGCCAGCGCCTCCTCCTCGGTCCGGCCGCGCCAGCGACCCTCGGTAGCCAGGATCACGGTGCCGGAGCTGTCGGTGACCATTACTGCGTCCGCGAAGTCCTGCCATGCCGGCACGAACTTTTTGAGATCGACGCTGACAACGATCACACCGAGCGTCGAGCCGGACGGAGCGATCGTCCGAGAGTAGGTGAAGTCGCTTCCGCCGCTCTGCGTCCTGTACGTTGTGAAGACCGTGTCCGAAGCGCGCAGGGCATCGATGAAATACGGCTCCGATCTCAAATGCTCACCCAGGCGGCTACGGTCCGTCGCAGCGACGACGCGGCCGTCGGCGTCGAGCAGGAGCAGCGACGCCGCCTCGATCTCGTCGCGGTACTCGATAAGGCGCCGGCTCGTCTGTGCATGGTCGCCCGACGCGAGCGCGCCGATGAGCGCAGGGTCCCGCGAGAGGAGCAGAGGCACGACAGACGCCCGACGCAACTCCGACTTCAGATTGCCGCGGTAGAGGGCAAGCCGAACTTCGGCACGGTTCCGCGTGCTTTCTGTGAAGCGTTCCGTGAGCCACTGATTGGTGAACCAGACGACGCCAATCGCAGACAAGACGAAGAAGGCCAGCGCGACGCGAACGCCGAGGCTGGACCGCATCTGCCTAACAGGTGGGTCGGCGGAGGTCATGAAACAAATCTACTGGCGAGCGGATCGTCGCTCAAGCGGCAGTCATCACGTCGTGAAACATGCGAAAGACCGGGCCGCCGTCGGTCGGGCCGAGCGCTGGATCGGCAGCACGTTCGGGATGGGGCATCAAGCCGAGGACGCGCCGGTTCTCCGAGAGGATTCCTGCGATGCGATCAACCGAACCGTTGACGTCCTCACGGTAGCGGAAGGCGACGCGGTCCTCGTCCCGCAACCTCCGGACCATGTCGGGCTCCACGACGAAATTGCCGTCGTGGTGGGCGACGGGCAGCCGTATCCACCTCCGGTCGCCGTAACCGGAGGTAAATACGCTATCGCGTGTGGCAACCTCGAGTTCGACCGTCCGGCAGACGAAGCGCAATCTTGCATTCCTGATCAGGGCTCCCGGCAGCAGTCCCACCTCGGTCAGCACCTGAAATCCGTTGCAGATGCCGATTGAGTATCCGCCGCGCTCGACATGCGCTCGCAGCGCGGTGACGATCGGTGCGCGCGCCGCGATGGCCCCGCAGCGGAGGTAGTCGCCCCACGAAAAGCCGCCCGGGACGCCGACGACGTCGGTGCCGGACGGAAGCTCTGTGTCCTTGTGCCAGACCATCGACACGTTCGCGCCCGCGCGGCGGAACGCTACGGCGAGGTCTCGATCGCAATTCGAGCCTGGAAAGACGAGGACGCAGGCCTTCATTCGAATTCCACTTGCCAGCTCTCGATGACCTCGTTGGCGAGCAGCGTCCGGCACATCCGCGCCACCTCGTCCTCCGCCACCGCGCGGTCGGTCGTGGAGAGGTCCAGCTCGACCACCTTGCCTTGCCGCACGCCTTCGACCACGCCGAAGCCGAGGCCCCCAAGCGCCAGCCGGATCGCCTCGCCCTGCGGGTCGAGAACGCCGTCCTTGGGCATGATGGTAACATATGCGCGCATCTGCTCTCCGTCCTTCCGAATAGTGCGCGGCTCATCGAGTTGCAACGCGGCCAGTTGCCTACGGCCGCGTTGAAGATCACGTCAGACGCACTGCACTCCGCCTGGAATGTAGACCTGCTGCCCAGCGCAGAGGCGTTGCCCGAAGAACGTGAACCACCGACCCGTGAAGAACGCGAGGTCGTCACCTGCGACACTCGCCGCTGGAGGCACGTCCGACCGCCACTCGTGCTCCCAGTCTCCAACTGCTGCGGCCGCCGTGACGCCGAATGCGACCACGGCCGCCAATGAACAAAGCTGCTTCATCAAATGCTCCATCTCTCAAATGCGAGAGACGTCAAGGTGGCAGAACCTACCATGCGCCGCTAGGTCGGCAATCCCAGCCTTGCAAACAACCTAGTTGATGAGCGTCGGCTTTGTCGCGTGGGTGACGTTCGACGGCAGGACGCCGAGCCGCTTGGCCACCTCGGTGTACGCATCCGCGAGGTTCCCGAGGTCGCGGCGAAAGACATCCTTGTCGAGCTTCTTGCCCGACTGCGCATCCCATAAACGGCAGCTGTCCGGGCTGATCTCGTCGGCCACCACCAGGCGGGGATAGTCGTTTTCCCAGATCCTGCCGATCTCGATCTTGAAGTCGACGAGGGTGATGCCGACGGCCATCATCGTGCCCGACAGGAAGTCATTCACTCTCAGGGCGAGCGCCACCATGTCATCCAGGTCCTGTTGCGCCGCCCAATTGAAGGCGATGATATGCTCCTCGGTGACCAGCGGATCTCCGAGCGCGTCGTCCTTGTAATAGAACTCCACTATCGGGCGGGGCAGGGACGTGCCCTCCTCGATGCCAAGGCGCTTGGAGAAGGATCCCGCGGCTAGGTTTCGCACAACGACCTCGAGCGGTATGATCTCTACCGAGCGGATGAGCTGCTCGCGCATGTTGATCCGCTTGATGAAGTGCGTCGGCACACCGATCTGATTCAGGCCGCGCATGAAGAATTCGCTGAGGCGGTTGTTGAGAACGCCCTTGCCCTCGATCACCTCGCGCTTTTCGGCGTTGAAGGCGGTGGCGTCATCCTTGAAGTACTGCACGAGAGTCCCGGGCTCTGGTCCTTCGTAAAGGATCTTGGCCTTGCCTTCGTAGACTTTCTTGCGACGCGCCATGACCGCTCCGAATGCATGAGGGGGCGCCCAAGGCATGCCGGGCGCCGAGGAGGTGGATATAGAGGAGCGACCGTCAAGCTACAAGCTCAGGCTCTTGGCACGGCGAGGTGGCGCAGGCATATCAGGGGGACCGCTTCGATTGGGGAGGGACCACAATGACCACGTTCGACGACCGTGAAAACGCATTCGAGAGCAAGTTCGCTCATGACGCCCAGCTTCAGTTCAAGGTCGAGGCGAGGCGCAACCGGCTGCTCGGGCTATGGGCCGCGGAAATTCTCGGAAAGTCCATAGAAGAGGCTGCGGAGTACGCCAAGGAAGTCGTGAAAGCCGACTTCGAGGAGGCCGGCGACGAGGATGTCTACCGAAAGGTCGCAGGCGACCTCGGGGACCGCAAGTCCGAGACAGAGATCCGTACCAAGATGGCCGAGCTCATGGTCGAGGCGAAAAAGCAGATCCTCAGCGAGAGCTGACAGCGGGCGGCCGGTCGTACGCCGGCCCCACGGGAGGTTTTCATGACAGACCGGATGACCCGGATGCTGGCGGAGCGTGACTGGCTGCTCGCCGATGGAGCTACGGGCACGAACATGTTCAACATGGGGCTGGAGGCGGGAGACGCGCCTGAACTCTGGAACGTCGACCATCCCGACCGCATCCGGGCCCTGTATCGTGGCTCGGTCGAGGCCGGGTCGGATATCTTTCTGACCAACACCTTCGGCGGGAACGCCTCCAGGCTCGCACTGCACAACGGCCAGGATCGGGTGGCCGAGCTAAATCGAGCCGGAGCTTCCCTCGGGCGTGAGGTTGCCGACGCGTCGGGACGCGACGTCATCGTTGCGGGCTCCATCGGGCCGACGGGTGAGATCATGGAGCCGATGGGTCCGCTGACCCACAATTCCGCCGTGGCGATGTTCCGTGATCAGGCGGAGGCGCTGCGCGAGGGCGGTGTCGACGTCCTGTGGGTCGAGACGATCTCGTCGATGGACGAGTTCCGCGCGGCGGCGGAGGCAGTCGCCGAGGTCGGGATGCCGTGGTGCGGGACCATGAGCTTCGACACCGCCGGCCGGACCATGATGGGGGTAACGGCCGCAGACATGGTGCGTCTGGTCGAGGGTCTGGCGCACCCGCCGATCGCGTTCGGCGCGAACTGCGGAACGGGGGCGTCGGATCTGCTGCGGACCGTCCTCGGCTTCGTTGCACAAGGGCCCGAGCGGCCGCTGATCGCGAAGGGCAATGCAGGGATCCCGAAATTCGTCGAGGGGCACATCCACTACGATGGCACGCCGGAACTGATGGCGCAGTACGCCGGCCTTGCCCGTGACTGCGGCGCCACCATCATCGGCGGCTGCTGCGGGACGACGCCGGACCACCTGCGCCGCATGCGGGCTGCGCTGGAGGCCCACGTAGATGGCCCGCGTCCGACGCTGGATACGATTGTCGAGCGCCTCGGCGGGTTCTCCTCTGCCAGGGATGGCAGCGAAGGCCCGGCAGAGGCGCGGCCGAGACGTCGCCGGCGCGGCTGAGGCGCTCGCGCGCCGGGGGCTCGCAACTCAGAATAGGGTCAGTTGATCGCCGGAACGGGCCGGTACTTCGAAAAGATCGGTGCGGAGCGGCGGCAGAGCGCCGTCGAGGGCAGCTCGGCGGACGGCGACCTCGAAACGCCGTGCGATCAGGTCGGCGTAGGTTCCCTGGCCCTTCATCCGCCGCTCCCACGCCGGATCGTAGTCCCTGCCGCCATGCGTCTCCCTGACGCGTGCCATCACACGCGCCGCACGCTCCGGCCGCCGTTCCTCCAGCCATTCCCGAAAGAGCGGGGCGACCTCGAGCGGCAGGCGCAACATCACCCAGCTGGCGCTCTTCGCGCCCGCCTGCCTTCCCGCCTCGACCAGACGCTCGATCTCGTGACAGGTGAGCCCCGGTACGATGGGCGAGATCATTATCCGGGCCGGTATGCCCGCATCGGAGAGCCTCCGGATCGCCGCTAGGCGGCGGAGAGGCGACGGTACCCTCGGCTCCATCTCGCGCGCGAGATGCGCGTCGAGGGTCGTCACGGTCACCCCAACCTGCACCAGGCCCCTCTTTGCCATAGGAGCGAGGAGGTCGATGTCGCGCTCGATGAGCGTGCCCTTCGTGGCGATCGTCAGCGGGTGGCTGTGCTCGGACAGCACCTCGAGCACGCCGCGCATGACCCGAAGCTCACGCTCCACCGGTTGGTAGGGATCGGTGTTGGTCCCGAGAGCGATTGGCTTGGCGCGGTAGCCCTTTCGCCGCAGCTCCTGCCTTAGCACCTCGGGTAAGGCGGGGCGGGCGATCAGGCGGGTTTCGAAGTCCAAACCGGGCGACAGCCCGAGATAGGCATGCGTCGGTCGCGCGAAGCAGTAGATGCATCCGTGCTCGCAGCCGCGATACGGATTGATCGAGCGATCGAAGACGACGTCGGGCGAGGAATTGCGCGTGATGGCGGACCTCGGCCGCTCCACGCTGAGCTCGGTACGGAACGGCGGCAACTCCTCTTCGATATCCCAGCCGTCGTGGGTCGCAACGCGCTCTGCCGTCTCGTAGCGGCCGGTGCGGTTGGTCACCGCCCCCCGCCCGCGTCTGCGATCCGTATCGATGTCCCTCTCTTCCACGGCAGGGTCTTAGAACATTACAGGAACGTCGTCCAGACGTGTTCGGCCGCAGCGCTTGCCTCCAACGCTCGTCGGTGCATCTTATTGCTGATCGTTGCGGGAGGGACCGATGAGAAGAACGGCGGCTGCGATCCTTGCACTGGGTCTTGGGAGCGGAGCGAATGCGTCGCCGCTCGACGACTACACGAGTCTCTACGGCTTCGGGGACAGCCTGACCGATGCCGGTCTCGCGTACGCCGTCGCTGGGATCCCACAGTCTCCGCCATATGCCCAGCGTTTCACGAACGGCCCGGTATGGCTGGAGTATCTCGCTGCTTCGGAGTTCGTCGGTGAAACGGTGTCCAGCTATGCCGTGGGTGGTGCGAAGGCGGCGCCCGACCTGGATGTGTCACCGGACCTGCCTCTGCAGAAGCTGCTGTTTCTTGGTCAGGATCCGTTGGGCTTGCTGGCGGGAACCCCACTCTCGCCGGACCTGCTGCGCGGCGACCCGGGGGCCAGGCCGCTTGCAGCGATATGGGCAGGCGCCAACGATCTGTTCGACGTCATCGACGAGTCCGACTTCACGGCCGCAGCCGACGCGGCCGTCGAGTATATCTTCGAAACCGCGATCGATCTCAAAGACGCCGGTGTCGGCGATTTCATGATTTTCAACCTGCCGGATCTCGGCGATACACCACGCTTCGCGCTCTACGAGCCCGATTTGATCCAGAACGCGACCAACGCAACGCTCTACTTCAACGCTCTGCTAGATGCGACCATCTCGGATCTTGAGGACGAGAACAACCTGAAGGTCACGAAGATCGACGTCTTCACGCCGTTTCAGCAGATCGTCGCCACGCCGCAGGCGTTCGGCTTTGACGATGCGGCAACTCCTTGCGTCGCATTCAGCGCCTTGAACGTCGTCTCGGTTTGCACGCCAGCCGAGGCCGCCGAACGGGTCTTCTTCGACGATGTTCACCCGAACACCGACGTCCACGCCCTCGTCGCACAGATCGTCATCGACGCCTACGAGGTCGCGCCGGTCCCCATTCCCGCCGCCTTGCCACTCGCTGCGGGAGCGTTTGCCTTCCTTTTCGCCGTTGGCCGGCGAAAAACTTGAGGTCGCGTCGCTGATCCACGTCATCGCGTCGCAAACGTCTGGACGCGTGACCGCCACAGATCCTAGATGACCGCGACCTGACGGTCGAGGTGCAAGCAAATGTCCGACGACGAGATCATCCTGTCCGAACTCGACGACGCGGAGCTTGTCGCGCAGATGCACGACGATCTCTACGACGGTCTCAAGGAAGAGATCGAGGAGGGGGTGAACATCCTCCTGGAGCGCGGGTGGGCGCCTTACAGGGTCCTCACCGAGGCGCTGGTCACTGGCATGAAGGTCGTCGGCGACGATTTTCGCGATGGCATCCTGTTCGTTCCCGAGGTGTTGCTCGCGGCGAATGCGATGAAGGGCGGTATGAAGATCCTCAAGCCGCTGCTGGCGGAAACGGGCGCACCTCGGATGGGGAAGATGGTGATCGGCACGGTCAAGGGCGACATCCACGACATCGGCAAGAACCTCGTCACCATGATGATGGAGGGCGCGGGGTTCGAGGTCGTCGATCTCGGCATCAACAACCCCGTCGAGAAGTATCTCGAGGCGCTGGAGCGGGAGGAGGCCGACATCCTCGGCATGTCGGCACTTCTGACCACTACTATGCCCTACATGAAGGTCGTCATCGACACCATGAAGGAAAAGGGCATCCGCGACGACTACATCGTGCTTGTCGGCGGCGCCCCGCTCAACGAGGAGTTCGGGCGCGCCATCGGGGCCGACGCCTATTGCCGCGACGCCGCCGTGGCGGTCGAGACGGCCAAAGGGCTCATCACGCGCAAGCACAACCAGATGGCCGCCAGCTGAAGCCGTCGACATGGGACGGCGGGCGCTGCCGCTGCTATTGGCGTTTCTCTTCTCGATTGCGGCCATCGTTCAGCCGCCGTTCCTTGGCGCGGCGCGGAAGCAGACGCTAGAGGTGACGCAGAGCGCACTTGCGACATACGCGGCGCTTCGCGTGATCAACGCCACGATCTCAACCCTGAAGGAGACGGAGGTCTCCGTCCCGCTCGTCGGTGGCCTCGGCGCCAAGCCTGGCATGGCGCTGGACCCGATCGACGAGACGGTGGCGCGCGTTGCGGACGTGCTGTTCCTGCTGATGGCGGCGACGGCGGTCCTGACCATCGCGTTCGGCCCGATCGCGACGGCGGGAGCGGCACTTGCGGCCGCAGGCTTTCTTGGCCTCTGGCTCGTTGGGCGCTATCCGAGCCTGCATCGTGGCAGCGTCCTCGCGCAGCGCACCGCGCTTTTCGGGCTTCTCTTCGCTCTCGTGCTACCGGCCTCGCTGGCAGGGGGCGGATGGATCGCCCAAACGATGACGCAAGACCGATTGGACTCCGCCCTCGCGAGCCTCCGCAACGCGGGTGGCGCCGCCGCTCCTTCCGAGGAAACCGTGTCGGATATCGCGCCATGGTGGAGTTTTTGGACGAGCGGCAATGCGACTCCCCCCGAGGGGAGTCGGTCGGCTGGCGTAGCGTCATCGACGAGTATTCCGAGCGGGCCGAGACAATCCTGGCAAGCTCCCTCGACATCATCGCCGTCTACACCCTCCGGCTCTTCGCCTTCCCTGCCTTCGCCCTTCTCATGCTGGTTCTGGTGCTGCGGAACGCGTTGCGTCTCCCCGAAGATCGCACCACCGGTTGAGGCACCTGTCCGTGTCAATCGAGGTCGCGCCGCATCGTCGCCACGCCGTTCCGCTGCGACATCTCCTCGTAGCCGGCTGACCGATAGGCCATGAGGGCGGGCTCGTTGTCGAGCTCGACCTTGAGGGTAATGGTCAGCGCACCCAGGTCGCGGGCGGCATTTTCGACCAGCCGTGCCAATTGCGCGCCCGCCCCACCCCGCGCCGTCTTGGCGACGAACACGTAGGTCAGGTGCCGGATCTCGGGGCCCGCGCCGACGCGAAGAGCGAAGAATCCGATGTCCCGGCCCGTCGCTTGGTCGATCAGGTAGAATGACGCGTCATCCGGCTCATTCAGCCACTTTTCTTGCCATTCCAGCGGATCGAACGGGTGCTTTGCGTTCGGATTAGCCAGCGCGAGGTCCTGAGGGTCGACGAGGAGCCCGGCCAGCGGCGCGAGGTCGAACGGCAGGTTCGGTCTGGCGGTGAGGTCCGACAACTTCGAAGCTCCGTGCGTGTCCTGAAGTCAGCGGCTCTCGCACAGGGCTCGCAACGGTTCAACCGGACCGATCGGATCAGCCGCCCTTGCGGAGGGTGTAGATCCGTGCCGTGCCATCGTCCTCCGTCGCAAGCAGGGCGTGACCCGCTTCGGCGCAGAAGTGGGGGATAT
Organism: uncultured Alphaproteobacteria bacterium; assembly: GCA_963749675.1. GTDB lineage: Bacteria > Pseudomonadota > Alphaproteobacteria > Rhodobacterales > Rhodobacteraceae > Roseitranquillus. The sequence goes on from CAVVNT010000002.1 coordinate 240,377, forward strand.
CCACAACGGCTGCAGGATCGTCGGCCCGAACCCGCAGCAGAGCGCCTTGCGGCAGGCCCTGCAGGCGCTTGCGCGCCTTCAGAACCGGCAGCGGGCACAGCAGCCCCACGGCGTCGAGTTCGTGCTCCATCACGCGCCACGTATGGCGCGGGGGCGCCGCTTGTCCACCGCCTTGTGACCGGCGGAGCGCGTGACGCGGGGTGCCGGGCGGGCTAAGGCGTAGCGCATGTTCGGAATCGACATCATCGACGCCAGCCTGATTCCTGCGGCGACGGTCGCGCTGCTCGCGGGGCTTCTGTCATTCCTGTCGCCCTGCGTGCTGCCCATCGTGCCGCCATATCTCGCCTACATGGGTGGGATCTCCATGGCGGAGATGCAGGGGCCGCGCGCCGCCCGGCGGCGCGTCATCCTGTCGGCGCTGTTCTTCGTCCTGGGGCTCTCCACCGTATTCCTGTTGCTTGGCTTCACCGCATCGGCATTCGGGACCTTCTTCCTCCGCAACCAGGACTGGTTCGTGTTCGCGGCGGGTCTCGTCGTGATGATCTTTGGCGCGCATTTCCTTGGGGTGTACCGGATCGCCGCGATGGATCGCGAGATCCGCGTAGATGCCGGTGACCGCGGTGGCTCGGCCGTGGGCGCCTATGTCCTTGGTCTCGCCTTTGCGTTCGGATGGACGCCCTGCATCGGCCCGCAGCTTGGCGCTATCATCTCGCTCGCCGCGTCCGAGGCCAGCGTCTCCCGCGGGACGACGTTGCTGGGCGTCTATGCAGCGGGTCTCGGGATCCCGTTCATCCTCGTCGCCGCGTTCTTTCCGTCGCTGTCGGGCGTCATGACGTGGATGAAGCGGCACATGGACCGGATCGAGAAGGTGATGGGCCTGCTGCTGTGGACCGTCGGGCTGATGATGGTCACCGGACAGTTCACGGCACTCTCATGGTGGCTGCTGGAGACGTTTCCCGCCCTGGCCACGCTGGGGTGAGGGGCTGTTCACGCGTGGGCATCGCCGCAAGCTACTGACTTGCCGTCATTTCCCGCCGCCGTTAGCCGGGCGGCAAGATCTGCGCGGGTCAGCGCGCCTTGGTCCGGTAGTGGTCCAGCACGAAGACCCGGATGGCCGAAGCGAGCCCGGCCTCGGCCCCGCGTGCCGCGTCGATCTCGGCGGCGAGCGCGGCAATCGCCATCCCGCGCGCCGCCGCGATCTCGCGGAACGCCTCCCAGAACGTTTCCTCCAGCGAGACGCTGGTGCGGTGCCCTCGCAGCGTCAGGGACCGCTTGACCGGCCGGGCCGTCACGACTGGCCGTCGTCCTTGTCGCGCTCGACCCGGTGCGCCTCGAGCTTGGCGCGCAGCGCCTCGACCCGCTTGGACGCGAGCTCCTTCTGGGCCTTGCTCTGGCCGTACTTGGCGGAGTTCGCATCGGCGTCGCGCCGCGACTGGTCGCGCGCCTTTTCCTTCCGGGCCTTGTTGAGGTTGGTGGGGGAGTTCTTCATTTCGGTCCGATCATCCTTTCGGGGCGCACCACCTCGTCGAAGGTGGCCTCATCGACGTAGCCGAGCCTGACGGCTTCCTCGCGCAGCGTCGTGCCGTTCTTGTGCGCCGTCTTTGCCACGGTCGTGGCGTTGTCGTAGCCGATCGTCGGCGCGAGCGCCGTGACCAGCATCAGGCTTTCGCGCATGAGCTGGTCGATCCGGCCCTCGTTCGCCTCGATCCCCGACACGCAGTTGTCGGTGAAGGTCGCCGCCGCGTCGCCGAGGAGTTGCATCGACTGGAGCACGTTGTAGGCGATCATCGGCTTGTAGACGTTGAGCTCGAAGTGGCCCTGGCTGCCGGCCATACCGACGGCGGCGTCGTTGCCAACGACGTGGGCGCAGACCTGCGTCAGCGCCTCGCACTGGGTCGGGTTCACCTTGCCCGGCATGATCGAGCTGCCGGGCTCGTTCTCGGGCAGAAGGAGCTCGAAGAGGCCGCAGCGTGGACCAGAGCCCAGAAATCGGATGTCGTTGGCGATCTTGAAGAGAGACGCGGCGACGGTCTTGAGCGCGCCCGACATCGCCACCATCGCGTCGTGACCTGCCAGCGCCTCGAACTTGTTCGGGGCGGTGACGAAGGGCAGGGCGGTGATCTCGGCGATGTTCTTGGCGATCTCCTCGCCCCATCCTTTCGGCGCGTTGAGGCCGGTGCCGACCGCGGTGCCGCCCTGCGCCAGTTCGTGAATGTCCCCGAGCGACGCCTCGACCCGCTCGATCCCCTTGGCCACCTGATGCGCGTAGCCGCCGAACTCCTGCCCGAGCGTCAGTGGCGTCGCGTCCATCGTGTGGGTGCGGCCGATCTTGATGATGCCGTCGAACGCCTCGGCCTTCTCGCGCAGCTTGGCCTCGAGCTTGCGCAGCCCCGGCAAGAGGACGTCGCGGGCGGTCATCGCGGTCGCCACGTGCATCGCCGTCGGGAAGGTGTCGTTCGACGACTGGCTCATGTTGACGTGGTCGTTCGGATGCACCGGATCCTTGGAGCCGATATCGCCGCCAAGCATCTCGATTGCCCGGTTCGAGATCACCTCATTGGCGTTCATGTTGGACTGCGTGCCCGAGCCCGTCTGCCAGACGACCAGCGGGAAGTGGCAGTCGAGCCTGCCAGCCACGACCTCGCCCGCCGCATCCACGATGGCGCGGCCGAGCTCTTCATCAAGCTTGCCGAAGTGCATGTTGGCCTGCGCCGCCGCCTGCTTGATGACGCCGAGCGCCCGGACGATCGCCACCGGCTGCTTCTCCCATCCGATCGGGAAGTTCATCAGGCTGCGCTGGGTCTGCGCGCCCCAGTAGCGGTCGGATTCGACCTCCAGCGGGCCGAAGCTGTCGGTCTCGGTTCGGGTATCGGTCATCTGGCCCTCCGTTTTCCAGCGGCTCTACACCTCGCGGCGGAGAAGGACCAATGCCTTTAACCGACATTCAATCGAAAGGGTGCGATCTCCTCGCGGAACGGGCATCCACGCTGCCAATGTGCGAGTTAGTCGCCACTGAACATCACGCCGCGGCGCCGGTCGTGGCGTAGTTTGGCCGGGCCTGTTCGATGTTGTTGGCGATTGCTGCCATCAGCGCGGCGAGGATCACGGCCACAAGAGCCCTCAGATGGGCCAGGATCATGCGGATGTTGTGCCCGCAGCCGCAGAGGACAGCGTGGAGTGCGTCGCCGAGCGTGCCCTTGAGGGCGCAGCGGGCGAGGCGGCCGTCGGTCTTCATGTGGCCGACCGCCGGTTCGATTGCACTGCGGCGGCGCAGGTCGCGCCGGAGCGCCGGCGTCATGCCGCGGCGCTGGCCGGAGATGAAGACCTCGGTCGTCTCAACGCCATGCCCCCTATAGCCGCGGTCGACGAAGGCTCTCTTCGGTGATGTGTCCGTCAGGATCTCCACCTGCTCGAGCGCTTCTCGCAAGGTATGGCCATCGTACGGGTTGCCGGTCATCGCGCGCATGCCGACGACGAAGCCCTCCTTGTGCGTGGTCGCCACCGAGACCTTGGAGCCGAACTCGTAACGGACGCGCGCCTTGCCCTTGGAGATGCAGTCCACCTCAGGCTCGTGCAGCGCATAGAGCTTCCGCTTGTCCTTCGGCTTCTGCCGCAGGAGGCGCTCAACGAGGGCGATCTCGCCCTCGATCCGCTCCCGCAGGGCGGTGTCGGTCACGGCGTGCAGCTGCCGCTGGATGTCGCGCAGGACCCGGCCGGTGTAGCCTTTCAGCCGCCGCAGCCCCTTGCGCATCCGCTTGAACTGGCGGGCGTGGGCATAGCGACCGACCTGTCCGGCCAGACGCGGCGCCAGCCGCGCGTAGCTTTGGCGAAGCGACAGGCCCGCCTCCTGGGCAAGCGCCACCAGGCGCCGACGCGCTTTCTCGTAGAGCCGTGTATCGGTTGGATGCGCGATCGCCTTCTCCATCACCGTCGTGTCCACGATCACCGTCTCCGCGCTCCGCTCGGAAATCACTCCGGCCTCGCGCCCGGCCTCGATCGTCTTGGTCAGGAGCCACTCGGCACCTTCCTCCCCGATCCGGTTCCGCCACCGCGTCAGCGACGAAGGATCGACAGGAGGACGGTGCTGAAAGAACGTCTCGCCACAGAGGTGCTGGTAGTACGGGTTCTCCACCCACCGGGCCACGACCGCCTCGTCCGACAGCCGGTAGGCGTGCTGGAGGTAGAGCAGCCCCGCCACCAGCCGTGGAGAGGTCGCCGGGCGCCCCGTGTGCGACGGGAAGAACCCCGCCCATTCCTCCTCGAAGAACTCCCAGTCGATCAGCCCGGCAAGCTTCACCAGTTCGTGGCGCAGGTCGATCATGTCCGCCAAGCGCGGGCGCAACAGGTCGTCCTGCTCAGGGGCACGGGATTTGGGCTTCATGCGTCGATCCGAAATTGCAGGGTTCTCGCCCCAAACCTACCAAACCCTGCGGTTCGAAAATATCAAAAACGTCACGTCATCAAATAAAATCAATGCGTTGGACGTTGATCAGGGCGAACGAGTTAACCATGTTCAGGACAATCAAGACCGCAGTGGTCTCCGGGAGCTTCGCGCTGAGCCTTGCCGGCGCTGCCGGAGCGGCACACATCGGCGCGTTCTATAAGACGACGAATGATGGCGTCTACGACCTGTCGTCCGCCGAGGCGCTTGCCCTCGGTTACGCCGGCGCGAAGTACATCGGCTACTTTCGCGTGCGGGAGGGCAACGGCGTGACGTTCGGAATGGGTGACAGCTTCGACACCCACACGATCCTGAATTCAACTCAAGATGATTCCAAGATCATCGCCCTGTTGAACGGCACCAATGCCGGCCTCGGATATGCCGGCGGCATCCTTCAGGCGCTCGGCAAGACCACGATCGCTTCGGATGCGTCGAGCTTCTACGAAGGGGTCGCGTTCCTCTTCAGCACGACCTCGAACATCGTCTTCTCAGGCACGTCCACCTTCAACGCGAGCCAGTCGCGCGGCGCGCTGCCCTACGACGTGGCGCCCGCGTCGGTCCCGCTGCCCGCTGCCCTGCCGATGCTTGCCGCTGCGATCGGCGCGATCGGTCTTGCCAGCCGCCGCCGAAAGCCCGGCTGACGCACGGCATCGTCTCCGCCTCTGCCGGAGTGCGTTGCCGGACGTCCTCCATTGGCTACTTGCGGAACTTGTCGAGGCTGACGATCTCGGCGTCTTGCCGTGGCTCGTCTTCGACCTCCTCATGCGGGGCGGCTGCGCCCTCCTCCGCTTCGTCGGGCTCGTGCATCTCGAACCTCAGACCGAATTCCACCGACGGATCGACGAAGGTCTTGATAGCGTCGTAGGGGATATAGAGCGGCTCCGGCGTCTCTCCGAAGTTGAGCGTCACCGCGAACCCTTCGTCGCCGACATCGAGGTTGTCGAACCAGTGCTGCAAGACGACCGTCATCTCGGTGGGGTAGCGGTCGGACAGCCAGTCGGCGAGTTCCACGTCGGGATGCATCGTGTCGAAGGTAATGAAGAAATGATGTGCACCCGGCAGCCCGTTCTCGGCAACGTCTTGCAGTACCTTGCGGATCAGGCTCCGCATGGCTTGGTGCATCAGGTTACCGTAGTCGATCGCCCGCGGCATCGAAGGTCCATTTCGTCGGTGGCAGCGGCCTCACCATAAGCGATTCCCGCACGGATGGAAGGCGGCGGCCCAGACTCAGAGACTGCTCACAACGATTGCCCCTATGGCGGCAACAGCGAGGGTTGCAGGGATACTCCACCGCAACCTGAAGAGAAGGATCGCCGATAGCACCGAGAGGCAAAGCGGCAGCAGGCGGGCAGAGCTCGTCCCGGGCCAAGGAATGGTTGCTGGCCCGAAGGTTGCCACGCCCACGTCGGACCAGAAGACGTAAATCGCGAACCAGATGCCGAGGTTGAGGATGACGCCGACCACCGCCGCCGTGATCGCCTTGAGGGCCTGGTTCAGTCGCGGCTGCGCGGAGGCCCACGAGACGAATGGAGCGCCGGCGAAAATCCACAGGAAGCAAGGCATGAAAGTCGCCCACAGCGCGACAGCACCAGCGGCGAGCGCCCACGCAATTCCGCCCTCGCCATGCCCCGCCAGCATTCCGACGAATTGCGTGACGAGGATGAGCGGGCCGGGGGTGGTCTCGGCGAGGCCGAGAGCGTCGATCATCTGGTCGGCCGTGATCCAGCCCTGCGTCGCCACCACCTCCTGCGCCATGTAAGCGAGGACGGCGTACGCCCCGCCGAACGTGACGATGGCGAGGCGCGCGAAGAACCACGCGAGTTCCGAGAAGAGGCTCGGCGCGAACAGGGTCAGCGCGAAGAGCGGAACCAGCCAGATGGCGAGCCACACGGCTACCGTGCCAAGCGAGCCGGTCACATTCGGCAGGGGCCCCCCGCCGCCGGGGCCGGTCCCGCCGCGCGCCAGACCCCAGAGCCCCGCCGTAAGGACAATCAAGGGGAAAGGCATCTGGAAGACGAAGATGGCAAGGAATGCCAGACCGGCCAGACACCAACCCTCGACCCCCTCGAGGGCGCGCCTTGCAAGTTTCGTCAGTGCTTGCGCGACTATCGCCACGACGGCGGCCTGGACACCGACGAACAGGGCCTGCACGACCGCAACCGAACCGTAGGAGACGTAGAAAAGCGCTAGTGCTGCAATGAACGCGGCACCGGGCAGCACGAAGAGCAGGCCCGCAATAAGGCCTCCCGTCACACCGCGAAGCCGCCAGCCTGCGAAAGTCGCAAGCTGCATCGCCTCGGGGCCGGGCAGCAGCATGCAAAAGCCGAGGGCGTCCAGAAACTGGCGTTCCGTCAGCCAGCGCCGCCGCTCGACGAGTTCCGCATGCATTACCGCGATTTGCGCCGCCGGGCCCCCGAACGACATTAGGCCGATCCGCCCGAATTCCGCCACGAGCGTTTCAAGCGCGACACTGGCTTCGCGCGTGTCCGACTGAAGCACCTTGCTCCCCCGGCTGGACCCTGCCGTACGATGTGGCCGAAGTGCAGGCCAAAGCCATAAAAGTGATCTGAAATTTTTCATGGCGACTACCGGGCCACGTCCCTCCCGGGAGGAACAGGAGGGACGGGCCCGGCGAACCCTCGGGGGGTACTCGCACGATGCCGCGTGAACGGCACAATCATGGATCTATCATCCGCCGCTGCCTCCGTCAGGTCTGGTATTCCGGACTGAACGGGGACGGCAGGCGCACCGAAAGCGGCTCCGCGCGGGGCAGCGCTTGATCGGTTCAACGCGGATCCTGCTCGCGACGTCCATACCGGACGGTCGATTTCGTCGTCTACCATTCGGGCACGAACACATATCGCGGCACGGGACATCAAGGATGTTTGTCGCTGAGGCGCAGCCCACGGGGCTTGATGCACTGGGAGTGGGGACAAGGGGAGAGCGGGGATTCCTCAAGCTGCCGGACACCCTGACGGCGCAACGACGCTACAACTCCGCGAGCCCCGGCCCGACATGCGCCCCGACGCAGTTTTCGAGCCACCCCGAGGCTGAGAGCTGCAGGAAGCGGGCGCTCTAGTGTTCCGAGCCTGACGGTTTCTACCGATTTCCGCGGATTTCATCGAGGGCGCGACGTTCCCGGGTGAGAATATCCTCGGCGGATTTGGTCCGGACGAAGGGCTTCGGCCTTGTGTCGTGAGGCAGCAGGTAGTCGTGGATCGCGGTCTCCAGATCACCGGCGCTGGAACAAATGCCCCGGCGTATGCGCCGATTTGTGATCTCGGCGAAGAAGCGCTCGACGAGGTTCAGCCAGGACGCGCTGGTGGGCGTGAAGTGCAGCTTGAACCGAGGATGTTTCGCCAACCAGGCCTTCGCTTCGGGCGTCTTGTGCGTCGCGTGGGTGTCGAGGACCAGGTGCACCTCGCGCGGCCCCGGTACGGCCCGGTGGATGCGGCGCAGGAACCGCAGGAACTCGTTGGCCCGATGGCGCGGCAGGCATTCGCCGATCACCATGCCCGACGTCACGTCGAGCGCGGCGAACAGCGCGGTCGTGCCGTGGCGCTTGCAGTCGTGGATCATCGTGGCCGCGCGGCCCTTCTTCAGCGGCAATCCCGGCCAGCTCCGGTCAAGCGCCTGGATCTGCGACTTCTCATCGACGCACAGCACCACCGCCCGGTCCGGCGGATCGAGGTAGAGCCCGACGATCTCGGTGCCTGGCGCCGTCCACGCCCTCGTCGAGGTAGCGCTCCTGCCAGCGCCACACGGTGGGCTTCGAGGTGTTCGCGCGCCGCATGATCTCGAAGGTGCCATGGCCGTCCGTCGCCAGCACGATCTCGGCCCGCCAGACGAGCTTGCGCGGGCTGTTGCGGTCGGCGACCACAGCTTGAAGCTCCGCGCGGTCAGCGGGGTTCAGGTAAAGCCAGACGTCATCACGTCTCATGCCCCGACACCGACACGCCAGACCGCGGATCGGAATCCTCCGTCAGGTGGGGGACACTGTAAGCATCCGGCGTAGGCCGCCGTCAGGCGGCTTGGCGATGCTCTGGGGATTGCCAGTTCCAGAGCAGCAGGTCCGGCACCTGCGAAGCGGTCATGTCGGGCAGTCGGCCGAGAACGTCGGCCAGCCAAGCCTGGGGATCGATGTCGTTCAGCTTGGCGGTGACGATCAGGGAATACATCAAGGCGGCGCGCTCGCCGCCGCGCTCCGAGCCGGCGAAGAGCCATGACTTCCGGCCGAGGGCGACGAGGCGTTCATTCTGCCCATGTCGGGCAGGAAGCTGTCGTCCACTATCGCTGGCATCCTCTCCACGGCCGAACTCTTCGGGTGGAATCGAGCCAGTCGCGCAAGACTGGCCGCTTCGTTCATCTCGTTGTGGGCCCGGGAGACGTTCTCGTCCTACCAGCCTGGATGCTCGATCCGGTCGCGTGCGCCGGCATGCGGCAACTTGGCCCGCCGCAGGTCTCGATTGCGGCCCTCGGCGATCTTCATGACCTGCTGAGCCGGCGCGGATTCCGGCGAAGCTCTCCTGGCGATGCGATCGTCGCCAAGGAGGAGCAGGATGACCGATCCCAAGGCGCCGGCGCCGCCGCGCCAGCTGATGATGACGTTCGACTCCACGAGGCTCCGCGGCATGTCCACCACGGAGCGACGGGCCAGGGTGACGGCCTTGGCGAACCTGCTGGCCGAGGCCGCGGCGCCGGGAGGCAGCGATGACGACGTCTGAGATGCTTCCCGCGACGGTCCTCGAGAGGAAGGCCGTGGTCTACGTCCGGCAATCCTGCCGGACGCAGGTCGAGACCAACCTTGAGAGCCGGCGCCGCCAGTATGAGCTGGTCGAGGTCGCCCGGCGCCAGGGGGTCCGCGCCATCGAGGTCATCGACGATGATCTTGGCCGTTCCGCGAGCGGCATGGTGGCGCGTCCCGGCTTCGATCGCCTGGTGGCGGCGCTCTGTGCCGGCGAGATCGGCGCGGTGCTGTGCTTCGACGCGTCCCGTCTCGCCCGCAACGGCCGCGATTGGCATCACCTGCTGGAACTCTGCGGTCTCGTCGAAGCCCGGGTGATCGACCTCGACGGCGTGAACGATCCTTGTCGGCCGAACGACCGGCTCCTCCTCGGCATGAAGGGCAGCATCAGCGAGTTCGAGCTCGGCATCCTGCGCGCACGGATGCTCGATGCCGCGCGCGCGAAGGCAGAGCGGGGCGAGCTCCGCATCAGCGTGCCCGTCGGCTACCTCTGGCGCCGGGACCATGGCCTCGGCTTCGATCCCGACCTGCGTCTCCAGCAGACGATCCGGCTGATCTTCGAGCGCTTCCGGCAGCTCAGCAGCGCGCGCCAGACGCTGCTGTCGCTCGCGGCCGACGGCGTCTCGTTTCCGCGGCCGTCGGCCGATTGCCATTGGAGCGCCATTGGTCCGAGTGACAATGGCGATGCGGATGACCTCCCTCGAGTGGACCCCGATCCCCTTGCGGAAGTCCTCCGGGCGCGTCGCCACGAAGACCTTCACCGGTCCGCCTTGACCGAACATCACCGAGCCGATGCCCGCGCCGCCCGGATGGCCCGTGTCAGCTGACCCTCATCAGCGCCAGCACCGGCGCGGATCACGACATCGCCCACGACGATCTCGAGGTCGGGCGTGGCGCGCGCCGACGGCCGATCCGCCGCAGCGTCCTCGATGACCAGTTCGGCGAACATCGGCAAGGCCGCCCCGCTTTCAGGCAATACCAGCTGCCCTGTCCGCAGCTTCTTGCGCCAATCGCAAACCTGCCAGCGGGTCGTGCCGTGCTTGCGCGCCACATCCGCCACCGAGATCCCCGGCATCAGGCTTTCCGCCGCGATCCGCGCACGCTCCGCCTTCGTGCGCCGAAGCCGCCCGCTGGGGCCCTCGATCACCTCCAGCCGGCAAACCCCAACCCCGAATCGGACCGTCCAGATGGACGCCCACTTTGCCGTCTCTTTCCAAATCAGACACCTCGGCGACACAGGTCAGCAAGGGCAGGAGGTGGTCCGCGCCGCGCTTACGACCCACGATCCGACGCACGGCGTCGAGCGTTTCGACAGGGGCGACGGGCATTCTTGACCCTGGAGCAATTGGGCTTTGCGGAAAAGAACTTCAAGGGCAGGATCCGCTGCTTCTACTTCCTCAGCCGATACACTGGCCAGCGGATCAGCGACGTGGTGCGCCTCAACCCCCCAAGTTCGACATTTGCCGGCCAGTTTTCGTGTATGCGGCTCGTTCCGTGTTCGTGAATTCGAGAGGTTGTAGCCGTTCGGGGTGGATTTCGCCTCGATCTGTGTAGTTGCATGCGACCGCCCTGAGATGCATTGCAGTGCAGCTTCATCTTCAGCAGTCTGCATTCCATGTTCACGCCCGTCACCGAGAGCGGCGGGCGCCGCAATCTGCAGATCGTCGAGTCCTTCCGCAATGAGGCCGGAAAGCCCAGGCTGCGCGTCGTCGCCAATCTCGGGCGCGTCGACGGAATGAAGGACGGCCAGCTCGACGCCCTCATCCGGGGCCTCAGCCGGGCCGCGGGACGAACCGGCGAAGACCGAGATCACCTGGGAGGGCGCGCGCAGTTACGGCGACGTCTTCGCCCGGCATGCGCTCTGGAAGGACCTCGGTCTCGACCGCGCGCTTGGCCGGGCCCTGCGGTCGGGGCGTCGCGGAACCGATGGGGAGGCCCTCGTCCGCGCCATGGTGTTCAACCGGCTGTGCGACCCCACGAGCAAGCCGGGCTGCCTGCGCTGGCTGGAGACCGTGGCGATGCCGGCAATGCCCGAGACCGTCACCCACCAGCATCTGCTTCGCGCGATGGATGCGCTGATGGATCGCGCCGAGCGGGTGGAAATCGAGCTGGCCAGACAGATCCGCCCGCTGGTCGATCAAGTCCTTGCCGTGGTCTTCCACGACCTGACCACCGTGCGCATCCATGGCGAGGGAGAGGTCGCGGACGATCTGCGCGCCTTCGGCATGAACAGGGATGTGGGCGGCGTCGCGCGGCAATTCGTCCTCGGCGTGGTGCAGACCGCCGAGGGTCTGCCGCTCATGCACACAGTCCATTCCGGCAACGTGGCCGGGACGAAGACCTTGCAGGCCATGCTCCGGACCGTGCTCACGCGCTTCCCGATCCAGCGCGTCATACTGGTGGCCGATCGCGGACTGCCGAGCCTGGAGAACATCGGTGAGCCGACCGCACTGGCCGACCGTGACGGCCGCGGGCTGGAGTTCATCCTCGCCGTGCCGGCCAGCCGATATGCCGAGCTGGTCGAGATCTTCCGCAGCCTTGCCTTCACCGAGGACGGTCTGGCCGAGGCGGCCTTCGCCGGTCACCGCCTCATCGTCGCCCATGACCCGCTGCGTGCCGGGGAGCAATCCACCCGCCGCCGTGCCCGTATCGCCGACCTCGAGGCCATGGCCGACAAGATGGCCGCCAGGCTCGATGCCCGGGATGTCGGCCGGACGGCCCGCGGTCGCCGCGCCTCCGATCGTGGCGCCTACAGCCGATTCACCCGCGCCGTGGCCGAGGCGGAACTGAGCCGCTTTCTCAAGCCCGATTACACCGCCGACCGCTTCGGCTACAGCCTGGACGAGGACGCCATCGCCGAGGCGGAGCTCTTCGACGGCAAGCTGGCGCTCCTGACCAACGCCCCCGATCTCGGCCCCGCCGAGGCCGTCGCCCGCTACAAGGCGCTGGCCGACATCGATCGCGGCTTCCGCGTGCTGAAGTCCGGCATCGGGATCGCCCCGGTCGATCATCGGCTGCCAGACCGCATTCGGGCCCATGCGCTGATCTGCTTCCTCGCCCTCGTGCTCCACCGGGTCATGCGCATGCGCCTGAAGGCAAAGGGCCACAGCGCCAGCCCCCGCACCGCGCTCGATCTGCTCGCCCGCATTCATCGCCATCAGGCCCGGATCGCCGAGCGCACTCTCGAAGGCACGACCCGCCCAACCCCGGAACAGCTGGACCTCTTTGATGCCCTGACCCTGCCCAAACCCGCCTGACAGAGCCCATGTAGTTACATTTTGGCCCAACCGGCCATGGCAATATCAATCACTTACCGCTGTAGCTGTCGAAGTTGGGCAACCCGAACTATGAGCGCGATAGGATTTTGGCCTGCCGCAGAAGAAAACCGGCCTGAAGCTGTCCTGCCCGATCTTTCCCGAACTTGAAGCCGAAATTGCGACCTGGGAGCGGTTTCCCGGCGCGTTCCTCTTGCAGGAGGATGGCAAGAGCAAGGGCAAGCCATTCAGCACGAAGCAGATGTGAGACGTTTGACCGCGAGCGCCAGAAGCATCCCGTCCTTGAAGGCGCGGTGCCGCATGGCCTGCGCCCGAACGCGGTCATCCGACTGCGGGAGGCTGGTTACTCCGCCCGGAAAATCTCCGATATGGTGGGGATGATCCGTCGAGAGGGGCGGACACTACTGCCGCCATGCGGTCAGGCGGTCTTGAGGGAGCTACGCGAACGAAACGACGACACCGTTGTAGAAAATAGGAAAGGCGCAAAGCAAAAAATGACTACAGTACAGGCCCTCACTGTCCGAAAGAGAGAGTGCAGGCTTCTGTTGCCAGGTGCCTGCGAACCCCGCCTTACGCTGCTAGGCGCAAGGGCTTAAGTTTCGGTCTTGTCACCGCTTACGCAGCGACGGCGACCGGAGCACGGTTGTCGTTGGCAACTATGCGATTTGGACCGATAACGGTGGTACCTCACCGGGACAAAGCAAACACCTTTACACGTTCGTCGATCCTGTTTCGGCCCCATGAGCCCCCAACGAGGGTTGTCTGGTGGAGCCGCCGGGTACCGCCCCCGGGTCCGATCCGCTTATTCCGTGCGCGTTTATGCCCATAGTCCCTTTCGGGACAGCAAGGAAAGTAGCGGTCCGCGGCGCGCGATTCAAGTCGAAGTCAGGGCTTGATGTAGGTATAGCCCTCCAGCTGGAGCCGGCTGAGTTCGGCCACGCCTGATGGTACGATGTCCTCCTCCCAGACGTCGTAGAGATCGTTGTCGTAGCTGATGTTCCGGCTCTCGAGGGTGTTGTTGCAGACCTGGAACCCGACGTTCTGGCCCTTCAGCGACGCGACCTGCGTCTGCAGCCCGTCGTCGCCCTTGGCGTCTATCAGCAGGCCCAGTCCGTTGCCGTGCAGGACGACCTTTACGTCAAGGTTCTCGGCCCCGACGGCGTTGATGTGGTTTTGGATGTTCCGCATCGCGCCACGGTAGGCACGGTCGTCTTCTCCACCCTCGTAATTGATGTGGTACACCACCTTCTGCTTGCCGTAGCGCTCCGTTTCCTGAGCGTCCGCGCTGGCGGCGCCGAGCGATATCGCCAGAAGCGTGATGATCGTGAACAGATGCCTCATGGGTTCCTCCCAAGCAACGCACGACCGGGACTTTCCCGCGTCGTCGTGCCGGCATCATGCAATGATCGTCCACAGTCTGTCGACGATCAGCACAAGTGCGATCGTCAGTGCGACGGCGGAAGCCAGGCCCGCGGCGACGAAGACACCATCCCTTTGCACGATCCCCCAAGCCATCAGCGCAAGGCACAGCGACGGTGGCGTGTTCATGAGCGGAATCGGGAGGAAGAGGAGGATCGACAGCACGAGGCAGACCAGCCCGACGAGGCGCTGTCGGCATGCGAGTACGCCGAAGCGCGGCCTCGACACCCGCTCGACGCGCGCGATCACCGGCACGACATAACGCTTGATCAGCGCGACGCTCCCAGCCGGCAGTCGCCAGTACGCCACCCGGCGCGGCAGTCCGCCGTTCTCGCCGAAGACGACGAGATGGATCGAGACCAGCGCCAGAGGCAGCCCGAGTATCGCGCCGACGCTAGGCACGGGCAGGGGGATCGCGTCCGGCAGGCTGAGCAGCAGCAACGCCGTTCCGTGCGCACGCGAACCGAAGGTCTCGAGAAGGCTGCCCAGAGCGAGGTCCCTGCCGTCCGGAAGCGAACGCATGAGGTCTGTCAACGATTCGGGCAACGGGCCTCCTGCGGTCGCTGCTCCGAGAAGGTACCTCCCGCGCAGCGTGCTGTGAATGACCGTTGCGTATGGCTCCGGCTTACGGCGCGGCGGCGAGGACCTCGACTTCGACGAGAAACTCCGCCCGTGTGAAGCCCCCAACGATCAGCAGCGTCGAGGCCGGGCGGCGGCCGGTGTGCCTCATCCAGGCGTCGCGAGCTTCCATGTAGGGCGCAAAGTGGGCACGCTCGGTGACGTAGCCGGTAATCCGCACGACATCCTCCGCGCTCATCTGTGCCTCGGCAAGAATTGTCCCGATCGCGGCGAAGCAAAGCCGTGCCTGCCCGTTCACGTCTTCTGGAACCTTCGCATCCGGCGCGATGCCAAGCTGTCCAGAGGTTGCGACAGCACGCCATCCCGCGGGAATCTCGACCCCGTGGGAGTAGGCGCCGAACGGTGGATGGAGCGACGGCGGCATGATCTCTCGCACGCGGTCGAGGGTGCCCCGCCGACGGGCCAGGGGCAACTCATGGCGGCGAAAAAGAGTGTGCCCAAATTCTGGACAGTTCTCACGAGATCGCCCAAGGTCTCCGCAATGTGTGGGGTCAACCGGGACCGGTGATCGTCGCCCCCTCGCGGTCGCGCTGGAAAAAGCCAGCATCCCGGTCGAGGTACGTCAACGGAGGCAGAAATGACGCTCGCACGAACAGCCGCACTCGCCGTCGTCGTCACGGCCGGGACGGCGTACGCACAGGAACAGGTCACCTTCGGAACGAACTGGCTAGCACAGGCGGAGCATGGCGGCTTCTACCAGTCGGTCGCGGATGGCACCTATGAGGAATGCGGGCTGCAGGTCGAGATCCTGCCCGGCGGTCCGCAGGTGAACAACCGGGCGCTGATGCTGGCCGGGCGTATCGACTTCCATATGGGCGGCGACATGCTGCAGGCCTTCAACGCGGTGAAGGAGGGCATCCCAGTGGTTTCGGTTGCTGCGACGTTCCAGAAGCACCCCCAGGTGATCCTGGCGCATCCGGGCGAGGCGGAGACGTGGGAGGACCTCAAGGATCTGACGCTGCTGATCGGCGACAACGGCTTCGCGAGCTATTATCAGTGGATGATCGCCGCGCACGGCTTCACTGCCGAGCAGCGGGAGCCCTACACATTCAACCCCGCGCCGTTCATCGCCGACCCGCGGAAGGGCATGCAGGGCTATCTCTCTTCCGAGCCCTACGCGGTGGAGAAGGAGGCGGGCTGGATTCCCAACACCTTCTTGATCGCCGACAACGGCTATTCGACCTACGCCACCACGATCGAAACCATGGCCGAAACCATCGAGAGCCGGCCCGAGGTGGTCCGGTGCTTCGTCGAAGGCTCGATCAAGGGGTGGTACACCTACCTCTATGGTGACAACGCCGCGGCGAACAACCTCATCATGGCCGACAATCCCGACATGACGCAGGACAAGATCGACTTCGCCATCGAGAAGATGAAGTCCGAGGGGATCGTCGACTCCGGCGACGCGCTGGAGCTCGGCATCGGCGCGATGACCCAGGAGAAGGTCGGCGACTTCTATCGCAAGATGGTCGATGCGGGTGTCATCGAGGACGGCATCGACTGGCAGGCCGCCTTCACGAGCGAGTTCGTGAACAAGGGCGTGGGCATGGACCTCAAGCCGGCGAACTGACGCGTCGATGGTCCTGATCCGACTGGAATATCTCGCGTGACCCGGCGTTCGTCGGGCACCCTCGGCGCACGTGCGCCGCTGCTGAGGATGGAGATGGTCGACAAGGTCTTCGGGGCCGACGTCGTCGCGCTCCGGGGCATGTCGCTGCAGGTGAACGAGGGCGACTTCATCTCGCTCCTCGGGCCGTCGGGCTGTGGCAAGTCGACGGCGCTGAGGCTGATCGCGGGCCTGATGCACCCCACCTCCGGTCGCATCACCTGGGCGGGCGACCACGGGGCGGGCGATCTCGGCGTGGTGTTCCAGGAGCCGACGCTGATGCCGTGGGCGACGGTGGCGCAGAATGTCTGGCTGCCGTTCCGCCTTCGCGGGCGCAGCTACCACGATGTCCGGGACGAGATCCTGAACGCGCTCCGCCTCGTCGGGCTGGAGAAGTTCCAGAACTCCTATCCGCGGGAGCTTTCGGGCGGAATGAAGATGCGGGTCGCCATCGCCCGCGCGATGGTGACGAACCCGCGCCTGATCCTGATGGACGAGCCGTTCTCCGCGCTCGACGAGATCACGCGCTTCCGCCTCAACGACGACCTGCTGGAGATGAAGGCGCAGACCGGCTGCACGGTCGTCTTCGTCACGCATTCGGTGTTCGAGAGCGTCTTCCTGTCGGATCGGATCATCGTGATGGCCGCGCGTCCCGGACGCGTGATCCAGGAGTTGGTCGTGGACGAGCCGTACCCGAGGACCGAGGAGTTCAGGACCACCCCCGCGTACGGGCTGCACTGCCGCGCCGCGTCCGACGCGCTTCACGCGGCGATGGGCGAGGCGGCATGAGCCTAACGGACACAGCCGTGCAGGATCCCGTGGCCGTCGACGAGGACGAACTGCGCCGCGCCCGTGCCCGCCGGACCGAGCGCATCGCGAAGTGGACGCTGCCCGTCGCGGTCATGATCGTGACGCTCGTCGCCTGGGACCGCATCGTCGCCTGGAACGAGATCCCGCACTACATCCTGCCTGGTCCCGGCCTCGTCTTCCGCACGCTGATCGAGGACTGGGCAATGCTGTTCGACGCCCTGCTGGTGACGCTGCAGATCACGCTGATGGCGCTCGCTGTGGCGGTCATCGGCGGCGTGGGCCTCGCCATCCTCTTTACCCAGTCGCGCTGGATGGAGATGTCGTTCTACCCCTACGCCGTGATCCTGCAGGTGACGCCGATCATCGCCATCGCGCCGCTGATCTTCATCTACGTGGAGAACCGGCTCGCGGGGTTGCTGATCTGCGCCTGGATCGTCGCGTTCTTTCCGATCCTTGCCAACACGACGCTGGGGCTGAGGTCGGCCGACCGCGGGCTGCACGACCTCTTCTCGATCTACGGCGCGACGCGGTGGCAGCGCCTGCGCTACCTGCAGATCCCGTCGGCCCTGCCGTACTTCCTCGGCGGCCTGCGGATCGCGGGCGGGCTGAGCCTGATCGGGGCGGTGGTGGCGGAGTACGTGGCGGGGACGGGCGGCATCGGGTCGGGGTTGGCGTTCCGCATCCTCGAGGCGGGCTACCGGCTGAACATTCCGCGGATGTTCGCGGCACTTCTGCTCATCGCTGGTTCGGGCGTGATCATCTTCGCCGGGCTTTCGTTTCTCAGCCACATGCTGCTGCGGAAGTGGCATGAAAGCGCCATGGCCTCCGACCGGTGAGCGACTTTCGCCAGCTTCCGGAGGGGCCGGTGACGCTGGCCAATCTCAGCGTTCCGGCCTGCCTTGTCGGCGAGACGGGCGATCTGGTCCGGCGCGACCTCTGCATCGCCGATGACCGTATCGTGGAAGGCGGCGGAGAGCGGGTCGAGATGGCGGGCGCGATGGTGCTGCCCTGTTTCGTCGACATGCACACGCACCTCGACAAGGGTCACATCTGGGGGCGCGCGCCGAACCCCGACGGCACCTTCAATGGCGCGCTGACGACGGTTGCTGCCGACCGGGAGGCGCACTGGTCCGCCGACGACGTGCGGCGCCGGGCGGAGTTCGGCCTCCGCTGCGCCTACGCGCACGGAACGCGGGCGGTCCGGACCCATTTGGATTCGATCCCGCCGCAGGACTCGATCAGCTGGCCCGTCTTCGCGGATCTGCGCGAGGCATGGGCTGCCCGCGTCGACCTGCAGGCCGCCTGCCTTGTCGGGATCGACCGGGCCGACCTCACGGGCGCGTTCGTCCGGACCGCGGACATCGTGGCGGAGCATGGCGGTGTTCTCGGCATGGTGACCTACCCGGTGCCCGACCTCCGTTCGCAGTTGCGTGCGTTCTTCCGGCTCGCGGCGGACCGCGGGCTGTCGGTCGATTTCCATGTCGACGAAACGCTCGACCCCGAGGCCACAACGCTGCGCGTCATCGCCGAGACGGCGCTGGACCTCGGGTTCGAGGCGCCGATCGTGGTGGGCCATTGCTGCTCGCTCTCGACGCAGGACGAGGCCGAGGCGGATCGCACGATGGACCTTGTGGCGGAGGCCGGGATTTCGGTGGTGTCGCTGCCGATGTGCAACCTCTACCTGCAGGACCGGCAGCCACACCGGACGCCGCGTTATCGCGGCATCACCTTGGTGCACGAGATGGCGGCGCGCGGGATTCCCGTCAGCTTCGCCTCGGACAATACCCGCGACCCGTTCTATGCCTACGGCGACCTCGACATGCTGGAGGTGCTGCGGCAGGCCACCCGCATCGGGCATCTCGACCACACGTCCGACGACTGGGTCCGCTCGGTCACCACGACGCCTGCCGGCGCCTGCGGCTTCGACGCGCCTTCGCTGGCACCGGGCGCGCCGGCAGACCTGGTGATTTTTCGCGCCCGCACCTGGACGGAGCTCTTCGCGAGGCCGCAATCCGACCGTATCGTCCTGCGGGGTGGCCGCGCGATCGACCGCGCCCTGCCGGACTACGCCGAGCTCGACGACCTGATGGAGATCGCATGAAGGACATGGCCACACCGGACGTCGCCGGCGCCAAGGCGGCGTTGGCCCACCTCGACCTCGACGAGACCCCGACGTCCGTCCGCGCCAAGAGTCGGGATTTCTTCTGGTACTCCCCGGTCCTGAAGGATCGCCTGGACGGGGTCGAGGCGGACTTCGTCGTCTCGCCACGATCCGAGGCCGAAGTGATCGAGGTGCTGAACGCGTGCTACGCTCACGACGTGCCGGTGACGACGCGCGGTGCGGGGACGGGGAACTACGGTCAGGCAATGCCGCTCGCCGGCGGCTGCGTGATGCATCTCAAGAACATGGCGGCGGTGAAGGAGATCCATCCCGGCCGTGTCATCGTCGAGCCGGGCTGTCTGCTCAAGGACCTCGACGCGGCCTGCCGTGCGGATTTCGCGGCAGGAGATCCGGATGTTCTCCTCCACCTGGGCCACCGCCTCGATCGGGGGGTTCATCGCGGGGGGCTCCGGCGGCGTCGGCTCCTGCACGTGGGGATCGCTCCGCGACCTTGGGAACATCATCCGCCTGCGCGTCGTCACGATGGAGGGGGAGCCGCGCGTCCTCGACTTCCGCGGCGAGGAACTGGCGCGCGTCTCCCACGCCTACGGCACAAACGGCATCATCACCGAAGTCGAGATGCCGCTCGCGCCCGCTTACGACTGGGTCGGCATGTTCGTGGCGTTCGATGCCTTCGAGCCCGCCGCGCGCTTCGCCGACGACCTCGCGTGCGAGGACGGCATCCTGATCAAGCTCGCCACGGTCTTCGAGGCGCCGATCGCCCACGCCTATTTCCAGCGGGTGCGGTCGCACGTCTCCGAGGGGACCCATCTGGTCGCGCTGATGGTCGCGCCACACTCGCTCGACGGGTTCGCGACCTTCCTCGGTCGCCGGCCCGATGCGCGCGTGGTCTACAGGTCCGACGACAACGACTGGGCGAAGACCCCGGGCACGATCTTCGAATACGCCTGGAACCATACGACCCTGCGCGCCCTCAAGGTCGATCCGGCGATCACCTACCTCCAGGTCCGCTACGCGTTCCCGGACCACCACGAGAAGGTCGCGGCGATCCGGCAGGCCTTTCCCGACGGCGAGGTGCTGCAGCATCTGGAGGTCCTGCGCGAGCACGGGCGCTGCATCTTCGCCGGCCTCAGCCTGGTGAAGTTCACGACCGAGGAGCGGCTCGACGAGATCGTGCGTATCCACGAGGATCTCGGCTGCATGATCTTCAACCCGCATCGCTACACGCTGGAGGAGGGAGGGCGGCAGACGGTCGATGACCGCCAGCTCGCCTTCAAGCGCGAAGCCGATCCCAAGGGCCTGTTGAACCCCGGCAAGATGATCGCCTGGGACGACCCCAACTGGCGCTACGACCGGATGTACGCCTTTCCCGGTCTTCGAAACGGATGACGTCGCGCATCGACGGGAGCGGGGACCAGGGGGCCGTCTGCCCCTTCTTGTGCCGTTCCGGTACAATTCACCCCCGAGGGTATTCGAAGAACAATGAAGGGGATTCGTGAAGGCGCTGGTCCTCTACGCGCATCCCTGCGGCGAAAGCTTCGCCGCCGCGCTCCATGAGAGGGTGACAGACACCTTGCGGGGCCGTGGCTGGTCCGTGGACGACTGCGACCTCTACCGCGAGGCGTTCGACCCGGTCCTGTCCTCTGGCGAGCGGCGCGGCTATCATGACGTTCCGTCAAATGCCGCCTCGGTGGGTGGATACGTGGAACGGCTGCGCGCAGCGGAGGCGCTGGTGTTATGCTTTCCGGTGTGGAACTTCGGCTATCCGGCCATCCTCAAGGGGTTCTTCGACCGCGTCTTCCTTCCCGGCGTGTCCTTCCGGCTAGAGGACGGCATGGTGCGGCCGAACCTCACCAACGTTCGCAGGCTGGCAGCGGTCACGACCTACGGCGGTACGCGGATGCGCGCGATCTTGGCCGGCGACCCCCCGCGCCACGTCGTCAGGCGGGCACTCTGGCAGATGACGCGGCCCGAGCGCATGCGCTATCTGGCCCTCTACGACATGAACCGCGCAAACGATGCCACCCGACGGCGTTTCCTCGATCGCGTCGGTGCCGAGATGGAGGTCCTGTGATGCGTGCCCTCGTCGTCTACTGCCACCCGCGGCCGGAGAGCTTCACGGCCGCCGTGCGCGATGCGGTGATCGCACGCCTCGAATTCGCCGGGGCCGAGGCGCGGATTGTCGACCTTTACGCCGACAGCTTCGAGCCGTCCCTGTCGGCGGCGGAGCATGCCGCCTACCTGATGGCGCCTGACAACCGGAAGCCGGTGGTGGATCATTGCGACCACCTCGCCTGGTGCGACACGCTCATCTTCGTCTATCCGACCTGGTGGTACGGCTTGCCGGCGATGCTGAAGGGCTGGCTCGACCGCGTCCTGCTGCCCGAGGTCGCGTTCCTGATGCCGGAGGGTCCGAACGACACGATCCGGCCCGGGCTGACGCACATAACGCGGCTCGGGGTCTTCACGGCCTGCGGTGCTTCGCGCTGGTTGAGCTTCTGGGTTGGGGCGCCCGGCCGTCGGACCATCCTGCGTGGCGTCCGGCTGCTCTGCGCGCCGCGGTGCCGGACGGTCTTTCTGGCGCACTATCTGATGGACAGCTCAACCGCCGACAGCAGGGCGGCGCATCTGGAACGCGTCGCGCGAAAGTTGGATCGGCTGATCGGCCCGATTCCGAAAGAGCAGAGGGAGGTCTCGGCATGATACCGCTTCTCGATTGGCGCCGTTTCAAAAGGGACCCAGACGGCTTCTCCCGGGACCTTGGGCGCGCCTGCCGGGACACCGGTTTCTTCCTGCTTCAGGGGCATGGCATCCCGCAGGAACTGATCGACAGCGTGTTCGCGCAGGCCGATGCCTTCTTCGCGCTGCCGGACTCGGAGAAGGCGAGGCTCGACATCCGCCATAGCGACAGCAATCGCGGCTGGACCGCGCAAGGGTCCGAGAACCTCGACGACAGTTCGGATGAGGTCGACCGGAAGGAGGCATTCAACGTCGGTCTCGACCTCGCGCCCGACGATCCTCGGATTCTTGCCGGCGAGCCGTTTCGTGCCGTGAACGTGTGGCCGAAGCTGCCCGGCTTTCGCGACGCGACGCTCACCTACTTCGACGCCTGCCTCGATCTCGGGCGGGCATTGCATCGGCCGATCGCGCGCGACCTCGGTCTCCGGGAGGATCACTTCGAGGCGTCCTTCCGCGCGTCGCTCTCGACGTTGCGCCTTCTTGCCTACCCGCCGGGGACGGAGGGGATCGGAGCGGGCGCACACACCGACTACGGCTCTCTCACGCTTCTGATGACGGATGGAGAGGCGGGGCTGCAGGTGCGTCCGCGCGGGCAGGGCTGGATGGACGTGCCGCACGTGCCTGGCGCGTTCGTCGTGAACATAGCGGACTGTCTGATGCGCTGGACGAACGACATCTACGTCTCCACGCCTCACCGCGTCCTCCCGCCCAAGCGGCGGCGGCGGAGCCTCGCCTTCTTCCTCGACCCCGACCCGGACGCGGTGATCGCGGCTCTGCCGGGGACGGGGGCGCCGCGATACGAGCCGGTGACGGGTGCAGAGTACCTCCGCTCGCGCCTTGATGCGACCTATAGACCGGCGCCCGCGGCATGAGGCGTCGCGACTGGGCGCAATACAGGGCGGCGGAGTTCGAGGGCCTCGACCCGATGGCCACGATCGCGGTGCTGCCGACCGCCGCGATCGAGCAGCACGGGCCGCATCTTCCGGTCGGAACCGACACAATGATCGCGGAAGGGATGCTGGCCGAGTCCCGCACCCGGCTGCCGGACGATCTCGACGTGCGCATCCTGCCGGTGCAGGCCGTTGGCAAGTCGAACGAGCATCTTTTCGCAGGCGGAACCCTGACGCTGACCGCACCAACGGCCCTGGCCGCTTGGACCGAGATCGGTCTGTCTGTCGCGCGTGCCGGGATCCGCAAGCTGGTCGTGGTCAACAGCCACGGCGGCAATCTCGACCTCGTTTCGATCCTGTCGCGGGAGCTTCGAGTGCGCGCAGGGATGTTCTGCGTCAAGTGCCAGTGGGGCGGCTTCGGGCATCCCGAGGGCATGTTCGGCGCCGACGAACTCCGCTTCGGGATCCATGGCGGGGACGTCGAGACGTCGCTGATGCTGCACTTCGCGCCCGGCACGGTCGACATGGCGCGGGCAGAGGACTTTCGTTCCACCGCCGAAGGCGCGGCGATCCCGCCAACGGGGGCACTCAGCTACGGCTGGATCGCAACCGATCTGACCCCCGCCGGCGTCGCGGGCAATGCCGCCGCGGCCACGGCCAAGAAGGGGCAGGCAACTGCGGCGCACCAGGCGACGGGGTTCGTCGCGCTGCTGCGCGAGGTCCGCGACACACCGCTCGACCGCTTCTGCCCGGTCTCTTAAGGGGACTCCGGTGGTCAGACGAAGCGGCTGACCCAGTTTTCCAGCCGCTCCTGCCTGCCGGAGCGCGGCTCGGGTTCGAGTCCCTCGTTCACGACGCGGGCTGCGATGATGTCGAGCGGTTCGTCGAGGTACGTCGCACTGTCCCATCCGGCGTAGCGCTCCTGCCGCATGCGCTCCAGCCCGCCATCCTCGATCATCGCGGCCGCGGCCTTCAGTCCGCGGGCGCAGACGTCCATGCCACCGACGTGCGCAGCGACGAGGTCGATCGGGTCGAGCGACTGGCGCCGCAGCTTGGCGTCGAAGTTCGTGCCGCCGGTCGGTGAAGCCGCCCGACTTGAGGATCTCGTAGTAGGCCAGCGCCACTTCGCGCGGGTTGTCGGGAAACTGGTCGGTGTCCCAGCCAGACTGGTAGTCGTTGCGGTTCATGTCGATCGAGCCCGAGCAGCCCAAGCGACGCGGCAAGCGCGATCTCGTGCTCGAACGAGTGCCCGGCGAGGATCGCGTGGCCCTGCTCGAGGTTCAGCTTCACCTCGTCCTGCAAGCCGTAGCGGTGCAGGAACCCGGCGACCGTGGCGACGTCATAGTCGTACTGGTGTTTGGTCGGCTCCTGCGGCTTGGGCTCGATCAGGATCGTGCCCTTGAAGCCGATCTTGTGCTTGTAATCGACGACCTTCTGACAGGAAGGCTCCGGCATGGTCCGCCTCGGCCTTGAGGTCTGTGTTGAGGAGCGTCTCGTAACCCTCTCTTCCGCCCCACAGAACGTAGTTCTGGCCGCCGAGGCGATGGGTGACGTCCATGCACGCCTTCACGTGGCGGCGGCGTAGGCGAAGACGTCGGGATCGGGGTTGGTCGCCGCGCCCGACATCCAGCGGCGGGACGAGAACATGTTGGCCGTGCCCCAGAGCAGCTTCGACGCCCGACGCCTCCATCTTGCCGCCGATATAGTCGGCGATCTCGTCGAGGCGCGCCTGGCTCTCGGCGAAGGTCTCGCCCTCGGGGCGGATGTCGTAGTCGTGGAAGCAGAAGAACGGCTGGCCGAGGATCGCGAAGAGGTCGAAGGCGGCGTCGGCCTTGGCGCGCGCGGCGTCCATGTCGTCGCCGAACCACGGCCGCTCGAACGTCTGGCCGCCGAACGGGTCGCCGCCCGGCCAGGCGAAGGAATGCCACCAGGCGACGGCGAAGCGCAGGTGATCCTCCAGCCGCTTGCCCATGACCATCTGCGTCTGGGTCGTAGTGGCGGAAGGCAAGTTCGGTCTCGGTCTCCGGTCCCTCGAAGCGGATGGGGTCGATGCCGTCGAAGTAGCTCATCGCGAGTCCTTCAGGGCCGCGTAGGTCGCTTTGTAGCGGGCGTGCGCCGCGTCGAATGCCCCGGCGAGTGCAGGCTCGGGCTCGACCGTACGCGCGATCGGCGGGGGCGAGGCGGAGAGATCGCCGGTCGCTGCCATGCGGCCGAGGCGCGCCGCGCCAAGCGCGCCGCCGAAATCGCCCGACTGCGGCACGTCGAGCGGGATGCCAAGGGCGGTCGCCAGGCACGACAGCCAGTAGTCCGAACGGCTGCCGCCGCCGAGCGCCAGCGCCCGCTCGATCCGAGTGCCGGTCGCCGGCGAGCGCGTCGCGGCAGTCGCGGAAGGCGAAGGAGACGCCTTCGATCACCGCGCGCGTGGCGGCGGCGGTGTCGGTCGCGTGCTCGAGGCCGACGGAACGCGCCGCGGGCGCGGGCGTCGTTGTGCGGTGTCCGCTCGCCGCCGAGATAGGGCAGGAACGTCGTCGTCCCCGGCGGCTGCAGGGCGCCCAGATCCTGCGTCAGATCGCCGCGCCTCGCGTGCCGACGAGCCTGGCGAACCAGTTCAGCGCGTCGGTCGCGGCGAGGATGACGCCCATCTGGTGCCAGGTGCCGGGCAGGGCGTGGCAGAACGTGTGCACCGCGCTGCTCGGGGTCGGGCCGGTAGCCGTCGTTCGCGGCGAAGAGCACGCCCGAGGTGCCGAGCGACAGGAACGCGGTGCCGTCGGCGACGACACCCGCGCCGATGCCCGAGGCCGCGTTGTCGCCGCCGCCGCCCGCGACGACCGTTCCGCGCGGAAGGCCCCAGCGCGAGGCGAAGCACGTCGCGGATCTCGCCCGATGACGGCCGAGCCCTCGACGAGGGACGGCATCTGGTCGCGCGAAAGGCCGCTCTTCTCCAGCAGCGTGTCCGACCAGTCGCGCGCGCCGGTGTCGAGCCATGCGGTGCCGGCACGCGTCCGACATCTCGCCGACATGGGCGCCCGTCAGCCAGAGGCGCAGGTAGTCCTTGGGCAGCAGGACCTTGGCGATGCGGTCTGCGAGTCTCGGGCTCGTGCCGCCGCACCCAGTGGACCTTGGGCGCGGTGAAGCCCGGGAAGACGATGTTGCCGCTGATCCGCCGCCAGTCGGGGTCGGCGTCCATCTCCGCCGCCTCGTGCGGCCGAGCGGGTGTCGTTCCACAGGATGCAGGGCCGCAGCGGCTCGTCGGCGGCGTCGAGCAGCGTCGCGCCGTGCATCTGGCCGGAGAGGCCGATACCCTCGTACACGCCGACAGGTCTTGCCGCCGCCGCGAGTCTGGTCCAGCACGTTTCGGCCGCGGCGATCCAGTCGGCGGGCGCTTGCTCGGACCAGCCTCGATGGGGTCGCGAGACCGTGAGCGGCGCCGTCGCCTCGGCCACCAGGCGCTCGTCCTCGTCGATCAGCAGGGCCTTGAGGCCCGACGTGCCGAGGTCCAGCCCGAGATACATCAGGCCGCTTTCTCGGGCGCCTTGCCAAGGATGATCATGCCGAGGAGGTCGTCCTCGGTCACGTCGGCGATCTCCACGGTGCCGACCAGTTGCGCCGTTCTTCATCACGCTGGCCCGGTCGCAGAGCGCCATCACCTGATGCACGTCGTGGTCGATGAGGAAGATGCCGATGCCCTGCTTCTTGAGCTCCTGGATCAGGTCGGACGACCATCTTGCGTCTCCTGCACGCCGAGCGCCGCGGTGGGCTCGTCCATGATCAGGATGCGGGCGTTGAAGTAGACCGCGCGGCTGATCGCGACCGACTGCCGCTGGCCGCCCGAGAGCGCGGCGACGGGCGCCGCGAACTTGCGGAAGTTCGGGTTGAGCCGGCCCATGATCTTGCGCGTCTCGGCCTCCTGCGCGGCGTCGTCGACGAAGCCCATCGGCGTCGTCAGCTCGCGGCCGAGGAACAGGTTCGAGGCGGCGTCGAGATTGTCGGCCAGAGCCAGCGTCTGGTAGATCGTCTCGATGTTGTAGCGTCGGGCGTCGCGCGGGTTGTTGATGACCGCGCTGCTCGCCGTTGACGATAGATTTCGCCGGAATCCTGCTTGTAGGCGCCGGAGAGGCACTTGATCAGCGTCGACTTGCCGGCGCCGTTGTGGCCGAGCAGGCCCGACGACCTCGCCCGGGTAGAGGTCGACGAGACGTGGTCGACGGCCTTGACGCCGCCGAAGGCGATCGAGATGTCGCGCATCTCGACGAGGGGGGTGCCGCTGCGATCGACCATCATTTCGCTCCCGTGCGTCTGCGGTAGATGATGTCGACGAGGACGGCGACCACCAGCACCGCGCCGACGACGATGTTCTGGAACGGCGCGTCGACCCCGACCATCGCCATGCCGGATTGCAGCGACTGCATGATCAGCGCGCCGAGGATCGCGCCGTGGATCGTGCCGATGCCGCCGGAAAGCGCGGTGCCGCCGATCACCGCGGCGGCGATGACGCGCAGCTCGTCGAGCGTGCCGATGTCGTTGGAGTGGAACGACAGACGCGCCGAGGCGACCAGCGCCGCGAGCGCGCAGAGGGCGCCCATCATCGCGAAGACCTTGACCGTGAGCAGCCGCGTGTTGATGCCCGCAGAGCTCGGCCGCGTCGGGGTTGCCGCCGGTGGCGAAGATGTAGCGGCCGAGACCGGGTGCGCTTGGCGATGATCGTCATGACGATGGCGACGCCGATCAGCAGCAGGACCGAGTAGGGAACGCCGTAGCCGGCGCTGTAGCCCTCCGGCATCGTCTCGCCGCGCGCCTCGAACATCCGCTCGCAGGCGCGGCCCGGGGATGTCGTAGCTGTTCAGCAGCCAGACGAAGCCCAGGATCAGGATCGCCGACGATCGCCATCACCGCGGCCTCGGCCCAGATCGGCTTGACCGGAAATTCGTGCGACGATCTTGGCGCGGCGCCCGTTCCAGAGTCGCGATCCAGGCTGCCAGCACGGCAATCAATGCGCCAGGATCCAGCTCCAGGTCTCGCCCAGCGTGCCGCCGATGCCGCCGAAGAGCAGGAAGTTCTCGTCGAGCGGCCCGATCGTCTGGCCGCTGGTCAGGTACCACGCCACGTTGCGCCAGACGAGCAGGCCGCCCAGCGTCACGATGAAGGCCGGGATCGTGAGATAGCCGACGAGCCAGCCGTGGAAGGCGCCGATCGCGATGCCGACGATCAGCCCGACGAGGATGGCACCGGCGCGATCAGCGGGCTGCCGAAGTCGAGGCCGAGCAGGTTCGGCAGCCACTGCGTCTGCACATTGCCATGACCGCGGAGCAGGTGGCGAGCAGCGACCCGACCGAGAGGTCGATGTGGCGCGTGACGATCACGAAGACCATTCCCGTCGCCATGATCGCGACCGAAACGGTCTGGATCGTCAGGTTGAAGATGTTCCTCGGCGTCAGGAAACGGCCATCGGTGAAGAGATTGAACGACGATCGCGAGCACGAGGAACGCGCCGACCATTCCCAAGCAGCCGGGTATCGAGCTCGAGCTGCGCGAAGACGCTGCGCCGCGTCGGCGCGCCGCGGCCGGCGGTATCGGCCATGCTGCACCTCCCTCGAGCGCATCGCTCGTCGGCTCGCGGGCGCGAGCACGCTCCGGATCGTGCCCCGGCCTGGACGCCGAGGGCACGTGATTCGCTCGACTTCAGATCAATTGCAGGGCGACGGGCCGTCCTGCACGCCTTGGCAGAGCTCGTCCTGGCTGATCCAGCCGGCATCGACAACGACGTCGAGGTTGTCCTGCGTGACCGGCACCGGCTCGAGGAACTTGGCCACAGAGTGTCGTGCCGCCCGGCGAGGTCCACTCCTCGGCGCCCTCGATCTCGCTCATCTCGGCGCCTCTGGCCAGCTGCACGGCGATCTGGCCGCGCCTCGTCGCCCGAGATCGCGCGCGTCCTTCCAGACGCTGACGGTCTGGGTGCCCTGCGCGATGCGGTTCAGCGCGGCGGTGTCGCCGTCCTGGCCGGAGACCGGAATGCCGTCCATGCCCTGCGCCGTCAGCGCCGCGACGGCGCCGCCGGCGGTGCCGTCGTTCGAGGCGACGACCGCGTCGACGTCGTTGGCGTTGGCGGTCAGGATCTGCTCCATGTTGCGCTGCGCGTTCGCCGGCAGCCACTGGTCGGTATAGGCCTCGCCCACGATGGTGATGTCGCCGGCGTCGATGGCGTCCTGCAGTACCTCCTGCTGGCCGCCGCGCAGAAAGTCCGCGTTCGGGTCGGTGGGCGAGCCCTTGATCATCACGTAGTTGCCGGTCGGCTGCGCCTCGAGCACGGCGCGGGCCTGCATCCGGCCGACCTCGACGTTGTCGAAGGTCAGGTAGAAGGCGCGCGGATCCTCGATCAGGCGGTCGTAGGCGACGACCGGGATGCCCTCGTCGGCGGCGGCCTGAACGGCCGGGATGATCGCCTGGCGTGTCCTGGGCCAGGATGATCAGCGCGTCGACGCCCTGCGAGATCAGGCTCTCGATGTCGGAAAGCTGCTTGGCCGACGACGACTGCGCGTCGGTCGACAGGTAGTCGGCGCCGGCCTCGTCGAGCGCGGCCTTGATCGCCGCCTCGTCGGTCTTCCAGCGCTGTTCCTGGAAGTTCGACCAGCTGACGCCGACGGTCAGATCGTCCTGCGCATAGGCGGTCGCGGTCAGGCCGAGGCTCATCGCCGCGGCCGACAGAAGTGCGTTTCGCATATTATCCTCCCTGGACGGGCCGCCGATCCCGTGGCGGCCTCTCTTGGTAGCGCGGCCCACGAGACTGGCGCGATTTAATTCGGTTGTCAAAAAAAATGCTTCCGGCCGCGTCCGGGATTTGCTAGATTTTTCCCCAAAGGGAGGAGCGACGTTGTCTGCAAAAAGTATCCCGGCAGTTTGCCGGTGAGCGCCGGCGTGCCGGCGCGGCGCGGCGACGGGCCGCCTGGCGTCGGTCCGCTTCGCGCCGCGCCGCGGGGTTCCGAGGTATCCCACCGCCGGCAGGTCTTCGAGCAGGTGCGCGCCGCCGGGCGGCTGCCGCGGGTGGAGATCGCAAGACGCCTTGGCGTCAGTCCCGCCTCGGTCGGCAGTGCGGCGGCCGAATTGCTTCGCAGCCGGCCTGCTGGAGGAGATCGCCGCGCCGCGGCGCGGTCGGCCCACCGCGAGG
The DNA here is from genome assembly GCA_963749675.1 of uncultured Alphaproteobacteria bacterium. Taxonomy (GTDB): domain Bacteria; phylum Pseudomonadota; class Alphaproteobacteria; order Rhodobacterales; family Rhodobacteraceae; genus Roseitranquillus. The sequence continues at coordinate 270,224 of CAVVNT010000002.1, forward strand.
CCGGCCGCCGGTGGCGCTCGCGGTCCGGCCCGAGGCCGGCTATGTCGTCGGGCTGAAGCTCTCGGGTTCGACGCATAGCGCCGTCATTCACGATTTCGCCGGGCGGCCGGTGGCGGAGGCGGCGTTGCCGCATCGCGAGGGGCGGTTTCCGCTGTCGGCCGTGCTCGATCAGGTCGAGACGCTCTGTCGACCTCGTCGTCGAGCGGTCGGGCGTCTCGCGCTGGCAAGTCGCCTCGGTCGGCATCGGCGTGCCAGGCTTCGTCGATGGCGCTACGGGGCGGGTCCATTGGTCGCCGTTCGTCGACGGCTCCCGAATTCCTCTCCGCGATGCGGCCGCGGCGCGGCTCGGGGTGCCGGTCGTCATCGACAATGACGCCAATCTGGTGACGCTGGCCGAGCTCTGGTTCGGCGACGGCCGGACGATGTCGGACTTCGCCGTGGTCACGATCGAGCACGGGGTCGGCATGGGCCTCGTCCTTGGCGGTGCGCTCTACCGCGGCGCATGGGGCTTCGGAACCGAACTCGGGCACACCAAGGTCGCGCTCGACGGTGCACGAATGCCGCTGCGGACAGCGCGGCTGCCTCGAAGCCTACGTCGCGGACTACGCGCTGGTCCGCGCCGCGGGCACTCGCCCGGCATCTTCCGCAGATCCGCTGGATACCCTGCACGAGCGCGCCGACGGCGGGCAATGCCGAAGCGCGCGCCGTCTTTCGTCAGGCCGGGCGCTATCTCGCGCTCGGCCTCGGCAACGTCATCAACATCTTCGACCCCGAGTTATCCTGCTCTCGGGGGAGCGGATGCGGTACGATTTCCTCTACGCGGACGAGATCCTCGACGAGGTGGCTCAGACATGGCGATCCGATCCGGGAGGCCCGCGCCGCGGATCGAGATCCATGCCTGGAACGACATGGTCTGGGCGCGCGGCGCCGCCGCACTGGCACTGATGGAGGCGACCGCCCGGCTGGTCGACCGACCGGCGGAGGCGGCCGCGCAATGAGGGTCGGCGCTCCTTCTCCTCGCTGATGGCGGCTTCGGCACCTGCGGGCCCGCGGTTCGAGGACCGCTCGGCCAGACTTCCGGTCGAGCACGTCTATTCCGGCGGGTGGGAATATTTCGTCGGCGGTGGCGTCGCGGTCTTCGATTGCAACGGCGACGCGCTTCCCGACGTCGCGGCTGCGGGGGGCTCCGGGGCCGGCCCGCCTCTTCGTCAATCGCGGCGATTTCGCGTTCGCGTCCGGCACTGGCCTGCCGCAGATGACGGGGGTCACCGGTCTCTGGCCCCTCGACGTCGACGGCGACGGCAGGCTCGACCTCGCGATATTGCGGGTCGGCGCGAACCACTTGCTGCGCGGCCTTGGCGATTGCCGTTTCGCAGAAGGGCCGTGGGCGTTCGAAGGTGGCGATTCCTGGTCGACCTCCTTCGCGGCCACATGGGAAGGCGACGGTCTGCCGACGCTGATCGTCGGCAACTACGTCGATCGCGACGATCCGGAGGGGCCGTTCGGCACCTGCGACGAGAGCGCGCTGCACCGAGCAGCGGGCAAGGGATACGCGCTGCCGGTCGCCCTGCCGACATTCTGCGCCCTGTCCATGCTCGTCACGGACTGGCGCCGCGAGGGCCGGCGCGATCTTCGGGTCTCGAACGACCGGCACTATTACGTCAGCGGCGGTCATGAGCAGATGTTTCGCCTCTCCGACCTCGCCGAGCTGGGGGAGGGTGACGGGTGGCCTATCGTCTCGCTGTGGGGGATGGGAATCGCCAGCCGCGACCTTACGGGCGACGGCTTTCCCGAGGTCATGTCGACCTCGATGGGCGATCAGCTTCTGCAGTTCTGGGACGGCGATGGCTATGCCGCAGCGCCCTACGATCTCGGCACCTACGCGCAACGCCCGTTCCTCGGAGATGACGGGCGACCTTCGACCGGATGGCATGCGGAGTGGGGAGACGTCGACAACGACGGTCGCGACGATCTCTTCATCGCGAAGGGCAATGTCGATCAGATGCCGTCCAACGCAGCGAAGGATCCCAACAATCTACTGATGCAGCGTCAGGACGGCAGCTTCGTGGAGACCGCTCAGGACGCCGGCATCGCGACTGTCGAGAGGGCGCGAGGGGCTGCACTTGCCGACCTCGATCTCGACGGCCGGCTGGACCTCGTCGTTGTGAACCGCCGCGCTCCGATGGAGGTCTGGCGCAACGTCACGCAGGGCACAGGCAATTGGCTCGCCGTTTCGCTGCGCCAGCCGGGGCCGAACCGCAATGCCGTCGGCGCCTGGATCGAAGTCGCCGTGGATGGCCGGACGCAGTGGCGAGAGGTCACCGTTGGCGGCGGCCATGGCGGCGGTCAGGCCGGCCCGCAGCATTTCGGCATCGGGACCGACGACGTGGCCCAGCTTCGCGTGCATTGGCCTGACGGCGAGACCTCCGAGCTGGCACGAGGTCGAAGCCAACAGGGCCTTGACGGTACATCGCGTCGATTGAGTTCGGAGGCGCAACGTCGAGCGGTCCGAGGAGCAACGGCGGCACTTTCTCGGCGCCGAGCCCTACCACGGAGCTGACTTCAGCAGGCGCTCCTCATTCGACGCTGGAGCTGGGGCGGCATCGGCGTCTCCGAGGGGCATCGCGATACGAAGCCGCAGGCCATGCGGCGAGAACTCGGTCTCGAGCTTGCCGCCCAGCTGGATCTCGATGACGCGACTGAGCAGTACGGAGCCGAATCCCTTGCGCCCCGAAGGCTGACGCGACAAGGCCCGCGGAACCGTCTCGGTCCAATCGAGATGAAGCATTTTTGGCTCGTCGATCCGCCAGTTCACGTCAAGCCTGCCTTCCTCCGTCGCCAAGGCACCGTGCTTGGCGGCGTTGGTCGCCAGCTCATGCAGAACGAGTGCCGTTGTCTGGGCTAGGTCCGCAGGCAGTGACACGGCCGGGCCGTCGACGTGGGTCCGGCGACTGTCGACGTCGCAGTACGGTCGCAGCTCGGCCTGCAGCAACTCTCTCAAGTCGACCGACCTCCAATGCTGCATTGCGAGAAGCGAGTGCGCGCGGGCCAGCGCGGCAATGCGCTCTTCAAGCTTCCGGCGATACGCGTCCATGTCCTCGGCGCGCGTGAGGCGGACGACCGACTGCGCGACGGCCAGTGCGTTCTTCGCCCGGTGGTCGATCTCGCGCACCATCATGTGTTCGCGATCCGCCGCGCGCTCGGCTTCGATCCAGGCGCGCGTGCGCTGCAGAAGGCCCTCGACGGTCGTAATGTCGAAGTCGCTCCAATCGCGCGGGCGCCTGGCGTGCAGGAAAACTGCGCCCTCCATGCGGCCCTGCGCCAGCCACGGAATGACGACGAAGGCGCCGATGTCGAGGCGGGCGAACGCCGCGCGCGCCGTCTGGTCGAACCTGTCGTCGGCCGCGACATCGTCGCAAATGAGCGTGGTGCCGCCCTGCAACGTCTGTGCGAAGATCGGACCGAATGGGGAAAGGGGCACCGTAGGGTCGAGCGGCTGCACGCCGGGCGCGGTCCATTCCTCCGCGATCGTCGCCGCCCAAGGGCCACTCGGCGTCTCGGCGATACCGACACGGTCCGCCCCGAGATGCTCGCCCAGCATCGGCAGTGCCAGGCTGCGTGCCCCCTCCGTGGACTCCGCGGTACGAAGGGCTTCGCCGTAGTCGATCAGGAAGCGCATCTGCCGCCGAGAGCGGACGTCGCGCGTCGTCTCGTTCCCGCAGTTGAAGACGCCTGCAGACCTTTCCGTCCTCGCCCCGGATCGCGGAGAAGGAGTAGTTCCAGTACGTCTCCTCGGGCGCCCCGAAACGGGCCATCGGCAGCATCTGGTTCTCGACGAAGACGCCCTCTCCGGTCTCCATGATCTTCGCCAGCTGTGGTTCGATGATGTGCCAGATGTCCGACCAGACCTCTCGCGCAGGGGCGCCCAAAGCATCCGGATGCCGGGGGCCAGGGATCGGCGCCCATGCGTCGTTGTAGAGCAGGTGTAGCTCCGGCCCCCAGTAGATCGCGGTTGGAAAGGCGGAATGCAGGCAGATCGACAGCGCCGAGCGGAGCGACTGCGGCCATGTCTCGACTGCGCCGAACGGATGGCTGGACCAATCGTGCGCGCGGATCCGGCGTGCCATCTCGCTGTCTCCAGCGAGGAAGCTGAGTTCACCTCTCGGTACCCAGTCGCGCATCTCAGGTCGCATCTCCCCGCACGCCTGTAAGGCCTGTGTCGATCTTCGATCGTATCTCGGGCCGCGCGGCGATGTCATCAGTTCCCTGAAGTAAGGCGAACTGCTTCATTCATCGATAGGCAGACCGCTTGGCACAGCGGCGGGCACTCGCGACCCGTTCGCCGTATCGCCCGTGAGGCTTTGCAAGAACGCGACGAGTGCTTCGATCTCGTTTTCTTTGAGCGGCGGAAACGTCTCTGCCGCGGCGCGGATCGCAGCGATCTCCATCGGATTGTCCAGGATTGCAAAGTCGTCGGCGCCCGCCAGTGGCGCCAGGATCGCCTTCGGCGCGTAATCCCTCTCCGGGTCGACGTGGCTGCGCAGAAATCCGTCTAGGGTGGCGAATGCCCCGGCATGACCGTACGGCGCGGTCAGCGCGACGTTCCTGAGGGAGGGGGTTCGAAAGGCGTAGGCATCCTCGACGCGGCCCGTAACACGCATCCGTCCGAGATCCCGTCTGTGCGTCTCGAATCGTTCGTGCTTGCCCGGGCCGATCTGCGGCTGGCCGGTCGCGTGGAACGCGTGGTCCGTCTGAAACGGGCCGGAGTGACAGCGCGCGCAGCCAGCCTTGCCGAAGAAGAGCTCCATGCCCTCGGCCGCCGCGCCCGACAGAAAGGTCTCGCCGCGCAGGTGCGCGTCGAAAGAGCTGTCGTCGCTGCGCCATTCGTCGGCCACGAAGGCCGCGATGGCGTTGGAGATATCGGTGAACCGGATCGGGGCCCCTTCTGCGACGTGCGGATAGGCGCCTTGGAACATCTGCCGGTACTTCTCGAGCCCGGACACGCGCCCGGCGATCAGGGACCAAGCGCCGCCTTCTCCGGTGATGAGGCCGCGCCGCGCGGCCTGCGCGATCTCATTCTCGTTGTAGTGCCCGGCCATCTCGTCCTGCGACAGGACCGGGAACATGGTTTGCGCAGAAAGAACGTTGGCGAATCCCGCGACCATCTCGTCCTCGAGCGGCGTGCGGAGGCCCGAGGGCCGGGACGGATCCGCCTCGACTCGTCCGTCGTGGAAGAGCACGGTGAACTCCGCCGCGCCGAGGTTGAAGAGCGCAGGCGCGTTTCGCGCAAGCCTTTGCTCCGGCGTGTTGCCGGGGTCCGCCCTGTCGATCCGGTCCGAGCCCGACGCCGCCTTCGCCGAGCGTCAGCGACACTCCGTCGGACGTACCGAAGCGCGGATGATGGCAGGTTCCGCAGGAGATGTTGCGGTTGCCCGACAGGATCGGATCCCAAAAGAGAAGCCGTCCGAGCTTCACCTCGGCGGCCTCGACGGGCGGGTACATCGAGTCGGTGACGGTGGTGGCAGTTCCTGCGACCCGGCTGGCATGGGGTGGGCGGTGCCGAGAAGAACGAAGCATGCGGTGCTCACGCCAACTTTCGCTCCCGCGCACATCTTCCCAAACCGACCAGAGGGCATCCGACTTCGGCCGTCCATGAAAGACCTCCCTGTATCGACGCGATCATGGGCCGAGTCTGCCGGGTCAGCAACGATGGCGTCGCCCGCGTGGAGGCCTAGAGCATAGACAGACGAGTCGCCCGACGGTCCGCTGGAAGCGCGGAGCTGCGCTGCCGGGGCACAACGGCTAGGCTTAGCGGCGACGTATCGAGAATAGAGTGCAGAGTGTCCCGCGCAGAACGCGGGCCTGCGGCCCACGGTCCCGCCGCGTTGCGTCCACTCCTCGTTCAGAGACCAATTCCGGAAACGAAGTGCGGAGAGAGCCGGGGAATTGGACCTCGGCGAAAACAAGAAGTGTCATTGCAGTGTCTTATGGAGCGGGTGAAGGGAATCGAACCCTCGTCTTAAGCTTGGGAAGCTCCTGCTCTACCATTGAGCTACACCCGCGCGCCGGCGGATGTCCTAGTGCCGGCCGGTGGGCGGGTCAAGCGCGGCCTTGCCGCGCGACGAATAGATAAGGGAAGGCAGTGATGAACGATCGCGTAAACGCCGCTCAGGCGGATTTCTGGAACTCCGATCCCGGGCGGCGGTGGGTCCGGTTCCAGGAGGGCCTCGATTCGATCCATGCGAGCGTGACGGACGTGTTGCTCTCGGCCGCCCGGCCGCAGCCGGGGGAGCGGGTGCTGGACGTCGGCTGTGGTGCCGGGGCGCAGACCTTTGCGCTCGCCAGCGCTGTCGGGCCCGACGGCGCGGTGACGGGCATCGACTTCTCCGCACCGCTCCTCGAGCGGGCGGCGGAACGGCGGGACGAACTTGGGGTCGGCAACGTCACCTTCCAGCTCGGTGACGCTGCGGTCGAGTCGTTCCCGACCGGGACATTCGATCTGGCCGCGTCCCGCTTCGGCGTGATGTTCTTCGACGACCCCGTTGCGGCGTTTCGCAACATTGCCGCGGCGCTTCGGCCCGGCGGGCGGATCGCGTTCGTCGCATGGCAGGGGCAGGAGCATAACCCGTGGTTCGCGCTGCCGCACAGGCTGGCCGTCGAGCGGCTGGGCGAGGGCGCCCCGTCCTTGCCGGACGCGCCCGGGCCGATGGCCTTTCGGGATGCGGACCGCGTGCTTCGGCATCCTGTCGGAGGCGGGGTTGACCGACTGCTCGGCTGAACCCGTGACGACTGAACTCCACTACTCCGGCAGTGCGCAGGAAGCCGCGGATTCTCGCGACCCAAATCGGCCCGATCTCGCGCCTGATCCGCGAAAAGGCCGGGACGGATGACGACCGTGCGGCCTTGGGCACGGCGCTCGCCGACGCGTTCGAGGCCTACAGCACTCCTGACGGCATCCATGTCCCCGCCGCGGTCATCGTCTATTCGGCGTGCAAGGCTTGATGGCCGTCAGGCGCGGGTCCGCCGGCGTCGTCCGGTTTCGCGGCTGCCCGCTGCGCCGAAGCTGACGTCGGGCAGCGGCGCGACGGCCCGAAGGTTCGCAAACGGCGCGGTCGCGTGGGGGATCGCGTTGGCGGAGACGAAGTGTTCCTGGAAGCGCGGCTCGATCGCCGTCTCGATCTTCTCGACGCGGCGGACGATCGCCGGCGATCTCGGCGCGCGCGGCGCGGGAGAGCAGCGCGATGCGCGCGCCCGGAGCCGGCGGCGTTGCCGGCCGAGGTCACCTTGTCCTCGGGGCAGTCGGGGATCATGCCGAGGATCAGCGCGTGCCGCGGCGAGATGTGCGCGCCAAACGCGCCGGCGAGGATGACGCGGTCGACCTCGTCGACGCCGAGCTCGTCCATCAACAGGCGCGCGCCGGCGTAGAGCGCGGACTTGGCGAGCTGGATGGCGCGGATGTCGGACTGCGTGACCCTGATCTGCCGGCCGTCGACCTCGTGCAGCAGGTACGACCAGGTGCGCCCCTCGGCGATGGAGCGGGCGGTCCCAGTCGCCTCGGCCGAGCCGACCAGGCCAGAGGCGTCGAGGAGGCCGGCGAGGCGCATCTCGGCCACCGCCTCGATGATGCCTGATCCGCAAATTCCGGTGACGCCGGTTGCGGCCGTGGCGTCGCCGAAGGCGGGATCGTCGGACCACAGGTCGCTGCCGATGACCTGAAAACGGGGCTCCTTCGTCTCGGGGTCGATGCGTACGCGCTCGATCGCACCGGGGGCGGCGCGTTGACCTGAAGAGATTTGCGCGCCCTCGAACGCGGGCCCGGTAGGCGAGGAGCAGGCGAGAAGCCGCGCCTTGTTGCCGAGCACGATTTCCGCATTGGTGCCGACGTCGACAACCAGTGTCAGCTCCTCCGAGAGGTCGGGCCGTGTGGCAAGGATGGCAGCAGCCGCGTCGGCGCCGACATGCCCGGCGATGCAGGGCAGGACGTGGACGCGCGCCGAAGAATTTGCCCCCTCGAGCGAGATATCGGACGCGGCGAGGTCGAGCGGTTCCGACGTTGCAAGCGCGAAGGGCGCTTGACCCAAGGGGACCGGGTCGAGACCGAGAAGCAGATGGTGCATCACGGGGTTGCCGACGATCGTTGCCTCGACGAGCATCTCGGGGTCAGCTTTGGCTTCGGCGAGAAGTTCGGCAGCGAGATCGGACAGAGCGTGGCGGATCGCCTCGGTCATCCGCGCCGCGCCGCCGTCGTTCATCATGGCGTACGAGACACGACTCATCAGGTCTTCGCCGAAGCGGATCTGCGGGTTCATGATGCCGGCAGAGGCGAGGATGCGCCCGTCGTCGAGCGCGCAGAGATGCGCGGCGACCGTCGTCGAGCCGACGTCCACCGCGAGCCCGGTGAGCGGCCCCTCGCGGTAGCCCGCCCACGCGTCGAGCAGACTGGTCCCGTGAAGTGCGATGGTGACGTCATGCTGCTTCTGCAGTGCGTCGCGCAATCGGGTCAGAGCGTGGAGGTCGACCGCGAGTTCCGTGACCTCCCATTGTTCGACAAGTGCGCGCCGCAGGCGCTCGAGGTCGCCAGCGGCGTCGTCGAGCTGCGGCTCGGCTACATCGACGAAGAGGAGACGCGTGGCGGGATCCATGGCGACCGGCGTGGCGAGCGCCTCCTTGCGGACGACCTGGCGATGGACCTGGCTCGTGGGCGGCACGTCGATGACCGTGTCGGACAGGATCTGCGCCTGGCAACCGAGGCGCCGGCCGGTGTTGAGGCCGCGCACGCGGTCATATCGCGCTTCGACCTCGTTCCAGGGGCTCAGCGAGCTGGCCACGACGTGCAGTCCGAGCTTCGGGAAGTCGCCGGTGTCGGGTTCAACCTGGCAGCGCGAGCAGATGCCTCGGCCGCCGCAGACCGAGTCGAGGTCGACGCCGAGGAGTCGCGCGGCAGCGAGGACAGTCGTGCCGGGCGGGACGCGGCCCCGGCGGCCGGATGGCGTGAAAACGACGAAGGGGTCGGACATCCGTGGCTCCGGTTCTAACGCCGCGAGTGTGGTCCGGCATGCAGGAGAACGGAAGGGCCGTCAGGACGAGTTGATCGCTGCCGGTGCGGTTCGAATCTGGAGATCTGCAACAGGAGCTCAAGAGGTGCGCCGATAGACAATCAGGAGAGGTGCGCCGAGGAGCCGGCGCGGCTCGTCTCAGACTTCTGTGGCCCGTGACGCAGAAAGACAACGCGCGCCTTCAGGGGCGCGCGCAGCCATGCTCTTTTGTCGGACGGTGCTTCAGGCCTTGCGGCGCTTCTTGAACGCGCCCAGGGCGCCAAGACCGCCCAAGAGCAGGACGCCTGCCGCCGGAAGCGGGATTGGCGCGACCTCAAGCGCGGCGAGCGCGTAGTCCGGCTTGGCGAGGCCGTCGTTGCCCGGCCCTACTCTGAACCGCCAGGAGGTGCCGGCCAGCGATCCCACGCGGTCAGCAAAACCGGCGTTATTGCCTGCCTTCGCCTGCATGCCGTCTTGAAAGAAGACCGGCTCACTGCCGTCGACGCTGATCAAGGCCCGCTCGCGGTCGCTGTCGTCATTCGGGTTCACGAACAGATCGAGAAAGTAGACGTCGGTGACCTTGATCGGTCGCCCGAAGACGATGTCGACGTATTCGTTCGCGAACGTGAGTTCATCGTTCTTCACCCCGAGGCCGTCGTTCTCGAGAGCGAGATCGACGCCCATGACATCAGCGACGTTGCCGTCGAATGCCTGATCGCGATTCGGATCCACGGGAAAGCCCGAGACAACGTAGGTGGTGCCACCGATACTTCCGGACAGACCCACCGAATTATTCGTGAAATCCAGCAGCGCCGCACTTGCTGCGGACGCGCCACCAAGGAAAAGACCACTCACAAGGGCCATACCGTTGAAGAACTTGAACATCGTCACCCTCACTCTCACTTTGCCGCATAGCTGAAGGCGCCTAGGCCGTCGTTGCTAGGTCGCCGTTCGCTCCGCAGTTAATGGTTAACGCGGACATGGTCAAAAGGTTTCCACCGACAGCCGTGGCGTCCGGCGAGCCTCGGCCGACCGCGGATCAGCCTCGCCGCCTGCGGCGCGTGCGAGACACCGCATGTGTCTGCGCGGCTTCTGCGAACGTCGCACCTTCAGACACCGCGGCGACGACGCGCGCGAAGGAGATCCAGGTGGCGCCGTTCGGGTCGTTGTTCATGAGCAGGTTGGCCGCGTTTATCGCTTCCATCTCCGCCATGCGGGTAGGATTCATGATGGCCGAGGTCATGCCGGCTGCAATTGCCATCGGCAGGAAGGCTGCATTCACCCCGTGCCGGTTCGGCAATCCAAAGGATATGTTCGACGCGCCGCAGGTGGTGTTGACGCCCAGTTCCTCCCGCAGTCGTCGGACAAGCGCAAAGACCTGCTGCCCGGCGGACGCCATGGCGCCAACGGGCATGACAAGCGGGTCGACGACGATGTCGTGCGCGGGAATCCCGTGGTCGGCGGCACGCTCGACGATCTTCTTCGCCACGGCAAATCGTACGTCCGGATCCTCGGAGATGCCGGTGTCGTCGTTCGAGATCGCGACGACCGGCACGTTGTACTTGGCGATCAACGGCAACACCGCGTCCAGGCGCTCGTCCTCTCCGGTGACGGAATTCACGAGGGGGCGACCGTTCGTCGTCGCGAGGCCGGCCTCGAGAGCGCCAGGCACGGAACTGTCGATCACGAGCGGGACGTCGACGAGACCTTGTACCAGCTCGATCATCTTCCGCATCAGCGGCGGCTCGGTTTGGTTGGGATCGGGATTCGAATTGTAGACGACCCCTGCATTCACATCGAGCGCCATGGCCCCGCACGCAACCTGCTCGAGCGCATCCTTTTCGACGGTTGAGAAATCACCCGCCTCGAGCTCGGCGGCGAGCTTCTTGCGGCCAGTCGGGTTGATGCGCTCGCCGATGACGCAGAATGGCTGGTCGAAGCCGATGATGACGGTTTTCGACTGCGACTGCAGGACGGTCTGGGTCATGCGGACTCCTTTGTCAGATGTGACCAGAGGGCGGGATCGTTGAAGTCGGCGAGGCTGGCGTACGCGCCGGCCTCACGGAGGGTGGTGTCGTCGAGCGACGAGCGGATGGCGAATACCGTCGCGCCGGCAGCGGCGCCGGAGCGGATGCCAGACGGGCTGTCCTCGAAGACCAGGGCGTCGGCGGGGTCGACCGAAAGCCGCTCGGCGGCTGTGCGGTAGGGCAGGGGGTCGGGCTTGCCGCGCGGCAGATCGCCTCCGGTGATGATCGTGTCGAAGCGCCCGGTCAGGCCGATGGCGGCGAGCATGGCATCGGCATTCCGGAGCGGGGCGTTGGTGACGATCGCCATCGGCAAGCGCTTTTCGGCGGCCCAAGCGAGGAGCCGCTCCAGCCCCGCGATCGGATCTGCATTGCGTCCCAGGCGCTCCCGAAAGCGCGCTTCCTTTTCGTCCGCCATCGCCTGCGGATCCTCATCCGGGAATAGTTCTCCGAAGATGTCTTCGTTGAGGCGGCCGTGGATCTCGCGGTCATAGCGGGCGCGGTCGATCTCAACGCCGTGACGGCTGCCGATTTCGGCGAAGACCTCCGCATGAAGGTGGTCGGTTTCGACCAGGGTACCGTCCAGGTCGAAGAGAAGCGCGCCGATCATTTCGGGGCCCAACCGGCGTTTTCAATGAGGCGGCGGAGGCGTTCTGGAGGATGAGCTTCGTCAAGCGAGCGCGCCGCCTCCGCGGCCGCCTGCGCGGGAGCAATGTCCGGACCAGGGTGCGCCGTCTTGCGCCACTCCGCGAGGTAGGCGTCGCTACCGGCGAGGCCCGCCTTCATGGCGGCCCGGTCGATCGCCTGCTCGAAGCGCTCGGGCAGCTGCACCTTCGTGCCCGCACGTCCGCGCCCGACCAGAACCTGGGCAGGTATGTCGCGCCAGTAGACGACGGTTACGTCGGGCATCTTCGCGTCCTCCTTCGATGGCAGCCCTATCCAACGGCGCGGACGAATGCGAGGCCGTTCCACGCCGCTTGCGCGGTCGGCAACCGCGTCATACAATCGTTGCAACTCTTTCTTGGAGGGCGGAATGTCGCCCAAGCGTCCCAGGGCCGCGGGCGCGCTCCTGCTACCGGTCGAGCAGCCCGCGCCGTCGAAACCCGATCCGGCCGAGCTGTACGCCGCGCTGGACCTCGGCACAAACAGTTGTCGTATGCTGATTGCGCAGCCACAGGGCAATCAGTTTCACGTCGTCGATTCCTTCTCCAAGTCGGTGCAGCTCGGGCAGGGCCTGGAGGCGTCGGGCAGGCTGTCGCACGCCTCGATGGCGCGAACCATACAGGCGCTGCGCGTCTGCCGCTCCAAGCTCGCCAAGCACGAGGTCAGGCACAAGAGACTGGTTGCCACCGAAGCTTGCCGGCGGGCGACGAACGGCGCCCGCTTCCTGCGCGAGGTCGAGCGCGAGACCGGGCTGACGCTCGAGATCATCGAGCCGGAGGAGGAGGCGCGGCTCGCGGTCATCTCATGCGCGCCGCTCGTCTCGACGAAGACGGAGCAGCTTCTCGTCGTCGACATCGGCGGCGGCTCGACGGAGCTTGTCTGGATCGAACTCAGCCGCGTGCCGAAGGTGGAGCGGACCCGCGCCATCATGCGGCTTCGCAGCGGGTTTCGGGACGATGCCGGCTCTCTCTTCCCGGCGGCACGCGTCGTCGACTGGATTTCGGTGCCGCTGGGGGTCGCGACCTTGCGCGACCAGTTCGATGACGTCGAGGACGATGCGGCGCGCTTCGCGCTGATGAGCTGGTTCTTCGAGGAGAACCTGGCCGAATTCAGCCCCTACGAAGCCGAGCAGGCGCGCGAGGGCTTCCAGATCGTCGGTACCTCCGGCACGGTCACGACGGTCGCGGCCAGCCACCTCGGGCTGCGCCGCTATGACCGCAACAAGGTCGATGGTCTGCGGATGACGTCGGACCAGATCGACAAGGTGATCCGGTCGTACCTGTCGCTTGGGCCGGAGGGAAGGCGGACGGATCCACGCATCGGCAAGGACCGGCACGCGCTGATCATGTCGGGTGCGGCGATCCTGCAGGCAATGCTCAGGGTCTGGCCAACCGATCGATTGACCGTGGCCGACCGTGGTCTGCGCGAGGGTCTTCTCTATGCCCAGATGTCGGCTGACGGCGTGCTGGACGACGGACCCTACTGAAGGGGGCGCGGCCTTCGGGGCATCGAGCCCCCTCGGCCGCGCGCGGACGGCCGAAGCCGCCGCGGGCGATCCGGCGCCCGGCGTGCGATGACCGGCTGGATCTGTACTTGGATTTCCCCGAAACTACTCTCCCTGCAGTGAGCGAGGCGAACCGCCATGGCGAAGAAGACGAGCGGACGCGGCCAGCGCGACCTCACCGTAAAGGTGAAGACGGCACGGGGGCGCAAGTCGTCCTCCACCCGGTGGCTGCAGCGGCAGCTCAACGACCCCTACGTTCGCCGCGCCAAGGCCGAAGGTTATCGCGGCCGGGCGGCGTTCAAGCTGATCGAGCTAGATGACAGGCACCGCTTCCTGACGCCGGGCGCAAGCGTGGTCGATCTCGGCGCCGCCCCGGGTGGGTGGAGCCAGGTCGCCGCCGCGCGGGTGAACGCCGACGGCGCGCAGGCGGGCCGGCCGCGGGGCACGGTGCTCAGCGTCGATCTGCAGATGGTCGACCCGATTCCGGGTGTGGAGTTCCACATCCTCGACTTCATGGAGGATGGGGCGGATGCCCGCGCCGCTGACTGGCTGGGCGGGTCGGCGGACGTGGTGCTATCGGACATGGCCGCGGCCTCGTCCGGGCACCGTCAGACCGATCACCTCAGGATCGTCGCGCTGTGCGAAGCGGCGGCGGAATTCGCGTTCGACGTGCTGCGGCCTGGCGGCACCTTCGTTGCCAAGGTGCTGGCGGGAGGGGCCGAGGGCGGTCTCCAGGCGCTTCTCAAACGGCGCTTCGAGAAAGTTGTCAACGTAAAGCCTCCGGCGAGCCGGTCCGACAGCGCCGAGAAGTACGTCGTCGCGACTGGTTTTCGTGGCGATGGAGGCTGAACGCGATGGCGTGGACCCACGCGCCAGCCGCGGCGGGTGCGAAGGCAGGCCCCCGTAACCTCTCAGATGCGCCGCCCCTGTTACTGCGGGGCGGAAGGGTCCCCGGCGATGTCGTAGCGATCGATGAGTGCGGCGAGCTCCTCCCGCTGTTTCACGAGCAGCTCATTGACGTCGGCTGGCTGTCCGTGGCTCAGGGCGTGGTTGTAGGCCTCCAGCACACGCCGTTCGCCGTCGATGATCTGGGGGCGCACATCATGGTCAACGTCGCCGAACCAGTCCCGCAATCGCGCCATGCCCTCGTGAACTATCGACAGAAAGCCGCCGCTCTCGTCCGGCTCCTGCCCGTGACGCGCCATGTGGCCGGCGAGTTCGCGATCATGCTGTGCGTGAATGTCGCGAAACTCAGTCAGCATCGGCGCGATGTCGGGCTCCGCACGCTCGAGAAAGCTCTCGTGGCCGTGCACAGCGTCAACGATTGTGGTGTGCAGGTGAGCGAGCGATTGAGGGTGCAGGTCGCCCTCGATCGGCTGCGTGGCCGGCATGATGGTGCTGGTGCTCATCTTCTCCTCCCTCGAAGGCCTCGGGCACTCAACCGTCGAAGAAAGCCGCGGTTCCGCGCCTGGAACACCGTGCCCGCACCCGGCGTTCTTGACCCGCAGGAGGGTCAAGGCATGGCATCGCGCGCAGTGTGGAAAGGGCAGCTTCGGCTTTCGCTCGTCTCGATCCCGGTTGAGATACATTCGGCCACCAAGTCGGGCGGCCGGGTGAGCTTTCGCCAGATCCACGAACCTTCCGGCAAGCGCATACGCTATGAGAAGGTCGTCCCCGGCATCGGCCCGGTCGACAGCGGCGATATCATGAAGGGCTACGAGACAGGCGACGAGGTCGTGCTGCTCGAGCCGGACGAGGTCGACGCGATCAAGCTTGAGACCAAAAAGACGCTGGAGCTCGTCCAGTTCGTCGGAGCCTGCGAGATCGCTCCGCTCTGGTTCGACAGGCCGTACTACGTCGTACCAACCGACGATCTTGCCGAAGATGCATACCGCGTCGTTCGCGATGCCCTGAGGAAGTCCGAGAAGATCGGCCTCGGCCAGTTGACGATGCGGGGCCGCGAATACCTCTGCGCGATCCGGCCTTGTGGCGACGGCTTGCTGCTGGAGACGCTGCACTACGCCGACGAAATTCGCGCGGCCGACCCGCTGTTCTCGGAGGTGGAGGACGAGGCTGCGGACGATGAGCTGCTCGACGTGGCGACGCAGCTCATCGAGAAGAAGACGGCGGCTTTCGACGCCGCCGCCTTCGAGGACCGCTACGCCGAGGCGCTGCGCGAGCTGATCGCGACCAAGACCCGGAGCCGCAAGAGCATGCGCGTGCCGAAGGAGGGCAGCGGCGGCGCGCGTCCGGCCGAGGGAGAGAACGTGGTCGACCTCATGGATGCGCTGAAGAAGAGCCTGACGTCGTCCGGCGGCCGCTCGGGCGGATCGCGCAAGGGCGGTTCGGCGAAGTCCACCGGCCGAGGCTCCCCGGGCTCCGGCGCGGGCGCGGGCGCGAAGAAACGCAAGCAGGCGTGAGATGAGCCTCAAGGAGTACGAGCGCCGACGGGATTTCTCGGGCACTCCGGAACCGAAGGGCGGGAGCGCCACCACTTCGGGTAGAGCGTTCTGCGTGCAAATGCACGACGCCACCCGGCTGCACTACGACTTCCGGCTCGAGCATGACGGGGTGCTGCTGAGCTGGGCGGTGACCAAGGGTCCGTCTTCCGACCCCTCGCAGAAGCGGCTCGCGGTGCGGACCGAAGACCACCCCATCGACTACGGCGGCTTTGAGGGCGTCATCCCCGAAGGCTACGGCGCGGGCACCGTGATGCTGTGGGACCGAGGGGAGTGGGAACCGCTGCACGATGTCGACGACGGGCTGAAGACGGGCAAGCTGCATTTCCGCTTGCACGGCTCGCGGATGCGCGGCGGCTGGGCGCTGGTGCGGATGCGCGGGCGCGAAAAACGCGAGAACTGGCTGCTCGTCAAGGAGGCCGACGACTGGGCGGAGGAGGATGCGGATGCGCTGACTGCATCCTGCACGACCTCCGTGACGACCGGTCGCAGCCTGCAGGAGATCGCCGCGGATGCCGGTCCGAAGACGCCGGATCGTGACGCGCGGCCGACGTTCCGCGAGCCGATGCTGGCGAGCCTCTCCGATACGCTTCCCGATGGCGACGACTGGTGGTTCGAGCCGAAGTTCGACGGCTACCGCTGCCAGGTCGCGATCGGCAGGGGCGGCGTCCGTTGCTACTCCCGCGGCGGGCACGACTGGACGGAACGGTTCATCGACGTGGCGCATGCGGCCGAGGCGCTGCCCTGCCGTCGCGCGCTGATCGACGCCGAGGTCGTGGCGCGCGACGACGAGAGCTTCTCGGGCCTCCAGAACGCATTGAAGAAGGGCCGGCCACTCGTCGCCTACGCCTTCGACCTGCTGCACCTCGATGGCGATGATGTCGCGGCACACCCGCTTCGCCAGCGACGAGCGGCGCTGGAGGATCTGCTCGACGGTCTGCCGCCGCGCGGCGCTCTGCGCCTCTCGCCGATGATCGATGGCCACGGCGCAGCGCTCTTCGAGGCGATCTGCGGTGCCGAGGGAGAGGGCGTGATCGCCAAGAAGGCCGGCGCGCCCTACCGTTCGGGCCGAGGCAACGCCTGGCGCAAGGTCAAGTGCGAGCGGCGGGCGGAGTTCGTCGTCGTCGGCTGGATGGCCTCGGATGCAAAGGGCCGCCCGTTCTCGTCGCTGGTGCTGGCGACGCGGGATGGCGACGATCTGGTGTATCGGGGCAGGGTCGGCGGGGGCTTCGCGGCCGACGACTTCAAGACGCTGATGCCGGAGCTCAAGGACCGGGCGCGGAAGCGTTCTCCGCTCGGCGACGTGCCGGGAGAAGCGCGGCGAGCGCACTGGGTGACGCCGGAACTGGTGGTCGAGGTGCGCTATGCCGAGTTGACCGGGGACGGGATCATTCGGCACAGCGTCTTCGAGGGACTGCGCGAGGACAAGCGGGCCGAGACGGTGACGGCTCACGACATCCAGAGCGGGCCACCAGAGGAGAAGGCGGAGCGTGAGGTCGACGGCATCCGCATCAGCAGCGCCAACCGGCAGGTCTTTCCCAAGGCCGGGCTGACCAAAGGCGGTCTCGCGGACTACTACGCTGCGGCGGCGGAGCGCTTGCTCGCGCACGGTCGGGATCGGCCGATCAGTCTGATCCGGTGCCCCGGCGGTATCTCGCGATCGTGCTTCTTCCAGAAGCACGGCGGCAAGGGATTTCCCGCGGCGATGACGACCTTTCGCGACGGCGGCGAGGACTGGCTCTATCTCGGCGGTCGCGCGGCGATCGTCTCGGCGGTGCAGATGGGCGCGGTGGAATTCCACGTGCAGGGCACGAGGCGCGACAGGCTCGACCGGCCGGACCGGATGGTCTTCGACCTCGACCCTGACGAAGGCCTCGGGTGGGACGACGTCCGCGCCGCGGCGCGGGAGGTGCGTGCGCTGCTCGAGGCGGTGGAACTCGAGTCCGGCGTCATGACGACCGGCGGCAAGGGGCTGCATGTGGTGGCATCTCTCCGGCGGACCGTCGAGGTCGAGACCGTCGCGACCTTGGCCTGCACTGTGGCGGAGCACTTGGCGGAACGCGCGCCGGACCGGTTCACGGCGAACGTCAGGAAGGCGCGGCGAAAGGGGCGTGTGTTCATAGACTGGCAGCGCAACACGCGGGGCGCGACGGCGGTCTGCCCGTGGTCTGTCCGCGCGCGGCCGGGCGCGCCCGTGGCGATGCCGCTGGCGTGGGATGAACTGGACGAGGTTCCGTCAGGGAGCGCCTTCTCCGTCGCCGAGGCACTGGCGCGCCTCGACCGGGACCCGCTGGCAGAAACTCCGGCGGGAACGTTGAGCGCCAGGACGCTCGAACGGCTCGAGGCGGCGATGGCGTGATCCGGGGGCGGCGCCCCCGCACCCCCGGGATATTTGAAGAGCAAGGAAGGCGCGCGCCGCGCACGAGGCGTAACAAAGGTGTCAGCGCATGTAACGGTCGCGGACAGCGATGCGGGTAAAGGCTACCCCAAGCAACGTGTTCGACGCGAAGATCCGCCCCATCATCGACCCGCTTCTGGACCGCCAGGGGGCCGCGCTCGCGCGGGCGCGCATCGGTGCGGACATGGTGACGACGATCGGTCTCGTCCTTGGCTTGCTCTCCGCCGCATTGATCGCGGTTGGTGCTGTTGGGTGGGCGCTGGTGCCACTGCTTCTGAGCCGACTGGCCGACGGACTCGACGGAGCGGTGGCGCGCGCGACGCAGAAGACCGACTTCGGCGGCTATCTCGACATCGCGGCGGACTTCCTGTTCTACGGCGCGGTACCGATGGCGTTCGTCTGGCTCGACCCCGCGGCGAATGGTGCGGCGGGGGCCTTCCTGCTCACAAGCTTCTACGTCAACGGCACCACCTTCCTCGGCTACGCCATCATGGCTGAGAAGCGGCGGATGCAGACGACGGCGCGCGGATCGAAATCGCTCTATTTCACCGGCGGACTGCTCGAGGGGACGGAGACGATCGCCTTCTTCGTGCTGATATGCCTCGTCCCCGATTGGTTCGTGCCGGCGGCATGGGCTTTCGGGGTGCTCTGTTTTGTTACGGCCGGGTCGCGCGTACTGCTCGCCCGGCAGGTTTTCGGGAGAGACTGATGCGCCATTTGATTGCCGCCGCTGCGGTGTGTCTTGCCACTCAAGCCACCGCCGAGACGGAGCCGTCGGACTGGAGCGCCGTGCTGGAGGCGGCGCAGGGCCAGGAGGTCTACTGGAACGCCTGGGGTGGCTCGACCGCGACGAACGACTTCATCGAGTGGGTCGGCGAGCGGGTGGCCGAGGAGTTCGGGGTCGAGTTGACACACGTCAAGCTTGCCGACACCGCCGAAGCCGTGAGCCGGGTCCTCGCCGAGAAGCAGGCGGGCCGCGACACCGGCGGCGCCATCGACCTCATCTGGATCAACGGTCCGAACTTCGCCGCCATGAAGGAGGCCGACCTGCTCTTCGGCCCATTCGCCGAGGACTTGCCGAACTGGGCGCTGGTGGACGCCGCAAAACCGGTGACACAGGACTTTACCGTCCCGACCGAGGGCTACGAAAGCCCGTGGGCCGCGGCACAGGTGGTCTTC
The DNA here is from genome assembly GCA_963749675.1 of uncultured Alphaproteobacteria bacterium. Taxonomy (GTDB): domain Bacteria; phylum Pseudomonadota; class Alphaproteobacteria; order Rhodobacterales; family Rhodobacteraceae; genus Roseitranquillus. The sequence continues at coordinate 289,486 of CAVVNT010000002.1, forward strand.
ATGTACGACACCGCCGATCTGCCGGATCCGCCGCGGACGATGCGGGCGCTCGCAGACTGGGCGGAGGACAATCCGGGGCGATTCACCTTTCCACAGCCGCCGGATTTTCTCGGCTCGACGTTTCTCAAGCAGGCGCTCTTCGGCCTCGTCGACGAGGCCGAGGTGCTTCTCGAGCCGGTGGACAGGGCGGACTACGCCGATGCCACAGCACCGTTGTGGGATTTTCTCGACCGGTTGACCCCCAATCTCTGGCGCTCGGGGCGCGCCTATCCCCAGACCGGGCCGCGGCAAATCCAGCTGATGGCCGACGACGAGATCGACCTGGCGGTGTCCTTCAGCCCCGGCGAGGCGTCGACGGCGATCGCGAACTTCGAGCTGCCGGATACCGTGCGGACCTACGTCATGGACGGTGGGACGATCGGCAACGCGAGCTTCGTCGCGATACCGTACAATTCGGACGCAAAGGAGGGGGCGATGGTGGTCGCGAATTTCCTGCTGTCGCCCGAGGTGCAGGCGCGCGCGCTGAGCCCCGAGGTTCTGGGATACGGCACCGTGCTCGATGTCGAGGCCCTGCCGCGTGGCGAACAGGCCCTCTTCGACGAGGTGGAGCTGCGGGCCGCCACTCTGTCCCCGGCGGAACTCGGCCCTGCGCTGCCCGAGCCGCACCCGAGCTGGATGACCCGGATCGAGGATGACTGGATCGCGCGCTACGGGAGCGACTGACCGCATGACCCTTGCCGCTGCCGTCGAGGCCGAAGGAACCCGGCCGCTGCGGCGGCGCGGTAGCGGCCTGCACCTGGTTCCGGCGCTGACGTTGCTGCTCATGCTGGGACCAGTGGTCGCCGGCGTCCTCGGGACGGCGCTGCCCGCGTTTGGAGTTCTTCCCGCGGTAGGCGCCGTGGACCCGACGCTCGCGCCGTTTCGCGACCTGCTGTCGTGGCCCGGGCTGCCGGCCGCTGTCCGACTGAGCACGACCACAGGCCTTCTTGCCACGGCGCTGTCGCTTGCCGTCGTCACGCTCATTGTCGCCTCGCTGCACGGCACTCGGGCGTTTCGGCTGGTGGAGCGGACGCTGTCGCCGCTGCTGTCGGTTCCCCATGCGGCGGCGGCGTTCGGACTGGCATTCCTGATCGCGCCTTCCGGGTGGGTGGCCCGGGCTCTTTCGCCTTGGTTGACGGGCTGGGAGCGGCCGCCGGACGTCCTTGTGGTCCAGGATCCGTGGGGTCTCGCCCTCGTCGCGGGATTGGTCGCGAAGGAGGTGCCCTTCCTGTTGCTGATGACGCTCGCGGCGTTGAGCCAAGTCGATGCGGAGCGCAGCATGACGGTGGCTCGGTCGCTCGGTTATGGGCGTGAGGCAGGCTGGCTCAAGGCCGTCTTTCCCAGGGTTTACGCGCAGATAAGACTGCCGGTATACGTGGTCCTCGCGTTTTCGATGACCGTCGTGGACGTCGCCATCGTGTTGGGGCCGAACACTCCGCCGACGCTGGCGGTGGAGCTGGTGCGATGGATGGGCGATCCCGATCTCATGATGCGGCTGCGCTCGGCGGCGGCGGCGGTGCTGCAGATCGGGCTCGTCGTAGCGGTGCTGCTGCTCTGGAGGGGCGCGGGAGATCCTGGCAGGGGTGATTGGCCGCGCCGCGATCAGGGGTGGGCGGCGTGGCGCGTCGCTCTGGCTCCTGCGTCCCGCTGCCGGCGCACTTGCCGCGCTTTCGGTCGCGGCCGTCGGTCTGGGTCTTGCGGGTCTTGCGGTCTGGTCCTTCGCAGGCCTCTGGACGTATCCCGACCTGCTGCCGCAAGCACCGACGATGCGGAACTGGACGCGCTTCGCGCCGTCGCTCGCAAGGCCGGCGGTCGAGACAGCGATCATCGCCGCCCTCGCGGCTCTCGCGGCGCTGGTCCTGACGCTCGGCTGCCTGGAATCGGAGCACCGGCACGGTATCCGTCCCTCGACGCGGGCGCTCTGGCTGCTCTATGCGCCGCTCCTCGTGCCGCAGGTGGCGTTCCTGCCAGGCCTGCAGACCGCGCTCCTGATCGTGGGTCTGGAGGGCGGGCTGCTGGCGGTCACTGCGGCGCATCTCGTCTTCGTGCTGCCCTACGTCTTTCTGTCGCTCTCCGAGCCGTTCCGTGCGTGGGACCGTCGCTACGGCACGATCGCCGCGACGCTGGGTGCAGGTGTGGACGGCGTGCTCTGGCGGGTCAGGCTGCCGATGCTGCTGGCGCCTGTTCTCACTGCCTTCGCGGTCGGCTTCGCGGTGTCGGTGGGGCAATATCTTCCGACGCTCCTGATCGGGGGCGGGCGCGTGCAAACGCTGACCACGGAGGCGGTGGCGCTGGCCTCGGGCGGCGATCGCCGAGCGATCGGCGTTTGGGCGTTGGCGCAGACGGCGGCGGCGCTGGGCCCGTTTGCCATCGCGTTGACCGTTCCGCGGATGCTGGCGCTGCGTCGTGGCTGAGGGGCTCGTGCTCGACAACTTGCGGCTTTCGGCGCGCGGCCGCGAGCTTCTCCACATCTCCGCGGCCGTCGCGCCGGGCGACGTGCTGACGGTGATGGGGCCGTCGGGGTCGGGCAAGTCCACGCTGCTCGCGGCGATCGTCGGTACGATCCAGCCGCAGTTTCGCGTCGAGGGTCGGGTCCTGCTCGACGGCGTGGACGTGACGGCCGAGCCGACCGAGCGTCGGAGGATCGGCATCCTGTTTCAGGACCCGCTGTTGTTTCCGCACATGAGCGTCGGGGACAACCTCGCGTTCGGGCTCGCTGCGAACCGCGCAGATCGGCGCGCCGCGATCGACGAGGCACTAGGCGAGGTCGGGCTCGGGGGATACGCCAAGCGCGGGCCGGAGACGTTGTCGGGCGGACAGCGGGCGCGGGTGGCGCTGATGCGGACACTCCTCGCCGAGCCGCGCGCCCTGCTCCTGGACGAGCCGTTCTCGGGTCTCGATCGGGCTCTCAGAATCAGGATGCGCGAGCTGGTGTTCGACCGGGCAAAGGCGCGACACCTGCCGATTGTCCTGGTGACGCACGATACCGAGGATGCCGAGGCGGCCGGCGGCGCGGTCTTCGAAATAGCGGCAGAAGCGGGGAGCGCGAAGTGACGGTCCGGAAGCCGTTTGGCAACCTCCGGACCGAACCTGCGACCGAGTTCAGCTTCGGCGCCGGAGCAGCGCGACGAGCCCAAGTGCTGACGCTAGCAGCGGGAACCCGGCAGGAACCGGGACCACCTCCGGATCGGCTCCCGGCGACTTCTTCGTGAACACGCGAACGTAGTCCCCCGGGGTGCTCGCGAACCAGTCAACGAGAAGCCGCCTGGGGTCGTTCGGATCGATACTCACGGAGTCGCCGGACTCGAGCCCTCGGGCTCCGGGATTGAGATAGGTGACGCCGCTCGCGACCAGGAAGTCGCTCGCCTGGAGAAAGGCGCGGGACGTCGCAATACCGAAGATGTCCGCGTCGAAGTCAACGTAGCCTTCCTGTGTTGTCGCGCCGCGCGGATCGAAGAACACATAGTGGCTCGCGACAACCTCACCCGTTGTCGGGCCGGTCCCGATGTTGACGCTGATCGGCGCCGGTATCGTGATGTTCTGATCCTCATTGAACGCATAGAGGTTCGGCGTCTGAAACGTGTCGTTGCCGACGGAAAATCCCGATGCAACGTCAAGCTCGAGAAAGGTGCCTCCTTGGGACAACGCGGAACCGCCGGTGACAGCGCCGTCGACGACCACCGCATGTGCGGGGAGCGACGCCAGCAAGAGCATGGGTGCTGCTCGGAAGAATGAAGAAATCATGCTTTCCCCTTTGGCTGAAAACGTCGACCACGTTAATGTGAGGAGGGGGACGAACAAGGGCTAATTCCTGGATTTGTCGACCATCTTGCCGGACGAGATCCACGGCATCATGCCGCGCAGCTTCTCGCCGACCTCCTCGATCTGGTGGGCGTCGTTGTTGCGGCGGGTCGACTTGAAGAACGGCTGGCCGACCGCGTTTTCGGTCATGAAGTCGCGCACGAACGCACCCGACTGGATGTCCGCGAGGATCCCCTTCATCCGCGCCTTGGTCTCATCGTAGGGCAGGACGCGCTTTCCGCTGACATACTCGCCGTACTCGGCCGTGTTCGAGATCGAGTAGTTCATGTTGGCGATGCCGCCCTCGTAGATCAGGTCGACGATCAGCTTCACCTCGTGCAGGCACTCGAAATAGGCCATCTCGGGGGCGTAGCCGGCCTCGACCAGTGTCTCGAAGCCGCAGCGGATGAGCTCGACGAGGCCGCCGCACAGCACCGCCTGCTCACCGAAGAGGTCGGTCTCGCACTCCTCCTTGAAGTCGGTCTCGATGATGCCGGAGCGGCCGCCGCCGATCGCCGAGCAGTAGGAGAGGCCGAGTTCCAGCGCCTTGCCCGACTCGTCCTGCGCCACGGCGACGAGGCAGGGCACGCCGCCGCCCTTGACATACTCGCCGCGGACCGTGTGGCCCGGGCCCTTGGGCGCCATCATGATGACGTCGATGCCGGGCTTCGGCTCGATCAGACCGAAATGGACGTTGAGGCCGTGGGCAAAGGCGATGGCCGAGCCGTCGCGCAGGTGATCGCGGACCTGGGTCCGATAGACTTCGGCCTGCAGTTCGTCGGGCATGGTGAACATCATGACGTCACACCACCCGGCGGCCTCGGAGATACCCATGACCGGAAGATTCTCGGCCTCGGCCTTCTTCGCGGACGCCGAACCGGGGCGGAGGGCGACGGCGAGGTTCTTCGCGCCCGAATCGCGGAGGTTCAGCGCGTGCGCATGGCCCTGGCTGCCGTAGCCAAGGATCGCCACCTTCTTGTCCTTGATGAGATTGATGTCGCAGTCGCGATCATAGTAGACGCGCATGTCCGCCCCCCGGTTCTTGTCAAATCCGGCGCCCCATAGCCCAGCGCGTAGCCGGCCACAACGCCGTCTCGCGCGGCAGGCTTGGATGTCGTCGGAGCAGCTCGTCGAGTGGACGCAGGCCGGAGGCCGGCGACGCCCCCCTCTCGCGCCCCGCCGGGCGCTCGGGCGCAAACAGACCTCGAAAGCTAGCCGGCTGGGGTCGTGAGGTGGTACGCCGACCGCTCCTCCTCGATCAGCAGGTAGATCTCGTCCGGCGGGGTCGCGAGGGCGTGGCGCATCATGAGAGGGTTGACGTCCATCTCGACAAGATAGTCCATGACCTCGGCCTGGCCGCGTTGAACGTCCTCGACCGCCATGAACGCCGGCAACAGGGTGCTCTGGCCGAAATAGTGCTGATGCACGCCGACCAGGCCGCCGTCTTCGACGCTGCGTTCGACGCCGGCTGCGAGGAGATACGGACAGGCTGAGAGGCAGATCGCGTCAGCGGTCACGGCGGTTGCGATGCCGGCGGCACGGATCGCGCGGCCGATTTCGAGCGCGTCGCCGACCGAGCCGCCCGGCGAGTTCAGGGTGATCCGCCGCGGCGCCTCGCGCTCCAGCGCCGGCAGGATTCGTCGCGCGTCGCCCTGCGCGATGTCGCCGCGCAGCGACCATTCGCCCTCGGGCCCCGCAACGAGTGTCAGGCGGTCGGGAAGATCGCCGCGCGACGGGATGGGCGTGGCGCCGGGCTGCCGAGGGAGGCGGTAGCGACGCGTCTGGTCGCCGGGCCGAAGTGGCGCGTCGAGCTCCGGTGCGGGCGGTCCGAACGCTGGCCACGCGCCGTCGAGATCGCCGGCCACCAGGATGCAGCCGATCGCGAGCTGGGAGGCCAGGATCGCCTTGATGACGGTCCGGGCGCTCCAGCCCCGCGCTGCGCGGACGCTCATTCCGACATCCCACGGTGCAGCGGAGTGGCGCCGTCCAGCGGCCGGGGCGCCTTGGCCTCGCGCGGCTCTTGCCGATCCTCGATCTCGCGCAGGCCGGCGACCGCCGCTCGGAGCTCCGCGAGCGTCAGTGTCTCCGCTGTGCCGACTCCGGCTCGGCCCGATCGGATGGCGGCTTGGGTGACGGCAAGGATCAGGACGAGCACGGCCGGAAGCAGGTCGATGGCAATTGCGCCCGCCCAGGACGGGACGAAGTTGCCGGCGTAGCGGATCACCGCGTCGGCGGTCGAGATAGGAGTATAGGTCGATTCCGGCGGGTCGGGACGCGCGATGACCTGCTCGGCGGCCTGCCGCAGGGTTTCCGCCCGCTGGCCCAGCACGGCGAGTACGGATCCGATGGTCGCCTGCTGTCCCGCCCGGGTTTCCGCCGTCTGGCCATCGAGCTGCGGCATCACCACCGAAGCCGAGAGGTCCTGTGCCGCCCGAGCCACGAGCGGCGCGACGGAGAGCTGCCGCAGCCGCGTGATGATGCCGGCGAGCCGCACGGACGCTTCGGAGAACTGCAGCGAGCGCGCCTCGATCGGACCGGGTTCGACCGTCAGCGCGCGCATCTCCGTCAGGATCGCATTGCCCTCGGCGAAGGCGTCCGCGACCAGCGGCTCCTGCGCCGCGATCTGCTGCTCGAGCGCGGACAACTCGTCGGCCTTCTGCGTCAGAACCCGAAACACGGCGCCGCGACCAGCAATGCCCGAGAGTTCGCCGCCCGCCTCCTGTTGCGAAAGATCCTCGAAGCTCTGCCGGACCCGCGAGACGTCGCGTTGCAGAGACTGTGCGGCAAGCGCGGTGTCGTGCGCCTGCTCCAGCGCCGACTGGTAGTCCTGAACCGTGCGCGCCAGATGCTGCTCGACCGCAGCGGCGCCTGCGAGCGCGGCCGCGTTGAGCCAGGACGACATCGCGATGATGGCGGCGGAGCCCAGGACCATCGACGCCGCCAGCCCGAGGCGCGCGCCCATCGTGCGAACCGCAGGAAGCAGCCGCATCAGGTACGACCAGAAGACGAAGATGCCGACGGAGACGGCGGTCGAGTAGGCAAGCGCGGCGAAGACGCTCAGCGAACCGTTGTCGTCGAGCAGCGACGAGACGCCGAGATAGGTATAGATGCCCGAGGCCGCCGCCAGCACGCCGAGCGCGGCGCCGGTGAAGCTGTCGAGCCAGCCGACGTGATCCTCGAGCTCGCGCGCATAGCGGGCGCCCTCTGCCTCCGTCATGTTCCGATCGACCATCAGGGCTCTCCTCGTCGCCGCACCGCAAGATATGGCGTCGGCGCCGCCGCATGACAAATCAGCGGCGCGCGAGAAGTCGTGACGGGGACCACCGCAAACGTGGGGGCTCTAAATTCCCGAGGACCTGTTTTCACAGGTGGGCATCGGGTAACCGGACCAGGGCCCGGACAGAGCCAACTCCCTCGGATTTGGATAAGGCCACCGGAATTTCCCCCTGCACGGAGAGGGCAGACCCGTCACCCCGCACAGATAGGCGGGCGGGTTTCGCAGGGCAAGGCGGAACTCCCAAACAATCGCGGCTTGAAAAGTGTTCCCCCAACGTTCACCATGCTAGAGCATGCCAGACGATACTGCGCCATCACCTCTCCGCCCCGGCCAAGTCCTCGCCCGCGGGGTGTGTCGGCACCTGCTGGACCTGGACTTCGTCACCGTCGAGGAGATGACGCCGACGCCCGGTCTGCGGGTCGACGTGATGGCGATGGGGCCGAAGGGAGAGCTCTGGGTGGTGGAGTGCAAGTCCTCCCGAGCGGACTTCACCTCGGACCGCAAGTGGCAGGGCTATCTCGACTGGTGCGACCGCTATTTCTGGGCCGTGGATGCCGATTTTCCGGTCGATCTATTGCCTGACGGCACGGGACTTATCGTCGCCGATGGGTACGACGCGGAGATCCTCCGCATGCCGCAGGAGACGCGGCTGGCGCCGGCGCGTCGTAAGGTCATGGTGCAGAAGTTCGCGCGCCACGCCGCGCTTCGTTGGCATGTCGCGCGCGATCCAGGGCTCGTGGTTGCGCGGGCGTGAGGGTCACCTCTTGCGGCGCGCCTTGCCGCCGCCCTTCTCGGCCATGCTGCGGGCACGCGCCGCGGACGCCTTGATTTCCTCGGCGATCTCCTCAGCCTCCTCGGGGGAAAAGTCGAGCGGGACCTCGATGTCTCCCGCCTCGACGAAAAGGCGTACCATCCCCTCGCTGGTCGGCCCGATCTGCAGGTTGGCCGAGATGTCGCGTTCGGTGTCGATGCTCATGACAACTCCTTTCCGTGCGGCGTAGCGCTGCGCCTGCGGCCGCTCAAGACGCATTCATCCGCGTGGCGACTGCGGCCGACGCGCCGTGGATCGTCGAGCGCCACGACCATCTATACGCGCGTGACGAGGGGTTCGACGAGAGCTTCGGCCGGCTGGTTGCCCGGATCCTCGGCGACTTCTTCGATCGTCACGATCCCTGGTGCGAGCGGGGATGGGTCGCCGAGACCGATCGGCGCGTCGGCTGCATCTTTTGCGTCCGCCTCGACGCCGAGACGGCGAAGCTGCGCCTCTTCCTGCTGGAGCCGGAGATGCGAGGATTTGGCCTCGGCGGTCGCCTGCTCGACACATGCATGACCTTTGCGCGCGCTTCCGGATATCGCTGCCTGACGCTCTGGACGCACGAGAGCCACCACGATGCGTGCAGGCTCTACGCCGCCACCGGATTCTGCTGCGTGGCCTCACGCCCGGTCCACTCCTTCGGCCAGGATCTCGTCGAGCAGACCTGGACGCGGGAACTCTGACCCGCCGCTTGCATCGGTGCGCCGGTGTCGGTAGATCATCGCCCGCGTGCCGCCTTAGCTCAGTTGGTCAGAGCGCTGGATTGTGGATCCAGAGGTCGCTGGTTCGAGACCAGCAGGCGGTACCACCGCCAAACGCCGGCGCGCTATTGTCTGACGACGATCTCGCGGATGAGCGTCCCGGTGTCTCGATCATAGGCGAGCAGCCGTCCGTCCTCGGCTCCCACTAGGTACCAGTCCGGGCCGACGGTCACGGAGAGGGCCCTCACACCGTCCGGCAGTTCGATTTCCTCCGGCAGCGGCAGAGCCGACGGCTGGCTCAGCCGCGTGACAAGCAGCGCGACGATGGCTACCACACCTGCGATCATCACGGCGGTCAGCACGGTCACCAGTCGTGCCAGCCACCGCAGCCGTCGCTCGTCCGGGGTTCCGTGCATGCAGGCCTCCCTGATCCGGGTCGTCATTGACGCCGATCCGCCGCCGCGGCTCGATAAGGCATTGGCCCGCGACGTGCCAGCGGAGGCGCATCTCAGCCGCTCCCGGATCGCGAGGCTGATCGCCGACGGCGCCGTCTGCCTCGATGGTACGACGGTCACCGACACGAAAGCGCGGGTCGAACCTGGCGCGATCTACGAGATCGCCCTCCCGCCGCCGGAGACGACGAAGATGATTCCGGCGGACATCCCGCTCGCGATCGTCCACGAAGACGACGATCTGGTCGTCGTCGACAAGCCGGCCGGCCTCGTCGTTCATCCCGCGCCGGGAAGCCCTCGCGGTACGCTCGTCAACGCGCTTCTGCACCGCTACGCCGATGATCTGTCGTCGGTTGGCGGCGTCGCGAGGCCGGGAATCGTTCACCGGATCGACAAGGACACATCTGGCCTGCTCGTTGTCGCGAGGACCGATCGCGCGCACCATGTGCTCGCGGCTCAGTTCGCCGCTCACACCGTGACCCGGACATATCGGGCGCTCTGCCATGGAGTGCCGGACGCGGGCGCGCCCCGCCTCCGTGGCTTGCCGGGCGTCACGGCTCGTGCGGGCGACCTGCATATCGCGACGGGCCTTGCGCGTCACCCGACGGACCGGCAGCGGCAGGCCGTCGCCGCCCGCGGCCGCCATGCCGTCACCCATGTCTCTGTCGTGGAGACCTTCGAGGCCGCGGCGCTGGTGGAATGCAGGCTCGAGACCGGCCGCACGCATCAGATTCGCGTCCACATGGCGCATGTCGGCCACCCGTTGATCGGCGATCCCGTCTACGGCGGCCGGCGCAAGATGGCCGCCAACGCGCCGGGTGCGGCCATTGCGAACGGTTTCCCGCGTCAGGCGCTGCATGCGGCAACGCTGGGGTTCGTGCATCCGGACGGTCGCGATCTGCGCTTCACCTCGCCGCTGCCCGCGGACATGAGGGAACTTCTCGCCGCCCTGTCACGATAACCGCACGATAGGGTGAAGCCTGTGCAACGCGCTGGCGAAGCGATCCGGTTTCATTCACGCTAGGGCAAGCTAAGTCTTGAACTGAACCGGTCAGTTCACTTATTTTCACTCCCAGGACGGGGAGAACACATGAGTACATACGCCAACCTACCAGCACCTTCGCCCGAGCAGGGTCTGAACCGCTACCTCCAGGAAATCCGCAAGTTCCCGATGCTGGAACCGGAGGAGGAGTACATGCTGGCGAAGCGTTGGACCGAGGATCAGGACACCGAGGCCGCGCACAAGCTGGTCACGTCGCACCTGCGGCTCGCGGCGAAGATCGCAATGGGTTACAGGGGTTACGGGCTGCCGCAGGCCGAGGTGATCTCGGAGGCCAACGTGGGGCTGATGCAGGCGGTGAAGCGGTTCGACCCTGAGAAGGGCTTCCGGCTTGCCACCTACGCCATGTGGTGGATCCGTGCCTCGATCCAGGAGTACATCCTGAGGTCCTGGAGCCTCGTGAAGCTCGGCACGACGTCGGCACAGAAGAAGCTGTTCTTCAATCTCCGCAAGGCCAAGGCCAAGCTCGGCGCGCTTGAAGAAGGCGACCTAAGGCCTAACAACGTCAAGCAAATTGCCACTGACCTCGGCGTGACCGAACAGGAGGTCATCAGCATGAATCGCCGCTTGTCGGGCGGCGACGCATCGCTGAACGCTCAGATCGGGCAGGAGGGTGAGGGCAGCACACAGTGGCAGGACTGGCTGGAGGACGAGGATGCCGACCAGGCCTCGGCCTTCGAGGAGAGCGACGAGCTGCAGGTCCGCAAGGCGCTGATGGCCGAGGCGATGGAGGTCCTGAACCCGCGGGAGCAGGACATCCTGACGCAGAGGCGGCTGCAGGATCAACCGGTTACGCTGGAAGAGCTGTCTGGCGTCTACAATGTCAGCCGGGAACGGATCCGTCAGATCGAGGTCCGCGCCTTCGAGAAGCTGCAGAAGAAGATGCAGCAGCTCGCGCGGGAGAAGGGCATGCTCGAGACAGCCTAGGCCGGGAACGGGCTTCGGTGCCGGAGCTCGAACGCTCACAACGGTACATTTCTGTACATTTTCAGGTGCCTGATTGTACAGACTCGTACATTTTCGTTCGCGTCTGTTCCCGCCTTGAGGCCCGGGGCAGGTGTCAGACCCGACAGGCGAGGAGGGTACCATGGCGGGCGGATGGGCGCGCGACGGCGCGGTGAATGACCAGATCGACGCCTCGATCGAGGACGAGCTCAAGCGGATGCAGGCGCGTCAGCGGCCTGCAGGCGAGAGCCTGACCCACTGCGCGGAATGCGAAGAGCCGATCCCGGAAGCCCGGCGGTCTGCGCTGCCGGGTGTGAAGCTGTGCGTCGACTGTCAGGACGAGCGCGACGCGCGCCCGGTCACGCGGGGCGGCATCAACCGGCGAGGGTCGAAGGACAGCCAGCTGAAGTAGGTTCCCCAGCGCAAGTGGAAGCATGAGAAGGGGACGGCCGGAATTCCAAGAGCGCTCGGCGCCGTTCGTGGAGTTCAGGGCGGTGGCTGTCGCGACATCGAGAACTCTGCCACGGCCTGATAGGGTGGCAGCGAGTTCGGATCGATGAACCCGTTCTGGGCGCGCGGGAACGAAGCGAGACGCACCGCGACGATCTCGGCGGTTGGGTCAACGTAGATCGTCTGTCCGTGTACTCTGCGCGCGGCAAACGCCTCCTGATCGTTGTGAAAGACCCACCATGGCCGGTGTAGCTACCGACGTGATCGTCGGGAAGCCGCCGAACGTGGAAGGGTCGCAGTCCGCGTCGGGTTGCCGCTAGGCCACCGGGGGCTCGCGCCGGGAGCGCCGGCGCTCGGCCACGAGAGCCAGTCCTGCAAGCACCACGGCAAGCGATGCAATTCCGGTGGCCGGGTCGATTTCGGGGACGGTAGAGCACTTCGAGGGTCTACCGCCGGAAGGGCCGCAGCCGGGAATGTTGCCGAAATTCGGATTTCCGGACTTGAAGGTCGGAGCCGCCGACGCGGCGCCCGCGAGGAGTCCGAGCACGATCATGGCCGGAGCCAGATGAAGCAGGAGTTTGGACATCACGGGACCTCCCCAAGGTTACAAGAAGTCAAAAATAATCTAGCAGATGCTCCGAAGTGGGCAATTCATCCATTCGGATGACACCGGCAACCGATCTCCGGGGTCGCGACTCTTGCCGGCCCCACCTAGTCTCGCAAACGGACGACGGGACTTCGTCAACATAACGCTGCCATCAAGTGCGGCGACAGTACATCTATCGGGCCGGGCATGTCCCTTACTTCAGAACGCCAAGCGGCGGCTGGCGGAGTTCGAGTTGTTCTCGTCGGCGCCGTCGTCATCAGCGAGATCGTGGCAATCGTCGCGATCCAGTCACTCTCGGAGTTCGGCTGCACGCGGGATGGCGCGGCCGAGACCTGCGATTTCTTCAGCTCGCTGGCGGCGAGGGGCATCGCGTTGTCCGCGCTCGGCGTGCTGTACGTCCTGGCCAGGGGTCGAAGCGTCTTGCCGCGACAGGGCGCGGTCGACGGCTTGGCATGGCCGTGGGCACCGCTGCAGGTTCTCGGTTTCCTTCTGATCGTCAGTCCGGCGCTGCCGGGCGGACCGGGTTTTGCCGACACCTCAGCGGCCGTCGTCGTCTGGAGCGTCGGCTCGATCCTCGCGATCGGCGGGGCGCTGCTCTGGCTGATGCCTCTCGAGGAATGGAGGCATCTCTGGCGCAGGGACCGGCTCGCCTTGACGGCGCTGACGGCCGGCGGGCTGGCTGCGCCCGAGCTTCTCGCGTGGGCGGACCGGGCGTGGGAATGGACGTCGCTGGCCGAGGTCACGTTCACCTGCGTGGTCTGGCTGCTGAACCTGTTCGGCGAGCCCTACAGCGACCCGGCGAACTATGTCATCGGCCTGGGGGATTTCGCGGTCCTGGTAGAGAGACCGTGCTCGGGCATCCAGGGACTTGCGCTGATCACGACCTTTCTGATTGCGTATCTGGTCCTGCAGCGGCGCGAACTTCGCTTTCCGCAGGCCTGGGCCTTGCTGCCGGCCGGGCTCGTCGCCAGCTTCGCGCTGAACATCGTCCGGATCGCGACGCTGATACTGATCGGGGCGTCGGGTTGGCCCGACCTGGCGGTCGGAGCGTTTCACAGTCACGCCGGCTGGCTGATCTTCACGCTTCTCGCCTTTGCGTTGATCGGCGCGTCGCAGAAGATCGATTGGTTCCGGCGGGACGTCGGGGGAGGCGCAAACTCGCTGCCCCTCCTGCGCGACCCTGCCGCCGCGAAGATCCTGCCGCTCATGGTGTTCATGCTCGCGGGACTTGCTGCCGCGACGGTGGCCGAGGTTCCTCGCCTTCTGTACCCGTTCAGCGCAACCGCCTTGGCGGTGACGCTGGTCCTGTTCGCGCCCCTCGTCTGCCCGATGCTGGCGGGCTGGGACGCGAAGGCCGTGGCTGCGGGCCTGCTGGTCGGTTTGGCCTGGATATCTCTGCCCGGGGCGGGGCAGGGCGATCCGGCGCTTGCGGCGGAGCTCGACGCGCTCGGTGCCTGGACGTTCCTGCTCTGGGCGGGGTTCCGGCTCGCGGGGACGGTCCTGCTGGTGCCCATTGCGGAAGAGGCCTGCTTCCGGGGCTACGTGCTGTCGCGTCTCGACCGCGGCGGAGCCACGCGATGGGTCGCGCTGCTCATCTCGTCAGCACTGTTCGCGGTGCTGCACGAACGCTGGCTTGCCGCGTTTCTGGCGGGTCTCGTCTTCGGCGCCCTCATGATGCGCCGAAGACGCCTGGCCGACCCGATCGCGGCGCACATTGCTGCGAATGCCGTCGTCGCCGCGTGGGCAATCACGGCTGGAGACTGGACGCTGATGTAGGGCGGGGTCGCCCCCGCCCATGCGGGGACCGTCAGCCCTCCATCGCCTCGAGCTCGTCGATGAAGCCCGAGATCATCTGCAGGCCCTTGTCCCAGAAGGCGGGGTCCGAGGCGTCGAGGCCGAAGGGCGCCAGCAGCTCGGAATGGTGCTTGGACCCGCCGGCCTTGAGCATGTCGAAGTAGCGCTCCTGAAAGCCCGGCTCGCCGTCGCGGTAGACGGCGTAGAGCGCGTTCACCAGGCCGTCGCCGAAGGCGTAGGCGTAGACGTAGAACGGCGAATGGACGAAGTGCGGGATGTAGGCCCAGAAGCTCTCGTAGCCCTCCATGAAGTCGAAGGCGGGGCCGAGGCTCTCGCCCTGGACGCTCATCCACAGCGCGCCGATGGCGTCGGGGGTCAGCTCGCCGCCGCGCCGCGCCTCGTGCAGCTTGCACTCGAAGTCGTAGAACGCGATCTGGCGGACGACGGTGTTGATCATGTCCTCGACCTTGCCGGCGAGGAGCACCTTCTTCTCCTTGTCGTCGCGGGCGGCGGCGAGCAGGTCCTGGAAGGTCAGCATCTCGCCGAAGACCGACGCGGTCTCGGCCAGCGTCAGCGGGGTCTGCGCGAGAAGCTCGCCCTGCGGCGCGGCGAGGCGCTGGTGCACGCCGTGGCCGAGCTCGTGCGCGAGGGTCATGACGTCGCGCGGTTTCCCGAGGTAGTTCAGCATGATGTAGGGGTGCACGTCGGTCGTCGTCGGATGCGCGAAGGCGCCCGGCGACTTGCCCGGCGTAACGGCCGCGTCGATCCAGCCAGAGCCGAAGAAAGGTTCCGCAAGATCAGCCATTTGCGGGCTGAACTTGGCGTAGGCGTTCATCACCGTCCGCCGGGCGTCATCCCAGCCGATGATCCGCGTCTCCTCCATCGGCAGGGGGGCGTTGCGGTCCCAGACCTGCATCCGGTCCAGGCCGAGCCAGCGCCGCTTGAGCTCGTAGTAGCGGTGCGAGAGCTTGGGGTAGGCGGCGACGACGGCGTTGCGCAGCGCCTCCACCACCTCCGGCTCGACGTGGTTGGCGAGGTGGCGCGACATCTGCGGGGTCGGCAGCTTGCGCCAGCGGTCGGAGATCTCCTTGTCCTTGATCAGCGTGTTGTGGACGCGCGAGAAGGTCTTGATCCGGTTCGACAGGACGCCGGCGACGGAGCGGGCGGCGGCCTCGCGTCTGGCGCGGTCCTGCTCGGTCAGCAGGTTGAGGGTGGAATTCGAGGCCCATCACCTCGCCATCGACCTCGAACTCCAGCGCCGCGAGGGTCTCGTCGAAAAGGCTGTTCCAGGCGGCGGCGCCGACCACGGACTGGTCGTGCAGGAAGCGTTCGAGTTCGTCGGAGAGCTGGTAGGGCTTGAGCGCGCGGAGGCGGTCGAACACGGGGCGGTAGCGGGCCAGCCCCTCGCTCTCGGCGAACCAGCGGTCGAGGCGGTCGTCGTCGATGCGGTTGACCTCGAGCGAGAAGAACACCAGCGGCGTCGTCGCGGTGGTGATCTTGTCGTGGCAGTCGGTCAGGAACTTGGCGCGGTCGGAATCGGTCGTGTTCTGGTAGTGCCTGAGGCCCGCGAACGACATCACGCGGCCGGCCACACGGTCGATCTCCTCGTAATCCTTGACGCAGGCGAGCATGCCGTCGGCATCGAGGTCGGCGAGCCTGCCCTCGTACTTGCCGGCGAAATCGCTGCCGGCGGTCGCGAGCCAGGCGAGGTCGCGGGAGAGTTCCGGCGCGTTCTCGGTTGCGTAGAGGTCGGTGAGGTCCCACTCGGGCAGGTCGCCGAGGTCGCGAACGGCGACGCTGCGTTCGGCATCGAAGACGGGGCGGTTCATGTCGGGTGCTCCTTCTCGGTTGCCCGCGATCTAGTGCCGGGGACGCCGGTCGCGCAACCCGGTGGGCCGAGGTCCGGGCGTCATGGGCTGATCCAGTTGCCGCGCCGGTCGCGCCACATCTTTTCCCCGACCAGGCAGTCGGACGGGTCGCGGGCGTCGTACTGCGCCGGCTGCAGGACCCGGGGCGGCGGTAGCGCGACCATCTCGAGCACCAGCTTCCGCCGCACGGCATCGGTGAAGTCGGCCCAGTCCAGCACCGGAAGGACGAACGCGCCGGGGCCGCCGATGACGCAGGTCTCGTAGTAGATGTCGAGATCCTCGAGATGCCACTGGCTGCCCATCCCCTCGCGCGTCATCAGGGGCAGCCCGTTGATGACGATGCCCTGGGCGATCAGGGCGTCGCGGGCGTCGGTCACCGGACGGCCCTGATTGTTGGGCCCGTCGCCTGAAACATCGATGACGCGACGGAGCCCATCGTACGGATTGCTCTCCAGCGTCTCCGCCCCGAACATCAGCGCTTCGGATATCGACGTGCGTCGCAGCGTGGGGTCGAAGCGGTTCGACAGCGCCGCCGCGAAGTCGGCGAGGTCGCTGCGCGTCTCCAGGAGCTGCCAGTCGACGATGACGTCCTGCGTCCCGGCCCATTCCACGTAGGTCAGGGCGATCCGTTGCAGCAGGCCGGACTGCATCGCCGCGAAGACCACGTCGGAGTCGAGCGCTTCTGCGTATCCGCGGCGCTGGATCTCCAGCTCTCGCGTGGTCATGGAGCGTGAGACATCGACCATGAGCACGAGCTCGAGGTCGACCTCGATGCCATCGGCGCTTGCAGGCGTGCAGAGGGCGAGGTGCCAGGCAATCAGGGCGCGCATCAATCGCATCGCCCGAAGATGCTTTCGTGTCGGCGCCGGTCCAATCACCTTTCCTTTACGTCAAGCGCCTCAGTCAGCCGTAGGCGGCGAGCATCTGCTTGAGATCGTCGAGCGTGTTGGCCTCCGCCGCCGGCTTGTCGTGGCGCCACCGCAGCATCCGGGGGAAGCGGAGCGCGACGCCGGACTTGTGGCGCGTGGAGTGCTGGATGCCCTCGAACCCGATCTCGAAGACGTGCTCGGGCTTGACCGCGCGAACCGGCCCGTAGCGTTCCAGCGTGTTGCGCCGGACCCACGAGGTGATGCGCCGGAATTCCGCGTCCGTGAGGCCGGAATAGGCCTTTGTGAAGGGCACGAGGGCGTCGCCGTCGCGCACCGCGAAGGTGAAGTCGGTGAAGAGGTTGGCTCGCCGGCCCGAGCCGGACTGCGCGTAGACCATGACGGCGTCGATGGTCAGCGGGTCGACCTTCCACTTCCACCAGTCGCCCTTGCGGCGGCCGTCGCGGTAGGGCGAGGCGAGGCGCTTGAGCATGATCCCTTCGGCGTTGAGCTTGCGGGAGCTATCGCGTTCTGCCGCAAGGTCCTCCCACGTCGCGAAGTCGACGAGGGGGGAGAGGCGGACCGGCGCTTCCTTCGGCAGGGCGTGGACGAGCGACTCGAGCGTGGCGCGACGTTCGGCAAAGGGCGCGGCACGGATGTCCGCGCCCTCGTGCTCGAGCAGGTCGTAGGCCATCAGGATGACGGGCGCCTCGGTCAGGAGCTTCTTCGGCACGGTCTTGCGGCCGATGCGCTTCTGCAGGGCGTTGAAGGTGAGCGGCTTGTCGTCGGCGAAGGCCAGCACCTCGCCGTCGATCACCGTCCCCTGGGGCAGGAAGTCGCGCGCCGCGGCGAGCTCGGGGAAGCGGTCGGTCATCAGCTCCTCGCCTCGGGACCAGACGTGGTGCTCGGCCCCGCGCAGGATGAGCTGGCCGCGGATGCCGTCCCACTTGCGCTCGGCGGCCCAGTGGGCGGGCTCCCCCAGGGTCTCCGGGCCGTCGTCGAGCTGGTAGGCCAGGTAGAACGGGTAGGGGCGGGAGAGGTCGGCCTGCGGGTCGGGCGCGAGGATCAGCCCCTCCCACGACACCCGGTCGGGCGACCAGTCGCCCATCAGCCGGTGCGCCAGGTCGGGCTCCGCGATGCCGGTCGCGCGGGAGAGGGCGCGGGTCATCAGCTTCTGGCTGACGCCCATGCGGAAGCCGCCGGTAAGCAGCTTGTTGAAGAGGAAGCGCTCGATCCGGTCGAGCTGGTCCCAGGCGGCGAGCACGCGATCGCGGCGCTGCGGCTCATCGAGCCGGGCGAGGGCGCGGACCTCGTCGATCCAGTGGGTCAGCGGCTGGTCGGAGGTCCGTTCGGGATCGGGCAGGATCAGCGCGATGGTCTCGGCGAGGTCGCCGACGATCGGGTAGGTCTCCTCGAAGAGCCAGAGCGGGATGCCGGCACGCTCCGCCGCCCATTCGCGCAGGCGCGTCGTGGTGACGGTGCGGCGTGGCCGGCGGTGCGAGAGCAGCGCGATGGTCCAGAGGCGGTCGGGTTCGGGCGCGTGCGAGAAGTAGTCCGCCAGCGCCTCGACCTTGGGGTTGATCCGTGTGGTCTGGTCGAGACGGGTGAAAAGCTCGGCGAAACGCTTCATCTGGCGTGCGTCTGGGCTTCGGGCATGGGTGGGAAGCTAGGGTCGCCGGCGCGGTGGGCCAGAGTCGCGATCAGACGTGACGACGGCGGGAGACGGCGGGCGACGAGCGGATTCGCTGCGGGATTGTCCATGCCGTCGATCCCGAGGCGCCAGGTCCCTGCCAATGACGGGCCGAAAGGACTGGCGCCTCATGTCGGGCGGAATGCGCGCTCCGGTCGGCCATCTGCGCGGATGTCTCGCGCCGGTCGGGGGCGACCCGGATCGGGCTCCGGCTTCGGCCGCGGGAACGGCGCGGGGTCAGGCCTCGGCGGGCGTTCCACGGGTGGTCGGGTCATGCGGCATCCTCCACGTCGGTCGCGTCGAGGCTCTCGCCCTCGTACTCGGTCGAGACGACGGCGGCCTCGTAGCCCCGCTCCGACAGCCACCGTCGGAAGATCGACGTGTAGCCGTGGGTGACGAAGATGCGGCTGGCGCCGGTCGCCGCGATCGCGTCGTTCAGGCCGTTCCAGTCGGCATGGTCCGACATCACGAAACCGCGATCGGCGGCACGGCGGCGGCGCACCCCCCTCAAGGCCATCCAGCCCGAGGCGAAGGCCGTCGCGGCGGGCCCGAAGCGGCGCATCCAGGGTGTGCCGAGCGCCGAGGGCGTGGCGACGACGAGCGCGCCCGGGAACTGCTTGAGGTCGATCTCGGGCGTGACGTGGACGGTATCGGGCAGGGCGAGACCCTGGGCGCGAAGCACGGCGTTCGTCGCCTCCACCGCGCCGTGAGTCAGGATCGGGCCGATCGAGGCGTCGACGGACGACAGCACGCGCTGCGCCTTGCCGAACGAATAGGCGCCGACGATCGAGAACCGGCCATCCGCAGCGTTGCCGCGCCACCATTCGTCGATCTCGGTCACGATCTCGGCCTGCGGGCGCCACTTGAAGGCGGGCAGGCCGAACGTGCATTCGCTGACGAAAGCGTCGCAGCGCACCGGCTCGAACGCCTCGCAGAAGCCGTCGTCGACGGTCTTGTAGTCGCCCGAGACGACCCAGACCTCGCCCGCACGCTCGACACGGATCTGGGCGGAGCCGGGGACGTGACCCGCCGGGTGGAACGACACGTCGACGTCGCCGATCCGCCGCCGCTCGCCGTACCGGATGGTGTCGAGGCGGACGTCGCCGAGCCTGTGGCGGATCACGGGCGCGGCGGCCTCCGTCGAGAGATACGCGCCGTTTCCCTCGCGGGCGTGGTCGGAATGGCCGTGGGTGACGAGCGCGCGGTCCACCGGGCGCCACGGATCGATGTGGAATCCACCTGCGCCACAGAAGATCCCGCGATCGGTGAAGGTGAGGAGCGGATCCGACATGTCCGTCAGATAGCTCCGCCTTGCGTGCCGGCCATGCGCGCCCGAGGGGGCGCCAAGCCGCCGCAGGGACGGAACATTTCTGCAACTCTTTGGTTTTTGATCGAGGCTCCAGAAAACGGAGGAGCGTATGACGGAACACGAAGAGAAGACGCATTCGAAAGACGACGGGACGGCCCGCCAGGCGGCACAGGATCCGCTCCGGACGGCCGGCAGCAAGAGCCCGCCACCCGCCAGCAACAGCCTGAACTGGTCGGGTCCGGTCGCCGCAGTGGTGATCGCCGTTGTCGTCGTGCTGATCTTCGCGCTGGTCATCCTATGACCGACTCCAAGACGCGACCCGAACGCGAGATCGGGAACATTCCGCCGGACGCGGAGGCGGCAAAGCCGAAGGCCAAGCCGGCGGACGAACCGGCGCGAGAGCGCAGCAAGGGCGCCGCGGGAGCAGGAGCATCGGATGGTGGCCGCCTTGGCCGCATTGCAGACCGGAAGGACCAATGAGCGAAGATCAGAAGCCGAACGCCGACATGCTGCGGCGCGATATCGACGAGGGGAAGACTGGCGACAAGAAGGGCTTCCCCGATCCCTCCGCGGCGCCCCTTGGCACCGATGCGGAGGCTGGCGGGCATCCCCCCAGCCGGGAAGAACTCAGGATCGCCCGGGAGGGCGAGAGGAAGCGCCCGGACGAGAAGGAAGGCTCCCGCAAGAGGCCGTCCTCCGGCGGAACCGATGCCTAGAAGGCGTCGGGAGGGGGTCCGAGATCCAACGCACAGCAGCCTGACGCCCTCCCGGCAGGCGGCGGCGGAGTTTTCGCGAAGGGGTCTTTCCTTCCCGGAATCACCGCGTCATCATTGTGGCAATGGACGCGAAACCCTTAGAACCGACATACTTCAACGAGATGTATCAGGGGGATGGCGTACGCCCCCCATACGCGAGCGTCGAAGCATGGTCGCGAGACATGCCGCCCGAACTGCGCAACATGAAGCAGTCCGAGGCGGAGGCCCTGTTCCGACGCATCGGAATAACCTTCGCTGTCTACGGCGAGGGCGGTGACCCCGATCGGCTCATCCCGTTCGACATGTTTCCCCGCGTCTTCAGTGCGCAGGAATGGTTCCGGCTCGAACGCGGCATCAAGCAGCGGGCGCGGGCACTGAACGCGTTTCTCGTCGACGTCTACAAGCGCGGCGAGATCGTGCGGTCGGGCCGGATCCCGGCCGAGCTCGTCTACTGCAACGAAGCGTTCGAGGCGGCGGTCTGCGGCTTTCGCCCGCCGCGCGGCGTCTACAGCCATATCGTCGGCATCGACCTGGTGCGGACGGGGCCGGACGAATTCTATGTTCTCGAGGACAATTGCCGCACCCCCTCCGGCGTCAGCTACATGCTGGAGAACCGCGAGATCATGATGCGGATGTTCCCGCAGCTCTTCCGCGAGAACCGCATCGCCCCGGTCGAGAACTATCCGCAGCTGCTGAAACGGACGCTGGCGTCGGTCGCGCCGGCGAAATGCGATGGCGAGCCGAGGGTGGTTATCCTGACGCCGGGGCATTTCAACAGCGCCTACTACGAGCACTCGTTCCTCGCCGACATGATGGGCGTCGAGCTGGTCGAAGGGGCCGACCTGTTTGTGGACGGCGACTTCTGCTGGATGCGCACGACGCAGGGGCCGAAGAAGGTCGACGTGATCTACCGCCGGCTGGACGACGCCTTCATCGACCCGCTGTGCTTCCGGCCGGACTCCATGCTGGGCATCCCCGGGCTGATGAACGTCTACCGCACGGGCGGCGTCGCGATCTGCTCGGCCCCCGGGGCCGGCGTCGCGGACGACAAGGCGATCTATACCTTCGTGCCCGAGATGGTGCGATTCTACTTGGGCGAGGAGCCGATCCTGCAGAACGTCCCGACTTGGCAATGCGCCAAGGAGGACGACCGCGCCTACGTGCTGGAGCGTCTGCCGGAACTTGTGGTCAAGGAGGTCCACGGCTCGGGAGGGTACGGGATGCTGGTCGGGCCGAAGGCGGACAAGGCGACGGTCGAGGCGTTCGCCACGCTGATCCGCGAGAACCCGCATAACTACATCGCGCAGCCGACGCTGGCGCTATCCACCTGTCCGAGCTTCGTCGAGGAAGGCATCGCGCCGCGGCACGTCGATCTGCGGCCCTATTGCCTCGTCGGGGAGTCCATCGAGCTGGTGCCGGGCGGGCTGACGCGGGTGGCGCTGAAGAAGGGATCGCTGGTCGTGAACTCGTCGCAGGGCGGCGGCGTCAAGGACACCTGGGTGCTGGCCGACTGATGCTGCTCTCCCGCACCGCCGAGAACCTGTACTGGATGACCCGCTACCTGGAGCGGGCCGAGACGATGGCGCGCCTGCTGGACGTCGGCGTCCGGACGTCGCTGACGCCGAACATCGGCGGCGGCTACCGCAACGAATGGCATTCCGTCCTGCTCTCCTCCGGCACCGCGCCCGACTACACGCAGAAGTACGGCGAGGTCCGGGAGCGGGACGTCGTCACGCACCTGTTCTTCGACGAGGAGAACTCGTCGTCGGTGAGCTCATGCCTGATGCGCGCCCGGGAGAACGGGCGCATCGTCCGAACCGCGCTCACGACGCAGATGTGGGACGCGCTCAACAGCGCCTGGACCGAGCTGCGCGAGATCAAGCGGACCGAGCGGTCGAAGCTTGCCATCAACGACCTGATCGAGTGGACGCAGCGGGCGACGGCGCTGCTGCGCGGCACGCTGAGCCTGACGCACCTCAGGAACGACGGCTACGATTTCCTGCACCTCGGATACTTCATCGAGAGATCCGACTCGACGGCGCGACTGCTCGACGTGAAATACTACGTGCTGCTGCCGCAGGTCGAGCTCGTCGGATCGGGCCTCGACAACTATCAGTGGCGCACGCTGCTCAGGGCGATGTCGGCGCACCGGGCCTTCAACTGGGTCTATGGCGGCGAGATCACGCCGGCCAAGATCGCCGACTTCCTGATCCTGAACCGGCAGTCGCCACGCTCGCTTCTGACATCGGTCGAGGGCACGGCACACCATCTCGACCGTCTCAGCCGCGGATACGAGCGAAGGACGACGGCCCAGTCGCTCGTCCACGGCCTCCTTGGGGAACTGGCGGAGTTGCGGGTCGAGGACGTGCAGGAGGAGGGGCTGCACGAGTTCCTGACCCGCTTCGTCGACAGCAATGCCGCCGTCGCATACGCGATCCAGGAATCCTTTCTGAGCGGGGACGTGCGATGAGACTCTCCGTCCGCCATGTCACGCGCTACTCGTTCGCGCAGCCGATGCGCGGCGTCGTGCAGAGCCACCGGCTGATGCCGGCGAGCTTCGAGGGCCAGAGGGTCGTCGACTGGAACGTCGCGGCCGAAGGTGCGGTCTTCGGCGCCTACTTCACCGACGGGGCGGGGGACATCCTTCGCACGATGTCGGTGCTGGGACCCGTCGAGGCGTTGACGGTCGACGTCTCGGGCGAGGTCGAGACCGTCGATACCGCGGGCGTGCTGCGCAGTCACCGCGAGGCGGTCCCGCCGATGGTCTACCTGCGCTCCACGCGAGCGACGCGATCCGACGTGGCGCTGACGGAACTCGCTGCGTCGGTCGCGGAAGACCTGCAGCCGCTGGAGAAGGCCCATGGGCTGGCAACGGCAGTTGCGGATGCGATCGTCTACGAGCCGGGCCGGACGTCGGAGGCAACGACCGCCGCGGAGGCGCTGGCGACGGGCGCCGGCGTCTGCCAGGACCACACGCACGCCCTGATCGCCACGGCGCTGATCGCCGGCCTCCCGGCGCGCTACGTCACCGGCTACCTGCTGAGCGGGCAGGAGATGTGGTCCGAGCAGTCTCCCTCTGGCCAGAGCCAGCAGCTGGGCGAGATGCGGCAGTCGCAGGGCCATGAAGTCCCCGACGAGCAGGAAAGCGCCGAGCGCCAGGTCCTGCGCTCGGGCGAGGCGAGCCACGCCTGGGCGGAAGTCTGGGTCAGCGGACTCGGATGGGTCGGCTTCGACGCCGCGAACCGCTGCTGCCCGAACGATCGCTACATCCGGCTGGGCTCGGGCTTCGATGCGGCCAGCGCGGCGCCGATCCGCGGCGTGGCCCAAGGCATCGGGGAAGAGGCGCTGGACGTCACCGTGGCTGTGAGCCAGGTGCAGCAATAGCGCGATTGGGATTGTAGCACGGGCTCGGAACCATTAGAGGTTCCGGCGTATTCCCGCCCGGATATCTCATCATGACATATTGCGTCGGCCTGCTCCTCAACGAAGGGATGGTTCTGCTGTCGGACACCCGGACCAACGCCGGCCTCGACAACGTCTCGATCTATCGCAAGATGTTCATCTTCGAAGAGCCGGGGGAGCGGGTCGTCGTGATCATGACGGCCGGCAGCCTGTCCACCACGCAGACGACGCTGGCGCGGCTGGAGGAGGCGATCGAAGTCCCCGAGCCTGACCCGGCGGCCAGCATCATGCATGCCGAGACCATGCTGGGTGTCGCGCGCATCGTCGGTGGCACTCTGGCGGAAACCGCGGCGGAGATACGTGGCCGCATGCCGGAGCAGGGACCGCCGACCTCGGCGACCATGATCGTGGCCGGCCAGCGCCGCGGCGGGACGATGCGGATGTTCCTGATCTACCCGGAAGGCAACTTCATCGAAGCCACGGAGGACACGCCGTATCTGCAGATCGGTGAGCACAAGTACGGCAAGCCGATCCTCGACCGTGTGGTGACGCCGGCCACGACGCTGGATCAGGGCAGGAAGGCGGCGCTCCTCAGCATGGATTCCACGCTGCGCTCGAACCTGTCGGTGGGCATGCCGCTCGATCTTGCGGTGATCGAGAAGGATACGTTCGAGGTCGGGCATCGCCGGCGCTTTCTCGACCAGGACGAGGATTTCCGGAAGATGAGCGCGGGATGGTCGTCAGCCCTGCGCGAGGCGTTCAGCGCAATCGGGATTCTGAGATGCAGGGGCGCGTCAGGCCGCCCGGGAATCCGGCGGCCGGATGAAGTGTGCGACCGCTGTGTCGAGGAAGCGATCGCGGAACTCCGGTCGCTCCATCATCAACTCGTGTCGCGCTCCATCCATAATGTCGAGGCGGCCGCCCGGCCACCGCCGCATGATGCAGTGGACCGCGTCGGGATCAACGATCTCCTCCCTGCTGCCCAACATCGCCAGGCACCGATAGGCCGGCGGCGGGAGGACACGCAGGCTGCGCATCTCGCGCAAGGCGGCGAAAAGCCAAGAGAGGCTTGGTCCGCCGAGAGAGAGCTCCGAGTGCTCGCGCGTCTGGGCTTGCATCCAGTCGAACGTGCTCTCGCTCGTGGTCAGCAAGTTGACGTCGAAGGCAGTGCCGGCGACATACGGCGCAGCGCTGGTCCCCGGTGTGTATCGGTCGCCCCGACCGATCGCGCGACCGATCCACGAGACGCTCCAAGCGAGCGGGCGTGTCATCGGCGACATCTCGATCCCCCACATCGGCGCGCTGAACGCCGCCGCGTCGACGTCGAGACCGCGATGCAGCGAACGAAGGCCGATGCAACCGCCCATCGAGTGCCCGATGAGATAGAAGGGGCGCGGCAGCCCCAATTCGATCGCGAAATCGCGCAGCGCCGCCGCGTCGAGCTGGTAGTCGGCGAAGTCGGAAACGTGCCCGGTCAGAGCGTCCGGCAGGGCACGGTCCGAGAGGCCCTGACCACGCCAGTCCATCGTAACGACGGCAAGTCCTCTTGCATGCAGATCGCGCGCCACGCGCGAGTATTTTTCCACGAATTCCGTCCGTCCGGAGAACAGCAGGACGGTGCCTGCCTCGGCATCGGGCCAGGCGGCCGCTCGCAAGCGCACGCCGTCCGCGGCTCTCAGCCATCGCACCTCGACCCGATCCGGCCCGTCCGCGACGTCGCGGAAGTAGGGAGCTGCGCTCATCTCAGCTGAGCGCAGCTCCCAGCTTCATTGCTGCCGACATGTCGCCTTCGACCTTGAGCCGGCCCTGCATGAACGCAGCCGTCGGGTCGAGGTCGCCCGTGAGGATCTCGGTGAAAGGTCTCGGCGTCGGCGGTCAGGGTGACCTCCGTCGGGACGTCTCCGGCTCTCGCGCCTTGCTCGTCGACGACGATGGTCCCCTCGTCCTCGATCACGAACATTGCGCTGCCGTCGAAGCCATCGCCCAGTTTCGCATTCAGCTCGGTGATCGCCCGATCGATGACATCGCTCATGTTCATGCTCCAGAAGAAATTGACCTTCGCCGGGGCTGGGAAATCCTCGGCGTTGGCCCTAAGTTACGCCAATATGGCGAAAGGCGCACGCATTCTCAAATCTGCCGTAGCGGCAAGCGTTCTCGCCACGGGCGTAGCGATCGCGCAGGGCGCGGTCGATCCGTTAGACGATCTCTTCACCGCGCTTCAGACTGCTGAGGGCGAAGCCGCTCGTGCTATCGAGGTGAAGATCATCGAAGAGTGGTCGAAATCGGGTTCGCCCTCCATGGACCTGTTGCTGGAGCGCGGTCGCGAGGCAATGGAGGCGGAAGACTGGAGCCTGGCGGTCGAGCACTTTTCAGCCCTGATCGACCATGCGCCGGCGTTCGCCGAGGGTTGGAACGCACGGGCCACGGCCTATTACCAGCTTGGCCGGTTCGGGCAGGCGCTCAGCGACATTCGCAACGCGCTGGCGTTGAACCCGCGGCATTTCGGTGCGCTGTCGGGCCTTGCCATCATCATGGAGCAGCTCGGCAGGGAGGAGGCAGCGCTTGCGGCATGGCGCGCGATCGAGGACTTGTCGCCGAACCGGCCCGACATCGAGGAGACGCTTCAGCGACTGGAGCGAGATACGATGGGCCAGACCCTCTAGACGATCTCGAGGAAAGGCTCCGCCATGGAAGGGCGTGTCACCGCCGTCCTCGGCCCCACCAATACTGGCAAGACGCACTACGCGATCGAGCGGATGCTGGCGCATCGGACCGGCATCATCGGCCTGCCGCTCAGGTTGCTCGCCCGCGAAGTGTACGATCGGATCGTGGTCCTTCGCGGTCCTTCCGTCGTCGCTCTCGTCACCGGCGAGGAGCGGATCGTGCCGCCCCGCACGCAATGGTGGGTATGCACCGTAGAGGCGATGCCTGAAGGAATCGGCGCGGACTTCGTCGCCGTCGACGAGATCCAGCTCTGCGCGGACCCCGAGCGTGGGCACGTCTTCACCGACAGGTTGCTGAGGGTCCGAGGGCTTCATGAGACGCTGCTGCTCGGCTCCGACACGATGCGCGGGGCGATCGCCGCTCTGGTTCCCGGCGCGAGCTTCCAGAGGCGCGAGCGGTTCTCGACCCTGAACTACACCGGCAGCCGCAAACTCAGCCGGATGAAGCCGCGCAGCGCGATCGTCGGGTTCTCGGTGGAAAACGTGTACGCCATCGCCGAGCTGATCCGCCGGCAGAAGGGTGGGGCAGCCGTGGTCATGGGTGCACTGAGCCCGCGGACGAGGAACGCGCAGGTCGCGATGTACCAGAATGGCGACGTCGACTACCTTGTCGCGACCGATGCGATCGGCATGGGGCTGAACCTCGACGTCGATCACGTCGCGTTCTCGTCGACGGTCAAGTTCGACGGCCGCCGGATGCGGCCGCTGGCGGCCAACGAGCTGGCGCAGATCGCCGGACGTGCCGGGCGTTACATGAACGACGGAACCTTCGGCGTGACGGGTGAAGCTACGCCGTTTGACGACGAAACCGTCGCGGCAATTTCGAATCACAGCTTCCGGCCGATCCGGCGGCTGCACTGGCGCAACGCCGCGCTGGAATTCGGCAGCGTGGAGGGACTGATCGCCTCGCTGGAGGCGCCGACCGACGATCCGTGGCTCGGCCGCGCGCGGGAGGCCGACGACCTCGGCGCGGTCAAGGCGCTGGCCGAAATGGCGGAGCCGCGGGCGCGGGCGTCAAACCCCGTGTCTGTGCAGCTTCTGTGGGATGTCTGCAGGATTCCCGATTTCCGGGGCATCAGCTCGGCCGAGCACGCGGACATGCTGGCGCGGATCTTCGGCTTCCTGCACGAGCGCGGGCGTGTGCCGGACGCGTGGCTCGGCGAACAGGTGCGGCGCATCGATCGCACCGAGGGTGACATCGACACGCTGTCGAAGCGGCTGGCATACATCCGCACATGGACCTACGTCGCGCAGAGAAAGGGCTGGGTCGACGACGAAATGCGTTGGCGGGAGGAGACCCGCGCGGTAGAAGACCGACTGTCCGATGCACTGCATGGGGCTTTGACGCAGCGCTTCGTCGACCGGAGGACGAGTGTCCTGCTGCGGCGGCTGAAGCAGAAGGAGGCTCTGGTGGCCGAATTGAACGACAAGGGCGAGGTGACGGTGGAGGGCCACCCGGTGGGGCGCCTGGAAGGGTTCAGGTTCAGCCAGGGAGCGAGCGCCACGCCGGAAGAGGCCAAGACCGTGCGTCAGGCGAGCCTGCAGGCGCTGAAGCCCGAAATGCACCTGCGCGCCGACCGCCTCTACAACTCGCCCGACACCGAGCTCGACTTCACCGAGCAGGGCGGCCTGATGTGGGGATCGAGCGCGATCGGAAAGCTGGTCGCGGGCCCCGAGCCGCTGAAGCCGCAGGTCGTGGCCTTCGTTGACGACGAGGCAGGACCCGAAGTCGCGCAGAAGGTTCAGCGTCGCCTGCAGCATTTCATCGACCGCAAGGTCGCGACCCTCTTCGAGCCACTGATCGCGATGCAACGGGACGAGGAGTTAACCGGGCTTGCGCGCGGCTTCGCGTTCCGACTGGTTGAGGCGATGGGAGTGCTTCCGCGCGACCAGGTCGTGGCGGAGGTCAAGGAACTCGACCAGGCGGCGCGGGGTGCGCTGCGCAAGCACGGCATGCGGTTCGGGCAGTTCACGATCTTTCTTCCGGCGCTTCTGAAGCCGGCGCCGACGCGTCTGCGACTGGTCCTGTGGTCGCTGGCAAAGGGCATGGACGAGTTCCCGGAGAGCCCCCCGCCGGGCCTCGTGACGGTTCCGACAGTCGAGGGCGCGCCGGACGGCTACCACGAGATGGCAGGCTACCGGGCCGCGGGTGTCCGCGCGATTCGCATCGACATGCTCGAGCGCCTTGCCGACATGCTGCGCACGCAGAACACAGGGAGCGGGTTCGAGGCGACGCCGGACATGCTGTCGATCACGGGCATGACCCTGGAACAATTCGCGGACCTGATGCAGGGTCTGGGCTATCGCGCCGAACGCGGCGAGCGGCCGAAGGCAGCACGTCCGGAGCCCGCACCATGGGCGACCGCCGATGAAGCGCCGTCTGACGCCGCGGCAACGGACGCCGGCCCGAGCGATACGGGCGCAGCGGCGGACACCACCACGCCGGAAGCCGGGTCTGCCGTGGCCCCCGAGCCCGGAGCAGCCAGCACGGAGCAGTCTGAAGTACCCGATGTGGCAGACGCAGGGAAGAAGGGCGAACCCGCTGCGGCAGACCCAGAGGTGCCGAGCGAGTCGTCAGCCGAGCCGGAGCCCGATTCAAAGGCCGAGACGCGTTCGTCCGCGGCACCGCCAGAGACCGAGGTGTTCTTCACGTTCGTCTGGGGCGGGCGGCGCAAGGACGGAGCGGGCCGGCGACCGCAACGCGGTCGAGGTGGGGATGAGCCCGCCAGCCGGCAGAAGAAGCCGGCGAGAGGCAAGCGCAAGCCGCGCGAGGAGGCGGCGCCGCACCACTACGAGGCGCGCCCGCCGCGGAAGTCGGACCGCATCGACCCCGACAATCCTTTTGCGGCGGCGCTGATGGGGCTGAAGGACAAGTCCTGACGAGCTCCGACGACACGAGCCGCGTCGATCGCTGGTTGTGGGTTGCGCGCTTCTTCAAATCGCGGAGCATCGCCGCCCGTCTGGTGCAGTCGGGCGGAATCCGCATCAACGGGGAGCGCGTCACGAAGCCCGCGCGAGTCGTAGCGCCGGGCGACGTGCTGACCTTTCCTCAAGGCCACGCCATCCGCGTCGTGCGGGTCGATTCGATTGGCACGCGGCGAGGCCCTGCGCGTGAGGCGCAGATGCTCTACACCGATCTTTCTCCGAAGCCCGTTGCCCGCGGCGGCCGCCCCGGTCGCAACGAGCGTCGCGAGGCGATAGAGCAGAAGCGCGGCCCGCTTGAATGACGGCGCGGGCTCCCTTAGTCGGGGGCATCGCGAGAGGGAACTGAATGACCTACGTCGTCACTGACGCATGCATCGCCTGCAAGTACACCGACTGCGTCGAAGTGTGCCCCGTGGACTGCTTCTACGAAGGCGAGAACATGCTGGTGATCCACCCCGATGAATGCATCGATTGCGGCGTATGCGAGCCGGAGTGTCCCGCCGACGCAATTCGTCCGGACACCGAGCCGGGGACGGAGTCCTGGGTGGAGTTCAACCGCAAGTACTCCGAACTCTGGCCGGTGATCGTGACCAAGAAGGACCCGCTGCCGAATGCCGAGGAGATGGACGGCAAGCCCGGCAAGATGGAGCTATTCTCGGAGGCGCCGGGCGAGGGCGGATGATCAGCGGCGTTGCGCCCGAAGGGTGAACGGCGTAGGGGTGATCAAAGGCTGACAAGTTTTTTTTCTCCGCGACGCAGCGGTGCAGTTGGCTTTGTCTGCAAAAACTGCTATGTATCCTGACAGATTGGGACCCATGGGGGGTGCCTAGACCAGCCGCGCCGAGGTTGGTCGAAGGGCGACAGATAGCTGGCGACGGGTGCAGTTAATTGCGGCCGCCGTCCTTTTTTGTCGCTGGCCTCCGGGTCCGTTCACAAGGATGACGCCTGGATGACCAAGAACAGCAACTCCGATTTCCGCCCGAACGATTACGTGGTCTATCCGGCCCACGGGGTAGGGCAGATTGTCTCGATCGAAGAGCAGGAGATCGCCGGGCTGAAGCTCGAACTCTTCGTCATATCCTTCGAGAAGGACAAGATGACGCTCCGCGTGCCGACCAACAAGGCGACCGAAGTCGGCATGCGTTCGCTGAGTTCGCCCGACGTCGTCTCGAAGGCGATGGCAACCCTCAAGAGCAAGGCGCGCGTCAAGAAGGCGATGTGGTCCCGGCGGGCGCAGGAATACGAGCAGAAGATCAATTCGGGTGACTTGATTGCCATCGCGGAGGTTGTCCGCGACCTGCATCGTGCCGACGACCAGCGCGAGCAAAGCTATTCCGAGCGCCAGCTCTACGAAGCCGCGCTGGAGCGGCTGACGCGTGAGATCGCAGCCGTGCAGGGCCACGGCGAGGGGGAGGCGCAACGCGAGGTAGACAGCGTGCTCTTGGCCCGCGCCGCCTGAGGATCGTCGGCTCTGGTTGCTGAAGGCTGTCCCATCGGACGGCCCTGCTTCTTCGCAGTTACTCTCCTGCCGCGCGGGAACGCTGACGATCTGGCGGCATGTCCAGATCGTCGAGGTCCATGTGATCGTCGAGCTGCGTGACGAGGGCCGTCTCGAGATCCTTATTTAGCTCACGCGCCCGCGCGACGTATTCGTCGTTCTCCGACACCGGAACGCCGGGCCTCCAGAGCGCCGCCAGCTCGCGCACGGCGCGGCGATCCATGCGGAAGAATGTCCGCTCGGTCTGGGCTGCCTCGTAGTCGCTGAGGCCCATCTGCTCGAGCACGTAGCGGCCGGCGCGAAGCGAGCTGTCGAATATCTCGCGGACGATGTCGTTCGCGCCTGCGGCGTAGAGTTCGTAGACGTGGACGCGGTCGCGAGCGCGGGCGACGATATGCAGGTCCGGCCGTTCCGACCGCGCAAACCGCGTCAGGCGCACTGCGGCATCGCGATCGTCAAGAGCAACGACCAGCACCTTGGCCTCTCGCAAGCCGGCGGCGTTCAGCAGTTCGGGCCGCGTGGGATCGCCGTAGAATCCCTTGAACCCGAACCTCCGCATCGTCCGGATCGTCTCGAGGTCGTGGTCGAGCATGACGGTGCGAAAGCCCGAGAGCTCGAGCATGCGGTTCACGACCTGACCGAACCGGCCGATGCCGGCGATGATGATGGGTTGCTGCTCGTCGATCTCGTCGTCGTCGAGCGGCTGCGCATCGTCGGTCATCCGCGCGGCGAACCTCTCGAACGCAATGAAGAAGAGTGGCGTCAGAAGCATCGAGAAGGCGATGACCAGAAGGACGGTCTGGCTGGTACTCGTGGGCAGGACCGAGAGTTGCAGTGCAAAGCTCGTCAGCACGAAGCCGAATTCGCCGGCCTGCGCGAGCCCGAGCGTGAAAAGCCAGCGATCCCGCCGATGCAATCCGAAAATGCGAGCAAGGGCGTAGAGAATGGTGCCCTTGATCGCCATCAGCGCCAGGGTCAACGCAAGGATGCGCAAGGGCGCGTCGAAGAAGACGTCGAAGTTGATTCCGGCGCCGACCGTGATGAAGAACAACCCAAGCAACAGCCCCTTGAACGGCTCGATGTCGCTTTCGAGTTGATGGCGGAATTCCGAGTTCGCGAGAACGACGCCGGCGAGGAACGTCCCGAGGGCAGGTGAAAGGCCAACGAGCAGCATCAGGCAGGCAATTCCGACGACGATGAGCAGCGCGAGGGCCGTATTGAGCTCCGGCAACCGCGCCTTGTGAACGAAGTGAAAGAGCGGCCGGATCGCGAAGTTCCCGAAGACAATGATCAGAACGACCGCGGCCAAGGTGGCGAGCGTGGCGCCCCATGCCGGCAGGCTTTGGATGAGCGACATCGCTGCCTCGGCCGCCTCGGCGGCCGCAGGCGCCGCTGTCGTTGCGGTGCCCGTGCCTTCGACACCATCATGCGCGGCTCCCGACGCCTCGCGCATGTGCGGCGGAGCCAGAAGCGGCATCAGCGCCAGCATCGGGATCACCGCGATATCCTGCGTGAGCAGAACCGAGAACGACGAGCGCCCGCCCTGAGTCTGCATCAGCCCCTTCTCGGTCAGCGTCTGCAGGACGATCGCGGTCGAGGAGAGCGACAGGACCATTCCGAGCGCGATCGCGGTTTCCCATCGAACGCCCAGCGAGCTCGCTGCCGCCGTCACGGCCCCGAGTGTCACGAGCACTTGCAGGCCTCCGAGCCCGAGAAGCTTGTCGCGCATGTTCCACAGCGCGCGCGGCTCCAGCTCCAGGCCGATGAGAAACAGCATCAGGACGACGCCGAACTCGGCGAAGTGCTGCAGGTCTTCGGTCTCCGCCCCGACGAGACCGATGATCGGACCGATGAAGATGCCGGCAAGAAGGTATCCCAAGACCGATCCCAGCCCGGCGCGACTGGCCAGCGGCACCGCGATCACGGCGGCGCCGAGATAGATCGTGGCCTGGAACAGGAATCCTTCCATCGGTCTCCCTCAGGTGGGCAACGGCGCGTCTTCCTTGAGCCGGTCCATGACGATCTGGCTTTGGACACGGGCAACCGCCGGGTCTGGCAACAGAATCTGGTGGACGAGACGGTTCAGGGCGCCAAGATCTTCGCAGTAGACGCGGAGAAGGTAGTCTGCCTCACCCGTGAGTGTCCATGCGGCGATGATCTCGGGCTGGCTCTCGATCAGGCGAGCGAAGCCGCGGGCGGCATCGGGTGTCTGGCTTGCCATCTGCACCTGAATGAAGGCCTGCACCGTCAGGCCGATCGCTGCCGGATCGAGCCGCGCGACGTACGCGCGAATGACGCCCTCGGCCTCTAGCCTCTGCCTGCGACGCCCCGCCTGGCTCGGAGATAGGTTAAGCGCTGCGCCGAGCAACTCGGCCGTGACGTGAGCGTCCTTCTGCAGGATACCCAGCAAACGTGCGTCGATCTCATCGTTCATGCGGCTCTCTTGCACAAAGCGCCTCATTGGCGCAAGGAATCCGCGCAGAATTCCTTTGATTTGGGTTGGATTGCGCAGAACTGACAGGGCTTGGCCGCTATGATCGTCTAGAACACAGAAAATGGAGGATTCCATGGGTCCTTTCCCGCACGATGCACCCAAGGCGCAGATAACGACAGACAATCCGGCAGGCACCGACGGCTTCGAATTCGTCGAGTTTGCCCACCCCGAGCCGCAGAAGCTGCGGGAGTTGTTCGCACGAATGGGATACGCGCACGTCGCCAACCACAAGACCAAAGCCATCGAACTCTGGCAGCAGGGCGACATCACCTACGTCCTCAACGACGAACCGGATAGTCACGCGAAGTGTTTCGTGGAGGAGCACGGTCCCTGCGCTCCCTCGATGGCGTGGCGGGTGGTCGACGCCGACCATGCCCTGAAGCATGCCGTCTCGAAAGGCGCCGAGGAGTACACAGGCTCAGCGAAGACAATGAACGTTCCCGCCGTCTTCGGGATCGGCGGCAGCCTGATCTATTTCATCGATGACTACTACGAAACGTCGCCCTACAATTCTGAGTTCGACTGGATCGGCAAGGCCCATCCTGAGGGTGTCGGCTTCTACTATCTCGATCATCTCACCCACAACGTCCATCAGGGCAACATGGATGTCTGGTTCAATTTCTACGGCCGCATCTTCAACTTCAAGGAAATCCGGTTCTTCGACATCGAGGGCAAGTTTACCGGCCTCCACAGTCGTGCGCTCACCTCGCCCTGCGGCCGGATCCGCATCCCGATCAACGAGGACCGCAGCGAAAAGGGTCAGATCGTAGAGTACCTCAAGCGCTACAACGGCGAGGGTATTCAGCACATCGCCGTCGGCGCGCGTGACATCTATGACGCGACGGACGCCATTGCCGATCGAGGCCTCAAGTTCATGCCGGCCCCGCCCGAGAAGTACTACGAACTCAGCCGCGAGCGGGTCGTCGGGCACAAAGAACCGATCGAGCGGATGAAGAAGCACGGCATCCTGATCGACGGCGAGGGCGTGGTCGACGGCGGCGAGACGAGGATCCTCTTGCAGATCTTCTCGAAGACCGTGATCGGGCCGATCTTCTTTGAGTTCATCCAGCGGAAGGGCGACGACGGCTTCGGCGAGGGCAACTTCAAGGCGCTCTTCGAGTCGATCGAGGCCGATCAGATTGCGCGTGGAGTGCTGAAGGACGACGCGGCCTAGCCGTTCGGCATCTTCAGGTCGTAGCTGCGGCCGCCCTTGACGT
This sequence comes from uncultured Alphaproteobacteria bacterium, assembly GCA_963749675.1. Lineage (GTDB taxonomy): Bacteria > Pseudomonadota > Alphaproteobacteria > Rhodobacterales > Rhodobacteraceae > Roseitranquillus. The sequence continues at coordinate 324,173 of CAVVNT010000002.1, forward strand.
ATTCCAGCCGGCTTGCCTGGATGGCGGCGATCCTGCCGCCATCCAGGCGGTCGCCGACCTTCACCTTCAAGTAGCGTCCAGATGGAAGGCGGATCAGCGCCCGGCGATCCGACGGCGAGCCATAGACACCGATCAGGCTCAGCCGATCGAGCCTGATCGCGTTCGTCAGGGTCGCCTGTTTCGCGACCGATGCCCGCGTCGGAAGACTGGGCTGGACGGCAACGTTCAGGCGGCCCACCGGCTCGGGCGGGGGCGGTTCCGCCGCGCGGCTCGCCACGATTGCCGCGGTTGCCGCTCCGGACTGGGCACGGGCTTGCTCCGCCAGAGTCTCGAAATCAGTGCTGCCGCTTGCCCGCACATCTGCAACCAAGTCGTCAGGACGGTTACGCGGTCTCGGCGTCTCATCAGTGGCCTCAGCCACAACTGGCGCGATCGGGATCGCAGCGTCCTGCGGCCGGGGCTGCGGACGAATAGCCAAAATGTCCGGCGCGGCCACGGCCTCTGACCCGGGTGGCGGTGTCATGGCCGCGTTGTCCGCGGATCCGGCGACCGGATCCGGCGGCGACGGGGCCTCGCCCTCCTCGGTGGAGGTGTTGGGGCGCTCCGGCGGCAGCACGGGCGGTGTTCCGGAATAGACGAGTACGCCTTGGGGTGTGGGTGAGCCGTCCACACTCGGCCGGACCAGCCCGTGCTCGTCCATGTCGAAAACCGTCCCCGGCGGCGGTGGCTGGGCGCGCTCCAGGTCCGCGATTTCGGGCGCGTCCGGCGGCGTCAGGTCCGGAGGAGCGTTGACCGGCCCGACCGACATAGGCGCGGACAGATCGACCGGAGCCGAAATGGCAGAGCGCGCCGGCTCCACGCCGCTCGCAGCGCCATCGAGAGGTGGGGTTGCGGGCCGATCAAGCGCTATCTGCGAACCTTCGGCATTTTCCTGCGGTCGCTCGTCGGCAGCGGGCTCGTCCGCGCCGGCGGCTGCTGTCGGCTCCGCAGAGCCGCCTTGAATGGCCGGATCCCCGACCTCGAGAACGCCGTCATCGACGTCAACGATTGCAACGTCGTCGCGCTCGCGAGCCACGAAGAACGTGGCGAAGAGGACTGCGAGAGCCGCGGCGACGGCTGCCGCGTAGAGGGGCACAAAGTTGCGGCGCTCGCGTCGACGCTCGCGCGCGCCGAGCACCGTCAGCGCCTCGGCTGGATTCATCGCTGCAGCCGCCTCGCTTCCGAACGCTTTCGCGACAGGTGCAGAAGACTTCGGGCCCTGCAGTGCGAGAGTTTCAAGTTGCTTTTTCGCGTGTTCCTCTGCCGCGCGCTGGCTGCGGAACGTCGGAATCGGGCCATGCTCAAGCGAGAATCCCACCTCGACCGCGCTGTCTGCACGGCGTGCAGAAAATCCGACTGGCGTGAAGCCATGCGCGACCGCAAAATCCCGCGCCTCCTCCAGCGTCGCCCGTTCCACCGCGGCGGCAACGCCGTCCATGCGGCCTATGGCGAGTTCATCCAGGTCGCACGGCGTGTCCGCGTCGATGCGCGCCTTGATCGCGGCATCGTCCATGCCATGGACATCGATGAACAGCACCAGAGGAGGAGGCAGCAGCATCTGCGCCTCGACCGTCGCTTCGCTGCTGACCTCACCCTTTAGCCGCGAGAGCCTGGCTTCAAAATCGGGGTCGTCGAGGCGCACGCTGCCTATCTCGACGTCCTTCGACGCCTCGCGCAGAAGAAGGCGAACTGCGTGGTGGTCGAGCTCAAGCAATATCTTCGACGTCATCTCTACCGCTTGGCATACTCCTAGGCGCGCTGCCGCGCGCTGATTCTGTCTCCAGAGGGTACGGCAGGTTGCGTCCGAAACATAGCATCCCGCGGCAGGTTGTCCTTGCGATGCCAGCGCGGCCACGGCACCTCTGAGCTGACATTCATGGAGGTGCAAATGCGCGGAATTTTTGCAGCGATTGTGTTGAGTCTCGCTCTATCCGGCGCCGCCGCGGCGCAGGAGAGGAACATCACCGTGACTGGCGACAGGACGGTTTCCACGGTACCGGACATGGCGCAGATCCGGGTCGGCGTGACGACCGATGCTGGGACTGCGGCGGAAGCGCTCGCCTCCAACACCGCGGCGATGAGCGCGGTGATGGAGCGCCTGGGCAACGAGGGCGTCGAGCAGCGTGACCTGCAGACCTCGACCCTCGATCTCGGGCCCCGCTACGCTGACCGGGCGGAGAGCACACCCCGGGTCGTCGGCTACAGTGCCCGCAACATCCTGACGGTGCGGGTCCGCGACCTCGACCGGCTCGGCGGTATCCTTGACGCCGTGGCGCAGGACGGCGCCAACACGTTCGAAGGACTGGCGTTCGGACTGTCCGAGCCCGAGCCGTTGCACGACGATGCGCTCCGCCAGGCGGTTGCAGATGCGCGACGCAAGGCGCAACTGCTGGCCGAGGCGGCGGGCGTGACGCTCGGCGAGGTGCAGACCATCGATACGCGCAGCGGCCCCCAGCCCCGCCCGATGGAGATGGCCGCTCCGCGCATGGCCGCCGATTCCATCCCCGTGGCGCGCGGCGAGCTCGAGCTGTCAGCCTCGGTGAGCGTCGTCTTCGCGATCGCCGATTGACGCTTCAGGCAACCGCCTTTGCCAACGCCTGGTCGAGATCGGCGATCAGATCGTCGGCCTCTTCGATTCCGATGGAGACACGAACGACGTTCGGATCGGCGCCCGCCGCCTTCTGCTGCTCCTCAGACAGCTGACGGTGCGTCGTGGAGGCGGAGTGGATGATCAGCGAGCGCGTGTCGCCGAGATTCGCGACGTGGCTGAAGATCTCGACAGCATCAATCAGCTTGACGCAGGCGTCGTAGCCGCCTCTGACCGCGAACGTGAAGATCGAGCTCGCGCCCTTGGGGCACACCGTCGCCATCCGGCCGTGATAAGGGCTTGATTCGAGGCCCGCATAGGTGACGTGATCGATCCGCGGGTCATGCTCCAGCCAGCTTGCGACCTTGACCGCGTTCTCGCAGTGCTTGGCCATTCGAAGGCTCAGCGTCTCGATCCCGAGGAGCGTGTAGTGCGCGCCTTGCGGGTTCATCGTCATGCCAAGGTCGCGCAGCCCGACGGCGATGCCGTGGAAGGTGAAGGCGAGCGGGCCGAACGTCTCGTGGAAGGTGAGGCCGTGGTAGGCGGGCTCGGGTTCCGACAGCGACGGGAACTTGCCCGACGCGCTCCAGTCGAAGGTGCCGGAATCTACGATGGCGCCGCCTGTGACTGTGCCGTTGCCCGTCAGGTACTTGGTCGTGGAATGCACGACGAGAGTCGCGCCGAGCTCGATCGGGCGGCAGAGGTAGGGCGTGGCCGACGTGTTGTCGACGATCAGCGGAAGGCCCGCCTCGTCGGCGATCGCGGCGAGGGCGGGGACGTCGGAGATATAGCCGCCTGGGTTGGCGATCGACTCGCAGAACAGTGCGCGGGTGTCGTCGTCGATCGCGGCGCGTACGGAGTCGAGGTCGTCGGTATCGACGAACTTCGCCGACCAGCCGAACCGCCTGATGGTGTGACTCATCTGCGTCACGGTTCCGCCGTAGAGCCGCGTCGAGACGACGACGTTGCGTCCTGGCGCCATCAACGGGAAGAGCGCGAGGATCTGCGCCGCATGGCCGGAGGAGCAGCAGACGGCCCCCGCGCCACCCTCGAGCGTCGCGATCCGCTCCTGCAGGACGGCGACGGTCGGGTTGGTGAGGCGGGAGTAGATGAACCCGACTTCCTGCAGGTTGAAGAGCGCGGCGGCGTGCTCTGCGTCGCGGAACACGAAGGCGGTGCTCTGGTAGATCGGTGTCTGCCGCGCCCCGGTCGCCGGGTCGGGACGAGATCCCGCGTGGATCTGCAGAGTGTCGAATCCGTAGCTCGGGCTCTGGGCGTCTTCGGTCATCTGTCCTCCCGCACTTTGCCGCGCGGACGCTAGGCGAAGGAGGAAGGCGCCTCAAGTGTCACTCTGACGTCACCTGATCACGGCAAGCGTGAGCGCACCGAAACCACGTCAGGGAGAAGTCCATGTTCCGAATTCAGCCTTCGCGCCGCTCGGTCCTCCAAGGAGGTGCCGCCGCCGTGACGTTGCTTGCCGCCCCGGCGATCCTGCGCGCGCAGACCGCGCCTTCCTTTACGCACGGCGTGCAATCGGGCGACGTCGACACGACGTCCGGCATGATCTGGACCCGCACCGACCGTCCCGCACGGATCCGGACGGAGATCGCGACGACGGAGAGCTTTGCCGACGCCCGCACGATCCACTCGGTCGACGCGCTGCCAGAGGGAGACTTTGCGGTGAAGCGCCTGCTCTCGGACCTGCCTGCGGGACAGGACATCTTCTACCGCTTCACGGCGCAGGACCTCGACGACATAAACGCGGTGAGCGCGCCCATGGTCGGCCGCTTCCGCACCGCACCCGCGGACCGCCGCAGCGTCCGCTTCGTGTGGTCGGGCGACACCGCGGGGCAGGGATGGGGCATCGACGAAGACGGCATGGTCACTTACGCCACCATGGCCGGGCATGAGCCCGACTTCTTCATCCATTCGGGCGACACGATCTACGCCGACGGTCCGATGGAGGAGAGCGTGGATCTCGCCGATGGCGGGACGTGGCGGAACGTCGTGCTGATCGACGAGAAGCGGAAGGTGGCCGAGACGCTCGACGAGTTCCGCGCGCAGTGGAAGTACAACATGATGGACGATCATGTGCGCGCGATGAACGCGGCCGTCCCGACCTTCTTTCAGTGGGACGACCACGAGGTGGTCAACAACTGGTCCGCGTCGAAGGATCTCGATCTCGGACGACCGCTACGGCGTGAAGTCCATCGACCTGCTGTCGGCGCGGGCGGGAAGGGCATTCCACGAGATGACGCCGATCCGCTACATCCCCGAGGAGCCGGGGCGGGTCTATCGCAAGATCGCCTACGGGCCGCACCTCGACGTCTTCTTCATCGACCTCCGCTCGTACCGCGGTCCGAACAGCGAGAATGTGCAGGAAGAAGCCTCGGACGCGACGACGATCCTCGGCGCGCAACAGATCGCCTGGCTCAAGCGCGGTCTGTCCAACAGCCGGGCGACGTGGAAGGTCATCGCGTCGGACATGCCGATCGGGCTGGTGGTCGCGGACGGAGACACCCGGTTCGAGGCGATCGCCAATCGGGACGATGGTCCGGTCAGGGGGAGAGAGCACGACATCGCGGAGATCCTGCGCTTCATCAGGGCGGCGGGCGTGAAGAACACCGTCTGGCTGACCGCCGACGTGCACTACACGGCGGCACATCACTATAGCCCCGACCGCGCGGCGTTCCAGGACTTCGAGCCGTTCTGGGAGTTCGTCTCAGGTCCGCTCCACGCCGGCATTTCGGGCCGAACGCGCTCGACATGACGTTCGGCCCGGAGGTCCGGTTCGTGAAGGCGCCGCCCGAGGGCGCTGGCAAACCTGCCGCCGTCCGAAGGACTTCAGTTCTTTGGACTGGTCGAGATCGACGGCGACACCGGAGAGATGACCGTGCGGCTGATGGACCGCGCCGATGCCGAGCTCTGGTCGATGACGCTCGACCCCGAGCGCTCGGCCTGAGGAGGGCGGGCGCCCCGGGCGATCCTGCGCCCGGGGACGCCCGCCGCCGGCTCACGCCGGCGCTGGCCTGGCGCCCGACGGCGCAGTCGCGGGGGCTGGGCCGACGTCGGACCAGGCTGTCGCGTCGATGTCGAGGTCGCTCCATTTCGAGACGTCGAGCACCGGGTGCTCAACCCCGGCGGCGAGCTGCGCACGGTAGTCGCGGACCAGCCGCAGCGCCACCGGGAACAGCATCGCGATCGCGAGCAGGTTCACCAGCGCGAGGACGCCCATCATCGGATCGGAGAAGAAGAACACCGAGGTCGCCCCAGGGGCGACGCAACCCAGAAACACCAGGCCGACGATCGCGATCCGGAGAACGTGGAAGGCGCCTGTGCTGCTGGTGAACACGCTCAGTGCATTCTCGCCCAAGTAGTAATTGTAGATGATGGACGAGAACGCGAAGAGCAGGATCGCTCCTGACAGGAAGTATTGCGACCAGTCTCCCAGATGGCCGACCAGTGATTGCTGGGTCAGCACCACGCCGTCGATCTCGGCGCCCGGCGCGTACACGTCGCCGAGCAGGATCATGAAGGCGGTGGCCGAGCAGATGATCATCGTGTCGATGAAGACGGAGAGCGACTGCACGATACCCTGGCTGACCGGGTGGTGCACGTAGGCGACCGCGGCGACGTTCGGCGCCGAGCCGAGGCCCGCCTCGTTGGAGAACAGTCCGCGACGCACGCCGTTCGCGAGCGCCGCGCCGATGCCCCCCGCGACCGCTTCATTGAATCCGAAAGCGCTGGTGAGGATGGACCAGATCACGCCTGGAAGCTCGAAGATGTTGAGCAGGATCACTATGAGCGCGCAGGCGATGTAGCCGATCGCCATGATTGGAACGACGACGTCCGCAACCTTGGCGATCCGCCTGATGCCGCCGTAGACGATCAGACCGGTCAGCGCCGCGAGGGCGACCCCCGTCCACAGCCGCTCGATCCCGAAGCTGTCCTGCATGGCACCGGCCACCGTGTTGCCCTGGAAGGCATTGAAGCCAAGCGCGAAGGCCGCGATGAGGCAGATCGCGTAGATGACCGCGAGCCAGCGGAAGTGGCTGCCGAGGCCGTGGAGGATGTACTGCGCAGGCCCGCCGCGGTACGTGCCCTCCACGTCGTTGCGCTTATAGAGTTGGGCGAGCGAGCACTCCACGAGGCTGGTGCACATGCCAACGAGCGCAATCGCCCACATCCAGAAGACGGCGCCTGGACCGCCCAGCGTGATCGCCACGGCAACGCCCGCGATGTTGCCGCCGCCAACGCGGCCGCCGACCGAGACGAGCAGCGCCTCGCGCGAACTGACATGCCCCTCGGCGCCTGCCTGGTGTCCCTTCAGGACCCCCCACATTCGCCCGAACCATCGGAACTGGATGAATCCGGTCGCGATCGTGAAGAAACATCCTAGAACGACCAGGAAGGGGATGAGCGACCAACCCCATGTCCAGTCCCCGATCGCACCGAAGAATCCTTGCAGAAGTCCCATGGCCATCTCCTTCCATGACGTGGTGCGCATAGCTCGGGCCCCTGCGGCCCCCACTTGCGCATGTGGCGCAGGACGGCAGTGTGACGATGGCGTAGGGTTAGGCAATGGCCGCGCGCAGGAAGAAACGGCGCTGCGCACGTCCTGTGTGCAGACATGGACGCCGCTGCCCGTCTTGACGGCCAGCGTCTCTGGCCGCAGCAGGTGAAGCCGGGATCCGCGACCTGAGGCTCTGGGAAGATGGTGGGCGACCCTGGAATCGAACCAGGCATGGGTCTCCCCGGCGGAGTTACAGTCCGCTGCCGCACCTTGCAGCACGTCGCCCGAGCAGGCCTCTCATGGCCGGCGCGGAGGCGGGCATACCGGCGGGTCTGGAACGGGTCAAGGCCAATCTCAGCCGGCTTGCGCCGGCCCGCTGCCCGTCCGATTGTTCCGCCGGAAACGCGGGGTAGCTATGGCCGAGAAGCCGTCATGGGTGGTGAGAAAAGAGCGGACTCGGAAGGAAGCGGGGCGGGAGACGGTATGGCTCTTCGGCATTCACGCCGTCGGCGAGGCGCTGCGGAACCCGCGGCGCGAGAAGATTGCAACTCGTCCTGACCCGGAATGCGGCGGACCGACTTCGCGACGTCGTCTCGACCGGGCCGGAGCCCGAAATCTCCGATCCCAGACGCTTTCCCGTGCCCCTCGACCCAGGCTCCGTCCATCAGGGGGCGGCGATCGAGGTGCGGCCGCTGGACTGGGGAACTCTGCCGGATGTCTGCGGCGTCAGGACCGGAGAGACACCCATCGTGGTGCTTCTGGACAGGGTCAGCGATCCCCACAATGTGGGCGCGATCCTGCGTTCTGCCGAGGTCTTCGGCGCACGCGCCGTCATCGCCCCGCATCGTCACAGCGCGCCTGAGACCGGCGCATTAGCCAAGTCGGCCTCCGGAGCGTTGGAGCGCCAGCCGTATCTGAGGGTACCAAATCTGGGCAACGCGATGGAGCGGCTGCGAGAGGAGGGGTACTCGCTGGTCGGTTTCGACGGAGATGCGGAGCGGTCACTGTCGGAGGGTCTCTCTCCGGGACCCCTCGCGCTCGTCCTCGGTGCGGAGGGACCTGGTCTGCGCGTACGGACGCGCAACTTGTGCGATACTCTGGTCCGGATTCCGGCCGAGGGCCCGTTCGGCTCGCTCAACGTGTCGAACGCCGCCGCAGTGGCTCTGTTCGCCGCGCGGCACGGTCGGGACTAGGGCGCCCGTCACTCTCCATCACCTTCGCGTGCAGGGGCTGGGCGCGGCGCGGGACGATCCTCATTGTCTGCCCCCAAACTCGCACGCAGGCACGCAGGACTGCGATGGACCGCCGCAGATTCCTCTCGCTTGCAGCCGCAGGCGCCGTCGTCGCAGGCTCGGGACCAGTCTTCGCCGGCCCGGCACCCGTGTTCGCCGTGAATGGCGTAGCGATCCGGGGTGCGGACCCGGTCGCCTACTTCCGCGGCCAAGGCGCGGTCGCGGGCAGCGCCACGGAAAGCGTCATCTGGCGCGGCGCTGCGTGGCTCTTCTCGCAGAGGGAGAACCGCGAACTTTTCGAAGGCGACCCGCGGAAGTTTGCGCCACTCTTCGGCGGGTACTGCGCTTACACATTGTCGCAGGGAGAGTTGGCTCCCGATGGATCCTCGCGCCTTCGCGATAATCGAAGCGCCGGCTGTACCTTTTGAATTCTCTTAGAGATCAGAGATGTTTGGCGCGAAGACCTCATGCAGAACATCCAGCTCGCGAGGATGCACTGGCCGCAATGCGCTCAACTCTTCGCCGGACTTCACAAAAATGAGGAGTGGGGTGCAACCACTGCACCTCATCTCCTACATTATGTTTACGGGCCGACGGTTCGGAACACCGTCGGCTCCATTCACTGTCCCTCGTTCCGTGACTGGCGCCCGATCTTCGTGTCGGGCGCCTTTTTCTCTGGGCGATGACGGTCGTGACGCCGAATTGCAAGCCGCGGCACCCGACTGATCAGAGAGTATGCGCGGATTCTTGCGCGGCGGCATCCTTGCCGCATCCGCTCCGGTGGGTCATCTGGTGTGCCATGAGCCCAACGACGACATCCTGCGGACAATCCTGCGACGGACGCAGAGTGATCGCCTGCGTTGGCGTGTCGATAAATCCCGTGCGCCCAAGCAACTACGTCGCCCGATATCTCAGCCTCCGAGGATATCGCGTCATCCCGGTCAATCCCGGCCATGCAGGGGAGACGCTTTTCGGCGAGACCGTCATTGCCGACGTGACCGAGGCGCCGGCTGAAACGGACATGATCGACCTCTTTCGCCGTTCGGAGCATGTACCGCCGATCGTGCTCGGCCGCACTCGCAGGCGCTGCCGAACCTGCGGACCGTCTGGATGCAGATCGGCGTCGCGAACGAGGAGGCGGCGGCGATGGCGCGGGCACGGGGCGTCGACGTCGTCCAGAACAAGTGCCCGAAGATGGAGCATCAGCGGCTATGGGGCGAGCTTCGCAAGGGCGGGATCGCTACAGGCGTGATCTCGTCGCGGCGCTAGCGCGAAGCCTTCTCTTCGATGCCGGACGTGCCCTCGCGGCGTTCGAGTTCGGCAAGCACCTCCTCAAAGGTCACGTCGCGCGCCGTGAGCATGACCAGCAGATGATAGAGGACATCTGCCGCCTCGGCCGTCAGTTCCTCGCGGCTGCCGGCCGCGGCCGCGACGATCGCCTCAACCGCTTCCTCGCCGAACTTTTCGGCGGCCTTTCCGGGACCCGTGGATAGCAGATCGCGCCGTCCACGAGGATCTCCGGGTCGCCGCCCCGACGCGCAGCGATCGTTCCGGCAAGGCGTTCAAGAACGTTCATGCCGGTCGCACCGGGATGCCCGCCTCGGCCATGCGCGCCTTCGCCTGCGCTATAGTGTACTCGCCGAAATGGAAGATCGAGGCGGCCAGCACGGCCGAGGCGCCGCCTTCGGTCACGCCGTCGACGAGGTGGTCGAGCGTGCCGACGCCGCCGGACGCGATTACCGGGACCGACACTGCGTCGACGATCGTCCGCGTCAGCGCGAGGTCGAAGCCCGAGCGGGTGCCGTCGCGGTCCATCGAGGTCAGCAGGATCTCTCCAGCGCCCTGACGCTCGACCTCTACCGCGAACTCGACCGCGTCGATGCCGGTGGGGCGACGGCCGCCATGGGTGAAGATCTCCCAGCGCCCGGGCGCGACCGATTTGGCGTCGATGGCGACGACGATGCACTGGCTGCCGAAGCGGTCGGCGGCCCGCGCCACGACGGTCGGATCGGCGACGGCGGCGGAGTTGAAGCTGACCTTGTCGGCGCCGGCGAGCAGCAGGGCGCGCACGTCATCGGCCGTACGAACGCCGCCGCCAACGGTCAGCGGCATGAAGCAATGCTCGGCCGTGCGCGTGGCGAGGTCGTACATCGTGTCCCGGTTCTCATGCGTCGCCGCGATGTCGAGAAAGCAGAGCTCGTCCGCGCCCGCGGCATCATAGGCCTGCGCGGCCTCGACCGGATCACCCGCGTCGATCAGGTCGACGAAGTTGACGCCTTTGACGACGCGGCCGTCCTTGACGTCGAGACAGGGAATGACGCGGACCTTCAGCATGGCGTTGCTGTACCTTCGGCCCCGCGACGGCTGGAACCCCGGAAACGTTATCGATGTTGTCCGGCTGAAAGGGAGCTTGATCATGATCCGCAGCTCTGCTCTGCGCCGCAATCGCCGCCACGCCGTGACTGCCGGCACTTGCCGATATCGAGCAGGTGCCAGCCGAGGGCAGTGTCGAGGAGGTGATGAAGCGGCTCGAGACCTCGGTCGTGACGGCCGGCGCGACGGTATTCGCCAAGGTGGACCACGGCGCCGGGGCCGAGAGCGTCGGAAGCCCGGTCGGGGCCAGCCAACTCCTGATCTTCGGCAACCCCCAGCTCGGCACGCCCGCGATCGCCGACGATCCGCTCGCCGGCCTCGTGCTGCCGCTGAAGGTGCTCGTCTATGCCGACGACGAGGGTCGGACCTGGATCGCCTACGAGGAGGTCGAAGGCATGTTCGACGGCCTCTCGATCGACGACGACGCCGAGTACGTCGAGAATATCGAGACGGTTCTGGGCGGCTTCGTCGAGGCAGCAAGCTCGAGAATAGCGTCAGGCGCAGGGCGGCAAGAGCCTCGGCGAGATCGATCGTGCCATCGTAGAGCGCGCGCCCGGAGATCGCGCCATCGACGACGCCTGTTTCCTTCAGCGCCAGGAGATCGGCGATCGACGACACGCCGCCTGATGCGATGACCGGGACTTGGACGGCTCGCGCGAGGGCGGCTGTCGCGCTGACGTTGGGGCCGCCCATGGCGCCATCGCGGTCGATGTCGGTATAGATGATCGCTGCGACGCCGGCATCCTCGAACCGGCGGGCGAGTTCGGTGGCATCCATCTCGGTCTCTTCTGCCCAGCCGCGCGTGGCGACCTTGCCGGCGCGGGCATCGATCCCGACCGCGACCTGGCCCGGAAAGTCCTGCGCCGCCTGTCGCACGAACTCGGGGTCCTCCACCGCCGCCGTGCCGAGGATCACGCGCGCCACGCCTCTGTCCAGCCAGTCCCGCGTGGCGGCCATGTCGCGGATGCCGCCGCCCAGTTGGACAGGAACACGCACCGCATCGATGATCGCTTCGACTGCGGCGCGGTTGACGGAGCGGCCGGCGAAAGCTCCGTTCAGGTCGACGAGGTGAAGCCAGGCGCAACCGGCGTCGGCAAAGCGGCGTGCCTGGTCCGCAGGATCGTCACCGAAGACCGTCGCGGCGTCCATGTCCCCCCTGAGGAGGCGGACGCACTGGCCGTCCTTCAGATCGATCGCCGGGTATATGATCACGCTCTGCGCCCTGGGCTGGTCATCCCGGGGCGTTGCCAGATCGGTCGGGCCCTTGCAATCGAAGTCGTGCTCCGCCGCTACGAAAGCGTCGTGCGGATAGTCTAGCGGCCCCAGCTGCGCACGGCGCCGCAATCCATGTGCACGAAATCCGACCGCGAGTAGCGGCCGACGCCGCCAGCATTGCAGGCCGTTGCGGCCCGCGCCATCTGGTCGACCGAGCGTGATCGCAGGCGCAGGTCCCCAGCCTGACCCTTCATGTGAAGCGAGTTGCGGGCGACGCCGCTCGACCGCCGTCGCAGCATCGCGTTCGTCTCGGGCGATCGGTAGCCCGAGAGCAGCATGTAAGGCTCGTCTACATCCATGAGGTTGTGCGCGGCGGCCATGATGTCGATCGTCCGAGTGTCGATCTTCATCAGCTTGTTGTTGCGCCAGTCACGCATGAAATGCGTGATCTCCTTCACTGCCTCGCCTACGTACTGGCCGTCGACCCAGTAGATCGTGTCAAGGCTCTCACCCGTTCGGCCGGAGTACATCCTGATCCTTCTGACGTCGCCTGCCCCACGGAGCAGCCCGAAGGCCTTGCTGGGTGTCGGTGCCGCCGTGACAATTGTCGCCGCGAATGCCCCGAGAATTGCGCGTCTGCCCACGCACACTGTCTGGTTGTGTCGCATATTCTACGCGTTGTCCCGTCGTTTGCCTGCCGCCGCTTTTGTCGCGGATTTCAAGACGGCTGTTTGACCAGCCCTGCACAACCTATCGCACGGGTTGAAGCGGAGAGGGAAGGCTGATGAAGCATCGGGGCGTCCGCTACACCTGCATCGGCAAAGAATTGCTTATCGCAGGGTGATGACGTAGCGCAAGCGACGCCGAACCAGGCGTTGCGCCGGTGCGACATCACGCAGCTGTCATGAATACCCGACTGGACGGCGGACGTTGCACGCGAAGGAAGTTAGAGACTTGATAAGGGGTTCGATCATGTTGAACGCGCGCATCTCCAGGTTCTTGAGCGTCTTGCTTGCGCTAGGGGCGCCGACAGGGCCCGTGGCTGCTGTGGACGCGACCGCACCGTTCGTGCGCGCTCTTGCAACGGCCGTGTCCGGCAATGACGACGATTGCCGAGTTTTACCGCGAGAACGGTTTCGAAGCGATCTGGACTGACCCTGAAGAGGATGACCGGGCGCGTCTGACCGCGCTCCTCGCCGCATTCAAGGATTCCGAGATGCATGCTCTTCCTCGTGGCCGCTTTTCCGGAAAAGAGGTGATCCGAAGGCTGGAGGATGTCCGCACCGAGACGGATCGCGCCAAGGCGGAAGGCCGAGATGAGCGAGCTTTTTCTCGACTACGCCAACGCGGTGCAGAGCGGGGTGATCGCTGCTTCGAGCATACCAGCGGGGATCGAGCGGACGCCGCCGCGCCGAGACGGTACCGACTTGTTGCGCCGCCTGGGCGAGGAGCCCGCGGTCCACGTGATGCGCTCCCTGCCGCCCGCTTCGCCGGAATACGCGCACCTGATGCGCGCCCAACTCAAGCTGACCGAGGCCATTGCCGCCGGCGGCTGGGGTGAAGAGGTATCCGGCGGCCGCTACGCGTTCGGCGATGCAGGGCCGGGCGTGATCGCGCTCAGGAACCGTCTCGTGGCGATGGGGTATCTCGAGCGGACCGCGAACGGCACGTTCGGGCCAGCGATGGAAGATGCCGTGAAGCGGTTTCAGGCGGACCATGGCCTCCTCGTCGACGGGATCGTCGGAGGTGAGACGCTGACGGAGATCAATCACTCCGCCATCGATCGGCTGGGACAGGTCGTCGTGGCGATGGAGCGCGAGCGTTGGCTGAACATCGACCGGGGCGAGCGCCATATCTGGGTAAACCTCGCCGACTTCCGCGCTCGGATCATCGACGATGGACGCGAGACGTTTTCGACCCGTGCCGTCGTCGGCTCCAACAAGAGTGGGCAGAGAAGCCCGGAATTCTCCGACGTGATGGAGCACATGATCGTCAATCCTTCGTGGCACGTCCCGCGGTCGATCGCGGTAAACGAGTACCTTCCGCAATTTCGCAGCAACCCATACTCCAACAGCCATCTGACGATCTACTACAAGGGTGAGGCGATCTCGCGCGATCGCATCAACTGGCCGGCGGTTACTGCGGGCAACTGGCCGTTCCAGCTCAAGCAGCCGCCGTCGAGATCGAATGCGCTGGGCCTGGTGAAGTTCATGTTTCCCAATCGGTGGAACATCTATCTTCACGACACTCCTGCGAAGAGCCTGTTCGACCGCAACTCCCGCGCGTTCAGCCATGGCTGCATCCGTCTGCAGGAACCCTTTGAGTTCGCCTACACGCTGCTCGCTGCACAGACGAACGACCCGCAGGGCTATTTCGAGGCAAAGCTCGCCACCGGGCGGGAGACGCGCGTTAATCTTGAGCAGCACGTGCCGGTGCATCTGGTCTACCGGACGGCATTCACGACGCCGCGCGGAGAGCTTCAGTTCCGCCCGGACATCTATGGGCGCGACGCCGCGGTCCTGGCGGCGCTTAGGTCCGCCGGGGTGGTTATCAGCGGTTTGCCCAGCTAAAAGCTGACCCGGCGCATGCCGGGAGGACGCAATGAGGTACACGGTCCGCCAGATTGCAGACGCGCTCGGCGCGACGGTGCTGGGCGACGACACGGTTCCTATCGCCGGTGTTGCCGAACCGTCGACCGCCGGCGCCGAGGATCTCGCCCTGGCGATGGATCCTAAATACTCCGATGGACTTGCGTCAGGCGCGGCACGCGCCGCAATCATCTGGGATGGGGCCGACTGGCGCGCCTTCGGTCTCGACGCCGCGATCATCGTTCCACGGCCGCGCTACGCCCTCGCCGGTGTCACCCGGATGATGGATCCCGGCCCAGCGATCGCGCCGGGTGTCCATCCGACGGCCTTCATCGATCCGACGGCGGAGATCGGGCCGGAGGTTGCCATTGGTCCGCTCGTCGCTATCGGGGCTGGCGCGAGGATAGGATCACGGGCCCGGATTGCCGCTCACGCATTCATCGACGCCGAGACCGTAATAGGGGACGACGCCAGAATCGGCCCTGGCGTCCGCATCATGTCGCGCGTCCGCGTGGGACACCGTATCGTCATACAGCCGAACGCTGCGATCGGCGGCGACGGCTTTTCCTTCGTTACGCCCGAGAAATCGGGGGTTGAGCGTGCGCGAGAGACCATTGGAGACCAGGGCACGATCAACGCGCAGAGCTGGACCCGCATTCATTCGCTCGGCGGCGTCGAGATCGGTGACGATGTGGAGATCGGCTCCTGCGCCTGCATTGACGCCGGAACGATCCGTCCGACGCGGATCGGCAGCAGGAGCAAGATCGACAACCTCGTCATGATTGCCCACAACGTCACTGTTGGAGACGACTGTCTGTTCGCTGGGCAGTCCGGAATCGCCGGCTCGACCCGGATAGGTGATCGCGTCGTCTTCGGCGGGCAGGTGGGCGTCGCGGACAACATCTTCGTCGGGAACGACGTGATCGCCGGAGGCGGAACCAAGATCCTGTCGAATGCCCCTAGCGGCCGCGTGATGCTCGGGTACCCTGGTCAGAAGATGGAGACCTTCGTCGAAGGGTCCCGCAACGTCAGACGCCTGGGGCGTCTGATGCGACAGGTCGCCGAGCTTCAGAAAACGGTTTCAAAGCAGTGCGACGACGCATAGATCGGCGTCCGAACGGAGGGCGATGATGGCTGAGAGCGTGCGGGAACGGACAGTGGCGATACTCGCCGATCAGGCCGTGCTCGAGCCCTCGGACGTCGAGATGCATCAGACGCTCGACGATCTTGGTATCGACAGCCTCGGGCTGGTCGAGTGCATCTTCGCAATTGAGGAAGCGTTCGACATCGAGGTTCCGTTCAATGCCAACGAGCCCGAGAAATCCGACTTCGACATCTCGTCCGTCGCGGCGATCGTCGCCGCCGTCGAGGAGCTGGTACGCCAGCAAAAGGGATGAAGCGCGTCGTCATCACCGGGGCGGGCACGATCAACGCGCTCGGCCATAGCGTCGCGGACACCTTGGAGTCGATGCGCGAGGGCCGCTGCGGCATTGGTCCTCTGGAGATCCGCGACCTCGATCGCTTGTCCGTTCAGATCGGCGGCCAGGTGCACGGCTATGACGCCGAGGCGCACTTCAATCGTCAGCAGATCGTCCTCTACGACCGTTTCACGCAGTTCACCCTGCTCGCCGCGAACGAGGCGATCGGACAGTCCGGTCTTGAGTTTGCCGGACAGCTCGCGGCAGAGGCGGGAGTCGTTCTGGGCACCGCCGGTGGCGGTGTGAACACCTGGGACGAGAACTATCGCGCGGTTTACGAAGAACGGAAGAATCGCGTCCATCCGTTCGTGGTGCCGAAGCTGATGAACAACGCCGCGGCCAGCCACCTCAGCATGGAGCACAATCTCAAGGGACCCAGCTTCACTGTTGCGACTGCCTGCGCCAGCTCCAACCACGCGATGGGGCAGGCGTTCCACATGATCCGCGGCGGCATGAGCCGGGTGATGATCACCGGCGGTTCGGAATCCATGCTGTGCTTTGGCGGAGTCAAGGCGTGGGAGGGCTTGCGCGTCATGTCGAAGGACGCCTGCCGCCCGTTCAGCGCCAACCGAAACGGCATGGTGCAGGGGGAGGGGGCCGGCATCTTCGTCTTCGAGGAGTTCGAGCATGCCAAGGCGCGCGGAGCGGAGATGCTGGCCGAGGTCGTAGGTTTTGCTATGACGTCCGACGCGTCCGACATCGTGATGCCATCAAAGCAGGGTGCGGCGCGGGCAATCCTCGGCGCGATGCGGGATGGCAGGATCGCGGCGCAGGACGTCGGCTACATCAACGCCCACGGCACCGGCACCGCAGCCAACGACAAGACGGAATGCGCGGCGGTCGCCGACGCGTTCGGCTCGCACGCCGATGAATTGATGATCTCGTCGACCAAGTCGATGCACGGACATCTGATCGGCGGCACAGGGGCGGTGGAGCTTCTGGCGTGCATCATGGCCCTGCGGGATGGAACCATCGCGCCGACTATCGGCTACGACGAGCCCGATCCCGAATGCGCGCTCGACATCGTGCCCAACGTCGCGCGCGAGGCGAAGGTCGAGGTGGCGCTGTCGAACGCCTTCGCGTTCGGGGGTTTCAACGCCGTCCTCGCCCTTCGCAAGGTGTGACGGCCGCTATTCCGCGTTTGCTTCGGCCACCGCCTCGTAGCCATCGGTGAAGCCCGCAAGCGAGATCTGAAGGTCCACCGTCTGGTCCGGCGCGGCAACCGGGCGGATCGAAATCGTGGCTGTTGCGCCACGGCGGAAGCTGACGACTTCCTCGGCAGTGAAACCGATCCGGCTGAAGCAGCCGACGCTCGAGCACCAGCTGAACGGATAGCGCTTCGGAGCTCCGGAATCGACGCGAAGCGCGATCTGCGCCGTCAGAAGCGTCTCGAGCGGCGTGATGATAGTCGCCCCGGCCACCGCCGGCCCGTCCGAGGTCGGCAACGGGAAGATGCTGATCTCCGCCACGCTGTTGCCGTCTTCGTCCTCCAGCAACTGATAGAGCTGGCAAGGATCATTGCCACTCTCGGTCCGGACGCATCGAACGTCCCAATCCGCGTGTTCTTCTAGCGTGTAGGTCTGGCCGATCTGGCTCGTCTGCTCCTCGCCCATCGAGAGCCCTAGGGTCTCTTCCTCCGTCGGCTCGGCTGCCGCATCTCCTGTGGGCTCTCCGGACTGTTCCGCAACCGGCGCGCCCTCGTCGGTCACGTCCTCCTGGCCTTCAACACCCGTTGAGACGAGCGCTGCAAATATCGCCGCAACCGTGATAGTTCTCATTTCGGGCATGTCTCCCTTCCCGCTCTCTGCTCGTGGTTTGATCAGCCATCTAGCATGGCGTCAACGAGGTGTCAGGTGGCATGGTTCGGTGACATGCGGGCGTTCGACGGCATACGCAAAAAGGGCCCGTCAAGGGCCCTTTTCACGACTATCGTCTCCCCGCCGGACTGGCCGACTTAGTAATTGAACCGGACGCTAGGCGATGTGAAATGACACGTCAAGAGCATCGCTGAGACCGTGGAGCGCAGCGAAGCTTCAAGAGAAAAGGCTGCGCCCGAAGGCGCAGCCAGTCTGTCAGGGAGGAAGTCGGTCCGGTTCTGGCGGAAGGACTAAGCCGCTCGCGCGGCATTGGCGCCCGTGGCTGACATGTGTTGAGCGGCTCGTTGCGCTTCTCTGATCCGGGCTTCCGGGACTGACGATTGGGACCCTCTCAATCGTCACATAGAGGTTTCCGTGAAAGAGGAGAGGACCACACCGCTGCGCGAGCGGATCATCGAGGACATGCGCATCCGCGGCATGGCCGAGAAGACGGTCGAGAACCCGCTGACGGAGATCGCGCGGGAAGGTGCGCGCCGAATGCTCGCGAGTGCGATGGAAGCCGAGATCAGGGTCGTCCTCGGCCAGTTCGCGGAGGAGCGGCTGCCGGAGGGCCGAATGCGCGTCGTTCAGCACGGATACGGCCCGGAGCGCGAGATCCAGACGGGAACTGGCGGCCTCGAGATCAGACGTCCGAAGGTCCGGCAGCCGACCCGACCGACATCGACGCCGCCCCGCCACTGAGCTCGAGAGCACCCTGTCCGGACTGCGGCGGACCGATGCGGATCGTCGAGACCTTTCGGCGCGGCGAACGCCCGACGACCCGCGCCGCTAAAGGCTACCGTACGATGACATGGCCATTACCCTTGACGACCCCGATCTGAGCCAGGCACGCGGTCCGCGCCCGCCAGCCGGCACCATCACGCCGCGGCCCGCATCGAAAAACGTGCAGGCCAGCGGGCAATGAACATGCTGGCGCAACTTGGTCAACGAAGTACTGTCACTGCACGAAAATTCAGACGGGGACCAGGTATGGACGGCACAGTGTTCATCGGCGGTGGCGGAAGCGGTTGCATCGCGTGCAAGACTGTGACGCTGCGCATTTTGGCTGAGGGTCTCTCCGCAGCCGGGGTGCCGGTGATCTTGTCGGACGTGAAGGGCGACCTTGCCGGCCTCTCCCGTCCGGGATCGGTCGAGGCGAAGACGCACGAGCCGTTCCAAGAGCGGGCCGAGACGATCGGCCTAGAACTGACCTATTCCGCCTGCCCGGTAACCTTCTGGGATTTGTTCGGCGAGGCCGGCCACCCCATCCGGACCACGATTTCCGAGGTCGGCCCGCTTCTGCTGTCGCGGCTGCTGGAGCTGAACGAGGTACAGGAAGGGGTGCTCAACGTCGTCTTCCGGGTGGCGGACGAAGAGGGCATGGCGCTTCTCGACCTCGACGACTTGAGGGCGCTACTCGTCTGGGTGGGCGAGAACCGCGACGGCCTGCAGCTGCGCTACGGCAACATCGCGACCGCGACGATCGGCGCGATCCAGCGCAAGCTGCTGGTGCTGGACGGACAGGGCGCCGCGAACTTCTTTGGCGAGCCGGCGCTGGAACTCGCCGACATGATGCGGACCGACGTCGACGGCCGTGGCCGGATCAGCATCCTCGCCGCGGATCGGCTGATCAACGTCCCGACTCTCTATGCAACGTTTCTGATATGGCTTCTGTCGGAGTTCTTCGAGGAGTTGCCGGAGGTGGGGGACGCAGACAAGCCCCGACTCGTCCTCTTCTTCGACGAGGCGCACCTGCTGTTCGAGGACGCCCCGAAATCGCTGGTCAACAAGGTCGAGCAGGTGGCGCGGCTGATCCGCTCGAAGGGGGTGGGCGTCTTCTTCGTCACGCAGGAGCCGGCGGACGTGCCGGACGATATTCTGGGCCAACTCGGAAACCGGGTGCAGCACGCGCTGCGCGCCTTCACCGCGAACGACCGGAGGGAGCTGAAGCGGGCGGCCGAGACCTATCGTGAAAACCCACATTTCGACATCGCCGAAGCAATCGCCGAGGTCGGCACGGGCGAGGCCGTCACGTCGTTGCTGGTCGAGAAGGGGGCGCCCGGCGTGGCCGAGCGCACCCTCATCCGGCCGCCGTCCTCGCGCCTCGGCGCGATCACGGATGAGGAGCGGGCCGAGACGCTGAACTCGTCCCCGGTCGCCGGGAAATACGACGAGGCGGTGAACCGCGAGAGTGCCCACGAGATCCTGGCAGCGAGGGCAAATGCCGCCGCTGAGGAGGCCGAGACGGCCGAGGTGAAGTTGGCGGGCGCCGCAGCCGCGAAGGCGCGGGAGGACGAGCTAGATGCCATGATCAAGGAGCTTCGGAAGACGCGCCGCTACGAGGGGCGGGAAAGCCCGCCACCCCGGCGACGCAGCTCTCGCCAGAAGGAGGAGACCCTTGGAGAGGCGGTGGCCGACGTCGTAATCAAGGAACTCAAGGGGACGACGGGCAAGCGCATCGTTCGGGGCATCCTCGGCGGGCTCTTCAAGGGCCGCTGAGCATCTCTCAGTCGAAGTTGTCGCGGCATTCGTCCTCGACGGCATCAGCGAGGTCGGCTGATAGGTCTTCTTCGAGGGCTTGGGACACCGCTTCGACCAGGCCGCCGACATTGCCCTCGAACTCGCTGAGGCGGACGTCCGAACGCGTGGCGGTGCAGTCCGCGATGTTCAACGCGACGTCAGCCTGCACGCGCACCGAGGCGTCGCTCTGAAACAGCGCGTCGGACGGCGAACGGCACGAGATGCGTCCAATGACCGAAAGCTCGGCGGTCTCGGGAAGAATGGTGACCGTCGCGCGCTCCAGAGAGACCGCCTCGGTCTGATTGATCTGCGGCAAATCCTTGCAGGGCGCGCTTGCGGTCAGCTTGTCCTCCAGCCGGCCGGCGGAAGCGTGAGAGCCGGAAACAGCTAGTGTCAGCGTCAGCGCGATGGCGAGACTTTTCATCGTTGCGCTCCTTTGGCTAGAGAAGTGACAGGAACCTATCCACCGAGGCTTCGGTTGCCGACCAGTCGGTCACGAGGCGCGCCGTCAGCAACTCGTCGCCAGAGCCGTCCAGTTCGCCGTCCCAGAGATAGTAGCCTGCGCCCGCTTCGTGCAGCCGAACATGGCCGTCGCGAGGCCAATCGGCAAAGACGATGTTGGCGCGCGGATCACCGTGGATCCTGGTGTCGGGACGCTGCCGGAGACCGCGGAGCAGGCGCTGCGTCGCCGCGTTCGCCGCTGCCGCCATGTCGAGCCAAAGCCCGTCCTCAAGGTACGCCGACATCTGCGCGGAGAGGTAACGGTGCTTTGAGAACAGGTGCGCGCCGCGCTTTCGGCGAAGCTCGAACTCCCAGGCATGGGCCGGGTCGAAAAAGACGACGGCTTCGACACCCAGGAGTCCGTTCTTCGTGCCGCCGAAGCTCACGGCGTCCACGCCCGCCCTCCAGGTCATCTCCGCGGGCGTGCAGCCGAGCGTCACCAGTGCATTTGTGAAGCGGGCGCCGTCCATGTGTACCGGCAGCCCGTAGCGCCGCGCGATGCCGCAGACGCCTGCGATCTGATCCACGGAGTAGACCGCGCCCTTCTCGGTCGCTTGCGTGATCGAAACTGGTCCGCGTTGGGCTCCATGGACGCCGCGTCTCTCCTCCGCCTCGATCGCTGCGGCGAGGGCATCCGGATCGATCAGACCCTGATCGTGGGTGATCAAGGTCAGCTTGGCGCCGCCGCTGAAGAATTCCGGCGCGTTGCACTCATCCCCTTGAATATGCGCGACCTCGGTGCAGAACACCGTCTGCCAAGGCTGACCCAGTGTGGCGAGGATCAGGCTGTTCGCCGCCGTTCCCGTCGCAACCAGATAGATCGCGGCCTCGGGCGCCTCGAAAGCGTCACGGATGGCAGCGCGCGCCTCCTCCATCAGGGGATCGGCACCATACGGCATGGCGTAGCCGTCATTGGCGCGCGAGATCGCCTCGATGACGCGCGGATGGGCCGGCCCGGTATTGTCGGAGGCGAAGTTCATGTGGGTTCCTCGATGATGTGATCTTCCCAATCGTCCTCGTCGACCTCGAACTCCGGGACAGTGATGCCGCGGACAGACACGCCTGCTGCATGGACGGTCTCCGGAGTGCCTGAGATCAGCGGATGCCAGTCGTGGAGAGGCCTGCCCTCCGCCAGCAGGCGATAGGCGCAAGTCACCGGCATCCAATACGCGTTCTTGTGGATGTTCCTTGGCGTCAGCACCACGCAGTCGGGAACGAAGGTTCTGCGGCCCTCGTAGTGGGTGCAGCGGCAGGTCTGGTCGTCGAGCAATCTGCAGGAAATGCGGGTGAAAGCGACCTCCTGCGTATCGGCGTCCTCGAGCTTGTGGAGGCAGCACTTTCCGCAGCCGTCGCACAGCGCCTCCCACTCCCGCGGACTGAGTTCGTTCAAGGCGTGCCGCTCCCAGAAACGTGGGCGCAGCCCGTCCCTCGGGATGGGATTCGGTGATGGCCGCCGTCTGGGGGCGCGCCGGTCGCGGGTCATGCCGACAGGACCTTACGCGCCCGGGCGCTGTCGGCGTCCATCTGCGCGATGAGCGAGGACAGGTCGGCGAACCTTTCTTCGGGTCGGAGATATTCCACCAGCGCTATGGAAAGACGCTCGCCATAGAGATCGCCGGCGAAATCGAAGATGTGAACCTCGAGGTTCGGGATCGTGCCGTCGAAGGTCGGTCGGATCCCGATGGAAGCGACGCCCGACATGCGGCCGCGGTGCTCACCCGTCAGGACATCGACCTCGACAGCGTAGATACCGAAGCGAGGAGGGTGGATCCCTTCGAGCGACAGGTTCGCGGTCGGATACCCCAGGTCCCGCCCACGCTTCTCGCCGTGCAGGACCTCCCCCTCGATCCGATGCATATGCCCTAGCAGCCGCGCCGCCGCTCGTGGATCGCCGTCTGTCAGCGCCGCGCGGATGCGGGTCGAGGAAATCTCGCCGTCGAACCGAACCAGCTCGGCGATGGTGACGCCGAAGCCCAAGGATCGACCGAGCTCAACAAGGGTGCCGGCATTGCCGTCGCGGCCCTTTCCGAAATGGAAGTCGGCGCCGACCGTGACATGTGCGAGGCCGAGGCCTTTGGTGATGACCTCTCGTGCGAAAGCCTCCGCCGGCAAGGGCGCGATCCGCTCGAATGGCAACTCGTAGAGCAAGGAGACGCCGAGCTTTTCGAGCCGCGAGATTCTTGGCTTGCGGCGTCATGAGGCGGAATGGCGGCGACCGAGGCGCGAAATATTCCCGAGGGTGCGGCTCGAACGTGACCACGCCGAAGGAGAGATCGTCTCGCCGTGCTTGCGAGATGACCGCCTGATGGCCGAGATGGACGCCGTCAAAGTTGCCGATCGCGGCACTCGCACCGCGGTCCTGGCCCTCGGCACGGGTGGTTCGGACGATCCGCATGGAGAGGCGGATACCGTCGGCGCCGACACGGCGCAAGACGCGTTCAGTCGAACTTGCGACTGGGGGCGAGGACCAACGCTTCACCTTTCAGGACGACTGTCTCGCCGACCCTCGCCATGGTCTCGAGGCTCACGCGGCGCTTCGAATGGTCGATGGAGAGGACCGTGACTTCGACATGCACCATGTCGCCGGGGCGGACCGGCGCCATGAATTTTAGCGTCTGCCCCAGATACACCGTGCCGTGGCCCGGCAATTGCTCTCCGATGACCGCCGAGACGAGGCCCGCGGTCAGCATGCCGTGGGCGATTCGCCCCTCGAAGATCGTGTCGTGCGCGTAGGCGTCGTCGAGGTGCACCGGGTTCCGATCGGTCGAGACTTCGGCAAAAAGCTCGATGTCCCGGTCGGTAACGATCTTCGAGAGCCCCCGAGACATCCCGATTTCGAGATCCTCGATGCAGATCGTGCCTGTCGTTGCATTGTCGAGCATCACCGGCGCACCTCGGTAACAAAGAACGGGGAGAGACCCCATCTTTCGCAACAATATTGCGCGCCGGATCGCTGCGTCAAGCCGAGTTCAGCGCAGGCGTCCGAGAGCGAAAGTCGGCGACATCGACTTGGCTGCGAGGTGGTCGGCCAACGCCTCGGCATCCGGCCCATGCGAGGTCCTTGTTGTTTCGGCGTCCAGGCCGCCTGTGATGTAGATGACATCGAGGTCTTCGCCGAGGGCGCCCTGCACGTCGGTCGCGATGCCGTCGCCAACCGCAAGAACCTCCGCGTCATGGTCGCCTCCGACCTCTGCCAACCGCTGGCGGGCAAGCTCGTAGATCGGCGGATGCGGCTTGCCGAAATAGAGCGAGGTTCCGCCCATTTCGGAGTACAACTCCGCAATCGCCCCGGCGCACCACTCCCGCACGTCGCCGCGGTCGACGACGATGTCTGGGTTCGCGCAGAGCAGGGGGAGCCCTCGTTCTCGCGCGAGCATCAGCTCGGGCCGAAGCACCGAGGGGTCGGCGTGCGGATCGAACGGGCCTGTGCAGGCGATACCCTCGGCGTCCTTCAACTCCACGCGGCTGATTTCGGTGGGGTGGTCCAGCAGCCGCAGGGGTTCGAAAAACCCCTCGTCGTGCGGCGGGCCGAGATGCCAGACGCATTTCCCGATGGCGCCTTGGAACAGTGCCATGCGGGCGCTGTCCCCGGATGTCGCGATGGTGTCCCAGCAGTCCCGCGGAACACCCATGCGTTCGATCTGAAGTTCAACCGAGCCTCGGGGGCGCGGAGCGTTGGTCACGAGGACGACCCTTCCGCCCCTGCGCCGGAAGGCTTGCAAGGCGGCGACCGCCTCCGGATAGGGCCTGAGCCCGTCATGAAGACAGCCCCAGAGATCGCAGAAGAGCGCGTCGTACCGATCCGAGACCTCGGCCAGGCTGTCGATGATCTGGGTCACGCGACCCGTCCCGCCCGAGTTCAGACCTGGATCGACGGTATGATCTGCTTCTTGCGGCTCATGATGCCCGGCAGAACGACATGATCGGCCTCCGGCGTGCCGTCGAAGCTCTTCGCGGCGATCTCTCGGGCACGCTCCGAGGCGAAGAGCAACGTCGCCTCTTCCTTCAGGATGTCGATGATGAAGAACAGCACCTCGTCGACGCCATCCTCGGAGGCGACCTTCGGCATCGCCTCCAGCAGTTCCGCCTTGCGTTCGAGCACAGATGCGGGCGACGTCGTCTCGAGGACAGAGATCCGCATCTTCGTGCCGCCGATCTCGTATTCCTTGCTGTCCATGCGCAGAAGCTCTTCGGCAGAGAAGCTCGTGACGTCGGACTTGGCCGCAAACATCTCGGCCGCATAGTCGGAGATGTCGATCTTGAGGGCGCCGGCCAACTCCTGCGCCAGCGACTGGTCGGTCGGCGTCGTCGTGGGCGAGCGGAACTCGAGCGTATCGGACAGGATGCAGGACAGCATGAGGCCCTTGATCGCCTCGGGCATCTGCTTGGCATCATCTCCCATGAGTGCATGCATGATGGTAGCCGTGCAGGCGAGCGGGCGCATTGTCACCGCGATTGGTCGCGAGGTCTTGAGACCGCCCTGGATCAGGTGGTGGTCGATGATCTCGATCACCTGCGCGTCGTTGATCGATTTGGGCAGCTCGGCGAGGTTGTTTGTGTCCACGACGACGCACTCAGCGCCCGGCTCGACATCCTCGATGATCTGCGGTCGATCGAAGCCCCAGCGCTTCAGGACGAACGCGGCCTCTGTATTGGGTTCGCCGAGGAGCACAGCCTCGGCCTTGGCGCCACGAATTCTCGGAGAGGTACCACGCCCAGATCAACGGCGAGCCGGTCGAGTTGGTGTCGGGCGAGCGGTGGCCGAAGACCTTGATCGTCATTGGTATCTGATGCCTCGTTCTGGTTCGGACGGCGGCTTTCTAACCGCGCGCGCCGTCGTTGTCACGCAGCCCCTTGACGGTTTGCCCGGCGGTACCGATTTGCGGCGTCGCCCCGATGCGTGCGACGTCTCGGCGCCATTCTGTCGGAGGTAATCCTGGTGACGCTCTTCCTCATCGCGGCGGGTTTCTTTCTGCTGGTCGTCGGTGGCGAGACATTGGTACGTGGCGCCGTGGGCGCGGCCCGCAGGCTTGGGGTCTCGCCGATGCTGATCGGCCTGACCCTCGTCGGCTTCGGAACCTCGACGCCCGAGCTTTTGACCAGCTTGCAGGCGGCGTTGGCTGACTCTCCCGGCATCGCCGTCGGCAACGTCGTCGGGAGCAACATCTGCAACATCCTGCTGATCCTCGGGATGGCCGCGATCGTCGCGCCGATCTCGGTTAAGCGGCACGAAATCCGGCGCGATGGCGGTGCCGTGCTGATCGTTACCGCCGCCGGTATCGCGTTGATCTTCTTGGGGTGGCTGGGTCGTGGCGCAGGCCTCGCAATGCTCGCGGGACTTGTCGCCTATCTTGTGGTCGCCTTCAGAACGACCGATTCTGTCGCTGACCAAGGTCCGACGCCGCCATCGATGGGCAGCTCGATCCTCTTCTTTGTGGGAGGATTGGTGCTTATGGTCTTCGGTGCACGCCTGCTGGTGCAGGGCGCCATATCCGCCGCCTCCGCGCTTGGGGTGAGCGAGGCGATCATCGGGCTGACCGTCGTGGCGGTCGGAACTTCCCTGCCGGAGCTTGTCACGTCGGTCGTGGCCGCGCGCCGCGGCGAGCCGGAGGTCGCGCTCGGCAACGTGCTCGGCAGCAACATCTTCAACCTGCTGGGGATACTGGGGGTCACGGTGCTGGTGAGCCCGATCGGGAACAATACCGGCATCGGTCTCTCCGACCTGTTGGTGCTGGCAGGGGCCACCGTCGCCCTCGTCGTTGTCGCGGTCAGCGGCCTTCGCATCACGCGCGGCGAGGGCGCGGGTCTGGTCGCGGTCTATGCCAGCTACCTCGGCTGGCTCGCCCTGGCATAAGGCGTGCCGTTGTCGCACCTCCATCGCTGCGAGTGGCGAATGTGCATCGCACAACGCACGGCGCGACATTCTGTCCAGTCGGAATCCCGGACTTGCGCGCAGCAGCGAGAGACGAGTCCTCGACCGCTTGACACGGCGTCGTGAGGTACCTAATTCGGCGTCACTGGCACTCAGAAGCAGTGAGTGCCAACAGCACTAACCATTAGACAGAGGAAAGCGACAGATGGCATTCAAACCGCTGCACGATCGTGTTCTGGTCCGTCGCGTCGAGGGCGACGAGAAGACCAAGGGCGGTCTGATCATCCCCGACAGCGCCAAGGAGAAGCCGGCCGAGGGTGAAGTCATCGCCTGCGGCGAAGGCGCCCGCAAGGACTCGGGCGAACTGATCGACATGTCGGTCAAGCCGGGCGACCGGGTCCTGTTCGGCAAGTGGTCGGGCACCGAGGTGACGCTCGATGGCGAGGAACTGCTCATCATGAAGGAGAGCGACATCCTCGGTGTTATCGAAGGCAGCGCGGCTGCCCAGAAGGCCGCCTGAGCCGACGACCGAATCCCGAACTCGAAACGAATTCAGAGGAGCTAGTCATACATGGCTGCTAAAGACGTACGGTTCGAAACCGACGCGCGTAACCGGATGCTGAAGGGCGTGAACACCCTCGCCAACGCAGTGAAGGTCACGCTCGGCCCCAAGGGCCGCAACGTTGTGCTCGAAAAGAGCTTCGGCGCGCCCCGCATCACCAAGGACGGTGTCACGGTCGCCAAGGAGATCGAACTCGAGGACAAGTTCGAGAACATGGGCGCGCAGATGGTCAAGGAAGTGGCCAGCCGCACCAACGACGAGGCCGGTGACGGCACCACCACCGCGACCGTCCTGGCCCAGGCCATCATCAAGGACGGTCTCAAGTCGGTCGCCGCCGGCATGAACCCGATGGACCTCAAGCGCGGCATCGACCTCGCCGTTGCCAAGGTGGTCGAGCACATCAAGTCTTCCGCCCGCGACGTGAGCGACAGCAACGAGGTGGCGCAGGTCGGCTCCATCGCCGCCAACGGCGAGGCCGAGATCGGCCGTCAGATCGCTGACGCGATGCAGAAGGTCGGCAACGACGGCGTCATCACCGTCGAGGAGAACAAGGGCCTCGAGACCGAGACCGACGTTGTCGAGGGCATGCAGTTCGACCGCGGCTACCTCAGCCCCTACTTCGTGACCAATCCCGAGAAGATGGTCGCCGAGCTGGAAGACGCCGTCATCCTGCTGCACGAGAAGAAGCTCTCGTCGCTGCAGCCGATGGTTCCGCTGCTCGAGTCGGTGATCCAGTCGGGCAAGCCGCTTCTGATCATCGCCGAGGACGTCGAGGGCGAGGCTCTGGCCACGCTCGTCGTCAACAAGCTGCGTGGCGGCCTGAAGATCGCCGCCGTCAAGGCTCCGGGCTTCGGTGACCGTCGCAAGGCCATGCTGCAGGACATCGCGATCCTGACCGGCGGCCAGGTCATTTCCGAAGACCTCGGCATGAAGCTCGAGAACGTCACGATCGACATGCTGGGCACCGCCAAGCGCGTCTCGATCACCAAGGACGAGACGACGCTCGTCGACGGGCACGGCGAGAAGTCCGAGATCGAAGCGCGGGTCAACCAAATCCGTCAGCAGATCGAGGAGACGACCTCCGACTACGACCGCGAGAAGCTGCAGGAGCGTGTGGCCAAGCTCGCCGGCGGCGTTGCCGTCATCCGCGTCGGCGGCATGACCGAGGTCGAAGTGAAGGAGCGCAAGGACCGCGTCGACGACGCGCTGAACGCCACCCGCGCAGCCGTTCAGGAAGGCATCGTCGTCGGTGGCGGCGTCGCTCTGGTTCAGGGCGCCAAGACGCTCGATGGCCTCACGGGCGAGAACAGCGACCAGAACGCGGGCATCGCCATCGTGCGCCGCGCCCTGGAAGCGCCGCTGCGCCAGATCGCCGAGAACTCCGGCGTCGACGGCTCGGTCGTTGCCGGCAAGATCCGCGAGTCGGATGATCAGAAGTTCGGCTTCAACGCGCAGACCGAAGAGTACGGCGACATGTTCGCTTACGGCGTGATCGATCCGGCGAAGGTCGTGCGGACCGCGCTCGAGGATGCAGCGTCGGTTGCCGGCCTGCTCATCACGACCGAGGCCATGGTCGCCGACCGGCCGAAGAAGGAAGAGTCCGCCGGTGCCGGTGGCATGGGCGACATGGGCGGCATGGGCGGCATGATGTAAGCCGACCTGCCTTTTCGACATCACGGGCCGCCCGGGTTTTCTCGGGCGGCCTTTCTTGTCGCGAGGGGCAGGCGGCCCGGAACTCCGGCCGCCCGCTGCTCTACCATTGATCGCTATGCCGTCGGCTGGACGAGGATAACTTCGCCTTTTGCGCGTTCCGACGAGTGCGCGGGTTCAGATGGAGGACCTTTGGCTGCGGTCACTCCTGACGTCTCTCGCGATGCGAGGATGGCTGAGAGCGACAGGTGGTCGGGCGGCGTCCATCTGAACGTCTCCTCCTAGCGAAGGATCGGCTCGAGGGGATCGTAGATCGGCGGCCCATCCTCCCAGGCCGCCTCGCCGAGCTTCAGAGGGCGGTGCGGCAGCGAGGCGAGTTCGCCGCGGCCGACGAACCGACGGGTATGGACGATACCCTCCGGATCGCGCCATCGAGCGTCGAGACCGCCGCCGATCAGCGTGCAGCGGAAGAAGATGTCGACCTGGTGAAAGCTCCCTTCGGCGTCGTGAAACTCGTTCACCATCCGCATCTCTCCAACGGACACCGTCAGCCCGGTCTCCTCATGCACTTCGCGCACCAGGTTTTCCGGCAGCGACCGATGTGGCTCGGCGCCGCCGCCCGGCGCGCACCACAGCTCCCGGCCGCCTTCTGGGTAGGCGTTCACGATCAGAAGCCGCTCATCGTGGAGAACCAGGCCCCTCACTGCGAGCCGGATCATCGAAGGGTGTGAGGTCGCGCGAGGCGGTTGACGTGACCCATTTTCCGGCCGGTCCGCGTCTCGGCCTTGCCGTAGAGATGCACGGCGCAGTCCGGCCGCGCCGCCCATTCCTTCGCGCGATCGACGTCGTCGCCGATGAGGTTGGTCATCGTGACGTCGCAATGGCGACGCCCATCGCCGAGCGGCCAGCCGACTATGGCGCGCACATGCTGTTCGAACTGACTCGTCACGCAGCCGTCCTGCGTCCAGTGCCCGGAATTGTGGACACGCGGCGCGATCTCGTTGACCACCAGCGCCTCGTCGGTCTCGAAGAATTCGACGGCGAGCACCCCGACATGATCGAGCGCTTCCGCGACTCTCGCCGAGATCGCCTGCGCTTCCGCAGCCCGCTGGCTTGTGAGGCTGGCGGGCAGGGTGGTGGTGCGCAGGATGCCGCCCTCGTGCACGTTCTCGCCGGGGTCGAACGCGACGGTGGTGCCGTCGAGGGCCCGCGCAACGATGGCGGAGACCTCCCTCCGGAAGGGGACGAATGCCTCCAGAACCGCCGGCGCGCGGCCGATCTGCTCGAAGGCGCCCTCGGCCGGCAGGCGCACCTGGCCCTTGCCGTCGTAGCCGAAGCGCCGGGTCTTGAGGATGCCGTCGCCGAGGCTTTCTTGCGCCTGCTGCGAGCTCCGCCTCGTCGGACACGGGGGCGAACGGCGCCACGGTCAGTCCCAGGTCGCGCAGAAACTCCTTCTCCACCAGCCGATCCTGGCTGACTTCAAGCGACCGGGGGCTCGGCCGTACCGGCGCGGAGAGTGCCGCCAGCGCGTGCAGGGGGATGTTCTCGAACTCGAATGTGACGACGTCGACGCTCTGAGAGAAGACCGCGAGGGCGTCCGTGTCGTCCCACGCGCCTGCGGTCGCTCTGGCGACCTGGCCTGCGGGGCAGAAGGGATCGGGGTCGTAGATGTGGCAGGCGTGGCCGAGGCGTGCCGCGGCCAGAGCCAGCATGCGCCCGAGCTGGCCGCCGCCCAGGATGCCGATCGTTGCCGTGCGGAAAGCTCACGGATGTTCCGGTATCGAGGCCGAGAGCCGCGCCCGCCAATCCGCAAGCCGACCCGACAGCTCGGCATCGGCAAGCGCCAGGATCTGCGCCGCCATCAGTCCGCCGTTCATCGCCCCGCCGATCGCCATCGTCGCCACCGGATACCCGCGTGGCATCTGCACGATAGAGTAGAGGCTGTCGAGGCCGCCGAGCGTCTCGCGTCGGCACGGGAACGCCGATGACCGGAAGCAGCGTCTTGGATGCCAGCATGCCTGGCAGATGCGCAGCCCCTCCGGCGCCGGCGACAATGACCAGCAGGCCGCGCGACGCCGCCTCCGTCCCGTAGCTCCACAGGCGGTCGGGCGTCCGGTGAGCGGAGACGATGCGCACCTCATGTGCGACGTCGAGTTCGGTCAGCACCTCCGCCGCGGGTTCCATGACCGGCCAGTCCGACTGGCTGCCCATCACGATGCCGACCTTCATGCGCGCCCCCGTCGCCTGCCGGCGCATCTAAACCCTGCCGGTGATCGGGTGCAACGCGAGCTCAGGCGATGATGTCGGGAAAGATCTCGTCTTCGATCGCCGCGATCTGGTCCTTGAGCGCCAGTTTCTTCTTCTTCAGGCGACGGATGCTCAGCGGGTCTCCCCGGCCGGTCGCCTCCAGCGCGGCGATCGCGTCGTCGAGATCACGGTGCTCATGCTTCAAGACCTCGAGCCGGGCGCGAAGCACCTCTTCGTGATCCATCCTCTCCGGTGGGTTCATGCGCGCGTCCATCGTGCCGACCGTCACCGCGGAATCTAGTTGCAACTGTCGTCCTCGCATACCCCCGACGGCTTGCCGCCAGACAACGCGGCCCCCATATGATGTGCGTTGGTCGCCGACAGGGGCCACAGCATCGTCGCTTCGAAGGAGGACGTGTCGCATGACGAAACCCGCCCTGGGGGCTCACCCCTTCCTTTTGGGGTTCGAGCAGCTTGAGCGGCTGGTGGAACGAACCGCGAAGGCGGACCAGGCCGCATATCCCCCCTACAACATCGAGCAGACTGGCGAGGCCGACTACCGCATCACGCTGGCGGTGGCGGGTTTCTCGGACGACGACCTCTCCATCACCATGGAGGACAACCAGCTCGTCGTTCGCGGCCGGACCCGCGACGAAAGCGGTGAGCGCGTCTACCTGCACCGTGGCATCGCCGCGCGACAGTTTCAGCGGACCTTCGTGCTGGCGGACGGCGTCGAGGTGATCGGCGCGCAGCTCGACAACGGGCTTCTCCACGTCGATCTAAGCCGCAGCGTCCCGGAGCCGGTGGTGAAGACGATCGCGATCAACAAGAATTCCGAGTGAGGTGGAAATCATGACCGAGATGCAAGAACCTATCGTGACCGACAACCTGGTCTATGTGCGGCCCGTGTCGGCGATCGAGCTTCCCGACGAGATTCGCGAGAAGGTCTCGGGGCAGCAAACGCTTTATGCCGTCCATAACTCGGCTGGCCAGAGGCTTGCCTTGGTGAAGGATCGCAATCTTGCGTTCGTGCTGGCCCGCCAGAACGACTTGGCGCCAGTGAACGTCCACTGATGACCTGTTGCGCCGCCTCTCAGGAGGCGGCGATTTCGCTGGCGTTCGACATGCTTGCGTGGCGCATGGCTCGAGCCAGCCTTCCCACGATCTCGCGCGCGGGACTCGGTTTGCGGACGATTTCCGAGCCGGGATAGTTCGCGCGGAGGTGGGTGATATCGGTACGGCCGGTGTGGAAGACCAGCGGTACGCCGGTCGACCACAGTCGGTCGGCGAACGGAAACACCTCGGTTCCGTTGATGTCCACGTCGAGGACGGCCGCGTCCAGCGTCTGGAGGTCCGAAAGAGACATCGCCTGGTCCATGCGATGTATCGGTCCTTCGACTGCGGCGCCCACGTCGGCGATCGTCAGGGCGAGGTCCAGTGCGAGGATCGCTTCGTCCTCGATCACCAGTATCCTGGCGCCGATCAATGGGCGAACCTCGTAATCGGGTAGGGTCATCTGCGGGCTCCTGCTCGACCACGCACCGGCGACACGGCACACCTGTCCGACGTCGTCGCCGTTCTGGAGCGGCGAGTGCACGGACGTATCGGCCGATCTATGCGACCTTGTTCCCACCCTGGATCCAATTTTTTCCTGCGTTCCCGATCTTGAACTGGAGCGTGCGCCGATGGTTCCCGTTGCTCACGAAAATGAATGCAATCGTGGTTGTCGAGGTCACGAGGGAACATGGACGCTTGAGCTACTTCGCCGTCACCTCCGCCCCCCATCCGAGCGGCTCGCTCACGATCTCGCCGGCATCCGCCTCGGCGATGAAGCGTTCCGCCTCCAGGGCCGCCATGCATCCCATGCCGGCAGAGGTGACTGCCTGCCTGTAGACGTGGTCGGTGATGTCTCCCGCGGCGAAGACTCCGGGAACCGAGGTCGCGGTGGAATCCGGCTGGGTGACGACGTATCCGCCGTGATGCAGCTCCAGCTGGTCCGCGACGAGCTCGGAGGACGGAGCATGGCCGATGGCGACGAAGACGCCGTCGACGTCGATCTCGCGTGTCTGCCCGGTGGCCGAGTGCGCGATCCGCACGCCGCTGACGCCGCGCGGATCGTCCTCACCCAGCACCTCGTCGATCACGTGGTCCCAGATCACTTCGATCTTTGGGTTCTTGAACAGCCGGTCCTGCAGGATGGCCTCGGCGCGCAGCTGGTCGCGGCGATGCACAAGCCAAACCTTCGCGGCGAAGTTCGTCAGAAACAGCGCCTCCTCGACCGCCGTGTTGCCGCCGCCCACGACCGCGACCTCCTTGCCGCGGTAGAAGAAGCCGTCGCAGGTCGCGCACGCGGAGACGCCAAAGCCCTTGAACCGCTCTTCGCTCGGCAGGCCGAGCCAGCGCGCCTGCGCGCCGGTGGCCAGGATGACCGTGTCGGCTTTGAAAATCGCTCCGCTGTCGCAGCCGCGCCGTGAAGGGCCGCCGCGACAGGTCGAGGCTCGAGACATGATCCGAAATGATCTCCGCGCCGGTGGCGCGCGCGTGCGCCTCCATCTTCACCATCAGGTCGGGCCCCTGGATGCTCTCTTCGCCCGGCCAGTTCTCGACCTCGGTCGTGATTGTGAGCTGGCCCGCCCGGCTGGATGCCCTGGACCAACACCGGCTCGAGCATGGCGCGAGAGGCGTAGACAGCCGCCGTGTAGCCCGCCGGGCCTGATCCGATGATCAGAACCTTGACGTGCCTCGTCTCTTTCATGCTCGCACCTCTTTCGTCATCGGCGACTCGATATAGGCGGGGCGGGCAGAGGGGAACAAGTCGGCTCGAGTTGCCTTTGAATATGGTGCGGCTTGAAAGATTGTTGCGCACGTCGAGGCGCGGGCGTAAGGAGATTCAACGCGTTTCGGGGAGAACGATGCCGGGACACAAACTCGATCACATCGACCGACAGATCCTGGCGGAGCTTCAGGCGGACGGTCGGATGACGAACGTCGAACTGGCGCGGCGCGTCGGAATCTCGGCGCCGCCATGCCTCGACGGGTCCGTACGCTTGAGGAGAGTGGCTACATCGGTGGCTATCACGCCGACGTCGACGCGCGCGCCCTGGGCTTCGAGGTCCAGGTCTTCGCCATGGTCGGGCTGCAGCGCCAGGCGGAGCAGGATCTCATCGGCGTTCGAGGAACGGTGCCGCGATTGGCCGCTCGTTCGCGAATGCCACATGCTGAACGGCGAGGTCGACTTCATCCTCAAGTGCGTGGCGCCGGACCTGTCGACCTTCCAGAGCTTTCTCACGCGCGAACTGACCTCGGCGCCGAACGTGGCGAGCGTAAAGACGTCGCTGGTGATCCGCGGCTCCAAGGATGAGCCGGGCGTGCCGTTCGACGTTCTGGAAGAGCGGTTGAAGAAGACAGCCTAGAGGCAGATCGCCGCGATCATCCGCCCATAGTCCGCCTCCTTGCGGTGGACGGATCGGCGGTAGGAGAAGAACCGGCCTTCGTCGAAGTAGGTGCAGTGGCCGGTCCAGGTGGCGTCGCCGACGCCTGCGGCGCGCAATCGGCAGAGGCCATAGCCGGGCAGGTCGAACTGCAGCCGGTCGCCTCGACCGCCGACGAAGAACCGCGCTGCCTCGGGGTCGTCGGCGGTGACCTCGTCGAAGAACTCCGGGCCGACCTCGTAGGCGGCCTGGCTGATCGTCGGGCCGATCACGGCCCGGATCGACGGCGCTTCGGCACCCATCGCCTCCATCGCTCGAACGGTCTCTTCCAGAACACCGGCGAGGGCTCCGCGCCAACCGGCATGCGCGGCGCCGACGACTTGTGCCTCGGGGTCGATCAGCAGAACCGGCTGGCAGTCCGCCGTCAGTACCGACAGCGCCAGGCCGGGTGTCGCGGTGACGAGCGCGTCGGCCCGCAACGGCGCCTCGGGCGGCTCGGTGACGGTCACGACGTCGGACGAATGGGTCTGATGCACGCCGACCAGCCGATCCGGCGTCACGCCGAGCGCCAGCGCTGCGCGCGAGCGATTGATCGCGACGATGTCGCGCTGGTCGCTTGAGCCGCCGCCGCAATTGAGCCCGCGAAATACGCCCGAGCTCGCTCCGCCTTGCCGCGCGAAGAAGCCGTGGCACGCTGGATCGAGCAGCGGCTCGGTGATGATATCGAGCGTCACGCGTCGAAACCGGGTGGCGGTGTTCCGTCATGGATGGCGATGGCTTGGAACAGCCTTCCCATTTCGTCGGGGTGGGTCAAGCGGCGATGGGCCGCGACGTGCGCGGCGAGAGCGTTCCCGTTGAGGCCGTCGGCGAGACGGCGCGCGCGGGCGGTGATCCCGAGCCGCTCCAGCAGGACACCTTGCGATACCATCGGAGAGACCTGCGCACCGGCGCCTGCCGCGGCTCGTGACACCGCTGCGAAATCGACATGCGCGGTGAGGTCGGCATCGCCGGGTCTGGCGAGCGGATCGGCAGGCCCGTGCGCCCGCACCGCTTGAAGCGTGTCGCCGAGGGAGCGCCAGCCGCCATAGTCGATGACGATCGCTGCGCCGCCTGACGAGCCGATCCGTCGTCCGATCTCGGCCATCACCACCTCCGCCGCTGGGGAGCGTTCCACGATGTCGCCGTCGCGCGTATCCGCGTGCCGGTTGTCGAGTGCCGGTTGCGGCGCTGCGGGCGCGAGCCCAAACGACAGCTCGCCACCGTCCAGGCCGACGACACGCTCGCGCCAACCCTCGCCGGAGCGAACGAACTGGCGGATCGGCAGCGCGTCGAGAAACTCGTTGGCGACAAGAAGCAGCGTCTCCTCCGGCAGACTGGCGACACTCTGGTGCCACGTCGCCGGGTGACCCCCGAGCGCCGCGGCCTGCCTTGTGCGAAGGGGCGGCGAGGCTTCCACCAGATGGACCTCGGCAGCGTCCGCAAAGCCCGGCACCGCGCGGCAGGCACGCAGCGCATCGGCCATGAGCGTGCCGCGCCCGGGTCCAAGTTCGGCAAGGACGAAAGGCGTCGGGCGACCGCGGTCGAGCCACGCCTGCGCGAGGGCGATGCCGAGCAGCTCCCCGAACATCTGGCTGATCTCGGGCGCCGTCGTGAAGTCTCCCGCCACGCCCAATGGGTCGCGCGTCGCGTAATAGCCGTGCTCGGGGTGCAGCAGGCATTCGGCCATGAACTCAGCGACGGTGATCGGCCCGGCCGCGGCGATGCGCTCGGCCAGCCGCCGGCCGAGCGGCGTCATGCGGCGCGATCCGTCCGCCGGGGTTGCCGGCGCGCGCAGACCACCAGCGCAATTCCGAGTGCGATCATCGGCAGCGAAAGAAGCTGTCCCATCGTCAGGCCCGCCGATCCGACCTGGACGGCGTAGCCGAGCGGGTTTCCGGGCCCGGCGAACTGAGCGTCCGGCTGGCGCACGAACTCCACCAGGAACCGCGCGACGCCATAGCCCGCGATGAAGAGGCCGAAAGTCTGCCAGGGCAGCTTCAGCCAGCCGCGGCGCCAGACGAGCCAAAGGATCAGGCCGCCGAGCAGCAGCCCTTCGAGCCCCGCTTCGTAGAGCTGGCTGGGGTGCCGTGCGCAGAGGCCCTCGACCAGGGGGCAGTCCTGCGCGGCAGCGCCGGGAAAGATCACCCCCCAGGGCAGGCCGGTCGGCCGGCCCCAGAGCTCGGCATTGATGAAATTCGCGATCCGTCCCAGCAGCAGGCCCGGAGGCGTCGCGAGCGCCAAGCAGGTCAGCGGTCGAGCCGTAGGGGAGACCGTGGCGCCGCGCATGGAGCCAGGAAGCGATCGCGACACCGGCAAGGCCGCCATGGAACGACATGCCGCCCTGCCAGATCGCGGGGATCTGCAGCGGGTTCGCCAGGTAGTAGCGCCGGCTGGTAGATCAGCACGAAGCCCAGCCGCCCTCCGGCAAGGATGCCGAGGATGACCCAGGTCAGCAGCTCCTCGAGCTCGGCCGGCGTCATCGGCGGCCGTTCGGCCGGCCAGAGTCGCGAGCGTTCGGAGCGCGCGGACCGCGAGCCGCCAGCCGATGACGATGCCCACGATGTAGGCGAGCGCATACCACCGCAGCGCGAACTCCATCCCGAGGACGGAGATCGAGAAGACCTCCGGCGAGATGTCGGGAAAGGGGATCGCGAACGGCATCGACGGCGGCGTGCCTTCGGGCGCTAGGGACTGTCAACCTTGCGCCGCGCCGCCAGCCGCCCATATCAGAGGCAATAACGAAGGAGGCCGGTCCATGCAGACACGAAATCGCATCTTCGACGATCTTTCGCAGCTGATGACCAACGCGATGGGCGTGGCTCAGGGCGCTCGGGAGGAGGCGGAGACGGCGTTCAAGGGCATGGTCGACCGCTGGCTGGCGGACCGCGACTTCGTCACGCGCGAGGAGTTCGACGCCGTTCGCGCGATGGCGCAGAAGGCGCGCGAGGAGAACGAGGCGCTGAAGGCTCGGATCGACGCGCTGGAGGCCAAGCACGCGCAGGGCGGATCGAGCGTCTAGGGCACCAAGCCTGCGGCGAGCTTCTGCGCTGTCGGGCGGCGCTTTCGCGTTCGTGGCACGGGTCCGCGGCGAATTCTGCTGGACTCCGCAGCGGGATCGCCCCACCATATCTTGTAAGGACGGCGAAGAATGCCGCCGATCCTTGTTGAGGCACCAAGCCGTTGTGGCGCCGGGCGCCGCATACGGCACAACCCATGAGGCGCCACATGTCGCTTTCCGAGCATATCCCCGCAACCGACCATCTCGACCCGATCGACATCGTCGAGCATCTGGCCGAGCACCACGATTGGGACTTCGACCGCATCGCCGAGGACCAGATCGCGATGGCGGTCGAGGGACAGTGGCGCACGTACTCCATCACGCTCGCTTGGTCGGCGGGCGACGAGACGCTGCGGCTGGTCGCGACCTTCGAGATGGAGCCGCCCGAAGAGCGGATGGAGGCGCTGCACGACCTGCTCAACCGCGTCAACGATTGCTGCTGGACCGGCGCCTTCACCTACTGGGCGGCGCAGAGCCTTGTCGTCTGGCGCTACGGCCTCGTGCTTTCGGGCGGCCAGATCGCAACGCCGGAGCAGATCGACCGGATGATCGTGTCGGCCGTGCAGGCGGCGGAGCGGTTCTACCCGGCGTTCCAGCTTGCGGCATGGGGCAACGGTACCCCCGAGGAGGCGATGCGGGTCGCCATTGCCGAGGCCTACGGTCGCGCCTAGTCTCCGCCCCCGGTAGACGGGGAGGGGACGATGAAGCTTGCCGATATCGCGACGGGCGGCATCGTTCTCGTCGGGTGCGGCCGGATGGGCGGGGCGATGCTGGACGGATGGCTCGCCCGCGGGCTGTCCGCCGGATCAGGTCTGGATCGTCGACCCCAAGCCCTTCGACGGATCGCCGAGATCGGCGTGCAACCTCAACGACGAGCTGCCGGCCGCGCCCTCGGTGGCGGTCGTCGCGGTCAAGCCGCAACTCCTCGATGGCGCGATGCCGACCCTCGAGCACGATGGCCGGCGGCGAGCACGCTGATCGTGTCGGTCGCCGCCGGCGTGCCGATGTCGCGGTTCGAGGCGCTGGCGCCGGGCACGCCCGTCGTGCGGACCATGCCCAACACGCCCGCTGCGATCGGGCGCGGGATCACCGCACTCATCGGCAATGCGGCCGCGGCCGGAGGATCCGGCCTCGCCACGCGCCGAGGCGCTGATGTCGGCGGTGGGCGAGACGGTGCGGCTCGACGACGAGGAGCAGATGGACGCGGTGACGGCGGTGTCCGGCTCCGGCCCGGCATACGTCTTCCACCTGATCGAAGCGATGGCGGCGGCGGGCGAGGCCGAGGGGCTGGCTCCCGAACTGGCCCTGCAACTCGCGCGCGCGACCGTTGCGGGCGCCGGTGCGCTGGCGATGGAGAGCGGCGAGGACGCCGTCGCACGCTGCGAGAGGGCGTGACGAGCCCCGCGGGCACGACCGCGGCGGCGCTGGACGTGCTGATGGAGCGGAGACACGGGCTGCCGCCACTGATGCGGCGCGCCGTGGCGGCGGCGGCGGCGCGTTCGCGCGAGCTCGGCCAGGTGATCTCCTACGAGGACTTCGCCAAGGTCGACATCCGCGTCGGCCGGATCGCCCGCGCCGAGCCGTTTCCCGAGGCGCGGAAGCCCGCCTACAGGCTCTGGGTCGACTTCGGACCCGAGATCGGCGAGCGCAAATCGTCGGCCCAGATCACGCGAAACTACGCGCTGGACGAGCTTGCCGGGCAGGCTGGTCATCGGCGTCGTCAACTTCCCGCCCCGGCAGATCGGGCCGATGCGGTCGGAGGTCCTGGTGCTCGGCGTGCCCGACGCCGACGGCGAGGTCGTTCTGCTGACGCCGGACCGCGACGTTCCGATCGGAGGAAGGATGTACTGATGCGAATTCTCGTCACGCGCGAAATGCCGCCCGACGTGCTGGACGCGCTCGACCCCGAGCACGAGGTGACGCGGCGGACCGAGGACCGTCCGATGACGCTGGAGGAGGCGCGCGCAGGCGCTGGCAGAGTACGACGTGATCCTGCCGACGCTTGGCGACGCGTTCGGCGCCGACGCCTTCTCGTGCGAGGTTCGGACCGGCTGCTGGCGAACTTCGGCGTCGGCTACAACCACATCGACGTCGCCGCGGCCAAGGCGGCGGGCATGGCGGTGACGAACACGCCGGGCGCGGTGACCGATGCGACCGCCGACATCGCGATGCTGCTGATCCTGATGACGTGCCGCCGCGCCAGCGAGGGCGAGCGCCTGGTGCGTGCGGGCGAGTGGACCGGTTGGGCGCCGACGCAGCTTTTGGGCCTGCATCTCGGCGGCAAGACGCTCGGCATCGTCGGCATGGGCCGGATCGGCAAGGCGATCGCGCGGCGCGCCACGGCCTTCGGGATGGAGATCGTGTTCTACAACCGCTCCCGCGTCGAGGATCCGGGCGTTGCCGCGCGGCAGCTGGAACTGGCGGAGGTTCTCGCGTGACGCCGACGTGGTGGTGCTGGCGGTGCCGGCGACGCCGGAGACGCGGCATCTGATCGACGCCGCCGCGCTTGCGGCGATGCAGCCGACGGCGCATCTCGTCAACATCGCGCGGGGCGACATCGTCGACGAGGCGGCGCTGATCGAGGCGCTGCGGACGGGCGCGATCGCCGGGCGCAGGCCTCGACGTCTACGAGAACGAACCCGCTGTGCCCGAGGCTCTCCGCGCGCTCCAGAACGTGGCTCTGCTGCCGCATCTCGGCACCTCGGCGCTGGAGGTGCGGCAGAGCATGGGTCGGATGGCGGTCGACAACATCCTGGCGTTCGCGGCGGGCCGTGACCTGCCCAATCCGGTCTAGCGCAGGCGCGTCAGCGCCGCGACGACCAGCGACAGGATCGCCGTCAGCCCCCACATCGCCGCCCAGCCGGCGGCGTCGATGACCGCACCGAGGATCGGCGGGCTGAGCAGATAGCCCAGATAAGCGATCGCCGTGACCGTGGCGAGGGCCGGTCCCCGGTCGGCGACGGCCACGCTGCGGGTCGCCGCGCGAAAGACGGCCGGCTCGACCGGGCCGACGCCGATGCCGGCCAGCAGCAAGGCCAAGATCGTCAGGGACACCGCCGGCCCCGACGCGACCACGGCGAAGGCGGGGGCGGCAAGCAGAGCCGCGACGAGCAGCACCGTGCGCGGCCGACAGCGCGTCTCGACCGCATGCGCGGCCAGCCGGCCGAGCGACAGGCCGAGGACGAAGGTGGCGGGCGCCAGACCGGCCGCAGCCGGTGCCGCGCCTTGGACCGTCTCGACGAAGATCGCCGCCCAGCTCTGCGAGGAATTGTCGAGAAACGCCGCCAGTGCCGCGATGACGGCCAGCATCAGTAGCGACCGACCGAGGAGCACGCGATGCCGGCCTGTCGGCTCTTCGGGACGAGGGGAGGGGAGGGCCGTCCGCGTGATCGAAAAGCACGCTGGCGACGAAGCAGGCCGCGACCACGCCGAAGATCACCGCGACCCCAAGGCCGACACCGCGCGCGACCCCCGTGACTGCGCTGGCGACAAGCATTGCGGCGGGAAACATGGCGTGCGTCCGGTTGAAAAGCGACAGACGCCGTCGCCGCCTCGATCTCCGCCGTCCTGAGGTTCAGCGAGATGTCGAGCGCGCCGGACGCCGCACCGAGGACCGCGAGCGCACGCAACGAGAAGCCAGAGCGACCCCGAAACCGCAAGCAGGACACAGCCTGTGGCGAAGGCTGCGAGTGCGAGAGGAAGCGCCCGCGTTCCGAGCCCTGCGATGACGGCGCCCCAGAGGCGCATCACTGGAAAAGCAGCAAGCGACATGACACCGAGTGCGAGGCCGAAGGCACCTTCCCCGAAACCGAGCACGTGCCTGGATGGCGGGCGCTGCCGCCGCGAAGGCCCCCCAGAAGATGCCCGCTATCCCGTAGCCTGCGAAAAGTCCCGCCACCGCCAAGGCGTGCGTCGGCGACTGCGCCGGGCTCACCAGACGCCTGTGGCTTCGCGCCAGTGCTGGCGGCAAAGCGAGACGTAGGTCTCGTTGCCGCCGATCTGGACTTGATCGCCCGAGGTCATCGGGCGCCCGTCCGCGTCAAGGCGCGCAACCATGGTCGCCTTGCGGCCGCAATGGCAGATGGTGCGTGCCTCGCGCAGGTTGTCGGCCAGAGCGAGCAGGGCGGCGGAGCCTGGAAACAATTCGCCGCGGAAGTCCACGCGCAGGCCGTAACACATCACGGGTACGTCGAAGTCGTCGGCGGCGCGCGCGAGTTGGCGCACCTGTTCCGCGCTCAGAAATTGAGCTTCATCGACGAAGACGCAGGCCACGTCCCGTCCGCGCAGCCGTGCATGAAGGTCGATCTCGGAGTCGAAGAGGTCTGCCGGTGCAGAGAGGCCGATGCGGCTGGCAAGCTTTCCTCGTCCCGCACGCTCGTCCAGGCGGGCGGTCAGCAGGTACGTGTCCATGCCCCGCTCGCGGTAATTGTACGACGCTTGCAGAAGCAGCGTCGATTTGCCGGCATTCATGGTGGAGTAGACGAAATAGAGCTTTGCCACGGCGCCGGCTTAGGCACGGCACCCGGCTTCGGCAAGGGGGCGGTGGGTAGCCCGCCGCCCGGTTGGACGACGGGCCTTACCCACAACGACGCTTTCGCGCCGCCCACTCGCTACTCGACCCGGTTGCCCGGGCCGAGGACTGTCATAGCGCGTTCGTCCTACCCGCTGCTTAACGCGCCTCGACCCTTGCGGCTGACGCACCAGAGGCCCGCCGCTGCGCCCACGAGCAGACTTGCAGAGGGGGGCAGTGGAACCGGGGCGGGAACGG
This sequence comes from uncultured Alphaproteobacteria bacterium, assembly GCA_963749675.1. Lineage (GTDB taxonomy): Bacteria > Pseudomonadota > Alphaproteobacteria > Rhodobacterales > Rhodobacteraceae > Roseitranquillus. The sequence goes on from CAVVNT010000002.1 coordinate 366,702, forward strand.
GGCCCGACGTGCCGCCGCTCTGCTGTCCATGTGTCACGATCGTCAAGCTGAGGCCCCCGTTTGGATGGTTGGTGTTGATCGGCACGTAGCCCTCGATTTCTCCGAAGGCTGCATGTGCCGATGTGGCCCATCCGGAAAGACCAGCCGAAGTGAGCCCTTCGTTCACCGGAAACGCCTCCTGGCCGGTGCCGATGTAGACGCTGTCGGACTGAAGAGCCGCAACATTCCCCCCGAGTTCAGCGGCGAGGAAACTGCCGGGCGCCGTCCACCAGCCAACATTGGCGTATGGCCCCATATGGTAGCGATCGGTGAGGGATACGATGCCGAGCCCTTCTCCTGACCCCGCCCAATTCACGGCGTCGATCAGAAAGCCTATTGGACCGTCAGATTGGCCAGGGCGGTTGTTATATTCGTGCCAGTCCGGATCCTGTCCGGTTAGAAAGGTGCGTGCGCCCCTCGCCGCCGCGATCGCGTCGGCTTTCGCAAGGAGGCCGGTCGCGAACACTCCGTTGCCGAAGAAGCCGGTCGTGCCACCGGCGCCATAGGCGTAGCTCTCATCGATCCCGTAGGTCGAACCGACGACAAGAACGTCGTACCCGGCAAACTCCGGTGACGGCATCGCTGCATGGTCCCAGAAGCTCAGGTTCCACTCCAAGGCGCCGTTCCCGTCGGGGTCGTAGGTCCGCGCGGTCTCGGCGAAGTCGACTACGTTGGCGTTGTAGACAGGAGAACCTGAGACCCACAGTACGTCGATTTCGCTCGCGCACGCGGGCGTGGAGGTCAGGAAATGTGGATGCTGCCACTGCAAAAAGACGTGTCTGCACGTGCTCTCCTCGCGTTTACTGCACCAGCCGCCGTGGCGGCCGGGAGCGGGTGAGCATTGTGGGTGAGCCGTGGCCCGCGTTGCGCGTTCAGCCCTGCAGCGGTCGGATGTCGAGGTCGCCTTCGGAGGCCGCTCGAATCGCGAGCGCGGCGGCATGGCTGCCGGCAAGGGTCGTGAAGTACGGGATGCGGTCCATCAGGGTGACGTTGCGCATCGCGCGGCTGTCTTCCACGGCCTGCGCCCCCTCTGTCGTGTTCATCACCAGCGCGATCCCGCCATCCTTCATCCGGTCGACGATGTTCGGGCGCCCTTCATAGACCTTGTTCACGATCTCGGCGGAAAGTCCCTGCTCATGAAGGAACGAGGCGGTTCCGCGGGTCGCGACGATCTCGAAGCCTTCTTCGAGAAGGATGCGCGCTGCCTCGACCAACTGGGGCACCTTGTCCGCGTCCTTGATGGACAGGAACGCAGTGCCGCCCCTCGGAAGCGCCTGGCCCGCGCCCATCTGCGCCTTGAGGAATGCGCGGGGGAACGACCTGTCCCACCCCATGACCTCTCCGGTCGAGCGCATCTCGGGGCCGAGGAGCGTATCCACGCCGGGGAACCGGGCGAACGGCATGACCGCCTCCTTGACGCTGAACCACGGTGTCTTCGGGTCGGCGAGCGTCATCGGGTCGGCCAGCGGGATCACCGGCTCGTCGGGTGAAGGCCAGGCACCGCGGTGGGGGAAGGCCGAAAGCTTTTCGCCCGCCATGAGGCGCGCGGCAATGGAGGCGATGGCGCTGTCGGTGGCCTTTGCGACGAAGGGCACGGTGCGGCTCGCGCGCGGGTTGACCTCGAGGACATACACCTCGTCATCCTTGATCGCGAACTGCACGTTCATCAGGCCGACCACGCCGAGCTTGAGCGCCATGGCGCGTGTCTGCCTAGACAGCTCCACTACGACCTCGTCGCGCAGCATGTGGGGCGGCAGGGAGCAGGCGGAGTCGCCAGAATGGACGCCGGCCTCCTCGATATGCTCCATGATCCCGGCGATGTGGACATCCTCTCCGTCGCAAAGCGCGTCGACGTCAACCTCGACCGCTCCCGACAGGTAGCTGTCGAGGAGCACCGGCGAGCCCGGGGTCACCACCACCGCATCGCGCATGTAGCGGTCGAGCGACGGCTCGTCCCGCACGATCTCCATGGCGCGGCCGCCGAGGACGTAGCTGGGCCGGATCACGAGGGGGTAGCCGACGTCGGCCGCGATGCGCTTTGCCTCCGCCTCCGACCTGGCGATGCCGTTTACGGGCTGACGCAGGCCGAGTTCGTTCAGCATCCGCTGAAAGCGCTCGCGATCCTCTGCGAGATCGATCGCGTCGGGGGAGGTGCCGAGGATCGGAATTCCCTCCTCCTGCAGCGCATTGGCGAGTTTGAGCGGAGTCTGGCCTCCGAACTGGACGATGACGCCGTGGAGCGTGCCGTTGGAACGCTCCACCCGCAGGATCTCGAGCACGTGCTCCAGCGTCAACGGCTCGAAATAGAGCCGGTCGGAGGTATCGTAGTCGGTCGAGACCGTTTCCGGGTTGCAGTTGACCATGATCGTCTCGTACCCGGCATCGCTCAGCGCGAAGCAGGCGTGGCAGCAGCAGTAATCGAACTCGATTCCCTGCCCGATCCGGTTCGGCCCCCCGCCGAGGATGACGACCTTGCGCGCGCTGCTCGGGCGCGCTTCGTCCTCAACCTCGCCCATCACCGGTGTCTCGTAGGTCGAATACATGTAGGGCGTCTGCGCCTCGAACTCCGCCGCGCAGGTGTCGATGCGCTTGAAGACAGCCTCGACCCCAGCCGCCTTGCGCGCGCGGCGAACCTCGTGCTCGGAGCTGCCGGTGAGGTTGGCGAGACGCGTGTCGGTGAACCCCATCATCTTGAGCCTGCGAAGACCCGGTTCGTCCTCGGGGATGCCGGCGCGACGGACCTCAGCCTCCGCCTCAACGATCTCGCGGATGCGGCTCAGGAACCACGGGTCGTAGGCCGTCACGGCTTGAATTTCGTCGTCGTCGAGGCCGTAACGCATCGCCTGGGCGATGACGCGCAGGCGATCCGGCGTTCGTGCGGCGAGCGCCGCAGTGATCGCCGTCCGCTCCGGCGCGCCGGGGATTTCAATCTCGTCGAAGCCGGTCAGGCCGGTCTCGAGGCTGGCGAGCGCCTTCTGCACGCTCTCGTGGAACGTTCGGCCGATGGCCATGGCCTCGCCGACGGACTTCATCGCGGTCGTCAGTTCGGGCTTCGCGCCCGGAAACTTCTCAAAGGCAAAGCGCGGGATCTTGGTGACGACGTAGTCGATGGTGGGCTCGAAGCTCGCCGGGGTGACGCGCGTGATGTCGTTGTCGAGTTCGTCGAGCGTGTAGCCGACGGCGAGCTTGGCCGCGATCTTGGCGATCGGAAAGCCCGTCGCCTTGGATGCCAGCGCGGACGATCGGGATACACGCGGATTCATCTCGATCACGACCATGCGGCCGTCGTCCGGGTTCACCGCCCATTGCACGTTCGATCCGCCGGTCTCGACGCCGATCTCTCGCAGCACTGCAATACTGGCGGAGCGCATCCGCTGGTATTCCTTGTCGGTTAGCGTCAGTGCAGGGGCCACGGTCACGCTGTCGCCAGTATGTACGCCCATCGGGTCGACGTTCTCGATCGAGCAAACGATGATCGCGTTGTCCGCCTTGTCACGGACAACCTCCATCTCGAACTCCTTCCAACCGAGCAGGCTCTCGTCGACCAGGATCTGGCCCGTTGGCGAGGCGTCCATGCCTGCGCGGCATGCCGCCTCGTAGTCGTCGCGGTTGTAGGCGATGCCGCCGCCCGTACCGCCGAGCGTGTAGGCCGGACGAATGACCGCGGGCAGCCCCACATGTTCCAGAGCCTCCATCGCGCGCGCGACGCCGGCTGCGAGGTCGAGCCGGCCGTCGGCGCGCCTCGGCGCGGTGACGATGGTGGCACGGGGATTTTCAAGGCCGATCCGGTCCATGGCTTCGCGGAAGAGGCCACGATCCTCGGCCATCTCGATCGCTTCCCGGCGCGCGCCGATCATCTCGACGCCGTGCCGGGCGAGCACGCCCATTTCCTCGAGCTTGAGCGCGGTGTTCAGGCCGGTCTGACCGCCCATCGTCGGCAGCAGCGCGTCCGGCTTCTCTCGCTCGATGATCCGCGCGACGACCTCGGGCGTGATCGGCTCGATGTATGTGGCGTCTGCCAGGCCTGGGTCGGTCATGATCGTCGCTGGATTTGAGTTGACCAGGATGACCCGGAACCCTTCCTCTCGCAGCGCCTTGCAGGCCTGAGCGCCGGAATAGTCGAACTCGCAGGCCTGGCCGATGACGATGGGCCCCGCGCCGATGATCAGGATCGAGCGGATGTCGTCGCGCTTCGGCATGGGGTCCCCGGAGATGGTCGGAAAATCGCGAGGCTTATAGACGAGGCAAGAGTGGGGGCAAGGGCGGGGACTATGCGCTTGCGAGAACGGCCATGCCCGGCGGTGCCAAGTTTTAGGAGTTCGCCCGACATGGCGTCAATGCTGCGACACGCTTCTGCGGATCTGACATGACGGAACCCTGAGCACTTTCATCGTCCGCTTCCTGCGTCGGCGCACTCAACTTCAGAGTGCGGAGGGCCCGATGCAGAGATGCCGAGGCGGAAGATCAGGAGATCGCCAACGGCCGTGCAGGGTCCGCGTGCTGCCCGCTGGCGCGCATCCCACCGGCGGCAAGCTTGCGCTGCTGCTGCACCTATCTGCAGATGGCCGGACACGGCCAGCAAGAAAATAACTGAGTTCCGCGGGGCATGGCGCCAATCTAGCACCGCACGCGATGGTACTTCTCGTTAATGCCAGACTCAGCATGCGAGGATTGACATTCAGGTGGCAAATACCCTTCGAAGTTGTGCGACGAAAGGAATCGGGCCTCTGATCGATCAGCCAACAGGATACGGTGGCGAAAAAGATGATGAGCCGACCGACCTCGTCTCCCCTTGAGCCTGGAAAGGGCTTCTCAGAGACCGCTTACTGGCAGGATGAAACCGCCCTCCACGGTGAATTCGAGCGAAAGTTCTTGGGCGTGCAGATCGCCGGAGTGCAGAAGCACACGCCCATCATGATGCTCGGCAATGTCGTGAATGCGGGGCTCTTCGTCTGGGTCGCCATGAGCGCAGGATTGACGATGTTCGCTCTGCCCTGGATGGCTGTGATCCTGATCTACTCTGTCATGGCCATCCTGTCGTGGCGTCGTGGCAGGCGGCTCGGACCGAGGCCAGCGTCGCAGCGGGTCGCCCGACGTGCTGTCGCCAACGCCCTCTTCCTCGGCCTGTCATGGGGCCTCCCGACTATCGTGCTCTATCCGGCCGCGGACATCCAGGGACAAGCGGTGGTAGCCGTTATCACGGGTGGCATGATCTATGGCGGCGGCTTTGCACTTTCCGCGATGCCGGTCGCGATGAACGCCTGTCTCGCGCCTCTCGTGGTTTGCGCGTTGCTTGCCCTTTCTCTCGATCACAAGCCGATCGACCTGATACTCGGAATTCCGCTCCTGGTCTTCTCGTTCATCATTCAACGTGCAGGCGTCGGCCTTGGCCGCCTCTTGCGCGCCAATTTCGAGGACCGCGAGCAGATAGCCGAGCAATCGAAAGTCATCGGCATGCTTCTGCAAGATTTCGAGCGCGACACGAATGACTGGCTTTGGCAGATCGATTCGCATGGTCGCCTGCAACGCGGTGTGGAGCAAACTGCGGCGGGCTTGGCCGTGTCCGTCGACCAGCTTGCCGAGAGAGACTTCAGGGAGTTTGCGACTGGATGCTGCGATGATCCCGATTGCGAGTCACCCCTTCTGCAACGCCACCTCTTGAACGGAGAGTCGTTTCGAGGGATCGAGATCCGCTTCCCGAACCCTCAGAACCCGCGCTGGCTTCGTCTCTCCGGACATCCGCTGCATGATGCATCGGGATCACTTGTCGGATTTCGGGGAGTAGCTTCAGACCTCTCGGCGCAGAAGTCGGCCGAGCAACGAATCGCCTATCTCGCCCGGCACGACCCGCTGACGGGCTTGCTGAACCGCTCGAGCTTCGGGGAAGAACTGGACCGGGTCTTCGTGTCCCACAGGCAGACGAGTGAAGACGTGTGCCTGCTCTATCTTGACCTAGATGGGTTCAAGGACGTGAACGACCGGCGCGGTCACGTTGCGGGTGACCGCCTTCTTGTCGATGTCGCGCACCGCATTTCCGAGGCAACAGGTGGAGCGGGCGTGGTGGCGCGCATCGGCGGCGACGAGTTTGCGGTCCTGATGCGCGGTGTCGAACGCGAGACAGCGCTGGACCTCGCTTCACGCCTGATACAGGCAGTCGGCGAGCCCCTGACCCTTGACGGAGACCTCGTCCGCATCGGCGTATCAATCGGCGTCGCGTGCGCAGGATCCGGGGCCGACACCGCCGATGCGCTGGTCAGCGCCGCTGACATTGCGCTCTACAGCGCCAAGGAGAGCGGAAAAAACACCAGCCACGCCTTCGACTCCAAGATGCGTGCGAGAGCAACCAAGCACCAGGAGCTTCGTCAGGATCTCCATTTCTCCATCGAACGGAACGAGCTTGAACTCCATTATCAGCCCATCGTGCGGGCGGAATCCTGCAAGATCCAAGGCTTCGAGGCGCTTCTACGATGGCGTCATCCTGTTCGCGGAATGTTGCCGCCGCACGAGTTCATCCATCTGGCGGAAGCGAACGGGACTATTCACGAAATCGGTCGCTGGGTCCTGCGCGAGGCCTGTCGCACGGCGGCTGGTTGGCCGCCTCACATGTTCGTATCGATCAATCTCTCACCCGAGCAGTTCCGGTCGCCGGGCCTGCCAGCAAAGATCGACAGCGCGATCAAGTCCAGCGGAATCGACCCGAAGCGTCTCGAGGCCGAGTTGACGGAAAACGTCCTTATCGAAGATGCCGTGCCGGTTGCTGAGAATATTTCAGCGCTGAAGGCTTTGGGAGTCTCGGTGGCATTGGACGATTTTGGAACCGGGTATTCGGGCTTCAGCTATCTGGCCGATCTCGGCGTCGACGCGCTCAAGATCGACCGCTCGCTTGTCACCAATTGCGACACCGATGGCCGCGCGCGAAAGGTGCTGGAAGCCATCATGGTCATGGGCCACGCCCTTGGTCTGGAGATGACGGCCGAGGGGGTCGAGAGGAGCCAACACGCCGATGTCCTCAGGAATTTGGGCTGTGACTTGCTGCAAGGCTACTTCTTCGCGCGGCCGTTGCCGCCCGAGCAAGTGCAAGCGCAACTTCGTGCTTGAAGAACCATTCGGACCTGAGGCGCTACTGCTTCGCTGCCCGATGGCTGAACCGATCCGAACTCGATCCCAATTGCATTCAACGTCCGCTTGGTCGTAAGCGCGACGGCGCGGCCCTATGCGGCGAGGCTTGACGGCTGGGCGTAGCGCGAGGGCATCAGGTCCTCGATGCGGGATTTGGGGTGTCCGTCGAGGATGGCCCGGAGGGTGTCGGCGAGGTAGTCGACGGGGGTTCACGTTCGCTCATCTTGCAGGTGGCGACGAGCGAGGCGGGCATGGCCCAGTTCTCGGCGCCGACCTCGTTGCCGGCGAAGAGCGCGTTCTTGCGGGTCAGGGCGATCACCTGGTCATTCTGCCCATGTCGGGCAGGAAGCTGTCGTCCACTATCGCTGGCATCCTCTCCACGGCCGAACTCTTCGGGTGGAATCGAGCCAGTCGCGCGAGACTGGCCGCTTCGTTCATCTCGTTGTGGGCCCGGGAGACGTTCTCGTCCTACCAGCCTGGATGCTCGATCCGGTCGCGTGCGCCGGCATGCGGCAACTTGGCCCGCCGCAGGTCTCGATTGCGGCCCTCGGCGATCTTCATGACCTGCTGAGCCGGCGCGGATTCCGGCGAAGCTCTCCTGGCGATGCGATCGTCGCCAAGGAGGAGCAGGATGACCGGTCCCAAGGCGCCGGCGCCGCCGCGCCAGCTGATGATGACGTTCGACTCCACGAGGCTCCGCGGCATGTCCACCACGGAGCGACGGGCCACGGTGACGACCTTGGCGAACCTGCTGGCCGAGGCCGCGGCGCCGGGAGGCAGCGATGACGACGTCTGAGATGCTTCCCGCGACGGTCCTCGAGAGGAAGGCCGTGGTCTACGTCCGGCAATCCTGCCGGACGCAGGTCGAGACCAACCTTGAGAGCCGGCGCCGCCAGTATGAGCTGGTCGAGGTCGCCCGGCGCCAGGGGGTCCGCGCCATCGAGGTCATCGACGATGATCTTGGCCGTTCCGCGAGCGGCATGGTGGCGCGTCCCGGCTTCGATCGCCTGGTGGCGGCGCTCTGTGCCGGCGAGATCGGCGCGGTGCTGTGCTTCGACGCGTCCCGTCTCGCCCGCAACGGCCGCGATTGGCATCACCTGCTGGAACTCTGCGGTCTCGTCGAAGCCCGGGTGATCGACCTCGACGGCGTGTACGATCCTTGTCGGCCGAACGACCGGCTCCTCCTCGGCATGAAGGGCAGCATCAGCGAGTTCGAGCTCGGCATCCTGCGCGCGCGGATGCTCGATGCCGCGCGCGCGAAGGCAGAGCGGGGCGAGCTCCGCATCAGCGTGCCCGTCGGCTACCTCTGGCGCCGGGACCATGGCCTCGGCTTCGATCCCGACCTGCGTCTCCAGCAGACGATCCGGCTGATCTTCGAGCGCTTCCGGCAGCTCAGCAGCGCGCGCCAGACGCTGCTGTCGCTCGCGGCCGACGGCGTCTCGTTTCCGCGGCCGTCGGACGATTGCCATTGGAGCGCCATTGGTCCGAGTGACAATGGCGATGCGGATGACCTCCCTCGAGTGGACCCCGATCCGCTACCGCAACGTGATCTCGATCCTGAAGAACCCGTTCTACGCCGGCGCCTACGTCTACGGCAAAAGCGAGAAGCGGGTGGGTCATGGTCGAGGGACGGGCGCGCAAGACCTACGGCCACGGCCGGCCACGGGCGGCGTGGGACGTGCTGATCCACGACCACCACGACGGCTACATCGGCTGGGCCGAGTTCGAGCGGAACCAGGAGACGCTCGCGGCCAACACCTACGGCTGGGCCGGTGGCGCGAAGTCCGGCCGCGGCGGAAGAGCCCTGCTCGCGGGCATCCTGACATGTGGACGCTGCGGCCGGGCGCTCTCCGTCGCCTATGCCGGCAGGCCGCCCGGCCGCTCCACGTATCGCTGCGATCGGGCACAGACCGGGCGCGGCATCGGCCGCTGCATGACCTTCGGCGGCTCCCGGGTCGATGCCGCCATCGCGGCCGAGTTGCCTCGCGCGCGGTAGAACCCATGGCGATCGAGGCGGCGCGGGAAGCCGAGCGCATGCACGAAGACGGCGAAGCCGAGAGACGGCGGATGGCGGAGCTCGACCTCCAGCAGGCGCGGCTCACGATGCCTCGCTGGCGGAACGCCGCTACGCTGCCTGCGACCCGGACAACCGCCTGATCGCGGCGCAGCTCGAGCGCGCCTGGGAGATGACGCTCCGCCGCGTCGAGGCCTGCGCCGAACGTCTCGAGGCGCTGGCTTTGCCGGTGTCCGCCGCGCCAGCACCGGACTTCACCGGCCTTGCCGACGCTCCCGCCGGCGCCTGGAGTGCGCCCGGCGTCACGATGCGCGCACGCCAGAAGCTCCTGCGCGCTCTGGTGACCGACATCATCGTCGACGTCGGCGAGGTGTCGCGCGAGGTCATCCTGACCATCCCCTGGCGCGGCGGCGCGCACTCGCAGCTGCGCGTCCGCAAGCCGAAGACCGGCGAGCACGGCCGCCGGACCCCGGAGGAAGCGCTCGCGGTCATGGCCCGGATGGCGGGCCGCTGGTCGGACGCCGACATCGCCGCCTCGCTCAACCGGATGGCCATCCGCACGGGACAGGGAAAGACCTGGACGCCGCACCGCGTCGGCTCCATCCGGAAGGTCCACGGCATGCACGCCTACCGTTCCGCCGAGAAAGAACGGCGAATGGCTCACCATGAGCGAAGCCGCGGCGAAGCTCGGCGTGACCAACCACGCCATCCGCAGGCTCATCAGAGAGCACGTTCTGCCTGCCGAGCAGGTCGTGCCCGGCGCGCCGTATCAGAATCCGGGCGATCGACCTCGAAGACGACACCGTCAGCATCGCACTGAGACGGAAAGGACGCCCGTGTCGGCCTGATCCGAAGAACCAACTCTCCATGTTTCCAGACACTTGAAGAAGGGGGGCACAATGAACGCCTCGTCGCGATCGGACGGATCTGGTTCTCGACCGGGTTGGTGTCGAGTTCGAGGGTGCCGTCTGAGGAAGCGGATCAGGCCGGGCCAGTGCGCGAGGCGTAGCGGATGTCCTCGGCCAGCCGGGATTTCTGCGGGATACGGGAGAGCTGGGGCTCCAGCCAGGGCTTGAGCGCGGCGACGATCGGGGCGGACTGCTCGCGTCGGGCGGCGAGGCGCAGAGACGGCTCCTTGCCGCGGACGGTCTCTCGACCTGATGGAGCAGAGCGATCCGGCGCAGCATCTCCTCGGCGATGGGGGAGCCCTCGTTTTCGAAGCGCGTCACGAAGCGGCGGCGGACGTGCGTCCAGCAATGGACCAGCTGCCATGGGCCACCGTCGCGCGCGATGTCCGTCAGCGCGTTGCAGGACTGGCAGGCGTCGCATTGCAGGAACCGGCCGCAGTATTCGGCAAGGAACTTCAGCGGATGCTGCTTCCCCCGACCGGGGGCGTAATGGAACAGCACGATCGGCGGGCCGGCGCCGGCATGGCCGCGATCGTCGGATACGACAGCCCAGAAGTAGCCGCTCTTCGTGGCCTTCCGGCCGGGATCAAGCACCGGCGCCCGCGTTTCGTCGACGAAGATGCGGTCGGCACCGCGCAGATGGGTGCGCATGTGGTCGATGACGGGCGTCAGGTGGAAGCATGCGCGCCCGACCCAGTTGCCGAGCGTGCCGCGGTCGAGGTGGAGCCCCTGCCGCTCGAAGATCCCGGCCTGTCGGCAGAACGGAAGGAAGTCGCCGAACTTCGACACGATGGTGAGCCATCGCGGCGCCATCGGTTCGAGCCCGATGGCGAACGGCGATCAGCCGCTCGGTCGGCAGCCCGCCCGGCACGACATGCTCGGGGGCGTGCGCCTGCGCCACGGCCTGCGAGCACCGGCGGCAGGCGTATCTGGGGCGCCGCGTCACCAGCGCCTGGAACTGTGCCGGGATCACGTCGAGCCTCTCGGAGAGGTCCTCGCCGATCCTTGCCATCTCGCCGCAGCCGCAGGGGCAGAGCGTGCTGGCGGGCTCGATCACACGCTCGATCCGGGGCAGATGTGCCGGCAGATGACCACGGTTGCGCGCCGGCTTGCGAGGCGTCTCCCCGCGCGCCCGCTGCAGCGCGGCCTTGGCCTTCTCCTGCGCGGCTTCGAGCACGCCCTGGGCCAGTTCGGCATCCTCCAAGGCCAAGTTGAACTGGTCGGGGACAGCTTCCCGGAGCGTTTGCCGAACCGCTCGCGCTGCGAGGAGCGTGAGGCATGTCTTCCAGCCGGCGGTTGGCCTCCTGCACCTCGGCCAGGCGGGCCTTCAGGTGGGTGTTCGCGCGGCTGAGGGCGTCGGCGTCCATGCGCCGGAGTGAATCACGCGCTTCAGGCTCTGGCCAGCAAGAACAGGGGCTTCCCGCACGTCCGCGCGCTCACCCTGCCGCCAGCGGACGCCGCGCCCGCTCGGGGCGCACCAGCCGCCAGTCCAACCCCTCGAACAGCGCCGCCAGCTGCGCCGACGACATCCGCATCACCCCGTCCCGCACCTGCGGCCAGACGAACTTGCCGCCTTCCAGGCGCTTGTGAACGAGCACCATCCCGGTCTGGTCCCAGACCAGCAGCTTGATGCGGTCCGCCCGCTTCGCGCGGAAGACGAAGATGGCGCCGCAGAACGGGTCGAGCCCGAACATCTCCTGCACCGCCAGCGCAGACCGTCGATCCCCTTGCGGAAGTCCACCGGGCGCGTCGCCACGAAGACCTTCACCGGCCCGCCCTGACCGAGCATCACGATGCCGCCCCTCGCACTGCCCGGATCGTCCGCATCAACAGCCCCTCGCCGGCGCCGGCGCCGACGCGGATCACGACATCACCGACGACGATCTCCACCCCGGATGTGGCATCCGTCGCTGCCGGCGCATCCGCGGCGGCGCCCTCGACCACCAGCTCAGCAAACATCGGCAGCTCCGCCACGCTCTCGGGCACCACCAACTGCCCCGTCCGCAGCTTCTTCCGCCAGTCGTGAACCTGCCAGCGCGCCGTTCCGTGCCGCCGCGCGACGTCCGCCACAGAAGCTCCGGGCACCAGGCTCTCCGCCGCGATTCGCGCCCGCTCCGCCTTCGTGCGCCGCCGTCGCCCGGTCGGCCCCTCGATCACCTCCAGCCGCGAAACTCCACCCACCGTCGAGCCGTCCAAATGGACGCCGACTTTGCCGTCTCTTTCCAAGCCAACACCTCCGACGCTCATGCGCGCGGAGAATGACCCGGTCAGATCAGCAGCGGCAGGAGGGGATCGGCGTCGCGCTTACGCTTGTTCGGTTTGCCAATGAGGACCACCGCAGATGCGCCGCAACATCCCAGAAGCCGTAGTCCTCTACAGCTTTGTGGGCTCGGCACGATCTTCATCCGGGCAATATCCAGCGGCCGTTCTGGCCGCTACTCCGCCGCCATGTCGTCACGCCGCAGCGCCTTGCTCTCGTAGAGATAGTCGCGCGTGATCGGGACCGCCTCCATCTTCCGGCCGAGTTGTATCTGGAACACTACCTGACGATTGAATTGGAAGGTCTGCTCGCTGGCGGCGATGTAGTAGCGCCACATCCGGCAGAAGCGGTCGTCGTAGATTTCCCGCACCCGATCGGCCTTCGCCATGTAGCGATCGTGCCAGTGGCGCAGCGTGTGCGCGTAGTGCATCCGCCAAACCTCGACGTCCTGCAGGATGAGGTCCTCCTTCTGGGTCGCAGACGTGATCTCCGAGAGGGCGGGGATATAGCCTCCGGGAAAGATGTACTTCTCGACCCAAGGACTGTTCGCGCCGGGTGGAGACGTGCGGCCGATCGTGTGGATCAGCGCGATGCCATTCGGTGTCAGCTTGTCGCGGACGGTCCGGAAATACTTGCGGTAATGCGGCGAGCCGACATGCTCGAACATGCCGACCGATACGACTCGGTCGAATGTGCCTTCGACGTCGCGATAGTCCATGAGGTGGAATTTGGCCCGATCCGCCAAGCCAGCCTTCCAAGCTCGCTCGTTCGCGGCCTGGTGCTGCTCCGCGCTCAGGGTGACACCTACCACATCGGCTCCGTAGTCACGCGCAAGCGTCAAGCCGAGACCGCCCCAGCCGCAACCGATGTCGAGCACGCGCAGGCCGGGCTCCAGCCTCAGCTTCGCCGCGATGTGCGCCTTCTTCTGTGCCTGAGCCTGCTCGAGCGTGTCGCCGGGCGCGCGGAAATAGGCGCAGCTATACTGCTTGTCAGCGTCGAGAAAGAGATCGTAGAGTTCTCCCGACAGGTCATAGTGGTGGGCGACACGGCTTCGCGCTCTCTTTGCCGGATTGTACTGGCGAGTGACGCGCGCAAGATAGCGATACTTCCAAAGAAGCCTGTGAAGCGGATGCTCCCAAGCGTGCTGGCTGTTCTTCACCGCAAGCTCGAGGAAGCCGTGGAGGTCATCGTCGTCGATCGTGAAGGTCCCATCCATGTATCCTTCGCCAATGCCGAGGTCGGGATTGAGCAGGATGCGGCGAAATAAAGACCCGTCATGTATCCGCACCGTGACCGAGGGCGCGCCGCTGCCGTAGCTCTTCGGCGGGCCGGACAGCGGATGCATGACCAATGTTCCTGTCCTGATTGTTCGCGCCAGCAGCTTGTCGAGAAGCATCATCCACATCGGAACCACCCCTTCCGGACATAGCGTCCGGCCTCTGCACCGATTGTTGATCATGTCGTCGGTGGAAGAGCCTGTAAAGGCGGGAGGTTCCCTCTCCGGCTTGACTTTGCCAACCTTGTGCCGTGTATCGGCGCGGCTTCCCTTCCGCGTTGTCCGAGGATCCCGCACGATGCACGCCTATCGCACCCACACCTGCGCCGCTCTGAGGACCGCGGATGTCGGGCAGGAAGTACGCCTCGCAGGCTGGGTGCATCGCGTGCGCGACCACGGCGGCGTATTGTTCATCGACCTTCGCGATCACTACGGCATGACGCAGGTACTGGCGGATCCTGACAGCCCGGTCTTCGCCGAGGTCGAGAAGGTGCGGTCCGAGTGGTGCATCCGCGTCGACGGGCAGGTGAAGGCGAGAGATCCCGAGCTGGTCAACCCAAAGATCCCGACCGGCGAGATCGAGGTCTTCATTCGCGGCATCGAGATTCTCGGGAGCGCCGAAGAGCTGCCGCTGCCGGTCTTCGGCGAGCAGGAATATCCGGAGGAGACGCGTCTCCGGTATCGCTTTCTCGACCTGCGGCGCGAGGGGTTGCACGGCAACATGATGCTGAGGTCGGCCGTCGTTCGGTCGATGCGTCAGCGGATGTGGGACCTTGGCTTCAACGAATTCCAGACGCCCATCATCACCGCCTCCTCGCCGGAGGGTGCGCGCGATTTTCTTGTGCCGTCGCGACTGCATCCGGGTAAGTTCTATGCGCTGCCCCAGGCGCCGCAGCAGTTCAAACAGCTGCTGATGGTCTCGGGCTTCGACAAGTACTTCCAGATCGCGCCGTGTTTCAGAGATGAAGACCCGCGGGCGGACCGCTCGCCAACCGACTTCTATCAACTCGACGTCGAGATGAGCTTCGTGACGCAAGACGATGTCTTCACAGCGATACAACCGGTCATCCAGGGCGTGTTCGAGGAGTTCGGAGGGGGCAGGGAGGTCGACGCTGTCTGGCCGCGGATCGCCTTTGACGACGCGATGCTCTGGTATGGCACCGACAAGCCGGACCTGCGCTGCCACATCAAGATGAAGATCGTGAGCGAGCATTTCGCCGGCGGCGGCTTCGGCCTGTTTGCGAAGATCCTCGAGAAGGACGGGACGGAGATCCGGGCCATCCCGGCGCCTGGCGGCGGCTCGCGCGCCTTCTGCGACCGGATGAACGTCTTTGCCCAGTCCGAGGGGCTGCCCGGCATGGGCTACATCTTCTGGCGCGAGGGTGAGGGGCGGCCGGAAGGCGCGGGCCCCATCGCCAAGAACATCGGTCCGGAGCGGACCGAGGCCGTCCGCCGACAGCTCGGCCTAGGGGCGGGAGACGCGGCGTTCTTCCTCGCCGGAGCGCCCGATGACTTCGTCCGCGTCGCCGCCAGGGCCCGCACCGAGATCGGGCGCGAGCTGAAGCTGACGGAGGAGGGACGATTTGCCTTCGCCTGGATCGTCGACTTCCCGATGTACGAAAAGGACGACGAGGGGCGGGTCGACTTCAGCCACAACCCCTTCTCGATGCCGCAGGGTGCGCTCGATGCGCTATCGGGCGATCCGCTCGCGGTAAAGGGGTTCCAGTACGATCTGGCGTGCAACGGATACGAGATCGTGTCGGGCGCGATCCGGAATCACCGCCTCGACGTGATGTTCAGAGCGTTCGAGATCGCCGGCTATGAGGAAGAGGAGGTAAGGCGACGCTTCGGCGGGCTAGTCAATGCGTTCCGCTATGGGCCGCCGCCGCACGGCGGCTGTGCCGCCGGCATCGACCGGATCGTCATGTTGCTCGCGGACGAGGAGAACATCCGCGAGGTCATCCTGTTTCCGATGACGCAACAGGCGACGGACCTGATGATGGGCGCCCCGACCGACCCAACCAACGAGCAGTTGCGAGATCTTGGCCTGAGGCTGATCCGGAGGGAGTAGGTTCAGGCGGCGAATGCATCGCTATCGATGATCCGTCGCTCGACCACCTTGGCCACATGCTCAACAGCACCGTCACCGCCCAAGGTGAGCGCTTCCGCCGCCTCCTTGAGTTCGTCGTCCTTCGTGGTCCGGGCCACGCCGCCGAGGAATTGGGCGACGTACGCGAGCGCGCGCGCATCGACGGGGTTGGCCAGGATGTCCGCTACGCGTGCCAGGTCGTCTCGCATGGCGAGCCGGTCGGGGCTCACCGCATCGTCCGAAACGATCCGCACCCCCAGAGGCTGCGTCGGCAGCGCCGAGAGGATGATGGACTGGAATTGACCGACGGTCGCGATCGGCTTTGCAAGAAACGCGTCGGCACCGGCCGAAAGGGCGACATCGGATGCACCATCGTCGCCCGACATTCCCAAAATGGCCGCGATACGCGAGGGAGCGGAGGCCAGCTCGCGGATCAGCTCCGCCCCGTTCCCGTCGGGCAGCCCGAGATCAACGATGACGACCGTTGGGCGAAAGGCCTGCAGGTGACGGCGCGCCGAGCGCAGGCTGTCCGCGCGGCGGATCCGCGCGCCACTTCGTTGGCAAAGCAAACGCAGCGCCTCGCAGGCGAAGCGGCTGTCCTCGACAACGAGCACCGTCTGCCCTTGGAGCGGACGCTCGGGCGTCGGCTTGCGCTGCGCGAGAAAGTCGGAGAAGTCGTTCGGCATTCGTTCGTCTCCTGGCGTGTTCTCCTGCGACCTTTGCCGGGCTTTGGTAAATGCCGAGTTAAGCATGACGGGTCGCTTGCGTCCGAAGTCCAGGGTGCCCATAACCGCGCCACTGTAGCGGAGGCGCAATGATCGGACGGCTCAATCACGTCGCTATCGCCGTGCCTGACCTCGGTGCGGCAACGGCACGGTATCGCGACACGCTCGGTGCGCAGGTCGGAGAGCCGCAGGATGAGCCGGCCCACGGCGTGACTGTCGTCTTTATCGAACTGCCAAACACGAAGGTCGAGCTTCTTCATCCGCTCGGGGCGGACTCGCCGATCGCCGGGTTCCTGAAAAAGAATCCCGGCGGGGGAATCCATCACGTCTGTTACGAGGTCGACGACATCATCGACGCGCGCGATCGGCTCAAGGTTGGCGGCGCCCGCATCCTCGGTGATGGGGAGCCGAAGATCGGGGCCCACGGCAAGCCGGTGCTGTTCCTGCATCCGAAGGATTTCGACGGTACCCTGGTCGAGCTCGAGCAGACCTGATGGCCATCACCTCCGCCCTCGTCCTGCTGGCCGTCATCTGGTTCATGGTGTTGTTCGTGGTCCTGCCGCTGCGGCTGACGACCCAGGGCGATCTCGGCAGGGTCCTGCGCGGCACGCATGCCTCGTCGCCGGAGAACCTGAACCTTCGCCGGAAGGTCGTCGTCACGTCGATTGTGGCGCTGATCCTGTGGGTCGCGGCCTGCGCCGTCATCGTCAGCGGGGTCATCACCGTCCACGATATCGATTGGTTCAACCGGATGGACCGCCCCTAGACAGCCGATGAAACAGGTGCGTGAACGTCGCGGCGCCAAGCACCGGTACAATCAGATTGACAAGCGGGATGGTGAGCGGCGCCGCCATCACCATCCCCGCGATCCATATCTGCAATCCATGCCGCCGCCGCATGCGCCGCGCGCCGTCGCGCCCCAGGCGACGCCGCGCGATCAGGTCGAAATACTCACGCCCGAGCAGATAGCCGTTCAGCGCAACGAAGACGAACGGCGCGATCGGCGGGACGGCCAAGTAGACGATCAACGCCAGCAGGTTGCCGACCAGGATGATGCCCAGGAAGATCAGCGCCTCGCCCAAGGACTCGGCAAGCGTCAGCCGCGGCGCGGATGGCAAATGGGGATAATGCCACGCCTCGACCGCGTCGGTGACGTCGTCGAGGAAGAAACCGGTGAAGGCCGACGCCACAGGGACCATCAGGAAGACCGATGCGACGAGCAGCAGCAGGACGGTACCCCAGGACGCCACGTCGTCGATCCATCCGATCTGGCCGATCCACGGTAAGGTCACCGCGTCTGGCAGCAGCCAGCCGACCAGCCAAAAGAACCCGAAGTAGATCGCGAGCAGCAGCATGACGGTGAGGCCAATGCCGCGCAGCAGAGTGCCGCGGAACCTTGGATCGCCCGCCTGTCCGATCGCCTTCAGGACGTCGCCAATCACCCATCGGCCCAGGTGATGATCGCATCGATGTCGGGCCGCGGACGATCGCTTGGCTCCAGCGTGCGAGTGCCGATGTGGATCATGCCTGCCAGCCGTTCCTCCTCGCCCAGACCAAGACCTTCCTCGCGGAAGCGTTTGTCGTAGACCGCCCATCCGGTTAGCCAGTTTGCCCCCCAGCCGGCCGCAAGCGCGGCGTTCAGGAGCGACAGACACACCGCGCCGGCGGACAGGAGCTGTTCGACCTCAGGGATCTTTTTGGACGGCTTGGGGCTGAAGACGACAGCGACCGCGAGGCTGGCATCGGCGTATTGCCGACGCTGCTTTTCGATGTCCTCGTCGGAGCGTTCCCCGTCGCGCCCGACCGTCGCCACCAAGCCTGCCAGCCGCTCCAGCGCGGGCTTCTGGAGGACGATAAAGCGCCAGGGCTCCAGCTTGCCGTGATCGGGTGATCGTGCGGCCGTCGTCAGGAGTTCGCGAATCTTGGAACGATCTGGAACCGGCAGGACCAGCGTCTTGGCAGGGTGCGACCGGCGCGTGCGGAGGAAATCCATGGCGGATGTCATGCCGCCTGATATCCGCTGTCGCGAGCGGCTGGAAGGCCCCGTTATTCCACCGCCGGCACCGCCTTGAGATAGGCGGCAATGGCCATCCGATCCTGATCGGTGAGCTGGGCTGTATTCCGGATCACTTCGGCCATGAGCCCACCGGCGGTGTCGAAGTCGGGCGTGAAGCCGGAGGCGAGATAGCCTGCGATGTCGGCCTCCGACCAGTCGAGACCGCCCGGCGTGATGTTGGGGATCCTTCCGCGGCCCGAGGGATTGGGGGCGCCTCCGAGCCACTGTCCGATCTTAAGCGCCCCAACCGCGTTCCGCGGCGTGTGGCATTCGCCGCAATGACCCAAAGCTTCGACTAGGTAGCGGCCGCGCTCAACCTCGGTCGATCCGGTCTCTTGCAGGACCCAGCCGTCGTGCGCGAAGAATTGCTTCCAGATCCCGATGTTTCGTCTGATGTTGAAAGGGAAGCCGACGTCGTGCGGCTGGCTGAGCACGTCGGACTCGGGCAGCGTGCGAAGGTATGCGATGAGCGAGACGACATCCTCCTTCGTCGCATTGGCGTAAGCCGTATAGGGAAAAGCCGGGTAGTAGTGGGCCCCGTTGGGCGCCACGCCCCGCTGCATTGCGCTGGCAATCTCAAGGTCCGACCAACCGCCGATGCCGGCTTCCGGATGCGGCGAGATGTTCGGGGCAACGAACGTCCCAAACTGGCTCGGAAACCGCTCCCCTCCGGCCAGGACAAGCCTCGCCTCGCCCTCGGCGTCGGGTGCAGAGTGGCAGGATGCGCAACCGGCCGCGGCGAAGATCATCTCGCCGCGCGCCACATCGCCTCGGACTTCCGCCAGGTCCGATGCCTGCAGAGGATCAGGCCGCGTCAGCCACCACCAAGCAGCGAGGACAATCAGAGTCGTCCCCGCCATCGCAAGGAAGAAGCGCTTCATACCGACTTCGGATCAGTCGTCGGACTGACGATAGTCCTCGTGGCAGCCACCGCAGGTCTGTCCGACCTCCCGGAAGGCTGCGACGAATGCCTCCTGACCCTCGGGGGCGGCGTCGGCGGCGGCCTGTGCGGCCTCTAGGAGCGACTGCTGATAAGCTGCAACATCCTCTAGGTTGTCCCAGATGGCAGGCAAGGCGCGGCTGTCCTCCAGATCCTCGCTGCTCGAGCCCTCGACCCAGAGAGGCGAGAGATCCACGCTTGCATAGGATGCGATGTTACTTGCGTGAAGCGCGGCCGTCTCGGCGTCGTACTCGACCTCTCCTCGCGCCATTCCGACGAGTGGGCCGAGATTGGCCGAATAGAGGGTCATGTGAGATTGTCTCAGTTGATGCGCGCGTTCTGCCGCGCTCATCTCCTGCGCTGCTGCTGGCAACGCGGCGACGGCAATTCCAATAGCGAGGGTAGTGAGGCGCATCATCCAGTGTCTCCCATTTTCCGACCGACCCAAGGAAAGCTAACACGCGGCGATTGCTTGACTATGGGTCACCTTCTGACGAAACCGTGACTGGCTCAGTCGGCTCGTCGACGAACAGGACCTTGCCGATGAAGGGCAGGTTCCTGTTCCGCTGCGCGTAGTCGATCCCATAGCCGACCACAAACTCGTCTGGGATCTCGAAGCCTGTCCAGGTCGCCTTGATGTTGATCTCGCGGCGCGACGGCTTGTCGAGCAGCGCGATCGTCTCCAGCCTACGCGGCTCTCGCGAACGCAACAAGCTCGTGACATGTTGCAGCGTGTACCCCGTGTCCACGATGTCCTCGACCACCAGCACGTCGCGGCCGGCGATTTCGCCCCTGAGATCCTTGAGGATTCGGACCTCGCGGCTCGATTCCATCGTGTCGCCGTAGGACGAGGCTTCGAGGAAATCGACCTCGACGTTGAGGTCGAGCTCGCGCACGAGATCGGCGATGAACACGAACGAGCCACGGAGCAGGCCCACAACCACCAGCTTCTCGGTGCCCTCGAATGCCGCGGTGATTTCCCTCGACAGCTCCTCGATCCTCGCGGCGATGGTCTTGGCCGAGATCATCTCCTTGATCACGTAGTCGGTACGCATCGCCCCCCCATCACAGCCGGTGCCGAGCTAGCTCATGGACGTACAACGGTAAAGCGCACTTGGCTCCGCCGCGGCAGCGGGCTAACTCGAACCCTATGTCGACGCACTCCGAAACGCGAACGCTGCCCTACACCGCTCAGCAAATGTACGATCTGGTGGCAGACGTCTCCTCTTACCCAGAATTCCTGCCGTGGTGCGCCGCGGCGCGGGTCCGGCAGACGACGCAGGTCGAGGATCACGAGGTCATGGAGGCCGACCTCGTCATCTCCTTCAAGGTATTCCGCGAGCGTTTCGGCAGCCGCGTCACCCTGTGGCCCGAGCAGATGAAGATCGGGACCGAGTATATCGACGGGCCGTTCCGCTACATGGAGAGCACCTGGCAATTCAGAGATGTCGACGGCGGCTGCGAGGTCCACTTCTTCGTCGACTTCGAGTTTCGCAACCGGGTCCTGCAAGGCGTGATCGGCGTCGTATTCAACGACGCGATGCAGAGGATCGTGCGGGCGTTCGAGCGGCGGGCTGCGGCGCTCTATGGCTCCGGCGGCAGCGCGTCTGCCAGAAGCAGCAGAGCCTGATCGACCGATCGGGCGCGCACCTGCGTGCGCCCGATCGCGCCGAACTCTCTCGTCTCGCTCTTCACTCCCTCCGATGTGGCAACGGCGAAGCAGACGCGGCCCTCTGGCTTGTGCTCGGATCCGCCTGGTCCGGCAATCCCGGTGATCGCCACGGTCAGGCTCGCGTTCGAGTGACGAAGAGCACCTACGGCCATCTCGGCCGCAACCTCCGGGCTGACAGCGCCGTAGCGCTCCAGAGTCTTTGCACGCACACCGAGCATCTCACGCTTCGCGCTGTTGGAATAGGTGACGAAGCCCCGGTCGACGACCCTGGAGGCGCCGGCAATCTCCGTGAGGGCTGCCGTCAGAAGTCCGCCGGTGCAGCTTTCCGCCGAGGCGATCAAGGCTCCGCAAGCGCGGGCCCGGCGCACGACCGCCTCGGCCGTCATCGCATCACCACCTCATGTGCCACCCAACCCAGCAGGGCGACGACAAATGCCGCGAGTATACCGGCGATGACGTCGTCGAGCATGGTGCCGCCGACGTCGCCGCGCCGGTCGGCCCATCCGACGGGACCGGGTTTCCAGATGTCGAAGAGCCGGAAGAGCAGGAACGCCGAGACCCATCCGGGCCAGGGAAACGTCCACCCCGTTACTCCCGCGGCCCAGAGGCCTGCCGACAGCGGCCAGAGCGCGATCCACTGACCGACGAGCTCGTCGATGACGATCTCCGACGGGTCGTGGTCTGCCGATCCCCGCGTCGCCTCCGCGACGCTCCACCACCCGACCGCGAAGGCGAGGAGCGTCGATATGGCGAGTGCCGGAAATCCGCCGAGAGCGTGGATCGGCCACGCGATCGCCACGGCGGCGGCCGATCCCCACGTCCCGGGTCCCGGACGCAGGTCGCCAATGCCGAAGAGGGTGGCGACGAGGCGGCTCATCCGGAGATCAACGTGACGCTCGCCAGCGCGGCGATGCCCTCTCCCCGCCCGGTGAAGCCAAGCTGCTCGGACGTGGTCGCCTTGACGCTGACACGGTCTGGATCCGCCGCGGCGATCTCGGCCACGGTCCGCACCATGACCGAAGCGTGCGGGGCGATCTTGGGCTGCTCGCAGATGACCGTGCAGTCGATGTTGCCGATGCGGAAATTGCGGGTGGCGGCGCGCGCCGCCGCGTGCTCGAGGAAGACGCGGCTGTCCGTGCCGGCCCATTGCGGATCGGAGGGCGGAAAGTGGCGCCCGATGTCCCCCTCTGCCAAGGCGCCGTAGATTGCGTCGGTGATGGCGTGGAGGCCGACATCTGCGTCGGAGTGTCCGATAAGCCCCTGAGGATGCGGTATCTTCACACCACATAGCATCACATGATCCCCCGGTCCAAAGCGGTGCACGTCGAATCCGGTTCCCGATCTGACGTCCAGTGTTGCCTCCAGCAGCTGCTCGGCCCGCGCGAAATCGTCTGGTCCTGTGATCTTGATGTTCCGTTCGTCGCCCGGAACGGACACGACGTCCAGCCCCGCCGCAAGGGCAACCTCGACGTCATCTGCCGCGCTGCCGTCGTGAGCGCGATGCGCCTGTAGGATCCGGTCGAACCGAAAACCCTGCGGTGTCTGCGCCCGCCCAAGTGTCGAACGGTCTTCGGTCCCGCGGACATGCCCCTCGAGGATACGCCAGATGGCATCGGTCATCGGCAAGGAGGGGGCGGCGCCGTCTGCTGCATCCAGCGCGGCGTCGACCGACGCGATGAGGGCGTGCGTCACGAGCGGGCGGGCCACGTCATGGATGAGGACGCGGTCGGGCCTCACCGGTGCGAGCGCTTCCAGCCCGGCGCGGACGGAAAGCCCGCGCATCGCTCCGCCGGCGGCAACCATGACGTCGGAATGTTGCTCGTATCCTGCCGAGACGCCCATGTCGTCAGGATGCAGCACGAGGCATATCGGCCCAACGACCGGAGACGCTCTGTACGCGTCGAGCGACCAGGCGACGAGCGTTCGGCCGCGGAGAGAGCGCCACTGCTTCGGAAGCCCTGCGCCCACGCGGGTGCCTCGCCCCGCCGCGACGATCACGGCCGCTGTCGTCATCAAGCTCCTCGCTCGCCGCTCGTTGAGACCTTGCCCTCGCAGGAGACAATGCCCCGCCGTCGCGTGGAGTGCTTGCGTAAATTTTAGGCGCCGTTGGTCTACGTCACCGCCGGCTGCTACAGCCCGTTGTCTTCTCTGAGCGAAGCGGCTACCTCGGTTTTTGCGCACAAGGATTCATCAAGTGGTCGCTTTGTCGGCATGTTCGATACGCCCGAAGGTCTATCTCGCTCCCATGGCAGGGATCACTGATGTGCCGTTCCGCTCCGTCGTACAGAGGTACGGCGCAGATGGGCTCTTCAGCGAGATGGTGGCGAGCCAGCAGGTGGTCCAAGGCAAGCCCGACATGCGCGCCCGCGCAGAGCTTGGCGTCGGTGCGGCCGGTACGGTCGTGCAATTGGTCGGCCGGGAGGCGCGCTGGATGGCCGAGGCGGCGCGCGTCGTCGCAGATGCGGGGGCGGAGCGCATCGACATCAACATGGGCTGTCCCGCCAGAAAGGTCGTCGGGGGACTGTCCGGTTCGGCGCTGATGCGCGACGTAGATCACGCGCTGTCGCTGATCGAGGCGACTGTGGATGCTGCCGATGTCCCGGTCTCGGTGAAGATGCGGCTCGGCTGGGACGGCGACTCCCTCAACGCGCCAGAGCTTGCAGCGCGTGCCGAGACTGCCGGTGCCGCGATGGTGACGGTCCATGGTCGTACGCGGTGTCAGTTCTACCAAGGGAAAGCGGACTGGCGTGCCATAGCGGCGGTAAAGGCGGCGGTCTCGATTCCGGTAATCGCCAACGGCGACATCTCCTCTACTCGGTCGGCAACACGCGCGCTGGCCGAAAGCGGCGCCGACGGCGTCATGGTCGGTCGCGGGGCGAGAGGGCGGCCTTGGATCCTTGCCGAGATCATCGCCGCGCTTGGCGGAGCCTCGGCGCCGGCCCGGGGCGATCTTGCCGACCTCGTGGTCGCGCACTACGAGTCAGCGCTCGCGTTTCACGGGCGCGAGCTCGGCCTCCGGACAATGCGAAAGCACCTCGGATGGTATCTCGACGGGATAAATGTCACGGCGGACGAGCGTGCCGGCATCCTGCGGGAAAACGACCCGGAGAGGGTGATGTCCCTATTCCGACGGGCGGCGGAGCGTCGGGTGCCGATGGCGGCATGAGCTTCACCGATCAACAAATCTGGGCCTCACTGCCGATGCCGGCTTTCCTCGTGGATGCCGAGGACCGGATCAAGGCGGTAAATCCCGCCGCGGAGGAGTTCCTCAACGTCTCCGCGAGAAGCGTCGTGGACGCCCCGATCTTCGACCGCCTTGCCATCGACGCTCCGATCGAGGACGCGCTCAGGCGGGTGCGCGAGGACGAGAGCCCCCTCTTCATCAATAACGTCGACGTCTCGAGTGGCACGCGGCCACCGACGGTCTGCAACGTGCAGATGGCGCCGCTGCTCGGGATGCCGGGTCACCTGCTCTTTCTCTTCGAAGAGCGCCACATCGCCGATCGCCTCGGCCGGTCTCACTCGGTGAAGTCCGCAGCGAAGTCGGCGATCGGCATGGCCGAGATGCTGGCCCACGAGATCAAGAACCCTCTGGCCGGGATCACCGGCTCGGCGCAGCTGCTCTCGATGTCGCTGTCGGGTGAGGATCGGGAGCTGACCGACCTCATCGTGGCCGAGACGCGCCGGGTCGTGAAGCTGCTGGAGCAGGTGGAGCATTTCGGCAACCTCAGTCCGCCGCAACGCCGGGCAGTCAACATCCACGATCTGCTGGATCGGGCGCGGCGTTCGGCAAAGGTCGGATTTGCTGCGGAGATGCGGATCGTGGAGGAGTACGATCCGTCCCTGCCGCCGACGTTCGTCGACGGCGACCAGATGCTGCAGGTTTTTCTGAACCTCTTGAAGAATGCGGCGGAGGCGTCAGCGGGCGGCGGTGGCACGATCAGGATAAGAACGTTCTACGAGCCGTCGCTGCGGCTGCGGAGAAAGGACGGGTCGGGCGCGAGGCTGCCCTTGCAGGTCGAGATTATCGACGATGGCCGTGGCATCCCGGCGGACATCCAGAACGACCTATTCGAGCCGTTCGTGTCCGGCCGTGAGAACGGTACCGGCCTCGGCCTGGCGCTCGTCTCCAAGATCGTGGCGGAGCATGACGGGTGGATCGCGGTACAGTCGGTGCCTGGCCGAACGGCTTTCAGGATATCGCTTCCTGTTGCGCCGAAGGTCGAAACCAGCGGAGGAAATGACTGATGGACGGAACAGTTCTCGTCGCCGACGACGACAGGACGATCCGAACCGTGCTGACGCAGGCGCTGACGCGGGCAGGCTGCAAGGTGCATGCCACGTCCTCGATGGTGACGCTGATGCGCTGGGTCGAGGAGGGCAAGGGCGACCTCGTGATTTCCGATGTCGTCATGCCCGACGGTAACGGCCTCGAGGCGCTGCCGCGCATCGGCGAGCAGCGGCCCGGGTTGCCGGTGATCGTCATTTCGGCGCAGAACACGATCATGACCGCTATCCAGGCCGCGGAGTCCGAGGCGTACGATTACCTGCCCAAGCCCTTCGACCTGCCGGATCTGATGAAGCGCGCGTCGAGGGCTCTGGACGTCAAGCGACGCGCGGGCGCGGTCCGTCGCGCCGCGGAGCCAACGACGACCGCCGACGACCTTCCGCTCGTCGGGCGGACAGCCGCGATGCAGTCGCTGTACCGTCTGGTCGCGCGGATCATGAACACCGACATCCCGGTCCTGATCACGGGCGAGTCCGGCACCGGCAAGTCGCTGATCGCACGCGCGATCCACGACTTTTCTGACCGCCGCACGCTACCATTCGTCGTCGTCAGTGCCGCGGATCTGACACCGATCGAGGGACCGGCGACCGCGCTGGCCCGTGTCAAGAACGGCAGCCTCGTCTTCGATGAGATCGGCGACTTCGACATGGACGCCCAGGCGCGCATCGTCCGGATGCTAGACAGTCTTGTGGAATCCGGTCCGCGAATCATGGCGACGAGCCAGGCCGACCTGACAGACCTCATGGAGCGGGGCAGCTTCCGCCAGGACCTCTACTATCGTTTGAGCGGCGTGACAGTGGCCGTGCCTTCGCTCAGGGAACGGGTGGAGGACATTCCTCTGCTTGCCGATCATTTCCTTGCGAGGGCAGATCGCGATGGCATCGGTGGCCGACGCTTCGGGCAGGCAGCGATGGAACTCGTGCGCGCATATTCCTGGCCGGGGAACGTCCGCCAGCTCGAGAACACCATTCGGCGACTTGTCGTCACTCAGGCCGAGGAGGAGATCGGACGGGCGGAGGTCGAGCAGGTGCTCGGCAACCAACCCGCGATCGAGCCGGTGACGGGACGCGGTGACGGCGAGAAGCTCTCCGCCGCGGTCGGCAAGCACCTGCGCCGCTACTTCGACCTGCATGGCGGTGTCCTGCCGCCGCCTGGCCTCTATCAGCGCGTCCTGCGGGAGATCGAGTATCCGCTGATCGAGATCGCCCTGGATGCCACGGGAGGAAACCAGGCCAAATGTGCCGACCTTCTGGGCATCAACCGCAATACCTTGAGGAAGAAGATCACCGACCTGGATATTCGCGTGACACGCCGTCGCAAATTGATGTAAGAATACCACATAGAGAGTGGCAAATCGGCCGCGCTGCCGAAGCTACCGGACGTGACGGGCAGGTTGGCGATGTCTACGATGGTGCGGGGCGAGAGGCTACGCCGGCTGGGGGCCGCTCTCTCATCGCGCCGTGTGCGAAGCACCGGCACCTTTGGGCTCGTCCTTCTCGGACCGACGTTGGTGCTGGCAACGTTCATGGCGCTCGGGCCGCTGGAACAGGTGGGCTCGGCGTTCGCAATCCGCGTCGTCCTGCTCACCGACATGGTCTACATCTTGGTCCTCGCAACGCTGGTGTTGCGCCGCATCGTTGCGATGATCGCTGCGCGGCGGGCACAGTCCGCAGGCTCCCGCCTCCACCTGCGGCTGACCGCGATCTTCGCGCTGATCGCGCTGGTGCCGACGATCCTTGTCGCCGTATTCGCCGTTCTGACGATCAATGTCGGCCTTGAGGGCTGGTTTTCGGAGCGGGTGCGGGGTGCCATCGCCGCTTCGCTCGCGGCCGCCGAGGCCTACGAAGAGGATGAGCGCGGAGATCTGCTCGACGACGCCTCCGCACTTGCCGGCTACCTCGAGGCAAACCGCGTCGCCGCGGGATATCTTTCGGACGGCGATCTGCGTCGCCTTTTAAGTCAGGGCCAGGGTCAAATTCAGCGAGGCCTGAGGGAGGCCTACGTCATCGACGGCACGGGCCGGATCCGCGCGCGCGGCGAACGCTCGTATCTCTTCGACTTCGAGAAGCCTGACGCAGGCACCATCGGTCAGGCCCGCGCTGAAGGTTGGGCGCTGATCGAAGACTGGGATCTCAACGAGTTCCGCGTCCTGATTCCGATGCCGAACTTTGCCGACCGCATCCTCTATGTCTCGCGCGACGTCGACGGAGAACTGCTGTCCCTCCTCGACGACACGCAGCAGACCTCGCGCCTCTACAGTCAGCTCGAGGATGAGCGGGGGCGTATCCTGTTCGAGTTCGGCCTGCTCTACATGGCTTTCGCGCTGATCCTCATCCTCGCGGCGATCTGGCTTGGACTGTGGTTGGCGGAGCGGCTGTCGCGGCCGGTGGGGCAACTCGCCTCTGCCGCGCAGCGCGTCGGGACCGGCGACCTCGACGTCGCCGTGAAGGACGACGGAGGCGACGACGAGATCGCGATGCTGGGCCGGGTGTTCAATCAGATGACGCGCCAGCTCAAGGCGCAGCGCGAGACGCTTCTTGCGACGAACCGGCAGATCGAGCGACGGCGGCGCCTGTTCGAACTCGGTCCTGACGTCGGTCACGGCAGGAGTCGTCGGTCTGGATTCCGAGGGGCGACTGGCGTTTGCAAACCGCTCCGCCGAGCGTCTGCTGAAACTGCCGGAAGGGGAGGGGCATACGGCGGAACTCTCCGACGCGATCCCGGAGTTCACTGACCTCTTCGAGCGTCTGCGCCTCGGATCGGCGGAGACGGCGCAGGAGGAGATACGGATCAATCGCGACGGACTGGTCGAGAGCCTGCTGGTCAGGATGGCGACACGACGAAATGAGGCGGGCAACCTTGAGGGCTACGTCGTCGCCTTCGATGACGTGACCGATCTGGTGACGGCGCAGCGCATGGCCGCATGGGGCGACGTGGCGCGGCGGATCGCGCACGAGATCAAGAATCCGCTGACGCCGATCCAGCTCTCGGCGGAGCGCATCCGCCGCAAGTTCCTCGCGGCCGCGGGGAACGATGCCGACAAGCTGGAGCAGATGACGGAAGTGATCATCCGCCAGACCGGCGACCTCCGGCGCATCGTCGATGAGTTCTCCAAGTTTGCCCGGATGCCTCAGCCGGATCGCCGGCGCCACGATCTGCGCGACATTGTCCGCGACACCGTCACGCTGCAGGAGGCGGGGCAGGAGGGTGTGGAGTTCGTAATCGAAATCCCCGGCGTCCCGGTCGAGATGGACCTTGATCCGACGTTGATGAACCAGGCGCTGACCAATCTCGTCAAGAACGCCGGCGAGGCGATCGAAGCACGCCGGGAGGCCGGTGCCGAATTCGCGCCGCGCATCGCCGTGGAACTGAAGATCGATGGGGCCACCGTAACTCTCACGATCTCCGACAACGGCATCGGCCTGCCCCCCGACCGGGCGAAGCTCTTCGAGCCGTACGTCACGACGCGGGAGAAGGGTACCGGGCTGGGCCTGCCGATCGTTCGGAAGATCATCGAGGAGCACGGCGGCACGCTGCGTCTGACCGAAGCGCCCGACTGGGGCGACGGACACCGGGGTGCGTGCGCCGAAATCGTCCTGCCGGAAGCCATGGCACTCTACCAAGACACGCAGGAACTGGCCGCAGCTGGAGGGATATTATGAGCGACATCCTGATCGTCGACGACGAGCGAGACATTCGCGAGCTCGTGTCGGACATCCTCGAGGACGAAGGATACACGACGCGGACCGCCGCGAATTCCGACGATTGCCTGAAGGAGCTGGACCGTGAGCGGCCGGGCCTGGTGATCCTCGACATCTGGCTGAAGGACAGCGGGATGGACGGGATCGACATCCTCAAGCACATCAAGAAGTCGATGGCGGAGGTGCCCGTCGTGATCATTTCCGGTCACGGCAACATCGAAATCGCCGTCGCGGCGATCAAGCAAGGTGCCTACGACTTCATCGAGAAGCCCTTCAACATCGATCAGCTTTCCGTCGTCATCCGACGGGCGATGGAGACCTCGCGGCTGCGGCGCGAGAACTCGGCGCTCAAGCGGGAAGAGACGCCGCCGGTCAGGATGATCGGCGAGAGTCCGGCCTTCAGCTCGCTCAAGAACCAGCTCGAGAAGGTCACCCGGTCGAACGGCCGCATCATGCTGACTGGCCAGCCCGGCTGCGGCAAGGAGAGTGCGGCCCGGTTCATCCACGCCAAATCCGCCCGCGCGGACAAGCCCTTCGTCGTCGTCGGCTCCGCCTCCGTCGAACCCGGACGCGTCGAGGAGGTGCTGTTCGGCCGCGAGAGCCCCGAGCGGGAAGTCGTTCCCGGGCTCTTCGAGCAGGCCGACGGCGGGGTGCTCTACTTCGACGAGGTTGCCGACATGCCCCTCGGCACCCAGTCGAAGATCCTTCGGGTTCTGACCGAGCAGCACTTCACGAGGGTCGGCGGCACCGAGCGCATCCGGGTGGATATTCGCGTGGTCTCGAGCACAAACCACGATCTTCGCGCGGCTATCGATGCAGGCCGATTCCGCAGCGAACTCTATCACCGGCTGAATGTCGTGCCGATCGACGTGCCCTCGCTCACCGACCGGCGAGAGGACATCCCGCTTCTGGCAGAACATTTCATTTCGATCCTCAGCCGCGAGCAGGGCCTCCCCCTGCGCGCGCTCGCCGAAGATGCGAGGGCGATGCTGCAGACCATGTCCTGGCCGGGCAACATCCGGCAGCTGAGAAACGTGGTGGAGCGCATCCTCATCCTCGGGCCCGAGGAGGGTGAGATCACCGCGGACGAGATGCCGGTAGATGACGGCAAGCGCAACGGGTCGAGCGGCGTCGTCCTCTCCGCGAGCCTCGCGACGCTCCCGCTGCGCGAGGCGCGGGAGGTGTTCGAGCGCGAGTATCTGATGGCGCAGATCAACCGCTTCGGCGGCAACATCAGCCGCACCGCGAACTTCGTCGGGATGGAGCGCTCGGCGCTGCACCGCAAGCTCAAGTCGCTGAATGTGACGACGACGACGCGGTCGGGCGCACGCGTGGCCTACGTCGAGACCGAGGAGGAGGCCTGATTGACCCTAGCCGGGGGTTCTGCGAAGCGTGAACGGTATCTGACCAGCGGAACGCGGGCATGAAGGTCATCATTTGCGGCGCCGGTCAGGTCGGCTGGCAGATCGCGCGACATCTGTCCTCGGAGCGCAACGACGTTGTCGTGGTAGACAACAACGCCGACCTTGTGCGGCGCGCCACCGACACGCTCGACGTGCAGGGCATTGCGGGGCATGCGAGCTACCCTGACGTGCTGGATCGCGCCGGCGCGCGCGACACCGACATGATCATTGCCGCGACCCACTCGGACGAGGTGAACATGGTCACCTGTCAGGTCGCTCACTCGGTCTTCGCTGTTCCGCGGAAGATTGCGCGTTTGCGCGCGCAGAGCTATCTCACGGCGATCTATTCCGACCTCTACCGCCGCGATCACATGCCTATCGACGTCGTCATCAGTCCCGAGCGCGAAGTCGCCGAGGCGGCTCTGAGGCGGCTCAACGCCCCTGCTGCCTTCGATACCGAGGAGTTTCTGGGCGGCAAGGCGACGCTGCTGGGCATCCAGCTCGAGGAGACTTGCCCGGTCCTCGACACGCCGCTGCGGCAACTCACCGACCTTTTCTCGACGCTCCGGACGATCGTGGTCGGCGTTCGGCGCGGCGGACGGCTCTTCGCGCCAGAGCCGGGCGACCAGCTCTTCGCCGAAGACCGAGATCTACGTGATGAGCCATACCGAGGATGTGAACCGCACGCTTGAGATCTTCGGCAAGCAGATCACCCGCCAGGAACGCGTCGTCATCGTCGGCGGCGGCAATGTCGGACTCGCCGTCGCGCGTGCGCTCGAGGCGCGGGTCGAGCGCGTGCGTGCGAAGATCATCGAGAAGGATCGCGGTTGCGCCGAACGCGCCGCAGACGCGCTGGAACGGACGATCGTCCTGCATGGCGACGGCCTCGATTCCGAGCTTCTGAACGAGGCCAACATATCGCGCGCCGATGCAGTGCTCGCCGTGACAGACGACGACAAGACGAACTTGCTTTCGGCGGTCAGGGCCAAGGCATCCGGATGCCCAATGGCGATCTGCCTGATCAATGACCCGACACTGATCCCGCTGATGGCGCCGCTCGACATCGACGCCTACATCAATCCCCGCTCCACCACCGTGAGTTCGATCTTGCGCCATATCCGGCATGGTCGCGTGCGCGGCGTCTACTCGATCGGCGACGCGGAGGCGGAAGTGATCGAGGCGCAGGTCCTGTCCACGTCGCCTATCTCGGGACAACTGATCCGGGACGTGGACTTCCCCGAGGGGGTGCTGGTCGGGGCGATGCTCAAGGACGGCCGCGTGATCAAGCCGACCGGACGGACCCGGATCGAGGAAGGCGACGTCATCGTCATCTTCTCGCTCGCCGCAGACGTGCCCGAGGTGGAGCGGCTGTTCCAGGTCTCCATCGACTTTTTCTGATGCAGGGCCGTCTGAGGTCAGTGTCGCTCGTCGTGGTGATGATCGGGCTTGCGGCGGTCGCGATGCTGCTGCCCGCGCTTCATGCCGCGGTGCGCGAGGAATGGGCCGCCGCCCGCGCCTTCCTGCACAGCGCCATGGCATTCGGGCTTCTCTTCGTCGGCATCCTCGTCGCATCGCAGGGCGCCGCGCACGCGCGTACCTCGCGGAGCTATCTTGTCGCGCTCGCTGGCGCGTACTCCATCTTGCCGCTTGTCCTTGCCGTTCCGCTTGTATCGGCTCTTCCCGCTATCACCTGGTTCGACGGCTGGTTTGAGATGGTGGCGAGCTTCACAACCACAGGCGCGACCCTGCTGCCAAGCGTTCCTACGGTCTCTCCCAGCGTTCATCTCTGGCGCGCCGAGGTCGGGTGGCTGGGCGGCTTCCTGGCCTGGATCATGGCTGCCGCAATCTTTGCGCCACTCAGCCTCGGTGGCTACGAAGTGAGTACCGGCAGCCGGATTGGCCGCGCCACGCCACTGGGCTCACCGGCGATGAGGGTCGCGGACCCCGGTGAGCGCCTGACCCGGTTCTCGATGCAACTCTTCCCTGTCTACGTCGGCCTCACAATCGCATTGTGGCTGCTTCTGATCCTGTTCGGCTCGTCACCGTTCGTCGCGCTGTGTCACGCGATGTCGACGCTGGCGACCTCCGGGATATCGCCCGTCGGCGGGCTCGCAGGGAGCGGTTCGGGAATTCCGGGCGAGTTTGCGATCGCCCTCTTTCTCGTCTTTGCCGTCTCGCGAGTCACCTTCCGCGCGGATGAACGGGCGCGCATGCAGTCGCCGCTTCGGGACGATCCGGAGATTTCGATGGCCACTGCGATCTTGCTGGCGGTGGTCCTGCTGCTGTTCGTACGCCACTGGGTCGATCCCCGTGCGGGCCAATGGGACGCCAGCGACGCGATCGGGGCAATCTGGGGCACTCTCTTCACCAGTCTGTCGTTCCTGACCACGACCGGGTTCGAGGGGCGGACATGGCAGGTCGCGCAGTCGTGGTCGGGCCTGCAGACGCCGGCCCTGCTGCTGATGGGACTGGCCCTCTTTGGCGGTGGCGTCGCGACGACGGCAGGCGGCGTGAAGCTCCTCAGGGTCTACGCCCTCTACAAGCACGGATTGCGTGAGATGGACCGCCTGGTTCATCCGAGTTCGGTCGGCGGTTCGGGGACCGAGGCGCGCCGCATCCGCCGACAGGGCGCCTACATTGCCTGGATATTCTTCATGCTCTTCGCGATTTCGGTGATCATCACCGCCGCGGCGCTGGCATTGACCGGGCTCGACTTTCGCTCGTCGATGATCCTCACGATCGCGGGCCTGACCAACACCGGCCCTCTGGCCTCGATCACGGGAGAGGCCGCAACGAGCTATGCCGCGCTTGCAACCGCAAGCAAGGCAGTGTTCGCCGCATCGATGATCGTCGGACGCCTTGAATTGCTGGCGCTGATCGCCCTTGCTAACCCGGCGAGCTGGCGCGGCTGACACACGTCGACCGTGCGCTGATGCTAACAGGCTGATTTGGGACTGGAATCATTCAAAGGGCAATTCCATATTAAGGCACTGACAAAGGACCCCCTGCAGGCCGAACTTCGACTGCTTGGGCAACAAGAAAAGATGGGGACGACCATGGCTTCCGATAAGGCAACTCTGCAGGATGCATTCCTGAAATCACGTCCGGAAGACAAAGGTCCCGGTTACGATCTTTCTCATAAACGGCGTCAAGCTGCAGGGCGTCATCACGTGGTTCGACAACTTCTGCGTCCTGCTGCGCCGCGACGGTCAGTCGCAGTTGGTGTACAAGCATGCTATTTCAACGATCATGCCGTCGCAGCCGATAAACCTCTACGAAGGCGGTGACGACTGACCCTCCATGAGCATGAGGCGCGGCCGACTCGCGCCTGGGTCCTCCACCCAGAATTCACGTCGGAGCGCGATCGGCCCAAGGCGAAGCCTGCGCTGGAGGAAGCTGTTGCGCTGGCAATGGCGCTTCCCGGCCTTTTGGTCGTCGGCTCCGAGGTGGTGCCGCTTCCGCGTCCGCGACCCGGCTTGCTCTTTGGGCGGGGCAAGATCGAGGAACTCGCGGCGCGCCTGCATGACAAGGAGGTGGATCTCGTCCTGATCGACGGGCCCGTGACTCCGGTTCAGCAGCGAAATCTCGAAAAGGCGTGGAAGGTCAAGATTCTCGACCGGACATCGCTGATCCTGGAGATCTTCTCGGATCGCGCGCAGACGCGTGAAGGCGTTCTGCAGGTTGAGATGGCGGCGCTGGCCTACCAGCGGACGCGCCTGGTGCGCGCGTGGACGCACCTAGAACGACAGCGCGGCGCACTGGGTTTCGTCGGTGGCCCCGGCGAGACGCAGATCGAGGCGGACCGCCGCGCCATCGACGAGGCCTTGGTTCGGATGCGGCGGCAGCTTGAAAAGGTGGTCAAGACGCGCGATCTGCACCGCGCGAGCCGAAGGAAGGTCCCTTACCCGCAGGTGGCCCTGGTCGGCTACACGAACGCAGGAAAGTCGACGCTGTTCAATCATCTGACGGGGGCGGACGTCACCGCAGTGGACATGCTCTTCGCGACCCTCGATCCCACGATGCGCGCGATCGAGCTGGAGGGTCGCACGACCGTGATCGCGTCCGACACCGTCGGCTTCGTCAGCGACCTGCCGACGGAACTCGTCGCCGCATTCCGCGCCACCTTGGAAGAGGTTCGCTCCGCCGATCTGATCTGCCACGTGCGCGACATCTCCCACCCGCAAACGGAGGAGCAGGCGAAACAGGTGCAGGAGATCCTCGGGCAGCTGGGCGTCACGGACGAGATCCAGCAGATCGAGGTCTGGAACAAGATGGACCTCCTGCCGGCGGCGGAACGGGAGCGTGCCGAGCGGCTTGCCGAGCGCACGCCGGATGTCGTCGCGGTCACGGCCGTAACGGGGCAGGGTGTGCCGGAGCTCGTCAGGACCATCGCCGCTCTAGTCGGCGGCGAGCGTCGAACCGAGACGGTGGAGCTCGGCTTCGACGATGGCCGGCGGCGCGCTTGGCTTCATGAGCAAGGAATTGTCGAGGACGAGCGACAGGACGAAGCCGGCATCACCCTCACCGTGAGATGGACCCCGAGACAGGCGGAACGGTTTCGTGAGCTTTCCGTCTAGCGGGCGGGTCGCAGCCGGGTAATTCCGACGGCGCCGGCGCGCGCGAGACCCTCATCGAGCGTCATCGGAATGTACTCACCCCGCCGCCACAGTTCTCCAAGATCGTCATAGTGGCGCGAGAGCGGGTGCCCCGATTGTCCTGTCGCGATAATGAATACCGAGGAGTCGGGATCGGCGAAGTCGTAGACACCGCGATAGCCAGGCCCGTGCACGTTCAGGAACGGGTCTTCTCCCCGCCCGGAAGTCATCCCGCGAAGGAGCGTGTTGTCGCCGCCGCTCGTCGATTGACGGATGTTGACCAGCCAACGCAGCAGGGGGATGTCCCCGAGCGCCGGGTGATCATGCGTTGCCTCGTGCGCGTCGCCCCAGCGCAGTCCTTCCAGCGAGCCTCCCCATGTCTCGTCGATCCAGACCAGCGCATCGTCTAGCGCCAGCCGGGCGATATCCTCGCAGCTCTCCAATGGTACCGACTGGATCACGTCGCACCATCCGCCCGCGCCGTCCACGTTGCGAAACACCCGCTCCAGAAAGAGCGGTTCGGGATGGGTGATCTCGTCGGTGAGGGGGCCGAGTTCGTCTCGGATCAGCCTGTCCTGCAATGCCCTCAGCCAAGCCGAGAAGATCAAGGGTTCAGGCAGATGCTCCGACATCTCCCCGTTCCACTCCGCCAGCAGGTCGAGCGCCTCCTTCCGTCGCCGTTCCACCGTGCCTTCAGGCGTGGTCTCACCAGTGTACCAGAGATTGCGTGCGATGAGCGGAAGCAGCGAGCGTGCGGTGAACGACACGGTGTCGAGTTGCGCCTCTATGAAGCTCTCGCGAGTATGGACCTCCCGGTTCTGCATCAGCCGCCGCCACCGCTCGATCCGCTGGGTATCGCCCCAGTAGTAGCTGAGATGCAGCGGGAACGGCCGATCGATGACCTTGTTGTTCGTGTTCCCCAGGATGCCGCCGTCGGGGTTGACGAATGTCGGGTTGGCGGCGGGCTCCATCGTGCCTTGCCAGATGTTCTCGGGCAGCCAGCCCTGCGAGGGCATCCGGCCCTTGGTCTGATGCCGCGCCGCGCGGCGTGGCACGGCGCCGATCATGCGCATTGCGATCGTGTCGGAATCGACCAGTACGAGGTTTTGGGAGGGACCCACGAAGGCCTCCGTCGCGACGAGCGCCTCCTCGACGTTCGTCGCGCGCATCAGGGTGAGGATCGCATCGAACGTTGTGTCCTCGTGCGAGAGCATGGTCCACGCAATCGATGCGATGTGCCCTTGCGGCGTGACGAGTCCGACGTCGAAATCCTGCGAGGAGAGAACCGGCCCATTCGGCGTCCATCGCAGCGTCAGCGAGACAGGATCGGCGTCCTTCACGCGAATGATCGAAGTGCGCGTCTCCATCTCCGCCCAGCCGTCTGGAGTCAGGACCTGGGTCGGCGCGTCGGGGTTTGTCCGCTCGATGTAGAGATCGGAATCGTCGAGGTACGACGAGGTGATCCCCCAGCCGAGATCGGCGCTTCGCCCGAGCAGCATCAGTGGAACGCCAGGTATTGTCGCTCCAATGACGCCTCCCGTCGGCAGATCCAGTCGGGCGAGATACCATATGCTCGGCGCCCGAAACGTCAGATGCGGATCGTTCGCAAGCAGAGTTCCCCCCGTCGCGGACCTCGATGGGCCGGCCGCCCACGCGTTGGAAGCACCGCCGAAACCGTAGGGCGAGACCGGATCGAAGGCATCGCGCAAGGAAGAGGAGGCCTCGGCGAAACGAGGAAGCTCGGGAAACATCGCGGCATAGTCGGGCAGTGCCGCTGTGCCGGGCCCCGGCACGTCCGGCATGATGTCGCCGACCCGCTCCTCGGGCAGCATCAACGACAAGCGTGCCCGCCGTATCTCGGCTGCGATGTGGGAATTGAGCTGCAGTCCCATGAGCTTGACGATCGCGACTGAATCCGCCGGCTGCCAGGGCGCGATGGCATTGGAAAACAGGAAGAACTCCGGAGCGCCTCGCCCCAATGCGCCCTCGTTGACCTCGTTGATCCACGCATTGACGCCCGCCGAATAGGCTTCCAGGGCGCGCTGCGTCTGGAGCTCCAGCACCTTCGTCGACTGCACCGCCGCAGTGTATAGATCGAGCCGGCGAAGGAGGGCGTCGGTGCGGATCGTGCGAGAGCCGAAGACCTCTGACAACCGGCCCTGGACCGTCCGGCGCAGCATTGTCATCTGCCAGAGGCGGTCTTGGGCGTGGGCGAAGCCAAGCCCGAACATCACCGCCTCCTCGTCGTCGCCGAAGATGTGGGGAACGTCCGAGGTGTCGCGCACGATCTCGACCTCGGTCTCAAGCCGCGCAACGTCGAACGTCGCGTCGTAGTCGGGAAGGGAACGCGAAGCGAACCAGTAGATGAGCGTTGCACCACCTGCAGCTGCCAAGATCAGGGCGGCCAGGATGCGCGACAACCAACGGAAGAGTCTTGCCATGGCACTCGAGTTGACGGCAACCGGGGTGTCGTTAGTTAGAAACCGATGCCTGGGTGAAGGAAAGTGGAGGCGTGGATGAGCCGGATCACGTTTTTAGGTTTGGGGGTCATGGGCTACCCCATGGCGGGGCATCTCGCCAAGGCCGGACACGACGTCACGGTATACAACCGAACAAGATCCAAGGCCGCGCG
The DNA here is from genome assembly GCA_963749675.1 of uncultured Alphaproteobacteria bacterium. GTDB lineage: Bacteria > Pseudomonadota > Alphaproteobacteria > Rhodobacterales > Rhodobacteraceae > Roseitranquillus. The sequence continues at coordinate 404,419 of CAVVNT010000002.1, forward strand.
CTGGGTTGAAGAGCACGGCGGGGCCAGCGCACCGACTCCCCGAGAGGCCGCGGAGGGCGCGGAGTTCGTATGCAGCTGCGTCGGCAACGACGATGACCTGCGATCTGTCTGCCTTGGCGATGAAGGTGCCTTTGCCGGCATGCCCGAAGGCGCGATCTTCATCGACCACACCACGGTGTCCGCGGCTGTGACCCGCGAGCTCTCCGAAGCGGCGTCGCAGCGCGGCCTCGGCTACGTCGATGCCCCGATCTCGGGTGGCCAGGCGGGTGCCGAGAACGGGCAGCTTTCGATCATGTGCGGCGGCTCGGAGGAGCATTACACCAGAGCCGAACCCGTCATGCAGATCTATGCGAAGATCTGCCGCCGCATCGGCCAAAGCGGGGCCGGGCAGATGACAAAAATGGTCAACCAGATATGCATCGCCGGTCTGGTTCAAGCGCTGTCCGAGGGGCTTGCCTTTGCGGATAAGGCAGGCCTCGATGGTCACGCGGTCGTCGAGGTCATCAGCCAGGGTGCCGCTGGGTCGTGGCAGATGGCGAACCGGCACGAGACGATGCTCGACGACGAGTTCGAGCATGGTTTCGCGGTGGACTGGATGCGCAAGGATCTCGCGATCTGCCTCGCGGCTGCTGACGAGGTGGGGGCGTCGATGCCGGTCACGGCTCTGGTCGACCAGTTCTACAAGGACATCCAGGAGATGGGCGGCGGCAGGTGGGACACGTCTTCGCTCATACGTCGCCTGAGGGGCGAGGGCTGAAGCGTCCGATCAGGGGATTATCCGACTGTACTTCGTCCCTTCCAGCGTCGCTCCGACCAGAAGCCCCGCCTGACCGAAGATGACGGCAATGACGGGTGCAAGCTGGGTCGTGGTCGCCGCCGAAAGGTTTCCGCCCTGGTCGCGGGCGACGTACTCGAGCTCGGCTCCGGCGGCCCAGCCGGGCGAGGTGCGGAACTCGGTCAAGGCCTGTTGGGTCATGAAGAACAGGACGTGCGCGTATTGCTGGGCGCCGAGTTGCGGACCGAAACTGGCGCGCGTCGCGGAGTAGTAGTCCACAGTCGACCCGCCAATTCGCAAGGCGCCGCGGCCGTAAGAGCCGCCTACCGTCAGAAACCCTGCTTCCGTCATCAGCGGCATGACCAGAATGCCTGCTGCGCTGTCACGAAGCTCCGTGGTTCCGGGGTAGGTGGAGTAGAGGTAGTTCAGCGTCGCATCCACCCGCGCGTCGATCGCCTGGCCTCCGGGGCTGTTGATGCCGTTGCCGCATGCACCCGCCACTACGACGCCCGCAAGGCTGCACACGACACCACGCCGCGTCATCGTTCCCATGTCGCGCTCCTGCTCGCACGCCTTGAATTGGCGACCTTATCCGGTCGCTCGATGCGAGACATAGTCGATTTGCGGCGTCGTGTCACCGACGCATGCGGTGGATGACCCTAGAACGGAATCTCGTCGTCCATGTCGCTGTAGCCGCCCGAGGATTGGCTGCCGCCACGCTCCTCGTAGCCGCCCGAAGGACCGCGATCATCATGGCCTCCACCGCCGCCATCGCCGCGGCCATCGAGCAGGGTCAACTCGCCTCGATATGGTCTCAGAACGACTTCGGTCGTGTAGCGGTCCTGACCCGACTGGTCCTGCCACTTGCGTGTTTCCAGCTGACCTTCGAGGTACACTTTCGATCCCTTGCGCAAGTACTGCTCGGCAATTCTCGCAAGCGGTTCCGAGAAGATGGCCACGGAATGCCACTCTGTGCGCTCTCGCCGCTCGCCAGTGTTGCGATCCTTCCAGTTCTCGGAGGTCGCGACGCGCAGGTTGCAGACCTTGCCGCCGTTCTGGAACGTTCGAACCTCCGGATCGCGACCCAGATTCCCGACTAGGATCACCTTGTTGACAGAACCTGCCATCTCACGTCTCCCGTGCGTACTGTGGCGCCCTGCCTACGATGTTTGCCGGGGGAGAGAAAGCGGGGCTGGCAATGATGGCGACATCCGGTATCTTCCTGCGCAAAAGCCTTTGAGGGACACGTGAGATCTGCACTGTCGATCATCCTTGCGGTGTGCATCGCGGCACCGGCGGCGGCCGACATTACGGTCGGCTCGAAGAATCGTGCTGCGATCTTCGCCAACCAGACCAAGCTGCTCGATGGCCGCGCTTCGCAGCAGTACTCGTACTCGACCCGGCTCAGGCCGGATTCGGTCGCAATTCCCGAGGCAATTCCAGCCTATGGGGGTGCCCGCAGCCAGTACCTGAATACGGCTCGCGGTGCGGCGCGGAGACACGGCATTCCGGAAGATCTGTTCCTGCGCCTCGTGCAGCAGGAGAGCGGTTGGAACACGACCGCAATCTCCCACAAGGGGGCGATCGGATTGGCGCAGTTGATGCCGGGAACCGCGCGTCTTCTAGGCGTCGATCCGCGCGATCCACAGCAGAACCTGGATGGCGGCGCCCGCTATCTTCGTCGGCAATACGATGAGTTCGGGGACTGGCGGCTTGCCCTCGCCGCCTACAACGCGGGCCCCGAGGCCGTAACGCGTCACGGTGGGATTCCACCTTATCGCGAGACACAGGATTACGTGCGCGTCATTCTGGGCCGCTAGCTCGCAAGCCGCGCGGCCAAGGTTTCGATATCGGGATCGGCCGCCTTCGGAACGATGCGGTACGCTGCGTTGACGAAGCAAAAGAGCGCAAAGCCCAGCAGACCGACGCAGATGACTGCCACTAGGATCTGCCCGTATGCCTGCTGTGACAGCCACGAGAACGCAGCACCGACGCCGCCAGCCTCCTGTGGATTGGCGCGGATCGCCGCATAGGTGAAGAGCAGGCCGACGATTGCCACGATCACGCCTTGAGCGATCACGCCCGCCTTGAGAAGCGGGTTCCAGCGAAGGGTGAAGCGGCTGCCGCGCAAGTGCTCGCGGTATTTTTCCGCCCAGCCCTTGTAGATGTAGAAGCCCCCGGCGCCGATCGTGATGAGCCCGGCAATGCCAATGATCCAGCGTCCGCCTGGCCACTGCATGACCGCGCCGACGTACTTCGGAATACTCGAGCCTTGGCTGCCTCCGCCGCCGAACAGGAGCGAAAAAGCCAGGACGCCGATTCCGAAGTGGATGATGCCCGAGACGATCAGGCCGGTTCGGGCGATCCCGCCTTCTCCGTCACTGCCGTAGTCTTCGAGGTCCCAGATCGCGTCGACGACGCGCCAGATCGCGTAGGCGACCATCCCGAGGAAAATCAGGCCCAACAAGATGGCGCCCCAAGTCGTGCCCTCAAGCCAGCCCAGTGCCGACGAGGTGCTCTGGGCTTGACCGCCGCGCCAGATCGCGAAGAGCGAGATTCCCGCCACGACGACGTAAACAAGCCCGCGCCCAGCATAGCCCGCCCGCATCAACGGCACCGCCCATGAGAAATCTTTCTGTGACATTTGACCTCCGCTTGCCGACAAGACAGAACGGACGCCGAGGGATGTTGTTCCGCTATTCGGCCGCGATCTGGATCACAGGCTCCATCCCGGCGAGTTCCTCTTCCGGCAGCCAGCAGAGGGAGCGATGCCCGTCTGCGAGTTCACGATAAGGCGGCACCTCGGTCTCGCAACGATTGTCTGGAACACGAGACTTCCACCGGCATCGGGTCTGGAACGGGCATCCGGGTGGCGGGTTCATCGCCGAGGGAACATCACCCTCGAGCACGATCCGTTTCTTCTTGATACTGGTATCGGCAATCGGCACGGCCGACAGCAGTGCCTCGGTATAGGGGTGGTAGGGCGGCGAGAAGACCTGCTGTGTCGAGCCGGTCTCGACGATGTATCCTAGGTACATGACGACAACGCGATCAGCTAGATAGCGGACAATGCTCAAGTCATGGCTGATAAAGAGAAGCGTGGTCTTGTGCTGCCTCTGGATCTCCATCAGCAGGTCGGTCACCGCTGCTTGCACGCTGACATCGAGGGCCGAGACCGGCTCGTCCGCGACGACGATGCGGGCATCGCCGGCAAAGGCTCGTGCGATCCCGACACGCTGTTTCTGCCCACCGGACAATTGGCGCGGCATCCGGTCCGCGAACTCGCGCGGCAGCCTGACGAGGTCGAGAAGGTCGAGCATCCGCTGCCGGCGTGCTGCGTCGTTCTCTCCGACGCCGAACACCTCCAGCGCGCGAACGATCTGGCGACCGACGGTCATGCTGGGATTCAGCGTGTCGAACGGGTTCTGGAACACCATCTGGATGTCGGCGATGGTCTGGGTGTTGCGCCTCTCGATCGGAATGTCTTCGATCGCTCGGTTGTCGAGGATGATCTTGCCGTCGGTGGCCGTCTCAAGGCCCATTAGCACCTTCGCGAAGGTCGACTTGCCGCAGCCCGATTCTCCGACGATGGCGAGTGTCTCGCTCTCTCGCGCCTCAAAGCTGATGTCTTCGTTGGCCTTCACGACCTTCTTGTCGCGCCCGAAAAGGGCGTTTGCGGCGACCTCGTAGTATTTCTTGAGGCTCTCCATGCGCAGCACGACGTCGCCAGTCTCGGTCGCCCCCGTTGCGACGCTGTCCTGGGGCGGCGCCTCCCAATCGATCTGCTTGTAACGGATGCATCGGCTCTCGTGGCGCTCGTTGTCGTCGACCGTCAGCATCGGGATGTCCTGGGAGTCGCAGTGACCGGCCTCGAAATAGTCGCAGCGTGGCCCGAAGTTGCAGCCCGGCGGACGTTCGTGCGGCAGGGGAAAGTTTCCCGGTATCGCCTTGAGCGGGCGGGCATTCTTGTTCGCCCCCGGCAGCGGGATCGAGCGGAAGAGCGCCTGCGTGTAGGGGTGGCGCATCTTGTTGAAGACGTCGGCGATCGATCCGGTCTCCACCGCCTCGCCCGAATACATCACGCAGATCCGATCACAGGTCTCGAGCACCAGCCCGAGGTTGTGGCTGATGAAGAGCATCGAGGTGCCGTATCTGACCCCGAGATCCTTCACCAGGTCGACGATCCCGGCCTCCACCGTCACGTCGAGAGCGGTCGTCGGTTCGTCGAGGATCAGCAGCGCAGGCTTCGACATCAACGCCATCGCGATGACGATCCGCTGCTGCTGCCCACCCGAGAGCTGGTGGGGATAGGCTTTCAGGATGCGCTCCGGGTCGGGCAGGTTGACGTCGTGCACGACCGACAGTGCCTGCGCCATCGCGTCCTTTTCGGACATGCCCTCATGGATCATCGGCACTTCGGCGAGCTGGCGGCCGACCCGCATCGCCGGGTTCAGCGACGCCATCGGCTCCTGATAGATCATCGCGATCTCTTTTCCGCGGATCCTTCGCAGTTCCTCGGCGGACATGCGGGTCAGATCTCGGCCCTTGAAGCGAATGGAACCGCTGACGACGCGCCCGTTGACGCCGAGGTCCTGCATGACGCCCAGCGCCACGGTGCTCTTGCCGCAGCCGGATTCTCCGACCAGGCCCATCGCCTCTCCCGGCATGACGGTACAGGAAAAGTCCATTACCGCAGGGATCTCGCGAAGCCTGGTGAAGAACGAGATCGACAGGTTCTCGATCTCGAGGATCGGCTGGTCCGGTGTCCAGTCGCTCATGCATTCCCTCCCGTGACCACCGCATCAGACAGGGAAAGCGGTGATGCCGCAACTCTCTAGCGGCAGGCCATGGCGGCCGCGAAGCTCTGGCGCCCGCGATTCGGCGAAATCGCCCGCGCGCTCAGCGATCCGTCGAAGCGTACCGAGACGATCCGGCGCCAGTCCGCGTCGGCGACGATCATCTCGGGACCGGTTCCGCAGTCGCGCAAGCCGCCTTCGATGTCCCGCTCCCCCAAGCGGTGGTTCGTAAAGCCTTGGGCCGAGGCGACCTCGACGAGAGATCCGTCAGTGAAACGCCAGACCCGCAGCATCTTCGCGAGGTGCGGGCGATCGATGTAGGCGATCTCGACCTGGCCGTCGCCGTCAAGGTCGGCCGCACCTATCGGCGCCAGCCATCGGAACGCCTCCCCGATGAAGGGCGTCGCTGCGACCAGTCCTTCGGCATCGTATATTGCCAGGCGCGCGCCCCGGGTCAGAGAGCTTTCGACCACGACGACTTCGGCCGCGCCGTCCCGGTCGACGTCGACGACGCGCGGGTTCGAGTCCTCGAAGACGCGGCTCTCGGGCAGAACCAGCTTCACCGACCGGCCATCCGCCAGCCGCATGCGCAGGGCGCCCCATTCGATCGCATCGCCAAGGACTTCGTGCGCGTATCTTTCCGTCGGGTCGTCGTAGGCCGCTGAGACCACCTGCGCTTCGGCAACCCCGGCCAGGCAGAGCACCAGCAGGAGCGCCCTCACCCGACGATGCGCGCGACGTCCGGCGCGAAGTAGGTCAGCACACCGTCACAGCCTGCACGCTTGAAGGCGCCAAGGCTCTCCAGCATGACCCGCTCCCCGTCGATCCAGCCATTCTGTGCGGCGGCGCGGATCATCGCATACTCACCGGAGACCTGGTAGGCGAACGTGGGCACGCCGAATCGCTCCTTGGTTCGGCGGCAGATATCAAGATAGGGCATTCCTGGCTTCACCATGACCATGTCGGCGCCCTCCGCGAGGTCGCGCTCGATCAGGCGCATCGCCTCGTCGCCGTTGCCGGGGTCCATCTGGTAGGTCTTCTTGTCGCCCTTGAGCGCACCCGACGCCCCGACGGCATCGCGGAAGGGTCCATAGAAAGCGCTGGCATACTTCGCAGAGTAGGACATGATTGCCGTGTCCTGGTACCCCGCAGTCTCGAGCGCCAGCCGCATGGCGCCGATCCGTCCGTCCATCATGTCGGACGGCCCTAGGATGTCCGCGCCCGCCTCGGCCTGCGCCAGCGCCATCTGGACCAGCGCCTCGACGCTCTCGTCGTTGACGATGACGCCGTCCCGAACGATCCCGTCGTGGCCGTTGACGTTATAGGGGTCGAGCGCGACGTCGGTCATCACGGCGATGTCGGACACCGCGTCCTTGACTGCACGGGTGGTGCGGTTGGAAAGGTTGTCGGGCGACCAGGCTTCCTCGCACGCCTCCGTCTTGAGCGCAGGGTCGATGTAGGGAAAGAGGCAGATCGCCGAGATGCCGAGCGACGCTGCATCGCGCGCGGCATTCACGATGCCGGCCACAGGGTGGCGCACGACGCCCGGCATCGACGGCACAGCCACCTCCTCGTCTCCCTCCGTCACGAAGAGCGGCCAGATCAGATCGTCCGGCGTCACGCGCGTCTCCCGCACGAGGCGTCTCAGCGGATCGGTGCGGCGCAGGCGGCGGAAGCGGGCGGCAGGGTAGGGGGCGACGGTCATCGGCAGGCTCCTCTCGGCTCCATCGCGTGGCACGGATCACCGGCCGCCTCAAGTCTGGTCAAGCGCCCGCGGCTAGGCTAAGCCGCCGGCCTGCAGAGACTGTTCGCCACTTGCCCACAATCCTCGAATTCCTGAGCCTTCGGACGTTCTCCAGTATCTGGTACTGGATCGCGGTCGCATTGATCTGGGCGTTCCTCAGCCACCGGCCGATGGGTATTCCGTACGACATGGTCACGCGGTGCGCGACCGACCGGCCCGCAAGCGTCGAGCTTCAGGCGATGTCGCGTGCCCTTGCGCGACGGATACGGAGGGGGGTGGAAACCGGCGGGACGCTACTCGTCGGAATCATGTCCGGCGTGCTGTCGGCGCTTCTGCTTCTCGCCTTCTTCTACGGTCTCGAGTTGGCTCAGGGCCTTCTGCTCATCGCGCTCCCCGTGACGCTCGTCGGCTGGCTCACGGTGCGGACCGCGCGTGCGATCGACGCCGGCGGGGAGCCGGCACGGCACCTGAAGCGTCTGCGCCTGACGACGAACGCGGTGGCCCTCCTCGCCCTTTTCGCAACGTCGGTCTGGGGCATGTACGTGAATTTCGTCACGGCGGTGCTGTAGCGGCCGTCGCGTCGCCCGTTGACACCGGCACACCTATCGTTACGTCCCCGCCATGGCCCGCGATCATGTCACTGTCGGCGGCGCGCCCGAGGGGTTCGACGCGCGCCTCGTCGCGACAGAACTCGAGCGGCGCGGAAAGCCCGTCATCCACGTCGCACGCGATGACAGGCGCCTCGTCCAGATGCAGGCAGCGCTCAGCTTCTTCGCGCCCGATGTCCCGGCGCTGACCTTCCCCGCGTGGGAGTGTCTGCCGTACGACCGGATTTCTCCCAACCCAGACGTGTCGGCGAACCGGATGGCGACGCTCGCGGCACTGGTTCACGGTCTGCCCGACCGGTTCGTGCTGCTGACCACGATGAACGCGGCGACGCAGCGCGTCCCCCCTCGCGACACGGTCAAGGAGGCGGCCTTCATCGCGCGGGTCGGCTACCGGATCGATGAGCCGGCATTGCGGCAGTTCTTCTCCCGCATGGGCTTCTCGCAGGCGCCGACAGTGGCGGAGCCCGGCGACTATGCGATTCGCGGCGGGATCATCGACGTCTGGCCGCCGGGGGAAGGCGGGCCCGTGCGCCTCGACCTCTTCGGTGACGAGCTCGAAGGGGCGCGGCGGTTCGATCCGGCAACCCAGCGGACGACGGAGAAGCTCAACACTGTCGAGCTGGCACCGGTGTCGGAGGTCATCCTCGACGAGCCCGCGATCACGCGCTTCCGCCAATCCTACCGGGCGGAGTTTGGCGCAACCGGCGACGATCCGCTTTACGAGGCGGTCTCCGCAGGCCGCAAGCATGCCGGGATGGAGCACTGGCTGCCGTTCTTTCACGAGCGGCTCGAGACGCTGTTCGAGTATCTGCCCGAGGCGTCGATCTGTCTCGACGATCAGGCGACAGCAGCGCGCCACGCGAGGTGGGAGCTGGTCAGCGACGCCTACGACAGCCGCCGCGAGGGGCTGCAGGCGAAGGCGCGCCTCGACAGCGTATACAAACCTTGCCCGCCGGAGTTGCTCTACCTCGACGACGGAGCCTGGGACGAGGCGATCGATGAGCGTCGCGTCCTGCGGTTCGAGGCGCTGCCGCAGCCGACGGGCCCGGGGGTGATCGACGCAGGCGGTCGCATCGGGCGGAACTTCTCCCCGGAGCGCCAGCAGGAGAGCGTCAGCCTCTTCGGCGCACTCGCCGATCACGTCAGGCAGAAGCGGCGCGAGGGTCAGGTCATCGTTGCCAGCTACTCCGAAGGCGCGCGCGAGCGCTTGGGCGGGCTGCTGGAGGACCAGGAGATCGCCGGCGCCAAGGTGATCGCCGACGCACGCGATGTCGCCGATGGAAAGGGCGGCCTCTTTCTCGCGGTCTGGGGCCTGGAGCACGGCTTCGAGGGGCCGCGGGGCGACTACCGACTGACCGTGATCTCCGAGCAGGACGTGCTGGGCGACCGCCTGGTGCAGACCGGCAAGAAGAAGCGCCGGCGCGCCGAGAACTTCCTGACCGAGCACCAGAGCCTGTCGCCGGACGACCTGATCGTCCACGTCGATCATGGGTTGGGCCGTTACAAGGGCCTCGAGGTGATCGAGGCGCTCGGCGCGGCGCACGAGATGATCCATCTCGAATACGCCGGCGGAGACCGCCTCTACCTACCGGTCGAGAACATCGAGCTGTCTGAGCCGCTACGGGCACGAGGAGGGGCTGCTCGACAAGCTCGGCGGCGGCGCATGGCAGGCGCGCAAGGCCAAGATGAAGCAGCGCATCCGCGAGGTCGCGGATCGACTTATCCGGATCGCCGCCGAGCGTCTGCTGCGCTCCGCCCCGATCCTGGAGCCGCCCGACGAGATGTGGAACGCGTTCTGCGCGCGCTTTCCCTACGAGGAGACCGAGGATCAGCTGGCCGCGATCGAGGATACGATCGACAGACCTTGCCGCCGGCGTGCCGATGGACCGACTGATCTGCGGCGACGTCGGCTTCGGCAAGACCGAGGTCGCGATGCGCGCCGCATTCGTCGCGGCGATGTCCGGCCAACAGGTCGCGGTGATCGCGCCGACAACGCTGTTGTCGCGGCAGCATTACGCCAGCTTTGCCGAACGCTTTCGCGGTTTTCCAATCGAGGTGCGGCAGCTTTCGCGCTTCGTCTCGGCCAAGGAGGCGGCGGATACGCGCAAGCGGCTTGCCGATGGGTCCGTGGACATCGTCGTCGGCACGCACGCGCTCTTGTCCAAGCAGACGAAGTTTCGCGACCTCGGCTTGCTCGTCATCGACGAGGAGCAGCATTTCGGCGTCACGCACAAGGAGCGGCTGAAGGCGCTCAGGACAGACGTCCACGTCCTGACCCTGACGGCGACGCCGATCCCGCGGACCCTTCAGATGTCGCTGACGGGCGTGCGTGACCTCTCCGTCATCGGCACGCCGCCGGTCGACCGCCTCGCCATCCGGACCTACGTCAGCGAGTTCGACGCCGTGACGATCCGCGAGGCGCTGCTGCGCGAGCACTATCGCGGCGGCCAGTCGTTCTACGTCGTGCCGCGCGTCGCGGACCTGCCCGAGATCGAGGAGTTCCTGCGCGAGCAGGTGCCGGAAGTCACCTTCGTCTCGGCTCATGGTCAGCTGGCGGCGGGCGATCTCGACGAACGGATGAACGCCTTCTACGACGGCCAGTACGACGTGCTGCTGGCGACGACGATCGTGGAGTCGGGCCTCGACATTCCGACAGCCAACACGATGATCGTACACCGCGCCGACATGTTCGGCCTGGCGCAGCTCTACCAGATCAGGGGCAGGGTGGGGCGGTCCAAGACCCGCGCCTACGCCTATCTCACGACCAAGCCGCGCGCGAAGCTGACCGCGACCGCCGAGAAGCGGCTGAAGGTGCTCGGCTCTCTCGACAGCCTCGGCGCCGGGTTCAATCTGGCCAGCCAGGACCTCGACATCCGCGGTGCCGGCAACCTCGTCGGAGAGGAGCAGTCGGGCCATGTCCGCGAGGTCGGCTACGAACTCTACCAGTCGATGCTGGAGGAGGCGATAGCCAAGCTGCGCTCCGGCGAGCTGGCGGGTCTACCTGATGAGGGCGAAACTTGGGCGCCGCAGATCAATCTTGGCGTGCCGGTGCTGATCCCCGAGGAGTATGTTCCGGATCTCGACGTCCGCCTCGGCCTCTACCGGCGTCTATCCGAGCTCACGACCAAGGTCGAGCTGGAGGGCTTTGCCGCCGAACTCATCGACCGGTTCGGGAAGCTGCCGAAGGAGGTGAACACGCTACTGCTGATCGTCCGAATAAAGGCCGAGTGCAAGAAGGCATGCATCGCGAAGCTGGATGGCGGCCCGAAGGGTGCGACCGTCCAGTTCCACAACGACAAGTTCCCGCGGCCCGAGGGACTTGTGGAGTTCATCCGCGACCAGAGAGGGCTGGCAAAAGTCAAGGACAACAAGATCATCGTCCGCCGCGACTGGAAGCGCGACAGCGACAAGATCAAGGGCGCTTTCTCGATCGCCCAGGACCTCGCCCAGAAGGCTGCGGCACCGAAGCAGGCGAAGGCGAGCTGATCAGCTCCCGTCCGATCGACCGATCGGGCGGGGCTCGACCCTGTCGTCGCCGAAGTCGCCATCCTCTGCATAGACATCCTCGCCGGCGGGGATATGCTGACTGCTCGCCGCGATGCTCGCCTCGTCATGCTCCTCGGACATCACGACATCGGCTGGGATCGCGCCTTCGAGCCATGCCGCGACTTCCTCCCGCGCTTCCGCGCGGGTCAGGTCGTGCACGCGGGACAGGTACGCCTCGAACTCTGCGCGGTTTCCGTCGATGGCCAGAACATCGTCGTCTTCCGCGCGCGGCCAGCGGTCGGAAATCGCCTCCGCAAAGGCTGACCAGTTCGACGCAACCTGTTGCCACTCCATGATGTCCTCCAGTCGCGTCGCTATATGGCCCAATGCGATCTCGCGCGATTGCGTTCCTGCACGCGGGCTATTCCTCCACCCACCACACGTCGGGCTGGAAGCCGATCCAGTCGCCGTACGCGGCTATCGTATGAGGGTACTTCAAGCTGAGCCGCGTGCGCGAGATAGCTCTCGGGCCGGTACCAGATCGGGATGACAAAGCGGCTGGCGGTCAGTATCCTGTCGAGAGCGCGCACTGCCGACACGAAGTCTTCCCGGCTCTCCGCGCTCAGCATCTCGTCGATCATCGCGTCGATGGCTGGCGACTTCGCGCCCATCCAGTTGCGGGATCCCGGCTGATCCGCCGCGGCCGACCCCCAGTAGAGTCGCTGCTCGTTCCCGGGACTGAGCGAGAGGCCGCGAACATAGTAGGCCATATCGAAATCGAACTGCTGCGTCCGTTCGTTGTACTGTGCGCTGTCGACCGTCGTGATGCGGGGCTCGATGCCGAGACGGCGCAGCGCGCCCGCGAAGATGTCGACGATCTGCTGCGTCTCCGTCGCGCCCTGGTTCAGCAGGATCTCGAATGTCAGCGGGCGGCCCGATCGCGTTGCGCATCACGCCCTCCTGGACGGTCCAGCCGGCTTCTGCCAGCAGGTCGAGCGCGCGGGCGATGCCGGCGTCGATTGCGCTCGCTGCCGTCCGAGACCGGCAGCGTCGTATCCATCGATCGTGCCCGGCGGGAGAGTGTCGGCGAAGGGCTCCAGCAGCTCGCGCACACGTCCCTCGGCGGCGCCGGGCCGCATGCCAAGCTCGGAATTGGAGAAGTAGGACGTGATCCGTGGTGCTTCGCCGCCGTTCAGCACCTGGTTGATGAACTCGAAGTTGAAGGCCTCGATCATCGCCTCGCGGACGCGCCAGTCTGAAAAGACGTCGCGGCGGGTGTTCATCACGAGGCCCTGGATGCCCGAGGGACGCTCGTTCGGGATCACCGACTTCACGATGTCTCCACGCTGGATCGCCGGGAAGTCGTAGCGCGTGTCCCACGCGGCTGCATTGCTTTCGCGGTAGCTGTCGATGTCGCCCGCCTTGAACGCTTCGAACACGACGTCGCCATCGCCGAAATAGTCGTAGCGGATCGTGCCGATATTGTGCTGGCCGCGGTTGAAGGGCAGATCCGCTCCCCACCAGTCAGGGTCACGGTCGAGTTCGATGTAGCGGCCCGGCTCGAAATCGCCGATGACGTACGGCCCGGAGCCGATCGGCACCGGGTCGAGGCCACTCTCGGTGAAATCCCGCCCCTCCCACTGCGCCTTCTTCAGCACCGGCCTGAGGCCGAGAATGAGAGGCAACTCGCGGTCTTGCTCGGAGAAGGTGAAGCGCACGGTCCGCTCCCCGACGGCCTCGGCAGAGGCGACATTCGCCCAGGCGGTCTGATAGCGCGGATGGCCTTCGGTTCCCAGCGTCTCTGAACGACCACAGAACGTCTTCGACCGTGACCGGCGTTCCGTCGGAGAACGCCGCCTCCGGCCGCAGCGTGAACTCGACCCACGAGCGGTCGTCGGCCACCTCGACCAATTCGGCGAGGAGGCCGTAGAGAGTGAAGGGTTCGTCCCAGCTTCGGCCCATAAGCGACTCGAAGACATAGGTTCCCACGCCATACGGAGCGCGGCCTCGCAGGATGTGAGGATTGAGGCTGTCGAAGCTTCCGGCCTCTCCGAAGACGATGTGCCCGCCCTGCGGGGCATCCGGATTAACATAAGGCAAGAGACGTCGAAATCTGGTGGTAGAGCCGGGTCGCCATACATAGCTATGCCATGTTGCGGCTCCGCGACCGCCGATCTCGACGCATGTTATGGTCAGAACCGCCGCCGCCATCCCTGTGCGGACGCCTGGCTCCGAGCCTCTTGGTGATCACCGCCACCTCCTTTCTGCAGCCTGCCTCGGACGCCAAGGTACGGAGCGGCATTAGCCTTTACAAACTTTTAGCTTGGACCGGCGGCTGTAGCGGCGTATATTCATCGCACTGCTCGATAGGTTTCTTGCCTGTATGAAACCTGCCTCAATGACTTAGCGCCCGCCTTGTGCGGGCGTTTTTTTTGACGGGCAGGCTTCCTTTCGCGCCTGCGGCGCGCCACCTTCGCGTCGGCAGAAACGTGGAGGCAGGGATGAACCTGAAGGGCAAGACGGCGATCGTGACGGGCTCCAACTCGGGCATCGGGCTTGGGGTCGCGTGGGAGCTGGCGCGCGCAGGCGCGGACGTCGTGCTGAATTCCTTCACCGACACGGATGAAGACCATGCGCTGGCCGAGGGAATAGCGGGCGAGACCGGCGTCGCCGCGCGCTACATCAAGGCCGACATGTCCAAGGGCGAAGAATGCCGGGCGCTGGTCGAGGATGCCGGCGCGTGCGACATCCTGGTCAACAACGCGGGAATCCAGCACGTCGCGCCGATCCCTGACTTCCCGTCGGCGAAGTGGGACGCCATCATCGCGATCAATCTTTCCTCTGCGTTCCACACGACGGCGGCAGCCTTGCCGATGATGCGTAGGTCAGGATGGGGCAGGGTGGTCAACATCGCCTCCGCCCACGGCCTGACCGCATCGCCCTACAAGTCGGCCTACGTCGCGGCGAAACACGGCGTCGTCGGTCTGACCAAGGTCACCGCGCTCGAGACGGCGGAGGAGCCGATCACCGCGAACGCCATCTGTCCGGGCTATGTCCTGACCCCGCTCGTCGAGGCGCAGATCCCCGACACGATGAAGGAGTACGGCATGGACCGCGAAACGGTCGTTCGCGACGTCCTGCTCGCACGCCAACCGTCGAAGCAATTCGCGACGGTCGAGCAGATCGGCGGAAACGTCGTGTTCCTCTGCTCGCCCTCGGCGGACCAGATCACCGGGACGACGATCAGCGTCGACGGCGGATGGACCGCGCTGTGAAGCCGTGAGCGCTCCCATCCGCATCAACCTCGCGCTCCAAGGTGGAGGTGCACACGGCGCGTATACCTGGGGCGTCCTCGACCGGCTCCTGGACGAAGAGACGATCGAGGTCGCCGCGATCTCGGGCACCTCCGCCGGCGCGATGAATGGCGCCGCTTTCAAGGCGGGCATGATTTCAGGCGGACGAGAGGGCGCGCGGGCGAATCTGGACTGGCTCTGGACGCAGGTGGTGTCGCTCAACGACTTGCGACTCACGAGCTGGCTGACCTACTTCAACCCCGCACCGGCCACTGTCAGCCGCGCCATCGAGTACTCGGTGCCATATTCGTTTATGGACGCCGTGACGCGCACGATCAGCCCGTACAGCTACGGCCCGTTCTACCAGAACCCGTTGCGTCGGGTGGCGGACAGGTTTCGCTGGGATCGGGTCTGCGCCAGCGACGGACCGCGGCTCTTTGTCGGGGCGACCAATGTTCGGACCGGAAAGATCCGGGTCTTCACGGGCGACGAGATCAACACGGATGTCATTCTCGCGTCGGCCTGCCTGCCGACGATCTTCCAGGCGGTGGAGATTGCCGATCCGGTCACCGGTGAGGTCGAGGCGTACTGGGATGGCGGCTACACCGGCAATCCCGCTCTCTTTCCGCTGTTCGAGCCGGAGTTCCCGGACGACATCGTGATCGTGAACATCAACCCAATCCGGCGCGATACCGTGCCGAAATCGCCGCAGGAAATCATGAACCGGATCAATGAGATCGGGTTCAACTCGTCACTTCTGCGCGAGCTTCGGGCGATAAGCTTCGTGAAACGTCTGATCGGCGAGGGCAAGGTCGAGGCGGGTGTCATGAAGGACGTCCTCATTCACATGATCTCCGACGACGATCTCATGAATGATCTCAGCGTCGCGACCAAACTGGTGCCGTCCCCTATGTCATGCGGATGCTCAAGGACGCTGGACGGCGCGCTGCCGACGCATTTCTGTTGGCCAACATCGACAAGATCGGCCGGGAAGGTACGGTCAATCTCGAGGATATGTTCCGCTAGGCGTCGATCCTCTCATGCAGTTTGGTCACTGTGGCGGTGTCCGCGGTCTCGCGATCCGGATAGACAAGGCCTGCCGAGATGACCAGCTTCGCGGCATCCTCCACCGACATCTCGAGTTCGATGACCTCTCGCGCCGGCGCGAAAAGCAGGAAGCCGGAGGTAGGGTTCGGCGTGGTCGGCAGGAAGAGCGACAGGATCTCGCCATAGCCCCGCTGGAGCGAGCCGGCCACTTCGCCCTTGGCCTGCGTCGAGACAAAGGCGATGGCCCACAGTCCCTTGCGCGGATACTCGACCAGCACGACGCGATCGAAGGAGCGTTCCGTCTGAGCGAAAACCGTTTCGGCGATCTGCTTCAGCCCGCCATAGAGCGACCTCACGATCGGCGTGCGCCCGACGAGGTTTTCCGCCAAGCGGATCAGAGAGCGTCCGATGAACCCCTTTGCGAACCACCCGATCAGGATGGTGAAGAGCAGGAAGAAGATGACCCCGACGCCGCGCAGGTTGATCCCGATATACTGCTCCGGCCGCAGCCGCGCTGGAACGAGCGGCAGGACGAAGCTGTCGACCCAACCGACAAAAGTCCAGAGCAGCCAGATCGTCAGGGAAATTGGAGCGATCACTACGAGGCCCGTAAGGAAGCTCGCCCGAAGGCCCGCAAACCGGCGCGGACGAGGGGACAGAGGCGTCTTCTCGTCGAATGGCGTGCTCATGTCGGTGGACGGGTCTCTCGTTTTACGGACAGGATGTAGGCAGGTCTTTGCACGCCTACAACGATCTAGCCTGCCTCGACGTCGCTCATTCGGCGGAGTTTCGCGATTTCGACGGCTATTCGGGCGCCGAGGTCGGCATTGTTGAGAACGAGGGCAATGTTTGCTTCGAGAGTCAGGCCGCCAGTCAGTTCGAATATCCGCGAGAGCAGATAGGGCGTCACGTTTTTCGCCGCCACGTTGTTGAGACGCGCGTCCTCGACCGCGCGCTCGATCATCGGCGCCAGTTTCCTCGCCGGGATCTCGTTGCCAGCAGGGATCGGGTTGGCGATCAGCTGCCCTCCCGGCAGGCCGAGCCCGGCACGCTCAAGATGGGCCCGTGCGATCAAGGCGGGATCGTCCATCCTGAGCGGAGAGGGCAGCCCGCTGTCGCGCGACCAGAATGCGGGAAACGCGCCTTGGCCGAACGTGATCACCGGAACGCCAAGCGTCTCGAGCATTTCCAGCGTGGCAGGGAGGTCGAGAATCGCCTTCGCTCCGGCCGCGACGACGCTGACGGGTGACGTTGCAAGTTCCCGCAGGTCGGCGGAGACATCGAAGCTCTCGCTCGCGCCGCGGTGGACGCCGCCGATCCCACCGGTGGCGAAGACGTCGATGCCAGCGAGGCGCGCGGCGATCATGGTCGCCGCGACGGTCGTCGCGCCGGTGCCGCCCGTCGCGATGCATACCGCGAGGTCGGCCCGCGACAGCTTCGAGACCCGGCCGCCATTCCCGACGAGCTCGATTGCGCCGCGGTCGAGACCGATGCGGAGTTCGCCGTCAAGGACCGCGACAGTGGCCGGGATCGCGCCGCCTGCGCGAATTCGGTCCTCCACGGCGAGGGCGGTCTCGATGTTCCGCGGATAAGGCATTCCGTGGCTGATGATCGTGCTCTCCAACGCGACGACGGGCTCACCCTGCCGTTTGGCCGCCGCCACCTCGTCCGACAAGATCGGCCGAGTCGAGTATCACAGAGCCGTCTCGCCCGAGACGAAGTCAGCCGCCGCGCCCTGGGCCGTGGCAAAGGCTTTCTCGGGTGGTTCGCCGCGCGCCTCCGCTGCGATATGCGCCGCCATGAACGTGTCGCCCGCCCCGGTGACGCGAGTGACCATGACGGAAGGCGGCGTCGCCTCGAAAATCCCGCGGGGCGAGCCCTCCGCTGCGGACGCCCCGCCATCGGTGACGAGCACGCGCGCCGCGCCGCGCCCGACGAGGCCGCGAGCCGCATCCCCCGCTGTCAGAAACGTCCGCCGGGCGATCAGCCCAGCCTCTTCACGGTTGACGTAAAACGTCGCTCGCGGGTGGGCCAGAAGCGGCTGCAAGCGCTCCGCCTTTCCCGGCGAGGCCGGCGCGAGGCGGATGTCGGCCTCGGCGAAACAAGCGTCGCGCGCGATCTCCGCCAGCAGCGCCTCCGTCAGGTTGCCGTCGAGCGCGATCAGACCGTCGTAAGGCGTCTTCTCCGAGCCGAGTCGTCCATCCCGCAGCGGCCTCAGGATCTTGTCACCTGCCGCTTCGAGCGAGTGCGCGTCCGCAATCGCGGCGACAAGGCCGTTCGCGCCTTCGATCGCCATGTAGACGTCGGTGGGCAGATCGTCCGAGATGTAGACGTACCCGGTCTCCATCCCGTGAGACTCGGCGGTCGAGAGCAGATCGAGACCGTTGTCGTCGTTGCCGAGCGCGGTCAGCAGAACGGGGCGGAGGCCGAAGCGGGCGAGTGTCACCGCGACGTTCATGGCGACGCCGCCCGGAACGCGCACGATCCGGCCAGGCACGTCGGCACCCAGCTTCATGTGGCTGGCGGCACGGCCGATTATGTCCCACAGGACCGAGCCGATGCAGATGATCTCCGTCGTCGCCATGGCGGGCTTTGTGCGACAGCGAAGCGGCAGCGGCAAGGCGAAGGACTTGCCAAGGGCGATCCGCTGAGCTACTGGGCGCGCCTACTTCACAGGCGGGGCTTGGGCCCGCGGGGGAGACATCCCCGCAGGGTCCGCCGGTTGGGCATTGGCCTGAACGCTCCGCCGAGGCACGAAACCGGAAAGGACAAGGACAATGGCGCTGCCTGAATTCTCGTTGCGTCAGCTTCTGGAAGCTGGCGTTCACTTCGGCCACCAGACGGCCCGCTGGAACCCGCGCATGGGCGAGTTCATCTACGGCGACCGCAATGGCATTCACATCATCGACCTTACGCAGACCGTTCCGATGCTCGACCGGGCGCTGCACATCATTCGCGAGACCGTCGCGAAGGGCGGGCGCATCCTGTTCGTCGGCACGAAGCGCCAGGCGCAAAGGCCGATCGCCGAGGCGGCGGAGCGGTGCGCCCAGTACTACATGAACCACCGCTGGCTGGGTGGCACCCTGACCAACTGGAAGACCGTCAGCCAGTCGATCGGGCGCCTCAAGGCCATCGACGAGCAGATGTCCGAAGGCGCCGGTGGACTGACCAAGAAGGAACGGCTGGGCATGGAGCGCGAGCAGCAAAAGCTGCAGGCGTCGCTCGGCGGCATTCGGGAGATGGGCGGTGTCCCGGACCTTCTGTTCGTTATCGACGTCAACAAGGAGGATCTTGCCATTGCCGAGGCGCGGAAACTGGGCATCCCGGTCGTTGCGGTCGTAGACACGAACTGCTCGCCGGAGGGCGTCGATCACGTCATTCCCGGCAACGACGACGCGGCACGGGCAATCGCGCTCTACTGCGATCTGGTGAGCCGTGCCGCTCTCGATGGGATGTCCGCTCAGCTCGGTGCGGCAGGCGTCGATGTCGGCGCACTCGAGGAAGCAGCGCTCGAGGAGGCCGCTCTCGAAGAGGAAGCGGCCGAAGGGCAGGGGGCGGAGACCGCTCCGGCAGCCGAGCAGCCCGCGCCGAGCGATGAAGCGGTGCACGACGACGCAATAGCCAAGGACGCGCCCTACGAACTCGAGAACAAGGGCTGAGCCCTGTCATCTTTCTGACACCGGAGGCGGGCGACGCTGCCTCCGGCCTTATGCATTCGAGAAGGACACGAAAAATGGCTATCACGGCCGCACAGGTGAAGGACCTCCGCGAGAAGACCGGCGCGGGCATGATGGACGCAAAGAAGGCTCTCACCGAAACTGAGGGAGACATGGAAGCCGCCGTCGACTGGTTGCGGACCAAAGGCCTTGCCAAGGCTGCAAAGAAGTCGGGTCGCACCGCGGCCGAGGGTCTCGTCGCCGTGCGCGTCGGCGAGGGTCGCGGTGTGGTGGTGGAGATCAACTCCGAGACGGATTTCGTCGCGAAGAACGCTGAGTTTCAGCAGATGGTCGCATCTATTGCCGCGGCCGCGTTGGAAGCGAAGGATCTTGAGGATCTCAAGGCACAGGAGATCGACGGCAAGTCGGTCGCGGACACGGTGACTGACAAGATCGCAAGGATCGGCGAGAACATGACGCTGCGCCGCATGATTGCGCTGGAGGGCGAGGGCGTCGTCGCGTACGTTCACAATGCCGCTGCCGAAGGGATGGGCAAGATCGGCGTGCTCGTCGCCTATGCGGGCGGCGGCGAGGCGCTGGCGCGCCAGGTCGCAATGCATGTCGCGGCGATCAACCCGGCGGCCCTGAGCGAGGCGGATCTGGACCCAGCATTGGCGGAGCGCGAAAAGTCTGTTCTGACCGAACAAGCGCGCGCTTCGGGCAAACCGGAACAGGTCATCGAGAAGATGATCGAGGGCCGGATGAAGAAGTTCTATGCCGAGAACACGTTGCTCAGCCAACCGTTCGTCGTAAACCCCGATCAGAGCGTCGGCGATGCGGTCGCGGCGATAGGCGTATCGATCACCGGCTTCGTCCGGCTCGAGGTCGGAGAGGGAATCGAGCGAGAGGAAGAAGACTTCGCCGCCGAAGTTGCCAAGACCGCCCGCGGCTGAACTGGGAAGAAACGGTGCGGATCCCGAGGATCCGCACCGCCCCTCCGACGAATTCGCGCCACCCATGGGGATGAGATTGGGCGCTTCACCGTCACCAGTCGGGAGGGCGGCGAGAATGCGCCGTTCACCGCCTGTCGGGTTTTCCCGCAACGCGCCTGCCTTCCTGCAATTTCAGGTCGGAAGACGCTGACGTTCCTGGCTTCAATTACCTCTCGCGGAACAAGTGAAGCCTCTCACCTTACGTAGCGTCGCCACAGTCGGGTATTCCTTACCAGAGAATTAATGCTATGGTTCCAAAAGGAAAATTTGGTTCTGTATAGAGGCCTTGAACACTGCTTGAGCGGTCGTCTCGACGTTGAGAACCTCACGCGCAAGCCTTAGATGCTTCTCGACCGTCGCTGTGGTCAGGCCCAGTATCGTCGCGATGTCCTGAGTGGTCTTGCCGTCGCCGACCCATTCGAGGGCCTCTCGCTGCCGTTGAGTCAACTGGCGGCCGCCAGGATGCGGAAGATTGGTCATGCGCAAATGCGCGACATTGTTCAGCAACTCGATATCGCGGCCATGTGTGGCCCAAACCGCGTCAATGTCGCTTTGTTCCACGCCCTCGCGCGCCGCAAGCGCGATCGCACCTCGCGACCGGATCGAAGTGCCTTTGAAGCTGATCGTATAGCCGGCCTTTAGGCCTTTCGAGAGGTTGAACTGGGCAACTCGCTGTTCCTTGGGCGTGAGTTGATCGAGATTTGCCTGCCACCATCCCCAGGAACGACTGCCGGTATTCTCTGTGGCCCACCGGACCATGGGCGCGTGCAGGAACATCCGGCCGTCCACGAATTTCGAGATGTAATCGCGCTCATGATTGCTCAGAAGCAGGATGTCCTCGGTGTCGCCGAACGAATTCGCAGTCTTGAACCGCGTGAAGCCGTAGAGCAACCGGTTGAACCCGTACTCTTCCATCGCATCCAGCAGGAGCTTCCATGTCGCCTCAATCGAGTCCGATTGAACGATCGCGTCCAGCTTGCCGATGACATCCATGCTTCTTCACCCCTCATGCCGGTAGTGGGGGTCCGCCTCGCGGCGCCGGCTCGTACGCCGCCAGCCGCAAATGACCGACGCGCTAATCCGCATAGATACTAGGCACTGCCTGTCTCAATTGTCGAGTGGACCACTATGAGTTACATAATATGTATTAGGCGTAAAAACTATGTAAGCCGGTGCGCGCTACTCCCAACTGCGACTCTTGTTAGAAACCAGAGGGTTGTCTGACATGAGGTTGCTGAGATGGGAGCTGTTTATCGGCAGTTGAGCTTTGAGGAGCGGCGCAGGATCGAGCGCTGGCGCCATGCGAAGGTCCCCGTCGACGAGATGGCGCGCGTTCTGAAGCGCTGCCGATCGACGATCTTTCGCGAGCTCAGGCGAAACCACTTCTCCGATCCGTGCCTGCCAGGCTGCGACGGATACTATGGCGCGGCGGCGCAGCTGATGACGACCGATCGACGCGCCCGGCAACGTAAGCAGATCCGTCACCCCGGCCTGTGCAGACGCGTCGTCGAGCGGATCAAGGACGGCTGGACGCCGGAGCAGATCGCCTGGCGCATGATCTACGAGAATGCGTGCCCCCGCGTCTGCCAGGAAACGATCTACCGGTACATCTACGCCAAGGAAGGCATGCGGGAAGAGCTCTGGTGGTACCTGCCGACCCACCGCAAGGCGCGGCGACCGCGGCGGGCACGCAAGCGACCGCCACCGAAGTTCCACCGCGACGTCAGCATCCTGTTCCGACCGGACGCAGTGGCGCACAGGCGGCAGTTCGGCCACTGGGAAGGCGACTTGATGCTGTTCAAGCAACGGTTCGGGCAGACCAACGTGACCTCGCTCGTCGAACGCGTCAGCCGGTTCACCGTGCTGCTGAAGAACCCGAGCAAGCGCACGAGGCCCGTCATGGGCAAGGTGATCCGGGCGATCCGGGACTTGCCGTTCGTAGCGCGGCGGTCGATCACCTTCGGCCGCGGCACCGAGTTCGTATCCTGGCCACATCTCCAGGCGGAGACCGGAACCCGGACCTGGTTCTGCGACCCCTCCGCGCCCTGGCAAAAAGGCACCGTCGAGAACACCAACCGTCGTGCTCGACGATGGCTGCCGCGCAGGCTCGATCCCACGGCGGTCTCAGATCATGAATTGAGGATGATCTGCGACCGCCTCAACGCAACGCCCAGAAAGTGTCTCGGATGGAAGACCCCCGCCGAGGTTTTCCGGGAGAAGATGCTGGAGAACACCTCCCGAGACCCCTACCCTCACACCCAGCAAGAGTCGCGGTTCGCGTAGCGGTCACAATCGCCCGTTGACCGTCGAGATGTGGGATCCCGCGGCCGAAGGGGCGACGGGCGACACGTCCATAAGCACCTATCTGCGCGACGGAACGACAGAAGTGACCCTGGAGGGGCGCGCAAGGCGCGATGCCGCCCCGGCAGAGGCCGCAGACCCTTTCCCGCTGATCCTGATGAGCCACGGATATCCTGGAAACCGCTTTCTGATGTCGCATCTCGCGGAGAACATCGCGTCCAAGGGATATGTCGTTGCGTCGATCAATCACACCAACTCCACCTATCGCACGCAGGCGGCATTCGGATCGACACTGGTGAACCGGCCATTGGACCAGCTGTTCGTATTGGACGAGATGGCCCGGATCAACAGCGATGAATCGACTGGCCTCGCCGGGCTGATCGACACGGACAACACCGGGCTGATCGGTTATTCGATGGGCGGCTATGGCGCCGTCATCACTGCTGGGGGCGGCGTGACCGAGGCCTCCGTCGATTTTCCCTTTGCTCCGCCACACGGCACGCTGGGCATCCACCAAGCGGGCAGCGACACGCACGAGGCCCTGCCGGACCCGCGGATCAAGACGGCCGTCGCGATCGGGCCATGGGGCATGAACACCGGTTTCTGGGACGCAGAAGGATTGGCGGGTATCGAGATCCCCATGCTGTTCATCGCCGGCTCGGCGGACGCGACGTCGCTCTATGAAGACGGTGTGCGCGCGATCTGGGAGGGTGCGACGAGCGTGGACCGCGCCTTGCTGACCTTCGAGGGTGGCGGCCATAACACCGTTGCCCCGATCCCCGCGCCTGAGGAGAGCTACTACTTCAATGAGAGATTGGGGTTCAACGTCTCGGAACACTACACCGATCCAGTCTGGAATTCGGTGTTCATGAACAACGTCGGGCAGCATTTCGTGACGGCGTGGATGGACGGCGAACTGAAAGGAGATGCCAGCAAGAGCGCGTATCTCGATCTGTTGGACATCGGGGCCGAGGGCATCTGGTCCGTGGACGAGGACGGCATGTTCAGCGAGGACCACACCTACTGGACCGGCTTTCAGGAAGGCACGGCCGATGGACTGTGGTACGAGGTCCTGGCGGCTGGACAGAAACCGGCTCCGGTGCCTTTGCCCGCATCGGCTTGGCTTCTCGGGCTGGCTGTTGGCGGACTCGGCGCGATGCGCAGCAGACGCGTTCAGGACGCCTGATGATCTCCAGCGGTCGCCTCGCGCCTGCTCCCTGATCCTCTTCCGGCAGGGAAGCAAGTATCATGAAGCGGGGAAGCCCCTGCAGAGTCAGCCGTATTATGCCCTGGCAGGACATCTGGGCGCGCCTGCCTGTCCCCCGGATCGCCATCGCTGGCGCCGACAAGAGGCAGGGTGGAGCGCGGGTCAAGGGTGCGCGAGCACCGCTCCAGCGGCTCGACCTAGAGGCGCGCTCCAGCCTCCCTCAGGTGCCGAAAGCGATGGCGGGCGGGCGGGCCGGCTCTATCCGGAGGCGAGCCGGAGCGCCTGATCCCGGGAAAGACAGCGCGGGCCAACAGCCCGCTCCGCTTCATTCCCTGGCCCGCAGAACCGCCGCCGGGCGCGCCGCGAGCGGCCCCCACGCAAAGGCGAGCCCGGCCAGCAGCGTCGCAGCGATGCCGCCCGCGACGATCACAACGGCCGAAGCGAGCGCGAACCGGAAATCGGTCTCCATGACGAAGTGCGTCACCGCCCAGCCGCCCAGCCCCCCCGCGACGATCGCGACGATGCCCGCCGCCGCGCCCATGAGCGCCGAGCGCAGGGCGAAGTCCGCCAGGATCGTGCGCCGCGCTGCGCCGACGGTCTTGAGCACCGCCGCCTCGTAGGTGCGCCCGCGCGCACCGGCAGCGGCGGCGCCGATCAGGACGATGCCTCCGGTCAGCAGGGTCACCGCCGCGCCCCACGTGATCGCCGCCGCTATCCCCTCCAGCACTTCGCTCACCCGGTCGATGGCGTCACGGATCGAGATCAGCGTGATGTTCGGGTAGGCCCGCCCCAGATCGCGCAGGATCGCTCCCTCCGCCGCTTCGTCGGCGTAGATCGTCGCGATGTAGGTGTGCGGCGCACCTTGCAGTGCGCCGGGATTCATCGAGAGCACGAAACCGATGCCAGCAGTCGAGAAATCCACCTCGCGGAAAGACGAGATCTCCGCCGTGATCTCCCGCCCAAGAACGTCGACGGTGATGTCGTCGCCGAGCTCGAGGCCGATCTCCGCCGCCTCCTCGGCGGCGAAGCTCATCAGCGGCGGTCCGTCATAGTCGGCCGGCCACCACTCGCCCGCCGTCAGCACCGTGTTCTCCGGCTTCTCGGCGGAGTAGGTGATACCGCGGTCGCCACGGACCACCCAATGGTCGCCCGCCACCTCCTCTGCCGGCCGACCGTTGATGCCGACGACGAAGCCGCGCAGCATCGGCGCGGTCTCCACGCGGCCCACGCCCGGATCCTCCTCGAGCCGCGCGAGGAAGCCGTCGATCTGGTCGGGCTGGATATCGACGACGAAAAACGATGGCGCCACCTCCGGCAGGTCGCGCTGGATCGCTTGCCTGAGGTTCCAGTCGATCTGGCCGACCGCCGCCAGCACCGTCAGCCCCAGCCCAAGCGACAGCACGACCGAAGCCGTCTCGGACCCCGGTCCACCGACCGAGCCGAGCGCGAGGCGGAGCGGCGTCAGGCCGCGAAGGCCGCGCATGCGGGCCGCCCGCCGCGCCAGACGCCGGACGGCCCATGCGGCGCCCACAAGGACCAAGAATGACGCGACAAGACCGCCCGCGCTCCAAAGCGTCAGGAACGGCAGCCCCGACAGCAGGGCCGCCGCGCCGACGAGCGAGGCGAGGAGAAGCGCCGTCAGCCAGATCCAGAGCGCCCGCGGCTGCCCCGAGGCGTGACCGACATCACGGAACAGCGCCGCCGCCCGCACCTCCTCGGTTCGGGCTAGCGGCCACAGCGTGAACAGCGTCGCCGCCAGCGCACCGTAGAGCGCGGCCTCGGCAAGCGGGCGCGGATAGATGCCGAACGCGGCCGGCACCGGCAGCCGCGCCTCGATCAGCGGTGCCGCAACGAGCGAGATCGCAACTCCGACGGCCAGGCCGGCCGCGATCCCGCAGACTGTCAGCAGGCCGATCTGAAGCGCATACGCGTTGAAGATCGTGGCCCGCTCCGCCCCCAGCGTCTTCAGCGTCGCAATGGTCTCGATCTTTTGGTCGAGATAGGCGCGCACCGCGGCGCTGATGCCGACACCGCCGACTGCTAGCCCGGCCAGTCCGGTCAGTACCAGGAACGCCGACAGCCGGTCTACGAACCGACTCACGCCCCGCGCCGCGTTCCGCCGGTCGTCCCAGTCGGCGCCGCGGCCAAGTTCCGACTCCGTCGCCGCTTGCAGCGCGTCGAGATCGGCGCCTGCGGGCAGGCGCAACCGGTACTCCGTCTCGAAGAGCGTCCCCGCGCCAAGAAGCCCCGCCCCCTGCAGATCGTCCGTCCTTACGATCGTCCGCGGGCCAAGGCCGAAGCCGCCCGTGACACTGTCCGGTTCGCGAAGCAGCGTCGCGCGCAGGGCGAAATCCTTCGTCCCCAGCCGGAAATGGTCCCCGAGCTCGAGCCCAAGCCGTTCCACGAGGATCTCGTCCACCACCGCTCCCGGAACACCGTCGGCACCGGCGAGCGCCTCCTCAAGCGGCATCTCAGGGCGCAGCTCGACCGCTCCGATCAGCGGATAGGCGGCGTCGACGCCCTTGACCTGTGTCAGCCCCCGCTCCTCTCCGGCGACGGCCATGGAGCGGAAGTCGACGATCTCGCTGACCTCGCCCAGCGTCTCCAGCCACGCCCGCTCCTCCGGCTCGGCGAATCGGTATTCGAGCTCGACCGACGCATCGCCGCCGAGGATCACCGCTCCCTCGCGCTCGAGCCCGCGCTCGATGCTTTCGCGCACCGTGCCGACTGCGGCGATCGCCGCCACGCCCAGCGCGAGACAGGCGAGAAAGACCCGAAACCCCCTGACCCCGCCGCGAAGTTCGCGACGGGCGATGCGGAACGCCGCGGTCACTCCGCAGCCCGCGCCAGCGGCGCCTCGATCCGCCCGTCACGCAGGCGGATCACGCGGTCGCAGCGCTCCGCCAGTTCGCGGGCGTGCGTCACCAGCACCAGAGTGGCGCCGCGGTCGCACAGGCCGAAGAGCAGGTCCATGATCGTACCGCCCGTCGCCTCGTCCAGGTTCCCGGTCGGTTCGTCGGCAAGCAGGATATCGGGCCGCGGCGCCGCGGCGCGCGCCAGCGCGACACGCTGCTGCTCGCCGCCGGAAAGCTGAGCGGGATAGTGGCCCGCTCGATCGCCAAGGCCCATCGCCACGAGCTCCGCCTCGGCACGCTCGAATGCGTTCTTCGCACCGGCCAGCTCCAGCGGCGTCGCCACGTTCTCCAGCGCGGTCATCGTCGGGATCAGGTGGAAGGACTGGAACACTACCCCCATATGGTCGCGTCGAAACCGCGCCAGCGCGTCTTCGCCCAGCGCCGTCAGGTCGCGCCCGAGCGCGGTCACGGCACCACCGGTGGCGCGCTCGAGCCCGCCCATGAGCATGAGGAGCGACGATTTGCCCGACCCCGAAGGACCGACCAGCCCGACACTCTCCCCCCGCGCAACGTCGAGCGTCACGCCGCGCAGAATGTCGATGCGGCCCGCATTGCCCAACAGGCTAAGGCGGGCATCCTTCAGGGACAACACGGACTCGTTCATCGCGGGCTCCTTCCGACGGGTGGCATATGGGGCGGGCCGCGCGGTCCGCAACGCCGGTTTGCTGCTGCTCCTCGCCGCGCCGGCCGGCGCCGAGACCGTCATCGCCGCGCTCGGCGACAGCCTGACGCAAGGCTACGGCCTGCCCCGCCGCGAGGGACTGGTGCCGCAGCTCGAGGAATGGCTGCGCGAGCGCGGCGCCGATGTCCGCCTCGTCAACGCCGGCGTCTCCGGCGATACGACAGCCGGCGGCCTGTCGCGGGTGGACTGGACGCTGACCGACGACGTCGATGGCATGATCGTCGCTCTCGGCGGCAACGACCTTCTGCGCGGTATCGATCCGGCGACGTCGCGCGCCAACCTCGACGGCATCCTCGACGCGGCCGAGGACAAGGACGTCGAAGTCCTGCTTGTCGGGATGTCGGCGCCGGGCAACTTCGGGCCCGAGTTCAAGGCCGAATTCGACGCGATGTACCCCGACCTCGCCGAAGCGCACGACGTCCCCCTCGCCCCAAACTTCTTCGATCCGCTCCTGGCGGAGGGGCGGCAGAGCGCGCTCGCGAGCTACATGCAACCCGACGGCATCCATCCCAACGCCCAGGGTGTTTCCCTCATCGTCGACGCCCTCGGCCCCGACGTGCTCGACCTGATCGACCGCGCCGCCGACTGAGACCGGCGGAGCGGCATGACCCGTCCATCTGGACACCGTCGGTCGGGCGTCCCGATCGATTGCCGAAAGCGATCATCCGCGAGAAGCCGCGCGAGCGGCAGCCCGCTCCGCCTCGCCAGTTGGTCAACCAGCCTGACGCCAGTCGAAGAATCCCGCTCCGGCCTGCGCCAGCAGCCGCTCGGCAAGGTCCCGCCCGATCTCGGCGCCGTCCGCTTCCTGCCCTTCGGCAACGTCGGCGTGCGCCTCCGACCCGTCGGGGCGCAGGATCTCGCCCCTGAGGCGCAAGCGGCCGCCGGCAAGCTCCGCCAGCCCCGCGATCGGCGTCTCGCACGACCCGTCGAGCTGCGCGAGATAAGCGCGCTCTGCCGCCAGAAGGACGCCGGTGCGTTCGTCGTGAATCGGCTCCAGCATCCGTCCGGAGCGGCCATCGCCCTCCCGACGCTCGATGCCTATCGCACCTTGAGCGACGGCGGGCAGCATCTCGTCGGCGCCGATCGCCGTCATCGGAACGTCGTCCTCCATCCCCAATCGCCGCAGCCCTGCCATCGCGAGGAACGTCGCGTCGGCGACGCCGTCCTCCAGCTTCTTCAGCCGCGTCTGGACGTTGCCGCGGAATTCCACGACCTTGATGTCGGGGCGCCGGTGCAGAAGCTGCGCGCGCCGGCGAAGCGACGACGTCCCGACCACGGCACGCTCCTTCAGATCGCGCAGCCAGCCCCGGCCGGGCGAGACGAAGGCGTCGCGCACATCCTCCCGCGGAAGATAGGTGTCGAGCGTCAGGCCCGGCGGCTGGTCGACCGGCATGTCCTTCATCGAATGGACCGCGATGTCGATTTCGCCGAAGAGCAGCGCTTCCTCGATCTCCTTCGTGAACAGGCCCTTGCCGCCGATCTCCTTCAGCGGCCGATCGATCACGCGGTCACCGGTCGTCTTGATGGTGACAATCTCGAACGCCTCCAACGGCAGGTCGTGGGCGTCGGCAAGCCGCTGACGAGTCTCGTTGGCCTGCGCGAGCGCGAGGGGCGAGCCGCGGGTGCCAATTCGGAACGGTTTCTTGGGGTCGGGCAAATCCATGCCTCCTCCTAGCGGGCCGCGCCTGTCTCGGCAACTTGACATCGGCGCTTCCGCGCGAGACGACGCTGGCCTGATGACCAAGCTCCTTCTCCGCGCCCTCGCCGGCGAAACGCTGCCGACGCCGCCCGCCTGGATGATGCGCCAGGCCGGCCGCTACCTGCCCGAGTACCGCGCGACGCGCGAGAAGGCCGGCGATTTCCTCTCGCTCTGCTACACGCCCGAGCTCGCCGCCGAGGTCACTCTGCAGCCGATCCGCCGCTACGGCTTCGACGCGGCGATCCTCTTTGCGGACATCCTGCTGGTGCCGCACGCGCTCGGCGCCGACCTCAGCTTCGTCGCGGGAGAAGGACCGCGCCTGTCAACGGTGACGTCGGCAGCCGACCTTGCTGGCCTTCGCCCCGTCGCCGACGTGCATGAGACATTGTCGCCCGTCTACGAGACGCTGCAAATCCTCCGTCGCGAGCTGCCGGCAGAGGCGGCACTGATCGGGTTCGCCGGCGCGCCCTGGACCGTCGCGACCTACATGATCGCTGGTCGGGGCACGCCGGACCAGCGACCCGCACACGCGCTGATGACCGACGCGCGAGACGTCTTCGACGAGCTGATGGACAAGCTGACCGAAGCGACGATTTCGTACCTCGCGGCGCAAGCCGAGGCTGGTGCGGAAGTGCTGAAGATCTTCGACTCCTGGGCCGGGTCCCTTGATGGCGACGCGTTCGAGGCTTACGCCGTCCGCCCTGCCGCCCGCATCGTCGCCGCACTCAAGGAACGCCACCCGGAGGTGCCCATCATCGCCTTCCCTCGTGAAGCCGGGCCGCGTTACAAAGGCTTTGCGGAGGCCACGGGCGCCGATGCGGTCGCTCTGGACAATTCCGTCGACGCCGCCTGGGCGGCCGAGCACGTGCAGCAGCGCGGCCCGACCTGCGTCCAGGGCAACCTCGACCCCGCCCTTCTGGTCAGCGGCGGCGATGCCCTCGTCTCCGAGACGCGGCGGATCGTCGAGGCGTTCTCCAGCGGCCCGTACATCTTCAATCTCGGCCACGGCATCACACCCGACGCCGACCCGGACAACGTCACCCGCATGCTGGACGCTGTCAGGGGCTGACGGCGCAGTTGGCGCTTCAGCCTGGCGTCTCGCCAGCCGCGAGACGTGGCTCGACCGGTGCCATTTGGATAAACCAAGCCGGTCCCGCAGTCGACGGCGGCGCCAGCGTTGCCGTTGGTCGCGGGTGCGCTGTGCCGCAGGCTGAACTTTCTTGCGATCGAAGGGCGAAGTCTGGGCCCCGCGCCTCGCAGCTGCCGGTTCGGCAGCGCCCGCCGTCCCCGAGGTGCCACGGCCCTTCTCGCCGACGTTCCCTTGACCGCCGGCAGGGTCGAGCTCGGCTCAGCGGCGGAAGAAGCGGAACGATGCCAAGCCGGCGGCGAGCAGCAGCAGCCCTCCCGGCAAGGGCACCGGCGCCGGCTGAAGGGCTTCGTGCCCGTCACCGCCCAGCGTCGAGGACGGCGGGGTCGTCGTCGTTGCGCCGGGACCTGGGTCGGGTTGCGGCTCGAAGAGGGAGGGCGGAGCCTTGGGCACCTTGGGCACCTCACGCACTCGCGCAGTCTCCGGACCGCTGCCGCGCCGAGCCTTTGGCCCACTCGCGAACAACCGCGGGTTCGGCAAATAGCCTGCGACACGCTCGTTGGACGGTCGCCTTGCCTGACTACCGCCATACGAGCGGGGTAGTAGCGGCAGGCGGAAATCCCGCGGTCTGAGGCTGCCGCTGCTGCGCGCTCCTGCATGCATGGCGCTATGCGTATTCAGGTGCAGCGGCGCCCGAAAGCTCCGCGGCGCAAGTCCATCGACGTCCCGGATCACCGCATCGATCACAGAAGTCTCCGCTACTGCCGGAGTCCCTACCGTCTCGCTGAAGAGGATCGCATCGCTTGGCTGCAAGGCAACGAAGTTGACTGAGGCGAAGCGCAAGAGCTCCTGGATATCACGCGCGGTGTCTACGTTGACCGGCGAGGCCGGAATCTCGCCGCAGGTCTCCTCGAGCCGGCGCAAGTAGGTATCGTACTCCCCATCGCGCAAGGGGCGGCCATAGATCTCGCGGGCCAGCTCCGCGGGGCTCAGCAGAGCGACGCAAGGTTGCGGAATGCAGAAGACCGGGCTTCGGAGATCGCCCTTGCCCGATGGAAACGCATCGTCCCAGCCGCCTCCATCGACACAACCGCCGCCGCTTGCGTCCCATTGCAGGTCTTCGCCAGCGTCGCTCATCGGATGCAGCACTGTATCGCCCGTAAACCGGAATCCGTAGAGAAGCGACGCCAGACGCGTTGTTTCAGCTTGCGGCGCCGTCGTCAGCGCCGTCTCCGGCAGGCTCATCACGGCCGATGCAGCGGGAACACCCCACAGCATCGCGAAACAGAGAACTCGACACAACATATATGAACACCCGCGGCATGGAGCCACGAGACTCTTCTAATTGAAACACAACCTGCGCAGCGAGTGAAAGGTATCCACATGGTAAAGACGGACTGCTGGAGAGCGGCTACGGCTTTCCACATGCACTACGATCTTCTATTGCGCGCGCAATGAGCACGAACCCCGCCGAACTCCGCCCCGACCGCGCCGCACCGCGCCTGCTCGAAGAGCGGCGCGTCAGCCAACCGACGATCGGCATGGTCAGCCTCGGCTGCCCCAAGGCGCTGGTCGACAGCGAGAGGATCCTTACGCGGCTCAGGGCCGAGGGCTACGGACTGTCCCCCGACTACGCAGGCGCGGACGCCGTGATCGTGAACACCTGCGGCTTTCTCGACAGCGCCAAGGCCGAGAGCCTCGATGCGATCGGAGAGGCGCTTGCCGAGAACGGCCGGGTCATCGTGACAGGCTGCCTCGGCGCCGAGCCCGACTTCATCACCGGCGCGCACCCCAAGGTGCTGGCGGTGACAGGCCCGCATCAGTACGAGTCGGTGCTGGACGCGGTGCATGCGGCAGTGCCCCCCGCGCCAGACCCCTTCCTCGACCTGCTGCCGGCAACGGGGGTCAGCCTGACGCCGCGACATTACAGCTACCTCAAGATTTCCGAGGGCTGTAACCACAAGTGCCGCTTCTGCATCATTCCCGACATGCGCGGGCGCCTTGTGTCGCGCCCCGCGCACGCAGTGCTTCGCGAAGCCGAGAAACTGGTCGAGGCGGGCGTGCGGGAACTTCTCGTCATCAGCCAGGACACCTCGGCCTACGGCGTCGACCGCCGGCATGACGCCGATCCGTGGAAGGGGGGGCAGGTGCGCAGCCACATCACCGACCTTGCCCGCGAGCTCGGAAAGCTCGGAGCGTGGGTGCGGCTGCACTACGTCTATCCTTACCCGCACGTTCGCGAACTCGTGCCGCTGATGGCGGAAGGGCTGGTGCTGCCTTACCTCGACATCCCTTTCCAGCACGCGCATCCGGACACGCTGCGCCGGATGGCGCGCCCCGCGGCGGCCGCGAAGACGCTCGACGAGATCAGCGCATGGCGAGCCGCCTGCCCCGTGATAACCCTCCGCTCGACCTTCATCGTAGGCTATCCAGGCGAAACCGAGGCCGAGTTCCAGACGCTTCTCGACTGGCTGGACGAGGCGCAAATCGATCGCGTGGGGTGTTTCAAGTACGAGAACGTTGCCGGTGCGCGCTCCAACGCTCTGCCCGACCACGTGCCGGAGGACGTCAAGGACGAGCGCTGGCACCGCTTCATGGAGAAGGCGCAAGCGGTCAGCGCGGCCAAGCTCGCGGCCAAGCTCGGCACCCGGCAGCAGGTCATCGTCGATCTGGTCGAGGAGGACGCCGCCACCTGCCGTACCAAGGCCGATGCGCCCGAAATTGACGGCAACCTGTTCATCGACGAGGGCCACGAGACGCTCTCGCCGGGCGACATCGTCGAGGTCATCGTTGACGAGGCCGGCGACTATGACCTGTGGGGTCGGCGGACCTAGCGCGTCTGCGCCAGTTCGGCGAGCGCCCTCCGGTTCAGGCACCAATCTGGCGGCTCGGTCCCGTCGCTGTTCAGCAGCTTCCGGCAGCCGGCGACGTCTCGGCACTGCGTGCAGCAATCGACGAGCGCCTCGAGCTCGACGGGTGAGAGGACCTTGTCGCGCATCAGCGCAGGCAGGTCCGCGTTCGAACGCTCGGCCATTCGCGAGAAAAGACCGAAGTGGGTGGTCCGCTGGTCTTCCGGCTGCGTCATGGTCGGGCGCTCCTGCTGCGCGTCTGAAGTTTCATCTCCGGCGGAAGAACAACATCCTTGACCCATGTCAAAGGCGAACTCCGCGCAAGCTCCAATCCGTGGAATTCATCGAGGTCAGAGTGTCCTGTCCCAGCGAGGCGACTGCCGCATAGATCGGCCGTGCCGCGGTCGATTCGCGCCTTGCCGCCTGCGCGCATCTCTCTCCTCTGCGAAGTATCTACCGGTGGCGTGGAGAGGTGCACGAGGATCCTGAATGGACCCTCAATCTCAAGAGCAGGGCGGAGATGTTCGGTCGTCTCGCAACGCTGATTCGCGAAGCGCACCCCTACGACCTGCCCGCGATCATGTCGCACCCCTGCGGCTTCGATGACGCTGCCGCGGCCTGGATCGCCGAGGTGACGGGCTAGGCCCGCGATGCCAGCCGCTCCAGCTGGTCCTTGTTGCGGCAGTAGTCTGGCGCACGCGCCGCACCCTCGGTGTGCGCCGCGGTCCACTCGGCACAGGCACCGGGCTGCGTGCAGCCGGTGCAGCGGAAGACGGCCGCGCGATAATCGGAGGGCGTCAGGTTCCCCGTCATCGCCATCTCGGCGAGGTCCGCCCCCAGGGTGTCTGCCATGCCATCCATCAGGCGCGCGTGACGGTCGTATCGTGCGAAGATGCTCATCTGCCTTCCCTCCGGTTTCGTGCCGAAGGTCGGATCAAAGACCTCGCCACGCGCTGATCCAGATCAAATGGGCTGCACTAGCGCCCCGCAGCGCGGCGGACGGTTGCCATCCGGTCCGCGTTCGGAGGATGCGTGCCGAGGAAGCGATTGCCGGGGTCCGGAATCCTCGTGAAGTATTCGGCCCCACGGACCGGATCGTATCCGGCGCGAAGCGCGATCCGGGTGCCGAGCGCATCGGCCTCCAACTCGAAGCTCTTGGCGAATGAGCGCACTCCGATCTGGCCTCCGAAATCCTGCGCCGAGCGGATCGCATTGGGGTCCGCGCCGCCGAGTTCTGCGAGCGCCCCGGCGACGATCGCACCCGCCATCGCCGCCTGCTGCCCGCGGGCGATATGTCCCTCGATGTGATGGGCCGCCTCGTGCCCCAGGATGAAGGCGAGTTCGTCCTGATTCCGGGCGCCGGCGATCAGGGCAATGGTGAAGCCGATCACGGGCCGTCCAGATCGGTCCAGCGTCTGGAAAGCGTTCGGTGGGATGCCGCGGCGGTCATCCACGACCACTATATAGTCGCAGTTCACCCCACGCGTCTGTTCACGGCAGACCTGCTCCGCCACCGGCTCGACCCGGCGCACGACGGTTACGAAGTTCTGTGCGGCGGTACGGCTGTCAGGGCGCGCAACTGCACCCCCCGCAGTCTGAGGCGGCGGCCGGCCTACGGTCGTCACCTCGCAACCGGCCATAGCCATGATCAGGAAAACAACGATGGCGCGCATCATGGAAACCTCCTCGCGGATACTTGGCACCAATCCCCGGTCGGTCAAAGCAGCTCGGACTTGCCTGCCGCGCCGGCCAGACCCAACTTGTAGTCCATGTTCACGATCGAGCACGACTTCGACGCCACCGTCATCACGTTGATCGACGATCCCGCCAGCCACCGGCAGGAGGATGTAACGATCAACGTCTTCGAGGATTGCGTGACGCTGGAACAGGTTGACCCCCGGACAGACAGCGTGACATCGGTAACGCTCTCGACATCGCAGGTCCGCGATCTCTTTGCGGCGATGGACTTGCCCGAAGGCGCCTACCGCATCGCCAGGCCCTAGGCGTCATCGCTCCATTTCATCGAGCCGTCGCTCGATGTCTTGGCCAAGATCGCGTGTCCGGCCCCGTGTGTCGAATGGGTCGACCGTCGGCCGCATGACGGGCCGCCGCGACGGGGTCGACCTTGCCCCCAGCAGCATCAGCTCAAGCCGGTCAATCCGGGCGGACTGCGCATTGAGCGCGCGAACAATTGCGTCAAGGTCCGGCTGCGCGGACGACAGGCCGAGGTCGCGCGCGCTGGAATCGACCTCGCGGCAGCCAGGGGCACCATCTGCTCCGGCGACGACGAACGGACGGCCACCGTCCTCGCAGACAAACAGACTTTGCGCCGCGACGGGACCGGGCGCTGCGAAAAGCAGAGTAACAACGAGGCTCGTCTTGAAGCGATAGGATACGTGCATAGCGGCGCCCTCCATCAGCAAACGTAGCCGCGGTCCGGCCCAGATCCAAACCTACTCGACTTCGTCGGTGGACCTTCGCGCCCGTGAATCCGGCGCGGCGCATGCGCACGTGTGCCGTCCGCGGCCCAGGCGCTTGGAATGATACAGGGCCACATCCGCGTCGCGGCTCATCTGCTCCTTTGTCGGATCGTCGTAGAGCGTGGTCCGCGTCGAGCCGATGCTCGCCGCCACCGCACACGTCTGACCGTCAAAGGTTATCGGCTCCTGCACGCGCCTAATGATGCGCTCCGCCATGGCGCCAATCGCGGCCTCCGTCGTCATGTCGGGCAGGACGAGCACGAACTCATCACCGCCCACCCGCGCGATCGTATCCGTGCCGCGGATCTCCTCCGTCAAGATCTGCGCCACCGTCTTGAGAACGTAGTCGCCTGCGGCGTGCCCCATCGTGTCGTTGATCATCTTGAAGAAATCGAGGTCCACCACCAGCAGACCGTAGGGCAGGCCCTCTGAAATCAGCCGATCAAGCTCTGCGTCGAGCGCTCGACGATTGCGCGCGCCGGTCAGCGGGTCGGTCTGCG
This sequence comes from uncultured Alphaproteobacteria bacterium, assembly GCA_963749675.1. Taxonomy (GTDB): domain Bacteria; phylum Pseudomonadota; class Alphaproteobacteria; order Rhodobacterales; family Rhodobacteraceae; genus Roseitranquillus. Next base: position 440,536 of record CAVVNT010000002.1, read on the forward strand.
CCTGCAGTTCAGCGTTCCGCTTGGCAAGCTGCAGACGACGGTTCAGGCTTCGTGACTCTTCCATCGCAGCGGACTTGGCCTCGACGAGATACAGCATCTCGACCGCGAGATCTGTTGGCGCGAAGTCGCTGGCGCTCAGCTCGTAGGACCTCACTGCATCTATGACGCCGATGCCGAAGCCGAAATTGATCAGGGCGCCGTTTCCGTCGGACAGGTTCGCAAGCGCGCCCTTCAGTGGGGTTCCTGCGCCCTTCAGCATTACGTGCAGAGTGACACCTTGCGACTCCACCCGATCGCCGCCCGCGAGGAAGTCGCGCGGCCGCCTGACAGAAAAGATGTCTCGAAAGTCCTCGCCGATCCAGGCAGCGTCGGGACGGAGCAGCCGCATCGTCGGCCCGACGTGCGACATTCGGAAGTCGCCGCCCACGATGACGTGCATCGGCATCAGGACATCCAACGCATCGAAGCCGACCGCAATGCCGATGTCGGCCACTACCTTCATGAGGGCCCCGCGGCGAGTTGGAACCTGCGTCCTTCGGCAAAGGCCGCCTCGAGCAGCGCGATCTTCAAGATCTCGACGTCGGCGCGCTGCTCGACCATGTCCAGCATGACGAGGGCGCCGTAATCGTCGGCCATCGCGCGCAGCACCCCGGTCAGCACATGACCAAAGCCCGGCCGATGGTACCGACAATGCAGCAGGAAAGTCCCGCCGCTCTCCTCGACGAGCTCAAGTTCCGGAAGGTCAAGGTCGGACACCGCGAGCCGGGCGCGCCCACGCAACTCGTCCAGTGAGTTGAGAAACTCCATGAACGACACACCACCGAATCGAAGCAGACGCCGCAGCGCCTCGGTCGTCGGGTGCGACACGAGGTAGGTTCCGAGGTCCTCCAGAAAATCTTCGCGCGGCTTGCGCAACTCCGCTGCGGCGGCATCGAGGACTGCATCAGTTAGGGCGTCCTCGTAGGTTAGCATCGCTTCGAACGAAGTGTCTTCGAGACCCGCCTCACGGGCGATCGAGCACCATCTGCGCCGACCGTACGTGTCGCGCACGAAGGATTCGATCGCTCTGTTCATCAAGCCATGCATCGGATCGGCCTCTTGTACCGCGGCGAGGCTATGCGCGCGGTTTTTAAGAATTTCTCAAGCGGGCCGACGCAGCACCGAAATACTACCTCAAAAGCAACCAAAGACGTCGCTAGTAGTCCGTTGGCGCACCGCCCTCACGCTTCCGACGCGCCACGAACTCTACGAGTTCTTCGCGAATTGCCGGGTCGAGTGGAGGGGGCTCGAAAGCGGCGACGATATCGTGAAAGATCTTGTTGGCACGTTGCGCCGTCCAGTTCGCTCCGGCCTGAAGCCACGCCTCATGGTTCCGGATGTCGGACAGGAATGGCTGGTAGAACGCCGTCTGGTAGCGTTCCTGCGTGTGCGCGATGCCGAAGTAGTGACCATCGCCGTCAACTTCCGCGATGGCGTCGAATGCGAGATCCGCCTCGCCGGTCGCCGTGATCGACGGATCGAAATAGCGCTGGACCTGCTGCAGAACCTCGCAGTCCATGACGAACTTCTCCGGGCTTGCGATGAGCCCCCCTTCGAGCCAACCCGCGGCATGGTAGACAACATGGCTCCCCGACTGGATCGCCGCCCAGATCGAGTTCGACGTCTCCCACATCGCCTGCCCGTCGGGAACGTTCGAGGCACAGGTGCCGGATGAGCGCAACGGCAGACCATAGAAGCGCGCCATCTGCCCCGTCATCTGCGTCGCCCGGATGTATTCCGGCGTACCGAATGCAGGCGCGCCCGAACGCATGTCGACGTTTGATGTGAAGGTTCCGAGGACGCAGGGCGCGCCGGGACGGATCCACTGGGCGAGGGCAATCGCCGAGAGCCCTTCGGCGACGCTCTGCGCGACGGCGCCAGCCATCGTGACCGGTGCCATCGCACCCGCCAGGGTGAACGGCGTGACGATTACCGCCTGGCCGCGCCGGACGCAGCGCATGAAGCCGTCGAGCATTGGCCAGTCGTGCTTGAGCGGCGAGGTGGAGTTGATGTTGGTATACATCCGCGGGCTCGCCACGAACTCCTCGTGACCCAGACCGCAAGCGATGCGCACCATCTCCATGACGTCCTCGACGCGCTCGCTGCCGAGCGAGTAGGCGTGGGGAACCTTGTCGGTCAGCGTCAGCTTGTCGAAGAGCACGTCGAGGTGGCGGACGCTGGCATGGCAGTCGAGGGGCTCGACTGGGTATCCGCCGGCAACGTGGATGCAATTGAAGAACTGCGTCAGCCGCAGCAGATCCCGACACTGCGCGCGCGTCCCCGGAACCTTCCCGGTGGCGAGGTCCCAGTAGTTCGGCGGAGAAGAGACGTTGACGAAGTTGATCGTCCCATCGCCGACGGTGATCCGGCGGTGCGGGTTTCGCGGCGTGATCGTGAAGCTGGACGGCGCCTTCCCGACCATCTCCATCACGAAGTCTCGACCCATGCGGATCTTGCCGTCGACCAGGGCGCACCCTGCTGCGAGCAGGATCCGGGACGCCTCTTCGTTCAGGATCGCGATGCCGACTTCCTCGAGGATCCGCATCGCCGTGCCGTGTATCGCTGCGACGCCTTCGGGGCAAAGAGGCTCCGTCGGCCGGTCGGTGTTGAGAGGGGGGCGCCATGGCGACTGGCGGATCGGGCCGCTTCCCATCCGCTCAGCGTGTGCCGCCCGTCCACCGCTCCGGCGTGTGGGGCGTATCTGTGCGACCTCTATGTCTGGCTTGGCCATACGGGCATCAGATGCCAAATCGGCGCATGGAATCGGCCGGATTGCGACGAAAGGGCGTCGGTTTCGGCGCTGGCACTTCTCGCTGCGGCTCAGGTCCAGTGAGGCAAGTCACCGCCGGGGAGCGCCGCGCGCGCGGAGGTCAGGGTTTCAGGCGGCACGTCGGTATGGGAGGAGAAGCTGAGGATCCACGAGTTGTCCAAGGCAAGGAAGTCCAGGACGCCCGCGAGGAACTCGGCATCCCCGGCCGACGTTCCCAAGTCTGTGGGGGCGGTTCCGGTTGCGGCGCAGAAGTGACGTAGCATGTCCGGGTCGCTCGCCAGCCACGTCAGGACCTTTAACGCGAGGGTCTCGGCATCATTTCGCCGCAAGGTTGCATCTCCGAATTCGTCAATGCGTTGTTAACCATTAGATCATCAGGGTAAATCACGCGCCGGGGAAAGGTCTAGATACGAAGCATGGCGGGCCGAATACTGATCGCAGGGCAGAACGCCGACGAGCGGATGACACTCTGCCGGATGATCGGTGGTGCCCGCTACGATGCCGTCGCCGTCGACGCGGACGATAGGCTGGTTTCCGTGGCGATAGGCCACAATCCAGACATCATCGTGATCGTGGATGGGTCAGACTGGGACCACACAGTTGCAGTTTGCCGTCATCTCAAGGCACACGACGAACTCCAAGACATCCCCATAATTCTCGCCAGCGAATCCGGCGAGACGGAGAAGAGGCGCGCCGCCCTCGAAGCCGGAGCCGACGAACTCCTCCGGTGCCCGCCAGAAGAAATCGTGCTCATGGCGCGCCTTCGCAGCATTCAGCGGCTCAGCGACACCAGCGAGGAGCTGCGGCGTCGCCGTACGACCGCCGGGGAATTCGGCTTTGCGGAATCGACCCCGACTTTCGCACGCCCCGGCCGGATAGCCTTCGTCGCTTGCAACAGCAACGCGCACCCGGACTGGCCGACGCGCCTGCGAAAACTCATGCACCACCGGGTCGAGGTCGTAGGGCCCGCCGCCGCTCTCGACCAAGGCACGGAAGGCCGCGCAGCCGACGTCTACGTTCTCGACCTTGTCAGTGACGGACTTCAGGCGCTCAAGCTCATCCCCGAGATCCGCTCGAGGGCACAGACCAGGAGGGCCGGCATCCTCGTGATCGCGGAGGTCGGCCACGCAGAATACGCCGCGATGGCGCTTGACCTCGGCGCGAACGATCTGATCCCGTCGGACTTCGACGATGCCGAGCTGGCAGTTCGCCTGCGCACGCAGATCCGGCGCAAGCAGCAGGCCGATTCCCTTCGCGCTGCCCTGGATGAAGATCTGCGAATGGCGGTCATCGATCCGCTCACCGGCCTCTACAACCGCCGCTACGCGATGGCGCATCTCAAGCGGCTGACGAGCCGTGCGGCGGAGACCGGGCGCAACTTCACCATCATGGTCGCCGACCTCGACCACTTCAAAGTCGTGAACGACACTTGGGGCCACGCCGCGGGAGATGCCGTTCTCATCGAGGTAGCCCGGCGGATCCGAGACAATCTCCGCGGCAACGACCTCGTTGCGCGCATCGGCGGAGAGGAGTTCCTGATCGCGCTTCCCGAATGCCCCCTCTCGGAGGCGCAGCAGGCCGGGGAGCGGATTCGACGGACGGTAGGTCGCGAGCCGTTGGTCCTTCCCTCCGGCGAAGAAATACGCGTCACGATAAGCGTCGGTATCGCGGTCGGAGGCAGCGCGCGGGGAATAGACGTCGTCTCGGCGCTGATCGACGAGGCGGACCGCGCTCTCTACGATGCAAAGGCCGAGGGCCGGAATCAGGTGACCCTTGGACGGTCTGCGGCTTAGACCCCATGATCGCGGTGTGAGTCGACTGGGTCAGACGGTGTCCCGCGTCCAGCTGCCCTGCGCCCCCGAGGTCTGACGAGGAGCATTTTCGCCAATGAGCCTCGTATCGGTGATTCTGAATCCGCCTGCGGGCAAAGCAGGCAGGGCGGAGTAATCTGGTTCCGCGTCCGGGGTGGCGCTGCGCCACTCGAGGTCGCGGGTCAGCATTGCGGAGAACCGCTTCATCAGCCGGATCGTAAGCCATTCGCCGGGACAACGGTGCGTCGCTTTGTGATCGCCGCCACCCTGCGGGATCAGCGTGAACGGGTCTCCCGGCCAGCCGAGGAAGCGTTCGGGCGAGAAGCGGTCCGGGTTCCCCCAGTGCGCGGCATCGCGATTTGTCCCGTAGAGATCCAGAATGACGCGCGTGCCGGCCTCGATCACCTCGCCGTGCCAATCGATGTCCACGTTCGTAATGGCGGCCGTCGCCGGAAAGAACGGATAGGTGCGGCGCACCTCCTGAACGAAGGCCTGACACCACTCCTCGTCCTGAGCCACGCGGGAGGCGGACGCGGGATGGCGCGACAGCGCATGAGCAAGAAAGACAAGATAGACCGATATCGCGACGGTGGGCCGCAGCACGTTCAGAAGTTCGACCGCCGCGATCTCCTCCGGCAGCAACGTTCCATCATCGTCCCGCCAGAGCGCGATGACAGAGAGCGCGCTGTCATCGGCGGCCTCGACCTTCCCGCCTCGAAGGTCTCCGACAGTCCCCGCGAGCATCGTCTCCAGCCGATGTCGCGATGTGCGGGCTCTGATCTGTCCGACTGGCGCAGGTCCGGCATGCAGGAACAGGTCTGACAGCATTCCAGAGATGTCCCCGATGCGGTCCTGATCGAGCCGGACACCCGCCCATTCGAAGGCGACGCGCGTCAGGATCAGCTTGGTCTGCTCGAAGAGATCCACCTCGCCGCGCCAGCACTCCGCCGCCCGGCGGCATTCATCGGCGAAGCGCCGCTCGACAGGGTCCAGGTCGGTCCGCGGCCCCATGAGGCCCAGGAACAGGCTCTTGCGATGCCGATGCGCCACGCCGTCGAGTCCCTGCACGCCGCCCTTGCCGAACAGCACGTCGCTCGCGACCGCCGGGACGGCGCCCTGCCGGTGAAACCGCTTTGGATCGTAGACCAGCCGCGCCGCATCGACGCCCGTCAGACAGACGGCCTCGTGCCCGAGAAATCGCGTCCTAAATCCGGCCGTGCCAAGCGCGCGGGTCCGCGACAGGATGTGGCGATAGGGATCGCGCAGGAGTTCGTGGGTGACATCAGGCAGGTCGGACGCGGGCAAGGAAGTCATCGCCGTCACCTCTGATACTCTCGCGTGACAAGACCGAGCCAGCGCGAAAAGTTCCAAGCCAGGGACGACCCTCCCAGCCGCCTGTCCCGAGCCATTGAAGTTCCGGGGGGGCGCACGCTTGGACAATCAGCGACGTCCCAGGTGCCCCTTCCCGCGAGGGGTTGGCGGGAGGTCGTCCTCCGCGGCATGCGCTTCTGGAACCGGCTCCGGCTCGCGCTGCTGGTCGTGGATCGATTGTCCCCACGAAAGAAGAAGCTCGTAGGCAAGCGCCAGTAGAACCGGTCCCAGGAACAGGCCCGGCAATCCGAACGCCAACGTGCCGCCGAGCAGGCCGATGAGGATCACCGGCATCGGCGTCTCCAGCCCGCGTCCAAGAACGAAGGGCTTCAAGACGTGCTCGGTGCTTGCGGCCGCGATCATGTAGACGCTGAAGGCGATCGCCGTTCCAGAGGATCCGCGCGCAAACCAGAACCAGGCGATGAGGGCGGCGACCGCCGGCCACGGCCCGATCTGTACGATCGCCAGCACGAGAACCGCCAGAGCGAGCAGGCCGGCATGCGGCACACCGAAGAGCAAGAGGCCGAGCCCCACGATCAGCGCCTGAAGCACGGCGACACCTATCACGCCACGTGCGACATTGCGGATCGTGTCGCCAGCCACCCGGACGAAGCGCGCGCCCTGCGCTCCGGCAAGATGCAGGGCGACCTCGCGCATGGCCGACAGCATGCGTGGGGCCTCCGGCAACAGCAGTCCGGCGAGGATCATTCCGGCGGCGACCACGAGCATGCTGCCGGCGAGGGCCGCGATCGCCTTCAGCATCCACTCTCCCGGCAGCAACATGGTGTGGGCGTACTTGTCGACGAACCCCGAGGTATTGCTGGCCGCATTCATCCAGACAGAGTGAAGCTGTGGACCCACGACCGGCAGTCCGGCGATCATGGCCGGCGCCGGTGGGAGTGCGGTCTGCCCGGACTTGAGGTGCAGGGCAAGCGCCTCCAGCGACGCCACGACGCTGGCGCTCAGCATGGCAGCGGGCCCGACCACCACCGCAAGGCCGAGGACCGTGACCATGGCGGCGGAGAGCCACCGCCGGCCGCCGAGGCGCGCCCGGATCCGCTCGTACGGAGGATGAAGGGCGACTGCGAGGATCACCGACCATATCACAACCGATAGAAACGGGCGTACGACAGCCTGCACGGCAAGAAGCAGCGCCAGAAGGAGGCCGATCTTGATCGTGACGTCGAGCGCGATCCGCTCCGGACTGCGCGCTCTGCCCGCCGGTCCAGGATCAGACGCCGGCATGATTCTGGTCGGGCTGCGGTCTGGGGCCCAAGCGCAGCCACGAAAGGCGCTGCGAGACCGAAGAAGAGCCAGAAGTCTTCGAGGTAGGCGACCTCCAGCGCCACCCCCACGATCCCGTGTCGGCGTCGGCAACTCCTCCCCTGCCGAAGAAGAGCAAGGCGCATCGGATCGCGATCCAGTGCAGGAGAACGCCCGACGCACCGGTCCTGCCGGCTCGTTGGACGATCCGGGCCGTTTTCGCTCTCATGTGCAGGGGCATCGATCCTCTCCCAGGGAATAGCGGTGACGGACGCAGAACATACCATTCGGCGCCCAAGGACACTCAATAGAGCGCTGCGCGACGAAAGGCTCTGCGGCGTGCGCCGGCGAAGGACACCGGGGTAAGGGGCATGCCGATGACGTCGATGAAGAGGGACGCATTGTCGCCCAGCACCGGCATGTCGCCGTCGATGATCTGCACCGTGTAGTGCAGATCGCCGCCACTCAGCTCCGGATCCCGAAGCTCGACGACGGTCTGGCGCAGCGTCCCGTCCTCCAGAACCGACAGATCCGCGTTCGGCGGATCAGACAGGAAGCTGTCCTTGCCTTCGCTCCAGAACGGCACGAACGACTTCGTCGTCATGTTGCCGGCAATGCGCTCGGGCCGGTCCGAGAAGAACAGCGTCACCGGGCTCACGCCGCGCAGCGTCAGCCGGTCCTGCCCGGCCTCGTACGCCATTCCCGACGCGGTCTGGACGAAGAGAAAGTCGGCGCTGGCGGAGGCGTCCTGAGCGCGCGCGCGATCAGCCACGAGCAACCCGGTCGCCAGGCCAGCGCCGCCGGCCAGAAGCTGTCGTCGCGACGGAAACGGTCCGTTCATCTCAGGATCGAGACCAAACGTCATCATATCCCCCTAGCGGCGAGCACGCGCCCGCGGCGGTTTCTCTCGCGGACTGCGCCGACGGTAACATCTTCTGACACGCCATCGAGTGGTTTCGGCGCGCGGATGCGCGCCATCGCAAAGTCTTGGTGAAACGTCATTCGAACTCCCCGCATCCGCCAGTTTCGATGTGGCGACTGTCGTCAATTCCCCGCGCTTCAGTCTGCCCAGTTTGCGCCAAGATCCATCCTGACATCGCACAGAGATCAGGCGTATCTCGCGGGTCGGAGAGGCTACGCTGGATGCGGCGCCCACGAGCTGTGTGAAACGCACGCCCTCCGCGGGAGATGCGACGGAGAATGACCTGCGGCTTGCGCCACCAGCAGCGTAGGGTGCGTGCTCGCACGCACTGCTCCCAGTCCGCAGCCCCGCGCCGACAGTGCGTGTGAACACGCCCTGGACTCCGTCCGTTCGCGGTTGAAGCGGTCCACGTTCGGCGGGGTATCGGTCCGCCGGACCGATACCTGATCCGCCTCACCAATTCCGAGACGCCGCAAACCCCTCCGGCTCGAACCACCTCTCGCGCATCACCTTGTCACCGGCCCGCAACGAAAAGGGCGCGCCGGCGTGGCGCGCCCCTTGGACCTCTTGCGGGATCCATCACGGTTCAGTGCTTGTTTACCGCCTTCTTGACCTCGCGGGCCGCGGTCTTGGCCGCCGCCGCCTTGGGCGACTGGTGGGTGTGGCCCGGCGTCCCGTGCGTCGGCGTGGTGCCGGCGGTGCGGCTGTGCCCGCGCGAGCCACCCATGAACTTCGACAGAAGTCTTTTCAGCATCGCAGCTCTCCGTCCTGGTGTCGCGCGACTCCCGCCGCGCCTTGGAGACGGAACCATCGGCCCGCGTCCCCGGTTCCGAAATCCCGCCCTCCGCCTCGGCCCGCTCTGCGAGGCCGCGGCATCTCGCTGCAAGGGCGCCACGCCGTCTCGTTGACCCACATCAACGCCCCGCCGCCGGCGCTCGGTCAATCCCTGCGCTGCAACCACGGAGAAACCCATGTCCCACACCCCGCACGAACTCACCGAGGAGTTTCCGGCCAGGGCCGACGCCATCCACCGCCTGAGGGAGAGCGACGCGCACTTCCGCCGCCTCACCGACGAGTATCACGAGACGAACCGCGCGATCCACCGCGCCGAAACGCGGGCGGAACCCACGACCGAGGAGCACGAGGAGGAGCTGCGCCGCCGCCGCGCCCACCTCAAGGACCAGATCGCCCGCGCCCTCGACTGACCCGGGGCGCGGCCGGCCCGGCCCGAAAAGCCTTGCCATTCCGTCGCGAGGGGCGCATAGAGGCGCTCGCTACGTTATCTCTTTCGACCACTGTCTCCTCACGGCTTCAGTCTCGATCGCGACCGACTGAGCCAGGCTGCCGCACCTCCGCGGGCAGCACCAAGACAAGGAGACATCACGATGGCCACTGGCACCGTGAAGTGGTTCAACAGCACCAAAGGTTTCGGCTTCATTCAGCCCGAAGGTGGCTCGCGCGACGTGTTCGTGCACATCTCGGCGGTGGAGCGTGCGGGTCTCACCACCCTCAGCGACAACCAGAAGGTGACCTTCGACGTCGAGAGCGGCCGCGACGGACGCAACTCCGCGACAAACATCCAGCTCGCCTGACGACCCGACCAAGGTCGACCGGACGAACCGAAGGCGCCGCTCACGCGGCGCCTTTTTTGCCAGCAAGACGGCTGAGCAATTGTGCCTGAACGCACGAAGCTCGCCCTACCCAAAAATGTACCTGAATTTCTGCACGACTGCCTTTCGGGTCAATCTGGTCAGAACCGGACAAAAGCGGGTCTGGAAATGTACGAAAACGTACGGAACGCCCCCCTCTTGCAAACACCGGCCCGCTCGCGCATATCGCACTTGCTACGTCTGACCATCGACCACTGTCTCCTCCAAGGCTTCAGTTTCGACCGCGACCGACTGAGCCGGGCTGCCGCATGCCGCGGGCAGCGATGACTGAAGGAGACCGCACGATGGCCACTGGCACCGTGAAATGGTTCAATACGACAAAGGGTTACGGCTTCATCCAGCCGGATGAGGGCAAGCGCGACGTGTTCGTGCACATCTCTGCCGTAGAGCGTTCCGGCCTCACCGGCCTCGCCGACGGCCAAAAGGTCGAGTACGAGTTGGAACGCGACCGTCAGGGCCGCGAGTCGGCAACGAACCTGACAGCAGCCTGATCACCCCGAGGCGCCGGCTCAAGGCGCCTCACCCCCAGCGGCCAGAGCGTCGATTAAGCCGTTAATTCTGTTAAGAAATTTTCCGGAAGGCTCCGTCGAGCGGGCTTTGCCTCCAACCGGGCGCCCCGAATGTCGAGGCGCCCTTGAAGGGGATCTCGAACGACCTCTAGCCGTCGTTGGCCGTCGCTTTTTCCTGGGCCATCATCGTGATGCGCTGCGCCAGATCAGGATTTTGCTGCGCGGCTTGTCCGATCGCTACATACTCCTCGATGGTGATGCCCGGCGTCTCCTCGATCGCACCGCGGATGGCAGTGTTCGCCTCTTCGGCCAGGGCCTGTCGCTCCGCATCGTTCTCGGCCGCTTCGGCGCGCGGCGCAAAGTCCTCGGTGACGCCCTGGACGTCGAGCGCGGCATCAACAAAGCTCTCCAGCTTGTCTTCGGTCAGCGTCAGCTGCTCCTGCATGGTGTCCTCCTGAATTGTCGTGTCCTCGCTCGCGTCCTGCGCAAGCATGGGGGTTGCGGTCAAAAGCGCGGTGATCGCGGCACCTGCCGCGTAGCGCGATCGTCGGGTCATCATGCGTGACCTCCTTCCATTTGCGGCCGACCTCCGAGCTGCAGGGCCGGCCTTGGCGCAAGCCTTCGACCTGTGTCCATCGCCTTTGCCTTTCAACCCGTCGAGATCGACGATCGGGCCGGAAGCGATTTTGTCCCCGTTTGAGCAAGACTTCGCGCGTCCTTCCCGACCATCATCGAACTTTGCAATTAACGGGCACCTCGATTTTCTACCGTTCTCGTGCCCCCTCGGCGGCGCGCGTGGTCTGAAGCAGGAGGAAGAGCGTCGGCTGTCGCTTTGCTGCGTCCGGATGGGCGTGGCGCTGCGGCCTTCACGCTCGGATTTTTCTGCCTCGCGGCCTGATCTTTTTTGTTCGCGTGATGCTCACGCCGGGCACGGGTTGAGACGGCGCAGCTGGCCGAGGCGGCGCATGTTGTAGGCGAGGTTCTTCATCCCGATCTTGGCCGTCGCTCGAACCAAGCCGATAGTCCGGACCAAGGTCCCGCCCATATCGTTGGCCTGCGCGCCGAAGACGTGCTCGACGCGGACCCGGATGCCGGATCTGGTCCGGTTGCTGCCCTTGGCCTGTTCGGTCAGCGGCTTGCCCCGCTTGCCCTTGCGGTGGATGTGGCTTTTCAGCCTCCGGGCGCGCAGCTTTGCCTCCATCTCCTCGGACCGATAGGCCGCATCCGCCCACACGCCGGAGCCGGTGTTACCCTGCATCAGCAGATGATCCACCGCCTGGCTGTCATGCCGCGCGGCATCGCTGACGTGATAGCGCCGCACCAGCTTGTGCCTACGATCCACGTTGACGTGATTCTTGTAGCCGTAATGGTTCTTGCCGTGCTTTTTCGTCCAGCGCGCGTCCAGGTCCTTTTGCGCGCGCTTCGCGGGCTTGTCCGCCCAGTCCTCGGGCACCTCGCCGTTCTTGATTGCCGCGTTCTCGTCCCGCGTGTTGTGGTTGCGCGGCACCGGCACGATGGACGCATCCAGGATTTGACCGCCGCGCGCGATGTAGCCCTGCCGCGCCAGATAGCCGTCGAACTGGCTGAACAGCTCCTCCACCTTGCCCGCCTGCGCCAGTGCCTCGCGATAGAGCCATACCGTCTTGGCGTCCGGCACCCGGTCTTCGAGGCCAAGGCCGAGGAATCGCATGAACGACAGCCGGTCGCGGACCTGATACTCGATCTGGTCGTCGGACAGGTTGTAGAGCGCGCTCAGCACCAGCGTCTTGAACATCAGCACCGCGTCCATCGGCTTGCGCCCCGCCCGGGACTTGCGCGCCACAGCTGGCTTGCGCCAGACCCGCTCAAGGGTCGGGCGAAACTCCTCCCACGGCACAACGGCGTCGATCTCGACCAGCGGGTCCTTCTTCGCGTCCAGGCTCGCGCAACGGTCTGTAAGATCGAAGAACCCCATCTGCGCCATCGTCACACCCTCAGTGTCGCATCATCCCGACAGACATACCGCAGCGCCACGGTCGGGACCATTTTTCGAGGCGCCCTAAAGGCTGTGACGCAATCCGCCGGAGGCAACCTTCACCGCATGGCACTTGTTGTTCTGACGCCAGCTTGTGGGCTCTCGGCGACAGTGCTAATTGGTGGCCTCAAAGTCGCATGCGCGGCAATAATGCTGATATGGATCAGGGGGCGTGTCGCGACGATCCTCTTTCCGCGTCGATCCGATGTACGCTTGGTGCGGAGCAGCTGGCGGTCGCGGCGGCGGCTGCCGGCGAGCAACGCGGCCCCTGAATCAACAGAGGCGGGATTCGAGCTCGCGCCAGAGCGCCGTGATCTCCGCTGCAGCCTTGCCGCGCCTTTCCATCTCGATCGCGCTCGAGCCGTGACCTGTTGCATCGGCGAAAACCACGCGATTCCCGATCATCACGTTGGCACGCGGAGCACCGGTTCTCGCAATGGCGTCGACGACGTCCGTGGCCATCCGGGTTCTGGACGGGACCCTGTTCAAGACGATCATGGCTTCGCGATGCTCACGTTTGGAGAGATCAAGGACGCTTTCCGTCGCCCACAGGTCGAGATGCGACGTGGCCAGCGGGACGAGAACGAGATCGCTGGCCCTCAAGGCCGGCCGCAAGTCAGCATCGACCTTCGGAGGCGTATCGACAACGACCAGATCGTGTGCATCTCCCAACTTTTCGCACTCATAGGACACCCCCCACGCGCTCGCCGTCGCGAAGCTCAGGCCGGGATCTCCGAGTTCTCGTCGACGCATGAACCATTGGCCGAGGCTACCTTGGGGATCGGTGTCGAGAACGGCGACTGAACGCCCGTCTGCTAGCGCTGCACAGGCAAGATTGATGGCCAGCGTCGTTTTCCCCGACCCGCCCTTCTGCTGCGCGAGCGTGACGATCTTCCCCATGCTGCCCTCCTTGCCGCACCGCAGCGTAGCGTTGCGGCGCGCACGCGGCAACAGAGGCTAGAGGCAAACCGGTTCTCAATCCCGCTCCAGCAGGATTTCCATCAGGCTGCGCGCATCATCGTGGGTGAACGGCGCCTGCCGGCCGACCTCGGGACGATGGGCATCCACTACCTCCGTCCCGACCTCCTCGGCATCACATCCGTCGATCCGCGGGTGGATGGATCAGGCATGCACACCGATTTCAGCATGCCTGCAATGCTGCTCAATGAATTGCAGGCGGACGGCTCGCTCGTCCTGGTCGGCGTCGAGAACCTAGTGTTCGAGGCTGCATGGAAGAACGCCGGCCACGCCGAGCCATCGAGCCTGCTCGGCCTGACCTCGGGCCACATGGCCGACGATCCCGCGACGCCGGGCGACGAGGCCCATAGGTTCCAGCCGCACTACGACCAGCACGTCTGGCTCCGCGAGAACCCGCTCGGCAACCTCATACCAACCCGGCCGCAACCTGCATGCGGTGAAGGCCCATACCCACTAAGCCCACGAGGCGCGCGGGATCGCGCGCCTCGCATCTATTGCGGCGGCGCGTCCTGCAGAGGATACTCGAATTCTGTCAGAGCGGCGTTTCGATGGCGCTGGCCTGGGTCCCAGCGAACGGACGCCACCGCAATCGGCGTCGGTTTTGGCTGCCGGGTTGCACCGGACGGGACGTTTCGCATCGTGCTTTCCAGTGCGCCCTGGCGCCGTTTCCTCGGCGCGGTCGCCGCGAGCGGGCGCATCGCGGTCACCTTCAGCCGCCCGAACGATCACCGCGGAATCCAGATAACGTCCTCCGCCAGTCACATTGTGGCTGCCCAGCCCGGTGACGCAGAGCTTGCGCGCAATCAGAGCGGGATCTTCGCAGACGACCTCGTCGACGTCGGCTACCCGGCGCCCTACGCGGTCATCTATTCGGCATTCGACCCCGCCCGCCCTCACCGCGGTCGAGTTACTGCCTGACGCGGCATTCGTGCAGCTTGACGCCTCGCCTCGTGATCGACGGCGCGTCTGACCGCCCAAGGGCCCAGGTTCCCTGAAATCTCGCATCTGCAGGCGCGCTTCTCGTGTGACGCCCGAGTTTCGGCCCTCTCCTTACGGAAGATGCTGTCGGCGGCGGATACCGCAGAACGGATCTTTCCTACGCCCAATCGAACGGCCGCTTCAGTGAAAGCCGCGCGGTCGCCAGCGCTTGCAGATGAAGATGGCTCTTCGCCCTCCGAGCAGGGGTTTTGCGCCACGACGTGGTGTAGCAGGCCGCGCGCGAGGCCGTCGGCGTAGCAAAGCGCGCGGCCATCGCCGGTCTTCGATAGAGGCTCCGGTTGCGAGACCTGGAACCGAACCGGAGACGACGATGATCGACGAGAGGTTGGGTCCTGGAGCTTATTGAGAAGGAGGCGGACGGCGACCTCGTCCGTGAGACGCTGACCCTTGCCGCCGATCGACTGATTGAGATGGAGGTCGAGGTGGCGACGGGCGCGGCGAAGGGCGTCCGCTCGATGCTGCGGACGGCGCAGAGGAACGGAACCTCGAGCGGGGCTGGGAGACCCGCGCGGGCCGGATCGAGCTGGCGATCCCGAAGCTGCGGAAAGGCAGCTTCTTCCCGCGTTCCCTGGAGCCGCGCCGCACGGCGGAGACGACCGCCTACGACCCGGCCTTCGTGGAGACGCGGCGCATAACGGTTCAGGCCGCCCGTGTCGCGGCCGAGACATTCGCAGTGGCCGTGCCGCCCGGGGAGGCGGAGCGCCGTTGCCGGAGGGTGCTGATGGAGGCCTGGGGGGGGGCGCGAGAGTGCATCCGTCCGCCTGCCGCCATCGCGGCTCGCGTGGGATTCCGGGGGACGTGGTCCGGCTCGACCACGACCGGCGGCTCATCGATCTGCTGATCGTCTCCACCGCCGACGGCGAGCGGCCGAGGCGTGGAGGCGATCCACGATCTGCCGCCCGGCGCGACGCGTGCCTCAAATCTCGGCCGCGCCGTCTTGGTCGGAACGACCACTGCGGTGTTCATGAACCTCCCGCGCCTGCGCGAGGACAGCCGCCAGCTATCGTCGCCGCGTTCTCCGCTGCCGCAAGGAACATCTTCCTCAACGTCTTCGATGACATCCCCGATCCCCGCGCCGGCAACGCGCGCCACGACCTCGGCGAGTTGCTCGTCATCGCCTTCGTCTCGGTACTCTGCGGCGCGACGTCCTGCGCCGAGATGGCGGCCTTTGGCCGCGCAAAGGCAAGCATCTTCAGAGGCTCCCTGAAGCTAAAGCACGCCGTCCCGGGTGTCCCGTCGAATGAAACGTTCTCGGCGGTGTTCCGGATCATCGATCCGATGGCCCTCGATGCCGCCTTCGGGCGGGTACTGGCCGATGTGGCCGGGGAGGGCGATGTCGTCGCCATCGACGGCAAGGTGCTGCGGGGCGCGCGCGACAGGCGCGAGAGCGCATGAACGAGGATGATCGTGTCAGCCTACGCCTAGCGGCTGCGCCTGACACTCGCCAGCGTGCCTGCCGACCGGCGCGGAACTGGACGCCGCCCTCGAGGTTCTCGGGCTGATCGCTGAAGGGCAAGGTCGTGACCGCCGACGCCCTGCACTGAAATCGCCGCACGGTTGCGGCCATCAACGCCAAGGGAGGCGACTGGTGCCTGGCGAGGCCGCGGTAGCGGGTCTTCACGTGGCCGAACTGGCGCTCGATGACCCGGAGCGGATGCTCGGCCCTGGCCCGCACCATGGCGATGATGCGGTTGATCTGCGCGTCCGTCGGGTGCAGCGGGCCGCCCTGGGCGCTTTCCGCAGTTCAAGCGTCAAGAAAACGATCCAGTGGATCGTTTTTAGCGCCGAACACCCCAGACCTTGCCCGGCCCCTTGAACTTGGCCTCGCGTTCGGCGCTGACGTAGCCCTTGTCGGCCCAGAGCGAGGTCTCCTCGCCGTGGAGCAGTTCTTCCCGGACCTGGCTGTCGTGCAGCCTGGCCGTTGAGGTCTCCAGGCCGTGCGCCACGCCGCTGTCGGCCGCCGGACGCGATAGATCGTGCTGCCCGTCGGGGTCGTGGTTCGCCGGATGTCCGTCCCCGTCCACCAGCCCGAGATGAACGTGGACCCCGTTGCCCACGCTTGCCGGGTCGCGGATCGGTGCGAACGATGCGCGGTGCCCGAAGCGCTTCGCCACCGCATGGATGACCTCTCGTACGAAGACCGCTCGGTCGGCGATGGCTCGACCTCATCGTCCTGGACGAGCTCGGCTACATGCCGTTCGCCCAGGCTGGCGGCCAGCTTCTGTTCCACCTGATCAGCGGTCTCTACGAGCAGACCTCGATCGCAACCCTCCTGTTCAGGGCGGCCAATGTGACCGCCGGTGAGCGCGGGCGATCAATTACTCCGAGTGATGTCCCCGACCCACAACCGGTTCGGCGCGGGCGCCCGGAACTCGCGGTTCACCCTGTCGCGCGGACAGGGCGCGGCCGTGTCGCTGATCGTGGTGCGCACGGGCTTCCCGCGCACAGCGCGCTGGAGGCCCATCTCCCGCCACCGTGCGAGCCGAGCGACCGTGATCCCTTCGCGGCCGAGCTGCCGCCAGACCTTGCCCACCCCGCAGACCTGGAAGTTCTCATCCCAGACGCGGCGGACATGCGCCTTCAGCATCGCGTCGCGCCGGATCCGAGGCAGCGCCGCCGATAGATCGCCGCGACGCGCCACATGGGCGCGATAGGTCTAGGGGACGATCGGCAGGATCTTGCAGATCGGCTCGACCCCGTACGCCTCCCGATGATCGTCGAAAAAAGCGATCATGGCTTGAACCGGCGGTCGAGCTCCGCCTGGGCGAAATACGCGCTGGCCTTGCGAAGGATCTCGTGGGCCTGGCGCAGTTCGCGGTTCTGCCGCTCCAGCGACTTCAGCCGCGACCGCTCGTCGGTGCTCAGCCCGGGGCGCGCGCGGCGGTGACGCTCCTCCGCCGGACCCAGAGCCGCAACTTCTCCGCGTTGCGGCCCACCTTCTCGGCGATCGTGCGCATCGCCGCCCACTGCGAGCCGTGCTCGACCTCGTGCTCGCGCACCAGTCGTACGGCGCGCTCGCGCAGTTCTGTCGGGTACGGCTTCGTCGTCTTCCTCGTCTCCACGGACCCCATCCTTCCAAAAGTCCGGGCCTCGGAAACCCGGCGCGGTTCACAGCTCAAAATGAAGTTCAGCTTGGAAAGGTTGGCGCCACATGTCATTAAAAAATGACGTACATCGGGAGCTTGTCGATGCGGGTGAAATGCGCCGCCTGTCCCTTGCGACAAAAAGAACATTTCACCCCGATGTCACGCGAAGAGTACCTGTTCATGCAGGATTTCAAGGTGGGGGAACTCGATGTCGAGAGGGGTACGATCATGCTTCTCGAGGGGTCCAACAGCCCGCAACTCTTCACGGTCTTCCGCGGCATGGGGCTGCGGTACAAGACGCTGATGAACGGAAGACGCCAGGTCCTGAACTTCGTGTTCCCCGGTGACTTCCTTGGCCTTCAGGCGGGGCTGATGCAGGAGATGGACCACTCGGTCGAGGCGTCAACGAAGATGACGCTCTGCGTGTTCGACCGGAAATCGCTGTGGAAGCTCTTCCGCGATCAGCCGAGCCGGGCGTTCGACTTGACATGGATCTCTGCGCGCGCCGAGCATTTCCTCGGCGATGCTCTCGCTACGGTCGGACAGAAGGATGCCGAAGCGCGGATCGCTTGGGCGCTGGTCAAGATCTTCAGCAAGTGCCGCGCGCTCGATCTCGCTTCCGGCTCGAGTTGTCCCCTGCCCTTCCGGCAGCAGGATCTCGCCGATGCGCTTGGCCTGTCGCTCGTCCATACCAACAAGACTTTGGCGCGTTTCCGGGAACGACAGCTGGCGGTCTGGCAGTCAGGGACGCTTCTGATCCCCGATCTGGAGAGTCTCGCAGAGATCGGCATGATCGAGGATTTCGGACGAGAAAGGCGGCCGATCATGTAGCTGGCGCGGTCTGCCCCCAAGGTCCGCACTCCGGGGCCATGTGGTCAGGCGTTCCGACTTCATCCGGTCGGTGACTCCGAACTGATCCAGTCTTTGCCTTGGGGTGAGCCAATCGGCGGCTAGAGAAGGATGATAAGCGCCTGGAGCGGTCGCGTCTGCCGTGGCCGAGACCTTCTGACCAAGGTGCTACCCGATCGAGAAGCTGGCCCCTTTGGCGGGGCCGCCCAAGAAGGATTGCGGTGAGAGGCTGGACACGACCCAGGCGGAATTCGTTACGGCTGCTTCCTTCCGGACCTGACCGGGTTGGCGAAGCGCCTGCCCGCGCCAACCTCTCGACACTCCAATTAACATCCCGGCTCTGCGCCCGCAAGAAGAGCGGAGCGCTTCGTGACACGGTGCTATTCCTTGCCTCTCGACCGTTGGAAACGATGCGCCATTGATGAAGTGGAACCGGCCTGCAGCGCCTCGGGTTTTCTCTCGATGAAGGATGGTCCGAAAGACCCCGACACCAAGACTCACTGGGCCGAAGAGCGGACAGATTGGGCCGAGGACCGGACCGTTCTGGCAAATGAGCGCACCTTCGCCGGTTGGTTGCGAACGAGCCTTGGGGCGGTGGCCGTGGCGCTGGGTCTCAAGGCGGTGTTTGGGGACTTCGATCCAACCTGGGCGGCGAAGTCCGTGGCAACCGTCTTCGTCGTCGCTGCGATCCTGATGATCTGGCTTGCCCGGAACGCCGCCGTGGGAACGGCGTCACGGATGAGCAAGCATTCGATCAAGACGCAGACGACGCGGAGGATCACGGTCTTGGCGTCGGTCCTGTCATTTGGCGCGGCCGCGACGGGCTTGATCCTCTGGATGCTCTGAGCCTGCCGCGGTAGGTTGGCGCTGTGCCTGACGACTCCCCAAACCACACAGCGGAGAACGACGCCGGCTATCAGGTCCTGGCGCGCAAGTACCGCCCGCAGACCTTTGCCGATCTGATCGGCCAGGACGCCATGGTGCGCACGCTGAAGAATGCATTCGCGTCCGACCGCATCGCGCACGCCTTCATCCTGACGGGCATCCGGGGAACTGGAAAGACGACGACCGCTCGGATTGTCGCCAAGGGGCTGAACTGCATCGGCCAAGACGGCAACGGCGGGCCCACGACGGATCCGTGCGGCGTCTGCGAACACTGCCGCTCGATTGCCGAAGGGCGACATGTCGACGTTCTGGAGATGGACGCCGCCAGTCATACCGGCGTCGCCGACATCCGCGAGATCATTGACAGCGTCCGCTACCGGGCCGCGAGCGCGCGCTACAAGGTCTACATCGTGGACGAGGTCCACATGCTGTCGACAAGTGCGTTCAATGCGCTGCTCAAGACGCTCGAAGAGCCGCCGGAGCATGTGAAGTTCATCTTCGCGACGACTGAAATCCGAAAGGTTCCGGTGACCGTTCTCTCACGGTGCCAGCGCTTCGACCTCCGCCGGATCGAACCTGACGTGATGATGACAATGCTTGCGAGGATTGCCGAAGCGGAGGGCGCGTCCGTCGAGGAGGCGGCGCTGGGCTTGATCACGCGCGCGGCCGAAGGTTCGGTCCGCGACGCGCAGTCGCTTCTCGACCAGGCGATTGCGCATGGCACGGGCGAGACGACCGCCGCTCAGGTGCGCGACATGCTGGGCCTTGCCGATCGCGGACGGGTGCTCGATCTCTTCGATCTCGTCATGCGGGGGGACGCCGCCGGCGCCCTGACGGAACTTGCGCGGCAATACGCCGATGGCGCGGACCCGATGGCGGTGCTGCGCGACCTGGCGGAGATCACACACTGGCTTTCGGTCGTGAAGATCACGCCGGAAGCCGCGGATGATCCGACGATCGGGCCTGACATCAAGTCACGCGGCGCGGACCTCGCGGCGCGGCTGCCGATGCGCGTCCTCACCCGTACATGGCAGATGCTGCTGAAGGCGCTGGAGGAGGTCGCCGCCGCGCCGAATGCGATGATGGCGGCAGAGATGGCCGTCATTCGCATGACTCACGTTGCGGATCTTCCGTCGCCGGAGGAACTGGTGCGGCGCCTGGAGACTGGACCGGGCCCCGAAGCCCCGAAGCCCAAGCCCTCGGCCGGGGCAGCCGCGATCCAGGCACGGACGGAAGCAAGATCGACCGGACGGGCTGCCACGGCCCCTGCCCCCGCGCCGACGACGGACACCGCGCTTGCCCGCCTTGCCAGGTTCGAGCAGGTCGTGGAGCTGATCCGCTCGAACCGAGACGTCGGGCTGCTGCTCGAGGTCGAGGAGACACTGCGCCTCGTCTCGTATGCGCCGGGCCGGATCGAGTTCAGCCCGACGAAAGACGCCGCACCTGACTTGGCACAGAGGCTTGGCCGCCGTCTTCAGGGCTGGACCGGCGTCCGGTGGGCGGTGAGCGTCCGGGCCGAGGGCGGTGCTTCGACGATTTCGGAGCGTCGCGACGCTGCGCAGAGCGCCGCACGAGAGAAGGCAAGCGAGCTTCCGCTCGTCCAGGCGGTTCTGGACGCTTTCCCCGATGCCGCGATCACAGTGCGCGAACCGCAAGTGGCTGGCTTGGCAGATCCCTCCGACGAGGACGACTGGGACCCGTTTGAGGACTGAGTCGGGGCTTCCACCCGCGCCGCGGCGGTGGCATCACGAGCGGAATCCAAGGAGTGAACCGGATGCTTAAGGGAATGGGCGGCTTCGGCGATATGGCCAAGATGATGAAGGCCGCGCAGGAGATGCAGACCAAGATGGCCGAAATGCAGGAGAACCTCGGCTCGATCAAGGTTGAGGGCGAAAGCGGCGCGGGCCTCGTCAAGGCTACAGCGACGGCGAAGGGCGAGCTCACGGCGCTCGAAATCGACCCCTCGATCTTCGATGCCGAGCAGAAGGAGGTCGTCGAGGATCTGATCCTTGCTGCGATCAAGGACGCGCAGAGCCGCGCGCAGCAGCGCCACGCCGAGGAGATGCAGAAACTGGGCGAGGGATTGGGTCTGCCGCCCGGTTTCAAGTTGCCGATCTGAGGCAACGATATGGGTGAGGCCACCCGCGACATCGAGGCACTGATCGAGATGATGTCGAAGCTGCCGGGCCTCGGGCCGCGGTCGGCACGCCGCGCAGTGCTTCACCTCGTCCGGCGCCGTGGCCAGGTAATGGCGCCCCTCGCGCAGGCGATGCAGGGCGTTGCCGACACGGCACGGGATTGCGCGGTATGCGGGAACATCGCGACCTCAGACATCTGCGAGATCTGCGCTGATCCCGAGCGGGCGACAGGCGAAATCTGCGTGGTGGAAGACGTCGCCGACCTTTGGGCGATGGAGCGGACCGGCGCTTTTGGCGGGCGATACCATGTGCTCGGCGGGTTGCTGTCCGCCCTCGATGCCGTCGGCCCCGAGGATCTCGGGCTGCCGCGCCTCGTACGTCGGGTGGAAGCGGATGGCGTCATCGAGGTCATCCTGGCGCTGAGCGCCACGGTCGATGGGCAGACCACGGCGCACTACGTCGCCGACCTGCTCGAGGGTAAGGTTAAGATGACCACCCTGGCTCAGGGTGTGCCCGTGGGGGGCGAGCTCGACTATCTCGATGACGGTACGATCGGCGCTGCTCTCCGCGCCAGACGCGCTCTCTGACGACCCAAGACGCAGGTCGCCGAGCCTTCAGGACGAGCGGTTGTCTTCGGTGTCTTCCTCTTCTTCATCATTGGGAAGGTTGAAGAAACTTTCAGCGTCGGGAACCTCCCGCTCCTCGTCCTTGTCCTTCAGTTCCTCTCCGGTATCGGAGAGCGAGAATGTCTCGAGCCCGGCAATCGACGACGGCATCTTCGATTCGGAAGCGTCGGCCGCCAGGGATTGTTCCGTCGAAACCAACTTGCGCCGCTCGTCGTCCGACATCGTTCCACCTTCGGCCGCCTTCCGGGCGTTCGCCTTCTGCACGGCCGCGTCGAGCTCGGACTGCCGGCAAAGACCCAGGGCGACCGGGTCGATCGGCTGAATGTTGGAGATATTCCAGTGCGTCCGGTCCCGGATCGACTGGATCGTCGGCTTCGTCGTGCCCACCAGCTTTCCGATTTGGCCGTCCGAGAGTTCGGGGTGGAATTTGACGAGCCAAAGAATCGCCGCAGGCCGGTCCTGACGCTTCGACAAAGGAGTATATCTCGGCCCACGCCGCTTTTCCTCGCCGACTGCCGCGGCGTAGTACTTTAGCTTGAGCTTGTAGCCTGGATCCTTCTCGCCCCGATCGATCTCGATCTGTTCAAGCTGGTTGTTGGCGATAGGATCGAAGCCCTTCACGCCGGCCGCCACGTCGCCGTCAGCGATGCCCTGAACCTCCAACTCGTGAAGGCCGCAGAAGTCCGCGATCTGCTTGAAGCTCAACGTGGTGTTGTCGACCAGCCATACGGCGGTCGCCTTTGCCATGATCGGTTTGCCCTGCATCCTCGGTCTCCTTCGGCAACAACTTCCCCGACCGGTGAAACCGTGTCGATCCGTCTGGACCGCAGCCGCGATTTCGGGGAACTTCGTGCTGCATATAGCCACCAACCGCACGGGAGAAAAGCGCCAAATGCGAGCACTCGCCCTTGTGACCGCCCTCGCCCTTCCCGCAGCGGCACAGGACGCGGCGGGGGAGTTCGACTACTACGTCCTCGCGCTTAGCTGGCAGCCGACATGGTGCGCGCTCGAAGGTGAAGGGTCCGCGCAGTGCGGGACTCCCGCTGGATGGACGCTGCATGGTCTCTGGCCCCAGTACGAACGCGGTTGGCCCGCCGACTGTGCTTCAACCATGCGCGACCCCTCACGCCGCGAGACGGATGCGATGACGGACATCATGGGTTCGGGCGGGCTTGCGTGGTATCAGTGGAAGAAACACGGCCGGTGTGCAGGCCTCGACCCGGCCGACTACTTCACCCTCGCCCGGCGCGCATACGACAGCGTTACACGGCCTGAAGTCCTGCGGCGCATCGAGAGCCCGATCGAGGTATCGGCGCAGGTCGTGGAGGAGGCGTTCCTGCGCGACAATCCCGCACTTTCGGACGCGGGCGTCACCCTGACATGCAAGGCCCGGCACGTCCAAGAAGTGCGGATCTGCCTCACGCGCGACTTGCAACCGCGCGATTGCGCGCCCGACATCAAGCAGGACTGCACGCTCCCCGACGCCTTGCTTCTGCCGATTCATTGATCCGTCTTCGGCGATCAAGGGTAGTGTTTCCCTTACTGTCGCCAATGCCCGACGCGGCGTAATCCGGAGACATTCGGTAACCAAACGGAAAGAACCAGCAAGATGCCGACGCTCACTGCAGACAGCATGGTCGCCCGCGCAATCCTCGCCGCCAATCGGCCGGTAAAATCGGCAGGCGCCCCCGTGAACCCCGAACGGATGGCGCGCCAGGATTCGCTCGAGGTTTGGTACGATCCCCAGCACTGCTTCTTCGTCGCGATCGGCTGCGTCGCCATGCGCGCAGTCACGGATCAGGGCCGCTTCTGCTGGCTCGTTCGCGAGAACGGCGAGGTCGATACCCTCAGCTACGTCAAGAGCCCGTATGACGTAGCGCCTGCGAACGGCGGCGACGGCGGCCTGAATATCCCGTATCCGGCCGTCACCGAACTCGCGGCATCCCTTCGCCGCCGCGAAATCCGCTTGCCCCTGGCTTCCGCCGACTTCCGCGGGACCGGCCCCGTGGCGCGGCTCATCGGCGCTCTGGGAATGCCGGGCTGGCTCGCCGGCTGGCTCATGCCGCTCGTCCCGACCATCGGGCGTGCGATCTGGGCGGGCCATCGACGGACGCTTGGCGGGCGCCAGTCTCAGCTCGCCGGGCTGTTCTCTCGGTTCTCGACGGTGGCCTAGCCGCCGTCGACCTCAAGGACGATCTTCCCGATGTGAGCTGACGACTCCATCCGGCGATGCGCCTCCGAGGCGTCGGCGAGCGAGAAGCTTCGGTCCATCACGGGGGCTACGCGCCCGGTCGCGAGCAGCGGCCAGACCTCTTTCCGCAATGACTGTGCAATTCTCGCCTTCGCGAGGTCGCTCTGCGGTCGCAGCGTCGAGCCGGTGATGGTCAGCCGGCGCATCATGACCTCGGCCATGTTCAGCGTCACCTTCGCGCCATGCAGGAACGCGATCTGCACGAGCCTGCCTTCGTCGGCCAGCGCCTTGATGTTGCGGGAAATGTAGTCGCCCCCGACCATGTCGAGGATTAGGTGCGCGCGACCCGCCTCGCGCACGACGTCTACGAAATCCTCTTCGCGATAGTTGATCGACCGCTCCGCCCCCAGTGCCTCGCATGCGGAACACTTTTCCTCACTCCCCGCAGTTGCGAAGACGCGCGCTCCGAAACGGTGGGCGAGCTGGATCGCTGTCGTTCCGATTCCCGAAGATCCCCCGTGTACAAGAAACCGCTCTCCTGCCGAGAGGCCGCCGCGCTGGAAGACGTTGCTCCAGACGGTAAAGAAAGTCTCGGGCACGCACGCTGCCTCGCGAAGGCCGAGCCGATCCGGCACGGGCAGCGCATGTGCCGCGGGTGTGACTGCATATTCGGCATAGCCTCCTCCCGGCAGCAGAGCGCAGACGGCATCTCCGATCGACCACTCCGCAACACCGGGACCAATAGCCGCGACACGACCTGCGGCCTCCAAACCCGGCAGGTCCGATGCGCCTGGCGGGGCAGAATAGCTCCCGGCACGTTGAAGCGCGTCGGGTCGGTTCACCCCCGCCCAGGCGACGCGGATGACGATCTGCCCGTATCTCGGTTGCGGGACGTCGCGCTCTGCCAACCGCAGGACCTCCGGCCCACCGGGCTCGCTGATCTCCACGACCCGCATGCGGCTGGGCAGGTCACTCACCAGCGGGCTCCACCGCCATCCCACCCGGGAGTTCTGTACGCTTGCGCAACGGCGGCTTGATACGCTTCATCAGCCAATTCGGTGCGACCATCAGGGGCCGTGTGAGCGGATTTTCGTTCATGGCGCCCTTCAGTTTCTCGATGCGCATCACGTCGTCAATCCGGCGATCGAGAAAGCCCCATGTATCCTGGTAGTTCAGGCTTTCGTCGCCCAGCCAGTACAGCAGGGTTGACCCGTAGACCCCGGAGAGCGTCGCGCGCTTGGTGTACCAGTTGGCGTCGTCGGAGGTGTCGCCGAGCGCTATCCAAATCCGGTCCGCAGTCTCCCAGATCGCGCGCGCGCCGTCGGCGGAGTGCTGAGGAAGGGCGAAGAGCGTCGTGCCGCGCCGCGCCGCTTCGCGCTCGTCGATTGCTTCGATCCGGTAGCGAACCGCGGTTGCGACCTTGTCGCGAAACCGCAGATCATCGAGATTTTCGGATTTAAGGTGCTCGACCATGCGCGCGTCGCAGCGCCGGTGGTAGGACAGTGCCAGATCCACCGGCCCGCGCGGGAACACCATGCGCGCTTCGTCCCGGCTGACGCCTTCGTCTCGCAGCGCGGCCCTGAACGTCGCCTCCGACCAACCCTCGAACGGAACATGGACGAGGGCGGCATCGAGAAGACGGTCGCGAAGTGCATCTGGCGGATTCGTCATGGAAAAACCTCCGGCTGGTCCGGGTGGACAAGCTAGGACCGCGTTGCTATATCGCCACTTCCTGCACTGATCGAAACTTCAGCCAGAAAGGTGGTGACACCAAGATGCAGGTAAGCGTTCGCGACAACAACGTCGATCAGGCGCTTCGTGCCCTGAAGAAGAAGTTGCAACGCGAGGGCGTCTTTCGCGAGATGAAGCTTCGGCAGCATTTCGAGAAGCCGTCCGAGGAAAAGGCGCGCAAGAAGGCCGAGGCCATTCGCCGCGCCCGAAAGCTCGCTCGCAAGAAGGCGCAGCGCGAAGGGATGCTCTGATCCCATCGACAGCCATTCGGGACCTTCGCGGTTCCAGACGACCCCCGCGGCTCACGCCCGGGGGTTCGTCTTTTCTACCCCCGCCGCAATGCTCCCTCAGGCGGAAGGGCGCTCCTTGAGCGCGTCGCGTATCTCGATCAGCAAGTCCTTCGCGGACGGACTGGCCGGAGCCTCCTCGGCGGCCTCCTGCTGCGTCAGGCCTTCCGCCGCTTCCTTGATCCGGTTCAGGCCCTTGACCAGCAGGAGTGAAACGATGATCAGGAACTCGATCACCGTGATAAAAATGCTGTAGAAGAAGGCGGCGGAGTTCTCTCCTTCACCCAGGCTGAAGCCCATGCCTGAGAAGTCGATGCCACCGGTCAAGAGCGAAATGATCGGGTTGATCAAATCTTCGACCACGGAGTTCACGATCGTGGTGACGGCGCCGCCGATGAATCCACCGGACGCGTCGCCACGTAGACCCGCACCGTACCGCCCGGCAGGGTCATTCGAGCGCGCAGCGCCGCGACGAGCGCGGCGACGCTCCGGCGGCACGGCAGACCCGATCCGCAGGCAAAACTCGCCGACCTCGAGCACGATAGCAGATGGTCATCACCCGGCTGCGGCGCCGTCTCCGCAGCGGCCGGTACGGGCGGCGACCACCGGCGCGAACATCGGCACACGTCCTCGTCTCGCAGTACCAGCTCACCGCGCCGCGCCTGACGGCGCCAGGTAGCTGTTTCACCGGACGATCACACAGACCCTCGCCGCTCGTCCTTGTTCATGGCACGGTCGCTGCTTGGAAGAGTTCGGCACGGAGGACGAGCATGCTGATCTCTCTTCACAAGCAGGCGAAGACGACACCGAAGATCAGGGCTGCGATCCAGGCGAGTAACGAGCGTGCCTGGATGGTGGCGGAGCGCCACGGCATCTCCAAGCAGACGGTCTGGAAGTGGCGGAACCGGGACAGGGTCCATGACCGGAGCCACACCGCGCATCGGCTGCAGGACCGTGCTCACGCCTAGACAGGAGGCGGTGGCGGTGTCCCTGCGCAAGACGCTGCTGCTGCCGCTCGACGACCTGCTTGCCGTGGTGCGCGAGTTCCTGAACCCCGACGTTTCCCGCTCCGGGCTGGATCGCTGCCTGCGCCGGTGAGCCATTGGTCGCCATGTGTTCGAGACCATTGGCGAACGGGTGGGCAGCCTGCGGGAGCTGAAACCGAAGGCGCCAAAGCCCGCCCACACGCCATTCAAGTCGTACGAGCCCGGCTTCATCCATATCGACGTGAAATACCTGCCGCGAATGGCCGACGAGGAGCGGCGGCGGTATCTCTTCATGGCCATTGACCGGGCGACCCGCTGAGTCTTGGTGCGCATCTACCCCGCTAAGACCGCGGCCAATGCCCGGTGGTTCCTGCGCGATCTGGAGCGCGCCGCACCGATGCCGATCACCCGCGTGCTCACCGACAAAGACAAGGAACGACCGCGTGTTCGGCCTCCGACGCATCCCGGCCACTGGCGCCCACGAGTTCGACCGCCTCTGTGCCGAGTTCTCGATCGAGCATCGCCTGGCCCCGCCGATGCGGCCCGAAACCGACGGCATGGTGGAGCGCTTCAACGGTGGGGCCGGCGGTTGAACCCGAAGCGGCGGGTGCGCCTCATGCTCGCTGGTTTCCTGCCGGGCGTCGTCCACGACCGCCGCCCGATGCGCTGGTCAATCTTGCCATCCGCTGGTTCGCCGGCTTCGGCCTGCGGGACCGGCTGCCGGATCATTTTTCGCTGACGCGGATACGGCAGGGCTGGGGCGCCGAGCGGTTCCGGCGCATCTTCGAGCGGACCGTGCGGGCCTGCGGCGCGGCTCGGATCGCCAAGGGCGAGAAGATCCGGCCGCCCCGCATGTCCCGGTCTCGGCGTCCGTGATCCGCTCGGCTGAAGGTCAGCATATCGTGTACGAGATCGGCCTGCTTCTCAACCAGCTCGATCAGCGCCATTCTCTCGTCTGAAATCGGCGTCTCCGTTCTGGGTTCCAGGTCACGCAACCCGATCCGTTTCCGAAGATCGGCGATGGCCGCCAGCGTCACCGCCAGCCGCGCGCTACTCGGAAGCTCCGCGCGCGGCCTCTTACACCATTTAGCGTAATCGCCATCCCTATCGGCCCGATCTTGTGGTGCAAGATGGGCTTGATGCTTCGACATTTGCTGAAGCCCTTGGCATGGAGGATACGATGGGAGTGTTGCAGCGCTTGACGTCTCGCAGGAGGGACGGCGATTTGCATGGTCGACCAGGAAGGTGCGCTCCTGGCAGAGGCCAAGGTCCCGACCTGCCCGGACGCAAATGCCGATTAGCTCGCCGAGCGCTCCGATGAGCTCGAACGGGTCGGCATGGAAACCGGTCCACTGGCCGTCTGGCTCTGGAACGCGCTGACGGCGCGAGAGCCCCGATCGTCTGCATCGACGCGCGCCATGGTGTCCTGAAGATGATGCCCAACAAGACCGATCGGCATGATGCCCGGGGCCTTGCCCATATACTGCGCACCGGCTGGTTCAAGGCCGTCTGGATCAAGAGCCACGAGGCCTATGTCAACCGAGCGATGCTCACGGCGCGCCAGGCGCTGGTCGGGATGCGTGTTCGGCTCGAGAACGAGATCCGGGGCTTGCTGAAGACTTTCGGCGTCATGTTCGGCAAGCGTGTCCGCGGATTCAGGCGCCGTGCAGAAGAGATTATCGAAGGGGAGTTGGCTGTGGCCCCCGAGCTGGTTCCGATTTTCGAAGCTCTGATGCAAGCGCGCCGCGACATTCTGGCCCGCATTGCCGCGCTCGACAGCCAGATCCGTACAGTCGCCAGGCAACATGCGACGGTCCGGTTGCCGATGACGGCCCCCGGGTGTCGGACCAATTACCGCCATGGCCGTCGTCGCGGTCGACGATGTCGCCCGGTTCAGCCGCTCCTCGAGCGCGGGCGCCTATCTCGGCCTTGCGCCAAGACGCTACGAGCCCGGCGAGATCAGCCGGATCGGACGTGTTTCTAAGCGCGGCGACCGCTTTACCCGGAAGTGCCTCTACGAGGCAGCGAACGTAATCTTCTGCCGGAACCTCGGCGACCCTCGCCTGCGCAGCTGGGCCCGTGAAATTGCCGAGAGCCCAACCCGAAACGACGCTGATCCACAGAACGACGGAATGCGTCCAGCCGGGACGCGCGGCGAGGAAGAGATCGCTCCTGGACTGCGGCGAGGACCGCGCGCACCATTTCGATCCTTCCGACCCTGAACGCAAACAGGCGGCGCCCAAGCGGTGACCGCGGAGCGACTCCAAGAGCCCGGCACGCAGGAGACAGCGAAGAGGATCAGACACTTGACCACCGCGATTAGAGAATTGCCGGGGAAACTGCTGCAATCGGTTTCGACTCGCGAGGTCGGCCTTACCTGGTCGGAACGTCTCGGCGACCAGCGCCGCCTTCTCCTCGTCGCTGCAACGCCCGCCGTCCGAGCCGCTGAGGACCTCTAGGCGGCGCGCCACCGGCGCCTTCGCTGCACCGCTCGTTGCAAAACCTTCCGTGCAGCGTGCCCGATCCAGGAACCGCCACTCTCACCGCGATCGGCAGGAAGACCATGCAGACGCTCACCGATCATCCGATCACCCGCCGCTGGCCGCCCCAGACACCGGACGTCATCCAGCTCTACTCGTTCCCGAAGCCCAATGGGCAGAAGGGTAACCGCGACGCCGATCCCCTCCTGCCGCTGCTGATCTGACCGGGTCACTCTCTACGCGCATGAGCGTCGGAGGTGTTGGCTTGGAAAGGGACGGCAAAGTGGGCGTCCAATTGGACGGCTCGAGGGGCGGCGGGGTTTCGCGGCTGGAGGTGATCGAGGGGCCGACTGGGCGACGGTGGCGCACGAAGGCGGAGCGGGCGCGAATCGCGGCGGAGAGCCTGGTGCCCGGAGCTTCTGTGGCGGATGTCGCGCGGCGGCACGGAACGACGCGCTGGCAGGTTCACGACTGGCGGAAGAAGCTGCGGACGGGGCAGTTGGTGGTGCCCGAGAGCGTGGCGGAGCTGCCGATGTTTGCTGAGCTGGTGGTCGAGGGCGCCGTGGCGGATGCGCCGGCAGCGACGGATGCCACATCCGGGGTGGAGATCGTCGTCGGCGATGTCGTGATCCGCGTCGGGGCCGGCGCCGGCGAGGGGCTGTTGATGCGGACGATCCGGGCAGTGCGAGTGGCGGCATCGTGATGCTCGGCCAGGGTGGGCCGGTGAAGGTCTTCGTGGCGACGCGCCCGGTGGACTTCCGCAAGGGGATCGACGGTCTGGCGCTGGCGGTGCAGGAGATGTTCGGGCTCGATCCGTTCAGCGGGGCGGCCTTCGTGTTCCGCTCGAAACGGATCGCATCAAGCTGCTGGTCTGGGACCAGACCGGGATGGTGCTCGTTCACAAGCGCCTGGAAGGCGGCAAGTTCGTCTGGCCGCAGGTGCGGGACGGGGTGATGCGGATGTCGTCGGCGCAGCTGGCGGCGCTGTTCGAGAACCAGATCCGTCCGATCGGCACTGACCCGCAAGAACGCGCTCTTCGCCGGCAACGAGGTCGGCGCCGAGAACTGGGCCATGCTCGCCTCGCTCGTCGCCACCTGCAAGCTGTCCGGCGCGAACCCCGTCGACTACCTCGCCGACACCCTCCGGGCCATCCTCGACGGACACCCCAAATCCCGCATCGAGACCCTCACGCCATGGCGCTACGCCCAGCCGTCAAGCCTCGCCGCATAGGGCCGCGCCGTCGCGCTTACGCAGAAGGTCGGCAACGCGCTGCAGGAACTCGAGCTGCCGTACGAAGCGCACCGGGTTTCGATCATGGACGAAGACCAGAAGACGAAGGCGTTCCTCGCCCTGAACCCCAACGGCAAGATCCCTGCAATGATCGATCCCGACGGGCCCGACGGCGCACCGCTTGCCCTCTTCGAGTCCGGCGCGATCCTGACATGGCTCGCCGAGAAGACCGGGCGCCTTGGCGGTGCCGGCGCAGACAAGTGGCGCGTTCAGTCATGGCTCAATTGGCGGATGGGCGGCATCGGTCCGTTCTTCCGCCAGATGGGACACTTCCTGAAATTTGCGGCCGACAAGGTCACCGACCCGTATCCACGAGAGCGCTATGTGGGCGAGAGCCGGCGCCTGCTCGAAGTTCTCGACGAAGCGCTCGAAGGGCGCGATTGGGTCGCAGGCGAGTTCTCGACCGCCGACATCGCGATCGGTCCCTGGCTGCGGACGGCGATCAACTTCTACGAAGCCGGCGACCTCCTTCGCTGGAACGAACTGCGGCATGTCCCTGACTACCTCGATCGCTTTCTCGCTCGCCCGGCCGTCCAGCGCGGCCTGAACGTTCCGCCGCGCGAGGCGGCCTAGCATCCGGTGCTATGGACGCTTGGCGGTTCCGGCTCCGGCATGCTGGCCTCGACGATCAACCAGCAGAACGCGTGCGAGCGGCAACCCGCTCCGCGTGGCTAGCGATCCGCGGGCAACGCGCCGCTAAGCACGTAACGGATGATCTCGACCACCTGCTCGGGACGTTCCGCCACCGCGAGCGCCGCGGCGTCGACTTCCTTCAGAGCGTGTGCATGTTCTGCGCCGTGCAGGATAACCAGCGGTGTGCCCAGCGCCGCGGCATACCCGGCTTCGAATGCGGCGTTCCATTGCTTGTACTTCTCGCCGAAATGCACGACGACCACGTCCGCCGCTTCGAGCATCGTCCGCGTCCTGATCGCGTTCAGCTTGGCGCCCTTGTGATCATGCCAGAACTTTGATTCCTCGGCTCCCATGATCGCGACGCCGCAATTGTCCGATGCCGCGTGGTCGGTGACTGGGGCAGTGAATTCGACGTCGAGGTCGCCAGCGCCTGCCGCGATGACATCGCGCCAATCGGTGTGGATCTCGCCCGAAAGGTATACGTTCAGCGTCATCCGCGCAGGCTCCCCCCAGTGGCCTTGGTGACCTTGTCGATGATCTTGGCGGCGGCGGTCTCGATCTCCGCCTCCGTCAGCGTCTTCTCCCTCGGTTGCAGCCGCACCGTCAAGGCGAGGGACTTCTTGCCCGTGCCCATCTGCGCCTCAGCCCGTTCGCCAGCGAACTCGTCGAAGATCCGCGCATCCGCGATCAGCGCCTTGTCCGCGCCGCGCGCCGCCTGCACCAGCGCCTGCGCCTCGACCTCGGCATCGACAACGAACGCGAAGTCCCGCTGCACCTGCTGCAGACCTTCCAGCGTCAGCGCTGGCCGGGCGGTGGATGTCGTCCGCGGGAACGGCACGTCCTCGAGTAAAAGCGAGAAGGCCACGACCCGGCCCTTCAGGCCCGTCGCCGCAACGACTTTCGGGTGCAGCTCCCCGAAGACCCCGAGCACCTTCTTCGGCCCCAGGCACACGGTGCCGTGCCGTCCGGGATGCCACCATTCCGGCCCGCCGCGCAGGATCTGGGTGCTTGGCGCGCCGATCGCCGACAAGACCGCTTCGGCATCGGCGCGCACGTCGAAGACATCGACGGGCCGCCGCTCGCCGTGCGGGCTGCGCGGAACGGTCTCGCCGACGCGGATGCCCACCGCGAGCACGTGCTGCTCCTCCGGCTCGCCGCCCTGGAACGCCGCTCCCACCTCGAAGAGCGACTGATCGCTGAAGCCACGCGCCTGATTCCGCGCCGCGGCCTGCAGGAGGCCCGGCAGTAGCGAAGGCCGCATGTGCGTCATCTCCGAAGAGATCGGGTTCTCCAGCCGGGTCGCCTGCTGCCCACCGCCGAAAAGCTGCGCCGCCGCCTCGTCGATGAAGCTGTAGGTCACGCACTCGTTGTAGCCGAGCGCCGCGAGGCCTCGCCGCGCCGTCCGCTCGCGCACCTGCATCGGCGTCAGCACGGGCTTCGGCACGCCGGGGTTCCGGCGCGGCATCGGCGCAGGCTCGAGCTTCGTCAGCGAGGCAATCCGCGCGATCTCCTCGACCAGGTCCGCCTCGCCCTGCACGTCGGGCCGCCACGATGGCGGGCGCGTCATGTCGCCGTCCAGCGCGAAGCCCAATGCCTCCAGCGTCGCCCTTTGCGTCGCCGCGGGGATGTCGAGGCCCACCAGCGACGCTGTCCGCGCCGGATCCAGCCGGTAGGCGCGGCGCGTGTCAGGAACCGAGCCTGCCACGACCACCTCCGACGGCTCTCCCCCGCAGAGTTCAAGGATCATCGCCGTCGCCGCCTCGAGGCCGGGGATGGTGAACTCGGGGTCAACGCCCCGCTCGAACCGGTAACGGGCGTCGGAGAGTGCCTTCAGTCCCCGCCCCGTCCGCGCAATGGTCACCGGGTCCCAGTAGGCGCTTTCCAGAAAGACGTCCGTCGTCGACTCCGTGACGCCGGTCGCCTGGCCGCCCATGATGCCGGCGAGGCTTTCGGGGCCGTTCGCGTCCGAGATCACCATGTCGCCGGCGCGCAACTCGTAGGTGCGCTCGTCTAGGGCCGCCAGCTGCTCGCCACCCTCAGCCCGGTGGACGCGCAGGTCGCCCGAGACCTTGCCTGCGTCGAAGACGTGCAGCGGACGACTGTGGGCGAAGGTGAAGAAGTTGGTGACGTCGACCAGCATCGATATCGGCCTCAGACCGATCGCCGTGAGGCGCTTCTGCAGCCACGCCGGACTCGGCCCGTTACGGACGCCGCGGATCATCCGACCGGCGAACAGTGGGCAGCCGTCGCGGGCGTCGTCGTCGATCGTCACGCCGATCGGGCTCGGGAACGCGCCCGGCACCGGATCCACCGCGTAGGGCTTCATCCGCCCCAGCCCCCGCGCGGCGAGATCACGCGCGACCCCGCGCACGCCCAGCGCGTCGGGCCGGTTGGGGGTGATCGCGATGTCGATCACGGGGTCGATCCGCGCCGGATCATGCGCGGCCAGCCAGTCGGCAAAGTCTTCTCCCACCTCGCCCGACGGCAGCTCGATGATGCCGTCGTGCTCATCGGAGAGCTGCATCTCCCGCTCCGAAACCATCATCCCGTGGCTCTCGACCCCGCGGATCCTGCCCACGGCCAGCGTCGTGTCGATGCCCGGCACGTAGGTGCCGGGGTGGGCGACGACGACGCGGATCCCTTCCCGCGCGTTCGGCGCACCGCAGACGATCTGCTTCTCGCCCTGATCGGTCTCCACCCGGCAGACGCGCAGGCGGTCGGCGTCGGGGTGCTGCCCGGCCTCGATCACCCGGCCTATGGTAAACCCGCGAAGCGCCCTGCCCGGGTCGATGACCTCCTCGACCTCGAGGCCGAGATCGGTGAGAGTGTCGGCAATCTCTTCAACGCTGGCGTCGGTCTCCAGGTGGTCCTTGAGCCAGGACAGGGTGAACTTCATGACCTTCCTCCGCCGGGTGGGAGCCGGCGGATTAACCGAGAGTTCACGGGAGGGGAAGAGCCGGCCGCTTTCCGGTGTATTTGGAAGCAATTCGAGAGGAATGTTATGGTTGTTCTACCCATCGCTGGTGTCGCCCTATGCGCGACGGCTTTCACCACGGCCACTGCGCTGGCGCATGCCCTGGCGCCACTGACGAAAACAGTGGATCATGTTGAGGCCGCGTCTCGGTGATCCCCGACCAGCCGGAAGGTCTCGAGGACCAGTCACATCTCCGGACGCCAGCCGCCGCTTCGATCTAACCAGACCCGGCGCCAGCCCTCGAGGTCGTCGTTCTCGCCCTCCGCCAGCGCCATCTCCTCGGTGACGTCGCGGTAGCGCTGCACCGTGAGCGTCTCGATCGTCAGTGCCGGATTTTCCGTCCCAGTCGAGCGCCACGTCCCGCCGCCCCGCCTCCGGCCACGCCTCTCCGCACCGGCGTAGAAGGTGAAGGTGGTCGGGGTCATCGCGGCGGGATGATGACACGATTAGGCGGGCGCCACCACGTGCAACGCGAGCCGGGCGGGCGCCTGCCCGTGGGGTGGCGCGGCCGAACGTCGAACGGCGCGCTTCATGGCAGCCGGGTTCCTGCATCGCCCGAGCGTCGTGCGCGGGTGAAAGAGCGCCAGCCCGCCGGGACGGGCAGGCGCTCGCCCGGCGCCTTCGGCTTGATTCCGGGCGGGGTGGTGCTTCGCTCCAGCGCCGCTCCCGCCACCCCGGTTTCGACAGCGCCTTTTGGCCTCGCCGGGTGCCGCCAACCTCCCTTAGTCCCCGTCCGACGCTCCACCCTAGCCGACAGAGATCTCGCGGCGAAGTTCGATGTCAGGGGGTACGGCCGTCAACGTCGGATTTCATCTCCTTGATCGCGCGTTCAAGATGCTCGCGAAGCGACGGCTCCAGCGGCAGTTCCATCCGTGTCCAGTTCCGGCACAACTCGGCCGCTTCAGAGACGGCTGAGAACACTTTCGGCGGAGCCAGCAACTGGATCTCATGGAGGATAGGGACGAGCTTTTCGGCTTCGGGATTATAGTGGTTTACAATGGCGTCCGTCGTCGTTCGGTGCGAGCAGTCAGATCGTGGCTTAGCCGGATCTCGGCTTCGCCAAACCAGCATGGAGAGAATGCCGCCCAACGCGAGCGCCCACAAAGGATTAGAAGCCAGAGCGATAAGAAGCTCGGGAAGCCAGGAGAAATCTTCTCTTAAGTTGTCGCCAGCTGTGGAGCGCATCTCAGGAGGAAATCCCTCCCGCCAACTCCGGCACCGCGAGCGCGCTGAACCCGTAGTGCCGCAGCCACCGCAGGTCGCTGTCGAAGAAGGCGCGTAGGTCGGGGATGCCGTATTTCAGCATCGCCATCCGGTCGATGCCCATGCCGAAGGCGAAGCCCTGCCATTCGTCGGGGTCGACGCCGCCCGCGCGCAGGACGTTGGGGTGGACCATGCCGCGAGCCCAGCACCTCGAGCCAGCCGTCGCCCTCGCCCACCTTGAGCGAGCCGCCCTCCCACGAGCACTGGATGTCGACCTCGGCCGAGGGCTCGGTGAACGGGAAGTGCGAGGCGCGGAAGCGGGTCTTCACGCGGCGTGCCGAAGAAGGCGGTGAAGAACTCCTCCAGCGTCCATTTGAGGTTCGCCATCGAGATGTCGCGGTCGATCGCCAGCCCCTCCACCTGGTGGAACATCGGCGTGTGCGTCTGGTCGTAGTCGGCGCGGTAGACCCGGCCCGGCGCGATGATGCGGCACGGCGCGCCGTTCTCCAGCATGTGCCGGATCTGCACCGGGCTGGTGTGGGTGCGCAGGACGTGCGGCTGCCGGTCGGCGTTCGCGCGGGACAGGTAGAAGGTGTCCATCTCCTCCCGGCCGAATGGTGCCAGGGGATGTTGAGCGCGTCGAAGTTGTGCCAGTCGGTCTCGACCTGTGGCCCCTCGGCGACGGCGTATCCCATCTCGGCAAAGATCGCGGTGACCTCCTCGGTCACCTGGCTGACGGGATGGATCGTGCCCTGCGGCCGGTGCCGCGGCGGCAGCGTGACGTCGAGCCATTCCGTCTTCAACCGCTCCTCCAGCGCCGCGTCCTCCAGCGCTGCACGCCGGGCCGACAGCGCCGAATTGATCTCGCCCTTCAGCGCGTTGAGCCGCGGCCCCGCCTCCTGCCGCTCCTCCGGCGTCATCCGGCCGAGCTCCCGCATGGCGAGGGACACCTCGCCCTTCTTGCCGACCGCACGCACCCGCACGTCCTCGAGCGTCGCCTCGTCCGCCGCCGCGCGCGATCTCGCCCAGCCACTTGTCGCGCAGGTCGTCCATGCGTCGCCCCTTCTCTCTCCGGCGCGGCCTGCTAGCCCGGCCCGTCACGGCGCGCAAGCCACAGGGACTTGCGCGACACGGGCGCGGGCCTATCGTGAGCGCGAGAAACCGGGCTGGGACGGCCGTGAGAGCACCGCCGACAGATCATCGCGCTGGCCATTGCCGCGACCGCGGGCGCCGGCTTCGCCCAGAGCTTCACTTTCGTCGACGCGCCCATCTCGATGGAGGCGCTGCAGTCCAAGGCCGTACACGGCGTGCGGCGGGTCGCTGGAGCTGGGTCCTGGCGCGATCACGCTCGCCGAAATCGACGGCGACGGCCGCACCGACGTGCTGTTCGACTGGTCGAAGGTCAACTGCACCGGTGCGGCGACCGTCGGCATGTCGCGCGGTGCCGGCAATTGTGGGATGCACATGTGCGCTGTCGACCTCTACGCGTCGTCGGTCTACCGGCCCGGCGCCTACCCACAGGGCATTCTGGCGCTGGAGTTCGCGGTGCAACCGCTCGGCAGCGAGGTCA
Organism: uncultured Alphaproteobacteria bacterium; assembly: GCA_963749675.1. Taxonomy (GTDB): domain Bacteria; phylum Pseudomonadota; class Alphaproteobacteria; order Rhodobacterales; family Rhodobacteraceae; genus Roseitranquillus. The sequence goes on from CAVVNT010000002.1 coordinate 477,811, forward strand.
TCCTCACGACGACGAGCATGGGCGGCTCCTGCCCGTTCGCCGAGGTCTGCGAGCGTGCGTGGCGCTGGACGGGGGCGGAGCTGCAGGCGGTGCGCTGAAACGAAAACGCCGCCCCTCGGGGCGGCGCGTGTCGCGGTGGATGCTGCAATCAGGCCGGCAGCGCGCCCTTGGCCTGGTCGACGATGGCGCCGAACGCCGCAGGCTCGTGCACGGCGAGATCGGCCAGAACCTTGCGGTCCACCTCGATCCCCGCGAGCGCGAGGCCGTTGATGAAGCGCGAGTAGGTCAGGCTCTCGTCATGCGCGCGGACAGCAGCGTTGATCCGCTGGATCCACAGCGCGCGGAAGTTGCGCTTGCGGTTCTTGCGGTCGCGGGTGGCATACTGGTTGGCCTTGTCGACCGCCTGCGTCGCGGTGCGGAAGCTGGTCGAGCGCGCCGAGTAGTAGCCCTTGGCGGCCTTGAGGACCTTCTTGTGGCGGCGATGGGTGACGGTTCCGCCCTTGGTGCGTGACATATCCGGGCCTCCTCAGCGGTCGTAGGGCATGTAGGACTTCGCGAGCTTCTGGTCGGGCTCGCTCAGCACCTGGGTTCCACGGGCGTCGCGGATGAACTTGTTGCTCCGCTTGATCATGCCGTGCCGCTTGCCGGCCTGGGCGCCCATCACCTTGCCGGTGCCGGTCACCTTGAAGCGCTTCTTTGCGCTCGACTTGGTCTTCATCTTGGGCATTTCCGAACTCCTTCGGTCGAAGGGGCGCCTCGGCATGCCACATCGGCCGGCCACCCCGGGAAACGAAGCCCGCGCTATACGGAACGGCGGTACGCCGTTCAACCCCCTATTCGGGTTCGGAGCGGTAGATCAGGCTCTCGCGGCAGGGCGCGATGCGCAGGATGTTCGTCGTGCCGGCCATGTTGAAGGGCACGCCGGCAGTGACGACGATCTGGTCGGACTCGGTCGCGAAGCCCGCGTCGAGCGCAGCGCGCACGGCCGAAATCACCGCGCCCTTGAAGCGCTCCTGCGGTCCGACCATCTCGCAATGCGCGCCCCACGTCAGGCACAGCCGCCGCGCCGTTCCGGTCTCGGAAGTCAGCGCCAGGATCGGGACGTGCGGACGCTCCCGCGCGACGAGGAGCGCGGTGGTGCCGGTCTGCGAGTAGCAGCAGATCGCCTTGATGTCCGTCGTCTCGGCGATCTCGCGCGCGGCCGACACGATGGCATCCGCGACCGTCGCCTTTGGCCCGCCGCGCGAGGCGTCGATGACATCGCGGTAGGTCATGTCGCTCTCGACCTCCAGCGCGACGGCGTTCATCGTCTTTACCGCCTCGATCGGATATTGGCCCGCCGCGCTCTCGGCCGAGAGCATGACGGCATCGGCGCCTTCGTAGATCGCGTGCGCGACGTCGGAGACCTCGGCGCGCGTCGGAACGGGGCTTTCGATCATCAATTCCAGCATCTGCGTCGCCACGATCACGGGCTTGGCCGCAGCCCGGCACTTGCGCACCAGCCGCTTCTGGATCGGCGGGACGTTCTGTACCGGCAGTTCCACGCCAAGGTCGCCGCGCGCGACCATGATCCCGTCGGAGACCGCCAGGATCTCGGTGAATGACTTCACTCCGGCGGGCTTCTCGATCTTCGACAGGATCGCCGCGCGGCCCTTGGCAAGCTCCCGTGCCTCCGCGACGTCCTGCGGGCGCTGCACGAAGCTGAGGGCGAGCCAGTCGACGCCGAGCTCGCAGACGAACTCGAGGTCGTCGCGGTCCTTTGCGCTCAGCGCGGCAAGCGGCAGCACGACGTCGGGTACATTGACGCCCTTGCGGTTCGAGATGGTGCCGCCGACCATCACGGTGCACTCCGCGTAGTCGTTCGCGGCCTCGTCGACGCGCAGGCGGATCTTGCCGTCGTTTACGAGCAGCGTCGAGCCTTTATCGAGCGCCTCGAAGATCTCCTTGTGCGGAAGCTGCACGCGCTTCGCGTCGCCCGGCTTGTCCTCGAGGTCAAGGCGGAACGTCTGCCCCTCCTCGAGTTCCTCGCTGTCGTTCTTGAAGGTTCCGACGCGCAGCTTCGGCCCCTGCAGGTCGGCGAGGATGCAGATCGGGCGACCCACATCCATCTCGACCTCCCGGATGATGCGGTGGCGTTCGCGTATCTCGTCGTGGCTGCCGTGCGACATGTTCAGGCGGAACACGTCGGCCCCCGCCTCGAACAAAGCCCGTATCGTTGCGTAGTCGCTGGACGCGGGGCCGAGCGTGGCCACGATCTTGACGTTGCGCAGGCGTCTCATCTAGCCCCCGAGGCTTCGTTCGGTCACGCACGGTCTGACACGAAAGCGTCGGCAGTGACAACTGGTGCCCGAACGATGGAGCGAATAGGCAGGCCCGGATGCTGAAAGAGGTAGCAAGATGAGCTGGTCGCCCTTCCACACAGAGGGTGCCAAAAGGACCGGGCCGTGGCTCGTGACGTGCGATCACGCGGCGAACACCGTCCCCGAAGCGGTCGTCCCTGGCGGAAGCCTCGGCATCGCGGACGAGGACATGGACCGGCACATCGCGTACGACGTGGGCGCCAAGGGGGTGGCGCGAAAGCTCGCCGGGCTGCTCGGCTCGCCGCTGATCTACAGCGATTTCTCGCGCCTCGTGATCGACCCCAACCGCAACGTCGACGACCCCACGTTGCTGATGAAGCTCTACGACGGCACGGTCATTCCGGCGAACCGGCATGCCGACGACCGGGAGCGGGCACGCCGCATCGCCCTGTGCCACCAGCCCTATCACGAGGCCTACGAGGAGCTGGCCTCGCGGCCCGGCATCGCGATCTGCGCCATCCACTCCTTCACGCCGCAGTTCAGGGGCCGGAGCTGGCGCCCGTGGGAAGTCGCCGTCCTCTGGGCCAAGGACGACCGTATCTCGCGCCCGCTGATCGGCCGCCTGCGGGAACTTGGGCTCACGGTCGGAGACAACGAGCCTTATTCGGGCCACCTCGCCGGCAATTCCATCGACCGGCACGCGCTGCGAAAGGGGCGGCCGAACGTCCTCGTCGAAGTGCGCAACGACCTGATCCGCGACGATGAAGGGCAGCGCGCCTGGGCCGAGCTGCTCGCTCCCGTCCTTGAAGCCGCCCGCGAGGACGCCGAAATCTGACCTGAAGGAGGACGAGAGATGGACGACGCCACCCGCACCGAGCTAGAGGCCGCCGCGTTCCGGCGCCTGCGCGACCATCTGCGCGAGCGGACCGATGTGCAGAACATCGACATGATGAACCTCGCCGGCTTCTGCCGGAACTGCCTGAGCCGGTGGTACCAGGAAGCGGCAGCCGAGCGAGGTATCGAGATGTCCAAGGACGAGGGGCGCGAGATCGTCTACGGCATGCCCTATGACGATTGGCGCGAGCGTCACCAGACCGAGGCGAGCGAAGCTCAGAAGCAGGCGTTTGATCAGGCCGGCGGCGGCCATTGAGCCAGCGGCAGCTCCAGTTCAAGCTCTTCCGCCAGCTCCCGCGACAGCCGCATGAGGCCGGCGTCGAGCAGGTCACGCCACGTGTTGAGGCGGCGTGAGCCCTCCCAGCGCATGTCGATGACGTAGCGCGCCGCGAGCTTCGCCTCGTCTTTCGGCGCCTGCGCCTTCCGCGCAACCCATGCTCGCTCGCGCTCGGCGTAGTCGGTCATCATCCGGAAGTGCAGGAGCGCAGCCCAGTCCGGTGCCAGCCTCAACTTCTCGCCGACCATATGGTTGCTGCCTGGAAAGCGGTAGCCGCGTCGCCATTTCAGCAGAGCGATCTTGGACTTCATTCCAGCTGTCTTTCCTTCGTGCATCATCAGCGACGTGTGCAGCAGCCGGGCGCCGGGCCGCGGGTGTCCCGGATTGCGGAAGTCCATCGCGTAGCGAACCGCCGTCCGCTGCAGCCGCTCGCGCAAGGTGGAGCGCCCGGCACCGCGCCCGACCCGGACGCGCGCACCGCCGTAGAGAATGTAGGGCGGCGTAGGAGAGGACCTCCTCGACTTCCGTTTGGGAGGCGCCACCCAGTACCCCTCGGCATCGAAGAGCGGATAGGCCCCGAGCAACCGATCGTCCGCCGTGTGCGATACCTCGCCAAGCGGCCTGTCGGAGTACATGTCGACCATCGGCGCGAAAACCGCCTCGAAGCCGATCTGCTCCCAATGGTCGACAAGCCGCGATAGTGGAACGTCGGGCCACCCCGGATAGACCAGGTGCTCGTCGATGTCCGGCTCCATCACCCAGCGCCTGTCGAGGTAGTGGTCGCAAGGCCACGTACGGAATATTGGCTTGAACCTCTGGTAGGGCTTCGCCGTGAACAGCCGAGTCACATCGGGCTGTGCGTCCAGATAGGCTCCCGAGCCGTCGGTCGAGGCGTTGTCCACGACGATGAAGTGCCGCACTCCGATCTGGCGGTGGTGCCGCAGGAAGTCAGGCAGCCGCAGCATCTCGTCGTGGCAGAGGCTGACGGCAACAGGGCCGTCCGGCAGGTCGATCCGAGGCGGCGCGTCCATGTCGAAGACCTCGCCGAAGGGCATGTCGCCGATGACGCGGTCAGACGGCATCGGGCCCTCCCAGAATCTCGATCGCCTTCGGCACGAAGCGCGCGGCGTAGTCGATCATCACCTGCGGCTCTGGCACCGCCTCGCGGAAGTGAACCATCGCGCCGCTGGACCGCTCAAGGGTCTTCGAGTCGCCGGAATAGCGCTTGGGCATCGGTCCGAAGTCCTGGAAGGAGCGATCGAGAACTGCAATCTCTGTGCGGAAGCGGCGCAGGTAGATCGCCTGCAGCGCCGCCTGGTCGCCAGCTAGCGGCAGCATCGCCTGCGCCTCCCAGGCGCGCAGGATGCGCATGGCCGCGCGCGTCGCCGGATACGCGAAAAAGCCGGCGTTGAGGCAGGTCGCGCGTCGCCACTTTTGACGCTCCAGCCAGGTCAGGTGCGCAATCGACCTTGGCGTGTAGAGGAGCCGGCCCGCACTGACACCGACGCTGAATGGCGCGCCGACTCGGACGAGCTTTGTCGCGGTTTCTTCGAGCGGCCGGTTGACCACGATGTCTGCGTCCAGCTTCAAGATCTGGTCGTAGCGGCCGTCGCCGAGCCAACGATGCAGGATCGGCATCAGCCGACCAAGGGCGTCGCCGGCGCGGCGGCTCGGGAAGTCTCGGATGTCGATTTCGGCGAATTCGGTGGTGGCCTCGGGATCGAGGTTCAGGACCCGTCGCGTGACGATGTGCTCTGTCACCGGGATCGGCCAGTCGCGTGCCGCGTCGGTCAGAACGTGGACTTCATGCTCCCAGCCTTGGGCCGCGAGCGACGCGAGCATCAGTCGCGTCGCGCGCGCCGTCCTGTCGCCGAAAGCAACTGTTACGACGGCGTAGCGAGACATCAGCTCGCCGCCTTGAGGCTCTCTTCAAGGTATATTTCGCGCAACCGGCGTGCGACCTTTCCGGGCGTGCCGTTCCCCAGCGTCGTATCATCGATCCGAACCACGGGCATCACGAAGGTGGATGCCGACGTGATGAAGGCCTCGTCCGCGCCCTTCGCCTCGTCGGGGGTGAAGGCGCGTTCCTCGACCTGCATCTGCGCCTCTCGCGCATAGCGCAGGACGGCTGCGCGGGTGATGCCGTGGAGGATTTCCGTACCCAGCTGGCGTGTGACGATCTTTCCGTCCTTGACCATGTAGGCATTGTTGGAGGTGCCCTCGGTCACCTTGCCGTCCTCGACCATCCAGGCATCGTCCGCCCCCGCGGCCTTGGCCATCATCTTGCCCATCGACGGGTAGAGAAGCTGCACGGTCTTGATGTCTCGCCGTCCCCAGCGCTCGTCGGGGATCGTGATCACGGAGATCCCAGTCTCTGCGGTCGGATTCTGCCGGATCTGCTTGGCCTGTGTGAAGAGCACGACCGTCGGTTCGGTGTCGGGGTAGGCAAAGTCCCGGTCGGCGACACCGCGCGTGATCTGGAGGTAGACCAGCCCCTCCCCCAGGTCGTTCCGCGAGAGCAGCTCGTGATGTACGCCGAGAAGTTCGTCGCGCGAAAGCGGGTTCTTCATGTCGAGTTCGGCAAGCGAGCGCGCCAGACGCGCCGCATGGCCGTCGAAGTCGAGCAGCTTGCCGTCGATCACCGACGTTACCTCGTAGACGCCGTCGGCGAACAGGAACCCCCTGTCGAAGACCGAGACCTTGGCCTCGTCCTCCGGGACGTAGTCTCCGTTGACATACACGGTGCGCATCGCGGGCACTCCTCGAGGGTTTCGGCGTTCCTAGCGCGCGGCCGTAGCGTGTTGAAGGGGGGCGCGTGGTCTTTGCCTGCTCCGCGAGCCAGCGGCATCAGCCCCAGAGATCCCGCTCCGGCGGATGAACGCCCCTGGCGTCGAAGCGGAGAGGCGGCTCGCGGTCCTCGGCCAGCAGGAGGGGGCCATCGAGGTCGGTGACGGCCGCCCCCTGCGCCACCAGCACCGCCGGGGCCATGGCGAGGGACGAGCCCACCATGCATCCGACCATGATTCCGAACCCCGCCTCGCGCGCGGCGGCCCGCAGCGCCAGCGCCTCGGTCAGGCCCCCGGTCTTGTCGAGCTTGATGTTGATCATGTCGTACTTGCCCGCGAGCGCGGGGAGCGAGGCGCGGTCATGACAGCTTTCGTCTGCGCAAACAGGGATCGGCCGGGCAAGGCCGCGCATCGCATCGTCATCCGCGGCCGGCAACGGCTGCTCGACCAACTCGACGCCGAGGCGGACGAGGTGGGGCGCAAGGTCGGAGTAGAGCTCTGCGGTCCAGCCTTCGTTGGCATCGATAATGATTCCCGATCGCGGCGCGCCCTCGCGCACGGCCTCGAGCCGCGGCATGTCGTCGGGCGTGCCGAGCTTGATCTTGAGCAGTGGGCGGTCGGCATTCCGCCGTGCGGCCTCCCGCATCGCCGCGGGGTCTTCGAGCGACAGGGTGTAGGCGGTAACCTGCGGTCCCGGCGCCGGGAGGCCGACCAACTCCCACACGCGGACACCAGCGCGTTTGGCTTCCAGATCCCACAACGCGCAGTCGAGCGCGTTGCGCGCGGCTCCGGCCTGAGCCTCCTGCAGCGCCGCCCGGTCGAGCGGCATGTCCCTGATCTGCGCCTCGACACCATCGAGCGATTCGCCGTAGCGGGCATATGGCACGCACTCGCCCCGGCCGGCGTGACCGTCGTCGGAAACGGTGGCCGTCAGCACATGCGCCTCCGTGCGGCTGCCGCGGCTGATCGTGAATGCCTGCATGAGCCGGAACGTCTCCCGCGCGACCGACAGCCTCACGGCAGCGCGTCGACGAGACGATCGGCGCCCTGCCGGTAGGGATCGACAGTAGGCAGCCCCATCCGCGCCTCGATCTCGTCGAGCAACTTGAGCGCATCATCATCGTTCAGAGCCGCGGTGTTGACCGCGATCCCGGTGACGACGCAGCCGGGGTTCGCGATCCGCGCGAGGTGGAGCGCGGTGTCCCGCAGGTCCTCCAGCGAAGGGAGTGAGTAGTCCCGAAGACCGCGCATGTGCGTGCGCGTCGGCTCGTGGCAGAGGACGAGCGCGTCGGGCTGCCCGCCATGGACCAGCGCCATTGTCACACCGGAATAGGAAACGTGAAACAGGCTGCCCTGCCCTTCGATCAGGTCCCAGTGGTCGGCCTCGTTGTCGGGCGTCAGCCATTCCACCGCGCCAGCCATGAAGTCGGCGACGATCGCGTCGAGCGGAATTCCCTCGCCGGTGATGAGGATGCCGGTCTGGCCTGTGGCGCGGAAGGTGGCGTTCATGCCGCGCTCCCGCATCACCCTCTCCATCGCCAGCGCCGTGTACATCTTCCCGATCGAGCAGTCGGTCCCGACAGCCAGCAGGCGCCGGCCGGTCCGCCGCGCGCCATTCGCCACCGGGTAACGCTGCGCGGGGACCCTGACGTCGTGCAGCTTGCGGCCGTGGTTCCGTGCAACCTCGACCAGATCCGGTTCGTCGCGAAGCAGGTGGTGCAGGCCCGAGGCCAGATCGTAGCCCAGCGCGATCGCCTGACGCAGCGCCGGCTTCCACGACTCCGAGATTGCGCCGCCGCGATTGGCGACGCCGATCACAAGCGTTCTGGCGCCTGCCTCCAGACCCTCCTCAAGCGAAACGTCAGGGATTCGCATGTCGGCCTTGCAGCCGTCGAGGCGAAGCTGACCCACGGCATGATCCGGGCGCCAGTCCCGGATGCCCTGCGCAACCTTGGCAGCCAACTGGTCGGGCGCGTTGCCCAGAAAAAGCAGATATGGCGTTTCGATCATGCGTAGGACCATCCACTTGTCGCGCACCGATCGCAAGGGGGAGCGCGGCCGCGGCAGTTCGGGTGCGTCTGCCTGTTTTTCCAGAAGCGGCGGGCACTTGCCGCATCTGCGCCGCACCGAGGAGGTCATCAATCAAGCACGCAGTTACCGCACCGCCCTAGAAGGTTCTGAACGCATGCCATGGTCATGACGAACGCAAGCTTGTTCGACTTCGCGAGCACGATTGCCTTGATCTGCCTGTTGTCCCTACATTACGGCGCCGCTCTCAGGCGAGTGCGGCGGACGCCATGTGCAACACCGGCCTTGGGTCGTCTTCGGGCTTATATCGATCAGGGCGCTTCTCGGCCCTATCAGGCTCGACACCGGCGTGATCTTCGACCTCCGCGCGCTGCCCGTCGGCATCGCCGGCGCATCTCTGGGCCCGTTCGGCGAGTTCCAGCGGCATTGATGACGGCAGGAATGCAAGCCTCGATCGGCGGCATCGGCGTTCCGCCGGCATGATCTCGATAGCCGTCGCGACCGGAATGGGCCTAGCGGCTCACTACCTCGTCGTGCCGCGCCGACGCTTGCCGCTGCATGGTGTCGTGCCGTTTTCAACCGTGCTCACGATCGCCGGCACGATGGCGGCAGGAAGCTTGCTGACACGTGAATTGCAGACCGTTCGCAGAGAGAACGTGTCGACCGCGACAGCAGTACCGGTGCACTGACCGGCATCGCCAATCGCCGGGGCTTCGAGCGTCTCGTGGAGGCGAAGGCGCCCAGCATGAAGAAGGCGCTGCTCGCCGTCGACATCGATCATTTCAGGAAGATCAACGATAACCACGGCCACGCGGTCGGGGACCATGCCCTGACCATCCTTGGCGCGCGCCTCACCAGATGCGTCCGAAGCCAGGACGTCGTAGCGCGGTTCGGCGGCGAGGAATTCGTCGTCTACCTGCCGAGCACGGCGCGTGAGGCAGCCACCGCCGTCGCCGAACGGCTGCGCGAGTCGATCTGCCGCCAGCCGTTCCCGGTCGAGGAAAAGACCTTGTCCGTCACCATCAGCGTCGGCGCCTATTCGACAAGGCCCTTTTCGCTGCGCAGGAAGGTGGGCGAAACAAGGTCGTCTTCGACACGCCTCAGAGCACTATCGGACCTGCGCCGACAGGTGTGGTTTCGCACACCGAGGAGACGCACACCGCGGCGTGAGCCCCGGGAGGGAGCCTTCCAAGGATAATCGTGAGCGCCCACGACGCCTCCGCATTAGGCATGAGGCGCCCTTGGCCCGAACGCCCCATTAATGAGTCTGACAGCACCGGCAGACACTACGTGCGCTACTCCAGCGGGCCGAGAGCCGCGAATGTCCAGCCAATCCCAGATCGTGATCCAGTACGCCAGCGCCATCGGCCTGCTCGCGGCACTTTCGGTTCCGTACGGTCTCGCGCTCGCCCAGATTCGCCCGGTCGTGCTGCGCCAGATCGCCCTCGGGATTGTCTTCGGGGCCGCCTCCATGCTCGCGATGCTGACATCGTTGCCAGTGGCGGACGGGGTCTTCTTCGACCTCAGGTCGCTCCCGGTGGCGCTCGCAGGAGCCTTCGCCGGCCCCATCAGCGCGACCGTTTGCGCGTTGATGGCAGGCTTGGTGCGCTTCTCCATCGGTGGGGAGGGGACATTCGCCGGCCTCTTGACGCTCGTTCTTTCTGCCGGGGCGGGTCTAAGCTGGCGTGCGATCGTCCAGCGCGTCGAACTTCAGTCCACAGCGCGCCTGGTGCTGCTCGGGCTTGTCAGCTGCCTCCATCTGACAAGCATCCTGACACTCCCACACGAAACGATGATGATGGCGCTGGAGCTGGCCGTGCCGTTGAATGTCGCGCTGACGATGGTCGGGGCCGTTGTCGTCGGCAGCATGATTCAGCGCGAGGATGACGCCTACGAGCGGAGCAGGACCCTGGCCCAGGAATCGTTAACCGACCCGCTCACAGGCATTGCGAATCGGAGGGGCTTCGAGCAGTCGCGGCGTATCGCTCGCGCCGAGGAGGCCGATGGCAACGCCCTGCTGCTCATCGACATCGATCACTTCAAGGCCATCAACGACACCTACGGACACCCAGCAGGCGATGCCATCCTCCGCCAACTCGCCGATCGTCTGGCCGCATCCATTCGCGAGGGAGACTTGCTCGCGCGGTACGGCGGAGAGGAGTTCGCGCTGCATCTTCGTGCGCTGGACCGGAGCCGTGCCGAAGTGATCACCGAGAGGCTCAGGCGGGCCATAGCCGACGAACCCTTCATCGTGGACGAGTTTTCGATCCGGGTCACGATCAGCGCCGGGGTCCACTGGCAGCCGGAAGCGCTCCAGGATGCCGACTGGGAAAACGTGATCCGCGCGACCGACCGCGCCCTCTTCACAGCCAAGGCACTTGGCCGCGATTGCGTCGTGTTCACGGACAAGGCGAAGAAACTCGTCAGGGCGTGACTGTGGCGTTGATTGCAAGCACTCGGGCGTCGCGCCTATACCGGCCTAACGTCCAGCGGAGGCATCCATGACGCATTACCTCGACTTCGAGAAGCCGCTCGCCGAGATCGAAGGCAAGGCAGAGGAGTTGCGTGCCCTTGCCCGGCAGAACGAGGGCATGGACGTCGAAAAGGAGGCGGCAGCACTCGACCGCAAGGCCGGCGACATGCTTCGGGATCTCTACAAGAGTCTGACATCGTGGCAGAAATGCCAAGTCGCACGTCACCCCGAACGCCCGCACTGCCGAGACTACATCGCGGAAATCTTTACCGACTGGATGCCGCTCGCGGGCGACCGGGGCTTTGCCGAGGACAATGCCGTGCTGAGCGGGATCGGGCGTCTGGAGGGACGGCCGGTGATGGTCATCGGACACGAAAAGGGGCACGACACGCACTCGCGGCTCGAGCACAACTTCGGCATGGCCCGCCCCGAGGGATACCGCAAGGCGGCCCGGTTGATGGATGTCGCACACCGCTTCGGGCTGCCCGTCGTGACGCTGATCGATACCCCGGGAGCCTATCCCGGCAAGGGCGCCGAGGAGCGAGGACAGTCCGAAGCCATCGCACGCTCGACGCAGAAATGCCTCGAGATCGAAGTGCCGCTGGTATCAGTGGTGATCGGCGAAGGCGGCTCCGGCGGTGCGGTGGCCTTTGCCACGGCAGACAGGGTTCTCATGCTGGAGCACGCGATCTATTCGGTGATCTCCCCCGAAGGATGCGCGTCCATCCTGTGGAAGGATGCGAACCGTACCAAGGAGGCTGCCGAGGCACTGAAACTCACCGCCCAGGATCTGCGGAAGTTGGGCGTGATCGACGGCATCATTCCGGAGCCGCTTGGCGGCGCACATCGTGATGCGGCAGCGGCCATTCGTGCCGTCGGTGCCGCTGTCGGGAAAGCCATCGACGCGCTATCGGACAGCTCTGGCGAAGCGCTGGTCGGGCAGCGTCGGCGGAAGTACCTTGACCTCGGAACGAAGAGCGACGCAGCCTGAGGCCTACCACATCGTGAGCGCAGCGCGGCTTGGCCAGTCGGCATCGTAGACGCTGCCGTAGATCTCCCCCAACGCCACCTCCTCCAGCATGGCACCCGACGTGGGCAGGCGTTCCGGTGCCGGTCGCCCGGACCAGAGCTCCGCGCGGACTATCGCGCGAGCGCATTGGAAAAAGACCGCGACGATTTCCACCAAGACGATGCTCCGCGATCGGCGGCCCGCCGCCTCGAACCCGGAGAGGATTTCGCGATCGGCCCTTCACGTATCCGGCGCCATTCACCCGCACCACGATGGAAGGCCCGGGCACGGGGAACAGCAGCGGTATTCTCGAGCCCAACACGATGTTGCGCAGCGAGTCGATGCGATCGTTTCCCCGCCAGTCCCGCAGAAGCAGCGGTTGGTCGTCGGCGATGGTGACGACGGCGACATCGTCGCCCCGCGGCGACGCGTCGGTCCCGTCGGGGCCGACGGGGGACAGCACGGAGCACCGCGACGCCGCGATCCATGCTCGGTAATTCTCGGTCAGCCGGTCGGCGACCTTGGCTCACGCAGCGTGCACCGGCTTTCCATAGAGCGACGCGAGTTCCTCGATGCTTTCGCCCGCCTCATGCCTGCGCCTCCAACAGCTGGAATCCCGCTTCCTCCAAGAGTCTGTCCGACGCCGCCTCAATCTCGTTCCGAAGTCTCTCCATGAACTCTGTATCCGAAAGGCCCGGCTCGATACTCGGCAGGAAATCCACGACGGCCAGGCCCGGCCGGCGCAGGATACCGCGGCGCGGCCAGAATACGCCGGCATTGGTGGCCGCCGGCACGCACGGCTGGCCGAGTTGACGATAGAGGATGGCCGAGCCAATCTTGTACGCGCGCGGCACCCCCGGCGCGACCCTCGTGCCCTGCGGATAGATGATGAGCTGCCCCGGCGCGAGCCGCCCGTCCTCCACATCCTGCAGCATCTTCTCGATCGCTTGGCCGCGCTTGCCGCGATCGACGGGAACGCACCCGATCCGCTGGGCGTACCATCCGACGAAGGGCGCCCAAAGAAGCTCTTTCTTCATGATGAATTTCGGCCGCGGAACGGCCGAGACGATCAGGATGATGTCGAGGAAGGACTGGTGCTTGGACGCGATCAGGACCTCATCGGACGGAGCCTGCCCGCGAACCTCGGTGCGAAGACCGACGATCAATCTCGCGCTCCAGCGGACGTAGCGGCAATAGGCGTGGACAGCACGGAATGCCCAGTCGCGATCGAGGATCACCAGCGGCGCCAGCGCGACGGCCATGACCGCCATCACCAGATACATCAGCGCGTTGAAGACGATAGAGCGAACCCACTGGACAATGTCTGAGATCATGCAAATCGCCCCCAGGATTGACAATCGAGACCTACACCCGGAGACCGCGCCTTGGCGAGACGGCCTGGCTTTTCCTTGCGGATCAATACACCTATCCTTGTCTTGGCGGAGGTGAGCAGATGCTACTTCAATGCCCGTCATGCGGCGCCCGATACGAGATCGATGGGTCGCTGATCCCGGCGAAGGGACGTCGCGTGCAGTGCTCTTCCTGCGACCATGTCTGGCAGGAGATGCCGTCGACGGGCCGGCAATATACCGACGCCGGCGGCCATGAGCGACCCGACCCGGGCGATGCTGCCGGGAAGAATACCGCATTAGTTGAAGACCGGGGCGAAGTGATAACCGAACCACGCCGCCCGCCCCTGCCCGACGACGTGAAGGCAATACTTCAAGAGGAGGCGCGGCGCGAAGCCGATGCAAGGCGTGAGAAAGGCTTGATCCAGCTTGAACCCGGCGCGTCCCGCAGGAACGAGAAAAAGCAACCGGCTGCATCCGCACCCGAAGAGACAGATCGCTCCCTCCGGGCCGCCTCCGACAATGCTGCGCGACACGATCAAGCGCGACGCCGGCGCTCGGGCGGATTTTTCGCCGGCCTGGTCGTGGGCCTGTGCATCGTCGGCGTTGCTGCGCTGATCTACGTGCTGGCTCCGGACCTGTCGGAACTAGCCCCGTGGGCCGGTGACACTCTCGACGCCTACGTCGAGGCGGTCGACGACGCCCGTCTCTCTTTGGACAGGGCTCTCGCCCGTGCGGGAGCGGCGCTGTCTGACGTCAGCGGCAGGTAGTCGTCCGGTACTGGGATCGACGGCGCTCTCTCAGAAGCGCTCGAGCAGACGGCGCAGGTAGTCCAGCTCCGCCTGCGGGCGGCTTTGCTCCCCGGATCTCCGCCGGATCTCATCCAGGAGTTCCCGCGCCCGCCGATAGACATCTTCGCCCTGAAGAAGTTGCTCGTCCGTGCCAACTCGCCCTTGGGCGCCCGGGACGCGGCCCAGCGGATCGCGTTGCTGACCCTCGGCTGTTCCATAGTCGCCGCCCTGCTGTCCTTGACTGTTCTGCTGCTGCGCCATCTGTTCGCCGAGGTTGCGCATCCCCTCGCGCAAGGCCTCCATCGCCTCGGACTGGCGGTCGAGCGCGCCTGCGTAATCCTCTTCGCGCAGCAACTCCTCGGCACCGTCCATGGCGTTACCGGCACGGTCCAAGGCATCTCGCGCCGCATCACCCTCGGGCGTTCCGGCGCCGGGCAGATTGCCCTGCTGCCGAGCTAGCTCGTCCCTGAGCGCCTGCTGACGATCGGCAAGTGCCTGACCGGGATCACCCGGCTGCTGCCCTTGCCCTTGGCCGAACTGCTGGCCCTGGCCCGGCTGCCCTTGCTGTCCCTGGCCGGGTTGCTGGTCCTGCCCGGGCTGGCCTTGCCCGGGCTGCCCTTGCTGTCCTTGGCCGGGTTGCTGGCCCTGGCCCTGCTGGCCCTGCTGGCCCTGCTGCCCGGGCTGACCCTCGTCGAACTGCTCCTGCAGGTCGCCAAAGGTGTCGTCATTCAACTCCTGCTGCTGGCGAAGCGTCTCAGCAAGCCCCTGCATCGCCTGCTCGCCCGGGCTCTGACCCTGCTGACCCTGCCCGCGCGCGACCTGCATGTTTTCCATCATCTGTCGAAGTTGGTCGAGCAGCCGTTGAGCCTCGGCCATCCGACCCTGCTCCATCAGCTCCTGCAGGCGCTGCAGCATGTCGTCGAGCTGCTGGCCCGTCATCTCCTGCATCTCGCCCTCGGCGAACTCCTGCTCCTGCCCGTCGGACTGCTCGGCGAGTTGGCTCATGTAGTCCTGCATCGCCTCGCGCAGTTCCTGCATCAGTTCGGCAATTTCTTCGTCGGACGCGCCGTTCTCGATTGCCTCGCTCAGCCGGTCCTGGGCGCGGCGAAGACGCTCCAGAGCGTCGTTCAGGTCACCTTCTTCGAGGAGAAGAGCGAGATCCCACAGCGCGGCCGCAATCTCATCCTGCCGCTCCGTCGTCAGCTGTTCATAGCGAACGTAGTTTTCCAACCGGCGGATGATCACCCGAAGGCGCAGGTAAGCGATCTCGGACCGGAAGATCTCTTGGGGCCTATAGCTTACCGCGCGAAGCACCTGGCCGACACGTCCCGCATTGTCTCGCGTCCACAACAGGTCCCGACGCTGCTCCGCCACAGACGCGGCGAGCGGATCGAAGAATCGGCGCTCGGGCAGGACGATCGGGTCGGGCGAAGTGGAACCCTCCTGGCCAGCCGCATCCGCCACCGTCAGCGTGAGGCGGACCGGCAGGCCCGCCCACGGATGCTCGGCGAACTCGCCAAACAGGATCTCGGCGAAGTCCTTCCCGTCGCCCGTGAAGTCGACGGGCAGGTCGAGCACCGTCGGCTCGCGCGGCTCCGGGTCCGCCGCGAGGCCATAGCGGCGGTCCGTCGCGGCAAGGTCCAGCGTGATCTCGGCCGAGCCGCCGATGACCCCGTAATCGTCCGAAGCAACGAAGGGCTGTTCGAGTGCGCCTGCGGCGGTACGCTCGGCCTGGCCATCCAGCTCGACGGCTGGCGGCGCGTCCGAAAGAACGCTGATCTGCCATTCCGTTCCGCCCTCCCCCTCGATAGCCAGGATACCGGGGTCGGTGACGTTGAAGTCGTATGACGTTTCCGACGGAGGCACGGCCGGCCCGTCCGAAACAGTCTGTCGCACCGTCAGTGCTCCGACCTTACCGTAGAAGCGAAGGGAAACCCTACTGCCCAGCGGGACCCGAAGGGCGCCGGGCGGGACGTCGTTGAGGTAGAGGCTGGGGCGGCCCGTGTACGCCGGCGGCTCGATCCATCCCTCCCAGGCGGGGCCGGCGGCGATGTCGGGTGCGGCACCACCATCGGCCAGTTCCGTTACGTCCGCGACGCGCCAGAAGGAACCGAAAAGCACCGCCACGACGAAGGCCATCAGCGCAGCGTACCGCAGCGCGAAGGGGTCCAGCGCCGCAATACGTAGATTGGGCCGGGGCGCACGCGCTTTCCTCACGCGGTCCGCCATCCGGCGCACATGAGCGCGCCACACTGCGACGGAAGCCTCATCTCCCGAGCCTATTGCCTGATCATCCGTGATCGCCGAGATCGGCCGGCCGGGAAGGGTCGCGTCCAGACGGTCGAGCGCCGCCTCGGCGGTCGGCCAACGGAATGCGCGAACACCCCGCCAAAGCGTATATCCAAGCCCGACGACAGCCGCGAGGACGGCTATCCAGACAGCTTCGAGCGGCAGCGGCTCGAACGCTCCGAGCATTACAGCCGCGAGCGCCGCGAGCAGGACGCTCGCGAAAGGCCAGAACGCACGCAGGGTCCGCTCGGCGACCATGCCGATGCGGGTCAGCGCCAAGGGTCGGCGCAGGCGTCGGAATGCCTCGTGCGGGATCGGGTTGTGTCCGGTCATGAGTCCGCGCGTCAGTGCCCGATACGGAGGATGCCGCGTCAGAGCCACGCTGGAATGGTATCGCGGGAGATCATTTCGTCAAAGGTTGGCCGTGCGCGTATTACGGCGAAGTGATCCCCCTCCACCAGCACTTCGGGCACCAGCGGGCGAGTGTTATATTCTGACGCCATTACAGCGCCATAGGCTCCAGCGGAGCGGAATGCGACGAGGTCGCCTTCTTGCAACGCGGGCAGATACCGGCCCCGCGTGAAAGTGTCGCCGCTCTCGCATACGGGGCCGACGACATCGAACGGCTCCGTCTCGGCCCCGGCGGCGGGCTCATGAAGGGGAACGATGTCGTGGTGCGCGCCATACATCGCGGGCCGGATCAGATCGTTCATCGCCGCATCGAGGATCAGAAAGCTCCGCCCCTCGCCCCGCTTGACGTAGATCACCCTGCTGACGAGCACCCCCGCGTTGCCCGAGATCAGCCGCCCGGGCTCGATCTCGATCTCGCACCCAAGTCCGCCGACGGCCCGGTGGATCATCTCGCCATATTCCGACGGCAGCGGCGGCGCGAAGTTGCTGCGCTCGTATGGGATGCCGAGGCCGCCGCCGAGGTCCAGTCGTTCTATCGCGTGACCGTCGGCCCGCAGCGCCTGAGTCAGACCCGCGATTTTCCCGTAGGCCGCTTCGAACGGCGCGAGCGAGGTGAGCTGGCTGCCGATATGGACGTCGATACCGACGACGCGGACGCCTGACATGCGAGCCGCTGCGGCATAGATCTCGCGGGCACGGGAGATCGGCACGCCGAACTTGTCCTCCTTGCGGCCGGTCGCGATTTTTTCGTGCGTGGCGGCGTCGACGTCGGGATTTACACGCAGGGTCATCGGCGCGACCGCGCCCATCGACCGCGCGACCTCGTCGAGCGCGGCGAGTTCCGGCTCGCTCTCCACGTTGAATTGCCGAAGGCCGCCCTCGAGCGCGGTCCGCATCTCTCCACGGGTCTTGCCGACGCCGGAAAAGACGATCCGCTCGGGCGGAATGCCGGCGGCGCGGGCCTTGCGATATTCCCCCTCGCTGACGACGTCGACCCCAGCGCCGAGGTCGCCGAGCAGCTTGACGACGGCGAGGTTGGAGTTCGATTTCATCGCGAAGCAGACGAGATGCGGCCCCCACGCGAGCGCCGCGTCGAAGAGGCGGAAATGGCGTGTGAGCGTCGCTGCGGAGTAGCAGTAGAATGGCGTGCTGACGCAGGTCACGATATCGGCGAGCGGCACGTCCTCGGCGCACAGCTCGCCGTCGCGGTAGAGGAAATGATCCATCAGCGGCGCCGCGTGCGAAGCCAGAGATAGAGCGGCAGGCCGCACGACACGCCGATACAGTAGGTCGCAGGGATCGCCACCAGGCTGCGCCAGTCGCGACGGCGCCAGGCCTCGGCGATGATCCAGACGGTCAACGATATCGCGGCGATGGTGAGATCCCAGGTCAGGCCGATCGTGGCCTCGTTGACGTACCAAGCATCGATCATCGCTCCCAGATCCCAGCCGTTTCCTCGGAACCATGCGATGAACCACGCCATCGGGTGGATCGCGCCCCATGCTGCAAGTGCAAGATAGACGTGGCGCATCGCGCTTCTCCGGTCGGTGGAGCGGGGGTCTAGCGCGGGCTGGCCGCGGACGGAACCCGGATGTGGTCGAAACGAAACGCGCTCAGCCGCGGCCGGCGATACCGATCTCTGCCGAGCCTCTCAGGCTTATCCCGCGGGCGGCTTCCGGCTCCGGCTCGGGCGGCACCGGCGGGCCGTCGACGCCGCAGCCCGCAAGGAACGCGGCAAGCGTCGCCAACAGGATGATCCTAGAACCCAAATCCCAGCCCCCCGAACGTTCCAACGCGCTCCTGGTCGCGCACCCTCGCGGAGACGGCCATCGTCGATGCGGTAGTCAGCGACGACCTCATCGGAATCCGCTGCCGCCGCCACGCGCCCGCTTTCGACCGCCACGGCCGCGTCGTCGGGACCCGCCGCCGCCACGGTACGGCCATCCCGATCCTGCACGACGCCACCTGCCGTGCATCCGGTAACCGCGATCGCGGCACATGAAAGAAAGACAGGAAGCAAGCGGCCTGGTGTCATCCGATCACCTTCCTCCATCGCGCGATTTGCTCGCGCACCCGTAGCGGCGCAGTTCCGCCATAGCTCATGCGACTGGCAACGGAATTATGCACGCCGAGCACGTCGAAGACAGCCCCGGTAATGCCGCCATGAACCGCCTGCATCTCGCCAAGCGCAAGATCGACGAGATCTGCACCCCGCCGTTCCGCCTCGGCGACGAGGCGACCGGTCACGTGGTGAGCCTCCCGAAAGGGCAGCCCGAGCTCGCGCACCAGCCAATCGGCCAGGTCGGTCGCGGTCGAGAAGCCGCTCGACGCCGCGGCCTCCAGCGCCTCGCGGTTGGCCGTCATGTCCCGGACCATCCCTTCCATCGCCGCAAGGCCCAGCGCCAGCGCCCCTGCCGCGTCGAAGACCTGCTCCTTGTCCTCCTGCATGTCTTTGGAATAGGCCAGCGGCAGTCCCTTCATGACGGTGAAGAGCGCAACCGTCGCACCGAGGATGCGGCCGATCTTGGCCCGGATCAGCTCGGCCGCGTCGGGGTTCTTCTTCTGCGGCATGATCGATGAGCCGGTCGAGAATCGGTCGGAAAGCTTCACGAAGCGGAACTGCGCCGACGACCAGATCACCAGCTCTTCGGCGAAACGGCTGAGGTGCATCGCGCAGATCGACGCCGCCGACAGATACTCCAGAGCGAAATCCCGGTCACTGACGGCGTCGAGCGAGTTCGCGCAGGGCCGGTCGAAGCCCATCTCGCGCGCCGTTGCGTCACGGTCGATCGGGAATGACGTGCCAGCGAGCGCGGCGGCACCGAGCGGTGACTCGTTCATGCGTGTCCGCGCGTCCGCAAATCTCCCTACATCGCGCCCGAACATCTCGACATACGCCATCATGTGGTGACCCCAAGTCACCGGCTGCGCCGTCTGCAGATGGGTGAAGCCGGGCATCACCCAGTCTGCACCGGCCTCGGCCTGCTCGAGCAGCGCCTTCTGCAGCGCCTTCAGCCATGCCTCGGCCTCGTCAATCCGGTCGCGAATCCAGAGGCGAAAGTCGGTTGCTACCTGATCGTTGCGGCTGCGCGCGGTGTGCAGACGCCCCGCCGGCTCGCCGATGAGCGTCTTGAGCCGAGCCTCCACGTTCATGTGGATGTCCTCGAGCTCGATCCGGAACTCGAAACGGTCCTCCGCGATCTCTGACAAGATCGTGTCCAGGCCTTCCCGGATCGCGGCTGCGTCGCTATCGCTGATGATGCCCTGCGCCGCCAGCATCGCGGCGTGGGCCTTCGAGCCTGCAACGTCCTGCGGGGCAAGCTGGCGGTCGAACCCGATCGAGGCGTTGATCGCCTCCATGATCGCGTCCGGGCCGGCGGCGAACCGCCCGCCCCACATGTCGTTCGCCCGGTCCATGACTAACGGAGCCCCCAATGCTGAAGTCCGCCGCCCTCTACACCGCGCTCATTCTCGCCGCAAACGCCACGACTGCGGATCCCGTGGCGATAAAGGCCGCGGTCGAGGGCGACATGCGCAAGCTGACCGTCCACGAGTCGCCGAGAGAGGTGCCGGAGGCGACATTGGGCGCTCTCGACGGGACGGAGGCGAAGCTCTCGGATTTTCGGGGCGAGCCGGTCGTACTGAACTTCTGGGCGACCTGGTGCGCCCCCTGCCGGGAGGAGATGCCGTCGCTCGACCGGCTGCAGGCCGAGATGGGCGACAGGCTGGAGGTGGTGACGGTGGCTACGGGCCGGAACTCGCCCGCCGGGATCCGTCGGTTCTTCCAGGAAGAGGGCATCGAGCACTTGCCGATGCTGACCGATCCGAAACAGGAGCTCGCCCGCGGCATGTCCGTGCTCGGATTGCCGGTGACCGTCATCCTCGACGCCGACGGACGTGAGATCGCGCGACTGACCGGCGGAGCGGAATGGGATACCCCCGAGGCGAAGGCGATCCTGGAGGCCGTTGTCGAATAGACGCGTCTATGCCATGACGGCGACCTCCGCATGGCGATGGCAGGTCACCAAGTGGTCGTTTACCATGCCCGTTGCCTGCATGAACGCGTACACGATTGTCGGCCCGCAGAAGCGAAAGCCTTCCGCCTTCAGTGCGCGAGACATCGCCCGGCTTTGCTCGGTCTGCGTCGGCACATCTGCGATCGACGGCCGGTTTGGCTGCAGCGGAACGCCATCCACGAACTTCCAGAGGAACGGCGAGAACCCCTCGCGCTCCTCGACCCTGAGCCAGGCGCGCGCGCCATCAATGGCCGCCTCAATCTTGCCGCGGTGTCGGACGATCCCGGCGTCAGACAGCAGATGGCGGACTTCCGTCTCGCCCCAGAGGGCGACGACCTCCGGGGAGAATCCCTCGAACGCCTCCTGGAAAGCAACTCGCTTGCGGAGGACCGTGATCCAGGCCAGCCCGGCCTGAAAGCCGTCGAGAACCAACTTCTCGAAGAGCGCGCGCGGGTCTCGTTCTGGAACGCCCCACTCCTCGTCGTGGTAGGCGACGTAGAGGGGATCGACTCCGCACCACGGACAGCGCCTGATCGAAGCATCATTCAAAATACTCAGGATCCTTTACGCGTGATTCATGCATGCACGGGATGGTTGTCACTGGACCACGGCAGGCGAGAATAATGATTTTCGACGAGAACGCGATACAGCAGGCCCTCCCCTACGGGAACGGCGTGAGATCGATGGTGGCCCGCGCTGTCGAAACGGGCCGCGTCGACCTCGCCTTTCAACCGGTCGTCGAAGCTGCCCGACCCAATCGCACCGCCTATCACGAAGGGCTGCTGCGGCTATTCAATCCACAAGGCGGGATCATCCCCGCGAACCATTTCATCTCGGCGGTGGAATCGAACGACCTCGGTCGGAGGCTCGACGGCATCGCGCTGGTGCGCGGGCTCGAAGCGTTGCGCCGCAACCCGAGCCTGAGGATCTCCCTCAACATGTCGGTCCGGTCGATCGGCGACAACAGTTGGCTGCTCGCGCTGGAAGAAGGCCTCGAGGCGGACGAGACGCTGGCCGAGC
This sequence comes from uncultured Alphaproteobacteria bacterium, assembly GCA_963749675.1. Lineage (GTDB taxonomy): Bacteria > Pseudomonadota > Alphaproteobacteria > Rhodobacterales > Rhodobacteraceae > Roseitranquillus. The sequence goes on from CAVVNT010000002.1 coordinate 499,454, forward strand.
GGCTCATCATCGAGATCACCGAGCGCTCCGCGATCATGTTCCCCGGCTACGTCTCGGCGTTCATGCAGGCACTCCGGAATCGCGGCATCAGCTTCGCGCTTGACGATTTCGGTGCCGGGTACACCTCGTTCAGGCAGCTTCGGGACCTGAAGTTCGACATAATCAAGATCGACGGAACGTTCTGCCAGAACATCACCGCCAATCCCGACAATCGAGTCCTCGCTGAGGCGCTGATCAGCATTGGCAAGCATTTCGAGTGCGTAACGGTCGGCGAGATGATCGAGGAGGAACAGGACGCCGCACTACTTGCCTCGCTCGGGATCGACTGTCTGCAGGGGTGGCTCTTCGGCGCTCCGGTGCTGCGCCCGGACTGGACGGCCGTCGACTTCGCCGTCGATCACGGCTAGCTCCGGGCAGTTGCCCTCCCTCCTGCCCCGGCTTAGAACCGGGGGCGACCGCCGCCTTTCGGACGGCAGACCGCCACTTCAGGAGGACCACAATGACCAACGTCGTCATCGCCTCGGCCGCGCGTACCCCCGTCGGTAGCTTCAGCGGCGCTTTCGCCAACACCCCGGCGCACGACTTGGGCGCCGCGATGATCGAAGAGGTCGTCAGCCGCGCAGGCATCGACAAGGAGGAGGTGTCGGAAACCATCCTCGGACAGGTCCTCACCGCCGGCCAAGGCCAGAATCCCGCGCGACAGGCGCACATCAAGGCGGGTCTGCCCGAAGGCAGCGCGGCCTGGAGCATCAACCAGGTCTGCGGCTCGGGGCTGCGCGCGATCGCGCTCGGCGCCCAGCACATCCAGCTCGGCGACAACAACATCATCGTGGCGGGCGGTCAGGAGAACATGTCGATGGCGCCGCATTGCGCCAACCTGCGCCAGGGCCACAAGATGGGCGACATGAAGTTCATCGACACGATGATCAAGGACGGGCTCTGGGATGCTTTCAACGGCTATCACATGGGCCAGACCGCCGAGAACGTCGCCGAGAAATGGCAGATCAGCCGCGAGGACCAGGACAAGTTCGCTGCGGGCAGCCAGAACAAGGCCGAGGCCGCGCAGAAGGCCGGACGTTTCGACGACGAGATCGTGGCGTTCACCGTCAAGGGACGCAAGGGCGACACGGTGGTCGACAAGGACGAGTACATCCGCCACGGCGCGACGGTCGAGAACATGGCCAAGCTGAAGCCGGCCTTCGCCAAGGAGGGTTCGGTGACCGCGGGCAACGCCTCTGGCCTCAACGACGGCGCGGCGGGCGTGCTGCTGATGTCGGCCGACGATGCCGAAAAGCGGGGTATCGAGCCGCTGGCGCGGATCGCGAGCTACGCCACCGCCGGTCTGGACCCGGCCTACATGGGTGCCGGTCCGATCTACGCCAGCCGCCGCGCGCTCGAGAAGGCCGGCTGGAAGGTTGGCGACCTCGACCTGGTCGAGGCGAACGAGGCCTTCGCGGCGCAGGCCTGTGCGGTCAACAAGGACATGGGCTGGGACCCCGAGATCGTGAACGTCAACGGCGGCGCCATCGCGATCGGCCACCCGATCGGTGCCTCCGGCGCGCGCGTCCTCAACACGCTGCTCTTCGAGATGAAGCGCCGTGACGCCAAGAAGGGCATCGCCACGCTCTGCATCGGCGGCGGCATGGGCGTTGCCCTCTGCGTCGAGCGCATCTGACCACGGGTCGGGCGGTCTCCGGGCCGCCCCGCCTCTCGGCTCATGAGCGACGAGCAGCATAGCCCCTTCGAACAGCTGGTGTTCTCCGGCGGCGGCTTGCGCTGCTTCTGGCAAGGCGGCTTTCTGCACGTCGTTCGCGATGCGCTCGGTCTCAACCCCGAGCGCATCTCGGGCGTCTCGGGCGGGGCGATGTCGGCCGCGGGTTTCATCGGCCGTCGCGGCAAGATGATGCTCGACGAGATGATGCGCGCCTTCGCCGAGCAGGATCAGAATTTCGACCTCAATGAACTGACCAATGACGACGACGGCCGGACGCCGCACCAGAAGATCTATCGCGACGTCGTCACGCGTGTCCTGTCGGACGTTCTGGATGATATCGCCGCGGGTCCGTCCTACCAGGTACTGATCGGTCATCCGCCCGGTGACGACTACGCAGACATGAGCGGCAGCGCGGCGGCCCTCGCCTACGAGGCAGAGCTGCACCTTGTCTCGAGCCCGCATTTCAACTGGGCCGAGAAGGGCGGGCTCGACTCGACGCTCGTCGACGCGCGTCGAGCGGCAGAAGACGGCACTCTCGTCGACCTTATCTGCGCCGCGGCGACCATTCCTCCGATTTTCGACATCCCGAAATGGAAGGGTCGGCCCGTCGTCGATGGCGGCATGGCCGATCAGGCACCCATGCCCGACCCCGATCGCGGCCGCACGCTGGTCCTGCTGACACGACGCTACGACGATATCCCCGACGTCGAGGGTCGTCTCTACGCATGGCCGTCCGAGGCAACGCCGGCAGACAAGATCGACTTCACGGAGCCCGAAAAACTCGAAGAGACATGGGACATAGGGGAGCGCGACGGACGCGCTTTCGTACAGCGACTGGACTGACCAGCAAGGGAGAACAAAGATGGGACGAGTGGCACTGGTCACCGGCGGCAGCCGGGGCATTGGCGAGGCGATCTCCAAGGCTCTAAAGGCCGCGGGCTATGAGGTGGCTGCGACCTACGCCGGCAACGATGAGAAAGCAAAGGCATTTACCGACGAGACCGGGATCAAGACCTACAAGTGGAATGCCGCCGACTACGAGGCGTCCAAGTCCGGCATTGCCCAGGTGGAGTCCGATCTCGGCCCGATCGAGGTCGTGGTTGCCAATGCCGGCATCACCCGCGACGCGCCCTTCCACAAGATGACGCCAGAACAATGGAAGGAGGTCGTGGACACCAACCTGACCGGCGTCTTCAATACGGTCCATCCTGTCTGGCCCGGCATGCGAGAGCGCAAGTTCGGCCGCATCATCGTGATCAGCTCGGTCAACGGTCAGAAGGGACAATTCGGCCAGGTGAATTACGCTGCGACCAAGGCCGGCGACCTCGGCATCATCAAATCGCTCGCGCAGGAGGGCGCGCGTGCCGGCATAACCGCCAATGCCATCTGCCCGGGCTACATCGCAACTGAGATGGTGATGGCGGTGCCCGAGAACGTACGGGAGAAGATCGTCGCTCAGATTCCCGCGGGACGGCTCGGTGAGCCCGAGGAAATTGCGCGCTGCGTGGTGTTCCTCGCCTCAGACGATGCCGCATTCATCACCGGGTCGACCATCTCCGCCAACGGCGGACAATTCTTCGTTTGATGGCTTCGGTAAGGGCGTTCAAGCGCCCTTACCCCTTATTACCGGACGAGCAGTTCATTCGGCAGCGAGCCGCGTACGTGCTTGCGCATGGCGCCCACTGCCGCGAATTTCAGCTTGCCGAAAGGCGGTTGATCTCCTCCTTGATCCGCAACTTCTGCTTCTTCAGTTCGGTGATTCGGAGATCATCCGACGATGGGCTGCGCTGTTCCTGCTCTACTTTGTGCGAGAGAACCTCATGTTTGCGGCGAAGTTCTTCCACGTGCGCGGTTATGCTCATCGTCAACCTCCATTGTTGCGACCTACCCTTCGAGTTCGAGCACAACTTCATCGCTCTGTCACGGGAAATGAGGGCGACGGTAATCGCGTAATTTCAATCAAGAGTTGCAGACAACGAGGCGCCGTCGCGGAGGATCGCGCGCATGTAACCCGTGAAATCGTCTCCATCGTCAAGGCGGGCGAGCCCCTCATGCACGACGAAACTCGTCAAGAGCCTGAACGGTGATCGCCCGCCCTTGATTGCGGACACGATCGCGCGTCCAGGATCGCGCCCCTTGCGCGACGCGACCGGCAGCACGGTGACCCCACGCCCTCCAAGGGCATTCAGTAGGTCCGGCAGCCTCTCCGCGGGGGCAATCATGGTCAGGCGTCCCTTCGGCCGCACCCGCCTCATCGCGACGCGCGCCCAGTCTGCAAATGGCAGATCGGCAGCGATGGCCTCCTCCCGGCCCGCATCACCGCCGCTCTTGCCGTGACGCCGATCGTGATACGGCGGGTTGGAGACGACGTGATCGAATGCCCGCTCCTTCAAGCCGGGCGGGAGTTCCCGGATGTCTGCCTCGATGATCTCCGCCATGAGTCCGTTCCGCGCGAAGTTTCTCCGCGCCAGCGCGGCGTGACTCGCACGGCGCTCCACCCCGGTCAGGATCAAGCGCGGGATTCGCGCGCCCAGGCAGAGGAGCACCACGCCCGTCCCGCAGCCGAGGTCCAGGACGGTGTCGCCTTCCCGCGCACCCACCGCGGCCGACAGCAGCACAGCATCCGTACCGGCGCGGTAGCCTTTCACCGGCTGCAGCACGTGAATGCGCCCGCCGAGGAAGGCATCGTCGCTCTCGCCGCTCACCCCTCGATGTCTATGCCGTTGTCGCGGAGGGTGGCGCGGGCTCGAAAAAGGTCTGCCTGGCGCACCATGAGGCGCCGCGGCAGGATTCCGATCGAGCCTTCGAGCACGCTCATGTGCACGTCCATCTGGTAGCTCTCGATGTCTTCGCCATCGAGAAGCGCTGTGGCATATGCGATGACCGTGGGGTCCGTGGTCCGCAGAAGCTCTTTCATCGCTCCCGACTAAAGGCTATGCCCCCGCCGGTGTCGAGAGAGCGTAAGGCGTGATGTCTTTGGACGAACCGATCGAGCGGCCGCAGGAGGCGCTGGCAGCCGCCCTCGCGGCGGACATGGCCGAGGTCAGTCGGTTGATAGAGGCGCGCATGGCGTCGAAGAACGCTCCTCGGATCCCCGAAGTCACGGCGCATCTGGTTGGCGCAGGGGGCAAGCGGCTGCGGCCACTGCTGACGGTCGCCACGGCGCGCCTGTGCGGCTATAGCGGCGAAGACCACATTCGCCTCGCCGCCACGGTCGAATTCATCCACACCGCGACGCTCTTGCACGACGACGTCGTCGATGAGAGCCGGCAGAGGCGCGGCCGTCCCACCGCGAACCTGCTTTGGGACAACAAGTCGTCGGTGCTGGTCGGGGATTATCTCTTCGCCCGCTCGTTTCGCCTGATGGTCGAAACCGGCTCGCTACGGGTGCTCGAGATCCTGTCGGACGCCGCTGCCACCATCGCCGAGGGCGAGGTCCTGCAGCTGACCGCGGCCCGCAACATCGCGACCGATGTCGACACCTACCTGCGGATTGTCCGAGGCAAGACAGCGGCACTCTTCGCCGCGGCATGCGAGGTCGGCGGCGTCATTGCCGGCCGCTCAGAGACCGAGATCGAGGCGCTTCGGCGCTACGGCGATGCACTCGGCATCGCCTTCCAGATCGCCGACGACCTCCTGGACTATCGAGGAGACGCGAAGACCACCGGCAAGCAGGTCGGCGACGACTTTCGCGACCGCAAGCTGACCATGCCGGTGATCCTGGCAGTCGCGGCGGGCGACGAGGAGGAGCGGGCGTTCTGGAGGCGCATCTTCGAAGCCGGCGAACAGCAGGACGGCGATCTCGAGAGGGCGCTCGAGACAATGCGCCGTCACGGGACCTTGGATGCGACGGAGGCGGAGGCGCGGGAATGGGCCGGAAAGGCCGACGCCTTCATGCGGAAGTTGCCCGACCATCCATTGCGCACGCCCCTGATCGGGCTGGCGGACTACGTGGTCAGCCGCCTCTCCTGAACCTCCGGCGCCGCGTCGAGCACGCTTGTAACGCGCACCCACCAGTCCGGTCGCCCATTGCCGATGCGCAGGGCGGCGCGGCTTGCGGCGGCGTTGCTGTGAAACAGGCCGAAAACGGTGCTTCCCGAGCCTGACATCCGCGCCAGCAGGCAATCTCCACAAGCATCGAGCGCTGCGAGCGCGTCGGCGATGGCGGGAGCGACCCGAATCGCCGCCGCTTGCAGGTCGTTCCGCTGATCTCGCAACCAGTAGGCCGCCTCTTCGGCATCGCTCCAGCCGGGGAGGCACTCAGGCATCGGGCCACCCTCCACACCCCCAAAAAGCCTGAAGACCTCCGCGGTCGAGACGGAGGTGTTCGGAAACACGAGCACCATCGGGAGCGCAGGGAGGGGCGGTACCGGCTGCAGGAAGTCGCCGACGCCACGCATGCGCGCGGGTCGCCCTGCAACGCACACCGGAACGTCCGCACCTAGGGCCAAGGTGCTCGGCAAGCGACGCCCGGTCATGGCTGCCAGACCACGAAGTACAGCCGCCGCGTCGGAGGAACCACCCCCGATGCCGGCGCCGACTGGCAGGTGCTTGTCGAGGGCCACCTCGGCCCTCACCCCCATCAGATGCGCCGCGCGCAGGACGAGGTTGTCGGCGCCTTCTGGGACGCTGGCCGAGAAGCGACCACGAACACGCAGGTGCGTCTCCGCCGACGGCCGCAGTCGGATTTCGTCACCGACATCGGCGAACACGACGAGGCTATCGAGCAAGTGGTAGCCGTCGTCGCGGCGGCCGGTGACGTGGAGCGAAAGATTGATCTTGGCGGGCGCAACGACCCTGATCGAAGACGACACGCTCGCCTTCAGCCGCCGTCCGTAGCGACGGCGACCGGCGCCTTGCCCTCTGATTTCAGCACCGCGTCAAGGCCAAGTTCGAGCTTGCTGCGGATCCGCTCGGCCTCCTCATCCTCGGGATCGAAGCTCAAGGCGCGCTTCCACTGGAATTGCGCCTCGCGCTTGCGGTCGACCGCCCAAAGCGCATCCCCGAGATGATCCGTCAGGATCGGGTCCGTCGGCAAGAGCTCGGTCGCCCGTTCGAGTTGCTCCACAGCCTCCTGATACCGACCGAGGCGGTAATAGACCCAACCCAAAGAGTCCACGATATAGCCGGAGTTCGGCTGCGCCGCGACGGCGCGCTCGATCAGATCCAGCGCCTCGTCGAGGTTCTCGCCCAGTTCGACGTATGAATAGCCGAGATAGTTCAGCACCTGCGGCTGGTTCGGCCTGAGCTCCAGCGCCTTGCGGAAGTCGGCCTCGGCCTTCTTCCATTCGTCGGTCCGTTCGTGCGTGATGCCGCGCGCGAAGTAGACGCCCCACTGCCCCGGCTCGTCCTCCTCGAAAAGCGCGATGGCACGGTCGTAGGCCGCCGCGGCCTCGTCGAAGCGTTCGAGCCGACGCAGGATGTCACCAAGTGCGACGTGAACCGCGGAGACGTCGCCGTGGGTTTCCGTCAGGCTCTCCAATACCTCGACGGCCGCGTCGGTCCGACCGGCTGCCTGCAGCGCGTCGGCGCGCCCGAGTTCGGCAAGATGAAAGGCCGGGTCATCACGCGGCACGCCGCGATACACCTCGACCGCCATGTCATGCTGCCCTAGGACTTCCAGCAGGCCTGCGGATTGCAGGATGGCGTCGGTAAACTCGGGCCGCAGATGCTCGGCCATGCGAGAGTAGAGCAGCGTGTAGGTGTCGCTCGCCTCGCCCATCAGCGCGCCGGCGATGCTGAAGAATGTCTCCGCCACGCCGTCCTTGCCATTCACGACGGTGTCGAACGGAACCGTTTCGCCGGCAGAAAGGCGCTCTCGCAACTGCGCGAGGCCGGGATCGAGAGACTCCCCGAAGATGTCGTCGATCAGCATCACAGCGTCGTCGTTCCGCTCCAGCTGGCTCAGAACCTGGGCATGAGCAATGACGCCGCGCCGTGTCAGGGGGATTGCGTCGTCATCATCCTGTCCGAGAATGGCGTCCGCGCCCTCGAAATCGCCGACAGACGCCAGCGCCAGCGCCTTGTGGTAGAGCCCGAACGCCTCCACGCCCGGCGAATCGATGACCTCATCGAAACTGATGAGGGCATCGCCCATGTCGCCGCGACCGACTTCGGCCCACGCCTTGAGCAGACCGTCAAACAGCGGCCCGACGCTCTGACCGGCCTCCAGATCGGCGATCACGTCGTCCCACGCCTCGCGCGCGGCTGCGTCGCCCAGCAGCACGAGGTTCGCGACCTGGCTCTCGGCGCCGCTTTGCAACATGCGGCGCGCCACCGGAACCGCCCGCTCCACGTCGCCAAGGCTGACTAAGGCGCCGATCGCGCTCTCCAAGAGCGTGGGGTTGCGCGGGTCCTGGATCAACGCGCGGGTGAAGTATGTCGATGCCGCCTCGAAGTCACTGACCTGCACCGCGTGGCGCGCCGCAAGATATGCGCCCGAATTGGTTTGCGCCATCGCCGGGCCCGCGACGGCGAGGCCGACAAGGAGCGCCGCAATTCTGGGTCCTGTCATGAGCATTCGCACTCCTGCGCTTTCAGACTGGCGTTAAAGGTAGCCGCGCGATCGTGAACTGGCAATTGAGAGAGGAGGATCTGACGCATGCGTTACATGCCGGGATAGTTTGGGCCATCGCCGCCCTGCGGGACCGTCCAGACGATGTTCTGCGCCGGGTCCTTGATGTCGCAGGTCTTGCAGTGGACGCAGTTCTGGAAGTTGATCTGGAACCTGTGCCCGTCGCCCTCCTCGACGAATTCGTAGACGCCGGCGGGGCAATAGCGCTGCGACGGCCCGTCGTACTTCGCCAAGTCAACCCGCACTGGTGCGTCGGGGTCCTTCAGGATCAGGTGCGGTGGCTGGCTCTCCTCGTGGTTGGTCATCGAGAAGCTGACATTGGTTAGCCGGTCGAAGCTCAACGTGCCGTCGGGCTTCGGGTACGCGATAGGCTTGTGCTTCGACGCGGGCTCCGTCGCCTCGGCGTCGGTCTTGCCGTGCTTCAACGTCCCGAACACCGACAGGCCCGTGAGGTTCTGCAGCCACATGTCGAAGCCGCCGCCGACGAGTGACGCGTAGAGCCCGTAGCGCGACCAGAGCGGCTTGACGTTGCGGACGCGCTCGAGGTCCCTGCCGACCGGCCCTGTGCGCAGTTCGGCGTCATAGGCGTCGAGGGTGTCGCCCGCCCGCCCCTCCGAGATGGCCGCGTGCGCCGCCTCGGCCGCGGCCTTGCCCGAGAGCATGGCGTTGTGGTTGCCCTTGATCCGCGGGACGTTCACCAGCCCGACCGAGCAGCCGAGGAGCGCGCCGCCGGGAAACACCGCCTTCGGCATGGACTGGAACCCGCCCTCGGAGATGGCGCGCGCGCCATAGGCGATGCGCTTTCCACCCTCCAGAAGCTCCCTGACCATCGGGTGGTGCTTGAAGCGCTGGAACTCCATGTAAGGGTGCACGTACGGGTTCGCATAGTTCAGGTGCACCACGAAACCGAGGTACACCTTGTTGCCCTCGCCATGATAGATGAACGACCCGCCACCTGCATTCTTGCCGAGCGGCCAGCCCATCGTGTGGACGACGGCGCCCTCGCGGTGCTTGGCCGGGTCGACCTCCCAGATCTCCTTCATGCCGAGGCCGTACTTCTGTGCATCGGCATCGCGGTCGAGGCCGAACTTCGCGATGACCTGCTTGGAGAGGCTGCCGCGCACGCCCTCGCCCAGCATGACGTACTTGCCGCGAAGCTCCATTCCAGGCTCGTAGGCGGGTCCGGGCGCGCCGTCGGCCTGCCTGCCGAACTCGCCCGCGATGACGCCCGCGACGCGATCGCCATTCCAAACGATCTCCGAACACGACATGCCGGGAAAGACCTCGACGCCCAGCGCCTCGGCCTGCTCGGCCATCCAGGCGCAGACCCGGCCCATCGACACGATCCAGTTGCCGTGGTTCGACATCAGCGGCGGCATCGCCCAGTTTGGAACGCGCGCACGAGCACCCTCGCCCAGCATGTAGAAGGCATCTTCCCGCACCGGCACCATGATGGGTGCGCCCTTCTCCTTCCAGTCCGGGATCAGCGCATCGAGACCCGAGGGGTCAAGAACCGCACCGGACAAGATGTGCGCGCCGACCTCGCTGCCCTTCTCGAGGACCACCACGGAGAGCTCCGGATCGAGCTGCTTCAGCCGGATCGCGGCAGAGAGGCCGGCCGGCCCCGCCCCGACGATCACCACGTCGTAGTCCATTGCCTCGCGTTCGATATCGCTCATCGCGTGCCTCCGTGCTCACCCATCAGCTATCGACGCAGGCCGGGAATCGCAATTCCGACACGGCGTCTCACCGGAGAATGCCGCTTGCATCCGACCCCGAGGTCAGGCCACCCTCTCCGTTCAGGAGGGGCACACGGGCTCCCGCCACCTTTGACCGGCTATGCGATATGGACAAGATACCGCTGACCCGCGCGGGCCACGCCGCGCTGAACGAGGAACTGAAGACGCTCAAGTCCAAGGAGCGTCCGCAGGTCATCGCCGACATCGCCGAGGCGCGCGCGCATGGCGATCTGAGCGAAAATGCCGAGTATCACGCAGCTCGGGAGAAGCAGGGTTTCATTGAGGCTCGTGTGAGGGAACTCGAATCGATCCTCGCTCGGGCCGACATCATCGACACCTCCACCCTCTCAGGCACGATCAAGTTCGGCGCGCGGGTCCGCCTGATCGACGAAGACACCGAGGAGGAGAAGACCTACCAGATCGTCGGCGAGCCCGAGGCCGACATCGAGAAGGGGCGCCTCAACATCGCGTCCCCGCTCGCGCGCGCATTGATCGGCAAGGACGAAGGCGACAGTGTCGAGGTCCGCACGCCGGGCGGCGAGCGGAGCTACGAGATCATCTCGATCGAGTACGGTTGACCTTGCGACGTCGCCGGACTCGGTGAGCGACAGGCAGCGGCAATCCGACGGGGCGCGGGCCGTGAGCGTGGCCGCCGCGGTTTCTGTCGTATGGCTTGTCGCGATGGGCGCCCTCGTCATTGTGCTGGGTGCGGACGCCGGCCCCTTGCTCGCGATCGCGGTCGCCGTGGCCCTCCCGCTCGCCCTTATCTGGATCGCGGCTCTTCTGGCGCGGCACGCCGCTGCGATGCGAAACGAGGCGGATCGCCTCTCGCGCGCCGCCGACGTGCTGCGCGAGGCGTCGGCGAAGGCGGTGAGAGAGCGTGACCAAGTCCAGGCGCGGCGCGTGCCGACACGGCCGGAGCCTGCAGTCGCCGAGAAGGCGGCCACCGTTCCGACCGTCCGAACGAAGGTTGGCCCGGCACCCGCCGCTGCCCCCGTCTCTCCGCCGGCTCCGAGCGTCGCTGTTCCGGAAGCAGCTCGGACCGAACCGCGGCAGGTCGACCTGCCGCTCGCGATGGACACGCAAGGCCCCGAGGTCGCTCTTGCGGACCTGATCCGAGCTCTCGACTTTCCCGAGAGCGCCGCCGACGAAGATGGATTTCGCGCCCTCCGCCTCGCCTTGCGCGACCCCAGAACCCGCCGCCTCGTCCAGGCCAGCCAGGACATCCTGACCCTGCTCAGCGAGGATAGCATCTACATGGATGACCTTGCACCGGACCATGCACGCCCCGAGCTCTGGCGGCGGTTCGCAAGCGGGGAGCGCGGGCCTGAGCTGGGCTCCATCGGGAATGTCCACGATCGGTCCTGCCTCGCGCTGTCCGCGGCGCGGATGCGCGCCGATCCGGTCTTCCGGGATGCGGCGCACCACTTTCTGCGGCTCTTCGACCAGGCGCTGGCGCAGCTGGCACCGCATGCCAGCGACGCCGAGCTGGAGTCGTTCGCCAACACCAGGACGGCACGGGCGTTCATGCTCGTCGGGCGCGTCGCCGGCATCTTCGAGTGACCTCTCAGATCCCGAAGGACGCCCAGGGCAGATAGCGGACACGGTCTCCAGGACGGATGTGCAGCCCCCCGTCGGGCAGTTCCACGAGGCCATCGGCCCATGAGAGACCCGAGATGCGGCCGCTGCCCTCGGAGGAGAAGGCCTCGACACGCCCCTCCACCAGACGTGCCCGCAGGTACTCGCGCCGCCCAGGCTTCTTGCGCTTCTCGAACGCCGCCGGGACGTCGTACCCGGCCGGCTCGCTCCATTCCGCCCCCGCCATGACCGAAAGAGCCGGCCGCGCGAAGATCAGCGTTGTCACCAGCGCCGCCACAGGATTCCCGGGCAATCCGAAGACCGGAACGTCGCGCCAGCGTCCAAGGACGAGCGGACGCCCCGGCTTCACAGCGATTCGCCATGTCGAGAGCGTCCCTGCCTCTGACAGTAGTGCGGAGACGTGATCCTCGTCTCCCCCGGAGGCGCCGCCCGAGGTGATGACGGCGTCCACTTCGGCCTCATCGAGACGACGACGAAGCGCAGCCCGGTCGTCCGCTACCCTGCCCAGATCCTGCGCTTCGTACCCCCAACCTCGCAACACCGCCATCAGCATCGGACGGTTCGCGTCGAAGATGCGGCTCGACGATGCGTCGTCGCCCGGTTCGGCAATCTCGTCTCCAGTCGAGAGCGCGCCGACCCGCAGGCGGCGGCGGACTGCCACCCGCGCCAGTCCGACGGCGGCGAGCAGGGCGAGATCCGCCGGGTTCAGGATCCGGCCGCCCGCGAGCACGCGTTCCCCAGCCGCGACGTCCTCGCCCGCGCGACGTATGTTGGCGCCGCGCCCCGGCAGTTCGCACAGCGCAAGTCCGGCGTCGGAGAGCGTCGTGGCCTCCTGCAGCACCACCGTATCGGCGCCATCGGGGATCAGCGCGCCTGTGAGGATGCGCAGAGCCTCGCCCTGCGGCACCGCGCCGCGGTACGGCTCCCCAGCGGCGGCACGGCCCGCAGCGAGAGGAACAATGGCCGGAAGCGGGTCCAGCGCCGCGCGCCGGAACGCATAGCCGTCCACCGCCGCGTTCGCGGCAGGCGGATTGGCGCGAGCGGCGACTGCATCCTTCGCCAGTATCCGGCCGGAGGCGTCTGCCAACCGCACCTCCTCCACCCCGGTCACGCAGCGCACCTCGGATCTCAACCGCCCCAGCGCGACGTCCACCGGCGTCCATTCGACGCCCGGCGGCATCGCGGAAGCGCCGTCTGCCGCTTCGGGAGCTGCGGCCGCCCGCAGGGCATCCTCGGCACCGACGCCGAGGATCCACCCCTCTTCGTGCAAGACCGGACCCTCGGCCGCGACGAATGCGTCATCCAGCCCGCCCTCCGCCTGCAGCCGGCCCAGCGCCGCGGCGAGCCCCCGCACCTGCAGGTCGTCCCTGATCTCCCCCTCCGCCGGCGAGACGAGGATGAGCGAGGGGTAGACCTCCGCCAGCACGATCTCGCGGTCGAGCGCGTGATCCTCGAACGGCCAGACGCCGAGCCGGCCCTCGTACCGGCGGCGCAGCCGCGCCAGCATCGGCAAGCCGACCAGCGTCTGGCCACCCACGGCGCCGGCGTAGGCGGCCTGGAACACCGACTTCGGCTGCCCCTTGGCGCGCGTCTCCGTGCTCCGATGAACCGGCACGCCATGACCCTCACGCCGATCGAGGCGGGGCAGATTCTGAAATGCCCGGCCTTCCGGATGCCCCCAGAACGGGCCGACTCCGGGGAACAGCGCGTTGATCCGGTCGGCGACCTCGAACCGGTCGTTGGCGTTGTCGGCGTCGTCGCGCACCTCCGCCTCGAGCCAGTCCCAGACCGCGAAAGCATGCGCGTGACCGGTGAGGCGTACCGCGAAGCCCTCCGGATAGCCGAAGGCGAAGTCGAAGCCGAGAAGCACGCGCTCTCCCGCCTCCACCGCGCTGTCGAGCCGCTCCCGAACGGCCGTCTCCGCCGCGTGCCGCGTCCGATGATACGAGGCCTCGGCCCGGGCGCCCTGCCGCCACTCCGCGATCCAGATCGCGTCTGCGCTCGGCCGCGCAGGGCTCGGCGCGGCGCTGGAGGACCAGTCGGCGATCAGCACGGCATCAAACGGCCTCACAGCTCCAGCTCCCTCGCGATGAAGCCGGCGATGCCCCGCGTGTCGTCCAGGTCGAAGACCGGCCGGTCGAGCTGGAGCGGCACGTCGGAGGCGACGAGGCGGACCGTCGCGTCGCGAGGCGCGATGAGAGGCTGACCGGCCGAATGTCGATGGGCCTCCACCTTGGGATGGCAGTCGCGCTTCCAGCCCTCGACCAGCACGAGGTCGACCGGAGACATCCGTCCCAGCAGGTCCTCCAGCGCAGGCTCCTCCTCCTCGATCAGCTCGTGCATCAGCGCCCAGCGCCGGCGCGAGGCGAGCAGGACCTCGGACGCGCCGGCGCCGCGGTGGCGGTGGCTGTCCTTGCCCGGGTGATCGACGTCGAAGCTGTGGTGCGCGTGCTTCAGCGTCGAGACGGCCAGGCCACGCCCGACGAACTCCGCGACCAGCCGCTCCATCAGTCCCGTCTTCCCGGCGTTCTTCCAACCCGTCACGCCCCAGAGCTTCACCGCGCCTCCGCCAACATGTCTCTCGCGGCGGCGAGGTCTTCGGGCGTGTTAACGTTGAAGAACGCTTTCGCGTCGTCGAACACCGCCGTTCCCGCGTCGTGGCGGTCGGTCCAGATCACGACCTTGCGGACATCCCCGGCCAGTGCGGCGCGCAGAATCCTCGCGCAGCGCTACCGGCCAGAGCCCGAAGGTTGGGTGCCGCTCGAGGCGGCCGTCCTCCCGCGTCGCCGCGAGGGCCAGACCGGCAGGCCCGGCGGCGGCGAGGAGGCGCGGCACAAGACTGCGCGGCAGGAACGGGGTGTCAGCCGCCGCGGTCACGATCGCCTCCGCCCCCTGCCCTGCCGCCCAGTCGAGCCCGGCGAGAACACCGGCGAGCGGGCCGGGCCGGTCGTCGCTGGCGTCTTGCAGCACCGGCAGTCCGAACCGCGCGAAACGCCCCGGATCGCCGTTCGCATTCAGCGCCATGGCCGAGACCTGCCCGGTCAGGCGCGACATCACGTGGTCGAGGATCGCAGCGTCGCCGAGCGGCAGGAGGCCCTTGTCGACCCCGCCCATACGCTGCGCGCGGCCGCCTGCGAGGATCACGCCCAACGGTCCGTTCACGGCTCCGCACCCTTGCGGCGGTGGCGGCGCGCCTCCTCCGGCACGCCGGCGGGGTCGGTGTCGCGCACCAGTCGCTCCTCGCCCGAGAGGCAGACGAAGCGGCGCCCGCGCATCCGCCCGATCAGCGTCAGCCCGACCTGCTGCGCAATCTCCACCCCCCAGGCCGTGAAGCCCGACCGCGAGGCTAACGCCGGGATGCCCATCAGCGCCGTCTTGATCACCATCTCAGAGGTCAGCCGGCCGGTGGTGTAGAGGATCTTGTCCTCCGGCCCGACCCCTTCGGACAACATCCAGCCCGCGATCTTGTCGACCGCGTTGTGGCGCCCGACATCCTCCATGTAGACCAGCGGCCGGTCTTCGCGGCAGAGGACCGTGCCGTGGATCGCCCCCGCCTCGAGGTAGAGCGAGGGCGTCGTGTTGATCCGCTGCGCCAGCGCATAGAGCCATGAGGTGCGGACTTCCGCCGGTGGCAGGGTCAGCCCTTCGAGCCCCTCCATCATGTCGCCGAAGACGGTGCCGATGGCGCAGCCCGAGGTGCGCGTCTTCTTGCGCAGCTTCTCCTCGTAGCGCGTGGCGCCGTCGGTGCGTACCACGACCGTCTGCAGTTCGTCGTCGTAGTCCACGCCGCGCACGCTCTCGCCGTCGCGCAGCATCCCCTGGTTCCTCAGGAAGCCAAGAGCGAGGTACTCGGGATAGTCGCCGATCGTCATCGCAGTCACGATCTCCTGCCCATTGAGGAAGATCGTGAGCGGCCGTTCCTCGACCACCGCCGTCTCGATCGGCGCGCCGGTCTGATCGGTGCCGATCACGGCCCGCGTCAGGTCGGGCCGCTGCGGGTCCGGCGCGATCAGATAGGTGCCATCAGGATTCGTCATTTGCGCCCGTTCGCGAGGTCATCTAAGGCGTCGCGGGCCGAGTCTAGGGCGGTGCCATGGCCTCCACCACCACGAAATTCTTCTGGCGCGGGGTGCGCGACGGCGCGCCTTTCCTGCTTGTCGTCGCGCCGTTCGCGATGCTCTTCGGAGTCGTCGCGACCGAGGCCGGCCTGAACCTCGCCGAGACGATGGGCTTCAGCGTACTGGTGATCGCAGGCGCCGGGCAGTTCGCTGCGCTGCAACTGATGGTCGACAACGCGCCGATCTGGATGGCTCTCGCGACGGCGCTTGCGGTCAACCTGAGGATGGCGATGTATTCCGCCGCGCTGGTGCCGCATCTCGGGAACGCGCCGCTCTGGCAACGCGCGATCGCCGCCTACTTCCTGGTCGACCAGTCTTACGCCGCGTCGGTCGCGCAGTACGAGCGCCTGCCCGACATGTCGGTGGCGGAGAAGCTGTCGTACTTCTTCGGCGTCCTGACGCCCGTGTGCCCGCTGTGGTACGTCTTCACCCTCGTCGGCGCGATGGCGGGCGAGGCGATTCCCGAGGCCTTCGCGCTCGACTTCGCGCTGCCGATCACCTTTATCGCGCTGGTGGCCCCGATGCTGAAGACCGCTGCCCACGTCGCCGCTGCTGTCACGTCGGTCATCGCGGCACTGGTGCTGGCTTGGATGCCCGTCGGTGCCGGCCTCCTGGTTGCGGCGTTCATCGCGATGGCCGTCGGTGCGACGGTCGAGGTCTGGCAGGAACGCAGGAGGGTGTCTTGGAGCTGAGCGCGTTCGAAATCTGGACGGTCATCGTGCTGCTCGGGACCGGGACGTATCTGATCCGCTTTTCGTTCCTGGGCCTCGTCGGAGATAAGCCCTTGCCGCCCCTGGTGCTGCGGCTCTTGCGGTACACGCCCGTCGCCGTGATCCCGGGTCTGGTCGCCCCGCTGGTCCTGTGGCCGCAAGCGACTGGCGGCCAGCCCGAGCCCGGGCGGCTCGCGGCTGCGTTCGTCACGCTTTTGGTCGGCTGGTGGACGAAGAACCTTCTCGCCGCAATCGCTGCCGGTGCGGCAACACTTTTCGGAGGGCTGCTGCTGTTCTGACGAGCTGCGGCGCCGGTCAGTTGCCCCGCGTGCCGGTGGCCTCAGCCTGCGCGGCGCGGAACAGGACACCATGGTTGTCGTCGGCGTCGTCGTCGCTGATCGTCCGCCCCGGCCCCGCGCCAAAGCGCGCGAACTCGTCCATCGTATTCTTCGGGAAGTAGCCGACGTTGAACCCGTCGAAGCCCGGCAGATCGCTCAGGATGCGGCTTACGGCAACGCTGCATCGGGCCTTCGGCACCGCACCATAGGACTTGACCTCCCGCAACGCCATTTCAGCCACTTCGGGTGGAACGACGATCTCCTGGCGGACGACGTCGAACGTCTCGCGCGCGTGGTAGTCGATGTAGACCAATTCGACCCGTGGGGTGACGCCATGGATAACGTCGTTGCGCTCCGGCGCGCTCGGCATCTTGAAGGTGCCGGCGGGGTCGAACAGCACCCTCTCGGACCCGTTGACCATCAAGGAGGTGTGGCCGCCGCTGCCGCTGCGGGTCGAGATCACGGTGTAGAGGGTCAGCGATGGCGGTCCGTTGTGATTGTAGCGATATCGCTGCACCTCGGCGTCCGGTGCCCAGACAGGCTCGGCGGATTCGCTGCAGGACACCAGCACCGCCAGCGCCAGTATGGCGAGGATGACGCGCATGGTCCTGGAGGGTCAGCCGTTCACGAGGGCCAGCAGGATCAGCGCGATGATGATCACCATCACCACGCGCATCGTCCAGCGGACGAACCCTTCGAAGGTGCGCTCCTGCTCGGAGATGTCCATTTTTCCGGGCTCGTGTTCAGCCATTCCGTCCTCGTCGCGCGCTGCTTTCAGACGGTCGGATAACTCATCCGGCCAGCGCTGTCACGACCGGAGCTGCCACGCCCACGCATCATCCCGCCGCCGCGTCCGGGTGACCTCTCCCCGATGCCAGAGGTGGAGGCAGTGCGCCATCGCCTCGACCAGCGCGAGCCCGTACTCGCCCTCGCCGATCCGACGCTTGAACAGGGGATCGAAGCACTCCCCGGCCGAGCGCGGCTCCACAAGGTGCCGCCGCAGGCGCGCCAATGCGCCGTAGTGGTTCTCGACGAGCTGCGACAGCCGCAACGGCAGGCCGCGGAACGGCAGCTTATGCCCCGGCAATACCAGCTGCGCCTCGGTCGCGTGCGGCGCCAGTCGTTCGCACGCGGCAATCCAGTCGGCCACCGGGTCCGCTTCGGGCTCGGTGGCATAGACGCCAAGGTTGGGCGAGATCGACGGAAGGAGCTGGTCGCCGCCGATGACGACTTCACCATCCCCGGACCAGAGCGTCGCATGCTCCGGCGCGTGGCCCGCCCCCATCCGCACCGTCCACTCACGGCCGCCCGCTCGGACCGTCTGCCCCTCGGAGATCCGGGAGTATCCCAGCGGCATCGGCGCCACGATGTCGGCGAAGTTGAACGGCCGCTCCGTCGCGCGGCGGGCGTAGATCTCGGGCGCCATGCCCGCGGCGCGCCAGAACGCCAGCGTCTCCTCCGCCGGCCTGTCCTGCACGTCGAGCGTCAGCATCCGCGCCATCAGCCAGGCAGTTCGCGTGGTGAGGAGCTCTGCGCCCTCGCTCTGGAACCAGCCGGCGAGGCCGACATGGTCGGGGTGGTGATGCGTGACCAGGACCCGGCGAACCCGTCTGCCGGCGAGAGGCCCTGCGAGTGCCGCCGTCCAAGCCGCACGGACATGCCCGGCGTCAAAGCCGGTATCCACGATCGTCCAGCTGTCGCCGTCGTCGAGGGCGTAGACGTTCACGTGGTCAAGCGCCATCGGCAGCGGCAGCCGCAGCCACAAGATGCCCTCCGCCACCTCGATCGCCTCCCCCGCCTCCGGCGCCCGGTCGAACGGGTACGCAATCCTGGGGGCTGGCGCGTCCATCAGGCGGCGGCCAGGTCTTCGGGCGACAGAGCGAAGAGGTCGGCCGCCCCTGCCCGGGCGTGCGCGCAATGCGCCACATGCTCAGGCAACAGCCTGCGGATGTAGAACGCGGCGAGTCGGCTCCGCTTGCCCGCTCCGCCTTCCGCCTGTGCCAAGGCGAGATGGAAGTGCGCGCCGAGCACCCGTGCGAAGGCGCGAAGGAAAGGCACCGCGCCAGCGTTGCGGTCGTCCGGCGCGCTGCGAACGAGCGCCTCTGTCGTCTCCCGCAGCAGTTCCGCGGCCTCCCAGACGTCCCTCGCCAACTCGGGCAGCGTGCCACGCGCCGCCTCGGCCGCCGTCTCGACCTCGTCCAGCAGCCGGAAGGCAGCTTCTCCGCCGTCCGCGAGCTTGCGCCCGACGAGGTCCATCGCCTGAATCCCGTTGGTGCCCTCGTAGATGGCAGTCACCCGCACGTCGCGGAGATACTGCGCCGCGCCCGTCTCCTCGATGAAACCCATTCCGCCATGCACCTGCACGCCTTGGTCGGCGACCGTGACTCCCGTCTCGGTGCCCCAGGCTTTCGCGATGGGCGTGAGGAACGCCGCCCGCGCACGCCACTCCGTCTCGCCGGTGGCCGTCGCCATGTCGATCGCGACGGCGCAGGCCAGGGCGATCGCGCGCGCGCCCTGCGTCTCGGCTTTCATCGCCGTCAGCATCCGGCGGACATCCGCGTGGTCGAGGATCGTGCCGGTGGCGCCGTCACGCTCCGACAGGCCCTGCACGCGCCCCTCCGCGTAGGCCAGCGCGTGCTGGTAGGCGCCTTCCGCGACGCCTATGCCCTGCACCCCGACGCCGAGCCGGGCGTTGTTCATCATCGTGAACATCGTCGCCATGCCACGATGCGGCTCTCCGATCAGCCAGCCGGTCGCGCCGTCGTACTGCATCACCGCCGTCGGCGAGCCGTGCAGGCCCATCTTGTGCTCCAAGCTCACGACCTTGAGGCTATTGGCGACACCCGCTGCGCCGCTCTCGTCGGGCAGGCGCTTCGGCACCATGAAGAGGCTGATGCCCCTGGTGCCGGGGGCGCCGTCAGGCAGCCTCGCCAGTACAAGGTGGCACACGTTCTCGGTGAAGTCGTTGTCCCCCCACGAGATGTAGATCTTCTGGCCCGTAACGGCGTAGGTTCCGTCTCCGTTCGGCTCGGCCTTGGTCTTCAGCGCGCCGACGTCGCTGCCGGCCTGCGGCTCGGTCAGGTTCATCGTTCCGCACCACTCGCCCGAGACGAGCTTCGGCAAATAGAGTCGCTTGATCTCATCGGAGGCGTGATTCTCCAGCGCCTCGATCTGGCCCTGGGTCATGAGGGGGTTCAGCTGCAGCGCCAGGCATGCCGACGACATCATCTCGTTCACGCAGGTCGTCAGCGCCTGTGGCAGGCCCATGCCGCCGTACTCGGGGTCTGCCGACATCCCGACCCAACCACCCTCGGCGATCGCGCGGTAGCCCTCCGAGAAGCCCTCGGAGGTGCGCACCACCCCGTTTTCCAGCCGGGCAGGATCGGTGTCGCCGTTCCGCTGCAGCGGCGCCAGCACCTCTTCGCAGAGCCGACCGGCCTCCGTCAGGATCGCATCCACCGTCTCGGGAGTGGCTTCGGCGAATCGCTCGGTATGCGCGACGCGCCCGAAATTCAGAACGTCGTCGAGGAGGGCGCGGAGCTCGCGAACAGGGGCGCGATAGGGCATCAAGAAATCCTCGTCGTTTGCACCCACCAAGGGGTGCCGGCAGGCCAAAAGCAAGATAATGGAGGCAAACTGTGGTCGTGGGTGAAATGCGTCCACCAAAACGCCACGTCACGGGGGATGGATGCTGAAAACACGGACGCTTGCCGCGGATGAGGCGGGAATCGCCGACGGCGGCGCGCTTCTGCGCCAGGGCGGTCTCGTCGCCTTTCCGACGGAAACGGTCTACGGCCTCGGCGCCGACGCCACCGACGATCGCGCAGTGGCACGGATCTACGAGGCGAAAGGGCGACCCTCCTTCAATCCGCTGATCGCCCACCTGCCTGATGTTGAGGCGGCCCGGGATGTCGCCCGCTTCGGCGAGTTGGCCGAGCGCCTTGCATCGGCGTTCTGGCCCGGCCCGCTCACCCTCGTCCTGCCCCACGTCGGCGGCGTATCCGAGCTCGCGCGCGCTGGCTTGCCGAGTGTCGCGATCCGCGTTCCGGCGCATTCTGTCGCCCAAGGGGTGCTGCGCGCCGCCGGCCGTCCAATCGCCGCTCCCTCCGCGAATCCGTCGGGACGGACCAGCCCGACGAGGGCGTCGCACGTCCTCGCGGCGCTCGCCGGCCGGATCGACGCGATCATCGACTCCGGGCCCTGCGCGATCGGCGTCGAGTCAACCATCATCGGCCTAACGGAAGAGCCGACGCTGCTGCGGCCGGGCGGTCTGCCGGTCGAGGCGATCGAAGCCTGCCTGGGCCGATCTTTGGTTCGGCACACGGGCGATGTAGTCGCCCCCGGCCAGACCGCCTCGCACTACGCCCCGCGCGCGAAGCTGCGGCTCGACGCCGAGGCCGCCGCGCCGGACGAGACGCTGCTCGGCTTCGGCCATGTCGAGGCGCAGTTCAACCTGTCCCCTGCGGGAGACCTCGTCGAGGCCGCCGCGCAACTGTTCTCGCTCCTGCACGAGCTCGATCGCCTTGGAGTGAACAGGATCGCGGTGTCTCCCGTTCCGAACCGCGGGCTCGGGCGGGCTGTCAACGACCGGCTGCGTCGGGCCGCCGCTGCCCGCGACTAGGCGCGCCCGCCCGTCGAGGAGAGCAGCAGCGCGTCGATTCCCATGGTCTTGAGTGCCGCGCTCCACTTGCCGTCGTCGGCGTCGCCGAAGACGATTTCGGAGCTCGCGTCGCACACCAGCCAGCCGTTCTCACGGATCTCGTGCTCGAGCTGTCCCGGTCCCCAGCCAGCATAGCCGAGCGCAAGGATCGCCGCGTCCGGACCCTCGCCTTCGGCAATGTCCTGCAGGATGTCGAGGGTCGCGGTCATGCCGAAGGCCTCATCAATCTGCAGCGTCGAGGGCGTGGTTTCATAGTCGGTGCTATGCAGGACGAAACCCCGGCCGCACTCGACCGGGCCGCCGAAATGCACGCGGATCGGCGCCGCGCCCGGCACCACCTCGATCTCGAGCTGCTTCAGCAGATCGTTCACGTCGATTTCGGGCGCCGGCTTGTTGACGATCAGGCCCATGGCTCCCTGCGCCGAATGCGCACAGATCAGAACCACGCTATGGGCAAAGCGGGGGTCGCCCATCCCGGGCATCGCCACCAGCAGGCGACCGGACAGTTCTTCGGCATCGGTCGTATGATCCATCTTCCAAAGATAATCCGATCGCCGGACCTCGCAATGCCGGTGCACCCACCACATCCCCAGAACGTGATTTTCACCGGGGCGCGGTCTGATAAAGGTAGCCGTAATGCGTACGCTCATTTTCGCTCTTTTTCTCGCAACCGCTCCGCTCGCCTGCGGGGCACAGTCCGTTTCGGATGTCGTCCGGCTGGAACTGCTGCCCGGGTGGCGTGAGGCGGATGGAAGCCACGTCGCCGGGCTCCGGATTTCGCTGGCGCCGGGGTGGAAGACCTACTGGCGTTCCCCGGGCGAGGCCGGCGTTCCGCCCAGCTTCGACTGGTCGGGTTCGCGAAACGTGGTCTCCGCAACCCCGCACTTCCCGGTACCTGACGTCTTCCACGTCAACGGCATGCGGACGATCGGTTACAAGGACAGCGTCGTCCTGCCCATCGTCCTCCGGCCCGGACGCGTAGGCCAGCCCATCGCGCTCCGCGGACGGATTGAGCTCGGCGTATGCGAGACGATCTGCATCCCCTTTCGAGCCCGCGTCGAGGCGACGCTGCCGGCCGGAAGCACCGCCGTCGGGCCTGAGATCCGCGCCGCGCTCGCGGACGCGCCGATGTCCGCATCCCAAGCAAGGCTTCGCAGCATCGATTGCCGGATCGAGCCAATTTCGGACGGGCTGCGCCTGACTGCAACGCTGGAGATGCCGGCCGTGGGATCCGACGAGGCGGCGGTAATCGAGATCGGCAACCCGAACATATGGGTCTCCGAAGTCGACACGCGGAGAAGCGGCGATCAGCTGACAGCCTCGGCCGATCTCGTGCCGCCGCAGGGCGCGCCGTTCGCGCTCGACCGATCCTCGCTGCGCTTCACTGTGCTTGCGGGCGGCAGCGCGGTCGAGGTAAACGGCTGTGGCTAGGTCCGCCGCCTGATCACCGCCCCGGAAACCAGGTAGATCACGGCCAGCGCGACAAACAGGGTGACGGTGAAGACCGCAAGAGCTGCGGTGACCGGCGGAACCGGCAGTACAGCGCCGAAAGGCGCGCTGCCCGAGACGATCAAGGGGCCGAACGCCAGTGCGCCTGCGACAAGTGCGGCCGCCACTGCGGCGCCCGTCGCGGTTCGCGCCGGCCCGCGTCCGCCGAGCGCCCGCCGTACGGAAGCGACGGCCTGCGACACATCCCTTTGCGTCGCAAGCAGCGCCGGCACCAGCAGCAGCACCAGCACCATGCCGAACCCGAGCCCGTAGACCAGGGTGATGACCGTCGGCTTGAGGAACTGCGCCTGTTGAGAGGACTCGTAGAGCAGAGGCGCCAGGCCCAGCACCGTCGTCAGCGTGGTCAGAAGCACCGGGCGCAGTCGATCGGCCGCGCCGTCGATGATCGCGGGAATCATCCCGCGGTCCTTGGCGTACTCGTCGATCGTGCCGACAAGAACGATCGAGTCGTTGATGATGATCCCGACCATCCCGATCATGCCGACGATGGAGAACATCGATATCGGCACTTCCCAGAGGTAATGGCCCCAGATCGTGCCGACGAGCCCGAACGGGATGATCGCCATGACGACCAGCGGCCGGGTCCAGGATGAGAAGATCCAGGTCAGCACGATGAGGATCCCGGTCAGGCAGAGGATCAGTCCCGTCGTGGCGTCGCCTAGGAACTCCCGCTCCTGCTCGGCGAGGCCGGACATGCGCGTCGCGACGCCGAACTGCTGCTCGACGGACGGCAGGATCTCGGTCCGCAGCGCCTCCTCTATCGCCGAGGCACGCGCCGGATCATCCTCCGATATGTCGCCGGTGACGCTGACCACGCGCAGGCCGTTCTCGCGGCGTACGGCGGAGAAGCCCTGCCGCACCTCGACGCTGACGATGTCGGCCAGCGGCACGTAGGTGCCGCTCGGCGCGCGCAGAAAAGTCCGGTCGAGGAAGTCGGCGGTCAGCTCGTCCTCCGGAATCTCCACGCGGATCGTGGCGGACCGGGGGCCATCGGGATAGGTCGCCGCCTCGATCCCGTTCAGGCGGTCGCGCAGGCTGCGCGACAGCGCGTCGATGGTGAAGCCCAGAGCCTGCCCTTGCGGCGTCAGATCGAGGATCAGCTCGTCCTTGTCGTAGGCGAGGTTGTCCTCAAGCGCCGAGACTTCGGGAAACTGCGCCGCGCGCCGCTTCAGCTCCTCCGCCGCCGCCTTCAGCGTATCGGAGTCGGCGCCGAAGATCTCCACGTCGAGCGCGTCGCCGCCGGGCCCGCCCCGCCATCCGCGGAAGCTCAGCACCTCGAGCTCGGGATGTGGGGGTACCCGGTCCTGCAACTCACCAACGAACGCGTAGGAGGAATAGGGCCGCAGGTCGGCGTCGATCAGTTCGATCGCGACGGAGCCGAGCAGGTCCTCGTCCTTGGACTCCGTACCCGCAAGGCCGCGGCCGGTGTTGCCACCGACCTCTCCCAGAACGTAGACCAGCGGGTTGGTGCCATAGCGGTCCTCGTACTCGGCGCCGAGCTCCTCGACCGTCTGCTGGACGAGCCGCAGCATCTCCAGCGTGTCCTCGCGCGTGGCCCCCGGAACCATCGCGAAGTTGCCGGAGACCGACCCCTGCTCGGGCGAGTTCCAGAAACGCCACTGCACGTCGCCGCGGATGAACAGCGCCGCCTGGCTGGCGAGGATCAAGATCATTCCGGCCATCACCGGATATCGCAGGACGATCACGCCGGCGATCATCGGCCTGAACAGCCGCTCCCGCACCCAGCGGAAGCCCCTGTTCACCTGGCGCGAGGGCCAGTCGTACCAATGCTCCTTCTGCGAATGCTTGATCGCATGCGCCATGTGGTTCGGCAGGATCAGGAAGCATTCCACAAGGCTCGCCAGCAGCACGGCGATCACGGTGAAGGGAATGTCGGCGATCATGGCGCCGAACCGACCGCTGATCGCCATCAGGCCGAAGAAGGCGATCACCGTCGTCAGCGTCGCCGAGAGGACCGGCAGGAACATGCGCTTGGCCGCGTTCTCGGCCGCAACGATCGGGCTCTCCCCGAGGCGCCGGGCCCGGAAGTCGGCGTGCTCGCCGACCACGATCGCGTCGTCGACGACGATGCCCAGCGTGATGATCAGCGCAAAGAGCGAGATCATGTTGAGCGTGAGGCCGCCGGCATACATCACCGCAATCGCCGCCGTCATCGCGACAGGAATGCCCGCGGCCACCCAGAAAGCGGTACGCGCGTTCAGGAACAGGAACAGCAGCGCCACAACCAGGCCAAGGCCGACGAGCCCGTTGTCGAGCAGGATCTCGAGGCGGCCGGTGATCATCTCGGCCCGCGTGCGGACCAGGTCGATCTTCGACCCCGTCCGGCAGGGTCCGTTCCAGCTCGGCGGCGACATCCTCGACCTGGCGCTGGATGGCGATCGCATCGCCGCTCTCGGACCGGTCGACGCGCAGCGAGATCGCTGGGTTGTCGCCGACGAAGTACGTCCTCTGCCGATCGATCCCAAGTGTCTTGACGACGGCCACGTCGCCGATCCGACAGCTTGGAGCCGTCCGGGTTCGACCTCAGGACGATCGCGGCGATCTCGTCGGCGCTGCGCTTGGCGGTTCCGGTGCTCACTCGTGAGCCGGCCCCGACATCGCCCGCAGGATCGGTCTGCGCCTCGCCCGC
This sequence comes from uncultured Alphaproteobacteria bacterium, assembly GCA_963749675.1. Taxonomy (GTDB): domain Bacteria; phylum Pseudomonadota; class Alphaproteobacteria; order Rhodobacterales; family Rhodobacteraceae; genus Roseitranquillus. The sequence goes on from CAVVNT010000002.1 coordinate 525,065, forward strand.
GATGGCGTCCGCGATCTCGCGCATCGTGACGTCGTGACGGATCAGCGACAGTGACGGCACCTCGACCAGCGTCTGGGGCGCGGCATAGCCCTGGATCGTGGTTCGGGTAACGCCGACCTCGAACAGCCGCTGGACGAATTCGTCCGCGAAGCGCCCGAGCTGGTCGACGCCGACGGGGCCGGTAATGACGACGTCGGTGACGCGGTCGAACCAGCTGCTGCGCCGGATCCGCGGCTCCTCGGCTTCCTCGGGCAGGGTCGTTATCCCGTCGATTGCCTGCTGCACGTCCTCGGATGCGCGCGACATGTTCCAGCCCGGCTCGAACTGCACCTCGATCGTGGCGCGCCCCTCTACCGAGCGCGACTCGGTCTGGTCGACGCCTTCAACGGCCGCCAGAGCAGGCTGCAGCACCTGGACGATGCCCGCGTCGACGTCCTCCGCCCCGGCGCCCGGCCACGAGACGACGATGTCGACCTCGTCGATGACGATGTCGGGAAAGAACTGCGCGCGCATGTTCGGCGCGGCCGCGAGCCCCAGGACGATCATCGCGACCAGTAGCAGGTTGGCGGCGGTGCGGTGGCGGGCGAAGTAGGACAGCATCAGCCGCCCATCCGCTGCTCGATGCGCTCGACGATCTGCGCGGGCACCTGCGGCTCGCGCAGTTGCGCCAGTACGCGCGCCTTGGCCTCCGACGGCATCCCGTCGTTGCCTTCGACGAAGGCCACCAGCGCGGCGCGGCGCTCCTCGCGTCAGCTCGACCATGTCGGACGACGCGGGCGCCGCGGGCGCCGTTTCGGTCGCAGCGGCCGGACCTTGATGCCGGCGCCGAGCAGGGGCGAGCGGGTCCCGACGATCTCCCGGCCGGCAAGCTCGGCCGCCTCGACGATCACGTCGTCGCCCTGCGCGGCGCAGGACGTCGACTGGCAACACCTCAAGCCGGCTCATCCGCGCCCACCGCCAGCACGGTCCCCGCGCTGTCAACCGCGGCGGCGGGGAGCCGCGCGACATCGTCGAGCGGAGGCTCAGCGATGCGAGACCGTCACGAAGTCGCCGGGGCGAAAGCCCGACGCCTCGCCGAGCGGCGCGTAGACCAGCCGCCCGGTCTGGCCTTCGCCCACCGTCGCGCTGCCGCGGCTGATCCGGCCCGTCGCCGTGAGGTCGAGGCCGAGCACGTCGAGCGACACCTCGACCTCGGCCGGCATCAGCCGACCGTCGGCATCCAGCAGGCGCGCGGTACTGCGCGGTCGACAGGCGGAACGCGACCTCCAGCGCGTCGGGGTCGACCAGCAGCGCCAGCTGCTCGTTGGCGCTGACGAGACCGCCCTCGACCGCCGAGACTCCGCCAGAACGCCGTCGAACTCCGCCTCGATCTCGGTCTCGGCCAGGCGCCGCTCGCGCCTCGGCCAGGTCGATGCTGCCGCCGCTGCAGGCCGGTGACTGCGCCGGTCCACCGCCGCCTCCGCCTGGCTCAGCGCCTGCCGCCGCGACACGACCGCCTGATCGGCCGCACGAGCGGCCAGCTCGGCCGTCTCGACCAGGGCCGCCGTGCCGACGCCGCGGTCCGACAGGTCGCGCTGCCGGTCGAGCGCCCGCTGCCGCAGGTCGGCCTGCGCCTGCGCCGCCTCGAGCTCCGCCTTGGCGAGCTCCAGCGTGCGTTCGGCATCGCGCAGCTCGGCCTCGCCCTCGGCAAGATCGGCCTCGGCCACGCGCCAGTGCCGCCTCGGCATCGGCGGGGTCGATGCGGGCGATCGACCTCGCCCGCCTCGACCGTCGCCGCCCTCCTCGAAGCCTCGGCGAGCTCGACGACGATGCCGCCGACCGTCGCGCGGATCTCCAGCGTCCGGCGGCTCTGGATCTGGCCGAAGGTCCTCAGCTCGGGCGACACCGTCTCGGGCTCGACGCTGCACGACGTCGACGGCGAACACCCGCTCCTGCGCGCCGCGCGCGGGCGGCTCTTCGGCCCAGGCGTCGAGCAGCGCGCCATAGACCATGCGGCCGGCCACGCCGGCCAGCGCGACGGTCATCGCCAGAAGAAAGACGCCCACGAGGGAGCGGCGGAGAAAGCGCATGGCCGGACCCTGGTTCGACAACGCGAACTCTAGCACCTGCGGCGGCGCGTACCAAATTACTATGCTGTTACGGCTTTGACGCAGGGATCCGTCGCCTGCGATCACTTTCGCCGCAGGTGCTCGTCGAGCCGCGGCATGATCTCGACGAAGTTGCAGGGCCGGTGCCGGTAGTCGAGCTGCGGGGCGAGGATCTCGTCCCAGGCGTCGCGGCAGGCGCCCGGGCGAGCCCGGCAGCGCGAACAGGTAGGTGCCCTTCGCCACGCCGCCGCGTGGCGCGGCTCTGCACCGCGCTGGTGCCGATCTTCTGCATCGAGACGATGGTGAAGACCGTGCCGAAGGCGTCGATCTCCTTCTCGTAGACGTCGCGGTGCGCCTCGACCGTCACGTCGCGCCCGGTCAGGCCGGTGCCGCCGGTCGAGATCACCACGTCGATGGCCGGATCGGCGCACCACGCGCGCAGCTGCGCGGCGATGCCTGCGCGCTCGTCGCGCTCGATGCCGCGGTCGGCCAGCACATGGCCCGCCGCCGTCAGCCGCTCGACCAGCGTGTCGCCCGACCGGTCGTCGGCCTGGGTGCGCGTATCGCTGACCGTCAGCACGGCGATCCGGACCGGCAAGAACTCCCGGCTGTCATCGATCCGGCTCATGGCCCGGCTCCTTTGCACGGCAAGATCCGCACCGCCAGCGCCCCGAAGATGCCCGCGGTCAGGGCCCATGCAGCAGCCGCGCTCCACCCGCCGGTCGCGCGCCAGCACAGCGCCCGATGCCGCCCGCGGTCAGCACCCGACCGGCCGCCGTTGCATCGACCAGCCCGCCGCCAGACGCACAGCGAGCAGCACCGAGGACCAGGAACTGCGGCAGGACCGGCCGCGCCGGGATCGACGAATGCGGCACGAGCGCCAGCACGAAGAGGATCACCTTGGGGTTCGTCAGGTTGACCACCAGCCCGTCGCGGAAGGGACGCGCCGAGGCCGGTGCGTCGCCGCCGCCCATCGGCGCGCTCAGCGTGCGCCACGCGAGCCAGAGCAGGTACGCCGCGCCCGACCCAGCGGATCGCGTCGAACACCCCCGGCACCGCGGCCACCAGCGCGCCCAGGCCCAGGCCGGCCAGCGTCACATGGACCATCACGCCCGGCGAGATCCCCGCCGCGGCCCAGAGCCCTGCCGGCCACCCGCCGCGTGCGCCCTGCGCCAGGCAGAACAGCATGTCCGCCCCCGGCGTCAGGTTCAGCGCCAGCGCGGCCGGCAGGAAGGCGAGGAAGCAGGATCGGGTCGATCACGGCCACAGCCTCGCCTGAAGCGACAAAAGGTCCGCCCAGGTCTCGCGCTTCGCCGACGGCGTGCGCAGCAGGTAGGCGGGGTGGAACATCGGCAGCGCCGGCCGGCCCAGCGCCTCGGTCCACTTGCCGCGCAGCCGCGTGACCCCGCGCCGGCCCAGCAGCGCCCCGCACGAGATGTTGCCCATGCAGACCAGCACCTCCGGATCGGCCAGCTCGACGTGCCGTCGGACGAAGGGCATCAGCATCGCGATCTCGTCCGGCTCCGGGTCGCGGTTGCGCGGCGGCCGCCAGGGCAGGACGTTGGTGATGTAGAGCCCGCGGTCGGGGTCGTCCTCCGCGCGGCCGAGGCCGATGGCGCCGAACATCCGGTCGAGCAGCCGGCCGGCCGCGCCGACGAACGGCTTGCCCTTCTCGTCCTCCTCGCGCCCCGGCGCCTCGCCGACGATCATCACCCGCGCCGCCGGGTGGCCGTCGCGAAGACAGTGTTCCGGGCGCCCTTCCGCAGCTCGCAATGCGGGAACGCCGCAATCGCGGCGGCGAGCCCGTCGAGATCGCCTGCGGCCGCCGCGGCGACGTCCGCGGCCCGGATCGGATCCTCCTCGTCGTGCGGCCGGGTCTTGGCACCGCGGGCGGAGCGGCAGCCGGCGCGGATTCGGCCACCGCATACCGGTCGACGGGGGCATCCCCGATCGCCTCGGTTGCGCCAAGCTCGAGCTGCCAGCGCAGCATCGCAAGCGCCGCGTCAAAGGACAGCTCCGCAGCAATCACCTCGCGCGCTCCCGGACGACGGGCAGGATGTGGAACAGAGCGATTTCGGCCAGCATGACGGGAACATGCCGGGAGCCGGCTCGCTTTACAATCCTGCCGCAGCGCCCTCGCGCTGGACACCCGCGCCCGCGCTTTCATAACTCCTGTCAATGGTTCGGAGCCCCACGGATGACATTCCGAGCCCGCCATCTTCTCGGCATCGAACGTCTGGCGCCGGACGAGATCACCGAGATCCTCGATCTCGCCGACCAGCTACGTCGATCTCAACCGCAGCGAGATCGAAGCACGGCGACGCGCTGCGCGGGCCTTACCCAGATCAACATGTTCTTCGAGGCCTCGACCCGCACGCAGGCCTCGTTCGAGCTGGCGGGCCAGCGTCTCGGGCGCCGACGTGATGTCGATGCAGATGACCGCCAGCTCGATCCGCAAGGGCGAGACACTGATCGACACCGCGCTGACGCTGAACGCGATGCGCCCCGACCTGCTGGTCGTCCGCCACCCGCACTCCGGCGCGGTCGACCTGCTGGCGCAGAAGGTCGCCTGCGCGGTCGTCAACGCCGGCGACGGTCGCCACGAGCATCCGACCCAGGCGCTGCTCGACGCGCTGACGATCCGCCGCAAGAAGGGCCGGCTGCATCGCCTGACTGTGGCGATCTGCGGCGACATCGCGCACAGTCGGGTAGCGCGCTCGAACATCCTGCTGCTGGGCAAGATGGAGGCGCGCCTGCGCCTGATCGCGCCGCCCACGCTGATGCCGAGCCAGGTGCGGGACTGGGGCGTGGAGGCGACTGACGACATGATTGAGGGATTGAAGGGAGCCGACGTGGTGATGATGCTGAGACTTCAGAAGGAGCGGATGGACGGCGCCTTCATCCCGTCAGAACGGGAATACTACCACCGCTTCGGCCTCGACGCCGCCAAGCTCGCACACGCCGCGCCCGATGCAATCGTCATGCACCCCGGCCCGATGAACCGCGGGGTCGAGATCGACGGAACGCTCGCCGACGACATCAACCGCTGCGTCATCCAGGAGCAGGTCGAGATGGGCGTCGCCGTCCGCATGGCGGCGATGGATCTGCTCGCCCGCAACCTACGCGCCGAGAGGGCCGCTGCATGACCGACATCCCGATGCACGTCCGCGCCTTCGAGCATGGCACCCTGAGGCTCTGGAGCTTCGACGGCGCGAGCGAAGCCGGCCGTACCCTGATCGCCGCGATGCGGGAGGAGCCGCGCGACGCCGGAAAGGCGATGGCCGCGCTCGGGGCACAGCGGGTCGATCCCTACTGGCTGGATCTCGTGGCCCTTCGCGACATCTCCGAGCTCGGCCTCGCCGGCTACTTGCGCCAAGGATACGACGTTCCGAAGGACCAGCTCGACGCCGCGCACCTGAAGACCAGCCAGGACCACGTACTGATCGCCCCGTCCCGGGCTTTCGCAGATCATGAGCAAACGCTATCGCCCGACGCCGCGCTCACCCCGCTCGGCTCGCTCGAAATCCACGAGGACGTCGGGGCCCTGCGTCCGATGAGGCCGGTTGACAGCGCGCGCCGTCAGCCCGTTTCAGGCGATGCAGAGGAGCCGCAGCCCGGCCCCCCCGCCGGTCGCGGCCTCCGAACCGGGGCGATCCTGATCCTACTCCTGATTGCCGCGGCCTTCGTCATCCTCGTAGCAAGGTAGCCCGCGTCAAACCCGCCCGAAACCTTCGCGGCTCGGGCGGCTAGAGCAGGGATCCCGACATCTCCTCGTGACCCGGCCCCGACTGAACCTCGAGGAAGACCTGCCTCACGACCGGAAAGCGCTCCTTGATGCGCCGCTCCGCCTCGGTCACGATGGCTTCTATGCGTTGCGACGGCACGTCGTCCGCGAAATCGATGCTGAGCGTCAGAAGCACTTCGTGGGGGCCGAAGTGCAGGCTGCGGATGTCGTTGATGGCGAGGACTTCGGGGAGCTGGAGAATTCCGCTGCGGACCGTCTCGGTGACATCTGGGTCGGTGCTTTCGCCGATCAGCAGTCCCTTGACCTCGATCGCAAGTCCCAGCGCCGTCAGTCCGAGAAGCGCCCCGATCGCGATGGAAGCCGACGCGTCCCACACGGGATTGACAGTCAGCCACGAGAGCGTCAGCCCGAGCGCAGCGATCAGCAGGCCGATGCAGGCGGCGCTGTCCTCCGCGAGGACGACAAAGATCGACGGGTCCTTGAGGTCCCGAAGATCCCGCAGCAATCCGCGTCCCTTCCTGACCCGGACGAACTCGCGGACCGCGACTGACAGTGAGTAGCCCTCGAAGCAGAGCGACGCACCCAGCACACCGAAAGGTATCCAGGGAACGCTCTCGGGCTCGTGCCCGCCGTGCAGCAAGGCCCGGATGCCCTCGTAGATCGACAGGCCGGCGCCCAAGGCGAAAATCAGGACCGCGACGATAAATGCCCAGAAGTAGATCTCGACGCCGTAGCCGAACGGATGCTCCGCGTCGGGCGGCCGCTTGGAGCGCGCCATTCCCAGCAGCAGGAACCCCTGGTTCGCGGTGTCGATGGTGGAGTGGATGCCTTCCGCCAGCATGGCCGAAGAACCCGACAGCGCCGCGGCGACGAATTTCGTGACCGCGATTCCACAGTTGGCGGCGAGCGCCGCATAGACCGTCGCCTTCCCGCTATCGGCCCGGTTCCTCGGCCGCGCTTCTGCCATTCCCGCTCCTCACTGCCGCTGCGAGCACCAGCAGCAGCAACGTGTCCGCCGCCCGATGGTTCAGTTTTCGCTGGGGGCAAGCGCGGACCGATGTGCAGCGCCTCTCCGGCTGGCAGGCGTTTCCGACCGATGGCCGGAACGGTATTGGCCACCGTTCCGACGGCGCGCTGCGCGCGCGGAAACTTGTTGCGACAGCCGCTTGAAACGCTCTGCAACGAGATCCGGGGTGTACCCGGGGTGGTCCGCGCGTGTAGGAGATGTGTGGTCAGCGGTGCGGTGAAACTGGCCACCCAAGGTGATTGCGACGCTTTTCCAGAATGCCCGCCTGATCGATCCCGAGGCCGGAACGACCAGTGCGGGATCGGTGCTCGTGGCCGACGGCATCATAGAAGACGTGCTGCCGCAAGCCTTCGTGGCGACGCGTGAGGCGGTGCGAGCGGGCAAGGCGGAAAAGATCGTCGATTGCCGCGGCCTGTGCCTCGCGCCCGGCATCGTCGATCTCGGTGTGAAGGTCTCCGAGCCTGGCGAGCGCCACAAGGAGAGCTTCCGGACCGCCGGTCGCGCGGCCGCCGCAGGTGGCGTGACCGCCATGGTCACCCGCCCGGACACTCTGCCCGCGATCGACACGCCCGAGGTGCTCGACTACGTCCGCCGCCGCGCCGAGGCCGAAACCTCGGTTCGCGTTTTCCCGATGGCCGCACTGACCAAGGGGCGGGACGGGCGCGAGATGACGGAGATCGCGTTCCTGCGCGACGCCGGCGCCCTCGCCTTCACCGACGCCGACCGGGTGGTGGCCGACCCGCGGGTGTTCTCGCGCTGCCTCAGGTACGCAAGCTCGCTCGGAGCGCTCGTTGTGGCGCACGTTCAGGATCCCGGACTTTCCACCGGCGCGTCAGCCTCGTCGGGCAAGTTCGCGGCCCTGCGCGGCCTCTCCGGCGTGTCCCCCATCGCCGAGCGCATGGGGCTCGAACGCGACCTCGCACTGGTCGAGATGACGGGCGCCCGTTATCACGCCGACCAGGTCACCACGGCCGCCGCCCTGCCGGCGCTGCGTCGGGCGAAGGAGGCGGGCCTCGACGTCACCGCAGGAACCTCGATCCACCACCTGACGCTGAACGAGATCGACGTCGGCGACTGGCGCACCTTCTTCAAGGTCAAGCCGCCGCTGCGGTCCGAGGACGACCGGCAGGCGACCGTGGCGGCGGTGCGCGAAGGGCTCATCGACGTGATCTCGTCGATGCACACGCCACAGGACGAGGAGAGCAAGCGCCTGCCGTACGAGGAGGCGGCCTCGGGCGCCGTGGCGCTGCAGACGCTGCTGCCGGCGGCCCTGCGCCTCGTCCACTCCGGCGACCTCGACCTGCCGACGCTCTGGCGGGCGCTGTCGCTCAACCCGGCGCGTCGGCTGGGCCTGCCGGGCGGGCGGCTGGCCGCCGGCGCGCCCGCCGACCTCGTGCTGTTCGATCCCGACGCGCCCTTCGTCCTCGACCGCTTCACGCTCCTGTCCAAGTCCAAGAACACCCCCTTCGACGGCGCGCGGATGGAGGGTCGGGTCCTCGGGACCTGGGTCGCGGGCAAACGGCTCTTCGGAGAAGACTGATGCCGATCGTCGATACCAGCCTCCTGCTGCTACTGTCCGTTGTCGTCGTCGCCTACCTGCTCGGCTCGGTGCCGTTCGGCCTGGTCCTGACACGGGCGATGGGCCTCGGCGACATCCGCTCGATCGGGTCGGGCAACATCGGGGCGACGAACGTCCTGCGGACGGGCAACAAGCTCGCGGCTCTTCTCACGCTGGTGCTCGACGGCGGCAAGGGCGCGGCGGCGGTGCTGATCGCACGCTCGCTCGCCGGGGGCGAGGCCGCACAGCTTGCCGCGCTCGCCGCCTTCGTCGGGCATCTCTACCCCGTCTTCGCGGGCTTCAAGGGCGGCAAGGGCGTGGCGACATTCCTCGGCGTCCTCCTCGCCCTGCACTGGCCGCTCGGCCTTGCCGCCTGCGCGGTCTGGCTGGCGGCGGTCGCGATATTCCGCATCTCCTCGCTCGGCGCGCTCTGCGCCGCGGCGCTGTCGCCGGTGCTGGCGCTCGGGTTCGGCGTGCCCCGGTTCACTCTGCTCTGCATCGTCCTCGCCGCCCTCGTCTTCTGGCGCCACCGGCAGAACATCGACCGGATGCGAAAGGGCGAGGAGCCGCGGCTCGGCCGGGGGCAAGACATCCGGCGCGACTAGGCTATACTTGCGCGGCGAGAGAGAGGTGTTGGACATGGGATTTCAGGACGCCGTCAGAACCTGCTTCGAGAAATACGCGACGTTCAACGGGCGCGCGGCCCGACCGGAATTCTGGTGGTTCGCGCTGTTCCTCGTCCTCGCCAACATCGTGCTCGGCCTCGCTGACGGAGCGGTCTTTCCCGGCGACACCCGTCTGCTCGGGCCGCTCTTCACGCTTGCGACGATCGTCCCGACAATTGCGGTTTCCGTCCGGCGGCTCCATGACATCGGGAAGACCGGTTGGTGGGTCCTGCTGCACCTGATCCCGGTCATCGGCTTCCTGGTCATGCTCTACTTCTACGTCCAGCGCAGCGAGGACGGCCCCAACGAGTACGGCCCGCCTCCGGTGCGCTGAGTTCGAGCGCTCGCGACAGGTTCAGGCGGTTCGGCGTCGCCCGAGGGCGGCAAGAATGCCGAACGCACCGAGCCCCAGCCAGACACCCCCTGGCAGCGGCACGGGGGCAGGCACCACGACATCCACGGTGACGTAGCCGAGGTCGCGGAACGAGGCCAGCGTGGTGTCGCTCAGGTATTCCGGCGGATCCGCGAAACCCGTCATCAGCTCGTCGAACCCGCCCGCCCAGGTCTCGGCCCAGTGCGAATCCTCCGTTCCCGGCCCGAACCCCAGCTCGACGGGGATGATCGCGGCCAGCGGGTCGAACTCGGCGCGGTAGGTCGCCAGCGCGTTGCTGCCGGTATAGGCACCGCTTCCCGGTTCGTAGACGTCGTTCTCGATCCAGAGCGTGCCGAAGCCCAAGACATGCGCCACCTCGTGGACGAGGACGCTGAAGAGCTGGTCGGCGTCCTCCAGCGGGGCGAGATCGGCGAAGTCGAAGTCGATGAAGCCCGAGGTCGGCAGCGTGAACCCCGCCGCTTCGACCAGATCAAGGGGCGAGCTGTCGGCGAGCACGGCGCCGGGACCGTCGCCGTCGTACGCGCCCACCTCGATCGTCAGCGCATCGATGACGACGCCGTCCCGGTAGCCCGGCACGAGTCCTTCCCAGTAGGCTTCGGCCGCCGACAGAACCTCGCGCTGGCTGTCCGACGGGGTCTGCGGCACCTCGAACACGATGTCGAGGGTCGCGGCGCCGGCGCCGCCTGGCATACAGGCTACCGCCAGAATGGCCACTGCGCTTCGTGTCATATTCGTTCCTCGCCCGAGTGTCGCGGCCACGCCTTCTCCTCAAGGTAGTTTCGACGGCGCCGGCGGCGTGGTCAAGTTTCAGCTCTCCGCGCATGATTTCGGCGGGTCCTGTGCCATGATGACCTCGATCGGGTCGTGCTCGGCGACCCAGTGGCCAGGGGCGACCTCCTCCAGCTTGGGCAGATCGCCCGAGCCGCGGCGGGAGGGCATGAAGCGGAAGGCGGCGCCGGGGTCGAGGGGCGAGGGCAGGTCTGGCTCTTGCCCGACCCGCTCTCGCCGACGATGCCGAGGCACTCGCCAGCGGCGATGTCGAAGCTGACGCCCTTGACGGCTTCGACCTCGCCGTCGGGCGTCTCGAACGACACGCGCAGATCCCTGACTTCGAACAGCGCCATCAGCGCCCCCGGCTTCCGCGGCGGCCGTTCATCCCAGGATCCACCAGAGAACGAGGATGCCCCATGTCCAGACGATGCCAACCACCGTCGCCGCGACGATGTACGGGATCGAGACCAGAACATCGACGGTTCGCATCATCGCGTTGTCGAGCCAGCCGCCGACGAAGCCGGGCACCGCGCCGTAAAGCGTGCCGATCATGATGGCGACCAACGCGCCGATGACGCCCACGACGAGCGACGTCCGCGTCGCCTGGATGGTGCGCGCGTAGAGGTCGCGCCCGATCTCGTCGAGGCCGAAATAGTGCCCCGTCTCGATGGACGGGCGCCCCGACACGGCGATGTCGCCCATCCGGCCCCAATCGATCTCCTCGGTTCGACCATTGGGAAAAGAACGGCCCGACGAAGGTGAAGAGGACCACGAGCCCAAGGACGACGAGCGCGCCCGTCGCGGCCCTGTTCCTCAGGAAGCGGTCCGCGGCATCCTGCCACTGCGACCGCCCCTTGACCCGCTCGGTACCAGTAGATCGGGATGATCGCCGATTTCCTCCGCCGCGATGCGCTCGACCTCCCGGTACTGCTGCTCGGGGTCGTCGGAGGTGCTGGCCCCGGCCAGTAGCGCGTCAACCTGTTCGTTGGCGTACTTGCCGTCGTTGTACTGCGACTGGGAGTTGAAGAGGTCGACGAAGCTCGACGCCTCGTTGTAGTCGCCGCACCATGCCGCGCGGGCGAGTTCGAACTCCTGGTTGCCGCGGGCGCGCAGGTAGGTCTGCCATTCCTGGTTGGCGAGCGTCGTCTCCACCCCGAGCCTCTGCTTCCACATCTGGCTGGCCGCCTGCGCCTCGGACGTGTTGTAGATCAGGTCGAAGGTCAGGCCGCCGTCGCCGTAGCCCGCCTCCTGCATCAGGCTCTTGGCCATCTCGTCCCGCTCGGCCTGGGTCATGTCCGCCGCCTCGACCTCGGGCGGGGTGTAGGCCGCCGTCGCACCGGGGGTGAAGGTGAAGGCCGGCGGCTGCCCGGCGGCGGTGATGTTCTCGACGATGACATCGCGGTCGAGCGCCAGCGACAGCGCCTTGCGGACGCGGGAGTCCTTCAGAGCCTCGTGCCCGCTCTCGGACTGGTTAATGTTGTAGTAGAGGGCAGCGGCTGGGTCAGCGAGACCTCGAGCGTGTGGTCGTCGACGGCGCGCACGCGAGCTCGGACGGCTCCATCTCGCCGGCGATGATGGCGCCGGCGTTCTCGATCGACATCAGCTCCATGTACCAGGCGGATTCCGAGGCGGTCGCGGGATCGACCGCGCGCTGCCAGGCATAGACGAAGTCCTGCGCGGTCACCGGGTCGCCGTTCTAGGTCGGATTCTTTCTTAGCGGTAGTATTAACCATACGTAAATCTTTCTGGTTGGGCGCTTCATCGCCACGAGGTGAGCGACAGGCGCCCGCGCACGTCGGGGGGCAATGCTGTTGTCGCCCCCCGTGAATAGCCTAAGCTGCCCGCCAAACGTCTCGTCAGGGAGGATTGGGAATGAGACTCGCGACATTCGCCGCGGCTTTTGCCGCAGCGGCGATCGGCTCGGCCGCGGCGCACGCGCAGGAGCATGTATTCAAGCTGCACCATCTGCTCGGCGCGCAGGCCCCGGCCCAGACGCAGATGCTGGAGCCCTGGGCGCGCCAGGTCGAGGAGAACTCCGGCGGTCAGGTCAAGATCGAGATCTACCCCGCCATGTCGCTCGGCGGCCGCCCGCCCGAGCTGGTCCAGCAGGCGCGCGACGGCGTCGTCGACATCATCTGGACGGTGAACGGCTACACGCCCGGGCCTGTTTCCGCGCACCGAGGTGATGGAGCTGCCGAACGTCTTCACCAACGACCCCAGGGCGGCGAACCTCGCGCTCTACGACATGTTCGAGGAGGACCTGGCGGAGGAGTACCAGGGGCTCGAGGTGATGTTCCTGCACGTCCATGCCGGCCAGGCGCTGCACACCCGCGACACCGAGGTGCGCACGCCCGCCGACGTGGAGGGCATGAACCTGCGCATCCCGACCCGCACCGGCGCCTGGGTGATCGAGGCGATGGGCGCGAACCCCACCGCGATGCCGGTGCCGGAGCTGCCGCAGGCGCTGCAGAAAGGCGTCGTCGACGGCGCGCTGATCCCGTTCGAGATCATCCCGCCGCTGCGCATCCAGGAGCAGACGCAGTACCAGATCGAGGGCGCCGACGAATGGCGCTGGGGCACGACGACCTTCCAGGTCTCGATGAACAAGGCCCGCTGGGACAGCCTGCCCGAGGACATCCAGCAGGCCTTCCGCGACGCCTCCGGCCGGGAATGGTGGGGCGAGGTCGGCGACATCTGGCGCGCCTCCGACGATTTCGGGATCAACATGGCGGTCGAGTCCGGCAACGAGCACATCGTCCTGACCGAGGAGGAGACGCAGGCCTTCCGCGAGGTCCTCGACCCGGTCGTGCAGCGCTGGATCGACGAGGTCACCTCGCAGGGGCATCGACGGCGCCGGCGCTGGTCGAGAAGGCTCGCGGCCTGATCGAGGAGAACACGGACCCCTCGATGTGAGCGATCGCCTCGGCGCACCGGCATCCTCGGATGGGCCGAGGCGCTGATCCACGGCTGGGCCATCGTCGGCGGGCTCGTCCTGCTGGCGGTGGTCCTCGTCAACGTGCTGTCGGTACTGGGCGGCATCTTCTGGCGGCCGTTCCCCGGTGACTTCGAACTGACGGAGATGGGCGTGGCGGTCGCCGCCTTCGCGTTCCTGCCGTTCTGCCAGCTGACCGACGCCAACGTCACCGCCGACATCTTCACCGCCCGCGCCTCGCACCGCTGGATCTCCGCCTTCCGGCTGTTGGCGGCGATCGTGGCGCTGGGGTTCGCGGTGCTTCTGGCGTGGCGGATGTACTACGGCATGGGCGACCAGCGGACCTACGGCTACGAGACCGCGATCCTGCAGATCCCGATCTGGCTCGCCTTCGTGCCGATCCTGTTCTCGCTGGTCCTGCTCGCGCTCGCCTCGCTCGTCACGCTGATCGAGAACGGCCGCGCGGTCCGCTACGGGACGCATATCGAATGATGGAGGCGACGACGCTGGGGGTGACGGGCCTCGTCATCCTCGTGGTGCTGATCGCGATCCGGATGCCGATCGCCTACGCGATGATCCTGGTGGGCGGCGGCGGCGTCTTTATCCTCAACGGCCCAGCGCTGCTGCTGAACCAGCTCAAGACGCTCGCCTACGGCCAGTTCTCGATCTACGACCTCAGCGTCGTGCCGATGTTCGTGCTGATGGGCGCGCATCGCGTCGAAGGCCGGCCTCAGCCAGGCGCTGTTCCGCGGCGCGAACGCGTGGCTCGGCTGGATGCGGGGCGGCACCGCGATGGCGGCGATCGCGGGCTGCGCGGGGTTCGGCGCGGTCTGCGGCTCGTCGCTCGCCACCGCCTCGACCATGGGCAAGGTCGCCCTGCCCGAGCTCAAGCGCTACAACTACTCCGGCGCGCTGGCGACCGGATCGCTGGCGGCGGGCGGCGTGCTGGGCATCCTGATCCCGCCCTCGGTCGTGCTGATCATCTACGCCATCATCGTCGAGGCGAACATCGTCACGATGTTCATGGCGGCGATGATCCCCGGCCTGCTGGCGGTCGTGCTGTTCCTGCTGACCATCGCGATCTACGTCGCGATCTGGCCCGAGGCGGGACCCCGCGGCGGATCCTCCGACCGGGCGGAGTTCGTCGCCGCCACCATCGGTGTGATCCCCGTGCTGGTGATCTTCGGCCTCGTGCTGGGTGGCATCTACGCTGGCTTCTTCAACCCGACGCCCGCGGCTGCGGTCGGCGTCTTCCTCGTCTGGATCTACGGCATCTCGCGGCGCACCGTCCGGACGCCGCGAACTGGTCGAGGCGCTGAAGGAGACCGCCGGCACCACCGGCATGATCTACCTGATCCTGCTCGGCGCCGAGCTGATGAAGATCTTCATGTCGCGGATCGGCCTGCCGCAGGAGACGGCGGCCTGGATCCTCGACAGCGGCCTCGCGCCGATGACGGTGCTGCTCCTGCTGCTCGTCGCGCTGATCTTCCTTGGCTGCCTGATGGACAGCCTGTCGATGATCCTGCTGGTGATCCCGTTCTTCTGGCCGGTCCTGACCGAGATCAACGGCGGCCTCTACCAGATGGCCGACGGCGCCGGCTTCGGCATGTCGACGGAGGACCTGAAGATCTGGTTCGGGATCCTGGCGCTGATCGTCGTCGAGCTCGGGCTGATCACGCCGCCCGTCGGCATGAACGTCTTCGTGATCTCGGCGCTCGCCAAGGATACGCCGATGATCGAGACCTTTCGCGGGGTCGTGCCGTTCTTTCTTGCCGAGATGGTGCGGGTCGCCGTGCTCCTCGCCTTCCCGGCGCTGACCCTCTGGCTGCCGGAGGTCCTGCGCTGAACCGCCGACGCCTTCTCAATGCCAAACCGCGCTTGACGGCCAAGCGTCGGCGGTGTCGATTTGGCGCAGAGGCGGCAGCGTCGCACGAAACGTCCCCGGCCGCGAAGGCTATCTTGGGAGGACGGCATGGAGTTGACGGACCAGCGCGACATCGCGGCGCCCCCCGAGGACGTCTGGTCGGCACTGATCGACCCCGAGGTGCTGAAGCAGTGCCTGCCCGGCTGCCAGGAGATGACCGGCAACCCCGACGACGGGTATGAGGCGGTCGTGACGCAGAAGGTCGGCCCGGTGAAGGCGACCTTCAAGGGGCACGTCGAACTGTCGAACGTGGTGGCCGGGCAGAGCTGCACCATCACCGGAGAGGGCAAGGGCGGACCGGCTGGCTTCGCCAAGGGCGGCGCCGACGTGGTGCTCACCCCTACGGGCGAGGGCACGCGCCTCAGCTACGACGTCACCGCCAAGGTCGGCGGCAAGCTCGCGCAGCTCGGCAGCCGCATCATCGACGGGTTCGCCAAGAAGATGGCCGACCAGTTCTTCGACAACTTCAAGAACGTGGTCGAGGGCAACGGCGCCGATGCCTCGGTCAGCGTCGACACCGGCGGCGACGCGGTCGCGGCCACGCCCGCCGCGGCGGGCGAGCCTCCGCGCGAGCCCGGCGGCACCGCCGTGCCGAGCCCGAGCGCCGATCCGACGGCACCGCCGTCCTCGCCCGACGAGCCGCAGGTCGGCGGCGAAAAGAAGAGCTGGTTCAGAAAGCTGATGGGCTGATGCGCTCGGCCCCCAAAGACACCCAGGGAGGGATTGGATGACCAAGGTGACGTTGACGGTGAACGGCCGAGAGAAGTCGGCGGAGGTCGAGGGGCGAACGCTCCTCGTCGAACTCCTGCGCGACAAGCTGGGCCTCACCGGCACGCATGTCGGCTGCGACACCAGCCAGTGCGGCGCCTGCTGCGTCCATGTCGACGGCGCGCTGGTCAAGGCCTGCTCGATCTTCGCGGTGGAGTGCGATGGCGCCGAGGTCACGACGATCGAGGGGATGGCCAACGCCGACGGCTCGCTCAGCACGATCCAGCAGGCGTTCCAGGACTACCACGGCCTGCAGTGCGGCTTCTGCACGCCCGGCATGGTGATGGCGGCGGCGGCGCTGCTCAAGGACAACCCGCAGCCGACCGAGGCCGAGATCCGCTGGCACCTCGACGGCAACATCTGCCGCTGCACGGGCTACCACAACATCGTCAAGGCGATCCTTGCCGCGTCCGGTCAGGACGTGCCCGCCGTCGCGGCGGAGTAGGCTCCGCGACACCAGGACATCGGGACGCCGAGGGAGCCGGCGTGCAAGGCTAGAGACGGCGGATCGACGCCGCGACAGGGAGGATAGGGGATGCCCAAGGATCATGGGATAGGCGCGAGCGAAAAGCGCCGCGAGGACGTGCGGTTCCTGACCGGAAAGGGCCGCTACACCGACGACATCAATCTGCCCGGACAGGCCTACGTCGCGTTCCTGCGCTCGGACGTGGCGCACGGCCGTCTGGTCTCGGTCGACACGTCCGAGGCCGAGGCGATGCCGGGCGTGCTGCACGTCTTCACCGGCAAGGATTTCGAGAGCGTTGGCGGCCTGCCCTGCGGCTGGCAGATCACCGGCCGCGACGGCGAGGTGATGAAGGAGCCCAAGCACCCCGTCCTCGCCCATGGCAAGGTCCGCCACGTCGGCGACCCGATCGCCGCGGTCGTGGCCGAGACGCCCTGGCAGGCACGCGATGCCGCCGATGCCATCATGCCCGAGATCGAGGATCTTCCAGCGGTCATGGACATGAAGGCGGCGATGACCAGGATGGCGCAACGCTGGTCCACGACGACATCGGCACCAACCTCTGCTACGACTGGGGCTTCGTCGAGGACAACCGCGAGAAGGTCGACGAGGCGATCCGCAACGCCCACCACGTCACCACGCTGGAGCTGGTCAACAACCGGATGATTCCGAACGCGATGGAACCGCGCGTGGCGATCGGCGACTTCAACCCGGCCACGGGCGATCATACGCTCTACACCACCAGCCAGAACCCGCACGTGATCCGCCTGCTGATGGGCGCCTTCGTCCTCGGCATCCCCGAGCACAAGCTGCGCGTGGTGGCACCCGACGTCGGCGGTGGATTCGGATCGAAGATCTTCCATTACGCCGAGGAGGCGTTCTGCACCTTCGCCGCCAAGGCGGTGGGCCGCCCGGTCAAGTGGACCTGCACGCGGTCCGAGGCCTTCGCCACCGACGCGCATGGCACGCGACCACGTCACCAAGATCGAGCTCGCCCTCGACGCCGAAGGCAACTTCCAGGCGCTGAGGACCGAGACCTACGCCAACATGGGCGCTTATCTGTCGACCTTCGCGCCGTCGGTGCCGACCTGGCTGCACGGCACGCTGATGGCCGGCAACTACAAGACCCCGCTGATCTACGTGAACGTCAAGGCGGTCTTCACCAACACCGTCCCCGTCGACGCCTACCGCGGCGCCGGCCGGCCGGAGGCGACATTCCAGCTCGAGCGGGTCGTCGACAAGGCCGCGCGCGAGATGGGGATGGACCCCGTGGAGCTGCGCCGGAAGAACTTCGTGACGGAGTTTCCCTACGCCACCCCCGTCGCGGTGGAGTACGACACCGGCGACTACAACGCGACGATGGACCGACTGCTGGAGATGGTCGACCGCGACGGCTTCGAGGCCCGCGCCGAAGAGTCGAAGCAGCGCGGCAAGCTCCGCGGCTTCGGCGTGAACTCCTACATCGAGGCGTGCGGCATCGCGCCCTCGAACCTCGTCGGCCAGCTCGGCGCTCGCGCCGGCCTCTACGAAAGCGCCACGGTCCGGGTAAACGCGACCGGCGGCATCGTGGTGATGACGGGCAGCCACAGCCACGGCCAAGGGCACGAGACGTCCTTCGCCCAGGTCGTCGCCGACATGATCGGCATCGACGACAACATGGTCGAGATCGTGCATGGCGACACCGCCAACAGCCCGATGGGCATGGGCACCTACGGCTCACGCTCGCTCGCGGTCGGCGGCTCGGCCATCCACAAGGCGGCGACCAAGGTCATCAACAAGGCCAAGAAGATCGCGGCCCACCTGATGGAGGCCTCCGAAGGCGACATCGAACTCAAGGACGGCAAGTTCACCGTCGCGGGCACCGACAAGTCGGTCGCCTGGGGCGACGTGACGCTTGCCGCCTACGTGCCGCACAACTACCCGCTCGAGGAACTCGAGCCGGGGCTTGAGGAGACGGCGTTCTACGATCCGTCGAACTTCACCTATCCCGCCGGCGCCTATGCCTGCGAGGTCGAGGTCGACCCCGAGACCGGCAAGGTCGAGGTCCTGTCGTTCGCCGCGGCCGACGATTTCGGCAACATCGTCAACCCGATGATCGTCGAGGGGCAGGTCCATGGCGGCCTCGCCCAGGGCATCGGGCAGGCGATGATCGAGAACTGCGCCTACGACGAGGATGGGCAGCTGATCTCGGCCAGCTACATGGACTATGCCATGCCGCGCGCCGACGACTTGCCGATGTTCGCCGTAGACCATTCCTGCCAGACGCCCTGCACCCACAATCCGCTGGGCGTGAAGGGCTGCGGCGAGGCGGGTGCGATCGGCTCGCCGCCGACCATCGTCAACGCGGTGATCGACGCCCTGCATCGCGGCGGCATGAAGGTCGGCCACATCGACATGCCGCTGACCCCGAACCGGGTCTGGGCGGCGATGCAGGGCGCCAGCGCCGGCGCGAACGCCGCGATGGAGGATCGTTCCTTCCAGGCGCCCCAGAACTGACCGGACCGAGAGGAGACAATCCATGTACGCATTCGAGATGACCCGGCCCGGAACCGTTCAGGACGCCGTGGCCGCGCTGGCCGGGGGCGAGGCGCAGGCCATCGCCGGCGGCCAGACCCTGATCCCGACGCTGAAGCAGCGCCTCGCCGACCCCGGCACGCTGGTCAGCCTCTCGGGCATCGCCGAGATGAAGTACGTCCGGCACGAGGGCGACACCCTCGTCGTCGGCGGCGGCACCACCCACCGTCAGGTGATGGACGAGGCGGCGCAGGCCTACCCGGCCCTCGCCTCGCTGGCATCGCGCATCGGCGATCCGGCGGTCCGCAACCGCGGCACGATCGGCGGCTCGCTCGCCAACAACGACCCCTCCGCGTGTTATCCCGCCGGCGCCCTCGCCTCCGGCGCGACGATCGTCGCCACCGGTCCGTCCGGCTCGCGCGAGATCGCGGCGGACGACTATTTCCGGGGCATGTTCGAGACCGCGCTGGAGGATGGCGAACTCATCACCGAGGTCCGCTTCCCGATCCCGCAGGCCGCGAGGTACGAGAAGTTCATCCAGGTGGCGTCCCGCTTCCCGCTCGTCGCCGTCTTCGTGGCGAAATTCGGCGACGGTGTGCGCGTCGCCGTCACTGGCGCGTCCGAAGCAGGCGTCTTCCGCTGGACCGAGGCGGAGCAGAATCTGTCATCCGATTTCTCGGCCGAGGCCATTCGTGAGCTCACGACTCCATCCGACGGGATGATTGGCGACCTGCACGGATCGGCGGAGTACCGGGCCCACCTCGTGTCCGTCGTGACCCGCCGCGCTGTCGCCGGCGCCAACTGAGGGGTGGCCGTTACCAGGATCGGCGGGCTCTTCTTGCGGGCCCGCGATCCCGGCGCCCTGTCGAGCTGGTACGTACGACACCTTGGCATCGGCGGTGATCCGCTCTGGCAGCAGGCCGCCGGTCCCACGCTCTTTTCGCACTTCCATGCCGGGACGGGCTATTTCCGGCGCGCCGATCAGCAGCGGACGCTCAACCTCAGGGTCGACGATCTCGACGCTGCCCTCGCCTCGCTGGCAGTGGACGGGTCGAGGCGGAGCGCCGCCCGGACTGGGACGCCGAAGCGGGCCGCTTCGCCCGCGTCCGCGACCCGGAAGGCAATGCCATCGAATTGCGGGAACCCCCGCCCACCTGACGGTCGCGCGACCGCTCAGCCGGCCGCGGCGCGCTCCGCAAGCCGTTCGTTCGCCCACTCAGCGCAGGTCTTGATGCCGCCCAGCGGAAAGAAGTGTACCTGCGCCGGCGCAGTCCGCGGGTCACGGGCGCGGTGCGCCGCAAGGTCCCGCAGGACCTCCGTCGGCTCGAACGGCAGCACGAGCTTGCGCACGTCGCGCGCCCGCTTCTGCAGGACGCTCAGCGACGGCCCGACGCCGCACGAAGCTGCGAACCTGATCAGCGTCTGCAGCTTCGCGGGCCCGGCGATGCCGACATGCACGGGCAGCTCGATCCCCTCCCGCCGGATCCGCGCGATCCAGTCGACGATCGGCTCCGCCTCGAACGCGAACTGCGTGACCAGCGCCATCGCGGCGTCGGTCCGATCCGAGTACGACTGCTTCCACATCAGCGCCTGGCCCACCATCGTGCCGGAGCCGTCGCGGTCGATGTCGCGGTTCCCCTCGGGATGCCCCGCCACGTGCAGCCGCTTGAAGCCCCGCCGGTCGAAGATGCCGGTCTCCAGAAGCTGCATCGAGGAATGAAAGTCCCCCTCGGGCGTCGCCCGGCCACCCGCCAGCACCAGCGCCTCGTCCACGCCCGCCTCGTCGGCGTACCGGGCGGCCCACTCCTCCAGGACGCCGGCGTCGCGAATGTAGCGCGCCGGAAAGTGCGGCATCACTGCAAAGCCCTCGCCCCGGATCCTCTTGGCCGTCTCGACCATCTCGTCGATGGTGGTGCCCTCGATATGCGCGATGTAGACGCGCGTCCGGGCCGGCAGCAGGTCGGCGAAGCACTCGATCTTGGCCGCCGTGCGCGGCATCACCTCGATCGAATAGCCGTCGATCAGGTCCGCGGTCGTGGTGTCCGCCGTTCGCGGCTCCGGTCGTCTGAGAAAGCTCAGGGTGCCCATGTCACTCCACCTTTCTAACGACCGGCGCAGCCGGTCCGTGATTCGCGTCATCGCGTCGGCCACCATCCATGCGACCTCCCGTCGCTTTGGCGAGGCATCAATGCGTCGCGGCCCGCACCGTTTCCGACATCCGCGCCAGCGCCCGCTCCGCCGGTCCCCGGCACGATTCTCCGAGCCCTCGCGGACGCAGGACGTCGACGGTACGCGAAAACGGCGATCCGGCCGCGCGGGTCTGCCGCTGGTCCCGCCGACCGGAGAATTCGTACGTCAAGGCCGGAGCGATGCAACTTCCGGCGCGGGAATTGCGGAGGCGCGCCACGGATCGCCGCGCTACACGATGTCCGACAGGCCAAATCCACGCGCTCACTCCACCCAATGCGAAACGCGTACATTTCGCGGCAAAAGGCGGCAAGCTGTCCTGAGATCAGCCCTTGGCGAAGCTCAGGCCGACGATCCTGCCGCTGCTGGCGCGTCTGTTCGCCGCGGCCGCCTCGAAGTTCTGTCTGGCGAGGCGCGCATGTTCGCGGGCGATCGCCTCGGCGCGCGCGCCCTCGCGCTGAACGATCGCGTCGACGAGCGAGCGGTGCTGCGCCTGCGCCGTCACCATCGACAGTCGGAACGACGGCTCGCTCAAGTCGCGCTGTATGAAGGACGAGGGTGCCGCGAACGGCAGACCGGAGAGGCGCTCGAGCTCACGCTCGATGAGCGCGCTGCCTGGCAACTGCCTCAGAGCTTGATGGAACTCGGAATTGAATCCGGCATATGCCTCGAGATCCCCATATCCCGGCGGTCCGTCCAGAGCCCCCTGCATCATGTCCACAAGCTGATCGAGACGCGCCAGACGACCGAGGGGAACCGTCCGCTCAGCCGCGAAGCGCGCTGCCGTTCCTTCCAGGATGCCGCGAATCTCGATCGCGTCGAGCGCGTCGGGCAGGCTGAACGCCCGGACTAGGTAGACGTTGCCGCCGTCGCCCGGTTCAAGCAGCCCCTCCTCGGAAAGACCGCGTAGCGCAAAGCGCACGGCTTCGCTGCACAACCCTTGCTCTTCACCGAAGGACTCTGCGCGCAGCCGCGCTCCCGGCAGGAGGTCGCCGCTGATGATCATGTTGCGCAGAAGCACCTGCGCGCACATGGTCTGGCTGGGTGGCGCGTCGTTCATCTGGATCCACTCGCATTGTCATTACCACGCCTACGGATCGCGGGGAATGGTTTCCGCCCGCCTTCAGCTGCGCGCGCCGGCATAGTACCCGACCCTCGATTCCAGTCGACCGATGAGTTCCGCCAGCGCCAGGGCGAACGCGAACAGGATGAGGATCAGCGCCCAGAAATGCGCCATCAGGAAATTCTGGCTGTAGAGCGCGAAGAGCGCTCCGACGCCGATGATCGAGACGAGAAGCTGCCCGATCACCACGCCCTTCACGCCCCGGATAACGCCCAACCTCACGCCCGCCAGGATCTCGGGCAGCGCGGAGAGCAGGATGATCTTGAGCCTCTCCCATCGCGATGCACCGAACGACCGCGACATCTCCATCAGCGACGGCGACACGTGCTGCACCCCTGCCCGCGTGTCGAGCGCGATGATCCACACCGCGAACATGAAGACCGTCACGACCACCGTCGGCGCCCCCATCCCGAACAGGATCATGATCACCGGCACCAGCGCCGACAGCGGCGCCGAGAGGAAGATGTTGACCCACATGTTCAGCAGCCGGTCCGCCGCCGTGACCATGCCCATCAGCAGCCCGAGCGAGATGCCGGCGACGATGGCGAGCGTAAGTCCGGCGAGATAGCAGGTCACGGTAATCCACGCCGCGCGGGCAAAGCTCGGCGAGGTCACGACATCGCCAAGCGCCGCCAGCACCTCGGTGAAGGGTGGAAACAGCAGCACCAGCTCGAACCGCCCGATGATCTCCCATACCACGACCCAGACCAGCAGCGCCGCGAACTTCGGAACCTGAAAGCCGTAGAGGGTCATTCGACGTACTTCTTCAGCCCGGCCCAGATCTCGTCGATCAGGTCGAGATAGACGGGCGACCGCCGGATCGCGTCGGGGTCGCCGCCGCGCGGGATGTCGGGGTCGATGACCTGCCCCACCCGGCCCGGATGCGGCGTCAGCAGCACGATCCGGTCCGACAGGTAGACGGCCTCCTCGATCGAGTGCGTCACCAGGATGAAGGTCTTCCGCTCGATCTCCCGCAGCCGGATCAGGTCCTCCTGGAACTTCCGGCGGGTCTGCTCGTCGACCGCCGAGAACGGCTCGTCCATCAAGAGCACCTCGGCATCCACCGCCAGCGCCCGCGCCAGCCCGACCCGCTGGCGCATCCCGCCGGACAGCTGGTGCGGATACGCCTCCTCGAAGCCGCTCAGCCCGACCTCGTCGATGTAGTGCCGCGCCCGCTCCTCCCGCTCCGCCCGGCCCATGCCCTGCAGCTCCAGCCCGAAGGCCGCGTTCCGCAGGACGCTGGCCCAGGGCATCAGCGCGAAGTCCTGGAACACGAACGCCCGCTCCGGCCCCGGCCCCGTCACCGGACGGCCGCTCACCGTCACCTCGCCCTCTGTCGGATCGAGCAGCCCCGCGATGATCTTCAGAAGCGTCGTCTTCCCGCAGCCTGACGGCCCCAGCAGGCTCGTCAGCTCCCCCCGCCGGAACTCCAGGTTGATATCGTCGAGCGCGTGGACCGCCCCGCCGTACACCTTGTGGATCCCGCGCGTGGCAACGATCGGGTCGGCCACACGAGCCTCCTTCCGCTTGAACGGCGTGACGCTCATGCAACTCCCCTCTTCTCCGGGCGGAACAGCGTTGTCTCCAGCCGGTGCAGCAGCGTCACCGTGATCACTGCAGCCGCCACGATGGAGAAGATCACCGCGTACATGTTGGCGAAGTTCGCGATCGACCGGTGGTAGGTGATCAGGTCCCCGATCCCGGTCGGCGTGATCAGCAGCTCCGCCAGCACCACGCCCGAGAATCCCTCGGCGACGCCGAGGCGGATGCCGGCGAACATCATCGGCGCCGCGGCGGGCAGCACGACCTGACGGATCTGCTGCGCGCGGCTGCCCATGAAGGACCGGCTCATGTCGATCAGCGACGGCGGCACGTTGCGCACCGCCTTGTAGCTGTTGATCGCGATCACCGGCATCGCCAGCATGCAGACCGCCAGCACCTTCGAGGCCAGCCCGATGCCGTAGACGAACGTGATCAGCGGGATCAGCGCCGCCATCGGCGCCGCCTGCGCGGTGATGAAGATCGGCAGCGTCAGCCACTCGACGTCCGCTCGCAGCCCCATCGCCACCCCGGCAGAGATCCCGATGCCGAGCGAGATCACCAGCCCGATCACCAGCGGCTCTGATGTTCGCAGGTACGCAACGCCCAGCGATCCGTCCGCGATCATCTCCCCCAGCGCCGCCATCGTCTCCAGGAACGAGGGAAACGCCCAGCTGAAGTTCGACCGCCCGGCGATCTCCCAGGCGAGGAACAGCAGCGCCAGCGAGGCGACGCGCCAGACCACCGGCATTGCGACGACGCGGCCCGCGGCCGCGCCGAAGGGTCCCTGGACCGCCGTGGCGTCGGTCGCCGTCACTCGGCGGACCGCGCCGCCTCGAGCGGGCCGAAGTCCCAGTAGTCGGACGGATCGACCTCTTCGCCCGCCTCCACCTGGCCCGCCGCCGACAGGAAGTCGATGTCGGCCTGCGCATCCTCTGGCGAGCCGCCGTCGGCGGGATAGATGCCGTTCTCGACCGCCTCGGTGTAGTACGGCACCGCCTCGCTCGCGGCCTCGTCGGGAAGGTCCGGCAGCAGGCCGTACTGCTCGCGCAGCTCGCCGACGATCTGCGGGTTCTCGTTGATGTCCTCCCAGGTCCGGATCAGCTCCTCGACGAAAATCTTGATGTCGTCGGCCCGCGCCTCCAGCACCTGCGTGTTGGCGTAGAGCGCCTCGTCGGTCGCGCTCACGCCCTCGACCGGCAGGCGCATGAATTTCTCGCCGCCCTGCTCCTGCAGCAGGCGAAAGTTCGCGGCGTCGACGATCGAGGCGTCGATGGTGCCCTGCAGCATCGCGCCCGCGCGCACCTCGGAGCCCGGCACGTAGCTGATCTGCGAGAACTCGATGTCGTGCACCTGCTCCATCAGCCGCATCAACGCCTCGGTGCCGGATCCGCGGGAATGCACCGTCACCTCCTGCCCGTCGAGATCCTCCCAACTCGAGTAGACCTCGGAGTTCACGACCGGAAAGAACAAGAGCTCCGACATGCGAAAGAACATCCGGATCGGCGCGTCCGAGTTCTGGATGAAGGCGTAAGGCGCCCCCACGCCGATATCCGCCTGCCCGGTCAGCACCGCCTGCACCGCCACATCCTCGGAATTGAAGAACGTCAGCTCCATCGGCACGCCGCGCTCCTCGGCGCGCTCCATCGCGATCAGCAGGTTCAGGCTCTCGACGCTGGCGATGTCGCCGAACGCGATGCCCAGCGGATCGTCCTGGGCCAGGACGGGCGTCGCCGCCAGTGCCGCCGCGGCGGCCGTGATCTTGAGATTGATGGTCATGGGTCCTCCTCCCCGGTTTTTCGCTCGGGCTACGGAAACAACCGCGCCGAGACGGATTTCAGGTGCTCTCTCATCGCGCTCCACGCCGCGTCGGCGTCTCTCGCACCGATGGCGCCCGCGATGGCTCTGTGTTCGGCAAAGCTCGAATGATCCGCGGGCGGCTTCGCGCTCCTGCGCGACACCGCCCCCCACGTCACGGCCCGGCGGGCGCGGTTCAGCTGCTCGAACGTCGCGACCAGCAGGGCGTTGTCGCACGCCTCCGCCACGGCGCGGTGCAAGGCGTCGTCCTGCGCCTCGTATTCCGCCCAGGACGCAGCCGCCTCCGACCGGTCCAGGATCCGTTCGATCCCGGCCATCGCCTCGGCAGTAGCGTGGATCGCCGCCTCCCGCGCCAGCGCCGGCTCGATGCAGAGCCGCGCCTGCATCATCCGCATCGGCGTCATCTGGCGCGCAATGTCGCCGGTCGCCTCCTCGCCGCCGGCGATGAAGGTGCCCTTGCCGACATGCCGCCAGATCGCGCCCGACCGCTCCAGCTGGTCGAGCGCCCGGCGCAACGCGGCGCGCCCCATCCCCAGCCGCTCGATCAGTTCCCGCTCCGGCGGCAGGCGGTCGCCCGGCGCGTATCCGCCCTCCGCGATGAGCGCGCGCACGCGCTCCAACGCATCGGAACCGCCACGGTCGAGCTGATGCAGCATCCGGCACACCTCCCGAGCCGCAGACTAGCGCAACGGGCGCCGCGATCAAACCATTATCGGACCAAAGCGCGATCTGCCGAATTGCGCGGGATTGGTCACGATTGATCTCACCCCGTCATGGCACTAGGACCAAGGACGTGCCCAGAGAAGGATGCGCCATGACCGACTACGTGATCGAACCGCCCGCCATTCCCGCGCTGCCCGTCGACGGGGGCAAGTCGTTTCCTGTCCGCCGCGTCTACTGCATCGGTCGGAACTACGCCGCTCACGCGGTCGAGATGGGCCACGACCCCGACCGTGAGCCTCCCTTCTTCTTCCAGAAGAACCCCAACAACCTCGACCCCTCGGGCGAGTTTCCCTATCCGCCCCACACCGAGGACGTGCATCACGAGGTCGAGCTCGCGGTCATGCTCGGATCCGGCGGCACCAACATCCCCGTCGAGACGGCCCTCGACCACGTCTTCGGCTACGCCCTGTCGCTCGACATGACGCGGCGCGACCTGCAGGGGCAGCAGAAGAAGATGGGCCGTCCCTGGGAGATCGGGAAGGCGGTGGAGCGGTCGGCCCCGGTCGGACCGGTCCACCCCGCCTCCAGGATTGGCCACCCGGACACCGGCATCATTCGCCTCGAGGTCAACGGCGAGGTCCGTCAGGAAGGCGACCTCGCCCAGATGATCTGGAAGGTGCCCGAGATGATCTCGTACCTCTCGGAATATTTCGAGCTCGCCGCCGGCGACGTCATCCTCTCCGGCACGCCCTCGGGCGTCGGTCCGGTCGTGCGCGGCGACACGATGGTGTGCAAGCTCGACGGGTTCGACGACCTGGTCGTCAAGGTCGTCTGACCGGCCTCTCCGGGCCGCTCCCGCGGCCCGGATTTCCGTACAGAAGTGGACAAAAGGGGGGTCCGAAATTGTACATATCCGTACAGATCCCGGCCGCCGCCGGACCTGTCGCCACCGCTCAGTAGCTGTATTCGCCGAACACCCGGCTCGCGTCGCCGTTCCAATCCCCTTCGAACCGCGCGATCAGCTCGTCCGCGGGCACCCTTCCGCTCTCGACACTCTCCCGTAACGTATTGAGAAAGTGCGATTCATCCGGAACCAGCCCGCCATCCCCCGCCTTCGCCCGCGCCACCAGCCCCCGCTCGGCGAGCCCGACAACCTCCCGCGCGACGTCAAGCATCTTCACGCCCCCCGCCTCCGCCTGGAGACCATCGATGCTGGCCGCGACCCTAAGTCCTTCGCGCGTCTCGGAATTCCAGTCCTTTACCAGGTCCCAAGCGGCATCCAGCGCGCCCCCGTCATACAGCAAACCGACCCAAAGCGCCGGCAGCGCACAAAGCCGCCGCCAAGGCCCGCCGTCGGCGCCCCGCATCTCGATGAACTTCTTGATCCGAGCCTCCGGGAAGATCGTCGTCAGGTGGTCCGCCCAGTCCGACAGGGTCGGCTTCTCCCCCGGCAGCGCCGGCAGTTCCCCCTTCAGGAAATCGCGAAAAGACTGCCCCGTCGCATCCACGTACCGCCCATTCCGGTAAACGAAATACATAGGAACATCAAGCGCGTAGTCGACGTACTTCTCGAAACCCATGCCGTCCTCGAACACCCATGGCAGCATCCCGGTCCGATCGGAATCGAGATCCCGCCAGATACGGCTGCGCCACGACTTGTGCCCGTTCAGCTTGCCCTCGAGGAACGGCGAGTTGGCGAACAGCGCCGTCGCCACAGGCTGCAGCGCCAGCGCCACCCGCAGCTTCTTCACCATGTCCGCTTCGGACCCGAAGTCGAGGTTCACCTGAACCGTGCAGGTCCGGTACATCATCTGCAGGCCGAGCGTCCCGACCTTCTGCATGTACTCCGTCATCAGCCGATACCGCCCCTTGGGCATCATCGGCATCTGTTCATGCGTCCACGTAGGTGCGGCGCCCAAACCTATGAAACCGCAACCGATATCGTCGGCGACTGATTTCACCTGCGCGAGATGCTCGTTCACCTCGTCGCAGGTCTGGTGGATCGTCTCGAGCGGCGCGCCAGACAGTTCGAGTTGCCCGCCGGGCTCGAGGCTGACGTTCGCACCGTCCTTCAGCAATCCGATGATGTTGCCGTCCTCCTCGATCCGCTCCCAGCCGAAGCGACCGGCGAGGCCGGTCAACATGGCGCGGATCGAACGCGGCCCGTCGTAGGGCAGAGGTTTCAGGCTGTCGCGGCAATACCCGAACTTCTCGTGCTCCGTCCCGATGCGCCAGTCCGAGACGGGCTTGCATCCGGCCTCAAGGTAGCCAGCGAGTTGCGCATGGCTTTCGATGGGGCCGCCGCCCTCCTGCGGAATTGACATAGGGGGGCCTCCCTCGGACCGTTCGGGGCCGAGAGGTGACTTGTCCCCGCGCGCGTGTCAACGCAGGTCCGTCATCGTGGAGCCGTTGCTTGATGCTCAATGGCCGCCGCACCGCTTCCGCTGGCTACTCCCGAGCAGTGCAGGAGACCCCGGGCGGAGCTCCGGCGCTGACCGAGCTGGTTGAGAAGCAAGCCGGCCTCTTGCGCGAGATGCTGGGCTTCGCGGCCGTGCGGACCCGTGCGGCCATGGAGCCGGTTCGGCGATGCCTCGCGCTTCCGCCGATCCTCCAGCGTCGCCGGCAATCTCGGGCTGACGCCGAAACGCTGCGAGCCCGGCGAGGTCGGCTGCACCGGCCGAGAGACGAAGCCCGGAGACAAGATTGCAAGGACCCTCCTCTTCCAGGCCGCGACGCTGTAACGAACCGCAAGATTGGCGGATCGCACCTGCGAGGCCGGGCGCATGCTGATGCGAACCGGAAAGCGCGGAAGGTCGGTGCCGCGCGCGAGGCCGGTCGGTCACTTTCGGCGTTTGCCGGCGGCGCGGCGACCGTAGCTCCGGCCGCGGCAGCGTCATCAGATGCGAGCCGCCGAGAATGACCTCGAGCCTGTCGTCGTGGAGGCGCACGCGCAGCCGGTGGCCGATCAGGCGCGAGGGCACGGTGTAGAAGAACTGCCGCGAGCCATGAAGCCACCCGATGAGGTGACGGTCACGACAGCGTCCTCGCCGTCATCGGTCCGCCTGCGCGGCAACGGCCGCAGCTCGGCCCGCTCGGCCTCGATGCGGCTGCGGTTGCGGGCGTTGCTCCGGCCGATCAGCTCATCGACGTTGACGATCGTGTCGAAGCCCCAAGCGCGTCCTCCACCACGCGCAAGGCGGCACTTTCTGCGATGCCGGTCAAGCCCGATCGGCGCGATGCGTGCAGGATTGCGCCGCTCCTGTGGATGGGATGGTCCCGGCCGGTGCACCGCAAGTCCGCCTCGGCCTTGGGCGGGTTGCTGACGGTCCGCAATCCGCTCCAGAGCAAGATGCTTGAAATCGGACTCGGGCTCCGCGGCTTCGAACTCAGGATCGGCAAGGCCCTTTGCCGAGCGGGTGCAGGACCTCGCCAGCGGCATTCCGATGATCGTGCGGGTGAACGAGTGATGCAGCGAGCCCGAGAAGTCCTGCGGGCGGAGATGACGCGCCGGGCGTAGGTCTGCTGACGGCCCTCTCCTTCACCTCGGCGGTGGACGATCCCGGCCGCTCATCGAAGCGGGACGACGCGCATTTCCGCCCGACGCCGAAGAAACACCAGCCCGGCGAGGCCGACATCACTGGCGGGATCACCAGGGAGGGCGACGGAATGGTTCGCTCGATGCTCCACGAGGCCGCACAGGCGATGCTGACCCGGACGGAGCCCGACGAAACCGGCAGCATGCTCGTGATCCGTCCTCAGACGTGCAGCACGCTCTTCAGGCAGACGCTCGGGGTTCACTGGACGGCATGATGTGGCCGCTGCGAGCCGGCCACGAACGGAAGCATGAAACCGGCGACGCGACAGTGGAGCGCGACAGGCCTGAGATGCGCCCGGCGGAGCCATGCGGGAAGAAACGCTTGACGGCAGAAGCCCATACGGACCTGCTAGAGAACGTCATGGCGACACGAGGCTTCCGTTTGCAGGTTGACGTATCCGCCGCTCTGCCTTAACTCGCCCTCGCTCAGGGGCGGAGTAGCTCAGTTGGTTAGAGCAGCGAAATCATAATCCGCGTGTCGGGGGTTCAAGTCCCTCCTCCGCTACCACTTTTCCCAACGTTCTCGGTGACTTTCTCCCATATGGGGTCAATACCCGGTGTGCGTAAAGCGCTCCGGGGTGGCGCCGGGGTGGCAAGAACGCGCGGCTGGCGCGACACTCTCCAATTCCACGGCTGCATGATCCTCGAGCACGCTTGCAGCGGCAAGTCCCAGATCCCGGCCGAGCGAGCGCGAAGTTCTTCGCCCGAGATCGCCTGGAGTATTTGTCGGTTCGAAGAGACGGACCGATCTTCCGTCTGCATAGGGACAAGGAGATCACATGCACACGACATCGCCCGTTCCCGAAACCCTCGTTGGCATCGCCACCCTCGTGAAGATGCTCCAGCGGTCCCGAGCCAGCATCTATCGCGACATCGATCGGAGTGCCTTCCGAAAGCCTTGAAGCTCGGGCGCTCCTCGCGCTGACGACTGTCCGAGGTGGACGCCTACATCCGCAAGCTCGCCGATCAAAGGTAGAACGAGGATGCCTTGACGGGCCTCGCCGAGAACGATGCCTCGGCGGGGGCAAGGCGTCTCGGCCCGCGACGAGGCGGCCGTAGAAGTCCGCCAGCCGCCAAAGGACCAGTGGACAGCATCGTAGACGTCGACAGGCGCACATCCCGACATCTCAAGCGCGTCGATCTCCTGCTGAGGGAGATCCCGATGTCCGCCGGTTCGGCCGCCACGGCCGAGTGGTCGAGCAGAGGGACGGAGCAAAGGCCGCCGGGTTCGGCCACCAGGTCGACCCTTGCTCGTCGCCCAAGATCATAGACAGTCATAGAGCATCAGGCTCTCTCTGCGAGATCGAGGACCGCATCCTGCCGCCGACCGGTCCTACGGCAAGAGGCTCGGCCTTGAGGCCGCTCGCGGAACGCATGAAGTCGGTCAAGGTCGACACCTCGACGATGCGGAGCCGCTTTCAGGACGAGTCCAGCAGCGATCGGCTCGGGCGGCGGAGCTCGGGCTGCGGGTGGTCCGACGTGCCGAGCTGCCCTGGAGCCGGCCCAGAAACCGAGGAGGCTGGGCTTGTCCGACACGGCGCGCTGGAGCAGTCTGAGCGAGAGCTTTGATTCGACATCGATTTGCGCCCCCTTGGGCAAGAAGCAGTGGTCACGAGTGATGCGATTTCTCACGCCGCCGAATCTTCACCTCAATTCTCCGCTCCGGTCCGTCGCCTTGCGCGACCCCGATCTGGCCTGTCGCCTGAAGACGGCGTCGCGGGAGGTTCTGCGGCGCATCGTCGACGTGGCGATCGACCGCCGGGTGGACGGGCTGCTGCTGGCCGGCGACGTGTTCGACAACGACGTCCCCGACGTGGCCGCTCGCACCGTTCTGGCCCGCGCCTTGGCCCGCCTCGGAGCGGCCGGCATCCCGACCCTGCTGATCCGGGGCAACCATGACGGCCTTCTCGACCCTGCGCGCTACGGCCCGCTGGGCGAAAGCGTCTTCATCCTCGACGAGGAGCGGCCCAGTGTGGAAATCGGCGAGGCAGTGGTCCACGGCCTGTCGCATACCGGCCGCGCCGAGACGCGCAGCTTCCTGCCCCGCTATCCGCGGCGCGTCGAGGGTCGCGGATTGATGCATTGCTCGCCGGACGGGGCGCCGGGCCACGATCCCTACGCCCCCTGCGCTGTCACGGATCTGCACGATCACGGCTACGGCTGCTGGTCGCTCGGCCACATTTATGTGCGGCAGGAATGGCGCCGGCATCGAGGCCTTGCGATCATGGCGAGCATTCCGCAGGGACGGCACATCCGTGAGGGCCGCGGCGGCTCCGTGACGGCGCAGGAGCTCTTCCCGTTCCCGCTCAGAGGCGTGGACTTCGACAACGACGGCGCCTTCATGAACGAGCCGGTGGTCGACTGGTGCTGGGCGCAGGGGCTCGAGGTCACGCGCTCCCGCGCCTATCGGAAGAAAGACCAGGCCTGGGTTGAGCAGAAGAACGGCGCCATCGTCCGGCGGCTTGTCGGCTATGGCCGGTTCGAGGGACCGGCCGCGACCGCCTTGCTCGCCCGTCTCTACGCCGCGGCGCGGCTGCACACCAACCTGTTCCAGCCCTCCTTCAAGTTACGCGAGAAGGTCCGCGTCGGCGCCCGGGTGACGAAGCGCTGGTACGCGCCCGTGACGCCGGCCGAGACGGGCCATGGTATCGGGACGGCTCGATGCAGGGAGCATGGCGCGCATCCACGACCTCCGCAGCCGCGCCGATCCGGTGATCACGCTGGCAGCGGTGCGGGCGGCGCAGGCCGAGTTGGGCAGCGGGGCGCCGCGCCGGCACCAAAGGCCTCGACCATCATCGTCGATCTCATGGGCAGCGTTGCCGCAGCGAAGAGGAATGGCGAGCGCCTAGAGATCCATCGCCGACCTTACCGGCGGGTGAAGCCGATCCCAAAGCGCCCCTCGCTGCTCGATCCGCATCGCGCCGACATTGAGGATTGGCTTGAGGCGCAGCCCGCCATGACGGCCGTCGAGGTGCTGGCGAGGCTGAAGCAGCTCCATCCGGACCGGTTCACTGACAACCACCTGCGCACTGTCCAGCGGATGGTGAAATCGTGGCGGGCGCTCGAGGCCAAGAAGATCATCCACTCAGCGACGGCCGCGCTCGTGCTCACCGCCGATGGTCGCCTTCGGTAACATTCATGGGTGAGATGCCGTAATGGGGCTGGCGCCCAGGAGCCTTGAGCCTGCTCTCGGCGGTTGGTGTCGTCGCCCCGGCGCGAGTGGGCGCCGCGGGGTCGCCGGGTCTGGCGCGCCCCTCTCCCTGGCAAAGACGAAAGGGCGACGACATGGAGCATTTCATCGGGATCGATGTCTCTCTTGCAAGCGCGGCGGTGTGCGTCCTCGATGCGCGTGGCGGAGTGGTGAAGGAGGCGAAGCTGCCGAGCGAACCGGAGGCGCTCGCGGCGTTCGTTCTCGGCCTGCCGTTCGAGGTGACGGCGGTTGGGCTCGAGGCCGGGCCGCTGTCGCAGTGGCTGCACAAGG
Source organism: uncultured Alphaproteobacteria bacterium (assembly GCA_963749675.1). GTDB lineage: Bacteria > Pseudomonadota > Alphaproteobacteria > Rhodobacterales > Rhodobacteraceae > Roseitranquillus. The sequence continues at coordinate 558,319 of CAVVNT010000002.1, forward strand.
CGCTCACGGAGGCGGGCGCCACGGTCGTGCTGATGGAGACGCGCCAGGTCAAGGCGGCGCTCAAGGCGATGCCCGTCAAGACGGACCGGCGCGATGCGGAGGGGATCGCGCGCCTGCTGCAGATGGGCTGGTACCGGCCAGTGCACTGCAAGTCGGTCTCGGCGCAGGAGATGCGCGCGCTGCTGACGGCGCGCCGGTCCATCCAGAAGGCGGCGATCGACGTCGAGCTGTCGCTGCGCGGTGTGCTGCGAAACTTCGGCCTCAAGCTCGGCAAGATCAGCAAGGGCGGCTACGCGGCGCGCGTGCGCGAGCTGGCGGCGGGGAACGCCATGCTGGAGACGCTGGCGGAGGCGATGCTCCGCGCCCGGGCGGCGTTGCGCGCGGAGCTCGCCGGTCTCGATCGGCGCCTCCGGGATCTGGCGAAGCAGGACGCCGCGTGCCGGATCATGATGACGATGCCGGGGGTCGGGCCGCAGGTGGCGCTCACGGTGAAGTCGGCGATCGATGCGCCGGAGCGGTTCCGGTCATCGAAGGACGTCGGGCCCTGGGTCGGCCTGACGCCAGGCCGCCACCAGTCCGGGGAGATCGACGTGGTCGGATCGATCACCCGCGCCGGCGACGCCGCTCTGCGCTCTGCGCTCTACCAGGCGGCGACGGTGATGATGCATCACGCCAGGCCGTGCTGGCTGAAGGCGTGGGGCCTGCAGGTCGCTCGACGGCGCGGGATGAAGCGGGCGGTGGTCGCCCTGGCGCGCCGGATCGGCGTGATCCTGCACCGGATGTGGGTGGACAGCGCGGACTTCCGCCTCACGCGCAGGGCCGCGGCAGGCGCCGCCTGACGCTCGGGAGCCGCCGCATGCGCCCCGCCCGCCGCGGGCGAAAACGCTGAAGGTTTCGGCCGCGCCCGAAGGCGCCGGCCGTCCGAAGTCCCCACCGGGACGCGGTCCCCGAGACGCCGAGTGTTGCCTCGTCGCCGAACGCTCGCGTTCGAGCACGCTTGTGAGATGGGCGCTCGGGACCGCACTGGACCAGGCATGATGTTGGCAGCCTCGCGCTGACCACGGACCGAAGCATGAACCCGGGGCGGACGAGAGACGGCAAAAGGCGCAGGGCTAAGCCCAATTCCGACCAACGGCGTCGCCGCGCTCGTGGCCCAGCGCCGGCATCGCTCCGACATAATGAAATCTCCGCGCCGCCGGCGCCTCCGTCGCGCCAACCGACAACCCGCCCCACCTGGGGCCGGAGGTGAAAATCACGCTTGACTGACAACGTCCCATTACCGAAGGCAACAGGCCGACCTCGGACGCCGATCTCGCCCTGATGCGCCGGATCGACGAGCTGCATCTGGAGTATCCGTTCGCAGGCAGCCGGATGCTGAAGGGCCTGTTGCAGGCCGAAGGGCACGAGGTGGCCGGCTTCATGTCTCGACGCTGATGAAGAGGATGGCGATCGAGGCGCTCTACCCTCGGCCGAACACGTCGAAGCCGGCGCCGGGACACAAGGTCTATCCCTACCTGCTGCGGAAGCTGACCGTGACCGATGCCGAACCACGTTTGGGCCAGGGACATCACCTACATTCCGATGGCCCGCGGCGTTCGGCATCGGTCTCAACCGATGGCGACCAAAGCCTCACTCTATCTCGCCGCGGTGGTCAACTGGTTCAGCCGCAAGGTCCCTGGCATGGCGGCTGTCGATCACGCTCTCGGCCGACTTCTGCATCGAGGCGCTGGAGGAGGCGCTCGGGCGCCACGGCCGGCCGGAGATCTTCAACAGCGACCAGGGTTCGCAGTTCACCAGCGTCGACTTCACCAAGGTGCTGAAGGATGCCGAGATCGCCATCAGCATGGACGGCAAGGGCGCCTGGCGCGACAGCGTCTTCGTCGAGCGCCTCTGGCGGACGGTGAAATACGAGGAGGTCTACTTGCGCGCCTACGCCAGCGTCTCCGAAGCTCGGGCCTCGATCGGCCGGTATCTGAGCTTCTGCAACGGGACGCGGCCGCATTCGTCGCATGGCGGGCGGACCCCCGACCAAGCCTGTCTCAATCAGCTGACGCCAATCCCGGCGGCGGCGTAACCAAGGCGGAGATCCACCGAGCCACCTCTAGCAGCCGACCACTCCTACTTGCGGCCTAAATCGCTTCGTTGAAAAATGAAGCCTGCGAGCCCGAAACGGAACCCCACTCCGGCTTGTCCGGTCGACCCTGACGGGCCGAAGCGCCGCGGCCCGCGCCAGCTATGAGAGCGCACGCCGAGGCGCCCAACCCCATAGTCAGCCCCTCAAGACGAATGGTTATATCAGAGTGGGCCTCCCGGTGGGGGAGGCCCTGCTGTCCACGAGGACCTTCGGGACGATCATTGCCTCCAATCGGGACGAACTTGGCCGATTTGGGAGCAACTTTCGCCGGAGCGACAGCTACCCTCCGATTTCAGCTGCAGCCGCTCGTTGCTCCGCAGGTGTTGCACTTCATGCAGGTGCCGTTGCGGACAAGCGTGTAGTTTCCGCATTCGCCGCAGGGGTCGCCCTCGTAGCCCTGCATCCGGGCCTTGGTGGAGGCATCGACGGCGCCCGCGAAGGCGGCCGCAGTCTCGGCGAAGCCGGTGGACGCGACCTGCACCGCCGCCTCGCCCGTCAACGCGACCTCGCCGCCTCCACCCTGGAAGACCAGCAGCTCTTGCGGGACCCGGTTTCGCAGGTAGCCGGGCGAGGCGACCTGGCGCAGCAGCTCGAGCGACTTGTTGGCGCTGGCGTCGGACGGCGCGACGACGTTCGTGGTCTCCGCCTCGCCCTTGCCGACATCGTCAAAGCGCTGGCCGTCGGGCTGGACGTGGGCGAGGTCGGTGCGGTCGAGGTAGCTGACCGCGAGCTCGCGGAAGATGTAGTCAAGGATCGAGGTGGCGTTCTTGATCGCCTCGTTGCCCTGGACCATGCCCGCCGGCTCGAACCGCGTGAAGGTGAAGGCCTCGACGAATTCCTCCAGCGGAACGCCGTATTGCAGACCAACCGACACCGCGATGGCGAAGTTGTTCATCATCGCGCGGAAACCGGCGCCCTCCTTGTGCATGTCGATGAAGATCTCGCCCAGTGCGCCGTCTTGGTACTCGCCGGTGCGTAGGTAGACCTTGTGGCCGCCGACGATCGCCTTCTGGGTGTAGCCGCGGCGGCGCTGGGGCATCCTGGTGCGGCCGCGCTCGATCTCCTTGACGATGACCTTCTCGATCACCTTCTCGGCCAGCACCTGCGCCTTCTGCTGCGGGGTGCCGGTGGCGAGCGCCTCTTCGGCCTCCTCGTCGTCCTCGACGAGCGCCGAGGCGAGAGGCTGGCTGAGCTTGGAGCCGTCGCGGTAGAGGGCGTTGGCCTTGACCGCCAGCGAATGGCTGAGCTCGTAGGCGGCGAGGCAATCCTCGATGGTGGCGGTGTTGGCCATGTTGATGGTCTTGGAGATGGCGCCCGAGATGAAGGACTGCGCCGCGGCCATCATGCGGATGTGGCTGTCGACCGAGAGGTAGCGCCTGCCCTTCTTGCCGCAGGGATTGGCGCAGTCGAAGACGCTGTAGTGCTCCTCGCGGAGGTGCGGCGCGCCCTCGAGCGTCATCGTCCCGCAGGCGTGGTCGTTCGCCGCCTCGATCTGCGCGCGCGTGAAGCCGAGGTGGCGCAGGAGGTCGAAGGCGGGGTCGGCGAGGCGCTCGGACGGGATGCCGAGCGTGTCGCGGCAGAAGTCCTCGCCCAGCGTCCAGACGTTGAAGACGAAGCGGATGTCGAAGGCCTGTGGCAGCGCCGCCTCGATCTTGTCGATTTCGGCCTGGCCGAAGCCGTTACCGAGCAGCGCGGTGTGGTTGATGCCGGCGGCGTTGCCGAGGGTGCCGTGGCCGACGGCGTAGGCCACGATCTCCTCGATCTCGGCGGGGCCGTAGCCGATGGTTTCGAGCCCGGCGGGAACGGAGCGGTTGATGATCTTGAAGTAGCCGCCGCCGGCGAGCTTCTTGAACTTGACCAGCGCGAAGTCGGGCTCGATGCCGGTGGTGTCGCAATCCATGACGAGGCCGATGGTGCCGGTAGGCGCGATGACAGTGGTCTGGGCGTTGCGGAAGCCGTTCTCGGTGCCGAGGCCGAGCGCGAGGTCCCAGGCGGCCTCGGCCATCTCGACGAGGCGCGGGTCGGGGCAGTTCTGCGCGTCGAGATGGACGGCGGGCGTGGCGAGGCCGTCATAGGGCTTTCCCTGCGCGGCGGCGCGGTGGTTGCGGATGACGCGCAGCATGTGCTCGCGGTTGCGGGCGTAGCCGGCGAAGGCGCCGAGCTCCCCGGCCATTTCGGCCGAGGTCGCGTAGGCGGTGCCGGTCATCAGCGCAGTCAGGGCGGCGCACATGGCGCGGCCTTCGGCGGAGTCATAGCCGAGCCCCATATTCATCAGGAGGCCGCCGATGTTGGCGTAGCCGAGGCCGAGGGTGCGGAAGTCGTAGGAGAGCTGCGCGATCTCCTTTGACGGGAACTGTGCCATCGTCACGCTGATCTCGAGCGTCAGGGTCCAGAGGCGCGTTGCATGCACGTACCGCTCGGCATCGAACGCGCCCTCCTTCCAGAAGGTCAGCAGGTTCATCGACGCCAGGTTGCAGGCCGTGTCGTCGAGGAACATGTACTCCGAGCACGGGTTCGAGCCGCGGATCGGGCCGTCCTCCGGGCAGGTGTGCCAGTCGTTGACGGTGTCGTGGAACTGGATGCCGGGGTCGGCGCAGGCCCAGGCGGCGTGGCCGATCTGCTCCCAGAGGTCGCGGGCCTTGATGGTCTTGGCGACCTTGCCGTCGGTGCGGCGCAGCAGCTCCCAGTCGGCGTCGTCGCGGACGGCCTGCAGGAAGGCGTCGGTGACGCGGACGGAGTTGTTGGAGTTCTGGCCGGAGACGGTGGCGTAGGCCTCGCTGTCCCAGTCGGTGTCGTAGGTCGGGAACTCGATCGCGGTGTAGCCCTGCCGCGCGTATTGCAGGACGCGGTTGATGTAGGTCTCGGGGATCGCCGCCTTCTTGGCGGAGCGGATTGCCTTCTTCAGCGCCTCGTTCTTCGCCGGGTCGGTGGCGTCCTCGGCGAGCCCGTCCCAGCCGCCGATGGCGGAGAAGATCCAGTTGAGCTTCTGCTCGTGCATCTTGGAGCCGGCGACGAGGGAGGCGACCTTCTGCTCCTCGCGCACCTTCCAGTTCACGAAGTCCTCGATGTCGGGGTGGTCGGCGTCGCAGATCACCATCTTGGCGGCGCGGCGGGTGGTGCCGCCCGACTTGATGGCGCCGGCGGCGCGGTCGCCGATCTTGAGAAAGCCCATCAGGCCCGAGGAGCGGCCGCCGCCCGACAGCAACTCGCCCTGCGCGCGTAGCGACGAGAAGTTCGTGCCGGTGCCCGAGCCATACTTGAAGAGGCGGGCCTCGCGCACCCAGAGGTCCATGATGCCGCCCTCGTTCACGAGGTCGTCGGCGCAGGACTGGATGAAGCAGGCATGCGGCTGCGGGTGCTCGTAGGCCGAGGCCGACTTGGTCAGCTCGCCCGTGGCGTAGTCGACGTAGTAGTGCCCCTGCCCCGGCCCGTCGATGCCATAGGCCCAATGCAGCCCGGTGTTGAACCATTGCGGGCTGTTCGGCGCGCCCATCTGCGCCGCCAGCATGTGGCGCATCTCGTCGTAATAGGCCGCGCGTCCTCGTCGGATGTGAAGTAGCCGCCCTTGCAGCCCCAGTAGGCCCAGGCGCCGGCCAGCCGGTCGAAGACCTGCCGCGCCGAGGTCTCGCCGCCGTAGCGGTCTGGTTCCGGCAATTCAGCAAGCGCCTTCTCGTCGGGAACGGAGCGCCAGAGGAACGCCGGAACGCCCTTCTCCCGCACGTGCTTAAGCCGCGCCGGGACACCGGCCTTGCGAAAATACTTCTGCGCGATGACGTCCGAGGCGACTTGGCTCCACCGCGCCGGAACCTCGATGTCCGCGAGGCGGAACACGATGCTTCCGTCTGGATTGCGGATTTCCGAAGAGGTTTTGGTGAAGGCAAGCCCGTCGTAGGCATCCGCTCCTGCCGTCGTGAACGCGCGCTCGATCTTCATTGTGCTGGTATCCCCGGTTTTTCCGCGTTTCTCGCCGGCCGGGGCGCAGGGCGAGCGAAAACATCGGCAGACGGTCCGTCTGTCTGTCTGGGGTGCCTGCATGAAACCGAGGCCCGCCTGCCGATGTCCGTCCCCCAAGCCGTGACGCCTATATGTGGTGTCTTGCTGGCCGGTACACACCAGACTGAGCGACGTGACGCGACTCGTCAACGGGCATTTTACCATATCTAGCGACTCTTTTGGCTTGACCCACAAGCCGACGTATGAGCCACAACTTAAAGATGAGTCGATTGGTCGGGGCGGCGAGATTCGAACTCACGACCTACGGCACCCAAAGCCGCCGCGCTACCAGGCTGCGCCACGCCCCGACGAGGTCCGTGCTATCGCGGACAGACATCGTTGGGAAGACCGAGCCTCACTCGCACGGCCAGACGGCGGCATCCTGATCGAAGGCCGGGTGCCGCATCTCGTCGCCTTCCTCGATTCCTATTCGCTCGGCCAGGCCGCCATTGATCTCCAGGACGACCAGGACATCGTCGCCGCCGGGTATCGGCGTCTCGTCCAGCGGGACCGCCTCTTCATGGACCCTGGTCACGCGACCGCTTTGGTCGACGAAGATCATGTCGAGCGGAATCAGCGTATTGCGCATCCAGAACGAGACGGGCTGAGGCCGCTCGTAGACGAAGAGCACCCCCTGCCCCATCGGCATCGAGGAGCGGTTCATCAGACCCTGCGCACGCTCGGCCGCATCGTCCGCGATCTCGACGGCGAAGCTCGCCGCGCCGAAGTCACCGCGCACCTCGGCACGGCCCGGTTCGCACGCCGCATGTGAAAGCGACGGAGTGAGCACGAGGAATGCCGATAGAATGATCAGCAGGGGTGCCGGCAGCAACGTCATTCCTGTTCTTTCAGCGCCACTTCCCAGCTGGTGACCTGCTGGGCCATCCGCCCGCGCTTGCCCTCGACCACGCGCAGCCCCACGGCCTCGCCCGGTTGCAGGTCTGCCAGTCCGGATCGCCGCAGGACCTCGATATGCAGGAAGACGTCTCCTGATCGTCCAAAGACGTTGGCAAAGCCGAACCCCTTGGCCTTGTCGAACCACTTCACCCGAGCCGGCTCCAGCGGCAGGTCTTCCAGGGCAGGCATATCAGGCCCGGAAAGCTCCGCGAGCGGTTGCTCGTCCCCCTCGGGTGGCTCGATGCGGTGGACCTCGGTCGCCTGCGCGCCGCGCGCAGTGTCCTGCACGCTGACCTCAACCGCAGCGCCGTCCGCGACCGAACTCTGGCCGAAGTTCCTCAGAACGTTCGCATGCAGCAAGATGTCCGGGCCACCATCCTCGGCGACAACGAAGCCGAAGCCCTTGGCCGGGTCGAACCACTTCACATGTCCGGTCACGCGGCGTGTCTCGGAGCCGACTTCTCTCATGCTGTCGCGTATTCCCCGATCGCTACCATGCTCAACAAACATAAAAAAACCTGATTAGCCGAAAATGCGCGTGCGCCACCCATCCCCGAATGCCGACGCAATGGTAACATCGTTTCGACCTTTGTCATGGATTAAGTCTGGTCCGTGTCCAACTCTCCCCCTCGGCCCGCCGGACGTACCTAAATCGGTCGTGCAGCCGGAACTCACCCTCGGCCCATAGCTCGATCTCAGAGGGCCTGAGCCGAAAGCCGCCCCAATAGGACGGACGTGCCGGATCGGGCCCGATTTCCCGCCTGACACGCTCCACCTCTGCGTGCAAGGCGCTCCGCGAAGAAAGCGGGCGCGACTGGCGAGATGCCCACGCCCCGAGGCGGCTGTCGAACGGGCGCGAGGCGAAGTAGCGATCAGCTGCCTCGGCTTCCTCCCGCGTGACGTCGCCACGCACGCGGACCTGGCGCCGAAGCGACTTCCAGTGGCACACGAAGGCCGCGCGGGAATTGTGAGCGAGCTCCTCGCCCTTGGCGCTCTCGAAGTTGGTGTAGAACACGAACCCGTCGGCGTCGATCGCCTTCAAGAGGACGATGCGGACATTGGGCATTCCCGCTTCGTCCGCCGTGGCAAGAGCGATGGCGTTGGGGTCGGACGGCTCGGTCAGCGCCGCCTCTTCCATCCATCGCGTGAAGATGGCGACGGGATCTTCGCCCTCGAAACGCGGGTCTGTCTCGGACATGACACTTCTTCCCAACTGCCTCCACGTCCGGCTAGCGCGATGCCTGGCGACGCACAAGGTGGCAGCCTTGATGCCGGTGCCACCATGGCATAGACGGGCCGGAAACCTTGAGACGGGGGAAGACCATGGCAGGCGCTTTGATGGAGGGCAAACGCGGCCTCATCATGGGTCTGGCCAACGACAAATCGATAGCCTGGGGCATCGCGAAGGTCTGCGCCGAGCATGGGGCCGAGCTTGCGTTCTCCTACCAGGGCGAGGCGCTCAAGAAGCGCGTCGCTCCGCTTGCCGAACAGGCAGGCTCGGACATCGTGTTGCCGTGCGACGTCGGCAATGAGGCCTCGATCGACAGTCTCTTCGACGGCCTGAGGGAGCGCTGGGGGACACTGGACTTCGCCGTCCACGCCATCGGCTACTCCGACAAGAGCGAGTTGCGCGGAAGGTACGTCGACACCAGCCGAGAGAACTTCTGCACCTCCATGGACATCTCGGTCTACTCGTTCACCGCGATCTCGCGCCGGGCCGCGGCGATGATGCCGAATGGCGGGTCGCTCCTGACGCTGACCTACTACGGGGCGGAAAAGGTGATGCCGCACTACAACGTCATGGGCGTGGCGAAGGCCGCGCTGGAGGCGTCGGTGCGCTATCTGGCCGAAGATCTCGGCAAGGACGGCATCCGGGTGAACGCGATTTCCGCAGGCACGATCAAGACGTTGGCCGCCTCCGGCATCGGTGACTTCCGCTACATCATGAAGTGGAACGAGTACAACTCACCCTTGCGCCGAACCGTCACGCAAGAGGAGGTGGGGAAGTCCGCCCTCTACCTGCTGTCCGATCTCGGCGCCGCCACGACGGGCGAGATCCTGCATGTGGACGCGGGCTACCACGTCGTCGGCATGAAGGCCGTCGACGCGCCCGATATCACCAAGGTCTGAGGCGTGGAGGCGACCCGCCCCTCGCCATCATCCGCGTGGCCGGTCGGTGTGCAGGCAGGGAATTTAATTATAACAGGGATTTGCGGGGCGAAGTTCGAGGAAGCACGATGACGGACCAACTTCCGCATGAGAAGGGTTTTCACGTCTCCTGGGACCAGTTGCATCGCGACGCGCGGGCGCTTGCCTGGCGTCTGGACGGGCACGGACCGGAGGACGGCGGCTGGCGCGCCGTGGTCGCGATCACCCGCGGCGGGATGGCCCCGGCGATGATCGTGGCGCGCGAACTCGACATCCGCGTGATCGATACGATCAGTGTGAAGTCCTACAACCATCAGGACCAGTCCGACACCAAGGTGTTGAAATATGCGGATGCCTCGATGATGCGGGACGGCAGCGGCGTTCTGATCGTCGACGATCTGGTCGATTCCGGCCGGACGCTCGAGGTGGTGCGCGACCTCTATCCCAAGGCGCATTTCGCGACGGTCTACGCCAAGCCGGCGGGGCGGAACCAGGTGGACACGTTCGTGACGGCGGTCAGCCAGGATACGTGGATCTTCTTTCCGTGGGACATGGCGCTGCAGTACGTGCAGCCCTATCGCGGGACCGATTGAGGAGTTCTGTACGATTCCGTACATTTTCGGACCCGCTTTCGTACAGAAATGTACAGAAATCCGGCGCCGCGCGTGACCCCCGGAGGCAGCGCGTCGGCGACCTTCCCTCCGCCCGTGATGGAGGCGCGCCGCTGGATCGAAGGGGTGAGCTTTCCGGCCGGCCGGCCGCTGCTGAACGTCAGCCAGGCGGCGCCCGTCGACCCGCCGCCCGAGCCGATGCGCCGGGCGATGGCCGAGATGGTGATGCAGGATCCGGGCGCGCACCTTTACGGCCCCGTCCTGGGCCTTCCCGATCTGCGGGAGGCGGTCGCCGAGATCTGGTCGGCCGCCTACGGCGGCGCGATCGCGAGCCGGCAGGTGGCGATCACGCAGGGGTGCAACCAGGCCTTCTGCGCCGCCATCTCGGCCTTGGCGGCGGCGGGGGACGAGGTCATCCTGCCGGTGCCGTGGTACTTCAACCACAAGATGTGGCTCGACATGAGCGGTATCGGGGCGGTGCCGCTGGAGACCGGCCAGGGCCTGATCCCCGACGCGGAGGCCGCGGCGGACCTCGTTACCGACCGGACGCGGGCCATCGTGCTTGTCAGCCCGAACAATCCCGGCGGAGCGGAGTATCCGGCCGAGACCCTGCGCGCGTTCCGGGATCTCGCCCGCGCGCGCGGCATCGCCCTGATCGTCGACGAGACCTACCGCGACTTCGACAGCCGCGAGGGAGCGCCGCACGATCTGTTCGCCGATCCCGACTGGGACGAGGTGCTGGTGCATCTCTATTCGTTTTCCAAGGCCTATCGGCTGACGGGCCACCGGGTGGGCGCGATCGCGGCGTCGCCGAGGCTGCTGGCGGAGGCGGAGAAATTCCTCGACACAGTGGCGATCTGCGCGCCGCAGCTCGGCCAGCGCGCCGCGCTCTGGGGCTTGCGCCACCTTGACGACTGGCTGGCCGGGGAGCGGTCCGAGATTCTGGCGAGAGCCGAGGCGCTGCGGCGCGGGTTCGCCGGCTTGAGGGGCTGGCGGCTGCTCGGCTGCGGCGCCTACTTCGCCTATGCCGAGCACCCGTTCGAGATGCCGTCCCGAGAGCTGGCCCCGTGGCTGGTGCGCGAGGCCGGCGTGCTGCTGTTGCCCGGCACGATGTTCCGCCCCGAAGGCGACGCGCGGGCGGCGCGCGAGGTCCGCATAGCTCTCGCCAACGCCGACACGCACGGGCTGGATCAGCTCTGCCGGAGGCTGGAGGCCGTCGCCGGCGGCTGAGGGGAGGGTGCAGGCCTTGGGTGGACCCAAGCGCGCCTCAAGAATGCAAGTGATCTCGGGCCGCAGCGACGGACGCTGCGGCCCGATGTCGTTCAGAACCGATCGCTGTAGCGGCTTCCCAGCATGCCGTCGGGCCGCCCGGCGAACGCGCCCGCCATGGCGGCGGCCAGGCCCAGCAGCGACGCCACCGTCAGCCATGCGGCGGTCGTCGCCAGGGCGGAAGACGCGGTCTGCGCCAGTTCAAGCACCCGCTGCTGCATCTGCGCCAGCGTCTGCCGCAACTCTTCGACCGCCGTGTCGATCCGCGTCTCGACGGCCTGAACAACCTGCTCGACCTCTTCGGGCGACAGACCGAGCCGGCGCTCGAGAACCGACAGGACTTCCTCGCGATCCTGCTGCGAAAAGACGGCGTCGGGGCCGTTCAGCAGACGGTCGAGCGCCTGATCGACGTCGCCGGCGATGTCGCCCGGCGTTCTCAGCGCGTCGGCGACTGCGCCACGCAGCACGGTCAGCGCCCGCTGCTGCTCCTGCTGGCTCACGACGTTGCGGAACGCATCCTCAGCCTCGCGCCGCAACTGGTCCAACGTCACGTCGTTCTCCTCGAGAGTCTGCTGCACCTCCGGCGGGAGGTCCTGAAGCGAGACCTGCGAGGCGATCTGCGAGAAGTCGGGAAACGAGAAGTCGTCCGGCGCGACCTCGCGCGCGATGGTCGCGGCGCCCCGCGCGGTGTTGCCGACAATCGTGGAGGCGGCCCCGAAAAGCGCTCCACCGCCGGCGATCGCTGCCCACGTGAGAAGAAGCGTCGCCAGCGCCCAGACCGAAGCACCGTGGAGGAGCGACGATATGGTGCGGGGCACCCCGGCAAGCCGTGCCGCGGCATAGCCGCCGATGGCCAGCGAGATCAGCTGGGTCAGGACGAGGTAGATGCCCGACCCGACGCCGAGGCCCGAGAGTGGGCTGCCCTCGCCGACGGGATCGACCGCCGCGGCGCCGATCGCCAGTCCCAGCGTCGCGAACAACACCATCAACGCCATTGCGACGACCGTGCCTACGAAGATCGAGCCCCATGATACCCGCCGAACCGCTGCGCCGGTGTTCACTGTGGTGTTGCTCATTGTGTGGATCCAATCGTTGGTTGTTCGCTGCCAACGCAAGCACCCGGCTTCGGTTGCATACCGAACGCAGGGCTCTTCGGGACTGTCCGGCCGGCGCTGACCTGCTTGTTCCAAGACCGACGGCTTCCCGAAGCGGGCCGCCATGAGGCGATGCCTTGTCGTGGCACCGGCGCCCGCCGGAGCGCCCGGCACCGAGCCTGAGCGGGTGCTTGCCGGGCGCCCGGCTCTCCCTTAGACCGTCGCGAGTTTGGACGGGAGAGGCGCGATGGCGGTCAAGGGAGCGAAGGGCAAGTCGGGCCGGATCGTGGTATGGGTGATACTCGTCCTTCTCGTCGTCGGCCTCGCCGGGTTCGGTGCCACGAACTTCGGCGGCGGCGTGCGCCAGATCGGCTCCGTCGGCGATGTCGAGATCACGATCGACGAGTATGGCCGCGCGCTGCAGCAGGAGATCCAGCAGCTGTCGCAGCAGACCGGCCAGCGGATCACTCGAGCAGCGCGTTTCGGTATCGACCAGATCGTGCTGCAGCGGCTCGTCGGCCGCGCGGCACTGGACAACGAGGCGCAGCGCATCGGTCTTTCGGTCGGCGACGAGCAGGTGGCGCGCGACATCCGCGCGGTTGCGGCGTTCCAGGGCGTGGACGGCGAATTCGATCGCGAGAGCTACGAGTTCGTGCTGGATCGCAACGGCCTGACCCCCGGCCAGTTCGAGGAGCAGATCAGGGCCGACACCGCCCGAGGGCTGCTGCAGGCGGCGGTCACCGGCGGCGTCCGCATCCCGCAGGTCTATGTCGACACTCTCTATGGCTATGCGCGGGAGGGTCGCGACGTGACCTGGGCGGTGACGACGGCGGAAAACCTGCAGGACGAGATCGCGGACCCCACCGATGCAGAGCTCGAGGCGTTCCACGAGGCGAACCCCGACCTCTTCACCGCGCCGGAGGGCCGGGTCATCACCTACGCCTGGATCACGCCCGAAATGCTGGCCGGCCAGATCGACACCGACGAGGAGATGCTGCGCCAGCTCTACGAGGAGCGGTCGGATCAGTACCGCCAGCCGGAGCGGCGGCTGGTGGAACGTCTGGTCTTCGGCAGCGAGGACGAGGCGCAGGCTGCGGCGGACGCGATCGCGACGGGCGAGACCACGTTCGACACGCTGGTCGAGGAGCGTGGCCTGACGCTGGCGGACGTCGACCTGGGCGACCTCAGCCGCGACGAATTGGGCGCGGCGGCGGACGTGGTCTTCGCGCTGGAGGAGCCGGGCGTGGCCGGGCCGGCGCCGACCGACCTCGGGCCGGGGCTGTTCCGCGTGAACGCGATCCTGGCGGAGGACGTGACGACGTTCGAGGAGGCGCGCGACGATCTCGCCGCCGAGGTCGAGAACGACCAGGCGCGCCGCGTCATCGAGGACATGCGACCGGAGATCGACGACCTGCTGGCAGGCGGCGCCACGCTGGAGGATCTGGCCGCGGAGACGGAGCTGGAGCTGGGCACGATCACGCTCGAGCCCGGCACCACCGAGGGCCCGGCCGCGTACGAGGCGTTCCGGACCGAGGCGCAGGCCGTGATCGAGGGCGACTATCCCGAGGTTCGGGAGCTGGAGGATGGCGGCATGTTCGCGCTGCGGCTCGACGAGGTGCGGCCGCCCGAGCTGCGCCCCCTCGCCGATGTGCGCGACCAGGTGGCCGAGGCGTGGCGCGCGGCGCAGGTGCAGGCCGCACTGATGGAGGAGGCCGAGGCGGACGCCGTCGACGTCAAGGCCGGCGCGACGTTCGAGGCCCAGGACCTGACGCCCGGCACGGTCGAGGGCGTGACTCGCGACGGCGTCGTCGAGGGCCTGCCGCCCGAGGCCATCGAGGCGATCTTCGAGATGCAGCCCGGCGACGCCCGAGCGGTGGCGACCCCCGAGGGGGCAGCGGTGATCCGGCTCGACCGGATCGTGCCCGCCGACCAGGACAGCGAGGAGGCGCAGTCGGTGAAGTCGGCCTTCGCCGAGCAGTCGGCGGCGACGCTGGCCGACGACATCCTGTCCGCCTTCGTGCGCGCGGCCGAGCAGGACGCGGGCATCAGCCTCGACCAGTCGGCGATCAACGCCGTCCAGACGCAACTGCCCTGATGACCCCCGATTTCGCGGCGTTCGCCGAGGGCTGGGAAGCTCGGGCGGAACCAGGTCGTCTGGACCCGCCTCGCCGCCGATCTCGACACGCCGGTGAGTCTGATGCTGAAGCTGACGGCAGGCCAGCGCAACGCGTTCCTGCTGGAGAGCGTGACGGGTGGCGAGATCCGCGGCCGGTACTCCATCATCGGGATGAAGCCGGATCTGGTGTGGGAGTGCCGGGGCACGATCTCGCGCGTCAACCGCGCGGCGCGGTTCGACGATGCGGCGTGGGAGGATATGGCGGGCGATCCGCTGGCGGCGCTGAGGGCGCTGATCGCGGAGAGCCGGATCGCTCTGCCCGAGGGATTGCCGGCGGCGTCCGCGGGGCTGTTCGGATATCTCGGCTACGACATGATCCGGCTGGTGGAGCGGCTGGGAGAGCCCAATCCCGACCCGATCGGCATGCCGGACGCGCGGCTGCTGCGCCCTTCGGTGGTCTGCGTGCTCGACGGGGTGCGGGGCGAGGTGACGGTGGTGGCGCCGGCATGGCAGAGCTCGGGCCTCGGCGGCCGGGCGGCCTACGCGCAGGCGGCGGAGCGGGTGATGGATGCCGTCCGCGATCTCGAACGGCCGGCGCCGGGCGCGGGCCGCGACCTCGGCGAGGCGGCGGACGCGCCGGAGCCGGTCTCGAACTTCACGCACGCCGACTACCTGACGGCGGTCGAGGCGGCGAAGGAGTACATCCGCGCCGGCGACATCTTTCAGGTGGTGCCGTCGCAGCGCTGGCGGCAGCCGTTCGACCTGCCGCCGTTCGCGCTCTACCGCAGCCTGCGCCGGACCAACCCGTCGCCCTTCATGTTCCACTTCGACTTCGGCGACGCGCAGGTGATCGGCGCCAGCCCCGAGATCCTGGTGCGCGTCTTCGGCGGCGAGGTGACGATCCGGCCGATCGCGGGGACCCGGCCGCGCGGCGCGACCCCTGAGCAGGACCGCGCCTACGAGGCGGAGCTTCTCGGTGACGAGAAGGAGCGGGCGGAACACCTGATGCTGCTCGACCTCGGCCGCAACGATGTCGGGCGCGTGGCGAGGATCGGCACCGTTCATCCGACCGAGGAGTTCATCGTCGAGCGGTACAGCCACGTGATGCACATCGTCTCGAACGTCGTCGGCGAATTGCGGGAGGGCGAGGATGCGCTCTCGGCGTTGCTCGCCGGGCTGCCGGCGGGCACGGTCAGCGGCGCGCCGAAGGTGCGGGCGATGGAGATCATCGACGAGCTGGAGCCCGAGAAGCGCGGCGTCTATGGCGGCGGTGTAGGCTACTTCAGCGCCGGCGGCGACATGGACATGTGCATCGCGCTGAGGACCGCCGTGGTGAAGGACGGCCAGCTCTACATCCAGGCGGGCGGCGGCGTGGTCTACGACAGCGACCCCGAGGCGGAGTGGCAGGAAACCGTCAACAAGAGCCGCGCGATCCGCGCCGCGGCGCAGGATGCAGGGCGCTTCACCGGGCGCGGAAACTGACGCAGCTTTTCCCGTCCGGCGGGGCGAGAGGCGACCGGAATGGACCGCCGCGTCGTCCGAACGCGGTCCAGCTGCACGGCAGCGTGTCGTCTCGCTCCTGGCTGGAGGCGCTTCTCCACACCATGGCTGCCGTCGGCGACCTCCGATGCCTCGGCGCCTCGTCAGTCGGAGAAGACCCGTCGGCTCGGCTGCGGACGGTCGGCCGCGGCGTTGCGGCCATTGCGCCGGAACCGCGTGTGTTCGGAAACCATCCGGATGCCACGCGTTTGCCCTGCGAATGCGATGGGAGGTGCGCGATGATGGCACGGATCGAGACGGTGGGTGCGGCCGGTGGCGTGAGAGCCAAGACCGGCGCGGACATGTGGAACTGATCGCGCCATGACGACCCACACGTGCGATGTCGCCGTGATCGGTGCCGGCACTGCCGGCCTCTCGGCAGAGCGGGCGGCGCGCAAGCAGGGCGCGACGACGCTACTCGTAGACGAGGCGTTTGCCGGGACGGTTTGCGCGACCGTCGGATGCATGCCGTCGAAACTGCTGATCGCGGCGGCGGAGGCCGCGCATGCCGTGCGCCGCGCGCCGATCTTCGGCGTCGGCCCCGGCACGCCCGCCGTCGATGGCCCGGCCGTCATGCGGCGCGTCCGCGCCGAGCGCGACCGGTTCGCGGCGGCGACGCGCGCCTCGTTCGACGATTTGCCCGACGGCACCTGCATCAAGGCGCGCGCCCAATTCGACGGCCCCGGCCGCCTCGGGCTTTCGAACGGCGATGTCGTCGAGGCGCGAAGCGTCGTGATCGCGACAGGATCCGCGCCGCTGATCCCACCGCCCTTCGAGGGGCTGGGCGACGTGGCGCTGACGAACCGCACGATCTTCGAGATCGACGACCTGCCGCGCTCGCTCGCCGTCGTCGGCGGCGGCGCGATCGGGCTCGAGCTTGCGCAGGCGATGGCGCGCCTCGGGGTCGAGACGTTCCTGTTCGATCGGGCCGAGACGCTGGATCGCGCCGCCGATCCAGACGTGCAGCGCGCCCTCGCCGAGACGATCGGCGAAGACCTGACGCTCCGGCTCGGGGTCGACGTGACGGCAGAGCGCGAGGGCGACGGGGCGCGGATCGCGTGGACGGGGCCGGACGCGGGCGAGGCGCACGTCGCACGCGTGCTCGTCGCGACCGGGCGGCCGCCGCAGGTCGACGACCTGGGTCTGGAGAAGACGGAGCTGGAGCTGGACGAGCGCGGCGTCCCCGCCTTCGACCGCAGGACCATGCAGTGCGGCAGCGCCGCGATCTTCATTGCCGGAGATGCCGATGCCGATGTCCCGGTCCTCCACGAGGCGTCCGACGAGGGCGCGATCGCCGGGCGGAACGCGGCGGCCTATCCGGACGTCAAGCCGGAGGAGCGGACGCCGGCGTTCAGCCTGACCTTCTGCGACCCCCCTCATGCGATACTGGGAGAACTACGGCCGGAGGGCGGCCATGTCGGCGGCGCCACCTACGAGGACCAGGGACGGGCGAAGGTCGAGGCGCGCGCCAGGGGGCTCGTCCGCATTTACGCCACGCCGGACGGACGCCTGACGGGCGCGGAGCTCTTCGCACCGGGCGCCGATCACATGGCGCACCTTCTGGCGCTTGCCATCATGCGCGGCGAGACCGCGAGCGGCCTGCTCGGCCTGCCGCTCTATCACCCGACGCTGGAGGAGGGGCTGAAGCCGGCGCTGCGCGAGATCTGCAAGGCGGCGTCCGCGCCGCTGCCTACCAATCGCGACACCGGAACGCCGCCCGGGGGCTGACAGAGCGTTCGCGGCAGCCGCACTCCGCTCCGGATCCTATCAGGTCCTGGAGGCGGAGCGGAGGCGTTTCCGTCCATCTCTATTCGAGACCCATCGGTTCGGGCGGGGCCGGCGGCGCCGTATCGGACGTCAGCCGGGGCAGACCGGGCTGATCGACGTCTCGCTCCGGCACCGGCGACGTCGATTCTCCCACGGCGTCGGTCCCGTCGGTCGTCGGGCCGGCCTCAAGGATCACGACCGCGACGGCGAGCCCTGCCGCGAGACCGACGAGAAGACCGAAAAGCGTTCGCATCATGGCGTCCCTGCCCTTGACCCCGGCCTTTCCGTGGGCGCATCTATATCGGCCCCGCGCGATCGAGGCACCCCAGCAAGGGCACGACCGGCTTGATCCTGCTTATCGACAACTATGACAGTTTCACCTGGAACCTAGTTCATTTCATGGGCGAGTTGGGGGCCGAGGTCGTCGTCCGGCGGAACGATGCCGTGACCGTGAAGGAGGCGCTGGCGCTGAGGCCCGACGCCATCGTCCTGTCGCCCGGACCGTGCGACCCCCAGCGGGCCGGCGTGTGCGTGCCGCTGGTACGGGCGGCGGCGGAGGCGCGGGTGCCGCTCCTCGGCGTCTGCCTCGGCCACCAGGCGATCGGCCAGGCCTTCGGCGGGAGCGTGGTGCGGGCCGACGCGATCGTCCACGGCAAGGTCGCGGAGGTGACGCATGACGGCACCGGGGTCTTCGCCGGCCTGCCCTCGCCGTTCCGCGCCACGCGCTACCACTCGCTGGCGGTGTCCCCGGACGGGCTGCCGAACGTGCTGAGGGCAACGGCGCATGTGGCGGATGGCACGGTGATGGGTCTCAGCCATGTCGAGCTGCCGATTCACGGCGTGCAGTTCCACCCCGAGAGCATCGCGTCGGAACACGGACACCAGCTCTTGCGGAACTTCCTGGCGACGGCTCCCGTCGCGGCATGAGCGCCGATCTCAAGCCCCTGATCGCCGCGGCGGTGGCGCGGCCCCTCACCGACGACGAGGCGCGTGCGGCGTTCGAGATCCTGTTCGACGGCGAGGCGACGCCGGCGCAGATCGGCGGCTTCCTGATGACGCTGCGCACCCGCGGCGAGTCCGTCGCCGAATACACCGCCGCCGCGCAGGTGATGCGGTCGAAGTGCCGCAAGGTCCGCGCCCCCGAAGGGGCGATCGACATCGTCGGCACCGGCGGCGATGGCAAGGGCACGCTGAACATCTCGACCGCGACGGCGTTCGTGGTGGCGGGTGCCGGCGTGCCGGTGGCCAAGCACGGCAACCGGAACCTGTCGTCGAAGTCTGGAAGCGCGGATGCGCTGACCGAGGCCGGGATCAAGGTGATGGTCGGCCCGGAGGTTGTGGAGCGGGCGCTGGCCGAGGTCGGGATCGGCTTCATGATGGCGCCGATGCACCATCCGGCGATGGCGAATGTCGGGCCGGCGCGGGCGGAATTGGGGACGCGGACGATCTTCAACATCCTTGGGCCGCTGACGAACCCGGCGGGGGTGAAGCGGCAGCTGACCGGCGCCTTCGCGCGCGAGATGATCCGGCCGATGGCAGAGGTGCTGGGACGCCTGGGGTCGGAGCGGGCATGGATCGTGCATGGCGGCGACGGCACCGACGAGTTGTCGATCGCCGAGCGGTCGTTCGTTGCGGCGCTCGAGGACGGTGCGGTGACGGAGCGGGAGGTCCACCCCGAGGAGGCGGGTCTGCCGGTGCATCCGTTCGAGGCGATCCTGGGCGGCACCCCGGCCGAGAACGGACGTGCGTTTCGGGCATTGATGGCGGGTGAGCGCTCCGCATACCGCGACGCGGTGCTGCTGAACGCGGCGGCAGCGCTGATGATCGCGGGCGGTGCGGCGGACCTGCGCGAAGGGGCCGGCCTGGCGGCGGAGTCGCTCGACTCCGGCGCGGCGCAGACCAAGGTGGAGGGGCTGGCGCGGGTGACGCAGGCGGCGTGACGGTCGAGCGGCCGGCGCTGCGCCGGGTCGGTGGAGGGCGCGGAATATTTGAAGAGCAAAGAAGGGTCGTGACGCCGCCGGGACCGTGGGCCGACCTGCCGTTCTTCTCGGAAACCTGGCCCGGCATCGAAGCGGCGCTGAAGGCGGAGACGCGGGAGGTGCTGCCCCCGGCCGCCCAGGTCTTCGCCGCGCTCGAGGCGTGCCCGCCGGCGGCGGTGCGCGTGGTGATTCTGGGTCAGGACCCCTACCCTACGCCGGGCAATGCCGACGGTTTCGCGTTCTCCGTCCGGCCGGGAGTCGCGCTGCCACGCTCGCTGGCCAACATCTTTGCCGAGATGGAGGCGGATCTCGGCTGCCGCCCTGCGAACGGCGATCTGAGCGAATGGGCAGCGCAGGGTGTCCTGCTGCTCAACACCAGCCTGACGGTGCCGGCCGGCGCGGCGGGCGGCCACGGAAGGCTGGGGTGGCAGCGCCTTGCCGCCGAGGTTCTGGCGCGGGTGTCGGAGCGGCCGACCGCCTTTGTCCTCTGGGGCCGGCACGCGCAGGCGCTGAAGCGGCACGTGCGGCCCGCCGCGCACCTCTTCGTGGAGAGCGCGCATCCCTCGCCCTTGTCGGCGCGAACCGGTTTCTTCGGCTCTTGTCCGTTCGGGCGCGTCAACGCATGGCTGGGGGAACGCGGAGAGGCGCCCGTCGATTGGTGTGGCAGCGGTTCCCATCGCCGCGCGGTAGGAGTAGGGCAAAAGACATGAGCGTGCTCGACGACATCAAGGCCTACAAGCTGCAAGAGGTGGCGCGCGCCAAGGCGCACTGCCCCGATTCCGAAGTCGAGGGGGCGGCGCGCACGGCCCCTGCGCCGCGAGGGTTCGCGGCCGCGATCCGGCGCTCGACCGGCCCGGCGCTGATCGCCGAAGTCAAGAAGGCGAGCCCGTCGAAGGGGCTGATCCGCGAGGACTTCGATTCCGCGAAAATCGCGGAGTCCTACGAGACAGGCGGCGCGACATGCCTGTCGGTGCTGACGGACGGCCCATCGTTCCAGGGCGCCGCGGAGCACCTGGTGGCGGCGCGCGCGGCGGTGTCGCTGCCGATACTCCGCAAGGATTTCATCTACGACACGTGGCAGGTGGCCGAGGCTCGGGCGATGGGGGCGGACTGCATCCTCGTCATCATGGCCGCGGTCTCCTTCGGGCAGGCCAAGGAGATCGAGGGCTGCGCCATCGGCTGGGGCATGGACGTGCTGATCGAGGTCCACGACGAGGCGGAGATGGAGCTGGCGCTGCGACTGCGCTCCCCCATGATCGGGATCAACAATCGTGACCTGCACACGTTCGAGACGGATCTCGGGACGACGCGGAAGCTCGCGCCGATGGTCCCGCGCGACCGGATCGTGGTGGCGGAGTCCGGGATCGCGACACCCGAGGACATCGCGACGCTCACCGAGGCAGGGGCGCGCGCTTTCCTTGTCGGCGAGAGCCTGATGCGGCAGGCCGACGTCGCGGCGGCAACGCGAACCCTTCTGTCGCGATGACCCGCCTGACGCACTTCGACGCGGCCGGGCGGGCGCACATGGTCGATGTATCGGACAAGGCCGAGACGGCGCGCGTCGCGGTCGCGGCGGGCCATGTGCGGATGCGGGCCGAGACGCTGGCGCTGGTGGCGGAAGGCCGGGCCGGCAAGGGCGACGTCCTGGGCACGGCGCGCCTGGCAGGGATCATGGCGGCGAAGCGGACGGCGGATCTGGTGCCCTTGTGTCACCCCTTGCCACTCAGCCGCACGGCGCTGGAGCTGACACTGGACGAGGCGCTGCCCGGCGTTCGCATCGAGGCGACGGTCAAGACGACCGGCCGCACCGGCGTCGAGATGGAGGCGCTGACCGCCGTCTCGGTCGCGGCGCTGACCGTGTACGACATGTTGAAGGCGGCGGAACGCGGGATGGAGATCGGCGGTATTCGCGTCGTCCTCAAGGAGGGTGGCGCGTCGGGCCGGTGGGAGGCCGAGCCATCGACATGATCTCCGTCGGCGAGGCGCTGGGCCATGTGCTGTCGCTCGTCGCCCCCTTGACGGCGGAAGACGTGCCGTTGCGCAGCGCCGCAGGGCGGATGCTGGCGCGGCCGGTCGCGGCGCGACGCACCCAGCCATCGTTCCGAACCTCGGTCATGGATGGCTATGCGGTGGTGGACGCCGCGCCCGGCGACCGCCTGAGCATCGTCGGCGAGGCGGTGGCCGGCCGGCGCTGGACCGGGACGGTCTCGAGGGGCCAGGCGGTCCGGATCTTCACCGGCGCGCCGGTCCCCGAGGGCGCGAGCCGAATCATCCTCCAGGAGGATGTGGAGCGGTCGGCCGATGAGCTCGTGCTGAGGGCCGACCCTGATCCAGGCCGCCATATCCGTGCGGAAGGGGCGGACTTCGCCGTGGGTGACGAGCTATCGGTCCGGCGCCTGCGGCCGGTGGATCTCGCGTTGCTCGCGTCGATGAACCTGGACCGGGTGCCGGTCGTGCGCCGCCCGGTTGTCGCCCTGATCGCGACCGGCGACGAGCTGGTGATGCCGGGAGAGGAGCCTGGCGCCGACCAGATCGTTGCCTCGAATGCCTTCGGGCTGGCCGCAATGCTGGAGGACGCGGGTGCGGAAGTCAGGATGCTTCCGATCGCGCGTGACAATGCATCGGCGCTCGGCTGCGTGTTTGACCTGGCGCAGGGTGCCGACCTGATCGTGACGATCGGCGGCGCCTCGGTCGGGGATCATGACATCGTGGCCGACGTAGCGGCGAGCCGGGGGATGGAGCGCCGGTTTCATCGTGTCGCAATGCGGCCCGGCAAGCCGCTGATGGCCGGCCGCATGGGGGAAGCGGCGATGCTGGGCCTGCCGGGCAATCCCGTCTCGGCCATGGTCTGCGGCATGATCTTCGCGGTGCCGATGGTGCGCACCATGCTGGGCCACGCGCCGGGGCCCGTGCCGAGGCGGACCGGGATGCTTGCGGAAGCGGTGGTTCCGAACGGACCGAGGGAGCACTACATGCGCGCGCGCCTGACGCCGGAGGGACTTTCGGCGGCGAAGCGGCAGGACAGTGCGCTGCTGTCGGTGCTGGCGGAGTCGGACGCGCTGCTCGTCCGGCCGCCGCACGACGGCGCCCGGCAGGCGGGCGCAGAGGTGGACTACATCCCCCTGCCTTGACCCCTGTATCGAAGGCCTGAGCACACCTGCGCGATGCGCTGCAAACGTTTGACCCAAAACAGGAACGGGCGTAGAACAAAGGCGAACAAGCATGTTCGCAGAATGAGGAGGCTCGATCGATGCTCACCCGCAAGCAGCTTCAGCTTCTGGAATTCATCCACAGGCGGGTCCAGCGCGACGGGGTGCCGCCCTCGTTCGATGAGATGAAGGACGCGCTCGACCTTCGGTCGAAGTCCGGCATCCATCGCCTCATCACCGCTTTGGAGGAGCGGGGATTCATCAGGCGTCTCGCTCACCGCGCCCGCGCCATCGAGATCGTCCGGCTGCCTGACGCCATGGATCCCGGAGCGAGCTTCGTACCGCAGGTGATAAAGGGCGATGGCGGAGACGATGACGCCCCCCGGCCGGCCAATGCGATGCCGGTCGAGGTCTACGCGGTCGAGCTGCCGGTGATGGGGCGCATTGCGGCCGGCGTGCCGATCGAAGCGATCAGCCAAGTCAGCCACAATGTCGCCGTTCCCGGCCAGATGCTCTCCGGCAATGACCAGCATTACGCACTTGAGGTCAAGGGCGACTCGATGATCGAGGCGGGGATCAACGACGGCGACATCGTCGTCATCCGCGAGAGTGCGACGGCGAACAATGGCGAGATTGTCGTAGCCCTGGTCGAAGGTCAGGAGGCGACGCTCAAGCGCTATCGAAGGCAGGGTGGCTCGGTTGCGCTTGAGGCCGCCAACTCCGCCTACGAGACCCGCATCTACCGGGAAGAGCAGGTGAAGGTGCAGGGCCGTTTGGTTGGGTTGATCAGAACCTACTAGGGATGTGCGAGGTATGTATTTCGTTACTCGACCGTAGGGGACGAATCACCTAGCTGTTTGCTCTGTTAACCAGTTCACACAAAGATATTTTTTGGAGTCACCGCAGAAGCGGTCGGTTGAGTGAGATTGAGGTAGGCGGCGCAGGCACCGAAACCGCAGAATGCGGAGATTACGATGCCGGAGAAGATAAAGAACGTCGAGAACGGCGTTAGGCTGAGCGGCTGGGCCGCAACTGTAGGATTGATCGCCGTCGCCACGATTTTTGGCGGCCTAGGCTATGTTGCGATCAATCAGGACAGACCCGTCAATATCGCCTTGGGCGAACAGAGCATCACGATTGGCGGCGGCGCGAAGTTCGAAGATATCCTCGAAGAAGCGCTGCTGACAAGCGAGGAGCGGACTGCCGACCTCCTCGATGATTACGGCTATTATCACATAGGTGGCGAAGAGCTGGTAAGGGCCATGCGGGCATTCGACGTGTCCGATTTCCGCCGCATCAGCGACCCTCCGGGCTCCTCCGACCTTGCTGCGCTGCGCCGCGACGAATTCCGCGCAGTGCTGCTCGACATGGTGGGCGACCTCGACGGACCCTTCCAGACGCCGGGAACGCTCTGGGCCGCGACGGAAAAGTTCAAGAACGCGATCACCGATCTCGAGAACGCGATGTTCGAGGTCAAGGAGGCGAGCCCGCTGCTGGTCTGGTTGTGGGAGAAGAGCATCGACCGGGAGGAGCTGTTCAAGAAGCGCGTCTTCAAGGCGACGGTCAGGCCCGCCTCGGGTCGGGTCGAGGAAGAGCACGTCATCGTCGCGGCCTGCGCGGGCAATCCGTTCAAGGACCGGATGATCCAGCTCTTCACGCCGAACCTCGGCGGATCGGTGACGGCGCCGTTGACGATCGACATCAGCCGCATGCGCTGTGACGAGCCGGATCCGCCGCTGGCGCGCATGTTGACGGGCGACGACGCCATCCAGATCGCGATCAGTCCTGGCGCGGCGAAGTTTATCTTCGGTCCGGAAGGCTTCGCCTCGGAGTCCGCGAAGAGGCTGTTTGCGGATCAGGACAGCGCGCCGGAGTGGACGTTCGAGGTTCTGCCGCGTGATCTGGAACCGCGGATCGTCCAGGCGTCCAACTGAAGACCGAACAATGAAGAGTGAGGCGACCAAATGCTGAGAACCACGCTGGCAATGCTCCTGGGCTCGGCCGTCCTGATCGGTGCCACCATGCCGGCCGCGGCCGACTGCATATACAACGGGCAATCCTACTCGGAAGGCACCAAGATCGGCGATCGGACCTGTCGCAACGGCAGCTGGGTCGGCGGCTAGTCAGACCCCGCCCGCCCGGGTCTGTGCGCCCCGAACAAGGGCCACGGCACGATCCAGAATCGACAAAGACGCGCGCCCTTGGGTCCTGACGGCCCAAGGGCGTTGCCCCGTGCGATCCGCCACGGCCTCCATCACGAGGCCGTCTTCGGTCTGGTGGATCGACGCGCCACCCATCGCCTCGAGCCGGGTCCGATCGAGGATGTCGCAGGGTCCAGTCAGATCCGTCTCGGCGGATGTCACGACGAGGACGCCCGGGGTGCAGAGCCGTTCGGCACGCTCCGCACCGCCGCGGCCGGTGACGAGGACGATCGGCAGACCTGCAACCCGCAGCGCGTCCTGATCGTCCTGTTCGAAACCCGAACGCGCGGCCGCCGCCTCCTGGCTCGCGCCGTCGCCGTCGTTTTCGAGCCACGTCTCGGCAGCGAAGCTCTCCCCCCGTGGCTTGCTGAGCGCCCGCCCCTCCCCGGTCAGGACCCCGACCAGTCCGCCAGAGGACGAGACCAGGATCTCCGGCCGCTCCGCCCCCGTCCACAGCGCAAGCGCCAGCGCTAGTGGAGCGATCCCCACCACACGCGAACTGCCCTGCCAGAGGATGATCCAAAGCCCGCCCAGGGCAACGAGCGGCAGGACGGCGGCGCCTGGCGCGGGAACGAGGCTGAGGGCGCCGTCGAGGCCCGCGACCCAGTCCGAGACGCCGAGGATCCACGCGATCGCCGGGGCCATCACCGCGAGCCCGATCCAGCCGAGGCCGACCGGCGCGAGCAATCCGGCCAGCACCGCGCCAGGAATGACCACCGCCCCCATCAGCGGGACCGAGAGGGTGTTGGCGATCAGACCGTAGTGCGCAAGTTGGTTGAAGTGCGCCGCGCCGATCGGCGCCGTGGCCACACCTGCGACGGCGGACGAGAGAAGGACGCCGCCGACAGGCTTCAGCCAGCCCGGCATCGCGGGCCCGTCCCAATCGCGCAGCCAGGAGTAGACACCGATCAGCGCGGTGGTCGCGGCGAACGACATCTGGAAGCCGGGTCCGACCAGAGCCTCGGGCCGCAAGCTCAGAACGATGATCGCTGCGAGCGCCACGGAGCGCAGCGACAGCGCCCGGCGGTCGAAGAGAACGGCCACCAGCATGACGGCGACCATGACGAACGCGCGTTCCGTCGCGACGTTGCCGCCCGAAAGACCTAGATAGAACGCGCCTGCCGCGAGCGCCACGACCGCGGCGAGCTTCTTGATGTTCCAGCGCAGCGCGACGGCCGGAACCGCCGCGAAGCCGTAGCGGATCGTCGCGAAGACGAAGCCGGTGAGAAGCCCCATGTGCAGCCCGGAGATCGCCAGGAGGTGTGCGAGGTTCGAGGCGCGGAGCGATGCCAGCGTCTCCCGGTCCATGCCCGAGCGGTCGCCGGTGGTAATCGCTGCCGCGAAGGCGCCGATCCGGCCCGGCAGCGCCGCCTGAACCGCCCCCGAGATGCGGTCGCGCAGGCTGGTCATCCAGAGCCCCCGCGCCGAAGCGGGCGACACCGCCAGAACCGGCGTGCGGGTGTAGCCGACCGCGCCGATGCCCTGGAACCACGCATTCCGGCGGAAGTCGAAGCCTCCCGGCTCGACCGGTCCGCCGGGAGCCGAAAGGTTCGCGGTCATCATCACCCGCATGCCCGGCGCGGGCTCCACGAAGTCCTGCTCGCCATGAAGCGAGACGCGTACCCGCGTCGGCACACGTTCCGGCGGCGTCCGATCCAGGACCACGCGGTCGAGCGTCAGGCGAACCGCATCGGAGGATGAGCGGTCGATGTTGACGACCCGCCCCTCGACCGGACCGTAGTAGTGGAAGCCGAGGACCGGCGCGGCGACCTCGTGGGTGCGCCACGCCGCAAGGCCCATGCCGAGGATCACCAGGATCCCCGCCACCGGAAGGGGTCGGAAAGATGTGAGACGGCGCGCGATCACTGCGAGAGCCAGCCCAGCCAGGGCAAGCGCCACCCACGCCATCTCGCTCGGCTCGACGCGCAGTGAGAAATAGATGCCGATCCCCGTCCCGAGACACACTGGAACCCACGGGAACAGGTGACCCCTCTGGGCGTCGAGAACGCGCGCGATGCTGGGGAGGGCAGGCACCCTTGATACCCCTCCGGGGCTTGTCTAGACGGGCGCCAGAGGTACGTCCGTCCTGGTTACCGAAAGGTTAATTTCGTCCCGCCATGAGTGTCGTCACCCGCTTTGCCCCCTCCCCGACCGGCTATCTCCACATCGGCGGCGCCCGCACGGCGCTGTTCAACTGGCTCTATGCTCGGGGCCGCGACGGGACGTTCCTGCTCAGAATCGAGGATACCGACCGCGCAAGATCGACGCCCGAGGCGACGGAAGCGATCTTCGAGGGGCTCAAGTGGCTTGGCCTCGACTGGGACGGAGAGCCCATGAGTCAATTCGAGCGGGCGGAGCGGCATGCGGAGGTCGCCCACCAGATGCTCGACGCCGGCCACGCCTATCGCTGCTGGTCGACGCAGGAGGAGATCGCCGCCTTCCGCGAGGAGGCGCGTGCGTCGGGCCGTTCCACCCTGTTCCAGAGCCCGTGGCGAGACGCCGACCCCAAGGCGTGCCCCGACGGCCCGCACGCCGTCCGGCTGCGGGCGCCACGCGAGGGGCAGACGGTCATCGAGGATGCGGTCCAGGGCACCGTGACGTGGGAGAATGCGCAGCTCGACGACATGGTGCTTTTGAGATCCGACGGCACGCCGACCTACATGCTGGCCGTCGTCGTCGACGACCGCGACATGGGCGTGACGCACGTGATCCGCGGCGACGACCACTTCGGCAATGCAGCGCGGCAAACGCAAATCTGGCGCGCCATGGGCTGGGACGAGCCTGTCTGGGCGCATATCCCGCTGATCCATGGCGAGGACGGCAAGAAGCTGTCGAAGCGCCACGGCGCCCTTGGGGTCGACGCCTGGCGAGACGAGGGCTACCCGGCCTCCGCCATGCGGAACTACCTCGCGCGGCTTGGCTGGAGCCACGGCGACGAAGAGGTCTTCACCGACGCGCAGGCGATCGAGTGGTTCGACCTTTCCGGCATCGGCCGAGCCCCGGCGCGGCTTGACACCAAGAAGCTCGAGCATCTGTCAGGCCGCCATATCGCAATGACCCCAGACGACCGGCTTGTCGATGAAGCCGACGAGTGGCTGAGGGAGACTGGGCGGGCGCAATTGGGCGGTGCCGGGCGCGCCGCCCTCCTCGCCGCGATGCCGCACGTCAAGGAGCGGGCAAAGAGCTATCCCGACCTGCTGGAGAAGGCGCACTTCGCGCTGGCGGAGCGTCCAATCGTGCCGGATGCTGCGGCTGCGAAGGCCCTCGACCCCTCGTCTCGCGCGCTTCTCGCCGAATTGACGCCGCACCTGCATAATGCTAGCTGGACACGAGACATGCTGGAAGATGTCGTGAGCCGACTGGCCGACGCGCACGACATCAAGCTCGGCACGCTGGCGCAACCCTTGCGCGCCGCTCTGGCCGGGCGCACCTCCACGCCCAGCGTTTTCGACATGATGCTTGTAATCGGTCGCGACGAGACGATCGCGCGGCTCAATGATGCGGCCTGACGGCCAACGGCAAACCGCGGACGACGGCCGCGCCATGGAGGGGATGCCATGACAAAGACCGCCACACTGAGCTGGGACGACAAGACGCTCGAACTGCCCATGCAGTCGCCGACTGCGGGTCCCGACGTCGTCGACATCCGGAAGCTCTATGCGCAAGGCGATATCTTCACCTACGACCCCGGCTTCACCTCGACGGCCGCCTGCGACAGCTCGATCACCTTCATCGACGGCGACAAGGGCGAACTGCTCCATCGCGGCTATCCGATAGACCAGCTGGCCGAGAAGTCGCACTATCTCGAGGTCTGCTACCTGTTGCTCTACGGCGAGTTGCCGACCGCTGCCCAGCTCGAGGACTTCGAGGGGCGCGTGACGATGCACACCATGCTCCACGAGCAGATGGTGAACTTCTTCCGCGGCTTCCGTCGCGACGCGCACCCGATGGCGGTCATGGTCGGCGTGGTCGGCGCGATGTCGGCATTCTACCATGACTCGACCGACATTTCGGATCCCTGGCAGCGCGAGGTCGCCTCGATCCGCCTGATCGCCAAGATGCCGACGATCGCGGCATGGGCCTACAAGTACTCGATCGGGCAGCCGTTCGTGTACCCGAAGAACCATCTCGACTACGCGTCAAACTTTCTGCGGATGTGCTTCTCGGTCCCGGCGGAGGAGTATCAGGTCAACCCGATCCTCTCCCGCGCGATGGACCGGATCTTCACGCTTCACGCCGACCACGAGCAGAACGCCTCCACCTCGACGGTGCGGCTCGCTTCGTCCTCGGGGGCGAACCCGTTCGCCTGCATCGCCGCCGGTATTGCATGCCTCTGGGGCCCTGCGCATGGCGGGGCCAACCAGGCGTGTCTGGAGATGCTGCGTCAGATCGGAAGCCCGAACCGCATCCCCGAATATATCGAGAAGGCGAAGGACAAGAACGATCCGTTCCGCCTCATGGGATTCGGACACCGCGTCTACAAGAACTTCGACCCGCGCGCGAAGGTGATGAAGCAATCGGCCGACGAGGTGCTGGACCTGCTGGGCATCGAGAACAACCCGACCTTGCAGGTCGCCAAGGAACTGGAGCGGATCGCGCTCGAGGACGACTATTTCGTTTCCAAGAAACTGTACCCGAACGTGGACTTCTACTCAGGCATCATCCTTGATGCGATGGGGTTCCCCACGGCGATGTTCACGCCGATCTTCGCCCTCAGCCGCACCGTCGGGTGGGTGAGCCAGTGGAAGGAGATGATCTCCGATCCGCAGCTCAAGATCGGGCGCCCGCGCCAGCTCTATTGCGGGCCGACCTTCCGCGACTACGTCGACGTCGAGAATCGCTGACGGCGGCCCCGGGCGCGGTCTTCCGCGCCCGGAACGCATTTCCTTCAATAATTCGAGCTGCGCCGCGAAAGCATCCGCCTGCCGTTGGTGGCAGGCGCAACGCGCACTTCCGTTCAGCGGCCTTCGAAATTTGCAGCGCGCTTTTCCAAGAACGCCAACACGCCCTCCCGAAAATCCCGGCTCTCGCCGCACCGGCCCTGCAGCGTCGCTTCCAGCGACAGCTGTTGTGTGAGGTCGTTGGACCAGCTCTCCCGCAGGGCCTTCTTGACCCCGGCGTAGGCGGCGGTGGGCCCCCCGGCGATGCGGCGGGCCCGTTGCTGCCAGGTCGCTTTGAAGGAACCGTCCGGAACCGCCTCCCAGATCATGCCCCACTCCGCCGCCAGCGTCGCCGAGACTGGATCGGCGAAAAGTGCGGCACCCATCGCGCGGGCGAATCCGATCTGCCGGGGCAGCCAATACGTGCCGCCCGCATCCGGTATGAGCCCGATCCGCGTGAAGGCCTGGACGAACGTTGCGCTCTCAGCCGCGATGACCACGTCACATGCGAGCGCCAAGTTGGCTCCGGCCCCCGCCGCCGCGCCATTTACCGCCGCGATTGTCGGCACCTCGCAATCGTAGATCGCGCGCAGCATCGGCTCGTATTCATCGCGCAGCGTGCGCTCCAGATCGGCCGCCTCGAGATTGGGACTGTCGCCGAGGTCCTGACCGGAGCAGAACGATCGCCCTGCGCCAGTCATCACCGCAACCCGGGCACTCTCCGGCAGGTTACGGAAGACGTCGAGGATTTCGGCCCGCATCTGAGAGTTGAGAGCGTTGCGCACATCCGGCCGGCGGAGGGTGAGGAGCGCGACCCCCTCCGTCTCCTCGAAGCTGATCGTCTGGTAGTCCATCGGCCCCTCCGCCTTACTCGCGCGCCCGGGAGTATGCCGAAGCGCCTGTGGGCGGAAGCCCTACTGCCTCGTCAGTTCGTCAAGGCGCGTGCGCTCGTCGCTCGTGAGGTCGCCAGCCGGCAGCGACTGGCGCCGCCTTAGCGTCAGCGATGCGACGAGGAGCCCGACAACGAGCATCGCGGGGCCTGCGAGCCACAAGATAAGGTTCGCACCCTTGGCGTTAGGCCGAAGCAGAACATATTCGCCGTAGCGATCGGTGAGGTAGTCGATCACCTCGGCGTTCGTGTCGCCTTCCAGAACGCGCTCCCGCACCAGCAGGCGGAGGTCGCGCGCGAGGTCGGCATTTGACTCGTCGATCAACTCATTGCGACAAACGAGGCAGCGAAGCTCCGCGGATATTTCGCGAGCGCGCACCTCCAGCGCCGGATCGGTCAGCATCTCGTCGGGCTGGACCGCAGCCACCGGGCCTGCCAGCAGCATCAGCGCCAGGACCAGCCGCTTCACTCCGCCGGCACCCCAGTCGCGGGCGTACGCTCCTTTCGGGCGCCGGCCGCGACGCGATACCGGCGGTCGAAGAGGCTGAGGCAGCCACCCAGCGCCATGATGATCGCGCCAGCCCATATCCAGTTCGCAAAGGGCTTGACGTAAGTCCGAATGGCCCAACCGCCATCGTCCTGCGGGTCGCCGATCACGACGTAGATGTCGCGAAGGATGCCATTGTCGATTGCGGCTTCGGTCGTTGGCATTCGGGCGACCGGGTAAAACCGCTTCTCCGGAGACAGAGAAGCGACGAGTTCGTCTGCCCGGAAAATGCTTACATCCGCGCTCGTCGTGACGTAGTTCGGTCCTTGTACCCGCTCGTGCACGTCGTCCAGCGTGACGGTGTAGCGGCCGACGTCGAAGCTCTCGCCCACCTGGGCAACCCGAATATCTTCAATGGTCCACGCCGTCATGGCGGCAATCCCGAGGATCGTCACGCCGAACCCTGCATGTGCCACAAACTTGCCCAAATCTGCACCCGGTAGCCGGCGTGCCCGGGAGAGCCGACTGCGCCATCCGCCGCGACCAGTGCGGCCGACGAGGTCTACGGCAGCGCCGCCGATGAGCCACGCAGCGAGCGCGAAACCAATCGGGGCGAGGACGCCGTCGCCCGTCTGCACCGTCCAGACAAGAGCTGCGAGAGCCAGCGCAAGCAGCGCGACACCACGCAGCGGCGCAATCGCGCGCAAGCGGCCACGCTTCCACGGCAGCAGAGCGCCCATCGGCAGGATCAGCGCGAGCAAGACCATGAAGGGGGTGAAGGCCGCATCGAAGAAAGGCGCACCGACCGACAACTTGCGACCAAAGGCGAGCTCCGCAACCAGCGGCCAGAGCGTCCCGACGAAGACCACGAAGCACGCCACCGCCAGAAGGATGTTGTTGGCCACAAGCGCACTCTCGCGGCTGACAAGAGCGAAGACGCCCTTTGCCTCCATCGCGTGAGCACGCGCCGCATAGAGCGTCAGCGCCCCGCCGACGAAGACGCCGAGGATCGCCAGGATCCAGATCCCGCGCTCGGGGTCGTTGGCAAAGGCGTGGACGCTCGTCAGGACGCCGGATCGGACGATGAACGTCCCGATGAGCGAAAAGCCGAAGGCGAGGATGGCGAGCAGGATCGTCCAGCTCTTCAGCGCCTCACGCTTCTCGACGACGATCGCGGAATGAAGGAGCGCCGCGGAGATCAGCCACGGCATGAAGCTCGCATTCTCGACGGGATCCCAGAACCAGAAACCGCCCCATCCCAGCTCATAATAGGCCCACCAGGAGCCGAGAGCGATACCGACGGTCAGGAACAGCCA
Source organism: uncultured Alphaproteobacteria bacterium (assembly GCA_963749675.1). Classification (GTDB taxonomy): domain Bacteria; phylum Pseudomonadota; class Alphaproteobacteria; order Rhodobacterales; family Rhodobacteraceae; genus Roseitranquillus. The sequence continues at coordinate 590,788 of CAVVNT010000002.1, forward strand.
GGCCGCCAGCGTCCACGGCCTGACCCAGCGGGCCCACGCGGCGTCGATCCTCCCCTCGATCAGCGCCGCCACGGCGAACGAGAACGACATCGAGAGTCCGACGTAGCCGAGGTAGAGGAAGGGCGGATGGAAAGCGAGGCCGGGATCCTGCAGCAGCGGGTTCAGGTCCTGCCCGTCAAACGGGGGCTGCGCCAGTCGCAGGAACGGGTTGGATGTGAACAGGATGAAGGCGAGGAAGGCGACACCGATCGTGCCTTGTACCGCCAGCACTCGCGCGCGCAACCCAGCGGGAAGCTGGCCGCCGAACCATGCCGCCGACGCCCCGAACAGCGCCAGGATCAGGACCCAAAGCAGCATCGAGCCCTCGTGGTTGCCCCAGACGCCCGTGACCTTGTAGAGCAGTGGTTTCGCCGTGTGCGAGTTCAGCGTCACAAGCCGGACCGAAAAGTCCGACGTCACGAAGGCGTATGTCAGGGACGCGAAAGCGAACCCGATGAGAAGTACCTGCGCTGAAGCGGCCGGCTCGGCCACAGCCATCCACTTGTTCCAGCCCTTCTGGGCGCCGACCATGGGCACGACTGCCTGCACGAGGGAGACGGCCAGCGCGAGTACGAGGGCGAAATGTCCAAGTTCGATGATCATCACCATACGATCTAGCCGATCGTGCGGCGCAAGCCAACGCTTCTTGGCGCCACCACGTCAGACGAAACGCCGCGGGCAAGCGAAGCAAGCAAGCCGAGCAGGATCAGGAAGGCCAGCGCCGCAAGCGCCCTGACGTAGGCGGAGCGCGCAAGTGTCTCCCGCATGACTGAGTCCAGGATCTCCCAAGCTCCGGTCCAAGGCGCGCTGCAGGTCGCGGTCCGTCACGACATCGCCAATTCGCGTCAACAGATTTTCGATCGCCTTCAGAAGATCGCCAGCGAGGCGACGACGATGGCGACCGCGGCAATCGCCGGCCAGACCACGAGGCCAAAGCCCACCTCCATGGAGCGCTGCACAACCGCAATATGCAGCGCCCCGCCGACGACGTAGAGCGACACCATCGCGAACAGCGTCGCGCCGCCGCCCTGGATCGCCAAAACACGCGGCACGTCGCTCAACTCCCACCAAATCGAGATGCCGGCCTGCCCTGCCCAACTCAGCGCCATGCCGAGCGCCAGGGGCGTCGCCCGCACGTACCAGAGCCAGAGGAAGGTCAACGCGTTAATCGCGGCGATCACCGCCATCGCGGACAACCCGATCGAGACCGCAAGGTCGAAACTTGCCAGCCGCTCGACCACAAGGAATGCGCCGAGCAGAAAGGCCACGATGGTCAACGCCTGCTTCATCGCCTGAGTATCTCCTTCACCGCGGCATCCAGCCGGTCTGCGGCGCGCTTATGACGCTTCCGGGCCTCCTCCAGGCGCCGGTGACTGAAGAAGTCGCGCACGATCTCCCAGAGCTCGGCGATCCGCATGAACTACCGCGTCAGCCGCTCGCGGATCATCGTCGTCATCTCCACGAGGATTTCTGTGTTCTTGTGCAGCAACTGACGCAGCGCCTGCTCCTTCTGAACGTCCCGCCAGAGCAGGTAGAAGACGAGTAGGACCCATGGGCCGTTCTCGGTTAGGATCTGGGTAAGGAGCGTTTCGGTCATGCCGAAGCACCGCACTCGGCGGTGCGCAATTCGCGACGTGTCGTGATGCCGGGCCCGCTGACGGGATTCATGCAGGTCTCGCAAGCTCTTGGAAGCCTGCGGAATCTGCGCCCGGCGTGGTTAACGGCTGCGTAACTTGCCGTTCGGCTCTGTGCTGCCTTGAGCCTCGCGGGGCCCTGTCGCCGCCGCAGGAGGAACGCCATGGCTCAGCCATGCACCAGTATTGCGACCGCGGTCTGGCGGGGCTTCCGCGTGTGTGAGTGGTGACATGATCCTAGTGTTCCGAGTCTGACGGTTGCTACCGATTTCCGAGGATTTCATCGAGGGCGTCCAGGGCGCGACGTTCCCGGGTGAGAATATCCTCGGCGGATTTGGTCCGGACGAAGGGCTTCGGCCTTGTGTCGTGAGGCAGCAGGTAGTCGTGGATCGCGTCCTCCAGATCACCGGCGCTGGAACAAATGCCCCGGCGTATGCGCCGATTTGTGATCTCGGCGAAGAAGCGCTCGACGAGGTTCAGCCAGGACGCGCTGGTGGGCGTGAAGTGCAGCTTGAACCGAGGATGTTTCGCCAACCAGGCCTTCGCTTCGGGCGTCTTGTGCGTCGCGTGGGTGTCGAGGACCAGGTGCACCTCGCGCGGCCCCGGTACGGCCCGGTGGATGCGGCGCAGGAACCGCAGGAACTCGTGGGCCCGATGGCGCGGCAGGCATTCGCCGATCACCATGCCCGACGTCACGTCGAGCGCGGCGAACAGCGTGGTCGTGCCGTGGCGCTTGTCGTCGTGGGTCATCGTGGCCGCGCGGCCCTTCTTCAGCGGCAATCCCGGCCAGCTCCGGTCAAGCGCCTGGATCTGCGACTTCTCATCGACGCACAGCACCACCGCCCGGTCCGGCGGATCGAGGTAGAGCCCGACGATCTCGGTGCCTGGCGCCGTCCACGCCCTCGTCGAGGTAGCGCTCCTGCCAGCGCCACACGGTGGGCTTCGAGGTGTTCGCGCGCCGCATGATCTCGAAGGTGCCATGGCCGTCCGCCGTCGCCAGCACGATCTCGGCCCGCCAGACGAGCTTGCGCGGGCTGTTGCGGTCGGCGACCACAGCTTGAAGCTCCGCGCGGTCAGCGGGGTTCAGGTAAAGGCAGACGTCATCACGTCTCATGCCCCGACACCGACACGCCAGACCGCGGATCGGAATCCTCCGTCAGGTGGAGAACTCTAGGGCTGCACTGTCCGGCCATCGGGGACGCTGGCCGGGCGCACGACGCAATTCACGATGCTCCTGCATTCCCCGCTCGGAAAGAATGGCTTAGACGGCGGCCTCGACCGGTCGTCGCAACACTCTGATGAAGGAGGTTGCGATGACGCCTGGGAAGCGGTGCCCGGCCCGATCCACCCGTAAGGCGCGGCGCGAGCATCGGCGGGTGTTCTGTTCGGCAATCTCGGCGGGGCGCTCGCGCGAGGACGCCGCGGTGGATGCCGAAGTATCGCCTCCGGTGAGAGCCGGTGGTTTCGGGAGGCCGGCGGCATGCCACCCTCGCAGCTTGCACCGTCCGCGAAGGCGTTGCTGTCGCTCATTGAGCGGAAGGAGATTGCGCTTTTCTGCGCAGGCGGACACGGAGTGCGTGAGATCGCCCGCCTGGCTCGGGCTCGACTTTCCCGACGAGACCATGCGCGTCAACCACGAAGCCATCTGCCGGTTCCTTCACGTCCAGGGCCGCGGAGCACTGAAGCGCGAGCTCACCGCGTGCCTGCACACCGGACGCGCGCTGCGCCTGCCGAGATCGCGCCTGCGCGGCCGGGGCAAGCCGTTGGTGACGCCCGAGGTGATGATCAGCGAGCGTCCGGCGGAGGCCGCCGACCGGGCGGTGCCGGGTCACTGATGGTGTGGATGCCCCACCCCTGACGGCATCGCTTGTGCCACGCCGGCGGTGTCGAACCAACCAGTATGGAGGAGGCATCCATGAACGAGGTGATCGGCGTCGATCTGGCAAAGATGGTGTTCCAGCTGCACGGGGCCACCGCGGCGGGGGCGCCGGTGTTCCGCAAGAAGCTATCGCGGACGCAGTTCCGGGCGTTCATGACGAAGCATCCGCGGTGCCGTGTCGCGATGGAGCCCGGCCCGCAGGACGACGCAAAGGATCAGCTCTTGACCGAGACGATTAGAGAACGCCCCGGGACATGATCATGGAGGCCTGCGCTTCGGTGCACTGCTGGGGTCGCGAGATGGAGGCCCTTAGCCACGATGGCTGACCTTCTTGAAGTCGCTGGTTCGGCGGATCGACGACCCCGACAGCAATCTGCCGCCCCTCGTGGTCGAGTTCACGCGCCCGCACCTCGACCAGCTCCAGGCCTGCAGCGAGCGGATCGCCGTGATCGAGCGGAGGCTGCGTGACGCAGCCCGCAGCGATCCCGAGGCCGCCCGATTACAGACTGCGCCGGGCGTCGGGCCGGTCAGCGCCCCGGCGATCAAGGCCTTCGCGCCGCCGATGGAAGGGTTCAAGCGGGGGCGCGATTTCGCAGCGTGGCTTGGCCTGATCCCCGTCCAGAGGTCCACCGGCGAGCGGCAAATCCTGGGCCGAACATCGAAGATGGGTCAGCGCGACATCAGACGCCTGCTGATCATAGGCGCAATGACCCGCAACCGGTGGGCGATCAAGAACGGCCTGCCAAAAGGGCGCCGGGCTGGAACGGATGCTGGAACGCAAGCCGCGCATGCTGGTGGCGATCGCGCTGGCCAACAAGACCGCCGGGGCGATCTGGGCGATGATGAACCCGCCCCGGCTTTCCCGGAGGCGGGTTGCTTTGAGTCCTGCGCCGCCATGGCGCGGGTCTCCAGTTCTGCGTAGTAGCGTTGCTCGGCCTCGGCAGGTGGCACGTTGCCGATCGGTTCGAGCAGGCGTCGGTCGTCAAACCGATCGACCGATCGAAGGTGGCAATCTCGACGGCCTCGAGGCTGCGCCAGGGGCCGAGGCGGCGGATCACCTCGGTCTTGAAGAGCCCGATCACAGTCTCGGCCAAGGCATTGTCGTAGGAACCCCCGACGCTGCCGACCGAGGGCGCGATGCCGGCCTCGCCGAGGCGCTCGGTGGAGCGAATGGACAGGTATTGCGAACCCCTGTCGCTATGATGAACCGATGAACCCGCCCGCCGGCTTCAGCAGGTCCTCGGGCGTGGATCGCCTGCTCCAGCGCGTCGAGCACGAAGCTCGCCTCGGCGGTGCGCGACACGCGCCAGCCGACGATGCGCCGGGCATGGGCGTCGATGACAAAGGCGACGTAGACGAACCCCGCCCAAGTGGCCACATAGGTGACGTCGGAGACCCAAAGGCTGTCGGGCGCGGGCGCCTTGCACCCGGTCGAGCGGACAGGGGGCGGCCGTGTCGCTGATCGTCGTTCTCACTGGTCTTCCTCGAACAGCTCCTTGCAGCCCCATCTGGCGCATCAGGCGCGCCACCGTGCAGCGGGCGACGTCAATCCCCTCGCGACCGAGCTGCCGCCAGAACCTTTCGCACGCCATAGACCCGGAAGTTCTCCTCCCAGACGCGCCGGATTTCACCGCGAAGGACGGCGTCGCGGCGCACGCGCGGCGGCGCTTTCGAGGGATCGGCCCGCCTCGCGGCGTGAGCGTGACAGGTCGACGGGGCGATCGGCAGTTCCTTGCAGATCGGCTCGACCCGGTGCTCGCCCCGATGATCGTCAATTGCCCCCGGTCGGGGGAAGCAGCATCCGCTGAAGTTCCTTGCCGGATACCGCGGCCGGTTCCTGCAATGCGACGCCTACCAGTCCTACACCGCGCTGACCGAGCGCGCGAACGGTCCGTGGCAACTGGTCCATTGCTGGACCCATGTCCGCCGCCGCTTCGTGACGCGCTTCGAGAACGAGGGCTCCCCCATCGCCGAGGAGATGCTGCGCCAGCTCGCGGCCCTCTACGGGGTCGAGAAGACCGAGCGCGGCAAGGATCCGTCCATCCGCCTCGCCGCCCGACGCGAGCAGTCCGCCCCGATCGTCGCCGCGCTCAAGCCGTGGCTGGAGCCCCAGCTCTCCCGTATCCCGCAGAAATCCCGGCTGGCCGAGGACATCCGCTACGCCTCGCGCACTGGCCCGGCCTGATCCGCTTCCTCAGACGGCACCCTCGAACTCGACACCAACCCGGTCGAGAACCAGATCCGTCCGATCGCGACGAGGCGTTCATTGTGCCCCCCTTCTTCAAGTGTCTGGAAACATGGAGAGTTGGTTCTTCGGATCAGGCCGACACGGGCGTCCTTTCCGTCTCAGTGCGATGCTGACGGTGTCGTCTTCGAGGTCGATCGCCCGGAATCTGATACGGCGCGCCGGGCACGACCTGCTCGGCAGGCAGAACGTGCTCTCTGATGAGCCTGCGGATGGCGTGGTTGGTCGCGCCGAGCTTCGCCGCGGCTTCGCTCATGGTGAGCCATTCGCCGTTCTTCTCGGCGGAACGGTGGGCGTGCATGCCGTGGACCTTCCGGGTGGAGCCGACGCGGTGCGGCGTCCAGGTCTTTCCCTGTCCCGTGCGGATGGCCATCCGGTTGAGCGAGGCGGCGATGTCGGCGTACGACCAGCGGCCCGCCATCCGGGCCATGACCGCGAGCGCTTCCTCCGGGGTCCGGCGGCCGTGCTCGCCGGTCTTCGGCTTGCGGACGCGCAGCTGCGAGTGCGCGCCGCCGCGCCAGGGGATGGTCAGGATGACCTCGCGCGACACCTCGCCGACGTCGACGATGATGTCGGTCACCAGAGCGCGCAGGAGCTTCTGGCGTGCGCGCATCGTGACGCCGGGCGCACTCCAGGCGCCGGCGGGAGCGTCGGCAAGGCCGGTGAAGTCCGGTGCTGGCGCGGCGGACACCGGCAAAGCCAGCGCCTCGAGACGTTCGGCGCAGGCCTCGACGCGGCGGAGCGTCATCTCCCAGGCGCGCTCGAGCTGCGCCGCGATCAGGCGGTTGTCCGGGTCGCAGGCAGCGTAGCGGCGTTCCGCCAGCGAGGCATCGTGAGCCGCGCCTGCTGGAGGTCGAGCTCCGCCATCCGCCGTCTCTCGGCTTCGCCGTCTTCGTGCATGCGCTCGGCTTCCCGCGCCGCCTCGATCGCCATGGGTTCTACCGCGCGTAGGAGCTCGGCCGCGATGGCGGCATCGACCCGGGAGCCGCCGAAGGTCATGCAGCGGCCGATGCCGCGCCCGGTCTGTGCCCGATCGCAGCGATACGTGGAGCGGCCGGGCGGCCTGCCGGCATAGGCGACGGAGAGCGCCCGGCCGCAGCGTCCACATGTCAGGATGCCCGCGAGCAGGGCTCTGCCGCCGCGGCCGGACTTCGCGCCACCGGCCCAGCCGTAGGTGTTGGCCGTGAGCGTCTCCTGGTTCCGCTCGAACTCGGCCCAGCCGATGTAGCCGTCGTGGTGGTCGTGGATCAGCACGTCCCACGCCGCCCGTGGCCGGCCGTGGCCGTAGGTCTTGCGCGCCCGTCCCTCGACCATGACCACCCGCTTCTCGCTTTTGCCGTAGACGTAGGCGCCGGCGTAGAACGGGTTCTTCAGGATCGAGATCACGTTGCGGTAGCGGATCGGGGTCCACTCGAGGGAGGTCATCCGCATCGCCATTGTCACTCGGACCAATGGCGCTCCAATGGCAATCGTCCGACGGCCGCGGAAACGAGACGCCGTCGGCCGCGAGCGACAGCAGCGTCTGGCGCGCGCTGCTGAGCTGCCGGAAGCGCTCGAAGATCAGCCGGATCGTCTGCTGGAGACGCAGGTCGGGATCGAAGCCGAGGCCATGGTCCCGGCGCCAGAGGTAGCCGACGGGCACGCTGATGCGGAGCTCGCCCCGCTCTGCCTTCGCGCGCGCGGCATCGAGCATCCGCGCGCGCAGGATGCCGAGCTCGAACTCGCTGATGCTGCCCTTCATGCCGAGGAGGAGCCGGTCGTTCGGCCGACAAGGATCGTACACGCCGTCGAGGTCGATCACCCGGGCTTCGACGAGACCGCAGAGTTCCAGCAGGTGATGCCAATCGCGGCCGTTGCGGGCGAGACGGGACGCGTCGAAGCACAGCACCGCGCCGATCTCGCCGGCACAGAGCGCCGCCACCAGGCGATCGAAGCCGGGACGCGCCACCATGCCGCTCGCGGAACGGCCAAGATCATCGTCGATGACCTCGATGGCGCGGACCCCCTGGCGCCGGGCGACCTCGACCAGCTCATACTGGCGGCGCCGGCTCTCAAGGTTGGTCTCGACCTGCGTCCGGCAGGATTGCCGGACGTAGACCACGGCCTTCCTCTCGAGGACCGTCGCGGGAAGCAACTCAGACGTCGTCATCGCTGCCTCCCGGCGCCGCGGCCTCGGCCAGCAGGCTCGCCAAGGCCGTCACCCTGGCCCGTCGCTCCGTGGTGGACATGCCGCGGAGCCTCGTGGAGTCGAACGTCATCATCAGCTGGCGCGGCGGCGCCGGCGCCTTGGGACCGGTCATCCTGCTCCTCCTTGGCGACGATCGCATCGCCAGGAGAGCTTCGCCGGAATCCGCGCCGGCTCAGCAGGTCATGAAGATCGCCGAGGGCCGCAATCGAGACCTGCGGCGGGCCAAGTTGCCGCATGCCGGCGCACGCGACCGGATCGAGCATCCAGGCTGGTAGGACGAGAACGTCTCCCGGGCCCACAACGAGATGAACGAAGCGGCCAGTCTCGCGCGACTGGCTCGATTCCACCCGAAGAGTTCGGCCGTGGAGAGGATGCCAGCGATAGTGGACGACAGCTTCCTGCCCGACATGGGCAGAATGACCAGGTGATCGCCCTGACCCGCAAGAACGCGCTCTTCGCCGGCAACGAGGTCGGCGCCGAGAACTGGGCCATGCCCGCCTCGCTCGTCGCCACCTGCAAGATGAGCGAACGTGAACCCCCGTCGACTACCTCGCCGACACCCTCCGGGCCATCCTCGACGGACACCCCAAATCCCGCATCGAGGACCTGATGCCCTCGCGCTACGCCCAGCCGTCAAGCCTCGCCGCATAGAGCACCGCCGTCGCGCTTACTGCCCATCCCAAAGCCCAACATCTGCTACGAGTGGACAGAATTACGCTTCAGCCGCGCTGGGAATCCCCTCGAGACTCACGGCGCTCGGGAAGGCTCTACTAGTGTCCGGCCCGTGGGGCCACGCCACAGCGCGGCGGAAGTTGAAGCGCCGACTCACGCTGGTCGTCCGGAACTGAATATCGGCGCCAATGTTGCAGGCGATGGCCAGGCTATGGGTCTTGCGACACCGCCTCGCGATATACGCCCTGCTCCTTGAGAGCATCGACCACTTCCCGGGGCATGTAGCTTTCGTCGTGCTTGGCAAGTATATCGGTCGCCCGGAAGGTGCCGTCGACAAAGTTGCCGGTCCCGACCATTCCCTCGCCCTCGCCAAAGAGGTCCGGCAGGACACCGGTATAGCTGACCGGGACGCTTGCGCCGCCGTCGGTCACGCGAAAGGTGATGGTTTCGCCGCGGCCGCGCACGAGACTGCCGTCTTCCACGAGACCGCCGATTCGGAACACCTCATTCGGCGCCGGCGGGGCCTCTGTCACCTGCGAGGGGCTGCGAAAGAAATTGATGCCGTCTCGCATGGCGTAGCCGATGATTGCAGTCGACAGCGCCAGCGCGACGACCGCAATGGCAATGACCTGAATCCGACGCTTCTTCTTGAGGCTCTTCACGGCACCCTCGCTGCGCTACTAACACCTAAATAATGTCTCGGTCGACGCAGCGAAAGCTCTCCGCGACGCCGCGTCTCATGGGAACACGGGTGCCAGCATCAGGCCAGCCGTCTCATCCTCGCCGAGGACGAGGTTCGCGTTCTGGATTGCCTGGCCCGAGGAGCCTTTCGTCAGGTTGTCGAGCGCCGCGACAATCGTCGCACGTCCCGAAACACGATCACCCACAACGCCGATGTGGCAGAAGTTCGAGCCGCGAACGGCCCGCGTCGACGGCAACTCGCCGAATGGAAGCACGAAGACGAAGGGCTCCGCCGCATAGGCCGCTTCAAGAGCGGCATGCACCGCCTCCGCCTCGCCGCGCACATAGGCCGTTCCGAGGATCCCGCGGTTGGCGGGGATCAGATGCGGCGTGAACGTCACGTGCACGTCACGACCCGCAATCGAGCTGAACTCCTGGTCGAACTCGCCGAGATGCCGATGGGTACCGCCCGCAGAGTATGGGTGGCATCCTTCGGAAAGCTCGGCATGCAGCAGGTTCTCGCGCAGGCTCCGTCCGGCGCCGGAGACGCCCGTCTTTAGATCGATGACGATCGCATCGGGGTCGATGGCTCCCGACGCCAACGGCGGCCGGACAGCGTAAATGCCAGTTGCGCTGTTGCAGCCGGTGCCGGCGACGACGCGAGCCGAGCGGATCTCTTCGCGGTAAAACTCCGTAAGTCCGTAGACTGCCTCTCCCTGGACGTCGAGCGCAACGTGCTCCTTGCCGTACCATTTCCGGTATGCTTGAGGGTCGCGCAGCCGGAAATCGGCGGAAAGGTCCACGATCTTGAGGTCCCGTGGAAGGTCGCGGATCACCTCCTGGCTGGTGCCGTGCGGCAGAGCGCAGAAGGCGATGTCGATCGATCCGAAGTCGATCTGGTCGATCGTCACTAGGTCAGGCAGATCCAGATGACGCAGGAACGGGAAGACGGAACTCATGCTCTGGCCGGCCTTCCGGTCGGCGGCGAGCGCGGTAATCCGCATCGATGGATGCGTGGCAATCAGCCGGACCAGCTCGGCGCCGGTATAGCCACTCGCGCCCAGAATGGCGACGTTGTGTGTCATGACGATGTCCTTGCTGCGAAAGGGTGATGCGAGCCGCGTTCAAGCGGCATGGAACTCCACCTTTCGCCGGAGGAAGTGCGTCGCCCGGTCGGACACGCGCCGCGGATCGCCGGTCGTCAGGCACATCGGCACCGCCCCCTCGCCCAGAATATCGGGATGGCGATCTAGGTAGTCCGAAAGGCTCGCCGCGACGAGATCGGGCTGACTGAACACCTTTACCTCCGGGCCAAGGGCGTTCTGGAACACGTCTTGTACCAGAGGATAGTGCGTGCAGCCAAGCACCGCTGCATCCGGATCAGGCATCTTGCGCCTGAGCGCGTCGACATGGGAACGTACCAGCGCCTCGGCCAGGATCATGTCGCCCTCCTCGATGGCGTCGACGACGCCGCCGCAGGCTTGGGCCTCGACATCGACGCCGATCGCCCGAAACGCGAGCTCGCGCTGGAACGCCCGGCTCCGGACCGTTGCCGGCGTGGCGAAGAGGGCGACGTGATTTAAGCCAACCTCGCGGGGTGGCGAGTTGTCGCCCCATTGCCGCTCGGTCAATGCCTCGATCAAAGGTACGAAGACGCCCAGAACACGCTTGTCCTTCGGCACCCAGCTTTCCTGCATCCGTCTCAACGCCGCGGCGCTGGCCGTGTTGCAGGCCAAAATCACCAGGTCGCACCCCGCCTGCCACAGACGCTCGACACCACGTGTGGTGAGTTCGTAGATGTCGTCCGCCTCGCGAACGCCGTACGGCGTATTGGCGTTGTCGCCAAAGTAGACGAAGGGCACGCGCGGCAGGCGCTTCGCGACCGCGTCAAGAACGGTCAGGCCGCCCAACCCCGAGTCAAAGATACCGACTGCTATGACCGGCCTCCGCAATGGACTGAAAGAGGGATAGGTCGCGAATCACGTGAAGTCCATCGCGCCGGCCGCGCTATGTCGCGCGGTGTCGCGCTTCGAACTCGAAGCCGTAACCCATGTCCCGGATCGGCTTCGGCGACAGCGCGTAGGTCTCTCGTCGAAGGAAGTCCATCATTGCCCTGGGGTGGTGCCGGTAATGCGCCAGCAGCGCCGGGTCGATGGGCCGGCCAATGGCGACCCTCACCGGCTCTCGCGACTTCGCCCTGAATTCCCGCAACAGCAGCGCCAGACGCAAGGTGCAGTGCACATGGCTTGCGATCTGAAAGATCCGCGAGTTCGCGCCGTCGAAATAAATCGGCACGACGGCCGCGCCCGAACGGGAGATCATCTTGGCGGTGAAACTCCTCCAGCCGGGATCCATCGGCCGGCCGAACGGTTTCGACGAGGTCGAAACGGTACCGCCAGGGAAAACCCCGATCGCACCGCCCAACGAAAGATGTCTCAGCGCTGCCTTGCGCGTCTCGATGTTCGCGAGCAGAGCCTCCTCTGTCTGCGCGAAATGGATTGGCAGCACCACCTCCTCCAGTTCGGCGGCCCTGCGAAACACACTGTTGGCAAGGATGCGAAAGTTCCGGCCGCGCACCTCGGACAGGATATGCCCCATCACCAGCCCATCCAGTACGCCGTAGGGGTGGTTGGCGACCACGACCAGCGGCTCCTGGCGCGGGATCTCGGAAAGACTTCCCGAGACCATCTCGAGTTGGACGCCCATCCGGGCGACCATGACCTCCCAGAAGTCGCGGCCGCTCGTCAGCTCATCCTCGTAGCCTCTGGCGCGGCGGATCAAGCCGAGGCGGCCGGTGGCGTTCTCGACTGTCCTGATGACCGCTCGTCCCCCGCGAGTCTCGGCGGACGTCGCGTAGGAGATGCTGCGGGTCGAGGGCGTCTCTGGAACACGATGCGCGGTCATGGGCAAAGTGACTACGTCAGCGAGATGACGATTCTCTGACAGCGCGCGGACGCGGCCAATATTGCCGGTCATTCCGCGGCGCGCACCAGTTCGGGTCCACCCGCCCGCAGTAATGCCAGAAGCTCCTCCCGCCGCTTCTCGGCCTTCGCTGCGTTCGCCATCTTGACCGGACCGAAGCCGCGGATCTCGAGCGGCAGCTCGGCCAGCGCCACGGCGACGTCGCGGGTGCGAGAGGTCACGCTGGTCAGCACGACCTCCATGTCCGCCTCGTACTGCCGGATGAGCGCGCGCTCCATCTTGCGCTCCTCACTGTGGCCGAACGGATCGAGCCAAGAGCCGCGCAGACCGCGCCCGGCGGCGAGCAGCGGATAGAGGCGCTCGACCCAAGATCCGAAGCGGCGTTTCTTCGGCCGGCCGTCAGACCCCTCCTTCGCAAAGATCGGCGGGGCGAGATGATAGGACAGCTTCAAGTCGCCACCGAACGTATTCTCCGCCTTTGCTCGCGTCTGGAGATGCAGACGCGCAACCTCGTATTCGTCCTTGTAGGCGAGCAACTTGTGATATCCCAGCGCCACCGCCTCCCTCAGACGGGGATCTTCCAAACGGTCGACCATCGCCCGATACCGCCGCGCCAACCTCTTGCCTTGGTAGTCGGTGAGGTGACGCTCGCGAAACGCGACCCGCTCCTCCGGCGTCCTGGGCTTTTCCACGACCCGTGGACTGGCCAGCCGCTCGACATCCCGCGGATGCAGCGCCGCCCAGCGCCCAAGCTCGAACGCCCTCCTGTTCGCGTCGACAGCGGCTCCGTTGAGCTCGATCGACCGTTCCAGCGCCTCGTGTCCGACCGGGATCAGCCCCTTCTGCCACGCGGCGCCCAGAAGCATCATGTTCGAGAAGATCGAGTCGCCCATCACCGCCCGCGCAAGCTCGCTCGCGTCGAACAGCGTGAGGTGCTCCCTCAGCCGCCTCTCGAGCGAAAGGGCAAGTTGTTCCGATGGGATCCGGAACTCGGTGTTCCGCGTGAAGTCGCCGGTAATGATCTCGTGGCTGTTCACCACGCCTCCGGTCCTGCCGGTCTTCATCAGACCCAGCGTCTTGCCGCCGGCGCTGACCACCAGGTCGCCGCCGATCAGCGCGTCGCATTCGCCCGTGGCGACCCGGATCGCACTGATGTGCGCGGGGTCGTCGGCGATGCGGCAGTGGATGTGCACCGCCCCGCCCTTCTGCGCGAGGCCCGCCATCTCCATCATCCCGGCGCCCTTGCCGTCGATGTGCGCGGCCATGGCCAACACCGCGCCGATCGTCACGACGCCAGTGCCGCCGACGCCGGTGATGACGACGTTGTGCGTACCGTCGATCCGCGGCAGCTCAGGCTCGGGCAGGTGACCGACATCAACCTCTGCGGTCGCCTCCTTGCGGGTCTCCGCCCCCTCGATCGTCACAAAGGACGGGCAGAAGCCCTTGAGGCACGAATAGTCCTTGTTGCATGCCGACTGGTCGATGGCGCGCTTGCGGCCGAGCTCGGTCTCGACCGGCACGATGGCGACGCAGTTCGACTGCACGCCGCAATCGCCGCAGCCCTCGCACACATCGGTGTTGATGAAGACACGCGTGTCGGGATCGGGGAACTTGCCGCGCTTCCGCCGGCGCCGCTTTTCGGCGGCGCAGGTTTGGATATAGAGGATCGCGCTCACCCCCTCGACCTCGCGCATCCGCTTCTGCACGGCCTCCATGTCGGCCCGCTCGTACCAGCTGATGCCCGACGGAAAGCCCTCGCGCACCGGCTCCTCCTTCTCGTCGTAGACGACGGCGATGTCGCCGACCCCCATCGCCTTCAACTCATGCGCGATCTGGTCAGGGCCAAGGTCGCCCTCGTTCTTTTGCCCCCCGGTCATCGCTACGGCGTCGTTGTACAGGATCTTGTAGGTGATGTTGGTGCCGGCCGCGACGGCTGCCCGGATCGCGAGAATGCCAGAGTGGTTGTATGTTCCGTCGCCCAGGTTCTGGAAAACGTGCGGCGTCGTCGAGAACGGCGCCTCGCCGATCCAGTTCGCGCCCTCGCCGCCCATCTGCGTGAAGCCGACAGTCGAGCGGTCCATCCACTGCACCATGTAGTGGCAGCCGATCCCGGCATAGGCGCGTGAGCCCTGCGGCACCTTGGTCGAGGTATTGTGCGGGCAGCCGGCGCAGTAGTATGGCAAGCGCGCCGCGATATCCTGCACGTTGTCTGCGGCCTTCGCCTCCTGCAGCATCCGCATCCCGGCCTCGATACGATCCGTGCGCCGACCCTCCTCGATGAGGATTTCGCCCAGCCGCTCGGCAATCATGATCGGGTCGAGCGCATAGCGCGTCGGGAACAACTCGACCCGGCGCCCATGCTCCCAGGTGTCGCCCTTGTGCCAGCCGTAGACGCGCCGGCCGCGGCGGTCGTCGAAGATCGCCTCCTTGACCTGCACCTCGATCAGCTTGCGCTTCTCCTCGACGACGACGATCAGCTCCAGCCCCTCGGCCCAGTCGTGGAAGCTGTCGAAGTCCAGCGGAAAGGTTTGCCCGACCTTGTACGTCGTGATCCCCAGCCGCTCCGCCTCTGGTTCTTCGATCCCCAGCAGGCTCAGCGCGTGGACGAGATCAAGCCAGTTCTTGCCCGCCGCCACAAAGCCGATCTTCGCCCCCGGCTTGCCCCAGACCCGGCGGTCCATCCGGTTGGCGCGGCTGAAAGCCTCGGCCGCGAAACGCTTGAAGTCGATCATCCGCGCTTCCTGCGCGACGGGCGTGTCGATCAGGCGGATGTTGAGCCCGCTCTCCGGCATCCGGAAGTCCGGAGTGAAGAACGACATGCGGTCGGGCCTGCCATCGACCACCGCCGTCGCTTCGATCGTGTCCTTCATGGTCTTGAGGCCGACCCAGACACCGGCGAAGCGCGAGAGTGCCCAGCCGTATAGCCCGTAGTCGATAACCTCCTGCACGCCCGCGGGCGAGACAACGGGCATGTAGGCGTCGACCATCGCCCAGTCGGACTGGTGCAGCGTCGTCGAGGACTCGCCCGTATGGTCGTCGCCCATCGCCATCAGCACGCCACCGTTCGGGCTGGTGCCCGCCATGTTGGCGTGACGCATGACGTCGCCCGATCGGTCGACCCCCGGCCCCTTGCCGTACCAGAGGGCGAAGACCCCATCGTACCTGCCCTCGCCCCGCAGCTCCGCCTGCTGCGTGCCCCAGCATGCCGTCGCAGCCAGGTCCTCGTTCAGGCCGGGCTGGAAGACCACGTCCGCCTCGCCCAGCAACTTCGACGCCCGGGCCATCTGCATGTCGACCGCGCCGAGTGGCGAGCCGCGGTAACCGGTGACGTACCCTCCGGTATTCAACCCCGCCGCCCGGTCGCGCGCCTTCTGCATCAGCACCAGACGCACCAGCGCCTGCGTGCCGTTCAGCAGCACCGGCGACTTCGTCAGATCGAACCTGTCGTGCAGCGTGACGTCTTGACGACTCATGCGGTCTCCTCCCCGCTGTTGCGTCAGAACCATAGGTCATGGCCTCTGACCTAGCAAACGCGAACACATTTTGCGCTTCGACACTATATGGGTATCGTCTCGCTCCGGTGCAGGCGGAGCTTTTTCAGCAGGATGACCCATGGATTGGGACAAGCTTCGCATTTTTCATGCCGTCGCCGCCGCAGGGTCCCTTACCCACGCGGGCGATGCCTTGAACCTGTCGCAGTCGGCGGTCTCGCGGCAGATCAGGGCGCTCGAGGAATCTCTCAACACGACGCTGTTTCATCGTCACGCCCGCGGCCTCATCCTTACCGAGCAGGGAGAGCTGCTGTTCGACGCGACCACCTCCATGCGCCGCAGGATAGACGCGGCGAGTGCCCGCATCCGCGACAGCGAGGAGGAGGTGTTTGGCGACCTGCGCGTTACCACTACGACGGGCTTTGGCTCGCTCTGGCTGGCCCCTCGGCTCTCGCGCCTATTCGCGCGCCATCCGGACCTCAAGATCGACCTGATGCTGGAGGAGCGGGTACTCGACCTGCCGATGCGTGAGGCGGACATCGCGATCCGCATGAAGGAGCCAAGCCAGGCCGATCTGATTCGCCGCCGTCTGATGAGCGTCAACATGCGTCTCTACGCCTCACCGGGCTACATCGAGTCTCGTGGCATGCCTCACAGCTTGGAGGATCTCTCGAGCCACCGGCTGATCTCGCAGCATGCCCGCGCGCATCAGGTGGCGGCAGGTGCGCAGCTGGTCCAGGAGCTGCTGGCGAACGACATTCCATCCACGCTCACGGTCAACAACTATTTTGGTGTGCTTCAGGCGGTCCTAGCCGACCTCGGCATCGGTGTGCTGCCCGATTACCTCACCGAAGACTTCCCCGACCTTGTCAGGGTCCTGCCGGACGTCGAGTCCAACGAGGTTCCGGTTTTTCTCGCGTACCCGGAAGAGTTGCGTCATTCCAAACGGATCGCGGCCTTTCGTGACTTCGTGCTCGAAGAAGTCATCGCGCATCGCAGGCGGCAGAAGTCCGGAGAGGCCGCCTGAACCAAGGCCTGGATCGCCTTCTGGGATGTGTGCGCGATGCGCCACACGCAGAGCTGAGTTGCGCAGGACGTTGAGATTTCGCCTTGATTGGCGGTCGCTGCCGGCCTAATTCAAGCCTCGAAGGCGATCTTTTCGTCTTCTACCTCCCTGTTGGACTTGGCCGGGCTTCAGAGCTCGGCCTTTTTTTGTCTCGGGATCCAGATCAACAGTGGGTTGCAACCTTGCGCTGGCCGGCGAGGCCAGGCGTCCGTTGAATCAAGGTCGCACCCCTCAGTCCCCGCATGATTGCTTCGGCTCGAACCCACCACGGGGCGTCGTCGAGTTTGCGACGTCGCAAGAACGCCGCTTGGCGGTCGCGTCGGTGTATCGTAACCGACGTCCATGAACGAGCCAGCGATCACCCCCGCCCTGGTCGAGGCGCACGGCGTCAAGCCTGACGAATACGCCAGCATTCTGAGGCTTCTGAACCGGGAGCCGACGCTGACCGAACTCGGCATCTTCTCGGCCATGTGGAACGAGCACTGCTCCTACAAGTCCTCGAAAAAGTGGCTTCGAACGTTGCCGACCGACGGTCCGCAGGTGATCTGCGGCCCCGGAGAAAACGCCGGAGTGGTCGATATTGGGGACGGTCAGGCGGTGATCTTCAAGATGGAGTCCCACAACCACCCGTCTTACATCGAGCCATATCAAGGCGCCGCGACGGGCGTCGGCGGCATCCTCCGTGACATCTTCACGATGGGCGCGCGGCCCGTCGCCGCGATGAATTCCTTGTCTTTCGGCTCCCCCTCGCACCCCAAGACCGCCCACCTCGTGAAGGGCGTTGTCGAGGGCGTCGGCGGCTACGGCAACGCCTTCGGGGTTCCAACGGTCGGCGGCGAGGTCCGTTTCCATCGCGCCTACGACGGAAACTGCCTCGTCAACGCCTTCGCCGCCGGCATCGCCGAGACCGGCTCCATCTTCTACTCAGCGGCCTCCGGCGTCGGCATGCCGGTGGTCTATCTCGGCGCCAAGACCGGCCGCGACGGCGTCGGCGGCGCGACGATGGCGTCGGCGGAGTTCGACGACAGCATCGAGGAGAAGCGACCGACAGTTCAGGTTGGCGACCCGTTCACCGAGAAGCGCCTGCTCGAGGCGTGCCTCGAACTGATGGCATCGGGCTCCGTCATCTCGATTCAGGACATGGGCGCCGCGGGCCTCACCTGCTCGGCGGTGGAGATGGGCGACAAGGGGGGGCTCGGCATCCGCCTCGACCTCGACCGCGTTCCGGTGCGCGAGGCGGGCATGACGGCGTACGAGATGATGCTTTCGGAGAGCCAGGAGCGTATGCTGATGGTCCTCCGCCCCGATCGGGAGGATACGGCGCGGGCGATCTTCGAGAAGTGGGACCTCGACTTCGCCGTCGTGGGGGAGACCATCGCCGAGGATCGCTTTCTGATTGTCCACGGCAACGTGACCATGGCCGACCTCCCGCTTGCCGCCCTCTCCGGCTCCGCGCCGGAGTATGACCGCCCATGGGAGCGGCCGCCGGCCCCAAAGCCGCTCGGCCCCTTTCCCGACATCGATCCGATCGATGCGCTGACCGCGCTTGTGCGCACCCCGAACTACGCCTCGAAGCGCTGGGTGTGGGAGCAATACGACCATACGGTGATGGCCGACACAGTCCGCGCGCCGGGGCTCGGGGCAGCTCTCGTCAGAGTACACGGCACCGAGAAGATCCTCGCCTTCACGTCCGACGTGACGCCTCGCTATGTGGCCGCGGATTCCTACGAAGGGGGTAAGCAGGCGGTGGCCGAGGCCTGGCGGAACATCGTCGCGACCGGTGCAACGCCCTTGGCCGCCACCGACAATCTCAACTTCGGCAACCCCGAAAAGCCAGAGATCATGGGCCAGTTCGTCTTGGCGATCCGTGGCATCGGTGAGGCCTGTCGCGCGCTGCACATGCCGATCGTGTCCGGCAACGTCTCGCTCTACAACGAAACCGACGGCAGGGCGATCCTGCCGACGCCGACCATCGGCGCCGTGGGTCTGCTCCGCTCTTCCCAGGACGCCATCGGTGCGCTGCCGCACGAGGGCGATGCCGCCGTGCTGATCGGCAGTCCCGGGGCGCATTTCGGCCAATCGGCGCTGCTCAGCGAAGCCTTCGGGCGGGAAGAGGGAACGCCGCCTCACGTGGATCTGCACGCGGAGCATCGCAATGGAGACTTCCTGCTCTCGCAAAGGCACCTCTTGTCGGCCGCAACGGATCTCTCCGACGGCGGCCTGGCGCTGGCCGCCTTCGAGATGGCGGCGGCGTCGGGGATCGGCGTCACGCTGAAGTCGGCCACCATTCCGCAACTTTTCGGCGAGGATCAGGCGCGCTATCTCGTCGCCACGAACGACACCGAGACGCTGCTTGCCGCTTCGCGCGTGGCCAAGGTGCCGGTGAGCATCGTGGGCCAATTCGGTGGAGACCACGTGCGGCTCGGCTCCTCCTCCGCCCCGCTCGCGGACCTTGTCGCGATCCACGAGGGAGGATTCGCCGCCGCCCTTGGCTAAGACCACAGCCTTGCGGCCATCCGGCGCCGCCTTTACATCGGTGAATCGACGCACCGAAAGGACCGCTCATGCCGATGCAGGCGCAAGAGATCGAAGAGTTGATCCGCGCCGCCTTCCCAAAGGCGAAGATCACGATCACTGACCTCGCCGGAGACGGAAACCACTACGCCGCCGAAGTCATCGACGAAAGCTTTCGCGGCCGGAACAGGGTGCAGCAGCAGCGCGCGGTCTATTCCGCGCTGAAGGAAAAAATGGCCGGCAGTACGGGAGAGCTCCACGCCCTGGCGCTCACCACCAAGGCCCCCGATCCGGAGGACAAGACATGACCACCGATACCAAGGCCCGCATCGACGACACCGTCACCTCAAGCGACGTCGTACTCTTCATGAAGGGGACCAAGGAGATGCCGCAGTGCGGATTCTCGTCACGCGTCGCCGGGGTGCTCAACTTCATGGGCGTGGACTTTCGGGACGTGAACGTCCTGACGGATGAAGAGATCCGGCAGGGGATCAAGGAGTATTCCGACTGGCCGACGATCCCGCAGCTCTACGTCAAGGGCGAGTTCGTAGGCGGCTGCGACATCATCACCGAGATGACGCTGTCTGGTGAGCTCGACCAGCTCTTCGACCAGAAGGGCGTTGCCTACGACAAGGCAGCGGCGGACAAGATTCGCGAATCCAACGCCTGAGGGAAGAGTGTCGAGGCTGCGCAATGGACGGCCGGCGCCCGGCACTTCGGACCGCGGTCCGTCGCCGTTCAACCGTCGTTCGCAACGCGCGGCGACCGCTCCTGGTAGGGGCAGTCGCGGGATGCCGTAGCGGTCAGCTTGCGGATTCCAGTTTCTTCGCCAGCGCCTCGGCCTCGTTCGCCAGCGTCGCGAGGGATCTCGAGATCGATCTCGGCACTCTCCGCCTTGAGCGCGTCAAGCTCGGCCTGCAACTGCTTCATCTGAGCGTGGGTCTTGCCCAGCTGCTCCTGAAGCCCAGCGGTCTTGTCGGCCAGCATCAGCCCCGCCATCAACAGCATCCGGCCCTCCGGCATCCGGCCGATCTGATCGAGCAGGACCGCGGCTTCGGTGTCCAGCATCTGCGCGGCGGACTGGAGGAAATGTTCCTCGCCCTCCTGGCAGGCCACCTCGAACTCTCGCCCGCCGATCGAGATCGAAAGATTAGGCATTCTGAGTCTCCTCCATCAGCGGAGCCAGGGCGGTGACGATCGCCTCCATCTCGGCCCGCTCGCTGTCGCGGGCAGCGTGCAGGGCGTCGAGTTCCTTCTGCATCGCACGATCGATCAGGTGCGCATCGACAAGGTCGGCTGTTTGTGCCTCGCGCAGGACCTTCATCGCCGCCGTCACGTCGGCCGACGTCTTCTGAAGCCGCTCGACGAGTGTCGATTGCTCGGTCAGCGCCGCCTCCAGCCGCTCGCACTCCGCGTGGGCGCTCGCCGTATCCTCCTCGGCGCGCGCGCGCGCGGCCTCGAGTTCCTTCCGGGCGTTGTCCGCCGCTTCGCTCTCGCCGGTCATCTGCTTGATCCGCGCCTCGAGACGCGCCGTCGCCTCTCGCTCCGCCGTGAGCTCGGCCTGCAGAGACGCAATCGCCGTCTCGTCGGCCCCCTCCAGCCGCTCTGCCGCCTCCGCGGCGCGCCTCAGCGCCTGCGCGAGCCTCGTCTCGATCTTCGCGTAGTCGCCCATCGGCGCCCCCTGAACCTGACTCGTTTCGCTGCACTCTACCCATCCCGCGGCGGGATGCAGCCCCTCGCATGCTTGATCTCGGGTCCTCGGCTGCTACAAGCCGGGCGATCGTCGGACCGAAAGGACTGCGCGCCGTGGAAATCGCCGAACTGAGAGAGCGTCATCCCGATCACTTCCAGCGCGCCGCGGCGCTCCGAGTGCTGGCGATGGACGCGGTCGAGAGGGCGAATTCGGGCCATCCGGGCATGCCGATGGGCATGGCCGACGTCGCGACAGTCCTCTTCTCGCGCCACCTCAAGTTCGACGCCAGCGCGCCTGACTGGCCCGACCGTGACCGGTTCATCCTGTCGACTGGTCACGGCTCAATGCTGCTCTATGCGCTGCTGCACCTGACCGGGTACGCGGACATGACGATCGAGGAAATCAAGAACTTCCGCACCTTGGGGTCGAAGACGGCCGGCCACCCGGAGTACGGCCACGCCACGGGGATCGAGACGACGACCGGCCCGCTGGGGCAAGGATTCGCCAACGCCGTGGGCTTCGCGATCGCGGAGGAGGCGCTGAGGGCGCGGTTTGGCAAGAAGGCGTTTGACCATCACACCTACGTCCTTGCCGGCGATGGCTGCCTGATGGAGGGGATCAGCCACGAGGCGATCGGCCTTGCGGGAATGCAGAAGCTCTCTCGTCTCATCGTTCTTTGGGACCACAACGACATCTCGATCGACGGGCGCGTCAGCCTCTCCGACACCACCGACCAGCCCGAGCGGTTCCGAGCGGCGGGCTGGCACGTCCTGGAGGTCGACGGCCACGACCCCGACGCGATCGACACGGCGTTGACCGAGGCGAAGGCATCCGACCGGCCGAAGATGATCGCGTGCAAGACGATCATCGGCTGGGGCGCGCCCAAGAAGCAGGACACCGCGAAGGCGCACGGCTCCCCCCTCGGCGATGACGAGATCACGGCTGCCCGAGACGCTTACGGCTGGGCCTTCGGCCCGTTCGAGATTCCATCCGAGATCGGGTCCTGGTGGAAGGAAGTCGGCGCCCGCGGCGGCGCGGATCGTCGGGACTGGGAGGAACGGTTCGACACCCTCTCCGACAGCCGCCGCCGTGAGATCAACCGTGTCCTTGCCGGTGACCCGCCGAGAAGGCTTTCCGCCACGATCCGGGCGCTGAAGAAGCAGGCGTCCGAGAACAAGCCCAAGGTCGCGACCCGTAAGGCATCCGAGATGGTGCTCGAGGTGGTGAACCCGATCATGCCCGAGACTCTCGGCGGCTCGGCAGACCTCACCGGCTCGAACAACACCCTCACCTCCGACCTCGGCAAGTTCACGCCGGACAACCGCAAGGGTCGCTACGTCCACTACGGCATCCGCGAGCACGGCATGGCCGCGGCGATGAACGGCCTCGTCCTGCATGGCGGGATCAAGCCCTACGGTGGCACCTTCCTCTGCTTCACGGACTACGCCCGCGGCGCGATCCGCCTCTCGGCGCTGATGGGCGCCCCGGTGGTGTATGTGATGACCCACGATTCGATCGGCCTGGGCGAGGACGGGCCGACGCACCAGCCGGTCGAGCACCTCGCGATGGCGCGCGCGACCCCGAACCTGTGGACCTTCCGCCCCGCCGATGTGGTAGAAACCGCCGAGGCGTGGGAGCTTGCGCTCACCAGCAATGATACGCCCTCGATCCTCGCGCTGTCGCGCCAGGGTCTGCCGACAGTGCGAGTCGACCACCGCACCAAGAACCTGACGGCGCAGGGCGGCTATGTCCTGGCCGAAGCGGAAGGCCGACGCCAGGCGATCCTGATGGCGACCGGCTCCGAGGTCGAGATCGCCCTTGCTGCGCGCGAGTTGCTGCAGGCCGACGGCATCGGCACCCGCGTCGTCTCGATGCCTTGCATGGAGCTCTTCGCGGCGCAGGACCAGAGCGTCCGCCGCCGCGTCCTGCTCTCCGGCCCCGTCCGCGTCGCGGTCGAGGCGGGGGTGCGCCAGGGCTGGGACCGCTGGCTTCTCGGCGAGCGGGGGCGCGAGGCAAAGGCGGGGTTCGTCGGGATGGAGGGTTTCGGCGCCTCCGGCAAGGCGCCCGAACTCTACGAACACTTCGGGATCACGTCCGAGGCGGTCGCCGAAAAAGTCCGCGCGCTACTCTGACCGGCCCGGACGCGGCCTCATTCCGGCAAGACGCGGCGGTATAGGTGCCACGTCGCGTGGCCGAGGACCGGCAGCGCGACGAAGAGGCCCAGGAACAGCGGCGCCATTCCGATCGCCAGGACCACGACGACGAGCACCGCCCAGACCGCCATCGGCCCGAGATTCATCGTCACCGCCCGGAAGCTCGTGATCATCGCCGTGATGAAATCGACCTCCCGGTCCATCATCATCGGCAGGCTGACGACGCACGCGGTGAAGAGCAGCGCAGCGAAAATGCCGCCGATGACGAGTTGCACCGCCAGCATCGCCAGCCCGCGCGGCGTCAGGTAGACCGCGAGCGACCCGGTCACGTCCGTCAGCACGCCGACGCCGAGCATGAGCGCGAAGATCGTGTGCGAGATGAAGAGATACATCAGGAACCAGGTCACCATCAGCGCGCCGAACCACGGCAGCTGCCGCCCCCTTTCCGCCCAGACGACGCCGAGCACGGGGCTCCACCCGAGTGCTTCGCCGGTCTGCAATCGGCGGCTGACCTCGTAGAGGCCGACCGCAGCGAAGGGAGCGACCAACGGGAAGCCCAGGGTGATGGGCACCGCGTAGAACGTCGTGCCCGTAAGGATGGTGATGCCAACGATGAGCACCCCAATGGCGACGTAGACCGCTCCGAAGAGCAGACCGAAGGCCGGCGCTCTCGCAAAATCCTGAAGGCCCGCCCGTAGCGCGACGACGACGTCCGCCGGATCAATCCGCGCTACCTCCGGCGCTCGGCTCCGCGACGCTCCGATGTCGGTCATAGATCGGCCCTCCGAAACAATTTCGCCAGAGCAGCCGCCGTCCGTCAAGTCAGTCGACGGCCCTCGCATCTGCTCTGCTCTTGCCGGACAAATCCATCGCGAGCGTCGCCGCCATGAACCGATCAAGGTCCCCATCCAGGACTCCAGCGGTGTCCGAGGTCTCGACGCTGGTGCGCAGGTCCTTGACCATCTGGTAGGGCTGCAGGACGTAGCTGCGGATCTGGTTCCCCCAGCCGGCGTCGCCCTTGGCCTCGTGCGCCTCCTGGATCGAGGCGGTGCGGCGCTCAAGCTCCATCTGGTAGAGCCGCGACTTAAGCGCCGCCATCGCGTTCGCACGGTTCTGGTGCTGCGACTTCTCCGACGAGGTGACCACGATCCCGGTCGGGATGTGGGTGATCCGTACCGCTGAATCCGTCGTGTTGACGTGCTGTCCGCCTGCGCCTGAGGATCGATAGGTGTCGATCCGGATTTCGTTCTGCGGCACCTCGATCTCGATGTTTTCGTCGACGACCGGATAGACCCAGACCGACGAGAACGACGTGTGTCGACGCGCCGCGCTGTCGTAGGGCGAAATCCGCACCAGCCGGTGGACACCTGATTCCGACTTGAGCCAGCCGTAGGCGTTGTGACCGATGATCCTGTACGCGGCGGACTTGATACCCGCCTCCTCCCCCGGACTCTCCGAAATCAGCTCGACCTTGTAGCCATGCTGCTCGGCCCACCGGACGTACATTCGCGCCAGCATCGCCGCCCAGTCGCAGCTCTCCGTGCCCCCTGCGCCCGCGTTGATCTCGAGGAAGGTGTCGTTCGCATCCGCCTCGCCGTCGAGCAGCGCCTCGATCTCCGCCGCCGCGGTCCGGTCCACAAGTCCGCGCAGCGCCACCTCGGCCTCGCGCACGACGTCGGCGTCGTCCTCCATCTCGCCGAGTTCGATCAGCTCCACGTTGTCCCTGAGGTCCTGCGAAAAACTCTCGTAGTGGGCGATGGCGTCGACCAGCGTCTGGCGGTCGCGCATCAGCTTCTGTGCCTTGTCGGGATCGTTCCAGAGGTTCTGATCCTCGACCATGGCGTCGAACTCCTCCATCCGATGGCGGGCAGTTTCCCAACCCATCCGCTGGCGGAGGAGCGCGAGCGACTTCTCGATAGCCTCCACATGGTTCTGCGTCTCGGCACGCATCGGATACCCCGGCTTTCCGTCAGGCAGCGGTGATAGCAACCGCCCCTCAGGGCGGCAAGGGCTGGGCCGGCGCCGCTTTAGCGGGCCGCACGGCGGGGATCGATGCCCCGGCGGGCGGCGGCTCTAGTAGAGGCCGCCGGAACTCAGGGAGCCGAAGCTCGCGCGGCCCGGAATACGTGTCTGCTCGCCGGTCGAGGTCGTGACAGTCCGGCCTTCGGTCTCTCCCGGCGCGAAGAGCGGCAGGTCGGACGCCATCGCGAAGCCACCGTCGAAGGCGATGCCGAAGAGCGGGTCGGCGCCGTCGCGGAAGTATTCCGCAACCACGTTCGGACCTGTGGCGCCGTCCGGCAGACGGGCCCCGGTGAAGCGATCGATCTTGATGAAGTGCCCGCCCGGCGGAATCTCGAATTCGCTGCCGCCGTACTTTTCGACCGCCGTCTCCATGAACGCCTGGAACACCGGAGCGCAGAGCGTCGAACCGTAGGCGCTCGACCCCAGCGTCCGCGGCTGGTCAAAGCCGATGTAGCAGCCCGCCACGATGTTCGAGGTGAAGCCGATGAACCAAACATCCTTGGCGTCGTTCGTCGTGCCGGTCTTGCCTGCCGTCGGCACCGCAAGGTTTACCGCGCCCGACGCTGTGCCGCGCTGCACCACCCCCTGCAGCATCGAGGTCAGCTGGTACGCCGTGACCGGGTCCATCACCTGCTCGCGGTTCGACGCGATGGCCGGCGCCCGCCCCTGCGGCAGCGTCGCCGTCTCGCAGTCAATGCAGTCGCGCTTGTCGTGGCGATAGATGGTGTTGCCCCAGCGGTCCTGGACCCGGTCGACGAGCGTCGGCTCGACCCGCTCGCCGCCGTTGGCGAACATCGCGTAGGCCGCCACCATCTTGTAAACGGTCGTCTCCTCCGACCCGAGCGCATTCGCCAGATAGGGGCTCATCCGGTCGTAGACCCCGAAGCGCTCGGCGTATTGCGCGACGGTCTCCATCCCCACCTCCTGGGCGAGGCGGACTGTCATGAGATTCCGCGACTGCTCGATACCGGTGCGTAGCGGCGTCGGCCCATAGTATCTGTTCGACGCGTTCTGCGGCCGCCATATGCCGGTGGCGGTCTGCACCTCGATCGGGGCGTCGACGATGATGGTGGCCGGCGTGAATCCGCTATCAAGCGCCGCGGCATACACGAACGGCTTGAAGGACGAGCCCGGCTGCCGCGTCGCCTGCGTCGCGCGGTTGAAGACCGAGTGCTGGTAGCTGAACCCACCCTGCATGGCGAGGACGCGCCCGGTCTCGACGTCCATGGCCACGAACGCGCCCTCGACCTCCGGCACCTGCCGGAGCGACCAGCCCTCGTCCGTCGGAGCGACATGGACGACGTCGCCCGGCTCGAGCATGTCGGCCATCGCCTCGCGCACCCAATTGGTATCCGAGCGGGGGATGACTTGCTCTTCTCCGACCCCTTCGACGCCAATGCGGGCCTGGTCTGCCTGCACGTCGAGGACGACCGCGACCTCCCATCCCTCGATGTCGCGCGCAACATTCACGTTCGCTATGGACTGTCGCCAATTCTCCAGCTCTTCGACGGGGATCGACTTTCCAGTCCCGCGCCAGCGGCCGCGCGCCCGGTCGTAGTTCTCCAATCCCGTACGCAGCGCTGCCTCGGCCTCCTCCTGCAATTCCGGGTCGACGGTGGCGCGGATGGTCAGGCCGCCACCGAAGAACTCCTCCTCGCCGAAGTTGCGGCTGAGCTGGCGGCGGATCTCGTCGGTGAAGTAGCCGCGGAACGGCAGGCTCGACCGGAAGCTGTCGAGATCGTCATTCTGCACGGTGAGAAGCGGCGATACCCGGGCCTCGTCGTACGCGTCCCGATCAATGTACCCGTTCTCGTACATCTCCCGCAGAACGAAGTTGCGCCGTGAGATCGCCGCCTCCTTGTCGCGCACCGGATGCAGAGAGGCGGGCCGCTGCGGCAGCGCGCCGAGATAGGCGGCCTCGGCCAGCGTCAGCTCCGACAGTGGCTTGTTGAAGTAGGTCTGCGCCGCCGCGGCCACGCCATAGGAGTTCTGCCCAAGGTAGATCTCGTTGAGGTAAAGCTCGAGAATGTCCTCCTTCGACAGCGCCTCCTCCACCCGGGCGGCGAGGATGAGTTCCTTGACCTTGCGTTCTGCCGAGCGGTCGGAGGACAGCAGGAAGTTCTTCATCACCTGTTGCGTGATCGTGGAAGCTCCACGTACCGTCTCGCCCCGGCTCTCGATCGCCTCGAACGCGGCCGCCGCGATCCCCCGCGGGTCGTAGCCGCGGTGCATGTAGAAATTCTTGTCCTCGGCCGAGACGAAGGCCTGCTTCACAAGCTCGGGAATGTCCTCGGCCGGCACGAACAGACGCCGCTCCTTGGCGAACTCGTCGAGGATGCGCCCGTCGCGGTCGTAGATGCGGCTGATGGTCGGCGGCGCGTAGCTCGCCAACTGATCGGTGTTCGGCAGATCGCGGCCATACATCCAGAAGATGGCGCCGACGCTCAGCGCCGCCATCACGACACCGATCGTGATCCAGCTGAAGATGCCGCCGAAGAAGGTGAGGATGAACCGGATCACGTGCGCCGCCCTGGATGGTCTGAGACCCTCCTATACGGGCGCAGGATGAACGGGTCAAAAAAACGATGCGCATATCGTCGCCACCTCGTCGTCACAGGTGGGTGAGATGCCGTAATGGGGCTGGCGCCCAGGAGCCTTGAACCTGCTCTCGGCGGTTGGTGTCGTCGCCCCGGCGCGAGTGGGCGCCGCGGGGGTCGCGCGGTCTGGCGCGCCCCTCTCCCTGGCAAAGACGAAAGGGCGACGACATGGAGCATTTCATCGGGATCGATGTCTCTCTTGCAAGCGCGGCGGTGTGCGTCCTCGATGCGCGTGGCGGAGTGGTGAAGGAGGCGAAGCTGCCGAGCGAACCGGAGGCGCTCGCGGCGTTCGTTCTCGGCCTGCCGTTCGAGGTGACGGCGGTTGGGCTCGAGGCCGGGCCGCTGTCGCAGTGGCTGCACAAGGCGCTCACGGAGGCGGGCGCCACGGTCGTGCTGATGGAGACGCGCCAGGGTCAAGGCGGCGCTCAAGGCGATGCCCGTCAAGACGGACCGGCGCGATGCGGAGGGGATCGCGCGCCTGCTGCAGATGGGCTGGTACCGGCCAGTGCACTGCAAGTCGGTCTCGGCGCAGGAGATGCGCGCGCTGCTGACGGCGCGCCGGTCCATCCAGAAGGCGGCGATCGACGTCGAGCTGTCGCTGCGCGGTGTGCTGCGAAACTTCGGCCTCAAGCTCGGCAAGATCAGCAAGGGCGGCTACGCGGCGCGCGTGCGCGAGCTGGCGGCGGGGAACGCCATGCTGGAGACGCTGGCGGAGGCGATGCTCCGCGCCCGGGCGGCGTTGCGCGCGGAGCTCGCCGGTCTCGATCGGCGCCTCCGGGATCTGGCGAAGCAGGACGCCGCGTGCCGGATCATGATGACGATGCCGGGGGTCGGGCCGCAGGTGGCGCTCACGGTGAAATCGGCGATCGATGCGCCGGAGCGGTTCCGGTCATCGAAGGACGTCGGGCCCTGGGTCGGCCTGACGCCAGGCCGCCACCAGTCCGGGGAGATCGACGTGGTCGGATCGATCACCCGCGCCGGCGACGCCGGTCTGCGCTCTGCGCTCTACCAGGCGGCGACGGTGATGATGCATCACGCCAGGCCGTGCTGGCTGAAGGCGTGGGGCCTGCAGGTCGCTCGACGGCGCGGGATGAAGCGGGCGGTGGTCGCCATGGCGCGCCGGATCGGCGTGATCCTGCACCGGATGTGGGTGGACAGCGCGGACTTCCGCCTCACGCGCAGGGCCGCGGCAGGCGCCGCCTGACGCTCGGGAGCCGCCGCATGCGCCCCGCCCGCCGCG
This sequence comes from uncultured Alphaproteobacteria bacterium, assembly GCA_963749675.1. GTDB lineage: Bacteria > Pseudomonadota > Alphaproteobacteria > Rhodobacterales > Rhodobacteraceae > Roseitranquillus. Next base: position 619,824 of record CAVVNT010000002.1, read on the forward strand.
GGCGAAAACGCTGAAGGTTTCGGCCGCGCCCGAAGGCGCCGGCCGTCCGAAGTCCCCACCGGGACGCGGTCCCCGAGACGCCGAGTGTTGCCTCGTCGCCGAACGCTCGCGTTCGAGCACGCTTGCGAGATGGGCGCTCGGGACCGCACTGGACCAGGCATGATGTTGGCAGCCTCGCGCTGACCACGGACCGAAGCATGAACCCGGGGCGGACGAGAGACGGCAAAAGGCGCAGGGCTAAGCCCAATCCCGACCAACGGCGTCGCCGCGCTCGTGGCCCAGCGCCGGCATCGCTCCGACATAATGAAATCTCCGCGCCGCCGGCGCCTCCGTCGCGCCAACCGACAACCCGCCCCACCTGGGGCAGGGGTGAAAATCACGCTTGACTGACAACGTCCCATTACCGAAGGCAACGCCTTCATGCTAGGTCGAAGTCATGCAACCGGAAGACATCCTGCCAACCTATGAGCGCTTGGGTCTCGCATGGGCGCGGCACCGCAGCAGGGCGCTGTTCGAGCGGCCCGCGCTCGACCGCTTCCGGACCGCGATGCCCGGGCCCATGGTCCTCGACCTCGGATGCGGTTCGGGCGAGCCGCTGGCGCGTCATCTCGCCGACGGCGGCGCGCATGTCACGGGCGTCGACGGCGCGGCGTCGATGGTGGCGCTCTTCAACCGCAACCTGCCCGGCCACGAGGCGCTGCAGGTCGACATGCGGAACCTCTCCATCGGCCGGCGGTTCGACGGAATCCTCGCTTGGGACAGCTTCTTCCACCTCGCCCCAGATGCTCAGCGCGCGATGTTCGCGGTCTTCGCCGCCCATGCAGCGCCTGGTGCGGCGCTGATGTTCACCGCTGGGGCGTCGGAGGGCGAAGCGATCGGCTCCGTCGAAGGCGAACCGGTCTATCATTCGAGCCTCGCACCGGAAGAGTATCACGACCTCCTGAAACAGGCAGGATTCGGCATTCTCGACTACCGCCCGGAGGATCCCGAGTGCGGCCGGCACACGATATGGCTTGCCAGGTTCAGAGCCGCCGGCTGAAGGCCTCCAGACGCTCCAGCCCCTCTGCGATGTCAGCCGTCGACCCGGCATAGGACAGGCGCAGCGTCTTCCGCCCTCGCGCCGGATCGAAATCAACGCCTGGTGCAGTCGCCACGCCAGTCTCGTCGAGCAAGCGCCGAGCGAATCCGAGACTATCGTCGGTCAGATGAGAGATATCCGCGTAGACGTAGAACGCGCCGTCCGGCGGCGCGAAACGGTCGATGCCGGCACGCGGCAGCCCCTTCAGCATCAGCCGCCGGTTCTCGGAATAGACCGCCTTGTTGGCCTGCAGCTCCTCGTCGCAATCGAGCGCGCCCAGCGCAGCGATCTGGCTTGCGTGCGGAGGACAGATGAAGAGGCTCTGCTGCAGGCGCTCCACCGTCCGGACATGCCGTTCCGGAACCACGAGCCAGCCGATCCGCCAGCCGGTCATCGAAAAGTACTTGCTGAAGGAATTGACGATGTAGGCGTCGTCAGTGACCTCCAGCATGCTGATGGCGCGTCCCTCGTACTCGAGCCCGTGATAGATCTCGTCGCTGACCAAGCCAGCGCCCCTCTCCGCCGCCGCTCCGGCCAGCGCGGCGAGGGCGCTTCGGCCCAAGACGGTCCCGGTGGGGTTGCCCGGCGACGCGACGATCAGGCCGGCGATGTCGACCGGAAGATCCTCCGGAACGGGCTGCAGGCGGTTCTTCTCCGACGTCTCGAGGTCCACAGCCTCCAGCGACAGAGCGCGCAAGGCCTGCCGATAGGACGGGTAGCCAGGCGCACCGAGCGCCACTTTCTCACCCGCCTCGAAGAGAGCGGTGAAGGCGAGGATGAAGCCCGCCGAAGACCCCGTGGTCACGATGACGCGAGACGGGTCCAGATCGAGTCCGTACCAGTCCGCATAGAGCCGCGCGATGCGCGAACGCAGCGCGGGAAGCCCCAGCGCGCCGGTATAGCCGAGAGGTCCCGCCGCCATCGCCCGCACAAGCGCCGCCCGCGCGCCTTCCGGCGCAGGTGTCGCCGGCTGACCGATCTCCATGTGGATGATGCTCCGTCCCTCGGCCTCCAGCCGATGTGCGGCGTCCATGACGTCCATCACGATGAACGGATCGACTGCGGAACGCTTCGAAAGTTTCATCCGGCGGGCGCTGGCATGCGGTCACTGCGTTGTCAACGCAGCGTGAGGGTGAGCGTCTTTCGCTTGCCTCCGCAGCAGTGCGACGGCAAGGGTTGCGCCGACCCTTGCCTTTGGGAGGCCGCCATGCTCCGTCTCATGCTCCTCGCTGCAGCGCTGCTTGCGAGCCCCGCTGCAGCCGAAATCGTCGACATGTCGGACGAAGAGCGCGCTGCGTTCCGCGAGGAGGTGCGCGAATACCTTCTCGCCAACCCCGAGGTGCTGATGGAGGCCATAGGTATCCTCGAGTCGCGACAGGCGGAAGCACAGGCTCAAGCCGACATGGACCTCGTCGCCGAGCACGCAGACGCGCTGTTCGAAGACGGCAAATCATGGGTCGGCGGCAACCCAGACGGTGACGTCACGATGGTGGAGTTCCTGGACTACCGCTGCGGCTATTGCCGGCGGGCGCATCCGGAGGTCAACGACCTGGTCGAGACCGACGGCGACATCCGATATGTCGTCAAGGAGTTCCCGATCCTGGGGGAGCAGTCCGTGCTGGCCTCGCAATTCGCGATCGCGACGCGCAATGTCGTCGGGGACGAGGCTTACAAGGACGTCCACGATGCGCTGATGACGCTGCGGTCGGACGTTACCCAACCGGCGCTCGAGCGTATCGCGGATGACCTCGGTCTTGACGCAAGCGCGATCGCCGCTGCGATGGATGCGCCCGAGGTGGCCGAAGAGATCAGCTCCAATCGCGCCTTGGCGCAGTCGATGGGGATCAGCGGCACGCCGACCTTCGTCGTGGGCGACCAGATGCTGCGGGGCTACCTGCCGCTGGAGCAGATGATGCAGGTTGTCGACCGGGTGCGCAACGAGGGCTGAGGCCGGAAGGCAGAACGTCTGCTCCTCTTTCCAAGTCCGCCCCGCGGCCCTAGGCTCTCGCAGAAGAATCAGGGGGCGGGGAGCAGGGCTTGGTCGACGGCGAACTTCCGAGCGCGGGCGAGATGCATCTTCCGCCATTTATCACCGCGCCGGGCGAAACCGACATCCTCTTCATCATCGTCGTCATTTCGGTGATCGGGATCGTTTTCCTGCTCGGCACCATCTACTTCAGGCTGCACGCCCTTCCCGAACACATGGCGCATCGCTCCAGCCGGGCGCAATATCAGGTCGTGGCGATCCTCGCGCTGCTCGCACTCTTTACGCACAGCGGCATCTTCTGGGTTGCGGCGCTGCTCATTGCCGCGATCCAGCTTCCAGACCTTATGATTCCGATCCGCTCCATCGCGGAATCCTTGGAAAGCCTGTCCGCGCGGGCCGCGACCTCCCGACACGACCGCGAGAACGTCTAGCTCATGCTCGAATTGCTGACGTGCGCGCTGTTCACGATCTTCCCGGATTTCCTCTACCGCCGATACCGCCAGGGAAAGCGCATCGGACATGAGATCAACCTGTTCTCGGTCTGGTACGAGCTCCGCTACGGACTAACCGCCTGCCTGATGCTGACGATCACGCTTTTTACCGTGATCCACTACTACCACCCGAAATCGACCAACGTGATTTCGTACTATCGCACCGTGACCGTACTGCCCGAGAGTGGCGGGCGCGTCGCCGAGGTTCTGGCGCAGAGCGGCGATACGCTGCGGGCCGGGGATCCGATCTTCTCGCTTGACTCCACTGCGGAGGAAGCTGCGGTCGAGACCGCGCGCCGACGCGTAGCAGAGGCCGAAGCGGCGATATCCGTGACCGAGGACGAACTCGCCGCCGCCGCGAGCACCGTCCGCGAGACCGAAAGTGCTCTCAAGCAGATCGAGGATGAGCTCGCGGTGCAGCAAGATCTCCTCGATCGTGGCAGCGGTGCCGCCAGCCGCCGCGAGGTCGAGCGGCTGCAGAACCTCGTCTCGGCGCGCGAGGCCGCCCTGGAGGCAGCGGAGGCTACTCGGCGCTCGGTCGAGACGGAGCTGAGGGAGTTCCTCCCGGCACAACGCGACAGCGCGGTCGCAGCCCTTCGTGAGGCGGAAGTCGCGCTTGGGAAGACCACGGTCTACGCCGGCGTGGACGGAGAATTGCAGCAATTCGCCCTGCAGCCTGGCGACATCGTCACCGCCCTCGGCCGTCCGGCGGGGGTGCTTGTCCCCCCGGCAGTAGGGGCGGAGACCTTTTTTGCCGCCTTCGAGCAGATCGCGACGCAGGCTCTGTCTCCCGGCATGGTGGCCGAGATGGCCTGCCCTGCGCTGCCATTCCGCATCATTCCAATGCAAATCACCGCCGTGCAAGACTATCTGCCCTCTGGGCAGTTTCGTCCCACCGACAGCCTCGTCGATCTCCAGGACCTGCAACGCCCGGGCTCGCTGACGGTGACGATGCATCCGCTCTATCCAGGGACCACCGATGCGATCCCGAGAGGTTCAAGCTGCGTCGCGAACGCGTATAGCGACCATCACGAAGAAATCGCCTCAGGCGAAGTCTCTGGGCTGCAGTCGGTCGTCTTTCACGTCATCGACACGGTCGGCGTCGTTCGTGCGTTCCTCTTGCGGATCGAGGCGCTGCTCATGCCGGTCACGATGCTCGTCCTGACCGGACATTGAAGCGCGGCTATTCCGCAGCCTTGTCGGCGGCGGCTTCCTCCGCCTCGATCTCGACGGCGCGCTTCTCGACGAGCCCGACGATGTGGTCGACCATCTCTTCGTTCGACATCCGGTGACTCTGCTTCCCGGCGAGGTAGACCATCCCGTTCCCGGCCCCGCCGCCAGTGAAGCCCACGTCGGTCATCAGCGCCTCACCCGGGCCGTTCACCACACAGCCGATGATCGACAGCGACATCGGCGTCTTGATGTGCTCCAGCCGCTTTTCCAGGACCTCGACGGTCTTGATGACGTCGAAGCCCTGCCGCGCGCAGGAGGGGCAAGAGATGACGTTCACTCCGCGATGGCGAAGGCCGAGAGATTTCAGGATCTCGTAGCCGACTTTCACCTCCTCGATCGGATCGGCCGATAGGCTGACTCGCACCGTGTCGCCGATCCCCATCCAGAGCAGATTGCCGAGGCCGATCGCGCTCTTGATCGTGCCCGACGTCAGTCCGCCTGCCTCGGTGATGCCGAGGTGAATCGGCGCATCTGTCGCCTCCGCGATGCCCTGGTACGCTGCGGCAGCAAGAAAGACGTCGGACGCCTTCACAGAGATCTTGAATTCGTGAAAGTCATTGTCCTGCAGGATCCTGATGTGATCCAGCCCCAACTCCACCATCGCTTCGGGGCACGGCTCCCCATATTTCTCCAGCAGGTCCCTCTCGAGCGAGCCCGCGTTCACACCGATGCGGATCGAGCAGCCGTGATCCTTGGCGGCGCGGATGACTTCGCGCACACGCTCCTCGCTGCCGATGTTGCCGGGATTGATGCGCAGGCAGGCCGCACCCGCCTCCGCCGCTTCGATCGCGCGCTTGTAGTGGAAGTGGATGTCCGCAACGATCGGCACCGGACTCTCGCGGGCGATGTCCCGTAGCGCCCTGGTCGACGCCTCGTCGGGCGTCGAGACACGGACGATGTCCGCGCCCGCGTCAACCGCAGCCTGAACTTGCGCTAACGTCGCAGCGACATCGGTCGTGGCCGTGTTGGTCATCGTCTGGACGCTGATCGGCGCATCTCCGCCCACCGGAACCGACCCGACCATGATCTGGCGCGACTTGCGACGATAGATGTTCCGCCAGGGGCGGACGTGGTTCAACGACATGGGAATCCCGCTCTAGGCTCGGTCGCGAACATAGGGGCCGTGGGCGGCACTGGCAACGAGCGCGGCGTCACTCTTCCAGTGGTTCGACCTCGGCATAGTATCGAGCGAGGTCAAGGTCGGCTTCCATGTCGGCAAGGGAGTAGCTGCCGGTCAAATCCTGCGCCGACAGCTTGATGTTCTTGACCACCGACGGCCCCGGCCCGGCCGGGCCATACGCTTGCCCGTTCACCGAGAAATAAAGCGAGCCCGCGTTGCCCGCGCGCAGTGTCGGCACGCCCTCGGTCTCGGGTACCACGTACTTTTCGTTTGCATCGAGGATCTTCTCTAGGATCACCGTACCGTCCGCGGCGCGCACTCTGACCCAGCTCGGCCTCACCGCGACGAGCGCCAGTCTCGGCGTGTCCATCTCTTCCGTCAGTATCGGCGCAGGCGTATCGAGCGCGTCGGCGATCGCGCTTTCAAGCGGGGCCGCGAGTACGTCGGCTGGGATTCCGGCCGGCATCTTGGACGCGGCGAACCGCTCGCCCCCGGGGACCGGCGCCAGCGCGCCGACGGAGGATGGGTCGAGCGCCGCAATCGGGCCATCCCGCGCAACCATGAGTGGCACATCAAGGGCCTTCGGCCGGTAGAGCCTGTCAAGCGCTTCTGAGGTCAGTCCCGTCGCGACCGCATCGCCCGCGTCCTCGGCCGCCGGCACCACAGTGCGGTTCAGGGGGTCCAGTTCAGCCACGATTTCCGGCGCCTGCTCGACCGGAACGAAGCGAACCTTCTGCACCTCCTTGAGGACTGCCCACCCGCCGTAGCCAATCCCGCCGATCAGGGCGCACAGCACCGCGACCGAGGCCACCGCTCTCGGCTCGACACCGGTGAAAAGCGGCTGATCGCCAGGAATAAAGGGCGCGCGCGAACCACTGAAGGGATCGTTCTTCAGCCGCGCCCGCTCCGCCTTGGGAGAGTCGATCTTTGCGGTGGGTGCAAGCGGCTCGCTCGGTGCGGGCATTCCGCCTTCGCGGCGAAACTTCGCATACGCCCATTCGGGATCAAGGCCCAGATAGCGCGCATAGGAACGAACATATCCCGCGATGAAACCCTGCGTCTCGAACGCCGTGGGGTCGGCATTCTCAATCGCGGCGATATGGGACGCCTTGATCTTGAGCTCCCGCTGCACGTCCAAGAGCGACTTTCCAAGCGTCGCGCGCTCTCCACGCATCACGTCACCAAGGCGCAATTCGTAGTCATCGAACCCGCGGGGTCGAAGATCCTCTGGTGCGGACGTCTCGGGACGCCTGATCATTCGCGTTCTGCCCTTCGATTGCGCCCAGCATAGCGCACCGGGCAATTCGTTCGCCTCAGCCTATTTGCCGAAGCTTAACATGGCACTGCGATCAGAATCACGGCCCGCTTCTCCGTCAGGCTGAAAGCTCGGCGCGATTTAGCGCACACTGTGCCCACAGATCATCCATTGCTTGCACCAACGCGTCAATCTCATGGGATCCGTGCACCGGAGATGGGGTGAAGCGCAGCCGTTCCGTCCCGCGCGGGACAGTCGGAAAATTGATCGGCTGTACGTAGATGCCATGCCCTTCCAGCAACATGTCGCTGAGCAGTTTGCACTTCAGGGGATTGCCCACGTGCACCGGCACGATATGACTGCCGTGATCGATCAGTGGCAGACCAAGGCCCTTCAGGCGCATCTTCAGCGTCCGCGCCTGCGCCTGGTGCCGCTCGCGCACCCGTTGATCCGACTTCAGGTGTCGGACCGACGCCGCCGCACCTGCAGCCACGGCGGGCGGCAGCGAGGTCGTGAAGATGAAACCCGGCGCGTAGGATCGGATCGCGTCGCAAAGGCGAGCCGAGGCGGCGATATAGCCGCCCATGACGCCGAAAGCCTTGGCGAGCGTCCCGTTCACGACATCGATCCGATGCATCAGCCGGTCCCGTTCGGCAACGCCGGCGCCGCGGGGGCCGTACATGCCGACGGCATGAACCTCGTCGAGATAGGTCAGCGCACCGAACTCGTCGGCAAGGTCACAGATTGCCTCGACCGGAGCGAAGTCCCCGTCCATCGAATAGATCGAACTCGAAGGCGATCAGGATCGGCCGACCGGGTTCGATCTCCTGCAGGAGCTCCCGAAGATGGGCCGTGTCGTTGTGGCGGAAGATGCGCTTCTCGCACCGGCCGCGGCGGATCCCCTGAATCATGGAGGCATGATTCAGCTCGTCCGACACTATCACCAGCCCGGGAAACAGGTCGGGAAGCGTCGAAAGGGTCGCGTCGTTCGCAATGTAGGCCGAGGTGAAGATGAGCGCCGCCTCCTTGCCATGCAGGTCGGCGAGCTCGGCCTCGAGCGCCTTGTGGTAGACAGTGGTGCCGGAGATGTTGCGGGTGCCGCCGGAGCCGGCGCCGGTGGCGTCGATCGCCTTGTGCATCGCCTCTATAACGACCGGGTGCTGCCCCATCCCGAGATAGTCGTTTCCGCACCACACGGTCACCGGACGCTCCGTCCCATCCGGGCGGCGCCAGATCGCGTGCGGATAAGCGCCACGATGACGCTCGATATCGATGAAGGTGCGATACCGGCCTTCGTCGTGCAGGCGCTGCAGCGCTGAGTCGATCATGGCGTCATAGTTCAACGGGCATCCTCCGGCTCTTTCCAATCTTGATAGGCATCAAGCGCCGCAGCCTCAATGCGATGTTGGCGCGCATCCTGCATTGATATCAGTCAATTCACGATGACCGCCCGACAATCCGTGATCCCGCCCATCGTTCTCGCCTTATCGTTGCAGAGTTCCGTGGCCGTCGACGCCGCGTCACTCGCATCGACACCCTCGGCCATCTGCCATGCGCCGGTGCTTTCGGAGGTAGCGAGCGCCTTGGCGCTGCGGATCCGACCGTAGGTGGAGCGAAACGCGCTCGTGGCGGAGAGGGAGAGCTGCAGTCGCCCGGGCTCATAGCCCCGTGGAAGGATGTGTGCTGCTACCTGGCACGGGGAAGAGCCACCCTTTCGCACCGCGTTGCAGGCGGCCACCGAAGCCCTGTCGGCGGCTTGCGTGGAGTGATGATTGAACGCCCCCTGAATCAACTCCGCCGTCAGCCCCTCGCTCGGGGAAAAGGCGATGGAGCCGTAATAGGGCAGAGTCTGGCCGGTCCTGTCGGCCTCCCGCACGATCCCCTGCACGATCTCCTGCTCCTGCTCGCTGAGCGAGCGCGACAAGGCGAGCTGCACGCCCCGTGCGGAAAAGAGCTGGCGCTTCGCCGCATTCCCCTCGACCTGCGCCGTCGCCGGCGCCGCTGCGATGGCGAGTGAGGCTGCCAATATCGCACTTCGCATCACACCCACGTCCTCCGCTAAGATCCTCAGTAGCGTAGCCCGCCGCTTCGGGGCTTTCCACCCCGCTGGACCTCCCCTTGGCGCGCTGACAGTCTCGGGCCGGTCAGACAGGAATGCCGCATGAGCTTGGACACCGTACTTTCCCGCATCGACGAGGATCTGCCGCACTCGCTTGAGCGGCTGCTGGAGTTCGTCCGCATTCCCTCGATCTCGACCGACCCGGCGAACCGGGCGGATTGCGATCGGGCGGCGGACTGGATGGTCACGCACCTCGCCGAGCTCGGCATAGACGCCGAGAAACGCGCCACACCCGGACACCCGATGGTAGTCGGCCATGGCGACGGCGGCGGACGCCACCTGCTGTTCTATGGTCACTACGACGTGCAGCCTGTTGATCCGCTTGCGCTATGGGACCGCGACCCATTCGATCCCGCAATTCGGGACACGCCGCAGGGCCGGGTGATTTGTGGCCGTGGCGCGACCGACGATAAGGGACAGCTGATGACCTTCATCGAGGCGTGTCGCGCATGGAAGGCCGTCGAGGGTGAGCTGCCTGCTCGCCTCACATTCCTCTTCGAGGGCGAGGAAGAGTCCGGCTCGCCATCGCTCATCCCTTTTCTCGAGGCGAACCGTGAAGAACTTTCGGCGCCGGAGCTCGCTCTGATCTGCGACACAACCATGTTTGATCGAGACACTCCCGCGATCACGACGACTCTGCGCGGGCTGCTAGCCGAGGAGGTCACGATCACCGGACCCTCGCGAGATCTGCACTCGGGCGGGTTCGGTGGCATTGCGCGAAATCCGATTCGCGTCCTCGCCCGGATCATCGCGGCATTGCACGACGACAGCGGCCGCGTCACCGTTCCGGGTTTCTACGACGGTGTGGCCGACGTACCCGCCGATATCGCGGCGCAGTGGGAGGCGCTCCGCTTCGATGCCGAGCGGTTTCTCGCAACCGTCGATCTGAGCGTCCCGGCCGGCGAAACCGACCACGATCCCCTGCACCAGATATGGGCGCGCCCCACCTGCGACGTAAATGGAATCGCCGGAGGATACACCGGCGCTGGCTTCAAGACCGTCCTGCCGAGCGAAGTACGAGCAAAGGTCAGTTTTCGCCTGGTGGGTGACCAGAACCCGCTCCGCATCCGCGAGAGCTTTCGCCACATGGTCCAGTCAATGCTCCCGCCGGATTGCGCTGTGACATTTGCAGACCATGGCGCGTCTCCCGCCAGCGCAATGGACATCACCGATCCGGCTTTCGAGGCCGCGCGTGAAGTTTTGAGCGATGAGTGGCCGAACGAGGCTGCCTTCATCGGTGGCGGCGGCTCGATACCGATCGCAGGCTATTTCAAGACGATCCTCGGACTCAACTCGCTGCTGATCGGATTTGGTCGCAGTGACAACCAAGTGCATTCGCCGAACGAGAAGTATGACATGGAGAGCTTCCACAAAGGCACGCGCAGCTGGGCGCGCGTTCTCAAAGCAATCTCACGATGAAAAGGGAAACCTCTGGCAGCGGTGGCGCGGTTGACGGGGCTCGAACCCGCGACCCCCGGCGTGACAGGCCGGTACTCTAACCAACTGAGCTACAACCGCCCACTACCCGCCTGCGTCGGCGCGCTGGCGTGGGCCGCGTTCTAGGCAAGCACCCAAGTCGCGTCAAGCGACTTCGGCGCCAATCTTCCGGGCGTTCAGCCTTACGTAACGGCACGCGCACACCAGCTATCACCGCTCGCCGAAGAAACGCGATGATGGGAGGCCCGGTCGTTCCGGCCGGGACCGGCACGCCTGCTAACGCCCGCATCAGCTTTCGGAATCTTGCCAAATCTTGAGGGCGCTGACGTGTACGCCGGCGTTCAGGCCATCCGCTTCAAAGACGTAGACAAGGGGGATCACCGCTCTGGATCGTGGCGCTGGCGTTCGCCTCGACCACTGTCAGGTCCGCTGCCGCGCCGACCTCCCATTGGCCGTCGCCCATGATGTCCTGCAACTTCGTCTCGTCGCGGATAATGGTAACCGCGACGCTGGTGCCCTATGCGGCGAGGCTTGACGGCTGGGCGTAGCGCCTGGGCATGAGCTCCTCGATCCGGCTTTTGGGGTGGCCGTCGAGGAGCGCGCGCAGAGTGTCTGTGAGGTAGTCGACGGGGGTTCCCGCGACGGTCCTCGAGAGGAAGGCCGTGGTCTACGTCCGGCAATCCTGCCGGACGCAGGTCGAGACCAACCTTGAGAGCCGGCGCCGCCAGTATGAGCTGGTCGAGGTCGCCCGGCGCCAGGGGGTCCGCGCCATCGAGGTCATCGACGATGATCTTGGCCGTTCCGCGAGCGGCATGGTGGCGCGTCCCGGCTTCGATCGCCTGGTGGCGGCGCTCTGTGCCGGCGAGATCGGCGTGTCCAGCGACACGACAAACTGGCCCGGCGCATTGCTTCAGATGAAACGCTACCCGACGCTGCGATCGCGCCACCTCGCTTGCTACGCGCTCCCTGGGCGGGACGACGATGGGTGGCGCGGGAATGGCGAGGAGGCTCAGCATGGCGGCACGTGCGGAGGTGTCGGCGGCGCTCCGGGACCGGTATGCGGCGAGCGGGCGTGCGGCGAAGACGGTGATCCTGAACGAGTTCGTCGCGCTGACCGGGTTGCATCGCAAGCACGCCATCCGGCTGCTCGGCACGGGGTCTCTCGAGAAGCGTCCGCGAGGTCGTCCTGAGAGGCTCTACGGGGCTGCGGTGAAGGCGGCGCTGGCACTGCTCTGGGAGCGTCGGACCGGGTCTGCTCGAAACGGTTGAAGCCGATGATCCCGGTCCTGCTGCCGGCGCTTGAGCGGCACGGGCAATTCGCGGCCGATGAGGAGCTGCGCGCGAAGCTCCTGGCGGTCAGCCCGGCGACGATCGACCGGCTGCTGTCGGAGACGCGGATCGCGGCAGCGCAGGGACGCCGGCGGCGGGCCGGCTTCAGTTCGGCGGTGCGGCGGTCGGTGCCGGTCCGAACCTTCGCCGACTGGGGCGATCCGCCGCCGGGCTTCGTCGAGGTCGACTTCGTGGCGCATTCCGGCGTCAGCACGGCCGGGGCCTTCGTCCAGACGCTGGTGCTGACCGATATCGCCACGGGCTGGACCGAGTGCGTGCCGGTGGTGATGAGGGCAGGTGCGCTCGTGCTGGAAGCGCTGCGAGCCGCGCAGGAGCTGTTTCCGTTCCCGCTCAGAGGCGTTGATTTCGACAACGTCGGCGCCTTCATGAATGACCCGGTGGTCGCCTGGTGCCGGGCGCAGGGCCTCGAGGTGACGCGTTCGCGTGCCTATCGGAAGAACGACCAGGCGTGGGTGGAGCAGAAGAATGGTGCCATCGTTCGCCGGCTGGTCGGCTACGGTCGCTTCGAGGGACCGGCGGCGACCGAGTTGCTCGCCCGGCTCTACGCCGCTGCCCGGCTGCACACGAACCTGTTCCAGCCGTCGTTCAAGCTGCGGGAGAAGGTCCGCGTCGGCGCGCGGGTGACGAAGCGCTGGCACCCGCCTCTCACGCCCGCCGATCGGGCCCTGGCCTCGGGACGGCTCAACTCCGAGAGCATGGCACGCATCCTCGATCTCCGCAGCCGCGCCGATCCGGTGATCGCGCTCGCGGCGGTCCGGGCGGCTCAGACCGAGCTGGGCCAGCGCGTCGACCAGCGCGGCATTGCGCCGGCGCCGAAGGAAGCGGCCATCATCGTCGACTTCGTGAGCAGCGTTGCAGAATCCAAGAGGAATGGCGAACATCGGGAGTTCCACCGCCGACCCTACCGGCGGGTGAAGCCAATCCCCAAGCGTGCATCGATGCTCGATCCGCACCGCGCCGACATCGAGGCCTGGCTCGAGGCGCAGCCCGCACTGACGGGGATCGAGGTGCTGGCCCGTCTGAAGCAGCGCCACCCGGACCGCTTAAC
>CAVVNT010000003.1:0-244783 GCA_963749675.1 uncultured Alphaproteobacteria bacterium
GAGGCGAAGGTGGTCTGCTTCATCGAGGACGGCTCCCGCAAGCTCGCCATCAGCCTACCAGATCATGATCGAAAGCCGAGGTTCTTCAGAGTGTCCTAGAGATGCGACCTGAGCGCATTCACGGCTTCAGTGCGCCGCTTCACGAATTGCTCGCGGGTCCGGAACGCGACCGCCCGCGCCTGCTGGTCCACGGACTTCGGTTCGACGAAACGCCTGGTCGCCGCAGGGCCGCCTCGACATCGCCTCGGCATCGGCGGCGTCGTTCTTCTGCCGCTTCGAGGAGCGGCTTACGTAATGCGGCGCGATCGGCCGGACCTCATGGCCGTAACGGACCATCTCCCACACCCGATGATGAGCGCTGGCGCAGGCTTCCATCGCCACAAGGCATGGCGGCTGCTGCGCCATGAACCGCGCGAACTGCGGCCGCGACAACTTCTTCCGAAACAGAACGGACCCGTCCGCCGCCGCGCCGTGCACCTGGAACACGTTCTTTGCCAGGTCGACGCCGATGGTGCTAACTTCTCCCATGGATGCCCTCTCCTTCAGCTTGTAATTCGACACCGCAAGCTGGCACATTGCGATGCCGTCAAGGGAGAGCGGCATCCACCCCATCTCCACTTCTTAAGTCATTGAAATAACAGGATAACGCGTCAATCATGCACCTGCATGCCGGGCTCTGCGGCACCTTGCAGCGATAACCGCCATAGTTCACGCCCAAATGGCGACGGTCCGCTCTACCGCCCAGAATGCGGCGACAAGACCGATGCCATACGGGAACGCTCTGCGGGAAATCATGCTCGGGCGCGGGGCGATGGCCTTGAGAACTGACGTGGCGGTGAGAAGCGCCACTATGAACAGGATTTGTCCCGCTTCGACGCCGACGTTGAAGAACAGAAGGGCGGTCGGCACCGCTTCCTGCGGCAGGCCAACCTCTCTCAGTGCCCCGGCAAAGCCGAAGCCATGCAAGAGACCGAAGCCAAACGCGATCAGCCACGGCCGCTCGATGGCGATCCCGGATTCGCCCCGTTGCTGCAATACGACCTCGGCGGCCACGACCACTATGGACAGTGCGATCATCCTTTCGATCAGCGCCGCAGGGGCAGAGACAAGCCCCAGGGTCGCCGCCGCCAACGTGATCGAATGCGCGACCGTAAAGGCCGTGACAGTCACCAGAAGCCATCGCCAACCCGTCACGAGCAACATGAGCGCCGCAACGAACAGCAGGTGATCGATCCCGAGCAGGATGTGTTCGACACCTAGACTGAAATAGGTCGCAGCCACTTGAACAAGGCTGCGCTGACCTGCCAGCGTCACCTCGGGCGCTTCCGGCGTCGCGCGCAGGGTCTCCGTCCCGCCGCCAAGATAAATGACGCTGACCAGCACATCCGTCCGCAACCTGCTGAGCCCGGCAATCGAAATCCGTTCGCCCGCCAACCCATTGTCGCAAGCAAGCTGCCGCCGTTCCTCGGACCGGCTGCCATCCACAGATCGTTCTGGGACACCAATTGTCTGGCAGGTCGCAGGCAAGACAGGTGAGAGCGAGAGCGTAGAATCTTCCCGCGCGGGGACGCGCCAGAGCATCTCGAAACGGTCCGGCTCGGTTTCGATCAGTTGAAGCAGCCGGGACGGACCTCATGGGCGTTGGCGGCAAACGCCGCGACCGCCAGAAACATGCCCAGCAGGGTCGCAAGAGAACGCCGGATCACGTCCCGCCCTCGCTGATGACAATCTCGTACTCCTGTTTCAGGCGTTCGATCAGAGCATCTTGAGCGTCGCGTTGGCGTTCGAAGGCGAAGTCGCGCTCCACTTCGGCGCGCACCGCATCGAACTCTGGCGGGTCGGCGGTTCGGACAGCTTCGACAAAGACCACATGCGATCCGAAGCTGGACGCGACCGGCCCCACCCACTTGCCTGCCGGCAGTTCCGAAAGACGCGTCGCGAAGCCATCGCCAAAGGTTCCGTCAATTTCCCTGACCGAGGCGGCGTTCATTTCGGCTGGCAACAACGATGGACTGCCAAGCAGCCGCGTGCCTGGCGGATCCGCGCTGTTCAGCCGGACGAGTAGCGCTTTCCAAGAGGCCACGCCTGCGTCGGTCTCTCCGTCTCCCAGAAATATCTGGCGAAAACTGAACCGGTCAGGGCCCTTGTAGCGATCCGGGTCAGCTTCGAAGAACGCCCTCAACACCGCCTCGTCAGGTTGCGTGCGGGCCAGCCCGTCTTGCAGCAGGAACTCCATTTTCTGTCGCATCCGCCGCCGGATCACGACATCGTCCTGATCGAGACCGAGTTTCTGCGCCTCGCGGTAGAAGACTTCCTCGGCAAGGTAGTCGTCGACGAGCCCCTGACGCTCTTCCGGGGTCGGAGACCGCTTCCAGACCGCCTCGAAGCTCTGCTCAAGGCTCGCGATCAAAGGGGCATCGACGACGATCGTCTCCCGCGCCGCTTCCGGCTCTGGAGCGAAGAGCGAATACGACAGGAAAAGGAGCCCTCCCAGAACAAGAAACTGAGCCAGGGGTTCTTTCCAGATGCGCATGATATCAATGACTGCCTATTACTGTTCCGGCGTGTACCAGATCGGTGAGGTATAGGCGCGCTCCTGCCCGATCATCGGCACGTCTTCCGGCATGGTCACGCCAAAACGCATCGCGTCATAGGCAGTCCAGCGGGGTGTGGGGATCTCGAGCACGCGGGCGTAGTAGAACGCGCTGAGGGCCGGGTCGAAATCGGGGTCGCGCCAGACGGTAATCAATTCCGGTGCGCCGATCGTATTGGTCCAGCTGGCGGTCGCCACATCGACAGTATCGCCGACCGAGGGCAACGTGCCGTCGGCGCCGGGCTGGCGGTCGCCGGACCAGACGACATCGTGGACCTTCTCCTGCGTCGCACCGTCCGCGTCGAGCCATCCCTTGACGATCTGGATTCGGTCGAGGTTCCCGCTGTAGGCATCCTTCGCCGCCGCCACGAGGAAGCTGGGCGCTGCGCCTTCCGGGGCCGAAGACAGATCGCCGCCCATCGGCACGCCTTTGGTGTAACCGGTCTGGGCCGGAAGGCGCGTATTGGCGTCAGCATCCACGAAGTCCCAGCCGCCGAAGAACCGGACCGTCATGCGCGGACCTGTCGTGGCGTAGACTTCCTTGCGCTCCATTGCGTCGAAGATCGCCTCGCGGGTGTTTTCCGTCGCCCAGACGCCGGCATATCCCGAAGCCGCCATTTCCCAGCCCACGATGCGCACGTCTCCGAACTCGCCGACCACATGTTCCCATCTGTGAGCTCGGCTCGAGCCCCGAATGCTTGCCGAAAAAGTTTTCCTCCTCGGCTGTCGCCAGCGCCGTGTGGCTGTCGGTCGAGCCGACCATGCCGAACTTGTAGGGATTGGCGCCAAGGCTGGCTTCCAGCTTGAGGCCGTTCTTCAGGGCCTCCCGCGCGTATTCGTACTGAAGCATCCAGTCTTCCTTGACGACCGGACCCAGGTTCGCCTTGTCCCAGGTCTCGTAGTCGGCGAATTCGTCGTTCGGGCTAAGGAAGGGGTGCGTCTCGCCATCGCCCTTGATCTGCGTCACTTCGTAGAGCGGCTCCCATGTCGCACGTCGCTTGGCGTAATCGCCGGTCAGCGGTTCCCCGGTCTTCGGGTTGGTTTCCACCGGGAACATGAGGCCGTTCGACAGGTTGCCGTTGTGAGCGAGCGCGAGCACGTCGCCGCCGGTCTCCGCCTCGTAGGTCTCCATCCAGGTCCAGAGGTCTTCGGGATTGAAACTCTCGCTCGTCGTATAGGGCAGCATCCGCCGCGCCAGGTCCGAGCCGTCCCGGTAGAGCACGTTGCGGTGCAGGTTGTTGCCGCCCTCGGTCGACGTCCACTCGTACCCGATGATGGTGGTGAACCGGCCGGGTTCATTGAACGCTTCCGTCGTCCGGAGATACTTCTCCCAGATGGACTTGGCGAACCTGTCCTCGAGAGAATCGGCGGGATCTGACCGCCGGAGAACTTTTCGATGATGTCCATCGTCGCATTGAGCGCGGTCTCGCCACCGGCGTTCACACGCTGGTTCCAGTCCCTCACGGTCGGGTCGCTCAACAGCGACGCATTGCCGGCGACGATCTCGTTCATCGCCCCCATTCCGTCGGAGTGGTCCGCCACGACCAGCCAGTCGAGAGGCCGAGAGAGCCTGACCCTGAGCCCATGTGACGTGGTCACCTCTTCACCGCGCGCGAACCGAAACGCCTCTTCCGGGCCCAACGTCGCTCCAAAGGCCCGCGCATCAAGCGAGTTGGATGTGTGGAGGTGAGTGTCTCCCCAAAAGACCTGCGTCGGGAAGTTGCGGCCGGCGTAGGGAGAGAAGGCCGGCGCCTTGAACAGGCCGATGTCTTCCGCCGTCAGGGACATTTCCCCAACCGTGCCACCGATCCCGGCGTCCTGCGCGGTTGCAGCGGCGCCCGCAAGCATCATGCCCAGCACAAGGGAGCTCTTGCCGATTTTTTTCATTCTTCTCACCTTCAGGGGGGCGTTTCCGAGCGACGACGGCCTGTGCCAGATTGACGACGTGCAGGCGCGTTCCTGAAGCATGCGGTTGGCTTGCGTCGCACCTTCAGGCATCTGACCACACCACACCTTGAGATCATTCGCCAGCCACGACGGTGTCAGAGCGTCCCTAGCACGGACGTGGCGGAAGGCTCCTTGCGCTGGATCAAGATTTGGGAATGCCCTGAAGAACCTCGGCTTTGCGCTCTGATCCGGCAGGGTGGCGGCGAGCTCCTCGGAGCGACCGCCGATGACGCAGATCACTCTCGCCTCGCCAGCCAGTCCCGAACAGGGAACGGATGCGGCGCTCGCGGCCCCCCCGAGACGGAAGCGATGGCCCCTCGGGGGTGATTGACGGCGATCGTCTGTCCATCGGACTCCTTCGAATGGCACGCAGAGATGGTCAAGTCGGCGCAGCGGCGTTGAAGGATTCTTCGAGATGAGATCGTGCCATGCTAGACTTGGATCGCCGCCACAAAGCTTCATCGCGTTGTTTTCGAGGAGACCTGAGACGATGCGCCGCTTGCTTCTCGCCTCCACCGCAACCCTTCTGGCCTTCCCCGTCCCGGCGCAGGTCACCACCGATGCCGGGACGATCGACCCGTCTCGGATCGAACGCTTCTTCAACCAACCCGGCTATTCGCCATATGCCGGCCGCACCTTCCCCTCAAGACCGCTCTGGGGCGAGCAGCACCTGCACACGTCGTCGTCCGCAGATGCGTTCGGTGGCGGCACGCGGGTCGGCCCCGGCGAGGCGCTGCGCTACGCCAAGGGGGCCGAGATCACCTCCACCACCGGCCAGCCGGTGAAGCTCTCGCGGCCTTATGACTGGATGGTCGTGGCGGATCACTCCGACGCGCTTGGCGTCGTCGCCAGCGTCTACGAGGGCGATCCGGCCTTCATGTCCGATCCGACCCTGAAACGCTGGCACGACGAAATGAGGAAAGGCGGCGAGGCGGCCACGGCGGTCGTCATGGAAATGATCACCCTGCAGGCCAGGGCAACGTTCCGCCAGCGATGACCGATACCACCACGCAGATGGACATGTGGCAGAAGATGACCGAGATCGTCGAGAGCCACGACCGCCTTGGGGTGGGAAAACGCTCACGGGACAAGCTCGCAGACGCGTACATCAGCCGCTACACTGCGGAAATTCTTGACCAAGCCGACCTCAGAGCGATTGTTTCGGCTTTGCCGAATGACGGAGTTGCAGCATTGTTTTGCGTTGAGTGAAGCCACGAGGCGTGTCACCGATCCCTGATTGCAGAGAGGTTGAGCGCCTTGCACGGGGTCGTGATCGACCACCTGAGACCATTGCGTGGTTAGCCGAATGAAGGATCTCGCCGAAATCGAGATCGTTCCCTTTGATTGAGCGGCTCTACGAAGACGCACAGCAAACTCTGGTGTCGCAGCTAGGCGGCCCTCGACCACCATCCGTCCAAGGTCCACTCTCCGCCCATCGCAACATCTGGCCCGTTGGCTCTTGCCCCGCTGAAATGCGCCCCAACCCGCACAAACACGCCGCCTTCGGGCGTCTCTGTTCGCGCCGAGAGCAGACGAACCTGCTTCAACTGCGGCGCGGTTAGGTTTGAGCAACACGCTGAAAATACGGTACTTTTTGAAACCGTCTCGACTTGGATGAAGGGCGGATGGAAAGAGACGCGGAGGCTTTAGAGACCGATTTCGACCAAAACGCCAGTCTCCGAAGGTCGGATAGCCCCGCTAAACCCCTTTGAAACAAAAAGAAAAAAGGCCCCATCAGGGACCTCATCTCGGGTTTGCGATGTGCAAGTTCGAACCCTCGAGACGGTTTCCCGCCTACACGCGTTCCAGGCGTGCGCCTTCGACCACTCGGCCACCTCTCCGTGCCGGGCTTCCTATACGAGGCAGCGTGCGGCGATCAAGGCCGGATCGGAAGCCCAGCACCACCTCCCCTGAGGATGTGCGCGCCTGTCAGCCGACCTCCTCGAATACCGCCGGGAGCTGCTTCGGCTCCCGCGTGAGCCACGACGGCGCGGGTAGCCCCTTCTCTGACAGAAAGGCCGGGTTGAAGAGCTTCGACTGGTAACGATTGCCGTAGTCGCAGAGGATGGTGACGATGGTGTGGCCGGGGCCGAGATCGCGCGCCAGTCGCACCGCCCCAGCGATGTTGATGCCGGAGGAGCCGCCGAGGCACAGCCCCTCGCCCTCGACGAGATTGAAGACGTAGGGAAGCGCCTCGGCGTCGGGGATCTTGTAGCAGAAATCCGGCGTCAGACCCTCGAGGTTCGCGGTGATGCGGCTGTTGCCGATCCCCTCGGTGATGGAGGAGCCCTCCATGTTCGCTTCGCCGTGCACCATCAGCCCGTAGATGCCCGAGCCCTCCGGGTCGGCGAGGCCGATCTTCACGCCACGTGTCTGCAGCGCCGCAGCCACGCCGGCAAGCGTGCCGCCGGTGCCCACGGCGCAGACGAAACCGTCGACCCTGCCGTCGGTCTGGCGCCAAATCTCGGGGCCGGTCGCGTCGATGTGGGCCTGGCGGTTCGCCACGTTGTCGAACTGGTTCGCCCAGATCGCCCCGTCGGGTTCCGACTGCGCAAGCCGCTCGGCAAGGCGGCCGGAATAGCGAACGTAGTTGTTCGGGTTCCGGTAGGGCGCCGCCGGCACCTGGACGAGGTCGGCCCCGGCCAGCCGCAGCATGTCCTTCTTCTCTTCGGACTGGGTCTCGGGGATCACGATGACGGTGCGGAACCCCATCGAGGCGCCGACGAGTGCCAGGCCGATCCCGGTGTTGCCGGCCGTCCCCTCCACGATGGTGCCGCCGGGGCGCAGCTCGCCCCTTGCGACGGCGTCGCGGATGATCCACAGCGCGGCGCGGTCCTTCACCGACTGGCCGGGGTTGAGGAACTCGGCCTTTCCGAAGATCTCGCAGCCCGTCTCTTCGGAGACGCGGCGCAGGCGGATCAGGGGCGTGTTGCCGACCGCATCGGCGAGATCGCGGCGTATGTCCATGCCCCCTCCGGATAGCTCGCGCCATGTCTAGGGGGGCCCGGGGCGCGACGCAAGCGAGCCGCCCGCGCCTCACGCCGCGGCGGTGTCAGCCCGAGCGGGCACGTGGGCGCGCGCCGACGCCGTTTCGCGGCCGACGATCGCGGGCGCCTCCCTGATGAGGTCGTCGTCCTCCAGTGCCGCCACCATGAACAGGGCGAAGTCGATGCGCCTGGTCATGTTGCTTGCCAGGATCGGGTCTCCGACGTGGCGCGCCCAGACCGGCAGGCCCTGCGAGGGCCCCTCCTCCAGATCCGAGCCGCGGACGACCGTCCACGCCGTGTCGGTGTCGAAGATGCGGCGGGTGGCCTCGACCTGGTCCCGCAAGTCGGCGAAGCGCGCCAGCCGGGCGAGTGGGCCGAACACGGCGAGGAACGCCCGCAACTTCCATGGATAGACGTCCTTGCCGTCGCGGCTGATGTGCCAGCCGCAGGAGAAGATCAGCCGCGCGCCGGGTTCGGTGTGGTCGAGGACCGCTTGCGCCGTACCGGTGGCGTAGCCGTCGACACCCCACGGCGCGAGGACGGTGAGGACACCCTCCGTACCGGCGACGGCCTTGGCGATGACCTCGGGGTCGTTGGTGCGGCCGGGATGGATCGAGATCCGATCTCCGTGTTCGTCCAGGAAGCGATCGAGCTTGCCCACGCTCTCGGGGCGGCAAACGCCGGCGACCGCGTATCCGCGGTCGAGGGCGTGCTGCAGCATGTACTGCCCCAGCTTGCCGGAGATGCCGACGATTGCGATGCGTTTCATGGCTTGGCCTCTGCGTTGCTTACACTGTAAGTTTACGACGAAGCCCTTACACTTACGGCGTAAGTACAGTCAAGCCCGGAGATGTCGATGTGAAGGAAAAGCGGAAGCCTCTGACGCGGGAGCGGGTGCTGCGCGCGGCGATGGCGCTGGCGGATCGGGACGGGATCGAGGCGCTGTCGATGCGCCGGCTCGCGCAGTCGCTGGGGGTGGAGGCGATGAGCCTCTACAATCACGTGCGGAACAAAGAAGACGCCCTCGACGGCCTCGTGGAACTCGTGGCGTCGGAATTCGCCCGCCCCCAGGTCGGCCCTGCCTGGAAGGCGGAGATGCGCCGCCGCGCGGTGACCGCCCATGATGTCCTCGTCCGCCATCCGTGGGCGAGCGCGCTCATCGTCAGCCGCGTCAACGTGGGGCCTGCGATGCTGTCCTACGTCGACGCCACCATCGGGTGCCTCGTCTCGGCGGGGTTCGACTATGCGGAGGCCGACGGTGCATGGAACGCCATCAACTCCCACATCTACGGCTTCACGCTTCAGGAGCTGAGCTTTCCCTTCGCCGAGGAGGAGTGTGCCGACCAGGCGGCCGCGTTCCTGCCCGACATGCCGGACGACCTGCCATGGCTGCGCGGCATGGCCGAAGCGGTCGCCACCGGGCGCCACGACGGCCGGCAAGACTTCTCGTTCGGACTGGAACTGATCCTCGAAGGGCTGGAGCGGACGCGGAACGACAAGGATCGCGCCCGGAGCGCGGGTGGGCGGGCGGGGCGCTCCAGGCGCGATCCGGACTCCGCGCCGCCGGAAACGGGCTAGAAATCCACTTCGTCGACCATCCTGCGGACGGTTTCGGCGCTCGCGCGCAGAGCCGCACGTTCCCGCTCGTCGAGTTCGGGCCGCAGGTCGGCGCTCACTCCGCCAAAACCCACCACCCTCGGCAACGACAGCGGCACGTCTGCGACCCCTTCGACCTCCGGCGTGACGATGGAGACGGTCAGGACCGCATTCTCGTCGTCGAGGATGGCGTGCGCTATCCGCGCGATGCCCGCCCCAATGCCGTAGTAGGTCGATCCCTTGCCGGCGATGATGCGGTACGCCGCCTCACGGACGTCGGTGGTGACCTCTTCGCGCATCGCGTCGTCGATCGGCCGGCCGACCTGTGCGGCGAAGTCGCGCACGGGAACGCTGCCGGCCATCGCCGACGACCATACCGCCACCTCGCTGTCTCCGTGCTCGCCGATGACGTAGGCGTGGACGGAGTGCGAGGAGATTCCCAGACGCTGCCCCAGAAGCGTGCGAAACCGCGCGGTGTCGAGCACCGTGCCCGAGCCGATCACCCGCTGCGGCGGCAGACTCGAGATGCGCTGCGCCACCAGCGTCATGACATCGACCGGATTGGTCGCGATCAGCAGCAGCGCGTCCGGCGCCGCCTTCCTTACCTCGCCGACCACCGTTCGGAAGACCTCGGCGTTCCGGCCGAGAAGCTGCGGCCGCGTCTCCCCCGGCTTCTGGCTCACGCCTGCCGCGATGGTGACGATCCCGGCCCCGGCCAGGTCCGCGTAGTCGCCGGAACGCACGGCGACCGTCGCGGCGAACGGCGCGGCGTGAGAGATGTCCTGTGCATGGGCGCGCGCGAGGTCGGCATTGGCGTCGACCAGCACGATCTCGGATCCTGATGCCGAGCAGCGTCATCGCATAGCCGGCCGAAGATCCTACCATGCCGGACCCGACTATTCCGATCTTCATTCCGCGGCCCCTCCATGTCATCCGTCCGACGAAGCCAGTTCGCGGCTCGCCTGCCGTCAGCGGGCAGTCGCCACCGCCCAGTCCGCCAGGGCGCGCAGCACGGACGTCGCCGCCCGCTCGAATCCCGGCACGACATCCACGATCTCTGTGCCCGCGACCGGAACAGATTGCTCGAAGACGCGGGTTCCCCGGATGATGCGGTCGGTGCTGGACACGATGGTCGCGCGAATGCGAACGGTCGCGCGCGCCGCGCCTTCGGCGTCGATGTCCACCTCGAACGCCTGCAGGTCGGTCTCTAGGTACCAGTCCGCGTCCGCGCGCGCATCGCCCGTCGAGACGAGGGCGAAGGCGCCGGTGCCGCCCAGCGACCGCGCCATCAGCAGCTGCAGGTGCTCGGGCGCCGTATCCACCCAGCTCGCGCCGGGAAGGTACGCCACCTCCAGCGCATTCGGCTTGACGGCGATGCGGTCGGTGTCGAGCGCACCCGAGGCCGTCGGCACCTCCACCACCAGATGCCTGCTGCCTCGCACCACGGCGGTCCGTGTCGGCAGCGGCCGCAACTCGTACGTGTCGAGCGGCCGGCTCCCGATGCCGGTCACCGCCGAACAGCCAACCAGCAGCGAGAGGGCGAGCACAGAGAGGACGAAGCCTGGCGTCATTGACTCCCTCTATCGCCGGAGTCGGCCCAAGACTCCAGCATTACCGGCGGAATTCCGGCGTCGAGGTGCCGAAGATGAACCGCGTCGGGTCCCGCTCGATGCTCTGCAGGACGCGCTGCAGCGTCGAGACGGCATCCTGGGCGCGCCTCGCCAGCTGCGTGAATTCGGGCAACCCCCGCTGCGAGAAGGCCCGGAAGCCCGGCGCGGCTGCAGCTACCGCCGCATCGATCGTCTCGGCGATCCGGCGGGCCCTCGCGGCGGTCTCAGCGAGGTTGGCCGCGATCGCCGGAAGCTCCTCCGTCAGCGCGGCCATCGCCTCCTCGACCCCAGAGGCCGCGGCGCGAATGTCCGCGGCCGCAGGCGCGACCTCCTCGTCCAGCACGTCGTTGACCCCGGCGAACGTCTGCTCCGCCGCCGCGAGCGTCCGGCCAGCGCTGCTCAGTGCGACGTCGATCTGGTCGAGCGTGCCCTCCGCGCGCCGAAGGGTCTCGGTCGCTGTGGTCAGCGTCGTTCGGGCCGCGTCGGACAGCGGATCCAGGCGGTCGGGCAGTCCCTCCAGCGTCGCCTGCGCCGCGGCGACGACGGATGCCGCGCCCTCGGCAGCGGACCGGATGCTCTCGGCGATGCGCGGCACGTCGCGGGCGACCGTCTCGTTCAGCACGACGAGCGACTCGTCGACCGTCTGCAGCGTCATGCGCGCCTCGTCGACGAGACTGGCGCCCGTTCCCTCCACCAGGACCTCGACCGCCGTGGAGGCTTCTTCGACGGCATCGAAGGAGACGCTCGCGTCGGCGAGGGTCGTATCGACCACCTCCAGCGTGTCGCCAAGCTGGGTGAGGCGGGCGTCGGCGAGGTCCGCTGTCGTCCCGAGGCGGTCCGTCACCTGCGCCAGGACGGTCAACGCGTTCTGGAACACTGTGTCGGCCGACCGGATCGCGGCGGACAGGTCGTCCGAAATCCGCGGCACCTGAGTCTCGATGCTCGACGAGGCGAGATCGAAGGTCTCCCGGGCCGCGCCCAGTGCATCCGTCGCGGTCGACAGGGTCGTCTCCGCCTCGGCTATGGTGTCGCGCGCCGTCGCAAGCGTCCCATCGAGCTCCCCGAGCGTCGTCTCGACGGCACCTCCGATCGCGTCGAGCCGGCTGGTGAAGTCGGTGATCTGCGCGGTCGCAGTCTCCACCGTTCGGGAAATCGATGAAAAGTCCTGCAAGGCAGTGTCGAGCGCGCCGGAGGAGCGGCTTAGGTTTTCCAGCAACGTCGCCACCCGCTCCTGGTTCTCCGGCCCGGCAAAGCCCTGCAACTGTGAGATCAGCTGAACCGCCTCGGTCACGAGGTCTGGCCCCTGCTCCGTCAGTGTCTGAAGCGCCGACGGCCGCGACGGGATGACCGGGATCGCGCGAGGGCTGGTTGCTCTGAGTAGCTCCGCGTCCTGCGGCCCGCCGGAAATCGACACGAACGACACGCCGGTGACGCCCTGCGCCGAAAGCTGCGCCGTGCTGCCGACCCGAACCGGCGTGTCGGCGTCGATTTCGATCAGCGCCCTGACGCCCTGCCCGCCCGGTGCGAGCCCAAGCTCCACCACCTGCCCCACGGGCAGACCGTTGTAGCGCACCTCACCCGCCTGGCTGAGGCCGGAAACGCTGTCGAAGTAGATGTAGTAGCGCTGGAACTGCCGGTCGATCTGGACGCTGGCGAGCCAGAGCGAGAAGCCGAGCGCGCCCATCAGCCCGAGGATCGTGAAGAGCCCGATCAGAACGTAATTCGCCTTGATCTCCATCTCAGCCCATCCCGGCGGCGCGAGCGCGCGCGCCGTGAAAATAGTCGCGCACCCATGGATGATCCACCCGGGCCATCTCCTCCAAGGTTCCCGTCACCAGCACGCGCTTTTCCGCCAGAACCACGACACGGTCGCAGATGGCATAGAGACTATCCAGATCGTGCGTGACGAAGAAGACCGTCAGCCCCAGTGCGTGCTGCAGGTCCCCGATCAGGTTGTCGAACTCCGCCGCGCCGATAGGGTCGAGCCCCGCGGTCGGCTCGTCGAGGAACACGATCTCGGGGTCGATCGCCAGCGCCCGAGCCAGCCCTGCCCGCTTCCTCATTCCGCCCGACAGTTCCGACGGATAGTTATCGCCGGCCTTGACCGGCAGCCCGACCATCGAGATCTTGAGGTCCGCCAAGGCGCGACGCGTCGCGGCAGACAGGTCCGTCAGTTCCCGCATCGGCGCCTCGACGTTCTCCCGCACCGTCAGCGAGGAGAACAGGGCGCCGTCCTGGAACATGACACCCCAGCGGCGGCCGATGCGGCGGCGCACAGGCTCCGGCGCGTTGGTGACGTCGGTGCCGAAGACGCGGATCGTGCCTGCTGCCGGCTGGATCAGCCCGACGATGGTGCGCAGCAGCACCGACTTGCCGGTGCCCGATCCTCCGACCACGCCCAGCACCTCGCCGCGCCAGACGTCGAGGTCCAGATCCTCGTGCACGACGTGGGTACCGAACTGGGT
Organism: uncultured Alphaproteobacteria bacterium; assembly: GCA_963749675.1. Lineage (GTDB taxonomy): Bacteria > Pseudomonadota > Alphaproteobacteria > Rhodobacterales > Rhodobacteraceae > Roseitranquillus. The sequence goes on from CAVVNT010000003.1 coordinate 13,199, forward strand.
CCGCAGCCCACGCACCTCGACCACCGCCTCCCGCTCCGTCACAGGCCGATCCGCGCGAAGAAGATCGAGAACATTGCGTCGGCGACGATCACCATGAAGATCGAGATCACGACCGAGCGGGAGGTCAGCCGCCCCAGCGACTCCGCGTTGCCCTCGACCGCAAAGCCCTGGTGGCAGCCCACGATCCCGATGATCAGCGCAAAGACCGGCGCCTTGATCAGGCCGATGGCGTAGTTCCAGACGCTCACCGTCTCGTCCAGCCGGGTGCGGAACGTGCCGGGCGAGATGCCGAGCTCGATCCACGACATCAGCGCCCCGCCGAAGAGCCCGGCCATGTCTGCAATGAAGCCCAGGATCGGCAGCGTCAGGATCAGCGCCAGCACCCGCGGCACGACCAGAACCTCGATCGGGTCGAGGCCGAGGGTGCGCATCGCGTCGATCTCCTCGCGCATCTTCATCGACCCGATGGATGACGTGAAGGCGGCCCCGGTACGGCCGGCGACGATGATCGCCGTCAGCAGTATGCCAAGCTCCCGCAGGACCGAGATCGCGATCAGCTCGACGACGAACACCTCCGCGCCGAACTGGCGCAGCTGCACCGCGCCCTGGAACGCCAGCACCACGCCGATCAGGAACGCCATCAGCGCGACGATCGGAATGGCGTCGAACCCCGTCGCCTGCATGTGGTGGACGAGCGGCGTCAGCCGCAGCCGCCACGGCCGAAGCAAGAGGCGCGCAAGGCGCGACAGCGTCAGGCCGAGGAAGCCGATCACATCGAGCACCGCCATCACGCCGCCGGCCACGGCCCTGCCGACCTGGTCCAGCCGCTCTCTTACACCCCGCCGCCTCTGGGCCTGCTCCTCTGGCTCGGGGGTGTTCTCGCGGACGGCCTCGATCAGCCGCGCCTGCGCCTCGGTCGCTCCGACAAGCGACATGCGCGCAGGCGGACCAAGGCTCGCGACAAGCCACGCCCCCGCGGTATCGAGCGTCTCCACCCCCGACAGATCCACCGTGACGCCACCTTCGGCGGACGGCCGTTCCAGCACAGCGAGCAGACGCTCGACCGTCTCGACGACGACGCGGCCGGTCAGCGCCACATGAAGCTGCCCGCCCTCACCGCGCGAGCTTCTGGCTGTGGGTCCCTCCGTCACGCGCGCGACAGGGGGGACGATGCGGTCTTCATCCAGCGATCCATGTCTGCTGCGATCCCTTGAAGGTAAGCGCGCGCGCCGGAGGTTGCGAGAATTCGCGGGCGCATCCTGCACGATAGTTGCCAGCGCTGCTCAAGCGGAATGGCGGCCGACCGACATTCAGCCGTTTCGCAGCCGGTCCCGGTGCGCGGCAAGCCAGTAGGCGCTGACAAGCAACGGTCCGTTCTCCGCCTCTCCGGAGGTCACAAGCTCCATCAGCCGCTCGAACGGCACGACATGGCTCAGGATGTCCTCGTCCTCCGCCTCCGCGCCGGCGACCGTGCCCGACTGGCCGGACAGGTCGCAAAGACCAACGAAGGCGTGGACATATTCGCTCATCGCACCCGTCGTCGGATAGAAGGCGGCGACCTTCTCCAGCCGCTCGACCTGCAGCCCGGCCTCCTCCCGCGCCTCGCGAGTCGCCGTCTCCTCCGCGGTCTCTCCGGCGTCGATCCGCCCGGCGATGGGCTCCAGCGTCCAGGGGCGGAGGTCGCCGCGCGCCCAGGGGCCGAAACGGAACTGCTCGACAAGCAGCACGGTGTCGGCTGCGGGATCGAAGGGCAGGACCGTCGCCGCGTCGCCGGCGATCAGCGCCGTGCGGCTGACCGGGGCGCTCATGCCGCCACCGAAGCGGCCAAAGCGAAGGTCCTGCTCGATCAGGCTGAAATAGTCGGTGTAGGGCCGCCGCTCCGCGATCACCTGAACGTCACCGCCCGCAAGGCCGCTGCGCACGTCCATCGGCGTTTCCGTCTCGCCCGCGGTCGCCGCAGACGCGGCGCGCTGCCGGATCTGTGGCCAGCGCGCCGCGACCCACTCGGCACTTCGCGCGGGATAGTGCCCCATCGTCTCCGCCGCTGCCCGCCGCGACAGGTCCGCCCAGCGCCCCCGCCACGCATCGAAATCCCACGCCCCGGCCGAGGCATCGTCTTCGCCGCGGTAGACGCACGCGTCGGCATCGCCCACCCGCACCGTCTCCGGCCGGTAGCCGAACGCTCTCTCGTACCAGTCCAGCCGGGCCGCCGCTGCCTCGCCCAGCGGTGGCGCGAGCAGCCCCGGCGCTTCGGCCCTCGAATCCTCGACGATCGTCGGCCAATCACCGTCGCGCGCCGACCGGACGGCGAAACCGGGCAGTAACGCAGACTCGGCTTCGACCCGTTCACCAAGAACGATGCGCCGCAGCTCCGCGTCGCGAAGCGTCCCGTAGAGGAAGGTCCGCATCAGGGCGACGGACACGCCGCCGCGATCCTCAGCGGCCGGACCGCCGTCACGCCGGGCGCTCCACGGTGATCTGGGTGACATCGCAGTTGCCGCTGGCGAACGTCGCCGCGCAGGATGTCAGGTAGAAGTTCCACATCCGCCGAAAGCGCTCGTCGAATCCCATCCCGGCGATGTCGTCCCAACGCTCGTTGAAGGTGTCGTGCCAGCGCCTGAGCGTCTGGCTGTAGCTCTCGCCGAACTCGACGGATCGGGCCATGCGCAGGCCAGCACGCTCGATCTCGGCCAGCAGCGCCGTGCGCGACGGAAGCATGCCGCCGGGGAATATGTACTTCTGGATGAAGTCCACGCCGCGCCGGTAGACCTCCCACCGCCGGTCCTGCACCGTGATGATCTGCAGCGTCGCACAGCGGCCCGGGTTCAGCCGCTCGCGCAGCGTGTCGAAGTAGACCGGCCAGTACCGCTCCCCCACCGCCTCGAACATCTCGATCGACGCGATGCCGTCGTAGCGTCCCCGCTCGTCGCGATAATCCTGCAGCTTGATATCGACCCGCGCGCCCAGTCCGGCCTGTCGGATCCGCCGCTGCGCGTAGTCATGCTGCGCCCGGCTGATCGTCAGCCCCGTCACGCGCAGTCCCCGCTCCCGCGCCGCGTACTCGGCAAAGCCGCCCCAGCCGCAGCCGATCTCCAGCACGTGGTCGCCGGGCGCCGCACCCATCTCGTCGACGAGGCTCGCGTACTTCGCCTTCTGCGCCGCCTCCAGGCTCTCCTGTCCCGTCGCGAACTTGGCCGAGGAGTACGTCATCGTCTCGTCCAGCCACAGCCGATAGAACTCGTTGCCGAGGTCGTAGTGCGCCGCGATGTTGCGCTTCGCCTGCCGCCGCGAGTTGCCGCGCAGCGCATGGCGCGCCCGCTCGAATATCCGCAGAAGGCCAATGCCGGGAAAGCCGTCGTAGATGTCGTCGCCCGCGACATGGACGAGGTCCATGAACGCCTGCAGGTCGGGCGTCGACCAGCCGCTGTCGAGGTAGGCCTCCGAAAACCCCATGTCGCCTTCGCGGATCAGCCGCGCGAAGAGGTCGGCATCGTGCACATGCAGCTCGGCGACGGGACCGGCCCGCGCGCCATCCGCACGAAAGCGACGCCCGTCCGGCAGCACGAAGTCGAGCCGCCCAGCATCCATCCCGCACGCGGTGTCGAAGACCGGCGCGAAGTAGCGTGGAAGGTCCCTCTGACCCTCTGTCGTCGTCAATGCCTTCACCCGGTCCCCCTCGGCGTTTCAGGGGAAATTAGGCGGCAACCCCTAATCCGGCAACGACTTTTGGCGTGTCGGCCCACGCTTGACGCCTCTGCGGCGGAGAATGAGGCGCAATCCGCTCAACTTGCTCGCCGAGCGCCCTCAAGGGGTGCGAGAGGAAGGGCGCGGCGCGCCCGGCGGGCGCGCCTCCGCTTGACTGTCAGAAGTCGCGGTCCTCGTACGCCGCGAGCGCCCGCTTCCGCCCCTCCTTCACGTCGACGACGGGCTCGGGGTACGGATCGGCAGCCGACATCTCCCAGCTCGGCGGGATCGCGTCGAAATAGCTCAGCGCGTCCCTGCCGGGCCGCGACTGCCCCTCTGCGATCCAGCGTCGGACATACTCACCGTCCGGGTCGAAGCGGTCGCGCTGGGTGTCGGGGTTGAAGACGCGGAAGTAGGGCGTCGCGTCCGGCCCCGATCCCGCCGACCATTGCCAGCCCAGCGCGTTGTTCGCCGGGTCCCAGTCCACCAGGCAATCGACGAACCAGTCGTGCCCGACCCGCCAGTGCGTCATCAGGTGCTTGGTGAGGTAGGACGCCACGATCATCCGCGCACGGTTGTGCATCCGTCCGGTCGCGAACATCTCGCGCATCGCGGCGTCGACGAACGGAACGCCGGTCTGTCCTCGCTTCCACGCCTCGGCCTGCTTGTTGTCGCGCCGCCACGGGAACGCGTCCCACTCGGGCCGCCAGTTCCCCGTCATCAGGCGCGGCGTGTGCCACAGCAGGTGGTAGGCGAACTCGCGCCAGACCAGCTCCCGCAGCCAGGTCTCGGCGCCCTTCTTGCCGTCCTCGCGCGCCCACACCCCGGCGTGCCAGCACGACCGGATCGAGATCTCGCCGTAGGTCAGGTTTTCGCTGAGGCCGGAGGTTCCCTCCTCCGCCGGCAGGTTCCGCATGTCGCCGTAGTCGGCGATCCGCTGCCCGATGAAGGCGGCAAGCCTCCCGGTCGCCGACTCCTCCCCGACCAGCAGGTGCGGCGCGACCACGGCGGCGCCCCGGCGCATCCCCGCGCCCATCCGCCAGTCGTCGAGATCGTCGCTCCCGGGCCAGCGCTCCGGCGGGCGCAGCTCCCTGACCGCGGACAGGGGCGTGGCGACGTCGCTGTCCTTCACCGCCCGCCAGTAGGGTGTGTAGACCTTGTATTCGTCGCCCTGCTTGGTCGCCACCTCCCACGGCTCGAACATCAGGTGGCCGCCGAAGACCCGTGTCTCGACCGCCAGCTTCTCGACCGCGTCGTCGCGCTCGCGCCCGTCGGGATCGTAGGCCCGCGTCCACCAGATGTCGGCCGCGCGCGTCTCCTCGGCCAGCGATTGCAGCACCTCCGCCGCCCGGCCCCGCCGCAGGATCAGGCGAGACCCGATGCCGTCGAGCCGCCGCGCCATCTCCGCCACCGCCTTGCCGAGCCGCCAGACCGGCGCAGTCCCCTGCCCCTCGACCACCTCGTCCATGACGAAGACCGGGATCACCGGGCGCCCGCTCCGGTTCGCCTCGGTCAGCATCGGGTGGTCGCCGAGACGCAGGTCGCGCCGCAGCCAGGCTATGATCGGGGGGTCGTCCGCCACCAGGGTCCTCCGCACGTTTCCGGGAAGACTAGCCGCCAGCACGCCGCCGCCCAGTCGCCGCGCGCCTCCGTTCCCTGCGACATGGCGTCGGCAGCGGCGCACGCGGCCGGTACCTCGACCCCACGCGCTCGGACCGCAAGGCTCCGCCGGCCTAGTGCGCCGCCGCCCAGTTCGCGCCGCGACCCGCATCGACGGTCAGGGGAACCGAGAGGGATACCGCCGGCATCGGCGAGCCCTCCATCACCTCGCTCGCGCGCGAGATCAGCGCGTCCTCCGCGCCCTCGTCGACCTCGAACAGAAGCTCGTCGTGGACGGTCAGCAGCATCTTCGCCGGCAGCCCCTCGGTCGCCTTCTCCATCCGGATCATCGCACGGCGGATGACGTCGGCCGCCGTCCCCTGGATCGGCGCATTGATCGCCGCGCGCCGCGCAAAGCCCGCCGTGGGTCCCTTGGCGTTGATCTCGGGCGTGTTGATCTTCCGCCCGAACAGCGTCTCGACATAGCCGTGGTCGCGGGCGAACCGCGTCGTCTCGGTCATGTAGTCCTTGATGCCCGGGAACCGCTCGAAGTAGCGGTCGATGAACTCCTGCGCCTCGCCGCGCGGGATCCGCAGGTTGCGCGCCAGCCCGAACGCGCTGATCCCGTAGATTACGCCGAAGTTGATCGCCTTCGCCCGCCGCCGCGTCTCAGCCGGCATCCCCTCGATCGGCACCCCGAACATCTCCGATGCCGTCGCCGCGTGGATGTCCTGCCCCTCCTCGAACGCCGCCTTCAGCGCATCGATCCCGGCGATGTGGGCGAGGATGCGCAGCTCGATCTGGCTGTAGTCGAGGCTGACCAGCGTCTTGCCGGGCGCCGCCACGAACGCCTCGCGGATGCGCCGCCCCTCCTCGGTCCGGATCGGGATGTTCTGCAGGTTCGGATCCTGGCTCGCCAGCCGCCCGGTGTTCGCCCCGGCGATGGAGTAGCTGGTATGCACCCGCCCCGTCTCCGGGTTGATCGCCGTCTGCAGGTTGTCGGTGTAGGTGTTCTTCAGCTTCGCCAGCTGCCGCCAGTCCAGCACCCGCGCCGGCAACTCGTGCTCGGTCGCGAGATCCTCCAGCACCATCGCCGGCGTCGCATAGGCGCCGCCCTTGCCGCGCTTGCCGCCCTCGAGCCCCATCTCGCCGAACAGGATCTCGCCCAGCTGCGCGGGGGATCCCACGTTGAACGGCCGCCCGGCCAGCGCGTGGATCTCGGCCTCCAGCGCCGCCATCTTCTGCGCGAACGCGCCCGACATGCGGCTCAGCACGTCGCGGTCGACCATGACGCCCGCCTGCTCCATCCGCATCAGAACCGGGATCAGCGGCCGCTCCAGCGTCTCGTAGACCGTCGTCACCCGCTTCTGGTGCAGCTGCGGCTTGAACCGGTCCCACAGGCGATAGGTGACGTCCGCATCCTCCGAGGCATAGGCGCAGGCGTCGTCCACCTGAACCCGCTCGAAGGTGATCTGGCTCTTGCCCGTACCGATCAGCTCCTTGATCGGCCTTGTCACGTGGCCGAGATAGCGCTCCGCCAGTTCGTCCATTCCGTGATTGTGCAGCCCCGCATTCAGCGCGTAGCTCAGCAGCAGCGTGTCGTCGACCGGCGCCATCTCGATCCCGGCCCGGCTCAGCACCTTGGCGTCGTACTTGACGTTCTGGCCGATCTTCATCACCGCCGAGTCCTCAAGCACCGGCTTCAGCATCGCCAGCGCCTCCTCCACCGGCATCTGCCCGTCCGCCAGCCCCTCCGAGAACAGGCCCTCGCCCTTCTCGTGCCTCAGCGGCAGGTATCGCGCCCGCCCCGGCGCGACGGCCATGGAGATCCCGACGATCTCCGCCCGCATCTCGTCGAGGCTGGTCGTCTCCGTGTCGAGCGCCACGCGCCCCACCGCCCGGATCTCGGCGATCCACGCCTCCAGCGCCGCGGCGTCCCGGATGCACTCGTAGGCGGAGTGATCGAACGGCACCTCCTCCGGCGCGTCCACCTCGGACGGCGCGACGCCGGTTTCCGCGATCATCGGCGGCTCGACCTCCAGCGCCTCGGACACCCGCTTGACGATGGAGCGGAACTCCATCGCCTGCAGGAACTCCAGCAGCGCCTCCGCCTCCGGCTCCTTCACCTCCAGGCTGCAGAGCTCGTAGCCGAGGTCCATCCCGCAATCGAGCTCCACCAGCCGCTTCGACACCCTTATCTGGTCGGCGAAGTCGACTAGCGTCTGCCGCCGCTTGGGCTGCTTGATCTCCTCCGCCCGCTGCAGCAGCGTCTCCAGATCGCCGTACTCGTTGATCAAGAGTGCCGCGGTCTTCAGCCCGATCCCCGGCGCACCGGGCACGTTGTCCGTCGGGTCCCCCGCCAGCGCCTGCACGTCCACCACCCGCTCCGGCCCGACCCCGAACTTCTCGCGCACGCCCTCCGCGTCGATCCGGACGTTCTTCATCGGGTCCAGCATCTCGACCCCGTCGCCGACGAGCTGCATCAGGTCCTTGTCGGACGACACGATCGTCACCCGGCCGCCGGCATCCCGCGCCTTGCAGGCAAGGCTCGCGATGATGTCGTCGGCCTCGAACCCCTCCTGCTCGAGGCAGGCGATGTTGAACGCCCGCGTCGCCTCCCGCGTCAGCGGGATCTGCGGGCTAAGGTCCTCCGGCATCGCGTCCCGGTTCGCCTTGTACTGGTCGAAGATCTCGTTGCGGAACGTCACGGACCCCTTGTCGAACACCACTGCCGCGTGCGTCGGCGCGTCCGGCCCCTTGGCATCCTGGATCATCTTCCACAGCATGTTGCAGAAGCCCGACACCGCGCCCACCGGCATCCCGTCCGACTTCCGCGTCAGCGGCGGCAGCGCGTGGTAGGCGCGAAAAATGAACGCCGACCCGTCCACCAGGCTCAGATGATGCCCCTTGCCGAACCCGTCCGCCATCTTTTCCTCCGCCCGGTGCCGGCCGACCCTTTAGGCAATCGGCGCGGCTTTTGTAAGCCCGGCGGGCTGCGGCACGCCGGACACGCCGCGCGGCGCCCGTCGCGCCGCCCCCGCCGCGGAACCTCCGCATGCGGCGCGTGTTCCACGGGCGAAAAGGAGCGCACATGACCGCGACAGGCCCCAGCTTTCCCACCGCTGCCGGCGTCTTCTTCGGCCTCGGTCTCGGCGGGTTCTTCGACGGGATAGTGCTGCACCAGATCCTGCAATGGCACCACATGGTCAGCAGCGCGGGCTATCCGCCGGACACCGTGCCGAACCTGATGGTCAACACCTTCTTCGACGGCCTTTTCCACGCCTCGACCTACGTATTCGAGGTGATCGGTCTGATCCTGCTCTGGCGGCATGCCCATCGCCGCCACCTGCACTGGTCCGGCAAGCTCCTCGCCGGATCGGTGCTGATCGGCTTCGGCGCCTTCAACGTCGTCGAGGGCGTGATCGACCACCACCTGCTCAGGCTGCACCACGTCAACGAGACTGTTCCGCGCGGCCAGTGGATCTGGTGGGATCTGGGCTTTCTCGCCTTGGGTGCCGCCATGCTGGGCGGTGGCTGGCTCGTACTGCGTGCCGGGCGTCACCAGTCCCCCGGAGAGCCGGCGCGGTGAGATCTCGGGGTATGCCCGGATGCGCCGGCACCGACCTCACCCCTCGCGCGATGCGTTGTCGTCCGCCCCGTCGTCTCCGGCGGCGTAGCGCTCCGCCGGAGTGTCGCCGACGGTTTCCGACGCGGCGCTCGGCCGGGGCCGAGCCGCGAAGGCGGCAGCGGGTTGTCCCTTGTCATCGCTCTGCATGTGAATGTGCATGTCGGTCTGCGGATACGGGATCGAGATGCCGGCCCGGTCGAAGTTCTCCTTCACCTGCCGCGTCAGGTCCCAGAACACGGTCCAGTAATCTTCGGCCTTGACCCACGGCCGGCACACGAAGTCGACCGAGCTTGCGCCAAGGGCGTTGACCCGGACTACCGGCTCGGGATCCTTGAGCACCATGGGATGCGCGTGCACGGTCTCTTCCAGCACGCGCTGCGCCTCCTCGATCGAGTCGTCGTAGCCGACGCCGAAGGTCAGGTCGACGCGGCGGGTGTCGCTGGCGGTGACGTTGGTGATGACATTGCCCCAGACCTTGGAGTTCGGGATCACAATCACCTGGTTGTCCGGCGTGGTGACGGTGGTCGAGACCACCGAAACCGACTTCACCGTGCCGCCGGTGCCCGCGATGTCGACGTAGTCGCCCTCGTCGAAGGGGCGGTTGAACATGATCATGAGACCAGCCGCCAGGTTGCCCAGCGTGTCCTGCATCGCGAAGGCAATGATGAAGGACGCACCGCCGATGAGCGCGAAGAGCGGCGTGATGTCGACGCCCAGCGCGGACAGCACGATCATCAGGCCGAACGCGATGGTCACCCAGTAGACGACAACCGCCAGGAATGACTGGAGAAGCTTCGACAGGTTCGGAACCCTGCCGAACCACCGCCGCGCCAGTCGCTGCACCAGCCGGGCGACGATGAACAGACCGAACAGCGACGCGACGATGATCCCGGCACGGATGGCGACCTCGATCCCGCCGTCCCGGTTCGTGGTCCAGCTGATCATGCGCTGGATCAGCGTCCTCCAGTCGGCGGTCTGCGTCTCCTCTACCAGGACTGCGCTGCGGTAGGCCCGGTACCCCGCCACGGCGTCCGCCGAACCGCCCTTGTTTTCCAGGCTGTCGACGACCGCGGAGTACTTCTCGAACAGCGCCGCCCGCCGCTGCGTGAGCTCGACGAAATCCTCGTTCACCACGTCCGCAGTGCCCTCTTCGGCTTCCGCGGCGATTTCCAGCTGCTTGTCTATGACCTCCTGGGTGGCGCTCTGCACGATGCCCTGCCACTCGTCCGCCAGCACCGCCAGCTGCTCGGCGGTGAGCGGGATGAGCCGCACCACCAGCTCCTCGATCGGGATGTCCGGGTTCCTCAGCGGGTCTGGGACCTCGGGCGCCGGCTCCTCGGCTGCAGCGTCGTCCGCGGGTGCCGCCGCCTCCGAAGGGGGCTCTTCCGCCGGTGCGGCATCTTCCTGGGCCATGGCCGCGCCGACCACGGTCACGGCCAGCACAACGGCAAGCGCCAGACGAAGCATCCGAAGCAACAGTGGCATTGGCTCTCCCTGCGAAACCCGTGCGCGCGTAGCGAAACCCGTGCGCGCGTAGCGAAACCCGTGCGCGCGTAGCAAAACCCGTGCGCGCGTAGCAATCGATTTACGCCAGGTCAACGCGTCAGTCGCGCATGGCCGCCCTCAGGCGTCGTCCCGCCTGCACGCCAGGCCGCGCTCGTCGGCCCGCAGCCGCGTCTAGGGAACCCCCGGATGCGCCTTCGGCGGGCCGTCCCGGCCGGGGGCGTCCCCGGGGCCGGCGCCCTGCTTGCTTTCGTGGATGTAGCGCTTGTCGCAATAGCCGCAGTCGATCCAGCCGAGGTCAGCCGGAATCTGCAGCCAGACGCGCGGATGGCCCAGTGCGCCCTCGCTGCCGTCGCAGGCCACCCGCCAGGAGGAGACGACCTCGCTCTCCGGCGGGTCGATCGGCCGGCTCGCCATGTCGTTCTCGTCGGCTCCGACGACGTCGTCGCGACCGGCGCGATGAACGTTGCCCTTGGTCAGCTGCGCCACGTCTGCACTCCCTTCAAGGCCAGGGGGCCGCGCCGCATCCGCTTGCCCCTGCCGCCTGCGGCGACTAGGTCGCGACAATAGCAATCAGGCCCGGCGCGACAAGACCGGTGCGGGCCGGAAAGGCACCCGGATGGCGAACGCGATCGAAATCGAAGGGCTGAGCAAGATCTATGCCGCCCAGGGCAACGAGCCGGCCAAGCACGCGCTCAAGGACATCGACCTCACGATCCCGGCGGGCAGCATCTTCGGCCTGCTAGGGCCTAACGGCGCCGGCAAGTCGACGCTGATCAACATCCTCGCCGGGCTCGTCACCAAGACCTCCGGGCGCGTCCAGATCTGGGGCTTCGACCAGGACCGCAACCCGCGCCAGTCGCGCGCCGCGATCGGGGTGATGCCGCAGGAAACCAACATGGACCCGTTCTTCACGCCGCGCGGCTCGCTGGACGTGCAGGCCGGCCTCTATGGCGTGCCCAAGCGGGAACGGCGCACCGACGAGATCCTCGCGATGATCGGCCTGTCCGACAAGGCCGACAGCTACGCCCGCAACCTCTCCGGCGGGATGAAGCGGCGGCTGCTGCTCGGCAAGGCGCTGGTGCACGGGCCGCGGGTCCTCGTCCTCGACGAGCCCACCGCCGGCGTCGACATCGAGCTGCGCCAGACCCTCTGGCAGAACGTCCGCCGCCTCAACGACGAGGGGATGACGATCATCCTGACCACCCATTACCTCGAGGAGGCCGAGGAGATGTGCGACGAGATCGCCATCATCAACGACGGCGAGGTCCTGATCCGCGACGAGACCCGGTCGCTGGTCGCCCGCGCCGACCGCAAGACCCTGGTCGTCACGCCGCGCGACGAGGTGCCCGAGATTCACCTGCCGGAAGGCATCGACCTCGTCCGCCGCCAGGACGGCACCCTCGCCTTCACCTGGAGCCGCTCGCGCCACTCCGCCGAGGACGTGCTGACGGCGCTGACCGCCGCCTCGGTCGGCATCCGCGACGTCGCCACGGTCGAGCCGCGGCTCGAGGACGTGTTCCTCGACCTTACTCGCGCGGCCCACGCCGAAACCGCATCCAGCGCCGCCTGACAAATCGCCGCGCCGCGCGGCGAGACGGGTGCGGCGCAATCCGGGCCCGCGCGCATCGTGATCCTGGGATCGCTTAAGGGAACTTCAATGCGCAGGCTCTAGGCCGGACCGCTGAGATGGGGCGCGCGTGCAAGGGCATGCGTCGCAACGACGAGCGGTGGCAGATGCGACGACTTTCGATACCCGTCATGATCGCGCTTGCGGTGTTCGGCGGCCCCGCGGCGACAGTCGCTGCGCGGCCGGCCGCGGCCGGCTTCCCGGTGCTCGTCATCGCCGCCGATCCCGAGGCCGTCGTCGCTCGCGCCGGTGGCACGCCCGTTGCGCCCATCAGCGCGCCGCTCGGCACGCTCGCGGCCGCCGGCGACCCCGACTTCATCCAGCGCCTCAGGGATGGCGGCGCCTGGCTCGTTCTGGACGGCCGCGTTCTCGCGGCGATCTGTGGAGTTGCTGCATGACCCAATCTCCGGCTCTCGAGACGGCGCGCGGGATCGCCACGCGCCGCATCGCGCTCGTCGCGTGGTGCTTCACGCCCGTCGCGCCGATCACCGCCTGGGGCGCCGGCAACGGCGTCGCTGCCATTCTCGTCCTCTCCGTCGCGTTCGCGGCTCTCGGCACGCTGGGCATGCGTGTCGGCGGTGGAAACGGCCGCATCGCCGCCGCGCTCGCGCTCGTCGGACAGGCCGTCGCGATCACGGCGGCGCTTGCGGGGCACCCCTGGCAGATCGACAGCCACATGCTGTTCTTCGCGTTTCTTGCCCTGACGCTCGCGATGTCGGACCCGCGCGTCGTGCTGGTCGCCGCCGCGACGATCGCGGCACATCACCTGTCCCTCTCGATCGCGTTTCCGGCGCTCGTCTATCCCTCTGCCGACATCGCGGAGAACGTGCAGCGGACGCTCCTGCACGGTGCCGCGGTCGCGGTCGAGGCGACGGCTCTTCTCTGGGCCATCACGACTCGCAACCGGATGGACACCGAAGCCGTCGCCCGCGAGGAGGAGTTGAAGACCGCCAACATCGAGACCGAGGCCGCCCTCGCCCGCGCCGAAACATCGCGCGCCGAGACCGAAGCGGCGCTGGCCGAGGCCAAGGCCGCGACCAGGGCTGCCGAGGCGAACCAGGCCAAGGCCGAGATGGAGAGCGCGCGGGCGCGCGAGGCCGACCGGGCCGCTCACGACCTCGAGGAGGCCGAGCGCGCCCGCCGCGATGCCGTCGGCGCCGAGCAGGCCCGGGTCTTCGAGGCGTTCCGCGCCGCGCTGCGCGACCTCAGCGGCGGCCGTCTCGACGCCACCATCGATACGCCCTTCGGCGAGAGCTACGAGGACCTGCGCCAAGACTACAACACGGCGGTCACCAGCCTCTGCGACGCGATCGCCTCCGCCCTCGCCAGCGCGGCCACGATCAAGACCGAGGCCTACAACGTCTCCGACGCCTCCGACGACCTCTCGCGCCGGACCGAGACTCAGGCGGCAACGCTGGAGGAGACCGCGGCCGCCATTGCCCAGATCACCGCCGCGGTCCGCGATGCGGCCGAGGGCGCGCGGCAGGCCAACGCCGTCGTCGCCGACGCCCGCGCCAATGCCGCATCCTCGGGCGACGTGGTCCAGAACGCCGTCGCGGCGATGAGCAAGATCGCCGCCTCGTCCGAGGAGATCACCAAGATCATCAGGGTGATCGACGACATCGCGTTCCAGACCAAGCTGCTGGCGCTGAATGCCGGAGTGGAGGCCGCCCGCGCCGGCGACGCCGGCCGCGGCTTCGCCGTCGTTGCGTCGGAGGTCCGCGCCCTGGCCCAGCGGTCGTCGGACGCCGCGCGCGAGATCGGCGGGCTGATCTCCGCGTCGGGCGATCACGTCTCGCGCGGCGTCACGCTCGTCGGCGAGGCGGGCGAGACTCTGGGGCGCATCGCGGGGTCCGTCACCGACATATCCACCCACGTCGCCCGCATCGCCACTTCGGCGGAGGAGCAGGCCGCGTCGCTGGCCGAAATCGACGTGGCCATGCAGCAGCTTGACGGTGTGACCCAGCAGAACGCCGCGATGTTCGAAGAGACCACTGCCGCCAGCCACGCGCTTCGACAGGAAGCCGACCTCCTCAACGGCGCGATGTCGCGCTTCCAAACCGGCTCCGCTGCGTGGGACGAGGCGCCCCGAAAGGCAAGCTGACCCGCTGGCGCCGCAAACCTGGCCTCCCGGTCCAGTCAATCGTCAACGCACCCTGCCGGAACGTGGCCGGTCACAGCCATCGCTTTCCTCCGGCTCGCAAGGATTCAGGTCAGAACCTGTCAAAACGGGGGGTGGAAAATGTAACGAACCGGTCAGTTTCGCCCGGTTAGGCCGGCGCGAGCATCCGACCGAGGGCGCGGCCGGCGAGGATGTGGACGTGGTAGTGCGGCACCTCCTGCACCCCCGCCTGACCGGCGTTGGAGATCAGCCGGTACCCCCCCTCTGTCAGGCCCTTCTCGCGGATGACACGAGCCGTTAGCCTTTCAAGATCAAGCACTTCCGCGTCAGATGCCTCCGCCGCGAAGTGATCGTGGCAGACGTAGGCGCCCTTCGGTATCACCAGCACATGCACCGGCGCCTGCGGGCGTATGTCGTTGAACGCCAGAGACATTTCCGTCTCGTCGACGGTGTCGTTCGGGATCTCGCCCCGCAGGATCTTGGCAAAGATGTTCTGCTCATCGTAGTCGTACACCGCCCTCTCCTCAGATCAGTTTTTCGTTCGCGAACAAGGTCTTGACGTCTGTCTCCGGCCGCGCACCGTAGTGCCCGATCACTTCTCGGGCTGCCAGGACGCCCATCTTCCCTGCAGTTTCAAGGCTTTGGCCAGTCGCCAGTCCGTACAGGAACCCGGCCGCGAACTGGTCCCCCGCGCCGGTCGCATCGACCGGCGCGATTCGCCGAACCGGCACCGTAAGCTCCTGACTTCCTTGGATAAGATGCACTTCCTCACCAGACCGTGTGCACACCACGAGGCGCGCTTCCGACGCCGCCTGCCTCAGGGCAACCCACAGATCGTCGCTCTCGTAGAGCGACTCCCACTCGTGCTGGTTGCCTATGACGTAGTCCAACTCCTTGACGAGATCGCGAAAGTCCGCCCTGTGCCGGTCGACGCAGAACGGGTCCGACAGCGCGATCCCGGCCATCCCGCCCCCCTGCCGGCACGCCCGGGCCGCCGCCAGGAACGCCTCCTTTCCGTGAGGCTTGTCAAAGAGATAGCCCTCCAGAAACAGAATCTGCGCCCGCCCCGGCACGGTCTCGTCCACGTCCTCCGGACCGAGATCCGCCGAGATGCCCAGATAGGTGTTCATCGACCGCTCGCCGTCGGGCGTGACGAAGATCATGCACCGCGACGTCGGCAGCTCCGCCGCCTTGGGAGCATTGACGAAGTCGGTACCGTCGCGCGTCATCCCCTCGGCGTAGAAGCGCCCCAGCGCGTCGTCCCGCACCCGGCCGATGAACGCCGTGGACAACCCCAGTTCTCCCAGCCCCGCCAAGGTGTTGGCGACCGATCCTCCGGCGACCTGGCGGCGTCCGTCCATAGCGGAGTAGAGGGTCTCGGCCCGCTCCCGCTCGATCAGTTGCATGATCCCTTTAATGATGCCCATGTGTTCGAGAAAGCTCTCGTCGGTCTTGGAGATCACGTCGACGATGGCGTTGCCGATGCCGACGACGTCGTAGCTCATGCGGTCTTCTCCTCGTAGGCGCAGAGGTCATGGATCGGGCAGGCGCCGCATTTCGGCTTGCGCGCCACACAGATGTAGCGGCCGTGCAGGATCAGCCAGTGATGGGCGCGCCGGGCGTACTTGACCGGCACGTTGTCGTCGATCGCCCGCTCCACCGCCTCGACGTCGCGGCCGGGCGCGATGCCGGTGCGGTTTGCGACCCGAAAGATGTGGGTGTCGACCGCCTGCGCGGGGTGAAAGAACCAGGTATTGAGGACGACGTTCGCGGTCTTGCGGCCAACCCCGGGCAGCGCCTGCAGGGCCGCACGCGAGGCCGGAACCTCGCTACGGTATTGCTCGACGAGGATTCGGCTGAGCTTGATGACGTTCTTGGCCTTGTTGCGATAGAGGCCGATCGACTTGATCGCGTTGGTCAGCCGCTCCTCCCCGAGGTCGAGCATCTGCTGGGGCGTCTCGATCTCGGCGAAGAGCGGCTCGGTCGCCTTGTTGACGCCCGCGTCGGTCGCCTGCGCCGAAAGGACCACCGCAACGAGGAGTTGGAACGCATTGCCGTGCCTGAGTTCGCCCACGGGCTCGGGCTCTGCGGCCTCGAACCGGGCGAAGACCTCGCAAAGCGTCGCATAGGGAAGCTGGGCCGCCATCAGCAAGGGATATGCCGGGCGCGTGTCGTAGGCGCAAGATGCGGGTCGCCCGCCCCGGACAGGGCCCCTATGATCCACGGCGAACCGGGAGATACGATCATGGCCGACGGACCCTTCGACGAGACGGAAAGCTATCATTCCGCCCTGATACGACGCGCGATCGAGAGGATCGACGCGGCGGACCGTGAGCTCAGCCTCGAAGAGCTTGCCGCCGAAATGCGTATGAGTCCCACGCACTTCCAGCGCCTGTTCAGCCGCTGGGCCGGAGTTTCGCCCAAGCGGTATCAGCAGTACCTGACGCTTGGTTTCGCGCGGCGGCTGTTGCAGGAGCGGTTCACCACGCTGGAGGTTGCCGACGCCGCGGGGCTTTCCGGCCAGGGTCGGCTGCACGATCTCACGCTGAAGTGGGAGGCGATGACGCCGGGCGAGCTCTCGCGCAGCGGCGATGGGCTCACGATCCGCTGGGGCCGCTTCGACGGTCCGTTCGGCGGCATGCTGGCCATGGGTACCACCCGCGGGCTGTGCGGCCTCGCCCTCACCGACGAGGCGGGTGACGACGCGGCCTTCGCCGATCTTGCGTCGCGCTGGCCTGCCGCGCGCTACGTCGAGGCGCCGGAGGCGGTCGCGCCATGGGTCGATGCCGCGCTCGCGCAGTCGGGCGAGGCTCGGCTACACCTCATCGGCGCCCCATTCCAGATCAAGGTCTGGGAGGCGCTGATGGCGATCCCGTCGGGCCATGTGACGACGTACTCCGAAATCGCGCGGGCGGTCGGCAGGCCACGCGCCGTGCGCGCCGTCGGAACCGCGGTCGGGCGCAACCCGATCAGTTGGCTGATCCCGTGCCATCGCGCGCTCCGCAAGTCGGGCGGGCTCGGCGGCTATCACTGGGGCTTGCCAGTCAAGCGCGCGATGCTCGCACGCGAGGCTCTGGCGCTGGACGCCCTCTGAGCTGACGGCGGAATGACGATCATTTTCGCGTCGCGCGCGTGCGCTGCGTGGCGGGACGCGCTATAGGTCCCGTCGGAGATGCTTACGAGAGTGGCGAGGATTGCTTCATGGTGTTGAAATACAAGCCCGTTCTTGCGGCCGGAGCCGCCGTTATGGCTCTGACGGCCTGCACCGACCCCGCGTACGTCGGAGGGACAGGCTACGGCGGCAATTACCAGCGGACGCAGCAGGGCGCGCTGATCGGCGGCCTTGCAGGGGGAATCGCCGGCGCGACCCGAGGTGACGATGCGAACGACCGCCGCCAGAACGCAGCCGTCGGCGCGCTGATCGGCACGGCTGCCGGTGCGGCCGTAGGCAACGTGCTCGACCGGCAGGCGGCCGAACTGCGGAGCGGTTTCAACAACGGCCAGATCGACGTCACGAACACGGGTTCGGAACTCGTCGTGCGGATGCCGCAGGACATCCTGTTCGCTGTCGACAGCGCTGAGGTCTCGCCGGGGATCCGGTCAGACCTTGCGGTCCTTGCCGACAACCTGGGGCGCTATCGGGACAGCAACGCGCAGATCGTCGGCCACACCGACAATACCGGGAGCGCGGCCTACAATCAGAGCCTGTCGGAGCGCCGCGCGCGGTCCGTCGCGTCGGTCCTCATGGGGTACGGGGTGCCGTCGTCGCGGCTCTCGGCCGTGGGGCGGGGCGAGGATAGCCCCATCGCGTCGAACCTCACTCCCGAAGGACGCGCGCAGAATCGTCGGGTCGATGTCGTGATCCGGCCCTATTGAGGGGCGGCCGGGGCGTGGATTGATGCCCCGGTCACATTCCGTCGCCGCTCAGGCCGCGCGCCCGTGGCGGCGGTGCCTTCGGGGCCTCGCCCGTCGAAGGGTGGCGTCATCGCTGCGAGATCTTCACACGCAGCAGATAGCGCCGCGATATCGCCTGAGCAGACCGACCGCAAATAGAGAAGGGGCGCCCGCCCGCCAGCCGGCGCGGAGCTAGTTCAGCCGCGCCGAAACCGTCTCGATCGACTCGTCGATCAGTTGCGATCTGCGATCTGCGCTCATTTGCCCGCCGACGACTTCAGCCGCCGCCGCAACGGCGACGCGCGCCGCCTGATCGCGGATCGCCCGTATTGCGGCGGTACGCGCCGAGTCAATCTGCTCCTCGGCTCCCTTCACCCGACGCTCGATGGTTTCGGAGAGCTTGGCCTTCGCCTCTTCTGCTGCAAGCTCCGCCTCTTGCCTTGCATGCGCGACGATGCGGTCCGCCTGCTCCTGCACCTCGCCGTGCTTCCGCTCGTAAGAGGCGAGGAGCGTCTGTGCTTCTTCGCGCAATGCACGGGCCTCGTCGAGGTCGGACTTGATGCCGGAGGCGCGCTTGTCGAGCAAGTCCATCACGCGTCGCGGGACCTTGAAGTAGACCAGCACACCGATGAACAGCAGAAACGCCAACAGAACCACGAAGTCCGTGTTCCCGAGCGAAAAAAACGTGTCACCCGCCGCCAGGGCGGGCGTCGCGGCCGCCGCGGATGCGGCAGCCATCGGGATTGATCGCGCCATCATCTCACCTCCACCCGTCTATCGACGGCCTCGTGAACCGCACCTTGATCCGGCTCCATGCCGAGGGCTCGGACAATCTCCGCCGCGGTGTCCCTCGCCACCTCGCGGACGTTCGACGAGGCCTCTGCCCGAATGGCGGCGATCTCCTCTTCGCTGTCCGCGGTTCGATCGGCGATCTCCTCATCCGCCTTGGCGGTCGCGGCATCGAGCTCGGTCTGGATTTCGTCGCGCGCCTTCTGCGCGATGCGTTGCGCCTCGGCCCGTGCATCGGCCAGCGCCTTATCGTAGGCAGCTTCCGCCTCGCCCGCCTTGTTGCGAAGATCTTCGGCCGCCGCGATGTCGTTCGTGATCGTGCCCTGTCGCTCCGAGAGCACGGCCCCGATCCGTGGCAGCGCGATGCGACTGAGGATCATGTAGATCGCGACGAGAGTCAGAACGAGCCAGAAAATCTGGTTCGGGAACGTTTCGAAGTTGAGCTGCGGCATGCCGGTCGCGTGCTCTTCGCCCGCGGCGGTTGCTGTGCCGTGATCTTCCACGGCAAGGACCTCGCCGTCCTCGGCTACGATGACAGTCTCACCGTCGTCGATCTCGGCTTGGGCCAGAACGATATCGGCCATGCGCGTCTCCCCTGCTGGTCACCGGGCGGGCCGATAGCGGCCCGCCGCGTACGTCCTCAGACGGCAAACATCAGGAGGAGGGCGACCAGGAACGAAAAGATGCCGAGCGCCTCGGCGAACGCGATGCCGATGAAGAGCGTGGCGGTCTGGCCGCCGGCAGCCGAAGGGTTGCGCAGGGCGCCGGAGAGGAAGTTCCCGGCGACGTGGCCGACACCGATGGCCGAAGCGCCGGATCCGATGGCGGCAAGGCCGGCACCGATGAACTGCCCCATGTTCGCGATATCGCCTTCCATGACGTGTGCTCCTTGGCTTGGAAGTTCTTCGAATTCAGTGATGCGGGTGAAGCGCGTCCTTGAGGTAGACGCACGTCAGGATCGTGAAGACATAGGCCTGGATGAAGCAGACCATGACCTCGAGACCATAGATCGCCGTGATGGCGAGGACCGAGATCGGTGCGATCAACGCGGAGATCGCGAAGCCGGCGAAGACCTTGATGACGGCGTGGCCGGCCATCATGTTGCCGCCAAGCCGGATCGAGTGGCTGACCGGCCGCACGAAGTAGCTGATAAGCTCGATAATGGCGAGGATGGGCCTCAACGCGAGCGGCGCGGACTTGACCCAGAAGAGCTCGAGGAAGGACACCCCGTGCTTCACGAAGCCCAGCACGGTCACGGAGATGAACACCGCGAGCGCCAGCACCGCCGTGACGGCGATGTGAGAGGTCGTCGTGAACGCCGTCGGGATGAGCCCGAGGAAGTTCGCGAAGACGATGAACATGAAGAGGGTCATGATGTGGGGGAAGTACTTCAGACCCTCGCGGCCCGCGACGTCCTCGACCATCTTGTGCACGAAGCCGTATGCGAGTTCGGCGACCGACTGGATACGGTTCGGCACGATCGCGCGGCCGCGCGTGCCCAGTACCAGAAGGCCGGCGACGCATGCCACCGTGACCGCCATCCAGAGCGTGACGTTCGTGGGGGTATACCAATGTACCGCGCCGTCGCCGAACAGCGGCTCGACGATGAACTGGTCCATCGGGTGGATGTTGCTTCCCGGTCCCGCCGCCTCGGCGCCGTGCCCAGCCTCAGTCTCGTGCTCCATCGTCCGCCCCGTCATTGGCGCTCTGCGGCGCATCCTCCAGCTGGACCTCTTGCGCGGTCCGCATCATCGTCTTCACCCCGGCGGCAAAGCCCGCCAGCGTGAACAGAACCAGCAGCCAAGGCAGCGTGCCGAAGAGCACGTCGAGCCCGTAGCCTATGCCGAAGCCGATCACCAGACCGACCACCAGTTCGATCACCATTCGCCACGCGAGTTGCGCTTGCGAGTAGTGCTCGTCCACACGGGGCTTGGGCGCCTGCCTGGCCCTGGCCGCGGCGATCCGCTCATCCAGAGAGCGGGCGCGTTCCGCGTGCGGCCGCTCGGCCATGGCTCGAAGCCCCCTTGGAATTTCGGACGTGACCCTATGCACGGCTGAAAGCTGAGTCAACTCGAGTGAGCCCCGACACAAGAGACTGCAAAACAAAGACTTTCTGAAATCACTCTTCCGTCCGGGCCATGCTCGGGGCGCAGCCCATGTTCAACCATTTGGTTGACCATCCGCTGATCGTGTCGCATGCGACGACTGATGTCGGACAGGCTCGATACCCTATTTGCAGCGCTTTCGGATCCGACGCGGCGGCGCATCCTGATGCTGCTTCTGGAAGACGATATGGCCGTCACGGACGTGGCAGAGCCGTTCGGCATGTCGCTCGCCGGGATCAGCAAGCACCTCACGGTTCTCGACCGGGCGGGCCTGATATGCCGTGAGCGTCGAGGCCGCGTCACCTGGTGCAAGCTTCAGACGGAGGCGATGCGCGAAGTCTCCGTCTGGCTTGTAGGCTTCGGGTTGCTCGACCCGCTCGACCTCGACGCGTTCGAGAGGTTCCTGAGGGCCGAAGGACTAGAGCACGAAGCTCACGATCGCGATGACGATGACGACGAGTCCGACAATGTAGATGATCTGGTTCACGAAGGCTCTCCTTGAGTAAATCTTTGGTGCAGTTCACGCCACGAAATTCACGATCGCAAGGACGATCACAACCAGGCCGACAAGATAGATGATGGCGTTCATGGAGATCCTCGCATCCTGTTTCGTCCCATGGAACCGCGAGGAAGGCCCTTCGGTTCCTTTTCCTACCAGTTGCGCACATCCTCCTTGAGGAATCCCAGGAACGTCTGGACCTTGGTGGTCCGGTGCAGATCGACGTGCGTCACAAGCCACAGGTTCGCCCCCCATTCCTCTCGGCTACCCATTACCGGGACCAGAGACCGAAAGAGCTCCGCATCCCACTTCGACACGAATCCCAGTCCGGCGCCGGCCAGGACGGCGTCTCGCGCGGTATGCGGGTCGCTGACCCGGAACAGCACCCTTTCCTGCGCGACGTGCGCGTTCATCCATCTGACGAATGGCGCGCGTGCCTCCGCACCGTCGAACCCGATGAAGTCGTGGTGGAGGAGATCGTCGTCCGTCACGGGGACGCCGCGCTCCGCGAGGTATTTCTCGCTGCCATAGAGTCCGATGACCTGATGCGTGAACGGCTGGACCACATTGTCCGGCTCCTCCGGCGGAGGGCCGGCACGGACCGCCACATGCGCCTCACCGTACTCCAGCCGGAACAGTCGTTCCGCGGTCAGGTAGCGCACGGTAAGGTCCGGATGCCGTGACCGGAAGCGTACGAGGGCTGGCGTCATCCTCGGCGACAGGCTCGGCAGCGACGTCACGACGAGATCTCCGCTGACGTCCTCGCCCCGGCCGCGTATCCGTCCGGCGAGCTGCGCGAACCGATCCTCGGTCGCCTGCCCCACGTTCAGCAGGTCGAGGCCGGCCTCGGTCGGCGTGTATCCACGCGCGTGGCGTTGGAAGAGCTTGACGCCGAGCCGCCCCTCCAAGGCGTCGATGTGGCGGATGACGGTCGCATGATGCACGCCGAGCGCTTCCGCCGCGCCGCTGACGGTCCCGGCGCGGGCGACGTGGTAGGCGGTTCGAATCTCGTCCCATGCTGTGATCATGCGGTCGACGCATCCCCGAAGACCTCGGCCGAGGCAATAGCGTGCTCGTCTGGGCGGGGTTCCGGCTTGACACGGCGCAACCGCGCGCTTACCCGAAAGGCATTCCGGAAGTGACCCAGGCTTCCGGTCCCGGCTCCCGCCGGGATCGTCGTCCGTCAGCGAGTTTCGCCCACGGGCGCGTTTTGCGTTTTCCGCTGGGCCGGGACGCGTTGGCAATGGACGGTTCCGACACCAGATCGGGACCGGAGGTCGAAAGGAGGCCGCTGAGATGTTCGAGAACCTGTCCGAACGCCTGTCCGGTGTCTTCGACCGGCTGACCAAGCAGGGCGCGCTGAGCGAGGAAGACGTCAAGACGGCGCTGCGCGAGGTGCGCACCGCGCTGCTCGAGGCCGACGTGTCGCTGCCGGTGGCGCGCGACTTCGTCAAGCGGGTGCAGGGCAAGGCCACCGGCGCCGCCGTGACGAAGTCGGTCACGCCGGGCCAGCAGGTGGTCAAGATCGTACACGACGAGCTGGTCGCGACGTTGTCGGGCGACGGCGAGCCGGGCCGCCTGCGCATCGACAACGCGCCCGCGCCGATCCTGATGGTCGGCCTGCAGGGCGGCGGCAAGACGACGACCACCGGCAAGCTCGCCCGCCGCCTGAAGGAGCGCGAGGGCAAGCGCGTGCTGATGGCCTCGCTCGACACCAACCGCCCGGCGGCGATGGAGCAGCTGGCGATCCTCGGCCAGCAGATCGGCGTCGACACGCTGCCGATCGTGCCGGGCCAGACCGCGGTGCAGATCGCCAAGAGGGCGAAGCAGCAGGCGAGCCTCGGCGGCTACGACGTGGTGATGCTCGACACCGCCGGGCGGCTGCAGATCGACCGGACGCTGATGGACGAGGTGGCCGAGGTCCGCGCCGTCACCGAGCCGCGGGAGACGCTGCTGGTCGTCGACGGCCTGACCGGCCAGGTCGCGGTCGAGGTCGCCGAGGAATTCGACCGCACCGTCGGCATCTCGGGCGTGATCCTGACACGGATGGACGGCGACGGCCGCGGCGGCGCGGCCCTGTCGATGCGCGCCGTCACCGGCAAACCGATCAAGTTCGTCGGCGTGGGCGAGAAGCTCGACGCGCTGGAGGAGTTCGACCCGGAGCGCATCTCGGGCCGCATCCTCGGCATGGGCGACATCGTGGCGCTGGTCGAGAAGGCGCAACAGACGCTCGAGGCTGAGCAGGCCGAGCGGATGATGCGCCGCTTCCAGAAGGGTCAGTTCAACATGAACGACCTCCGCCAACAGCTTGAACAGATGACCAAGATGGGCGGCATGGAGGGCATGATGAGCATGATGCCCGGCATGGGGAAGATGCAGAAGCAGATGCAGGCTGCGGGCTTTGACGACGGCGTCATCCGCCGCCAGGTCGCGCTCATCAATTCGATGACCAGGCGGGAGCGGGCGAACCCTGCGATCCTGCAGGCAAGCCGCAAGAAGCGGATCGCCTCGGGCGCCGGTCTTGAGGTCAGCGAGCTCAACAAGCTTCTCAAGATGCAGCGCCAGATGGCTGATGTCATGAAGAAACTCGGCCGCGGTGGGGCCAAGGGTCTGATGCGCCAGATGGGCGGCCTCTTCGGCAAGGGCGGCATGCCGCAGGACCCGGCCGCGATCGAGGCTGCGGCCAAGCAGATGGGCGGGATCCCCGGGATGGGCGGCGGCCTGCCCCCCGGCCTCTCCGGTGTCGGACGCAAGAAGTGACGAGGCAGGACGCCGTATGACCTCGCGGGAGCTCGAAAGGCTGTTGCATATCCCGGTTCTGGAGACCGGGCGACTCCTCCTGCGTGCGCCTCGCACCACTGATGAGCCGGCCTGGTCCGCCTTCATCGAGAGTCAGCGCGCGAAATTCATAGGAGGACCGGTGGAAACCGGCCGCGGATGGCGGACGTTCGGGACGCTGCTCGGACACTGGCTGATGCGCGGCACCGGCGGCTTCGTTCTGCAACTCAAGGATGACCCAGCGCCTCTCGGCCAGGTCGGCCCCTGGTACCCAGGCGACTGGCCGGAGCCGGAGATCGGCTGGACGCTCTGGACGGCGGAGGCTGAAGGCCAAGGCTACGTGACCGAAGCGGCGCGGGCCGTGTTGGCGCACGTCTTCGGCGATCTGGGCTGGCCGACTGCGGTCAGCTACATCGACGCCGACAACACCCGGTCGGTGGCAGTCGCCGAGCGCCTTGGCGCATCGGTCGACGCCGATGCGCCCCGACCGAACGACGAGGTCGTGGTCTACCGTCACTCGAGGCCCGCATGAGCGATACCGACCGCCCCTGGGAGATGGCGCCGCGCGGTTCGCTCGTCACACGCGCGATTGCGTCGGTCCTGCCGACGATCGAGACCGAAAGGCTTGTCCTCCGCGCGCCACGGATGGAGGACTTTTCGGCCTACGCCGAGATCGCGACGTCGGATCGCTGGTTCTCCGAACCGCTGACACGCCGGGACGCCTGGCTCGACTTCAGCCAACTCGTCTCGGGCTGGCTGCTCGCCGGCACCGGATTGCTTTCCGTCGACCGGTCCAAGGACGGCCGTCTTGTGGGATTTGTGCTCGTCTACCACGAGTTCGGCGATCCAGAGATGGAGCTCGGATGGTTGCTTTCCGCGGAAGCCGAAGGCCACGGATACGCGACCGAGGCAGCCCTTGCCCTGCGCGAGCATGTGGAGAGGGCGCAAGGCCTGCATCGGCTCGTCAGCTATATCGGCGATGACAATTTACGGTCGATCCGTGTGGCCGAGCGGCTGCATGCCGTCCGCGATAAAGCGGCCGAGGCCGCGATCGAGCAGCGCTGCCGCGTCTACAGGCATCCGGCGGCGCGAGCATGACAGAGACGGTGGTCCGCATTCGCACCGTCGAAACGCAGCGGATCGTCCTGCGTGCCCCGCAGGAAGTTGATTTCGACGTCTTTGCTGCGTTTCGCGCGTCAGACCGATCGCGCGCCCTCGGCGGGCCTTACACGCGGGCGGACGCGTTTCAGCAGATGGCCGCCCTGATCGGCCGATGGAACGCCTCGCCGGAGATCGCGGCATGATCAATGCCAGGACGCTTCTGAAGGGTCACCGGGAGTCGATCGACAGGCTGGACGCGATCCTCGTCTATACGCTCGGCGAGCGGTTCAAGCACACGCAGGAGGTGGGCCGACTCAAGGCCGAGCACGATCTGCCGCCGTCCGACCCGCTGCGCGAGGCCGAGCAGATCGAGCGGCTGGAAAAGCTCGCCGTGGAGGCCGACCTGGATCCGGATCTCGCCAAGGAATTCATGGCCTTCATCATCTCGAAGGTCATCCGTCACCATGAAGCACATCGCCAGAACAGTTAGGAGAAACACGCAATGGCCATGAAGAATTCGTCTCGCACGCGGAGGCTCGAAGAAGCGTCCGCACTACTCGATCGTCGCCGCCGACAGCCGGATGCCGCGTGACGGTCGCTTCCTCGAGAAGCTCGGCACCTACAACCCGCTGCTGCCCAAGGACAGCGAGGACCGGGTGAAGATCGACTTGGAGCGCGTTCAGCACTGGCTGGAAAAGGGCGCGCAGCCTACCGACCGGGTGAGCCGGTTCCTGGAAGCTGCAGGGGTGCGCGAAAAGACCCAACGCAGTAATCCCAAGAAGGCCGAGCCCGGCGCCAAGGCCAAGGAACGAGCTGAAGAGCGTGCCGTCAAGTCCGCGACGCCCGCAGAGGAAGCCACCGAGTGATGGCAGTCGCGTCGCGCTAGGGCGCTGTCGGCAGGATGGGGGAGCCATGGGCCACGTGATCGGCGTCGTCCACCGCATGCAGGTCGAGACCGCGGCGCGCGAGGGGTTCGTCGCCTTCGGCCACGGTAAGAAGTCACTGGTGGACGGCCTTTGCCCCGGCGACACGGTCATCTACTACGCGCCGCGCACAGAGCCCGAGGGCGCGCCGGTGCAGGCCTTCGTGGCTCACGCCACCGTGACAGGCGCGGCCGCTCGGGAACGGAGCTTCGGGCAAGGGGGCAACGGCTGGATTCGCGATGCCGCCTACGACGAGGTGCGCGAGACCCCGGTGCGGCCACTGCTTGACGAGCTCGAGTTCTTGAAGGGCCGGCGCAAGAACTGGGGCATGGCCTTTCGCGGCGGCCGCTTCACCATCGGCGACGCTGACTATCGCCTGATCGCGAAGGCGATGGGCCTTGGCTGAGAAGGTCTGCGTCGCTGTCTTGGCAGGCGCCTATGGCGTTCGTGGCGAACTGCGGCTGAAGAGCTTCACCGCTGAGCCGCGGGCCATCGCCGACTACTCCCCGCTGACCGGCGACGACGGGCAAGAGTATGATGTGACCCTCGGCTCGCCGATCAAGGGCGGGTTCTCGGCGCGCCTGACCGGCATATCGAGCAGGGAAGCCGCGGACGCGCTGCGGGGAACGCGCCTTTACGTCCCGCGCGAGAAGCTGCCGGCACTGCCGGACGATGAGTTCTACCACGCCGACCTGATCGGGCTCGAGGTGGTCGACACCGGTGGAGCCATCGTCGGCCGGGTGCGCGCGGTCCTCGATCATGGCGCAGGCGACCTTCTTGAGGTGGCGCTGCCGGGCGGGTCGCGGACGATCCTGCTGCCGTTCACCCGCGCAACGGTGCCCACCGTCGACCTGTCGGCCGGACGCCTGGTGGCGGATCCGCCGGAGGGGCTGCTCGATTGACGGAACGTCCAAAGCTGCGGCGCGTTGGCGTCGAACCAAAGGGAAACTTCCGAATGCTCGAACTCATCCTGATACTGCTGGTGGTGGCCGCCATCGCCTCGCTGCTCGGCTTCGGCCGGATTTCCGGCGCTGCCATGACCGGTGCAAAGGTGCTGATCGGCATCGTGCTGGTCCTGTTCCTTCTCGTGATCCTTGGCGTGATCGCTCTCGCATGATGGACGCAGGCGCCGCGGCGGGCTAACCCGCCACGATGTCGTCCGCACCGGAATCCCACGGCCGTCTTGCGATCCGCCCCTCCGCCAATGCGCGAGAACTCGCGCCCGAGATTGCCGGGGTATGGACCGCACGCGTCATCACGCTGTTTCCCGACGTCTTTCCAGGGGTCATCGGGGCATCGCTGACCGGCAAGGCGCTGCGTCAGGGCCTGTGGCAACTCCAGACCGTCGACCTGCGCACCTTCGGCAAGGGTCGGCACCGGCAGGTCGACGACACCCCGGCCGGAGGCGGTGCCGGCATGGTACTGCGTCCCGACATCGTGGCGGCCGCGCTCGACGAGGCAGCGGAGACCGGGAACTGGCCCGTCATCTATCTGTCACCACGGGGAACGCGGTTCGACCAGCCGATGGCGCGCCGGCTGGCGCAGACCGACGGTGTGACGCTGCTTTGCGGCCGGTTCGAGGGAGTGGACCAGCGCGTGCTCGATGCGCGAGAGGTGCTGGAAGTTTCGCTGGGGGATTTCGTCCTCACCGGCGGCGAGATCGCGGCTCAAGCCTTGATCGACGCGACAGTGCGCCTTATACCCCGCGTTCTCGGGAATCAGGCGTCGGTCGAGGAGGAGTCCTTTTCGGACGGTCTGCTGGAAGCCCCGCATTTTACAAGGCCGGCACTCTGGGAAGGCCGCGCGATCCCCGACATTCTCCTGTCGGGCAATCACGCGAAGATCGCCGACTGGAGACGGGAAGAGGCCGAAAGGCTGACAAAGGAACGCCGCCCCGACCTCTGGCGGGCCTACCTTGCACGGCAAGGTCGCCGCGACGGAGACTAGAGCTCTCGGGCAGCCCCACCTTCGCGGAACAACCGCGAGCAGAAATGGAGGCGCCGATGGATATCATCGCGCAACTCGAGGCCGAACAAGTCGCGGAGCTCGGCAAGGAGATTCCGGACTTCAAGGCAGGCGACACCATCCGCGTCGGCTACAAGGTGACCGAGGGTACGCGGACCCGGGTCCAGAATTACGAGGGTGTCTGTATCGCCCGCAAGCACGGCGCCGGCATCGCCGGCACCTTCACCGTTCGCAAGATCTCGTTCGGCGAGGGGGTGGAGCGGGTGTTCCCGCTGCACTCGACGAACATCGAGTCGATCACCGTGGTCCGCCGCGGCCGGGTTCGCCGCGCTAAGCTCTACTATCTGCGCTCGCGCCGCGGCAAGTCGGCCCGGATCGCAGAGGACACTAACTACAAGCCAAGCCTGTCACGGAGGCCGCGGAATGAAATCCGACACGCATCCCGACTATCACCTGATCAACGTCAAGCTGGTGAACGGCGACGTCGTGCAGATGAAATCGACCTGGGGCCAGGAGGGGGCCCAACTCTCGCTCGACATCGACCCCTCGGTGCATCCGGCATGGACAGGCGGCGGCGCACGCCTGATGGATACCGGCGGCCGCGTCACGAAATTCAAGAAGAAGTACGAGGGACTGGGCTTCTAAGCTCACCCCCGGCTATCGTATCAAGCGCGCCCCTCGGGGCGCGCTTTCGATTCCCGGGGGACGTGGGTGCCGCACATCATCGTCATCGGCAACGAGAAGGGCGGTTCGGGTAAGTCCACGACATCGATGCACTTGGCGACCGCATTGGCCCGGATGGGCCACAACGTCGGTGCCATGGACCTCGACCTGCGGCAGCGCAGCTTCGGCCGCTATGTCGAGAACCGGCGCGCCTATCTGGCCCGCGACGACCTTGAGCTCGCGACGCCGGACTACCGGGCGGTGCCGGACGGCGACTCGCCGCTGGAGGGGCGGTTCGGCGAAACGTTGGGCAGCTTCGGCGACGCGGAGTTCGTCGTCATCGATTGTCCGGGCTCACACACGCGGTTGAGCCAGATCGCGCACTCGCTGGCGGACACCCTGGTCACGCCGCTCAACGACAGCTTCGTGGATTTCGACCTTCTTGCCCGCATCGACCCGGCAACGGAGAAGATCCTCGGTCCCTCGATCTACTCCGAGATGGTCTGGGCGGCGCGGCAGGCACGGGCCGAGGCGGGCCTGAAGCCGATCGACTGGATCGTCATCCGCAACCGGCTCGGCGCCCAGGCGATGCACAACAAGCGCCGGATGGAAGATGCGGTGACGCGGCTCGCCCCCCGGATCGGCTTTCGGGTGGCGCCGGGCTTTGCCGAACGTGTGGTCTTCCGCGAGCTCTTCCCGAAGGGCCTGACATTGCTCGACCTGCGTGATGTCGGCGTCGCGTCGCTCAGCATGTCCAATGTCGCCGCGCGGCAGGAGCTGCGCGATCTCGTCAGGGCGCTGAGGCTGCCTGGGGTCGAGCCCAGGTTCTAGTCGCCGCTACGGTCTACTCGGCCGCCGCGCGCGACTGGCGCGCATCAGCCATGTAGGCGTCGAGAGCATCAGAGCCCTCCTGCGAGATGCGAAGGCCCAGCTTTGAGCGGCGCCAAAGCACATCTTCGGCGGTTCGGGCATATTCGCGCGCCATCAGCCAGTCGATCTCGCGCGCCGTCAAGGTCGCGCCGAACTCTTGACCAAGGGCGTCCCTGTCCTTGGCATCGCCGAGGACGTTCCATGCATCCGTACCGTACGCACGGACCAGCCGCTTCGCCCAGAACGGCGTCAGGTACGGGTAGTCGTTCGACAGACGCTCGATCAGGTTCGGCACCTCGCGGACGCCGAAATTGCCGCCCGGAAGCGGAACGCGCGCCGTCCATTTGCCGCTCATGGAGGGGAAGGCGGGGCCGATCTTCTCCATCGCGCTTTCGGCCAGCCGGCGATAGGTCGTGATCTTGCCGCCGAAGACGTTGAGCAGTGGCGCACCGGCATCGTCGAGCGACAGCACGTAGTCGCGGGTGGCCGCGGTCGCCGACTTGGCGCCGTCGTCATAGAGTGGCCGGACGCCGGAATAGGTCCAGACAATGTCGTCCGTCGTCACCGGCTTCTCGAAATAGTTCGACGCGAAGTTGCAGAGGTATTTCTGCTCCTCCGGCGTGCAGTACGGCTTTTCGTGGACGTCGTGATGCTCCTGATCCGTGGTACCGATGAGCGTGAAGTCGGTCTCGTAGGGAATTGCGAAGATGATCCGCCCGTCGGCGCCCTGGAAGAAGTAGCACTTGTCATGGTCGTAGAGCCGCTTGGTCACGATGTGGCTGCCGCGGACGAGCCGGACGCCCTCCGTCGAATTCATCCGGATCGTTCCGGTAATGACGTCGCGCACCCACGGGCCACCTGCGTTGACCAGAAAGCGGGCGGAGACGATCTCCGTCGTGCCGTCGTCGTGCTGCAGGTGGACGGTCCAGGTGTCGTCGCCGCGCTCGGCCCCCGTCACCTTGGTGCGGGTCATGATCCGCGCGCCACGCTGTTCGGCGTCGCGGGCGTTGAGCGCGACGAGGCGGCTGTCCTCGACCCAGCAGTCGGAGTACTCGAAGGCCTTGCGGAACTTCTTCTTCAGGGGCTTGCCCGCCGGATCCTCCGTCAGGTCCAGCGTCCGCGTGCCGGGCAGGATCGCCCGCCCGCCCAGATTGTCGTACATCGCAAGGCCGAGGCGGATCAGCCACGCCGGCCGCCGGCCCCGCATCCAGGGCATCACCCTGTTGAGGATCTTCGATGTTGGCGTCTCGCCCTCGAAGCGCATCTCCGGGTGGAACGGCAGCACGAAGCGCATCGGCCAGGAAATGTGCGGCATGGCGCTCAGCAACGTCTCGCGCTCGATCAGGCTCTCGCGAACCAGCCGAACCTCGAAATACTCCAGGTACCTCAGGCCGCCGTGAAAGAGCTTGGTCGAGGCCGAGGAGGTCGCCGACGCGAGATCGTTCATCTCGGCAAGCGCCACCGACAGACCGCGCCCCGACGCATCGCGCGCGATTCCGCAGCCGTTTATTCCGCCGCCTATAACGAACAGGTCGAACGGTTCGTGCTTGGGTTGGGTGCTCATGCGCTAGAGCCTCGACCGTTAGACGCAGGAGTCAAGTCGGCGCGCGAAACGTCCCCGTGACCGGGTGGTCATCGACGAGGAAGAGCGCTGATCCGGAGCGGACGCAACCGGTTGTCTATTTCGACTCATGTTCTACCATAGGGTGAATGTGGCAAAGCGGCTGGGGACCCCATGATCACAGAAGACACGCGGATTCTGCTGAGCGATCCCGGCAGCATTGACCTTGTGGTCTCCTACCTCACGGTCATCGAAAGATACGACGTGGGCTCCCTGCGGCGGATGCTGCACCGGGACGTCGTCCTCACCCACGCCAACTACCCTTCGGTCACGGGGCGCGACATTGCCGTCGACATGATCGAGGGCTATCTCCGCATCATCGATGGCGTCGAGTTCGAAGTGATCACCGTTCTCGGGTCCGAAAACGTGATCTTCATCGAAAAGGTCAACGTCGCGACGACGCGGCGCATGACCCTCGCGCGGGTCCGCGTCGTAACCATTCTGGAATACGACAATAGCAAGCTCATCACGTCGATCAGGATCTACGGCGACACCGCCGACCTGTTCCGGGCTTTCTCGGCGGATCCCGCAAAGGATGGCGTCCCCCCCTGATCTACGCACGCAAGGTCCTCGCGCTCCGCCCTCCTTTCTCGCCCAGTCAAGCCGAGCGCCGGTGCCAATCGCGCGTTTTCTCGAAGGTTGCCATCCGGCCCAAAGGTGTCCGAGGGTGAGACAGGCAACCGAGGAGGATGAAGATGGGTCACCTGATGCACCGCATGCGCCGCACCCTGATTGCGGTCGGAACTGCCGTGGCGCTCTCGCCAGCGATCGGACCGGCCGGAGCGCAGACACCGCCAGGCGTCCTCGTCGTGGGGCAGATCGCCGAGCCGAAGGCACTTGATCCCGCGGCCGTGACGGCGGTCAACGACTTTCGCATCCTGATGAACGTCTATGACGGGCTCGTGCGCTACCGCGATGGCACGCTGGAGGTGGAGCCCGCGCTCGCCACGGACTGGGAGATCAGCGAGGACGGCACCGAGTACACCTTCACCCTGCGCGAAGGCGTGACGTTCCACGACGGCAGCGCCTTCGACGCCGAGGCCGTGAAGTTCAACTTCGACCGGATGCTGGACGAGGAACATCCCTTCCACGACACCGGCCCGTTCCCGCTGGCGTTCTTCTTCTCGGCCATTGAATTGGTCGAGGTCGTCGATCCGCTGACTGTGAGGTTCACCCTGACCGAACCCTACGCGCCGTTCCTGTCGAACCTCGCCTATCCGACCGGCCTCATCGTCTCGCCCGCTGCGGTCGAGCAGAACGGCGCCGATTTCGGGCGCAATCCGTCCGGCACCGGCCCGTTCCGCTTCGTCGAATGGCGCTCGAACGAGGCAGTGGTGGTCGAGAAGAACCCCGACTACTGGGACGGCGCGCCGCCGCTCGAGGCGGTGGTGTTCCGCCCGATCACCGACGCCAACACCCGCACCGCCGAGATGCTGGCGGGCGGCATCGACCTGATGGTGGAGGTGCCCCCCGTGGCCCTCAGCGAGTTCCAGGGCGGGGGCTACACGATCCACGAGCAGGCGGGACCGCACGTCTGGTTCCTGATCCTGAACACGCGCGAAGGGCCGTTCGCCGACGTCCGGGTCCGCCAGCGCGGCGAACCTCGCCATCAACAAGGAGGCGCTGGTCAACGACGTGCTGGAGGGCACCGCCGAGGTCGCCGCCGGGCCGACTCCTCCGGCCTTCGCCTGGGCCTACAACGAGGAACTGGAGCCCTACCCCTACGACCCCGAGGGCGCGCGCCAACTGCTCGCCGAAGCCGGAGCCGAGGGCGCGGAGCTGACGTTCTACGTCACCGAAGGCGGATCGGGGATGCTCGACCCGGTGGCCATGGGCACGGCGATCCAGGCGGACCTCGAGGCGGTGGGCTTCGAACGTCAGCATCGAGACCTACGAGTGGAACACCTTCCTCGGCGAGGTGAACCCGGGGCTCGAGGGCAAGGCCGACATGGCCGAGATGGCATGGATGACGAACGACCCCGACACCCTGCCCTTCCTGACGCTTCGGTCCGAGGCGATGCCGGAGAATGGCGGCTTCAACTCGGGCTACTACTCCAACCCCGAGGTCGACCGCCTGCTGGAGGAGGCCCGCGTCGCGACCGACCAGGAGGAGCGGGCGCGTCTCTACAAGGAGATGCAGCAGATCGTGCAGGAGGATGCGCCTTGGGTCTTCGTCGCGAACTGGAAGCAGAACGCGGTGACGAACGACCGGGTCGAGAACTTCGAACTGCAGCCGTCGTTCTTCCTGCTGCTCGACGACGTCGTGAAGAACTGACCCGACGCGCCGCCGCATGACTTCGGCGGCGTGCGGCGCTTTCGGCCAACGGCCCGACCGCGAGGAAAGGAGACGCGCATGGCAGGCTACATCCTCAAGCGGCTCCTCTCGGCGATCCCGGTCCTGATCGGGATCACCGTCATCGTCTTTGCGATCATGGCGCTGATCCCCGGCGACCCGGCGACCGCGATCCTCGGCAGCTACGCGACGCCCGAGAACGTCGAGAAGATCAACCGCGACCTCGGCCTCGACAAGCCTGCGGTGCAGCGGTACTTCATCTGGCTCGGCAACATGCTGACCGGGCGATTTCGGCACGTCCTTCTCTCTGAACCGCCCGGTCCTCGACGAGGTGCTGGAGCGGTTCAACGCGACGCTGATCCTCGCCGGCACCGCCTTCGTGCTTTGCGCGATCTTCGGCATCCTCGCCGGCGTCGTCTCGGCCGCGAACCAGTATGGGGCCAAGGACAAGGCGATCACCTTCGTCGTCCTGCTCGGCATCTCGATCCCGTCATTCTTCCTCGGGATGATGATGATCCTGATCTTCGCGGTGAACCTGCGCTGGCTGCCCGTCTCCGGCATGTACGCGATCTACGGCGGCGGCGGTCTGTGGGACCTGATCAAGCACCTGACGATGCCGGCGATCGCGCTGGCGGTGGTGGCGACCGGCGTCGTCGCCCGACTGTCGCGCTCGGCGATGCTCGAGGTGCTGCGCCAGGACTTCATCCGCACCGCCCGCGCCAAGGGCGTGCCGGAGCGGCGGGTGATCTGGCGCCACGCGCTCAAGGCGGCGATGGTCTCGATCATCCCGGTGCTCGGCATCCAGGCCGGCTTCGTCCTCTCCGGCGCGGTCTACATCGAGATCGTGTTCCAGTGGCCCGGCGTCGGGCGGATGCTGGTCGACGCCATCCTGACCCGCGACATCCTGCTGGTGCAGGGCGGCGTCGTCTTCGTCGCGGCCTGCTACGTCCTCTTCAACATCGCGGTCGACGTGGCGCAGAGCCTGCTCGACCCGAGGATCAAGACGTGACCGCCTTCCTGCGCCTGCTGGCGCGGAACCGCCTGGCGCTGGCGGGCGGGATCGTGCTCTGCATCGTGGTGCTGCTGGCGTTGGTCACGCCGCTCCTGCCGCTGCAGACCGCCGAACGTCACCAACACCGCCGACCGCTTCCTGCCGCCGTTCAGCGAGGGGCACCTGCTCGGCACCGACCATCTCGGCCGCGACCTGCTGAGCCGCCTGCTGCACGGCACCCGCCTCAGCCTCGCCGTGGGCTTCGCCGCAGCGATCATCGCGGCCACCCTCGGAACCGCGATCGGCATCATCGCAGGCTACGCCGGCGGGCGGACCGACAACATCATCATGCGCGGCGTCGACATGCTGATGGCGTTCCCCTACATCCTGCTTGCCCTCGCCATCGTCGCCGCGCTCGGCCCCGGCCTCGTCAACGCGCTGATCGCGGTCGCGGTGGTCAACGTGCCGTTCTTCGCGCGCAACATCCGCGGCATCACCGTCGGCATCGCCCACA
The DNA here is from genome assembly GCA_963749675.1 of uncultured Alphaproteobacteria bacterium. Lineage (GTDB taxonomy): Bacteria > Pseudomonadota > Alphaproteobacteria > Rhodobacterales > Rhodobacteraceae > Roseitranquillus. Next base: position 48,371 of record CAVVNT010000003.1, read on the forward strand.
AGGAGTTCGTCGACGCCGCCCGCCTCGCCGGGCTCTCGCCATGGCGCATCGTGATCTCGGAGATCCTGCCGAACGTCATCCCGGTCGTCGTCATCGCCATGTCGACGACCATCGGCTGGATGATCCTCGAGACCGCGGGGCTGTCGTTCCTCGGCCTCGGCTCGCAGCCGCCGCAGGCCGACCTCGGCTCGATGCTGGGCGAGGCGCGCTCGGCGCTGATCACCAACCCGCACACCTCGGTCGTGCCGGGCCTGATGATCCTGGTCATCGTCATGTCGATCAACCTCCTCGGCGACGGCGTCCGCGACGCGCTCGACCCGCGGCTCAAGTCCGGCGCCCTGTCGCGCCCGATGGCCGCCACCCTCGTCGACCGCCGCGAGCCGGTGCCAGAGGCGGAGGGCGACGGCGTCCTGGCGCTGCAGGACCTGCAGACCGAGTTCCGCGTGCGCGACCGCATCTACCGCGCCGTTGGCGGCGTCAGCCTCGCGGTCGCGCCGGGCGAGTGCCTCGGCATCATCGGCGAGTCCGGCTCCGGCAAGTCCGTCACCGCGCTCTCCGTCATGGGCCTCGTCGCCTCGCCGCCCGGCGTCATCACCGGCGGCGCCGTCCGCTTCAACGGCGAGGACCTGATCGGCGCGCCGTACCGGCGCCTCCGCCGGATCCGCGGCGACCGGATCGCCTACATCTTTCAGGACCCGCTCGCCACGCTGCACCCGCTGATCCGCGTCGGCGACCAGCTGGTCGAGGCGATCCAGGTGCACCATTCCGTACCCGACCGCGAAGCCCGCACCCGCGCCCTCGATCTGCTCAAGTCCGTGCGCATCCCCAACGTCGAGAGCCGCATCGACAGCTACCCGCACGAGATGTCGGGCGGGATGCGCCAGCGCGTCGGCATCGCCATGGCGCTCGCCAACGACCCCGACGTCATCATCGCCGACGAGCCGACCACCGCGCTCGACGTCACCGTGCAGGCGCAGATCCTGTCGCTGCTGAACGACCTGCGGCGCGAACGCGGCCTCGCGATCGTCTTCATCACCCACGACTTCGGCGTCGTGGCCCAGCTCTGCGACCGCGTCGCGGTGATGTATGCGGGCCGCATCGTCGAGGAGGGCGTGACCGACCGGGTGCTGGACAACCCGGCGCACCCCTACACGCGCGCGCCTGATCGCCTGCGTGCCCGAGCTCGGCGAGGGCAAGCGCAAGCTCGAGGCGATCCCGGGCCTGCCGCCGCCGGTCAACGACCTGCCCCCCGGCTGCGCCTTCGCCCCGCGCTGCGACAAGGCGCGCCCCGAGTGCAGCGAGGGCGAGATCCCGCTCTTCCGCGAAGGCAACCGCGCCTTCCGCTGCCTCTACCCCGAGAACCGCGCCGAAAGGGCAGCCGCCGAATGACCGCCGCCCTCGCCCTGACCGACCTCTCCAAGTCGTTCCCCGTCGGCAAGCGCCTGATCGGGCCGCCCAAGGCGCACGTCCACGCCGTCCGGCCGGTCACCCTGACCGTCCGCAAGGGCGAGACGCTGGGCATCGTGGGGGAGTCGGGCTGCGGCAAGTCCACCCTCGCCCGGATGCTGGTCGGCCTGATCGAGCCCACGACCGGCACCATCGAGATCGAGGGTACCGCCCTCGACAACGCCGACCCAGCGGAGTTCGGCAAGAAGATCCAGTACGTCTTCCAGGACCCGATCTCGTCGCTGAACCCGCGCAAGACCATCCGGCAGGTGATGGAGGCCCCGCTCAAGCGGCTGCACGGCATGAAGCGCGCCCAGCGCACCGAGCGCATCGCCGAGATCTTCGACCTCGTGAGCCTGCGCGAGGAGTTCCTCGACCGCTACCCGCACGAGTTCTCCGGCGGTCAGGCGCAGCGCATCGGCATCGCCCGAGCGCTGGCGGCCGAGGCGCGGATCCTGATCCTCGACGAGCCGGTCTCCGCCCTCGACGTCAGCGTGCAGGCGCAGGTGCTGAACCTGCTCGCACGTCTCAAGGGCGAGTTGGGGCTGACCTACCTCTTCATCTCCCACGACCTCGCCGTGGTCGAGGCGGTCAGCGACCGCATCGCCGTCCTCTACTTCGGCGCGGTGGTCGAGACCGGTCCGGCGGAGGCGGTCTTCGCCCATCCGCGGCACCCCTACACCAAGCTCCTCGCTGGCAGCGCCCCGGTGGTCGGCCGCCCCCTGACCCCGCCGGAGGCGAAGGAAACGGAGCTGCCGGACCCGCTGAGCCCGCCCACGGGGTGCGCCTTCCGCGCCCGGTGCCCGCGCGCTATCGAGCGCTGCGCGACCGAGGACCCGCCCTTGATGAACATGGGCGCGGGCCAGGAGGCGGCATGCTTCAACCCCGTCCCGGATGGCGCAACCGGCAGCGCCTGACCCGGAAACGGAGGTGGCGCTGCTCCAGGCGTCTGCGGCCTCTTTGCCCCATTGCAGCGGCCGCGAATTGCCGGTCTTCTCCCCTTAGCAGGCACCGCGAAGCACGCGCTTCCGAGGAGAACAGGGAGGATTGCATGGCTGCGACCCGAACAGCCGCCCGGCTGGCAGTGTCGGTTTGCCTGGTGGCCGTCGCTCTGGTCGTGTCATCGACTGCGACGGCGCACGCGCAGGAGGTACGCGCCGCAGTCCTGCGCGTGGACTACTCGCGGCTCCTGCCGCTCTCGCGGCTCGACCTGCCGACCAACGATCTGGGCTTTGCGGGCGGTGAGGTCGCGACGAGCGACAACCGGACCACCGGCAGCTTCCTCGGCCAGACCTACGAGACCGAGACCGTCGCCACGACGCCGGAAGAGGCGGTCGCGGCGTTCGGGGCGCTGATGGACGAAGGCGTGCGCCTCGTCGTCGTGCTGGCGGAGGCGGACGAGCTGCTGGCGCTCGCCGATGCCGCCCCGGACGATGCATTGATCCTCAACGCCCGCGCCGGCGACATGGCCCTGCGGGACGAGGCGTGCCGCGCCAACGTCCTGCACGTCGCGCCGAGCCAGCAGATGCGCAGCGACGCGGTGGCGCAGTTCCTGATCTGGAAGAAGTGGGACGAGTGGCTCCTGATCCACGGTTCTAACCCCGCAGACCGGGCGCTGGGGGAGGCGTATCAACGGTCCGCCACCAAGTTTGGCGCCGAGATCGTGGAGACGCGGGAGTTCGAGGATACTGGCGGCTCCCGCGTCGCGGATTCGGGTCACGTGCTGGTGCAGCGGCAGATTCCCGTCTTCACCCAGGGCGCCGAGGATCACGACGTGGTGGTTGCGGCTGACGCCACGGACTACTTCGCGGCCTATCTGCCCTACAACACGTGGCAGCCGGCGCCGGTGGTCGGTTCCGCCGGATTGCGCCCGCAGACCTGGCATCCGGCGTTCGAGGGCTGGGGCGCGACGCAGCTCCAGCGCCGTTTCGAAGAGGTGGCCGGCCGATCGATGCGCGATGAGGACTACCAGACCTGGCTCGCGCTGCGCGTGATCGGCGAGGCGGTCACGCGCACGGGCAACGCCGACGCGACCGCAATCCGGGACTACGCTCTTGGGGACGACTTCGAGATCGGCGCCTTCAAGGGCCAGCCGCTGACTTTCCGGGACTGGAACGGCCAGCTGCGGCAGCCGATCCTCTTGTCGGACGGGCGGTTGACCGTCAGCGTCTCGCCGCAGGACGGGTTCCTGCACCAGGTCTCGCCGCTCGACACGCTGGGACTCGACCGGCCGGAATCCGGCTGCACCGCTTTCGAGGGAGGAAACTGATGCTCAGAACGGCCATCCTGGCGCTGCTCGTCGCGACCCCGGTCCACGCCAACAAGGTGTTTGTGTCGAACGAGCGCGGGAATACCGTCACCGTCATCGACAGCGACAGCTGGGAGGTCATCGCCGAGTTCCCGGCCGGGAACCGCCCGCGCGGCATCACCATCTCGCCCGACGGGACGGAACTCTACGTCTGCGCGTCGGACGACGACACGGTCCGCGTCTTCGACCCCGAGACCTACGAGGAGCTGCACACCCTACCATCGGGCCCAGACCCAGAGCTCTTCGTGCTGCACCCTTCCGGCAATCCGCTCTACATCGCGAACGAGGACGACAACCTCGTCACCGTGACGGACGTGAAGTCGATGCATGTGATCGCCGAGATTCCCGTAGGCGTGGAGCCGGAGGGCATGGGAATTTCGCCCGACGGCACGATGGTGGTGAACACCTCCGAGACCACCAATATGGCGCATTTCATAGACACCGAGAGCTACGAGATCGTCCAGAACACGCTGGTCGACCAGCGCCCGCGTTTCGCCCAGTACACCGACGATGGCGCGCTCCTCTACGTTTCCTCCGAGATCGGCGGTACGGTCAGCGTCGTTGACCCTGGCACGGGCGAGATCCTCCACAAGATCACGTTTGAGGTGCCGGGGATCCTGCCTGAGCTTCTGCAGCCCGTCGGCGTGCGCGTGACGAACGATGGCAGCCGGGTGTTCGTGGCGCTCGGCCCCTCGAACCGCGTCGCGGTAGTGGATGGGAAAACGTGGGAGGTGCTGGACTACCTGCTTGTCGGCCAGCGGGTCTGGCAACTCGCATTCACTCCGGACGAGCGTTACCTGATCACGACGAACGGCAACTCCAACGATGTATCGGTGATCGACGTCGAGGCGGAGGAGGTCATCCGTTCGATCCAGGTCGGCCAGCAACCTTGGGGCGTCGTGGTGGCGCCCGACTGATGCGATGCAAGGGATGACCTACATGAGATATCTTCTGATGGCCGCCTCGCTTTCCGCTTCCGCCGCGCCGATGGCTGCCGCGCCGCTTTGCGAAGAGCTGGGCTTCGCGGGTCTGCTCGCGAGCTGCAACCGAGGCGAGACGATCGCCTTGACGCTGGCCTCGGGCCAACCGCTCTATGAGGGCGAGCAGCCGGTGAAGCTGCAATCCGGCGCGTACTACGAACTCGAGATTTCCGCCGACGGCACCGCAGAACTTGCCATTTCGGGAGCTGGCTTCTTCCGCGCGATCTGGATGAACGAGATCGTCATCAATGACATCGAGATTCGGCCGATGGCGATCGACAGCCTGGAGTTCGACGATGCCGGCACGGTGACGCTGTCGTTCATCGCAATCCAGCCGGGTCAGCACACGCTTTCCATCCCCGGCTCCACCGGCGAGACGCAACGGGTCACCTTCTCCATACAGTAGGAATTCAGGAGCGGCGGTAGAGCCAGAGGGTCAGCGGCGCCAGCAGGGCCGTCAGCAGCACCGGAGCGAGCAGCGCCAGGAGAACCTCTGCGATCGTCGCGGTGCCGCTCATCAGCCCGCGCATCGCCGTCGTCATCAGCGAGATCGGGTTCACGCCGACGAAGGCCCGCAGCCAGTCCGGCATCGTTGCGGGATCGACCATGATGTTCGACGCGAAGACGACCGGGAACAGGACCGTGAAGCCCAGCGTCATCACGGTCGTCGGGGTGCGGATCAGCAGGCCCAGCACCAGGAACACCCAGCCGATCCCGAACCCGATCGCGAGAAGCAGCAGGAACGCCGCGACGACTCCCGGCACCCCTGCCTCCGGCCGGTAGCCGAGCATGAGGCCGATGCCGAGGATGATGCCGCCGGCGATCAGGTGGCGCAGGAAGTCGCCCACGATCAGGCCCGCGAACGGCGCGAGCGGCCAGATCGGCAGGCTGCGGAACCGGTCGAAGAGCCCCTTGCCGAGGTCGGTCGACAGGCCCATGCCGGAATAGACCGCGTTGAACGCCACCGTCTGCACCAGGATCCCCGGCAGGAAGAATTGCAGGTAGTCGCCCGTCGAGCCCGCCAGCGCGCCGCCGAAGACGAACGTGAAGAGCAGCGTGAACATCAGCGGCGTCATCACGAGGTCGAAGAGCTGCTCGGGCACGTGCTTGAACTTCAGCACCGCGCGCCAGCCGAAGGTCAGCGCGTTCGAGAGCGCCGTGGGCCGCGGAGGCCGCGCGACATGGCGCAGCGTGGCGGGCGTCGCGTCGGTCATGCCGCATCCTCCTTCCGGGTGCCGGTGTCGGTCAGCGCGAAGAACACCTCTTCCAGGCTGGGCGAGCCCATGGAGAAATCGGCAAGCTCGATCCCCGCGTCGATCAGCGCCGAAAGCGCGGCGTTCGCGGCCTCGGGCGTCGGCGCCATGACGGAGAGGCGCGCGCCCTCGGGGCTGCGCTGGACCGGGCAGGACAGCCGCGCCTCGAGCAGCGCGGCGGCCTGGTCGAGCGCCGTCGGGTCCGCGAGCGAGACGTGCAGGAAGCCCGAGCCGGTCGCGGCCTTGAGCTCGCGGCTCGTCCCCTCGGCGATCTTGCGTCCATGATCGATGACCGCGATGCGCGCGGCGAGCTGGTCCGCCTCCTCGAGGTACTGCGTCGTCAGCAGGATTGTGACGCCCGACCGCGCGAGCTGGCGGATCATCCGCCAGACCCGCTGCCGTGCCGTCGGGTCGAGGCCGGTGGTCGGCTCGTCGAGAAACAGCACGCCGGGCGTCACGATCAGCGACGCCGCGATGTCGAGCCGCCGCCGCATCCCGCCGGAATAGTCCTTGACCTGCCGGTTCTGCGCGTCCGAGAGGTCGAAGGCGGCGAACAGCTCGTCCACGCGCGCTCTGGCGGAGCGGCGGTCAAAGCCCCAGAGGCGGGCGAGCATCATCAGGTTCTCGCGCCCCGTCAGGTCCTCGTCGAGCGATGCGAACTGCCCGGTCATCGCGATCGCGCCACGCACCTCCTCGGGCTCCGACCGCAGATCGTGGCCCATGACGCGCGCCGACCCGCCATCGGGAACCGTCAGGGTCGCCAGCATCCGCATCAGCGTGGTCTTGCCGGCACCGTTCGGCCCGAGGATGGCGAAGATCATCCCGCGCGGGACGTCGAGATCGATGCCCGCCACCGCCTCGAGTTCGCCGAAGCGCTTGAGGAGCCCGCGCGCCCGGATCGCAAGCATCGCATCCTGCTGTGCCGTCTCGTCTCTCATCCGCGGGCTCCACACAACGACTCTGGTGCGGGCCATAGCAGGTTCGGCGGCGCTTGGCAGCCTTGCGGCGCTAGGTGTCCACGACGAAGTGGCGCCGCGACCGCTCCCGCGCCTTCGCGGCCTCGGCGTCGCGATCCTTGGGCGGCGCGCCTGTCACCAGGCTGTCGAGAAGCGCCTGGGCGGCCGCAGCAACGTCATCGACCGCCGTGTCGAACGCCTCTGCGTTCGCTGCCGACGGCTTGCCGAAGCCGCTGACCTTGCGGACGAACTGCAGAGCGGCCGCCCTGACCTCCGCCTCCGTCGCGGGCGGGTCGAAGTTGAAGAGCGGCCGGATGTTGCGGCACATGGTGAAACCTCCCTTCGTGGCAGGACCCACCATAGCATGCGCCTGGGCGACGAGACATGCCGCCATGCCGTCCGTACAGCATCGGCGCGTGGAACTGGAGCAGCGGTCGTGCGATAGTGGGGCAACTTGGCGGAGGCAAGGAATGAGACGGTTATTCACGGTAATGATCATGGCGATTTTTTCGGGTAGCGGCCTCGCCGCTGCGACCTGCGGCAACAGCGCGGCTGGGTTTCCCGCCTGGAAGGCCTCCTTCGCGCGCGAGGCGGCAGCGGCCGGCATCGGTCAGCGCGGACTGAACGCACTCGCCAATGCGCAATATTCCAGCGAGACGATTTGGGCGGATCGCAACCAGAAGAGCTTCAGCTACTCGCTCGACCGGTTCATGCAGGTGCGCGGCGCCGATACGATCGTGTCCCAGGGCCGGCAGATGAAGGCGCGCTACCCCGACTTCTACGCGAGCCTCGAGCGCTATTACGGCGTGCCATCGGGCGTCCTGATCGCGATCCACGGAATGGAGACAGGCTTCGGCCGGTTCATGGGCGACACAAACCTCGTCTCGGCGACGGCCTCGCTCGCCTACGATTGCCGCCGGTCGGAGTTTTTCGCGGGGCACCTTCTGGCGGCGCTGGAGCTCGTCGACCGCGGCGCGATCTCATCGTCGACCGTCGGCGCCAAGCATGGCGAACTCGGCCACACCCAGTTTCTGCCGGGCAACGTGGTACGCTACGGAAAGGACGGCAACGGCGACGGCCGGGTCGACATGACGGACCTGACGGACTCGATGGCGTCGACGGCGAACTTTCTGCGCAACAAGGGGTGGTCGCCAGGGCGCGGCTATCAGCCGGGTCAACCGAACTTCCCGGTGCTGGGGGAATGGAACGCCGCCAGCGTCTACCAGCAGGCAATCGCGATCATGGCGGCGCGCATCGACGCCTGAAGCGTCACAGCGTCTCCCGATCGACGCCGATCATCTGGAACGGCAGCCAATCGAAGTCCGGATCGGTGTCGATGTAGTAGCGGATGGTGTCCTGCAGGGCGCCGGGCGCATCGCTGGTGCCGGGCGGTTGCGACAGCCAGCGGGTATAGAACTCCGCCATGAACTCCGCCGCGCTCTGATCGCCGATGGACCGCAGGGTGACCAGTACGTTGAGCGCGCCCGCGGTCCTGAGCGCCCGCACCAGCCCATAGATGCCTTCGGAATAGCCGATCACGCCCTGCGCCGTCTCGCAGGCCGACAGCACGACGAGTTCCGTGCCCTGGAGGTTCAGCGCCTGCGCTTCGAGCGCATAGAGAATGCCCTCGTCCGCCCGCTTGGTCAGCGCGAGGTTCGCGCCCGAGAGAGCGACACCCGACAGCAGCATCGGCCGATCCGCGGGTTGACGCGGTTCAAGATAGAAGCCGTGGGTGGCAAGGTGCAGGACCCTCGGCGGTGTCTCTATCTCGAACAGCTTCGCCTCGCTGGCGTCTCCCCGCGTCCAGTTGGTCACCGTCTCGGTCGGCCGGGCGGCGCGGTAGAGCTGTTCGATCTCCGTCACCTCGCGGCCGGTGTCCGGCAAGGGTGCGAAACCCCGCCGGATGATCGCGGACGCCGCGGCCCGGCTGTATTCGACATCGGCGTCCAGCGGGTCCAACTCCGGATCCGCGGGCGGCGGCTCCCTCCCTTCGACCGTACCGTAGTCGATATCGCCGGCTGCAAGCAGGCCAATTCCCTTTTCAGCGGGAGGCTTGCGCATCAGGTCCCTCGCGGACTGAATGATGCGAAGGTCCAGCATTTCCGCCATGTAGCGGCCGTCCGGCGCAATCAGGCCATGGAACGGGACGAGGTGCAGCACGTCGTCCGGCGCGATCAGGACGGCGGAGTAGCGATCGAGGTCAAGCGGCGCGGCAAGCTGGTCGAAGAGGCGTCTGGCGTCCGCCTCTGCGGTTTCCCGTCCATAGGTGACGGCAGAGATCACGGTGGCCGTGTCGCCCACCTCGCCTAGGTCGATGGCCTTGACCCCGTCGGCGTCGATAAGGACCGCCGACCATCGGTTCGCCCCGGCTTCGCTGGTCGTGAAATCGACGGGGCGGTACAGGACGTACTCCACTACTCCGATGCCGTAGGGCAAGGAATCGACCAGGTCGTCGATCGCGATGCCCTCGACCCTCAGCTGTTCGGTGAATTCGTTCGTCAGCTCGCCGAGGGCGCGCTTCTTGGAGTCGAGCGAACGGGCTATCTCTGCAACGTCGCCGGGTGAGGCGTTGTTGTGATAGGCCTGCGACAGCCGATTGTTGAGCGCGCGGATCTCGGCAGCGATCCGGCCTATCTCACCATCCCGTCCGGTACGGGCGAGCCGCCCGATCACCGCTTCCTCTTCGGCCTGCAGGCTCTTGAACCGCAGGACGGCAGAGGCGGCGACCTCCTGCGCATCATCGTCGTCCGGAAACTGGATCGCAAGGCTCAGCGCCCAGTCGAGATAGGCGCGCTGCGATGCGACGAGGCCGCGGACGACCGATGTCCGCTCCGTCTCGTAGAACTCGATGCCGATCCAATCGAGCAACGGCCGCTCCATCCGCCGAAGCGCCCGTGCGGCGTCGTCGGGCCGGCCCTGTGCGGCGAGGTTCGACGCGAAGTGCAGCTGTATTCCGAGGCCATCCGGATGCCCCTGCCGGCGATAGGCCGAATCCGCGGCGCGCATGGCGGTGCGGAAAAGCTCCTCCGCCTCTTCGTATTCGCCCTCCCGCGTCTTCAGCGCAGCCAGATTGCCAAGAAAGGCGATCGTCTGCGGATGCTCCTCCCCCAACGTCTCTCGGCTCTTGGACAGCGCCTGGACGAACCCGGCCTCAGCCTCCTGATACTGCCCCATCCGCTCCTGCAGAGCGGACAAGTTGTTGAGGGTCGCCAGCGTGTCCGGGTGATTTTCGCCGAGGACGCGGACGCGCCGCTCAAGCGCGCTCTGGTAGTGGCTCTCCGCTTCGGCGTACTTGCCTTGCAAGGTGTACACGTACGCCAGATTGTTCAGCGCCGTCAGGGTAAGCGCGTTGTCGCGGCCCAGTACCTCCCGGCTGAGGATCAGCGCTCGCCGGTATTGCGGTTCTGCCGCGGCGAGTCGCCCCTGCCGCGCAAAGACCGCGCCCTTGTTGTTGAAGCTCTCGATGGCGTCGGGATGCTTTTCCCCAAGCGTCTCGAGCCTCAGTTCCAGCGCACGATCGTACTCGAGCTCTGCCTTGCCGAACCGCCCCTGCGCCTCCGCGAGGAAGGCGACGTTGTTGAGGGTCGCGAGCGTGTCGGGGTGAGTTTCGCCAAGGGTATCCGTGCGCAGGCGCAGAACTGTCTCGAGCTCGCCGTCGGCCGCGCTGAACTCGCCTTGCTGGACGTAGAGCAATCCCAGGCCGTTCATCGTCGTCAGTATGTCCGGGTGGCCCTCTTCCAGGGTGGAGCGCCTGAGATCCAGAACCTGCGCGAACAGAGATCTCGCCTCCGCCAGATGGCCCTGCCGCGTCATGAGTAGAGCCTGGTTGTTCATGATCGTCAGCACCGCAGGGTGCGTCGAGCCGAGCGCCAGGCGGCCCGCTTCGCGTGCACGTGCGTAGAGGTCGGCGGCCTCCTCGAAGCGGCTCTGCTCGGCGCGCAGACCCGCGAGGTTGCTCAGGTACTGCACGGTCCTTGGATGCCCCTCCCCCAATATCGAAGCAGCCTCGTCGGCCGCCATCTGGTAGATCGGGTCGGCCTCGTCGTAGCGACCTTCGGCCATGTAGACATTGGCGAGCCCGGTCGCCGCGGCCAGCGTCTCGGGGTGTCGCTCCCCGAAGACCCGGCTCCGCAGGTCCAGCGCGGTCGCGTAGAGGCGCGCGGCGCCCTTGTAGCGACGCTGCGCCTGCCGCAGTGCCGCCAGGTTCATTCGCGCGACGAGGGCCTCGGGATGCTTGGGCCCCAGCGCGTCGTCGGTCAGATCGAAAGCCCGCTCCGACAGCGGCTCCACCTCCGAGAGGCGACCCGCATCGAGGAGGAAGCCGACGAGCCCGTTCAGCGCGCTCAGCGCGCCGCGATCCGCAACCCCTGCCGTCGCCGCGCGCACCTCGAGGACACGCCTGAATTTCTCCTCGGCCCGCTCATAGCGGCCGCGCGCCATGTCAAGCTGTGCCAGGTTGTAGAGGACGGAGAGCGTCAGGTCGGCATCCGGGCCAAGCTGCTGCTCGCTGATCGTGAACGCCTGGTCCAGTTGATCCTGTGCATCAACATAGCGACCCTGCGCCATGTGGAGCACCCCGAGGCTGTTCAGGACGCTGGCGAAGGCCGGATGGGCTTCTCCCAAAGTCCTGCGCCGCACGTCGAGAACGCCGGCATAGATCGCCTCGGCCTCCTCGAAGCGGGCCCGCGTCTCGAGGATGAGTGCGAGGTTCATCGACGTGCTGTTGACGATCACGTCATGAGCAGGGAAGGTCTGCCGGGCAAGCGAGAAGGCATGCTGCAGGATGTCCTCGGCTTCATCGTAGCGACCTTCCACTCGGTAGCTCTCGCCGAGATTGTTCATCGCCGCGATCGCTGCCCGGACTGCGGCCGCGTCCGCATCCTCGAGCACGCGCGCCAGATCGAGCGCCTCGAGGAAGATCTCCCTCGCCTCGTCGTAGCGGCCCGTCTGCTGGTATAGCTGCGCGAGGTTGGTCAAGGTCTGCATCGTCTCGCCGGCGCCGACTTCCGCCGCCTCGCGGCGTCCGGCGAGAGCTCGCTGGTACAGGGCCTCGGCCGCGTCGAACTGCCCCTCGGACTGATGTAGAGATGCCCTGTTGTGCATCGCCGTGAGCGTGACCGGATCGTCCTCGCCCAGCGCGTCGAGGCTTCGGTCCAGAGCGATGTCAGCGTATTTCACCGCGGCCTCGATCTCCCCAAGGCTCCGGCGAAGCGCGACGAGATTGTTCATGAGGCGGATCGTATCGGGATGCGCAGGCCCCAGCTTCTCCTCGGCCATGGCAGTGGCCGTCTCGAAATCATCTGCCGCCTCGCTCATCTCGCCAAGTCTGAGATGTGCGAGTGCGTTGTTGTAGGTGTCCGTCAGCGGATCGCCGGTCTGCGCCGCGGCGGCAAGAGTTCAGTGAAACGGACAGGACGGCCAGCAGCGCCTTGAACGAATAGCCCACGAGTTCGTGCCGGCATCGGGCATTGCTCCGGAATGAATGTGGTTACGCTAGCACAACCGCAGGCAAAGGGTCACCGCCGGAACAGCGGCCGTATGTCGCCTTCAGGCACAACTCGTATAGATGCCCGAGATCATCACGGACGCGATGTCTCCCTGCGGGACCACGATCGTGCTCAACTGCAGGGCCGGCACGCCGCGCCGGGGCACGATGAGGAACAGCCGGTCGGATGTCGCGAGCAGAAGCCTCGCACAGCCTTCCGCGACGCCTTCGCGCACCTCGGAGTCGGGATCCTCGCTACGAAACTCCACCAGAACGCGCGGATAGGCGAAATAGTCGTTCGACCGCTGCGCGGCCACGTCCCTGGCGGACGTATAGAACCCCGTCACCATTGCGAGCGCGAAGAGGGCGATCACGCAACCGATCACGATCGCGGCAAGCCAGCTTCGGCCCAGCGCCACCCGGTACCGGATGCAGAAGACCGAGACTGCGACTGCCAGCAGGAGCAGGCCCGCAGCGTAGAGCGGGTTCTTCCATATCGTCAGGCCGCCGTAGACGAAGATGTGCTCCCGCGGGACCTGCGCCAGCAGCAGCGGGATGCGGAAAGCGTCGAAGTACGAATACGCATAGACCCAGCCCGCAAGGTAGAGCCACGTCGTGATAAGGCTGATGGCGAATGCCGCCGCCCCGATAACCTCGCTGAGCGACGGCGGCTTGCCGCTCACTCGCTGTCCTCGCCGCCATCCCCGCGCGGGACGAGCGGACCTTGCCGCCTCTCCGGTTCACAGACGGAGCACTCCGCGTCTCCCATCGGAAGGATCGTCCAATCCTCGGTGATCATGATGGGATCCGTCACGATCTCCTGCCCGGTCTCGTCGATCGACCGGCAAACGGCGGTCCAGAAGAAGCGGCCGGGGAACTTCTCGCCCGTGCAGCCGCGGATGATCTGAGGCAGCGTCCGCCCGGCCTCGGCCAGGCAGAAGCAACCCTCCGGCGGCTCCTCCTGCGCGGTGGCGGCGAGCGGCATCGTCGCCAGGCTCATTGCCAAGAGCGCAGTTGGGAGTGGCGGCCGCGCCCGATGTCGCCTTGTCTTCAAGACCCTCATTCGTCCCCTCCTTTCGGTCGGCGCGTTCGACCGCGCCTCAGCCTCCCATGATGCGGAGATTCTCGCTGACGCCGTCGATCGCCGATCTGACGGCGCTTGCCTGCTGCACCTGCAGGCGGGCCAGCGCCGGTGCTTCGGCCGAGGCTTGTGCGGTTCCCTCCGCGACCTCCAGGATCGCGATATTCACCACGGCAAGTGTCTCGCCGATGATCTGGACCGCTTCGGCGACGGATTGTGCATTCGCAATCCTTCGGCTTGCCTGGCGAATGACTGCCGAGACGCCGCGCAGAGGCTCCGGCAGATCCAGCGAAAGCGTGTCGAGCGATGCCGCGTAGTTGTCCAGTTCCACGCCGAGGCAGTCTAGGTAAGCGTCGGTCCCGGGCGCCGATCCCTGGCAGCTCTCGATGGCGATCTCTAGGTTCTCCCCGTACGTGGCGAGCGTCGTCAGGGTGCCCTCCGCGATTGCGATGGCTTCGCCCGCCGACTCCGCCGCCGCGGGAACGAAGCCCGAACTCGTCATCTGCCGGTTCTGGTGGCGGAGCGCCGCTGTCGAGGGCGTTCAGGATCTGGTCCGTGGGATTTGAAAAGGAGGATTTGATGGAACGCACGTCGTCGTCCGCAGAGACACCTTCGGCCAGGCCAAACCCGAAATCGATGTCGAAGCCGGAGCCGCCGCCGAAGCCTTTGTCGTTGCCGCCAAACAGCTCCCTCACCACCAGTTCGCCAAGGTCGGGGAAGATCTCGTAATTGGACAAGCCGGTGCCAGCAAGATCCTGGATGAAGATGGGGTAGCGTCCGGGGGGCGCGCCCGCGGCCGCGCCCGCGCTTGCGAGCAAGATCTGTTCTATCGTGTCGTCGGCGAAGAGCGTCCCGACAGACACAGGCACGTCCGCAAAGCTGAAGTCCTCGCCCTCGGTCTTGAACTGGTTGGCGACAACGATCGGCAATGGAGCTGGAGTGACGGTCAGCGTGCCCGGCGAAGAGACGACCGTGTAGTTTTCTCCCAGCGCGCTGGTGGTGGAGCCAACCGCCTCGATCAGATAGGAGCCGACGTCGGCGAATTGCAACCAAGAGGTCGCGAAGATGCCGGCGGTGTTGATGCTGTCACCCGCCGGACCGAACGAATAAGCGTCGGGCCCGCCGAAGATCTGACCGAGGGCAGGCAAGCCGGAAGAGCCATACGTGACGACGATGTCGGCGGTCCGGGCCCAGATCACGGGCGCAAGGGCATAGAGCTGCGGATATGAGTTCGGCGGTGCCCAGGTCGTCTGGAAGTTCCACCCGAGAGGTGCCGCAAGTGCCACGAACCCGTCGGTGTCCGAGAGCTGGGCGGTCGTGAGGCCGATGCCGCCAGCGCTCACAGCCAGCCCGCTGCTCTGCGTGTCCCAGAAGGAGGCGACCGGCGCCGGCCCATCGCTCGCGGCAACCAGGCCACCCTCGACCGAATTGCCGTCGAAGCCCGGATCAACCTCGATCGAACCGACGGAATAGGATTGCAGGATCTCTCCGGCGTTCATGCCGACAAGCCCGCCGGAGAAGGTGTCGCCGCTGCCCGCGATCCGCAGGGAGCCCGTGGCGTAGGACTGCTCGATGCTTCCATCGTTGTACCCGACCAGGCCGCCGGCGTTTCTGCTCGTAGCACTGATCGAACCGCTGCTGACGTCGACGACGCCCGTGGCCGCCGAGCGTCGGATGGAGCCTTCGTTGTTGGATCCGACGAGACCGCCGATGTCGGGGCCGAAGCTCAAGCCGGTCGAACGAACCACAGCCTCCGAGAGCACGTCGACCAGCGAAGCCGACTGCATCGCGCCTACTACGCCTCCCACCGAATTGGCTCCGACACCTTCGACCGTGACGTCCTCGGCGACGAAGACACGGGAGATGCCACCACCGGAGAGTTCGCCGACCGCTCCGCCAACGGATCCGGCGCCCGTCACCGTCGAGGACGCGACCACCGCGTCGCGGATGTCGGAGCCGACGCCCTGTCCGACTATGGCTCCGGCAGAGCCGCCCGAGGATACCGCGTTGCCAAATATCGCGACGCCATTCATGGATGTACCGCTGCCCGCCACTCCGACGAGGGCGCCTGCAACAGTTTCCCCCGTGATCGATGCGGAGCCGATCGCAACGTTGCGGATCGTCGCCTGTGAAGTTTCGCCAAAGAGACCTGCGATCGGCTGGTCCATCCTGAGACCGGATATGGTGAGACCGCGCCCGTCGAACGTCTGTGCGAATGGCTCGGTATCGGTGCCGATCGGGTTGAAACCGCCGCCGGCATTCCAGTTTCCCGTCCCGGATGCGTCGATGTCGTTGGCGAGCGCGTAGGAGTCGGACGGCCTCATCCCCTGCAGGCCAAATACGTCGGACACGAGATAGGGATCGATGCCTGATCCGCTGCCACCCAGCACGCGCAGGAAATCGCCGGTAGCCCCGATTGCGAACTGCCCGGCGGAGAATGCCGGTAGCGTGCTGGAAAGCTGCTGCCAGAATCCCGATTCCAGTCGGAAGTCGGATACATCTATTGGCACTGGCGACGATATTGTTCCGTTCGCACTCAGTGTCAGAGAAAACGGGTTCATCGGTGCTTCGAGCGAGATGGTGTTCGCGATCAGCGACACTCGGCCGAAATCGGACACGACTGGTCCGGTCGCGACGATCTCTCCGGACGCCTCGACTCCGAGTTCGCTCGATACGAGCTGCGTCGCTCCCATGAAGACGTCCAGATCGGCACTGATGTCGGCGCTTCCGGAATCGACATTCAAGGTGTCGAAGGACACGCTCCCCGCGGCATCGAGAGAAACCGTGCCGAAGACGTCGAGGCCGCCGACCTCGATGCTGCCCGCCCCCGTCCGCAGGTCGACCGAACCCGGACCCAGGGCACTGGCCGAGACCGTACCGCTGACGATCAGATCTCCTGATACTGCCTCGACATCAAGTATTCCGGCAGAGACGTCGCTGGCGGCGGTGATCGTATCGGCGCCGATCGTCAACGCGGTCCGTCCGGCAATCAGCGGTCCTGCTGCATTGAAGTTCCCGGCCGCCATGAAGGTGTAGGTACCGTTGAAGACATTGGTACTACCCGTGTTGATCGAGCCACCCGAGTCGACGTTGACGTTGACGGAACCGCCCGAGTTGGCGAACGCATCGAACGCGTTGTAGCTGATGTCGCCGGGCGCCGTCAGGTCGATCGTCACGCCCTCGGTCCACTCAATCTCGTTGAGGGAGATTGTCCCTGCCGTTCCGGCGACGAGGCTGAGACTGCCGGCGCTTCCGTTGCTCTCGCCCGAGATGACCCCCGTGCTCACGATGTCTCCGGACGTGGTGGTCGCGCTGAGCGATCCCGAATCCACGCCGAGCCCGTCCAGACCGAGGTTCAGATCGGCAAAGGTGAAGTCGCCAGACGCCGCGACAGTCATGCTGCCGCCCGCCGCCGAGACGTCGCCAAGGCTGACGGAACCGCCTTCAGCCACGATCTCGATGACGGCTTCGTCGCCGATGAAGGGTTCCGTCGCGGTGAAGCTCCCGCCTGCAGTGAACGTGTACTGACCGTTCAAGAGGCTGGCACCGGCGACGGCGATGGAGCCGCCGGCATCGACGTCGACGACGAACTCGCTCGCCGGATCCGCGGAGGCATCGAAGGACCCGTAGACGATGTCGCCGGGAGCGCTCAGAAGGATTGCGCCGCCCTCCGACCATTCCAGCGAGCTCAGAGATATTGTGGCGGCGGTTCCGGCGGCGGTACCGGCCGCCAGACTGAGGCGGCCGTCAGCGCCGTCTAGGGCGCTGGCGCCCGAGATGGTGCCGGAGCTTTCGATGTCTCCCGTTCCGGTGGTCGCCGCGAGCATCCCTGCGATCGACGTCAGCGGGCTGACGCCAAGCTGCAGATCGGCGAAAGCGAGATTTCCAAGGGTCGTGAGGCTGACATCGCCGCCTGCCGCTGTGATGTTGCCCAGGCTGGCCGGACCGCTTTCCGCCACGATCGAGACCGTCGCGTCGTCGGCACCGAGCGAACTCCCGGCAATGCCGAGGGCGGAACCGGACGTCATGTCCAGTTGCCCCAGACTGACGTCGAGCGAGTCGAAGGAGATGAAGTCGGTAGCCGAGATCGACACCCCGCTCTCCGACGCACTGAGCGTATCGAAGGCAATGGCACCTCCTGCCAGCATCGTCACAATGCTGCGCGAGGCGCCGATAGATGCGACGTCGATGTCCCCTGTGGCATCGAGATCGAGGCTGGCCGTGAGGCCGGTCTCGGCCGTGATAAGCCCATCGCCAACGATGTTGCCGCGGCTGGCCGTGATGCCGACATTGCCGGCGGTAAGGGGCCCGCGAAAGTCGACGGCGGCGGCACTTATTTCCAGACTGCTGTCTGGATCAGGCGCCGCATCGAGCGCTGCGTCTATCGCTACGTCGACGACGTTGCCGGCCTCGATCGTGATGTTGCCCGATGGGACGGAGACGTCCGCGCCGATCCTTACATCGTTGTCAGCCTGGAGCAGCAGCGAGGCGGCATCCTCCGGAGTGCCCGCGCTGATCGGCGCGTTGATCAATATGTCCCTGTCGGCCTCCAACGTAAGGGAGGTGCCGCTGCTCCAGAGCAGGGCCGCCGCGAGCGTGATGTCGCCTGGCTCCACACCACTTTCACTGCTGGTGCGGACCAGCACGTTGATGCCCTCAAGCAGCGACTTGAGTTCGCTGACGTCGAGGATGGACGGCGTGCCGTCGGGAAAGACCAGGGTCTCACCGACGTCTCCGAAGGTCGAGATGTTCTGCGAGGGCTGGGTAGTGATCACGATGTCGTACGGATCGAGCAGCAGTGTTCCTGGAAGCCCGGCGGGCGCGCGCAGGTCGACGTCGCCGGCAAAGGACAGGTGCCGCTTGCCGGAGACTTCGGCAAAGCCGCCGTCGCCGCCCTTTGGGCCGCCGCGGGCCGAAATGTCGCCGTCGAAACGGGTCAGCCCGTCGGCCCAGACGATGATCCGCCCACCATCACCCTCATCGAGTGCGTCGGCGGAGATCCGCGTCGAGTTGCCAACCGAGGTCCATTCGGCGCGCGGCAAATTTGCCGCGCCTTGAAAGTCTCCGCCGATGCGGACGGTACCGCCGCCGCCGGGGCCGCTCGCGTCAATGCGGGCGCCTTCAACGAGGATCTCCGCGCCGGTCACGTCGATCGCCCCCCCCCGGGGCGGCCGGGGCGGTGGGACTGGCGAGACGTCCAACGTCGCGACCTGCTGCACCGGCGCGCTGGTGTCCAGCCGGCCGGACACAGTGACACGTCCGCCGGGCCCGCCGCCGAGCACGATCGCCCCGTTCCGCCCGGAGACCGAGCGGGCCTCGACCACACCAGAGAGGTTGATCGCGTGCCGCGCAGCGCCGCGCGCGGTTGCGGCCCTGATCTCCACCGAGCCGCCGTCGGCCGAGATCTTTCCGCTATGCTTGATCAGTGCGTCGTCTCCCTCTCCCTCGGAAGGCAGAGCGACGGAAAGAAAGCCGTCACCGGAAAAGTCCAGCGTCACGAGTTCGCCCGCCCCGAGCCCGACCCTGCCGAGCGGCACGTTGATCGTTCCCGAATTGTCGACGCGCCCGCCGATGAGAGCGGCGTATCCGCCCGGCACGATGTCGATCTTGCCGCGGTTCGTCACCGCCGCCGACCGGCCGCCGCCCCGGAACTCGCGCCGGCCAGACAGGAAAGCATCGTCGTCGATAGCTAGCGTCGAGGCGACGAAGGCGCCAGCGCTGACTACCCCCTTCGGTCCGATTGCGACGCCGTTGGGATTGACGAGATAGACCTGTCCGTTCGCGCCGAGGCGGCCATCGATGCTGGAAGGCATCGGCCCCGTGACGCGGTTGAGGATTGCGGAGGATCGGCCCGGCTGGCGAATGTCGACGCTGGCCGCTTCGCCGATGGAAAAGTCCTGCCAGGAGACGATCGCATTGCCGGACGACTGCGTGATCGTCATCCGCCCCGGAGCCGTCGTCGCGATATCGACCGCGCCGTGCGTCACTTGCCCCCCGACGGGCAGGTCATCCGCAAACAGAGGCGTCGCTAGCGCAGTGCCCGCAAGGAGGGCCAATCTGCCGGATCTCCCGTCCAATTCGCATGGCGATCCCCTCGGGTCCGCCGGACCCTTCAATGGTCAGAAACGATAGCTGCCCAAAAACGTTATCCTGTTGTCGTCGTCCTCCTCATCCTCACGGAACGCACGACCGTACTCGACGACGAGCGACGCGTCGGAGAAGGCGGTATCGAGCACCGAGATCAGCTCGAGCCCGACACCGAGAGAACCGGCCCGCACCACGTCGTTCTGGAAGAAGGCCGTCTCCTCCTGCCTCACCTCTCCGACCGCGCCGAAAAGATACGGCGTCACCAAGTCGAACGGCATCCTCGCGGCATCGATCTGCCATGGCGAGAGCACGTCGCCGCGCACCACCCAACCGCTATCGCCGGAAATGCTGCCCGCGTCGAACGTCGACAGTTCGGTCAGCGAGGCGATCCCGATCCGCTCGCTGCTCAGAAGCGGCTCGCCGAAGGAAGTCTGTCCGCGGCCGTAGACCACGAAGGTCAGATGCTCGGCGACGGGCTTCGTGAAGCTGGCGGCCAGCTCCAGCTTCGAGAAGACGGAATCCGCCCCGGCCCGAGAGAGAGGCGTCGACGACCCATCGGCGTCGTCGGCCGTGCGTGCACCGAGCGCGTCTATCCCGAACGAGGCGACGACGCCGCCCGCGATGGTCGCGCCTGAGTCCAGGAGCTTTCGTCCATCGACCGCAACGCGGAGGACCTTCAGGTCGTCCCGCCAATTGCGATCCAAGTTCCCGTCTTCCGCGAAGAAGCCCAGCTCCTCCGACTGGACATCCAGGATGACCTGGGTGGAGAGGTCGGCCTTCTGCGAACGGACCCAAGGATAGCCAAGCCGGAGCGAGAGCCGGTCGAATTCGCTCGTCGACTGGTCCCGATCGGGAAGGTCCGGCGTCGTCTCGCTCGAGACGACCTCGAGGTTGAAGTTCAGGCCGTCCCGGCCGATCGGAAAGATGACACCGGCTGCCAGCGTGCGGGACTGGGGGTAGTCTCCATAAATGGCACCGAGCTCGTCGGCCCGCTCGTCGATGGGATGACCGGACGCGCGCAGGTAGATCACTTCGCCAAGACGGAAGACGCTGTTGGCCTCCACACCGAACGACAGGACCCAGTTGCCCAATTCCTCGGCCTGGGTGTTGTCGACAGCGACGAAGCCGGTGACGGGACGTTGCTCGGCGCCCAGCGTCAGGACAGTGCCGCCGGGCTCCTCTCCGGCGGCGAGCGCCGAGGTGAGTGCGGTGCCAGGTGCGCTGCCGGCGATCAGCAGCTTGCGCTCGATCTGGCCGAGCGACAGGCCGCGGCGACCGACCAGCGGAGCGGTGACCTCTTCGATCCGGGGCCGGACCAGCGGCGGAACGGCGTCGACGTTCGTCGAACTCGATGAAGCCGTCGACGACGACGAGGCGCAGCGTGCCGCCGTCGCGCAGGGTCTGCGCGGGAAGGACCACCCGTGCAAGGACGTAGCCCGCCTGTGCATAGGCAGCCTCGAGCGTCTGCGCGGCATCGAATATCGCAGAGACCGGTACCGCATTGCCGAGAAGACCGTTCTCGATCGCACGGGTTATAGCGTCGAGGTCGGGGAACCCTCCCTCGACCACGACGTCGGCGATGGTCACCGAGAGCTGGTCAGCCCCTTCCGGAGCCTCGAGGCCGGGGGCCCCTGAAAAAACGATCTCGCCTTGCAGACGAGGTCCCGCAGGCTCGAATGTCCGGGGGGTGATCTGGCTCGCAGTCTGCGCCTCGACAACGACGGCCGAGGAGACAAGGAAGATCGAAAGACCGACACTCAAGCAGAGTCGTGAGCCCTGTCTCGCGTGGACCGGGCGCCGAATACGACCCCAACTTGCCTTGCTCAACGCATTTCTCACTCAAATACGTTAATCACTCTCGTGAAACGTTACCACAAATTGCGCCACACTCGCGAAAGATTATTCGCCTTGCAGCGTACATTATGGTAATGTCCGTCCGAGAAAGCATGGCGACCGTTGCATTTTGGCAGCGGGCTCGCAGAGTTTCTTCGCGTGCCGAAACCTTCCGAGGCGTCCGCCATCAACCTTTGAACGTTCGGCCCAGCAAACCACTCGCGCGAGATTGAACTCGCGGATCAAGTCAATGCAGCGACACAACTCGCGTCTTGCCGCTGAGGCGCGCCCCGAACGTAAGGAGCGACGGCAGAGCCCTGACCGAAGCCTCTAGGAGGGACGGCCGCATGGCCAAGACGACGATCGCCCGCGCAGCGTGGATCCGCGGCGCGAACTGCCGCGACCAGGCCGCGGAGTAGCGACGGCCCGCTGCGACTCGGATCGCAGGATCCCGGAGATCATGGCTCCCGAGCGCGTCCACCAGCAGCGACGCCGACTGGATTGCCATCGAGATCCCCTCGGCGATGACCGGATGCGCCTCGCCAGCGACGTTGCCGACACGGAACACGTCGTCCGCGTGTCGCGGCCGAATGCCTGGCCGGATCGCGCCCATCGCCAGCCAGGCACCGGCGGGCCGAGCCCCGGCAAGAACAGCGCGCGCGCCTCGGCAAGAGTTCGCGAAGATGCGCCTCCAGCGCCTCGGCTGCGGAGCAGGCGTATTGCCGCCGCAGCGCCGCGAGCACGTCCCGCCGTATGCAAAGCGAAAGCGACAGCCGCCCATCGTCGGCCCAGACAATGCCGCCGTAGCCGCCGGGGAACGCCAGAAGCGGCATCATGTCTCGGTCCAGCGATGCTTGGCGAAAGTGCGCCTTGAAGCCCAGCAGGTCGGACGGTGCAGACATCTTGGCGAGGTTGGTCGGCAGGCCGCCATGTTCCCAGGAGCCGTGCGCCGCGATCAGGACCGGGGCGCGCAGCGTCGCTGTCTCCCCGCTGCCGGAGACCACGCTCAGCGCGTGGCCCTCGCCTTGCCGTACCAGCGAGGTAGCGCGCCAAGGCTGGCGTACGTCGGTTCCTTGCCGCCGCGCGATGTCGAGAAGAATGGTATCAAGGACGTCGCGCCCGAGCGCCCGGCCATAGCCGTGCCGGGCGGGCATCGGCGCATCGACGACATGCTCTCCCGCGAATAGCGCGACGCGCCGAACCTCGGGCCCCGCGCGCTCGAGCCACTCGGCCTCGGCGCCAAGCCGACGGAGGATCGGGATGGTGGTCGCCGACATGAACTCGCCACAGACCTTCCGTCGGGGAAAGTCCGCCTTCTCGACGAGGGCCACTGATCGGCCCTGCCGCGACAGTTGGATGGCCGCGGCCGTCCCGGCCGGACCGGCGCCAATGATGATGACGTCATGCGTCATGGCCAAGCCCCGAGGCGGCGAAAGCGTGGGTAAGCGGCCCGCGCGGACCTTCAAAGAGAACCTGGCCCGGCCAGTGCGCCGTCAACTCGACGCCACGAAAGCCCGCGCGAACGCTCGCGGGCGCGTCATGGCGCGTCACGGCATTCGCGCCGATCGCTCGGACCGAGCGGGCCGCAGCAAGCGCCACGGCAGAACGCCGGGGCTCGGTGGCCACCAGCGTCTCCGACAGTGCCGCAACGCTCTCGAGCAGCCGCGACAGGGCCGCCCCCTCGAAGTGGTGCAGAAAGAGGTTGGCGATCGCGAGATCGTGCGGCGCCGCCCGCTCCAGCCAATCGAAGGCATCCGCGGTCGTCACTTCGACCCTCCAGCCGAGCCCCACAATCTCTTCGCAGACGGCTTGCCCGACGACCGGCTGCGCGTCGAGCATCGTGAGGATGACCCCGGGCCATGCAGGCGCCATCGTCCGAGCGACGGCCAAGGTGGCGTGGCCGTCACCACACCCGAGCTCGACGATGCGCCGTGGCGGCCGAGGAACATGCGACTTGAGCAGCCCGGTCACGATGCGCGTCTGCAGCATCAACGCGTTGATGCGCCGAAGATCACGGCGTGACGCGCAAGCCGCCGGCGCTTCAGGCCGCATCGTATCGAGCAGTTCGGGAACGATCCTGCGCGCCGCGGGAGCGGCGCTCATGCCGCCATCCGGAACGTCATCGTCTCGGCGGTCAGGCCGGGGCCGAAGGCCATGCCGCACCCCTTGGCGCCCGACACCCGGTCTTCCAGCATCTTGGCCAGCACGAACATCACGGTGGCCGACGACATGTTGCCGTTGGCGCGCAACACTTCGCGCGATGGCGCCAATGCGTCGGGGGCCAAGTTCAGGGTCCGCTGCACGGCGTCGAGAACCGACCGCCCCCCCGGATGCACGGCCCATAGGTCGATCTCGTCAACCGTATCGCCATGCAATATCGTCGAGACATTCCCGCCGAGGACGGTCTGGATCGTCGCCGGTACCCGGCCCGACAGCACCATGTCGAACCCGTCGTCGCGAACGCTCCACGTCATGAGGTCTTGCGCGTCCCGCGCGAGCAGCGCCTTGAAGCGGTCGAGACAGAGTCCGGTTTCGTCCGCGGTGACCAGCGCCGCCGAGCATCCGTCGCCCCAGAGGCAGAACGTCAGAAGACGCTCCAGATCGTCTGTTTCCTTCAGGTGAAGCGTCGTCACTTCGCAATTGACCACCAGCACCCGCGCCTCGGGCTCTGAGCGGACGATGTGGTGGGCGACCTTCAGCGCGTTGATCGCGGCGTAGCAGCCCATGAAGCCGATCAGCGTCCGTTCGACGGACGGCGAAAGCCCTGCCCGATGCACGATCTCGAGGTCGAGGCCCGGCGCCGAGAGGCCCGTGCAACTCGCCACGATCAGGTGCGTGATCTCCTCCGGCCGGACGTCGAGCCCCTGGACCGCCTGCATCGCCAGGTCGGCTGCTGCGCCCTCGTACATGTCCATCCGCTTCGCAGTGCCCGGAAAGGCGCCACGGTGAAACACCCCCGCCCTATCGACGACTGGCCCCTCCGGATCGTCGGCCGGCGCGAAGCAGGAGTAGCGCTTCTCTATCCCCGCCTTGTCCGCCATCTTGCGGAACAGCGCCTTGTGACGCGGCTGTTCGTTGAGAACTCGCCGCGGCAAAGCGCAGAAAGTAGTCATGCACCTCGTGCTCCGGCACCGCAGTCGCGATGCGGTTGATGTGGGCGTGTGGCAAATGAGGTTCTCCGGTTCGAGGGGTGGCGAGCATGTGGGCGCAAGATGCACTACTGACTGACGTCTACTACGCGCACGAGGCACTGGTAGTTCACCGTCGCCAAGGCGCAGAGGGCAATTTCCGCTGCGACTTTCTACCCACCGCACGATGTGGTACACGAGCCCGGCAGGAACGCATGAGCGCTCGTCAACGCGATTACCAAAAAAGGCGTGCCGGCGTGGTGTCCAAGACCTCATCGTCCTCCGATGCCGATAAATCCAGCACACGGTGACGCGTTCGAGACGCCTTGACGGCGGGGTTTCGCCACTTTTCCTGCGGTGCCGGAACCGCAGCAGCATTTTCGGGTTCGATCTGGGTACGAAGACGTTGGATATGAAATTGATACTTGGATCGGCATCGGCGCACGAACTCTGCCGCCGTGACCTCATGAAGGCTGCGGCGCTTCTGCTCCCGACATTCGGATTGGGCGCGGCGGCCGCCGCACAGCCTTGGACGGGGCGCGCCTTCGATTTTGAGGCATTGACGGAGGCGATGCGGCAGAAGGCTGAAGAGCCATACACCGCCCCCGAGCAGGTCTCGGGGCCGCTTGCGGATCTGACCTACGAACTCTACCGGTTCATATCCTTCGATCCCGAGAAGGCGCGCTTCGCGGAGAGCGGCAGCGACTTTCGGCTGCACGCGTTTCATCCGGGATGGCTCTTCAGCGAACCGGTCACGCTCTACAAGATCGTCGACGGCCAAGCAGAGGCGATGGAGTTCACCCCACAGGACTTCCGCTACTTCAACAAGGCGGAGGAGTTCGGCTCGAAGATCGACAGCCTGCCCGGCATCTCGGGCTTCCGCCTGCACTACCCCCTGAACACGGCTGGCGTGCTGGACGAACTGATCAGCTTCCAGGGGGCGAGCTACTTCCGCGCTCTCGGGCGCGGGAACGCGTATGGATTGAGTGCGCGGGGCCTCGCGATCAACACTGCGACACAGCGCGGCGAGGAGTTTCCACGCTTCACCGATTTCTTTGTCGTTCCGCCCGAGCCTGGCGACCGGAGCATGACGATCTTTGCCGCGCTCGACAGCGAGAGCGTGACCGGCGCCTACCGCTTCGTCATCCGACCGGGGCGCGAGACGAGCCTCGACACGACGGCACGGCTGTTCTTCCGTACGGACGTCGAGCATCTCGGCGTTGCGCCGCTGACGTCGATGTTCCTCTACGCTGAGAACAACCGGGCCCGCTTCGACGACTATCGTCCGCAAGTCCACGACAGCGACGGGCTGCAGGTCCGCCGCGCTGACGGCGACCGCCTGTGGCGCTCGCTGGTCAATCCGCCGAGCCTTGCGACGTCCTACTTTGCCGAGACGTCGCCAACTGGGTTCGGGCTGCACCAGCGCGACCGGGAGTTCGAGAGCTACGAGGACCCCGGTGCCGACTACCACCTGCGCCCATCGGTCGATGTCGATTTTCTGGGCGACTGGGGTGAGGGCGCGGTGCGTCTCGTCGAGATTCCGACCGACCTTGAAGTGAACGACAACATCGTCGCCTACTGGGTCCCGAGCGGAGAAATCGCCGCAGGCGAAAGTCGGGAATACAATTACCGGCTTCGCTGGGGAATGCTGCCACCCGATCCGCGCGAAAATCTGGCCTATGTCGTGACGAGCAAATCCGGTCTCGGCGGGCCGTCGGGCGTCAGCTATGAGGGCAACGCGCGCAAATTCGTGATCGATTTCAGAGGCGGCACCCTCCCCAAACACGACGGCAGCGCCAATATCACGCCACATCTCAGCGCAGCGCGCGGGACCGTGGATGAGGATACCGTGGTGGCTTTCTACGTGCCTGAATCGGATGTCTGGCGCCTGGTGGGCGATGTGACACCGGAGCCCGGCTCGGCCACCGAACTTGTCGCCTACCTCGAGTCCGAGGACGAGAAACTGACGGAAACCTGGTTGTACCAGTGGAGGACAACGTGACGGACACCAAGAACGCCGAGCGCTTCCGTCCGCCCGAAGCGCCGCTGGAAATGCCCTATCAGGTCATCGAGCGCCGACCTCACGGACGGCCGTGGCATGTGCTTCTGCGGCAACTGATTGCGCGTGGAGCATCGAACGAGTAGCCCGATGCGATACAGGCTGCCCATTTCGACGATCGCCTATCGCACTGTCGCCCTTCTGCTTGCGGGAGCAGCGTCGTTTGTTTCTCTTGCACTTTATCTGCAGTTCGCGGCCGCGACGGGGCTGCAGGTTATGGACGCGTTTCGCGCCGCGCTGATTGCCGTGACCGGCTTCTGGCTGGCATGGGGCGCGGTGCAGGGTCTCGCCGGTCTGCTCTATCGCGAGCGGACGCCGGCCCGTCTTTCTGACGATACGACGATCAGGGGACGCACAGTGATCCTCGTTCCGATTTATCAGGAGGATCCTGTCGCGACGTTCACACGGATCGCTGCGATCGACGCATCGCTCGCAGCCGCGGGCGCCGCAGACATTCACATCGCGATCCTTTCCGACACGCAGGACGAGACGATCGCCCAGAAAGAGGCCTTCTGGTTCGCTCGCCTCCACCGGGAGCGGCGTGGCGGAGGACGGCTGTTCTATCGGCGGCGACGCAACAACGTCGGGCGCAAGGCCGGGAACATATCGGACTTCATCAGCGGATCGGGCGGCGCCTATGACTATGCGCTGATCCTCGACGCCGACAGCCTGATGGAAGGCGAAACCATCCTCGAGATGATCCGGCGGATGGAGGCGGCGCCGGAACTCGGGCTCCTGCAGACGCTGCCGCGCGTCGTCGGCGCCCGTTCCCGCTTCGGGCGCGCGATGCAATTCGCCGCCAGCCTCTACTCCCCGATCTTCGCACGCGGCCTGGCACAGATGCAGGGCCACTCCGGGCCCTTTTGGGGGCATAACGCGCTGGTGAGGGTCCGAGCCTTCGCCGAGAGCTGTCACCTACCCCAGCTCTCGGGGAAGCCCCCGTTCGGTGGACACATCATGAGCCACGACTACGTTGAGGCCACACTGCTGGCGCGCCGTGGCTGGCATGTGCGCCTCGACCCGGACCTCTCGGGCTCGTACGAGGGCGGGCCCGAAGACCTCCTGGAATACTCGAAGCGGGATCGGCGGTGGTGCCAGGGCAACCTCCAGTACATCCGCTTACTGCACATGCCAAGCCTCAACATGTGGAGCCGTTTCACGCTGTTGCAGGGCGTTCTCAGCTATGTCGTCCCATGCCTCTGGTTTGCGCTGATCGTCACGACGATCCCGTCCGCGCTGCTGGAGTTGCCGCCGGATTACTTCCCGGAGGGTCGCCTCTTCCCGGTCTTTCCGAGTGACGAGACGGCAAAGGCAGTCGGCCTCGCCGTCGGGGTCGTCGCCCTTCTGCTGCTGCCCAAGTTCCTCATCCTGCTGAAGGCGCTGATCCTTGGCGCGGGGCCTCACTTCGGGAGCTCCGCACGAATGGTCGCATCGGTCCTTTGCGAGATCGCAATGACGACGCTGATCGCCCCGATGATGCTGATGTTTCAGGTCCGAGGCGTGGCGCAGATACTGTCCGGCCGCGATGGCGGTTGGCCCGTGAACCCGCGGGGAGCGGGCAACGTGCCGCTCTCTGTGGCGTGGCGTGCGACGTGGTGGATCGTGATCGCCGGTCTTGCCGCCTTGGCGCTGTCGTTTCTGCTTGCCCCCGAAGTCGTGATTTGGGCTCTGCCAGTGGCAATTCCGATGATCGGGGCTCCCCTGATCGTCGCTTGGACGTCTCGCCCCTACCACGGCCCGCTCTTCCAGGCACCGCGCGAGACCGAAGACGGCGATGTCGTGAACCGTGCCCGCACGTATTCGGCTGCCTGGAGCGAACCTGCCGCCTCGAAGACGAGCGCGACGATTGCCTGACAGCGGCCCGGCCGACCAGGCCGAAGGACATTCACGGTCGCTGGTCAAGAAGGGAGCGGCGCCCCGCGATCTGCGGCTCGACGCGTTCCGCGGCCTCGCTCTCGTGATGATATACATCAACCACGTGCCCGGCACGATCTACGAGTACGCGACCAGCCGGAACTTCGGATTCTCCGATGCGGCCGAGGGCTTCGTCATCATGTCCGGGATCGCCGCCGGGCTGGCCTATTCCGGCGCCCCGCCGCCAGGGCATCCATGGCACAACGCCCGCCGCGCCTGGGCGCGGTCATGGACACTCTACATGACGCACATCGTCACGACGATGATGGCGATCGGCATATCCGCGGCAGCCGCAAGGTGGTTCGGCGCGACGGAAATGATCGAGATCAACAACCTCGCGGCCTTCTTCGAGGACTCGATCGGGGTCATGGTCGGATTGCCGACGCTGCTGCACCAGCTTGGCTACTTCAACATCCTGCCGCTGTACGCGGTGCTGATCGCCGTCACACCCGGTCTCATCTGGCTCGGGCGCCGGAGTCCGCGTGTCCTGCTGCTTGTGTCGCTGGCGGTGTGGGCCGTCGCGGGGCAGACGAGAACCAACTTTCCGAACTATCCCAACCCCGGCGGCTGGTTCTTCAACCCGTTCTCGTGGCAGCTCATCTTCGTGATCGGTCTGCTGACCGGAATGGCGCTGAAGCAGAAGCAGAGGCTGGTGCCCGTGAACCGCACTCTCCTAGCGTTCGCTATCGGATTCCTCATCTTCGTGCTGATCTGGCGTTGGGTACCGCCCGTCGCGCTTGCGGGGCGGAACACGCTCAGGGCGGGATATGAGGCCGGACTTCCGTTCTGGGTCGTCAGCTTCGACAAGACGTTCGTTGCCGTGCCCAGGTTGTTGCACGCTCTGGCGTTGGTCTACGTCATCTCCGCTTTTCCGCTATTCAAGCGCGCGGCCGAAACTGCCTGGGCGCGCCCGCTCGTGCTGATGGGGCGGAACGGGCTGCCGGTCTTCGCCACGGGGTCAGTCCTGTCGATCCTCGCCCAGTCCATTCTCGGCGCGAGCGACGCGGGCCTGCTCCTCGGCACTGTCGTCATCTTCGGCGGGCTAGGCATTCAGATCGCGCTTGCATACGCTCTTACCCGCCTCGCCCGACCGATGGCGCCAGCCGTCGCGGCGCGCGCATAACAGAGCGCCGACGCTGCGCGATCGGGAGTGGGGAAACGCTTGGACCTGGACGGAGACGGAGGTCAGTCTCGCCAGTGTGGAGGACTGCAATGCTTCCCAGATCGATCACCCTGATCACGCTCGGCGTCTCCGATCTCGGCCGCGCCAGGGACTTCTACCGAGCGCTCGGATGGCCACAGGCGGAGGAAAGCCAGGACGGCGTCGTGTTCATCCAGCTCGCCGGACAGGTCCTTGGCCTTTTCCCACTGGATGACCTCGCGAGGGACCAAGGCCGCCCCGACGCGCGTCTCGGCACCGGGGCGATGACGCTCGCCCGCAACTTCGGCAACCGCGAGGAGGTGGACGGGGCCTTCGCACTCGCGCTCGCGGCCGGAGCGACCCCGATCAAGCGCCCGGAACCGGTCTTCTGGGGCGGATACTCCGGCTATTTCGCGGACCCCGACGGGCATGTCTGGGAGATGGCACACAACCCGTTCTGGCCGTTGAGCGAGGACGGGACGTTGACGCTGCCGAGCGTAGAAAAATCAACGCCTTGACCGCACATAGGTGACATCGTGCCGGCGGCTGGATACAGTGCGCCACCACAAGACAGGACACCAATCACGCATGGCAGAGCCCGCGAGCCTCCCCGACGACTACGGCGCAAGTTCGATCAAGGTCCTCAAGGGGTTGGAGGCCGTGCGAAAGCGGCCGGGCATGTATATCGGCGATACCGACGACGGCTCGGGCCTGCACCACATGGTCTACGAGGTCGTCGACAACGGCATCGACGAGGCGCTGGGCGGCTACGCCGACGCCGTCACCGTCAGGATCCACGCCGATGACAGCGTCAGCGTCCGTGACAACGGCCGGGGCATCCCCGTCGGCATCCACGAGGGAGAAGGCGTCTCGGCGGCCGAGGTCATCATGACCCAGCTGCATGCGGGCGGCAAGTTCGACCAGAACAGCTACAAGGTCTCCGGCGGCCTGCACGGCGTCGGCGTCAGCGTCGTCAACGCGCTCTCCGAATGGCTGGAGCTGAGGATCTGGCGCGACGGCAAGGAGCATTACGCCCGCTTCGAGATGGGCGAGACGGTGGAGCATCTACGCGTCGCCGGCGATGCGGACGGCCAGAAGGGGACCGAAGTACGGTTCCTCGCTTCGACCTCCACGTTCTCGAACCTCGACTACTCGTTCAAGACGCTGGAGAACCGTCTGCGCGAGCTGGCGTTCCTGAATTCCGGCGTGAAGATAACCCTGCTCGACGAGCGGCACGGCGAGGTCAATA
The DNA here is from genome assembly GCA_963749675.1 of uncultured Alphaproteobacteria bacterium. Classification (GTDB taxonomy): domain Bacteria; phylum Pseudomonadota; class Alphaproteobacteria; order Rhodobacterales; family Rhodobacteraceae; genus Roseitranquillus. The sequence continues at coordinate 79,291 of CAVVNT010000003.1, forward strand.
AGGTCGAGATGCACTACGACGGCGGCGTGCGGGAGTTCGTCCGCTACGTCGACCGCCACAAGACGCCGTTGATCCCCGAGCCGATCTTCATCGTGGGCGAGCGCGACGGCATCTCGGTCGAGATCGCGATGTGGTGGAACGACAGCTTCAACGAGATGGTGCTGCCGTTCACAAACAACATCCCTCAGCGCGACGGCGGCACGCACATGGCGGGTTACCGCGGCGCGCTGACGCGGACGATCAACCTCTACGCGAACTCGTCCGGCATCGCGAAGCGTGAGAAGGTGACGCTTGCGGGCGACGACGCGCGCGAGGGGCTGACCTGCATCCTGTCGGTCAAGGTCCCGGACCCGAAGTTCTCGTCGCAGACCAAGGACAAGCTGGTCTCGTCGGAGGTCAGGCCGGCGGTCGAGGGGCTGGTCAACGAGAAGCTCTCCGAGTGGTTCGAGGAGAACCCGCAGGACGCGCGCATGATCGTCGGCAAGATCGTCGAGGCGGCGCTGGCGCGCGAGGCCGCCCGCAAGGCGCGCGAGATGACGCGCAAGAAGTCCGCGCTCGACGTGTCGAACCTGCCGGGCAAGCTCGCGGACTGCCAGGCCAAGAACCCCGCCGACCGCGAGCTGTTCCTGGTCGAGGGCGACAGCGCCGGGGGCTCCGCCAAGCAGGGGCGCAGCCGGGCGAACCAGGCGGTCCTGCCGCTGCGGGGCAAGATCCTCAACGTCGAGCGGGCGCGCTTCGACCGGATGCTGTCGAGTCAGGAGATCGGAACGCTGATCACCGCGCTGGGCACCGGGATCGGGCGCGACGAGTTCGACATCGACAAGCTGCGCTACCACAAGATCGTCATCATGACGGACGCCGACGTCGACGGGGCGCACATCCGGACGCTGCTGCTGACGTTCTTCTTCCGCCAGATGCCGGAGATCATCGAGCAGGGGCATCTCTTCATCGCCCAGCCGCCGCTTTACAAGGTGATGCGCGGCAAGTCGGAAGTCTATCTCAAGGACCAGCCCGCGCTGAACGACTACCTCATCGCGCAGGGGATCGACGGGGCGGCTCTGCGGCTGGGCTCAAGGGAAGAGATCGGCGGCGCCGATCTCGTCCGGGTCGTCGACAACGCGCGCCATGTCCGGCGCGTGCTCCGGCTCTTTCCGACGCACTTCCCGCATTGGCTGCTGGAGCAGGCCGCGATCGCGGGCGCATTCGTGCCCGGCCGCATCGACGGCAACATCCAGGAGGTCGCAAGCGCCGTCGCGAACCGTCTGGACCTGATCGCACCGGAGTACGAGCGCGGCTGGCAAGGCCGCCCCACCCAGGATCGCGGCCTGCGCCTGTCGCGCCAGCTGCGTGGGGTCGAGGAAGTGCGCACGCTTGACGGTCCGATCCTGCGCGCGTCAGAGGCGCGACGCCTCGGCGGGTTCACAGAGGCGCTCCAAGAGATCTACGCCGCCCCCGCGAAGCTGATTCGGCGCGAGCGCGAGACCTCAATCTACGGGCCGCTCGACCTTCTCGCTGCCGTTTTGGCGGAGGGTGAGCGAGGCTTGACGTTGCAGCGCTACAAGGGTCTGGGAGAGATGAATCCGAACCAGCTCTGGGAGACGACGCTGGACCCCGAAGCGCGGACGCTGCTGCGCGTCAAGGTCGACGACGTCACCGAGGCCGACGATATCTTCACGAAGCTCATGGGCGATGTCGTGGAGCCGCGGCGTGACTTCATCCAGGAGAATGCGCTCTCCGTCGCGAACCTCGATTTCTGATCGAGCTGCAGGAACTCAGGCTGCCTCGACTGTGCTACCGACATCGCTCTCGGTCACTTGCAGGAACTGGGCACGGTCCCCCAATGGCTCGAAGAGCTCGCAACCCGTGCCCGTCATCCACGCCTGACTGCCGAGCTCGGTGACTTCATCGTAGAGTGCGGCCCGGCGGTCGGCGTCGAGATGCGCCGCCACCTCGTCGAGCAGGATGATCGGCGGCGCCCCGCTCTCGGTCGCGAGCGCGCGCGCGTTAGCCAGGATCAGCGAGACCAGGAGGGCCTTCTGCTCTCCGGTCGAGCAATCCCGTGCCGGGACGCCCTTCGCCACGTAGAGGGCGGAGAGGTCTGACCTGTGCGGCCCCGCGAGCGTGCGCCCCGCGGCAAGGTCGTGCGACCGTCCTGCCGACAGCGCCGCTGCCAGCGCATCCTCTTCCTCGGGGCCCTCGGTCGCCAGCGTCAGCTCCGCGGCAGGGAACGATGTTTCGCCGCTTGCCTGCGCGAGGGCAATGCGTGCAAGCGCGTGTCGCCGATTTCGAGCAATTGCCGCGCCGGTCTCGGCCATCCGGCCTTCCAGTGCGGCGAACCAGCGGGGATGGTCAGCGCCGTCGCGCAGCAGGCGGTTGCGCTCGCGCATTGCGCGCTCATAATTTAGACTCGCCTCTGCATGTTCGGGCAGGAAGCCCAACGTCATGCGGTCGAGGAACCGTCGCCGCCCCTCGGCCCCTTCGATCCATAGCCGATCCATCGACGGTACGAGCCACAAGAACTCTCACGATCCGGCCGAGTTGGTGCTGTGGCGCCGATTTGCCGTCGATGAGCGTCTGCCGCGGCGCCCCCTCCTCATATCTCAGGTCGATTTCCCTGCTCCGTGGCGACGCGTCCAGACGCGCAGAAACCTTCCAGCCTATCGCCTCGGGACGGCGCGCCATCTCGGCGACGGTGGCGCCGCGAAGCCCTCGCCCCGGTGAAAGCAGCGAGATCGCCTCAAGCACGTTGGTCTTGCCCGCTCCATTCGGCCCGAAGAGGGCAACCGGACGCGAATCCACGGCAATCCGAGTCGTGCGGTGCGAGCGGAAATGCGAAAGGGTGAGTGAGGTGATGGAAAGACCGGGCAAGCCCGGCTCAGACGCGCATCGGCATCACGACGTATACCGCCAAGTCGTCGTCGCCCTCGCGCATCAGCGTCGGGTCGCCTGCCGAGTTGAACAGGAACACCGCGTTTTCGCGATCCACCTGGCTCGCGATCTCCAGAAGGTACTTGGCGTTGAAGCCGATTTCGAGCCTCTCGTCGCCGTAGGCCACGCCAAGCTCCTCCTCGGCGTTGCCGCTGTCGGGCGCGTTGACCGACAGGATCAGCCGGTCTTCGTCGAGCTGCATCTTGACTGCCCGGCTACGCTCGGAGCTGACGGTGGCGACCCGGTCGACGGCCCTGGCGAACTCCTGCGCGTCGACCTCCATCTTTCGCGAGTTGCCGTTCGGGATGACGCGGCTGTAGTCCGGAAAGGTGCCATCGATGACCTTGGAGGTCAGCGAGAATCTCCGGCGTGGCAAAGCGTACCTTTGTCTCGCTGACGGAGACGGCGATCTCGGCATCGTCGTCCTCGAGAAGTTTTCGCAACTCCAAGACCGTCTTCCGCGGGACGATCACGCCGGGCATGTCCTCCGCCCCCTCGGGCAGGCCGGCGTCGATCCGAGCCAGGCGGTGCCCGTCGGTAGCCACGCAGCGCAACCTCGGCCCCTCGGCGGTCTCGGCCACGTGCATGTAGACGCCGTTGAGGTAGTACCGCGTCTCCTCCGTCGAGATTGCGAAGCGCGACTTGTCGAACAGACGGCGCAGCATGGCGGCCCTGGCGGTGAAATTCGAGGCATACTCGGCCGATGCCATGACCGGGAAGTCTTCCTTGGGCAGCGTGGCGAGCTGGAAATGGGACCGCCCCGCCTCGACCGAAAGGCGCCCCGCGGCACCGTCATCCGCGAGATTGACCAACGCACCGTCCGGCAACTTGCGGACGATTTCGTGCAAGGTCACCGCGCTGACCGTCGAGGCGCCCGGCCGGTGAACCTGCGCATCCACCTTGTCCACGACCTCAATGTCGAGATCGGTGGCGCGGAACGTCACGGTATCGCCCTCGGCCTCGACCAAGACGTTGGCGAGGATCGGGATGGTGTTCCGACGCTCAACCACCGATTGCGCCTGGCCGACAGCCTTGAGGAGAGCCCCGCGCTCGATGCTGATCTTCATGATCGGTCCCCTCCCCTACGTCCTGCCGGGAGAAACACCCTACCCATCCCTTCGGGAAGCGCAACGCCCCCGTCGGCACGAACAGGGGCGAAACCTCGTGCCATCAAGCCTCAAGTGCGCGACGGAGCAGCTCCAGGTCGTCGGCGATCTGACTGTCCTTTTCTTTGAGATCCTCGATCCGTCGCACTCCGTGGATCACGGTCGTGTGGTCACGACCGCCGAAGCGCCGGCCGATCTCGGGCAGCGATCGGGTGGTCAACTGCTTGGCGAGATACATCGCGACCTGCCGCGGCCTGGCATAACTGCGCACCCGCTTCGGCCCGATCATGTCGGAGAGGCGGATGTTGTAGTGGTCGCTGACCTTGCGTTGGATCTCTTCGACCGTGATCTTGCGGTCGGAGTGGCGAAGGATGTCGCTGAGCGTGTCCTGCGCGATCTCGACGGTGATCTCCTTCTGTACCAGGTCGCCAAGCGCGAACAGCCTCATCAGCGCTCCCTCGAGGACCCGCACATTGGTCGAGATCCGGTGCGCGAGGAACTCGAGCACGCCATCGGCGATCCGGATGTCGGGAAACTGGATGCGGTGATAGTCGACCTTCTGCTGAAGGATGCCGAGGCGAAGCTCGTACGTCGTCGGATGCAGGTCCACCACAAGTCCCGACTGCAGGCGACTGACGATCCGGTTCTCCAGCCCCTCGATCTCAACCGGAGCGCGATCGGCACTGAGCACGATCTGCTTGTTCTGATCCACCAGGGCGTTGAACGTGTGAAAGAACTCCTCCTGAGTGGAATCCTTGCCGGCGATGAACTGCACGTCGTCGACCATAAGGACGTCCACGGACCTGAAGAGGTGCTTGAAGTCCATCATCGTCTTGTCGCGCAGGGCCTGGACGAACTTGTACATGAACTGCTCGGCCGAAAGATAGACAACGCGAAGATCTGCCCGTCGCACCTTCATCTCCCACGCGATCGCGTGCATCAGGTGCGTCTTGCCGAGGCCGACCCCGCCGTAGAGGAACAGCGGGTTGAACGTGACCTCCCCCTCCGCGACGCGGCGCGCGGCGGCATGCGCCAGTTCATTCGGCTTGCCCACGACGAAGGTGTCGAAGGTGTACCGCGGGTCGAGGGGCGCCCCCGGGAGTTCGCCTATCGAAGCCGACTGCACGGCAGGCTCAGGAGCCTCGCGACCTCCGGCGCCGTTCATCATCGGCACCGCGAATTGCAGTCGCGCGACAGCTTCACCGGCCGCATGCAGATGAGAAAGGATGTGATCCGCGAAGTTCCGCTCGACCCAATTGCCCATGAAGTTCGTAGGAACGTGGAAAGTCGCCACTCCACCCTCGCACCCGGCGAATTTCAGCGGCTCGATCCAGTTGACGTAGTTGTTCCGCCCGACACGCTCGATGAGTTCTTCACGAATAGACCCCCAGGTTTCATCCGTCATGGTTGTGCGTTCCGCCCTTTTGATTATCGGCCAGCCGGATGCTCCGGGCCGACCCTTCGCCGACGCGCCACGACGATCTCGGCCGTGCGGACAGCGGAATCCGAACCCGGCCCTTCCTGTGAGAAGGTCCGGGTCGGCCCGCACGCACGGCAAGTGCGCTTGAACCGCGCCCTCTGGCTCACCATCGGGACGCTCTGCAAAGCGACGTTCTTCATTCGGACATGGCGACGAGAAGGCGGCCGCTCGAAGGCCAGAATTCCCATCGTCCCGGTCTGCGGATCAGCCCCTCGAAATCCGCTTTCCGGCGTCGTCGGCATGACGTTTCGACTTTTGGCAGCTGCACGCAACTCACCCCTCGGTGTCGTGCGCCGACGTCGTCAAGCCGCTCCTGATGCCCCCAATCATCGTAAATCGCAGGTACGAAGCTAGCAACGCGCGCTCCACCGAGGCAACTGACCTTTCGCCTTGACAGCAAAGGCGCGGGAACAAATCCCGACCAGCAAGAAACCGCTTCAGCGCAACAAAAAAGCGCGCCTGAAAGGCGCGCTTTGAAAAACGAAAACGGTGAGGCGTGTTAGCCGATGGACTTCACACGCGACGCGAGGCGCGACATCTTACGCGCAGCGGTATTGCGGTGATAGACACCCTTCGACACGCCGCGCATCAGCTCCGGCTGCGCGGCCTTCAGGGCCTCCGTCGCCTTGTCACCGTTACCCGATGCAATCGCCTCCTCGACGCGGCGCAGGTAGGTGCGGATGCGCGAGCGACGGGCCTTGTTGACTTCGGTGCGACGCTCGGTCTGGCGGGCGCGCTTCTTGGACTGGGGCGAGTTTGCCATTCGGTTTCGTTTCCGGATTCGAGTGCGTCTTGTGGAAGCCGCGTCTCTAGTCGGCCCATCGCTTCCTGTCAACACGGTCGGGCCGCGGCATCGGCCGATGATCCCACACACCAGATCGCGACGACCCCAACACCTTCAGCGGTCGCGGAACTGAGCTTCTCGCTTGTCGAGGAAAGCCGACATCCCTTCGCTCTGATCCTCCGTCGCGAAGAGCGCGTGAAAGAGCCGCCGCTCGAACAGGAGGCCCTCGCGCAAGGGAACTTCGTACGAGCGGTTCACGGCCTCCTTCACCGCCATCACGGTGAGCATCGACTTTTCGGTGATCTTTTGAGCCGCGGCCATGGCCTCGTCCATCAGCTTCTTGGCGGGAACTACACGACTGACGAGGCCGGAGCGCTCGGCTTCCTCGGCGTCCATGAATCGGCCGGTGAGGTGCATCTCCATCGATTTCGACTTGCCGACGAAACGCGTGAGCCGCTGCGTGCCGCCAATGCCCGCGACGACACCTAGGTTGATCTCGGGCTGGCCGAACTTGGCTGTGTCGGCGGCGATGATGAAGTCGCACATCATGGCAAGCTCGCACCCGCCGCCCAGGGCGTATCCAGCCACTGCGGCAATGATCGGTTTGCGGGTGCGCAGGATGGCCTCGATCTCGGCGCCAAAATAGTCGGAGCCGAAGACCTCGACGAAAGTCTTCTCCGCCATCTCCTTGATGTCGGCCCCCGCCGCAAACGCCTTCTCGGACCCTGTCAGAACGATGCAGCGGACCTTCTCGTTCTTTTCCGCTTCGGACAGCGCTTGGGACAGCTCGGTGAGAAGAACGCGATTCAGCGCATTCAGTGCGTCCGGCCGGTTCAGCCGGATCAGCGCCACGTGGTCGTCGATCTCGACGACGATCGTCTTGAAGGCCATCGATGTTCCCCCGCGTCAGGCAACGCCAACGCTAGCAACAGGATTACTAGGCGCAAGTCATCTCTGGCAGACAGGGCAATAGAAGGTCGACCGCCCGGTCTGGACGATGCGCCGGATCGTGCCGCTGCACCCCTCACGCCGACAGGCCTGCCCATCGCGACCATATGCACGGAAGGTGTGCTGGAAATAGCCGAGCTCTCCGTCCGCCTGACGGTAGTCGCGCAGCGACGATCCGCCTGCGGCTATCGCGTCGTGCAGTGTTTGGCGGATCGCCGGTACAAGCCGCGCCAGCCGGGCGGCAGAGATATTGCCCGCCCGCCTGCGGGGCGAGATGGCGACGGCGTGCAGCGCCTCGCAAACGTATATGTTGCCCAGCCCCGCGACCAGCCGCTGGTCCATCAGCGCCACCTTGATCGAGGTGTTCCGGCCCCTGAGACGGGAGACGAGATAGGCCTCGTCGAAGGCATTGCCGAGCGGTTCCGGCCCGATGCCGCGGAGCAGCCAGTGCTCCTCGACGTGCGCAGTGGGCGCGAGGTCCATCATTCCGAAGCGGCGGGCGTCGTTGAAAGTCACGACCGCACCGCCCTCCATCTGCAACACGATGTGGTCGTGCTTCGCCGGTACCGGCAGCGCGTGATGGAAGTCGCCGGGCAGGCGGCCAGAGACGAGCATCCGTCCGGACATGCCGAGGTGGATGATCAGTGTATCGCCGGTCGAGAGCTCCGCCAGGATGTACTTCGACCGCCGCCGGAGCAGACCAACCCGCACACCGGAAAGCCGCTCTGCAAGCCGCTCGGGCAGGGGCCAGCGGAGATCAGGACGATTCACCAGCGCCGTCTCGATCATGCGGCCCTCCATCACCGCGATCAGGCCGCGGCGGACGGTCTCGACCTCGGGAAGTTCGGGCAAGGGGACTCCTCGTGTCTTCTTGCGGCAGATGTCCTAGCCCGAGCCGGGCGAGGCAAGGCCAAACCGGAGCAGTCTTCGCCGCGGTCGGATCTCCATTGGCGGCATCAACGCGATTTTCAGTCTCCTCACCCACAAGACTGGCTTGAACTCCAAGATGGTCGAGCACCGGAATGCCCCTCGAGACATTGCCGCTACGCGGTGCCGCAGATGGCGCCGGCGATGATCTCAACCTCGGTCAGCTCCTCGGAGCACTCAGCCATGCGCTCGACCTCACGGAAGGGCAACCGCAGGGACATTGCGTGCGCGCCTGCTGGATCGGGACGCGCATCGCCGAAAAGCTGGAGCTGACGCATGCGGAACGCTCGGACCTCTACTACACGATCCTGCTGAAGGATCTGGGATGCAGCTCCAACGCGGCGCGCATTTGCCAGCTCTATCTGGCCGATGATCTGAGCTTCAAAGGCAGCTTCAAGACCGTCGACGGCTCGATCCGCCAGGCCCTGGCGTTCGTGATGAAGAATACCGGACGCGGGCGGGATCTGGTGACGCGGCTGCGCACCGTCACTGGCGTTCTGAAGGACGCTGACGAGATCGTCCGCGAACTGATCGAGACGCGCTGCCACCAGGGCGCCGACATCGCGGCGGCGATGGGCTTCACCGATGCTGTCTGCAGCGGGATCCAGTCGCTCGACGAGCATTGGGACGGAAGCGGCCGACCGGAGGGACGGAGGGCCGAGGCGATCCCGCTGTTTTCCCAGATCGCGCTGATCTCGCAGGTCATCGACGTCTTTCACCGTCAGTCGGGGCGGGACGCCGCGCTGCGCGAGGTGGTCGATCGCGCGGATCGCTGGTTCGATCCGCGGATCGTCAGGGCGACTCTCGCCGCCGGCGCCGAGACGCGGCTCTGGGAGGAGCTTGAGAGCGAGGCGGTCGAGGATATGGTCTTCGCGGCGGAGCCTGCCAGCACCGGCTGGCAGCTCGACGACGAAAAGATCGACGACGTGGTGCACGGCTTCGGCCGGGTAATCGACGCGAAGAGCCCCTTTACACAAGGGCATTCCGCCCGCGTCGCCTATTACGCCGACTGCATCTGCCGCCAACTCGGTCACGATGAGGCCGAGCGGCGCTGGATGCGGCGCGCGGGCCTTCTGCACGACATCGGAAAACTGGGCGTGTCGAACCAGATCCTCGACAAGCCGGACCGACTGACGGAGGCGGAATTCGACATCATGAAGCGCCATCCGACGATGGGGCGGCAGGTGCTGGAGCGGGTCGACCTGTTCCGCCCCGTCGCTGCGCTCGCCGCGGCCCACCACGAACGTCTGGACGGCGCGGGTTACCCGCTTGGCCTCTGCGCGGACGCGCTGAGCCTCGAGATGCGTATCCTGACGGTTGCGGACATCTTCGACGCGCTGACGGCCGACCGCCCGTATCGTGCCGCGATGCCCATCGAGAAGGCCTACGGGATCATGGACGGGATGCAGGGGCACGCTATCGATGGGGATTGCCTCTCCGCGCTGAAGCAGGCGCTGGACGACCTCTGAAGGATGTCCCATGCAGCTGGAACCCCGTGCGTGTGAGCCGCACGGGCGCTAGATTGTCACTCCGGGGCGGACACCTATAAGGAGGGGGAGTTTCGCGAGAGGCACGCCGCATGGCCGACGAGAACCGCACGACCACGCATTTCGGGTACGCGGAAGTGCCGGAGGACGAGAAAGCCGGCATGGTGCACGGCATCTTCTCGCGCGTCGCGTCGCGCTACGATCTGATGAACGACCTGATGTCTGGCGGCGTCCATCGCCTGTGGAAGGACGCGATGATGGACTGGCTGGCGCCGCGCTCGGGCCAGCGCCTGCTGGACGTCGCTGGGGGCACAGGGGACATCGCTTTTCGCTTCCTGCGCCGGGCCGAGCGAGCGACCGCAGTCGTCTGCGACCTGACTGAGGGCATGCTGGACGAGGGGCGGCGGCGGGCCGAAGCGGCCGACATGGCCCAAAGGATCGAGTGGGTCGTTGGCGACGCGATGGCGCTGCCCTTTACCGACGCGAGCTTCGACGTCTACACCATCTCCTTCGGGATCCGGAACGTCACGCGGCCGGAGGTGGCGCTGGCGGAGGCATTCCGCGTGTTGCGGCCGGGCGGGCGGATCATGGTGCTGGAATTCAGCCAGCTGCCGAACCCGATGATGCAGAAGGCCTATGACCTCTACTCCTTCAACGTGATTCCCCGGATCGGCGGGGCGGTGGCGAACGACCGGGAGAGCTATCAGTACCTCGTCGAGTTCGATTCGACGGTTCCCCGATCAGGAGACGTTCGCCGGGATGATCCGCGGCGCAGGGTTCGAGCAGGTGAAGTACCGCAATCTCTCGATGGGCATCGCGGCGCTGCATTCCGGCTGGAAGCTCTAGGTGCGCGGACCCCACAACATCTGGCGCCTGGTCCGGACTGGCGCGACGCTGGAGCGGACAGGCGCCATGGGTGTCGTCCTCGACGCATTCCAGGCGCCGTCGCACGTCAGGATGGTCGCGCGTGTACTCGGTTGGCCCTTCACCTGGGCAGGACTCAAGGGCGATCCGGCACTGCCGCCGGCCACGCGAGCCCTGACCGCGCTTGGGCCGGCCTACATCAAGTTCGGCCAGATCCTCTCGACTCGGCCCGATGTGGTTGGCGAAGAGCTCGCGACGCAGCTTCGCGTCCTGCAAGACAAGCTCGACCCCTTTCCCACCGAGGAAGCGCGCCGACAGGTCGCAAAGGAACTCGAAGCCGAAGTCGACGAGCTTTTCTCGGAGTTCAGCGGACCTGTCGCTGCGGCATCGATCGCCCAGGTCCACAAGGCGAAACTGCGCGACACAGGCGCTGAAGTTGCGGTCAAGGTGTTGCGCCCCGGCATCGAGCGAGCCTTTCGCAAGGACATCGACGCCTTCTACCTGGCGGCGCGGATGGTCGAGTTGATGGCGCCGGGTGCACGGCGTCTGCGGCCGACGGACGTCATCCAGCACTTCGAAGGCGTGGTTCTGGGTGAACTCGACCTCAGGTTGGAGAGCGCAGCGGCGGCGGAGTTTGCAGCGAACACGGCCAAGGACGAGGGGTTTCGGGTGCCCCGCGCGCACTGGTTCCTGTCGTCTCGGCGCGTGATGACCATCGAGTGGGCCAATGGGATACCGGCGGGCGACATCGCGGCGATCGACGCCGCGGGTTACGACCGGGTCGCGCTTTCGGAGCGGGTTCTGCGACTGTTTCTGCAGCACGCGCTCAGGGACGGCTACTTCCACGCCGACATGCACCAGGGGAACCTCAAGATCGGCCCGAACGGCGATGTCGTCGCGATGGACTTCGGCATCATGGGGCGGATCGACGAGTATACCCGGCGCGTCTACGCGGAGATTCTGTTCGGCTTCATCCGGCAGGACTATCGCCGGGTGGCCGAGGTGCACTTCGAGGCGGGGTACGTTCCGCCCGACCGGGACATCGACGAGTTCGCGCGGGCGCTCAGAAGCGTGGGTGAACCGATCTTCGGAATGGACGCGAGCCAGATCTCGATGGCGCGGCTTCTGAACTATCTCTTCGAGGTAACCGAGCGCTTCGGCATGGAGACGCGGACCGAGCTCATCCTGCTGCAGCGGACGATGGTGGTGGTCGAGGGCGTGGCGCGAAGCTTCAATCCACACATCAACATCTGGCAGGTCGCGCAGCCGATCGTCGAGGCGTATATTCGAAAGTACGTGGGCCCCCGCGCCGTGGCGCGTGATCTGAGGCGAACGGCTCAGGTCCTGGCGCGCTTCGGACCGAAGCTGCCGGCAATGGCCGAGGCGGCGCTCATCCGGCAGTCGATCGAGGCAAAGGCGAGCTTGAAGCGTGCCGCGGTCGTCCCCTTCGCGTATGCCGCCCTGGGCGGCGCGTTGGTCGGTCTCGGGGTCTGGATCGGCACCGTGATCTGACCCCACCGGCGCATCAAGCTGAAAAGGCTGTTACACAACGAGCCGGCACTTGTCGCCGCTGGCGGCTGGAGCGCGACCAGCATCTCATGCCTTGGCGTCTGGCCGAAGCTGCGGCCGCTCTCAATAGAAAATGGGAACTGAGGAGCGGCCGCGGAAGGCGCCGAGCAATACCGGCACCTCACCTCACGCGCCGGGCTGGCGCAACGCGGTAACCTCGTCGGGTGCGACGCGCGCCCCGCCGGACAGGACGAGATGCGTCTCGCCCGCTTCGTTTCGCACCTCTACGATGCGGGCGTAGGTCGCAAGAGCCTCAGTCCGGAGGACCGCGCCGCCGCCCAAGCTCTCGAGCTCGAAGGTGTAGGCTCCGGCCGGCAGGGGCTGGCCATCCGGGCCGACCGGCGTCCAAGACAGCGGCGCGTCAGAGGCCGCCATTTCGGTCCGACCGACCTGGAGACCGTCTTCGTTCCGCGCGACGATAGCCATGCGGTCGGCGGCTCTCGCGGGCTGAGGCGAGAGCTCCACGGCGTTGGCGTCGACCCATACGGCTTCGGATGTCCGGGCATCCATTCCGACCCAGCCGCTGATCTGGGTCATGCTCATGATGCCGATCTGGCTGGCCATCGCCGCCAGCAGATCGTTGGTCTTTGTCTGTTGCTCGACCGAGGAGAATGTCGCGAGCTGGGTCGCGAATTCTGTCGACTCCATGGGGTTCAGGGGATCCTGATTCTCCATCTGCGTCGTCAGCATCTTCAGGAACGTCTCGAAGTCAGTGGACAGAGCACTCTTTTGCTCATTGTCCTTGGGCTTGGCTGCAGTCTGATGAAATGCGGTGACAGCGCTCGTCGAATTTACGTCCATGTTGTCCTCAAAGTCGAAGGTCGAGGCCGCCTGCCGTCGCCACGGGGGGACGGTTGGCAAAGCCGTGGCTGGCAAGCGGGACCGCGGCGACGATCTCCGCCACAGGTTCTTCCTGGAGAGACGCATCCGGCCGTCGGTCGGCGGACGCGCGGTCCTGGCTGAAGGTAAAGCTCAAGTTGTCGAAGCCCATGTCTCGCAAGTCACGCGCGAGGTCGCCGATGTGGCGACGCATCAGGTCAAGCGTCTCGGGCCGCTCTGCCTGAAGCGACAGCGTCATGGCGCCATCGGCCCCGGCGGACATGGTCATACGGACCTTCCCCAGCTCCTCCGGCTTCAGGGTCAGCTCGACCGGACCGTCGCGGAGGGCCCGGGCCGCCTCGGCAACCTGCTGCACCACGGGACGCGGCGGATCATGCCGGAGGTTCGCCTCTACCCTCGCGGCTTGTTCAGCGGTGGAGCGGGCCTCGGGTGCGGAAATGTCCGAACGAACTGGATCAGCGGCGTCGCGCGGGGCTGTATCCCGCACCAGACTCGTCGCCTGATCCGAGATGGCGAGGGCCTTCGGGACCTTCTCGGACTTCGGCGCCGGCTCGACCCGCGCTTCGGCATGGACCTCCTGTTCCGGCTCCGCGGTGCGAACGCGACGGACCACCACCTCCTCCGACCTCTGGGCGGGCGCGGTTGTGGTGGCGCTCGCGACGACGGCCGGAGGCGGCTGTTGCGAAGGCTGAGGTGTGGCGGCGGGCTGGACGCTGGGCCTGTCAGGGGCCGGCGACCCGGCTTGGGGCTCCGCAGCTGCGCCTGTTCGAGGTGCGGCAGCGATTGCGTCCGCGGGAGTTCCTGCGGGCGCTTGGGACGAAGCGTTGGCAGCTCCGGCCCGAGGTGTCCGGCCGACCGGAGGCGCGACAGCCTTGGGAAGGTCGGCCGCGTCTAAACCTCCGGATTGCAACCGACGCACCTCAGCGGTCTCCATGGCGCCAACAACAGTGGCTTCGATCGTTGCCGGCTCGCCGGTCTCGGTGGCCGCTGCCTCACTCCCCTTACCTGATCCTTCACCGAAGCCCGATTCCGGCACCACGGCATGTTCAGAGGCTTTTTCCGACTTCGATCCAGAAGCCGATCGCGATGCCGGTTGTTCGGCAGCGGTCTCGGCGGCCTCGTCGCGTCGCTTCTTGTCCTCGTCCAGGCTGGGAGCCTTGTCGCGAGCGGGCTCTCGTGAAGGCACCTCGTCGGACGCAGAACCCTCGCGGCCTTTCGAAGCATACTCCGCCTCGAAGCCCGCATCCCGCGGCGCCGCGGACTGAGATGCCTTGCCGGCGGTCGACGCCGTCGGAGCGGCCGAAATCAGGTTGGATACATGCATTGAACGAGCCTTCTGCCCTTTCGAGTCGCGCATCATCTCCCACACGGCGGTTACTCGTTCTTTACTGCCATCGCGGAAAAGCGCTCCCATCCGAAGGATTTGGAGAAGACGATGATCGAAACGAGCCTCGTCCCGGCACCGAAAGCGCCGGATCGCCCGGCCGGCGACGGCGCGGCCTTGCGCGACGCCGCACAGAAGCTCGAAGCGAGCTTTCTGGCCGAAATGCTGAAGGCAGCCGGCGTCGGCGAACAGATCGAAGGTTGGGGCGGCGGCATCGGCGAGGACCAGTTTGCCTCATTCCTGCGTCAGGCGCAGGCCGAGGAAATGGCGAAATCGGGCGGCATCGGCTTGGCCGAAAGCCTGTTCGAAGCGCTGAAGGAGCGAGCGAATGTCTGACACGAAGATGGATGAAATCGAGACGCTGCTGGACGACGAGCGAACGGCGTTGCTATCTGGCGACCTCATGGCGCTGGGCGACATCGCTGCACGCAAGGAATCGCTGGCCGCCAGCCTGTCACACTATTCGTTCGACAGGGAGGCGCTGAGCGCACTGCGGCGGAAGGCGGAGAAAAACGCTGATCTGATCGAGGCGGCGATGAAGGGCCTGCGCTCGGTCACGCGGCGCATCGCGGAGATCCGGCGCGCCAACGGGCCGCTCACGACCTACGGTCAGGACGGATCGCAGCAGACGCTTGGTTCGGGCGGCGGATCGTTCGAAAGGCGGGCATGAGATATCGTTCGAATTGTTCGGTTTTCCAGGAATGCCGCTTAAATACTCCTTAGGCAATCCGATCCAAAAGGAGCCGATATCCGAGAGGATAGTCGAGGTCCGATAGAATGCCGGACATCACGAAGTCAGAATGATTTTCCCCCGCCGATGCGGCGGACTGAAATATTAGGCGCAAAAGCGCCGCACCACAAAAGGAAACGAACATGTCCAGCATTCTGACGAACAACGGCGCGATGGTCGCTCTGCAGACGCTCAAGCAGACGAACCGCAACATGTCCGACGTTCAGAACCAGATCTCGACCGGCAAGCAGATCAACTCGGCCAAGGACAACGCGGCCACCTGGGCGATCTCGAAGGTCATGGAAGCCGACGTCACCGGTTTCAAGGCCATCTCCGACAGCCTCTCGCTCGGCGAGTCGACCGTCGCCGTCGCCCGCAACGCCACCGAGACCGTCAGCGACCTTCTGAAAGAGATCAAAGGCAAGATCACGAGCTCGCAGGAAGCAAACGTCGATCGCGCCAAGATCCAGACAGACATCGAAGCGCTGACTGATCAGATCAAGAGCGTGACCTCTGCGGCCCAGTTCAACGGCCTCAACCTGATCGACGGCAATGCCAAGAACCCGGTCAGCGTCCTGTCATCGCTCGACCGCTCCGCGAACGGCGGCGTTGCTTCGTCGAACATCGAAGTCGGAACGGCGAACCTGTCTGACTCGGCGGGTACTGCGACTGCTGCCGGCTTCACGGCGGTCGCCGCCGGTACGGCTCTCGCCAACGCTGGCACCATTTCTCTGGCCGTCGACTTCGCGGACTCGACCGGTGCCGCTGGCGGCGGAACTACCGCCCTCTCCGAGGACGACATGGACGCGGCGGCCACCGGTGGTCTTGCTGCCGGTGACGTGCTCACGGTCACCATCGGCGACATCGAAGCCAGCTATCGCATCCAGGCCGGTGACGATCAGGCCAAGGTGAACGCCGGCATGACGAAGGCGCTGAACGAAGTCGGCATCGAGGACTTTACGGTGGCCGGCACCGACCTGACCTGGAACGGCGCGGCAACCACTGGCGGCGCTGCCACCAATCGTGGCCGTGGCGACATGTATGCGCTGAGCCAGTTCGACGTGACGGACGAAGCCGGCGCGAAGAAGGCGCTCGCCGAAGTCGAGGGCCTGATCCAGAAGTCAATCGACACCGCGTCTTCGTTCGGTTCGGTCGAGAAGCGGATCGAGATCCAAAACGACTTCGTCGGCAAGCTGATGGACTCGATGAAGTCGGGCATCGGCTCGCTGGTCGACGCCGACATGGAAGAAACTTCGGCCCGTCTGCAGGCCCTGCAGGTTCAGCAGCAGCTGGGCGTCCAGTCGCTGTCGATGGCCAACCAGGCGCCGCAGTCGGTCCTGTCGCTCTTCCGCTAAGACAGAGTCGGGGGCGCCTACACGGCGCCCCCTTCCTTCCCTCGGCGGAAAAACCGCCAGCCCCTTGAGGTCCCACGTTCCAGGAAGGACACGACGTGAACGCCACCTTGATGGCCCGAACGGCCTACGGCACCCAAACCGCAGTCCGCACCGACCGCGGCATAGAATACGACGCCTTCGCGCGCATCACAGCCGCCCTGCGTACCGCCGCCGCGGCCGCCAAGCAGAATTTCACGGCGTTTGCCAAGGCCCTCGACGACAATCGCCGGCTTTGGACCATCATCGCCGCTGACGTCGCTGAGGGAAGCAACATGCTGCCGAAGCAGCTGCGTGCCCAGATCTTCTATCTCGCCGAGTTCACCCTCACCCAGACCAGCCGCGTCCTCCGTGGCGAGGCGAGCGCGGATATCCTGATCGAGATCAATACCATGATCATGCGTGGTCTCCGCAGCCAGGAGGCCGCGAAATGAGCGGCCTCGTCCTAAAGCTCGGTCCCAAGGAGCGGGTTCTGATCAATGGCGCTGTCATCGAGAACGGAGACCGGCGGTCCAGGCTCTCGATCATCACGCCTGGCGCAAACATCCTGCGCCTTCGCGACGCTATCCATCCCGAACAGGCGAACACGCCGGTGCGCCGCGTCTGCTACATCGCGCAGCTGGTGATCTCGGGCGATGTCGACGCGGTCGAGGCCCGCCCGCAGCTGATGCGTGGGATCGAGCAGTTGAGCCAGGTCTTCACCGACCGCGACAGCCGCATCCTGCTGGCGGACGCGACCGAGGCGGTCCTGGCCGATTTGCACTACAAGGCGCTAAAGATCCTGCGCGGTCTCCTCCCCCGCGAGGAGCGCCTCTTCGCCGTGCAGGCGTCGTGAGCTTCGCGCCCGTCATTCCGACCGGCGGCAACGCCGGTTGGGCTTTCCTCAAGCGCACGCGCGAGACCCAGGAAGCCGCGTTCTCCAATACGGGCCTCGTGAAGAGCGACGCCGAGTACTTCAAGGAGAACATCGGCAAGATCGACACGGCCGAGGAACTGACGAAGGACTACCGGCTGCTAAAGGTCGCCCTGGGGGCCTTCGGCCTCGACGAGGATATCGGCAGCAAGTTCTTCATCCGGAAAGTACTGGAAGAAGGCACGCTGACTGACGAGGCGTTCGCGAACAAGCTCAGCGACAAGCGGTACCTCGCAATGTCGCAGGCGTTCGGCTTCGATCTCACCCCGCCACGCTCGAAGGTTTCGGACTTCGGCGACAAGATCACTTCGCTCTACAAGGAGCGGCAATTCGAGGTCGCCGTGGGCGAGCAGGATCAGAACCTGCGGCTGGCCATGGGGTTCGAGCGCGAGTTGACAATGCTGACCAAGAGCAAGTCCACCGAGAATGCGATGTGGTTCACCGTCATGGCGACCCCGCCCCTGCGCAAGGTCTTCGAAGGGGCGCTTGGCATTCCCACCGCGGTCGGAACGCTGGACATCGATCGGCAACTGGAGATCTTCAAGGAAAAGTCGAACGCGTTTTTCGGCACGTCCGACCCGAAGGCCTTCCTCGACCCCGAGCGGAAAGAGGAAGTGACACGCCGCTTCCTCGTCCAGGCGGACCTTCAGTCAAGCACGTCTGTCATGAGCGGAGGCTCAATAGCGCTCACGCTGTTGCAGTCGGCGCCGGCTTCCCCCTACGGGCCTCTCTTTCGCTGACACTCAATAGTTCGCCCTGATCAACGTCCAACGCATTGATTTTAGGGCACCTCGATTTTCTACCGTTCTCGTGCCCCCTCGGCGGCGCGCGTGGTCTGAAGCAGGAGGACGAGCGTCGGCTGTCGCTTTGCTGCGTCCGGATGGGCGTGGCGCTGCGGCCTTCACGCTCGGATTTTTCTGCCTCGCGGCCTGATCTTTTTTGTTCGCGTGATGCTCACGCCGGGCACGGGTTGAGACGGCGCAGCTGGCCGAGGCGGCGCATGTTGTAGGCGAGGTTCTTCATCCCGATCTTGGCCGTCGCTCGAACCAAGCCGATGGTCCGGACCAAGGTCCCGCCCATATCGTTGGCCTGCGCGCCGAAGACGTGCTCGACGCGGACCCGGATGCCGGATCTGGTCCGGTTGCTGCCCTTGGCCTGTTCGGTCAGCGGCTTGCCCCGCTTGCCCTTGCGGTGGATGTGGCTTTTCAGCCTCCGGGCGCGCAGCTTTGCCTCCATCTCCTCGGACCGATAGGCCGCATCCGCCCACACGCCGGAGCCGGTGTTACCCTGCATCAGCAGATGATCCACCGCCTGGCTGTCATGCCGCGCGGCATCGCTGACGTGATAGCGCCGCACCAGCTTGTGCCTACGATCCACGTTGACGTGATTCTTGTAGCCGTAATGGTTCTTGCCGTGCTTTTTCGTCCAGCGCGCGTCCAGGTCCTTTTGCGCGCGCTTCGCGGGCTTGTCCGCCCAGTCCTCGGGCACCTCGCCGTTCTTGATTGCCGCGTTCTCGTCCCGCGTGTTGTGGTTGCGCGGCACCGGCACGATGGACGCATCCAGGATTTGACCGCCGCGCGCGATGTAGCCCTGCCGCGCCAGATAGCCGTCGAACTGGCTGAACAGCTCCTCCACCTTGCCCGCCTGCGCCAGTGCCTCGCGATAGAGCCATACCGTCTTGGCGTCCGGCACCCGGTCTTCGAGGCCGAGGCCGAGGAATCGCATGAACGACAGCCGGTCGCGGACCTGATACTCGATCTGGTCGTCGGACAGGTTGTAGAGCGCGCTCAGCACCAGCGTCTTGAACATCAGCACCGCGTCCATCGGCTTGCGCCCCGCCCGGGACTTGCGCGCCGCAGCTGGCTTGCGCCAGACCCGCTCAAGGGTCGGGCGAAACTCCTCCCACGGCACAACGGCGTCGATCTCGACCAGCGGGTCCTTCTTCGCGTCCAGGCTCGCGTAACGGTCTGTAAGATCGAAGAACCCCATCTGCGCCATCGTCACACCCTCAGTGTCGCATCATCCCGACAGACATACCGCAGCGCCACGGTCGGGACCATTTTTCGAGGCGCCCTTTATTTGATGACGTGACGTTTTTGATATTTGCGAACCGCAGGGTTTGGTAGGTTTGGGGCGAGAACCCTGCAATTTCGGATCGACGCATGAAGCCCAAATCCCGTGCCCCTGAGCAGGACGACCTGTTGCGCCCGCGCTTGGCGGACATGATCGACCTGCGCCACGAACTGGTGAAGCTTGCCGGGCTGATCGACTGGGAGTTCTTCGAGGAGGAATGGGCGGGGTTCTTCCCGTCGCACACGGGGCGCCCGGCGACCTCTCCACGGCTGGTGGCGGGGCTGCTCTACCTCCAGCACGCCTACCGGCTGTCGGACGAGGCGGTCGTGGCCCGGTGGGTGGAGAACCCGTACTACCAGCACCTCTGTGGCGAGACGTTCTTTCAGCACCGTCCTCCTGTCGATCCTTCGTCGCTGACGCGGTGGCGGAACCGGATCGGGGAGGAAGGTGCCGAGTGGCTCCTGACCAAGACGATCGAGGCCGGGCGCGAGGCCGGAGTGATTTCCGAGCGGAGCGCGGAGACGGTGATCGTGGACACGACGGTGATGGAGAAGGCGATCGCGCATCCAACCGATACACGGCTCTACGAGAAAGCGCGTCGGCGCCTGGTGGCGCTTGCCCAGGAGGCGGGCCTGTCGCTTCGCCAAAGCTACGCGCGGCTGGCGCCGCGTCTGGCCGGACAGGTCGGTCGCTATGCCCACGCCCGCCAGTTCAAGCGGATGCGCAAGGGGCTGCGGCGGCTGAAAGGCTACACCGGCCGGGTCCTGCGCGACATCCAGCGGCAGCTGCACGCCGTGACCGACACCGCCCTGCGGGAGCGGATCGAGGGCGAGATCGCCCTCGTTGAGCGCCTCCTGCGGCAGAAGCCGAAGGACAAGCGGAAGCTCTATGCGCTGCACGAGCCTGAGGTGGACTGCATCTCCAAGGGCAAGGCGCGCGTCCGTTACGAGTTCGGCTCCAAGGTCTCGGTGGCGACCACGCACAAGGAGGGCTTCGTCGTCGGCATGCGCGCGATGACCGGCAACCCGTACGATGGCCATACCTTGCGAGAAGCGCTCGAGCAGGTGGAGATCCTGACGGACACATCACCGAAGAGAGCCTTCGTCGACCGCGGCTATAGGGGTCATGGCGTTGAGACGACCGAGGTCTTCATCTCCGGCCAGCGCCGCGGCATGACGCCGGCGCTCCGGCGCGACCTGCGCCGCCGCAGTGCAATCGAACCGGCGGTCGGCCACATGAAGACCGACGGCCGCCTCGCCCGCTGCGCCCTCAAGGGCACGCTCGGCGACGCACTCCACGCTGTCCTCTGCGGCTGCGGGCACAACATCCGCATGATCCTGGCCCATCTGAGGGCTCTTGTGGCCGTGATCCTCGCCGCGCTGATGGCAGCAATCGCCAACAACATCGAACAGGCCCGGCCAAACTACGCCACGACCGGCGCCGCGGCGTGATGTTCAGTGGCAACTCAATACCGGTAATGGTCGGGCTTGAACGGCCCCTCCGGTGTGACACCGATGTAGGACGCCTGGTCTGGGCTAAGCGGCGTCAGCTTGGCGCCGATCTTCTCCAGATGCAGACGTGCGACCTTTTCGTCGAGGTGCTTGGGCAGCACGTAGACACCGGGCGGGTATTCGTCGTGTTTGGTCCACAGCTCGATCTGCGCCAGGACCTGGTTGGTGAAGCTCGCCGACATCACGAAGCTCGGGTGACCGGTCGCGTTCCCGAGGTTCAAGAGTCGCCCTTCTGAGAGCAGAATGATGCGGTTGCCACGAGGCAGCTCGATCATGTCGACCTGGTCCTTGATCCGGGTCCACTTGTGGTTCTTCAGGCCGGCAATCTCGATCTCGTTGTCGAAGTGGCCGATGTTGCCGACGATCGCCATGTCCTTCATCTCGCGCATGTGGTCGAGACGGATGACGCCCTTGTTCCCAGTGGCGGTAATGAAGATGTCGGCGCGGCCGATGACATCCTCGAGCAGCACCACCTCGTAGCCGTCCATCGCCGCCTGAAGCGCGCATATCGGATCGGATTCCGTCACCATGACGCGCGCACCGGCGCCGCGGAGCGAGGCGGCTGAGCCCTTGCCGACGTCTCCATAGCCGCAGACCACGGCGACCTTGCCCGCCATCATCGTGTCTGTCGCGCGGCGGATGCCGTCGACCAAGCTCTCGCGGCAACCGTACTTATTGTCGAACTTGGACTTGGTGACGCTGTCGTTGACGTTGAATGCCGGGAACGGCAGTCGGCCTTCCTTGTGGAGTTGGTAGAGGCGGTTGACGCCGGTCGTCGTCTCCTCGCTGACGCCGCGGATCGCGTCGCGCTGCCTGACGAACCATCCGGGCGAATTGGCAAGGCGCTTGCTGATCTGGGCGAACAGCGCTTCTTCCTCTTCGGACTTTGGATCGTCGATCAGATTATTCCCACCCTCTTCCACCCGCGCACCGAGCAGGATGTAGAGAGTTCGCATCGCCCCCATCGTCGAGGATCATGTTCGCATCCTCGAGAAAGTCGAAGATGCGGTCGGCATAGTCCCAGTATTCCTCCAGCGTCTCGCCCTTGACAGCGAACACCGGCACGCCCGTTTCGGCGATCGCGGCCGCGGCGTGATCTTGGGTCGAGAAGATGTTGCAGGAGGCCCAGCGCACCTCGGCGCCAAGCGACGTCAGCGTCTCGATCAGCACAGCTGTCTGGATCGTCATGTGAAGACTGCCGGCGATGCGCGCACCCGCAAGCGGTTTGGCAGCGCCGAACTCCTCGCGAAGGGACATCAGGCCCGGCATCTCAGTCTCGGCGATGTCGAGTTCCTTGCGGCCCCAGCCCGCAAGAGAAATGTCCCTGACGATGAAGTCCGTGGCCATGCTGCCTCCGCTTGATTCCTTCGCGGCTGCGCCTAGCATCGACGCAAGATCGACACAATCTGCATGAATGCTGCACCGCAGCAGTAACCATGCGCCAGCAGAATACTTGCACGGCGGGGGGCGAGTCGCTAGGCGGCCCTTTATCACGCTAGCGGGGCACCGGGACCCCGATCCATATCAATAGCAGGACAACGATCATGCAGATGTCTCCGCGACTGCCCGTTCGTGCAATGCAGCCGCACGCGCCAATCCCCGAACTCTATGTCAGCTGGGAGAGCGCGCAAAAGCTAAAAGCCGAAGCGGCGGACCTACCCTCGTGGGACCTCTCGGCCCGCCAGGTCTGCGATCTCGAACTGCTGATGAACGGCGCCTTCTATCCGCTGCAGGGCTTCTTGGGGCAGGAAGACTACGACGGCGTCGTTGAGAACATGCGCCTCGCCGATGGCACGCTTTGGCCAATGCCCATCACGCTGGACGTGTCAGAGAAGTTTGCCGAAGGCATCGAGCCTGGCCAAGACATCGCCCTGCGCGACGCCGAGGGTGTCATCCTCGCCACGCTCTCCATCACCGACAAGTGGAGCCCCGACAAGAGCCGCGAAGCCGAAAAGGTCTTTGGAGTCGACGACAAAGCGCATCCGGCCGTCAGGTACCTCCACGAATCGACGGGACCCGTCTACCTCGGCGGCACGATCACAGGCATCCAGCCGCCGGTGCACTACGACTTCAAGGCGCGTCGTGACACGCCGAACGAGTTGCGCGCCCGTTTCCGAAAGCTGGGGTGGCGCCGCGTGGTCGCCTTCCAGACGCGCAATCCGCTGCACCGAGCGCACCAGGAGCTGACGTTCCGCGCCGCGCGCGAGACGCAAGCCAATCTGCTGATCCACCCGGTCGTCGGCATGACGAAGCCAGGAGACATCGACCACTTCACGCGCGTCCGCTGCTATGAGGCGGTGCTGGAACACTACCCTCACGCGACGACAACGCTGAGCCTTCTGAACCTGGCGATGCGGATGGGCGGGCCGCGCGAAGCGGTCTGGCACGGCATCATCCGCCGCAACCACGGCTGCACGCACATGATCGTCGGCCGCGATCATGCCGGCCCGGGCAAGAACTCGAAGGGCGAGGACTTCTACGGCCCCTATGACGCCCAGGCGCTGTTCAAGCAGTACCAGGAAGAGATCGGCGTCGAGATGGTGCCTTTCAAGCAGATGGTCTACGTGCAGGAGCGCGCGCAGTACGAGCCCCGCGACGAGGTCGAGGAGGGCGCCACCATCCTTGACATCTCTGGCACCGAGTTGCGGCGGCGTTTGGCCGAAGGGCTGGAAATTCCGGAGTGGTTCTCGTTCCCGGAGGTTGAGAGGGAGCTGCGCCGCACCCGGCCCGCCCGGTCCAAGCAGGGCTTCACGGTGTTCTTCACCGGTTTCTCCGGCTCCGGTAAGTCGACCATCGCCAACGCCCTGATGGTCAAGCTGATGGAGATGGGCGGCCGTCCGGTGACGCTGCTCGACGGAGATGTGGTGCGAAAGCACCTGTCCAGCGAACTCGGCTTCTCGAAGGAGCACCGCGACATCAACATCCAGCGCATCGGCTATGTCGCGTCAGAGATCACTAAGAACGGTGGAATCGCCATCTGCGCACCGATCGCGCCCTACGCCGCCACGCGTTCCACCGTGCGCGAGATGATCGACGCCTACGGCGCCTTCGTCGAAGTCCACGTCGCCACGCCGCTCGAAGTCTGTGAGGCGCGCGATCGCAAGGGGCTCTACAAACTCGCGCGGGAAGGAAAGATCAAGGAGTTCACCGGAATCTCGGACCCGTACGACGTGCCCGAGGACCCGGAGATCCGCCTCGACACCGACGGCGTCGACGTCGACCATTGCGCGCACCAGGTCCTGCTGAAGCTGGAACAACTCGGGCTGGTCGCCGGCTGATGGATCACGGGAAACTCGCAAGAGAGATGCGGCGCCTCGCTATCGAGGCGGGCGCCGCAATAATGCAGATCTATCGCTCCGGCGATCTCGAGATCGAGGCGAAAGACGACGAAAGTCCGGTGACGGCCGCCGATCGCGCGGCCGACGCGCTTATCTCCGCCGGCCTGCGAGCCGCGTTTCCCGACCTACCGCTGGTGACCGAGGAACAGGCCACGAGTCACGATCAGAGCGTCACGACCTTCCTGATCGTGGATCCGCTCGACGGCACGAAAGAGTTCGTCAAGCGTCGAGGCGACTTTACCGTCAACATCGCCTACATCGAGGATGGCGCCCCGTCCCGCGGCATCGTCTACGCGCCCGCCAAGCACCGCCTTTTCATGACGACGCCTGAAGGCGATGCGGTGGAAGAGCACGGCGACTTCCGGTCCGAGCTGCAAGGTGAGCAGGAAGCCATCCATGTCGCGACACCGGACAATGACAGCCTGCGGGTCGTCGCGTCCAAGTCGCACAGGACGCCCGAGACCGACGACTACATTTCGCGCTACAATGTCTCGGACGTCGTGAGCGCCGGGTCCTCGCTGAAGTTCTGCCTGGTCGCGACGGGTGAAGCCGACATCTATCCGCGCCTCGGACGCACGATGGAGTGGGATACCGCAGCAGGGGACGCCGTCCTGCGGGCCGCGGGCGGCAAGGTCTTTGACGCCGATACCCTCGCGCCGCTGGCATACGGCAAGGAGGGCTTTGCCAATCCGCACTTCATCGCCCTCGCCGAGGGCGTGGAACTGGCCTAGGAGCTTGCTCTGCCGTCAACTCTTTGGCGGCAGAGCCTCGACCCAGGCGAGCGCGAGCTTCAGAAGCGTCATGCGACGCGCATCGTCGGCCATGGCCTCGGGCGCAAGCGCGATCATGCCTCTCATTGTGCGTCCGCCCATCTCAGGGCGTCCGGCGCCCTCGATTCCCAGCGCGGTTTCGACATTCTCCTTGCCGACCCGGTAGAGACCGCCGCCGCTGTAGACGCCCGCAACCATGTGGCCGCTCAGCATGAAGGCGAGACCGCCGAACATCTTCCGTTCGGTCAAATCTGCGCGATCCCCGAGGTCATCGCGGACCGTCTGTGCCAATCCTTCGTCGTAGGCCATCGGCGACCCCAGCACTCGTGCGACACCTACCTGAGGCAGGCGCGCAAGGCGTCGTAGCTCTCGGGGATTCCATCGGTGTCGGATTTTCCGACGAAAGCGTCGAGCTTCGGCCAAACAGCGATCGCGGCGTCGAGTTCGGGGTCGCTTCCGGCGGTGTAAAGCCCTGCCTGGATCATCAAGGCCGCATTGTCGTAGGCGCCCATGCGGCGGCGCGCCAGCCGGAGGATCTCATTCTCGTCGCTTGTCGCCGCGCCTGGGAGCGATCGCGAGACGGAGCGCAGCACGTCCACCGCGGGAAACCGCCCACGCTCGGCGATCGTCCGGTCGAGCACGACGTGCCCGTCGAGGACGCCGCGCAGAATGTCCGCCACCGGCTCCTCCATGTCAGAGCCGGCCACGAGCACGGTGAAGATTGCCGTGATGTCGCCCTGCCCCTCCAGTCCCGGCCCCGCGCGCTCGGCGAGCGAGGTGATGAGTTGCGTCGTCGACGGCGGGTACCCCCGGAGAGAGCCAGAACTCTCCAGCGGCCAGAGCAACCTCGCGGTGCGCGTCGGCGAAGCGGGTGATCGAGTCCGCCATGAGGAGGACATGCAATCCCTTGTCGCGGAAGTGCTCGGCGACGGTGGCTGCCGTCCACGGTGCGCGCCGGCGGACGAGAGGCGAGCGGTCGGACGTCGCCGCCACGACGACGGACTTGGTCATGCCCGCCGGCCCGAGGACCTGGTCGATGAATTCTCGCACCTCCCGGCCCCGCTCACCGACGAGCGCGATGACGACAACGTCGGCCTCAAGTCCGCGCGCGAGTTGGCCCATGAGGGTAGACTTTCCGACACCCGAGCCCGCGAAGAGGCCGATGCGCTGGCCCTCTACGATTGGGAGCAACGTGTCGAATACGGCGAGACCGGTCGACAGGCGAGACCCGAGAGGACGCCGCTCCGTCGGGTTGAGGGGGGTACCCCGGAGAGGCCGCGAGGTCGCGCCGCGCAGCAAAGGACGGCCGTCGAGGGCGGCGCCGAACGGATCGACGACACGACCGACCCAAGTGTCGTCCGGCGCGATGTCGCCGGAGCCGAGATGGGTCACGCGATCACCGATGGAGAGCCCGTCGACCGACCCCTCCGGAAGGATGTCGACCGTCTCCGGACTAATCGTGACGACTTCACCCACGACGCGAGCGCCACGGGCGGTGCGGACTTCGACGAGGTCGCCAGTGGCCGCAACGTCGCCTAGCGCAGACACGTGAACCATGCCGCTGGCAATGGACGCGATTCGGCCCACCGGTCGCACTGTCCGCAGCGCTTCGACTTCTGCTCTGAGTTGTTCGAGGCCCGTGCTCATTCCGTAGCTATCTAACTCAATCGACAACCCAATCTAAAGGAATCGGGCCTATCGCTCCTCCTTGAAACTGATCGACGACAGATCGAGGGAGAAACCCCGATGTTCGACAACCTAGAGCTTATGCGCATGGCGACCGGTCTGGCCAGACATGCCAGCACCCGCCAGGAAGTCGCGGCGCGAAATGTCGCCAACGCAGACACTCCGGGTTACCGCGCCCAAGACGTCGTCGCCTTTCGTGATCTCTACGAGAGCGAAGCTGCTGGCACCTTGCGGGCTACCCGTTCAGGCCATTTCGGCGCGGGCGAGATCGCGACCGCGCCGCGCCTCTTCGAAGCAGCCGGCGAGGCCGCGCCGAACGGCAATACAGTTTCGCTTGAAACCGAGATGATGCGGTCAGCCGAGATCCGCCACCAGCACGACATGGCGACGTCCATCTACAAGACCTCGCTCGACATCCTGCGAACGAGCCTTGGGCGGCGTTGAGGGAGACAGAAAGATGAGCGATCTTGCTGCCACTCTGGCGCTTTCCGCGTCCGGCATGAGGGCCCAGTCCGCACGGCTCCGGCACGTGTCGGAGAATATCGCGAACGCCGACACGCCCGGCTATCGCCGCAAGGCGGTGCCGTTCGAGGCCGTCTACTCGCTCGGCGAGGCGACCGGCGAAGTAAAGACCGGCCGGGTCCGCCTCGACCGCTCGGAACTGACGCAAATCTACGACCCTGGCCACCCGCTGGCGGATGCGACGGGTCATTATGACAGCTCGAATGTCGATCTCGTGGTCGAGATCGCCGACGCGCGCGAAGCACAGCGCAGTTACGAAGCCAATCTCAAACTTTTCGACCAATCGCGGCAGATGCAGCGCTCGCTGCTGGAACTGCTGCGGCGCTGATGGAGACTAGAATGGACATCCAATCCGCTTTCGCCGCTCTCAAGTACAATCAGACGCGCCCGGCGACCGAACCGCAGCGCGTCGACGGGGCCGGTGGTTTCGAGAAGATCGCCACCGATTTCGCACAGACGCTCGCCGGCGGGGAGTTCTACGGCCAAGGCCGCCGTCGTCGGCCAGGCCGACGCTACGTCGCTGGTTCAGGCGCTGGCTCAGACGGAACTGGCCGTTGAGACGGCCGTCACCGTGCGCGACAAGGTCGTCGAGGCATATCAGGAAATCCTGAGAATGCCCGTCTGATGAACGAGCTGGTCTTTTACGACACGCTCCGCCAGGGGCTGTGGATCGCGGTGATGATCTCGACGCCGATCCTTGTCGTGGCGTTATTCGCGGGCGTGACGGTCGGTCTTTTCCAGGCGCTGACGTCGGTGCAGGAGATGTCACTGACCTTCGTGCCAAAGCTCGCGGCGATCGGCTTGGTTTTCTGGGTCACCATGGGCTTCATGACCGAGACGCTTGTCAGCTTCTGGGTCGACCGGATTATCCCCCTCGTGGCGGGGCTCTGAGCAATGGACAATAGCTACTACACGACGCTCAGCCGCCAGTCGGGTCTGCTGCGGCAGATGCAGACGGTCGCGAACAACATCGCGAACATGTCGACCACGGGGTTCCGCCGCGAGGGTGTGATCTTCTCGGAGTATGTCCACGATGCCGGTCCTGGACAGCCAAGCCTTTCGATGGCGGGCAGCCAGACCCGCTATGCTGGATTGACCCAAGGCGCGCTGAACCAGACGAAAAATCAGTTCGACTTCGCGATAGACGGAGACGGATTCTTCCTGATCGAGACGCCGGAAGGCCAGCAGCTGACCCGCGCCGGCAGCTTCATGCCGAACGAGGCGGGCGATCTCGTTACGCAGGAAGGGCACCTCGTTCTCGACGCCGGCGGCGCCCCGATCTTCATTCCGCCCGACGCGCGCAATGTCGCGATGGGGGCGGATGGTACGATTTCCGCCGATGGCCGCCCGGTCGGACAGATCGGTGTTTGGCGCGCCGTCGACAGCGGCAGCTTGCAGCACCAGATGGGCACCCGCTTCGAGGCCGGCGACATCGAGCCGGTCTTCGAGGACGCGAAGGTGCTGCAGGGATTCCTCGAAGGATCGAACGTCGATCCGGTGGGCGAGATCGCCCGCATGATTGAGGTCAGTCGCGCCTATGAACTCGGCCAGAGCTTCCTCGAGAAGGAGCACGAGCGGATTATCGCAGTCGTATCCACCCTCGGACGTCAGTAAGGAGAATCCTTCGCCATGCGCGCGCTTCAGATCGCCGCCACGGGCATGAGTGCCCAGCAAACGCGGGTCGAGGTCATCTCGAACAACCTAGCGAACATGAACACCACGGGCTACAACGCCCGCCGCGCCGAGTTCGCCGACCTGCACTATCAGCAGGTCGTGCAGCCCGGCACGATCAACGCTCAAGACGGCACGGTGCTGCCGACCGGCGTGCAGCTCGGCCTCGGCGTCCGGCCCGCATCGGTTACGGTTCAGCTGGCACAGGGCGCTCTGGCCGAGACCGGCGGCGACCTCGACCTCGCGATCGAGGGCGCAGGCTACATCGAGGTGGAACTGCCCAACGGCAATTCGGCCTATACCCGAGATGGCGCGCTGAAGCGGTCGCCGGACGGGGTAATCGTGAACTCGGAGGGTTTCCCCACCGTTCCCGAGATCACGCTGCCCAACGATGCTCGCTCGATCTCGATCAACGCCGAGGGCGAGGTCTACGCCTATTTCCTGGACCGGCCGGAGCCCGAGCTGATGGGCCAGCTCACGCTTGCCCGTTTCAGCAACGAAAAGGGCCTCGAGGCAATTGGGTCGAACATGTTCCTCGAGACCGCAGGCTCCGGTCCGCCATTGATCGGCGTACCGGGCGAGGACGGTCTCGGCACGTTCCGCCAAGGCTTTCTCGAAGACAGCTCGGTCGACCCGGTCCGCGAGGTCACCGAATTGATCGAGGCGCAGCGCGGCTACGAGCTGAACTCCAAGGTGATTTCGGCCGCCGACCAGATGCTCGGCGCGACGACGCAGGTGCGCTGATGAAAACGATTGCCCTGATCCTCGCGATTGCCGTGCCAGGTGCTGCGCTCGCCGACACGGTGGTCGCAGGCCGGACGCTGCGGGCCGGCACGTTGCTGACCGGCGAGGACCTCGCCGTCATCGCTGAAGACGTTCCTGGCGCGCTCTCGTCGCTCGACGACGCCATCGGACAGGAGGCACGCGTGAACCTCTATGCCGGCCGCCCGGTCCGCCCGGGCGAGATCGGCCCTGCCGCGGTCGTGGAGCGCAACCAAATCGTCACTCTGATCTACGGCCAGAACGGTCTGACCATCGCCACCGAGGGCCGCGTGCTCGAACGCGGCGGCGTGGGCGACCGGATCCGGGTGATGAACCTTTCGTCCCGCAACACGATCACGGGGACCGTCGGAGAAGACGGCAAGGTCTACGTGACGAACGAAGGCCTCAGCCTCGCCAGCCGCTAAGGAAGAAATCCATGCGTTACGCCCCCCTGACCCTCGCCGCGCTGCTCGCGGCATCCGCCTGCAGCACGGCCCCCGTGGGACGCGCCCCAGGTTTCACGCCAATCGACAAAAGCGAAGAGCACTACGCGATGTCGACGCCGGCTCTGCCCGAGACAGACCGCCGGACTGCGCAGAGCGAAGCGTCGCTCTGGTCCGGCGGACCGCGGTCACTTCTCGGCGACCGACGGGCAGGTCAGCGCGGCGACATCATGACCGTGGTAATCGACATCGACGAGAGCGCCCAGATCAAGAACTCGTCATCGCGCTCGCGCTCAGGGTCCGAGAACATGGGCGTGAGCTCGCTCTTCGGCCTGCCCGAGCGGCTGCCGGCCGACGTCGCGATCGATCCTGGCGTCGGACTCGAGTCTAGCTCCGAGGCGCAGGGCGAGGGCGACGTCCGCCGCAACGAGAAGCTCGAGCTGCGCGTCGCCGCTACCGTCGTTGAAGTCCTTCCGAACGGCGTGCTGCAGATCCAGGGCAGCCAGGAAGTGCGGGTCAACTTCGAGATCCGCGAGCTGCAGGTGACCGGCTACGTGCGGCCCGAGGACATCTCTCGCCAGAACGAGATCACATACGACAAGATCGCTTCGGCGCGCATCAGCTACGGCGGCCGCGGACAGATCACCGACATGCAGCAACCGCGCTACGGCCAGCAGATCGTCGACAAGGTCCTGCCCTTCTGAGGAGGCTCCGTTCATGAAGCTAGTTCTGCCCCTCGTCCTGACGTTCGCCGGCGTTGGCGCCGGTGTCGCAGCCGGCGTGGCCCTCCGCCCCGACACCGACCACGCCGCCGCTGAACCGGATGGACATTCCGCGAACGCAGAGCACGCTCCGGCTGCGCAAAGCGCCAAAGCATCGGCGTCAAGCCATGGCAATGCATCAGGCCATGGCAACAGCACCGCTACAGTCGAGTACGTGAGTCTGAGAAATCAGTTCATAGTGCCGATCCTCGATGCGACGCGGGTGCAATCGCTGGTGATTCTTTCGGTCGACCTCGAGGTAGCCGCAGGCCAGAAAGACGCGATCATCCGCCTCGAGCCGAAAATCCGCGATGCATTTCTCACCGTGCTGTTCGATCACGCGAACGCAGGGGGCTTCACGGGGAATTTCACCTCCAGCGGCGCAATGGACATCCTGCGATCGGCCCTTCGCGAAGCCGGCAGGAGGGCGACCGGCGAGAACCTCCTGACCGACGTTCTGATTACCGGAATTGTCCGCCAGGATACCTGAGGAAACTCTGAAGAACCTCGGCTTTCGATCATGATCTGGTAGGCTGATGGCGAGCTTGCGGGAGCCGTCCTCGATGAAGCAGACCACCTTCGCCTCGCTGACCTACGCCACGAAGAAGAAGCGCACCCGGCGCGAGACGTTTCTCTCCGAGATGGAGTCGGTGGTGCCCTGGACGCGACTGATGGCGCTGATCGAGCCGCACTATCCGAAGGCGGGACCGAAGGGCGGGCGGCCGCCGATGCCGCTGGAGGTGATGCTGCGAGTTTACTGCCTGCAGCAGTGGTACGCCCTGTCCGATCCCGCGGCGGAGGAGGCACTCTACGACAGCGACGCGATGCGCCGGTTTGCTGGGCTGGAGCTGGGGGACGATGCGATCCCGGACGAGACCACGATCCTCAACTTCCGCCACCTGCTGGAACGGCACGAATTGACGCGATCTTCGAGGCGGTGAACGCCTGCCTTCGCGAGAAGGGCATCCTGCTGCGCGAAGGTACGCTGGTCGATGCGACGCTGATCGACGCGCCGAGCTCGACCAAGAACAAGCAGCGGTCCCGCGATCCGGAGATGACCAGTGCGAAGAAGGGCAACGAGTGGTACTTCGGCATGAAGGCGCATGTCGGCGTCGATCTCGACAGCGGTGTGGTCCACTCGATGGAAGCCAGCACCGCCAAGGTGCACGACAGCCAGAAGTTCAATGAGCTGCTGCATGGCGACGAGCACGCGGTGTTCGGCGACAAGGGCTATGTC
This sequence comes from uncultured Alphaproteobacteria bacterium, assembly GCA_963749675.1. Classification (GTDB taxonomy): domain Bacteria; phylum Pseudomonadota; class Alphaproteobacteria; order Rhodobacterales; family Rhodobacteraceae; genus Roseitranquillus. The sequence goes on from CAVVNT010000003.1 coordinate 111,416, forward strand.
AGTGGCGAGCGCGAAGAGGTGTTCCGCAAGCAGGGCAAGGTTTGGGGCGTGATGCGCAAGGCACCGAAGGGCGGTCGGCTGCACCCCATCGACGAGCACATCAATCGGCTCATCGCCAGCCTGCGGGCCAGGGTCGAGCATCCGTTTCGGGTGCTGAAATGCCAGTTTGGTTATCGTAAGACCCGCTACCGCGGCCTGGCGAAGAACGAGGCCCAGCTGTTCGCGCTATTCGGGCTCGGGAACCTGTTTCTGGTCCGAACGCGGCTGATGGCCTGAGGCGGAGTCCGCCTCCAGGGCACCTCGATTTTCTACCGTTCTCGTGCCCCCTCGGCGGCGCGCGTGGTCTGAAGCAGGAGGAAGAGCGTCGGCTGTCGCTTTGCTGCGTCCGGATGGGCGTGGCGCTGCGGCCTTCACGCTCGGATTTTTCTGCCTCGCGGCCTGATCTTTTTTGTTCGCGTGATGCTCACGCCGGGCACGGGTTGAGACGGCGCAGCTGGCCGAGGCGGCGCATGTTGTAGGCGAGGTTCTTCATCCCGATCTTGGCCGTCGCTCGAACCAAGCCGATGGTCCGGACCAAGGTCCCGCCCATATCGTTGGCCTGCGCGCCGAAGACGTGCTCGACGCGGACCCGGATGCCGGATCTGGTCCGGTTGCTGCCCTTGGCCTGTTCGGTCAGCGGCTTGCCCCGCTTGCCCTTGCGGTGGATGTGGCTTTTCAGCCTCCGGGCGCGCAGCTTTGCCTCCATCTCCTCGGACCGATAGGCCGCATCCGCCCACACGCCGGAGCCGGTGTTACCCTGCATCAGCAGATGATCCACCGCCTGGCTGTCATGCCGCGCGGCATCGCTGACGTGATAGCGCCGCACCAGCTTGTGCCTACGATCCACGTTGACGTGATTCTTGTAGCCGTAATGGTTCTTGCCGTGCTTTTTCGTCCAGCGCGCGTCCAGGTCCTTTTGCGCGCGCTTCGCGGGCTTGTCCGCCCAGTCCTCGGGCACCTCGCCGTTCTTGATTGCCGCGTTCTCGTCCCGCGTGTTGTGGTTGCGCGGCACCGGCACGATGGACGCATCCAGGATTTGACCGCCGCGCGCGATGTAGCCCTGCCGCGCCAGATAGCCGTCGAACTGGCTGAACAGCTCCTCCACCTTGCCCGCCTGCGCCAGTGCCTCGCGATAGAGCCATACCGTCTTGGCGTCCGGCACCCGGTCTTCGAGGCCGAGGCCGAGGAATCGCATGAACGACAGCCGGTCGCGGACCTGATACTCGATCTGGTCGTCGGACAGGTTGTAGAGCGCGCTCAGCACCAGCGTCTTGAACATCAGCACCGCGTCCATCGGCTTGCGCCCCGCCCGGGACTTGCGCGCCGCAGCTGGCTTGCGCCAGACCCGCTCAAGGGTCGGGCGAAACTCCTCCCACGGCACAACGGCGTCGATCTCGACCAGCGGGTCCTTCTTCGCGTCCAGGCTCGCGTAACGGTCTGTAAGATCGAAGAACCCCATCTGCGCCATCGTCACACCCTCAGTGTCGCATCATCCCGACAGACATACCGCAGCGCCACGGTCGGGACCATTTTTCGAGGCGCCCTATCGATAGATCAGACGTTCCCTGAGGGACCGGGACACCGCAGTGCGAGTGGCCGTAAAAGGAAGCCGCAGCCTTGGGGGTGTCTCGGATTTCCGGGATGCCCTTTTCATTTGTTGCCCGCCGCAACCAAGAATCACTTCAGTTGCGCCAATCGTTTTTCCGGAACTCGTTCCATTCTCTCCATTCCCGGCTTTGCCTCAGATCAGCGGGGAACCTCTCTCCGGCCGAATGGTTAGGCCAGCAAGACGAACGAAAGGATGGCTACAGATGAAATTTCTTTCCGCAAGTGCGCTCGCGCTCGGTCTTGCCGCTACCGGCGCAGCCGCTCAGATGAGCACATCAAGCGCCGACATGACGTCCATGCAGGGCGACTTGATCCGCAGCCGCGACATCACTGGTGGTACCGTATACACGACGAACGCCGCCGAGGATGAGGGCTGGGACGTCAACACCGTCTATGATGAAGTCGGGCCCGACTGGAATTCGATCGGCGAGATCGAAGATCTGGTCTTGTCGCGCGAGGGTCAACTGATCGGCATCGTAGCTGAAGTTGGCGGCTTCCTCGATATTGCAGACAAGCACGTGATGATTGGCGTAGACGATGTCAATCTGGTGGCGGTTGACGATCAAGATTACGCCTTCGTCACGCGCATGAACGAGGAACAGCTTGAATCGATGGAAGGCGTCGATGAAGGGTTCTGGGAGTAGCATCATCCCGCCCGCGAGGCGAGGCCTGCTGACCACCTAAACGAAAATTTCCTGGGGTCGCGGCGAAGGCTGCGGCCCCTACTCGTGCAACTTCCTCGCGGCTGCGCGGCGCGCTTCCGCCTCGAGTTGCTCCTCCAGCCCCGACAAGGCCTGACGACGTCCGAAGGCCCGACGGACGCCCGCGCGCATGGCCGCAGCCTCCGCTTCGAGCTTGGCGCGCTGGGATTGAAGTCGGCGCAGCTTTTCGTCGGTCCATTGGTCCCAGTGCAGGTCGGCCGATGCGAGTTGCGCTGGGTCCGGCGCTGCGAGCGCGCGCTGAGCGTCGCGTCGATCCCGGCGCTGGTGGCGAACCTTCTCAACTTCCGCCTCCACCGTCGCGACCGCAGCGCGGTTGCCGCGCATCCGTGCGAGTTCGGCCTCGAAGACGGTATCGGCCAAGGACGCGAGGCGCTTGAGAATCCTTGGACCTCACTGCCTGCGCGCCTTCTTCCGCAGTGCCTCCGCGAAGCGGATGGCGGCGGCGACCGCCCGGTAGTGCTCAGGCCGGACCTCCTCGCCGATCTCGACGGAGGCGTGCAGCGCGCGCGCGGTCGGCGGGTCAGAATGCAGCGCAATTCCGTTCTCGGCCGCGATCTCGCGAATTCGCGCAGCGATCTCGTCGACGCCCTTGGCAACGCACTTCGGCGCCGTGCCGCGCATCCGGTCCCACTTCAGCGCGACGGCGTAGTGCGTCGGATTGACCACTACGACGTCTGCCTGCGGCACGTCCGACAGCATCTTGTTCATGGCGATGTCATAGGCCTTCTGGCGCCGATGCTGCTTCATGTGCGGATCGCCTTCGGACTGCTTATGCTCGTCCCTCATCTCTTTGTGCGACATCCGGTGCTTCCGCAGGTGCTCTGCCCGCTGCCAGAGGTAATCGATGCCGCCGATCGACAGTGACACGCCCAGGACGATGAACAGGAACGCGATCGACAGCCTCAGCAGAATCGCCGTTGCCATGGCCGGCGTAAGCGCCATCGTGGTCATGATCTGGGGCATCTTCGCATAAAGGAAGAAGCCGAGGATCACGGAGTAGATCGCGAGCTTGGCGAAGCTCTTGCCGAACTCGAAGAGGCCCGAGCGGCCGAACTTGTTCTTGGCCTGGGCGATGGGCGAGATCTTGTTGGTCTTGGGCTTCAGCTTCTCCGTCGCAAAGACCAGGCTGCGCGTGGCAAGCAACGCGCCGACCGCCAGCGCGCCCGGGATCACGAAGAACGGCAGCATCGGCAGCGTGATGCCGGTGGCCAGGCCGCCGAGCACAGGCGCGGCGCCCCCGCTGAAGACCTCAGCCGCCAGCGCCTCGGGCCGGTCGAGGAAGGTCATCATGGTCTCGGCTGCATGGATCAACGCCGGTTCGCCCAGCGCGACGGCGGCGATCAGCAGACCGCCGTAGCTCGCGGCGGTGGTCAGGTCCTGCGATCTCGGGATCTCGCCTTTCTCGCGGGCGTCGTCGAGCTTCTTCTGGGACGGCTCGTACTGTTTGTCGTCGTCTTCCTCCTCGGCCATCAGCGCGCCCCGAACGGGTCGGCGATGAACGCGACGAAGCCCTGGTGCCAGACACCGAGCATGATCGGCGCCGAGATGAGGAGCAGCACGAGACCACCCAGCGTGATCGCCGGTGCGCCGACAAAGGTGACCATGAGCTGCGGCATCGCCCGATTGATGACGCCGAGCGCGAGGTTGTAGACGAACGCGGCTATCGTGAACGGCGCCGCCATCGAAAAGGCCAGCGAGAACGCCGCGGCGATGCGCTGGATCCCCACTCGCTGACGAGGGCCGGGCCGGGCATGAGACCAGGCTCGAACACGTCGTAAGAGTAGATCATCAGCTCGGCGAACCGGACATGGAGACCCGCAGCAACCGCCAGCGCCAGGCCCCCGACAGTCAGCAGCTGTCCGATCGCAGGCTGCGGATCGATCCCGGCGTCGCCCAGGATCTGCGACAGCGACGTGGCCTGCGCCGCCATCTGACCTGCCATCTGCAGCGCCATCGCGAAGAACCGCAGCACCAGGCCCAGAATGAGGCCTATCGCCGTTTCTGTTCCCAGGAGGAGGAGCAGGTCGTCACCGGACGCGAACGGCTGGACCGCCGGAGTGACCGCCGGTGCGACGACGGCGGTGAAGGCGAGCGCCAGGACAAGGCGGATCCGCGCCGGGATCAGCAGCTCGCCGAACGCGGGCAGCAGGAACATCATCGCGCCGACCCGCAGAAACACGATCCCCGATAGCGTCATCCACTCGCGGACCGCGGCGAGGAGCTCCGCGAGAAGTTCCATCATGCCGCCACGAGACCCACGAGCGAGGGGCGCGCGTCTGTTCCGATCTCCTCGAACGACAGCACGGGGTTCGAGATGCCTTTCGCTGACAGCACCGTCCGCATGAAGCGGCGGCGGTGCATCGAGGTGACGATCGCGGGATAGATCCCGGCCTCTCCCGCGCGGCCGAGCCGGTCGGCGATGTTCTGGGCGAGCCTGTTGAACTTCTCGGGCGGCAGCGCGACTTCGCGGCTCGGACCGTCGAGCTGGTAGCTGGCGAACGTCTCTTCCCACTCGGGTGCGAGCTGGACGAGCGGGACCGTGCCGTCAGGCCGGCGAAGCTCGGCCACGAGCTGAAAGCCGAGACGCTGGCGGACATGCTCGACGATCGCCTCCGCCGTTGGCGCCCCCGGCCGCGCCTCGGCAATCGCCTCGATGATCAGCGGCAGGTTCCGGATCGACACCCGCTCGTCGAGGAGCAGGCGGAGAACGGACAGCAGCAGGTCCACCGGCACCTTATCCGGGATCAGTTCGTCGAGCATGCGCCGGTTGGCGTCGGACCGCCGCTGGTCGGCGAGATTGGTCAGCTCGTCGAGCAACACCCGCAGAGCCTTCAGCGTCAGAAGCCGCGAGAAGTTCCGCTTCAGAACCTCGAGGAGGTGCGTCGCCAGCACCTCCGTCGCGCTGACCACGGTCAGTCCGGAGGTCGCCGCATCCTCCTGCTCCTCGGCGTCGACCCAGCGGGCGGGGGCCCCGTAGACGGGCTCTCTCACGTTGTCACCCGGTGGCAGCAGCTCGTTCGCGCCATTCGACAGCGCGAGGACCTTGTCTGGCCGCAGCCGGTCGCGCGCCTGCTCGACCCCCTGGATGCGCACGACATAGCTGCCCGGCGGCAACGACGCGTCATCGGTCAATCGGATTTCGGGCAGGATCAGCCCGAACGCCGTCGCGACGTGGTTGCGCATGTTGTTGATGCGGGCGTCGAGGCCGGTCGCGGGGTCGAGCACCATCGACACAAGGTCCGGCGCGAACTGCACGTGAATGTCGTCGAGGTCGAGGATGTCGCCCATGGACTTCTCCCGCGGGGCCAGCTCGGCTTCGGACGGCGCCGCGGCGGCCTCTGCGGCCTTCTTCTTGTCCTGCTTGCTCACCCACCAGGCCGCGCCCGCGAGCACCCCCGCCCCCGCCATGAACGGCACGAACGGCATTCCCGGCACCAGCGCGAAGAGCGCCATCAATGCCGCCACTGTGCCAAGGGCCGATGCGTGCTTCCCGAGCTGAGCAAAGATCGCCACGTCCGTCGAGCCAGTCGTGCCGCCGCGTGACAGGAGCAACGCCGAGGCGACCGAGATGATGACGGCGGGGATCTGGCCGACGAGGCCGTCGCCCACGGTCAGGATCGCGTAGGTTTCGAAGGCGCGCCCGATCGGCATGTCGTGAAGCAGAAGGCCGACCGTCAACCCGACGATCAGGTTGAGCAACGTGATCAGCAGGCCGGCGACGGCGTCGCCCTTGACGAACTTCGACGCGCCGTCGAGCGAGCCGAAGAAGGTCGTCTCCGCCAGCTCCGTCTCGCGCCGCCGCTTGGCCTCGGTGTGATCGATCGCGCCCGCCGACATGTCGCTGTCGATGGCGAGCTGCTTGCCGGGCATACCGTCAAGGGCGAAGCGCGCACCGACCTCGGCCATCCGTCCCGCGCCCTTGGTGATGACCATGAAGTTGACGATCAACAGCACGCCGAAGACCACGAGCCCGATTAGAACATTGCCACCCATCACGAACATCGCGAAGCCCTCGATCACCTCGCCCGCCGCGGAGGTGCCCGTATGCCCCTCGCCGATGATCAGCTTCGTCGAGGAGACGTTGAGCGAAAGCCGCAGCATCAGTGACGCAAGCAGGATCGTCGGGAACGATGAGAAATCGAGCGGCCGCTCGATGAAGAGCGTGACCGTGAAGATCAGGATCGCAAGAGAGAACGAGGCGGCGAGGCCGACGTCGAGGATCCACGATGGCACCGGCAGGACCATCATCACGATGATCACCATCAGCGCCAGGGCGAGCAGAATGGTCGGGCGGAACAGGGCCTGGAGGCTGAGCTTCACGTGCGTGATCCTGTCATGCGGACGCCAAAGAGGCGCGCTCGGCGACTATGGGAGATGGTTCGGTCGACGCCTCGAGGCCTAGCCGACGGGGCGGCATCGCGTTCGGCGGGCGTCATGGCGGGGCTAAGGGCGGCAGCGGCGCAACCGTTCGACGGCACAGCGTCACGGGTCGGCGGCGCGATAAGTGTCGCGCCTTGGGGCCTCGAACGGTCTCTCGTCATGGTCATGAAGCGCCGCAGTTCTTGCCGTGCCTGGTGTCGGCACCTTCCTAGCGGCCGGATCGTTGACGGATCGTTAGCGTGGACCGGAATTCCGGCCGGCGCCGTCGCTCACTCCGTCTCCGAGGTAGGCGCGAGCGCGGCGGCAAGACGCTCGCGCAGCGCCGCGCTCTTGTCGAGAAGCGCTCCGGCGCGCGCCAAGGTCTTGTCGGTCTCGGGTGCGGCGGTCCGGAAGTTCGGAGCCACCGGCGCATCGGTCCGCGCCGCCGACGACGCGCCGGACCTCATTCCCTCCGCGACGCCAAGCGATCCGGCCAGATCGAAGAGCTCCATCTCCGTCAGGCGGCTGGCCACAGCCCGCCTGGCCGCCATCTCTTCCGGCGACGTGCCGAGCTCGCTGGACGCTCGCACAGCAACGAGCAGAAAGGTTGGATCGTCCAGCTTCCGCGCCGCCTCGGCGTAGGAGATACCCCTCAAGCGAACGACGCTCTCGTCCGGCAGGTCCTTTACGGTATCTCCCAGCACAGCAAGGGCGCGGCGTGCCTGTCCCGCGCGGGCAAGGCCCTCAATCCGCAGCTCCGACAGACGACGTGCAGTCGGTGTCCCCCGATGCTCGTAGACCAGCGCGTCGGCGGCAGCGAGAATCTCATCCTCGACGATCTCTCCGGCATCGAGGCGCCGTGCCAGCAGCCGCTCCACCGCCTCGACGCTGCGGCCGGAGGTTTGCTCGACGACCTCGGCCAGCTTGGTCGCGGCGGCCTCCTCCCGTCCGGCGTCGAGCGCGATCTCGGCATCGAGGAGCTCGGTCTCGATCGTTGGCGCACCCGGCGCGCGCAGGATGGCCGTCCGCACGACCGAAGCCGCCTCGTTCTGGCCGTACCCCAGCAGCCTCTCCGCCAGTGCAGGGCCAAGCCGCTTGCGAAGCTCCGGCGGCAACGCCGAGAAGGCCAGCGTCACCGCGGCGGGATCCAGCTCGGCATCATCCGGTATCTCGGGTTGCGACAGAGCGGCCCACATGGCCCCCGGACCACGGCAATCGTACTGGTCGACGAGCCGGGAGGGGCGTCGCGCCTCGCCATGGTCCACTATGTCCGCCATGGCGACAAGGATGTCGGCATCCGGCACGCTGGACCGGAACGTCTCGATCGTGTGCCGCGCCTCTGCGCCGAAGGTCAGCGCAATGTACGCACGCGCCAAGCTCGCAACGCCGTCCGGGTCGGGCCGATCGAACTCGCCGATCACCTTCGTCCGCAGACGCGAGACGTCGCGAAAACCCTCCGGCGCCCACGTCGCGGCATCGAAGGCCTCGTCGTCGATGCACTTGCCCGAGGCGCCGAGTTCCCGGAAAGCGCGGTTCACGTCGGGGCCCAGCGCCTCGTCAACACTGCTGCGGATCGAGAGGTGGCTCGTCAAGGTAGTTTCGGGCGATAAGTCTGCGACCTGCTCCGGCGACTGCGCCTTCTTGGCTGTCGCGGGCTCCTCGGCACGCGGGAGCGGCTTGGCCACTTCACCGACCTGGAGCAAACCTTGTGCGGTTGCGCGCGAAATCTGCTCGGCCACTGCCTGCGTCGTCTCGGTGACGAGCGGCGCCTGGCCAGCTTCGGCCTTTGCCACTCGCGGCTCGGACGGCAGGGAGAGGCCGCCGGGCAGCAGGGTCGCAGCCTGGCTCGGCATGGTCATCGGAAGCCGGATTCCCGGCATCGCCGCCGTGGCAGGGCTTGGCGAGGGGGCAGGCGCGGGCGTCGGCTCCGGCTCGGTTCCGTCGGTGGCGACGGTACCGGGATCGTTCACGTCGAGGAACACGATCGTGTCCGACAGCCGCTCAACCGTCACGGTGCAGTCGCAGGCGAGGCTCAACTCCAGCCGTCCGGGGCGGGTCGAGAGATCGGCCAGGCGGTCCCGTGGAATGTAGTAGAACACATCCGAGGTGTCGAAATCGAAGTTAACACCAAAGTCGATGGCGAACGATCCTGCCCCAGCCTCGGTCTCGTACTCGGCGCTCAGGGGCAGATAGATCACCAGGCGGGAGTATGTCTCGTGCTCGCCTGACTGAATGCGCGCGTCCTGCGCGACTGCGGGGCTCGCGGCGGCGGCCAGAAGCAGGGCCATTGCCGTCCTGCGCATCAGGCTGCCTCGCTCTTGACGGTCTTGAGTGCCTCTTCCAGGTCGCCGTAGCTCGGGCGCACGTGGTGCGGGGCATTCTGCCGGCCGACCTCGATGCAGATCGCGGTGGCGTGTTCGTATAGATTCGCCACAAGGACCTCGCGAATCAACTGGTAGAAGTGGGAGTCCTCCTCCACCACCGTCTTCAGCTTGGCTGCGAAGGGTCCGATGAAGCCGTAGGCGAGGAACACGCCGAGAAACGTGCCGACGAGCGCGCCGCCGATCATCTTGCCCAGCACCTCGGGTGGTTGATCGATCGAGCCCATCGTCTTGATGACCCCGAGTACAGCCGCAACGATGCCGAGCGCCGGCAGACCGTCCGCCATGCTTGTCAGCGCGTGGCTGGAGTACAACGCGTGGTGCAGGTTCGACTCGATCCGCTTTTCCAGCACTTCCTCGACCTGGTGCGGATCGTCGTAGTTCATCGAGGCCGAGCGCATCGTGTCGCAGATCAGCTCGATCGCGTGATGGTCCTTCAGGATCTTCGGATAGCGTCCAAAGATCGAGGAATTTTCCGGATCCTCGATGTGCTCTTCCATCCCGACAGGATTCTGGCGCGCGAGCCGCACCAGTTCGAAGAGCAGGCACAGCAGGTCCCGATAATCCTGCGGCTTCCATTTCGGCCCCTTGAAGACGCGAGCCAGGTCCTTGAGCGTCTGCTTCACGACCGACATCTCGTTCGAGATGATGAAGGCCCCCACGGCTGATCCGCCGATGATCATCATCTCGAAGGGCAGCGATTTCATGATGATGTACATATGGCCGCCGGCGGCGAGATAGCCGCCGAAGACCATTACGAAGATGATGACGATGCCGACAATGCCGATCATGTGTCTGCTCCCGGTCGAGGTCGCGAGGACCCCTCTCAGATCTTGGTTAAGAAAACGCGCCTACTCGTCGGGCACGTCGGCGTTGCGGGCGGCGAGGACGACGCTGATCGTGTAGGCGGCCTGCGGGTCGAGGCCCGCCAGTACCGCCGCCGCGGCGTCGGGCCGCATCCGGCCCACGAAGCCCGCCGCGAATTGCGGGTCCATCTCGGCGAAAAGAGCGGCCGCGTCCTGCGCTTTCATGGTCTCGTATACCGTCGTGAGACGAGCGAGATCGTCCTCCGCGGCCGTGCTCGCGACGGTCAGCGTCGAATTCAGCTCCGCCTCAGCGGCTTCGAGTTCCGCGAGCGTCTCGTTCACCGCCGCCTCAGCCTCGGCGAGGAGCGCCATCCGTTCCTCGATCTCGGCCTGGCGTTTGCCGAGCCGCTGCTCACGCTCCCGCAAGGATTGCAGCGCAAGAGCGACATCCTCCGGCGTCTCGCAATTCTCCAGCGAAGGAGAGATCGCGGGCGCATCGAGGCTCGCAAGCTCCCGCCCGATCGCCGCCGCCGGGCCGCCGCCGAAGCGGATGACGCCAGACGCGGTCAGCAGCATAGCGATCACCGTCAGCGAGTTCCGCGCGATGCGAGGGCGCTTCAGTCGCATCTTCATGCCGCCACTTCGCCGAGCCTGCGACGCGAGCTGAACATCATCTGCGGCGCGGCAGGCTTCTTCCCGGTCGCCGGGGGCTCGTCCGTCATCGCCGGTTTCACGGCCTCCGGCGCGGCCGAAGCCTTGGACGGCGGCAGGTCGTGCATCGCCGCGAACATCAGCTCGAGCCGCCGCGCGGCGTCCTCCGAGCGGGCGGTGAGTTCGTTCAGGCGCGCCGCGGATTCGACCGCTGACTTCTCGGCCTGCCGGATCGACTTGTTCATGTCGTCGACCTGCATCGACAGGACCGCAACGGCGCCCCCGACCCCTTTTTCGAGATCGGAGAAGCGGCGCAGCCTGCGCGACAGCACCATGCAATAGAACGCGGCGCCCAGCGCGCCGGCAATCATCAGGATGTCGGCAATCATTGCCATCGGCCGTCCCCTTCTAGTTCAGCACGAATTCCATGATGAGAAGGTCGCGGACGCGCCCCTCTCCAGTGACGATCTGGATGCGCCGCAGCATCTGGGCACGCAGCCGGAACAGTGCCGACGGATTCTCGAGCTCCGCGATGTCTACCGCACGCAGGTAGCTGTTCAGGACGTCGACGACGCGCGGAAGCATCGTGCTGACGTCCTCCTCATAGCCGGCCGCGACCTCGAGCTGCGCGCTGAAGCTCAAATGTCGGCTCTTCGAGCCGGGCCCCAGCGAGACAACCAGCGGCTCGATCTCGACGAAGCCGACTTCAGGCAGCGCCTCGATCTCCGACTCCGTGCGCGCGGCTTCAGGCGCGCTGAGGATCAGACCCGACTGAACTGCAAAGTAGCCCCCGCCGGCGCCGAGCAGCGCCAGCGCGAGACCGATCATCAGGCCCTTCTTCGAGCTCTTTGGCGTTGCCTCTGCAGGGTCCGTGGCGGTAGCCGTCATCGTCGTCCTCATCCTCCGGTTCGAGGGTTCGATAGACCGATTGTGACTAACGGCTTGTAAACTGCTCAGAGGATCTTCGCGGTTTTTGCTCAGCTAACCGCGCACGACGCCGCCCTCGCCCCGGGTTGGCTGGAGGCACAGACCGCTCGGCTTCGCAGGTCGGGGTCGACCAGCGGGGCGTGCCCAACTGCCAGTGCCGGCGAACTGACGGAGTTGCTAATCTAGATCGATCCGGATGCGCGCGGCTATAACAGCTGGTTGAAGGTCCTGATGTGCTTTCATGATGCCACGAGCGGCAGTCACGAAGGTCTGCGGCTCGCCGTGGACTGGTCTGCTCGGGGACCGAAGCCCAAGCATGGCGAGGTCGAGCGGAGGTGGCGCGGCTTCGAGCCTGGTGGCGGTGGCGGGGCGGCAGTGATAGCAGCCACGGCCCGAGAGCACGGGGTTCACCTGTTCGCCATCGCGCGGAAGCATTCGCTGCCGGACCTCGGAGATCGCGATCCTGGGATCGACGTGTCGGGGCTGCTCGCTGGGTCGACCCAGCCGGCAATCTCCGACAACGCCGCTGCCGATGAGGAGGGTCCGGAAAAGCCGACGTCGCTTGACGATCGCGTGGAGCAGCTGCGGTCCAGGACCCTGCCAGGCGATCAGACGGTGCTCTACACCGCGGTGCGCTCCGTCGTGAAGGGGCTCCTTGGTCAGGCCGGCCTGTCTGTCGTGTATGGTGACGCTTGCAGGCCGTACCTCCGCGCTACAGCCAGGAAGCAATCTTATACTAACGGCCCTACGGATTGACCTGTGCCCATTGCCGGGGGCGATGGAGGAGACGAGGTCGGGGCGTTCGGCAAATCGGTTCCAGGCGTCGCACGTCGACGATGGCGTCATGGCTGCCGAAGACGCGGTTCGCGAGGTGGTTCTGGCGGAGGAACTGCCAGACGTTCTCGACCGGGTTCAGCTCCGGGCTGTACGGCGGGAGCGTCAGCAGCGTGATGTTCGCCGGGACGGCGAGATCCCTGGAGCTATGCCGGCCGGCGCCCGTCGAGGACGAGGATAGCGTGCGCGCCGGGGGAGACGTGCCGGCCGATCTCCGCGAGGTGGGCGCTCATCGCATCCGTGTTCGCGGAGGGCATGACGAGCGCGGCGCCGGTCGCGCGGGCGGGACAGACGGCTCCGAAGATGTAGGCCCAGGCGTAGCGGCAGTCCTTCGGAGCCCGGGGCCGCGTGCCCCTGCGCGCCCAGAGGCGGGCGAGCGTCGCCTGTTGGCCGACACGCGCCTCGTCCTGAAACCACACCTCGAGCGCTTTGCCTCTCGCAGTCTCGGGGACCGCGCCGTGCGTACCAGCTCGGCTGCAGTTTATGGAATGGCCCGCCCCTCCTGGACCGCATCGGATAAGATGCTGACGGCAAAATGGAAAAGGAGCGAGCTATGACGATCATGGTCCTCGGCATCGATTTGGGCAAGAACAGCTGCTCTCTGGCGGGATTGGATGAGAATGGCGGTGTCGTGCTGCGCGTCGCATGCGGCCGGACACGATCGCGTCCTTTGCGTCGAAGCTTCCGGCCTGCACGATCGCGATGGAAGGCGTGCTGCGGCGCTCATCATATGGGCCGGTTGCTCGCGGCGCAGGGCCACGCGGTCCGATTGATGTCGCCGGAATATGTCGGGCCTTACGTAGTCGGGCCTTACGTAAAGGCTCGGAAGAACGACGAGCGGGATGCGGAAGCCATCGCGGAAGCCGCGACGCGCCCGACGATGCGCTTTGTCGAGCTCAAATCCCGGGATCAGCTCGACATGCAGTCGCTTCACCGGGTGCGGTCACGCCTTGTCGGGACGCGCACGAACCTCATAAATCAGCTACGCGCCATTCTGCTCGAGCGCGGCGTGACCATCGCCCAGGCACGCCGCAAACTGGAGCGGAGCGTCGATGCGCTGATCGCCGACCCTGAGTTCATGCCGGACAGCCGCATCCGTCGTCTCATCGTCGAGCTGCGTGAGGAGTGGGCGGCACTTGACGGTCGTACTGGCGCCCTCGACCGGGAATTCGTCGAACACGCCCGGATCGACGAGGCGAGCCGCCGTCTGGCCGCGATCCCCGGGATCGGCGCCTTGAACGCCACGGCCCTCCTCGCCGCCATAGGCGATGGGGCGGCTTTCGCGCGCGGGCGTGATCTTGGCGCCTGGCTCGGCCTGGTTCCACGGCAACATACGACCGGCGGCAAGCCAAGGCTTCCGGGGATCACCAAGCGCGGCGACAGATATCTGCGCACGCTGCTGATCCACGGCGCCAGAGCGGCCTTGCCGTCTCTCGCCGGGAGCCAGACGCCTTTGGGCGATTGGCTGCGCGGCTTGCTGGCCAGGCGACATCGCAACACCGTTGTCGTGGCGCTCGCCAACAAACTCGCTCGCATCGCCTGGGCGACGTTGCGCAAGGGCGTCGCATTCGAGGCAAATCGGCCGACGGCGGCCTCAAGCAATTGGTCCTCAGCCTCCGCAAGCTGAACGATCTCACGATGTCTGCGGGAGGACTTTGAAAGATGGCCTGACGGTCTGCCGGCGTTTCGAAAGCCCGGTTGAAAAGATGGCGCGATGACGCCGTGAAGTTTGTGAGGCTCGGGACGCGCGGATCTCCATCCTGGCGACGGCGATCATGCCGATACGCCGTATACGTTGATGCAGACCTGTCAGACGCCGCCGAAAATAAAGCTCTTGCAGACGGGGCGGGCCATACGTTCTTGAAAGCCTCCGGCGCCTCGGGATCGGTCTTGGGTTGGCGCGGGCGCACGGAGAGCCGCCGGTAGCCCAAGCACCGCCAGGTACTTGCCGACCGTCCGCTCGTGCAACTCCACCCCGAACCGCTCGGCGATCCGAGCGCGCAGATCCTGCCGCCGCCAGCGCACCACCCCGTCCACTGCCGGATCGGGACCGGCCTCCAGCCAGGACACGAGCTCGGACATCTTGCCGGGGTCGAGCCGCCGGATCGCGGCGCGCCTCGCCGCTTCGAGAGCACAGAGAGCCCCTCCGCATTTTAGCGGAGGACCCAGTCCCGCAGCGTCTGCCGATCCATCCCGCAGCTCTCCGCTGCGGTCCTCCGGTCGACGCCATCCAGCGCCAACGCCAGCATACGCCGCGACGCCTGCGCTTCGCTGCGCCTCACCGCCGCCGCCCGCAGCTCCATTGCCGCCAAATCCGTCCGCGTGATCGCGATCGCCACCATCTGCTCCACCTCCTGCCCTCAAGGCAGAGAGTCAGAGAGCGATCGACTTGGGAATCCCCCATCCGCGAGTCAGGCCCACGGGCCGCTGGTAGTAGCGCGCAAATGCCGGATGCTTTCGGCAAACGGCAGCGGCGGTCACCGCCGAAAACCCGCCGCATGGCGGTCCGGTCCTGTGCTATATCAGCACGTACTATACTCCGGAGTACTGACAGTACTCTTCCGCCGTCCCGCCCGCGATCATCGCCGCGGCGATGTCGCGCCCGCCACCGAGGAAGCACTGCCCGGCGATCCGGCCCTACCGGTCGATGTCGCGCTCGCGGCACGTCAGCTGCTGGCCAGCGATCATCCGCGTCAGGGCCGCCGTGGCCTCGGCAGCACCCGGCCGGCCGCGCTCGGGCGCGTCCTGGCCCCAGACCCGAATAATGACGTCTTGGCTGACGAGCCAGAACGTGTCGCCACGTGGGTGCCTCTGGTCATGCTCGTGACCGAGAAGCTGCAGTCGGCGACACGGAACCGATCAACTAGGCCGCGACGTGCTGGTTAACCGCGTCTTCGTCGCTATCATTTGTGGACGGCTCCGGTTTTGCAAGGGTTTTTTGCGAACGGTTCTGGTCGAAGCAGGTTGCGGTCATTTGTCCGGCCTTCATGTGCGGTTCACTTGACCGCTGGCCCTGATGAAGTCCGCGTGCCGAGTCCCGATCAGGTTGACGGGCTGAAAGCCCTGACAATGCCCCGGGGTGTCTCTGCAGCGGTCGGGTCGATCATCATCACTCACATCGTCCTTGCATTCGTAGCGACGCCTTTCGGTCGTCGCGCGTACCGGTTTCACTCACACGGCTGGTGCCGCCTTGTAGTTTTCTTCTCTTGCAAGTAGCGCCCAGGCGATACGAGCGGTCTTGTTGGCGATGGCCACGGTGACGAGCCGCGCCGGCTTGCGTTCGAGGAGAGACCGGATCCAGATGCCGGTGCGGGTCTTGGATGTTGGCGCCCGTCGGGTCACCGAGGTGGCCCCGACGACCAGCAGTTTTCGCAGGTAACCGTTGCCCATTTTCGACACCCTCCCGAGCCGTTCCTTGCCGCCGGAGGAGTTTTGGCGGGGAACGAGGCCCAGCCAGGCCGCGAATTGCCTGCCGGACTTGAACACGCCGGGGTCGGGGACGCTGGCCGCGAGGGCGGTCGCTGTAATCAGACCGACACCAGGTATGGTTTCCAGCCGCCGGCTCGCCTCGCTTTCTCGGTGCCAGATCATCAACTGCCGTTCGATCCGGCCGATCTCCTTGGCCAGGGTATCGAGCTGCGCCGCCAGCGACAGAAGTGCGGAACGCGCAAAAGCGGGCAAGGCCAGCTCGTCGGGAGCAGCCAGGCGCCGGGCGAGGTCGGTCACCTTTCGGGCTCCCTGGGCCGCAACAATTCCGAACTCCGCCAGATGTGCCCGGATCGCGTTGAGTGTCATTGTCCGCTGCCGCATCAGAAGGTCACGGGACCGATGCAGAACCAGGATGCTTTGCTGGTCCTCGGACTTTACCGGCACGAAGCGCATGTTCGGTCGCGTCACCGCCTCGCAGATCGCCTCGGCATCGGCCGCGTCATTCTTCTGACGCTTTACATAAGGCTTCACGTAGGATGGCGGGATCAGTCGGACCTCATGCCCGAGAGCGGCGATCTCGTCGAGCCCAATAATGCGAGGTCGCACAGGCCTCCATTCCGACCAGGCAGGGTTCCAATTTGCCGAGATAGTCGAGCACTGCGTTCCGGCGCAGCTTTTTCTGTAGAACGACTGCACCCGCCGCGTCGATGCCATGCAACTGGAACACCGACTTGGCCAAATCAATCCCGAGTGTAGTAATGCTCATGTGGGTGGCTCCTTCCCTCGCTGGGTTTACGGCAATCCCAGCTTGGCACATCGATGCCGTCGGGGGGAGCCGTCCACACCATCAGGTTCGGTCGTGCGCTCGGGTCTCCCTCGCACAGGAATTTAGCGAGTGCGGGAAAGTGAGCGAACGCCTCATGCCGATCATCCACACGATGGACTTCGAGAAGTTCCGCGACCTATAGGTGAGGTGATATTGGGTGGCCGCTATGCGCGGCCACCCACCATCGCCAGCTACAGTTTTGCGACCTCCACGAGGGCCACGCGGCTAACCTGTTGCGCCAGCGACTTCCGCTGGAGAAAACTAGCCGCGAGTACTTATCGCAGTTCGGCAGGCGTGAGAGGCGCCCGGGGTTCTGGCCTATCCGGGTCAACCGACTTCTCGGCGAGATGATCCTCGGCGGCACGATCACGTGGCTGCTGGATGACGAATATGGCAAGGAAGGTGCGCGTCACGGCGGCAGCGGTCCGTAGATAGTCCGTAGACTTTTCAGCCTTCAAGGAAGATCAAGGCTTGAAAATTAGTTTAACCCCTTGATTTGTCTGGTGAGCGGGGTGGGGATCGAACCCACGACCAACTGATTAAAAGTCAGTTGCTCTACCACTGAGCTACCCTGACAAGATCTGCCATGCTCGGACATTATCAATATCTTATCAGGTGGTTAAACGTCATGGAGGCGGCAGGACTTGCCACGCCCTGTCACCAGATGCCAAGCTATGATCCGGAAATAATCCGGAAAGATGGCACATGGAGAAAAGTCGACGCGTTCGATTGACCGACGGCCTGATTGCCCGCGAGCTTCGGGATCGGGCATCTGCACGGGTGCTGCGGGACACCAAGGAACCGGGGCTAGTCCTCCGCATCGGTCCGCAAGCAGCATCATACTTCCTCGAGTACAAGCTTCCGGGCCGGAGGGCCGATGGCCGTCAGCTTCCGGGCCAGAGCCATAGGATCGGAAGCCCGTCATCCCACAGCATCGAAGATGCGCGAAGGGAGGCGGCCCGGCTGAAGATGAGGATTGCAGACGGGGAAGACCCGGCAGCTGCGCGACGTGCGCGGCGTCGGGAGCAACCAGAGGTCCGCACACTGGATGCCGCTGTCGAAGAATACGTACGGCGGCTTAGGGGGTCGGAAAAGCACGTGCGAACGGAAGGCGGAGCTCTCCGGCTCGCTGTGCGGGAGATGGAAGCAACCGGGAAGTCGCCGGCAGACATTCGAACGGACGATGTCCTGGACTTGCTCCAGGTCCACCACGGCCGTGCCTGCGGAGTTCACCGCTTTGGTGCACTTAGCCGCTTCTTCGACGATCTCGTGAGCCGGGGCACCGTCCCGGTAAACCCGTGCGTTGCCGTTCCGAAGCGACGCCGACCGAAGCCTCCGGGAGCCCGCACCCGCGTGTACAGCGCCGCGGAGATGCAGCGGCTGTTCGCCGCAACGGACGATTTGTCTCCAGCTAGAGGCAGGTTTTTGAAGGCGCTGATGTACCTGCCGCTGCGAGAAGGTGAGCTTCTTGACGTACGCCTCCGCGACATCGACTTCGACCGCGGGCGTCTTGTACTGCCGGGCAAGATCACAAAGAACGGAGATGAGTTCGCGTTGCCCTTGCTCCTCCCTGTCCACGCCCTCGTGTCGTCGGCGGGTCTGCGCCAGCCTTTGGATGCTGTCTTTCAGCTTACCGACACCGGCAAGCCGTTTACCGCTTGGACGTCGTTCACGCGGCAGGTGCGGAGGCTGTCTAGTGTGCCGGACTTCAACTTCCATCACCTACGTCGAACCTTCAACACAGTGCTCGCCGAGCAGGGGATCGGTACCCCTGAGGTCGTCGACGGTCTCCTGAACCACAGACAGACCAGCACGCGGGCAGGCGTGAAGGGCATCTACAACCAGGCTTCACTCTGGCCTCAGAAGCAGCGGGTGATGGCGCAATGGGCCGAGCTCGTGGATCGCGCCGCGGCCACCGGAAGCTGGCATGGCACCACCAGCGAAGACGACGATGAGCAAGAAGTCGTTAGTGAGGAGCAGTAGGTTCCCGTCCAGCGGCGCCTCTCCAGGCGCCGCAACTCGCTCGTCACCAGTCGGAGACAATTCTTCTAGACAGTTGAAGTAGAAAGATATTTTTTTCTTGTGTGAGGACGACCGGTCCCGGCCGCTCGTGAGAAGAAGGGTCTAGTAACCGTCGAAAGGACCCCCTCATGACAAAACTCGCCCCTCCGACCTGGACCCCGGCAGCCCGCTGCCCAAGTACGCCGACCGCAAGACGCTGGCGGCCATCATCTCGAACGAGTTCTTCCCAGTCTCCGCGCGCACCCTTCGCGAGTGGCCCCTCCTGGCGCACCGCCCCAACAAGAGGGTGGTGTACTCGGTCGAGGAGGCCCTGCACCACGCCAAGCAGAAGATGGATGCGGGACCGCGCTACCGGCAGTCCTCAGCGTCGCGCGAGCGCGCGTGATCGGCATTGCTGTGGCGGAGTTCCGAGAGGAGGAGGAAGGGGAGATGGAGGAGTTCAGGTCCCGCGATCTCGACCTCTCGGGCATCAACATCGACCACGCCGACCTCATGGCAGAGGAGGTGCGGGTCGAGCTGGAGGCGATGGCGGGGCGCTTCCCGCTGCCCCTTTCCATGCGAGCGCCGGAGGATATTCCTCCCCGGGAGTGGCTGTATGGACGTCACTTTATCCGGCGCTTCCCCTCGATGACCGTGGCGCCAGGGGGCCTGGGGAAGTCAATCCTTCTTCAAGTCGAGGCACTGGCCATGGCGACTGGGCGCGCGTTGCTAGGGGACGCACCCGTCTGCCCCCTGCGGGTCTGGTACTGGAATGGGGAGGACCCGATGGATGAGCTGGAGCGGCGCTTCGCGGCTGCCAGCCTCCACTACGGGGTAAGCGCCGACGATTTCGCGGACCGTTTGCGCGTAACGAGCGGGCGGGATTTTCCGATGAAGCTCGTCCGCCAGCGCCCGACAGGACAGCTGGAAGTCGACCGCAGACTTTTCAATCGGATCATCCAAGTCATTCAAGTCGAGCAGATCGACGTCTTCGTCATGGACCCTATGGTGACTGCACACGATGCACCGGAGAACGACAACAACGCCATGAACCTGGTCTCGGCGACCTGTCGCGCCATCGCCGACGCCGGCGACTGTGCGGTCGAACTCGTCCACCACACGACGAAGGCTGGCGCGTTGCACGACGAGCATGGCATCTATGCCAGTCGCGGCGCCGGCGCCGTGATCGACGCAGTTCGCAGCGCTCGCTTCCTGACCAGGATGACCGGAAAACAGGCGCACGAGTTCGGGATCAAGGATCGCGGCGCATACTTCACCGTGTCCAAGGGGAAGATCAATCTTGCGCCCCTGCCGGCGGAAGGTACTTGGCGCAAGATCGTCGGCGTACCGTTGGGGAATGGCCGTTGCCTTTGGCCTGCCGGCGACGACGTCGGGGTCTGCGTCTCCTGGACGCCTCCCGCCGCCGCTGATGGCCTATCGGATGGAGACCTGAAGCATGTGCAGGCGGCGATTGCGGCCTCACCCGTGCCGTTGGCTCGAGACCAGCGATCGAGAACTTGGGCCGGCGCTGCTATCGCAGGAGCGCTGGGCTGGGACATTGGCCTCGGCGCTGCCAAGAGGGAACGTACTGACGAGCAGCAACAACTCCATTTCCGCGTCGAGAGGATGATCAAGTCTTGGGTGAAGTCTCGGGTCCTGATCGAAGCCGAGGAGTACGATCCTCGTAATGGCCGCACGACCAAGGTGATCAAGGTTAGCGACGACGTGGAGGAGGCAAGCTGCCCAACCCCTAAGGAATAGCTCCGCAGTCGCAACCAACTGCGGCGGATGACTGCGGAACTGTGGAGGTTGACTAGCGGCGGCAATCCCGCCGCAGTCATACGTCCTTGTACGCGAACGACTGCGGCGGAGTTAGTCTCGTCTCTTTACGATGTCGGCGCCCCCTCCCCCCTGCGCACCAGCGCAAAGGGGGGAGGAAGGGGGCGCTCTGTCGCTGTCCCCACAACTGCGGGAGAAAATGCCCTGAAGGTCGTCTAGCTGCACAGCGGGCGGTGGCGCTGGCGTGACTGCCGCCCCGCGTCAGCCAACTATTCTGTGCTCGACAGCCTGAGCGCCCCCTTTCAGCACCCTATGCGCTCCGCGCGGGTGCCGGGGGCGCAGTTAGCGACTGCCCGTGCTGCCAAAGTAGAACGACGACTTCGACGCAAGAGATCACACGGGCCGCACCCCTCCGAGGGTGCGGCCCTCGAACTGATGCCGGGTCATTGTCCTACCTCTCACGGCTGCTCCGCCGCTTCCCACCCAAGGCCCACTTCGTCGACCTCGTCTACCGCCTCCGCTGCGGCGACGACGGCATGTTGCCCGACGTCTGGCTGGTGCTGGAAGACGAGCGGGTAGGGCACGAGGCGATGCGGCGAGGACTGGAGCTTCATCGGCCGAGGCGGGGCTGAACGCCGCGATCGAGACATCGCAAGCTTTTGTTGTGCACGGGGCGGCTTCCGGAGCTGCGAGCCGCCGCCCGCGGCGGGCAGTTACGGGATGATCAGCGGGGTGCCGCCGGTCGTCGACGGCAGTACTACCGGCATGCTTTCGTCGCCGCCGCTGCGCCGGCGGCTGGCGGCAGCAAGGCAGACCAAAGCGGCGTCCTCGTGCCGGGTCTCAAGCAGCCCCGCACGCTCGGCCAAGGCTATGCACCGGTCAAAGCGCTCTTCGAGGCTCGGTGCCACCCAGAGCGCTACGCCGACGATCGTCGCCACGAACGCCAGCATCCCCAAGACGAAGGCTCCAGGCAGGAGCCACGGTCGCGGTTCGGGGCTCCGGGACGAGAGATAGCTGCTCATTTCTGGAAGGATGCCGCGTGTCCGGTCACGGGTAAAGCCGTTGCTTCTCGGCTGCCGCTCCCGCGGCGCGACCATTGATCAGGGCCGCGGCGGCCCCTCGGGCACGGCTTTCCGCATCAGCACGTGCCGTAGGCACCGCCGGAGTACCGGCAGTACTCGACCGCCGTCCCGCCCGCGATCATCGCCTCCGCCACGTCTTCGCCGTCGCCGAGGAAACACTGCCCACGATGCGCCCATAGCGATCTACGTCGCGCTCGCGGCAATCAGCTGCTCGCCCGCGATCATTCGCGTCAACACCGCCGTGGCCTCGGCACCACCCGGCTGGCCACGCTCAGGCGCATCCAGACCCCAAACCCTGATGCTGACGTCTCGGCTATCGAGCCAGAAAGTGTCGCCGTCCACGACGCGCGTGACGCTACCGGCGAAGGTGTCCGGTCTGCTCGCTGCCGGCGGCGCACCCGCCGCCAACGCGACGAGCAGGGCGACCGTTGTCAGACCTCGATGATTTCGCGAACGGACCATGGCCTTCAGTACCGCACCCTCGACCCGCGTCGCCAGGACCACCGCTCGATGATCGTGTCCTTGGTCCTCCGGTCGGCGAAATGTAGGCTCCCGCCGACTCCTTAGGGCGATGACGACGATCCGTTCGAAGTGCAGGCGCTCGTCGTACGGCAGGTGTGGATCGGCCGCCCAGTCCATGGCCTGGCGCAAGGCAACGTGGTCGTGGTTCGCCACCATCGCCTCGGCCTCGAGGATGGCCTGATGCCGGGCCTCGAGGGCGGCACGGATGCTCTTCCAGATGTCGGTGATCATGGTTGGCGGCGCCCACGTCGCGTGTACGGCATGTTCAGCGACGACGGCTGTGCTTGCGCAGACAAGCACCGCACCACTTCTGGTAGGTCAGATCGCCGGCCGACTTGTACCGGTACCCGACCCCTTGGCGAAAATCTTCGTGCGGATGGTCAGTCCTGCACTTGAGGCAGAACAGCGTGCCTTGCGGCGTGATCGGATCGCCGTCGACGAGAGGCTTTTTCCGGCCGGTGGAGCGCGAAGGCGTCCGAGACGGACGTGCGGCCCTCGCAGGCGCCGGATGCGGCTCCACCGCCGGCTCCCGCCTCGTGGGTAGCATGTCTGCCCCTGCCACGCGCTTGTTCTTGGCGACGAGATCGTCGTGCAGCCGGATCATCCTGGCCCTCTTCGGCTCCGCCATGGTCTCCCAGGTGCCCTGCCAGCAATCGGCCTGGCCACAGTTGCAATCGAGGCCACCCTTGGCCCGACCTGTCAGCATGTCTTCGGCGCGCCGCGTGGTGCCGATTTAGTTGGCCGGCGGGTTCGCCTCGCCGATCAGGATGCACTCACGCATGCGGGCCCGGCCCTCGCAGTCATGCTTCTCGAGGATAGAGACGACGACCTCGCCGATGCGGTCGCCGACGTAGTCCTGCCATCGGAACGGCCGGCGGTCGAGAACGTGCGCCCTCGCCACGCTGCCGGAGCCGATGAAGAAGGGTCGGTCCTCGCCGCGAAGGGTGTGGGCGTAAACGCACTTGGACATGGCGGCCTCTGGTCTCGATAGTGACCGGGCGGCTGTAGTCCGCGTCTCGGAACTGATCAACTTTGCCGCGAAGTGCTGGTTAACCGCGTCTTCGTCGCTATCGACATCGCGCCCCCTCGCCGCCCCAAGCGGCGAAAGGGAGGCGCTCGTGCTGGCGACCCCGAGTTCTTATAGCTCCTCGAGGCAGTCTGCGATCTGAAGGCGGTCGTCGCCTAGGAGTGTATTGAAACCGTCCATCGGCGAAGATACACTGCCCCTGCGGTTGACCCCGTAAGGACTGAGCGCCCCCAGAGAGACCGGCGTGGGCCGGTCTCGGGGCGCAGTCGACGACTTCGACAGAAGACGACGACTAAGCCTAACGATCTCAACAGACGACTGACGTTACGCTGAGCAGGGGCAGTGTATCTTCGCTGCAACAATGAGATGCATATTTGCAACATATCGCCTGCTCCAGGATGGTGTGCTTGGCGAACGCTTCACATGCGGCGAGCGCTCGATGATCGAGCCGCAAAAATGCTTCGTGGGTGGCCCCGAACGATGGCCTGTGGCGGACGTTAGGGCGCCACCCCTTAGACTTCGACGAGCTGCATCAACGACGGCATGTCGAGCCGCACCCGCTTGTCCCCTGACACGTAAACCTCGAGTTCCTCGATCGACATCTCGGCCAGTTCGCGACCGGCTCCCTCGTCCACCATCTCCGCCCGCTTCGGCGGCACCCAGCCAAGGCGATCGAGCACGTCACGCGCCGCCTGCAGCCGCGTGCCGGCCGGCGTCCGGTCGGACAGCAGCACCTGGCGCAGCACCGAGACGGCCAGCGGCCCGAGCGATCTGACCTCCGCATCAAGCTCCTCGCGGATCAGCGCCACGACCTCCGGATCGCGCAACCACCTGTAGCCCATGCTGTGCGCCGATCCCTTTGGTACGCCCGCCTGCAGGGCCGATTGTGTCGCGTTGCCGCCGGCCGCGTAGGCGCGGGCGAATGCCCGGCGCTTCACCCAGTCTGCTCTTGCCACTTCGTGTATCTCCAGTCGTTAGCCGCCAAGCTAAGCGTAGCCGCATCAAGGCAAGGCTGTCGTCCGCGGCCGCCTTAATCCGTTGATCCAAAACATGACGCAGCCTGACGGAGCTTCCAGCTGGTGCCTAAAGAGCGTCGTCTATGGAAAGGAGCCTGCAAGTCCGTCAGGCTGCGTCAGGAAGCCCGGCACCGGACCGCGGCACATGACTGCCGATCGCTCTGAGACGGAAGGCGACGGCAGTGGCGACATCAGCAGAGGCTCCATCCGAGATCGAGCCGGCCAAGCTCATTGCTGCCGATTGGCGAAAACGGATCGACCAGCGTCATCCAGCAGCCCAGCTAATCACTTTTCTTCATTCTGAAGTATGACGCCGATCGGGTCCGGAGCGGCGGGTTTTCGAAGAAGACCTGCGTCTCAGCAGAAAGGCAGCGACCCCCGCGATTGAGGCGACGATGCCGACGGCTGCCGCATGAACGGACTTTACATCCGCTGCCATGGCAGTTGCCCTTCCCCAAGCTGAAACGTCTACGACGATCGTCCGCTCAAACGTCTCGATGAATGTCTCCGGAAGGGTCCCGTCCTCGCTCTCCAAGATTGCACTGAGCTCTAGCTGAATGAGCTTTCCATCTCCGAAAGCCGCCGGCGTTAGCACCCAGGCCCACTTCGTGGGGCGATCGTCTAGTATCGTCCGCGTCTGCCGTGCTTCAGGTTCAAGCACGAACTCCGGCGCCGTCAGCGTCGCCTGCATCCGCAATGCATAGTCGACCTCCTCGACGATTTCGAGTTGGCGACCGATGTAATCCTCGAGCAGCTCCTCCGGAGCGAGGTTGGCACCCTCCGGGGACAGGACCAGTTCGACTTGATCGGCAACGCGGTAGCGCATCCGCTCCGGCGCCGAGAGAGCCACCGAGCCGCTCGCAAGCTGGTCCTTTAGATAGGCTCCAAGAGCTTCGCGGTCGGATAAGCTACGATCGATCAGGTCCTGCTGTTGAGCGACAACCATCGTGTCCGGTGCCGTCAGCCAAGTTGGCCGCAGGCTGAAGCCAGCGACGCGATCGTCTTCTTTGGAGGGTGATGGGGTGGGTGCTGGCCGTTGCGGGCCGGTACGACCGGGATCTCTGTCTTCCGAACGGAGGTTCCGACGTGCCGGGCAAACCCGTCACCGACCAGCAAGTGAGATTGTACATGCAAGACCGACACCGTCACAGCCAACGCGCCGCCGCCGCCCGATCCGGGTTCAGCGAGCGCACCGGGCGCCGGATCGAGACAGATCCGCGCCTTCCGTCCCAGCGCCGGCCCGAGCGCGGCCGCACCGTCCCCGATCCGCTCGAGGCGGTCTGGGAGCCGGTGCTGCTGCCGATCCTCGAGAACGATCCCGCCGTGCAGGCGGTTACGCTCCTGAGGCACCTGCAAATGACCGATCCGGATGCTTTCCCGGACGATCGCATCCGGCGCACGCTGGAACGCCGCGTCCGCGAGTGGCGCGCGCTGCATGGCGAAGCCAGGGACGTGATCTTCCGTCAGACGCCGGAGCCGGGCCGCATGGCGCTGTCGGACTTTACCGACGCGGAGGAACTCGGCGTCTCCATCGCCGGCGAGCCTTTTGCCCACCGGCTCTATCACTTCGTGCTGGCCTACAGCGGCTGGGAGCATGTCGGCGTGGTCCTCGGCGGCGAGAGCTTCACCGCGCTGGCCGAGAACCTCCAGAACGCCCTCTGGACCCTGGGCGGCGTGCCGCGCGAGCATCGCACCGACAGCCTCTCGGCAGCATACCGCAATCTCGACCGCGAGGCCGCCGAGGACGTCACCAAGCGCTATGAAGGCTTCTGCGCCCATTACGGCATGGCCGCCAGCCGCAACAATCCCGGCGAGGCGCATGAGAACGGCGCGGTGGAATCCCACAACCGTCATCTCAAGACCGCACTCGACCAGGCGCTGATCCTGCGCGGCTCCCGCGACTTCGCCGATGTCGCCGACTGGCGCCGCTTCGTCGATCAGCTCGTCGCCCGCCGCAACCGTCGCCGCGAAGCTGCCGTGCGCACGGAGACGGCGACGCTGCGGCCGCTGCCCACACGGCGCACCACCGACTTCACCGAGTTGGTCGTCCGCGTCACCCGGACCGGTGGCTTCCTCGTACACGGCGTCTTCTACAGCGCGCCCTCGCGCCTGATCGGCCAGCGCCTGCGCGTCCATGTCCACGACGACCGTATCGAGGCATGGCTGGGCGGCACGCATGTGGTGGGCCATCCCCGCCTGCGCCGGCGCGACGATGGTCGGCGCGTGCATCGCGTCGATTATCGCCATGTGATCCACGCCCTGCGGCGCAAGCCCCAGGCGCTGGCCGGGTCGGTTTACCGCGACGGGCTCTTTCCCCGCACCGAGTATATCGCCGCCTGGGCCGCGCTCTCGGAGGCTTTGCCCCAACGGGAAGCCTGCCGACGCATGGTCGAGCTGCTCTGGCTTGCCCATGACGAGGGCTGCGAGGCCGAACTCGCCGCGCTGATCGCGGACGACCTCGCCGCAGGAGGCCTTCCCGACGCCCTCGATCTTGCCAAACGCCTCGAACCGCGACGCCGGGAACTTCCGGCCGATGTGCCCGTGGCCCTGACCGAACTGGCCAGCTTCGACGCCCTGCTGGAGGTCCGCGCATGACCGCCAAATCCACGACAGCCCGGACGGTCGACGTTCATGCGCTGCCCGCCATGCTGACCGCGCTGCGCCTGCCCAGCTTCCATCGGCATTGGGCGACACGCGCCGAGTGCGCCGATACGGAAGGATGGTCCGCCTCCCGCTTCCTTGCGGCCCTGGCCGAGATCGAGCTCGCCGAGCGAGAAACCCGCCGCATCCAGCGCCACCTCGCAGAGTCCCGTCTGCCCGGCGGCAAGACCCTTGCGACCTTCGACTTCAAGGCGCTGCCCGGCATGCCGAAAGCCCGCATCAAGGCGCTCGCCGCCGGCGATTGGGTCGAGACCGGCGCCAACCTCATCGCCATCGGCAACTCGGGCGCCGGCAAGACCCATCTCCTCTGCGCCATCGGCCATGCTCTCGTCGAGGCCGGCCGGCGCGTGTTCTATACCCGCACCACCGATCTGGTGCAGCGGCTCCAGGCCGCCCGTCGCGACCTCGTCCTCGAAGCGGCACTCGCCAAACTCGACCGCTTCGACCTGATCATCCTCGACGACATCGGCTATGCCCAGAAGGACCAGGCCGAGACATCCGTCCTCTTCGAGCTCATCGCCCGGCGCTACGAGACCCGCAGCCTCGCCATCGCCGCCAACCAGCCCTTCAGCGCCTGGGACCGCATCTTCCCCGACAAGGCCGTTACCGTCGCCGCGATCGACAGGCTCGTCCATCACGCGACCATCCTCGAGATGAACGTCGACAGCTACCGTCGCCGTGCCGCTGCCGATCGCACCGCCGTCGAGATCGACACCACAGCGACAACCACCGACAGCCTCGCCGACAACCACAATCATCCCGAAAGCGACAACCTTCGACACCGCCGCCGGCAAAACCAAGGAGGACGCCACCATCTGAACCACACACCGCAGCGGCCCGAACCGGCCAACTTGGCTGTCGCCAGCGGACATCAAGGTTGACGCTCTACATCCTGCGTTTCCTCCCCGGCGATAAGCGCAAAGGGCACCGCGCCGGCCTCGTCGCCAAGCCGGCGGTGGGCCGCCGCGGTCGCGCGCGCCTGTTCGATGGCCGCTGGTGTGATTTCAGCTGCCTCATCCGTCGCTGCCTTAAGGATCGTCGCGCGGAGCACGATCTCCGCCGCTGGCTCTAACGCGCCTAGCGATGAGAGGGCTTCCACCAATACTGCAAGGCCCTGGACGTTGGGTTCGACCCTGTCCGTCAAGGCAGTAGTGCCGCTCGCCTGCAGATTGTCCGCTAGGATGTCCAGCACGGGACTGCCTGATTGACTGCCGGGATTTGCCGCGAAGAGCCCGCTTTGGTCGATGTAGGTGCGGTCGATCCCAAGCGACATGGCGTAGGCGTCGAGGAACTCGTCACTGAAAGGACTGGTGAAGTCGAAGTCGAACCCCTCTTCCTCCATCACTTCAGCCACGTCGAAGTCGGGGCCGTACTCGATGGCTCGGTTGAGGCTAACCACCCCCTCGATATCGCCAAGTCGAAGCTGGGCTCGGCCGACGGCAATATGAAGCGCGTAAATAAGGTCGACATCGACTTGGGGGTCGCGACGTTCTAGCTGGAGGAGCACGCCTTCAAGGGCCGGCTCTAGCACAACAAGCGCCTGTTCTGGACGCCCCTCCTCGAGGAGGCGCTGTCCCTCTTTGAGGGCGGCCACCCACTCCACGTCCGTTTTCGCCTGAACGGTCTGCGCCGCGACGATGGCCGGCACCACGGTTAGCGGCGGGAGCAGGAGAAGGGCGCATATGAAGTGCGCATGGAACCTTGCCACTGACCTGTCCAATCTTCGAGCGGCGCCTACAGGGCAATAGTACCATCGTGGCGCAGAAAAATCAGCCTGCGCCGCCGGCCTACGGGGCCGCAATGAAATGCATGGCCGACGAGGATTTCCGATGCTCAAACCGCCGATCCCTCTCGACCTGCGCCCGACGGAAGCTGAACCCGTCGACGAGCTACCGGGCGGCGACGCTTGGCAGTACGAGCCAAAGTACGACGGCTTCCGCTGCATCGCGCATCGCGTGGGGGACCGCGTCCGCCTCCAGTCGAAACGAAACAAGCCCCTCGAACGGTACTTCCCAGAGGTCGCTACCTCGGTCGCGGACGTGGCGGACGACGGCTTCGTCCTCGACGGCGAGATCGTCATCCCGGGCGGCTCGTTCGAGATGCTGCAGCTCCGCCTTCATCCGGCCGAGAGCCGCATCGCGAAGCTCTCGAAGGAGAACCCGGCGGAGTTGATCGCGTTCGACCTACTCGCTCAATACGGCGCGCCGCTCCTCGATCGGCCGCTGTCGGAGCGCCGCGGCGAGCTCGAGCGCCTCCTACAGGGGAAGAGCAGCATCCGCTTGGCGATGCCCCCACCTCCGCAGGCGAGGCGCGGACGTGGCTGGGACGCGAGGGTCTCGACGGCATCGTGGCAAAGCGCCTCGACCTCCCCTATCAGGCCGGCAAGCGGTCCATGAGGAAGTTCAAGCTCTGGAAGACCGTCGATTGCGTGGTGGGCGGCCTTTACCGGAAAGGCGGATCAGGACCGGTCGAGTACCTCCTCCTCGGGCTCTACGATGAAGAAGGGCAGCTGAACTACGTCGGTCGCGCCCGCGTCGGGTCTGACGGCGCCGAGATCGGCAGTCTTCTCGAGCCGCTCGTCGGTGGCACCGGGTTCACTGGCCGCGCGCCCGGCGGCAAGAACCCGCTGGTCGGGCAAGGAGCGGCGTCCGGTGCCGCTCAAGCCCGTGCTCGTGGCCGAAGTCAGCTTCGATCACATGACCGGCGAGCACATGCGCCACGGCGCGCGTCTGCTCCGCTGGCGGACGGACAAGGCGCCCGAGACCTGCACGATGGAACAGATACGAGGCTGAGGCCGGTCAGCCGACCGCACCGGGGCAGTGAAGGGTCCAGCGTTCGCCGAATAGGGTCTCGATCAGGCCCGCGACCGACGCACCCTCCTGACTAGCGAGCACGTGGGATCAGCCAGCTTCGATGCCGATCTCAATCATCAAGGCGGCATGGTCGCTGGCGTGTGGCCGGTGCCGCCCAACGCCGTGCAAACGTCTTCCCGTGAACCGCGCCGCCTCGGCTCCCAGGCCAGCACGCAGGATACGCGGGCGCGCGTCCGGGAACTCGGCGGCGAGGGCGGGCGAAACGAGGATGGCGTCAGGCTGCGAATAGCGACCGGAGGTCGGCTCATGGTAGGTCCAACGATCCGCGGGGTGAAGCCGCTCCAGAAGGTCGCATGCGAAGCCGCCCAGAAGCGGCGCTATCGCCGCCTCGCCGGAGCCCGCGGCGTCCGCTGGTTCATTCAGGTCGCCGAGGATGATCCAGCGTGCCCGCTCCGGCGCCGGAAAGCGCCGCTCGATCAGGCGACGCACCGCGAGTGCTTCCAGTCGGCGCACCGGCCAAGCCGCCTCCGCGTCAGGGTGCGGCGCCTTGAGGTGGCAGACGAAGAACGTGAGGCCGGCGATGTCCGCCTCAAGGCAGTCGCGCCGGAAGATCGGCTGGTCGGAGTGCCCCGGCAGAGGCTCGAGGTCGAGGTCGGCCGCGGTCACGGCGGCGTGGCTCACGGCTCGGTCGATGGGCAGGCGGCTCATCAAGGCGACATCGAGGCCGCGACCGTCGTTCCCAGGCAGGCAGACGCGATGCGGATAAGCCCGGACCCCTTCGACGAGCAGTACCCGATCGTGAAAGTGGTCGAGCGTCTCTTGGTCGAACACCTCCTGCAGGGCAACCACGTCGGCATCTGCCTCGAACAGGAGGCGCGCGGTCAGGCGGCGGTCCTGCGCATCAAGGTCCGCCGCGGCGGAGCCACGGTCGATCTCGATGTCGTCGTCCCGAGCTCCGTCGAGTTGGCTATGTCCCGCAACATCTCGCAGGCGCATGTTCTGAACGTTCAAGGTGACGAGCCGCATCGAGGGCAGACCGTACTCGAAGCTGAAGGTGCCTGCACCAGCGTCAGAGCGGCCGTGGGAGAGCCGAAACGCCGCGGCGGAGGGCTTCTTCACCGCGGCGCGAGACGCCTGCCCCACGGCCGCTCCTGCACCGATTATCGCCGTGCCCGGCAGAATGAGCTTCCTCGAGCACGACCCGAGCGCCGCGTCGCGACCAACCTTGGAAATCTTGTGTGCGGTTAAGGTCGGCGGGCTACGGTGTCGTTCGCAGCATAGCCCTGACGCGAGAACTCCACCATGAGCTGGTCCTTCCCCGTCGCCCATCTCCTCGGCACCGAAATCCGCATCCACGTCACCTTCTTCCTGCTGCTAGCCTGGATCGGCATCGCGCGTTACGCCGAGGGCGGCGCCCCGGCTGCAGCCGAGGGGCTGCTCCTCATCATCCTGATCTTCGCCTGCGTGGTCGCGCACGAGTTCGGCCACGCGCTGGCCGCGCGGCGCTACGGTATCCGCACTCCCGACATCACGCTGCTGCCGATCGGCGGTCTCGCCAGGCTCGAGCGGATGCCGGAGAACCCACGGCAGGAGATCGTGGTGGCGCTGGCCGGGCCCGCGGTGAACGTGGTGATCGCCGTCGTGCTGATGCTGGTGCTCGGCGCCCGCGTCGACGTCGACGCGCTGCAGGCGCTCGACGATCCGGCGACGAGCCTTATCGCACAGGTCGCCTCGATCAACGTGTTCCTCGTCCTCTTCAACCTGATCCCCGCCTTTCCGATGGACGGCGGCCGGGTTCTGCGCGCGCTGCTGGCGCTCCGTTACTCGCGGGTAAAGGCCACCAACATCGCGGCGCGGATCGGGCAGGGGTTGGCTTTCGCCTTCGGGTTCCTCGGGCTCATGGGAAACCCGATGCTGCTCTTCATCGCGATCTTCGTCTACATCGCGGCCTCGGCGGAGGCGCAGTCGACGAGCATGATCGACGTCTCGCGCCAGCTCGGCGTAGGGGACGCCATGATCACGCAGTTCGAGACGCTCGGGCCGCAGTCGACGGTGGGCGACGCCGTCGAGTGCCTGATCAGGACGACCCAGAGAGAGTTCCCGATCGTCGACGCAGCCGGCCGGCTCCGGGGTGCGCTGACGCGGGAGCAGATGATCCGGGCACTGAACCAGGACGGCGCCGCCACCCTGGTGGTGGATGTGATGCTGCGCGACCTGCCAACAGTCCGGCTGGGCACCCGGCTAGAGGGGGCGCTGATGCACCTGCAGGATGGCCAGGCCCCGCTCATCGCGGTGGTCGATGCCGAGGACCGGCTCGCCGGCTACATAACGGCGGAGAACGTCGGCGAGCTGATGATGGTGCGCGAGGCAGGCTCCGATGGAGCTGGGCGCGGCGGGCCGCTCCTGCCGCAATAATCGGCTCAAGGCGGCCGAGGGCGAAGCCGTTCCTCCGATAAGGGCGGCGATTGGTTCCCAGTCAATGTGGTTCAGTCTGCAAGTCCGTCAGTGCGGGTCAGGGTCTTGCAAGACGCGGGCCTCATCTCTTCCTGAGCCGCGAGGCGTCATAGAAGTCTCGACCGGGTCTCCGAACGAAATCAAGTCTCTCAACCTCGGCGATGGTCCTGCGGCCGAAATCAGCTCTCAGCTGTACGCTCTGCTGATGCTGTGCTATGAACATATGCAGAATTGTCCGATTTTCAGGCGCTTTTTTTTACGTGAGGCGATGGACATGCGGCATGCCAGATTTCTTAGGCGCAACAGCTTTGAAGTACAGTTCTGGGGCTACGAGGTCGGGAATGTCATCGCATCGCTGACGGGAGCCGGTGGGGTCAGCGCATTTCTGTTCGATCTGCGTGAGGCTTGGCTGCAGTCAGGGATGTCGGCTTGGGGCGCCGTGACCTGGCTGGCGCAGCACTTCCCAGAGACCTTCTCGACCATAGGCGTGATCGTGATGGTTGTTGTTGCGACTGTAGCCAAGCTGGCGCGACGGCTTTTCGGAAACGCCGCGTCAGATGCCCTAAACATCTGTGCTGTTCCGGTGGCTTTGGCTCTTCTAGGGTACGCGGTTTCGAATTCGGCCAGTTTCTTTACCGTTGCCGCTTGCAGCTTTGTCGCGGGATCATCGCTGTTGCGAGGCGCAGGGGAGTTTCCCCTGTTTCTCAAGATTGGAGGGCTGCTGCTGAGCCTTGGAGGTCTTGCTCTGGGAGCCGCTGGCCTCGGCGTACTCACCTCCGGGACCTTTGGAGACGGATTAATCGTCCTCGCCCTCGGCGCTACGACCACCCTGACCGGAGCGTATGTGGCGGGCGCCGGATTACTGACCTACGCGGGCGGCATTGGCGTCTGCAGAGACGCGCCACATGCACAAAGCCAGCGCCGTGTCGTGCGGCTGATATTGCCGAACGGGGCGATCGGTCGCTTGCTCGCGCGGAATGTCGATCCGCTTGTTAAGTATACCGTTCGCAATGCCGTGCTGCCTTCGCTGTTCTGGGTCGACCCCTCGGTCAGAGAGAGCCATCCCTTTTGGACAAGCATGCTGGCTCGATTGCCCTGGCGGTTCGCCACGGCAGCCCTTGCGCTCGCGACGGGAACCGAAGCGGGTGTCTGGTTCGCGTTCGCGAACTTCCTCTGGGCCATCGGCGACATCGCGATAGGCGTTCTCGATGGCGAGCCGGAGCCGACGGCAGCCCGCTTCTTGTAGATTGTTTCTCCAGCTTCGCGAGCCGGAGGAAGCGGGTCTTGAGCAAGCGCCGGAAATTGGCTTCACCGTTCGCGCCACCTACGCTTAGGATCATAGGGAGGGTGAGCCGTCGCACGCTAACCGCGGCACGAGGTGGAACGATGTTCAGACTGGAAACACCGCTGACTAAGCCGAGGCGTCGCGGCCTCACGTTCGACACTCTCCGCCACTATAAGCGCTTGAGGCCGGCTTTTACGGAGGAGCAGGCCCAAGCGCTCGTCGAAATCTTGGTGTGGCAGGGATGCGGCCCGGATTGCAGGTATCCCGCATGCGAAGGGCGCAAATGTCTCCCGGAAGCGTAACCGGCGACCTTAGCGCGCCTTCAACCAGAGATCGCCCCCGCCCAAGTCCGCCATGCCGATACCCCAATTGCCGCGATAGTCGTTCCCTTCGAGCAAGATCCGGCCGCGCCCGCTTTCGTCTCCCATCATCCACCCATAGGCGAGCGTGTCACCAGAGACCTCGCCGTCGATGCGCCCGAAGCCAGCGCCGAAGCTGTAGATGCCGTCACCCATCGGCCTCCCGGGTCAGGACCGCGTCGACCTCGAGCCCACATTGCCGTCGGTGATCTCGCCGACGAACCGTCCGTTGAAGGCGCCTCGGATGTCGATGCCGCACGGACGCCAAGGAAGCGGCCGCGGGGGCGTGGCCCAAGTCCTCGGGCCCTGCCGTCCGGCCGATCATGGCGGAAAGGTGTTGGACGCCGGGGTCTGCGAGCAGATGCCCGAACTGGGAGAGCTCGAGCGCGATAGCGACCGCCGAGAACCGCGCCTCCGGCCTGGAGTTCGCCTCATAAGTCGACGCCCACTGAACTCATGTGGCGCGCCAGGCTCTGCACCCGCTCCGGCGAGATCGGTGCGTGCGCCAGCGAGCGTCGCCCGGTACTCGACTTCGCTACGGTAGTCGGCGCGGTTCTCGTGCAGGTGCGCCATGGTGAAGAACAGGATCGGCACGCCGATCGGCATATCGCCGACGCGGACGATCAGGTCGAACGCGAAGCTGTCGGCTGCCGCCTCGTTCAAGCGCGACCCGCCGCCGGCACCGCCTGGTTGCCGGGGTGGCGGTGGTAGACGTGGCCATATTCGTGGAGCAGCACGAAGACTGCGGCCGTGTCAAACGCCCGCCGCCCCCGGTCGGCAACGTCCGGGTCGTCGAAGGCATCGGCGGAGATGCAGAGGGCATCCCAGGGTTCGGCGGCCGTCCCGCCTCGTCCCAATAGCGCAGCATCAGGAGGTAGTCGCTGACGGGCTGCATCGTAGCCCTTCACGTCGAGCCACGTGTACGCCATGGCGATGTCTTCGAGGAAAAGGAGGGAGGCGGCCGAGGCGATGACGACATTGCCGCCGGCCATGAACCCGAATGGTCGGACTGGCCCACCCGGTGGACCATCCGGAAGTCGACATGGTCCAGCCGCGCCGCTTCGTCCGGCGTCAGCACCGGTCGGAACACGTTGTCGAAGTTGTCCTTCCAGCCCCGCTCGTAGCGTCGGCCAAATCGCCGATGTCGGCGTCGTCGTAGATGGTGTCGAGCGGCCCGGCCGAGACCACCCTGCCATCAGGGCCGCCGACCATCCGGCTGGCCCAACGAGCATCAGAGCGCCGTCCGGTATACGAGGGTGGCCTCGGGACGAGATCGTCGGGAGGGTCCTTGTCGCCGTTGCCCAGCGCCCATTGCTCGAAGATCTCCCGGTCGCCCCAGGCTGCTTCCAGTGCGACAGCATCAGCGCGTACTTCGCCGCCCGTATCGCCTGCTCGAGTTCATCGGCCTGCGGCCGTGAAAGGCTCTGGCGTGCTTCGGCAAGAAATCCGTTCAGTCTGGCCACCGCGACCTCCGGCTCGAGGCCCGCGATTACAACGGGCTGCGCGGAGCGGGGAGCGCCGGCCTGGCCGAGGCTGGAGAACTCGATCGCCTGTCCTTCGAACACCGGCAGGCTGATCGAGACCGGCCGGGTCACCGAGTAGCCGATGATGGCGCAACCGAAGACCGCAAGAAGACGCCAGGCCCGATCCGCGACAAGAAGATCGAAACGCCGCCGGGCAACCCGAGCTTGCCCTCGGAGCGGTTCACTGTCGGCATGTGCCGAAACAGGCTGTAGCCGAGATAGACCGCCAGCGCTCCACCAGGACCAGCAGCACACGCTCGAGCGCCCGCGTTAGGATCACGGCGTCGAGGCTGGCGAGAACGGCTTCGCCCATGACGCCACGTCCCTACATATCCTGAGTGTACCTCTTTCCGGCCGATCGGGGAAGGCGGTAGGCAGATATGGTTCCGGGCGTTCCATCTTGAACCGACGGCGACTCGATCGGACGGGACCGGACACGTCGCCGGCCAGGCCAGCTGAGCCGACCCGGTTGGTCCAGCTGCGCCGGATGGCCCGAACGGTGGACCCTACGCGCTAGGACGACACCGGGTCGGCCCATGTCAGAGCATGATCATCCTTAGGGAGATCATATCATGACGACGCCGAAATAGTGGCCCGGGCGCTCGCCAGGCAGCGGGTTCCGAACGCTCCGTACGGCACGCCCGGCGAGCCGAGGCTGGCTGGCGACGCGGGACATGGCGCCCTAGGACCGAGGTGGCGAAAGTTCCGACAGGTGGTGCGACCTCGGTCGGCCCTCGGGGGACTGACCACCGCGAGAGCGCCGACCGCTATCGCGGCGAGTTCTTCCGCTTCGGCCGCTATCGCGTCGCCGCGTGCCGCGATGGCATCCAGTGGCTCTACCAACGCCAGCGCCCCGGATTTCCGGCCGTGGGAGCGGCGTGGGACACTCTCGGCTACTGCAAGACCCGCGCGGCGCTGATGCGGCTCCACCGGTCGCACACGGGCGCTGACGCGGTGGAAATCGGGGCTCTGCCGGAGCGGATCGGCAGCCATCAGCGTCGACCGCGCGGCTGACCACCGCATCAGCGGGGCTGACCTCGAAGCGGCTTCGGCGCCGGTCTCCGGCTGCCCGGACAGCCCATCGCGTCGTGCTCTGTCGGGACTTAGCGCTCGCGTCGAGCGCCTACTCCTGTGCGCCGGTGAAATATCTTTTTTTTTTTTTTTTTTTTTTTTTTTTTTTGGGGGGGGGGGGGGGGGGGGGGGGGGGGGGGGGGGGGGGTTTTTTTTTTTTTTTTTTTTTTTTTTTTTTTTTTTTTTTTTTTTTTTTTTTTTTTTTTTTTTTTTTTTTTTTTTTTTTTTTTTTTTTTTTTTTTTTTTTTTTTTTTTTTTTTTTTTTTTTTTTTTATATATTATTCTTCCAGTCCGCCGCCAGGAGATCCAGTTGCTCATTTCCGGCACGTGTTCGTCTCGCCGTGCAGGTCCCCACAGCATCCTTGGCAGCAGTATCGTTCCAGAGCTCTGCCAAGCTCGTCGTCAGGCGGGCGATCTTCCGGCTCGCCTTGTCCAGCGTTTCTGCCAGCTGCTCGACGACCCGCGCGTCGGCGCTTCCTTCCTCTGCCCCGTGAACCGCGGCCTATGAGATCAGCTCCACAATGCGTGGCCGCGTCTGTCCAGAGCTCCGCCGCCGTGGGGCCAGAGCGAAGCCAGGGCTCGGCCGCAAAGCTGCTCACTCGGCCCATCGTTCCAGCTTCTCCGCGGCCGATACCAGTTGCGCATGCTCAAGGCCAGAGTCAGGGCGTCTCGTTGTCTCTCGCCATGAAGAGCTGTGAGATGTCTCATCGAAGTCATTACTAAGTCTGCGGCTAAAGCTGCTCAGACTACCTCCCAGTGACGCGACTGGTCCACGGGAGTACCGGTTCGCCGGACGTACCCGCGCCAGCAAGGCGCTAAGATCGCCGCATATCCATAGTCTGGACTCTGAGACAAGGGCTCCGCCGACCGGTTCAGAGCCGCTAGCGTGCCCACACTTTGGAGGTTTACGTCTTCGCTGGAACGATTCTTTCCACGCTCATCTGGTCGGTCGCCGACCTCCTCCGCGGCGACTACCGCCAGTCCGAGTACGGCCGCGTCATCCTCCCATTCACGGTGCTCCGGCGGCTGGACTGCGTCCTTGCCGCGACCAAGGAGGCGGTCCTGAAGGAGCAGGAGGAGAAGCGGAGGCGGGCTCAACCCCGATCCCTTCATCCGGCGCGTCCCGGTCTCGGCTTCTACAACGCCTCGAGCTCGACATGCGGCGGCTCATCGGCGACCAGGACAACATCGGCACCAACCTCCTGCGCTACATCGAGGCCTTCTCGCCCGAGGTCAATGACATCTTCGAGCGGTTCGCCTTGCCGAGCAGGTCGACCGGCTGACCAAGAACGGGCTGCTCTACCTGGTGACCGAGAAATTCTTGCCGTCGACCTGCACCCGCAGCGCGTCACCAACATCCAGATGGGCCTCGTCTTCGAGGAGCTGATCCGCAAGTTCGCCGAAGCCTCCAACGACACCGCCGGGGAACACTTCACGCCGCGCGAGGTGATCCGCCTGATGGTCAACCTGCTCTTCGTCGAGGACGACGACATCCTGTCGAAGCCCGGCATCGTGCGCACCATCTACGATCCCACGGCGGGCACCGGCGGCATGCTCTCGGTCGCCGACGAGTACCATGATCGAGCACAACCCCAAGGCCCCCCTGACCATGTACGGCCAGGAGCTGAACGACATGTCCTACGCGATCTGCAAGGCCGACATGCTGATCAAGGGCCAGGACGTCCGCAACATCGTCTGCGGCAACACCCTGTCCGACGACGGCCACCCGACGAGAGTTCGACTACATGCTCTCCAACCCGCCCTTCGGCGTCGAATGGAAGAAGGTCCAGAAGGAGGTCAAGCAGGAACACGAGCTGAAGGGCTTCAACGGGCGCTTCGGCCCCGGCCTGCCGCGCGTCTCGGATGGCTCGCTCCTCTTCCTGATGCACCTGCTGTCCAAGATGCCCCCGCGAAGGACGGCGGCTCGCGCTTCGGCATCGTGCTGAACGGCTCGCCCCTCTTCACCGGCGGGGCCGGCAGCGGCGAGAGCGAGATCCGGCGGTATGTCCTCGAGAACGATCTCGTCGAGGCGATCATCGGCCTGCCCACCGACATGTTCTACAACACCGGCATCGCCACCTACGTCTGGGTCCTGTCGAACAACAAACCCGCCCACCGCAAGGGCTCGTCCAGCTGATCGATGCCAGCGGCTTCTGGCAGAAGATGCGCAAGTCGCTCGGCTCCAAGCGGCGCGAGATCGGCCACGAGGACATCGCGATCGTCACCCGGCTCTTCGGCGACTGCATCGAGGCGCAGATGGCGACGGTGTACGACGCCGAGGGCACCGACCGTCAGACCCGCATGCTGCTCGAGGGCGAGCCGGAGCCGGCAGCCCCCGAGGGCGGCAAGGTCAAGCTCCGGCCGCTGTCGCTGCTGTTGCCGAACAAGACCTTCGGCTATCGCCAGATCACCGTCGAGCGGCCCGCGCGCGACGAGAGAGGCGCATCGTCTGGGCGAGCGCGGCAAGGACAAGGGCAAGCCGCAGCCCGACACGGCCTGCGGGACACCGAGAGCGTGCCGCTGACCGAGGACGTCGAGGCGTATTTCGAGCGCGAGGTGCTGCCCCATGCGCCCGACGCCTGGATCGACGAGGACAAGACGAGGGTCGGCTACGAGATCCCGTTCAACCGGCACTTCTACGTCTTCGAGCCGCCCCGCGAGCTGGCGGAAATCGACGCCGACCTGAGGGGCGTGACGCAGAACATCCAGCGGATGCTGACGGAGCTGGCGGCATGAGCGCTCCCTACCCCCGCTACCGCACGATCAGCGTGGACCGACTGGGAGAGGTCCCGTCGCATTGGTTCGCGCCTTGCCCCTTGGATACCTCGTGCGCAGCAGAAGTGGCGGAACGCCGGGCGAGGACGAGACCGAGTTCTGGAATCGCGAAGTGCCTTAGGGTCTCGGCACGGGACCTCGAAGTCCGAGGTCGTTTGGAGACAACCACGCACCACATCACCGAGTTGGCACTAGCGTCGGTCGTCGGCCGAGCTGGTCGACACTGGATCAGTGCTTGTGCTCGTCCGAGGTATGACGCTCGCCCGCTCCTTGCTCATCTGCCTGACCGCAGTGCCCTTGGCGATCAATACAGAGCTGTGAAGGCCCTCTTCGAGCAGCGATGCGCTGTCGAACATCTATTCGCGTCGCTCCTTCGCGGCAGGTCGAACGAGTGCCTGTCCGCGTGGATGAAGCCCCGCATGGGACGAAGGCCTTCCGCATGGAGGCTTGGACGTCAATGATGCTGCCCCTGCCGCCGCTTACCGAGCAGCGGGCCATCGCCGCCTTCCTCGACCGGGAGACGGGGAAGATCGATGCGCTGGTGGAGGAGCAGCGGCGGCTGATCGCGCTGCTGAAGGAGAAGCGTCAGGCCGTCATCTCCCACGCCGTCACCAAGGGCCTCGACCCCGCCGCCCCCATGAAGCCCTCCGGCATGGACTGGCTCGGCGAAATCCCGGCGCACTGGACCGTGGCGCCGCTGAAGCACCTGGTATCGCGTTTCCTGGCCGGCGGACTGCCCAGAGGATAACCTCGCACTAGGCCGAGGAAGGAGCGCTGTTTATCCGGATGGGTGACCTCCGCGAGAAGCGCTCGACCTGAGACCTCGAAGTCATGCGGGAGAGGATCGCACCTTCCGTGCCCGTTGGTAGCGAAGGCAGGCGCACGAGGGTGCAAGGCGGCGATCCTCCTGGTCGAGGCATTCCCGCGTTCTTCGGCTCCGTCGCGGTTTTGCCGGATGACTTGGAGACGGCCTATGTCAGCCAGCACGTCGCCCTCGCACGGCTGCGGCACGATCGCCTGGCTCCTGAGTGGGCAGCCCTCGTCACCCTGTCAGACGTCGGGAAGAAGCTACTTGGCGGCGCAGGGCTACGGAGGCACGAAAATCCAGCTGGCCCTCGACGACGTCACGAACATCACCATGCCGATGCCCCCGCTCGATGAGCAACAGGACGATTGTGCGATTTCTTGATCAGGAGCGCTGCAGGATTTCCTCGCTGATCTCCGAAGCAGAAGCCGGCATTGATCTCCTTCGGGAGCGCCGTGCCGCGCTCATCTCGGCCGCCGTCACCGGCAAGATCGACGTGCGCGAGGACGCCGACAAGGCCACTGAGGCAGCGTGAGCGACGTCGGGCGCCTCCAGCGCGTGCCTCTGCGCGAGGTCTGGGCGCACGAGGCCTTCGACTTGCACCCAGTGGCTGCAGCAGAACGTCGACGTCCTGAACGAGGTGCTCGACCTCACCCTGGTCTCGGTCGAGCGCGAGCGGAAAACCGAGATGCCTTCAGTGTCGACCTCGTCGCCGAGGACGAGAACGGCGGCACGGTCATCATCGAGAACCAGCTCGGCAAGAGCGACCACGACCATCTCGGCAAGCTGATCACCTACCTGACGGCGATGTCCGCCCGCGCCGCGATCTGGATCGTCTCCGAGCCTCGGCCGGAGCACGTGGCGGCACTGACCTGGCTGAACGAGCCCAACGCCGCCCGCTTCTACCTGCTGAAGATGGAGGCCGTGCGCATCGGTGCCTCGCCTCCGGCGCCGCTGCTGACCATCATCGTCAGCCCGTCCGACGAGGTGGCGGTGGTGGGGGAGGTCAAGAAGGACCTCGACGAGCGCCATCGCGCCCGAAAGCGCTGGTGGTCCATGCTGGTCGGGCGGCCCGAGGCACGCCTGCACAGCCACATCACGCCGAGCATGTACCCCTCGATCGGAACCAGCTCAGGCGTCCGCGGTATCAACCTCAATTACACCTTGCCGAGGACGAGCTGCGGCGCGGAGCTTTACATCGACCGGGGCAAGGGCCTCGGCCCCGTCAATCGCCAGATTTTCGACGCG
Organism: uncultured Alphaproteobacteria bacterium; assembly: GCA_963749675.1. Lineage (GTDB taxonomy): Bacteria > Pseudomonadota > Alphaproteobacteria > Rhodobacterales > Rhodobacteraceae > Roseitranquillus. The sequence continues at coordinate 152,419 of CAVVNT010000003.1, forward strand.
CTGCACGGGAAGAAGGCGGAGATCGAGCAGTCGTTCGGCGGCGCCCTGACATGGGAGCGGCTGGATGCCCGCCGGGCCTGCAGGATCAGCTGCCCTCTGGAGGGCGGCTACAGCTCGCCGGAGACGGAGTGGGATGCGAAACCAGACGCGACAGGTCGAGGCCATGAACCGGCTTCACGCCGCGCTGAAGCCGCATTTCGACGCACTGCCCGTGAACGCACTGGAGACCGCCGAGGAGGAGGCGGAGGACGAGCCATGACCCTCCACCGCGAGATCAGCTTCGAGAACGAGATCTGCGCCCACCTCGCGGCCCACGGCTGGCTCTGCGAGACGGCGACCCGGCCGCTACGACCGCGCCCGCGCCCTCTTCCCGGCCGACCTGACCGCCTGGGTGCGGGAGACGCAGCCGCAGGCGTGGGAGGCGATCGAGCGGACGCAAGGCGCGGCCGCGGAGGCGGCTCTCCTCGACCGGGTACGCAAGCAGATCGACCAGCGAGGCACGCTCGACGTGCTGCGCCACGGGGTCGAGATGATCGGCCTGCGCCAGCCGCTGAAGCTCGCCGAGTTCAAGCCCGCGCTCGCCAAGAACCCGGACATCCTCGCCCGCTACGCCGCGAACCGCCTCCGCGTCGTCCGCAGGTCCGCTACTCGGTCGCGAACGAGAACGCCTCGACCTTGCCTTCTTCCTGAACGGGGTCTCGGTCGCCACGGTCGAGCTGAAGACCGACTTCACCCAGTCCGTCGAGGACGCGGTCGACCAGTACCGCTTCGACCGGCACCCGAAGCCGAAGGGTCAGGCGGCCGAGCCGCTCCTGTCGTTCCCGAACGGGGCACTCGTCCACTTCGCCGTCTCGAACATCGAAGCGCGGATGGCGACCCACTCGAGGGCCGGCGACCGTCTTCCTGCCGTTCAACAGGGGCGACCGCGGTGCGGCGGGCAACCCGCCGAACCCGGGAGGCCACCGCACCGCTTATCTCTGGGAGGAGGTCTGGCAGCGCGAGAGCTGGCTCGAAGTGATCGGCCGCTACATCGTCGCCGAGCGGGACAAGAAGAAGCAGATCACCAAGCTCATCTTCCCGCGCTATCACCAGCTCGATGCGACGCGAGAGCTGCTCGCGGTGGTCCAGAACGAGGGGCCAGGGGGCAAGTACCTGATCCAGCACTCGGCCGGCTCGGGCAAGACGAACTCGATCGCCTGGTCGGCCCACTTCCTCGCCGATCTGCACGACGCCCAACTCCGCAAGATGTTCGACACCGTCATCGTCGTGACCGACCGACGCGTGATCGACGGCCAGCTCCAGGACGCGATCTTCGGCTTCGAGCGCACCACCGGCGTGGTCGCCACCATCAAGGGCGAGGGCGGCAGCAAGAGCGCCGAGCTGGCGGAGGCGCTGGCGGGCGGCAAGAAGATCGTCGTCTGCACGATCCAGACCTTCCCTTGGGCACTGGAGGAAGTGCGGCGGCTCGCGGCGACCGAGGGCAAGACGTTCGCCGTCATCGCCGACGAGGCCCACAGCTCGCAAGCAGGCGCCGCGGCAGCCAAGCTCAAGCAGGTGCTCTCACCGGAAGAGCTGGCCGAGTTCGAAGAAGGCGGGGAGGTCAGCACCGAGGACATCCTGGCAGCGCAGATGGAGGCGCGCGCCCGCGACGTCGGGATCACCTACGTGGCCTTCACCGCGACGCCGAAGAGCAAGACCATGGAGCTGTTCGGTCGTCGCCCGCGGCCAGACGAGCCCGCAGGCCCCGACAACCTGCCGGAGCCGTTCCACGTCTACTCCATGCGTCAGGCGATCGAGGAAGGCTTCATCCTCGACGTGCTGCGGAACTACACGCCGTACTCGCTCGCCTTCAAACTGGCCAAGGACGAGGAGGAGATCGACGACAGCAGGGTCGATCGCGATCGGGCGAGGAAGGAACTGTTCCAGTTGGTCCGGCTCCACCCGTACAACATCAGCCAGAAGGTCAGGATAGTCGTCGAGCATTTCCGGACGCGCGTCGCGCACCTCCTGGACGGGAAAGCAAAGGCCATGGTCGTGGTGGCAGCCGCAAGGAAGCGGTGCGCTGGAAGCTGGCGATCGACAAGTACATCGCCGAGCAGGGGTACGGCATCGGGACCCTCGTCGCCTTCTCGGGCGAGGTGAACGATGCAGAGAGAGGGCCCGAGCCATTAAGCGAGCGCACCGCCACGATGAACCCCGACCTTCGCGGGCGGGACATCCGGGAGGCGTTCCGCGGCGCCGAGTACAAAATCCTGCTCGTCGCCAACAAGTTTCAGACCGGCTTCGACGAGCCGCTCCTCTGCGCCATGTACGTTGATCGCCGGCTTGCGGGCATCCAAGCCGTACAGACGCTCTCACGGCTCAACCGGGCGTATCCCGGAAAGGAGATGACGTACATCCTCGACTTCGCGAACAGCGCCGACGAAGTGCTGAAGGCGTTTCGGACCTACTACGAGACGGCCGAGCTTCAAGACGTCACCGATCCGAACGCAATCTACGACCTGCGCCAGAAGCTCGACGCGGCCGGCCACTACGACGAGCACGAAGTCGATCGGGTCATAAGGGTCGAGCTGGACCCCCGATCGAGGCAGTCGGCTCTCGTGGCCGCGATCGAGCCCGTCGCCGATCGGCTCCTGCGCGCGTACGCCGATGCGCAGCGGCGTCATCGCGACGCCCGGAAGGCGGGAGCATCGGATCAGGCGAAGGCGGCGCAAGACGAGATGAACGCGCTGCTCCTCTTCAAGGGCGACATGGGGGCCTTCGTCCGCCTCTACACATTCCTGTCCCAGATGTTCGATTTCGGGAACACGGCCATCGAGAAGCGGGCGATCTTCTTCCGGCGCCTGATCCCGCTCCTCGAGTTCGGCCGCGAACGCGAAGGGGTGGACCTCAGCAAGGTCGAGTTGACGCACCACAAGGTCGTGAGCAAAGGCGACGCCACCATGACGCTGGGGACCGGTGAGCGGCCGAAGCTCGCCGCTACGACCGAGGCCGGGACCGGCCAGGTCCAGGACAAGGAGAAGGCGACCCTTCAGGAGATCGTCGAACAGATGAACATGCTGTTCAACGGCGAACTGACGGACGGCGACAGGGTTGCCTTCGTGCGGGGCCTGAAATCGAAGATGATGGAAAACGGGACCCTCGCTCGGCAGGCGAGGTCGAATACGAAGCAGCAGTTCGCCAACTCGCCCGATCTCGGCGAGGCGCTCGTGAACGCCATCATCGACGCCTATGCGGCTCACTCCGAGATGAGCAAGCAGGCCCTGAACGACCAGACCGTTCGGGAGGGCCTGAAGGGCCTGCTCCTCGGCCCGGCTCAACTTTACGAGGCACTACGGGGCGCCGCCGACGGCCAACCCGGCTGACCCACCCGTCGGACCGCTCGCTTCCATGCTAACCATGGTCCCTGTCTGGTTTTGTGGGCAGACCCTCGCATGGCTTAGAGTGCTCCGGCCCGAGGTGCCGGAACGGCGGCCTCCGGGCGAAGCGTCGGCTTTCCGGAGCATGAAGGTGCCTCAAACTTGCCATCGCACTCGGACCGAGCCCTCCTCCGCGGTGTCTCGGTCTCCCGTCTTCTACAGTCCGATCCTGCGCGCCGTGCGAGAGGCCGAACGCCCGCTTGCCGCCGCGCATGACTGGCTCATCGATCTCCTGCAGTACCCGAGAGTGACCAGAGAAGAACTCGATTGGATGTGCGTCCCGCGATGGCTCTCGCTGCAAGACGGGCCGGTCTTGCGCCTCGATCTCCTCGGCTACGTCAGGGAGAACGTGATCGAGTTGCACGAGCGCGTCATCTCCCGGACCGGGACCGAGACGCGAGGCGACTTGGTCGAGGGACATGAGGACGGGACCGCACGGCAGTCGGCGATGCGCACGGACTGGCCGCGCCACGAGGAAGACACCGAGCCCGGCGGCACGAACTATCGGGAACTCCTCCTGCTCATACCGGACCTTCACGTGACCGGTGCCAATAGGCGATCCCTCACGCGCGAAGAGCAGCAGCGCTGGGACTACGCCACCTCCGAGCTGCGGCGGCTGCCGGAGAAATGCCCTTCGCCCGGGCCCGCGAGGCGACGATGGATCGAGCTCAACGTCGAGCGCGACCTCATATCAAGCCGAGACCCGAGCCCACGGAGGCCGTTCGCGAACACCTGCCACTACGTCGACGAGAACATTGCCGTGCACGCGCGCCTCAAGGATCGCCGCGGGGCGCGGGGCGAGCGGATACTCTTCGTCGAGGAGATACAGTCCGACCTGGCGGCGCGATGGCGGCCTTCGGAGCGCGGGGAGGCTGATCCCCACCTGCCGGACACGCCGTTCAAGAAGCTGGCGCCATACCGATTGATGGGGCGGCGGCTGCTCCGCGAGGCCGCCGAGAAAGGCTATGACGCACTTGCCTTCACGTCCGGCTCCATGCAGCTTGCGCGTTGGGCCATGAGCAGCGCCGCCTTAGAGGAGCTGTACGACAGCCAACTGCGACGGGCTTTCGATGAGATCGTCGTTGATACAGGCGGTCTGACGGTCGAGGATCGAACTCTGCCGGATTTCCGCGGGCGGTCAATCTGGAGCCTCACCATGACGCCGGCTGTCCGGCAACTCGCGCTTCAACCGCAGCCCATCCTCTGAAGCAGGAGCGAAGACCCAGCTGCGTGTCGGACCCTTCATCAGCCATGATCGGGTGCAACCGGGATGCCTCAGGCCACGGCCAGCATGCCGCCGATGCGGGTCGTCTGTTGATGAGCACGTTGCGCAGGTCGGCCTGGTCACGACCCTCTGGCCCGCAACATCGGCAGCCACGGTCACGGCGGTGCCCGCCTGCTCCTCGGTGTAAACCGCCGCCATGAGCCGGCGACGAGTGGCGTTGGTGGTGAAGAGCGTCATGCGCTCTCCGTCGCGCACACCCGACCCGCCTCCTCGGCCGCCCGCCGCCGGTCTTCCTCGTAGCTGTCGAGCAGCAGCCGCGCCCGCTCCTCCGGGTCCATGCCACGGAGGCAGGCCAGCACGAGGGCGCGGCGCATCTTGGCCGTGACCAGGACCTCAACGTGCACCTTCGCGCCCAGACGCGTCTCCTGCAGTCCCGCGAACTTGAGCATCTCGGTCGGGCCCCGACCGCTGCTCGTGGAAAAGCTTTCGATGAACTCGACGCGAGCGTCGCCGCCCTTCAAGCCGGTGATCTTGCCCGTGTGCGTGGCCATGCTTCTGGTCCCCTCTGCTGCCCGCTCCCAGTCTAGCGGCGGCAGAAAGGGCCGGGAAGGCAAGTCCGCTCAGCGGCGACGATGAGGGCCCGGCAGAGTAAGAACACGCCGACGTACATCGCGGCGGCGAGCGAGTAGGCAGCGATCATCGCCTGGTAGAGGCCGGCCTTGGTGAGGCTACATCGCCTGATCTGGTCGAGATGCGCCTCGCTGCGATCGAGCCGACGGAGGATCAGCTCGCCCTCGGCGCCAGTCATCTGGCTCCTCCACGCGCGCCGCCGAGACTGGTCGTGCCCGCAATCGTGCTCAGCTGGTCTCGTATGGCGCGCAGCTCGACGCGCAGGTTGTCGACGTCGTCCCGCATCTCCCGGCGCAGGTCGCCGAGGTCGTTGCGGAACGCTCGCATGTGCTCGAGCATCAGCTCGGTTTGGTCTTCGGTCACGTGCGGTCTCCTTCGCGCAGATCACGCAGCGCGTGCAGCTCCAGACGCATGGCGTCGACGTTGGCGTCGAGTTTGTCGAGCCGCTGCTCCATCCGGCGCAGCATCGTGAGGATCAGGCTGGTGGTCTCTTCGGTCACGTGCGGTCTTCCCCTTCGCACGCGAATGTAGCCAATGCGGGACAGTTGGAGAACGCCTCACCGCTATGTCGCTTCGAGGTTCCCGATTTTCGCTCCGCTCTCTCGCGACCCAGGGGAGGTAGCAATCGCCAAGGGGGCCCCGCCGGCGGATCGACCCCTGCCCCCGGGGGTGATCCGAAGGGCACCATGCCCGCCGATGACCAACGTCTTCGCCGCCGTCGCGCGCCAAGCCGCCTGGGTGCGAGAGCTTAAGCGCCCGCAGGCTCAATGTGCGCCCGTGGGACGGCCGCTCCTCTAGCCGCTCTCTCGGCCCGGCCTGGATCAGAGGTCGCAGTCCGCCGGCCGCTGAGGGAGCCCCAGCGGCCTCTGTGGGCGGCCTGCCTCACGGGGCACGCACACACCACGTCCCGAAGGGGACTTCGTTCGGTGCGACTAGACCGGCAGCCAGCTGGCCCCGGGTCGGGTCGCGATGTGTAACCCGTAACGGAGATACCCGATGAAACCGACAATCCTGCAGCGCCACACGCCGAGAGTTCGCCTCGCGATTGCGACCGCGATCGCCGAGGAGTTCGAGGACGCCCTACTCTACGGGCGCAGCGGCGAGCTGAACGAGCGCGAGAGCGACCTGCCGCTCACCGACCTGAACAGCGACGGCACACTGCTTGTGCGGCTGGCGGCGGCCTTCGACGGCTATGACTTCGAGTTCGCGGAGGAGAACGAGCCGCACTATTATCGCTTCTATGTCCACCTGCTGGCGGCGGCACTCTCGACGTTGCTGGTCGACGGGCATGACATCGACCAGGCCATCGAAGACGCGAAGGCGGTTCTGCGTGAGCGCCGTGATCAGGAGAAGATGCGGCTCGCCGAGACCGATGGCCGAACCATCACAGGCCGCATCCTCATCCCGATGTTCGGTAGCGAGAACTTCGAGAGCCTGTAAGCAGCGAGAACTGGGTGGTCGCCCCCCGCGGCCACCCTCACGCCCGACGAAGCAGACTAAATGGCAGATAGACGGCGCCGCTCTGGATGCCGCATGCTAGAGCGCGAGCGAGAGGAAATACCGTGACCAATGAAGACATCGCGGACCTGATCCGAGCTCGCACAGATGGTGTGGCGGGCCACATTGATCGGCGGATAGCGGCGATGCAGGCCGCCCTTGAAGGCGAGCTCGTGATCCTCGAAGAGGGCCTGCAAGACCTCAGGGCCGAGGTCGCCTGCGTTCTTCGCCGCACCGGCTGACTAGGAGGAGAGTGCCGTGCCAAGGTACTACGACGATGGGCCATCGATCCCTGAGCTCATTCGCAGACTAGAGCGGCGGGTCGAGGCGCTGGAGAACCTGTTTCGTGCGCAAGACGGCTTGGATGCTGTCGAGGCCGAGTTCAATCGGGACCAGGCGGATCAGGAGGCGACGCACGGGAGTAACGGACAAGGGCAGCTTTCCGTAGTCATGGACGCGGAGAGTTATCACCGCCTCTGCCGCTACGCCGCGTCGCTGGGTCAGAGCAAGGAGCAGGTCGCCGCGGAAGCTCTCGCCCTGCTGCTCAAGCCCTTCGACGAGTTCGGGCGGCGCAAGTCCAGCCAGGGCAACAGGTAAGCGACATGGAGACGAACGACGCTTGGTATGACGAGGTCTGCGAGCGGTTTGGTCGGATCGACCGGCAGCTGCGCATCTTGAATGCCAAGCTCGACGCCGCGGCGCTGCCGCTGGAGAAAACATGGCGCGAGTACCTACTCGAGTTCGGCAGATGAGAGAGCCGGGCGGGTCCCGATCGCGCTCAGCCGCATGTCGGCAGCGGTCATCCTTTGGAAGCGCCTTCACGAAGCTGTCGACCGAGAGTGTCATCCGGAAATAATCCGGAAAAACCCCCAGGGCGCTTGACCGCGCATAGGGTTTGGACCCCTAACCTATTGATTTGTCTGGTGAGCGGGGTGGGGATCGAACCCACGACCAACTGATTAAAAGTCAGTTGCTCTACCACTGAGCTACCCGCCCTCCGAACGATCACGCGCGGCAACAGGCAGGCCACCGCGCGCTCGGACGGCGCCGAGGTATCGGGGCTGCCTGGAAGCGTCAAGCCAAAAGGCGGGAGGCTCGCTGGACAGGGGGGCGCGAACAGGTTTATGGGCCGCAGGTCCCAATAGAAGCAGCGCTGATGCCTTCCGTCACGATCGTCATTCCGATGCAGAACGAGGCGGAAAACGTCGCGCCGGTAATCGACGAGATCGTCGAGGCTATGCGCGGCGGCCTCGCTTGGGAGGTCATCGCCGTCGACGACGGCTCTACAGACGCGACGGCGGCGGAGCTTGCGCAGGCCGCCGCGCGGCTGCCGGAGCTTCGAATCCTCTCGAACGAACGCGCCGCGGGCAAGAGCGCGGCGATCCACAACGCCGTGCTGGCGGCGCGGTCGGGCGTGATCTGCACGATCGACGGCGACGGTCAGAACCCCGCGGCGGAACTGCCGCAGCTGTTCGAGCCGCTTCTGTCGGATCCGACCGGCCGCCTCGGCCTCATCGCCGGACAGAGACGCAACCGTCGCGACACAACGTCGAAGAAGGCGGCCTCGCGACTTGCAAATGGCATGCGGTCTCGCCTGCTCCACGACGGCACGCGGGACACGGCCTGCGGGCTCAAGGGGTTTCGGCGCGACGGCTGGCTGGCGCTGCCGTTCTTCGACAACATGCATCGCTTTCTTCCCGCTCTGTTCAAGCGAGACGGGTGGGAGGTGCGCCTGGTCGACGTCGACGACCGCGACCGCCTTTCAGGGCGGTCAAAGTATACGAACCTCGGCCGCGCCGCGGTCGGAGCCGTCGATGTCCTCGGCGTCGCGTGGCTGATACGGCGCCGGCGCAAGGCGACCGCGACGGAAGTCCGGCACGACGCCGGAACCAGGGCCGCAAGATGATGAACTCCGTGATTGAGTGGCTGAGCGTCCACTCCGGCTACGAGGTGGCCTGGGTCGCCATCGGCCTCGCCGGGCAACTGATGTTCTCGGCGCGATTCGTGATCCAGTGGATCGCGTCTGAGAAGGAGGGCCGGTCGATCATCCCGCTCGCGTTCTGGTACTTTTCGATCGCAGGCGGCGCGACGCTTCTGGCGTACGCCATCTACCGCCGGGACCCCGTCTTCATCCTTGGACAAAGCACCGGCGTCCTCATCTATGCGCGCAACCTCTACCTCATCCATGGCGAACGCCGCCGCCTCTGACAACGCCCGCTGGGCCGGGCCGGCGCTGCTGGTCGTCCTCGCGGTCACGGCGGCGCGGATCGTCGTGCTCTGGTTCGACCAGAAACAGCTTTTCGTGGACGAGGCGCAGTACTGGTTCTGGGGACAGGACCTGGCATTCGGCTACTTTTCCAAGCCGCCGGCTATTGGCTGGTTGATCCGCGGCGTCACCGATCTTGCCGGAAGCGATGCGCCGTTCTGGGTCCGGTTCCCCGCGCCTGTGCTGCACGGCGCCACCGCGATGCTGCTCGGCATGGTCACGGCGCGGCTGGCGGGGGGCGTCGCGGCAGTCTGGACCGTCTCGGCGTACCTGACGCTGCCGATTGTCGCCGTCGGCAGCATGCTGATGACGACCGACACGCTGATGTTCCCGTTCATCACCGCGGCCTACCTGCTCTGGTCCGGAGCGTTGGAGGAGGATCGTCCCGCCCTGGGCGCCGCGGCGGGCGTCTGCCTCGGGCTCGGATTCCTGGCGAAGTATGCGGCGATCTATTTCGGCGCGGCGGCGTGTCTCACCGCCCTCCTCGTCCGGCCGATGCGCCCGTCGGGCCGGGTCGCGCTGTGGGCGCTCGCGGCTTTCCTGCTCGCGATCTCTCCGAACCTGATCTGGAACCTGTCGAACGGGCTGATCACCGTTCAGCATACCGTCGACAACATCGAGTGGGCTCGCGACCCGGCGGCGCGCCTGGGGCTCGAGTGGGACGACCTCGGCGAGTTCGCCGTTGCCCAGCTGATGGTCTTCGGACCGCTGTTTCTGCCGGCGCTGTTCTGGGCGACGATGCGATGGCGCGAGCTGCCCTCCGGGATGCGGTCGCTGATCCTGTTCTCGGTCCCAATCATCTTGCTGGTCTGCGTGCAGGCGGCCCTGTCGCGCGCCTACGCCAACTGGGCCGCAGCCGCGTACCTGACCGGAACCGTCGCCGTCGTGCTCTGGCTGCTGCCACGATCGCGCGGCTGGCTGGCCGTCGGCGTCGGCGTCAACGCCGCGATCTGCATCGCCCTCGCCGTCATCGTGACGCTGCCTCCGTGGCTGCCCGATCGGGTGCGGGAGGCGACGATGCAGAGATACCTCGGCCGGGTGGAGTTGACGGAGGCGATCGTGGAGACCGCCCGGGCCCAAGGCCTAAAAACCGTCGTGGCGAGCAACCGCGACATCCTGGCGGATCTGTTCTACACGGGCCGCGACCTCGGAATCGCCTTCCGCGCTGTGCCGGTGCGCGGCCGCCCACCCCACCATTACGCAATGTCCTGGGCGTTCGAGGGGGGGGATGCGCCTGTCCTCTATGTCGGCGACAACGCACCGAATTGCGCCGCGGACGCCGAGCCCGTGGCTCGCTACACGCCCGACACCGGCTACTGGTCGGAGCGTCCGAAGGCCGCGTGGCGGGTGCCGGGCAGTTGCTGGGACCAATGACGGCGCGACTACTCGCGGCGTTCCTGGCGCTGGTGGCCCTGTTCCTGCTTCTGCCCGGGCTCGACCTCTGGACGTCGCGGATCTTTAGCCGCGGCGGCACGTTCCCGCTTGCTGGGTCGGACGCCCTAGAGACTGTGCGAAACGCGATCTGGTCAGCCTCGACGCTGGTGGCGCTTGGCGGGCTTGCGCTGTGGCTCATCTGGCTGCCGCTCGGCCGTGCGGCGCAGGTGCCCGCCCGGCTCTGGGCATGGATCGTGGCGCTCTACGTCCTCGGCCCCGGGCTGCTGGTGAACGCGCTGCTCAAGGAATACTGGGGACGCGCCCGGCCCGCCCACGTCTTCGCAGGAGACGCCGAGTTCTCGCGTCCGTTCCTCATCTCCGATCAGTGCGAGAGCAACTGCTCCTTCGTCTCGGGCGAGGCCTCCGCCGCCGCGGCTCTCGCCATCGTTGTGGGCGTGCTGCTGTGGCCGTCTCTCTCCGCGCGCCGCAGGCCGCTGGCGGTTGCGCTTCTTGCCATGTTGGCAGGCACCGCCGGCGTCATGCGGGTCCTGACCGGGCGGCATTTCCTGTCGGACGTGGTCTTTGCCTGGTTCCTCACGATCTTCGTCGCGCTGGGGCTCTGGCACCTGATGCGCATTGGTCCGGCGCGCGATGCGCTAACGCTGCCGGCGCTGCGGGCGGACCTGCGGGAACTGCGGAGCCGCATTGCACGGGGGTGGCGCCGGATCGTCGGCTGACGCTTTCCCTGCACGCGAAGGGGCGCTATACGCGCGATCCATGCGGGACCGCCCGGATCAGGCACCCCTGCGCTTCATGAAGATGCACGGGGCAGGCAACGACTTCGTCGTGATCGACGTGCGCGATGGCGCAGCGCCGGTGACCCACGAACTCGTGCGCGCCGTCGCGGACCGCCACCGCGGCGTGGGCTTCGATCAGCTCGCGGTGATCGGAGACGTGGCGGACCTGTCGCTGACGTTCTTCAACAGCGACGGCTCGCGCTCGGCGGCGTGCGGCAACGCCACCCGCTGCATCGCCGCGTGGGAGATGGCGCGCACCGGCCGCGATACGCTTGCGATTACCACTGCCCGCGGGGCGCTCTCGGCGCGGCGCGAAGGCGGGTCCGTCTGGATCAACATGGGGCACCCGATGACCGGCTGGCAGGAGATCCCGTTGGCCGCGGCGGCCGACACCGACCATCTGCCGCTGCCGGGCGACCCCGCGGCGACGGGCATGGGAAACCCCCACTGCACCTTCTTCGTCGCCGATGCCGAAGGCGCCGATCTCGCTGCCCATGGCCGGTTCGAGACCGACCCGCTCTTTCCAGAGAGGACGAACGTCCAGGTCGCCGAGGTCACCGGACACGACATGCTCCGCGTCAGGGTGTGGGAACGCGGCGTCGGCCCGACGCTCGCCAGCGGTTCCTCGGCGTGCGCCGTCGCGTCCGCGTCGCACCGGCGCGGGCTGACTGGCGGGCGCGTCGCGATTGACCTGGACGGCGGCCGGCTGGAGGTCGCTTTGCGCGAGGACGGCGCCTGGATGACGGGGCCCACCGCGCACGTGTTCGACGGCGTGCTGACGGCCGAGTGGCTGGAGACGCTATGATGGATCGCCGCGCACCGGTCTTCCGCACACTTGGCTGCCGCCTCAACGCCTACGAGACCGAGGCGATGCGAGAGATGGCAGCCTCCGCCGGCCTCGACGACACCGTCGTTGTCAACACCTGCGCAGTAACCGCGGAGGCCGTGCGCAAGGCGCGTCAGGAGATCCGCCGCCTCCGCCGCGAGAACCCGAGCGCTCGCTTGATAGTCACCGGCTGCGCCGCGCAGACTGAGCCCGAGACCTTCGCCAGGATGGAGCAGGTCGACGCCGTCGTCGGAAACGCGGAGAAGATGCGGCCAGAGACCTGGACCGGCCTCATCGGCCAGACCGAGCCGGTGCAGGTCGACGACATCATGTCGGTGACCGAAACGGCGGGTCACCCGATCGACGGCTTCGGCACCCGCAGCCGCGCCTACGTGCAGATCCAGAACGGCTGCGATCACCGCTGCACCTTCTGCATCATCCCATACGGCCGTGGAAACTCCCGCTCCGTTCCGGCCGGCGTCGTCGTCGATCAGATCCGGCGCCTGGTTTCGCGCGGCTACAACGAGGTGGTGCTGACGGGCGTCGATCTGACCTCGTGGGGCGGCGACCTGCCAGGCTCGCCGCGCCTGGGTGACCTGGTGCAGCGGATCCTGCTGCTGGCGCCGGACCTGCCGCGCTTGCGCCTCTCCTCGATCGACGGGGTCGAGGCGGACCCCGCTCTCATGGAAGCTCTGGCCGAACCCCGGCTGATGCCGCACCTGCACCTCAGCTTGCAGGCCGGCGACGACCTGATCCTGAAACGCATGAAGCGCCGGCACCTGCGCGAGGACGCGATCCGCTTTTGCGCCGGGGCGCGTAGCGTCCGCCCGGAGGTCACCTTCGGTGCCGACATCATCGCGGGTTTCCCGACCGAGACGGAGGCCGGTTTCAAGAACACTCTAGACCTGGTGGAGGAATGCGACCTGACATGGCTGCACGTCTTTCCCTATTCCGCACGGGATGGCACTCCGGCCGCGCGGATGCCGCAGGTGCCCGGCACGGCGATCCGCGAGCGGGCCGCGCGGCTGCGCGCCGCGGGCGAGGCCGCGGTGGCGCGTCACCTCTCGGCGCAGGTCGGGCGCCGCCACAGGATCCTGATGGAGAGCCCGCGGATGGGCCGGACCGAGCACTTCGCCGAGGTCCGCCTTTCGGTCGACGCGCCGGTCGGCGCAATCGTCAAGCGTTTGATCTTGGATCAGACTCCCGCCGCACTGCTGGCCTGATGTACCCGAATTTCGGCCTGTCGGAGAGAGCCGGCGAAGCGCAATCACGCGTCCGCGCGCGCATCTTCGGCAAGTTCGCGGTCAAGGGCGCGGACTGCCCCCTTCTTCACCGTGTGCCCTTCCCTCTGGCCGACGGTGCGGTGTTGGTGGAAATCCATCTCGCACGGCCGAACCCGATCCTGCGCGACCTGACGGACGGGGCGGTGCTCGGGACGACAGGTGCGGACGACTGCATCGCGCCCGACTGAAACGGGTGATCGCCGCAGTCCCGCCGGCGGCACGCGATCCTGCCATGGCGCGACGAGAGCGGACGCGTCCTCGGCACCTTGGAGGGGCTGCCCGAGGCGTTTGCCGCACCGGTGACCGCGATCGGCTGCGACCGCCCGACGATCACCGGCCGCGGCACCATCGACGGCGGCGGCTGGTGGACCCGGCCCAAGGAGCGCCGCGACGGCCCCCGCGGGCCACGCACACTTCACATTGCCCACGGCACCGACGTGACGCTCACGGGGTTCGCCTTGCGGAAACTCGCCGTCCTGCACCGTCCATCCCTGTCGCTGCAACCGGCTGACCGTGGCGGCGCTCAGTGACGCGAACCCGCCCGACAGCCCGAACACCGATGGGGGCGACGACTGCATCGCGTTGAAGGCCGGCAAGGCGCCCCCGGACGAGACTGCTAACCTCGCGCCGGCGCGGCGTCTCTCCATCACCCACTGCCTGATGGAGCACGGCAACGGCGCCGTTGTCCTCGGCTCGGAGCTGAGCAGCGAGATCACCGATGTCGAGATTGCCCGATGCGACTTCGTCGGCACCGACCGCGGGCTGCGCATCAGAACTCGTCGCGGACTTCGGAGCGGTGGCGCGCATCGCCATGCGCGATGTCGCGATGCGGGGCGTGGCGACGCCAGTCGCCATTAACGCGTTCTACTTCTGCGACCCCGACGGGCGGAGCGCGTGGGTCCAGTCTTGCGATGCCGCGCAGGCGGGCAAGTCCACGCCGCGGATCGAGAGGTCGCCGCTCTTCCCGACGCCGCCGTCGCTGGCGAGAGCAAAGACGGATCACTCCCAGACTGCGGCGGGTCGAGCTGACAGCCGAAGAGGCCGCGCGCTTTTCGCCGCAGTTCTGTGCGACGCGGGCCCACTGGCCCGGTTAGTCAAGACTGTTGGATCCGGCCGCCGATCCGATGGGTCACATCGCCTCCACGCCCGACTGGGTCGTGAACCCGTGTGGGCCGACCCGCTTCCGCAGCCTGCAGCAGGGCGCGGATCAAGCCCCGGACGACGCGCCGAAGAGGCGGCGCATCACCATCACGGTCGCGCCGGGGCGGCACATCCGTCCCCGCCGCCGCGCCGTCGCCACTTAGCCCGTCCACGACGAGCATCCTGCAAGCCCATCTCGATCCGCCCGCAGGTCAGTATGCGCAGGTTGGCTTTCCGACGAGAGGCTGGGCGATCCCAAACGCCCGATGGTCCAAGAAGCAATACGGAACGGTTCGAGTAGCCGCATTGGACGCGACACCACTCAGGCCGGCCGAAGGGGACGAGCGCGTCGCGCTCGCCCGCATCGCGGAGCTATTTGCCCTTTTTCTGTCCCAGAGAGACGGACTTGAGCACGCCCGCGCTGGCTGTCGCAGGAGCCGTCTGCTTCTCCTGCTTGGGCTTCTTCGCTTCCTTGTTCCCGCGTCTGTTGTTGCCTTTTCCCATCACGACCTCACAAAGCGAAATTCCGCGTCTGGCAGCATGCCGGACGGGTCGTCCCTCAGAAAAACCAGGGCCGCTGACCTGCGTCAGGGCGATGATCTTGATGAGCTGCACGCCGCCGGATCTCGGCTGTCCGCGCGCACTTGGAATTTGGCTCGCCGCCGGTCCCGTCGCAAGCCCGGCCGAGCCGCTCTACCACGAAATCTTCTCGGCACCTATCGCTCCGCGTCTTCGTGCACGGCGTACAAGCCCCTGCTGAGCGCGCGTTGGCGGGGTCCGATGCAACCGGAAGATCGAGCCCTGTCCCGACATGCCTCCCATGCGGGATCCAGGCGATGCGCCGAGGCTGCGTAATGCCGGCGCGCGCCTCCGTTTCTCTCCTGCGGCCGAAAGTATGGTTGCTCGACCGGCCCCGGCCCTGACATCCTGGCGCCAGACAGGTGACGCGGCCGGTCTGTTCGAGGGAGGGACGCGCAATTCGTCTGGGGATCAATCTGCTGTGCCTGACCGATCGGGTCAGCGACGAGCACGAGGACGCGCTGGCGCGGCTGAAGGAGATCGGCTGGGACGCGGTCGAGGTGCCGATCCTGTCGGGCGCGCCGCGGGACTACGAGCTGCTGGGGCGGCGGCTCGACGACCTTGGCTTGGCCCGCACCTCGACCGCGATCGTCCCCTCGTCGGACGCCGACCCCACCAGCTCCGACCCGGAGGTTCGAGCGCGCGGTATTGCGCACCTCGACTGGGCCCTCGACTGCGCCGTCGCCCTCGGCGCCGAGATGCTGGGGGGACCGATCCATGCGCCGCTGGGCCACTTCACCGGGCGAGGGCCGAGCGAGGACGAGCTGGAGCGGGGCGCCGAGGCGCACCGGTCGCTCGCGGAGCGTGCGGAGGCAGAGGGGCTGGGTGTGAGCCTTGAGGTGCTGAACCGCTTCGAGACCCACTTTCTCAACACCGTCGAGCAGGCGCGTTCCTACGCGGCGCGTGTGGACCGCCCCGG
The DNA here is from genome assembly GCA_963749675.1 of uncultured Alphaproteobacteria bacterium. Classification (GTDB taxonomy): domain Bacteria; phylum Pseudomonadota; class Alphaproteobacteria; order Rhodobacterales; family Rhodobacteraceae; genus Roseitranquillus. The sequence continues at coordinate 168,374 of CAVVNT010000003.1, forward strand.
CTTTGCGATCATGCACGACACCTTTCACGCCAATATCGAGGAGCGCGATCCGGTCGCCGCTCCAGTATCGCTGGCGGAATACCTCGGGGTGCTGCACGTCGCCGAGAACGATCGGGGCATTCCCGGCCGTGGGCACATCGACTTCTTCGCCATCTTCGCCAACCTTCGAGCGTCGGGCTGGGACGGCTGGGTGGTCATGGAAGCCTTCGGGGCGAGCCTTCCCGATATCGCGGCTGCGACGCGAGTTTGGCGTCCGCTCTTCCCCGATCTCGAGACGCTCTGGACCGAGGGGCACGACTTCATCCGCCGGACCTGGGCGGAGGCGGCACCATGACGGTCGCGATATTCGAGATGGAAGGGATCTCGAAGGCGTTTCCCGGCGTGCAGGCGCTGGACGACGTCTTTTTCGCCGCGCGCGAAGGCGAGGTCCACGCGCTCGTGGGCGAGAATGGAGCCGGAAAATCGACGCTGATGCGCATCCTCTCCGGGGTTCAGCGGCCGGATGCGGGCCGGATGGAAATTGGCGGCCGACACTTTGCGCCGTCGCATCCGGTGGAGGCGCGAGCCGCCGGCATCGCCGTGGTCACGCAGGAGTTCTCGCTGCTTCCCGACCGCTCGGTGGCGCAGAACCTGCACCTGGGGCGTGAGCCGATGCGGGGCATCTGGATCGATCGCGCGGCGATGCGTGAAGACGCGCGGCGGGCGATGGCGATTTTCGGCGAAGGCCACGGCATCGTCCCGGAGGCCATCGTGGGCGGCCTGACCGTGGCGCAGCAGCAGATGGTCGAGATCGCGCGTGCCATGTCGCAGGACGCCCGTGTCCTCGTCATGGACGAGCCGACGGCCGCGCTCGACGATGCGGAGTGCGAGCGGCTGTTCGCGCTGATCGGCCGGCTCAGCGAGCGCGGCACCGCCGTCGTCTACATCAGCCACCGCATGGCGGAGATCGCGCGGCTCGCCGATCGGGTGACCGTGCTGAAGGACGGCCGCGTCAGCGCCGCATGGGATCATGTCCCTCCCACGGACGAGGTGATCGCGGCGATGGTGGGGCGGGAGCTTGGTGAGTTCTTCCCGCCGCACGCGCGGCCCGAGGAGATCGGCGCCTCGGTCCTCGCCGTCCGCGACGCCGGCAACGCCAGGGTCAGGGGAGTGAACCTTGACCTGCGCGGCGGCGAGATCGTGGGCCTCGCCGGCATACAGGGAGCCGGCCGCACGGCCCTCGCCATGTCGCTGTTCGGCGTCGAGCCGTTCACGGAGGGCGAGGTGAAGCTGAGCGGCGCGCCCGAGCGCTTCGCCTCGCCCCGGGGCGCGGCGAGGGCAGGTGTCGCGCTGCTGCCGGGCGACCGCAAGGCGCAGGGGCTGATGCTGATGCAGTCGGTCCGCGACAACGCCCATGTCAGCCCGCGGGCGTTCGCGCCGCCCCTCGGCAACCCGGAGCGCCCGCCGCTCGCGGACGCGGGACGGATCGAGGAGCTGTTCCGCGATCTGGACCTGCGTGCGGGAAACCTCGACGCGTCAGTCGGCACGCTCTCGGGCGGCAACCAGCAGAAGGTCATCGTCGCGCGCTGGCTGGCGATGAAGCCGCGCGTGCTGATCTTCGTCGAGCCGACGCGCGGCATCGACGTCAACGCCAAGGCCGGCATCTACCGGATCATGCGCGACCTCGCCCGCGACGGCAGCGCGGTCCTGTTCGTCTCGTCCGACCTTCCCGAGGTCGTCGGCGTTTCCGACCGCATCCTGGTGATGCGCGAAGGGCGGATCGTCGGCGAGGCGCCCCGCGGCGCGGCCGAGGAGGAGGTGATGGCGCTTGCGACCGGCCATGTCGAAGGGCGGACGGCATGACGGCCCTCGCCGCCTCCCGCCGCCTCCTTCGCGCCGGGCCGGGAATGCTGCTGGCGCTCGCGGTGGCGATCTACGTCGGCGCCGTCCTGTGGTCGGGGAACACGCAGTTTCTGTCGCTGCAGAACGTCCTTGGCGTGCTGTCGCGGGCCGTGGCGCTCGGCATCACCGCGGTCGGGCAGACGCTGGTGATCCTCGGCGCGTCGATCGACCTTTCCGTCGCCGCGCTGATCTCGGCGTCGGCGGTGCTGGGATCGGTCGTGATGGGCGGCAGTCCGGCCATGATCGCACCGGCGATCGTGGCGGTGCTTGCGCTCGGCGCGCTCGTCGGACTGGTCAATGGGCTGGTGATCACCAAGGGCCGCGTGAACCCGCTGATCGCGACCCTGGGTATGGCGCTTATCATCCAGGGGTGCCTCTCGGCGCTCGTCTCGAACTTCGCGGGCGAGGTGCCCGAGGTGTTTCAGATCTTCGGCTACGGGGTCGTCCTTGGAGTGCCCGTCAACCTCGTCATCCTGGGCCTGATCGCGGTCGGGGCGTCGGTCCTGCTGAACTTCACGCGCTACGGCTCGAACCTCTACGCGGTCGGCGGCAACGCGGAGGCTGCGCGCGTCGCCGGCATCAAGACCGACCGCGTCCTGATCGTCGCCCACGTCCTCTGCTCGCTTTGCGCGTCGCTCGCCGGCCTCTATCTGGCGGCGCGGCTGCGGTCGGGCGCGCCGTGGATCGGGCGGGAGGGAATGTACGACCTCGAGTCCATCGCGGTGGCGGTGATCGGCGGCACGGTGCTCGCCGGCGGGCGCGGCGGCGTCTGGGGCACGATGGTGGGCGTCACCATCTTTGCGATGATCGACAGCCTGTTCAACATCGTCGGCGTCGACGCCTTCGCCAAGCAGGTGCTGCGCGGTGCCATCATCATCGCCGCGGTCGCCTACTACGCGGTCGGCAGCAAGCGGATGGTCGCGTGACCGACGCCAGTATCTCGCGTCCGCGCGCCGTTCTGGCGTGGCTCGGCCGGGTCAACCCCATCTTCTTCGTGCTCGCCGCGCTGATCCTCGCGATCATCGCGATGAACCCGAGCTTCGTGGAGCCCTTCGGCTACATGAACTTCTTGCGCCGTGCGGCGCCGCTCGCAATTCTAGCCGCCGGGCAGGTCTACGTGCTGACGTCGGGCGGCTTCGATCTCTCTGTCGGCTCCACCATCACGCTGACGGTGGTCGGCGCCTCGATGCTGCTCGACAACAACGAGAGCGCGACCTGGTGGGTTATCCTCGCCCTGTTCGGGGCTGGCATTGTCATCGGGCTCGCCAACGGCCTCGTCGTGGCGCTGCTACGGGTGCCGTCGCTGATCGCGACGCTGGGTACGATGATAACCGTTGGGGGCCTCGCGCTGTTCTGGTCCGGGGGCGCGCCGCGGGGCTACCTGACCGACAGCTTCCGGATGTTCGGGCGCCACCTCTGGAAGGACGTGCCGGTCATCGGCCTGCTCCCGGCGGCGCTGCTCGTGCTGATCGCCGTCGGCGTCGCCCTCTGGTGGCTGATGCATCGCACGAATTTCGGCCGACTGCTCCATGCGGTGGGAGACAACCCGGAGGCGGCGCATCTCGCCGGCGTTCCGGTCACGCGGGTGCGTGTCATCGCCTTCGTGGTCTCGTCGCTCAGCGCCGTGGTCGCGGGCATCCTGCTCGGCGGCTTCTCCGGCGTCTCGCTCGAGGTCGGCGCCGGCTACGAGCTGCAGGCGATCACGGCTGCCGTGCTGGGGGGAACGCAGCTCCTCGGCGGGCGCGGCCACGTTGGCGCCGCCATCGGCGGGGCGCTGACGCTCATGGCGATATTCACGCTCCTGAACTTCCTCGGCCTGCCGCAGCCGGTGCGCGAGGTGGTGCAGGGGCTGATCCTGATCCTGGCGGTGGCGGTCGCCGTCCGCCGACGGGGTATCGGCTGAAGATGCGTAGACAGTAGCAGGGAGGAGAAGACCCGATGAAACTGAGAGAGATCACCGCGCTGGGCGCGGTGCTGGCACTGCTGGCGGTGCCGGCCGGAGCGCAGAACTTCGACGACCCCGAGGAGTTCGCCTCGCAGCGGGCGCAGCTCGACGCCGAGCCGATGGGCCCGGAGGGCAAGCCCTGGGAGCAGTACCTCGAGGAGGGAATGGTCGAGACCGAGCAGTACGCGACCGATCCGCCCTACACCGTCTGCTTCTCGAACGCCGGCGTGAACAACCCCTGGCGCGTCGTCGGCTGGACCAACATGCAGGCCGAGGTCGAGCTGCACTCTGAGATCGGCGAATTCGTCCACGTCGACGCCGAGGGATCGGACGACAAGCAGATCGGCGACATCAACGACCTCGTCGCCTCGGGCAACTGCGACATCATGATCGTATCGCCGAACACCACCGCCGCGCTGACGCCGGCGGTCGAGGCAGCGTGCGAGGCGATGCCGGTCATCGTCTTCGACCGCGGTGTCAACACCGACTGCCCGGTGACCTTCATCCACCCCGTCGGCGGCTACGGCTTCGGCATCCAGGGCGCGGAGTTCGTCGCCGAGAACGTCGACGACGGCGGCAACGTCCTGATGCTGCGGATCCTGCCCGGCGTCGACGTGCTGGAGACGCGCTACAGCGCCGGCCGCCGCATCCTCGAGGAGGCCGGGCTCAATATCGTCGGCGCCGAGTTCACCGACGGCGACAACGCCAAGACCAAGTCAATCGTCGAGGACTACCTGCAGCGCGGCGAGATCGACGCCGTCTGGATGGACGCGGGCGCCACGGCCGTCGCCGCCGTTGAGGCGTTCGAGGACAACGGCCTCGAGGTCCCGGTCTTCGTCGGCGAGGACCAGCAGGACTTCCTGCAGAAGTGGCAGGAGCTCGACCTCACGGCAATCGCGCCGACCTACCCGACGTACCAGTGGCGCACGCCGGTGATCGCGGCGGTGCGCGTCCTGCAGGGCGAGCCAGTGCCGGGGCCGGAATGGGTGCTGCCGCAGCCGGCCATCACGGAGGAGAACCTCGACCAGTACGTGAACCCCTCGATGCCGCCGCTGCACTACGCGATGTGCGGCTGCGAGGAGCTGCCGGGCTACCCCGAGCGCTGGGGCGGCGAGACGCAGTAGCACGCACCGGGGCCGCGCCGCGACGGCCGCGGCCCCGGCATCTGGGATGGGGAGGACGAGCTATGACCAACAAGGCGCCAGAAACCTACCGGTCCGGGCCCGCGGGCATGCTGCCCAACAGCCGGCTTCCGCTGCTGATCCACCGCGGCGGCGTGCCCGGAGGCGGCGAGGAGGCTGTGCGGGAGAGGTTCCGCGGCAACCGCTGGCTGAACAACTGGCGGTATCCGGGCATCTACACCTATCCGCACTTCCACTCGACGACGCACGAATGTCTTGGCGTCGCCACCGGCTGGATGGAGCTTGAACTCTTCGGCCGGGACAGCGGCACTCGGGTCCGTGTCGAGGCGGGGGATGTCGTGGTGATGCCGGCCGGTGTCTCCCACAGCATGACCGGAAACTCCGACGACGTCATGGTGGCGGGTGGCTATCCCGACGGGCGCGACTGGGACAACATCCAGGAGGAGTTCCTGACCGAGGAGACCCGACGCGCCGCTGCCAAGCGCATCATGATGCTACCGATCCCGGACCAAGACCCGGTCACCGGAGCGCCGCTTCAAGAGTGGCTCGACGCGCCCTCGTCGGTCGACGCGGGTCTCAACGATTTCCGCGACGGGCTCGACGCCACCTGACATGAACCTGACCCGTCCGCCTGATGATGAACGAGGGCCATATCCCAACACGAGGAGACCGCGCTCGCAGACCGCAAGGTGGTCCGCCGTTCATGGCCCGCCGAGGCGAAGCCCGGTTTGAACCCGACGCGCCCGGCCGCCCCTCGCGCCCGTCGCGAGGGAACGGAAGCTCGCCGCAGATGTTGCGCGCGATCGAGAAGGCCCCCATTCCGATGATCCGAGGTATTTCCACGCATGAGGGATGCCACCGATGGTCTTGTCGGCGAAAAGGTGGGCACGGCTCTCGCCGAACGACCGATCCCGGTGCTGGGCTTGGCGCCCTCGTCGTGGCCCGCGAAGAGCGCATTCTTGCGCGTGAGGGCGTGGGGCCTGATGAGGTTCTCGACCCTGTTCGAAGTCCAGCTCGACGCGGCCGTCCTCAAGGAAGACGCAGAGCGGCTCCCAGCTCTTTAGGATGTAGCGGACGGCCTCGCCCATCTTGCTGGAGCCGGTCAGGCGCTCCTTCTGGGCGCGCAGCCAGGCGCCGAGCGCGCCCGTCAGCGGCTTCGAGCGCGCATGGCGGGCGGCTCGGCGTTCATCCGGGCCGCGGCCGCGGATCTCGGCCTCGATGGCGTAGAGCGCCGCGATGCGCCGGAGCGCCTCCTCGGCCACGGGCGAGCCGGCCTTCGGCGTGGCATCGATCAGCTTGCGCCGCGCGTGGGACCAGCATTGTGCGAGCACGAGCGGTCGGCCGCCCTCGCGGTCGTCCTTCGCAAGCCGCTTTTAGCCGGCGTAGCGTTCTCGGGTTTACGCGGCGCCACTGGCGCCACGGTCCCTCAAACCTTGCAGGACGCCGTCGAAGCCGGTCAGCCGCCGCTCGGCACGCCGGCGCGGCCATGGGCGTAGGTGAACACGACGCCGGGCGGGTCGGCGCCGCCCCGTTCGCCATCGGTCTCGAACGCATGGCGACACGACGGCTCAGCGGTCGTCCCGCGCCATCGCCCAGAGATAGCCCGTCTTGGTCTTGCCGCGGCCGGGGTCGAGCACCGGGATCGTGGTCTCGTCCATGTAGAGCTTGCCCGACTGCTTCAGGAGCTCGGCCATCCGGTCGACGACCGGGCGCAGATGCCAGGCGGCGGCGCCTATCCAGTCGGCCAGCGTCGAGCGGTCCAGCGTCACACCGTGGCGGGCGAGGACCTGGCTCTGGCGATACAACGGCATGTGCTCGGAGAACTTGGCGACCATCACGTGTGCGATCAGCGCCTCCGTCGGCAGGCCGCCCTCGATCAGGTGCGCCGGCGCCGGCGCCTGGGTCACTCCGGCGCGGCCCTTCGGGCAGGCGTAGCGGGGGCGGATCGTGACCAGCACGCGATACTGCGCAGGCACGGCGTCGAGCCGGTGGGACCGATCCTCGCCGATCTTGAGCATCTCTCCGCAGCCGCAAGGGCAACGCCGGTTCATGGCGCCTCAATGGCTCACCCTCGAGCGCCAGCGCGAGCTGGTCGGGGTGAAGCTTCTCCGAGCGCGGCCCGAACCGGGCGCGGCGCATCTCCCTCAAAAGCGCCTCCAGCCGCGCCGCATAGGCCTTCTGATCGGCCATCTCCCCCTCGAGGTGAAGACGGGCCGCGCGCTCGGCGGCCAGTGCGCGGTGCTCCGCCTCGAGCGCTGCGTGCAACGCGGCGATCTCGGTGATGTTCTCGGCGTCGGGCATGGCGGCAGACTACCAAAGCCCGGTGCACGGACAATCGAAAAGGTATAAGAGTCAGAGGCTTGGCGCTAAGCCGCCGTCTCCGGCGCCCGTACCCGCGTCGGCGTCACCCGCCGCCAGTCAAGCCCCTCGAACAGGGTCTCGAACTGCGCCCGCGACGGTCGCATGACGCCATCCGTCACCGCAGGCCAGGCGAACCGCCCCTCGTCCAGCCGCTTGTAGATCATCACGAGCCAATTCGCCATTGTCGCTCGGACCCTAACGTGTCCGTCAGTTGACCCGTATCGAGCCTGATGATGAGGCGAACAGGGAGTTCGGGAGCGAAGCTTGGTCCGAGAACACCCGGAATGGTGCGGATGATCGGCGGCAACGCTCTTGTGGAGTTCGGGCCGGCTCTGGTCCCGGACCGCGGCGAGCGGCCGTTCACGAGATGCGCGCGAGGAAGACCGCATCGAGGTGGCTAAGCAGACACGTCAGCGAAGCCGCCTCTCCTGCCGAAGCACGCGGGCCAGTGTCGAATGCGACAGTGCGGAGCGGCGAACGATGTCGAGCCACGATGCGTGATGGAGCGGTCTGCGGCGGCGATCCATCGCCGGGGCTGATGAGCGGTGATCGGGCGCTGCTCGCGGCGAACGGCACACCAACACCGGCGCCTTGGCGCCCCGCACAACGACGACGGGGGCGCGAACCTTGTTCGCGCCCGACTTTCTTCTCCCCGGTCACCGCCGACCGACGGTCTGTCACTCTTTCCGATTTCCGCCTGCATTCGTCATGGGCGTAGGGTCAGGTGTCTCCTTCGACGCCTTCTCTGCAAGCCGGGCGGCGATCTCCTCCGCCACGTCCTCCGGGCAGAGCGTGTGATTGGCGATGCGCTTCGCGTTCGCTGCGGTGGCGGCGCGGCCGAGGGCGGAGAACACCTCGCGGACAAGGTCGTCACCTTCGGCCGCCTCGAGCATCGGGTCGAACAAGTCCCGGATGGCGTCGAGGGTGGCCCGGTGGGCCTTCTGCTGGGCGAGCCCGATGCGAGCGCCCGCCTGGGCGATGCGCTCGATCTGGTCTGCCTGACCTTCGGTCAGGCGATTGAAGTCGATGGGGCGCTTCGGGCGTTTAGGCGTCTTGGACATCATGGGTCCTCGGGTTGGTGTTGCGGTTGTTCGCCAGGGAGCTCGCTCGCAGTGATCCTCGTTGCCCCGGCTGAAGAGGAGATCGGACCGTTTCGCGGAGCCGGGAGCGATTTCCGTGAGGGAGCAGAACTTTTTTCGGATCACCGCTCAGACGCGTCGTCCCGATCCTGGCCGAGCCACTGCTTCGCCATCTTCGACAGCGTCATGATCCGCGCGGTCAGGGACCGGCGTGCCTTCGCGACGACGTGCCGCTCGCTCTCGGGAGCCTCCGGGTGACGTCGGCGATCGCGTCGTCGGCCGCCTGGATCTCGGCGAAGGCATCGGCGAACTCCGTGCGCGCCTCGATCTTCGCCGCCTTCCGCATGGAGCCGAGCGCGCGCCCGAATAGACGCTTGGCCAGGCTCGCTTGGTTGGTCTGTCAATCGGCTCCCAATCGGGACGCCCAATCGGCATGGAAAAGGGGGTGTGACTCAATTTTGGTGCAGCCTCCTACGCGACGACGACGAGCCGGGCGCGAAGGAGGTCGAGGTTGGCGCGACCGTACATCTGATGGGGTGGACGGCCTCTGCACCCAAGCCGGCGGCGCGGGTTAAGTGGCCGTATGACCGCGTCGTCTCCAGAGGAGCTGCCCACCATGGAAGTCACCACCATCGGACTGGATATCGCAAAGAATGTGTTCCAGGTTCATGCCGTCGACGCCGAAGGCGCGGCCGTTCTGCGCCGCAAGGTACGCCGCGGCGAAGTGCTGCCCTTCTTTTCGCGTCTTGCACCCTGCGTTGTCGGGATCGAGGCCTGCGCCACGTCGCATCATTGGGCTCGGGAGTTGACCGAGCTGGGGCACAAGGTGCGGCTCATCCCGCCCTCATACGTGAAGCCCTACGTCCGACGAGGCAAGAACGACGCGGCCGACGCTGCGGCGATCGCCGAAGCGGTGTCGCGTCCGTCGATGCGTTTCGTCCCGATCAAGTCGACCGACCAACAGGCCGTGATGGTGCTCCACCGCAGCCGTGAACTCCTGGTCAAGCAGCGAACGATGCTGATCAACGCGCTCCGATGCCATCTCGCGGAGTTCGGGATCGTCGCGGCTCAGAAGAGGATCGGCTTGGCTCAACTCGTCGCCATCGTGAGGGGCGGCGCCAACGGGGGCCTGCCGCCGATGGCGTGCCGCGCGCTTGAAACGTTGATCGTGCAGATGGAGCAGGCGCAGGTAGAGATCGTTCAACTCGACAAGCAGATCGAAGCTCATCACAGGTCCGATCCCGTCAGCCGTCGATTGGGCACGATCCCAGGCGTCGGCCCCCTCATCGCGACCGCGATCGCGGCGACCATGCTCGACCCGAGCCACTTTCGCAGTGGTCGCGAGTTCGCCGCTTGGCTTGGCCTCGTACCGAGGCAGAACTCGAGCGGCGGCAAAGAGCGGCTCGGCCGCATCTCGCGACAGGGCAATCGATATCTGCGCCGGCTGCTCGTGGTAGGGGCAACGTCCGTTCTCCGGCACGACCGAGCCAAGGCAGCTGGAAACGCCTGGTTGCGGGCCTTGCTGGAACGTAAGCCGCCGCGCCTGGTCACGGTCGCGCTGGCCAACAAGATGGCGCGGACCGCCTGGGCGCTTCTGGTTCGCGAACAGGATTATCGAAACAGCGAAACTACCATCCCGAACGGCGCCGTCGCGATGTAGGGCGTCCGCCGGGGAAGACTGCAAGGGTGGCTGATGACGTGACGAACGACCGGGAGAACCGGGATCAGGAGAACCCGTTGCAAGCGGAAGCGGCTTAGACCGCGGACATTTGATTGGGACCTGATCTGCGGATCACATCGAGGCCAGCGGCCATGGAGCGCCGCGCGAACAGGCCGGACACATGACTGCACCCATCGTCCGACGTCACGGAAGAACCTCCTTGCAAAGCAGAGGCCGTCCACACATGCCGCTTGAGGGTCTTCAGGCGGTTGATCTGGCCTTCCGTCTGCCCGTTGGACCAGCTCTCACGGAGCGCAGCAGCGACGGCCTCAACGTCGGCGCGAAGTCCTCTGGCGAAGGACGACAGCACGCTGGTATCCGCCTCCGTCAACCAATCCGGCAGCTGCTCGGCACGCCCGTGGCGAACCATCTCGGCAAATCGCTCTGTCAGGTCGCGTGACGTGACGAGAGTGGGCACCGAGGCCTCGATCCTGGCAACCGTGATGGCATCGGCCCTGGACAGGTGATGCCGCGCGGTCGTCATCATCCTGGCGATCCTTCGCGCCGGTGGACACTTGCCTCCTGTCGCCGGATGCGCCGCCTCGGCCCGGCGGCGCCGCGTTGCCCACTCGGTCACGACCCGCAAGCTGCCTTCGAACCCGGCCGCGCGCAGACGGCGCCAGAGCTCGGCGCCGTTCCTGCACCCGGCGGACCATTCCCGCTCAAGGCGCGGCAGCCAAGGCTCGAGACTGCTCTGGCGGACGCGGAACACGTCCTCGCGCTCGCCGCGGACGATCTGGCGCACGAGCTTGCGGCTCAGCCCCGTCAGGCGAACGATCCGCTTGAGGGAGACACCATCTCCGGCCATCTGGCGGACCATCCTGTTGGTGTGCTGCCGGCGCAGAAATCCCTCGTATTGCAGGCGCTCGGCGGCAGTCAGAATCTCCGGATCGAGCTTCTGCGCCCCGACCGCCTTGCGGATATCGGGCAGCGCGTGCCGAACGGCGGCAAGGAAGGCCGCTCCGGAGTTCTCCAGCGGATGCCACCTGTCGGCGACCTGCACCGCGTTTGGCAAGGCCCGCGCTACGGCGCCGCGGTACCCGCCGTTCCGATCGCGGGCGACGACCTCGATCTGGGATGCCGGCTCAGCCAGGCTTCGACGGTCGCGGGCTCGCGATCCGGCAGGAGGTCGATGACACGGCGCCGCTCGAGGTCGCAGATCAACGTGCCGTAGCGCTGGCCCCGTCGCCACGCCCAGTCATCGATACCGATCACACGCGGCGCTTCGGCGGCGAAATCGTTGGACAAGGCACGGGCGCCGCGCAGGAACGTGTCTTTGCTCACCGGCAGCAATAGGCGGCCCGCGAGGGCTTGCGCCGGGCGTCCGCCCAACGCCAGGCCGAGGTGGCGCACCAGCCCCTGCAACCGCGAGGTCCGCCGGCCATGCGGGCGCGTAACCGACGGCGGAAACCGCTCCGCGAACACTCGTGTACGGCAATGCGGTGTGCGGCAACGGAGCCGCCGGACTGACAGAACGATCCTGACGTCGCGACCATGAGCGGGAAGGTCGGCCAGCCGCCTCTGATATCTGCTGTGCTGGCGACCGGAGGTCTGACCGCAGCGCAAGCACGCCGATCTGGCACTCGATGCGCGAGCATGCACGACCACCATGCTCCCGGAGACCTCGATCCGTTCCGTCTTCAAACCGTCGGGTAGAAATCGCTCCCGCTCCGTTCTGCTCATCATCGGCCACCTCCCATGAAGATCGCCAAAATGTAGCTTCCGACGGCCCTACGCTGCACCAAATCTGCGACAGAACCCTGGTTCAGTGCTGATTACAGGATGGCCCGCCCCTCACCATCGCCGCGTAAGCTCGGTGCATTTAGGGAAACTCTGAAGAACCTCGGCTTTCGATCATGATCTGGTAGGCTGATGGCGAGCTTGCGGGAGCCGTCCTCGATGAAGCAGACCACCTTCGCCTCGCTGACCTATCCCGGACGAGACCACGATCCTCAACTTCCGCCACCTGCTGGAACGGCACGAATTGACGCGGGCGATCTTCGAGGCGGTGAACGCCTACCTTCGCGAGAAGGGCATCCTGCTGCGCGAAGGTACGCTGGTCGATGCGACGCTGATCGACGCGCCGAGCTCGACCAAGAACAAGCAGCGGTCCCGCGATCCGGAGATGACCAGTACGAAGAAGGGCAACGAGTGGTACTTCGGCATGAAGGCGCATGTCGGCGTCGATCTCGACAGCGGTGTGGTCCACTCGATGGAAGCCAGCACCGCCAAGGTGCACGACAGCCAGAAGTTCAATGAGCTGCTACATGGCGACGAGCACGCGGTGTTCGGCGACAAGGGCTATGTCAGTGGCGAGCGCGAAGAGCTGTTCCGCAAGCAGGGCAAGGTTTGGGGCGTGATGCGCAAGGCACCGAAGGGCGGTCGGCTGCACCCCATCGACGAGCACATCAATCGGCTCATCGCCAGCCTGCGGGCCAGGGTCGAGCATCCGTTTCGGGTGCTGAAATGCCAGTTTGGTTATCGTAAGACCCGCTACCGCGGCCTGGCGAAGAACGAGGCCCAGCTGTTCGCGCTATTCGGGCTCGGGAACCTGTTTCTGGTCCGAACGCGGCTGATGGCCTGAGGCGGAGTCCGCCTCCAGCCATCGAAATCACCTGAAATGTGCCGAGGCATCGCGAAGACGAGGCCATCATCCATTCGCTGACGCCACTGCAGCCAACGACAATCGATAGATCAGACGTTCCTTGATGCGACCAGCCCGGCGGTCATCGGCGCCTACGAGGAGCGGAACGCAAGGCTGGACCGCCAGAAGCTGCCGCTTCAAGAGAAGGTCGCGAAAGCCGTGCCGCCCCGGAGCGTCTCAGCGAGGCGATTGAACCCTCTCTTTCCTCCCAGGCCGTTGATAAGTATACAGAAATGGGAACGTCATGATCCGGCACATCGTGCTCAGGCAGGCATTTCCCGAGCGCCTCACGTACTGCCGCAAAACCGGTATGGAACTCCCGAAATATCCTTCCCTCAGATACTTGCGGGGATTTGCGGATGCCGCTGGCAATATGGTGCCGCAGGGGAGGATTGAACTCCCGACCTCACCCTTACCAAGGGTGCGCTCTACCACTGAGCTACTGCGGCGGAACCGGGCGTTCCGATAGCCGTATTCGGGGGCTGGCGCAACTGCAAAGGGGCTGCCGGCCCGCTGGACGCCTCCGCGGCGCTGCGGTATTGCCGGCGGATGAACGACAAGACGCCGAGGGCGCCAAGGACGCGTGACGAGGAGCGGCAGGACCGGCTCAAGCAGGCGCTCAAGGCGAATCTCGCACGCCGCAAGTTGCAGGCGAAGGCTCGGACGAGGAAAGAGGAGTGATGGACAGCATCGTGGTCACCGGCGGGCGCGAGCTCTCGGGAGAGATTCCGATTGCCGGCGCGAAGAACGCTTGCCTCGCGCTCATGCCCGCCACCCTTCTGACCGATGCGCCCCTGACCCTGACGAACGCGCCTCGGCTCTCCGACATCCGAACGATGACTGACCTTCTCGGATCTCTCGGTGTCGAGGCGACATCCCTGCAGGATGGAAAGGTGCTTGCGCTGTCCTCGCACGCGTTGACCGGGCACCGCGCAGACTACGACATCGTGCGCAAGATGCGCGCATCGATTCTCGTGCTCGGGCCGCTGCTCGCCCGCGACGGTCATGCTGTCGTCTCGCTGCCGGGCGGCTGCGCGATCGGGGCGCGGCCGGTAGACCTGCATCTGCGTGCTCTGGAGGCGATGGGCGCCGAGCTCGACCTGCGCGACGGCTATGTGCATGCGACGGCGCCCGGCGGCCTCAAGGGCGGCACGATCGTTTTCCCCTTCGTCTCGGTCGGCGCGACGGAGAACGCGCTGATGGCGGCCACCCTCGCACACGGCACGACCGTCCTGCAGAACGCCGCGCGAGAGCCCGAAATCGTCGACCTGGCTTGCTGCCTCCGACGGATGGGCGCCATGATCGACGGTGAGGGCACCTCGACGATCACGATCGAAGGCGTCGACCGGCTCGACGGCGCGACCCACTCGGTCGTGCCCGACCGGATCGAACTCGGGACGTACATGCTGGCCCCTGCGGTGGCCGGCGGCGAGGTCGACCTCCTCGGCGGGAGGCGCGATCTGGTGGCCGCCTTCGCCGACAAGATGGAACAGGCGGGATTTGGCATCGAGGAGACCGGGCGCGGCCTGAAGGTCAGGGCCAGCGGCCGGGCGCGCGCCGTAGATGTCGAAACCAAGCCCTTTCCGGGGTTTCCGACCGACCTGCAGGCGCAGATGATGGCGCTGATGTGCACGGCGGATGGTGTCAGCCGACTGGAGGAGCGGATCTTCGAGAACCGCTTCATGCACGCGCCCGAACTGGTGCGCATGGGCGCCCGGATCGAAGTGCATGGCGGCACGGCGACCGTGACGGGTGTCGAACGGCTGCGCGGCGCGCCGGTCATGGCGACCGACCTGCGGGCCAGCGTCAGCCTGATCCTCGCCGGGCTGGGAGCCGAGGGGGAGACGGTCGTGAACCGCGTCTATCACCTCGACCGCGGGTACGAACGGGTCGAGGAGAAGCTGGGCAACGTCGGCGCACTGATCGAGCGGGTGGCGGCATGAGCAAGGATGCACGGTTCGAGGAAGGCGGCGAACGTCCGCTGCGCCTGAAGGCGCTCGACCCCGAGGATCTGGCGGTGATCTCGGCACTCGTGCAGGATGCCGTCTTCCTGCGCAGCGACTCCCGCTGGCTCAGAGGCGAGCGGCGCTTCGCTATCCTCCTCAATCGATTCCGGTGGGAGGATCTGCCGCTTGCAGAACGAACCGGCCGCCACTTCGAGCGGGTGCGTTCGGTCCTGTCGATCGAGGATGTCACCCGGGTCCGGGGATCGGGCCTGGAGGACCTCGACAAGGAAACCGTTCTGTCGATCCTTTCGATGCAGTGGGAAGCCGGCGAGGACGCCGCCGGCGCCGTCGAGCTCACGCTGGCCGGAGACGGTGTGATACGGGTCGAGGTCGAGGCGCTGGAAGTGGTCATGCGGGACGTGACCCGTCCCTACCGCGCCCCGTCGGGCAAGGCGCCGCGCCACGAATGATCGTGCGGCGCCTGACGCCGGAGGACGCGCCAATTTGGCGCAACGTCCGGCTTCGGATTCTGACCGAGGAGCCGGCGAGCTATGGTGCCAGCCTCGCCGACTGGGCCGACCGACCGCCGGACGACTGGCGGGAAGCTTAGCGGCACGCCGTCTACGTCTCCAGAGTCGAGGGCACGCGGTGGGCGCGTTGGACGAGATCGTCGCGCTTGCTCGGGAGAGCGGGATTCTGCAGATTAAGCTCCATGCGCGCAACGACCGCGCACGGCGGTTCTACGAGCGTCACGGCTTCAAACGCTTCGGACTGCTCCCGCGGGCAGTGTGCTTCGACGGCGCCTACAGCGACGATCTGCAGATGGTGCGGATGCTCGACGCTTGAGGACCAGGAACCCGGCGGCTATGTCCGGGTCCGGAGGTACCGATGCCCGTCTTTCTCACGTCTGCCGATCCCGGATTTGCCGAGGACTTCGCCGCTCTTCTTGCGCGAAGGGCAGAGGAGTCGGAGGAGGTCGACCGCGCCGCGGCGAAGATCATCGCGGACGTCCGCGCGCGCGGGGACGCCGCGCTGATCGAGATGACCGAGCGCTGGGACAGCGTCACGCTGACGTCCGAGACGATGGCCTACGGCGTGGACGAGATCGCCGCCGCCATCGACCGCGTCGACGCGGAAGACCGCAAGGCGCTGGAGCTCGCGGCCGCACGGATCCGTGCCTATCACGAGAAGCAGGTGCCGCATGACGAGATGTGGACGGACGAGGCGGGAGCCGAGCTTGGCTGGCGCTGGCGCGCGGTCGAATCGGCCGGGCTCTACGCTCCCGGTGGCACGGCGGCGTACCCTTCCTCGGTCCTGATGAACGCGATCCCGGCCAAGGTCGCGGGCGTGCCGTGGCTGACGATGTGCGTGCCAACCCAGGCCGGCGAGGTGAACCCGCTGGTGCTGGCCGCCGCGCATCTCTCAGAAGTCGACATCGTGCTGAAGCTCGGCGGGGCGCAGGCGATCGCGGCGATGGCGTACGGGACCGAGACGGTCACGCCAGTCGACGTCATCACCGGCCCCGGCAACACCTGGGTCGCCGCCGCCAAGCGGCAGGTCTATGGGCGCGTCGGCATCGACATGATCGCGGGGCCGTCCGAGGTGCTCGTCATCGCCGATGCCGAGGCCGACCCGGACTGGATCGCGATCGACCTTCTCAGCCAGGCCGAGCATGACACCGCGGCCCAGGCGATCCTGATCACGGATGCACCCCGCCTTGGCGAGGCCGTGGCCGCAGCGGTGGAGAAGCGCCTCGCCACCCTGCCCCGCGCCGACATCGCCGGTGCCAGCTGGCGGGACAACGGGGCCATCATCACTGTCCGCGACCTGGGGGAGGCGGCAGTGCTGGCCGACCGGATCGCGCCCGAGCACCTGCAGATCGTCACCGAGGATCCCGACGGACTTGCGGCCGAGATACGCAATGCCGGCGCCGTCTTCCTCGGCGGCTGGACGCCGGAGGCGATTGGCGACTACGTGGCTGGACCGAACCACGTCCTGCCGACGGCGCGGTCCGCGCGCTTTGCCTCGGGGCTGTCGGTCTTCGACTTCCTCAAGCGCACCTCGCTTTCACGAATGACGCCCGCAGCCCTCAGGGCGATCGGCCCGGCGGCGGAGCGGCTGGCGAAGGCTGAGGGACTGGCCGCGCATGGCCTCAGCGTGCGCGCCCGGCTGGACCGGCTCAACGAGTGACTCAGCGGCTCTGCCACATCGAGGTCGACGATGCAGGCCTGGCGCCGCCGACGCCGGAGATCGAGCAGGAGCGGCGCGTGGCGATCTTCGACCTGCTGGAGGACAACAGCTTCAATCCCGTCGCCCGCGAAGGGCGCGAGATGCCGGCCGGCCCCTACCGGCTGCGGCTCGCGATCCGAGACCGCCGTCTGGTCTTCGACATCGAATCCGACGGGACTGGCGACCGGACGGAGTTCCACTTGGCGCTGAGCCCGTTCCGACAGGTCGTGAAGGACTACTTCCAGATTTGCGAGGCCTATTTCGACGCGGTCAAGCGCCTGCCCCCCGGCCAGATCGAAACGATCGACATGGCACGTCGAGGCATTCACAACGAAGGTGCCCGAGTCCTGCAGGAACGGCTGGAGGGCAAGGCAGAGTTGGACACCGACACCGCGCGGCGCCTCTTCACCCTGATCTGCGTGCTGCATTTCGGCGCCTGACGGTGGCGAATTTCCCGAGTTCGGTCCTCTTTTGCTGCGACCACAACGCCGTCCGCTCCCCGATGGCGGAGGGGATGATGAAGAAATTCTACGGGCAACGCGCCTACGTGCAGTCCGCCGGCGTGAAGTCCGAGCTCGACATCGACGGCTTCACGGTCGCTGTTTGCCGCGAGCTAGGGGTAGAACTCGACCGCCACCGCGTGCGCTCGTTCGAGGAGATGAAGCAATGGGGTGACGATCTGTCGGCCTTCGACCTCGTGGTGGCGCTGTCGCCCGCCAGCCAGCGGCAGGCACTCGAGATGACGCGGATCTTCGCGCTCGACGTCGAGTACTGGCCGATCCTCGACCCGACCGGCTTGGGTGAGACGCGAAAGGACAAGCTCGCAAGCTACCGCCAGGCGCGAGACCAGATCCGCGACCGGATGCTCGCACGTTTCGGCCCGCCCACGGAAAGGCCGCGCAACTGAACATCGAGGTCCGCCCACTGTCGCAGGACGAGATCCTAGCCAAGCTTGGCGATCTCGCGCGACTTCGCATCCGGGTCTTCCGCGAGTGGCCCTACCTCTACGACGGCGATCTGGATTACGAGCGGCGGTATCTCAGTCCCTATTCCGAGAGCGCAGAAGCTGTCGTCGTGGGCGCCTTCGACGGCACGGATCTCGTCGGCGCCTCGACCGGCACGCCGCTTGCCGACCATGCGGAGGGCGTCGTGCAAGCTCTGGAGCGTCTTGGAGTTCCGCCGGAAGAGGTCTTCTACCTTGCCGAGAGCGTGCTGCTGCCGGACTACCACGGGCGCGGCATAGGCCACGCGTTCTTCGAGATGCGCGAGGGGCACGCCCGCCGGCACGGGTACCGCACGGCGGCCTTCGCGTCGGTGATCCGGCCCGACGACCACCCGCGCCGACCGGCCATGCCGCGCGACTTGGGCCCGTTCTGGCGCAAGCGCGGCTACGTGCCCGTGGAGGGGGCCATCGCGCGGCTTTCGTGGCGCGACATCGGGGAAAGCCGCGAGACCGAAAAGGCGCTTTCGGTCTGGATGCGCGAGCTTGGCGCGACCGGATCGTGATATGTTCTTGAAATCTTGCAGACCTTGGGCGCATCTAAGGGGCCGCCCGCAGGATGGCGGGTATTTGGGTGGAGTGAGCATGGCCAAGGAAGAGCTTCTGGAATTTCCGGGCGTCGTGAAGGAGCTGCTGCCGAATGCGACGTTCCGGGTCGAGCTCGAAAACGGCCATGAGATCATCGCGCACACGGCGGGCAAGATGCGGAAGAACCGCATCCGGGTTCTCGCAGGCGACCGCGTTCAGGTCGAGATGACCCCGTACGATCTGACCAAGGGCCGGATCAACTATCGCTTCAAGTAGCGCCGTGCGTCTGGTTCTGGGCTCGGCGTCGCCGCGCCGGCTCCAGCTGTTGGCTCAGCTGGGCATCGTGCCGGACGAGGTGCGTCCCGCCGACATCGACGAGTCGCCTCGCAGGGGCGAGCTGCCGGGCCCCTACTGCGCGCGCATGGCCCGCGAAAAGGCAGACGCGCTGACCCTCGTCGCGCACGAGATCGCCCTGACCGCGGACACGACCGTTGCGCTGGGGCGGCGGATCCTCGGCAAGGCCCGCGACGAGGACGAGGCGCGCTCGTTCCTCGCTCTGCTCTCCGGCAGGCGGCACCGCGTGATAACCGCCATCTCCGTCCGGGCCGGGGAGCGGCACTGGCATCGCGAGGTCGTCACGCAGGTCGGCATGAAACGCTTGTCCGATGCGGAACTCGACCGCTATCTCGCCACTGACGACTGGCGCGGCAAGGCTGGGGGCTACGGCATCCAAGGGCCGGCGGGCGCGCTCGTTCCGTGGATCCGCGGCTCCTTCAGCGCCGTCGTCGGCCTGCCGCTGGCCGAAACCGCGGCGCTGCTCTCCGCCGCCGGCTATCCGGTCTGGTCATGAAGGGCCGCGCCATCGTCCTTGGCCGGTACGCGGACCGGGAGGCCGCCGCGCTGCTCGTCGACGGGCTGCTGGACGACCTGATCATCGAGGCCCCGGCGGGCCGCGCGCTGGCCGGCTCCGTCTACCGCGCCGTTCCGGACCGGCCGATGAAGGGGATGGGCGGCATGTTTCTCCGCCTGCCGGAAGGCTCCGCCTTCCTTCGTCAGACCAAGGGCGTCGCGCCGGGCAAGCCGCTCCTCGTTCAGGTGACGGGGTTTGCCGAACCCGGCAAGGCCGTCCCCGTGAGCACGCGCCTGTCCTTCAAGGGCCGCACAACCATTGTCACACCGGACGCGCCCGGACGGAACGTCTCCCGCAGGATCGAGGATCCGGGAGAGCGCGCCCGCCTGGCTGCCCTCGCGGAGGCGGCGGAGCTGCCGGACGGCGTAGGGATCATCGTGCGCTCGGAGGCTGTCGAAATTGCTGGCGGCGCGATCGCGGAAGAACTTCGCACCCTTGCCGATCTGGCAGGCCGCATCCTGGCCGAAGCTGCTGGCGAGCCGGAACTGCTCCTCGCCGGACCGGGACCGCACGAGACGGCCCGGCGCGATTGGGGCGCTGCCGAGACCGCGGACGAAGGTGACGATGCCTTCTCCCGACACGGGGTCGAGGAGGCGATCGCGTCGCTTCTGCAGCCTGGAGTGTCCCTGCCGGGCGGAGGACGAATGACCATCGAGCCGACGCGGGCGCTGGTTGCCGTCGATGTCGATGCCGGCGGCGACACGTCGCCCGCCGCGTCGCTAAAGGCGGACATCGCCGCTGCCCGCGCGCTGCCTCGCGAGTTGCGCTGCCGTGGGCTCGGCGGCCAGATCACGGTCGACTTCGCACCGATCCCGCGGCGCGATCGTCAGCGTGTCGAGCAGGCTCTGACGGCAGCCTTCCGCCGCGATCCGGTCGAAACGACGGTTGCGGGCTGGACCCCGCTTTCCCACATGGAGCTGCGTCGCCACCGGAGCCGGCTTGCTCTGACGGAGTGCCTGAGATGACCTGTCCGATCTGCTCTCGCCCCACCAAACTCGACTATCGGCCGTTCTGCTCGCGCCGCTGCGCCGACGTCGACCTAGTCCGCTGGATGACCGGCGGCTATGCGGTTCCGGCCACAGATGACGAGATCGAAGAGACGGAAGAATCCGCTGATGCAGATCTGGACAACGGAGCTGACCCCCGTCTAGAACGCGCCTCGCCCCGGCGGTACCGCCGCTGACCCGTGCCCGGGTAGCTCAGGGGTAGAGCAGTGGATTGAAAATCCTCGTGTCGGTGGTTCGATTCCGCCCCCGGGCACCATTACTCCCCAACCTCACACCTGGAAAAGCCAACAAAATAAGGGGTTTCGCTGTTTCTTGCCCTCCGGATTCCTCGTTTGCTCCGCTTTTTTGCTCCACAATTGGATCTGCGGATGGGCTGGCATTGGTCTCTGTCTCCGGATCGGAAACCGGGCCGAGGCGCGTGCAACAATTCGAGCGCTGGGAAACGACTCAGAGCTCATGGTCGATCTCGGGAAATATCGACACGATCGAGTAGACCTCAGCGCCGTCGTATCGCCAGTAGTAGACCGTCTCGTCGAGCGTGAAGGCGCACCAAACCTGCCGGATCGGTTCTCATTCATCTGACAGCACCCTTGGGACCGCATCTTCCCCGATCCCGCCTTAACCGTCGCCGCCATCGACCGGCTGGTCCACCACGCGACCAACCTCGAGATGAACGTCGACAGCTACCGCCGACGCGAAGCCGCCGACCGTATGCTCAACAAGGCGGACGCCACGCCGACAGCCATCGCCGACAACCTCGATGAGGACGCCACCGCCTGAACGTCAGCCGCAGCGGCCATCACCAGCCAACTTGCCTGTCGCCTCCGGCGCATTGCCTTCGGTAATGGGACGTTGTCAGTCAAGTGCGATTTTCACCCCTGCCCCAAGTGGGGCGGGTTGTCAGTTGGCGCGACGGAGGCGCCGGCGGCGCGGAGATTCGCATGTCGGAGCGATGCCGGCGCTGGGCCACGAGCGCATGGACGCCGTTGGTCGGAATTGGGCTTAGCCCTGCGCCTTTTGCCGTCTCTCGTCCGCCCCGGGTTCATGCTTCGGTCCGTGGTCAGCGCGAGGCTGCCAACATCATGCCTGGTCCAGTGCGGTCCCGAGCGCCCATCTCACAAGCGTGCTCGAACGCGAGCGTTCGGCGACGAGGCAATGCTCGGCGTCTCGGGGACCGCGTCCCGGTGGGGACTTCGGACGGCCGGCGCCTTCGGGCGCGGCCGAAACCTTCAGCGTTTTCGCCCGCGGCGGGCGGGGCGCATGCGGTGGCTCCCGAGCGTCAGGCGGCGCCTGCCGCGGCCCTGCGCGTGAGGCGGAAGTCCGCGCTGTCCACCCACATCCGGTGCAGGATCACGCCGATCCGGCGCGCCAGGGCGACCACCGCCCGCTTCATCCCGCGCCGTCGAGCGACCTGCAGGCCCCACGCCTTCAGCCAGCACGGCCTGGCGTGATGCATCATCACCGTCGCCGCCTGGCAGAGCGCAGAGCGCAGACCGGCGTCGCCGGCGCGGGTGATCGATCCGACCACGTCGATCTCCCCGGACTGGTGGCGGCCTGGCGTCAGGCCGACCCAGGGCCCGACGTCCTTCGATGACCGGAACCGCTCCGGCGCATCGATCGCCGACTTCACCGTGAGCGCCACCTGCGGCCCGACCCCCGGCATCGTCATCATGATCCGGCACGCGGCGTCCTGCTTCGCCAGATCCCGGAGGCGCCGATCGAGACCGGCGAGCTCCGCGCGCAACGCCGCCCGGGCGCGGAGCATCGCCTCCGCCAGCGTCTCCAGCATGGCGTTCCCCGCCGCCAGCTCGCGCACGCGCGCCGCGTAGCCGCCCTTGCTGATCTTGCCGAGCTTGAGGCCGAAGTTTCGCAGCACACCGCGCAGCGACAGCTCGACGTCGATCGCCGCCTTCTGGATGGACCGGCGCGCCGTCAGCAGCGCGCGCATCTCCTGCGCCGAGACCGACTTGCAGTGCACTGGCCGGTACCAGCCCATCTGCAGCAGGCGCGCGATCCCCTCCGCATCGCGCCGGTCCGTCTTGACGGGCATCGCCTTGAGCGCCGCCTTGACCTGGCGCGTCTCCATCAGCACGACCGTGGCGCCCGCCTCCGTGAGCGCCTTGTGCAGCCACTGCGACAGCGGCCCGGCCTCGAGCCCAACCGCCGTCACCTCGAACGGCAGGCCGAGAACGAACGCCGCGAGCGCCTCCGGTTCGCTCGGCAGCTTCGCCTCCTTCACCACTCCGCCACGCGCATCGAGGACGCACACCGCCGCGCTTGCAAGAGAGACATCGATCCCGATGAAATGCTCCATGTCGTCGCCCTTTCGTCTTTGCCAAGGAGAGGGGCGCGCCAGACCCGGCGACCCCGCGGCGCCCACTCGCGCCGGGGCGACGACACCAACCGCCGAGAGCAGGTTCAAGGCTCCTGGGCGCCAGCCCCATTACGGCATCTCGCCAGAATTGTTGCCAAAGGTAGGGCCGTTGCCTCGTTAGGAATGGTCCCGGGGTATTCCGGGAGCAGGAGGTGCGCTGGTGAGGCGGGTGAGCATGACGACGCGAGATGAGCTTCTGGGCGCACTGACGACGCGGTACCGTCGGGCGAGCCGGGTGGGCAAGGGGCGGATCGTGACGGAGTTCGTGTCGGTGACGGGCTATCATCGCAAGCACGCCGGGCGGCTTCTCCGCGGCGTGGACAAGGTCGACCGATCGAAGCCTCGGCCCGACCGACGGCTCTACGACGACGCCGTTCGCGAGGCGCTGATCGTGCTGTGGGAAGCCTCGGACAGGATCTGCGGCAAACGATTGAAGCCACTCATCCCGATGCTGGTCGCCGCGATGGAGCACCATGGGCATCTGGCCCTCGATCCCCGAGTGCGGGATCGGTTGGAAGCGATCAGCGCCGCCACGATCGACCGGATACTTGGTCCGGTGCGCAGGCAGGCGGGCGGTCGCGGTCGTCGCCGCACGGCGCCATCGTCGGCGATCCGTCGCGCTGTGCCGATCCGGACCAATGCCGACTGGGACGATCCGCCGCCCGGGTTCTTCGAGGCCGATCTCGTCTCCCACAGCGGACCGCTTAACGAGCGGGAGCTTCGCGCAGACGCTGGTGCTCACCGACATCGCGAGCGGCTGGACAGAGTGCGCGCCGCTTCTGTTCCGGGAACAGCAACTGCTGAGCGAAGTGCTGACCGTGCTGCGTAGCGTGACGCCCCTGCCGATCCTCGGGTTCGACACCGACAATGACACCGTGTTCATCAACGAGACGGTGAAGTCCTGGTGCGAGACATCAGGCGTGGCGTTCACGCGCTCGCGCCCCTACCGCAAGAACGATCAGGCGCATATCGAGCAAAAGAACGGCTCTGTCGTGCGCCGCATGGTCGGCTATCGTCGCTTCGAAGGCCTGGTGGCGACAGAGGCCCTGGGGCGTCTCTACAGGCCGATGCGCCTGTTCGTGAACTTCTTCCAGCCGTCGTTCAAGCTCGCGGAGAAGAAGCGAGAAGGCGCGCTGGTCCGGAAGCGGTATCATGCGCCACTGACGCCGCATCAGCGTCTGGTTGCGGACACGCGCGTCCCACAGGAGTTGAAGGACGCCTTAGACGCACAGCATGCGGCGCTCGATCCCGTGAGCCTGCTGAGGGACATCCGCGCGGCTCAGCGAGCACTGATCGTGATCGCCGACACAGCGGCCGCCACGACGAGCGACGCGCCGCCGCTCGAGGCTTTCCTCGATGGTCTCAAGGTCGCCTGGCGCACCACAGGCGAAGTGCGGCCGACGGCGGAGCCGAAGCCCTCAAAGCCGCGCTACCGCACCGTTCCCGATCCTCTGGAAGCCGTGACAGACACGCTCAAGGAATGGTTCGACGCGGATCCGGCCGTGACCGGACGGCAGCTCCTGGATCGTCTCAAGCAGATCATCGGCCGCGGCACCCGCACCTTCGACGGCAAGGACTTCTTCACGATCTACGACTTCGTCCGCGCCTACGAGCACTTCAACGACCCCGAATGGGACGGCGAGCCCCTGCCGCCGGAGGAGCCGACTGCCCCGCGGTCGCCGGACGATCCGCCGGGTCCACCCCCCGAGCCGCCGACAGGCCCCGAGGACCCCCCCCCGCAGGCGAAAAGATCGTTGTGAAGCTCGCGGACGGGAAGGAGCGGCAGATCCGCTATATCGCCTCCACGACCTACTGGTCCGACGACGGTCGCCCGATCACCGCGCAGGAGTTCATGAACCAGCTCTTCGGCGACCTCGGCACCCTCGTCGCCTCAGAGGCCGAACTGCGCGAAGTCTGGAGCGACCCCGACCGCCGCGCCGCCTTCATCCAGCGCCTCACCGAGATGGGTTACGACGCGGACCGTCTCGACGACATGCAGCGCCTGATCGACGCGCCGAACAGCGACATCTTCGACGTCCTCGCCTACATCCGCTTCACGCTTGCGCCCCTCGCTCGATCGGAACGCGTGGAGACGGCGCGCTCCACGGGCCTGTCAGGCTATGAACCGGAGATGCGCCAGTTCCTCAACTACGTCCTGCGCGCCTACGAGTTCCACGGCATCGACGAGCTGGCCTCAGGCAAGCTCGCCGACTTCCTGCGCATCCGGTACGGCGGAACGAACGACGCGAAGCGCGCGCTCGGCTCCGTCGGCGACATCCGCAACGCCTTCATCGGTATCCAAGGTCACTTGTTCCGCTAACCTCAAGCACCGTCGGCGCCCGAAAACGGCCGATGGCCACGCTACGGCTGTAGAATGGCCACGATACCCCCGAAAATGGCCAAGAATTGCTTGGCGATACCAACGGCGGGCGACGTGGGCGCAACATTTACTGACACTTCGAGTGGCCGCAGGAAGCACAGGTCATGCAGCCTTCGACCATGTGCATCTCGTACTGTCCGCAGGAAGGGCACGGGATGCCGGGGGAGCCGACGGCGACGGCGCGGGGGTCGGTCTTCAGGCCGAGGCCCTCTCCCTCGATGAAGCCGATGGCGATCAGGTGGCGCTCGATCACGCCGCCGATCGCGGCCAAGATCGAAGGAACGTATTTGCCCGCCATCCAGGCGCCGCCGCGGGGGTCGAACACAGCCTTCAGCTCCTCGACCACGAAGGAGACGTCGCCGCCGCGGCGGAAGACGGCGGAGATCATCCGCGTCAGCGCCACGGTCCAGGCGAAGTGCTCCATGTTCTTCGAGTTGATGAACACCTCGAACGGCCGCCGCCGCCCGTCCACACGCAAGTCGTTGATGGTGATGTAGATCGCGTGCTCCGACCCCGGCCATTTCAGCTTGTAGGTCTGCCCCTCCAGCGCCTGCGGACGGTCAAGCGGCTCGGTCATGTAGACGACGTCGCCACCTCCTACCCCAGCCTTCTGCGGTAGGTTGGAGGCCCCGGTTCTAGCAGCCGACGTCACCGGGTCGAGCAGCTCGCTCAAAGGGGTTTCTAGCGCCTTCGAGATCTTGTCGAGCGTATCAATCCGCGGGTTCTTAATTTTGCCTTTGAGGATGTCGTAGACTGCCGTTGGATTAAGTTCGGCCTCGCGCGCCAAAGCCGCGGCATTCTTCCCCTTGGCACTCATAGCAGCCTTCAGGCGACCAGGAAGATCGGCAGGCGCGGCCGCCTCCGCCACGCTCAGCACGCTCCCCGTCACCGCGTTCGGCCGGTAGGTCGTGCAGCCTTTGCAGCCCTGGTCCCAGGCGGCCATGTAGACCTCGGCGAAATCCTCGAACGCGATGTCCGCGGGGCAGTTGATCGTCTTCGAGATCGACGAATCCACCCATTTCTGCGCCGCCGCCTGCATCCGCACGTGGTCGAGCGGCGACAGATCCTGCGCCGTCGCGAACCACTCCGGCAGGTCCGCGTCCTCGCCCGCATGGTCGCGCCACAGCGCCACGGCGAAGTCGACGACCTCCTCCTCGACCCGCGACCCGTCCTTCTGCAGCACCTTCCGCGTGTAGGCCGGCGCGAAGACCGGCTCGATCCCCGACGAGACGTTGCCGGCGTAGAGGCTGATCGTCCCCGTCGGCGCGATCGAGGTCAGCAGCGCGTTCCGCACCCCGTGCTCGGCGATCAGCGCCCGCACGTCCTCGTCCATGTGCGTCAGTGATCCGCTGCCCAGATAGGCGTCGCGGTCGAATAACGGGAACGCGCCCTTCTCCGCCGCCAGATGCGCCGACGCCCGGTACGCGGCGCGGGCGACCGCGTGCAACCAGCGCTCCGTCCGGCGCGCCGCCTCCTCAGTGCCATATCGCAAGCCGGTCATCATCAGCGCATCCGCCAGCCCGGTAACGCCCAAGCCGATGCGCCGCTTTGCCGCCGCCTCCTCCGCCTGCTGCGGCAGCGGAAAGCGCGAGGCGTCGACGGTGTTATCCATCATGCGGATCGCCACCGCGACCAGCCGCTCCAGCGCCGCCTCGTCGATCGCGGCGTCGTCCTCGAACGGCCGCTCGACCAGCCGCGCCAGGTTGATCGACCCCAACAGGCACGCGCCGTAGGGCGGCAGCGGCTGCTCGCCGCAGGGATTCGTCGCCGCAATCTTCTCGGCATAGGCGAGGTTGTTCATCGCGTTGATCCGGTCGATGAAGATCACTCCCGGCTCGGCATAGTCGTAGGTCGCCCGCATGATCCGGTTCCAGAGGTCGCGCGCCCGGATCGTCCGGTAGACCGTGCCCTCGAAGACCAGGTCCCACGGCGCATCTGACTTGACCGCGTTCATGAACGGGTCCGTCACCAGCACACTGACGTTGAAGTTGCGCAGCCGCGCTGGGTCTGATTTAGCTGCGACAAAGTCCTCGATGTCGGGATGGTCGCATCGCAGCGTCGCCATCATCGCGCCGCGGCGGCTGCCGGCCGACATGATCGTCCGGCACATCGCGTCCCAGACGTCCATGAAGCTGAGCGGGCCGGAGGCGTCGGCGGCCACCCCCTTCACCACCGAGCCCTTCGGCCGGATCGTGGAGAAGTCGTAGCCGATGCCGCCGCCCTGCTGCATCGTCAGCGCGGCTTCCTTCAGCGCCTGAAAGATGCCCTCGAGGCTGTCCGGGATCGTCCCCATGACGAAGCAGTTGAAGAGCGTCACGCTCCGCTCGGTCCCCGCGCCGGCCGTGATCCGGCCCGCGGGCAGGAACCTGAAGTCCTCGAGCGCGGCATAAAACTCCGCCTCCCACGCTTCGGGATCGTCCTCGACGGCAGCCAGAGCTCGGGCGATCCGCCGCCACGTATCCTCGACCGACGAATCGATCGGCGCACCATTGGCATCCTTCAGGCGATACTTCAGATCCCAGATCTGCTCGGCGATGGGGGCGGCGAAGCGGGACATCGATCCATTCCTGTGGACAGCCTAGGGGATAGCCAGCCGCGAAGCTGGGGATAACACCATATGGCGTTTGGTCGCCTTGCGGAACCCCATCCATTGCGCGAAATTGGGGATCCATGACAACCGCAGGCCAGCTCAACCTCATCAAGCTCTGCGTCGGCGCCGAAGGTCCGGACGAGCTTGCCGCCTGGCAGCGGCGGCGGCCGGCCCAGGGGCCCGACTGCCTGCCGCGTCACGTGACCCGAATGTGGCCCAAGCGCGCGGACGAACTTCTAGACGGCGGGTCTCTGTTCTGGGTGTTCAAGGGCGTCCTGCAGGCGCGGCAGCGGATCCTTCGCCTCGACGAGGTCGACCGGGGCGACGGGATCCTCCGCTGCGGCATCGTTCTCGACCGCGACATCGTACGGACAGAGGCGCGCAAGAAACGGCCATTCCAGGGCTGGCGATATCTGCCAAGTGCCGACGCCCCCGCCGACCTGCCGAAGCGCCAAGCCGCCCGCGATCTGCCGCCGGAGATCGAGGCGGCATTGGCCGAACTCGGGGTGCGTTCTTCTGCTGCCTGAGTGGATTGTCGGCGGTGGTCGCGCCCTGGCCTGCTTGCCGCAGCCAGATCGATGCCTCGACCATGACGAGAGGGAGCATCTGCAACCGCTGCAACGACATGACGCGTCGCCAGGTTCAGCAAGACCAGCCCTAAGGGGCGGATCAGAACCGCGACCATGCCCTGGCTCGGGGAGCCCCGCGCCGATGGGCCCGGCACTCCCGATCGGCGCGCACGCCCTCGGTAATCCTGCTCCCCTCAGCTCACTTGCGGCGACGGGGCGGTCGCCAGTCCCAGGCCGCGGTCGGCCACGTCGGTTCCCGGAGCGAAGACATCGCGCCGCGCAGTAGCCAAGAGCCGCGCCTCGACCGCTCTCGCCGTAAGTGGCGCGTCCGTCTCCTTCAGCGCCTGCCACCACAGCGCCGCGACGCCGGCGACGTGCGGACACGCCATCGAGGTTCCGCTCAGCGTGCTGAGACCGCCGCCGGCAGCCGCCGAGACGATATCGACGCCGGGCGCGCTCAGAATCGGCGCGGTGTTGGAGAACGGTGCGACGACGAGGGTGCCGTCCGGCGCGCGTCCCAGCGCGCCGACCGAAATCACGCCCTCCGCCGCCGCCGGCACCGAGGCCGAGACCTCGAAGTCCGGATCGATCTGCCGTTCGCTCTCGTTGCCGCTCGCCGCCACCACAGTGCGGCCGCCATCGAATGCCGACTGCGCGCGGAACAGGTCCATGATCCTGTCGAACATCCTGAGGTTCATCCGGTAGCCCTCTAGCGCCAGCGATGTGGCTAGAATCACCGGAAGGTCGTACTCCTCGACGAGCCGCTGTGAGAAGCCCGGGAAGTCGAAGCCGAGCGACATCGACACCACCTTCGCGCGCTCGCGCGCAGCCCAGTTCAGCGCCTCGAACAGCATCTCCGAGCTGCCCGACCCGTCATCGTTCAGCACCTTGCCGATCAGAGCTTCCGTGACGCCCGGCGCGACACCGATGCGCAGCCCTTCCACGTCACGGCCGAAGATCGTGCCGGCGCAATGGGTGCCATGCCCGTTGCCGTCGCGAACCTCCGTGACGCCGGCGGAAGTAAAGTTCCGGAACGTCAGTTCGATCCCGTTGAACGCCGGATGATCGGAGTTGATCCCGGTGTCGAGGACGGCCACCTTGACCCCGGCTCCGTCAAACGGGCTCGCCACCGCGCCTACCGCCGAAACACCCCATGTGGCACCGTCGACGACTGGATTCGGAGCTTCCCCCGGACTGTCCCGCGGCTCGATCAGTCGGATCGGCATCGCACGTGCGACGCCCAGCACCTCCGGATCATCCTGGGCGAGCCTCGTCGCCTCGCGCGGTGCCATCTCACCGAACTCGACGCGGGGCTCCGGAGGGACATCGGCGACCCCCCGGAGGACGCCACCGAGTTCGGGAGAGAACTGCCGGGCCTGGCGCAGTCCCGTGTTCGCGTCCCTCAGAAAGACGTATCCGCACCGTATTGCCATGTCGCGAAGCCCTCTCTCGCAGGGACGTGGTAATGCTTCTTCCAGTGTAGATTGAGGTCGCGTCAGAGGGCACTTGGAAAGACGATAGCGGACAGAAAGATAGCGGACACAAACCTGAGCAGCTCCAGTCCCAATTGCGCGCAGATGGCCGGCGTTCCCGCAACCGGGCTTCATGGAGAACTGTCCGCGCTCGTTGCGCAGCCTGTGTCTTGGCGGGGCGAAATGTAGCAGGAGGACAGCGGCTTAACGACACCATCCACCGCTTGCTTGCCGCACCTTCCGTTCGGCGCAGTAACCAAGCCGCGATGTTGCCGCCGAATTCGCCGATAATCTGCTACAATTGCTCTCGGTGTGTTGGGAGGTATCGTCATGCCCACGAGCATGAAGAAGTGGTTTCTACTGTCGCAACTGGTCATGCAGCGGATCGCGCTGTCCGTCTTGGTCGTCCTTGCCGCGGCGGCTTTGGCGTGGTGGGCGGCCGCCATGGTTGGTTGGACCTCATGGCTTCGATTGGATCTCGATCTCGATGGGACCGGTGCCGTTGAAGCCGGGCCCGCGGTTCAATCGATGTTGACGCTGCTGCTCGTCGGGCTGTGTTTCTTTCTGCCGACGAACGCCCGCGTCATGGCGCTCGAACGTTCGCACCGAGACTTCAAGGTGTCGATGTCGGATATCGCGCGCGCCTACCAGGCTGCGCATGCAGCCGACCGTGACGGCGCCTTCGAATTGCGCAGCGAGTTCGACAGCGTGCGCGAGCGGCTGGATTTTCTGCGCAGACATCCCGACCTTCGGGACCTTGAGCCTGAGATCCTCGAGATTGCCGCGCAGATGAGCCACGAGAGCCGGGACCTGGCGGAGGTCTATTCCGTTGAGCGGATCGACCGCGCTCGCGACTTTCTCCGGCAGCGTCAGGAAGAAGCGCAACTGCTGCAGGAACGGATCCAGACCGCGCATTCCGTTTGCCATGGACTGCGTCGCTGGATCGAGAGGGTAGAGATCGACGAGGCGGTCGCACGCTCGCAGCTGAAGCGGCTGGAGGACGATTTGGAGGAGCTTCTGCCCGCCATCGGCCTCGGCCTGTCGCGAGAGCGCCGTTCGGGTTCGGTGATCCATCCACGGATTGCGGCGGAATAGGCGGAAAGGCCGAATCCGCGGCGGGTCCAAAAGTGTCGCCAGGTGTGCCGGCGTCTGCATGGTCTCTGATCTGGCCCCCCCTTTCGACCGGACACTTCGGCATAGCCATCGAGGCTTAGGGATTGCCCGAGCACGTGGAACCGAGCGGCGAGAGCCGCATGGGCGGTCGGACAGCATCTGGCAGGCGGTCATCATCTTCTATGCGTGCCCAGTGGTGCGATCCTGACCCGGCGGCGGCTCGGCAACCCAGCGGCGATCGACGCGTTAGATGCGCGGGTGAAGCCGTACTCGATCGTTAAGCTGGTCGCGACGGTGATGATCCTCTTCGGCCTCCAGGGGCAGACGATCCTCGACCGGCCTCTGGTCATCGCGCTGATCGCGGTGCCGATCCTGATCCAGTGCTACGGGATCTTTGCTTTGGCCTACGGCGCGGCCTGGAGGCTCGGCGTGCCGCACCGGATCGCGGCGCCGTGCGCGATGATCGGCACGTCGAACTTCTTCAAGCTCGGTGTGGCGGTCGCCATCAGCCTCTTCGGCCTCAACTCTGGTGCGGCGCCGGCGACCGTCGTAGGCGTGCTTGTCGAAGTGCCGGTGATGCTGTCGCTCGTCGCGTTTGCCAACCGCACCCGGCGACACTTCCCTCGCGAGAAACGGACGGAGCTCTCGCACCGCTGACGCCTGCAGCGTAGGCGCGCCGCTTTGCGGCACTGCGGCGTCGGCTTCACGGACCCACGGCGCCGACTTCCGGGCAGGACTGCACTGCCAAACCGCGGGCGCTCTGGGGTCTGTCGCGGCCTTGCGGCATTGAATGTTCCGCCAGCCTCGGCCTTTACTGCACGATCACTTGAGCGCACCTCGGGGAGCGACGCTGATGATTGCCGAGCCGAAAGATCCGGCAGATTGGCAGACGCAGGATCCCGAAGAGGTCCTGCGGCGGCTCGACGCTTCCGCCGACGGGCTTGCGAGCCCGGAAGCGCAACGTCGCCTCGCGGAGCATGGTCCCAACGCCATTCCGGCGCCCAAGCGGCGGACGCTCCTCCAGCGGATCCTCGGCCAGTTCAACAACGTGCTGATCTACGTTCTCATCGCCTCCGGCGCGGTGACAGCGCTTCTCGGCCATTGGACGGATACGATCGTGATCCTGGCGGTCGTCTTGCTCAACGCCGCCATCGGCTTCTGGCAGGAGGGACGGGCCGAGGACGCGCTCGCCGCCGTGCGCGGGATGCTCTCTCCCGAGGCGTCGGTGCTGCGCGACGGTGCGCGGCAGACGGTTCCGGCGGAGCGCCTGGTGCCCGGCGACGTAGTCCTGCTCGATGCGGGCGACAGGGTTCCCGCCGACGTGCGCCTGATCGAATCTCGTGGCCTGCGCGCACAGGAGGCGGCGCTGACCGGCGAGTCCGCGGCGGTGACCAAGGATGTTGCTCCGGTCGAGCCGGACGCGCCGCTCGGCGACCGCGCATCGATGGCCTATTCCGGCACGCTCGTGGCTTCCGGCCGGGCGAAGGGCGTCGTCGTCGCCACCGGGCCGCAAGCCGAAATCGGGCGGATCGGCGCCATGCTGGGCGAGATCGAGGAAATCGCGACGCCGCTGCTGCGCCAGATCGACCGCTTCGCCCGTATTCTGACCGTCATCATCCTCGGCGTCTGCGCCGCAGTCTTCGGCTACGCGGTGTGGCTTGCGGGCTACGTTGCCGAGGATGCGTTCCTGGCGATGGTCGGCATGGCGGTGGCGGCGATACCCGAGGGGCTGCCGGCGGTGCTGACCATCACGCTCGCGCTCGGCGTGCAGCGGATGGCGCGGCGCCACGCCATCGTACGCCGCCTGCCCGCGGTCGAGACGCTGGGTGCTGTGTCGGTGATCTGCACCGACAAGACCGGGACGCTGACCCTCAATGAGATGGTCGTGCGCAAGCTGCTCCTGCAGCCCGAGGGCCCGCCGGCGCACCTCACCGGTGGCGGCTACGCACCCGAGGGGAAGCTTGAGACCGAGGATGCCGGCGCGCGCGACGCGGCCGCCCGCCTCGCAATGAGCGCTGTGCTCTGCAATGACGCGCGGCTGCGGCATGAGGAGGGCGGCTGGACCGTCGACGGCGACCCGATGGAAGGGGCGCTGCTCGCACTTGCCGGCAAGCTGGGCCTAGACCCCGCCGAGCTGCGGCAGGCGCATCGCCGGCTGCATGAGATTCCTTTCGACGCAGCGCACCAGTTCATGGCGACGCTGAACGACGAGAGCGGGGTCGCGGCGATCCACGTCAAGGGCGCGCCGGACCGCCTGCTCGGCATGTGCACGCACCAGGCTGGCGAGGGAGGGCGGGCACCAATCGACCGCGACGCATGGGCCGCGCGGCTCGAGGATCTGGCCGCGAGCGGGCACAGGGTCCTGGCATTCGCGACCAGGACGGCGGACGCCGACGAGGCGCTCGAGATTCTCAGGTCTTGGCGGCCTGACGCTGCTCGGCCTCGCCGGGTTCATCGACCCGCCGCGTCCGGAGGCGATCAAGGCCGTCGCCGATTGCCGCCGGGCAGGAATCGACGTCAAGATGATCACCGGAGACCATGCGCTGACAGCACTCGCCATTGCCGACCAACTGGGGCTGGACACCTCCGGCGGCGCGCTGACCGGGGCTGAGGTCGCACAGATGAACGACATCGAACTGCGCCGCCGCGCGCCCGACGTGGATGTGTTCGCCCGCGCCGCGCCCGAGCACAAGTTGCGGCTCGTCGAGGCGCTGCAATCGCACGAGCAGGTCGTCGCTATGACCGGCGACGGCGTCAACGATGCGCCGGCACTCAAGCGCGCCGACGTCGGCATCGCCATGGGGATGAAGGGCACCGAGGCGGCGAAGGACGCCGCCCGAGTAGTCCTGGCTGACGACAACTTCGCCTCGATCGTGGCGGCGGTGCGCGAGGGCCGGACGATCTACGACAACATCAAGAAGGTCATCGCCTGGAACCTGCCGACAAACGGCGGAGAGTCGCTCGTCATCATCTCCGCCATTCTCTTCGGGATCACGCTGCCGATGACGCCGGTGCAGATCCTCTGGATCAACATGGTGACCGCCGTCGCGCTCGGCCTCACGCTCGCCTTCGAGCCGGCGGAGCCCGGGGTGATGGACCGCGAGCCGCGGCGGATGGACGCCTCCCTCCTCGACGCCGAGATGGTCTGGCGGGTGGTCCTGGTCTCGTTGGTCTTCGCGCTCGCCGTCTTCGGCGTTTTCGCGTGGGTGCGGCAGAGCGGGAACAGCCTCGACTACGCCCGGACACTGGTCGTCAACCTGATCGTCGTGCTGGAGATCTTCTATCTCTTCTCGGTGCGATACCTGCACCTGACGGCGCTGACGTGGAAAGGTGTGCTCGGCACTCGCGCCGTCCTCGTCGGCGTTTCGGTGGCGGTGCTCTTGCAGCTCGCCTTCACCTATGTGCCGTTCATGCAGGCGGTGTTCGAGACGGAGCCGATTGCCCTCGGGCATGGCGCCGTCATCGTGGCGGTTGGAGCAGCGCTTCTCCTTCTGCTCGAGGCAGAGAAGTGGACGAGGCGCGCTTTCGTCCGCCGGCGACCCGCCGCCTGATCCGTCGCGTACATCCGCGCGCAGCGAGCTTCGGCATCCGGTCTGACGGCCCGACCGGTTTCATGTAGCCGCCAACCCGGCGGATGAGGTGCCGAACCGGAGCCGCTGAAGCCAGGGGCTCAGAGGCCGACAGCGATTTCTCGGGTGGCGAGGTCGAGAATGGCGCGGACGTGGGGCATGAACGAGCGCCAGGCGGTCAGATGAAAGCGGTCGTCGGCCTCGCGGGTCAGCACGACCTGGACGGTGTCGAAGACGGTGCGGGTGCCGTTGCCGACCGGTATCCGTGCGAGGTCGAGCGGGCAGCCGGTGGCGAGGAGGTCGAGGACGGCGGGGCCTTGCAGCGCCAAGGTGATCTCGCGGTCGGAGACCTCGACGGCGCAGAGCGGCACGGCGGAGCCGTCGAAGGCTGCGACGAGGGCGTCACGGTCGGTCTCGTCGGTCGCGACGACCCACTCGTCGGGGCCGAGGCAGAGTGCGGTTCGCTGGCCCGCGACCGCGCGGGTGCCAATCCGCGACGGCAGCTCGAGACCGAGCGGCCCCGAGACCGCGGCGGCGTCGGACGGCGCGACGCGGAGCGAGAAGCGCGCCGCGGTCGGCAGCTCTGTGACGGATGCGGCGAAGGTCGGGGCGTTCATGCGGGCCTCCGTCTCAGGCGCTCAGGCGCGTGTTGTCGGGGTCGTAGAAGACGGTGCAGGTGATCCTGGCGGTCAGGGTCCGGTCCGGCATCGGGATGTGCAGCGTCTCGCCCTGGCGGGCGCGGCCACCGGAGACGACGGCGAGCGCGATGGAACGGCCGAGCGCCTCGCTCCAGTAGGACGATGTGACGTGGCCGAGCATCGTCATCGGCTTCGGCTGGTTCGGGTCGGCGACGATCTGCGCGCCTTCCGGCAGCACCATCTTCGGGTCGTCGGTGAGGAGGCCGACGAGCCGCTTGCGATCGTCGGCCACCATGTCG
The DNA here is from genome assembly GCA_963749675.1 of uncultured Alphaproteobacteria bacterium. GTDB lineage: Bacteria > Pseudomonadota > Alphaproteobacteria > Rhodobacterales > Rhodobacteraceae > Roseitranquillus. Next base: position 203,770 of record CAVVNT010000003.1, read on the forward strand.
GTGCGCGAGAGCGAGCGCTTGCCGACGAAGTCGGGCTTCTTCTTTCCGATCGCCCAGGAGAGGCCGGCATCGTCGGGCGTGACCGTGCCGTCGGTGTCCTGGCCGACGATGATGTAGCCCTTCTCGGCGCGCAGGACGTGCATCGTCTCGGTGCCGTAGGGGCAGATGTCGTGTTGCTGGCCGGCCTCCCACAAAGCCTCCCAGAGGGCGCGACCGTGCCGAGCGGGGACGTTGACCTCGAAGCCGAGCTCGCCGGTGAAGGAGATGCGGAAGAGGCGGGCATGAAAGCCCGCGACGGTGCAGTCGGCGACCGACATGTGCGGCAAGGCGGCGTCAGAGATGTCGAGCCCCTCGGTCAGCGGCTCGAGCAGCTTGCGGGCGTTCGGGCCGTTGAGGGCGACGGTCGCCCACTGCTCGGTGGTCGAGGTGAGCCAGACGGTGAGGTCCGGCCACTCGGTCTGGAGGTAGTCCTCCATCATGTTCAGCACGCGGGCGGCGCCGCCGGTCGTGGTGGTGACGTGGAAGCGGTCATGGGCGAGGCGGCCGATGACGCCGTCGTCGCGGATGAACCCGTCCTCGCCGAGGAGCAGCCCGTAGCGGCAGCGGCCGACCCCGAGCTTGGTCCACGGGTTGGTGTACATGCGGTTCATGAACTCGACCGCGTCGGGGCCCGCGACCTCGATCTTGCCGAGAGTCGAGGCGTCGAAGATGCCGAGCGACTGGCGGGTCATCCGGCATTCGCGGGCGACGGCCTGCGTGCATGTCCTCGCCGCCTTTCGGGAAGTAGCGGGCGCGGCGCCAGAGGGTGACCGGCTCGTAGACGGCGCCGTGCGCCTCGGCCCAGGCGTCGATCGGGGTCCGGCGGGTGACTTCGAAGGTGGCGCCCTGGTGGTAGCCGGCGAAGGTGCCGAAGGTCGTCGGCGAATAGGGCGGCCGGAAGGTGGTGAGGCCGACCTGCGGCGGCGCCTTGCCGAGTGCGTCGGCAGCGATCATCAGGCCGTTGATGTTCGACATCTTGCCCTGGTCGGTCGCCATGCCGTTCGTGGTGTAGCGCTTGACGTGCTCGATCGAGCGCATCCCCTCGCGCACCGCGAGGCGGATGTCCTTGGCGGTGACGTCGTTCTGGAAGTCGACGAAGGCCTTGGCCCTCGACGCGTCGCGGTCGGTGGGCATGTCGCCCACGGTGATGCCGCTGCCGACGCGGTCGCCCTCGACGGCGTGGTCCTGCGCTTGGGCGCCGTGCCCGGCCTCGCGCGCGGCCTGTGCGCCGGCCGCGGCGCCATCGGCGAGGGCTGTGGCGATGCCCCAGACACCGCGGCCGGCGCCGGCGATGTGCACCGCCTCGGTCTTCTTGCCGGGCAGGAAGGCGTTGAGCGCGTCGTCCCAGGAGAGGCTGCCCTTGGTGTGCGAGAAGAGGTGCAGGCACGGGGTCCAGCCGCCGCACATCAGCACCGCATCGCACGGGACCGTTCCCGACCTGCCCGCCCGGCCGTCACGGATCGGCGCGACGCGCAGCGACTTCACCCGCAGGCGGCCTTCGCTGCCGGTCGCCGTATGGCCGAGCAGCGTCGGAATGCCGAGGGCACTGGCACGGTTGGTGAGGCTCGCGTCGACCTTCGGGCGGAAGTCGACGATGACGGCGGGCGTCACACCGGCCTCGGCGAGGTCGAAAGCCGCATACCAAGCACTGTGGTGGCTGGTGACGACGGCCGGCCGGTCCCCGACCTTCACGCCATAGCGGTGGAGGTAGGTCTGGGCTGCGCCGGCCAGCATGACGCCCGGGCGATCGTTGCCATCGAAGACGAGCGGCTTCTCGAGCGCGCCTTGGGCGAGCACCACCTGGTTCGCGCGCACTCGCCACAGGCGCTCGCGCGGGGCGTCCTCGGGCGGCGTCTCGAGATGGTCCGTCAGGCGCTGGGCGAGGCCGACGAGATTCTGATGGTAGTAGCCGATCGCAGTAGTGCGAGGCATCACCGTCACGTTCGGCAGCTTCGAAAGCTCTTCGAAAGTGGCACCCAGCCAATCCCAACCGGACTTGCCGTCGATGACGAGGCCCGGCTCGGAGAGCAGGTTGCCGCCAGGCTCTGAGGCTTCGTCGACGAGCATCACCGTCGCACCGGCCCGGCCAGCGGCGAGCGCGGCGGCGAGCCCGGCTGGCCCGGCGCCGACGATGAGCACGTCGGTGTGGGCGAAACGGGAGGCGTAGCGGTCGGCGTCAGGCTCGCTCGGCGCGAAGCCGAGGCCTGCGGCAGCGCGGATCACCGGCTCGTAGACGCGGTCCCAGAACGAGCGCGGCCACATGAAGGTCTTGTAGTAGAAGCCCGCCGAAAAGAGGGAACCGAGGCGGTCGTTGGTGGCGCCGAGGTCGAAGCGGAGCGAAGGGGAGCGGTTCTGGCTGGTGGCCGTGAGCCCGTCGCGCAGTTCCTGCATGGTGGCGCGGGTGTTGGGCTCGAACCGGCCGCGGCCGCGGCTGGTGCCCATCAGAGCGTTCGGCTCGTCGGAGCCGGCGGAGACGACGCCGCGAGGGCGGTGGTACTTGAACGACCGGCCCATCAGGTGGACGCCGTTCGCCAGCAGCGCCGAGGCGAGGCTGTCGCCGGCGAGGCCGGTGTAGCTCCGGCCGTCGAAGGTGAAGCGGACGGGCTTGCGGTGGTCGACGCGACCGCGGTTCGGAAAGCGGTGCCTGGTCATTCGGTCCCTCCCGTCAGGCTCGCGAGGTCGGGACGGGGCTCGCCCGCCTTGTAGGTCGTCAGGAAGCGGTCGGAGACGGTCTCGCGCACGGCGTTGAAGAAGCGGGCGCAGCCGTGGACGTGGCGCCAGCGCTCGAAGTGGTGGCCCTTGGGGTTGGTGCGGATGAAGAGGTAGTCGCGCCACTCTTCATCGCCGAGCGCCGAGGGATCCGCCGGCCGCGCGATGTGCGCCTCGCCGGCATAGGTGAACTCGAGCTCGGGGCGGTCCTCGTCGCAGTAGGGGCAGTGGATCAGCAGCATGGGCGTATCCTCAGTGCGCGGACTTGCAAGCCCGCATCAATGCGCGACGGCGGCGGCTGCCGCCTCGTCGATGAGGCGACCGGTGGTAAAGCGCTCGAGCGTGAAGGGGGCGTTGATCGGGTGCGGCTCGTCCCGCGCGATCGTGTGGGCGAGGACGTGGCCGGCGCCGGGCGTCGCCTTGAAGCCACCGGTGCCCCAGCCGCAGTTGACGTAGAGGCCCTGTACCGGCGTCTTGCCGAGGATCGCCGAGCGGTCCGGCGTCACGTCGACGATGCCGCCCCACTTCCTGAGCATCCGCATGCGGCGGAAGATCGGGAAGATCTCGCAGATCGCGGCGAGAGTGTGCTCGATCAGCGGCAGGCCGCCGCGCTGGGAGTAGCTGACGTACTGGTCGGTGCCGGAGCCGATGACGAGCTCGCCCTTGTCGGACTGGCTGATGTAGGCGTGGACCGAATTCGACATCACGACGCACGGAAAGATCGGCTTGATCGGCTCGGAGACCAGAGCCTGCAGCGGGTAGCTCTCGAGCGGCAGCCGCACGCCCGCGGTCTCCATCACCACCGAGGTGTGGCCGGCTGCGGAGACCGCAACCTTGTTCGCGGCGATGAAGCCGCGGGCGGTCTCGACGCCGGTCACGCGGCCGTCCGGACCGCGACGGATCGCCGTCACCGGGCAGTTCTGGATGATGTCGACGCCGCGCGCCGCGGCACCGCGGGCGTAGCCCCATGCGACGGCGTCGTGGCGGGCGGTGCCGGCCCGCCGCTGCAGCGCGGCGCCCATCACCGGAAAGCGGGCGGTGGGCGAGATGTCGAGCGGCGGGCAGAAGAGCTTCGCCTCCTTCGCCGACAGCCACCGGTTGTCGACACCATTCAGGCGGTTCGAATGGACGTGGCGCTGGAAGCTCTGCACGTCATGGACGTTGTGCGCGAGCATCATCACGCCGCGCCGCGAGAACATGACGTTGTAGTTCAGCTCCTGGCTCAGCCCCTCCCACAGGTCTAGGGCGTGGTCGTAGAGCCGCGCGCTCTCGTCGTAGAGGTAGTTCGAGCGGATGATGGTGGTGTTCCGGCCGGTGTTGCCGCCGCCGAGCCAACCCTTGTCGATCACCGCGACGTTGGTGACCCCGTGGTCCTTTGCGAGGTAGTAGGCGGCGGCGAGGCCGTGGCCCCCTGCCCCGACGATAATCACGTCGTAGGCCGTCTTCGGCTCGGCATCGGGCCACTGCGGCGTCCAGTGCTTCTGGCCGGTCAGGGCGCCCTTGATGACCTGGGCGAAGGAGAAGTGCGTCATGCCGGCCCCCATCGATCGATGAACCATGCGTGAACTAGTCAGGTTGGGACTGTATGGATGCGCCACTCCCAATGTATGCACGCGGCGGAGGTTCGCGATGGCACAGCTCAATGTCGGCTTCATCCTGGCGCGGCGGTTCACGCTCTGCGCGTTCGCCAACTTCGTCGACGTACTCAGGCTCTCCGCCGACGAGGGGGATCGCTCGCGGCCGATCCTCTGCTCCTGGCGGGTGCTCTCGCCGACGCGCGACCCGATCGCGTCGAGCTGTGGCATCCTGGTGCAGCCCGACGAGCGGCCAGGCGACCAGGGGCGGTTCGACTATCTCGTCGTTGTCGGTGGCCTCGTGGACGAGATCGAGCACCTGCATCCCGAGACCGTCCGGTTCCTGCAGCGCGCCGCGGCGGCGGGCGTGCCGCTGGTCGGCGTCTGCACGGGGACGTTCGCGCTGCACCGGGCGGGGCTGATGCAGGGCTACCGCGCCTGTGTCAGCTGGTTCCACCACGGAGACTTTCTCGAGCGTTTCGACGGACTCGAGCCGGTATCCGACCAGATTTTCGTCGTCGACCGCGACCGGCTGACCTGCTCGGGCGGCATCAGTTCGGCGCATCTCGCCGCCTTCATCGTCGAGCGGCATCTGGGCCGCGCGCGTGCGGCAAAGAGCCTGCACATCATGATCATCGATGAGGCGATGGCGGCGGAGAAGCCGCAGCCGGGCATGCCGCTCGCGCTCGCGGCGAGCGATCCGCTCGTGCGGAAGGCGCTGCTGGTCATGCAGCAGTCGATCGACGCTCCCCTCTCGATAGGGCGCGTGGTGGATCGCCTCGGCGTCAGCCGGCGCAAGCTCGAGCGGCACTTTCGCGAGGCGCTCGCGATGACGCCGCTCGCGGCCGATCGGCTGATCCGCATCGAGCAGGCGAAGCACCTCCTTCGCACCACCCGGCGCTCCGCAACGCGGATTGCGGGGGATACCGGCTTCTGTGACCTGCCGCACATGATCCGGGTCTTTCGTGCCTACGAGGGCAAGACGCCGGAGGCCTATCGATCCGCAGCAGCCAAAGCCTGACGCAAGGTCACCGACCTTCGCCGCATGCCACTTGGATGGGGTTTCGACACCCTTGTGCCGCCCGTGAACAGCGTGGTCTCCCTTTGATGCCAGTCCCAGGAGGCAGGGCGGGCCCTCTTCGTCCTTGCGCCGATGTGATAGCGATGCCGCACGTGAAAGGCATGTCATTCACGGCGTGCGGGAAAGCCATGTTTTCGGCCTCGCGGTCCGTGTTAAGCTTGCGGTCAAACAAGTCGGATATTCCGTACCGCGTTGGCGGGCGCATCAGCGCTGCAGGACAGGTGGTGACGGCAATGTCCCGGCGAAGAAACGTGGCATCGGAGCAGTCGGACATGAGCAAGCTCGTGATTCTTTCCGTCATAGCCGCCCTGTCGGGCGCGGCCGGCTACACCATCGGCGAGCAGGGAGGCCCCTCCACGGCGTCACCCCCGGCCGCGCAGGCGCTTGCGCCGAGTGACGCCCAGACAGGCGGGGTGCCGTACAACGGCAATGGCGGCGTGCCGCTCGAGCAATTGACCCAGGGAACGGGCACGATCTGCGAGACGCCGCGCGGCGAATGCCGGGTGCCGCAGCAGCCGATCAATTCGCCCTGCGCCTGCAGCGGCACACCCGGCCGCATCGTCCGCTAACCTCGATGGCCTAGGCCAGACCGGCGCCCTTCATCTGTCTTCGCAGTCGGAACTGCCGTCGTCGATATTGAGGAGCTTGATGGTGGTGGGGGCATTGCCCTCGCTTGTCCAAACGACGAGATTGTGAGTGCCGGGCGAGAGTTCCGCGCGCTGCATCAAAGGTGCGCCGTCGTCGGCCGCGTCGGCCGCTTGAGCGTCGAATGTCGCCAGGATGCCTTGCATGTCAGGCATCACCTCGATGCGGTCCGCCTTCAACCCGTCGATGGTCACCAAGGTCGATCGCCACAGCCGAGCGCCGGGAATGGCGATGGCGAAGCTGCCGCCCGGCGTGACGTAGAAGCATTGATCCTCGACGACTTTCTGGCGGATGCGCGGCCCGCTAACGAGGCGCGTCCCGATCACGATGCCGTCCAGGGCCGTGTAGTCGGGCGGGATCTGAAGTGTGATGTTCTGGGGCTCGGCCGACATGAACTGCGCCAGCGGCTCGGCGAGCGCATTGGCACCGGCGTCCTCGAGGCGGGCTTCGTCGATGTCCAGAAAGCCGCGCCAGATATTGAGCTCGATCTCGCGCAGATAGGCCGGCACCGAGACGAGCACAAGTTGCGAGGCGAGCATCGGGCTCTTCGGGCCCTCCTTGACGATCGACCAGCCGAAATCGAAGGCCTCACCCGGCGCAGAAGCGAAATTCACGATGCTGGGCTCGGCCTCGACGCTGCGGGTGCGCGTCGCCTCGTCTGCGCCGATCGCGGCAGACAGAGCCGAGAACAACGGAAACTGCGCGTCGACGCGGCTCCGCGACGACGTTTCAGTGACCACACCGGACACGTCGCCCCTCGGAAACGCAGCATAGGTGTAGCTCTCCACCTGCGCCATGCGCTGGAGGAAACGGTAGGCGCCGAGCCGGAAGTTGAAGCTGTCGCCCGCGAAGCACAGCGACTCGGAGACGTAGCGTTCGTCGGGGACGTTGCGCCCGAAGAAGAACCAGTTTCCGCTCGGCGAGTAGCGGGCCACGCACAGCTCGCCGGCCTGCGCGCTCTCGGGGCGCGCGTCCAGCGTTTCCAGCAGCGCGGTGATGGTACGGTCGTCGAGGACCTCCGCGGTTTCGTCGAGGGTGCCGTCCCACCCGCCCGGGATGTCCACCAGCACGGTCTTGCCGCCTGGCCCGCAGGCTGCCGCGCCGCAGGGAAGCGGCTGCCACCCTGCGCGCGACAGGGCGTCGGTGGCCTCGTCCTGCCCACCATCGACGATCAAGACCGAGATGTTCTTGTCTTCCAATGCGACGTCGATACCGGCGTAGCATGCGTCCGAAGGCGGCTCGCGCAAGCTGACGTAGAGATCGAACAGCTGTCCCCACGGGCTTGCCAGGCGGTACCGGTTGCGCAGCTGCGTGCGCTCCTCGAGGAAGCCCTGGATGCTGCGGGGCACGTTGCCGGTCTCCCGAAGGTCGTCAGTGCTGCCGATCAGGAAGTTGGGCAGCGGCGCTTCGATGAGCTTGGGGTCGGTCAATCGGGCGCTGATGGCGTCAAGCCGTTCCTCGTTGGCCGACCTCTCGGGGTCAAGCAGCGGCGGAGCGAGCGCGCGGCACTTGTCGGCCGCATCTTCGCGCAGGAGCGTCTGGAAATCGCCGCCGACATCTACATCGCGCGCGGGCAGGCGCAACTCGAACTTGAGGGCCTCGTCGATGAAGTCGGCTTGGGCGAGCAGCGAGCCGAGGGCGTCTTCCGCCGCCGGGCGCAGGTCGATCTCTGGCGCATCGCTCTCCCCGCCACGCTCCAGGGAGCAGAGCGGCAGCGGCGTGGCCAAGTCGATGGCTGACGCGCCTTCCGGACAGGCAGGGACGTAGTCGTCCTTGTGGCTGTTCAGCCGGCGTTCTAGGTTGCCGCTCCAGGCCTCGAAGTGCTGGCCCATGGTCTGGACGATCTGCTGATCGCGGCGCTGGTCGCTTGTCGCGGTGGCGGGATCGGGGGCATCCACGCCTTCCGCGTCCACGTAGTACCGCGCGAGCCCGGCGATATAGGCGGCCATCTCCGACGGGCTGCGTTCGTTGCGAATGGTTCGGAGCGGATCGGTGACCATCTGGACGACGACTGCAGGAGATCGGTAGGTCTTGTGTCCTGGGATGACGGCGGTGTCGAACTTGAGGCCGAAGACGGTATTTCCCGACAGGTCGTGGCGGTCGTCGAGCGCGTTCTCGAGGATGAGCTGGCGGATCTTGTCGCGCACCGCCGATTGCAGGGCAAACTTCTCGTCGAACGGCAGTGCGTCGATCTGCGGCAACTCCAGCGGCGAGGCATTCGCCCCAAGGCCAGTGCGGTCTCCCGATCCCATCGGCGCGACGCTTGCGCCGGCGTCTGACCGGGTGGCCGTCAGGGTGTCGACAAAGCGGCTGTCCAGCGCGTCGATCTCGGCGAGCTTGCCGCGCAACCAGGCGTCCTGCTGGTAGCGGTCGTTGACCAGCCGCTGGCGGGTATAGACCTCGGGGCTTTCCACAAAGACGAGGCCCGTCGTCTCCGGCCCAAGCCAGGCGCGCAGCCGCTCGCCACCGCGCAGTATCTGCGGCATCGCGACGCTAACGCCCCACAGCAACACGAGGACCAGGCCGGTCCACTTGATAAGGCTTCCAAGACGCGCCGCCATGACAGCACGATCGCACGCTGGACGTGCGCTGTCGAGCAAGGGGTCAGAACCGCCAGCGCGCTCCGACAAGCACCGACTGCGCGTCCTGATACGAGACATCGGTGTCGTCGCCGTAGTCGTACCTGCGCCATCCGAGGTAGACTTGCAGATCGGCGTCGGTGAAGTCCTGCACCGCCGAGACGCCGACTGCCGCTGATGTCGAGCCGCCGGTCACGAAGTCGCGTCCGCCATAATAGTCGACGGATAAGGCTGTTGGCCCCATCGGAACCAGGTCGCCAGCCCACCCGCCCTTGACGTAGCCATAGCTGCCACCGTCGGGGTCGGCGCCGCCTGCGACGGAGATGCTGAGCCCGGTGGTTGTGTGCGAGAGGCTGGCAGAGGCATCGTACTGCTGCCGCGTGTCGCCCGTTTCCGGCGCGGTCCAGGAATATCCGGCTGCTGCGCCCATGACGAGATCGCCCGCCTCGCCTGCCCAACGCAGCCCGACGTCGTAGTAGTGGGCCTGGTCGTCTTCGGCGAGCACGTCCTGCCCGTAGGCTGCAGCTGCGGAGAAGCCCGCGAAATCCGGCGTGTCGTAGCGCAGGCGAAATCGGCGGCTGCCATCGAAATCGCTGAATGCATCATTGATCGCGATGTCGGAAAGCGGACCATCTTCCTCCCGGAAGAAGAAGCTGCCGGCGACGTCCGGAACGTTTGCGGTTCCTGCAATGTTGGTGCCCGAGAAATCGACCGTCGCCGTGTTGTCGCTGGCCATGCTGCCCTGACCGAACGTCACGGTTCCGAGTCTTCCGGAATAGGCCACCTCGAACTTGCGGATGTCGGTGCGCTGCCAGTCGATCCACGGAGGATCGTTGTCCTGCGAGACCTCGCTGGACTGCCGCAGGCCCAGCGAGGTTTCAAAGTTGAATGTTAGCGTGTTCGCACCCAACGGCTGCGTCAGGAGGACCCCAAGCCGCGTGTTTGAATTGGCGTCGTCGACACCGGCGTCGGTCGTCTCTCGGCCGTCGTCGAAGCTCAGCCACGCCGGGCTGAACTGACCGTAGAACACGATCGCACCGTCCGTCCCGTCCTCGTAGATCTGCGCGGAGACACCTGGTGTGAGTAGGCCGCCCACGACAACGCCTGCGCCGAGCCTGACAAGCCGGAATTCCATGACTGACCTCCGAATTGTTGCGCCGGCAGGATCAGTCCCGCACACAAGTTGCCCTGGCCGCCCCCACCGGCTGGCCTGCAACACGCGGGTCCGAACCGGCAGACGCAACGCCCGTGTCCGCAGGACCACCTTGTGGACGAGGATGATCGTATCGACGACATGCAGCGCCATCCATTGAAATTTGGATCGGAATGCAGGCGGTGGAAGCTGTCGGAGTAGTCGTCGGCGACGGGATTGGCGCCCTCGATCGCGCCCTCGACGCCGCATGGCGAGTCTGCGGCAGGGATCGGGAGAAGTGCTGACCGGGCAGAAGATGCGCTGACAATACGCAAGGGGCCGTTGCCCGGAGTCTGCTGAAAAGGCGAATGGGGGTGGGACGTTCGCAGACGAGCGCATTTCACGCGCATGCTCGAGAGCGTCGAGTGCAGACGCGACGCACCTGGCCTGATGATCATCCTAGAATAACGCCCTGCCTCCCCAAGTTCGACATTTGTCGGCCAGATTTCGTGTATCCGGCGCGTGCCGGGTTCGGGAATTCAAGGGGTTGGTAGCCGAGGGTGGTGGATTTCGGAGCGATGCGTGTAGTTACACGTTGATGTCATGAGATGCATTGCAATGAAGCTTCCTGCGCAGTATTCTGCATTCCATGTTCACACGCGTCACCGAGAGCGGCGGGCGTCGCTATCTGCAGATCGTCGAGTCCTTCCGCAACGATGCCGGAAAGCCCAGGCTGCGCGTCGTCGCCAATCTCGGGCGCGTCGACGGAATGAAGGACGGCCAGCTCGACGCCCTGATCCGGGGCCTCAGCCGGGTTGCCGGGCGGGACGAGCCGGCGAAGACCGAGATCGCCTGGGAAGGCGCGCGCAGCTACGGGGACGTCTTCGCCCTGCATGCGCTCTGGAAGGACCTGGGTCTCGACCCGCGCTTGGCCGGGCCTGCGGTCGGGGCGACGCGGAAGCGATGTGGAGGCCCTCGTACGCGCCAAGGTGTTCAACCGCCTGTGCGACCCCACGAGCAAGCTCGGCTGCCTGCGCTGGTTGGAGACCGTGGCGATGCCAGCCATGCCGGAGACCGTGACCCACCAGCATCTGCTGCGCGCGATGGATGCGCTTATGGATCGCGCCGAGCGGGTCGAGACGGAACTCGCGAAGCAGATCCGGCCGCTGGTCGATCAAGACCTTGCCGTGGTCTTCTACGACCTGACCACCGTGCGCATCCACGGCGAGGGGGAGGTCGCGGACGACCTCCGCGCCTTCGGCATGAACAAGGATGTGGGCGGCGTCGCCCGGCAATTCGTCCTCGGCGTGGTGCAGACCGCCGAAGGCCTGCCGCGAATCTAAATCATTCGACTGCACACGGTCCATCCCGGCAACGTGGCCGAGAAGAAGACGTTGCAGCCATCTCCAGACGGTTCTCGCGCGCTTCCCGATCCAGCGCGTCATACTGGTGGCCGACCGCGGACTGCTGAGCCTGGAGAGTTGCCCATCGAGGCGCCACCGGTTCAAGCCCGATGGGCGACGGCGAACTCACTGCGCTGGCGGACCGGGGCGGACGGAAGCTCGAATTCATCCTGGCCGTGCCCGCCCGGCGCTACGCCGAGCTGGCCGAGACCTTCCAGGGTCTTGCCTTCGATGAAGCGGGGCTGGCCGAAAGCAGGTTTGCCGGTCAACGCATGATCGTCGCGCATGATCCGCTGCGCGCGGCTGAACACTCCGACCGCCGCCGCGCCCGCATCGCCGAGCTCGAGGCCATGGCAGAGAGGATGGTCCCAGGCTCGATGCCAGGATGTCGGCCGGACGGCCCGCGGTCCCGCGCTCCGACGTGGCGCCTACAGCCGCTTCACCCGCGCCGTGGCCGAGGCGGAACTGACCCGTTTCTCAAGGCCGAATACACCGCCGAGCGCTTCAGCTACAGCTTGGACGAGGACGCCATCGCCGAGGCGGAGCTCTTCGACGGCAAGCTGGCGCTCCTGACCAACGCCCCCGCTCTCGACCCCGCCGAGACCGTCGCCCGCTACAAGGCACTGGCCGACATCGAGCGCGGCTTCCGTGTCCTGAAATCCGACATCGAGATCGCGCCCGTCCACCACCGGTTGCCCGACCGCATCCGCGCCCATGCGCTGATCTGCTTCCTCGCCCTCGTGCTGCACCGCGTCATGCGCATGCGCCTGAAGGCAAAGGGCCACAGCGCCAGCCCCCGCACCGCGCTCGATCTGCTCGCCCGCATCCATCGCCATCAGGCCCGGATCGCCGAGCGCACCCTCGAAGGCACGACCCGTCCAACCCCGGAACAGCTGACCCTCTTCGATGCCCTGACCCTGCCCAAACCCGCCTGACAGAGCCCATGTAGTTACATTTTGGCCCACCCGGCCACTGCGATATCAATCGCTTACCGCTGTAGCTGTCGAACTTGGGTGCCGCCGTCGGCTTAACGGGCGGAGGTTACCGGGGATCCGCGCGCAATCGAACGTTTCGAACGGATCGCTGCGGACCTGCAGCTCGTGTTCCGGTGCGCGCGGCAGGAGGAGATGACGACCGAGACCATCGAACCGTCGACCTCGGCCGTCGAGGAGCCGAGTATCTTGAGACGCGACGCAGACCCGGCGCATCATGTTGCTGGAGGATGTCCGCTAGAGTTGGCGGAGGATCTCGGCCTTTTCGGCGTGCAGGCGCGGAGCCGGCACCCGTTCCATGATGGCGCCACGGGCCGCCCTTCCGCGATCCTTCGCAGCCGCGGGGTCGTGGAGAGCGGCGGCGACCGCGCGCGCCAAAAGCCCGGGGTCGCGCATGTCGATCAGGAGAGCGTGCTCGGGCGCCGCGAATTCCCGAACCGGTTCGGTGTCCGAGAGGACCAGCGGGCAAGCTGTCGCCATTGCCTCCAGCATCGACCACGAGAGGACGAACGGCACTGTCAGATAGACGTGCGCGTCGCTGCGCCGGAGCAGCCACCTGTAGGAGGCTCCTGGCAGGCGCCCGAGGACGACGATGCGGCTCCGGTCAATGCCCGACGTGGCGAGCCCGCGCTCCAGCCAGTCGATCCGGCGGATCGCGTCGCTGCCATAAGCGACGATGTTCTCACCGGCGATTGCAATGACGGCGTGCGGATGTTCCTTCTGGATCGCCGGGATGGCGGCCGTGAACTGGGGGAACCCCCGGTGCGGCTCCATCCCGCGTGTGGCGTAGGTGATCAGCGGGGTCTCGGGAGACAGTGCGCGCAACTGAGCGGGGCACGAGGCAGCGTCCTGCAGGGCCGCGGCCGGCTTGAAGAGGTCCGTGTCGATCCCGTCATGATGGACCAAGACCGCGGATTGCAGCGCACCGGGAAACTGTCCCGCCTGGAACGCGGTCGGGCAGATCGTTGCATCGGCCGAGGCGATCTCCAGCGCCATCGCCGCGTTGCGCGCGCGCTCGACCATCGCCTGCTCGGTATCCGGGAGGCCGCCGGCAAGGTCGTCGAGCCATGCAAGGTCGGGGGCGGGGTAGTTGTACCACCACTCGGCGTAGGCCACCGTCCGGGCCTGCGGGAACAGATCGCGCGCCAGCATGCCTGCCCCGGGCCCGGCATGGGAGGCGACGATGTCCGGCGCGAGCCCGTCGCGGCGCGCCGACAGCATGGTGCGCGCGAACCCCTGAGCGTTCAGCGCGGCCCGTTCGAAGGCCTGAGCGTACGGGTGCGTCCGCTCAGAGGGGCCGCGGTGCGGCGCATAGGTCAGCGTGCTGCAGCCCGGGATCTCGACCTCACGCGCCGCCGCGAAGGTCACCCGCCAGCCATGGCGCGCCAGATACTGGCCGAGCCTGTCAAACTGGCCCGGACCTTCGTCATGGACGAAGAGGACGTGCGGGCAGGCAGACCCGACGACTACCGGCGCGGCAAGCCCCGTCTCCGGCGGGTTGTGCTGCATCAGCCGGCGAGCATCGACCAGATGCCGAGTGCCAGCGACCCGACGCCGATCGTCAGCGCCAGAGTCACGGCGAGCGCGAGCCCGCGACCTTGCGATTTGTCACCAGACGGCTCGGCCTCGACGAGCGACTGCTCGAGGCGCGCCTGAACCACTTCGACGCGGTCGAGCGCTTGCAGGACGAGAGCCTCGATGTCCTGCTCCCGATGTCCGGCGAGGGCGTCGACGGCACCGCGGAGCTTGGCGACTTCGGCGAACGTGCGTTCGGCAAGGCGACGGTCGGGATCTTCGGCGGACTTCACCCGGCCGATGGGACGAAGCTCTCCGCTCGTGCCGTCCGCGGCGCGTGCGACCGCGGTGAGGGTGAACTCGAAGCCCGGCTCGAGCGGCGGATCGAGAACGAGGGAGAAGCCGTAGCGGCCAGTGCCGATGCCGCCACGCTCGAGGTCGGGTCGATGCGCGTCCGCGCGGACCTCGCCCACCACCCGGCCCTCCCTGAGGATGGTGACGATGACGGCGGCACTCGAATCGGCGCGATCGATCGCCCAGCCGGCAACACGGTCGGCGCGGGGCACATCTATCACGCCATTGATCCGACCGCCGGCTTCGGCAGTGTCCGGCGAGAATTCGGTGGGCATCTCGGTCATGGGGGAAACTCCGTAGACGTTTGCGGCCTCTTAAGCCCGCGAGCTTAACCGGGGCCTTAACGAGGAGCCTTTTCCATGCGCTGGATCGCGATCCTTTTCCTGCTTGCCACCGACGCGAGCGCCGAGACCTTCCTGTTCGACTGGTCGGCGGACGCCTGTGCGCGATGGGACATTCCAGACACTCCTGCCCGCTTCTGGCGCGACGACGACGGTGTCGCAATGATCTCGGGCTCCGAAGAGAGCCGGATCAGCCGCGGGCCGGGTGCTGTCGCGAACGTGGTGGAGTTCGGGGTTGGCGTATCTCCGGGCAATGACGCAACCCGGAACGGCGGTGCTGCCGCCGTGGAGACCACGCCATGGATGAGACGACAACGACGCCGAAGCCCTCGCCACATCTCGGTGCGGGGTGGAGCGATCCGCTGGAAGACGAGGTGCGCGGCCGGGTCCGCGCCTTCATCGAGGAGATCCTCGAGGAGGAGCTTTCGATCTCGCTCGGGCGGGGCCGCTACGAGCGCGCCGAGGACACCGGGCGCGGCTGGCGCAACGGCCACCGCGACCGACAGGTGATCGGCACGTTCGGCGCCGGGACGGTTCGCGTGCCGCGGGCACGGCTCGTGCGCGAGGATGGCGGAACGGCGGAATGGCGCTCCAAGGCGCTGCGCCCGTATCAGCGGCTGACCGGCGCGCCGAGGCGCTGATCGCCGGCGCCTATCTCGCTGGAACCAACACCCGGCGGGTACGCCGGGCGCTGGCGGCGCTGTTCGACGGCGCCGTAGGCAAGGATGTGGTCAGCCGCACCTGGCGCAAGGTCCGGACCGACTGGGAGGCTTGGAACGCCCGCGATCTGCACGACGAAGACATCGTTCGTCTGATCCTGGATGGCACGGTGGTCAGGGCCAAGATCGACCGCAAGGCGACCGCCATCTCCCTGCTGGTGGCGATCGGCGTACGCCGGGATGGCCAGAAGGTGCTGCTGGCGCTCAGGAACATGGGCGGTGAGAGCACCGCCGCCTGGACCGCCTTGCTCGAGGACATGACCCGGCGCGGCCTGAACGTGCCCGAATTCGTCCTCGTCGACGGCGCCGCCGGGCTCGAGGCGGCGTTGGCCGCGCTCTGGCCGGAGGTCCCGGTTCAGCGGTGCACGGTTCACAAGCACCGCAACCTGCTCGCGCATGCGCCGAAGCGGCTCCACGACGAACTGACCAACGACTACCGC
The DNA here is from genome assembly GCA_963749675.1 of uncultured Alphaproteobacteria bacterium. GTDB lineage: Bacteria > Pseudomonadota > Alphaproteobacteria > Rhodobacterales > Rhodobacteraceae > Roseitranquillus. The sequence continues at coordinate 219,293 of CAVVNT010000003.1, forward strand.
GACATGATTTACGCCGAGACCGCCGCCGTCGTGGAGGCCCGTCGCAAGGCCTTCCTGCGGAAATGGCGGCTGAAGTGTCGGGCGGTCGCCGACAGCCTCGAGGAGGCCGGCGACCGGCTCTTCACCTTCACGCGCTTGCCGCCCGGCCAATGGAAATCGGCCCGGACCACCAATGCAGTCGAGCGGCTGCACGAGGAGTTCCGGCGCCGGATCAAGACCCAGACCGTCCTGCCCGAGGCCGAGACCGCGCCGATGCTGTTCTGGGCGCTGCTCGCCTCGGGCCAGATCGTCATGCGCAAGGTCGATGGTTGGGAGAGCCTCGCCGAGCCTCTCGCCGCCAGCTCCATTGATCTCGCCGCATGATCACGTAGTCTTCGCCGCACCGGAGATCGCCAGCCGCGAATTTCCACCACTCCCCAGAGAGACCCGGCTTACGGGACTCGCCGGACCGGTGCGCGGCGGCACGTGCTCGCCTGTATCCGGAGTATCTTCGGCGCTCTCCTCGGTCGCGCATGACGGGCGCGGCGGATTTCTCGCGGTGACGCCAAGGACATTTGAAGCGAGACACGGCATCTGGCTGCAGCGGTCGCGGGATCTTCTGTCCTGGAGCTCGCCGGAGTTGCTGGTGGAGCTGCCGCTCCTCTGGCGGCGCGACTGCATGGCGCCGGCGGTCTATGGGTATCCTTCGCTGCTCGCGCCCGAGAGCCACTCGCGGAACTTCGAAACGCTGGAAGGCGAAGTCTGGATCTCCGCCGTCCGGATGCCCCTCGACGATGAGTGCCGGGTGGGCCCCGAACGCGATCTCATCGCCTGGCGTCTGCGCCGCACCGAGGACGGCGGCCTCGCGCTTGCGGAAACCGCTCCGTAGGCGACGACTAGCGACAAAGCCCGTCTGCGGGTGGCGAAGGGAAGGCGCTGCCGAGGTTCCGCGGACAGTTCACCGCCCGCCAAGCCGCCTCGTCCCGCCGGTCCTGCAGCTCCAGCGCGATCGAAACCATCTGCAGCGCCACGACGAGGACGAGCAGCAGATGTGTCGTCTGCCCCCCGGACCGCCGCCGGGCCAGCATGACCGGCGCGTCTGCCACCTACTTCACCTCGGCGAGATCAGGAGGGGCGAGCCGGTCGAGCACCGCAGCGGGGTCCGCGAGTTCTGCACCGGTGACGACGGGCCCCTCGTACGGCGCGACGGCCCCGCTCGCGATCCGGTCCTCGATCACGTCGAGCGACGCCTCGATATCGTCCATCCGCGCGTCGAAGAGATCGTAGATCGAGTAGCGCCACCATTGCGAGGCCAGAAGACGCTCCACCACGGCCTCGGCGAAACGCAGCCGCAGCACGCGTCCGGGCGTCCCGACGACGATGGCGTAGGGCGGCACGTCCTTCACGACCGTCGCGCGGGCTCCGATGATCGAGCCCGTGCCGACCGTGATACCAGACTTGAGGAAGGCGCCCTGCCCGATCCAGACATCTGGCTCGAGCGTCGTCACGGGGCACGAGCCGGGGAACGGCCGGCTCTTGGCATGGACCTCCGCCGCCCGATCACCGAGCATCAGCCGGTCCCAGCCGTTCACCTCGGGATAGTACGCGGTACGGGACGTGGTCAGCCAGTCGGTCGGATGCTCGTGGGTGCCGATGATCACGCCCGATGCGATCGAACAGTAGCGCCCGGCACGCAGGTGGTTCAGAGTGCCGCCGGAGAGGTTGCAGAATGCCCCGATGTCGAGGAACGCCCCCGGCGTGATGGTCGAGATGACCGACGTCGGCCCCTCGAACCGCGATGCGGCATCGATCCGCTTCGCCTGGCCGAGGCCGCCGAGCTTCATCCCGTTGGCGTCGAGCGCGCGATAGTCCTCACGCGTCAGGGGCAGTTTGACCTGGGTCATCGTCATTCTCTAGCTGTTTTGCGTGTCTTTTCAGGTGGCCAGTGCGCCGGCCGCAGCGCGGATCGCGTCGAGCGCCCGACGCGACGGCTCATGGCCCGGGTCGATCGCGAGGGACCGTTCTTGCGCATGCGCGGCGCCCTCGAGGTCTTCCGCAGCCTTGAGAGTGACGCCGAGAAAGTGCCAGAATTCCTGCCGGTCGCTCCGAAGCTCGGCGGCCTGACGGGCGGCCTTGGCCGCCTCGGCGTACCGGCCCGCGCGATGAAGGTACTCCGCCAACGTCCGGTGGCTTTCGGCATGGTCCGGCAGGTGCCTGACCGCACGGAGCAGCGCTGAGATGGCGTCCTCCGTTCGGCCCTGCTCCCACGCCAGGCGCCCCTCCCGGATACGGATTTCAGCTTCGAGCCGGCGAATTTCGCGCGCATGTGCGGTCTGCAGCCGGGCAGCGACGGCCGCCACCTCGTCGGGCCCGAACATCTGCCGATCGCTCGTCTCTGGATAGCTTTCGAATTCCTCCTCGAAGAGGGCGTCGCGGGCTGGGAAGTACCGGCGTCTGACCGCTTCGTTGGAGGTCCGAAACCGCTCGTAGAACGCCTCCGCCTCGGCGCGGGACGGCCGCGCACCCTTGCCTGGAAAGTGCTTCGCGAGTTCGCTCGAGAGCGGCCCCAGCACCGCTTCGAGGGGAAGTCCCGCAATGGGCTTCAAGTGCAGGTTTATCCGGCGCAGATAGTCCTGCGCCTCCGCGCCGATCAACTCGTTGAGCTTTCTGACCGGCCTGTAGTCCGCCGGTGCGCCCAGTCCCCACGCTGCGAGGAAGTCCGCCACCACATCGCCGCCGACAAGTTGGCTCCGGTCGAACAGCCGGACATGAACGTGGGTGCGTCCGAAGGCTGCCTCCCAGAGTGACAGCGAGCTGTCGTAGTTGAAATACGGATCGGCGGCGCCGACGCGGGGCAGGATCTCCGTACTCGTCCCGCCGCTCTTCAGCCGCGTCGAGTAGAGGCTCAGCGCCACCTGGTCCTGACGGCGCAGGTAGACGCTGACATCGATCCGGTCGAAGTGCGGGATCAGAAGGTCCGCCAGGCGCTGAACCTCCTCCTGCGTCCGGAGCCGGCTGTGGCAATGCTCGTTGCAGAAGACGAAGGTGCCTTCGCCGGCGAGCTCGGCCTCGGCCTCGGCCTCGAACCGGGTCCGAAACGCAGTCACGGCATCGGGATCGTGGACCCCGAAGGCGCCACGGATCGCATCGTTGCGCGCGTCATCCATGGCATAGGCCGCGAGGCCGGTGTGGTTGAACTCGCCGGGGAACCGTGGGTACCGAATGCCCCGCTCGGCCAGCCGGTCGCGATTCTTCGCGAGAAAGGCCTGGAGCGTCGTCGTTCCGGTCTTCTCGGTTCCGATCTGGAGGATGCAGCGTCGTGTCATGTGACTGGTCCTATTCGGCCGGCGTTGCAGAGCGGTGAACGGTCATTCCTCGCGGAAGGCGCGGCGAAGGTGCCGAAGGACCGGCTCGAGCAGGTAATCCCCCGCCCGCCGCTCACCGATGATGAGCGATACGTCGACCGGCATGCCGGCGGTCACGGCGATCTCCTCGTGCTCGGCGAGGGCCTCGGGGTCGAGCGTGACGCGAGCCTCGAAGTAGGTTTCGCCGTTCTTCCCCTCGAGCGCGTCGGCAGAGACATAGCTGACGGTGCCGGGGATCAGCGGCGCATCGGCACGCTTGTAGGCGGAGAGCCTCACCTCGGCGGGGCCGCCAACCCGGACGCTGTCGATCGCGCTTGGCGGCAGCTGAGTGAGCGCGACCAGCTCATCGTTCTCGGGCAGGATGGTCATCACGGGCTCTCCCGGCCCGATGACGGCGCCCGGCGTCACGGTCGGGATCTCGACCACCCTTCCCGCCTGGGGCGCGCGCAGCTCGTGCCTGGCGAGCGCGTCCTCGGCGGAGCGGATCTGGGCCTCGATGCTCTCGACGTTCTTTCGATGCTCGACCAGCGACGAGACGATCTCCACGCGCCGCTGTTGCTGAAGGCTGCGAATCTCGCTCTCGGCGCGGGCAATGTCCTGGCGTGCGGCCTCGGCGAGGCCTGCGTGCTCGTCGCGCTCGCCTTCGATCTGGGCGACGGCGCGGTCGAATTCGAGGAGCCGCTGGCGCGGTGCGGCGCCCCTTTCGACGAGGGCGGCGACCTGACGGCGCTCCTCTTCCCAAAGGGCGAGTTGCCGGCCGGCGGCGCGGACGCGGGCGGAGCTTGCGTCAATCTCGGCGCGGAGCTGGTCGATCTGCCTGTCGAGCGAAACCACCTGCGACCCGTGGGCGCCGAGCCTTGCATCATGCAGCGCGAGTTCGGCCGTGATCCGCGCTTCGCGGAGCCGGTCTTCGTCGACCGCCCGGCGGGTCGCACCGTCGCCGTCGGATGCCTCCGGCGGGGATACTTCGCGAGCAAAGAAGTGGCTGCCGGAAGGGGCCTTCGGCGCGTCCGAGGGATCGGGGGCCGCGCCGGCCTCTTCGGCTTCGAGGCGCCAGATGGCAAAGCGGGCCGCAGTGAGTTCGTGCCCGCAGCTGCGCCAGCATCTCACGCGTCCGCGTCGCGTCGAGGCGGGCGACGACCTGCCCCTCCTCGACCCGATCGCCGGCGCGGACGAGGAGCTCGGCGAGGATGCCGCCCTCGAGATGCTCGACGCTCTTGCGCTCGCTGTCGGCGTGGAGGACGCCGTACGTCACGACGGCCGCGTCGAGCCGGGCGAACATGCCCCAGCCTGTCACGGCGGCGAGAAAGCACACCGCCACGATGAGGGCCGCGGCGACGAGATGGCCGTAGGGGCGGAGCTCGCCATCGTCCCAGGTCGACGCACTCACGACGCGATCTCCCGGATGGCCCGACGTTGCTGGGGGGGCACCCGGCGGGGGGCCAGCGTCTCCATCACCTCGGCGCGCGCGCCGAAGGTGGCGACTGCCCCTTCTCTCAGGACCAGCAGCTTGTCGGCGCGAGTTCAGGATCGACATCCGCTGCGCCACCACCACGACCGTGGTGCCTCGGGCCTGTGCCGCCTCGATTGCTGCGACGAGAGCCGCTTCGCCCTCGGCATCGAGGTTCGAGTTCGGCTCGTCGAGGACCAGGAGCTTGGGATCGCCGTAGAGCGCACGCGCAAGCGCGATCCGCTGCTTCTGTCCACCCGACAGCTGCACGCCAGCTCCGCCGATCCGCGTCGCGTAGCCTTGCGGCAGCGAGCCGATCAGCTCGTGCACCGCGGCGGCGCGTGCGGCGCCGACGACGGCGCCCATGTCGGCATCCCCGAAGCGGGCGATGTTTTCGGCCACTGTCGCGGTGAACAGCGTCGGCTCCTGCGGGACATAGCCTACGGCACGGCCGAAGCTGCCGCGCTCGTGGATGAACGTGCTCTGCCCATCCAGATAGGCGCCCCCGGCTGTCGGCCGCCAGACCCCCACAAGCATCCGCGCCAGCGAGGACTTGCCCGCCCCGGACGGGCCGACGATGCCGAGGAGCTCACCCGCGCCGACCGAGAACGTGACGTTGCGCAGGACCGGCCGCGCATCCTCGCCCGGGACGTAGGTCAGTCGGTCGACCACCAGGCGGCCCGAAACGATCTCGAAACCTTCGGTCGCGCGGTCCGCGGCGCCGGTCTGCGTGATCTGCTTCAGCCGATCCACTGCGGAGAGCGCATCGACCCATTGCCGCCAGCCGTCGACCATCTGCTCGAACGGGAGCAGGAGCCGACCCATCAGCACCGATGCGGCAATGATCGTGCCGGCAGTCACAGCTTCATTGATGACGAGCATGGCCCCCACCGTGATAATCCCGATCTGGAAGGCCATCCGCGCTGTCCGGACCAGAGCAGCCAGACCCTTTGCGATCCGAAGGCCCCGCTCCACGACGACGATCGCCTCTGCCTGAGTGCGTCGCCAGCGGCGCGCGAGATCGGGGAGCATGCCCATAGCGGTAATGACCTCGGCGTTGCGCATGGCCTCGGTCGTCTCCGCCTGCACCATGCCGTTGGCGGCCGAAGCCTTGCCGGACGGGCGCCGCACCGCGAGCTCTGCGCCAACCGCCGCGAAGGTCAGCAGCGCCGCGCCTGACAGTCCGACGAGGCCGTAGACCGGGTGCAGGAAGAACAGCACGAACAGAAATAGAGGCGCCATCGCAAGGTCGAGCGGCAGAGCGATCGCGCCACCCACGACGAAGGCACGCAGATCTGCAAGGTCACGCACCGAGCCCGCAGCCTGCGACGGCCCGTCGCGCAGGGTCGTCTCGACGGCTGCCTCGAACACCGGCTTGCCGAGGCGTGTCGTCAGACGGCCGCCCAGGATCGCGAAAATTCGCTGGCGCAGGACGTCGAGGATCAGCTGGAACCCGAGCACCGCCGCGACCAGCAGCAGGAGCGCGGTCAGCGTCTCCATGCTGCGCGAGGACAGGACCCGGTCGTAGACCTGGATCGTGAAGAGCGGCATCCCGAGATGCAGCAGGTTCACGAAGAATCCGACCACCCCGGCCGCGATCCCGCCGCGAACAAGGTCGCGCATCGCCGCCTTGTGTGCCTCCACCGGCCTCATGGCTCAGACCGCCCTGAGCATCGGCTGGCGTCGTGCCAGCAGCTTGCCGAAGAGCTCGACATGCCGTCGCCCCGACTCCTCCGCCGTCATCGGCGATTGTATCCCGGCACGAAGGCGGTCCCAGAGCACCGGCTCTCGGATCGCGTCGGCCATTCGTTCGGCAAGGCTTTCGGCGGAACCCGCGTGGAAATGCAGCCCATCAATGCCATGGCGCACCTTCTCGGCCATGCCACCGATGTCCGAGGCGATGATCGGGCGGCCGTGGAAGAAGGCCTCCTGGATCACCACCGGCGAGTTCTCCCACCAGGTCGACGGCACGATCATCCAGTCGACCTCGCGCATCAGGTTCGGCAGCTCGTGGCTCTTGTAGGATCCGCGGAACCGGATGCGGTTCCCGGCGATCCGGAACAGCTCCTTGACCTGGCGCTGGAACTCTTCCGGCTGGTGCTCGAGATTGCCGCCGTAGACGTAGAGCACGCTGTCGCCCCACACGTCGCGAGGTACGCGGGTGACCGCGTCGATCAGCACCTTGATTCCCTTGAACGGATTGAGCTGGCCGAAGTAGGCGAACCGATTGCGGGCGCTTCCCGCCGCAGCAGGTCGCGGCGAAGTGCGCGTGCCGCCCTCGAGCCCGTTCTCGATCATCACCAGCTTGTCCTGCGGCAGGCCCCAGTCGGCGAAGCGGGACAGGAGGAAGTGCGAGGGGGAGACGAAGGCGTCGACCTCTGCGAAGAATGACTTCACGAACATCTCTCGCCGCAGCATGTTGCCCGCCCCGATCTCGGGAAAGCACATGCCGCAGTCCGAGGGCGATGCCTTGGTGCAGAGTGCGTGAGTCCTGGCCTTGATCATCTGCCCGTGGTGGGCGCAGATCGGCAGGTACTCGTGCAGCGTATACACGATCGGCACGTCGCCCAGCGCCCGACGCGTCGCGCGGATCGCCTGCAGGCCGAAACCCATGGAGTGGTGAAAGTTCACCACGTCCGGCTTCAGGTCTCGGAGGAACCTCTCGAAATGGTCCATCAGACCGCCCACGTCTTTTGACGCAAGGTGGAACCAGTCGAAATCCTCTGAGTAGTAGAGCGTCTCGTCCGGGCCGCGGCCAAGCGACATCAGCGGCGTAGCCTTGTGAGGTACGACCGGCGGATTGACCCCGGCGAGGTAGTGCGCGTCCCAGCCTGGCTGCGCCTTGATCCCCTCGAACAGGTTCCATGAGGCAACCTGGGCGCCCCCGATCGAGAACGCCGGGTGCGCGTGGCTGATAATGAGCGCCTTCACTTGTCCGCCTCCTCTTGAATTCGCCGGGCAATGAGCGCCGCGTCGACCGCGCGCGTCATCCGGTCGAAGGGCGTGTCGACCTCGGGCTGGGTGTCCTCGAGCATCCAGAAAACAACCGACGGCGCGCACCAAGCATGTCCGCCGACGGCGCGCAGCCGCCGCGCGAGGTCGAGATGCGTGTAGCTGTCCCCGGACAGGTGTCCCGAGACCCCTCCGGCCTCTGACAGAAGCGCCCGCCCGATGAGCGCGACTTCGGCCGCCCCGGCCGAGACGCGCATCGCCGTCGTATCGTCCATGGTGCCGGCGCCTAGCCCCGCGCGCGCACATGTCGTGTCGCGCGAGGAAAGCTCCGGCCGCGCTCCGCCGAAGTAGATCGACCCGTCCTCGTAGGTCAGGGCCGGTGATATCAGGCCGCCGCCCGGCCGCTCTGCCTCGGCGATCAACCGCCGGAGCCACCCCGGCTGCTTGGGCAGCGCCGAGGCGTGCCAGATCAGCACGCGCCGGCTCTCGCCCGCGCCGATCCCGGCATCGAGGCGCGCCGCCATCGTCGCGTGGTCCGGAACAACGACGAGTTGGCCCGTCAGACCGTAGAAGTGGAAAGCGTCGTTGAGCGCCTGCCGGATCTCCGCCGCCACCTTTCGCCCTGCGACAAGCGTCAGGTCCATCAGCGCCGCGTCGTCGGTGCCGGTCAGCGCCGCCAGGACCGGCTGCAGCTCGGCCAGCCCCGACACCGGCATCACCGCGCCGACCTCGGCGCCCGCGGGTCCGCGGCCGAGCGGAGTGGGGCGCGCGATCTGCTTCAGCGGTTTCGTCGGCCTGGACAGGCCGGCCAAGAACGGCGCCAGGTGACCTTCGACGATCTGCCGGAACTCCGGCTCCTCGGGCGAAAGCCCGCCCAAGATCGCGGGCAGTACGCCATCGCCCTGACAGGACATCGCCTCGACGGGCCTGAACAGGCACGAGCCGTCGTCCAGCGTGATCTCCAGGTAGACATCTTCCACCGTCTGTTCCGGCCGAGCAGCCGCGTGGGCGATGAAGCCGTGCATCACCTCCCTCTCGTCGAGCAGCCCCGCGAAATTCGGGTTCTCGGCAAAGCCCCGGTTGAGGTCCGGCCGCGGCAGCAGGTTCCACGTCTCTTGAAGCGGCGCGTAGAGGTTCGACCGGCTCTTCAGGATCACCTGGTCCACCCGGCGCAGTGGGTCGAGCAGCCATCCCAGAACCAGGAGCGTCCCGTCCCCCGCCTTCAGCACCCTATCGAATGCGGCGGCGACCGGGCCCGCGAAGCCCGTCAGCGTGTCCTGCCCTTCATACCGCGGGCGGCAAACCCGACGGAACGCGCCGAGCGCATCCCGCGGTGCCTCGATCCGCTCGAGCATCGCCCGCACGTGCCCCGTGGCCACCGGTCCGGTCAACGGGTCGGGCATCGTTGGGATGACGTCCAACCGCCCGATCCGGCCATCGCGCTCGAAAAAGAGCGATGGTGGTATCGGCGCGTTGATGTCCACGCACTTCGCGAATACGGAGACACCCGAGGCTGGCGGCAGGATGTCCTCGCGTCCGAAGCGCGCCACCGCCATCTCGCGCGGCTCGTGGCCCTCAATGCCAAGGAACCTTGCGAAGCCCGCGTCCAGCGTCTGCGCCCAGCCCTGCAGGTAGAGCCCGCCGCATTCGGTCCGCGCCGCGACCTCGATGAACCCGTCGCGCTCTGCGGCTCCGGCCAGGAACTCCGCGATCAGCGCCGGAGCCATTGTCCCGAGGTGCATGTGAAGGAAGGAAAACAGCGCAGCCGCCTCCCCCCCTGCCTTCCTTGCCAGGCGGATCAACGGTGCTGCAGTGACGTCGAGATGTCCCGACCTTGCCAGCAGCGCCACCACCGCACCATCTTCGTCGAGAAGCTGCAAGTCATGCGTCGGCATCGTCGGCAGCAACGCGAGTGCTGCGTGCCCCCGCTCACCTGTCCAGACGAGAGCCGTCCACGCCCCGGCCCCGTCAACAGTCCCTGTGGCAGGCAGCCACGTCGGTGATCGCTCGATCACCAGCGCCACCCGTCCCCCAGGCAGCACGATCGCTGACGACGGCGCTACCAGCACCGGCGCTGAGACCGCGGGATGCGTATCGAGCGGGCTCATGCCGATACCTCTTGAACAAGCTGGCGGTAGACGCTGAGATAGCCCTCGGCCATGGCATCGAGATCGGCGCCCGGTCTCACATTGGCGGCCAGCCTCCGGCAGAGCCGTACGTCGGCCGCGCGAAGCATCGTGTCGGCCAGTGCGGCAGCGTCCCCCGGCGGCACGTGTAGACCGTCGACTCCATCCGCCACGAGCTCGGCCATCCCGCCGATCCCCGAGCAGATCACCGGCCGACCCGCGGCGTGCGCCTCCAGCACGACCAGCGGCGCGTTTTCCCACCAGATCGACGGCACCACGACCCAGTCGGCCCGCGCCATCAGCGTTGGCAGATCCGCACGGTCATATGGTCCGAGATGCTGCGCCACCGGGGCCGCCCGCTCGAGCGCAGCGGCGAATCGCGCGCGCTCGGCTTCCGCGGTCCAAGTAAACCCGCCGTGCAGGCTCACCCGCACTTCCGCATCGGCCCGCGCCAACCGCGCTGCGGCGTCGAGCAGGACATGCACCCCTTTGTGATCGGCGATGTTACCGAAGAACGCGAACCGATCTCCTCGCTCCGGCGGTGCCGTATGGCCGGCGCCTGGCACGGCGTTCGGCACAACCGCGATCCGTTCCACCGGCAGGCCCCAAGCGATAAACAGCTTCTTGAGGAACAAGCTCGGCGAGACGAAGAGGTCGACGCCGGCCAATGCGGTCTTCAGGTGCGCCTCACGCAGCGCATGCCGCGCCACCGACAGCTCCGGCACGCAGCGTCGGCAGGCGTGGGGAGAAGCGCCGTGGCACAGCGCGCCCTCCGCCGTCAGCATCAGTCCGTCGCGCGCGCAGATCAGCTGCATGTCGTGCAACGTCAGGACAATACGCGCCATCGGCCGGTGGGCACGCACGAACGGCACCACCTCGACGCCGATCCGGTCGAGGCCGTGCAGGTGCACCACGTTCGGTCGCGTCTCGGACAGCACGCGGCCCAGATTCTCGGTCCAGGCGGTCCCATCGGCGCGCGACATCGAGAATGTGTCGTAGCGCCCCGTCCGCAGGAGCAGGTCGCAGCCGTGCCGCTCCAGCGAACCGGAGCTCGCGTCCGGCCTGCTGAGGGACGTCGTCGCTGCAAGCAGCGTCGCAGTGACCCCCCGTCGCGACAGCGCGCGCGTCAAGTCGTGCGCCACCCATTCCGTTCCTCCGCTGGCAAAGGCGGGATGGTCGTGGACGATCTGCAGGATCCGAAGTTCAGACATCTTCCGTCTCCCGATGCGCGGCCACCACGAGGCGGCTCGTCTCCCGCACGAGGGGGCGCGACATGTCTGCTTGGTAGGTCGTGACGGCTAGCCCTCGGGTCGACGAGACCGACAGCCCCCGCGTCGCCGCGAGATCGTCCACGACTTCCGGCAACAGCGGCCTCGTCGGCACCAGGCGCCCTATGGCAGCCTGATTTAGCCCGATCACCCCATCCAAGCCTCGGTCACTGCCGGCGTATCCGATTGCAGCGGCTTTGACGACGCGCGGCGCAGGACCGCTTGTAATCCTTCGCCGCCATCGGGCGAGCCAGCCCGCGCCGTCGGGCACGCAGCCGGGCCCAAGCGCCAGCACCGCCGGCGCCCGCGTCTCAGCAAGTGCCGCGCGCAACCGCTCCGACATGAATGCCTCGCCCGCGACCGAAACCAGACGGAGCCCGATCCGATGGACGAGGCTCAGTGTCTCGACCGTCTGTCGCACCATCTCCGTGGCCGGGCCGTCGCCATGCACCACCACCACCTCAACCTTCCGGCCGCCTGGCTCCATCGCCAGCCTTGCGAGGACCGCATGCAGATGCTCAGGCGCTTCGCCGGCCGAGATCAGCAGCGCCAACCGCGGCGCCGCCGGCATCGCCGAGAATTCCTTCACCCTGCGTCGCCGCACCGGCCTTGCTCTCATCGCTGCCGGGATCGCGCGCGCGAGGGCCGGAGCCGCCACCGCGACCGCCAGGCCTTCGAACGCTTCCGGCACGCACCCGTCGAAAACCTCCGGCCGCGCCTGAACCGAAGCGCCTACGCGACCGGAGCGATAGACCGGGGCGATGCTCACGGCGCCGCCGCTCCGCCCCGTCAGCGGCGCGAAACCCGTCACGACGTGTCCCGCGGTCGCGTGCCATTCCAGCTCCCCGCAGTCGACGTCCACGGTTTCCCCCGCCGCGGCAATCCGCAGCCCCACGAGCTGATCGCGCGGATCATCGACCGACAGCAGGTAGAGGAGGCCTGCAGGCGTTTCTGACAAATGGACCACGCCAATCCGCGGCTCCACCCCCGGCGGACAAGCCAGCTCATCGCGCAAAGAAGCGACCTGCGCGTCCCCCTCGGCCAGTCCATCGAGCCAGTCCAGCGCCTTCGCGCGTGTCTCTGCATTCCGCCGCTCGAGCCAGCCGGACAGCGATCGTGTCGCGTCTGCACGCGGTCCGCACAGTCGCACCGGCCGCTCTCCCAGCACGATGAGTTCTGCGCCCTCGGGCAACGGCCGCGACACCAGGAGGTGGAGGATCTGCGCGCCGCCCGCTTTCTCCTCGAAGGCGTCGAACTGCGTGAGCCGCTTCGCACGACCGTCGTGCAGGATGCAGAGGTCGCGCGGCTCCGGCAGCGCCGTCCCGATCGGCAGGCGCCAGGACAGAGCCACGGCTGCACGGCCGACCGGGCACGCGGCCGACAGCGGCAGCGGCGCGCTCAGGCTTTCGACCAACTGGCCGACAAGAACGCCGAACCCGCCGAGTTCGCCCTTGCCGAAGAGCGATGCCCCGGTCGTCAGCAGCAGCTTCAGGAGCCGCAGACGGCCCGCCTCGCTCAGCCCCGCGATCATCGCCAGCGGATCGACGAGCGGGGACTGAAGCGCCATCGGATCGATCCGCGCAACGGCGGTGCCCGTCGTCTTGATGACGATCGACGCCGCACAGATCTCGGCCGCGGCACGGGCGATCAGCAGCACATGCCGCCGTGCGCCGTCTTCTCGGGCCAACCGTGTCACGACCACCGATCCGCTGAACGGCACACCATCCGAGAGCGCGACGATACGCGGGCGCGGCGGCAAGGCCCTAGCGTCGAGGTCGAAGAAAATGGCGGCCTGTCGCTCGGACAGAGCGACGACCCGCGCCGGGACCGCCGCCACCGCGCCGCGCAATTCCTCGGGAAGTGTCATGTGAATGGTCATCGAGACCCCCTTCGATCACCAGGCCGGGCCGACCACTGAGGTCGCCCCGGCCCTTGTTTCTCATGGAGCGGTTAGACGATCGTGAAGAACTTGTCGGGATCGGCGGCAATGTCGTCGAACGACACGCCCTTGAGCAGAACGCTGCCGTCGTCTCCGAAGTCGATCAGGGTTCCCTCGTCGGCGAGGTCCACCGCGAAGGCGGTCACATCGGCCGCGCTCTCGAGCGACACGCCGTCGAGGGTGCCCGCGATCTGCAGCAGGTCGCCGTCGGTGAAGTCCATCACCACGTCGCCGCCACCCGAGAAGACGAAGAGGTCGTCGCCTGCGCCGCCGAACATGGTGTCATCGCCGGCGCCGCCATCGATCACGTCCGCGCCCGCGCCGCCGAACAGAAGGTCGTCGCCCGCACCGCCGGCCAGAACGTCATCGCCCGCGCCACCGTCAAGCACGTCGTCGCCCGCACCGCCATCGAGCGTGTCGTCTCCCGCGCCGCCTTCCAGCACGTCATCACCGGCGCCGCCGTCCAGCGTGTCAGCGCCGGAGCCACCCTGCAACTCGTCAGCGCCTTCGCCACCGTCCATCATGTCGTCACCGGAGCCGCCAACCATCAGGTCCGCACCCTCACCGCCCGACATCGTGTCGTTGCCGGAGCCGCCTACGACGGTGTCGTCGCCTGCGCCGCCGGAAAGGTCGTCGTCACCCGAGCCGCCAAGAACCAGATCGTCGCCCGCGCCGCCTTCGATCCGGTCGTCACCCGATCCGCCATTGAGCATGTCCGCACCGGCGCCACCCTCGACGCGGTCAGCGCCGCTGCCCGCGACGACGATGTCGTCACCGTCGCCGGCGCTGATGAAATCGGATTCGGACGTGCCCACGACAAAGTCATTGAACGCACCACCAGGAATTGTCGCCATGTCTTTTCGATCCCTTGAGAGAAGCCCCACACCACGGGCTCACTCCTGCCCTGCAGCATATGAATGGAACCTTAATTCAGACCCCTTTCGTTCTCGAGCGGCGACTGAAAGACGAGAGAAGACTATCTAAATTCGAGACAGCTTCACTCAAGCCGAGACCGGCAAGCTTAAGCGTTTTGCAATACGTAGGACACGATCAGTCGTGCCGCGGGGGCACCACGGTTCCCGATCGGTTCAACGCTCCTGCAGGGGAGCCGCGTATAGGCGAGATCGATCGATGAACCCTTATCGAGAAGGAGAACACGTGATGAGTAGGGCATCCTTTACAACGAAGCACACCGGGTGGAGTTGGGGCAGGAGGGACGGGGTCGCTCCCGACGGGAACCCTGTTGCGACCACCCATCATCGCAGTCCGCAATCGTTTTCGCATAATGATAATATCATTTGGGGAGGCAGTGACTGCGACTGGATCGAGGGCCGTTATGGTAATGACTTCATTAATGGAGGGGCGGGAGACGATTTTCTCGTTGGGGGCTATGGCGCCGATATTCTGCGCGGCGGCGAAGGGCACGATACAATCTTAGGTGGCTGGGGACCCGACGTCGCAATGGGGGATTCCGGCAACGACATGATCCACGGCGGCGGCGGATCGAACGTGCTTTTCGGCGGCGATGGCGATGATGTGCTCGATGTCCGCTGGTCGACATACGACAACCGCAACGAAGACTTTGCGACGTACCGCGACGACAAGCGCGCCGCGACCGACGAGATGCACGGCGGCGACGGCAACGATCGGCTCGAGGGGTCGTTCGGCACCGACCTGCTCTGGGGAGAGAAAGGCGATGACATCCTCCGCGGACAGGACGGCGACGATCGACTCCACGGCGGCCCCGGCAACGACTGGCTGCGCGGCGACAGCGGCAACGACATCCTCGACGGCGGCGACGGCATCGACCACATCTGGGGCGGTGCCGGCGGCGACACGATCAGCGGCGGCGCGGAAAACGACTACATTCGCGGAGAGGCCGGCCAAGACTCGATCCGGGGCGGCGACGGCGACGACCTGATCTGGGGCGGCACGTCCGCCGATGTGATTCGCGCAGGATCTGGCGACGACTTCGTCGACGGCGGTTCCGGCAGCGACGAGATCTGGCTCGGCGATGGCGACGACTTCGTGGCAGCGATAGACGAGTTAGGACGCGGCGACGACAGGATATACGGCGAAGCCGGCAACGACTGGATCCACGGGGGCCGGCACGACGACGTCATCGACGGCGGGTCCGGCAACGACAGGCTGAACGGTGGCGCTGGAACAGACGTCCTGACCGGCGGCGAAGGGTCGGACATCTTCGAATTCCGCGGTCAGCACGGCAACGACGTCATCACCGACTTCTCCGCCGAGGACGAGCTGCACATCGCGCGATCGATGAACGGGCTGCAAGACATCACGCCGGACGCGCTGAGCGGTCGAATGATCGACTTCGCTGGCGGTGCGTGGCTCGACCTGGGCGAGGACAATTCGATCACGTTCGTCGGCATCAATTCGCAGACGCTGTCGGGCATCCTCGAAACCAACCTCCACTACCTCTGAAGGAACGAGCCATGCGTGTAATGTTGTCCGGCGGCGCCGGATATGTCGGCAGCGCCTGTTTCAGGGCTTTGCGACGCAAGGGGATAGAGGCCTTCGTTCTCGACAACCTCAGCGAGGGTCATGCCGCGGCGGTTGAGCCCGAACGGCTCGATGTCGCGGACATCCGCGATACGGCGGCTGTGGCGGAGGTGCTCCGCCGTCGCCGGATAGACCACGTCGTGCATTTCGCGGCGCTGATCTCGGTTCCGCACTCCGTCGAGGATCCGGCGGGCTACTGGTCGACCAACGTCGACGGCTCACGGAGCCTGCTCGAGGCGATGCGTGCCGAGGCCGTCGGGCGGATCGTCTTCTCCTCGACTGCGGCGGTCTACGCCCACGGGTTCGACCGCCCGATCCGTGAGGAAGATCGCATCGCCCCGGCGACGCCCTACGGAACCTCGAAACTGGCCGTCGAGCATCTTCTCGAAGGGTACGCCCGGGCCTACGGCATCGGCGCGACCGCGCTCAGGTACTTCAACGCCGCAGGCGCCGACCTCGACGGTCGCCACGGCGAGGCGCACCGGGAGGAAACCCACGTCATCCCGCTGGTGATACAGGCTGCGCTGGGTCTCCGACCGGGCTTCAACCTCTACGGGGATCAGTGGGACACACCGGATGGGTCTTGCATCCGCGATTTCGTATCGGTCATCGACCTCGCCGAAGCACACCTGCTGGCGCTTCGGAAGGTGCAGCCGGGCGAGATGCGGCGCTACAACCTCGGCTCCGGCTCGGGCACCAGCGTCCGAGAACTCCTGGCCGCAGCGGAGCAAGTTACCGGACGGCCGGTGCCGGCGCGCGTCGAGCATCCGCGCCCGGGCGATCCGGCCCGTCTGATCGCCGACACCGCCCGTGCGCGCGACGAGCTAGGCTGGGTTCCGCGACATTCCGATGCAGCATCGCTCCTTCGCGCCGCATGTGCCTGGCACGCCAAGCGTGGCTTGCCGCACTATCTCGGCGCAGAAGTGGCGGCCGCTTGACTTGAACCGGGAAGCCCACGAGCCGTCCCGGCAGAAGCCGAGCAGCTTGTCACCGCGAGTGCAGCGCCATTTGTCCAGCGACATTCGGATCTGGCCCGGCGCATTGCTTCAGATGAAACGCTACCCGACGCTGCGATCGCGCCACCTCGCTTGCTACGCGCTCCCTGGGCGGGACGACGATGGGTGGCGCGGGAATGGCGAGGAGGCTCAGCATGGCGGCACGTGCGGAGGTGTCGGCGGCGCTCCGGGACCGGTATGCGGCGAGCGGGCGTGCGGCGAAGACGGTGATCCTGAACGAGTTCGTCGCGCTGACCGGGTTGCATCGCAAGCACGCCATCCGGCTGCTCGGCACGGGGTCTCTCGAGAAGCGTCCGCGAGGTCGTCCTGAGAGGCTCTACGGGGCTGCGGTGAAGGCGGCGCTGGCACTGCTCTGGGAGCGTCGGACCGGGTCTGCTCGAAACGGTTGAAGCCGATGATCCCGGTCCTGCTGCCGGCGCTTGAGCGGCACGGGCAATTCGCGGCCGATGAGGAGCTGCGCGCGAAGCTCCTGGCGGTCAGCCCGGCGACGATCGACCGGCTGCTGTCGGAGACGCGGATCGCGGCAGCGCAGGGACGCCGGCGGCGGGCCGGCTTCAGTTCGGCGGTGCGGCGGTCGGTGCCGGTCCGAACCTTCGCCGACTGGGGCGATCCGCCGCCGGGCTTCGTCGAGGTCGACTTCGTGGCGCATTCCGGCGTCAGCACGGCCGGGGCCTTCGTCCAGACGCTGGTGCTGACCGATATCGCCACGGGCTGGACCGAGTGCGTGCCGGTGGTGATGAGGGCAGGTGCGCTCGTGCTGGAAGCGCTGCGAGCCGCGCAGGAGCTGTTTCCGTTCCCGCTCAGAGGCGTTGATTTCGACAACGTCGGCGCCTTCATGAATGACCCGGTGGTCGCCTGGTGCCGGGCGCAGGGCCTCGAGGTGACGCGTTCGCGTGCCTATCGGAAGAACGACCAGGCGTGGGTGGAGCAGAAGAATGGTGCCATCGTTCGCCGGCTGGTCGGCTACGGTCGCTTCGAGGGACCGGCGGCGACCGAGTTGCTCGCCCGGCTCTACGCCGCTGCCCGGCTGCACACGAACCTGTTCCAGCCGTCGTTCAAGCTGCGGGAGAAGGTCCGCGTCGGCGCGCGGGTGACGAAGCGCTGGCACCCGCCTCTCACGCCCGCCGATCGGGCCCTGGCCTCGGGACGGCTCAACTCCGAGAGCATGGCACGCATCCTCGATCTCCGCAGCCGCGCCGATCCGGTGATCGCGCTCGCGGCGGTCCGGGCGGCTCAGACCGAGCTGGGCCAGCGCGTCGACCAGCGCGGCATTGCGCCGGCGCCGAAGGAAGCGGCCATCATCGTCGACTTCGTGAGCAGCGTTGCAGAATCCAAGAGGAATGGCGAACATCGGGAGTTCCACCGCCGACCCTACCGGCGGGTGAAGCCAATCCCCAAGCGTGCATCGATGCTCGATCCGCACCGCGCCGACATCGAGGCCTGGCTCGAGGCGCAGCCCGCACTGACGGGGATCGAGGTGCTGGCCCGTCTGAAGCAGCGCCACCCGGACCGCTTCACCGACAATCACCTGCGCACCGTGCAGAGAATGGTGAAGGCGTGGCGAGCGCTCGAGGCCAGGAAGATCATCCGCTCAGCGACGGCCTCGCTGGTGCTATCGCCCATCCAAGGCCCGGTTCAGCCGGCGCCACCCCCGGTCGCCGCCTCCGGTAACATCCTCGGGCGAGATGCCGTAATGGGGCTGGCGCCCAGGAGCCTTGAACCTGCTCTCGGCGGTTGGTGTCGTCGCCCCGGCGCGAGTGGACGCCGTGGGGTCGCCGGGTCTGGCGCGCCCCTCTCCCTGGCAAAGACGAAAGGGCGACGACATGGAGCATTTCATCGGGATCGATGTCTCTCTTGCAAGCGCGGCGGTGTGCGTCCTCGATGCGCGTGGCGGAGTGGTGAAGGAGGCGAAGCTGCCGAGCGAACCGGAGGCGCTCGCGGCGTTCGTTCTCGGCCTGCCGTTCGAGGTGACGGCGGTTGGGCTCGAGGCCGGGCCGCTGTCGCAGTGGCTGCACAAGGCGCTCACGGAGGCGGGCGCCACGGTCGTGCTGATGGAGACGCGCCAGGTCAAGGCGGCGCTCAAGGCGATGCCCGTCAAGACGGACCGGCGCGATGCGGAGGGGATCGCGCGCCTGCTGCAGATGGGCTGGTACCGGCCAGTGCACTGCAAGTCGGTCTCGGCGCAGGAGATGCGCGCGCTGCTGACGGCGCGCCGGTCCATCCAGAAGGCGGCGATCGACGTCGAGCTGTCGCTGCGCGGTGTGCTGCGAAACTTCGGCCTCAAGCTCGGCAAGATCAGCAAGGGCGGCTACGCGGCGCGCGTGCGCGAGCTGGCGGCGGGGAACGCCATGCTGGAGACGCTGGCGGAGGCGATGCTCCGCGCCCGGGCGGCGTTGCGCGCGGAGCTCGCCGGTCTCGATCGGCGCCTCCGGGATCTGGCGAAGCAGGACGCCGCGTGCCGGATCATGATGACGATGCCGGGGGTCGGGCCGCAGGTGGCGCTCACGGTGAAGTCGGCGATCGATGCGCCGGAGCGGTTCCGGTCATCGAAGGACGTCGGGCCCTGGGTCGGCCTGACGCCAGGCCGCCACCAGTCCGGGGAGATCGACGTGGTCGGATCGATCACCCGCGCCGGCGACGCCGGTCTGCGCTCTGCGCTCTGCCAGGCGGCGACGGTGATGATGCATCACGCCAGGCCGTGCTGGCTGAAGGCGTGGGGCCTGCAGGTCGCTCGACGGCGCGGGATGAAGCGGGCGGTGGTCGCCATGGCGCGCCGGATCGGCGTGATCCTGCACCGGATGTGGGTGGACAGCGCGGACTTCCGCCTCACGCGCAGGGCCGCGGCAGGCGCCGCCTGACGCTCGGGAGCCGCCGCATGCGCCCCGCCCGTCGCGGGCGAAAACGCTGAAGGTTTCGGCCGCGCCCGAAGGCGCCGGCCGTCCGAAGTCCCCACCGGGACGCGGTCCCCGAGACGCCGAGTGTTGCCTCGTCGCCGAACGCTCGCGTTCGAGCACGCTTGTGAGATGGGCGCTCGGGACCGCACTGGACCAGGCATGATGTTGGCAGCCTCGCGCTGACCACGGACCGAAGCATGAACCCGGGGCGGACGAGAGACGGCAAAAGGCGCAGGGCTAAGCCCAATTCCGACCAACGGCGTCGCCGCGCTCGTGGCCCGGCGCCGGCAACCGACAACCCGCCCCACTTGGGGCAGGGGTGAAAATCACGCTTGACTGACAACGTCCCATTACCGAAGGCAACACGGCTTCTCATCCTGATCGACGCGCTCCACGGGCGTGCCGAGCAGCTGCCGGATTGGTTGACGGAGGCGGATAGCAGCGTGCTGTCGTCCTTCGCCAGAGGACTTCGCGCCGACGTTGAGGCCGTCGCTGCTGCGCTCCGTGAGAGCTGGTCCAACGGGCAGACGGAAGGCCAGATCAACCGCCTGAAGACCCTCAAGCGGCATGTGTGGACGGCCTCTGCTTTGCAAGGAGGTTCTTCCGTGACGTCGGACGATGGGTGCAGTCATGTGTCCGGCCTGTTCGCGCGGCGCTCCATGGCCGCTGGCCTCGATGTGATCCGCAGATCAGGTCCCAATCAAATGTCCGCGGTCTAAGCCGCTTCCGCTTGCAACGGGTTCTCCTGATCCCGGTTCTCCCGGTCGTTCGTCACGTCATCAGCCACCCTTGCAGTCTTCCCCGGCGGACGCCCTACATCGCGACGGCGCCGTTCGGGATGGTAGTTTCGCTGTTTCGATAATCCTGTTCGCGAACCAGAAGCGCCCAGGCGGTCCGCGCCATCTTGTTGGCCAGCGCGACCGTGACCAGGCGCGGCGGCTTACGTTCCAGCAAGGCCCGCAACCAGGCGTTTCCAGCTGCCTTGGCTCGGTCGTGCCGGAGAACGGACGTTGCCCCTACCACGAGCAGCCGGCGCAGATATCGATTGCCCTGTCGCGAGATGCGGCCGAGCCGCTCTTTGCCGCCGCTCGAGTTCTGCCTCGGTACGAGGCCAAGCCAAGCGGCGAACTCGCGACCACTGCGAAAGTGGCTCGGGTCGAGCATGGTCGCCGCGATCGCGGTCGCGATGAGGGGGCCGACGCCTGGGATCGTGCCCAATCGACGGCTGACGGGATCGGACCTGTGATGAGCTTCGATCTGCTTGTCGAGTTGAACGATCTCTACCTGCGCCTGCTCCATCTGCACGATCAACGTTTCAAGCGCGCGGCACGCCATCGGCGGCAGGCCCCCGTTGGCGCCGCCCCTCACGATGGCGACGAGTTGAGCCAAGCCGATCCTCTTCTGAGCCGCGACGATCCCGAACTCCGCGAGATGGCATCGGAGCGCGTTGATCAGCATCGTTCGCTGCTTGACCAGGAGTTCACGGCTGCGGTGGAGCACCATCACGGCCTGTTGGTCGGTCGACTTGATCGGGACGAAACGCATCGACGGACGCGACACCGCTTCGGCGATCGCCGCAGCGTCGGCCGCGTCGTTCTTGCCTCGTCGGACGTAGGGCTTCACGTATGAGGGCGGGATGAGCCGCACCTTGTGCCCCAGCTCGGTCAACTCCCGAGCCCAATGATGCGACGTGGCGCAGGCCTCGATCCCGACAACGCAGGGTGCAAGACGCGAAAAGAAGGGCAGCACTTCGCCGCGGCGTACCTTGCGGCGCAGAACGGCCGCGCCTTCGGCGTCGACGGCATGAACCTGGAACACATTCTTTGCGATATCCAGTCCGATGGTGGTGACTTCCATGGTGGGCAGCTCCTCTGGAGACGACGCGGTCATACGGCCACTTAACCCGCGCCGCCGGCTTGGGTGCAGAGGCCGTCCACCCCATCAGATGTACGGTCGCGCCAACCTCGACCTCCTTCGCGCCCGGCTCGTCGTCGTCGCGTAGGAGGCTGCACCAAAATTGAGTCACACCCCTTATTGCACGCCGATTGGGCGTCCCGATTGGGAGCCGATTGACACGCTCTCCAAAATCGTCAGCAATACCAGCTCCCACACCTCGCCGAGCGGATCGGGAACGGTGCGGCCGCGCTTGGCGCGGCGCTGGGACGGCAGGCGTGGGTCGCTCTCGATCCGTGGCGCGGTGCGCGCGGCTCGAACCCGGTGCGGGCGGCCGCGGCGTGCTTGCTGTGACGAAGTCGGTCTTGCATGGACGCTCTCACTTGCTGGTCGGTGACGGGTTTGCCCGGCACGTCGGGACTTCCGTTTGGACGACAGAGAATCCCGGTCGTACCGGTCCGCAGCGACCAGCACCCTTGCCATCACCTCCCGCGGAGACGATCGCGCGCAGACTTAAGCCTACGGCCGGGCTACGCCCGACCTTCGTCCGAAGTCTGCGGCCAACTTGGCTGTCGGCACCGGTCGGGAGGGGTGTCGCTTCGATAATGGGGCTTTGGTCGTCAAGCTCATAATCTCTCACGTAACAATCCGCGCGCCGATCGGCGGCCCACCGAGGCAGGCGCTGGCGGCGCCGGGCCCCCGATGTCGGAGCGTCGCCGGCGCCGGGTCAAAGGCGGAACTATCTTCACGTGACGGGTTCGAGGCGTTTGCCGTCCGCTCTCTGTGCGCCCTTGATCCTCCCGGGTTCATGCTTCGGTCCGTGGTCAGCGCGGAGGCTGCCAACATCATGCCAAGTCCAGTGCGGTTCCCGAGCGCCCATCTCAACAGCGTGTTCGGACACTTGCGTCCGACAACTGCGACAACCGCGGCGTCATACCGCGTCCCGGTGGGACTTCGGACGGCCAGCGCGTCGAGCGTGGCCGAAACCTCCTTTTGTCAAAGTGCGATCAAGTGGGGACGTCCGTGAGCGAGCTGTCGATCACGCGACGGCGCAGTTCGGCGCATCAGGGCGTATGAAGCGGAATTCAGTGCCATCCGTCCACATCCGATGCAGAACCACTCCGATGCGCCGCGCCATGGCGACAACCGCCCGCTTCGTCCCACGCCGTCTGGCGACTTGCAGTCCCCACGCCTTCAACCAAGACGGTCTGCCCCGATGCATCATCACCGATGCCGCATGGTAAAGCGCAGTGCGCAAGCCGACATCGCCAGCGCGCGTGATCGCGCGCACGATGTCCACTTCCCCGGACTGGTAACGCCCGGGCGTCAGGCCCGCCCACGGGCCGACATCCTTCGACGACCGGAACCACCACCGGCCCCACACCGGGCATGGTCATCATGAGCCGGCAGGCGGCATCCTCCTTTGCCAGGTCCTGCAGGCGACGCTCGAGCCCGGCCAGTTCCGCGCGCAGCCCGGCGCGGACGCGCAGCAGCGCCTCCGACATCGTCTCCAGCATGGCGGTGCCGGCCGCCAGGTCGCGCACACGCGCCTCGTACCGCCCCTTGGAAACCTTTCCCATCTTCAGGCCGAAATTGCGCAGAACACCGCGCAGCGATAGCTCGATATCGAGGGTCGCCTTCTGCACTGCCTTGCGCGCGGTCAGAACCGCCCGCATTTCTTGGGCCGACACCGACTTGCAGTGGACCGGGCGGAACCAGCCCATCTGCAAAAGCCGGGCGATCCCCTCTGCGTCCCGCCTATCGGTCTGATTGGCATGGCCTTGAGCGCGCCCTTTACCTGGCGCGTCTCCATCAGCACGACCTCGAAGCCGGCTTCCGTGAGGTGCCTGTGCAACCATTGCGACAGCGGGCCCGCTTCGAGGCCTACGGCCAACACCGAACCGGACACGCCGCGCAGGAAGGCGATCAACGCCTCCGGCTCGCTGTCGACCCTGGGTTCCTTCATGACATTGCCGCGTTCGTCGAGAACACAGACCGCGGTGCTTGCCAGCGAGACGTCGAGGCCGATAAACAATGTTCATGTCGTTGTCCTTCGTCCTTATCAGGGAATTGGGACGCGCCTTACGGCACGATCCCGTCGGCACGCCATGCGCGCCAAGGGCAACGACACCTCATCTCCAGCCTCAGCAATAAGCCGTAGCGGTGACAATTCGCGACGAGCCCCATTACGGCATCTCTACCCTCTTGGGCGACTATGCGTGACGGCGCGCTCCCGATAGCAGAGCCGAGAGGCAGAAGAGGATGGCGACGATGCAGACGATCGTCGGCCCCGTCGGCGTATCCAGCATGTAGGACGCCAGCAACCCGCCCAACGCGGATGCCATCCCGATGAACGAGGCGACTGCGGCCATCGTCTCGGGGGTCCGCGAGAAGGGGCGCGCCGTGGCGGCGGGGATGATCAGCATTGCGGTGATCAGCAGCACGCCCACGACCTTGATCGCCACCGCGACGATTACTGCGAGCGCGAGGGTCAGGACGAGATGCTCTCGCTTCGGGATCGACGCCGGCGGCGCGGGCAAGGTCGGTGTTCAGCGTGGCGATCAGCAACGCCGACCAGCGCCACGCCACAAGGCCGAGCACGATCGCGGCACCGCCCCAGATCACGCCGAGATCGGTGCGCGACACCGCCAGGATGTCGCCGAAGAGGTAGGCCATGATGTCGATCCGCACGTTCGTCAGGAATGACACCCCCACCAGCCCGAAGGCCAGCGCCGAATGCGCCATGACGCCAAGCAGCGTGTCCATCGCATAGCCGCGACCGGACAGCAGCGTCACCAGGCTCGCCATGACGAGGGCGATGACCAGCGCGCCGGCGAAGATCGGCAGCGAGAAGGCGAGCGACAGCGCCACCCCCAGGATCGCCGCATGCGCCGTCGCATCGCCGAAATAGGCCATCCGCCGCCAGACGACGAAGCAGCCGAGCGGCGCCGCGGCAAGGGCCGTGCCGATGCCGGCAGCGCCGCACGGACCATGAAGTCGTCGAGAATCATTCGGCAGCGTCCGGCACGCGCCCGTGATTATGGTCGTGATGGTGGCGGTAGAGCGCCAAGGTTCCTCGCGTCCCCTCGCCGAAGAGCGCGCGATAGACCGGCGCTTCGGCCACCACCTCCGGGGCTCCCTCGCAGCAGACATGCCCGTTGAGGCAGATCACGCGGTCCGAGGCGCTCATCACGACGTGCAGGTCGTGGCTGACCATCAGCACGGCGCAGCCCGTCTCCGCCCGCACCTCGGCTATGCGGCGGTAGAAGGCGGCGGCGGCGGGCTGGTCGAGGCCCGCGGCCGCTTCGTCGAGGATCAACAGGTCGGGCGTTTCGAGCAGCGCGCGTGCGAGCAGCACTCTCTGGAACTGCCCACCCGAAAGCGCGGACATCTGCTGCCCGCCGATGCCGGGCACACCCGCCTGCTGCAGGGCGTTCTCCGCGGTGCCGGCCGACACCGCCGGGGCAGGGCGAGGAAACGCGTGACCGACATCGGCAGCGTCGGGTCTAGCACAAGGCGCTGCGGCACGTAGCCGATCCGCAGGCCGGGTGCCTTATCTACCCGGCCGGCCGAAGGCTTCACCCCGCCCAGAAGAGCGCGGAGCAGCGTCGACTTTCCCGACCCGTTGGGGCCGACGATTGTGACGATCTCGCCCCGCTCGATCCGCAAATCCACGGCTTCGAGAACCGGGATCTGCCCGTAGCGAACGGTCAGCCCAGCGGTCTCGAGGAGCGCCGCGCTCATGCTGAGGGTTGCTCGACGCAGTCCGGACACAAACCCTCGGCCTCGCGCACGGTGCGCTCGATGAAGAAGCCCGTGCGCCTGGCGGCGCGGCCGAGTTCTCCCGCCTGCGGATCCGTCCCGGCCTCGACGACACGATCGCACGAGCGGCAGATCAGGAAGGCAGGCGTGTGCCTGTCCTCGGTGTTCGTGCAGGCGATGAAGGCATTCAGCCGCTCGACGCGGTGCGCGAAGCCGTGCGTCACAAGGAAGTCGAGCGCCCGGTAGGCGACCGGGGGCTGCGAACCCAGCCCCTCGTCCCGCAGCTTGTCGAGGATTCGTAGGCCCCCATCGCCTTGTGCTCGC
>CAVVNT010000004.1:0-419602 GCA_963749675.1 uncultured Alphaproteobacteria bacterium
CATTCAGGCGCCGTCGGGGCTCGCAAGCCAGACCGAGGGCGAGGCGGAGGCGGAAGAGCCCGCCGCCGACGAGGTTCCCGCGATAGAGGTCGACGAGGACGCGAACGAAGAGTAATGAACAGCGGCCCCCGGCGGGCCCCTTCTCACGCCTCGGCCCCTTGGACTCGTTTGGGTACGGGGCCGGTGGTGGAGACGGTCCAGGCGATGCGCGGCGTGGCCTTCATCGTGGCCGTGACGGTGGTGGCGGAGGTCGGCGACTTCGGCCGGTTCGCAAATCCGCGCCAGCTGATGGCCTGTCTCGGACTGACCCCGTCCGAGCGATCCAGCGGCGCCACGGTGCGCCGCGGCGGGATCACCAAGGCCGGCAGTTCCCTGGCGCGGCGTGCGCTGGTTGAGGGAGCGTGGAGCTACCGGATGCAGGCCCGCGTCAGCCGGAAGCTGCACGACCGGACCCTCGCGCTGCCCCAATCCGTCCGCGACATCGCCTGGAAGGGTCAGCTGCGCATGTGCCGCCGCCATCGGCATCTGGTCGCGGCGGGAAAGCCGAAGGTGGTGGATCATGAGAACAGGGTGCCGAAAAACCCGGTGCTCGACGCGGTGAGGGGAACATGATTCATCGCACCTGGGCAGCTTGGGGGGCGGTGATGCGCGGGACGGACGAGGCGACGGTTTCGCTGTTCAGCTACGTGGACCTCGCGGACCGCATCCCTGCGCGGCACCGCTGCGGAAGGTCCGTGAGATCGTCAACCACGCGCTGGCCGGCATGGATGCGGAGTTCGACCGGCTCCATGCGAGGGAAGGCCGGCCTTCGATCGCGCCGGAACGGCTGCTGCGGGCGAGCCTGGTCCAGATCCTGTTCTCGGTGCGCTCCGAGCGTCAGCTCATGGAGCAGATGCAGTACAACCTGCTGTTCCGCTGGTTCGTCGGGCTCGGCATCGACGACCCGGCCTGGGGTGAGGTGCGCCCGGAAATCAGCCCTGTGGGCTGATTTCAGCACCGAACGGGCGAAACCCCGGGGCAAGGCCCGACGGTGTTCTCGAAGAACCGCGACCGGCTGCTGACCACCGACATCGCCCGCAAGTTCCTGGCCGCGATCCTGGCCCACGCACAGGTGGCGCCGCTGCTGTCGGACGAGCGCTTCTCGGTCGACGGCACGCTGACCAGGGCGTTCGCCATGGGTCTAAAACCATGGCGACACCATGGCTCACCGTCGATGAAGAGCTTCCAGCCGAGGGCCGAGGGGATACCGCCCGACGACGGCAGCGGCCCTGCCGATCCGTCCTCCGTCCACACCGAAGACGCCCCCGAACAACCCAGGCCCGAGACCCCCAAGATGACCCGCCCCACCCGCCAGGATCGCAACGCCGAGGTCGACTTCCCGGGGGAGAAGCGATCCAATGCGACGCACGAGTCGGTCACCGATCCCGAGGCGCGACTGTTCAAGAAATCGCCCGGCGCGAGCGCGCTCCCTTGCTTCATGGGGCACACCCTCAGGGAGAACCGGAATGGCCTCGTCGTGCAGGCCGACCTGACGCCGGCCGACGGCCGCGCCGAACGGCGCGCCGCCATCGACATGATCGACCGGCATTCACCGGGCTCCACCCGGCGCCTCACGCTCGGGGCGGACAGGGCTTTGAGAGCGCGGACTTCGTCGCCGACCTGCGCCGGATGTGCGTGACCCCGCACGTCGCCCGGAAGGCGCGCCATTCGGCGATCGACGGACGCACCACGCGCCATGCCGGCTACGCCGCCTCGCGAGATGCGCCGCAAGAAGATCGAGGAGCCCTTCGGCTGGGCCAAGACCGTCGGCGGCATCGCGCGGACGACGCTTCCGGGCGCCGAACGGGGTCGTGCCCGGTTCACGCTCACGATGGCTGGAGCGCGTCGACGCATTGCCTTCGGTAATGGGACGTTGTCAGTCAAGCGCGATTTTCACCTCCGGCCCCAGGTGGGGCGGGTTGTCAGTTGGCGCGACGGAGGCGCCGGCGGCGCGGAGATTTCGCATGTCGGAGCGATGCCGGCGCCGGGCCACGAGCGCATGGACGCCGTTGGTCGGAATTGGGCTTAGCCCTGCGCCTTTTGCCGTCTCTCGTCCGCCCCGGGTTCATGCTTCGGTCCGTGGTCAGCGCGAGGCTGCCAACATCATGCCTGGTCCAGTGCGGTCCCGAGCGCCCATCTCGCAAGCGTGCTCGAACGCGAGCGTTCGGCGACGAGGCAATGCTCGGCGTCTCGGGGACCGCGTCCCGGTGGGGACTTCGGACGGCCGGCGCCTTCGGGCGCGGCCGAAACCTTCAGCGTTTTCGCCCGCGGCGGGCGGGGCGCATGCGGCGGCTCCCGAGCGTCAGGCGGCGCCTGCCGCGGCCCTGCGCGTGAGGCGGAAGTCCGCGCTGTCCACCCACATCCGGTGCAGGATCACGCCGATCCGGCGCGCCAGGGCGACCACCGCCCGCTTCATCCCGCGCCGTCGAGCGACCTGCAGGCCCCACGCCTTCAGCCAGCACGGCCTGGCGTGATGCATCATCACCGTCGCCGCCTGGTAGAGCGCAGAGCGCAGACCGGCGTCGCCGGCGCGGGTGATCGATCCGACCACGTCGATCTCCCCGGACTGGTGGCGGCCTGGCGTCAGGCCGACCCAGGGCCCGACGTCCTTCGATGACCGGAACCGCTCCGGCGCATCGATCGCCGATTTCACCGTGAGCGCCACCTGCGGCCCGACCCCCGGCATCGTCATCATGATCCGGCACGCGGCGTCCTGCTTCGCCAGATCCCGGAGGCGCCGATCGAGACCGGCGAGCTCCGCGCGCAACGCCGCCCGGGCGCGGAGCATCGCCTCCGCCATCGTCTCCAGCATGGCGTTCCCCGCCGCCAGCTCGCGCACGCGCGCCGCGTAGCCGCCCTTGCTGATCTTGCCGAGCTTGAGGCCGAAGTTTCGCAGCACACCGCGCAGCGACAGCTCGACGTCGATCGCCGCCTTCTGGATGGACCGGCGCGCCGTCAGCAGCGCGCGCATCTCCTGCGCCGAGACCGACTTGCAGTGCACTGGCCGGTACCAGCCCATCTGCAGCAGGCGCGCGATCCCCTCCGCATCGCGCCGGTCCGTCTTGACGGGCATCGCCTTGAGCGCCGCCTTGACCTGGCGCGTCTCCATCAGCACGACCGTGGCGCCCGCCTCCGTGAGCGCCTTGTGCAGCCACTGCGACAGCGGCCCGGCCTCGAGCCCAACCGCCGTCACCTCGAACGGCAGGCCGAGAACGAACGCCGCGAGCGCCTCCGGTTCGCTCGGCAGCTTCGCCTCCTTCACCACTCCGCCACGCGCATCGAGGACGCACACCGCCGCGCTTGCAAGAGAGACATCGATCCCGATGAAATGCTCCATGTCGTCGCCCTTTCGTCTTTGCCAAGGAGAGGGCCGCGCCAGACCCGGCGACCCCGCGGCGCCCACTCGCGCCGGGGCGACGACACCAACCGCCGAGAGCAGGTTCAAGGCTCCTGGGCGCCAGCCCCATTACGGCATCTCGCCGGAACTGTTCCCGAAGCTTGTGCCATTGCATCATTGGAAATGTTCCCGGAGCGGTTCTGTTCGGGGGCAGGCATGAGGCGGATCAGCATGGGCACGAGAGGCGAACTTCTGGAAGCTGTGGCGGCGCGATACCGTGGTGCAACGCGAACGGAGAAAGGCCGCATCCTGACGGAGTTTGCAGAGATCTCCGGGGATCACCGCAAGCACGCTGAACGGCTTCTCCGGCGTGAACATGTCGTGGACCGGTCGCGGCCCCGGCCGGGACGCCGGGTGTATGACCAGGCCGTGCGAGAGGTGCTGATGGTGCTCTGGGAAGCGTCCGGCCGGATCTGCGGGAAGCGGCTGAAGCCTCTGATCCCGCTGCTGATGCCGGCGATGGGGCGGCATGGCCATCTCGCGCTGGACGAGGAGGTGCGTGTCCGGCTGCTCGAGATCAGCGCTGCCACGATCGACCGGGTTCTCGCCCCTGTCCGGGCCGTCGGCCCGGGCGGCCGACGTCGGCGGACTGCGCATTCCTCGGCGGTGCGGCGCAGCGTGCCCATCCGGACTTGTGCGGACTGGGACGATCCCGCGCCAGGCTACATGGAGTCGGATCTCGTGGCGCACAGCGGCCCGTCGGCGAGCGGCAGCTTCGTGCAGACGCTGACCCTCACCGATGTCGCGACAGGCTGGACGCAATGCGCACCTCTGCTGTTTCGCGAGCAGCGCCTGCTGAGTGAGGTAATGACCGCGCTGCGCCCGGCACTGCCGTTTTCCGTTGCTTGGCTTTGACACCGACAACGACAGCGTCTTCATGAACGAGACGATCAAGGACTGGTGCGAGGCCGCGAAGGTCGAATTCACTCGATCTCGCCCGTACCGAAAGAACGATCAGGCCCATGTCGAACAAAAGAACGGAGCGGTGGTCCGCCGGATGGTGGGCTATCGCAGATACACCGGCATCGCCGCAGCCACCGAACTGGCGTGTCTCTGTCGCAGCATGCGGCTCTACGTGACCTTCTTCCAGCCGTCATTCAGGCTGATGGAGAAGACCCGCGACGGTGCCCGCGTGACCAAGCGCTACCACGCGCCGCTGACACCGTTCCAGCGCGTGCAGGCCCATCCCGCCGTCGCGCAGGTTGCCAAGGACGAACCCGCGGCACAATTCGCGCAGCTCGACCCGGTCGTCCTGCTCCACGACATCCGTCAGGCCCAGGCACGGTTGACGGCGCTGGCCGATACAAACGCCGTTCACTGAGAGCGATGGCAACCCCAAGGCAGACGTCGAAGCTTTCCTCGACGGTCTGCGCCATGCCTGGAAGGAGGGAGAGATCAGGCCCACGTCCCGGAAAAAGCCCCCCGTCCCTCGAGCCGTCCCTCGAGCCGTCCCGCGAGGGCGCCGGCGCCCTGATCCCCGCGCCAAAGTCACCGACGACCTCAAGGCGTGGGTCGACGAGGACCCGTCACAAACCGGGCGTGAGCTTCTGGGCAGGCTTCAGGCCGCCCAGACGGATACCTGTCCCGACGGGTTGATCCGCACCGTGCAGCGCCGCCTGAAGACCCGGAGAGGCGACATCGCCAGAGCACTGGTGTTCGGAGCCAGCGCGACCGCGGACCCCCTGATGACCTCTGACGCGCTGCGCAATGTGGGGGCTTCGCGCGTCAGGGTCATCAGGAACCGTCGGATCACAAAGCCCGCGCGAGCCAGCACTCCCAGGAGCATTTGGCTGAGTCAACGACATGATCCCTCAGGAACATCCTTGGATGCGGCAATACGCAGCTCACCCAGATTGCCGCGCTACAGCACCGCGCCGTTCATCCCGACGGCTACGGCTACAGTCGCTTCTGCGAGCTCTGCCGCCGCTGGGAGCGGCGCCTCACGCCGACCATGCGGCAGCACCATGTCGCCGGCGAGCGGATGTCCGTCGACTATGCCGGCACGACGCTGGAGGTGATCGACCCCGCAACCGGCGAGGCGCGCGAGGCGCAGCTCTTCGTCGCCGCGCTCGGCGCCTCGAACTGCACCTACGCCGAGGCGACCTGGACGCAGGGCCTCTCCGACTGGATCGGCGCGCATTGCCAGGCGCTGTCATACTTCGGCCGTGTGCCGGGGCAGACCGTCTCGGACAGCCTGAAGTCCGGCGTCACCAAGGCCTGTGTCTCAGAGCCGGCGGTGAACCGCACCTACGCCGACATGGCCGCGCACTATGACACCGCGGTGGTCCCCGCGCGGCCGCACAAGCCGCGCGAGTGAGCCATCGAAGGCGGTCGACGCATACGTCGACGGTTCGAGCCCGATGGCGAACGCCAAGGTCGAGGTAGATCGCGGAGCGCTGGATCGTCGCGCGGCTGAGGAACCGCAGGGTCTTCTCGCTGTCCGAGCTGAACCAGGCCATCCGCGAGCTGCTCGACCGCCTCAACCGCCGCGTCGCCGGCATCTGGGCGCCAGCCGCCGTGCGCTGTTCTAGGAGCTGGAGTGCTCGGCGCTGAAGCCGCTGCCGCAGGCGCCGGATGTCTACGCCGAGTGGCGCCAGCGCGCCGTCGGCTCGACTACCATGTCGAAGTCGACAAGCATTACTACTCAGCGCCCTACACGCTCCTGCGCGAGCAGGTCTGGGTGCAGGTCACCTCGCGGACGGTGGAGATCTTCCACCGCGGCGAACGCGTGGCGGCGCACGCCCGCACCTCGTCGACCCGGCAGCACACCACGTCGCGCCAGAGGCGCGCATTCTGCGCGACGCGACCACATGCCGTCGAGCCATCGGCGCTATGCCGACTGGACGCTAGAGAAGCTGCGGCGCCAGGCCACCGGGATCGGACCCGGCACGGCGATGCTGGTCGAGGTGATCCTGCGCGAGCGGACGCATCCCGAGCAGGGCTTCCGCTCCTGCCTCGGCATCCTGCGCCTGGCCCGGACCCATGGCCACGGCAGGCTCGAGGCCGCCTGCACCCGAGCACTCGAGATCGGCGCTCGCTCCTACACCTCGGTGAACTCGATCCTCAGAAACAACCTCGATCGCCAGCGGCCCGAGGATGCCGCGGACGGGCCGGCGATCACCCATCCCGACATCCGCGGCGCCGGATACTTTCATTGAGGGAGACACGATGCTCGATCATCCCACGCTCGACCAGCTGAAGGCCCTCCGGCTCGACGGCATGACGTACGTCGGGCAGGTCTTCGACCGGAAGGCCTGCTGATCCTCCTCACCCTTCACCGAGTTGCAGGCGCAGGATGCCGTCGGCGATCTCACCCACGCCGAATGGCTCGGCCTGCTGATCGACCGCGAGGTCGCCAGTCGGAACACCAGGCGGTTCCAGACCCGGATGCGGGCCGCCAAGCTGCGCCAGGCCGGCGCCGCCATCGAGGACGTCGACTTCCGCGCGCCCCGCAAGCTCGACAATTGCACTACCACGGGCCGGCGACGCCCTGCCATCGGCTTCTGGCGGACCCGCGAACACCCGACGCAGTCCGCAAACGGCTCGAGGCGGTCTTCACGGCGTTGGACCCGCTCCGCCTTCTGAGTGACGTGCGGGCGGCCCAGCAGCGGCTGGTCGACATCGCCGACACGACCGGCGCGGCTTCCGAGCAGGCGCCGTCGCTCGACACGTTCCTCTCCGCTGCACAAGGCATGGCAGTCGGGAGAGGGAGCACGCGCTGAGCCTTGTCTTCGAAGACTTCAGGAATCCAGCCGATCGCGCAGAATAGGTGATTCTTATGCCATGACGGCGAGATCTAAACCAGGTGGAGCGAGGCCAAGCCGCTCGGGAACATTCAGATGAGGCAACCAGAGAGACCCTCGGGAACATTCTTCGGTGAGATGCCGTAATGGGGCTGGCGCCCAGGAGCCTTGAGCCTGCTCTCGGCGGTTGGTGTCGTCGCCCCGGCGCGAGTGGGCGCCGCGGGGGTCGCCGGGTCTGGCGCGGCCCTCTCCCTGGCAAAGACGAAAGGGCGACGACATGGAGCATTTCATCGGGATCGATGTCTCTCTTGCAAGCGCGGCGGTGTGCGTCCTCGATGCGCGTGGCGGAGTGGTGAAGGAGGCGAAGCTGCCGAGCGAACCGGAGGCGCTCGCGGCGTTCGTTCTCGGCCTGCCGTTCGAGGTGACGGCGGTTGGGCTCGAGGCCGGGCCGCTGTCGCAGTGGCTGCACAAGGCGCTCACGGAGGCGGGCGCCACGGTCGTGCTGATGGAGACGCGCCAGGTCAAGGCGGCGCTCAAGGCGATGCCCGTCAAGACGGACCGGCGCGATGCGGAGGGGATCGCGCGCCTGCTGCAGATGGGCTGGTACCGGCCAGTGCACTGCAAGTCGGTCTCGGCGCAGGAGATGCGCGCGCTGCTGACGGCGCGCCGGTCCATCCAGAAGGCGGCGATCGACGTCGAGCTGTCGCTGCGCGGTGTGCTGCGAAACTTCGGCCTCAAGCTCGGCAAGATCAGCAAGGGCGGCTACGCGGCGCGCGTGCGCGAGCTGGCGGCGGGGAACGCCATGCTGGAGACGCTGGCGGAGGCGATGCTCCGCGCCCGGGCGGCGTTGCGCGCGGAGCTCGCCGGTCTCGATCGGCGCCTCCGGGATCTGGCGAAGCAGGACGCCGCGTGCCGGATCATGATGACGATGCCGGGGGTCGGGCCGCAGGTGGCGCTCACGGTGAAGTCGGCGATCGATGCGCCGGAGCGGTTCCGGTCATCGAAGGACGTCGGGCCCTGGGTCGGCCTGACGCCAGGCCGCCACCAGTCCGGGGAGATCGACGTGGTCGGATCGATCACCCGCGCCGGCGACGCCGGTCTGCGCTCTGCGCTCTACCAGGCGGCGACGGTGATGATGCATCACGCCAGGCCGTGCTGGCTGAAGGCGTGGGGCCTGCAGGTCGCTCGACGGCGCGGGATGAAGCGGGCGGTGGTCGCCATGGCGCGCCGGATCGGCGTGATCCTGCACCGGATGTGGGTGGACAGCGCGGACTTCCGCCTCACGCGCAGGGCCGCGGCAGGCGCCGCCTGACGCTCGGGAGCCACCGCATGCGCCCCGCCCGCCGCGGGCGAAAACGCTGAAGGTTTCGGCCGCGCCCGAAGGCGCCGGCCGTCCGAAGTCCCCACCGGGACGCGGTCCCCGAGACGCCGAGTGTTGCCTCGTCGCCGAACGCTCGCGTTCGAGCACGCTTGTGAGATGGGCGCTCGGGACCGCACTGGACCAGGCATGATGTTGGCAGCCTCGCGCTGACCACGGACCGAAGCATGAACCCGGGGCGGACGAGAGACGGCAAAAGGCGCAGGGCTAAGCCCAATTCCGACCAACGGCGTCGCCGCGCTCGTGGCCCAGCGCCGGCAACCGACAACCCGCCCCACTTGGGGCAGGGGTGAAAATCACGCTTGACTGACAACGTCCCATTACCGAAGGCAACACGGCTCGAAGCGCCATAGGATGCGGTTTGCCCATCCTGATCCCCTGCACCTGCCTCAACGGCAGAGCATCACGAGCGTCTCACCGGGGGAATCCCAATCCGATCTAGAGCGACACGTTCTAGAGGTGGCCCGCAAGATGCAGGTCGAGGTCGTCGAGCCTGTCCTGCCCCCAGAAGCTCGCGCCGGTATCCACTGCGTAGAAGGGTGCGCCGAACGCACCCTTTTCGATACCTTCCTCCAGGTTTTTGGCGTACGTCTCGGCGCTCGACAGCATGCCGCGATCGGCGAGGTCCGGGTCGAAGCCGGCCACCGAGAGACAGTCGCGTATGACGGCATCCGCCGCGATATCCCGCTCGTCTGCCCAGCACGCCTTGGTGACTTCGTGAACAAGCACGCCCACATCGCCGTCGCCCGTCTCCTGCGCTGCGATGATCGCGTAAGACGACGGGGCGGGGTTGGTCGGCCAGTGGGCCGGCCGAAGATTGACCGGCAAGCCGGACTTTTTCGACTGTCTCCGCAACTCCTGGAGCCGGTATGCCCTGCGGTTCTCGTGGCGGTCCTGCAAGGCGAGACCTGATGTCCGATCGAACAACGCCGCGAGGTCCAACGGCTTGTACGAGATGGTCGCGCCTTGCCGGGCTGCGATCTCTTCCAGACGTCTCCCGCCAAGATAGACGAAAGGTGAGATGGTGCCAAAAAAATAGTCAATGTGCGCCATCCGATCGGCCCCGCTGTTTCAGCGACGGTACCCTCATGCTACGGCGTGTCAACGTCGCGAAATCCGTCATTTTCGGAGAGGCCGAATGCCGACCCAGATCGAACCGAAACTGATCTCGGGCAATGCCAACAGGTCTCTCGCGGCCGGAATTGCCAGGCGCATGTCGATGCATCGCGGCGTCAGCGTCGGTCTTGTCGACGCACGGGTGGAGCGGTTCAACGACCAGGAAATCTTCGTCGAAGTGTTCGAGAATGTGCGTGGCGAGGACATGTTCGTCATTCAGCCGACGTCAAACCCAGCCAACGACAACCTGATGGAGCTATTGATTATTTCCGATGCGCTCCGCCGCTCCTCGGCGGCGCGTATCACAGCCGTGATACCCTATTTCGGATACGCGAGGCAGGATCGCAGAACAAAGGCGCGAACGCCCATCAGCGCCAAGCTCGTTGCGAACCTCATCACGCAGTCTGGCATCGAGCGGGTCCTGACCATGGACCTTCACGCGGCACAGATCCAAGGGTTCTTCGACATTCCGGTCGACAACCTTTACGCAGCGCCGATTTTCGCGCTCGACATCCAGCATCATTTCCGCGACCGCCTCGAGAAGGTCACCGTGGTGTCTCCGGACGTCGGCGGCGTCGCTCGAGCGCGGGAACTGGCGCAGAGGATCGGATGCGCGCTTGCCATCGTCGACAAGAGACGGGAGCGCGCGGGCGAGGTCGCCGAGATGACCGTCATCGGCGACGTATCGGGTCAGACGTGCCTTGTCGTGGACGACATCTGCGATACCGCAGGAACTCTCTGTAAGGCGGCCGAGATGCTGGTTGAGAGCGGAGCGGCGGAGGTTCACTCTTACATCACACACGGCGTCCTGTCCGACCCGGCGGTCGAGCGAATCGCGAACTCCGTGATGAAGAGCCTGGTGACCACCGACACGATCGAACCTTCCGCTGCGGTGCGAAATGCGCCGAACATCAGGATCGTCCCGACCGCGCCGATGTTCGGACAGGCCATTCTCAACATCTGGAACGGGACGTCGGTCTCGTCGCTCTTCGACCACGAGACCCTTGGCCCAATCTACGAAGCGATGTACTCGGCTGCCTGATCCTGCCCGGCTGACCGGCCCGGCGCATCCAAACGCCAGACCGAAGAGGCATGATTCAGAGGTTTGGCTGCGAAGGAACTCATTCCGATGTGCCCGCCAATGGCAACCATGTCGGAGAGAAGCTTCGCGGAGTCGTCAACCAACCCGTGAGGTACTTCGCCCTCGCGCTCTCGCACCGATTTGTGAGCTTCCGCAGCCTCCTGCACCCAGGCGTCGAGTACGTCCTGCGTAACTTCACTCCGCGGCAGGGCTCGCTCCGCGAGGACTGTCACGCCATCGCCGATCTCTGCGAATCCCCCTGTCACCACGTACTCGTTCGTCTCCCCGCCGGCTTCGACGCGCAAAACTCCGGGGCGCAGCGACGTAAGCGTCTGTGCATGCCCAGCCATCGCCATTAAGTCCCCTTCAGCTCCGGGAATTGTAACTGCCGTCGCCTCTATGGAGGCGAGGCGGCGCTCAGGGCTGACAAGGTCGAACTGGAATGCATCAGCCATCAGGCAGCCTCAGAGGCCATACGCTCCGCCTTCGCCTTTACGTCGTCGATGTCACCGACCATGTAGAATGCCGCCTCCGGCAAGTGATCGAACTCTCCCGCGACCACGCGCTTGAAGCTGTCAATCGTCTTTTCCATCGGCACTTGGATACCCGGCGAGCCGGTGAAAACCTGCGCCACATCGAACGGCTGTGAGAGGAAGCGCTGTATCTTGCGCGCCCGTGCAACGGTCAACTTGTCCTCCTCGCTGAGCTCGTCCATCCCGAGGATGGCGATGATGTCCTGCAGGGACTTGTAGCGCTGGAGGATCCCCTGCACGTCCCGCGCGACCTTGTAGTGCTGCTCGCCGAGGATCGCGGGATCCATGAGGCGCGATGTGGAGTCGAGTGGGTCCACTGCGGGATAGATGCCAAGTTCGGATATAGCGCGGCTCAGCGTCGTCGTGGCGTCGAGGTGCGCGAATGAAGTTGCCGGCGCGGGGTCTGTCAGGTCGTCCGCCGGGACGTAGATGGCCTGCACCGAGGTGATGGAGCCCGCCTTGGTCGACGTGATCCGCTCCTGCAGGGCGCCCATGTCGGTCGCGAGCGTCGGCTGGTAGCCCACCGCCGACGGAATGCGCCCGAGAAGCGCCGACACCTCTGAGCCCGCCTGGGTAAAACGGAAGATGTTGTCTACAAAGAACAGAACGTCGGTTCCGGACGCATCCCGAAACTGTTCGGCCAACGTGAGACCCGTCAACGCCACGCGCGCACGTGCCCCCGGCGGCTCGTTCATCTGTCCATAGACGAGCGCAACCTGCAACTCCGAGAGGTTGTCTGGCTTGATCACCTCCAACTCGATCATCTCGTGATAGAGGTCATTGCCCTCGCGGGTCCGCTCACCGACGCCCGCGAAAACCGAGTAACCAGAATGCACCTTCGCGATGTTGTTGATCAATTCCATGATCAGCACGGTCTTGCCCACACCGGCGCCACCGAAGAGGCCAATCTTGCCGCCCTTCGAATACGGAGCCAACAGGTCGATAACCTTGATGCCCGTCACGAGAATTTCGGACGACGTTGCCTGAGCGGCGAAATTCGGCGCTTCCTGATGGATTGAACGCGTTTCTTCCGCATCCACGGGCCCCTTCTCGTCGATCGGTTCGCCGATGACGTTCAGGATTCGCCCAAGCGTCGAATTGCCAACCGGCACCTGGATCGGGTGCCCCGTGTCACGGACTTCCGCGCCGCGCACAAGCCCCTCGGTGGCGTCCATCGCAATGGTCCGCACCGTGTTTTCCCCGAGATGCTGCGCCACCTCCAGCACCAGGCGCTTGCCCTGGTTCTCCGTTTCGAGTGCGTTCAGGATGTTCGGCAGCTGGTCCGCGAACTTGACGTCCACGACCGCGCCGATAACCTGAGTGACTTTTCCGACTGCCTGGTCTGCCATGTTCGGTCTCTCCGGTATTCGGTCAGAGCGCCTCGGCGCCCGCGATGATCTCGATGAGTTCGGTGGTGATCGCGGCCTGGCGCGAACGGTTGTAGTCGATCGTAAGCTTGTCGATCATCTCGCCGGCGTTCCGCGTTGCGTTGTCCATGGCGCTCATCCGCGCGCCATGCTCGGAAGCTGTGTTCTCAAGCAGGGCTGCGAAAATTTGCGTCGCGATAGCCCGTGGAAGAAGATCAGCAAGTATCCCCTCCTCGCTCGGCTCGTAGTCATAGATGGTCAACTCGTCGACCTCATCGTCATCGAAGGTGGCCGGTATGATCTGCTGCTCGGTCGGCGTCTGGCTAATGACCAACTCGAAGGTGTTGAAGTAGATCGTCGCAACGTCGAATTCACCTTCGTCGAACCGGTTGAGGACGTCTTGCGCGATACCCCGGGCATGGTCGTAATTGACGCGCTTCATCTCGCTCATGTCGACGTGCCCGATGAACCTCTCGCCATGGTCACGGCGTAGCATGTCACGACCCTTGCGGCCGACCGTCAGGATCTTGACGGTCTTTCCTTGTGCCAGCAGCTTTTCAAGCCGCGCACGGCCGAGCCGGGTTATCGACGAGTTGAAGGCACCGGCGAGCCCGCGCTCGGAAGTGATGATCACGAGCAGGTGCGTTTGGTCGGACCCGGTGCCCTTGAGCAGCCGCGGCGCCGTGTCCCTGTCGCCGACAGATGCCGCGAGCCCGGCCATCACCGCGCGCATCCGCTCGGCGTAGGGGCGTGCATCCTCGGCGGCCTCCTGCGCACGGCGCAGCTTGGCCGCAGCGACCATCTGCATCGCCTTCGTGATCTTGCGCGTCGACTTGACGCTGTCGATCCGGTTCTTGAGGTCCTTGAGACTGGCCATCGGTGATCAGCTGAAGTCGGAGGCGAATTCGTCGATCGCCGACTTGATCTTCTCCTCGAGCTCGCCCTTCACCTTGCGGTCGTTCTCAGTGATGTCGTTGAGCAGATCGGAATGCCTTCCACGAAGGTGACGCAGCAGCCCCTCTTCGAACCGCCCGACGGCATCGACCTTGATCTTGTCGAGGTAGCCGCTGGTCCCCGAATAAATCACGCAGACAATTTCGGCGTTCGTCAGCGGCGAGTACTGAGGCTGCTTCATCAGCTCGGTGAGCCGCGCACCGCGGTTGAGAAGCCTCTGCGTAGAGGCGTCGAGGTCGGAGCCGAACTGCGCGAAGGCTGCCATCTCGCGATACTGGGCGAGCTCAAGCTTGATCTTGCCCGCGACGGACTTCATCGCGTCTGTCTGCGCAGAGGAACCGACCCGACTGACGGATAGACCGGTATTCACTGCCGGTCGAACGCCTTGGTAGAACAGCTCGGTCTCAAGGAAGATCTGCCCATCCGTGATCGAGATCACGTTCGTCGGGATGAACGCCGAAACGTCGCCACCTTGCGTCTCGATGATCGGCAGCGCGGTGAGCGAGCCAGCGCCATGGTCTTCGTTCAGCTTCGCAGAACGCTCCAGCAGCCGCGAGTGCAAATAGAAGACGTCGCCGGGATACGCCTCCCGACCGGGCGGGCGGCGCAGCAGGAGTGACATCTGGCGGTACGCCACCGCCTGCTTCGACAAATCGTCGTAGACGATGAGGGCGTGGCGCCCGTTGTCACGGAAGTACTCGGCCATCGA
Organism: uncultured Alphaproteobacteria bacterium; assembly: GCA_963749675.1. Taxonomy (GTDB): domain Bacteria; phylum Pseudomonadota; class Alphaproteobacteria; order Rhodobacterales; family Rhodobacteraceae; genus Roseitranquillus. The sequence goes on from CAVVNT010000004.1 coordinate 14,318, forward strand.
GGTCGCGGCATACGGCGCGAGAAACTGCATCGGCGCTGGATCGGAAGCAGTCGCGGCCACCACCGTGCAGTACTCCATCGCGCCGAATTCCTCGAGGCGCTTCACAAGTTGTGCGACAGTCGAGCGCTTCTGGCCGATGGCGACATAGATGCAGTAGAGCTTCTTCAATTCGTCGCCGCCGGCCTCTTCATTGTAGCTCTTCTGATTGAGGATCGCGTCAAGCGCGACCGCCGTCTTGCCTGTCTGGCGGTCGCCGATGATCAGTTCGCGCTGGCCGCGCCCAATCGGAATCATTGCGTCGATCGCCTTGAGCCCGGTCGCCATCGGCTCATGCACCGACTTCCGCGGTATGATGCCCGGAGCCTTGACGTCGGCCACGCGACGCTCGGTCGAGGCAATCTCACCCTTGCCGTCGATCGGGTTTCCGAGGCCATCGACGACGCGGCCAAGCAGAGCGTCGCCGCAGGGAACGTCGACGATCGAGTTCGTGCGCTTGACGGTATCGCCTTCCTTAATATCCCTGTCAGAACCGAAGATCACCACGCCGACGTTGTCCGTCTCGAGGTTCAGCGCCATTCCCCGGATGCCGCCCGGAAACTCCACCATCTCGCCGGCCTGGCAGTTGTCGAGCCCGTAGACCCGCGCAATTCCGTCGCCCACCGACAGGACCCGGCCGACTTCCGCAACCTCGGCTTCCTGTCCGAAGTTCCGGATCTGCTCTTTCAGGATGGCTGAGATCTCAGCAGCTTGGATCGCCATTATCCGGCCTCTTTCATCATGTTCTGCATAGCGTCGAGTTTTGAGCGGATCGACGTGTCGACCATCTTGGAGCCAAGCTTCACGCGAAGCCCTGCGATCAGCCGCTCGTCGACGGACATATCGATCTTGACGTCACGCCCCGCCTGCCTCTTCAGCGTCTCGGCAAGACGGTCACGCTGCTCGTCGGACATCGGCGAAGCGCTCACGACCTCGGCGGTGACCTCCCCCTTCTCCTCAGCGATCATAGCGCGGAGCTCGGAAAGAAACTGCGGGACGACAAAGAGGCGGCGCTTTGTCGCCATCAGGCGCAAGGTCCGGTTGACGGTGTCGGACAGCCCCATCTTCTCGGCGATCGCGCCAATACCGGCTTCCTGCTGATCCCGCGTGTAGATCGGCGAGCTCAGCAGAGCACGGAAGTCCTCGCTCTCCCGCAGAATGGCAGTCAAGGAGTCGACGTCCCGTTCAAGGGAGTCGATCCCGCCATCCTCCCGCGAGAGTTCGAACACGGCCTTCGCATAGCGCTCCGCAATGCCGGTCGAAATCGAGATCGGTTCTGACACGCGCTCCCTCGCCTTGATTATTCCGGTTCGCGCTGAGGCGCGGCCGGCCATTCTTTTTCGGCCACCGCCCGCACGGGCGGCAGCCGCGGCGGATGTAGCACCATGGTTCTGCACCGGCAACCGCTTGGGCGCAAGCAATCGCCGCCGTGGGTGTCAGGCCGGTTTGGGGTCCGGAGCACCGACCCCCTCGATGACCTCGATCGGTTTCCGTACGCGCTCGCTCAGCCCGGGGCGCAGCGGCGCGGGCGGATGGCGGACGACTTCGACGATGAGAACACCGCCGGCATAGCGGTTGGATATCTTCCGCCCGGCCCTCTCCCAGAAGCGGCCGTAGCGCAGCCAGAAGTCCTTTTCGCTAGGCGGCTGGAAAAGGGCGGCGGCGTGGCGCTCCTCCGCGAAGCCGTGCTGCTTCAATTGCGCCTCGAGCTGGCTGAGGGAATAAGGGCGGCCGAAGCCGAAGGGCGTCCCGTCGCGTCGCGCCCACAGTCCCGCCCGGTTCGGCACGATCACCAGCATCTTCCCGTCCGGCTTGAGGACGCGCGAGCATTCTTCGAGGAGCTTGGACGCATGCTCGCTCGTCTCGAGACCGTGCAGAATGACGATCCGGTCGGCGATCCCGTCGCCGAGCGGCCAGAGCGTCTCGCGGCAGAGGACGGACACGTTCGGCATACCCGCAGGCCAGTGCATGACGCCTTGCTGTCCGGGCATCAGGGCGACCACGCGGCGCGCTTCGCCAAGATATGGTCGCAGCAGCGGGACCGCGAAGCCGAAGCCGACGATTGTCTGGCCCTTGCAGGATGGCCACAGCTTGCCCACCTGCTCACGCACGGAACGCTGCGCCGCCCGTCCGAGACGGGTACGATAATAGAAGTGTTGCAGGTCGTAGACGTCGAGGTGCATTGCCGCGTTCCCACCATTGGGCGATGCTGACCCTCACCTAGTTGCCGAACAAGCGGATGACCATGCCTTTTGACCTCGTCACGATACCCTGCCGGAGCGACAACTACGCGTTCCTGCTTCACTCGAAGGGCGGACGCACCGCTCTCGTCGATGCACCCGAAGCTGCGCCGATCATGGCCGAGCTGGAGCGTCGAGGCTGGCCGCTCGACCAAATCTGGATCACTCATCACCATGATGACCACGTTGTCGGAGTGGAAGAGTTGCGCGCGGCATATCATCCCACCATCATCGGCGCTGCGGCGGATGTGCGCCGCCTGCCCCCACTCGATGTGACAGTAGGTGACGGAGACACTTTCGACTTCGACGGGGCCGAGGTTCAGGTGCTGGACGCGTCGGGTCATACAGTTGGCCACATCGCCTTTTATGTGCCTGCGGCTGGCGCGGTATTTACCGGCGACAGCCTCATGGCGATGGGATGCGGCCGGCTGTTCGAGGGAACGCCGGAGCAGATGTGGCAAACGCTCTCGCGGCTCGCCGCGTTGCCCGCCGAGACGGCCGTCTGCTCAGGCCATGAATACACGGCGGCCAATGCCCGCTTCGCGCTGACCGTGGATCCGGAGAACAAGGCGCTCCACCGCCGCATGTCTGAGATCGAGGCGGCGCGCGATGAAGGTCGGTTCACCGTTCCGTCGCGCCTTTCGGAGGAGACGGCGACGAACCCGTTTTTGCGCGCCGGATTGTCCGACGTGAAAGCCGCCATAAATATGACTGAGGCGAGCGACGTCGACGCCTTTGCCGAGATCAGGCGCCGGAAGGACACCTTCTGAATCCGCTCTGATTTTCGGCAGAAGCGTGGGCCTAGCCACCCACACGCCGAATTGTTTGCGCTCGCTGCCAATGATCTCTTGAACGATTGGTGGTATGCACGAACTCTAGAACCATGATGGTCCACGGACGGCGGACGGTCATCACCGTTCCCGCCCAAAGCCCAGGGGAGCACGACGAGTGCCGTCATTTTCCGATACGCTCGAGCAGGCAATCCACTCAGCGCTGGCCTTGGCCAACGCCAGGAGGCATGAACTCGCCACGCTCGAACACCTACTGCTGGCTCTCGTAGATGAGCCAGACGCTGCAAAGGTCATGCAGGCCTGCAGTGTCGATCTCGAAGAGCTCCGACAGACTCTCGTGGCGTTCATCGACGATGATCTCTCGACCCTGGTGACCGAGATTGACGGGTCGGAAGCTGTCCCGACGGCGGCCTTCCAGCGGGTGATCCAGCGTGCTGCGATCCACGTTCAGTCCTCTGGGCGCACGGAGGTGACAGGCGCCAACGTCCTTGTCGCAATTTTCGCCGAGCGGGAATCGAACGCCGCCTTTTTCCTGCAGGAGCAGGATATGACTCGCTATGACGCGGTCAACTTTATCGCACATGGCGTTGCGAAGAATCCGAGCTTCGGCGAAGCTCGGTCCGTCCAAGGTGCAAGCGACATAGAGGACGAGGTGCAAGGGGACGACGACAAGAGCGAAAGCGCGCTCGCCAAGTATTGCGTCGACCTCAACGCCAAGGCGAGAAAGGGGGACGTCGATCCCCTGATCGGTCGCGAGGCCGAAGTCGAGCGTTGCGTCCAGGTCCTGTGCCGCCGACGCAAGAACAACCCGCTTCTCGTCGGCGACCCCGGGGTCGGCAAGACGGCCATCGCGGAGGGTCTGGCGCGCAAGATAGTTTCAGGCGAAACGCCGGAGGTTTTGCGCGGGGCGACGATCTTCTCGCTCGACATGGGCGCACTCCTCGCCGGTACGCGCTATCGCGGCGACTTCGAGGAGCGACTGAAGGCCGTCGTCTCGGAACTCGAAAACCATCCGGACGCAGTGCTCTTCATCGACGAAATCCACACGGTGATCGGCGCCGGCGCCACCTCGGGCGGCGCGATGGATGCTTCAAACTTGCTGAAGCCGGCGCTTCAAGGCGGCCGTCTGCGCTGCATGGGGTCCACGACCTACAAGGAGTTCCGCCAACACTTCGAAAAGGACCGCGCGCTCAGCCGCCGGTTCCAGAAGATCGACGTCAACGAGCCGTCGGTCGACGACACGGTGAAGATACTCAAGGGCCTCAAGCCATACTTTGAGACGCATCACGACATCCGCTACACGTCGGACGCGATCAAGACAGCGGTCGAGTTGTCGGCGCGGTACATCAACGACCGCAAGCTGCCAGACAAGGCTATCGACGTGATCGACGAGGCCGGTGCGGCCCAGCATCTCGTGGCCGAGTCGAAGCGCCGCAAGACGATCGGGGCCAAGGAGATCGAGGCGGTCGTGGCGAAGATCGCACGCATTCCGCCAAAGAACGTCAGCAAGAACGATGCCGAGGTGCTTCGCGATCTGGAAGGCACGCTGAAACGCGTCGTCTTCGGTCAGGACAACGCGATCGAGGCGCTGTCGTCCGCCATCAAGCTGGCGAGGGCCGGGTTGCGCGAGCCGGAGAAGCCGATCGGCAACTACTTGTTCGCAGGCCCGACGGGGGTCGGCAAGACCGAGGTCGCGCGCCAACTCGCCGACTCGCTCGGGGTCGAGCTGCTGCGCTTCGACATGTCGGAGTACATGGAGAAGCACGCGGTCAGCCGCCTGATCGGGGCCCCGCCGGGCTATGTCGGCTTCGATCAGGGCGGCCTTCTGACCGACGGCGTCGACCAGCATCCGCACTGCGTGCTCTTGCTCGACGAGATCGAGAAGGCTCATCCGGACGTCTTCAACATCCTGCTGCAGGTGATGGACCATGGGAAGCTGACCGACCACAACGGTCGCCAGGTCGACTTCCGCAACGTGATCCTGATCATGACGTCAAATGCGGGGGCCGCCGACATGGCGAAAGCCGCGATCGGCTTTGGCCGCGACCGTCGAGAGGGCGAGGACACCGAGGCGATCGAACGGATGTTCACGCCGGAATTCCGCAACCGGCTCGATGCCGTGATTTCCTTCGCTCCACTCGGACGCGAGGTCATCCTGCAAGTCGTCGAGAAGTTCGTCCTGCAGCTTGAGGCTCAGCTGATGGACCGCAACGTTACAATCGAGCTCACTCCGGCCGCCGCTGCTTGGCTGGCTGAGAAAGGCTATGACGACAAGATGGGGGCACGGCCACTGGCGCGGGTGATTCAGGAGAACATCAAGAAGCCGCTCGCGGAGGAGCTTCTCTTCGGCAAGCTTGCCAAGGGCGGTCTCGTGCGCGTGTCGGTCAAGGACGGCAAGCTGGAGCTCGAGACCGAGCCGCCGCAGGCACCGCGCCTCTCCTCGCGCAAGCCTCCACTTCTGACGGCGGACTGAAGATAGCGAACTCAGGACTGTGCGGCGCCTCGATTAGACGCCGCACAGCCGCTTTCGAGCGGTGCTAGCTCCTGAAGAGACGACGAGCCGACATGCAACGGCTTTCTTCATACCAGCCTTTGGCCTGCAACCGCAGGCAGCCGGTCCCGGACCAACGCGGGCAGAACCCAGACGCAAGGCTCAAAGGTATGTCCGCCGCCGGCGATGTGGATCGTTCGGGGACATCGATCACCGGCGACGTCTCGCCTGAATGACGATGGCAAGTCGCGGGGGCCGTATTGAAGAGGGCCGCCCGTCGCGGCCCGCCGTCATCGCTCGGTGAGCTTCAACTCGATGCGCCGATTCTGTGCGCGCGCCTCTTCCGTCGAGCCGCGGGCGATCGGGCGGTACTCCCCGAAGCCTGCCGGTAGCAGCCGCTCCGGCGGGAAGCTCAGTTCTTCGGTCATGAAGCGCACGACCGAAAGCGCCCGCGCCTGACTCAGCTCCCAATTGCTGCTGTAGCGTCCTCGGCCGGATAGGGGCCTGTCGTCGGTGTGACCGTCGACCCGCACAACCCAGTCGATCGAAGGCGGGATCTCCTCCGCGATCTCGCTGAGAAGGAAGGTGACTTTGCGGATCTGCTCCCGCCCCCCATCGGACAGCCTCGCCGAGCCTGGCGGGAAGAGTACCTCCGCCGGGAAGACGAAGCGGTCGCCTTCGATGCGAACACCTTCGCGATCGCTCACGATGTCGAGGAGTCCGGCCATGAAGCTCGACTGATAGCGCTCCAGCCGCTCTGCCCTCTCCTGCAGCCGGGCGCGTTCCGCGGCTTCGAGATCTGCACGCCGTTTCTGCTCTTCGGCGGCGCGGGCCAAGGCGACGTTCAATTGGGCATCGAGGTCTTCGATGCGAACCGCTGCCGCTTCGCGCTGCGTGTCCGCATCGTCGAGCAGCGCCTGAAGCACTCCCAGTTCCTGGCGCAGCCGTGCCACCTGCTCTGTCAGCGCCTGGACCTCGCGCCGGCTCGCGGCCGATTCTGCCTCCACATCCGCGAGTTCGCGGTTGGCGGTCGCCAGAAGCGCCTGCCGCTCCTCCGCCGCAGTCATCTGCTCTCGCGCCCGACGCTCGGCGGCGAGCGTGGCCGCCAGCGCCGCCCGCAACTCCGCCTCGAGCTCCGGCCGCTCCTCGGCGATCGTGCGCAATTGCTCCGCCTCGCGCCGTAAAGTGGTGAGCTCCGCGGCGATCCGCGCCCTCTCGTCCGCCTCGTCACCAAGGGTCCGACGCAGGCCTGCGACCTCATCCCGCGCGTCGGCAAGCTGCGCCTGGAGCGTCTGGAGATTCGCCGCATACGCATCGCGAGTCACCTCAACTGCCGCAAGCGCGCTGCGCAGCTGCGCCGCATCACCCGCATTCTCGTCGCGGGCGGCTAGCGCCGTGGTCAGCGCGGCCTCCGTCGTGCTCAACCGATCGGTCGCGGACTCCTGCGCCGCCTCAGCTGCGGCGAGCTGCGTGGATGCCGCGTCCAACTCAGCTTCGGCTTCCTCCGCCCTCCACCGCGCGGCGGCGAGCTGGTCGGCAAGGTCCTCCGCCCGCGCCTCCGCCGCCGCACGCGCGGCGTCGGCCGCGGCCATCGCCTGCGCAGTCTCCGCTCCGGACTGCGCACGCGCGCGTGCCGCCGCAAGCTCATCCTCCAGCGCCGAGGCTCGAGCTGCTGCCGCAGCCTGCTGCTCCTGCGCCGCCGCTGCCGCGGTTTCCGCCGCCGCGATTTTCCCTTCCCGGCGATCGAGATCGGCCAGGGCAGAGGCGAGGCGAGCGTCGAGATCCTCGGAGGCCGCCTCCGCAGCGGCAAGCAGCGTCAGCGTCTCCTCAGCCTCCTTGCGTCGCTCCTCAAGCGCCAAGGACATCGCGGTCAGCTCAGCCTCGGACCCTGCGAGGCGTTCGCGCAGCGCCCTGGCAGCCGTCGCCTCGGCCAGGCGGGCGCCCTCCTCTTCCGTCAGCGCCGCCTCCGTCTTGGCGAGGCGCGAGCGCAGGGATTCTGCAGCGGCGGCCTCCGTCAGACGCCCCCGCTCCTCCGCCGACAGCGTGGTCTCCGTTTCCGACAGCCGCGCGCGCAGGGCCTCGGCCGCCGCTGCCTCCGCCAGGCGGGCTGCCTCCTCTTCGGTCAGGGCCGTCTCGGCGTCCGCAAGGCGTACCCGCAGAGCCTGGAGCGTGTCGGCCTGCGCGCTCCGCTGAACCTCGCCCTCGCTCGACGCCTCGTGCGCAGCCTCGAGTTCGGCCACCGTGTCCGCCCTCGCCCGCTCCGTCTCCGCGAGGTCGGCAAGCGCCGTCTCGAGCCGCAGGTTCAGGTCATCGCGCGCGGATGCGGCCTCGACGCCCGCCGCCTGCGCATCCTGCAGCCGCGCAAAGAGGCTTGCCGCCTTCTCCTCCTCGGACCGGAGCGCAGCGAGTGCACCGGCAAGCGACGTCTCACGCTCATCAACGAGAGCCAACGCATCGGTGAGGGAGGTTTCTCGCTCCTCCAGCGTCGTCTGGAGTTCGGCGGTCAGCGCCTCCAGCGCCTCTCGTCGCGCGGCCGCCAGCCTCGCCTCCTCCTGCTGCACGTCGATCTCGTCACGGGCCTGCGACAGTGCGAGCTGAAAGGTCTCGTTATCGTCGATCAGCCGCTCACGTGCCGCCTTCAGTTCGGCGACCTCCGCCGACAGCGCCTCTCTCTCCTGCCGCGACGCATCGCGTTCGGCCAGCAGCGTCGCGACCTGCGCCTCGAACGAGGCGATGCGGTCCGAGCGCGCTTCGAGTTCGTCGGATTGCCGCGTGCTCTGCCCGACGAGGTTCGCGATCTCCGCATCCTGCGACCGAACCTCGGATTGAGCCGCTGCGAGTTCCCGGTCGAGCTCGGATTTTTCTTCCTCGAGGCGAGCGACGGACTGCTGCTCCAGCCCGAGCGCACGGCTGACTTCGTCGAGTTCGCGCGCAAGATCGCTCAGCGCGCTCTCCTGGCCGGTGATCGTCTCGCGCAAGACGAACTGGACGACCATGAAGATCGTCAGGACGAACATCAGCACCAGAAGCAGCGCGGTCATCGCGTCGACGAAGCCGGGCCACGTCGACCCGGCCATCCGGTTCACCGATCTCCTCGTCAGCGCCATGAGGTCACATCCTGCGGCCGACGATCGGCGTCGGTGGTTCCGGTCGGCGTGCGTTGGCGAGTTGGCGCACAACCCGTGTGAGCAGAGCAAGCTCGCTGCGCAGGTCGTCCACGGCCTCCTGCCGGCCCGCCGCCATCTCTTCGAGGATGCGCAGCAGCTGCGTGTCGATCGAGCGTAGGTGCATCCGGCTCTCGGCGTCGAGGGAGCCGCCTCCCGCCTCCTCCAGCAGCGCGACCACTTGGCCCTGTCCCTCGGCGATCCGTTCGAGCTCGGGCACGTGCGCGCCCCGTTCGAGAAGCGTGATCATGCGCTCCTGTCCGTCGGCGATCCGGGACAGGGTCGGATCGAATTCAGCCGGCTGCTCCACGCGCGCCGCGAGACTCTCGACCACCTCGGTCAGGCGAGCGATCCTTGAATCCATCGCGAGCCCCGCCTCGACCGAGCGGCCGTAATGCTCCTGCAGAGAGTCCAGCTGAACCACCAGGTGCTCCAGGATCGGCACCATCACGGTTCCATCGCCGCCGGTCTCCAGATCGCCGGACGAGAAGCCCACGCGCGTGATCGTCGACAGCCACTCCTCGAACTCGCGGTAGAAGCGGTTCTGGCCGTGTCCGGCGAAGAGCTCGAGCAGGCCCACGACGAGGCTGCCGGCAAGGCCCAGCAGCGAGGAGGCGAACGCCACGCCCATTCCGTCGAGCTGCCCCTCGAGTCCGCTCATCAGCCGGTTGAAGACGTCGAGGCCCGCCTCCCCCTCGCGCGGGGCGAGCGAGCGGATCGTCTCGACCAGCGCCGGAACCGTGGTGGCCAACCCGTAGAACGTGCCGAGCAGTCCCAGGAAGATCAGGAGGTTGACGATGTAGCGCGTGATGTCGCGCGCCTCGTCGATCCGTGTCGCGACGCTGTCGAGGATCGAGCCCGAGGCGTTGGCGCTGATCCGCATCATGTCGGGACGCGAGCGGAGCAGCGCTGCGAGAGGCGCGAGCAGCCGCGGCGCGTGTCCGGCGGTCGGAACCGTATCCCCGGCGACGAAGCCGTCGAGCCATCTGACCGATCGCGCAACCTGATAGACCTGCCAGAAGCAGGTCAGCACGCCGATCCCGAAGACGAACGCAATGAACCCGTTCAGGTACGGGTTCGCCAGAAACACCGGCGCGACCTCCGGCGCGACGAGCCGGACGCCGAACGCCACCAGAACCAGGACGATGAGCATCGACAGGATCTGGCGTATCGGCTGAGAGAAGTGGGTCGCCTGCTCTGCGTCGGGCGTGGCCATCGCGGACGGTCCTGCCGCTTGCTCGTGAACTTTCGACTTGATAGGCGGAAAATCGTTTCAAGCCAATTGCCAACAAGGCGATATTGTTAAGCTGCAAGCTCCCGAGCACGATTGGCGAGCCAGTCGAGATCGGGGTCGGGAATCCCGAGCTCGTGCATGTGAGAGACGGTGTTCCAGAGATACTCGGTGTTGGGACCCCGCCCGCCGACCGCGGTGGCGATGATCTGCGCCTGACGCTCGAGCGGAAGGCCGCCGCAATATTGCCGGTGGCCGGTATCGACCACGAATGCCGTGGCGTCGACCTCGCGGCCGTCGGTGAGCGTCAATCGCACGCGTTCCTCGATATACGCCGAAGAAATCAGCTCGCGCTCGCGCAGATAGCGGAGCGTTTCCTCTTCGTGGCCGTCCCCCGCACGAAGGGCGAGCCCGGTCACCGACGCACCGGGATGCGGATCGAGTGCCAGGACAAGGCCCGGCGCCTCCGCCGTTCCGCGATGGTGGATCGACCACATGCAGAAGGAGCGCGAATGGTCCGCAAGCGACGCCAACGAACGCTCGGCCACCGGAAACCCCGCGTTCCACATCAGCGAGCCGTAGCCGAAGACCCAGAGCGTCATCTTTCCCTCCTCGATCCGCGGCCTTATACGGACCATCCCGATGGAGGCAATCGCATGATCCGGGCGCTGATCGCCGTGGTCCTCGCCGCAGCGCTGGGTTGGAGCGCCTACTGGTTCATTGGCGCCCGTGCGCTCGACCGCGAAGTCGATGCCTGGCTCGCCGAGCGCCGCGCGGAGGGCTGGGTGGCCGAGGCGTCGGGCACTTCCGTCCGAGGCTTTCCCAACCGCTTCGACCTGACGCTGGATGACCTCCACCTGGCCGACCCCGAGACGGGCCTCGCGTGGGCGGCCCCGTTCTTCCAGTTCCTCTCGCTGAGCTACCGACCGAGCCACGTCATCGCGGTCTGGCCGCACGAGCAGTCGGTGTCGACACCCCTCGAGAAGATCGAGGTACGCAGCGAAGACTTGCGGGGCAGCCTGCGTCTGGCCGACCTGTCGTCTCTGGCGCTGGAAAATGCGACATTCGTGTCGGAAGAGGTGGCGCTGTCCTCGGACGCGGGCTGGACGGCGCAGGTCGGCACCGGGCGGCTGGCCGTTCGCCTGGCTCCGGCGACGACCTCCACCTATGAAGTCGGCGTCGAGGCTCTGGGCTTCAGACCTGCGGACGAGCTGCGGCGTGCGGTGGACGTCTCCGGCCGGCTCCCCACCGAGATCGAGACGCTGCGGCTCGACGCGCTGGTCGCCTTCGCCGCCCCCTGGGACCGCACGGCGGTCGAGGTGGCCCGGCCGCAGCCCACTGCGATCGACCTGCGCGAGCTCCGCGCGACGTGGGGCAATCTGGATCTGCGCGCGGCCGGAAAGCTCGACGTTGGACCCGACGGGACGCCCGTGGGGGAAATCGCGGTCAAGGCCGTGAACTGGCGGGAGCTGCTGGAGATCGCCATCGCATCCGGCGCCGTGCCAGACAGCCTCGCCTCGGCGCTCGAAAGGGGCCTCGCCGCACTTGCCGGCGCCTCGGGCTCGCCGGAGACGCTGGATGCGACGCTCTCGCTTCGCGCCGGTCGCATCTACTTCGGGTTCATTCCGCTGGGGCCGGCACCGAACCTGCAGCTTCGGTAAGCCGATTGACTTTCCGGGCGGCGCGGATATAAGCCGCCGCTTCATTGGTGTTGGTGGCCCCCGCAAGGGGATGCCTGTCGGCCCTTCGGGGCAGAGGACAACGCCCTTCAAACGAAGGAGATCAGACGGTGACCAAACGCACCTCTGCCAAGTACAAGATCGACCGCCGCATGGGCGAGAACATCTGGGGCCGCCCGAAAAGCCCGGTCAACCGCCGCGAGTACGGCCCAGGCCAGCACGGTCAGCGCCGCAAGGGCAAGATGTCGGACTTCGGCCTGCAGCTGCGCGCCAAGCAGAAGCTCAAGGGTCACTACGGCGACCTGACCGAAAAGCAGTTCCGCCGCATCTATGCCGAGGCCGAGCGTGTCCGCGGCGACACCGGCGAGCTGCTGATCGGCCTGCTCGAGCGCCGTCTCGACTCGGTCGTCTACCGAGCCAAGTTCGTCTCGACGATCTTCGCAGCACGCCAGTTCGTGAACCATGGCCACGTCACCGTGAACGGCAAGCGCGTCAACATCCCCAGCTATCGGGTCAAGGAAGGCGACGTCATCGCAGTGCGAGACCGCTCAAAACAGCTTGCCTTCGTGCTCGAGGCTGCGGGCCTGCCGGAGCGTGACGTGCCCGACTACCTCGAGGTCGACCATTCCAAGATGACCTGCACCTTCGTGCGTGCACCGGGTCTCGGCGACGTGCCCTACGCCGTGCAGATGGAACCGAACCTCGTCATCGAATACTACGCACAGAACTGACGCTTCTCAGTCACCGCGAATGGGCCGCCCCTGCACGCCGGAGACGGCCCATTTTTCGACGTGGGCAACAAGGGCCGGGGCGACAAACCGTTGCCCGCGATCGCTTGCCCCGCTGTCGCCTGGCCGCCGTTAGCGCGCCGGGCCTGCGCGGGCAACGGTCAGCGAACGGCAACCTGATCCGTGTTGAAGTCCACCGAGATGTCGACAGAGCCTTCGCTGAGCTGGAATCGATACTGCGCGCTCCGATAGCCTGGCATCGCGAAGGAGACGTCGTCCCCCTCGTCCATCTTCATGACGACGCGCATCGGCTGGTCTCCCGGCATGCGGCCGATGAACGTCGCGGTGACCTCGTAGGCCTCGTTGCGGAGCGGAACGTAGTAGGCGACCATGTCTAGCGGACCCTCATGCAGGCTGCCCGCTTGGATCGGCTTTACAAGCGCTGCGTCTTCTGCGCCCGCGGCGGTCGTGAACATGGCGCCGATAATTGCGGCAGAAATCACCATTTTCATCTGAAATCTCCTATGGCAAGCAATGGCTTGGCAGACCCGAGAGATCCTTCTCCTGCGCCCCGGGCATAGGTCGAACAATGCGCCGAGAAGCCTTCGTTAACCATTCAGGGATTCCTTACCCATTGTCAGCTTCAGGGGGCCGGTGGCACCTCCGACGCAACGCCGCTAGAAATCTGGAGCGAAGGAGCTGCCCATGACCCATCCCGTCCACGCGCGTATCGACGGCCCGATCGTCATGATCGGTTTCGGCTCGATCGGCCACGGAACGCTGCCGCTGATCGAACGGCACTTCGAGTTCGACCGCTCGCTGCTCATCGTCGTCGAGCCGCAGGCGGATGCCCACAACTTCCTCGCTCAGCGCGGCATCCGGCACGAGCAGACCGCGATCACGCGCGAGAATTACAGGGATGTCCTGGGCCGCCTCTTTCCGGAGGGCGGCGGCTTCTGCGTCAACCTTTCGGTGGATACGTCATCGCTCGACCTGATGAAGTTCTGCCGCGAGATCGGCACGCTCTATATCGACACGGTGGTGGAACCATGGGCCGGATTCTACTTCGAGACCGACGCCAACGCCGACCGCACGAACTACGCCTTGCGTCAGGCTGTCCGTGACGAGAAGGCGCGAAATCCGGGCGGCGCGACGGCGGTGTCGTGCTGCGGGGCGAACCCCGGCATGGTCTCGTGGTTCGTCAAGGACGCCCTGCTGACGCTCGCCCGCGATACCGGCGGCGACACCGCGCAGCCCGAGAGCCGGGAGGCCTGGGCGGCCCTGATGCAAGAGCCTCGGCGTCAAGGGCGTCCACATCGCCGAACGGGATACGCAGGCCCGACCGCTGCCCCGCCCCCGCGGCGTCTTCGTGAATACCTGGTCGGTCGAGGGCTTCGTCGCGGAAGGGTTTCAGCCCGCCGAGCTGGGCTGGGGCACGCACGAAACCTGGTTCCCCGAGAACGGCCACCGCCACGAGAGCGGCTGCCAGGCGGGCATCTGGATGGAGCGCCCCGGCGCGATTACGCGCGTGCACACGTGGTGCCCGACACCGGGACCGCAGTTCGGATTCCTCGTGACGCACAACGAGGCGATCTCGATCTCGGACTACTACACCGTGGGTTCCGGCGCCGCGCCCGAGTACCGCCCGACCTGCCACTACGCCTACCACCCCTGCGACGACGCCGTTCTCAGCCTGCACGAGACGTTCGGGTCCGGCCGCATCCAGGAGAAGGTGCACATCCTCGACGAGCACGAGATCACCGGCGGCATCGACGAACTCGGCGTGCTGCTCTACGGGCACGAGAGGAATGCCCTCTGGTACGGCTCCCGCCTGTCGATCGAGGAGACGCGCGAGATCGCGCCCTACCAGAACGCCACCGGACTGCAGGTGGCGAGCGCGGTCGTCGCAGGCATGGTCTGGGCGCTGGAGAACTCCCAGGCGGGCATCGTCGAGACCGACGAGATGGACCATGCCCGATGCCTCGAGATCCAGCGCCCCTACCTCGGCCCGGTAGAGGCGCACTATACCGACTGGACGCCGCTCACCGACCGCTGGAGCGCCTTCAACTTCTCCGAAGACATCGACGAGGCGGACCCCTGGCAATTCAAGAACGTGCTGGCGAGCTGAGGTTTGTACGCCTCTGGCCGGAGCCCGCCGAGCGCGACCGGCAGAATCTGGTCAGCGGCGGACGCGCCCGCTAGAACGGCGCGCGTCGAGGGGGGAGAAGATGACCCACGCCATTCGGCCGCAGCCGGGCATCATGGAGATCGCGCTCTATCAGGGCGGCGCCAGCAAGGCGGACGGCTTTGCCGAACCGTTGAAGCTGTCCTCGAACGAAAACCCCTTTGGCGCGTCGGCGGCGGCGAAGGCCGCCTTCGCCCGAACCGCCGACAGCCTGCACCGCTATCCCTCGACCGATCATGCCGCCCTCCGGCGGGCCATCGGCGAGGTCCACGGCCTCGATCCCGACCGGATCATCTGCGGCGTCGGCTCCGACGAGATCTTCACCTTCGTCTGCAACGCCTTCTCCGGCCCCGGCGATGAGGTGATCCACACCCGCCACGGCTTTGCCATGCACCGCATCTGTGCCCTCGCTGCGGGCGCCACGCCGGTCGAGGTGCCTGAGCGCGAGCGACACGTCGATGTCGATGCGATCCTCGCGGCGGTCACGGACGCGACCCGCATCGTCTTCGTGGTCAACCCCGGCAACCCGACCGGCACGATGATCCCGATGTCCGAGATCGAGCGGCTGGCGGGCGGCCTGCCGGACGGCGTGATCCTCGTCCTCGACGGCGCCTACGCGGAGTTCGCGGACGGCTACGACGGCGGCGCGGCGCTGGTCCGCGACTCCGACAACATCCTGATGACGCGCACCTTCTCCAAGCTCTACGGCCTCGGCGGCCTGCGAGTCGGCTGGGCGTACGGCTCGCGCGGCTTGATCGACGTGCTGAACCGCCTTCGACAGCCCTTCAACCTGTCGAACGCCCAGCTCGAGACGGCGGAGGCCGCTGTGCGGGATCGCGTCTGGGCGGGGTTCTGCGCGGGCGAGAATGCGCGGCTGCGCGCCTGGCTCGCGGGCGAGCTGCGCGCCCTCGGCGTCGGTTGCGACGACCCGCACGCGAACTTCGTCCTCGCCCGCTTTTCGGATCAGGCGCAGGCCGAGGCATGCGAAGCGCACCTGAGGAGCAACGGCATCCTCGTCCGCAAGGTCGCAGGCTACAACCTGCCCGAGGCGCTGAGAATCACCGTCGGCGACGAGCCCTCCTGCCGACGTGTCGTCGACGCCATCGCTGTGTTTCGGGGCACCCGATGACGATCCAGCCCGCCGCAAAGCCGGCACCGGCGGAGAGCGATGGCGCAGGCTTGATCTACGGCCGCGTCGCCCTGATCGGCCTCGGCCTCATCGCCTCGTCGATGGCGCACGCGATGCGCGCAGGCGGGCTCGCGGGAGAAATCGTGGGCACCGCCCGCTCCGCGGAGACGCGGGAGATCGCGCGGGAGATCGGCCTCTGCGACTGGGTCTGCGACACCGCGGAGGAGGCCGTCGCTGGCGCTGACCTGGTGGTGCTCGCGACGCCGGTGGGCGCGATGGGCGCGGTCGCCGAGGAGATCGGGCCGCACCTGGCTCCCGGTGCGACCCTTACCGACGTCGGACTCCGTCAAGCGCGCGGTCATCGAGGCCGTCGCGCCGCACTTGCCCGAAGGCGTGCACTTCATTCCCGGCCACCCGCTTGCAGGGACGGAGCAGTCCGGGCCGCGCTCCGGCTTTGCGACGCTCTTCCGGAACCGCTGGTGCCTGCTCCTGCCTCCGCCCGATGCCGACGCCGAGGCCGTGCAGCGTCTGGATCGCCTGTGGCAGGCGATGGGCGCGCATGTCGAGACGATGGATCCCGACCACCACGACCTTGTGCTCGCGGTGACAAGCCACGCGCCGCACCTAATCGCCTACACGATGGTCGGGGTTGCCGACGACCTGCGGCGGGTGACAGACAGCGAGGTGATCAAGTATTCTGCCGCGGGATTTCGCGACTTCACCCGCATCGCGGCGTCGGACCCCACGATGTGGCGCGACGTGTTCCTGACCAACAAGGACGCGACTCTGGAGATCCTCGGCCGCTTCACCGAGGAACTGTTTGCACTTCAGCGCGCCATCCGAACCGGCGACGGGCAGACGCTGCACGACTATTTCACCCGCACCCGCGCGATCCGCCGCGGGATCGTCGAAGCCGGTCAGGACACCGACGCGCCGGACTTCGGTCGGGGAAGCGGCCGTTGAGGGCGCTGGCGGTCGCGCTGATGCTCGCGGCCGGGGTCGCCTCCGCCGACTCGCCCGAGAACAGCCTGCGGCCGACGCCCCGCCCGCCCAGCCTGGAGGCCCAGCGGATTGCCGAGAATGTCGCCGCACAGCGGGCGCAGGCAGTCCCGGTCAGGCGCAACCTCGTCCAGCTCTCGCCGAGGCCGGAGGTGCGGCCGGAAAACCTGCGCCGCCGCTCCGTCGTGCGGTCGGTCGGCATCCAGCTCCGCCCGCCGGGACCCGTCGCCGGCTCGCTCTGCGGCATGCAGAGCATCCGCGGCGAGCGCCTCGCCCCGATCGCCGGACGAATTTCCGCCTGCGGGATTGCGGAGCCGGTACGCGTCAGCTCCGTCGCCGGCCTCCGCCTCAGCCAGGTCGCGATCATGGATTGCCGAACCGCCATGGCGCTGAACGCCTGGGCGGAGCGTGGTGTGAAGCCCGCGGTCGGCCGCCTCGGCGGCGGTCCGGTCGGCCTGAAGGTTGCCGCGCATTATTCCTGTCGCACCCGGAACAACCAGAAAGGGGCGAAGGTCAGCGAGCACGGCAAGGGGCGCGCCATCGACATCTCGGCGATCGAGCTCAGGAATGGCCAGTCGCTGACCGTCCTGAACGGTTGGCGCAGCGGCCAGCACGGGCCTCGGCTGCGGGCGATGCACAAGGCGGCCTGCGGGCCGTTCGGCACCGTCCTCGGGCCGAACTCGGATCGCTTTCACCACGACCACTTCCACCTCGACACGGCGCGGTATCGGTCCGGCGCCTACTGCCGCTAGATGCAGCGCCCGCCGTCGACCTCCAGACAGACCCCGGTGATCATCGAGGCATGATCGGAGCAGAGGAACGCCGCCGCCTCGCCCATGTCGGCGGGCGTCGAGAAGCGGCCGAGCGGAATCGTGGCGAGGAACTTCGCCCGCATTTCCGGCGTGTCCTCGTCCCATGAAGCTGGCGAGCAGCGGCGTCTCCCCGGCGACCGGGGCCAGCGCATTGACGCGGATGCCACTCGGCGCCAGCTCCACCGCCATCGCCTTGGTCGCGGTGATCATCCAGCCCTTGGAGGCGTTGTACCAGTTGAGCCTTGGCCGTGGGCTGAGGCCCGGCGGTCGAGGCGATGTTCAGGATCGCACCCGACCCCGCCTGCTTCATCAGCGGCACGACATGGCGGGCGGTCAGGTAGACTGACTTCGCATTGACCGCGAAGATCCGGTCGAATTCATCCTCCGGGACGTCCTCCAGCGGCATCGGCAGGTGCGTGATACCGGCATTGTTGACGAGAATGTCGATCCGGCCCAGCGCCTGCATCGCAACACGCGTCAGCTCCGCGACTGACGCGTCGTCGCTGACATCGGTAAGCTGAGCGACGCCCCCGAACTCGGCCGCCACGGCTTCAGCGGCCTTGGCGTTGACGTCGGCAACCACAATCTCCGCGCCCTCCGCGGCAAAGGTCCGGACGATCCCGGCGCCGAAGCCCGAGCCGCCACCGGTGACGATCGCAGTCTTTCCCGCCAGCCGACGCGCCTCAGCCATGGTGCGCCGCCACCGTCTTGAGCGTCGAGAAGCCGTAGAGCGCCTCGAAGCCCTTCTCGCGTCCGTGCCCGGAGAGGCCCATGCCGCCGAACGGCAGCTCCACCCCGCCCCCGGCGCCGTATGTGTTCAGAAACACCTGGCCGGAACGGATCGCCTTCGCGAGCCGCATCTGCCGTCCGCCATCGCGGGTCCAGACCGACGCGACGAGGCCGTAGGGCGTGGCATTCGCGATCTCGGCCGCCTCCTCCTCCGTCGAAAAGGGAATCAAGACCTGGACCGGACCGAAGATCTCCTCCTGCGCGAGCGGATGATCGGCGGGAACTGGCCCGAAGAGCGTCGGCGCGACGTAGTGGCCGCGCTCAGGCACGCCGCGGACGGAAGCCCGCATCAGCACCGTCAGGTCCGCGCCGCGCTCGAGCCATGCCTCGACCCGCGCCTTCTGCCGTGCCGAGATCAGCGGGCCGACGTCGGGATCGTCGAGCGCCGGCCCGACGCGCAGCGCCTCGTAGCGCCCCGCCATCGCCGCCGCGACCTGATCGTAGACTTCGCGCTGCACGAGAATTCGCGACGCCGCCGAGCAGGTCTGGCCCGCGTTCTGGATGCCAGCGCCCACCAGAAACGGCAACGCCGCGCCGAGATCGGCGTCGTCGAAGACGATCTGCGGCGACTTGCCTCCGAGCTCCAGCGTCACCGGGACGACGTTCGCCGCTGCGGCAGCCTGCACCTCGCGCCCGACCTCCACCGATCCCGTGAACGACACGTGACGGATGCCGGCATGCGCCGAGAGCGCCGCGCCCGCCTCCTCCCCAAGGCCGGGGACGACGTTGAGGGCGCCCGCGGGCAGACCGGCCCGGCAGGCAAGCTCTGCGAAATTCAGCGCGGTCTGGCACGCATCCTCCGCCGGCTTCAGCACGCAGGCGTTGCCCATCGCCAGCGCCGCGCCGACCGAGCGGCCGATGATCTGCATGGGGTAGTTCCACGGAACGATGTGGCCGGTGACGCCATGCGGCTCCCGCAGGGTGTAGACAGTGTAGCCTGGCAGATACGGGATCGTCGCGCCGTGAACCTTGTCGGCCGCGCCGCCGTAGAACTCGAGGTACCGCGCCAGCGCCCGCGCGTCCGCCAGGGCCTGCGACAGCGGCTTGCCGACGTCGCGCGCCTCGAGCCGCGCGAGGCGCTCCGCCTCCTCCTCGACCATGCGGCCGAGACGGGACAGCACGCGTCCGCGCTCGGCCGGCGCCAAGCCTCCCCACGCTCCCGCGAGCGCCGCATTGGCGGCGGCGACCGCGGCGTCGATGTCGGCGGCTCCGCCGCGGGCGATGCGGGCGAACGTCTCTCCGGTCGAGGGGTCCGCGGCCGGCAGCGTCTCTCCTCCATCCGGCGCGATCCAGCGCCCTCCGATCAGGCAGAGCCCCTGCCAGGCATCGACGTCAGTCGGCCGCGCGGTATCCGGCATCCTTGCCCCTCCCCTCAAGACGCGGCGCCGCCGAGACGAGCGCCTGCGTGTATTCGTGCTGCGGCGCATTGAGGACCCGTTCGGTCGGCCCCTCCTCCACGATGCGCCCGGCGCGCATCACCATGACACGATCGGTGATGGCGCGCACCACCGTCAGGTCGTGCGTGACGAACAGATACGCCAGCCCGAAGCGCGCCCGCAGGTCCGCGAGCAGGTCCAGCACCCGCGCGCGGACCGAGACGTCGAGGGCCGAGACCGCCTCGTCGAGAATGATCAGGTCCGGCTTGATGATCAGTGCGCGCGCGATAGCGATCCGCTGACGCTGTCCGCCGGAGAATTCGTGCGGCCACCGATCGCGGTCGGCAGCGTGCAGCCGGACGCTCTCGAGCGCCTCCGCGATGGCGGCGATACGCGCATCGCCGCGCGGCGGCTCGTCGAGCAGGTGGAACGGCTCCGCGACGAGTCGCGAGACCCGATGCCGCGGGTTGAACGACCCATACGGATCCTGGAAGACCGCCTGAATCCGGCGTCGCACCACCCGATCGCCCTCATGCACCGGCCGGTCCCCGAGCCGGATCTCGCCGCCCTGGATCGGGTCGAGGCCCAGGATCGCGCGCGTCAGCGTGGACTTGCCGCAACCGAACTCGCCGACGAGGCCGAGGCTCTCGCCGGCACGGAGATCGAAGCTCACACCGTCGACGGCCCGCGTCCGGATCTCGCGCCGGAACGGCCAGAGCGCCGGCCTGACGTAGTCGCGGACGACGTCGCGCACCTGCAGCAGCGGCTCTCCCGCCGTCGCCCCGTCGGCGTCGGGCCGATGCGCGCTCGCCTCGAGAAGAGCGCGAGAGTAGGGATGCCGCAACTCCCGCGTCAGCCCGTCGCCCGCCACCTCCTCGACGACCTCGCCGTCTTTCATGATGGCGATCCGGTCGGCCATGCCCGAAACGACCGCGAGATCGTGGGTGATCATCATCAGTCCCGCGCGATCTTCTCGCGCCAGTCGCGTGAGCAGGCGCAGGATCTCGGCCTGCGTCGTGACGTCGAGCGCCGTCGTCGGCTCGTCGGCGATGATGAGGCGGGGGCCGAGCGCCACCGCCATCGCGATGACCACACGCTGGCGCTGGCCGCCCGACAATTCGAACGGATAGCGCGAGGGCGGAAATCGATCCGGCGGCAGCTCGCAGCGGGCCAAGGCATCACGCGCCTCCTCCAGCGCGGTCGGCACGCGGGACGCCGCGGTGCACGCGGATGACTTCGGCAACCTGATCGCCGACCGATTGGACCGGGTTGAGCGCGGTCATCGGTTCCTGAAAGACCATGCCCATCGCCGCGCCGCGCAGGCCGCAGAGCCGGCCGTCGGGCAACGGGAGGAGGTCCTCGCCTTCCAGCAGGATGCGCCCCTCGGTCCGCGCGCCGTGCGGCAGGAGCCCCATGATCGAGAGTGCGGTCATCGACTTGCCGGACCCGCTCTCGCCGATGAGCCCCAAAATCTCGCCCGGCGCGACGGACAGGGAGACCTCGCGCAGCACCCGCCGCTCGCCGATCCGTAGGTTCAGCCGTTCGATCGCAAGCAGGGTCATCCACGCCCCGTCTGCGGATCGATCACGTCGCGCAGGCCGTCGCCGAGCAGGTTCAGCCCGAGCACGGTCAGCACGATGCAGAGCCCGGGGATCAGCGCGAGCTGCGGCGCGAGCGAGACCATCGTCTGCGCCTCGGCCAGCATACGGCCCCAGGACGGCGTTGGCGGCTGCGCGCCCAGACCGACGTAGCTGAGACCGGCCTCGGCGAGGATGCCGAGCGAGAACTGGATCGTCCCCTGCACCACCAGCAGGTTCGCGACGTTGGGAAGGATATGCTCCACCGAGATCCGGGCCCGGCCCTTGCCGGCGAGGCGCGCGGCCAGGATGTAGTCGAGACTCCAGAGCGACAGCGCTGCGCCGCGGGTCAGGCGCGCGAAGACCGGGACGTTGAAGATGCCGATGGCGATGATCGCGTTCACCGCCGAGGGGCCGAAGACCGCAGTGATCAGGATCGCGATCACGAGCGACGGGAAGGCGAAGACCAGATCGTTGCCGCGCATGACCACCTCGTCGAGGATCGAGCCGCGCCATGCCGCGGCCGTCAGCCCCAGCGGGACGCCGAATGCCACGCCGATCCCGACCGCGACGAGGGCCACGGCGATCGATGTGCGGGCGCCGACCATGATCATCGACAGCATGTCCCGGCCGAGCTGGTCGGTGCCGAGCGGATGCGCCGCCGATGGCCCGAGGAAGCGCTGAGAGACGGTGACTTGGGCGACGTCGTGCGGCGTCCAGACGAGCGACAGGAGTGCGGCGAGCGCGAACAGCAGGGTCAGCGTCAGACCGATCCACAGACTTGCCGGTGGACGTGCTCCGGCAGGAACGGACGCGGCTGGCCTCACCGCCGACGCAGCCGCGGGTCGACGGCGGCGTAGCTGAGGTCGACGACGAAATTGACGACGATCACCGCGAAGACGAGCAGCATCACGACGCTCTCGACCACGATCAGGTCGCGCGCCGAGATCGCCTGGAAGATCAGCCGGCCGAGCCCCGGCAGGAAGAACACGTTCTCGATGATGATCGCGCCTGCGAGCAGGAACGAGAACTGCAGACCGATGATGGTCAGCACCGGGATCATCGCGTTCCTCAGCGCATGCCGCCACAGCGCCTGCCGGCGCGTGAGACCCTTGGCGCGGGCGGTACGGATGAAGTCCTGACCCAACGTCTCGATCAGGGCGGAGCGCATGACGCGCGTCAGGATCGACGCCTGCGGCAGGGCGAGCGCCACGGCCGGCAGGACCAGCGCACTGGAACGCGGCGAGCGGCTGGTCCCATCCCGGAAACCCGCCCGCCGAAAACCAGCGCAAATTCACTGCGAAGAGCAGCACAAGGAGCATCGCGAACCAGAAGTTCGGCACCGCGATGCCGAGCTGTGTCGCTCCCATTACCGCGAGATCCCCTCGCCGCCCGCGCCGACTCGCGGCCCAGAGCGCGGCCGGGAACGCGATGGCGGTCGAGAGTGCAAGTGCCATGAGCGCGAGCGGAAGAGAAATCCAGAGGCGGTCGGCGACCATCTCCGCCACCGGCGTCCGGTAGGTGTAGCTGACACCGAAGTCGCCGCGCAGCATCCCCGAGACCCAGTCGAGGTAGCGCAGGTGTGGCGGCCGGTTCAGCCCCATCTCCTCGCGCAGCGCCGCGACGGTCTCTGGCGCGGCGTTGATGCCCAGCATGTAGGCCGCCGGATCGCCGGGCACGATCTCGATCAGGGCAAAGATCACGACGCTCGCCGCGAACAGGCTGAGCGCAAGCGCCCGCAGGCGGCCGAAGGCGTAGCTCAGCACCGGAACGGCGGCGCGCCGCGGTGGCCGCGACACCGGGTCCGCATATGCTCCAAGGGCAACGCCGGGCGTCCCAGAATTCCTTTCCATTCGGCTAACGGAACCGGGTTTTTCAAATTCTGACAGTCGCTTGCACGAAGCGTCCAGCGTGGACACCGCCGACCTCATCACTCCGCCCAGTGGACGTCCGTCAGGTCCACGGCCTGGGTCGGCGCGTTCTCCCACAGGCCCTCTAGGCCCGTCCGTGCGACCGAGACCTGCGCGAGCTGGAACAGGAAGGCATTCACGTAATCCTCGGCAATCGTTCTCTGCGCCTCCTGCAGGAGATCGCCGCGCGCGTCGGCATTGATGGTGCCGCTGAGCTCTGCCATCAGTTCCTGGAACTCCGGGTTGTCGTACTGGAAGTAGTAGTCGGGTCGGGCGTAGATGTTGATGTCCATCGGCTCGGTATGGCTGACGATCGTCAGGTCGAAGTTCTTGCCGTTGAAGACCTCCTCCAGCCACTGCGCCCATTCCAGGTTGGTGATCTCGGTCTCGATCCCGACGTCGCGCAGCTGGCTTGCAATGATCTCGCCGCCGCGACGTGCGTATGACGGCGGCGGCAGCTTGAGCGAGGCGGTGATCTCTCCGTAGCCCGGCCTCCGCCAGCAGCGCGCGCGCCTTGTCAGGATCGTAGGCGGACAGGTCCGTCAGATCGACGTAGTCGGGATTGTGCGGCGCGAAATGGGAGCCGATGGGCGTGCCGTAGCCGAACATCGCGCCGTCGATGATCGCCTGACGGTCGATAGCGTGCGCGATCGCCTCGCGCACCCTGGGGTCGTCGAAGGGGGGCGAGGCGTTGTTGATGGCGAGAATCGTCTCGCCCTCGGTCGAGCCGAGTGAGGACCTGGAACCGTGGGTCGGCCTCGAATTGCGGCAGGTTCTCGGGCGCGGGATAGCTGATGAAGGCATCGATATCCTCGGCCATCATCGCGGCAAAGGCTGCGGTCGGGTCGGAGATGAAGCGGAAGGTCGCGTGCTCCAGCGCTGGCGCGTCACCCCAGTAGTCCGGGTAGCGGACGAGGTCGATGCGGTCGCCCTGCACCCAATCCTCGAATCGGAATGGGCCGGTGCCGACCGGGTTCTGCTTGATGTCGTCGATCGACTCGGGCGCGACGATCACTGCGTCGCCCCAGGCCATGTTGAAAAGGAAGCTGCCATCCGGTTCAGAGAGCGTGACGCGCACCGTCTGCGGGTCGACTGCCTCCACCTTTTCGATCCCGGCGAAGAGTGCCTTCTGCGCGTTCGTGCTGTCGCCGCCGCGGGCGCGCTCCAGCGTGAAGACGACGTCATCGGCCGTCATCTCGCTGCCGTCGTGGAAGGTCACGCCGTCCTGCAGATGGAAGGTGTAGACGGTGCCGTCATCGCTCACCTCCCAGCTTTCGGCGAGGCTGGGCAGGATCTCCCCCGAGGGTCCGAACTTCGTCAGTCCCTCGAACACGTTGGAGTAGAGGACCTGGTCGATCGCTCCCGCCGCCGCGCTGGTCGGATCGAGGTGCGGCGGCTCGAGCTGAAGCGCGATCATCACGTCGCTGTCCTGCGCCGTCGCGGCGCCCGCCGCGAACGCCAGAGCAGAGCAAATGGCCAGCTGTCTCATGTCGTCCTCCCCTCCTCTGCAAGAAACGCGTCGAGCGTCCGTGCCATGACGGTGGCCGACGTCACCATGTCGTCGATCCCGACCCACTCGTCGGGCTTGTGCGCGCGTTCCAGGATGCCGGGACCGTAGGCGATGCAGTTCCTGAGCCGGCCGATCCGGTCGATGTGCTTCTGGTCATAGGTCCCGGGCGACGCCACGTAGGTGGGGTCCCGGCCGATGGTCGCGGCAATCGCGCGGGCGACAGCGGTCACGATCGGCGCGTCGCGGTCGGTCATGGTGGGCAGCACGCGGTGCAACTCACGGATGTCGTAGCGCAGGCCCGGTCGGCGTTCGGCGACCCGGGCAACCAGCCGCGCAATCTCTGCCACCACCTCGTCCACATCCTCTTCGGCGAGGAAGCGGCGGTCGAGGACCATGCGGCAGGAATCCGGCACCACCGGGGACGGCAGGCCGGTCTCGTCCGTCTCGTTCTCGTCCTGCCCGCCATGGATCGAGTTGACGTTGAGCGTGGCGTGCCGCGCGCCCTCGGGCACAACAGGGAGCGCCGTCGTGCGGCGAGCGAGGGCGGGCCAGAGCTCCTCCTCAATGGCGGCGAGGATCGCGCCCATGTGGCGGACCGCGCAATCGCCGAGGAACGGCATGGAGCCGTGAGCGATCTCGCCCCGCGTCTTCGATCTCGCCCCACCAGACGCCACGATGGCCGAGGCAGATGCGGTCGGGGTCGAGCGGCTCCGGGATGACGACGTGCTGAACGCGTTCGGGGCTGAAGTAGCCGCGCTCGGCCAGCCAGGCGACGCCGCCATAGCCGCCCGAATTCCTCGTCTGCGGTCCCGGAGATCTCAATCGCGCCGGAATAGTCCGGACGAGACGGCGACGAACGCTTCGGCGGCGACGATGGCGGCGGCGAGGCCCGCCCTTCATGTCGCAGGTACCGCGGCCATAGACGCGCCCATCGCGCACCTCGCCTCCGAATGGGTCGACGGTCCAGCCGCGGCCGGCCTCGACCACGTCGATGTGGCCGTTGAAGTGGACGGTCTCTCCCGGCCGCGCCCTTCGCGCCGCGCGACAACGTTCCAGCGGGGGTACTTCGGCGCTGTCGCCGGGCGTGCCCTCGGCGCGGAGAAGCTCGACGGCGAACCCGCTCGGCTGGAGCCGGTCGCGGAGCAACTCGCATATCGCGAGATAGTCGCGGCCGGGTGGATTGACCGTCGGGATGCGCACCAGCGCCTGCGTCAGCGAGACGAGGTCATCGCGGCGGTCCTCCACCGCGGTCGCGAGATCGTCGCTATGGCTCATGTCCTCGGGCACGGGGCAGACGATGCCCCTCTTCGCCCGCCGGGACAACTGCCGTCAGCGGGCGCGGACCTGAACCGTCTCCCCAATCTCGTTCAGGATGCCGCGCAGGGTGTCGTAGTCCTCGTGCCGGACCCGCATCCAGGCGTTCGCCATGTAGCCGGCCGCGACGGCCTGGGTCGGACGTGCCCGGCTCGGGAAGTGCGAGCCGACGACGAGGCCCCCGTACTTGCGCCAGATCTCGTCGGCGCCGTCGTAGTGGGAGATGATGCCGTCGCGGTCGGGACGCAGCGCGATGATGCCGCAGGCGTAGCGGCGCGGTCGGCGCGATGGTCGATCGTGTGCCGGCAGACGGCCAGCGCCCATTCTCGGTAGAGGTCGAACTCGCCGCTGGCGCAGTAGCTGTCCCACTGGCCCGACACCGGGCGGGCGGCAGCCGATCTCGGAGAACTTCAGGCCCTTGGGGCCGAAGAACCACTCCATGTGCGTGGCCGCTGTGGTGATCCCGAGCGCCTCGATCACCCGGCGGCCCATCTCCTTGATCTCGTCGTAGGCGGGCGCGTCCATTCGGTTCGTCGCCACGATCTGCGGCGAGATCCAGCGGGTGCGCATCGCCTCGAGCACGTTGGGGTAGTAGTGGCTGATGAAGTCGTGGGTGACGCGGCCCTCGACGGCCAGGGTGTCGTAGAACCCCTCGTGACCCTCGACGAACTCCTCGATCGCGGCCGGCGCGCCGTCGGCGAGACCGCTTTGCCGCGCGACGTGCTCGAGTTCGCCATCGTTGCCCGCGCTGATACGTGCCGGAGGCGCCGGCGGCGTCGCGCGGCTTGAGGATGATCGGATAGCCGTAGGCGCGCGCGAACTCTCGCGCCTCGCCCAGGTTGGTCACGCCGGCCGAGGCGGCGGTCGGCACGCCGGCGCGGCGCAGCACCTCCTTCATCGCCACCTTGTCGCGGCAGAGATACGCGGTCTTGGCCGAGATGCCCGGGAATGCTTGTCCGCTCCCGCACATGGGCGGCGGGCAGGATGTGCGCCTCGACCGTCGCTTCCAGCCGATCGACCCAGAAATGCTTCTGCGCCTCGCGCACAGCCCATTCCAGGGCGCCTTCGTTCGTGACGCTATTCGATCTGCTGATAGCCACTTGAGCCAGCCGCGCGTCTCGTGGTCGAGCCATTCGTAGGGCCGCTCGCCGATGCCGTAGACGCTGGCGCCGATTCTGGCGAGCGCGCGGACGAACTCGCGCTGGTTTGCTGGGAAGGCGGGTTCGATGAAGAGGACGTGCATGTGCCTCAGGTCATCTGGTCGAGGTAGATCGGCAGCATCTGTCGCCAGGTCGGCCAGTCATGGTCCCATTCCGGCCCCCACGGGATAACGCGGTTCGGCACATCTTTGCTCCCCAGGATGTCGGCCATGCGCCAGTTCTCGTCGGGCGCCTCCCACCGGCCGCCGCCGAAGGCCATCAGGATGAACCGCTGACGCAACCGGTCCAGCAGGGCACCATTCATCCCGGGCACGAAGTGCCAAGGGGAGGCAAAGTAGAAGTCGCCGTTTCCACTGAACTTCAGCAGCCGTTCGAGGTCGAAGGTCCCACTCATCGCGATCGCGGCGCGAAAGGCCCAAGGGTAGCGACAGGTCAGGGCGACGGAATTGAAGGCACCGATCGAGGCGCCGGCAACGATGATCTCGGCCCCGGCATCCTCGCAGTCCGCCCGGATCGCCGGCACGACTTCCTCCGCTATCGCCTCCTGGTAGTGGTTCAGCAGCCAGCAGCGATACTCGACGGTCCCCCAACCGGCCGCAAGCGCGCGTCCTCCGATGAAATCGCAGGAATAGACCTTGATCCGCCCGGCCTCGACCAGCGGCCAGACAGAGGCGAGCGCGCCCATCCGCTCGACCTCCTCGGCATCGCCGCCGGCGGTTGGCAGGATCAGGACCGGTTGGCCCCAGTGACCCCAGCGGACCAGGGTGATCTCCTGCTGCATACGGTCGGAGTACCACCTAGAACCCGTCTTGATCGCCACGGCCGCCCTCCTGCTCGCGCCAGAGCTGTACGCGGCTCCAGAAGAGTTCGGTGAACTCGTCGATCTCGTGCGCCGGGAAAAGCGCGGTGACCTTCTGGCGGATCGCGTCGCGCAGCGTTTCGCTCCCGAAGAAGTCGTGGGCGAGTTCGTCGAGATGCCCGAGCTTGGTCTGACAGAAGTCTCGGAACCGTTCTGTTTCAAAACGTTCGTGGGCGATTTTTGCGTACTCTGAGAGCTTCTCCCGGAACGGGAGGTCGCGGTCGGCGACCTCGTAGAACGCCTCCCAGTCCATGTTGCGGCGCATCTTCTTGTCCGTTGCGGCGCAGAAGATCGACCAGCGCAGGTTGGCCTTGATGAGCCACGGAAAGTGATAGTGCAGCGACGTCACCTGGCTGTCCGGGCAGGCGTTGGCGAAGTCGATCGGGTGCCAGATCCCGTCGCGCCGCAGACTCTCGCAGGAGTTGAAGTCCCAGCCAAAGAAAGCGTTGATCGTCGCCGTCATGTCGCGCAGGACGCTCTGATCCTCGTCCGGCAGGAAATCGATGTCCTGGCGGTAGCGGTCGTGCAGCGGCGCGCCAGGATCGTAGTTCACGATCCGCATCTGCGGTCCCAGCCCCACGCAGCGCACGAACCAGTCGTGCGGCAGGATCGCCTGCTGGATGTTCATCACCTCCGTCCCGCTGGCGTCGTAAGCGCGCTGGAAGCCCTGCAGGTCGTCGATCTTGGTCACGCCCTTCCAGCCGCCGCCGTGGTAGGGCTTCATGAAGAACGGGTAGCCAAGCTTCGATCCGATCTCCTCCAGCGAGAACATCCTGGCGTACTTCGCGAGCGTCGGTTCGAGGTCGTCGGACGGATCATACGCCTTGGGCGGCAGGAGCCAGGTCTCTGGCACCGGCAGGCCGAGGCGCATCATCGCCGCATAGGAGGTATGTTTCTCGTTCGACTGCAACGACCACGGGTTGTTGTAGACATAGAGGTCGTTGAGCAGGATCGCCTTCTTGATCCATTCGCGCGACGTCGAATACCAGTGCGTCAGCCGGTCGATGACGACGTCGTACTTTACCGGCTGGCGCAGGTCGAACGGTTCGATCGTGACCCGTTCGCACTTGAAATCAAGGCGCTGTCCGGCCAACTCGAAGTCACGGGTGACCTGTTCCAACAGGTTCTCGTACGCGATCGGCCAGCAGATGTCGGCACCCAGCGACAGGCCGATATTGACCTCACGGTCGGCCATAATCTCACCCCCTCGCGGCGCCGCCCGCGAGGAGCGGCGCTCATTCTGCTTCGCGTGGCCCCAGCACCCACATCAGCCCGTCGCGCAACTGGTCGCGCCAATTGTGCCAGTGGTGGCCATCCCACGCCGACTTGAACAGAACATCGACTCCGTGTGAGCGCAAGAACTCCGCCATCGCCTTGTTCTGATCCGCCAACCCCTCAAGCTCGCCGGTCGAGACGAAGGCGCGCGTATCCGGCAGGTTCGGTGCGCGGCGCAGCGCCCGCACCAGCCGGGCGATGCGGTGAAAGACCGGGTGCGGTCGCGCGTCGAGCTTCCCCTCGTCCAGGATGAAGGAACCGGACTTGAGCACCAGGCCACCGAAGACGCCCGGAAACCGGAACGCCGTCGAGAGCGACGCGACAGCGCCCAGGCTGGCGCCCAGCAGCACCCGAGCGCGCGGGTCGCGGCTGATGCCGTACCGCGATGCCACGTTCGGCAGCACTTCACCGACAATGTAGCGGGCATGGCGACGACCACCGGCGTACTCATTCGTCCGGTCGCGCGTCTGCACCAGGGCGGCTATCAGCGGCGGCACATCTCCGGCCTCTATCAGGTTGTCGAGCGACGTCGCTAAGTCCGCATACGTGACGAAGTCGGTCCCGTCGTGGATCACGACCAGCGGGTACGATTCCTCCAGTGAATAGCCCGCGGGCAGGTAGACGCGCTCCTCCCGCGTCTCGCCGAAGACGGTGCTCTCGATCGGCAGGCGCTCGATCCGCCCGGCGGGGGCGCCACGCGGCTTGCTCCACTCCGGCCGCTCGTAGCCCCAGGTCCGACACACTGAGTTCTCGCCGAACGGATCGCCCGCGCGCGCAGCGTTCAGCGGATCGTTGACCCATTCCTCCCCGCCGTTGCGCGAGACACCGACCTTATATTCGAAGCGTCCGGCATCTTCGACGGCAAGCCGCAGCAACCAGAGGTCGGTGCCGGGCACGCGCAAGAAGGGCGTGCGGTCGATGCCCCCATGGATCCAGCGCAGCAGATCGACCTCGTCCGCTTCCCCGCGCCAGCCGAAGGTCGCGGCGCCGGGTTCGATCAGAGGAAAGGAGTTCGTCTCGACGAGAAGGTCGACCGCCTCCTCGGTCGGAGCGTCCATGAGGCCCGCAAGGGCCGGGTGCTGTCCGACCGCGGCCGCCGCATCGCTGAATTCTGGATCGATCTTCATGTCATTTCTTTTGCTGCTCGCGCCCGATAGCGCATCGGCCTTAACGGCCGTTCTACCCTCTCGCCTCTGAGAAATAGGGTGCGGACGCCTCCGAACCAAATTTCTGCACCTCACCCGGCCGGCGGCGTCGATGCAACGGACTGCTCCACCAGCCAGTCGACGATCGCGGCCTGCGCCTCTCGGTCGTCCGCGCCTTGCTCCATTCTCTCCTTGTATATCCGCAATTGGTGATCGGCGCTCGTGCCGCGGCGGACGATGGACCGGGCGTGCTCGACCTCGGCGACGCAGCCGAGCCGCTCCGCGTAAGGGCGCAGGATCTCGACGAGTTCATCAATGAGATCAACGAGGGGCAGCACGACCCGCTTGCCGAAATCGGCAAGCTGCGCCTCCGCCCCGTAACGCTGAGCCCGCCACTTGTTCTCCTGGATCAGCAGGCGGCGATAGCGTCGCCAGTTCTGGTTCTTGGAGCGCAGGTCGCAAAGCATTGCGAGGATCGCCTGATAGAGCGACGCGATCGTCATGCAATCCTCGATCCACGTGCAGATGTCGCAGATCCTGAGCTCCAGCGTCGGATTGCGGTGGCTGGGGCGCAGATCCCACCAGATTCGCGTGGGATCGGTGACCATGCCGGTGTCGGCGAGATCGTCCAGAAGCTCCTGCCAGTCGTTCCAGCTGTCGAAGACCTCCGGAAAACCGGAACGTGGCAGGTCGCCGATGATGATCGGGCGGAACGCCTTGAGCCCGGTATCGTGCCCCTCCCAGAAGGGCGAGGAGCAACTGAGCGCGAGCAGGTGCGGCATGAAGTACGTGACCTGCCCCATCAGGTCTACGCGCAGGTTCTTGTCCTCGATTCCGGCGTGGACGTGCATGCCGCAAATCGCCATGCGCCGCGCGAGACTCTGATGCTCCGCACCGAGGATCCGGTAGCGCTCCATGTCCACAGGCTCCTGATCGCGCCACATCGCCCAAGGATGCGTGGACGACGCGATCATGCGCATGCCATGCTCCGCCGCCGACGCCGCGATGGTGCGGCGCAGCGCCGTGATTTCGGCACGCGCGTCGGCGATAGTGCGGCAGACTCCGGTACCGATCTCGACTTGGCTGCGCAGGAATTCGTGCGTCACCTTGTCGCCGAGAATTTCCTTGCAGTGCTCCATGAAGGCTGGAGGCGGACGGACCGCAAGTGAGCGGGTCTCGGCGTCGACCAGAAGGTACTCCTCTTCGATCCCGATGGTGATCGGTTCCTGCGAAGCGTCCATGTTTCCTCCGTGCGCGCAGCCAGCCT
This sequence comes from uncultured Alphaproteobacteria bacterium, assembly GCA_963749675.1. Classification (GTDB taxonomy): domain Bacteria; phylum Pseudomonadota; class Alphaproteobacteria; order Rhodobacterales; family Rhodobacteraceae; genus Roseitranquillus. Next base: position 45,985 of record CAVVNT010000004.1, read on the forward strand.
CAGCCGTAGCCTGTCAGACCGCGGCGCGGAGAGGAAGCAGGTGCAACATGGCTCAGCTCGTCAGGCCAAGCGCGACTTCACCTTCGGCCCGACGACGGAGAAGTCCATGCGTCCGGCGTGCTTGCCCTTGAGGTCGGCCATGACGCGTCCCATGTCGCGGACCGAATTCGCGCCGGTTCGCGCGATCGCCTCGTTGATCGCGGCTTCGGTCTCCGACTCGTCCAGCCGTCTGGGCAGGAACTCTTCGATCACAGCGATCTCCGAGCGCTCCCGCTCCGCCAGTTCCAGGCGTCCGCCTTCCTCATAGGCGCGGATACTGTCATGCCGCTGCTTGACCATCTTCGAGAGGATGTCGACGATCTCGCCGTCGCCGACGCCAGCGGCTTCTTCATCGCTCGAACCGCGCTCGGCGATGTCGCGATCCTTGATCGCCGCATTGATCAGCCGCAGCGTCGAAAGTCGGTCCTTCTCCTTGTCGCGCATCGCCTGTTTCAGCGCCCCGTTGACCCGATCTCTCAGCGTCATCAGACTGCCCCACACCTTTCGTAAAGACCGCCATTCTACGAACGCGTCGCAAGCTTCACAATCCCGGCTGAATTGCGCAAACCCATGACGTGGCGTAGATTTTTTGCTTTGCCGCAATATCTTGACCGCGTCGGAGCCTCCTCATAGGTTCCGCGCGCCCTTGCAGACCGGAATCGCCTCGCCATGACGGACCGCCCCACCGCCTGTCTCGCGTTTGCCGACGGAACAGTTTTTTTCGGCCGCGGGTTCGGGTCGCCGGGGACGGTAACAGCGGAACTTTGCTTCAACACGGCGATGACCGGCTACCAGGAAATCCTGACCGATCCGTCATATGCCGCGCAAGTGGTGACGTTCACGTTCCCCCATATCGGAAATGTGGGCGTCACGCCCGAAGACGACGAGGCGATGGAGCCCGCGGCCGCCGGCCTGATCGTCAAGTGGGACCCGACCGAGCCGTCGAACTGGCGCGCCGTCGCCCCCCTGTCCGACTGGCTCGTGCGTCGGGGGCGGGTCGGCATGGGAGGCGTCGACACCCGGCGGCTGACTCGCGCCATTCGCCACCAGGGCGCCCCGCACGTCGCCTTGAGCTTCAATCCGGACGGCGACTTCGACATCGCCGACCTCGTCGCCAAGGCGCGCACGTTCCCGGGGCTCGTCGGACGCGACCTCGCCCGGGACGTCACCTGCGCCCAGTCCTACCGCTGGGACGAGATGAAGTGGGCGTGGCCTGACGGCTATATTCGGCGCGACGGGCCGGGGCGGCGGGTGGTCGCCGTCGACTACGGTGCCAAGCGGAACATTCTTCGGTCGCTCGCCAGCGTCGGATGCGACGTGACGGTCATGCCCGCCAGCGCCACGGTGAAGGACGTGCTTGCACAGTCGCCGCAGGGCCTGTTCCTGACCAACGGTCCCGGCGATCCCGCTGCGACCGGCGAGTACGCGGTGCCGATGATACGCGAGGTCATGGAGAGGAGCGACATCCCCATCATGGGCGTCTGCCTCGGCCATCAGATGCTTGCCCTCGCACTCGGCGCGCGGACAGTGAAGATGAACCACGGCCATCACGGCGCGAACCATCCAGTCAAGGATACCGAGACCGGGAAGGTCGAGATCACGTCGATGAACCACGGCTTCACGGTAGACAGCCAGACCTTGCCGGACAGGGTCGTTGAAACGCACATCTCGCTCTTCGACGGGTCGAACTGCGGGATTCGCATGACGGATCGGCCGATATTCTCCGTTCAGTACCACCCGGAAGCGAGCCCCGGACCGATGGACAGCGCCTACCTGTTCGACCGGTTTTCACGAGCGATGGCGGGATCAAGGTAGGGAATACCAGCAACAGGCGAAGCGCGGTCTTTAAAAGGCCGTTAACCATGCTCTCTTAGAAAAGCGTCTGCTGTCCGCAGACCGTTTTTCGGAGCCCATGGCCCCCGCAATCCAACTCCGCGTCGTTGAGGATGAGCGTCAGCTTCCCTCCCTGACCCATAGATCGCCGCCGCGATCCGATCTCGGCGCGATGCTGGTGTCGCGCGGACTCCTCTCCGCCGGAGACCTGTCGCGGGCACGGGCCATGCTGCCGGGACGCGACTTGTCCTTGGAAGATGTCCTGCGAAGTCATCGGATGGTCGATGAGCAGTTGCTGGGAGAGGCTCTCGCGCTCCGCCACGAGGCGCAGTTCTTCGCTCGAAGCAGCCTTGTCCCCGATGTCCGACTGATAGATCAGCTCGGGCCCGCTTTCTGCCTTCGCGAAAAGATCCTGCCGCTTTTCCGCGCCGGCGCCGAGGCGGTCGTCGTCACCACCAATCCCGACCGCTTCGATGAGCTTCGGGAAAGGGTCTCTGCGGCGATAGGTCCGGTGCGTATGGCCGTTGCCGCGCCGTCGACGATCGAGCGCGCGCTGCTGACTGTGCGGCAGCGTGCCCTCGCACGCGCAGCCGAGGTTCGCGCGCCTGAACAGCACAGCAGCCGCGGTCGTCTTTCGGTGATGCTCGCCTGGGTGCTTGTGATCGCGGTTCTCTGCGCGGCCGGTCTGACCTTCGCGGCCCCTTCGACGGCCTTTGCGGCGCTTGCGGGCTGGTCGATCATGACCCTCGTCGCCACCGCCGCGTTGAAGGCCGCCGCGACCATCGCCACCCTCCGCCGGAGGCACGCACCATGCGTCTCCGACACCGTCACGCCCCTGACGCGTGCGCCAGTCGTCTCGATCCTCGTCCCGCTGTTCAGGGAGCGCGAGATCGCAAGCCGGCTGATCGAGCGCCTGGCGCGGATCGACTATCCCGTCGAGCTGCTCGATATTCTGCTGGTGGTGGAGGAGAGCGACACTATCACCCAGCGCACCATCGCGCGGACGCGCCTGCCTACCTGCATGCGGCAAGTCGTGGTGCCACTCGGCCAGGTCCAGACCAAGCCGCGCGCGTTGAACTACGCGATCGACTTCTGCCGCGGCTCCATCATCGGCGTCTACGATGCCGAGGACAGGCCGGATCCCGCCCAGATCCGCGACGTGGTCGATGCCTTCGCAATGCGCGGGCCGGAAGTCGCCTGCCTCCAAGGCATTCTCGATTACTACAACGCCCGCCAGAACTGGCTCTCGCGCTGCTTCACGGTGGAGTACGCCACCTGGTTCCGCGTCGTGTTGCCCGGTCTCGCCCGGATGGGACTCGTGGTGCCCCTCGGCGGCACGACCCTGTTCTTCCGGCGCGCGGCACTGGAGGCCCTCGGCGGCTGGGACGCGCACAATGTGACCGAGGATGCCGATCTCGGCCTTCGTCTCGCGAGACACGGATACCGAACCGAACTCATCGAGACCGTCACGCAGGAGGAGGCGAACTGCCGCGCCTGGCCCTGGGTCCGCCAGCGTTCTCGCTGGCTGAAGGGCTATGCGATGACGTACGCCGTGCACATGCGTGACCCCGTCCGTCTCTGGCGGGAACTCGGGCCGCTGCGGTTCCTCGGCGTGCAGGTCACCTTCCTCGGAACCCTCTCGCAATTCGCGCTCGCGCCGGTTCTGTGGTCGTTCTGGCTGCTCATGCTGGGGCTGCCGCACCCTTTCGCCGGTGCGCCGGAGCTCCTGCTCTGGAGCCTTGTCGCGACGTTCCTGCTGACGGAGATCCTAAACATCGTCGCCGGCTGCATCGGGGTCTCGCAAGCCTCGCACCGCTGGCTGATCCCTTGGGTGCCTGCGCTGCACTTCTACTATCCGCTGGGCGCGCTCGCCGCCTGGAAGGGGCTGCTGGAGCTCGTGTTCCGTCCGTTCTACTGGGACAAGACGCAGCACGGCATCGGTGTTCCCGACGCACCGACTGTCGCGGTCCGCCGGGTGCCGGTGCCGCCGCGCCCTGGCTTCGTGACAGCCGCGGGTCAAGATCATCGCGCCGTTGCGGCGCGCTGATCTAGCGCGCCGTCGCGTCACCCTGCGAAGACATCAGTCGAGTCTCGAACGCGCGCGAGATATGCCGCCTCAGCGCCGTGTCAGCCGCGTCACCATCCCGCGCCTCGATCGCCGCGACGATTGCCGCATGTTCGTCAAGCGCCTCGGCACCGCGCCCCTCGATGGCAAGCGAGGTCGTCGCCATCAGCGCCATCGAGCGATGCACGAGGTCGAGTTGCTGCACCAGGAACCTGTTGTGCGACGCGAGGTGGATCTGCTTGTGAAAGCGCCGGTTGGCCAGCGCCAGCGCCATAGGGTCGTCAACATTCTCCCGGTCCGCGCGGACCATGCGTGAAAGGACACGAACCTCCTCGCTCTCTGCATGGCGCGCCGCCAGCCGCGCCGCGAGAGCCTCGAGCTCCAGCCGAACCACGTAGAGTTCCGCCGTCTGGTTGTGATCGAGCGACGCAACGATCAGGCTCCGCCCCTCGCGCACCAGCAGCGACTGCGTTTCCAGGCGCTGGAGCGCCTCGCGGATCGGCGTCCGGCTGACTCCGAACCGCACCGCCACCTCCGATTCGACGAGCCGGTCGCCGGGCCGATAGATGCCCACGTCAATGGCCTGGAGGATCAGGCCGTAAGCATCGGATTGTCCTCGGGTCCGGGTCACGGACCGTACCATATGCCGCAAGTCGCGCCGCCGCCACGGGGTGGACGATCGCCGCCGCCACGCGTACCACACGCGCCATGAACGGCTTCGACCACGTCCGGACCTGGATCTTCGATCTCGACAACACGCTCTATCCGCCCGAGGTTCGCCTGTTCGATCAGATCGAGGTGCGCATGACCGATTGGGTGATGCAGACACTCGGCATCTCCCGGCCCGAGGCCGACGCTCTCCGCCGGCACTACTGGCAGCGATATGGCACGACGCTCGCCGGCTTGATGCAGGAGCACCGGATTGACCCCGATGCGTATCTGCACGAGGTCCACGAGATCGACCTCTCCGCCCTGGTGCCGGATCGCGACCTCGCACGAGCGATCGAGGCGCTGCCCGGCAGGCGGATCATCTACACCAATGGCTCGGCTCCCTACGCCGGCCGCGTCCTGGCACAGCGCGAGATCGGCCATCTTTTCGACGCGATATACGGGGTCGAGAATGCTGGCTTCCGCCCCAAGCCGGAGCGACTGGCATTCGAGACGATCCTCGCCGCCGACGGCAGCCGCGCCGAAACCTCTGCTATCTTCGAGGATGACCCGCGGAACCTGCGCGAGCCCGCGGCGCTCGGCATGCGCACCGTCCTCGTCGGCCCGCAGCCGCACGAGGGGCCGCACATCCACTACCACACGACGGATCTATCGGCGTTCCTGAAACGCCTGGTCGCGCCTCTCGCGGGCGCGGCCCGATGACCTCTTCTCGTCAAGCGCCGGCCGCCTAGGTCTGGCGGATGGAAGCGGCCGACATCTTCATCTCGGGCGGCGGCATCGCCGGCCTCACCGCCGCCGCGGCGCTGTCCGCCCGCGGCTGGCGCATCGTCCTCGCCGATCCCGCTCCCCCCCAGAGCGGCGCCGCCGACACCCGTTCCACCGCCTTCCTCTCTCCCGCCCGCCGTCTCTTCGAGGAGGCCGGCGTCTGGCAGGACCTCGCGCCACACGCCACGCCGCTCGACGTTCTGCGGGTGATCGACACGTCGGGATGGCCCCCCATCGAACGGGCGCGACGGGAGTTCGCCGCGGCAGACCTCGGCGAAGAGACTTTCGGATGGAACGTACCGAACGCGATCAGCCGGCCCGCCCTCGCCAGAGCCCTGCGGGACCGCGCCGATGTCGACCTGCGCCTCGGGGCCGGCTTCCGCAGCCTTCTCGTCCGCGACAGAGAGGCGCTTGTCACGCTGACAGACGGCAGCCGCATCGCAGCGCGCCTGGTCGTCGCGGCCGACGGGCGCGCGTCACCCGTGCGCGAGGCAGCCGGCATCAACGTCGCGATCACGCGGTACGGTCAGCGCGCCCTCGCATTCGCAGTCACGCACCCTGAGCCACACGGCAACGTCTCGACCGAGATCTACAATCGCGGCGGAGCCTTCACGCTGGTGCCACTGCCCGACCGTGACGGCGCGCACGCGTCAGCCGTCGTATGGATGGACGACGCGCGTCGCGCAGCGGAGCTTTCCGATCGTGGCCCCGAGGCGATCGGAACGGAGGCGACGACACGGTCCGGCGCCCTCCTCGGCCCGCTGACGTTGGCGTCAGCCGTAGGCAGTTGGCCCATCGTGACGCAGGTCGCCGTTCGGCTGACCACGCCGAGGGTCGCGCTCATCGCCGAGGCGGCCCACGTCATGCCGCCGATCGGCGCACAAGGGCTGAACACCTCGCTGACCGACATCGCGGCGCTGGCGAAGGCGCTGACCCGCGACGATCCCGGTGAAGAGGTGGCGCTGGCCGCCTATGCCCGCAGCCGGCACGGCGACATCCGGGCACGCGCGACCGCGATCGACCTCTTCAACCGGGTCTGCCGCTCCGGCGCGCCGCCGATCCGGGCGCTCAGGAGCACCGGTCTCATCGCCACCCACGACCTCGCTCCCCTTCGCCGGCTGGCCATGAGGGCAGGCCTGGGAGGCGTAGCGGCAGACCGTTGAGCCAGCACCGCCCGCTGGATTGGAGAGCACCGGGCACCGGGGAGCGGAGCAATCCGAGCTATCGGGCGGTCGACCATGTGCGGATGCGATTCCGGCTACGGAAACCCCGGACGAATCTTGAGAGCGACCTCCGCCGCGGCCGAATCACCGGTACACCATCTCGATGCTGTCGAAGGCGCCGTGCGCGTGATCCTCGCAGAAGTAGGCGTGGTCCCCCTTGAGGCGATCTGCGGCTTCCTCGGTGAAGCGGACGATGTCGGCGATGAAGAGTTTTCGCGGGCTTGCTGCCGCGACGATCGACGGTTCGACGTCGTAGTCGATCTGGCCAAGATCGTCCGACAGCGCGTGCGACTGGGCCAAGGCCGCTCCACACACCTGCGCGTACTGTTTCCAGGTCTTGTAGCTCAGCTCGTCCAGATCGATGTCGTCGCGAAACGGCGCCCGCTCGCGAGTCATGTAGCTCTCGCCATCGATCTCGACCGCGCCGTAGAAGATGTCGCCGTGTGCAAGCTGGACCGCCTGGCCGTGGGCGATCCGGTCGGCCTTGTCACCGGCATCGAAGTCGGATGGCGGCGTCAGCCCCTCAAGCGCCGAGCGGCGGGCACGCTTGAACTCGATGATCAGGTCGTCGGTGGCGTCCTGTGACGGCCCCTCGATCAGAACGTAGTAGCGCGGCAGGCCCAACGACGCCGTGCCTTGCCCGTGCCTGACGCAGACATCCTTCACCTTGAGTTCGCCGGCGCGCTGCGGAACCTCAAAACTCTTGCTCTTGGCGAGAGTCTTCATCGCCTTCTGGAACTTGTCGATCTCCGAAGACATCGGCTGAAGCTCGTCGTTGGCCCGAAAGCCGTTGCCGGAGCGCTTGAGATAGTCGTCCCACAGCCACTCCTTCCGTTCCTCCCAGGATTCTTCGAACAGCCGCTGGATCACCTTCGGCGAGTTGTCCATGCGATAGGCATCGTTCTTCTCGGTCGCGCGCTCGGCATAGGCCTGCATCGCGTCGAGATAGCCCTTCACGAACTTCGCCACGATCTTCCGTCGCTTGCCACGCTTCATTCCGGCGACCTCGCGGGCGGCGATCCAGAAGCCGGTCGCACCACGCTTCAGATCCCATGTGAACGGCGCATAGATCGTCTCGTCGAAGTCGTTGACGCCGAAGATCGGTGCTCCGTTCCTGTCGGGCATCACGCCGAAGTTCTCAGGGTGCACGTCACCCAGCGCCATGACCGAGGGCATGTTAGAATCCTGCCCCACCATGTCGCGGTAGAACAGCAGGGCAGTTCCCCGGAAGAACTTGAAGAAGTCGTCGGCAAGCTCGTCGAACTTCGCCTTCGCGCCGTGCGACCGCTGCTCGATCCGTGTCGCATGGTCCTCCCTCAGCGTGGAACGGACATGCTCGCGTCGCCACTGGCCAGAGAGCAGCGCCGGAAGCACCACCTGCTCTCCTGCGGCGATACGCTCGGCAAGCCCGCGGAAGCCCTCGACCCGGCCCTCCGCCTTGCGCGACGGCTGCACCTGCGTTTCGCGAGTTTCGCCCTTCGTGGACTTTTTTTTGCTCTTCTCAGCCATGATGGACCCCTCTTCAACAACCATGTGGCAACGCGAGGCGGCGCGCGCTGTTCCTCGGGCGCACTGGTGCCGCCGTTGCATCGAGCGTCGCAGGAACTGCTCGGAGAGCCGCAATGGACCGGTTCCGCCGAACCGAGAGGCGGACCTTGCGTCAAGAGATGTCCCGCTCCGGGACGTTGTCCGCTAGAACGTCGTCATCAGGCGGCGAACTCGAAAGGTTGGAGGAAACGCAATGAATGACCAACGCTCCGTCTCAGGCCTCGTCTAGGCCGCTACACCAGCAGGCACGACCGACGGGTACATGCCGGGCTTCGGCAACGATTTCGAGACCGAGGCGCTGCCCGGCGCTCTGCCCCAGGGCATGAACAGTCCGCAGAAGGTGAACTATGGCCTTTAAGGCGAGCAATTGTCGGGCACCGCGTTCACCGCGCCGAGCCACCAGAACGAGCGAACGTGGTGCTACCGCATCCGTCCTTCGGTCAGGCATCAGGGCCGATTTTCACGGGTCGACGTGCCGCTTTGGAAGGTTGCGCCGCATGTGGTGGAGAACGTCACGTCACTAGGCCAGTACCGCTGGGATCCCGTCCCGCACACGGACGCGGCGCTGACCTGGCTCACCGGCATGCGGACGATGACGACCGCCGGCGACGTGAACACGCAGACCGGGATGGCGGCGCACGTCTATCTCGTCACCGAGTCGATGCGCGACGACTACTTCTACTCCGCCGACGGCGAACTGCTCGTTGTGCCGTAGGAAGGCAAGCTGCGCTTCGCGACCGAGCTCGGCATCATCGACGTCGCGCCGCAGGAGATCGCGCTGATCCCGCGCGGCCTCGTCTACCGCGTCGAGGTGCTGGAGGGTCCGGCGCGTGGTTTCGTCTGCGAGAACTACGGCCAGAAGTTCCAGCTGCCGGGCCGCGGCCCGATCGGCGCCAACTGCATGGCCAACCGGCGCGACTTCAAGACCCCGATCGCGGCATTCGAGGACCGCGAGGCGCCGTCGACCCTCACCATCAAGTGGTGCGGCCAGTTCCACCGCTGCGAGATCGGGCACAGCCCGCTCGACGTGGTCGCCTGGCACGGCAACTACGCGCCGGCAAAGTACGACCTGAACACCTACTGCCCGGTCGGCGCCATTCTGTTCGACCACCCGGATCCCTCGATCTACACCGTGCTGACGGCGCCGTCGGGCGTGGAAGGGACGGCGAACATCGACTTCGTGGTGTTCCGCGACCGCTGGAACGTCGCCGAGGACACGTTCCGCCCGCCCTGGTACCACAAGAACGTCATGTCGGAACTCATGGGCAACATCCATGGCCAGTACGACGCCAAGCCCCAGGGCTTCGTCCCCGGGGGCATGTCGCTGCACAATTGCATGTTGCCGCACGGACCGGACCGGGAGGCCTTCGAGAAGGCGTCCAACGCCGATCTCGCGCCCGCCAAGCTCGAGCAGACGATGTCGTTCATGTTCGAGACGCGCTTTCCGCAGCACCTGACAGAGTTCGCCGCGAACGAGGCGCCCCTGCAGGACGATTACGTCGATTGCTGGGACGGCATCGAGAAAAGTTCGACGGCACGCCCGGCGTCAAGTGAGCGGCCTGCGTCGAAGCTGCGTGGAGAGCGCGAACGACCCGGAGACGGAGTTCCCGCTCAACAACCTGCCCCGCGGCGTCTTCTCGACCGAGGCGCTGTCGCCTCGCTGCGGCGTCGCGATCGGCGACATGATCCTCGACATCGCGCGGGCCGAGGCGGCGGGCCTGACCGGGACGCAAGGCCTCTTCGGCGAGCCTGGTTGGAACGCGCTGATGGCGGCCGGGCCAGCCGTTTGGTCCGCGTTTCGCGAAAGGGTCACGGCCCTGCTGACTGAGGGCTCGGGTGCGGTCGCGGCGCTGCTCACTCCCGCGTCAGGCGCGCGACTGCACATGCCGTTCGAGGTCGCCGAATACACCGACTTCTACGCCGGCCGGCAGCACGCCACCAACGTAGGCACGATGTTCCGCGGCCCCGAGAACGCACTGCCGCCAAACTGGCTGCACATCCCGATCGGCTACAACGGCCGCGCCTCGACGATCGTGGTGTCGGGCACGGAAATCCGGCGGCCCCTCGGCCAGACGCGCGCGAAGGATGCCGAGCAGCCCACGTTCGGGCCGAGCCGTCGCCTCGACATCGAGCTCGAGATGGGCGCCGTCATTGGCACGCCCTCGACGATGGGCGTCCCGGTGACGGTGACCGAGGCGCAGGAGATGATCTTCGGCTACGTCCTCCTCAACGACTGGTCGGCGCGCGACATCCAGGCGTGGGAGTACCAGCCGCTCGGCCCCTTCCAGGCCAAGGCTTTCGCCACCACGATCAGCCCGTGGATCGTGATGGGCGAGGCGCTGGCGCCGTTCGCCGTCGCGGCGCCAGAGCAGGAGCTGCTGCCCTACCTGCGACAGGACGAGCCCGGCCTCTACGACATCTCCCTCTCCGCCGAGATGGCCGCCGGCGCGAACCGCCCGCCACGATCAGCCGCACCAACATGCGCGAGCTCTACTATTCCGCCGCACAGCAGCTTGCGCACCACGCCTCCTCGGGCTGCGCGATGCGGACCGGCGACCTTCTGGGCTCGGGCACCATCTCGGGACCGGAGCGCGACAGCTTCGGCTCGCTCCTGGAGATCACCTGGGGCGGGGAGCGGCCGATCGATCTGCCGGGCGGCGCGACCCGGACCTTTATCGAGGACGGTGACACTCTGACGCTCAAGGGGCATGCACGGGGTGACGGGTACCGGGTGGGATTCGGCGCCTGCACGGGGGCGATCCTGCCCGCGCCGGACTTTCCCTGACCCATTCGGACAGGATTGCAGGCAACGGAAACAGACCGGCCGAGACCGGCAGAGGGAGGAGACGGCATGGCGAGGAGCTTCGCGTCGCAGGGCGACATGGCCGACAAGAGGATCACGTTCGCCGAGGTCGGCGACGGCCTCTGGGCCTTCACGGCAGAAGGCGACCCAACACGCCGCGCCAACATCGGTGATGAAGCGTGATGATCGTCGAGGCGCAGGCGACCCCACGCCTCGAGAAGGTGCGAGAGGTGACCGACAAGCCGATCACCCACCTCGCCCTGACGCACTACCACGCCGTGCGCGTCCTCGGCGCCTCGGCCTACGATGCGCGGGAGGTCATCAGGTCCGACGTCGCCCGCGCGATGGTTGCCGAGCGCGGGCAGCAAGACTGGGATAGCGAGTTCACCCGGTTCCCCCGTCTCTTCCAGGGGCACGAGAGCATCCCAGGCCTCACCTGGCCCACGACGACCTTCTCGCACCGGATGAGCGTCTTCCTCGGTGGCCGGCGGGTCGACCTCATGCGGCTCGGCCGCGCGCACACGGCGGGCGACATCGTCGTGCACGTCCCCGACCAGAACGTCATGTTCACCGGCGACATCGTCGAATACCACTCCGCCTGCTACTGCGGCGACGGACATTTCGGGGACTGGCCCGCGACGCTCGAAGCGCTCCGTGCCTTCGACGTCGACGCGATTGCGCCGGGACGCGGCAATGCGCTGGTCGGGCACGAGCGGGTGAACGCAGCCCTCGACGCGACGGCGGACTTCGTGTCCTCCACCTATCGCAGCGTCGCGCGCGTCGCTCACCGCGGCGGATCGCTCGAGGAGGCGATGGCCGCCTGCCGCGAGGTCTGCGACCCCAAATTCGCCGACTACGCCATCTACGAGCACTGCCTACCGTTCAACGTCGTGCGCGCCCACGATGAGGCGCAGGGTATAGACACCCCGCGCATCTGGACCGCAGAGCGCGATGCAGAGACGTGGAAGCTGCTGCAGGCCTGAAGGGAGATCCCGCCGATGCTGGACGACAGGTACCGTCTCGCCCACAGGCTGTATCCATACACGCGAAGCCCTGACCAGGATGCCGGTCAGCCGGTCCAGCACCCCGTCGTGGTCGTCGGCGGCGGCCCGATCGGCATGGCCGCCGCGCTGGACCTCGGCCTCAAGGGGATCCCAACGCTCGTGCTCGACGATCACGAAGGCGTCGGCCAAGGCAGCCGCGCCATCTGTTTCGCCAAGCGCACGCTGGAGATCTGCGACCGGCTGAGCTGCGCCGAACCGATGGTGGAGGAGGGCGTGATCTGGAGCCTCGGCAAGGTCTTCCACGGCGCCGACCTCGTTTTCGAGTTCAACCTGCTGCCGGAGGAGGGCCATCTCAGGCCGGCCTTCATCAACCTGCCACAACCGGCGTTCGAGAAGCACCTCTTCGCCCACATCCGCGCCGCGCAGGCCGAAGGCGCGCCGATCGAGATCCGCGGCAAGAACCGGGTGGACCTTCTCGAAGGCCGAGACGATGGCGTCAGGCTGGAAGTAACGACCCCCGACGGGCCTTACGAGGTCAGCGCCGACTGGGTCCTCGCCTGCGACGGCGCCGGCTCGCCCACACGCAAGGCGCTCGGCCTGGGGTTCGAGGGGCAGGTCTTCAAGGACAGCTTCCTAATCGCCGATGTGCGGATGCATGCCGACTTCCCGGCGGAGCGGCGATTCTGGTTCGAACCGCCCTTCCGCGAGGCGGGCGACTCCGCGCTCCTCCACAAGCAGCCGGATGGCATCTGGCGGATCGACTTCCAGATCGGCTGGGACGTGGACCGGCTGGAGGAGTTGAAGGAGGGAAAGGTGCGCGCCCGCATCGACGCGATGCTGGGCGACAGCGTGGAGTACGAAATCGTCTGGACCTCGGTCTACACCTTCCAGTGCAGGCGCATGTCCTCCTTCCGCCACGGCCGCGTGCTCTTCGCGGGCGATGCCGAGCACCAGGTCTCGCCCTTCGGTGCCCGCGGCGCAAACGGCGGCATCCAAGATGTCGACAACCTTTGCTGGAAGCTCGCCATGGTCGTTCAGGGGCACGCACCGGGGACGCTGCTCGACAGCTACGAGGTGGAACGCATCCAGGGCGCCGACGAGAACATCCGCAACTCCACCCGCTCCACCGATTTCATCTCGCCGAAGACCGAGACCAGCCGCATTTTCCGAAACGCGGTCCTGGAGTTGTCGCGCGACCACGATTTCGCCCGGCCATTCGTCAATTCTGGGCGGCTGTCACAGCCGTGCATCCACGACGGCTCTCCCTTGAACAGCGACGACGCGCTGCCGGAGGGGCCGAGCCTGACGCGCCCTGGCGCCCCCTGTCCGGATGCGCCGGTCGGAGACGACTTCCTGCTCGACCGGCTAGGCGACGAGTTCGTGGCGCTCACCATCGGCAGCGAGCCACCCGTCATGCCGGGGGGGTGTCGTCTACTCCGCATCGACGCGCCAGGCGAGGACCTGAGGCGGCGCTATCTCGGACAGGCGCGGCGGGCCGTCTACCTGATCCGCCCCGACCAGCATGTCTGCGCCCGCTGGAGCGACGCATCGGACATTGATCTTGCCCACGCGCTCGCTCGCGCGATCGGGAGTGCGGCCACATGAAGGCTCTGATCACGGCCCGCAACATCGAGGACCCCGACGGGATATATGACATGCTGCTTGCCGCGCATGAGGGCCTCAGCAAGGCCGAAAGCGACGCGCTGAACGCGCGGCTCATCCTGACGCTGGTGAACCATATTGGCGACGACGACATCCTGCGAGAAGCCCTTGCCATCGCGGCGAGGACGGCGGAATCCGGCGTGAATGACACGGACTCCCTGCCGATCGCCTCAGAGAGAGAGTAGCAGGGGTCTTCGGAACCCCCGCAAGAGCCTTGCCGGCGCCGCGCACCGGAATCGGGCGCGATGAGAGCAACAAGTCTGGAAAGTCACCGGTCTCTCGCGCGTTCCCCTCCGCGGAGCCCCCGATTGTAGCAAAGGCAGATCCTGCGCGTGGGTTCCGCTTGGACGCCAGAGAGGCGGCAGTGACTTCGTGCAGCCTCTCGTCAAGGAATGCTGTCGCCTATGCTACCGTTCGCCAGCATCTCAGTGGGGCTTCATGCTGATGTTCTTCGTTGGCCGTTCGCGGTAGAGCAGCGACTGGCCATCGAGGAAGACGTGGACCTTGTCGGGACTGGCCGACAACCTGACATCACGGCCGCGCAAGCTCTTGTGGATGCCCGGTAGCTTGGCGATCATCGGATCTTCGCCTTTGCCCTTGTCGGCCTCGAAGTAGAGCAGCGTCACCTCGCCCAATGCCTCGGTGATGTCGACCTTGCCGTGGTAGATGAAATCTTCGACATCGCTCTCGAGAAAGTCCTCCGGGCGGACGCCGATGTTGACCTTCTTGCCCTCGTCCTCGGGCTTCGAGGGATAGTGCGACACCGCCGTGCCGCCGCCGTCCATCTTGATCGTCGTCTGCTCACCCGTCCGGACGATCTCGCCCGGCAGCAGGTTCATGGAGGGCGATCCGATGAACTGCGCCACGAACTCGTTCTCAGGTTTCTCGTAGAGATCGAGGGGCGTGCCCACCTGCGCGATACCGCCGCCTGCAAGCACCACGATGCGGCTTGCCAGCGTCATTGCCTCCACCTGGTCGTGGGTGACGTAGATCATCGTCGATTCCGGCATCAACTCCTTGAGCTGCGCGATCTCGATCCGGGTGGCGACACGCAGCGCCGCATCGAGGTTCGAGAGCGGCTCGTCGAAGAGATAGACCTTGGGGTCGCGCACGATGGAGCGGCCGATCGCCACCCGCTGCCGCTGACCACCTGACAGCGCCTTCGGCAGACGGTCGAGATAGGGGCCGAGCTGCAGGATGCGCGCGGCCTTGCCCACCGCGTCCTCGATCTCCTGCTTGGACTTCTTGGCGATCTTCAGCGCGAAGGCCATGTTGTCACGCACCGTCATGTGCGGATAGAGCGCGTAGGACTGGAACACCATCGCGATGCCGCGCTGCGCCGGCGGAACGTCATTCACCACCTGCCCGTCGATCGTGAGAGTGCCGCCGGTGATGCGCTCGAGCCCGGCGATCATGCGCAGGAGCGTGGACTTGCCGCAACCGGAGGGACCAACGAACACCACCAATTCGCCCTGCTTGATGTCGAGGTTGATGTCCGACAGGACCTTGACGGTACCATACGCCTTTTCGATGTCCTGCAGGTGAAGATTGGCCATTCTCGCGTTCCTCCCTTATTCCAGTTCCAAGGCGAACAAGCCCTGATAAGGCGGCGGTTTCGCCGCTCCTTCGTCTATGGTGTCCTCGAACAGGGCATACTTGTACTGCCGCCAATCACCCCCGGCAGTGGAACCTTACGGTCCTCTCCCGTGAGATTGAAGGCGCAAACCATCCTCAGCCCATCTAATTCGCCTAAAAGCGTCAGCGCGTCGTCATCGGCGCGGAACGGCGTCACGCCGCCTTTGATGAGCGGCGCATGCGCCCGGCCGAAATCGAGGAGCGCGCGGGAGAAATTCAGCGTGGAGCCAGGGTCGCGCTCCTGCGCCGAGACAGCGTGGTCGAGATGCTCCGTCGCCATTGGCAAACAGGGGTCGATTTCCGAGAAGCCGGCATGGTGCGCCTCCGCCGTCCAAGGCCGCGGCGTGCAACAGCCGATCGCGACCCTCAAATTTCGGCGAAAACCGGAGGCCGTCCTCACCCTGATAGAGGCAGATCGATACCCGAAGGCTGCAGAGGATGGCGCGACAGAGCCGGAGCTCCGCCTCGCTGAGCCCCGAGCGCGACGGGTGGCGCGGCACGTCATCGTTGGAGAACGCCCAGCACGACCAGCTGTCGCGGCCCCCGCGCTCGAAGTCCACGAGGATCGCGCCGATCCGGCTGCCGCTGGGGAACGCACCGGTGAGTTTCTCGAAACCGTAGCATATGTGCAGCCGACGGTCGCCCGCCGTGTAGGCCGCCTGCAGTGCGGTTCCGCGCTGCGCCTCCCCAACCTCGCCCCCCGTCATCTTTGCCGGATAGGTGTCGGGAAGCGCACGAAGACGCTCGAGAAAGGCAAGGATCTCCGGCTGAGTCTTGTCGAAGAGGTAGTCCTGAAAGTTGTAGGGATTGACCGCCGGTGCTGTCATGGCTTTCCGCAAGTCGGAGTCCAGCGGCGGGTTCTTCCGCAGCCGCGGATCGTGGAAGCAGGAGTTCACGACGTCGAGGCAAAAGCCGTCGAGGCCACGGTTCAGCGATAGGCGGAGTACATCCAGCACCGCGTCCTGCACCTCGGGGTTATGGAAATTCAGGTTCGGCTGCTCAGGCAGGAAATTGCGCGAGTAGTACTGCATCCGCTCCACGTCCCGTTCCCGCGAGGAGCCGCCGAAAACGCTGAGCCATTTGCTGGGCGGCGTGCCATCAGACCGGGCGTCGGCCCAGATCTCGGCGGTGTGCGAAAGGACCAGGTCGATCAGCATCTTGAGGCCGAGGCCATGGCCGCGCTCGACCAGCGAGTCGAAGTCGTTAAGCGTGCCCAGGGTCGTCATTGTTACCGTCCTGAAAGGAGCGCGGGTAGATCTGGTAGATCACCGCCCCGCGCCACCAATCCGGACCGACGGTCGACGACGCGGACTCGGCTGCCCCTCGCGGGCCCCAATGGCGCGTCATCAAGCTTCCGTCACTTCACCGAGCCGGCCAAGAGGCCCCGCACGAGGTAGCGCTGCATCGTGAAGAACACGAGCAGCGGCACCGCTATCGAGACAAAGGCCGCCGTCGCGAGGATGCCCCAGTCGCCGCCACGCGAACCGAGCAGATCGTCGGCGATCTTGACGGTCATTACCTTGGCCTCGTCCGCCGATGGCAGGAACACCTTCGCCACCAGCAGATCGTTCCACGTCCACAGGAACTGGAAGATTGCAAAGGCCGCAAGCGCCGGAAAGCTGAGCGGCAGCACGATCTTGGTGAAGACCTCGAAATCGGTGGCGCCATCGACCTTTGCGCTTTCGATGATGTCACGCGGCAGTCCGACCATGTAGTTCCGCAGCAGATAGACCGCGAGCGGCATGCCGAACGCCGTATGCGCTAGCCAGATCCCGAGAAAACTCTGGCCTATCCCGATACGGTTGTGAAGCTGCAGCATCGGCACAAGAGCAAGTTGCAACGGCACGACGAGAAGTGCGACGACTGCGGCGATGAGAACTCCCCTGCCCTGGAAAATCCATCCAGGCCAGCGCGTATGCCGCGAAGGCCGCGATCAGGATCGGGATGATCGTCGCAGGGACCGTCACGGTCAGCGTGTTGATGAACGCCTGATCCATGTTATCGGCAGTCAGCACCGTTCGGTAATTGTCGAGCGAGAATTCCGGCGGCGTCTCAGCGATGAAGTAGATGCGCGGGCCCCGGCTGCCCGGGTCCTCCGTCGTCGTGTAGGTGTAGTCGCCATTCGTTTCGACGACGAGCGTCGCGCCGTCATCGAGCTCGGCGACCTGACCGGCGGGATAGGCGCCAGGGGCGCGGCCGCTGTCGCCGAAGGCAGCGATGCCGCCGCCGCCGCCCTCACCCATCTGCGCGACGACTTCCTCGTCCTCGAAGATGTTGCCGGTCAGGACGTAGACGTCGCCGTCCAGGGTCGCGCCCTCGGCCGACGCGCGACCTCGGAACGCCTGCTCCACCGGGAACGGCGCCATCCACCAGCCCGAACTCCGAGATCTGGTCGCGATCGCGGAAGGACGAGACGAAAAGGCCGATCGTGGGGACGAGCCAAAGTAGCACCAGAATGATGACCGTAAGGTTGACGGCCCAGGTGAGATGAGACTTGGTGCCTGCAATATTGTCCATTCTGCCTCTCCCTCAGCGCAGTTCTTTGCGCGCTTGGACGATGTTCCAGATCATCACCGGCGAGACGATGACCATGATGACAAAGGCGACCGCGGTCGCGCGCCCGTCGTCGCGGAACATGAATTGCATCATGTAACTAGGCAGGATCTCGGTATCGAAGTTCCCGCCGGTCATGGCGTAGACTATATCGAAGACCTTGAGCACCAGGATCGTAATCGTGGTCCAGACCACGACGATCGTGCCCATGATCTGCGGCACCTTGATCTGGAAGAAGATCTGGAAAGGATTAGCGCCGTCGACGATCGCGGCCTCGACCGTCTCCTCGGGGATACCTCGAAGCGCGGCCGAGAGGATGACCATCGCGAAGCCGGTCTGAATCCAGACCAGGATCACCATGAGGAAGAAGTTGTTCCAGAATGGAATCTGCAGCGGATCCACTGACGCCATGCCGAGGAAGTCGCGGAACGCGTTGATCATCCCGATGTTGGGGTCGTTGGCGTAGACGAACTTCCAGATGAGCGAGGCGCCGACAAAGCTGATCGCCATCGGCATGAAGATAAGCGACTTCGCGATGTTGCCCCAGGAGAGCCGGTCGGTCAGCTGTGCGATGATCAGCCCGAGGAAGGTCGACGCCGCCGGCACGAAGATCGCCCACAGGATGTTGTTGAAGAAGGCAACGCGGAACGCCTCGGACCCGAACAGCGTCGCGTAGTTGCCCAGCCCGATGAACTCGTCGCCAGAGCGGTTGAACAGCGAGCGCCAGAACGAGCCGACCACCGGATAGGCAAGGTAGAGGCCGAGCGCGAAGATCGCGGGAAACAGGAACAGCCAGGGGCGAAGCATCGTCGCTCGGTTGATGTTGCGCGAGATGTTGGGCCCCCGTGCGGGGAAGATGACCTTATCGACGAGGAGATTCGAGAAGTAGAAGTACCCAATACAGCCGCCGACACCGACAATGATCGTGATGATCCCCTGGACGATCGGGTTCATCGCGCATCCTCCCTATCCTGTTTCCCTTTGGCCCTCCCCGCCGGAGCGGGAGGGCCCGAACGTTTCGGGGGCCAGGCCTTCGCCGCTTGGCCCCGAGATCGTCACTGAATGCTGTCCCAGCGCTGCTGGATGCTCGCGGCGACCTCCTCCGCAGGTTCGCCGGTCGTGAAGTCGACCATGCCCGACCAGAACGCGTTTGCCCCGATCTCGCCCGGCATCAGGTCGGACGCGTCGAAGCGGAACGTCGTGGCCTCGGTCAGGATCTCGTTGAGATTTCGCTGCACGTCGCTTGGGAACACCTCGGTATTCGCCTCGGTGTAGGGCGTGAGGAAGCCGGACTGCGCCATCCAGATCTCGTGCGCGATCGGCGTCTTGAGGAACTCGATGAACGCGCGCGCGGCATCGCTGTCGTTGGTGATGCCGAACATCGTTCCGGCGCCCAGCACGGGGCGGCCCAGATCCTCGCTCTCGTAGGCAGGCAGGTAGAAGAAGTCGACGTCCTCTCCGACGACCGTGCCTTCGGGGAAGAAGGTCGGGATGAACGTCGCCTGCTTGAGCATGTAGCACTCGGGCGGGAACTCGAAGAGCCCGGAAGGGCTGTCGCGGAAGTCGGTCGTAGCCGCCGCGTTGCGGCCGCCGGCCACGCGACCGTCCTCGAGGAAGTAGCCGTATTCCTCGATAGCCCTGACCACCGCGGGGTCGTCGAACGGAATCTCGTTCGTCACCCACTGGTCATACGTCTCGGGCGAGGCGGTACGCAGCATCATGTCCTCGACCCAGTCGGTCGCGGGCCAGCCCGTCGCGGCGCCGGACCCCAGGCCGATGCACCACGGCGTCTCACCGTCGTCGACGATCTGCTCTGTCAGCTCCTTCAGCTCCTCGAAGGTCTCGGGAACCTGGTAGCCCGCCTCATCGAAGGCTTCGGGAACGTACCAGACAACCGATTTCACGTCGATCTTGTAAGGGAAGACGAAAAGCTGCTCCTCGCCGTCCGGCCCTGCGTAGGTGGCGAGGTCCACCCAGCTGTCTCCGGCAGCGTAGTTCTCGCGGATCCACTCGCCCGTCGCTTCGTCCAGAGGGGCGAGCTGCCCGCGGCTGGCGAGGTCCGAGGCAAGGCCCGGCTGCGGGAAGACCGCGATGTTCGGGGCCGAGCCGGCCTCGGTCGAGATGACGATGTCCTGCTCGAAGCTGTCGGAGCCTGAATAGTTCACGGTCGCGCCCGTCGCCTCGGCGAAGTAGGCGATGACGCTGCTGAAGAGGTCGTTGTCTGCCCCCGTCCACGGCCCGGACATCTCGAGCGTCTGACCGCTGAGATCGTAGTTCGACGCGAATTCCTCAAAGCTCTGCCAGTTGAACGCGTCATCCTCCCCGACCGGAAACTTCAAGTCCTGGGCCTGGGTGGCGGAGATCGAAACGGCCAGAATGGCTGCGCTGGAATACAGCACACGTCGCATGACTATCCTCCCGTTGACGTGCGCACGAACGGCGCACTCGGTTTGTGCCGGCCCGGATCCGGCCGACTTGCATCGATATGTAGGACCCTCTGCGAAGCCTTCCCGTCTGTCAACGCGGTCCGAGCCGGCGGCAGCGGCAAGGGAATTCGGGCTTTGACCCCCTCGGCGGGCGTGTTTACCAATTGGCCTGTGCGACGCTTTTCATCGAGAGGGTGCATGCGCGAGACACGGCATGATCCAGCGACTGCACGCCTCCCTGGCGCGACGGTGGCTGCTTACCGAAATGGCGCGTTTTTCCCGGCTTCGGTGCGGGAACGGGCGTCTTGAGCGCTTCGGAACATCTTGTCGCCGACCTCGGCGGTACGAACATGCGCGTTGCTCTCGCGCGCGGCACGATGGTCGAGATCGACACGATCAGGCGCTACCGGAATGCCGAGCATTCCGACATCGGTTCGGTGCTGCGCACCTATCTGGACGAGACGAGGCCGGGACCTTTGCAAGGCGCCTGCATCGCGATCGCCGGCCCCGTGCGCGAGTCGGCCGGGCATCTGACCAACCTTGACTGGATGGTCGACCGGGAGATCGTGGGCGCGGCGACAGGCGCCACTACGATCGCGGTTCTCAACGACCTGCAGGCGCAGGGTCACGCTATCGGCCACATCGACCCGGCGAACGAGACGGTGATCCGGGAGGGCGACGCCGCGGGTACGCAGGCCGCAAAGCTGGTGATCGGCGTCGGAACAGGCTTCAACGCCGCACCGGTCTTCGACACCTCCGACGGTCGGTACGTTCCGCCATCGGAAGCGGGACATGCGAGCCTGCCTGTAGGCGACGAGGCCGAATTCCGCCTTGCGCACTACGTCGCGCGAACGCACGGCTTCCCGTCGGTCGAGGAAGTTCTGTCGGGACGCGGGATCGAGAGGGTCTACTCCTGGCTCGGAGACGAGGCGGACGATCCGGCGAGCGCCACTGCGGCCGAGATTCTCGCGGCGGCGGAGTCCGGATCCGACCCGCGGGCGGAGGCGGCGATGCGGCAGTTCGTGAGGGTTCTCGGCACCGTCGCAGGCAACCTCGCCCTGATGTATCTTCCGTTTGGCGGCATCCATCTGGCCGGCGGCGTTGCGCGCCAATTCGGCCCCTGGCTTGGCAGGATGGGCTTCGAAGAGGCATTCTGCGCCAAGGGCCGATTCTCAGATTTCATGCTGCAGTTCCCGGTCGCTGTCATCAATGACGACTATTCCGCCTTGACGGGGTGCGCGGCTCACCTGACCCAGCTTACGCCGAACGCCGAAAAAGGCTCGGCGTAACTCAGCCTTAACGTTCCGCCCTCTATCGATCCGCGCATCCAAAGACGCGGTTGGGGGAGCTTCATGCCAGCGAGCAAGGGTCGGACGACCACGACGTCGAAAGCGAAGAAGATCAGGCTGGCGTCGAAACTCGATCAGAACGCGACGATCGAGTTGGTCCGGCAACTGCGGGAGTGCCGCGGCGCCGACCTTGGCCTCGACGCAAGCGGCACGACGCATATCGGAACCCTCGCCGTGCAGGCAATCCTCTCCGCGGCGCGTTCCTGGGCCAAGGACGGCCGCAAGCTGACCCTCGTGAACGTCCCCGACATCTGCGTCGATCAGCTTGGCCTGCTTGGCTTCCACCCTGAAAAACTCGTCGAAGGAGCCTCGTCATGAGCCGTACGGTTCTCGCGGTCGATGACAGCCGCACGATGCGCGACATGCTGTGCCTAGCCCTTACGCAGGCCGGCATCGACGCACATTTCGCGGAGGATGGCATACACGGTCTCGAGGTTCTCGAGGATTTGGCCCCCGACGTCATCATCACCGACATCAACATGCCCAGGATGGACGGCTTCGGCTTCATCGACGCGGTGCGCAACAGCGATCGCTATCGCGGCGTTCCCATCCTCGTCCTGACGACGGAAAGCGGCGACGACCTGAAGCGTCGCGCCCGCAATGCCGGCGCCACCGGCTGGATCGTCAAGCCCTTCGATCCCGCCAAGCTGGTGCGCGCGATCGACATGGTTGCAGCCTGAGGAGCGCGCGATGTCCGACCCGATGCAGGAAATTCGCGCCTCTTTCTTCCTCGAGTGCGAGGAGTTGCTCGAGGCCATGCAGGATGGCTTGCAGGTGCTCGAGGACGCGGAAGACGACGTCGAGACGATCAACGTCGTCTTCCGCGCGGTACACTCCATCAAGGGGGGCGCGGGGGCGTTCGGCCTCGACGACCTCGTCGCCTTTGCCCACAGCTTCGAGACCGCGCTGGACGGCGTGCGTTCCGGGTCGATCTCGGTCGACGACGAGGCGCTGAAGCTCTTCTTTCAGTGTGGCGACGTTCTCGCCGACCACGTCCGCGCGGCGCGCGATGAAGAGCCCTTGAATCCGGAGCGGTACTCCCGCGTCCTGGCGGCGCTGACCGAGATTTCGGGCGACGAGGCGGACGAAGAGGCCGACCTCTCGGATTTCCAGCCGATGGCGCTCTCGCTCGATCTCCCGATCCTGAGCGACGACGACACGTCGCTGCCCGATCTCGGCGACTTTGGCACCGCACCGAGCGTGACGCCCGGCTGGAACATCCGCTTCGCTCCGAACGACGACCTCTACGCGTCGGGCAACGAGCCGCTCTATCTCTTCCGCGCGCTCCGTGATCTCGGAGACCTCTCGCTCGGTCCCAATACCGACTGCATCCCTGATCTCGAAGAGCTGGAGCCCACGGCGGCCTACCTGTCGTGGTCCGCGCATCTGGTGACGGAGGAGTCGGAATCCGCCATCCGCGAGGTCTTCGAGTTCGTGGAAGATGTCTGCGAGCTGGAAATCACGCAGGAAGCCCCCACGCACGAGGACGACGATCTTCCCGCAATGCCCGACATGACCGAGGCGCCGGCCATCGTGCCGACGGAAGCCGCGCCGCACTCGACGGCAGGAGCTGTTCCGCAACTGGAGGCGGTCGCCGAGACTCTGCCCGAAGCTGGATGCATGAAGGATGACGGCGCAGTTGCCGAGAAAAGAACCGTCGCCACACCGAAGGCGACTGTTCGCGTCGATCTCGAACGGATCGACCGGTTGGTGAACCTCGTCGGCGAATTGGTTATCAACCAGGCTATGCTGGCGCAGTCCGTGGCAGAGGCGGGGGTTCCGTCGAACTCTCCCGTCACGACCGGTCTCGACGAGTTCCTGCAGCTCACGCGCGACATCCAGGAAAGCGTGATGATGATCCGGGCGCAGCCCGTGAAATCGCTGTTCCAGCGGATGGGCCGGATCGTGCGGGAATCCGCCGCCGCGGTCGGCAAGGACGTGCGCCTCAAGACGGACGGGGACGCCACCGAGATCGACAAGACCGTCATCGAGCTCCTCGCCGAGCCGCTGACGCACATGATCCGCAATGCCGTCGATCACGGTCTGGAAAAGACCGCAGACCGCGTCGTCGCGGGCAAGCCCGAGCAGGGGGTCGTCACACTGACAGCCGGCCACCGATCAGGCCGCGTCGTCATCGAGATCGCGGACGACGGTGCCGGCATCAATCGCGAGCGCGTCCTGGCGAAGGCCGTCGAGAAGGGCCTTGTATCCGCCGACGCGCAGCTGACCGACGCCGAGATCGATAACATCCTCTTCATGCCCGGCTTCTCCACGGCGTCGGCGGTGTCGAACCTGTCGGGTCGCGGCGTGGGCATGGACGTGGTCAAGACCGCCATCACGTCCCTCGGCGGGCGCATCACGACGACCTCGATGGAAGGGCGTGGCACGTCGTTCTCGATCTCGCTCCCGCTGACGCTCGCGGTTCTGGACGGGATGGTCATCAAGGTCGAGCAGGAGACGCTGGTCGTGCCGCTGACCGCGATCCAGGAGACGCTGACGCTGACCGGCGACGACATCCGATCGCTCGGCCCCGAAACCCAGGTCGTCAAGATCCGCGACGCCTTCGTGCCGCTGCTCGATCTCGGCATCGAGCTCGGCTACCGCGAGCCGCTCGACAGCTATGTCGGAACGATCGCGCTCCTCATCACGCAGGAAGACGGGACACGCATCGCGCTCATCGTGGATGCGATCGAGGATCAGCGGCAAGTCGTCATAAAGGGCCTTCACGACAGCTACGGCCACGTCCGCGGCGTGGCTGCGGCGACGATCCTGGGTGACGGGCAGATCGCCCTGATCCTCGACGCCGCCGACCTCGTGGCGAACGCCTCCGGCCGCAGCCGCCGCTCCTTCCAACCGACCGCTCTCGCAGGATGACGTCCATGACGAACGAAAAAGAAAAGCGCAGCGACGCGACCGAAGTGGAACTGCTCTCGTTCCGCGTCGGCGACCAGGAATACAGCGTCGACATCATGTCCGTCCGCGAGATTCGCGGCTGGACCCGCGCGACCTCGCTGCCGCACTCGCCCGCGTACGTGCGCGGCGTCATCAACCTCCGCGGCACCGTCCTGCCGGTGATCGATCTTGCGCAAAGGCTCGGTCTGCCTTCGGGCGAGCTGACGGATCGCAACGTCATCATCGTCGTGCATGTGGGCGGCCGCATTGTCGGCCTGCTGGTCGACGCAGTCTCCGACATCCTGTCGATCCCGGAGGAGGAGCTCGCGCCTCCACCGGAACTGGCTGCCGATCACACGCAGACCTTCATCAACGCACTGACCATCGTGGAAGGACGCATGATCCGGGTCCTCGACCTCGGCGCGGTCATGCCGGCGCTGGACGCCGCCGCGTGAGCACCGCCGTCGCATCTCCGAGGCGCCCCGCCTCGCCGGCCGAACTCGACGCCGGCTCGTTCCAGCGGGTCGCGAGACTGGCGTCGGCCCAGGCCGGCCTGATGATTGCGCCGACCAAGACGGCGCTGGTCCAGTCCCGGCTGATGCGCCGGCTGCGCGCCCTAGGGATCGCAAGCTTCTCGGCGTACCTCGATCTCGTCGAGAGCGAGGAGGGCCGGGACGAGGTACGGCAGATGATCTCGGTGCTGACGACCAACGTCTCGCACTTCTACCGCGAGAGCCATCACTTCGACATCCTGCGTCGGTCGATCCTGCCGGACCTCGTCAAGCGGGCCGCTCGGGGCGGCCCGGTGCGGATCTGGTCCGCCGGCTGCTCCAGCGGTCAGGAACCCTACTCGATCGCGATGGAGATCCTGCGCCTCGACCCGCAGGCCGGCGAGCGCGACGTCCGCATCCTCGCCACCGACATCGACCCTGCGATCCTGGATGTCGCGCGCGCGGCGACCTACACCACCGAGCAGATCGCTGGCGTTCCCGAGAGCGACCGCAACGGCTTCTTCGAACCGGAAGCGAGCGGGCGACACACGGTGCGCCACAAGCTCCGCAAACTCGTCACGTTTCGCGAGCTGAACCTCATGGCGCCGTGGCCGATGAAGCGCCGGTTCGACGTGATCTTCTGTCGCAACGTTGTCATTTATTTCGACGACGCGACGCAGCGGCGGCTATGGCCCCGCTTCCAGAACGCGCTCGCGCCGGGCGGCACGATCTTCGTCGGCCACTCCGAGCGCATCCACGAGATGCCGGGCCTGAACCTCAGGAGCGTCGGCGTCACCGCATATCGCCGGGACGACGAGCCCGCCGGCCGCAACATCAACGAGATGTCCGAGAGGGATTGAAATGGCACTCAGGGACCAACTCAGGATCATGGTGGTCGACGACATGTCGACGAGCCGCGGCCTGATCACTCAGGCGCTGGACGCGATGGGAATCAGCAACGTCATTACCGCGGCCGACGGCCCGACGGCGCTGCAGACGATCGCCAAATCACCGGTGCACCTTGTGATCTCGGACTACAACATGCCGGGCATGGACGGTCTGCAGTTGCTCCACTCGCTGCGCACGGGTGCCAAGACCGCGAAGGTCGGCTTTCTGCTGATAACCGGGCGTGCTGACAAGGAAGTTGTCGAGAAAGGCAAGCGGCTCGGAATGAACAACCTTGTCAAGAAGCCATTCGACACCACCAGTCTGAAGCAGGCGATCGAGGCGATCGTCGGGCGGCTCTGATGCAACCAAGTGACGGCGGCACGATGCTGCGCGGTGATCTACTGCTTACCTTGGCAGAGGAACTCGACGATCTTGGCGCGTCTGCGATGTCGCTGCAGGCGACGCTTGGCGGGCTCCTCGAACGCGCCGACGCGACGGACGGCGGGCATGACGTATGGCACCTGCAGGAGATCGACCGCCTTCAACAGACGCTCGAAGATCTGTCTGCGATCCTCCGACGCGCCGCAAATGAGGACGGTACGCGTGTCAACGTCGAAGACCTCGCGGCCGTGGCGCGACTGGGAGCGCTGCGCGAACGAATTCGTGGCAGAAGTGCACCTGTCGGCGACGAGCCTGGAGCATTGGCGCTCTTCTGAGGAACGATCGGTGTGCCCGAGGGCTTGTCCCGTTGTAGTTTTCCGAGTGAATGGAGTTAGGACATGGAGAAGAAGAAAACGCCCGAGGAGCGCGGCAAGCGAAGCGAAGGCAAGGACGAGAGTAAGGATGCCTACACTCCCGCCATCCTGAACGAAGGGCCGAAGAAGTTTCGCTACGACGACTGGGCAAGCATCTAGACCTCGGCTGACGCACCAGCATCACTTCGAGGTGGCCGCCTGACGCGTCCAGCGCCCGTCGCTTTGGCTCCAGTACTCGGCCTCCAGCCCCGCCGCCGTCAACCTGCGCCACTGGGCGCGCGCCGCCTCGACCGCCGCGGCATCGCCGCCGTCGAAGAGGATGCACGTGCGCGTCAAAGCCGATGCCTCCTCGGGCGCGACGTTCGCACCCTCTATCGACATCAGACAGGTGGCGCCGTTCGATATGGATCGATCGGTCGTCAGGAGCACAGGCTGCCTGGTGTCATGCGCGCCGCCGGACCGACCGTGCGGCAGAAACCCGTCACCGAGCCAAAGGACGCGGTCGAGATGCTCGACGACGGAGGCGGTTCGGCCCCGCACCGCGACGCGCCACCCTTGCGAAAGGGCCTTCTCGAGGAGACCTTGGAGCGCGACCTCCAGCGGCGATCTAGTCAAGTGATAGAAGAAGACCGACCCCATCAGCCCTCGTAGAGATCGCGTACCAACCGGTCGAGTGTCCGGACACCCCAGCCCGTCGCGCCCTTCGGCGCCAGCGGCAGGTCCTTGCCAGGCGACGCGACGCCGGCGACGTCGATATGGCACCAGGGCGTCTCGTCCTTCACGAACCGGCGGAGGAATTGCGCGGCCGTGATTGCGCCGCCCCAGCGCCCGCTGCCCACGTTCTTCATGTCGGCGACGTCGGACTTCAGCTCGCGGTCGTAGGCGTCGCCCATCGGCATCCTCCACGCGCCCTCGCCCTCCGCCTTCGCCGCTTTCAGAAGCGACTCGCAGAGCCCGTCATCGTTCGAAAAGACGCCGGCATTCTCGAACCCGAGGCTGACGATGATCGCGCCCGTCAAGGTTGCGAGGTCGATCATGGCCGCCGGTTTGAAGCGGTCCTGCGCGTACCACATCACGTCGGCCAGCACGAGGCGCCCCTCGGCGTCGGTGTTGATGACCTCGACGGTGTCGCCCTTCATCGAGCGAACGACGTCGCCGGGCCGTTGCGCCTTGCCGTCCGGCATGTTCTCGACCAGGCCGACGAGGCCGACGACGTTCGCCTTCGCCTTGCGCAGGGCGAGCGTCTTCATCACGCCGGCCACCGTGCCAGCGCCGCCCATGTCCATCGTCATGTCCTCCATGCCCTGCGCGGGCTTGATGGAGATTCCGCCGGTGTCGAACACGACGCCCTTGCCGACGAGCGCCAGCGGCGCGGCATCGCCGCCGCCGCTCCATCGCATGACGACGACTTTGGTGGGGCTCTCGCTGCCCTGCCCCACCGCGAGCAGCGTCCGCATGCCCAGCTCCTCGAGCTGCGGCTCGTCCAGCACCTCGACGTCGAGACCGATGTCCCGCATCGCCTCGAGGCGCGCGGCGAACTCGGTCGTGGTCAAAACGTTCGAGGGCTCGTTGACCAGATCGCGCGTGAAGAAGACGCCAGCCGCGACGGCTTCGATATCGCCCGCCGCCTCCGCGACCGCGTCGGGCTTCTGCGCCATGACCGTGATCTCTGTCGGCTCGCTGTCGTCCTTCGGCTTCTTGTGATCGACGAAGTCATAGGCGCGGAGCGTCGCGCCCAGTGCGATCTGAGCCGCATGGCGGTGCCCGCCGGCGAGGATCAGCGCCTTCTTCCCCAGCGCCGCCTTGCCGATCGCGCCGCCCGCCTTCAGTGCCGCCTCGGCCGTGCCGGGCCGGTCGATCCGGACGACCAGAAGGGTTTCCGCCGCCATACCCGACGGCCAGGCGAGCGCGTGGGCTTCACCGGGCTTGGCTTTCCCCCATGCCTTGTCCGAGACCATCCGCTCGACTGCGCCGCGGGTCAGTCGGTTTGCGCGCCGAGCGCCGGGGTCGAGCTTGCCGTCCGCCGGGACCAGGATCGCGACGACACCCTCTGCGTCCGCAATCCGTTCGATGTCGGTTTCGGCAATGGTCACGCGCGCCGGCTCGGTCATGAATGCTCTCCTGTTGTCCGCCTGCACTCGTCTATTGCGGCGACCGCCAGTTGGCCACAACAACAGTTTCAGCCAGTCAATCGATCCGCTAGGGTCAGGGCGGGCGCAAGATCGGGCATGTCGGGGGGAAAGGTTGTCCAAGTTCGACCGCTACATGCTGTCGCAGCTGATGGTCGTATTCGGCTTCTTTTCCCTCGTGATGGTTCTCGTCTACTGGATCAACCGGGCGGTCCTGATCTTCGACCAGCTCATCTCGGACGGTCAGACGGCGTCTGTGTTTCTCGAATTCACTTTGCTTTCGCTTCCCAACGTCATCCGGCTGGTCCTGCCGATGTCGGCATTTGCCGCCACGATTTACGTCATCAATCGCCTGTCGTCGGAGAGCGAACTGACCGTAATACAGGCGACCGGCTTTGGCCCGTTCCGGCTGGCCCGCCCGATCCTCGTCTTCGGACTGCTCGTCGCCGCGATGGTCAGCCTGCTCGTCAACCTCGTCGTGCCGAGCTCGCTCTCGGCGCTGTCCGAGCGCGAGGCTGAGGTCGCGGCTGACATCACCGCACGGATCCTGCGCGACGGCCAGTTCAGTCACCCGTCCGACAGCATCACATTCTACGTCCGACACATCGCGCCCTCTGGAGAGATGAGCGATGCGCTCCTCGTAGACTTCGAGCGACCCCGCCGAGGAGGTGACCTACACCGCGCAGAGAGCGTACCTCGTTTCCGTGGGCGGCGAGCCGTACCTGAGGATGCTGGACGGAATCGTGCAGATTCTCGACACCTCGGACAACACGCTATCGCTGACGCGGTTCGAGGAGGCGACTTATGCCGTCGCTGACCGACTGGACGAGTTCCGGAAGCCTCGACCGACGACTCGGCGAGATCTCGACCATGGAGCTGATCAACCCCACTCAGGCGCTTCTCGATGAGATGGACCACGGGCGGGCACGGCTTCTGGTCGAGGGATACGAACGCTTCAGCCAGGCGACCCTCACGGTAGTGGCGCCCCTGCTCGGCTTCTCGATCCTGCTGCTCGGACGATACAGCCGCTTCGGAATCTGGCGGCAGGTCCTTCTCGCGATCATCGTGGTCATCGTGGTGAAGACGGTCGATACGGCCTTCGTCGATGTGGCGATGACCGACGACGCGCTTTGGCCCCTTGTCTTTGCGGGATCGGCAGCCGGCGCCGGCGCGATTGTCGTCATCCTGTGGTTCGCGGGACGAGAGCGGCGTGTTCCCCAGCCGGAGCCGGCGCCGGCATGACCCTGCACCTCTACTTCGCGCGACGCTTCGCGACGATGCTCCTCGGCGTCTTCGCTGCGTTCGCGGCGATGCTGACTCTGCTAGACCTTATCGACCAGATCCGGGGCTTCGGTGGCGAGGGTCTGAGCTTCGCCCAGCTGGCGACTCTGACGCTGTTGAACGTGCCCGCGGCGCTGTACCGCATCCTTCCCCTCGTCATGATCCTGGCGACGCTCGCGTTGTTTCTCGCGCTCGCCCGATCGTCCGAACTCGTGGTCACGCGCGCCGCCGGACGCTCGGCGCTGCGGGCGGTGGCCGCGCCGTTCGTGGTCGCGACGCTTGTCGGCGTGTTCGCCGTGGCAGTGCTCAACCCGATCGTCGCCGCCACCGCGGACAAGTACGAGAGTCTGTCGAACCTCTACAAAGGCCGCGAGGCGAGCGCGCTGTCGGTCAGCGAGGAAGGCTTGTGGCTGCGCGAAGGCCGCGAGGATAGCCAGGTCGTCATCAATGCCGCCCACAGCAATGCGGACGGAACGGAGCTGACCGATATCACATTCCTCGGCTTTGCGCCCAACGGTTCGCCGACCTGGCGTGTGGAAGCTGGCTCCGCCAGTCTAGGCCCGCAGGGGTGGGAGATTGGCGCCGGCAAGCGGTGGCGCTTCGACGGCGGCGGCAACGCCGAGGCGGAGGCCCAGCGCTTCGACACGCTTCGGCTGCCATCGAGCCTCACAGCGAGCGAGATCCGCGCGAGCTTCGGATCGCCGTCGAACTTGCCCGTCTGGGCCCTGCCGCAATACATCAGCAGGCTGGAACGAGCGGGCTTGTCGGCGCGCCAGCATCGCGTCTGGCTACAGATGGAACTTGCCAACCCCCTGTTCTACGCGGCGATGGTTCTGGTGGCCGCTGCCTTCACCCTTCGCCACACGCGCTTCGGCCGGACGGGAATCATGGTCCTCGGGGCGCTGCTGATGGCGTTCTCGCTCTATTTCGTTCGAAGCTTCGCTCAGATTCTTGGGGAGAACGGCCAGATCCCGGTCATGCTTGCAGCCTGGGCTCCACCCGTGGCGACGCTGCTCCTGCCGCTGGGGCTTCTCTTACATCTGGAAGACGGATGAGGGCGCTGCTGGTTCTGTTGTCGCTTCTGGCCGCCGGTGCAGCAGCGGCGCAACCGGCGTCTCTCGTCGCCGACCGGGTTCGGATCGAGTCGGACAGCACGCTGATCGCCGAGGGCAATGTCGAAGTCTTCTACGAAGATGCACGGCTCACCGCCTCTCGCGTGACGTTCGACAGCGAGACCGACGAACTTTCGATCGAGGGCCCTGTCCGCGTGACCGAGGGCGACGGACAGACCGTCCTCGTCGGAGATACCGCCGATCTCGAGGCCGATCTGCGGGACGGCATCCTGACAGGCGCTCGCCTGGTACTCAGCCAGCAACTGCAGATCGCCGCCGACGAGCTCTCGACGATAGACGGACGCTACCGTCGCCTGACCAACGCGGTCGCCTCGAGCTGTCGCATCTGCGCGAGCGGGCAGACCCCACTTTGGGAAATCCGCGCCAAACGCGTCCTCCACGACACGGAGGAGCGGCAGATCTACTTCACCCGCGCGCAGTTCCGCGTCGCGGGCATTCCCGTCGCCTACATTCCGCGCCTGAGACTGCCCGACCCGACGGTCGAGCGGGCGCGCGGTTTCCTGGCGCCCATCATCCAGGGCAGCGGCGACATCGGAAACGGCGTGGCGGTGCCCTACTTCATCCCGCTCGGGCAAAGCGCGGACATCACCATCGCGCCGTTCCTGACGCCGAACTCCCGCACGGTCGAGCTGCGCTACCGCCAGGCCTTCCGCCGCGGCTACATAGACATCGGCGGCGCCATCAGCCGCGACGACCTGCTTCCGGGCCAGACCCGCGGCTACGTCCTCGGGTCGGGCCTCTTTTTACTGCCCAAGGACTTCGTATTTCGCTTTCAGAATCCATCAGGCGTCGGACGACGACTATCTCGACTCCTACGGCTACTACACCGGCGCCCGGCTGGAGAATCGCGCGACGGTCGACCGGATCAGAACCAACGAGCTGATCCATGCCGCCATCTACAATTACGACATCCTGCGTCCGGGGGACTTGGAGCCGGCGGATCAGAATCTGATCAACATCGGCGAGGCCCAGTATATTCGCGTGATGCCGACGCGGTTCGGCCGCTTCGACCTGCAGGCCGACGCCGACGGCTATTACCGCGACAGCGATCAGGACGTGCTCGGACGAGACGTGGGACGCATCGGCGCAGCGCTGACGTGGACGCGCGGGACGGTCCTGCCCTACGGGGTAGCACTCGATGGCACGGCCCAGCTCAGGCTGGATGCCTTCTCGGTCCGCCGCGATCCGTCTTACGCGCCCCACTTCACCCAGGCGACCCCCGCCGCCGCCGTGGCGCTCCGCTGGCCGCTCGTCCGCACCGGCGACGGTTTCGCAGAGACGCTGGAGCCGGTGGCGCAACTGGTGTGGTCCGACGTCTCGGGCGACGAAGCGCCGAACGAAGACAGCCGCGTCGTGGATTTCGACGAGGGCAACCTTTTCAGCCTCGATCGCTATCCCGGTCGGGACCTGAGCGAGACCGGCACGCGCCTGAACCTCGGGATCAGCTACACGCGGCTGGAGAGCGACTGGCAACTCAACGGGTATATCGGGCGGATCTACCGCTTCGACGACGAGTATCAGTTCAGCGAACCCACCGGCCTGGCGGGCCAATGGTCCGACTGGCTCGTCAGCGCACAATTGGGGCTGGGAGATGCCTTTCTCGTCACCAACCGTGCCGTCTTCGACAACTCCTTCGACGTCGCGCGAAACGAGCTGCGACTCGCGCTCGAGGCCGGGTCGGCGGAGTTCGCCACAAGCTATCTCTGGCTCGTCGCCGACACCGAGGAGAGCCTCGACGATGACGTGCACGAAGCGGTCTTTACCGCCGGCTATGAGTTCAACCGACACTGGCTCGGCGCGATCGAGAGCCGCTGGGACATTCTCGACGAGACGATCTCGCGAACCGATTTCGACCTGACCTACAGAAACGAGTGCATCGCGGTCGACCTTTCTGTGTCG
Source organism: uncultured Alphaproteobacteria bacterium (assembly GCA_963749675.1). Classification (GTDB taxonomy): domain Bacteria; phylum Pseudomonadota; class Alphaproteobacteria; order Rhodobacterales; family Rhodobacteraceae; genus Roseitranquillus. Next base: position 79,027 of record CAVVNT010000004.1, read on the forward strand.
CGCCGCTACGAGAACAGCAACTATATCGAGCCGACATACGACTTCGGGCTCGAAATCTCTCTGCAGGGCTTCGGCAGCAACGATTCCTCTCGCTACGCAAGAAGCTGCCCTGGCTGACACGAAAGGACGCAACGCGCATGAGACGTCTGGTCGCTTCCCTCGCCATTGTTCTCGCCTCGGCTGTCATCGTCGCGGCCCAGTCGTTCCAACCCGTGGCCCAGGTCAACGACGATGTCGTCACGGCATGGGAGCTTCAGCAGAGGCAACGGATGCTGACTATCCTCAACGCTCCGCCCGAAGTCGTGGCGGATTCGCTCGACACTCTGATCAACGAGAGTATCCAGCTGCAGGCGGCGGCGGCGCTTGACATCGAAGTTTCGGAGGAAGCGGTGCAGGGCGGGGTCGAGGAATTTGCGGCGCGCGGCAACCTGAGTGCAGACGAGTTCCTGACGCTGATCGGAAACGAGGGCGTGGACGAGACCACGATACGGCAATTCGTACGCGCGGGGCTCGCCTGGCGCGATGCCGTCCGCGAGCGTTTTGGGGCTGAGGTGCGCATCACCGAGGACGACGTCGCGCGTGCGAAGGACGAGGTGCGGGCCGAAGGCGGACCGGAGGTCTTGCTGTCCGAGATCGTCCTGCCGGCGCGCAACGAGCTCGAACGCACCGAAGCGCAGGCCTTGGCTCAAGAAATCTCCGGCATCCGGTCGGCCGCAGCGTTCTCTTCGGCCGCCCGAGACTACTCCGTCGCCGACAGCGCCGGAAACGGCGGCCAGGTCGGGTGGATACCTCTGGAGGAGCTGGAGGGCCCGGTAGCGAACGCAATCCAGGGCCTGCAGCCCGGCCAGGTCACGGCTCCGCTCAACGTGCCGGACCAGATCGCCCTCTTCCAGCTCCGTGGAAGACGAGATGGCCGGCCGGGATCGGACAGCGTCGAGCTGGACTACGCCCAGTTTCTGATACCCGGCGGCCGAACTGCTTCCGCCGTGTCGGAGGCGGCGCGGATCGAGGCGCAGACCGACACCTGCGACGACCTGTACGATGTTGCCGGCGCGAAGTCTCGTCCGACAGGAACAACCCGCAAGCCAGAATCCCTGCCGACATCCGCGCACAGCTTTCGGGTCTCGACCGCAACGAGGTCTCGACCGCCCTTACCCGTGGCGGCAACCTTGTCTTCCTCATGCTCTGCGACCGAGGGGCCAGCGGCGAGCTCGCCATCGAGGAGACCGCCATCAGCGTTCAACTCAACAACGAGGAATTGGCCGGCCGCGCCGCCCTCTGGCTCGCGGAGCTGAAGTCACAGGCCTACATCCGCATCGGCGGGGAATAGAGCCGTCGATCCGCGTGCGCCGATCGTCCTGACTTGCGGGGAGCCTGCCGGAATCGGCCCCGAGCTCGCAGCCGCGGCATGGTGGAAGCTCGGCGCACGCCTCCCGTTCGTCTATCTCGGCGATCCTGGACACTTGCCGTCCGGCACTCCGCTCTCGCACCTCCACGATCCTCGCGAGGCGGCCTTTGCCGCCGCCAGCGGCCTTCCGATCCTGCCACACGCCTTTCCGGGACACGCCGTGCCCGGCCGGCCGGATCCAGCCCACGCGCAAGCCGTGATCCGCGTGATCGCTCGGGCGGTCGAGCTGGTGAACTCCGGCGCCTGCTCGGCCGTCGTGACGGGGCCGATCAACAAGAAGGCCTTGAAGGACGGCGCAGGCTTTTCGCATCCCGGCCACACGGAATATCTCGCGGCGCTGGCCGGGGTGCCAAGGGTGGTGATGATGCTCGCCTCCGAAATGCTGCGTGTCGTGCCCGCGACGATCCACATCCCGCTGGCCGACGTCCCCAGAATGCTCGACCGACGTCTTCTGGTGGAGACGATACGCATAACCGCGGATGCGCTCACCCACGACTTCGGCATCGACGTGCCGCGCATAGCCGTCGCCGGTCTGAACCCCCATGCGGGCGAGGGCGGCATGATGGGCCGGGAGGAGATCGAGACGATCCTGCCCGCGATAGAGGCGCTGCGGGACGAGGGTCTTGCCATCGCCGGTCCCATGTCGGCCGATACGATGTTCCATGCCGCCGCCCGCGCCGGCTATGATGTAGCGGTCGCGATGTATCACGACCAGGCGCTGATCCCCATCAAGACGCTGGATTTCGCCGGCGGCGTCAACGTGACCCTCGGCCTGCCCTTCGTGCGCACCTCTCCCGACCACGGCACCGCATTCGACATCGCGGGTCGGGGAATCGCGGACCCGTCCTCGCTGATCGCGGCGCTGGTGCTCGCGGGAGGCATGGCGCGAAACCGCGCTGCGGCGAAAGTGCGGTGATCGACGACCTCCCCCCGCTGCGCCAAGTCATCTCGGCACATGGCCTGTCGGCGCGCAAGGCACTGGGTCAGAACTTTCTGCTCGATCTCAACCTGACGGCCAAGATCGCCCGCCTCGCGGGTGACCTGACGAACGGCGATGCACTGGAGATAGGCCCTGGACCAGGCGGTCTTACCCGCGGTCTGCTGGCCGAGGGCGCCGCGCGCGTCGTGGTGGTGGAAAAGGACCGCCGCTGCCTCGCCGCGCTGGCCGAGATCGCGGAACACTTTCCCGGGAGAGTGAAGATTGTCGAGGGGGATGCGCTTTCGATCGACCTGGCCTCGCTCGTGTCGCCGCCAGTGCGGATCGTCTCGAACCTGCCTTACAACATCGGGACGGAGTTGCTGACCGGATGGCTGGACCCGCCTGGCTGGCCGCCGTTCTGGTCGTCGATGACGCTCATGTTCCAGCGGGAAGTCGCACGCCGTCTTGTCGCGCAGCCGGGAACTTCGGCCTACGGACGCCTGTCGATCCTGACGCAGTGGCGTGCAACGCCGCGGATCGTGATGGATTTGCCCCCCGGCGCGTTCACGCCGCCGCCCAAGGTCAGTTCGGCCGTCGTGCGGATCGACCGGTTGGATCAACCGCGTTACGCCGCCGATCCTGCGATGCTGCTCGGCGTGGTCGCTGCAGCCTTCAACCAGCGTCGAAAGATGCTCAGATCATCGCTTCGCGGCGTCGCGCCAGAAATCGAGGATCATCTGATCGCCGCCGGTATCTCGCCGACGGACCGTGCGGAAACCGTCGGCCTCGAAGAGTTCTGCGCGCTGGCCCGATCGCTTTCGCGCTGAGACGCTACTCCGCCGCTTCGGTCTTGCCGTCCTGCGATCCGGTCTTGCCCTCCTCGTCGCTGGAACTGGGCTGCGCGCGACGGCGCCTACGGGGCTTGGGCGGCTTGCTTTCAGGCGTCTCGACCAGCGTGCTGTCGCCCTCGCCGCCTGTTTCGATGACGTCGTCGCTGCTCCCGCCGGACTGGTCACCTGGCGCAGATTCTTCTGCTGCTCTCCGGTCGTCGTCCGCCCTCCGCCGGTCCTCGCTGCGATCCTTCTGCTCTCCGCTGGTATCGCCGCTCGCTTCGTGGCCATTCATCTGACGGACATCGCGATCGTCGCTCGAGCTCCTGATTGTCGTCGTCATCATCGCGGCGCGGCTGCTGGCGCTCACGGCTCTGCTGCTCCTGCTCGCGCCGCTGTTCCTGCTCGCGTCGCTGATCCTGCTCTCGTTGAGCATCGGCGAGCATCCGCGTGTAATGCTCGGCATGTTGCTGAAAGTTCTCGAACGCCACACGGTCGTTCGAGAGTTGAGCATCACGCGCAAGCTGATTGTACTTGTCGATAATCTGCTGCGGGGTGCCGCGCACCTTCCCCTCAGGCCCCGAGGAGTTGAATACCCGATTGACAATGTTTCCGACGGAACGGTTGCGGTTCGACTTCGACCGCGAACGTGACTTCGAAGATCTCATGTAAACTCTGGTCCAGCCTTTATTTCGGCGTTCGCATCGGGCGCGGCCGGTAACTCGGCACCGCAACCTCAGATGTATGGGCAGTTTAGTGGCAGCGCCAGATGTGGCGTCTGCCGACCGCTACCCGACTATGCACGATGGCCCGTCTAGGGCAAGTGCAAACTGGCGTTTCCTCGCGTGCTGGCGAGCTCTGCGTCGACCAGCTACCTCTCAACGTGCCGGAGCTATGCAACGCGGCGCGCCGTTACAAGCCTGTCGCGCCCATCCAGATCCGGCACGACCGAGATGCCGCAGAGGCCGGCCTGCGCGAGCAGGTGGGTGACGGCGCGACCCTGCTCCGCCCCGATTTCAAGCAGCAGCCGGCCGCCCGGCTCAAGATGCTCCCCGGCGTTGGACGCGATACACCGGTAAGCGGACAGCCCATCCCCACCAGCACAAAGCGCTTGCCGCGGCTCCCATGCCAGTTCCGGCTCCAGCGTCTGCAGCTCCGCCTCCGCAATGTACGGCGGGTTCGAGACGATCAGGTCCCATCGCCCCTCCAGACCGTCGAACCAGCGCGCGTGACGCAAGGTCGGTCGCAGCCCAAATTCGCTCGCCGTTTGTCTCGCCACGGCCAGGGCCGCCTCCGACATGTCGGTTCCGGTGCCGCGGATGCCGGGGCGCTCGGCCATCAGCGTCAACAGGATACAGCCACTGCCGACGCCCAGGTCGAGCAAGGCTTCGAAGGGTTCAGACAAGGCGACCTCGATCAGGGTTTCGGTCTCGGGGCGCGGGTCCAGCACGTCGGGGGTCACCCGGAACCGGCGACCCCAGAATTCGCGCCAGCCGCGAATTTGCGAGACCGGCCGCCTCTCTAACCGCTGCGCCAGCGCCGCCTCAAGTTCGGCATTTCCTGCAAACGGCTCATGTGCGAGAAGCGTCAGCCGGTCCGGCTCAATAGCTCCGGCGTGCGCAACCAGCCAGCGGGCGTCCCGCGCCGGCTGCGGCACACCGGCCGCGCGAAGCCGCGCGGTCGCCATGGCGACGGCCTCGGCGACGGTCACATGCCGCTCGCCGACAGAGCCTGCGCCTGCGCGTCGGCGATGAGGGCGTCGGTCACCTCGTCGAGATCCCCCGACATCACCTCCGCCAGACGATACAGCGTCAGACCGATCCGGTGGTCGGTCACACGCCCCTGCGGAAAATTGTACGTCCTGATTCGCTCGGACCGGTCGCCGGTGCCGACCTGCGCCTTGCGGTCTGCCGCACGCTCCTCCGCCGCGCGACGACGTTCGATGTCGAAGAGGCGCGCCCGCAAGACCTGCATCGCGATGGCGCGGTTCTGGTGTTGCGACTTCTCGGACGAGGTCACGACGATCCCGGTGGGCACATGAGTGATTCGCACGGCGCTGTCGGTCGTGTTGACGTGCTGCCCACCGGCGCCCGAGGCGCGCATCGTGTCGATCCTCAGGTCGGACGGATCAATTCCGACATCAACCTCACCAGCCTCTGGCAGCACCGCGACGGTCGCCGCCGAGGTGTGGATCCGGCCGCCGGACTCGGTCTCAGGCACGCGCTGCACGCGGTGGACGCCCGACTCGAACTTCAGGCGTGCAAAGACGCCCTCACCTGCGATGTTGACAATCGCCTCGCGCACGCCGCCACGCTCGGTCTCGGCGGTCTCCACCGGCTGCCAACGCCATCCGCGGCGTTCGGCATAGCGCTGGTACATTCTGAGAAGGTCACCTGCGAACAGAGCTGCCTCCTCGCCCCCGGTGCCGGGACGGATCTCGATGATGGCCGGACGGGCATCCGCCGCGTCCTTTGGCAAGAGCGCCAGCCGCAGGGCGGCCTCCACCTCGGGCTGGCGCGACTCGAGCGCCAGAAGCTCCTCACGCGCGAGAGCGGTCATCTCCGGATCGGCCAGCATCGCCTCCGCTTCGGCACGGGCCTCTCCGAGGCGTCGCCACTCGGCGACCTGCTCGGCCACCGGACGCAGTTCGGCGTACTCGCGCCCGACCGCCGCAAGGTCGCCAGAGCCTTCGGCCATCCGCGCCTCGAGGTACTCGAAGCGCTGGGTGATGTCGGCCAATCGATCCTCGAAACTCATGCGCGGGGTTTCGCCGAAGCCCCCATGCTGGTCAAGTGACGTGCGCTGCTGGCTACCCGCCCGCCAATTCCTGGCGCAGCTCAGACAACCAACGGTCGACACGCGCGCGGTTGACGCCGAGATCAGAGGCCCCGTAGCGCGCACGCGCCAGCACCACCGGCGCAGCTCCGCCCAGGTCTTCGGTGACGGCAATTGTCGTGTAGTCAGGGAAGCCCCACAGCCGCGAGCGGGTCTCATACGTGATCCGCCCCTCGTCGACAGAACCGGTGACGCGCCGCGTCCGCGGCTCGGCCGTCGCGATTCCATCGAGACGGCGCAGAACCTCGAGCGCGGGAGCATCGAACCGGGAAGGCGGCTCGTCACCCCCGTCGCGAACGAGCCAGCCATTGCTGCCTGGCGGGTCCGCAGATAGCGGATCGACGTGCCACCGTTCGGCGTCCACGGGGGCAAGGCGTACCCAAAGTGCGCCAGACGCGACAGCTCCTACCAGGGCGGCCAGCATGACGAACGCAATTTTCCGCCTCATGGATTGTCCGCCTGACACGCGCTGCTCGGCACGATGCGCTGCATGTGCATCCTCATCGGCGGGTCCAGCACCAGAGGCAGAGGATCTCGGTAGCTACGTGCGCGCCGGCTATCGCGGTTATCCCGGTGGCGTCGAACGGCGGAGAGACCTCAACGATGTCGCCGCCGACGAGGTTCACGCCAGCAAGTCCACGCAGGATCGCCGCCGCCTGCCAGCTGGCCAGCCCGCCCCAGACCGGGGTCCCGGTACCGGGCGCAAATGCGGGATCCAGCGCGTCGATGTCGAAGCTCAGGTAGGCCGGTCTGCTTCCCACCACCTCGCGCACCCGCGCCGCCACTGCTTCAGGGCCGATGCGATGCACTTCGGGTGCGTCGATCGTGCAGATGCCGAGCGGGTCCTCGTTCACCGTCCGTATCCCAATCTGGACCGATGCGGCGGGGTCGATGGCGCCCGATTTCACTGCCTTGTAGAACATGGTGCCGTGGTCCACCCGATCCTCGGCGTCGTCCGCCCAGGTGTCGGAGTGGGCGTCGAACTGGATCAGCGCGACCGGCCCGTGCCGCTCGGCGACCGCCTCCGCCGCGGGGCGGCTGATCGAATGATCGCCGCCAAGGAGCACAAGCCCGCACCCGGCGTCCAGAACCCGCCCGAGGTGCTTGTGCAGGGTGGCCGGGAATTGGGAGGGGCGTGCGTAGTCGAAGGCGACGTCGCCATGGTCCGCAATGGCAAAGTCGCTGAGCGGGTCGAAGCCCCATCCGTAGGGCGGATCGAACGGCTGCAGCGTCGACGCTTCACGGATCGCCCGCGGTCCGAGGCGCGTGCCCGGCCGGTTCGTCACAGCTTGGTCAAACGGCGCTCCGACGACCGCGACGTCGACGCCGGTCAGGTCCTTGGTGTATTTCCGACGCAGGAAGGACATCGCCCCGCCGAACGTGTTTTCCCAGGCACGACCCTTCAGGCCCTCGCGGGTAAAGGCTGTGTCGACCTCGTGCCGGGCATCCTCGAGCGCCATGTCCACGTCTCGTTCGCAACATTGCTTTCCGCCAGTTTACTGACGTTCGGCGGGCGAAGTTGCAAGGCATGTCAGCCCGGGGCCAGCGGAAGTGCCCTCTCGACCAGCCGTGCAAAGAACGACGCCCCGACCGGGATCACGTTGTCGTTGAAGTCATACCGCGGATGGTGCAGCCCCGGCCCGTCGCCCTGCCCAAGAAAGAGGTAGGCGCCGGGACGTTCCTGCAGCATGAAGGAGAAATCCTCCGCACCCATCTCGGGCGACGCGGCGTCATCGACCGCGTCGTCGCCGGAGATATCGCGAGCGACCGCGCAGGCAAGGACGACGCTCTCGGGATCGTTCACCGTTGCCGGATAGCCGACCTCGTAGTCCAGCGTCGCCGTCACCTCGAAGGCGCTTGAAAGACCCGAAACGATCTCTTTCATCCGTGCCTGCACCAGATCCTGCACTCGTGGCAGGAAGGTCCGCACCGTACCGCAGACATAGGCTGTCTCCGGAATGATATTGTCGGCCGAGCCGGCGTGTATCTGCGTGACCGAGATGACCAGATCGTCCTCATTGCAGTTGTTCCGGCTGACGATGGTCTGGATCGCCTGCACGATCGCCACCGCCGGCATGATGGGGTCGATTGCGTCGTGCGGCATCGCCCCGTGCCCGCCTCGGCCCGCGATGCGGATCTCGAAGGTGTCGACCGCCGCCATGAAGGGTCCCGGCGTCGTCGCGAACGTGCCCTCCGGCATGCCGGGCGCATTGTGAATCGCATAGATCTCACGCACGCCGAACCGGTCGAGGACACCCTCGCGCACCATCACGCCTGCGCCGCCGCCATTCTCCTCGGCCGGCTGGAAGATCAGCACGGCGCGACCCGCGAAGTTGCGCGTCTCCGCCAGGTAACGCGCGGCGCCGAGCAGCATCGTCGAATGGCCGTCGTGCCCGCAGGCATGCATTTGACCTGCAACCGTGCTGGCATGGGCGACGCCCGTCTTCTCGTCGATCGGAAGGGCGTCCATGTCGGCGCGAAGCGCGACGGCTTCGCCTCCGCCTCGCCCCTCGATCACGGCGACGATGCCGGTTCTACCGATGCCCTCATGCACCTCATCGGCGCCGAAGGCGCGCAGGCGAGCGGCGATGAAGGCGGCGGTTTCATGACACTCGAACCCGAGTTCCGGATGCATGTGCAGATGCCGCCGCCATTCGCCAAGTTCCGAGGCGAAGTCGGCAATCCGATTGACCACCGGCATCTGGATACTCCCTTGCCCCTGCACTAGCCAAAGCGTCGCCGATCGCGAGGAGAGCCGCAATGTCCGATGATACAGTACGTCCGAACAGTTCGTTGCAGAGCCTCATCGAAATCATGGCGCGCCTTCGCGACAGGCAGTCAGGTTGCCCATGGGACATTGAGCAGACGTTCGACACGATCGCGCCCTACACCATCGAGGAAGCCTACGAGGTCGCGGATGCCATCGCCCGACGTGCCTGGGATGACCTGAGGGGAGAGTTGGGGGACCTTCTGCTGCAGGTCGTGTATCACGCGCGCATGGCCGAGGAGGAGGGGCGCTTCGACTTCCACGATGTCGCGCGCGAGATCGGCGACAAGATGGTGCGGCGGCACCCCCACGTCTTCGGCGACGAGATCGAATGGCGTACCTCGGACGAGCAGACAAGCGCGTGGGAGGCGCAGAAGGCAGCCGAACGAGAAGCCGTTGGCGAGGGCGGCACCCTCGACGGCGTTGCGCTTGGGCTTCCGTCGTTGACCCGCGCCGTCAAGCTGCAGAAGCGCCTCGCCCGCGTCGGCTTCGACTGGAGCACGGCAGAGGACGTTCTGGAGAAGGTCGTCGAGGAAGCGGCCGAGATTTCCGCCGCGCAGGCAGAGGGCGGCGACGTCGAGGGCGAGATCGGCGATCTTCTCTTCACGCTCGCAAATCTTTCGCGGCACATAGGCATAGACCCCGAAGCGGCTTTGCGCCGTGCGAACGCCAAGGTCGAACGCCGATTCGCAACTGTCGAGGCACAACTAAAGGAAGCGGGTACCACCGCGCAGCAGGCGAGCCTTGAAGAGATGGACATGCTGTGGACGGAGACGAAGAAGAAGGTTTCCGACTGAAGCAGTCAGATATTGACCCGACAAAATCGCTCGGGTTTAGTGCTGCCCAAAGCTCCGAAAGAGGAACGTCATGCACTATCGTCTTCCCCTGGTTGCGGCCCTGGCTGGTGCGACCGCGCTGCCGACATTGGCTGAGGTCAACGTCTACTCCACCCGCCAGCCCGAACTGATCGAGCCGCTGATGGACTCCTTCACCGAAGAGACCGGGATCGACGTCGAATCTCGCCTATCTCGAGGACGGGGTTGTCGAGCGGCTGCAGGCCGAGGGCGCGCGGTCGCCCGCCGATCTGGTTTTCACCGTCGACGTCGCCAATCTCGCGCGCATCGTCGAGGCAGGCCTGACGCAGCCGATCGCAAGCGACGTGCTGAAGGAGAACGTCCCTGCTTCCTACCACGACCCCAACAATCACTGGTGGGGCCTGACGACCCGCGCCCGCGTCGTCTATGCCAGCAAGGAGCGCGTGGCCGACGAGGACATCACGACCTACGAGGATCTCGCCGCGGACAAGTGGGAGGGGCGGATCTGCACCCGCTCGGGCACCCATCCCTACAACCTCGCCCTGCTTGCCGCGTACATCTACCATCACGGGGAAGACGCAGCGCGCGAGTGGGCGCAGGGCCTGAAGGACAATCTCGCGCGCAAGCCGCAGGGCAACGATCGCGCCCAGGTGCGGGCGATCTGGGCCGGCGAGTGCGACATCTCGCTCGGCAACACCTACTACATGGGCCTGATGGTCAACGACGAGGAACAGAAGCAGTGGGCCGACAGCGTCCGCATCCTGTTCCCGGAGTTCGAGGACGGCGGCACCCACGTCAACATCTCCGGCGTCGCCATGGTCCAGAACGCCCCGCATCCGCGCGACGCGCTTCAACTCATGGAGTTCCTGACGTCGCCGCAGGGACAGGAACTCTATGCCGAGATAAACAACGAGTATCCGATCGCAGACGGTACCGAGCCATCGGCTCTCGTCAAATCCTGGGGCGAGTTCAATCCGGACGAGGTCAATCTGATGGAGCTCGCCAAGCACCGCCCCGCAGCGCTGCGCATCATGAACGAGGTGGACTACGACGCCGGCTCCTGATTCCGCGACCGGACCACGCCTGAAAGGGCGCCGGCGAAGTGGACCGGCGCCCTTGACCGTTCGCCGGATCGCGTCGCATCTGCGCCTGCAGGAATTGGCGCGCAGCGGCAGCGCCTCCGCTTCGTTCGCGGCTCAGCCGTGCGGTGGCTTTCCCAGGTGCTTTCGCAGACGAGACGGAGTCGACTTTCTTGCGGTCCTTGAATGGGTTCTTGTCCGCCTGCGAGCGAAAGGTCAGGCGGATCGGCGTACCCGGCATGTCGAAGTCCTCGCGCAGGCCATTGATAAGGTAGCGCGCGTAGGCCTCCGGCAGCTTCTCGGGGTGCGAAGCCATGACCACGAAACCGGGTGGCCGCGTCTTCGCTTGCGTCGCATAGCGCAACCGGATGCGGCGCCCGCCGGGAGCGGGAGGCGGATGCGCCTCGACCATGCCTTGCAGCCACCGATTGAGATGACCGGTCGAGACGCGGCGATTCCAGACCTCGTGGGCCTTGAGCACCGCATTTGTCAGTCGGTCCATCCCCTGTCCCGTCTTTGCCGAGACCGTGACGAGGGGCGCACCGCGAAGCTGCGGCAGAAGGCGATCGAACGCCTCCCGCAGCTCGCGCAGCCGTGCCTGCTTGTCCGTTTCAAGATCCCACTTGTTCACCGCGACGACCACCGCGCGCCCCTCGCGCTCGGCCAGATCGGCGATGCGCAGATCCTGCTGCTCGAACGGGATTGCCGCGTCGAGGAGGACGACCACCACCTCGGCGAATTTCACTGCCCGCAGGCCGTCGGCGACCGAAAGCCTCTCCAGCTTCTCCTGCACCTTGGCCTTCTTGCGCATCCCCGCCGTGTCGAAGAGCCGGATCGGCACGCCGTCCCACTCCAGCCGGACCGAGATCGCATCACGCGTTATCCCCGCTTCGGGGCCTGTCAGTAGCCGGTCCTCGCCCAGGAGCCGGTTGACCAGCGTCGACTTCCCCGAATTCGGCCTTCCCACCACGGCGACCTGCAGCGGCCGGTTCCGGCTCGGTCCTGCCTCGACATCGACGTCGGTCTCGGGCGCCTCGTCCACCGCCTCGTGACCGTCCACCAAGGGCGCCAGCACGGCAAGAAGGTCGGCCATCCCCTCCCCGTGTTCCGCCGACAACGGGATCGGTTCGCCCAGCCCCAGCGACCATGCCTCGATCAGGCCAGGCTCCGCTGCGCGGCCCTCCGACTTGTTCGCCGCCAGGATGACGTGGGCGTTGGCCTTGCGCAGGATACCCGCAAAGGTCTCGTCGACCGGCGTGACCCCCGCGCGCGCGTCTATGACGAAAAGGCACGCGTCCGCCTCGGCCACCGCTCGTTCGGTGAGACGGCGCATGCGTGCCGGCAGGCTGTCGTCGGTCGCATCCTCGAGGCCCGCGGTATCAAGAACCGTGAAGCGCAAGTCGCCGAGCCGTGCCTCGCCCTCGCGCAGGTCGCGGGTCACGCCGGGCTGATCGTCGACAAGCGCGAGCCGCTTGCCGACGAGACGATTGAACAGCGTCGACTTCCCGACGTTCGGGCGGCCGACGATGGCGAGTGTGAAGGTCATGGGCCGTTCCGGTTGCCGGGGCGGTCCCGCACCTACACCGCCCGCGCGTCTACGGAAAGCCGCTCAACGAAAAGCGTTGAGCCGGCCATCCGCTGTGGTGACGAAGAGAAGGCGATTGGCGATCACCGGGTTCGATGCCGCGCCGCCAGGCAACTCGGTCGCTCCTGTCAACGCGCCCGTCGACGGGTCGAAGGTTCGCAGCAAACCGTCATTACTGGCCACGATCAGCTGACCTCCCGCCAGAACCGGACCGTAGTGGGCGTACACGCCCTTGCGGCGGCGCACCCGATCGGTGGTGAATCGCGGCAGCTCGGTGACCCAGACCCGCGCGCCGCTGCTCGCGTCGAGCCGCACCAGCGTGTTGTCGTCGGAGACGACGAAGACGCTGCCGCCGGCTACGACCGGCGGACTCATCGCACCCTCCGGCGCGGACCAGATCTGCTGTCCCGACTGCGCATCGATGGCCATCGTGCGGCCGGTCGGGTTTCCCGCATAGACGACCTTGCCGATCAGCACGGGGTCGCCCGTGATGTCGTCGATGGCACCGTAGGCACGCCCGGGGCGTGCGCCAACGACAGGCGTCGACCAGACCAGGGTTCCGTCACGCTCGGTCGCAATGAGTTCGCTCGAGTTCAGCGGGAAATAGGCCAGCCGCCCATCGACGGCAGGCGCCGCACCGCCGTCGATGCCGGAGGGACTCGGCACGCCCGAAGTCTCCCACAGAATGCGGCCGTTTCTCGCGTCGATCGCCCAGCCGCGACTGTCGCGAGAAACGACGAAGACGGTGCTGCCGACGATCGTGGGAGCGGCCAGTGCCGCCGCCTGCAGATCCTGTCGCCAGATGATGCCGCCGCTCGATGCATCGAGGACGAGCAGTTCCCCGAAGCCGGTGGTGGCGTACACACGCCCGCCGACCACGGCCAAGCCCCCACCCGATGCGTCGCCGGCCCTGTCGCGCGGCGGTGTCAGGTCGCTGCTCCAGAGGGTCTGGCCGCCGAGAGAGACTGCGGTGAGGTTGGCGCGGCTGTCCATCGCGAAGACCCTGCCGGCCGAGACGACCGGATCCGCATAGATCCGGTGACGGCGGTCTGCGGCCCGACCGATGTCGACGCTCCAAATCCGTTCCAGAGGCAGTGCCAGGGCTGCATGCCCAGGTGCATGCGCCGGGTTTCCCGCCTTGTGGGTCCATTCGGCGCTGGCCACCTGCGCCGGCAGCGCGACACGGGTCACGGCCGGCGCCACCGCCCGCTCCGCCGGGCGCACGTCGAGCCGCTGGCCCGGCAGCCTCTGCTCCTGATCGCAGGCCGCGAGGATCGCGAACATGAGGATTGCGGAGAACGCCGCCTTCATTTCTGTATGCCTCGTTCGCTGCGCCCGCACGGCAGCTTGCGCCTCATGCCGGCTCCAAACTGCCGCCCAGCGCGACAATCATCTGCGTCGCCCTGCGGCGCAAGCCCTCGGTCAAGCCGCCGTCGGCCAGAATGTCGCGCAAGATCGCGATGGCGGACTCGGTCTCGCCAAGCTCGGCACGGGCATACGCTATCTGCTCAAGCGCGAGCAGTCTGTAAGGCGCGCTGCCAGCCGTCAGCGGCTCGAGGCGCGAGATGCGATCTTCGGGCGGGATCGCCGCTGCCTCGAGGAGGAAGAGCTTCAGCGCCGCGAGGTCGCGCCAGCGCGCCTCGATGTCGTCGCGCGACGCTTCGGCGCCGAGGGCCACGGCAGCCGTGCCGTCCTCCTCGAGGCTCGCGGTCTCCGCGGCGGCAAGCAAATCGAGAAGGGCCCGCGCCCCGCCGTCGGCCTCGATGACGCTGAGAGCCTCGGCCCGCGCGGCAGGATCAGGCGCGCCCAGCGCGGAGACGACCTCGTCACCCAGCGCCTGCGCACCGGCGACGGCGCGGGACTTGCGCCACTCGTTCCACGCAGCGAGGCCGACGACCACCACGACGAGCAGAACCGCGAGCCAGGCCCAGCGGCGAAAGAACGAGAAAAGGCGATCTCGGCGGACCTCCTCGCTAACCTCGTCGATGAAGCTCTCGTTCTGGCTCATGCGTCCTCTCCGCCCTTCGTCGCAGCGTCATACACGCGGGAGCGGCCGGATTCCAAGTGGACGCACAAGCGGCGCCGGCGCACTTTCTGAACGATCCAGTTTAGTGTAGGGTCTTCACACTCCCGCGCACCCTTTCTAACTGCCGTCGACGGGGATACTCGACGGCAGCGCTGCGCGCGGGTTGGACATGGACGGACCAATGGCATGCGACTCTTCTCGCTTCTGACAGCATTCGTCGTGATGGCGTCGCTCTACCTTCTGGTCTTCGAGCGGGACACGGTAATGGCCCTTGCCCAGAGCCAGCCGGCTGTAGAGGCACCGACAGAAGACGAAGCGGTCCCCGACGAGGCTGTTTCCGTTGTGGCGCTGACGTTGGAGGCGGAGGAAATCGACAGCGCGGTTCTGCTTCGCGGCCGTACGGAGGCGGTGCGCCAGGTCGAAGTCCGTGCCGAGACAAGTGGCAAGGTGGTCTCTCCGCCGCTGCGCAAGGGAGCCTCGGTCGAGGCCGAGCAGAATCCTCTGCGAACTCGATATCGGCACCCGCGGGTCGGCGATGGCCGAAGCCGAGGCGCGACTGCCGGAAGCGCAGGCGCGGCTTATCGAGGCCGAGGCGCGGCTCAATGAAGCGCGAATCAACGACCGTGCCGCATCTCGTCTCAGCGAGGGCGGCTTCGCCTCGGACACACGCGTCGCATCGACGCAGGCGACCGTGCAGTCGGCGCTTGCAGGGGTGGAGGCCGCCCGTGCGGGCGTCAGGTCGGCCGAAGCGGCCGTCGCCGCCGCCGAGACCGAGATCGAGCGACTGGAGATCCGGGCGCCCTTCCAGGGTCTGCTGGAATCCGACACCGCCGAGCTCGGATCCCTCCTGCAACCCGGCTCGCTCTGCGCCACGGTCATACAGCTCGACCCGATCAAGCTCGTCGGCTTCGTGCCCGAGACCGACGTCGACCGGATCGAAGTCGGCGCGCCGGTCGCGGCGCAGCTTGCCTCGGGGCGGCAGGTGGCGGGCCTGGTGAGCTTCATCAGCCGCTCGGCGGACGAGACAACCCGCACGTTCCGTACCGAGGTGGAGGTCGAGAACGGCAACCTCGCCATACGGGACGGCCAGACGGTCGAGCTCATGATCGAGGCGGATGGCACGATCGGGCACCTCATCCCTCAGTCAGCTCTGACCCTCGATGACGAAGGACGGCTGGGCGTGCGGCTGGTCGAGGACGATACCGCACGCTTCGTGGAGGTGTCAGTCGTGCGCGACACGCCCGAGGGCGTCTGGGTCTCGGGCCTTGAGGGCACCGTCGACATCATAGTCGTCGGGCAGGAGTTCGTGACTGACGGCGTGCCGGTGACAGCCACATTCCGGGAAATCGCCGGATGACAGGCGTCATCGACTGGGCTGCCAAACGGGCGCGCATGATCCTGGCCTTCATCGGCTTGTCGATTGCTGTCGGCGCGTTCGCCTACGCGTCGCTGCCCAAGGAAGGCGAGCCCGACATCGAGATCCCCGCGCTCTTCGTCTCGGTGCCGTTCCCGGGCATCTCTGCCGAGGACAGCGAAAAGCTGCTGGTCAAGCCGATGGAGACCGAGCTTTCGGACCTCGACGGACTGAAGAAGATGTCGGCGACCGCGGCCGAAGGCTATGCCGGCGTCGCGATGGAGTTCGAGTTCGGCTGGGACAAGACGAAGATCCTCGCCGACGTCCGCGACGCGATGAACAGCGCCGAGGCGGCATTTCCCGACGGCGCCGAGCAATATTCGATCAACGAGATCAACTTCTCGGAATTCCCGATCATCATCGTGAACCTTTCGGGTCCGGTGCCGGAACGTACCCTGCTCCGCGTCGCGGCCGACCTGCAGGACCGGCTCGAAGGGCTGGAGCCGGTGCTCGAGGCGCCTCTCGCCGGCCACCGCGACGAGATGGTCGAGGTGGTGATCGACCCGTTGCGGCTCGAGGCCTACAACGTCACCGCGAACGAACTGATCGAGTGCGGTCCTCAACAACAACCAGCTGATCGCCGCCGGAGAGATCGAGACGGAGACCGGCGCGTTCAGCGTCAAGATCCCGTCGTCGTTCGACGAGCCTGCCGACATCTTCACGCTGCCGATCAAGGTCAACGGCGACCGGGTGGTGACGCTGGGCGACCTCGCCGATATCCGCCTGACGTTCGAGGACCGCACGGGCACGGCCCGCTTCAACGGCGAAAGCACGGTCGCGCTTCAGGTGGTCAAGCGGAAGGGCTTCAACATCATCGACACCGCCGCTCTCATCCGGCGAGGAGGTGGCGGCGGAGCGGGAGAGCTGGCCCGAGGAGCTGCGCGAAGCGGTCAGCGTCGGCACGTCGAACGACATGTCGCGCCAGGTCGAGTTGATGGTCAGCCAGCTCGAAGGGTCGGTCCTGACCGCGATCGCGCTGGTGATGATCGTCGTCTTGGCCTCGCTCGGCACCCGCTCGGCGCTGCTCGTCGGCTTCGCGATCCCGACCTCGTTCCTTCTTTGCTTCGTGTTTCTCGCGGTCATGGGCGTCACGATCTCGAACATCGTGATGTTCGGTCTGATCCTGGCGGTCGGAATGCTGGTCGATGGCGCCATCGTCGTCGTCGAGTACGCCGACCGCCGCATTGCCGAAGGGTCGGGCCCGATGCACGCCTATGTCGAGGCGGCCAAGCGCATGTTCTGGCCGATCGTCGCGTCGACGGCGACGACGCTTTGCGCGTTCCTGCCGATGCTGTTCTGGCCCGGCGTCGCGGGCGAGTTCATGGGCATGCTGCCGATCACGCTGATCTTCGTCCTGTCGGCCTCGCTGGTGGTCGCGCTGATCTACCTGCCGATCGTGGGCGGCGTCTTCGGCCGCGGCAGCCGCTGGATCTCGCGCGGCTCGGCGGCGCTGAAGCGCGCGCTGCCCTGGGTGGTCTGCGCCGCGCTCGTGCCGGTGTCGTGGATGATCGTCTTCGTCGGCGCGATGCAGGCACTCAATCCCGGCCTATCTCTTCGGCGCACCCGCTCGCCGCTTCCCGGTGCAATGCAATGGCTGCCGGGCGGAATCATCTTTGCGGTCGGCGCCGCTCTTGTCGTCCCTGACGCTGGGCGCGGCACAGCCTCAGCGGCGTCGCCGGCGGGTCGATGCCGGACACCGGCGCACGCTCTTCGGGCGCTTCATCAAGCTCATCGCCGGCAACCCGGTGATGCCGCTCGTCGCCATCGCCGCGGTCGTCGCCTTCGTGATCGGCACGTTCGTCGTCTTCGGCCAGAACAACAACGGCGTCGAGTTCTTCGTCGAGAGCGAGCCGGAGCAGGCCATCATCTACGTTCGCGCCCGCGGCAACCTCTCGCTGACCGAGAAGGACGAGCTGGTCGACGAGGTCGAGCAGGTCACGCTAGCGACCCGCGGCGTCGAGAGCGCCTTCGCCTTCGCCGGCGACGGCGGCCTGAACTCCAACAACCGCCGGCGCCGAGGGCCCGATCGACACGATCGGCCAGGTCCAGATCGAGCTGATCCCCTGGGACGATCGACCAGCCTTCGCGGCGCAGCATGACGACCTGACGGTCGAGGACCTCGACGGCGACGTCGTCCTGGCGCGCCTGGAGGAGCGGCTCGACCGAGATTCCCGGGATCCAGGCGGAAATCCTGAACCTGTCCATGGGGCCCGGCGCGGGAAAGCCCGTGCATCTGCGCCTCATGGGCGAGAACTGGGACGACCTGCTCGCAGCGACGCAGATCGCGCGCGCAGAGATTCGAGGAGACCGACGGCCTGATCGAGATCGAGGACACGCGCCCCCTGCCGGGCATCGACTGGCAGATCGACGTCGACGTCGAAAAGGCCGGCCGCTACGGCGCCGACGTCGCGACCGTCGGCGGGATGGTGCAGCTCGTCACGCGCGGCATCCTGCTCGACACGATGCGCGTCGACTCCTCGGACGAGGAGATCGAGATCCGCGTGCGGCTGCCCGAGGAGGATCGGCGTCCTCTCCACACTCGACTCGCTCAAGGTGCGCACGCGGGACGGGCTGGTCCCGCTGTCGAACTTCATCACGCGCCAGCCGGTCGCGAAGCTCGGTCAGATCGACCGGATCGACCAGAAGCGATACTTCGACGTCAAGGCCGACGTGCGCCCGGGCCTCACGACGGAGGACGGCGCGCCGATCAACGCGAACGAGCGGATCGACGAGCTCACCGAGCTGGCTCGAGACCGAACAGCCGCTGCCCGCCGGCATTTCGTGGGAGTGGACCGGCGACCAGGAGGACCAGGAGGAATCGGCTCAGTTCCTGATGACCGCCTTCGCCGGCGCGCTCGGCCTGATGTTCATCATCCTGCTGGCGCAGTTCAACTCGTTCTACAACGCCGTCCTGGTGCTGCTCGCCGTGGTCCTGTCCACGACCGGTACGCTGATCGGGATGATGGTCATGGACCAGCCGTTCTCGATCATCATGACGGGCACGGGCATCGTCGCGCTGGCGGGAATCGTGGTGAACAACAACATCGTGCTGATCGACACCTATCAGGAATACGCCCGCTACATGCCGCAGATCGAGGCGATCGTCCGCACGGTCGAGGCGCGGATCCGGCCGGTGATCCTGACCACCATCACCACCATGGCGGGCCTGACGCCGATGATGCTCGGTGTCAGCCTGGACTTCTTCGGCGGTGGCTATTCGATCGACAGCCCGACGGCGCTCTGGTGGAAGCAGCTCGCGACGGCCGTGGTCTTCGGCCTCGGCATCGCGACGGTGCTGACGCTGGTCTTCACACCGTCGATGCTGGCGCTCAGGGTCTGGTTCTGGACGATCCTCGACTGGATCGCGCAGGTGGTGAAGGCGCGCTCGCTCGGCCGCGGCAGCCGCGCCGCGCGCGACCGCGCGCTGGCGCGAGAGGCCCGCAAGGTCCGTACGCCCGAGATCGTGTGGGACTTCGATGCCGAGGCCGAGCCGGACGATCAGCTACCGCTCCGGCTGCCGCCAATTGTCCGTGCCGCGGAATGATTCTATCGGTGCATCGCCCTCACGCAAGCCGATCGTTCGGCATTGCCACCGCGCCCGTCGATAGCAGCGTCTCAGCGAGTTCCGGAACGGGGCGCACCGCCAATGAAGTCGCGATGCCTACGCCTGCACCGTGAGTAGCCGCGAAATAGTCCGGTAAGGCGTAGGGCTCAGCTCCGGCGCTGTCCTGGAACAATCGCGGAAAGACCCGATAGCCCACCACGCCCTACTGCCACCAGTCCCGCGATTCGGACCTCGGGACACGCAGAGGGGTGTCAGAGCATGCCCTCGTCGACCATCGAGGAGACCTCTTCGACCTCGCCGTTGTCGTTGGCGACGCACCGCCAGGGCGCACGGGCCTCGCCGACGCCCACCACGTACTCCGTCCGCGCCCGCGACGAAACACCGCTGAGGACCGTCACGTTGCCGTCGCCGGCCTGGCTCGCGACAGCCGACATGCATGCGCTTTGCGACGGACTCGGCAGACCGCTGTCGATCGACGACGTCTCGGCCATCATCGCCTCGTCGCATGCCGTCAGCGCCAGGACGCACACGGTTGCCGCAATCATCGCCCTGCTCATCGTCTTCCCTCCGTCGCCTCACCGCGCAACCGGAGGCTTATCGGTCGCGCGCAATCTCTTGCCTTTCGGAAACTGAAACGCATGTCGCGCGGAGAGGCAAGCGGGCAGAACAGGGTCGTCGCTTGCGCGCTTTACAATCGCGATTGACGGAACAGCGTCCCCCGACATGCCGCACCGGATCATCATCGACACCGACCCGGGGCAGGACGACGCGGTAGCGATACTGCTCGCGCTCGCGTCGCCGGAGATCGAGGTGCTGGGCATCGTCGCGGTTGCCGGCAACGTGCCTCTGCCCCTCACGGCGGATAATGCCCGCAAGGTCTGCGAGCTTGCGGGGCGGAGCGATATTCCAGTGTTCGCCGGGTGCGACAGGCCGCTGGAACGCCGGCTCGTCACCGCAGAGCACGTTCACGGCAAGACGGGGCTCGACGGCGCACCGCTGCCGACGCCTCGCATGCCCCTGCAGGACCGCCACGGCGTCGATTTCCTGATCGAAGCCCTGCGGGCGGAGGCCCCCGGCAGCGTCACGCTGGTTGCGCTGGGGCCACTGACCAACGTTGCAACCGCGCTTCGGCGGGCGCCGGAGATCGCGCATCGCGTCGCCGGCATCGTCGTAATGGGCGGCGCCTATTTCGAGGTGGGAAACATCACGCCTGCGGCAGAGTTCAACATCTACGTCGATCCGGAGGCCGCGGCCGAGGTCTTCGCCTGCGGGGCGCCCATCACCGTGCTGCCCCTCGACGCGACGCACAAGGCGCTGGTCACCCGCGAGCGGAACGCAGCGTTTCGCGCCATCGGATCCCGCGCTGGCCTCACGGTAGCTTCATGGACCGACTTCTTCGAGCGGTTCGACCGGGAGAAGTACGGCTCCGACGGCGCCCCGCTGCATGATCCGACGACGATCGGCTACCTTCTCCGTCCCGAGATGTTCTCAGGGCGCCACGTCAATGTCGAGATCGAGACCGTCTCGGAGCTGACGCGCGGGATGACGGTCGCCGACTGGTGGGGCGTGACCGACCGGCCGAAGAACGCGACCTTCATCGGCGACATCGACGCCGAGGCCTTCTTCGCGCTCCTGACCGAGCGGCTGGCCCGGCTCTGACCCGCGGTCAGAGCGCGATGCCGATGACGATGATCATCAGCAGCGTGTAGAGGGCGACGCCGCCTAAGATCAGCACATAGTGAAAGTTCGTCGTGATGCTCGCCTTTGCGATCTGCCCCGCCTGGTACATCAGGTCCGGCCACGTGTAGCTGACGAAGTCGCCCTGGGTGAAAACCGTCTTTATGCGCCCCTCGGCGTCGACAACGGGCAGGCGACGAAACCGCTCGTTCGACATGATCCTGAGCCAGTCGACGATGTTGTCGTCTTCGCGCGCGATGCGCGGCTCGCGCGTCATGACCTCCTCGAGCGTCGTCGTGTCGGCATTGCGGCCGGCGTTCACCACCTTGCCCATCAGGTCCCGCTCGGTGAAGACACCGAGCACTTTGTCTTGCGCGTCAACGACGATGACCGACCCGTACCTGTTGTCGCACATCGCTGCGACCGCATCCCTGACAGTCGTGTCGGCGGGACGGGTGAGCGGCTTCGGCTTGGACCTGAACTCAGGCCGATCCTTGATCCTGGTTCCGCTGCGCGTCTCTTCGGCGGCCATGTTCGTCTCCTTCGAAACTTCGTTTGGGGACTGCTACGGACCGGAGCGCGGCCTGGATGACACGCGGGGGCTGGTGCCGGGGTGCGGGCACACCTACGTCTCGGGCATGCCGATCGCCTTCGACAACAGCTACGCACGCCTGTCCGACCGGTTCTATGCGCGGCTGGATCCGACCCCGGTACGCGAGCCCACGCTGATCCGGCTGAACGAGGGCCTGGCGCGCAAGCTCGGGATGGACCCTGTCGACCTCGGTTCGCCCGCCGGCGTGGCGATGCTTGCAGGCAATACGGTGCCGGAGGGGGCGGAGCCTCTGGCGCAGGCCTACGCCGGCCATCAGTTCGGCGGGTGGGTGCCACAGCTGGGGGATGGCCGCGCGATCCTGCTGGGCGAAGTCGTCACGGCGGACGGCCGCCGCGACATCCAGCTCAAGGGCTCCGGCCGCACGCCTTATAGCCGGATGGGCGACGGGCGTGCATGGCTCGGGCCGGTCCTGCGGGAGTACGTGGTGTCGGAGGCGATGCACGCGCTCGGCATCCCGACGACCCGCGCGCTCGCAGCGGTCGCGACGGGAGAGACGGTCCTGCGCGAGGCGCCACTGCCCGGCGCGGTGCTCACCCGCGTCGCGAAGAGCCATATCCGGGTCGGAACATTCCAGTTCTTTCTTGCCCGCAACGACCTGGAAGCGCTGGCGGATCTGACGCAACACGTGATAGCCCGGCACTATCCCGAAGCCGAGACTCCGCTCGACCTTCTGCACGCCGTCGTGGCGGCGCAGGCCGAACTGGTCGCCGCCTGGATGAGCGTCGGGTTCATCCACGGGGTAATGAACACCGACAACATGCAGATCGCGGGCGAGACGATCGACTATGGGCCCTGCGCCTTCATGGACGGCTACCATCCCGACACCGTGTTCTCGTCGATCGATCGGTTCGGCCGCTATGCTTATTCCCAGCAGCCCCAGGTCGCGGCCTGGAATCTTGCCCAGTTCGCGACGACGCTCCTGCCGCTGATGGGCGAGCAGGACGCGGCGGTGGAGGCCGCGACGCAGGCGGTGCATGGGTTCGCGCCCGCCTACCAGGCGGCCTGGCTCGGACGTCTCGGCGCCAAGCTGGGCCTCAGCGCGCCGGGGCCTGGCGACGTGGACCTGATCC
Organism: uncultured Alphaproteobacteria bacterium; assembly: GCA_963749675.1. GTDB lineage: Bacteria > Pseudomonadota > Alphaproteobacteria > Rhodobacterales > Rhodobacteraceae > Roseitranquillus. Next base: position 101,630 of record CAVVNT010000004.1, read on the forward strand.
ACCGTCTTCTGGACCTCATGGCGGCCGAACGCGCCGATTTCACGCTGACGTTTCGTCAACTGGCCGAAGGCGCGAGCCTCCCGCCGGCGTTCTCGGACTGGGAAGACCACTGGTCGATGCGTGCCCCGGACCGGAACTCTGATGCTGAGGTGCAACCCGGCCGTGATCCCCCGCAACCACCGCGTGGAAGAGGCCATCGCCGCCGCAGCAAGAGGCGACTTCGCGCCGTTCCACCGGCTGGTGGACGGGACCGCCAGACCCTTCGATGCGGCGCTGGACGACGCGCTCGCGACGCCGCCGAAACCCGGCGAAGAGGTGACGCAGACGTTCTGCGGCACCTGAATGGCCTTGCCAGCCGGCCGCCGATGCGCAAGATGACTGGGGGAGCGCCTAGTGGGTGAAGGTGCAAGCGTGAGCAGGGTAAATACAGTCTCGAGCGAAGATCGCGCCCGACTGACGGCCCTCACGTCGCTCGACATCCTCGGCACCCCGAGGGAGCGGGATTTCGACGACATCGTGGCCTACGTCGCGCGCCTGTGCGATGTGCCGATCGCGCTCATCTCGCTGGTTGGGGCAGACCGGCAGTGGTTCAAGGCCTCCTGCGGCTTCGACAGCGACGGGACGTCGCTCGACCAGGCGATCTGCCTCCACGCCCTGCAGGAGGAGACGTTCCTCGAAATCCCCGACACGGCGGCGGATGCGCGCACGCGCCACAACAAGCTGTGTCAGGGCGACGCTGCGGTGCGGTTCTATGCCGGCGCCGTGCTCAGGCTCGACGACGGCGTCCCGGTCGGAACGCTTTGCGTCCTGGATCGCAGACCGCGGCAGCTCACCGACACCCAGCGCGAGACGATGGAACTCCTGGCCCGTCAGGTCGTGCGCCAGATGCAGTTCCGTGAAGCGCTCTTGACGCAGCAGCGCCTGCAGGGAGAGATCGACCACCGGGTGAAGAACTCGCTCCAGATGGTGGCCTCATACCTGCGGCTGCAGCGTCGCGGCGCTGGAGGTGAAGCAAGCGACGTGCTCTCGCGCGCAGAGCAGCAGGTTGCCGCAATCGTTGCCCTGCACGACGCGTTGAACGCAGGTGGAGCGACCGGCACGATCGATCTGGCCAGCTACCTCGGCCGCATCGCCGACCTGCTGACCCGCACGTTGCCGGCCAATCTCCGGATTGAGGCGGACTTCTCCGCCGCGGCGTGCGACGGCGCGCGCGCCGGTGCCGCGGCCGTGATCGTCAACGAGTTCGTCGCCAACTCCGTCAAGCACGCCTTTCCGGAAGACAGGCCCGGGCTGATCCGGCTTGGCGGGACGATTTCCGGCGGGTGCTACAAGTTGATGCTTGAGGACGACGGCGTCGGGTTCGCAGGAGAGGCCAGGCTCGGGTTGGGCCTGTCCATCATCGACGCCGCGGGACGGCAACTCGGAGCATCGCTGGACCGGCCTGCGTCTTCGCGAGGCGCCAGTCTCGTCGCGGTCTTCCACGCTGACAGCTCGACGCGAGGGGGCGCTGCTGCGGCACCAGCCTCGGCCGCCGCGGGCTAATCTGCGGCGGGTCGGGCCGCCGGGCAAACCTCGCAGCGCGGCACAAGTCAGCGCGCGATCCGATGACGGGCGGCCGGATCGCAACACACTGCGCGGTGCGGTCTTGACGGCCTCGCCGCCGCGGGAGAGGTCAATGCCATGACCGAATATGTCGTACTGGACGTCTTCACCGACAGGGTCTTCGGGGGAAACCCGCTCGCGGTCTTCCCGGATGCGTCTGGCCTGCCCGAGGACGCTCTGCAGAAGATCGCGCGAGAGTTCAACTTCTCCGAGACGACGTTCGTCTATCCCGCGGAAGATCCAGGCACGACGGCGCGCGTGAGGATATTCACTCCGACGGGAGAGATACCCTTCGCGGGCCACCCCACCATCGGGACAGCGATCGCCCTTGCAGGGCTTGGGCATGGGCCGGACATGACCTTCGAACTCGGCGTCGGACCAATCCCGGTGCGCGCGACCGACAACCACGCGGAATTCACGACGCGGCACCCGCTGTCGCGCGACGAGGGGCCGGACTCCTCCCTCGTCGCCGCGTGCGTCGGGCTTGCGCCCGGCGACCTGAGCGGTCCGCCCGTCGTGGCCTCTGTGGGGCTGCCGTTCATCCTCGCTGAAGTGGCGAGCCGTGACGCCCTCGCGCGCGCCGCGCCGGCCGGCGACCGGTTTCGTCAGCTTCGCGCCGCGGCAGCCGGCGACGCGATCACCGCGATCTACCTGTTCGTCCGCGGCGGAAACGACGTCAGCGCCAGGATGTTCGCCCCGCTGGACGGTGTTGCCGAAGATCCCGCCACCGGGAGTGCGGCGGCGGCGCTGGCGGCACACCTCGCCGACCTCGAAGGCGGTGTGATCGATCTGATCGTCTCGCAGGGCGTCGAGATGGGCCGGCCGTCACTCATCGACGTCGCTGTCCGGGGTCCCGCGGTCACCGTCGCCGGGCGCGCCGTCGAAGTGATGCGCGGCACGCTGATCCTGTCGCTGCCGTGATGGAATCGATCGGTGAGCGGGCCGAGGCCAAGGGTCTTCGGATGACTGGCCAGCGGCGGATCATCGCCGCAGTCCTCGATGGCGCCGAAGACCATCCGGACGTGGAGGAGCTTCACGGTCGCGCCGCCGCACTGGACCCCGGCATCTCCATCGCGACCGTCTACCGCACGGTGAAGCTGTTCGAGGAGGCGGGCCTTCTGGAGAGGGTGGAGTTCCGCGACGGCCGCGCACGCTACGAGGACGCCGAGAGGGACCACCACGACCACCTGATCGACCTGCAGTCGGGCGAGGTCATCGAGTTCTGCGACCCGGAGATCGAGGCTCTGCAGGAGAAGATCGCGGCACGGCTGGGATACGACCTGAAAGGACATCGGCTCGAGCTCTACGGTGTACGATCCAAAACCCCGCGATGACCAGGCGGCGCACCGGAGCGACGTGCGAGCAGCGCCGCCGACAATGCTTCAAGACAGACGGCCCGTCGCAGCTGTCATGGCGTGTGCCCCCCTGCTCCAAAGGCAAATCCCGCTGCGCCTTGGAATAGCGGATGCAAGCTTGGCCGCAGGAGTCAGCGGTCGCCCCGACAGAGTTTCCTCGCTACGTCCGAAGTGGTAGACGGCGCTGAAAATCGGACCAGAGGGGCCCTTTCCATGAGCACCATCATCGACATCGTCGGACGCGAGATTCTCGACAGCCGGGGCAACCCGACGGTGGAGGTCGATGTCCTCATCGCGGACGGAACAATGGGCCGCGCCGCCGTTCCGTCAGGCGCCTCGACCGGAGCGCACGAGGCGGTGGAGCTAAGGGACGGTGACAAGTCCCGCTACGGCGGCAAGGGCGTGACCAAGGCTGTGGCGTCAGTCAACGGCGAGATCGCCGAGGCGCTCGTCGGCTTCGACGCGACCGAGCAGGAAGCGATCGACGCCGCGATGATCGAGCTCGACGGGACGGAGAACAAGGGCCGCCTCGGCGCCAATGCGATCCTCGGCGTGTCGCTGGCGGCAGCAAAGGCGGCGGCGGATTTCACCTCGCAGCCGCTGTTCCGCTATGTGGGCGGGACCTCGGCGCGCGTCCTGCCGGTGCCGATGATGAACATCATCAATGGCGGCGAGCACGCCGACAACCCGATCGACATCCAGGAATTCATGATCATGCCGGTCTCCGCCGGAACGATCGCCGACGCGGTTCGGATGGGCTCCGAGATCTTCCAGGTGCTGAAGAAGGAGCTGTCTGCCGCCGGCCTCTCCACCGGCATCGGCGACGAGGGGGGCTTCGCGCCCAACCTCTCAAGTACGCGGGAGGCGCTGGATGTCATCCTCAAGGCGATCGAGAAGGCGGGTTACACGCCTGGCGATGACGTGATGCTGGCGCTCGACTGCGCGTCGACTGAATACTACAAGGACGGCGCGTATCATATGGAGGGAGAGGGGAAAACGCTGTCTCCCGACGAGAACGTCGCCTATCTGCGCGCGCTGATCGACGACTATCCGATCCTGTCGATCGAGGATGGCTGCGCCGAGGACGACTGGGACGGCTGGGCCGCGCTGACGCAGGCGCTCGGCGACAAGGTGCAACTGGTGGGCGACGACCTGTTCGTGACGAACCCCACGCGCCTCGCCCGCGGGATAGACTCGAACGTCGCGAACTCGCTGCTGGTGAAGGTGAACCAGATCGGCACGCTGTCCGAGACGCTGGCGGCCGTCGATATGGCGCACCGCGCCGGCTATACCTGCGTGATGTCGCACCGCTCCGGCGAGACGGAGGATGCGACGATCGCCGATCTGGCGGTGGCGACCAATTGCGGGCAGATCAAGACCGGCTCGCTCTCACGCTCCGACCGGCTCGCGAAGTACAACCAGCTGATCCGGATCGAGGAGATGCTCGGCGAGACGGCGCGCTACGCTGGCCGCTCGATACTCCGATGACGGCGACGGTTCGCCTGGCGGAGAGCGAGGCGGACCTCTCCGCCGTCCGCGACCTGTGCTGGAAGTACCGCAATGTCCTGCTGGAGCGGACGCGCGACCGGCCGGAGCTGCTGGATTATTACTACACGACGGCGGTCTACGGGACGCTCCTCGCCACGCTGGAGGAGGAGCACGCGCGCCCTGCCGGTGCGATCTTTCTTGCCGAACTCGATGGCCACGTCGTGGGCTGCGGCATGTTCCGCACGCTCGAACCCGGCGTCTGCGAGATCAAGCGCGTCTACGTCGAGGACACCGCGCGAGGGCGGGGCGTGGGCCAGGCGATCTGCAAGGTGGCGATGGCGCAGGCGCGAGCGGACGGCTTTCACACCATGAAGCTCGACACTATTAGCCGCCTGCCGGAAGCTGTCTCGCTCTACGAGGGCATGGGTTTCCTCCCCTGCGCGCCGTTCCATAGCCCGCCGCCCGAGATCGCCGATGACATCCTGTTCTATCAACATCCGCTCTAGCCACATCGCGCCGGCGTGAGCCTTTCCGCCGCAGACGTCATCACGCGGCTCGACCTCGCGGCGCACCCCGAGGGCGGCTGGTATCGCGAGACCTGGTCGGCTCCGGGCGACGGCCGGCCGCTCGGCACATCGATCTGGTTCCTGCTGAGGGAGGATGAGCGAAGCCACTGGCACCGCGTCGACGCCGATGAGCTGTGGCTTTGGCACGTCGGCGCGCCGCTTACTTCTTCGCTGGCGCAGTCGAAGCAGGGACCCGCGGAGGACGCGGTCCTGGCGCCGGACCTCGCCGCCGGCGCCCTGCCCCAGCGCGTCGTCCGCGCCGGCTGGTGGCAGGCCGCGCGGCCGGTCGGCGGCTGGACGCTGGTGAGTTGCGTGGTGGTGCCGGGCTTCAGCTTCGACGGGTTCGAGCTTGCGCCGTCGGATTTCGACGTGCCGCGCTGAGCGCCGGCATCTAGGGCCGTGACAGCCGCCCGCCGGCCATCGGCCGTGGTACGCCTGTCGTTCCGGGCAGCGTAAGCGGCAGCCCTTGCAGCACGCGGGCGGCGAGGAAGGCGAACGCCTGCGCCTCCAGCATGTCGCCGTCGAGGCCCACCGCCTCCACCGGCTCGACGGCGAGACCGGTCCGCTCTTGCAGCGCGGTCATCATCGTCCGATTGTGCCGCCCCCCGCCGGTCACCAGGACTCGATCCGGCCGCGAGGGGCAGAGCCGAAGGCCCGCCATCACGCCCGCCGCCGCCACCGCGACCAGCGTCGCCGCGGCATCCTCGGTCGCGAGGTCGTCGACGGCGCTTCCCAGCCACGGGAACGCCCCCCGATCCAGCGACTTCGGCGCGGATCGTGCAATGTAGGGGTCTGCGAGAAACCGCCTCACGATCTCCTCACTCGGCTGGCCACTCGCGGAAAGCACCCCGCCCTCGTCCCTGGCGGCACCGGTCCGGGCTGCGATCAGGTCGTCGATCGGGGCATTTGCCGGGCCGGTGTCGAACGCCACCACCGCACCCGGCGCCTCGGCCTCCGCCCCGGCATCGAGCCAAGTCAGGTTGCCGACCCCGCCGAGATTGAGCACCGCCACCGGGCCGGAGAGCCCTGCCCATCTCGCCGCGGCGTGGTGGAAGAGCGGTGCAAGTGGCGCCCCTTCTCCACCTGCCGCCACGTCGGCTGTGCGAAAGTCCCACGCCACCGGGGCGGCAAGCGCACGCGCCAACGCAGCGCCGTCGCCGATCTGCAGCGTTCCCCGCCCGCGCGGCTCATGCGCGACGGTCTGGCCATGGAAGCCGATGACGTCCGGCGCCGCGAACTCCGACAGCAGGGCGGCATGGGCGTCGGTGACCACCTGTGCGGCCGCCTTGACCGCAGCCCCTTCCCACTGTCCCAGGGCGGCGCGCAGCTGCGCGCGCTCCGCGTCGGAATAGGCACGGTAGCCCGATGGCCCGAGGCTGCTGATCGTCGCGCCGTCGGTGAGGACGATGGCCGCGTCGACCCCGTCAAGCGACGTGCCGGACATCGTCCCGAGAGCCGTCAGCGTCATCTCTTTCCCTGCCCCACACCCGCGTGTAAGAGAAGCCTCCGCCAAAGACTGGACGCAAGACGCATGACCTACCACCCGAAATCCGAGTTCCTGCACGTGATGCAGGCGCGTGGCTTCATCGCCGACTGCACCGACCTGCAGGGCCTCGACGATGCGCTCACGGACGGGATGGCAACGGGGTACATCGGCTACGACCTGACGGCGAGCTCGCTGCATATCGGGCACCTCGTCCAGATCATGTCGCTGCGGTGGCTGCAGAAGACCGGGCACAGGCCGATCACTCTGATGGGCGGCGGCACCACCAAGGTCGGCGACCCCTCGGGCCGGGACGAGATGCGCCGCATCCTGCCGGTCGAGCAGATCGAGGCGAACGCACAGGGCATCCTCAGCGTCTTCGACCGCTACGTCCACTACGGCGAGGGGCCTACGGACGCGCTCAGGCCGAACAATGCGGAGTGGCTGGACCAGCTGCGCTACATCGACTTCCTGCGCGACATCGGGCGGCATTTCACGATCAACCGGATGCTGGCGTTCGAGAGCGTCAAGTCCCGCCTCGACCGCGAGCAGGCGCTGAGCTTCATCGAGTTCAACTACATGCTGCTGCAGGCCTACGACTTTCTCGAGCTGCATCGCCGCTACGACTGCGTCCTGCAAATGGGCGGGTCGGACCAGTGGGGCAACATCGTCTCGGGCGCCGACCTGATCCGCCGGGTCGAGGCGAAGGAGGCGTTCGGCCTGACCACGCCCCTGGTGACGCGGGCCGACGGCAAGAAGATGGGCAAGTCGGCCGAGGGCGCGGTCTGGCTCAACGAGGACATGATGTCGTCCTACGAGTTCTGGCAATGGTGGCGGAACGTTCCCGATGCCGACGTCGCCAAGTTCCTCAAGATGTTCACCGAACTGCCGCTCGGGGAGTGCGAGCGGCTGGGCGCGCTCGGCGGGCAGGAGATCAACGAGGCCAAGATCGTGCTCGCGAACGAAGTCACCGGCCTCTGCCGCGGCGCCGGTGCGGCTGCGGCGGCCGAGGCGACGGCACGCGAGGTCTTCGAGAAGGGCGGCGTCGGTGACGACCTGCCGACACTGGCGTTGACGGCGGGCGAGGTCGGCGAGGGCATCTCGATCGTCCAGCTCATCGTCCGGTCCGGGCTCGCGAAGTCGGGCAAGGAGGCGAAGCGCCTGATCGCCGAGCAGGGCGCGCGGCTCGATGACGCGCCGGTAACCGATCCGGGATTGGTGCTGGACCGCGCGGCGCTCGCCTCGCCGATCAAGCTGAGCGCGGGCCGCAAGCGGCATGCGCTGGTGACACTCAGGGAGACGCCGGCCGGGCAGTGATCCGCCCGCGAACACCGTCCCCGGCGGGATTTCATTGCCCGGCGCTGCCTGAGACACCCCAGCCAACCGCTCCATCGGCAGGCTTCCTGTCCGGATGCGCCGTTGGTGTGGATACCGGCGCGTTCCTCTGCTACCCGTCTGGCAGGAACGCACGCCGGCTCCCTATGCCGGTGGCCACGTATGCTGAGACAGGAGAGCCGGCGTGACACGACCCGATTTCACGGGCCTGCCACCTATTCACGAGCGCCGGATGGTGCTCGCGACAGATCTCGACGGAACCTTCCTGGGCGGAAAAGAGCATGCGCGGCGCGCGCTCTACGGCTGGATCGAGAGCAATCGCCGCACCGTCGGACTGGTTTTCGTCACCGGCCGCGACCCCGACTTCATCACCGAGCTTTGCGGTAATGGCGTGCCGTGGCCCGAATTCGTGGTAGGCGACGTCGGAACCAGCATAAGCGAGGTCACCGGGGAGGGGGAGCTTGAACCGATCCTCGCGCTCGAGGAAGACATCGCCGCGCGCTGGGCCGACAGTGGCGATGCCATCCGCGCCGCGCTGGAGGGGCATCCGGGGCTCGAACTGCAACCGACTGAATTTCGCTATCGTGTGAGCTACGACATGGACCCGGCGGCGTTCGATCCCTCCGCACACTCGATGGTTGCGGAGCTCGGACTCGACACGTTGGTCTCGGACGATAGGTACTTCGATGTGCTGCCCCGTGGCGTGAGCAAGGGACCCTCGGTCCGACGCTTCGCGCAGTACTTCGGCATCGACGAATCTCGCGTCCTGGTCGCGGGAGACACAATGAACGACGTATCGATGCTCGAACTCGGACTGCCCGCCGTCGCTGTCGGCGGGATCCGAGGATGCGCTGCTCGCACGCGTCGGCGACCTGGACCATGTCTACAAGGCCCGCGCGATCGGCGCGGCCGGCATAGCCGAAGCGATCGCCGCGCTCGATCTTCACGCGATCCCGCAAGAGGTGCGAAATGTCGTCTGATCTGGTCATCGTCTATCACCGTCAGCCCTACGAGGAAGTCGAGGTCGACGGAAAGATCGAGTTCCGGGAGAACAAGAGCCCGAACGGGATCGTCCCTACACTCAAGAGCTTCTTCGGTCGCGTCGATCACGGCGCCTGGGTCGCTTGGAAACATGCGGAAGACCCCTCCAACCCCGACTTCGACCGCGTGGTTGAGATTTCGGACAGCTACGGTGCCTACTCGGTCTCGCGCCTGCCGCTGACGCCCGAGCAGGTTTCGTCCTTCTACCACGTCACCTCCAAGGAGGCGTTCTGGCCGATCCTGCACTCCTTCAAGGAGAAGTATAACTACGACCCCGTCGACTGGCCGACATTCCGGGAGGTGAACTGGGCCTTCGCCGAGGCGGCGGCGTCGGAGGCCGCGGAGGGCGCAGTGGTGTGGGTCCATGACTACAACCTCTGGCTGGTCCCGGGCTATCTCAGGAAGCTCCGCCCCGACGTGCGCATCAGCTTCTTCCACCATACGCCGTTCCCGTCCGCCGACATGTTCAACGTACTGCCTTGGCGGAAGGAGATCGTGGAGAGCCTCCTCGCCTGCGACGTGATCGGATTTCACATCGCGCGCTTCGTCGCAAACTTCGTGCAGGTCGCGCAGTCGATGTTCGACATCGAGATCCTCGAACGGCAGATCGTCCACCCGAACGAACGCGCCGAACGCTCCGCCCTTGCCGAACGGCGTGCGCCGGTCACGGATCTGCATACGATGGCCGGGAAATCGCCGTCGCCGCCACGCCTGTCGGTATCGACGTCGACTACATCAGGGAGCGCGCAGGCACCGACTCGACCAGGGAACGGGCCGCCGCGATCCGAACGGAGCTTGGCGAGTCCAAGATGATCCTCTCCGTTGGTCGTACCGACTACACCAAGGGCGGCGCCCAGCAGCTGCAGAGCTTCGAGCGGGTGCTGGAAAATCGCCCGGACCTGCGCGGAAAGGTCCGGCTGATGCACGTGTCGGTACAGGCGAACCGGGCGATGCGCGTCTACCTCGACATCCAGAACGAGATCGAGCAGGTGGCGGGTCGCATCAACGGGCGCTTCGGGACATTCAACTGGCAGCCGATCGCCCTGATCAGCAGGGCCATCCCGTTCGACGAGCTGATCGCCTACTACCAAGCGGCGAACGTCTGCTGGATCACCCCGCTCGCCGACGGCATGAACCTCGTCTGCAAGGAGTTCGTGGCAAGTCGCCTGGACGGCGACGGGGTCCTGATCCTGTCCGAATTCGCCGGCGCGGCGGTACAGCTGTCCTCGGCGGTGCTGGTCAACCCGTTCTCGCACAAGTCCATGGACCAGGGGATCGAACGTGCGCTGCTGATGCCGGAGGACGAGCGACGCGATCGCATGGTCGCCCTGAAGGAGGATGTCGAAAGCTACGACATCCGCGCCTGGGCCAACGCTCAGATGCAACTCTTCGACGAGGCCGGCGGCGAAGGCAAGCGAATCCGCGTCGCCTGAACGCCCGCCGCGCGGCAATTGCGGAACTGTCTCGTTCTCCCCTCGTTCCCGAAACAGTGAACGTGGGAGAGTGACCGATGGCAGAAGCATCCGCTATGACACCCATCGTCCCGAGCGAAGAGGGCGACGCCGACGGGCTGGAGCTCGGCCGCGCGCAGGGCGAGGCGCTGACACGGACGCTGCGTCACATGACCGAGCGGATCGCCCATGACGGTCGCGAGGTGCAATCGGGGGAGTACCTCGTGGCCTACGCGGTCGAGGAAGCCGAGGGCATGTACATGCCGCGCGACAGCGAGCTTCACTGGCAGCCGCCCGAGACGGAAAACGCGCACATCGAGATCGCCGTTCGCGACGCCGCCGACGGTCGCCTGATCCCCGGCCTCAAGGTCGAGGTCACCCTGACCGCACCGGACGGAACCGTGAGCGGGCCGGAGACGCTGCCGCTCCTTTGGCACCCGTACCTCTACCATTACGGACGAAACTGGACCCTGCCCACGGGCGGTAAGTACCGCCTGCACGTCCGATTTGATGCGCCGGACTTCCCGAGGCACGACAAGAAGAATGGATTCCGTTTCCTCTCCGGCGCCGAGGTGACCTTCGATAACGTCAAGATAGAGCTGGGACAGGACTGAGCAGGCACGCGGGGGCATGCCGCGTGCCGTCGGCTCAGGCCTTGCCCTTGTAGATTTCGACGAGATTGCCAAGCAGTTCCAGCGCCTCGTCCCGCGGACGCTGGAACGAGTTGCGGCCGATGATCGAGCCGTTGCCACCGCCGTCGCGGATCGCGCGCGCGTCGTCGTAGACGCTGTCCGAACCCTTGGCCGACCCCCCCGAGAACACCATGATGCGACGTCCGTTGAACGCTGCCTGCATGCAATGGCGGACTCGCGCTGCCATGTCGCCGATCTCGATCCCCTGCTCCTCGTAGACCTTCTTGGCCGCCGGCAGCTCCAGATGGTCGGTCGAGAGCTTGATCTTGATGATGTGCGCGCCGAGCAGCGCCGCGATCTGCGCGGCGTAGGCAGCGATGTCGATCGCGGTCTCGCCGTCCTTCGACAGCGCCTCACCGCGCGGGTAGGACCAGATCACGGTCGGGATGCCGACCGACGCCGCCTCCTCCCGCAGCTCGCGGATCTCCTCGAACATGTCGATCGCCATGTCGGAGCCGGGATAGATCGTGAAGCCGATCGCGGTACAGCCAAGGCGCAGCGCGTCGTTAACGCCCGCCGTCACCGCCTGGTTCTTGCCCGCGGTGTCCGACATCAGCGAATTGGCGCTGTTGGCCTTGAGGATCGTCGGGATCTGGCCCGCGAACGTGTCCGCCCCAGCCTCGAGCATGCCGAGAGGTGCGGCAAAGGCGTTCAGCCCCGCATCGATCGCGAGCTGATAGTGGTAGTGCGGATCATAGCCGGCCGGGTTCGCCGCGAAGGAGCGCGCCGGCCCGTGCTCGAAGCCCTGGTCGACGGGCAGGATGATCATCTTGCCGGTGCCGCCGAGCTTGCCGTTCATCAGCATCTGGCAAAGCTTGCCTTTGACGCCCGGGTTCTCGCCCTCGTAGTTCGCGAGGATCTTCTGGACGGTGCGGGTGGCCTTCATCGTCTACTCCCTTTCTCGACTGGCGCCTTCTTAGCCGACGCGCGGCCGAATGCCAGAAGCGGTTGCGCTAACGGCACTACTGATCGAGCGCGGCGACGCCCGGGAGGGTCTTGCCCTCCATCCATTCGAGGAAGGCGCCGCCCGCGGCGGAGACGTAGGTGAAGTCGTCCGCCACGCCGGCCTTGTTCAGCGCGGCGACGGTGTCGCCGCCGCCCGCGACCGAGATCAGGTGACCCGCCTTCGTCAGCTCTGCCGCCTTCGCCGCCGCGGCGTTCGTCGCCGCGTCGAACGGCGGGATCTCGAACGCGCCGAGGGGGCCATTCCAGATCAGCGTGCGGGCATCGTCGAAGACGGCCGAGATGCGCTCGACGCTCTGCGGCCCGGTGTCGAGGATCATCGCGTCGGCCGGACAGGCGTCGGCCGCAACTGTCTTGGTCTCGGCGCCGGCCTTGAACTCCCGTGCGACGACGACGTCGACGGGCAGGACGATCTCGCAGCCCTCTGCTTCCGCTTTCTGCATGATCTCGCGCGCGGTCCCGGCCATCTCGTGCTCGGCCAGCGACTTGCCGACGTCGATGCCCTGCGCGGCGAGGAACGTGTTCGCCATGCCGCCGCCAATGACGAGGTAGTTCACGCGGGTCACGAGGTTGCCCAGCAGGTCGAGCTTGGTCGACACCTTGGCGCCGCCGACCACGGCCACGACCGGGCGCTCCGGCTTGCCCAGCGCCTTCTCCAGCGCCGTCAGCTCCGCCTCCATCAGGCGGCCCGCCGCCGAAGGCAGGCGACGCGCCAGCCCCTCCGTCGAGGCGTGGGCGCGATGCGCCGCCGAGAACGCGTCATTGACGTATACGTCCCCCAGTTCCGCCATCTGGTCGGCGAGCGCGTCGTCGTTCTTCTCCTCGCCTGCATGGAAGCGCGTGTTCTCAAGCAGCACGACCTCGCCGTCCATCATCGCGTCGACGGCGGCCTTGGCCTCCGCGCCGACGCACTCGGGATAGAAGGTCACCGGCACGCCCAGCGCCTTGGCGAGCGGGTCCTTCACGACGGCGAGCGACATGTCGGGGTTCGGCTTGCCCTTGGGGCGGCCGAAATGCGCCAGCAGAACCGGCTTGCCGCCCTTGTCGAGGATGTCGCGGATGGTCGGAACGATGCGCTCGATCCGCGTGGCGTCGGTCACCCGCCCATTCTCGACCGGGACGTTGAGGTCCACGCGGACGAGCACGCGCTTGCCGGCCAGATCGATGTCGTCGAGCGTCTTCCAGGCCATGACGTCCTCCTGATGGTCGGGGTCTTGATGCGAGCGGCGGGCTGCCGCGTCAACCGCAAGCCGGCCCTTCCCGCCCCTCGCAACAGCGCATAGGTTCCCCGCAATCCAAAGGAGGACCAATGGCCGAGATCAAGGATCCCGAGAATACCATCATCATCGAGCTCAAGGATGGCTCCGTCACAGTCGAGCTTCTGCCCGACGTCGCGCCGGGCCATGTCGAGCGCATGAAGGAGCTCGCGCGCGGGGGCGCCTACGACGGCGTCGTCTTCCACCGCGTCATCGACGGCTTCATGGCGCAGAGCGGCGACGTCGAGCATGGCGGCCCCGATGGCGACACGCGCCGCGCCGGCACCGGAGGCTCTGACAAGCCCGACCTCAAGGCGGAGTTCTCGCGCCTGCCGTTCGACCGCGGAACGCTCGGCGCGGCGCGGTCGGCCAACCCCAACAGCGCGAACAGCCAGTTCTTCATCTGCTTCGACAACGCGCATTTCCTGAACGGGCAATACACGGTCTATGGCCGGGTGATCGAAGGAATGGAGAACGTCGACAAGATCACCCGAGGCGAGCCGCCCGCGGACCCCGACAAGATGATCAGCGTGAAGGTCGCTGCCGATGCATAGGATTTTTCCTGCCTTCCTGCTTGCCGCCTCTCCTGCGCTCGCGCAGGAGGATGGGCCGGGCCCCAACCTCGTGATCGACGTGGCGGGACAGGCCGACGGAGAGATCGTCATCGACCTGCTGCCCGAGGTCGCGCCGCAGCATGTGGAGCGGATCACCACACTTGCCGAGGAAGGCGCCTATGACGGTGTCGTCTTCCACCGCGTCATCGACGGGTTCATGGCGCAGACCGGCGACGTCCAGTTCGGCACCGGCGACGACCTGAGCCGCGCCGGGACAGGTGGCTCGGAGATGCCCGACCTGCCGGCGGAGTTCAGCGACGTCTCCTTCGAGCGGGGCGTCGTCGGGATGGCCAGGGCGCAGAACCCTGACAGCGCAAACTCCCAGTTCTTCATCATGTTGGAGCCCGCTCCTCACCTGAACGGCCAGTACACGGTGGTCGGGCGCGTGATCGAGGGGCTCGACGTGCTGGACGACATCAAGCGCGGCTCCGGCCAGAGCGGTTCGGTGAGCGATCCGGACGTGATGCAGGACGTCTCGGTCATGCGCTGACGCTGCGTCACATTGTCGTGAGAGAGGGTGGGTCGGCTCATGTCGGCCCGCCACTCTCGCGCGTGGAGGTGACGTGATGCTGCGCCTTGCTACCGCCATTTTTCTTCTTGGATCCAGCGCTGTGGCAAATCCCGGCGCGTGGCAGCCGGAATGGCCGAAGACGGACTTCGGCCGCACATCTGTCGGGGACTGGAGCGAGATCAGGTCCGGCGGGCCGCCGAAGGATGGCATCCCGGCGCTGTCCGATCCCGACTTCGTACCGGCGTCGGACGTGCGCGGCCTCGATGCGCGGGAACCGGTCATCACCCTCGAGGTCGACGGTGCGGAGCCGCGCGCCTATCCCGTCCGGTATCTGATGTGGCACGAGATCGTCAACGATACCGTTGGATCAATTTCGGTCGCTATAACCTTCTGCCCTTTATGTAATTCCGGGATCGCATTCGACCGTCGGGTGGCGGGAAAGGTGCTGGAGTTCGGCGTCACCGGCAAGCTGCGGAACTCCGACATGGTGATGTACGACCGCCAGACCGAAAGCTGGTGGCAACAGGCGACCGGGCGCGGGATCGTGGGGGAATACACCGGCGCGACGCTGACCGCCCTGCCCGCCTGGATGGAGAGTTGGGCGTTGTTTTCGCAGAGAAATCCCGATGGTCTGGTGATGGCGGAGCCCGACTGGCGACGCTCCTACGGGCAGAACCCGTATGTCGGAT
This sequence comes from uncultured Alphaproteobacteria bacterium, assembly GCA_963749675.1. Lineage (GTDB taxonomy): Bacteria > Pseudomonadota > Alphaproteobacteria > Rhodobacterales > Rhodobacteraceae > Roseitranquillus. Next base: position 116,676 of record CAVVNT010000004.1, read on the forward strand.
ACGACAGTGCGCGGCGGCCGTTTCTGTTCGATGGCGAGGATCCGCCGCACGGGATTGCGCCGCTGGAGCGCGTCGTGCGCGTCGGCGGGCGCGCCTGGACGCTGGAACGTCTTGTGCGGGAAGGGGAAATCTCAGAGGGCGGGCTGACCCTGAGCTGGTCCGAGGGCACGGCGTCGGCGCTCGATACGGCGCGGATCGCCGATGGGCGCGAGCTGGGCAACGTTCGTGTGAAGGACGCCGAGGGCCGCGACGTGCCGCACGGCGTCCTGTTCGCGTTCGCGTTCGACGCGTTCTGGCCGGAGGGCGAATGGATGCCCGGCGAGTGAGTTTGTACATTTTCGTACATTTCTGACCCCCCGTATCGTACAGAAATGCACATTCTTTGGTGTCTCGGCGGCGGTCCTGAGGTCGCTCGCAGCCGCCGCGGTCAGGCCGGCAGAGCCGCTCGGGCGAGGACAGGGCCGGAGTCGATGGACACCGCACCTGGCGTGAGGCCGCGATGACCGAGGCGCGTGGCGAGGTAGGCCGAGCCGACATCTGGTGCGTGGCGGAGGAGCAGCGAGGCGGCGAGGAGATGCGCGGTCGCCTCGGCATACTCACGCGCCTCGGACTCGGGGGGGACGCCGGGCCAGCGGGTGCGGTGGGCGCGCAGCGCGGCGGCGAAGTCGGGGTCGCCGGCCGCGGAGTCGAGTTCGGAGCAGAGGATCGCACCGGCCTCGGGGTCGCGGGCGAGGGTCCGCAGGATGTCGAGGCAGATGACGTTGCCGGACCCTTCCCAGATGCCGTTGAGCGGGGCCTCGCGGTAGAGCAGCGGCAGCGGCGTGTCCTCGACGTAGCCCATGCCGCCGAGTGCCTCCATCGCCTCGGCGATGACGGTCGGCGCGCGCTTGTTGGAGAGGTACTTGGCGAGCGCGACGGAGATGCGGGCGAAGGCCGCCTCATCCCGGTCGAACGCCTCCGCCACACGGAGGCCGAGCGCCAGCGCGCCTTCGACGTCGAGGGCGATGTCGGCGAGGACCGTGCGCATCAGGGGCTGGTCGATCAGCCGGCGCTGGAAGGCGGTGCGGCCCTGCGCCCACCACAGCGCCTCGGCGAGGGCGGCACGCATCAGGCCGGCGGGGGCCATCGCGGTGTCGAGGCGGGTGCGGTGGACCATCCGCAGGATGGCGCGCACGCCCTGCCCCTCCTCTCCCACGCGCCAGGCGAGCGCGCCCTGGTACTCGATCTCGGCGGAGGCGTTGGCGCGGTTGCCGAGCTTGTCCTTGAGCCGCATCAGGCGGATGGCGTTGCGTCCCTGCGGCAGCCAGCGGGGCACGAGGAAGCAGGTCAGCCCGCCCGGCGCCTGCGCCAGCGTGAGGAAGCCGTCGGACATCGGCGCGGAGCAGAACCACTTGTGCCCTGTCAGGCGGTAGGCGTCACCGTCCGGCTCGGCGCGGGTCGTGTTCGCACGGACGTCGGAGCCGCCCTGCTTTTCCGTCATCGCCATGCCGAGGGTGGCGGCGCGCTTCTCGCTGATCGGCGCGACCGCGGGATCGTAGGCGGCGGCGGTCAGCTTGGGCACCCACGTCTCGGCCAGCGGCGTGTCCGCCAGCGCCGGGACCGCAGCGTAGGTCATCGTCATCGGGCAGCAGACGCCGGGTTCCACCTGGCTGGTCAGGTAGACCATCGCGGCGTGCGTGACGTGGCTGCCGCCGGTCCACGGCAGAGCCGAGTATCCCGCCTCGAGCCCCAGGCCGAGAAGCCGGTGGTAGGCGGGGTGAAAGGTCACCTCGTCGAGCCGCCGGCCGCCGCGGTCGAAGAGACGCAGCTCCGGCCGATGCCGGTTCGCCTCACGCCCGGCCTCGCGCATGTCGGGCGCGCCGATGCGGGCAGCGTAGCGCGACAGGTGCGCGGCATCGCCGCCATGCCGCGCCACGGCCTCCCTCAGCGGCGTGTCGGCCCACAGATCGCCGGGAGGAGGGCCGGGCTGGTTTCCGACCTCGTGCGTCGAGAGATCGGCGGCAGGGGGCAGCGCAGGGGCAGAAGTGCGGGCGGCGTGGGCCATGGGTCGCAGACTACGCCGTCGCTGGCATCTCCGCACGCGATTCCCGGCCCGCGGCGCTGCCCGCAGGCAACACTTCGCGGCGCAAGCGCCGAGAGGCGGCTGACGGGTCCGGCCGCGCGTGCCATTGTGATCCGGCGCGTGCCCGGCAGAGGTGCGAGTCGGAGGCAGGATGAGAGAAAATCGATCGGGCTGGAGCCCCCTCGTCTTCTTGACGCTGACGGTGCTGCTGGGGCTCTATTTCGCCTTCGCCAGCATCCAGGGCGACTACGGCCTGTTCCGGCGCCTGCAGATCGAGGCGGAGGCCGGCGAGCTGCTGGCCGAGAGGGACCGCCTGCGCGGCGAGGTCGCCGCCCTGACCAACAAGACGCGCCGGATGTCGGACGACTACCTCGATCTCGACCTCCTCGACGAGCAGGCGCGGACCGTCCTCGGCATGGTGCGCGCCGACGAGGTCGTCATCCCCTGACCGCTGGCGCCGCCCGTGGCCCGCGCGCTTTTCAGGCTCGCACTCCCCTGACGTCTGTTGTACCCGGGTCTGCAAGCGTGGACGAACCACCTGCAAGGGGAGGCGCGGGGATGGCCGCACGACGGGCGACGAAGAAGGGTCCCGCCAAGGAAGACCTGCTCCGCTACTACCGCGAGATGCTGCTGATCCGCCGGTTCGAGGAGAAGGCGGGCCAGCTCTACGGAATGGGCCTGATCGGGGGGTTCTGCCACCTCTATATCGGGCAGGAGGCGGTCGTGACCGGCCTGCAGGCCTGCGCCGAGGAGGGTGACAACGTCATCACCACCTACCGCGACCACGGGCACATGCTGGCCTGCGGGATGGATCCCAAGGGGGTCATGGCCGAACTGACCGGGAGGCGCGACGGCTACTCCAAGGGCAAGGGCGGCTCGATGCACATGTTCTCCAAGGAGAAGAACTTCTACGGCGGCCACGGGATCGTCGGCGCCAACGTGCCGCTGGGCGCAGGACTGGCGCTGGCCGAGAAGTACCGGGGCAGCGACCGGGTGACGTTCACCTATTTCGGCGACGGCGCGGCGAACCAGGGCCAGGTCGCCGAGACCTACAACATGGCGGAGCTCTGGGACCTGCCGGTGATCTTCGTGATCGAGAACAACCAGTATGCGATGGGAACCTCGGTCAAGCGCGCCACCAAGAGCCCCGACTTCTGGGAGCGCGGCGCCGCCTACGGGATCGAGGGCGAGATGGTCGACGGCATGGATGTGGTCGCGGTCAGGGCCGCGGGCGAGAAGGCGGTGAAGCACTGCCGCGCGGGCAAGGGGCCGTACATCCTGGAGGTGATGACCTACCGCTACCGCGGACACTCCATGTCCGACCCTGCGAAATACCGCACCCGCGAGGAAGTGCAGAAGATGCGCGAGGAGCGGGATCCGATCGAGCAGGTCCGCAAGCGGCTGCTGGAAGGCGACGCGACGGAGGAAGACCTGAAGGCCGTCGACAAGGAGATCAAGGACATCATCAACGACGCGGCGGACTTCGCGCGGGAGAGCCCGGAACCGGCGGTCGAGGAGCTGTGGACCGACATCTACGCCAGGGACGTGCCGCAGGGGATCGCGGCGGAATGACCGAGGTCCATCCACAGATCATGAGATCATGGTCCTGATGCGAAGCATCGATGCGAAGATGGCCGAGTTCGAGGCAAGCCTCGACCGAAGCCTTTTCGAAGTGCGGGAGTTGAACCGGGAGCTTTACCGCATCCTCGCGAAGAGGCGCGCGCGGTTGGGGGAGGTATAACATGGCGACACAGGTGCTGATGCCGGCTCTCAGCCCGACGATGGAGGAAGGGACGCTGGCCAAGTGGCTGGTCAAGGAGGGGGACGAGGTCTCCTCCGGCGACATCCTGGCGGAGATCGAGACCGACAAGGCGACGATGGAGTTCGAGGCGGTCGACGAGGGTCGGGTCGGCAAGATCCTGATCCAGGAGGGGACCGAGGGGGTCAAGGTCAACACGCCGATCGCGGTGCTGGTCGACGATGGCGAGAGCGTTGAGGACATCGACGTCGAGTCGGCGGGGGCCGCCCAGGCCGTGCCCGCCGACAAGGCGCAGTCGAGCGAGACCGCGAAGTTCGAGGGCCAGCAGCACCCTGCCCCCGCCGCCCGGACGAAGACCGAAGTGGTTGAGCCGGAGGTGCCCGAGGGGACCGAGATGGTGAAAACCACCGTCCGCGAGGCGCTGCGCGACGCCATGGCCGAGGAGATGCGCCGCGACGAGGCGGTCTTCGTGATGGGCGAGGAGGTGGCGGAATACCAGGGTGCGTACAAGGTCACGCAGGGCCTGCTGTCGGAGTTCGGCGACCGCCGCGTGATCGACACGCCGATCACCGAGCATGGCTTCGCCGGGATCGGCGTCGGCGCGGCCTTCGGCGGCCTGCGCCCGATCGTGGAGTTCATGACGTTCAACTTCGCAATGCAGGCGATCGACCAGATCATCAACTCCGCCGCCAAGACGCTCTACATGTCGGGCGGGCAGATGGGATGCCCCATCGTCTTTCGCGGTCCGAACGGGGCCGCGGCGCGTGTGGGCGCCCAGCACAGCCAGGACTATGCGGCGTGGTATTCGGCCATCCCCGGCCTGAAGGTGGTGCAGCCCTACTCCGCCGCCGACGCCAAGGGCCTCCTGAAGAGCGCGATCCGGGATCCGAACCCGGTGATGTTCCTGGAGAACGAGATCCTCTACGGGCGGTCGTTCGAGGTGCCCAAGCTCGACGACTTTACCGTGCCGCTCGGCAAGGCGAAGGTCTGGCGGGAGGGCACCGACGTGACGCTGGTCTCGTGGGGGATCGGCATGACCTACGCGATGGAGGCCGCCGAGGCGCTGGCCAAGGACGGCGTCGAGGCCGAGGTGGTCGATATGCGCACGCTGCGGCCGCTCGACATGGCCACGGTGATCGAGAGCGTGAAGAAGACCAATCGCTGCGTGACGGTCGAGGAGGGTTTCCCGGTCTGCTCGATGTCCGACCATATCGGGGCGACGATCATGCGCGAGGCGTTCGACTATCTCGACGCGCCGGTGCTGGCCTGCACCGGCAAGGACGTGCCGATGCCCTATGCCGCGAACCTCGAGAAGCTGGCGCTGACCTCCGTCAAGGAGGTGCTCGACGCGGTCAAGGCCGTGACCTACCGCTGATGGAGGTCGGGGGCTTCGACAGCGAACGAGGCGCGTGGCGCGTGACGTGTGACGTGGAAGGCCGAATCCTGAGCGGTCTCGTCCCCGAGGATCTGGTCGAGGACCAGATGCGCGGTGGGAACCGGCCGCCGCACGAGGACGTCTATCGCTGGCTCGCGGACCATTCCTCGGGGATCGAGCGGGCGCTGACGGCGAAGGCGCGGGGCGACCAGGTGCGCCCGCCGTTCGACCGCGTGATGCTGGGGGAGGACTGAGATGCCGACCGAGATCCTGATGCCCGCGCTGTCGCCGACGATGGAGGAAGGCACGCTTGCAAAGTGGCTGGTGAAGGAGGGCGACGCAGTGTCGTCCGGCGACCTGCTGGCCGAGATCGAGACGGACAAGGCGACGATGGAGTTCGAGGCCGTCGACGAGGGCACCGTCGGGAAGATCCTGGTCGAGGAAGGGTCCGAGGGCGTGAAGGTCAACACGCCGATCGCGGTGCTCCTGGGCGAGGGCGAGAGCGCCGACGCGATCGGCGAGGTCTCGACCGCACCGAAGGGCGAGGACGCCGACAGCCATGCCGAGCCCGCCGCAGCATCGGAGCCGACCGAACCCGAAAAGGGCTACGGCCGTGGACCCGACAGCAGGGACGCGCCGACCGGGGCCGCCTCTGCCACGTCGCGACCGGATGCCGAGCGCATCTTCGCATCGCCATTGGCGCGCCGAGTCGCTAAGGACAAGGGCCTCGACCTTAGCCAGCTGAAGGGCTCCGGGCCCAAGGGCCGGATCGTCAAGGCTGACGTCGAGAAGGCGGAACCGGGCAAGGCGGCGCCGGCGGCCGCGGCAGAGGCCCCAAAGGCCGCTGCCGCCGCGCCAGACGTCAAGACGGCACCGGCGGGCATGGGCGCGAGCCAGGTCATCGCCATGTACGGAGACCGGGAGTTCGAGGAGATCAAGCTCGACGGGATGCGCAAGACGATCGCTGCGCGCCTGACCGAGGCCAAGCAGACGATCCCGCACTTCTACCTGCGCCGCGACATCCGCCTCGACGCGCTGCTGAAGTTCCGCGGCGAGTTGAACAGGCAGCTCGAGAGCCGGGGCGTGAAGCTCAGCGTCAACGACTTCATCATCAAGGCCTGTGCTGTCGCGCTGCAGCGGGTGCCGAAGGCGAACGCGGTCTGGGCCGGCGACCGGGTGCTGCAGCTCAAGCCCTCCGATGTCGCCGTGGCCGTGGCGATCGAGGGCGGGTTGTTCACGCCGGTCCTGAAGGATGCGCACCTCAAGTCGCTGTCGGCGCTCTCGACGGAGATGAAGGACCTCGCCAAGCGGGCGCGGGACCGCAAGCTCGCGCCGCATGAATACCAGGGCGGCAGCTTCGCGGTGTCGAACCTCGGCATGTACGGGATCGACAACTTCGATGCCGTCATCAATCCGCCGCACGGCGGTATCCTCGCCGTCGGCGCGGGAGTGAAGAAGCCGGTCGTCGGCGACGACGGCGCGGTCACGACAGCGACGGTGATGAGCGTGACGCTCTCCGTCGATCACAGGGTCATCGACGGAGCGCTTGGGGCAGAGCTGCTGCAGGCGATCGTCGAGGGGCTGGAGAACCCGATAGGACTACTGGCATGAAGCGCATCACCCTCATCGCGATCCTGGCCGCGGCGCCCGCCGTCGCGCAGCAGCAGCAAGAGGGCAACGGCAGCCTGCCGAGCGAAGCCGCCTGCGGCGCGGTGCTCGACCGCGTGCAGCTGGCGCTGGCGCAGGCCGACCGTGCCCTGCAGGCCGAGAACAACGACGACGTCGAGCGCTGGTCGGCCGTCGCGGCGAACTACGCGACGGTCCACGACGCGTTCTGCGGTGACGCCGAAGAATGATTGACGCAGGCGCGTGGCTGGCTTTTGCCGCGGCCTCCGCCCTCGTCGTCATCGTCCCGGGCCCAACGGTGACCCTGATCGTCGCAAACTCGCTGCGCGCAGGTCCACGCGCGGGTCTTCTGAACGTGGCAGGCACGCAAGCCGGACTCGCCGGGATGATCGTGGTGCTGGCGGGCGGGCTCGAGGCGCTCGTTGCAAGCGCGGGCTTCGTGTTCGAAGTGCTGCGGCTGGTCGGCGCGGCCTACCTCATCTGGCTCGGGCTGAAGATGTGGCGCTCCGACGGACGGCTGGGAGATCCCGGTCCGGCGACGCGCCGGTCGGGCGCGGCCCTGTTCTGGCAGGGCTTCGTCGTCATCTGGTCGAATCCGAAGGCGCTGCTGTTCTTCGGCGCATTCATTCCGCAATTCGTCGATCCCGCGGCCGCGGCGGCCCCGCAGGTCCTGCTGCTGGGGGCCACGTTCATGGCGGCGGCCACCATCTTCGACGGCGCCTACGCGGTCGCTGCGGGACGCGCCGGCAGTCTGCTGTCGCGGTCGCGCCTTCGCCTCGTCGAGCGGTTGTCGGGGTCGTTCCTAATCGGCGGCGGGCTGTGGCTCGCGCTGACCCGCCGCGCCTGACCTTCAGGGCATGCGCGCGCCCGGCGTGGACATCGAGAGGGCAACCTCCTCCTCGTTCATGTCCTCCTCGATCCCCTCGAAGAGCGGGGTCGACAGGTAGCGCTCGCCGGTGTCGGGCAACATGCAGAGGATGTTGCTGCCCTCGTCCGCCTTCTTGGCTACCTCGACCGAGATGGCGAAGGTCGAGCCGCCGGAGACGCCGGTGAAGACCCCCTCTTCCCGCGCGAGCCGTTTGGCCCAGGCGATGCCGTCCGCGCCGGAGACCGGGATGAGCTCGTCGTAGAGGTGGTTGTCGATCAACTCCTGCAGGACCCAGGGGATGAAATCGGGCGTCCAGCCCTGGATCGGGTGCGGCTCGAACGCGGGGTGGCTTTCCGCCGGGGCATGGTGGTCGCCGCGCTTCTGTTCTTGGCCGCTGCCGATGAGGGCGGCGTTCGCGGGCTCGGAGAGAATGATCTTCGTCTCCGGCCGCTCTCGCCGGAGGACGCGGCCGACGCCGGTCACGGTACCGCCGGTGCCGTAGCCGGTGACGAAGTAGTCCAGCCGATCGCCCTCGAAGTCCGCGAGGATCTCCCGCGCCGTCGTCGCCTCGTGAATCTCGGCATTAGCCTCGGTCTCGAACTGACGCGCGAGGAACCAGCCGTGCTCATTGGCAAGCTCGACGGCCTTCTTGTACATCCCGAAGCCCTTCTCGGCGCGGGGGGTCAGGACGACCTTGGCGCCCAGGAATCGCATCAGCCGCCGCCGCTCGATCGAGAAGCTGTCGGCCATCGTCACGACCAGCGGGTACCCCTTGGCGGCGCAGACCATCGCGAGGCCGATGCCGGTGTTGCCGGAGGTCGCCTCGACGATTGTCTGACCGGGCTTCAGCGCGCCCGCGCGCTCCGCCGCCTCGATGATGCCGAGCGCCAGCCGGTCCTTGACCGAGGCGGCGGGGTTGAAGGCCTCGGCCTTGACCCAGATCGTGCGGCCCTCGGGCGACAGTCGCCCGGCCTTGATGACCGGCGTGTCGCCGACCGTATCGATGACGTTCTCGTAGCGGCGGCCGCGGCCGTTCGTCGTTCTGACTGACATGATATCTCTCCCCTCGACGGTTCGCGCAGGATAGCGCCGCCGCAGCGGAACGCGAGCGTATCAGCCGATCCCGGCGAGCAGGTGGTCCATCGTGATCGCCGGCTGCGAGCAGCCCGCCTCTCCGACGATCTTCGCGGGAACGCCGGCGACGGTCTTCATCGGCGGGACTTCGGTCAGAACGACGGAGCCCGCGGCAATGCGGCTGCACTCGCCGATGCGGATGTTGCCGAGCACGGCGGCGCCCGCTCCGATCAACACGCCGTTGCCGATCTTCGGGTGCCGGTCCTCTTCCTCCTTGCCCGTCCCTCCAAGCGTGACGGAGTGCAGCATGGAGACGTTATCGCCGACCACCGCCGTCTCGCCGATGACGATGGAATGGGCGTGGTCGATCATGATGCCCTGGCCGATCCGCGCGGCGGGATGGATGTCAACGCCGAACTGCTCGGACGTCCGCATCTGGATGTAATAGGCGAGATCGCAGCGCCCCTGCTCCCAAAGCCAATGCGCGATGCGATAGGCCTGTACTGCCTGGTAGCCCTTGAAGTACAGGATTGGCTGGATCAGCCGGTGACATGCCGGATCGCGCTCAAAGGTGGCGACGGCATCGACGCGCGCGGCGCGGCCGATCCGGGGGTTTGACGCCAGCGCCTCGTCCGAAACCTCCCGGAGGAACTGCTGCGACATTCCCGACGCAGCGAGCTTCGCCGCCAGAGAATAGGCGAGCGCGGATTCCAAGGTTGCATGGTGAAGAATGGCGGAATGCACGAGGCCGCCAAGAAGCGGCTCGTCAGAGACGATCTGCCGCCCTTCCTCGGTGATCTGCGACCAGACCGGGTCGACGGTCGCAACGCTGGTGCGCGTCTGGGCCATGGCGTTCCTCCTACGGCGGCGACAGAGTAGGAGAGATAGGCCCGAATTTCCATGGAGGAAGCACCGGCATGGATGAAACGAGGACGCGCGACTATGAGGCGCGGCTGCGAGGGGAACTGGCGTTGCTGGAGGCGGAGGGTCAGCTCGGCGCCGAGGACCGGGCGATAGTCGTGCTCGACCAGCAGTCGGTGGGGCGGCTCAGCCGGATGGATGCCATGCAGCGGCAGGCCATGGCCTCCGCGCGGGCGCGCCGGCTGGACGCACGGCGTGGCAAGATTTCCGCGGCGCTTGCGCGCATCGGAGAAGGCGAGTTCGGCTACTGCATCAATTGTGGTGAAGAGATCGCGTCGGCGCGGCTGGATCAGGATCCTGCCGCTTCGACCTGCATCGATTGCGCACGCGGCTGAACTCAGCCTCCGTCGCTGCGCGCCAGCGGCAAGGTGCCGGTAGCCCCATGTGCGAGCGAGAGATAGACGTATGCGACGAGCCGACACCACGCGGGATCGGCGAGCGGCGGCTCGCCGGCCAGTGGCCGTCGCAGCGCCGTGGCCATCAGCGAGCCGTCGCCCCAGCGCGGATGCAGCCGACCGGTTCGGCGCCGCCACGCGTCGGCGGAAGCCGCTTCCGCCAGCATCCGGTGCATCACCCACGGCCTCCGCTCGCGGCGATGACGCAGGAGGACCCGCGCCGCCGCGATCGCGTCGGTATGCATCAGGTAGGGCAGTCGCAGAGGTGCGTCTGCGGGGAGCGTCATGTTGGCAGCGGAAACTCGGCGGCGTAGACGAGCAGGCGCAGGGTACCCGTCCCGTCGAAGCTACCCTCTTGGGCCGTCAGCACGATCGGCGTGTCTTCCCAGTAGGCAAGCGGCGAGCCCGTCAGCCCACGCAGCCATGATCCCTCGTCCGTCCCGATGCCGGAGCCATAGCGGTCCGCACTACCGGCGACGCCGATCTGGAAGCTCGGTGCGCCACCGATAAGGTCCGTCACCAGTCCGGTGATCCCCCAGACCGACGCTTGCGCGGGCAGGATCGGAGTGGTCGTGGAGACGGCGCCCGCCGACACCGTATGATCCAACGGAATCTGGCGGAAGGTCGGCCCTGAGGCTGGCGGTGCCACACCCGTCTCCAGCGGAACCCAGCCACCGTCGTAGACGAAGAAGGCGCCTTCGCCTTCGATGAAGGCGGTCCAGCCGCGGCCGGGCGCCACGAAATCCCACCCTCCGCCCACATAGATCGCGATCTGGCCGCTGCGCCCGGACCATGCGCCTTGCGCCCCGCCGGGCACGCCATAGCATTCGCCCTCCGACGGCGCCGTCGGCGGCGAAGCCGCCGTCCGGGAACGCAGCACCAATTGCGAAAGCGCATCGAGCCGCAGCAGCGCCTCGTTGACCGTGACGTGCTTCTGCGCCTGCGATGGCATCAGCAACGGCAAGGCGAGCCGGGTCGTCTCACTCATCGATAGGTCTCCTTGCGAATGGTCCAGGACCGTAACGGTCCGAGATCTGTGCGACCTCGACCTGCAGCGGAGCCCCATATGCAGCGTCGGCGGCGAGATCGGCGGCCGGGTAGGTCCACGCCGGCGACCCGACGATTGTTTCCCGCACGGGCGTCGCGTCAGCGAGAACGCGCACGAGGTAGCGCTCCTGCGGCTCGTCGAGGGGGATGTCGAATCCGGCCCAACTGTCGGCCTCCGCTCTCGCACGGCGGATCCACGTCACCGAAAGGGCGGTGCCGCTGCGCCGAATTCTCAGGTGCGCCGGTGCGTAGGGCCTTAGCCCGGCCAGGGCGAAGGCGCGCCCCTCGTGTACATAGGAGGGGTCGTCATAGCCCTTGAGCGCAGGGCCAATTCGCCAATGGCGTTCGAACCCTCTCGAACCTGGCGGCAGCAATGGCTGTGCCAGCGCCCCGTCCACCAGGACGAAGCGGCTCCCGGCAGGGCGGGACGGCAGCATGAACTGCTCAGTACCGAGCTGCCCCCGTAGCCTTCTGCGCAACTCCCAGACATCGGGCGCGACGAGAACGGCCTCGGCGAACTGCAGGAGTTCCCAGTCCTGAAGGTTCTCGTCGCCGACGACGGCAGCATTGGCGCCGTTCAGCACAGAGCCCCAAGACACCGAGGCGAGCGACCCGCCATACAGCCGTACGCGAAGTGGCGGACCACGGTCGATCGTCCCGGGACGCGTCTCGGGAAGGTCGCTCAGCGTCTCGCCGAGGGTTGCTGGCGCCTCGACCATCAGATTGAAATCGTATCCGCTGTCGAAGCTGGAGTCGTAGACGGCGACGCGCCCCGGCCATGGATCAGCGAAAACGGCTAGATGCGGCGCGTTCTGGTCTTCGGCGCCGGTCAGGAGTGGCAGGTCGAGAAATACCGGAAAGACTGGCAGCGCCGGAAGGAAGTGTTTCTGCCGAGCCGGGAGCGACGTCGTCTCGGACGGCACGTACGTCTCGGGTTCGACCCGCGTCGCCTCAAGGAACTGATACTCGCCCTGCTCCAGCCGGTCGACACGCCACAGGTCACTCTCGTCGTCGATGCGGATCGTGTCGCCCGGTCCGACTTCGAGCCGCGAGGGCGGCAGCGCGAACCTCAGCTTGTCTCGCGCGATCCGCGCCTCTGCCAGCCAGCGTTCGGTGATCTGCCGGCCCTCCCCCTCCGTCAGGACGAGGGAGAACTCGGTGTGCGAGACGATCGGGGCAACCTCTCCAGGGTGCACCGTCTCGGCGGACCGCGCCTCGTACACCCCGTCCGCATCGATGTGGGTGAGGCGCAGGCGCCCTCCGATCTCGGCATTCGGCGTGCGCGTTATCTCGATCGCGCCGTCGACCTCGGACGTCACCGCGAAACGCGGGGTCTCGACAGTCGCGTCCGCGACGGCGGTGCGGCTGCGGAAGATCAGACGGCCGTCCCGCTCGATACCGTCGAAACCGCAGGCGAGGATCAGTGGCTGCAGCGCCGCGCGCGCATCATCTACATCGTTCACGGTGTAGCCGCGCACCAGGCCGTGAAGATCCCGCATGTCGAGACCTGAGACTCCCGACCTCTCGCAGATCTCCTCGACCACGTCCGGCAGAGAGCGCGATGAGATGCGACCGGTGAGCCAGTGACCCTTGTGGTAGTTCGCGCCGTCGCTCCACAACTCCGTGTTGCCCGGGAACGCTGGATAGGGCCGCGCGTCCCATGCCCAGACGTGCGCGCGGTTCATGTCGACCATCGGGCCACCGTAGTGCGGCGAGATCGGATTGTTCGCCGGCTGACGCCAGTAGTCGAACATCGCCCTAAGGTACTGCATCTGTATCAGGTCGTCGCGAGCGCCTGTGGAATAGTACGGATACCGCGACTCCGAGCTCTTAGGGTCAAGGAACTTGTTCGGCTGGTTCGTGCCCCGATCTATCGCGGCACAGCCGAACTCGGTGAACCAGATCGGCTTGCCCGTTGGCAGGAATTGGGTCGGCGACGGCGACCGAACCCCTCCTTGGCGCTCATGGTGCGGGTTCGACCACCAGGAAACGAGATCCTTGCAGCGAAAGACCCAAGGTTCTCCATACGCGCCGTCCGTTATGGGAGAGCGCTCCTGCGCGTTGCGCGCGGCCTCGCCGGCATAGTACCAGTCGAAATCCTTCTCCCCCCGCCACATTGGCCTTCAAATAATCGAGGTCGTAGATGGAGCCCCAATGCGCATCGAGGTGGTCGTGGCCGTCACGCCAATCGCTCAGCGGCATGTAGTTGTCGATGCCGATGAAATCGATGTTTGGGTCTGCCCATAACGTATCGAGGTGAAAGAAGACGTCGCCGGAGCCGTCCTGAGGATGATAGCCGAAATACTCGCTCCAGTCGGCGGCGTAGGTGATCTTCGTGTTCGGAAGGATCGACCTGACGTCGGCGGCGAGCGCGCGCAGGGCATCGACCGCCGGGAATCCGCTCGCGCCGCGAATCCAGGTGAGCCCCCTCATCTCGGAGCCAATGCAGAACGCTTCCACTCCACCGGCCGCGGCGCACAAATGCGCCTGGTGCAGGATGAAGCGTCGGTAGGACCATTCCCCGGGCCCGGAATAGTCCACGACGTTCCCGTCACGTGTGAAGTCGTACGGGCGCGCCTGGCCAAAGAATGCCGCGACCTCCAGATCGGCCTGCACCGTTTCAACGGGCGAGCCTGGCAGCCCAGGCGCGATGGATGACGTGATCCGCCCGCGCCATGGCAGCGGCGGCTGTTCCGGCCGCCCGTGAGGATCGGGAAGGCCGTTGCCGCCCATCTGATCCATCAGGATGAACGGGTAGTAGACCGCCGCACTCCCGTTTCGGTGCAATTCGTGGATGGCCTGGATGACCGACTGATCGGTCGGAGTGCCGCCGTAGACCGGTCTTCCGTTCAGCTGCGGCACCCTTGACGCCGCAGATCGGCGCACGCCGGACACGCGCCAGCGCATCCCGACCCCATCCCGGTCCTTTCGCTCGACCTTCGGCCGAATCCGGCAAGACGCCGCCCGCAGGTCGTCCCCGAACCACGAGACGATGAGGAGCGTCGATTGCCATCCCGGCGCCTCATCCCGCAGCGCACCGAGCGACGAGACGATGTCCGGCAGACCCGAGGGCGAGTTGACGTTCGCCGTCCTGTTCTTTCCCGGATCATCGGAGAAATGGACCGGCGTTGTGGCCAGCGCGTACTCTCCCGAGCCCGGCATGAGTGCCACACCCCTGACCGAGCGGGCGAGGCCGACCGGCTCTTCCGTCCCGGTTGGCTGCTCTGGACGCATCACCTCGAAGGAGAATTGCGGGACCCGGTTGCCATAGGGCCCGACATCCAAGTCCTCGATCACGACATAGGCGAGGCCGCGATAGGCCGGAACGTTGCCCGCCCCATCCACAGCCTCCATGCGCGGGTCGGGCAATTGGGTCCCGGTCCCCTTGTAGACCCGCATGTTGATGTCCTGCGGGCTTAGCTCCTGCCCATCCGCCCAGATACGGCCGACGCGCGTGATCTCGCCTTCGCATAGTGCGTAGGCAATGCTTACGGTGTAGCGATAGGATGTCGACTCCGCGCCACGGGCACCGCCGCCCTTGCCGCCTCCCGAGCTTTCTGCACGCTCTGTCTTCTTGTGCTCTCGGAAACGGGATGACCAGATGGCGTGACCGGCAACGCGAGCACGTCCGTAGACTTGCGCGATGGCCGCCCCTTCGCTGGCGCCGGTCAGGCGGAAACGATCGACGCGACCATGCTCGACCGCCTGCGATCCGGTTCCGAGAATGTTCTGGTCGATGAAGCGGCCGACGGTCGCACCGACGGCACGGCCGATAGCGGTGGATGTCAGTCCGAAAGCGCTAAAGCCGAACGCGCCGCCCGTCGCGGCACCGACCGCCGAGAGTACGAGCGTTGCCATCAGTCAGCTCCAACCGGAAAAGCAAAGCAGGCCACGACCCGCCGGCGCCACGGCTCCGTCAAGGCGCTCTCGACAACGCCATGTCCGTGGTAGGCGTGGAGGAAGCTCGCGTCAGGATGCCTTTCGGTCATGATGCCGAGATGCTTCGCGATCGCGCCCTCCCTCATGCGAAACAACAAGACGTCGCCTTCAGCGCAGTCAGCGACCGGCTTTGGCAGCATGTATTTGCGCGCCGCTGACCAGAGCGCCTCTTCACGCTGCGGCTCGGCCCAGTCCGCCGTGTAGGCTGGCGGAGCCTCTGGCTCGTTGCCGTAGATCGCGCGCCAGACGCCGCGCAGCAGTCCGAGGCAATCGGCGCCCGCACCCAGTGCGGAGGCTTGATGGCAGTAGGGCGTTCCGATCCATCGGCGAGCTTCCTCGGTAATTTCCTCACGTTTCACAATCTGCCCCCGTCATTCGGGACGCGATCACTCGGATACGCCATGAGCCAGTCCTCGCCCGGCATTGCTGGAAAGCCGCGAAAGTTCAGGAAATTGCCGAATTTCGCCTTGCACGTTTCGGCCCGCTTGTTGCAGCCCGCGCTGATGCGGATCGCGTCGCCTGTCCGAAGTTCGGCCCGGACGGCTTGCCAGAGCACGATGCGGCGCCCGGCGCCCGTCGTTCGGTCGACCTTTATGTGCGCGCTCAATCCAGCACCAGGTCCGGTGACGACGTTTAACAATCCCCGCTCGAACCAACCCGACGAGAATGCAGGAAAGCTGGAGAAGACAAAGGTCTTGCCATCAGCCACTTGCTCAATCTCGAGATCAGCCGCGTATTTCGGAACGGTCAGATCGATCCGGCAGCGGCGATCGCCAAGCACCGCGGAGCAATTCCTCTGATAGACCATGCCTTGCGGCTTGTTCAGACCCTCGGTCAAGCCCCGCAACTCGGCGCGAAAGCTCTCTCCAGTCCGTGATATCTCGCCAATCGTCCCTGAGAACCTGAGGCTTCTTTCGAACGACCTACGCCAATTCACGATCCACATCGTGATTTCGGCATCATCATAGCGACCAGCTTCGATATCGGCGTCGCGGATCGCGCTGTCGGACAGAGCTCCGATCGCTTCAGAGTTGTCCACGGACAGGCCCGTGCTCTGATGGAATGCGCGCGCCGTCATCCCCGTGTTTGCATGAAATTTTATACCAGCGAAGTTCAGATCCGTATCGTGATCGGTAAAGCCGTGGGTGATGCCGTCACGGCGACGGATTGCCCAGCAACGACAAATCGTCGTGACGCCGGTCGCAAGATGCTCGAAGACAGTCAAAGCCGAACCTCGACGACTGGGATGGAAGGAGCCTGACCGGCGCGAAAGCTGTTGATGGAGATCGACAGGTGATCGGTGTCGAAACGGACCGGGACATCGAACGCAAAACCGGCAGTCACCGACGTTCCTGCCGAGGGTGCGGCATCGAAGATGACCTGGCCGGTAGCCGTATCCACGCTCCAAGCGGCGGAGATTTCGGTGCCCCCAAGCGCGATCCGCACACTTCCCTCGACAGGTTTTCGGATCGGGCGCGTGTATGTCGCCGCACTATCTCCATACGTCTTGACCAACTGGAATGTCCGCGTCTGGCCGTCTCCGGTCCCGATGCGCTGATTGTTCGCAGCCGGCTCTTTCCCATGCGCGCCAGTCGCGAAGTCGCCCCAATCCTTCCAGCGAAAACCGTGGAGCCTGCCGCGCCGCGCTTCGAAGAACGCCGTCACGGCATCGAGATCCGCAAGCGACCGCAAGCCCATGCCCGCGTCATAGCGACGCCTCGAGTGCTCCCATGGTGTGTTGCGTTCCTCGAAGCCGTTGGTGAGCGTGACGATCTCAGTCCTCCGCTCCGGTCCTCCGGAAGAGCCGAAGCTCAATCCGACTGGAAACCTGATTTCGTGAAAGCTCATTCTTCTCCTCAGCAATTTCGGTCGCCGCGGCCGAGAGCCCTGCTCATCTGCGCGGCGATCTGGCTTTGCGACCTCTGGAAGCCGGCGACATCGGGTGTATTGACATTGAAGACGACGGTAACGGGGTTCGCTCCGCTCTCTGCGCGAACACCGAGCCGGCCGTCTGTGCCCCGCCCGAGCGGCAGGATGGCCTCGGGACCCGCCTCGCCCATCAACCCAATCCCGCCGCGCATTGGAAACATCGTCGGCTGCCCGACCACACCGCCCGATGCAAACGGAGCCACACGGCCGCCCCTTGCCACCCAGCCTCTCGCTAACGGAGGAACGCCGGAAACGAGGCTCTGCAACCCGGTCGTGACCAAGCCGCCGACTTGGTTCGAGATTGGCCTCATGGCGGCGGAGAAGGCCGAATTGACCATCGATCGGCCGACACGCGTCAGTGCGTCCGACAGCCGCTCCCCATCGAACACGACGCTCTCGAACGCATGCGAGAGGTTTCTGCCAAGCCCATTGGAAAGCCCTTTCACCTCTGAGCTGGCATTCGCAATCGCGGAGTTCGCCCGCTCCAGCTCGCCGCTCAGTCCTGCGGTGACGTTTTGAGCGCTCGCCATCGCGTTTTCGAGCGCAACCACCTGCTCCTCGAAAGTTTCTGTTCCGTCCATTTCGATCATCTGGAGTTCCGTTCATCGGGGAATTCGCGGGCGAGGCGCTCGAGAACCTCTCTGGTCGTTGGGGAATGGTCACGGAATTTATCAAGAAGCACGAGCAACTCGAGGGGCGTGAGGCTCCAGAAGTCGCCCGGCCGAAGCCGCAGCTCCACCAGTCCAGCCCGCATCAGCGACAGCCAATCAAGAGATCTCATTCGGGAATAACAAACGCCCGGACGAGCAAGCGGCCAGCAGCGCGTGATGCCTCCATCGGACCGCCTCCGATTTCCACCGAGAGCAGATCGCTGGCGGTACCGCGCCAGCCTCCCCCCCTCAGGCCCGCCACGATCAATGCCACCACGTCGCGCGAGGAGAAACGCTTCTCCTCGAACCTGCGCACAAGCTCAACAATGCTGTCGGACTCCATCGCCGCCTCCAGCTCAGCGAGGGCGCCCAGCGTCAGCTTGAGCACGTGCGGCTCGCCGTCGAGCGTAAGCTCGACTTCTCCCGCCCAGGGATTGGCCATCAGAGCGCCGTGAACGCCAGCGCACCTGCCGAAGCCATGGAGAGCTCGTAGGTGGCTTCACCGTTGTAGTCGCCGGCATACTCTATCGAAGTCAGCTGAAACGCCCCCTCGACGACTCCGAAATCGGGGATAATGACTTGCCAGGCAGGCGTCTCGCCGTCAAAAAAGACCTGCCGCGCACGCTCGTCCGTTGTCGTGTCCTTGAAGATGCCCGAGCCCGAGATGGCGGCCGATTTCATGCCGGCTCCCGTCAGGAGTTCACGCCATTGTCCGGCACTGTCCAGCGTGGTCACATCGACAGTCTCGGCGTTGAAGCTGATGCGAGTTGCCCGCAATCCGGCGACGGTTTCAAAGTCGCCAGCACCACTTGTGTCCAACTTGATGAGGAGGTCCTTGCCTTTCTGGGCAACCATCTTCGGTATCTCCGCGATTGTTTTCGGTCAAACTTCGGCCACTAGGGCACGGAAGCTGAGGTCGATGCGTCGCATGGTTCCGTCCTCGGCCCTGGCGGCGCGCGCCCTCCGGAACATGAGCGAGATCAGAGTCCCGCGGCCGAGTACGAGTTCTGCCCCGGTCAGCGCGTCGGCGACGGATGCAGCGATGAGCTTCGCAGCTTGAAAGCCGGCTTCGTCGGTCACCACGCTGATCGTGAAATCGTGTCTGGCCCCCCTTCCAGTCTTGTCCGACCAATCGCGCACGTCCTCCGGTCCCAGACTGACATACGTCGAAGGCGGTTGACCGGCGGGCACTGCATCGTAAATCGCTTCGCCGATCTGGGCCTGCAGATTGGTATCGGCCATCAGGGCTTGATAGACCGCTTTCTGCAGCTCCGCCGACAGCGCGTACGTCATGAAGAAACCTCCTCTCGCGCGAAGCACTCGAGGTAAATGCCGCGCGGGTCCCGCTCCGCTACCGCTAGGATCCTGAAGACTCTGCCGCCGTCCCTGAACCTTTGCTCCGGTCTCGGTCGCGATGGCGCGCCTTGGGGTGCGCCGCGCACAGTTATACGGTATGGGACAATCGACACCGTCGACAGCCCGGCCAACTCCTTCTCTCGCCCAGTTCCGGCGCGTACGTCCGCCCAGACAATGCCCAGAGCAACCCAGACCTGAGTGAAACCGCCAGCACCATCAGGCACCCTCTGCGGCTCTTCGAGAACCAGCTTCCGAGAGAGCTCCACCTTGTTCATGCCGCTCCTCCAAAGAGCCGCACATTGCGATAGCGGTCGAGCAAGGCCGCCACACCGTAGGGCATCGGTCCTCCCGTCTGAGCGCCCTCGCTTCGGTTCTCGTAATAGTGCGCAGCGAGCAGAAGTACCGCGCGTGACAGGTCTGCCGGCAGGCCATCCCAAGTATCCGAGTATCCCGCATCGAACTTGATTTCGGCGCTCCCTCCGATCGGGATTGAAGGCAGGAAAAGCGAGGTTGCCGCAATTCGCGGCCGATGTGCGTCACGCTCGAGAACGTAGCGCGCAGGATCAATTATCGATTCGGCGCCGTACCTGTCGACGATCGACATTTCGTGGAGAGCGACGACCGGCGCCACAGGGAGCGTATTTCTCGAAAGGTCCCGCCAGGCAGTGACCGACCATGTGAAGCTCCTGATTAATAGTGATTTCCCCGTCCGCGCCTCAACTGCGGCAATGGCAGACCTGAACGTTCCCTCCAACATTTCGTCTTGGATAGAGTCATCGGCGAAGCCGGTGCCAAAACGTAGGTGGTTGCGAAAGTTCCCGATCGGCAGCACCTCAGTCGGAACCGTCGTCGTTTCTGTCAGCATCATCGCCTCGCACTCCGAAGTTTCCAGGCGTGTCAGCGAAGCGGCCTCATCCGCTTCGCGTTCTAAGTCAGTCGGCAGTGACACTGGCCGGAACTGACCTCGCCCTAGCTCGCGGCAAACTTCAGGAGCTTGATCGCTGCGAAGTCGCATACGTCTCCGCCGACACGCTTGGTCGCGTAAAAAAGAACGTGCGGCTTGGCAGAGAATGGATCGCGAAGGATCCGCAGATCCGGTCGCTCGGCGATGGTGTAGCCCGCATCGAAATCGCCGAACGCGATGGCCAAAGCTCCGTCGTTGTCGTAGTCTGGCATGTCCTCAGCGACCACGACCGGATAGCCCATTAGACGCGCCGGCTCTCCCGCTTGCAGTCCGTCGGACCAGAGAAATCTGCCGTCGGCGTCCTTGAGCTTTCGGACCGCGCCGGTGGTCTTGGAGTTCATGACGAACGCGCCGTTCGATCGGTAGCGCGCCCCAAGGCAATAGACGAGGTCGACGATGGTGTCTCCTGCATCCGGGCCGAAGCTACCAGAGGCACCAGTCGCGATGTAGCCGAGCGATTTCCAGGCCCACTCATCGTTGGTAACGGCGGGATGGTGCAAGAAGCCCGTCGGCTTCTCGATCCCGTCTCCCAGGATGAAAGCGGCGGCCTCGGCTCTGGCGAATTTCTCGCCGATGCGCTCGGCCAGCCAAGCTTCGATGTCGAAAGCCGCATCGTCCAGCAGCCTTTGCGATGCCTTTGGCAATGCGCTGAGCTCGTGGATAGGGATCGAGATGCGCTCAACAGCAGGCGTGTCGGTCTCGGGCAGAGCACCCGTCTCCGTCGCCCACCCTGACCCCATGTCAGAAAAGTCGACAAGCACGTCATAGGCTACCGCATCGACCGTCACAATGTTGGCAATACGCCGGATCGAGGACGAACCGCGCAACACCGTGCGAATGGTCTCGGACGTCTGCGGATCGACGAGGTAGCCGCCGTCCGAGGCAATCGCGGTCGACATTGCCTTTCCCTCTAGTGGCAGCGTTCGCAGGCCGTCGTCATCTCCGAGCCGGACATAGGCCTCGAAAGCTTTCTGATGCGGTGCATCATGTTCGGCTGCGGTCGACAGGGCGGGTCGGCGGCTCACGATCGATTTGCGATCCAGCATGTTCAGTCGCTCTTCCTGTGATTGCATTTTCTGGGTGATGTCGCTCACAAGGCGGGCGAGGGCCTGCTTGACTTCGGCGGCCTGATTGGCCGACGAGGACAGATCTGCCCCGGCCCGAGACTTGATCTCGGGGTTCATTTGCTTGTCCTGTCTTGGGTTGTGGGGTTCCGCCGGTTCAGACGGCGGCAATGAGCTGGCGGGCATCCTCTATAGCCACCGCCAGATCGTGCAGGGTGTCGGCATGTTGCCTCTTGGCATCCACCCGCGCATCGGCAAGCATCGGAAACGTCACCAGCGAGACCTCCCAAAGCTCGAGCTCGGAGAGACAGCGTCGCCCGCTCTTGTCACGAGCGGATCGCCGTGTCCGGTATCCGATCGATAGACCGTCAATGGCTCCTGCTTCGATCAGGACAGCAGCTTCTCTCGCGCGAGAGAGCTCCGCCAGCAGGCGACCCCGCACATAAAGGCCGATGTCGTCCTCGATGACTTCATCCCACACGCCGATAGGTTCGCGTGGGTCGTGCTGCCAGAGCATCTTTACAGATCGCCCCGAGCGTATGAGCTCCGAAAGACAGCGGGCGTAGGCTCCTTTCGAGACAACGTCGCCGCCATTGTCGATGCGCTCGAAAAGCGAAGCGTAACCTTCGATGCGCGTGCCGTTGACGACGCTCAGTTCTTTTTCGCTCTCACAGAATTTTCGCTCCAATCCCGGCAATTCGATCATTCGTCTTCATCCCTCTGACTGGATACTTCGTCTTCATTCACCATCCTCGGGAGACCAAGCAGCGAACGCTTTTCAGAATTCGTGAGAAAGTCGGCGTCTGCGACCCTCTTCCACTGCGCATCGCGCTCCGCTGCGAGTGCTGGCACCTGGTCGAGATCCGGACGCAGTTCCACGGTGTCGGCGGTATGTTCACTCAACCAGTGCGACACCGATGCAGCGACTCTCTGCGCCAGTGGCAACACCGTCAGCCGATAGAAGGCGCGATTGGCTTCCTGATAATTCGAGTACGTTGCGTCTCCCGGAATCCCCAGCAACATTGGGGGGACGCCGAACGCGAGCGCAATTTCTCGTGCGGCGGATTCCTTCGTCTTCTGGAATTCCATATCTGAAGGCGAGAAACCCATCGGCTTCCAATCGAGGCCGCCCTCCAGCAACATCGGCCGACCGGCATTGACCGCGCCCTGATGCTGCGTCTGCAGTTCCTCTAGGAGCCTGTCGTACTGTTCGTGGGTCAAGGTTCCCTGCCCGTCCGACCCAGAATAGACGATCGCGCCCGACGGACGCGCCGCATTTTCTAGCAGCGCCTTCGACCAGCGAGATGCCGAATTGTGTACTTCTATTGCCATTGCTGCCGCTTGAAAGGCTGACAGACCGTAGTGATCGTTTTGCGGGTGAAAACTTCGAATATGACAAACGGGCGAAGGTTCTTCCGCAACGTCGAAGCGGTGCCTGCGAGAACCGACGCTGTATTCGTATCCCATCGGCCAGCCGTCCTCGCCCGGAACGATGCTCATGCGGTCAGACCTCAGAACATGCAGCTCCGCCGGGATCCGAGTGTCGAGCGTCACCGCCTCGAGATACCCGTCGCCGGTCAACAGCAGCTGTCCATACAGCGCCTCGAAGAACTCCGCACGGCCTTGGGCTGCATTCGGGCGCCTGATCAAGGTCAGGAGCGGATGATCATCGTACCTTCGATCGCCATCTTGCAGTATCAGCGGCAGCGCGGCCGCGGCCTCTGCGACAAGCTTGACCGACCGATACCCCACGGGATTGCCAATAAAACCGGCCCTTGTCAGCGAGGCGACGTCGCGGGGACTCCAGGCCACGCGGCCGAAGTTCTGGTAGGCGATGACCGGCCCGGCGGCCGATTTCTTCGTCTCGACAGGCTCAAGCGCCTTTCGCCGAAGGAGGTCAAACATGGTCGTTCGCTCCGCATCTCGCAGGTCCAGGTTGGAAGGATTTGCCCACCTTGTGATCAGGCGGGGGTACACTTTGAGCCGGATCAGAGCATCCGGACGCGGGGGCGACGATAGTGCATCGCCGGTTCGATCATCAGGTCGTGGATCGCCCAGACCAAGGCGTCGACGCGATCGGGGCTTCCTTTTCCCTCGTAGCCGGACGCTGTCATCCGACACATCTGGTCCTCCAGATCACCAAGACCTTTCAGATGCCTCACCCGCCCCTGTTCGTAGAGTGCGGCGACCGGCTCTGCCCGTGCTGATTTTCCACGGGAGGCGCGAACACCGCGGTAGGGGATCATCGGATCGATCTGACGGACGACAGATTCGACGAGTTCGCCGCCTTGGTTAACCTCAGCGACCAGCCTGTCAGCCCCGTGGCGATAGAACGCGTCCACCGCCGCCTGCGCCCAGGCCGTCGGGGAGGAAGCCTTCACACTCGCATCCTCCAGCACCACCGCCTTCCAATCCTGAGGTGCGCCTTCGGTATTGGCTCCGGCGACAACGATCCCGCACTCGTCCGACTTCGCATGGCCCGTAACGGGAGGATCAACTGCGACGACGACGCGGGACATCTGGCCTGCATCCTCCAGGCGGAGCCCCTCGAGCATACCTGTAGTCCAGAGCGCGCCCTCAGCGTCCTCCAGCAGCATCCCCTCCAGCTCTTGTCGGCCGAGACGAGTACCCGCGTAGCGGGCCTCGACTTCGCGCAGAAAGCTGGCCGCAAGGTTGGCCTTGTTCGCATCGGTCGAGGCGTGCGTGAGGACAGTGGACGGATTGCTGAGGATCTCTTTCAGAACTGGCGTGTTGCGTGGGGTCGTCGTTACGCACTGTCGGGGACTTTCACCCAACCGCATGCCGAATTGCAGCATGTTCCACGTCTCCTCGGCCTTCTTCCACTTTGCGAGTTCGTCCGCCCATGCCGCGTCAAACTGTGGGCCGCGCAAACTCTCGGGATCATGAGCCGAGAAAGCCTGCGCCGTCGCACCGTTCGGCCAAAGCAGCCGCTTTCGACTGGCTTCCCAAATGGGGCGGCGGTCTGGTGGCGAGCAGGCAAGGATCCCGCTGTCGCCGAAGATCATCACCTCGCGCACTTGGTCGATCGTCTCGCCAACGAGAGCAAACCGTCGTGCCTTGCCAATGTCGAGCGGCTTCGACCCCTCGACCATCGAGCGTACCCATTCAGCGCCTGCGCGAGTCTTGCCGGCGCCTCTGCCACCCATAATCACCCAGGTAAACCATTCGCCATACGGTGGCAGTTGATGCGGTAGCGCCCAGAACTCGAAGAGATAGGGCAGCGACATCAGCTCGTTTTCTCCAAGGCTATCGAGAAATTCTTCCTGTGCCTTAAGCCCCTCGGAGGCGAGCCAGGCGGCTCCCGATTTCAGCGCGAGCTCTGTCAAAGTCGAGGGCGACGGCGTGTACGACGCCGGTGTCCCGTCGAAACTGTTCCTCAACTTTCTTCCTTTCGTCAAAAAAGGTCTGCATCGCCTTTCGCAGATCCGTCGCTGTTTGCTGCGCATCCGTTTTCGGAATGATGTCGCCTTGCTCGACGCGTCTGACCAGATCGTCGAGGGCTGCGATTGCGCGTGCGTAGTGTGCTTCGGTCTGTTTCAGGATATCCGACGCAGACCCCAAGGTTTCGATCTCGGGGGTTGGTTGCATTGTCATTCGACCCGCTGGAAGGAAGAACCGGGCACGAAAAAGCGGCCTCGGGCTTTCGCCCCGGCCGCTGTGCCCAATTCTGCTATCTTGTCAGAGTTATACTTTGGGGCGTTCTGTAGGTCAAGAAGTATCGCCAGAGTTGCACAACCTCATTGTCCAGCGTTCTGACTCTCGATCTCACGCCAACGTGCGACGTTCTCATTGTGCTCGTCGAGATTTGTCGCGAATGCGTGACCGCCGCTGCCGTCTGCCACAAAGAACAGATAGTCGGTGTCCGCCGGGTCTGTCGCCGCCAGAAGGCTTGCGAGCCCAGGATTTGCAATCGGCGTCGGCGGCAGACCCTGGATGACATACGTGTTGTAGGGCGTTGCAGCGTCCAGTTCGCTACGCCGCAAGCCGCGTCCCAAGACACCCTCACCGCCCGTTATCCCGTAGATCACGGTCGGATCGGTCTGGAGTCGCATACCCTGTCTGAGCCGGTTGACGAAGACCGAGGCGACTTGTTCCCGTTCATCCGGAACGCCCGTTTCCTTCTCGATGATCGAGGCAAGGATCAACGCCTCCTCCGGGGTCTCGATCGGAAGGTCCGGCGACCTGGCGTCCCAGGCCGCCACGAGGCGGTTCGCCTGCAAATCCGTCATGCGCTCGATAAGGCTGGCACGGTCGTCACCCGGACTGACCTGATAGCTCTCCGGCGCAAGACTACCTTCTGGCGGAAATTCGGCGATGTCCCCCATGAGAAACTCCACATCGCGCAATGCGTCGACGACCTGCCAACTCGTCACGCCCTCGGCGGCCGCGATCCTGTAGCGCGTGTCTGTCTCCCCTCGCGCCGCGTCGTACTCCGGCGGAGCGTCGTCCTCGTCCGGAACGAATTCAGCAACCTCCGAGAACCGTCCCGTCGTGACGTCCAGTTCTCGTACCTGAACCGTCTCGCCGTTGATGCCGATTCGGTACACGATCTCGGTACCGCATGTGCTCTGTCCTCCACGGGTCACGATATCGACGATCTCTGCCATCGACGCCCCCTCGGGAATGAGGAAACTCCCGGCCTTCAACTCCTGTGACTTGTCTGAGTAGTCGGCCCCGACCCGAAGGATGGCGGGCTGCGTGACGGCGCCCTTCTCTCCGAGGTCTTCGGAGACGCGCCGCATCGTCGAACCACTTTCAACCCGCAGGCAGATCGCCTGCGCCAAGGGTCCGGGCTCCACGTACTGGTTTCGCCCCCAGGCGATCAGCCCCGCAAGGAGGACGAGCAGAACCACGAACAACGACAGGGCGTTCGAGGCCACGTGCCTCCACATCACGCGTCGACCCGGCCGAGGAGCAGACAGGCGTTCGTGCCGCCGAAGCCGAACGAGTTGCTGAGCACAACGTCGATGTTTCGCTCCCGCTTCTTGTTCGGAGCCAGATCAAGCTTTGGCTGCACTGCTGGCTCGTCAAGGTTGATCGTAGGCGGCGCGACATTGTCTCGGATTGCCAATACGCAGAAGATCGCCTCGACCGCGCCGGCCGCACCCAGCAGGTGACCGATAGAGGATTTTGTCGACGACATCGTCGCACGCTCCGCGGCCGATCCCAGAAGGCGTTCGACCGCACCGAGTTCGATGGTGTCGGCCATCGTCGATGTGCCGTGAGCGTTGACGTAGTCGATCGCCTCCGGCTCCAGCCCCGCGTTCTTCAGTGCGGCGCGCATCGCGCGCTCGCCGCCCTCGCCGTCCTCGGACGGGGCCGTGATGTGGTAGGCGTCGCCAGACAGGCCATATCCCCTGATTTCGGCATAAATATTCGCGCCGCGCTCGCGTGCATGCTCGTATTCTTCCAGAATCACGACGCCAGCGCCCTCTCCCATGACGAATCCGTCGCGGTCGACATCGTACGGGCGGCTCGCGGCTTCGGGGCAATTTCCCCTTTTGGTCGAGAGCGCCTTGCAAGCGTTGAACCCGGCTATCCCGATCTCGCAGATGGCCGCCTCAGCGCCGCCGGCGACCATCACATCGGCGTCACCCAGCATTATCAGGCGGGCCGCGTCGCCGATAGCATGCGCTCCGGTCGAGCACGCGGTCACGACTGCATGGTTCGGCCCCTTGAACCCGTAGCGGATCGAAACTTGCCCTGAGATGAGATTTATCAGAGAGCCGGGAATGAAGAACGGAGAGACCTTCCGCGCACCCTTGTCGCGGATCAGGTAGGCGGTATCGGCGATCGTGGACAAGCCGCCAATGCCCGACCCGATCATCACTCCCGTGCGAAGGCGCTCATCCTCGTCCTCGGGCATCCAGTCGGCGTCGCGAAGCGCCTGCTCCGCCGCCGCTATGCCGTAGAGGATGAAGTCGTCGACCTTCCGCTGGTCCTTCGGGGCGAGCCAATCGTTGGCATGGAACGCGTCTTCCACATCCTCGTCGCGCGGCACTTCGCACGCATAGGTAGTGGCCAGATGACTTGCATCGAAACGTTGGATGGTTCCGGCGCCCGACTCGCCTGCCAGAAGGCGCCGCCAGGTCGGTTCAACCCCGCAGGCCAAGGGCGAAACCATCCCGAGACCGGTTACAACCACTCGCCTCATGTTGTTCGTCCTGCTCGCCCGTAATTCTCGGGCCTTGTGTTACACGGCGCGCATGCCCCACGCAATCTGCACACCCAAGGGCAAATCTCAACGCAAAACGGCGCCCGATGGGACGCCGCCGAAGGCCACATCGGCCGCTAGTAAGCTATTGTGCTTCCTTGATGAACTTGACGGCGTCACCGAAGGTTTGGATCGTCTCTGCCGCATCGTCAGGAATTTCGATGCCGAATTCCTCTTCGAAGGCCATGACGAGTTCGACGGTGTCAAGACTGTCCGCACCGAGGTCGTCAATGAACGACGCGCTCTCGGTGACCTTCTCCTCCTCGACGCCCAGATGCTCGACCACGATCTTGCGCACGCGATCTTCGATGTCGCTCATGTCTTGTCCTCACATTGACCGGGATCTTCGCCCGCTGTCCTCGTCCTGATCCTGACGGCTCCCGTAAGGCGCCGCAGTGGCTTGCATTTCAGGCCCGCGCGGCACCATTGATCGCAAGGTTCGCCGCCTATATCACATCGCCCGAAGAGCGCAAACTCAAACACCCTTCCGTTCAGATCATCGCCATGCCGCCGTTCACATGCAGGACTACGCCGGTCGTGTACGAGGCCTCTTCACTGCAGAGATAGGCGACCGCCGCGGCCACTTCGACGGGATCGCCGATGCGTCCGATCGGTATCGAGCCCAGTATCGCTTCCTTCTGGGCGTCGCTGAGCTTGTCGGTCATCGCGGTGCCGATGAAGCCGGGCGCGACACAGTTTACCGTTATGCCTCGACTCGCCACCTCGAGCGCCATGCTCTTCGACATCCCGACGACCCCCGCCTTGGCGGCGGCATAGTTGGCCTGGCCGGGGTTCCCGGTCGCGCCGACGACGGACGTGATGTTCACGATCCTGCCCCACCGAGACTTCATCATGCCCCTCAGGACGCCGCGGCTCAACTCCATGGCGGCCGTGAGGTTGACGCGAAGGACGACGTCCCAGTCATCGTCCGACAGACGCATCATCAACTGGTCGCGCGTCAGGCCGGCGTTGTTCACGAGTATCGAGATGCCGCCCATCGCCTCGGCGGCACGCTTCGGTAGGTCCGCCACGCCTTCTCTATCGGTGAGGTCGCACGGCAGGACATGCGCGCGTTCGCCCAACTCAGCGGCCAGTTCGGACAATGGGCCTTCGCGTGTACCGGAGAGCGCCACGGTGGCGCCGCCGGCGTGGAGCCTCCGCGCGATCGCTCCGCCGATCCCGCCGGATCCGCCGGTAACTAGAGCCGTCTTTCCATCGAAGCCGGCCATCAGGCTGCCTCCCTCGCGACGGCTTCAACATCGGAGGGCGTCGAGATGGCGCGGGTCTCGGCATCACGAACGATCCGCCGGACCATCCCCGACAGCGCCTTGCCGGCGCCCACCTCCCAAAAGACGGTGGTCTTGTTTTCCGCCATCCACGCAACGCTCTCTCGCCAGCGCACGGAGCTGGTGACCTGGGCCACGAGCAGGCCGCGTATCCGCGACGGATCGGTTTCCCCTTCAGCCGAAACGTTGCTGACCACCGGCATTTTCGGAGGCGATATGCGAACCTCGTCCAGCGCCTCTTGCATGCGATCCGCGGCGGGCTGCATCAGAGCGCAATGGAAAGGGGCCGACACGGGCAGCATGACGGCTCGCTTTGCACCGCGCGCCTTCGCGAGCTCGACCGCGCGCTCGACCGCCGCCTTGTGCCCCGACACGACCACTTGCGCGGGATCGTTATCGTTCGCCGCCTGGCAGACTTCGGTAACCGCAGCCTCCTCCGCGATCGCGCTCACGGCTCTGAAGTCCAGACCCAGGATCGCCGCCATCGCGCCGACACCGACCGGCACGGCCTGCTGCATCGCCTGCCCCCGCAGTCGCAACAGCGTTGCCGTGTCCGCTATTCCGAGGGCACCCGAGGCTGCCAGCGCGCTGTACTCACCAAGCGAATGCCCGGCCACGAAATCTGGCGCCGGCACCCCCTCCGCCTCCAGTGCGCGCAACGTCGCCAGCGACATTGCCATCAGCGCCGGCTGCGCGTTCGCCGTCAGCGTCAGTTCGTCGCCGCCGCCCTCCCAGATCAGCTGCGACAGCTTTTCGTCGAGGGCGTCATCGACTTCCTGAAAAACGGCGCGTGCGGCAGGGTATGCGGCCGCGAGTTCGTGGCCCATGCCGACGCTCTGCGCTCCCTGTCCCGGGAAGACGTACGCGCGTGCCATCCGCTCCTCCATCTTTTGCGAAGTCCTTAACGCGCGGATCCTGCCGGCGCAACGCGTCGACGCTCGTGCCCCTGCGCCTCGCGAGGGAGAGGATGCAGGCGAATAGACAATGGCGAACTCTGGCCGACCCGGTGACCGGCAGCTTCGCAAGGCCAAACGATCGAGCTCGAATGCCGCGCTGGCGCAACCCTCAGCTAGGACGGCGGAGCCGCAGCAAGGTCACGACGAAAGATGATGCTCGTAGGCCGTCGATAATTCGGATGGCTCGTCCGCCCCACCTCGACGAACCCAAGTCGTTCGAACGCCGCATGATTCTCCGTCAATTCGATCCTTGTCCGTAGCTCCAGGCCGCCTCGGCCAAGCGACGCTGCGTACTCGTCGGCGGCATCCAGCATGGCTCGCAAGATCCCCCTGCGCCGGAACCCCGGATCGACGGCGAGCTTGCTGCACTGAATGCGCTGACCGTCGTCGCGCAGGAACGCGCAGCCCACGGGGCCCTCCGCCACCGCTATGATTGCCCGTCCTTCATGGACCAGCGCCTCGAGATCCTGCGCGGTCGTTCCTTGGAGCGATGAGGGCGGATCGATCCTGCCTTCCATGTAAGCGAAGGACCGCATCAGCAGACCATGGATGAACTCCCACTCGTCGAACTCGTCCGGAGCGACCAAGTACCTGATCCCTGCCATTTCCAAAACTCCCGCCCACGGCTCAGGATCGCGCGGCCGCGCGCCGAAGGGAAGGCGCTTGAGCCGAGACCGCCCTCGCGCCGGTGGTTTCGGGTCGCCGGCGCCGGCGCCGCTGGCCTCGCTGCGCCGCAGGCAAGACGTCGCCGACGCGAAGAGGGGAGGCGGATCGCGGCTCTCGCGCCGTTCAGGTTGCATCGCGGCCCGCGCCGTGTATAAGGCCACGTCCTTCCGCAGACACGTAGCTCGGCGCAGCCTCTCGTGGGCGGGTGCGGAAGGGTTGGCCCGTCCTTTGAAGTGCGCCCGTGAAAACAGGAGAACGCATGCCGCTCTACGAGCATGTCTTCATCTCGCGCCAGGATCTGTCCAACACCCAGGCCGAGGGCCTCGTCGAACATTTCGGCACCATTCTCTCGGACAACGGCGGCAAGGTCGTCGATACCGAGTACTGGGGCGTCAAGACGATGGCCTACAAGATCAACAAGAACCGCAAGGGCCACTACGCCTACATGCGCACGGACGCTCCGGCGCCCGCCGTGCAGGAGATGGAGCGTCTGATGCGCCTGCACGATGACGTGATGCGCGTCATGACCATCAAGGTCGACGAGCACGAGGAAGGCCCCTCGATCCAGATGCAGAAGCGCGACGACCGCGACCGCGGCGACCGCCGCCGCTAAGAAGGAGGACGGACCATGGCAGCAAGACCGTTTTTCCGCCGCCGCAAGGTGTGCCCCTTCTCGGGCGACAACGCGCCCCGGATCGACTACAAGGACACGCGCCTTCTGCAGCGATACATCTCGGAGCGCGGAAAGATCGTGCCGTCGCGCATCACCGCCGTAAGCTCCAAGAAGCAGCGCGAACTCGCCCGTGCGATCAAGCGCGCTCGCTTTCTCGCTCTCCTGCCCTACGCCGTGAAGTGAGGAGGCAGACATGCAAGTGATCCTGTTGGAACGCGTCGCCAAGCTCGGCCAGATGGGCGAGGTCGTCTCGGTCAAGGACGGCTACGCGCGCAACTACCTCCTGCCGCAGGGCAAGGCGCTCTGGGCCTCCGAGGCCAATGTCGCGAAGTTCGAGACCAGAAGGCCCAGCTCGAGGCGCGCAACCTCGAAGGCAAGAAGGAGGCCGAGAAGCTTGCCGGGCAGGCTTGAGGGCGAGCAGTTCATCATCATCCGGCAGGCATCGGACGGCGGTGCGCTCTACGGCTCGGTCTCGACCCGCGACGCGGCCGATGCCGCGACGGAGGCGGGCGTTTCGCTGGACCGCCGTCAGGTGTCGCTCGACCGTCCGATCAAGGAGCTTGGCCTGCATCCGGTGACCGTGACACTGCACCCCGAGGTCGAAGTGACGATCAACCTCAACGTCGCGCGCAGTCAGGAAGAAGCCGAGCTGCAGGCGCAGGGCAAGTCGATCCAGGAACTCGCAGCCGAGGAAGAGGCCGCTGCCGAGTTCGAGATCGAGCAGCTGTTCGATGACATCGGCTCGGCCCAGCTCGACGAGCTGGAAGAGCCGGTGGAGCAGCGCACCGACGCGCCCGCGGTTCAGGAGAAGTCCGAGCTCGACGAGAAGCTGGACTGATCCTGAAAAAGACCAAACCGCTCGATGCCGCGTCCGCGATCCCGGGCGCGGCATCTTTCGTTTCAGAGTTCGGTGATGCGCTGGTCGAGATAGCGACAGCTGTAGCTGCCGATCTGCCAGGTTGGATGCTCCTCGGCCCAGGGCGCCAACGCTCCCTGAGCGCCGGTCATGCATTGCATCAGCGAGACGTCGACGAAGAGCAGCGACCGTTCTTCGCAATTCGCGGGATTCGCCAGAAGGCAAACGGTGAAGGCGAGCTCCAGCATGTCGGCTCCTTCGTCCTGCTGCGATGACCGATGTCCCGGCATGGAGACGGACGCGGCTTTAGCCCTTGACGCGACGTTAGCCACTGGATGTCCGCTCAAGTAGTCCGGCATTCCCGACCTTGCGTCGCCGCCCCTTCACCCTGTCGTGACGGAACGCGTTGGCGCCCTGCACCCGTTATCCCCTTGGAACCCAACCTTTCAGGAGGAACGATGCATTTTTCGCGCCTTGCCATTGCTGCATCCCTAGCAGCCGCTCCCGCTTGTGCTCAGACCGACGCGGGGAATGGCCAATACGTTGTGCAGGGAGAGCGCAACACTGACTTCGAGCCCGCCTTCGAGGCGCAGTTCCGCGCGCCAGCCATGTCCTCTCAATTCGACCTTTCGTCCGAGGCCCTCGCCGGCCCCCTGGTGCACCCGTGGGGCGTCGCGGCACTGCCCGGGGGCGGATACCTCGTCACGGAGCGGCCGGGACGCTTGCGGCACGTCGCCGAGGACGGAACGCTGTCGGAACCGATAAGCGGGGTACCGGAGGTTCTGAACCAAAAGCAGGGGGGCCTGCTCGATGTCGCGCTGAGCCCGGAATTCGAGGAGGACCGCACGATTTTCCTGACCTACTCCAAGCCCGTCGACGGCGGTTCGGCGACCGCAGCCGCCCGCGCCGTTCTTTCGGAGGACATGACGTCGCTTGGCGAGGTGAAGGACATCTTCGTGCAGCAGCCCGGGGCCTCGGCACCGATGCACTATGGCAGCCGTGTGGTGATCGACGGAGAGAATGCCTTCGTGACGACGGGCGAGCACTTCACGCAGCAGTATCGCGACTACGCGCAGGACCTCGACAAGACATTCGGCAAGGTCATCCGCATCGGGATCGACGGCATGATACCGCAGGACAACCCGTTTGTGGGGCAAGACGGCGCGATCGACAGCATCTGGTCGCTGGGGCATCGCAACATCCAGGCCGCCGCGCTCGACGACGAGGGGCGCCTGTGGACCATCGAACACGGTCCGAAGGGCGGCGACGAGTTGAACAGACCCGAGCCGGGACTGAACTATGGATGGCCGGTGGTCAGCTACGGCGCGCAGTATAGCGGCAAACCGATCGGCTCGGGCGAAGCGAGCGCGGAGGGATTCGAGGAGCCGGTCTATTTCTGGGATCCGGTCATCGCTCCGTCCGGCATGGCCTTCTACGACGGCGAGATGTTCCCGGAGTGGCAGGGCGACATCCTCGTCGGTTCGCTCTACCCGGGCGGATTGGTGCGCCTGAGCCTCGATGGCGACCGCGTCACGGGTGAAGAACGGCTTCTTCGCGACGCGGGGCGGATTCGCGATGTCGAGGTTCTGGCCGACGGTTCGATTCTCCTCATCACGGACGAGGAGGCGGGAGAGATCATGCGCATCACCCGAGCCGGCAACACGAACTGAGCGCCAGCGCCACGCAAGCCTACACTCCTCAGGGACCCGCAACTCGATGAAGCGGCGGCTCGACGGTCCGGCTGTTTTTTTGCGCGACCGTTTATCATTGTGATGGAGGCTCTTGCCTTGGGCGCCTCGGGCGGGAACACTGCTGCAAGGGTAGGAGTGCGGGACGCACCCGCGCGAGGGAGGAAGATGCGCAGCGATCATTTCGTCGCAGCCGCGTTGTGGTTTGGGCTGGCAACGACGCCGGCCTGGTCCCAGGAAGGCGTGGGAACCACCGCGGCAGAGGTGGAGGCCATGTCGCAGCAGGCTGCCTCGTTCCGTCGGATCATCGCTAGCTTGGAGGACGAGGCAGAAGCCGCGGAGGAAGCCCTCTCGGCCACGTCCCGTGAGCTCGAGGCGGCGAGGACCGAGCTTGCCGAGGTCGAGGCGCGTGTGTCCGCGATGGAGATGCGGGAAGCCGAAGTGTCAGACGAGCTTCGCGAGGACATCGCCGGGCGCGAGGCACAGCGCGGTACCCTCCAGAACGAGGTCGAGGCCGCTCAAGCCGAGCTTGACCGTCTTGCTGCTGCGTCCGCGGCAGCCCGCGCCGCGGCGGAGGAGGCGGAGGCGTCTCGCGAAGAGGCGCTGGCGGCGGTCGAGCGGCTTCGCGGCGAACTCGGCACTCTGCGTGGCGAGGTCGGCAACGCCGCCGCGGGACCGGCCGGCGCAGACACCAAAGCGGCAGATGTGGATCTCGCGCGCATTCGGGAGGAGCGCGACGCTGCGCGCGAAGAGCTGGAACAGCTCCGCCAAGAGGCCGACGCGGCGTCCGAGACGATTGACCAAGCCGCGGCGGCCGAACAAGCGCTCAGCCAAGCTCGGGAACAGTCGGCGAAGATCGCCGAGGAGACCGAAGCCGCAGCGGCAGCAAGGGGCGAAGCCGTCGCCATGGCCGAGACCGCGCGTTCGGACCTTTCGGACCTGCAATCCCGAGTAGGAAACGCGCAGGAAGACCTGCAGCGGCTCTCGGCACAGGCTGTCGCCGCGCGCACCGCCTCGGCCGAAGCCGAGACGCGTCGTGATGCCGCCGAAGCTGAAGCTGCCGACGCAGAACAGGCCCTCGCGAGCGTTCGAGAGGATGTGGATGCGGCCACGGCAGAACGCGATGAGGCTCTCGCCGCGACCGAAGCGGCGCGGGAAGATCTCGCGAAACTCAAAGCCGACGCGACCAATGCGCGAAACGACCTGGAGCGTCTGCAGTCGGAGACAAGCGCTGCCGCGGTTCGGCGCGACGAAGCGCAGGCAGCCGCCGCAGAGGCCGAGGCGCGTCTAGCGGCGCTGCGAGAGGATGCGGACTCCGCCGAAGCCGGCCGCGACGAAGCCCTTGCCGCGGCCGAGAACGCACGCCAGCAGCTCTCCGAACTTCAGCAGAACAGAGAGGCGGCCAGCGCGGACCTGGAGCGCCTCGGCTCGGAGGCCGCCACGGCGGAGGCACGACGCGACGAAGCCCAGGCGGCCGCCACAGAGGCCGAGGCCCGCCTTGCAGCTCTGCGAGAGGATGCGGACGCCGCCGAAGCCGGCCGCGACGAAGCCCTTGCCGCGGCCGAGAACGCACGCCAGCAGCTCTCCGAACTTCAGCAGAACAGAGAGGCGGCCAGCGCGGACCTGGAGCGCCTGCAGTCGGAGGCGGAGGCATCGATGGCGCGGCGCGACGAGGCCATTGCGGGCTCAGAGGTCGCGGACGATCGGCTCTCCTCCGCCACCGCTGATCTGGAGCGCTTGCGCTCGGAGACGGAGGCCGCGGAAGCAAGGAGCTTAGGTGCGTTGTCGACCGCGGAGGAAGCGCAAGCTCAACTCGCGGCCATCTCTGGGGAGTTGCAGGCAGCGTCGGCGGCGCAGGCAGACGCGGAGCAGACGCTCGCTGAGCTAGAAGACCGAATCTCCACCGCCGAACAGGAACTGGCCGGCCTCGATGCCGAGCGCGATGCAGTGGCCGGGCGCGCCCAAAGCGTCGCGGCCAATGTCACCGAGGCAGAGGACCGCGCGGCGGCGCTCGCCGCGGAGGCTACCGAAGCCGAGGCGAGGCGCGACGATACGTTGGCCGCCGTCGCGGCGGCGCAGGCCGATCTGGAGCAAGTCCGGGCCGAGGTGACGTCGGCGCAGCAAACGCTGGACCAGCTTCGAACGGAGGCGGAGACCCAGACGGCCGCGGCAGAGGAGGCCGCGTCGGCGGCGGAGGAACGGCGAAAAGGCGCTGAAACCGCCGGAGCAGATGCGGAGGCCAGAGTCGCAGCCCTTCGCGCCGAGGCCGACGCGCTCGCCGCCGAGATCGAGCAAGGCCGCGCCCTTCTCGAGACGATGATGCAGGAAAATCGAGAGGTGTCGGTCGAGATCGCGCCCTCGGTGGCAACATCGAGCGGAGCGCCGATGCGACGCGAGACCGAGCTTCCGCGGACGGCAGTGGCCAGCGCGATTCGCGCGGCACCCGGGCTCGCCGGGGCCACGTCGCGGCAGCTGACGCAGCTCGAAACCCTGCTCGGCGACGGGATGTGCTCGACGGACGCGCTGCGCACGGTGTTCGGGTCGATCAATCGCCAGACCCTCGTCTCACTGGTCCGCGACTTGGGCGGGTGTTGAGCGCAACTCTGGCGAAAACTAGGAGATGCAAATGACCAGACTTTTCGCCGTACGGCTAGGCGCCGTCCTCGCGGCGACCATGGCGGTGACCTTGCAGGCACCCGCGCAGGAGTTCGAGAAAAACATCCTGACCGGCGGCCCCACCGGCACCTATATCCAGTTCGGACAGGACATCGCCGGCATCGCCGGCCAGTGCGGCGTCACGCTGAATGTCCAGGAAAGCGCCGGCTCTCTCGAGAACTTCCTCGGCGTCCGGAAACGTCGCTTCACGCAGTTCGGGATCGTGCAAAGCGACGTGCTCGAGTACCTGCGCACCTATGCCGCCGACGACCCCGATATTGCTCGCGCTATCGCGGGGGTTCGCATCGCCTTCCCGCTGTACAATGAGGAGGTACATGTCCTGGCGCGACGCGAGATCGAGGATCTGCAGGATCTCTCCGGTCAGCGGGTGGCCGTCGGCGTGCAGGACAGCGGCACGTTCCTGACCGCCTCGCTCGTCCTGGACCTCGCCGAGGTAGATGCGGCCGAGCGCGTCACCATCAACGCGGACGAGGCGCTGCAACGGTTGCTCGCAGGCAACCTCGACGCCTTCTTCTACGTGGCGGGCGCACCGACCCGGATCTTCGAGGATCCGGCCATTGACCCAGAACGCTTCCATCTCTTGCCGATCTCGGACCCCGTGCTGCAGGCGGTCTATCAACCCGCGACCATCGAGGCCGGCACCTATCCGTTCCAGGACGGGCCCGTCGATGTCGTTGCGGTCAAGGCCGTGCTGATGACCTATGAATACGATCCCGGCCGCAACCCGTATCATCGTGAGAGCTGCAAGGCCGTGACCGACATCTCGCACCTTATCCTGACGCGGTTTGGGCAGCTGCAGGAGTCCGGCCACCCGAAATGGCAGCAGGTCGACCTCAACGACATCCCTCCGGGCTGGGAGGTCGGCAACTGCGTCAACCGTGGTCTGTCGGCCAATTATCGCCTCGCCTGCGACGGCAGCGATGCGCCGGAGGAGCCGGAGAGCGCAGCGAACACGGCCTACCGCGACCGCATCTGTTCCGTCATCGGCTGCTGATCAGATCATCAGCGGCTGGGTCCTTCTGTTCGCCGCCGATCGGTATCCAGCCGGTCGGCGCACCACCTGATTCGCGCACACGCCAGACGGTGACATCGGCGGGCGCCTTCAGCCGAACCGCAGTGAGGCGCGTGGAGACGTGAGCCGCGGGCGGTGCGCCGGGGCCCTCGGCAAGCTCGACCAAGAATGTACCGCGTCCTTCCCAGACAAGCTCGAAAGCGCCGCTCTCTGCGCTCGAGAATCGTGGCAGCGCGTAGTCGCCGCTCTTGGCCGAGGCACCCCTCAACTCCTGCAGGCTGTCCTCCGCGGCCGGCACTTTCTCGGCCGCGGCCGCGTACCACGCCGCCGCGGTCGACGGCGCGAACCCAACCCCGTCGCCCGTCTCGTAGAGTTGCGCGAGATAGTAGGCGGCGCGTCCGTGACCGCGCGCTGCGGCGCGCGCATAGTCGATCACCGCCGCATCGGTTCCGGAGGCCGCCTGAAGCGCCTGCCGGTAGAGCGCTGCAGCACCGGCGGGATCGGGTGGTGCCGTAACCGCCTTGGGAGACGCGAACATCTCGCTCGAGCCGGAACTCACCGACAAGGCAGTCATCGGGGGAGCCGGCTGGCCGCTGTCGCTCCGCCCCGCGGGCAGGACAAGTGCCGCGGCCGCGACGGAGGCTGCCACCGCGAGCCCCGCGGCCGAGCCGACGGCGCACTGCAGGATCCAGGCGCTGCGATCCGAGACGGTCTTGAGCCCGCGCGCTTCCGTCGGCAGAAGCTCGGGACCAAGCCGGAGCGGCTCGACGTCGACCGGCTGCGGCGGCATGCTCCACTGGTGTTCCGGATCGACACGGGCTGACCGGGATCGGACCGACGGATGGAGAGGAATTTCCGCTCTGGCTTCGCGGACCCGCGCAGGGCTGGCGTGATCAGCAGACGCGGCGCCAGGCTCACCGACAGGCTCTGCACGAACGTCCTCGGCCGGCAGGCCGCCGAGTCCTCCGTGTTCCAGGCTCTCCGCCAGCGCCGCCTCCGCAAAGGCACCGTCGATCTCGATCCTGTCCTCGGCGAAGGCCGCGACCAGGCAAAGATCGCAAAGCAGGTTCGTCAACCGCGGCACCCCGTTGGCCCGGCGATGCACCGCCGCGATCGCGTCGTCTGAGAATGTCGCCGGCGATCCACCCGCGATCTCCAGCCGCCGGCGGATGTAGCCTGCGGTCTCCTCCGGGATCATCGGCCCGATATGGCACGTAGCTCCGAGTCGCTGCCTGAAGGCGACAAACCGCACTCCACGCAGACGGTCACGCAATTCCGGCTGGCCGACCAAGACAAGCGAAAGCGGCGCGGCCTTGCCCACGTCGAGGTTGGTGAGAAGCCGCAGCGACTCGATCCCGTCGTCGGACACGTTCTGCGCCTCGTCCACGATCACGAGGGTCCGGCGACCCTGCGCCCAGATATCCCTCACCACCGCTTCGACCTGGCAAACGGCTTCGGCATGAGAGCGTGGGGCTGCCTCCTGCCGGAGGGCCGACAGGATCCAGGACAGCAGATCTCCGCTGTCGCCGATCACGTTCGACAGCAGAGCAACCTCGAAATCGTTCGAGATGTCCCGAAGGAGCTCGCGGATGAGGGTCGTCTTGCCCGCCCCGATGTCGCCGGTCACAAGCGCGATCGGTGCGTGCCGCAGCAGCGACATGCTGACCATGTTGAAGGCGCGGCGGTGCTGGGTGGTCCAGAACAGGAATTCAGGGTCAGGCGTCAGCGCGAACGGGCGCTGCGTGAAACCAAAGAGATCCTCGTACATTTTTACGTCCCGCGCAATCGTACCGGCCGGTGGATATGGAGGGGAACGGGCCGATCGACAGCAACGTTCCAACCAAGGCCGTTGCATCGGCGCACACGCTTAAATCTCTCTTGCCAATTCCCCCAAAGTTGCGCCTATCACGGTGGGCAGACTTCGGAAGAACAACGCCTAGAGGAACCTCTCAGGGCGGAGGCTCAGCCCAAGGCGTACCCCGCCCCCCGGACCGTCCTCACCGGGTCTGCGCCGCCATGTTGACACAGCACCTTGCGCAGGCGACCGATATGGACGTCGACCGTGCGTGTGTCGACGTAAATGTCCCGGCCCCATACCCGGTCGAGCAGCTGCTCCCGGCTCCAGACGCGGCCCGGCTTCTCCATGAAGGTGGTCAGCAGTCGGAACTCGGTGGGACCCAACTTGAGGAGCTGATCGCCGCGCGTGACCTTGTGGGTCTCTGCGTCGAGTACGATGTCCTCGAACTGCAGGCGCTGTCCGACCGACGCGGGACGGGTGCGGCGAAGCTGGGATCTGACGCGTGCCATCAATTCCACGATCGAGTACGGCTTGACGACGTAGTCGTCGGCGCCCGTCTCGAGCCCACGGACTCGATCCACCTCCTCCGATCGGGCCGACAGCATGATGATCGGCACATCCCGCATGTCGGCGCGCATCTTCAAGCGGCGGCAGATCTCGATTCCCGACACGCCGGGGAGCATCCAGTCGAGCAAAAGCAGGTCGGGCGCGTCCTCCTCGATCAGCAACAGCGCCTCGTCGCCCGTCTCGGCTCTCGAGACGGCGAAACCCTCCGCTTCGAGGTTGTAGGCGATGACCTCGCGCTGCGCCGGCTCGTCCTCGACGACGAGGACCTTGGGCTTTGCCGTTCCGCTCATGAGACCGCGCTGCCGCCCATGTAGGACGTGCGATCGTCCTTGGGACGATCGTCCTCCGGCATCTCGCCCGTGACCAGGTAGATGACCTGCTCGCAGATGGACGTGACGAGGTCGCCAATCCGCTCGACGTTCTTGGCGATGAAGTGCAGGTGCATGCAGGCGGTGATGTTCCTGGGGTCTTCCATCATGAAGGTCAGGAACTCCCGGAAGAGCGACGTGTACATCTGGTCAATTTCTTGGTCTCGCTCGCGCACCGCCTCGGCGAGTTCGGCGTCACGTTGGACATAGGCGTCGAGCGCGTCCTTGAGCATCGACTCCACCTCGCGCGCCATCCGGCGGATCGACTTCGGCGCGCTGCCGACGGGCGCCGTCTGGGCGAGGACCGTCGTCCGCTTGGCGATGTTCTTGGCGTAGTCGCCGCAGCGTTCGAGATTGGCGCTGATCTTGATGACGGTAAGCAGGATGCGAAGGTCCGAGGCGGTCGGGCCCCGGATCGCGATGACCCGCGCCGCCTCCTCGTTGACACGCATCTCGAGCTCGTCGATGCGCTTGTCCGCCTTGCGAACCCGCTCCGCGAGCTCCTCGTCCCGCTGTTCCAGGGCGCGGGCGCTCTCGAGGATCGCCTCCTCGACAAGGCCGCCCATCTGCATGACGTGCGCCTGAACGGCTTCCAGATCGCGATCGAAGGCCGATGCGATGTGTTGATGCGACATGTGTCCCCCTTAACCGATCCGGCCGGTAATGTAGCTTTCGGTGCGCGAGTCCTTGGGGTTCGTGAAGATCTCACCCGTCTCGCCGAACTCGACCAGATTGCCGAGGTGAAAGAACGCCGTCTTCTGACTTACCCGTGCCGCCTGCTGCATCGAGTGTGTCACGATCACGACGGAGTAGTTCTGCCTGAGCTCGTCGATCAGCTCCTCGACCTGGGCCGTGGCGATCGGGTCGAGCGCCGAGCACGGCTCGTCCATCAGCAGAACCTCCGGCTCCGTGGCGATGGCACGCGCGATGCACAGGCGCTGCTGCTGACCGCCGGACAGGCCCGTTCCGGGCTCCAGCAGACGGTCCTTCGCCTCGTTCCAGAGCGCGCCGCGCTTGAGCGCCTTCTCCACGATCTCGTCGAGCTCGGCCTTGTTCCGTGCCATCCCGTGGATGCGCGGGCCGTAGGCGATGTTGTCGTAGATCGACTTCGGGAACGGATTGGGTTTCTGGAAAACCATGCCGACCTTGGCGCGAAGCTGCACGGGGTCGACCTTGGGATCGTGTATGTCCTCTCCATCAAGCAGTATCTCGCCTTCGACGCGGGCGATGTCGATCGTGTCGTTCATCCGGTTGAGGCAGCGGAGGAAGGTCGACTTCCCGCAGCCTGACGGCCCGATGAAGGAAGTCACGGTCTTGTCCGCGATATCCACGCTAACGTCCTTGATGGCGTGGGTGTCGCCGTAGAAGACGTCCACGTTCCTGGCCGAGATCTTCGCCTCGTTCATCCCGACGGTCCTCTCTGCGAGTCGCATGTCGTTCATCGGACCCTCCTACCAGCGGCGCTCGAACCGGCGGCGCAGAAAGACCGCAGCCGTGTTCATTATGACAAGGAAGACGAGCAGCACGATGATCGCACCCGACGCACGCTCGACGAACGCGGGGTCGGCGCGCTGCGTCCAGTTGTAGACCTGCACCGGCAGCGCGGAGGCAGGGTCGAAGA
This sequence comes from uncultured Alphaproteobacteria bacterium, assembly GCA_963749675.1. Taxonomy (GTDB): domain Bacteria; phylum Pseudomonadota; class Alphaproteobacteria; order Rhodobacterales; family Rhodobacteraceae; genus Roseitranquillus. Next base: position 158,107 of record CAVVNT010000004.1, read on the forward strand.
AGCCCTCGGGCGGGGCATCGGGATACTCGCGCACGAAGGCCACCATCCCAATCAGCAGCAGAGGCGCGGTCTCTCCCAACGCCTGCGCAAGCCCGATGATCGTGCCTGTCAGAATGCCCGGCGCCGCCAGCGGCAGGACGTGGTGGAAGACAGTCTGCATCTTTGACGCGCCGACGCCAAGTGCAGCGTTGCGGATCGATGGCGGCACCGACTTCAAGGCCGCGCGCGTCGAGATGATGATCGTGGGAAGCGTCATCAGCGTCAGGACGAGGCCGCCGACGATGGGGGCCGACTGCGGCAGCCCGGCGAAGTTGATGAAGATGGCGAGGCCCAGGATTCCGAACACGATCGACGGCACCGCCGCGAGGTTCGAGATGTTGACCTCGATGACGTCGGTGAGCCGGTTCTTCGGTGCGAACTCCTCCAGATAGATCGATGCGGCGACCCCGATCGGCAAGGCCAGGCACAGCACCACGATCATCATGTAGAGCGAGCCCAAGATCGCGACGCCGAGGCCGGCCGCCTCCGGCCGCTGGTCGGAGGCGTCGGGCGCGGTGATGAATTGCCAGTTGAAGCGCTTGACGAGATACCCCTCCGCCTGCAACGCCTCGGCGAGACGGAGTTGCGCGGGTGTGACGTTCGAGTCGAGTTCGGCCGAGGCCATGGAGACCCGGTTCTTGAAGTACCCGTCGATCCGCCCGTTCGCGAGCACCTCGCGCTCGACCGTCGTTCCGACCACATCAGGATTGTTCAGGACATAGCGCCTGAGCTGGGCCGAGGCCTCCTGCGAGACGATGCCATTCACGTCGCTGGGCTCGAGCCCCTCGATCTCTATCCCCTCGGCCTCGATCAGGTCGCGCAGCGCATCGTCGATCAGGGGGCCGTACGAGAATGTCGTGATCATGGCCATCTCGGCCGGGATCGCGGTTGCCCTGCGGATCGACCACGTCCGCCGGCAGCGCAACGGGCATCGTGAGGTAGGTCTGCCGGAAGGCAGAGAGGCCCTGCGACAGGATCGATGTCAGCAGGATGACAAGGAAAAGAATGCCGAGCGATACGGCGGCGATGCCGTACATCTTGAAACGCTTCTCGGCTGCATTGCGGCGCTGCATCCGTCGGTTCGGCGCGACGAGTGAGGTCGTCGGCCGCGGCCGGTCGCCGGCAGTTGCGTCGGTCATTCGTACTGCTCCCGGTAGCGGCGGACGATGTAGAGGGCGAGGACGTTCAGCCCCAGCGTGATGACGAAGAGCGTGAAGCCCAGCGCGAAGGCGACAAGCGTCTCGGGGCTGTTGAAGTCGGTGTCGCCGGTGAGCTGGCTGACGATCTTGACGGTGATCGTCGTCATCGCCTCGAACGGGTTGACGTCGAGCTGGGCCGCGGCGCCGGCGCCGAGCACGACGATCATCGTCTCGCCGATCGCGCGGCTGGTCGCCAGCAGGATCGCACCGACGATGCCCGGCAGCGCTGCGGGAAGGACGACCTGGCGGATCGTCTCGGACTTGGTCGCGCCAACGCCGAGCGAGCCGTCGCGCATCGATTGCGGCACCGCGGTGATGATGTCGTCGGACAACGACGACACGAACGGGATCAGCATGATGCCCATGACCAACCCGGCGGTCATCACCGACGAGGACGAGGTTCCGAGGCCGAGAGGCTGTGCGAAGTAGTCGCGCAGCGCCGGCCCGACGATGGTCAGCGCGAACAGGCCGTAGACTATGGTCGGGATGCCCGCCAGGATCTCGATCAGCGGCTTGGCGACGGCACGCACCCTCGAGGTCGCGTATTCGGCCAGATAGACCGCGGCCATCAGCCCGATGGGCACGGCGACAAGGAGCGCGACGAACGAGATGTAGAGGGTACCCCAAAGCAGCGGTATCAGCCCGAGATCGGAGTTGCCGCGGAACTGTGGCGACCAGACGAGCCCGAAGAAGAAGTCCTGCCACGCATATTGGCGAAAGAAGTTTATCGTCTCGAACAGCATCGAGAAGACGATGCCGACCGTGGTCAGGATCGCGATGGAGGCCGCGGCGCCCAGGATGATCAGCACGCCGCGCTCGACGCTGTTGCGCGCGCGAAACTCCGCGGAAACCTTGAAGATGGACCAGGCAAAGCCGGCGATCGCAAGCGCGATTGCGCCGACGGTCATGATCGCGTCGCCGGTGCCGGTGAGCACGCGGTAGCTTTGCGCCGCCTTGAGGATCTCGGGGCTGATCTCGCTGCCGATCGCCACGCCCACCTGCCCCAGGCGCTCGCGCAGATCCGTGACCTCGACCTGGATGTCGCGGGCGGCATCCCTGTCCATCAAGCCCTGCTCGATCGCCAGATCAAGGCCGTTTGCGATGCGCCGGACGTCGGACATGATGAGGCTGCGCTCGCCCGGGCTGGACGCCACAGCTTCGGGAAGCTGGCCCGAGACCCGCGCCTCGATCAGTGCCGGCTGAAAGAGCAGCCAGACCGCGATCAGCGCCAACGCCGGCGCAGCCGTCAGGATCAGCGCGTTGAAGCCGTAGTAGGAAGGCAGCGAATGCAGGATCCGCACGTTGCCGCCGACGCATCGCACGGCCCTTGTCCGCCCCGCCACGAAGCCCGCGACCGCGAGCACCAGAATGAAGATGATGAGCCAGCTGAGCGGCATCTGCGTCCCCCGCGTCCGAGCACGGAGAGGGCGGAAACCGCCCTCTCCGTTCGCCGATTACATGGAGGCGTCCATGGTCTCTTCGTCGGCCACCTTCTGCTGGGTTTCCGCAAGCTGCGGGTCCGCGACCAGCCCGTAGTTCGAAAGCGGGCCGGTCGGGCCGGCGATCACATCGCTGACGAAGAACTGCGCATATTCCTTGAGGCCGGGGATCACGCCGATATGCGCCTTCTTGATGTAGAAGAAGAGCGGCCGCGACACCGGATACTCGCCGGAGGAGATCGTCTCCGTCGTCGGCTCGACACCGCCCATCGTGGCGACCTTCAGCTTGTTGGTGTTATTTTCGTAGAATGCCGAGTCCGAACACGCCCACGCCGTTGGGGTTCGCGTCGATGCGCGCCAGCGTCTCGGTGTAGTCGCCGTCGATGTCGACCGCCGCGCCGTCGCTGCGCACTGCCATGCAGGTCGCTTCGGTGGCGTCCTCGTCACCGCCGTTGATTTCCATGATCTGCTCCATCGCGCCCGAGGCTTCGCAGCCGGCGAGGATCACCTTTTCCTCGAACACTTCGCGTGTGCCGTGCTTGGTGCCCGGGATGAAGGCGAGGATCGGAACGTCCGGGAGCGACTCGTCCACGTCGGTCCAATTCGCATTCGGATTCGCGACCAGCTCGCCGTCCTGCGGGATTTCGGCGGCCATCGCCTGGTACCACTGGCCAGGCTCGAACTCGGTGAAGTCGGGGCCGTCGATCTGGCTGGCGAAGACGATGCCGTCATAGCCGATGCGAACCTCGATGATGTCGCTGACGCCGTTCGTGGCGCACTCCTCCATCTCGCTCGACCGAAGCGCGCGGCTGGCATTGGCGATGTCGATCGTGTTCTCGCCGACGCCTTCGCAAAAGCGCTTCAGGCCGGCCGAAGAGCCGCCTGATTCAACGACAGGCGTGGGGTAGTCGAAGTTCTCGCCGAAGGCCTCGGCGACAATTGAAGCATAGGGCAGAACGGTCGACGATCCGGCGATCTGAACCTGATCGCGGCTCTGGGCATCGGCGCCAGCGGCAGCGATCGCCAGTGCGGCGGCCGAGGCCGTCAGTTTCATGGCCGTCATGAATTCCTCCTGATTGGACTTCAAACCACGCTCCCGTGGTTCATGGCCGGGAGCGTTAGGAGCGCACAGCTTCGCTTTTGTAATGATTTTGTAACAGATTCATGAAATCGGGCTGCCGGTTCCAACCCCACCCGAATGAGCGGGGGTTACCCACAAGGCCATGCGCGAGCGAAGGCCGAGGGCCGCAGCCTGAGGGCGATCTGCTCGCAGCTTTCCATGGCCGAACGTGAACCGCGGAATCAGTACGGCGGCCGCAGGGGCCGCCGTTGCAGGACGTGGGCGAGGGCTTTCTCAGGCCTCGTCGAGCGCCTCGACTTCCTTCTGCAGTTCCTCGCGCGTCACTTCGCGCTCAGAAACCTCCGCCAACTCGAAGATGTAGTCGATGACCTTGTCCTCGAAGATCGGCGCCTGGAGCTGCTGGCGCATCTGCGGATTCTGCTGAACGAACTCGAAGAACTGCCGCTCCTGCCCCGGATACTGGCGGGCCTGGTTCATCACGGCCTGGGTCATCTCGGCGTCCGTCACGCGGACTTCCGCCTTCTGGCCAAGCTCGGCCAGAAGCAGCCCCAGCCGCACGCGCCGCTCCGCAAGCTTCCTGTTCTCGTCCGTGACCTCGATCTCGCCGTGATCGTGGCCCTGATGCTCCGGGTTCTCCTCGTGCCAGAGCTGGTGCGAGATCTGCTTCGCCTCCTGTTCCACAAGGCTCGGCGGCAGATCGAACGTCACCTTCTCGTCCAGCTGGTCGAGCAGGCGGCGCTTCATGATCTGGCGCGCAGCGCCGGAATATTCCGCCACCAGCCGTTCGGAAATCTGCGACTTCAGGCCGGCGAGGTCTTCGGCCCCGAACCGCTTGGCGAGCTCGTCGTCGACCTCAGCGGCCTCGGGCTTCTTCACCTCCTTGACGATGACGTCGAAGGTCGCGACCTTTCCCTTGAGGTTCTCGGCCTGATAGTCCTCGGGAAACGTGACCTCGACCGTCTTCTCGTCGCCCGCCGTCACGCCCTCGAGCTGGCCCTCGAAGCCCGGGATGAAGCTGTTGGAGCCAAGGACCAGCGGATAGTCCTCCGCCGAGCCGCCATCGAACGCCTCGCCGTCGAGCTTGCCGGCAAAGTCGATGACGACCTGATCGCCCTCCTTCGCCTTGCCCTTCTTCTCCGAAAAGCTCTGCGCCGTCTCGGCCAGGCTCTTCAGCGCGTCGTCAACGGCAGTCTCGTCCGGCTGGACGACCAGCTTCTCGACCTTCAGCGACTTCAGGTCGACTTCGGGAATCTCGGGTAGAGCCTCGTAGGTCATCTCGACCTCGACGTCGTCGCCCTCCTTCCAGTCCTGGTTCGTCATCTTGACGTCCGGCTGCGCGGCGGGACGGTCGCCCGGTCTCCTCGAAGTGCGATGACATGGCGCCGTCGACGGCCTCCTGCATCGCCTCGCCCAGAAGGCGCGGGCCGAACTGCTTGCGCAGCAGCGCCAGTGGCACCTTGCCCTTGCGGAAGCCCTTCATCTGGACCTCCGGCTGCGCCTCGGTCAGCTTCTCGGTCACCTTCGCGTCCAGGTCGGACGCCGGCACCTTGATCTTGTAGCCGCGCTTCAGTCCTTCGTTCAGGGTCTCGGTGACCTGCATCTTTCCTCGTCGTCCTCTTCGTCTTGGTGCGGGTGGAGGGACTTGAACCCCCACGCCTTGCGGCGCCAGAACCTAAATCTGGTGCGTCTACCAGTTCCGCCACACCCGCTGAATGTCTGCCGGGGCCGCCGCCCAAAGGCGGAATCGCGGCTCCCTAGCAAAGCTCGCCTTGCGATGCGAGAGGAATCAGGCTCCAATGTCTTGGAAGACCCTCGGCAGCATCTCCGGCAGATCCTCCGCGATGAGGCCCGGTCCGAACGCCCGCGCCGCCTCCACATGCAGCCAGGCAGCAGTCGCCGCCGCCTCGAACGCCCTCGCGCCGCGAGCCATAAGTCCCGTAGCAATGCCGGTGAGCACGTCGCCAGCGCCCGCCGTCGCGAGCCAGGGGGTCGCCCGCCCATAGACGCCGGCGTTGACCGCAGCGCGGCCGTCGGGCGCCGCGATGACGGTGTCAGGGCCCTTGAGGAGAATGCAGCAACCCGCCCGCGCGGCCGCCTGACGTGACGCATCAAGTCGAGAGAAGGCGGGGCCTTCGGCCGCCGGCGCCTTCAGCCGCTCCGCAATGTCGGGGAAGATCCGCGCGAACTCGCCGGCATGTGGTGTCAGAAGGCACTCGACATGGAGGGCGTCGAAGAGGTCGCCCGGATTCTCCGCAAACGCCATGATCGCATCCGCATCCAGCACGGTTCCCCTCTGTGCGGCCAACGTCGCGGCGACGAGGCCGCGCGTGCGGTCCCCGGTTCCCAGACCGGGCCCCAGGCCCACCGCGTTGAACCGCGCGTCATCGAGCAGCGCAGCAAGGTCTCCAGCGTCGCGCACGGATCGCAGCATGATCGCATCGAGCTGCGCCGCGTTTTCCTGCAGCGCAGAGGGATGGCAGGCGACCGTGACCAGCCCTGCTCCGACCCGAAGGGCGCCACGCGCAGCCATTCGCGCCGCGCCGCCCTTCCCGGGTCCGCCGGAAAGGATCAGCGCGTGCCCGCTGTCGTACTTGTGCCCACGGCCCTTGCGGAGCGGCATCACCGGGTGCTCAACGAGCGGCACGCCCTCGTCCTGCTTGGGCAAACCGATGTCGACGCAGATCACGTCGCCGCAATAGACCGGGCCGTCCGCAAGGTAGTGGCCGAGGCGCGGCGCATGGAAGGTCACGGTCAGGTCCGCCTCTACCGCCCGTCCTCCGAGCGGTCTGCCACTGTCCATGCAGAGGCCCGTCGGCGCGTCGATCGCCACCACCGGCGCATCCGTCGCGAACGGCGCGAGGACATCCTCTGGCACCTGGCGTGTCAGACCGGCCCCAAAGACGGCATCGACGACGAGTGCCGCCTCATCGGTCACCGCGGTGCCCCAGTGCTCGACCTTGCCAGACCAGGCCGTTCGGGCGGCATCCGCATCGGGCGGCAGGCCGGCCGTGCCGTATGCGTGGCACGTCACGTCCCAGCCGCGCTCCGCCAGAAGACGCGCGACGACGTATCCATCACCGCCATTGTTGCCGGGACCGCACAAGACGACGGCCGAAGCGGGCGACCATCGCGCGGTGATCGTATCTGCCACGCCACGGCCTGCACGCTCCATCAACTCCCGGCCCGAAACGCGGCCGCTATCGATCACGGATCGCTCCGCGTTCCGCATCTGGGCTGCGGTGAGAAGTCGCGTCTCGCTCCGCATCATCGTTCGCATACCGTCCAATTTTTCATCTATTCGCACAATTTCTGCGTCCTTACCTCAGCAAACCCCCGCCGCTCCCAAACCCATCCGGGGGGCCGATTGTGACGGTGTGATCGGCGTGGTCTGACGCTTCGGGCAAGCATATGCGCCAACGGAGCCTGCGACATGAAGAAAATCGAGGCGATCATCAAACCCTTCAAGCTCGACGAAGTGAAGGAGGCGCTGCAGGAGATAGGCGTTCAGGGCCTCAGCGTCCTCGAGGTCAAGGGCTTCGGGCGGCAGAAGGGCCACACCGAACTCTATCGCGGGGCGGAATACGTCGTCGACTTCCTGCCGAAGATAAAGATCGAGGTCGTGCTTCCGGACGACCAGGTCGAGCGTGCGGTCGAGGCGGTGATCGCGGCGGCCAAGACCGACAAGATCGGCGACGGCAAGATCTTCGTCTCTCCCGTCGAGCAAGCGATTCGCATCCGCACCGGCGAGACCGGCGAGGAAGCACTCTAGAACAATGAAGCCAGGCCGAGGTCGGGCAAAAAAAGGGAAATAGGGAAGGACAGTCATGAGCACATCCGACTTTCTCAAGACCATCAAGGACGAGGAGGTCGCCTACGTCGACATCCGCTTCACCGACCCGCGCGGCAAGCTGCAGCACGTGACGGTCATGTCCGACCAGGTCGACGAAGACTTCCTCGAGGAGGGCTTCATGTTCGACGGCTCCTCGATCGCCGGCTGGAAATCCATCGACCAGTCCGACATGAAGCTGATGCCGGACACCGCATCGTCCTACATGGACCCGTTCTACGCCGAGAAGACGCTCGCCGTGCATTGCACCGTGGTCGAGCCCGACACCAACGAGATATACGACCGCGACCCGCGCGGTACCGCCGAAAAGGCGGAAGCCTACCTCAAGGCGACCGGGATCGGCGACTCCGCCTTCATGGGGCCGGAGGCCGAGTTCTTCCTGTTCGACAACGTCAAGTTCCAGGTTTCGATGCAGAAGGTCGGCTATGAAGTCGACGCGCTCGACGCGGCGTGGAACACCGACACCGACTACGAGATGGGCAACATGGGTCACCGCCCCGGGGTCAAGGGCGGCTACTTCCCCGTGAACCCGGTCGACGAGGGCGTGGACATCCGGTCCGAGATGCTCTCGACGATGAAGCGCATCGGCATGAAGGTCGACAAGCACCACCACGAGGTGGCGTCGTGCCAGCATGAGCTCGGTCTCATCTTCTCGACGCTGACCGACCAGGCAGACCAACTGCAGAAGTACAAGTACGTCATCCAGAACGTCGCGCACGCCTACGGAAAGTCCGCAACGTTCATGCCCAAGCCGATTGCGGGCGACAACGGCACCGGCATGCACGTCAACATGTCGATCTGGAAGGACGGCGCACCGCTCTTCGCCGGTGACAAGTACGCCGACCTCAGCGACGAGGCGCTCTACTACATCGGCGGCATCCTGAAGCACGCGAAGGCGCTCAACGCCTTCACCAATCCGACGACCAACAGCTACAAACGCCTGATCCCGGGCTTCGAGGCGCCGGTGCTCCGCGCCTACTCCGCCCGCAACCGCTCGGGTTGCGTCCGCATCCCGTGGACAGAGAGCCCCAAGGGCAAACGGGTCGAGGCGCGCTTCCCCGACCCCGCGTCGAACCCGTACCTCTGCTTCGCCGCCCTGCTGATGGCCGGGATCGACGGGATCCAGAACAAGATCCACCCCGGTGAAGCGATGGACAAAGACCTCTACGACCTGCCGCCGGAGGAGCTCGCAGGGATCCCGACCGTCTGCGCGTCGCTCCGCGAGGCGATGGACGAACTCGAAAAGGACATGGACTTCCTGCTCGCCGGCGACGTCTTCACCCGAGACCAGATCGAAGGCTACATGGATCTCAAGTGGGAGGAGATCTACGCCTACGAGCACACTCCCCACCCGATCGAGTTCAAGCTCTACTACAGCTGCTGACGTCTAACAGCGAGCATGCGGGCGCCCTCGGGCGCCCGTTTTCATTCGGCCCGCGCGACAGTCGTGTGGATCGAGAACACCACTGCCTGGCTTCGCGGCAGTCGCAGGATGCATTGCCGTTCGGACCGCAGGTACGGTGCATCCTCCGGTACGTCCCGCTCCCTGACATCCTCCGATATCGGCCGGACGAGCTCGGCGTCCCGGTGACGGAGAAGGTTCGCCCGCCAGAGCGGCCGACCCGGCTTTACCCCGTCGAACAGCCTCTGGACGCGCCGCGCTATGTCGTCGTCATAGGCCTTCACCGGCGCATGGATGCGGACGAGCGGACGAAGGAACTTCTCCGACAGCTTCCACCCTGACGGAAAGCAGAGGACCGCGCCGGTTAGGACGTGCTCCTCGCCGCGCTTCTGGAGGATGCAGAAATCCTCCTGCACCAGCCGCCCGAGGGTGCCGAGCGGGTCCTGTCGCTCCACCGGAACTTCCACGCCGTCAGGCCGGCGGACGGCAGCGGCGACGCGATAGCCCTGCCCATCGTCGAGCGCGGCGACAACATTGTCGAGCAACTCCGCCGCTGCATCTCGGGCGTCGTAATCGAGCGCTATCACCTCCTCGCGTCGCGTCTCGACGAGGCTGTCTCGCAGGGCCATCTGCTCCCCAAACGCCTCATCCGTCACCAGCCAATCCGCGGGGTCGAGCGGCCGCGTTCCCGGCAACCTGCCGAGCGCGGCGAGGGACTGCGGGCGAATGGCTACCTGCACCCGGCCTCTTTCGGATCGGTACAGCCCTCTGCGGGGCAACCCGCCAGTAGCCGCGGCGACAGGTCGGTCCACTGAAGAACGCCGGTATCCCAGTTCTCCTCGATCGATTGGCGGGCCGCGTAGGGAAGGAGAAGGGCGCGCTCGCGGTATTCCGCGTCTCCGCAGGCCACCGCCGCGCCAAGGCATTCGCCGAAGGCGATCATGGCATTGGCGACCGTCGCATCCTCCACGAGTATCAGAAGGCCGCGATACAGTCGCCAGAACTGCACTGCCGCGCGCTTACGCTCCTCCCCCTCCGCACCCGTCGCCACCGTCGCGGCCGCAGAGGCGGCTTCCGTGTAGAGCGCTACCTGCTGCTGCCAGATGTAGGAGTGGTAGTCGCGGTAGGCGGTATCGAAGTACTTGTAGAGGCCGGCCGTTCCCCCCAAGACTACCGTCATTCCGAGCAGCGTCACAAATCTTTCGAGGTCGATCCGACGCGTCATTGCCGATGAACCCATCGCACCATCGCAGATTCGTGGCTCACCAACGCGACGCGTACGGCGTCAGAGCCACTCACCACGCACCGACTGGCGATAGATCGCGGTCAGGAAGCCGTCGCCCGCCGGCTCCAGCGTCAGACCACGGCCAGTCAGCAAGGCGTAGGCGTCCTGATACCAGATCGACGACCGGAAGTTGACCGCGAGGATCGCACCAGCGGTTCGCGCCTCGTCGTCGAGGCCGAGCGACAAGTATGCCTCGACCAAACGGTACAGCGCCTCGGGCGTGTGGGTGGTTGTCTGAAACTCCTCGACCACGATGCGGAACCGATTGATCGCCGCAACAAAATGGCCGCGCTTCAGATAGTATCGCCCGATCTCCATCTCCTTGCCGGCAAGATGGTCGAAGGCGAGATCGAACTTCAGGATCGCGGACGTCGCATACTCGCTGTCGGGATAATTCTCGATCACCTCGCGCAGCGATTGCAGCGCCTGGAACGTCAGGCCCTGGTCACGCCCCACGTCGTCGATCTGGTCGTAGTAGCTGAGCGCCAGGAGGTACTGGGCATAGGCCGCATCTTCGTCCGCCGGATAGAGATCTATGTAGCGCTGCGCCGTCGCGCGCGAAGCGTCGTAGTCGCGGTCGCGGTGGTACGAGAACGCTTGCATGATCAACGCACGCTTCGCCCACTCCGAGTAGGGATAGAGCCGCTCGACCTCACCGAAGTACCGCGCAGCATCATCCGGATCGCTACCCTCGAGCTCGAGTTCGGCGCGCTGATATATCTCCTCCGGCGGCAGGGTCTCGAGCGGCACCTCGCGCGACGCGAAGGGGTTCGGAACGCTCGGCAGCCGAGAGCAGGAAGAGACGCCCATGACCAAGGCCAGCACAACGATCAACCAGCGTCCCTGCACGTCCTCGATCCGTTCCGTCCTCGTTCTCGGCCCGGCCTTAGCACACGGCCACCGGGGTTGGAACGGGTGTCGTCTCCTCGGCCCCGTCTTACGCAGCGAGCGCGAAGAGATCCTCCCGAGTCACGCCCGCGCCCGGCAGTCGCGCCGCCTGCAACTCGCCGCAAGCGACGAAGCGCACCGCCCCGGGCTCGGCGAAAAGCGCACGGAGAAGAGCATTGGTCATGGCATGCCCCGCACGATGCCCGTGGTAGTGCCCAAGGATCGGCCCGCCGGCCAGAGCCAGATCCCCCATCGCATCGAGCATCTTGTGCCGCACGGCCTCGTCCGGGTGACGAAGACCGCCCGGTGTCACGACCTTGTCGCCATCGACGACCACCGCATTCTCGAATGTTCCGCCCAGGATCAGCCCGTCTGCCCGCATGCGCTCCACCTCCACCAGTCGGCAGAAGGTGCGGCTGTCGCACAGTTCGCGGACAAACGCCCCATTCGCCAAGTCCAGTGACTTGCTCTGGCGGCCGATAGCAGCGTCGGGGAAGTCGATGTCGAAGGAGATGCGCAGCCCGTTCCAAGGCTCGATCCGGGCGCTACCACGCTCCGACGTCACCTCGACCGGCTTCATCACACGCAGCGCCAATACCGGTTCCGCCTGCCGCACGAAACCGCGGGACAGCAGGCCAGAAACGAAGTCAGTCGCGCTGCCGTCAGCGATCGGGACCTCTGGCCCGTCGATCTCGACGATCGCGTTGGACAGGCCGGTGCCCGCGATGGCAGCCATGATGTGCTCGATTGTCGACACCCGAACGCCGGAAGCGTTTTCGATCCGGGTGCAGAGGGAAGACGGCGTGACCGCGTCCCAGCGCGCCGGAATCCAGGAGTCGCCGGCCACGTCGGTCCTGCGGAACCTGATACCGTAGCCAGCGGGCGCGGGACGCACCGTCATCTGGACGGGTACGCCTGTGTGCAGGCCGATGCCCTTGAAGCGCGCCGGCGATTTCAGTGTGGTCTGCATGCTGCCCCTCGGCCTTTGCGGCTTTGGTTCAGCTAAGTCGATGCAGCCTTTGACACAATTCAAAGATTGCAACGGTTTGTAACACAGTGCTGCACTGCAGCATCTGCTCAACAGGAAAGCCGCGCAGCCAGAGGGCCGCGCGGCGCCGTAAAGGCGTATCCGAATTCGTCAGTTGGCCTGGCGGCGCAGGAAAGCCGGGACTTCTATGCGCTCATCCTCGACGGGCACGTCTTCGTCCTCGCGGGCCATCTCGCGGGGCGCTTGCAGCGGCCGCGCCTCGTGACCGGTCATCCGACCGATGAGCGAGTTTATGCCGAAACCCCGCCGGTCGCCCTGAGGTGCCGCGCCACCCGGGGTTGGGGCGCTGGCGGCAGGGACCTTGTTGACCGCCGCGCGCAGCCGCGCCATCGCTTCGGGCGTGGGAGTTCCCGGCGCCGGCCGGGTCGCTGCGGGCCGCGGTGCGACGAACTCCTGCGGCTCCGGTTCGCGCGCTGTCACGCGAGGTTGCGGCATGTAGGCCGGAGGCGGCAAGACTTCATCGTCCCGCTTCTCTTCGTCGAAGAGCGTCGGTTCGACGCGCGCGGCGACCGCGGGAGCTGCGGGCTCCGCCGTGTCCTCCGCAGGGCTCTCCTCGACCACCTTCTGCGCGAGCGGGGTCGCCATGCTGCGGCGCGCCGGCTGCTCACGCTCCACCTCGACGGCGTCAATTCCCGTCGCGACGACGGAGACCCGCATCATTCCCTCCATGCTCTCGTCGAGGGTGGAGCCGACGATGATGTTCGCATCCGCGTCGACCTCCTCGCGGATACGGTTCGCCGCCTCGTCAAGCTCGAAGAGCGTCAGGTCATAGCCGCCGGTGATATTGATCAGGACACCCTTGGCGCCCTTCAGGCTGATCTCGTCGAGAAGCGGGTTGGCGATCGCCTTCTCCGCTGCCTGCGTCGCGCGATCCTCGCCCGCCGCCTCGCCGGTGCCCATCATCGCCTTGCCCATCTCGTCCATCACGCTGCGCACGTCGGCGAAGTCGAGGTTGATGAGGCCCGGGCGCACCATCAGGTCGGTGACGCCCTTGACGCCCTGGTAGAGCACGTCGTCGGCGAGGCTGAACGCCTCGGTGAACGTCGTCTTCTCGTTCGCCAGCCGGAACAGGTTCTGATTGGGAATGATGATCAGCGTGTCGACCATCCTCTGCAGGTTCTCGACGCCCAGTTCGGCCTGCCGCATGCGCTTGCCGCCCTCAAACTGGAACGGCTTGGTCACCACGCCGACCGTCAGCACGCCCATCTCGCGCGCAGCCTGGGCAATGATCGGCGCCGCGCCGGTTCCGGTGCCGCCGCCCATGCCCGCAGTGATGAAGCACATGTGCGCGCCGGCAAGGTGATCGACGATCTCCTCGATCGTCTCCTCGGCCGCAGCGGCGCCGACCTCCGGCCGGGCGCCTGCGCCCAGCCCCTCGGTCACCTTGACGCCCATCTGGACCTTCACCAGCGCGGTCGACTGGGCGAGCGCCTGTGCATCGGTGTTGGCGACGACGAATTCCACCCCTTCAAGCTGCTTGGCGATCATATTGCTGACCGCGTTGCCGCCGGCACCCCCGACGCCGAAGACGGTGATCCGGGGCTTGAGGTCGTCGTCCCGCGCGGGGACGCTGAGATTGAGGGCCATGATAGCTCCGCCTGTAAACTGCCGCGATGACACCTCTGACGGGCGTCCTGTAGCCATATTATGCAGAGGAAAGCCTCGTCGTCACCCGGAAAATGTCCGCAAGCCACGAAATGAGGGGGCAAAGCTGACTTCTGCCCGCAGCATGCTGACGCCGCTTCAAGATATGGCTGCGGCGGCGAGGCGCACACCAATAGGCGGCATGAAGACCATGCCGTGCAAAGCGACCAACATTAGTGTGGGCAACTGCTCGCTACCCCTTCCGGCCTTTTGTCGACCGGTTACGTGCGAGGCGTATCACGTCTGATGGACCTTCGCCAGCCGGCTGCGCCAATCGCGGCTTCGACCTGACCGCGCCACAGCAGCGGCTACCAGTTGTCGCGGAACCATCTGACCGCTCGCCGGACCGAACGAGCAGAGTAGCGGTCGACCGGCATCTCGAAATCCCACCACTCGTCCTGCGGATGCGTCGCGAACAGGCACAGCCCGACCGTCGCCGCGAAGGCCGACCCGGACGCCTTCTCCGGCAATCCGCGCACCCGCAGAGGCCGACCGATCCTGACCTGCTGTCCGAGGATCCGAGGAGCCAGCGTGTCGAGGCCGGGGATCTCCGCACCGCCCCCGGTAAGGACGATCGACTGCGATGGCAGCGCCCCGAAGCCGGCCGCGTCGAGCGTCGCGCGCACCTCCTCGAGGATCTCCTCTGCGCGCGGGCGCATGATCCCGATGAGCTCGCCGCGCGTGACGGTGCGGCGGTCAAGCTCCCAGTCGCCGGTCTCGCCGCCGATGGCGATCTGCTCGCGGTCGTCGGCACCCGTCGCGAAGACGCCGCCGTGGAAGGTCTTCATCCGCTCCGCCGCCGCCTGGGGCACGTGCAGCCCCTTCGAGATGTCCGCCGTCAGCTGGTCGCCGCCCAGCCTGACGGCATCGGCGAAGATCATGTGCTTCTTGAGGAAGATCGAGACGCCGGTCGCGCCGCCGCCCATGTCGATGCACGCGGCACCCAGCTCCTGCTCGTCCTCCGTCAGCGCGGCAAGTCCGGAGGTGTAGGCCGGCGATGCAATACCCGCCAGCTCCAGGTCGCACCGCGTCACGCAGGTGACGAGGTTTCGGATCGCGTCCGCGCGCACCGTCAGCAGGTGCATGTCACAGGCGAGCTTGCGCCCGATCTGGTCGCGCGGGTCGCTCAGCCCGGATCGTCCGTCGAGCGCGAAGTTCACCGGCTGCGCGTGCAGGACGTCGCGGTCCGAGCCGATTTCCGGCAGGTCGCAGGCCCCCAGCACCCGGGCAATGTCGCTGTCGCGGATCACCTCATGCGGCACCTGGACCCGGCCCGTCAGCCCATAGCTCCGCGGCCGACCGCCCGACATGCAGGCAATGGCGTGGTCCACCCGGACACCCGCCATCTTCTGTGCTGCCTGCACGACGGTCCGGATCGCCCGCTCCGTCTCCACCGCGGCATCGATCTCGCCCAGGCGCATCCCGCGCGAGCGCGTCGTGGCGGCGCCGATCACGCGGAACCCGGTCTGCCCCGCCAGCGAGCCGACGCCGTCCTGGCAGCGCGTCTGCTCCGGCCCGTCGAACCGCAGGACCAGGCACGCCGTCTTCGACGTGCCGATGTCGAGCACCGCCACCACGCCCCGCTGCATCGCCGCACGGCGGAGCGAGCGCATCCGCCTTTGCGCCTCGTGGAACCCCGTCATTTCCTGCCCCTCGCCTCGGCCCTGATCTCGTAGAGCGTCTTCGCCGCAGTCTGCGACATCCTGAGCGTGGGCCGCCGCGGATGGCGCAGGTCGAGCACGGTGACGTCGCGGGAAAGCAGGTCTTGCGCCTGGTCGAGCGCGATCGCCTGGTCCAGCGCGGCGACCGCGGCCTGTTCAGGCAGCAGAATCCGCTGTCCGCCGGCGAGCACCACGTCCCAACGCCGCTCGCCCACCCGAACGAAGCCGCCCAGCCGCTCATCAAGCGGCTCCGCCGCCTGCGCCAGCTGCAGCGCCTCGGCCACGACGCGCCCCGCGCCAAGGCCCGCGATCAGCGGCAGGTCGGCACGCTCCATCCGTTCTGCCAGGGGCCGAACCTTGTGCCCACCGGCGTCGAGCAGCATCAGCCCTTCGTCGCCACGCACGATCACCGCAGGCACCCGCTCCTCGACCTCCACCTGCAGCACGCCGCCCGGCCGCACGAAGACGCGGGCCCGCGCCACGGGGTCGAACTTGGCGGCCCGTGCCCTCAGAGCCTCGAGATCGAGGTCGAACGAGCTCACCGGCAGACGCAGCCGCAGCGCCTCGCGAATCTCCCCTGCTAGCGCCTCCGACGCGCCGTCGACGGCAAGGACCTGCACCATGAATTCCGGCCGCTGCTCCACCTGCCTGCGGAAATCGGCGAGAGTGCCGGACAGCATCTCCCGGCGTTCCGGGTCGGAGAGCCAGAGCCCCGTCGCCACAGCCGCGGCGGCGACCGGCAGTCCCCACACGACGGCGCGCCGTACCATCGGCGTGAGCCTGAGCCGGTGCAGCCGGTAGGCCAGGCGCGACGGTGCGGGGTCCCTTCTGTGTGCAACGCGGATCACGCGGGCGCTCCGATGCCGCCGCGCGGCGAAGGTCGCGGACGGCCGAGGGGCGCTCGATGCCCCGCGAGGACGTCCACCCTCACCGGTCGCACGAGGCGTCCTCCACGATCCACCGACAGAGCGCGCCGAAGCTCATCCGCTCCGCCGCCGCCTGCTCCGGAACCAGCGAGGTGGGCGTCATGCCAGGCTGCGTGTTCAACTCCAGCACGATCAGCCCTTCGGCCCCGAGCGACTCGTCCCAGCGGAAATCCGTGCGCGTCACCCCGCGGCAGCCCAGCGCCCGGTGCGCCACCAGCGCCTGCTCCCTGCAGAGCGCGGCGATCTCATCCGGAATCTGCGCCGGCACCACGTGGCGGGAGCCGCCCGGTCGGTACTTCGCGTGATAATCGTACCAGCCGTCGGTGACGATATCGGTGACCCCAAGCGCCCTGTCCCCCATGACAGTCGTCGTCAGCTCCCGCCCCGCAACATAGCGCTCGACCATCAGGGTCTGCGGCAGGTCCGGCGACAAGACCGGCGGGCCGTTCGCGGCCTCCCGCACGATGTAGATGCCGACCGACGATCCCTCGGCGTTCGGCTTGACCACGTATGGCGGCTCCATCACGTGCCGCGCCGCGACCTCGGCGATGGAAACGATACGGCTCTCCGCCACCGGCAGGCCGGACGCGGCAAAGGCGTCCTTCGCCCGCGTCTTGTCCATCGCCAGCGCCGAGGACAGCACGCCGGAATGTGTGTAGGGCAGGCGCAGCCATTCCAGCAGGCCCTGAACGCAGCCGTCCTCGCCCCAGCGGCCGTGCAGCGCGTTGAAGACGGCATGCGGCTGCGCCTCCGCCAGCCGCGCCGGCAGGTCGGGGCCGGCATCGATCTCGATGGTCTCGAACCCCTCCGACCGCAGCGCAGCCGCGCACTCCCGGCCCGAGGACAGGGAAACCTCGCGCTCGGCCGACGGACCGCCCTTCAGGACGGCGATGCGTTGGGGTTCCCTGCTCGCAGGTCCCGCCATTCCACTGCCTCATTCCGCGGTCACGGGGTCGGTTCGCCGACCCTCGCAACTTCCCACTCTAGCGTGATCCCGGTCTCCCGCGCCACCCTTTCGCGCACCATCTCGCCCAATGCCTCGAGGTCCGCCGCCGTGGCCCCCCCGGCATTGACCAGAAAGTTCGGATGCTTCGACGACATCTGCGCCCCGCCCAGCGTCGCCCCGCGGAGTCCGGCGCGATCGATCAGTGTCCAGGCCTTGAGGTCATGCACGTCGTCCTCGCGCCCGGTCGAGGAAAAGCCGGCGGGGTTCCGGAACGTCGACCCCGCGCTGCGCTCCCGGACGGGTTGCGTCGCGTCCCGACGCGCAACCTGCTCCTCCATCCGCGCGACCAGCGCCGCCGCGTCACCCTCCGGCGCATCGAACGTTGCCTGCACGATCACGGTATCGGCCGGCAACCGCGAGCTGCGATACGCGAGGCCCAGCTGCCTTGCAGGCACATCGCGGATCTCGCCCTGACGCGTCACGACCCGTGCAGACGCCAAACGGTCGGCGGTATAGGTGCCGTAACAGCCGGCGTTCATGCGCACCGCCCCCCCCACGGCCCCCGGGATCGTGCGCATGTAGGTGAGGTCGCGACCGCTTTCCGCCGCTTGCAGCGCGACGCGGCTTCCCAGCGCCGCTGCGCCGGCCCGGACCCGCCCGCCCTCGACCGAGATACCGGCGAAGGCGCGGCCCAGCCGCACCACGACACCCCGGATGCCGCCGTCGCGAACGATCAGGTTCGAGCCAACGCCCATGGGGAAGACCGGCAGCGACGGGTCGAGGTCTCGCATGAAGTCGGAAAGGTCGTCTTCGTCGGCAGGCTGGAACAGCCAGTCGGCCGGCCCGCCCACCCGCAGCCACGTCAGGTCCGCCAGCTTGCGTTGGGACGTCAGCCGACCGCGGAAGGCCGGCAGCTCTGCGGCATCCGTCACTCCGCCGGCTGGGCCTGCGGATCCGCATCGGTGTCGCGCCGGCGGCGGGTCAGACGCACCGGCCAGCGCAGCAGCGCGACGCCGATACCGAATGCGAACAGCCCCGCGATCGGTCCGTAGAACCAAGTCACAAGACCGAGAAGCGGGATGCCTGTTGCGACCGGCAGGACCGCAGCCGGCCAGAGCCACTTCTCAGCGGGCAGCAGCGCGACAAGATTCGCCGCTATTACCCAGACTCCGCACAAGAGCAGCGGGAGTGTCGCCATTTTCCATGCCCTCCTTACCTCAATGTCGTTCCGCCCGTCTGCGCGGGCCTTGCCTTGTCGAGGGTACATTCCCCCTCACCGCTCGAGCCGTGCGGGGAGTTCCCCCGCCCATGCGCTGATGCTTCCGGCGCCGAGACAGACCACCATGTCGCCCGGCTTCGCCTCGTCTCGCACCAGACGCTCCAGGTCGTCTTCGCCGCCGACACTCCGCGCGTCGCGGTGACCGTGACGGCGCAGGCCTTCGACCAGATCGTCTCGGCTGGCGCCGGCGATCGGCGCCTCGCCGGCCGCGTAGACGTCGGAAATGCCGACGACATCGGCGTCTCCGAAGCAGGTGCAGAAATCTTCGAACAGGTTCGACAGGCGCGAGTACCGGTGCGGCTGATGCACCGCAATAACCCGGCCGCCGCCGACCGCCTGCCGCGCGGCCTTGAGCACCGCTGCGATCTCGACCGGATGGTGGCCGTAATCGTCGATGATCGTCACTCCCCCGACCTCGCCGACGCGCGTGAAGCGACGCCTGACGCCACGAAAACCCGCCAGAGCCGCACGGATCTCCGCCCGCTTCATTCCAAGATGCCGTGCGACCGCGACGGCCGCGAGGCAGTTCGAGACGTTGTGATCGCCCGGCATGGGCAGACTACAACTTTCGATGGTAATGCCCTCTTCCCGGAAGACCACGTCAAAATGCGCCACACCGCCCTGGTAGCGCAGGTTTACCGCGCGCACGTCGGCATCCTCGTGGAAGCCGTAGGTCAAGACGCGACGGTCGGTAATCCGATCGACCATCGCCCGCACTTCCGCGTGGTCGGTGCAGCAAACCGCCAGCCCGTAGAACGGGATGTTCGACACGAAATCGAAAAAGCCCTGGCGCAGGCGGTCCATGTCGCCCCAGTGCTCCATGTGCTCGGGGTCGATGTTGGTCACGATCGCGATCGTTGCGGGCAGACGGTTGAAGGTGCCGTCCAACTCGTCGGCCTCGACCACCATCCACTCGCCCATGCCGGCCCGTGCGTTCGAACCGTAAGCCTGAATCACGCCGCCATTGATGACGGTGGGATCCAGCCCGCCGGCGTCCAGAAGCGTCGCCACCATCGTCGTGGTCGTGGTCTTGCCGTGCGTTCCCGCGACCGCGACATTCGACTTCAGGCGCATCAGTTCTGCCAACATCTCGGCCCGACGCACGACCGGCATCTTTCTCGCCCGCGCGGCATCGAGCTCCGGGTTGCCGCACTTGATCGCAGATGACGTCACCACGACTTCGGCGCCGTCGAGGTTCGCGGCATCCTGACCGATGAAGACCCGCGCGCCCAGCATCTGCAGACGCTCGGTGATGGGCGACGCCTTCAGATCGCTGCCCTGCACGACGTAACCTTGCGTCAGCAGCACCTCGGCGATGCCCGACATGCCGATGCCGCCGATGCCCACGAAGTGGATCGGCCCGATATCGGTCGGCAGTTTGGTCACGGGTGTCATCGCCAGCGTTCCGTCCATGCTTACGTCTCCTCTCGGGCAAAATCGCCCGTTGCCACCGCCTCCACGAGGTCGGCCAACCGCTCCGCCGCATCGGGTTTTCCAAGGCCCAGAGCCGCGCGCGCCATCCGCGCGGCGGCATCGGCGTTTTCCAGGACCAGCGCGAGTTGCGCGGTCAGCGTAGCCGCGTCAAGTTTAGATTCCGGTATCAGGATCGCGGCGTCGGCCTTGGCGAGGCCGCGCGCGTTCGCGGTCTGGTGGTCCGCCGTCGCCGCCGCGAAGGGGATCAGGATCGAGGGCCGCCCGATCACCGTCAGATCCGTGATCGTCGACGCGCCCGCCCGGCTCACGACCAACTGCGCCTCGCTGATCCGTCGCGCGATGTCGTCGAAGAATGGAGAGACTTCTGCCATCACGCCGACCGCTTCGTAGGCGGCGGTCACCCGCCCCGCATCCTCCGCCCGCGCCTGGTGTGCGACGCGAAGGTGCGCCCTCAGGCCATCCGGCAGCGCTCCGATCGCCTCCGGAACAATGTCGGACAGGATCCGAGCCCCCTGGCTGCCGCCGATCACCAAGAGCGACATCGGATAGTCGCCGGGGCTGATGTATGGGGCGCCCTGGCGGTCCAGCACCGACCGCCGCGCGGGATTGCCCACGTGGATGCCTTCGACTCCGTCCGGCAGCTTCGTCGGCCAGGTGCCGCAGGCGACGCACGAAACCCGCTTCGCGAAGGCCTTGTTGACGCGGCCCAGCACGCCGTTCTGCTCATGAATCATCCGCGGCACCCGCAAGATGCTTGCCGCGGTGAGCGCCGGGATCGTCGGGTAGCCGCCAAAGCCCACCACGACGGCCGGACGACGCTGCAGCATGCCCAGCTGCGCGCGTCCGAGCCCGCCGAGGATCCGGAACGGAACCGAAATCTTCTCGCTGATCCCACCGCGGGCGAAGGTCGCCGAAGACATCACATCGCGCGGAACATCACCCGGAAAGCCGGTGGCGTAGCGAGCGCCGCGCTGGTCCGTGGCGAGGCGAACCTCCCACTCGCGGCCGAGCAACGTCTCGGCCAAGGCCTGTGCGGGAAACATATGACCGCCGGTGCCGCCCGCCGCGATGATCACACGCCGGTTCAACGCCCCGCCCTCAGGAGAACGTCTCCGATCTCGCCCTGCGGCCTGACGCGCGTGAACGCCAGCAGCATCCCCAACGCGATGCCGCCCGCGATCAAGGACGAGCCGCCGTAGCTGACGAAAGGCAGCGTCATCCCCTTGGCCGGCAGCAGCCTGACAGCGACGCCCATGTTGATGAGCGCTTGCACGCCGAAGATGCAGGCGAGACCTGTCCCGGCAAGCCGAATGAACGGATCCCGCTCGCGCGTCAGCCGCGCAAGCGAGCGCAGCACGATCGCTGCGTAGAGCGCGATGATCGCCAGCACCAGGATCAGGCCGTATTCCTCGGCCGCGACGGCGATGATGAAGTCGGTGTGGGCGTCGGGCAGCCACCACTTCACCTGACCCTCGCCGACGCCCACGCCGAAGAAGCCGCCCTCGCGGATCGCGTTCGCGGCGTAGCCAAGCTGTGTCCGCGGGTCGACGTCCTGCGCGAGAAACCCGTCGATCCGCCGCGCGAAATGCTCGGAACTGGTGTAGGCGAGCCAGCCCGCGCTCACCGCCCCGCCGGCCAGTCCGACCAGCAGCAGCATCGGCGCGCCGCCGACGAAGTACATCACGCCCCAGGCGAATAGGATCAGGCACGCCTGCCCGAAGTCTGGCTGGATCGCCAGCAGCCCCACGACAAGCACGGCGACGGCGAAGGAGATGCGCTTGCCGGGTGGCCCCTCGATCTCGTCGCCCGCGGCGATCATCCACGCAGCGAAGACGACGAAGGCGGGCTTGAGGAACTCCGACGGCTGCAGGCTGCCAAAGCCCAGCGAGTACCACCGCACCGCCCCCTTGCCGAAATCGGTGCCGAGGAACGGCAGGCCCACGAGCGCGATCAGCGCGCCGAGAAATCCCACCACCGCCAGACGTCGCACCAGAACCGGCGACATCATCGTCGTGACGAGCATCGCAAGCAGCGCCATGCCACCGAAGGCCACTTGCCGCTCGACATAATAGAACGGCGGCAGCCCGTTGCGCTCGGCCAGCGGGGGCGAGGCGGCGAACCCGAGCAGAATCCCGACGCAGAACAGCAGCAGCACGCACGATATCGACCACTTGTCGATCGTCCGCCACCATCGCGGCAGAATCGGTTCACCATCCCGCAGGGGAACCGCACCATGCGCCATTTCGGTCAAGGAGACTGCCTCGTCACTGCCCTTGTCGCCCGTTTGCCGGGTCGTATGCTCCAAAGCGTAGCGCAAACGTCACGTTGTCGCCAGAACTTATGCAAGAGGAATGGAAACAACTTTGAATTGCAAATTCAGCGCCTCGCTCGCCGCTTTTGAGCGTGTCGGCGCGACAAGGGAGTGTTTCGATGCGCGATCTTGACCTGGGCTGCCGCTGCGGAACGGTTCGGGGAGTCCTGCATGATATTGCGCCCACCGCGGGCACCCACCTCGTCTGCTACTGCCGGGATTGCCAGGCGTACCTGCGGCATCTTCGGCGCGAAGACCTCCTCGACCCCGCCGGCGGCACGGACATCTTTCAGACGAGCACGGGCCGCGTCGCCTTCGAGGAGGGCCGTGAGCACCTCGCGTGTCTGCGCCTGTCCGAGAAGGGACTGCTGCGGTGGTATGCGTCGTGCTGCAACACGCCGGTCGCCAACATGCCGGCGCTGGCGGCAATACCGTTCGGCGGCTTCGTCACCGCGTGCCTGCCGGACCCCGACCGCGACGCGTCGATCGGACCCGTCGTCGCGAGGTACAAGACGGAGAGCGCCGTTTCGGGCGGCGGCGGAGCCCGCCGCGACAGCGGCGGCCTGACGGTCCTCCGGCGCTTCGCCGTGCTGACGCTCGCTGCCCGACGGCGTGGCGAGCACCGCAGGTCTCCGTTCTTCGACCCCGACACGCGCGCACCGTCCGTGTCGCCACGCATCCTCGACCAGGCGGAGCGGCGCGCGGCCTACCGATAGTCTTGCCCCCGGCGCCTGTGCGGAGCCACGGGCCCCAAGTTCAGCCGCCGGTGGCTTTCGCGACCTCCGCCGCGAAGTGGTCTCCCCGCGCCTCGAAGTCGGGATACTGGTCGAAACTCGCCGCCGCGGGTGCCAGCAGCACCGTGTCGCCGGGCTCCGCCTCGGCCGCGGCGCGCGCCACCGCCGTCGCCATGTCGCCGCAGATCTCGTGCGGCAGCTCGCCGATCTGAAGCGCGAACTCCCTCGCGGAATGGCCGATCAGGTAAGCCTTGACCACACTGCCGAGATGCGGCCCGAGCGTCCCGATGCCGCCTTCCTTGCCCAGCCCGCCTGCAATCCAGCGAACACGCGGAAACGCCTGCAACGCCTTGGCGGCGCTGTCGGTGTTGGTCGCCTTGCTGTCGTTCACGTAACGCACGCCGGCGAATTCAGAAATCAGTTGAGACCTGTGCGGCAAGCCTTTGAAACTAAATAAATACTTCTCGATCTCTTTCGGCGGACATCCCAGCGCCCGGGCGGCCCCGTACGCCGCGCAGGCGTTCTGGTGGTTGTGCGCCCCCGGAAGTCCCGCCATGCCGCGAAGGTCGATCGATGCGATCTGACGGCGCTTGCGCCATTCAGTCAGGAAGCCCTTCCGCGCAACGACGTGCCAGCCGATGACGTCCGGCTTCCGGCCCGAGGCGACGCGGATCACCCTGTCGTCACCAGGCCCTTCCGAGAGCCGATCCGCCAGGAAGCGCCCTTCCACCTCGTCCACGCCAATCACTGCCCGGTCCGGCCCGCCCTCGACGAAGAGCCGTCTCTTCGCCGCAAAGTACCCGCCAAGTCCGCCGTGCCGGTCAAGATGGTCCGGCGCAAGGTTGGTGAAGACCGCGACATCAGGCGTCAGCGCGCGCGCCAACTCAGTCTGATATGAGGACAGTTCGAGCACGACGACTCCGCCATCTTCGGGAGGATCGATGTCGAGAACGCCACGGCCGATGTTTCCAGCCAGTTGAGACCGGAAACTCATCTCGCTCAGGAGGTGATGGATCAAGGCGGCGGTGGTCGACTTGCCGTTCGACCCGGTCACGGCGACGACGCGCGGCACGCTGTCGAATTGCTCCCACTCCGGCGTCGCGATCGAGCGGAAGAAGAGCCCGATGTCGTTGTCGAGCGGCACACCGGCCTCAAGCGCCGCCGCGACGATCCGGTTCGGCGCCGGATAGAGATGCGGGATCCCGGGGCTCACGATGAGGGACGCGACACCCGCCCAATCGACGCGCGCGAGGTCAGTGAGAGCCATCCCCTCGACCGCCACCCGATCGCGAACCTCGGGGCTTTCGTCCCAGGCCAGAGGCGCGGCACCGCCTGCGCGCAAGGCGGAGATTGTGGCCCTCCCCGACCGGCCCAGGCCGAGGACACCGATCCGCGCACCGTTGTATCCGCGCACCGGAATCATGCGCGCTCCGATGCAGCGGTGCGCGACCGCAGCCGCGACAGCGGCTGCGCTGCCCAACCGGAGGGGGCGCGCGAGCGTTCCCGCAGGGCGGGAGCCCCCCGACTTGCACCGGGCCGTCCCGTCGCGCCTGGGCCGATCTCGCCCGCATGCCGCTCGTCAGACATCGGCACTGTCACGATCGGCGGCCGCGTCGCGCACCCGCTTCAGACAACGCAGCGCCGCCTCGGCATTGATGGCGGGAACGAAGACATGGTCGTGATGAAAAGCCGCAACGACGTTGCAGGCGATCCCGTCTCGCGCCAGCGCTTCGGCGACCGCCGCCGTGAGCCCGACGCCGTCGAGCGCCGAATGGAGCCCCAACGTGATGCAGCGCATCGGAAGGGCGTCGACATGACCCATCCGCCGCGCGTCGCTCCGCTCCAGGATCAACGATGTGCCCTCGGCCTCGCGAAACATGCCCCGCGCCAACGGCGCAGCAAGCGCGATGCGCGACGGCTCCGCCTCCGTGGCGAAGACGTAGGTCGCAGGTTCGAGCCGCGGCGCCATGCCGGCGAGCATGTCGCCGATGTCCCGCGATGGCTCCATCAGCGAACCTTGAGCGTCGCAAGACCGATCAGCGCGAGGATCAGCGAGATGATCCAGAACCGGATGACGATCTGCGGCTCGGACCATCCCTGTTTCTCGAAGTGATGATGGATCGGAGCCATCAGAAAGACCCGCTTCCCGGTGCGCTTGAAGTAGGCCACCTGGATGATGACGCTCAGCGCCTCCACCACGAACAGGCCGCCGACGATGGCCAGCACGATCTCGTGCTTGGTCGCGACCGCGATCGCGCCGAGTGCGCCGCCAAGCGCCAGGGACCCGGTATCGCCCATGAAGACCGCGGCCGGCGGCGCGTTGTACCACAGGAAGCCGAGTCCGCCGCCGATGAGACCGGCGGTGAAGATCAGGATTTCGCCTGTTCCGGGGACGTAGTGCACCTCGAGATAGTCGGTGAAGTCGACCCGCCCGACGGCATACGCGATGACGCCGAGGGTTCCGGCCGCGATCATCACCGGCATGATCGCCAGCCCGTCGAGCCCATCGGTCAGGTTCACTGCATTTGCCGCCCCGACGATCACCAGCATCACGAAGGGCACGAAGAGCACCGAGAGGTTCAGCAGGACGTTCTTGAACACCGGGAACGCGAGCTGCCACGAGAGCTCGTCCGGATGGATCAACCCGGCCCAGATCCCCGCGATGCCGGCCACAGTGAACCCGATCGCGAGCCGGACGCGGCCGGGCACCCCGGCCGAGGTCATCCGCCTGACCTTGCTGAAATCGTCCGCGAACCCGACCACACCGAAGGCAAGCGTCACGAACAGCACCATCCAGACATAACCGTTGTCGAGCCGCGCCCAGAGCAGCGTCGACGCCGTCAGTGCGGCCAAGATCAGCACGCCGCCCATCGTGGGCGTGCCGGCCTTGGTCAGCAGGTGGCTCTCCGGCCCGTCGGAGCGGATCGGCTGGCCGCGCCCCTGCCGCTTCCGCAGCAGCGCGATCAGCGGCCGGCCGAAGATGAAGCCGAAGATCAGCGCCGTGAAGAAGGCGCCGCCGGCGCGGAACGTGATGTAGCGAAAGAGGTTGAAGACGTCGCCGCCGTCGGACAAGGCCGTCAGCCAGTAGAGCATCAGGGGGTACCTGTTCTGTCGTCCGCGAGCGGATGCCCGAGTTTCCGGATCGCGTCAACGACGAGGCTCACGCGGCTGCCCTTCGACCCCTTCACCAGCACGACGTCGCCGGCGTCGAGCATCGAGTGCGCCCGCCGCGCCAGCGCCTCCGCCTCTTCCACCCACAACCCGCGCCGCTCGGGCGGCAGGACCCGGTGCAGCGCCCGCATCCGCGGCCCGACGCAATGGACGCGGGCGAGCCGCGTCATGCCGGGATGATCCGCCAGGGCGGCGTGCAGCTCCGCCTCCTCGACGCCGAGTTCCAGCATGTCGCCGAGGATCGCGATCCGCCGCCCCTCGGCGACCCGGCCGACACCGTGCCGCGGCTCGGAGGCGGCAAGCGCATCGAGGGCGGCGGACATGGAGTCGGGGTTGGCGTTGAACGCGTCGTCGAGAAGTTCGATCGTCGCGTTCTCCTCCACCGGATCGAGCGCCAGCGTCTCGCGCTTGCCGCGCCCGCCCGGCGGCGCCCAGCCGGCAAGGGCGCAGACCGCGCGTGCGCGGTCGCCGCCCGCAGCCTGCACCGCAGCTAGGGCGCCCAGCGCGTTCATTGCAAAATGCCGCCCTGGCACGCCGAACTTGAAAAGCAGCGGCGTGCGCCACGCCCGGGCCTGCGCGACGGTGCTGTCCTGCGCCAGCGTGACGTCCAGGAGGCGATGGTGGTTCCGGTGCCCGTTCCCGAACGTGACGATTCGGACCCCCGCGCGCTCCGCCGCCGCGCGCAGGATAGGAGACTGGTCGAGATCGCCGGGCGCGACGAGGACCCCGGCCGGCTCCAGCCCTTCCACGATCGACGCCTTCTCCTCGGCGATGGCGTCGACCGATCCCAGCTGCTCCAGATGCGCGCGACCGATCGTCGTGATCAGCGCGACATGCGGCCGCGCGAGGCGCGACAGTGGGGCGATCTCTCCCGGGGCGTTCATGCCGATCTCGATCACCGCGAACCGCGCCTCAAGCGGCAACCGAGCGAGCGTCAGCGGAACCCCCCAGTGATTGTTGTAGCTCGCTTCTGCAGCGTGGACTCGCGGCGGCCCGCCCAGCATGTCGCGCAGCATCTCCTTGGTCGAGGTCTTGCCGACCGAACCGGTGACCGCGATCACGCGGGCGCGACTCCGCTTCCGACCCGCGCGGCCGAGGGCGCGCAGACCGTCCATGACGTCGGAGACCATCAGCAGCGGCGCGTCCTCTCCCACACCCTCGGGCCTCCGGCTGACCATCGCCGCCGACGCCCCGCCCTCGAGGGCCGCCGCGACGAACTCGTGACCGTCCCGCAACGCGGTCAATGCGATGAAGAGATCACCGGGCCGAAGCGTGCGCGTGTCGATCGACACGCCGGTCGCGGACCATTCCCTGCTGCTGGTTCCGCCGGTCGCCGACGCCGCCGCAGCAGCGGTCCAGAGCACCGTCATCTCCCACCCCGTCCCGGGACCGGACCAGCGCGACGAGGGCGCCGAACGTGCGCGGCGCCAGCCGCGGCGGCCGTTGAGGCGGGGGCGCCCCGCGCCCTCCCCGAGGCGGCCGCCCCCTTCACGCGATCTGCCCGTCGAGGGCCGCGACGGCCACCGACGCCTGCTCGGCATCGTCGAAGGGATAGATCGTGGAGCCGACGACCTGGCCCGTCTCATGCCCCTTGCCGGCGATCAGAAGTGCGTCGCCTTCGCCCAGCGCATCGACGCCGCGCAGGATCGCCTCGGCGCGATCACCCACCTCCACAGCGTCGGACGCGCCCTGCAGCACCGCAGCCCGGATCGATTCGGCATCCTCCGTCCTGGGATTGTCGTCGGTGACGAAAACCATGTCCGCGCCGTCGGCGGCGGCGCGGCCCATCAGCGGTCGCTTGCCCCGGTCGCGGTCGCCTCCCGCGCCGAGAACCACGACCAGCCGACCCATCACGTGCGGCCTGAGCGCCGAGAGCGCCGTGCGCACGGCGTCAGGCGTATGCGCATAGTCCACATAGACCGCTGCTCCGTTGCGCCGCTCGGCCACCTTCTGCATGCGGCCGCGAACACCGGTCAGACGCGACAGCGCATCGAAGACGCCGGCCGGTTCCGACCCGGTGGCAAGTGCCAGCCCCGCCGCCACCAGAGCGTTCTCCGCCTGAAAACCGCCGATCAGCGGAAGCCGCACCTGACGGACGACGCCACCCCACGCGAAGCGAAGCACCTGCCCCCCCGTCTCGAACCGCTGGTCGAGGAGGCGGAGCACTGCCTCCGTCCGGCGGCCGATGGTCAGCACGTCCTGCCCCCGTCTCTGCGCAAGCCGCACCACCTCGTCACCCCGCGGATCCTCGAGGTTGACGACCGCGGTCGCGTCCTCGGGCAGGACGCGGTCGAAGAGCCCAGCCTTGGCCGCGAAATACGCCTCGAGATCCCCATGATAGTCGAGATGATCCTGGCTGAAGTTGGTGAACGCCGCAGCCGCGAGCCGCACGCCGTCGAGCCGCCGCTGGTCCAGCCCGTGCGACGACGCCTCCATCGCGGCGTGGGTCACGCCCGCTTCCGCCGCCTCGTACAGCATGCGGTGCAGCGTGATCGGCTCGGGCGTGGTGTGGATCGCCGGCCCCGACCAGCCCCCCTCGACGCCCGTGGTGCCGATATTGATCGCCGAAAGACCCAGCGCCTCCCAGATCTGGCGTGTGAAGGACGCGACCGAGGTCTTGCCGTTGGTGCCGGTGACGGCCGCGATCGTCGGCGGCTGGAGCCCGAACCAGAGCGAGGCGGCATATGCCAGCGCCTGCCGCGGATCCTCGGTCACGACCAGCGCAACCTCGCGCCCTCCGAGCGCCTCCGTCGCGATCCGCGCCCCGTCGCGGTCGGTGAGGACGGCCGCCGCACCACGGTCCAGCGCCACATCGACGAAATTGGCGCCATGGACGTGCGACCCTGGCAGCGCGGCGAAGAGGTGGCCGCGGCGAACCTGACGGCTGTCCACCGAGAGGCCGGTGACGCGGGCCGTGGCCCGCGCGGTCGCAGTCAGCCCCAGCTCCGCCAATGTCCGGGATCGGCCCGGGTCCTCCATCGCTGGCTCCCTGTCAGTGCGCCTCTCCGATTAAAGCCAACTCCTCCTCTTCTTCAATCGGACGCAGGCCCAGGAGCGGGGCGACGCGCCGGATCAGTTCGGCCGCGACCGGCACCGCCGTCCATCCGGCAGTGCGCCGGGGCTTGTCGCCGGTGGTCTCGACCGGCTCGTCGAGGGAGACGACCAGGATCCACTGCGGGTCGTAGGCGGGAAAGGCGCTCGCGAACGTGGCGATGACCTTCTCGTCGTAGTATCCGCCGTGCGGCTTCGGCTTGTCGGCGGTCCCCGTCTTGCCGGCGACGGCATAGCCTTCGACCTCGCCGAAGCTCGCCGTGCCCTCCGTCACCACCTTGCGCAGCATCGACGCGGCGATCCGGCTGACCCGCTCCGACACGACGTGGTCGCCTTCGGGCTCCCCGTCGCGCGCGAGGAGGGTCGGGGTTACCCTCCTGCCGCCGTTCAGCAGGCTCGCGTACCCTGTCGCCAGATGCAGCGGGCTGATCGAGATGCCGTGGCCGTAGCTGACCGTCATCGTCGAGATCTCCGACCAGCGCGGCGGCAGGAGCGGCGCGGCGCCCGGAGCCTCGAACAGTTCGACCGGAGTGGGATCGAAGAAGCCGATCTTCTTCAGGAACGCCTGCTGCCGCTCCGCGCCGATCTGCATCGCGATCCGGGCGGTCCCGATGTTCGACGACTTCACGATGACCTTTGTGACGGACAGCTCCTGCCCGTAGTCCCGGAAATCCCGGATCCGGAAGCGGCCCCACGTCAGCGGGCCCGAGGTGTCGATCATCGTGTCGGGCGACACCAGGCCCTCCTCCAGCGCCTGCGCGACCGTGAAGATCTTCAGCGCCGAGCCGAGCTCATAGACCCCCTGCACCGCGCGATTGAACAGCGGGCTGTCGCCGGCATCGCCCTCAATGAGCGGCCGCGGCCTGTCGTTGGGGTCGAAGTCGGGCAGCGAGATCATCGCGGCGATCTCGCCCGTGTGCGCGTTCATCAGCACGCCGGCAGCACCCTTGGCGTGCATCAGCTTCATGCCGCCTTCGAGAACGCGCTTCATCGCCGACTGCACCGTGATATCGATTGAGAGGCGCAACGGCTCGTTCGCGAGCGCCGGATCGCGCAGGCGCTCATCCATCGCCTTCTCGATCCCCGCCACGCCGATGACTTCCGCGGAATGGACGCCTTCGCGCCCGAAGCTCGCGCCGCCGAGAACATGCGCGGCGAGCCGACCATTCGGGTAGAGCCGCATTTCACGCGGTCCAAACAGCAGGCCCGGTTCGCCGATATCGTGGACGAGCTGACGCTGCTCCGGCGAGACGGTCTTGCGGACCCAGAGGAACCTGCGGCCGTCGGTGAAGCGTCGCTCCAGGGCCTCGGCGTCGAGTTCGGGAAATATCTTCGCGAGTTCTTTCGCGGCGCGCACCGGCTCGACCATCTCCGGCGGATGCGCGTAGAGCGAGTATGTCGCGAAGTTCGTTGCCAGCACCCGCCCCTGTCGATCGACGATGTCGGCGCGGGTGCCGCTGATCTGGCTCGCCGAGGATTCCGTGCGCGGCTCGGACGGCTCCGACGCGGCGAGCGTGCCCATCCTCAGGCCGACAAGCGCGAAGCCGGCAAGGAAGAAGACCGCGAGCACGACAATCCGGCTCTCGGCACGCTGGCGGTCGCGGTCGCGGATGCTCTCGTGCCGCAGCCGTCTGTTCTCCCGCTCGATCGCGTCGGGGTTCTCGCCGCGCGACCGCGCGATGATGATCCGCGCCAGCGGTCTGAGGGGCGTGCGCGTCACTCGTCCGCCTCCAGCCGGACGAGCTCGACCGGCAGCAGCGGCGCCTCCGGGGGATCGACGGGAAACGGCACCTCGTCCACCCGTGCGAACTGCTCCGGCAGGAGAGGCAGGAGTCCGAGACGGTCATAGTTCAGCTCGGCCAGATCGCGAAGCCGGTCCGGCCGCGTCAGCCAGGCCCATTCCGCCGCGAGGACGGCGCGGCGCTCGCGCAGCCCACCGATCTCGCCCTGTAGGGTCTCGACCTGGCGCAGCGCGGTCTGAGTGCGGAAGTTTTCCGCATATGCCCAGGCGGCGAGCAGCACGACCGCCAGCGTTGACACGATATAGAACAGCGGTCTCATCAGGTACCTCCTGCGATCGGCAGCCCAAGTGTCGCGCGATCGACCGGCCCGGCCGGCGCGTCGGTCCGCCACGCGACCCGCAGACGCGCGGAGCGGGCGCGCGGGTTCCGGGCCAGCTCGTCCTCGTCCGGGGACGCGGGCCTAGCGACGTTATCGAAACGGATCGTCGGCTCTTCCGTCTCGGGCGCGTATCGATTCGCTCGGCCGCCTCCGCCGGAACGCGCCTGGAAGAAGCGCTTCACAGCGCGGTCCTCGATCGAATGAAAGGTGACGACGGCCAGCGCCCCGCCGGGCGCGAGCGCGCGCTCGGCCGCCTCTAGGCCGCGGGCAAGCTCGCCGAACTCGTCGTTCACGGCGATCCTGATGGCCTGAAAGCTGCGCGTGGCCGGATGGCTTTGGCCCGGCTTCGCCCGCGGCAGACAGCGCTCAACCACAGCCGCAAGCTCCGAAGTTGTCTCGATCGGGCGGGCTGACACGATCGCGCGGGCGATGCGGCGCGATGCCCGCTCCTCGCCGTAGCGAAAGAGGATGTCGGCCAAGTCGCCTTCACCGAGCGTATTGACAAGATCGGCGGCCGACGGTCCGTCGCCGCCCATCCGCATGTCGAGCGGGCCGTCCCGGCGAAAGGAGAACCCGCGCTCAGACTGGTCGAGCTGCATCGAGGAGACGCCGAGATCCAGAACGACGCCGTCAAGGGGCCCGCCAGCATGTTCGTCGAGCTCGCCGAAGGTTCCCTCCACGAGTGTAAGGCGAGGGTCCTCCGCCGCCCACGACGCGGCGGCGAGCGCTTCGGGGTCCCGGTCGACGCCGATCACCTGGTCGGCCCCCGCGTCGAGAAGGCCGCGCGCATAGCCTCCCGCCCCGAACGTTCCGTCGAGCCAGCGGCCTCGAACCGGCGCGACCGTGCGAAGGAGCGGGCCCAGCAGGACGGGAACATGACCATCCGCCACCTCACGCCTCGATCGGGCCGTCGAGGAGGGCAGAGATGTCCACGCCCTCCGGCAGCGCCTCGAGGGCGGCCACCGTCGTGGCCATCCGCTCGATCTCGAAGATGTCGGGGTTCCAGATCTCGAACTTGGTGCCGGTCGCGATGAACTGGACCTCGCTCTCAAGTTGCGCCTTGTCGCGGCACTTCTGCGGCAGGACCAGGCGTCCGTCGGGGTCGATCTCGGTCGAGTGCGTCTGCCCGAGGTAATGAATTTCCAGGAGCTTGCGGCGTGGATCCGTGTTCGGGATGGCGTCGATCTTGGCCTCCACCTCCTCCGCGTAGGCTTCCGGGGTGTAGCACTCCAGAAACTTCCGCCGGGGATCGCCGTAGACGATCTTCAGTTCGGGACGGCGGCCATCCAGGCCCTCTTCCATGGAACGGCGAAACTGGACCGGGATCGAGACCCGGCCCTTGGCGTCCATCTTCTGGCGCCCTTCGCCTGTGAACCTACGCGCCACGCCCGCCCCTTTCGACCGGCCCGGAACGAAAACGGCGGACCCCGCTGCTGCCACTGCGTGATCCGCCGCCCTCGTGCCCGTGACCGGGTCAGTTCCGGCAAGCGCGCCATCTGGGGGATGCTGCCTGCTCGCGCGCCGGTTCGGTCGGATGAGGGGCTGCCTGTATGAAGCCTGCTCTTGTCTTGTCGTTAGCCCGGGGTCTTGCGCCCCTTGTTGCCCGTCTCATCGCACGAGTAGGTATCCCACGGGATGAAATGGGAATCAACCCCAAACGATGGGATCAGGTGGGAATTTTTCTCTCACTTCAGTGCGCTACAAGATATTCCTCGGCTCACCCTGCAGGGCACCATATGCAGACCTTGAAACGGTGGCGCCGCACTTTCTCGGCGGATCCTCTTGAGCGCTTGCCGCATCCAGGAGCATGGGCGCACAGATATTCAGCAAGTGGCGCCGCCATGCCCATGCTGCATAGCAGCATTGACGCAGAGCCCATTGTGCAATCGCAGCATGCGCGTATGTTCAGTCTCGCCCCGGACGCAGACCTCCCTCTGCCGACGGGTGACAGAAGGTCCTTCCTCCTCCCTGGGTCTTCTGCATCTCTGCGGCGGCACGGTCCTCCCCCGTGTCGCCGCTTTTTCATTCCGGCACCTCTTCACGCAGGAGCCGCCGCAGGATCTTGCCCGACGCCGACTTCGGAATCGCGTCGACATAGGCGACGCGACGGATCTGCTTGTAGTGAGCAAGGCGCTCGACGAGGTGCGCCTGAAGCTCCTCGAGCGTGGGCGTCGTCTCGGCCGCGACGACGAACGCCATCGGCGCCTCGCCAGCCTCCTCGTCCGGCACTCCGATCACGGCCACGTCCGAAACGGCGGCATGCGTCATCAGCACCGCCTCGACCTCGGCTGGCGGCACCTGGAAGCCCTTGACCTTGATCAGTTCCTTTATCCGGTCACGAATGAAGAGATAGCCGTCGTCGTCGAAGCACCCGACGTCGCCTGTGCGGAGCCAACCATCCTCCACGATCGCCTCGTGGGTGGCGTCGGGGTT
This sequence comes from uncultured Alphaproteobacteria bacterium, assembly GCA_963749675.1. Classification (GTDB taxonomy): domain Bacteria; phylum Pseudomonadota; class Alphaproteobacteria; order Rhodobacterales; family Rhodobacteraceae; genus Roseitranquillus. The sequence continues at coordinate 192,046 of CAVVNT010000004.1, forward strand.
GTTCAGATAGCCCCGCATGACCTGCGGACCCTTGATCCACAGCTCACCCTCCTCACCTGCCGGCAGATCCTCACCGCTCTGGGTGTCGACGATGCGGCAGGCGGTGGAGGCGACGCTAACCCCGACCGAGCCCGCCCGCGGCGCCGAAAGCGGATTGACGTGAGAGATCGGGCTCAGCTCCGTCATGCCGTAGGCCTGCGTCGCGGCGCAGCCGAGGCGGGCCCCCAAGGCCTCGCCGAGATCCTTGCCGAAGGGTGCGGCGGCCGAGTTCACCTGCACGAGAGATGACAGGTCGAAGTTGTCGACCATAGGATGCTTGGCCATCGCACTTGCCACCGGCGGCACGACCCAGGCCCGCTCGGCACGATGGGTCTCGATCAGACGCAGGAATTGCTCGAGATCGAACCGCGGCATCGTCACGAGGTTCGCCCCGCGAGCAAGGTAGATGTTGAGCAGCAGTTCAAGCCCATAGATGTGGAAGAACGGGAGGAAGGCGGGCGTCACCTCGCCGGGGTTGATCGTTGCGACACTGAGACCCTGGTCAACGTTCGCCACGAGGTTGCGGTGGGTCAGCATCACGCCCTTCGGCAGACCGGTGGTGCCGGAGGAGTACGGAAGCAGCGCCGCGAACTGCGTCAGATCCACCGGCACCTGCGCCTCGATCGGTCGCGCCATGACCGCGGACAGCGACAGGGCCCCCTCCGCCTCGCCGATGACCACGATCTCGCGCACCGACGTGTCTCTGGAGCCTTCCTTCGCGACCGCCAGGAACGGAGGCGCCGTAATCAGGAGTTCCGCACCCGAATCCTTGAGCTGGTGGTTGAGTTCATACGCGGTGTAGGTCGGATTGACGGTCGTCACCGCGGCTCCGGCCCACAGCGCGCCGTGCATGACGATGAAGAATTCCGGCATGTTCGGGGCCATCAGGGCGATGCGCCGGCCTTCGCCATGGCCGCGCTCCGTCAAGCCGCCGGCGAACGCCTTCACTCCATCCATCAAGTCGCGCGCGGTCATCGTTCGGCCCGTCGGACCGTCGGTCATGACCACTTCATCGGGCCGAGAGACCAGACCCTCGAAGACGCGTTCGGTGATGCTTTGATCCCGGATCTCGATATCCGGCAGGCGACTTTCGGTGATTATCATGTCGACGGTCCCTCCCTGGCCGCCGAATCGTACCACCATCCAAAGGTTCGGCTACGCGGGAAACGTCTAGAAGGGGACCTCCCCTTCGGCACCGGCCGCAACCACGAACTTGGCGACCACCTTCTTGTGCCCGGCCTTCTCGAAGTCGATGTCGAGCTTGTCGCCTTCGATTCCCGCGATCTCGCCGTAGCCGAACTTCTGGTGGAAGACACGATCCCCTTCGGTGAAGGAGGACACCGCCTCGAGGTCGATGACCATGTTGGCGTGTTCGCGCGGCTGACTCATGCCCCGCTGCGCGCTGCGCGCCTGCATCCGCTTCCAGCCCGGCGAGTTGTAGACGTCGGCGCGGCTCGCCCGGTTTTGGATGTCGGAGGCTGCCAGCCCCTGCAGCACCGGAGAGGCGGACGCCGCCATCCCCGCTGCACCGTATCCTCCGCCGTAGAGGCCCGGCGGGGTCAGGACGTCGATGTGCGCCTCGGGCAGCTCGTCGATGAACCGCGAAGGCAGCTGTGACTGCCACTGGCCGTAGACCCGGCGGTTCGAAGCGAAGGAGATCGTCGCCAGCTCCTCCGCGCGGGTAATGCCGACATAGGCCAGCCGCCGCTCCTCCTCGAGGCCCTTGAGGCCGGTCTCGTCCATAGAGCGCTGCGAGGGGAACAGCCCGTCCTCCCACCCGGGCAGGAAGACCGCCGGAAATTCCAGTCCCTTGGCGGCGTGCAGGGTCATGACGCTGACGCGCGCGCCGCCGTCATCGGACTCGTTGTCCATGATGAGCGACACGTGCTCGAGAAAGCCCTGGAGGTTCTCGAAGGACTCCAGCGCCTTGATCAACTCCTTGAGGTTCTCGAGCCTGCCCGGCGCCTCGGGCGTCTTGTCGTTCTGCCACATCGCCGTGTAGCCGGACTCGTCGAGTATCTGCTCGGCGAGTTCAATGTGATTGTGGTCGGGCCGCAGCGTCACCTCGTGCCAGCGATCCACCGAGTCGATCAGGACGCGCAGCTCGCCTGCTCCCTTGCCGCCGAGGCCGCCGTCAGACAGCAGGATCCGCGCCCCGTCGAGCAGCGTCGCGCCGTTATCGCGTGCGGCCACCTGGATCTTCTGCTGCGCCTTGTCGCCGAGCCCCCGTTTCGGGGTGTTGACAACGCGCTCGAAGGCGAGGTCGTCGTCGGGGCTGACGGCGAGGCGGAAGTAGGCCATCGCGTCGCGGATTTCCATCCGCTCGTAGAAGCGCGGGCCGCCGATGACGCGGTAGGGTAGGCCGATGGTCAGGAACCGATCCTCGAAGGCGCGCATCTGGTGCGACGCGCGAACGAGGATCGCGATCTCGTCGAGGCCGATCTGACGAAGGCCGCGGGTACCCTGCCCGATCGCCTCGATCTCCTCGCCGATCCAGCGCGCCTCCTCCTCGCCGTCCCAGTGGCCGATCAGTCGGACCCTCTCGCCCTTGCTCTCTTCGGTCCAGAGGGTCTTGCCGAGGCGTCCCTCGTTCGCGTCAATCAGACCGGAGGCAGTGGCGAGGATGTGCGGGGTCGAGCGGTAGTTCTGCTCCAACCGGATGACCTTGGCGCCGGGAAAGTCCTTCTCGAACCGCAGGATGTTGCCGACCTCGGCACCGCGCCAGCCGTAGATCGACTGGTCGTCGTCGCCCACGCAACAGATGTTTCGGTGCCCACCGGCCAGCAGGCGCAGCCACATGTACTGTGCGACGTTGGTGTCCTGGTACTCGTCCACGAGGATGTAGCGGAACCAGCGCCGGTATTGCGCCAGCACGTCGTCATGCTCGCGGAAGATCGTCAGTACGTGTAGGAGCAGGTCGCCGAAATCGACGGCGTTCAGGGTCTTCAGCCTGTCCTGATACTGCTCGTAGAGTTCCGTGCCACGGTGGTTGAAGGCCCCCGCCTCGGCCGCGGGCACGCTCTGCGGTGTCCAGGCGCGGTTCTTCCAGCCGTCGATGACGCCGGCGAGCTGCCGCGCCGGCCACCGCTTCTCGTCGATATTCGCGGCGACGATCAGCTGCCGCATCAGCCGGATCTGGTCGTCGGTGTCGAGGATGGTGAAGTTCGACTTCAGTCCGACAAGCTCGGCATGGCGTCGCAGGAGCTTGACGCAGATCGCGTGGAAGGTGCCGAGCCACGGCATCCCCTCGACGGCATGGCCCAGCAGCCGCGCGACGCGATCTTTCATCTCGCGCGCCGCCTTGTTGGTGAAGGTTACGGCTAGGACCTCGTTCGGACGCGCGGTGCCGGTGTGCAGCAGGTGGGCAATCCGCGCCGTCAGCGCGCGGGTCTTGCCCGTGCCCGCGCCCGCCAGCATCAGCACCGGGCCTTCCAGCGCCTCCACCGCCGCGCGCTGCGCGGGATTCAGGTCGTCGAGGTACGGTGCCGGACGCGCCGCCGCGGCCCGCGCCGAGAGCGGGGCCGGATTACGCGCCGCCTGCTCGAACGCGTCGCCGTCGTCGTATCCGTTCATTCCGGTCATCCTAGCGCGGAGCGCTGCCAGAGGAAAGGGTGCGTTCTACTTCCGTTCACGGCTCGCCGTTAAGGAACCATTTTACTCCAACTTGCCGGATCGGAAGGCGCGCGCTATCCGGCTCATCGAACGACAAGGTCGTTTGTTGGTCATGTACTACGGGGGCTGTCCCAATACGGACAACCCCCATACTTTTCGGGCATATGGACCTCGACCAGACCCACCCCGCCATCTCCGATCTGCGCAGGCGCGCCAAGTCCCGCGTGCCGCGCTTCATCTGGGAGTATCTCGACAGCGCCACCGGCGACGAAAGCGCGCGGCGCCTGAACGAAGAGGCGCTCACTGCGGTGCGGCTTCGTCCGGCGATCCTGCGCGGTCTTCCTGATCCTGACCTGCAGACCGAATTGCTCGGCCGCCGCTATGCCCTGCCGATCGGGATCGCGCCGGTCGGCATGTCGGGGACAGTGTGGCCGGACGGCGAGCGGATCCTGGCCGCGGTCGCCGCCGACGTCGGCGTGCCCTACTGCTTGTCCACGGTTTCCGCCTCGACGCCGGAGGCCGTGGGTCCGTTGACACGCGGCAACGGCTGGTTCCAGCTCTACCCGCCGCGCGATCCCGAGATCCGGCGCGATCTGCTCCGGCGCGCGCGCGACGCCGGCTTCGGCACCCTGATCCTGACGGCGGACGTGCCGGTGGCGAGTCGGCGAGAGCGTCAGCGCAGGTCGCGCCTCACCAACCCAATGAGGATCACGCCCCGGATCGCGTTCGAGGCCGCAATGCGTCCGTCCTGGGCAATCGGCACCTTGCGGCACGGCATTCCCAGACTGCGGACGCTCGAACCCTACGCCCGGCAGGCAGCGGCGTCGTCCTCAGCCAACCTTCCCGCCACCGCGCATGTCGGCTACCTCATCAGGGGCGCCGCCGACGCGCCTTATCTCGCAGCCTTGCGTGAGGAGTGGGACGGGGCGCTGGTGGTCAAGGGCGTGCTTGACCAGGCCGACGCGCCGCGGCTCGAAGCTGCGGGCGTCGATGCGATCTGGGTCAGCAACCACGGCGGACGGCAGTTCGATGCCGCGCCTGCCTCGCTCCGCGTGTTGCCCGAGATGCGACGGTCGACGAAACTGCCGATCGTCTGGGACGGCGGCGTCTCGTCGGGCACGGATGTGCTGAAGGCGATCGCCCTCGGCGCCGACTTCGTGATGGCGGGCCGCGCCATGCACTACGGGCTCGCGGCATACGGGGCGGAGGGTGTGCGCCACGTCCTGCACATCCTGCGCGACACGATGGAGTCTCGGCCTCGGCCAGATGGCTATCGCGCGCCCGGTGGAGGCGCGCGACCGCGTCATCCTCTAGCTCGAGGAGTCGGACCAGCGGTCGAACTCCTGCTCGTTCAGGTTGCCGTCGCCGTCGGCATCGAAGCGGTCGCTCTGCGCCTGATTGAGTTCACTCTGGGAACAGCTCACCGTCGCCGTCCTCGTCGTAGGCACCGAAGGCATCGCGAACCGACATCATGTATTCGTCGTGGTCCAGCAACGTGTCGCCATCCGCATCGACGTCCGAGAACATGTCCTCCCCTGAAGACGCACCGCCGGCGGACGCCATGTCGTCGGCGCCACCCATGTTCTGCAGCGGCTCGATCCCGGCGCTCTCGCGGTCATGTTCTGCCTCGTCCAGTTCCTCCGGCTCCTCCCCCTTATACCGGAGCGCCTCGATGCCAACGCGGCTCGCGTCGTACTCCGCCGCGTCCAGCCTGCCATCCTGGTTGTTGCGGTCGTATCGAGACATCTGCCCTTGAGCGAACTCCTCGGCGCTCACTCCGCCACTCTCGTCGGCGTCCATCGTCTGCATCGCGCCGGTGGCGTGGCTGGCGAGCCCGCCGGAACTGACGTAGCCGTCCCGGTCGGTGTCGTAGGTGCCCATCGTGTCCTGGGCGTGAGCGGCGGGGCCAAGAGCGGGTGCCGCGGTGCTCAACATCATCTTACGTGTCATTCGGATACCTCGCGTCGTGAGCTTCCGTCTGCGGGAAAATGCGAGGACCCACGCCGCGTGTTCCGCAAAATCCTTGTGCATTCGACGCGTGAATGGGCGCGACTTGAGGGGGTCAAGCTTTACGACATTCGCACCCCGGCCTAAGCCTTGTGCCGCAGCCGCGAAAAAGGATCCGCCGCCCATGCCCGACTTCGCCAAGATACTCGTCGCCAACAGGGGAGAGATCGCGATCCGCGTCATGCGGGCGGCGAACGAGCTGGGCAAGCGGACGGTCGCGATCTACGCGGAGGAGGACAAGCTCTCCCTCCACCGCTTCAAGGCCGACGAAGCCTACATGATCGGCGAGGGGATGGGACCGGTCGCCGCCTACCTCTCCATCGAGGAGATCGTGAAAGCGGCGAAGAAATGCGGCGCCGACGCCATCCATCCCGGCTATGGCCTGCTTTCGGAGAATCCCGACTTCGTCGAGGCGGTCGAGGCGGCCGGCATCACCTTCATCGGCCCCAGGGCCGAGACGATGCGCCAGCTTGGCGACAAGGCATCTGCGCGAAGGGTCGCGATCGAGGCCGGCGTGCCGGTCATCCCGGCGAGCGAGGTCCTGAGCGACGACATGGAGGCGACGCGTCAGGCCGCGGAGGAGATCGGCTATCCGCTCATGCTCAAGGCGAGCTGGGGCGGCGGCGGCCGCGGCATGCGCCCGATCGCCGGGGCCGACGAGTTGGAGACGAAAGTCCGCGAGGGCCGGCGCGAGGCCGAGGCCGCGTTCGGCAACGGCGAGGGCTACCTAGAGAAGATGATCGAGCGCGCCCGCCACGTCGAGGTGCAGATCCTGGGCGACAGCCAGGGCAACATCTACCACCTGTGGGAGCGCGACTGTTCGGTCCAGCGGCGCAACCAGAAGGTCGTCGAGCGCGCACCTGCCCCCTACCTCTCCGACGCCCAGCGGGAGGAGCTCTGCAACCTCGGTCGCCGTCTCGCCGAGGCCGTGGACTACGAGTGCGCCGGCACGATCGAGTTCCTGCAGGACATGGCCGACGGCCAGTTCTACTTCATCGAGGTAAATCCGCGCATCCAGGTCGAGCACACCGTGACCGAGGAGGTGACCGGCATCGACATCGTTCGCGCCCAGATCCTGATCGCCGAGGGCAAGAGCCTCGTGGAGGCGACGGGCGTCGCCAGCCAGTACGACGTTCGTCTGACCGGCCACGCCATCCAGTGCCGGATCACCAGCGAGGACCCTTCGAACAACTTCATCCCGGACTATGGCCGCATCACCGCCTATCGTGGCGCCACCGGCATGGGCATCCGCCTCGACGGCGGCACGGCCTATTCCGGCGCGGTCATCACCCGGTTCTACAACTCGCTGCTGGAGAAGGTGACGGCGTGGGCACCGACGCCCGAGGCCGCAATCGCGCGGATGGACCGGGCGCTGCGCGAGTTCCGCATCCGAGGCGTGTCGACCAACATCGACTTCGTCCTGAACCTGCTCCGGCACCCGACGTTCCTCAACAACGAGTATCATACCAAGTTCATCGACCAGACGCAGGAGCTCTTCCGGTTCGAGCGTCCGCGCGACCGGGCGACGAAGATTCTGACCTACATCGCCGACATCACCGTGAACGGCCACCCGGAGACGCAGGGCCGTCCCAAGCCGCCGGCGGAGGCCCGAGAACCGAAGCCCCCAGCCCCGCGCGCCGACCCAGCCCAAGGCGCGCGCCAGATCCTCGAGGAGAAGGGGCCGAGGGGCGTTGCCGAATGGATGGCCGCCGAGAAGCGCCTGCTGATCACCGATACGACGATGCGCGACGGGCACCAGTCGCTGCTGGCGACGCGCATGCGGTCGATCGACATGATCCGCGTCGCCCCGGTCTATGCGGCCAACCTGCCGCAGCTCTTCTCCGTCGAATGCTGGGGCGGCGCGACGTTCGACGTGGCCTATCGCTTCCTGCAGGAATGCCCGTGGCAGCGCCTGCGCGACTTGCGTGCCCGGATGCCGAACCTGATGACGCAGATGCTCCTGCGGGCGTCAAACGGCGTCGGGTACACGAACTACCCCGACAACGTCGTGCAGAGCTTCGTCAGGCAGGCCGCGGACTCCGGCGTCGACGTCTTCCGCACCTTCGACAGCCTGAACTGGGTCGAGAACATGCGCGTCGCGATGGACGCGGTGATCGACGCCGGCAAGGTCTGCGAGGGGACGATCTGCTACACCGGCGACATCGGCGACCCGGACCGGGCGAAGTACGACCTCAAGTACTACGTCTCGATGGGCAAGTCGCTGAAGCAGGCCGGCGCCCACGTCCTCGGCCTCAAGGACATGGCGGGCCTGCTCAAGCCCAAGGCAGCAGGTTCGCTGATCCGGACGCTGAAGGACGAAGTCGGCCTGCCGATCCACTTTCACACGCACGACACCTCGGGCGCGGCGATCGCGACGGTGCTTGCCGCCGCCGACGCCGGCGTCGACGCCGTCGATGCGGCGATGGATGCGCTGTCGGGCAACACATCCCAGCCGACTCTCGGCTCGATCGTCGAGGCGCTGATGCGGGACAAGCGCGAAACCGGGCTCGACATCTCGGTCATTCGTGAGATCTCGAACTACTGGGAGGCGGTCCGCGCGCACTACGCCGCCTTCGAGAGCGGCATGCAGTCGCCCGCCTCCGAGGTCTACCTTCACGAGATGCCGGGAGGGCAGTTCACCAACCTAAAGGCGCAAGCGCGGTCGATGGGGCTCGACGATCGCTGGCACGAGGTCGCTCAGACCTATGCCGACGTGAACCAGATGTTCGGCGACATCGTGAAGGTCACGCCGTCGTCCAAGGTCGTGGGCGACATGGCCTTGATGATGGTCAGCCAGGGCCTGACACGCGCCGACGTCGAGGACCCCAAGGTGGACGTCTCCTTCCCCGACAGCGTGATCGACATGATGCGGGGCGCGCTCGGCCAGCCTCCGGGCGGTTGGCCCGAGGCCATCCAGAAGAAGGTGCTGAAGGGCGAGAAGCCGCTGACCGAACGGCCCGGCGCGCGGCTCGAGCCGATCGACCTCGATGCGAAGCGCGAGGCGCTCGCGAAGGAACTCGAGGTCGACATCGACGACGAGGATCTGAACGGATACCTCATGTACCCGAAGGTCTTCACCGAGTACGCGAAACGACACGAGACCTACGGGCCGGTGCGCACCCTCTCCACCCGCACATTCTTCTACGGCATGGAGCCCGGCGAGCAGATCTCGCCCGAGATCGACCCGGGCAAGACCCTAGAGATCCGTCTGCAAGCCGTTGGCGAGACGAATGTGGAGGGGCAGGTCCGCGTCTTCTTCGAGCTGAACGGCCAGCCACGCGTTATCCGTGTCCCCGACCGCAAGGCGGCGGCCTCAGGCGCGCTGAAACTCAAGGCGGACCCCAGCGACGACAGCCACGTCGGCGCGCCGATGCCTGGCGTGGTGGCCTCCGTCGTGGTGAAGAGCGGTGCGGCGGTGAAGGAGGGCGACCTGCTGCTGACGATCGAGGCGATGAAGATGGAGACGGGCATTCACGCCGAGCGCGACGCGACCATCAAGAGCATCCACGCGACACCGGGTGCCCAGATCGATGCCAAGGACTTGCTGGTCGAGTTCGAGTGATACCTGCGACCCCTGCGGCTGGCTCGCGGAGAGGGAGTCCCAAGTCCCGCTCTCTGACTCTCTGCCTTGAGGGCAGGAGGCGGAGCAGATGGTGACGATCGCGATCCCGCAGACCGATTTGACGGCCGGCGGAGCTGCGGGCGGAGGCGGTGAAGAGCCGTGATGCGCAGGCGCCGCGGCGGTTGCTGGCGCTGGCGCTGGCGCTGGCGGGTGCGGACCGGAGGACTGGGACGGGGACCTGCGGCATGGATCGGCAGACGCTCCGGTGAGGAGGATCGGGAAACTGTCCTGTGGACAGTTTCCCCTACAAGCGGCTCCACCGCTAAGATGAGGAGCGGCTTGCCGACCCCTCGAACCGGCGAGACGCCGCGATCCCGACGGCTCGACGCACCGCCAGGTACTTCGAATGTCGCTCGTCCAGCTCCACTCCGAACGCCCGGCGAGGTACGCTCACCGGAAGCGCGGCACGCTCCCGCGTGCGGATCGGCATGGAAAAATGGTTCTGTCGCAGATTTGGTGCAGCGTAGGGCCGTCGGAAGCTACATTTTGGCGATCTTCGCGGGAGGTGGCCGATGATGAGCAGAACGGAGCGGGAGCGATTTCTACCCGACGGTTTGAAGACGGAACGGATCGAGGTCTCCGGGAGCATGGTGGTCGTGCATGCTCGCGCATCGAGTGCCAGGTCGGCGTGCCCGCGCTGCGGTCAGACCTCAAGATATCAGAGGCGGCTGGCCGACCTTCCCGCTCATGGTCGCGACGTCAGGATCGTTCTGTCAGTCCGACGGCTCCGTTGCCGCACACCGCATTGCCGTACACGAGTATTCGCGGAGCGGTTTCCGCCGTCGGTTACGCGCCCGCATGGCCGGCGGACCTCGCGGTTGCAGGGGCTGGTGCGCCACCTCGGCCTGGCGTTGGGCGGACGCCCGGCGCAAGCCCTCGCGGGCCGCCTATTGCTGCCGGTGAGCAAAGACACTTTCCTGCGCGGCGCCCGGGCCTTGTCCAACGATTTCGCCGCCGAAGCGCCGCGTGATCGGTATCGATGACTGGGCGTGGCGACGGGGCCAGCGCTACGGCACGTTGATCTGCGACCTCGAGCGGCGCCGTGTCATCGACCTCCTGCCGGATCGCGAGCCCGCGACCGTCGAAGCCTGGCTGAGCCGGCATCCCCAGATCGAGGTCGTCGCCCGCGATCGGAACGGCGGGTACCGCGGCGCCGTGGCGCGGGCCTTGCCAAACGCGGTGCAGGTCGCCGACAGGTGGCATCTGCTGGAGAACTCCGGAGCGGCCTTCCTTGCCGCCGTTCGGCACGCGCTACCCGATATCCGCAAGGCGGTCGGGGCGCAGAAGCTCGATCCGGAGATTCTGACTGCCGCCGAGCGCCTGCAATACGAGGGTTTCCTGCGCCGCCAGCACACCAACAGGATGGTCCGCCAGATGGCCGGAGATGGTGTCTCCCTCAAGCGGATCGTTCGCCTGACGGGGCTGAGCCGCAAGCTCGTCGCCAGATCGTCCGCGGCGAGCGCGAGGACGTGTTCCGCGTCCGCCAGAGCAGTCTCGAGCCTTGGCTGCCGCGCCTTGAGCGGGAATGGTCCGCCGGGTGCAGGAACGGCGCCGAGCTCTGGCGCCGTCTGCGCGCGGCCGGGTTCGAAGGCAGCTTGCGGGTCGTGACCGAGTGGGCAACGCGGCGCCGCCGGGCCGAGGCGGCGTATCCGGCGACAGGAGGCAAGTGTCCACCGGCGCGAAGGATCGCCAGGATGATGACGACCGCGCGGCATCACCTGTCCAGGGCCGATGCCATCACGGTTGCCAGAATCGAGGCCTCGGTGCCCACTCTCGTCACGTCACGCGACCTGACAGAGCGCTTTGCCCAGATGGTTCGCCACGGGCGTGCCGAGCAGCTGCCGGATTGGTTGACGGAGGCGGATACCAGCGTGCTGTCGTCCTTCGCCAGAAGACTTCGCGCCGACGTCGAGGCCGTCGCTGCTGCGCTCCGTGAGAGCTGGTCCAACGGGCAGACGGAAGGCCAGATCAACCGCCTGAAGACCCTCAAGCGGCATGTGTGGACGGCCTCTGCTTTGCAAGGAGGTTCTTCCGTGACGTCGGACGATGGGTGCAGTCATGTGTCCGGCCTGTTCGCGCGGCGCTCCATGGCCGCTGGCCTCGATGTGATCCGCAGATCAGGTCCCAATCAAATGTCCGCGGTCTAAGCCGCTTCCGCTTGCAACGGGTTCTCCTGATCCCGGTTCTCCCGGTCGTTCGTCACGTCATCAGCCACCCTTGCAGTCTTCCCCGGCGGACGCCCTACATCGCGACGGCGCCGTTCGGGATGGTAGTTTCGCTGTTTCGATAATCCTGTTCGCGAACCAGAAGCGCCCAGGCGGTCCGCGCCATCTTGTTGGCCAGCGCGACCGTGACCAGGCGCGGCGGCTTACGTTCCAGCAAGGCCCGCAACCAGGCGTTTCCAGCTGCCTTGGCTCGGTCGTGCCGGAGAACGGACGTTGCCCCTACCACGAGCAGCCGGCGCAGATATCGATTGCCCTGTCGCGAGATGCGGCCGAGCCGCTCTTTGCCGCCGCTCGAGTTCTGCCTCGGTACGAGGCCAAGCCAAGCGGCGAACTCGCGACCACTGCGAAAGTGGCTCGGGTCGAGCATGGTCGCCGCGATCGCGGTCGCGATGAGGGGGCCGACGCCTGGGATCGTGCCCAATCGACGGCTGACGGGATCGGACCTGTGATGAGCTTCGATCTGCTTGTCGAGTTGAACGATCTCTACCTGCGCCTGCTCCATCTGCACGATCAACGTTTCAAGCGCGCGGCACGCCATCGGCGGCAGGCCCCCGTTGGCGCCGCCCCTCACGATGGCGACGAGTTGAGCCAAGCCGATCCTCTTCTGAGCCGCGACGATCCCGAACTCCGCGAGATGGCATCGGAGCGCGTTGATCAGCATCGTTCGCTGCTTGACCAGGAGTTCACGGCTGCGGTGGAGCACCATCACGGCCTGTTGGTCGGTCGACTTGATCGGGACGAAACGCATCGACGGACGCGACACCGCTTCGGCGATCGCCGCAGCGTCGGCCGCGTCGTTCTTGCCTCGTCGGACGTAGGGCTTCACGTATGAGGGCGGGATGAGCCGCACCTTGTGCCCCAGCTCGGTCAACTCCCGAGCCCAATGATGCGACGTGGCGCAGGCCTCGATCCCGACAACGCAGGGTGCAAGACGCGAAAAGAAGGGCAGCACTTCGCCGCGGCGTACCTTGCGGCGCAGAACGGCCGCGCCTTCGGCGTCGACGGCATGAACCTGGAACACATTCTTTGCGATATCCAGTCCGATGGTGGTGACTTCCATGGTGGGCAGCTCCTCTGGAGACGACGCGGTCATACGGCCACTTAACCCGCGCCGCCGGCTTGGGTGCAGAGGCCGTCCACCCCATCAGATGTACGGTCGCGCCAACCTCGACCTCCTTCGCGCCCAGCTCGTCGTCGTCGCGTAGGAGGCTGCACCAAAATTGAGTCACACCCGAAAAAGCCTTTTGCGAGCCGATTGGGCGTGCCGATTGGGCGTCCCGATTGCGAGCCGATTGACAGGCAGGGGATCGATCTGGATCGGGGCACGCTCGGCAACTGGGTCGGTCGCGCCTGCTTCCACCTGATGCCCGTCATCAACCACATGCGCGCTCATCTGCGCCAGGCGGACCGCATCTTCGTCGATGAAACCCGCGCGCCAGTGCTCGATCCGGGCCGAAAGGCCACCAAGAGCGGATACTTCTGGGCGATGGTGTCCGACGACCGTGGTCACGGCGGGACCGACCCGCCCACTCCGGGCCATCCTCGACGGACACCCCAAATCCCGCATCGAGGACCTCATGCCCTGGCGCTTCGATCAGCCCTCAAGCCTCGCCGCATAGGGCAGCGACGTCGCGCTTGCGGCTCTTCGCCGGCTCCGACAGCGGCGGCGAGACCCTGGCGCGGGCAATGACCCTGATCGAGACGGCGAAGATGAGCGGACTGGACCCGCAAGCCTGGCTCGCTGACGTCCTCGACCGCATCCACGATCGGGCACCTCGATTTTCTACCGTTCTCGTGCCCCCTCGGCGGCGCGCGTGGTCTGAAGCAGGAGGACGAGCGTCGGCTGTCGCTTTGCTGCGTCCGGATGGGCGTGGCGCTGCGGCCTTCACGCTCGGATTTTTCTGCCTCGCGGCCTGATCTTTTTTGTTCGCGTGATGCTCACGCCGGGCACGGGTTGAGACGGCGCAGCTGGCCGAGGCGGCGCATGTTGTAGGCGAGGTTCTTCATCCCGATCTTGGCCGTCGCTCGAACCAAGCCGATGGTCCGGACCAAGGTCCCGCCCATATCGTTGGCCTGCGCGCCGAAGACGTGCTCGACGCGGACCCGGATGCCGGATCTGGTCCGGTTGCTGCCCTTGGCCTGTTCGGTCAGCGGCTTGCCCCGCTTGCCCTTGCGGTGGATGTGGCTTTTCAGCCTCCGGGCGCGCAGCTTTGCCTCCATCTCCTCGGACCGATAGGCCGCATCCGCCCACACGCCGGAGCCGGTGTTACCCTGCATCAGCAGATGATCCACCGCCTGGCTGTCATGCCGCGCGGCATCGCTGACGTGATAGCGCCGCACCAGCTTGTGCCTACGATCCACGTTGACGTGATTCTTGTAGCCGTAATGGTTCTTGCCGTGCTTTTTCGTCCAGCGCGCGTCCAGGTCCTTTTGCGCGCGCTTCGCGGGCTTGTCCGCCCAGTCCTCGGGCACCTCGCCGTTCTTGATTGCCGCGTTCTCGTCCCGCGTGTTGTGGTTGCGCGGCACCGGCACGATGGACGCATCCAGGATTTGACCGCCGCGCGCGATGTAGCCCTGCCGCGCCAGATAGCCGTCGAACTGGCTGAACAGCTCCTCCACCTTGCCCGCCTGCGCCAGTGCCTCGCGATAGAGCCATACCGTCTTGGCGTCCGGCACCCGGTCTTCGAGGCCGAGGCCGAGGAATCGCATGAACGACAGCCGGTCGCGGACCTGATACTCGATCTGGTCGTCGGACAGGTTGTAGAGCGCGCTCAGCACCAGCGTCTTGAACATCAGCACCGCGTCCATCGGCTTGCGCCCCGCCCGGGACTTGCGCGCCGCAGCTGGCTTGCGCCAGACCCGCTCAAGGGTCGGGCGAAACTCCTCCCACGGCACAACAGCGTCGATCTCGACCAGCGGGTCCTTCTTCGCGTCCAGGCTCGCGTAACGGTCTGTAAGATCGAAGAACCCCATCTGCGCCATCGTCACACCCTCAGTGTCGCATCATCCCGACAGACATACCGCAGCGCCACGGTCGGGACCATTTTTCGAGGCGCCCGATAACCAAACTGGCATTTCAGCACCCGAAACGGGTGCTCGACCCTGGCCCGCAGGCTGGCGATGAGCCGATTGATGTGCTCGTCGATGGGGTGCAGCCGACCGCCCTTCGGTGCCTTGCGCATCACGCCCCAAACCTTGCCCTGCTTGCGGAACAGCTCTTCGCGCTCGCCACTGACATAGCCCTTGTCGCCGAACACCGCGTGCTCGTCGCCATGTAGCAGCTCATTGAACTTCTGGCTGTCGTGCACCTTGGCGGTGCTGGCTTCCATCGAGTGGACCACACCGCTGTCGAGATCGACGCCGACATGCGCCTTCATGCCGAAGTACCACTCGTTGCCCTTCTTCGTACTGGTCATCTCCGGATCGCGGGACCGCTGCTTGTTCTTGGTCGAGCTCGGCGCGTCGATCAGCGTCGCATCGACCAGCGTACCTTCGCGCAGCAGGATGCCCTTCTCGCGAAGGTAGGCGTTCACCGCCTCGAAGATCGCGTCAATTCGTGCCGTTCCAGCAGGTGGCGGAAGTTGAGGATCGTGGTCTCGTCCGGGATCGCATCGTCCCCCAGCTCCAGCCCAGCAAACCGGCGCATCGCGTCGCTGTCGTAGAGTGCCTCCTCCGCCGCGGGATCGGACAGGGCGTACCACTGCTGCAGGCAGTAAACTCGCAGCATCACCTCCAGCGGCATCGGCGGCCGCCCGCCCTTCGGTCCCGCCTTCGGATAGTGCGGCTCGATCAGCGCCATCAGTCGCGTCCAGGGCACCACCAACTCCATCTCGGAGAGAAACGTCTCGCGCCGGGTGCGCTTCTTCTTCGTGGCGTAGGTCAGCGAGGCGAAGGTGGTCTGCTTCATCGAGGACGGCTCCCGCAAGCTCGCCATCAGCCTACCAGATCATGATCGAAAGCCGAGGTTCTTCAGAGTTTCCCTCAATTCCCCGGCAGACCCCTCGTTGTCTCCAGAGAAGTTACTCCGCCTAATGAGTCGCCACTGAACATCACGCCGCGGCGCCGGTCGTGGCGTAGTTTGGCCGGGCCTGTTCGATGTTGTTGGCGATTGCTGCCATCAGCGCGGCGAGGATCACGGCCACAAGAGCCCTCAGATGGGCCAGGATCATGCGGATGTTGTGCCCGCAGCCGCAGAGGACAGCGTGGAGTGCGTCGCCGAGCGTGCCCTTGAGGGCGCAGCGGGCGAGGCGGCCGTCGGTCTTCATGTGGCCGACCGCCGGTTCGATTGCACTGCGGCGGCGCAGGTCGCGCCGGAGCGCCGGCGTCATGCCGCGGCGCTGGCCGGAGATGAAGACCTCGGTCGTCTCAACGCCATGCCCCCTATAGCCGCGGTCGACGAAGGCTCTCTTCGGTGATGTGTCCGTCAGGATCTCCACCTGCTCGAGCGCTTCTCGCAAGGTATGGCCATCGTACGGGTTGCCGGTCATCGCGCGCATGCCGACGACGAAGCCCTCCTTGTGCGTGGTCGCCACCGAGACCTTGGAGCCGAACTCGTAACGGACGCGCGCCTTGCCCTTGGAGATGCAGTCCACCTCAGGCTCGTGCAGCGCATAGAGCTTCCGCTTGTCCTTCGGCTTCTGCCGGGCCTCGATCGTCTTGGTCAGGAGCCACTCGGCACCTTCCTCCCCGATCCGGTTCCGCCACCGCGTCAGCGACGAAGGATCGACAGGAGGACGGTGCTGAAAGAACGTCTCGCCACAGAGGTGCTGGTAGTACGGGTTCTCCACCCACCGGGCCACGACCGCCTCGTCCGACAGCCGGTAGGCGTGCTGGAGGTAGAGCAGCCCCGCCACCAGCCGTGGAGAGGTCGCCGGGCGCCCCGTGTGCGACGGGAAGAACCCCGCCCATTCCTCCTCGAAGAACTCCCAGTCGATCAGCCCGGCAAGCTTCACCAGTTCGTGGCGCAGGTCGATCATGTCCGCCAAGCGCGGGCGCAACAGGTCGTCCTGCTCAGGGGCACGGGATTTGGGCTTCATGCGTCGATCCGAAATTGCAGGGTTCTCGCCCCAAACCTACCAAACCCTGCGGTTCGAAAATATCAAAAACGTCACGTCATCAAATAAAATCAATGCGTTGGACGTTGATCAGGGCGAACTACCGAAACAGCGGAGCTACCATCCCGAAAGGCGCCGTCGCGATGTAAGGCGTCCATCGGGGGAAGACTGCAAGGGTGGCTGATGACGTGACGAACGTCCGGGGAGAACCGGGATCAGGAGAACCCGTTGCAAGCGGAAGCGGCTTAGACCGCGGACATTTGATTGGGACCTGATCCGCGGATCACATCGGGGCCAGCGGCCATGAAGCGCCGCGCGAACAGGCCGGACACATGACTGCACCCATCGTCCGACGTCGCGGAAAGAAGCGTCTTGCAAAGCAGAGGCCGTCCACACATGAGCTTCTCCAACTCGACGCGGCAACGTTCTCCTACAGTCTGAGTGTAAACAGGCGGCGAAAACCGATGCGGAACTCGGTGTAGTCATTCGAGCCGTTTTCCACGATCGGGCTATTGGCGGCATCACCCTTGAATTGCTTCCATTTCGCACCGCCTTCCAGCCACCACCGTTCGGTGAGCTGATAGGTTGCCACAGCTTCGAAACCGGCGCTGGTCAAGCCTGCGCCGGGATCGTACGCATCCAACCCGCTCGCTGCGCTTTCCTCCGGCGTGATCCCGAAATAGGTGTCAGCGTACTCGTTGGACCCGTATACGAGCCGTGGGCCGATCCTCAGGACCAATCAATTCGTCGGGCGCACGACGTAGTTCGCTCGGACGCCGCCGACCCACGCCTGGCTACCCCCGAACCCGTATCGGGCATCCACGAGCACCTCGAAGTTCGGCCAGACGTACCCTACTGCTCCACCCATCTCAAGCGTTGGATCGATGTCATCTAGCCCATCGATCTCATCATATTCTCCTAAGTCGCGGGGACCTACATAGCGGAACGAAAGACCGTACCCAAAACCGCTGTCTCTCTCGTAAGGGTCCGCGCTCGCCTCGGTGTCGCCGAAGCCGATCCCGGCGAAATTGAAGTACGCGATCCCGCCGCGAAAGCTGGGGCCAACTATGGTCTCGTCGGAACCGAAATAGGCTGGATCCGACTGGACACCCAACATCGCCGAGAAGACAAGCGTTCGGCCCGGCCCTCTTGGCGTGTCGAAGGACGACGCCTTGGATCCCGTGGCAGAAGAATAACTTGCCGCGACGGGCTCGCCGGCCGTTTGTGCCATTGACGGCAGACCCGGCAGGAGAAGCAGTATTGCGGCCGCACAGCCGCGAAAGTTGCTCATGTTAGGTCTCCCAGATCTGCACACCCGCACGTTTATATGCCTAATTCTAGGTGTCTCACCGATCCCTGCAGAGGGCAAGGATGATGATGGCGCGGCAGATAACGTTCGCAGAACGTGATCTTTAGGGTGACAATCGCAAGAGGCCATCAAGGCGCTGTGCCTTAACGGGCAACGCAACGGGCCGCATCGCACATGCGCGCCTTGCCAAGTCGGCCGCCTAACCTGAGCGCATGCTTCGACAGGCATGCGACATTCCGGCTTCAGAACCGGGCTAGGCGACCACACAACCTCTGTCTACTTTGCCAGGGACGGACATCCCCTGCGGAGAGGCAGAATGCGCAAGAAGGCGAGCGACTTTGATCCGCGTATCCTCGAAATCTTCGATGGGTACGTCCACGGCAAGATCAGCAAGCGCAACTTCATTGCGCAGGCGGGAAGGTACGCCGCCGCAGGCGTCACCGGCGCGATGATACTCGAACAATTGGCCCCGAACTACGCCCTCGCGCAGCAGGTCGCTCCCGACGATCCGGATATCGAGACGGAGACCGTCAGCTACGAGAGTCCCGAAGGGAACGGGACGATTTCGGGCCTGATGGCACGACCGTCGGGCTCCGAAAGCCCCCTGCCCACCGTATTGGTGATCCACGAGAATCGCGGCCTCAACCCATATATCGAGGACGTGGTGCGCCGTGTGGCCAAGGCTGGCTACATCGGCTTTGGTCCAGACGGTCTCTCGCCGCTCGGCGGGTATCCGGGCAGCGACGACGAGGGCCGCGAGATGCAGCGATCCCTCGACGGCGCGAAGCTGATGGAGGACTTCTTCGCGGGCTACGAGTACCTGCGGGACCGTGAAGACACCACGTCCGTCGGTTGCGTCGGCTTCTGCTACGGCGGTGGTGTGTGCAACGCCCTGGCCGTAGCCTACCCCGATCTCGCCGGCTCGGTCCCGTTCTATGGCAGACAGCCCCAAGCCGAGGACGTAGCGCAGATCCGAGCGCCGCTGATGATCCACTACGCGGGTCTCGACGAGCGCATCAATTCCGGCTGGGACGACTACGAGAACGCCTTGATCGAGAACCAGAAGAAATTCAGCGTCCACTTCTATCCCGACGTCAATCACGGGTTCCACAACGACACCACCCCTCGGTACGACGAGGCGGCGGCAACGTTGGCATGGGACCGGACGCTCAACTTCTTCGACAACCACCTCCGCTGAGGCGCGAGGGCTGCGTCGAAATTCCGCGCTGGGACGGTGACTTTGTCACAATCCGATATCGTGTCGAGCACCTATATCGTGTGAGAAGCGAACAGCGGACAAAGAGATGATTGACACCTTCCTCGGCCTCGACGCGGTGGTTCTGGCACGTATCCAGTTCGGCTTCACCGTCGCTTTCCACTTCCTGTTTCCGGCGTTCACGATCGGTCTAGGCAGCTATCTGGCGGTCCTGAACGGGATGTTCCTCTGGACCAAGGACGAGGCCTATCTGCGTCTGTTCAAGTACTGGCTGAAGATCTTCGCGATCTCGTTCGCCATGGGTGTGGTCTCGGGCATCGTCATGTCTTACCAGTTCGGCACGAACTGGTCGGTCTTCTCCGACGTCGCTGGACCCGTGATTGGGCCGCTCATGGCCTACGAGGTGCTGACGGCGTTCTTCCTCGAGGCCGGGTTCCTGGGCATCATGCTCTTCGGACGCGAGAAGGTCGGGCCGACGCTGCACATGACGGCATGCGTCATGGTGGCCGTCGGCACCGCCATCTCCGCGACATGGATCCTGTCCGTGAATTCCTGGATGCACACGCCCGCGGGCTTTGCCGTTAACCCCGCGACAGGTCAGTACCTGCCCGAGGATTGGTGGGAGATCGTCTTCAACCCGTCCTTCCCCTACCGCCTCGCCCACACGCTGACGGCAGCCTACCTGACGACCGCCTTCATCGTCGGCGGTGTCGGCGCGCTGCACCTCCTCCGCGGCGAGAGCCGCAACCGCGGCGTCAAGACGATGTTCTCGATGGCCATGTGGATGGCCGCAATCGTCGCGCCGCTGCAGGTGTTCCTCGGGCACGAGCAAGGCCTGAACACCTACGAGTACCAGCCGGTCAAGGTTCTGGCGATGGAGGGCCATTTCCAGAGCCACGATGATGGCATCCCGCTTGTCTTGTTCGGCATTCCGGATCAGGAGGCGGGCGAGTTGCGCTACGAGTTCTCGATCCCGCGGCTGGGCGGGCCGATCCTGAACAAGGGCTGGGACGCCTCGATGGATGGACTCGACACCGTCCCCGACGAACTCGAGCCACCGGTCGCAATCGTGTTCTGGAGCTTCCGCGTCATGGTCGGGATCGGTTTCCTGATGGTCGGCGTCGGCCTATGGTCACTCTGGGCGCGGTTCCGCGGACGGCTGATCGAGGACCGGTGGCTGCACAGGGCGGCGCTGGCGATGGGGCCATCGGGCCTCGTCGCGGTCATCGCCGGCTGGATCACGACCGAGGTCGGACGGCAGCCATACGTCGTCTATGGCCATCTCATGACGGCCGACGCGGTCTCTCCGATTGCAGCGAGCGCCGTCGGCACATCGCTTCTCGTCTTCATCGTGATCTACTTCGCGGTCTTCGGCACGGGCCTCGTCTACCTGCTGCGGCTGATGAACCGGCCGCCTGAACCCGGCGAGCGCGGCGTTCGCGTCGAGCCGGGCCCGATCCGGACGGCGGGTGTCACCCCGGCCTCGCAGACGGCTAATAGCCGTCGCGGGCCACAGCCGGCGGAGTAAGCAGCGATGTTCTACTCCGTCGACCTCACCATTGCCTGGGCGCTGCTGCTGGCATTCGCGGTCTACGTCTACGTCGTCCTCGACGGGTTCGACCTCGGTATCGGCATCCTCTACCCGCTCTTCCCTCAGCGGCGCGACCGGGATCTGCTGATGAATTCGGTGGCTCCGGTCTGGGACGGCAACGAGACATGGCTCATCCTCGGCGGGGGCGGCCTGTTCGCGGCCTTCCCGCTCGCCTACGCGATCATCATGCCGGCGGTCTATCCGCCGATCATCGCGATGCTCCTCGCTCTCGTATTCCGCGGGGTCGCCTTCGAGTATCGGTGGCGCACCGTGCGGCGGTTCTCGAAGTGGTTCTGGGACGCGGCCTTCTTCGGAGCATCGCTCACGGCGGCCGTCTCGCAAGGTGTCATCCTCGGCGCGATCCTGCAGGGCATCGAGGTCGACGGGCGCGCCTATGGTGGTGGCTGGCTGGACTGGCTGACCCCGTTCTCACTGCTCTGCGGCGCCGGGGTCGCTGCGGGCTACGCGCTCCTCGGCGCGTGCTGGCTGATCCTCAAGACAGAGGACGAGGTGCACGACAGGGCTCGACGGCTTGCACGGGTCTTTGGCATCGCAACCGTCGTGGCGGTCGTCGCCGTCAGCCTAGCCACACCGTTCCTCGAGCCGGTCTACTTCACCCGCTGGCTGACCTGGCCAAACCTCCTCTGGCTCTCGCCGGTGCCGATCGCGGTCGCGGCTCTCGCTCTGATCCTGGCGAGGACCCTCCTGACGCCCGGTCGGGATTGGCTCCCCTTCGTCGTGGCCCTGGTGCTCTTCGGGCTCTGCTTCGCGGGGCTCGGCGCCTCGATGTGGCCCTACGTCATACCGACGGAGGTGACGATCTGGGACGCCGCCAGCCCGTTCTCGAGCCAGCTCTTCATGTTCGTCGGCGCGATCATCTTGGTTCCGATCATCCTTGCCTACACCGGCTACGCCTACTGGGTGTTTCGCGGAAAACTCGACCCTGACGAGGGCTACCATTGATCCGCAAGCTCGCCTGGTTCGTCGCTCTCTGGGCCGCAGGGGTGGGGGTCGTGGCGCTCGTGGCCTACGCGATCCGCTTGATGATCATGTGATCCCGGCCCGGCGCGATGGCGGTCGTGCCCGGTCGGCCGGGGTTCGATGCCCCGGCCGACCGGCCTCCTTCAGAGCGGCCGATAGGAAATTCCGATGCTCTCCAGCGCCGACCCCGGCGTCACCGTCTCAAGAGCGATCCCGCGCCGTCCCGCCAAATCCCTCCCCGCCGAAAAGTGGCGCAGGATCCTATCGAGGCCGGTCTCCAGACCGGACGGCGCCATGCTGCCGGCGGTCTCGTAGAAGCGCGGCTCCGCCGACTTGCCGAGGTCGACCCCCGCGAAGGAGATCCGTCGCGCGCCCGCACCGATCGCCATCTGCATCGCCGAGAAGGCCACCGTCCCGGCAACGACGACGCCCTCCTCCGGCGCCTCCGAGACGAAAGGAAGACCGCGTCGGCGCGCCTCGTGCGCCCGCTTTTCCAGGTTCTCCATCAGGATCACCGGCCCCTTAGCCAAGACGTCGCTGGACCGGCTCGCGAGCGCGCGGATCACTGCCGGCGAGAAAAGTCTCGGCATGTTTGGCCGCAAGCGCTGCTGGATCATCCCGAGGTGCCGCCAGACGAAGCGTTCGTCCTCGACTGCCAGCGCCCCGTCGAGACCCAGCGACAACGCGCCGTTGAGGAGGATCGGGTAGCCCGGCAGCCGCTCGGGATCGACCGACCACATCGAAGGACCCGAGCCAACGATGGTCACGTGATCGCCGGCAACCTCGGACAGGCACGAGAGCGGCGCGAGCGGCGCCAGCCGCCTCCCGCCATAGACGATCTCGCCTTGCTCGTCGGCGCTGCTCCGCATCAGACGCAGGCTTGGCCATGTCTCCTGCCAGTGTGCGCGCGACGGGCCGAGCGCGGCGAATGCGAGCTTGACGAGGCGGCGTTGCAACGGCCGATCCGACATGGCTCCGTGCCCTCCTGTGGCGACTAGCGAAAAACTCGACGCCGCGGACGCAACACGGCGCGGACTACTGGTGGTCGAGGAGAAAGAAGAGTTCCTGACCGTCTTCGGTCGTCAAGAGCAGAACCGGTCCCTTCGCTTCCGCAAGCGTGACAGAGGCGAGTGCATGCACGATCTGTTCCTCCAGTTCCGCCGCATCGCATGAGCGCCGCCCCACCTCGAAGTGCGAGAGGATGAACCACGGATATGGCGCCGTCTGCTGGGCGGTGAAGCTGTTGCAGGGCAGAGCGCCGCTCACGCGCCCGGCCCCGGGGAAGGTCAGGATCGTGCCGGCGGGCACCGGCTCCCCGTCCAGCTCGGCGAGGCGCCATGGCCCCGAAGCGGCATAGCCCGAAACCGTCTGGTCGGCGCAGGCCGCGAGCAGGAAGAGCAGCGCGAGGCGCTTCACACCTTGCCGTGGTCGACCAGGAAATGGCCCGAGGCGCGAACGGCCTCGGGCGCCGGACGGAAGGGGATTTCCAAATCCTCGCTTGCCCGGGCGTTGGAGACCTCCTTGCGCTTGTCGAGATCGGGCAGGATGGTCCGCACGCTCTTGTCGAAGAAGGAGAAGACGCGGATCGCGAAGTTCGGCGCGCGGCGGGTGGTGATCTTGCGCTTCGGGAACTCCGCCGCAAGGATCTGCGCCATCTCGGGATACCATAGGAACGAGGCCGCGCCGATGTAGCGCTTGCCGGCGGTCTCCGGCCGCTCGACGGCGCGCAGGTGCATCAGGGCCACGTCGCGGACGTCGACGATCGGCAGGCCAAAATTCGGCAGCATCGGATCGTCGCTCTTGAGCAGCCGCTCGACCAGCCCGACCGAGGTGCCGTAGTTCGTGTCGAGCGGCGGGCCGAGGACCAGCGTCGGGTTGATGACGGTGAGCTGAATCTCGGGATGGTCCCTGGCAAAGTCCCACGCCGCCCGTTCGGCCAAGGTTTTGGAACGGACGTACGGCGTCAGGCGCGTGTCGTCGCCGTCCGTCCAGTCGCTTTCATCGAAGAGGTCCCGTCCCGCCGGCAGCTTCGCATCGAGGATCGCAGCGGCGGACGAAGTCAGCACGACACGGTGGACGCCTGCGGCTTCGGCTTCCCTCAACGCGCGTCGGGCGCCCTCGACCGCCGGCCGGATCACCACATCCGGATCATCGGGTTGAACCAGCGGAAAGGGAGAGGCGGTGTGCACGAGGATGTCGACGTCCTTCATCGCCTCCATCCAGCCCACGTCGCTCCCCAGATCGAGCTCGACGAGACGAAACCGGTCGAGCGCGCTGGAGTGCTCGAGGGCGGGCACCAACGCGCCTTGCATCTCGTCCCGGCGCCTGAGGGAGCGGGACGAGCCGACAACGCCGTAGCCAGCGTTCAGCAGCGCGGCGACGACGTGCTTGGCGATGAAGCCGGTTGCCCCGGTGACGAGGACGGTTTCCTGCGGCATGGGAACTCTCCGGTCCGACCTGGTCAGCCTATGTGTGAGCCGCGCTGCGCAATCGCGTCAACCGAGAAGTCGGCGGGCGATCACCTGCGCCTGGATCTCGGCCGCGCCCTCAAAGATATTGAGGATGCGCGCATCGCACAGCACCCGGCTGATGCCGTATTCCAGCGCGAAACCGTTGCCTCCGTGGATCTGCAGGGCATTGTCCGCCGCAGCCCAGGCAACCCGCGCTGCAAGAAGCTTGGCCATGCCCGCCTCGAGGTCGCATCGGTGGCCTTGGTCCTTCTCGCGCGCGGAGTAGTACGTGAGCTGGCGCGCGATCATGACCTCGACCGCCATCATCGCGAGCTTGCCGGCGACGCGCGGGAACTCGATCAGGCTCTTGCCGAACTGCTTGCGCTCGTCGGCATAGCGAAGGCCGAGGTCGAGCGCGGATTGGGCAACGCCGACGGCACGCGCCGCGGTCTGGATGCGGGCGCTCTCGAAGGTCTGCATGAGCTGCTTGAAGCCCTGCCCTTCCGTCCCGCCGAGGAGGTTCTCGTCCGACACGCGGAAGCCGTCGAAGGCGAGCTCGTATTCCTTCATGCCGCGATAGCCAAGGACCTCGATCTCGCCGCCCGTGATGCCCTCGTCGGGAAACGGCGCCTCGTCAGAGCCGGGCGTCTTCTCGGCGAGGAACATCGACAGACCGCGATAGTCGGTCGTCTCGGGGTCGGTGCGCGCGAGCAGCGTCATGACATGCGTGCGCGCGGCGTGCGTGATCCACGTCTTGTTGCCGGTGACCCGCCAGTCGTCGCCGTCGCGGACGGCGCGGGTGCGGAGCGCGCCGAGGTCCGAACCAGTGTTCGGCTCCGTGAAGACGGCGGTGGGAAGGATTTCGCCGGAGGCGAGGCCAGGCAGCCACGTCTGCTTCTGAGACTCGGTGCCGCCGCATAGGATGAGCTCGGCCGCGATCTCCGACCGGGTGCCAAGGGAGCCGACGCCGATGTAGCCGCGGCTGAGTTCCTCGGAGACGACACACATCGACGCCTTGGAGAGGCCGAGCCCGCCATATACTTCGGGGATCGTCAGGCCAAATACGCCGAGTTCCGACATCTCCTCGATGATCTCAATCGGGATCAGCGCGTCCTGCAGGTGCCAGTCGTGTGCGTTCGGCTCGACGCGCTCGCGGGCGAAGCGGCGGAACTGGTCGCGGATCATCTCGAGCTCGTCGTCGAGGCCGGAGCGGCCGAAGATCGTGTCCGCCCGCCGCTCCTGCATCAGGGCGACGAGGCGCCCACGCGCTTCGGCGGTGTTGCCTTCGCGCATGAGGCGCCGGACCTCGGGCACGTCGGCAAATGCTTTGATCTCGCGATCGAGGCCCATGTCCTGCGGCCGGGCGATCTCGCCCTGGCTCATCGGGATACCTCCGGCGATCTGGCACAGGTATTCGCCAAGCGCGATGCGGTGGATCAGCGCTTCGATCTCTCCGAACGCATGCCGATGCCCAAGTGCCGTCGCCCAGCCCTGCATCTGCCGCAAGCTCTCCACCGTGGTGGCGAGCCAAGCGAGCGCATGCGCAGCGTGCTGATGGCGTTCCAGCAGAGACGGGTCGACCTTGCCGTCGGTCGCGACAATGCTCCGCACGGCGGCGGTTGCTGCGGTCAGAAGCGCCCGCGCCGCCTCGACGGCAGCGTCGCCTTCGTTCATTGCGGCTTCGTCTCTCAAGGCGGCGGCGCCAGTCGCATCCTGTCCATCATGGGCCATGATCGTTACCTCTCGAAGGTTTCGCCGGCCATAAGACCTTTGCAAATGCAGCGCAACAAGATTGCTCAAATTGGCAGCTTCGCGAGCCGAAAGTGTCGTTGACGTTTTCGGCTGCACCTATCCGCGCGCCGCGATATGTCTCGCGCTTTCGGAGAGGTAGAAGCGAATGGAACTGGCTGCATCGGCGTGGATCGGGGCCGTTCTGGTAACGCTGCTCGCCGGGTTCGTGAAGGGCGCGGTCGGCTTCGCGATGCCGCTGATCATGATCTCGGGGATGGGCGTCTTTCTCGACCCTCAGTTGGTCATCGCTGGTATCATTCTGCCCATTGTCGTCTCGAACACGCTGCAAACCATCCGGGGCGGGCTCGGCGCAGCGCTCGATGCGATCCGCGAGCACGCCATCTACATCGCGATCGTGTGCGTCGCGATCTTCATCACCGCGCAGTTCGTTACAACGGTGCCGGGGCACGTCATGTACATCCTGCTCGGCATTCCGGTCGTGTTGTTCTCTTTCGTCCAGCTCGCCGGCCTGCGCCTCCGAATAGCGGACGGCTGGCGGCGGACAACCGAGGTGCTGATCGCGCTCGCCGCAGGAGTGATGGGCGGGATGGCAGGCACGTGGGGACCGCCGACGGTCCTCTACCTCCTCGCCCTCGATACGCCAAAGGCGCGCCAGATGGTCGTGCAGGGCGTTGTTTACGGCGTCGGCTCGCTGATGCTGCTGGCGGGGCATCTCAAGTCGGGAATTCTCAATGCGGAAACGACGCCTTTCTCTGCACTGCTGGTATTGCCGGCGCTGGTCGGAATGTGGGGCGGGTTCGCGATCGGAGATCGTCTCGATCAGGAGAAATTCCGGAAGGCGACAATGACCGTCCTGATCGTCGCCGGGCTGAACCTGATCAGGCGAGGAATTCAGGGTTAGCGGACGACGCTTGGCCGTCCGCCTTCATCCCCGGGTCTAGCCAATCGCGACCGAACGCACATCGTCGTCAATATGAGCGTCATACTGGGCGAAGTTCTCGGCAAACATCTGTACAAGCTTCTCCGCCTGTCGGTCGTAGGCGGCGGGGTCGTCCCAAGTCCGCCGCGGATCGAGCAGAATGTTCGGGACGCCTGGTGCGTCCACGGGGACCTCGAAGCCGAAGTTGGGGTCCTTGCGAAACTCTCCCTTGCTCAATTCGCCCTCCAACGCGGCGGACAGGAGGGCGCGGGTCGCCTTGATTGGCATCCGGCTACCCTCGCCGTACTTGCCGCCCGTCCAGCCCGTGTTGACGAGCCAGCAGGTCGCGCCGTGGCGCGATATCTTCTTGCGAAGGAGGTCGCCGTAGACCTCTGGTCGGCGCGGCATGAACGGCGCGCCGAAGCAGGTGGAGAATGTCGGCTGCGGCTCGGTCACGCCCCGCTCGGTGCCGGCGACCTTCGACGTGAAGCCGGAGAGGAAGTGGTACTCCGCCTGCGCAGGTGAGAGGCGCGCGATCGGCGGCAGCACCCCGAACGCGTCGCATGTCAACATGATGACGTTCTTGGGGTGCCCGCCGAGCGCCGTCGAGGAGGCGTTAGAAATATACTCCATCGGGTAGGCACAGCGGGTGTTCGGAGTTCAGGCTGTCGTCGTCGAAGTCGAGCTCCAGCGTGGTCTCATCGTAGACCATGTTCTCGATCACGGTGCCAAACTTCGACGTCGTCGCGTAGATTTCGGGCTCCGCCTCCGGGCTGAGGTTGATCGTCTTCGCGTAGCAGCCGCCCTCGAAGTTGAAGGTGCCACGGTCGGACCAGCCGTGTTCGTCGTCGCCGATCAGGACCCGTTCGGGATCGGCGGAGAGCGTCGTCTTGCCGGTTCCGGAGAGCCCGAAGAAGATCGCGGTGTCGATCGGATTCCCCGGAGCGTGGTTCGCCGAACAGTGCATCGGCATCACGCCCTTCTCGGGCAGCAGGTAGTTCAGAACCGTGAAGACGGACTTCTTGTTCTCGCCTGCGTACCCGGTCCCGCCGATCAGGATCATGCGCTTGTCGAAGTTCAACGCGATGACTGTCTCGCTGCGGCAGCCATGACGTTCGGGATCAGCCTTGAAACTCGGGCAATTGAGGATCGTGAAGTCCGGTTCAAAATTTTCGACTGCCGTCCTGTCGGGACGCCGCAGCAGGTGGCGGATGAAGAGACCATGCCAAGCAAGTTCGGTCACCACGCGGATGTTCAGGCGATGTCCCGGATCGGCGCCGGCAAGAAGGTCCTGCACAAATACCTCGCCGCCCTCGACGTGTTTCTGCATGTCGCTTTGCAGACGATCGAAGGCCTCCGGATCCATCGGCGGGTTGTTCTCCCACCATATGGAGTCCGCGACCGACGGGGTCCTGACGACGAACTTGTCCTTGGGCGACCGGCCTGTGTGCTTGCCGGTACTCACGAGAAGCGTCCCGCCGAGACCGATCCGTCCCTCGTCGCGCTTGACAGCCGCCTCGATCAGCGCTGGCTCTGGAAGGTTGTAGTGCGCTCTTGCGACGCCAGTCAGTCCCTGTCGATCGATCCGGCACTTTGGATTGACGTGTCCCGTATCGGGCATCTCGGTCTCCTCCTCGCCTCTCAGCAACATGGTCTGGTAACGGCACCGGCTTGCGCAGCGTCGTTCACGATATATCGGATGGAATTCACAAAGCTAGCGACGGGATCCAATGTTAGCGCCACCTGCAAAACGTTAGCGCCACCACAGCCTCCGCAGCGCCGCCGTCGCGCCTCGCGATCGCCACAATCGGACCGGAGTTAGCCATTCCTTCGCGCTTTCTGTGTCTGCTTCGACCTCGGCGGGCCTTGATTCGGTGACGCTCGCCCATGGAGAACGGGCATGTCGAAGGTAGCTCTCGTTGACGACGATCGGAACATCCTCACCTCCCTTTCGATGCTGCTCGAGGCGGAGGGGTTCGAGGTAGAATGCCATGCCGACGGGCAGTCCGCGCTCGAAGCCTTCAGCCGCCATGCGCCGGATGTGGCGGTGCTGGATGTGAAGATGCCGCGACTGGATGGGATCGACCTTCTGCAGAAACTCCGCCGCCACACGGCGATGCCGATCATCATGCTCACCTCGAAAGCCGACGAGGTCGACGAAATGCTTGGCTTGAGGATGGGCGCCGACGACTACGTGCGGAAACCCTTCTCACAGCGGCTTTTGCTGGAACGTATCCGGGCGCTGCTGCGGCGCATGGCGGCATCCTCGGATTCGTTGCGGAAGGACGATGAGGCTGAGATCGTCGTTCGAGGCGAACTCGAGATGGATCCGCTTCGGCATCGAGTCTCTTGGAAGGGAGCGCCGGTCACGCTGACCGTCACCGAATTCCTGCTTCTGCACACGCTCGCCCTGAAACCCGGGCATGTAAAGACACGCGATCAACTGATGGATGCAGCCTATTCAGATCAGATCTATGTTGCGGATCGCACTATCGACAGTCACTTGAAGCGGCTGCGCAAGAAGTTCCGTGCGGCCGATGCAAGTTTCGCTGCAATCGAGACGCTCTACGGCATCGGCTACAGGTTCAGCCAAGAGTGACGATTTCTGCCGATATCACGCCAAGAGCGGCGAATGCCAAGGAAGATGGCGGGCCTGCCGGGGTGGGCCTTGCGCTCTCCGCAGCCGCGGCTGGCTTCATCGCGGGAGTCTCTGCCGCAATGACAGTAGTAGTGGCTGACCGCCTCGGCAACGAAGCTCAGTTTCTTGCGGTCGTGCTGGCAGGGCTAGGATGCGCCGCGTTCGCCTGTGCGTGGGTGCACAGGAACGTGACCAGCCGACTGGCGCTCCTGACGCCGGTGATCTCCGACGCCATCCCCTTTAAATGCGATCAGAGCACAGGCGAGATGACGGGCGATGAGATACGCCAGCTTTCCTACCGGGTCATGCGCCTCATCGCGGCGATCTCGCAGCGTCTCGGCGAGGCGGAGGCGGAGGCGGCCGATGTCGCTCATGAAGTCCGCAATCCTCTCGCCTCACTGAAGTCCGCGGCAGAGGCCCTGCGCAATGCTGGCGACGAGCGCCGATATGCGCTGCTCGACATTGTCGAGGCCGATGTCGCAAGGCTCGATCGCATCGTCGGCGAACTCTCGAGTTCCGTGCAACTCGACGCAGACCTCATGCAGGAGCGTGTTTCGCAGTTTGACTTGACGGTCACGGTCCGTGAACTGATCGCGCACCTGACACGCGCGCCGCGCACCGCAGGCGTGGACATGATCATCGATATTCCGGACGAGCCGGTCTTGTTCAATGGTATGGAAGCGCGCATCGCCCAGGTCGTCGTGAATCTGATCGACAATGCGCTGTCATTTTCGGAGGCGGGCGACGCGGTTCGGATCTGGATGCGTCGCCGCAGGGAAGACATGCTGCTGGTGGTGGAGGATACCGGACCGGGAATCCCGGAAGGGGCGGCTGAGAAAATTTTTCGCCGACTTTACTCCACCCGCGCCTCAGGCACTGAAGGCGGACATCGCGGCCTCGGACTTGCCATCGCGCGGAGGATCGTCGAGGCGCACGGAGGTGCGGTGTGGGCCGAGAACATCCGTCCGACTGACAACGATCTGCTTTCTGAGCCTTTGGGGGCACGCTTCGTCGTGCTTCTGCCATCGGGACCGCTCAATAGACATTGACCAGCCGTGAACTTCCTCAATTCTTGCATGAATCGGTAGGCAGTCCAGTTCCATGAGGACGATTTGCTGTAGAACGTGGTGGGTAGTGATCACGGCGACATCTCTCAGAAATGATGCTTCACGCGACAACGGTTTCAGTGAGCGGCGCCGGTCTGCTCATCGAGGGGCCATCTGGGTCGGGGAAGTCCGGCCTCGCCCTTCAGATGCTCGCCCTTGGCGCTCTTTTGGTCGCAGACGACAGAACCGCCGTTTCGCGACCGGATTCCGGAGCGCCCGTAGCGCAGGCGCCTCCGGCGATCTGCGGCATGATCGAGGCACGGGGTCTCGGCTTGATCGACGTGCCGTTTGCGACGTCATCTCGGATCTCAGCCATTCTCGACCTCTCACGCACGGAGACGGCGCGCCTCCCCGCGCCGCGCAACAGGAAACTGCTGGGGTTCGATCTGCCGCTTCTGCACTGCGTCGATGCAGCCTGGTTCCCTTCAGCACTCATCCTTTGGCTTCGATCGGACACGTCTGCCCGCGATGTGCCGGGGTGGTCAGGCCACACCTGACATCCAAAGCGACACCCTGTGACTCTAGGGCGCTTGCGGTTCCGTCGTCCCGGGTGTCAACTCCAGCAAGGGAATTCGGGTGTGCGTCGCAGGCGGCCCGGCAGTCGGGGTTAATGGTGTGATCGGGATCGTGATCGTCGCGCATGGCGGTCTGGCCAACGAATATTTGGCGGCAGTCGAGCACGTGATTGGTCGGCAGCCAGGTATTCTTGCCATCTCGATCGAGGCGGAGCATGACCGGCCGGCGAAGCAAGCTGAGATTTGCACCGCAGCGGACAGCGTGGATACAGGCGACGGCGTGGTTGTCGTGACCGACATGTTCGGCGGCTCTCCATCTAACTTGTCGCTGCGTGCATGCTCCTCAGTTGACCGCCGCATCCTTTACGGCGCGAATCTTCCAATGCTCATCAAGCTCGCGAAGTCTCGGCACATCCCGGTTCAGGACGCGGTCGAGCAAGCATTGGCCGCTGGACGAAAGTACATAGACTGCTTCGACGCCGCCGAAACTCGATGAGCGCTCGAAGGCGTCTGAAGATCGTCAACGAAAAGGGATTGCACGCGCGAGCTTCGGCTAAACTCGTCGAAACCGTCGAACGATTCGATGCCAACGCAACCGTTTCGCGAGACGGCCTTGATGCGTCCGGTGACAGCATCATGGGGCTTTTAATGTTGGCAGCTTCCAAGGGAACCTGTATCGACATCGAAACGACTGGCCCGGAGGCCGAAGGGTTGGCAGATGCAATCGCCGCCCTGGTGGCTGGCTGCTTCGGTGAGGAGCGGTAGCTCGTCAATCCATCTCCAGCGACAAGGACGAACATCTGGTGGCGGACACGTACCACGAGATCGAAGCCGAAGCGCCAGATGCGCACCGGCCCTATGAGAAACGCAAGCTGTCATATGCAACCACGTTCCCGAACCCGCTGAAAGCTGGGACCATCCGAACGATCGAATGGATGACCGGCAAGATAACGCTCTTGCGGCTCATCCGCAGATTCGAGCGCAACGGCGTTGCGTCCGGACAGGCGTTCTGGACATCGGCGCTGACGCATATGGGCATCGACATCACGACGCCCGAGGAACAGGTACAGCGCGTCCCTCGCACCGGGCCGCTGATCGTCGTGGCGAACCACCCGCATGGGCTCGTGGACGGCATGATCCTCGCGGAACTCATCGGACGGGTGCGGAACGACTACAAGATCCTCGTCCGCTCGCTGCTGAGCGGAGTGGACGAGGTGGCGCAATACATGATCCCGGTGCCGTTCCCGCACGAGCCGGACGCTCTGGAGCGCAATTTGGAGATGCGACGCGATGCAATGCGGCACCTGAACGACGGTGGGGCCGTGATCCTCTTCCCTTCAGGTTCCGTCGCTTCGGCAAGAAAGCCGTTCGGACCGGCCATAGAGGCGGAGTGGAACCCCTTCACCGCAAAGTTGATTAACCGTTCCGGTGCGCGGGTCCTGCCGGTTCGCTTCTCAGGCCAGAACTCTCGCATCTATCAACTCGCCAGCCTCATGTCGCCCACTGTCCGACAGGGGCTATTGCTGCACGAAGTGGTGCATGCGCTGAATCGCCCGCAGGCGCCGACGATCGGTGCTCCCGTCGACGCGGCGGATATCGCTCGGCGGATCGCCAATCCACGTACATTCATGGCTTGGCTCAGAGAGCGCACCTTGGCCCTCGACTAACGGGTCGGCACAGGCGTGTCCCCACGATAATCGTAGAACCCGCGCTGCGTCTTGCGGCCGAGCCAGCCAGCCTCGACGTACTTCGTCAGCAGCGGGCAGGGCCGGTACTTCGTGTCGGCAAGCCCGTCGTGCAGGACGTTCATGATGGCTAGGCAAGTGTCTAACCCGATGAAGTCCGCGAGCTCCAGCGGCCCCATCGGGTGGTTGGTGCCGAGCTTCATCGCGTTATCGATCGATCCGACGGAGCCCACCCCCTCGTAGAGCGTGTAGACAGCCTCGTTGATCATCGGCATCAGGATGCGGTTGACGATGAAGGCGGGGAAGTCCTCGGCGCTGGCAGCGGTCTTGCCCAGTTTCTCCACGACTCCGAGCAAGGTCCGATACGTCTCTTCGTCGGTGGCGATGCCGCGGATCAGCTCGACAAGCTGCATCACTGGCACCGGGTTCATGAAGTGAAAGCCCATGAATTTCTCGGGCCGATCCGTGCGGCTGGCAAGGCGCGTGATCGAAATAGACGAGGTGTTGGAGGTCAGGATCGTGTGCGGCTGCAGATGCGGCACAAGATCCTCGAAGATCGCGGTCTTGATCGTCTCTCGCTCAGTCGCCGCCTCGATCACCAGATCGGTCTTGCCCAGATCGGCCAGCGTCATCGTGGTTGCGATGCGGTCCAGCGCAGCCTTGCGCTCCTCCTCGGTGACCTTCTCACGCTGAAGCTGTCGGTCGAGGTTGCGCTCGACCGTGTCGACCGCCTTGTCGAGGGCGTCACGGCTCACGTCACTCAGCAGGACGTCGTAGCCGGCCAAGGCGAACACGTGTGCGATCCCACTGCCCATCTGGCCCGCGCCGACGATCCCGATCCTGGAGATCTCCATGAACTTTTCCCCTGCTCTCTTCGCTGGCGACATGTGGCAGCGCCGGCGAGAGGAGGCAAGCTTTCCGCCCGTGCGGAAATTAGCAGAAACGAAACCCGTTGCTGCGATGGGTGGTCCGGAGGGGAGTGAGAGGGGGTGCCATGTCGCTTCTAGAAAATTCGGCGAGCGGTCTCGACTACCAACCCTGCAGGTACGGGACGTCGCGTACCCTGTTTCGCGGACCCTCCAAATCGCTCGAGGGCAGGTACATCGCCGTGCTCGGGGGTACAGAGACCTATGGTCGATTCGTAGAGCGGCCTTTTCCGGATCTTGTGGAAGAGTGTCTGCGTCGTACCACCGTCAATTTCGGCTGCATGAATGCCGGCCTCGACGTCTTCATCAACGATCCGATCGTCATGAGAGCCTGCACGCAGTCGGCGCTGACGGTCGTGCAGATCGTCGGGGCACAGAACATGTCGAACCGGTTCTACACCGTTCATCCGCGCCGAAACGACCGCTTCCTCCGCCCGTCACGCCAGATGACCGAGATCTGGCCCGACGTCGACTTCAGTGAAATTCACTTCACTCGCCACCTGCTCAAGACGCTTTTGGCCTCATCGCCGGATCGCTTCGAGCTGCTTCGCCAAGAGCTGTCGGAGGCGTGGGTCGCCCGGATGAAGAGTCTAGTACGCAACATCGGCGGTCGTGTCGTGCTGCTCTGGATGTCGGATCGGAAGCCGGAGGACATCCTGGATCTTTCGCGCGACGCCGGCCCGCTCTTCGTGACCCGCGAGATGCTGGAGGCACTGCGCTCCGAAGTCTTGGACATCGTCGAGGTCGTCGCGCCGGAGCGCTACGGTCCGGCGGAGACAAAGGGGATGATCTTTCCGGAGCTCGAGCGAACCGTGGCGGAAAACCTCCCCGGCCCGGCGATGCACTCCCGAACGGCCGAAGCGCTGGCGCTCCGGCTCGATGGACTGCTCTAAGTCAGAGCTTCTCGGTCAGTTCCGGCACTGCCTGGAACAGGTCGGCGACAAGACCGTAGTCGGCGACCTGGAAGATCGGCGCCTCCTCGTCCTTGTTGATCGCGACGATGACCTTGCTGTCCTTCATGCCGGCGAGGTGCTGAATTGCGCCGGAGATTCCGACTGCGACGTACAGTTCCGGCGCGACCACCTTGCCCGTCTGGCCGACCTGCCAGTCGTTCGGTGCGTAGCCTGAGTCGACCGCCGCACGCGAAGCACCCACCGCGGCGCCCAGCTTGTCGGCGAGCTTTTCGATCATCGCGAAATCGTCCGAAGACCCGATCCCGCGCCCGCCGGATACGACGCGCTTGGCAGATGTCAGTTCCGGCCGGTCGCTCTCGGCCAGCTTGTCGGAGACCCACTCCGACAGGGCCGGATCCTCGGCGGCGCTCACCGTGTCGATGGACGCGGAGCCACCTTCACCAGCCGCGTCGAACGTCGAGGTCCGGACCGTGAGAACCTTCTTTGCATCCGACGACTTCACTGTTTGGATGGCGTTGCCGGCATAGATCGAACGCTCGAACGTATCGGCGTCGATGACGCCGCTGACGTCAGAGATGACCATCACGTCGAGCAGGGCCGCCACACGCGGCATGATGTTCTTGGCGTCCGTCGTCGACG
Source organism: uncultured Alphaproteobacteria bacterium (assembly GCA_963749675.1). Classification (GTDB taxonomy): domain Bacteria; phylum Pseudomonadota; class Alphaproteobacteria; order Rhodobacterales; family Rhodobacteraceae; genus Roseitranquillus. The sequence goes on from CAVVNT010000004.1 coordinate 227,246, forward strand.
GGGCAACAATGTGGTCGTAGTTCCCCGCAAGCGACACGATCAGCGCTGCCGTCGGCTCCGCCAGCCGGTGCCCGAGCGACTGGTCCTCCGCGCAGAGCACCTTGTCGACGCCATCGAGCTTCGCTGCCGTCTCGGCCGCCGCAGCGGCCCTGGCTCCGGCGCAGAGAATCGTGACCTCCCCCAGCGCCTTCGCCGCTGTCAGAGCCTTCGCCGTCGCGTCCACGGACAATTCCCCGTCCGTCACCTCGCCTATCAGCAAGACCGCCATCAGATCACCCCCGCTTCGTCGCGCAGCTTGGCGACAAGTTCATCGACGGAGCCGACCATGACGCCGGCCTTCCGCCCTTCGGGCTCAGTCGTCTTCAAGACCGACAGCCGCGGCGTCACGTCGACGCCGTAATCCGAAGGCGACTTCTCTTCTAGCGGCTTCTTCTTTGCCTTCATGATGTTGGGAAGGCTTGCGTAGCGTGGCTCGTTGAGGCGCAGATCGACAGTGATGATCGCCGGCAGCTTCACCTTGACCGTCTGCAGACCGCCATCGACCTCGCGCGCCACTGTCGCATGACCATCGGCAATCTCGACGGTGTTGGCGAACGTAGCTTGGCTCCAGCCGAGCAGCGCCGCCAACATCTGGCCAGTGGCATTCATGTCATTGTCGATCGCCTGCTTGCCCGCGATGACGAGTTCGGGCTTCTCCTCGTCGATCACCGCCTTGAGGAGCTTCGCGACCGCCAGAGGCTCGATATCGTCGTGGACGTCATCGGCAGCGACTATCAGGATCGCCCTGTCCGCACCCATAGCGAGCGCGGTCCGTAGCGTCTCCTGATTCTGCTTCACCCCGATCGACACCACGATGATCTCCTCGGCGAGGCCTTTCTCCTTCATGCGGATCGCCTCTTCCACGGCGATTTCGTCGAAAGGATTCATCGACATCTTGACGTTGGCGAGATCGACACCCGACCCGTCCGACTTCACACGGACCTTCACGTTGTAGTCGATCACGCGCTTGACCGGCACGAGGACCTTCATGGCGCGACTCCTATTCTTGTATCGCCTTCGCACTTAAACGGCCGCGCGCCCATGCAACAGGCCCAAAACGTCGACGCAGAGGCGCGCAACGTCGCGTCCGGAGGTCGCTTTGCTCAAATGATGGCGTTCTCCTCGCCGTAGTCGCTCGGGCGGAACTCGATGCTCAGGGTGTAACTCTCGTCGCTTTCGACGATCTCCAGCTCACCCGCAAGCTGCACGGTGAAGGCGTCGATCAACTGCTGACCAAGACCGCCCGGCTCTGGCTGCCGTTCCGCTGCGCCATCCGGATCGGTACTGTTGCTTATCTCAAGCCGAACCAGTCCCTCGGCCTCGCTCAGACGAACCTCTATCCATGGATGGCCACCGTTCCTCGGAGCGCCGAGATGCTTGGCGGCGTTCGTGACCGCCTCCACCGTCAGCAGAGAGAGCGGGACCGCAAGATCGGGGTACAGGCGGATCTCGCTCACGTCCGACTTGACATCGACAATGGTCCCGCTTGCAGCCTTGACGGCGACCTGCTTGGCCAGCGCCACGACAAGGTCGTCGGCCCGGATCTTCGACAGCGCCGGCGCCTGATAGAGCGCGGCATGAATCGTCGACAGCGCCATGATGCGATCCTGCAGACGCCTCAGAGTCCGCTTGGTTTCGGCCGCCTCGGCCGCCCGGATCTGCATGTTGTTCATCGAAGATATTAGTTGGAGGTTGTTACGCACCCGATGATAGACCTCCCTCAGAAGCAAGTCCTTCTCGCGCAGGGAGTTTTCCAGCTCCGCCTCTTCCCGCTGGATCGTGTGCGCCATAGTCATGAAGGTGTCCGTGACCTCCCGTAATTCTGCGGGAAGGGTATCGTCTTCCGGTTCGGTCTCGATCCGCCGGTACCGGGAAAACAGACGCATCCTCTGGCGAAGCCTCCCGATGTGCCGGATCACCAGCCTGTGCACCGCGAAATAGGCGACGGAGAGGCTCGCGATCCACATCAGCACCGGCAGGACAATCGTCGGCAGGGTCCAACGCAGCAGGTCCCCAGGGCCCAGGGACGGCGACCAGACCGCCATCGCGTAGACGGCACCCTCGACGATCGGGGTGACCGTGTAGATCAGCTCTTCTCCGCTGGCGGAGGAGTCGCGAAAGAGGACGGGGCCAGCGCCGACGAGAGCGCGGAGCGAGCGATTGGCCGGAACGAGCGTGGGAACCCGCTCGCCGTCGGCGGCGGTGAGAACTTCACCGGTTTCGTTGAAGGTGACGATATCGATCGGAACGAGCGCCGGGTCCGAGGACTCTTCGATCTTCAGGCGGCTATGCGTCAGGGATACCGTGACCAGACCGAGGACGATGTTGCCCTCAACCACCGGTACCGTGATGAGGACCGCCGGCTTCGACGTGACCCTCCCCGCCGCTGTTGCCCTAACGATGAGGCGAGGCCGCGAGATCGCGTCCTGAAAGACCTCCGTGTCCGAGAAATCCACGGTCCCGTCGCTCGACGCACATTCCATGACGCCCGACGGCCGCACGAAGCCGGCGAAATGCACGTTCTGTCGCCCCTCAACCACATCTCGGAGAAAGTTCCGGCAGTCGGAAACGTCGTCGAGGAAGTCCGGCAACCCCGCCGCGACCGTCTGCGCGGTGCCGATCCCGGACAGGATGACCCCGCGCTCGTCGCGCGTGGTCCGCAGGGTCTCTCCTATGAGCGCCACGTCGAGGCGCTGGGTCGCCTCGTCGAGGACCCGATAGGTCTGCACGATCGCAATGAGACCGAGCGGCAAGAGAGCCAGGGATAGTAGCGCGGCGATCCGGGTTCCCAGTGAGTCCAATCGGCCGAACCCGACGCCGCCGGTCGCCATCATGGCGGTGTCAAACCTGCGAGGGGCCCGTCGCGATCACGGCTACGGTGGCATTGTCGGTGATTGTCAGGTCCTCGTCCTTACCCAATCCGAGCAATTCGGCCAGCCGCTTCCGGCCGCGGTTGGCCCGGCTCTTGATGGTGCCCACCGCACAACCGCAGGTCTCGGCGGCCTCTTCGTAGGAGAAACCGGATGCGCCGACGAGCACGAGAGCCTCCCTTTGTTCATCGGGCAGCTTGTTGAAGGCCACGCGGAAATCCTTGAAGGCGAGCCGCCCGTCATGTGCCGGCTTCTCGGCCAGCGCTGCGGCAAAGTGTCCGTCGACGTCGGCCACCTCGAACTTCGCCTTGCGACGGTCCGAGTAGAATGTGTTGCGCTGGATCGTGAAGAGCCAGGCGCGCATGTTGGTGCCGGGCTCAAATTTCGACAGGTTCGACCACGCCTTCTCGATGGTGTCCTGAACGAGGTCATCCGCCGCTGCCGCGTTGCGCGTCAGCGAAAGCGCGAACGCCCTCAGGGCCGGGAGATGTTCTACTAACTCGTCCCTCGGGTCGGCGAATTCTGCGCTCATTCGCCCGCGTCCCGATCCTTGAGTTTCTCCAATAGCTTCTGGAACCTGTCAGGAATCGTCTCTCTGGCCGTCTCGTCGTAAACGCGGCGCAAATTCTCGTCTATCTGACGCATCCAATCCGCGCCCTTCTTCCGATCGTCCATCACTGAGCTACCGTCACCGTCACGCGTCCCGACACGCCATTTTCGTCCCACAGTGGAACCAACTGCGTCCTCGCGCTTTGGTTCCTCAGAACACTGTGATTTTTCGGGGACACAAGCGATGGACGGACCGGCCGATCAGGGCCTCTCGGAAGCGATTGCCAAGCACCTGCCCTTTCTCCGCCGCTATGCGCGCGCGCTTACCGGCAGCCAGTCGACGGGAGACAATTACGCCGTTGCGACCTTGGAAGCGGTCGTGCAGGATCGGGATGCGTTCGACGGCTCACTCGATCCTCGAGTCGCGCTGTTCAAGGCCTTTCATGCGATCTGGGCAAGCGCGGGGCAGCCCACCAAGGGCTCTGACGCTGACGTCACCCGCCTTGAGGTTGCCGCTCAGGACCACATGGCGTCCCTGACGCCTAATGCGCGTGAGGCGCTTCTGCTGAACACTATCGAAGCGTTCAGCCACAGCGAAATTGGCGCAATAATGCAGATCAATTCGTCGGAAGCCGAGGAATTGGTGTCGATCGCGGTGGACGAGATGGAGAGTTCGGTACGCGGAAAGGTCATGATCATCGAAGACGAAGCCATCATTGCGATGGATATTCACTCGATCGTCTCGGAGATGGGGCATGAGATCATTGGCATCGCTCGCACGCGTAACGCGGCGGTCGAGATGGGCATCAAGGACAAGCCGGATCTCATACTAGCCGACATCCAACTCGCAGACAAATCGTCGGGTATCGACGCCGTGAACGACCTGCTCAAGCAGTTCGGGCAGATTCCCGTGATCTTCATCACGGCGTTCCCGGAGCGTCTTCTGACAGGCGAACGGCCAGAGCCCGCATTCCTGATCTCGAAGCCCTATAGCGAGGACGAGGTGCGGGCTGCCGTCAGCCAGGCGATGTTCTTCTCCTCGACCGAGACGCTGAAGCAGGCGGTCTGAACCTCTGGCTACATGTCGTCGGGAACCGGCGGTGGCGGCGGCTCGAAAGTCTCCGTGCCGCGGGTCACCCGCTCTTTGCGGCGCCGCGCATTCCGCTCGAGTTTCGCGTTTACCGCGCCGCCGAGCAGGACGGCGTACGCGGAGATGTATAGCCACAGCAGCAGGATGACAGCGGCGCCGAGGGTACCGTATATCTCGTTGTAGCGATTGAAGTTCTGGATATAGAACGAGAAGAGCCACGAGGCGGCGATCCAGATGCCCAGGGCCACGAATACGCCCGGGGTAAGAAGCGGGGACCTTCTGAAGCCGTCGCGGTTTGGTCCATAGCGGTAAACGATGCCCAAGCCGAGAACCATCACGACCGCTGCGATCCCCCACCGAGACGCCGACAGGATCCATTGGGTCCACGTTCCGGGCGGCAGGAACGACAGGACCACCGGCGCGACGACCACGCTCGCCAGGGCGACGAGCGCAACACCCAGCATTCCCAACGTCAGCATGACGGGCGCGATCCACTGACGCATGCCGATGCGGTTCGAGCGCCGGTATACGGCGTTGAGTCCGCGGATCAGCGCCTCCGTGCTCGCGCGGCTCGACCAAAGGGCAACTCCAGTCGAAACCGCGGTGGTCCACCCTAGCGTGGATGTGTTCGCTGCCGCGAGCCGCATGACCTGCCGGTCGATGAGGCGGAACGCGTCTGGCGGGAGAAAGTCTTCGAGCACGGAGAGCATTTCGTCCACGACCAGCGGGTCGGCAAAAAAGCCCCACAGAGCGATTATCGCGGCCATTGCAGGGAACAGGCCGAACATGCCCCAGAAGGCCACGCCCGCGGCGATCAGGCCGATGTTGCGCTCGTTCAGTTCCTGCATTGCGCGCCCGAACGCGTCCCACAGCTCCTTTAGCCTGTTCGTGTCGTTCTGCGTCACGCACTGGTCCTTCCCTGACCTGTTTCACAATAGTCCGGCTGTGGAGAAAGTGCAGCGAGGGCGCCGATGCGGAACGCAGGCGTTGCCGCGGGTCCCTCTCCCGCGGTCAGCCTTGCATCAGGATCAGAGCGGCTCTTGTTCTCACGACATTGAGATCCGCGTCCGCCAGTGCTAAGTTCAGCATACGCTTAGCGCCGAGGCGAGAAACGGCGTGCTGCACAGGAGGACAATGGTCTGTCCCAGTACAACGGCGCGGTCCAGTCTGGAACCGCTTGGAACCCGCGCTTGAGCGGTCTTCCCCAAACGCACGAGCCTGCCGAGCTTTTGCAAATCATTCTTACATCGCTGGATGACGACAAGGCCGAGGATGTGGTCGAAATAGACCTGCGCGGCAAGTCCGAGATTGCTGACTGGATGGTGATCGCCTCCGGCCGATCTTCTCGGCAGGTCGCCGCGATCGCGGACAAGCTCGTCGAGCGCGTCAAGTCCGCGACAGGCAGGACCGCCAAGGTCGAAGGCAAGGACGCATCTGACTGGGTGCTGATCGACACCGGTGACGTCATCGTGCATGTCTTCCGGCCCGAAGTGCGCGAATTCTACCAACTTGAGAAGATGTGGCTTTCGCCGGTTGCGGCGGCGGAGAGAGCGAGCGCCCGCACCTGACGGGTCGGGCTCTTGCGCGTCCGCATCTGCGCTGTGGGCCGCCTTCGAGGCGGCCCGGAGGCCGACCTGGTCGCTGACTGGAGCAAGCGCTTCGACCGGACCGGCCGAGTTCTGGGGCTCGGTCCGCTGGACATCATCGAGATCGACGAGCGCAAGGTGAGCGGCCCGGCAGAGGAGGCGGCGCTCCTGTCTCGCGCAGCACCGGGAGGCGCTGCAATCTGCGCCCTCGATGAGCGCGGCGCACAACTCACATCGCCAGAATTCGCCATGTTGGTCGCCACGTGGCGTGACCAAGGCCGAAGTTCGGCGGCATTCCTGATCGGCGGGGCGGATGGGCTGGATGCGGAGCTTCGCAGGCAGGCAGACGAAAGTTTGTCCTTCGGCAGGATGGTCTGGCCGCACATGCTGGCGCGCGTGATGCTGACCGAACAACTCTATCGCGCGGCCATGATTCTGGCAGGTTCACCCTACCATAGAACCTGAAATCTGCGCTGCCTGATCCTCCTCGGCGAGTCTCAGCGGTCGGCGGCTCGGACAATCCGGCGCTACCTCAATTCCGCGGGCCGCCCTCTCGCCGCGGCGCAAGCGGTAAACAGGGCGATATGTTGACCTTGGCGGAGCGGGTTGTTGGCGCTTTCAACGCCGCGCGTAGCACGCTAGGGACTAGCCATGATGAAACCTGTCATGCTCTGCATCCTCGACGGCTGGGGCCTCCGGGAGGAGACCGAAGCCAACGCGCCCGCCCTGGCGAAGACACCGACGTTCGACCGCATCTGGAGCGACTGCCCCCACGCAACGCTGGTCACGCATGGCCCCGACGTAGGTCTTCCGACCGGGCAGATGGGCAACTCGGAGGTCGGGCATACAAACATCGGCGCCGGCCGTGTCGTGGCCATGGACCTCGGTCAGATCAGCCTTGCCATCGAAGACGGTTCGTTCTTCGAGAAGGAGCCGGTGCTCGACTGGATCGAGGCGGTGAAGCGCGATGGCGGAACTGCCCACCTCTTCGGCGTTGCCTCGGACGGGGGTGTTCACGGGCACCTCGACCACATCGTCGCCGCAGCACGGATGGTCACCAATGCGGGACTCGCCTGCCTCGTACATGCGATTACCGACGGTCGCGATGTCCCTCCGAAATCGGCTGACGGATTCGTGCCCGAACTCGCCGCAGCGCTGCCCGAAGGGGCGACAATCGCAACGGTCGTCGGCAGATACTACGCCATGGACCGCGACAATCGCTGGCCTCGCATCCGGCGCGCCTACGACGCGATCGTCTCGGGTGAGGGAGAGCGCGCCGAGACGCCGGAGGATGCTGTCAAGGCGGCATACGCGCGGGATGAGACCGATGAATTCATCGCGCCGACGGTGATCGGCGACTACGCAGGAATGGCGGACGGGGATGGTCTGTTCTGCCTCAACTTCCGCGCCGACCGGGCGCGGGAAATCCTCGCAGCGATCGGCGCTCCGGACTTCGATGCGTTCGATGCGCCGCGGCCGAAGCTCCACCTGCTCGGGATGGTGGAGTATTCGACCCGGCACAGCCGATACATGACCACCGTCTTTCCGCCGCGTGACCTCAGGAACACGCTGGGCGCCTGGGTGGCGCACCATGGTCTGAGACAGTTCCGGCTGGCGGAAACAGAGAAGTATCCCCACGTCACCTTCTTCCTCAACGGCGGGAAGGAAGAGCCCGAAGTGGGGGAGGATCGAGAGATGCCGAAGTCGCCGGACGTGGCGACATACGACCTGCAGCCCGAGATGTCGGCGCCGGAAGTCAGCGATAGACTGGTCGCGGCCATCGAACGCGGTGACTACGACCTGATCGTCGTGAACTACGCCAACCCGGACATGGTCGGCCACACCGGCGACCTCGAGGCCGCGATCAAGGCCTGCGAAGCGGTTGACGCGGGGCTGGGTCGTGCGTTGAACGCCCTCGCCCGGCAGGAAGGGGCCGCGATCGTGACCGCCGACCACGGCAATTGCGAAACGATGATCGATCCCGAGACGGGCGGTCCACATACCGCGCACACATTGAACCCGGTACCTGTGATCATGGTCGGCGGTCGCGACGGCGCCAAGCTTCGCCAGGGCAGGCTCGCCGACGTTGCCCCGACGCTGTTGGAGCTCATGGGGCTCGAACAGCCGCCTGAGATGACGGGCAAGAGCCTCATCGTCGGCGACGCTGCGACGTGATTGTGAAGAGTCGTGGCCCACGCCGCGACGAAAAGACGGTTCTTGCCGGAGCGATGAAGGATTATGGTCCTGCCGGCAGTCGGGCGCCCGCGCCCGCATGGGAGACACAAGAGACATGAAAAAGCTAGCCTTCGCCGCGATTGCAGGCACTCTTGCCGGGGCCGTCGCCACCACGCAGGTGGCCGGGCCACTCCTCGCGCAGGAGAACAAGGCCTCCGTCTATGAGCAGCTCGACCTCTTCGGCGACATCTTCGAGCGCATCCGCGCCCAATATGTCGAGGAGGTGGACGAGGGCGAGCTGATCGAGGCGGCAATCGACGGAATGCTGACCTCGCTCGACCCACATTCCTCCTACCTGTCGCCGGATGACGCCGACGACATGCGCGTGCAGACGCGGGGCGAATTCGGTGGCCTCGGCATCGAGGTCACGCAGGAGGAGGGCTTCGTCAAGGTCGTCTCGCCGATCGACGGCACCCCGGCCGACGAGGCGGGGATCGAAGCCGGAGACTTCATCACCCACGTCGACGGAGAATTGGTGCTGGGCCTGACACTCGACGATGCGGTCGAGATGATGCGCGGGCCCGTCGGCTCCGAGATCGTCATCACGGTCGTGCGGGAGGGACGGGACGAGCCGTTCGACGTCACGATCGTGCGCGACACGATCACGCTGACCGCCGTCCGCACACGGACCGAAGGCGACAGCGTTGTCCTGCGCGTCACCACGTTCAACGACCAGACCTATCCCAATCTGGAGGAAGGGCTTGCCGAACAAGTCGAGGCGCTTGGCGGCATGGAGAACGTCAACGGTTTCGTTCTCGACCTCCGCAACAACCCTGGCGGCCTGCTGACTCAAGCCATCAAGGTCTCCGACGCGTTCCTCGAAGAGGGCGAGATCGTCTCGACCCGTGGGCGCGACCCTGAGGACGGCGACCGCTACAACGCGGGCGAGGGTGATCTTGCGGAAGGCAAGCCCATCGTCGTTCTAATCAACGGCGGATCCGCCTCGGCGTCGGAAATCGTCGCGGGCGCCCTGCAGGATCACCGCCGCGCGATCGTCGTCGGCACCAAGTCATTCGGCAAGGGATCGGTCCAGACCGTGATGCCGCTGCGGGGCGATGGAGCGATGCGGCTGACGACGGCGCGCTACTACACGCCGTCGGGGCGCTCGATCCAGGCGCTCGGCGTCTCGCCCGACATCGTAGTCGCCCAACCGCAGCAAGACGTCGCCGCGGCAGAGGAAGAGGATGCGGAGCCCGAGCTCGACGCTCGTCCGCTTCGTTCCGAGAGCGACCTGCGCGGCAGCCTGGATAACGACTCGATGACCGAGGACGAGCGGCAGCAGGCGATTGAGGAGCAGCAAGCCGCCGAAGACGCCGCGAAGCTGCGGGAGGAAGATTATCAGCTGGCCTACGCGATCGACATCCTGAAGGGACTGATGGCCCTGAACGGTGAAGACTTCGCGGCGCGGGCGGATAACTAGTCCGACCACGACGGCATGCGCGCGGGACGCGGCGGCACCACCGCGCCGCGCGCCCCGCACGCACCAAGTGGGGCGCTCGGCCACCTCTCCTCCACAGCCGGTCAGAGCATTGGCTTCGGTCACCGGGCTCTTTGGCCGCAGCCGCTTCCGGTGAACGCCACCGGCATGATGCTGATGCCGAAGTTCGGCAGTGGTGATTCTGATAGCGAGCGGTAGAGCCGGAGAGAGTGCGGTTTGGATTTCGGACATTGTCGGTCCGACGTGGCGCGAATTGTCGAACTGCCGAGGTCCTACTCCGTCGGCCGCTCCCCGAATATCGCCGAGCCGATCCGCACGTGCGTGGCACCGGCAGAAATGGCGGTTTCGAAATCGCCGCTCATCCCCATGGAGAGACCGTCGATCCCGTTGCGTTCCGCCAAGGTTGCGAGCAGGGCGAAGTGGGTCGCCGGGGCCTCGTCCGCCGGCGGGAGGCACATCAGGCCGACAAGCGGAAGGTCGAGTGAACGGCACTCGGCTATGAACGTGTCGGTCTCGGCTGGCGAGACGCCGGACTTCTGAGGCTCGTCCCCGGTGTTGATCTGGACGAAGAGGTCCGGGCAGCCGCCGGTTTCCTGCGCCAGTCGCGCCAGCGTCTTCGCGAGCTTCGGGCGGTCGAGCGAGTGGATGGCCTGAAAGAGCTGCATCGCCTCCCGTGCCTTGTTGGTCTGAAGCGGACCGACCAGGTGCAGGGCGATCTGGTCGTACCGCTCGATGAGCGGCGGCCAGCGCTCGGCGGCCTCCTGAACGCGGTTCTCGCCGAAAAGGCGGTGACCAGCGTCGAGGACGGTCACGACCCGGTCGGCAGGCTGCTTCTTGGAAACCGCGATAAGGTGGACCGCGCCAGCCGCCCGGCCGGCGGACGCCTCCGCCGCGGCGATGCGCTCCTCGATGTTCTTCAGCGACATGACGCAGAGGTCATCACGGTCGACCGAAAAAGAAAAGAGCGGGCACGAGGGCCCGCTCCTTCCGAAAGTGCCGATCCTGGTGGATCAGAAGTTCATCGCGACGCCGAACGAGTAGTTCGAGAAGTCGGTTTCGCCGATGGTGTTGTGGCTGTAGCCAGCCTGCAGCTCGGCGCCGCCGCCGAGGTCGTAGTTCGCGATCAGGCCGTAGCCCTCGGAGTCGAATCCGATTACGCCCCAGTCTTCGAAGTGACCCCAGTTGGCCGAAACCAGAAGCGCGTCCCACTCGTAGCCAACCGCGAGGCCGTAATACGACCCGTCATCGTCGTTAAGGTCGCTATCGTTGGTGCGGTTCGAATAGCTCGCGATGACCTGGACACCGTTGGACATCGAGAGGTCGCCCGAGATACCCCAGATGGTGGAGTCGTACAAGTCTTCGTCCTCGAGATCTCCCAACGCGCCGGACACGACCGAACTGACCGCGCCGCTGATCGTCTGGACACCAGCGCCGACCACCATGTCGAAGCCGTTGCCGGCGTAGGAGTACTTGGCACCCAAGCCGAGGATGGGGTCGCTGTTGCCGAGGTCGTCGATCTCGGCCGAGGCCGCGATCGCGAAGTCACCGAAGGCATACTCGTAGCGGGCGATCTGACCGTCGTAGAAGCCGTCGAGACCGGCGTTGCTGTTCCAGCCCGCGTTCTCTTCGTTGTCGGTGAGCGAGCCGCCGATCGACGTTTCGGTCAAGGCCCAGTCGAGCGCGCCGTCGACGTCGCCCATGTACAGGGCACCGAAGGCACCGCGGATGTAGATCTCTTCACCGCCCTGCAGGGCGTTGTCGAACGCGGGTGAACCGCCGAAGGTGACGTCACGAATGCTGCCGCCCGTAGGACGGTTGACGACCTGACCTTCATTGATCTGGATGTCCTCGATGTCACCGTTTTCGTCCCGGATGAGCCGGATGCCGCGCTCACTGCCGTCGGTCTCGTCGAGGTCGATGTTGGCGCCGAACTCAAGGCCGCCGTCGGTCTGACCGGAGAAGATGAACTGCAGGTCGATGTCGGTGTGGAACTGCAGGTCGGAATCGTCGGTCAGGTCGTTGCCGAAGACACCCATTTCCGCGAAGCCGTCGAGCTCGATCGTGGCGCCGGCCGCGGAGCCGGTGTTGATGACGTCCGCCGACGCCCAGCCGGCCGAGAAGGCCAGGGCGGTCGAGGCAAGAAGAACCTTCTTCATTTGGTTTTCCCTCATTCATTTCAGATGCACCCCAATCCGGGGAAAACCGAATTGGATGACCTCCTATGCGCGGCGCACGCCTCTACAAGCAAGCGAACGCGGTTGCCCCGGCCAGCGAAGACCGAACGCTGGTGCAGCAAAGACACAGCCCGGTTTCGCGGGGAAAGATCTTGTCGCCGGATCAACCCGCCGCTAGTCAAACAGGGCACTGGGACGGTGGAAATCTTGCGATACATGAGCTTGCCCGCACGACCGAACATCATCGCTCTGGTCGTGGCCCTTGCGGTCGCGGCTGGCTGCAGCCCCCGCGTGGGGTCCGAGGCCGACCAGCTGCCGCAGCCGCCGGAGCGGAGGGAGACGATCTGGGACCTGTTCGGAGGCGGACCGGACCCCAACGTTACGGTCGCGGTCAACCGCTACCTCTGGAGTGCCAGCCTCGAGATACTGAACTTCATGCCGGTCGAGACGGCCGATCCGTTTTCAGGGGTCATCGGCTTCGGCTACGGTACGCCGCCGGGTTCGGGCACCGCCTATCGCGCGACGGTCTACATCCGGGACCCGGCACTCGACGCGCGTTCCCTCAGCGTCGCAATCCAGACGCGAGGGGGTCCCGCCAGCCTGGAGACGCAGCGCGCGGTCGAGGATGCGATCCTCACCCGAGCCCGTCAGCTCCGAGCGCAGGACGCCCGACTGTAGCGCGTCGCGAGGACCGGGAGACGGCAGCCGCGCCTCTGGACCCGCGACCGTGCAGGGGCTATCACCGCCGGCGTTCCACCCTCACGCAAAGCATTAGCATGTCTCGCTACGATCCCGCCGAAATCGAACCGAAGTGGCAGGCCGCGTGGGATGATGCCGAGATATTCCGGGCGCGCCGGGACCCCGATCGCCCAAAATACTACGTGCTCGAAATGTTCCCCTATCCGTCGGGGCGCATCCACATCGGCCACGTGCGGAACTACACGATGGGTGACGTGATCGCGCGCTACAAGCGCGCCACCGGCCACGCCGTCCTGCACCCGATGGGATGGGACGCCTTCGGGATGCCGGCAGAGAACGCCGCGATCGAGCGCGGCGGCCATCCCGCCGACTGGACCTACGGCAACATCGCCGACATGCGCGCGCAGATGAAGCCCCTCGGCTTTTCGATCGACTGGAGCCGCGAGTTCGCCACCTGCGACCCGGCGTACTACGGCCAGCAGCAGGCGCTGTTCCTCGACATGCTCGAGGCGGGATTCGTCTATCGCCGCGCGGCGATGGTGAACTGGGACCCGGTCGACATGACCGTGCTCGCCAACGAGCAGGTCATCGACGGCAAGGGCTGGCGCTCGGGCGCGCCGGTGGAACGTCGGGAACTGACCCAGTGGTTCTTCCGCATCTCCGACATGGCGGACGAACTGCTGGAGGCGCTTGACGGGCTCGACGCGTGGCCCGAGAAGGTCAAGCTCATGCAGCGCAACTGGATCGGCAAGAGTCGCGGGTTGCAGCTCTCCTTCGGACTGGTCGAGCCATTCCACGGGCACGACCGAGTCGAGGTCTTCACAACGCGGCCCGACACGCTGCGCGGCGCCTCGTTCATCGCGGTGGCACCGGACCATCCCCTCGTCCGCGCGCTGGAGGCCGAGCGGCCGGACGTGGCGGAGTTCTGCGCCCAATGCCGCCGGCTCGGCACGTCGGAGGAGACGCTCGAGACGGCCGAGAAGTTCGGCTTCGACACCGGCCTGCGCGCCCGCTACCCGTTCGATACCGAATGGGAGCTGCCGGTCTACATCGCGAACTTCGTCCTGATGGACTACGGCACCGGCGCGATCTTCGGGGTTCCGGCGCATGACCAGCGCGACCTCGACTTCGCGCGCAAGTACGACCTGCCGGTCCTCGAGACGTTCGAGGCGGCCGACGACCCCAAGCCGGTCGCCGACGAAGCCTTCGTCCCGACCAAGGACCAGACGGTGCGCTACACGCGCGCCATCGCTGGAGCAGAGCTGCAGACCGGGAACGAGGCCATCGAGACCGCCATCGCCTTCTGCGAGGAGCACGGTGTGGGTCAGGGCGTCACCCGCTTCCGCCTGCGCGACTGGGGCCTCAGCCGCCAGCGCTACTGGGGCTGCCCGATCCCGGTGGTGCATTGCGAGGGCTGCGGCATCGTGCCCGAGAGGAAGGAAAACCTGCCGGTCGAGCTGCCCCGCGACGTCACTCTCGACGAGCCGGGCAACCCGCTGGTCCGCCATCCGACCTGGTCGAAGACGCGCTGCCCGGAATGTGGCGGCGAGGCGCGGCGCGAGACCGACACGATGGACACGTTCGTCAACTCGTCATGGTACTTCGCCCGCTTTACGTCTCCGCACGCGGAGACGCCGACGGTGATGGACGACGCCGCGTATTGGATGAACGTCGACCAGTATATCGGCGGGATCGAGCATGCGATCCTGCACCTGCTCTACTCGCGCTTCTTCGCGCGCGCGATGCATCGCACCGGGCACCTGCCGGCGCCCGCGATCGAGCCCTTCGACGCCCTCTTCACGCAAGGCATGGTCACCCATGAGATCTACGCGACCCGCGACGACAGGGGTCGCCCGGTCTACCACTTGCCGTCGGAGGTGGAAGAAGGTCGGCTCAAGGCGACAGGAGAGCCGATTATGGTCATCCCTTCGGCCAAGATGTCGAAATCGAAGAAGAACGTGGTCGACCCCGACGACATCGTGGCCAGCTATGGCGCCGATACGGTGCGGTGGTTCGTCCTGTCCGACAGCCCGCCCGAGCGCGACGTGGAATGGACAGCGGCCGGCGCGGAGGCCGCGAACAGGTTCCTCGCCCGGGTCTGGCGTATGGCGGCGGACCTTGCCGACGTGGCGGAGGACACGGCGGATCCGGAGCTTGAAAGGGCGACCGCACGGGCGATCCGGGACGTGACACTCGGCATCGAGAGTTTTGGCTTCAACGCAGCGATCGCGCGGCTCTACGCCTTTGCCAACGCTGTCTCCAAGGCCGATGCTCCAGCCGGCGCACGCCGCGCGGCGTTGCGGGTGCTGGCGCAGCTCATGTCGCCGATGACGCCGCACCTGGCCGAGGACGTCTGGACGATGCTCGGGGGGCGGGGACTCGTCGCGGAGGCGGACTGGCCTGTGGCGGATCAGGCTCTGCTGATCGACGAGACCCTGACGCTGCCGATCCAGATAAACGGCAAGCGTCGGTCGGAGATCGTCGTGCCGCGCGACGCCGGGCGTGCGGCGATCGAAGCGCAGGCGCTTGCCGACGATGCCGTGCAGCGCGCGCTCGGCGGGGCGCCTCCGAAGAAACTCATCGTCGTGCCCGGACGCATCGTCAATGTCGTGGTCTAGGCGCGGCATCGTCTTGTACCTGGCGCTCGCGGCCGGGTGCGGCTTCACCCCTGCCCTTGCGCCGGACGGCCCCGCAACCGGGTTCTACGGCGCCTTCGAATACTCGGTGCCGGCGACGCGCCCCGGGTTTTTCCTCACACGGCAGCTCGAGGACCGGCTTGGCTTGCCCGATGCGCCGACGTACCGCTTGGCGGTCACGATCACGCAAGGTGCGCAGGTGACCGCCATTCCGGCGAACAATGTCACGGCGCGGACGAACATCATCGGCCAGGCAGACTACACCGTCACCGACATCGCGACCGGGGCCACGCTTCAGCAAGGCACGGTGCAGAGTTTCACCGGACTGACGTCCACATCGACCACGGCGGCGACGCAGGCCGCGCGGCAAGACGCAGAGCAGCGGCTCATGGTCGTGCTCGCGGACCGTCTGGTGGCCGACCTGCTGGCCACGTCGGGAGAGTGGCGGCGGTGAAAATCGCCGCTCGCGACGTCGCCGCCTTCTGCGCCAGGCCCTCTCCGTCGACGCCTGCTGTCCTGATCTACGGCGCCGATGCCATGCGCGTCGCCCTGCGACGGCAGGAGATCGTCGGCGCTCTGGTCGGACCCGACGGGGAGGCCGAGATGCGCCTCGTCCGCCTCGGCCCCGCCGATCTGCGCGAAGGCGCGGGCCGCCTAGCCGACGAGATCCGGGCATTGGGCTTCTTCGCCGGGCCCAGGGCGGTGGTGCTGGAGGGGGCAGCCGACTCGCATGCCGGCGCCGTCTCGGATGCGCTCGAGGGCTGGCGGGAGTCCGACGCGACACTGATCGTGACGGCAGGCTCCCTGACGGCGCGGTCCGCCCTGCGAAAGCTGTTCGAGGGTCACCCTGCTGCCGCGACGCTGGCGATCTACGACGATCCGCCAGACCGGGCCGAGATCGAGGGGCTGTTGTCGCGGGCCAACATCTCCGCATCGCGCGAGGCCGAGACGGCGCTCTTCGCTCTGGCACAGTCGCTCGATCCGGGGGACTTCCGGCAGACCGTCGAGAAGATCGCGCTCTACAAACTCGCCGACGATGCGCCCCTTTCGCCCGAGGAGGTCGAGTTGCTGGCTCCGGCAACGATCGAGGCGGCGCTCGACGACGCGATCAACGCCGCCGCGGACGCAGAGGTCGAGAAGCTGGGAACGCTCATCCAGCGGCTCGAGGCGCAGGGCACGACGCCGGTCGCGATCTGCATCGCAGCCGGCCGACACTTCCGCAGCCTCTTTGCCGCGGCAGCCGACCCTGCCGGCCCGGCGGCGGCGCTCGGACGCATGCGACCTCCCGTCTGGGGCATGCGGCGCGATCGCATGCGGCGGCAGGCGACGGACTGGGGCGCTCCAAAGCTCGAAGCCGCGATACGCCTTATCGTCGATGCCGACCTCACGTTGCGGTCCTCCTCGCAGGCGCCGGGCATGGCGGTCATCGAGCGGACGCTGATCCGTCTTGCGATGATGACGCGTCGCTGAGCGCCCAGGCCGCCGCCGCCAGTCCCGCTTGGCGTCCGGTCGCGAAGCACGCCGTGATAAGATAGCCGCCCGTCGGCGCCTCCCAGTCGATCATCTCGCCGGCGACGAAGACCCCCGGCCGAGCTTTGAGCATCAGTTGGTCGTCGATCCCGCTCCACCGGACTCCGCCGGCGGTCGAGATCGCCTCGTCCATGGGTCGGAGGCCCGAGTAGGTGACCGGCAAAGCCTTCACCAGAGCGGCAAGCCGTAAGCCTCCCGGCAGGGGGCGCCCGAACTCGTGCAGCAGTGCGAGGCGCACGGGATCGAGGCGGAGCACACGCCTGAGATAGGCGGAAAACGTCGCTTTCCCGCGCGGCCGCGTGAGGCGCGCCGCGACCGCCTCTGTCGAAAGGTCGGGCACGAGATCGACGGTGAGAGCGGCGTTGCCCCGCAGCGCCGGGGTCAGCGGGTAAAGCCCGCCGCCCTCGAGTCCGCGGGCAGAGATCACGGCCTCGCCCCGGCTCTCACGCTCACCGGCCCGGAACCGGACCGCCTTCAGCGGCGCTCCGAAATGGCGGGTCATCTTGTCGCTCCAGGCCACCTCGATGCCTGCGTTCGACGCGCTGAAGGGCGCGACCGGGACCTCTTGCTCGGCGAGCCGCGGCGCCCAGGCGCCGTCCGATCCAAGCCTGCGCCAGCTCGCCCCGCCAAGGGCCAGCACGACGGCGCGGGGCGCGATGACCCTCACGCCCGCCGGCGACTGGAAGGTCGGCGCGGCAAGATCGCCGGTCCAGCGCCAAGACGTCCGGACCTCCACGCCGAGCGCCGCAAGCCGGGCGAGCCACGCCCGCAACAGCGGCGAGGCCTTCATGGCCCGCGGGAACACCCGCCCTGTCGAGCCCACGAATGTGTCCTGCCCCAGCTCCTCGGTCCACCGCCGCACCTCTTGTGGCCCGAACTCGGCGAGAGGAGGCATGAGGCGCATGGCACCGTACGTTGCGGCGAACCGCTCGGCCGGCTCCTCCTTCGTCAGGTTCAATCCGGCCTTTCCGGCCATCAGGAGCTTGCGTCCGACTGTAGGCATCGCCTCGGCGACGATGGTGTCGACCCCGGCGCGGCCCAGCATCTCGGCCGCCATCAGCCCGGAAGGCCCGCCGCCGACGACGAGGGCACCGACAGGCTCCGCCCCGCTTGCGGACGCCGCGTTCAGGACCATTCTCCGCGGGCATGGACGAAAGCGAAGCTCCGATCTGCGCCCTTTGCGGCAGGCCGATCCCGCCCGGGGCGCGGCAGAGCCACCATCACCTCGTGCCAAAGCTGCGCGGTGGAAAGGGCGGTCCGACCGTGCTCCTCCACCAGATCTGCCACAACGAGATCCATGCGACGCTGAGCGAGACCGAGCTCGGCCGCCATTATTCCACGCCGGAAGCCTTGCGCGCACATCCAAGGCTCGCACGCTTCGCCCGGTGGGTCAGGAACAAGCCGCCGACCTTCCACGCCCGGACGGCCAAGCGCGGGCGTCGCTGAACCTCTCAGGGGACCATCGCCTTCAAGGCCGCCACGTGCTCGGAACTGGCGGCCAGTGCGGGCGACAGCAGGCGCCGCGCCTCGTCCAGCAGCGCGTCCGCCGGGACGATCCGGTCGACCAGGCCGAATGTTCGCGCCTCCTCGGCTGCGATCCGTTCGCCTGTGAGCAGCATGAATCTCGCGCGGCCGGGTCCCAGGAGTTCGGCCAGCATCGGCGGGTCCGACGGCCGCGGGCGGAGGCCGTTGGAGATCACCGGCCAGAAGAACGTCGCCTCCGGGACGGAAATCCGGATGTCGCAGGCGAGCACCATCCCGAAGCCGCCGCCGGCGACCGAGCCGTTGATCGCCGCGAGCGTCGGAATCGTGAGCGCCGCGACACGGCCAGAGACGCGTTCCCAGAGCGGATCGGTGTCGAGCCCCTGCGGCACCTGCGCGAGATCGGCCCCGGCGGAGAACACGCTGCCGCTGCCGGTGAGGACCAGCGCGCCGGCGTCGTCGGCGGCGTGGTCCAGCGCGACGACCAGGTCTTCCAGCATGTTGCGCGTCAGGGCGTTCCGCTTCTCCGGCCGGTCCAGGCGGATGGTGACCAGGCCATCCTCCTCCTCCTCGACGCGGATCACGCCAGGCCCACGCGGCGGCGGATGCCCTCGTCGCGCAGGCTGACCTCCTGGCCCACGAACTCATCCCCGTCGGTCCCCGCGAGCCAGACCAGCGCCCGAGCGGGCCATTCCGGCGGGATGTGGTCGCTCCAGTCGAGCTGGCTGACCCGGTTGATGCCGGAGGCCTTGATCTGCCGCTGCATCTCGGTCGCCACTGTGCCGGGCGAGAGGCCGATGGCGCGGATGCCTTCCGATCGCGTACTCACGGTCGACACAGCGCAGCAGCATCGCCGCCCCCGCCTTCGAGGCGCAGTACTGGCTCCATCCCTCGTTCGGGCCCCGACGCCGCGCCGGAGGAGATGTTGAGGATCGTGCCGCCGCCATGCTCCAGCATCGCCGGCAGCGCGGCCCGGGTGGCGTGGAAGACGCCCTTGAGGTTCACGTCGATCGCCTGGCCCCAGGCCGCGGGATCGACCTCGTCGAGCCGCGCGATCGGCTCGATCACGCCGGCGTTGTTGATCAGCACGTGCAGACCGCCGAAATTGGCGAGCGCAGCGTCGATCGCCGCCTCGACCTCCCAGAAGCGGGTGACGTCGCAGGGAACCGCGAGGGCGCGGTCGGGGCCGATCTCGCCTGCGATCTCGGCGATCTTCTCCTCGCGCCTGGCAAGCAGCACGACGTTCGCGCCCGCCTCCGCGAATGCGCGCGCCGCGGCGGCGCCGATCCCGCTGCTCGCGCCTGTAACGACGACCGTTCGGCCTGCAAGATCAGCCATTTCGATCTCCCTCTTTGAGGGCGGCGTAGCGCGGGAGCGACACACGGTCCAGTGTGGATGCCCTTGACCCGCCGCACCCCGCGGTCGAAGTGAGAGCCAGACCGATAGGGAAGGTATCTACATGCCCCGTTTCGCCCCCGCCCTTGCCGGGCTCCTGCTTGTTGCCGCACCCGCGGCCGCCGACGTCACGCCGCGCGAGGTGTGGGAGGATTGGCTTGCCTCGGTGCAGCAGGACGATGCCGAGATCACGACCGAAGCCGTCGAGGAGACAGAGGACGGCCTCGTCATCCGCAGCCTCTCGATGACCGCAGGGTCGGAAGAGACGGAGCTCTACGAGATCGAGGTCGACGAGATCGTGCTGACACAGAATTCGGACGGCACGGTCGGCGTCACGTCGTCGCCCGAGTACCCGATCATCCTGACGGACACCGGCGAGGACGGAGAGGTGCGCGCGACCCGCCTCCTCGTGAGCCATCCCGGACTCGAGATGACCGTCGCCGACGCAGACGGGCTCAGGATGCACAGCTTCACCGCGCCGGAAATCCGCGTCACTCTCGAAGAATCGCTGGAGGATGGCGAGCCGATCGACATCACCGGCGGCGTCGTCCTTGATGATGTGGATGGTCGCTATGACATCGGCGAGGCCGCCGAGGGCGAGAGCTCGCTGACCTCGGCGCGCCTGTCCGTCGATTTCGCCGGATCCGATGCCGAGAGCGGAGGCGACTTCGATCTGTCGTTCGCAATGGAGGATATCGAGAGCGCGAACCTCATGCAGCTCGCAGGCTCCGACGTCGCCGAAGTCGCGCGCGCGCTAACGGAGGGAGAGTCCAGGGTGGCGACGCTGACCTCCGCGTCGAGTGCGTTCAGCCTCGACAGCAACAGCGAAGGGCAGCAGCTCACCTTGGCTGTCAGCCACCGGCGCCGGCGAGACTCGCATCGTCGTGGTGCCCGAGGGCCTGACATACGAGAGCGGCAGCGATGGGGCGCGTCTCGCCCTCAGCGGAAGCTCTCTTCCACTGCCCGAGATCGTCGTGGACGTGGGCACGCTCAGCTCCGGTTTCGCCGCTCCGCTGCTGGCGTCCGAGGAGGCACAGCCATACGCGCTCGGCATCTCGATGCTCGACGTCGCGCTGGATGAAGGGTTGTGGAACATGGTCGATCCCGCCGGCATCCTGCCGCGCGACCCCGGCGCCATCGTTCTCGACGTCTCGGGCGAGATTCTGGTCGAGGAGGACGTGGGCGCCGCGGACATGGCCGACAGCGGCGGCGGCGAGGTGAAGACGCTGTCGCTCGACACCCTGCGCGTGGCGCTCGCCGATGCGCGAAGTTCTGGCGACGGGCCAGCTCGAGCTCGTCGACGGCGAGGACGGCGGAGCCCGGCCCGTGGGAGAGATCAGCGTCCTGCTGAGCGGCGCTCAACAGCTTCTGTCTCGCCTGGTGCAGGCCGGCATCCTGCCGCAGGATCAGGCGATGAGCACGCAGATGATGATGGGGATGTTCGCGCGGCCCGGAACGAACGAGGGCGAGCTCGTCTCCAATATCCGCCTGACCGAAGACGGTCGCATCTTCATCAACGACCAACAGGTGCAGTAGGCAGATGGATGGGGCGATGAACTTGGCCGACCTTCCCGAGCTGGCGGAGCAGACGCTGGCGCTCGCCAAGAGCGCCGGGGCGGACGCGGCGGACGTCGTGGCTGTCACGGATGCGGCGCTTTCGATCGACGTGCGCGGTGGCGCGCTCGAGCATGCCGAACGCGCCGAGGGCCAGGAGATCGGACTGCGCGTCATCATCGGCCATCGCCAGGCCTGCGTCGCAGCCTCCGACACGCGCCCCGAGACCCTGCGACGAATGGCGGAGCGCGCCGTCGCGATGGCGCGTGCCGCACCCGACGATCCTGCGGTCGGACTCGCCGAACCCGAGGCGCTGTCGAAGGTGCGCGACGCATCGGGGTTGGAGATCGCCGACACCGCCGCCGAGCCTGCGGCGAGCGAGCTGTCCGACCTCGCGCTTCGCGCCGAAGCGGCGGCGCGCGATATCGACGGTGTCACGCAGGTCGAGCAGGCCTCGGCCGCGCATCAGCGGCGCCGGGGTTGGACGGCGGCGACCAACGGCTTCGCCGGCGGCTACGACCGCACCGAGACGAGCGTCAGCTGCATCGCGATCTGCGGCGACGGTCTCGGGATGGAACGCGACTGGTACGGCGAGGGGCGCGTGTTCCGCAACGAGCTGCCCTCGGCGGAGGAGATCGGCCGCATTGCGGGGGAACGCACCGTCGCGCGCGCCGGTGCCCGCAAGCCACCAACGGGGGCGTACCCGGTCCTCTACGATGAACGGGTGGCGGGCGCGCTGATCGGCCATCTGGTGCAGGCTGTGAACGGCGCCATGATCGTTCGTGGCGCCTCGTGGCTACGCGACGCGCTGGGCCAGCGGGTCCTGTCGGAGGGGCTGTCGCTCGTCGAGGACCCGCATCGCCGGCGGGTCGGCAATTCGCGTCCCTTCGACGCCGAGGGCCTCGCGACATGCCGCCGCGCGATCGTCGACGACGGCGTGCTGACAAGCTGGACGCTCGACCTCGGCGCAGCGCGCAAGCTCGGCCTCGAAAGCACGGCGAGCGCGGCGCGCAGCCCCTCGGGACCGCCCAGCCCCACCGTGACAAACCTCGACCTCACGCCCGGAACGGCCAGCCGCGACGACCTGCTGTCCGGCATGGGGACGGGCCTGCTCGTCACCTCGATGCTGGGGGCCTCGATCAACTCGACGACGGGCGACTACTCCCGCGGTGCCGCCGGGTTCTGGGTCGAGAATGGCCGCATCGCCTATCCGATCAACGAATGCACGATCGCCGGCAACCTGCGCGACATGCTCCTGACGATCCAGCCGGCCAACGATGCGCCGGCTTGGAAGTCGCGGCGCATCCCCTCCCTCCTGGTCGACGGCATGACGATTGCGGGCGGCTGACGACCTGGCGCTGCTGATCGAAGCAGCGCGCCTCGGTGGAGAGACCGCGCTGCGCTACTGGCGCGCCTCTCCTCAGGCCTGGGAGAAGGGCGGCGGCCAGGGTCCGGTCAGCGAGGCGGATCTTTCCGTCAATGCGGTGCTGTTGGAGACGCTTCGGTCGACGCGCCCCGACTACGGCTGGCTCAGCGAGGAGACCGAGGACGATGAGGCACGGCTAGCTTCCGAGCGCACGTTCATCATCGACCCGATCGACGGCACCCGCAGCTATCTGGAGGGGCGGCGGACTTGGGCCATCTCTCTCGCGATCGCACGGCGCGGCGTCGTGGAGACGGCGGTCGTCGCGCTTCCGCTGCGAGAGCGGGTCTACACCGCCGTCGTCGGCCGCGGCGCGCATTGCAACGGCACGCCGGTGAGGGCCAGCCGGCGCGAAGAGGTCGCCGCGGCGCTGGTGCTGGCGCCCAAGGCAACCCTGTCCTCCGACATCTGGGGCCCACGCGGCGTGCCGCCGGTGGAGCGACACTTCCGCCCGTCTCTCGCCTACCGCCTCTGCCTGGTTGCAGAGGGCCGGTTCGACGCGATGATGACCTTCCGCGATTGTTGGGAGTGGGACATCGCCGCGGGCGGGCTTATCGCCGCCGAGGCTGGTGCCACCGTCAGCGACCGCTCGGGCGCGCCTCTGGCATTCAACTCGGCTGCCGCTCGGACGCCCGGCATCGTTGCTGCCGCCAAAGCGCTCCATCCCGCTCTCTTGATCCCGGCTCAGGACCTCTGATCATAGGGCCGAGGATCGAGCAGAAAGGCCGCGAAGAACCCGGCGAGGAAGCCGCCGAGATGAGTTTCCCACGCCAAGTGGCCGCCCATCGCGTAGTAGAGAACGACGTTGAGGAAGATCAGGATCAGGATTGGCCGCAGGACCGGCAGCAATGGCTCGGAAAAACTGAAGCGATCGATATAGTCCCAGGCGATCCAGGCCCCCACCAAGCCGAAGAGCGCACCCGATGCGCCGACCATCGGGCGCAGAGCGGACGATAGAAGCGCAAACCCAAGTGCGCCGCCGAGGGCCGAGATCGCATAGAGGATCAGGAACCGGCGCTGCCCGACGCGCGAGATCACCAGGCGCCCCAGCGAGTAGAGGGTGATCATGTTCACGACGAGATGCACCGGACCGCCGTGCAGGAAGGCATAGGTCAAGAACATCAGGTAGGGTTGCGCCGGATAGTTCGGCTCCCACGTCCCCAGAAGGCCGACCCAGAAGCCGCCATTCTGATAGGCGATGCCCCGCAGTCGGGTCGTGGCGACGAGCCCGAAATCCGCGCAAAGCAGCACGAGTTCGATCACCGCGCAGATGACGATCAGCGCGATCACGCTCCATGGCCGACGCGGCATCGCCGTCTGGCCGGCGATGCGCGCTCTCTCTCGCCTGTTTCGCTGCACCTCGTCGCGCATGTTCAATGCTTGTCCCCGCGTGCACCGAGGCGCAAGGCGGCGCCTCAGCGCCGCAGGATCAATCTGCGGCCGACGTTGAGGAACACCGCATTGGAGAACGCGTCTTCGTCGGTTCGCGATCTCGCACGACCGCGATACCCGACGGAAAGGTCCCATTCCCGCGTCAGCGCATGGCTGTAGGACGCTAGGAAAGTTGCTCGAGTCTGGTCATTTTCGGTTTCGTCTCCGCCAGGCGTCGTGACCATGGCGTAGTCGAAACTGAAATTGACCGAGGAGAGGTCATTGATCTCATAGGAGTAGCCGAGAAGCGCAGAGGTCAGAACCCGCTCGTCGTCTTCAGTGTTCACTGTCACCGTCTGCCGCAGACTCGCCGAGAACCGGCCATCGTCGAGCGGGCGCGTGTACACAAGCCCGAAGGTCGGTGAGGGGTCTCCCCCGTCGAGCGCTGTCAGGCCGATCTCGGCGCGGAGATCGTAGCGAGGCCTCGACAGATTGCGGCCGAAGGCCAGGCTGTTCCGAAAGACTTCCTCGACCAAGCTGCGGTTGTAGGTCGCGAAATAACTGCCGTCGTCCACCTCTCGCGTCAGCCGGAACAGGAAGTTCGGGCCTTGGTTCACGTCGATGAACGTTTCGTCATCGATGTCCTCTTCCTCCCGGACCTTGGAGTAGCCCAGCGCGGCGTCGAATGAGAAGATGGGCGAAACCTGCTGGTTGAGCCCGGCACGCACGGAGATGCTTTCACCGTCAAGAATGCGACCGCCCGAATATTCGTACTGATTGAGATTAAGGTCGATCCGCCCGACCGATATCTCCGAAAAGCGCAGGCTGGTGGAGGTGGCAAAGCGGTACTGGTACCGGTCATAGAGGTCGGGATCGGTTGTATCGTTGTACGTCCGCGAGGAGTAGGAGGCGGAATAGGTCGTGCCGATCGGAGCGTCGATGCCGGTCTCCAGCGTCACGCTGGCACCAACATTCGTCTGCGTACCTTGCGACGCCTCGAAACCGGTTTCGTCGACGATCGTGTCGCCGTCGAGATCGATGAAGAAGGGCTCGACGGTATCGACGTCGCGGCGCAGATAGTTCGCCGAGGCGGCAACTCGCGCATTGGCCGCTTGACGCGAGTATCTGAGGTCGAAGGCGGGGTCCTTCCACTCGAACTCTGCGCCGTCATTCTGTGGGTCCGTAGGATCGTCCGCGATGCGCAACTCGGTGCCGAACGCGAGCGCGAAGGACTCGTTCCGCGTGTCCGAGAGGATCGCGAAGTCGAACCCGTTTACGATCGCGGAGTACGTGCCATCGGTCGGATCGGAGAGATCCTGGTTCGTATCGACGTCGAGGCCCAGCGAGTAGTCCACGACCAGACGAAGGCCGGCGGGCTGCGCGCCATCCTGTCCGGAGGCCGAATGCACCAGTCCCAATGCCCCAGCCAGCGCTCCGCCGATTCCGACGCGAAGCGCAGATCGAGAACGGCTCACGACGTCACTCGAAAAGGCGACGTTCCGGGGCCACGATCACGTCTCCCGGCTGCAACATCAACTGGCCGACGATGCGCCCGCCGCGCTCCACCGCGTTGAGGTTGAATTTATACACCTTTTCCTGCCCGGTGACGGGATCCCGGCGGCGCAACTGTATCCGCTTCGTCGCGGCGAAAGGGGTGACGCCCCCGGAGGCCGCAAGAAACTGCAGCAGCGAAGTGCCGGGCTCCAGATCGAATCTTCCCGGATTGTTGAACTCCCCGAGAGCGTAGACGTCTATGGTAGCGGCCTCCAGCTGCGGTAGCGTTTCCTGCGGCGGGGCCAGCTGGGCAACAGTCACGAACACGGTCGGATCGGCAGCGAAGTTGGGAGCGAGCGCGGATGTCAGCGCCGCCTGGAACGATGAAACCGTCCGGCCCGCCGCCTGCACGGTTCCCGCCAGGGGAAACGTCACCGACCCGTCCGGCAGAACCAGCGTGCTGCGATTGAGGCTGGGATCTTCGAGAACCTCGACTTGGAGAACATCGCCCGGACCGATCTGATAGGAGCCCTGCGCCGATGCGGCGCCGGCGAAAAGGAGCGCCACAAGCGCCCCGAGGAGAAAACGGATCATGATTGCGGCCTGCCCATCGTTTCTTGCAGCTTAGTCCTTCGCCGCCTCCGCAGTAACCGGAAGCGCGCGCTGAACGAAAGCGGTGTCCGGAAAATTCGGCCGTTGTTACAGCCGAGACACACCCGCCCCGCGGATACTAGTCTGCAGGCGCCTGGAGTTCGGCTAGCTTCTGACGCGCAGTATCGATCTCCGGCAGACGCGCGCCTTGCTCCGCAAGGTCGATGGCGCGCTGCAGGGCCTCTGCGGCGTCTGCGGCGCGGCCAGCGGCGTCGTACGCCATCGCGAGATGATATTGAACGCTCGGGTCGTCCGCTAAAGCCTCGGCCGCCGGCTCGAGATGATCGATTGCCGTCTCGACGTCGCCGCGAAGATAGGCGATCCAGCCAAAGGTGTCCTGAAATGCCGGCACATCGGCATCCCGCAGGCGGCGCGCCACGGCGTATGCCCGCTCGATCGACTCCTCGTCATCACGCAGCGTTGTCAGGAGGCTGGCGTAGTTGTTCGCGATCACCGGAGCCGAGCTGTTGCGTTCGTACATCGCGGCATAGACTTCGAGCGCCGCCTCCAGATCGCCGTCGCGCTGGAGCAGGGACGCCTTGATCCACTGTAGATCCGGAGAGTTCGGATTCTGTTCGAGCGCGGCGTCGAGGGTCGCCTGTGCCTCCTCGGCCCGCCCCTGCTGCTGCTGCATCAGGTAGAGCGTCCGCCAGGCGAGGACGAGGCGGGGATTCTCCTCGGTCATCGAGGAGAAGATGGCCTCGGCCTTCTCGTTCTCGCCCCTGGCTTGAAGCACGCTCCCCTTGAGGAAGCGCAGGCTCGCGTTGTCCGGATCTCGCGCCAGTTCGTTCTCCACGTACTCCATCGCGGCGTCGAGATTGCCGTTCTGAATGTGCGTGCGGACGATGGCGACCTGAGCGCCGATACCGCCTTCGCCGCGGTCGATCAGATCCTCGAGGTAGTCGACGACCTCCTCGTTGCGACCTTGGCCAGTCAGGACCTCGGCCTGCAGCGCGTTCGCGGCAGCCTTGGCCTCGCTCGAGTCGATTTCTTCGAGGCTGTCGATGACCTGGCGCGTTCGCCCCCAGTCCTGCTCTCGAGCGTAGAGCGACCCCAGATATTGAAGCAGTTGGGCATTGCCGGGATTGAGACGCAGACTCTCTACGAGCGCGCGCTCCGCGACGTCCGTTTTTCCGTCAGCGTCCAGGTACCGGACGTATGTCAGTGTTTCGGCGGGAGCACGGTTCGACACCTCCACCGCCAGCGAGAGCATCTCCGCCATCAGCGCGCGGTTGCCGGCACGCTCGTAAGCCTGTGCCATGGCCGTCATCAAAGACGGATCGCGAGGGTTCTGCTCCAGCGCAGTGCGCAGCGCCAGGATGGCATCATCCGTCTCGTCCGCCTCGATCAACCATGCCGCACGCATCCTGAGCGCCTCCGCATGATTCGCATCGGAGCTCAGAACATCCTCGATGAGCGACCGTGCACCGACGCTGTTGCCGGTTTCCTGCAGCATTCGCGCAAGAGCGACCTTGACGTTGCGGAGCTGGTCGGTCTCCTCGGGCGCTTCGTCGATCAAGGTCTGCAGTTCGGAAATCGCTTCCTCCTGGCGCCCGGCTTCGAAGGTCAATCCCGCTCGGACCGAACGGAAGAGAGGAGCGTCTTCAGCGTCGGCCTCAATGAGTGAATCGAGCTCCTCCAGGCCCGCCTCGCGGCCACGATACTCGATCAGGAAACGC
The DNA here is from genome assembly GCA_963749675.1 of uncultured Alphaproteobacteria bacterium. Taxonomy (GTDB): domain Bacteria; phylum Pseudomonadota; class Alphaproteobacteria; order Rhodobacterales; family Rhodobacteraceae; genus Roseitranquillus. Next base: position 255,141 of record CAVVNT010000004.1, read on the forward strand.
ACCAAATCTATCTGCTGCGCGCTGTCGCCTGTATCGGCGCGTGCGCGCAGGTAAGCCTCGGCCTCGTCGAGTTGATCGCGCGAAATATACCAGCGGAGAAGCGTTGCCGCGACGGTCTGATCTTCCGGGAAGAGCTCGACCATCTCCACGAGGGTCGATTCCACGGCATCAAGATCACCCATCTGCTGCAGCAGGCCGATCCGCATTCCATAGAGACGTCGCAGGTCCCCTCCGGCATCGATGGCCAGCTGGATCTCGGCCAGGGCATCCTCTCGCTGGTCCTCGCGCGCATAGTGATCGGCCAGCATCTCGTGAAGCAACGCGTTTTCGGGCATTTCTTCGCTAAGGGCGATGGTATCGGCCACGACTTCGGCGCGGGCCGCGGCATCCTCCGCATCAAGCGCGGAGCGGTAGCGCATTGCGAGATCGGCGAGGCGGGCCACGTCGTCTTCAGGCTGCGCCTCGATCAAGAAGGTCGCGTGCTTTTCAACCTCGCTCCATTCACCGCGTTCGAGCGCGAGGCGCGTCAACTCGCGGCGAGCCGGGATGTCGTCAGGATATTGCTCGACCAGGCGGAGGTACTGGCTGTAGCCCGACGCATACTGTCCCCGGGAAATCTCGGCCTGAGCGTAGGCACGGCGCGCTTCCCTATGGGTTCCGTCCAGGCGAAAAACGTTTCGAAACTCGACCAGCGCACGGTCGACGTCGCCCGCCTCGAGCAGCGCCACGCCATTCTCGAAGTGCTGCTGCGCACGCTCCTCGGAAGATTCGCACGCAGCCGTCAGAAGCAGGCCGCAGGCCAGGACCAGACTGGATACTATTCTCAACATGTCGCCTCTCACGAGTTTGCCCAAGCCCCGACCGCGCAGGCCGGACTCCATACATACTCAGGAACGGTCAAGAAAGTCTGTTGTCGGCTCAAGGATCGGACACAGAGACAACAGAGCGTGATGACGCGGGTTGCTTTGGCTCAGTAGCCGGTGCACCTCGCGACGGCGCGAACGGTCTTGAACAGGATAGCAATGTCGAGACCCAACGAGAGAGATGCCTCGTAGCGGTTGTCGTACATGGCCCGTTCGGAGAAGCTGGTGTGGTTGCGTTCTGAGATCTGCCACAGGCCGGTGATGCCGGGGCGCAGCGCGAAGTAGGAGGTTCCAGGATAGAGCGTTTCCTGATTGAGCATGATCGGCCGCGGGCCGACCAGTGACATGTCCCCCAGCACGACGTTCAGCAACTGGGGCAACTCATCAAGCGAGGTCTTGCGCAGCAGACGGCCGAACCTCGTCACCCGAGGATCGTTCTTGAGCTTCTGGGTGCTCTCCCACTCGGCCTTGGCCTCGGGGTTCAACGAGAGATACTCCGCCAGCCGCGCCTCCGCATCCGGCACCATCGTGCGAAGCTTCCAGATGGTGAAGATGCGGCCGTTTCGACCGACCCGCTTCTGCTTGTAGAACGGGTTGCCCCCGTCGACGGCCAAGATCGCCGCCAGTAAAGCCACAAGCGGCACCACGAACATGGCGGACGCGAGGACGAGCGCGGTGTCGACGACATGCTTTCCGAAGTCCCTGTAGATGCCGCGGCTGGACCCACCTAGGACTGCCGGGCGCCCATGTTTCAAAGCGCCCAGTTCGTTAGAGAAATGGATAGACATATTCACTCGCTCCGTACTGCACTCGACTGGTCACAAACTCCGAGACCGACGCCACACGGTCTGGTCCCACCCCCGCGTAATTTATAGGACAATTTTCAGAGTGACCATGAGTTTTTGGCCACGTGGTTACGACGGCGGCATGCCGCCGCGCAGGTGCGAGGGCAACTCCCTGACTTCGTTCAACATTCGCAAGCGCCAAAAAGAACGGCACTCTGAGATCTTGGTTCTCCCTTCCGCCCTTTCGTTGTTCTCTGGCGTGCAAACTCAGCTCACAAGTGAATTCGCCTCCTAGGCCGCACCGGCCAACCAAGCGGCGACACCGGGCAAGATATATAAAGTTAACGTCTTGTGATGTAGGTGCTCTGCCGTACCTACGTCGCAAGCAGTAGTGACGTCTTTCGAGTGTCGGGCAGATTGCCGGCAAAGCCATGGGGCAGCATGAGCATGTGGTCAGAACCCGGACTTTACACCGATTTCTTCGGTCTCGATGAGCGTCCCTTCACGCTGCTGCCGGATCCCGACTTCCTGTTCTGGTCGCACCAGCACAAGCGCGCGTTCGCGGTGCTCGAGTACGGCATACTTTCCCGCGCGCCGATCACCCTGATCACGGGCGAGGTCGGCGCAGGCAAGACGACGCTCCTCCAAGCGTTGCTGAGAAACATCGAAGACGACGTCACCATCGGCCTCGTGTCCAACGCGCAAGGGGGGCGGGGAGAGCTGGTGGCATGGATACTGTCGGCGCTCGACGTTCAGGTCGAACGCGACATGGACTACGTGGCGATGTTCAGGACGCTGCAGGATCTGCTCATCGAGGAATACGCATCGGGACGACGTGTCATCCTGATATTCGACGAGGCTCAGAACCTGTCGCTAGAGGGCCTCGAAGAGCTGAGGATGCTGACCAACATCAACTCGAACAAGGACGAGTTGCTGCAGCTCGTGCTTGTTGGTCAGCCGGAACTGCGAGAGATGGTGATGCGGCCGGAACTGCGCCAGTTCGCGCAGCGGGTCGCGGCGAACTACCATCTGCCGCGCATGGATCCCGAAACCGTCTCCGACTACATCGCCCATCGACTGAGGGTCGCCGGCGGCCGCGGTGACGAGTTCACGAGTGAAGCGAGTTCGATGATCGCCGACGCGACCGAGGGCGTGCCCAAACTCGTTAATCAACTAGCGGATATTGCAATGGTATACGCTTGGACGCAGGAGAGTCGCTCGATAACGGACGAGACCGTGTCGCTTGTGCTGTCGGAAGGGCTGTTCCTTGGGACCGCTCATGCCGAGGCTGAAACCGGGACTGACAAATGAACCTCGACATCTCCTACTACGTCTCCGTCTTCCTCCGGCGCATCTACATCATGATCATCGTTGCCGTGGGTGTGACGGCAGCGGCCGTCTACATCGCGCTGCAGCTGCCTGCGACCTACCGCGCCGAGGCACGCCTGCTTGTCGAGTCGCCCCAGATTCCCACGGATATGGCGAGTTCGACGGTGCAGGTCGCGACGTCCGAGCAGTTGCAGATCATCGAGCAGCGCCTCCTGACGCGAGAGAACCTGCTGTCGATCGCAAGACGGTCGCAGGCGTTCCCTCAGATCGAACGGATGTCTGCGGACGAGATCGTGGAGGAGATGAACAAGGGCACGCGGATAGATCAGTCGGGACGGCGATCCGAGGCAACCTTCGTGACCGTGAGCTTCAGTGGCGCCGACCCCGACAGGGCCGCCGCCGTCGTGAACGAGTACGTCACGCGCATCCTCGAAGAGAATTGCTCGCTCCGAACCGGCCTTGCCGAGCAGACGCTGGACTTCTTCGAGCAGGAGACCGAGCGGCTGAGCGCTGAACTCGCTCGTCGCTCCGAACGAATCGTCAGCTTCAAGCGCCAGAACGCCGACGCCCTTCCGCAGAGCCTTTCGTTTCGCCAGGACCGACGGACGGCCCTCCAGGAGCGGAGCAACCAGATCGAGCGCGAGCTCACGCTGCTCGATGATCAGGAAGCGCGTCTTGAAGAGGTCTTCAAGGCGGGCGGAAGTGTCGACGAAGACACCCCGGCGTCGCCGGAGGCACAGCGTCTGGCGGATCTCCGGGCCGATCTCGATTCGGCTCTCGCCGTCTACTCCCCAACGAACCCGCGCGTGCGGCTCCTGGAGGCGCGGATAAAGCAGGTCGAGGAGCAGATTCTCGCCTCTGCAGATGGTGGTGCAGAGACCGAGGAGGACCCTCGTCTCACGATGTACAAGATGCAGGTCTCGGAGATCGAGGTCCGCCGTCAGAATCTCGTCGACCAGAGGAAGTACATCGAAGACGAGGTCGCCGACCTGACCGCCTCGATCGAGCGGACGCCGGAGATATCCGTCGCCATCGATAGCCTTGAGCGCGATTACCAGAACATCCAGACGCAGTACAATCAGGCGGCGAGCCGCCTCGCCACCGCCGCGCAGGGCGAGCGAATCGAACTCCTCTCCAAGGGAGAGCGAATCTCGGTGATCGAGAATGCCACGGTCCCCAACGAGCCGACGAGCCCGAATCGCCCGTTGATTGCCGGTGCCGGAGCGGTCGCCGGCATCGGCCTGGGCTCCGCGCTCATCTTCCTTTTCGAGTTTCTGAACCAGTCCATAAGGCGGCCGGTCGATCTCGAACGGCAGCTGGGGGTCACGCCGATCGCGACGCTGCCCTACATCAGGACCCGGCGCGAGGTCATCTGGAAGCGGCTCGTGCTGATCGCGCTCATGGCGCTCGTGGTGATCGGCGGCCCGGCGATAATCTACGCCGTTCACACCTACATCATCCCGATAGATCTTCTTGTCGAGCAGATCGTCGAACGCGTCCTCGACTGATCTGTCCATACCGAATCCGGAGCGAACCATGGAAAGACTGCAAGCGGCGCTCGAGAAGGCCCGCGCCTCGCGGACAGGCGCCCCCCCCGCTCGGTCCGAAAAAAAGCCCGGCGCGCCGCAGCGTGCGAGAGGCGCTGCCGTGGAGGAGGCGTGGGCGGCCGTGCAGCACCATGCCGTGCGGCCCGAACGGATGCGCGGCAAGCGCATCGTGGCGCTCTCCGGGGGGCGCGACTCGACCTCCGTCGACATGCTGCGCACGAAGATGCTCCAGCAGATGCGACAGAACGGTTGGCGCCGGGTGGCCATCACCTCGCCCGGCAGCGCGTGCGGAAAGACCACGGTCGCCGTCAATCTCGCCGCGAGCATGGCGCGGCAGAGCGAGCTTCGCACGATCCTTCTCGACCTCGACATGCGGCGCCCGGCGATGGGCAAGCTTCTCGGGCTGCGCGACCGTCCCAGCTTCTGGGACGTGGTGGAGGGGCGGGTGAGCTTCGGGGAGCAGGCCGTCAAGCTCAACGAGAACGTCATCGTCTCGGTCAACACGGCCCCTGCTCCAGAGCCCTCCGAACTGATGGCCAGTTCGGGGATGAAGCGGTTGATCGAAGAGATAGAAGCAACCTTCCAGCCGGATATAGTCATGTTCGACATGCCCCCGATGCTGGTCACCGATGACAATCTCGCCTTCTTCGACAAGGCCGACTGCGCCTTGCTGGTTGCGGCGGCGGAGAGCACCACGGTAGCGCAGGTCGATGTCTGCGAACGTGACCTCGCCAGCCAGACCTCGCTGCTCGGGGTCATCCTGAACAAGTGCCGCTACATGGACGCCTCCGGCTACGGCTACGATGGCTACTGACGGTTGACCGCAGGGCCCGCGCGCCTACGGTGCCGCCAGACAAGTTCGGAGATCGGCCATGACCCAAAGATTGCATCTCGTATTTGGGGGAGAGCTTGTTGACCCGGGCTCGACGGCCTTCAAGGACGTCGACAACCTGCACATCGTCGGCATGTTTCCAGACTACAAGACCGCCTATGACGCCTGGAAGCGTGAGGCTCAGCGCACCGTCGACAACGCCAACACGCGCTATTTCATCGCCCATATTCACCGCCTCCGCGACGAGGAGCGCGAAGCGTCTCCGACCGAGGAACTCGAAGCGTAGCGCCGGCGCGCGATGACGCCGGCCCTGTCGCTCTACCTCCTTGCGGCGGCGCGCGCCGAGACGTTCATCAGGCGTCGCGCCCCTCCCCCAGACGTCGCAGCCGAAGACCGCCGCTCGCTCGACGGCGTCCTCTGGATCCACCTGTCCGCGGGCCAGCCGCCGGAGGCCGCGACGACACTGGTCTGGAAGCTGGCGGAGGAGCGCCCCGAGACGCACTGCATAGTGACATCCGACGAGGCAGACGGAGCAGCGAGCCTGTTGCCGCGGCCGCCCGATTTTCCAACGGCGGCAGGCGACTTCCTGACGCGTTGGAAGCCCGGCGTCGGCGTCTGGATCGGTGGCCCGATCCGACCTGTTCTCGCTGCATGCGCGTCCCGGGCGGGCGTGCCGCTGATCCTCGCGAATGCCACTGCCGCGGAGGCGGCGCGGCATCGCGGTCTGCCTGCCCGCGACCTGCTCGGTCTGTTCCACAGCATCGTTGCCTGCAGCGCTTCCGACGGCGAGGCTCTGGAACGGGCCTCGAGCAAGGCGCCGGCGGTCCTCGGGCCGCTGCAGAGCTCGGGGCGCCCCCTCGACCACGATGAACGAGAATATCGCCGCGTCAGCGACGCCTTGAACGCACGCCCTTTGTGGTTTGCTGCGCGCGTCACGCGCCCAGAGGTGGGAATGTTGCGGCAGGCCCACGCCGTGGGACAGGGCGCGTCGCACCGGTTGCTGATGATCGTGGAGCCTGCGGATGCCGACACGGCGGCGGCTTGCATCCTCGCGTTCGGGGCCTGCAGGTCGGCGCTCGGCACTCCCCCCGCGGGCGCCGCGGCCTTCGTCGCGGATATCCCCGACGAGGCGGGGCTCTGGTACCGCCTCGCCTCGGTCAGCCTGATCGGCGGCAGCATCGTCGGTCCTCAGGCCATGGCAGACCCCTACGCGCCCGCCGCGCTCGGCTCTGCCGTCCTGCACGGACCCAACGAAGCGCCCTTCGAGGCGCACTTCAAGACACTCCGCGCGGCGAGCGCGAGCCGTCTGGTCCCCGGGCCGAACCGTCTCGGGCAGGCGGTCGTCGACATGCTGGCTCCCGACCTGACGGCAACGCTGGCGCACCGCGCCTGGTCGGTGGTTTCGTCCGGCGCGGAGGCGACGGACCATGTGACAGAGACCGCGATCCGGCTGCTCGACGGTGCAGACTGATGCGCACGCCGGACTTCTGGTGGCGCGACCGCCAGGCGCAGGGTCTGCTGCCCCTCGGACTGTCGCCCCTGTCGCGCCTCTACGCGGCGGCGACGGCGCGGCGGGTGGCGCAACCGCCGCGCCTGCAGGCCGAGGTCCCGGTCGTCTGCGTCGGCAACCTGACGGCGGGCGGCGCGGGCAAGACCCCGACCGTCATCGCCCTCGTCTCCGAACTCGCCCAACTCGGCCTCCATCCCGCCGTGGTCACGCGGGGCTACGGCGGCCGCGCGGCCGGTCCCATCCTCGTGGACCCCGCGACGATGGACGCCGCGGAGGTCGGTGACGAACCGCTGCTCATCGCCGCCTTCGCTCCCGTCGTCGTCGCCCGCGACCGCGCGGCAGGCGCACGCCTGGCGCAGGATCGGGGCGCTGGCGCCCTCGTCCTCGACGACGGATTCCAGAACCCCGCCGTTGCGCGCGATCTCAACCTTCTCGTCGTGGACGCCGCCACCGGCTTCGGCAACGGCCGCGTGCTGCCGGCCGGTCCCCTGCGCGAGCCCGTCGCGACCGGTCTGGCACGCGCCGATGCCGTGCTCGCCATCGGCGATCCCGCGCACCGCGCCACCCTCGCCGCGCGATGGCCGGAGCTCGACGGCATCCAACGCCTCGACGCCCGCCTGTCCCCGCTGGCGACGGGCATGGACTGGTCCGGCCTGCGTGCCGTCGCCTTCGCCGGCATCGGACGGCCGGAGAAGTTCTTCGCCACGCTGCGGACCCTGGACGTGGACATCGCGCGCGAGATCCCGCTCGCCGATCACCAGCGCTTCACGCCCGCCCTGCTCACGCGCCTGCAGCGCGAGGCGGAGGCCGCGCGCGCACAGCTCGTCACCACCGAGAAGGACGCCGTCCGGCTCCCCCCGTCCTTCCGAAGCGCGGTCCTGACCGTCCCGGTCCGCCTCGAATGGGCCGATCCGGTGGCGCTCGCCGATCTGATCGCCCGCGTCCTCAGGCGGTGACGAAGGCGTCTCGCGCGTAGCCCTGCAGGAAGAGGAGCGCCGTCAGGTCACCGTGGTTGACCATGTGCGGGGCCTGCGCCTGCACCGCAGGCTTGGCGTGCAGCGCCACGCCCGTCCCGGCGAGTTCCAGCATGCCGAGGTCGTTCGCCCCGTCGCCGACCGCGATCGCCTCCGCCGGCGACAGGCCCATCGCCGCCGTCGCCTCGCGCAGCGCCGCGACCTTCGCCTCGCGCCCCAGGATCGGCTCGGCGACCCGGCCCGTCAGCGCGCCCGCCTCCGACAGCAGGACGTTCGCCCGCGCCGCGTCAAAGCCCAGCCGCGCCGCCACCGCGTCGGCAAACGCGGTGAACCCGCCCGAGACCAGCAGCGTCCGCGCTCCCGCAGCCTTCATCGTCGCGACCAGCGTCCGTGCCCCCGGTGCGTCGGTCACGCGCTCCGACAGCACCCGGCCGATCACGCCCTCGTCGAGCCCGGCCAGCAGCCCGACCCGCTCGCGCAGCGCGCCCTCGAAGTCGAGCTCGCCGTTCATCGCCCGCGCCGTGATCTCCGCCACGCGCGGGCCGACGCCGGCCTCGTCCGCCAGCTCGTCGATGCATTCCTGCTCGATCATCGTGGAGTCCATGTCGGCGATCAGCAGCCGCTTCCGCCGCCCCGCGGCGGCCTGCACGACGAGGTCCACGCCCCTCGCGTCGAGCTCCGACCGCACCTCCGCCTCGTTCGACGGCCGCGCCGCCACCACGAACTCCGCAGCCTCGTCGGGCGACAGCCACACCGCATCCCCGCCGGCCCAGGCATTCCGCAGCGACGCGACCAGCGCAGGGTCGAGCGTGCGTCCTCTCCCGGCCGGCGACGCCAGCATCGTGACGGTGAACATGTCTCTATGCCTCCGCATCGCGTGCCGGCGGCTCTTAACGGAACCTCGGTGCCGCTGCCAGATCCGCTGCAGGCGCGCGTCCGAGGGGGCTGCCCCGAAGGCGGAACCGCTGGTGCCTATGACCCGGAGCGCACCGGCCGCGGCTGCCGCACCGGCCGGGCGACGGTGGTCGCGTACCTCAGCTCGGACACGCTCTCGTCGCTCCAGCCGCACTGCCGTTGCAGCAGCAGGCAGATCGTGGCGAGGTCGCGGTCGAAGGTCGCCGGTGTCGCGTTCTCCCCGATCAGTTGCGCCACGGCGGCGATCGTGCTCGGCGCCTGCGTCGCACGTTTCTCGCTCCGCGTCGCGCTGCCGGGCCGGTGCTCCAGTCTCTTCCGTGGCGGCTCGCCACGGGCAGCGGCGAAGTCCACGTGGACGACACGTCCGGTTCGGGAATCTGCTCGCTTGATCGGCATGACCGTCACGGTATCGGACAGCAGACCGCGCCGCGCCTCGCAGGATCTGCCGAGGCCTTCAGCCTCCGATGGTCAGGCGTCGGCAATTAATCTCCTATGAGTTGTGGCGGAGCCCGCCTGGCTCCGTCCTCGCGAGGGCTTGGGGTCGCTCTTGCTTTTCCTGCGGTGCGCTCGTAGAGCCGGCGGCAGGCCACCCCTCCCTAACGAGGGGCGCATATCTGGAAGGATACCATGACCGACCCCGTCACGCCGGCATCGCGCCCGGCGAACCCGAACTTTTCGTCCGGGCCTTGCGCGAAATACCCATCATTCAACCTCGACGCGCTTGGCCAGGCACCGCTCGGCCGGTCCCACCGTGCAGCCGTCGGCAAGGCCAGGCTCAAGGCCGCAATCGACGAGACGCGAGAGTTCCTCCGCGTTCCCGACGACTACCTCGTCGGCATCGTCCCCGCCTCCGACACCGGCGCGGTCGAGATGGCGATGTGGTCGCTGCTCGGGCAGCGCGCCGTCGAGATGCTGGCGTGGGAAAGCTTCGGCGCCGGCTGGGTCACCGACGCGGTCAAGCAGCTCAAGCTCTCCGACGCGACCGTCCGCGAGGCGGAGTACGGGCAGATCGTCGACCTCTCCGCCGTCGACTGGAACGCCGACGTCGTCTTCACCTGGAACGGCACCACCTCCGGCGTCCGCGTGCCGTCCGGCGACGCCATCCCGGCCGACCGGCAGGGCCTGACCATCTGCGACGCGACCTCCGCCGCGTTCGCCCAGGCGCTGCCGTGGGACAAGCTCGACGTCGTCACCTTCTCCTTGCAGAAGGTTCTGGGCGGCGAGGCGGCGCACGGCATGCTGATCCTGTCGCCCCGCGCGGTGGAGCGGCTGGAAAGCTACACCCCGGCTTGGCCGCTGCCCAAGATCTTCCGGCTGACCAAGGGCGGCAAGCTGATCGAGGGCATCTTCCGCGGCGAGACCATCAACACGCCCTCGATGCTGGTGGTCGAGGACTACCTCCAGGCGCTCGCCTGGGCGCGCTCCGTCGGCGGCCTCGACGCCCTGATCGCGCGCGCCGACGCGAACGCGGGGGTCATCGCCGACTTCGTCGCGGCGCATGACTGGATCGACTTCCTCGCCGCCGATCCGGCCATCCGGTCGAACACCTCGGTCTGCCTGAGGTTCACCGACGACGGCATCGCCGACCCCGCCGCCTTCGCCAAGGCCGTCGCGAAACGGCTCGAGGCCGAGGGCGTGGCCTACGACATCGGCGCCTACCGGGACGCTCCGCCGGGGCTGCGGATCTGGTGCGGCGGCACGGTCGAGCGGTCGGACCTCGAGGCGCTGATGCCGTGGCTCGAATGGGCCTACACGGCCGAGCGCGAGGCGGCGGCAGAGGCCGCCTGAGAGATGTAGCGAACGGGCGGAATTCAGGTCAGAACCTGTCAAATCCGCCCTCGAAACTTGCAAGAAATGTACAAGATTCAGGAGTGCCCCATGGCCCCCAGGGTTCTCGTCTCGGACAAGCTTTCCGAGACCGCCGTCCAGAATCTTCCGTGATCGCGGCATCGACGTCACGTTCGATCCAAGCATCGGAAAGGACAAGGAAAAACTCCTCTCCGTCATCGGCGACTACGACGGCCTCGCGATCCGCTCCGCCACCAAGGTGACCGAGAAGGTCCTCGAAAAGGCAAGCGATCTCAAGGTCATAGGCCGCGCCGGCATCGGCGTCGACAACGTCGACATCCCCGCCGCCAGCCGCCGCGGCGTGATCGTGATGAACACGCCCTTCGGCAACTCCATCACCACCGCCGAACACGCCATCGCGATGATGTTCTCCGTGGCCCGCCAGAATCCCGCAGGCGAACGCCTCAACCCACGAAGGACGCTGGGAGAAATCCCGCTTCATGGGGGTCGAGCTCTTCAACAAGACCCTCGGCGTCATCGGCGCCGGCAACATCGGCGGCATCGTCTGCGAACGCGCCGTGGCGCTCCACATGAAGGTCATCGCCTACGATCCCTTCCTCTCCGAAGAGCGCGCGATGCATCTCGGCGTCACCAAGGTGGAGCTCGACGAACTACTGAAACGCAGCGATTTCATAACCTTGCACGTCCCCCTCACCGACAGGACCCGCAACATCCTGTCCAAGGACGCTCTGGCGAAGACCAAGAAGGGCGTCCGCATCATCAACTGCGCCCGCGGCGGCCTCGTCGACGAGGCGGCGCTCGCCGAGGCGATCAGGTCTGGCCACGTCGCCGGCGCCGCGTTCGACGTCTTCGCCGAGGAGCCGGCGACCGCCAGCCCCTTGTTCGGACTGGACAATGTCGTGGTGACCCCCCACCTCGGCGCCTCCACGACGGAGGCGCAGGAGAACGTGGCGATCCAGGTCGCCGAGCAGATGTCGGACTACCTTCTCACCGGCGCCGTCTCGAATGCGCTCAACATGCCCTCCGTCACGGCGGAGGAGGCGCGCGTCATGGGCCCCTGGATCAAGCTCGCCGAGCATCTCGGCGCCTTCGCCGGGCAACTCACCGACGAGCCCATCGAGGAGATCAACCTGACCTATGACGGCGTCGCCGCGGAAATGAAGACTGCGGCCCTGAACGCCGCCGCGGTCGCAGGCATCCTCAAGGCGACCAACCCCGAGGTGAACATGGTCTCAGCCCCGATCATGGCGAAGGAGCGCGGCATCGACACCTCCACCACGACTCAGGCGCAGACCGGGATCTTCGAAGGCTACATCAAGCTCACCATCAAGACCCCGCAGCGAACGCGCTCGATTGCCGGAACCGTGTTCTCGGACGGCAAGCCGCGCTTCATCCAGATCAAGGGCGTGACCATCGACGCCGAGATCGGACGGCACATGCTCTACACCACGAACAACGACGTGCCGGGCATCATCGGGACGCTCGGGCACACGCTCGGCGACGAGGGGGTCAACATCGCGAACTTCACCCTCGGTCGGACCGAGAAGGGGCAGAACGCGATCGCGCTGCTCTATGTCGACGACCGCGTGCCGGACAACGCACTGGAAAAACTGCGCCAGACGGGCAAGTTCCAGCAGGTGCGGCCATTGGAGTTCGACGTTGCTTGACCCCCCGAGGGGCCGCGTCAACGCGGCGCCGAGAGGAAAGCCGCGCGGCGCCCTGCGGGCGTCGCTCAATTGAGGTGACTGCGTGACGATCTACGCGATAGCCGATGTCCACGGACATCCCGACAAGCTCGACGAGGCGCACGCGCTCGTCACCGCAGATCGGCGGCGCGAGGGGACGCGTGATGCTCCTCTCATCCACCTTGGCGATTTCTGCGATCGCGGCCCGGACACCCGCGGGGTCCTCGAGCGCCTGATCGCCGGCCGGGATCGGGGCGAACCCTGGCATTTTCTTCTTGGCAATCACGACCGGATGTTCCGTGAGTTCGTCTCCGACGGGCGGACCGCCAACTCACGCCTTCGGAGCGACCTGAACTGGCTGCACCCATCGCTCGGCGGGGCGACGACCCTGCGGTCCTACGGTGTCGAGTCGGCAGGCCGTCCACTGGCCGGGGTCCAGGCAGAGGCTGTCGAGGCGGTGCCCGACGATCATTTCGAGTTCCTTGCGTCACTCCAGCTCTGGCACGAAACGGCCGAGTTGCTCTTCGTCCATGCCGGGATCCGCCCGGGCATCCCGCTTGCGAGGCAGAGCGAGGATGACCTCGTCTGGATCCGCGACGGATTCCTCGAGTACGCTCGGCCCCACCCATGGCTCGTCGTCCACGGTCACACGGCGCTGCCCGAGCCTGCGCACTTCGGCAACCGCGTCGACCTCGATGGCGGCGCGGCGTTCGGCAACCCGCTTGCGGCAGCGGTGTTCGAGGGACGCGAGGTGTGGCTTCTCAATCAGACGGGCCGGCGTCCGCTGCGCCTCCCACTTGGTCTTGTCCGATAGAACGTCAACGGCGCTCCCCTCCGGCCCGAAACCATTTGTAGCCGAAGGGTGTCAGGGAGATGCCGTCTCCCCGCTCGATGGCCGCGCGGTCCGCGCCGATGAGCGGCGTCAGCGGCCCCTTATCGACGCGCACCTCCACCGGATGGTCCGCGAGGTTGTGCAGCGTCACGACACACCCGCCCCGCCACACGGAGGAAAGCCCGAGGACCCCGTCTTCTCCGGTGTCCAGTATCTCGGTCCGCCCCCACCCGATCTCGGGGCAGGCACGCCTGAGACGCACCAGGCGGGCGACCTCCTCCATCAGGGTGCCGGGGCAGTCGCGCTGCGCGGCGACGTTCCGCGCCGAAAAGCCGAGCGCCCCTTCTACGATCGGCTGCACCAGGTCTCCGTCGCTATCGGAGAAGCCGCCGTTCTTGGTATCCGACCACTGCATCGGCGTCCGCACCGGATAGCGCTCGGGCAGCGACAGATCTTCCCCCATGCCGATCTCGTCGCCGTACCACATCACCGGTGTTCCGGGCAGCGCCATCAGCAGCGAGTGCATCAGCTTGAGCCGCGCGTCGTCGCCACCCAGCATCGGCGCCAGCCTCCGGCGCACGCCGCGGCCATAGATTCGCATCCCCTCCTCCGGCGCGAGCGTCTCGTAGGCCTCCTGCCGCTCGCTCTCGGTCAGCTTGTCGAGCGAGAGCTCGTCATGGTTTCTCAAGAACGTCGCCCACTGCGCCTGCTCCGGCATCTCCGTGTCGCGCGAGGCGAGCGCCTCGGCGATCGGGCGGGCGTCGCCCCTCACCATCGCCAGCCAGGTCCGTTGATTGAGAGGGAAGTCGAAGATCATGTGCATGCGTTGACCGGCGTCGTACCGCCGCCCGCCGAAGTGCATGCGCGCCCGGTCTCGCGGCACGTTCAATTCCGCAAGCATGATCGCCTCGGACCGGCGCCATGACAGGAAGTCGCGCATCTCGGACAGCAGCAGGAACGGATCGCGGTCCGGTTCCTCCCTCAGCCCCTTGTACTCGATCAGGAACGGCACCGCGTCGATCCGGAACCCCGCCACGCCCAGCTCCAGCCAGAAGCCCATCACCTTCATGATTTCGGCGCGCACCTCCGGGTTGGCGATGTTGAGGTCGGCCTGATGGGCGTAGAAGCGGTGCATGTACCACGCGCCGGTCTCCTCGGTCCGGGTCCAGACCGCCTCCTGCACACCGGGAAAGATGATCCCTTCGGTGATGTCGTCGGGCTCGTCGTCCGACCAGACGTACCAGTCGCGATAGCGGCTGTCCCGCGACTGGCGGGCGGACCGGAACCACGGGTGATCGATCGAGGTGTGGTTGACCACGAGGTCCACGATCACCTTCAGCCCGTGGTCGGTTGCCGCGCGGGCGAACTCCACGAAGTCGCCGGGGCTCCCCAGCCGACTGTCGACGCCGTAGAAGTCAGTGATGTCGTAGCCGTTGTCGCGGTTTGGCGAAGGGTAGAAGGGGTTCAGCCAGATCGCGTTGACGCCCAGCGTCTCAAGATGATCGAGGCGGTCGGTCAACCCGCGAAAATCGCCGATCCCGTCTCCGTCGGCGTCCATGAATGTTTCGACGTCGAGACAGTAGATTACGGCGTTCTTGTACCAGAGATCGGGCATGGCTCCTCCGCAGCAGGCAGGCATCAACGTGCCGGCGTGGTGGCGGGGTTCCACGCGGAGTCCGCTCTCGCTTGTCTCGGCCGGGCGACGGTGAAAGGAAGGCGCCAATCCCGGTCCGGAGGCGCGGCATGGACCCGATCACGCTGCTAGATCTTGCGGGCGTCGCGGTCTTCGCGGCGACCGGCGCGCTGGCCGCCTCGCGACAGGAACTCGATCTGATCGGCTTCCTGTTCCTTGCAGCGGTGACCGGAATCGGCGGCGGGACGGTGCGCGACCTGATCCTCGACGTGCCAGTCTTCTGGATCGAGGACCACGTCTACGTCGTCATCTGCGCCACGGTCGCCGTGATCGTCGTCTTCACCGCACCGGCGCTCGAGTCGCGCTACAAGCTCCTGCTCTGGCTCGATGCCATCGGACTCGCTGCGTTCTGCGTTCTCGGAGCGCGAAAGGGGCTTTCGGCCACCAACTCCGCCGTCACGGCGGTTATCATGGGAGTGATGACAGGAACCGTGGGCGGCATCCTGCGTGACGTTCTGGCGCGAGAGCCATCGGTCCTCCTGCGGCAGGAGATCTATGTCACCGCCGCGATCGCTGGCAGCGCGGCCTTCATCGTGGTGGAGAGACTCGGCGCCGGCACTCCGGTGGCGGCGTTCTCGGGCTTCCTCCTGGCGCTGGCGGTGCGGGGAGGCGCCCTGCTGTTCGGCTGGACCCTGCCGCGATACCATCCGCGCCCGGGCCGCCATCCCGACGACATCGGCTAGCCTACGAAGTCGCCACTGAACATCACGCCGCGGCGCCGGTCGTGGCGTAGTTTGGCCGGGCCTGTTCGATGTTGTTGGCGATTGCTGCCATCAGCGCGGCGAGGATCACTGCCACAAGAGCCCTCAGATGGGCCAGGATCATGCGGATGTTGTGCCCGCAGCCGCAGAGGACAGCGTGGAGTGCGTCGCCGAGCGTGCCCTTGAGGGCGCAGCGGGCGAGGCGGCCGTCGGTCTTCATGTGGCCGACCGCCGGTTCGATTGCACTGCGGCGGCGCAGGTCGCGCCGGAGCGCCGGCGTCATGCCGCGGCGCTGGCCGGAGATGAAGACCTCGGTCGTCTCAACGCCATGACCCCTATAGCCGCGGTCGACGAAGGCTCTCTTCGGTGATGTGTCCGTCAGGATCTCCACCTGCTCGAGCGCTTCTCGCAAGGTATGGCCATCGTACGGGTTGCCGGTCATCGCGCGCATGCCGACGACGAAGCCCTCCTTGTGCGTGGTCGCCACCGAGACCTTGGAGCCGAACTCGTAACGGACGCGCGCCTTGCCCTTGGAGATGCAGTCCACCTCAGGCTCGTGCAGCGCATAGAGCTTCCGCTTGTCCTTCGGCTTCTGCCGCAGGAGGCGCTCAACGAGGGCGATCTCGCCCTCGATCCGCTCCCGCAGGGCGGTGTCGGTCACGGCGTGCAGCTGCCGCTGGATGTCGCGCAGGACCCGGCCGGTGTAGCCTTTCAGCGGCCGCAGCCCCTTGCGCATCCGCTTGAACTGGCGGGCGTGGGCATAGCGACCGACCTGTCCGGCCAGACGCGGCGCCAGCCGCGCGTAGCTTTGGCGAAGCGACAGGCCCGCCTCCTGGGCAAGCGCCACCAGGCGCCGACGCGCTTTCTCGTAGAGCCGTGTGGGCGCCTCGAAAAATGGTCCCGACCGTGGCGCTGCGGTATGTCTGTCGGGATGATGCGACACTGAGGGTGTGACGATGGCGCAGATGGGGTTCTTCGATCTTACAGACCGTTACGCGAGCCTGGACGCGAAGAAGGACCCGCTGGTCGAGATCGACGCTGTTGTGCCGTGGGAGGAGTTTCGCCCGACCCTTGAGCGGGTCTGGCGCAAGCCAGCTGCGGCGCGCAAGTCCCGGGCGGGGCGCAAGCCGATGGACGCGGTGCTGATGTTCAAGACGCTGGTGCTGAGCGCGCTCTACAACCTGTCCGACGACCAGATCGAGTATCAGGTCCGCGACCGGCTGTCGTTCATGCAATTCCTCGGCCTCGGCCTCGAAGACCGGGTGCCGGACGCCAAGACGGTATGGCTCTATCGCGAGGCACTGGCGCAGGCGGGCAAGGTGGAGGAGCTGTTCAGCCAGTTCGACGGCTATCTGGCGCGGCAGGGCTACATCGCGCGCGGCGGTCAAATCCTGGATGCGTCCATCGTGCCGGTGCCGCGCAACCACAACACGCGGGACGAGAACGCGGCAATCAAGAACGGCGAGGTGCCCGAGGACTGGGCGGACAAGCCCGCGAAGCGCGCGCAAAAGGACCTGGACGCGCGCTGGACGAAAAAGCACGGCAAGAACCATTACGGCTACAAGAATCACGTCAACGTGGATCGTAGGCACAAGCTGGTGCGGCGCTATCACGTCAGCGATGCCGCGCGGCATGACAGCCAGGCGGTGGATCATCTGCTGATGCAGGGTAACACCGGCTCCGGCGTGTGGGCGGATGCGGCCTATCGGTCCGAGGAGATGGAGGCAAAGCTGCGCGCCCGGAGGCTGAAAAGCCACATCCACCGCAAGGGCAAGCGGGGCAAGCCGCTGACCGAACAGGCCAAGGGCAGCAACCGGACCAGATCCGGCATCCGGGTCCGCGTCGAGCACGTCTTCGGCGCGCAGGCCAACGATATGGGCGGGACCTTGGTCCGGACCATCGGCTTGGTTCGAGCGACGGCCAAGATCGGGATGAAGAACCTCGCCTACAACATGCGCCGCCTCGGCCAGCTGCGCCGTCTCAACCCGTGCCCGGCGTGAGCATCACGCGAACAAAAAAGATCAGGCCGCGAGGCAGAAAAATCCGAGCGTGAAGGCCGCAGCGCCACGCCCATCCGGACGCAGCAAAGCGACAGCCGACGCTCGTCCTCCTGCTTCAGACCACGCGCGCCGCCGAGGGGGCACGAGAACGGTAGAAAATCGAGGTGCCCGTGTATCGGTTGGATGCGCGATCGCCTTCTCCATCACCGTCGTGTCCACGATCACCGTCTCCGCGCTCCGCTCGGAAATCACTCCGGCCTCGCGCCCGGCCTCGATCGTCTTGGTCAGGAGCCACTCGGCACCTTCCTCCCCGATCCGGTTCCGCCACCGCGTCAGCGACGAAGGATCGACAGGAGGACGGTGCTGAAAGAACGTCTCGCCACAGAGGTGCTGGTAGTACGGGTTCTCCACCCACCGGGCCACGACCGCCTCGTCCGACAGCCGGTAGGCGTGCTGGAGGTAGAGCAGCCCCGCCACCAGCCGTGGAGAGGTCGCCGGGCGCCCCGTGTGCGACGGGAAGAACCCCGCCCATTCCTCCTCGAAGAACTCCCAGTCGATCAGCCCGGCAAGCTTCACCAGTTCGTGGCGCAGGTCGATCATGTCCGCCAAGCGCGGGCGCAACAGGTCGTCCTGCTCAGGGGCACGGGATTTGGGCTTCATGCGTCGATCCGAAATTGCAGGGTTCTCGCCCCAAACCTACCAAACCCTGCGGTTCGAAAATATCAAAAACGTCACGTCATCAAATAAAATCAATGCGTTGGACGTTGATCAGGGCGAACTACGTAACCCAGGCTTCGTCCGGTGCCGGAAACACCCTAACCAACGAACAAGATGTAAGAACGATTCGGCCGATCTGGTTGCGGTCGACGTGGATGTTGTCGCCACTGACACGGTCCGCCGCGCTGCACCGCCGCATCGGGGGAGCGCGGAGCGATGAAGATCAGGGCTCCAGCACGACCTCGCTCGGCGCCGGATCAGCAAGCTGGTCACCCGCCGGCGCCACCCCGGAGGTGTCAGTCGGCGCGCATGAGGCCATAAGCGCAAGAGCGACGAGAGGTGCGAAGGTTCTGGACATACTCATTGCCTCATGCCTGCGGTGGTCGCCGCTTTGCCGTCACGATCTCTGCCGCACAGCTAGCGCCAGCACTTGATAGGGCGACTGCCGCATCAGAGGATCGGAATAAGCGGTATGCTGTCGCCGCACGCCGCAAGCGCGGCCAGCGCCAGCAGGGAAATCAGGATCCGAAGAGAAATTTCAGCCTCCATAGCCATGACACGCCGGTAACGAGCACGAGGCGGACCTATAGCCGCGCGGGGCGGCGGCCACTAAGGCCCGCCGCTCCTTCAGGCGTCGGTCAGTCCCGCTTTGACAGGTCGAAGCGGTCGGATGCGGATGTTGCCTCTCGGAACTGGTAAACACAGAACCCAAGCATGAGGACGAGGATAATAACACCGATGATCCAAGCCATTCCATTCTCCCTGTAGCTAGGACGCAGTCACAGTCGTTCCTGCAGCATTCCAAGAAGATCGCCCAAGCGGAAGACCCTTTGTGCGCACCGGCATCAAGATGCCGTCCTCATTGAATGTCCGAGAAGGCCGACCGGAGCCGTTTGGCCGCCTCCTCGACGAGGGCACGTTGGGTGCCGACGTTGAACCGCAGCCACGTCTCGCCGCCCTTGCCAAACGTCGGACCAAGGTTGACCGCGATGCGCGCCTCCTGCTGCACGCGCCGAGTGAACTCCGCCGCTTCCATGCCGGTACGAGAGAAGTCCACCCAGGAGAGATACGTTGCCTCCAGCGGCATCGAGCGGACGCCGGGGATCAAGCTCATCGACTCGTCGAAGATGCGCCGGTTGCCGTCGAGGTAGGCGACGAGTTCGTCGACCCACGCCGCGCCCTCGACCGAATAGGCCGCGCGGGTCATCTCCAGCCCGAAGCTGTTGGGAGAGAGGCCAAGCGCCGCGAGGCGGCCGGCGAACCTGCGGCGAACCCCGTCGTCGGCAATCGTCACCTGGCCGGTATGGGCGCCGGCGATGTTGAACGTCTTGCTGGCGGAGGTCAGCATGATCAGCCTGTCCGCGATCTCGGGCGCCGCGACGGGCATCGGCACGTGGCGGGCCCCGGGAAAGACGATGTCCTGGTGGATCTCGTCGCAGAGCAGCAGAAGGTCGCGGCGTCGCGCGAATTCCGCGATCTCGCGCAGCTCGTCGACCGCCCAGACGCGGCCGCCTGGATTGTGCGGCGAACAGAGGACGAGCATCTTCTCGTGCCCCGTCATCGCCGCATCCCACGAGGCGATGTCCAGCTTGTAGGCTTCTGCCTCGATCTGAAGCGGCATCTCGACGACCTCGCGCCCGGACGCCCCGATGACCCGGGCGAACGCGTGGTACACCGGCGTCATCAGCACGATGCCGTCGCCCGGCTCCGTAAACGCGTCGATGCAGAGCGCAACGCCGTTGACCAGGCCATGCGTCGTCAGGATGTGCGCGGGGTCGAGAGTCCAGCCGTGCCGGCTTTCCATCCACCATCGCACGGCGTCGCGATAGGCCCGGTCGTCGCCGGGATAGCCGTAGACGCCATGGGCAAGCATCTGCGCGATCGCGTCCTGGACGACTTCGGGCGAGCGGAAATCCATGTCCGCGACCCACATGGCAAGGGCGTCATCGCCTGAGACGCCGCAGCGCGCCTCCATCGCGTCCCACTTCGCGCAACGCGTGCCGTGGCGGTCGATCGGCCTGTCGAAGCTCATGCATCCTCCTCGTGACGGCCGGCAAGCTAGTCGCCTAGTCCGCGGGCGCAATCCCTCCCGTTGCGACCGCGCCCGCCTTCGCCTAAATGCCGGCCATGGCGATCCGATCTATCCTGATCCATCCCGACCCGCGGCTGAAGACCGTGGCAGACCCCGTCGCGGACATCGACGACGACCTGCGCCGGCTTGCTGACGACATGCTCGAGACGATGTATGAGGCCCCCGGCTCCGGCCTTGCCGCGCCGCAGGTCGGCGTGCTCAAGCGGCTCTTCGTGATGGACTGCGCCAAGAAGGAGGGGACGGACCCCCACCCCGTCGCGCTCGTAAATCCCGAGATCGTCGCCAGCTCGGACGAACGGAAGGTGTTCGAGGAAGGCTGCCTGTCGATCCCGGAGATCTTCGCCGATGTCGAGCGTCCGGCAGAGGTCACGATGCGCTGGCTCGGTCTCGACGGCGAGGAGCATGAGCAGACATTCGACGGGTTCGCCGCCGTGTGTGTCCAGCACGAGCTCGACCACCTGAACGGGCGGCTCTACATCGACTACCTCTCGCCGTTGAAGCGCCAGCTGATCACCCGCAAGATGCAGAAGCTCAAGCGCGACCGGAAGCGCGCGTAGGATTTCTTCGGGGGGACGAAGCTTCCTCCACCCTGTGTGCCGAGAAAGTGCCGGGTCCTCCCGGGTCGTCGTCCGTTCAGGAGCGCAGGCCGCCCGCCTTGCCGGATCTCCAAGTCGGATGGCATACGCCATCAAGCTTCTCAAAGGACGATGCCGTGCGCCTGATCTTCATGGGCACTCCCGACTTCGCGGTCCCGGCTCTCGATGCGCTGGTCGAACGCCGGCATGATCTGGCCGCGGTCTATACCCAGCCACCGCGACCGGCCGGCCGCGGGCAGCGCAGCCGCCTCTCGCCGGTTCACGCGCGGGCGGAGTCGCTGGGCCTCGCGGTGCGCCATCCAAAGACGCTGCGCGGCGCGCGTGAGCAGGGGGAGTTCGCCGAGCTCGACGCGGATGCGGCCGTCGTCGCGGCCTACGGACTGATCCTGCCGCAGCCGGTGCTCGACGCGCCGGCGCGAGGCTGCCTGAACATCCACGCCTCGCTGCTGCCGCGATGGCGAGGGGCGGCGCCGATCCATCGCGCCGTCATGGCGGGCGATGCCGAGACAGGCGTGTGCATCATGCAGATGGAGGCGGGGCTCGACACCGGGCCGATCCTGCTCCGTCGCGCCACCCTGATCGGAATGGCGGACACGGCGGGGGACCTGCACGATCGGCTCGCGGTAATGGGCGCCGAGATGATCGCCGAGGCGCTGACGCAACTCGACCGATTGCGATCGGCGCCGCAGGACGATGCCCTCGCGACCTACGCGCGAAAGATCGCCAAGGACGAGGCGCGGGTCGACTGGACCTTGCCCGCGGTGGAGGTCGACCGCCTGATCCGAGGCCTTTCCCCCTTCCCTGGCGCCTGGTGTCTGGCAGGCGGGGAACGGGTGAAGCTGCTCCGCAGCCGGCTCGCGACCGGCGCCGGGGCGCCGGGACAGCGCCTTTCGGGATTGACCGTCGCGTGCGGCGACGGAGCGGTGGAGATCCTCGAGGCGCAGCGCGCCGGGCGCAAGCCGATGAGCGCCGAGGACGTGCTGCGCGGTGCCGCATTGCCGGATCGTCTGACTTGATCCCCTTGGCCTCGCGGCGACGGCGTCGCATATAGGCTGCGTCCAAGCGAAAGAGGCCAGAGAGATGCTGCAGTTCGGCCAAAAGGAGACGCCAGCCCCTGCCGGGGACCTCATAAAGGATTCCACAGAAGCGACGTTCATGGCCGACGTGGTCGACACCAGCCGCGAGGTGCCGGTGATCGTTGACTTCTGGGCGACGTGGTGCGGACCCTGCAAGCAGCTCACGCCTGCGCTGGAGCAGGCGGTGACCGCGGCCAAGGGCAAGGTCAGGCTGGTGAAGGTCGATGTAGACCGCAACCAGCAGATCGCGGCCCAGCTTCGGGTCCAGTCGATTCCGACGGTCTACGCCTTCTGGCAGGGGCAGCCGGTCGACGGATTCCAGGGCGCCGTGCCCGGCAGCGAGATCAAGGCGTTCATCGACCGCCTGACGAAGCTCGCCGGCGATGGCGAAGGCGATGGCCTCGCCGAGGCGATGGAGGCGGCCGAGGCGATGCTGGCGGAGGGCGCGGCGGTCGACGCCGCTCAGACCTTCGCCGCGATCCTCGGAGAGGACCCGCAGAACGCCGCCGCCTACGGTGGCATGGTGCGCGCGCACCTCGCCATGGGTGAGACCGATCGGGCGGAAGGGCTGCTGAACTCGGCGCCGAAGGAGATCTCCGGCGCACCGGAGATCGAAGCCGCGCGGGCCCAACTCGAACTCGCCCGCCAGGCAGAGAACGCGGGACCTGTGTCCGAGCTCCGCGCCGCGGTAGAAGCCGACCCGAACGATCATCAGGCGCGCTTCGAGCTCGCCCAGGCGCTACACGCGCGCGGCGAGGTGAGCGAGGCCGTCGACGAACTGCTGGAACTCTTCAAGCGCGACCGCGAGTGGAACGAGGGCGCGGCCAAGACCCAGCTCTTCACGATCTTCGATGCCATGAAGCCGCAGGATCCCGTCGCGCTGCATGGCCGCAGGCGGCTGTCATCGATGATTTTCTCCTGAGAACCGTCCCTCGGCGCGTGCGGCAGATCCCCGCGCGCCGAGGGTGCGCCATTAGCGCATTTGCCACGTGGCCTGGCGGGACCTACCTGCAACGCATGCACAGCGCTGCGGACCTTCCGCCAAACATCCCCGTTTTCCCGCTGCCGGGCGCCCTTCTTCTGCCGAGGGCGCGGCTTCCGCTCCACATATTCGAGCCGCGGTACCTCGCGATGCTCGACGACACGCTGAAGACGCCGCATCGGCTGATCGGAATGATCCAGCCGCGCGACGTGCCGAAGAGCAAAACGACCCGGCTGCATTCCATCGGCTGCGCCGGTCGCGTGACCGCCTTCTCCGAGACCGAGGACGGGCGCTACATGATCACGCTCGCCGGCATGTCCCGCTTCCGGGTCAACAAGGTCGTCGAGGGGTTCACGCCCTACTTCAAGTGCGACGTCTCGTGGGAAGGCTTCTCTCGCGATCTCGGCGACACCGAGCATGATCCGGGCTTCCAGCGCGACCGCTTCCTCAATCTTCTCGGACGCTATTTCGAGTCCCAGTCGCTTTCCACCGACTGGGATTCGCTGCGCGAGGCCGAGGACGAACTGCTGGTCAATTCGCTCTCCATGCTCTGCCCGTTTGACGCAGAGGACAAGCAGGCGCTGCTGGAGGCACCCTCTCTCTCCACCCGCAGGGAGACGTTGGTGACCCTGATCGAGTTCTCCCTCCGCAGTGGCTCCGGCGAAGAAATGATGCAGTAGCGGGACCTTCTGCCGCCCCGGGCGTTGACCCCGAGATCACGTCTGCGGAGGAAAGATGACGCAAGCGACGATTGGTCCGATGCCGCAGATCGGCTTCGGGACCTGGAAGCGCGACGGCGACGAGGCGCAGCGCACCGTCCTCTGGGCACTCGAGGCCGGCTATCGGCTCATCGACACCGCGGAGGGCTACGGCAACGAGACGGAGGTCGGCCGCGCCATCGTGGGCAGCGAGGTTCCTCGGGATCAGATATTCGTGACCACCAAGGTCTCGCCGGAGCATCTGGCGCCAGGGCAGGTCCGGCCGCACGTGGAGGCCTCGCTCGACCGTCTCGGGATAGACCGCGTGGACCTGCTCTTGATCCATTGGCCGTCGATCGGCGACGAATATTCGATGGAGGACTATCTGGGCCAGCTCGCCGAGGTGAACGATGCCGGCTTGACGACGCATATCGGCGTATCGAACTTCACGAAGAGACACATCGACCAGGCCGTCGAGCTCATGGGAGAGCGGCCGATCACCACCAACCAGGTTGAGATTCACGTCTACATGCAGAACCGGCCCATCGTCGAACACTGCCGGTCCAAAGGCATTCCCTTGACCGCATACTCGCCCCTTGCACGAGGGGGCGTGGTGGACGATGCGACGCTGAAGCTGATCGCAGAGGCCAAGGGGGCGACGCCGGGCCAGGTGGCGCTCGCCTTCCTTATGGCAGAGGGCCATGCGGTGATCCCGACTTCGAGCAATCGGGATCGGATCGGAGAAAACCTCGCGGCTGCGGACCTCTCCCTGTCGGAGGACGAGGTGCAGTCGATCCGCGAGCTCGATCGCGGCATGCGCCTTGTCGATGGGGCATGGGCCCCTCAGTGGGATACGTGACGCGATGGCAGACGGTGAATCTGGCGGAGCGCAGTTCGACCGCCGCATGCTGGAGGCGCTGATCTGTCCCGAGACGCGGGCACCGCTGCGGTACGATGCCGAACGGCAGGAGCTGATTTCCCGCGCGGCGCACCTCGCCTACCCCATCCGCAACGGGATCCCGGTGATGCTGGCGGACGAGGCGCGCAAGCTCGACTGACGGCCCGTGGCCGACTAGAGGGGTAGGCCCCGCAAGAGCCGGGGGACCTGCCCGGTCAGGCCAGCCGCCTCGCGAATCGCGATACGCCGAGCACTCGGCAGCGCGTTGACGAGGCCCATCCCCAGATCGCGCCCAAGGCGCAGGAATGGGTTGTCGTTCGAGAAGAGCCGCGCGAATCCGTCGGTCGCCAGCGCAAGCGTGGTGACGTCGAACCGCCGCCATCTCTGGTATCGCCGAAGCACGTCCGGCGCGCCGATGTCCTCGCCCCGCCGCGACGCCGCCGCCAGCGTTTCCGCCAGTGCGGCGACGTCCTTGAGCCCCGCGTTGAGTCCTTGGCCGGCAATCGGATGGACCACATGCGCGGCATCACCCACGAGCGCCAGCCGGTCCGCGACGAAGGCATGCGCGACGGAGAGCGACAGCGGCCATGCGCTGCGCTCTCCGGCGAGCGAGAGCGCGCCGAGGAAATCACCGAAGCGCGGCCGCAGCATCGCAAGGTAGCCCTCTTCGTCCATCGCCATCACCCTGCGCGCCTGCGCATCCGGCTGCGACCAGACGATGGAGGACCGGTTGCCGGTCAGCGGCAGGATCGCCAGCGGACCTTCCGGCAGGAAGAGCTGGTGCGCGGTCCCTTCGTGCGGCTTCTCATGCGCCACGGCGCAGGTCAGGGCGGTCTGTCCGTAGCGCCAGGCGACCTTGCGGATACCGGCACGCCGGGCGCTGGGGCTGTCGCGTCCGTCGCATCCGACGAGGAGGCGGCCACGCAGCCGCTCACCCGTCGAGGTGGTTACCGACACCCCGCCATTCGGCGCGTGATCCACGACCGTGCCAGTGACCGTCTGGATGCGGCCGGAGCCAGCCACAGCCTCGCCCATCGCGGCGCGCAGGTGACGGTTCTCGGCCATGTAGCCCATCGGGCCGTCCTCGATCTCGGCGCTGTCGAACTCGAGGATCAGGGGAGAGGGGACCTCTCCCGGTCGGCCATCGCTGACCTTGATGTGGCGGATCGCCTGCGCATCCGGGGCAAGGCGTTCCCAGAGACCAAGCGCCGAAAGCAACCGCTGTGAAGTAAGGGCAAGCGCTGTCGAGCGGCCGTCGAATTCGCTTCCGCCCCGTTGCGGGGCCGGATCGACGAGGATGACCGACAGTCCCGCCTGGCTGAGCGCGAGGGCGAGGCTGCCGCCGTTCAGGCCGCCGCCGGCGATGATGAGGTCCGCGTCCATCGCCGGCACTATGCGCGCGACCTCGGCATTGTCCACCGTCCGACCCGCCGCTACGGTCGCGCACATGGACGCATGGCAAGAAAAGAGCGCGGCGAACCTCGGTCGTGGTATCGAGGCGGGCCAGATCGACCCGCTGGAGCTGACCGAGAGCTTTCTCTCGGCAATAGACGATCATCCGCACGGCAGCACGATCTATGTCCGCACGACGCCGGAGCGGGCGCGGACCGAGGCGGCGGCGGCCCGGGACCGCGCGCGGCAGGGGCGGCGCCGCGGGCCGCTCGACGGCGTTCCGGTGTCGTGGAAGGACCTCGTCGACACCGCCGGAACGGCGACGAAGTCAGGCTCGGCCCTGCTGTCCGGACGGGTGCCAGAGCGTGACGCGACGGTCCTTGCGAACGCGGCCTCGGCGGGCCTTGTCTGCCTAGGCAAGACGCACCAGACGGAGCTCGCCTTTTCCGGGCTCGGCCTGAACCCGGTCACTGCGACGCCGCCCTGCGTTAACGACGACGACGCCGTGCCCGGCGGCTCCTCCTCCGGCGCGGCGACGTCGGTCGCGTTCGGCCTCGCGGCGGCGGCGGTTGGCTCGGACACCGCCGGGTCGGTGCGCGTTCCCGCGGCCTGGAACAACCTGGTCGGGCTGAAGACGTCGCACGGCTGGCTCAGCCTCGACGGCGTCCTGCCGCTCTGCCCGCGCTTCGACACGATCGGCCCGCTGACCCGGACGGTCGAGGATGCCGCGCTCTTCGCCGCCGCCATGGCGGGAGAAGCGGCCCCGGACCTCTCCGGCGCGACATTATCGGCCACCCGCCTGGCGGTTCTTCGCACCATTGCCATGGAGGACGTGGAGGCTGGCCCTGCCGAAGCCTTCGAGACCGGCTGTCGGGCCCTCGAAGCCGCGGGAGCCAGCATCACCGAAATCGATGTGCCCGCCGTCGCCGAGGCCACCGACCTCGCAGCGATCATCTTCGCGTCGGAGGCTTATGGCGTCTGGGGCGCTACCATCGAGGCGAACCCCGACGTGATGTACGGGCCAGTGCGCGAGCGATTCCGCGGTGGCGCCGGTTTCGCCGCGCACGATTACGTCGCCGCATGGCTTCGCCTCGAGGGCCTGCGGCGGGAATATCGCGCCGCCACCTCTGCCTTCGACGCCGTGATCCTGCCGACCTGCGCCATTACGCCGCCCAACCGGAAGGCGGTCGAGGCTGATACCGAGCTATTCGCCGAAAGAAACCTCAAGACGCTGAGGAACACGCGGATCGGCAGCCTGCTGGACCTGTGCGGCCTGACGTTGCCAGCCGGTCCGTCGGCCGGGATCCTGTTCCAGTTGCCGGGCGGATCGGACGCGCGCCTGCTGCGGCTGGGTACAGCGGCAGAGGCGGCGTTGTCCTGAGGGTCACATCTCGCGCCTTCGCGGGCACACCGGTCTGGACCGGACATCGGCCAAGGCACTACGGTAGCCGTCGAAAGGGGCGCCGAGACCCCGGATCTTGAGGCAGCGATGACGTTTCCCGAGCGGTTTTCGGACCTGCCGGAATATGCTTTCCCGCGCCTCCGCGCGCTGCTCGACGCCCATCCTCCGGGCGGCGAACCTATTCACATGTCCATCGGCGAGCCGAGGCACGCGTTTCCGGACTGGGTGCCGCAGATGATCTCCGAGCACGCGGCGGAGTTCGGTCGCTACCCGCCGAACGAGGGCACGCCGGAATTGCGCGCGGCGATCGCCCGCTGGCTGCAGCGGCGCTACGGTGTCTCGGTCGATCCCGATACTCAGGTCTCGACGCTGAACGGCACGCGTGAGGGGCTGTTCAACGCGATGATCGCGCTCTGCCCCAGCGGGTCGGACGTGCTGGTGCCGAACCCGTTCTATCAGGTCTATGCTGTCGGCGCGCTCGCGGTGGGCGCGCAGCCCGTCTACCTGCCCGCGACGGCGGAGCTCGGGTTCCTTCCTGACTTCAAGGCCGTCGCGCCGGAACTTCTCGACCGGACTGCCGTAGCCTGGCTCTGCTCGCCGTCCAACCCGCAGGGCGCGGTCGCCAATGCGGCGTATTGGCATGACCTGATCGCGCTGGCCGAAAAGCACGACTTTCGCGTGTTCGCCGACGAATGCTACAGCGAGCTCTACCGCGTCAACCCGCCGACAGGTGCGTTGGAGGTCGCCGCCGGAATGGGCGCCGACCCCGAGCGGGTCACGGTCTTCCACTCGCTCTCCAAGCGGTCGAACCTGCCGGGCCTGAGATCGGGCTTCGTCGCCGGCGGGCCGAGGACGATCGCCGCGATCAAGCAACTTCGGTCCTACGCAGGCGCGCCGCTGCCGTTGCCCGTCCAGCGCGCCAGCGAGCGGCTCTGGGCGGACGAGGCGCACGTGGAGGAGAACCGCGCCCTCTACCAGAGGAAGTACGACATCGCCGAGGCGATCCTCGGCGACGCCGCGCCTGTTCCCGAAGCTGGATTCTTTCTGTGGCTGCCAGTGCAGGACGGAGAAGCGGCGGCTTTGGAACTATGGCGGCGCGCCGGTGTGCGCGTCCTGCCTGGCGCCTACCTCGCCCGCGAGGTCGAGGGGCAGAACCCGGGGGCGGGGTACATTCGCGTCGCGCTGGTCGCGGCGGAGGAGGACGTGCGGCGCGGCCTGACCGCGATCCGCCAGACGCTTTTCGAGTAGGAGTTTCGGACGATGGCCTATCAGACCAAGCGGCGCGACCCGCTCTTCGACAGCGAGACCCAGGCGATCCTTGAGCGTCGCGGGCGCGAACTGGCAGGCCTCTGCTTCTGCGGCCTCGGCGTCGGAACCGCATTGCTGCTGGCCACCTACTCGCCTTCCGACCCGAGCTGGCTCGCCGCGACCGATTCGCCCGTCCAGAACGCGCTCGGCACCTTCGGGGCCTCCGTCGCCTCGCCCCTGATCGTCATCGTCGGTGTGGCGGCGTGGGTCATCGCGGCGGCGTTCTTCGCATGGGGCATCCGGCTGGTCCTGCACCAGGGGGGCGAGGGCTGGCCGAGGATGATCTTCGCGCCGATTGCGGTGGCGCTCGTCTCGGTCTTTGCCGCGACATTCCCGCCCGGGTCGGGGTGGGGGCACTCCTTCGGTCTCGGCGGGCTCTTCGGCGATACGATGCTGGGCGCGCTGCTCGGGCTGCTGCCGCTCGGCGGCGGGGTTTCGATGCAGCTCGTCTCGCTCGGAACCGGGCTCGCGGCGCTGGTGATGGCTGGATACGTCCTCGGGATCCGGCTGAGCGAGGTCCGGGCGACTGCCGCGGTGGTCCTGCGCGCGCTCAAGGCGGGCGGGTGGCTTTTCCTCCGCGTGGTTGCGGGCTCGCTTGCCCGCGCCGTGCGGCCGCGCGGCTGGCCGGACGCGGTCGAGCCGGAGATTGCCGAGGATCTGGAGGAAGGCGCGGCGGATGAGCCGGGGAATGCAGGGCGGAGTGGCTTTCTTGCCCGGTTCCGCCGCACGGCGCCCGAGCCGCCGGCGCGACGTGCACCGGCTTCGCCCGTCGTGCGTGCAGAGCCGGTCGTTCGTGGTCCGCGTGCTCAGGAGCTCCCGGAGCCGGAGCTGATTCGGCCACAGCCGAGCTCCGTGCCGACGTTCACCCCGCGTCAGGCCGAGGTCGTGCCGCCGGCACCCAGACCCAAGCCCTCACGC
The DNA here is from genome assembly GCA_963749675.1 of uncultured Alphaproteobacteria bacterium. Taxonomy (GTDB): domain Bacteria; phylum Pseudomonadota; class Alphaproteobacteria; order Rhodobacterales; family Rhodobacteraceae; genus Roseitranquillus. The sequence goes on from CAVVNT010000004.1 coordinate 284,695, forward strand.
AAGGCGCAGGCAGAGGCGCAGCCGAACCTTCCGCTGGAGGATCGCGGCGAAGGCTATGACGCGCCGCCGCTCGGCCTTCTGACCGATCCCGCGACGATCACCCGCCGCCGCCCCTCCAACGAGGCGCTGGAGGAGAATGCCCGAATGCTCGAAGCGGTGCTCGACGACTACGGCGTCAAGGGCGAGATCGTGTCGGTTCGCCCCGGCCCCGTCGTCACGATGTACGAACTCGAGCCGGCGCCGGGACTCAAGGCAAGCCGGGTCATCGGCCTCGCCGACGATATCGCCCGCTCGATGTCGGCACTCTCGGCCCGCGTCTCGACCGTACCCGGCCGCAGCGTCATCGGCATCGAGCTTCCGAACGCCGACCGCGAGCGCGTGGTCCTGCGCGAGATCCTCGCGGCGCGGGACTATGGCGACGGCACGCACCGGCTGCCGCTGGCGCTCGGCAAGGACATCTCGGGCGAGCCCGTCGTCGCGAACCTCAGCCGGATGCCGCACCTGCTGATCGCGGGGACCACCGGCTCGGGCAAGTCGGTCGCGATCAACACGATGATCCTGAGCCTGCTCTACAAGCTCTCGCCGGACGAGTGCCGGCTGATCATGATCGACCCCAAGATGCTCGAGCTCAGCGTCTACGACGGCATCCCGCACCTGCTCTCTCCCGTCGTCACGGACCCAAAGAAGGCGGTTGTCGCGCTGAAATGGGTCGTGGCGGAGATGGAGGATCGCTACCGCAAGATGTCGAAGATGGGCGTCCGCAACATCGACGGCTACAACGGCCGCGTGGCCGAGACGCTCGCCAAGGGCGAGATGTTCAGCCGCACCGTGCAGACCGGCTTCGACGACGAGACCGGCGACCCGGTGTTCGAGACGGAGGAGTTCGCGCCCGAATCGATGCCCTACATCGTCGTCATCGTCGACGAGATGGCCGACCTGATGATGGTCGCCGGCAAGGAGATCGAGGCCTGCATACAGCGCCTCGCGCAGATGGCGCGCGCCTCGGGCATCCACCTCATCATGGCGACTCAGCGGCCGTCGGTCGACGTCATCACAGGCACGATCAAGGCGAACTTTCCGACTCGGATCAGCTTTCAGGTGACGTCGAAGATCGACAGCCGCACCATCCTCGGCGAGCAGGGCGCCGAGCAGCTCCTCGGCATGGGCGACATGCTCTACATGGCCGGTGGCTCGAAGATCACGCGCGTGCATGGCCCGTTCTGCTCGGACGAGGAGGTCGAGGACGTCGTCCGCCACCTCAAGTCGCTCGGGCCGCCGGACTATGTCGGCGGCGTGCAGGACGGCCCGGACGAGGACCATAGCGCGGACATCGATGCGGTGCTGGGCCTCGGCGGCAACACCGACGGCGAGGATGCGCTCTATGATCAGGCGGTGGCGATCGTTCTCCAGGACCGCAAGTGCTCGACCTCCTACATCCAGCGCAAGCTCGCCATCGGCTACAACAAGGCCGCGCGCCTGGTGGAGCAGATGGAGGAGCAGGGCTTGGTCACCTCCGCCAACCATGTCGGGAAGCGCGAGATCCTGGTTCCGGAGCAGGGCTGAGTCGCCGGACATGACGAGTGCCTTCGGTCGCCGGTTGGGCTATTCTCGCCGCGCCTTGTTAGGGAGGTCTGCATGCTCAGGGTCCTTGTCATCGCCGGTGCCGTCTTCGCCGCCGCCAGCGTCGCATCCGCGCAGACGTTTCGCGACCGGCTCGCGATAGGCGCTGAGAAGGCGCGCGAGGGCGCTGGCCGCATCGTCGACAATGTGGAGCGGTCGATCGACGGTTCCATCGACCTCCTGACCGACGAGGCGACGCCGGAGGAGACGCGGGCCGAGCTTGACCAGATGGCCTTCGCGACGCTCGAAAGGCTCTTCGCCGAGCGGCCCGAGGCGGTTCCGCTTTTCGAGGAAAGTGCAGGATACGCCGTGTTCGACACACGGCGCGTGACCTTCGGCGTGACAGCCGGCGCGGGGCGCGGCGTCGCGGTGAACAAGATCACCGGCGAGCGCGTTTACATGAATATGGGAATGGGCGGCGTCGGCGTCTCGTTCGGGCTCGGCGGGTTCGAGACGCAGGTCGTGATCCTGTTCCAGTCACCTGCCGTACTGGAGGAGTTCGTTACCCGCGGGCTCGACGCCTCGGCGGAGGCCGGAAGCATGTTCGGTGACGACAAGCAGCGCGCGACTGTCAAGTTCGCGGACGGACGGTCGATCTTCTATCTCACCAGGAAGGGCTGGAAGGTGTCGGCGGCGGCCGCAGGAACCCGGTACTGGGTCGATGTCGACCTCAACTGACGGGCCGTGCCGGGCAGCTCGACGCCGCCCGGCGGTCGGGCCTCAACCGACGCGCTCGGCATTGGCGCCGATGAACCACGCATCCTTGTCGACGATGCGGCTCACCTCGGTGAACAGGTCCTCGGTATCGTCATCGTCGGCGTCGTCCGCCTGGTCGATCGCGTCGCGGAGCTTCGAGCCGTAGGCCATGAAGCGCTCCGTCAGGGCGACGATATGATCTTGGATGTTCTCGATATCGGTCGGATACGGCTCGACGTTCGATCCTTTCGCGACGACTTCGGCGGTCCCGTGCGCCTGTCCGCCGAGGATGACTGCCCGCTCGGCCATCAGGTCGCCCGCGTCGCGCAGCCGGTCTGCCACTTCGTCGAGCAGTTCGTGGACACCGATGAAGCCGCGGCCCTTGAGATTCCAGTGCGCCTGCTTGACCGCCAGTGTCATGGCGATGGTGTCGCTGAGACGCGCGTTCAGCAGGTCGATCATCTTGCTGCGGGTGTCCTCGGTCAGTCCTTCGACGAATGCTTCGGGCATGTCAAATAGCTCCATTGGTTCGGTAATGTTGCGGGTCGGCGCCTCCGGCCGCCCGCGTGGGAACCCTCCAGAGCGCGCACAGGTTCCTCGCCACAGCCATGCCCTTCGCAGGACTCTCCGGTTCGTGAGAAGACGTCTGCTGCACGACCGGCCCGCGGCGCCTATGTTGGCGCCATGATCAGACTGCGCGCGATCCTCGCCCCGCTCATCCTGTTGCTTCTCGCGCTTCCAGCGAGCGCCCAGCAACTGTCGCTGAACGAGATCAGCCGGTACCTCAATTCGCTGCAGAGCGTGCGCAGCGAGTTCACGCAGATCAACCCCGACGGTACGATCTCGACCGGGACCGTCTACATCCGCCGGCCGGGCCGGATGCGATTCGAGTACGCCAAGCCCGACGACACGCTGGTCATTGCGGGAGCGGGGACGGTCGCGGTCTTCGACGGCGGGTCGAACATCTCCGCACCCGAGCAGTATCCGCTGGCGCAAACGCCGCTGAACCTTATCCTCGAGCGCAACGTCGACCTGTCGCGCCGCGGCATGGTCACGGGCCACAACTATGACGGCACGGCGACGACGGTGACCGCGCAGGATCCCGCGCATCCCGAATACGGCTCGATCCAGCTGAAGTTCACGGACGAGCCGGTGGAGCTGCGGCAGTGGATCGTGACCGATAGCGGCGGCAACCGCACGACGGTTGCCCTGGGTCCGCTGCGGCCGGGTGGCAACCTATCCGCCCGGCTCTTCAGCATCGAGGGCGAGATGAGGCGCCGCGACCGCTAGCCGCGGCCGCAGGAACGAAGTTGGCCGCGGTAATACTCCGCGCGCGTCGAGACTCGCTGCGCGACGTCGATCAACCAGGGCTTGCCGTGATAGCTGCCGCGGGAGTAGCCGGTGTGCCCCTCGTGATAAGCGAGATACTGGTTGAACGCGTCGTCGAGACGGATGCCGTTCTTCTGCCGCGTGTTGTTCATGTACCAGCCCATGAAGTCGGTCGCATCCGCGATGTCGTCCCGCTTCGCACGTCGGCGGCCGGTGGAGCGCTTGTACTCGTCCCACGTTCCGTCGAGCGCCTGGCTGTAGCCGTAGGCCGAACTCTGGCGGCCCATCGGAATGATGCCGAGCGCGTAGCGGTGCGGCGTCCGGGCATTGCCGACGAATTTCGATTCCTGATGGATTGTCGCCATCTGGACGTGGACCGGAACGCCCCATCGGCTCTGCGTTCGCTGCATCGCCCGAAAATATTGCGGCCGCTCGGCGGCGATACTGCACGCATTGTCTAGGTCGCGCGGAGCCGAGTAGTTCCCGCTTCCGCAGCTTGCGACCAGCGCGACCACCAGGGCCGCACGAATCCAACTGCTCATCTGCCTCACGCTTCTTGTCTGCTCGTTTTCCGGCGAACCTAGCGCAATTACCTCCGTGAGGGAACAGGCATCACATAATGAATGCCAGCAGTCCCGGGAGCACCACAACCGAGAGCAGAGTGGACACCACCACGAGACCGGCGACGGAGTCGCTGTCCGCCCCGTATTTCTCCGCGAGGAGGTAGGACGTCACTGCCACCGGCGTCGCGAGCTGAAGCACGAGCACCGCAAAGGCGACGGGCGGCAACTCGAACCAGCGGCCGACGCACCAGGCCGCGGCGACGCAGATCGCGGCCTTCGCAACCGAGATCCAGACCGAACGCCCCAGCCGCCCGGGAGTGAGGCGCGCGACGGCCACCCCGAGCGTGATCAGCATCAGCGGGATCGCAAGTTGCCCGACGAGCGAGAGCGTGTTGGTCAGGAACGTCGGCGTCTCCCACCCCTGCCATAGAAAAAGGGCGCCAAGCAGCGTGGCGCCGAGCAGCGGCTCGTAGAGCACCTTGAGGATGTTTCCGCCGCCCGCCACCAGCCAGAGGCCGATGGTGAACGAAAGCACTGCCATCACCGCGAAGACCACCACGGCGTAGCCCAGCCCCTCGTCGCCGAAGGCGAACAGCGCCAGCGGCAGGCCGAGGTTGCCGGTGTTGCCGAAGATGATCGGCGCCAGGTACGTCCGCAGGTCCAGCCTCGCCACGAGCGCGAGCGCGAGGGAGCCGGCGCCGACCACCGCATAGGCCGACAGCGCGGCGATCGACAGCGTCGTCAACGCAGAGGGCTCGATCTCCGTCCGCATCAGCGACACGAAGATCAGGCAGGGCACTCCCAGCGTCATCGCCAGCCGGGTGACGAACTGCATCCGGTATTCGAGGCCGAGCTTCATCCAGACAAAGCCGATGGCCGCGAGAAGAAAGACGGGGGCCACCACTTCGGCGACCGTCAGGATAAGGTTCACAGTGCGTTTCCGGTAAAATCGACGCGTCTGATGGACATCGCTGGCCCAACGCAGCTATTAGGCGGGTTCGAAGGAGGGCTCCATGCTCAAGACGCGGGCAAAGTTCAGTCTTGGCGAAGTGGTTCGCCACCGCAAGCATCCGTTCCGGGGCGTCGTCTTCGACGTCGATGCCATCTTCTCGAACACCGAGGAGTGGTACGATGCCCTGCCCGAGGATAGCCGCCCCAAGAAGGACCAGCCGTTCTACCACCTTCTGGCAGAGAACGAGCAGAGCTACTACGTCGCCTACGTATCCGAGCAGAACCTTATGCCCGACAGCGCGGGAGGGCCGGTCGACCACCCCGATGTGCACGACCTCTTCGGCGACTTCGAGGATGGGCGCTACCCCCTCCACTTCGCGCTGAACTGACGCGCCGTTTCCGAGGCCGGAGGCGCACGCAGGCGACGCGCAATCAATAGCCGATCGAGCAGCCGTCCTTTCGCGGGTCAGAGCCGCCGGTCAGGGTTCCGGCGCGCTCGTCGATGAAAATTGCCTGTGCACCGCCGATGGGCGCCTCCGGCACCTCCACGCTGTGCCCCCGCTCCGCAAGCTCGGCCCGGACGGCGTCGGAATAGCCCCGCTCGACCGTCGCGACGCCAGCCTCGGTGAAGCAGCGCGGGCCGTCGATCGCCTCCTGCGGGTCCATGCCGAAGTCGACGATGTTGCTGACGAAGCGAGCGTGTCCCGCCGCCTGGTACTGGCCGCCCATCACGCCGAAGGGCATGACGATGCGCCCCTCGCGCGCCAGCATCCCGGGAATGATGGTGTGCATCGGCCGCTTGCCGCCCGCCGCCTCATTCGGGTGCCCCGGCGACAGCGAGAAGCCCTGCCCTCGGTTCTGCAACAGGATCCCGAACTTGGGCGATGCGATGCCAGAGCCGAAGGAGTGGAAGATCGAATAGATCAGCGACACCGCCATCCGCTCCCGGTCGACGACGGTGATGTAGATTGTGTCGCGGTGGACCGCTTCGGCGACCGGTGCGGCATCCTGCATCGCCCGCCTCATGTCGATCAGGCTCGCGAGGCGCTCGGCAGTCGCGGGGTCGAGCATGCGGGAGACGCGGCTCGCGTAGTCGAAGTCGGCGACAAAGCGGTTGCGCGCGTCATAGGCGAGCTTGGTCGCCTCCAGGTCCAGATGCGCACGATCGGCGCCGAACGGATCCAGCGCGGCGACGTCGAAGTGCGACAGGATCCGGGCGAGCAGGATGGCCGCCGCCCCCTGCCCGTTGGGCGGATGCTCGAGGATCTCGGTCCCGCGATAGTCGCCGGCGACGGGTTCGCCCCAGCCGGCCTCGACCTCTGCAAAGTCCTCGGCGGAATGGCTTCCGCCCGCCTCCTCCAACGCCGAGAGCATGTCTTCCGCCACTTCGCCGCCGTAGAAGGCATCGCGCCCTCGGTCCGCGACACGGCGCAGAACTTCCGCCTGGCCCGGCGCGCGGAAGAACGTGCCGATCGTCGGAGCCTCCCCGTCGACGAGGTAGTGGCGCCGCGCCGCGCGCCGCAGCGTCTCGCTGGCACGCGCCCAGTCGAATGCCACCCGCGGCGCCACCGGGACGCCTTCCTCGGCGTAGTGGATCGCGGGCGCGAGGATCCGGTCGAGGCCGAAATAGCCGTATCGCTCGGACATTCGGCAGAACGCGTCGATCGCGCCCGGCAGGGTGATGGAGTGGGCCGTGCCCGCCGGCATCCCAACATGCCCCGCGTCACGCAAAGCCTCTGCCGAAAGTCCCCTGGGCGCTCGTCCGGAGCCGTTGATCGCGACCACCGGCTCATCCGGGCGGGAGATCAACGCGAAGCAATCACCACCGATCCCGGTGCTCTGCGGCTCGCAGATGCCCAGCAGGACGGCGCCGGCAATCGCGGCGTCGAGCGCGTTGCCGCCGTTTTTCAGGATCTCCACCGCCGTGCTCGCCGCGAGAGGATGAGACGTGGCGCACATCCCGCTCGAGGCGATGACCGGGGACCGCCCAGCAAGATGAAAATCGCGCATTTCGAGGCCCCTCACGCAGACGAGAACCCTCTATCGAGCGCGGCGGCACATGACCAGAGGCAGGAAAGAACGGCACCGCGCCTACGGTGGGGGCAGCAAAGGCGCGGTGCCGCGCGGGTCCGTCGGGCCCACGCCGAGCTGCTAGCCCCGAAATATGGCGACGTTATGGCCGAATTGCGAAACCTCTGGAACAGAAGGCGTCAGGATTCGACAGGCCTGGCATCGCGGCGCATCCGGAACGCGAGGCAGTTGGTGCCACCCTTGCGGGAGTACGAAAGATCGGAGGCAAGCTCGTGGATCATGCCCCAGCCGAAATCCCCCCTCCGGCAGGTCCTCGAGCGGGCAGTCGACGATCACGGGGCGAGCAAGCGGCAGCCGACCGTCTGGCATCGGCTCTCCGGTGTCGCGCGTCTCGAACCGAAGGTCCTCGCGATCCAGCCAGACCAGCAGTTCGATGCGTCCGTCTTCTCTCATGCAATACGCATGCTCGCAGATGTTGTTCATGACCTCCGCCAGAACCTGCTCGACAGTCGAGGCGACGTCGCCATCGAGTGAGAGGCTCAGCAGACCCTGACGTGTCCGTGCCAGCGCCGAGCGCACCGAAGCTGGCGAGCTGTCCAGAGCGACGAACAAATACGGGTCACTCGTTGCCTCATCGCTAGACTTCAGGATGTCAGGTCCGTCAGGATGCATGTTCCAGGCCCGGAAATGCATCGTCGGACCTTTGGTGGATCACGAAGACGGTATCCATCCGCGTCAGTCGAAACACCTTGTCGACGTTCGCGGTAAGACCTGCGAGTTCCAGCCCGCGCTCGTGGCCGAGCAGCTTCATGGCGCCCACGATCGCGCCGAGTCCACTGCTGTCGATGAAGGTGACGTTCGACATGTCGAGGACGACGCGCCCGGTGCCGGCGACGGCCAGGGCGCGCACGGTGTCCTTGAACAGGACGGCCGATGCGGCGTCGATGCGCTGATCCTCTACCGTAAGAAGGAGGTCAGGACCGCGTGCTTCGGTTTTGATATCCATTGCATTCAACCTCGCTGCGCGGTCGTCTAGACGCTCAGTCTTACGATCCGGTAATGAAGCGGCCATTCCCGATGGAGGTGATATTGCAGAACGTTGTGATCGCAGGTGCCGCACGGACGCCGATGGGCGGATTTCAGGGCGCACTCTCTGCCGCGCAGGCGCCCGCTCTGGGTGGCGTAGCGATTCGGGGCGCGATGGACACGGCCGGCATCGAGACCGCCGACGAAGTCGTGATGGGCTGCGTCCTGCCGGCGGGACAGGGTCAGGCGCCCGCGCGGCAGGCTAGCTTTGCCGCAGGCCTCGGCGAGGATGTCCCGGCGACGACGCTGAACAAGATGTGCGGGTCCGGAATGAAGGCCGCGATGGATGCCTTCGACGCGATCGCGACGGGGCGCGTCTCGACCGTCGTCGCGGGCGGAATGGAGAGCATGACCAACGCGCCCTACCTGCTGCCGAAGATGCGCGGCGGCGCCCGGATGGGGCACGGCGCGGTCATCGAACTCGATGTTTCTCGACGGCCTAGAGGATGCCTACGACAAGGGCCGGCTCATGGGCACGTTCGCCGAGGATTGCGCGGAACGCTACCAGTTCACGCGCGAGGCGCAGGACGAATACGCCATACGGTCTCTCGAAAGCGCGCTCGAGGCGCAGAGGTCGGGCGGATTTGCAAGCGAGATTGCGGCCGTCACGGTCACTTCGCGCAAGGGGGAGACAACCGTTGACCAGGACGAGCAGCCGGCCCTGGCGCGGGCCGACCGCATCCCGGCGCTGAAGCCCGCCTTCCGCAAGGACGGTACGGTCACCGCTGCCAACGCCTCGTCCATCTCCGACGGCGCCGCGGCGCTGATCCTGGCAGCGGACGGGACGGGGCTACCGGTCCGCGCCCGTGTCCTGGGGCACGCGACTCACGCTCAAGCACCGGGGTGGTTCACGACAGCGCCCGTGCCGGCGGCGAAGAAGCTGCTCGACCGGCTTGGCTGGTCCGCCTCGGACGTCGACCTCTGGGAGGTCAACGAAGCCTTCGCCGTGGTTCCCATGGCCTTCATGGCCGAGACCGGCATCGATCGCGACAAGCTGAACGTGAACGGCGGCGCGTGCGCGTTGGGCCACCCGATCGGCGCTTCCGGCGCGCGGATCATCGTCACGCTGCTGCACGCGCTCGAGGCGCGGGACCTCAAGCGCGGCATCGCCGCCATCTGCATTGGCGGCGGCGAGGGAACGGCAATCGCGATCGAACGGCCGTGATGGACGAATGACGCAGTCTGATTATGCCGACCTCTTTGCCCGGATCGCCGCTCTGACCGAGGGCGAGGGTGACACAGTGGCGCTGATGGCGACCGTTGCGTGTGAGCTCCATCATTCTGACGCCCGATTCGACTGGACCGGCTTCTACAGGGTGACGGCCCCCGGCATCCTCAAGATCGGCCCCTATCAGGGCGGACACGGCTGCCTCGTCATTCCGTTCGAGCGTGGCGTCTGCGGGGCGGCGGCCCGCACCGGTAAGGTCCAGATCGTGCCCGACGTCGAGGCATACCCGGGTCACATCGCCTGCTCCTCGACGACGCGGGCCGAAATCGTCCTGCCCGTTCGCGACCGCGCCGGCGCGATCATCGCGGTGCTCGACATCGACAGCGACCGCCCTGACGCATTCGGTCCCGCCGACGCCGCGGGACTTGGCGCGATCCTCGACGCGACCTTCGCAAGATGAGCTTCGAGGCGTGGCTGATGTTCGCCGCCGTCTGGCGGCCCTCATCATGACGCGCAGGCCGAATGCAGTAAATTGTCCGCAGACCGCGGCGGCGCTCTCAGCCGCCGGCGTCATCGCGCTGATCTCCGCCTCGCCGACGGTCTTCGGCTGGGCTGAGCTCGCTGGATGCCGCGCCGCATTCTCGCCGTCGTGCAACAGGTCGTTCCGATCGGACAGCAGAGGTGGACCATCATGCCGACCGCTTTGATGCAAGCCGCGCTCAGCAACACCGGCTACGTCGCAATCGCCGCGGGTCTCGAGCGGGACGCGTGGCTGCGGCGCGGGGCGGCGGCTCTCTTCATCGGCTACGCCGTCGCCCTGGCCGCGGCGCCAGTGTGCGCATGAGCGACTATGACCCGCCAGACGTCCCGCTCGCAATCCTGCACGCGGATCACGAGATTCTGCTCGTCGACAAGCCCGAGGGGCTGCTCAGCGTGCCGGGCCGCGGGCCGCACCTGTCGGACTGCCTTCTGACGCGGGTCCAGGCCGTCTACCCCGAGGCGCTGCTCGTGCATCGCCTCGACCGGGACACTTCGGGCGTCATGGTGTTCGCGCTGACCTCGAACGCGCAGCGCAACCTGGGGCTTCAGTTCGAGCGGCGGCACGCCAAGAAAACCTATGTGGCCCGCGTCTGGGGCCACGTCGGGCAGAAAACCGGGACGGTCGATCTGCCGTTGATCGTCGACTGGCCGAACCGGCCGCTCCAGATGGTGGACTTCGAGCGCGGAAGGCCCGCGCTGACCGAGTGGCGCGTCGCGCGGCATGAGGAACGGACGACGCGGATCCGGTTGTTCCCCAAGACCGGCAGGTCGCACCAGCTGCGCGTCCACATGCGCGAGATCGGGCACCCGATCCTGGGCGATCCGTTCTACGCCACAGGCGAGGCGCGCGAGGCGCCGCGCATGATGCTGCACGCCGAGAGCCTTCGCCTGCGCCACCCCGACGGCGGCAAGCCGGTGACCTTCAACGCGCCCGTTCCCTTCTAGCCTCCAGCCGCGCGATCTCGCGCACAAGACGCTCCCGCGCAGGCGGCAGCGGGCGGTTTCCGATTTCCGCGGAAAGAAGCGTCAGGAAGTGTCCGGTCGTCGTCAGCCCGTAGAGGACCTCCCCAGCCTCAGCCGTACTCTCCGATAGGAATGCGGGCGGCAGCGGCAGCAGCCGGTCCGCCCATTCCGCCGCGGCCTGTCTGGACACCGCCCGCCCGGTCCGCGGCGACACGAAGGCAAGGTCCTCCGAGCTTCCCGTCACCGCGCAGCTTGCGAGGTCGAGGCCATAGCCGAGATCCTCCAGCAGCCGCAGTTCCCACCGCAGGTAGTCCGCCAGCCACCCGTTGGACCCCAGGCGCGTCAGCAGCGCAAGCGTCCGTGCGTACAGTTCGGGATGCGGATCGCGCTCCGGCAACGACAGAAGGAGCAGGCCGATCACTGCATTCAGACCCGATAGCGCCGCCCGGTCGGACAGGAGGGCGCTACTCGTCCGCACCAGCTCCAACGTGAAGGCGCCGATATGGTCGTCGAGCCGCGCCCGCCACTCGGCGGCAAGCAGGCTGCCGGGCTGCAGGATCGGGCGCATCCGGCGGCCGGTCCCGCCCCTCACCACGCCTGCGTGACGACCGTGGGCCCCGGTGAAGAGCTCCACGATCGCCGCGTTCTCGCCGTGCGGCCGGACGGCGAGCACGACGCCCTCGTCCCGCCACTCGATCACCCGTCCAGCCCCTCTTGGTCCAGCAGATGCCGGCCCGCCCGATCCTCGACCTCGATGATCCACAGGTCGCGGTCGCGCGCGCGCTGCCGCGTCAGCACCTCGTCGACCTCGCGCTCCGCCCCCTCGGCAAGTGTCATCCAGGTCCGCTCGCCGCTCATCAGGTCGAACGACCGCTGCAGCGCCTGCGCCTGTCCGTCAAGCGTCGCGACCTTCACGATGACCGATCCCGCCGTGGGGTCGCCACGGGCGGTGACGTAGGCCGGGATCGCTGCCAGCCGCAGCCGGTTCAGATAGGCCCGGACCCAGAAATCCGCCGTCAGCCGCGCCATCACTCCGACCAGTCGAGCCCGATCTGGCGATAGCGCTCCTGCTCCTCCAGCCAGCCAGGGCGGACCTTGACCTGGAGGAACAGGTGCACCTTGCGCCCCAGGAACGTCTCGAGTTCCGCGCGCGCCGTCTGCCCGACGGCCTTGACGGTTTCGCCGTTGCGGCCGAGCACGATGCCCTTGTGCCCGTCCCGCGCGACGTAGATCACTTGGTCGATCCGGGCGGAGCCGTCCTTGCGATCTTCCCACGCCTCTGTCTCTACCGTCAGCTGGTACGGCAGCTCCTGGTGCAGGCGCAGCGTCAGCTTCTCGCGTGTGATCTCGGCTGCGATCATCCGTTCCGGCAGGTCGGCGATCTGGTCCTCCGGATAGAGCCACGGCCCCTCCGGCACCTCCTGGCCGAGCCATGCGCGCAGATCGTCGACGCCGTGGCCCTTCTCGGCCGAGATCAGGAACGTCCGCTCGAACGCGAACCGCTCGTTCATCTCGCGGGTCAGACCCAGCAGCGCCGGCGCCTCCACCCGGTCGATCTTGTTGACGGCGAGCGCGACGCGGCGCCCTGCCGCCTGCTGCGCCAGCGCCTCCAGGATCGTCTCGACCCCTGCGGTGACACGACGATGCGCCTCGATCAGGAGTACGACGATGTCGGCATCGGCCGCCCCGCTCCAGGCCGCCGCAACCATCGCCCGGTCTAGCCTGCGGCGCGGCTGGAACAGGCCCGGCGTGTCGACGAAGACGATCTGACTCTCGCCCTCCATCGCCACGCCGCGGATGCGGGTGCGGGTTGTCTGGACCTTGTGGGTGACGATCGACACCTTGGCCCCGACCATCCGGTTCAGAAGGGTCGACTTGCCGGCGTTCGGCTCGCCGATGAGCGCGACGAAACCGGCCCTCGTGTTGCTCATTTGCGCCTCGGTTATTGGGAGCGTCGAGCTACAGCAAAGCCGAGGGCTTGGCCAGTCTGGCCGTCAGCCGCCGTACTGACTGGCGATCTGGTCGAGGCCGGCGTCGAATATTCCGGTGATGATCTCAACCGCTTCCTCCTCCGAGGCGCCATCGGGCTCGAACTCCACCGACCAACTCCGAACCGTCGCCCCCATGAGACGTCGGTGCGTGGCGCCGTCGATCTCTTCCTCTGAGCAGGTCACGACACCTGGGTGCCAGTCGGCGATCGCACAGAACTCCCCGACGCTGCTCCACACCTCGTCAGCCGGTGCGTTGAGCTCGATATCGCGAGAGACTTCGGCCGCCTCAACGGACGTGGCAAGAAGGCCGGCGGACCGAGATCAAGAAGAGTCTGGACATGGGATTTCCTTCTCCTTGGAGACACAGAAGCTGCACGCCAAGGTTTCGCCGGAAATCAGCCCACCTCCACCACACGGTAGCACAGAACGTCGCGATGCGTCAGACGTTTCGCTTGTCCTGCTCCATCCGGCGCAGCAGAAGGCCGGCGGCCCGCTGCTCCGCCTGCCGCTTGGATGGCGCGCTGGCGCTGGCGCTGGCGCCGCTCTCGGCGCGGACCTCGATGGTGAACTGCGGCGCGTGGTCGGGGCCGGTCCGCGCGACCTCGACGTAGGCGGGCGGAGATTCGCCTCGCGCCTGCAGGACTTCCTGCAGGGCCGTCTTTGCGTCGCGCGCGTCTTCCTCCACCGAGGTCACCTGATCCACCCAGAGCCGCTGGACGAGGCCCCTCGCCACGTCGAACCCACCGTCGAGATAGGCCGCAGCGATCACGGCCTCCATCGCGTCCGCAAGCAGCGCCTGCTTGCGGCGACCGCCGCTCATCGCCTCGGACCGGCCGAGCCGAAGCACATCGCCGAGGTCGACCTGGCGCGCCACTTCAGCGCAGGTCTCGCGCCGCACGAGCGCGTTGAACCTCGGCGCAAGCACACCCTCGGACGCGCCCTCGTCTGCCGTCAGCAGGGTCTCCGCCATGATCAGCCCGAGGACGCGGTCGCCGAGGAACTCTAGACGCTGGTTGTCCGGCCGCCCCGACCCGGACACGGATGAATGCGTGAGCGCCCGGATCAGCAGTTCTGGCGTGGTGAAGTCGTGGCCGATGCGGCGTGAGAACGCCTTCAGTTCGGCCGACAACCTCACACGATCTCCTCGAAGAAGCGGTCGGCGCGCCAGGTCCAGAAGAACAGCATCGAGCGTCCTGCCGAGGAGAACATCACCCGGTCGGCGCGCCCGATCAGGTTCTCGAACGGTACCGCGCCCACGCCCAGCGCCGCCTGCGGAACGCGGCTGTCGGTGGAGTTGTCGCGGTTGTCGCCCATGAAGAAGAAATGCCCCTCCGGCACGGTGTAGACTGGCGTGTCGTCGAGCCGGGACTGCCGGATGTCGAGCACGTCGTGCTGGACGCCGTTCGGCAGCGTCTCCGTCGCGCGGTACTTTATGCAGTCGCCCCCGGGCTGGACCGGGGCGTTCGCGCATTGCGGAAGGTTGCCCGCCGGCCCCTGCCTCTCGTAGGTCTCGACGAACTCTCCCGCGGGGCTCTGCGGGGCCAGCTCGCCATTGATGTAGAGCAGGCCGTCCTGCACCTGGATACGGTCGCCCGGAAGGCCGATCAGCCGCTTGATGAAGTCGGTCCCGGCGACGGGGTGACGGAACACGACGACGTCGCCACGTTCCGGCTCGCTCCCGAACCAGCGGCCGTCGATGAAAGGACACATCGAGAACGGGCAGGAATGCTGGGAATAGCCGTAGGCCATCTTGTTGACGAACAGAAAGTCGCCGATCAGAAGCGTGTCCTTCATGGAGCCCGAGGGGATCCAGAAGGGCTGGAAGAACAGCGTCCGGAAGACGCCCGCGATCAGCAGGGCGTAGACGATCGTCTTGACCGTCTCCAGCAGGCCTTCCTTCTTTTCCGCCTTGTCGGCCATCATGACGATCCCCTCCGCAAAGTCGGCGCTTGATGGGCGTGCGTCCGGCACGAGTCAAGCTGGCCTGAGCGGTATTGCCTCGACGAGCACGACCGCCTGCGCCCAGGGGTGATCGTCGGTGAGCGTGACGTGAATGATCGCCTCGTGCCCGCCGGGCGTGAGCGCGGCAAGCCGGTCGGCCGCCCAGCCAGTGACCTCCATGACCGGCTGGCCTGTCCTCAGGTTGCGCACCGCCATGTCGCGCCAAGCGATCCCCATCCTGAGCCCGGTGCCGAGCGCCTTAGAGCAGGCCTCCTTGGCCGCCCAGCGCTTGGCGAGGGTCGCCGCCTCGTCCGGGCGGCGCCGCGCCTTGGCCAACTCGGTCTCGGTGTAGACCCGGTGACGAAATCGGTCGCCGAAGCGGTCGAGCGTGCCTTGCATGCGCTCGATGTTGCAGAGGTCGACGCCGATGCCGATGATCATTTGGCGGACCTAGGCCGCGAGCGCCCCGCGCGCAACAGGATGGCGCCGGCGGCCGATCCTGGCGCTAGCCCTCGCCCTGTTCCGAGACGTAGGCGTGCAGCGCCGAGATGTCGTCCTCGCTCAGGCCCGCGACGGCGCCGCCCACGTCGGGATGCCCCGCCAGCGCATCCGAGAATGCCGTCTGCTCCAGCCCAGCCATCGACGCGGCGGTCAGCTGGCTGTCGGCCCCGTGGCAGCCCGCGCACGTCTGCTCGAAGATCGCGGCACCATCGACGTCTTGCGCGGCGACCGGCGCGGCCATGATGGCCAGGGCGGCAAACGAGTTGCGAACGGGTTTCAGCATCGGATGATCCTCCTGATTGCGGCGACCGGCCCCGGCCGCCTGAATGACAGCGCTTGACGCAAGGTCGCGGTTCCTCGACCGGCGCATCGGGGCTCAGCCACGCGCCGCGGTCATCCTGCGGCGCATCTCGGCGATCACGTCGGGCAGCCCGCGGAAGATCGCCTCGCCGATCAGGAAATGCCCGATGTTCAGCTCGACGATCTCGGGTATGGCCGCGATCGGGCCGACCGTCTCGTACGTCAGCCCATGCCCGGCATGGACCTCGAGACCAAGATCGGCGGCATGCGCGGCCATGTCGGTGATGCGGTCGAGTTCGGCCATCGATTCCTCGCTCCGGGATTCGGCACAGGCGTCGCAGTAGGCGCCGGTGTGCAGCTCGACGACCGAGGCTTCGATCCGCGCCGCCGCCTCGATCTGGGGCTCGTCCGCCGCGACGAAGAGAGAGACGCGGCAGCCAGCCTCCCGCAGCGGCGCGACGAACCGGGTCAGGCGGTCCACGTCCCCCGCGACGTCGAGGCCGCCTTCGGTCGTGCGCTCCTCGCGGCGCTCCGGCACGAGACAGACCGCGTGCGGTACGTGGCGAAGGGCAATTGCCTGCATCTCCGCCGTTGCGGCCATCTCCAGGTTCAGCGGCACGCCCAGCACCGCCAAACCCTCGATGTCGGCGTCACCGATGTGCCGGCGATCCTCGCGCAAGTGCGCGGTGATGCCATCCGCCCCCGCCTCGGCGGCGATCCGCGCCGCACGGACAGGGTCGGGATATGCGCCTCCGCGGGCGTTCCGAACGGTCGCCACATGGTCGATGTTGACGCCGAGCCTCAGCTTCGCTGCCATCCGAATGTCTCCAGAATTCGACGAGGAACCTAGCGGGCGCGCGCGGCGCTGTCAGCCTGCTCCTTGGCGGCGCGCATTTTCGCGATCTTCCGCTTCAGCCGCGCCATACGCGACCGCTGGTAGGCCAGAATCAGCGGAAAGCTGACGTAGTACGCGACGATCGCCGCAGCGATGCCGGGCAACAGCCCGCCGACGAGGTAGGGCCAGAACACGCGCTCGAAGAAGACGCCGAGGCGACTCCAGCTCACGGTCTCGGACGTGAAGAGCGCGGCGAAATTCGCCCAGAGCTCGACCGAGGCGTACGAGAAGGCCGAGACAATCTGGTGCAGCGGCACCGGCTCGAGGCCGAGGATCCTGCTCCCCAGCTCCACCGACAGCGTCGCGATGATCGGAAAGGTGAGCGGGTTGCCGAAGAACGTCGAGAGGAGCGCCGCAAGGATGTTGCCGCCGATCATCCAGGCCAATCCGGCCGAAAGCAGGAAGTGCAGGCCATAGAGCGGCGTGAAGCAGACGAAGACGCCGCAGGCGATCCCGCGCGAGATCTTGTGCGGCGGGATCCGGCAGGCGGCGCAGTCGATGGCCGACATACTGAAACGCGCGGCGCCAGCCGCCGCGCGGATAAAACCAGCCGGCGGCGATTTCGGAATAGCTGCGCGGAGTGCGCCGCTTGAACATCTCCCCTCCGTCACGGGCGGCGGGACGTGTCCCTCAGCCGCAAAATCTCGGCGACGTCGCTATCGGCCTCCAGCGCCAGACGAATGGCGTGCAGATGCTCGGCGTCGCGCAGCTCTACATCAATCACCATCCTGTAAAAGTCCGGTTTCCGGTCGAGCATGCGGAGATCGGAGATATTGGCTCCCTTCTCGCCGATCAACGTGCATATCCGCCCCAGCACGCCGGCATCGTTCGACACCGTCAGGTCGAGGCTCACGGCGTGCGCCGGCCGGTGCCGGCCGGAGTGCCACTGCAGGTCGACCCAGCGGTGCGTCTGGTCCTGGAACTCGGACAGGACTTCGCAATCGATGGCATGCACGACGACGCCGCGGCCGCGATAGGTGATGCCGACGATCCGCTCGCCCGGAACCGGCTGGCAGCACTGCGCGATCTGGAAGGTCTGCCCCGGCTCGAGGCCGACGACGGCCCGCGCCGCCTCGATCTCGTCGCCGGTGCGCGCGGCGAGTTCAGGGTAGAGCGTCTCGATCACCTTCCGTGCCGTGATCTCGGCGGCGCCCATCTGCGCAAGCAGCTCATCCGCGCCCCGCGAGGCCCATCTGGCGGGCCGCGGTGGCCAGCGCCTTCTCGGTGGCGCGGCGCCCGACATGCTCGAAGCCGACGCGCGCAAGTTCGCGGCCGAGCTTGACGAAGCGCTCCCGGTCCTCCTCGCGCAGTGATCTCCGGATCGCGCTCTTGGCGCGGCCGGTGAACGCGATGTCGGCCCAGGAGTGCTGCGGCCGCTGCCCCTCCGCTGTCATGACCTCGACCGATTGACCGTTCTTCAGCCGCGTCCAGAGTGGCACCCGCAGCCCGTCGACCTTTGCCCCGACGCAGGCATCTCCGATCCTGGTGTGGATGGCGTAGGCGAAGTCGATCGGCGTGGCGCCCCGCGGCAGCTTCACCACGTCGCCCTTGGGCGTGAAGCAGAACACCTGGTCCTGGTACATCTCGAGCTTCACGGCCTCGAGGAACTCGTCGTGGTCGTCGTCCGCCTCGAACTGCGCCGTCAGGCTCGCGATCCACTTCGCGGGGTCGACGGCGAACGGGTTTTCCGCCCGCACGCCGTCGCGATAGGCCCAGTGCGCCGCCACGCCCGCCTCGGCCACCTCGTGCATCTTGCGCGACCGGATCTGCACCTCGACCCGCTTGCCGTCACGGCCCGAGACGGTGGTGTGGATCGAGCGATAGCCGTTCGACTTGGGCTGGCTGATGAAGTCCTTGAAGCGGCCGGGCACCGCCCGCCAGCGCTGGTGGATGGCGCCCAGGACGCGATAGCAGTCTTGCTCGTCGACCGTGATGACGCGAAAGCCGTAGATGTCCGAAAGGCGGGAGAAGCCCTGCTCCTTCTCCTGCATCTTGCGCCAGATCGAGTACGGCTTCTTCGCCCGCCCGAACACGTCCGCCTCTATCTTCGCCTTCTCGAGCTCGCTGCGGATGTCGTTGGAGATCCGGTGGATCACGTCGCCCAATTCACGCTGAAGCGTGATGAACCGGCGGATGATCGACGAGCGTGCCTCGGGGTTCAGGACGCGGAAGGCGAGATCCTCGAGCTCCTCGCGCATCCACTGCATGCCCATCCGGCCGGCGAGCGGGGCGAAGATTTCCATCGTCTCGCGCGCCTTCTGCACCTGCTTGTCGGCGCGCATGGACTTGATCGTCCGCATGTTGTGCAGCCGGTCGGCAAGCTTCACCAGGATCACCCGCAGATCCTTTGCCATCGCCATGAAGAGCTTGCGGAAGTTCTCGGCCTGCTTGGTCTCGGTCGAGCTCAGCTGCAGGTTCGTCAGCTTGGTGACGCCGTCCACGAGATCGGCGATGTCGCGCCCGAACCTCGTGGCCAGATCGCGATGGGTCGCCGGGGTATCCTCGACCGTGTCGTGCAACAGCGCCGTGACGATCGTCGCATCGTCGAGCTGCATCTCGGTCAGGATCGCGGCGACGGCGACGGGATGTGTGAAGTAGGGATCCCCGGAATGGCGCTTCTGACCCTCGTGCATCTCGGCGCCGTAGGCATAGGCGCGCCGGATCAGGTCCTCGTCGGTTCGGGGATTGTAGTTGCGGACAAGGGCGACAAGATCGTCGACGTCGATCATGTCGCCCCGGTCTCTAGGGCGGAGGAGCGTCTCTATTGCGGCTTCTGCGCTTCCATCAGCGCCCTCAGGAGCTTCTCCTCCGACATGTCGTCGACCACGGGGCGATCGGGCGGCGCGCCCATGAGCAGCGCCATCGCGTCCTCCTCGGGCTCGTCGACCTCGATCTGGGTCTGGTTGCTCTCGATCATCCGCTCGTGCAGGTCGTCGGCCTGCTGCGTCTCGTCGGCGATCTCGCGCAAGGCGACGACGGGGTTCTTGTCGTTGTCGCGGTCGACCGTGATCGATCCGCCGGCGCTGATTTCGCGCGCGCGGTGCGCGGCGAGCATCACCAGATCGAACCGGTTCGGGACCTTGTCGACGCAATCTTCTACCGTCACGCGGGCCATGGAAGCTCCATTCGTCGTTCGCGGAAGTAAGCGCTCTGCATATAGGCAGAGATCGCTATTGACAACCCATCGAGACGCTGAATCAAAGCGGCTCAAGCTCGGCCGATGCCTCCGGCGCAAGGCGGTCCCGAAGCTGCCTGACGGTCAGGCCAAGGATCGGATGCCGCCAGTCCGGCGCGACGTCGGCCAGCGGTACCAGAACAAAGGCGCGCTCGTGCATCCGCGGATGCGGCAGGATCAGTTCCCGGGGCGCCGCGTCACGTGCCGTCCTGGTTGCATCCATTCGGCGGCGGACGGTCGCGGCGTCCGGCAGGATTTCCCTGCCCCAGCCGACGAGGTCCAGGTCGAGCGTGCGGGCCGCGTATCGCTCCTGCCTCCTTCGGCCGGACGCGCGCTCGACCTCGTGCAGGCCGGCCAGCAGATCCTCCGGGCAGCCCGCGCCCTCCACGACCATCGCCGCGTTGACGTAGTCCGGCGCGCCCGAGCCAGGCGGCCAGGCGGGATTGCGATACATGCGTGAGCGCGCGAGGATCCGCCAGCCGCGCGCCTCAAGCGAGAGTGCGGAAGATTTGATGTTCTCAATGGGCGAATTCTCGCCATCCGGGAGATTTGACCCGGCGGCAATGAGTATCTCCACCATCGACTGCCGTTGCTCCCTGTCAGATACTTCCTACCTTGATCGTGAACCGGTGCCATTGGGATGAGGGGGCCGGCCTAGGAAGGATCTGAATTCGATGTTTTACCGTGACGAGCGGCTCGCCCTCTTCATTGATGGTGCGAACCTCTACGCCGCCGCGAAGTCTTTGGGCTTTGATATTGACTACAAGCTCCTGCGCCAAGAATTCATGCGGCGCGGCAAGCTGATCCGGGCATTCTACTACACCGCGCTTCTGGAGAGCGAGGATTACTCTCCGATACGCCCGCTCGTCGACTGGCTGCACTACAACGGCTTCACGATGGTGACCAAGCCCGCCAAGGAGTTCATCGACAGCCAGGGCCGCCGCAAGGTCAAGGGCAACATGGACATCGAGCTGACCGTCGATGCGATGGAACTCGCCCCCCGCCTTGATCATGCCGTGATCTTTTCGGGTGACGGCGACTACAAGCCTCTGGTCGAGAGCCTGCAGCGGCAGGGGGTGCGCGTCTCGGTCGTGTCCACCATCCGCTCGCAGCCGCCGATGATCGCGGACGAGCTTCGCCGCCAGGCCGACAACTTCATCGAGCTCGACGAGCTCAAGGACGTCATCGGCCGGCCGCCACGCGAACCGCGGGAGCGGGAGCGGGAGCCGAGCGACAAGGCGGCCAGCGTCGCCGAGCACTAGAAACCCGGGCTGGTGACGGGCCTCGCCGCGCTGGCCGGCCTGTTCGCCGCGGCGTTCGGCGCCGCCACCATCCTGCCGTTCCAGTCCGAAATCGTCTTCGTCGCTCTTCAGGTGCGGGACAGCGCGCCGATCTGGGCGCTCGTTCTCGTCGCCAGCGTCGGCAACACCCTCGGCTCGGTCCTGAATTATTTTCTGGGCATGGGGGTCGAGCGTTTTCGCGGATCGCGGTGGTTTCCGGTCACCGACCGCCAGCTGGACCGCGCGCAGAACTGGTACGCCCGCTGGGGCGTCTGGACGCTGCTTCTCAGCTGGGCCCCCTACGGTGACGGCTTCACCGTCGTCGCCGGGATCATGCGCACGCGCTTCTGGCTTTTCCTCGCCCTCGTCGCGCTCGCCAAGACCGGGCGCTACGTCGCGCTCGCCGCGATCACCGCGCGTGCTGCCGGTGCCTAGGGCCCGATCTTGCGGGGGCGTGCCATCACGTGCGGCGCCCGGTCGCGGACAACTTCGCTGCCGCGCCCACTGGACGAGGGCCGCCTGGATGCTTACCCCTGCGAACCGATGACAAAGCCGCACCTCACCCTCTACCTCGCTGCGCCGCGCGGCTTCTGCGCCGGCGTCGACCGCGCGATCAAGATCGTCGAGATGGCGCTCGAGAAATGGGGCGCCCCCGTCTACGTCCGGCACGAGATCGTGCACAACCGCTACGTCGTGGACGGCCTGCGCAAGAAGGGCGCCGTCTTCGTCGAGCAGCTGGAGGAGGCGCCCGACGACCGCCCGGTCGTGTTCTCCGCCCACGGAGTGCCCAAGGCGGTCCCGGCCGAGGCGCGGCGGCGCAACATGGTCCACGTCGACGCCACCTGCCCGCTCGTCACCAAGGTCCATATCGAGGCCGCGCGCCATTCCGACGAGGGGCGTCAGATGGTGATGATCGGCCACGCCGGCCACCCGGAGACGGAGGGGACGATGGGCCAGCTCCCGCCGGGCGAGGTCCTGCTGGTCGAGACGCCGCAGGACGTCGCGACCCTGCAGGTCCGCGACCCCGAGCGGCTCGCGTTCATCACCCAGACGACCCTCAGCATCGACGACACTGCCGAGATCGTGGCCGCCCTCCGCAACCGCTTTCCCGCGATCGTCGGCCCGCACAAGGAGGATATCTGCTACGCCACCACCAACCGCCAGCATGCGGTCAAGACGATGGCGCCGCAGATTGACGCGCTCTTCGTGATCGGCGCGCCGAACTCGTCGAACTCCCGCCGGCTGGTGGAGGTGGGCGCGCGCGCCGGGTGTGCCTACGCGCAGCTCGTCCAGCGCGCGCACGATATCGACTGGCGCGCCATCGACGGCGTCGGCGCAGTCGGCGTCACGGCCGGCGCCTCCGCCCCCGAAATCCTCGTCGAGGAGGTCATCGACGCCTTCCGCGACCGCTACGACCTGTCCGTCGAAACCGTGGAGACCGCCGTCGAGCGCGTCGAGTTCAAGGTCCCCCGCGCCCTGCGCGAGCCTGCGTGATCCCCCGCGCGCCGCTGATCCTCGGCCTCGCCGGGCTGATCCCCTTCGTCTGGGGGGCTACCACCATGTTCGCCGACGGCATTGCCGTGTGGGGCGCGGGCACGCTCGGCCCCCGCTTCGTCGGCCCTTACGTGCAGCTCAGCTACGGCAGCGTCATCCTGTCGTTCATGTCCGGCGTCCTCTGGGGCTTCGCCAGCCGCGCCGAGGGACGCGTCGCGGCCACAGGCTATGCGCTGTCGGTCGTCCCGGCGCTGTGGGCGTTCCTCTTCGTCGGCGGCGGTCCGGTCTCGGCGGCCGTCTACCTGATCGCGGGCTTCATCGGCATCCTTGGGCTCGACTGGATGTTCTGGAGCCAAGGGCTGGCCCCACGCTGGTGGATGCGGCTGCGCCTGCTGCTGACGGCGGTCGTGGTGCTGTCGCTGCTGCCGATCGTGATCTGATGCCGCGCTTCTTCGCCTACACCGATGGCGCCTGCAGCGGAAACCCCGGCCCCGGCGGCTGGGGCGCCCTCCTGGTCGCGCGCGACGGCGAGACCGTCCTGCGCGAGCGGGAGCTTTCGGGCGGTGAGGCCGAGACCACGAATAACCGCATGGAGCTTCTGGCGGCGATCTCGACGCTCGAAAGCCTCAAGCGCCCGACCGAGATCACCATCATCACCGACAGCGCCTATCTCAAGAACGGCATCGAGAGCTGGCTCGCCGGATGGAAGCGCAACGGCTGGCGGACCGCGGCGAGGGCGCCGGTCAAGAACGAGGATCTCTGGCGCCGCCTCGACGCCGCCCGCGCCCCCCACGACGTGACCTGGGAATGGACCAAGGGCCACGCCGGCCACCCGGACAACGAGCGGGCGGACGCGCTGGCGCGGCAGGGCATGAAGCCCTTCAAGCCCTCCAGACCGACCGCCGGAGCCTGATCGCCCGGCCACGCTGCCGAAGGAGGCGCAGGGATCGCGGCGCCTCCCCCCTCCCGAACGACGACTTCTGCGTCAGCCGATGACGTTGTAGCCGCGCGAGCGCATGCAGTTGCGCACGAGGGCGGCCTTGTTGTTCTGCTGCTGGAGCGCGCCCGCAGCCACGCCGGTCGCGGCGCCGACCAGGGCGGCGTCGCGGACGTTCGTGCCCCGGTTGTTCAGGACGGCGGTCGTGCCCCCCACGACTGCGGCCCCGGTCGCGGCGTTGGCAGCGGTGTTCCGGTCGAAGGTGCCCTGCTGCGAGGCAATCGTTTGGCATGCCGCCAGATCGCTCGAGTAGTTCGGCCCGACCGGCCCGTCGATGACCGGCACGTAGTTCGCGCCCGAGTTCGCGCAGGCCGCGGCCAGGCAGACCAGCGCAATGGAAGCCGTTAGTTTCGTTCTGAGCATGTCGCGCCCTCTTCCCAATCGAACATGTTCCGTCGCGGGCGCTGACGCACCCACGCTGCGTCACCTTCCTAATCCGTCCGGCGTCCGCGGGGAAGGGTCAACGCCTCCGCCCGCAGCGCGCCTAGAGCTCGAACGTCGCCAGCACCGGCACATGGTCCGACGGCCGCTCCCACCCGCGCACGTCGCGCAGGACCCGCGACCCATGCGCCGCCGCGGCGAGGTCGGGCGAACACCAGACATGATCGAGACGCCGGCCCTTGTCGGCCCTGGCCCAGTCCGGGGCGCGATACGACCACCACGAGTAGAGCCGGCCGTCTGGGATGTGCGACCGGGTCACGTCGACCCAGCGCCCGGCCTCCTGCGCATCGCCCAGCGCCGCGACCTCCACCGGGGTGTGGCTGACGACGCGGAGGAGCTGCTTGTGGCTCCAGACGTCGTCCTCGCGCGGCGCGATGTTGAGATCGCCCACCAGCAGCGACCGCGCCGGCCGGTCCGCGCCGAACCTGTCCCGCAGCCGGGCGACGAACTCGAGCTTGTGCGCGAACTTCGGGTTCACCGCCGGATCTGGCAGGTCACCCCCTGCGGGCACGTAGAAATTGTGGATCAGCAGCCCCTCGCCGGTCCGCGCCGCGACATGCCGCGCATGGCCGTGGCTGCAGATGTCGAGGGCGCCTGCATCCTCGATCGGCACACGCGACAGGATCGCGACGCCGTTGTAGCTCTTCTGCCCCCGCGCTACGCACCAGCGGTAGCCGGCCTCGGCGAAGTCCGGCAGCTTGTCGACCGGCGCCTTCGTCTCCTGCAGGCAGAGGACGTCCGGCGCCTCTTCGGCAAGCAGGCGGCGGACAAGGTCCGCGCGCAGTCGGACGGAGTTGATGTTCCAGGTCGCGACGGTCAGCGGCATCCGGCGGTGCCTAACCGCATGGCCCTGCGGCGACAAGCGCACGAACCCAAACCGCCCCGCGCCCGCGAAGCCAAGGAGAGAGACCAGATGTTCAGAACCCTGCTCTTCCTCTTCCTCGCCCTGCCCGCCATGGCGCAGGACTCCGATCAGGACGTCGTCGGGCCGTGACTGCCTCGATCGACGGCGAGGAGATGACGTTCGTCGTAGCGCCGCTGGGAGACACCCCGTCGAGCGGGTTCGAGCGGCGCGACGGCGTCGTCGATGTCCGGATCGTCGCGCGCCCCGACCGCACCGCGACCAAGCGCACCCCGGTCCTTAAGATCGCCTTTCTCGTCACCGGGATGGGCCCCACCGCCGACGCGACGGAGGCGACCGTCAGCTACACCGGCCCCGACAGCGAGACGCTCGACACCGGCGACGGAACCGCCGAGGTCTCCCTCACCGCCTACGGGATGGAGGAGGACGAGGTTACAGCCTCGGGCAGCTTCTCCTCGCAACTCCGCTCCGACCAAGAGGGGCTCACCGACCTCGCGACCGAAGGCGACTTCCAGGCCTCGCTCCGCCAGGCGGACTTCGGCGAGACGGACTAGGCCACCAGGCG
The DNA here is from genome assembly GCA_963749675.1 of uncultured Alphaproteobacteria bacterium. GTDB lineage: Bacteria > Pseudomonadota > Alphaproteobacteria > Rhodobacterales > Rhodobacteraceae > Roseitranquillus. The sequence goes on from CAVVNT010000004.1 coordinate 310,084, forward strand.
GTAGCCGCCGCTCTCCGTCACCAGAAGCCGTGCGTTCGAAGGGTCGGGCTCGATCTTCTGGCGCAGTCGGTAGATGTGCGTCTCAAGCGTGTGCGTCGTGACCCCCGCGTTGTAGCCCCAGACCTCGTGCAGCAGCACGTCGCGGGCCACCACGCCCTCGGTCGCGCGGTACAGGAACTTGAGAATGTTTGTCTCCTTCTCGGTGAGACGGATCTTCTTTTCGTCCTCGGTCAGCAGCATCTTCTGCGCCGGCTTGAACGTGTAGGGCCCAAGCTGAAACACCGCGTCCTCCGACTGCTCGTGCTGGCGCAGCTGCGCCCGGATCCGCGCCACCAGGACCGGAAACTTGAACGGCTTCGTCACGTAGTCGTTCGCGCCCGCGTCGAGGCCGAGGATCGTGTCGGCGTCGCTATCGTGCCCGGTCAGCATGATGATCGGGCACTTCACGCCGTTCTTGCGCAACCGCCGGCACAGCTCGCGCCCATCGGTGTCGGGCAGCCCCACGTCGAGGATCACGAGGTCGTAGAAGGCCTCCTTCGAGCGCGTCATCGCCTCGGTTCCGTCCGCGGCCTCGAACACGTCGAAGTCCTCGGTCGCGACAAGCTGCTCGCTGAGCGCCTCGCGCAGGTCGTCGTCGTCGTCGACGAGCAGGATCTTCTTGAGATTGGGCATCTTTTCACGCACCTCTCGTTTGCTCTCACGCAGATGCGAGGCGACGTGCGCTCGCTCAAGAAATGCTGCACCGCCCTCACGCGGACGTGTCGAATCACCGCCGGATGTTTCAACCCGCGCCGGACGCGGCTACGCACGCACGGGACAATGCGACGACGAGGACAGGCGATGACGCTCGGCCCATCCCTGCACGAACGGCTGGCGCGGGCGCGCTCCGACCTGAGGATCGGCCTGCCGGTGCTGCTGGACGGCGCCATAGCCGCGGCCGTGGAGACGCTGAGCGACGACCGCGCCGCCCGTCTCGCCGCCGGTGGCGAGGCCGTACTCGCCATCACCGCGCGCCGCGCCGCGACGCTCAAGGCCTCGGTCTACGACACCGATCTCGCCCGGATCGCGGTGCCGGCCGACGTCTCCGCCGACTGGCTCCGCGCCGTCGCCGACCCCACGCTCGACCTCGCCGCACCACTCAAGGGGCCGTTCGACCTGGTTCGCGGCGGCGACGCCTCGGTTCACCGCGCCGCCCTCGACCTGGCGAAGTCGGCACAGCTCCTGCCCGCCGTTCTCGTTGCGCCGGCAACGCCCGAAGCGGCAGACGGGCTGACCGTGCTCGCCCCCGGCGACATCCTGACACCGACTCCGGACTTCGCCCGCGTCGTCTCCGGCCGCGTGCCGCTCCGCCTCGCCGAGCGCGCGCGCGTCCATGTCTTCCGGCCCGGCGACGGCGGGGTGGAGCACTACGCCGTCGAGATCGGCCAGCCTGACCGCGCCGACGCGCCGCTCGCCCGGCTGCACTCGGCCTGCTTCACCGGCGACGTCCTCGGCTCGCTCAAGTGCGACTGCGGCCCGCAACTCGACGCCGCCCTCGCCGCGATGGGCGAGGCGGGGTCCGGCATCCTGCTCTACCTCAACCAGGAGGGGCGCGGCATCGGGCTCGCCAACAAGATGCGCGCCTACGCGTTGCAGGATCAGGGCTTCGACACCGTCGAGGCGAACCACCGGCTGGGGTTCGAGGATGACGAACGCGACTTCCGCATCGGCGCCGCGCTGCTGGCCCGGCTCGGCTTCGGCCGCGTGCGCCTGATGACCAACAACCCCGCCAAGGTGGCGATGCTCGAGGCCTCGGGCATCGCGGTGACGGAACGGGTGCCGCTCGTCGCCGGCCTGAACCCGCTCAACGCCCGCTACCTTGACGTCAAGGCCAGGAAGTCCGGCCACATCCTGTGACCCCGCGCGACCTCGTCCTCACGCCAACCGGCCTGCGCGCCTTCGGCCGCCGCCTCCCCTGCACCATCGGCCGCGGCGGCATCGTCGCGGCCAAGCGCGAGGGCGACGGCGGCACGCCCACAGGCACGATGCGGATTACCGGCATGCTCTACCGCGCCGACAGGATCGCCCGCCCGGCGCAATGGGCGCGCCCGATCGGGCCGCACGACCTCTGGTCCGACGATCCCGCCGATCCGGCCTACAACCGCCTCGTACTTGCGCCGCACCCGTTCTCGCACGAGCGTCTGCGCCGCGCCGACCGCCTCTACGACCTCATCCTTCTTACCGACTGGAACGCGGCGGGCGCACCCGGCGCCGGCTCGGCGATCTTCCTGCACCGCTGGCGCCGTCCCGGCGCCCCCACCGCCGGCTGCATTGCCCTGCACCCGCGGCACCTCGCCTGGCTCGCGGGCCGGCTCCAGAAGGGAACGCGAGTGATCGTCCGAAACATCGGGCCAGACGCCGGGTCCACGCCTTCACGCCACGTCGCATAGTCCACCGCGGCGCAAAGACGAACCCGCCGCCCGCTTTCCCCTGAGGTTCAGTTGAAGGTGTGCAGCGTCAGCTTGAGCGAGCCGTCGTCCTGGCGCTCGAAGACATGGGTCGCAATACCGCCCCACGGCTGGTCCGCCCCTTCGGCGTCCTTGCCGGTCGCCGACCAGTTCGCGGCCGCCACGATCGCGTCTCCGCGGTCTCGCGCCTCGATCAGGTTCAGCTCGTGCCCGGTCACGCCCATCGCGAAGAGCGTGCCAAAGAACTCGGCGACGCCGTCGGGACTGGTGATGACGTCGTGCGTTGCAGGCAGAAACAGCGCGTCGTCAGTGTAGGCCGCCGCAACCGCTTCGGCGTCGCCGGCATTGAACGCGCTGTCCCACGCGCCGTAGGCCTCGGTCACCTCGTCCTCGATCGATTGAGCGAAAGCGGGTGCCGCCAGCGCTGCAAGAACCGAAACGGCGCAAGCTGTCCTTCTGAAATCAGCCATGACCCTCGTCCTCCCGTCTGATGGATGAAGCGGCACTGCCGCTCACCAGAAAGAATGGCACTGAAGTTGACGCTGCGTCAATTAGTCTCGGTTCGCAGTCAAGGAGGCCCCGCGACGTCGGCGCGTTCATCTTTCTACCGCTGGACGCCCTTCGCCGACCCGGCCATCTGCCTTGCACCAGCGGCACCTCGCCCGGCTCGTACCCCGGCTTCAGAAGCGAATGCCGGTGATCGTCCGGCCTCGGGCACAGAACCGAGCCGATGCATGTCCGCTCGTCACCGTCGCCCACAGAGGCTCCAACGGCCAACAAGTCTCGACATGCCGCACACGACCCGACAGGATCAGGTCGTTCCTGCACCATGGCTGCGAGGCGGAGTGGCGTCTTTCAAGGTCTTATCCCGATCTCACGGACGCACCCGATGAAGGTCGCGCTCGTGACGGGTGCATCCCGCGGCCTGGGTGCCGTCATCGCGCGGACACTCTCCGCCGACGGCTGGGCGGTGGCGATAAATTACAGCAGCAATACGCAAAGCGCGTCCGCTGTCGTGGAGGGCATTCGAGCCGATGGCGGCCACGCCGCGCTCGCGCAGTTCAGCGTGACGGACGCGGATGCGATAGAGACAGGCCTGCACCAGATCCGCGAGGCGCTCGGGCCGGTCGATCTCGTCGTGAACAATGCCACAGGTCCGCAACCGAACATGCCTCTGTCCGAGCAGAGCTGGCAGATATACCACGACCAGCTGGTCTTCTTCGTCAAGGCGCCGCTCCTGCTGCTCAAGGCCTGTATCGCCGACTGGCGGGCGCGGGGCAGCGGGAGGATCATCAATATCGGCTCCGAGGCCGCTGAAAGCGGACCGGCCGAGTTCGGGCATTACGCGGCCGCCAAGAGCGCGATGATCGGGATGACGCGGTCCTGGGCGAACGAACTCGGCGGTGACGGAATCACGGTGAACCTGGTGGAGCCGGGATTCACACCGGTGGCGCGTCATGCCGACGTGTCCGAGGATGAACTGCAGGCATATCGCGACGGCGTACCGTTGGGACGGCTCGCGCGCCCCGAGGACATAGCGGGCGCGGTGGCATTCCTCGCGTCGAAGCGTGCCGATTTCATCACGGGGCAACGTCTCGCGGTGAACGGCGGCCGCCATTTTCTTTGAAGAGTGTGTGTCGCGCACGGCCGCTAGCAGGCGAGCCGCGTCGTCCGCACGTCGCCGCCCCCTGACCTACTGAGAAGTAGCTGTCGTTCCACAGCCCGGAATTGGCTGCGATCCGCGAGATGCGCTGCCCGCTCGCGGTGCTGCCGCCCCTAGTGCAGGCGCCGTGCGTCTCGGCTCGCGACGGCGGGGACCAGGGGCTGCAGCCCCAGCCCGACCTGCTCGGCCAGCGCGACCAGGGGCGGGGCCACGTCGGGCCGGACCAGGCAGACCGCGATCAGCATCGCGTCCTCCCGCTCCTGCGCCGCCGCAGCCGAGACCATCGCGGCGAACGCCGTCTCGTCCGCGCCCGCCGCCGCGCAGCCGGCGTGGCGCCGCATCAGCGGCCGTCGCGCGAACCGCCGCGCCATCTCGCAGAGCTCGCCAAGGCGCGCGAAGAGTTCCGCGCCGCGGCCCGCCCCCATGTGCGCCTCCAGGCTCCGCTCCAGCGCCAGCCGCGAGGCGTCGGTGTCGTAGAACAGCCGCAGGCAGCAGATCAGCGTCGCCTCCAGCGGCGGCAGGTCGTCGATCGTCGCGACCGGCACCATGCCCCGCGGGTCCATCCCGCTCATCGCGGGACTCCCGTCCAGTAGCGGCGAAGCGGTCCGCGATCCTGCAATGCTCGTTGCATGGCACCCTCCATCGTCGTCGACCAATTCCTGAGTGACTCACTAGGACATGTCAAACATTCCTTCTGCCGCCGCGACGGCCTACCCTCCGACCATGAAATCCGAGCTGCCCCTCCGCCCCTGCGTCGGCGTCTGCCTCGCCAATCCCGCCGGCCTCGTCTTCGCGGGCGAGCGCGTCGACACGCCCGGCGCGTGGCAGATGCCCCAGGGCGGCATCGATCGGGGCGAGACGCCGCGCGACGCCGCCCTGCGCGAACTGACGGAGGAGACGGGCCTCTCGTCCGACGCCGTCGCCGTCGAGGCCGAGGCGCCTGACTGGATCGACTACGAGCTGCCGGCGGACCTCGTCGGCCGCGTCTGGAAGGGGCGCTACCGCGGCCAGACCCAGCGCTGGTTCCTGATGCGCTACGACGGCCCCGACAACGCCATCGACCTCGCCGTGCACGAGGTTGAGTTCGCCCGCTGGCGCTGGATGACCCCGCCCGACCTGCTCGACGCCATCGTCCCGTTCAAGCGGCGCGTCTACGAGCAGGTCTTCGACGCCTTCGCCGGTCGCATCGGCTGAGATCCGGCAGCCGCACCGCCGGGACGTGCCTTCGGGCATCCAAGCACGCCTTGGAAAGTGTACATTCTCCCCGGAATTCCGGTCAGAACAGGTCAATCCGGGTCCGAAATTGGCAAGCGCGACGCCGACCACCTCCTGCCCTTGCTGAACTGATCCGGCCATTCTTCGCGCCAGTCATGCGCATGGAGCTGTTGAGTTTGGCTGGCCGCAGGTGCGCGACGGGGTGGTGCGAATGTCGTCCGCACAACTGACAGCGCTGTTCGGAGGGCTGGACTGGCGTCTGGTCCGGGGCCTAAGCGGACACGCCGTCAGCTGGTGGCGGGGTGAGCGTGCGACGGCCTCCTGTTCTTGCTGGGGAGAATGGGGATTCCGTGTTTCATTTCCGCTGGTAGGCCTGCTGATTGACACGCTACCTGCAAGCTGTCCGAAGTGAGCCCGGTCGACTGCCTCGACACCACCCTCCAACCCATCCTCGACGGTCACCCAAGATCCCTCATCGAGGAGCTCATGCCTTGGCGCTTTAAACAGCCGTCAAGCCTCGCCGCGTAGAGCCGTGCCGTCGCGCCTACCGAAATTGATACGGATCCGGTCACTTCGGCCCGTGACCGAGTGTACGTCTCAGGTCGCGAACTTGGACTCGCAAAAAGAACAAATAGTGAATATCATGTCCGAGTCATGTTCGCCGAACTCGACGCCACCTCCAACTTTACCTTCCTCACCGGCGGCTCCCACCCCGAGGAACTGGTGGAGCGTGCCGCCCTACTCGGCCTCTCCGCCATCGCCATCGCCGACGAGAACAGCGTCGCCGGCATTGTCAGAGCACACAGTCAAATCAAGGAGATCGTTCGTCGTGAGGCCGACCCGGAGGCCCCCCGCACCGGCTGGAGCGCGCCCGACACGCCCTACGAACGCTACCCCGGTCTCGCCGACGCCTCCCGTTCCGGCCCTTCGGCAAAGGCCGAACCTCCGCCTCCTTCCATCTCGCCGGAGGCCCCCCGCCTGATCCCCGCCGTCCGCCTCGTCACCCGCGACGGCCTCACCATCACGGCGCTCCCCACCTGTCGCACCGCTTGGGGCCGCCTCTGCCGCCTGCTTTCCCTGGGTCGCCTACGCGCGGAAAAAGGACGCTGTGACATGGGCTTGCAGGACATCCTCGACTGGGCCGACGGCCACGAGCTCCTGCTCCACCCGCCTTCTTTGCGCCCGAAATATCCTCGGGGGGAGCCGCCCTACACGGGGCGGCGGGGGGCCGACGCCTCTCCTTTCCGACCGGATGTCCATCGTGACGCAACCACCGACGCCCCTTCGCAGATACAGGCGCCCCCATCACCGTGCGGCGCGGGCGCGTGGCTGACACGGGCGCAAACGCTGACGCGCCGCTTCCCCGGCCGGGTGTCGCTCCTCCTCGCGCCTCGCTACGATGGCGACGATGCCGCCCGCTTCGACCGTCTGGCGAACCTCGCGCAAACCCTGCAGATCCCGACCGCCGCCGCCGCATCGCCGGTCATGCACCACGGCAGCCGCCGCCGGCTGACCGACGTGCTCACCGCGATACGCCTCGGCACCCGCGTCGACGAACTCGGCCGCGCCGCCCTCGCCAATGCCGAGCGTCGCCTGCGGTCGGAGGCCGAGATGCGCGACCTCCTCGGCCCGCACCAGCACGCCCTCGACCGCGCGGGAGAGATCGCCCGGCGCTGCACCTTCTCGCTCGACGAACTCCGCTACGAATACCCTTCCGAGATCGTGGAAGGAGAGAGCCCGGCCGACCGTCTCCGCCGACTCGCCCATGAGGGGCTCGCCTGGCGCTATCCTTCCGGCGCCTCGGATAAGGTCCGCAAGACGCTCGAGCACGAGCTCCAGCTGATCGCCAAGCTGGGCTACGAGCCCTATTTCCTCACGGTCAACGATGTCGTCGCCTTCGCCCGCTCCCGCGGCATCCTCTGCCAGGGCCGGGGGTCGGCGGCGAACTCGGTCGTCTGCTACTGCCTCGGCGTCACCTCGGTCAGCCCCGAGATCGGCACCATGGTCTTCGAGCGCTTCGTCTCCGAGGCACGGAACGAGCCGCCCGACATCGACGTCGACTTCGAGCATGAACGACGCGAGGAGGTGATCCAGCACATCTACGACCGCTACGGCCGCCACCGCGCCGGCCTCTGCGCCACCGTCATCCACTATCGCGGCAAGCGCGCCCTGCGCGAAGTCGGCCGCGCGATGGGCCTGACCGACGACACCATCGGGGCGCTCTCGTCCCAGCTCTGGGGCTTCTTCTCGACCGAGGGGCTGGAGGACCAGCGCCTGCGCGAGATCGGCCTCGACCCCGAGCGATCCGCGCCTGCGTCAGACCCTTGCGCTGGTCCACGAGATCCAGGGCTTCCCGCGCCACCTCTCCCAGCATGTCGGCGGCTTCGTCATCACCGAGGGACGGCTCGACGAGCTCTGCCCGATCGAGAACGCGACGATGGAGGACCGTACCGTCATCCCGTGGGACAAGGACGACATCGACGCGCTCGGCATCCTCAAGGTCGACGTCCTGGCGCTCGGGATGCTGACCTGCGTGCGCAAGGCCTTCGACCTCGTCCGCCAGCACCACGGCACCGACTACACGCTGGCCACGCTGCCGCCCGAGGATCCGGCCGTCTACGACATGCTCTGCCGCGCCGACACGATCGGCGTCTTCCAGGTGAGAGTCACGGGCGCAGATGAGCTTCCTGCCCCGGATGAAGCCGCGGAAATTCTACGATCTGGTCATCGAGGTCGCGATCATCCGCCCAGGCCCGATCCAGGGGGACATGCTGCACCCGTTCCTGCGCCGCCGGAACGGCGAGGAGGAGGTGACCTTCCCCTCCGACGCGCTGGGCGAGGTGCTGGGCAAGACCCTCGGCGTGCCGCTCTTCCAGGAGCAGGCGATGCAGATCGCGATCATCGGCGCCGGCTTCACGCCCGAGGAGTCCGATCGCCTGCGCCGCTCGCTCGCGACGTTCAAGAAGCACGGCAATGTCAGCGAGTTCCGCGACCGCTTCCTCGCCGGCATGGCGAGGAACGGCTACGACATGGAGTTCGCCGAACGCTGCTTCTCCCAGATCGAGGGATTCGGCTCCTACGGCTTCCCCGAGAGCCACGCCGCCTCCTTCGCGCTGCTGGTCTACGCCTCGTCCTGGCTCAAACGGCACCATCCCGGCATCTTCGCCTGCGCGCTGCTGAACTCGCAGCCGATGGGCTTCTACGCCCCGGCGCAGATCGTCCGCGACGCGCGCGAGCACGGGGTCGAGGTGCGCCCCGTCGACATCAACGCCAGCTACTGGGACTGCACGATGGAGCCGGGGCCGCGCGGCGAGCCTCGCGCTGCGCCTGGGGTTCCGCCAGATCAAGGCCGCGGCGGAGGAGGAGGCGAACTGGATCGCCGCCGCCCGCGGCAACGGCTACCGATCGGTCGAGGATGTCTGGCGCCGCGCCGGCACCTCCCCCCGTATCCTGCGGGTGCTGGCGGAGGCCGACGCCTTCGCCTCGCTCGACCTGTCGCGCCGCGACGCGCTCTGGGCCGCGCGCGCCATCGCGTCGGAAAAGCCGCTGCCGCTCTTCTCCGGCGACATGGACGGCGAGGGCATCGTCGAGGACCCCGCACAGCTGCCGCAAATGACCCTCGGCGAGGAGGTGGTGGAGGACTACGTCGCCACCCGCCTGACGCTCCGCGCGCATCCCATGGCGCTCCTCCGCCACATCCTGACGCCCGGCACGCCTCCGCTTCGAACCACCCGTCGAAAGCGGCCCGGAGCTCGCGACTTCGCGGCTAGCCGGCGCCCACGGCGCGGCACCCGCGCGACGTCGACCTCTTCCGCGGCGCCAAGGAACGCAGCTTCGGCGACGTTCGCGGCACGATCCGCAGCGAGTTCTGGGACACCGACCCGCAGGCGGGCGGCATGCGCTGCACCTCGACCCACGAGTAACGGCGGCGCGAGGTCGGCTGACGCGGCCTCCGGTCGCGCTAACTGCCAGCTAGGTTCAACATCAGGGAGTTCAGAATGATCTCGCGCCGCACCTTCGTGACGACCGCCACCGCCGTCGGGGCCTCGACAGTCATGCCCTACCGGGCGATGGCCCAGACAGGCGGCTCGAACACCTACGAGACCGACGCCGGCGAGATCGTCATCCACCCGGTCAGCCACGCCTCCTTCGTGATGGAGACGCCGGACATGACCATCTACAACGATCCGGTCGGTGAGCCGTCGGCCTACTCCGCCTATCCCACGCCCGACCTGATCCTGATCACGCACGAGCATGGCGACCATTACGACCCCGAGACGCTGCAGGCGATCGCGGGCGAGAACACCCAGCTTCTCGTCAATCCCGCCGTCTACGACATGCTGCCGGAGGACCTGAAGGCCAAGGCCACCTCCATCGCCAATGGCGAAGGCACATCGATGGGCGACATGCCGATCGAGGCGATCCCGGCCTACAACATCACCGAGGGGCGGCTGCAGTATCACCCGGAGGGCCGCGATAACGGCTACATCCTGACGATCGGCGGCCGCCGCATCTACATCGCCGGGGACACCGAGGGCACGCCGGAGATGCGCGAGCTCGAGGACATCTACATCGCCTTCGTGCCGATGAACCTGCCCTACACGATGGACGTCGAGCAGGCGGCCGACGCGGTGAGCGAGTTCGCGCCGATCTACGTCTATCCCTACCACTACCGCAACTCCGACCCCGAGGAGTTTGCCTCGCTGGTGGAGAACACCGAAGTGCGGATAGGCAACTGGTACGGCAACGACACCGCCTGACCTAGCGGGCGGCGGCGCCTCAGCGGAGGCGCCGCAGCAATTCCTCGGACGCATAGCCATCGGGCACCATCCCCGACGCCCGCTGGTACGAGCGGATGGCGTCGATGGTGTTGGGTCCGATCCGGCCGTCGACGCCCTGGGTGGTGAAGCCGGCTTCCGTCAGGCGTTGCTGCAATTCCTGCCGCTCCGAAAAGCCCAGCACTCGCTCGCCCCGCGGCCAGGGCGTCTTGATCGGACCGTCGCCGCGGATGCGGTCCGCAAGGTGCCCGACCCCGATCACGTAGGCATCAGCCGTGTTGTAGCGCTCGATCACCTCGAAGTTCTTGAAGATCATGAAGGCCGCGCCGCCCGCGCCGGCGGGCAGCAGGATCGAGGCCTCGCCGTGATCCGGAACAGGCCGTCCGTCAATACCCACCACGCCGAGCTCCGCCCAATGCGAGGGCATCGCCTTCACGCTGCGGCTTGCCTGGCCATAGTCGAAGTCAGGCGGCAGTTGCGCCTCGACGCCCCAAGGGCGCCCCCGCTCCCAGCCGAAGCGGGCAAGGTATGCCGCTGTCGAGGCGAGCGCGTCCGTCGGATCCTCCGACCAGATGTCGCGCCGCCCGTCGCCGTGGAAGTCCACGGCGTAGGCGAGATACGAGGTCGGGATGAACTGCGTATGTCCCATCGCCCCGGCCCAGGAGCCGGTCATGTCGCGCGGGCTCACGTCGCCCGCCTGAACGATCTGCAGCGCTGCGATCAGTTGCTCCTCGAAGAACTGACCCCGCCGGCCATCGTAGGCCAGCGTCGCAAGCGCCTGCAGGATCGGGGTCGAGCCGCGATAGGATCCGTAGGCGCTCTCGAGGCCCCAGACGGCGACCACGATCTCCTTGTCAACGCCGTAGCGCGCCTCGATCTCCTCGAGGACGTCCCGGTAGCGGCGCAGGGCGGCGCGGCCGTTGCCGACGCGCGACGTCGCTCGCAGCGCTGTCGAGATAGTCCCAGATCGGCTTGGTGAACTCGCTCTGGTTGCGGTCGCGCTCAATGATCGCGGCATCGTAGCGCAGGCCGGACATGGCCGCGTCGATGGCGTCCGGCCGAATGCCGGCGGCGATGGCGCGGTCGCGGAAACCGGCCGTCCAGTCTGCGAAGTCAGCTTCCTTGGTGAAGCTCACAGCAGCGACGGGCATGCCGTCACGCGCCGCGGGCCGCGGCGAAAGCTGCGGCGCCGTCGCACCGGCAGAGTGCGACAGAAGGACGATCGCGGCCGCCGCCGCCCCCAAAATTCGCATGAAGTCACCTGTTCTCGTTCTCGGACTGCTCAACCGAGAGGCTACGCGAACGCGTGATTCGGGCAAGACCCCTCATCGCCTTCGGCGGACGACCTTCCGGCGCGCCTTGTCGCGGGCCTTGGCCTTGTTCTCGGCGCGACGCGGCGGCTTGCGGCCGCGCGCGGGGCGCGGGCCCGGGTTCACGCCCTCGCCCTCGACCGACAGAAGCTCCAGCATCAAGCCGCCGGTGACCGGCACCGCCTCGACCAGACGGACCTCCACCCGCTGGCCCAGCGCGATGGTCCGCCCGGTGTCGGCGCCCATCAGCGTCTGCGCCTCGCGGTCGAAGTGGAAGTACTCCTGCCCGAGCGAGCGGATCGGGACCAGCCCGTCTGCGCCGGTCTCGTCCAGCTTCACGAAGGCTCCGAAGCGCGCGATCCCCGAGATCCGGCCGGAAACCTCGGTTCCGACGCGGTCGGAGAGATAGGCGGCGAGGTAGCGGTCGGTGGTGTCGCGCTCGGCCGCCATGCTGCGCCGCTCGGTCTCCGAGATGTGCTGCGCCGTCGCGTCCAGCCGCTCGATCTCGTCCGGCGTGAGCCCGTCGTCGCCCCAGCGGTGCGCCGAAACCAGACCACGATGCACGACCAGGTCCGCATAGCGCCGGATCGGCGAGGTGAAGTGCGCGTAGGACCGCAGCGCGAGGCCGAAGTGTCCGAAGTTCTGCGGCGCGTAGTACGCCTGCGTCATCGACCGCAGGGTCGAGAGGTTGATGAGTTCCGCCGCATCCGTCCCTGCCGCCTGATCGAGCAGGCGGTTCAGGTGCGCGGTCTTCAACACCTGTCCCTTGGCCAGCGTCAGGCCGGACGCCTGCGCCGTCTCGCGCAGCGCGTCGAGCTTCTCGGGCGGCGGCTCTTCGTGCACGCGGTAGAGGAGCGGCGACTTCTTCTTCTCCAGCGTCTCCGCCGCGGCGACGTTGGCCAGCACCATGAACTCCTCGATCAGCCGGTGCGCGTCGAGGCGGTCGCGAAAGGCGACGGACTTCACCCGGCCGTCCTCGTCGAGGATGATCCGACGCTCCGGCAGGTCGAGGTCCAGCGGCTCGCGCCGCTCCCGCGCCGCCCGGAGTGCGGCGTAGGCGGCGTAGAGCGGGCGGATGACCTCGTCGAGCAGCGGCCCGGCGCGGTCCGAAGGGCGTCCGTCGATCGCGGCCTGGACCTCCTCGTAGGTGAGGCTCGCGGCGGACCGCATCAGGCCCCGCACGAACTTCTGGTCGATCTTGTTGCCTTCCGCGTCGATCCGCATCCGCACCGCGATGACGGCGCGCGGCACGCCCGCGTGCAGCGAGCAGAGGTCGCCCGACAGCCGCTCCGGCAGCATCGGCACGACGCGGTCGGGGAAGTAGGTCGAGTTGCCGCGCTTGCGCGCCTCGCGATCGATCACCCCGCCCTCGCGAACGTAGTGCGCGACATCAGCGATCGCGACCCAGAGGACGTGGCCACCTTCGTTCACCGGGTCGTCGTCGGCGTGCGCCCACACGGCATCGTCGTGATCGCGGGCATCCTCGGGGTCGATGGTGACGAGCGGCAGGTCGCGCAGGTCCTCGCGCCCCTTGAGGCCCGCCGGCTTCATGCCGTCTGCCGCGGCCAGGACCTCCTCGGGAAAGGCGTCCGGGATCCCATGCTGGTGGATCGCGATGAGCGAAACCGACTTCGGCGCCGACGGGTCGCCAAGGCGGGTCACGATCCGCGCCTGCGGCAGGCCCATGCGCGCCTTCGGGCCCGTCGCCTCGGCCTCCACCAGCTCGCCGTCCTTTGCGCCGTGGGTGTTGCCCGGAGAGACGCGCCACTCCCGCTCCGCGCCCTTGTCGACGGGCAGGATGCGCCCGCCCTCCGGGCCCTTGCGGAAGACGCCGAGCACGCGACGCGGGTTGGCGCCGATGCGCCGGATGAGCCGCGCCTCGTAACGATGATCGTCGGCCCGCACCTCGGCCAGCTTGGCGAGCACCCGGTCTCCGGGCGCGAGCGCCGGGTCGGCCTGCCGCAGGATCAGAAGGATCCGCGGCTCCGGCCCATCGCCCTGCCATTCCAGCGGGCGCGCGGTGAGGTCGCCGTCGCTGTCGGGCTCGTCGATCTGCAGGATCGACACCGGCGGCAGCTTGTCGGGGTCACGGTAGGTCTTGCCGCGCTTTTGCAGATGCCCCTCGTCCTCGAGCTGCCGCAGGACGCGCTTGAGGTCGATCCGATCCTGTCCCTTGATGCCGAACGCCTTGGCGATGTCGCGCTTCGCCGTCTGCGTCGGATTCTCGGAGATCCAGTTCAGGATCTCCTGCTTGGTGGGAATGCGGCTCATTTGCGGGAGCTAGCACGGTGGTGCTCGACCGTCCACGCGAGCCGGCGACGCTTGGCCGTGCTGCCAGAACATCGATCACGGAGCGCCCGGTGAGCCTCGCCGCGTGGCGCGCCGCGCGTTCCTGCTTGCCGCTCCGCCCCCGCCGTGACTTGCCTGAGACCTAACGGCAAGCCTGGGAGCGAGAACCGTGGCGCACAGCACGAGGGGACGACACTCATCGACGTTGTCGAACATGATGGTGGAGACGGTCGATCTGCTCCCGGCGGACGCCTCGACCCGCGCTGCGGAGCGGAATTGCGCGGGGTGCTGGGCATCGCGGAAGAGGGCGAAAGCCCCGCGCGGCAGCGCAAGCTCGCCGTTGATGCGATGGCGGGCGGCGCGGACATGCCCGAAGCCCACCGCCACTTGATCCGTGGTCCGCGGAAGAATTCGGTCAGCGTGCGAACCAGTCGTCGAGGACGCGCCGGTAGACGGCCTTCAGCTGATGGATGTGCTCGACCGCGACACGCTCGTCGGTCTGGTGCATCGTCGCGCCGACCAACCCGAACTCCACAACCGGGCAGATCGCGCGCATGAACCGTGCGTCCGATGTGCCGCCGGAGGTCGAGAGCACCGGCGTCACGCCTGTCACCTCCGCCACCGCCCGGCTGACGAGGGCGGAGAGTTCTCCCGGAGCCGTCAGGAAGCTCTCTCCGGAGACGCGTATCTCGACCCCGATGCCGGCGCCGGTCTCCCGTGAGACGCGGGCGGCCTCCTCCCGCAGCCAGGCGGCGACCGTGTCGGACGTCTGGGCATCCGAGAAGCGGATGTTGACCGTGCCGCAGCACGTCCGCGGGATGACGTTGACCGCCGGATTGCCGGTCTCGACCGAAACGACGGCGATGGTCGTTGGGTCGAAATGCTCGCTCCCCTCGTCGAGCGAGGTAGTGGCGAGGCGATCCATCAGGCGGCAGAGGGCCGAGACCGGATTCTTCGCGCGGTGCGGATAGGCGGCGTGGCCCTGTACGCCTGTTGCCGTGAAGGACGCGGTCAGCGCGCCCCGCCGGCCGATCTTGACCATCTCCCCCATCGTTTCCGGGCAGGTCGGTTCCCCGACGATGCAGGCGGCCACGGTCTCGCCATTCTCGCGCATCCAGTCGAGGATCGCCGGCGTGCCGTCGACGCTGACCCCTTCCTCGTCGCCGGTGACGGTGATCACGACGGCCCCGGCCGGCTGTCCGTCCTGCACGAGGTCGCACGCGGCGGCGACGAAGGCGGCAACGCCCGTCTTCATGTCGGCGGCGCCGCGCCCCCAGAGCATGCCGTCCTGGACGGTGCCGGAGAACGGATCGACCGCCCATGTCGCCGGGTCGCCCGGTGGCACGACGTCGGTATGACCGTTGAACCCGAAGGATCGCGGATGCCCCTTTGAACCCCAGCGCGCGAACAGGTTGGCGATCCCGCCGCGGTCGGCGCGAAACGTCTCGAACCCCGCAGCCGCGAGCGTCTCCTCGAGCAGAGGGATAGCGCCGGCATCCTCGGGCGTGACGGAGGGGCAGCGGATCAGGCGGGCGGAGAGGTCGACGGGGTCCAGCGGCATGACCATCGGGTAGCCCGCGGCTCACCGGGGCGCAATCCATGGGGAACGGACAACAGCATGTCCCCGAACGCCGCCGGTGCGGCGCGGCCAACACCGAGCGAGTCGGGGCTCATCGCTGTCGAACAGCAGGAACGAGGCTGCGCCGCGAGGGTCGTCGCCATGATGTGCTGAGGACCGAAACCAGCGCCTTGACCACGAGGATCGTCGCGCGCTCCTGAGATGTGCAGGCGGAAGCCGCCAGTGGCGGTGACATCAATCCTGAAAATGAGTGATCTGTGCGACGATGACGGCGTCCTCGTCCAGCGCGCGCTGCATCAATCCGGGATCCGGCGCAATGTCCTCGGCGGCCACTTCAAGTGGCGCGAGGCCCGCCTGCTTCAGCGTCGACACGGTTTCACGAACCGCCTCCGCCTCATCCCGGGCCGCCGTGTAGCAGAGCAGGACAGCTCCGGTCGAGCCGTCGGCAAGGCCGTCATCTTTCCTGCGGCCGACCTCGACGACGAGCACGTGCACCCTTGCCCCCGGCGCGGTGCCGGGGGCGGGCTTCGTCACGCCCGGCCTTTGAAGGCGCGGTAGGCAGCGATCAGGATACAAGCGCCGATCGCGCCGACGATGAGCTGGCCGATCCAGCCGCCAAGGGTCGAGCCGAAGATGAAGATGAGGATCGCATTGAGTACCAGTGCGCCGACGATCCCAAGTATGATGTTGGTGAGAAGGCCGTGATCGGCCCCCATGATCTTCTCCGCGATCCAGCCCGCGATCGCGCCGATGATGATTGCAGCCAGCCAGCCTACGCCTTCCATGTCCCGTCTCCTCGCTCATGCGTTGCGGGCCCGCAAAAGGCCCATGGTTCGGGCGAACGGCCGAAGCACGCGTCGGTTCCTTCGTGCAGCGACTTGTCCTGACGATTGTCGTTCGCCAATACTATCGTTCAAGCGAGCCGCGAAGAACCTGAATGCGCCGGATCCTAGAACGCCCGCGCCCGGAAACCTCACGGCCGGAGGGATCGAGCGCTAAACGCGCGCGAAGCGAACCCGGAACGACCCGACAACTCTCTCGCCGTTCGAGAGCAGGAAGGCTTTCCATCAAGCGGGAATGACCAGAGCCGACCACAGGTTCGCCTTGCCGGTCACCTCCTGGGCATATCGACCGAATCAGGGCCCTGCGTACTGTTGAAGCCGTCGACCTCGCCGGTGCTGGCGTCCGCCTGCGTTAGATCGGCCTCTTGCGTACCCGCTGGCATATCGCAGCCGCTCAGAAGGGTCGCAGCACCGAACAAGGAAAATGCGAGAACTGATCGAATCATGTTGGATACTCCCATTGCATCGAACCCTACCCACCGCGCAGCGAGCCGTCCAGAAAGTCTCAGCGCCACGGTGCCGCGCCACGGCGCCGCTATTGCAGCGTCCGGGCGATGGTCTCCCCGATCTGAGACGGGTGCTCGGCGACCGTGACACCGGCTGCGGTCAATATCTCGACCTTCTCGCTCGCGCTCTCGCCGAAGGCCGAGATGATTGCGCCGGCGTGTCCCATTGTCCGGCCCTTGGGCGCGGTCAGGCCGGCGACATAGGCCACCACGGGCTTCCTCATGTGGTCGCGGATGTATTCGGCCGCCTCGGCCTCCTGAGGGCCGCCAATCTCGCCGATCATGCAGACGATCTCGGTCTCGCCGTCCTCCTCGAACCGGGCGAGGACATCGCGGAAGGACGAGCCGTTGATCGGGTCTCCTCCGATGCCGACGCTGGTCGAGACGCCAATCCCCAGTTCCTTCAGCTGGCTGGCCGCCTCGTAACCGAGCGTGCCGGAGCGTCCGACGATGCCGACGGGCCCCTTGAGGTAGATGTGGCCCGGCATGATTCCGAGCATCGCCTTGGCGGGCGATATCGTGCCGGCGCAGTTCGGACCGGTCAGGACCATCCGTCGCTCGCGCGGGAAGCGCCACATGTACCGCTTGACGGCGATCATGTCCTGCGCCGGGATGCCGTCGGTGATGCAGACGCAGTAGCGGATGCCGCCGTCCGCCGCTTCCATGATGCAATCGGCCGCAAAGGGGGGCGGAACGAAGACGAGGCTCGCCTCGGCGCCGGTCTCCCTCGCCGCGTCCTTGACAGTGTCGTAGACCGGCAGGCCGTCGACCTCCTCCCCGCCCTTGCCGGGGACGACGCCGCCCACGACGTTGGTGCCGTAGCGGCGCATCTCAAGCGTGTGGAAACGCGCCATCTTGCCGGTGATGCCTTGCACGATGACCGGGGTCTTTTCGTCGATCAGGATGCTCATTCCGCCGCCCTCGCCCGGTTCTGTTCGTTCTTCCAAGCCGCCACGACCCGCTCGGCCGCTTCGAGAAGCGTGCCCGCGCGAATGATGGGTAGTCCGCTCTCGGCGAGGATCTTCTGGCCAGCCTCGACATTCGTGCCGGCGAGGCGGACCACGATCGGCAAGTCGATCTCGGTCTCTCGCAGGGCCTGCACGACACCCTCGGCCACCCAGTCGCAGCGGTTGATGCCGGCGAAGATGTTGACGAGGATCGCCTGCACCTTCGCGTCAGAGACGACCAGCCGGAACGCCTTGGCCACCCGATCGGGCGTCGCGCCGCCGCCGATGTCGAGGAAGTTCGCAGGTTCCCCGCCCGCAAGCTTGATGGTGTCCATCGTTGCCATGGCGAGGCCCGCGCCGTTGACGATGCAGCCGATGTTGC
Source organism: uncultured Alphaproteobacteria bacterium (assembly GCA_963749675.1). GTDB lineage: Bacteria > Pseudomonadota > Alphaproteobacteria > Rhodobacterales > Rhodobacteraceae > Roseitranquillus. The sequence goes on from CAVVNT010000004.1 coordinate 328,042, forward strand.
CCTCAAGCCCGACGTAGTTGAGACCGCGGTCCGCAGCGCGGCACTCGCGCGGGTCCTCCTGGCTCTTGTCGCGCAGCTCGGCGATGTGGGGATGGCGGAAGAGCGCGTTGTCGTCGAACGTCATCTTGGCGTCGAGGGCCACGATCCGGCCGTCCCCCGTCACCACCAGTGGGTTGATCTCGACCATCGTCGCGTCGAGGTCGCGGAAGGCGCGGTAGCAGCCCTTGAGCGTGCGGACCATCTGTTGGACCAGCGCCGGCGCGATTTTCAGCGCGAAGGCGATCTCGCGGCACTGGAAGTCCCGCAGGCCGACCGCCGGTTCGACCAGCGCGCGGACGATCGAATCCGGCTTCTCGGTCGAGATATCCTCGATCTCCATCCCGCCTTCTGCGGACGCGACGATCATGACCCTCTGGCTGGTCCGGTCGAGGACGAAGCCGAGGTATATCTCGCGCTCGATCGGCATCGCGCCCTCAACGTAGACGCGATAGATACCCTTACCCTCCGGCCCGGTCTGATGGGTGACGAGCTTCTGGCCGAACATCCCCTCGCAGGCTTCCTGGATCTCGGTGTCCGACCTGCAGAGCTTGACGCCGCCGGCCTTGCCACGCCCGCCCGCATGGACTTGCGCCTTCACCGCCCAGAGGTCACCGCCGAGTTCCCGCGCGCGGTACGCCGCCTGCTCCGGGCTGTAGGCGAGCGCGCCGGGCGGCACGTCCACCCCGAAGCGGGCCAGGATTTCCTTGGCCTGGTATTCGTGAATATCCATGCTGTGACGCCTCCCTGTCGCGACCAAGGTATCGCCACTCCACCGCGAACGACAACGTCGGAAGGTACTACCAATAGGCTGCCAAGTGGGTGGCTCCGACCCACCCGAAAGAGTAGTTCAATCGAGAGCCGCTTGTGTCCCCCGCCCGAATAGGTAGGGTTCTTGCCATGTCGGCAATCTCCGTCATCCTTGCGGACGGCAACCCGCTGGTCCTTGCGGCGCTGTCCGAGGTGTTCGAGCGCGACAGACGCTTTTCGATGGTGGCAACGACCGGCACGGCCGAGGGCTTCCTGACTACGGCGATGCGTGTTCCGGCACTACTCGGCGTCATCGACTGGACGATTCCGGTGCTGGGAGGCGCTCGATTGATCGAGGTGATGCGCGAGCAGGCCTCCGCCCCCCGCATCGTTGTCTACGGCGATCAGGCCGGCGACATTCCGCGCCAGGCGATGGCGGCCGGGGCGGCGGCCTTCACCGACCGCGCCGCGCCGGTCGAGACGCTGCTGAAGACCTGCATCGACGTGGCGGAGGGGCGGATGGTCTTTCCATACCTCGACGTCCGCGAGCTGAAGAAAGACCCGATCGAGCACCTGTCGCGGCGCGAGCGGGTCATGCTCTCCGCCCTCTCCAAGGGTCTGACCAACCGCGAGCTTTCCGAAGAGCTCGGGATTTCGACCAACACCGTGAAGTTCCACCTGTCGAACCTCTACGACAAGCTCGACGTCAGGAACCGCGCCCAGGCCATCGCCTTCTATTATTCCTCGCGGCTCGCTGCCGGTTCGCGGGATGCTGCAGGTCGCTGACGCTTGCGCGCAACAAAATTGCTTGCAAACGTCTCGCGACCCGATTCCCCGAGGAGCCGAAGATGAGCTTTCACGTCGTCGATCAAGCCCCAGCCCGCCTGAACCGCAGCGAACTCGCGGTCCCGGGCAGCCAGCCGAAGATGTTCGAGAAGGCGGCGGGCTCGGACGTCGACATCATCTTCCTCGATCTCGAAGATGCCGTGGCGCCCGACGAAAAGGCGCAGGCCCGCAAGAACATCATCAAGGCGCTGAACGAGCAGGACTGGGGCAAGAAGACGATGTCGGTCCGGATCAACGGGCTCGACACGCACTACATGTACCGCGACGTCGTCGACGTGGTCGAGCAGGCGGGCGAACGGCTGGACCTGATCATGATCCCCAAGGTCGGGACGGCGTCGGACGTCTACGCCGTCGACATGCTGGTCACCCAGATCGAGGATGCGAAGGGCTACAAGAAGCGCATCGGCTTCGAGCACATCATCGAGACCGCGCTGGGAATGCAGAACGTCCAAGAGATCGCCGCCGCCTCCAAGCGCAACGAGAGCCTGCATTTCGGCGTCGCGGACTACGCCGCCTCGACGCGCGCCAGGACAGTCGGCATCGGCGGCGCGAACCCGGACTATTCGGTGCTGACCGACGAGGACGGCGGCGCGCGCGAAGTGCATTGGGGCGACATGTGGCACTACGCGATCGCGCGGATGGTCGTCGCGGCGCGAGCGAATGGGCTCAGGCCGATCGACGGTCCGTTCGGCGATTTCTCCGACCCCGAAGGATACAAGGCCGCGGCACGCCGCGCGGCGGTGCTCGGCTGTGAAGGCAAGTGGGCGATCCACCCCAGCCAGATCGCGCTCGCCAACGAGGTGATGAGCCCCAGCGATGCCGACGTCGACAAGGCCCGGCGCATTCTGGAGGCGATGAAACAGGCGGAGGCGGAGGGAAAGGGCGCCGTGTCGCTCGACGGCCGGCTGATCGACTATGCATCCATCCGTCAGGCCGAGGTGCTGGTGCAGAAGGCGAGGGAGATCGCGGGAAATTAGTGCGCTCAACGCCGGGCGGCTGAGCCGGATCCGGGGCCTCGAATACGCGCTCTTGGCCCGTCGCCTTTTCGCGTCAATCTACTCTTAAACGCCCATCCCGTAGTCAGCGTCCAAGTGAGTTTGGCCGGGGAACCCGCATGGTGAAAGACATCTTCCGCTTCGCCGCGATGGCGCTCTGCTGCCTTGTCGCCCCGATAGCTGCCACAGCGGATGAAGTCATCGCCGGCGAAAGCGTGCGGCTCGCGCAGGTCGCCGCCCTCAACGGGCCTTCAGGCGCCCTCGGACAAGGCATGCGGACCGGACTGCTTGCTGCGTTCGCGCAAGCGAACCGCGATGGTGGCATCCAGGGTCGCCGGGTCGAGCTGGAGAGCTTCGACGACGGCTATGAGCCCGACCGTGCGATCGCCGAGGTCCGCAGGATCATCGCCGGAAACGACCATATCGGCTTCATCGGCTCGGTCGGCGCCCGCACCTCGCAGGCGACGCAGCCGATCACGACCGAAGCGGGCTTGCCCTTCATCGGCCCCTTCACCGGCGCCGGGTTCCTCCGCGGTCCCGGCCTGCGGAACGTCGTCAACATCCGCGCGACCTATGCCGCGGAGACGGAAGCGTGGATCGCGTATCTCGTCGATGAACTCGGCATGACCGACATCGCCATCCTCTATCAGGATGACGGCTTCGGCAGCGTTGGCCTCGCTGGCGCGAAGGCCGCGCCGCAGGCGGTCGTGATGGTGGGCGCCTACAAGCCCGTGGCCGAGTTCATCAGTGTCGCCGAGCGGCTCGAGTCCGCACCCGCCTTCGTGAACATCTCATTCGTCGGATCGGAGGCGCTGGCCGCCGAACTGGGTGCAGACGGCGAGGGCGTCATGGTCAGCCAGGTGGTGCCGTTTCCGTGGGATACTTCGCTGCCGCTCGTCGCGGAGTATCAAGCCGCGATGAAGGCGAACGGGGCCGAGGACCAGATCAGCTTCGTGTCGCTCGAAGGCTACGTCACCGGTCGCGTCGCCCTGCGGGCACTGCAGATGGCGAGTCCCCACCTGACCCGAAGAAGCTCCCTCGCCGCCCTGACCCGGCTTCGCGAAATCGAGCTCGGCGGTTTCTTGTTGAGCTACGGCGCGCAGGACAATCAGGGCTCCGACAGCGTGTTCCTGACGCGCATCAAAGATGACGGCGAGTTCGAGTTGGTGGAGGGCGAACCCTCCGCTCTCGGCGGCTGATCGAACCCATCCCGTCGCTGGGCCACAAGCCCGCTCCTCCAGAGGCAACAGGAATGATACGGAAAGTCAGAGCTCCTTTCGGCAGCGTCGCCATCAAGGTAGTGGCCATCTTGGTTGTGATGGGCGCCATGACCATCGCGGCGATCGTGGTCGGGTTTGTGGTCTTCCGATCTTTCAGCGGCTCGCTCGGCCACCTTCAGGAGGAGCTCGTCCCGAGCCTCGAGCGGAGTTCCGCAAGCATGGCCGCCGCGGTTGAGATGAGCGACGGTCTGTCCGCGATCCTCGTCGCGGGAGACGTCGAAGAAATGACGGCCCAACGCGAAAGAACCGATGCCGCCATCGACACGCTGCGCGCGTCGCTCGCCGCGGCGTCGGGTGTCCTTGCCGAAGAGCGGATCGAGGAGGTCCGCGACCTGATCCACGACGTCGTGGCGGAGCGATCGAAGGAGCTCGCGTACGATGCGAGAACCGTCGACGCATCGAAGGCCTTGAACGAGCAGTCTGCGCGGGCCGGCGCCATGACGTTCGCCTTGACCGACCGGGCGTTCGACGATGTCATTGCGCGCGGCGAGGAGACGGTAACGGTGGTGTCGTCCACGCTCGAGGAGCTTGTGGGCGGAGATTTCGGTCTGCTGCGACTGGCGCTCGAGACACGGGCGGAGATCTACCTTCTCACGGGAATGACGCTCGCGCTGTCGCAGGTGACCGATCCCGCGGTGCTCACGATGATGGTGGACGTCGCCACCTCCAGTGCCGTCAAGCTGCAGGAGAATGTCGAAGAACTCGCCGAATACGAAATGGTCGCGCCTTACATCGAGCCGATCCGAACGTCGCAGGCCTTTTTCGGTGATCTCGCGGCAGACGGGTTCGACTTCCGGCGGGACCTCACGGACGAGATCGTGGCGCTGCGCCAAGAGAGTGACGCCGCGTTGGCATCGGCAATCGACGACATCACCTTCGAGCTGACGATGCGGAGCGAGGACATCGCAGGCTCGAACGAGGCGGCGATCCGTGGCCTCCTCGACAATAACGTCGAGAATATCCGCAGCGTCGGCGCTCTGGAAATGGCCGTCAACGCCTTCTTCGCCGCAGCGCTGAACGGCGCGGCAGCCGACGACATGGAGGGGGTGGCGGCAGCGCAGGCCGAGCTTGGCGCGGGCGCGCGCGAGATCACGAGCCTTCTCGGCAGCGTTGTCGTCGGCGACGAGCTGCGGGGCCTGATGGAACGGATCATCGCTCACGCCGACCCCGAGGACGGGCTGCTGGCGATGCGGACGCTGGTGATCGAGGCGCGAGGCGCCGCGTCGGAAGCCTCCAGCGAGGCGGCGGCGGCCGTAGGCAAGATCACAGAAGATGCCCGTCGCCTGGGTTCCGAGGCCGTGGCGAACATCGCAGCCGAGAGCCACGCGCTGCAGGGTGAGGCACAGTCCGCGGAACGCACGATGATCGCGATCGCGCTGGGCAGCCTCCTGGTTCTGCTGACCGCTCCGATTGTCACGCTGCTTCTCATCGTCCGCCCGCTGCTTGCGGTGACGCGGGTCACGGAACGGCTTGCGAAGGGCGACATGGCGCCGGTTGAGGGCTTTGACGGCCACGGCGGCGAGATCGGCCGCATGGCCGCAGCGCTGCAAGTCTTCCGCGACGGAATGATCGAGCGCGCGCGCCTGCAGCAGGAGGAGGCCAAGCGCGAGGCCGCCGAGCGCGGGCGAACCGAGCGGCAGGAGCGCGAGGCACGTGAGCGGACCGAGGCAGAGCGCGCGCGCGAAGAACTGGCCCGGCGCGAGCATCTCGAGCGGGAGGCCGAGGAGCTGCGGGCGCGCGAGGAGATGCGTGCCGCCTCGGAAGCGGAGCGGCAGAAGCTTGCGGCCGAGCAGAGCCGGGTCGTGACGGAGCTTACTACTGGCATGAAGCTGCTCGCTGCGGGCAAGCTCGGGTTCCGGATCACCGAAGCGTTTCCGGAGGCCTACGAGGCGCTTCGCGTCGACTTCAATGAAGCGGTCGGGACGCTGGCGCAACTCATCTGCGAGATCTCGGAAAGTGCCGGCAAGATCGACCTGAGCTCGAGCGAGATTGCGGCCGCGGCGGTCGACATGTCGCGCCGTACCGAGCACTCGGCGGCGACGCTGGAGGAAACCGCCGCGGCGCTGAACGAGTTGACGGCATCGGTCACCGCGACGGCCGAGGGCGCCGGGCAGGCGGACCGGACCGTGCAGGGGACCAAGGCCAGCGCCGAGAAGAGCTCCGAGGTGGTCCGCGAGGCGGTGTCCGCGATGTCGGAGATCGAGAAGTCGTCAAGGCAGATCTCCAAGATCATCGACGTCATCGACGACATCGCTTTCCAGACCAACCTGCTGGCGCTCAACGCAGGCGTGGAGGCCGCACGGGCGGGCGATGCGGGGCGCGGCTTCGCCGTCGTGGCCTCTGAGGTGCGGGCGCTGGCGCAGCGGTCGTCCGAGGCCGCGCGCGAGACCAACGGCCTGATCTCAGGCAGCAACAGCCAGGTCGAGCGGGGCGTCACTCTGGTCGACGAGGCCGGCAACGCGTTGCAGACCATCATCGGCTCGATCGGCGAGATCTCGCGCCACGTCAGCGAGATCGCCTCTTCGGCGCGGGAGCAGGCGACCGGCATCAGCGAGATCAACACGGCCGCCAGCCAGCTTGACGAGGCAACCCAGCAGAACGCGGCGATGTTCGAGGAGTCGACGGCGGCAAGCCGCATCCTGACCGAAGAGGCGCGAAGCCTCGCCGAAATGGTTGCGCGCTTCTCGCTCGCTGCCGAAGAGGCAGGTGTGCCGCGGCACGAGGAAGACTTCCGGCTCTCGGCCTGAGGCCTTCACGGGGCGCGGGAGAACCGCGACCCGCTCAATGCGCCATGAAGACGGGAATGCGCGCGTTGGCGAGGATGTGCTTGGTCGCTCCGCCGAAGATGATCTGCCGAATCCGGCTCTGCGTGTAGGCGCCCTTTATCAGCACGTCGCAGCCTGCCTCGGCCGCGACGTTCAGGATGGTCTCGCCCGACAGAACGCCGCCCTCCGGCAGCAGGCGCAGTTCCGCTTCGATACCCTGCATCCGCAATCTTCGCTGGATCAGCGACGCGGGCGGGCGGGCGCGCGGCCCCTCCCGCTCGCCAACGATCAGCACGCGCTCGGTGGCGCGCAGCAATGTCTCCGCGAAAGCGACGGTCCGCGCGGTCTCGTCGCTGCCGTTCCAGACGACGACTGCGCTCACGCCGAACTGTGCCGGCTCCGACTGTGGCGCGATCAGGATCGGACCTCCGCTGTCGAAGAGCGCGGTCTCCAGCGTCGCGACCGAGCCGGCCTTGCCGGTGGGCTGCGTCACGCACGTCAGGTCGAACGCCCGGCCATACTGGCCGATCTGGTCGTTCCCGACGAGGGCGTCGCCGTTCCAGATCGCGATCGGCCCGGGGCGCTGGGCGTCGCTGCCCTCTTCAACGATGTCCAGTCCATGGTCCTGCATGACGGCGTAGAAGGCCGCGCGCGCCTCTCCCGCGACCTGCTGGGGCGGGATGCCGGGCTCCTCGACCGTGACGGTGCCGATCATGCCCCAGTCGAGGCTCGGAATTACCGGAGCCCGCAGCGGCACAGCCTCGACAAGGCCGCTGAAACGAAGCGCCGTGCGCGCTGCGAGGTGCAGAGCCGCCTTGTCACCCTGCCCGACCGGAACCAGAATCGACTTCATGGCTTCGTCCTTCCGTATGCCACCCGCTAGACCGTGCACCCTTTGGCCTCGCGACCCAAGCGGACTCTCGCTGCAATCGTCCGTTCGGTGGCGCGCGTGAGCGAGGTGGCGAGTCGCCCGCGCTTCTTCAGGCTGTTCCCGTCAATCGTGCTGCCGATGTTCCTTGCGATCGTCGATCAGACGATCGTCGCCTCCGCGCTGCCGGCGATCGCCAGCGGTCTCGGCGGGGCCGAGCGACTGTCCTGGGTCGTCGTGTCGTACCTCGTCGCAACGACGATCGCCGCGCCGGTCTATGGCCGAATGGGCGACGCGCTGGGCCGGCGGCGGCTGATCTTCATCGCTCTCGGCATCTTCGCGGCGGGGTCCGTGCTCTGCGCGGTGTCGCAGTCGATTGGCATGCTGACGGTCGCGCGGGTCGTGCAGGGGGCGGGAGGCGGCGGGCTGATGACACTGTCGCAGGCACTGGTCGGCGAAGCGATCCCGCCGCGGGAACGGGCGCACTATCAGGGCTATCTCGCCGCGGTCGCGGTTTCCGCCAGCGCCTTCGGTCCGGTGGCGGGCGGCGTCCTAACGGAGCATTTCGGCTGGCGGTCGATCTTTCTGGTCAATCTTCCGACAGCGGCGCTCGCCGGGCTTCTGCTGCTGCGCCTTCCGCGGTCGGGCGGCTCGGGCGAGGCGTTTCGCTTCGACTTCACCGGCTTCGCGCTCTTCGCCGGATTCATCGCGGCGACGCTGATCGCGCTGGAACGCGCGCAGGCCGCGGTCAACGGCTCGTGGTGGACGGTCACGGCGCTGGGCGCTGCCGCCCTCCTCGCCCTTGTCCTGCTCGTCCGGCAGGAGGGACGCGTCCCCTCGCCTCTGCTGCCCCTGCCGATCCTGCGCCACCCCGCGATCTGGCGCTGCGACGTCATGGCTGCGTGCCATGGCGCGACGCTGGTGTCCTTGATCACGTTCCTGCCGCTCTACTACCGGATCGAGCATGGCGCCTCCTCGGCGCGCATCGGCCTCCTGCTCCTGCCGCTGACGATCGCCATCGGGATCGGGTCGCTCACGACGGGTCGCATCGTCGGCCGCACCGGCCGCAGCGCGATCTTCCCTTCCGTCGGGCTCAGCGTCGTCTCGGTCCTGCTGATCGGCATCTCCTTCGTGGCCGCGTCTCTGGGCGACACGGCGATGTCGCTCGCGTTCGGCGTCGTGTCGCTCTTCATGGGCACGGTGATGGGCGTCGTGCAGGTGACGGTGCAACTCGCCTCCGGCGCCGCGAGCCTCGGCTCAGGGGCCGCGACGGTTCAGTTCTCACGCTCGCTCGGCGCGGCCTTCGGAACTGCGATTGTCAGCATGTTGCTGTTCGTCACGATCTCCGCCGCCGGGCCCGAGGCTGGCGAAATCTTCAGCCGGATCGTGCGGCTGGGCCCCGAGGCGCTCGCCGGGACCGCGCCCGACGACCTGTCGGCGATGCGCGCGGCGGTCGATCGGGCCTACGCGCTGCTCTTCCTCTGCACCGCCTGCTTCGCCACGATCGGCGCCGCGGCCGCCTGGACCCTGCCGATCCGCCGCGTGTAGGCCGCTAGCCCGCATAGCCGAGCAATCGCGGCAGGAAGAGCACAAGGCCCGGAAAGAGGATCAGCAGAAGGAGCGCCAGGATCAGGACGCCCAGGAACGCCCAAATCTCGCGGATGATCTGACCGAGCGGGATGCCTGTCACGGCGTTGATGACGAAGAGCAGGATGCCGTAGGGCGGCGTGATCAGGCCGATCATGCAGTTCACCACCGCGACGACGCCGAAATGCACGAGGTCGATGCCGAGCTCGCGGCACGTCGGCAGGAAGAGCGGGATGATGACCAGGATGATCGTCGTCGCGTCGAGGACACAGCCGAGCAAGAGCAGCGTCACGTTCACGCCTAGCAGGAACACGAGCGGATGGACGTTGAGGCCGACCAGGGCGCGCGCCATCATCGATGGGATGTTTTCCGACGCGACCACATAGTTCAGGATCAGCGCGCCCCCGATGACGAGGCCCACGGCAGCCGAAGCGCGCGCGCTCTCGACGAGGATGCCGTAGAGGGCGCGGAGCGAGAGCGCCCGGTAGAAGAGCGCGGCGAGGAGAAGGGCGTAGGCGGCGGCGACCGCGGCGGCCTCGGTCGGCGTTGTGACACCCCCGTAGATGCCGTAGAGGAGGATCGCGGGCATCAGCAGCGCCGGAAAGGCGTTGGCGGTGTGGCGCGGCAGGTCGCGCAGCGGGACCGGCTCCTCCATGGCGAAGCCGCGCTTCGCCGAAATCCAGCTGTTCATGATCATCAGCACCGCGCCCATCAGGAGGCCGGGCAGGATGCCGCCGAGAAACAGGTAGCCGATCGAACTGTTCGAGACGAGCGCATAGAGCACCATCGGAATCGACGGCGGGATGATCGGGCCGATGGTGGCCGAGGCGGCGGTGATCGCGGCAGCGTAGCCGCGTGTGTAGCGCCCCGACTTGGTCATCATCTCGATGATGATCTTGCCGATGCCGGCGGCGTCGGCGACGGCCGAGCCGGACATGCCGGAAAAGATCAGCGAGGCCACGACGTTGACGTGGCCGAGCCCACCGCGGAAGCGGCCGACCGCGGCGACGCAGAAGGTCAGCAGCCGCTCGGAAATCGTGCCGGCGTTCATGATGTTCGCGGCGACGATGAAGAGCGGCACCGCGAGCAGGATGAAGCTGTCGTACAGCCCCTGCAGGATCTGCTCGCCCGCCAGCGCGATGTCCTGACCGGTAACGGCGAGATAGGTCAGCGCGCCGAGGATGATCGCGTAGGCGATGGGCGCACCGATCGCTGCCAGTCCGAACAGGACCAGCAGGCACAGCGACAGGCCGAGGCTCACCCCTCTTCGCCCACGTGGATCTCGTGCGCCTCGTCGGGTGGCCCCTTGCGCATGACCTCGACGAAAGCCCACGCGTAGCGGAGGGCGACGACGACGAGGAAGAAGGCGTAGATCGCGAACACAGTCCGCATCGGAATGCCGAGCGTCGCGCTGCGCTTGATTTTCAGGAAGTCGATGTAGTCCCACGTCGGAACCAGCGACCACAGCAGCCCGATGGAGATCGCTCCGGACGCGATCATCGCCAGTACCCGGCGGCCACCGCGCGGCAATGACAGGTAGACGATGTCGAACGTCACGTGGTCGCGGTCACGGACGATCGTCGCGCAGCCGAAGAACACGATCCAGACCCAGAGCATCAGGCACAGCTCGAGAGTCCAGCCGAACGGGCTGTTCATGACGTAGCGCGAGACGATCTGCAGCATGAAGGTCGCGAACAGGGCGGCAAGCATTGCCGCCGCCACTGCCTCCGACCCCCTGGAGATCCAGCGGATCGCGCGAACTCATGATGGGCCTAGCTCGCGCCGTCCGAGCCGAGCTCGTTGATGCGATCCAGCACGCCCTCGGGCCAGGTGTCCGCGTATTCGCTCTCCAGGTACATCTGCTGCACCCGCTCTCGGAACGCCTCGCGGTCGGGTTCGTAGATGTCGAGCCCCTGCTCCTCGAGGAACGACACAAGCTCCTCCTCCTTGGCGAGCTGGTTCTGCCGGCCGGACTCCGCGGCGTCGTCCGCCGCCTGCTGCAGCGTCTCCTGCTGCTCGGGGCTGAGGCCGTCCCAGACCTCCTTGGAGAGCGCGAGGTAGTTCAGGTCGACGAGGTGCGCGGTCAGCGAGATCTGGTCGGTGACCTCGTAGAACTTGGCGTCGACCACCGTGGGCAGCGGATTGTCCTGACCGTCGATCGCACCCGTCTGCAGCGCGGTGTAGACCTCCGTGAACGCCATGGGCACAGGGTCGGCGCCCAGCGCGCGGCCGAGGAACTGCCAGGCGTCCGTGCCGGGCATCCGGAGCTTCACGCCGTTCAGGTCCTCGGGCGTCATGATCCTGTCGTCGCCCTTCACGTTCACGTGCCGCTCGCCAAGGTACATCACGGTCAGGAGCTTCACGCCGAGCTCGTCCTCGACCTTCTGCTTGAAGGGATCCATCAGCGGATCGTTGAACACCGCGACCTGGTGGTCGGCGTCCTGATGGACGTAGCCCGCGGTGAAGATCGAGAACTCGGGGAAGAACACCGCGAGCTCCTGCGCCGAGGCGATCGACATGTCGAGGTTGCCACGTGCGATCGCCTCGAGCTCGGTGCCCTGCTTGAAGAGCGTGGCGTTCCAATGTGGCTCGAAGGTCGCGAAGTCCGAGATCGCCGGCGCGAAGACTTCGGTCAGCGCGATGGCGCGCTGGTCCGTTTCGGACGCCGGAGAGCTTAGGCGCAAGGTGATCTGGTCGTCCTGCGCGAAAGCGGCCGTGCCCAGCAACGACGCGACCGCCGTGGCCGCGAGCAAGGCGCGGCGGGTGATCGTCAGTGTCATCTGTCTCCCTCCCTGTCTCCTTCAGGCATCGAAGCATGCCCGGGCGTTTGAGGGAAGGCCCGAGGACAAGGCGGACCTGCAAGGCCAGCTGCGCAAGCAGCGTCCGGCGAGCGTCGGGCCCGTGCCACTAGGATGAGGGGCCTCAAGCCATCCTGGTCCCGGCCGGCACCCTGAGCAGTGCCGGCATCAACCCGGCCCGTCGCCGCGCACAACATCGACATGCGTCGGATCGCATCCGCGGTTGCCATCCGCGGCAATCGCGTGCATCGCCGTTCCGCGGCGGGCCGCGCGCACACCGTCGGCGCCATATCTGCGTGAGAGCGGCATGACCAAGACGATCTACGTGCTGAACGGCCCGAACCTGAACCTGCTTGGCAGGCGGCAACCCGAGATCTACGGGCACGACACGCTCGACGACGTCGAGAGGAACTGCCGCGCGCTGCTCCCCGACGGCTTTTCCTTGCGGATGCTGCAGTCGAACCATGAGGGCCAGATCGTGGACTGGATCCACGAGGCGCGTGAGGACGGCGTCGGCATCGTTCTCAACGCGGGCGCCTACACCCACACCTCGGTGGCGATCCTCGACGCGCTCAACACCTTCGATGGGCCGATGATGGAGGTCCACGTATCGAACATTCATCGGCGCGAGCGCTTCCGCCACCGATCCTTCGTATCGCTGCGGGCGGATGGCGTGATCGCGGGGTTCGGCATCGAAGGGTACGAGGCGGCGGTGCGGCGGATCATTGCGCTGACGACGGCGACGGGAGCCATTTGAAGCGCCGTTCCGCCTCTCCGATCTCGACGGCGACTGGATATCGGAGCAAGCTTGCACAAAGAGAGAGAGAGAGAGAGAGAGAGAGCGTCCCTCGGACGGGCGCCGACGAGCGAGGGGCTGCATGGAACTGCCGAAGAACACCTTCAAGAAGGCGCTGGAGGAGGGCCGGCGGCAGATCGGCCTCTGGTGCGCAATTCCCGATTCCGGCGTGGCGGAGATGCTTGCCGGCTGCGGCTTCGACTGGCTGCTCTTCGACACCGAGCACGCCGCCCTTGACGAGGTCCACGTCCTGCCCCTCCTGCAGGCCGTGGCGCCCTACCCGGTTCACGCGATCGTCCGGCCCGAACTCGCTGAACCCCGCCGAGATCAAGAAGATCCTCGACGTCGGCGCCCAGTCCATCCTGGTGCCCTACGTGCAGACGGTGGAGGAAGCGCGCCTCGCCGCCGCCGCCGTCGAGTATCCGCCGATCGGCATCAGGGGCGTCGCAGGCGCAACCCGCGCGTCGCGATTTGGCGCGGTGAAGGGTTATCACGCAGCGGCACGCAACGAGATCTGTCTCCTGGTTCAACTGGAGACGGTCACCGCGCTCGACGTGCTCGAAGGCATTGCGGCCGTACCCGGGATCGACGGCATCTTCATCGGCCCAGCCGATCTCGCCGCGAGCCTCGGCTATCCGGGCGAGCCCGGCCATCCGACCGTCAGGTCCACGGTTCTCGACGCTATCCGGCGCATCCGGGCGGCGGGAAAACCGGCCGGCATCCTGACGCTCGACCCCGAGTTCCTGGATGAATGTGTCGAGGCGGGCAGCTTGTTCACCGCAGTTGACGTCGACGCCGTCCTGCTCCGCCGCAGTGCCGCCGCGCTGGCGCAGAAGTGGTGCGGCTGAGACTTCTTCTCGCCTCGAACGCGCGCGCCCAGCAGGGGGCGGGTCATGTCACCCGCCGCAAGCTCCTCAGCGCTCAGCGGTAGATCAGCGTGGGAAGCCACATCGTGATCGCCGGCACGAAGGTGATCAGCAGCAGCACGAGCAGCAGCGGGATCAGGAACGGCGCGGTCCCGACGACACACTGCTCGAACGGGATCTTGGCGACCCGCGAGAGCACGTAGAGCACCATGCCGACCGGCGGCGTCAGAAGCCCCAGCATCAGGTTCAGCACCATGATGACGCCGAAATGCACCGGGTCGATGCCCAACTCCACCGCGACGGGCAGCAGGACGGGAACCAGGATGGTGATCGCCGCCACCGTCTCCATGAAGCAGCCGACGACGAGCAGGATCAGGTTGATCAGCAGCAGGATGACCCATGGCCGGTCCGAGACCGACAGCAGCAGGCTCGCCGCCTGCTCCGGCACGCGGTTCGAGGTCAGGATCCAGGCGAAGATCGCCGCGGCCCCTACGACGAAGAGGACCACCGCGGTGGTCTCGATGGTGTCGAAGCTGACGCGCAGGAAGCGCCGCCACGTCAAGGTCCGGTAGACGATGAGACCGAGGATCAGCGCCCAGGCGCATGCGGCGACGGCGGCCTCCGTCGGCGTGAAGGCGCCGGTGAGGATGCCGCCCACGATGATGACCGGCGTCATCAGCGACAGGAACGCGCGGCGGAACGTGCTGAAGAGCCGCCGCATCTCGAAGGCCTGGTCACGCGGAAAGCCCCGGCGGCGCGCGAACCACGCCACCATCAGCATCAGCGACAGGGCCATGACCATGCCGGGGATGAACCCGGCTGCGAAGAGCTGCCCGATGGAGGCGCCCGCGACGACCCCGTAGATTACCATCGGCAGCGACGGCGGGATGATCGGGCCGATCGTCGAGGACGCCGCCGTGACGCCGACCGAGAACTTCGCATCGTAGTTCGCGTCGCGCATCGCCTTGATCTCGATCGCGCCGAGCCCGCCGGCGTCCGCCACCGCCGCGCCGGACATGCCGGCGAAGATGACCGAGGCGCCGACGTTGACGTGCCCCAGCCCGCCGCGCATCCAGCCGACGAGCGACAGGGCGAAATTGAAGATCCGTTCGGTGATCCCCGCGACGTTCATCAGGTTGCCGGCCAATATGAAGAACGGCACGGCCAGCAGCGGAAAGCTGTCGACCCCGTTGACCATGCGGTGCGCGACCACCATCGGCGGGGTCGACCCGCTGAGCAGAATGAAAATCGCAGACGATCCGGCGAGCGCGATCGCGACCGGCACGCCAAAGACCAGCATCCCGAAGAGCATGACGAAGAGATATGCGATGTCCAACGCGGGCGCTCCTAGTCGATGCTTGGCCGGGCGGAGAGATACTGTTCGGGGTCGATCAGCGGGCTCGTCCCAGTCCGCAGATTCTGCCAGGCATTGCGCGCCGCATAGAGCGTCATAGCCCCGAAGCATGCCGACACGCCCCAGTAGACCAGGGATTTCGGCACGTCGATCGACACCATCATCTGCTGGGTGCGCCCCGCGAGCTGCGCGGAAAGTCCGCACAGCGCGCTGTAGAAGACGATGGAGACCAGGTCGATGAGCGCCTGCGCAACGCGCCGGCCGGTCCGCGGAATCCAGCGGTAGACGAACTCCACCGCGATGTGCGACCGCTTCCGCACCGCCATGATCGAGCCGATGAACGTCACCGCGATCAGCAGGAACCGCGCGATCTCCTCGGTCCAGCCGAGCGAGTCGTTCAGCACGTAGCGCGTGAAGAACTGCAGGAAGACGACGAAGGCGAGCACCCAGAAGACCACCAGCACCAGCGTGTCGTCCCAGCGAAGGTCCGACAGGTCGATGCTGTCCTCGTCGATGTGGATGCTCGGCTCGTGGCGCTCGGCCTCCTCGCCGCGGCTGTCATCGGTCATCCAGTGGCTCCCGCCGTGGAACCGCCGGCGGCGCGTGGCGCCGCCGGTCGGCCGTCAGTTGCGCCGCGCGCGGTCAGCCGCCGGATTGTCCGATGGCCTGCAGCCGGTCGTAGGTGTCCTGGTCCCAGGTGGCCATGTCGCCGTTGTGCATCTTCTTCGTCGCCTCGATGAACGGGCCGCGGTCCACCTCGTTCACGTTGACGCCCTCGTCCCGGAACCACTGCACCAGCTCCTGCTCCTGCTGCTTGATCTGGTCGGTGGCGCAGACCGCCGCCTCCTCCAGGACGCCGGTCAAGGCCTCTCGGTCGGCCTCGTCCATGCCGCTCCAGGCCGGGCCGCCGACGATGGTCAGCAGCGCGTCGGTGATGTGGCCCGTCAGGTTGATGTCGGACTGCACCTCGTAGAACTTCTTGGCCTGGATCGTCGGCAGGGGGTTTTCCTGCGCATCGACGGTGCCCTGCTGCAGCGCGAGGTAGACTTCGGCGAACGCGATCGGCGTCGGATTGGCGCCCGCCGCCTCCGGGAACATCATGTAGAGCGGCGCATTCGGCACGCGAATCTTCAGCCCCTCCATGTCCTCGGGCTTGGTGATCGGCTTGTTCGAGGTGACGTGCCGGTTACCGTAGTACGTCATCGCGACGATGTGGTTGCCGGTCGCGTCGGTATAGCCCTGGCTCAATTCATCGAACAGGTCCGAGTTGCGGAACTGGTCCCAGTGCTCGTAGTCGCGGAACATGTAGGGCGCGCCGCCGATCGCGATCGGACCGTAGGCGCGGCCGGCGAACAGCTGACCGGTGTAGATGATGTCGACGGTGCCAAGGCCCAGCCCCTCATTGATGTCGACCTCCTTACCGAGCGACGAGGCGGGAAACACCTCGACCCCATAGCGCCCGTCCGTCGCCTCCATCAGCGCGTCGTTCGAGGCGACGGCGCAGGTGTGATAGGGCTCGCTCGCCTCGTATACGTGGGCCCATTTCAGGGTCGTCTCCTGCGCCGCGGCGGGCATCGCCGTGATTGCCAGCACACCCGCCGACGTCGCCAGAAGCGCGCCTCGCACCGTGTTCTTTCGCATAATCATCCTCCCAGTACGCTCGTTCCGCCGCGTGCGCGCGGCGGAGCCGAATTCTCCTCTGTCGGCCCCGCGCCCTCCCGACGACACGCGACCGCATCCGACCCTAACCGTGAGGTCATCCGCCGGACAACACGTTTCCCGGCCCGTGGGGTCCGCCGGCGCGGACGCGGGTGACCCGGCGCACCCCAAAAATCAGACCTTCCGATATGGACGGGCCTCCTGGGGTATCCGTCGGGCCGGCTTGCGGGGCCAGACTGCCCGAACTCGCGGTCGCGTCCAGCCCGCCGGCTCAAGCCGGTCTCGCCGGGCGGAAGGGCCGCCGGTTGGCTGGGAGGATTGAATGAGAAAGCTTGGACTGGCGTCCTGTTTCGCCGCGACCACCGCGCTGGCGGGCATGGCCGTGGCGCAGGAGGAGCCGATCAAGATCGGCGTGCTCGCGACGCTCGAAGGAACCTACTCCGTCCTCGGCGAGGACGGCGAGCGCGGCTTCGAGCTGGCGGTCGACGAATGGGGCGGCGAGGTCGCCGGGCACCCGATCGAGCATCTCGTGGCATCGACCGACACCACGCCCGACACCGCGGTGCGGCAGGCGCGAAAGCTGGTCGAACAGGACGGCGTCGACATCATCGTCGGCCCGCTCTCCGGGTCCGAGGGGATCGCGCTGCGCGACTACGCCAAGACGGTTCCCGAGGTCACCATCGTCAACGGCATCTCCGGCGCGCAGGAGACGACGATGCAGGATCCGGCGGAGAATTTCGGGTGTGACTCAATTTTGGTGCAGCCTCCTACGCGACGACGACGAGCCGGGCGCGAAGGAGGTCGAGGTTGGCGCGACCGTACATCTGATGGGGTGGACGGCCTCTGCACCCAAGCCGGCGGCGCGGGTTAAGTGGCCGTATGACCGCGTCGTCTCCAGAGGAGCTGCCCACCATGGAAGTCACCACCATCGGACTGGATATCGCAAAGAATGTGTTCCAGGTTCATGCCGTCGACGCCGAAGGCGCGGCCGTTCTGCGCCGCAAGGTACGCCGCGGCGAAGTGCTGCCCTTCTTTTCGCGTCTTGCACCCTGCGTTGTCGGGATCGAGGCCTGCGCCACGTCGCATCATTGGGCTCGGGAGTTGACCGAGCTGGGGCACAAGGTGCGGCTCATCCCGCCCTCATACGTGAAGCCCTACGTCCGACGAGGCAAGAACGACGCGGCCGACGCTGCGGCGATCGCCGAAGCGGTGTCGCGTCCGTCGATGCGTTTCGTCCCGATCAAGTCGACCGACCAACAGGCCGTGATGGTGCTCCACCGCAGCCGTGAACTCCTGGTCAAGCAGCGAACGATGCTGATCAACGCGCTCCGATGCCATCTCGCGGAGTTCGGGATCGTCGCGGCTCAGAAGAGGATCGGCTTGGCTCAACTCGTCGCCATCGTGAGGGGCGGCGCCAACGGGGGCCTGCCGCCGATGGCGTGCCGCGCGCTTGAAACGTTGATCGTGCAGATGGAGCAGGCGCAGGTAGAGATCGTTCAACTCGACAAGCAGATCGAAGCTCATCACAGGTCCGATCCCGTCAGCCGTCGATTGGGCACGATCCCAGGCGTCGGCCCCCTCATCGCGACCGCGATCGCGGCGACCATGCTCGACCCGAGCCACTTTCGCAGTGGTCGCGAGTTCGCCGCTTGGCTTGGCCTCGTACCGAGGCAGAACTCGAGCGGCGGCAAAGAGCGGCTCGGCCGCATCTCGCGACAGGGCAATCGATATCTGCGCCGGCTGCTCGTGGTAGGGGCAACGTCCGTTCTCCGGCACGACCGAGCCAAGGCAGCTGGAAACGCCTGGTTGCGGGCCTTGCTGGAACGTAAGCCGCCGCGCCTGGTCACGGTCGCGCTGGCCAACAAGATGGCGCGGACCGCCTGGGCGCTTCTGGTTCGCGAACAGGATTATCGAAACAGCGAAACTACCATCCCGAACGGCGCCGTCGCGATGTAGGGCGTCCGCCGGGGAAGACTGCAAGGGTGGCTGATGACGTGACGAACGACCGGGAGAACCGGGATCAGGAGAACCCGTTGCAAGCGGAAGCGGCTTAGACCGCGGACATTTGATTGGGACCTGATCTGCGGATCACATCGAGGCCAGCGGCCATGGAGCGCCGCGCGAACAGGCCGGACACATGACTGCACCCATCGTCCGACGTCACGGAAGAACCTCCTTGCAAAGCAGAGGCCGTCCACACATGCCGCTTGAGTGTTTTCAGGCGGTTCATCTGGCCTTCCGTCTGCCCGTTGGACCAGGGCTCGCGGAGCGCGGCAGCGACGGCCTCAACGTCGGCGCGAAGTCCTCTGGCGAAGGACGACAGCACGCTGGTATCCGCCTCCGTCAACCAATCCGGCAGCTGCTCGGCACGCCCGTGGCGAACCATCTCGGCAAAGCGCTCTGTCAGGTCGCGTGACGTGACGAGAGTGGGCACCGAGACCTCGATCCTGGCAACCGTGATGGCGTCGGCCCTGGACAGGTGATGCCGCGCGGTCGTCATCATCCTGGCGATCCTTCGCGCCGGTGGACACTTGCCTCCTGTCGCCGGATGCGCCGCCTCGGCCCGGCGGCGCCGCGTTGCCCACTCGGTCACGACCCGCAAGCTGCCTTCGAACCCGGCCGCGCGCAGACGGCGCCAGAGCTCGGCGCCGTTCCTGCACCCGGCGGACCATTCCCGCTCAAGGCGCGGCAGCCAAGGCTCGAGACTGCTCTGGCGGACGCGGAACACGTCCTCGCGCTCGCCGCGGACGATCTGGCGCACGAGCTTGCGGCGCAGCCCCGTCAGGCGAACGATCCGCTTGAGGGAGACACCATCTCCGGCCATCTGGCGGACCATCCTGTTGGTGTGCTGCCAGCGCAGGAAACCCTCGTATCGCAGGCGCTCGGCGGCAGTCAAAATCTCCGGATCGAGCTTCTGCGCCCCGACCGCCTTGCGGATATCGGGCAGCGCGTGCCGAACGGCGGCAAGGAAGGCCGCTCCGGAGTTCTCCAGCAGATGCCACCTGTCGGCGACCTGCACCGCGTTTGGCAAGGCCCGCGCCACGGCGCCGCGGTACCCGCCGTTCCGATCGCGGGCGACGATTTCGATCTGAGGATGCCTGGCTCAGCCAGGCTTCGACGGTCGCGGGCTCGCGATCCGGCAGGAGGTCGATGACACGGCGCCGCTCGAGGTCGCAGATCAACGTGCCGTAGCGCTGGCCCCGTCGCCACGCCCAGTCATCGATACCGATCACACGCGGCGCTTCGGCGGCGAAATCGTTGGACAAGGCACGGGCGCCGCGCAGGAACGTGTCTTTGCTCACCGGCAGCAATAGGCGGCCCGCGAGGGCTTGCGCCGGGCGTCCGCCCAACGCCAGGCCGAGGTGGCGCACCAGCCCCTGCAACCGCGAGGTCCGCCGGCCATGCGGACGCGTAACCGACGGCGGAAACCGCTCCGCGAACACTCGTGTACGGCAATGCGGTGTGCGGCAACGGAGCCGCCGGACCGCCAGAACGATCCTGACGTCGCGACCATGAGCGGGAAGGTCGGCCAGCCGCCTCTGATATCTGCTGTGCTGGCGACCGGAGGTCTGACCGCAGCGCGGGCACGCCGATCTGGCGCTCGATGCGCGAGCATGCACGACCACCATGCTCCCGGAGACCTCGATCCGTTCCGTCTTCAAACCGTCGGGTAGAAATCGCTCCCGCTCCGTTCTGCTCATCATCGGCCACCTCCCATGAAGATCGCCAATGTAGCTTCCGACGGCCCTACGCTGCACCAAATCTGCGACAGAACCGAATTTCTTCCGCTTCAACATGGACGGTGCGCAGTGGGGCGCGGGCCTCGGGCAGTACGTCGTCGAGGAGAAGGGCTGGCAGACCGTCGCTTCGGTGGCCGAGGACTACTCGTTCGCCTACACCAACTTCCTCGACTCCGCGCTCGGCTTCTGCCAGGTGGGCGGCACGATCGAGGAGCGGTTCTGGGTGCCGCTCGGCACAAAGGACTTCGCCTCGATCATCGCGGCGCTGCCCGACACCGTGGACGCGATCTACCTCGGTCTCGGCGGCGGCGACGCGGTCAACTTCCTCAACCAGTACCAGCAGGCCGGCGGCAGCGCCAACCTGATCGGCGGCACGATCATGGTCGACCAGACGGTGCTGACCTCGCGCGGCCGCGCCAAGGAAGCGCTGATCGGCACCCCGTCGTCGGGCCCGCAGGCCGACACCTGGGACGATCCGAACTGGCAGGAGTTCGTCTGCCAGTACCAGGAGTTCTTCCCGCCGGACGCCCGATTCCCGGTGCCGTCGCTGTTCGCCACCGGCTACTACAACGCGACGAGCGCAGTGATGCTGGCGCTTGAAGCCGTGGGCGGCGATCTGTCGGGCGATCAGGCGGCCTTCCGCGAGGCGCTGGCGAATGTCGAGCTCGAGGCGCCGAACGGCCGCATCACGCTCGACGAGAACCGGCAGGCGATCGGCACGAACTTCGTCACCGAGGTCGTCGAGGACGACGAGGGCACTCTCGTCAACGAACTCGTCAAGGTCGTCGAAGGTGTCGACCAGCGCCTCAGACTGTCCGAGGAGCAGTTTGCCTAGATCGGCCTGCCGTCCCGCGACACGCCCGTCCGCGAGGACTTCCAGCCCGAGGGCTGAGGACCGGGGTCCGGATCGGCCGCGCCCGGTCCGGGCCGCCTACCACTATCCTTCCTCGGCGGAAGCGGGCAATACGCTGATCACCTACCTCACGCGGATCCACTTCGCCGACGACGTTCTCGAGGAGGCGCTCCGGGCCGAGACGGAGTCGGCGGCGATGACACGCCCCCTGATCGTGACCGACAAGGCGGTTGCCGCGGCTGGCCTTCTGGACCGGCTGCTCGAAGCGCTGCCCAAGGGTCTGGTCCCGACGATCTACGACGGCACGCCCGCGAACCCGACCGAAGCGGCGGTGCGTGAGGCGGCGGCGCTCTATCGCGCCGCCGGGTGCGACGGCGTGGTGAGCCTCGGCGGCGGATCGGCCATCGACCTCGCCAAGGCCGCTGGTCTTGCGCTGACGCATCGCGGGCCGCTCCTGCGTTATGCGGCGGTGGAAGGCGGCATCAACCGCATCACCGACAACATGCCGCCGCATTTCGCCATCCCGACGACCGCGGAAACCGGCTCGGAGGTCGGACGGGGCGCGCTCATCATCCACATCGAGGCGGCCGCCCCGCTGGCGGAGCGGGACCATACCACCGGCACGAACCCGCGCCACGCCTGCGCGGAGGACTATCGGACGATCATGCATGCCGCCCTTTGACCGGACCCGGAGGTGCCGATGCAGCCGCTCCTGATCGGCGGCGAGCACGTCGAGACCGCCGACGCGCTGCCGAACGTCAACCCGTCGGACCCGGGCGACACCGTCGCCCATGTCGCGCAGGCGGGCCGGCACGAGGCAGAGATCGCGGTCGCCGCCTCCCGCGATGCCGCGCCCGGCCGGGCCGCGGCCGGTCCGCTCTCGCGTCACGAGGTGCTCCGTCGCACCGCCGAGGAGATGATGGCCCGGCGCGAGGAGCTGGGGCGCGAGCTGAGCCGCGAGGAAGGCAAGCCGCTCAAGGACGGTATCGCCGAGGCCACGCGTGCGGCCCACATCTTCGGCTTCTTCGCGGGCGAGGCGCTGCGGCTGACCGGCGAGACCGGCAACTCCGTCCGCCCCGGCATCGAGGTCGCGGTCACGCGCGAACCGGCCGGCGTCGTCGGCCTGATCACGCCCTGGAACTTCCCGCTGGCGATCCCGGCGTGGAAGATGGCGCCCGCCCTCGCCTGCGGCAACGCCGTGATCCTGAAACCGGCCGAGATGGCACCAAGCTCCGCCTGGGCCATCGCCGACATCCTGCACCGCGCCGGCGCGCCGCCTGGGGTCGTCAACCTCGTCACCGGGCCGGGCGGAACCGTCGGGCAAGCGCTCGTCGACAGCCCCGACGTCGACGCGATCAGCTTCACCGGGTCGGTTGCGACCGGCCGCCACGTCGCCGAAGGCTGCGCCCGGGCGATGCGGCGCGTCCAGCTCGAGATGGGGGGCAAGAACCCGCTCGTCGTGCTCGACGACGCCGATCTCGACGCCGTCGTCGGCTGCGGCAGATGCGCGCCGGCCACGCCCTCGACCCGGCGACCGAGATCGGCCCCGTCGTCGACGAGCTGCAGCTGGCCCAGGACGAGAGCTACATCGAGATCGCCCGGCGGGAGGGTGCCACGCTGCGCCACGGCGGCGGACGCGAACGCGCCGCGGCGCCGGGCCACTACCTGCAGCCCACGCTGTTTACCGGGACCACGAACGACATGCGCCTCAACCGCGAGGAGGTGTTCGGGCCCGTCGCCGGCGTCATCCGCGTCCGTGACTACGACGAGGCGCTGGCGGTCGCGAACGACACCGAGTTCGGCCTCTGTGCCGGCATCTGCACCACCAGCCTCAAGCACGCGACCCACTTCCGCCGGAACAGCGCCGCGGGCATGGTGATGGTGAACCTGCCCACCGCCGGCGTCGACTTTCACGTCCTGTTCGGGGGAAGGAAGGGCTCGAGCCTCGGCCCTAGAGCGGAATCCTACCAGTCTGGATCGTATCCGCAGGCGCTGAAGCAGTTGGCGCATTCCTCGGGCGTGAAGGCATCGGCGATCCGTCCGATGGTTGCGCAAAGGCCCTCCACGGTGCGCTCGGCGGCCTTTCGCAGGAGAGCCTTGAGCTTGGCGAAGGCGTTCTCGATCGGATTGAAGTCGGGGCTGTACGGCGGAAGGAAGCGCAGGTCCGCGCCGGCTTCCTCGATCAGTTCTCGCACCCTCGGCCCTTTGTGGCTCGACAGGTTGTCCATGACGACGATGTCGCCGGGGCGCAGTTCGGGGACCAGCACGCGCTGGACATAGGTCTCGAAAGCGTCGCGGTTGATCGGCCCGCCGATGACGAAGGGGGCGATCATGCCCCGGCGGGTCAGGCCGGCGACGAAGGTGGTGGTTTTCCAGTGCCCGTGGGGGACGGCCATGCGCAGACGCTCGCCGCGCCGGCAGCGACCGTGGGTGCGGGCCATGTTGGTCTTGGCCCATGTCTCATCGATGAAGACCAGGCGGTCGGGGTCCAGGTCGAGCTGGCCATCGAACCAAGCCTGCCGGCGCTTCAGGACGTCGGGCCGCTCCTGCTCGGCGGCGTGCGCCGTCTTTTTTGCGCGTGATGCCATGCCGGCGGAAGAACCGCTGGAGCGTGCCATAGCCGAAGGCGTGCCCGCGCTCGACCAGCGCGGCGCGCAGTTCCTCGACGGTGATGTCCGGCGTCGCCTCCAGCAGCGCCTTGATCAGACCGCTCTGCGCCTCGACGCGGGCGGATCGGCGGTCGCCGCCGAGCGGACCGGGGCGTGCGTCGCCCTGGCGGCGTTCGAGCGCCCGCCACCGGCTCACGCTGGCCGCGCTGACGCCGAACCGGACGGCGGCCTCGCGATGGCTGGCCGCGTCGGACACGGCCTTCAGGACGCGGATGCGCAGATCAAGGGAAAGAGCTTTCGACATGTCCGCCGGCCTCCTTCTCCAGCGGACATCTTGAACCAGACCGAGATCGCGAGCGGAATCCCAGCGATTCAATCAGATGGAATTCCGCTCTAGCGAGCAGGGGGCCTATGCGCGAGAGTTCTACACCGTCGTCAAGACGGCCTACGTCAGCAGTTGAGAGGGGCACATGAACAGCATCGACCTGGCAGGACGCACCGCCGCCGTCACTGGCGCCGCACAGGGGATCGGCGCCGCGGTGGCCGAACGGCTCGCCCGATCTGGCGCCCGCGTCGCCCTGTGGGACATGGACGGCGAGCTTGCCGCCGAAACGGCTCGTGCGTTCGAGGGCCATGCCATCCAGGCCGACATCCGCGACCCCGCCTCGATCGCACGCGCGATGGCGGAGACGGAGGAGCGTGTCGGGCCGGTCGACCTCCTGGTGAACAGCGCGGGCATCGCCGGGCCGAACGCCACGGTCGCGGACTACCCGATCGACGCCTGGCGCGAGATCATGGAGCTGAACCTGACGGGCACGTTCCTGGTGAACCGGGCCGTCGTGCCGGGGATGCAGGCGCGGAACTACGGCCGCATCGTCAACATCGCCTCGATCGCAGGGAAGGAGGGCAACCCGAACGCCGCCGCCTACTCCGCTTCCAAGGCCGGCGTCATCGGGCTGACGAAGTCGCTGGGGAAGGAACTCGCCGGCCACGACATCGCCGTCAATTGCATCACTCCGGCCGCGGCGCGCACCCGCATCTTCGACCAGATGAACCAAGAGCACATCGACTTCATGCTCTCGAAGATCCCGCGTGGCCGATTCGTGGATGTCGCGGAAGTGGCGGCGATGGTGGCGTGGCTCGTCTCGACCGAGAACAGCTTCACCACCGGCGCGGTATTCGACCTGTCCGGCGGTCGCGCGACCTACTGAAATCGCCTCGTGTCAAGGCATTCGGCGTGACGCAGCGTCTCTTTCTGTCACCTCGAAGCTTGCTAGATCGGCGGGCGGCGTCGCAGGCTTCCCCGATCACCGCAAACAACAATCGCGGGAGGGGAGGAGATGAGTACGGGGCTGGCCGTTCATCACGGCCGGTTCGGGACGCGCGACGCTGTATCAGCTCAATCGTCCGAGGACGACGCACGCGCACCGCGAAAGCCATCTGGTCTTTTTCGTCGAGGGCAACCCCGCCGAGATGATGGTGGCCGACCGGCTGCACCCGATCGCGCCGGGCCACGCGGTGGCCATCAGCCCGTGGGAGCCGCACGATTTCCGGACGTTGCACGACGGCGCCGAGGGTCTCTACCTCGTCCTCTACATCAAGCCGGTCTGGTTCCTGGAGGTCAGCCGGATGGCCCAGTTCGCGCTGCGCTTCGGCGGCAGCCGCATCGAGGTCACCGAGCAGATCCGAAGCCTGCTCTATCGCGTCACCGCGCTCCTGCTCGACTGCGAACCCAGCGACCTCTTTGACGGCTACCTCTACGAACTGACTGCGCCTGCTTCGACCATCGTGGCAGTGGCGGAGCGGCGCCGCTCCCTCGCCTAGCATCCACGCCGTCAGCGACTTTCGCGTCCGCCGCTCCATCCGGCTGATGCAGGAATCCTTCACCGAGACGGCCGAGCTCGAGCAGATCGCGCGGGAGAGCGGCCTGTCGCGACCGCATTTCTTCAAGCTCTTCAAGCGGCAGATGGGCATAATCCCGAACCTCTACCTCAACACGCTGAGGATGGAGTGCGCGATCGAACGGCTGACCAGCACCGGCGAGACGGTCACCGAGATCGGCGACCATCTCGGCTTTTCCAGCCAGGCGAGCTTCACCCGGTTCTTCACCTAGAACGTCGGCATTCCACCCACCGACTACCGCCGGGTCGCGCAGCTCGCGCTGCACTGACATTTGGCGATGCGCCGCCAAGCGATGAGACTGTGAGATACGTCGCGGTCCAGCGCAGCGCGCTAGCGTCGTCGAGCCGCTGTCGGAAGCGGCGACCAAGGGAGGTGCGGCGAGGATGAGGCGGCCGCCGCCGCGGATGGCCAGCATGGCGGGACCGGTCCGGTGATCGGCCGGTTCCTTCAGCGACATCCGGTCTGGAGCGCGATCATCGCGCTCGTCGTCGCGGTGTTCCTGTGGCTGCTGTTCGCGGTCTGGCCGGACTGGCTGGTGGATGCGATCCGCAGCAAGAAGATCTTCGTCAATGCCCTCTTCAACGGCATCACGCTGGGCGCGCTCTACTTCCTCGTCGCGTCGGGCTTCACGCTGATCTTCGGTCTGATGCGCAACGTGAACCTCGCCCACGGGTCGCTCTACCTCTTCGGCGGCTACATCGGCTACGAGGTCGCGGAGTGGTCGGGCTCGTGGCTCCTCGCCTTTCCCGCCGCCTTCGTCGTCGTGGCCGCTCTAGGCGTCTTCCTGCAGTTCTTCGTGTTCCGCCGGATGGAGGGGCAGGATCTGCGGCAGACCCTGGTGACGATCGGCATCTCTATCGTGCTCGCCGACCTGATGCTGTGGATCTGGGGCAGCGACTTCTACCAGATCCTGACGCCCGACTGGCTTGCCGGCCCGGCGGAGACCTTCATCATCTCGGCCGTACGCTCGTCGGGAGAGCCGGTGTTCATCACCTATCCGATCGTGCGGCTCGTCATCCTCGTCGCGGCCATCCTCATCGGCATCGCTGCTGTTCGGCGGGCTGACGGTCCGCGACAACGTCTACCTCGCCAGTCGCGGCGTCAGTCGCGGGCGCTTCAGCCTGATCCGCCCGCGCCGCAGTGACGCGCTGATGCACCGGACCGAGGAGCTGGTCGAGGCGGTGCATCTGAGCGACGTGATCGACACCCAGGTCGCCAACCTGTCCTACGGCCAGCAGCGCCAGCTCGAGATCGCGCTCGCCCTCGCCGGCGCGCCGCGCTTCGTGCTCTTCGACGAGCCGGCGGCGGGCCTCTCGCCCACGGACCGCAACGACCTCGTCGAGATCCTGACGAGTTTGCCCGAGCACATGGGCCTGATCATCGTCGAGCACGACATGGACTTGGCCCTGCGCGTCGCCGAGAGCGTGACGATGATGCACGCCGGGCGCATCTTCAAGGAAGGCACCGAGATCGAGAACGACCCCGAGGTGCAGGCCCTCTACCTGGGGGGTGGCGATGGCTGATCCCGTCCTGCAGATCCGCGGCCTCAACGTCTATTACGGTCACAGCCATGCGCTGCAGGGCGTCGACCTGACGCTGGAGCACGGGGTGCTGTCGGTGGTCGCCCGCAACGGCATGGGCAAGACGACGCTCTGCCAGGCGATCTGCGGCCTCAAGCAGGACCGCAGCGGCACCATCACCTTCGCCGGCCGCGCCATCACGAACCTCGGCGCGGCGGAGGTCGCACGGATGGTCATCGCCTACGTCCCGCAGGGCCGCCGTCTCTGGCCCAGCCTGACGGTCGACGAGCACCTGCGCCTCGCCGCCCGCGACGGTGCCTGGACCATCGACCGCATCTATTCGACCTTCCCCCGCCTCGCCGAGCGCAAGACCAACGGCGGCGCGCAGCTCTCGGGCGGGGAGCAGCAGATGCTGGCGATCAGCCGCGCCCTGCTCGCCAATCCGCGCCTCCTGGTGATGGACGAGCCGACCGAGGGTCTCGCGCCCGTCATCGTGACGCAGGTCGCCGGCATCATCGGCCATCTCGAGGAAGAGGGCGACATCTAGGTCCTGCTGATCGAGCAGAACATCCGCGTCGCCACCGGTGTCGCGCAGCAGACCGCGATCATGGTCAACGGCCGCGTCAACCGCGTGATGGAGTTCCGCCGTCCTCGCCGCCGACCGCGAGCTGCAGCAGCGCCTGCTCGGCGTCGGCCGCCACGGCCACGACGACACCGACGCCGCCGAGCCCGAGGCCGACGCCGCGCCCGAGCGTGCCGAGGCCGGGCCGACGCGCATCTACCTGTCGAACCCGCAGACCCCCACCCGCTGGTCGCCTCCCGTCCCCGTTCGCGTGCTGGAGCGGAACGCCCGCACCGTCACCGAGACGCGCCGGCGCGAGGAGCCGGAGGCGCGCCCCCTCACCGCCACCGGCCGCCCGGTGGTGCTGGTCGCGGGCACCCTCGACACCAAGGGCGCGGAGCTGCGGTTCATCCGCGACATCCTCAAGGCGCAGGGGCTGCCCGTCCGCCTCGTCGACCTCTCCACCTCCGGCAAGCCCTCCGGCGCCGAGGTGCCGCCGACCGAGGTCGCGGCCTGGCACCCGCGCGGCGCGGCGGGCGTCTTTACCGGCGACCGCGGCGCCTCGGTCGCGGCGATGACGCTGGCGTTCGAGCGCTGGATTCCGCCGGCAGGAGGGTGTCGCCGGCATCATCTCCGCCGGCGGCTCGGGCGGCACCGCGCTCGCCACGCCCGCGATGCGCGCGCTGCCCGTGGGCGTGCCCAAGGTGATGATCTCGACCGTCGCCTCGGGCAATGTCGGCCAGTACGTCGGGCCGGCCGACATCATGATGCTCTACTCCGTCGCCGACGTGCAGGGCCTCAACCGCATCACCCGCGCCGTGCTGTCGAACGGCGCCCACGCGCTCTCCGGCATGGTCACGGCGCGGCAGGGCAAGACCGAGGCCGCACCGGAGAAGCCCGCCATCGGCATCACCATGTTCGGCGTCACCACCACCGCCGTCCAGTCGATGCAGAAGATGTTGGAGGCCGACCACGACGTCCTCGTCTTCCACGCCACCGGCACCGGCGGCCAGGCGATGGAAAAGCTCGTCGACTCGCGCCTGCTCGAGGGCGTCATCGACCTCACCACGACCGAGGTCTGCGACATGATGATGGGCGGCGTCTTCGCCGCGACCCAAGACCGCTTCGGCGCCGTCATCCGCACCGGCCTGCCCTATGTCGGCTCCGTCGGCGCGCTCGACATGGTGAACTTCGGCCCCCCCGACACGTGCCCGAGCGCTACGCGGCCGCCCTCTACGACCACAACCCGCAGATGACGCTGATGCGCACCACGCGGAGGAAACCCGCATGGGCGGCTGGATCGGCGAGCGGCTGAACCGATGAGGGCCCGTCCGCTTCTTCCTCCCGAGGGCGGGTCGCGCATCGATGCCCGGGCCAGCCGTTCTACGACCCGAGGCGGACGCGCGCTCTTCATGCGCTGGAGACGGTGCGCCAGACCGCGAAGCGCCAGCTCATACGCCGACAAGAATATCAACGACCCGCATTCGCCACAGCGTGGTCGAGGCCTACCGCGCGCTTCACGGCGCACCCCGACGAGGAGAGCGTGATGGACTGCGCCAGCCTGCTCGAGATATTCCGGGGCATGGTCGCGGCGGGCGAGCCCATCGTCGGCGGCGGCGCAGGCACCGGCCTTTCCGCCAAGTGCGAGGAGGCGGGCGGCATCGACCTGATCGTCATCTACAATTCAGGCCGCTACCGCATGGCCGGCCGCGGCTCCCTCGCCGGGCTGATGCCCTACGGCGACGCCAACGGCATCGTGGTGGAGATGGCAGCCGAGGTGCTGCCGGTGGTCCGTCACACCCCGGTCCTCGCCGGCGTCTGCGCCACGGACCCGTTCCGGATGATGCCGCGCTTCCTCGACGAGCTCAAAGGCATCGGCTTCGCCGGCGTGCAGAACTTCCCCACCGTCGGCCTGATCGACGGCACCTTCCGCGCCAACCTCGAGGAGACGGGAATGAGCTACGCGCAGGAGGTCGAGATGATCCGCCTCGCCAGCGGGCGCGACCTCGTCACCACCCCCTGCGTCTTCTCCGAGGCGGACGCCGCCGCGATGGCCGGCGCCGGCGCCGACATCACCGTCGTGCATCTGGGCCTGACCACCGGCGGCTCCATCGGCGCCGAGAGCGGCGTCGCCCTCGACGACGCGCCGCGGCTCACCGACGCCTGGGCGCAGGCCGCGCTCGACGTCAATCCCGACGCCATCGTCCTCGTCGACGGCGGCCCCGTCGCCATGCCGGACGACGCGGCGTTCGTGCTGTCGAACACGAAACACTGCCACGGCTTCTACGGCGCCTCCTCGATGGAGCGGCTGCCGACGGAGCGGGCGCTGACCGAAACGACACGCGAGTTCAAGGGCATCAGGCCAAACTGCTGAGGGAGGACTACAAAAAAAACCGGGGAACTGATCGGCAGCCTGATACTCTGGCTCATCACGGCGGTGATCGTCGTCTTCATCCTGTACTGGGTGATGCACTGGCTCTACCGCCGCTCCACCAAGGAGAATGACGTTCGTCCGCACCGGCTTTCTGGGCGAGAAGGTGGTGATCGACGGCGGCGCCTTCGTCTGGCCGATCGTCCACGACATCACCCCGGTGAACCTGAACTCGCTGCAGCTGGCCGTGACGCGCGCGAACGACCGCGCGCTGATCACCCGCGACCGGATGCGCGTCGACGTCGACGCGGAGTTCTACGTCCGCGTCAAGCAGACGCGCGAGGCCGTCAGCCTCGCCGCGGCATCGCTCGGCCGGCGCACGCTGGAGCCGGAGCGGCTGACCTCGCTGCTCGACGGCAAGTTCGTCTCGGCCCTGCGCACCGTCGCCGCTCAGATGACGCTGGAGGAGATGCACGAGGCTCGCGACGACTACGTCCGGCGCGTGCGCGAGGCGGCGCAGGTCGGGCTCGACTCCAACGGGCTGGAACTCGAGGCGGTGGCGGTCACCGACATCGACCAGACCGACCTCGACTACTTCAACCCCTCGAACCGCTTCGACGCCGAGGGCCTGACGCGCCTGATCGAGGACATCGAGACCCGCCGCAAGCTGCGCAACGACGTCGAGCAGGACGCGATGATCGCGATCCGCACCCGCAACCTCGAGGCCGAGCGCCAGTCGCTCGACATCGAGCGCGAGAGCGAGTGGGCGCGCCTCGAGCAGGAGCGCGAGATCGAGATCCGCCGCGCCCAGCAACGCAGCGAACTGGCGCGCGAGCGGGCCGAGCGAGAGACCGAGGGCGAGCGCGCCCAGATCACCGCGCGCGAGCACATCGAGACCAGCCGCATCGCCAACGAGCGCGCCATTTCCGAAGCCCGCATCACCTCCGAGCTCGAGATCGCGCGAGACGTCGTCGAGATCGCAACGCCAGATCGAGAAGGCGCGCATGGAGCCGTGCGCCGACGATCGAGAACGAGCAAGAGATCGAGGCGAGATCTGCCGCGCACGAGCAGGAGCGCGCGGAGGCCGAGGCCGCATCGCTCGAGCAGGAGACCAGGAGGTGCCGCGAGATCGCGCCGGCAGCGCACGCTCGAGGCCGCCGAGATCGCCGCCGCCGAGGCGACGGAGGCGCATCGCCCGGCAGGAGACCGAGCAGCAAGCGAGTGGTCGCGCAGAGATCAACGCGCGAGCGCGGATGCGCTCCGAGAGCTCGCCGAGCATCACCCAGCGCGAGAGGAGATCGAGCGGCAGCGCGCTGAGGCCGCGAGGTCGCGGCGCGACGGAGCGCGCATCGCCCGCGACAAGCCCTCGCCGGCGAGCGCATCGCCTACGAGCAGGACATGCGCGAGCGCGAGATCGCCCGCAATCGCACCGTCGACAGCGCCGCCGAGGCGTCGAGCAGGCGCGCACGCAGCGCGACCGAGGGTGCGCCACGAGCGCCGGGCGAGGCGACCGAGGCCGCCCGCATCGAGACGCAGCGCCAGATCCGCGTGCGCGAGATCTCGAGCGAGACCGACACCCGCTCCCGCGAGGTGCGCCAGCTCGAGATCGCCCGGATCGAGGCCCTCGATGAGGCGCAGGTCGCCGCCGACGAGGCGGTGGAGAAGGCCCGCATCGCCCAGAAGAAGGCGCTCGACGCCGCCCGCATCGCCTCCGAGCAGGAGACCCGCGCCCCCGAGATCGAGCGCGAGGAGGCGACCGAGGCGCGCGAGCTGGAAAAGCGCGACAAGCGCGAGCGCGAGCGCATCGCCACCGAACTCGGGATCGAGAAGGACCGCATCGCCTCGTCGAAGACCCGCGACGTCCTCGACATCGAGAAGCGCCGCGACGTGGAGGCCGCGGACGAGGAGCGCGTCGTCGAACTCGCCGAGAAGAAGCGCACCCGCGCCGAGGACGAGGCCGAGGTGCGCCGCACCGAGATCGCCGCGCAGCGCCGCGTCGAGGTCGACGTCGAGCGCGAGCAGGCGATGGACGCCGCCCGCCTGCAGCGCAAGCGCGCCACCGAGCAGCTCGAGATCTCCCGCGTGCAGGCCCTCCGCGAAGCCGAGATCGCCTCCAAGGAAGAGATCGAGCGCGCCCGCATCGCCTCCGAGCGCGGCCTCGACGACGCCCGCATCGGCCACGAGCGCGACCGCCGCGCTCGAGGTCGACGGCGAGCGCGAGGTCGAGCTGGCGCAGATGGCTTCCGCCATCGAGCTCTACAAGAAGTCGCTCGAACGCTCCGCCGCCCAAGCCGAGGCCGAGGTGCCCGCCCGCGCCACCGAGGCCGAGGAGCGCGTCAAGACCACCCGCGACACCGAGGAGGCCAAGCGCCGCCGCGCCGTCGACACCGAGATCGCCGAGAAGGCGGCGGCGGAGACCCGCATCGCCGCCGAGGCCGAGAAGATCCGCGCCGCCGTCCAGGCCGAGGCGCAGCGCCTGCTCAACGAGGCCGAGAACGTGCTCACCGACGACGCCCGCTACTCGCTCTTCCGCCGCAAGCTGCTGGAGCATGTCGAAGGCATCGTCGCGGCCTCGGTCAAGCCGCTGGAGAAGATCCAGGACATCCGCATCATGCAGCTCGACGGCGTCGGCGGCGCGGGGCGGCGGCTATCGCGGCTCGCCCACCGACGAGGTCATCGACTCGGCGCTGCGCTACCGCGTCCAGGCGCCGATGCTCGACAGCCTGCTCGCCGACATCGGCATCGACGGCTCCACCATCGCCAAGCAGGGCGGCCTGATCCGCGAGGCCCGCGACATGACCTCGATGGCCGCGCGACGTCCGCAGCGGCTCGAGCGGCGGCGGCTCAGGGGAGGGCGGCGGCGACCCGTCTGCCGGCGACCAGGGCGGCGAGACCGGCGGCGACGATGGCTCCGGTGGCGGCGGCACCCGCCGCGGCCGCGGGCGGCGGAGCTGACCTTGGCGCGCGTCTACATCTCCAGCGTCATCGACGCCGAGGCGCAGCAAGGTCTGGGAGCGCGTGCGCGACTTCAACGGCATGCCGAACTGGCACCCGCGCGATCCGCGACAGCCGCATCGAGAACGCCGAGCCCTCCGACCGCGTCGGCTGCGTCCGCGACTTCCACCTGCAGAACGGCGACCGCCTGCGCGAGAAGCTGCTCGGGCTCTAGCGACTACGACATGTTCCAGACCTACGGCATCCTCGAAAGCCCGATGCCGCTCACCGACTACATCGCCACCCTGCGCCTGACCCCGGTCACCGACGGCAACCGCACCTTCGCCGAATGGACCGCCGAGTTCGACTGCGCCGAGGAGGACGAGGAGGGTCTCGTCACCAACATCGGCCGCAACGTCTTCCAGGCCGGCTTCGACGCGCTCAAGCGGCGCATGGGCAACCGCTGATGGTCCGCGTGGTCAAGAGCACGATCATGGACGCGCCCGCCGACGCGGTGTGGGAGGTGCTGCGCGATTTCAACGGCCACGACCGCTGGCACCCCGCCGTCGCCACAAGCCAGATCGAGCGCGGCGAGCCCTCCGACATCGGCTGCGTCCGCCGCTTCCGCCTCAACGGCGGCGAGGAACTGCGCGAGCAGCTGCTCACGCTGTCGGACATGGAGCAGACGTTCAGCTACTGCCTGCTCGACACGCCGATCCCGCTGTTGAACTACGTCGCCCACGTCCGGCTGACGCCGGTCACCGACGGCGACCGCTGCTTCTGGGAGTGGGAGAGCCGGTTCGACACCCCGGGGCCGCGAGCGCGAGCTCGCCGAGATGGTCGGGACCAACATCTACGAAGCGGGCTTCGACGCCGTCCGCGAGCATATGGGCCTCGCGGCATGAGACGGGCTCCGGCCACCCGCTTCAAGACGCGGGGCACCCGCCGCGGCGCACTCGCGGTTTCATATTGGTTTGCTAACCTGGAGAGCAGTCGGCGCGCGCGGGCGCGCGCCAAACGGTCGTGCGCGCACCTGCGCGCTCAATATGGCGGCAACGGCCGCCGCGCGGCAAGGCCGCGCCTGGCCATGGCGGCCTCCGGTGGCATCGTCCGTGACGTGCAGCGGGGTGATGGCGCCATGCCGATGACGGTCGCGACCTACGACACGCTCGACGAGGCGGCGCGCGCCGCGGGCGACCGCGACGCCCGCTTCTTCGGCGGCGGCACCCTGCTGATGCGCGCGGTGAACTACGCCGACGGCGACTTCACCCGCCTGATCCGGACGCGCGACGCCGTCCTCCGCCGCATCTCCGCGCGGGGCGACGCGGTCGAGATCGGCGCCGGCGTCACCATGGCCGAGCTCGCCGAGCACCGCGACACCGGCTTCCTCGCCGAGGCCGCGCGCGCGGTCGGCGGCCCGGCGATCCGCACCATGGCGACGGCCGGCGGCAACCTCTTCGCCCGCCATCCCTACGGCGACTTCACCGCCGCGCTGATCGCCCTCGGCGCCACGATCCGCCTCGCCGGCCTCGGCGGCCGCGAGATGCCGGTCGAGGAACTCGTCGCCGCGCGCGAGCGCAGCCCCCGCCCGATCGTCGCCGCCATCGTCGTGCCGCGCCCGGCGCAGGGCACGTTCCGCTTCCTCAAGGTCACGCGCGTCCACTCCAAGGGCGTCTCGGTGATGTCGATCGCGGCGCTCCTGCCGCTGCGCGGCGGCCGCGTCGCCGGCGCCCGCGTCGCCTACGCGCCATGGGCCCGGCACCGCTGCGCGTGCCCGCCGTCGAGCGCGCGCTCGAGGGCCGCGCTCTCGACGCCGCCGGCATCGCCGCGGCGCTCGTCCGCCGCCACCGACGGGCTCGACCCGCCGACCGACGCCATCGCCTCGTCGTGGTACCGGCGCGAGGTCGCCCCGGTGCACCTCCGCCGCCTGCTCCTCGGGGAGGGCGCCTGATGTCGATGGCCTGGAACGCGAGCCCCTTCGCTCCATTCGCGCGGTTCGGCCGGCGCAGGAGGGCCGCGCCCTCGCCTGAGAGGGTGCGGTCGAGGCGCATGTGGTCGCGCGCTCGATCCCGAAAGCACCGGACGAGGGCTGTGCGGCCGACGACATCGCCACGCGCCCTCCCGTGGGGAGGGCGAGGGCGCGGCCCGGGCTGGTCGCCCGCGAGCACAGGCTCGGGCGGCAGCGCCGCGCACCGAAAATGACCGGCTGGCACGACAGCGTCCTCGTGCCTCCCCCAACATCAATCCGGACGGCCCGCCTGATGCCCCGCACCCCCCTCCAGTTCCGCCTGAACGGCGCCGAGGCCGCGACCTTCGTCGGCCCGGCCGAGAACCTGCTCGACGTCCTGCGCCGCCGCCTCGGCGACATGACGCCCGAAATACGGCTGCGGCCAGGGCACCTGCGGCGCCTGCACCGTCCTCGTCGACGGCCGCGCCGCAGCTCGCCTGCCTGACGCTCGCCGAGACGGTGGAAGGCGCCGAGTCACGACCGCCCGGCCTCGCCGACGGCGCCCGCCTGCACCCGCTGCAGGAGGCGTTCATGGAGCACTTCGCCGCCCAGTGCGGCTATTGCACGCCGGGCATGCTGCTCGCCGCCAAGGCACTGCTCGACGCAACCCCGACCCCACGCGGAGGAGGTGGTCGAGGCCATCGGCGGCAACCTCTGCCGCTGCACCGGCTACGCCCCGATCATCGACGCCATCCTCGCCGCGGCGCAACCGCGCGGAGGGCGGCATCGTGACCCGCGTGCGAGCCAGCGGCGCGGCACGCCCTCAAGACCTGGAAAGCAGACCTTTCCATCTGGTTGACAGAATCCAGTATTTCATTTTCGAATCAGATGGTTAACGAAATTGTCCATCGTGGACACTCCACCAGCCGAGGACTCCGCCCATGACCGTCGAGCTCCGCAAGGACCTCTTCGCCGACGAGCGCGACGACAACCTCAAGATCATCGGCAAGGGCGGCCGCCGGCAGGACATCCTCGGCCACGTCACCGGCCGCTCGCCCTACTACGACGACCACGCCTTCGACGGCCTCCTGCACCTGCGCTGCGTCCGCAGCCCGCACCACCACGCCCGCATCCGCCGCATCGACACCACCCCGGCCGAGCGGATGAGGGCGTCGTCCGCGTCCTGACCGGCGCCGACGTCCCGGTGAACCTCAACACCCTGCTGTCGCTCCTCCAGTTCGGCCGCGACGACGAGCCGCTGCTGTCGGAAAGGAAGGTCTCCTACCGCGGCGAGCCCGTCGCCGCCGTCATCGCCGAGACCGAGCGCAGGCGCGCGAAGCCGCGGCGGCGGTCCGCGTCGACTGGGAGCCCCTGCCCCACGTCCTCGACGTCGAGGCCGCGCTCGCCCCCGACGCCCCCGTCGTCAACGAGACCTATCCCGGCGAACACCTTCGACTACCACGACCGCTACGACCATCAGAAGCTGCGCTTCGGCGACGTCGAGGCCGCGATGCGCGACGCCGCACACGTCGTCGAGGGCCGCTACACGATGTCCCCGATCGAGCAGGCCCCGATCGAGCCCTGCGGCGCCATCGCCGCGCCCGAGACCAACGACCGCTAGGTCTGCTACACCTCGACCCAGGCGCTGTTCTTCTCGCTCGGCACCGCGGCCAAGCTCCTCGACACCTCGTCGGGGCGGCTGCACTTCATCGGCGGCACGGTCGGCGGCGGCTTCGGCGGCAAGGTCGACAGCTTGCACGAACCGCTGGCCATCCTCGGCGCGATGACCACGGGCCGGCCCGTCCGCTACGGCTTCGATCGCGCGGAGGAAATGCAGGTCGGCGCCCCCCGCGGCGCCGAGGTCTGGCACCTGACCGACGCCGTCGGCGCCGACGGCCGCATCCTCGGCCGCCGCTTCCGCGGCTACTTCGATGCCGGCGCCTACACCCGCCTCTCCAGCTACGCGGTGCAGAAGGGCGTCGGCCACGTCCCCGGTCCCTACACGATCCCGAACGTCTCGGCCGACGTCTATTGCGTCTTCACCAACCGCACCCCGGCGACGGCGATGCGCGGCTTCGGCATCACCGGCGTCGACTGGGCGATCGAGCGGCACATGGACCGCGTCGCCCGCGCCGTCGGCATGGACCCGCTCGAGTTCCGGCTGCTCAACGCCTACCGCGACGGCGACATGACGGCCCACCGCCGCGTCGCGAAGAACTGCGCCCTGATCGAATGCGCCCAGGTCGCGGCGGAAAAGGCTGGCTGGCCCCTCTCCGCCGAGGCCAGCGCCCTCTCCAGCCTCACCGGCGGCGGCGGCCCTCGCGGCGAACTCCCCGCCCGTACCGCCACCGACCAGCACGGCCGCATCGGCGAGCGTCGCCGCGGCGCCACCCCGCGCGGCGGCACGTCCGCCGGCTCTGGCCCCTGCCGCGCCGAAGAGCGGGTGCCGCCGACCGGCCTCGCGCCCCGGCCTCCCACGAGGCCCGCCGCGCCCCAGCGCCGCCGCCCGGCACGGCCCGCCGAACCGCCGCGTCCAGAGCCTCGACCCGCGCCCGAGAGGAGCACCGCTCCCCATCGCAAGCCCGAGCCATCACGGCAGCCGAGCGTCCGCGGGGGCGCCGAGCCGCCGCGCCCCGAGCCGAGGCCGGAACCACCATCTTCCAAGCCCGGCAGCGACCGGCCCTACCAGCACGACGAGCCGTTCACCCGCGGCGTCTGGCGCCCCGGCGGCCCGCCCCGCGGCACGAGGAGGCGGTAGATGGCGATCCACTAGGGGCGCGGCTGCGCCACCATCAACTACCCGATCGGCATGAACCTCGGCGGCGACCCCAGCCAGGCGCTGGTGCACTCCAACCCCGACGGCAAGTTCATGGTCGCGCTCTCGGCCATCGACCTCGGCCAGGGCATGAAGTCCGTCGCCCGCCAGGTTGCGGCCGAGACCCTCGGCGTCCCGCTCGAGGACGTCCACGTCGACGCCGCCGACAGCGACACGGGGCCCCACGACATGGGCTCCTTCGCCTCGCGCGGCACCCACCGCGTCGGCAACGCTGTGATCCAGGCCGCGCGCGAGGCCCGCTCGGTGATGCTCGAGGCGGCTGCGGAGGAGCTCGAGGTCGACCCGCGCGACCTCGACACCGACCGCGAGGGCAACATCCATGTCCGCGGCGCCCCCTCGCGCTCGATCACCACGATGGCGGCGGCGCAGGCGGCGCAGTTCAAGCAGGGCCGCACCATCGCCGGCCGCGGCATCTTCCTGATCCCGCTCTCCGGCGTCGACCCCGAGACCGGCCAGATGACCCCGGTCTCGACCTTCGCCCATGCCTGCGTCATCGCCGAGGTCGAGGTCGACGACGAGACCGGCGAGGTCCGCGTCGAGAAGTTGACCTCGGCCTACGAGGTCGGCCGCGCCCTCAACCCCCGCCTCGTCGAGCAGCAACTCGTCGGCGGCGCCTGGATGGGCACCTCGCACGCACTCTGGGAGACGACCGAACCGTACTATCCGACCGCGCCCATGCGCCGGAAGACTTCAACGCCTACCTCATGCGCGGCCCCGGCGACATCGCCCCGCACGACATCGCCATCCTCGAACGCCCGGCCGAGGACGGCCCCTACGGCGGAAAGAGCCCGGGCGAGATGTGCGCCAACCCGGTCCTCCCCGCCATTGCCAACGCCGTCTACGACGCTGTCGGCGTCGACATCGACGACCTGCCGATCACGCCCGAAAAGGTCCTCCGCGCCCTCCGCCCGCACGGCGGCCCCCGCCCCGGAGGCCGCGCATGACCCGCCTCCACCGGCGCTACGCCGGGGCAAGAAGCGCCCGCGGCTTTCATACAGGCTTGCTAGCCTGGAGAGCAGTCGGCCCGCGCCAACAGGCGCGGCCCACGCAGCAGGCGTGCGCGCACCGCGCGCTCAATTCCGGCGGCAAAGACCGCCGCGCGGCGCAGCCGCGCCCGAGAGCGCCGCCAGATGACCGTCCGCCGAATCATCGACGGCATCGACGGCCCCGACTCGCTCGCCGCCGCACTCCGCGACGCGCAGTACCTCGCCGACCCCGGCCTCGCCACCGCGTCCTACCTCGCCCTCGCCCTCGGCAAGCCGCTCCTGCTCGAGGG
The DNA here is from genome assembly GCA_963749675.1 of uncultured Alphaproteobacteria bacterium. Classification (GTDB taxonomy): domain Bacteria; phylum Pseudomonadota; class Alphaproteobacteria; order Rhodobacterales; family Rhodobacteraceae; genus Roseitranquillus. The sequence goes on from CAVVNT010000004.1 coordinate 367,193, forward strand.
CGCGCCCGGCGTCGGCAAGACCGAGGCCGCCAAGGCCATCGCCTCCGCGCTAGGCCGCCGCCTGATCCGCCTGCAGTGCTACGAGGAGATTGACGCCCCCGCCGCGCTCTACGAGTGGAACTACCCGCGCCAGATGCTCGCCATCCGCCAGGCGGGTGAGGTTTACGTCAACATCTACGAGGATCGATACCTGATCGCTCGCCCGCTGCTCGAGGCGCTGCAGGCCGGCGACGCCGCCGCCCTGCTCATTGACGAGATCGACCGCGCCGACCCCGAGTTCGAGGCGTTCCTGCTCGAGTTCCTGTCCGACTTCCAGATCTCCATCCCCGAGCGCGGCGCCGTCGCCGCCACCGGCCGCCCGGCGGTGATCCTGACCTCGAACCGCACTCGCGACCTGCACGAGGCGCTGCGCCGCCGCTGCGTCTACCACTGGATCGACTACCCCGACGGCCCCCGCGAGGCCGAGATCGTGATGATGCGCGCCTCCTCCGTCGCCCGCGCCACCGCCGACGCCGTCGTCGCCGCCGTCTCGGGCCCCCGCGCCGAGCCGCTGGCCAACCCCCCCCGGCGTCGCCGAGACAGTGGAATGGGCCGAGGCCGCGACGCTCCTTCATACCGGAGGAGCGGCCTGGCCGGAGGCGTTCCGCCGCTCGATGGGCGTCGCGCTCAAGGATCACGACGACGCGGCCTTCCTCGGCGAGCGGGTCGAAACTACCTGCCCGGGGGCGCGGCATGAGCGCGGTGCCGGAGGGCGCGGCCCCCCTCGTCGCATTTGGCGCGCGCCTGCGCGCCGCGGGCTTTTCTGTCGCCCCCGACCAGACGGTGACGTTCCTGCAATCCGTGGAACTCCCCGGTCCCCGCTCGATGAGCGACCTCCACGCCGCCGCGCGCGCCTCCTTCGCGCCTCCGCCCGACCAGCGCCCGCTCTTCGACGCCGTCTTCCGCGCCCACTTCCTCGGCCAGTCCCTCGGCCAGTCCCTCGCCGCCCCGGCGGCGGAGGGTACGGAGGAGACAGTCGTTCACGAGCCCGAGCCCGGCGCCATGGAGCCTCCCGAGGCGGACGACCTCGACACCTCGGGCGGCGAGGCCACCGGCGTCGAGGCGCTGTCGGTCCGCGGCCTCGACGCGCTGTCCGAGGCCGAAACGCTGCGCCGTTTCGCCCGCGCCGCCCCGGCGCGACTGCCGACGCGGCGCTCCCGCCGCCGCCGGCTCGACAACCGCGGCGACCGCATCTCCATGCGCCAGGCGCTCCGCCGCGCGGTCGCCCGCGACGGCGAGGTGATGGAGCTGCCCCGCCTCGCCCGCGAGATGCGACAGCGGCGCATCCTGCTTCTGGTCGACATCTCCGGCTCGATGAAGGCGCAGACCGACGCCATCCTCCGCCTCGCCCACGCCCTGACTAGGGCCGCCGACGGGGTTGAGACCTTCACCATCGGCACCCGCCTCACCCGCGTCACCCGCGCGCCGACAGCGGTGCGCCGGCCCATGCGAGGTCGCAGAACGTGGTCGAGAACGCCCGCCGCCTCGCCGCCGCCTGCCGCCGCGTCGGCATCCCGCTGATCCACGTCTGGTTTGTCTGCGAGCCAGGGCACCCGTCGATGCTCGCCAACGCGCCGCTGTTCAAGGGGCTGGTCGCGTCGAACGCGCTGGTGCGCGGCACTGGGGGGCGCAACCGGTGCCGGCGCTCACCCCCGAGCCCGGCGACCTCGTGGTCGAGAAGATGACGATGAGCGCGTGGGAAAGCTCACGGCTAGAGACCTACATGCGCGGCGCCGGCATCGACACGCTGCTCAATTGCGGCGCCTGGACCAACATGCCGGTCGAGCACACCGCCCGCACCGGCGCCGACAAGGGCTTCCGCGTGATCGTACCCCAGGATTGCTGCTCGACGATGAACCCGGCCTGGCACGCGGCATCCATCGACTACGCGATGCAGAACATTGCGACCGTGACAAGCAGCGACAGGATTCTCGCCGCGATGCCCCCGGGTGCTCCGCCGCGCGAGTGAGCGACGACGCGATCGTCTGCTGCCCGCGCGTCCCGATGTGCTGAGCCGGCCCGTGCTTCACGTCTCCAGACGATGCGCGCGGCAATCAGCCGCCAGCTCGGATCGACGCGGATGCAAAAGCCGGCACTCTCGAAGAGCGCGTCGGCGCCCCTCCTCTTCGGTGACGTCAGCCTCAGCGCAGCGCCGGCCGTGCGCACTGATCCGTCGCGAGCCCGGCGATCATGGCCCGGGCCGCGGCAAGGGTCTCCTCGAGGGGGCCACCAGCGTCGATCCGGCGCCAGTCGATGCGGTCCACGGGACGCGCGAGCTGCTGCCCGACGACCCGCGCGTCGGCGTCCGAGGCGTCGCCGCGTCGCGCGGTCACACGTGCGACGAGGATGTCGGGGGCGGCCTCGAGCCACAGGCCGAGGAACGGGTGCGGTCCGGCTGCGGATGCGGATGCGTCGCGCTCGGCCTCGGTCAGGTGGGTGGCGTCGAGAAGAACGGCATGGCCGGCCGCCAGTGCCTCGGCGGCCCTGCGGCGCAGCACCTCGTAGACGCGGGCGGTGGTCGCGGCGTCGTAGGCCGTGTCCGGCAGCCGATCGAGCGGGCGGACGCCCAGCATCGCCTTGCGCTCGAGGTCGCTGCGCAGGTGGACGGCGCCGGGGGCGGGGCCGATGCCGGGGGCGAGGAGCCGGCCGAGCGTGGTCTTGCCGCTGCCCGAGAGGCCGCCGATGGCGATAAGGCAGGAAGCCGGCGGCGACAGATAACCCAGCGCGGCGTCGAGATAGGCGCGTGCATCCGCGCTGTGCTCGCCACCGGTGGCGACGTCGGTCTGGACGTCGACCATGGCGCGGATCGCCGCGCGGACCGACAGGAAGAGCGGCAGGGCGGCGAGCCCGCCAAGGTTTCCCGGGGCGGCGCGCAGGTAGCTGTTTAGCACGAGGTTCGCGGCGCGCTTCAGGCCGCGGTGTTCGAGGTCCATGAGCAGGAAGGCGAGGTCGTAGAGGACGTCGCAGGTGCCGAGGCGCTCGTCGAACTCGAGCGCGTCGAACGGCGTCGGACGGCCGTCGATCATCACGAGGTTGCGCAGGTGCAGGTCGCCGTGGCAGCGGCGGACACGGCCTTCGGCGCCGCGCCGGCGCAGGAGCGGAGCGGCTCCGTCGTGGGTCGAACGGACGGCCGCGGTGAACCGGGCGATGCGCTCGACGCCGAGGGCCCCTGTCATCCCGGCGAACACGCGGTCGAGTTCGTCGAGGATCTCGGCGATGAGGTCGGCGCCCTCGTCGGGGCGCGTCGGAGCGGCGGCATGATAGCGGGCGACCTCCTCGCCCAGGCGGTCGGCGAGGGCGTCGTCGATGCGCCCGTCTTCGGCCATGACCTCGAGCTCGGCCTCGCGCGGGAAACGGGACATCCGTAGCACCCATTCGACCGGCGCGCCGTCGCCTTCCCACGCGAGGGTGTCGTCGGCCTTGCGGGTGATCGGGACGACGTCGCGGTAGAGCTCCGGCGCGGCGGGCCGGTTGAGCTCGAACTCGCGGCGGATCAGGTCGCGCCGCTTCTCCATCGTCGAGAGATCCATGTAGTCGTAGCGGACGGCGCGCTTGATCTTCACGGCCCGGTCGTCGGCGAGGAAGACGTGGGCGCCGTGGGTGTCGATCCGCTCCACCGGCGCCGCGCCGTCGTGCCCGGCGGGAGAGGCGAGAAACGCCAGGACCTCGGACTGGTCGTCCATCTCAGGGCACCAGCACCGCGGCGCCCTGCAGGCGGCCGGCGCGCAGATCGTCGAGGGCGGCGTTGGCCTCGGCCAACGGGTAGCGGACGGTCTCGGTCCGAACCCCGGCCGCGGTTGCGAGCGGCAGGAACGCGTCGCCGTCGGCGCGGGTCAGATTGGCGACCGAGCGGATCTGCCGCTCCTCCCAAAGGTCGGCGTAGGGGAAGGACGGGATGTCGCTCATGTGGATGCCGCCGCAGATCACGCTTCCGCCCTTGCGCACCGCGCGTAGCGCAGCGGGGACGAGCGGCCCGACCGGGGCGAAAATGATGGCGGCGTCGAGCGGCGCGGGCGGCGCGGCGTCGGACGGTCCGGCCCAGACCGCGCCGAGGCGGCGCGCGAAGTCCTGCGCGGCTGTGTCGCCGGGGCTGGTGAAGGCGTAGACCTGCTTGCCCTGCCAGACGGCGATCTGGCAGAGGATGTGCGCCGCCGCCCCGAAGCCGTAGAGCCCGAGCCGCGCCTCGGGCTCGGCCATCGCGTAGCTGCGAAAGCCGATCAGCCCGGCGCAGAGCAGCGGCGACAGCGCCACCGGGTCGCCGTCGTCCGGCAGTTCGAAGCAGTAGGCGGCGTCGGCGATGCAGGCCTCGGCAAAGCCGCCATTGCGGGTGTAGCCGGTGAACAGCGGCGCGTCGCAGAGGTTCTCCTGCCCGCGTTCGCAGTACGGGCAGGCGCCGCAGGTATGGCCGAGCCATGGGACGCCGACGCGCTGGCCCGGTTGGATCGTGACGCCGGGGCCGGCGCGGACGATGCGGCCGACGATCTCGTGGCCGGGGACGAGCGGCAGCGTGGGGTGCGTGAGCTCGCCATCGACGACGTGGAGGTCGGTGCGGCAGACGCCGCAGGCCTCGATCGCGATCTCGACCTCGCCAGGGCCGGGAGGCGGCAGCTCGATCTCCGTCGGCTGCAGCCGTTGACCAGGCTGGTGGAGGACCATTGCCTTCATGGCGGTGCCTCTCGTGCTGTCATGCAGTCTCAACCTATGCAGCACAGGGCCGGCTTGCGAAGGTCTTCGCGATTTCCAAACGAGTTTTTGGCGGAAAGGCGGCGACCTGCTCGGACGTTCGCTGGATCAGGCGAAGGTCAGAACCGCGATACTTCGTCGGAAAAATCGCGCTGTTTGACGCGCTGATCGCTGGTTCATTTCTTCTGTCGGGGAGGGCCGGCGGCGATGATGGGACCGAGACAGGAAGCGCAGGGTACGCTCTGCTACGATGCCAATGAAATCGCCGTCTGCCATCCTCTGCGGGCGCTTGCGTTGCCACCGCCTTTTCCGAAGCGGCCATTGCCCGACGAGGGCCGTGGCCGATGCCTCGTCCGTCGGTGAGACCGGTTCCGGACCTTCCTCGAGCCCTTGCTGTTGCAAGGCTCGTGGAGGAGCCGGAATGGATCACTGTCCATCATTTTGCGTTCTGCCCCACAGGTCACTCACCTGCGTGGCCGGCAGACGGAGGTGAGACAATGCAGGACCGAGGTGGCGAAGGACCCGGCCCCGGTGAAGGGACGAAGCCGCATCCCGAAGGCGAGCATCCGGCGGCGCCAGCGCCCGCGGAGGCGGAGCGGGAGACCGGTCGTGGGCGCGAGGCGTGGCGGCCGCATCGGATCGACGTGGCGGGCTGGCGCGACATCGGGCTGCGCGCGGGCCGGCGAATAGGGCGCGACCTCGTGCCGCTGGTGGCCGCGGGGGTCGCCTTCTTTGGCATGCTGGCGCTGTTTCCAGCGATCGCGACGCTGGCGTCGCTTGCCGGGCTGTTCTTCGACCCCGAGCTCGTCGTCCGCCAGATCGACGCGCTGGAGGGGCTGGCGCCGGCGCAGCCGCTTGCCGTGGTGCGGGACCAGGCCGTCGCACTGGCAGGGCAAGCCCCCGGTCGGGCCACGACGACGGCGCTCGTCAGCCTCGCCTTTTCGCTCTTCTGGGCGTCGCGCGGGATCGACAACCTCGTGAGCGGGATCAACATGGCCCATGCCGAGGTCGAGACGCGCAACATCATCGTGCGCAACTTCGTCTCTCTGTGGCTGACGGCGGCGCTGACGGCGATTGCGCTCGCCTCCCTGGCGCTCGCCGTGGCGCTGCCGCCGGCGGCGGAGGCGCTGGGGCTTTCAGGCTGGACCGACACCATCGTCACCTTCGGCCGCTGGCCGATGCTGGCGCTGCTGTCGATGGCGGCGCTGGGGCTGCTCTACCGCTACGCGCCCGCGCGACGACCGCCGAGGTGGAGCTGGGTGACGCCGGGCGCCGTCGTCGCGACGGTGCTGTGGCTCGGGGGATCGGTTCTATTCTCGGTATTCGTGCGCAACTTCGGCAGCTATCAGCCCACCTACGGGGCGCTCGCCGGGGTGGTGATCCTGCTTCTCTACATATGGCTGACCGCGTTCGTCGTGCTGCTCGGCGCACTGCTGAACGCCGAGATGGAGCATCAGTCGCGGCGTGACACCACGCGTGGGCGCATGCGGCCGATGGGAGAGCGAGACGCGGAGATGGCCGATACGCTGGGCCGGAGGCCGTAGGCGACGCTCAGAAGGCAAGGCAGGCACGCCCAAGGCGTAGAGGTGCGGCCCTGGAACTCGACGCACTTCATGACGTGGGCCGCGCGCTACGACCGCGTCGTGCTCGTGCATGCCGGCCGCGTGCTCACATGCGACACGCCCGGCGCCCCTCCGAGGCAGCCGGCGCCCCCGACCTCGAGGCGGCGATCATTGCGCGCCTGCGGGAGGCCCAGCCAGAGCGCCCCGCGATGGCGTCGCTCGGCACCTCTGTGGAGGGAGCATCGCGCCTGCACGGCCGCCGCTTCAGCCGGAGGCGGCTCGGCGCCTACGCACGTCGCGTGTCGCTCGAACTGGTGCGCGACCCGGTGCGGTTGGGGTTCGCCTTCTTCGGCTCCGCCATCCTGATGATCGTCTTCTGCTCCGGCATCTCGCTCGACGTGCGCGACCGGAGGTCCGCCGCCCCTCGGCCTCGACCAGTCGCCGGCGAGCATCATCCCACCTCGTCGATTTTCGTGCGATGATCCCTCTGCGCAGTCAACGTCGCGGCAGCGTGCCGGATCGGCACTGATTTGTATCAGTGTGTCGCAGACGGCCATGATCGCGACGCGGCGCGACAAATCTCCCGACGCAGAACCCGCGGAGACCGGTAGAAAGGAGCCATGAGCGACACGCCGCACATCCTCGTCGTCGACGATCACCGCGAGATCCGCGATGCGGTGACCCGCTATCTCGAGCGGAACGGGATGCGTGCAAGCTCGGCGCGGGACGCGGCCGAGATGGATGCGAAGCTTCGAGCCGGGCGGTTCGACCTGATCGTGCTGGACGTGATGATGCCTGGCGAGGACGGGCTGTCGGTCTGTCGCCGGCTGTCGGCCGAGGGCACGACGCCGATCCTGCTGCTGACGGCGCTCGGCGAGGAGACCGACCGCATCGTCGGCCTCGAGATCGGCGCCGACGACTACCTGCCGAAGCCCTTCAACCCGCGCGAGTTGCTGGCGCGGATCAAGGCGATCCTACGGCGGGCCGAGCGGCCCGAGCGGAGTGCCGGCGCTCTTACCGGCCGGCGAGTGGCGTTCGGACCATGGCAGCTCGACCCCGACCGTCGGGTGCTGCTCGGCCAGGACGGGATCGAGGTGCCGCTGACCAGCGCCGAGTTCAAGCTGCTGACGGTGTTCCTCGACCGGCCGCGCTTCGTGCTGAGCCGCGACCAGCTGCTCGACCTCACGTCGGGGCGCGAGGCCCATGTCTTCGACCGCACCATCGACAACCAGGTCAGCCGCCTCCGTCGCAAGGTCGAGCGCGACCCTGGCGCGCCCGAGATCATCACGACCGTGCGCGGCGGCGGCTACAGCCTGACCGCGGACGTGCGGGACGTGCCGTGAGTTGGCGCCCGCGGACGCTCAGGGCGCAGCTCGTGCTCTTGATCCTCGGCGCGCTGCTTGCGGCGCAGGCGGTCAGCCTGTGGCTCTTCTTCGACGAGCGCGGCCTGGCGGTACGGGCGGCGCTGGGGCTCGAGGCGGCGGGGCGCGCCGCGAACCTGGCGCTGCTCCTCGAAGAGGCACCGCAGGCGCTGCACCCGTCGATCCTGCGCGCGGCGGACTCGCCGCTCGTCCGGTTCAGCGCCGGACCACAGCCGCTCGTCGACCGCGATCATGGCGATGGCCGGGCGATGGCGGCGCGCGTCCGGGACCTGCTCGGGAACGGCGCGGACCGCGAGGTTCGAGTGGAGCTGCACGAGGTGGGGCCGCGGCGGCGCGACGTGCCGCGAGGGATGGCGCGGATGCACCGCGAGATGATGGGCGTGCCCCTCACCGCGGTCGAGATGCGGCTGTCGATCGCGCTGAGCGATGGCGGCTGGCTCAACGTGGCGACGCGTTTCCACCGGCCGCCGCTGCAATGGCCGTGGGCTGCGACGGTCAGCTTCGCCGTCACGGCGGCGGCGACGATCGCGGTTGCCTTGTGGTTCCTGCTGAGCCGGATCACCGGGCCGCTCGCCCGCCTGTCGACGGCGGCCGACCGGCTGGGCCGCGGCGAGGACGTGCCGGAGCTGCGCGAGGCTGGTCCGACCGAAGTGCGAGAGCTTACCGTGACGTTCAACAGGATGCAGGCCCGCCTGACGCGGTTCGTGGCGGATCGGACGCGGCTCCTCGCCGCGCTCGGTCACGATCTGCGCTCGCCGCTGACCGCGATGCGCGTGCGGGCCGAGATGGTCGACGACGACGAGACGCGCGAGCGGCTGATCGCAACGATCGAGGAAATGCGGGAGATGGTCGAGGCGACGCTCGCCTTCGCTCGTGGCGTCACCGTCGCCGAGGCGTCGGAGCCGGTGGACCTCGCGGCGCTCCTCGCGGACCTCACGGCGGAGATCGAGGAGACCGGCACCTCGGTGACACTCTCGGCCGCGCCGGGAACGGTGGCCCGGGTCCGCCCGACGGCGCTGCGCCGCGCGCTGCGCAACCTCGTCGACAACGCCTGCCGGTACGGCGGCGGGGCGGAGGTGAGCCTCGAAGCCACAGGCCAGGAGGCACGGATCGTCGTGACCGACCGTGGCCCCGGCATTCCCGATGCGGATCTGGAGCGCGCCTTCGATCCGTTCGTGCGCCTCGAGGCCTCGCGCAGCCGCGACACCGGCGGCACCGGCCTCGGCCTGTCGATCGCCCGGACCATCGGGCAGGCGCATGGCGGCGACCTGCGCCTCGCCAATCGTCCCGAAGGCGGGCTCGCCGCGACCCTGAGCCTGCCACTGTCGGGGCCGCACGGCGAAGGCATGGATCAGTGACCCCGAGGAAAAAGCCTGCCGACATGGACTCCTCTTCGTCGCAGGCCTCGGCTCGGACGCAACTCCATCGAACCCAAGGCAGGGTCGAACCGTTAGGTCTTGAATGACGTTGATCATCAGCACCATCGGATGGCTCGCTCTCGCAGGCCTCGTTAGCGGCGCAATTGCCTTGTTCGGCGCGGCTGGCGCGTCGTCGGCGCCGCAATCGGCGCCCGTGCTGGGGGGCGGTACGCCCGATACCCATGCCTGGCAGCGGTTCCACTTCCGCGCCTACACGATGACGCTCGTCTTCATCGCCTTCGAGATGGAGATGATGTTCATGTACCCGTGGGCGGTGGTCTATGTCTCCGAAGGGCCCAAGGCGCTGGCCGAGATGGGGATGTTCCTCGCCATCCTGTCGGTCGGCATCCTCTATGGCTGGCGCGAGGGGGTCTTCCGGTGGCAATAGGAGTGCTCCGCCGCCTCGCCGCCGAGGCCGCGCCGGCGGTCTATCCCTGCATCGGTCCGGGAATGCTGCCGGCGGTGGAGCGTCTGTTCCTGTCGCCCGGTCTGCGGCGGGCGGCCAGCCCGCGGCACGCCGCCATCCTGCTCGTCGCCGGCGAGATTCCCGAAGCGCGCGGCCGAGGCCGTGGACCGCCTGCACGACCAGCTCCCGCACCCGCGCGCGACGGTCACGTTGGGACGGCACCGGCGATCCGACCGAGGTACTGGTCGGAACGCTGGCGCGCGGTGCTCGCAGGCGAGGACGAGGCGGACCGGCTGCCCGACGAGCCGCCGAACCCCGTGGCGGGGCAAGGGCGACCACGGCCAGGGCGGCAAGGGGATGATGGGCGGCACCCCCTACGGCCGGCCGATGGCGATGACGGGCGAGGACATCCGCGACGGGCTCATGCTCGACCGCTACACGGCGCGGGTCGGGCCCTTCGCGCCGATGCTGCCCCCGGGCCTGGTGCTCGAGGTCACGTTGCAGGGCGACGTGATCGTGGCGGCCGAGGTGCAGGCGCCGCCGTTCGAGCAGCCGCCGGAGGCCGCCGAGCCGCGGTCCTGCGCCGCGCGCATGCTGCGGCTCCTCGGCCTCGACGGTGACGCCGACCGGGTGCTGCGCGGCGGGCCGCGCGCGCGGGCTCTTCCGTCGGGCCGCGCTGCCGCGGGGTCTCGGCCGGGTCGCGGAAGGCGACGACGCGCGGTCCCGCCTCGGCGGGTGGCTCGCGGGTCGCCCCGGCACCTACCAGGCGCCGCCGCTGCCGTCGCTCGTCGTCGGTGCGGAGTGGCACGAGGCGACGCTGATCCTCGCCTCGTTCGCCCCGGATGCGCTGCGGCGCGCCTGCATCGCGGAGGCGGCGGCATGATCGGCTGGGCCGCGCTCGCGCTTCATCGCCACGCTGGCGGCCGGCACCTGGTTCGTCGCCTGGCTCGATGCGCTCGCCCCGGCGCACGCCGGGGCGCGGGGTCCGCTGGCGCCGCTCCGGGCCGGCGCCGCCCGGCTGATGCGCCAGCGCATCGTGACCGAGGCGCCGGACGACGCTGAACTGGCGCCTTGCGCCCGTCGTCTACCTGGCCCTCGCCGCCATCGGCCTGTCGGTGGTGCCGCTGACGGCCGCCGGGCGCGCTGGTCGAGACGCCGGTCGGCATCGTCGTCTGGGGCAGCTGCGAGGCGCTGACCATCGTCGCGGTGTTCCTGCACGGCTGGTCGCCGAATTCGCCGTTCCCGCTGATCGGCGCCTACCGCTACGCCGCGATCGGCCTGCCGGTGATGCTGCCGTCGATGTTCGTGCTGATCGCGGCGGCGCTGCCGGCGGAGTCGCTGTCGCTCACCCGCATCGTCGCCTCGCAGGCGGAGCTCTGGAACGTCGTGCGCCAGCCGCTCGGCCTGCCGCTGTTCCTGCTCGTCGGGCTGACGCTGACGCTGCGCGGGCCGTTCGACTACGCCGACGGCGCCGACCTCGGCGGCGGCACCTCGGCCGAGGACAGCGGCGCGGGCGCCGCACTCTGGCAGCTCGCGCGGCTCGCCATGCTGGTGTCGTTCTCCGGCGTCGCGGCGGCGGTGTTCCTCGGCGGGCCGCTGGGGCCGTGGCTGCCGGGCCTCGCCTGGATGTGGCTCAAGACCGCCGGCGTCGCCGCGCTGACCGTCGCCGCCGGACGCAGCATCGCGCGGACCACGCCGAGCCGGATGCTGACGCTGCTCTGGATCGTCGCGCTGCCGCTGTCGTTCGTCCATCTCGCCATCGCGGGGGTCGTGAGCCTGTGAGGGACATCCTGATCATCGCGCTGATCCTCTTCGCCGTCTGGACCGGCTGGCGGGTGTTCCGCGTCGACTCGATGGTGCGCGCGTCGTTCTCGCTGATGCTGTCGTTCATCGCCGTGGGCGGCGTCGGCGTGCTGCTGTCGGCGCCCTACATCGGCGTCGCCACGGTCTTCATGATGGCGGTCGAGATGATGGTCATGGCGATCTTCATGGTCATGTTCATGATGAACCCCGCCGGCCTCAACCCGATGATGATGGTGCATCAGCACGGCGTCGCGATCGCGGCGGGCGTGGTGGCGTTCCTCGCGCTCTCCGCCGGCGTCATCCTCGCCGACCTGCCGGGAGAGCCGGTCCCGCCGGAGAACCAGCCCGTCGTCCAGCTCGGGCACGAGCTCCTCGGCCCCTCGATGCTGATCTTCGAGACCGCGGGCGTCACGCTGCTGGCGACGATGGTGGGCGCGGTGATCCTGTCCTCGCGGCAGGGGCGCTACGGCATGACCGACGACGGTGCCCGTCCGCCCGGACTGACCGAGGGGGGCGAGCCCGCCGGCCGGCAGCCCGAGGAGAGCGGCGGCCACCACCACGGGGGGCACTGATGACGCTGACCATCGTCCTGATCGGCGCCGCGGCGCTCATCGGCATCGGCCTTTACGGCGCGCTCAGCCAGCAGAGCTTCGTCATGCTGATGATGGGGCTCGAGCTGATGCTGAACGGCGCGCTGCTCGCCATCATCGGGTTCTGGAGCCGCGGCCTCGGCGGCATGCCCGAGGGGCAGCTGCTGGCGATCATCGTCATGGCGGTGATGGCGGTCGAGATGGCGATCGGGTTCGCGCTGGTCGTCGCCGTCTACCGCGCGCGGATGGCCGACACGACCGAGGCGCTGGGGACGCTGAAGCGGTGATCTGGTCGCTCGCCCTCCTGCCCGCGCTGGCGGGCCTCGCGGTCTGGGCCGGTCCCGACGCGCGGGTGCGGACAGGCGCATCCGGCGCGGCGGTGCTTGCCGTGACGCTGTTGCTGGCGCTCGCGGCGCGGGACTGGGCGGGCAGCTACGGCTGGACCGAGGCGCTGACGCTGCGCGCGTCGCTGACGCCGCTCTCTCATGCGGTCGCGGTGACGGTTCCGGCGATCGCGCTCGCGGTCGTCGTCTTCGCCGCGAGCCACGAGGCCGAGCGCGGGCTCGCCCGTCTGATCGGGCTGCTGCTCGTCTTCGTCGGCGGGATGGAGCTGATCGTGATCGCCGGCGATCTGCTCACCCTGCTGATCGGGTGGGAGATCGTCGGCGCCTGCTCCTGGGCGCTGATCGCGCATCACTGGCGGCAGGGGGAGGCCGCGAGGTCGGCGAACTACGCCTTCGTGATGACGCGGGCGGGCGATCTGGGCCTCTTCCTCGCGCTCTTCGCGACCTTCGCGGCGACCGGCGGCCTCGGCTACGATGCGCTGGGGGAGCTGCAGGGCCCGGCGCTCCGGGTCGCGGCCGTCGGCATCCTCGTCGCGGCGGCGTCGAAGGCGGGCCAGGTGCCGTTCTCGCCCTGGCTCTTTCGCGCGATGGACGGCCCGACCTCGGTCTCGGCGCTGCTGCACTCGGCGACGATGGTGGCGGCGGGCGCATATCTCGTCGCGCGGCTGCAGCCGCAGCTTTCCGCCGCGCCGGGCTTCGGCGCGGCGGCGATCGCGGTGGGCCTCGTCACCGCCGTCGCGGGCGGGGTCGTGGCGCTGCGGCAGGTCCACGCCAAGAAGGTGCTCGCGGGCTCGACCTCGGCGCAGCTCGGCCTGATGTTCGCCGCCGTCGGGCGCCGGGTTTCCAGGCGTCGCCGTGCTGCATCTGATCGTCCATGCCGCGTTCAAGGCGCCGCTCTTCTTCGCCGCCGGCATCGCGCACGACGCGGCGGGATCGTTCGACCTGCGGGCGATGCGGCTCGGCCGGGCGCTGCCCTGGACGGCCGCGACTGACGGCGGTCGCGGCGCTGGCGCTCGCCGGCGTGCCGCCGCTCTCCGGCGCCTGGAGCAAGGAGGAGGTGCGTCAAGGCGCTCGGCCATGCCGGGCCCTGGCTCGCGGTCGCGGGGATCGCGGCGGGCGGGCTTTCCGCCGCCTACGCCGCGCGGTTCGCGCTGCTCGCCTTCGGTCCGGGGGACCGCGCGGAGGCCGAGCGGCCCGGGCGCGGCGAGACTCGCGGCGCTGGCGGCGCTCGCGGCTCGCGACGCGTGGCGCTTTCGGCGCTGTGGCTGCCGGCGGTGCACGACGCGGCGGCGAGGCGCTCGACGCCGGGCTGCCGTCCGGGTCGGCGATCGAGACGGCGGCCTCGCTGGTGGTGGTGGCCCTGGGCCTGCTCGCCGGCCTGCGACTGGCGCGGGCGCCGTCGGCGGCGCCGCGCCACGACTGGCTCGGCCTCGCGACCCTGATCGAGCGGGCCATCGTCCGGCCCTTCACCCGCGCCGCCGCGGCCGCCGCCCGGCTCGACGACCACGCGCTCGACGCCATCCCCCGCGGCGCCGCCGCCCTCGCCCACCGGGTCGGCCGCTGGACCTCGCACACGGGCGAGACGGCGCTCGACGGCCTCGCCCCGGGCGCGGCGGACCGCGCCATGCGCGCACGGCGCCCGCACCTGGCACGGCGCGCTCGCGCTCGTCGTCGAGACGACCGCCGCCCTCGCGGGTGCCGCAAGCCGGACGGGCGAGGCCGTGTCCGACCTCGTCGCCGGCGGCACCGGACGGCTCGCCGGCATGGCGGGCAGCGATCTGCGGCGGCTGCAGACGGGCCAGTCGCACCACTACTACACGCTCCTCGTCGCCGGATTCGCGGCGGGGCTCGCCATCCTGATCCTGGGAGCCTGACGTGCTGACACTCGCCATCCTCCTGCCCTTCGCCGTCGCTGCGGCCCTGGCCGTCGTTCCGGCGATCCCCGCGGCATCGGCCCGCCTCGGCGCGATCGCGACGGCCGGGGTCTCGCTGCTGCTGCTGGTCGCGGTCTGGGCCGGGTACGGCGGCGGCGGCTTCGGCGCGGTCGACGAGGTGCCGTGGATCCCGACGCTCGGCATCGCCTGGCGCGTGGGCGTCGACGGCATGTCGCTCGCGCTCCTGCTGATGAGCGGCGTCGTCTTCGTCGCCGCGATCGCCTGGCCGATGGAGCTCGAGCGGGCGCGCGCCTATTACGCGTGGCTGCTGTTCCTGATGGGCGCATCGCTGGGGCTCTTCGCCGCGCTCGACCTCATCCTCTTCTACGTGTTCTTCGACCTCAGCCTCGTCGGGATGTACTTCCTGATCGGCCGCTGGGGGCACGGCGACGCCGAGCACGCGGCGCTCAAGTTCTTCATCTACACGCTCGCCGGCTCGCTGCTGATCCTGATCGGGATCATCGTCCTCGCCCTCGCGGGGCCGGAGCTCACCTTCGACATGCGGCCGCTGATCGAGACCCCGGCGCTGCCGGGTGCCGGCGTCGTCCCGACACTGGTCCTGCTGGCCTTCGTCGTGGGCTTCGGGATCAAGACGCCGGTCTTCCCCCTCCACACCTGGCTGCCGCCGGCGCACGTCGACGCGCCAGGGCCGGCCTCGGCGATCCTCGCGGGCGTGCTGCTCAAGATGGGAACCTACGGGCTGGTGCGGATCCCGCTGCAGATGATGCCCGAGACCTTCGCCCGCTGGGCGCTGCCTATCGCGGTCATCGGCGTCATCTCGATCCTCTGGGGGGCGATCGTCGCCTTCGCGCAGGGCAACCTCAAGCGGCGGATCGCCTACACCTCGGTCAACCACATGGGCTACACGGTGCTCGGCATCGCGGTCGCGGGCTCGGCGCTGGGGTCGGAGGCGGCGCGGTCGCTGGCGCTGACCGGCGCCGTGGTCGAGATGGTCGCGCATGGGCTCATCACCGGGTCGCTGTTCCTGATCGCCGGGGCGTTCTGGAGCCGCTCGCAGGACTATGAGCTGGCGCATTTCGGCGGCCTCGCCGGTGTCGCGCCGCGGCTGACAGGCGCGGCGGTGCTGGCGTCCTTTGCCTCGCTGGGGCTGCCCGGCCTCGCCGGTTTCGTGGCCGAGCTGCATGTCTTTCTCGGCACCTTCGCGGTCTGGCCGTGGCTCGCGGCGATCGGCCTTCTCGGCATCCTGATCACGGCCGCGCTGTTCCTGCGCCTGCTGCGGCAGGCGTTCTTCGGTGCCCTGCCCGACGCGCGGGCGGCGTTCTCGGACCTGACCGGGACCGAGGCGCTGATCCTGGCGGCCCTCCTGGCGCTCGTGGTGCTGATCGGCGTCTGGCCGACATGGCTGCTGTCCCTGATCGACGCGGCGAGCCTCCTCCCCGGCCCCGGGGGCTGAGATGCCCGTAGGCGACCTCGCGCCCGAGATCGCGGTGCTGCTCGCCGCCGTGGCCGCGCTGCTGCTGGCGATGTTCGTGCCGCAACGGCGGCAGGGTCTCGGTGCTGTGGTGGCGCTGGCCGGGCTCGCAGTCGCGGCGGCGTTCACGCTCGACCAGTTCGATGCGCGGCGGCTGACCTTCGACGGCACCTTCGCGCTCGACGGTGCGACCGGTTGGGCGCGGCTGCTGATCCTCGGAGCGACGGCGCTGGTTGTCGGCCTCTGCCCCCGCTGGTTCGCCTCCGACCGACGGCATGGCGAGGTCTACGCGATGCTGCTGTTCTCGGCCCTCGGCGCGATGGCGATGGCGGGGGCCGCTGACCTGATGCAGCTGGTCATGGGCGTCCTGCTCTCGTCGATCACCGGCTACACGCTCGCAGCCTATCACCGGGGCTGGCCGATCTCGGTCGAGGCCGGGATGAAGTACTTCCTGGTGGGCGCGCTGGCCAATGCCTTGATGGTGATCGGCGTCGTGCTGGTCATGGGGATGGCGGGGACCACGGACTACGCCGCACTCTCCGGGTCCCGCGTCAGTGATCCGTTGGCGCTCGGCGGCCTCATGCTCGTGCTGACGGGGCTGCTGTTCAAGATCGGCGCAGTTCCGGCGCATCCCTGGATCCCCGACGTGGCCGAGGGCGCGCCCGCACCCGCGGCGGCGTTCCTCACGGTCGTGCCGAAGATCGCCGCGGCCGTCGCGCTGGCGCGGTTCGTCGCCCTCTTTCCGCAGGCCGACTCGCTGCGGCTGCTGGTAGCAGTGCTGTCGGCCGCGACGATGACGCTCGGCAACCTCGCGGCCTTCTGGCAGGACGACGTGCGCCGCCTGATCGGCTGGTCGTCGGTCGCGCAGGCCGGCTACGCTCTGATGGCGGTCGCCGTCGCGGGTGCCGTTCCCGAGGCGCCGGCCGCGCTCCTTGCCTTCGTGGCCGCCTACGCCGCGGCCAACGTCGCGGCTTTCGCTGTCGTCACGCATCTGCGCGGGCGCACGGCGCTGTCGGATTATCGAGGGCTGATGCGAACCCGGCCTTCGGCTGCGGTGGCGCTGATCGTCGCGTTTCTGTCGCTCGTGGGGATCCCGCCGCTCGCCGGGTTCTTCGGCAAGTTCGTCCTGTTCGTCGTCGCGATCGAGGGCGGCTTCTCGTGGCTCGCCCTTGTCGGAATCGCGAACTCGGTTCTGTCTCTCTTCTTCTACCTGCGCGTGATTGCGCCGATGGTCTTCTCAGAGCCCGAGCGCGAGGTGCAGGTGCTCGACCGAATGTCGTGGACGATGATGGTGGCGGCGGCCGCTGCGCTCTTGGTGGTCGTGCCATTCCTCGGCGTCATGTGGGAAGCGCTTCCTGGGGGCATGCTCCCCTGATGGACCGGGGTCTGGTCCGGTCAAGGACACCATACTCGGTCGAGGTCGCTGCGAGGGAACCCGGACGACGTGCGGTCGAGCTTTCTGCCGTGCCGGTTTTCGTGGTCGAGGAAACGCCGGGGCCCGCGCGAAAGAGCGCCAGCTGTGCGCGACGGCGGTCGGGCACTAGTTTGGCGGTCGCGGAACTCGGCCTTGACCCGGTATTGCCACACGGACTCCACCCTGTCTTCGGAAACGGGCGGCGCGCTCGTCGCGTCCGTGTCAGCCGGCGCCGATGTCGTCTGCGGAACGGCACCCAGTTGCCGGCTTCGCTCGCTGCAGCTCCCTCGATCCAGCGGCGCCTCACGCCTCATCCGCACTTCGATAGCTCGCGGCGGCATGCTCCGCGGCCACAGACTTGGCCGGAGACTTCGGGGCGAGGTTCGAGACCGGCACGACCAGTTCGTAGCAAGACCCGTCGGGGGTCCCGCTCCTTCGTGCCACGCCGCCGAGCATCGCGGGCACCGCTTCCATCAGGAGCCTGGTGCCGAATCCGCCACCAGGCGTGCCCGTGGTGAAGTCTGCCTCTCTCATCGAACCGCTTTCGCGCCAGCGAAGCATCAACTCCGCGTCCTTGCCCTCACCTGCGAACTCCCACGTGACATGCACGGTACCCGCATCCGTGGCCAAGGCGCCGAACTTCTGCGCGTTCGTCGCGAGTTCATGGATGATGAGACACAGCCGCTGCGCCGCTTCCGTCATCACCTGGACGGGCGGGCCATCAAGCGCGATGCGCTCGCCGTAGGTCATCATCACGGGCGACAGCTGCTCCGTGACGATCGTCTCGAGAGAGGCAGAATTGCTCGACGGATCCCGCATGACCGCAGACATTGCGTGGGAAAGGGCGTCGAGCCGCCCGCTGAAGGTTTCGAGGAAACAATCGACATCCTTCGCTCCGCGCGCGGTCTGCCTTGCCAGCGAGCCAACGATCGTCAGCAGGTTGCGGCTGCGGTGCACCGTCTCCTGCGTCACGACCGCAAGCTGGGCATTGGCCTCCGTCAGCGCGGCTGTGCGTCGCTGAACCTTTAGCTCCAGGTCATGTTGCGCCTCGCGAAGCTGACCAAGGGTTCTCTCATGGGCACCAATCTCCTCCCTCAGCCGCGCGTTCGCCTCCTCGAGCTGGCGCGGGCTGGGGATCGCAACGACCCGGGGGATCAGCGAGAATAGCGCGATGGCCGTAATGCCAGAGACCAGTCCGGTCACGAGCTTCAGCAGGCCGTGCAAAGGATAGACGGGGACCCAGAGCGTCAGGATGGAGATCAGGTGCGTAAGTCCGCAGAGCAGGATGAAGGCAGCGAAGAGGGCGACGAGCGGCCGATAGCCGAAGTCGGGCCGCCGCCGCAGGAACATCAGCAACGCGAACGGGATCGCGGAGTAAGAGAGGAAGATCAGCAGGTCGGAACCCGCATAAAGAATGATCAACCAAGGCTGCCAGAACAGGCAGTATCCGTGCGGCATGTAAGAGGCGTGTTCGAGCAGCGCCTGCACTTCGGCTTCTCCCCTGCACCGACGCGCCGCAAGGCGCTCATTTTCGCCTGAGTATCAGGTCGCCGGCGCAAG
This sequence comes from uncultured Alphaproteobacteria bacterium, assembly GCA_963749675.1. Classification (GTDB taxonomy): domain Bacteria; phylum Pseudomonadota; class Alphaproteobacteria; order Rhodobacterales; family Rhodobacteraceae; genus Roseitranquillus. Next base: position 385,760 of record CAVVNT010000004.1, read on the forward strand.
TAGACACAAGGAATTGCCGAATTCGGGGTGCGGGCGGTCAGATCGTGGAGCATCCCGTGTTCTCACGCGGGTTGCGCCGTCGTCACACCGTCGTCTCAACGGCGCAAGCGCGAGAGTATTCTTTCCGCGAGCGACGACGTTTCAATGCGGCCAGATAGGCGGGATGAGGCGGCAAGAAGCAATCCGGTCCGCCAAGGCCAACACGCGCAGGCGACGGCGGACAGCAAGTCCGACACGAAGTAACGCGACCAGCGCTGGTTCGAACCGTGGGCGATCGCCAATAGACGCCCGCATACCCGCGCCCGCCGATACCTTGACGTCGAGATCCGGGAGCGCCCGTTGCTACTTCTGGGTTTCGGGAACCTTCAGCTTATCATCAGGCTTCGGCGCCGCGGGTCGGTAGAATCGCGGGGCTTTCGTGCGTGTGCCGGCGCGCGCCGGCTCAGCGAGGAATTGCGCAAGGTCGAACTTCGGCTTCATCGAAAACATTGTCATCAGCAGCATGCCCTTTTTCGGGCGCAGTCTGCTGCACCTCTGGTTCACACGTGGGTCCGGCAACGCATCATTGTAAGGGAACATCTGACTTAGTGATCGTAGTCGGCAGCTTGCCGGCTCATGTTCCGCAGGATCGGTCATGCGCCGGACCGGCGCCATCGGAGGTCCGCTTCGGATGTTTTCGGTCGCTTGAGGCAGACTTCACCTCAGACCATCAGCCGCCGTGGTCCAGGAACAAAATCCCGCGCCTGAGCAGCGCAACCAGCGGGACCTCGTTCTTCGCCGGCCCGCGGTAGCGGGACCTGCGACAGCCGACCCGCTCCAATCGTTCGACCAGCGCCAAGAAGCTGCTTCCCTTCGGCAGGTTCCTTCGGGCTATCCTTAGTCTGCCGGAGACCGGGTTCCTCACCTCGTCGCGGCGCCGAAAAGGAGGATTTCGCATGTCTCGCCCAAACTGGATCCTCGGGCCGCTCATCGTCCTGATCGCGACGAGAGCGCTCGCGCAGGACATCCGCTCCGAGCGACTGACCGTCGATGCGCAAGGCGCACCCGTGATCGTCGAGGGAGAGATACTCGGCGACGAGATCATCGACTATGTCGTCAAGGTGGGACAGCAGGGTATCCTCTTCGTCGACCTCAAGACCTCGAATGCGGCGAATTACTTCAATGTCTTGCCGGCTGGCTCGGATGAGGCGCTCTTTGTCGGACCGAGCTCAGGTACAGTAGCGGACGTTCCGGTCGAGGCAGGCGGCGAGTTCGTCATCAGGACCTTCCTGATGAGAAGCGCCGCGCGCCGGGACGAGGTGGCGACATACTCGCTCGCCGTCGGGCTCGGAGCGGAGGAGTTCGCGGACGGGCTCTCCGGCGGACCGGACTACTGGAAGGTCGCCGGGGTCGGCGGCGGCGATGCGCCGAACCTCCGGGAGGGGCCGTCGACGCGCTACGCGGTGACCGCGAAGCTTCGTAACGGCGACGTCCTGCAGAACCGAGGCTGTCGGATGAGCGGCGACGTGAGGTGGTGCAACATCCGCGCCACCGGCACAGGCGTCACGGGCTGGGTTGCTGGCCGCTATCTGGTCGAGACAGCGCCACCGAAGGCGCCCGGGATGCCCGAGGGTGGACCGAAGGGCAACGGCTTTCCCTTCGATGCGACTGGCTCGATCCCCTGCGCCAGCGCGGCGGGCCAGCCGTCGCGACAGTGCCCGTTCGGAGTCATACGCGAAGGTCCCGGCAATGCCGGCATCTGGATCGCGCTCGGCGACGGGGCCGAACGCTACATCCTGTTCGAGGGCGGAATACCGGTCACGACGGACGCTGATCAGAAGATGTCGTATGCGACCGACGCAGACCTGTTCATCGTCCGCGTCGGAGAGGAACGCTACGAGATCCCTGACGCCTTAGTGAGCGGCGGGTGATCTGCCGAGACAGTCGGTGGAGCGGCCGCTCGCGCTTCGCGACGGCGGCCTCGTATTTCGCCGCAGCAGCGCGCCGCATCGTCCTTGCCGTGATGCTGACACATCCTGCGATGCCCTTCGCCGCCGGAGAAAGCCTCGCGCAGGGTGACGCCGGGCTCCAGTCGGCGTCGGAGCTGCTCTTCGTCGAGGCGGAAGAGGCTCTCACGTCTCGCGAGCCGGATCGGGCGGCTCTCCTGCGACTGCGGTCCGCTCTCGTCGAGTCGCGGCGATCCCTCGCCGAGATTGTAGAAGCTGGAAGCGTCGAGGCGCGTGGACTCCTCGCGCAGATGGCGGCGCTGGGCCCGCCTCCCGCCGAAAACGAGCGCGAGCCCGCTGTTTTAGCGGCCCGTCGAGACGAGCTTGAGGGTGCCTACGCCGCGGCCTATGCGCCGGTGCTGCGGGCGGACGAGATGATGCGCCGCACCGAGCTGCTGATCCGGGAGATCGACGCGGGGCTCCGCGCCGAAGACACGCGAGACATATTCGTCCGATCACCGTCTCCGCTGCTTCCGTCGCAATGGACCACAGCGGGAAGAGACCTGCATCAATATTTCCGTACGCTGCGGCATCAGGTCGACGCACGACTGAGCACTGCCGAAGGCGCTGCCGACTTGCGTGGATCCTGGCCGCGTGCGCTCCTTCTTGCGGTTTCGGCCCTCGCGCTGCTCCTGCTGATGCGGCCCCTGGCCATGCGGCCGCTCTACGCTGCCCATGACTCGCGGCGGACCCGCTCCGGACGATGGACTGTCGTGGTGCTTTCACATCTCATCCGGCTGGCGATACCGACAATGGCCGTAGTCATGATGTTCGCGTCGGTTTCGCTTTCCGGCATCCTCCCCTACTCGCTGCGCAGTCTTTCGGTCGCTCTCCTGTTCGGCGGACTGGTCGTCGTCGTTGCGCACTGGCTGGGGCACGCGCTTTTCTCGCCTGGCCGTCCGAGTTTGCGGATGCTCGCGCTCGACGATCGGTCGGCGACCCGTGGCGTGCTGCTCTGTCAGGGTCTGGGGGTGACGCTGGCTGTGGCGGTGATCCTCGAGGTCGCGGCGCAGGACTACCCGTTCACCAACGCGACGGCCTCGGTGCTCTCGGTGCCCGTGATTGCGGTGATTTCGCTGCTGCTCTAGTCGCTCGGTGGGCTTCTGCGGCGAGGGCGAGACGATGCTGACGCCGTAGCCTACCCACCAGAGGACGGGCTTGCCTCGGAACAGCTCGACGCAGGGTTCCTGTCGTTCCTGACGGCGCTGCTGCGAGCGACCGCGGCAATCGCGCCGCTGCTCGTCCTCCTGGGGTTCGTCAGTCTCGCGAACCACGCGGTTGTGCCGATGATCCAGACCATTGTGATCCTCGGCGTCGCGCTGCTGCTCTACCACGCGACACTCGCTGTCGTCCGAGCGGCTTCCGATCGGCGTGGAGGCGGCCTCCCGCCGCTTCTGCCGGTTCTGGTCATCTTTCTTTTCGCCCTTGCCTGCCTGCCGCTGCTCGCCCTGGCCTGGGGCGCGCGGACGACAGATATCGGCAACGCATGGCGCACGATGTCAGAAGGTGTCGCTCTCGGTGATGTCCGCCTGACGCTCGACGGGGTGCTCGTTCTCCTAGTCGTGCTGATCGTCGGCATCGCGCTCACGCGCTGGCTCCAGCGTCTGATGCGAGTGTCGGTTATGCCGCGCACTCGGCTCGACCGCGGCGCGCGGTCAGCCATCGTCACCGGCATCGGTTATGTCGGGCTCGTTGTCACGGCCCTCGCCGCGGTATCGGCCGCGGGTATCGACCTTTCCAGCCTGGCGGTGGTAATCGGCGCTCTCTCGGTCGGCATCGGCTTCGGCCTTCAGACGATCGTCTCGAACTTCGTCGCCGGGATCATCCTTCTGGTCGAGCGCCCGATCAAGGAGGGAGACTGGATCGAGGTGTCGGGCTTCTCCGGGATCGTGCGCAAGATCGCCGTCCGTTCGACCCGAATCGAGACGTTCGACCGGCACGACGTCATCGTCCCGAACCAGGATCTGATCGCGGGCACGGTGAAGAACATGACGCTGTCGACGCTTTCCGGGCGCGTCATCGTGCCGGTCGGCGTCGCGTACGGCAGCGATATCGGCCGCACGCGGGAAATTCTCGCAAACGCGGCCGAGATGCATGCTCAGGTTCTCTCCTATCCCGAGCCGCAGGTGCTCTTCATGGGACTGGGCGACAGCTCCCTCGACTTCGAGCTGCGGTGCTTCCTGCGCGACATCGGCCAGATCCTGACAGTTCGGTCAGACCTCCTGCTCGCGATCTACGAAGACCTCGGCAAGGCCGGCATCGAGATTCCATTCCCCAAGAGGGATATCTACGTCCGTGGCGTCGAATAGCTCGTGGCGCTCGTGATCCCTCGGCGCAAGCCCGGCCTTGCTGAATAGCTGCTGGTGACTGCCTCGGCCACCAGCCGCCGATCCGACGACACATTTGTGGGTCCCGACCGCCCACTCCCGCACGCTTGGTCCGCTCGATGCGGCGGGCAGGAAGTGCACGCGGAAAAGGTTCGCTGGACCGTCATCGCCTTGAGCCTAAGCTACTGAGAGATGAGAAGGACAATCGCTACACTCATCGTTGCGGCCCTCTGGGCGTCAGCCGCTCTCGCGCAGGAGCGGCTGACGGTCGGCGTGGTCGAGAGACCACCATTCGCAATGCGCACCGAGGACGGGGCCTGGACGGGCATGGCGATCGACCTCTGGCGCTTCATCGCCGAGGATCTCGGCCTGGCCTACGACTTCGCCGCCGTCGACGGGGTCGCGGCGCTGGAGACAGGGCAGGCCGACCTCGTTCTGCCTGTCTACGCCACTCCTGAGCTGGCGCAGACGGTCGAACTCAGCCAGCCAATGTACACCGCCACGCTCGGTCTCGCGTCGCTGCGGCAGGGTCAGGTGCTCGCCGTGTTGCGGGGGCTGGCTTCGTGGGCCTTCCTGCGCCTCGTTCTCGGGCTGTCGGTGCTTCTGCTAGCTGTCGGCGCGTTGGTCTGGCTGCTGGAGCGACGCCGCAACGAGGGGCAGTTCGCGCACCGCCCGCTCAAGGGTCTCGGAGATGGATTCTGGTGGGCCGGCGTGACGCTGACCACCATCGGCTACGGTGACAAGGCTCCGGTGACCCTCGCCGGCCGCGCGGTCGCCATGCTCTGGATGCTGGTCGGCCTCGCCGTCAGCGCGGCGCTTACAGCCTCGGTCGTGACGCTCTCGGGGCTGCAACGACAGGTCGAAGCACCAGAGGCCTTCGCCTCGAGGACCGTCGGCGCGATAGAGGGTGGCACCGCGGCTGTGTTCCTCGAACGCGAGGGCGTCGCGCCGCGCCTGTTCGTGGACGTCCCGGCAGCGCTCCGCGCCCTCGACGGCGGAGCCGTGGAGGTGGTCGCAGCCGCGGCACCCGTGCTGCGTCACGTCTTGAAAGACGATGGCGCACTCGATTTCAATGTCCGCACGACCCAGCTGGATCCGCACTATGTCGCGATTGCGTTTCCGCGCGAATCCGCCCTGACCCGGCGGATCGACGTATCGCTGCTGACGCGCCTGACCTCCGAGAGTGGCTGGGACGTGATTGATCGATACGTGCCCGAGTAGACATCCTGCCGGCCTCGCACTCCGTGAAGCCAGCTTCGGACGGAGGCTTCGTCGCCGAGTCGCGCACGCAAAAGTTGCGACTCCGCTGGGACGCATTACTTTTGGCCTCCATCATTGCTTTACTCGAGCCAGGCAATACGAGCAACTTGACTGACTCGGGATCAGGCCAGCCGCATGAATCAAGAGTGCCAGCTTGAGCGCTTCGAGACGAACTACAGCCGCGAGGGACTGTTCGTCCGCTACGCGCGCGGGCGCATCGCCACATTCTGGGTGCGGCAGGTCTTTTCGCTTATCGGTGTCCTCGCTCTTTCTCTGCTGCTGAACTGGGGCGTCGCGTTGCTCGCGATGGCGGTGTTCGTCGGGGGCGAGGCGCTGGAGTGCCTGATGCTCGACCGCCTCATCAAGCGGCATCCGGACGGGAACCTGCCGGGAAAAATGCGTGGCGGGCCGTTGTTGGCCGCGATGACGCAGGCGTTGACGGGTGTCGGTGCCGTCTGGCTCCTCTACTGGAATCTTGAGGAGCCGTCGGGGCTAGCGATCCTGATCGTCATCATCGCCGGGGGCGCCCTCAACGCCGGGGTGACGCTGTCACATGTCCCCGTTCTAGCCGCCTGGCGGCTGACCATCTACGTCATCGCAACGTTGTCGCTGCTTGCGACGGAACTCTCGGCCGGCGTGGATCCGAACCTCTTCGCAAGCGAAGTCACCGCCGTCGTGGTCGCGGCGCTGCTGATCTGGCTTGCAACGGACAACGTCCGCAGCGGCTTCGGGCGCAGCGTCTCGTCACGACGCGACCTGCTGCGCAAGTCGATCGAGGCCGCTGACGCGCAACGGCGCCTCGCCGAGCGGGAAGCCGAGACGCACCGCCTGGCGCAGGTCGCGCGGCACGCCAGCGACAGTATCTTCATCACTGGACCGAACAGTCGCATCGAATACGTCAACGACGCCTTCACCCGGATGTCCGGCTACGCGCCGGAGGAAGCGCTGGGGCGGGATCCCCGTGAACTCCTTCCGACAGCGGCCTCGGAATCGATGACGGTTGAATCCATCGAGGCCGCGATCTCGGCGCGCCAGCCCATTCGCACGGAAATCCTTTTGCAGGTGAAAGCTGGCCGTCAGATCTGGAACGAGATCATCATCTCGCCGCTCGTGGACGAGCGGGGCCAACCGGACGGTCATGTTTGCGTCGCCCGCGACATTTCGGAAAAAAAGGCGCGGGAGGCTCAGCTGATGCGGGCCTCGTTCGTCGCCAAGCATGCCAATGACGGCATCCTGATCGCCGACGAATCCGGCGGCATCGTCTACGCGAACGACGCGTTGTCGCGCCTCACCGGCTTCTCGCACTCCGAACTTATCGGCCGGAAGACCATCGGACTCTTCCTCGATCCCCCAAATGCGCCGCGTCTCAGGCAGACGATATCCGCCTCGATCCGGGAAGGCACATCGGTCAGGGCCGAACTCATGCTTGTCCGGAGAGAGGATGCGCCCCTCTGGATCGAGTCAAGCATCGCGCCGCTGACCGATGACGAAGGAAATCTTTCCGGTCATATCAATGTTACCCGCGACATCTCCGAGGCCAAGCGGAGGGAGATCGAACTCGCCGAAGCCAAGGCCGTGACCGAGGAGGCGCTGCAAGCGAAGACGCGGTTCCTCGCGACCATGAGCCACGAGATTCGCACGCCCCTGAACGGCATCATCGGCACGGCGGATCTCCTCGCCGCCGGCGACCTCGATCCCGTTCAGCGGGACTATGTCGGGACGCTCGTCCAGTCCAGCGAGGCGTTGCTCACCATCGTCAACGACATCCTCGAAACGTCCCGCCTCGAGGCGGGACGCGTCGATTTTGTCGAGGAGCGCTTCGACGTGCGGGAAACCATCGACGCCGTCGTGCGACTGATGCGCCCTGCGGCCGAGCACAAGGGCCTGCGGATCGAGGGGCGGGTCGCGTCGGAACTTTCCAGCGCGTTTTCGGGAGATGCCGGCCGTCTGCGTCAGATCCTGCTGAATCTGACAGGGAACGCGATCAAGTTCACCGAGAGCGGCAGCGTCCAGTTGTCGGCCGACAAGGCGCCGGACGGCATCCTAGAGATAGCGGTTCAGGACAGCGGGATCGGCATACCGTCGGATCGCCTCGACGCGGTCTTCGAGAGCTTCACGCAGGCGGACGGTCTGACCAGCCGCCGCTTCGGCGGAACGGGTCTGGGCCTCACGATCTCCCGGACGCTCGCGCGCGCCATGGGCGGTGACATCGTCGTCACTTCCGAAGACGGCAAGGGTTCGACATTCACCGTGCGCCTCCCCCTAATGGCAGCCGAGGAGTCGGAGCGGCGCGAGGAAGCTGCGCCGCGCGATGTGAAGAGCGGTGAGACCCTTGCAGGGCGCAGGGTCCTTGTCGCGGAGGACAACAAGACGAACCGGTTCTTGATCGCGCAATTCCTGGCGGATGCCGGAATCGATGTCCGATTTGCCGAGAATGGCCAGGCCGCCGTCGACGCTTTCCGGGCGGATCGTCCTGACGTCATTCTGATGGACGTCTCGATGCCGGTGAAGGACGGGCTGACAGCGACGAGGGAGATTCGCGCACTGGAGCGCGGCGAGCCGCCATGCCCGATCATCGGGCTGACCGCGAACGTGTTCGAGGAGGATCGCAAGAACTGCTTCGATGCCGGCATGACGGGCTTTCTGCCGAAGCCGATCAAGCGCGCGGAGCTCACGGCGGCATTGGGCAATGCGCTGTCCGTTTCAATGAGCGAAACCTGCGCCGCCGAATAGGCGGTCGCTGCGTGGGGCCGTCGACACACCGCCGGACTCCTTGCGATCACTCGCTGTCCGCGGCCCGAGGGCGTGAGACGGCCGCTGCGATGTGCTCAAGGCCGCGCTCCGGATCGCTCGGAGATGGCCGCGGCCTCAGTCCGGCGTTGTGGGAAGGTTGACGAGCCTTGCGCTAGCCGATTCTGTCGTAGCGGCAACTTGCGCGGCGAGGCACTCAGGAGGAACATCCCATGCTTGAGACGCCTCGGCGGCGTTCTATCGGGGACTACGGGCTCATCGCCGATGGCCGGTCCTGCGCGCTCGTCTCCCGGCAAGGCTCCATCGACTGGCTCTGCTGGCCGCGCCTCGATTCGCCCGCCTGCTTCGCCGCATTGCTCGGCACGCGCGAGCATGGTCGCTGGCTGATCGCGCCGACGGCTGGAGGCAGTACCGGATGGACCTACGAGGACCACTCGATGATCCTCGCCACGACGCACAAGACTGCAGACGGCGAGGTTCGAGTGCTCGACTTCATGGCGATGATGGAAGGCACGCCGGCGCTGATACGGCGTGTCGAGGGGCTGCATGGACGCGTCGAGATGGAGTGCGACCTTGCGATCCGCGCCGACTACGGGCGCACCGTGCCTTGGGTCGAGCATGTCGGCGCTCACGAGTGGCACGCCATCGCCGGCCCCGACCTGTTCATCCTGCGCACGCGGGTGGAGCTTCACGGGGAGGACCTGCACACGGTCGGCAACTTCACCGTGGCCGAGGGCGAGGTGCACGATTTCGTCCTGTCGTACGGCCGCTCCTACGGAAGGGAGCCTGGGGACGTCGATGCCGAAAACGCGCTGGACGAAACGCGCGCTTATTGGGACGCCTTCACCGACAGGATCACCCTGCCCTCGCGGATGCGGCCGCACCGGCGCAGCGCCGTGCTCCGATCGCTTCTGACGCTGAAGGCTCTGACCTACATACCGTCCGGCGGTATCGCGGCGGCGGCCACGACCTCGCTTCCGGAGGAGATGGGAGGCAGCCGCAACTGGGACTATCGCTTCTGCTGGCTGCGCGACTCGGCGTTCACTCTGCAGGCATCCCTCGAGACCGGTCTCGGGCGAGAAGCGCGCGCCTGGCACGACTGGCTCGTCCGGGCGGTGGCGGGCTCGCCCGACCAGCTTCAGATCATGTACGGCCTCGCCGGAGAGCGACTGCTGACGGAGTGGGAGGTGGATTGGCTGCCGGGCTTCGCCAATTCCGCGCCGGTGCGCGTGGGCAACGCGGCCGCCGACCAGTTCCAGCTCGACGACTACGGCGAGGTTGCGGACGTTCTGGCGCTGGCGACGCGGAGAGGGCTGCCGCCGCACCCGCGGGAGCACAGCTTCCGCCCTGTCGTCATGCAGTTCCTTGCCGACGCGTGGCGCGAACCCGATGAGGGCATCTGGGAGGTTCGCGGGGACAGGCAGCATTTCGTCTATTCCAAGGTGATGGCCTGGGTCGGCTTCGACCATGCGGCCAAGGCCGCACGCTCGGTCGGCGACGTGGAGGAGGAGGCGCGGCTCAGGGCGCTTGCCGACGAGATCCACGCCGACGTCTGCGATCGCGGGTTCCACCAACGGCTCGGCACCTTCACGCAGTACTACGGCGGCACGACCGTGGATTCGAGCCTGCTGATGCTGCCGCTAGTCGGCTTTCTGCCGCCGCTCGACCCGCGGATGACCGGCACCGTCGCCGCGATCGAGCGGGAGCTCGACATTGGCGGCTTTCTGCTACGCTATCAGACCGACGGCCACGACGGACTCGAGGGTCACGAGGGGGCGTTCCTGCTCTGCTCCTTCTGGCTCGTGGAGGTCTATGCCCTACAGGGGCGCGTCGACGAGGCGGAGGCCTTGATGGACAGGCTGATCGGGATCTCGAACGATCTGGGATTGCTGGCCGAGGAAGTCGACGTCGAAACGGGCGAGATGCTCGGCAACTTTCCCCAGGCGTTCAGTCATGTCGGTCTGGTGATGGCCGCGCTCGCCCTTTGCCGCCGACGCGGCAGGGGCGAGATCCCGCTGCATCAATAGGGTGGAAGGCAGCCCGCCGGACTTCCAGAAGCTCCAGGCGGACCGGGAGGTGGAGCCATGGCGGACGATGTAGAGACGCTCGACTGGCTGCTCACGGCGATCGAGACGTCGATCGTGCCGAAGACGCGGGTCGGCGTGGCGTCAGGCAACAAGATCTTCGGCGCGGCGCTCCTCGACCGGGCGAGCGGAGAGGTGGTGCTCGCCGAGACCAACAACGAGACGGAGAACCCCCTCTGGCACGGCGAGGTCCACGCGCTGAAGCGGTTCTACAAGTTGCCGCGAGACGATCGGCCCGAGACGTCGCGGCTGCTCTTTCTCTCCACCCACGAGCCCTGCACGATGTGCCTGTCGGCGATCACGTGGGCGGGATTCGACACCATCTTCTACCTGTTCAGCCATGAGGAAAGCCGCGACTCCTTCGCGATTCCGCACGATCTGCGCATCCTCAAGGAAGTCTTCGGTCTCGAGCCCGGCGGCTACCGGCGGCAGAATGCGTACTGGTCCGCCCGAGCGATCTCCGATCTGCTGCCTCCGCCTGGTGCGAAGCGGCGCGGAGAGTTCGAGAGCCGCATCGCGGCCATCCGGGACGAATACGGCCGACTTTCACAGCGGTACCAGCGCAGCAAGGACGAAAACGAGATCCCCCTGAACTGATCGCATCCCCCGAGCATTGGCGAAACATGCGACAAACGGAGTTCCTGTTTCGACTGGCGTGGATCACGCTCGCGGCGATACTCGTGACCTTCGTTTGGCAAAGCGTCCCCTTGATCCAGTCGAGGCTGCTTTCGGGGCAGTCCGAGCCGCGCCTCATCGTGGCGCGAGGTGAACTCGCCGCAGACGAGCAGGCGACGATCGATCTCTTCCGCACGGCCCGAGACAGCGTGGTCTTCATCTCGACCGCCGAGCGCGTCCTGGACCCCTGGACCAGGAACGCCCACGACCAGCCCCGCGGGACCGGCTCCGGCTTCGTGTGGGACGATCTGGGTCACGTCGTCACCAATGCGCACGTCGTCGAGGGCACGTCCGCCGCCACGGTGCGGCTGGCGGACGGGCGAAGCTTTCCGGCCTCGCTCGTCGGGGCCAGCCCGCGCCACGACCTCGCGGTCCTGCAGATCGGCGTCAGCGCGTCTCGGCCCGATCCGCTGCCGATCGGCGCCAGCGCCGACCTCGAGGTCGGTCAGACCGTGTTCGCCATCGGCAATCCGTTCGGACTGGACTGGACGTTGACGAAGGGCATCGTCTCGGCGCTGGACCGCGAGTTGCCGAGCGGGCGGGGCATCGTGATCGAAGGGCTGATCCAGACCGACGCGGCGATCAACCCGGGCAATTCCGGCGGCCCGCTCCTCGACAGCGCTGGGCGCCTCATCGGCGTCAACACGGCGATCTTCAGCCCGTCGGGCGCCAGCGCCGGCATCGGGTTCTCGGTTCCGGTCGACACGGTGAACCGGGTCGTGCCACAGCTGATCGCGCGCGGGCGCTACGCCCCACCCTCGCTCGGCGTCCGCTCCGACCCGAGGATCAACTCGATGGCGCGGCGGCAGGGCTTCGAGGGCGTCGTGGTCCTCGGCGTCGCACCGGGGTCAGCCGCGGCGGCGGCGGGACTCGAACCCGCCGAGTTGCTTGGCGACGGGAACATCCGTGTCCGAGACGCAATCGTAGCTCTCGACGGCAAGGCCATCTCGTCGACGCAGGATCTGGTTGCGGCCCTCGACGGACATGAGCCGGGGGACGAGGTGCAGGTCATCGTAGCCCGCGACGGGCGCCGCCGGGAGGTGATGGCGACGCTCGACGGATGAGATCAGGGCACGAGGTGACGGGCGCGGGCGCCGCGTTCGATGGCAGCGGCATGCAGACGCTCGACCTTGAGCTCGTGGCGTATCTCCTCGAGCAGGCGAAGCTCCATCTCACCCAGCCGTCCGTCCGAAACCGCCACGTCGCAGGCAAGCGCATAGGCCGTCTCGAAGAGACGCTCGGGCAGGACGCTGCGGATGAGGTCGAAGAGCTGCTCCAGCCCTTCCTCCTGCGCGAAGTGGTCGAAGACCACGCTGCTGACGTCGGGCAGGCGCGACTGGTCGTAGTCGGCGAAGGCCGGAAGGTGATTGACGATGCGCTCGATGGTGACGAGTTCAGCAGTCTCCATACGCTCGTCGCTCGCCGAGACGGCAATCATCACGGCGACGAGCGCGTCCTGCGGGGTCATCGTCTCGGCGAAGTTTGACACGGTAGGTCCTCTCTCCGATCGCGGCGGACATTATTGACGCGGGGCGCCACCGGCAATAGTTGGCGCGTCTCGTATGGAGGCAGCGATGACCGATCTCCGAGACGCCGCGATGCAATCCAAGGCCTGGCCCTTCGAGGAGGCGCGCCGGCTACTGAAACGCTACGAGAAGGCGCCGCCGGATAAGGGCCATGTCCTGTTCGAGACGGGCTACGGCCCCTCCGGCCTGCCGCATATCGGGACTTTCGGCGAGGTGCAGCGGACCACGATGGTGCGCCGCGCGTTCGAGTTGATCTCGGACATCCCGACGAAGCTTCTGTGCTTTTCCGACGACATGGACGGCCTGCGGAAGGTTCCGACGAACGTTCCCAACCAAGAGCAGATGCGAGAGGATCTGCACCTGCCCCTGACCAAGGTGCGCGACCCGTTCGACGAATACCCGAGCTTCGGCGAGCACAACAACGCGCGCCTGCGGGCCTTCCTCGACAGCTTCGACTTCGAGTATGAGTTCGCGTCCTCGACCGACTACTACAGGCAGGGGCGTTTCGATGAGGCGCTGCTGATGGTGCTCGAGCGGTTCGAGGACGTGATGGCGATCATGCTGCCGTCGCTGGGCGGGGTCGAGGCAAGCCGGCGTGAGACCTACTCGCCGTTCCTGCCCATCAGCCCCAAGACCGGCCGCGTCCTGCAGGTGCCGACGCTGGAGCGGCACATGGAGCGCGGCACCATCGTCTACGAGGAGCCTGACGGCGAGCGCATCGCAATTCCGGTCACCGGCGGCCACGTCAAGCTGCAGTGGAAGCCGGACTGGGGCATGCGGTGGGCGGCTCTCGGCGTCGACTACGAAATGTACGGCAAGGATCTGATTCCGTCGGCCGAGCTCAGCGCGCGGATCTGCAAGGCGCTGGACGCGCCGCAGCCCGAGCTGATGAACTACGAGCTGTTCCTCGACTTCGAGGGCCAGAAGATATCGAAGTCCAAGGGCAACGGCCTGTCGATGGAGGAATGGCTGACCTACGCCAGCCCCGAGAGCCTCGGCTACTTCATGTTCCAGAAGCCCAAGACGGCCAAGCGGCTGCACTTCGACGTCATCCCGAAGGCGGTCGACGAGTACCACCAGCAGCTCCGCGCCTACCCCGGGCAGGACACCGCGCAGCAAGTCGCCAATCCGGTCTTCCACATCCACGGGCCCGACGTGCCCGAGAGCGACATGGTGGTGCCGTTCGCGATGCTGCTCAACCTGGCCAGCGTCTCCGCCGCGCAGGACAAGGCGGCGCTGTGGGGCTTCATCCAGCGCTACGCGCCCGATGCATCACCCGAGACGCATCCGGGGCTGGACGCGGCGGCGGGCTATGCGGTGCGCTACTTCAACGACGTCGAGAAGCCGCAGCGCCAGTTCCGTGCCCCGACCGAGCAGGAGCGCGCGGCGATCGAGGAGTTGCGCGACAAGCTGCGCGCCTGGGACGGCCCGCGCGATGCTGAGACCCTGCAGTCGGAGGTCTTCGCCGTCGGCAAGGCCCACGGGTTCGAGCCGCTGAGGAACTGGTTCAAGGCGCTCTACGAGGTGCTGCTGGGCGCCAGCCAGGGGCCTCGGTTCGGCGGGTTCGTCGCGCTTTACGGCACGGGCGAAACGGCGGACCTCATCGACGCGCGGCTCGCTGCCTGACCCGCACGCGGTGCAGCGCGTAAAGCGCCGGCGCGGCGACATGGTCGTAGGCGATCCGCGCGATGGGCCGGACGATCGGCCTGTCGATCGCGCCGGCCAGCCGGCGCCAGCGCGGCAGACGGCGCCAGACGATCAGGAAGGCGTCCAGCCCCGCATGGAGTCTGCCGCTCTCGACCACGTGGAACTGCCGTGCCGCTTCGTCTGGCGTCAGTCCGAACCGCTCGGCTTGTGGCAATCCGCCGAAGCTGAGATCTGCTCCCGCGTGGTTCGCCGCGCGCTTGTAAGCCGCGACCTCGCGCGAGCAGATCGGACAGGTTTCGTTGTAGATCACGGTTGCCACACCGGCTGAGATAGCCACCCGGCCCGCGCCGTCAGCGCGGCGTGGCGTCGCGATCCCGACCGCGCCAGGCCTTCCAGAGCTCGCCCCAACGGGCGGCGAGGACCTTGGGCTTGTCCGCCAGCAGGCGCTCGGCGATGCTGCGGGCTTCCTCCACCTTCTCCGCCTTGCGCGCTGCGATCAGGCCGCGCAGTACACGCTCCGCTTCTTCGCTGAGCGGTCCTCTCTCGAGCTCGGCCTCAAGCACCACGAGGTCCTGAAATAGCCCCATGTCGTCACTGATCTTGTCGGCCGCGGCTTCACGCGCCTGCATCTCCTCTGGCCAGATCTCCTCGAGGAGACGGACATGATACCAGTGATATTTCAGCCGTTTGCGCCAGTCGTGCAGGTCGGGGTCGCTAGTTGCTGACTGCCGCTTGCGCGCCCGCTTGTAGGTCTTCTTCAGGCCCCCGGCGATCGCGTCCCAGCCAGTGTCCTGCAGCGTCCATTCCTCGATCCGCACCCGCGCGCGCAGGAGGGCCTCTCTCACCGGCGCAAGATCGATATCCTGCGCCTCGCTCGCGATCCGATCTATCCGACCTCTGAAGTCTGCAAAGGAGTTGAGGTCGAGCGGCTCTTCGTGGCTCTCGAGCAGCCGGTCCAGCGTCTGCACCAGGACCTGCGCATCGCGCAGTCCCGAAATCGACCGGCCCAGGTCGCGGAAATGCTCGTTCTCCATCTTGTAGTCCGGGAATGCCGGACGGACGACGCGGATCAGGCCCCTCAGCTTCTTCAGTCGTTTCCGCGCGTCGTGGACCCGCGGCTCGAGCTCTCCCTCTGCGTCGATCAATTCGACGGCCTGCTCGATCTGCTCCGCGCCGATGCGGCGCATGGCGTCGATGACGTCGTGGTCGCTCTGCTTGATCCGGTAGGGGATGGCCTCCTCCTTCTCGCGCTTTCGCGAAGAAACATCGACGGGCGCGCCAAGGTTCCTACCCTTACGTCACCGCGCCAACCAGAAGGCAGCCGCTGTCCGGAAGGAGACACCATGCAACGCATCCTCGCCGCTCTCGTGATTGCCGTCGGACTCGCCGGTCCGGCCCCCGCCCAGCAGGCAGAAATCGAGGGCGTCATCCGCCACCAGCTCGACGCGTTTCTCGCCGATGATTTCGCCACCGCGTTCACGTACGCCTCTCCCGCGATCAAGCGGATCTTCCAGAACCCCAGCCGCTTCGGGTCGATGGTGCGGCAAGGCTATCCCATGGTCTGGCGCCCGGCGGATATCACCTTTCTCGAACTCGAGGAGCGGGGTGCGGCGATGGTGCAGAAGGTGCTGATCCGCGACGAGGAGGGCGCGCTGCACGTGCTGGCCTACCAGATGATCCCGACCCAGGACGGCTGGCAGATCAACGGGGTCCAACTCCTGCAGGCGCCTGAGCTGGCCGCCTAGAAATCGAACCAGAGGGCGAGCGCCCCCGAAAGGCCGGTGTCGTTGTAGACCCCTCCCTCGACCTCCGCCTGGACGCGCAGCCAGTCGCTGAGGCGGATGACAGCCGACGGGGCGATGCGAAGATATGGGTCGCTCTCGGGATAGTCGCCCGCGCGCGCCTGCACGACGACGGCGAGCCTGTTGCTGACGTTCATGCCGACCGTGGCGTCGAGCTTGAGCGCCGTCTCATCCTCGTTGTCGTAGAACTCCGCCTGTCCATCGAGCTCCAGCCAGCCGTTGCCTAAGCGGCTGTCGTAGCCGCGCCCCCACGCCAGACCGGGCCGGATGTAGTTGACCTCGTACTCGAAGTCGTTGCTCCGTTGCCCTGCGCCGAACTCGACCGACATCACGTGGGGGCCGCGCTGGAGGAACGTGTACCGCACGAAGCCGCGGATCTCCGTCACCGGCGCGATCTCGGGGCCAGCTGCCGAGTACTCGCCGCCGAACGTCAGCCCGGATGAGATGCCCCACTCGGCGTAGCCCTGGAACAGGTCCTCACGCGTGAAGTCGAGCAGCGCGATGTCCTCGCGATCCCACCGTCCTGTGTACTTGAGCGACAGGAAGGCGCTGGCCTCGCCGCGTGGCCACGCCCCGCCCAGTGCCGGACCGGCAGCGCAAAACAGCGTCAGCAGTACGGGCGTCAGGCGCATTTCCGGCCACGACAATGAAGCGACGAAACTGCGTTCTACAACCATAGCGGGTGGCGGTGAAGTGCGAAAGCGATGGGCGCGCCCTTTGAGAGCGTGCTAGGGTTCCTGGGGCGTTCGACGAAAGACAAGGGAGTGGACGGCATGGAGTCATTTCTCGACGCGGTTGGGGCGATCAGCCTGATCGTGCTCATTCTCATCGGGCTCGTCGCGGGCTGGATCGCCGGACAACTGACCGGGCGGAACACGGTGGGCTACATGCTTCTTGGGGTGGTCGGGGCCGTGGCGCTTCCCTTCGTGCTCGCCGCTTTTGGCATCGGCATCATTGCCGCCGGTGGCCTGCTCGTCCTTCTCATCGTCGCGGCGATCGGCGCGATCGCCCTCATCGCCCTGGGGCAACTGATCTTCGGGGAGCGGCGGCGATGACCGACCAGACCGTCATCACGACGTTCGAGGTGACGCCGGGGACCTGCGACGATCTTCTCGATGAGCTTCGGTCGGCCTACGCCGAATTCATCTCGAAGCGCGACGGCTTCCTGCGGGCGCGGCTTCACGTCAACGACGCGCAGACGCGGGTCGCCAACATCTCGCACTGGCGCGACCGGCAGGACTTTCTCGCCATGCTGCGGAGCAAGGAGATGCGCGACAGAAATCGACGAATCTCTCAGCTGTGCCGCAGCTTCGAGCCGGTCCTCTACGAGATCGCGGCAGAGTTCTAGCCGCACCGCACCGGCCCGCTCGTCGTGCGGGTGGCGCAACGAAGAAGGGGATGGGCCGCCCATCGTCGGCATCACGAAGGCGGGCGTTCCCTCCGGCCTCTGTCCAAGCCGAGCACATGCCGTGGACCGGCGAGGCCCCATCCGCCGTACGATGATCGTGCCGGACGTCGTCATCCCGGCCACCGCGGCGGTGCCCATCCCCCTGTCTTGACCGGCGCATGGGCCAGGCGGACCAGCCCCTCGGCAAGAACGATCGCCGCGGCCACACCGTCGATGACGGGCCGGTCGAGCTCTTCCGCCAGGCGCGCGGCCAGCGACGCCATGCCGGCGCAGCCGAGTACGATCGCCGCATCGGGGAATTCCTCCGCCGCACGGCGCATGGCGCCGGCGACAGCGCCCTCGGCCTGGTCTTCGATGTCGAGCACGCCGAGACCGGCCGCCTTGACTGCGGCGCAGCGTGCATCGAGCCCGTTGCGGCGCAGGTTGCCCTCGAGCACCGGCACCGAGACGGCGGCGGCGGTGACGACGACGAAGCGCTCGGCTAGCTGCGTGGCGAGCAGGCAGGCGGCCTCGCCAATGCCGACGACAGGGCACGCGGCCGCGGAGCGCGCTGCGTCGAGGCCGGTATCGTCGAAGCAGGCGATGATGTGGGCCGACGCGCCGTCGCCCTCGCCCCTCTCGATCTCGGCCAACAGGCCCGGCAACGCCATTGCCCCGTCGTGGTACCCCTCGATCGATGGCGGGCCGCTGCTCGACGTGCGCGCGATGATCTCCGTGTCGGGCATCGCCGCGCGACGGGCCGCCGCGGCGATCTTCTCGGTCATCGCGGCCGTGCTGTTGGGATTGACGAGGTTGAGCCTGACGCCGCTCACCGTCGACCCCGTCTCCGGCGCACCACCGCCGTGGTCACCAGAAGCAGTGCGACCAGCAGGAGCGAGGCCGCGCTCGTGACGGTGCCGAGGGCGTAGATCTCGGGCGTCGTGACGGTGGTCGTCAGCGCCGCGAGCTGCATCGGCAGCGTGTTGTCCGACCCCATCACCTGCGACGACCTTGCCAGCTCGTCCCAGCTGAGCGTGAAGCCGAAGACGCCGACGCCGAAAAGGAACGGCGCGATGATCGGCAGCGTGACATGCCGGAAGGTCTGCCAGCGCGTCGCGCCGAGGTCGCGCGCCGCCTCCTCGTAGGAGGGGTCGAAGCGGTTGAAGACGGCGAACATGATCAGCAGGCCGAAGGGCAGCGTCCAGGTCAGGTGCGCGCCCAGCCCCGACGAGAAGAGGCCGAGAGCGGAGACGAAGCTGCGCTGCACCCCCTCGAACGGCAGCCCCCTGATGCTCTCGTCGATGAGCCTGAACTCCAGCGCGATGCCGAGCGAGACCACGATCGAGGGCACGATCAGGCTGGCGATCGCGATGTAGAGCAGCGCCATCTTGCCGGGGAACCGCTTGCGGAAGGCGAGGCCCGCGAGCACCGAGATCACGACGGTCAGAACCATGACGGTCACCGCCAGGCGCAGCGAGCGGCCGAACGCATCCGAGATGTCGACCGATCCCTGGTCGGACCACAAGACGCCGAACCAGTGCAGCGAGACGCCGTTCATCGGAAAGACCAGCCCGCCCTCAGGCCCCTGGAACGACAGCGCGACGATGGCGATCATCGGGCCGTAGAGAAACAGCAGGAACAAGCGCGAAGAACGCGGCGAGAAGGTAGAACGAGCGCGGGCGGGGGTCCATCGATCAGAGCTCCCGCCGAATGTCGACCAGGCGCAGCAGCATCGAGATCGCCAGCGTCACGGCCAGCAGCAGCACGACCGCGTTGGCGGCGGCGATGGGGAACTGCAGGTACTGGATCTGGACCTGGATCGACTTGCCGACCGAGGCGATCTGCTGCCCGCCCATGATGCCGATCGTCAGGAAGTCGCCCATGACGATGGTGATGACGAAGATCGAGCCGATGATGATGCCGGGCTTCGCCAGCGGAATGATCACGCTCGTCAGCGTCTGCAGGCCCGTGGCGCCGACGTCGGCGGCAGCCTCGATCAGCGCCCGGTCGATCCGCATCATCGAGTTGAAGATCGGCACCACCATGAAGAGCGTGTAGAGGTGCGTCAGCGCCAGCACGACCGCGAAATCCGAATAGAGCAGCCACTCCAGCGGCGCGTCGATCAGCCCCGCCTGCATCAGCGCGGAATTGACGATGCCGTTGCGCCCGAGCACAGGGATCCAGGCGATCATCCGGATCACGATCGAGGTCCAGAACGGAATCGTGCACAGAAGAAAGAAGGCGATCTGTACCGGCAGGGTGCGGACGTGAAAGGCGAGGAAGTAGGCGACGGTGAAGCCGATCGTCAGCGTCGTAAGCCACACGAGGAAGCAGAACTTCAGCGTGGACAGATACGTGGCGAAGGTGGTGCAGAGGGTCGGCAGGTCCGACAGGCAGCCGTCGAAGACGTCGCGGTAGTTCTGGAAAACGAAGGCAGGCTCGATCGAATACTGGGTGAACTCCCAGAAGCTGACGATGATCGTCACCACCAGCGGCGCGAGGAAGAAGATCGCGAAGACCAGCGCCATCGGCGCCGCCTGCCAGAGGGCCGAGGTGTCGAGCCGGGCGCGCCACGACAAGACGCGAGGGCGCCGGATACTCCGGCGCCCTGACTCTGCCGTAGCCTCGCTCATGCGGCGATGAACTCGTTCCACTTGCGAACCATGTACTGGTTCTCGTCCATGACGGCGTTCCAGCAGGCGACCGCGCCCATGCGCTCCTCGTACGAGCCGCCGTCGCGCACCGCGCCGGCCTCTTCCAGAACGTCGCCGCTCGGGGCGTAGATCGTCTCCTCGGCGGGCTGGCCCTCGTACCAGTAGGCCCACTCGTAGGGCTCCATGTATTCGCGCGCGGTCTCCAGCACGGCCGGATAGTAGCCCTGCTTCGACAAGTGTGCGCCGGCCCAGCCGGACAGGAACCAGTTGATGAACTCATAGGCCGCATCCTCCTTGCGCCCTTCCAGCGTCCGCGGCAGGCCGAAGCCCGAGGCCCAGGCGCGGTACCCCTCCTTCAGCGGCTGGTAGATGCAGGGCACGCCTTGTGTGCGCACGGCGGTGACGGCGGGCGACCACATCGACTGGATCACCACCTCGCCCGAGGCCATCAGGTTCACGCTCTCGTTGAAGTTGGTCCAGAACGCGCGGAACTGGCCGTTGCGCTTGGCCTCGATCAGCGCCGCGATCGTGGCGTCGATCTCCTCGCGCGTCATGTTGCCCTTGTCGCCGTAGGTCAGATCGCCGCGCGCCTCGAGCGCCATCGCGGCGTCCATGATCCCGATCGACGGGATGTTCAGGATCGCGGCCTTTCCCGCGAACTGCGGGTCGAGGAGCGACGCCCAGCTCGAGATCTCGCTGTCGATCAGGTCGGGACGGATCCCCAGCGTGTCGGCATTGTAGGTCGTCGGGATCAGGGTGATCCACTGGGTCCGCTCCGCGGCGAAGGTCTGGCCGTTCTCGCCTTCCAGATACAGCACCTCGAACGGTGCCGTGCCGTCGCTGCCGACCGCCTCGCCGTCGACCGTGCCCTCGCGGATGACGCTGGCGATCTGCGCCGCGCGTTCGATCCGGTTCGCGTCCATGCCCTTGAGGTTCCCCGACGGGATCAGGTTCGGCAGCGAGAAGTACTCGCTGTCCACAAGGTCGAACGAGTTCGGCTGGGTGATGACGCGGCGCGCCACGTCGTCGGTGGTGACGGCGATGTATTCGATGTTGATGCCGAGCTCTTCCGACGCTTTCGTCGCGATGGCGGGCGACTGGTTCACGGCGGTCGACAGATAACGCAGCGTGACCGGCTCCTGCGCGTGGACGAACGGTGCGGGAAAGGCGCTGGCGGCGCCCAGCGCGCTTGCTCCCTTCAGAAACCTGCGGCGGGTCGGTCGGATGATGGGCACGGATACGCTCCTCTCCTGTTGCGTTTGTTAGGCTTCGGACAGCTCGTGCACATCCTCGCGGCGCCAGCTCACGCCGACGGTCTCGCCGGGCTCGAACGGATCGGCGAAGAAGCTGCGCTCGGGCACGATGGCGCTCAGGTCCTCACCGCCCGGCAGCGCGAGGCTGACCATCACCTCGGGGCCGCGGTATTCGACCTCGCGGATGGTGGCGC
Source organism: uncultured Alphaproteobacteria bacterium (assembly GCA_963749675.1). Taxonomy (GTDB): domain Bacteria; phylum Pseudomonadota; class Alphaproteobacteria; order Rhodobacterales; family Rhodobacteraceae; genus Roseitranquillus. The sequence continues at coordinate 407,305 of CAVVNT010000004.1, forward strand.
GCCGCGCGGCGGCGGGATCGCGCGCCAGGGTCACGGCGTCGGCGCGGAAGGTGATGGTGCGACCGCCGTCGGTCAGGATGTTGTGGCCGCCCATGAAGCGGGCGACGAACGGCGTCCGCGGCTTGTTGAAGATCTCCCTCGGCGGACCCGATTGGACGATCCGCGCATCGTTCATCACAACGGCCAGGTCGGAGAGCGCCATCGCCTCCTCCTGGCTGTGGGTGACGTGGATGAAGGTGATGCCGAGTTCGCGCTGGATGCGGCGCAGCTCGCCCCGCATCCGCACCCGCAGGAACGGGTCGAGCGCAGACAGAGGCTCGTCGAGCAAGAGGACCGAGGGGCGCGTCATCAGCGCACGCGCCAAGGCCACCCGCTGCTGCTGTCCGCCCGAAAGCTGGTTCGGCCGCCGGTCGGCGAAGTCGGTCATCGAGACAAGCTCCAGCAGCTCCATCGCCCTGCCCCGCCGCTCGCCCCGGCCAACGCCCTGCATCTTGAGCGAGAAGGCGACGTTCTCGGCAATGTCGAGGTGCGGGAACAGCGCATAGTTCTGGAACATCATCGCGGTGCCGCGGCGTGCCGGCGGATCGTCGTTGATGCGCCGGTGAGCGATCAGGATGTCGCCGTCCGAGATGCTCTCGTGACCCGCGATCATCCTCAGGGTCGAGGTCTTGCCGCATCCCGAGGGTCCGAGCAGGCAGCAGTATTTCCCGGCCCTGATTCTCAGAGACACGGCGTCGACGGCGGCTATGCTGCCGTAGACTTTCGAGACGCTGACGAGCTCCACGTCCTCAGGTTCTGCCATCGCTCAGTTCCCGGTCTCATGCCCATTCTCGCGCCGATGTTTACAAAACGCTCCGGACGAATGCCCGGAGTATGTCGCGCAGGCCGCCCGACATCGAAGAATGCGCGTTTCTTACGCGTATCAGTGGCGGCGTGCGCAGATTCTAGCCGCTTCAACAAGCTCAGTGCGCAAAGCTGGCGCGTCGCGATGCCGTCGCCGCGCGCGAGTGGTCTGCCGCTTCACTTCGGCCACCTCCGCAAGTTGAGCTCTGACAGTCGGGGGCACGGCTCACTCTCCCCGCGTGGCCGCGGGCAGAGGAAGGGCGGCCGCTTAACTCGCGACGCGTCCCGCTGTCGGACATAGCCGATGCACAACTTCGTTTTCCGCTGGATCGTCAGGTTCCGGCAGAACTACTGGTTCTGGCCGAGCACGATGACGTTTGGTGCCGTGCTCCTGGGCTTCCTGCTGCCGTATCTCGACTCGCGGCTGGGCTCCGACTGGATCCGGACCGTCGGGTTCATCCGCGCCACCGAGGTCGACGGTGCGCGCGCGATTCTCACGACCCTCGCTGGCGCAACGCTCGGTGTCGCAGGCGTCGCGTTCTCCGTGACCATCGTCGCCGTGTCGTTCGCGAGCTCCAACTACGGACCGCGCCTCATCGGCAACTTCATGGGCGACCGGAAGAACCAGATCGTCCTGGGGATATTCGTGGCGACGTTCGTATACTGCATTACCGTCCTCAGCACGGTGCACGCCCGCTCGGAACTGTCCGAGACCACGCTCGAAGCCTTCGTCCCTCAGATCTCGGTTTTCTTCGCGCTGCTGCTGACGCTTTCAGCCGTCGGCGCGTTGATCGCCTACATTCACCACATCCCCGAATCCATCAACATCATGAACCTGACGGCAAAGATCGGGGACAAGCTTCACAGCTCGATCGTCCTGATGCTGGACGAGGAAGACCGCCGCGAACGCGAGAAGCGGGACCCCGTCGACGTCGAGGCATGGCAGGACGAGCCTCACAATGACCAGGGAGAGACCATCTGCGCGGAGTTCGCGGGGTTCCTTCAGCAAGTCGACCTGGAGAGCCTTGCTGCTCTCGCGCGCGAAAGGAAGCTTCAGGTCATCCTGCACCGGACGCCCGGAGACTTCCTGGTGGCGGGCGAGACCATCATGAGCGCTAGTCCGGTGCGCAACAGGGACGAGACGATCGCGCCGCAGTTGCGCGACTGCTACACGCAAGGTGCGAACAGGACGGACGTTCAGGATGTTCTCTTCCTGTCCGATCAACTCGTGGAGGTCCTTGGGCGCGCGCTGTCACCCGGAGTCAACGACCCTCACACGGCGATGCTGTGCCTCAACTGGTTACGCGCCGGCCTCGTCGCGTTCGCACGACGATCTCCGATGCAACCGGCCAAGAGCGACGATCCGGTTCTCTACCGGCGAGTGACCTTCGAAGGCATGTTGACCCGGTCTTTCGACAGAATGCGGCAGTACGTCGCCGCCGACCGGAATGTGACGCTGCACGCACTCGGCGTCCTTGCCGATCTCGCCCTGGCCGCGTCGCGTCCGGCCATGGTGGATGCCTGTGTCAACCAGATGCACCGGCTGACGGCCTCGGCGAGCGACCTTCTCGACGAGTCGGTCGCGCACGACGAAGTTGAGGCAGAGCTGAAGCGGGCGCTTCAGGCGATTGCCTCCCGTGGCGTTTCCGGGTGAGCAGCTCGGGGCAGCATCGGCGCACTGCCGACAAGGCAGCCAGCGGCCTCGCCCGCCCGCAACTGCGCGAGATCGTCGCCTTGTCTGCTCGTGCCAGTTGTTCCTCATGCTCCCGGCTTGAAGGGATCGCTCGATGAGCGTCACGATTCTCGACGGTGGAGTTGGACAGGAGCTCGTGTCGCGGACCCGCCGCGCCACCTCGCTCTGGTCGGTGGCGGCGTTGCTCGAGGCGCCCCAGCTCGTTCGCGCAGTGCACGACGACTTCTTCGCCGCGGGCGCCGACGTGGCGACGACGAATACCTACGCCGTGCTGCCCGACCGGCTCGAGGCGCACGGGATCGCGGATCGGCTGGAGGCTCTGTCGCGCACGGCGTGCGAGATCGCGTGCCGCGCGCGCGACGCTTGCGGGCGCGGCCTCGTCGCCGGGTCGCTGGGGCCTTTGGGCTTCTCGTACCAGCCCGACAAGGCGCCGCCCGCCGAGGTCGCCGCGGAGATCTACGCCCGCCTGGCCCGGCTCCACGCCCCCTACGTGGACCTGCATCTGCTCGAAACCATGTCTTCGATCGACCAGGCGCGCGGCGGGCTTCTGGGCGTTCAGGTCACGGGCAGGCGAGTCTGGCTGGCGCTGAGCGTGGACGACGATGACGGGACGCGCCTTCGATCCGGCGAGCCGCTTGACCGTGTCGCCGAGCTCGTCGCGGAATTCCACCCGGAGTGCCTGCTGCTGAATTGCTCAAGACCCGAAGCCATCAGCCGCGGCCTGCCGCTGCTGAAGCGCATGGCGAGAACGTACGGGGCGTACGCCAACGGGTTCACGGGGATCAGCGCCGAGTTCGATCATATCGGTGCGACGGTCGATCAACTCGACGCGCGAACCGACCTGGGACCTGATGCCTACGCCGACTTCGCCGAGGGCTGGATCACTGATGGCGCCGCTGTCGTCGGCGGTTGCTGCGAAGTCGGCCCTGCGCATATCGGGGAGATCTTCCGGCGCTTGGGCCGCCAGTGAGGAAACCGGTGTTCCCACGAGGCAGCTGACAGGGGTCGCTATTCTGGAGTCTCAGAGGATCGGTCCGAGAGTGGCCAGGGCGTTGTTCCAGAGGCGCGTGCTCTTTGACCACGCGCGCACCTCGGCCAGCGTCACCGGCCTGCTGTCTGCGATGTAGGCGTCCTGGCGCGCGCGCATGGTGCTGGTCAGTGCCGGATCGTGCAGCAGGATGTTGTTCTCGTAGTTCAAGTCGAAGCTGCGCCGGTCCATGTTCGCCGATCCAATGAGCGCAAGCTCTCCGTCCACTGCCATCGATTTGGTGTGCAGGAGCCCCGGCTGGTACTCGTGGATCTTCACTCCGGCTGTCAGCAGATCCTCGTAGTAGGACCGGCTCGTCGCCCCGACGGCGAAATCGTCGTTGCGCGCCGGGAAGACGATCGTGACGTCGACCCCGCGATTGGCGGCGGCGCAGAGCGCCGCCTGGATGGCGGCGTCCGGCACGTAGTAGGGTGTCGTGATCACCAGCTCCCTGCGGGCGGCGTACATCACGCTCTCGAACATCTCGGGCATTGCTGAATGCCTGGCGGTCGGTCCGCTGGCCACCACCTGCGCCGTGAACCCCGGGCCCTGCGCGCCGAGCGGCTCGCGCAGGACGCCGCCGATGTCCTCGTCGAAGTTCGCCATCCAGTCGCTGGCGAAAAGATGCTGGTTCTGGCGGACCACCGGCCCCTCGAAGCGCATCACCGCGTCGACCCAGGGCGCGTATTTCGCCTTGGGCAGGAAGGCGGGGTCAGCGCAATTCTGGCTGCCGCAATAGGTGACGCGGTTGTCGATCACGAGGATCTTGCGGTGGTTGCGGAGATCGACCCGGCCGTTGACCGTCCGCAGAAGCGGATTGCCGACCTTCAGGGCGCGCGCGAGCCGGATGCCCGCCTCGCCCATCTCCGTCCAGTGCGGGCTCTTGATCAGGTCGCGCGAGCCGAGGTCGTCGACCATGGCGCGGCAGACGACCCCTCGCGCCGCCGCCCGTTTCAGCGCCTCGACCATCTTTCGACCGTTGTTGTCCGGCAGCCAGATGTAGAACATCAGGTGGACATGCTCGCTGGCCGCATCGATATCCGCGACCATCCCGTCGATCGCACTGTCGGAATCGTCCATGAGCCGGGCGCGGTTGCCGCCGACGGGGGCATACCCGCTGATGGACTGCCCCACATTGAACAAGTGCGCGTAGGCGTCCGGCACAGGCTGTGTCGGCTCCAGCTCGTCCCAGCCTGGGGTCTCGTCCGGTCGGGGCAGCGCGGCGATGATCCGGTTCAGCCGCGCGACCCGCCTGCGGCCGATGCTCGTCTCGCCCAGGAGCAGGTAGGCGACGATACCCACGACGGGCAGGGCGAACAGCACCGCGAGCCACGCCACCCGCGACGACGGATCGCGATGCGGGCGCAACAGAACACGCGCTCCGCAAGCCAGTACCGCGATGTAGTGCAAAGCAACCCAGATCATGCACCCCTCCTGCAGGCTCGCACACCGACGCCATCGCCTGCTCCCGCCGCGACCCGCTGCCCTCGATGCGGCGAGCGGCAGGGCACGCGATCAGGCGGTGCGGTCAATCGGTGCGCCCGCGCAGGCTGTGAATCAGGTCCGGATCGACGTCCAGGACCTCCCCGGCGGCGTCGAGGACCTGTCCGTCGGGCACGACGGGATCGAGATCGAGACCATGGCCCAAAACGTCCACGACGGTCCTGATCGCGTGGATTCGCCCGTATCGCTTGTCGTTCGAAGGCACGACGGTCCACGGCGCGAACGGCGTCGATGTCTTGCCGAACATCTCCTCGATTGCCACGGAATAATCTTTCCACCTGTCCCGATTGCGGAAATCCTCGTAGGTCAGTTTCCAACGTTTCAGCGGGTTCCGGAGCCGCTCCTCGAAGCGCTGCAGCTGAATTTCCGGCGTGATGTGGAAGAAGAGCTTCACCAGGCGCGTGCCGTCGTCGGTCACCATCTGCTCGAAGTCGCGAATCTCGCGGTAGGCCTGCTTCCAGCGACGCGCGGGCGTCAGGTTCTCGACACGTTCGACGAGGACGCGGCCATACCACGAACGGTCGAATGCCGATATCGCTCCCTGGGGCGGGAGTCGCTCCATGAAGCGCAGCAGGTAGTGTCGTTCGAGATAGTAGCTGCGCGGCGCGCCAATCGGCCAGACCTTGAAGCTCCGCGGATCGAGCGCGGCCGAGATGCGTCGGATCGTGCCGCCCTTGCCGGCGGCGTCCCACCCTTCGAAGACAATGACGGCCTTCGCGCCCGAGAACAGGTAGGCCTGCTGGATCCTCGAGAGCGTGAGCTGAAGATCTGACAGCTCGCGAGCGTACGCTTTCTTGCCGAGCTTCCGAGACATGTCCGCGTCGGCGAGGCGCGGCGTGGTGTGTCCCTTGTCAGACATATGGCCTCGCTTCCTGCACGCGAGTTCGACTGAAGCACAGACGCCCGTGGAATGACAGCCGGCTTGACCTGCATCATGTCCGACCGCCGGAGCCTTTCGCACAATCGCGCATGATGCGCCTCTTCCCGCGCAAGGACACCGTGGCTGAGCAGGAGTCCGGGTGGTCGTCAAGGAATACACCAAGATCGAGCGCGCGACCTATCTGAGCCGCGCGGAGGTCGGACGCCTCGGCACCGCCATCCTTTTCGTGGTTGGCGTCGTGATCTTCACCGGCGCACGCTTCTCGCACGTCGAGCAGGCATACCTGCTCATCGCCGCGGCGGTGATCGGCGCCTACATGGCGATGAACATCGGCGCCAACGACGTCGCGAACAACGTCGGTCCCGCGGTCGGCTCGTTCGCGCTATCACTGACAGGCGCGATCCTGATCGCCGCGATCTTCGAGGCCGGGGGCGCGATCATCGCCGGGGGCGAGGTCGTTACGACGGTGAAGAACGGCATCGTCGACCCCGCCGCTCTGGGGACCTCCGACGAATACGTCTGGGTGATGATGGGAGCGCTGGCCGGCGCCGCGATCTGGCTGAACGGCGCGACGTGGCTGGGGGCACCCGTCTCGACGACGCACTCGATCGTCGGCGGCGTCATGGGCGCCAGCATCGCCGCCGCCGGCTGGGACATCGTCAACTGGGGCTCGGTCAGCAGCATCGCGGCGAGCTGGGTGATCTCGCCGGTCATGGGCGGGCTCATCGCCGCGGGCCTGCTCTACGTGCTGAAGCGGCTCGTCTTCTTCCAGGAGGACCCGATCGAGCAGGCCGAACGCGTCGTGCCTGTCATGATCGGTCTGATGGGCTGGGCCTTCACGACCTACATCGCGATCAAGGGGATCAAGCATCTCGTCTCCGTCTCTTTCCCCGTGGCGATGGCCCTTGGCCTCGCTGCAGGCGCGATCATCTACTTGTCCGTCCGTCCGGCGATCCGCCGGGCCCGGCCGAGGCTGACACGCGACCGCGCGGGCGTGAACAGGCTCTTCACCGTTCCACTGATTTTCGCGGCGGCGCTTCTGAGCTTCGCGCACGGCGCCAACGACGTGGCCAACGCCGTCGGGCCGCTCGCCGGAGTCGTGGACGTGCTGTCGGCGGGAGAGGGCGGTGACGCGGTCGCAATTCCCTTGTGGGTCATGGCGATCGGCGCGCTCGGCATCTCGGTCGGTCTCGCGCTCTTCGGGCCGAAGCTCATCAGGACCGTCGGATCGGAGATCACCGAGCTCGACCGCGCGCGTGCGTTCTGCATCGCGCTCTCCGCAGCGATCACGGTGATTGTGGCAAGCCAGCTCGGCATGCCGATCAGTTCGACCCACGTGGCGCTCGGCGCGGTCTTCGGCGTAGGCTTCCTGCGGGAATGGCTCGATCAGCGGATCGGCAAGGTGGCCGAGTCGGTGCTCGCAAGGCACCGGGGCGCGCCGGACTTCGCAGAGGTCGAAGCGGTGCTCTGGGATTTTCGCAACGCGCCGGTCGACGAGAAACAGCGCATCCTGAAGGCGCTCAAGGCGATGGGCCCCGACGCCGTCATCACCGCGGCGCAACGGAAGGAGCTGCAGAAGGCCCTGAAACGCCAGCTCGTCAGCCGCCGGTCGCTTCTCAGGATCGTGTCGGCCTGGCTGATCACGCTGCCTGTCTCCGCCTTTCTCGCCGCTCTGTTCTACTTCGTACTGAGGGGGATGCTCCTGCCGTGAGGACAACCTCTTGAGGAAGTACTACCTCCCGGTCGCCATCGCCGGGCTCGTCATCGCCTTCTGGTTCAGCCCGGACGTGCAGGAGATCGCGGCGGGTGTCGCGATCTTCCTGTTCGGCATGCTGATGCTCGAGGACGGCTTCAAGCTCTTCGGCGGCGGTCTGCTAGAGCGGATCCTGGAGCGGGCAACGCGCTCCACCCCGCGCGCACTGCTGTTCGGCATCGTGTCGACGACGCTGCTTCAGTCCAGTTCGCTGGTCTCGGTCATCACCATCTCGTTCCTCAGCGCGGGGCTGATCTCGCTGATCGGCGGCGTCGGGATCATCTTCGGCGCCAACATCGGGACCACGACGGGCGCATGGCTGGTCGCTGGCCTCGGCCTCAAGGTCAACATCGCCGCCTACGCGATGCCGATGATCGCGCTCAGCATCGTGCTGGTGTTCCAGAAGTCGAAGGTGCTGAGAGGCGTCGGCTTCGCGCTCGGCGGTCTCGGCTTCCTGTTCCTCGGCATCCATCACATGAAGGAGGGGTTCGACACCTTCAAGGACCAGATCGACCTGTCGCGCTATGCGCTCTCGGGCCTCCTCGGCCTCGTCGTCTACACGCTTCTCGGCACCGCCGCGACCGTCATCATGCAGTCGAGCCACGCGACGATGGTGCTCATCATCACCGCGCTGGCGGCCGGTCAGATCACCTACGACAACGCCCTTGCGCTGGCGATCGGCGCCAACATCGGAACGACCATCACCGCGATCATCGGTTCGCTCAGCGCCAACTTCCAGGGAAAGCGGCTGGCGCTCGCGCATCTGATCTTCAACACGGCGACGGCGGCGGTGGCCCTGCTCTTCATCACGCCGCTGCGGCAGGCTGTGGACTGGGTCAGTGCGGGCGTCGGCATTGCCGCCGACGACTTCGCGCTCAAGCTCGCGGTCTTCCACACCATCTTCAACGTGCTCGGCGTCGCCCTGATGCTGCCGCTCCTCCGGCGCCTGATCGCGTTCCTGGAGACGCGGATCCTCGAGCCCGCCCCTGACGTCAGCCGTCCCCACTATCTCAACGAGGCGGCCGACGCGTTTCCGCAGACACTCGAGAGCGCGCTGAGGAAGGAGGTCCTGCACCTCTACGAGAACGCTGCGGAGCTGATCCTGCACGGCCTCAACCTCCACCGAGACGAGATCTATACAACCGACAGCATTGCCGAGACCGTGCGGCGGAGCCGGACCCAGATCGAGATCGACTTCGACGAGCGCTACGAGCACCGGGTGAAGACACTCTACGCCGCGATCGTCGACTTCACGACCCGAGCGGGGAGCAAGCGGCTCGCACCCGACATGGCGAACCGGATCTACGTGCTTCGCGACGTGGCGAGCGACATCGTCCAGGCGGTGAAGGCGGTGAAGCATCTGCGCAAGAACACCGTGCGCTACACCACGCGGCCGCAGGGCACCATCACCGAACTCTACGACGGAATGAGGACGGAGATCGCGCGCATCGTTCGCGAGATCCACAAGCTCGGTGAGGCGGAGCCCGAGGAGCGCAGCTCGCTCTGGCTGGATGAGGAGAGCGCGCAGGTCGAGGAGGACGCGCGTAACACCACCCGCCGCATCGACGATTTCATCCGCCGCCGTCAGCTCAGCCCGCTTGCTGCCACGTCGTTCCTGAACGACTCGGGCTACGCCTACAGCGCCATGCGCGAACTGATAGAGGCGGCGCGCTCGTACTACGTCGAGCGCAACGAGGCCGTGGCCGAGGTCGAGCGACTTCTCTCGCTCGACGAGGAAGAGAGGGGCGAGTCGTTTACCGAGAAGGGCAGGCCGGCGGTGACCGGCACGGACCGCCGTAATGTGGACGTCATGGAGGGCCGATAGGATGCGACCGCGCTGGTGTCTTGACGAGGGACGCGCATGGGCCTGAAGAAACTCACCGGAAAGGTTGCCGATTACAGGCAGCGCCTCGAGAGCGGAAAGGCGAGCAAGATCAAGCCGAGCCACGTCGAGAAGGTCCTGGAAAAGCTGCGCACGAAAAGGGCGGAACTCGAAGCTGATGTCGCCGACGCGCACGATCCCGACAAGCAGGCGCGTCTCAAGCGCAAGCTGGCGATCGCCGACGAGCACATCGATCGTGCGGAGTGGCTGCTCGCCGAGATCTCGAGCGGGTGAGAACCGGGACGGCGGGAATTGCGTCGCCACGTAGACCACGTCGATCCCTGGAGCTGCCGCCATCTCGGCGATGTCACCGTAGGCGCGGGGGATGTCCCATTTCGCCGCCCAAGCCTCGGCCCCCGTCGCTGGCGCGTGAGCTCACGGCCATGACGCGCCACCGCGTCCCGTCCCGCAGCGCCTGGACGAAGCGCACGGCAATCCAGCCGGGGCCGGCGATCGCCCGGTTGAGCGGCGGTTCCGCCATCTGGTCGGGCGTGCGCGGGGTGGGCAGGGAAGAGGGAAACGGCATGGGGCTCTTGCAGTCTCAGGAAGAGTGCCGGGCCGCCCCGACGGCGGCCCGGAGGGGCGTCAGCCCATCGTCGGCATGACGAACTCGGGGGCGGTACGGACGCCCGATGGCCAGCGCGTGGTGATGGTCTTGAGGCGGGTGTAGAAGCGCACACCCTCCATCCCGTGCATGTGGTGGTCGCCGAAGAGCGACTGCTTCCAGCCCCCGAAGGAGTGGAACGCCATCGGCACCGGGATCGGGACGTTGACGCCCACCATGCCGACCTCGATGTCGTGCGCAAACGTCCGCGCGGCGTCGCCGTCCCGGGTGAACACCGCGACCCCGTTAGCGTAGTCATGGCGGTCGATCAGTTCGACCGCCGCGTCGTAGTCCTTGCGGCGGACGACCGACAGGACCGGCCCGAAGATCTCCTCGCGCCACACCGTCATCTCAGGCGTCACGTTGTCGAGCAGCGTCGGACCGACGAAGTAGCCGTCCTCGTACCCCTGCGGCGCCTTGAACCCGCGCCCGTCGACGACGACCTTTGCGCCCTCATCCTCGCCCTTGTCGATCAGGCCGATGATCTTCTTCTGCGCGGCCTTGGTCACCACCGGACCCATGTCGGAGGCGCGGTCCGAGGCCGGCCCCACCTTCAGTGCCTCGATCTTCGGCACCAGCTTCTCGATCAGCGCGTCGGCGACCGCGTCCGTCACCGGCACCGCCACCGAGATCGCCATGCACCGCTCCCCGGCCGAGCCGTAGGCCGCACCCATCAGCGCGTTCGCCGCCATGTCGAGGTCGGCGTCGGGCAGGATCACCATGTGGTTCTTCGCCCCGCCCAGCGCCTGCACCCGCTTGCCGTTCTTCGTGCCGGTCTCGTAGATGTACTTCGCGATCGGCGTCGAGCCCACGAAGCTCACCGCCTTGACGTCGGGATGCGTCAGCAGCGCGTCGACCGCCGCCTTGTCGCCCTGCACGACGCTGAAGACCCCCGCGGGCAGGCCCGCCTCCGCCAGCCACTCCGCGACAGTGAGCGACGCCGACGGGTCGCGCTCGCTCGGCTTGAGGATGAAGCAGTTGCCGCAGGCCAGCGCCACCGGGAACATCCACATCGGCACCATCGCCGGAAAGTTGAACGGGGTGATCCCCGCGACGACGCCCAGCGGCTGGCGCAGCGAATGGCTGTCGACCCCGGTGCCGACATTCTCGGTGATCTCGCCCTTCAAGAGGTGCGGCGCGCCGACCGCGAACTCGACCACCTCCAGCCCGCGCGTGACCTCGCCCACCGCGTCGTCGTGGGTCTTGCCGTGCTCGGCCGAGATCACCTCGGCCAGCTGGTCCGCCCGCTCCCACAGGATCGTCTTGAACCGGTCGAGGATGCGCGCCCGGCGCAGCGGCGGGGTCTTCGCCCAGGCCGGCCAGGCGGCCTTGGCCGACGCCACGACCTGCGCCACCTCGTCGGTCGAGGCGAGCGTGACGGTCTTGTCGCTCTGCCCGGTCGCGGGGTTGAAGACGGGCTGGCTGCGGCCGGACGCGCCGGCGGTGCGGGCGTTGTCGATGAAGTGGCCGATCTCGGTCATCAGGGATCCTCCTCTGGTCTGGCGACGGTATCGCCTATACGTCTGGCGCAACTAAATCGTCAGGAACGGTGATCCGTTATGCATAAATGGCGATAATGGACTGGGACGACGCCCGCTATTTCCTTGCCGTCGCCCGGGACGGGCAGATGCTCGGCGCCGCCCACCGGCTCGGCGTCAGCCAGGCGCTGCTGTCCCGCCGCATCGCCGCGCTCGAGCAGGCGACGGGCGCACGCCTCCTCGACCGCACCACCCGCGGCTGCACCCTGACCGAGGACGGCCAGACGATGTTCGAGGCCGCCGAGCGGGCGGAGGTCGAGATGCTGGGCGGCCTCGCCCGCCTCAAGCGCCGCGAGGGTGAGGTCGCAGGCACCATCCGCATCGGCGCCCCCGACGGCTTCGGCAGCGCGTTTCTCGCGCCGCGCCTCAAGCGTTTCACCGCCGCCTACCCCGACCTACACATCCAGCTCGTGCCAGTTCCGCGCAGCTTCTCGCTGTCGCAGCGCGAGGCCGATCTCGCGGTCATGGTCGGCCGGCCGGAGAAGGGCCGCCTGCGCGTCCGCCGCCTGACGGACTACACGCTGGGGCTATACGCGATGGAGGCCTATCTCGACGGCGCCGGCCGTCCGGAAACG
>CAVVNT010000005.1:0-64784 GCA_963749675.1 uncultured Alphaproteobacteria bacterium
AGCGACATTCGGAACTGGCCCGGCCTGTTGCCTTCGGTAATGGGACGTTGTCAGTCAAGCGTGATTTTCACCCCGGCCCCAAGTGGGGCGGGTTGTCGGTTGGCGCGACGGAGGCGCCGGCGGCGCGGAGATTTCATTATGTCGGAGCGATGCCGGCGCCGGGCCACGAGCGCATGGACGCCGTTGGTCGGAATTGGGCTTAGCCCTGCGCCTTTTGCCGTCTCTCTGCTGCCTGGGTTCATGCTTCGGTCCGTGGTCAGCGCGAGGCTGCCAACATCATGCCTGGTCCAGTGCGGTCCCGAGCGCCCATCTCACAAGCGTGCTCGAACGCGAGCGTTCGGCGACGAGGCAACACTCGGCGTCTCTGGGACCGCGTCCCGGGCGGGACTTCGGACGGCCGGCGCCTTCGGGCGCGGCCGAAACCTTCAGCGTTTTCGCCCGCGGCGGGCGGGGCGCATGCGGCGGCTCCCGAGCGTCAGGCGGCGCCTGCCGCGGCCCTGCGCGTGAGGCGGAAGTCCGCGCTGTCCACCCATATCCGGTGCAGGATCACGCCGATCCGGCGTGCCAGGGCGACCACCGCCCGCTTCATCCCGCGCCGTCGAGCGACCTGCAGGCCCCACGCCTTCAGCCAGCACGGCCTGGCGTGATGCATCATCACCGTCGCCGCCTGGTAGAGCGCAGAGCGCAGAGCGGCGTCGCCGGCGCGGGTGATCGATCCGACCACGTCGATCTCCCCGGACTGGTGGCGGCCTGGCGTCAGGCCGACCCAGGGCCCGACGTCCTTGGATAAACGAAACCGCTCCGGCGCATCGATGCCGACTTCATCGTGTTCGCCACCTGCGGCCCGACCCCGGCATCGTCATCATGATCCGGCGCGCGGCGTCCTGCTTCGGCAGATCCCGAGGCGCCGATCGGGACCAGCGGCTCCGCGCGCGACGCCGCCCCGGCGCGGAGCATCGCCTCCGCCAGCGTCTCCGGCATGGCGTTCCCCGCCGCCAGCTCGCGCACGCGCGCCGCGTAGCCGCCCCTGCTGATCTTGCCGAGCTTGAGGCCGAAGTTTCGCAGCACACCGCGCAGCGACAGCTCGACGTCGATCGCCGCCTCTGGATCGACCCGCGCGCCGTCAGCAGCGCGCGCATCTCCTGCGCGAGACCAACTTGCGGTGCAGGCGAACCAGCCCATCTGCAGCAGGCGCGCGATACCCTCCGCATCGCGCCCGTCCGTCTTGACGGCATCGCCTTGAGCGCCGCCTGACCTGGCGCGTCTCCATCAGCACGACCCGTCGCGCCCGCCTCCGTGAGCGCCTTGTGCAGCCGCTGCGACAGCGGCCCGGCCTCGAGCCCAACCGCGTAGCTCGAACGGCAGGCCGAGAACGACGCCGCGAGCGCCTCCGGTTCGCTCGGCAGCTCGCCTCCTCACCACTCCGCCACGCGCATCGAGGACGCACACCGCCGCGCTTGCAAGAGAGACATCGATCCAATGAAATGCTCCATGTCTTCGCCCTTTCGTCTTTGCCAAGGAGAGGGGCGCGCCAGACCCGGCGACCCCGCGGCGCCCGCTCGCGCCCGGGCGACGACACCAACCGCCGAGAGCAGCAAGGCTCGGGCGACAGCCCCATTACGGCATCTCACCGAGGATGGTACCGGAGGCGGCGACCGGGGTGGCGCGCGCTGAACCGGCATTGGATCGGCGATAGCACCAGCGAGGCCGTCGCTGAGCGGATGATGTCCTCGGCCTCGAGCGCTGGCCACGCCTTCACCATTCTGCCGGTGCGCAGGTGATTGTGGTGAAGCGGTCCGGTGGCGCTGCTTCGGACGGGCAGACCTCGATCCCGTCGGTGCGGGCTGCGCCTCGAGCCAGGCCTCGATGTCGGCGCGGTGCGGATCGAGCATCGATAGCTTGGGGATCGCTTCACCCGACGGTAGGGTCGGCGATGATCTTCCGATGTCGCATTCCTCTGGATCTGCGACGCTGCTCACGAAGTCGACGATGATGGCCGCTTCCTCGGCGCCGGCGCAATGCCGCGCTGGTCGACGCGCTGGCCCAGCTCGGTCTGAGCCGCCCGGACCGCCGCGAGCACGATCACCGGATCGGCGCGGCTGCGGCGATCGAGGTGCGTGCCATGCTCTCGGAGTCGAGCCGTCCCGAGGCCAGGGCCCGATCGGCGGGCGTGAAGGCGGGTGCCAGCGCTTCGTCACCCGCGCGCCGACGCGGACCTTCTCCCGCAGCTTGAACGACGGCTGGAACAGGTTCGTGTGCAGCCGGGCGGCGGCGTAGAGCCGGGCGAGCGCTCGGTCGCCGCCGATCCCTCGAAGCGACCGTAGCCGACCAGCCGGCGAACGATGGCACCATTCTCTGCTCCACCCACGCCTGGTCGTTCTTCCGATAGGCGCGCGAACGCGTCACCTCGAGGCCCTGCGTCCGGCACCAGCGACCACCGGGTCATTCATGAAGGCGCCGACGTTGTCGAAATCGACGCCTCTGAGCGGGAACGGAACAGCTCCTGGGCGGCTCGCAGCGCTTCCAGCACGAGCGCACCTGCCCTCATCACCACCGGCACGCACTCGGTCCAACCCGTAGCGATATCGGTCAGCACCAGCGTCTGGACGAAGGCCCCCGCCGTGCTGACGCCGGAATGCGCCACGAAGTCGACCTCGACGAAGCCCGGCGGCGGATCGCCCCAGTCGGCGAAGGTTCGGACCGGCACCGACCGCCGAACCGCGAACTGAAGCCGGCCCGCCGCCGGCGTCCCTGCGCTGCCGCGATCCGCGTCTCCGACAGCAGCCGGTCGATCGTCGCCGGGCTGACCGCCAGGAGCTTCGCGCGCAACTCCTCATCGGCCGCGAGTTGCCCGTGCCGCTCAGCGCCGGCAGCAGGACCGGGATCATCGGCTTCAACCGTTCGAGCAGACCGGTCCGACGCTTCCCAGAGCAGTGCCAGCGCCGCCTTCACCGCAGCCCCGTAGAGCCTCTCAGGAGACCTCGCGGACGCTTCTCGGAGACCCCGTGCCGAGCAGCCGGATAGCGTGCTTGCGATGCAACCCGGTCAGCGCGACGAACTCGTCAGGATCACCCTCTTCGCCGCACGCCCGCTCGCCGCATACCGGTCCCCGAGCGCCGCCGACACCTCCGCGCGTGCCGCCATGCTGAGCCTCCCCGCCATTCCCGCGCCACCCATCGCGTCCCGCCCAGGGCGCGCGTAGCAAGCGGGGGCGCGATCGCAGCATCGGGTAGCGTTTCATCTGAAGCAATGCGCCGGGCCAGATCTGCATGTCGCTGGACATCGTCGAAGCCCGGGTGATCGACCTCGACGGCGTGTACGATCCTTGTCGGCCGAACGACCGGCTCCTCCTCGGCATGAAGGGCAGCATCAGCGAGTTCGAGCTCTGCCTTCGCGCGCGCGGATGCTCGATGCCGCGCGCGCGAAGGCAGAGCGGGGCGAGCTCCGCATCAGCGTGCCCGTCGGCTACCTCTGGCGCCGGGACCATGGCCTCGGCTTCGATCCCGACCTGCGTCTCCAGCAGACGATCCGGCTGATCTTCGAGCGCTTCCGGCAGCTCAGCAGCGCGCGCCAGACGCTGCTGTCGCTCGCGGCCGACGGCGTCTCGTTTCCGCGGCCGTCGGCCGATTGCCATTGGAGCGCCATTGGTCCGAGTGACAATGGCGATGCGGATGACCTCCCTCGAGTGGACCCCGATCCGCTACCGGAACGTGATCTCGATCCTGAAGAACCCGTTCTACGCCGGCGCCTACGTCTACGGCAAAAGCGAGAAGCGGGTGGTCATGGTCGAGGGACGGGTGCGCAAGACCTACGGCCACGGCCGGCCACGGGCGGCGTGGGACGTACTGATCCACGACCACCACGACGGCTACATCGGCTGGGCCGAGTTCGAGCGGAACCAGGAGACGCTCGCGGCCAACACCTACGGCTGGGCCGGTGGCGCGAAGTCCGGCCGCGGCGGAAGAGCCCTGCTCGCGGGCATCCTGACATGTGGACGCTGCGGCCGGGCGCTCTCCGTCGCCTATGCCGGCAGGCCGCCCGGCCGCTCCACGTATCGCTGCGATCGGGCACAGACCGGGCGCGGCATCGGCCGCTGCATGACCTTCGGCGGCTCCCAGGTCGATGCCGCCATCGCGGCCGAGCTCCTACGCGCGGTAGAACCCATGGCGATCGAGGCGGCGCGGGAAGCCGAGCGCATGCACGAAGACGGCGAAGCCGAGAGACGGCGGATGGCGGAGCTCGACCTCCAGCAGGCGCGGCTCACGATGCCTCGCTGGCGGAACGCCGCTACGCTGCCTGCGACCCGGACAACCGCCTGATCGCGGCGCAGCTCGAGCGCGCCTGGGAGATGACGCTCCGCCGCGTCGAGGCCTGCGCCGAACGTCTCGAGGCGCTGGCTTTGCCGGTGTCCGCCGCGCCAGCACCGGACTTCACCGGCCTTGCCGACGCTCCCGCCGGCGCCTGGAGTGCGCCCGGCGTCACGATGCGCGCACGCCAGAAGCTCCTGCGCGCTCTGGTGACCGACATCATCGTCGACGTCGGCGAGGTGTCGCGCGAGGTCATCCTGACCATCCACTGGCGCGGCGGCGCGCACTCGCAGCTGCGCGTCCGCAAGCCGAAGACCGGCGAGCACGGCCGCCGGACCCCGGAGGAAGCGCTCGCGGTCATGGCCCGGATGGCGGGCCGCTGGTCGGACGCCGACATCGCCGCCTCGCTCAACCGGATGGCCATCCGCACGGGACAGGGAAAGACCTGGACGCCGCACCGCGTCGGCTCCATCCGGAAGGTCCACGGCATGCACGCCTACCGTTCCGCCGAGAAAGAACGGCGAATGGCTCACCATGAGCGAAGCCGCGGCGAAGCTCGGCGTGACCAACCACGCCATCCGCAGGCTCATCAGAGAGCACGTTCTGCCTGCCGAGCAGGTCGTGCCCGGCGCGCCGTATCAGATCCGGGCGATCGACCTCGAAGACGACACCGTCAGCATCGCACTGAGACGGAAAGGACGCCCGTGTCGGCCTGATCCGAAGAACCAACTCTCCATGTTTCCAGACACTTGAAGAAGGGGGGCACAATGAACGCCTCGTCGCGATCGGACGGAATCTGGTTCTCGACCGGGTTGGTTCCGAGCTCGAGCCGTCCATCCTCGAGGGTGAGGCGGACCGTGGCGCCAGTGGCGCCGCGTAAGCCGCCGAACCGTCAGCCCCGGCCAGATGCCGAGCGTGCAGCGGATGTCCTCGGCCAGCTTCGAGGATCGCGGGATGCGCGAGAGCTGCGCCTCGAGCCAGGGCCGGAAGGCGGCGACGATCGGCGCAGCGAGCTTCATGCGTGCGGCGAGCCGGGTTTCGGGGGCGTTGCCGCGGACCGACGCCTCGATGGCGTAGAGCTCCGCGATCTGGCGGAGGTGGAAGCAGGCGCGGCCGACCCAGTTGCCGAGTGTCGAGCGCGCTCCCCTGCCGCTTGTAGATCCCGGCCTGTCTATAGAACGGCAGGTGGTCTCCGAACTTGGAGACGACCACCTGGGCGATCAGCGCCTCCGTCGGCAGGCCGCCCGGAACGACATGTTCGGGGGCATGCGCCTGAACGACGGCGCCCGAGCAGCGGCGGCAAGCGTCTCGCGGACGGCGCGTCACGAGCACGCGCAACTGTGCCGGAACGATGTCGAGCCGTTCGGAGACATCCGCGCCGATCTTCGCCATCTCGCCGCAGCCGCACGGGCAGAGCGTGCTCGCAGGCTCGATCACCCGCTCTATCCGCGGCAGGTGCTTCGGCAGGTGGCCGCGGTTGCGGTTGGCCGAGCGGCATTCTGCGTCCGCGTTCCCCTTCAAGGCCTGAAGCGCCTTCTCCTATGCTGCCCCCCAGCACGCCCTGCGCGACCTCGACGTCCTCCAGCGGCAGGTTGAACTGATCCGGGTCGAGCTTCTCGGATCGCGGGCCGAACTTCTCCCGCCGGAGCTCTCCGACGCTCCAGGCGTCGCTGCGCCTCCACCGCGTCCGCCAGCGCGGCCTCCGTCTCGTCAAGGCGCGTCTTCAGCAGGACGTTCTATTCGGTCAGCGCGGTGTCGGCCATGGCCGGGATCATGCTCACGAGCCGGGGCGCCGCCACGACCAAAACCCCACCGCCTCGACGATCTCGCGCTTCATGGCGGTGCTGTGGCGCCGGTGTCTCTTCGTCATGGGGTTCTCCTTACCAGAACCCCGGCCCGGTCAATATCTTCGCGCCAAACTGTCCAGCCTCAGGGGCGCACTCCATGGGCGGCGCAAGACTCGGCCACTCGGCGAGCGCCTCGTCGCGCGCGCTCATGGGTAGCTGGCGCGGGACGAGGCGCTTCGGCCCGTCAGGGCCGACCGGAGGGCGTGGGTCGCGCGTCGACCTTGGTCGCTCGGGAGCGGCTCTGGCTGAGGCGATACCTCTCGCCGTTCAGCTCGAGGATGTTGACGTGGTGGGTCAGCCGGTCGAGCAGCGCGCCGGTGAGGCGCCGGGAGCCGAAGACCTCGGTCCATTCGTCGAACGGCAGGTTGCTGGTGATCAGCATGCAGCCGCGCTGGTAGCGCTGCGAGATCAGCTCGAACAGCAGCTCGGCGCCGGTCTTCGAGAGCGGCACGAAGCCCAGCTCGTCGATGATCAGCAGCTTCTGGTTCGCCATCTGCTTCTGGAGGCGCAGGAGGCGGCGTTCGTCACGGGCTTCCATCAAGCTCGTGCACGAGGCTGGCGGCGGTGGTGAAGCCTGTGGAGAGACCCTCCTGGCACGCGGCGAGGCCGAGCCCGAGGGCAACGGGGGTCTTGCCGGTGCCGCTCGGACCAAGGGCGATGACGTTCTCGCGGCGACGGGTCCACTCGCAGCGGGCGCGCTCCAGCACCTGCATCTTGTTGAGGCTCGGGATCGCCTTGAAGTCGAAGCTGTCGAGGCTCTTCGTCGCCGGGAACTTCGCGGCCTTGATCCGGCGCTCGATCATCCGGCGCTCGCGGTCGATCAGCTCGAGCTCCCACCAGCCGGGGTCAGGCTGTGTCCCGGATGATGGTGTAGGAGGCCGCGCGCGGAGCCTTCGGCGTAGCGCAGCGCGCGGCCGGGGGTGACGCTGACGGCCATCGCCGGTCTTCGGAGAAGGTTCGGGTTGAAAGACCTGGAACCGGAACGGAGACGCCGATGACCGACGAGAGAATGGCGCTGATCGAGCTGGTTGAGAAGCAGGCCGATGGCGACCTCGTGCGCGAGATGCTGGCCTTCGCGGCCGAGCGGATCATGGAACTGGAGGTCGAGGCGCGGACGGGCGCGGCGAAGGGCGCGCGTTCGCCCCTGCGCGAAGTCTAGCGGAACGGATAGTCGTTGATCCTGTACCGCACCAGCGCCTGGGAGCTCACGCGGTCCGTCGCCTGGTCACAGGCCTCGAACGGCGCCGCGGCAGCGGCATCATCGCCTCGAGATCGCGCTGGAGCCGCTGCCCGATCGTCTCGCTATGGCCGCGAAGACAATTGGCGAGACGCTTGCGGCATTGCTCCTCCAGCATTCGCCCATTGTCCTCGGACCAATGGCGGACAAGGTCTCATCGTTGAACTCGTCCCAGCTCGCGAAGCGCGGCAGCGGTACCATGAAGTTGCGCCGCGACCAGCCGACAAGTCCTTCGACGGCGCCGCTATCCGGCATGATTGGGGTCGGCGCTCCGGAGCCCTGCCGCGCAGACGACGCCGGCGCTATGGTGAGACCGTCCGGGTTCGGGCGCATCGACCGGTTCGCGGCGCCGGAGAAACTGGTCGCCCACATCGGCCTCGATCCAAGTGTCCGACAGTCCGGAGACGGACCGGCTCACCACGGACGTATTGCCAAACGCGGGCGCTCCAATGCGCGCCATCTGCTGGTCCAAGCAGCGTGGCAAGCCGTCCGCGCGCCGGGGCCGTTGCGCGCCTTCCATGAACGGGTCCGAGCCCGGCGCGGCAACCACGTCGCAGCGGTCGCCGTGGCGCGCAAGCTTGTCATCCTGATCTGGCACATGCTCAGCAACGGCGAGGACCATGCCTGGACCCGGCCGGCCTTGATGGCGCGCAAGATGCGAGCCCTGGAACTCGCCGGCCGGTGTGCCGGCGCGGCGCGGTCAGCGCGGCGCGTCCTGTGACTACAATCTGCCACGGCGCCCCGACCGCGCCGTGGCAGGGCAGGCAGAGAACGCCTATCGCAGAATGACGCTCGGCCGGCGAAAGTCCGGACCGACAAAGGGTGCGGGCGCCGCAAACGAGGAGCGACAATGATCAGGTTGCGCGTTGGGGCTTGAACCTCACACCCCACCCTTCACCACGCGGTCACCCGCTCACGGAAAATAGCACGAAAGGGGCAGAAAAGGGCTATTCAGTTCGCCCTGATCAACGTCCAACGCATTGATTTTATTTGATGACGTGACGTTTTTGATATTTTCGAACCGCAGGGTTTGGTAGGTTTGGGGCGAGAACCCTGCAATTTCGGATCGACGCATGAAGCCCAAATCCCGTGCCCCTGAGCAGGACGACCTGTTGCGCCCGCGCTTGGCGGACATGATCGACCTGCGCCACGAACTGGTGAAGCTTGCCGGGCTGATCGACTGGGAGTTCTTCGAGGAGGAATGGGCGGGGTTCTTCCCGTCGCACACGGGGCGCCCGGCGACCTCTCCACGGCTGGTGGCGGGGCTGCTCTACCTCCAGCACGCCTACCGGCTGTCGGACGAGGCGGTCGTGGCCCGGTGGGTGGAGAACCCGTACTACCAGCACCTCTGTGGCGAGACGTTCTTTCAGCACCGTCCTCCTGTCGATCCTTCGTCGCTGACGCGGTGGCGGAACCGGATCGGGGAGGAAGGTGCCGAGTGGCTCCTGACCAAGACGATCGAGGCCGGGCGCGAGGCCGGAGTGATTTCCGAGCGGAGCGCGGAGACGGTGATCGTGGACACGACGGTGATGGAGAAGGCGATCGCGCATCCAACCGATACACGGCTCTACGAGAAAGCGCGTCGGCGCCTGGTGGCGCTTGCCCAGGAGGCGGGCCTGTCGCTTCGCCAAAGCTACGCGCGGCTGGCGCCGCGTCTGGCCGGACAGGTCGGTCGCTATGCCCACGCCCGCCAGTTCAAGCGGATGCGCAAGGGGCTGCGGCGGCTGAAAGGTACACCGGCCGGGTCCTGCGCGACATCCAGCGGCAGCTGCACGCCGTGACCGACACCGCCCTGCGGGAGCGGATCGAGGGCGAGATCGCCCTCGTTGAGCGCCTCCTGCGGCAGAAGCCGAAGGACAAGCGGAAGCTCTATGCGCTGCACGAGCCTGAGGTGGACTGCATCTCCAAGGGCAAGGCGCGCGTCCGTTACGAGTTCGGCTCCAAGGTCTCGGTGGCGACCACGCACAAGGAGGGCTTCGTCGTCGGCATGCGCGCGATGACCGGCAACCCGTACGATGGCCATACCTTGCGAGAAGCGCTCGAGCAGGTGGAGATCCTGACGGACACATCACCGAAGAGAGCCTTCGTCGACCGCGGCTATAGGGGGCATGGCGTTGAGACGACCGAGGTCTTCATCTCCGGCCAGCGCCGCGGCATGACGCCGGCGCTCCGGCGCGACCTGCGCCGCCGCAGTGCAATCGAACCGGCGGTCGGCCACATGAAGACCGACGGCCGCCTCGCCCGCTGCGCCCTCAAGGGCACGCTCGGCGACGCACTCCACGCTGTCCTCTGCGGCTGCGGGCACAACATCCGCATGATCCTGGCCCATCTGAGGGCTCTTGTGGCCGTGATCCTCGCCGCGCTGATGGCAGCAATCGCCAACAACATCGAACAGGCCCGGTCAAACTACGCCACGACCGGCGCCGCGGCGTGATGTTCAGTGGCGACTATTCAATCTCATCCGTGTCATTGCCTTTGCCCGGCCGGCCGTAACGGTCCTCGATCACGTAGTGCGACAGCAGCCCGCTGAAGAGTGTCGCCCGCTTGCGCGTCCCGTCCGGCAGGATGCGCGTCACCAGGCAGCGGTTCGTCGGGGAATCGATCCACTGGATCGATTCCTGATCCTCCTCACTGTCGCAGAGCACCGACAGCGGCACCCGGCCAAAGAATGCGAAGGCATGGACGTGACCGTCCGCCCACGCCTCGGCCGTCGCCGCGGGATACGCCCGCACGTAGCACGCATCGCTGTGCGGCAGGTCGAAGGCGAAGAAGTGCGCCTTCTGCTCGACGCCGCCGATCACCACCAGCGCCTCGCCGAAGTCCGCCTGCGCGTGGCCGGGCGCGTGGTGCAGCGGCACGAACATCTCGCGGCCGCGGCGCTGATGCTCACGCAGGTATGCCTTCACGATGGTGTAGCCGCCGGTGAACCCGTGTTCCTCCCGCAGCCGATCCAGGACGCGCTTGGCCGTGTGACGCTGCTTGCGAGGGCGATCCGCATCCTCGCGCAGCCACGCGTCGATGATCCGGTGAACCCGTCCAGCTTCGGTCGCTTCACCGGCGCCGTCCTGCGATAGCCGGGCGGCACCGCGTACACGATCGTCCGTCGGGGGATTGATCCACTGGATCAATCCCTGATCCTCCGAACCGTCCACGCTGTCGCGCGAGATGCAGAAGTGTCCCGCTGTCGCACGCTTGCTCATGCCCTGCCTGAAGTAGGCGCGGCGAACCTTCCGATACAGCTCCACGGCGAAAATGCCCCCGCCCTCCTTGCCGCCAGAGAGGGCAAACGTGGACGACCTTCAAGCCGCCCGCCGCAGGCTCATCCCGCCGCTACCGTGGCAGAGTTTTCCACCGGCGTTCCCAGAACCCCCTCGAGACTCACGTCGCTCGGGAAGCGCTCTAGACGAGCGTCAGGAACGCCTTCCACGGGTCCCGCGTCTCAGGCTCGTCGCAGGCCAGGAACAGCTCGGAGGGCGTACCGGAAACGGCCATGGATCAGAACAGGAAATACCGCTGCGCCATTGGCAGGACCTCGGCGGGCGGGCAGGTCAGCAGCTCGCCGTCAGCGCGGACCTCGTAGGTCTCGGGGTTCACCTCGATCTCGGGCAGCGCGTCGTTCAGGACCATGTCGGCCTTGCCAATGCCGCGGGTGTTTGACACCGGCACGCAGGCGCGGGAGAGATCCAACCCCTCGAAGTCCCGGCTCACGAACGTCACGCAGCTTTCCGTCACCGCCCTGCCCATCGCGCCGAACATTGGCCGCGAATAGACCGGCTGTGGCGTCGGGATCGAGGCGTTGGGGTCGCCCATCTGCGCGCAGGCGATGGAGCCGCCGATCAGCACCATCTCGGGCTTCACCCCGAAGAAGGCCGGGTTCCAGAGGACGAGGTCCGCGCGCTTGCCCTCCTCGACACTACCGATCTCGGACGACATGCCGTGCGCGACCGCCGGGTTGATCGTGAACTTGGCGATGTAGCGGCGGACGCGCAGGTTGTCGTTGTCGCCCTGCTCGCCCGCCAGCCGCCCGCGCTGGCGCTTCATCTTGTCGGCAGTTTGCCAGGTGCGGATCAGGACCTCACCGACGCGGCCCATCGCCTGGCTGTCAGACGCGATGATCGAGAAGGCGCCGAGGTCGTGCAGGATGTCCTCGGCCGCGATCGTCTCCTTGCGGATGCGGCTCTCGGCAAAGGCCACGTCTTCGGGGATCGATTTTGACAGATGATGACAAACCATCAGCATGTCGAGATGCTCTTCGATCGTGTTGCCGGTGTAGGGCCGCGTCGGGTTGGTCGACGACGGGATGACGTGCGGCAGGCCGCAGACCTTGATGATGTCGGGTGCGTGGCCGCCCCCCGCCCCCTCGGTGTGAAAGGCGTGGATGGTGCGCCCCTTCATCGCGGCGATGGTGTTCTCGACGAACCCGCTCTCGTTCAGCGTGTCGGTGTGGATCATCACCTGCACGTCCATCTCGTCCGCGACGCCAAGGCAGCAGTCGATGGCGGCGGGGGTTGTGCCCCAATCTTCATGCAGTTTCAGGGCGCAGGCCCCGGCGCGCACCATTTCATGCAGCGCTTCCGGGCGGCTCGAGTTGCCCTTGCCCGAGAAGCCGAGATTCATCGGCACGCGCTCGGTCGCCTGCAGCATCCGCGCGAGGTGCCAGGGACCAGGGGTGCAGGTGGTCGCCAGCGTGCCGTGCGCCGGGCCGGTGCCGCCACCCAGCATGGTGGTGACGCCCGAATGCAGCGCATCCTCGATCTGCTGTGGGCAGATGAAATGTATGTGTGCGTCGAAGGCGCCGGCGGTCAGGATACGACCCTCGCCCGCGATCGCCTCGGTCCCGGGCCCGATGACGATGTCGACACCGGGCTGCGTGCCTGGATTGCCCGCCTTGCCGATCTTGTGGATGCGCCCGTTCCGTAGACCCACGTCGGCCTTGTATATGCCGGTCACGTCGACGATGAGTGCGTTTGTGATGACAGTGTCTACCGCGCCTTCCGCCCGGGTCGCCTGGCTCTGCCCCATGCCATCGCGTATCACCTTGCCGCCGCCGAACTTCACCTCTTCGCCGTATGTCGTCAGGTCGCGCTCGACCTCGATCCAGAGCTCCGTGTCGGCGAGCCGCACGCAATCGCCAATCGTGGGTCCGTACATGTCGGCATAAGTGGCGCGGCTGATCGTGGCGGGCATCGGCAAGGCTCCTCGCTGGGTCCGCCGGCATCGCATCCCGGCGCATCAGCGACGACGGTAGGACTTGCCGCGGCGGACGCGCAAGCGACGAGGGCCGCTGCGGCCATCAGGCCCGGTCGTCATGCCCGCGGAATACGCAGACACCGGCCGCGGACGGAGTCAGTGCGGGCGGCCGAGGGCCGCCCGTCGCGATTGGGTCCGATCTGTGCTCGCCTCAGGACGACTTGCGACGCGAGCCCGAGCCGGAAGACGTCCGCGACTTCGTCGACTTCGCCCGGGTCCCGGTCGCCGACGTCGTCTTGGAGGTGGAGCGGCGCGCCGCAGCGGTCTTGCCGCGGGTTCCGGCGGGCTTCTTCTCCGGCTGGGCCGTCTCGGCTGCAGCAGCCGTGTTCTCGGTCGCCGAGCTGGCCGTGTCCATTGCTGCCTCGGTCACCTCAGCCGTCGCCGAGGTCGTGGCATCCGCCGTCTCCTTCGCCGCATCGACCGTCGCTTCGGCACCGCCCTTCGCGGCGCTCTCGCTGGTTTCCGCCGCCTCGCGCGTCGCGTCGACAGAGGTATTGGCAGCCTCGGTCGTCCGCAGCGTCGCCTTCTTCGTGGCGTTGGCGGACTGGCGCGCCACCCTGGTCGTCGCCTCGGACACCTCGTCGGCGGCGGCGTTCTCGGCCTGGGCCGCGACATTGGCGGCATCCACGCCATTCCACGTCCATGTGTTCGTCATGTCGATCATGCTCTTGGTCAGCGAAATCTGCGTCTCGAACAGGCGCTGCCAGAGTTGAAGGTTGGATCGCCACATCTGCATCTGGATGTCGATTGCGGTCATAATTCGGTCCTTTTCATGTTCACGGCCGGTGGTGAGACCGGCGATGGGAGACTCTGCCCGTTCGTCAGCGGACACGTTGCAGGCGGCGCGCGTTCGACCTGGTCTTGCGCCGCAGGGGCTTGACCCAGGCGTCCATGATCTGGTCGGGCCGCCGCCCCGCCATCGCAGCGCGCGATGCCGCAAGCGCTGCCTCGGTGAACGCCGGCCCCTTCTCTGCGATCATGCGCTGGTTTTCTCCAGGCGCTACGGACCACAGTCCGACCATGCCAAGAGTGCGATACGCCATGACCATCTGCGTCTCGATGAGCAGATTCGTCAGCTCAACGCCGCCCCGCAAGATGTCAATCGGAGACGCTTGTCGTGCCATTATTTTGATTCCGTTGCTGCTCCGCGCCTGCATAGCGCAAATGCTGCAACGCAGAAAGCCCCGTCAAAGGTTCCCCATCACCGCGGCATTGAATCCGAATATTCTTCGGTCACCGCGATAGGGCACGAGGCGCACCTCCCGCCTCTGACCGGGTTCGAACCGCGCCGCCGTACCCGCTGCGATGTCCAGCCGCCGGCCCCGCGCAGCCTCCCTGTCAAAGTCGAGCGCCGGGTTCGTTTCCGCAAAATGATAGTGGCTACCGACCTGCACCGGCCTGTCGCCGGTGTTGGCGACGACCACGGTGATGGCCTCGAGGCCTTCGTTCAGGGTGATGTGCCCCGCCGGCGTCACGATCTCTCCGGGTATCATCGAGTCTCCTCCGATTTTCGCCATCGCTTCCGTCACGGCGGTGTCGAATACGGCTTCCAGTATCGGGTCGGCGCCGCGGCACGCCTCCACGACCATCTCCGCGCCTTCGATGTAGCCGGCCGCATCGCCACCATCCCACGCCTCGGGCTCGCGCGCGATGTCGCGCACGTTTGAGGTCTGGTCCGCGATCTTTATCCGCCTGACCTCCCGGTCGGCGTGGCGCATGTGCGCGGCCTGGTGCCTTTTCCGCTCGCGTCGCGGCAAGCTTTCCCATTCCGGAGCGTCGGTCATTCCTGCCACCAGACTTGCGACCCTCGTCCCGAACGCGGCCTCGATCTCCATCGTAGTGGTATCGCTGTCTTCCACCACGTCGTGGAGCACCGCCGCCACGAGCGTCTCCAGCGGCGCCCCCGACCAGGCGACGAGCTCGGCCACCTCGCAGCAATGGTTGATGTACGGGATGCCCTCATCACCCTTTCGGGTCTGGTTGGCATGCGCACGGGCCGCCAGCGCGTATGCCCGCACCAGGATCGCAACGCGCTCGGTCGCAACGGATGTCACTCGCTCACCCAGCGCGGCCCGCCGCCGGCGACCGCGCCGGGCCGGCTGCATGGGCGAGACGGCAGCGCATGAGCGGCCCCCCCATTTCCGGATTGCGGGGCCGCTTCACCGGATCGGATGATGAACGGTCACAAGCTTCGTGCCGTCGGGAAAGGTCGCCTCGACCTGCACGTCGTGGATCATCTCCGGGATGCCCTCCATGCACTGTTCGGCGGTCACGACGTGCGCGCCGGCCTCCATCAGGTCGGCGACGCTGCGCCCGTCCCGCGCGCCCTCTACGACGAAGTCCGTGATCAGCGCGATCGCCTCGGGATGGTTCAGCTTCACGCCCCGCTGCAATCGGCCACGGGCCACCATCGCGGCGACGCTGACAAGCAGCTTGTCCTTTTCGCGCGGGGTGAGGTTCATCGGACCTCCTGGTTGTGCATCATGTCTGCCAAACGCGCGGCGGCGGGCGCCGGCGAAGACGCTCCAGCACTGCGACGAGATACGTGCGCAGCGGCATCATGTCGGCCGCAAAGGCGCGCAGGGTCACGCGCCCGTCCCAGCCGCTGACACCGACCTCGACGCCGCCGACCGGGATGTCCCTGATCCCGCCCACCGCATCCTCGGCACCACGCGCAACCCATGCCAGGCTCGCGACAGCCGTAGCACCGCGGACGAGCGCCGGACGCGCGGCGAGATGCGCCGTCGATAGCCGCAGGGGGTCGACGAGGATCACGCGGCCATCGCGCCGGATCTCCCGCCGGTCGGCGAGCGCGAGAGAGTGCAACCGCTCGCCCATCGCCTGCCGTCCGAACGCCAGCACTTCCAGCGTCAGGCACTCGGCATCGCCGCTGAGTTCCACGCAGGTGCGGCGCGCAAGCATGGCGCCGTCGTAGAGAATGGTTTCCTGCGGCAGCCAATCGAGGCGCCCCCCCTCGGCAATGCGAAACTCGGCGGCGACCTGCGCCGTCGTGCCAGCACAATCGTACACCCGTTCCGCCGTCTGCGTCGTCGCCACAACGGCCGCGTCCGCGCCAACATCGAGGCGGTAGGCAAGCGCGTCGCCACCCGTCACACCGCCTGCGGTGTTGAGGTACACGACCTCCGGCTCTGCCCCATGCACGCGCGGCAGCATCGCCTTTGCCGATCCCGACTGAAAGAGCCGGTCCAGCACCGTTGCGTCGCCCTTGCGCTTGAGCGCCACCTCGGCGCGGCCCGCGACCCGTTGATGCAGCATCGTCTCGCCATGATAGTGCACCGCCCCTCCTCGTTCGTCGCTTCGATGCTAGGGGTGGGCGCGGCGTGCCGCAATCCCGCCGCTCCCCGCCATCGATACGTCCGTCTGCGCGGGCCCAAGATTTCGGGCATCGAGCCGTGTTCTCAGGTCCGGGTCAAAGCTGCGGCCAGTCGGCGACGGGTCTCCGGAGGCTCCTCCGAAATCGCGCGCATCAACGCTGCGAGTTCGGCACGCGCCGCGTGAAGCTGGTCGATCAGCTCCACCACAAGGCCAAGCGCGTCGTCCTCCAGCTCGAACCCGTCGGTGAGATCGCACAACAATTCGAGGCGCGCGATGTCGACACGCGTGTAGCGCACTCCACCAGGCTCGCGTGCGGGACGTACCGCCTCGGCCGAGACGAATGCGCTGAGCCGGGTGCGGGTCAGGCGGCGGACGGCCGCGATGGTCTCCTCCTCGGAATATGCTTCGGGCATCACTCCATCCCCTTCCGCGGATCGTAGCGGTGGCCGTTTCGCCAGCCCTCCATGAACGACTTCAGTTCGGAATCGACGGTCTCCGGCATGACGACACGCAGCATCACCAGCTGGTCGCCGCGCTTGCCTGCGCGTCCCGTGCCGCGGCCGCGCAAGCGGAGCGTCCGGCCGCCGCTCGCGCCGGGCGGGATGGTTACGCTGACCGGTCCGTCGATCGTAGGTGCCTCGACCTTCCCGCCCAGCACCGCCTCGTCGATGGAGATCGGCAGCGTGACGTGGATGTCGTCGCCTTCCCGCCGGAACAAGGGATGCTCACCCACGGACACGGTGATCAAGGCATCACCGGAAGGTCCCCCGCCAATCCCCGGAGTGCCCTTGCCGCGCAACCGCAAGGTCTGTCCATCTGCAGTTCCGGCGGGGATCGAAACCTCCAGGCTGGAGCCGTCGGGCAGCGTGATCCTGGTCTTGGCGCCGCGCACGGCGTCGAGAAACGGAACGTCGAGGTGGTAGCGCCTGTCGGGACCGCGAGCCGAAAACCCCTGCCCGCCGCCACGTCCGCGCTGCATGAACTCCGCAAAGATGTCTCCGGGGTCGTCGAAGGCGTCGTTGAAGCGGCCCTCCTGGTATGGATTCTCGGCCTGCCCCGCATACTGGCGGTAGAACGTCCTCTCCGGCCGCTCCTGCCCGCTGGCATCGATCTCGCCTCGATCGAAGCGAGCGCGCGTCTCGGGGTCCTTCAGGATGTCGTAGGCCGCGGAGATTTCCTTGAACCGCGCCTCGGCCCCGGCATCATCGGGATTGATATCGGGATGCGAGGTACGGACGAGTTTTCGATAAGCCTTCTTGATCTCGTCGTCGCTCGCCGTCTTGGAAAGGCCGAGCGCTTGGTACGGGTCTCTGGCCATGGCTGCGAGTCTCCGGGCGGTGTTGCGCGTGACTTGGGTCGAACCGCCGCGCGTGAGAATATGCGTCGCGTCAGTCCAGCCTGACGCTTGCGGGTTGCGCGGTGCGATCGGCCGAACTGAAACCCGACCGTTCGAGCGTGTAGGACGCGGCGACGGTAATCAGGGCGATCGCAGAACACGCCAGGACGAACGACTTCATCTTCGGTCTCCCATTGCTTCCGTCTCCCGCTGCAGGAACGCAATCAGGTCCGCGCGATCCTCGGGCGATGCGATGCGCTGCATCGGCATCTTGCTGCCCGGAGTGTAATGGTCCGGACCGAGGTCGAAAAGACGATCGATGGTCTCGGCCGTCCAGATGATATCGCTGCCCCTCATCGCGGGCGAATAGGCATAGCCCGCCACCGAACCAGCCTTGCGTCCGAAAAGATCATGCAGCGTCGGACCCGCCCTCCGAGCACCGTCTGGCGTCAGCGTATGGCAGACCGAGCACTTGCGGAGAAATTGCCTCTCGCCGTTGCCGACCGCGTCGGGATCGGTCTGGAACCCTCGCGGTCCGGCGGAGATGACCGGACCCACGCCCGAGATCGGCCAGATCGCCGCCGCATCGTCGATGCCTCCCGCGATCAGCGACGCGCCTCCGTCCGAAAAGGCGAGTGCCCAGACGGGGCCGTCCAGTGCCGAGCGAAAGTCTCGCAGAACCGTCCAGCCCTCCGTCTCGACCACCATGATGTGCCCCTCTCCATCGCCAACGGCGAGCAGCCCGGGCGCCGCGGCGAGCGCAAGGATCGGGCGACGGCCGGCGCTGAGATCGGCAATTACCTCTCCCGTGGCGATGTTGACGATCATGGTGCCGCCATCGACCGCGCCGTAGGCGAGCCAGCCCTCGCCGGCCAGCAGCCGGTTCACACCGAACCCGTGGCGGACTAGCGTTCGGAGCGGCTTTCCGCCCGCGTCACGCTGCACGATCGTGCCGTCGACGCCGGCGGTGAAGAGAGAATCGCCGGCCCATGCTACGGCGTTCACTGCGCCGCCATGCCCGTCAAGCGCCGCGAGAGCATGTCCCGTCTCGATTTCCCACAAGCGAACCGTGCCGTCCCAGCTTGCCGACGCGAGGGTGCGGCCGTTCGGTGAGACCGCCAAGTCCATGACCTTGCCCTTGTGGCCCGCCAGGCGGACCCGGAGGCCTGCACGGGCGAGGTCCCAGATGATGATGTCGAAGTCGTCGCCACCCGATGCCGCCTCGCCGCCTGGAAGGAACACGACCGTGTTGACCGCAGCGCGGTGCCCTTCCAGCCATGTCGGCGCGCCCTCCCGCCAGAAACCGACGGAGTAGTCGAAACTCGCCGTCAGAACCACATCGTCAGAGACGGCGATGTCCATCACCGGTCCGCCGTGCCCCTCCAGCGTGTCTGCCAGGGAAGCCGTGGCGAGGAGCAGCGTGGCGAGCGCGATGCGCAGCACGCTACTCCGCAGGGGTAGCTCTCGGCGCGCGGCGCGCGCCAGCTTCGGCGGTGTCGCCGCCGGCGATCTTCTCCTCGGCCCAGATGGAGTGGTGCTCCCGCGCCCAGTTGGCGTCGACGCGACCGCTGCCCATCGCCTGGAACGCCCCCTCCATGCCGATCGAACCGATATAGATATGCGCGATGATGATCCCCATCAGGACGAACGCCACGATCGAGTGCCACAATTGGGCGAGTTGCATCTCACCCTGCGGGCTCAACGCGGTCGGGAACGCCTCCCGGCCAAGCAGCGACGGGATGCCGAGATCGTTCATGACGCCGAACGTCTTCGAGAAAAGGACCAGCTCGTACGGGAACAGTAGCGAGAGCCCGGACGCCGAGACCGAAGCGCCGAAGACGATGACCGACCAGAAGATCAGCTTCTGACCGAGATTGAACTTCTTGGCGGGTGGATGCTCTCCACCCAGAAATCCGCCGCCATGGCGGATCCATGCGAGGTCCGTACGGCTGGGCAGATTGTGCACGACCCAGAACAAGAAGACGAGCACGAGCGCGGCCATGAACGCCCAGGAGACGTTGTCATGGACCCATTTCGTCACGCCAGCGGTGCTGGCGTAGGCTTCCTGCCCCATCCAGTCCATCAGGCCGTTGCGCCCGAAAAGCACGAAGAGGCCGGTGAACGCCAGGACGAGAAAGGACACGGCGAGCAGCCAATGCGCGAACCTCTCGATCGCGCTGAACCGAACGATGGTCCAGCCAGCGCGGCCGTGGTCGATGCGAATGCGACCGCGGATGAGGTAGAACGCGGCGAGGACGAGCACGACGCCCACCAGGAACCAGCCTCCGTACGTTCGCAGCGGCCCCTCTCGCAGCTGGAGCCACTCCATCCCGCCGCTCTGCACGAGGACCTTCGATCCAGGCCCATGCGCCGATGACGTCACGCTTTGTCCGCCGAAGCGCACCTCCTCCCAGATCTCGCGGTTCGTGTTGCCGCCGCTCAACTGAACGCCGAGTTGCGCGGCATTGTCAGCGGCCGTGGTGCCGAGGCTGGGCTCCGGCCGACGCTCCCTGTCGGTCCCCTCGCCCCGCTGGCGGGCGAGGATGTCCTCCAGCGTGTCCATTCCGCCATCACGTTCGACGGACCCCGATGCGTCGTCGGGTGGACGCACCGACTGGGCTTCCAAGTCCGTCGCGGCGACGAAGAGCGTCGCAAGCAACGCGAAAAGAACAAGGCGCATCGATTTCTCCTTGTGCGTCGCGCGTACGCGCCTAGTTGGCCTGATCGCCATAGGCGGTGCCCCAGCCCCACGCGCCGGAGCCGAAACCCCGGGCCACGACGCGCTCGCGATAGACGTCGGAGACGTCGTCGCCATCGCCAGCCAGCAGCGCCTTGGTCGAGCACATCTCGGCGCAAATCGGCAGCTTGCCTTCCGCGATCCGGTTGCGGCCGTACTTCTGGAACTCCACTGTCGACATGTCCTCTTCGGGACCACCGTTGCAGAAGGTGCACTTATCCATCTTGCCGCGGCTGCCGAAGTTGCCCGCCTGCGGGTACTGCGGCGCGCCGAACGGGCACGCGTAAAAGCAGTAGCCGCAGCCGATGCACAGGTCCTTGGAATGCAGGACCACGCCGTCGTCGGTGTTGTAGAAGCAATCGACCGGGCAGACCGCCGCACAGGGCGCGTCGGAGCAGTGCATGCAGGCGACCGAAATCGACCGCTCGCCCGGCTGGCCGTCCTGGATCGTCACCACTCGGCGGCGGTTGATCCCCCACGGCACCTCGTGCTCGTTCTTGCAAGCCGTGACACACGCGTTGCACTCGATGCAGCGCTCGGCGTCGCAGAGAAACTTCGCTCTCGCCATGTCCTAATCCTCCCTCACGCAGCCCAGATCTTGCAGAGCGTGGCCTTGGTCTCCTGCATCTGGGTGACCGAGTCATAGCCGTAAGTCTGCGCGGTGTTCGTCAATTCCCCGAGCACGATGGGATCCGCCCCCTCGGGATACTTGTACCTGCGGTCTTCACCCTGGAACCAGCCGCCGAAGTGGAACGGCATGAAGGCGACCCCCGGCGCGACCCGTTCGGTCACCATCGCCGCGACCAGGACCTTGCCGCCCTCCGGCCCCTCGACCCAGACCTGCGCTCCGTCTTGGACGCTCAGGTTGTTGGCGTCGCGCGGGTTCACCTCGATGAACATCTCCTGCTGGAGCTCCGCAAGCCACGGGTTTGATCGGGTCTCGTCGCCGCCACCTTCGTACTCGACCAGCCGGCCAGACGTCAGGATGATCGGGTAGTCCTGGCTGAAGTCGTTCTTCTGGATCGACGCATAGAGGGTCGGCACCCGCCAGAACTTCTTGTCGTCATAGGTCGGGTACTTCTCCACCAGATCGCGGCGATTGGTATAGAGCGGCTCGCGGTGCAGCGGCACCGGGTCCGGGAAGGTCCAGACCACCGCTCGCGCCTTGGCATTGCCGTAGGGCGCGCATCCATGGGCGATCGCCACCCGCTGGATACCGCCCGAAAGGTCTGTCTTCCAATTCACACTGCCGATCTGGTCCACGAAGTCCGACGGGTACGGACCGGTCTGCGACTGCTCGCCGACCGTGCCGCCGGTCTCCGGCCGTTCCTTCGCGTACCCCGAAACGTATTCGATCATCCGCCGCTCGTATGGCGTCAGGTCGCTGTCCCAGCCGAGTTCCTGCAGCATCGCCATGGTGAACTCGGGGTAGCCGTCCTCGATCTCCGATCCGACCGGATAGGAGCCTTCGGCGAGCAGGTTCTCGCCGTCGCGCTCCACCCCGAACCGGGCGCGGAAGCCCATCCCGCCCTCCGCCACCGGGATCGACACGTCATAGAGGTTCGGGCTGCCGGGATGATTCATCTCCGGCGTGCCCCACGCCGGCCATGGCAGGCCGTAATAGTCGCCGTCCGCCGGACCGCCGTTCGCCCGCAGCGTCGTGCGGTCGAACGTGTTCTGGTTTTCCATGTGCAGCCGCATCCGCTCAGGCGACTGGCCGGTATACCCGATGGTCCACATGCCGCGGTTGTACTCGCGCGTGAGGTCCTCGATCAGCGGCTCGTCCCCGTTGACCTCGATGTTGCGGAACATCCTGTCGGAAAAGCCGAACTTGTCGGAGAAGAGCTTGATGATCGTGTGATCGGGCAGGCTTTCGAAGATCGGGTCCACGACCCTCTCGCGCCACTGCAGCGACCGGTTCGACGCGGTGACCGAGCCATAGGTCTCGAACTGCGTGCATGCCGGCAGCAGGTAGACGCCGTCGGTCCTGTCCTGCAGGATCGCCGAGACGGTCGGGTAGGGATCGACCACGACCATCAGGTCGAGCTTCTCCATTGCCTCCTTCATCTCGACCATGCGGGTCTGGCTGTTCGGCGCATGACCCCACAGCACCATCGCCCGCGTGTTGTCGGGCTGATCGATGTTTTCGGCCTCCTCCAGCACGCCGTCGATCCAGCGCGACACCGGAATGCCGGTCTCGTTGATCATCATCCGGTCGGCACCGTCTACGCCCGCCCCCGGCATCACCGAGAAGCGGCCGCGCAGCCAGTCCAGATCCTCGTCCCAGACCCGCGCCCAGTGCGCCCAGGCTCCGTCGGTCAGGCCGTAATAGCCCGGCAGCGTGTCGGCGAGCACGCCGAGGTCGGTCGCACCCTGCACGTTGTCGTGGCCGCGGAAGATGTTGGTGCCACCGCCGGCCTTGCCCATGTTGCCGAGCGCCAGCTGCAGGATGCAGTAGGCGCGGGTGTTGTTGTTGCCATTGGTGTGCTGGGTGCCCCCCATGCACCAGATCACGGTGCCCGGCTTGTTCGAGGCGAGGAGCTGCGCGACCCGGCGCACCTGCGCCTCCGGCACGCCGGTGACGTTCTCGACCTCGTCCGGCGTCCAGTTCGCGACCTCCTGACGGATGTCGTCCATCCCCCAGACACGCTGCTGGATGAACTCCTGGTCCTCCCAGCCGTTCTCGAAGATGTGCCACAGGATGCCCCAGACCAGCGCCACGTCGCTGCCGGGCCGCATCCGCACGAACTCGTCGGCATGAGCGGCCGTGCGCGTGAAGCGCGGGTCGCAGACGATCAGCGGCGCGTTGTTCTGCTCCTTGGCCTTAAGCACGTGCAGCAGGCTGACAGGGTGCGCCTCGGCCGGATTGCCGCCGATGATGAAGATCGCCTTGGAGTTGTGGATGTCGTTGTAGGAGTTCGTCATGGCGCCGTAGCCCCATGTGTTCGCAACCCCCGCAACGGTGGTGGAGTGGCAAATCCGCGCCTGGTGGTCGACGTTGTTCGTGCCCCAGTACGCCGCGAATTTGCGGAAGAGATACGCCTGCTCGTTCGAATGCTTGGCCGAGCCCAGCCAGTAGACACTGTCCGGGCCGCTCTCCTCGCGGATCTGCAGCATCCGGTCGCCGATCTCATTGATGGCGTCGGCCCAGCTCGTTCGCGTCCACTCGCCGCCGACCAGCTTCATCGGGTACTTCAGCCGCCGCTCCCCATGCGCATGCTCGCGCACAGAGGCGCCCTTGGCGCAGTGGGAGCCCAGATTGAACGGGCTGTCCCAGCCCGGCTCCTGCCCCATCCAGACGCCGTTCTGGACCTCGGCGATCACCGTGCAGCCGACCGAGCAGTGGGTGCAGACGGACTTGATGCGCGTGATGTCTCCGACCGCATCCTGCGCCTCGGCCCGGCGGACGGTGCCGCCGGTCGCGCCGATGGCAGCCAGACCGCCGACCGCCAGCCCCGACCCGCGCAGGAACGCCCGTCGGTCGACCTTCGCCGCGCCCGCGCGCGCCAGAACGCCGCTGTCGCGGGTCCGCGGCGCACTGTTCGTCTTTTTCCTAAGCATCGAGCCTCACCCCCCTCAGAACCGCGCCGTCTCGAAGAACTTCCTCACGTGCGCCGTCTTGCGCAGCCCGTTGCCCTGCGGCTCCGCCTCGTCCGCCGCGGCCTGCCCCCCGCCGGCCGCGGAAACCGCCGCGGCGGGCGCTGCGAGCGAGGCCAGTTTCAGGAACCCGCGCCGCTCTTGGTCCACGTCCCGCTCGTCGCTCATCGCTCTCCTCCTCCCGCCAGTCTGAAGGCGTCCTTCTCGATCTGCATGAAGACCCGCCCTATCGCGCCGACCGGCGCATAGAGCAGCGAGCCCTTGGCTCGCTCGAGGTCAGTGAAGAAATGTGCCGCCCACGGCGACAGATGCCGGGCAAAGAACTCCCGCTGACGGCCGAGGTCGAGCGGCGCATCGAAGCGACCTCGGATCAGCCCGCCCATCATCTCGCAGAGAGATGCGATGCCGTCCTCGGGCTCCCTTACGGTGTCCTGCCGCCTGATGCCCAGCCGACGCATGTCATCGCGCAGCACCGCGAGCGGCTTCTCGTGCAGGAACCCGGTCATGTAGTAGCTGGCGTAAGGCACAAGCTCGCCGCGGCCGAGGCCGATGAACAACCTGTTGTACTCCGATCGCGCCGCGCTCTCGTTCGTCTGCGCGGCGACTCGCGACAATGTGTGCATCGCCGATCCAAGCTCGGTCGCGTCGTCCGAGGACAGCGCGGCCATACGGTCAAGAAGCGATTTCTCGGGCGGGCGGGCAAGCAGCGCGGACAGGAAATCGTAGAGGTCGGCGCGCAGCGCTTCCTCCTCCGAAACCGTCGTGGCCGCTGCCACGGCTGTCGATTGCTCCCCCAATCAGCCCTCCCGGCTGGGCGTCGGATTGTATACTTCAGAAGACTGTAGCGACGCCTCAGACGAGGTGGAAGGGGAAAATCGTCCGTCTTCCCTCAACCGTGATGCGACATAGTCCCGCTGCGGAATACCATCCGGCGACGCGTGGCGCGGTGGACAGGCTCCTGCTCCACCGGTTTCGCCGGCCCCGGAGCAGCGACCTCCGCCGCCGACTCAGCCACCTGAGCGCCGGCTGTGTCCATCGCTTCCGCGTCGGCTTCGGGCGCCGCAGGTTCAGCCGGTGCGTCGGCCACCTCGGCAATCCGCTTCAGGATGCCACGGCCGACTTCGTAGGAGGTCTTCAGCCCCCCAGGCGGAACCCCCGTGCCGGTGAAGTCGGTGTCGTAGTCGTTGAGCCCGTCGAGGCAGGCGAGCGTCGGGTTGCTCCGCCACAACCGCCGCAGCGCCATCGTCTTGAGATGCTTGGGAACGGCAGCGTTCAGGAACGCGGCGAAGTCGTCGTCGGCATCCATCTCCTCGGGATGCTTCATGCCGAGGCGCGCGAGGATCTCCTCGTCGCTGCCCTCCGCCTCCGCGGCGGGCGGAGCCGCCGGCGGCGGCGGCTCCTCGACCGCCTCGGGTCTTCGCTTGCGGCGCGACCAGCGCGAGAGGAAGTCGTCGCTCAAGACCCCTCCCTGGGGATCGACCCCGGCGCGCGGTAGACATCGGCCGTCTGCCGGACCCGGGCGTCCCCGATCCCGTCCTGCGCATCGGTGCGCAAGCCCTTGCGCCGCCGTTTCACGAACGCCTCCTCGACATGGTGCTGCGCCACGAAGTCGCGGACCCAGGCCTCCAGCCCCTCGGGCATCTGCAGACGCTCGACGATGTCCTCGCCGTTGTCGGCGTGGTCTTGCGCCTCGTAGGCCGAGGCGGTGACCGTCAGCAGCGACGGCCGCTTCGGCCCGGGCCGCAGGACCGCGAAAACGCTCGGCGGCCGGCCGCTGAGTGCTGTCAGGTACGCCTCGGTATCGGTGCGCCAGAGGGTCAGCGTCGCCGTGCCCGCATGGTAGTCGACCGTCTCGTCCTCGCGCCGCAGTTCCTGCCATGCGCCCGGACCTGCAAACGGGATCAGCCCAACGGCGCGCCAGACGACCCTGGCCCAGCGGGTCACGCCGGGGCTGCGGCGCACGATGACGCCGACGGGCATGCTGACGCTGCGGAGGTCCTCGGTCATCTTTACGGACGGCGCTCCCGCGGATAGTTTCGTCTCTCGCTCATCTTTAAGGGCGTCGGGGGACATCGCCAAGGGAGGTCGGATGACGCGGAAGCTCCTGCTCTGCGATTGCGGCGGCACGCAGACGCTCGATCGCAACGCGCTCGCGGCAGCGACCGGCATGTCCTGCCCCGCCGTCGCGAACGGGCTCTGCACCCACCAGATCGACCGTGCCGCCGCCGCGCTCCGCGACGGCGGCGAGGTGATCGTCGCCTGCAGGCAGGAGGCCGAGACCTTTGCCGCCCTTGCCGAAGAGGTTGGAGCTGCCGAACCTGCGTGCATCGACATCCGCGACCGCGCCGGCTGGTCGGACGATGGCGCCGCCTCCACGCCCAAGATCGCCGCGCTTCTCGCCGTACCACCCGCTCCGCCCGCCAACGTCTTCGACGTTGTGTCCGAAGGTCTGGCGCTCATCTACGGCGCGCCCGACGTCGTCCTCCCCCTGGCCGAGCGTCTGTCCGAGGCGCTGTCCGTCACCTGCCTGCTCACCGAGGAGGCGGAAATCCTGCCGGGACGCGAGCGCCGCTTCGACGTCGCGCTCGGCCGCCTGCGGTCGGCGGAGGGCAGCTTCGCCGCGTTCTCCGTCACGGTCGACGGCTACCGCCCGGCCGATCCCGCCGGCCGCGGCCCGCTCGGGTTCGGTCCGGCGCTGGACCAGGCGCGCTCGGAGTGCGACGTCATCATCGACCTCTCGGGCGGGGCGCCGCTGTTTCCCGCCCACCACAAGCGCGACGGCTACCTGCGCGCGGATCCGCGCGCCGACGCCGCCGTCGCCAGCGCCGCGTTCGACGCCGCGCAGATGGTCGGCACCTTCGAGAAGACGCTGCACGTCCGGCTGGAGGAGCAGCTTTGCGCCCACAGCCGCGCGGGCCAGACGGGCTGCACCCGCTGTCTCGACATCTGCCCGACGGGCGCGATCTCGCCCGCGGGCGACCATGTCGCCGTCGACACCGGCATCTGCGCCGGCTGCGGCGCGTGCTCGGCGGTCTGCCCCAGCCAGGCCATCGCCTTCGACGCGCCTCCGGTGGGGCATGTCATGAACCGGATTCGCGCGCTCTCCGTTGCCTACCGCGGCGCGGGCGGTATCTCGCCGCGGCTCCTGGTCCACGACGAGCACGGGCGCGAGATGATCGCGCTGGCTGCGCGTCTCGGACGCGGCCTGCCCGCCGACGTGATCCCGCTGGAGCTGCCGGCAATCACCGCGTTCGGCCATGCCGAGATGCTGGCCGCGCTCGCATGCGGCTTCGCCGAGGTCGCGCTCCTGCCCGCGCCGCGCACGGAACGCGACGCACTCGGGGCGGAGCTCGACCTCGCCCGGGCGCTGGCGGAGGGCGTTGGCGCAGGCGCGGAGCGGCTGCGCCTGATCGACACGCCGGACCCCGACGCGATGTCCGACGCGCTCCACGATCATCGCGCGGCGCCGATCCGGGTCGACCCGATCCTGCCGCTCGGCCGCCGCCGCGACGTCACCCGCCTCGCCGCCCGTGCCCTCACCAAGCAGCGTGACGCGGTGGACCTGCCGGCGGGCGCGCCCTACGGCGCCGTCATCGTCGACGAGGAAGCCTGCACCCTCTGCCTCTCCTGCGCCGGCCTCTGCCCGTCGGGCGCGCTCGGCGACGACCCCGACAAGCCGATGCTGACCTTCGTCGAGGACGCCTGCCTGCAATGCGGCCTCTGCGCCAACATCTGCCCCGAGGACGCCATCACCCTGCGGCCCCGCCTCGACCTCTCCGACGCCGCCCTCAGCCCACGCGTGATGAAGGAGGAGGAGCCCTACCCCTGCATCGAGTGCGGCCGCCCGTTCGGCGTGAAGTCCACCGTCGAGCGCATCGTCGCCAAGCTCGAGGGCAGGCACGCGATGTTCACGGGCTCCGACAACGCCCGCCTCATCCGCATGTGCGACGATTGCCGCGTCCAGGCGCAGTACCACGCCGACGCCGCGCCCTTCCGTATCGGCGACCGCCCGCGCCCGCGCACGACCGACGACTACAAGAACTGAGTCGCCGTTCTCGCCACCGACCGACCCGCAGACTTGCTTTCGTGTCCCGGCGACATAGAACGCAAGAAGAACATCGGAGCTTGGTCCCATACGCATGAGGCGGGTACGCAGGGTGGCGCGCAAGCCGGACGAGCTTGGCATCTACAATGAGCGGATCAGGCTCCTCGCGACGGCGACGAACGCAATCGCGCTGGCCATCATCGGCTTCGGCCTGCTTCGTCCGTTGTTCGACGAGGTCATTCTGCCCGTCCTGCGCACCGGGGTCTGGGTGCTCGTCGGACTCGCATTGCACGGCCTCGCGCACTACATTCTCGGCATGATCGAGAAGGACGCTGACGATGACCATCTATGACATCGCCGTTCCGTTGATCGCGCTGGGCCTGGGCGGTCTTGCCGTCGGCTGCGCCAGATGGCTGAACCATCGCCTGCACAACGAGGATGGCGGGGTCCATCCGGCGGAGTAGACGTCCGACGCCCATCCGAAGGTATCCGACCCCGGCATGTCGCGGCTCCCCTTGTCCTCAGCCGGGCGCTGTCCGACATAGGGCCAAAGCACGGGAGGCTTCGATGAGCGACGAGTTCAACATGTCCATGCGAAAGTTCCTCAAGCAGGTGGGAGTCACCTCGCAGCAGGAGATCGAGAAGGCGGTCCGCGAGGCGCG
The DNA here is from genome assembly GCA_963749675.1 of uncultured Alphaproteobacteria bacterium. Taxonomy (GTDB): domain Bacteria; phylum Pseudomonadota; class Alphaproteobacteria; order Rhodobacterales; family Rhodobacteraceae; genus Roseitranquillus. Next base: position 28,355 of record CAVVNT010000005.1, read on the forward strand.
CGAGGCGGGCACCCTCGGCGACACTGTCCAGGTCCGCGCCGTCGTCACGATCGACGGCCTCGACATGCGCCATGAGGTGACGGGCGACATCAAGACGGCGGGCGCACCGGAGTGAACGACATGAGCGTCGGACGCGCCGAAGTGCTGGAGGTCCTGCGCAGCCTGGACCACCCCGGCACCGGCAAGAACCTGATCGAGGCCGACGTCGTGCGCGCTCTGACCGTCGAGGACGGGCGCATCCGCTTCGTGCTCGAGGTCGCGCCCGAGCATGGCCGGGCGATGGAGCCCGTGCGTCAGGCCGCGATCTCGCGGCTCGAGGCGCTGGTCGGAGAAGGCAATGTCTCCGCCCTGCTGACCGCGCACAGCGAGAAGAAGCCGCCCGACCTCAAGATCGGCCGTCACCCCGAGCAGCCGAAGGGCCCGCAGAAGGTGCCGGGGGTCGAGAAGATCATCGCCGTCGCCTCCGGCAAGGGCGGCGTCGGCAAGTCCACCGTCAGCTCGAACCTCGCCGTGGCGCTGGCCGCCGAAGGCAAGCGCGTCGGCATGCTCGACGCCGACGTCTACGGCCCCTCGCAGCCGCGGATGCTTGGCGTCAGCGGCCGTCCCGCCTCGCCCGACGGCAAGACCATCCTCCCGCTCCGCAACCACGGCGTCACGCTGATGTCGATCGGCCTGCTGACCAAGGAGGACGAGGCGGTCGTCTGGCGCGGCCCCATGCTCATGGGTGCGCTGCAGCAGATGCTGGGACAGGTCCAGTGGGGCCAGCTCGACGTCCTGATCGTCGACCTGCCGCCCGGAACCGGCGACGTGCAGATGACCCTCAGCCAGAAGGCCGAGGTCGCCGGCATGATCGTCGTCTCCACGCCGCAGGACGTCGCCCTGCTCGACGCGCGCAAGGCCCTTAACATGTGCCAGAAGATGGGCGTCCCCGTCCTCGGCATGATCGAGAACATGTCCACCTACATCTGCCCGAACTGCGGGCACGAGGCGCACATCTTCGGCCACGGCGGCGCACGGGCCGACGCCGAGCGGCTGGGCCTGCCGTTCCTTGGGGAAATACCGCTCGACCTCGAAATCCGCCTCGCCTCCGACGGCGGCGCGCCGGTGGTCGCGACCAATCCCGACGGTCCGCAGGCCGCCGCCTTTCGGACCATCGCCCGCCGCCTGATCGAGGAGGGTACGGTCTAGTGCCCGACTTCCCCCCGCTCTTCGACGGGCGGGCGGTGACGGACGACCCCTACGAGGCGGCCATAGCGGCGGCGGCGGAGGGATGCGAGGCGGGCCGGATCCTCCACCACCCTTCCGACGCCGCGCTCTCCGCCGCGCTGGTCCTGGCGCCCGAGGTCAGTCTCGCGAACGCGGCGCAGATGCTTCTCGTCGCGACCAACGGCTTCGCCGACGCGTTCGGCGCGCTGGCGCCCCCTGAGATCGCGCTACACGTCGAATGGCCCGCGACCATCCGGATCGAGGGCGCCAGATGCGGCCGCCTGCTCGCCGCAGCCCCCTGCCCTGACGCCGACGTTCCGGGCTGGCTTGTCGTGGGCCTTCACGTCCCGCTCGCGTCCGCGGGCGAGGGCGAGCCCGGACAGCGCCCGGACGAGACCGACCTCAGGACCGAGGGCGCGAACCTCTCTGCGGACGATCTGCTGGGCGCCTGGGCGCGTCACACCCTGTCTTGGATCGCCCGGTGGGAGGACGAGGGGATGGCGCCCGTCCATCGCGACTGGACCGGCCGCGCGTGGCGCATCGGCGGCGAGACTGCCGTCGATACCCCGTCCGGCCGCCGGTCCGGCACGTTTCAGGGGCTCGACGAGAAGGGCGGCATCCTGTTGAAGGGACCCGACGGGACGACGGTCGTCCCGCTGACGGAGATGCTCGACCGCCGCCCATGATGCTCGCACGTACCATCCGTTTCGACGAAAGCGACGGCAACGTCTTCTCCCGCCCTGCCGAGCCTGGCGAGTGGGCGATCCCCGGCGGCTTCGAGTTCTCGAACTGGACCGACGACGACCTCGCCGGCAAGGCGCGGCAGGCGTTCTCCAACGGCTGGCTCGGCCTGTCGTCGTTCGGCCGATCGACCTTCGTCGCCGTCTCGCGGATCGAACCGGCCGAGATCGAGGCGGTGACCGTCGCCCTCGCCGGTCACTTCGTCCGCGTCTGGGGCGCGCCCAGCGACAAGGCCGCGCGCGAGGCCGCCGAAGGCGAGGTCGTCTTCATGCGGGAGCTTTGCGAGGATCACGCGCCCAACACGCTCCTCGTCGTCTCGCGCGAACTGACCGAGGCCGGCGTGCGTGAGAGCTTCCGGGCGATCGTTCCCTCCGACGCCGATATCGACCTCGTTGCCGTCCACGCCACGCTCGAATGACGTGGCTCTTCGACAAACCTGCGGAGTTTCCCGCTCGTCGACTGCGGCCGATGCCGTTCCGGCGGCATCCCCGCCCATCGACGCAAATCAGCCCCGATATCTTGGTGGGCGTCTACCCGACCTGCCTCACCAGCGGCAAGGCGGCGGTCATCGCGGCGAGAAAACGATCCTGCGGCTCGGGCCGGCCGAACAGGTAACCCTGAACCCTGTCGCAGCTCAAGGCCGCCAGCATGTCCCGCTGCGCCCTCGTCTCCACCCCCTCGCAGACGAGGTCCAGCCCGAGTTCGCGGCAGAGCGGCACGACCGACCGGATCACGGCTTCGCTGTAGGGATCGGAGTCCAGCGCCTCGACGAACATGCGGTCGAGCTTGAGCTGATCGAGCGGAAGCCGCGGCAAGTAGCCGAACGACGAGAAGCCCGAGCCGAAGTCGTCGAGCGAAAGCGCCACGCCCAGAGACCTCAGGCGATGCAGTGTCTCGTCGAGCTCGCCCGCCGAGCCGAGGAATATCGACTCCGTGATCTCGAGCGTGAGGCGCGCCGCCGGCAGCCCGCTCTGATCCCGCGCGCTTTCGACCTCGGCGACCATGTCGCTGCGCCGAAACTGCATCGGCGAGACGTTGACCGAGACTGGTATCGGCAGGGGCCACGCCATCGCGTCACGACAGGCGGTCTGCAAGGCCCACCGCCCCAGATGCTCGATGAACCCGCTGTTCTCGGCGACCGCGATGAACTCCGCCGGAGAGATCAGGCCCATCTTGGGATGCCGCCATCGCGCCAGCGCCTCGGCGCCGAACAACACACCGTCCGAGAGGCGAACCTGCGGCTGGTATGCGAGGAACAGCTGGTCCTCTGCCAACGCAGTCCAGTATTCCCGCTCGATATGCCGCGCGCGCGCCTGCTTGGCGAAGGTGGTCTTGTCGAAGGTCCGCCGGTTCGGCGCGCTTCTCAAGCGCGTCTCGTCGAGCGCATGCTCGGCCTTGTTCAGCAGCGTATCTCCGCGATCGCCCTCTTCCCGAGGGGCGACACCGATCCGCACCCCGCTTCGGACGATCTGTCCATCGAGATCGAACGGCGCGCCTGCCAGAGAGACGATGGTATCGGCCAGCTGGTCCGCCTCCTCGGTCGATGTCGACTGCGTCGTGAAGACGGCGAAGCGATCACCGCCGAGCCGCGCGATGGCTGAAACCTCGAGATTGGCCTCGGCCACTCGCCGCACCACCGCGACCAGCAACCTGTCGCCGACAACGCGCCCGAGGGTGGCGTTGATGGTGCGAAAGCGGTGCAGATCGAACGCGATCACTGAACCGCCGCTCCAGCCGGCGTCGATGTGATCGGAGAGCCTCGCCGCGAACTCCTCGCGGTTGAGCGCTCCCGTCAGCGCATCGAAGCGAGCCAGCCGATCGAGCTCGCTTCGCTGTGCGCGATCCTCCGTCACGTCACGGGCGGACAGGCAGACGACGAACCTCTCCTCCCTCGTCTGCTTGCGGTCGGTCAGCTTCCAGAGGCGCGACGGCGTAGCCGTGTACTCCAGGTCGCGCGTCTCGCCGCCGGATCGGATCGTCAGCTCTCGCGTCGTCGTCTCGACGGGCCTGCCCGACCGAAGGTGGTCGAGGGCCGCCGCGGCTTGCTCCACGATCTCGTGCGGCACGACGGTATCGAGAGCGTCGCCCTGCGCCGCATCCGGCGCGTGGAAGAGGTCCCGCGCGAAGTCGCTGACACGCAGAAGGCACAGGTTCTCGTCGACGATCAGGACCGCGTCGCTGCTGTCGGCTATGACTCGCTCGAGGATCCGCTCCATGTTGAGCATCTCCAGGTGGAGCATCTGCAGAAGCAGCCGGCGCAAGTCCAGCTCACGAGCACCGACGACGATGCCGGTGATCAGCAGCACCTTGTGCAGCGACACGGTCGGAACGATCACCTGGTACGTCGCGTGGGCCCAGAACGCCGCCCCCTCGATGACCGCCGAAGTCGCGGCGAGGGTCAACACGACGAGCGGCATGTGCCCCCGGCCCCGCGCCGCGATGAACAGGCCCAGAACCCCCACGGCGATGAGACCCGGTGTACCGCTCAAACGCTTCAGCTCCAGATGGCGATCCAGCGTCTCGGCGGCGAGGATGTGGACAAGCGGCCCGGGCACGACGCCATGCACGGGAACAGTGATCGGAGTTCGCAGCTCCATCGCGTGCGCGCCGACCACGACCGAGCGGCCCTCGAAGTCGGTCCTGGCGTGGCCGAGGAGAAGGTCGATGAGCGAGACCGATGGCACGCTTTCCGGCACGATGCCGAAGTTGATGAGGAACTCCGTTCCGGGCGGGCCGAACTCTCCGCTGAGAAGGGCAGCGACCGACGGCACATCGGCCGCGCCGATGCGCGCGCCGTACGGGTATCGGCGGACGAGCCCGTCGCCATCGACGGGAAGGGTGATGACGCCCAGCCACGCATGCTCCTGGAAGTCGCTGATCGGCATGTTCCGCGTCATCTGCCTGATGCCGAATCCCCGCTGTTGCCGGAATATCGGCAGGATCACCGAACCTCCCGCCTCCTCCAGCGCGTCCTCGAGCGCGGCGTCTCCCTCCGGGGTCGAGCGTGCGCTCAGGTCGAGGTCGAGGTACACCTCCGTCGCGCCGGCCTCCATCAAGGTGCGCACGACGGAAGCGTAGACCTCCCTCGGCCATGGCCAGACGCCCAGCGCGTGCAGGCTTCGGGCATCGATCGAGACGAAGATGTACTTGCCGCTCGCCTCGATGGGCGTGGCTCGCATCCGAAGCGAGACCAGAGCCTCGTTCATCGACTGGAACATCGACAGCAACTCGAGCGCGAGGGTCGCCGCGAACGCGACCGCAAGAACCATGAGGTGCGCCCGACCCCTCGCGAGGCGCCTGATCCTCTTCACGGCCGCCTCTCGCGGCTCGGCTCCGCGGGTGGGAATGATGGCGTCCTAGTTGCCATCGATCGGGACTCCGCCCCCGTCGTCCGCGTCGTCCTCATCGTTGATGTCCGGCATCCCGCCGCCGTCACCGTTGCCGGCACCTCCGGCAGGGCCGCCCTCGTCGGGCACCTGAGGTGGCTGCGGGTCGGGCGCGGGTGCCGGAGCGGCTGGCGGATCGCCTTCGTCGGGAGAGCTTTCCGGTTCCGCCGGCGGCTCCGGCGTCGCAGGGCTTTCCTCGGCGCCGGTGCGATCGAGGGTTGGCTGGTATCGCTGCGCTATCGGCGGGGCATCATCGCCATCGCCGCGCTGCCCGCGTGGCGCCGGGCCCGCCGCACCGCCGGCACCCGCCGCGGACGTCGCCGGCCTCGCCGAAGAGACGCGGGCAGGCGGGGGAACGATCTCGACGATCGGCGCCTTCGGTCCCGGCCCGCGGAAGACGAATGGCGCCTCCTCCGACGACGGAACCCGGACGCGTTGCCTTGGGCGCACGTCGACCCGAAGACCCCGGACGAGGTCGGTCACCTCGACCAACCCGCGGTCGACGCTGAGGGACGATCCCTCGAGGTCGACCAGGATCTCGAAGGACGTGCCCTTCACGACCGCCGCCAAGTACGGGCTCTGGACGGACGAGGCGCGCCCCGACGATGGGTCGACGTCGAGCAGGATCGACCCGAACTTCTGGATGACCGTCGTCTCCTCCTTTCCTGCCCGGCTCCGCACCGAGACGGCCGCGACGGTATTCGGCTTTACCTGGATGGTGTCGCGACCCTGCCGCAGGATGACGCGGCCCCGGCGGCCGGTATGGACCCAGGCGTCGTTCGGAAGATGCATGCCCAACAGGACCGTCCGCCACGTGCTGCCGTCCGCGGCGTAGGTCGCGGATTGCGAGACCTTTGCCACGATCCAGTCCGCCAGCGCGGGAGTCGCAAGGCCCGCAGCAAGCAGGAAAACAAGGGTACTCAGAAGAGGGGTCATCGAGGCGCCATCTCGTGAAAGGTGGCCCTACGAGACGCCGACGAGGGAAACGAAGTGTTACCCCTGAGGTGGGTGGTGCGTTTGCTAACGGGACGTTAAAGCCCACGCATTGCCGCGCGGAACCGTCACATCGTCAGAAAGCGCGATCCCAGGATCAGCAGCGCCACGAACATGGCGAGCCGAAAGCCCCCGCTTATCAAGGCGCGTCTGAGGCCGTGGCGGCCGAATTCCGCACGCAGGTTGACCGCAGTGCCGTGGTCGAAAGTACGTCTCCTCATGGCCGCTCAATGCGGAATCCTCCGCCGGGCACGCAACGGAAGGATTGAGAATCGGTTAACGCACCAAGGCTCCGGCCACACCTTTCGGCGCGGCCGAAGCGGGGTTGTCAGACGTCGGGAGGCGCGCTGGCGTGGTTCGGCGCATCCGACGCCAGCGTTGAGCGCGGTGCGTTAGGGTCCTGAAGCCGCTCCTCCGTTTTCTTCTTGTTCACCAGCGCGAACACAAGAACGGCAAGCAAGGTAGTCAGCGCCAGCAGCGGAACGATAAAGGCAAAGTCCATAGTCGGGTCCTCCGTTTCGACGCAAACGGCGCCCGACGCTGCGCGGTTCTGGTGGCATATTGCCGCTATTCGGCTGCGGCGCGGACCTCCGCCGCGATGCCGTCGACCAGCGCGGCAAGCAGACGCTCGTCCTCGCCCTCTGCCATGACGCGGATCAGCGGCTCCGTCCCGGACTTTCGGATCAGCAGCCGCCCGCCGTTCAGCTTGCCCTCGGCTTCGGCGATCACCGCCTTGACCTTGTCCGTCTCGAGCGGCTCGGCCCCGGCGACGTAGCGGACATTGCGGAGGAGCTGCGGCACGCGCTCGAACTGCCGCGCGACCGCGCTCGCCGGGCGCCTCGTGGTCACCATTTCGGCCAGGAACTGAAGGCCGGCGATCAGTCCGTCGCCCGTGGTCGCATAGTCCGTCATCACGATGTGTCCAGATTGCTCGCCGCCGAGGTTGTAGCCCTTCGCTCGCATCGCCTCGACCACATAGCGGTCGCCGACCTTGGTCCGGTGAAGGCCGACGCCGCGCGCGGCGAGGAACCGCTCCAGCCCCAGGTTCGACATCACGGTCGCGACCAGAGTATCCCCTGCCAGCCGCCCCTCCTGCGCCCAGCGCGCGGCGATCATCGCCATCACCTGATCGCCATCGGCCTCCCGCCCGGTCTCGTCGAGGATGGTGATCCGGTCGGCATCGCCGTCGAGACAGATCGCAACGTCCGCCCGCGTCTCGCGCACCTTCGCCGCGGCGAGCGCGGTATCGGTCGAACCGCACCCCTCGTTGATATTGAAGCCATCGGGGTCCACGCCCACCGGCACGACTTCCGCGCCAAGCTCCCACAGGACCTCCGGCGCCACCCGGTAGGACGCCCCGTTGGCGCAGTCGACCACGATGCGAAGCCCGTCGAGCCGCAGCCGCTGGGGGAACGTCGTCTTGACGTACTCCACATAGCGCGCCCGGTCCCCCTCGATCCGTTTGGCCCTCCCGATATCCTTGGGCGCGACCGGGTCGATCGGGTTCTCGAGCAGCGCCTCGATCGCCGCCTCGGCATCGTCGCTCAGCTTGTAGCCGTCAGGGCCGAAGAACTTGATCCCGTTATCCTCGTGCGGGTTATGCGAGGCCGAGATCATGATCCCCAGAATCCGCCCGCATCGACCGCGTCAAGAGGCCCGTGGCCGGCGTCGGCGCCGGCCCCAGCAGCAGCACGTGCATGCCCGAGCTCAGCAGCCCCGCCGTCAGCGCGTTCTCGATCATGTAGCCGGACAGGCGCGTGTCCTTGCCGATCACGGCGGAATGGCGGCGCAGCCCCCCGTTCCGGAAGTACTTGCCTGCGGCCTGCCCCAGCCTCAGCGCCAACTCGGCCGTCATCGGATGGGTGTTGGCCGTTCCGCGTACGCCGTCGGTCCCGAAGAGCTTGCGTGTCATCTCGCCTCGTTCACCGCCTGCCACATGGTCAGCGCCTGCCGGGTCGCCTCAGTATCATGTACCCGCAGAATGTGCACGCCCGCCGCCGCGCCCGCCAGTGCCATTGCGATCGAACCCGCCAGTCTGTCGCGCGCTTGCGTCACCCCGGTCAACCTGCCGATGAACCCCTTGCGCGACGCACCCACCAGCAGCGGGCATCCCAGCCCATGAAACGTCGCCAGCCCGCGCATCAGGCTCAGATTGTGCTCCACCGTCTTGCCGAAGCCGATGCCGGGGTCCACCACGATCCGCGCCCGCACGATGCCGCCGGCCTCCGCCGCCGCCACGCGCTCCGCCAGCCAGTCGTAGACGTCCGGCACGACATCGTCGTAGCGCGGCGCCTGCTGCATCGTCTCGGGCGTCCCCTGCGCGTGCATCAGAACCACCGACGCCTCGGACGCCGCAACGACCTCTACCATCCCGGCATCGAAGCCCAGCGCCGAGACGTCGTTGACCATCGCCGCCCCCGCCTCCAGCGCCGCCCGCGCCACGAGGGCTTTTCGGGTGTCGATGGAGACCGGGCGTCCGGTCGCCAGCGCCGCCTCGACCACCGGCAGGACGCGGACGCGTTCCTCGTCTCGTGGCACCGTCGTCGCACCGGGACGCGTGCTTTCGCCGCCGACGTCCAGGATATCGGCCACGGCGGCCGTTGCCGCGACATCCAGCTCCAGCCCGCCGTCCGAGAAACTGTCCGGCGTCGCGTTCAGGATCCCCATGATCAGCGGCCGGTAGAGCGTCAGGCCCGCCAGCGCCGGCCGCTGCGCCGCGATCCGGTCGCGCACCTCGCCCGGCATCGCGGAGACGGGCAGCAGTTCGCCCGCGCCGCCGCGCTCGCGCCGCTCCGCCAGCGCGAACCAGAGTCGGCCGCCCGTCACCGGCACCGCGCCCGCGGGCCGCGGCCCCGCCTGCACCAGCGGCCGCCAGTAGGTCACGTCAGGCTCTCCACATCGGCGTCGACCCCCGGCGGCGGCGCGGCCCCGACATAGACCAGCCGCTTGGCGCCCATGACCTCGGCCAGCCAGGCGGCGAGCAGCGGCCCCTCCGCCGCCGGCGCCCCAGGCACGTCGAGCGCCAGCTTCGAGGGCGCCCAGACGGAGAGCTCGCCGCGCCGCGCGGCCCACGCCATCTCGGTCCGGGTCTCGCGCACCACGCAGCGGGGGTCCCGGCCCGCCAGCACCCAGGCCTGCTGCTCGATCGCCAGAAGGTCGATCCGCCGCTGCGCTCCGGGGGCGTCGCTCCGCGGCGGCGACGCGTCCGGCGCGCCCACGCAGAGGATCGCGGCGCCCGCCAGCCGATCGAGCCACGCCGAGAGCTGTGGTGACCCGGCCGCCTCGCGCCCAAGATAGCAGATGCGGGGCGGCACTTCCGTCTCGCGCTCGGCGCGGAGTTCCTCGCGCGTGCGCCTGATCTCGACGCCGAGCGCGCCGGGTGCGAGGTCCAGTTTCTCGACCGTCACCAGAGCGGCCAGCGCCGCCTCCGGCGCCAGGACGCGCGCGGCAATCCGCTCCGCCAGCGTCTCCAGCAGGTTCAACCGCTCCGCCGCCAGCGCCTCGGCGACGGAGTCGGTCAGCAGGTCGTAGGAGACGATGCGATCGACGTCGTCATCGGGGCGCGCGGGACTGACGTCGACCACGATGGCGATCCGCAGCCGCTGCCGCCGCCCCCGCTCGCCCTGGTAAGCCCCGATCTCCGCCTCGACCACATGGTCGCGCAGCGTGATCCGGTCGATCCGGCCCTGCCAGCTTTCGGTCACGGCCCGCCCTCCCGTGAAAGGCGGCCAGTCCTAGGTGAGCGGTGTGCGGCGCACAAGCCCTCGCGCTCAGCCGGGCATCCGGTAGAAGTAGTGGTCGCCGATCGTCGAAACGCGCGGGAAGACGCTTGCCCAGCGCGGATCCACGGCACGCGTGTGATAGTGCGTGGCGCCGCTCGTCAGCACCCGCGGCGTGCCGTCGAGCATCAGCCGCGCGACCTTTCCGACCCGGATCCATGACCGCGGTTCGCGCACGGTCTCGGCCAGACCGTCGCACGTATAGGTGAACTGGCACTGATAGCGCTCGCCGGTGCCCTGATGGACCACGCCGCAGACGCTGCTCGGGAAGCGCTTGTTGTCGACGCGGTTGAGGATCACCTCGGCCACCGCAAAGATGCCCTGCGTGTCCTCTCCACGCGCCTCGAAGTACAGCGCTTCGGTCAGGCACGCCCACTCCGCACCGCCCTCGGCCTTGGGCAGGCTCGCCAGAAAAGCCCGATCGTAGCGGACCCGGGGCACGTCGGGGCGCGTCTTCGGTCGGAGCGAGGAGATCGCCTCAGGCATCCCGTCGCCGGCCTGCGCCTCCGCCAGCGGGTCGGGCGCATTCGACGTGCTGAGCACCAGTTCGGGATCGGCCGCCGCCCCTGATGCGACGCAAGCGACTGCGACAGCCAGACCATGGAATCGGCTCTTCCAGTTCATTCGAATGAATCCCCTCGGCCACGTAATGCAAACAGGCAGCTCGGAGTGTGGCGCTCCGTACCCGGTGCGATACGAAGCAAACTGGGGCAAATCCACCCGACGTTAACCTGCGTTTAGGGTTTTTGACCTTACGCAACACAAGATGTGCGATTACTCGCGTACTGCGGGAATCGACTCGGCAAGTTGTTGCCGACGCTGGCAGCTACGCCGGCTAGCTTCTGCCAACGAACACCGGCGTTAACCTTCTGGTCACGAAATTCGGACTAGCGAATCGCTCTTGCGTCCTCTCGGCGGTCCGGCAGCGACTCCATCAGCGCCAGGTGCGCCGCAGCCAGCCGGGCCACGGGCACCCGGAACGGCGAACAGCTGACATAGTCGAATCCGGCCGCGCGGCAGAAGGCGATGGAATCGGGGTCTCCCCCGTGCTCGCCGCAGACCGCCAGGGTCACGTCGGGATTGCCCTGCCGCCCGCGCTCGGCGCCGATGGTCAGCAGCTCGCCCACCCCCTCCAGGTCGAGGCGCAGGAACGGGTCCTCGGCGAACACGCCTTCCTGCACGTAGGTCGCCATGAAGCGGCCAGCGTCGTCGCGGCTGAGGCCATAGGTCATCTGCGTGAGATCGTTGGTCCCGAACGACAGGAAGGACGCGTGCTGCGCGATCTCGTGCGCCCTGAGTGCCGCCCGCGGCGTCTCCACCATCACCCCCAGCCGATACTCCAGCTCCCCTCGTGCCTCCGCCCGGACCGAGGCTGCGACGGAGTCGATGCGGGCCTTCACCAGCTCGACCTCGCGCCGGGCGCTGACCAGCGGGATCATCACCTCCGGCACCACCGCCGAACCGCGACGCCCCGCCTCGACAGCGGCCTCGAAGATCGCCCGCGCCTGCATGTCGTAGATCTCGGGCATCGTGATGCCGAGGCGAACGCCGCGCATGCCCAGCATCGGATTGAACTCCGACAGCGCCTCGACGCGTCGCGTCACCTGCGCCACCGGCAGCCCCAGCGCCTCGGCGAGGTCGCGCAGCGCCTCGCGGCCCGACGGCAGGAACTCGTGCAGCGGCGGGTCGAAGAGCCGGATGCAGACCGGCCGCCCCGCCATGATCTCGAACAGCTCCATGAAGTCCTGCCGCTGCATCGGCAGGAGACGCTCCAGCGCGCCGGCGCGATCCTCCGCCCGGTCGGTGAAGATCATCTCCCGCATCACCGTCAGACGGTCCTCCTCGAAGAACATGTGCTCGGTCCGGCAGAGCCCGATGCCCTCGGCCGCGAAGGTCTGCGCGACGCGCGCCTCGGCCGGCGTGTCGGCGTTCGCGCGCACCCCGATGTCGCGCACCGCGTCGGCCCAGCCAAGAAGCGTGTGGAACGGCGCGTCGAGCGCCGGCTCCAGCAGCGCCGCCTGCCCCGCCAGCACCTCGCCGCGCGTGCCGTCCAGCGTCACGACGTCGCCCTCGCGAAACACCCGCCCGCCCGCGGTCAGCGTCCTGTCCCTGCGGCTCAGCCGGAGGCCGGAGGCGCCGACGACGCAGGGCACCCCCAGCCCCCGCGCGATCATCGCGGCGTGGCTCGTGGCGCCGCCCCGCTCGGTCAGCACGCCGACCGCGGCATGCATGCCGCGCACGTCCTCCGGCGTGGTCTCGCGGCGGACCAGGATGCACGCCTCCTCCCGCGCCGCCGCCGCCTGCGCCGCGGTCGAGGAAAACACCAGCCGCCCGCCCGCCGCACCGGGGCTCGCGCCGATGCCGGTCGCAATGACGTCGCGCCGCGCCTCGGGGTCGGTCTGCCGGTGCAGCAGCTCAGACAGCTCCCGCGGCGCGATCCTCAGCACCGCCTCCTCGCAAGAGACGACGCCGTCCTCCGCCATCGCCACCGCAATCCGGACCGCGGCGCGGCTCGACCGCTGCACCCGCACCGCGTCGAGGATGCTGAGCCGCCCGTCGTCCAGCGTGAACTCGATCTGCATCTCCTCGCGCAGCCGCGTCCGGCAGGTCTCGCCGTGCCGCAGCAGCGCCGCGAAGACCTCCGGCGCCCGCTCCTCCAGGCTCGGCCCGCGCGCGTCGCGGGTCAGGTAGATCGCTTCCGGCGCGCCCAGCGCCTCGCGACCCTGGCTCTGCTCCCGCCAGCGTCCGGTGATCTGCGGCCGCCCGCTCTTGCCGTCGACGAACTGGATCACCCCCGACCCGCTGACCCCGGGTCCGACCCCCAGCGCCATCTGCTGCACGACGAGGCCCAGCCCCGCCTCCGCCGGCGCCCCCCGCGCCTGCCGCAGCAGCCGCGCCGAGGTGCCCTCCCACGCCCGCGCCATGCTGCGCAGCACGTCGGCCAGCTGCCGTGCAGGGTCTTGCGGAAACGGCTCCTCGGTTTCCGCCTCGTAGGCCGACAGCGCCTCGCCCACGCTCTCCCAAGTGGCGACCGCCTCGTCCTCCAGGTGCGCGACCCGCTCGGCGTACGCGCGCACGAACCGCAGGTATAGGGCGTCCGCCACCTCCGCCCCGAACGACGCCGCCAGCGCGCCGCGCCGCGCCTGCGTCAGACCGACATTCAGGATCGCCCCCGGGCCGCCCCAGTCCGGATCCTCCGACGACGGCCGCACCGACAGCACCGCGCCCTCGGGAAACGCCGCGAAGATCCCGTCGACGTCCACCGGGTGCCCCGCCGCGATCCGGTGCACCGTCCGGAACGGCAGCGCCACGGTCCGCGGCACCGGCAGGTCCAGCCGCAACAGCCGCTGCAGGCACTTCGCGCGCCCTCCATGGCTCTCGGCGCGGATCGGCGCGTGCGTCGTCACCAGGTCGAAGGCGGGGGCGAGGTCGTGTTTCTGCACTGCGGCATCCTCCGCCGCCACCCTGTTCCGAATTGCTCGGCGAGGCAAGAAGGCGGCGCTTTCGCCCGGCGACCGCGCCCGCTATGGTCCTGCACCAACAGGGAGGATGGACATGTCGGTCACGCTGCAGGTTCTCTACCCCGTCGCCGACGGGACGCGCTTCGACCACGACTATTACACCGGCACGCACCTGCCGCTGGTCGCCGAGCATTTCGGTCCGCACCTGCACAGCACGCTGGTGACGCGGGTCACCGCCTCCGCGCCAGGCGCGCCGCCCGAATATCATGCCATCGCCACGCTGGTCTTCCACGACCAGGGCGCCTTCGACGCGGCGATGGCGGTGGCCGAGCCGGTGCTGTCGGACATCCCGAAGTTCACCGACACCACGCCGCAGATGCAGGTGGGCAGCCTCGTGACGTGACTGCCCGGCTGGTCCCGCCCGTCGGGCGGGGGCCTGCAGGAGCGTGGCGCGTCGCCGGGGCTGCACCGTCCGCGGCCCTGACGGACCAGCCGAACCCCGCGACCCGTCGCGCCACGGTCAAACACGCCAGCCACGATTTCCGCCGCGGACCGAGCCGCTGAAATGTTGTGCGCCCATCCCTCCACACGGGTGAGGTCCGCGACCGCGAGGCAGCTCGCGCGGATCCGGTTCGGCAGGTTCAGCCGCAGCGGCGGCTACCTCCGGCGCGGCGGATCCGTGAAGACGTTGACCAGCGTGGCTCCGACGGCCCAGATCGCGAACGACGCGACGATCGTCGTCGGATAGGGGTACCACCCGCCGAGGAATCCGCCGAGGGCGGCAACGAGGCCGAGCGCCCCGACCCCTCCGTGAAGCTCTCGCCGCTTGGCCTCAGCCGCATGACACCTTCCCGCACGGCCGCCTCCGTCGCGGGCCACGCTACCACGAGCGCCCGCCGCCGGGGTGAGCCTGTCCGTCGGAGCGCCGTCGCCCTGCGCCCGGAGGGAGCGCAGGCGGCGGAGCGGTCAAGGGTGCGTCAGCACCGCGCCAGCGGCTTGCCCTTGACCGGTCCGGCGCCTGCGCTCAGGGCGCGGATCAGGGCGGCGGCGCTCCGGCGGACAGGCTCCTGTCCCGAGGCGAGCCAGAGCTCACGTCACCCGGCCCGACGCCCCGCCGCCGACGCCGGACCCCCGACGCCTCACCCCTCCAGCCGGGTGAGGTCGGCGACCGACAGGCAGGTCGCGCGGATCCGGTTCAGCATGTTCAGCCGGTTGCGGCGCACGATCTGGTTCTCGGTATTCACCTGCACCGCCTCGAAGAAGGCGTCGATCGGCCCGCGCAGGCCCGCCATCGCCGCCATCGCCGCGCCGAACTCCTCGGCCTCCATCGCCGGCCGAATCTCCGCGTCCGCGGCGTCGAGCGCATCCATCAGCGCCCGCTCCTCCTCGGCCTCCATGAACTTCCGGTCGGCGCCGAACTCGTAGGCGACCCCGTCCTGCTCCTCGGCCTGCGTCAGGATATTGTTCGCCCGCCGGAACCCCTGCACCAGGTTCTCCCCGTCGTCGGTCTTCAGCGTCTCGCTCAACGCCTCCGCCCGCTTCACCAGCAGCGTCAGGTCGTCGTTGCCGGGCATCGCGAGACGGCGTCGATGACGTCGTGCCGGATGCCCTGGTCGCGGAGGTGGACCTTGAGGCGGTCGTGGACGAATGAGGTCAATTCGGGAGGAACTACCCTCCGAACCTTCAGCACTGCATCAATCTTTTCAGACGACTGGCTCCGGATCGTCTCAGCAAACTGGAGGGACGTCTTCGCGTCCTCCAGGCGCAGTCGGGCTTCCTCCTTGCGAGGACCAGCTGGCTCGCTTGCAAAGCTTGCCTCCGCATCGCGGAGTGCCGCCCGCGCATTCTTCACGTTGTCTTCTTTCACCTCCATCTCAACCGCAAAATCGAGATCGTTCCACGCGATGACGCATGCCTGAAAGACAACCTTCGAGAGCGATGTGCGAATGCTCGTTCTCCAGCACCAGCCGGATCACCCCCAGCGCCGCGCGTCTCAGCGCGAACGGGTCCTTGCTCCCCGTAGGCTTCTCGTCGATCGCCCAGAACCCGGTCAGCGTGTCGAGCTTGTCCGCCAGCGCCACCGCCACGCTGACAGGCGCAGTCGGCACCGCGTCCGACGGCCCCAGCGGCGCGTAGTGCGCCTCCGCCGCCGCCGCGACCTCCGGCGGCTCCCCGGCGGCAGCGGCATAGTACCGCCCCATCACGCCCTGCAGCTCGGGAAACTCGAAGACCATCTCGCTGGCGAGGTCCAGCTTCGCGACCTCCGCCGCCCGCGCCGCGGCGTCAGGGTCCGCCCCCACCGCCGGCGCGATCTCCCGCGCCAGCGCCGCGATCCGGTCGATCCGCTCCGCCTGGGTCCCCAATCGTGCATGGAACGTCACCCGGCCAAGCGCCGCGCGCCACGGTTCCATTCCCGCCTTCGCCACCGCCAGGTCGTTCTCCCAGAAGAACGCCGCGTCGGCGAGACGGGCGGCCAGGACCCGGCCGTTGCCGGCGAGGATCGTCGCGCCGTCGTCCGCCGTCTCGCGGTTCGCCACGGTCCCGAAATGGGTGATCCGGGTCTGTACGTTTTCGCAGGAGTTCGGGTCGGAACGTGTCAAACCGGGGTCCGAAATTGACACGTTCCGGACATTTTCCCCCAGCGAGAAGAACTTCTGGTGCTCCCGCATCGAGGTCTTCAGGACCTCCGGCGGCAGCCCCAGAAACTCCTCCCCGATCGCCCCGACCAGCACCACGGGCCACTCGACAAGCCCCGCAACCTCGGCCAGAAGTCCTTTGTCCTCAACGACTTCCAGTCCCCGCGCGAACGCCTCCTGGGCGACGTCATGGCGGATCGCCTCGACCCGCTCCTCCGGCGACAGGATCACCTTGGCGCGCTTCAGCTTCGCCTCGTAATCCTCCAAAGACGTTACAGAAAACGCATCAGGCGACATGAACCGGTGCCCCTCCGTGACGTCGCCCGCGCGGATTCCGTCGATCTCGACCGGCACCACCTCCGCCCCCGCCTCGTTGCTCAACACGCACAGGATCCGGTGCAGTGGCCGCACCCACCGCAGGTCGCCCGACCCCCAACGCATTGATTTCGGCCAGGGAAATCCGCGAACTGTCGCCTCCAGCACCTCCGCCACGATCTCCGCCGCCGGCCGGCCCGGCTTGTCGAAGACGGCGAAATACGTCCGTCCCTTGCCGGTGTCACGAACCTCAAGCTCACCCGGCAACATGTTGACGAAACGGGCAAACCCCTCGATCGCCCTGCCCGGCGCATCCTCCCGCGGGCCCTTGCGCTCCTCACGAACCGTCGGGCTCTCCGCCGTCAGTCCCTGCACCGCCAGCGCCAGCCGCCGCGGCGTCGCAAAGGCCGTCGCATGCGCGTAGGTCAGGCCCGCCTCGACCATGCCGTCGGTCATCAGCCGGCGCAGGTCGTCGGCCGCCCGCGCCTGCATCCGCGCCGGAATTTCCTCTGAAAACAACTCGATGAGCAGGTCGGGCATCAATCCTCCCCCGGCGGCGGCGGGCAGCCTTCCGGCGTGGGCCGGCCGTCGAAGACGACGTCGCCGCACCGGTTGATCTGCGTCCAGGCATAGGCCCGACCGTCCGGAAAGACGGCGATCACTCTGTCGATCCCGTAGGGCGCATTTTCGCGGCTGAGGATCGCGGCCGCCTCGTCGGCTTCCAACGCCTCGCCAATCTCGACGGCGTCGAAGCAGTCGAACCATCCCGGCGCCGTCAGTGGCACCGGCTCTCGCGCCGGCTCGGCATCGTCGACGATTGCCGTATCCATCCGAAAACACGCGCGATACCGGATGGGCGAGCTGTCGCTGTCGATGCCGCGAAAGTCCCCGACCGGCACTGGTCGCGCCGCGCCGCCACCGGCCGGCACCACGGTCATGGCCGCCTCGTCGACGGTGACGTAGAACGCCCGCGTCTGCAGCCACCACATCGCCACGCCAGCGACCAACGCGACCAGCACGATCGCGCCGGCGAGGATGCGCCCCATGGTCACGTGATCTCCTGACCGAAGCAGATTCGGTTGCCGTCCGGGTCGGCGACAATGAGTTCCTGCATCCCGCACACCGGGTGGCGCGGCTCTTCTGCCGAATATGTCCGCGCCGCATGATCGGCGGCGAGCGCGCCGACATCGTCCGTGTGCAAGTACGCTCGCCAGCCCGGCGACGGCGGATCGTCGACGCCATGCCAGGCGTCGAAGAAGACGGTGGCGTCGTCGCGCTGAAATATTCCGAAGAGCGGCGGGCCGCCGCCCTCCTCGCCCACGGCAGAGCCGAGCACCTCGGCCCAGAACGACCGCGCGCGCGAATAGTTCGAGACGCGCGAGACGGGGATCGACGACCGCAGCCTCATGCAGCCTCGGCGGCGCTGACGAAGGCGTCGGCGCAGGCGCGGGCCAGCGCGCGCACGCGGGCGATGTAGGTCTGCCGCTCGGTCGGGGAGATCACGCCGCGGGCATCGAGCAGGTTGAACAGGTGACTGGCCTTGATGCACTGGTCGTAGGCGGGCTGCGCCATCACGATCCGTCGCCCAGTCCGCGGGTCGACGTCCGGTTGGTCGAGGATCGAGGCGCATTCCTTCTCGGCGTCCTCGAAGTGGCGCATCAGCATGTCTGTGTCGGCGACGTCGAAGTTCCAGCGCGCATATTGCGCTTCGGCCTCGCGGAAGACGTCGCCGTAGGTCAGTGGGATCGGCGCGTCGGACGGGTTGAACGGCATATCGTTCCCGTCGTCGTAGCCGAGGACGTACATCGCCAGCCGCTCGAGCCCGTAGGTCAACTCGCCCGAGACCGGGCGGCAATCGTGGCCGCCGACCTGCTGGAAGTAGGTGAACTGGCTGACCTCCATCCCGTCGCACCAGACCTCCCACCCAAGGCCCCAGGCGCCGAGCGTCGGGCTCTCCCAGTCGTCCTCGACGAAGCGGATGTCGTGGAGCGCCATGTCGATGCCGATCGCTTCGAGGCTGCCGAGGTAGATGTCCTGCAGGTCCGGCGGCGACGGTTTGATGATGACCTGGAACTGATAGTAGTGCTGCCATCGGTTCGGGCTGTCGCCGTAGCGGCCGTCGGTTGGCCGGCGCGAGGGCTGGACGAAGGCCGCCGACCACTTCTCCGGCCCCAGGGCGCGCAGCGTCGTCGCGGGGTGGAACGTGCCGGCGCCAACCTCCATGTCGTAGGGCTGAAGAACGGCACAGCCGCGGTCGCCCCAGTAGGACTGGAGCTTCATCAGGATGTCCTGGAAGCAGCGCGGTCGGGTCACGTGGACGGCTCCGGGCAGAAGGCGCGTCTTCTCTAGGCAACACCCACGGCGCGGTCAATCAAGTGAGACGGCGGAGGGGGATGCATCGCACCAAGCCTCTGGTATTCTTTGCCACGCGGGGGCGCACTTGAAGGAATGTGAGCAATGACGAGGGTTTGGGCGACGATATGTTGGTGCCTCTGGGCCGCCGCCGCAACAGCACAGGAGGGGACGTATATCCAGGTCGAGGCGCAGCCGACCTTGTCCGACGGCGTTGCCGCAGCGGAACGCTACGCGTCCACACTTGGCGGCGTCGCGGGCTTTCGCCTCGGAACGTCCTGGTACGCGGTCGTCGTGGGCCCCTACTCACCGGCGGACGCGGAGAACGAACTGCGGCGCCTGCGCTTTCAGGGCGCGATCCCCGGCGACTCGTACCTGACGACGCGGGCGGACTACGGTGCGACTTTCTACCCGCGTGACGGCGCGGCGGCCGAAGACCCGCCGCCGATCGAGCAGACCGCCCCGGACGCGTCTTCGGGTCAGACCACGGCAGAGGCGCGCCGATCCGAGAGGCTCCTCTCGCGCGAGGATCGTGCCCTGATCCAGACCGCCCTGGAAGACGCGGGCGCGTACGACGGTCCCATTGATGCGGCGTTCGGCCCAGGCACGCGCCGTGCGATGGCGGTTTGGCAGGCGGCGAACGGCTACGAGGCGACCGGCGTTCTGACGACGGCGCAGCGCGTCGCGCTTGTCGAAGCGTATCGCTCGCTCCTCGACGGACTGGGGCTGCGGAGGGTCGCAGATCAGGCCGCGGGCATCGAGATCGCCCTGCCGACGGCGGTCGTCGAGAGGGCGGACACGGAGAGCCCATTCGTGCGCTACGAGCCGACGGGAGACCTTCCCGTCCAGGTGCTCCTGATCAGCCAGGAGGGCGACAGCGACGATCTTGCCGCCCTCTACAACATCATGCAGACGCTGCGAATCGTCCCGCCGGAAGGGCCGAGGGCGCGTCGCCCGAACTCGTTCGACATCGAGGGGCGGAACGAAGAGATCGTCTCGACGACCTATGTCGAGCACATCGACGGCCGAATCAAGGGTTTCACCCTCGTCTGGCCGACAGGAGACGAAAGGCGACGAGCCCGCGTTCTCGACCGGATGCGCACCAGCTTCGCCCGCCTGCCCGGCGTGCTGCCCGAGCCCGAGATCGCCGACGTGCCCGCTCCGGACCTTCTTGCGGGGCTGGAGGTCCGGCGGCCCGAGCGCGACCGGTCGGGTTTCTATGTCGACCGATCCGGGGCGGTGCTTACCACGTCCGAGGCCGTGAGATCCTGCCAGCGCGTGACGCTCGACGAGACGGTCGAGATGGAGGTCGCGGCCGCCGACGAAGGCCTGGACCTTGCGCTGCTCAGGCCGCGTTCGAGCCTGTCGCCCATTCGCTACGCCCGCTTCCGCAACGAGAGCCCTCGGCTCGAGTCCGAAATTGCGGTCGCAGGCTACCCGTTCGGCGGGGCGCTGGCCGCGCCTTCGTTGAACTATGGCCGGGTGGCGGCCTCCCGCGGGCTTGACGGCGATGCCTCGCGCAACCGCTTGGAACTGGAGGCCGAGCCCGGCGAAACGGGCGGTCCCGTGTTCGACGGAGAGGGCGCGGTCGTCGGCATCTTGGTCCCGGACGACGGCGGTTCGCGGCGTCTGCCGGACGGCGTCGCATTCTCCATCGCGGCCGGACCGATCGCCGATTTCCTCTCCGCCGCCGGGCTTGCCGCCGAGCCGAGCGATGACGGCGCGGAACTGTACCCAGAGGAGCTGACACGGCTCGCCGCCGACATGACCGTCCTGATCGGCTGCTGGAACTGAGGCTCAACTGCGCCAGAAGGCGCGGGTGAGGATGATGTAGACCACCAGCAGCTCCAGCCGCCCCAGCGAGCATCGCGAACGTCAGCAGCCATTTCGCGGGGTCGCTGAGCCCGGCGAAGTTGCCCGACGGCCCGATCCTGTCGCCCAACCCGGGTCCGATATTGGCGAGCGCCGTCGCCGCACCCGAAACCGCGGTCACGAGGTCGAGACCGAGGAGCGTGAGAAGCACGGACAATATGCCGTGGGTCACGATGAAGATGACGAAGAAGGCCATGACGGAGTTCAGCACGTCCTGGCCCACCGGCTGGCCGTCGAAGCGCGGCAGGAAGACCCCGTGGGGCGCGTGAATCTGCCGGATCTGCGCGCGGATCGACGAGAACAGGATCTGGTAGCGGAAGATCTTGATCGAGCAGCAGGTCGACCCTGCGCAGCCACCGATGAGGCCGATGGCGAAGAAGACCACCATGGCGAACGCGCCCCACGCCTGGTAGTCGACACTGGCGTAGCCCGTGCCCGTGATGATCGAGGTCGTGTTGAAGACTGCTTCACGCAGGCTCTCCTCGCCGCCGAAGCCATCGACGAGCAGCAGGAAAGCCAGCAACAAGACCACCGCGACCGCGATCGTCCCGAGGAAGGCGTGGATCTGGGAATCCCGCAATAGCGGCCTGGCGGTTCCCGAGATCAGCTGGACGTACCGGACGAAGGGCAGGCTCGCGAGCACCATGAACACCGACGCCACGTATTCCGTCACGCCCTTGAATGTGCCGAAGGACGCATCGTAGGTCGAGAAGCCCCCGGTCGACATCGTCGTCAGCGCATGGTTCACGGCCTCGAAGCTCGTCATCCCGCAGGCGAGGTAGGAGAGATAGCAAAGCATCGTCAGAGCGACGTAGATCCAGCCGATCTTGGCCGCGATCTCCGCCGCACGGGGCAGGATCTTCCCCATCGTGTCGAACGCCTCGGAGCGGAAGACCTGCATGCCGCCGACGCGCAGCTCGGGCATGAAGACCATCGCCACGATGATGATTCCGATGCCGCCGAACCACTGCAACATCGAGCGCCAGAGCAGCAAGCCGCGTGGCAGCAACTCGAGCTTCGTGAAGACGGTGGAGCCCGTGGTCGTCATGCCGGACATCGCCTCGAAGACAGCGTCAACGAGGCGCGCTTCGGTCGCGCCGATCAGGAACGGGATCGCACCGAAGATAGGTAGCGCGACCCAGACGAGCGCGGCCATGAGGAACGTCTGCTGCCGGCTGAGGCTTTCGCTGACGCCGTTGAGGCAGGCCAGAGCCACAAGCGCGCCAGTCAATCCGGTGACGATCGCGCTTTCGAAGAAGATCGGCCAATGACCGTTCCCGACGATCGCGTCGACGAGCATCGGAACAAGCATCGTCGCGCCGAGACACGCGACAAGCAGGCCGGTCACGTAGCCGACAGGGCGAACGTCTATCATGCGCCCGAGGCTTTGCCGCGATGCGGGGTCAAGTCAACGCCGGCCGGCAGCGCGCGAACCATATTATTCGAAGCGCCCGCCGACACGAGAACGCCGCAGAGAGCAGGTGAATTCGCTAGCCGGGGTGACGCAGGGTTCCGAAGAGACGTGGATCGATGCTCGTCGAAGCGAATAGCGGTCCGCGCGTCAGAAGTGCCACCGCATCATGGCTGTGCAGGCTCTCCTGATGGCTGCACACAACCCGGAAATCGTCCACGCGCGGATCACGGCCCAAAGCTTCCGCGAAAAGACGCACGGCGTCCTCGACAAAGATCGGGTTTGCGGCATTCAGTTCGGCAAACGCCTGCTCGTCTTCTCGCTTGACCATCACCTGCGTCTCAGTCGGAACGGCTTCGCGGCAAAGCTCGACAAGGTCCTCGAACCAAAGGCACGGCGCTGACTGATCGAGCTCGAGCGACAGCCGCGCCACCGAACGCTGCGAGTGCGGGGTGGCGAGCTGGCTCCGCGTCCGACGCGCATGCTCGGAGAGTTCGAGCGAACACGGGCAGGTCGACGAATAGACGTAGTCGAGGTGGATGATCCGTCGGCGTCGGCCATCGACCTCCACCAATTCCAGCGCGATGTCGTAGTACTGCCAACCCTCCAGCCCCGAGCGCAGGCTGCGCTGGCGCATCGGATACTGAAAACTGAGCAGGATGCGCGCATCGAGGCTGCCGAGATCGGTCTGATAGTCGTCGAGCGCGGCTTCGATCACGTCGAAGGAGAAGGCATGCTCGGCATGGGCATAGAATGAGCGCATGATGCGGCTCATGTTGATGCCCTTCTTTTCCGCCGCGAGCGAAACCGTACCTGTGACGGAGGTCTGAAGCACGATCTCGCCGCCATCGCGAATGCCGTAGCGCAGCGGCAGACGGAAATTCGCGATGCCGACATGTTCGATCGGCTCGAGCGCACCGCGGATCAGTGAAGACGGCCCGTTCTGCAGATCGGGCAGCGTCGCGCGATAGTCCGCATCGGCAACGAAGGCCTCGGGATAAGTCCGCGAGAGCTCGGGATAACTTGCGGCTGGCCGTCTCAGCAGCCGAACGATCGCGGGATCCAGCGTGGCGATCTCGGTTTCGCTGGCTCTTTCCGCCCAGGTCCGGAGCGTTCTCAGCGCGTTCGCAGCAGCCCGCCTGTCCGGCCTGCGTTCGATTTCCGTCGACTGGATGTCCATCAACCGTCTCCCGTGCGCCGCAAATACGATGTAGGCGCTCGAGCTTCCGCTTTAACACCTGCTCACGCGCTTGATACGACCCCGAGCGACGGGCGGATCATCTCGAGCCCGCCGCGGAGGTCCGCCAGCAGATCGTCGACATCCTCCAGACCCACCGAAAGCCGCACGAGCCCGGGCCCGATCCCCAAAGCGCGACGCCGTTCCTCCGAAAGCCTCTGGTGCGTCGTGGTCGCGGGATGTGTCGCGATCGATTTGGCATCGCCGAGGTTGTTCGAGATGGTGACGATCCGGAGGGCGTTGAGAAACGCGAATGCCGACGCCTGGTCGCCGAGATCCAGCGACAGGACCGTACCGCCTGACCCCATCTGGCGGCGCGCCAATTCTGCCTGGCGGTGGGACGCAAGGCCGGGGAAGAGAATGCGTACACCGTCGGCCTCCAATGCCTCGGCCAAGGTCTGCGCCGTGGCGGCCTGGGCCCGCACCCGCAGGTCCAGCGTCTCCATCCCCTTCAGCATGATCCAGGCGGTGAAGGGACTCATCGCGGCGCCCGTGTGCTTGAGGTAGGGCTCGAGCGTCTTGCGAACGTACTCACGCGAACCGAGGACAACGCCGCCGAGCGCCCGCCCCTGCCCATCGATATGCTTGGTGGCCGAGTAGACGACGACGTCGGCCCCCTGCTCGACGGCGCGGGAGAAGACGGGCGTCGCGAACACGTTGTCGACGATCACCGTGGCTCCGGCCGAATGTCCGATCTCCGCGACGGCGGCGATCTCGATCACTTCCAGCGTCGGGTTCGCGACGCTCTCGAAGAAGACGGCGCGTGTGCCAGGGGTCACCGCCTCGCGCCAGGCATCGAGGTCGGTGCCGTCGACGAAGACCGTTTCGACGCCGTAGCGCGGCAGAAGATCCTCGAGGATGTAGAGGCACGAGCCGAACAGGGCGCGCGACGCGACCACGCGGTCCCCGGCCTTGAGCATCGAGAACAGCGAGGCGTTGACGGCGGCCATGCCAGACGCGGCCGCGAACGCGTCCTGCGTGCCCTCCAGCGCGGCGATACGTTCCTCGAACATGCGGACGGTCGGGTTGCCGTAGCGGGCATAGATGAACTCGTCCTCACCGAGGTCGCTGAACCGCTGCGCCGCCTGCTCGGCGCTGTCGTAGACGAAGCCTTGGGTCAGGAAGATCGCCTCGCTCACCTCACCGTAGCCGGAGCGGCGGATGCCATCATGGATCATCCTGGTTCGCGCACCCTTCGTCATCGCCGCACCTCCGTAGACGCCACAAAGCCCCCACCGCACGAGGCGCCGGGGGCTCCGACCGACCTCTTTAGCGGCTTGCTTAACGTGGCCCGCAATCCGGTGAAACTATCCCTTGCAGCGAGCCCTTGATTTAGTTACACTTTTTGACCCTTCAAAGCGTATCAAATGCACGAAGTGTTACGCAAGTGGTACGCTGCAAGCACGCTTCGCACACGCCGGAACAACTCAACAAACGATACGAGAGTGGTACGAACATGGCGTCTATGATCAACGAGGCAGCAAGTACAGGGCGTCGGTGCGGCGCAAGGAGAACTGGCTCGGGAAATCCGAACGTGTGCGTTGAATGGATTGTCCGCGCGACATCGGCCTGATCGCCGAGAGCGAGGGGAGACCATGAGCAGACGACCGGCGGAACCACAGCCCGGCATTCAAGGCCAGGGTGGCTCTGGCAGCTATCAGGGGCGAGAAGACGCTGACCGAGCTGGCCGAGCAGTTTGACGTGCACCCGAACCAGATCACGCAGTGGCGCGCGCAGCTCCTGGAAGGCGCCTCTGGCGTGTTCGGCGCCGTCGCTCCGGCCGAGGCGGCTCCGGCCGTCGACGTGAAGACGCTGCACGCGAAGATCGGCGAGCTGACGCTCGAGAACGATTTTTTGTCTGGCGCGCTCGGCAAGGCGGGTCTGCTGCCGAGCGCAGGAAGATGATCGACCGCGACCACGGGCCGAGCGTCAGCCGCCAGGCGAAGGTGCTCGGGATCAGCCGGGGCAGCGTCCATTACCTGCCGCGCCCGACCTCGGACGCCGATCTCGCCCTGATGCGCCGGATCGACGAGCTGGATCTGGAGTATCCGTTCGCAGGCAGCCGGATGCTGAAGGGCCTGTTGCAGGCCGAAGGGCACGAGGTGGGCCGGCTTCATGTCTCGACGCTGATGAAGAGGATGGCGATCGAGGCGCTCTACCGTCGGCCGAACACGTCGAAGCCGGCGCCGGGACACAAGGTCTATCCCTACCTGCTGCGGAAGCTGACCGTGACCGATGCCGAACCACGTTTGGGCCATGGACATCACCTACATTCCGATGGCCCGCGGCGTTCGGCATC
Source organism: uncultured Alphaproteobacteria bacterium (assembly GCA_963749675.1). Lineage (GTDB taxonomy): Bacteria > Pseudomonadota > Alphaproteobacteria > Rhodobacterales > Rhodobacteraceae > Roseitranquillus. Next base: position 54,043 of record CAVVNT010000005.1, read on the forward strand.
GGTCTCAACCGATGGCGACCAAAGCCTCACTCTATCTCGCCGCGGCGGTCGACTGGTTCAGCCGCAAGGTCCTGGCATGGCGGCTGTCGATCACGCTCTCGGCCGACTTCTGCATCGAGGCGCTGGAGGAGGCGCTCGGGCGCCACGGCCGGCCGGAGATCTTCAACAGCGACCAGGGTTCGCAGTTCACCAGCATCGAGTTCATCAAGTTGCTGAAGGATGCCGAGATCGCCATCAGCAGGACGGCAAGGGCGCCTGGCGCGACAACGTCTTCGTCGAGCGCCTCTGGCGGACGGTGAAATACAAGGAGGTCTACTTGCGCGCCTACGCCAGCGTCTCCGAAGCTCGGGCCTCGATCGGCCGGTATCTGAGCTTCTACAACGGGACGCGGCCGCATTCGTCGCATGGCGGGCGGACCCCCGACCAAGCCTCCCAAGTTCGACATTTGCCGACCAGATTTCGTGTCTCCGGCGCGTGCCGGGTACGCGAATTCAAGCAGCCCCGCGCGTCGCACCGTCGGGCGCATGCACCGGATCCCAACCCGCGCAGTCGTATCCCATGGCGGCAAGCCGACGGAGATCACCGCCTTTTCCGCATCCGTAGTCAAAGATGGTGCGGCCCTCCGCGAGAATGTTGTCGGCGAGGGCCGTGCGGAACGGGCGGGAGAGCTCCGCCCTGTTCAGAGCCGTCTTGTGCCGCGCGATGGGTTGCAGCGGCCGCATTCTCAGGCCAACGCCTGCGTTACGAGCGCGCCGGCTCCCTTTCGGATGCGCCGGTCGCTCGCCAGGTAGGCGATGCCGCGGTGAAGGTGCAGCCGGAACTGCAACGCCACAACATCGTCCTCGACGCCCAATCCATCGCGGAGGCAACGCTCCTTCAGGAGCGCCATGTAGAGTTCGTGGTGGCGCCCGCCGAAGACACGCCACGAAAGCTCCACGTTGCTGTCCGCTGGGATCTTTGCCGGAGGCGGCACGCTCGGTTCAGCCAACGACCGACAGAAGGCCCAACGACAGAGCACGTTCCAGTGCTCGATGCCGGTGTAGCGCTTGAGCCGGATCAGCTGCTCGCGCGCCTGTTTGGAGACCCGAATGTGCTCAACAGGCATGGGCCAGCTCCGCTCCAAGATAGCCTGGTTCAATAATGGTCCGACCTTCGCTCTCATCATAGCGCAAGTGGTAGGTGCGATTGATCGACGGCTGGAGCGCGTCGAGATAGCCGCCCATGATTTCCTCGTCTGTCGAAAGGAGAAGCACCTGGTGGCTCGCCCGCGGGAAGTAGCGCTCAACGAGATGAGTGCGGTGGATCGAAATCGAGGCGACCCATCGGCGTGTCGATCACGGTTGGTAATGGGCGGCCCGAGGACTTGCCCAAGCCCCACAGAATGGCAATTGCAAGGAGCTGCCGCTCGCCCGCTGAGAGACGCTCAGGCGTCATCGCGCGCCCGTCGGACCCGCGCAACTCGATCACGAAGGTCTTGGGATCGATCCGCAGGTCGGCGACTAGCGTGCCCTTCCGGATCAGCTGATGGAAGCTCCCAAGCACCAGGCGTTCAATGCGCGCGACATGTCGCGCCACCACGGCTTCATGGAATCGTCCGAGAGTGCTACGCACCTTGGCGGAGTGCAGAAGTAGCCGCTGCACGTCCTCCCGCTCGAACCGCTCACGCGCCTCGGCCTCCGCTGCTCTCGCTTCCCGCTCCCTGAGCTGAGCGATCTCGCGGTCGAGGCACGCAATCTCGTCGTCGCGCACCTCTTGCTGACTTTCCAGGCGCTTCACGTCGGCCTGCGCCGCCTCGCGCACAGCGACCACCTCCGCGATGGCGTCGTAGCTTGGTGATGCGGCTAGTGTGTCCCGCGCATGGTCGAGGGCGTCGATCGCGTCGCGCTCCGTATCCAGCGCCTCTTGAACCCTGTCGCGGATCCCGGCTAGCTCGGAGCCCTGCAGAGCGGCGAGAAGGTCGCGCGCTTCCTCCGAAAGGTTGAGAACGACGGGCTCCGCGGCCGCGCCGCGTCTCGCGTGGAGACGGGCGTTCAACGCCTCCTGCAGCTCGTCCCTTACTCGCTCAGGCAGCGCCGCAAAACTCGGGAGCGCGAGCATCGCCTCGTGCTCCTCGGCGACCACTGACGCAGTTTCGCGGCTGCGACGGCTCTCCTCTTCAATGGCCGCGCGCCCCTTCAGACTGGCTAGGAGGTCGCTCACCATCAACAGAGGCGCGGCTCCCGCCGCGATCTCACGCAGCTCCTTCCGCGCCGCTTCGAGGGCGCGCTCATTCGCGACCGCCTCGCCCTCCAGCTCCGCGCGGCGCTCGAACAGCGCGCCGCCCTCGCGGCGGTATCGGTCCTCGACCGCGGCCAGCTCGGCGCGGCACCGATCGATAACATTGGCCTGCGCTGCGCGCTCGCGGACGAGCCGCCCCCGATCGGCCTCGAGCGTCTCGACGCCGCGCCTCAGCTCCTCAGACTGGGACACGTAGCCTGCCGGCGCCGCCTCCGTCCGCTTTCGCCGCTCGATCACTTGGAGGTCCGCAGAGAGCCGCTCAACGATATCGAGCCCGAGCAGATTTTGGACGGCGGTCGCGATCAGCGCCGGCGCTTCGTCGAGCTCGGCGTAGCTTTCAACCTTTTCCCCGTCGAACAGGAACCGTCTATGACGTCAGCCGCTCCATGGTGCAGCACAACCGCGACTTCTACCGCATGCTGCGCGGCGGCGTGCCCGTCACCTACCGCGACGTGCAAGGGCGCCAGAAATCCGCCCGTGCCCGGGTGATCGACTTCGACAACGCGCCTCGTGCCAACCGCTTCCTCGCCGTGCGCGAGTTGAAGCTGACCGGAATCCGCACGCCCAACTACAACCGCCGCGCCGATCTGGTCTGCTTCGTCAACGGCCTGCCGCTGGTCTTCATCGAACTGAAGGCCGTCTACAAGAACATCCGGGCCGGGTTCGACGGAAACCTGCGCGACTACATGGACGAAAATGTCATCGCCCATGCGTTCCACCACAACGCCTTCCTGATCGTGTCGAACGGCGACCGCGCCCGCTATGGCTCGATCACCAGCGCCTGGGAGCACTTCAGGGCACCTCGATTTTCTACCGTTCTCGTGCCCCCTCGGCGGCGCGCGTGGTCTGAAGCAGGAGGACGAGCGTCGGCTGTCGCTTTGCTGCGTCCGGATGGGCGTGGCGCTGCGGCCTTCACGCTCGGATTTTTCTGCCTCGCGGCCTGATCTTTTTTGTTCGCGTGATGCTCACGCCGGGCACGGGTTGAGACGGCGCAGCTGGCCGAGGCGGCGCATGTTGTAGGCGAGGTTCTTCATCCCGATCTTGGCCGTCGCTCGAACCAAGCCGATGGTCCGGACCAAGGTCCCGCCCATATCGTTGGCCTGCGCGCCGAAGACGTGCTCGACGCGGACCCGGATGCCGGATCTGGTCCGGTTGCTGCCCTTGGCCTGTTCGGTCAGCGGCTTGCCCCGCTTGCCCTTGCGGTGGATGTGGCTTTTCAGCCTCCGGGCGCGCAGCTTTGCCTCCATCTCCTCGGACCGATAGGCCGCATCCGCCCACACGCCGGAGCCGGTGTTACCCTGCATCAGCAGATGATCCACCGCCTGGCTGTCATGCCGCGCGGCATCGCTGACGTGATAGCGCCGCACCAGCTTGTGCCTACGATCCACGTTGACGTGATTCTTGTAGCCGTAATGGTTCTTGCCGTGCTTTTTCGTCCAGCGCGCGTCCAGGTCCTTTTGCGCGCGCTTCGCGGGCTTGTCCGCCCAGTCCTCGGGCACCTCGCCGTTCTTGATTGCCGCGTTCTCGTCCCGCGTGTTGTGGTTGCGCGGCACCGGCACGATGGACGCATCCAGGATTTGACCGCCGCGCGCGATGTAGCCCTGCCGCGCCAGATAGCCGTCGAACTGGCTGAACAGCTCCTCCACCTTGCCCGCCTGCGCCAGTGCCTCGCGATAGAGCCATACCGTCTTGGCGTCCGGCACCCGGTCTTCGAGGCCGAGGCCGAGGAATCGCATGAACGACAGCCGGTCGCGGACCTGATACTCGATCTGGTCGTCGGACAGGTTGTAGAGCGCGCTCAGCACCAGCGTCTTGAACATCAGCACCGCGTCCATCGGCTTGCGCCCCGCCCGGGACTTGCGCGCCGCAGCTGGCTTGCGCCAGACCCGCTCAAGGGTCGGGCGAAACTCCTCCCACGGCACAACAGCGTCGATCTCGACCAGCGGGTCCTTCTTCGCGTCCAGGCTCGCGTAACGGTCTGTAAGATCGAAGAACCCCATCTGCGCCATCGTCACACCCTCAGTGTCGCATCATCCCGACAGACATACCGCAGCGCCACGGTCGGGACCATTTTTCGAGGCGCCCTTCAACGAATGGAAGCGGCTGGACGAGGCGGATGAAGGCAGCGTCGATGCCGAGCGTCTGCTGAACGGCATGCTGGCGCATGACCGGCTGCTCGATCTGGTCGAGAACTTCATCCTGTTCGACGAGAGCAAGGCGGGCGCCGCGCGCAAGGTGGTGGCGAGAAACCATCAGGTGCTGGGCGTGAACCGCGCGGTGGCCTCGGTCGCACGGCAGGAGGCGATCAAGGCGGACATCCCGCCCGGAGAACGCCTGCGGCACCGCGTCGTCGAAGTTGCCGCTGGAGCGAAAGGCGCCGGCGAAGCGCAGGAAGGGCGACCAGGCGCTTGTGGCGGCGGAAACGGCGCTGCCATCCTTCATCCCCGAAGGTCCTGTCGACATCATCGAGCGGGCGCACCCCGATCTGGGCCGGTTGGGCGTGTTCTGGCACACGCAGGGCAGCGGCAAGTCCTATTCCATGGCCTTCTTCGCCGAGAAGGTGCGGCGCAAGGTGCCGGGCAATTTCACCTTCCTGCTGATGACCGACCGGAATGATCTCGACAGCCAGATCTACAAGACCTTCGTGGGCTGCGGTATTGCCGGGAACGAGACCCCGCGCGCGGCATCCGGCGATGATCTGGAACGGATCCTGAAGGAGAACAACCAGTACGTCTTCAGCCTGATCCACAAGTTCAACAAGGACGTGGACCCGAAGAAGCCCTACAGCGAGCGTGACGACATCATCGTGATCTCGGACGAGGCGCACCGCACGCAGGCAGGGCGGCTGGCCCGCAACATGCGCCTTGCGCTGCCCAATGCCGCCTTCATCGGCTTCACTGGCACGCCGCTGTTCAAGCAGGACGAAATCACCAAGCGCATCTTCGGCGAGTATGTTTCGCGCTACGACTTCAAGCGGTCCGAGGAGGACGGGGCCACTGTCAAGCTGGTCTACGAGAACCGGGGCGAGAAGCTGGGCGTCGCCAAGACGGATCTGAACGAACGGATCGCCGAGAAGATCGAGGAGGCGGAACTCGACCCCGATCAGGCGGCGCTCCTCGATAAGCTGCTCGGGAAGGACTACGAGGTCATCACCGCTGATGAGCGGCTCGACAAGATCGCAGCCGATTTCGTGGATCACTGCGCGACGAGGTGGGAATCCGGAAAATCCCTGTTCGTGTGCATCGACAAGATCACCTGCGCCCGGATGCACCAGATGATCGTCCCGCGATGGCGGGCGAAGGCTGCAGAAGTCAGGGCGGCGGCCGATGCCAAGCAAGCCGAAGCGGATACCACGGCCGATGAAACCCTGCGCGCTGTGCTCGCGGAGGAGGCGCAAGAATTGGATGCGCAGGCAACGTGGCTCGAGGAAACCATCGTCGAGATCATCATCAGCGAAGCGCAGAACGAGGTCGCGGACTTCAAGAAATGGGGGTTCGACATCATCCCGCACCGCGCCTTGATGAAGCAGGGCTTCGATACCGGGAATGGCGAGCGGATCGATGTCGAGACGGCCTTCAAGAACCCCAAGCACCCGTTCCGCGTCGCAATCGTCTGTGCGATGTGGCTGACCGGCTTCGACGTGGAATGCCTGTCGACGCTCTATATCGACAAGCCGATGAAGGCGCACACGCTGATGCAGGCCATAGCGCGCGCGAACAGGGTGTATCCTGGCAAGGACTTCGGCCTGATCGTCGACTACAACGGGATGCTCGCCAGCCTGCGAGCCGCGCTCGCTCAGTACGCGCTCGGTGATGATGGCACAGGCGGAGAAGAGATCATCGCACCCATCGAGGAGAGGGTGCAGGCCCTGCTCGAAGCTATCGAGGCGACCGAGGCGCATCTGCGCGGCCTCGGCTTCGATCCAAGCGTGCTGCTCGGCTCGAAGGGCTTTGTGCGCATCAAGGGCCTGAAGGACGCCGTGGAAGCCGTCTATTCGACGGACGAGGCCAAGCGGCGCTTCGAGATTCTCGCACGGCAGGTGTTCATCCGCTTCAAGGCGCTGCTGATGGAGCCCAGCGCTTGGGCATACGCCGAACGACACGACAACATCGAAGCAATCTACAAGAAGCTGACCGAGCGGCGCGACACGGCTGACGTGACCGAGCTGTTGAAGGAGTTGCACCGGATCGTCAACGAGGCCATCCGGACGCAGGCGCCAGGAGACGACCAAGCCGAGGGACTGACCTTCGACCTCAGTCAGATCGATCTTGAGAAGCTGCGCGATGAATTCGCAAAGAAGGTCAGACGCAAAGCGACCGCGCTTCAGGACATCCGAGACATCGTCGAACAGAAACTCGCCGAGATGCTGGCGCGCAATCCCGCAAGGATGGACTATCAGGTGAAGTACGAGGCGATCATCGCCGACTACAATCGGGAGAAAGACCGAACCACCATCGAGGAGACCTTCCGCCGACTGGTCGAGCTCGTCAACAGTCTGGACGAGGAACAGAAGCGCGCAACGAAGGAGGGGCTTGGCGAGGATGAACTCGCGCTCTTCGACCTGCTGCTCAAGGATAACCTGGACAAGACGTCTCGTGAGCGGGTGAAGCAGGCGAGCCGCGACCTCTTGGCCTCCATAAAGGCGCGCTTGGCCGAACTCGATCGCTTCTGGGAGAAGGAACAGACCAAGGCAGACGTCGAGGTCTTCATCTTGGACGAGGTCTTCGCAAGTCTACCGTCACCGCCCGTTCACGCCCGATGAAAAGAAAGCACTTGCGGCAAGCGTCTACGCCCATGTGTGGCAGCAGGCCGTGAATGGTGGCTTTGCGCAGGCGGCATAGGGCCGTTCGCTGATCGTTCGATCCGGGTTCCAGCAGCTTGGCGAACGGAACTGCGAACCCCGCCGCAGTGCGCGCCCGAATTAAATCTCATGATTTCAATAGCATGGCGCTCTGAACCGGACTGCGCGCGGTTAACAGGTCCGGAGAATATTGGCCCGGAGAGAACGCTTCCGGACCTCCTGGCGCTGAGGCCGGTTAACAGCCCCTCCCGCATAACCCTCGAAAACAACGAGAAAATCCGGCCGCAGCCGGATCGGGAGAACGCTTTCGCAAGGGCAAGTGGCGGAGGGGATGGGCCTGACGTCGAACCTTCTTTTGTGGGTGCCGCTCGGTTTGCAAGGAATTTCTGATCTTCTGGACTTGTGATCGAGTGCGGTCTTTTGTCAGGCCTGTTCGTGCGGCTGACTGGCGCCACGACCGGGATCGGTTTGCGCTCCAGCATCCGCGCCAGCCACGACCCCTTCGGCGCCCCTCGACGCGAGGCCCAGCGGATCACGGCGGTCGCCCCGATGACCAACAACCGCCGTATGTCACGCTGCCCCATCTTCGAGGTCTTCCCCAGCTTCTGCTTGCCGCCGGTGGAATGCTGCCGCGGCACCAGGCCGAGCCACGCGGCGAAGTCGCGGCCGCGGCGGAACTGGTCCATCGGCGGCGCGAAAGTCTCGACCGCGAGCGCGGTGATCGGGCCGACGCCCGGCATCGTCTGCAGCTGGCGAGGCATTTCAGCTTCGTTCGACATCGCCGCGATCCGCGCTTTCAGCTCCTTGATCCGGTCGGTCAGGTGGGTGATCTGCTCAAGGAGCATCCGGCAGATGTCGCGTGCCAGATCAGGAATGTCGGCGTCAGGATCTTTGACGACCCGTTCAAGGCGCGGCACATAGCCGATCCCTTCGGGGGCGACATGCCCGAACTCGTAGAGATGCGACCTGAGCGCATTCACGGCTTCAGTGCGCCGCTTCACGAATTGCTCGCGGGTCCGGAACGCGACCGCCCGCGCCTGCTGGTCCGCGGACTTCGGTTCGACGAAACGCATGGTCGGCCGCAGGGCCGCCTCGACAATCGCCTCGGCATCGGCGGCGTCGTTCTTCTGCCGCTTGAGGAACGGCTTTACGTAATGCGGCGCGATCAGCCGGACCTCATGGCCGTAGCGCGCCATCTCCCGCGCCCAATGATGAGCGCTGGCGCAGGCTTCCATCGCCACAAGGCATGGCGGCTGCTGCGCCATGAACCGCGCGAACTGCGGCCGCGACAACTTCTTCCGAAACAGAACGGACCCGTCCGCCGCCGCGCCGTGCACCTGGAACACGTTCTTTGCCAGGTCGACGCCGATGGTGCTAACTTCTCCCATGGATGCCCTCTCCTTCAGCTTGTGATTCAACACACGCAAGCTTGGCACATTGCGATGCCGTCAAGGGAGAGCGGCATCCACCCCATCTCCACCTTGGAAAGCCCAGAGCGAAGTGAAGGCGACCTTTCATACGTAAAATCAACACTTTATTCGAAGTCATCCTTGAAACGCTCGATCTGATGCATCCGCTCGTGCAGGATGGTGACGATCCCGATGTCGCCATTGGCAAGGCGTTTCCAGTACACGAAATGGCGCTCGTAGCGGAAGAAGTACCCTTCCACCCCGAACTCGGCCGGAACGGGTCTCGACGCAACACCGCGCGTGCCGATCTGCTCGAACGCTGCGAAGAGACCGTTGACGTAGGTATTGGCTTGCGCTTCGCCCCACCGGTCGCGGGTGTATCGGTATATCTCGTCGAGGCGGACCGAGGCCGCCTCCTGGAACCGGATTGCCATGGGCTCAGGCCCGGTTCCGAGAGATCACCTCGGCGGCGGTCAAGGGCTTGTAGCTCTCCTCGGGCGCGGCGAAGGCACGGTTCAATTCGGCCTTCAGGCGATCGAAGGCTTCGCGCTCGGCACGTTCCTTGTCGCGGCGGATGAGATCGCGGATGTATTCGCTGACGTTCTCGTAAGCGCCGCCCTCGCCGACATTGGTCGCAACGAACTCGCTCAGGGTACCGCTGACGCGGACGGTCATGGTGGTTGTGCGGGACATGGCAGGCGTCTTCTCTCGGCTCCAGTGTCTTCAAGATAACCAAAAAAGAAGACAGATCAAGCCGTTCGCAACGCTATCCCCTACCTGTGTCCGGCCTTCACTCGCCTTCGTCCTCCACCACATGACGTCCCGCAAGCGCGAGAAGTACGAACTGCACGGCATCGGAGTGCCGCGCCAGCGCGATGAGATGATCGCCGCTGGGTCCCCGTTCGCCCGCGAGCCAGTATTTCACGGTGCGCTCGCTGGCACCCGTCCACCGCATCGCCATCTTGATCGAGCGACTGGTTGAACCGAGTTCCTCGTGCAACGCCATCGCCATGGCTTTCCGGTAGTCAATCGGCTTGTCGATCAGGTGTGGGAATGACGGCGCAATAATCGGCCACGTTTGGAGTGCGCCCCTCTGCTTGGACACGTCAGGCAGTTTGTTTTGACCGGGTCGGGGCGTTTCTCTCCTCAAACTGATCGGGGCTCAGGTAGCCGAGCGCCGAATGCAGCCGTATTGCGTTGTAGACATCGTCGATGAACGCCGGAAGGTCTGCGGCGACGTCCTCGAAGGTCTGATACTTGGTGATGTAGACGGCTTCGACCTTCAGCGTCTTCATGGAGCTCTCCGCCCGATCGCCGCGTTCAGCGCCGCCGCGGTGAGGCGGGTATCGATGTTGCGACCAAGCCCGTAGCCGACCACCTTGCGCGACCAGGCGTCCAAGATGACGGCGAGGTAGACGAAACCTGTGGCGATGGCGACGTAGGTGATGTCTCCGACCCAGAGCTGGTCGGGACCGTGAACTTCGAAGTTCCCGGCGACATTGGGATAGATCGGACTGTCGTGATTGCTGTCGGTGGTGGCGACATAGCGGCGTTTCCGTTTTGGATTCAGATCGTTCTCCCGCATGATCCGCCGCACCTTCTTCGCAGTTCACGACGAGCCCGCGGTGCCGCAGCTCGGCAGTGACTCGGCGATAGCCATAGTTCCGGCAGGTCTCGGTGATCGACCGGATCACGGCGACCGCCGGATCTTCGGCGGCGGAAGCGGGAGCTGCGTAGAAGCTGGAACGAGGCAGGTCCATCAGATCGCACCCCCGTCCGACCGAGATGCCGGCGGGCCGGTGATCACGGACCCAGGCGCGCTTCTCTGCGGCCGTTCGCGCCGACGAGCCCCCTTTGAGACAACTCGATCTCGAGGGCCTGACGTCCCACCAGCCGCTCGAGCGCCGCGATCCGCGCCTGGTACTCGGGCAAGAGCTCCTCTTCGACCGCGTCGTCATCGACCTCGCCGCGCTCGTACTTCTCGACCCAAATCGGGATCAGCGTGCGGCACACGTCGTATTTCTGACTGAGCCCGCGCATCAACTCGCCGTTGAAGTATGCCTCGACGATATCACGCTTCCTGGCGGTGCTGTGGCGCCGGTGTCTCTTCGTCATGGGGTTCTCCTTAGGAACGTCTGAAGAACCTTCGACTTCTTGGATGATCTGGTAGGCTGGATTGACCTGACGAGGAGCCCGTCCGATGCCGAAGCAGCGGGCCTTTCCCAGCCTGACCCATGCGATGAAGAAGAAGCAGA
>CAVVNT010000006.1:0-123775 GCA_963749675.1 uncultured Alphaproteobacteria bacterium
TCTCGCGCTTGCGGGACGTCATGTGGTGGAGGACGAAGGCGAGTGAAGGCCGGACACAGGTAGGGGATAGCGTTGCGAAAGGGTTGATCTGTCTTCTTTTTTGGTTATCTTGAAGACACTGGAGCCGAGAGAAGACGCTGCATGCCCGCACAACCACCATGACCGTCCGCGTCAGCGGTACCCTCAGCGAGTTCGTTGCGACCAATGTCGGCGAGGGCGGCGCTTACGAGAACGTCAGCGAATACATCCGCGATCTCATCCGCCGCGACAAGGAACGTGCCGAGCGCGAAGCCTTCGATCGCCTGAAGGCCGAATTGAACCGTGCCTTCGCCGCGCCCGAGGAGAGCTACAAGCCCTTGACCGCCGCCGAGGTGATCTCTCGGAACCGGGCCTGAGCCCATGGCAATCCGGTTCCCGGAGGCGGCCTCAGTCCGCCTCGACGAGATATACCGATACACCCGCGACCGGTGGGGCGAGGCGCAAGCCAATACCTACGTCAACGGTCTCTTCGCAGCGTTCGAGCAGATCGGCACACGCGGTGTACGTCGAGACCTGTTCCGGCCGAGTTCGGGGTGGAAGGGTACTTCTTCCGCTACGAGCGCCATTTCGTGTACTGGAAACGCCTCTCCAATGGCGACATCGGGATCGTCACCATCCTGCACGAGCGGATGCATCAGATCGAGCGTTTCAAGGATGACTTCGAATAAAGTGTTGATTTTACGTATGAAAGGTCGCCTTCACTTCGCTCTGGGCTTTCCAAGGTGGAGATGGGGTGGATGCCGCTCTCCCCTGACGGCATCGCGATGTGCCAAACTCGTGGTGTCGAAGCACAAGCTGTAGGAGAGGGCATCCATGGGAGAAGTTACCATTATCGGCGTCGATCTGGCAAAGAACGTGTTCCAGGTCCACGGCGCCGCGGCAGACGGGTCGGTCGTGTTCCGCAAGAAGCTGTCACGGCCGCAGTTCGCGCGGTTCATGGCGGACCAGCCGCCATGTCTCGTGGCGATGGAGGCTTGCGCCAGTGCGCATCATTGGGCGCGGGAGATGGCGCGACACGGGCATGAGGTCCGGCTGATCGCGCCGCATTACGTCAAGCCGTTCATCAAGCGGCAGAAGAACGACGCGGCGGATGCAGAAGCGATCGTCGAGGCGGCTCTGCGGCCGACCATGCGCTTCGTCGAACCGAAATCCGCGGACCAGCAGGCGCGCGCCGTCGCATTCCGCACTCGCGAGCAGCTTGTGAAGCAGCGCACCGAGGCCGTGAACGCGCTGCGCTCACATCTCTACGAGTTCGGCCATGTCGCCCCCGAGGGCATCGGATACCTGCCGCGCCTCGCGAAGGTCGTCGAAGATCCCGACATCGATTTGCCGGAACTCGCCCGGGACATCTGCCGGATGCTCCTTGAGCAGATCGCCCACCTGACCGCCCAGATCAATGCCCTGAAAGCGAGGATCGCGGCCATGTCGAACGAAGCGGAAATGCCGCGCCAGCTGCAGACCATGCCGGGCGTCGGCCCGATCACCGCGCTCGCGGTCGAGACCTTCGCGCCGCCGATGGAGCAGTTCCGGCGCGGGCGCGACTTCGCCGCCTGGCTCGGCCTGGTGCCGAGGCAGCATTCCACCGGCGGCAAACAGAAGCTCGGGAAGACCTCGAAGATGGGGCAACGCGACATCCGGCGATTGCTGGTCATCGGGGCGACCGCCGTGATCCGCTGGGCCTCGCGTCGCGGGGCAGCCAAGGGGTCGTGGCTGGCGATGATGCTGGAGCGTAAGCCGATCCCGGTCGTGGCGGTCGCGCTGGCGAACAAGATGGCGCGTGGCATCTGGGCGATGCTGACGCGAGAGGAGGACTATCGTGGCCCGGTGCTGATCGGCGCCTGATCCGGCGCTGAATGGGCAATCGGGCCACCGAGTTGTGAGGAAGGCATGATCTGCATGGGCACATGATCGACATGATCCGGGTCGGGCAAACCAGAAACCTTCTCCGAGCCTCGAGCTCGCTGTTGGAGATTTGGACCCGCTCCGCGCATCACCATCCCGGCCAGCGGCGCCATGTCAGCCGCGCGAACAGGCCTGACAAAAGTACCGCACTTGATCACATGTCCATAAGATCAGAATTTCCTTGCAAACCGAGCGGCATCCACAAAAGAAGGTTCGACGTCAGGCCCGTCCCCTCCGCCACCTGCCCTCGCGAAAGCGTTCTCCCGATCCGGCTGCGGCCGGATTTTTCCTTTGTTTTCAATGGTATGCGGGAGGTGCCGAGCACTGTCCCGGGTGCCTGTAGGGACTGAAGCGGTCTCTCGGGGCCGATATTCTCCGGACCTCATGACTGCGCAATTTTGACACAGAACTCGTAGTCCTCTGAACTCTATTCATTTCCGGGCCCACGGCCTGGACGCTTCGACGCCGGTTGCACTCGGCCAGATGGAACAGAAATCGAACGCTCGCCATTGCGGTCGTTCTCTGCAGTCCGCTCAAATGTCCGGGTCGCGTTGCAGGGACGAAGCCGCTCTCGCGGCATTGGCGCTCCTGGCTGCCGTCCGGCCCTGATCTGAGCGCGGCGTTTCTCTGACGGGGCTGACCGGTCTGACGATCGGGACCTTCCCAATCGTCAGACAGGAGGGTCCCGTGACGGAGGAAAGAACCACGCCGCTGCGCGAGCGGATGATCGAGGACATGCGCATTCGCGGCCTCGGCGAGAAGTCCCAGAAGGCACACATCCGGGGGTCAAGGAGTTCGCGAGGTTCCTGAAGCGCTCGCCGGACACCGCGACGCCCGACGATCTCTGCGCCTACCAGCTGCACATGACGAACGCCGAGGTCGCGGTGCCGACGTTCAACGCCCGCATCGCCGCCCTGCGGTTCTTTTTCGGTGTGACCTGCGGGCGCGAGGAGATGAAGCGGTACATGCAGTTCCGCACCAAGCCGTGGAAGCTGCCGGTGGTGCTGAGCGTCGAGGAAGTGTCCGAAGTCCTGAAGGCTGCGCCGGGACCCGGGCTGAAGTACCGCGCCGCGCTCAGCATTTCATATGGCGCCGGTCTCAGGGCGTCCGAGGTCTGCACCCTCAAGATCGGCGACATCGTGCCGGAGGCGCGTCTTCGACACGACGACAGCGACCGGATGCTGATCCACGTCGAGCAGGGCAAGGGACGCAAGGACCGCAAGGTGATGCTGTCGCCGGCACTGCTGCAGCTGCTGCGCGACTACTGGCGCGAGGCGCGGCCCGCAGGCTGGCTCTTTCCCGGCAAGCCGAAGATCAACCCGCTGTCGCCGCGGCAGCTGAACCGGGCCTTCAATTCGGCCACGTTTGGAGTGCGCCCCTCTGCTTGGACACGTCAGGCAGTTTGTTTTGACCGGGTCGGGGCGTTTCTCTCCTCAAACTGATTTGGGCTCAGGTAGCCGAGCGCCGAATGCAGCCGTATTGCGTTGTAGACATCGTCGATGAACGCCGGAAGGTCTGCGGCGACGTCCTCGAAGGTCTGATACTCGATGATGTAGACGGCTTCGACCTTCAGTGTCTTCATGAAGCTCTCGGCCTGCGGATTATCGTACGGATTGCCCCTCCGGCTCATCGACCCGACGAACCCGCATTGCCTCAGAATGCGCCGGTGCCGGGATGCAGCGTACTGGGCGCCGCGATCGGTGTGGAAGACGCAACCCGGCAGCGGGCGGCGAGCCCTGATCGCCGCGTTCAGCGCCGCCGTGGTGAGACGGGTATCGATGTTACGGCTGAGCCCGTAGCCGACGACCTTGCGCGACCAGGCATCCATGATGACGGCGAGGTAGACGAAGCCAGTCGCGATGGCGACGTAGGTGATGTCTCCGACCCAGAGCTGGTCCGGGCCGTGGACCTCGAAGGCCCCGGCGAGATTGGGGTAGATTGGGCTGTCGTGACTGCTGTCGGTCGTGGCGACATAGCGGCGTTTCCGCTTCGGGTTCAGGTCGTTCTCCCGCATGATCCGGCGTACCTTCTTCGCGTTCACCACAAGGCCGCGGTGCCGCAGCTCGGCAGTGACTCGGCGATAGCCATAGTTCCGGCAGGTCTCGGTGATCGACCGGATCACGGCGACCGCCGGATCTTCGGCGGCGGAAGCGGGAGCTGCGTAGAAGCTGGAACGAGGCAGGTCCATCAGATCGCACCCCCGTCCGACCGAGATGCCGGCGGGCCGGTGATCACGGACCCAGGCGCGCTTCTCTGCGGCCGTTCGCGCCGACGAGCCCCCTTTGAGACAACTCGATCTCGAGGGCCTGACGTCCCACCAGCCGCTCGAGCGCCGCGATCCGCGCCTGGTACTCGGGCAAGAGCTCCTCTTCGACCGCGTCGTCATCGAACTCGCCGCGCTCGTACTTCTCGACCCAGATCGGGATCAGCGTGCGGCACACGTCGTATTTCTGACTGAGCCCGCGCATCAACTCGCCGTTGAAGTATGCCTCGACGATCTCACGCTTCCTGGCGGTGCTGTGGCGCCGGTGTCTCTTCGTCATGGGGTTCTCCTTAGTCGCCACTGAACATCACGCCGCGGCGCCGGTCGTGGCGTAGTTTGGCCGGGCCTGTTCGATGTTGTTGGCGATTGCTGCCATCAGCGCGGCGAGGATCACGGCCACAAGAGCCCTCAGATGGGCCAGGATCATGCGGATGTTGTGCCCGCAGCCGCAGAGGACAGCGTGGAGTGCGTCGCCGAGCGTGCCCTTGAGGGCGCAGCGGGCGAGGCGGCCGTCGGTCTTCATGTGGCCGACCGCCGGTTCGATTGCACTGCGGCGGCGCAGGTCGCGCCGGAGCGCCGGCGTCATGCCGCGGCGCTGGCCGGAGATGAAGACCTCGGTCGTCTCAACGCCATGACCCCTATAGCCGCGGTCGACGAAGGCTCTCTTCGGTGATGTGTCCGTCAGGATCTCCACCTGCTCGAGCGCTTCTCGCAAGGTATGGCCATCGTACGGGTTGCCGGTCATCGCGCGCATGCCGACGACGAAGCCCTCCTTGTGCGTGGTCGCCACCGAGACCTTGGAGCCGAACTCGTAACGGACGCGCGCCTTGCCCTTGGAGATGCAGTCCACCTCAGGCTCGTGCAGCGCATAGAGCTTCCGCTTGTCCTTCGGCTTCTGCCGCAGGAGGCGCTCAACGAGGGCGATCTCGCCCTCGATCCGCTCCCGCAGGGCGGTGTCGGTCACGGCGTGCAGCTGCCGCTGGATGTCGCGCAGGACCCGGCCGGTGTAGCCTTTCAGCCGCCGCAGCCCCTTGCGCATCCGCTTGAACTGGCGGGCGTGGGCATAGCGACCGACCTGTCCGGCCAGACGCGGCGCCAGCCGCGCGTAGCTTTGGCGAAGCGACAGGCCCGCCTCCTGGGCAAGCGCCACCAGGCGCCGACGCGCTTTCTCGTAGAGCCGTGTATCGGTTGGATGCGCGATCGCCTTCTCCATCACCGTCGTGTCCACGATCACCGTCTCCGCGCTCCGCTCGGAAATCACTCCGGCCTCGCGCCCGGCCTCGATCGTCTTGGTCAGGAGCCACTCGGCACCTTCCTCCCCGATCCGGTTCCGCCACCGCGTCAGCGACGAAGGATCGACAGGAGGACGGTGCTGAAAGAACGTCTCGCCACAGAGGTGCTGGTAGTACGGGTTCTCCACCCACCGGGCCACGACCGCCTCGTCCGACAGCCGGTAGGCGTGCTGGAGGTAGAGCAGCCCCGCCACCAGCCGTGGAGAGGTCGCCGGGCGCCCCGTGTGCGACGGGAAGAACCCCGCCCATTCCTCCTCGAAGAACTCCCAGTCGATCAGCCCGGCAAGCTTCACCAGTTCGTGGCGCAGGTCGATCATGTCCGCCAAGCGCGGGCGCAACAGGTCGTCCTGCTCAGGGGCACGGGATTTGGGCTTCATGCGTCGATCCGAAATTGCAGGGTTCTCGCCCCAAACCTACCAAACCCTGCGGTTCGAAAATATCAAAAACGTCACGTCATCAAATAAAATCAATGCGTTGGACGTTGATCAGGGCGAACTAAGTAGTTCAGCCTGAACAATCCGATCAGACGGTGGCAGCGCCGGCTGCGTGAGCGTTGTCGGGTCTGAATGCGCCGAGAATGGCGGCGATCAGGACGACCAAAAATGCCCTGAGGCGGGCGAGGATCTTGCGGATGTTGTGGCCGCAGGCGCAGAGGACGGCGAAGAGCGCGTCGCCGGTCGTTCCCTTGAGCGGGCAGCGCGTCAGCCGCCCGTCGGTCTTCATGTGGCCGATCTCCGGCTCGATGGCGCTGCGGCGGCGCAGGAGCTTGGCGAGTGCCGGCGTGAGGCCCCTGCGGGTGCCGCTGATCAGCACGCGGGTGGTCTCGACGCCGTGCCCGCGGTCGCCGCGGTCGACGACGGCGAGGGACGGACGGCGGTCGGTCAGCACCTCGACCTGCTCGAGAGCCTCGGCGAGGGTGTGGCCGTCGTAGGGGTTGCCCGGCAGCGCCCGCATGCCGACGATGAAGCCTTCGCGGGTGGTGGCGGCGACGCTCACCTTGGTGCCGAACTCGTAGCGCACCCGCGCCTTGCCCTTCGAGATGCAGTCCACCTCGGGCTCGTGCAGGCTGTAGATCCTGCCCTTGTCCTTCGGCTTCTGGTGCAGGAGCCGCGAGGTCAGGACCAGCATGTCGAGGATGCGCTCGCGCAGGGGTCCTTGGGGGATGTCCTCGAGCCGGCGGCGCAGGTCGCGCATGACCCGGCCGGTATAGCCCTTCAGCGTGCGCAGCACCTTGCGCATCCGCCTGAACTGGCGGGCGTGGGCGTACCTTCCGGCCTTCGCCGCCAGCCGCGGCGCCAGGCGCGCATAGCTCTGACGCAGATCGACCCCGGCCTCGACGGCGAGCGCCACCAGCTTCCGCCGCGCCGTCTCGTAGAGCCGGGCGTCGGTGGGATGAGCGATGTTCTTTTCCATCACCGTGGTATCGACCGACACCCGCTCCAGGCTCCTGTCCCCGACCGTTCCCGAGGCGCGGCCGGCCTCATTCGTCAGGGAAACGCCCCACTGGGGCCTTTCCTCTTCTTCCTCATTCTTGGTCAGCAGCCATTCCACGCCCTCTTCACCGACCCGCTGGCGCCAGCGGGTGAGCGAGGAGGGATCGATCGGTGGACGGTGCTGGAAGAAGGTCTCGCCGCAGAGGTGCTGGTAGTACGGGTTCTCGACCCACCTTGCGACCACCGCCTCGTCCGACAGCTCGAAGGCGTGCTGGAGATAGAGCAGCCCCGCCACCAGCCGCGGCGACGTCGCCGGTCGCCCGGTGCCCGACGGGAAGAACCCGGCCCACTCCCGCTCGAAGAACTCCCACTCGATCAGCGTCTCGAGCTTTACCAGCTCGTGGCGCATGTCGATCAGGTCGACCAACCGTCGTGGGTGTCGCAGCGAAGGTCCGGAATGGGTTTCGGGTTAAGTAAAGGGCGCCTCGAAAAATGGTCCCGACCGTGGCGCTGCGGTATGTCTGTCGGGATGATGCGACACTGAGGGTGTGACGATGGCGCAGATGGGGTTCTTCGATCTTACAGACCGTTACGCGAGCCTGGACGCGAAGAAGGACCCGCTGGTCGAGATCGACGCTGTTGTGCCGTGGGAGGAGTTTCGCCCGACCCTTGAGCGGGTCTGGCGCAAGCCAGCTGCGGCGCGCAAGTCCCGGGCGGGGCGCAAGCCGATGGACGCGGTGCTGATGTTCAAGACGCTGGTGCTGAGCGCGCTCTACAACCTGTCCGACGACCAGATCGAGTATCAGGTCCGCGACCGGCTGTCGTTCATGCGATTCCTCGGCCTCGGCCTCGAAGACCGGGTGCCGGACGCCAAGACGGTATGGCTCTATCGCGAGGCACTGGCGCAGGCGGGCAAGGTGGAGGAGCTGTTCAGCCAGTTCGACGGCTATCTGGCGCGGCAGGGCTACATCGCGCGCGGCGGTCAAATCCTGGATGCGTCCATCGTGCCGGTGCCGCGCAACCACAACACGCGGGACGAGAACGCGGCAATCAAGAACGGCGAGGTGCCCGAGGACTGGGCGGACAAGCCCGCGAAGCGCGCGCAAAAGGACCTGGACGCGCGCTGGACGAAAAAGCACGGCAAGAACCATTACGGCTACAAGAATCACGTCAACGTGGATCGTAGGCACAAGCTGGTGCGGCGCTATCACGTCAGCGATGCCGCGCGGCATGACAGCCAGGCGGTGGATCATCTGCTGATGCAGGGTAACACCGGCTCCGGCGTGTGGGCGGATGCGGCCTATCGGTCCGAGGAGATGGAGGCAAAGCTGCGCGCCCGGAGGCTGAAAAGCCACATCCACCGCAAGGGCAAGCGGGGCAAGCCGCTGACCGAACAGGCCAAGGGCAGCAACCGGACCAGATCCGGCATCCGGGTCCGCGTCGAGCACGTCTTCGGCGCGCAGGCCAACGATATGGGCGGGACCTTGGTCCGGACCATCGGCTTGGTTCGAGCGACGGCCAAGATCGGGATGAAGAACCTCGCCTACAACATGCGCCGCCTCGGCCAGCTGCGCCGTCTCAACCCGTGCCCGGCGTGAGCATCACGCGAACAAAAAAGATCAGGCCGCGAGGCAGAAAAATCCGAGCGTGAAGGCCGCAGCGCCACGCCCATCCGGACGCAGCAAAGCGACAGCCGACGCTCGTCCTCCTGCTTCAGACCACGCGCGCCGCCGAGGGGGCACGAGAACGGTAGAAAATCGAGGTGCCCTAAAGGTTGTTGCTCTGTGGCTCCCGTCAGTTTTTCTGCCTTCGACCGAGCCGCCGCTCCTTACGGAGCGCTGGAACCGACCCGGATGAACCTCAACTCACTGGCGCGTGCATCGGTGGGGACTAAGGGCAGCGATCCGGGGGTTTCGGCAGGCAGCGCCTGAAGATACTGCATGATGGCCTGCCATTCTTTGATCTCGACCGGAGCGCCGTCAGCAGTCCGTGCCACCACATCCGTCACATCGAGGCTGGTTCCGGCCTGAGGCAACAGGTCGGGTGTCTCCTGGGCCGGAGAGGCGATGGCCTCGACGCGGGACCGCAGCGGCTCGCCTTCGCTGTTCTTTGCCACCAGTTCCAGCCGGCCGTCGGTCAGCGCCGGAATGGCCGCGACCATGAGCGCGAAAAACAGAGGACTCGTCGACGCCATAGAGCGTCTCCGTGTCGGTGATGTCGATCGGTGCGTATCCCCGGTCGATGTCGCCGAGCGCAATCTCGGTGACCTGGTCGAACGTCGGTCGGCCTGCGTCGTAGGTGAAGCGCAGTCCCGACGCCCGCGGGAAGTAGTCGCCCGGACGGGCGGGCGCGCCCGCGAGGCAGAACTCGAGCACGTTCTTGATCTCCTTGCCGGTCAGATACCCCGTGACCAGCGTGCTGCCGGGCGACATCTCGAGCACGCCGGACCCGGCGGGCGCGACGGCGAAGACGTCATAAACGGTCTGCACGCCTGTCTTTCCCCGGGTCAGCCCGTTCCGCATCAGGCCGTTCGCGGTCAGGGCAATCGGAGCGCCCGTCGCGCGGCGGAACGCGTCGGCGCAGAGATTGGCGAGGATCGTACTGGCCGCGAGGTCGGCGGACGAGTTCGTAAGGTCCCGGTCGATCCGGGCAAGCGGTTGGTCGATGGCGAACCCACGGGGGGCGAAGACCACCTCGGTCACGCGCTCCTTGATCTCTTCGATGACGTCGGAGATGGCGGGATCACCCGGAATGCTGTCGTCGATCGCATGCGTCCGGAAGGCGTCGACAGAAAGCGCGTCGCCGTCGATCGTCACCGTGAGCTCGCCCACGTAACGTCCATTGTGCCCCGCCTGCACGACCGGAGTGCGGCCGTTGACGAGGACGGGCGCGCCGAAGACAGTGTGGCTGTGCCCGCCGACGACGACTTCGATCCCGGGGACCTCGCGGGCCAGCTCGATGTCTGCGCCCTCGGTGATCGTGCCGTCCGGGTTCATGCGCACGCCCCCGTGGCTGAGCGCGATCACCACGTCGACGTTGTCGACATCTCTCAGCTGGGCGACCGCCGCCCGCGCCGCTTCGACCGGATCGATGAACAGAACGGGGGCGGCGTTGACCGCGTAGACCGAGGCCTCGATTCCGAGAACGCCAAAGATGCCGAAGCGGATCCCGCCGCGTTCGATGACGAGGGTGTCGCGCAAAACGCCTTGGCGGGAGAGGTCCTGAAGCCCGGCGAGATCTTCTGCAGGCGCGCTGATGTCCGAGTTGGTGGCGAGCACGACGGGGAAGCGCCCCGCCGCGACCGCGGCGCCGATGGCCGCGGCCGTGCCGGTGGGCCCGAGCGTGAAGTCATGGTTGCCGAGCGTCGTGGCGTCGAAGCCAGCGAGGGACAGGAGCCGCAGCTCGGACCCCGTCTCTCGGGTCGCGGCGGCGAAGGCCGTTCCCATGCTGAAGTCACCGGCATCGAAAACGAGGACAGGTCCGAGGTCTTCGGCCGCGGCGCGGCGTTCGCGGATCAGGGTCGTTATGCGCCCGAACCCGCCCCGCGTGGCGTCATCGTTCAGCGTGGAAGGCGAGTAGTCGCTCGACGGAGCCATGCCTATGAGGTTCGAGTGCAGGTCGTTGGTGTGCAGGATCGTGAAGGTGGTCCGGCGCGGCGCCTGGGCTGCCAGCGGTTCGGCCCTCGTCGCGGCCGCTCCGGTCAGCAGCGATCCCGCGAGAAAGGTGCGGCGGTTCATGTCTCGTGAAGTGATGGTCGTCATGGAGAGCCTCTTGAGCGAAGATCCTGGGATCGCAGTTCCTGCCGTCGGGACGCGCTGCGAGCCACGGGTGAAAGGGGCCCTCACCCGCCTGCGGAGGGGGTTGCGCGGGCCGGGTATGGCGTGTCGGTCAGGAGCGCGCCGCCGAGCGCGAAGGCGGCGCCGGTGGCGGGTAGAGAGGTCAGTATCTGGCGGCGCGTGGTCATGGGCATCCTCTCGCAGAATGGGGATCGGCAGCCGTGACGATGGCACATGGCGCGAGTTGGTTTTGCTACAATTGTCGCGCTTCCTGACTGTGACGGCTGCAACCGACTGCAAGGTGTTCCGCATTCCGGAATTGTCTCTCCGACGTATGCTCCACGAGCACCCCGGCAACTGACGGTACTTCCATCACCTCGCCGCGCTGAATGCCGTCCTCGCGACGCAGGCGCTGGCCGAGGCGCTGGCGCCGCCCGCCGGGCCGCACTTCGCGCCGGTCCTCCTGCGCCTCGCGGAGCCGAACGGCGCCATCAACGCCACGCAGCAGGAACTCGGCCGCATGGCGGGGATGAGCCGGGCGCATTGCGGCGAGCGTTTGGCGTCCTGATCGCGGCCGGGGTGCTCGAGACGGCGCGGGGTCGCGTGCGCATCCACGACCGCACCGCGCTCGAATGCGAGGCCGTTCTGGAGATGCAAGATCGAACGAACGGCACGGATGGTTGATCGGCACCAATGACGATCATCGGAATGGACCGGATCCACACCGGACCTTCGATCACCTTGTAGCGAACGGCCGTTCACCGCCGAGCGCGTCGGATGCTGCGCCGGACACCAAGCTCTGAGAAGGTCTCGACTCAGCAGTTCGCTGCGCCGAGCACGGACGGCCGCTTCAGCCGGTTTGACCGAAGTGCTCCAGTTGCTCCTCCCACTCCACCGGAAACGGCTTATCTTATGGCTTCCCTGGCTCATCCGGTAGAGATGAGCCGCTGACCGGCACTCGGAATATACCGGGCAGCGGCGGGGGTGGATCGGGAAACGGAGGGTCACTGAGGGCCGCGCTGAAGTTGGATCGCCCCCGTCTTTTCCTTGGACCCGAACGGATACTCGGGCGTCGTGGCCCGGAAAGGATGACGGACGCTACGATCGGCATTGATGTCTCGAAAGCCCGGCTGGATGTTCACCGCCTTCCGGACGGCGTGGAGCGGAGCTTCGCGAATGACCGGCATGGTCTTCGGGCTCTGATCGCATGGCTGGGTGGCCTCGGCATTGCTCGTGTCGTGTTCGAACCGACCGGCCGGTATCATCGCGGGCTCGAGGAGGCCCTCGCCGTGGCGAACCTGCCAGCCTGCAAGGTCAACCCCCGTCAGGCCAGGCGGTTTGCCGAGGCGACGGGCAAGCTGGCGAAGAGGATCGGGTGGATGCGCGCCTTCTCGCCCGTCTCGGCGTCGCGCTGGAACCGGCACCGGTTGCGGCGACCAGCGAAGATCTGATGCAGTTGAGAGAGCTGGTCCTTGCCCGCCGCGCCCTGATCAGGGACCGGACCGCGATCAAGAACCGCGGGAAGAGCCTGACGCTCGGCCTGTTGAAACGCCAGAATGCTCAGCGGCTGCGCCAGATCGAGACGCAGCTCGCTGCGATCGATGCGGCAATCACATCTTCGATCCACGACGACAAGGCCCTATCCAGGCGGCACAAGATCCTTCTCAGCATTCCAGGCATCTCGGCCGTCACCGCGGCGGTCCTCGTCGTGGAGATGCCCGAGCTCGACGCTCGATGCGCGTCAGGTGGCGAGCCTTGCCGGCCTGGCACCGATCACCCGGCAATCAGGCACGTGGCAAGGACGCGCCTTCATAGGCGGCGGGCGTGCTCAGATACGGCGGCCCGGTACATGCCTGCTCTGGTTGCTGCCCGGTTCAATCCGGATCTGAAGTCGACATTCGACCGACTGACTTCAGCAGCCAGGCCGCCGAAGATCGCCGTCACCGCCGTCATGCCAAAGCTACTCATCCTCGCCAACGCTCTGCTGCGGGACGAACGTGAATGGCGGCCGACCGCCACTTGACCAAGACGGATACTCCAGCACCCCCGCCCGTGTCGCTTCCGCCCCCCTGCCTGCCCGTCAAGGATCGCCTCGATGATGTCGGGTGCGAGCAGGGTCAGGCGCAGCACGCGGGTCATGTAGGACGGCGCGATGCCTTCGCGGTCCGCCAGTTCAGCGATGGTTACGAACTCGCCCGATTCCAGAATCCGTTTCCAACGGAAAGCGCGTGCCAGCGCCTTGACCAGCGTGCTGTCGGCCCTGCGGGGCTGCGCGGCGCCCTCCGGCATTTGCATCTCCTTCCACCCGCCGCGCCTTACGATGCGGGACGGTACGTGGAGCGTAACAGTCTCCGGGATCGGCATACTGTGGGTCATGCGGCTTCTCCGATGCCGTCGGCCATCATCTCGCGCGCGAGGCCAGCGAGGCCGTCGACGCGAAGCCGTACGTTGAGCCCGTCCATGCCGATTTCCACGCGCTCGACCCGCAGCGCCACGATGCGCGCCTGCTCTGCGGGGAACAGTTCGTCCCACAGCGGGTCGATCTGCTGCAGGGCCCCGCGAGTGTCGGCTTCGGTGATGTCGTCGGCGCGTGGCGCGCGCCGTCTTCCACGTGCCCGCCACGGTCTCAGGCTGACGGAACACGGTGCGAAGTTGGTCGATGACGGCGGCCTCGATCTCGCCCGCCGGAACTCGGCCGACGGGGCATGGCCCGGCACCGTGCTTCAGCCCGGTCTGGCTGACAAAATAGCGATACAGCCTGTCGCCCTTGCGGGTATGCGTCGGCGAGAAGGCGGCGTCGTCCGGTCCGAACAGCAGCCCCTTCAGCAACGCGGGCGTCTCGGCGCGGGTGCGCGCGGCGCGGTGGCGAGGGCTTGTCCGAAGGATGGTTTGGACGCGGTCCCACGTCCCGCGATCGATGATCGCTTCGTGCTCGCCGGGATAGCTCTCGCCCTTGTGCACCGCCTCTCCGATGTAGGCGCGATTGTTCAGCATCCGGTACAGGTACTTCTTGTCGATCCGGTTCCCGCGCGGCGTCCGGATGCCGCGCTTCGCCACCTCACGGACCCGTTCCGTGCCGAGCCGATCTCGAGGAAGCGAGCGAAGATCCAGTGGACGTGCTCGGCGTGCTCCTCGTCGATCACCAGTTTTCGATTCTCGACGCGATAGCCGTAGGGCAGGACCCCGCCCATCCTGCCCCTCCTGCGGCTCGCGGCGACCTTGTCGCGGATGCGCTCGGCGGTGACCTCACGCTCGAATTGGGCGAACGAGAGCAGGATGTTCAGCGTCAGCCGCCCCATCGACGTGGTCGTGTTGAAGGACTGCGTGACCGAGACGAAGGTCACGCCGTTCCGGTCGAACACCTCGACCAGCTTGGCGAAGTCGGCCAGCGATCGGCTAAGGCGGTCGATCCTGTAGACCACGGCCACGTCGACCAGCCCGTCCTCGATGTCTTTCAGCAGCCGCCAGGCCGGGCGTTCCAGCGTGCCGCCGGAGATGCCGCCGTCGTCATACTGATCGCGGACCAGCACCCAGCCCTCGGATCGCTGGCTGGCGATGAACGCCTCGCAGGCCTCCCGCTGGGCGTGGAGCGAGTTGAACTCCTGCTCCAGCCCTTCCTCGCACGACTTGCGCGTGCAGACCGCGCAGCGGAGTTTTCGGACAGCCTCGAAGGAACAACCCGCCTGACACCGGAACAGCTGGACCTCTTCGATGCCCTGACACTGCCCAAACCCGCCTGACAGAGCCCATGTAGTTAAGTTACATTTTGGCCCAACCGGCCATGGCAATATCAATCACTTACCGCTGTCGCTGTCGCTGTCGAAGTTGGGCGGACTAGCCAGAGCGCCAGTAAAGCGCACAACTCGGTGCGGCGTTCGGTGGGGGTCATCGCAGAGGGACGCCGGACCAGCTGCGCTTTCTGCTGGCCAGGATGCGCGAGATGCTGCACGCCCATCCGCGCATCGACCGGGAGACCGTGCGGGTGCGCTTCGCGGGATATGGCGACAGCGCGCTGACAATCGATCTGCGCGTTTACGTGGCGACCCATGAATGGAACGATTTCTTCGCAGCCCGCGAGGACGTGTTCCTGAGGATCTACGACCTGGTGACAGAGGCCGGGACCGGCTTCGCCTTCCCCTCGCAGACGGTCTTTCTCGGGCGCGACGGGGGCGTCGATGCAGACCGCACCGAGGCCGCCGAAGCCGTGGGTACAGGGCTGGCGCAACGAGGGGCGACTGCCCTTCCCGCGCTACGACGCCGCCGACATCGAGCGGTGGGGCACGCTCGACTATCCGCCCGCGGCAGCGTCACGTCAGGTCGCGCTGCGACCGAGATGGCGGCCAGGAAAACAGAGGGCTTCGAGGCGCGTGACGAACCGCCAAGCAAGAACAAGCGCCCGGCCAACCCGTGAGCGCCGCTTGCCGGTGCAGCGAGAGCGATTTCGACAAGAATGCTGCGTTTGCAGCAGTCGTTTCGGACCGCGTGTGCTGAACTCGCGGCGACGAATTTTTCACTTGGGCTTGCCAGTGAGAAGGGAAGGACCATGAAAAGAAGTCTTCTTGCGGCGATGCTGATCGCTTGCGCCGCGCCGCTCCATGCGCAGCAATCGGACTGGAGCTACACCGCCTCGGTCTCCGGCTGGTTCACAGGACTCGACAGCAGCATCGAGACGCCCTTCGGCACAGTCGAGACGGAGCTGGACTTCGCCGACGTGTGGGAGAAACTCGATTTCGCGTTCTTCGGAAGCTTCGAAGCCCGCAATGGGCGTTGGGCATTGGTCACGGACCTCGTGTTTTCCGACCTGGGATCGGAGGTGGCCACACCTTTCGGGATCGCTTTCCGGCGGGCCGACGTGGATGCACGCCTCACGCTCTTCAGCGCCTACGCGGCCTATGCGGTCATAGACGAGGCCGCGCTCCGTCTCGAGCTCGGCCCGGGCTTTCGCTACAACGACGCCAGCATCGATGTCCGGCTCGTGGGCAATGTCGCGGCAACGCGCGATCTGTCCTTCGGGGACACATGGGTCGATCCGCTGATCGGAGCGCGGATGCGCTACGCATTCAACGACAACTGGTTCGTGAATGCCTTTGCCGATGTCGGCGGGTTCGGCGCGCATGATGCATCGGACACCACATGGCAGGCGTATGCGGGGATCGGTTATCGGTTCAATAAAACATGGGCTGTGCAGGGGGGCTATCGTGCGCTGACGATCGAACGTGAGTTCAGCGGGCGGGACATCACGCTGGATCTCTCCGGGCCAATGGTCGGCGTGCAGGTTTCGTTTTGAGGTCTGCCACGGCGTTCGGGGAGTGCCATCGGGCCCTTGGTCGACGCCTCGTGCATGCGCTGATCGGACTGGTGCTATCGGTCTCGGTGTGCGGGGCGCAGGAAGGAGGCGGGCCGCCCGAGATGCCCATCGTTCGGACGGACAGCCCGAGCGAGACCGTCGCCTCCTTCGCGGAGCTTCGCGACGCGCTCGAGGCCGCGGTCGCCGCCTATGTGGCAGCGCCGAGCCGGGCCGGTGTGACACAGATCGACCTCCTTCTCGCCAACCTGCGCAGCCTGATCGACCTCGAAGGCGTTCCCGCCGCGGCCCGCCAGCGCGTCGGCACCGCCACCGCGCTCGCGCTGCTCGACACGTTCGGTCGGGTCGGCCTGCCGGGACCGGGAGAGCTGCCCGGCGCCGACAGTCTGGACGACGCGGATGTTGCCAGCGTGCGGATCCCCGGCACGCCCCTGCGCATGGGGCGCACCGAGGACGGCGCGCGGGCCGGCGAATGGCTGTTCGACGAAAGCACCGTCATTGCCGCCCCCCGCTTTCTGGCGGGAATCGCGAACAAGCCGCTCGTCTCGAGCCTCGGCTGGGACAGCTGGACGACGACCCTGCCGCAACTGACGGGCCCGTTTCTGCCCGCGCGCCTTACGGCCGCCGTGCCTGCGGGCTGGCAGACCCTGTGGCGAGGTCTGCCGATCTGGAA
Source organism: uncultured Alphaproteobacteria bacterium (assembly GCA_963749675.1). Classification (GTDB taxonomy): domain Bacteria; phylum Pseudomonadota; class Alphaproteobacteria; order Rhodobacterales; family Rhodobacteraceae; genus Roseitranquillus. The sequence continues at coordinate 16,684 of CAVVNT010000006.1, forward strand.
ATGGGCGATGATGGCCCTTGGCGCCTGCCTCGCCTGGTTTGTACTTGCCCGCATCCACCGTTGGACGGCACGCGCGCCCGGCCCACACGCGGCGCCCCTGCGGATGGTCATGCCCTTGCTCACGCTGATTGCCCTGCAGGTCTTTCTGCCGTGGTTCAAACGACAGCTGATGCCGTTCTCCCAGATGCCCGACATTGTCGCCCATGCCGTGACGCTTCTCAGCTTCGCCGCTCTGGCGTGGCTGTTCTGGGCGACTGTCCAGGCCTTCGTCGCAATCCGCAGCACCCCCGAGCCCAACCCGAAAATGGGACGCGACCGGGACCTTTGGCGCGTGATGGGTGCAGCGGCCGGCGGCATGGGTGTGTTGATCATCCTGACGACGGGGGCGCAAAGGCTGGGCATTCCGATCCTCAGCCTCGCCGCCGGCCTCGGCATTGGCGGTCTGGCCGTTGCGCTCGCCCTGCGGCCAACGCTCGAAAACCTCGTCGGCGGGCTTCTCCTCTATATCGACAGGCCCGTGCGCATCGGCGACTTCTGCACTTTCGGCGCCCACGGCGGCACGGTGGAGCGGATCGGGGTCCGGGCCGTGTGGGTGCGGGCGCTCGACCGGACGCTGATCTCGATCCCGAACGCCCGTTTCGCCGACATGGAGCTGATCAACTGGGCCGCTTGCGACATGATGCTCATCCACCGCGTCCTGCGTCTGCGGCTCGAGACGTCGCCGGACCAGCTCCGCTTTGTCCTCGCCGAGATCCGGAAAATGCTCCACGCCCACCCCCGGATCGACGACGACACGATCCGCGTTCGCTACATGGGCCCCGGCGAAGCGGGCCGAGAGGTCGACTTGCGTTACTACGTGAAGACCCGCGAGTGGAACGAGTTCTTCGCCGTCCGCGAGGACACGCTGCTCCGGGTGGACGAGATCGTCGAAAGGGCCGGGGCGAAATACGCGGTGCCCGCTCGCGTTCTGCACATCGCCCGCGACCTCGGTGGCACCGAGCCCGACCGACAGGCGACATCCGAAGCGGCGGTCGCCGCGTGGCGCGACGCGGGCACGCTGCCCTTCCCGAAATTCGCGCCCGAGGCGTTGGCGGGCCTCGACGACACGCTCGACTACCCACCGCTCGGCTCCCCCGACGCGGGGACAGCAGGAATTTACCGTGCGGCGACGCCCGAGACCCTGTCGCGCGGACCCGAAGCGGAGCCGACCCCTTCAACGAGACAAGACGGCGCGCCGCACGCAACTCGACAAGATTGAGCCATTCGTCGCAATCGCCGGCGCGCGACGCGGTTAGCCTGTCTCACAGTGGAGCACGCAAGCCCGCGGCCGGCATCGGCCCGCAAAGCGCCCCGCAACGCCACAGCACGAAGGGATACCGCGCCGATGACCTCCTCTTCCCCCACGCACAAGCACTTCCACCCCAAGGGCAAGATGCCGACGGAGCACACCCGCGCCGTTCTCGAGGCCACGCGCACCGCTCTGCCCTTCCACGACAGGCGCGACTTCGAGGAATGCGCTCGCGGCCTGATCGCGCGGATGGAGGCCAGGCGGATCAGGGCCGATGGCGGCCACGACGCGTGGAACATGGGCAAGTTCGACTTCATCGACGCGGCGGAAGATTACGACAGCATCCACCCCTCGCTCCTGCGCCAGGCCAAGCTCAATCAGGATTACGGGCTCTACGAGGTCATCCCGGGGATCTACCAGATCCGTGGCTTCGACCTATCGCAGATGACCTTCGTGCGCGGCAAGATCGGCTGGATCGTCTTCGACGTGCTGATTTCGGTCGAAACGGCGCGCGCGGGGCTGAAGCTGTTCCGGGAGCATGTGGGGGGCGATCTGCCGATCACGGCGGTGATCTATTCGCATAACCACGTCGACCACTGGGGCGGCATCAAGGGCATCGTCTCCGAAGAGGACGTGCGCGCCGGCAAGGTCGAGATCATCGCGCCCGTCGGCTTCATGGACAACACGGTCGCCGAGAACGTCTATGCCGGCAACGCGATGAACCGGCGGGCCTTCTACCAGTACGGCATCCTGCTGCCGGTAGACCCCTACGGCTTCGTCACCCAGGGGCTCGGCCAGGGCACCTCGCGCGGCGCCGTCACGCTGATCGCCCCTACCCGTATCGTGAGCGAAGCCTTCGAGGAGTTCGAGGTCGACGGCATCCCCATGGTTTTCCAGAACACGCCAGACACCGAGGCGCCGTCGGAGATGAACACCTGGATCCCGTCGATGAAGGCGCTCTGGATGGCCGAGAACGTCACCCATTGCCTGCACAACATCTACACGCTTCGGGGCGCGCCCGTGCGCGACGCGCTCAACTGGTCGAAATACATCGCCGAGGCGCTCTACCGCTTCGGGGGCGAGGCCGAGGTGATGTTCGCTGCCCACCACTGGCCGCGCTGGGGCAACGACCGTATCCAGGAGGTGCTGCGCGCGCAGCGCGACATTTACGCCAACATGCACAACCAGGTGCTGCACCACGCCAATAACGGGGTGACAATCAACCAGATCCACAACGTCTACGAGGTGCCCGAGGCGCTGCAGCAGCACTGGCATGTCCGCGGCTACCACGGCTCGCCCGAACACAACGCCCGCGGCGTGATCCAGCGATATCTCGGCTTCTGGGACTGCAATCCGGCGACGCTGATCCCGCCCTCGCCCGAGGAGTCCGCGCCGGTCTATGTCCGCATCATGGGCGGCGCGGCGACGATCCTGCCCGAGGCCGCGCAGCTCTACGCGGCGGGCGACTACAAGATGGCGGTGGAGATCCTGAACAAGCTCGTCCTCGCCGAGCCGGGCAATCAGGAGGCGCGGGACCTGATGGCCGACGCGCTGGAGCAGATCGGCTATCAGCAGGAGAATCCCGGGTTGCGCAACAGCTTCCTGGCCGGCGCATTCGAGTTGCGCTCCGGCATTCCGGCCGGCGTCGTTCCGAAGACATCGAGCCCGGACGTGATGCGTGCGATGTCGACGGAGCTGTTCCTCAACTTCCTCGGCATCCGCCTCGACAGCGCGAAGGCCGCCGGCCACCGTTACACGATGAACCTGCGCACGCCCGACAATGGCGAGGAGTTCATCGTGGAACTCGAGAACGCGACGCTGACGAACATCAAGGGCTATCAGGCGCCGAATGCCGATCTGACCCTGACGATCGACCGGGCCGCGCTCAACGACACGCTCATCGGCGCCAGGAGCCTCGAGGCGCAGCTCGCCGAAGGCACCGCGACCTTCGAGGGCGATCCCTCGATCCTGAAGACACTCGCCGGCATGATGGTCGACTTCACCCCCACCTTCGAGGTGTTCCCCGGCACGCCCGCGCCCGAGCCCGCGCCGTTGGCGCATGATCCCTTCGACACCGAGGAGATGAAGGACCTCGTGCCGGAGTGAGGCGGTGGTCGAGGCCCGGCAAGGGGGGCGTTCGATACTGTCCCGCCTGAAGCTCGAGCGTGGGAACATCGGCGCCGACCTCGTGGCCGGCGCCACCTTCGCCATCGTGAACGTGCCGCAGGGCATGGCGAACGCGGTGCTGGCGACGGTGAACCCGGTCGCGGGGCTCTATGCGCTGATGATCGCGATGCCGGTGGGCGCGGTCTTCACCGGTTCGGTCTTCATGAACGTCTCGACGACCGGCGCGCTGTCGGTCGCGGCCGGGGAGGCGCTGGTTCCTTTCGAAGGGAACGCGAAGGTCGGCGCCCTCGTCGCGCTCGTGTTGCTGGTGGGCGCGTTCCAGCTCGCCTTCGGGCTGATGCGGCTGGGGCGGCTGATCCGCTTCGTCTCCAACGCGGTGATGACCGGCTTCATCACCGGGATCGCGTTTCTGATCATGTTCGGCTCCGTGTCCGACATCACGGGCTATTCGAGCGGCCAGCCCAACCCCTTGCTCAGGCTCGCCGACACCATGCTGAGCTGGCGCATCCTGGATCCGCATACGGTGTTTCTCGGGCTATCCACTGTCCTTCTGATCCTTGCGTTCCAGCGCACGCCGCTCGCCAAGTTCGCCCTGATCCTCGCGCTGGCCGTCACGACCGGGCTCGCCTACGCCATGTCGCTGGGGCTCGAGGGCGGCAATGTCGTGCTGGTGGGCGACATCGCGATCATCCCGCGCAGTCTGCCCACCCCCATTCTGCCCGATCTCTCGAAGCTGCCGGACATCGCGCTGCCGGCGCTCGCCATCGCCATCATCGGCCTGATCCAGGGCGCGGGCGTCGGGCAAAGCTATCCCAACCCCGACGGCCGGTTTCCCGACACGTCCCGCGACTTCTCCGGGCAGGGCATGGCGAACCTCGCCGCCGGCGCCTTCGGCGCGATCCCCTGCGGCGGGTCGATGTCGGGTACGGCCGTGAACTTTCAGGCCGGGGCGCGCTCGCGGTGGTCGAACATCTTCGCCGGCGCCATCGTGGTGCTGATCGTCTTCGCCTTCGTCGATCTGGTGAAGCTGGTGCCCATGGCTGGCCTCGGCGGGCTGCTGCTGGTCGTCGGCTTCCAGAACATCCAGCCGGAGAACATCCGCACGGTCTGGGCCACCGGCCTGCCGGCGCGTCTCGCGATGGGGGCCACCTTCGCCGCAACACTCTTCCTGCCGCTGCAATTCGCGATCCTGATCGGGGTGGCGCTGTCCTTCCTCCTGACGATCCTGCGCATGTCGAACCGCATCGAGGTGCGCGAATTCCGCCTCGTCGAGGGCGGCTTTCCCGTCGAGGCGGAGGCGCCGGCCAGCCTCGAGCCCGGCGCGATCTGCGTCCTGCGCATCCGGGGCTCTCTTTTCTTCGCGTCGGCCCAGGCGCTCGAGGCGCAGCTCCCCTCCGTCGAAGGGGCACGCGGCGCGACCCTCATCCTGATCCTGCGCGACGTCGATGACCTGGGAAGCACGATGCTGCGCCTGCTCAAGCGCTATGCGACGAGCCTGCACGCGGCGGGCGGCACGCTGAAGCTGACGGGCGTCAACGAAGACCTCCGGGGACAGCTCGAGCGGACGGGCCTGCTCGCCCATATCGGCGCGGACAACGTTCATCGCGAACGGCCCGAGCTCGGCGCCGCCCTGAACGCAGCGATCCTCTCGGCGCGGGAGCAGCGCGCGCCCCGCGCAGAGACCGGCTGAACGGAGGCGCGCGATGCCCGACGCAGTCGTCATCTTCACGGGTATCGTCGTCTTCGCGCAGATGTTCGATATCGGCCTGCGCGTCCGGCAAGGCAGCGCTGCGGCGTTGCTGCGCGATACGGGGCTCGTCCTGCGGTCCCTCGCCTCGGCGCTGATCGCCGTGCCGTTGGCCGTCTTCGTCCTGATCGCCCTGATCCCGCTGCCGCCGGAAGTCGCCCTGGGCCTCGTCATCCTCGCCGCCGCGCCCGGCGCTCCGCTGACCACGCGGCGCGCCGAGGCCGCGGGGGCGGATCGGGACTACGTCTCGGCGCTGCAGGTGATGCTGGCCGTCCTCGCGATGGTGCACATGCCGCTCGTCTTCGCCGCCTTCGACGAGGTGGTGACGCTCGCCGTCCCGCCTGTGGCGCCGGAGACGATCGCCGGCCAGGTCGCCACCGTGACCTTTTTCCCCCTCGTGCTCGGCTGGCTTTTCGCGCGCGCCGCGCCCGCTGTGCTGCAACGCCGGGCCGGTCTGTTGTCGCTCCTTTCGAAGGTTCTCTTCGTCGGCTTTCTCCTCGCGGTCGTCCTCGCCCTGGCATTCGTCCCCGACCTGCGCAGCAAGCTGATGATCGGGTGGGCCGGCGCCGGAGCCATCGTGGCGCTCGCGGCGTTCGCCCTCGCCTCCGGCCACGCCCTCGGCGGCCCGCGCGGGGACAGGCGCGCGGGCCTCGCCATCGCGACGGTGGCGCGCAATCTCGGCCTCGCCCTCTACGTCGCCGAAAGCACCCCGGAGATGACCGAGGCGATCCCCGCGATCCTCACCTATGCCCTGCTCGCGATCCTTCTCGCGGTGCCTTGTTCGCGCTGGATGAAGGGTCGTCTGCAGGCCGCGCAGGCATCTTCGCCGGGTGGACGCGACTGAGCGAAGGTCCGCAGATTTCCTCACCGGTTTCCAGACGAAACTGTTCCAAACGTCGCAATCGCACCGTGATGCCTCGGGTAGCATCCGACGCAACGGAAACGCGGGGCGCTGCCGCTCGCGCAGAATGCCACCCGGTGGCAGCGGAGACAGACATGACCACGCGACGCACGTTCCTTGCCTCCCTGCCCACGACCGGCGCGGCCTTCGCCCTTGGCGGCGCGCTCCTCGACGAGGGGCCGGCCATGGCCCAGGGCGCTCCGGACCCGCTGGCCGATCACTTCCACCCGCGCGACAAGGCCCCTTCGGGCATACCGTGCGGGTGCTGCAGGAGGCCCGCGCGGCGCTGCCCTTCGGGGACGAGAGCGACTTCCAAGAATGGGGGCGCGGCTTCATCGCCGCCCCGCCCGAGCTGCAGATCATGGCCGAAGCGGGCAAAGCCGCCGTCGACAAGGCGCAGTTCATGTTCCTGGACCAGGAGGCGCCCTTCGACAGCGTGCATCCCTCGCTGCAGCGCATCGCGCGGCTCGAGATCATGCCAGGCACGAAGCTGCACACCGAACGCGCCAGCCAGGAGCCCTTCGAGGGCGACATCAGCGTCCCGATCCCCGAATGACCGGATACCGGTTCGCCTCATTCGGCGACCCGGTCCACCCGACCCTCTTGCCGCAGGGAGGCAATGATGACGACACGAAGAGACCTTCTTTCCGGAGCGCCCGCGGCCGGCGCGCTGCTCGCACTCGGCGCATCGGAGCGGCCCACTCCCGCCCGGGCCCAGACGACCATGGACACCGGCCCGGACTGGCGCTGCCAGTCGCTGGTCGACCAGCCCGCCGAGGGCGCCAATGGCGTCGTCGCGGCCGCGGATACGCTGACCGTCAACGAGCGCATGGGCGCGGCCAGCAAGGGCGTCTACGAGGTCGCGCCCGGTATCTGGCAGATGCGGGGCTGGGGGATCGGGCATGTGATGGCGATCGACGCCCCGGAAGGCTGGATCATCATCGACACAGGCGACACGACGCAGGCGGCCGCCGAGATGCGGGCGATGCTGGAGGAGGCGGTGGGCGGCCCGATCCGGGTCGCCGCGATCCTGATCACCCACTGGCACTACGCCAACGGACAGGGCGCCTTCCTCGACGAGGGGACCCAGACCTGGGGGCATGAGCTTCTGGACGCCAACCGGACGGCCGAGGCGGGGCTTTCGCCCTTCATCGGCGTCGCCCAGTCGCGAGCCATCGCCCAGTTCGGCATCCTGCACCCGCGCACGGGGCCCGACGCCTTCCCCAACGTGCTGGGCTTCGGGCCGGAGAAGCTGAGCGGCGACAGCAGCTACCAGCCGCCCATGAACACCTTCCCCGACGGACAGATCGTGCAGATCACGGTCGCCGGCGAAGATATCGAGGTTGCACCCAACCGCTCCGACACCACGGACAGCGTGGGCTTCTGGTTCCCGGCGCGGAAGCTGCTTGTCACCAACTTCATGGTGACACCGGTCATCTTCAACATCTTCACCCTGCGCGGCGGGACGTTCCGTGATCCGACGGTGATGATCGACGACGCACGCTGGCTGGAAAGCAAGGACGCCGAGGTGCTGCTGGACATCCACAACGCGCCCCTCCTCGGGGGCACGGAAATCCGAGCGGCAATCGAACGCAACTCCGACCAGCTGAAGCAGATCTGGGACCAGACGATCCGGCTGATCGCCCAAGGGTACGACGCGCGGCAGGCGGCCGAGGCGATCGCCATGTCGCCCAGCCTGCGCGGCGGGGCCGAACTCTACGGACAGGTCGAAAGCCATGTGCGCGCGGTCTGGGCCAATCGGCGCGGCTGGTTCGGCTGGGACGTCTACGACATCAACCCGCTGTCGGAACGCGAGGAGGCGGCGCGCCTCCTCGCCGCGATGGGCGGCGTGGAGGCCGTGCGGGAGGCTGCGGCGCAGGCCGTGGCAGAGGGCGGCATCGACAACTGGCGGTGGGGGCTGAAGCAGACGTCGCTGCTCCTCGCGCTCGACCCGGACGATCAGGCGGCGCGCGCGACGCGGGCAGACGCCGCGCGGGCTATGGGCCAGCGCACGACCTCGGCCAATGCCCGCGGCTTCTACATCACGGAGGCGCTTCAGATCGAAGGGGAGATGCAGTTCGACGGTCAGCCTGTCACCGTCGATCTTCTGCGCCGCGTCCTTGGCACGCCCCGCCGCGAGGTGCTTGTGGCGGCGTCGCCGGCCGGGGTGCTCGACTACCTTGCCTTTCTCGTCGATCCGCGGGCGGCTGGCGACAGGCGGGTCACTTTCACGCTCGCGGTCGAGGGCGATCCGGCCCTCCACCGCCTCCAACTGCGCAACGGTGTGCTGATCCGCGCGGCTGCCACGGAACCGGGGCCGATCCACGTCACGGCGACACCTGATGACCTTGCCGATTTCGTGCTTGGGACTGCGCCCCTGCCCAGCGAAGCTTCGGAACTCGCCGATTTTCGGCGGATCTTCGACCGCAGCCATTTCCTCGACCGGGACGCGCTGGTCGCCACCCTCAGCAAGACCCCGACCTATCCCTACTGATCCGCCGATCTGCCTCGCCGTCACCACAAGGAACTCACGTTTTGAATGGATCATCCCAACGCAACATCTTCGCACCCTGCTCATCGCCGGCCCCGTGGCGCTCGCCGTGTTGACCGCATCGCACACGCCCGCGCGCGCAACCGAACCCGCGCAGGACGAGGATCTCGCCTACGCCGTCGGGATGCAGACCTACATTGCGCATTTCCCGCTGATGGACCTCTATCGAACGCTGTGGGAGACGTCCTTCGACCCCGAGCGCGGCCATGATCGGACGGTGAACGAGTTCTTCGCCTTCGAGCGGCTCGTCACCAGCGATGACGATTTCATCGTCAGCCCGAACAACGACACGATCTACCTGCGCGCCTTCGTCGACCTGCGCGCCGAGCCGATGGTGCTCGTGATCCCTCCGATGGGCGACCGGAAGTACTGGGTGCCGATCAGCGACATGTGGCACGACCACGACGCCAACCTGTCCTTCGACACCGTGGGTTCGCAGGGCGGCGCCTTCGCGCTCACGGCGCCAGGCTGGCAGGGTGTCCTGCCCGAGGGCGTCCGGCGGATCGAGATGACCACGCCGATCGGCTGGCTCTTCCCACGGGTCCTGGTGGCGGGCGCAGAGGACCTGCCGGCGGCGGTGGAGTTGCAGCGGCAGTTCCGCCTCGTGCCCCTCAGCCAATGGGGCGCGGCCGAAGTGAGCCGGCCCCAGCCCGACCCGGCCGATTTCCCCCGGCTGACCCGCAGCGACCTGACCGACGCGCGCCCCTACTTCACGACCCTGAACGAAGTCCTGCGCCTCTCGCCCCGGCTCGGCAACCCGATGGACGCGGCCATGGCGGGCTGGCTGCACGAGATCGACATGGACCCGGCGACCAGCTTCGACTGGGACGCACTCTCGACCGAGACGCAGGCCGGCCTGACACGCGCCACGGCCGACGCGCACCGCATCATCACCGCGCGCACGCAGCGGTCGGTTCCGATCGTGAACCACTGGCAGCTCGCCCGTTTCGACCGGCGCATCAGCGGCGATCCGCTCTTCGCGGCGGCGGCCTCGATGATCGGCCTCCTGTGGAACCCGGCCGAGATCAACACCTACGACCTCGGCTTCCAGGACGAGACCGGCGCGCTGTTCGACGGGCGCAATCCCTACGTCCTGCGCCTCGACCCGCCGCCGCCGGTGAACGGTTTCTGGTCGGTGACGATGTATTCGGCCGAGACCCGGATCTTCGTGCCCAACGCCATCGACCGCTACTCGATCGGCGACCGGACGCCGGGTCTCGTCTTCGGTGCCGACGGCGCGCTCGAAATCTTCATGCAGGCCGAGGAACCGACCGACCCGGTCGAACGGGCGAACTGGCTGCCGGCGCCCGAGGGGCCGTTCTACCTGCTGTTGCGGCACTACTCGCCGCAGTCCGCGATCCTGACCGGCGACTGGCTGCCGCCGCCGGTGACCAAGCGATGACCGCCACTCCGACACAACCCCCTCCAACGCAAGACCAAAGAAGGACCCCGACATGGCCGACCTCGTCGTTCTCGATTTTGACGGCATCGACACCGCCGATGCCATGCTCACCAAGCTGCGCGCGCTGAAGAAGCAGGAACTGATCGATCTGCTCGACGCCGTGGTGGTCGTTCACCCTGAGGAAGGCGATGTCCAGATCAAGCAGTCCGTGAACCTCGCCGCGCTCGGCGCCTCCTCGGGGCTCAGCACCGGTGCGCTCGTGGGGGCGCTCGCCGGGCTGCTCGTGCTAAATCCGCTCGCGGGCATGGCGGTGGGCGGCATGGCCGGCGCGGCCATGGGTGCGCTCGGCGGTTCACTCTCGGACTACGGGATCAACGACGGCTTCATCAAGGAGCTCGGGGAAACGATCAAGCCGGGCACCTCCGCGCTGTTCCTGCTCGTCGCCAAGGCGACGCCGGACAAGGTGATCGCCGAGACCAAGGAGTTCTCGCCGCGCGTGCTGAAGACCTCGCTCTCCCAGGAGCAGGAGGACAAGTTGCGAGAGGCGCTCGCCGCACAGGTGGTCGCCTGAACTGCCGCGACCTGCACATCCGGGCTCCGGAAGATCGGACCTGCCCCTTACGGAGTCCGCATCGTCCACGAAATGGCGTGGTGAGGCAGATGCCCTCGCACGCCCCCTTGCCACCGAAAGGCCAGTCAATGCTCCTAAGACCCGCGCTTCTTGCCGCAACCTTCGCAGCTCTCACGGCATGCGGCCCGACCGATTTCGCCGAAACCGCGACCACGCTCGAACGCACGCTGACGGTGCGCGAGATCGACCGCGAAAACCGAACCTTTTCGGTCGCAGGAGGCGGGGAGCAATTCAGTATTCGCGCCAATGACGGTATCGCGAATTTCGATCAGATCGAGGTCGGTGACAGGGTGAACGTGACCTTCACCCGATCGACCGCCGTTTCGATGGCCCTGCCCAATGACACCGGCGATACCGCCCTGATCAGCGCTGACGCGCGCCGGGCGCCCGGTCAGAGGCCTGGGGCCTTATCGGGACAGGCGCTCTCCGCCGTCGTGACCTTCGTGGCCTACGACCCGCGCACCAACGACGCGACCCTGCGCACGCAGGACGGACGCCTTCTGATCACGAATGTCCCGGTCGAGCTGCGCCGTTTCGCTGCCGCGCGCCAGCCGGGAGAGCGCATCGCGGTCGAGCTTATCGAAGCCTTCGCAGTTTCGATCGAGCCCGCCGCGTGATCGAGGGGATCACGAGACACTTCTGATCCGGCGCCGTGACGGACGCGAGCATTGTACGCCGCCCGCGACGAGGCGACGGCGCCAACATGAAGGAAAACGGCATGAGCGATGCAGCCTCGACATCCCCCGCGCGCCCCACAGAGCGTCTTTCGCGCGCCTTCCTCGCCTTTGGGCGGATCGGCTTCTGGGTCCAGTTCGTCTTCCTGATCGTTGTGGCGATCCTCGGGCTCTACGTGTTCACGATCACCGGTGCCCGCGCCCGGGCGGGCAACATCCTCGCCTTCCTCTTCCGCTGTTCACGACTTTCTGGTGCTGGCGGTACGCCCAGTTCGGGAGCACGCTCGCCAATAATCCGGAAGGCGTCGCACCGGGCGCATCGGCCCGAACCGCCTGGATCGGGGTGTGGGCGGGCACGTTCGGCGTCGTCGTGTCGCTTCTGTCGCTCTTCGGTGCAGCCTCAGCGCTGCTCATCGTGATGCTCGCCAACCCGCAGGTCGGCATCCAGGTGTCTTCCGCCGCCGCCGGCGCGAGCGCCTACACGATCTCCGCCGTCGACGCGGTGAGCATCATGTCGCTTCTGCTGACGCTTACGGCAGAGCTTCTCGTCGTCGCGATCTCGCTGCGGCTCGTCTTCCTCGTGGCGGCCCTGGCTCGCCAACCGGTTGCCCGATGACAAAGCCCGCGACGACGCGCGAGACGGCTCGCCTGATGGCGCCCGGCCCGCGCATCCTCCGGCTCGCGGCGGTCTGCGTCGTGCTCTCCGCGAGCATTGCCGCACTCGCCATCGGCGCCGAGCTGCTTGTCCCGCTCGTCGAGGCGCTCCTGCTCTGGTTCGTGATCAATGCCCTTGGTGACTCGCTCCGCCGTGTCCCTCGGATCGGACCAGCGCTGTCGGACACCGGCGCACGCTGGCTCGCTGCCGCGCTCGTCGCGCTGATCGGCATCCTCGCCATCTACAGCAGCGTCTGGTCTCTCGCCTCGGTGGGACCGCAGGCGCTGAAGCTGCAGACCAGCCTCGACCCTCTGATCCGCGGCGTCAGCGCCGTCCTTGGACAGGAGACGGGCGACGTGATCGACCGCGCATTCGACGCGATCGGCCTCGAGACGCTGGTCCGGCAGATCGTGCTGGGGCTTCTGGGCCTCATCAACCAGTTCGGGCTCGTCGCGATCTACGTCGTCTTCCTTCTGGTCGATCAGGCGTACTTCCCGGCCAAGCTCCGGCTTCTGTTTCCGGATCCTGCACGCCATCGCGCCGCACTCACCATCCTGACCGAGCTCAAATGCCAGATCGGCGCCTATCTGTGGATCATGACCAAGGTCAGTGCGGCGACTGCCGGCCTGAGCCTCGTCGCGATGGGCGTCGCCGGCCTCGAGAACCCGTTCTTCTGGGCGATGCTGGTGTTCCTGCTCAATTTCATCCCCACGATCGGCTCGGTTCTGGGCACTCTGATTCCGGCAGTCCTCGCGCTCGTCAAGTTTCAGGACGTGGGCGCAGCGGTGCTTTTGGCCCTCGCGCTGGGCACGGTGCAGTTTACGATAGGAAACGTTCTTCTGCCGCGCATGGCCGGGCAGACGCTCAACCTCAGCCTCACCGTCACCGTCCTTTGCCTCTTTGTCTGGGGGGCTCTTTGGGGCGTCACGGGAATGTTCCTCGCCGTGCCCCTCGCCGCGAGCCTCCTTCTTGTCGCCTCACGGCTCGAGACCACCCGCGGTATCGCGATCGCGCTGTCGCGAACCGGTATTCTGTCTTCCGCACCCGCCCAGCCACCGCCGCCGCCACGCGGGCGCTTCGGCAATGCTATCCACGGAGATACAGAATAAATCGTTCACTCCCCTCGCTCTCTCTGTCGTTTGTTCTGGGTACTTGTGCTATCGCGGGATGCGAGGGGCGGCCCGACCGCAGCGCCTTCGTCGGTAGCGTCGCCGCCCGCGAGGGCGCGCATGTCGTGTTCCAGTCTCGACTTGCGAACGCCGATGGCCAGGGTATTCCGATCCTCTCCGACTGTCATGTATCCGGACGAACCAGCCGACACGAACACAATCGACGCGCGCGCGACGGTACCATTGAAATGTACTCGCCTTTCCAGCTTAGCGGCAGCATGAAGAGCATCCATGCCGGGTCCAGAACCACGGTGCCGGCCAGCCTTGGTGAGAACGGGTCTGGGAGAGCGCCACGACGCGCGGCGAACGCAGCATTGCCTGGACCCAGCTGAACCGTCTCCTGTTCGAGCAGGGGAAGCGCGTCGATATGGTCCTGCAGTCGGCGATGCATACTGAAGGTCGCGCCATCGCCGGCCCAACGCGGATTCCTCAACGGCCGCGGCGGCCAGGCAGCTCCGTGTCTTCATCGTGAACGACATGGTCCGGCTCAAGCGCGAGACCGGGGTGCTGGTGCCCAAACGGCAGGGCAATCCCGGCCGCGGCAAGCCCCGCCTTCTGGCCTCGGACGACGCGCTCGACAGACTTGCGAACGTTCCCGCCCACGAGCCGGTGGTCGTTCCCGTCCACGGCTACAAGTACTCGCCCCAGCAGCCGGCGCGGAACCCCCATGACCACCTGCTGGCCGGCAGCGCACGTATCGGTTGTCCGCGGGCGGTGTCGTGGCCACAGAAGCTCGGGTTGCGGAGCGGCTGCGTCGTCGGCTTCGGCTGGGAAGCCGGCGGCACGATCTGGCACGCGCAAGCCGGCGCAGCGCACTCCGGCGCGGCCCTCGCGCAGTTCGTTGCCTCGATAGGCCGGCCGATCGATCTCATCGCGCATTCGCTCGGCGCTCGTGTCGCCCTCAACGCGATGGCGCGACTGCCGCAGAATTCAGGTGCCGAGTTTCGGAGCCGAGCCCACGCCGTGCGCACCACGCCGGGCGGCGCGTCGGCCGAGATCATCAACGTCTGCAGCCGCGAGAACGACGTGTTCGACGCGCTCTACGAGATGTTCGTGGCGCCGCACCGTCCGTTCGACCGCGCGATCGGGTCCGGCCTGGGACGGATGGACGCGAGCTGGCTCGACCTGCAGCTCAACTCCTCGGCCGTCCGCGCCGGTTTGGCGAAGCTCGCCTTCTCGGTCCCGCCGCCGGATCGGCGCGTCTGTCACTGGTCGGGCTACATGCGGACCGGCACGTGGCCGCTCTACCGCGCGCTCATCGAGGATCGTCTGCCGCTGACGACCTTGCGCCGGGTATTGCCGGAAGGCGTGGAGCCTCGCTGGTCGCGGCTCTTCGAAGGGGCGGCCCCACCGCCCGACTTGCCTGGGGCGCCCTCTGCTCCATCCTGAGACGCGCAGGATGACCCGCATTGCAGGAACGGAGAGACCATGACCACACTGATCGATCTGTATTACTGGCCAACGCCGAACGGCTGGAAGGTTTCCATCGCGCTGGAGGAGATGGGGATTCCCTACGAGGTCCACACGGTGAACATCGGCAAGGGCGAACAATTCGAGCCCGAATTCCTGAAAATTTCCCCGAACAATCGGATGCCGGCGATCGTCGATCCCGAGGGACCGGACGGCGCGCCGATCTCGGTCTTCGAGTCGGGGGCGATCCTGCAATACCTGGCGCGCAAGACCGGCAAGTTCACCGGCCCGACGGAGCGTGATCGGGTGGCGGTGGACCAGTGGCTGATGTGGCAGATGGGCGGCGTCGGGCCGATGGCGGGCCAAGCGCACCATTTCCTGAAGTACGCGCCCTCGATGGACCCTCCAAACGACCTGCCTTACGCCAAGAACCGCTACCGCAACGAGGTCGAGCGTCTCTACGGTGTGCTGGACCGTCAGCTCGACGCGAACGAGTATGTGGCGGGAGACTTCTTCTCGATCGCCGACATGGCGATCTGGCCGTGGGCATCGGGCTGGGAGCGGCAGGAGCAGACGCTCGACGACAAGCCGAACTTCGCCCGCTGGCTGGACCTCGTCGGGCAGAGACCGGCCGTCAAGCGCGGCCGTGCCTTGCGGGAGGAACTCCGCAGCAATCTGCAATCCGACCGCGAAGCGCAGAAAATTTTGTTCGAAAAGAGGGCGTAAGAGACTGTTAGGGAACCGCACCTAAGGCTTGGCGGCGTAGTCCTTGCAAGTGAGTTCGTGCCATGCGTAGCAGAGATCATCGCTTCTTTTGCGAGTTCCCCGTCGAGATCCTTCTGCCCGATCATCATTGCGAAGCGGTCATCGTCGATGTGGCCATCGGCGGTGCCGGGCTCGAGGGCGCTGCAGCGATGCGGGTCGGACAGGGCTGCACCCTCATCATCGACGGCCGGAAGATGCCGGCGACGGTCTGCTGGGTCCGCGGCGACACGTTCGGCGTCAAGTTCCAAAGGCGCCTCCTGCCGTCGGAGTTCGACCTGATCGCCGGCGTCGATGCCTATGCGCAGATCACGGGCAAGCGTCAGTCGCGGCGCTTCTTCGGCTCCCGCGCCGCCTGATCCTCGGTGCCGTAGGCGGAGAACAATGAGCCCTGCAGCGCGAAGAAGACGAAGATCGCGGCGGTCAGGCCGAAGGTCTTGAAGTTGACCCAGGCATCGGTCGACATCGTCCGCCAGACCACCTCGTTCGCCACCGCGAGGCCGACGAAGAACAGCGTGACCCGGCGGGTAAGCTTCATCCAGCCCTCCCTCTGAAGCGGCACGAACTCGTCCATGACGAGCCGCAGGTACGATTTTCCCCGAAGAAGACCGAATCCGAGGACACCCGCAAAGATCAGATAGATGATCGTCGGCTTCATCTTGAAGAAGCGCTCGTCGTTGAGCCACACGGTAAGCCCGCCGAAGACAATGACGAGGACCAGCGTCACGACCTGCATCCGGCTGAGATGGCCCGTCAGGCGCCACAGCGCGAAGGTCGCCGCCGCCAACAGCGGCACGAAGAGCGCAGTCACCACGATGAAGCCGGAATACTGCGTTCCTGCGAGGTCGAACGTGCGATCCCTGAGCAGAATGTAGCCCAGGAAGAACAGGACGATCGGCCCGAGTTCCAACAGCGTCTTCAGTCTGGCCGTCGTCATCGCTCGCTCCTCGTTCGCCGCCCTCCCCTATCACGGCGCGCGCCGTGATCAACGCCGCGAAAGATTTCAGGTTGCGACTCACGATGCCGAGTATGCCCGCTGCTTCGAAGCGGCCGACTGCCATGGGGCTGGAACCTCGACCCTTCTCGCGCGTCCTGGAAGTGACATCGGATGCCGGAATGCCAACAGATCTTCAGTCGGAATTCTTCCCCGTGCTTACCACATTGAGTTGGCAAGCCGTCGTGCTCAGGCTTGTGGCTGCGATACTGCTCGGCGGCGTCATCGGATGGGAGCGCGAGATCCACAACAAGCCCGCGGGCCTGCGCACGAATATGGCGGTCGCGCTCGGCGCGTGCCTCTTCACCCTTCTCGGCTTCGAGATCGTGTCCGAGGCCGCCAATCGCGGTGACCACGTGCGGACCGACCCCGTCCGCATCATCGAGGCGGTGACGAGCGGTGTGGCGTTCCTGGCCGCGGGCACGATCTTTACCGCGCAGGACAAGGTCAGGGGCCTGACGACCGGTGCAGGCATGTGGCTGGCCGGAGCGATCGGCGTTGCGTGCGGGCTTGGGCAGATTGCACTCGCGGCGATCACCTCGGCTGCGACGCTGATCGTGCTCTGGGGCCTGCGAACGGCGTTCGCCGAAGCGAGCCCGAAGAAGAAGCCCCGATAGGGTGCTCGTCAGGCAGCCGCCCCCGTAAGCGCCCGCGCGAACTCCTCCGGGTCGAAGGCATCGAGGTCGTCGATCTGCTCGCCCACGCCGATTGCATGGATCGGCAACCCGAACTTGTCGGCCAGCGCGACGAGGACGCCCCCCTTCGCCGTCCCGTCGAGCTTGGTCATGACCAGCCCCGTGACGTCGGCCATCCGGCGAAAGATCTCGACCTGGCTCAGCGCGTTCTGCCCCGTCGTCGCATCGAGGACGAGGATCGTGTTGTGCGGCGCCTCTGGGTCCCTCTTGCGGATCACCCGGACGATCTTGGCGAGCTCTTCCATCAGGTCGGCGCGATTCTGCAGGCGGCCTGCGGTGTCAATCATCAACAGGTCGGCTCCCTCCGCCTGCGCCTTGGCCATCGCGTCGAAGGCAAGGCTGGCGGGGTCGGACCCCTGAGGCGCTGTCATGACGGGGACCCCGGCGCGATCCCCCCAGATCTGCAACTGCTCGACAGCGGCAGCGCGGAACGTGTCTCCCGCGGCGATCACCACCTTCTTGCCCGCCCCTCGAAACTGGCTGGCGAGCTTGCCGATGGTCGTGGTCTTGCCCGAGCCGTTGACGCCTACCACTAGCACGACCTGCGGCTTCGAAGGATAGAGCGGCAGCGGCGTCGCCACCCCTGCCATGATCCGCGCGATCTCGGCGGCGAGGACCGCCTTGATCTCCTCGGTCGACAGCTTGCGCCCCTGATGGCTCTCGGCGAGATTTGCAGTGACCCGCATCGCCGTGTCGACCCCCATGTCGGATGCGATCAAGAGCTCCTCGAGGCTCTCCAGCATGGCGTCGTCGACGACCCGGCGCAGGACCGGAGCGCCCGGCGTCCGGCGGCCGAACATCCTCCCCAGGAAACCCGATGGCGGATCCTGCGCTGGCGCCGCCTCGGCGATCGCGGAGTCGGCAAGGGGCGGCTGAGGTCTCTCTCGCGGGCGCGTCTCACGCGTCGGATCCGGCTCGGGATCGCGGACAGGCGGGGTTTCGGGCCCGGGAACGTCGCCAGGCACCGGATCGGGGGCCTCCTGGGGCCCCTCCGGGGGTCCCGGCATCGGCTCCTCGGCCGGTTCGGGCTCCGTCGCCGGCGGGCGGACCGGGTCTTCCTCGGGCGGCGGCACCTCGTCCTGCCCCGGTTCGGCAGGCGGGTCCGGTTCCACCGGCCTGCCCGCCGGCAGATCGGGTTGCGCCTGGGTCGGCCCTGGCGGCACCTCCGATTTCGGGGCGTCCGGCGACTCGACCTCTCCACCGTCGGCGACGATTGCGTCCAGCCCCTCTTCCAGCCGCGACGACGACTTGAAGAGCCGGTCCTTCAGTTTCCCGAAAAACGACATGCGGCGCGCCTCCTTCAGGTCCTCACCTATGCCAACGCAAGCCGGTTCGAAAGGTGCCGTGGCGGGCCCCGGTCCGCCCAGGCGGGCCGGGGAGGATAGTCTCGCGCCGTAAGGCGCTCCGCCTGGTCAGAGGTCGTCCGGGAAGTGCTTCATCGTCAGCATGAACGGGTTCGGCGCCGCCTGCCCTAGTCCGCAGATCGACGCATCGCGCATGACCTGCGAGAGCTCGGTCAGAAGGCCTTCATCCCATCGCTCCGCTTGCATCAGCTTCACAGCCTTCTCGCAGCCGACCCTGCAAGGCGTGCACTGCCCGCAGCTCTCGCTCTCGAAGAAGCGCAGCATGTTGATCGCGGCGTCCCGCACGCTGTCGCGCTGGCTCAGCACGACGATCGCCGCGGAACCAATGAACGTCCCCTCGCCCTGAAGCGTATCGAAGTCGAGCGGCAGATGGTCGAGCGACGCCGGCAAGAGACCCGAGGAGGGGCCGCCCGGCTGGAATGCCTTCAGCTCCTGTCCGTCCGGCATCCCGCCGGCCGCCGCGATCAGGTCGCGGATCGTCGAGCCGGCCGGCAGCAGGTAGACCCCGGGAGCATTGACCCGGCCGGAAATCGAATAGCTGCGCAAACCCCTCCGGCCATTCTTCTCCACGCCATTCAGCGTCTCCGGCCCTTCCCGGCAGACCCGCGCAACCCAGTACAGGGTCTCGACGTTGTGGACGAGCGTCGGCCGCCCCCACAAGCCGACCTGCGCCACGTAGGGCGGCCGGTGGCGGGGATAGCCGCGCCTGCCCTCGATCGACTCCAGCATCGCCGATTCCTCTCCGCAGATGTAGGCGCCGGCGCCTCTGCGCACCTCGAGGAAGCCTGGCTCGACGATGCCGGCGCCTTCGAGCTTCGGGATCTCGCGGCGAAGGATTTCCAACACCGCGGGATACTCGTCCCGCATGTAGATGTAGCAGCGGTCGACCCGGCAGGCCCAGGCGGCGATCAACGTCCCTTCGAGGAACAGGTGAGGCGTCCGCTCCAGATAGTACCGGTCCTTGATCGTCCCCGGCTCGCCCTCGTCGCCGTTCACCGCCATGTAGACCGGCGATTCTGCCGCCCGGACGAAGCTCCACTTCTTGCCCGTCGAGAAGCCGGCGCCGCCGAGGCCGCGCAGCCCGGACTCCGTCACCTTGTCCTGCACCGCCTCGGGGTTGCCGTTCCGCCGCAGCGCGGCCAGCGTTTCGTAGCCACCGCCGGCAGCATACGCCTCGAACGACTCGTAGTCCGGCACGGCCGGGCCGTGGAGCCCATCGCCGACAGCCGCCAGCACGGATTCGGGCGTCGCGTTGTCGACGTGCACATGGCGCAGTTCCGCCACCGGCGCGGTGTCGCAGCGCCCCATGCAAGGCGCCCGCAGGACTCGCACCTCGGCGGGGTCGGTACCGGCTTGCAGCGCCGCCATCAGCTCGCGGGCGCCCGCCATCTCGCAGGAGAGGCTGTCGCAGACGCGGATCGTCAGCGCCGGTGGCGGGGCCTCACCCTCCCTCAACGGGTCGAAGTGGGCGTAGAAGGTCGCGACCTCCCAGACCTCGGCCATCGAGAGCCTGAGCTCCTCGGCGAGTGCGCGCAGGTGGCGCGCCGCGAGATGGCCGTATTCGTCCTGGATGAGGTGCAGGAACTCGATCAGGAGGTCGCGGCGGCGCGGTCGGTCGCCCAGCAGCGCGCGGACCTCCTGCCACGCCTCGTCATCGAGTTGCCGCCCCTTCGGCGTGCCGCGCGGCCTGCGTCGTCCTTCGTCGAGAGCCATGGTCCTGTCCTCCCGGCCGCGACCCTATTGCGGGCGGCCGGTGACTTGCCAGCATGAAAACGGCGCATTGGCGGCGGAACGCGCCCGTGTCATCTTCGACATCGATGCGAACCGCGATCCTGCTTCTCGCCACCGCTGTGCCCGCCACGGCGCAGACCCCCCTCTCGGCGGAAGCCTTCGATGCGCTGACCCGCGGCAAAACCTTCTACTATTCCGAGGACGGCAGGCCCTATGGCGCCGAGGAATACCACGAGGATCGAGAGGTGATCTGGTCGTTCCTCGACGGCGAGTGCATGCGCGGCACATGGTACCAGTCGGGCGAGGCGATCTGCTTCGCCTACGACGATCTCGACGTGCCGCAATGCTGGCTCTTCTTCGACGAGGGCGGCCTCAGGGCGCAGTTCCTCGGCGGCGGATCGGAGCTAACCGAGATGGGGCAGACCGGCGAGTCGCTGGACTGCCCGGGCCCGGACGTGGGCGTCTAGAAGAGCGACCCTTGTTCGGGCTCCTTAGGCTGCATCCGGCGCTTCCGCTGGGTCGTCGCCGCGCCGACCTCCACCGTGCCGTCGGCGAATTGCAGCGACAGGACGTCTGCCGCCCGAGCCGCGGCTGTCTCGGTGACGACATGCTCCCCCGACCAGACCACCGCATAGCCGCGGGCCAGAGTCGCCTCGTACCCCGCGGTCTCGCGCACGCGGTCGAGCGCGGCCAGCCTCTGGTGCAGGGCGTCGTGGCGATGCCTGGCGGCCGAACGGATCCTCTCGCCCCGCTCCTGCAGCCAATCGAGATGTCGCTCGATCATCGATTCGACCAGTGCGCCCGTGAAGCGCGAGCCTACCCGGTCGAGCCGCTCCCGCCGGCCGGAGACGTAGCGGAGCGCGGCGTCCCGGCGCATCGTCCGCACCAGTCCGGCGAGCCGCTCCGCGCGCCGCCGCGTCGCCTGCGCCATCATCTGCGGAGAGAGCCGCCGCACCGTCATCCCGAAGCGCTGCCTTTCGCGCGCCGCCCGCGAGCGCAAGGTGCCCGGCCGCAGCACCGCCGCAGCTTCGCGTAGGGCCGCACGCCGCCGCTCCGTGCCCTGCGCGATCGCATTGTCGAGACGATCGCCGAGCCAGTCCAACCGCTGCCGCGGGCCCGCGACCAGCGAGCTCCGGCCGCGGCAGCGCGCGCGAGAGATCGCGCAGGCGCTGGACCCGCGCGGTCACGCCCTGGTTCAGCGCGCGGGAGAGGCGCGCCCCCTGCCCCTCAGCCCAGACCATCAGGTCTCGCCGCACCGGCACCGCGATCTCCGCCGCGGCGGTGGGCGTCGGCGCACGGCGGTCGGCTGCGAAGTCGATCAGGGTGGTGTCGGTCTCGTGCCCGACGGCCGAGATCAGCGGGATCGTGCAGGCCGCGGCGGCCCGCACCACGATTTCCTCGTTGAAGCCCCAGAGGTCCTCGACCGAGCCGCCGCCGCGGGCCACGATCAGGACGTCGGGCCGCGGGATGGGGCCACCCGGCGCAAGCGTGCCGAACCCTTCGATCGCCCCCGCCACCTCCGCCGCACAGGCTGCGCCCTGAACGGCAACCGGCCAGACCAGCACGCGGCGCGGGAACCGGTCTCGCAGGCGGTGCAGGATGTCGCGGATCACCGCGCCCGACGGCGACGTGACGACGCCTATGACCTCCGGCAGGTACGGCAGCGCCCGCTTGCGCTCGGCCGCGAACAGGCCCTCGGCCGTCAATGCCTGGCGCCGCTTCTCCAACATCGCCATCAGCGCCCCGACCCCCGCCGGCGCCAGCGATTCGATGACGATCTGGTATTTCGACTGGCCGGGGAACGTCGTGAGGCGGCCTGTCGCGATGACCTCCATCCCCTCCTCGGGCGGGGTCTCCAGCCGTGCGGCCTGGCCGCGCCAGATCACCCCCGAGAGGCACGCGCGATCGTCCTTGAGGTCGAGATAGATATGTCCCGACCGGGGGCGCGAGACCCGACCGACCTCGCCGCGGACCCGCACATGGTCGAACGCTCCCTCCACGGTGCGCTTCACCGCGCCGGAGATCTCCGAGACGGTGAATTCCGGCGCATTGCCAGGGTTCGGGTCGTCGATCAGGTCCAAGGCGTCCTCACGAGAGGCGGACCCTAACGGGCATCTCGGGGAATGGAAATTGAGATCATCACTCGCGGCATTCCGGGCAGCAAAGGGCGCAGCCGTTCACCGGGCTGAACCGCTCACGGGCGCGCGCCATCGCCTCACCACATGCCTCGAACGTACCGAGATCGACGAGTTCCAGGTGCTGGGGCAGGACCTGGCAATCGGTCCGATGGAGGAAATGCGTCGCCTCGTCCTGCGGTGTGCCGGTGACGGCATAGGTTTGGTCGTTCATGCTCGCGCTTTCTCTTGCGACGCGGCCGGGCACCGCGCCTTGTCAGTCAGCAGCTAGCTGACTACGACGCCAACACACGGACGGGGGCGCGCATGAACATACTGATCCTCGGCGGCGGCGGGCGGGAGCATGCGCTAGCCTGGGCGGTGTCGCAGAACCCCAAATGCGACCGGCTGATCGTCGCGCCGGGGAACGCCGGGGTCGAAAGCGTCGCCGAATGCGCACGACTCGACATCCTCGACCCTGCGGCCGTCGTGCAGTTCGCAACCGACGCGGCAATCGACTTCGTCATCATCGGCCCCGAGGCACCGGTCGTCGCCGGAGTGGCCGACGCGCTTTCGGCGGCCGATGTCAGCGTCTTCGGCCCCTCCGCGGCGGCGGCGCAGCTCGAGGCGTCAAAGAGCTCCGCCAAGGACGTCTGCGAGGCGGCGGGCGTGCCAACGGCCGCATGGAACCGGTTCGAGACGCCGTCCGAAGCGGCCGACCATGTGCGCCGGGCCGGCGCGCCTATCGTGGTCAAGGCCGACGGCCTCGCCGCCGGCAAGGGCGTCACCGTCGCCGCGACGCAGGAGGAGGCGCTGCAGGCGCTTGCCGGCCTTGACGGTCCGGTGGTGCTCGAGGAGGTCCTGCACGGCGAGGAGGCGTCGTTCTTCGCGCTCTGCGACGGAGAGATGGCGCTGCCCATCGGCACGGCGCAGGACCACAAGCGCGCCTTCGACGGCGACAAGGGGCCGAACACCGGCGGCATGGGCGCCTACTCACCGGCCCCGATCCTGTCGGACGCTGTCGCCGAGCTCACGATGGACCGTATCGTGCGGCCGACGCTCGCCGAGATGGCGCGGCGCGGCACGCCCTATCGCGGCGTCCTCTACGCCGGCCTGATGATCGAGGACGGCACGCCGCGGCTCATCGAATTCAACGTCCGCTTCGGCGATCCGGAGGCGCAGGTACTGATGATGCGCCTCGGCGCGCAGGCGCTCGACCTGATGCAGGCCACCGCCGAGGGCCGCCTTGACGAGGCGCGGGTGAACTGGGCCGACGATCACGCGATGACCGTCGTCCTCGCGGCGCGGGGATATCCCGGCGACCATGCGCGCGGCGAGGAAATCGGCGGGCTCGACGATCTGCCGGAGGATTCCTCGCACATGACGTTCCACGCCGGAACCGCGCAGCGCGATGGGCGCATCGTCTCGGCAGGAGGTCGGGTTCTGAATGCCACCGCCCGCGGGGCGACGCTGGCCGAGGCGCGCGAGCGGGCATATCAGTTGGCCGAAGCGGTGCGACTGGCCGGGCGGCTTCTACCGGCGTGACATCGGCTGGCGGGCGCTTTCGTGAGGAAGCAGATCATCTCGATCAAGTGGGGCAAGCGCTACGGGGCCGATTACGTCAATCGACTCGCCTCCATGGTCTCGCGGCACATCACGCCGCCCTACCGGTTCCTTTGCTTCACCGACGATGCCGAGGGGTTCGGACAGGATGTCGAGGCGCACCCGCTGCCGCCACTCGACTGCGAGATGCCCACCGGCACGCTCGGCAAATGGGGCAAGGCCCGGCTTTGGACGGAGGGACTAGGCGGGCTGTCAGGACCGGTTCTCTTCCTCGACCTCGACGTGGTGATCCTGCAGTCACTCGATCCACTGTTCGAGATCGGAGATCCGGACGACGTCATCCTGGCCCGCAACCCCAACACCCCATTCGAGCGGCTCGGCCAGACCTCGATCTACCGGATGCCGGTCGGTCGCCTGGCGCCGCTGAAGCGGATGTTCGAGGCGGACCCGCAGGGCATCGCCGACCGCTATCAGTTCGAGCAGCGCTTCGTGACCAGAACCGCGCCGGGTGGGGTCACGTTCTGGCCCAAGGGCTGGGTCGCGGTCTACAAGTGGCACTGCATTCCGACTTTCCCGCTGAACTACATGCGAGCACCGCAGCCGCCGAAGGGCGCGCGCGTCGTCATCTTTCCCGGGCCGCTGAACCCGCCCGACGCGATCGCCGGGCGCTACCGGAAGGGCACGCCGGCGCTGGAGCCGCTGGACCATCTGCGTGCCGCGTTCGACGGACGGCGCATCAAGGGCGGCCTCTGGACCCACCTCCGCCACTACGTGCGTCCGGCGCCCTGGGTGGAGGAGCACTGGCGCTAGGAGGGTGCGTCGTCAGCGCGTCGGGAAAACGGTCCAGATAGGCTTGCATCGCCGGCGCGCGCAGCCAGTGACGCAGCAGAGCACGCCTGTGGCGATCGACACGGGGCTCCACCGGTTTCGGCGCCTTGGCGTCAGGGAAGAACTGCCTCAGGAACGGCCCATAACCCGCTGAAAAACGCGGCGGCAGGGCCCCGGTCCGCCATGGTTTCTTCGGTCCGATGAAGTGGACCAGTCGCGCACCGGCGTCGTCGGCGAAGTAGCGCGTCGTCTCGGTCCACTGCCAGTTCCAGACCGGCGACAGCTCGGTCCAGCGCCCGCGCAGGGCGAGGTTCAGCGCGCTCTGGTCGTTGCGGACGTAGCCTTTCGCGAGGTCCGGGTCGGCGGCGGCGGCGATGCAGGCCTCGGTCCAGCGCTCTCGCCGCCATCTCTCCGTGTCAAAGAGCAGGACTCCCGAATTCAGGTAGCGCTCCGCCGGCAGGCCAAGGCGCGAGAACTCCGCCGGCGACCTGTCCGGTGACCGCCATTGCTGCGCGTCCCGTACGGCGCCGAGCGCCTGTCCGTGCAGGTCGGCCTCCAGCACTTCCGCGACCGAGCCGTTCGGCAGGATGTCGCAATCGAGATAGAGGATACGCCGGTACTCCGGCAGAAGCTCCGGCAGCATCAGGCACAGGTACGAAGCGTGCGAGCGCCGCTTACGGATGCTGCGGTGCTCGAACGGATTCGCGCCGTCGAACCGCTGAAGCCGTAGTTCCGGCAGACAAGGTGGTAGCGAGGGCAAGGCCGGCCCCAGAATGACGATGTCGAAGGCGCGTCTCCGGGCGCCGCTGTTCAGCGCATCCGCGAGATACGCGGCGTACGGCAGGAAGTCTGCGTCGCACACCATCACGATGGCCGTGTCGCTCACCCGTGGCCGCCTTTCCGCGCAAGCGCCCCGCTCAGTCGGCCCACTCCCACGGAACGACATACGAGCCCAGGACATGCCGGACGGCGTCTTCCTCGCCTGCCTGACTGATGCGGGCCAGAAGTCCACGACGCTTGTCCTCGACGACCTCGACGACTCGCGCGCTGGTCCCGGCGTCGCCCAGCGCAGCGTTCAGGACGCGCGTGATGGCTGCCTTCCGGAGGTCCGGCTTGAATACCTTGCCGACAGCCGTCTTCGGAAGTTCGGGCAGGATCTCGATGTACTTCGGTATCGCCGCCCTCTCACCTATTCGGCCTCGCACAAACTCCTGCAGTTCCTCGACCGTCGTCGTCGCGCCCGAGATCAGCTCGACATAGGCGCAGGGAAGCTCTCCCGAATGCGCATCGGGTTGCCCGATCGCGCCGGCCATCGCCACCGCTTCGTGACCCAGCAAGGCATCCTCGATCGTCGCGGGATCGATGTTGTGGCCGCCGCGGATGATCAGAATCCTTCGCGCGACCGGTGATCCATAGATACCCATCCGCGTCGATCCGGCCCAGGTCGCCGGTGCGCAGGTAGACTTCGTGGTGGAACAGGTCACGGTTCTTGTCGAGCTCGGTATAGGTCGACCCGGGGAAGACCCCGGGGCTGTCGATGCAGATCTCGCCCACCTCGTCGGTCACGCACTCGCGAACCGTCCCGTTATCGTGCTTGAGAATGCGGACGTCGGTGTAGGGAAACGGGATGCCGACGGACCCGATCTTCTTGGTACCGCCGATGGGGTTGCAGGAGACGAGGCAGGTCGCCTCGGTCAGCCCGTACCCCTCGATGATCTCCACGCCCGATGCGTTCTCGAACCGGTTGTAGAGTTCGACCGGTAGCGGCGCCGACCCCGAGAACGCCTGCTTGACGGACGAGACGTCGGCGTCGACCGGGCGCTGCATCAGCGCACTGATGGCGGTCGGGACGGTGATGATGAAGGTCACCTTCCACCGCTCGATGAGCTTCCAGAAGTTGTCGAAGACGCCGTCACCGCGATAGCCCGCGGGCGTGGGCAGCACGACATGGCCGCCCGACGCGATCATCGACATGAGGACCACCTCGGTCGCGAAGACATGGAACAGCGGCAGCGGGCAGATGACCACGTCCTCAGGCTGGAAGAGAAGCGTATCGCCGACCCAGCCGTTGTAGATCATGCCCGAATACCGGTGCCGCGCGATCTTGGGCATGCCGGTCGTGCCGCCGGTGTGGAAGATACGCGCCGACCCGGTCGGACGTGCTGTCGGCGAACTGCAGCGTCGGCTTCTGCCTGGCGAGTTCGACCGCGAAGTCGAGGACGCGCGCCCGGCTCTGACGCTTGAGCCTCGGACGGATCAGGGGGACGATCCAGCTCTTCGGTGGGGAAAGGTACCTCAGCAGGTCGACCTCGAGCACCGTCTCCACGCCGGGCGCGTCGGCCAGCGCCTTGTCGACCCGCTGCGCAACGTCGGTCTTGGGAAACGCGCGGAGCGTGACGACTATCTTCGCCCTGGTCTCCCGCAGGATCGAGGCGATCTGCGCGGGCTCGAGCAGCGGGTTGATCGGCGCCACGATGCCGGCCACGGCGCCGCCGAGAAGCGTCACGACCGTCTCGATCGCGTTCGGCAGGACCAGCGCCACGGTGTCGCCCTCCCCCACCCCCAGCTGGCGGAACAGGTTCGCCACGCGGCTGACGTCCAGATGGAGCTGCTCCCATGTCAGCGTGACGGCGGGCGCTTTCGGGTTCGATAGTAGCTGAAAGCTTGCGGCGGGGCGGCTGCCGTGACGGTCCCGCACGCGGGTCAGCAGACCGAAGAGCGTCTTGGGCAGATCACGGTCCGCCCATGGCATCTCGGCCTGGATCGCATTGCGGTCGTCGTAGGATGCGAAAGCCGCCATTCATCGCCCTCCCTGACCGCCGTATGGCGGCTCCAGCGATGCCGCGAAGATGCGGTGCCGGATCGAAAGGCGCAACCCGATCGGCGGTGCCCGGCGCCACGTCGCGACGTCACTCGGCGGCGATGCCCTCGGTGAACTGCAGCCGGGCCAAGCCGCGAGTAGAGGCCACCTTGGGCGACGAGCGAATCGTGCGTCCCCTCGGCGACGACACGCCCCGCCTCGAAGACGAGGATGCGGTCGGCCTTCTTCACCGTCGCCAGACGGTGCGCGACGACGATCGTGGTCCGGTCGCGCGACAGCTCGTCGACCGCGCGCTGAACCGCGGCCTCGCTCTCGGCGTCGAGCGCGCTCGTGGCCTCGTCGAGAAGCAGGACCGGCGCGTCGCGCAGGATCGCGCGGGCCAGTGCGATCCGCTGCTTCTGCCCGCCCGACAGCATCACGCCGCGCTCGCCGACCTCGGTGTCATACCCGTGCGGCAGCGCGGTCAGGAAATCGTGGGCAGCGGCGGCACGAGCCGCCGTCATCGATCTCGGCATCGGTGGCGTCGGGTCGCCCGAAGCGGATATTCTCCCGCGCGCTGGTGGCAAAGATCACCGGGTCCTGCGGCACCAGCGCGAGCGCTCGGCGAAAGTCACTCCGCGCCATCCGCCGCAAGTCCACGCCATCGAGCGCTACTGTCCCCCCTGCGGGTCGTAGAACCGCAGGATCAACTGCAGGATCGTCGTCTTGCCCGCCCCAGATGGCCCGACGAGCGCCACCGTCTCTCCCGGTGCGATCTCGAAATCGACGCCATCAAGGGCATGCTGACCCTCTCGCGTCGGATACGAAAACCGCACGTCGCGAAAACTGATGCGCCCTTGCGCCAGCGCGGGCAGCGGTTGCGGGTCGGAGGGATCGTTCACGGTGTCAGCCGCATTCAGCAGTTCCACCAGCCGCTCGGTCGCGCCAGCGGCACGTTGAAGCTCGCCCCAGATCTCGCTTAGGGCTCCGACCGCTCCGGCGACCATGACCGCGTAGATGACGAACTGCACCAGTTCGCCCACGGTCATGAGTTCGGCACGGACGTCTCGCGCCCCGATCCACAGGACACCGACGATGCCACCGAAGACGAGGCTTATGACGATCACGGTCATCGCCGCTCGAACTCCGATCCGCTGGCGTGCCGCATCGAAGCTCTGCTCGGTCACCTCGGCGAAGGTGGCGCGACTCGCCCTCTCTTGCGTGAATGCCTGCACCGCCTGCACCGACAGAAGCGCCTCCGACGCGTTGCCGGACGACGCCGCGATCCAGTCCTGGTTCTTGCGGCTGAGCCCGCGAAGCCGACGGCCGAGCACCACGATCGGCACGATGATGACCGGCACCATCAACAGGACGAGCCCGGCGAGCTTCGGCGAGGTCCAGAACAGCAGCGCAAGACCGCCGATCAGCATCAGGAGGTTGCGCAGCGCGATCGACACCGACGACCCGATCACAGACAGGATCACCGTCGTGTCCGTCGTGATCCGGCTCAGCACCTCGCCGGTCATGATGCGTTCGTAGAAGGCGGGGGAGAGACCGATGACGCGATCGAAGACCGCCTTGCGAATGTCCGCGACCACCCGTTCCCCCAGCCGGGTCACAAGGTAGTAGCGCAGGCCGGTCCCGACGGCGAGCAGCGACGCTATCGCCAGCGCTGCGAGGAAATACTGGTCGAGCAAGCGCTCCGCCGAAGTCTCGAACCCGTCCACCACGCGGCGCACCGCGATCGGGAGAATCAGCGAGACTGCCGCCGTCAGGACGAGCGCCGCGATCGCGGCCCCCAGCAGCGCCCGATAGGGAGCGAGGAACGGCCACAACGATGCCAGCGCGCCGACCTTCTTCGACTTGTCCCGCTCCGCCTCGGCCATGGCAGCTCCCTTTCCGGCGGTCACAGTTAGCCGCGCCGCGTTCGGGCGGCAAGCGGACCGGGCGTCGCAATCCCTCACGACCCGGCGACCAGCAGCTTTTCACGCTAGACTGGTTGGATTCGGGCGACCAATCGTCCATCCCGAGCCGAAGGTGCCGCACCGGAGCACCGCAGGACGCGAGGGAAGCGCATGAAGGTCGTGGTCATGGGAGCGGGTGTCGTCGGCGTGACGACGGCGTGGTATCTCTCGAAGGGCGGCGCCGACGTGACGGTGCTCGACCGTCAGCACGGGCCGGGAATGGAGACGAGCTACGCCAACGCAGGCGAGCTCTCCTACGGCATGTCGTCTCCCTGGGCGGCGCCCGGCGTTCCCAAGAAGGCGCTGAAGTGGCTCTTCATGAAGCGCCGGCCCCTCTTCATCTGGCCGCTGATCAGCCCGACCATGTGGGCCTGGGGCGCGCGGATGCTGCGCAACTGCAACGAGGAGCGGTACCGGGTCAACAAGGCGCGCATGGTGCGCGTCTCGAGCTACAGCCGCGACAGCCTGCCGGAGCTCGTCGCCGAAACCGGGATCGACTTCGACCTGCGCGAGCGTGGCACGCTGCAACTTTTTCGGACCGAGAAGCAGCTCAAGGGGTCGAAGGCGGACCAGGAGGTGCTGGCCGAGTTCGAATTCGCCCTTCGAGGTGCTGGACCGGGAGGGCTGCATCGAGGCCGAGCCGGCGCTTGCGAACGTCCGCGACAAGTTCGTGGGCGGGCTGCGCCTGACCGCCGACCGCACCGGCGACTGCCGCAAGTTCACCGTCGCCCTTGCCGAGCTCCTGAAGGAGCGTGGCGTCGATTTCCACTACGGTCAGTCGATCGAGCAGATCGCGGTCGAGAACGACCGCGTCGTCGGCATCGATACCGCGCAGGAGGGGCGCGTGACCGGCGACGTCTACGTCTGCTGCCTCGGCACCCACGGCCCTCGCCTGCTGCGCCCCGTCGGGAATCGACCTGCCGATCTATCCGATCAAGGGCTACTCCATCACCGTGCCGGTGGTGGACGACGCCAAAGCGCCGCAATCGACGATCATGGACGAAACCCACAAGGTCGCGATCACCCGTCTCGGCGACCGTATTCGCGTCGCCGGAACCGCCGAGATTGCCGGCTACTCGGGTCGCCTCGGGCCACATGCCACCGACACGGTGAAGTACGTCGTCGGCGACCTCTTCCCCGGAGGAGGCGACCTTACGAGCCTCGACGGCTGGACCGGCCTCCGGCCGATGACGCCGGACGGCACGCCGGTCCTCGGGCCCAGCCGCTACCCGAACCTCTACCTCAACACCGGCCATGGCACGCTTGGCTGGACGATGTCCGCGGGCTCGGGGCGCGCGGTCGCCGACCTCGTCCTCGGCCGCGAGCCGGAGATCGACTTCGATGGCCTGACCGAGGCGCGCTACGCCTGACACCTCGCTCTTCGTTTCCGACACGGCGCTTTCGTGATACGATTTTGCCGCTGTCAGAGAGGGAGAGCGATCATGCGCACACTCTCGTCCGCAATGGCCTTCGCGCTGCTTCTGGGCGGCGCGGCGGGCGCCGATACCACCTTCGACGATCTCACCAGGGCAGCGATCCGCGGCGATACCGGCCTTGTCGAGGAGATCCTGGCGACGGGGGCGAGTCCGAACCGCGTTGGCTGGCTTGGAATGACCCCGTTCGCGGCGGCGATGCGCAGTTGCAGGGTCACTGTCGGCATCGTCCAGGCGATGCTGGCCGCGGGCGCCGACGTCGATGCCAGGTCGGGTCCCGGCGCGACGCCGTTGATGCTCGCCTGGCAGAACGGACGGCCGGATCTCGCGGCAGTCCTGGAAGCCGCCGGGGCAGACCCGAAGGCGCAGAACGACTACGGCGACACCGCGGAAGAGTATCGGGAGTTCTTTCGGGGCAATCTTCCGGAGGAAGAATTCCCGACGCTGCGCTACACCTCGGTCGGCGAGCTCTCGCGCGACCGTGGGCCGATGCCGAGCTTCTGCGACGACTGAAGGGGAGGTGGAGCGGGCAGCGGGAATCGAACCCGCACCAAGAGCTTGGAAGGCTCGTGTGATACCATTTCACCATGCCCGCGCTCGCGCACTCAGCTATGCGATCGGTGCGAGCTCGTCAACGCGTCACGCGGCAATCGGCTCGATCAGTCCGGGGCCTTCTGCGCGGTTGGAATTCACAGCGGTGTCGACGCGATGGAATGTGAAGGTTTCGTCTGAAGCTCCCGCCATAAGCCGCGCTGCGCCATGGCCTTTCTCGCCAAGCCAGAGGGGCCAGTCCACGGGTTCGAGAACCACCGGCATGCGGTCGTGCAGAGCCACCATCTCGGCATTCGCGGAGGTCGTGACGATCGCGACCGTGGCGATGGGATCGTCCCGAGCCCATTCCTGCCACACTGCGGCAAACGCCATCGGGACTCCGTCTGCGCGGGTGATCCACCATGGCAGGCGAGCCTCGCCCTTCTTCGTCCACTCGTAGAACCCGCTTGCCGGGACGATGCAGCGGCGCTCCCTGACCGCCTGTCGGAAGGCGGGTCTGTCTGCAATGGACTCCGCGCGGGCATTGATCAGCAATGGTCCGCCGTTCGGCTTCTTGTACCAGCCCGGGATCAGCCCCCATCGCATCGAGACGAGACGCCGGTCGCCGGTGACGACGTGGATCCGGTCGGTCGGGCAGACATTGTAGTTCGGAACGTCGGGCAGGTCGTTCGCCGGCACCGCCTCGAAGAGCTGCGCCATCGCGTCCGTCGGAAGGGTGATTGCAAAGCGTCCGCACATGAGGCGACCTGCACAGAGCCGTGATGCGTGAGACTGTTCGCAGACGAGCGATGTGGTCGCAAGCCGTCGCCGATCACGCAGGGGTGTTCGCCTTGCATCGCCCCGGCATCTCGACCTCGATGCCGCGAGCGGCGACTATGTGGTCCTGCCCTCGCCCAATGCCCGCAGGTTTCCCGGCGGGCGGCAGTTCCGGATCGCACGAGAGGACCTGATAGATGATGACCCGACGCCACTTCGCGGTGGCAGCCGCTGCGGCTTCGCTCGGTGCCTGCGCACGTCCCGCGACAGTTTCGCGGAACGCGCCGCCGGATCTCCCCCCACCGCCGATGCCGGACATCTACGGCGCGATCATGGACGAGCCCTATCCGGTGCCGGCGGTCCCGCCAGGGGTGGTGCCACCTGAACTCTGGCGGCGCGAGGTTCCGAATCCCTGGCCCGACCATGCCCGCGGCACGATCGTCGTCGACCCCGACGACGCGGTCCTGCACTTCGTTGAGGATGCCGAGCGCGCGACCCGCTACGGCGTCAGCGTCGGCGCGGCGGGATTCGATTGGCAAGGGAAAGCGCGCCTGCAGTTCACGCGGTCGTGGCCCCGCTGGAACGTGCCCGAAACGATGGCGGAGCGGCGGCCGGACCTCGCCGCCTTCACCGTAGAAAACGGCGGCATGGATCCGGGGCCTGACAACCCCCTCGGCGCCCGTGCGCTCTACCTTTTTCAGAACGGTGTCGACACGCTCTATCGGATCCACGGCGGCTGCGAGCCGCAGCTCCTGGGCAAGGCAGTATCTTCGGGATGCATTCGGATGCTCGACCAGGATGCGATCGATCTCGAGGCACGCTCGGTACACGGCGCCGAGGTCATCGTCCTCCCGTCGCTGAAGCCCACGGGCCTGGAGGCGGGCCTCTACTGACAACCGTCATGCTGAAATGACGAAGCGCCGTTCCTGCAAGGCATCACTCGCGACGGATCGACCGCCTCCTCTCCCCTGCCTCCCGGGGTGGGTTACGCACGGGGCGGCCGAAGGGCCGCCCCCCCCGGGCATCTCACTCGACGACGTTGATGCGACCGTCTGTGTAGGGCTCGTAGGGGCCCTGCTCGGCCAGGTATTCCGCCGTGACATCGGCGAGGTCGGGGCCGTAGTCGTAGGCATTCTGGGCGTCGACGAGCATCGCGTAGCCGTCGCCGCCGTTGCGGACATAGTTATTGGACACCACGCCGTAGGTCGCGTTCGGGTCGAGCGGCTCACCGCCGACCATGACATCGCTGATGCGGTTGCCGGGCGCAGCGGAGGGATCGACGGTGAAGGACATTCCCGCGACCTGCGGGAAGCGGCCCGCCTCTTCCTCCATCTGGCTCGCGCCGTTCTCGAGTGCGGCAAGCAGCGTCTCTCCGGTCACCTCGAAGGTGGAGAGCGTGTTCTGGAACGGCAGCACCGTCAGCACCTCGCCCATGGTCACCTCGCCCGCGTCGATGGAAGCGCGAAGGCCACCCGAATTCGCGATCGCGATGTCGATGCCCTGATCCTGAACCCGCGCCAGCATGGCGTCGGCCACAAGGTTGCCCATCTCGCATTCCTGGTGGCGGCAGACGGTACGGTCGCCCTCGATCGGTGCGGCGGTCTCGGCCACCACCTTGTCGCGGATCTCCTGCAGCGGTTCGGCCAGTTCGCCTATCCGCCCGACCGTCGCCTCGTCCTCGGCCACTGCGGCGTCGAGCAGGATCGGCTCGCCACTGGCGGAGATCACTTTGCCCTCGTCGTCGAAGGTGACGCTCAGCTCGCCCAGGAACTTGCCGTAGGCGTAGGCCTGCACGATCGCCGTCTCGTTGACCATGGTCGGATAGGGACCGACAGCGCCCTCCTGCTCGTTCGACAGCAGCGTGTTGGAGTGTCCGCCGACGATCACGTCGACGCCGCTGGTCTGGTCGGCCACGCGCTGATCGACCGTGTAGCCGGAATGGCTGAGAACGATGATCTTGTTCACGCCGTCCTCGCGCTTCAGGCGGTCGACCTCGGTCTGCACGGCCACAACCGGATCGGAAAACCTGACGTTCGGCCCCGGCGACGCGAGTTCGTCGGTGTCCTGCGGCGTGAGGCCGATGAGCCCGATCTTCTCGCCGTTCTTCTCGATCACGACGGAGGGCTGGATCGCGTCCGCGAGCAGCGGCTCGCCCGAGATGTCGGCATTCGACATCAGGATCGGGAACTCGACCGCGTCGACGAACTCGCGCAGCACCTCGGGGCCGTCGTCGAACTCGTGGTTGCCCACGGTCATCGCGTCGTAGCCCATCTTGTTCATCATCTCGGCCGAGGCAGCGCCCTTGTAGTAGTTGTAGAAGAGCGTGCCCTGGAACTGGTCGCCGCCGTCGAGGAGAAGCCAGTTGTCGTTGCGCGACTTGGCGTCCTCGATCGCGGTGACGAGCCGGGCGGAGCCGCCGAAGCATTCACCCGCGTCATTGTCCTCGGCGGCGCAGGTCGAGTCGTAGGCCGAGATCGGCTCGAACCGCGCATGGAAGTCATTGGTATGAAGGATGGTGATCTGGTAGTCGGCCGCTGCGGCGCCGGCGCTGAGCGCCAGCACCGCGGCCGAGGTCATGAGGCGGTTCATGGCTTCCCTCTTGCGAAAATTTCAGTTCATTCTGGCGACGAGTTCCCGCCGATGTCCAGTGGGCGCGTCCCGTTGATGCTTGACGCACCGGGCGGGGCCGGGCCATTCAGAACGCCATGTCCATCTACAAGATCTTGAGGCAGGCGGAATGGGACGCACTGCAGTCCGAGGGGCGCAGTGCCGGATCACCGGACGATCTTCGTGACGGCTATGTTCACTTCTCGACCGGCGCCCAGGTGCCACGCACCCTCGTGAAACACTTCGCAGGAGAGGACGGGCTTTGGCTTCTCGAGATCGAGGAGGGTCCGCTGGCCGCGGACCTCCGCTGGGAGGAGTCGCGGGACGGAGAGCGATTTCCGCATCTCTATAGGACGCTTGAACTTCGCGAGGTAGGACGCGCCCACCAGATCATCAGGGGGCAATCCCTGCCCTTCGGACTGACTTGACGCCCGTCGAGCGGGCGGCCCTCGCCGTCTTCCGTCTCATGGACCCCGAGCGCGCGCACGACCTGTCGCTTGAGGCGCTGCGAATACGTTTGCTGCCCTCGCCCGGAGCGGTGACGTCAGTTCGGCTCGTCAGCCGCGTCGGTGGACTGACCTTTCCGAATCCGCTGGGACTTGCGGCGGGCTACGACAAGAATGCCGTCGCGCTGCCCGCCCTGACGGCGGCGGGCTTCGGCTTCGTCGAGGTCGGTGCCGTGACACCGCGACAGCAGTCCGGAAATCCGCGCCCGCGTCTGTTCCGCCTTCCGCGCGACCGCGCGGTCATCAACCGCTTCGGCTTCAACAATGAGGGCGCGGAGGCGGTCGCCGCCCGGCTGTCGTTGAGGCCGACACGGGTGCCGGTCGGCCTCAACCTCGGCGCGAACAAGGACAGCGAAGACCGTGCGGCGGACTACGCCGACGTGGCGCGCATCGCAGCGCCTCTCGTCGATTTCCTGACCGTCAACGTGTCTTCCCCGAACACGGAGCGTCTGCGCGACCTGCAGGGCCGAGAGGCGCTCGCCGCCTTGCTCTCGAAAGTGATCGATGTGCGAGGTGCGACACCGGTCTGGCTGAAGATCGCGCCGGATCTCGATGATGGCGCTTTGGCCGATGTCGCCGCCGTCGCGCGCGAGGCGGGAGTGGACGCTATCGTGGCGACGAATACGACACTGGCGCGCGACGGGCTTGCCTCTCGCAATTCGCGAGAGGGCGGTGGACTGTCGGGCAAGCCGCTCTTCGATCTCTCGACCCGCGTCCTGGCGCGGCTGTCGCGCCTGACCGACACTCCGCTGATCGGCGTCGGGGGCGTTTCGTCGGCCGAAGATGCGTTGACGAAAATCCGCGCAGGCGCGTCGGCGGTGCAGCTCTACACCGGGCTCGTCTATGGCGGGCTGTCGCTCGCCCGGAGCATCCCTGAAGAGCTCGACGCACTCCTGGCGGCGCGTGGCTTCACTTCGGTCGCCGAGGCGGTCGGCACGAACCGCGATCGCTGGCTATAGTATTCCCCGCCGCTAGTTGTGCACCGAGCCGGAGGGGCTGATGCGCGATGCCACCGAAATGCCCGGAACGCGTGAGGACGTCCTCGCGCTGATCGAGGCGACGCCGATGGGCGACACGCCCGAGGACATGCGCCGCGCCTTCGGCCTTCGCGCTGGTCCTCAACCGGTGGCGCGCGAGACGCGATTGGGCGATGTTGAGGCGCTCGAGATCGGCAAAGGGCCGACGCTGCTCTGGTTCCACGGCGGCGGCTACGTCTTCGGAGGGCCCCAGACGCATCTGAATCTCGCCTCCGCCCTCGCGTCCCGCGGCCTGCGGGTCGTGCTTCCGCGCTACCGGCTTGCCCCGGAACATCCATGGCCCGCCGCGCTCGAGGACGCGCTGGCAGCCTTCGACGCGACAGGTGGACCTGTGGCGATCGGCGGCGACAGCGCCGGGGGCCACCTCGCGCTGTGCCTGGCGCTGAGGCGGCCGGTTCTGGCGCTCACGCTGATCTCGCCGAACACCGACCGGACGGGATTGAGCCGAACGCGGCAGGCCAACGACCGGCACGATGCAATGGTCGACGACGCAGGCGATAACGCCTTGGCGCGCCTCTGCTTCGGCGCGCTTGCCCCGGACCACCCTGACGTCTCGCCCCTGCTGAGCGATCTGGCGCGGCTGCCCCCGATATGGCTGACGGCGGCGACGAACGAGGTGCTGCTCGACGACGCGTTGCTCTTGACGAGGGCCGCAGCACGCGCCGGCGTGCCGGTCGAGCTGTCGGTCCGGCCGGGACTGTTCCATCTCTGGCCGCTCTGGCCGCAAGCGATCGCGGAGGGAGCGGCGACGCTCGCCGCCGCGGCGGAGTTCGTCCTCGGCGCCTACGCCGCGCGCGCCTCCAACGCCGGATAGCGCAGCGCCAGCGTGACCGCGCGAACCACGTTCAGCACCATCAGCGAGGCCCACAGGCCGTGATTGCCGAACGCCGGCACGAGCGCGGCCAGCACGACGACATAGATCGCGACGCTCAGGAGCATGGCGTTGCGCATCGCTCGCGTCTCGGTCGCGCCAATGAAGATGCCGTCGAGCATCCATGAGCCGATCCCGATCAGTGGTGCTGCCATCACCCACGGCATGAACTCTCTCGCGGCGAGGCGGACTTCGGACGCAGTCGTCATGACGTCGATGACAAGCGGCCCGGCGAGCAGAAAGAACAACGAGAGTGGAACCGACAAGCCTACGCCCCACCCGCTCGACATGATCGCCGCCCGCCTCAGGCGCGGTCGGTCGCGAGCGCCCATGGCGCCGCCGACCAGCGCCTCGGCCGCGAAGGCGAAACCGTCCAGCGCGAAGGCGGTGATCTGCAGGAACTGCAGCAGCACTTGGTTCGCCGCGAGGTTCACGTCGCCTCGACCGGCTCCGAGGAACAGGAACGTGGTGAATGCCGCCTGCAGCAGGACCGAGCGGACCATGATGTCGCCATTGACCTGTGCCATGCGCGCGATGCGGACGCGGTCGAAAATGCGGCTCCATTCGCGCCACGCCGTCCCGCGGAACGCGGCGCGGCAGAGCCAGAGGCCCATGACCAGACCGCTCCACTCGGCGATCAGGGTCGCGATTGCCACGCCCTCCACCCCCCAGCCCAGGCCGAGCACAAACCACAGGTCGAGGACGACGTTCAGGCCATTCATCCAGACCTGGAGGAGCAGCACGCCGCGTGTGCGTTCAAGCGCTATCAGCCAACCGGTAACGGCGTAGATTGCGATCGCCGCAGGCGCGCCCCAGATCCGGATCGCGAGGTAGCCGCGCGCCAGCGCCTCGACCTCGTCCGAGGCAGGAGCGAGCTGAAACGCGCCCCAAAAAATCAGCGCCTGGAACAGGATGAAGACGGCGCCGCCGGCCGCGCCGAGGATCAACGCGCGCATCAGCAACGCCCCGGTCTCTGCGAGATCCCCTGCCCCGCGGGCCTGCGCAACCATGCCGGTCGTGCCCATGCGCAGGAACCCGAACACCCAGTAGATCGCCGAGAGGATCACCGCGCCGATGCCGACGGCGCCGATCGGGGCCGCCTCTCCCAGTTGGCCGACGACGCCGGTGTCGACCGCGCCGAGGATCGGGATCGTGGCGTTCGACAGCACAATCGGCAGTGCGATGGCGAGGACGCGGCGGTGCGTGATCCGCCCGCCCGACGCCGCTTCAGTCACCTTTGGTCGGCATCAGGAAGTGCCCGGTCGCCTGCGCAAAAAGGCGGGCGCGGTTGTCCTGCCAAGCCTCGACGTGAACCGAGGCGTAGCGACGACCCGACCGGTTGATCCGCGCCCGGGCGTAGGCGTCGCGCGGCAGGCCGGAGCGCAGGTAGTCGACCGTGAAGTCGATCGTCTTGGGCATGGCGACCGGGCCGGGATGCTCCGCGTCGACGGCGCCCGATTCCACATCGGACCAGAGTGAGGACCAGGCGAGCTCGATCACAGCCGTCATCTCGAGGAATGCCGCGGTCACCCCACCGTGGAGCGCCGGCAGAAACGGGTTGCCTATGAGCTTGTCGTCGAAGCCGAGTACGGCGGTGAGCTCGTCGCCGCGCCGGTCGAAGCGGATACCGAGCCAGCGGGCGTAGGGCACGCCGTCGGTCAGCGCGGTGAGCGCGGCGTCGCGCCGTTGCTTGACGACCTGAACGGGCTCCGGGCGCTTCATCGTTCCACCGTGAAGGCGCCCGCGGCGGTGGCAATCGGCCGCTCGTCGTCGTCCCACGCCACCGCGCGGACGAAGGCGACGCCGCGAGTCATGTGGTAGCAGGTCGCGCGCGCCCGAACCGCCTGACCAGGCGTCGCGCCGCGCATGTAGTCGATCCGGAGATCGAGCGTCGCGGTTCCCGAGACGGCATCGGAGTGCGACATCACCGCCGCGCCGCCACAGGTGTCCATGAGGGCGGACACCGCCCCTCCGGCGATCACGCCGGTCGAGGGATCGCCCACCAGCTCCTCCCGGTACGGCATCCGCGCCTCCGCGGTGCCGTCGCCGACGGTCACCAATTCCATTCCCAGGGAGCTGGAATGCGGGATCGCCTCGATGAATTGCCGGGCGAGCTCTGACTTGCGGTCGGTCATGCGTCTGTCTTCGCCGTACACTCAGGCGGGCACAAGGCCGATTTGGCCTCGCGTCCCGCCGGTGCTAGGTTGCGGAAAAATCCGGCACGAGCGGACGCGATCATGGCGGAACGCCTCAACTTCAAGGAAATGTGCGCGCGGTTCGAGGTCACGCCGAGGACGCTGCGCTACTACGAGTACATCGAGCTGCTTCGCCCCGAGAAGGCCGGGCGTGCGCGCCACTACGGCCCGCGCGAGGTTGCGCGGATGAAGCTGATCCTGCGGGGCCGCCGCTTCGGCTTCAGCCTGGAAGAAATCCGGCAGTGGCTGGACATCTACGATCGACAGGGCACGAACGCGCAGATGCGCGCTTGGATCGAACTCGCCGACCGTCAGCTGGGCGTGCTCGGCAAGGAGCGCGAGGAGCTCGACGTCGCCATCGAAGACCTGAGAAAGCTTAGGGACGACGTCGCGAAGACCTTGGGCTGACGCAACGTGCAGTCGGAAAGTTGCGGACCGAAGGCGCCTGGATTTCCACACATTTCGCGCGGACCAGAGTGACGTAACGTTCCACGCACGTCAACTTACGCACCGCTTGAGAGAGCGTCATTGAATCGTCATCTGGCCGTGCGCAGAGAACAATTAGCTGGGAAGTTTCGATGACTGATGCGCTCATGACGATTCGCCAGATGTGCGACGCCTACGACGTGACGCCGCGGACCCTCCGCTTCTATGAAAGCAAGGAGCTGCTGTCCCCGATCCGCCAGGGCCAGAAGCGGCTCTACACACATCGCGACCGTGCACGGTTGACGCTGATCCTTCGCGGCAAACGCTTCGGCTTCAGCCTCGAGGACATCCGGCAGCTGCTCGACCTCTATGACGGCGGCCGCGGGCGCGAAGAGCAGCTGGTCCGCACCGTCGAAGCCGCACATGGCCGTCTGACGGCGATGGAAGCAGAGCGCAAGGAACTCGACACCGCGATCGCTGAGCTCACGTCGCAGATCTCGGGCGCCGAGCAGATGCTGAACGAGATGCGGACCCCGCAAGCCGCGGAATAACCAGCACCAGGGGGATACACGATGCCGAGCTACGACCCGCCCGTGAAGGACATGCAGTTCATCCTGCACGACGTCCTGAAGATCTCAGAGAGTGACGTTCCCGGTTACGACGAGCTCGACCGCGAGGTCACGGAGGCGATCCTGAGCGAGGCGGGCAAGCTGGCGCGCGACGTGCTGCAGCCCCTGAACCGCGTGGGCGACGCCGAGGGCTGTCGGCTGGAGAACGGCGTGGTTCGCACCCCGACTGGCTTCAAGGGCGCCTACGAGCAGCTGCGTGCGGGCGGCTGGCTGGGTCTCGACCAGGCGGAGGAATACGGCGGACAGGGGATGCCGTACCTGATGTACTCGGCGACGGGCGAGCTCTTCGTCTCGGCCAACATGGCGTTCAACATGTACCAGGGCCTGACCCACGGTGCGGTCGCGGCTCTTATGGCTCACGGGTCGGAGCAGCAGAAGCAGACGTACCTGCCGCACATGATCGACGGCTCCTGGTCGGGCACGATGAACCTGACCGAGCCGCAGTGCGGCACCGACCTCGGCCTGATCCGCACCAGGGCGGAGCCGCAGGGCGACGGCACCTTTCGCATTACCGGCCAGAAGATCTGGATCTCGGCCGGCGAGCACGACCTCACCGACAACATCGTCCACCTCGTCCTCGCCAAGATCCCCGGGGGACCGGAAGGGACCAAGGGCATCTCGCTCTTCCTTGTGCCGAAGTTCCTCGTGAACGAGGACGGCTCGCTCGGAGACCGCAATGGGGTCTCCTGCGGGGGGCTGGAAGAAAAGATGGGCATCCACGGCAACGCCACCTGCGTGATGAACTACGACGGCGCGACCGGCTATCTCGTTGGGGAAGCGCACAAAGGCATGCGCGCGATGTTCACCATGATGAACGAGGCGCGGCTGGGCGTCGGGATGCAGGGGTTCGCGCAGGGCTCCGTCGCCTACCAGAACGCCCTTGCCTTCGCGCAGGATCGTCTGCAGGGCCGTGAGGTCACCGGCGTCGCGGCGCCGGAGAAGTCGGCCGACCCGATCATCGTTCACCCCGACGTGCGGCGGAACCTGATGGACCAGAAGTCCTTCGTAGAGGGCGCGCGGGCCTTCGTCTTCTGGGGCTCGACGATGATCGACGAGGCGAGCCGCAAGAACGACGATGATGCCGAGGCGATGATCTCGCTGCTGACGCCCGTCATCAAGGGCTTCCTGACCGACAAGGGATTCGAAACGACGGTGCTGGCACAGCAGACGCTCGGCGGTTCCGGCTTTACCCGCGAATGGGGGATCGAGCAGTTCGTCCGCGATGCCCGGATCACGATGATCTACGAGGGGACGAACGGCATCCAGTCGCTCGACCTCGTGGGCCGCAAGCTCGGACAGAACGGCGGCAAGACGGTGATGGCGTTTTTCGAGATGGTGAAGACCTTCATTAAGGAGAACGAGAGCGACGCGCGGCTGAAGGCGAATTTTCTCGACCCGCTCAAGAGGGCTTCGAAGGACCTGCAGGCTGCGGCGATGTACTTCATGCAGCACGGCGTGAAGGATCCGAACAACGCGCTGGCCGGCAGCTATGACTTCATGCACCTCTTCGGGCACGTCTGCCTCGGCCTGATGTGGGCGCGGATGGCCAAGGCGGCCTACGCCGCGCTCGACGAAGGCGGCTCTGATACCGAGTTCTTCGAATCGAAGATCGCGACCGGCAGCTACTACATGGCGCGCCAGCTCCCGGCGACGGGCATGCACCTTGCAAGGGTCCAGAGCGGGGCCGAGCCGGTCATGGCGCTCGAGGCCGCGAACTTCTAAGCACCCGCGTGGCGGCGGACGTCGCGCGCCGGCAGGCGGGGCCAAACCCGCCGCCCACCAGAACGGGGGAGAGTCGATGAAGCTCTACTGCTTCGGGGAATCGGGCAACGCCTACAAGGCGGCGCTGACGCTGGAACTGGCCGGGCTGGACTGGAGCGCGGTGTTCGTCGATTTCTTTCATGGAGCCGCCCGCACGCCGGAGTTCCGAAAGCTGAATCCGATGGGCGAGGTGCCAGTACTCGTCGACGGGAAGACGGTTCTGACCCAGTCGGGGGTCATCCAGGACTACGTGATCGAGAAGACGGGCAAGTTCGGCGGCAACGACGCGGCGGAGCGACGCGAAGTCTGGCGCTGGGTCCTCTTCGACAACCATAAGGTGTCGGGGGTCGCCGGCCCACTCCGGTTCAACATGAATTTCCTGCCAGCCGAGAAGCGGAATGAGGCGGTCGTGGCTTTCATGGCGATGCGCCTCGGCTCGGCCTTGAAGGTTCTCGACACTGTCCTCTCCGATCGGGACTGGCTGGTCGGCTCCGGCCCCACGGCCGCCGACTTCTCCTGCTGCGGATACCTGTATTATCCCGAGCCGTTCGGTTTCGAGCGCACCGAACATCCCGCCATCGATGCCTGGCTCGACCGCATCGCGACGCTGCCCGGCTGGAAACACCCCTATGACCTGATGCCCGGCCGTCCATCGGACCGGGAAGGAGAAACCGGATGACCGACGCCTACATCTTCGATGCCGTTCGCACACCGCGCGGCCGCGGCCGCAAGGACGGATCGCTGCACGAGGTGACCTCGGTCCGCCTGTCCGCCCTGACGCTGAACGCGATCAAGGAGCGGAACGGGCTGGAGACCGCGGCGGTGGAGGACGTCATCTGGGGCAACGCAACGCAGGTCGGCGAACAGGGCGGATGCCTTGCGCGCACTGCCGTGCTGGCGTCGGACTTCGACGAGCGTGTACCGGGCCTCTCCATCAACCGCTTCTGCGCCAGCGGGCTCGAGGCGGTGAACCTCGCTGCCAATCAGGTCGCGGCCGGCGCCGGTGAAGCCTACGTCGCGGGCGGCGTCGAGATGATGGGTCGTGTCGCCATGGGATCGGACGGCGCCGCGATCGCCGTCGACCCCTCGGTCGCGATGAAGAGCTACTTCGTTCCCCAGGGGATCAGCGCCGATATCATCGCGACCGAGTACGGCTTTTCGCGCGACGACGTCGACGCCTACGCGGTCGAGAGCCAGAAGCGTGCCGCCAAGGCATGGGCAGATGGCCGCTTCGACCGCAGCATCATTCCCGTCCGTGACGTCAACGGCCTGCCGATCCTCAACACCGACGAGTACATGCGGCCGCAGAC
This sequence comes from uncultured Alphaproteobacteria bacterium, assembly GCA_963749675.1. Taxonomy (GTDB): domain Bacteria; phylum Pseudomonadota; class Alphaproteobacteria; order Rhodobacterales; family Rhodobacteraceae; genus Roseitranquillus. Next base: position 60,137 of record CAVVNT010000006.1, read on the forward strand.
CGACATGCAGTCGCTCGGCGCTCTCAAGCCGTCGTTCAAGGAGATGGGCGAGACGATGCCCGGCTTCGACAAGATCGCGCTCATGAAGTACCCGCATCTGGAGCGGATCAACCACGTCCACCACGCCGGCAACTCCTCCGGCATCGTCGACGGTGCAGCGGCGGTACTGATCGGGTCGAAGGCCTTTGGGGAGGCGCACGGCTTGAAGCCGCGCGCCCGGATTCGCGCCAATGCCAAGATCGGTACCGACCCTACGATCATGCTGACGGGTCCGGTCCCGGCGACCCGCAAGATACTTGCCGAGAGCGGCATGAAGATCGGCGACATCGACCTCTTCGAGGTGAACGAGGCCTTCTCGGCGGTCGTGCTGCGGTTCATCCAAGCGTTCGACGTCGACCACGGAAAACTCAACCTGAATGGCGGAGCGATTGCCATGGGCCATCCTCTGGGTGCAACCGGCGCTATCATCCTCGGCACGCTGCTCGACGAGATGGAGCGGTCGGACCGCGAGACCGGCCTGGCAACGCTCTGCGTCGCGTCCGGCATGGGGGCCGCCACGATCCTCGAGCGCGTCTGAGATGGCGTTCGCGGACGTGGCAGCGCGCTCCCCAGACGCCGGGGCTTGTAGCGGGCCCGAATACTCGCGAGGATTGTGGCGAGTTGCGGGCGTTTTCAATCGAAAGAGGAGGCAGGTTGGCCTCGATCGTTCACCAGTTCTTCCTGTCCCAGGCCCTCCACCTCAAGGAAGGTCGGATCGATGCGGTCGCCCGGGCCCATTCGATGCCCCTGGTGGTAGCGCTGCCGGACGCCGATCCGGGGTATGTCGTGCTGTCCTCGCGCGACCGGATCGAGCGGTTCTTCCGGCTCAAGTACGAGGGCCTGCGCGAGGCCGGCATCTCGTACCTGCGTGTCGCAGTCGCGGAGACGCGGGCGACGGCCGCCGATCGCCTGGACGCCATGGTCGACTGGTACTACCTGGAGCCGAGCGGGGCGCGCGCCGGGACGACCACGGCGCGCTACTTTCTCGAGCGGAGGAGCGGCTCGCTCTGCATTCAGATGATCGAGTTCCAAAAGCTGGCGTTTCCCTCGATCGTCACCTGGTTCCAGTCGGTCGGGCAACCGGCGAACCGTACCGCAAGCAGGCGCATGCACTAGGCGGACCGAGGGGAGGCGTATGATGCCGCGGGCATCGAGAACGTCTGCGACCTCGTCAACCGCTCGCAGGCGTCGGGTACGTTCCTCGTGATCGGCAGCCGCGCGCCCGACGAGGTCGCCCGTTACCCCGACATCGACCCCGTCTACCATCGCGGAGGCGGCGTCTCCCGCTTCGCACGCCGAGACGGCACCCCCAGTCCAACGCGCCCCGACGGGGCCTGAACGCTTGCCCGAGAGAGGCCCGAGATGACCGACTTCACCTACGACCTGCAGGACGGCGTCGCCGTCATCACCTGGGACGTCCAGGACAAGTCCATGAACGTCATGAGCCTCGCCGGGTTCGAGGAACTCGACGGCATGATCGACCGGGCGCTCGCCGACGATGATGTGCGCGGCATCGTCATCACCTCCGGCAAGGGCAGCTTCGCCGGCGGCATGGACCTCAATGTCATCGCCAAGATGAAGGAGGACGCCGGCGACGACCCCGCGCGCGGCCTCTTCGAAGGGCTGATGCGGGTCCACGGCATCCTGCGCAAGATCGAGCGCGCCGGGATGGACGACAAGAACCGCGGCGGCAAGCCGATCGTGGCCGCCCTGCCAGGCACCGCGCTGGGGATCGGCTACGAGATCCCGCTTGCCTGCCACCGCATCTTCGCCGCCGACAACCCGAAGGCCAAGATCGGCCTGCCCGAGATCATGGTCGGCATCTTCCCCGGCTCCGGCGGCACCACGCGCGTCAGCCGCAAGCTCGGCGCAATGGCGGCGGCGCCGATCCTGCTCGAAGGCAAGCTCTTCGACCCGAAAAAGGCGAAGTCGGCCGGCCTGGTCGACGAGGTCGTGGCGCCCGAAGAGCTGCTGGCGAAGGCCAAGGAATGGGTCCTGTCCGCAACCGACGCCGAGATCGTCAAGCCTTGGGACCAGAAGGGCTGGAAGATGCCCGGCGGTGCCCCCTACAGCGCGGCAGGCTTCATGACCTTCGTCGGCGCGTCTGCGATGGTGAACGGCAAGACCCAAGGCGTCTATCCCGCGCCAAAGGCGCTGCTCTCGGCGGTCTACGAGGGCGCGCTCGTCCCCTTCGACACGGCGCTCAAGATCGAGGCGCGTTGGTTCACCAGCGTGCTGATGAACCCGTCTTCCGCCGCGATGATCCGCAGCCTCTTCATCAACAAGGAGGCGCTGGAGAAGGGTGCGAACCGCCCCGACGCACCCGACCAGAAGGTGCAGCGCGTCGGCATCCTCGGCGCGGGCATGATGGGCGCGGGCATTGCCTATGTCTCGGCCAAGGCCGGGATCGAGGTCGTGCTGATCGACCAGGAGCAAGCCGCCGCCGACCGCGGAAAAGCGCATTCGGAGAGCCTTCTCGAAACGGGAATCCAGCGCAAGAAGGTGACCGAGCAGAAGAAGGCCGAGGTCCTCGGCCGGATCACCGCGACGACCGACCATGCCGCGCTTGCCGGCTGCGACCTGATCGTCGAGGCGGTCTTCGAGGACATGAAGGTCAAGGCCGACATCACACGCAAGGTCGAGGCGGTCGTGGGCGAGGACTGCATCTTCGCCACCAACACCTCGACCCTGCCGATCACCGAGCTCGCGAAAGCGTCCCAGCGGCCTGAGCAGTTCATCGGCATCCACTTCTTCTCGCCCGTCGACAAGATGATGCTGGTCGAGATCATCAAGGGCCGGCAGACCGGCGAGCGCGCCGTTGCCAAGGCGCTCGACTTCGTGCGGCAGATCCGCAAGACCCCGATCGTCGTGAACGACGCTCGGTTCTTCTACGCCAACCGCTGCATCATCCCCTACATCAACGAGGGCGTGCGGATGGTGCGCGAGGGCGTGACGCCCGCGCTGATCGAGAACGCCGCGAAACTCGTCGGCATGCCGCTCGGCCCCCTTCAACTCGTCGACGAAACTTCGATCGACCTCGGCGTCAAGATCGCCAAGGCGACAAAGGCCGCGATGGGCGACGCCTATCCCGACGAGGCGGTCGACGAGGTTCTGTTCTGGCTCGCCGACGAAGGCCGGCTCGGCCGCAAGTCCAAGGCCGGCTTCTATGCCTACGACGAGGCCGGCAAGCGGCAGGGCTTCTGGTCTGGCCTCGCCGACCGCTATCCGCCGGCGGAGGAGCAGCCCGAGGTCACCGAGGTTCAGCACCGCCTCCTGATGGCGCAGGTGCTGGAGGCTGTGCGCGCGCTCGAGGATGGCGTGCTGACCGACATCCGCGAGGGCGACGTCGGCGCCATCCTCGGCTGGGGCTTCGCGCCGTGGTCGGGCGGCCCGTTCAGCTGGCTCGACATCATCGGCGCGACGCGGGCGGTCGAGATCTGCACCGGCCTTTCCGAACGGTACGGGGCGAGGTTCGATGCGCCCAGGCTCCTGCGCGAGATGGCCGAGACCGGGCAGACGTTCTACGGCCGCTTCTCGCCCTCGGCGGAAGCCGCCTGAGCCGCATCCTGCCGCGATGGCGGTCGCGGGCGGCGGCGCGGGGCTCGATGCCCTGCGCCGCCGCGCCCATTGATGCCCTTTCCAAGCACGCGCCACCTCGGCAAGATACCAGCCGCAAGGCGGAAGGGGAGCAACATGGGCTGGCTCGCGGACGAAACCGGACTGGGCAGGTCGCGCGCGAACCACTACCGCTGACGCCGCTCAGCCACCTCGCGCGCGCTGCCCGCGTCTTTCCGGAGCATCCTGCGGTCATTTACGGCGGGACGACCTGGACCTACCGAGAGCACCACGCCCGCGTCAGCCGCCTCGCCTCGGCACTGACGTCGCTCGGGATCTCCCCGGGAGATGTGGTCGCGACCCTCCTTCCGAACGTCCCTGCTCAGGTCGAGGCGCATTTCGGCGTGCCGGCTTCCGGCGCGGTGCTGAACACCATCAACACGCGGCTCGACCCAGACACGATCGCGTACATCCTCGGGCACGGGCAGGCGAAGGTCCTGCTCGTCGATGCCGCGCTCGTTCCGCTCGCCGAGGAAGCGATGGCGATCCTCGAAGGCCCTACGCCGCAGGTGGTCGAGGTCGCCGATGTTGAGCATGGCGTCGCCTGGACCGGCCGCCATCCCGAATACGAGGAGCTGCTGGCGCGCGGACGTCCTGACGCGAGGTGGATCATGCCCGAGGACGAGTGGGAGAGTCTGGCGCTGAACTACACCTCCGGCACCACGGGACGGCCGAAGGGCGTCGTCTATCACCATCGTGGCGCCTACCTGATGACGATGGGCACCGTCATCGCCTGGCGGATGGTGCTGCATCCGCGGCTTCTGACGATCGTGCCGCTGTTTCATTGCAATGGCTGGAACCACACTTGGATGATGCCGCTGCTGGGCGGGACCGTTGTCTGCTGCCGCGATGTCACCGCAAAGGCGATCTACGACGCCATCGCCGACCGTGGCGTCACGCACTTCGGCGGCGCGCCGATCGTGCTCAACACCATCGTCCACGCACACGAGAACGACCGCCGCCCTTTCGATCATCCCGTCGAGATCTTCACCGCGGGCGCGCCGCCCGCGGCCGCCACGCTGACCGCGATCGAGAAGCTCGGCTTCAACGTCACCCAGGTCTACGGCCTGACCGAAACCTACGGCCACTGCACCGAATCCCTATGGCTCGCCGAATGGGACGATCTCGACCATGACGCGCGTGCCGCGATCAAGATTCGCCAGGGCGTCGGCATGCCGATGATGGAGGACGTCGCGGTGCTCGACGCGGAGCATTGCCCGGTCCCGTGGAACGGCCAGACCCAGGGCGAGGTCGCGATGCGTGGCAACTGCGTGATGAAAGGCTACTACCGCAACCCCAAAGCGACCGGGGCGGCGTTTGCCGCCGGCTGGTTCCATTCCGGCGACCTTGCCGTGCAGCATCCCGACGGGCACATCCAGATCGTCGACCGGGCCAAGGACATCATCATCTCGGGCGGCGAGAACGTGAGTTCCGTCGAGGTCGAGGGCACGCTGATGCACCATCCCGCCGTCTCGCTCGCAGCCGTCGTGGCCAAGCCGGACGACAAGTGGGGCGAGGTGCCCTGCGCCTTCGTCGAACTGTGCGAGGGCGCGGACGCCGACGAGGAAGGCATCATCGCTTTCGTCCGCGGCCGCCTTGCGAGTTTCAAGACACCCAAGCGCGTGGTCTTCGGTGAGTTGCCCAAGACCTCGACTGGCAAGATCCAGAAGTTCATGCTCCGCGATCAGGCGCGAAACCTGTGAGGCATCGCCGCTCGTGACAGCGCTCCACCGCTACGAGCGGCTCGAGGCCGAGGGAGCCTGGCGCTCCGCCCCCGACGCGCGACGGCAGGAGGTGATCGTCGTGCTCGGCGACGCGTCACTGGTCATATACGATCGCGGCGAGCGTGCCCTGACGCACTGGTCACTGCCGGCGGTCGAACGGAGGGGAGCGGACATGCCCGCCGTCTATGTGCCCGGGCCGGACGCCCGCGAAGACCTCGAGATTTCCGATCCCGAGATGGTAGCTGCGATCGAGACGGTGCGGACCGCCGTCGCCAAGCGGCAGGCGCGACCGGGCGCCCTCCGCGCCTGGCTCCTCGGCGGGCTTCTCGCGGGGGTTCTCGCCGCCGGTCTGGTCTGGCTCCCGGATGCCCTCATCCGCCACACCGCCCGCGTCGTGCCGCAGGAGACGCGGAAGACCATCGGCGAGTCGCTCCTCGCCCACGTCGTCCGACTGACCGGGCCACCCTGCGCCGAGAGCACGACGAACCGACAGCTGGCGCGCCTGGACAGGCGGCTGCGCGCATCCGGCCCCGGGCGGCTCGTCCTCGTGCCGGGCGGGGCGGTCGAGGCGCTGCATCTGCCCGGCGGTATCATCGTCCTGCGCCGCACGCTGGTGGAGGATCACGACCTGCCCGCCGTCGTCGCAGGCCACGTCGTGGTCGAAGAGGTGGAGCGCAGGAGGCGCGACCCACTGCTCGACATGCTGGCCGGGGCCGGGCCGTTCACCGCGTTCCGCCTCCTCACCACCGGCCATCTCGATGAAGACGTCTTCGCGGCGGAGGCGAAGCGCCTTGTCACCGGCGCCGGGGTCGAACCTCAGCGGAGCGCCCTGATCGACGCCTTCGCCGAGGCCGGTCTGTCGACCGAGCCGTACGCGTATGCCCGCGACGTCACCGGCGAGACGACCTTGTGGCTGATCGAGGCCGACCCCCTGCCCGGCGGCGGCCGGCCGATCCTCTCGGACGGCGACTGGGTGGCGCTGCAGGGCGCATGCGGCGCCTGATCCGTCACTTGGTGCCGAACATCCGGTCGCCCGCATCGCCGAGGCCCGGCACGATATATCCTTTGTCGTTCAATCGCTCGTCGAGCGCGGCGGTGACGATGCGGACGTCCGGGTGCTCCACCTTCATCCGCTCGACCCCCTCGGGCGCCGCGAGCAGGCAGAGAAAGCGGATGTCCCTCGCGCCCGACTGCTTGATCAGGTCGATCGCGGCCACGGAGGAGTTCCCGGTGGCGAGCATCGGGTCGACGGCGATGACCACCCGGTCCTCCAGCCCGGCCGGCAGCTTGCAATAGTACTGCACCGGCTGCAGCGTCTCCTCGTCGCGATACAGGCCGACGAAGCCGACGCGCGCCGAGGGGATCAGCTCCAGAACGCCGTCCATCAGCCCGTTCCCGGCGCGCAGGATCGACACCAGAGCCAGCTTCTTGCCCTCGAGCTCGGGCGACTCCATTTCGGTTAATGGAGTTTCGATGGTCTTCATGCTCAGAGGCAGGTTGCGCGTCACTTCATAGGCCAGAAGCAGGCTGATCTCGCGCAGAAGCCGCCTGAATCCGGCCGTCGAAGTCTGCCGGTCCCGCATGATCGTCAGCTTGTGCTGAACCAGCGGGTGCCGGACGACGGTCAGGTGGTCGGTCATGCGGCCTCCAGGCGTGTCAGCACCGTCGCGCGCGTGGCATCGTCGCAGAAAGCGGCTCGCGCAGCGGTGCGATGGATTTCGGCGAACTCCTCTTCGCCCCAGCCGAAGGCGTCGGCAAGCTTTTCGTGCTCAGTCTCCATCGTGGTGTGGAAGAATGGCGGATCGTCGGTGGAGATGGTGACCGGCACCCCCGCCTCGCGCAGCTGCGCAATCGGATGCGCGTCCCACCGCGGATAGAGCCCCAGCGCGACGTTCGACCCCGGACAGACCTCGAGTACGGTGCCTCTCTCCGCCAGCATCTCCACCAGTGTGGGGTCTTCGATGGCGCGGACGCCGTGGCCGACGCGCTCCACGCCGAGCGCGAGGGCGGCCCGCACGCTGTCGGGTCCGCCGAACTCGCCGGCATGGGTGGTCAGGCGCAGCCCGGCCTCCCGCGCGCAGTCGAAGGACCAGGCGTAGTCCTGCTGCCGCCCCTGCCCCTCGTCACCGCCCATGCCGAAGCCGACGATGAAGTCGCCCGCCGTCTCGGCCGCGCAGCTCGCGGCTCTCCTCGCGCGCTCCGGGCCGAAGTGACGGACGCAGGTGACGATGCCGCGCATGATGACGTCGTGACCCCGCGCCGTCTCCTCGATCGCCGCCAGCCACTCCCGCCACGCCGCCACCTCGGCGCCGCCGCAGAAATCGGGCGACAGGAACATCTCGGTGTAGACGACACCGCTTTCGGCGGACTGGTCGAGCACCGCGCGCGTCAGCCTCGCATAGTCCTCCGGCGTCTGCAGCACTGACGTCACCGCTTCGTAGACACGCAGGAAATCGACGAAGCCCGTGTACCTGTAGGCGCCGCGCTCGTCGAAGATCGAGGACAGGTCGACGGCCTTTTCGGCGGCCAGACCGCGGATGAAGGACGGCGGTGCGGCCCCTTCGATGTGCAGGTGCAGCTCGACCTTCTGCGTCACAGAAAGCTGCGCCCCGGTCCTTGGCCGGGCACGCCCAGATGCGCCGCGACCGTTGCCCCCACGTCCGCGAAGCCGACGAGCCCCGCCTCACGCGGGCCGAGGCCGCGAGCGACAACCGGCACGCGTTCCCGCGTGTGGTCGTTGCCACGGTATGTCGGATCGTTGCCGTGGTCTGCGGTGAAGAGGATCAGGTCCCCCTCGCGCAGCCGAGCGAACACGCGAGGCAGCTCGCTGTCGAACCATTCGAGGGCGCGGGCGTAGCCGGCCGGATCGCGGCGGTGGCCGTAGATGCTGTCGAACTCGACGAAGTTGGCGAAGGTCAGGCTGCCCGCCTCGGCCTCGCCGGCGAGGCGGACGAGGTGATCCATCAACTCGGAGTCCGAACCCTTGGCGACATCGTCGATCCCCTTCATCGAAAAGATGTCACCGATCTTGCCGACGGCGTGGACCGGCCGCCCCGCCGACCTCACCCAATCACAAAGCGTCGGCGACGGCGGAGGGATTGCGAAGTCGCGGCAATTCTTGGTGCGCTGGAAGGTGCGTGGGCTCGTCCCGACGAACGGGCGGGCGATGACCCGGCCGACACGCATGGCATGAAGCTTCGGAGCGAGCGCACGACAGAGGCCGATCAGGCGGTCGAGCCCGAACGTCTCCTCATGCGCGGCAATCTGGAAGACGCTATCGACGGAGGTGTAACAGATCGGCCAACCGGTCCGGATATGGTCTTCGCCCAGTTCATCAATGATGAGCGTGCCAGAGGCATGACGGTTGCCCAAGATGCCCTCGGTACCAGCGAGCCTGCAGACTTCGTCCACCAGCTCTGGCGAGAAGCAGGGGTCGGTCTGGGGAAAGCAGTGCCAGTCCCATGGCACAGGAACTCCGGCAAGTTCCCAATGGCCGGAGGGCGTGTCCTTGCCGGGCGAGATCTCCGTCGCCGCGCCCCAGAGGCCTTCGGGCGGATGGCCGAGACCAGGGACCGTAGCGCCGGAGGCGAGCCGGATCGCTTGCCCCAGCCCAAGCCGGTCGAGGTTCGGCATCTGAAGCGGACCCGAGCGACTTTCGTCGGCACGGCCCGAGGCGCACGCCTCTGCGATGTGGGCGAGAGTATTCGACCCCGCGTCGCCGAATTTCTCGGCATCCGGCGCACCGCCACACCCGGCGCTGTCGAGTACGACAAGAAATGCGCGTGTCATGCTTCCTCAACGTCGTTCAGCGGCGCACGGGTCCTGCAAGTATGGGCGACTGCGCTCAACTCGGCACCCTCTCGACCACCAGCGGCAGCGGTCGGGCCTCGCCCGGACCGAGCGTGACCGCGGCACGGACGGCGGTTGCGGCCGTCGCCGCCGCGTCCTCGCTCGCCGCGTGCACGCGGGCGATGATGTCGCCTGTTCCGACGCGCGTTCCCAACCGGACGATCCCGTCCAGTCCGACAGACGGATCGAGTGCTTCGCCGCCTCGCAAGCGTCCACCGCCGAGGTGGATGACCGTCATGCCGAGAGCGCGGCCGTCGATCGCCAGCACGGTCCCCTCGGTGTCGGCCGTGACGTAGCGGACGACCGGCGCCTCCGGCAGATGCCGCCGCCAGGACGCTGTGAAATCGGCCGGCCCCTCCTGCGCCCGCACCATCCGCGCGAACACCTCGATCGCTGCGCCACCGTCGATCGTCCCGGCAATCCGCCGCTCGCCCTCGTCGATGCCGACAAGCGCAAGCAACGCTCCCCCGAGCGCCAGGGTCAGGTCGCGAAGCGGCCCGCCTGCCCCCTCCAGCACTTCCATCGTCGCAGCGACCTCCAGGGAATTGCCGGCGGCGGAGGCCAGCGGCTGGTCCATCGCCGTGATCAGCGCCGCAGTCCGGCACCCTGCCGCGTTCGCCGTTTCGACCAGCGACCGCGCCAGCGCGCGCGCCTCTGCAGCATCGGGCAGAAAGGCCCCGGACCCTACCTTCACGTCCAGGATCAGTGCCGCCAGCCCGGCGGCGAGTTTCTTCGACAGGATCGACGCGGTGATCAGATCGATGCTCTCGACAGTGCCGGTCACGTCGCGGATGGCGTAGAGTCGGCGATCGGCGGGGGCAATCTGGGGCGAGGCCGCGACGATGGCTGTCCCGACATCCCTCACCGTGCGGCAGAACTCCTCCTCTGAAAGTTCGACCCGAAGCCCCGGGATCGCCTCCAGCTTGTCGAGCGTGCCTCCGGTATGACCAAGTCCGCGACCCGAAACCATCGGAACGAACACGCCGCACGCGGCGAGCGCCGGGGCCAGCACCAGCGAGACGCAGTCGCCGATGCCTCCCGTCGAATGCTTGTCGACGACGGGCCCTGGCAGGTCCCACGCCAGCACGTCGCCGGTGTCGCGCATCGCGGCCGTCAGGGCGGCGCGGTCGTTGGCCGACAATCGCTTCAGCCGGACGGCCATGGCAAAGGCGCCAGCCTGGGCGTCGGTGACGCTGCCGTCCGCCAGCCCGTCGGCGAACCAGCGCGCGGCGTCGGAGCCGAGGACCCCGCGGGTGGCCAGATCGCCGATGATCCGCTTCGCGTCGATCAGATGGCCGAGCCCGAGGCCCGCTCCATCTGCGCCGCGTCGAACGCGCCGGGCAGGATCTCGGCCACGCGCACCGTCGCAGTCAAGCCATCAAGGGTCGCCATGGTCACCGCGACGTCGGGCCCGGCAAACTCGGCGATCTTCTGGCGGCAGCCGCCGCAGGGCGCGACGGGCGTCGGGCTGTCGGCGATCACGGCGATCTCGGCGATCTCGGTGTCGCCGCCCGCGACCATCGCGGCGATCGCGCCCGCCTCCGCGCAGGTGCCTTCCGGATAGGCGACGTTCTCGACGTTGCAGCCAACATAGACCTTGCCGGAGGCGGCGCGGATCGCGGCACCCACCTTGAAGCGCGAGTAAGGGACCCACGCCCTTTCCCGCACCTCTCGGGCCTCATCCAGAAGGGTCATTCGCGCTCCTCCGACCAATTCGCCGCAGGGTGGCAATCGCGACCGCCGGGGACAAGCCCGCACGACGCCGCGGAACCGGCGGGGGTGTCGGAACATTGTGTGAACTCAAGTAGGAGAACGCAATGACCAACGACATCACTCAGCAGCCCAAGTCGGACGCGCCCGGCAACGCGGACAAGCCCGTCGACGATTGGGTGACCGGGGACGAGCCCATGACGGGCGCACAGGCGAGCTACCTCAAGACCCTTTGCGAGGAAGCGGGCGAGGAATTCGACGCCGACCTCTCCAAGGCAGAAGCCTCCCAGCGCATCGACATGCTCCAGGACCGCACCGGCCGCGGCTAGCCGCTGGTCCAGACCTTGTTCTCGAGAAGGCGGCTTGGCGAGAACTGGACGTGGAGGGGCAGACGCCTCAGCAGCGTCAGGCGCCGCCGGAATCATGTTGAGAGGGCCGCGCTGAAGGTTCGGGTTGAAGAAAGCAGCCCGCCGCCACGACCGGCGGCGTCACGATGTTCTGCGCCACAAGCTGCACGGCGGGGAGCCCAAGATGCGCGAAAAAGCCCGGGCAGGCGACGGCGCCCACAAGCGAGCCGAGCCAGCCGGGTGTGTGCGCCAGGAAGCCGGACACTGTCCGATATCCGCCGACGAGCCCGAGGAAGGTCTGAAGAATGCGCGACTGGTCGATCTGCCATGCACCCACCATCGCTACGGCAGCGAGAGCGGAGAGGCCGGTCAAGATCCTCCTGGCGACCCTCAGATCGACCTTGAAGAGCTTCTCGAGGACTGAGTTCGTGTCCAGGTCCCCAAGCTGCTATCCCGCTCCTGGCTCCAGCTGGCCTAGCGGATGGATCGCGGCGACGCCGACGCGGTCGCGTCCGGCCGGGTCATTGCCCTCCCACCACGGTCGGTACAGGATGCCGCCGGATATCGGCGGGAGAAGCAGGCATGAGCGACCGCAAGGAGGCGCTGCGCGAGGCGGCGCTACGCTACCACGAGTTCCCGCGTCCCGGGAAGCTGGAGATACGCGCGACCAAGCCGATGGCGAACGGCCGAGATCTCGCCCGCGCCTACTCGCCCGGGGTCGCGGAGGCATGCCTCGAGATCAAGAACGACCCAACCGACGCGGCGCGCTACACCGCGCGCGGCAACCTCGTGGCGGTGGTGACGAACGGAACCGCGGTGCTCGGCCTCGGCAACATCGGCGCGCTTGCGTCCAAGCCGGTGATGGAGGGCAAGGCGGTGCTCTTCAAGAAGTTCGCCAACATCGACTGCTTCGACATCGAGCTTGCCGAGAGCGACCCCGAGAAGCTCGCCGAGATCGTCTGCGCCCTGGAGCCGACGTTCGGCGCGATCAACCTTGAGGATATCAAGGCGCCGGATTGCTTCACGGTGGAGCGGATCTGCCGCGAGCGGATGAACATTCCGGTCTTTCACGACGACCAGCATGGCACGGCGATCGTCGTCGGTGCCGCGGCGACCAATGCGCTGCATGTCGCGGGGAAGGCTTTCGAGGACATCAAGGTCGTCTCGACCGGCGGCGGCGCAGCGGGGATCGCCTGCCTGGACATGCTCCTGAAGCTTGGTGTCCAGCGAGAGAACGTGTGGCTCTGTGACCTGCACGGCCTGGTTCACGACGGGCGCGAGGTGGACATGACACCCCAGAAGGCCGCCTACGCGCAGGAGGGAGGCGCGCAAACGCTCTACGACGTCATCGAGGGGGCGGACCTTTTCCTCGGCCTCTCGGGGCCGAACGTGCTCAAGGCGGACATGGTCGCGCGGATGGCCGAACGGCCGATCATCTTCGCGCTCGCCAATCCCAATCCCGAGATCGACCCGGAAGTGGCTCGCGAGGTGGCGCCGGAGGCGATCATAGCCACGGGGCGGTCGGACTTTCCGAACCAGGTCAACAACGTCCTCTGCTTTCCGTTCATCTTTCGCGGCGCGCTCGACGTCGGCGCGACCACGATCAACGACGAGATGGAACTCGCCTGCATCGACGGGATCGCCCGCCTCGCCCGACAGACCACGAGCGCCGAGGCCGCCGCGGCGTACCAGGGAGAGCGGCTGAGCTTTGGCCCGGACTACCTCATTCCGAAACCGTTCGACCCGCGTCTGATGGGCGTGGTCGCGAGCGCGGTGGCGAAGGCGGCCATGGAGACCGGGGTCGCCGAGCGGCCGATCGAAGATCTGGCGGCCTACAGGCGCCGGCTCGACGGCTCGGTCTTCCGCTCGGCTCTGATCATGCGGCCGGTGTTCGAGGCGGCGTCGACAGCCTCTCGCAAGATCGTCTTCGCCGAGGGCGAGGACGAGCGCGTTCTGCGCGCCGCGAACGCGATGATGGAGGAGACGACGGACATCCCAATTCTGATCGGCCGCCCGGACGTCGTCGAGATGCGCTGCGAGAGAGCGGGTCTGTCGATCAAGGCGGGCACCGATTTCGACCTCGTCAATCCCGAGAGCGACCCGCGGTATCGCGACTACTGGACCACCTATCACGCTGTGATGGCGCGGCGCGGCGTGACGCCGGACCTGGCGCGGGCGATCATGCGCACGAACACGACCGCAATCGGGGCCGTGATGGTCCTGCGCGAGGAGGCCGACAGCCTGATCTGCGGCACATTCGGGCAGTATCTCTGGCACCTGAATTACGTCGGTCAGGTGCTTGCGAACAAGGAGCTTCATCCGATCGCGGCGCTGAGCCTGATGATCCTCGAATCAGGTCCCCTCTTCGTCGCGGATACCCAGGTGCATCCCGAGCCAACGCCGCAACAGATCGCCGAGACCGCAATCGCGTCGGCGCGGCATGTGCGGCGGTTCGGAGTGGAGCCACTGGTGGCGCTCTGCTCGCACAGCCAGTTCGGCAACCTGGACATCAACTCCGGGCGGCGCATGCGCGAAGCGCTGGCGATCCTGGACAGCACCGGCAGGGACTTCCAGTATGAGGGCGAGATGCACGCCGATGCTGCGCTGGACCCGGAATTGAGGGAAAGGATCCTTCCCGACAGCCGCTTCAAAGGTGAGGCCAACGTTCTGGTCTTTGCCAGTACCGATGCGGCCTCGGGCGTCCGGAACGTGTTGAAGGCACGGGCGAACGCGCTGGAGGTCGGACCGATCCTGATGGGCATGGGGAACCGGGCACACATCATAACGCCGTCGATCACGGCTCGCGGCTTGCTAAACATCAGCGCGCTGGCTGGGACCCCGGTCGGCCACTACGCCTGACAGCGCCTCGACACCCAGGCGTTCCGACCTTGCGTCCCGGAGGCATTCGAGGGAAGTGCGCCGCCGGCTGAAACCGGCGGCGCGGGGTGCATCACTTCTTGCCGGGCTTGCCGCCGGTCTTCTGCGGCTTGTCTTTCTTGTCGGCCATGGCCGTCAGCCCTCTTGCCACGGAGGCGCGTCTTGCCCCTCCACGCGTGAGGAAATGCACCAACCGGCGAGTCCGGCAAGAGCAGACACAAATCGTGATACGCAGGCCAGGCTTGAGCTGGCGCAACATGCCGCAACTTGCCTTGCGACACCCCTCTGCCTAACAAGACTCAGCAGGGGAGGAGATGGGGATGAGCTACTCAGAGACCTATGCGCAGTGGAAGTCGGATCCTGAGGGATTCTGGATGGATGCCGCGCGCGCGATCGACTGGGTCAAGCCGCCGTCGAAGGCGCTGTTCGACGAGAAGGCGCCGATCTACGAATGGTTTTCGGACGGGCTCGTCAATGGCTGCTGGAACGCGGTCGACCGCCACGTCGAGGCCGGCCACGGCGACCGGATCGCCATCATCTGGGACAGTCCAGTAACCGGTGAAAAGGCCCGCATCAGCTACTCCGACCTGCGGGAGCAGACCTCCAGACTGGGCGGTGCGCTGGCGCGAGCCGGCATCGGCAAGGGCGACCGTGTGGTCATCTACATGCCGATGGTGCCCGAGGCGCTGGTGGCCATGCTCGCCTGCGCCCGGATTGGCGCAATCCACTCCGTGGTCTTCGGCGGGTTCGCGGCGGACGAACTCGCAAAGCGCATCGACGATGCGACGCCGAAGGCGGTGATCGCCGCATCCTGCGGGATCGAACCGAGCCACGTCGTGCACTACAAGCCCCTGCTCGACGCAGCGTTGCAGAAAGCGACACATCGACCCGACTTTACCGTGGTCCTGCAACGCGCGCAGGAGCCCGGAACGCTGGGCGAGCGTGACAACGAGTGGCACGCATTTCAGGAGGGCGCCGAGCCGGCTGAGTGCGTGCCGGTTGCAGGGAATCATCCCGCCTACATCCTCTATACCAGCGGCACGACCGGGCAGCCCAAGGGCGTTGTGCGCGCCACCGCCGGTCACCTCGTCGCGCTCGACTGGTCAATGGGTGCGATGTACGGCGTCGCGCCAGGCGAGACCTTCTGGGCGGCGAGCGACGTCGGATGGGTGGTGGGCCACAGCTACATCGTCTACGCGCCGCTGGTCCACGGCTGCACGACCGTCGTGTTCGAGGGCAAGCCGATCGGCACCCCCGACGCCGGGACATTCTGGCGCATGATCGAAGAATACGGCATCGACGTCCTCTTCACGGCGCCGACCGCCCTTAGGGCGATCAAGCGGGAGGACCCTCTCGGCAAGCTCGAGGCGGACTACGACCTTTCGAGCCTGCGTACGTTGTTTCTCGCCGGCGAGCGGGCGGACCCGGATACGATCGAGTGGGCGGCGCGAACGCTGAAGGTCCCGGTGATCGACCATTGGTGGCAGACCGAGACCGGGTGGACGATCGCGGGTAACCCGATCGGCCTCGGCGGGGTCGACGTCAAGATCGGGTCGCCAGCCGTACCGATGCCCGGCTACGACGTTTGCATACTGGCCGAGGACGGATGCGAGATGACGCGGGGCGAACTGGGCGCAATCGCCATTCGCCTGCCGCTGCCTCCGGGCACCCTTCCCGGCCTCTGGAATGCCGAGGCGCGCTTTCGCAAGAGCTATCTCGAGACATTCCCGGGCTTCTACGAGACCGGCGACGCCGGATTCATGGATGAGGACGGCTACATCTGGATCATGGCGCGCACCGACGACGTGATCAATGTGGCGGGGCATCGTCTGTCGACTGGCGCGATGGAGGAGGTCATTGCCGCTCATCCAGATGTCGCGGAGTGCGCGGTCGTCGGCGTATCGGATCCGCTGAAGGGTCAGCTTCCGATGGGGTTTCTGTGCCTCAACAAGGGCTGCGAACGGCCGGCGGATGAAATCGTCCGCGAGACTGTGAAGCTCGTGCGCGATCGCATCGGGCCCGTCGCGGCGTTCCGTCTTGCAACCGTCGTGGAGCGGCTGCCCAAGACGCGCTCGGGAAAGATATTGCGGAGGACCATGGCTGCGATTGCCGACGGCGAAGACCCCGCAGCTCCGGCAACGATCGACGATCCGCGGATCCTCGATGAGGTCCGCGAGGCGTTGTTGACGTTGGGTTATGCAGATAACGCACGTCAAGCGATAGCAAAAACCTAGCTACTCGGATAGATTGTCCTCCACTTGTGCTGCGCGATATACTTTTCTCGTGGAGGGCAAGGCATTGCCGCAAACGGCAGTAGAGCAGAAATGAGGTCGGACAGACCGCCTCACGAACGGACGGACGACTTTGACAAGACGATCCAGCGCGGCGCACGTTTCCGTCGACACGCAGACCCGCCTTGACAATGCGACGCAAGCCCCGCTCGGCACGGAGCGAATGCTTGCGGCAGAAATCGATTGCACGATCCTCGAGCGACTGCTTGCGGCGATGGATCCCGACGACAGAGACACCATTCGCGGACTCTGTGCGTGCGATCTCGAGAAGACGCGCCACGGCGCTTGGTTGGCGCTTCGCCGCTGGGACCGCAAGGCACTGACCAGGCACCTGCACGTGATGTCGTCGTTGGCGCAGACGATAGGGGCCGACATGCTCGCCAACGAGGCTGCCCGTATGCAGGCAAGGCTACGGACGGGTGGTAGTTCGGGATTTGACCCCGGTGCGCGGCGCATGGATGATTTGGCGCGGCGGGCCATCCGGTTCCTGGAGCAGCCGCCGGAATGAGCGAGCCGCTGCTGATCGTCGAGGATACTCCGACGCTGCAGGCGCTCTACAAGGACATCTTGCGCCGCGGCGGCTATGAAAGCGAAGCTGCGGCGTCCGCCGCCGAGGCGCGGACGGCCTATGAGCGGTACCGGCCGCGGGTCGTGCTGATGGATCTGTCGCTTCCGGATGGCGACGGTATCGACCTGATTCGGGAGTTCTTGGCCGCCGACCACCGCGCGCGGTTCATCGTCATCACCGCGGACGGTTCGGTGCATCGCGCCGTCGAGTCGATGCGGGCCGGCGCCAGCGAGTTCCTCGCGAAACCGTTCGACGAGCAGCGACTGATCAAGGCGGTCGAGAGCGCTTTGCAAAGCGGCCCGCGCGAGACGCGCTTCGGCCGCATCCAGCAGGGCCTGAGGGGAATGACCTCGGGCAGCTTCATTGGGTCGAGCGTTGCAATCCGCCGCGTCTTCGAGACGATCGAGGCGGTGAGCCAGTCGATGGCGACGGTATTCATCACCGGCGAAAGCGGCACCGGCAAGGAGGTCTGCGCGCAGGCGGTGCATGCGACGTCCAACCGGGCCGACGGGCCGTTCGTTCCGATCAACTGCGGCGCCATCTCGCCCGACCGGCTGGAGAGCGAGGTCTTCGGCCACCTCGCCGGCGCCTATGGCGGCGCCATCGCCGACAAGCGCGGCGCCGCGGCGCTTGCGAATGGTGGGACGCTGTTTCTCGACGACATCTGCGAAATGAGCACCGACGTGCAGCTGAAGCTGCTGAGGTTCCTGCAGACGTCGCAGATCGCGCCGGTCGGCGCCAGCGAGCCGACGCGCGTCGATGTCCGGATCGTCGCGGCGACCAACCGCGACCCCTCCGACATGGTGGCGCAGGGCAAGCTGCGCGAGGATCTGTACTACCGCCTGCACGTCGTGCCGATCTGGATGCCGCCGCTGCGGGAGCGCGGCGACGACGTGCTGGAGATCGCGCAGGCGTTGCTGGTGCGGTTCAATGCGACGGAAGGGCGGCACTTCGTCGGCCTGTCAGACGAGGTGCAGGCAGTCTTCCGGCGCTATTCGTGGCCGGGCAACATCCGCCAGCTGGGCAATGTCCTGTGGAACATCATGCTGCTGAACGACGCCAGCCACGTGACCACCGACATGCTACCGGCGATCCTCCTTGAGCGCACCGAAGTACTCACGGCGTGTGCGACCGAGAACGGCACCATCGTCGACCCTCTGGAGGGCTTGACGCTCGCGGAGGCGGAACGGGTCTTGATCGAGCGCGCGATCGAGCGTGCCGGCGGCTCGATACCCAAGGCTGCGCGCGCGCTCGACGTGTCGGCGTCGACGATCTACCGCAAGAAGGCTTCATGGGAGGAAGGCGCCCAGTGACCTTGCGTCACCGCGGCCACGTCATCCGCACCAGCACATCATCCTTGTCGACGTAATGGTGCTTGAGCGCCGCTGCCGCATGCGCGGCCACGAGTATCGCGAGAGACAGCCCGCCGGCGCGGTGCACGGCGTAGGCCGCGTCGGCCAGCCGCTCGTCGCCTGCTGGCCAGGGATCCGGCAATGCAAAGAGCCCGAAGACCTCGTTGTCGATCTGCATCAGCGTTTGTAGTGGCGAGGCCGAGGCGTAGGTCCACCCTGCCAGCGGCACAAGCAGGAGCAACGAGTAGAGTACCGCATGGCTGAGACCCGCCAGGCGCACCTGCCATCCGGGCGTTGTCGCCGGCAGCCGCGGCGCCTGGCGGTTCGCCAGCCGCCAGCCGAGGCGCACGAGGGTCAGCCCGAGGATCACGACGCCCCAACTCTTGTGGACCTGTGCAGCCTCGAAGCGGCGGACGACGTCGTCGAGCGACCAGATGTAGGCGACGATCGTGAGCTGGAAGCCGATCGCGACGGCCGTGGCCCAGTGCAGCAGCCGGGCGGCCCACCCCCAAGCAACCTCCGTGTTCCGGGCGAGCACCGGAGCTTCAGTCCGACTTTATGAAGAGATCGATGCGGATCGGCAGAACGGCGGGCACCTCCCGCAGGGCGCCCACCGAACCGAACTTCGTGCGGTCGATGGATCCCTCGAGTCGAAAACCGGCCTCGAAACGCTCCGGGTCATCCTCGGCGGCTCCATACCGAAAAACAGTCGCCTTGAACTCGATCGGGCGTGTGACGCCGCGGAACGCGATCTGGCCGAAGATGTCGGCGGTCGAGCGAGAGGTCTGTTCCAATCGCTCGAGCGTGAAGCCGATCGAGGGAAACTCCTCCGCCGCAAGAAAGTCTGCGGATTTCGCAAGCCGGTCCGCCGGTGGAAGACCGGTGCGGACGGTCGTCGTGGCGACGGCAATACGGGCATGAGCCGTTTCCGGCCGTCGCTCGTCGAATTCGATCGTTCCGGCGACGTCGGGGAACCTCATGACGACGGTCAGCCCTCGCCAGGGCACGTCGACCTCGACCTCCGTCTCGGGCAGCATCGACCATGCCGCACCATGCCCCGCGCCGGCACCCAGCGTCACGATCAGGAACAAGAGACGTAACATGGGAATGGTTCTAGGCTTTCACCGTCTGTCGTCAGGTCACAACCGCGTTTGGCAACGCCGTGGAGAAATCCGTCAGGTGAATTGCTCGCGTATGAGCCGCTCCTCCAGCCCATGGCCGGGGTCGAAAAGGATACGATGTGCAATCGTGTCTTCGCTTGCGATTTCGACCGAGAGCACATTTCGGCTGGAGCGGCTGTCGGCGTCGGCCATGACCGGCCGCTTTTCCGGCTCGAGCACGTCGAAGCGCACTCGGGCCGCCTTGGGCAGAAGAGCGCCCCGCCAGCGCCGCGGACGGAACGCGGCCATGGCCGTAAGCGCGAGCACATCGGAACCGATCGGCAGGATCGGCCCGTGAGCCGAGTAGTTGTAGGCGGTCGAGCCCGCGGGCGTGCAGACGAGCGCGCCGTCGCAGACGAGTTCCGCCAGGCGCACCTTGCCGTCGACGCTGATGCGCAGGCGCGCAGCCTGCGGACCGGCGCGCAGCAGCGCCACCTCATTGATGGCAAGGCCGCGGCCAATGGTGCCGTCCACCCCCTCGGCCCGCATGGAGAGAGGATTGATGATCTCCTCCTCGGCCGCGTTCAGGCGATCCACGAGGCCCGCGGGCTCATACTCGTTCATCAGGAAGCCGATCGTGCCGCAGTTCATCCCGTAGACCGGCACGTCGAGGTCCATGGTGCCGTGGAGCGTCTGCAGCATGAAGCCGTCGCCGCCGAGGGCCACGATCACGTCCGCCTCCTCGGGCCGGACCTCGCCGTAGCGGCGGATGAGTGCGGCCTGAGCGCCCTGCGCCACATCGATTTCACTAGCGGCGAAGTGGATTGCGGTCAGACGGCCGGCTTGGTCGCGGAGCAATTCGTTCGGCATCGCGGCAACGATGCGCCGGGGACGAAGCGTTGCCAAGCTGGAATGGGTGTTTATCGCAGATGCGGCAAGGTGTAAGCGGCGCCCGATGACCCGTTCCCGCACCTACCGCCTCGGATTGACGGTCTGCGACGTCCTGGTAGTGGCCGGGATCGCACTGGTGCCGATCGTGGCCTGGAAGGGAATTCGGCTGGTCGAGTGGGGCCTGCTTCCGCTGCTTGCCGCCCCGCTCGTATGGCGTCGCGTCGCACCGGACCGGACAGACTTGTGGACGGTTGCGCTGTTCGCGCAGTACAGCCTTTTCGTTGCCTTCAACGCCTTCGCTTACCCACTGCTGCCTGGCACGAGCGGCGACCTCGAGGCCAAGCTCTCGCTCTATGTCGGGTCTGCGCTGCTGATGCTGCTGATGATCCTGCGGTTCCGAATGACGCTGGACGTCGGGCGCATCTGGCGGGTGGTCGGACCGATCGCGGTCATCGGATCCGTCGCCATGCTTGGCTGGGAGCACCTGACAACGCCCTCGCCCGAGAATTGCCGGGTCGGCTTTCTCGCCAAGTTCGTGCTGTTCCCGCCAGTCTGGCTCACGATCTTCGGGATCGCAGCCTACCACGACTGGACGCGGCTTGCACCCTGGGAGCGCATCCTCCGCCACTTCGCGCTGGCGCTCGTCGTTCTCGCTACCGTGGCGTTCTCGGGCGCGCGTGCGATGCTGATCGCACAGGCGATCACGATCCCGATCCTCGCACTACTGCTAGGTCGGGGCGAGGCCCTGCGACGGCGCGCCACGATCATGGCCGTCCTCGGGCTGTTCTCGGTCGCAGGATTTGCGGGCGGTATCGCGCTCGACCTTCGCTCGGACTGCCAGTTCGCGCAGCGCCTTCTGGCGATCGCACAGACCGCGACCCGTCTTGGCGACGCCGAAGAGCTGGCCGAGGAGAGCTTCGCTGGCCGCCTCGGGTTGGAAAGCGCGCCGGCGAGAAGGGAACCACCCGCCGCTGCGACGCCGAAACCCGACCACGACGAACCCGAACCCGACCTCGACGAAGAGGAGGCGCTCGTGGGAGCGGTGTTCATCCGCGCGATCCTCTGGAAGGACGCGCTCGACGACATCCGCGCGGCGCCGCTGCTGGGCTACGGGATCCTGAACGAGGACAAACTGGTGGTCGGCAACTTCCCGCATTTCCACCAGCAGTACCTTTCGTGGCTGATCTGGGGCGGCCCACTGATGCTGGCTTCGGGGCTCGCCATGCTCTTCGCGCCGCTCGTGACCTTCGGGGTGCGGGCGTCACGGAACGGCGCGGTGCTGGCGCTCGCCATGGTGGGGCCGCTGGCGATATCGTTCCTGTCGGGCAGCTTCCTGCTCCACACGGTGATGGTCATGGGGTATGTCATGTCCTTGTCGCTGCTCTACGCGCTGGCGCGCGAAAGCCGGTCACCTGACTGGCGGCGCGCTTCCACAGCGGGTGGTGGCGCGACGGGCCTTTACCGCTATATGGCTCGAGATTGACACCGGGACGGAGGAGGACCGCCAAGTGAACGCGCCACACAGGGACAATGGCTTCTTCACCGAGGGGCTCGCCGAGCGAGACCCCGAGCTCTACGCGGCGGTCGAGAAGGAACTCGGCCGGCAGCAGCACGAGATCGAGTTGATCGCGTCCGAGAACATCGTGTCGAAGGCGGTGCTGGAGGCGCAGGGGTCGGTCCTGACCAACAAGTATGCCGAGGGCTATCCTGGCCGGCGCTACTACGGCGGCTGCGAGTGGGTGGATGTCGCTGAGGAACTGGCGATCGAGCGGGCGAAGAAGCTGTTCGGATGCGACTTCGTGAACGTGCAGCCGAACTCCGGCAGCCAGGCGAACCAAGGCGTTTTCACGGCGCTGCTGACTCCCGGCGACACGATCCTCGGCATGAGCCTCGACGCCGGCGGTCACCTGACGCACGGGGCCAAACCGAACCAGTCGGGCAAGTGGTTCAATGCGGTGCAGTACGGCGTTCGGAAGGACGACAACCTCATCGACTACGACCAGATGGCGAGCCTCGCGGCCGAACATCAGCCAAAAATGATCATCGCCGGCGGCTCCGCGATCCCGCGGGTGATCGACTTCGCGAGGATGCGCGAGATCGCGGACGAGGTCGGTGCCTGGCTGCTGGCCGATGTCGCGCATTTCGCCGGGCTGATCGCGGCGGGCGTCTATCCCTCGCCGTTCCCGCACGCGCATGTGGTGACGACGACGACGCACAAGACCCTACGCGGCCCCCGCGGCGGCATGATCCTGACGAATGACGAAGCCATCGCCAAGAAGGTCAATTCAGCGATCTTTCCAGGCATCCAGGGCGGCCCCCTGATGCACGTGATCGCGGCCAAGGCCGTCGCCTTCGGCGAAGCGCTGAGGCCGGAGTTCAAGACGTACCAACAGCAGGTTGTCGCGAACGCCAAGACCCTGGCCGAAGGTCTGATGAAGGGCGGCCTCGACATCGTGACGGGTGGGACCGACAGCCACGTCCTGCTGGTCGACCTGCGGCCCAAGGCGCGCAAGGGCAACGAGACCGAAAAGGCGCTGGGCCGGGCCAACATCACCTGCAACAAGAACGGCGTGCCGTTCGATCCCGAAAAACCGATGGTGACGTCCGGCGTGCGCCTCGGCTCCCCGGCGGCGACCACCCGCGGCTTCGGAGAGCCCGAGTTCCTCCAGATCGCCGACTGGATCTGCCAGATCGTCGACGATCTCGACGACGAAGCGGTTGAGGATCGCGTCAAGCGCGACGTAGTCGATCTCTGCGGGCGTTTCCCGATATACGCGTGAAGCTCGCCACTTCCATCGTCGGCGAGGGGCCGCCCCTCGTCGTCGCGCACGGGCTTTTCGGATCCGGCCGCAACTGGGGCGTGATCGCCAAGCGGCTTTCGGACGAGCGGAAGGTGATCACCGTCGACATGCGCAACCACGGGGACAGCCCATGGAGCGACGACAGCTCCTACGCTGCGATGGCGGCGGATCTTGCCGACGCCGCCCCGCATCCGTTCGACATCTGTGGTCATTCGATGGGCGGAAAAGCGGCCATGACGTTGGCGCTGACGAAGCCGGAGGCAGTCTCGCGGCTGATCGTCGTCGACATCGCGCCGGTGGCGTATGGTCACAGCCAGATCGAGCTGATCGAAGCGATGCGCAGGGTCGAGGTCAACAGCGCGACCCGCCGCTCCGAAGTCGAGATCGACGTCGACGACCCCGGGGTTCGGGCGTTCCTGCTGCAGTCGCTCGACCTGAGCGAGCGGCGCTGGCGGCTCAACCTCGATGTACTGGCAGCGCAGATGGACGACCTCGTCGGTTGGGCCGAGCTGGACGGACGTTTCAACGGTCCCGCCCTATTTCTCCGCGGCGGCGCAAGCGACTATGTGACGGACGCGGGTGTCGAAAAGATAATGCAGCTGTTTCCCGCCGCGGAAGTCGAGACGATCGAGGGCGCTGGCCATTGGCTGCACGCTGAGAGGCCGAGGGACGTGGAGGCAGCGATACGTCGATTTCTGCAAGCCTGAGGAACGTCCCGAGTAGTCGCGGCGTTCTCGCACACAACGGACAGAAGGAGGGACCAATGACCCGCTATGCCATCCTATTCGCGACACTGCTCGGCCTGACGGCCTGCAATACGGTCGGCGGCTTTGGCCAGGACATGGAAAACACCGGCGAGACCATCGAAGGCACCGCCGAAGACGTCGGCGAGGGCATGTGAGGAACCGCCGCTAGCGAACCACAAAGACCGAGATGGGGGCGTTCTGGGCGACATAAGCGGCATGTCCGTGAAACCAGTGATCGGCGAGACCCGGAACGTGGCTCGCCATCACGATCAGAATCCGCCCCCGTCTCCTGCGCCGCCGCGACCAGCTTCTCATTGAGATCGATCGCCGGATCGTGAGAGGTCGCCGCATGCGCTTCGACCGGCACACCATGCGCGCTTCGCTGCTTGTCGGCGAATAGCTGCAGCTTGTCCGCAAACTCCTTGGGATTGTGTGCCAACGAACCCGGCGTCTCCGCTCCGACCCCGGTGTAGATCAGGGTGGCCCCTTCGTGCTTGGCGAGCACCGCCGCGATGTCGAGCGCGCGGGTCAGCTTGTCCGCGTGAGCGAGGTCCACGGGCACCATGATTCTACTGTACATTATTGGTTCTCCCTGTCGCCCTCGCCAGCGTAGCGCGCGCCTCCCATGCAACGCAACCGGTAGCCCCAGCAACTCTTCGCGCTACCGTAGTGGCGCGGCGGACATTGGTCCCGGCGATATGGGAACGCAAGACCAGAACCGGCGCCCGCCGAAAAGGTCGAGAGAGTGCGGGGTCTACTGCCGCAACATGAAAATGATCACGCAACCGTCCCGGAGACGGGAGAGCACGACAGCAGTACCGCTCCGAGCATGCTTTGCCCAACCCTGACCCTCGCTCGCGTCGTGGCGTGGCGTGGCGTGGCGTGGAAGACAGCGGTTCTCGTTCATACAACTCAAGAGCCGGGCACGTCGTCAGGTTGGCGGAGTTGGGCGAAGCATCCGGTGGGCAATGTTGTCGCATTCGCCGAGTTCATGCCACGCTGCCACGGCGAGGTGCAGCAAGGCGAGCCAGAAGAGTATGGTTGCCGCCATCTCGTGCAGCCGCGCAAGGGTCGGAGACAGTGCAGCGACGGCAAGCAACCCCACGATCGGCATTCCCATTGGCGGTGCGTAAACCCCTAGTACGCCCCCCCCGCGAGACGATCTGCAGCGGCCCCGGCTCGGTCTCGGGCGGCGGCGTGCCGTGCCCAAGCTGCATCGACAGGCGCCAGACCATCAGGCAGCCGATGATCGCCCCTGCCAAGGCGTGGTTACCGCGCCGCCCGTGGCGACGAAGGCGCCGGCGTCCTCGATTCGCTCGAAGGCTCGCTCCATCCCGCCGTTGAATAGGAACTGGAACACACGAGAATTGCGACGAGCCAATGCGCGGGGAGCTGGTTCTGCGAATAGCGGTTGACATGGTTCATGCAAAGGTCCTGCTGATCAGTGGTTTGAACCCCAACGCAAGGGTGCTGATGCGGTTGTGACGACAGCAATGCTGGAACATCCCGTCGCAGCCTGTGACCGCGCTGATCGGAGGAAAGCTCATGCGGATCGCTACCTGGACGTCTACCGCCGTCGTCGCTTTTGGCGTGTCGGCCTGCGCCGATGCGCCATGGCTCGGCCCGGGCCCGGACATGAATGCGACGCGTGCCGCCATCTTGCTGGGCGGCATCGGTACCGGCTCGATGCCCGCGGCTGCGCAGATCGGAGTGTCAACGCCGCTCCCCGCCAGCAGGGGGGGCGCGAGTGACGGCATGCTCGATACCGAGGCGACGCTGGGGGACGACGACGGCCTCGACGACGACGACGCGTTGGGCAATTCCGCGACCGATCTCGGCTACGACGGGTTTGGGGCGGACGAAGAGGGCCTGCTCGACGCGGAGCGCGGCCTGGCGGATGACAACGATGGTCTTCTGGACTGATCGGCGGCGGGCGGGAGCGATCGGAGACCAGCCGGCCCTTGCGCTCGCTGGCGGGCGGTAAGTTCCTGTCCTAATTCGCTTTTTTGCAAGGCTTGAAGCGCGGTGTCCGGTGCGGCTACGGTAATGGAACAAGGGAAAGTGGGGCTGGTGATGACACGCGTGATCCTGATCCTGGCGCTGGTGGGGCTGGCGGCGTGCGAGACGACGAAGGGCTTCGGGCGCGATGTCGAGACCGCGGGCCGGACGATCCAGCGCTCGGTCCAGTAGGCGCGGGAGCCGGAGTCTGACCCGTTCTTGTCAATCCGGATCCCCGGATTGACCGGTTCTGACCTGATCTCCGCGGAAAAATGTACAGGGCGCCTCGAAAAATGGTCCCGACCGTGGCGCTGCGGTATGTCTGTCGGGATGATGCGACACTGAGGGTGTGACGATGGCGCAGATGGGGTTCTTCGATCTTACAGACCGTTACGCGAGCCTGGACGCGAAGAAGGACCCGCTGGTCGAGATCGACGCTGTTGTGCCGTGGGAGGAGTTTCGCCCGACCCTTGAGCGGGTCTGGCGCAAGCCAGCTGCGGCGCGCAAGTCCCGGGCGGGGCGCAAGCCGATGGACGCGGTGCTGATGTTCAAGACGCTGGTGCTGAGCGCGCTCTACAACCTGTCCGACGACCAGATCGAGTATCAGGTCCGCGACCGGCTGTCGTTCATGCAATTCCTCGGCCTCGGCCTCGAAGACCGGGTGCCGGACGCCAAGACGGTATGGCTCTATCGCGAGGCACTGGCGCAGGCGGGCAAGGTGGAGGAGCTGTTCAGCCAGTTCGACGGCTATCTGGCGCGGCAGGGCTACATCGCGCGCGGCGGTCAAATCCTGGATGCGTCCATCGTGCCGGTGCCGCGCAACCACAACACGCGGGACGAGAACGCGGCAATCAAGAACGGCGAGGTGCCCGAGGACTGGGCGGACAAGCCCGCGAAGCGCGCGCAAAAGGACCTGGACGCGCGCTGGACGAAAAAGCACGGCAAGAACCATTACGGCTACAAGAATCACGTCAACGTGGATCGTAGGCACAAGCTGGTGCGGCGCTATCACGTCAGCGATGCCGCGCGGCATGACAGCCAGGCGGTGGATCATCTGCTGATGCAGGGTAACACCGGCTCCGGCGTGTGGGCGGATGCGGCCTATCGGTCCGAGGAGATGGAGGCAAAGCTGCGCGCCCGGAGGCTGAAAAGCCACATCCACCGCAAGGGCAAGCGGGGCAAGCCGCTGACCGAACAGGCCAAGGGCAGCAACCGGACCAGATCCGGCATCCGGGTCCGCGTCGAGCACGTCTTCGGCGCGCAGGCCAACGATATGGGCGGGACCTTGGTCCGGACCATCGGCTTGGTTCGAGCAACGGCCAAGATCGGGATGAAGAACCTCGCCTACAACATGCGCCGCCTCGGCCAGCTGCGCCGTCTCAACCCGTGCCCGGCGTGAGCATCACGCGAACAAAAAAGATCAGGCCGCGAGGCAGAAAAATCCGAGCGTGAAGGCCGCAGCGCCACGCCCATCCGGACGCAGCAAAGCGACAGCCGACGCTCGTCCTCCTGCTTCAGACCACGCGCGCCGCCGAGGGGGCACGAGAACGGTAGAAAATCGAGGTGCCCATGAGCATAGACGGACGGGAGTGGATTCGCGTCGCGGGTTGCCTCTAGGGAACGTCTGATCTATCGATTGTCGTTGGCTGCAGTGGCGTCAGCGAATGGATGATGGCCTCGTCTTCGCGATGCCTCGGCACATTTCAGGTGATTTCGATAGCTGGAGGCGGACTCCGCCTCAGGCCATCAGCCGCGTTCGGACCAGAAACAGGTTCCCGAGCCCGAATAGCGCGAACAGCTGGGCCTCGTTCTTCGCCAGGCCGCGGTAGCGGGTCTTACGATAGTCGCCACTGAACATCACGCCGCGGCGCCGGTCGTGGCGTAGTTTGGCCGGGCCTGTTCGATGTTGTTGGCGATTGCTGCCATCAGCGCGGCGAGGATCACGGCCACAAGAGCCCTCAGATGGGCCAGGATCATGCGGATGTTGTGCCCGCAGCCGCAGAGGACAGCGTGGAGTGCGTCGCCGAGCGTGCCCTTGAGGGCGCAGCGGGCGAGGCGGCCGTCGGTCTTCATGTGGCCGACCGCCGGTTCGATTGCACTGCGGCGGCGCAGGTCGCGCCGGAGCGCCGGCGTCATGCCGCGGCGCTGGCCGGAGATGAAGACCTCGGTCGTCTCAACGCCATGCCCCCTATAGCCGCGGTCGACGAAGGCTCTCTTCGGTGATGTGTCCGTCAGGATCTCCACCTGCTCGAGCGCTTCTCGCAAGGTATGGCCATCGTACGGGTTGCCGGTCATCGCGCGCATGCCGACGACGAAGCCCTCCTTGTGCGTGGTCGCCACCGAGACCTTGGAGCCGAACTCGTAACGGACGCGCGCCTTGCCCTTGGAGATGCAGTCCACCTCAGGCTCGTGCAGCGCATAGAGCTTCCGCTTGTCCTTCAGCTTCTGCCGCAGGAGGCGCTCAACGAGGGCGATCTCGCCCTCGATCCGCTCCCGCAGGGCGGTGTCGGTCACGGCGTGCAGCTGCCGCTGGATGTCGCGCAGGACCCGGCCGGTGTAGCCTTTCAGCCGCCGCAGCCCCTTGCGCATCCGCTTGAACTGGCGGGCGTGGGCATAGCGACCGACCTGTCCGGCCAGACGCGGCGCCAGCCGCGCGTAGCTTTGGCGAAGCGACAGGCCCGCCTCCTGGGCAAGCGCCACCAGGCGCCGACGCGCTTTCTCGTAGAGCCGTGTATCGGTTGGATGCGCGATCGCCTTCTCCATCACCGTCGTGTCCACGATCACCGTCTCCGCGCTCCGCTCGGAAATCACTCCGGCCTCGCGCCCGGCCTCGATCGTCTTGGTCAGGAGCCACTCGGCACCTTCCTCCCCGATCCGGTTCCGCCACCGCGTCAGCGACGAAGGATCGACAGGAGGACGGTGCTGAAAGAACGTCTCGCCACAGAGGTGCTGGTAGTACGGGTTCTCCACCCACCGGGCCACGACCGCCTCGTCCGACAGCCGGTAGGCGTGCTGGAGGTAGAGCAGCCCCGCCACCAGCCGTGGAGAGGTCGCCGGGCGCCCCGTGTGCGACGGGAAGAACCCCGCCCATTCCTCCTCGAAGAACTCCCAGTCGATCAGCCCGGCAAGCTTCACCAGTTCGTGGCGCAGGTCGATCATGTCCGCCAAGCGCGGGCGCAACAGGTCGTCCTGCTCAGGGGCACGGGATTTGGGCTTCATGCGTCAATCCGAAATTGCAGGGTTCTCGCCCCAAACCTACCAAACCCTGCGGTTCGAAAATATCAAAAACGTCACGTCATCAAATAAAATCAATGCGTTGGACGTTGATCAGGGCGAACTACAAGAGCCTCGCCGACATCGAGCGCGGCTTCCGCGTGCTGAAGTCCGGCATCGGGATCGCCCCGGTCGATCATCGGCTGCCAGACCGCATTCGGGCCCATGCGCTGATCTGCTTCCTCGCCCTCGTGCTCCACCGGGTCATGCGCATGCGCCTGAAGGCAAAGGGCCACAGCGCCAGCCCCCGCACCGCGCTCGATCTGCTCGCCCGCATTCATCGCCATCAGGCCCGGATCGCCGAGCGCACTCTCGAAGGCACGACCCGCCCAACCCCGGAACAGCTGGACCTCTTTCATGCCCTGACCCTGCCCAAACCCGCCTGACAGAGCCCATGTAGTTACATTTTGGCCCAACCGGCCATGGCAATATCAATCACTTACCGCTGTAGCTGTCGAAGTTGAGGTGCCCGCACATCCGACGCCAGCGCGCCGAACTCACGCGGGGGGGCGCCCGGCGGCATCTGGACGCCGCCCTGATCCCAGAGCGCGAGCCAGGCGTCGGCGTCGCCGTCGACCCAGGCGGTCTGGTAGGTCTGCCAGATGTCGCGGATCGCCGCCTGGTCCGATGCCTCGTCGGCGGCGAGCGGCATCGCCGGCCCGGCGGCGACCAGGGCGACGGCGAGTGCGCGTGCAAGTCGTGTCATTGTCTCCTCCCTCGATGTCTTCGGAGGACCTGAGGGTCGCACGCATGCAGCTTCTTGCATTGATGTGGCTCAAGCCGGAGGGGCGGCAGGCGGCCCGACCGGAGGGCACGTGCGAGCGCGCACCCTCCGGCGGCTCGGCGCGCCGGTTATGCTGGCGGCTTGTAGGAGCTGGCGATCTCGCCCGCGCGCTTCTGCATCGCGGTGAATTCTTCGGCCGAGAAGGCCCGGACGGTCTTGAGGCCGGAGACGGCGCCGGTGCCGCCGACGGCGATCAGACCGGCGATCAGCTCGCTGACGTCGTCGACGTTGACGACGATCATGAAGTCGGTTTCGCCGGTGGTCATGTAGTACGCTTCCTGGGTGCCGCCGGCCGCCTCCACGATGGCGTTCGATGCGGCCGCGCGGTCGCTCGGGCTGGCGGCCATGCCCTTCAGGGCGGCTGCCGTGTAGCAGCCGGTGACGATAAATCTTGGCATTTCAGTCTCCCTCGGGGTGTTCCCTCGCAGACCCCCGGCCGCACAGTGCGAGACCGATCGGTCCGCGCCTCCCCGTTAACCATTGTGACACATCCGTGAGCGCGCGGCGAATGGTCTCGTTTTGGTTGCGGCCTCGGGTCGGGATCGCGTGGCGGGCCCGAGGCCCGCACACATGCGAAATGGCTGCATTTCTTGGCTCGACCTGGAGAGAAGCCGTGGTCGCGGGGCCAACGCGGATCGCGGACGGGCGGCGGCTCGGGGTGCCGCTCGCGTGGTTTCCGCGGCTGATGCGGGCGACGCCGGAGGCGCGGGAGGCGGTGGAGATCAGCGCCTGCGGCCTCCACTGGGAGGCGCTGGACGAGGACATCTCCGTCGCGGGCCTCCCTCGCTGGGTAGGGCATCAGAGAGCGGTGGAAGTGCCCTGCGGGAGGCGAGCGCTACTCTAAACGTTTCTCGACGCCAAAACCAAGAATACGACGATTAGCTTTGTCTGCTGGCGGCGTTGGGATTGGCACGAGGAGTCCACCATCCGACAGGAACCAAGCGCGGTTCTCGCTAAAGTTAACTAGAAGCAAGCCGGAGGAATTCGTCGCGACAAGCGCCGCCTCGATCGCTCCGAACTCGCCCTCAATCACGACAAGATCGTCAGCGAAGGCGGTCACTCTCGCAAACCCTGAACTAAGGACAAGAAGCGACGCGACTAAAAGAAGCCTCGTCCGAGCCCAATTCAGGAATAATGAGGCACCGGACTTGAGGCCACGGAGCTTGTCTCTCCTCCATACGCTCGACCACCGCGAGAACGGATGATCCTCGCCCTCTCTTCTGAAATTGTATGTACTCGCCCAGAAGATGTGCAAACCATAGGGCGCCTCGAAAAATGGTCCCGACCGTGGCGCTGCGGTATGTCTGTCGGGATGATGCGACACTGAGGGTGTGACGATGGCGCAGATGGGGTTCTTCGATCTTACAGACCGTTACGCGAGCCTGGACGCGAAGAAGGACCCGCTGGTCGAGATCGACGCCGTTGTGCCGTGGGAGGAGTTTCGCCCGACCCTTGAGCGGGTCTGGCGCAAGCCAGCTGCGGCGCGCAAGTCCCGGGCGGGGCGCAAGCCGATGGACGCGGTGCTGATGTTCAAGACGCTGGTGCTGAGCGCGCTCTACAACCTGTCCGACGACCAGATCGAGTATCAGGTCCGCGACCGGCTGTCGTTCATGCAATTCCTCGGCCTCGGCCTCGAAGACCGGGTGCCGGACGCCAAGACGGTATGGCTCTATCGCGAGGCACTGGCGCAGGCGGGCAAGGTGGAGGAGCTGTTCAGCCAGTTCGACGGCTATCTGGCGCGGCAGGGCTACATCGCGCGCGGCGGTCAAATCCTGGATGCGTCCATCGTGCCGGTGCCGCGCAACCACAACACGCGGGACGAGAACGCGGCAATCAAGAACGGCGAGGTGCCCGAGGACTGGGCGGACAAGCCCGCGAAGCGCGCGCAAAAGGACCTGGACGCGCGCTGGACGAAAAAGCACGGCAAGAACCATTACGGCTACAAGAATCACGTCAACGTGGATCGTAGGCACAAGCTGGTGCGGCGCTATCACGTCAGCGATGCCGCGCGGCATGACAGCCAGGCGGTGGATCATCTGCTGATGCAGGGTAACACCGGCTCCGGCGTGTGGGCGGATGCGGCCTATCGGTCCGAGGAGATGGAGGCAAAGCTGCGCGCCCGGAGGCTGAAAAGCCACATCCACCGCAAGGGCAAGCGGGGCAAGCCGCTGACCGAACAGGCCAAGGGCAGCAACCGGACCAGATCCGGCATCCGGGTCCGCGTCGAGCACGTCTTCGGCGCGCAGGCCAACGATATGGGCGGGACCTTGGTCCGGACCATCGGCTTGGTTCGAGCGACGGCCAAGATCGGGATGAAGAACCTCGCCTACAACATGCGCCGCCTCGGCCAGCTGCGCCGTCTCAACCCGTGCCCGGCGTGAGCATCACGCGAACAAAAAAGATCAGGCCGCGAGGCAGAAAAATCCGAGCGTGAAGGCCGCAGCGCCACGCCCATCCGGACGCAGCAAAGCGACAGCCGACGCTCTTCCTCCTGCTTCAGACCACGCGCGCCGCCGAGGGGGCACGAGAACGGTAGAAAATCGAGGTGCCCCATAGACAAAAAAAAGAAACAGGAACGGCAAGGACAGGACAAAAATTCCTCGAGCTGATGAAAGGTAGAACGTGATAAACGCAAGGAACGCCATCAGCGGTATCAGAAGTGAGCTTTCATCGTCGTTCTCTCTAACATATGCCGATTTTCGCGCAATTTTGCGTCCATACTTTTTGTCTCTGTAGTGTCTCTTGTAGGGAAACTCCGCTCCGGCTAACTGGTCGAACATAATCCCGGCCCCAACTGCGAGCAATAACGTCCCGTAAAACGTTAACGAAATCGAAGTGAATGCAGTTGCGTCAAGATAGGGCAGAGCGTTGGGCGATATTGCCGCCACCATCGCGACCGCATGGCCAGTTGCGGCAGACAGGAACAGGAAAGCAGCGCGAAGAAGATCAACCATACTGGACGCGCGCAGCTTACGGGCGAGCCTGCCAATGAGTGTTGCATAGCTCATATCGCGTCAGCGCACTAGAAAGACGGGCGTATTGTCGATTTCGATCAGAGTATCTACTAGGATGCCGAATGTGTCGACGTTGCCCTGGCGCTCGCGGAGGAGGATGTAGGCGACGTTCGCGCTCGGGTCGTAGGTGAGTTTCATGCGGCTCGATAGCCGGGCACCGTCTGGTCGCCGCGCCCGGCAAGAAGCCCCTCTATCGAGATGTCCTCGTCAATGTCGGGCCAGTGGAGGCCGAATGGTGTCATCTCGACGCTCGTCCGTTCTGCCGGTGCGGCGGACAGCAGGCGGGGGAACCATGCCAAGGGTACACCGAGGGTGCGACCGTCCGAAAGGGTGACCCACATCTGGTCATCGTCGAAGCTGACGCTTTCAGCCGAAATGGACATGCCATGCCTCCGCGATCTTGTGGCGGCGATCATCCACCATGTGGGCGAGGTGACGCAAGGTTTTCGCGTCCAAGCCCGCAGAGCGCGCGAGTTCGGCGGGTGGTCCGAGCCAGAACTTCGCTTCTGCGCCGCCTTTCGAGACGTGAACGTGCGGCGGCTCGCGGGGGTCGCCTTCGTTGGAGTAGAAGAAGAAGCGGAAACCGTCCTGACGAAAGACGGTCGGCACGTCAGGAGTCCATCTTCAGGGCGTTGATGAACGCCTCCTGGGGGATCTCGACCTTGCCGAACTGGCGCATGCGCTTCTTACCGGCCTTCTGCTTCTCCAGGAGCTTCTTCTTTCGGGTGACGTCGCCGCCGTAGCACTTGGCGGTGACGTCCTTGCGCATGGCCGACAGGGTCTCGCGGGCGATGACGCGGCCGCCGATGGCCGCCTGGATCGGGATCTTGAACATGTGGCGCGGGATCAGCTCCTTGAGCTTCTCGCACATCTGGCGGCCGCGGCCCTCGGCCCGGTCGCGGTGGACCATCATCGAGAGCGCGTCGACCGGTTCGTCGTTGACGAGGATCTGCATCTTGACGAGCGCGTCCTCGCGGTAGCCGATCATCTGGTAGTCGAAGCTGGCGTAGCCCTTGGTCACCGACTTCAGGCGGTCGTAGAAGTCGAACACCACCTCGTTCAGCGGCAGGTCGTAGACGACCATGGCGCGGGCGCCCGCATAGGTGAGGTCGAGTTGGATGCCGCGCCGCTCCTGGCAGAGCTTGAGGACGTCGCCCAGGTACTCGTCGGGGACGAGGATGGTGGCCTTGATGCGCGGCTCCTCGATATGGTCGACGTGGGTGAGGTCGGGCATGTCGGCGGGGTTGTGCAGTTCCTGCACGTCGCCGCCCCTCATGTGGATGCGGTAGACCACCGAGGGGGCGGTGGTGATGAGCTCGATGTCGTACTCCCGCTCGAGCCGGTCGCGGACGACCTCAAGGTGGAGGAGGCCGAGGAAGCCGCAGCGGAAGCCGAAGCCGAGGGCGGCGGACGTCTCCATCTCGTAGGTGAAGGAGGCGTCGTTGAGGGCGAGCTTCTCGATCGCCTCGCGCAGATCCTCGAAGTCGGCGGCGTCGACCGGGAAGAGGCCGCAGAAGACGACGGGGATCGAGGGCTTGAAGCCCGGCAGCGGCTGGGCGCACTGGCGGCGCTCATGCGTGATGGTGTCGCCGACGCGGGTGTCGCGGACCTGCTTGATCGAGGCGTTGAGGTAGCCGATCTCGCCGGGACCGAGGGTTTCGACGGCGGTCATCGCGGGGCGGTAGACGCCGACGTCGTCGACGTCGTAGGTGCCGCCGGTCTTCATCATGCGGATGCGGTCGCCCTTGCGGAGGGTGCCGTCGATGATGCGGACGATGCAGATGACGCCGAGATACTGGTCGTACTTGCTGTCGACGAGCATGGCCTTCAGCGGGGCTTGCGCGTCGCCCTCCTTCGGCGGTGGCAGGCGGGTGACGATGGCCTCGAGCACGTCGGGGATGCCCTGGCCGGTCTTGGCGGAGATCTCGACGGCGTCCTGCGCCTCGATGCCGATGACGTCCTCGATCTGCTCCTTGACGCGGGCGGGCTCGGAGGCGGGGAGGTCGATCTTGTTGAGGACGGGGACGATCTCGTGGTCGGCCTCGATGGCGGTGTAGACGTTGGCGAGTGTCTGAGCCTCGACCCCTTGGGTGGCGTCCACCACGAGCAGGCTGCCCTCGACGGCCTGCATCGAGCGGGAAACTTCGTAGCCGAAGTCGACGTGGCCGGGGGTGTCGATGAGGTTCAGGACGTAGGTGTGGCCGTCGCGGGCGGGGTACTCGATGCGGACGGTGTTGGCCTTGATGGTGATGCCGCGCTCGCGCTCGATGTCCATGGAGTCGAGGAGCTGCTCCTGCATGTCGCGCTCGGCCACGGTGCCGGTGAGCTGGATCAGCCGGTCGGCGAGCGTGCTCTTCCCGTGGTCGATGTGGGCGACGATGGAGAAATTGCGGATGTGCGCGAGGTCGGTCATAGGCGGGGATATGACGGGGGCCCGGGGGGCGGTCAATGGCGGGCCGCCGTCGCAGGCGGACGGCGGACAATCGATCACCCTTTGACAGGTGAGAAGCCTGCGCCTATTACCCGAGTGAATAACTCGGGAAAGGACAGATCATGGACGACGCCCGCATGCGCACGCCGAGATTGGTCGTGCCGCGACGAGACGTGGTGGCCGGCATCGCAGTGACGGCCGGGGCGGCGGTTGTCGCGCCGCAGCTCGCGCTGGCGCAGGGAGAGGGCGAAGGCGGCGAGGGCGCGGTGGCGGAACAGTCGGGGACGGCGGCGCTCCTGACCGCCCTTGGGCTGGTCGAAGGCCACCTGATGGCCGGCACCGAAACCTACGGCAAGGGCGAGGTCGAGATGGCGACCACGCACATGAAGCACCCCGGCGACGAGATCTACACCGACCTCGAGCCGATGCTGGATCGCTACGGCGCGCCGGGCTTTGCGGACGAATTGCAGGCGCTGGCGGACGCGGTCGAAGGCGGGGCGCACGCGGCCGAGGTCGAGGCTGCCCGCGACGCGGTCCGGGAGAAGATCGCCGCCGCGCGGGCCGCCGTCGCCGCGACGCAGTACGAGCGCGTGAAGTCGATCGAGGACCTGCTGAGGACCGCCGCCGACGAGTACGCGCTCGGCATCGTCGATGGCGAGGTGCATAACCTGCACGAGTACCAGGACGCATGGGGCTTCGTTCAGGTGGCGAAGGACGAGGCATCCAAGCTCGATGTACCCGAAGGCGTCGGCGCGGCGATCGCCGAGGCCATGGCCCCTGTCGACGCGCTGTTCCCGGCGATCGTGCCGGAAGGCCGCGTCGACGGTCAGTCGGAGGTCCTCTACGGCGCCGCCGCGCGGGTCGAGCTCGCCGGCCTGCAACTGAGGTAGGCGCGGTGTTTCACCTCATCGGCGGGCTTTTCGACGACCACGAGCTCGTCGCGCTTCGCGAGGCCGCAGCCGCGCTGCAGTTCGAGGATGGGCGGAGGACGGCAGGCGCCCTCGCCCGCCAGGTCAAGCACAATGCGCAGGCGGCGGCGTCGCCGGCGCGAGACGCGGTGCTGGCGAAGGTGGGGGATGCGCTGATGCGGCACGACGCGGTTCGCGCGGCGGCGCGGCCGAAACGCATCGCGCGCATGCTGGTCTCGCGCTACTCCGGTGGGCAGACCTACGGCAGTCATGTCGACGACGCCCTGATGGACGGCGCGCGGACGGACCTGTCGTTCACGCTGTTTCTGTCGGAGCCCGAGAGCTATTCGGGCGGGGCGCTGCTGGTCGACGACCGGGTCGAGGAGCGCGGCTTTCGCCTGCGGGCGGGCGAGGCGATCCTGTACCCGTCGGACGCCCTCCACCGGGTCCAGCCGGTCACGGACGGCACCCGCCTGGCTGTCGTCGGCTGGATCACCAGCTGGGTCCGCGATCCGGCGCAGCGCGAGATTCTGTTCGACCTCGACCACGTCATCTCCGCGATGGCCGGCCGCGAGGGCGCGGAAGCCGACCTCGCGCGGCTGGCGCGAACCCGCGCCAATCTCATTCGGATGTGGGCGGCCTAGCGGCGGAGCGGCCTGAGGGCGACGCGGCGCGGTCGCTTGCGGTGAAGCGATGCGTGGCCG
The DNA here is from genome assembly GCA_963749675.1 of uncultured Alphaproteobacteria bacterium. Taxonomy (GTDB): domain Bacteria; phylum Pseudomonadota; class Alphaproteobacteria; order Rhodobacterales; family Rhodobacteraceae; genus Roseitranquillus. The sequence goes on from CAVVNT010000006.1 coordinate 97,159, forward strand.
GGCGGGACGGGTTCCGCCTCAGTCCCGCGCGTCCTGCGTCGTCTCGACCTGGATGCGGGTGACGACACGGCGATCGCCGTCCTGCACCCAGTTGATCGTCACCTTGTCGCCGCTGCGCACGCTGCGCGTCGGAGTTGATTCCGGCACCTCGTAACGCTGCCCGCGCAGCGAGAGCACGCGCTCGGACCGGTTGTAGGAGACGGTGCCGGTCGCGACATTTCCGGCGGCCGGCGGCGCGGCGCACGCCGCGACGAACAGCAACAGGACGATGGAGAGGACGAAGTGGCGCATGGTCTGGCCTCCATGAAAGAATTGGGGCGGCGTCGTGGACGACGTTACTTGCGAGACGCCCGGCGCTCGCCCACGATTGACCGGAATAGGAAATCAGGTCTTCGCACGCGGTCATATCCCGAAGAGGAAACGCCGCTTGGTTATGGTGAGCCGGGTGACGACCTTCCGGTCGTCCTGCGGTTCCCAGTAGAGGTCCACCTCGTCGCCGCTCCTCAGGCCGACGACGGGCAGGCTCTCCGGCACGAAGTAGAGCTCTCCACCGAGTGTCAGCTGCCGACTGTCGCTGTTCCAGTTGACGGGACCGAATTCATGAAAGGCTTCGTTCGAAGGGAAGCCGCACGAGGCGATCGCCAGGAACGCGACCAAAGAGACGATACGCACCGCTGAGCCTCCAATCTTGTCTGTCGTCCAGATTATTCCGCGCGGGGCAGAAGTCGATGACGTCAGACGACGCAGGTGCGCTGTGCCGGTTCGCCCCGCAGGAAAATTAGAAATTGCGGCGCGCCGGCCGATTTGGCATGATTATGTCGCATAGAAGAGTGCGGGAAACGCACGACGGGCAGTGAAAGGAAAACTCATGCGATATCATGCGATCGCGATGCTGGTGGCGTTGGCCACCGCCGGGGCGGCTCATGCAGGCACGATCGAACGGGCCTGTCTCGGTTCGGACCGGCCCAAGTCGCGGGCGCTCTGCGGATGCATCCAGCAGGCCGCGGACGTGACGCTCAATGGCCAGGAACAGCGGATGGCGGCCCGGTTCTTTGCCGATCCGCACCGGGCGCAGCAGGTGCGGCAGTCCGACCGCGCCCGCGACGAGCAGTTCTGGTCACGCTACAAGCGGTTCGGCGCCACGGCCGAGGCCTATTGCCGGCGGAGCTGACGCGCGGTTGGGCCGGCTCGTCGTCCTGACGGGGGCCGGTCTTTCGGCCGAAAGCGGTCTCGGCACCTTCCGCGACCAGGGCGGCCTGTGGGAACGTTTCGACCTGTCGAAGGTCGCGACGCCGGAGGGTTTCGCCGAAGATCCGGGCCGCGTGCTGGACTTCTACGCGATGCGGCTGGAAACGGCGCGGACGGCACGACCGAACCCGGCGCACGAGGCGTTGGCTCGCCTGTCGCAGGCGCATCCCTCCACCACCCTCGTGACGCAGAACGTCGACGGTCTGCTGGAGCGGGCCGGTGCGGATGGTGTCCTGCACATGCACGGTCTGCTGGAGCGGGCACGGTGCGCCCGGTGCGGCCACTGTTGGCCGGCCGAACGCTATGCCACCGACGTGCCCTGCCCCGCGTGCGCCGCCCTCACGATCCGCCCCGACGTCGTCTGGTTCGGGGAGATGCCCGAGCACATGGACGAGATCGGCGACAGGCTGGCCCAGGCGGAGGAGTTCGTGGCGATCGGAACCTCGGGTAGCGTGTGGCCGGCGGCCGGGTTCGTCGCCGAGGCGAAGGCGGCGGGGGCGCGGACGCTCGAGATCAATCTCGCCCCATCCGACATCGCGCACGAATTCGATGCCGGACGCTACGGCCCGGCAAGCGCGATAGTGCCCACCTGGGTCGATGAGGTCCTGTCGGCCGGCTAGACGCGGGCGATGGCCACAGACGAAAACGGCGCCCCCAGGGACGCCGCCGTGAACTGCCGCCGTGGCGGAAGCGATGGATGCGTCAGGCCGCGGCCAGCGCCTTCTCGACATCGCGCTTGATCTTGACCGCCTTCTCCGAAAGCTCGCTCTCGCGCGCGGCGAGGAGGTAGCCGTCGAGGCCCCCGCGGTGATCGACCGTGCGCAGCGCCGAAGACGACACCCGCAGCTTGAAGGTGCGGCCCAGCGCCTCCGACATCAGCGAGACGTCGTTGAGGTTCGGCAAGAAGCGGCGACGGGTCTTGTTGTGGGCATGGCTGACGTTGTTGCCGACCATCGGGCCCTTTCCGGAAAGTTCGCAGCGGCGCGACATCGTTCTGGTCCTCTTGTCCTTGGTTCGCCGGCACGTCTCGGCGACAACGCAAAAGGGCAGGCGCGGCGTCCTGCCCGGAAATCATTGGGAGGCGGATAAGCGCCGCGCGGCGGGCGCGTCAAGATCCTATGGCAGCGTTTTCGTCACCCAGCGCGTCCGACGAATTCCGCAGCCGCGGCCGCCGGGGAGGCCTCGCCGCGCGCGACGGCGTCGGCGAGGTCGCGACATCCGCGCGCGCCGCGGCAGGGTCCGACGCGACGCGGGCGAGGATCAGGCGGCGCACTTCCTCGCGGAACCAGTCGAGGCGCTGCCCGGCGCGGCGGCGCGCCCAATGGCCGTGTCTCGCGCCGCCAGTCGGCGAGGGCCTCCATCCGCTGCCACGCCTCCTCGAGCCAGCCGCCGCTCAGCGCGGAGACGGTGAGCGCGGCGGGAATTCCCTCCGGATCGCCGTCCCGGCGCCGCAGCAGGCGCAGCGCGCCGGCGTAGTCGGCGCGCGTGCGCTCGGCCGCGGCGCGCAGGTCGCCGTCGGCCTTGTTGACGAGGATCAGGTCGGCGGCCTCCATGATGCCGCGCTTGACCCCCTGCAGCTCGTCGCCGCCGCCCGGCGCCATCAGCAGCACGAAGAGGTCGGACATGCCGGCGACCAGCGTCTCGGACTGGCCGACGCCGACGGTCTCGATCAGCACGACGTCGAAGCCCGCCGCCTCGCAGAGCGCCACCGCCTCGCGCGTGCGCCGCGCGACGCCGCCGAGTTCCGCCTGGGCGGGCGACGGGCGGATGAAGGCGCGGGGGTCGCGCGCGAGCTCGCCCATCCGGGTCTTGTCGCCGAGGATCGAGCCGCCGGAGCGGGAGGAGGACGGATCGACCGCGAGCACGGCCAGCCGCTTGCCCTGCCCCGTCAGCATCAGCCCGAACGCCTCGATGAAGGTCGACTTGCCGACGCCCGGCGTGCCGGACAGCCCGATCCTCAGCGCCTCCCGCTCGTGCCCGAGCGCGTCGAGCAGGCGCGCGGCGTCGGCGCGGTGGTCGAGGCGGCCGCTCTCGATCAGCGTGATGCGCGCGCGACAGCGCGCGCCGGTCGCCGCGGGCCACGCCGCGCGCGAGCTCCTCGATCGATCCGCCCCGCCTGCTGGTCACGCCATCGTCATCCATCGCGCGGCTGTCATGCCCTCGGGCCGCCGGCTATGTCTAGGCCGGTCGATCCGCTGCAATGTCCGAGGTTCCCGATGCGGCTCCTGCTCGTCCTGCTTCTGCTCGCCCCGGCCATGGCCGCCGCCGAGACGACTCGCGCCACGTTCGACATCTACGTCAGCGGCCTCCGCGCCGGCGTGATCTCGGTCTCGGGCGAGGAGCGCGGAGGCAGGTACGCGGCTGCCGGACGCCTCGAGGCGGTCGGCGTCGTCGGCGCGTTCCGCAAGGTCCGCTACGATGCCGAGGTGCGGGGCGGCGTCTCCGGCGTCGACTTCCGGCCGGAGCGCTACGCCGAGACGTTCCTGAACCGCGGCGAGCGCGAGCAAAAGTCGATCGCCTACCGCGGCGGCGTGCCGCGCCTGACCAGCGACGAGGATCGCGACACGGAAGACCTTGATCCCGCGACGCAGGGCGGAACGGTCGACCCGCTGACCGGGATCTGGGGGCTGCTGCGGGACGTCTCCGGCGACCAGGCCTGCCGCTTTCGCGCCGATCTCTTCGACGGCGCGCGCCGCAGCCGGCTTGCGCTCGGCGCCCCGCGGCGCTCGGCCGACCGCATCAGCTGCGACGGCGAGTACCGCAGGATCGCCGGCTACGATGCCGAGACGCTTGCCGAGAAGGCGCGCTTTCCGTTCCGCGTGACCTACCGGCCGGCCGGCGGCGGCAGGTGGCAGGTCGAGCGGATCGACATGGACACCATCTTCGGCCGCGGCGCGATGGTCCGCCGCTGACGGGCCACCGCCCGGCGCGATGACGGTCGCGTTCGCGCGGCGGGGCCTCGATGGCCCTGCCGCGCGACCCCCGGCTTGCCTTCGGCGCGACGGCAGGCGATGTCGGCGCACGCGGTCCTTCGGTGTTCTCCGACCCATGCGCCTGATGATCTCCTTCGCGGCCCTGTTCCTGTCGGTCGTGCTGCTGCAACTCGGCTCGGGCGGGATCGCGCCGCTCGATGCGATCTCGGGCCTGGCGCTGGGGTTCAGCGCCGCGGAGGTCGGCCTGCTCGGCTCGGCGCATTTCTTCGGGTTCTTCATCGGGTGCTGGTGGGCGCCGCGGGTGATGGGTCAGGTCGGCCATTCCCGCGCCTTCGCCGCCTTCACCGCGGCCGGCACGATCGGAATCCTCGCGCACATGATCGTCGTCGATCCGTACGCATGGGCCATCATGCGCGTCGCGAGCGGCTTCTGCATCGCGGGCTGCTACACGATCGTCGAGTTGTGGCTTCAGGCGAAGGTCACCAACGAGACGCGCGGCCGCGCCATGGGCACCTACCGGGTGGTCGACATCGGCGCCTCGCTCATGGCGCAGCTGATGATCGGCGTGCTCGAGCCGGGAAGCTATGTCAGCTACAACCTGCTGGCGTTGATCTGTTGCGCCGCCCTGCTGCCGCTGGTGCTGACCAAGATCCCGCAGCCGACGATGCCCGAGGCTCCGCGCCTGCGGCCGGCGCTGGCCTGGCGCCGCTCGCCGCTGGCCGCCGCGGGGGTCGTCGTCGCCGGCGTCACCACGGCCGCGTTCCGGATGGTCGGGCCGATCTACGGCGTCGAGGTCGGGCTGAGCGCCGACCAGATCGCGCTTTTCCTCGCGGCCTTCGTCGCCGGCGGCGCGGTGGCGCAGTACCCGGCCGGGTGGCTCGCCGACAAGTACGACCGCCGCTGGGTGCTGATCTGGATGTCGGTGGCCGGGGTCGCGGCCTGCGGCGCGACGGTCGCGCTCTCCGGCAGCGGCAGCGCCGCGGTGATGCTGGGCGCCGGCATCTTCGGGTTCGTGACGTTTCCGATCTACTCCGTCTCGGCCGCGCACGCCCACGACTACGCCGAGGCGCATGAACGGGTGGAGCTCTCGGCGGCGCTGATGTTCCTCTACGCGGTCGGCGCGATCGCGTCGCCCTACGTCGTGTCCGCCCTGATCGCCGGCTACGGGCCCTCGGCGATGTTCGCGTTCGTGGCGGTCGCGCATGTCGTGCTGGTGGTCTTCGGCGTCATCCGGATGCGGGCGCGCCCGGCCGAGACGCGGACGCGCTACGTCTACGCGCCGCGCACCTCGTTCCTGATCGGCCGGCTGATCGGATCGCGGCGGGACCGCTAGCCCTCGGCCCACCGGCGCGTTAAGGACGCCGCCGAAGAGCGAGAGAGGCACATGGCGCGCATCCTGATCACCTCGGCCCTGCCCTACATCAACGGGATCAAGCATCTGGGCAATCTCGTGGGCTCGCAGTTGCCGGCCGACCTTTATGCCCGCTACTGCCGTGCCCGCGGCAACGAGGTGCTGTTCCTCTGCGCCACCGACGAGCACGGCACCCCGGCCGAGCTTGCCGCCGCCAAGACCGGCGAGCCCGTCGCCGAGTACTGCGCGCGCCTGCACGGCGAGCAGCTGAAGCTGGCGGAGGGCTTCCGGCTGTCGTTCGACAAGTACGGCCGGTCGTCCTCGCCGCAGAACCACGCGCTGACGCAGCATTTCGCCGGCCGCCTCCACGATGCCGGGCTTATCGAGGAGCGGAGCGAGCGGCAGGTTTATTCCAAGGCCGACGGCCGCTTTCTGCCCGACCGCTACATCGAGGGAACCTGCCCGAATTGCGGCTACGAGCGGGCCCGCGGCGACCAGTGCGAGAACTGCACCAAGCAGCTCGACCCGACGGATCTGATCGACCCGCGCTCCGCCATCAGCGGCAGCACAGATCTGGAGGTGCGGGAGACGAAGCATCTCTACCTGCTGCAGTCGAAGATGCGCGACGAACTTCGACGTTGGATCGTCTCCAAAACACGGCCGACGTCCTTGACGGTCGAAGGTACGCCGGTGGCGACCAATCCAGAAGACTATTGGCCAGTTTTGGCGACCTCGATCGCGCTGAAGTGGCTGAACGACGGCGACGGGCTGCAGGACCGCGGCATCACCCGCGACCTTTTCTGGGGCGTCCCGGTCAGGCGCGGGACGGAGCCGTGGCCGGGGATGGAGGGCAAGGTCTTCTACGTCTGGTTCGACGCGCCGATCGAGTACATCGCCTGCGGCGCCGAATGGGCCGAGGAGACGGGCGGCGACTGGGAACGCTGGTGGCGCACCGAGACGCGGCGCCCACGACGTCCGCTACGTGCAGTTCATGGGCAAGGACAACGTGCCGTTCCACACGCTCAGCTTCCCGGTGACACTGATCGGGTCGGGCGAGGACTGGAAGCTCGTCGACTACATCAAGGCGTTCAACTACCTGAACTACGACGGCGGCCAGTTCTCGACCAGTCAGGGCCGCGGCGTGTTCATGGACGATGCGCTGGAGATCCTGCCCAGCGACTACTGGCGCTGGTGGCTGCTGCGGCACGCGCCGGAGTCGGGCGACAGCGAGTTCACGTGGGAGCACTTCCAGGCCTCGGTGAACAAGGACCTCGCCGACGTGCTGGGCAACTTCGTCAGCCGGGTGACGAAGTTCTGCCGTTCCCGCTTCGGCGAGGCGGTGCCCGAGGGTGGCGAGTGGGGCGAGGCGGAACGGGCGCTGATGGCCGATCTCGAGGACCGGGTGCGTCGCTACGAGCGCCACCTCGACGCGATCGAGGTGCGCAAGGCCGCAGCGGAGTTGCGCGGCATCTGGGTCGCCGGCAACGAGTACCTGCAGGCGGCGGCGCCCTGGGCGGCGTTCAAGGAGGATCCGGCGCGCGCCGCGGTCTCGGTCCGACTGTCGCTGAACCTGATCCGGCTCTACGCCATCCTGTCGCGGCCGTTCATACCCGACGCCGCCGCCGCGATGCTGGCGGCCGCGGGAACCGACGACGATGCATGGCCCGACGATGTGGGTACGGCCCTGACCGCATTGCCTCCGGGCCATGCGATCAGCGTCCCCGACGTGCTCTTCCGCAAGATCACCGACGAGGAGCGCGAGACCTGGCACGAACGGTTCGCAGGCGGCCGCGCCTGATGCGAAAGAACGCCCTTTCGGGCGATGCCTCCGGCGGGGATACTCGAAGAGCAAAGAAGGCGCGCGCGACGGGAGGATGAAGGCATGGCGGAGAGCGGGCGGATCCGCGTCGGCATCGGCGGCTGGAGCTTCGATCCGTGGCGGGAAGCGTTCTATCCCGCCGACGTTCCGAAGGCGCGGGAGCTGGACTATGCCAGCCGGCAGCTGACGACGATCGAGATCAACGGCACCTTCTATCGCACGCAGAAGCCCGAAACCTTCGCCAAGTGGCGGGACGCCACGCCCGACGGTTTCGTCTTCGCGCTGAAGGCCACGCGCTATTCGACCAACCGAAAGGTCCTGGCGGAGGCGGGCGAGAGCGTCGAGCGGTTCGTCGGCAGTGGGATCGCGCAGCTGGGCGACCGGCTGGGGCCGATCAACTGGCAGCTGGCACCGACCAAGAAGTACGACCCCGAGGACTTCGCCGCGTTTCTCGACCTGCTGCCCGAGGAGGTCGACGGGGTGCCGCTCCGCCACGCCGTCGAGGCGCGGCACGAGAGCTTTGCGGTGCCCGCGGTCGTCGATGCCGCCCGAGCCCGCGGGATCGCCATGATCGTCGACGGCGATTCGAAGTACGCGCAGATCGCGGACCCGACGGCGGACTTCGTGTATGCGCGGATCATGGGGACGCGAGACGACGAGGTGGCGGGCTATCCCGCCCCCGAGCTCGACGCCTGGACCATGCGGGCGCGGACGTGGGCCGAGGGCGGCACGCCCGACGACCTTCCCCTCCTCCGGGCCGCACCGGAGCGGCGGCCGCGGGACGTGTACCTCTACGTGATCTCGGGCGCCAAGGCGCGGAACCCGGCAGCCGCGCGGGCGATCATCGAGCGGCTCGGCTAGCTGGTGCGGGCGGCGGGGATCGAACCCGCACGAGCATTGCTCAAGCGATTTTAAGTCGCTTGCGTCTACCTGTTCCGCCACGCCCGCCCGGCGCACCGGGCGGACCATACAGGCCCGCACCCCGGGGGCAAGGCGAGGCTCAGAGCTCCTCGCCCGGCGGCTCCTGCAGCAGCGCGCGCTCGGCGAGCCAAGGGTTGCGGTCGACGGCATCGCGCAGAACACCCTGCGCCGCCTTGGTCCGGCCGAGGCCCATCAACGACAGCGCGAGGCCCGCGCGTGCCGGCACGTGCTCGGGGTTCATCTCCAGCACATGCTCCAGATCGACGAGCGCCGCGCCGAAATCATGCGCCAGGAACGCCGAGAAGGCGCGCTGGTTGTACGCCTCCGGGTAGTCCGGGCAGTACTCGACGAGCTCGTCCAGGACCGCGCGCGACCCCGCGAAGTCGAAGCCGTCGCGCAGCGCCATGCCGCGATCGAGCAAGTCCTGCGCCCTGGCGTCGGGCGCGTCGGTCCAAAGGCGCCAGAGCTGGTCCTGGATCTCCCTCGCCACCGCCTCGCTCGGCGCCGAGCGGAGATCGGCGGCAAGGACACCTTGCGCCTGCGAGATGTCCGCAGGTTCCGGGCACTCCGCGGCGGCCGATGCCGCGACAAGCGTGAAGAGGGCTGCAGCGCGTATCATCCACCGATGGTGAGGGACGGCAGGCATTTTTCAAGCCTGCCGTGCGGTCGCATGCGCCTTGACCCGCTCCCGACCGGGCCTCAGCTTGACGCCCATGTTCCCCATCCGCGACCACAACCCATCGACGACGACGCCGTTCGTCACCTACGCCCTGATCCTGGCGAACGTCGCGGTCTTCGTGTCGTACTGGCCGCTGTTCTCGAACCCCGCTGGGCTCGACGCGTTCTTCCGCACCTGGTCGCTGGTGCCGGCGGACGCTCGGCCCATGAGCTTCGTCACGTCGATGTTCCTGCATGGCGGACTGATGCATCTGGCCGGCAACATGCTGTTTCTCTGGATCTTCGGCGACAACCTCGAGGAGGAGATGGGGCATCTGGGCTACCTTCTGTTCTATCTCGCGGGCGGGGTGGGCGCAGGAATTGCACAGGTCGCGTCCGAGCCGATGTCGCAGGTGCCGATGGTCGGCGCGTCGGGCGCGATCGCGGCGGTGATGGGGGGCTACCTGCTGATGTATCCCCGGGCGCGGGTTGACGTGCTGGTGATCCTGATCGTGATCTTCCGGATCATTCCGCTGCCGGCCTGGTTGATGCTGGGCCTGTGGTTCGCGCTTCAGATCGTGTCGGGGGCCGCGGCACCGCCCGGAGTCGGAGGGGTCGCGCACTGGGCGCATGCCGGCGGGTTCGTGCTGGGCGCAATCCTGACGCTGCCTGTATGGGTGCGCCGCGGCGGCCCAGCGTTCTGGCGGCGGACCCACGGCCATCCTCCACATCCGCAAGCGCGCTACCGAAATGCCCGCACCTCGATCCCGGCGGCGGGGCGAAGGAGACGCTGATGCGCGCGAGCTGCCATTGCGGGGCGGTCGAACTGGAGGTCGAGCCGTCGCAGACGCCCGCCGAGGCGCGCCGCTGCAACTGCTCGTTCTGCCGCCGGCGCGGGGCCGCCACGGTGCCCGTGCCGGCCGATCGACTTCGGGTCGTGCGCGGCGCCGAGGCGCTGACCCTCTACCGATGGAACACGATGACGGCCGAACACTGGTTCTGTTCGGTCTGCGGGATCTACACGCACCACCGACGGCGGTCGAACCCGAGCGAGTTCGGCGTCAACCTCGGCACATTCGAGGGCGTCGATCCCTCAGGGCACGAACCGATCCCGTGGTCGGACGGCGTGAACCACGAATCCGACCGGACCGCCTAGTCAATCCCCGCGCGCGAGTGCCGCGAAGGCGTCGAAGATCCCCGCACCGGCCGCGATGACCTCTCCGTGCTCGAGGATCGACCGCCCCTCGCGGAAGGGCGAGACGAGGCCGCCCGCCTCCTGCACCAGGACGAGGCCGGCGGCGAGGTCCCACGCGTTCGTGCTTCTCTGCCAGTGACCGTCGAATCGGCCCGCCGCGACATAGGCGAGGTCGAGCGCCGTGGCACCCCATTGCCGGACGCCCGAAGTCGCGGGGACAACGCGCGCCAGTTCCTGCAGCGAGCCGGGCAGGCCTGCGCGCCCGCTCGACGGGATGCTGGTGGAAAACACCGCCTCGATCAGCCGGGTGCGGCCCGAGACGCGCAGGCGGCTCTGGTTGAGCCAGGCGCCCTGCCCCTTCTCGGCGATGAACATCTCGTCCTTGGCGGCGTCCAGGACCACGCCCGCCACCGCCTCGCCCTTGTGCTCAAGCGCGATCGACGTGCACCAGTGCGGCATGCCGTGGAGGAAGTTGGTCGTGCCGTCCAGCGGGTCGACGATCCAGCGGCGCGTCGGGTCCTTGCCCTCCACCGGCTCGCTCTCCTCTCCCAGCCAGCCGTAGTTCGGCCGCGCCTCGGTCAGCATGTCGCGGATGATCTTCTCGGCGGCGATGTCGGCGCGGCTGACGAAGTCGCCTGCGCCCTTGACCGAGACCTGCAGGTTCTCGACCTCGCGGAAGTCCTTGACGAGACTGCGTCCGGCGGCACGCGCGGCCTTGATCATGACGTTGAGGTTGGCGCTGAACTGCATGGGGGGCCTCGGGCTGGAACCGCGGCGCTATAGCGGGGCGGCGGCGGGATGGGAAGGCGTCTGCGCCAGGCGCGTCGGGCATCCACGTTGGACAATCGACATAACAAATCGATTTAATTGGTAAAGAAGTTGTTTCTTTAGCCGGATGGAAAGGATCTGGCGGCGCCACCCAGGAGCTTGCCGAGACGGGGAAGGCCGGCGCGCTTGAGCAGCGGTCGGAGCGGCTGCGGCTGGCCCGAGAGGCGTTCCGCCTCGGCCCTGACGTTCTCGACCACCTTCGCCACCTGTGCGGGATGGACCTCTTGCAGCGAGAGAAGCCACGGGTCGGGATGCTGGGCCGAGATGCCGTGCGGAGCCATCGCCCGACGCGGAAAGTCCCGCAGGTTCGCCGTCACGAGCACATCGGCCGCGCCGACGATGGCGGCCGCGAGGACGTGCCTGTCCGCGGGGTCGGGAAGCCTGAGCGACGCCTCGATCTCCGGCGGGGCGTCAACGGGCGCGTCCGGCCACGCCGCCCCAAGCGCGGCGATCTCGGCACGCGCGATCTCTTCGTGGCCGGGGCCGAGGCGAGCGGCGGCGCGCGCCCATTCCTCGAGGATGCGGGGCGACCAGAGCGGACGGGCGAGGCCGGCCCCGCAGACGCCGATCAGGATCTGGCGCAAGACAGTGGGATAGAGGACGCAGGCGTCGAAGAGGACCCTCATTCGAGCCGCAGGAAGAGCGCCTTGAGATAGCCGCTCTCCGCCAGCGCGGGATGGGTCGGATGGTCGGGCCCGGCGAAGCCGACATGGAGGATCTGCGCCCGCCGACCCGCGCGCCCAACGCCGCGCAGCGAGGCGTCGCGAAATCGCGCGAGATCGGCCGCGTGGCTGCAGGAGCAGAGGACCAGGAAGCCGTCCGGCGCCACGAGACGGGCGGCAAGGCGCGCGACCTTCTCGTAGGCGCGAAGGCCGGCCTCGAGCGCGGGCTTCGACGGCGCGAAGGCGGGCGGGTCGCAGACGACGGTGCCGAACGTGGCGCCATCGAGCGCCGGCCATGACCTCGAAGGCGTCGCCCCGCCGCGTCTCGAACCGATCGGCAACGCCGCTGGCCCGCGCGCCGCCCTCGCGCCAGGTCGAGGGCGGGTGCGGAGCCATCGACGGCAAGCGCGTCGGTAGCCCCGGCGGCCAGCGCCGCAAGGGCGAAGCCGCCCACATGGGAGAAGACGTCGAGGACCGAACCGCCGCGCGCCAGGCGGGCGGCGAAGGCATGGTTGGGCCGCTGGTCGAAGAAGAGGCCGGTCTTCTGCCCGCCGAGCACGTCGGCGAAGTAGATGGCGCCGTTCATCGGAACCTCGACCGGATCCGTCGATCGCGCCCTGCAAGACGGTGGTCGCGTCGTCGAGCCCCTCGGCCGCCCGGGCGCGCCCGCCGGCGTTCTTGACGATGGTCGTGACGCCTGTGGTGTCGGCCAGCGCCGCGGCAAGGTCTTCGAGCAGCACCTCGGCCCACGCCGCGTTCGGCTGGATCGAGGCCACGTCGCCGAAGCGGTCGATCACGACGCCCGGCAGCCCGTCGGCCTCGGCATGGACCAGCCGGTAGAACGGGGCGTCGATGCAGCGCCTCTCGCAGCGCCAGGGCGCGGCGCAGTCGGGCAGCGAGCCATGCCCGATCGATCTCCGCCTCGGCGTCCCGGTCGAGCAGCCTCGCGGCGATCCGGCTGTTGGGATTGAGTGCGGCGAGGCCGATCGGCCGACGCTCAGCATCCTCGAGGCGCACCAGCGTGCCGGGCGCGAGACCTCGGGTCCGGCGGTCCAGCACCAGCTGGTTGTCGTAAATCCAGGGAAATCCCCTCGCAGCGCCCGCGTGTCGGTCTTGGGGCGCAGCCGGGCTGTGGGGCGGGGGGCGGTCATGCGCCCCCCGTAGCCCGTTTCCGTCGCGGCTTGAAGCTCAGACGGTCTGCGCAGCGGTGCCTTGGGCGCGCGGCGTGCGGCCGAAGAGGCTGCGGATCATGCCGGTCAAAACCTCGGCACGCATGCGGCGCGCTTCGTTTTCGATCCTGACGAGTTCTTTCGCGGTCATTGGAGTGGCCTTTCGTTCTAAAGGTGCGTGTTCCTGATGCAGAGTGCGGAAACTTTCCGCGTCGCAGGACCGAGGTAGTCGCCGCGGTGCAGCGACACCACCGACGCTTTCACAGTCCTGCCATGCACCGCGTGCAGGGTCGGCAACGCGTTGTTGACGAATTGACGGCGTGCTACGCCTGCGAGCGAGCAACGCAAGAAAGGGACCCCCCATGGCGTTGAACCCCACGCTCGAAGCCGTGACGGAGCGCATCGTCGAGCGCTCCCGCAAGACGCGCGGCATCTATCTCGACCGGATGGCACAGGCGGCGGAGGAAGGGCCGCGTCGCGCGCACCTCTCCTGCGGGAACCAGGCCCACGCCTACGCCGCGATGGACGAGAAGGACACGCTGGCCGAGGGCCGCGCGCCGAACCTCGGCATCGTGACGGCCTACAACGACATGCTGTCGGCGCATCAGCCGTTCGAGCGCTTCCCCGACCTGATCCGCAAGGCCGCCCGTGCGAACGGCGCGACGGCGCAGGTGGCGGGCGGCGTGCCGGCGATGTGCGACGGCGTCACCCAGGGCCAGGTCGGCATGGAGCTGTGCCTGTTCTCGCGCGACGTGATCGCGCTGGCGACCGGCGTGGCGCTCAGCCACAACACCTACGACGCGGCGGTCTATCTCGGCGTCTGCGACAAGATCGTGCCGGGGCTGATCATCGCCGCGGCGACGTTCGGCTACATCCCCGGCGTGTTCCTGCCGGCGGGGCCGATGACCAGCGGCCTGCCGAACGACGAGAAGTCGAAGGTGCGCCAGAAGTTCGCGGCGGGAGAGATCGGCCGCGACGAGCTGATGAAGGCCGAGATGGACAGCTACCACGGCCCCGGCACCTGCACGTTCTACGGGACCGCGAACACCAACCAGATGCTGATGGAGTTCATGGGCCTGCACCTGCCGGGCGCGAGCTTCGTCAACCCGAACACGCCCCTGCGCGACGCGCTGACCGAGGCGGGCGCGAAGCGGGCGCTGGAGATCACGGCGCTGGGGAACGACTACCGGCCGGTGAGCGACATCCTCGACGAGAAGGCGTTCGCCAACGGCATCGTCGGGCTGATGGCGACGGGCGGCTCGACGAACCTGGTGATCCACCTGCCGGCGATGGCGCGGGCGGCGGGCATCCTGCTCGACCTCGAGGATTTCGAGGAGATCAGCGCGGTGACGCCGATGATGGCGAAGGTCTATCCGAACGGCCTCGCCGACGTGAACCATTTCCACGCCGCGGGGGGCCTCGGCTACATGATCGGCGAGCTGCTGGAGGCGGGGCTGCTGCATCCCGACACCAAGACGGTGATGGGCGACGGGCTGACCGACTATGTGCGCGAGCCGAAGGTCACCGACGGACGCCTGAGCTGGGAGGACTGGGACCGGCAGACGCGGAACGACAGGATCCTGCGCCCGGTGTCGGACCCGTTCCAGAAGTCCGGCGGGCTGAAGGACCTCAAGGGCAACCTCGGGCGCGGCGTGATGAAGGTCTCGGCGGTCGACCCGTCGCGGCACGTGATCGAGGCGAAGGCGCCGCGTCTTCGGCGACCAGGGCGAGGTCAAGGAGGCGTTCCGGCGCGGCGAGTTCACCGAGGACACGGTGGTCGTGGTGCGGTTCCAGGGGCCGAAGGCCAACGGCATGCCGGAGCTGCACTCGCTGACGCCGACGCTGGCGGTGCTGCAGGACCGCGGGCTGAAGGTGGCGCTGGTGACGGACGGCCGGATGTCGGGCGCGTCGGGGAAGGTGCCGGCGGCGATCCATGTCGCGCCCGAGGCGGCGGACGGCGGGCCGCTGGCGCGGCTGCGCGACGGCGACATGGTGCGCGTCGATGCGGCCGCGGGAACCCTCGACTGCCTGGCGGACGGCTTCGAGGCCCGCGATCCGGTGGAGCCGTCGCTCGAGGCGAACGGGCACGGCGTGGGGCGGGAGCTGTTCGCGGTGTTCCGCCAGAACGTCGGCCGCGCGGACCAGGGTGCGGGGGTCGTCGTATGAGCCGGATCACACCAGCCGAGGCGAGCGCCAGGGCTGCCGAGATTCTGCCGCCTCGCCCCGGTCATTCCGGTGCTCGTCGTGGACGATGCGGCGCTGCGCGGGGCCGCTCGCCGAAGCGCTGGTCGCGGGCGGCCTGCCGGCGCTGGAGGTGACGCTGCAGGACACCGGCAGCGCTTGAGGTCATTCGCGAGATGGCGGCGGTCGAAGGCGGCGTGGTCGGCGCCGGAACGCTCCTGACGGCTGCCGACATCGCGGCCGCTGTGGAGGCGGGCGCGAAGTTCGGCGTGTCGCCGGGCGCGACGCCTGCGCTCCTCGACGCGGCCGAGGAGGCGGGGCTGCCGATGCTGCCGGGCGCCGCGACCTCGACCGAGGCGATGCTGCTGCTCGAGCGTGGCTACACCGTGCAGAAATTCTTCCCTGCCGAGGTTTCGGGAGGGGCGCCGGCACTCAAGGCGATCGGCGCGCCGCTGCCGCAGAATCTCGTTCTGCCCGACGGGTGGCGTGTCGCTGAAGAACGCGGATGCCTATCTGTCGCTGCCCAACGTGCTCTGCGTCGGCGGCTCGTGGGTCGCGCCGGGCGAGGCCGTCCGCGCAGGCGACTGGGCCCGCGTCACCGAACTCGCGTCGGAGGCGGCCGCCCTGCCCCGCTGACACGGCGGCGGCCGCCGCGACGCTTGGCGCTGTGTGTCTGCGCCGTCGCTTCCCGCAGGATGCGCGTCATCGGATGGTCCGCCGAGGGAGCGCGCGCGAGCAGGACCGCAGAACGCTCCGCCACGTCGGTGCCCTCCGGCAGTCCGAGAACCCAGTCGAGGAAGATCGACCGGCACTCGGCCTCGCCGATTTCTTCGATGCGGTAGGCTTCCCTGACGATGCCCCTGGGGTCGGGATCCGTTTCGCTCATGCGGCTAGACTAGCAGCGCGCGGCGCGCACTCCAATCGCTTCACGCCTCACCGATGGCATTGTCGATGATCGCCGCGGACGCCTTCGCTCTCTCGTCGATCCGGCGCGCCAGATCTGCCGCGCCGTCGAACTCCGTCGCCCGGCGGGCCAACGGGGTCTCCGCCGCAGCCTCGTCCATGGTGCCGCCGGTGAGAAGTCGCGCCGAGGCCTGCACGTTCCAGAGCAGCGTGTGCGTCTCCATCAGAACCGCTTGCTCTTCTGCGGTGAAGAGATCGGCCGAGGCGAGTTGATGGGCAGGATCGCGCGGCCACCCGTTCCCGATCAGGGTCGAGGCCGCTGCGGCAAGATCGATGTCGAGGAGGCGGCCCGGCCCGGACTTCGCCTCCCACGGGATCGTCTCGCGCTGGGCCTCGGTCAACCGGCGCCGCATGTCCGCGGTATCGCGAAGGATCGGCTCGGACGATCTCGCCGGCTCCACGAGGTCGCGCAGCAGGGCCTCGGCCCGACCGCTCGTGGCCGGCTCGCCGGCAATCACGCGCGCCCGTGTCAGCGCCAGATGCTCCCAGGTCCACGCCTCTTCCCTCTGATAGGTCTCGAACCCCGACAGGGCCGTCGCCACTGGCCCCTGCCGGCCGGACGGGCGGAGCCGCATATCGACCTGGTAGAGCCTCCCCCCTGCGGTCGGCGCCGTGAGTGCGGTGACGAGCGCCTGGGTGAGCCTTGCGTAATATGGCCGCGGCGCGAGGGGGCGCCGGCCGGTCGAGCCCTCCGATCCGTCGGCGTCATAGACCACGATGAGGTCGAGGTCCGACGCCGCGGTCAGCATCGCCGCGCCGAGCGAGCCCATGCCGATCACCGCCGCGCCCTTTCCGGGCGGATCGCCGTGCTTGCGCGAGAATTCCGCGACGACCCGCGGCCAGAGACCTGCGATCGTGGCCTCTGCGACGTCGGCATAGCTTCGCCCCAACTCCTGCGGGTCGATCAGGCCGCGCAGCAGATGCACGCCGACTCGGAAATGCCATTCCTTCTGCCAGCGTCGCGCGGCATCGAGCTGCCGCTCGTAGTCGGCGGCCTCATCGAGCTTCGAGCGGAGCTCGTCCGTCAGCTCCTCCCGCCCCGGCCAGCGAGCGAAGAAGCGGCCGCCGATCACGGCATCGAAGACTTCGGCATTTCCGCCGAGGTAGCGGGCGAGATCCGGCGAGCTGTCGACGATGTCGACCACCAGGTCGATGAGCTGCGGGTTCGCCTCGAAGAGCGAGAAGATCTGCACGCCGGCAGGCAGCCCACCGATGAAATCCTCCAGGTGCCTCAGCGTCCGCGCGCGGTCCGCCGTCCTGCGAACCCGGTCGAAGATCGCCGGCGCGAGGCGCTCGAAAATCTCGACCGCGCGAGTGGAACGGAGGGCGGGATAGCCGCGCCATTTCGCCATCGCCTCCCTGTCCTCGTGCGCCAGGGCTACGGCGCCTTGCTCGTGCGGCGCAAAAAAGTCCTCCGTCAGGCGCGCGACGCGATCGAAGCGATCGCGCAGGTCATCGCGCAGGTCGGCGGCGTCGCGGCCTGTCAGGGCGGCCAGCCGTGCGAAGCCTTCCTCATCGCCTGGCAGGAGATGCGTCTGGGCATCGCCGATCATCTGAAGACGGTGTTCGATCTCGCGGAGGAATTCGTAGTCGCGGCTCAGCGCGTCGGCGTCGTCCTGTCCCACCCAACCGGCAGCAGCGAGGCGCTGCAGGCCTTCCAGCGTCCGTCTGCAGCGCAGAGAGGGGTCGCGGCCTCCGGCGATCAGCTGGCGCGTCTGGGTGAAGAATTCGATCTCCCGGATGCCGCCAAGCCCCAGTTTGACATTCCGCTTCTCGAGCGCCGTGCCATGCGTCGATTTGTGGTCGCGTATCCGCAGCCGCATGTCGTGCGCATCGCGAATTGCGACAAAGTCGAGGTGCCGGCGCCACACGAAGGGCCTCAGCCGCTCGAGGAAGCCCTCTCCCGCGGTCAGGTCGCCGGCGGCGGGGCGCGCCTTGATCCACGCCGCACGCTCCCAGGTGCGGCCAAGCGCCTCATAATAGCTCTCCGCGGCGTCCATCGAGAGGCAGACAGGCGTCACGGAAGGATCGGGGCGCAAGCGAAGGTCGGTGCGGAAAACGTAGCCCTCGGACGTGATGTCGTTCAGCAGAGAGGACATGCGTCGGGTCGCGCGCACGAACGCCGAGCGGCGCTCCGCGTAGCTGTTCGCAGAATGCCGGCCTTCGTCGAAAAGACACACAAGATCGATATCGGAGGAGTAGTTCAATTCGTCCGCGCCCATCTTGCCCATGGCAAAGACGACCATCCCGTCGGCCTCGGACTCCCGCGGAAGCCGCCCGCGGCGCCATTCCACCGACAGGGCGGCGCCGAGCGCGCGCTGCGTCGCCACGTCCGCGAATGATGTGAGCGCCCCGGTGACTTGCGTGAGGTCCCAGGCCCCCCCCAGGTCAGCCAGGGCGACGAGGAGTGCGAGGCGGCGCTTGCAACGCCGCAGCCCAGACTCGGTCACGTCGTCCTCGAGCGCTGCTGCGTTCGCGAGGATCGACTTCAGCGAGGCCTCCGGCTGTTCCCGCAGCATTTGAGCCGCCCAGTCACCCTCGCGCCGAAAGAGGCTCGCGAGATATGGGCTCGACCCTGCCGCACCCTCGACGAGGCGAGCGAGGTCTCCTTCGATGGACAGACCTGAGGCCGCGTCTTTGCCTCTCTCCTTGTCGTGGGGGCGGGGAAGACGCGTGAGACGATCGGCAAGGGTCATGTCTTGTGGTTCCGCGACAGGGACTCGGGGTCAAGGCATAGAAAATGTAAATTCCCTTCACATGAACTCTTGAACTCGATCCACCGCGATCCGATTTGGGAGATGTGACGACGATTTACATCCTTCGGAAAGGAGCGAGCGAATGTCTACCGTTACCACATGGCCGTCCCAGGCAGAGAACTGGCTCGATCAGCGCGGCAAGCCTGCCTGGATCGCGGCGATGATCCTGGGCTTCATCGTGTTCTGGCCGATCGGCCTGGCCCTGCTTGCCTACATGTTGTGGAGCAAGCGCCTCGGTGGCGGATGCAGCCAGCGCCGGCGCGCCTATGGCTTCCGATCGACGGGAAACAGCGCGTTCGATGCCTACAAGGCAGAGACACTGCGCCGCCTTCAGGATGAGCAGGCCTCGTTCGAAGAGTTCCTCAAGCGACTGCGCGAGGCCAAGGACAAGGTTGAGTTCGACCAGTTCATGGAAGATCGCGCACGCCATGCCCAGGCGACGGACGAGAACGGCACGCCGGCCTGATGGCCGCGATCACAAGGCGATGATTCAAGGGGCGGTCATGCTGGGACCGCCCTTTCAGTTCAGAGCGAAGCGAGGCAGACAGATGAGCATGACCATAGAGGTAAGACCCGGACTTCCGGATGCCGAGACAGAGCCCGAATTCTACGAGGGCGTGCCCGCCAAGAGACTGGTCGCGTGGGTATTCGATGTCATCGCGATCGGCCTGCTCACCCTGCTGGCACTACCCCTCACGGCGTTTACCGGCATCTTCTACTTTCCGTTCCTCTTTTTCCTCGTCGGATTCCTCTACCGCTGGGTGGGGCTGTCACAGGCGTCCGCCACGCTCGGGATGCGCTTCGCGGCGATCGAGGTGCGCGACGCGGATGGCGAGCGGCTGGAGAGCGGGACCGCGTTTCTCCACACGGCCGGGTATGCGGCCTCCGTCGCGGTCTTTCCGGCGCAACTGGTCTCCATCGCGCTCATGCTGGTCACGCCCAGGCGACAGGGGCTGACGGATCTCGTTCTCGGCACGGCTGCGATCAGACGCATGCGCACTTATTAAGCCTCCACACCTTGCAGGACTTGGCGACGTGTTTCACCGTTGCTAGGATCCTTGGCAAACTGCCGGTGGGAAGTACATGCGCCACACACTGCCCATCGCTCCGCAATTCTATGTCACGGCGCCGCAACCCTGTCCGTATCTCGAGAACAGGATGGAGCGGAAGCTGTTCACGGCATTGCAGGGCGAATACGCGGAGAAGTTGAACGACACCCTCTCCAAGCAGGGCTTCCGTCGTTCCCAGAACGTTCTCTACCGGCCATCCTGCGCCGAATGCTCGGCATGCCTGTCGGTCCGAATCAGGGTCGCCGACTTCTCGATGTCGAAAAGCCTAAGGCGGGTCGCGCGGCGGAATTCTCACCTCCGGCGCGAGGCTACGTCACCCTGGGCGACAGAGGAGCAGTACCAGCTGTTCCGGGAATATCTCGACGGCCGTCATGCCGATGGTGGCATGGCCGACATGGACATCTTCGAGTTCGCCGCGATGGTCGAGGAGACGCCGATCCGCAGCCGCGTGATCGAGTACGCGACGCAGCGCGATGGACAGCGGCAGCTTGCCGCGGTCTGCCTGACCGACGTGCTCGATGACGGCCTGTCGATGGTCTACTCGTTCTACGATCCCGAACTCGCCGAGGACAGCCTTGGCACGTACGTGATCCTGGACCACGTCGAAATCGCCCGCGACGCGGGCCTGCCCTATGTGTATCTGGGCTACTGGGTGCCGGGCAGCCCGAAGATGGGCTACAAGTCGCGCTTCTCCGCTCTAGAGGTCTATCATGGCGGGGACTGGCAGGATCTCCGGGACCCGGCGAGGTATACCGCGCGTACCCATCCGCTCTCGACAGACCCCATCGCCGAGCAGGTGGCGCGGATCAGCCTGCCGGACTCGCGTCCAACCCGGAAGCGGGGTTGATGCCCGCACGCGGGTGCGCGCGTGAACTGGCGGTGATACCTCGCGTTTAGCGAGCCGCCGGAAGCGGCGGACACGGATGCAGCCGCAACCTTCGCTCCGATGACCTGGCGAGAGGCTGTGCATCGCAGCGTGCCGGCGAGGGAACCTCCTCCTCTCCGGAGGCTTTGGCTAGGTACGGCAGCAGGATGGAGGCGCACGTGCAGCACGAGGTCGGTGTCATCACCGTCGTGCAGGAGGGTCGCTTCCGCCTGTCTTCCGAAGATGGACGGTCCATCCTCTTCATCCTCGATGCCGGAGCGCGGCTGGAGCCGCAGGACCTGCCATTGCTGCGGGACGGACCGCGGGTCGGCATCGCGTGCACCCAGGCGCCCGGCCGCGACGCGCTGATCGCGCACGACGTGCGCGTGGCAGAGACGCAATGAGCCGTCTGAGGCCAGGTCCGGGACAGCGCGCCCGCCATTTTCTGCGGAACTGGTCTTTGCCCCGGCAGGCGCAGGGCCAGAGTCATCACTCAGACGCTGCACGCAGCGAGATGTCGGAGAACCTTCGCCCACGCCTCGAAGACGCGGACGACATCGGGGTCAGCGTCTGCCCCTACTGCGCCGTCGGCTGCTCGACGCTCATGTATGCCAAGAACCGGCACTTGATCCACGTCGAGGGCAACCCCGACAGCCCGATCAACGCGGGCACGCTCTGCCCAAAGGGCGCCAACCTCTTCGGACTGCACACCGCCCCCAACCGGCTTGCCAAGGTCAAGTATCGCCGTCCACACGCCACCGAATGGGAGGAAGTGTCGCTCGACTGGGCGATGGATCGCATCGCATACCTGACCAAGAAGACGCGCGACGAAACCTTCGTCGAGGCACTGCCGGACGGGACGCCGGTCAACCACACTCTCGCCATCGCCTCGCTCGGCGGCGCGACCCTCGACAATGAGGAGAACTACCTCATCAAGAAGGGCTTCGGCGGCGGCCTCGGCATGGTCTGGATCGAGAACCAGGCGCGGGTCTGCCACTCGAACTCCGTGCCCGGACTCGGCGCGTCCTTCGGGCGGGGCGCGGCGACGATGGCGCAATGGGACCTCGCGAATTCAGACTATGTGCTGATCATGGGCTCGAACATGGCCGAGGCGCACCCGATTGCGTTCCGCTTCGTCATGCAGGCCAAGGAGCGCGGGGCCAAGATCATCCATGTCGACCCGCGCTTCACCCGCACCTCGGCGCTGGCCGACATCCATGCGAGCATCCGTACCGGGACCGACATCGCGTTCCTCGGCGGGGTCGTGCGGCACATCCTCGAGAACGACCTGTGGTTCCGCGACTGGGCGCTGAACTACACGAACCTCGCCACGATCATCGAACCGGGCTTCGAGAGCCCGTCGGAGAGGGAGGACGGTCGCTTTTCGGGCTGGAACGAGAGAAAGCACGCCTTCGACTACGACAGCTGGCAGTACGAGGGGCTGGTCGTCCCGTCGGCGCTCTCCGAGCACTACCTCAACACCGCCGAGAGCTTCTCGGAGATCGCGAGCCGGCTGGAGGACGGCCCGCCGCCGCAGGACCCGACGCTGCAGCACCCGATGTGCGTCTACCAGATCCTGCGCCGGCACTATGCGCCCTACACGCCCGAGATGGTCGAGGAGGTGACGGGCTGCCCCAGGGCGCTGTTCCTGAAGATCGCCGACACGATCGCGGCGGCGTCGGGGCGCGACAAGACGGGAGCGATCGCCTACGCCGTCGGCTGGAACCACCACACCGTGGGGGTGCAGATGATCCGCGCGGCAGGCGTGATGCAGTCGCTTCTCGGCAATGTCGGACGGCCGGGCGGTGGGATCATCGCGTTGCGCGGGCACTGTTCGATCCAGGGCTCGACCGACATCCCGACGCTCTACAACATGCTGCCGAACTACCTGCCGCAGCCGAACGCCTTCAAGCCCGAGGCCGGGAGCTACGACGCCTTCCTTGAGAACGAGACGATCCCCACCGGCTGGTGGCACAACTTCCCCAAGTACATGACGAGCCTGCTGCGCGCCTGGTACGGCGACGCCGCGGCGCCGGAAAACGAGTGGGGATTTCACTGGCTGCCCAAGATCGTCGGCGACCACAGCCAGCTCGCGCTGACGCTGGCGATGAACGACGGGCTCATCAAGGGGCTGTTCCTGATGGGACAGAACGTCGTCATGGGCGGCTCGAACTCCAAGATGGTGCAGCGCGGCCTCGCCAAGCTCGACTGGCTGGTGGTGCGCGACACCGACGAGATCGAGGCGTCGAACTTCTGGCTGAAGGGCCACCCCGTGCGCAACGGCGAGATCACGCCCGAGGAGATCGGCACCGAGGTGTTCCTGATGCCGGCCGAGCTCGCCGGCGAGAAGGCAGGCAGCTTTACCAACACCCATCGCCTGATCCAGTGGCACGACAAGGTCGTCGACGGCCCCGGCGACAGCCGGTCGGAGCTCTGGTTCGTCCACCACCTGATGAAGCGGCTGCGGACGATGTACGCGGGCAGCGATGCACCCCGCGACCAGGCGCTTCTCAACATCACCTGGGACTATCCCGAGATCAGCGCTCGCGGCGACGTCGATGGTGAGGCGGTCCTCAAGGAGATCAACGGCTACACTTGGAGCGACCGCAAGCAGCTCGAGAGCTTCAAGGAGCTCAAGGACGACGGCTCGACCGCCTGCGGCGCCTGGCTCTATTGCGGCACCTATCCCGGCTTCAACAAGACGCGCGAGCGCAAAGCCGACGGCCCCAACGGCCCCGGCACGCATCTCGGCTGGGCCTTCGCCTGGCCCGCGAACCGCCGGACGCTCTACAACCGCGCCTCTGCGGACCCGGAGGGGCGGCCCTGGTCGGAGAAGAAGAAGCTCGTCTGGTGGGACGAGGCCAAGGGCGAGTGGGAGAGTCCCGACGCCATCGATTTCGAGCCGAAGAAGCGCCCCGACTACCGCCCAAACTGGGAGGCGGGCTGCCAGGGCATGGACGCGATCCGCGGCGACGAGCCCTTCATCATGATGCCGGACGGCCGTGCCGCGATCTGGTCGCCGTCGGGACTCAAGGACGGCCCCCTGCCCGCGCACTACGAACCGGTCGAGAGCCCCGGCCGCAACCCGCTCCACCACCCGCAGCGGCAGAGCCCGGTGGCGAAAATGTTCGCGCGCGACGACAACCCGCTCCACGAGCCGGGCGATCCACGCTTTCCGCACGTCCTGACCACGTACCGTCTGACAGAGCATCATTGCGGCGGCACTCCGACCCGTGGCGTGCCGCACACGGCAGAGCTGCAGCCCGAGGGCTTTGCCGAGCTGCCTCCGGAACTCGCGGCCGAGCTCGGCGTCGACACGCTCGACTGGATCGTGATCTCGACCGCGCGCGGGGCCATCGAGACGCGCGCGATGGTGACCGAGCGGTTGCGACCGCTCCGCTTCGACGGGCGCTGGATTTATCAGGTCGGCATGCCCTGGCATTTCGGCTGGGAGGGCGAGGCGACGGGCGACATCGCCAACGTCCTGACCGCCGCCGTCGGCGACCCGAACACCTCGATGCATGAGAACAAGTCCCTGACCTGCGCCGTTCGGCGAGGCCGCCTGATGCGAGGAGTAGCCGCCGAATGAGCTTCGACCTGCTGCACGAGGCCCGCCGCACCGCCGGCACCGAGATCGAGCCCGGCCGCGCCTACGGCTTCTTCACCGACACCTCGGTCTGCATCGGCTGCAAGGCCTGCGAGGTCGCCTGCAAGGAATGGAACCAGCTGCCCGCCGAGAAGGACGGTCTGTCGGGCATGAGCTACGACAACACCGTCGATCTATCCGCCACCACCTGGCGCCATGTCGCGTTCATCGAGCAGATGGACCACCGGCCGGACGGCGAGACACCGGAGTTCCAGAGCCGATGGCTGATGTCCTCGGACGTCTGCAAGCATTGCGATCCGGCGCCCTGCCTGGAGGCCTGCCCGACCGGCGCCCTCTTCCGCACGGAGTTCGACACCGTCGTCGTGCAGCAGGACATCTGCAACGGCTGCGGCTACTGCGTGCCGGCCTGTCCGTTCGGCGTCGTCGACCTCGACGAGATCGACGGCAAGGCGCATAAATGCACAATGTGCTACGATCGGCTTAAGGGCGGCCTCGAACCTGCCTGCTCCAAGGCTTGCCCCACCGACTCGATCCAGTTCGGCCCGCTCGACGAGCTGATCCCCCGCGCGGAGGATCGCGTCGCCGCCCTGCACGAGCGGGGTACCGACGACGCCTACCTCTACGGCGCGCCCGGCCACCCGGGCGCCACTGGCGGCATCGAGAAGCTGAACGCCTTCTTCCTCCTCCTCGACCGGCCGGAGGTCTACAATTTCCCTGCCGCCCCGACGCGGCCGGCGACGCGGATCGGCCCGGCGCTGGGCACCGGCCTCGCCGCCTTCGCGGGACTTGCCCTCGCGGCGACAGCGCTCCTGGGTCGTCGCGGATGAGCCGGCGCCACTCTAACGGCGCCTGGCGCGGTCAGAGCTATTATGGTCTGCCGCCCCTGAAGAATCCGCAATGGGACTGGAAGGTCAGCGGCTACATCGCCATCGTCGGTGCGGCCGGCGCGGCGCAGGCGCTCGCCTGGGTTGGCTCGCTGCGCGACCGCGAGAAGTTTCGCGGCGCCCGGCGCAACGCCAACCTCATCGGCCTCGCAGCGACGGCCACGGGTTCGGCGCTGCTGATCGCCGACCTCAAGACCCCGCGTCGATTCTACAACATGCTCCGCATCCTGCGGCCGACATCGCCGATGTCGGTCGGCACCTACATCCTCGGCGCCTTCGGCCTCACCACGGCCGTCTCGGCCATCGGCGACCTCCCGGCCGTTCGCCACCGCCCGGCGCTTATGCGCCTCGCCGATGTTGCCCAGACCGGAGCGGCGCTGAGCGGCGCAGGCGCGGCCACCTATACGGCGGCGCTGATGTCGGCCACATCGAATCCCTACTGGGCCGCCGCACCTCGCGGCCTAGGCGCGCAATTCGCCACATCGTCGGTCGCGGCGGGCGCCGCCGCCCTGGCTCTCGGCGAGCGTGCCGGAGGCCGAAGCGAAACGGCGGGGCGACTGGAGGACGTCGCTGCGGTCGCAAGCGCCAGCCATGTCGGTTCAAGCCTCGCCGCCGGTCGTCGCCGTCGCAAAGCAGACGTGCAGGGCGCGGTCCAGGAAATTTCGCATAGGTCGGAGACCATCGACCTCCTGATCGCGGGTGCGCTGCCCATGGCGGCCTACGCGCTGAACCACGCCGCGCAACGCAGATTTCCCGCGGCCGCCGCCACCGGCTCGCTGGCGCTGCTCGCAGGATCGTTCCTGATGCGCCACGGCATCCTCGAAACCGGCAAGAAGGCGTCCCGGCGCCCAGAGGCCGCCTTCGGCCTCGCGCAGGTGCGACACCTGCCCGAAACACGGCGGCGTCGTCTACGCGAGCGGGTGTGATGGACGCCCGACTCCAGCAGTGCGCACGACTGGCGATCGACCGCCTCCAGCATGTCCTCGACCGCGGGCCCGAGGTCACGCATCAAGAGCTTCAGGCGGCCACGAATGCCGTCATCTCCTTCCGCGACCGAGCGATCCGCAAGCACCGCGAGGGCGCCGCCTCCGAAGCTTGCCTCGACCGGGCGAACGCGCTTGTCAGCCTCGCCTACGGTGCCGAGTTCCCCCTGAGCGGGCTCCACTTCAGCCGCATCGCCCTGACCTGCGAAGGAATGTCCCGGTTGCTTGTCGAAGAAGCCTCCGAAGATGGCCGGCGGCCAGGGACGGGGGTGATGGGACGCGGCACTTTTCGAAGGGTTTGACCGGGCGACCATGACCGCACGCTGGAACTCAAGCGAATGGGAGGTCTTCAGAAGATCCGTGCCTTCGCCTCCGCCTCGCCCCCGAAGCGGTGGAGACGGTATTCCGAGGGTGTGGCGTCCGTGAAACGGCGGAAGGCGCGCGTGAAGTGTTGCGGGCTCTCGTCACCCGCCATCATGGCGACGTCGATGACCTTCGCGGCGGGATCATCGAGGCGCCTGCAGG
>CAVVNT010000007.1:0-158692 GCA_963749675.1 uncultured Alphaproteobacteria bacterium
CACCTACGTGAACCACACCTTCACCACGCATCTCGCGCTCAGCGCCTCGCTGCAGCCCTATGCCGGATTCGCCGACGACCGCATCTGCGAGTACCCCGCCCAGCCGAGCACGCTCGCCCGGGCGCTCGCCGCCAATCCGATCGGACGCGACGCGGCGGGCGAGATCCGCGCGCCAGAAGCGCCCGGCCTCGGCATCGAGATCGACATTGCCGCGCTCGCGCCGTACCTGGTCGAGACCGAGATCCGTGTGGGCGGTCAGACGCTTTACGTCACGCCACCGCTGACCTGACGCAATGACCGCTCCGGCAATTCCGTATGGCAGGGAAGGATATCTCAGCCGCCGTTTCCGTCGTTGGCACCTGCCCGCATACCCGGAACTTCGTCGACCAGGTGACATGCCACGACCCGCGCGTCTCCCATCGGCCGGAGGCGCGGCATCTCGACCGAGCAGCGCTCCACCGCGATCGGGCAGCGGGTGTGAAACCGGCACCCGGGGGGCGGATTGCCCGCGCTCGGGATGTCCCCCTTGATCGTGAAGAACGACCGGCGGCCCTTCTGCGCCGACGGCACCGACCCGAGCAGCGCCTTCGAATAGGGATGCGCCGGCGCCTCGAAAATCTGATCGCGACCGGCAAGCTCGACGATCTGGCCCAGATACATCACCGCGACCCGGTCCGAGATGAACCGCACGACACCCAGATCGTGCGAGATGAAGAGGTACGTCAGCCCCAGCTCCCGGCGCAGATCCTGCAGCAGGTTGAGGATCTGCGCCTGCACCGAGACGTCCAGCGCCGAGACCGCCTCGTCGCAGACCAGGAAGTCCGGCTCCGAGGGCCAGCGCGCGGGCGATGCAGACGCGCTGGCGCTGGCCGCCCGAGAACTCGTGCGGGAACCGGCCCGCCTGCGCCGCGCTGAGGCCGACCTTGTCGAGCAGGTCCCTGAGCCGCGACTCGCGCCCCCCCATGTCGCCGATGCCGTGAACGACCAGCGGCTCCACGATCAACTCGCCGACCGTCATCCGCGGATTGAGCGCGCCGAACGGGTCCTGAAAGACGATCTGCATCCGCCGCCGCATCCGCCGCATCTCCGCCGGCTCGAGGCCGAGGAGGTCGACGCCGTCGAACGTGACGCTGCCCGCCGTCGGCTCCGTCAGCCGCAGCACCAGCCGCCCGGTCGTGGTCTTGCCGCAACCGCTCTCGCCGACGAGGCCCAGCGTCTCGCCCCCCACGATGTCGAAGTCGAGGCCGTCGACCGCCACCACGCCGCCGCCGGCCTTACCGATGCCGCGCGCTCCGAACCGCTTGCACAGACCGCGCACCTCGAGGAGCGACCGGGTCACGAAGGCCGCTCCGGAAACCGGTAGCCGGTGTTGCGGATGCAGGCGGCGCGGTGCTCCGGCCCGACCTCGTAGAGCAACGGCTGTGCCGCATCGCAGACCGGCCGGGCGAAGTCGCAGCGCGGCGCGAAGCGGCACCCCGGCGGCAGGTCCGTCACCGATGGCACGGTGCCGCGGATGGCATTCAGGCGGCTTGCGGGCCTGTCGACCTGCGGGATGCTGTCGAGGAGCGCCTGAGTGTAGGGGTGGCGCGGCGCCTCGAAGATCGTATCCGCGCGCGCCTCTTCCATGACCTTGCCGAGATACATGATCAGCACGCGCTCGGTGAAGGCCGAGACGACGCCGAGATCGTGGCTGATGAGCACGATCCCCATCCCGTACTCCGCCTGCAGGTCCAGCATCAGGTCGAGGATCTGCGCCTGGATGGTGACGTCGAGCGCGGTCGTCGGCTCGTCCGCGATCAGCAGGCGCGGGCGGCAGATCAGGGCCATCGCGATCATCACCCGCTGCCGCATGCCGCCCGACATGTGGTGCGGGTAGTCGCCGACGCGCTGCTCGGGCGCGGCGATGCCCACCCGCCTCAGCGCCTCGATCGCCCTGTCGCGCGCCTCGCGCCGGGACACGCGCAGATGGCGGCGCGCGGTCTCGGCGATCTGCTCGCCGACCGTCATGACGGGATTGAGCGCCGTCGTCGGTTCCTGGAAGATCATGCCCATCGCGGCGCCGCGCAGCGCGTCCATCCGGTCCGGACGCGCGCGGAGCAGATCCTCGCCCATCAGCCGCAGGCGGTCGGCGCGCATGCGGCCGCCGGTGGGCAGGAGGCCCATAATGGCGAGCGCCGTCATGCTCTTGCCACTGCCCGACTCGCCGACGATCCCGAGGATCTCGCCGGGATCGAGAGAGAACGAGATGCCGTCGAGAATGTCGAAGCCGGAGAACGACACGCACAGGTCCTGCACCTCGAGCAGCGGCGCGGAACCGGACTTGTTCTGTCGCGGCTCGGGTCGCAGCACCGGGTCAGGCTCTCCTTCAGGCACGCGTCGGGGCCTTGTTCAGGTGGTCGCCGCCGGATGCGTGGCGCCGCCCCGGGCCTCTCCGATCCGGCGCAGCTGCTCGACGAGATCCTCGTAGTCGACCGCCCTGCTATAATCGAGGATGTGGACCTTCATCAGACCGTTGAAACCCTCACGGTCACCGGATCGCAGCGAGTCGATCACCTCGTCGTGCTCGTCAACGATCTCCTTCAGAGGTTTGCGCCGGGTGGCCAGGCCGAAGATGATGGTGAGCTGCCGTGACAAGGGCTCCCAGCTGCGCACCAGCACCTCGTTGCCCGACAGCTGGCACAGGCGCCGGTGGAACTCGGTGTCGAGCTCCGCCACGCTGAAGCTGTCGTCTGCGTCGGCGGCCTTGTGCATCTGCGCAAGCACGTCGGTCAGTTCATCGAGGCTGGCGGCGCCCAAGCCGAGCCTCTGCATCGCTTCGGCGCCGGCAAGCTGCTCGAGCGCCAGGCGCACCTTGAGGATCTTCTCCAGCCCCTCGATGTCGACGCTCATCAGCCGCATGCCGCGATACCGCTCGCTGACCACGACCGACTGGCTTTCCAGCAGCCGCAGCGCCTCGCGCACCGGGATCCGGCTGACCTTGAGCGAACGGGCGAGCTCCGCTTCGACGATACGGTCGCCGGGCAGGAACATGCCCTGCGCCGTCGCCTCGACGATGGCGTCGACGACCTGCTCGACCAGCGTTCTTGAGCGAGCGGGGCGAGACTTGCCGACCCTCGGGCGACCTTGACCGTCGGCTGATCTAGCATGTTGGTGGAACCTCTTGACAAATTCTGACGGGGCGACATCGTATACATTAATACGATCTCGGGCTGCCATGGCGTTATAGTCTCGAGACACTCCCCCAGCAAGCCGCGTGCAGAACCGGGACGACGGACACTCAGCAGGGAAGGATCGGACACATGAGGACTCTGACGGAACTGCCAAGGATGCTCCGGCGGCTCGGGGCCGCCGGGATGTTCTCACTCGCGTGCCTGCCGGCGTTCGCCCAGACCGAGGGCGGCGAGCTCATCGCCGTGCAGGCCTCGAACCCGCCGAGTCTCGATGCGATGTCCACCTCCTCGCAGGCGTCTCGCAACATCAACATGAACATCTACGAGACGCTCTACGGCTTCGGCGAGGACATCAAGCCGATCCCGATCCTCGCGGAAGGCGTCGAGATCTCCGAGGACGGCCTGACCTACGTCTTTCCGCTGCGCCAGGGCGTGCTGTTTCACAACGGCAAGGAGATGAAGGCCCGAGGACGTCAAGGCGTCGCTTGATCGCTATCGCGAGGTCGGCGCCACCGCGAACCTGCTCGCTCCGGTCAAGGAGCATCGAGATCACCGGCGACTACGAGGTGACGTTCCACATGGTCGAGCCGACGCCGACCTTCCTCGAGAGCTTCTCCTCGCCACGCGCACCGGCCGTCATCATACCCGAGGAGGATGGCAAGGCGGCGGCGGGCAAGACCAGCCTCGTCGGCACCGGGCCGTACAAGTACGTCGAATACGTTCCCGACAGCCACGTCACGCTGGAGAAGTTCGCCGACTACACGGCCGATACCGACAGCGATGGCCCGGACGGCTTCGGCGGCAACAAGACGGCCTACCTCGACACGAGTGACCTTCCGCATCATCCCCGAACCGGGCGCGCAGGTCGCAGCGCTCGAGGCCGGCGAGGTGCACCTGCTCGAGCAGATCCCCGTGCCGTCCGCACGCAGACTCGAGTCGAACCCCGACATAACGCTTTACGAGAACATGCCGTGGGCGTTCATGACCTTCATCCTGAACACCAACGTCCCGCCCACCGACAACGTCAAGTTCCGCGAGGCCGTGCAGGTCGCGCTGAACATGGAAGAGATCATGGGCATCGCGACCGAGGGCCTGTTCCAGCTGAACCACAGCTGGGCCTATCCCGGCACCACCTACGACGCGGGCGACATCGGCAAGGACTACTACAACCAGGCCGACGCCGAGCGCGCCAAGGCCCTGCTGGAGGAGGCGGGCTACTACGGATCAGGAGTTCGTGCTCCTGACCGACAGCACCATCCCCGAGCACGGCAAGGCCGCCGTCGTGATCGCCGAGCAGCTCAAGGGCGTCGGCATCAACGCCGTCATCAACCAGGTGGACTGGCCGACGACCCTGAACCTCCGGCTTCAGGACGAGGGTTGGAACGGCTGGACGCTGATGATGGGGATCGAACCCTACGTCGGGCCTTCGGCGCTCATCGCGACGCTGGCTTCGCCGGCCCGGCCGCACTTCGTCAAGCCAGACGAGGAGCTCGACGCGCTCTACCAGGAGCTGATCACGGGCGAGACTGTCGAGGCGCGGCAGGAGACGATGAAGAAGATCCAGGAGCGCCTCTACGAGATCTTCGCCATCATCAAGATCGGCGACACCGGGATGATGCAGGCGGCGCGGTCGAACGTGAAGGGGTTCGAGCCGTTCCGGTTTCCACGGCTCTACGACGTGTGGCTCGAGGACTGAGACCGATCCGCGGGCTGCGCGCATGCCGTGCCGCCCGCCATCCCGGGGCCCGTCCAAGCGCGTGAGCCAGCGATGATCCGGTTCCTGCTGCACCGCCTTCTCAGCGCGATCCCGGTCCTGTTCGTCGTCTCGCTCGTGACGTTCCTGATCATGTGGTTGGTGCCGGGCGACATCTCGATGGAGATCGGCGGCACCGACGCCAGCGCCGAGGATCTGGCGGCGATCCGCGCGCGGCTCGGCCTCGACCGGCCGCTCTGGGAGCGCGCGCTCGCCTGGTACGGTGACGTCCTTCGTGGCGATTTGGGCTATTCGTACCTGCTCAACCGCTCCGTCACCGATGCCGTCCTGGAGCGGCTGCCGGTGACGCTGTCGCTGACGGCGATCGCGCTGGCTCTTGCCACCCTCCTCGGCATGGTGCTCGGCATCCTCGCCGCGGTGCGTCACAACACCTGGATCGACCAGGGCGCGATGGTCACCGCGCTCGTCGGCCTGTCGATTCCCGACTTCTGGTTCGGCATCGTTCTGATCATCGTCTTCGGCGTCTGGCTCGGCTGGCTGCCGACCGGTGGCTTCGTCCCGCTGACCGAAGACCCGGTTGGCTGGGCGCGCAGCATGGCGCTTCCCGCCATCACCCTCGCCCTGACGCAGATGGGCGTCATCGCCCGGATGACCCGCTCGGCGATGCTCGACGTCCTGAACCAGGACTACATCCGCACCGCCCGCGCGAAGGGCATGCGCGCACGGACGGTGATCTTCCGCCACGGGCTCGGAAACGCCATGATCCCGATCGTCACCGTGGTCGGCGTCATGACCGGCGTGATGCTGTCGGGCGCCGTGGTGATCGAGACGGTGTTCTCGCTGCCCGGCGTCGGCCGCCTCATCATCGGCGCGATCCAGCGGCGCGACTTTCCGATCATCCAGGGTGGGCTGCTCATCACCGCGTGCGTCTTCGTCTTCGTCAACCTCGTCGTGGACCTGCTCTACGTCTGGTTCGATCCGCGGGTTCGGGATGAGCGCTGACGAGCTGGCGGCCGGCGACGGCGCCTCGATCGCGGCCGAGGTCCGCCGCGCACGCCGACGCCGGCGTGCCCGCTTCGCCCGACGCCTCCTCGTGCACCGATCCTTCGCCGTGGGCGCGGCGATCCTGTCGGTGTTCGTGCTGACTGCGCTCTTCGCGGGGCTGATCGCGCCCTACGGCCCGACGCAGATCGACTATCGGTCGATCCTTTTTCCGCCATCGGTGGCGCATCCGTTCGGCACCGATGCCTTCGGCCGCGACATCCTCAGCCGGGTGGTCTACGGCACCCGAGTCTCGCTCAGGATCGGTATCTCCGTCGTGGTGCTGACAGGGCTCCTCGGCACGCTGCTCGGCACGCTGGCGAGCTACGTGCGCGGGCTCGACGGCCTGATCATGCGGACCCTCGACGGGCTGATGGCGTTTCCGGGCGTGCTGCTGGCCATCGCCCTCGCCGCGGCGCTGGGGCCGTCCGAGACCAACGCCATCGTCGCGCTGACCGTCACCTTCACACCGCGCACGGCCCGGATCGTCCGCGCCAGCGTGTTGGTGGTGCAGAAGCTTCAGTATGTCGAGGCGGCGCTCGCGATAGGTGCCGGCCATGCCCGGATCGTCACGCGCTACATCCTCGCCAACGCGCTCTCACCGCTCATCGTACAGCTCACCTACGTGTTCGCGATCTCGATCATCGCCGAGGCGATCCTGAGCTTTCTCGGTGTCGGCCCCCCTCCGCCGGCTCCGTCCCTCGGAAACATCATCGCCGAGGGCCGCAATTATGTTCAGGAAGCGTGGTGGATCGCCGTCTTTCCCGGTTTCGTCATCGCGCTCGCAGTCCTCGGCCTGAACCTCATGGGCGACGGCCTGCGCGACGTGATCGATCCCCGGCACGCGGGACGCGACATTTGAGAGGGTGTCGTCTGATCGCACGCTGGGATGCAACCTCGTTCACTGGCGCCGAGGCTGTCGTGTGCCGGGAGCAGTGTCGTCTTCGCGGTCGACATCAGTCGCCGCATGATGGGGCTTCGCGGGAGGAGCCTTCCATGGTGTGAATCGCACGCGACGGGCAGGAGAGCCCGAAGGTGCATCAGCCTCAGCGGAATGGCTCGCCCACGTCCCGGCAGGGACGCCTCGATGCGCCTCGGTGCGGGGGCATCTGAACCTGCCGCATCAGGCCATCGCGCAGATTTGTCGCTCGAACGCCTCTCCGGATTTCAGCATCGCGTGCATGATGACGGCCAGCTTGCGGGCGACGGCGACGGCGGCGCGCTTGGGCAAGGAGCTGCCGCCCGAGCTCGGCGGCGCGGGTGCGCACGCTACGCCAGGTCTCGAGGACCGGCAGGATGATGCGCGCGAGCTCTTCCCGGCGGGCCAGAAGGCGGTGGACCTCGGCGTCGAACGTACCGCCCTTGCCGCGCGGGACGACGAGCCCGAACGTCTTCATCAGCCCGCGGATCTGTTCGACAGCTCGGTCGTGATCCTGACGAGCCTGGTGCGTGCGGCGATCAGCGTGCGGATCAGCATGCCGTCGTAGCCCTTCACGCGCACTTCGCGGCAGAAGCCGACCTCGGCCAGATGCGCCAGACCATCGGCAGCGTTCGATGCGCTTTCGCGGCCCCACCGGGGCCACGGTCGCATCTCACCATGTTCGGCGTCCCTTGGCGTGGCGGGCATCGATGCAGATCGCCGGAAGACCTTCAGCGCGAAACGAGTGGTAGAACCACACCGACAGCGGGCCGGTCTCGAAGATCACCAGTTCCGCCGCTGGTGCCCGCTTGCGCAGACCCTCCGCAACCAACTTCGGGTCTGAGGCTGCCAAAGACATCACCGGAGGTGATTTTGCCTTCGTCCATCTTCTTCACGCCACCGGCAAAATCCTCCCAGGCATCGGCGCGGCCCGCCTCGATGGCCGTCTTGCGTCCGGGACACGCTGACGATCTAAGGGCGGGCGGGCGCATCCGCCGGCCCCGATCACCTGACCGGTCCGGGCCTACATGCCGTTGCCAGCTCAGGAGTATCCTCAGCGGCAGGAGGCGGCGAGCTTCAGCCGACCGGGTGCCAGAGAAGCTCTCCTGGCACTTGAGGAGGCATTGGCGAACCAGCGCCGGTCCGCCGCAGGTGCGGCGGACGGTGCGACGGGCCGGCATCGCCTTCCAGCTCGAAGTCGGCTGCAACTATCATCCGTACGCCGCACCGTGCGCCTGCCCCGGATTTACCCGGGTCGGCGGAGGTGGCCGTGAGCGAAGTCGAGCTTCTCGCGCACCTGCGGGGTCAGAACGAACGGATAGAGGTCCGGCAGATCCATCGCGCGGTTCACATGATTGACCGCGAGCGCGATTGTGCTCGCCAAAGAGACGAGCGCGTCAGAGGCGGTTTCCGTGTAGGCATCGTAGCGAGGCGGCGGCCCGTCCGGCGTCGCCAAGGACGCGGCCGCGACGCTGTCGGTGAGATCGACGAGATGCAGCAGGTGCGCCACCGTCTCCGCCCAGTCCTCGTGCGGGTGAGCGGTGGCGTAGCTGGTGATGTAGCTCCCGTCGTTTTCCGCCGGCGACGCGTAGTGCGCCTCAAGTGCCGCGCCGTAGTCCGATGTCTCGTCGCCGAAGAGCCCCCGGAACGCCGCGACGAAGTCGGCGTCGTCCGACAGGCGCACGAACAGGAAGTGCGCGGTCTCGTGCCTGATGTGGCCGGTCATCGTGCGGTAGCGCTCGCCGAGTTCAGCCTGTCGCTCGGCTCGCACCGCCTCCGAGGCCTCGGTGACGTTGATGGTGATGACGCCGTCGGCGTGGCCCATCGTCACGTTCTCCTCTCCCGCCAGCGTCTCCTCGGACAGCATCCGGAAGGTCGGCCGTGCCCCGCCATCCGCGGCGGTGAACCAGCCCCAGCGCGCCAGGTTCGCCAGCACCCATCGCTTGGCGAGTTCGGTCTGCGCCCAGTGGCCGACATTGCCGTCCGCGCGAAGGTCCGGCACGACGTCCGTCATCTCGCATGATTGGCAAAGCGCCCCTTGCGCAGGCGCCGCCCAGTTGCAGGAAATATCGTCGCGATTGGCACAGAACCAGCCGTCGGTCGTCATCTCCTGCCGCTCGGGGTCGAAAGTGACCAGCTGCCCGCAGGCGCAGGACGGGTTGTGGAAGTAGAGCGGCTCGCCACAGGCGGGACACCGGAAGATTTGCATGGTTCTCACCTCGTCGCGAAGCGCCTCGCTGAACCCCGCCGGTAGGCAAAGGTTCCACGCAGGCTAGCCATCGCTTCCCGCCGATGCGACACCCGAGTGGCGGAGGGCCCATGTCGGACAGCCAGATCACCCACCAGGCCGAGGACGACGCGCGGAACGAGCGCATCCTGATCCACGTCGACGGCCGCCTCGTGCCGCGCGCGGAGGCCGTGGTCAGCGTCTATGACAGCGGCTTCATGCTGGGTGACGGCGTGTGGGAGGGGTTGCGCCTGTATGACGGCCGCTGGGCGTTTCTCGACGACCATCTCGACCGTCTGTTCGAGGCAGCCAAGGCCATCGACCTCGACCTCGAGCGCGATCGGGCGGGCATCGTTTCCGCGCTGGAGGAAACGCGCGCCGCCAACGCCATGGAACGCGACGCGCATGCCCGCCTGATGGTGACGCGCGGCCGCAAGGCGCGACCGTTCCAGCACCCCGGCCTCAGCCGATCCGGCCCCACATTCGTCATCATCATGGAGCACTCTCGCCCCGCCCTCGCCCGGCCCGTGCGCCTGGCGACGGTGCCCCACATCCGCGGCCTGCCGATGAGCCAGGACCCCAAGCTAAATTCCCACTCCAAGCTGAACTGCGTGCTTGCCTGCATCGCGGCCGAAAAGGCGGGCGCCGACGAAGCGCTGATGCTCGACGTCCACGGGTTCGTGAACACGACCAACGCCTGCAACTTCTTCATCGTCCGTCGCGGCGCTGTTTGGACCTCGACCGGCGACTACTGCATGAACGGCATCACGCGGGCGAAGGTGGTCGAGGTCTGCCGGGCCGACGGCATTCCGGTGTTCGAGAAGAACTTCTCTCTGGTCGAGACCTACTCCGCATCCGAGGCTTTCCTTACCGGCACCTTCGGCGCGCAGACACCGGTCTGCGAGATCGACGGACGCATGATCGGCGACTTGTGGCCGGGACCGGTGACCAGGCGCATCCAGGTTCTCTATCGCGACCTCGTCAGCCGGAGCTGAGCGCCCGGCGTAGGTCAGCAGAAACTCCGTCGTGTCCTCCTCGGCCATCTTGAACTCGATCCGCCCGCCCATGTGGTCGAGAAAAACGCCGGTCTCCTGCCATTCGTATTCCGAGTAGTAGTCGTAGCACCGCGTGTAGAGGCGGTCCGCCAGATCGTCGTGCGTCAGGTAGCCCGTGCCGTCATCGCGCAGGACGAGCAGGACGTCCTCTTCGGTCAGGTCGGTGATGACGTCGTGGCCCGAATCGCGGCCGAACTCGAAGACGTCGGCCCCCTCGCCACCGGTCAGGGTGTCGTCGCCGGTGCCGCCGTTTATCCTGTCGTCGCCGAAGCTGATCCACTTCCTCCGGTACAGGGTGTAAAATTCCTCTGGACGCTGCCAGTAGCCGGTCTGCTCGCTGCCGCCGTGGATGACGTCGTCGCCGGAACCGCCGTAGATCGTGTCGTTGCCGTCGAGCCGTCCGCGTACCGCGGTGACATAGTCGTCGCCGGCCCCCAGATAGATGACGACGTCGCCGAGACCGCCGTCCACCCAGTCGTCGCCACTGCCTGCATCGATCGCATCGTCGCCGTCGCCGCCATAAAGCGTGTCCGTGCCCGTCGCCGCCCGCCAGCGCGTCGTCGCCCTTATATCCGCGCAGGATGTCGTCGCCGAGGCCGCCATACATCGTGTCGGCGCCGTCGCCGCCGAGCAGCGTGTCCGCCCCGGCACCGCCGCGCATCATGTCGTTGCCGCCGCCGTCGAGCAGGTCATCGCCCGCGCCCCCCCGACCAGCGTGTCGTTCCCGCCGGAGAAGAGCTGTGTGACGATGAAGGGGTAGTTGTGCGGGCTGTAGCCCAGCCCTCCGTCGGCGCCGCTCAGGCTGTCGTCGCCATCGCCGCCGAAGATGATGTCGTTGCCGAGGCCGCCAGAAAGCCCGTCATTGCCGTCCTGCCCATCAAGGTGCCTTGGGCGCCGCGCCTCCGCCAGCCGCGCCTCCCAGTCGCGGTATCTCTCTATCCACGTCTCTGAGACTTAGTAGCGGTCGTCGCCGTCCCCGCCCTGCCAGACGATCGGTTCAAGGGTGTCGTTGTTGTCGGTCATCGCAGTTCATCCACCTGAGAAACCCGCGCGGAGGAGACGGCCGGCACCTGTCACACCAATTAACGGCGCAAGCTTAAATGACGCGAGTTCGAGGCGACCACTCACCTTCTTTGCCGGAGTTTTGACGTGATTTCTTCCCAGCGAGCGCGGCCCTGTGGCAAGCCGTCAATTCATGCTACCGGCACGACAATGAAGATCGCCGCCTGGTCCGGCCCCCGGAACGTCTCGACCGCAATGATGTACGCCTTCGGCGCCCGCGCCGACTGCGCCGTGAGTGACGAGCCGTTCTATGCCGCCTACCTCGCGGCGACGGGACTGCTCCATCCGATGCGCGAGGAGATCCTCGCCAGCCAGCCTCAGGACCCCGCCCATGTCGCGGCGGCGCTTGGTGGCCCAGCTCCGAACGGTCTGCCGGTCTGGTACCAGAAGCACATGGCCGGCCACCTGCTGCCCGGCTTTCCGGCCGCCTGGGCGGACGGCTGCGTTCACGTCCACCTCATCAGGCATCCTACCCGCGTCGTTGCGAGCTACGCCGCAAAGCGCGAGATGCCGACGCTTGAGGACATCGGCTATGTCCAGCAGGCGGAACTGCATTGTCGCTTCGGCGGCGTCGTCCTCGACAGCGTCGACATTCGCGCCCGGCCGGAGGCGACGCTGCGGGCGCTCTGCGCCGAGATCGGGCTTTCGTTCGATCCCTCGATGCTGTCATGGCCGAGAGGCGGCCATCCCTCGGACGGCGTGTGGGCGGCACACTGGTACGATGCGGTTCACCGCTCGACGGGTTTCGGCCGGCCGGAGGGCGCGCTCCCCGAACTAGCCGGCCCGCCTGGGGAGCTCGCTCGAAAGGCGCTGCGATATTACGAGGCCTTGCGATCACGCGCACTCCGCCCCTGACCTTTCCCTTGCCATCACGCTCGGATACGCCGGTCAAGGAACGAGGGAGATCGACGCCATGACCGAGCCAGTCCGCTGGGGCATCCTTTCGACCGCCAAGATCGGGATGACCAAGGTCACTCCGGCGATCCAGAAAGCCTCGAACTGCGAGGTCGTAGCCATCGCCTCCCGCGACCCGACCCGCGCGGAAGCGGCGGCGGCCCGGCTGGGGATACCGCGCGCGCATGGCAGCTACGAGGCTCTCTTCGCCGATCCCGAGGTGGAGGCCGTCTACATTCCACTCCCGAACCACCTCCACGTCGGCATGTCGCTTGCCGCCGCGCGGGCCGGCAAGCACGTGCTCTGCGAGAAGCCAATCGGGCTCGACGCCGACGACGCGACGCGCCTGCGCGAGATGCCGGATGGCGTCGTGTTCGCCGAGGCGTTCATGGTGCGCCACCACCCGCAATGGCTCCGCGCCCGGGAGATCGCGCAGTCCGGCGAGCTGGGGGAGGTTCGCGCCGTCCGCTCGATCTTCGCCTACCACAACGTCGATCCTGAAGACGTGCGCAACAAGGCCGACATCGGCGGCGGCGGCATCCTCGACATCGGCTGCTACCCGGTCACCGCCGCACGCTTCGTCTTCGGCGCCGAGCCGCACCGGCTCGTAGCTCTGGTCGATCGCGATCCCGGCTTCCGCACGGATCGCACCGCCAGCGTCGTCGCCGACTTCGGCGACGGTCGGCAGCTCACGTTCCTGTGCTCGACGCAGATGGTGCCTCACCAGTCGCTCGAGATACTGGGCACGAAGGGGCGGGTGGAGATCGTCGTTCCCTACAACGCTCCGCAGGGCGAGCCCACAGCCTTGATCGTCGATGAAGGCCTCTCGCCCGACGGCCACCTCTCCCGGCGTGAGATCGTCCCGGCCAGCGACCAGTACACGCTGCAGGCCGAGGCGTTCGCCCGCGCCGTGCGGGGAGAAGAGCCGTTGCCTTACGGTCTCGAGGACGCCATAGCCTCGATGCGCGTGCTCGACGCGATCTTTCAGAGCGAGCGCACCGGCGGGTGGGCGGATGTCGCTGCGGTCTGACTTCGGACTGGCGCGAGGTTGCAGATCACGTAGGTTCATCCCCTAGGCGCGCCCGTGCGCCGACGGGGAGAACGCGATGAGCGCCAACATCTTCCGGAAGATCCAGACGCAGGGCGTGCACCACATCACGCTCGTTGGGGCCGACCGCCAGACCTCGATCGATTTCTGGGAAGGGGTCCTGGGAATGCCCTTCGTTTTCGACCAGCCCAATCTCGACGATCCCGACGAAGGCCACCTCTATTTCGACCCCGGCGACGGACGCCTGATCACGATCTTCACGAACGAGGAGCGCACGCCGGACGCGAGACGCGTCTCGACCGAACCTGGGGCGGTTCACCACCTCGCCTTCAACGTGAGCCAAGCGACGTTCTGGCAGGCGGTCGAACGCCTCGATGCGCGCGGGGTAAGACACTCGGGGCCGAAGGATCGCGGCTTCATGGACTCCATCTATTTCAACGACCCGCTGGGTCTGACGATCGAACTCGCCTCGTACCGCTTCGACCCGCCAGAGGGATGCCGGCACGCGGACGTGATGATCGAAGCGCACCGCATTCGGGTGGAGCGCGGCGACCATCACATCGATCGCGCGCATGTCGCCGATGCCATCGAACTGCTGGTGGAACGTACGCAGCGGACGTTGTCGCCGACACGAGAGGCGGCGAACCCCTACGGCTGAGCCCTGCACGTCATCCGTCGGCTGCGGGCAGCTCCCGAACCTCGATGGCGCTCGTGTCGCAGATCCGCACCCCGTTGCGGCCATTGGCCTTGCTTTCGTACAGCGCCATGTCCGCCTTCCTCATCAGTTGCTGTGAATTGAGTACCCTCTTCGAGAATACCGCGACACCGAGGCTCAAGGATGGGCGCAAGTGCTGTCGGTCGATCTCGACATCTTCGCCAAGTGCGGCGTGGATGGCATCGGCATCCTCCGCGATCTCCGAGAGGGTCTCCCTCCCCACGAGGATCGCCGCGAACTCGTCGCCCCCGAGCCGTGCCGCCATGTCTTCCGGCCGCAGGACGTTTTTCAGCCGTCCTCCGACGGCGCGCAAGACCGCGTCGCCGGCGTGGTGCCCCATCGTGTCGTTGATCTGCTTGAAGTGGTCGAGATCGATGATGATGAGTCCGACCTTGCTGCCCCCGCCGACCGAGTTCAGCGCCGCCTCCAGCGCCTCGTAGAAAAGGGCGCGGTTAGGCAGTCCGGTGAGCGGGTCATGCCGCGCAAGGTGCTCGACCTCGTTCTGCCTGCGCGCACTCTGCAGCGCGATGATCGCCGACAGGAACATCATCGCGATCGACAGCATCGCCAGCCTCATGTTCTCGCTGAACAGGTCGGCCCGGGTCATTTCGAGCGCCGCAAGGCAGAACAGCAGCGGTGCGGCGAGCACGATCGGAAAGATTCGGCGTGCGCGCCTCGACCCGCTGCCCCGGTCGAGCAGGGTCCCCATCCACCCGACGCTCGGCTGGGCGAGCAGCAGGGCGAGGAAGAGCATCAACATGCCCAGCGACGTGTGCAGAGCCATCGCATCGAAGATGAGGATCGAATAGAGGCCGCTCGTGTCGAAGAGGTACCCGATCGATGCCATTGACGCGATCAGGAGGCCCCCCGTGGCAACGATCGTACAGGCGCGCGCGCTCCATGATCGTGGTTCGGCCATCATGGAGAGGCAACTGAGGGCGGCGAGGAAGCTGAACTCGGTACCCACCGCCATCCCATCGCGCGCTTCCCAAGCTTGGAACACCAGTTCCTCGACGCTGCCGGCCCTCCCGAGCAGAGACAAGGCGAGGTTCGTCAGTGCTATCGGCATCGCAGCCGCGATCAGAAGCAGGGCGGTGCGTCGCGGGATGGTGCCTCCCGCCAGGATGAGCAGCAGCGCCGCGCCGGTCAGCATGAAGCACGCGGCGGTGCTGGGCACCATTGCTACGAACGAGGGCCTGATGCGCGTCAGGGGCTCGATCCCGAGGCCCCATCCACCGAAAAGCACGATGCCTCCCAACGTGATGCACGTCCATGCGAGCATCCTCGATGTTCGGAGCGCAGTGCGGTCCAGCCGGCGACGAGCCAGATTGAACGCGGCCGCTTGGCTTGGTCTTGCGATGACATCCTCCAAAACTGCAGATCGGCGTGATGACGGCACGCAGACAACCAAGAGCTGCATCAATCGATCCGCGATTTCCTCAGCGCGCGCCCATTTCGCGGTGGGCGCAACAGGCGGATCGGCATCGGCTCCGCCTTCGGCGCGGTCCGCCTCGGAGGGAAGAGACAGACCCTTCGCCGGACGAAGGCACCGCGCATCCCGGTGCGGATGTCCCACGTCCGGGAAATCGAGGCACGAGACATCGCCGCCACCGGACCGACACGACGACACCGGTCTCGCCCTCGATTTCGCGCAATCCTCGGCAGTGGCGCCGGGGGCCACCATCACCTGCGAGTGTGTTCGCGTCAGGCCATCGAGGCGCGCAGGCGCTGGAACTTCTCCCCCTGCACCGCGACGTGACGCCTCAGCGCGTCGGCCGCCGCAATCTCGTTCCCGCTGCCCAGAGCCTCGAGAACCTCGCGATGCTCGGCCAGCGACTGCGCCATCCGGCCGCGCAGCCGCAACTGCAACCGGCGGAAGCCGCGCAAGCGCTTGTGCCAGCGCTCCGCTTCGGCCTCGAGGAACGCATTCCCGGCGTGACCGTAGATCAGGTGGTGAAAGCGGCCATTGGCGGCGTAGTACGCCTCGGCGTCAGCCAGCGTAGCGGCATCCTCGCAGCCGCGATTGGCCTCGGCGAGGTCGCGCAGGCCGTCCTCGGTGATGCGGCTCGCGGCCAGCCGGCCGCAGGCTGCCTCGAGCTCGGCCATGAGCTCGAACATCTCCATCAGCTCGACCGGGCCGGGGGCACGGACGAAGACGCCACGCCGCGGGCGATGCTCGACCAGACCCTCGCCCCCGAGCCTCTGCAGCGCTTCGCGCACCGGCGTCCGTGACACGCCGAACCTCTGCGCCAGGCGGGTTTCGTCCAGGCGCGCACCATCCTGGAATTCGCCGGTCAGGATCAGCTGATCGAGCGCGTCAGCGATCTGGTCTGTGCGCCTGACGTCCATGCCGCAGGCTGGCATCGCGGTCCGCCGGATTGCAAGAATTCCGCGATTGCATGCAGGATCATTGACACGGGATGCGATCCTCGGAAGGCTGCGGCAATCCGCCGTCGCCCAAGGCGGGAGAATGTTCAGGGAGGACAAGATGAGAACCATGCTTCTGGCCGGGGCGGCCATCGCCGCGGCAGGCACCGCAGGCGCTACCGATCTCAGGCTCTCGCACCAGTGGTCGACCGGCGACATCCGCCACGAGGTCGCCCAGATCGTCGCCGACGAGGTCGCGGCAGCCGACGTCGACCTCAACATCCAGATATTTC
This sequence comes from uncultured Alphaproteobacteria bacterium, assembly GCA_963749675.1. Classification (GTDB taxonomy): domain Bacteria; phylum Pseudomonadota; class Alphaproteobacteria; order Rhodobacterales; family Rhodobacteraceae; genus Roseitranquillus. The sequence continues at coordinate 16,506 of CAVVNT010000007.1, forward strand.
CATCCGAATCGCTCTTCGGGGCGAACGAGCAATACAACCCGCTGAGCCGCGGCCAGCTCGACATGACGGTCCTGCCGCTCAGCTACGCCGGCGGCCAGCGGCCGGCCTACAACCTGACGCTGATGCCGGGACTGGTGAAGAACCACGACCACGCGGCGCGCCTGAACGAGAGCCCGTTCATGGATGCCATCGAGGAGATGATGGCCGAGGACGACGTCATGGTGCTTGTCCACGGCTACCTGGCGGGAGGCTTCGCCGGCGATCGAGACGTGCATCACCGCGCCCGAGGACGTGGAGGGCCTGCAGACCCGCGCCGCCGGCAAGCGCGTTCGAGCAGATGCTGGCCGAGGCGGGCGCGTCGATCGCATCGATGGCGTCCTCGGAGATCTACAACGCGATGCAGACGGGCGTGCTCGACGCCGCCAACACGTCCTCGTCGTCGTTCGTCAGCTACCGCATCTACGAGCAGGTCGCGTGCTACACGCCGCCGGGCGAATATGCGCTCTGGTTCATGTACCAGCCGCTGCTGATGAACAAGTCGACGTTCGAGGGGCTGACCGAGGAGCAGCAGCAGGCGCTCATGGCCGCGGCCGAGAAGGCCCAGGCCTACTATCTCGAGAACGCCAAGGCCGAGGACGCCGAGAGCCGCCGCGTCTTCGAGGAGGCCGGCGTCGAGATCGACGACATGACCCAGGAGGAGTTCGAGGCCTGGCGCGAGATCGCCCGCAACTCGTCCTACAAGGCGTTCGTCGAGGACACGCCAGACGGGCAGGAGCTCCTCGACATGGCGCTCTCCGTCGAGTGAGCGACAAGTTCGACACCGAGCCGGCGGAAGCTGCGGCGACGACGGAGCACGCGCCGCAGCACGTCGCGCGCACCGGGGGGCATCCGCTCCTTCGCGCGGTGGCGGCGGTCTCGACCGTCGCGGGCTGGTTCAGCGCCGCGATGATCGTCGCCGCCGTCGGCATCACCTGCCAGATGATCTGGGTCCGCTTCGTGTTGAACCACTCGACGATCTGGCAGACCGAGGCGGTGGTCTACCTCGTCATTTCGGCGACGCTGATCGGGCTGCCCTACGTCCAGCGGCTGCGCGGGCACGTCAACGTCGACCTCGTGCCGATGTGGCTCGCGCCCGCGGCGCGGCGGGCGCTCGCGATCCTGGTTCTGGCGCTGTCGATCGGGGTGGTGGCGGTGCTGCTCTGGTACGGGATCGAGCTCTGGCACTTCGCGTGGGACCGCGGATGGCGCTCGGACTCGGTCTGGGGACCGCCGCTCTGGATCCCGTACCTCTCGATCCCGATCGGACTTGGGCTCTACCTCCTGCAGCTCGTCGCCGACATGGTCGCGGTGCTGATGCGCATCGACACGCCGTTCGGTCTGGCCTGACATGGATCCCCTGACGCTCGGCCTCCTGGTTGCGATCGTGACCGTCGTGGTCCTGTTCTCGGGGATGTCGGTCGCGGTCGGCCTGCTCGTGGTCGCGATGGGCTTCCTGCTGGTCTTCGACGGCACCCGCTCGCTCGAGCTCCTGCCGGAGATCTTCTTCGGTGAACTCGACAATTTCGCGCTCCTCGCGATCCCGATGTTCATCATCATGGGCGCCTCGATCGCCTCGACCCGCGCCGGGGCCGACCTCTACGAGGCGCTCGAGCGCTGGCTCACGCGGGTCCCCGGCGGCCTCGTGATCTCGAATCTCGGCGCCTGCGCGCTCTTCGCCGCGATGTCGGGGTCCTCGCCCGCGACCTGCGCCGCCATCGGCAAGATGGGCATTCCCGAGATGCGCCGCCGCGGCTATCCTGACGGCGTAGCCGCGGGCTCGATCGCCGCCGGCGGCACCCTCGGCATCCTGATCCCGCCGTCGGTGACGATGATCGTCTACGGCATCGCGACCGAAACCTCGATCGGACGGCTGTTCCTCGCGGGCGTCCTGCCCGGCGTCCTGCTCGTCGCCCTCTTCATGGCGTGGTCGATCTTCGCGACCTGGCGTTCCGGCGACGCCAGAGTGCTCTCGTCGACGAGCTACTCCTGGCGGCAGAAGGTCGAGATCCTGCCCCGCGTCCTGCCCTTCCTCGCGATCATCCTCGGTGTCCTCTACGCGATGTATGGCGGCATCGCGACGCCGTCCGAGACCGCCGCGGTGGGGGCGCTCCTCTGCCTGCTCGTCGCGGTCGTGATCTACCGTCTCTGGGACCCGCGCGCGCTGTGGGTTGTCTTGCGCGACTCGACGCGCGAGAGCGTGATGATCCTCTTCATCATCGCCGCGGCTGGCGTCTTCAGCTACATGCTGAGCTCGCTCTTCATCACCCAATCGATCGCGCAATGGATCGGCACCCTGGATGTCAACCGCTGGGTGCTGATGGGCTTCATAAACGTGTTCCTGCTGATTGCCGGGTTCTTCCTGCCGCCCGTCGCCGTGATCCTGATGGCCGCGCCGATCCTGCTGCCGGTCATCACGACAGCGGGTTTCGACCCGATCTGGTTCGCGGTGATCCTGACAATCAACATGGAGGTCGGACTGATCACGCCGCCGGTGGGTCTCAACCTGTACGTGATCAACGGGATCGCGCCGGACATCAAGCTCAAGACCATTCTCTGGGGCTCGATGCCGTTCGTGCTCTGCATGTTCCTCGCGATCGTGATCCTCTGCATCTTTCCCGGCATCGCGACGTGGCTTCCGGACGCCGTGATGGGCCCGGCGATCTGATGCCCGGCGTGGGCGACCTTCTGCCGCCGCTCTTCCGGCGCCGCTATTCCGAGGCGGCGCGGCGCGACGACCGCCCCCTGCCCGAGCTCTGCCGCGACCTGCTCGGCAGCAGCGGGGAGATCAGCGGCATGGAGCTCGCGCGGCGGATCCTCGACCGCTACCGCGCGACGGACGACGAGGGGCGGCGTGCGTTCTTCCGCCACCTCGCCACCGAGCTCGACCTCGACCCCGAGGACGTGGCCGACGCAGCACGCGCCTATGCCGCAGCGCCCGCCGCCGATAGCTATCGCGCCCTCGCCCGCGCGGCCGAGGCGCCGCGGCAGGAGCTCGCGCGACGCCTGAACCAGGTCCCCGGCGCCACCGGCCACCTCGTCGAGATGCGGGCGGACCTCCTGCGCTTCGCGCCGGACGAGCCGGCGCTCGGCATCGTCGACCTCGACTTGCGGCACCTCTTCTCGTCCTGGTTCAACCGCGGCTTCCTCGTGCTGCAGCGGATCGACTGGGACAGCCCGGCGAGCGTGCTGGAGAAGATCATCGCCTACGAGGCCGTCCACACCATCGAGAGCTGGGACGACCTGCGCGGGAGGCTCGAGCCCCCCGACCGGCGCTGCTTTGCCTTCTTCCATCCGGCGATGCCGGAGGAGCCGCTGATCTTCGTCGAGGTGGCGTTGACCCACGGGATCCCGGGCTCGATCCAGAAGTTGCTCGAGGAGAAGCGTCAGCCCCTCGCGCCCGAGCGTGCCGACACCGCGGTCTTCTACTCCATCTCGAACTGCCAGCCCGGTCTTTCGGGGATCAGCTTCGGCAACTCGCTCATCAAGCAGGTGGTCGAGGATCTGTCGCGTGAACCGCGGGGGCTCTCGACCTTCGTGACACTGTCACCGATCCCCGGCCTCGCGGCATGGGCGAGCGCTGAAGGGCTCGACCTGCCGCAGGACGCCGACGCCCTGCGCCGCCTCGCCGCGCGCTATCTGCTCAGCACGCGTGACGATCGCCAACCGGTCGATCCTGTCGCGCGGTTCCACCTCGGCAACGGTGCCGAGGTCCACGCCGTCCACGCCGGCGCCGACACTTCCCCTTCGGGGCTGCGGCAGTCCGGCGGCGCGATGGTGAACTACCGCTACGACCTGGCGCGGATCACCACCAACCACGAGTCCTACGCGAGCGAGGGACGCATCGTCGCCTCGCGCTCGGTGCAGGGCCTCGCGCGTGCGGAAGAGCGCCAGCGCGAACGACAGGCCTGAAAGGCGAGGGATTACGATGCCGAACCCGCTCTACGACACGCTCTTCGGTCGGCACCTGGGCGCAAGGAGTTCGTTTCTGCACCTCGCGGACGGGCGCGTCCTGACACACGACGAATTTCTGGCGATGACGGCGCGCTTCGCCCATGCCCTCGTCGGGGCGGACCTCGAACCCGGCGATCGTCTGGCGGTGCAGGTGGCGAAGTCGCCCGAGGCGCTCGCGCTCTATGCCGCCTGCGTGCAGGCGGGGGTGATCTTCCTGCCGCTCAATACCGCCTACACGCCGTCCGAGGTCGACTACTTCGTCGGCAACTCGGGCGCCAAGCTGGTGGTCTGCGACCCGCGCGCCGAGACAGCGCTCGCCGAGATCGCGGTGCGTCATGGAGCGCACGTCCTGACGCTCGACGCTGCGGGGGAGGGCAGCTTCGTGGCTGCGGCCGAGAGCCTGTCCGAGGCCTTCGAGACGGTCGACAGGGCCGAAGACGACCTCGCCGCGTTCCTCTACACCTCCGGCACGACGGGACGGTCCAAGGGCGCGATGCTGAGCCAGCGCAACCTGCTGTCGAACGCGCTCACTCTGGCCGAGCTCTGGCGCTTTACGGCGGACGACGTCCTGCTGCACGCGCTGCCGATCTTCCACACGCACGGTCTGTTCGTCGCGACCAACGTGACGCTGGCGGCAGGCGGCTCGATGATCTTTCTGCCGAAATTCGACCTCGAGGCGGTGATCGCCGCCCTGCCGCGCGCCACAGCGATGATGGGCGTGCCGACCTTCTACACCCGCCTCCTCTCCGACCCCCGCTTCGACCGGGATCTCGTATCGCGGATGCGCCTCTTCGTGTCGGGTTCGGCCCCGATGCTGGAGGAGACCCACCGGCAATTCGAGGAGCGCACCGGCCACCGCATCCTCGAGCGCTACGGCATGACCGAGACCTGCATGAACACGTCGAACCCCTATGACGCGCGCCGGCCGGGCACCGTCGGCCCGCCCTTGCCCGATGTCGAGCTCCGCATCGTCGACCCCGAGACCGGGCGCGAGCTGCCGCAGGGCGAGATCGGCCTGATCGAAGTACGCGGCCCCAACGTCTTCCAGGGCTACTGGCAGATGCCCGAGAAGACCGCCGCGGAGATGCGAGAGGACGGATTCTTCGTCACCGGCGACCTCGGCCAGGTCGACCGGGACGGCTACGTCACCATCGTCGGCCGCGACAAGGACCTCATCATCTCGGGCGGCTATAACATCTACCCAAAGGAGATCGAGGGCGTCCTCGACAGCCAACCCGGCATCCTTGAATTGGCGGTGATCGGCGCGCCGCACCCCGACTTCGGCGAGACGGTCGTCGCGCTTCTGGTCCCCGAGCAAGGTGCCCGCATCGACACGGAGGCTGTCGCCGCCTCGCTGCGCGAGACGCTCGCCGGCTACAAGCAGCCGCGTCTCATCGAGACCATCGACGAACTGCCGCGCAACACGATGGGCAAGGTCCAGAAGGCCGAGTTGCGCGAGCGCTACCGTACCGCCTTCACATGAGGCCGCGCCGGGCGGGAGATCGGTCTCCGGTGACGGATTTGGCGGCGCGTCGAAACTCTTTTCAGCCAGACGACGATCGTTGCCGGAGAAGATTGCGCCGGGGCAGTTCCATGGCCGGCAGCCTCTCGGTCCTCAGCTCGTCACCTGACAAAAGTGCAGGTCGACGCCCCAGCCGGCGCAGAGCTTCGCCAGCCGGCCCGGGACCGGCGCGTCGGTAAAGAAGGCCTCGACCTCGGAAAGCGACGCGATCCTGGCCGGGGCGGAGCGCGAGAACTTGGAATGGTCGGCGACGAGGAACACGCGGCGGGAATGGTGGATGATCGTCTGGCTCACGCCGACCTCCTGGATGTCGAAGTCGAGCAGGTCACCGTCCTCGTCGAGCGCCGAGCACCCGATCACGGCGAGGTCGAACTTGAAGCGCGCGATGATCTCGGCCGTCAGGCTGCCGACGAGCCCGCCGTCGGAACGGCGCAGCGCACCGCCGGCCACGATGACGTCGCAGTCGGGATTGGCGACCAGGATGTTGGCGACGTTCATGTTGTTGGTCACGACCATCAGCTTGCGATGGTTCAGCAGCTGGTGGGCCACGGCTTCGGTGCTCGTCCCGATATTGAGAAAGAGCGAGCAATCCTCCGGGATGTGCGCGGCGCAGGCGCGGGCTATGGCCTGCTTGGCCTCGTGGTGGAGGATGCGCCGCTCCTCGTAGCCGATGTTGGTGGTGCCGGAAGGCAGGACCGCGCCGCCATGCACGCGTTCGAGCCGCCCCGCTTCCGCAAGGTCCGTCAGGTCGCGGCGGATCGTCTGATGGGTGACGCCGAAATGGCCCGCCAGTCCCTCCACCGTGACCTTGCCGTCGCGGCGCGCGATATCGAGGATCTCGGAATGTCGAAATACGTGCGACATGCGCGCCCGTCCGATCGGCCAATTGCTCTCGTACATAGCAGGGAAACGAACAGAACCGCAATTCATCATGGTCAAGCCGTTTCAAGCAATTCATGCTGATGCGCCTTATAGTAGTGCGTTGCAGGCGGATTTGCTCAGCAGTAGACGAAAAGAAACGAAGATCCGGCTTTTCTTTTCTGGGTGCTGCCGCTAGAAGTCCTTCGTCCGAGCGTGTCGGGCGACCGCCAGACCAGGCGGTTGTGCGGCCACAGCAAGTGCTGTTTGCTTCAGGACGCCGACAGGGAAGGATCAGCGAGATGGTCCCGCATTAAAAACTATGTCACGTCGATCGGCGCGGCCGACCGCGGTCTAGCCGATGTGGCGTGGATGTTCGACGGCGGCCGGTACCGCCCGGCGGAATGGGAGGACGCGATGACGCTGGTTCTGGAGGGCGTGTCGAAGGTGGTGGGCTCCGATACCCACATCCACCCCACCGACCTCGAGCTCGACAAGGGAACGATGAACGTTCTCCTTGGTCCGACGCTCTCCGGCAAGACGTCGCTGATGCGACTGATGGCGGGGCTCGATGTCCCGACCTCGGGCCGTGTGCTGTGGAACGGCGAGGACGTGACTGGCATGCGCGTGCAGGAGCGGCGCGTCGCGATGGTCTACCAGCAGTTCATCAACTACCCGTCCCTGACGGTCTACGAGAACATCGCCTCGCCGCTGCGCCTCATGGGCAAGAAGCGCGACGAGATCGACGCCGCCGTGCAAAAGACCGCCGCGATGATGAAGCTGACGCCGATGCTGCAGCGCAAGCCGCTGGAGTTGTCGGGCGGGCAGCAGCAGCGTTGCGCGTTGGCACGGGCGCTGGTGAAGGGGGCGGAGCTGGTTCTGCTTGATGAGCCCCTGGCGAACCTGGACTACAAGCTGCGCGAGGAGCTGCGGATCGAGATCCCCAAGATCTTCGAGGAATTCTGGTGCGATCTTCGTCTACGCCACGACCGAACCGGAGGAGGCGCTGCTGCTCGGCGGCAAGACCGCGGCCCTGTGGGAAGGGCGGGTGACGCAGTTCGGCCCGACACCTCAGGTCTATCGACAGCCCATCGACATGACGACCGCGAGCGTCCTGAGCGTGCCGCCGATGAACTTCCTGAATGTCTCGAAGTCCGGGGCTGAGATCAGGTTCGGCGACGGGCAGCGTGCAAGGGTCTCGGGCCGCCTCGCAGAGCTGCCGGACGGCCGCTATACCGCCGGGTTCCGGCCGAACCACATGGAGATTTACCGCCCCGCCAGCGAAGCGATCGAATTCCATACGCAGGTCTCAGTGACCGAGCTGACGGGGTCGGAGACGTTCCTGCACCTCAAGCACCACGGCGCGAACTGGATCGCGCTGGTCCATGGCGTACGCGCGGTCGAGCCCGGAGACAACGTGAACGTGTATCTGGACCCACGCCACATGTACATGTTCGGCGAGGGCGGCCAGCTGGTCGCGCCCGCGGCCTACGCCGCGGCGTGAGGGGAGAACGATGGCAAAGATCACGCTGAAGAACCTCGCGCACTCCTACAGCCCCAACCCCAAGGGTGAGGAAGACTACGCGCTGAAGGAGCTGAACCATGACTGGGTCGATGGCGAGGCCTACGCGCTGCTCGGCGCGTCGGGTTGCGGCAAGACTACGCTTCTCAACATCATCTCGGGGTTGGTGACCCCCAGCCAGGGCCACATCCTGTTCGACGGGGTCGACGTGACGGAGTTGCCGACGGCGGAGCGCAACATCGCGCAGGTGTTCCAGTTCCCGGTGGTCTACGATACCATGACGGTCCGCCAGAACCTGGCCTTTCCGCTGAAGAACCGCGGCATCGACGCCGGCATCATCGCCGAGCGTGTCGAACGGATCGGCCGGATGATCGGGCTGGAGGACCGGCTCGACCGCAAGGCGCGCGGCCTGACCGCCGACGCAAAGCAGAAGATCTCGCTCGGCCGGGGCATGGTGCGCGAAGACGTCAACGCGCTGCTTTTCGACGAGCCGCTGACGGTCATCGATCCCCAGATGAAGTGGGAGCTGAGGACGCAGCTCAAGCAACTGCACCGGCAATTCGGCCACACGATGATCTACGTCACCCACGACCAGACCGAGGCGCTGACCTTCGCCGACAAGGTCGCGGTCATGCATGACGGGCGGGTCGTGCAGATCGGCACGCCCGAGGAGCTGTTCGAGCGGCCGGAGCATACGTTCGTCGGCTACTTCATCGGCTCGCCCGGCATGAACCTGATCCCCGCGCGGATCGAGGGCACGACGGCCCATGTCGATGGCACGCAGGTGGCGCTGGGACGGAACTACGGCCGGCTCGATGGCCGGGTCGCGATCGGAATCCGCCCCGAGTTCCTGCGGCTGTCCGCCAGCGAGGGGCTGCCGGTCAATGTGCGCCGGATCGAGGACATCGGCCGCCACAAGATCGTCCGGGCCGAGCTTCTGGGCCAGGACATCAGCATCATCGCCGACGAGAGCGCGGGCATCGGCCCCGACATGAACCGCGTCACGTTCGATCCGGTCCGGGTAAACGTGTATGCCGACGACTGGCGCGTGCAGGGGAAGGCTGCGTGATGAACAAGACTGTCAATCAGAAAGCCTGGTTCCTGGTCCTGCCGATGCTCGTGCTGGTCGCGTTCTCGGCGGTGATCCCGCTGATGACGGTGGTCAACTACTCGGTGCAGGACACCTTCGGAAACAACGTCTTCTTCTGGGCCGGCCTCGAATGGTTCGAGGAGATGCTGGCGAGCGAGCGGGTATGGAACGCACTCGGCCGGCAGCTGATGTTCTCGGGCATCATCCTGGCGATCGAGATCCCGCTTGGCGTCTTCGTTGCGCTCCACATGCCCAAGAGCGGCTTCTGGGCCTCGTTCTGCCTGGTTGCGATGTCGCTGCCGCTACTGATCCCGTGGAATGTGGTCGGCACGATCTGGCAGATCTTCGGGCGCGTCGATATCGGGCTGTTGGGGTACACGCTCGATGCGATGGGCGTGTCCTACAACTACACGCAGAACACTCTTGCGGCCTGGATCACGATCATCGTGATGGACGTCTGGCACTGGACGTCGCTGGTGGCGCTGCTGGCCTACGCCGGGCTGAAGTCGATTCCCGACGCGTACTACCAGGCGGCGAAGATCGATCAGGCTTCGCGATGGAAGGTGTTCCGCTACATCGAACTGCCGAAGATGGCGGGCGTCCTGATGATCGCGATCCTGCTGCGGTTCATGGACAGCTTCATGATCTACACCGAGCCGTTCGTGGTCACCGGCGGCGGACCCGGCAATGCGACGACGCTGCTGTCGATCGACCTCGTCAAGACGGCGCTGGGGCAGTTCGACCTCGGGCCCGCGGCGGCATTCTCGCTCATGTACTTCCTGGTGATCCTGCTGATCTCTTGGGTGTTCTACACCGTGATGACCAACCTCGACCGGAGGGGGATGTGATGTCAGACACCGTATCCGCACCCGGCGCCGCATCGATCCCGGGCGACGTCTCCGAGCCCCGCCGCCGCACGCGCGCGCGCAGCCGGTTCCGGCCGAACGGGTCGGCGGTTGTGATGACGCTCTACCTTCTTTTTCTTCTGCTGCCGATCTACTGGCTGCTCAACATGAGCCTGAAGTCGAATTTCGAGATCCTGAACAGCTTCACGCTCTGGCCCCGCGACCTGACCTTCGCGAACTACGAGACGATCCTCACCGATCCGGCCTGGTACATGGGCTACGTGAACTCGATGATCTACGTTGTGATGAACACCGTGATCAGCGTCTCGGTCGCGCTGCCCGCCGCCTACGCCTTCTCGCGCTACAGCTTCATGGGCGACAAGCACCTGTTCTTCTGGCTGCTGACCAACCGCATGGCACCGCCCGCCGTCTTCGCGCTGCCGTTCTTTCAGTTCTACTCCTCGATCGGGCTCTTCGACACGCACATCGCGGTGGCGCTGGCGCACTGCCTCTTCAACGTCCCGCTGGCGGTCTGGATTCTCGAGGGGTTCATGCGCGGCGTGCCGAAGGAAATCGACGAGACGGCCTACATCGACGGCTACAGCTTCGGGCGGTTCTTCGTGCGGATCTTCATGCCGCTGATCGCGTCGGGCATCGGCGTCGCGGCGTTCTTCTGCTTCATGTTCTCGTGGGTGGAGCTGCTGCTCAGCCGCACGCTGACGACAGTGAACGCCAAGCCGATCGCGGCCATCATGACGCGGACGCAAGGGGCCTCCGGCATCGACTGGGGCGTGCTGGCCGCCGCCGGGATCCTGACGATCATTCCCGGCGCGCTCGTGATCTGGTTCGTGCGGAACTACATCGCCAAGGGCTTCGCGCTGGGGAGAGTGTGATGACCGCGTCCACATCAGCCGTCGCCGCAACGAGGAGGTTCTGACATGGCATGGATGGCGTGGACATGGCCCACCGCGATCTTCTTCATGGTCATCGCGGCGCTGCTCGTCATCTTCTCTATCCTCGCGATCCGCTATCCGGAGACGCCGCGCGTCGGCATCCTGCGGATCGAGACGACGCGGGGAGACCGTCTGTTCATCACGCTTCTGGGCTCGGCCTTCATCAACCTGGCCTGGCTCGGCCTCGTCAGTGCGCCCCAGTGGGGAGCGCTGATCGTCTGCCTCATCTTCGCCGCGGCGGTCTTTCGCTGGGTGTGATGAGGATCACCCCTGCCGAACCGGGCTCAGAACCCGGGCCGGCCCAAACAAGACTCGTTCAATGGGAGGAACGATGAACTTATCGATCAAATCGACCACCGCCATGGCGCTCGCGCTCGGCCTGCTTGCAGGTCCGGCGCTCGCGGGCATGGAGGAAGCGACGGAGTTTCTCGACAACGAGATCGACGGCATGTCCGTCCTCTCGCGCGAGGAACAGGAAGCCGAGATGCAGTGGTTCATCGACGCTGCCGAGGCGTTTCAGGGCATGGACATCAACGTCGTGTCCGAGACCATCACCACGCATGAATACGAAAGCCAGGTCCTGGCGCCCGCGTTCAGCGCCATCACCGGCATCAACGTCACCCACGACCTGATCGGCGAGGGGGACGTGGTCGAAAAACTGCAGACCCAGATGCAGTCGGGCCAGAACGTCTATGACGCCTACGTCAACGACTTCGACCTGATCGGCACCCACTGGCGTTATCAGCAGGCTCGCAACCTGACGGACTGGATGGCGAACGAGGGCTCGGACGTCACCTCGCCAACGCTCGACCTCGACGACTTCATCGGGCTGCAGTTCACCACGGCGCCCGACGGCGACCTTTACCAGTTGCCCGACCAGCAGTTCGCGAACCTCTACTGGTTCCGCTACGACTGGTTCAACGACGAGAAGAACAAGGAGGACTTCAAGGCCGAGTACGGCTACGACCTCGGCGTTCCGGTCAACTGGTCGGCGTACGAGGACATCGCCGAGTTCTTCACCGGCCGCGACCTCAGCCACATGGGTGTCGAGGGCGAGGTCTATGGCAACATGGACTACGGCAAGAAGGACCCCTCGCTGGGCTGGCGCTACACCGACGCGTGGATGTCGATGGCCGGCATGGGCGACGTCGGCGAGCCGAACGGACTGCCGGTCGACGAATGGGGCATCCGGGTCGACGAGAACTCGCGCCCGGTGGGCTCCTGCGTCGATCGGGGCGGCGCCACCAACGACGCCGCCGCGGTCTATGCGGTGAGCAAGGCGATCGAGTGGCTGAACAAGTACTCGCCGCCCGCCGCCATGGGCATGACCTTCTCCGAGGCCGGCCCGGTTCCCGCTCAGGGCAACGTCGCCCAGCAGATGTTCTGGTACACCGCCTTCACCGCCGACTCCGTCAAGGAAGGCCTGCCGGTGATGAACGAGGACGGCACGCCGAAATGGCGGATGGCCCCCTCGCCGCACGGCGTCTACTGGCAGGACGGAATGAAGATCGGCTATCAGGACGTGGGGTCCTGGACGATCCTGAAGTCCACGCCGGAGGAGCGCGCCAAGGCCGCGTGGCTCTACGCGCAGTTCGTGACGTCGAAGACGGTGGACCTCAAGAAGTCCGACGTCGGCCTCACCTTCATCCGTGAATCCACGATCAACTCGGACCACTTCACGGAGCGCGCGCCGAAGCTCGGCGGCCTGATCGAGTTCTACCGTTCGCCGGCGCGCACCGCGTGGTCGCCGACCGGGACGAACATCCCGGACTACCCCAAGCTCGCGCAGCTCTGGTGGCAGAACATCGGCGACGCCATGTCCGGCGCCAAGACCCCGCAGGAGGCGCTCGACGCACTCTGCGAGGCGCAGGAGGACGTGCTGGAACGGCTGGAGCGTGCCGGCGTCCAGGGTGACATCGGCCCGAAGATGAACGAGCCGAGGGACCCGCAGGAATGGCTCGACGAGCCGGGCGCACCGGTCGCGAAGCTCGAGAACGAGGAAGAAGAACCCCAGACCATCAGCTACGACGAGCTGATCAAGTCCTGGGAGCAATAGTCTCCTCAGCCGGACGGGGCCTCTCGGGGCCTCGTCTTGCGCCTTCGCAGCCTGCCCCCGCCGTCCGGTGCCCTGCCATTCGCCCGGATTCCTCGGCGCCTCTACACGCAACGGGCGTTGCGCCGCTGTCCGCTTTCCATCACACATTCTCATGCTACGCTCTTGCGGCCGCCGGACCGGGCTTTCGATCCCCGAGCGAGACCGCGACGTGTCATGGCACCTAAGCGGGACTCCGTATGGCAGACGATGACATCCGTCACACCAGTCCCGTGAAGGGGAAGGTCCCCATTTGCGCGATCGGTGCATCCGCTGGCGGAGTCGCGGCGCTGCAGAGCTTCTTCCGGCAGATCCCCGAGGACCTGGGCCTCGCCTATGTCATAATCGTGCACCTCGCACCCGAGCATCCCAGCGCAATGGCCGACATCCTGCAGAACTGCACCAACATGCAGGTGCTCGAGGTCGACGACACGCCGAGGCTCAAGCCGGACTGCGTCTATGTCATACCGCCGGACCGGGAACTGGTGATCGAGGGCGACGACATCACCGCTCGCCCCTTCACCGAGCCGCGGGGGCAGCGTGCGCCAGTGGACATGTTCTTCCGCTCGGTCGCGGCGGCCCGCGGCGACGGAATGGCGGTCGTGCTGACCGGGGCGGGCGCCGACGGCGCCCTCGGCGTTCGCGCGATCCAGGAAGGCGGCGGCGTCGTCTTCGTGCAGGATCCGTCAGAGGCCGAGTTTCCGATGATGCCGCAGAACGCGATCGCCACCGGCGCGGCGAACTTCGTCGCGCCGATCGCGCACCTGGTGCAGCGGATTGCCGAGGTCGCGCGCAGCAAGGAAGCGGTGCAGTCGATTGACTTGGACGGGGCGATCGAGGAGTTGCATCGGATCGTGAATTTCCTCCGGGCACGGACGGGGCACGATTTCTCGAGCTACAAGCGCGCCACCGTCATGCGCCGCGTTCTGAGGCGAATGCAGGTCTCCCGGAGCGAAAGCCTGAAGCAATATTCCGAGTACCTCAGGAACAGCCCTGAGGAGGCGCAGGATCTCTTTTCGGACCTTCTGATCTCGGTGACGATGTTCTTCCGCGACCGCGACGCCTTCGAGAAGCTCGCCGATCTCGGCATCCGTCCCATGTTCGACGACGTCGGCGAGGACGGCATTCGCGGCTGGGTCGCCGGCTGCGCTACCGGCGAGGAGGCCTACAGCATCGCCATCCTGATCCTGGAGGAGGCGGCGCGGCGCAAGGTGCGGCCGGTGATCCAGATCTTCGCGAGCGACCTCGACGAGGGGGCGCTCGCCACCGCGCGCGTGGGCCGCTACCCGCGCTCGATCGAGGCCGACGTTTCGGATGAGCGGCTGAGGCGGTTCTTCGTCGACGAAGGCACGCATTACCGGATCCGCGCCGAGGTGCGGGACGTCGTGCTTTTCGCGTCGCACAGCGTGCTGAAGGACCCGCCCTTCATGCGGCTCGACCTCATCACCTGCCGCAACCTCATGATCTATCTGGAGCGCTCGCTGCAGCAGCAGATCGCGGCGCTGTTCCATTATGGCTTGAAGCCGCAGGGGGTCCTGTTCCTCGGCTCGGCCGAGACGGTGGACGCGCCCGACCTGTTCGTTCCGCTCGATCGGGATGCACGGCTGTATCGCGCCCGTGCCAAAGCGGCGCGACACCTGCCGCTGCTGCCGCAACTGCCTGCGGGGCATCATCCCGCGCCACGGCCGCGGCACGCGGAGGGGCAGGAAACCAACGCGCGCCTCTCGATCGAAGCGCACGCCGATGCGCTGGAACACGCCGCGCCCCCGAGCGTGCTGGTGGACGAGGCGCACCACGTCGTTCACCTTTCGCCCTCTGCCGGGGAGTTCATCCTGCATTCCGCCGGCACGATCTCCGGTCGGCTTTCGTCGGTCGTCCGCCCGGAGCTGCGGCTCGACCTGGGTCTTGCGCTCGACCGGGCGCTGGAACACGGCCTCGCAACGACGACGCATTCAATTCCGGTGAACTTCAAGGGCCGCACGCGGAACGTGTCGATGCGCATAGAGCCGGCGAGCACCGGGAGCGCGTCGCCGCCGCACGCGCTCGTCTTCTTCCTCGACGACGGTGCCATCGAGCCCGGCGACGAGGTGGACACCGAGCAGGAAGCGCCGGGCGGGATCCGCCAGATGCGAACCGAGCTTCGCGCCGCACGCGAAGCCCTCGCCGCTCGCCGCTCCGGTCACGAGAGCACCGTCGAGGACTTGCGCGCCGCCAACGAAGAACTCCAGTCGATCAACGAGGAGTACCGGTCCACGGCGGAGGAGCTTGAGACCTCCAAGGAAGAGCTGCAGTCGATGAACGAGGAACTGCAGACCGTGAACGCCGAGCTCAAGGTCAAGCTCGACAGCATCTCCACCGCCCACAGCGATCTGCAGAACCTCACCGCGGCGACCGAGATCGGCACGCTCTTCCTCGACACCAAGCTGCGGATCCGGATGTTCACGCCACCCGTCGCCGAGCTCTTCAACATCACCGAGCAGGATATCGGGCGCCTGATCACCGATTTCACCCATCGGCTGGCCTGCGACGGCGTCGAGGAGCGTGCGCGCGAAGTCATGCGTGAGCTCGCGCCGCTCGAGACCGAAGTCAAGAGCCGCGACGGGCGCTGGTTCATGATGCGGCTGCGACCCTACCGGACGATCGAGGATCGGATCAACGGGATCGTGCTGACGTTCGTGGACATCACCTCCCGCATCGAGGCCGAGCGCCACCTGAGCGAGAGCGAGGAGCGCTACCGGACGCTCTTCAATTCGATCGATGACGGGTTCTGCGTCGTGCAGATGATCTTCGACGGCGACAAGCCTGTCGACTACCGATTCCTCGAGGTCAACGCCGCGTTCGAGCGGCAGACCGGCCTCGCCGATGCCACGGGAAAGCGAATGCGGGAGCTCGTGCCCGACCACGAGGAGCACTGGTACGAGAACTACGGCCGCGTCGCCACCACGCAGAAGCCCGAACGGTTCGAGGCACCTGCCGCGTCGCTCGACCGCTTCTACGAGGTCTACGCCTTTCCCTACGGCGCCGCCGAGGAACACAGGGTCGGGATCCTCTTCAAGGACGTGAGCGAACGGAAGGAGGCGGAGGAGCAGCGCGAGCTTCTGACGCACGAGCTCAGTCATCGCGTCAAGAACACCCTCGCCATCGTGCAATCGCTCGCGCGACAGTCCGGCACGCACCAACGGTCGATCGAGGAATACCGCGACCAGTTCATCGGCCGTCTGCATGCGCTCAGTCGCGCGCACGGCCAGCTCTTGGAGACGCGCTGGCGCTCCGCCGACCTCGGGCGACTGGTGAACGAGACCCTCGCCGCCTACGAGGCGCTCGACGCGCACCGGCTCCTGGTCCAGGGCGAGGCGGTGACCCTGACGCCCAAGCAGGCACTCGGGCTCGCCCTCATACTGCACGAACTCGCCACGAACGCCTCAAAGTACGGCTCGCTGTCTCACGATGGCGGTAATCTGTCGGTGACGTGGCGGGTGGAGCACGACCAGGCGGCACCCGGCGTCGTCCTGGAGTGGCGGGAGCGCGGAGGCCCGAAGATCGCACCGCCGACGCGGGAGGGCTTCGGCACGGTGCTCGTGCAACGCGCTGCCAGCTACGAACTGAAGGGTGCAGCGGAACTCGACTACTCTGCGGAAGGTTTGATCTGTACGATCCGCTTTCCGCTTGAGTGAAGGGGCCGCACCTATTCCTTCGAGACGCCTCGCCAACCGTCGGATCCTCATCGTCGAGGACGAGTTTCTGCTGGCGCTGGAGGCCGAGGATGTGCTGGCCGGCGCGGGGTGCGAGGTTCTCGGGCCGGTCTATTCGTACGAGACCGCGATCGAGTTCCTCGACGCCGATCGTCCCGACGCGGTGATGCTCGACCTGAACCTGGAGGGCCGATCGACCATCGGGCTCGCCAATCATCTCCGGATGCGGGGAATCCCGTTCGTCCTCGTCACCGGCTACGGCGAGACCCACTTGCAGGACTCCGCCCTGCGCGGTGCGCCGCATGTGACCAAGCCGTATCGGGCGGCTCGCCTCTTGGCCGCTCTGGCGGGAATCCTGAAATAGTCGCACGCTGACCGCGCGCTGCCTCCTGCCGGGCCCAGGGATCCCGCGGCCATGCCACCCCGAAAGGCGGGCGCAGGGCATGGCTCAGGCCGCTCGTCACTGGGCGGGTCTGCCGCGCTGGCCGAGCACGCTGGCGAGCGCGAGCAGGCCCGAGCCGAGCATCAGGAAGACCGAGACCGCGTTGAGCACCGGGGTCGAGCCGGCCTTCACCATGCGGTCGTACATCGTGATCGTCAGCGGCGCATCCGACCCGACCAGCATGAGCGTCGTGTTGAAGTTCTCGAACGACACCAGGAACGCCACGACGAAGGCCGAGAACAGCGCCGGGAACAGGAACGGCAGCGTCACGGTCAGAAGGACCCGCGGACGGCTCGCGCCGAGGTTCAGCGCCGCCTCCTCCAGCGAGATGTCGAACTTCTGCAGGCGCGCGGCGATGACCAGCGACGTGATCGTCGTCAGGAACGAGAACTGGCCGAGGACGATCAGCGTGACACCCGGCCGGAGCGACGTCAGGAACAGGCCCAGCGTCTGGTCCGCCCAGTTCGCCACCATCGACGCGAACACCAGGATGGAGATGCCGAGGATCACGCCGGGAATGACCAGCGGCACGATCATCAGGATGTAGAGCAGTCGCTTGAACGGAAACTGCCGCCGCTCGAACAGGAACGCGTTCGAGGTTCCGGCCGCGACCGCCAGGGCCGACACGATCAGGCCGATGACGAGCGAGTTCCTCAGCCCGCGCAGCAGCCTGTCGTCGTGGAACATGCCGAGCTTCGG
Source organism: uncultured Alphaproteobacteria bacterium (assembly GCA_963749675.1). Taxonomy (GTDB): domain Bacteria; phylum Pseudomonadota; class Alphaproteobacteria; order Rhodobacterales; family Rhodobacteraceae; genus Roseitranquillus. The sequence goes on from CAVVNT010000007.1 coordinate 34,211, forward strand.
CTCCACCGGCGAAAAGAACCAGTCGAGCGTGAAGCCCTTCCACGGCAGCGACGGAAAGAGCGAGTCGTTGAACGCGAATACACCTGCCGCCGCCAGCGGCGCCACGAGATAGAGAAAGAAGATCACGATGTAGGCGCGATAGACGAAGAGCAGCGGTCCGGACGACGCCATCCGCCTAGTCCCTCGCCAGCGTCGTCGCAAGGCTCTGCCCGGTGAGCCTCAGCCCGACCCAGACGACGAGCGACGTGAAGAGCAGCAGCAGGACGCCGAAGGTCGCCCCGGCCTCCCAGTTGTAGCGGGTGATGAACTGGTTGTAGATCTGCTCGGTGAACCAGCTGGAGTTCTTGCCGCCGAGCAGGACCGGCGTCAGGTAGCTGCCCGCGCGTCAGCATGAAGGTGATGATGCAGCCTGCGACGATGCCCGGCATGGCATAGGGCACGATGATCCGGCGGAACACGGTGAAACGGCTGCCGCCGAGGTTGTAGCCCGCCTCGAGCAGCGCGTCGTCCATCCCCTCCAGCGTCGAGACGAGCGGCACGATCATGAACAGGACCACCGTGTAGACCAGCCCGATGACGACGGTGACGTCGTTGTAGAGCATCTCGACCGGCTGATCGATGATCCCCACGCGGACAAGCGCGGACGAGATGACGCCGGTCTCGCGCAGCAGCACGATCCAGCCGTAGGCGCGCACCAGGTCGCTGACCCAGAGCGGGATCAGGCACAGCAGGAACAGCGCGGCGCGGCTGCGCTGCCGCGCGATCTTGGCGATGTAGTAGGCGACCGGAAACCCGACCAGCAGCGCCAGCATGGTCACCAGGATCGACATCCACGCGGTGCGCAGCAGCGTGTTCCGGTAGATCGGCTCGCCGATGAAGTCGGCGTAGTTGCCGAGGCCGAACTCGTACTGCGTTGATCCCGACCTTCTCGCGCAGCGAGATGTATCCGATGCCGAGCTGCGGCAGCACGATCAGCAAGCCGATCCACAGGACGAACGGGGTCAGCAGCAGGATCAGCGACAGACGCCGGGCGTCGCTGTCGCATCAGCCCGCCCTCGCGGCAAAGCAGCGGGCGTGCGTCGGGGTCCCACCCGATCAAGACCTCCGCGCCCTCGCTGACTTCGAGCGGCCTGTGCCTGGGTCGGCCACTTCGACAAGCTGCCCGTTCTCGACGCGAACCAGCACGCGGCAGTTGGCGCCGTTGAAGAGCAGGCTGTCCACGCGCCCCGCCAGGCTCGTCCCGTCGCCCGGCGGCCCCGAACGACAGCGCCTCCGGCCGGACGAACACCTCGACCGCGTCTCCGACGCCGCTCCGGTCCGTGCGGCGGGAGAGGATCTGCGCTGCCGCCGTCGACCTCCACCTTGGCGGTGGGACCGGAGACCTGCACTATCCGCCCGGCAAGCAGTTGCTGTCGCCGACGAAGCCCGCGACGAAGCCCGACCCCGGGTTGTCGTAGAGCTCCTGCGGCGTGCCGATCTGCTCGAAACGCCCGGCGTTCATGACCGCGACCGTGTCCGACATCACCAGCGCCTCGGACTGGTCGTGCGTGATGTAGAGGAACGTCGTCTCGAACTGGTGCTGAAGCTGCTTCAGCTCGATCTTCATGCGCTCGCGCAGCTTGAGGTCGAGCGCGCCGAGCGGCTCGTCGAGCAGCAGGACGTCGGGCTCCAGCACCATGCAGCGGGCGATGGCGATGCGCTGCTTCTGCCCGCCGGAAAGCTGCTCGATCCGCTTGTCCTCGACCCCCGGCAGGCCCACCCGCTCCAGCACGCGGGCGACCTTGCCGGCGATCTCGGACTTTTCGTCGCCGCGGCAGCGCAGGCCGTAGGCGATGTTCTCGCCCACGTTCATCATCGGAAACAGCGCGAGGTGCTGGAACACCATCTTCACGTTGCGCCTGTTGGGCGGCAGGCCCAGGACGCTCTCGCCCTTGATCCGGATGTCGCCCGCGTTCGGCGTCTCGAACCCCGCGATCATGCGCATCAGCGTGGTCTTGCCGCAGCCCGACGGCCCGAGGATCGAGAAGAACGATCCCGACGGAATGTCGAGCGAAACCTCGTCGACCGCCGTGAACGCGCCGAACCGCTTCGTCACGGCCTCGCAGCTCAGATCATGCATCGGCGGCCCCGAGGATCGAGCGGCCGGATCGCGCGCGATCCGGCCGCTTCGGTCGCTGGCATCAATCGGACGAAGCCGCCTGGATGCGCTCCAGCGCGTTGCCTTCCATGTCCTCCAGCCCCGGCGGGATGTTGGCGAAGAACTTGAGGTTGTCGATATCCTCGTCGTCGAACGCGGCCTCGACCGCTGCGCGCTTGTCGTCGGGCAACAGCTCGATCCCGTTCGGGACGGCGGCAATGGCGCCGGTCGACGCCGACATCAGCTTCACGATCTCGGGCTGCAGGACGAAGTTGATCCACTTGTAGGCCGCGTCGTCCGCCTCGCCCGCCGCGCGGGATGACGAAGGTGTCGATCCAGGCCAGCGCGCCGGTCTCCGGCGGAACGAAGACGATGTCGGGGTTCTCGCCGTAGAGCTTGAACGCCGTCGAATCCCACGTCTCCGAGACGACCACCTCGCCCGACAGCATCAGCGCCGCGAGGTCGTCGCCGCCGGTCCAGTAGGTCTTCACGATGCTCTTGCAGTCGATCAGCTTCTCCGTGACCTCGTCGAGCATGTCCTGGTAGGCGTCCGTGTCGTTGTAGAGCTCGAACGGGTTCATCCCCATCGAGAAGGCAGTGCCAAGCAGGATGGTTCGCCGCAGCCGCATCGAGGTCCGGCCCTCGTACTTCGGATCGCAGAGGTCGTCCCAGCCGGACGCCTCCGGCGCCTCGGTCATGTTGGCCATGATGCCCGAGGTGCCCCACTGGTGCGGCACCGCGTAGACCTCGCCGTCGATCGTGGTGTTGGCCTTCACCCCCTCCAGCAGGTTCGGCGTCATCACGGACGTGTCGATCTGAGACAGGTCGAGCGGCTTGTAGATGTTGTACTCCAACTGCGCGGCGTAGATCCGGTCGTGGCTCGGCTGTGCCAGGTCATAGCCGGTGCCGCCCGTGGCGCGCAGCTTGGCGATCATCTCCTCGTTGTTCGACAGCGTCACCTCGACGTCGATGTCGGGGTACTCCTCCTCGAACTTCTGGATGACCTCGTCGGGCGCGTAGCCGCCCCAGGTCAGCAGGCGCAGGGTCTCGGCCTGCGTCGCCGTCGACATCACGGCGATGGCGCTGCTCGCCAGAATGGCTCTCATTGATAATGTCATGCTCTCGTCTCCCCTTGGTTCTCGTGGCCGGCGGGCCGTCTGCTGCGGACCGCCGAAATCCGCCTTTCTTCTCGCCCAGGCCGATGACCTGGCGGTGACAATTCATACTCCGAGCCGGTCGAGCGTCCGGTAGAGCTCGACCGTCGCCGGCAGAAACCACGGCTTGCCCGCATAGAGCGGCCGGGTCGGAAACGGCGGCCTCTCCAGGCCGACCGCCCCCTCCGCGCCGCCGAGGACCGTGAGACCCACCTTCATGCCGAGGTAAGAGGCCATGCCGACGCCCGAGCCGCAATAGCCCATCGCATGATGCACGCCACTCCGGTGCCCGACATGCGCTAGACTGTCGAAGGTGTAGCCGACGTAGCCCATCCACGAATGGCTGACGCGGGCACTCTCCAGCTCGGGAAAGATCGCCACCATGGCGTCGCGCAGGCGCGCCGCACTGGTCCGCAGGTCCGTCTCCCCCGCGCTGACACGGCCGCCGAACAGGATCCGGCGGCCGTCGGGGGAGGCCCGGTAGTAGTAGACCACGCGCCGGCTGTCTGTCACGGTCCGTCCGGTCGGGAAAAGACCTTTCACCAGGCCGGGGGCGAGTTTCTCGGTCGCGATGATGTAACTGCCGATCGGGATGACCCGCCGCCGGTGCCACGGCGACAGCGCGCCGGTGTAGCCATTGGTCGCCAGCACGACGTCCCGCGCCCGGATCGCGCCGTGCGGTGTCCGCACCGTCACGCCGCCGCGGCCGTCGTCGATGACCTCGGCCGGCGTCTCGGGCGCGATCAGGGCGCCCGCCGCCCGCACGCGGGCCAGCAGGCCGGCATGGTAGAGCCCCGGATCCAGCGCCGCGTGCGCGTGAAAGATCACGCCTCCGTGATACCGGTCGGTGCCCAGCTCCTCGCGCTGGACCTCGCGCGGAACCAGCGTCACCGCCTCGCCATCGGCGATCCTCTCCAGCGCGGCATAGGCGCGGGGTTGCGCCGCCGCATGAAACCGGCCGCAGGCGCGGAAGTCGCAGTCGATCCCTTCCTCGCGTACGAAAGCCTCGACGTACGCCCGCGACGCGACGCCATCGGCCAGGATCGCCAGCGCCGTCTCGGCGCCGTACCGGCGCGCCAGCGCCTCGAAACCAGGCTTGACCGAGGTGCTGATCTGCCCGCCGTTCCGCGTCGAGCATCCGTGACCCGCCCGACCCGCCTCCAGGACGACGACCGACCGGCCGGCCCGCGCGATCTGCAGCGCGGCGTGCAGGCCGGTGTAGCCCGACCCGATGACCACCGCGTCGGCGCGCGTCGGAAGCTCTGGCCGCTCGATCTGCGCCGGTGGCGCGTGGTCCCACCAATAGGGCGTGGTCTTGAGACCCTCGAGGTTTGGCACTCCGGCCGTCACCGCGCCGCCTCGCTCGCCTGGTACGCGGATCGCGACAGCCACTCGGGCGAGATCTCCACGCCCCAGCCCGGCGCGTCCGTCACGACCGCCTGTCCGTCCTCGATGCGGTAGGGGTCGTTCACGAACAGCCCCTCCTGCCAAGGGTAGTAGTCCCGCCCCTCGATCGAGAACTCGAGGTACTTGCCGGCGTTCGGCAGCGCCCGCAGCAGATGCATCGTGAACAGCGTCACCAGCGACAGGTTCGCGCAATGCGGCGTCACCGGCAGCCTCGCCTCGGCCGCCATCCGGGCGACCCGCAGGGTGCGTCCGATCCCGCCGAGGTACAGGATGTCGGGCTGCGCCACGTCGACCGCCCGCATGTCGATCATCCGCCGCCAGGTCGGCAACCAACAATCCTGCTCGCCGCCCGTCACGTCGACCTCCAGCGTCTGCGTGACCTCGCGCGTCTGCTCCAGCTCCCAGTACGGACAGGGCTCCTCGTAGTGGGTCACGCCGTGGTCCTGCAGCATCCGGCCATAGTGGATCGCCGCCGGGGGCGCGTAGCAGGAGTTCGCGTCGGCCAGCAGCGCCACCTCTTCGCCCTGAAAGGCGCGGGCGATGGTCGGGATGATCTCCTCCGTCCGCCCCTCCCACTCGTCCCGGCCGCGCCCGCACTCGGCCCCGATGCGGAACTTGAAGGCGTCGAACCCGTGCTCGCCGCGCAGCCTGCGGAAGCGCTCGGCCTCGTCCGCGGGGGTGATGTCGCGCCTCATCGAAGAGGCGTAGGCCCGCAGCCGCCCCGCGCTGCCGCCGATCAACGACGTCACCGGCAGCCCCGCCCGTTTGCCGCGCAGATCCCAGATCGCCGTCTCCACGCCGCCGATCGCCCGGCAGATGTAGGAGCCGGGGAATTTGTGCTCGCGCTCCTGCACGCGGTCCGTCAGGTCATCCAGATCCTCGATCTCGACGCCCAGCATGTACGGGGCCACCTGCCGGTGCAGAACCTGCGCGGTGATGTCGGAGTTGTAGGTCGACATCTGCCCCCAGCCCTCCCCGCCCGTCTCGTCGGTCACGCGGGCGAAGCCGACGAAGGGGCTCACGAACGTCTCGATTCTCGTCAGGCGCATCGGCAGGGACGCTCTCATTTCCTGGCCAGGCTCCTGCACACGAACCCGCGGCCGGCATTCCGCAGGGTCAGGAGTCCTTTCATTCAGGTCAACGGATCAGGAATATTCAATGACATCAAGTTCTTGCTGATGTGTCCATCGTGGACACCACGCGGTGGCCGCCACCGGTCACAGATCCTCCAGGATCAGGGAGGCCGCCTTCTCCCCGGTCATGATCGCGGGGGCGTTCAGGTTGCCCGACGGAATGGTCGGGAAGATCGAGGCATCCGCCACCCGCAGCCCGCCCACTCCGTGAACCTTCAGCCGGGCGTCCACCACCGCCCCAGCCGCCGCATCCGGCCCCATAGCGCAGGTCCCGCACGGGTGAAAGACCGAGGTCGTGCGCCGCCGGATATCCTCGCACAGCAAGTCCGTCTCGGTGACGGTTTCGCCCGGAAGCACCTCGCGGCGGATCACGTCAGCCAGTGGCGCTGCCGACGCGATGCGGCGCAGGATACGCGCCGCTGCCAGCATCTCCTCCATGTCCGCGGGGTGCGAGAAGTACCTTGGATGGATCTCCGGCGGCGCCATGGGGTCGGCACTGCGCACGTGCAGCCACCCCCGGCTCCTCGGCCGGCAGTTCGAGACGCCGAGCATCAGCCCCGAGAATCTGTCGGGCGACATGAGCCGCCGCTTGCCCGGAACCGCACGGGTGTACGACAGGGGCGAAAAATAGAGCTGGATGTTGGGCGTCGCCTGCGTGTCGTCCGACCGCACGAAACCGCCGGCCTGGTTGACGCTCAAGGCCAGCGGCCCGTCGCGGGTCAGGACATAGCGCAACGCCGCCGAAACGCGCCCGCGCCACGGCCCCAGGACGTCGTTCAGAGTGGGGCGGTTGGCCTCGAAGATGTAGTCGAAACCTGCATGGTCCTGCAGATTGCCGCCCACCGCCGGGTTGGCGTGCTGCACGGCAATGCCGACTTCCGACAGCCGCGCCGGGTCTCCGATCCCCGATAATTGCAGGATCTGAGGCGAGTTGATCGCCCCCGCAGCCAGGATCACCTGCCGACGCGCGCGAATCCGGAATCTCCGGCTGTGGCGGAGGTATTCCACCCCCACGACCCGCCGTCCCTCGCAGATCAGGCGGGCGGCATGCGCCTGCATCAGCAGTCGGAGGTTCGTGCGCCGGAGTGCCGGGCGCAGATAACCGGTTGCGGCCGAAGACCGAAAGCCCCGCCGGGTCGTGATCTGGTAGAGGCCCACGCCTTCCTGACTCCGCCCGTTGAAGTCGCGGTTCTGCGGATATCCGGCCGCGACGCCGGCCTCGACGAAGACATGGCTGAGCGGGTGGACCGCGCCTGCGGTACCTCGCACGACGATCGGGCCGCCGACGCCGCGCAATTCGTCCCCGCCCGCGAGATTGTCCTCCATCCGCTTGAAGTGCGGCAGGAGGTCCGCGTGCGACCACCCCGGATTTCCCGCCGCTGCCCACGCGTCGAAATCGTCCCGCTGGCCGCGCACGAAGACCATGGCGTTAATCGAGCTGGACCCCCCCAGAACCTTGCCGCGGGGCCAGTACGCCGGCCGGTCGCCGAGCCCCGGATCGGGCTCCGTCATGTAGCGCCAGTTCAGCTTCGGATGATGGAACGCGCCGCCATATCCGATCGGCATCCGCACCCAGAGATTCCGATCTGACCCGCCAGCCTCGAGCAGCGTCACGCGTAGCCCGGGACGAGCAGACAGACGGTTCGCCATGACGCAGCCGGCCGAACCGGCTCCGACAATGACAATGTCCGACCCTTCATCGAAGTCTTCTGGCATCGGATCCCGTCCGGCTCCATCGGCAGGATAGTCGCCTTGAGGATGACGCTTGGCAATGCGATGTCGCCGGCATCGGCGCAACCGCGGCAAGATCCGCCGAGCGGGAGCTGTCGGTCAGAGCACGGAGGGTGCGGTCGATCCCGGCTGCGCGCTCCGCCGGGCACGGCGCTGGCCGCGTCGGCAGCACAGGAGACGACATGAAGTATCGCAACCTCGGACATTCGGGCCTCAAGGTCTCGGAGATCGCCATGGGCACCTTCACCTTCGGCGGCCGTGGCCCGTTCAAGATGGTCGGGGAGCAGGGCGTGCCGGAGGCGAGGCGGCTTGCCGATTGCTGCATCGACCACGGCGTCAACCTCTTCGATTGCGCCAACATGTACTCGCTCGGCCTTGCCGAGGAAATCCTGGGCGAGGCCCTGCAGGACCGGCCCGAGGTCCACGTCACGTCGAAGGTCAGGATGCCAATCGGCGACGGCCCGAACGACGGCGGGGCCTCGCGCTACCACATCCTGCGCGAGTGCGAGCGTAGCCTGAAGCGGCTGCGGCGCGACCACATCGACATCTACTACCTGCACGAGTGGGACGGCTCCACGCCGCTCGAGGAGACGCTCGAGGCGATGGACATCCTCGTGCGCCACGGCAAGGTCCGCTACGTCGGCTGCTCGAACTATTCCGGCTGGCACACGATGAAGGGGCTGGGGATCTCCGAGGCGCGGGGTCTGGCCCGGTTCGCCACGCAGCAGATCCACTACACTCTGGAGGCGCGCGAGGCGGAGTACGAGTTGTTGCCGATCGCGGTGGACCAAGGGCTCGGCACGCTGATCTGGAGCCCGCTGGCTGGCGGGCTTCTGTCGGGGAAGCACCGGCGCGACAGCCATCCGGCCGACGGCAGCCGCCAGGCGCGCGGCTGGAGCGAGCCGCCGGTCCGCGACGAGGAGCGTCTGTGGCGGATCGTCGACGTCCTGGTGGAGCTTGCGGAGGCGCGGACGGCGACGCCCGCCCAGATGGCCCTGGCGTGGCTGCTGGACCGGCCGAGCGTCGCCTCTCTGGTCGTGGGTGGAACCGGCACGGCGCAATTCGAGGAGAATTTCGGCGCGGTCGAGATCGAGCTGACGGGGGAGGAGCGGGCGCGGCTGGACGAGGTGAGCGCGATCCCCCTGCTCTACCCGTACTGGCACCAGGAGACCTTTGCCATCGACACCTTCACCCAAGCGGACCGCGCCCTCATGCCGGGGCGTTTTCGGGACGACTGACGGGCGGCATTCGGGAGTCGCGCTTGGGTGCACAGGCAACTGCCGCCGCGCTTCTCCGGTCCCGCCGGTCCCTCTACTTACTGCGGCGGCGGATCGATGAAGGGTGGGCGCTCGGTGCGGCGGCACAGGAAGACCTCCGGGTCGGCGGTCCCCTCGGGGCGGAAGCCGGCGCTCCGCAGCATGGCAAGGCTCGCGGCACGATTCGGGATGAACCAGTTGGTCGGATCGCCTGCGTACCGGTGCTCGACGAAGTGCAGACGCGGGAAGTCGTCGCGATCGAAGATCGCCTCGTCTTCGAATGGATGATCCTCGCTCACCTCTGCCTCGCCCGGCGAGCCGCGTTGCAGCGACTGGAACAACATGAGGTCGTCCGCGACGTGCTCGTGTATCAGGTCGAGCGCGAGGAGGGGGTGGCGGAGATGGTAGAACACGCCCATGAAGAGCACGAGGTCGAACCTCTCGCCCAGCTTGCCGACTTCGTAGACCGACATCTGCCGCAGTTCGACGTCGTGGCCGGAGTGGCGGATCGCGAACTCAGCCTGCCTCAGGTATCGCGGATCGCTGTCGATAGCGACCACACGGCCCGCGTTCCGTTCCTTCATCCTCAGCGCGTAGAAGCCGCCGTTGCAGCCGATGTCCAGGACGCTGCGCCCGTCGAGATCTGCCGGCAGCGCATCGCGAAAGCCGCACCACTTGTAGCTTGGAAAGTCACCTAGAAAGTGCTCCGGCGCGGTCTCCACGCCGTCGATCCGCAGGTTGTGAAACCACGGGCCGAGGTCCCGGATCTGCCGCTCGATCATGGTCATTGCCGCGCGACCTCGTGCTGTGGCGCCGACTGCCGCATCGGCGCAAGGGGCGTCGCCGGATACGCCAGGACCGAACGGAAGTACGAGATGGTTGCGCCGAGGCCCTGGCACAGATCGACGCGCGGCTGCCAGTCGAGCAGCCGCCGTGCTGCCGTGATGTCGGGGCGCCGGCGTCGCGGGTCGTCGGCCGGCAGCGGCTCGAACCGGATCTCGGCGCCGCCGGTGTGCCGCTGGATCGTGTGTGCGAGGTCGAGAACGGCGATCTCGGCCGGATTGCCGAGATTGATCGGCTGGCCCGGGCTCATCCCGATATCCATCAGCCGCAGCAGCCCGTTCACGAGGTCCGAGACGTAGCAGAAGGACCGGGTCTGCTGACCGGTGCCGTAGATCGTCTGCGGGCGGCCAGTGAGCGCCTGCACGATCAGGTTCGAGACGATCCTTCCGTCGTCCCTGTGCATTCGCGGTCCGTAGGTGTTGAAGATCCGCGCCACGCGGACGTCCACGCGGCCGAGGCGAAGCATGTCGAAGCACAGCGCTTCCGCCGCTCGCTTGCCCTCGTCGTAGCAGGCGCGCGGACCCGCGCAATTGACATGGCCCACATAGGATTCCCGCTGCGGGTGCTGGGCGGGATCGCCATATACCTCCGAGGTCGAAGCCTGCACGAACCGAGCGCCGTCCCGCTCGGCGAGCATCATCAGGTTGTGCGTGCCCGCGACGCACGTCATCAGCGTATGAACAGGATCGGCCTGGTAGCGCTTGGGCGAGGCTGCGCAGGCGAGGTTGCAGATCAGGTCGAACGACTGAGGCAGCACCAACGGTTCGCAAACGTCTCGCTCGATCAGCGAGAAATGCGGATTTTCGGCAAGATGAGCGACGTTCTCGAACGCACCGGTCAGGAAGCTGTCCAGGCAAACCACCTCGTCACCGCGGTTCAGCAGCGCTTCGCAGAGGTGCGATCCGATGAATCCGGCTCCGCCGGCCACCAGCACGCGCGACCGCCCGTGGATTGAAATTTCGTCCCTCATCACACTGCCCTCCGCTCGGGTTGGGGTTCGTCTTCGATGCCCGACGTCTGCCGAGTCCGGGACAGCGCGCTTGCCAGCTCCGCCGCGCGCGCCTCGGCCGTATGATTCTCGAGGACGATCCGGCGCGCCGCGGCGGCGATCCTGCGCCGCGTGTCCTCGTCCAGCGTCTGGAGCACCTGCACGACCTCGTCGGACGACTGCGCCGTCAGGATCGCCTCGCCGTGGGGCAGCAGTTCGTCGAGACCCCGCCAGGTGTCGCTGATGACCGGGGTTCCGCATGCCGCCGCCTCGAACAGGCGCACGCTCGGTGACCAGCCCGCGCGCCGCATGTCCGCGCGCGTCACGTTCAGCGTGAATCGCTGGCGGCTGTAGAAGTCCGCGTGCCGGTCGGGCGGCAGATGGTCGATGCGCTGAACGTTCGGCGGCCAGTCGATCCCATCGGAATATTGAGGCCCCGCCACGACGAACCGAAGGTCTGGCAGGCGCCGCGCCGGCTCAAGCAGCAGCCGCTCCACCGTCGGCTGGCGATCCGGGCTGTAGGTGCCCAAGTAGCCGAGATCCCATTCCGTCGCCGTACCGGTTGGGGCATATCGCTCCGGATCGACAGAGCAGTACAGCGCCTCGGCCCGCCGCGTCCCGAACTCACGCTCGAGCCGCGTCAGGACAGCGCCGCCGCTGAACGAGAAGTAGGTGTCAAAGCCGGCAATCTGACGGCGCGCCAGGTACTGCTCGTCGCCGCGCTCCAGCTTGGCCAGCGTCACCGGCGTGTCGATGTCGTAGAAGCAGAGCTGGCGCGGGCGGAGGCGCGCCAGCGCGTCGATCAGATCGGCGCCCTCCGGCACGTAGGAGCCGACGATCACCGCATCTGCGGCGGCGATCGCATCGCTCTCCGCCGAGAGAACCTCGGGGACGCCTTCGTAGAGAACGAGACGGCAGAAGTCGGGTTGCGGCAGGTCGCGGTTGCCGGCGTACCATGGGACGTCCCGCTCGCAGAACGTGACCCGGTGGCCGTGTGCCGCGAGACCGCGAAGCAGGGCGCGGTACGTCGTTGCGTGCCCGTTGCCCCACGAAGAGGTGAGCGACAGACCGAAGACCACGATGTCGAGAGGTCCGCTCATTCCGCCACCATCCGTCTGCGCGCGAACGCCGCCGAGATCGCATCGGCCGCGACTTCGGCGCGTCTGTCGTAGGTATGCTCGGCAAGGACGCGGGCCCGTCCCGCATCGCCGATCGCCTGCGCCCGCTCCGGCGTGAGGCCGGAGAGAATGTCCGCCACCTCCCGCCCGTCGCGCGCGACGAGGATCTCGGTGTCGGGCTCGAGGAACATGTCGATGCCTTCCCAGTGATCCGAGATCAGGCACGCACCCGCGCCCGCCGCTTCGAACACCCTGGTCGCGGGAGAGAAGCCCATCCGCGCCATGCTCTCGCGGCTGACGTTGAGCACCGCGCGGGGCGTACAGTTGAAGGCGTTGTGATCGGCCGTTCCGACATGGCCGAGGACGCGGACATTCTGCGGCACCCCCTCTGGGCTCCAGCCGGAACCGCCGAGCAGGAACCTCCGCTCCGGCAACTGTCGCGCGACGTCCAGGAAGAACGCCTCGATGCGGGCCTCGCGATCGGGCAGCCGGTTGGCCAGCAGCCCGAGATCTCCTGCGAACCGCGCATCCGCGGCCACCGGATGATGCGTCTCGGGGTCAAGGCCGTTGTAGATCGGGACGCATTCCGACGCACCGAGCCGACGGTACGCCTCGATCACCGGCGGGCCACCGCCATACGTCAGGACAAGATCGAGGCCTGGCATGGCACGCCGCAGCGGATGCGCCGCCACCTCCGCGACCTCGGCCAGCGTCGCCGGCGCGTCGACGTCCCAGAAGATGCGCAGGGCTTCTGCCGTGCCCGAGGTCAGGATGCCTTCGAGCAACGCGTCGTCGGCGTACCCGACGCCTGAGGCCTTGATGATGACGTCGGCAGCCGCGGCTTCACCGAGCACCGAGCGCACCCCTTCGGCGGTCGCCGGATAGACGACGACACGCGCCCAATCGGGCAACTCGATGTCCCGGTGCGCCTGCCGGTCATGGGCATCGGGCTCGTAGAACGTGATCTCGTAACCACGCGCGGCGAGCTCGCGCAGGATACCCCGATAGTAGGTCGCGGCGCCGTTCCAATAGGCCGACAGCAGGCTCGATCCGTAGAAGGCGACCCTCATTCCGCCGCCTCCACCGTGCGATGCCCGAGCCGGGAGAGGATCACCATCAGCTCGTCGACCCTGTGCGCGCAGGTATGGCGGGCACGGATGGTCTCGAGCCCGCTTCTGACAAGGGATGCCGCCAGGTCGCGATCGTCGAGGATGCGCCGGATCGCCTGCGTCATGTCTTCGGTATTCCGCGCGAAAAGGAAATCCTCGCCCGGGCGAAACAGCCCCTCGGTGTCGTGCCAGGGTGCCGAGACGAGGGGGATGCCGCAGGCCAGGGCCTCGAACGGTCGGATTGTCGGGATGCCGGGCAGCGCCGTGACGTAGGGGCGGCGCGGGACGTGGATCGTCACGCGATGACGCGCGAAGACCTCGGGCACGTCGGCATTTGCAACCCAGCCGCCGTAAGCGATGCCGGCGTCCGCCAGCCGGGCCTTGGCATGGTCGGGATAGCGCACGCCGCGCACCGTGGCGTCGATGCCGAGGCGCCGGACCGGCTCGACGAGAAAGGCATCGAGCTCCTCCGCCCGTTCTCCGTCGCCCCAGTTGCCGACCCAGATCAGGTCCCGCTCCGCCGGAACCTCCGGGAGGGGGTGAAAGAGGCGCGTGTCCGCCGCCTCGTGCCACGTGAACACGCTCCGGCCCCATCCCTGTGCCAAGTACCGTTCCCGCAGTGCCTCACCAAAGGCGAGAACGCCGTCGTAGTCCTCGAGCGCCAGTCCGGCGATCTCCACTTCGGCCGAGATGCCGCGATGGTGCGTATCGTGGAAGAGGAGCGTGAAGCCCGTCTCGCGCTTGAGCGCTCCGATGCGCCGGACCAGCGACGGGTCGGTCCATTCGTGGACGACCACCACGTCGGCGCCCTGCAGCAGCTCCGCGTGATTGGTGCCTTCTCGATAGGAGGAGGTCACGAGCTCGGGGAAGGTCCGGTGGAACGCCGCCTCCGCCTCGTGACCCTGAGCGGCAACGAGGTTGCTGCGGCTCCAGCTGTCCTCCGGCTCGAACGCGACCGCCTCATGCCCACGGGACAGGAGTTCGCGCATCACGCCGCGCAGGAAGTGGGCGTTGCCGTGGTTCCAATCGGAGACCAGCGAATGGGTATAGAAGACAAAGCGCATCGTCAGGCGGCTCCCAGGGTTTCCCGGCACGGAGCGAGGCTGCGATAGAGGCCGAGCATCTGCGCCGTCTGAGCTTCGATCGTGAACGCGGCCGCACGGGACGCCGCCCGCCCGGAGAGCGAGCGGCGCAGGTCGCCGTCGTCCAGAAGGACGTCGATGGCAGCGGCGAAGCTGTCGGGATCGTGCGGCGCCGCGAACAGTGCGGCGCCATCCCACAGCTCGCGGTAGGTCGGGATGTCCGCCAGGACCAGTGCCGCGCCGAGCCGCGCCGCTTCCAGCGCGGCGAGGCCGAACGGCTCGTAGATCGAAGGGGAGACGAAAGCTGCCGCGGAACCCGCAAGCTCGACGAGCTGCGGCTGGTCGAGCTGGCCCAGGTGCCTGGCGTGCTGGAAGGTGACGCAATGACCGTTCGGCCCCCGGTTGGCTCCGGCTGCACGCACCGGACGCCGGCATCGGGCGGCCGCCTTGTCGAGAACCGCTGCGTTCTTGCCCTCGTCCCACCATCGCGCAGCGGCATAGGCGTAGGGCTTCTTGCGCGGTGCAGCTTCCTTGATGGCCGTCGCGTTCGGCACGACCGTGATGCGCGGAAGGCCGGGATAGCAGTCACGCAGGACTTCCGCGAAAGCCCGGCTGGGCGCGATCACGGCGCATGCGCGATCGAGACCCGCCTGCGTCAACGTTCGCTGCCACTGCCATGACTCCGGCAAGTCGGAGCCCCGGACGGCGTGGAACCAGCTCGTCACGCAGGAATGCGCAGCGGCCACGACCGGCACGTCGAGATCGAGCTGCGCCGCCTGCGACGGCAGGTTGACCTGCACCACGTCCGCCGAGGCGGCGGCGGCGTGGCGCGCGATCGCGTCCGGCACTGCGGCAAGGTCGCTGGCATCGCGGCTCATCCAGTCGAGCGGCAGGTCGACCCATTGGAGATCCGCCACTTGCCCGGCCTCGGCGCGTCGCGTGCCCTCGGGCCGCGGACCGAAGCAGAGAAGCGTCGTCTCGATGCCGAAACTCCGAAGACCCCCGGCAAGGTCGACGGCGTATCGCCAGACGCCGCCGACCGCATCGGTCGTCATCAGGAGCCGGCGCACCGTCATCGGCAGGCGCCCTCCAGCTCGGCAAGCGTTTGCGGCCGGCTCTCCTGGATGTCGCTGAACCGCTTGAACGCCTCGAGATAGTGCGCGTGCGCCCGCTCCCACGCCGAATCGTCAGGCTCGCCCCAGCGGCGGCGGTAGTCTGGAGAGCTCGGGTAGGGGTAGAGCGGCACCGGCTCGTTCGCCCAGACCCCTGCATCGATCAGATGCTTGCGCCAGTAGGCTACGAGCGCCGGGTCGTCCTCGACCACGCCGATCAGGTTTGCCTGCACGAACGGGACATGCTGCCGCGCCTTTATAAGCAGTTCGGCAAGCTCCGGCGTGTCCAGCCGGCAGCGCTTGGAAAGTTCGGCGCGCCCCTCCACCGTCAGGCTCTCGAGCCCCGCCTCGATCGAGACGCAGCCCGCCTCGCCCAGGAGCTCCAGCAGCTTCGGCTTCCACAGGTCGATGCGGGTCTGGACGCCGAACACGATGTCCCTGTCGACCAGCGCGCGCAGAAGCTCCGGCCATGGCAGGAAGATCTCGTCGATGAAGTAGATGTAGCCGGCGCCTTGCGCGATCAGCCGGTCGATCTCCTCCAGCACGTGGCCGAGATTTCGTCGACGGTACGCGTCGCGGTAGTCGAGCTTGGCGCAGAAGCTGCAGGCGTAGGGGCACCCGCGGGACGCCTCGACTTCGGCGCCGGCGCCTTGCTGCGGGGCATCGAACCGGTGGTGGTGATGCCGGTGCCTGCGGACCCACCCGGCGGGCCATCGGAGGGCGGAGTGCCCGATTAAGGAACTGACGGCGAGCGGTCCCACCTGAACCGGCGCGTCATCCCGGATATAGGCGGTCCCGGGCACGTTCGACCAGTCGGCGGAACCTGCAAGACGTGCAATGACCTCTTCGCACTCGCCTCGGACAACGATGTCGGTGCCGAGCTTGCGAAGCGTCGCGCCGGGCGTCGCCGACGCGTGCGGCCCGACGGCGACGGTGCGTCCACCTTCACCGGCAAGCTCGTCGAGAAACTCTCGCGGCACACGGAGCTCAGGCGGGGCGCAGCGCCAGAACAGGTACGTGGGTGCCGTGGTGACGACCGTCATGTCGGGCACGAAGGCCGCCGTCTCCTCGGCCAGGCGGGCGTTGTCCTTCTCCTCGATCTGGCCATCGAGCATCAGGACCTCGTGGCCCTCGCGCTCGAGCATGGCGCGGGCGTAGCCGAGCTCGAGTGGCAGGTGAGGCTCCCGGCAGCCGAAATAGATGCTGCCCTCGTAGCTCCAGTGGGGATTGACCAGCGCAACTCTCATGCAGGTACCTTGAGCTTCGGTGCGGGTTGGGCGAGGCGATGGCGCTTGAGCCAGGCGCGGAGGTCGGCGACCCCGGCCCGCCACGGCATCATTGCCTGCCATCCGATTGCCTCCTCGAGCTTGGCGGTGCAGGCGACGAAGTAACCCTGGTCACCCTGCCGCGGCCCGGCGTGCCGGATGATCGGCGTGCTGCCTGTCTCGCGCTCGATCTCGTCGAGAAACGAAAGAAGGCTCACGGCGTTGGCGGGCCCACCGCCGAGGTTGAACGCCTGCCCCGAGACATCGTCGATCCGGTCGAGAACTTGGCGGTAGGCGGCGACGGCATCGCTGACATGCAGAATGTCGCGGACCTGTCGGCCGTCGCCGAAGATCGTCACCGGCTCTCCGGCAAGGACGCGGAGGAGCAGGTGCGCGACCCACCCCTGATCCTCCGTCCCGAACTGCCGGGGGCCGTAGATGCAGCTCATCCTAAGGACAGCTGTCCGCATCCCGAAGGATGTAGCGGCGTCGAGGACGTACTGGTCGGCCGCCCCCTTCGAGCATCCGTACGGGGTGCAGAGGTGCAGCGGCCGGTCCTCTCCCACACCTCGCGCGCGGATGGCGGAGTCGTACGGCAACATCCGGTCCTCCAACGCCTCGAGATCAAGGTCGGCGAGATCGCCGTAAACCTTGTTGGTCGAGGCGAAGATCAGCGGCGCGCCATAAGCGCTTTCCCGCATCGCCTGGATGACGTTGAACGTGCCCCTCGCGTTGACGTCGAAATCGTCGTCGGGGTCGTCGAGGCTCGTCGTCACGGCGGTCTGCCCCGCGAGATGGAAGACGGCCCGTGCGCCTTCCACGGCGTCGGCGACCAGCCTCCGGTCACGGACGTCCACGATGGCGGGACGGACCCGCCGGCCATGGCTATCGCGCAGCCAAGCCAGGTTCTGCTCGACGTCCGGACGGCTCAGGTTGTCAAGGACGACCACCTCGTCGCCGTCCGAGAGGTAGCTGTCGGCGAGGTTGGAGCCGACGAACCCGCTGCCGCCGGTGATGACGACCGGCCGCGCCGCCTCGCGCCGCAGCGCCGGCGCCGTCAGCGCGACGACCCGCTTCATCGCCCCGTCGTCGCCTTGGTTCAGCAGCCTTGCGAGGAGCTTCTGACGGCCTTTCGCGTCGACCGCCCCCAGGTGGTAGTGTCGTGGATCGAACCAGGGTCCTTCCTGCACCGCGATGCGGGGGTCGATGTCGCGCCACGAATACCAGTAGTGCCGGTCGGCCGGAGACGCGCGGAACTCGACGAAGCGGCGAACCTGCTCGACCTCGTCGTGTCGCCAGGTGGAGTAGCCGGCCTCGGTGATCCAGACCTCGAGGCCCTCCTCCCAGCGCGCCAGCACCTCGCGCATCTCTCCGATGAGTTCGGGCCAGCCGCGCCAGCCTGCGGCGCTGCTATCCCAGGTGCCGGGAAAACCGTGGAGCCCGACGGCGGCGACCACGCCAAACACGCCGTGCCGCCCCATCTGCTCGAGGAACACCGGATCGAACGGGCATGGCCCGCCAAGGACGGTGCGGAACCCGCGCTCCATCGCCCAGTACCCAGCGCCGCCCACCATCTCGGAGAAGAGCGAATGCTCGGGGTCGATCCGCCAGTCCCAGTCGAGCAGGTTGTTTGGCTCGTTCCACAGCTCGACCGTGCCGATGTGCTTGCCATAGCGCGTCAGCATCACGTCGATGAAGTCGGCATAGTCGCGCAGCCTGACCGGCGCTCCCGACGACCTGCCCGTGCGTGAGATCGAGGGCGGCGTGTACGCGGCGCAGACCATCAGATCGAAGGCTTCGCCAAGCTGCGGCATCAGCCAGTCGTACCAGTCCGGCCCGCCGGGCATGTGCCACTCCGCCCACGAAAGCTGGGTGCGCAGATGGTCCACGCCGACATCGCGGAGCTCGCGGATCACCGCTTGCGCATGCTGCGTCTCGCCGGGGCGGAACCATTCGACGAAGCCCAGCGGAGCCGAGACCTGCGATGTCATGATACAAGGCCCCTCGCCTCGAGATGGCGCCGCATCTCTGCTCCACGGTCTATCGAGACCTCGCCCCGGATCCAGTCGACCAGTTCATCGAGCGATTCCTCGAGCCGGTGCTCGGGCGCGAAGCCCAATACGTTCCGCGCCAGCGTCGTGTCCGCGAAACAGTGACGGATGTCGCCCGAGCGCGACTTGCCGAGGATCTCCGGCCGGAGTTCGGGAACGCGCATCGCCTCGGCCAGCATCCCGGCGACGTCGGCAATGGCGTAGGCATTGCCGCTGCCGATGTTGATCACCTGCCCCGCCGCACCGTCCGCTTCCATCGCGAGCCGAAATGCGCGGGCGACGTCCCGCACGTGAACGAAGTCGCGTTTCTGCTTGCCGTCCTCGAACACCGTCGGAGGCTGGCCGTGGACGAGGCGAGAGCCGAAGTTCGCCAGGACGCCGGTATAGGGGTTGGACAGCGCCTGACCCGGACCGAAGACGTTGAAGAGCCGCAACGCCACGACCTCCGCGTCGAAGGTGCTGCCGTAGACCAGAGCCGCTTGCTCCTGAGCGTATTTGGTCAGGGCGTAGATCGACGCGAGATCGACGCGCTTTGCCTCGTTCGTCGGCACGGGCCGAAGTGGGCCGCCGTCTTCGTCGAGGGGGTCCCATGCGCCCCCGCGCACGTCATTATGACGGCGGCGCGCCCCGTCGACCTGCTTGCCGTTGCGGTCGACGTACAGGCCCTCGCCATAAACGCTCATCGATGACGCGACGACGACGCGACCAACCGGCGCATCCACCAGCGTCTCGAGCAGCACGGCAGTGCCTAGGTCGTTCGCGCCGACGTAGCGGCTGATCTCGTACATCGACTGGCCGACACCGACCTCGGCAGCGAGATGGAAGACCCCGTCGACGCCGGCCGTTGCACGCGCCACAACGTCGGCATCGCGAACGTCGCCGCGAACGAACTCGGCGTCGTCAGGAACGTAGGGGGAGTCGCCATGGACCTGAGGTATCAGGGCGTCGAGGACGCGCACCTCGGCGCCGCTCGCCACGAGTTCACGCGTTAGGGCCCTTCCGATGAAACCGCACCCGCCGGTAACCAGATATTTCCGCATTTCGTCGCGCCCTCGGTTGGTCGTTCTAATGTCCGAACAGCGATCTCCGGTTGATGTTCCCATACCCGATGCCGAAGGACCGAGAACACTCGCCGGAACAATGCCAGGGGAGCTCTGTTGCGAGGCCATGGACCATTCGAGGAGGGGTGCAGCCAATGAGTCGCCACTGAACATCACGCCGCGGCGCCGGTCGTGGCGTAGTTTGGCCGGGCCTGTTCGATGTTGTTGGCGATTGCTGCCATCAGCGCGGCGAGGATCACGGCCACAAGAGCCCTCAGATGGGCCAGGATCATGCGGATGTTGTGCCCGCAGCCGCAGAGGACAGCGTGGAGTGCGTCGCCGAGCGTGCCCTTGAGGGCGCAGCGGGCGAGGCGGCCGTCGGTCTTCATGTGGCCGACCGCCGGTTCGATTGCACTGCGGCGGCGCAGGTCGCGCCGGAGCGCCGGCGTCATGCCGCGGCGCTGGCCGGAGATGAAGACCTCGGTCGTCTCAACGCCATGCCCCCTATAGCCGCGGTCGACGAAGGCTCTCTTCGGTGATGTGTCCGTCAGGATCTCCACCTGCTCGAGCGCTTCTCGCAAGGTATGGCCATCGTACGGGTTGCCGGTCATCGCGCGCATGCCGACGACGAAGCCCTCCTTGTGCGTGGTCGCCACCGAGACCTTGGAGCCGAACTCGTAACGGACGCGCGCCTTGCCCTTGGAGATGCAGTCCACCTCAGGCTCGTGCAGCGCATAGAGCTTCCGCTTGTCCTTCGGCTTCTGCCGCAGGAGGCGCTCAACGAGGGCGATCTCGCCCTCGATCCGCTCCCGCAGGGCGGTGTCGGTCACGGCGTGCAGCTGCCGCTGGATGTCGCGCAGGACCCGGCCGGTGTAGCCTTTCAGCCGCCGCAGCCCCTTGCGCATCCGCTTGAACTGGCGGGCGTGGGCATAGCGACCGACCTGTCCGGCCAGACGCGGCGCCAGCCGCGCGTAGCTTTGGCGAAGCGACAGGCCCGCCTCCTGGGCAAGCGCCACCAGGCGCCGACGCGCTTTCTCGTAGAGCCGTGTATCGGTTGGATGCGCGATCGCCTTCTCCATCACCGTCGTGTCCACGATCACCGTCTCCGCGCTCCGCTCGGAAATCACTCCGGCCTCGCGCCCGGCCTCGATCGTCTTGGTCAGGAGCCACTCGGCACCTTCCTCCCCGATCCGGTTCCGCCACCGCGTCAGCGACGAAGGATCGACAGGAGGACGGTGCTGAAAGAACGTCTCGCCACAGAGGTGCTGGTAGTACGGGTTCTCCACCCACCGGGCCACGACCGCCTCGTCCGACAGCCGGTAGGCGTGCTGGAGGTAGAGCAGCCCCGCCACCAGCCGTGGAGAGGTCGCCGGGCGCCCCGTGTGCGACGGGAAGAACCCCGCCCATTCCTCCTCGAAGAACTCCCAGTCGATCAGCCCGGCAAGCTTCACCAGTTCGTGGCGCAGGTCGATCATGTCCGCCAAGCGCGGGCGCAACAGGTCGTCCTGCTCAGGGGCACGGGATTTGGGCTTCATGCGTCGATCCGAAATTGCAGGGTTCTCGCCCCAAACCTACCAAACCCTGCGGTTCGAAAATATCAAAAACGTCACGTCATCAAATAAAATCAATGCGTTGGACGTTGATCAGGGCGAACCAATGAGCGACGCAAAGACGACGACCAACCATGACGAGATCCGCCGCTGGGTGGAGGAGCGGGAGGGTACGCCGGCGCGCGTGGAGGGCACGGGGCCCGGCGGCGTCCTCAGGATCGACTTCGGCGAGCCGGACGAGACGCTCGAACCGATTTCGTGGGAGACCTTCTTCGAGATCTTCGACGATCGGGGTCTCGCTTTCCTGCATCAGGACGAAGTCGACGGCGGCAGGAGCCGCTTCAACAAGTTCGTCGATAGGGATCGGTCTGCGGGCTGACGGGGTGTCCTTCTGAGCCCTGTTGAAAGCGCGTCGAGTGAGGCTCAGACCGGCAGCTTCGGCGACGCCGGGCTCGCCATTGCCGGCCGATGATCCCGGTCCTTGGGCGCCCCGATCGTGGTGCCGGCCGGCACCCGCGATGAGCCGCTGCGCGTAGGGATCGCTCGGCGTCATGAGCACCCGGTCCCGCAGCCCTTGTTCGACGGTCCGGCCGCCGTGGATCCCCGCAACCCGGTGCGCGACCCGTTCCATGACGGCCATGTCGTGGCTGATGAAGAGGTATGCGTTTCATCCCGGACGATCCCATCGACCCTCGCCGGTCTGCCGTGTTCATGGCAAGATCGATCCTGCGCGACGTTCGGGACGGAGGACGAGCATCCAGCCGAAGCCCGATGGGTAGAACCGGCCGATCGTCACCTTCAGCACGTCGCCCGGCTCGGCCCCGTCGACGAACACGGGGCCAGTGACCGGGTTGATCTTGCCGAAGTCTAGATCCGGCACGTCGGCCGAGGTCAACTCCGGCGTGAAACGGCGCCGAGCTGTCGAGGCACTCGAGGTGGATGGACTCCCCCGGCGCGATGGACAACACCGGGGCGATGGAGTTGTCCCAGCCGTTGCGGTGACGGCCGTGGATGGTGTGGTCGCAGTTACTGAGCGGCATGGATGCAATCGTGGCTGCCCCGGATGTGGACGGGATCGACGAACAGGCGGTCCGGCCTCTGAATGGCCTCCGACTGGTAGGTGAAGCGCTGCTCGTTTGAAGACCGGCGCCCAGGGCGCGTCCTCCATGATGTCGACGTAGCTCTGGCGCCACGCCTCCGTCCGGGCTTCTTCGTCGCCGACCATGGTGCCGGCTTCGGCCGCGCACGCGTCGAGCTCCTCGTTGCAGTACCACGACCAGTATCAGCCGCCAGGCACGGCGCCCGCGCAGCCGAGGATCGGGGCGCAGGAGTTCGACGGGTTGGGGAAGTCCGCGATCCACGCCATGCCGCAGATCATCGGCGCTTGCTCCGGCTCGCCGCCTCGGATCTCGTGGCTCTCCGCCAGTTCGTTGCGCCGCGTCGTGGTCCCGGGCTCTTAGCCCGTCAGCCTGTCGAACAGCGACTTGATCATCGACCAGTTCTACCAGTCGTAGCCGATCGCGGGTGAGGTATGCGACCCGCCTCAACGCCACCCCCAGGAAATGCCTCGGCTATCGGACACTGCGGAAGTCTTCCGCGAGAAGATGACGTAGGCCATCGGCTCGGACGCCTAGGCCTGCGCCGTACGCATGGGGAGTTCCATCTGCTTCTGAACGAAGTCGCTGCACGCCTTGCTGCAATCGGCAAGCTCGTCGCAGGCGAGAGCCACGCGTTTGCCAAGCCGTCGCGGGCAGATCGTCTCTGCGTTGACGTTTTCGCCTTGCGTCTCGTCGTTTCCATCTAAGCTGGCTAGCCATCGGATTACTATCCGCTGGGAAGTGCAGCCGAAGGCACGTGCGATGGATCAGGCAAGCTCGTGCTGAGTTGCTACCTCATCGGGAGGAGGTAGGTCTGTGAATTACCCACACGAAAACTTTCAGCCGCAGCTAGTTCTGCAGAAAACCTGGGGAGGATATTCGAGGTGGTGAAGCCAGAGCACTGCGGGTTTGGGACGCAGATCCGGAAATCATGCTATTTCGACGCCACAGTCCGCTGGGGCGCCAAAGGCTTTTCCGTCTACAACCACATGTATATCCCGCGCGATTTCGGCAATCCGGAACATAATTTCTGGAACCTCGTCAACGCCGCGATCCTGTGCGACGTCGCCGTCGAGCGTCAGGTCGAAATCACCGGTCCGGACGCCGCGCGCTTCGCTCAGCTGCTGACGCCGCGCGACCTGTCAAAAATGGCGGTCTGCCAGTGCAAATACGTCCTGCTGACCAATGCTGAAGGCGGCATCCTGAACGACCCGATCGCCCTGCGATTGGCAGAGGATCGGTTCTGGCTGTCGCTTGCGGACAGCGACATACTGCTCTGGGCCCAGGGTTTGGCAGTTCACTCCGGACTCGACGTGACGATCCGCGAACCCGACGTCTCGCCGCTGCAGCTGCAGGGCCCGCAATCGCGCTGCATCATGCAGTCGCTCTTTGGCGACGACATCCTCGACCTGCGCTATTTCTGGCTTCGCGTGCTGGAACTGGACGGTATCCCGCTGGTCGTGTCGCGCACCGGTTGGTCGAGCGAACTGGGCTACGAGCTTTACCTGCAGGACGAATCCCGCGGCGACGAACTGTGGGAGAAGATCATGGCCGCCGGCACGCCTTATGGCCTCCAGCCCGGCCACACCTCGACGATCCGCCGCATCGAGGCAGGCATGCTGTCCTACCACGCCGACATGGACGCACGGACGAACCCGTACGAATTGGGGCTCGGGCGGCTCGTCAATCTCGACACCGATGCCGAGTTTGTCGGCAAGGCGGCGCTGACCCGGATCCGTGAGGAGGGGATTGCCCGCAAGCAGATCGGCCTCGTGATCGACGGCGCGCCGCTCTCGGGACCGAACACGGTGTTCTGGCCCGTGACGAAGGACGGTGCGCGCATCGGCAAGGTGACCTCGGCGGTCTATTCCCCGCGGCTGGACCGGAACATCGCGCTTGCAATGATCGGCGCGGAACACGCCATTCTGGGCGATCGGGTCGAGATTCTGGTCGATGACATCCCGACGCAGGCCGAGATCGTTGACCGGCCGTTCTACGACCCCTCGAACGAATCATTCATCGGCGTCTCACGCGCCCTGGCTCCGGCGTCTCGCGCGACACCTCAGATCACAAACTGAACCTTGAGCCGGCTTTGGCAAGCGCGGTGGGGTGTTGGCAACGTCCCGGCTTGCGGACCTCTGCCCTGGTCGAAGAAGGCCCTCGAAGCGCAGGAACCGGACGCCCGTCACCCATGCCGTGAACAACCGCGTGTAAGCGCTTAATTCGTCGCCACTGAACATCACGCCGCGGCGCCGGTCGTGGCGTAGTTTGGCCGGGCCTGTTCGATGTTGTTGGCGATTGCTGCCATCAGCGCGGCGAGGATCACGGCCACAAGAGCCCTCAGATGGGCCAGGATCATGCGGATGTTGTGCCCGCAGCCGCAGAGGACAGCGTGGAGTGCGTCGCCGAGCGTGCCCTTGAGGGCGCAGCGGGCGAGGCGGCCGTCGGTCTTCATGTGGCCGACCGCCGGTTCGATTGCACTGCGGCGGCGCAGGTCGCGCCGGAGCGCCGGCGTCATGCCGCGGCGCTGGCCGGAGATGAAGACCTCGGTCGTCTCAACGCCATGACCCCTATAGCCGCGGTCGACGAAGGCTCTCTTCGGTGATGTGTCCGTCAGGATCTCCACCTGCTCGAGCGCTTCTCGCAAGGTATGGCCATCGTACGGGTTGCCGGTCATCGCGCGCATGCCGACGACGAAGCCCTCCTTGTGCGTGGTCGCCACCGAGACCTTGGAGCCGAACTCGTAACGGGCGCGCGCCTTGCCCTTGGAGATGCAGTCCACCTCAGGCTCGTGCAGCGCATAGAGCTTCCGCTTGTCCTTCGGCTTCTGCCGCAGGAGGCGCTCAACGAGGGCGATCTCGCCCTCGATCCGCTCCCGCAGGGCGGTGTCGGTCACGGCGTGCAGCTGCCGCTGGATGTCGCGCAGGACCCGGCCGGTGTAGCCTTTCAGCCGCCGCAGCCCCTTGCGCATCCGCTTGAACTGGCGGGCGTGGGCATAGCGACCGACCTGTCCGGCCAGACGCGGCGCCAGCCGCGCGTAGCTTTGGCGAAGCGACAGGCCCGCCTCCTGGGCAAGCGCCACCAGGCGCCGACGCGCTTTCTCGTAGAGCCGTGTATCGGTTGGATGCGCGATCGCCTTCTCCATCACCGTCGTGTCCACGATCACCGTCTCCGCGCTCCGCTCGGAAATCACTCCGGCCTCGCGCCCGGCCTCGATCGTCTTGGTCAGGAGCCACTCGGCACCTTCCTCCCCGATCCGGTTCCGCCACCGCGTCAGCGACGAAGGATCGACAGGAGGACGGTGCTGAAAGAACGTCTCGCCACAGAGGTGCTGGTAGTACGGGTTCTCCACCCACCGGGCCACGACCGCCTCGTCCGACAGCCGGTAGGCGTGCTGGAGGTAGAGCAGCCCCGCCACCAGCCGTGGAGAGGTCGCCGGGCGCCCCGTGTGCGACGGGAAGAACCCCGCCCATTCCTCCTCGAAGAACTCCCAGTCGATCAGCCCGGCAAGCTTCACCAGTTCGTGGCGCAGGTCGATCATGTCCGCCAAGCGCGGGCGCAACAGGTCGTCCTGCTCAGGGGCACGGGATTTGGGCTTCATGCGTCGATCCGAAATTGCAGGGTTCTCGCCCCAAACCTACCAAACCCTGCGGTTCGAAAATATCAAAAACGTCACGTCATCAAATAAAATCAATGCGTTGGACGTTGATCAGGGCGAACTATTTCGACGCGGGCCGCTGCGTTTCGCTGGCCGTTGGCGGTGTGCGGCCCGCGTTGGAAAACCTCGCAGGGAGGAAGCCGCGGGGGTCTGGCGCAGGTTTCTATGGGGAAAGCGCGCGGGTGTTGCTTGCGTTGGGACGCGGGTAGCGGGGCGGTAGGCGGCGATGAAGGCGGATCACTACGCTCTTTCGCGTGATCGGAGGTAGTTCCGAGAGCGGCGCGGGGCGAAGCGGAGGCGCAGCCTGGCGCTGTTCCGGACCGCGTATCTGATCCGGAGCGGGGTCATCGACGGTGATGGCCTTCTCATCATGCGACAGCCCTCCGCGGCGGAGCCCTGGTCATCGGACGTTCGCCGCGCCGGAAGGTCTCGATGATCCGCATCGGCCCGCCGCATTCCGGGCAGGGTTCCCTTAGGGTGAGTGGTGTGGCGGCGTCCATGTCGGTCGCGTCGGCCTCTTGATGCACTTCGGCGCCGAGGATGTCGCGAACCCTGGCGAGCTTGCGCTTGCGGCCCGCACCGGCGAGCAGGCCGTAGTGCCGGATGCGGTGGAAGCAGTCGGGCAGGACGTGCAGCAGGAAGCGGCGGATGAACTCGTCGGTCGAGAGGCGCATGACCTTGAGGCGGTCGCGGTTCTTGATCCGGTAGTCCTTCCAGCGGAACGCGACGGTGTCGGCGTCGGCGCTGACGAGGCGACTGTTCGAGATGGCGACGCGGTGGGTGTAGCGGCTTCTTTGGTTGCCGCCCGTTGTGCAAGAAGTTTCTGGCTGCCTGGTGTGTGATCGAATGCGGTCTTCTGTCAGGCCTGTTTGTGCGGCGCTTCAATGACCGCTGGCCGGTATGGTGATCAGCGGAGCGGGTCCAAATCTGAGATTCGTGCTTTGAGGCGCGCATCCGCTAACTGGTTTTCCCGCTCCAGATCTGTTCGATCGTTTCGCCCATTCAGGTCATCGACTTCTCACACCCCCGCGCACCGGTGCTGGCTACTCACGACATACCGATCATGTCGTCGCCAGCGCCGGATCCCGATAATCTTCCTTCTTCGTCAGCATCGCCCAGATCTGCCTGGCCATCTTGTTCGCCAGCGCGATCGCTACCAACATCTTCGGCTTGCGCACGAGCATTCTGGCAAGCCATGATCCTTCGGGTATCGTCCGGCGCCCGAGCCAGTTCATCCGGGACATCGCTCCAACGACCAACAACCGCCGGATATCGGCTTGACCGGCCTTCGATACCCGTCCCAAGCGCTCTTTGCCGCCCGACGAATGCTGACGCGGGACAAGCCCGAGCCAGGCGGCAAAGTCCCGGCCACGTCTGAACTGGGTCATGTCCGGCGCAAACGCTTCGACCGCAAGTGCGACCAAGGGACCGACGCCTGGCATCGTTTGCAGGCGACGTGCCGTGTCGGTCTCTGTTGCGAGCCCTTTCAAGGTTCTGGTTCTTGCCTCGATCCTTTCTGTCTTCTCGGCGATCTGTTTCAGCAAGTCCTTGCACTCCAAAATGACGAGCTCCGGGAGATCGCACGTCGGGTCGGAGACCAGCGCCTCAATCCGTTTCAGCTGGGCGATGCCGATGGGAAATACGTGCCCATATTCATACAGCGCGGATCTCAGCGCATTCACGAGTTCGGTGCGCTGGTGGACAGGCCGCTCTCGGCTTCGGAATAACACCGCCCTGGTTTGCTGCTCAGCCGTCTTCGGAGTGGTGAAGCGCATCTCGGGTTGGCGGGCGGCGATGACAATCGCCTCGGCATCGGCTGCATCGTTCTTCTGACGCTTGACGAAGGGCCGAACATATTGAGGCGCAATGAGCCTCACCGCGTGGCCGAGCCTCTCCATCTCGCGCGCCCAATAGCTGGAACTGCCGCAGGCCTCGAACACCACGATGCTGGCGGGTTGCTCCGACATGAACTTCCGGAACTGCTCGCGCGTCAGCTTCTTGCGGAAACTTACCTGCCCCGTCATAGATGCGCCGTGAACCTGGAAAACCCGTTTTGCCAAGTCCACCCCAATCATCGTATCCTTCATCTTGCCGTCCTCCCTGCTTCGTGGCGTACACAACCACGCTCTTGGCACATTGCGATGCCGTCGCGGGAGGGCGGCAACCATACCATCTGAGGTAGGCCAGCACCGCCTCGGGTCCGCCGAAGGGTGGCTTGGCGTAGACCACCCACTCGATCTTGCGCAGCGGCGCAAGCCAGGCGGCGAAGGCGGTGGGGTCCGCCAGCCCCTCGAGGTCGTTGAAGAAGGCCAGCTTGCCGGCGCCGTGCAGTGCCGACAGCCCGTCCAGGAACAGGCGCCGCAACCTATTGGAACAAGCGGGCCGTCTACGACCTGCTGTTCAGAGCGTCCGCCGAAACGCTGACCACGATCGCGGCCGATCCCCGCCACCTCGGCGCCCGGATCGGTATGACCAGCGTGCTGCACACCTGGGGCTCGGCGCTGACCCACCACCCGCACGTCCACAGGCGATGCGGGCGACCTCCGACGGCACGGTGAAGACGACGTGGAAGTACTCCACCGGCAAGAGGTCCTCGGCCCGCGCCGCCATCCAGTCCCGCGCCGCGGGACCTTGGCACTTCGGGCAGTGCCGGTTCTTGCATGAGTTGTACGCAACGTGCCGATGGCCGCACTTCGTGCACGCCGCCACACGTGCCCGCCGAGCGCCTCCGTCCGGCAGGCTTCGATCGCCGATATCACCTTGAGCTGGGTCAGGCCGACATGCCCGGCATGGGCCCGCCGCCACGCGGGACCATAGGCACGGAAGATGTCGGCGATCTCCAGCCGTCCCGGGGCCACCCCGGCCCGGGCGCTATTCCAGGCCGCGCCTCATCGTCTGGTCCTGAAGCTGCTTCAGCCGCTCGAACGGGCTCACGGTGTCGCGGATCGTCTTCGTGGCGACATGGGTATACTGCGCGGTGCTTGTCAGCTTGGCATGACCGAGCAGCACCTGGATGACGCGCACGTCGGTGTTCGCCTCGAGCAGGTGTGTGGCGAAGCTGTGGCGGAGCGTGTGCAGGGTCGCCTGACAGGAAATGCCGGCCATATGCTTGGCCGAATTGAAGGCCCGATTGAGCTGGCGCGGCGACAACGGGTTGATCTTCGGCTTGCCCGGAAAAAGCCAGCCCTCTGGTCGGGACTCGCTCCAGTAGTCGCGCAAGAGGTCGAGAAGGCGGGGCGAGAGCATCGCCTTGCGATGCCTGCCGCCCTTGCCGTTGTCGACGTGGATCAGCATGCGGTCGCTGTCGATGTTCGTGACCTTCAGGTTGCAGACCTCGGAGGCGCGCAGCCCCGCCCCATAGCTGATGCCGAGCGCTGCACGGTACGTCATGCCCGGGCCGGGAACCGCCGCCAGCAGGTCGGCAACCTCCTCGACGCTCAGGACGACCGGCAGCTTCCGCGGGTGCCGGCGGAACTGCATGTACCGCTTCATCTCCTCGCGCCCGCAGGTCACGCCGAAGAAGAACCGCAGCGAGATGATGCGCACGTTGAACGTCGGCGCCGACACGCCGGTGTCCGTCATGTGAAGCTGGTAGGCCCGCAGCTCCTCCGGTGTCGCCGTGTCCGGGGCGCGCCCGAGGAACGCGGCGAAATCCCTGACCCCCCGGATATGAGCCAGCTGCGTCTTCTCGGCCATGCCACGGATGCGCATGTCCTCGATCATCCGCTCGCGCAGCGGCGTGGTCCTCTCCTCTTTCATGGGAACCTCCTGTCTGACGATTGAGAAGGTCCCAATCGTCAGTCCGAGAAGCCCGGTCAGAGAAGCGCGGAGGTCGGGGTAGAATCCACCGTCAGCCACAGGCGCCAATGCCGCGAGAGCGGCTTAGTCCATCCGCCCTTTCTGCGAGAGGACTCGCAGATCCAGATGGATGGCGCCGCCGCAGCGACAGGCCGGTCCGTCCCGCAATCCGGACCCTGAAGCGCCCGTCAAGCCCCGGTCTCCGGGCTCAACCCTAGCCCAGCCCCTCTTCCACCTCACGCTGGTCGCCGGCGGTCGCTTCCAGCCAGGAAGCGGGTGCCGGCTCAGAGGTGTCATAGGCGATGTCGGTCGCCGCGCCGTCGGCAAGCTGTCCCGCAAGACCTCCTTCATTGGCCAGGACGAGGCGACGAGGACGTGCGCGGGTGGTGCCGTTTGTGCCCGTTCGCGTCGCGTCTCGCGACCGCCGGCCCACCTTCAGAGCTTGTGGCGCCGGTGCGCCGGCATCGCTCGGTGCGTCAGCTGGCGCCTCCTCCTGCTGCGGGTAACCGTCATCCTGGTCCTCCGGCTCCGCATCCTCTGCACACGGATCGGCTGCTGCGGCGGGGCCAGCACGATCACCTCGCCAGGGTCCATCATCCGTGCCTCGGTCTCTGACAGAAGCGGCCGCTCCTCGGCGCGGACACTCTGCGACTTCGGCCCGAAGATGCTACGGTGCCGACCGAGATAGGAGCGGGTGACCGCCTCGCGGGTCGTCTTGCCGACTGCCTGGCTCACCTCTCGCACGGTCCGCTGGTCGCGCGGCGTGATGTAGAGCTTCAGCCCTGCCCCGTTCTCCAGGCTCTCGCGGCCCTCGGGACCGTAGATGCGGTCGAGCGCGGCCAGCGACTGCGCGATCATCGCAACGCGCCCGCCGTAGCTCGCGAGCGTGTGGATCGCGCGCTCCAGATAAGGCATCGCGCCCATCTGCTGGAACTCGTCGATCATGATCATCACCGGCCACTTCTCCTCCGGGCCGGGCTCCTTCGCCCGGATCGACGCAATGAGGTCGGCGAACATCAGGCGAAGAAGCGGCGCCAGCGTCGAAATGTGATCTTCCGAGACGGCGATGTAGAGCGACTGCGGCCGCTGCCGGAACGACGCGAAATCGAAGTCGCTCACCTCCGTCGCCGAGCGTACGGCCGGATTGTCCCATTGCTTCAGCCCAGCGGTCATCAGCGCCTGGATGTTCGAGGTCAGAAGCCGGTCGGATGCGCTCGCCGCGTTGGTCCAGAGCTGCGCCACGGCCGGTTCTTTCGACAACGACACCTTCGCCGAGGCCGGCAAGTCGATCTTCGTCGCCGCTTGCCTGCCGGCTATCCAGCGAGGCACGCCGACGCTGGTCGCGGTCAACCAAATCGTCGGCCGCGGCGGCGAGAAGCGGGAGCAATACGGTGCCTACGCGGCGGAGGCGAGAAAGTCGAGCTGCTCCGCCATCCAAGATCGAACTTGGAGAGTGGCCCGCCGCGCGGCTAAATTGGCAGCAAGATCTCGACCATATCTTGCTCAAGTTTTGCCGAAAGAGCGCCATCGGGATGCCGATCCGAGACGATGGACTGGAAGTCCTTGAGGTTCGCCACGGCGGTAAGGTGCGTGATGCCGAATTTGCTCGAGTTGATGAGAAGATGCGCCTTGCGTGCCTGGCGGATCATGGCGCGTTTGACCGCGGCGAAGCCTGGCACCGCTTCGGTAACGCCGTGCTCACTGATTGCGGACGCACCAACGAGCGCGCGGCTCACGTTAAAGCGCCCGAGGAACTCGATGGTCTCTACTCCGACGACGGCTCCCTCACGCGGGAGGTAGTCTCCGGGGCAAAGGATCACCTTCGCTGTCGGACTGAGTGCCAGTGCTGTCGCGATCTGTAGGCTGTTGGTGATCGCCACGACCGGAGTCGCGGACAGGGCAATGGCGCGAGCGAGCTGGATGGTAGTCGAGCCGGCGTCAATCATGAGCGTCTCGCCTGCGCGGACGAGCGCTGCGCCGCGCCTCCCGATCTCCTGGCGCTCACGCACGTTGGCGCAGTCGCGGCTGTCAAGGCCAGGATGAGCGTGGCTCGCGAGGGCTCCGCCGTAGGAGCGGCTTAGCTTGCCGAGTTGGCTGAGCTCGTCCATGTCGCGCCGGATCGTCTCGGTGGTCACGCCGAAGAGATCGGCGAGTTCGTTGGTCCGAACGTGCGGCTTCAGCTGGAGCTCGACGAGAATCTTGTCCTGGCGCTCCGCCTTGCGCCGGCGGCGTCTCGGTTTAGCGTCGTCCACCAGAACCCTTTCGCCAGGACCAACACTCGGCATTAGCTTAGGTTGAAGCTTCGCAGATTTCCATGACAGTAGTGTTGCAGTTTCCAGAGACCGATGCTGTTATCGGGGCGCATTCAAGACCCGCGGCGCGCGGGCGAGGAGGAGGAAGATGATGATCGATCGGACCGCGCTCAGCGGTGCGCTGGCCGGCATTCTGGCGCTCACGGCGCAGACCGCCCTGGCGCAGGACGAGTGCAGCAACCGTGGCCAGCTCGACCAGATGTACTGCGACGAGAACGGCGACCTCGTGGCCGACGCGCCCGAGGACGAGAGCCAGCTCGTCAATCCCGACACGCTGGTCTTCGCCTACACCCCGGTCGAGGACCCGGCGATCTACGAGGACATCTGGGAGCCGTTCATCGAGCACCTCGAGGACGTGACGGGCAAGGACGTCCAGTTCTTCGCCGTCCAGTCGAACTCGGCCGAGGTCGAGGCGATGCGGTCGGGCCGTCTGCACATCGCCGGCTTCTCGACGGGGCCGACGCCGTTTGCAGTGAACCTCGCAGGCGCAGTGCCATTCGCGATCATGGGGTCCGAGGACGGCCGCTTCGGCTACACGCTGCAAGTCTACACGCAAGCCGACAGCGACATCCAGGAGATGCCGGACCTCGCCGGCAAGCGGGTGGCGCACACGTCGCCCACGTCGAACTCGGGCAACCAGGCGCCGCGGGCGCTCTTCCCCGACCTCGGCGTCGTGCCGGACGAGGACTACGAGGTGACCTACTCGGGCAGCCACGACCAGTCGATGCTGGGCGTGGTCGCCGGCGACTACGACGCCGCTCCAGTGGCCTCCGAGGTGGTCGACCGCATGGCCGAGCGCGGGCCTCTACGATCC
The DNA here is from genome assembly GCA_963749675.1 of uncultured Alphaproteobacteria bacterium. Classification (GTDB taxonomy): domain Bacteria; phylum Pseudomonadota; class Alphaproteobacteria; order Rhodobacterales; family Rhodobacteraceae; genus Roseitranquillus. The sequence continues at coordinate 66,866 of CAVVNT010000007.1, forward strand.
CGAGGAGGTGCGGATCGTCTGGGAGAGCGAGCCGTTCCCGACCACCTCCTACGCCTACGCCCACAACCTCGCGCCCGAGCTCAAGGAGGAGATCGAGGAGGCGTTCTTCTCGTTCGACTTCGCGGGCACCGCGCTCGGCGAGGAGTTCACCGGCGTCAGCAAGTTCGTCCCGATCACCTACCAGGACGACTGGGCGATCATCCGCCAGATCCAGGCGGCGAACGGCGTCGAGTATACGCCCGAAGGCCTCGCGGCCGAGTAACACCATCGGGGCCCGGCCTCGCACGCCGGGCCCGCGACCGCGGAGGTCCCGATGCTCAAGATCACCGACCTCGTGAAGCGGTACGGGCGCGGCGATCCCGTGCTCAAGAATCTGGGCCTGACGATCGAGGGCGAGAGCGTCGTGTCGATCATCGGCTCGTCCGGCGCCGGCAAGTAGCACGCTCCTGCGCTGCATCAACAAGCTGGTCGAGCCGACCTCGGGCTCGATCGTCCTGAACGGCACCGAGCTCACCAGGCTGCACGGCCGCCGCCTGCGCGAGGCGCGGCGCAAGATCGGCATGGTCTTCCAGGGCTTCAACCTCGTCGACCGCCTGACGGTGATGGAGAACGTGCAGTCCGGCCGCCTCGGCTACATCTCGACCTGGGCCGCGATCATGCGCCGCTATCCGCGGGACGACATCCGCCGCGCCTACGAGCTGATGGAGCGGGTCGGCATCGCGCAGTACGCCAACACTCGCGCCGACCAGCTCTCGGGCGGCGAGCGCCAGCGGGTCGGCGTCGTCCGGGCGCTGATGCAGAAGCCCGAGATCCTGCTCGCCGACGAACCCACCGCCTCACTCGACCCCAAGACGTCGGAGCAGATCATGGGCCTGCTCCGCGACCTCTCGCGGCGAGCTGAAGCTGCCGGTGCTGATCAACATCCACAACGTGCACGAAGCGCGGGAATACACCGACCGCATCGTCGGCATGCGCTACGGCCGGATCATCTTCGACGACCTGCCGAAGGCGCTCGACGAGGAGGCGATGGACCGGATCTACTCCGGCAGCCCCGCCGCCGACCGCGCCGGCGCCGAAGAGATGAGGCGCGCGTCGTGAGCGAGGTGCGCGACACCTGGCAGCCGGCCACCCTTCATCGCCAACCCGCTGCTGCGCTGGGCGGTCTACGTCGGCGCCGCCGCCTACGTCGTCTGGACCCTCGCCACCCTGCCGATCGACTGGCAGCGCGTGGCAGAGGGCTGGACCCGCGCCGGCCGCATCTTCGGCGGCGCCTTCCCACCCTCGTTCGAGCGAAGCGAGCTGCTGATCGACGGGCTTTCTCGAAAGCCTCAAGATCGCCATCCTCGCCACCGTCTTCGGCGTGCTGCTGTCGATCCCGATCGCCTTCACGGCGGCGCGCAACATCGCGCCCGCTGCCGGTCTTCTACGTCGGCCGCGTCGATCATCATCGTCGCGCGCAGCTTCCACCCGGTCATCGTCGCCATCATCTTCGTCAAGGCGGTGGGCTTCGGCCCCTTCGCCGGCGTGCTGACGCTGATCGTCTACTCGATCGGCTTCGTCGCCAAGATGCTGGCCGAGCGGATCGAGGAGATCGACTTCGGCCAGGTCGAGGCGATGCGGGCGGCAGGCGCGCCCTACCTCTCGACGCTGATCTACGCGATCTTCCCGCAGATCATGCCGCGGCAGATCGGGCTCTCGATCTACCAGCTCGAACTCGAACCTGCGCGCCTCGGCGGTCGTCGGCATCGTCGGCGCCGGCGGCATCGGCTCGACGCTCGCCAACGCGTTCGGTCGCTACGACTACGACTTCGCCCTCGCCATCACGATGGTCATCGTCGGCGCCATCCTGATCTCCGAGGGCGTCAGCGGCTGGATCAGGAAGCGCGTATGACCACCGCCGACCACCTCCGCGACAACTGGACCCGCTTCACCTTCCGCGAGCGGATGATCCGCTACGCCGTCTTCGCCTTCTGCGCGCTGGCGGTCGGCTGGGCGCTGAGCTCGATCGACGTCATCTGGGCCTGGGTGTGGGACGCGCCGGCAGCAGATGGGCGACCTCTTCGGCCGGATGTACCCGCCCGACACCGCGAACCTCGCCACCATCCTGCGGGTGCTCGTCGGAGACGGTGAACATCGCCACCATCGCCACAGCATTCGCGGTGATCCTGTCGCTGCCCGTCGCCTACATCGCGGCGCAGAACACGACGCCGAACCGGGCGACGCTCTGGCTCGGCCGGCTGATCCTCGTCACCTCGCGGTCGGTCAACACGATCATCTGGGCGCTGCTCTTCGTCGCGATCTTCGGACCCGGCATCGTCGCAGGGATCGTCGCGATCATGTTCCGGTCGATCGGCTTCATCGGCAAGCTCCTGGGCGAGGCGATCGAGGAGATCGACAAGCGCCCGGTCGAGGCGCTGGAGGCGACCGGCGCCTCGCGCTTCAAGGTCATCGCCTACGCCATCGTGCCGCAGGTGATGCCGACCTTCTGGGCCGTCTCGATCCTGCGCTGGGACATCAACCTGCGCGAGTCGACCGTGCTGGGCCTCGTCGGCGCCGGCGGTATCGGTCTGATTCTTCAGGGCGCCATCGACACCTTCAACTGGCGCGAGGCGGCGACCGTGCTGCTCGCTATTCTGGCGCTCGTCATCGTGGGAGAGATCGTCTCGTCCTGGTTGCGGCGCCGCATCATCTGATGGAAGCCACCGGCGCGCCTCTCGGCGTTCGAGGCGTATCTCGCGATCCGTGACCGCCTGCCTCCGGCCCGGCAGGGCGGCGGCCACCGCAGGGCCGAAACGCTGGGCGAGGTTGCGGCGCCCTACGACGTCGATCCTGCTCGACGCCTATGGCGTCCTCAACGTCGGCGATCGCGCCGTGCCAGGGGCTGTCGAGTGCGTGACCGACCTCCGCCGGGCCGGCAAGCGCGTCGTCGTCGTCAGCAACTCCGCAGGCTACCCCAAGGGCGTGATGATGGCGCGCTACGCGAGCCTCGGCTTCGACCTCGCCCCCGGCGAGGTGGTGTCGAGCCGCGAGGCGCTGCTCGCCCATCTCTCGCGGTGAGAGCAGACGGCGCTGGGGCGTCATGCTCTCCCCCGCCCACGGCATCAAGGACTTTGGGGAGATCGACCTCTCGCTCTTGGGAGACGACGCGGCGGAGTACGATCGGGCCGAGGGCTTCCTCCTCGTCGGACTCCGACGGCTGGACTGAGGCGCGGCAGGCGCGGCTCGAGGCGTCGCTGCGCGCCACGGCCGCGCCCCGTCCTCGTCGGCAACCCAGACCTCGTTGCGCCGCGTGAGAGCGGGCTCTCGCTCGAGCCCGGGCACTTCGCGCACCGCCTGACCGACCGGACGGACGTCGACCCGGTCTTCTGCGGCAAACCGTTCCGGGGCATCTACGAGCTTGCCCTCGCCCGGCTGTCACCGCGGCCGGCACCGGATCGTGTCCTGATGGTGGGCGACACGATCCACACCGACGTCCTTGGGGGTCGCTCGATGGGATTTGCGACGGCGCTGATGACGGACTTCGGCGCATTCGCCGGCGCAGACGTCGATGCCGCAATCGCCGCCTCCGGGATCACGCCCGACTACGTCGTGGCCCGCCCCTGACGCTGGAGGGGGCGGCCTTCCGCGGCCGCCCCAAGGGCCTCAGAGGCCCAGGCAGTTTGCGTAGTAGGTGACGGTCGTCGGCCAGTCGGAGAATACGCCGGCGACGCCCACGTCCTGCGCGAGGACGTGGAGCACGTTGAGATAGTCCGCGTCGCTGTCGATGGCGTCGGTGACGGTGTGGAAATACCAGCCGCCGCCGCCGGCGAGCGGGCCGGAGCGCTCGAGCGTCCAGGTGATGATCTCGATGTCGGCGTCGGCGAGCTGGGTCGCGAGCTCGGACGGGACCATATCGCCGGCGCCGTTCAGCGTCAGCAGGAACGGGATCGCCGGGGCGACGTAGTTGACGCCCTGCTCCTTGAGCTCGGCCGGCGTGAAGCCCCAGGTCGACGGGTCCATGCCGTCAAGCCCCTCGATCGAGCTGTCGTCGATCAGGTAGACGGCCTGAGCGCCGAACTCGGGCTCGTTCTCGATCCAGTAGAGGACGTCGTCGAGGTTGAATGACTGCGGGTAGACCCGGCTCGGGTCGATGCCGGCGGCCTTGTATTCGTCGATCAGCTTCTGCGCGTAGTCCTCCTGGCTGAAGCCGTCGAACGGCATCTCGACGGACGGCGACTTGAGCTCGGGGGTGAAGTCGGCGCCGAGTCTGTCGAAGAGTTCGATTGACTCGGCGTGGGTCATCAGCTCGGCGCCGTCCGAGTAGAGCGTGGTGCGCCATGGGGCGACGCCGCCCTGGAATTCCTCGGCCGTCATGGCATTGGCGGCAAAGGCGTCCATCTTGGGCTCGAGGGTGCGGAATTCGGCGAGGGTGATGTCGGAGGTGCGACACTCGGCGGCGGCGGGTGTCTCGCCATCGGCCGCGGTGAATGTCGCCGTGCAGTGGTCGGCGAGGTCCGTGGTGAGGATGTTCGTCGTGGTGTGGAGATCGTTCTGCGCGTGCCGGCAGACGAGCTCCTGGTCGGCGGTGAAGGTGACGTCGCACTCGATGATGCCCGCGCCCTGCCGCGCCGCGGCGAGGTAGGACTGCATCGTGTGCTCGGGGAACATGAGCGCCGCGCCGCGGTGGCCGATCGAAAAGGCCGTCCGCTGCGGCTCTTGGCCCGTGCAGGCGACGAGCTGGCCCTTGAGCTCGCCCTCCTCCATCTTGTCGATGAGGTAGTACGGGCGCTCGCCGTAGCTCATCGGCTTTTCGGACATGGCGGTGTCCTGTCCCAGCGCGGCGCCGGCAGGCACGACGGCCGCAAGCACCCATCCATAAAGATGTCTCATTCTTTCCTCCCTGAGATTCTTCCATGAGCGGCGACGCCTTCACCGCAGCCGCCGAGACGGTTTCACATGGCGCCAGCTCCGACAAGCGGCCGTGACCGCTCGAGAAGCCGGAGTGGCCCCGTGGAATTCGCTGCGACATCGATGAATGGCGGCTACCGACGCCGCTCCGCGGCAGGCTCGCCACCGGTCGGTTGTCCTCAGAGGGCCGATCGAGGTTGCGGCAGAAGACGAAGCCCCTGCACTTCCCACCCCTCAAGGTTGCGCTTACGGTGGGGGTGTAGCCAACAATTGGCGCCTCCGGCTGCCCGGGATCGAGCAGGGAGGATCCGCATGATCGAGATGTCACGACGCAGGCTGCTGAGCATGATCGGCACCATCGCCGGCAGCACGGCGATGTATCACGCTATGACGGGGATGGGTCACGCCCAAGCGTCGAGCTACAGCGGTCCGATCCAGCTCGATGGGTCGCCGCAGGGGACAAAGATCCTCGTGCTCGGCGCAGGGCTCGCCGGAATGACCGCCGCGCTCGAGCTGCGTGCCGCCGGGTATGAGGTCGAGGTGCTGGAGTTCCGCGAGAAGGCTGGAGGTCTTTGCTGGACGCTGCGCAGCGGCGACACGTACGCCGAGCTTGGCGGTGCCACTCAGAACGTCGATTTTGCCGAAGGCAACTACATCAATCCCCACGACCTTGTGGCGCCTGGCGATGGCGCCGCGCGCCTCCCAGTCGCGGATCGCGGGACCGAAGGTGCGGTGCGCCTCCAACCGGGCACGCAACGCCGGAGAGCCGCGGCCGAACGCGAGCGCGGCAAGGATCACGAACGGCGTCGTGGGCAGGAGCGGCAGCAGCACGCCCAAGGCGCCGAGGCCGAGCGCCGCGAAGCCCATTGTGACCCACGCGAGCCGCATCGTCATTGCTCGCGCATCAGACGTAGGCCCGTCTCGGTGACGATCGCGTCGATCGGCACGTCGTGTGGCTGCGGGTAGATGGAAGGCAGGCGCGCCGCTTCGAGCCCGACGCCGACGACGAAGGGCCGTGGCGAAAGCGCCGCCAACGTGCGGTCGAAATAGCCGCCACCGTAGCCGAGGCGGTAGCCCTCCCCGTCCCATCCGACGAGCGGCGCAAGAGCGATCTCGGGCACGACGCTCTCCGCTCCGGGCGCCGGCACCGGGATGTTCCAGTCGCCTCGGACCATCCGCGCGCGCGGCTGCCAGCGTCGGAAGACGAGCGGCGCGGCGCGGGTCTCGACGACCGGCAGTGCGGTGATGGTGCCCGCCTCGCTGAGCCGCCCGAGCCAGCCGCGCAGATCCGGCTCGGACTTGATCGGCCAGTAGCCCGAGACGACGACGCCGGTCAAAAGGCCGACGCGGTCGGCGATGAGTCGGTCGAGTGCACGCGCGAGGTCTGCGCCGACATCTTTGCGCTTCGCCACCGGCATGGCTGCCCGCTCGGCCAGCAGACGCTTGCGTTCGGCCTTACGCCAGCGTGCAACATCCGCCGCCTGCTGCGGGTCGACGGCGGCGGGGTCGAAATACGCCGGTTCGATCTCGTGCGCGAGGCAGGGCGGCGAGGCGTAGCTCCCGCTGTTCCGGGCGTCGCTCACCGGTCAATCCGTTTGACGAGGCAATCGCGCAGAATTACCGTCAGGTTGTGCTCGCGGTGCTTGGCGGCAAAGAGCAGGGTCACCGGCCCCTTGCGGCACCAGCCGAGACAACGCTCGACCGCCGCGCCGTTCGTGTCGAGCTCTTCGCGGTAGCGCTTGCGGAACCCATCCCACGTTTCGGCGTCGTGATCGAACCACTTGCGCAACTCGCTCGCCGGCGCGATCTCTCGGATCTTCCTCGAAGACGGCACCCTCGAGCTCGACACCAACCCAGTCGAGAACGCGCTCTTCGCTGGCAACGAGGTCGGCGCCGAGAACTGGGCCATGCTCGCCTCGCTCGTCGCCACCTGCAAGCTGTCCGGCGCGAACCCCGTCGACTACCTCGCCGACACCCTCCGGGCCATCCTCGACGGACACCCCAAATCCCGCATCGAGGCCCTCATGCCCAGGCGCTACGCCCAGCCGTCAAGCCTCGCCGCATAGGGCACCGCCGTCGCGCTTACGGTTGGCTCCCTCGCGCACTATGATGTAGTAGTCCGGCGCCGCGTTTCCGCCGGGAATGAAGATCTCGCCCGTCGCGGTGTCGATGGTGTACGAGGTCCAGGTCACGCCGCCACTGATGGGAATTCCGGAATTGTTGTTCCAGGTTGCACCGCTCAGCGGGTTCTGCACGAGCGTCCTGCGCAGCCTGTCGCCCTCTTGGTAGGGCACGAGGTAGAATTTCTAGACGATCTCGCCGGTCTTGGCGTCGAGCCCGTACATCCGATCCTTGTAGTCGCCCCCAGCATTGCCGATGAACACCATGCCGCCCCAGGTGACCGGGGCGGCTGGAACGGTTTCTCCGATGGAGGGATCGGCGATTTCAGTCTCCCAGAGCTTCGCGCCGATCTTGTAATCGTACGCCACCACCCGGCCGTCCTGCAGGCCGCGGAACAGAGCGCCATCCAGGTAAGCGACGCCCCGGTTCACCCCCAGGATGCTGGGCGGATACTCCTCCTTGACGCGCCAGACCTCGGCGCAGGTTGAAGGGTCCAGCGCGAATGTGTCGTATTCCGTGGTCCCGATCAGCGCACCGTCGATCATGACAAGGCCGGTCTCGAACGCCGTATGGACGCCGGTGTCGTAGCTGCAGACCATCTTCAGGGCACCTCGATTTTCTACCGTTCTCGTGCCCCCTCGGCGGCGCGCGTGGTCTGAAGCAGGAGGACGAGCGTCGGCTGTCGCTTTGCTGCGTCCGGATGGGCGTGGCGCTGCGGCCTTCACGCTCGGATTTTTCTGCCTCGCGGCCTGATCTTTTTTGTTCGCGTGATGCTCACGCCGGGCACGGGTTGAGACGGCGCAGCTGGCCGAGGCGGCGCATGTTGTAGGCGAGGTTCTTCATCCCGATCTTGGCCGTCGCTCGAACCAAGCCGATGGTCCGGACCAAGGTCCCGCCCATATCGTTGGCCTGCGCGCCGAAGACGTGCTCGACGCGGACCCGGATGCCGGATCTGGTCCGGTTGCTGCCCTTGGCCTGTTCGGTCAGCGGCTTGCCCCGCTTGCCCTTGCGGTGGATGTGGCTTTTCAGCCTCCGGGCGCGCAGCTTTGCCTCCATCTCCTCGGACCGATAGGCCGCATCCGCCCACACGCCGGAGCCGGTGTTACCCTGCATCAGCAGATGATCCACCGCCTGGCTGTCATGCCGCGCGGCATCGCTGACGTGATAGCGCCGCACCAGCTTGTGCCTACGATCCACGTTGACGTGATTCTTGTAGCCGTAATGGTTCTTGCCGTGCTTTTTCGTCCAGCGCGCGTCCAGGTCCTTTTGCGCGCGCTTCGCGGGCTTGTCCGCCCAGTCCTCGGGCACCTCGCCGTTCTTGATTGCCGCGTTCTCGTCCCGCGTGTTGTGGTTGCGCGGCACCGGCACGATGGACGCATCCAGGATTTGACCGCCGCGCGCGATGTAGCCCTGCCGCGCCAGATAGCCGTCGAACTGGCTGAACAGCTCCTCCACCTTGCCCGCCTGCGCCAGTGCCTCGCGATAGAGCCATACCGTCTTGGCGTCCGGCACCCGGTCTTCGAGGCCGAGGCCGAGGAATTGCATGAACGACAGCCGGTCGCGGACCTGATACTCGATCTGGTCGTCGGACAGGTTGTAGAGCGCGCTCAGCACCAGCGTCTTGAACATCAGCACCGCGTCCATCGGCTTGCGCCCCGCCCGGGACTTGCGCGCCGCAGCTGGCTTGCGCCAGACCCGCTCAAGGGTCGGGCGAAACTCCTCCCACGGCACAACAGCGTCGATCTCGACCAGCGGGTCCTTCTTCGCGTCCAGGCTCGCGTAACGGTCTGTAAGATCGAAGAACCCCATCTGCGCCATCGTCACACCCTCAGTGTCGCATCATCCCGACAGACATACCGCAGCGCCACGGTCGGGACCATTTTTCGAGGCGCCCTTCAATTCGCCGACATTGTCCGTCGTGATCTCGGCCAGGCGCGCATAGCGGTCGCCTTCGAGTGTGCGGTTGTAGCTCGGCCAGTCGGCGGTTGCCGGAGTTACCGCGGCAACGCGGATCGTGGCGACCTCGTAGGCGGCATTCACCTCGGTGCTCAATGTGCCCTCCGGGGCGTTCAGCGTCCTCAGCTCGTTGACCACCTCTCCACCAAGGATGCTCACTTCGGCGGGGACGTCCTGCGGGAAGAAATCCATGAAAAGGATCGCTCCGACCCCGCCCACAGCGCCGAGGACAACGACGCCCGCGCCAGCCTTCAACCAAACATGCTTCACGTCGAAACTCCCTCTTCGATGTGGATCACACGGCCGCAATAAGGTCCGCCGAGACCCGCCGGAGCTATCTGGAGTGCCCGCTGAGGAGGAACAGGTCGGATCGTGGCCGCCCGGAGGGCCTTCCCACCGGGCGGGTCTTCATCAGTTTGTCACGCGTTCGACAGCCGGGGCCTTCCAGTCACCGTTAAGCGCTGCCTCCTTCGGCCAGTAGAGCCGCATGATGACCCAGAACGGCCCCTTGGGTGCGGGGAGCCAGTTCGGTTCCAGATCCTTGCCTGGCGTTTCGTTCTGGAAGTAGAGGGTGATCCCACCGTCGGAATCCCTGACGAACTGATCCAACATCGTCGAATTCAGAAGGTATCGGTCGATCGGATTGGCGACGAGCAGGCTTGCCGGCAGTTCGTACATCGTCGTCGACCAGAACGCGTTGACCGGAGGAAGCTCACCCGCCGCGAAATGCAGGGTGTAGCGGTTCGCGCCGTCCAGCTTCTTGCCTTCGGAATCGACGGCCAGAACCGGATAGATCGCCTCTTCCTTGGCGTTGCCATAGATGCCGGTCGTGCCGAGCCAGCGGTAAAGGTAATTGTCGCCCAGGAATTCACGGCTGCCGAAGACATCGCCGGAGGTGATCTCTCCGGTATCCATCTTCTTCACGGCACCGGCGAAATCCTCCCAGGCGTCGGCGCGGCCCGCTTCGATCGCCGCCTTGATTTCAGGCGAGAGACTGGCGGGGTCGAAGGTCTTGCCGCCTTCGATGCCGATCGTCGCGAACCGTTCCCTGAGAGCCGCCTCGCTTGGCACCGTCGGGCTGTAGGTCAGCACGAAGTTCATGATGTTGAAGAACTCGAGTGACGTTTTTAGCTCGGCCTTGGTGAGGGGTGCGACAAAATCCACGGCCGGGGCTGCCGGTGGTGGGGTCGTTCCCAGGAAAGCCGACAGTGGCTGCATCTTGTACTGCGCCTGGATCTTTTCGACATTGTCGATGTCCGCAGGATTGAACAACTGCGTGCGGATCACGACGACGCCGAAGTCCGTATCGGACGTGTACACCTTCTTGATGCTGTCGGGCGTCGCGCCCGACCAGCCAGGCCCGACAATCATGATATTGCCGGCGTCGTTGCCGGTGGTTCGCGACCCGGCGTAGCCAATGATGTAGTTGTAGGCATCCCACATCTCGACGTCGTAGTACCGCTTCTTCTCGATCTCCGGCAGGGAGATCACGATCGGCTCGGCCCGCAGGTCCAGTCCCGCCCAGGAATACGGCGTGTCCGAATTGGGCGTCTGCACCGCCGTATCGGCCGGCGTGAAAACCCGGTTGATGTTCTTGAGATTGTTCCAGGGCGCTTTGAAGTTCGGGCTCGTCTCGTCCACGTAATATTCGTACGAGATGATGTAGTTGTCCACCAGCGGGTAGCCGTAGATGTAGGCTTCCTTGGCGATCGCGCGAGCCTCTTCCGGGGTGACATCCTGAGCGAAGGCGCAGGGCGAAAGGAGTACCGCAGCCGTCACGACGGCGGCGAATTTGAACTGTGATAGCATCATTCCAGCCTTCCCGAGCAATTTTTCATGTTCTACTTCTCGATGAGTGTCCCGAGCCGTCGCGCACTCAGCCGCCCGACCCGGGCGCGGCTGAGGGCCACTGTCATTTTCAGTTGACGACCTCGATCTCGCTCGGTTGCCAGGATTTGTCGAAGAACGACGGCAGCGGGCTGTAGAGGCGCAGGATCGTGAACCAGCCCTTTTCGGGATCGGTCTGGATCCAGTTGCCCCTGTCGACGCCGTCAGGCTGGTCGGGCGAGAAGTAGACGGTCGTGACGCCGTCCGCATCGGCGGTCGCGGCGGGCGACGGGTAGCTCTGTGATCCGGCGCGGGGATATTTCTGCGGCGTGGCCAGCATGGAGCGGGTCTGGTTGTCGTAGACCGTGAAGGACCAGAACGCCCTGGCCGGGATGTCCTTCGGCAGCGTCACCTTGTAGGTCTTCGCGCCGTCGAACGGGTCACCGGCCGCATCGAGAAAGCCCATCAGATACTGCGAGCCGACGCCGGGGATGTTCATGATCATGCCCGGGCTGTCGAGGGTGTAGCCGTAATAGAAGGCCGTGCGGCTGTCGAGCGTGCGCGCGCCGGTCGGCGGCAGCGGCTTGAACACGCCGTCCGCGAAGGCCGGCGGCGGGGTCTCGAAGAAGGCGCCGCCCTCCCACAGCATGTTGCCCCAGTTCGAATTATCGTAATAGGCCCAATCCGGATGCCGCTCGAACGGGCGCCAGTTCAGCACCCGTCCGGCGGCCTGCCCCACGGCTGCGGTGTCGGTGAGGATCCGCTTCATCCGCTCGTCCGGCGCGAACTCCTTGCCCTTCACGATGCCGATGGCGGCGAGTTGGCCGGCGAGTTCCACGTCATAGCTGGTGGCGGGCTCGGCCTGAACGTTTTCGTTGATCCACTCGAAGAAGCCGAAATCGCTGGGCGGGACCGTATTGAACGACAGATTGCTAGCCTCGACGAATTTGGTCTCCGGGACTGCGGGAGCCTCTCCGATGCGGACCGCGCCGGTCAGCGCCTCGGCGATACTGGTGCCAAACGCCCCCTCGGTATAGGGGTAGACCTTCATGTTCGCCTTGATGTTCTCGACAGCCGGTTTGGGGTCGTTGCCGCCCGTGAGATAGGCGCGCGAGGCATACAGAATCCGGTTGGTGCTCGAATGCGCCACGAAATAGCCGCCCTCGGGCAGCGGGCCGATATATCCCGGAGGGACGATCAGGTATTTGCCGCCCTGACCGCGATCCGGTCCCGGGGCGCCGACGTCGATGATCCAGGAGAACCACATGTCGTTGATGGTGCCGACGCCGCCGGACGGCTGTTCGATGACCATCGGGCCTTTCGAGAGGTCGATGACGGACAGGTAGTAGACGGTGTCGGCGTTGCCGGTGAGAAAGATGGACGCGGAGTCCATCAGTTCGGACATGATGACGATGTCGTTGTAATCCGCGCCGATGCTCTGGAATCCCCTGTGAATCCCGAGGGCGGACGCGCCGCGAAAGCTGTTGTTGTAGACGGCCAGCGCGTTGTTGAAGTCGAGCGCATCGGAGACCTTTTGCGCGGTCTCCGCAGTCGGCGCGCCGTCCGTGAATTCGAGCGTGCCGATCGACGTCTCCATGCGATCGGGCGCGCCGAGCGCATCGATGGTCTCCTGGCTGACTTCGGCCCAGGCGGGCGTGGCCATCACGAAGGCCGTCGCGACGCCTCCGGCGAGCAGTCTTGCGATCGTGCGGCTCATTTGGTCCTCTCAGTTGCGGGGTTTGAGAAGCGGACGCGAAAAACGCGGTCCGGAAGGATGTCGGCCAAGCGTGCTGAAGCCCCTCTTCAATAGAGCACCGCGCGACGGAACGTGCGACGGCGCACGCCCGCGACGGAGAGGGGGGTCAGCGGCATGCCGATCACGTCGATGAAGACCGAGACGTTTTCGCCCAGAACCGGCATCTCGCCGGAGACGATCTTCACCGTATAGTGGAGATCGCCCGCGTCGAGCACCGGATCGCTCGAATTCCACCACGACCTGCTTCAGCGCGCCGTTCTCGAGGATGGAGAGATCGGCGTTGGGGTTGTCGGAGAGGAAACTGTCCTTGCCCTCGCTCCAGAACGGAACGAACGCCGCCGTCGTCATGTTGCCGGCGATCCGCTCGGGGCGGTCGGAGAAGAACAGCGTCGTCGTGCCGACGTCGCGCAGCGTCAGGCGGTTCCGGTCGGCGTCGAACGCCATCGCGTCGGCGGTCTGGACGAACAGGAAGTCCGCCGTGGTCCCGTTCGTCTCCTGCGCCCGCGCCGCGCCGGCGCCCGCGATGACGGCCACGCAGCCCGCCGACCCGGCAAGTATCCGGCGGCGGGTCGGATCGACCACGCCCGCTTCGGTCCGTACTGGTCTTGTCATGTCTTCTTGCCCTCTGTTCATGTCAATATCGGCGAACGGAGCGCGCGGATAGCGGCGTCCGCACGTCTTGGTCTATTTCGGAAACAGCAGCGTCACCTGAAACCGGGCGCCCCAGCCATCCGGGCCGTAGTCGGCCGACTCGGCGTAGTAGCGCGCGCCGAGGCTGAACTGCACGGGTTGCTCGTGGATCTTGACGATCTGTCCGATCGTGGCGTTGATCGGCACCGACCACTGTTCCGTTTCCCAGTCGTAGGTCGAACTCGGTGTTGAGCGTGAAGGACGTCGCCTTCGGGGTCGTGTAGCTCAGGAAAGGCTGGAGGAACGTCGCCGAGATGTCTCCGTCCTCGTCGTCGCCCGTCAGCGACCAGACGTGGTTGGCCAGCGCGCCAACGGTCCAGGGGCCCTTCTGGCGCAGCGCCACGCCGGTGATGCCCGCGCCCCATTGATTGGTGGCGATGTCGTCGGTCGCCGTGGGGATCAGGAACACCGGGCCGACGCCCCAGATCAGGCCGGCTTTGGTCGGCGCCTTCGGAGAGAAGAAGAAGCTCTGCGTGGTCGCGCCGAGGCCGAATTGTGAGCCCTTGCCGGGAATGACGTCGTCCTGGCCCACGATGGGCACGATGGTGCGGGAGATGACATTCCAGTCGGGGCTGATCGAGAACGGGATCACCGGCTGGATGTTGAGCGTGTACTGATCGCCGTTGCCGGTTGCGAAGCCCTGATTGTAGTTGAACTGGAACGGCAGGCTGATCAGGTCCGAGATCGGGTTGGAAAGCTTCTTGGCGAGAGCCACGGAGTCTCCGCCACTGCCGGCGACGGCGGGGGGCGCGGCCGCCGTTGTCTGGGCGTACGCCGAGGGCGCGAACGCGAGCAGGAAGGCGAATGCCGCGATGAACCGGCGGCTCGTTGCGCGCGTTTCTCTGCTTCCGGTCGTAGGACAGGGTGCAAGGACACTGTTAATAGGCATTCGGATCATTCCGGCATGTCTCCCTCCGGCAGCACTCTACACGACGCCGCTCCGGCACGAGCCGAGCCATCGCAACTCTGAAATCATCATAGGATCTGCGGCCTCCTCGTTCTGCTCATTACGCGCCACAGCAGTCACATGCTGGCGAGGCTGCCGGCCCGGCGGTACGCGCGGGGCGACTGGCCGGTCCAGCGACGGAATGCGCGTGCGAAGCTGCCGGGCGTTCGGTAGCCGACCTTGGCGGCGATCGCCTGAACCGGGAAGTCGGTCGTCGTCAACAGGATCCGCGCGATGTCGAAACGCACTGTGTCGACGATCTGACGAAAGGTGGTGTTCTTGAGCGCCAGCTCCCGTTGCAGGCTTCGAGGGCTGATGCCGAGATCACGCGCGACCCGACCAATCGAAAGCGGACCGGACAGTGCCAGTTTGCTGGCGACGGACTGTATCTTGCGCAGGTCTGCGGGCGTCTTCTCCAAGAGCATCCCCTGTGCTACTGACGGCCGTTCGGAGGCCGCATGTTGACGCGTTCAGAGAATTGTTTCCGCTCATCTCGCGCCAATGCCGCGTTTACGTATGTTTTCGTCGGTCGCCGAGAGGGGTCGTCCACATGACTGCGATTCCGATCATGCGTGCCGCGCACCTTCTCCTCTATGTCGAGGTGCTCCGCGAGATCGGTGCACCCGTCGATCGGGACCTCGCCTCATCCCGTCTGCCCGCGTGGATCGCAGAGACACCCGACGCCTACGTCAGCGTTCCCCTGGTGCTGGACTGGATCGCCCAGTGCGGGCGCGACGTGCCGGCGGCGGAGCTTGGCTTTCTTGCCGCGCGGAGATCGTCGCTCGCCACGCTCGACGCGAAGGTGCGGAACGCGGTGCTGACAGCGCCCACTACATTCAGCCGTATCGAAGCCCTGTCGCGCATGGCCTATCGAGAAGACAGCGCGGCCTCGCTACGGGTCCTGCAAGAGGGTCCTTACCTCCGGATCATCTGCGACATGCCGGGTTTTCGTGGAGCGCCGTTCTACGGCTACGCAGAGTGGCTGAATCTCCAGGCGATTGCGTCTCTGGTCGGGGCGAGCGCCGGCCCGGAGTGGCGTCCAGTCGAAATGACGTTCGTGTCCCGATCGCGGCAATGCGACGCGGCGGCTAACGCCTTCGGCAACACCCGGATCCTCGCCGGACAGCCGCTCAGTTCGATCCTCGTCCCACCTCAAGTGCTGGCCTTGCCCGACGCGCGACCTCAGGAGGTCGGCGACGCGCAGCCAATGTTGGCGGAGACCGCCGAGGATCGGGACTTCATCGCGACTCTTCGTTCGGTACTGCGCCCTTATCTTGGCGGAAGCACCCCCACTCTCGCGCTCGCTGCCGAGATCGCCGGAATGAGCGGCCGCACTTTCCAAAGACGACTCGCGGATTGCGACCGCAGTTACTCGCAGGTGCTGGAGGACGTCCGCTTCGAGATCGCGCGCGATCTGCTCGTGGCCCCTGGCACGAGGATCATCGAGGTCGCCATGGCGTCGGGATACGAAAGTCCGCAGAATTTCTCCCGGGCCTTCCGCCGCATCTCCGGGATGTCGCCTAAGGCGTACCGGCGAATGGCTGTGGTGGAAGGTGCTTGATCTAGTTTCCGGCGACAACTAGCCTTTTTGATGGTCCGCGCGGTATGCAGAGCGCTTTTTCCGCCCTTCGCAGACCACGCACGCCCGCTCAGGACCATTTATGCAACACCATTTGCAAGCCATCGCCACCCTGTTTTCGCTCGTGAACCCGACAGTATGCGCGATGATGTTCGCGGGACTCACTTCCGGACGGAACAGGGCGCAGCGCGTTTCGGACGCGACAAGGGCGATCCTTATAATCGCTGTGGTCATGGTCGTCGCGGCACTCGCGGGCGCGCATATACTCAGGATATTCGGGATCCCGCTGGACGTTTTCTCCGTCGCGGGCGGCATTGTTCTGTCCTTCATCGGCTTCACCATGCTGGCCGGATCGAAGTCGTCCGACAGATCGGATCCCGGAAGCCATGGCGCGGCCGCACCCGATGCGGGCCCGGCGCTCGCGCCGCTGATCCTGTTCGCCGCCAGTCCCGGCACGATCACCGGGGTGATCACGACGGCCGCCGCCCATTCGCGCGACGCCATCCCGCTGACCGCGTTGGTCGGCACGGGCGTGGTTCTGACCGTCACCTGGATCCTGCTCCTGCTTGTCTCGCGGCGCTCGCAGACTGATGCGCAAGAGGCGCCGAGTTTGGCCCGGGATATGGTCAGCCGCTACATGGGCCTGATTGTGATTGCGATGGGGATCCAATATGCCCTGACAGGATACAAGGCCTTCATGGCCGGCTGAATCAGGTTTGCAAAAATTTCGCCGCACTCCACGTCAGGAAGCTGGTCGAGAAGCTCGAGGGCAAGGCCGGGCAGCTGCACTTTCTGCTACGAGGCCGGGCCTTGCGGTTACGGTCTCCACCGGCAGCTGACCGAGCTCGGGTATGCCTCCCAAGTTCGACATTTGCCGGCCAGTTTTCGTGTATCCGGCTCGTTCCGTGTTCGTGAATTCGAGAGGTTGTAGCCGTTCGGGGTGGATTTTGCCTCGATCTGTGTAGTTGCACGCGACCGCCCTGACATGCGTTGCAATGCAGCTTCATGGCAGTCTGCATTCCATGTTCACGCGCGTCACCGAGAGCGGCGGGCGCCGCTATCTGCAGATCGTCGAGTCCTTCCGCAATGAGGCCGGAAAGCCGAGGCTGCGCGTCATCGCCAACCCCGGGCGCGCCCGACGGAATGAAGGACGGCCAGCTCGACGCCCTGATCCGGGGCCTCAGCCGGGTTGCAGGGCGGGACGAGCCGGCGAAGACCGAGATCGCCTGGCAAGGCGCGCGCAGTTATGGGGACGTCTTCGCCCGGCATGCGCTCTGGAAGGACCTCGGTCTCGACCGCGCGCTTGGCCGGGCCCTGCGGTCGGGGCGTCGCGGAACCGATGGGGAGCCCCTCGTCCGCGCCATGGTGTTCAACCGGCTGTGCGACCCCACGAGCAAGCCGGGCTGCCTGCGCTGGCTGGAGACCGTGGCGATGCCGGCAATGCCCGAGACCGTCACCCACCAGCATCTGCTTCGCGCGATGGATGCGCTGATGGATCGCGCCGAGCGGGTGGAACTCGAGCTGGCCAGACAGATCCGCCCGCTGGTCGATCAAGTCCTTGCCGTGGTCTCTCCACGACCTGACCACCGTGCGCATCCATGGCGCGTTCTCCCGCATGATCCGCCGCACCTTCTTCGCATTCACGACGAGCCCGCGGTGCCGCAGCTCGGCAGTGACTCGGCGATAGCCATAGTTCCGGCAGGTCTCGGTGATCGACCGGATCACGGCGACCGCCGGATCTTCGGCGGCGGAAGCGGGAGCTGCGTAGAAGCTGGAACGAGGCAGGTCCATCAGATCGCACCCCCGTCCGACCGAGATGCCGGCGGGCCGGTGATCACGGACCCAGGCGCGCTTCTCTGCGGCCGTTCGCGCCGACGAGCCCCCTTTGAGACAACTCGATCTCGAGGGCCTGACGTCCCACCAGCCGCTCGAGCGCCGCGATCCGCGCCTGGTACTCGGGCAAGAGCTCCTCTTCGACCGCGTCGTCATCGAACTCGCCGCGCTCGTACTTCTCGACCCAGATCGGGATCAGCGTGCGGCACACGTCGTACTTCTGACTGAGCCCGCGCATCAACTCGCCGTTGAAGTACGCCTCGACGATCTCGCGCTTCCTGGCGGTGCCGTGGCGCCGGTGTCTCTTCGTCATGGGGTTCTCCTTACCAGAACCCCGGCCCGGTCAATATCTTGGCTCCAGAATGTCCAGCCTCAGGGGCGCACTCCACATATGGCCGGCATTTCCTGTCAGGCGACCCTGCACACGCTCCGCCACAGCTTCGCCACACACCTGCTCGAGGCGAACACCCACCGCGTGGCGATCTCGAACAGCCGCCTCGTCAGCGCCGACGCCCACACCGTCGCGTTCCGCTGGAAGGACTACCGCATCAAGCGTGGCGACCGCCTCAAGGTCATGCGCCTCTCGACCGATGAGTTCATCCGCCGCTTCCTGCTGCACGTCCTGCCCGACGGCTTCCACCGCATCCGGCACTACGGCCTGCTCGCCGGTGCGGGCCGCAAGGACACCCTCGCCAGGGTTCGCGCAATGCTGGGGGCTGTATCGCCTGCGAAAGCCGACGCCACCGAGACCGGTGAGACACCGCCGCTCACCCTGAGAGAACCCTGCCCGGACTGCGGCGGACCGATGCGCATCATCGAGACCTTCCGGCGCGGCGAGCGTCCGACCACCCGCGCCCCGCCGCGAAAGGCCGCCGCATGATGACACGGCCATCTTCTTCGTCGAGCCCGATCCGGATCGATCCAGTCGTCCGGAAGCGCCTCGCGCCACGCCGCGCAGTCGCCGTTCTGCTGGAGGCACCTCAGCGACAAGCCAGACTGCCGTCCACCGCACCGCCACTGAGATCACCGGTCGGGGTCCTGCCGGATCAAAGCCGTCCTTCCGCCCATCGGCGGCACACCGACGCCAGCGACACCGGCGCGCTTTCCCCATAGACCGACGCCAGACCCCCGCGGCTTCGTCCTTCCGAGGTTTGTCAACGCGGGCCGCACCCGCCCGCAACCACCGTCACTCAGCGGCCCGCATCGAAAAACCTTCAGGATTCCGGACCTTCTCCGCAGTAGCGGCGCTTTATTTCTCTGTCACGAGATCGGACATTCACGGCTCGCGCGACCGCGATTTCCGCGGCGGCGAGGAATTTGTCCCGATGCCGCGCGCGAGACCGCTATCGAGCCGCCGGGAAAATGGCTTTCGCAAGCGGGCGTAGGATCCTCGGTTCGGATGCACGCTTTTGCAATCCGAAGCAGTTCCCGGCTCACGCTGTGCCCTCCGAATTTCAGCTCCATCACTCCGCCGCGTCGGCGTTCCGGTGGCCAGCGGAGGGGATGCGGAATCTGTGCCGGTAGCGGGCCGGGGTCATCCGGGTCGAACGCTTGAAGAGGCGGCGAAAGTAGCTGGTGTTCTCATAGCCGACGGCGGCGGCGATCTCCTCCACCGGGGCGTCGCTGCGCTCGAGCCGGCGCTTGGCGGCCTCCACCCGCAGGGCCTGGACGTAGGCGATCGGCGACCGGCCGGTGGCGCGGGCGAAGCGCCGCTCGAAGCTGCGGTGGGCGAGGCCGGTGCGCGCGGCCATCTCCTCGACCGGGCTCTCGGCCATGTAGTGCTGGCCGGCCCAGTCCTGCGCGTGCAGGATCAGGCGGTCGCCGTGGTCGCGCGGCGGCAGGAAGCCGCGGAACGGGGCCTGCCCCTCGCCGTGCCGCTCGAGCATCATCAGCCGCGCCATGCCGGAGGCGGCGGCGGCGCCGGCGTGGCGCTCGATCAGGTGCAGGGCGAGATCGTGCCACGAGGCGACGCCGCCGGTCATCACCAGCTCGCCGCGGGCGCCGCCGACGACGAGAACCTCGTCGAGCCGCAGCCGCACCTCGGGGTGGCAGCGCCGGAAGGCGGGGGCGAAGGCCCAGTGGATCGTCGCCTCGGCGCCGTCGAGGAGCCGTGTCTCGGCGAGGAGCAGGACGCCGGTGCAGGTCGAGCAGAGCGTCGCGCCCTGGCCGTGCATCCGTCGCAGCCAGTTGACGAGCGCGGGCGAGCGGCCCGGCACCCAGTCCGGGCCGTCGAACATCATCAGCGGCACGATGGCGATGTCGGTGCGGGCGACCTCGCCGCAGGGCCCGTGGCGCAGGCCGCCGGTGCTCGCGGGCGGGTCGGGGCCTTCGGTGACGATGCCGACCTCGAAGGGGTGCGGGGGGACGTCGGGCTCGATGCCGGCGAGGAGGGGGAAGGCGGTCAGCGTCTCGTAGAGGCCGCTGAGAGGGGCGAGCTGGGTGTCGTCGGTGACGGCGAGGCTGACGCGGATCGGGTCGGCCATCGGGGCGCCTCGTGGCGGATACGGACCGGTAATGGCGAGTCTGGACCTCGCTGGACGGGATCGCAACCGGCAGGGTCCGGGCATCAGTCACATGCAGGAGAAGAGTGATGACCGAACTGAATGGCTGGGACGTGCAGACGATGACCGACGCGGTCGAGGGCGTCCGCGACGCGCCGGAGACGGGCAACCTGACATGGACGAGCCGGGTCGCCTGGGACGGCGGCTTCGGCCTCGACGTGCGGACGCAGGGCATCGGGCAGATGGGCGCGGTGATGCAGCGGCGCTTTACCCTGCGCGGCGACCATCCGCCGGAGCTTCTGGGCCGGAACACCGGGCCGACGGCGATCGAGACGCAGCTGGCGGCGCTGGGGGCGTGCATGACCGGGACCTATGCGGCGCAGGCGACGGCGCGGGGAGTCGAGCTGAGGGCGCTCGAGGTGGAGGTCGAGGGGCGGATCGACCTGGGCGGCTTCTTCGGCCTCCGCCCGACGCCGCCGGGGGTGAAGGACATCCGCCTGACATTCCAAGTCGACGCGGACGCGGGCGAGGAGGTGCTGCGCGAAATCCTCGACGCGACGCGGACGCTCTCGCCGATCCACGACACGGTGACGACGGAGCGGCGCGTGGAGACGCGGCTGGTTCCGGCCGGAGGCGGACATGGGTGAGGCGTTCGAGGAAGTGATCGGGAGCCGCGAGCGATTGCGGAAGATCCGGAAGGAACCGTCGCGGTTCGTGGCGTCGAAGGTGATCGACCGGATCGACGACATGTGCGCGCGGTTCATCGCCGCCTCGCCCTTCGCGGTGGTCGCATCGACCGATGCCGCCGGCGCGGTCGACCTGTCGCCCAAGGGCGACCCGCCGGGGTTCGTCCGGGTGCTGTCGCCGCGGCGGCTGGCGATCCCGGACCGGCCGGGGAACAACCGGGCGGACACGATGGAGAACCTGCTGGAGGACGACCGGATCGGGCTGATCTTCCTGGTCCCCGGTCGGCGCGAGACGCTGCGCGTAAGCGGCCGTGGACGGATCGTGCGGGACGCCGGGCTGAACGCGCAGATGGCGCATAAGGGACGCGAGCCGGATCTCGCGGTCGTGGTAGAGGTGGAGCGGGCGTTCTTTCACTGCGCAAAGTGCATGATCCGCTCCGGACTCTGGCAGCCGGAGGAGTGGCCGAGCGGCGAGGGGCTGCCGTCGCTGGCCGAGACGATGAAGCACCACGGGCGGCTGAAGGATGCGGTGGGTGACGTTGAGCAAATTGTGCGGAAGGATGCAGTCGAGCGTCTGTATTGATCGCGCTCGGTCGCGGCCTTCGCCAAAGCGCTCGGAAGCCTGCACCCTCCTCGGCGAGATGCCACCGAGCGAGACACTCCGCGCCGCGAAGGATGCCTACGGGCGTGGCGCATGGGCGAACGCGACTTTTCCTGCGGGCTGACGCAGAGGCCGACCTCGATCCGGATTGTCGCGCAGCATGCTAAGACCCAAGATCGAGCCATTGATCTTAATGCGTGAGGACCCGCGAGAGGAAGCTCCGGGTTCTCTCGCGTTGCGGCTTGTCGAACACCTCCTCGGGCGAGCCCTGCTCGACGATTTCCCCCCTCGTGGATGTAGATCACCCGGTCGGCGACCTCGCGGGCGAAGCTCATCTCGTGCGTGACGATGATCATCGTCATGCCTTCACGGGCCAGTTCCCGCATGGCGTCCAGAACCTCGAGAGCGGAGGTCGGTTCGTCGAAAGGCATCAGCCGGAGCTCCATCGCCAACGCCCGAGCCAAGGCCACGCGCTGCTGCTGGCCGCCCGAAAGCTGGCTGGGGAACTTGTCTGCCTGATCGGCAATGCCGACACGGTCCAGCAGACGCTCTGCGGCCTCCTTGGCCTCTTCGCGGCCGGAGTGGCGGACCTTCCGAGGCGCGAGCGACACGTTGTCCCGCACGCTCAGATGCGGGAACAGGTTGAACTGCTGGAACACCATGCCGACCTCGGTGCGGATGTGCTGTAGTATCCGGCTGGCTTTGCCGCCAGGTTCCAGAACTGAGAACGCCGGTGGAAAACTCTGCCACGTTGTGGAGTGCGCCCCTCTGCTTGGACACGTCAGGCAGTTTGTTTTGACCGGGTCGGGGCGTTTCTCTCCTCAAACTGATCGGGGCTCAGGTAGCCGAGCGCCGAATGCAGCCGTATTGCGTTGTAGACATCGTCGATGAACGCCGGAAGGTCTGCGGCGACGTCCTCGAAGGTCTGATACTTGGTGATGTAGACGGCTTCGACCTTCAGCGTCTTCATGGAGCTCTCAGCTTGCGGATTATCGTACGGGTTTCCCCTCCGGCTCATCGACCCGACGAAGCCGCTTTCCCTCAGGATGCGCCGGTGCCGGGATGCAGCGTACTGGGCGCCGCGGTCGGTGTGGAAGACGCAGCCTGGCAGCGGGCGGCGGCCCCCGATCGCCGCGTTCAGCGCCGCCGCGGTGAGGCGGGTATCGATGTTGCGACCAAGCCCGTAGCCGACCACCTTGCGCGACCAGGCGTCCAAGATGACGGCGAGGTAGACGAAACCTGTGGCGATGGCGACGTAGGTGATGTCTCCGACCCAGAGCTGGTCGGGACCGTGAACTTCGAAGTTCCCGGCGACATTGGGATAGATCGGACTGTCGTGATTGCTGTCGGTGGTGGCGACATAGCGGCGTTTCCGTTTTGGATTCAGATCGTTCTCCCGCATGATCCGCCGCACCTTCTTCGCATTCACGACGAGCCCGCGGTGCCGCAGCTCGGCAGTGACTCGGCGATAGCCATAGTTCCGGCAGGTCTCGGTGATCGACCGGATCACGGCGACCGCCGGATCTTCGGCGGCGGAAGCGGGAGCTGCGTAGAAGCTGGAACGAGGCAGGTCCATCAGATCGCACCCCCGTCCGACCGAGATGCCGGCGGGCCGGTGATCACGGACCCAGGCGCGCTTCTCTGCGGCCGTTCGCGCCGACGAGCCCCCTTTGAGACAACTCGATCTCGAGGGCCTGACGTCCCACCAGCCGCTCGAGCGCCGCGATCCGCGCCTGGTACTCGGGCAAGAGCTCCTCTTCGACCGCGTCGTCATCGAACTCGCCGCGCTCGTACTTCTCGACCCAGATCGGGATCAGCGTGCGGCACACGTCGTATTTCTGACTGAGCCCGCGCATCGACTCGCCGTTGAAGTATGCCTCGACGATCTCACGCTTCCTGGCGGTGCTGTGGCGCCGGTGTCTCTTCGTCATGGGGTTCTCCTTAGTCGCCACTGAACATCACGCCGCGGCGCCGGTCGTGGCGTAGTTTGGCCGGGCCTGTTCGATGTTGTTGGCGATTGCTGCCATCAGCGCGGCGAGGATCACGGCCGCAAGAGCCCTCAGATGGGCCAGGATCATGCGGATGTTGTGCCCGCAGCCGCAGAGGACAGCGTGGAGTGCGTCGCCGAGCGTGCCCTTGAGGGCGCAGCGGGCGAGGCGGCCGTCGGTCTTCATGTGGCCGACCGCCGGTTCGATTGCACTGCGGCGGCGCAGGTCGTGCCGGAGCGCCGGCGTCATGCCGCGGCGCTGGCCGGAGATGAAGACCTCGGTCGTCTCAACGCCATGCCCCCTATAGCCGCGGTCGACGAAGGCTCTCTTCGGTGATGTGTCCGTCAGGATCTCCACCTGCTCGAGCGCTTCTCGCAAGGTATGGCCATCGTACGGGTTGCCGGTCATCGCGCGCATGCCGACGACGAAGCCCTCCTTGTGCGTGGTCGCCACCGAGACCTTGGAGCCGAACTCGTAACGGACGCGCGCCTTGCCCTTGGAGATGCAGTCCACCTCAGGCTCGTGCAGCGCATAGAGCTTCCGCTTGTCCTTCGGCTTCTGCCGCAGGAGGCGCTCAACGAGGGCGATCTCGCCCTCGATCCGCTCCCGCAGGGCGGTGTCGGTCACGGCGTGCAGCTGCCGCTGGATGTCGCGCAGGACCCGGCCGGTGTAGCCTTTCAGCCGCCGCAGCCCCTTGCGCATCCGCTTGAACTGGCGGGCGTGGGCATAGCGACCGACCTGTCCGGCCAGACGCGGCGCCAGCCGCGCGTAGCTTTGGCGAAGCGACAGGCCCGCCTCCTGGGCAAGCGCCACCAGGCGCCGACGCGCTTTCTCGTAGAGCCGTGTATCGGTTGGATGCGCGATCGCCTTCTCCATCACCGTCGTGTCCACGATCACCGTCTCCGCGCTCCGCTCGGAAATCACTCCGGCCTCGCGCCCGGCCTCGATCGTCTTGGTCAGGAGCCACTCGGCACCTTCCTCCCCGATCCGGTTCCGCCACCGCGTCAGCGACGAAGGATCGACAGGAGGACGGTGCTGAAAGAACGTCTCGCCACAGAGGTGCTGGTAGTACGGGTTCTCCACCCACCGGGCCACGACCGCCTCGTCCGACAGCCGGTAGGCGTGCTGGAGGTAGAGCAGCCCCGCCACCAGCCGTGGAGAGGTCGCCGGGCGCCCCGTGTGCGACGGGAAGAACCCCGCCCATTCCTCCTCGAAGAACTCCCAGTCGATCAGCCCGGCAAGCTTCACCAGTTCGTGGCGCAGGTCGATCATGTCCGCCAAGCGCGGGCGCAACAGGTCGTCCTGCTCAGGGGCACGGGATTTGGGCTTCATGCGTCGATCCGAAATTGCAGGGTTCTCGCCCCAAACCTACCAAACCCTGCGGTTCGAAAATATCAAAAACGTCACGTCATCAAATAAAATCAATGCGTTGGACGTTGATCAGGGCGAACTCCTTACCAGAACCCCGGCCCGGTCAATATCTTCGCGCCAAACTGTCCAGCCTCAGGGGCGCACTCCACCATTGGCCGGCTTTTGCTCCGCCGTTGACAAGAAGCGTGCCACCGTCAGCGATCTCCTCAAGCGGGCCGGTCAGGATGTAGGCCGACGCAGCGCCCATCACGATCGTTTGCAGGGCGAGCATTGTTGCGGGCACCGCCGCCATCCAGCTTGCAACAAGCGTCAGAGCCATCAGCGTGCAGGCCGGCGGCGAGAAGCTCGTCACCGACGGCCCCTTCGCCGAGTCGAAGGAGCTGATCGCCGGCTACACCATCATCGAGGTCACCTCGCGCGAGGAGGCGGTAGAGTGGGCCGGCCGCTTACCGAACCCCGCCCTCGGCGACGGCTAGATAGAACTCCGGCAGATGTTCGAGCTCGACGACGGATCGGCCGCGTCACCCGCTACCCGGCCACCGGGCAGGAGGTGCACGGCCACCCCGAGGGCTCGGTCCTGACCGCCGAGGCGACGCTCGGCGACACGGCCGTGGTCGCGCTGAACGGCGGTCCGCAGTTCCGCTTCACGCCGGCCGCCTCGCTCTTCGTCACGCTCGAGGACGAGGTGGCGGTGGAGCGGCTCTGGGCCGGTCTCGTCGACGGCGGCGAGGTGCTGATGCCGCTCGACCGCTACGGCTGGAGCCCACGCTACGGCTGGCTCGCCGACCGCTGGGGGCTGAACTGGCAGATCGCGCTCGGCCGGCACGCGGACGTCGGCCGGACGGTCGTGCCTTCGCTCCACTTCACCTGCGACCGCGCGGGCGAGGGCGCGCAGGCCCGGACTTGGAAGCCCCAGTGCCGGGCGAAGGCATGGAGCTTGGGGTTTAGCACCACCTCGCGGCTGGCCGGGTCGTGGCTCATGATCAGCGCACGGGCGTTGTCGAGCAGCACCTCCGCCGGGACGCCGCCGAACGCGGCGAAGGCGCTTTCCATGCCGGCGAACCAGTGCTCCTGGCGCTCGCTGAGAAAGGCCCGCACGTGGATGCGGCGCGAGTAGCCGAGCGTCGCCACGAAGAACGACACCAGCCGCAGGACACCGTCGATCTCCACCCGCCGCCGGCCGAAGTCGATCTGCAGCTGCTGACCCGGCCGCGTCTCGAAGCGCACCGTCTCCCGCGCCTCGGCGCGCAGCTCCTGGCGCAGATGCGCCACCCAACCCTCCAAGTCAGGTTGTCAGCCCTGAGCCTCGCGAAGCCTGACCTCCGACGCAACAGTCCCCTTTGAGGTCACGCCGAAAGCCGCAGTTCCTCATGACAGTTCCGATGAGCGCCGGACGGAAGAGGCACGATGGACTCGGGTAGCCTGATCATCATCAGGCTGGTCGACGCACGCGCGCCTGGATAAGTGAAAGGGCCGCTGACGTGATAAAAGCCGTAGCGTTCGTAGAAGGGCACGTGACTGTGTCGCGCGATGATCGATCCCCGGCTGGCCCTGACGCTGATGGAGAACGCTGCAGTCAGGCTCAGCGTATAAAGGATCACGCTTCGTCGCAAAGCGCTGTTGCTGCAGTTTACAGCCAATCGCGAACCGTCGAGTATCTTACCCCCCTCGTCGATGACGGGGTCACAATGATCCTTGAACATGGAGTAGGTGAGGCAGGCTTTATGCTCGCGACTTATCGTGCTTAGCCGGATCGTGGAGACAAGTTTTTCGTACAGGGTGATACCGTAGATCGAAGAACTACGCTCCTCGTCCTGCCAATCCGAAAGGCTCGCCTTATCGTTCCCGTAGATAAGCCCCTGACTGTAGTAGGCGTCATACCGAAGCTTGAAGATGTCCTCTCTCTGCGAGGGTGTGCGGGCCAAGAAATGATCGAATCCGCGGGCCTTATTGAAGCCCTTGGAAACGAGAGAGGTGAGCTTGGAGTCACTGTATCCCACGTCTGTTCTTCTCCTTCCCCGGACTTCCGGCCAATTTTTCCGGCCGCTGCTTTCCGGGTCAACGCTGCATTGAACTTGAGCCCTTAACTTTGGAAGAACTATTAACTTCAGATGAAGACGGACCGGGGAAACGCCATGCGCCTTGGTCGCCCGTAGCTCGATATCTCGGGACTGAGGGAACCCGACCGCATCAATTCCGTTAGAGCTGCATCTCGAAGCGCACAATCGCGGCTCGCGGTGGTCGCCGCAAGGCGGCAGTTTCTTGCTCGGGACACCTCCCGACACGGCCGATCTTTGCTCAGTCCGGCGCCTTTCGCTCATCCTCTGAGGGCAAGAGGACGCTTGGCAGGGCCGCGGCGCAACCTCCCGGAGAAGCTGCTTCTCCGGGTTCCCTTGCCTCCTCCCCAGACCCGCTTTCCGGCGTCCGCATCGGTCGAATCGTCTTGGCCGGGCATTGTCATTTGTGGACGGCTCCGGTTTTGCAAGGGTTTTTGCGAGCGGTGCTGATCGGGACTCGGTACGCGGACTTCATCAAGGCCAGCGGTCAGTCGAACCGCACATGAAGGCCGGACAAATGACCGCAACCTGCCTCGATCAGCACCGCTCGCAAAAACCCTTGCAAAACCGGAGCCGTCCACAAATGACAATGCCTGCGGAGATCGACCCGGCCGTTGACTGTCCGCAGAAGCGGATTGCCGACCTTCAGGGCGCGCGCGAGCCGGATGCCCGCCTCGCCCATCTCCGTCCAGTGCGGGCTCTTGATCAGGTCGCGCGAGCCGAGGTCGTCGACCATGGCGCCACAGACAATCCCCAGATTGACGCCAAGGCGACAAACGAGACAATCACCACAAGCGGCGACAGGCTTACCCGCTTTCCCAGATGCCTGTCATCCGTCGAGCTGCTGGCGCGACGGCGCTCGACCCGGCCCTGCTCACGGCGGCCGAAAGGTTGCAGTACGAGGGCTTCCAGCGCCGGCAGAAGACCAACCGGATGGTTCGGCAGATGGCCGGCGAAGGTATCTGCGTCGCACTCTCTGGCTCGCCGGGCAGGTCGCGATCCGCCAGCGCGACGACGGATTCGGATCCAAGTTCGAGCGCTACATCGCGCGGGACCGGGACAATCCCGATCTCCGGCGAAAGACGCTTTCGGCGATCGCCGCCAAAGATGGCACGCACCGCGCATGCCGTCGTCAAGCGCGGCGGCGACTACCGCCCCTTCTTCGAGGCGGCGGTGCCAGGCGGAAGGACCCCTCTCTGACCGGGCCGTCGGGACGCATCGCGATCCCTAATGTTCGGGTCTTGCCCTTGTCCTTCGGCTGCTGGTGCAGCAGCCGCGAGGTCAGCACCAGCATGTCGAGAATGCGCTCGCGCAGGGGCCCTTCCGGGATGTCTTCGAGCCGGCGGCGGAGATCACGCATCACCCGGACGGTGTAGCCCTTCGGCGTGCGCAGCACCTTGCGCATCCGTTTGAACTGACGGGCGTGGGCGTACCGGCCGGCCTTCGCCGCCAGCCGCGGCGCCAGGCGTGCGTAGCTCTGGCGCAGCTCGATCCCGGCCTCGGCGGCAAGCACCACCAGCTTCCGCCGCGCCGTCTCGTAGAGCCGGGCGTCGGTGGGATGAGGCGGACGGTGCTGGAAGAAGGTCTCACCGCAGAGGTGCTGGTAGTACGGGTTCGACAGCTCGAAGGTGTGCTGGAGATAGAGAAGACCCGCCACCAGCCGCGGCGAGGTCGCCGGTCGCCCGGTGCCCGACGGGAAGAACCCGGCCCACTCCCGCTCGAAGAACTCCCACTCGATCAGCGTCTCGAGCTTCACCAGCTCGTGGCGCATGTCGATCAGGTCGACCAGGCGCGGGCGCAGCAGATCGTCCTGTTCGGGTTGGCGGGGCTTGGGCTTCATTGGCACATCTGAAATCGCAGGGTTCTCGTCAGAATCCTACGAATCCCTGCAATCAGAAGCCATCAGAAACAGACGATCCTCCCGCAAAATCAGCGACATGCACGTTGTTCAAGGCGAACGAGATACCTGCCGCAGATGGCCGACGAGGACAGGCGCCGGTATCTGTTCGTCGCCATCGACCGCGCCACGCGGTGGGTCTTCGTGCGCACCTATCCGGCGAAGACGGCGGCCGACGCGCGCCGCTTTCTGCGCAACCTGGAGCGGGCGGCGCCGATGAAGATCACCCGCGTGCTGACGGACAACGTCCCATGTCAGGACCGGAGCGGGAAGCGAGGACGAGAGGTCTCTTCGCGCCGATCGTCACCGGCACGTCGTATGGCGTGATCCAAGCGGCTTCCGCCGTCAAGGAAGCGGTCTCGACCATAGCAGACGCAGGGTCCGACAGCCTCGAAGAAGGGGCGGTAGTCGACGTTCGACGATGCCGTTATCCAGCATGATTGGCCGGATTGGCATGACGCGCGATCATCTGGCGGCGTTCGCGACGACGCTGAGCAAGAACGACCACGTGATCGTGGAGGCCACCGGCAATGCCACGGCCGTGGTGGAACTGTTCGCCCGGCATGTGGCGCGGGTGGCGGTTGCCAACCCGCTTCAGGTTCACCTGATCGCGAAGGCGAAGACCAAGACCGACAAGATCGATGCCGCTGTCCTGGCACAGCTCTACGCCGCGGGCTTTCTGCCGGAGGTCTGGGTGCCGGACGAGAGAACGCTTGCGCGCCGGCAGCAGGTGACCCGCCGGACCCAGCTGGTCAAGCAGAGGGTTCGGCTCAAGGCGATGGTCCAGTCGATCCTGCACGCGCATCTGATCCCGCGCTGTCCGCATTCGGACCCGTTCGGGAACAAGGGCCGGACCTGGCTGCGTGCGCAACATGTGCCGGATGACGAGCGCGAAGCGGTCGAGCGGCACGTTGACGAGGACGATCGTCTTGCCGATGCCCGGAAGGGCGTCGAGCGGGACCTCGCCCGCGCCGCACTGGACGACCCGGATGTGAAACGGCTGATGACGGTCCCCGGCATCGACATGGTTGTTGCCGTCGGTGTCATGGCTGCGATCGGGCGCATCGACCGGTTCGCGGCGCCGGAGAAACTGGTCGCCCACATCGGCCTCGATCCAAGTGTCCGACAGTCCGGAGACGGACCGGCTCACCACGGACGTATTGCCAAACGCGGGCGCTCCAATGCGCGCCATCTGCTGGTCCAAGCAGCGTGGCAAGCCGTCCGCGCGCCGGGGCCGTTGCGCGCCTTCCATGAACGGGTCCGAGCCCGGCGCGGCAACCACGTCGCAGCGGTCGCCGTGGCGCGCAAGCTTGTCATCCTGATCTGGCACATGCTCAGCAACGGCGAGGACCATGCCTGGACCCGGCCGGCCTTGATGGCGCGCAAGATGCGAGCCCTGGAACTCGCCGGCCGGTGTGCCGGCGCGGCGCGGTCAGCGCGGCGCGTCCTGTGACTACAATCTGCCACGGCGCCCCGACCGCGCCGTGGCAGGGCAGGCAGAGAACGCCTATCGCAGAATGACGCTCGGCCGGCGAAAGTCCGGACCGACAAAGGGTGCGGGCGCCGCAAACGAGGAGCGACAATGATCAGGTTGCGCGTTGGGGCTTGAACCTCACACCCCACCCTTCACCACGCGGTCACCCGCTCACGGAAAAAAGCACGAAAGGGGCAGAAAAGGGCTATTCAATCTCATCCGTGGCCTGGCTCGAGTCGGCACAGAGGATCTCGATGTTGAGCTCGCTGAGAGCGCGGCCGATACTCGGATCATGCCGTGGCCGCTCTGCGCATCCTGTCTGGCGACGCGGAAGACGGTGTTCTTGTCCGAGTAGAAGGTCACCGGCCGGCCGTGCTCCTGCAGGTAGAGCTCGAGCGCCTCGAAATAGGCAAAGGTGCTCTCGGATGGCACGAAGCGCATCTGCATCAGCCGGCTCGTCGCGTCGTCGATGAACACGAGCAAGGTGCAGGGCGGCGCCCGATCCTCGAACCAGCGATGGTCGGAGCCGTCGATCTGGATCAGATCGCCACAGGCCTCGCGCCGCAGCCGCGGCCGGTGGAACTGCCGGCGCTACGCCCGCGACAACACGAGGCCGTCGGCGATCATCCATTTGCGCAGCGTCTCACGCGATAGGGCCAGACCATGCCGCTCGGCCAGCTTCTCGGCCGCGAGCATGGGCCCGAAATCCGCGTAGCTCTCGCGGATCAGGGTCAACGCGTAGTCGCGGACCCCGTCACGGACGCGGTTGTTCGACCGCCGTCCGCGCGCCTTGTGCCGGATCGCAGCGGCGCCCTCGATCCGAAAGCGCCGTAAGAGCTGCTGCACCTGACGGGCGCTCATGCCCATCGCCGCCGCGGCCATGGTCACGCTCATCGTACCGTCCGCCACCTGGCTCAGCATTTCGACGCGCTGCAGTTCGCGCTCGCTCATCGAAACCCATCCCACATGCCATCTCCGCAGGCTCATTCCGAAGCAGGGACAGTGACACTTCAACTTTCCGCACGTGGGACACTTCTACTTTGCGCGTACAACGCGCAAACCGGCATTCTATTTTAGGTCCTTTCTTCAACCTCTGGGTCTTGCCCTTTGTCGCTACTCACTCTCGAGGCGATAAAGATGCCGCTGACGGGCCGCATTATCGGCTTTTCTCTTGAGTAGACGCGCTCTGTTAACTTAAATTAAAGGAGGGGAAAAATCGATTCGTTCCGTGCTGGGGCTCGATGGGCTGCGGCGGCCATCTTTTAAAGGCCGTTGCTTACTTGAGGGGAATCAACTTGAAGGCGATTAAAATGTTAGACGCGGAGGATCGCGAGCGTGGCGGGGCAATGTCCCCGCTGCATCCGACCGCCGCAGCGCGGCCGACCAAAACGGATCAAGAAGTCATCGCCTTGGTCGACAGCCGCAGGCTGGAGCGGGAGTGCTTCGTGCGCAGCATAGAGTTACTCCACCCTAGGCTGATTTTGCTGAGTTTCTGTTCTGCCGAAGATTGTGTCGACGCGGCTGCGTCGTCGCCTCCAGCCAGCGCCATCTTGTTCAACCTCGGTGGCCGGGAACTTTCTGACCCGGAGGTAAATGGAGAAATAAAAACGCTTCTCAGTCGTGGGAATAATATTCCAGTTGTTGTGCTAGGACCTTCGGACGAGATCGATCATGTAATCGCTGCGCTGGACGCCGGGGCCGCGGGATACATTCCGTCCAATCTTGGTATCGATGGGATCGTGGAATCGACCAGACTCGCCGCGTCGGGAGGCGTCTTTCTGCGTGCCGAGAGCCTTGCCAAGCTGCGCAGCAATCGTGGCAGAATAGTTGAAGTTCCGCCGGAGTTCGAACACTTCACCGATCGCCAGGCGGCTGTCGCCGACGCGCTGCGTCGAGGCAAGCCGAACAAGATGATCGCCTATGAGTTGAACATGTGCGAGAGCACTGTAAAGGTTCACATCCGCAAGATCATGTGCAAGCTCAAGTCGACGAACAGGACAGAGGCGGCGTTCAAGCTGAATTGCATTCTTCCGCCGCCCGCCGAGAAATGAGAGCTTGATCTCAGGTTTTCCGCGGTATCAGGTTGAGGGTGTGTCCCGTGGCGCCAGGCCCGCCTGGACCTTTCAGCGCGCTAGTAAAGCCTCCGCGGAGGGCGCTCGACAGTTCTTCCGGATGAAGATGCAAAGCGACGAGCTGTACGACGAAGCGCTTGCGGAGCGCGTTGGGGTGCGTGTCTGCGACACGGGCTTCGGGTTTTCCTGACGAGCCGGGTCGTCCCGATCCTGTAGGATTGGTGAGGCTCGCATGCCGGCACAGTTCAGCGCACCGGCAAGAAAAGGCGCTGAGCGCTCAACAACGACGAACTCGAACAGCCACAGAGGAGGATTGCTGCTTCCCATGGACCCGGACACGCTGCGCTACTGGATATCGGTCGGGTTCCGGCGACTGCCAATCCTCATCGCCTCCATGATGGTGTGCGCCTTCGCCGGTTTCGCGCTGATCTCGGTCCTGCCGCCGGTCTATCGGGCAGCAGCCACGATCGTTCTCGAGCCGCCCCAGATCGCGCCGGATCTCGCGCGCCCCACCGTGCCGTCCGACACACTGACCCAGGTCGCCGCAATTCAAGGGGAGATACTCGAGCGCGACAGTCTCCTTGCCCTAGCGGACAGCTTCAACATCTACGAGGATCACCGCCCCGAGTCGGACGCTGACATCGTCGAGGACCTCCGGAAGCGGATCCGGATCGAATTCATAGAGGTGGGCGCGACGCACGATGCGGACGGCGCGGCGACCATCTCGGTCGCGTTCGACAACTCCAGCCCAGCCACAGCGGTTGCGGTCGTCAGTGACCTCGTCTCCTTCATACTGGACGAGAACGTGAAACGGCGCGCGGATCGCGCGGGCGACACGCTGGCGTTTTTCGTGAAGGAGGTCGCCTCGCTCGGCAACGCGCTGAGCAAGGCGGAATCCGACATCCTCCGCTTCAAGAACGAGAACCTCAGCGCCCTTCCAGACAGCCTCGACTTCCGCTACATGCAACGGAGTTCCGCGCAAGAGCGCCTGGTCCAGCTCGAGCGCGAGGAGGCCGGGCTCCGTAGTCGCCGCGAGACGCTCCTCACGACCGGCAGGCCTGCCGACCCCGCCACTTGGTCGGCCCGCGACCAAGAACTCTTCGAACTCCGCCGCCTTCTCGAGCAACGCCTTGCGGTCTTCGCGCCGACGAGCCCGAGCGTTGTCGACGTCAAGGATCGGATCGCCGCCCTGGAGCGCCCTAGGCCTTCCGAAACGCCCGTGGCAGGGGATGACGGCGATGGGCGCCCGGGCGAGCTCGGGATCCAGCTCGCCGAGATCGACGGGCGGCTCGAGTTCATCGAACGAGAGAAAGCCGACATTGCGGAAACTCTTGCCGAGCTGCAGGCCTCGATCGGCGACACGCCGGGAACCGAGACCGAGCTCAACCGGCTCATGCGGGTCTACGAGAGCACCCGCGCGAGCTACCTCGCCGCGGTGCAGCGGCGCGCCGAGGCCTCCGTCGGGGCACAGATCGAGACGCGCCTCAAGGGCGAGCGCCTGACGCTGCTGGAAGCCCCCGTACTGCCGGAGAAGCCCATCCGGCCGCAGCGACTCAAGATCGTCCTCGCCTCCATCGCGGGCGGGATCGGCCTCGGCTGCGGCATCATCGCGCTTCTCGAGCTTCTGGACGGGCGGGTCCGTCGCCCGGCGCAGCTCGTCCATCGCCTCGCCATGGAGCCGGTGGCGACCATCCCCTACATCGACGCGCCTGGCGAACGGATGGCGCGGCGCATCCGGGCCTTGGGGCTGGGAGCTGCGGCGGTCGGCGCATCCGCGGGTGCTCTCGTCGTAGTTCATGTCGCCATCATGCCGCTAGACGCCGCTGCGATGCGCATACTGCATGCCGTGGGGCTGCCGCTCGCAGGCTGAGAAGTACCAAGTTGAGGAGTAGTGCCCGAATGTCCATCCAGCACCAGAACCGGCCCGTCCTGCTCCTTCCGCACCCGGTTGAGGAGGCACCGGACGCCGACGCGTTCACGGAGCCGCAGACTTCGACCACATCGCCAACGCGGCCTCTGCTGTCGGAGCTCTTGCGGCCGATACGGCTCGACCCCCGTCGGCTTCGCGAGAACCGGGTCGTCACCCTGGATCGCAACCATCCAGCCTCGGCCTCGTTCGATCTATTGCGCACAAAGCTCCTGCGGCTCGCGCGAGAGAACGAGTGGACCACGATCGGGATAACGGCGCCGACGTCGCAGTCCGGCACGACGGCCGTCACGCTCAACCTCGCCCTGAGTTTCTCGCACCAGACGGACCACCGGACGCTTCTTCTCGACCTCAACCTGCGCAATCCGCACCTTGCGAGGGTGCTCGGCGGCGAATGGACCGCAGCCTTCGCCGACCTTTTCGGCGCCGAGGGGCAGCTCGACGCCGCGCTCGTCCGCTACGGCGAGACCCTTGCGATCGCGGCGGTTGCCGAGCCCGTTCCTTCGGCCGCGGAGGTGCTGCAGACAAGCACGACAGCAAAGCGTATCGCGGAGATGCGGCAGGCGCTGAAGCCGGACATCGTCCTCGTCGACGCGCCACCAGTGCTGCAACGGGACGACTTCCAAGCGACTCTCAGCCTATACGACGCTGTCCTTCTCGTCGCCGACACGCAACGCACCCTTGTCGCCGACATCGACAGGTGCGAACGCGAGCTTTCGGAGCATACGAACGTGATCGGGGTGGTGATCAACAGGTGCCAGTTCGAGCGGTAGTGCCGACGGGAGCTGCAGTGTCGACGAGCCGGGCACCGGCAAGGCAGGAGCGAATGAGTTTGACCCGTCGCAGCACGCTCGCGCTTACCTGCGGCCTCGCGGCCGCCGGCCTTTCCCGCGCCATCGCCGCCGATGGGGATCCGCCGGCCGCGCGCAGCAGTTCCTGGCCATCGTCGCGCACGGGCACGCTCGCCGGGCCCACCTTCTTCGTCCTCGGGACATTCGTCGCCCCTCCGTTCCAGATGGCCGGCTGGCTGGAGCGTGGCGTCAACACGATCATTGGCGTCGGGAACGGGGTCGACGGTGAGGAGCACCACGGTACGGCGCGCGAGCTCGGCCTCGCCCAGATCCGAGCTCCCTCCAAGGACCGCCTCCTGCGCGATCTCGCCGACCCTGCGGTGATCGCGTTCGAGACCGATGACGAACCCACCAACATCGTTGACGGACGGGCCAGGGACACGCCCGAGGAGGTCAGCGCGCAGATGCGTCCGTGGCGCGACGCCGCCCGCGCCGCCGGATACGAGAAGCCGATCTTCACCAATCATGTCGGCGACCACGTCTGGCTCCCCGGCGCCAGGGACGGTCTGAGCCTTCCGGCCTACCACCGGCTTTCCGACTGGCTCGGCGCGGACACCTATCAGATTGCTGCCGGCCGAGAGAACCTTCTGACCCATGACGGCTCCACCTCCACCTACCAGGGGCAAATCCTGAGAATCCAGCGGGTGCTGGCGCCGGGTGCAGCGCTCCTCAGCTTCGTCCAGACGGTGGCCTTCAATGAGGGCGTGCCGGTGCCGACACCGGGACAACTGCGAACGCAGATTCTGGTCATCCGTGGTGAACGGCGCCGCGATGATCGCCGCCTTCCCCGTTCGGCTGACGCCAAGCTTCGCGTGGGACGGAACGCCGCCCGATCTCGCCAAGACCCTGACCGAGGAGTTCGGGCGGATCGCGGCGCTGGAGCGGGTGCTGATCGACAATCGGCTCGGCGGAACGCGTCCGGGCGTCCTCCTCCCGAGCGCCGCGGAAGGCGAGGCGCCGGCGCCCGGACAGCTTCCGTTTCCTTTCGAGGGCAGGACAATCCGTGCCCCCGGCGGCAACGTCCGGATCCTCATCAACCTTTCCGACGCGGCGGCCATCCTCTCCGACCGTAAGGTCGTTTCCGGGCCGCTCGAGTTCGGACCCCACGAGGTCCGCACCGAACCGGTGACCTCGTGACCGGAGCCGATCCCGGACGTGCGGCAAGGCGGGCCGGCGAGGCTCCTGTCCCGGAAATTGCAGGAGGCACTGCGGAAAGACCTGACGGCGGTGGCGCTACCCTGCGACTAGCATCGTCTCGGCTCGGCGGCGTTCGGGCCGCGCAATCAGGAGAGGCCATGACATCTCAAGCAGCGGCGGAAGCCTTCGTTCCGGACGGTCTCCCGACGTCGCGACCGGCAGATCTTTCCATCGTGATCGTCACGTACAACAGCGCCGGCGTGCTCGGGGGGCTCCTCAACTCCGTCGAGCTCGGGCTCGCCGGGGTGTGCAACTTCGAGGTGGTCGTTGTCGACAATGACTCGCAGGATGGCTCAGCGGCTCTCGCTCGGACGCACCCGGTTGGAGCCCGCGTCATCGAGACTGGTCGAAATGGCGGGTACGCCGCCGGCATCAACGCCGCGGCGGCCACAATCGCTGCCGACAGGGCGCTTCTCGTTCTCAATCCCGACATTCGGCTGAAGCGCGGATCGGCGGCGGCGCTCGTGTCTCGCCTTCAGGACGATGCAGGGGTCGGCATCGTCGTCCCGGTCATGACGGAAGAGAGCGGCTCGCTCTACTACTCGCTCCGACGTGAGCCGTCCCTGGCGACGGCGTGGACGGAGGCCGTGCTGGGAGGCACGCTCGCCACACGGCTCGGGCTCAGCGAAATAATCGGTCCAAGCCAACTCTACCAAGGCGGCGGCTGCGTCGACTGGGCAACGGGCGCCGCGCTCGCCATCGCTCCGAAGGCACGCGCCGCAGTGGGAGACTGGGACGAGTCATTCTTTCTTTACAGCGAGGAGGTCGACTACATGCGCCGGGTGCGGTCCGCTGGCCTTCGGGTCGAGTGCGTACCGGCGGCACGTGTGGTCCACATCGGCGGCGAGCGGGAGGAAAACCCCTTCCTCTTCAGCCTCCTGGCAGCCAATCGCATCCGCGACTATAGCCGGAGCCATTCTCCGCTTTCGACGGCGTTTTTCCGAGCAGCCGTCGTCTTCGGCGAGGCGCTGCGCGCTCCGCGCGGGCGCGGCCATCGGGCGGCTTTCCGGGCAGCGCTCTCAGCGCGGTCAGCGGCTTGACCCGGGAATATGTTCGCGGTGAAAAGTAAAATGGCATTCGTCACTGGGCTGGATGACCCAGAGCTTGACGAAGCATGGCGCCTGGTCCGAGCGCGGAGTACGACAAGTCGTGCATTCGCGCGGAAGAACTGCGTACGCGACCTCACACGACACGTTACCGTCCGAGAAGCTCTCCGGTCGGCATGGAGGCTGATGACGCTGTGACAGTTGGGCGAGGTGGCGGGCGATGACTGTCGCTCATGGCTCACGCAACATCACCTCTCGGCGAGGCGTCGCGACGTCGTCGCCGGCGCACCGCGTCGTCAGAGACCGGGCCAATGCGCCTTTGGCAGAGGGTCGCAAGGTGGAACTGGCATTGCCTGTGAAGGTGTTTCTTGTCAGTGTCGCGATACCCGGAACGGTCCACCTCGGGCCCCTGAGTCTTTCTTTTTGCCGGATAGTTCTACTGGCCGCGTTGCTGCCTTGCCTCGCCCGTTGGATGTCGGGACGAGCCGGGCCAGTCAGAGGCGCCGATATCGCAGTGCTTCTGTTCTGCATTTGGTACGGCGTGAGCTTTGCCGCGACCGAGGGGCTGTCGGCCGCGGTGCAGCCCGCCGGCATCAACATGATCGAAGTCGGGGGAGCTTACTTTCTCGCACGCTGCTACATCAGAAGTTACGACGAATTCTACGGCATGATCCGCACGCTCTTCATGATCATGCTCGTGCTTCTGCCGTTCGCGATTGTGGAAAACTATACCGGACGTAACATCTTAGCTGAATTCTTCGGCCTGTTTCTCAATACGGATGATGCGTTGACGGTCGCAGGTACGCGCTGGGGTCTGCGGCGCGCGAACAGTGTGTTCGACCACCCGATCATGTTCGGGGTCGCGGCAGCTTCTCTCCTCCCGCTTACGCACTTGGTTCTCGGCGAGAACAGACCGGCTCTTCGGCGGTGGGTACAGGACCTTGTGATCGTCTCTCTTACCTTGCTTTCGCTATCGTCCGCGCCAATTGGACTCACTGCGTTGTTGATAGCCTTGATGACGTGGGACGCGCTGCTGCGGCCTTTCCGCTTCCGCTGGCACCTTGTCGCGGTGGCTTTCGCAGGTGCCTACTTTGGCGTGGACGTCCTGTCCAGTCAGTCTCCGGTGGAGTTCTACATCCACCACTTCACGTTTGACGGGCAGACCGGCTGGTATCGTCTGTTGATCTGGGATTACGGAACGGCATCCGTCGCCGAGAACCCATTGTTCGGCATCGGCTTTGAAGAGTGGGCACGACCAAGCTGGATGACATCAAGCATAGATAACTTTTGGCTCGTCCATTTCGTTCGCACCGGCGTACCAGGCGGAATATTGATGCTGGCGATATTCGCCCTCGCAGCTTTCGCCGTAGTGCGAGTGCCCCCTCCCGACGAAGGGGTCCGTCGCTGTCAGACAGCGTACCTCCTGACCCTGTTCGGCCTGTTGTTCACTGGAGCCACGGTTCACTTCTGGGGAACAGGGCTTTCGATGTTCCTGTTCATCGTCGGCAGCGGATTGTGGATTGCCGAAACTGGAACACGTTCCGACGCTAGTCCGACGAGGTTCCCTTACACACAGAACCATCGAGAGCTTCGCCGAAGTCTCAGGCCGAGAAGGACTTGAAGCCAAGACCTCCCTTTTCAGGCGCGCGCTCCGAAACCCCGAGCTGCCGACCCGGGCGAGCCGTCTCTGATCATCATCACCGACTTGGTGAGCAGCAGAAAGCGTTACCGCTCTTGCCGGCCGTCCGGAAAGAGCCCCCGCATCATCCCCGCGTCGATGATCTTCATGTCATCGCACCGGGCCATCGCCGTCTCTAAGTCCGCCTTCGGGGCCTGCGGAATCCTGATCCGCTGGAACAGCGCGATCCTCGCCGGCTCCGGTACCCAGTGCACGAAGGGACGGCCGTAATGCGGATCGATCGGGAACCAGAAGTTGGGCGTCTGCACATAGTAGAACCGGCCGAGCCGCCGTACCTCGGATGCGAACCGGAGCATGTTCGAGTACGAGCGCACATGCTCGATCACCGAGTTAGAATGAACCAGATCGAAGCTGCCGTCGTCGAACTCCGGCAGGTCGCACGCATCGCCCTCGTGATGCCGAATCTGGATCCCGGCGATCTCCGCATCGTAGAGGTCAAGCTCGCTCTTGAAGTTCACCAGAGTAACCTCGACCTGGTTCCGCAGATCAGGGGCGAGCATTCCCCAGTATTCGGCCGTTCCGCCCAAATCGAGGATCCGAACCCGGCCAGTCGCCGACGCCAGCCTCCGAATTATCCGCTCAATCCTCAGAAAGCGCTTCGAGCGAAAACGCCTCTGCATTGCCTGGAACGTCTTGCTACGCTTGACCAACATCGTCTTCTCCGGCAGCGATTTCCCTGCAGTTCTTGCCGCTGGACTGCGCCTTGCAAGGTTGAATTGTCCCGTCGAGGATAGACAACGCCACACCACGGTCTCTAGCCCCAAGAACGGGGACAAGAACTGCCGCTATTCCTGACATCAGGTCGAAGCACCCCAAGTTCGACATTTGCCGACCAGATTTCGTGTCTCCGGCGCGTGCCGGGTACGCGAATTCAAGGGGTTGGTAGCCGTTCGGGGTGGATTTCGCCGCAATCTGTGTAGTTACACGTCGCATCCCTATGCACATTGCAGTGCAGCTTCCTATGCGGCACTCTGCATTCCATGTTCACACGCGTCACCGAGAGCGGCGGGCGCCGCTATCTGCAGATCGTCGAGTCCTTCCGCAACGAGGCGGGGAAGCCCAGGCTGCGCGTCGTCGCCAATCTCGGGCGCGTCGACGGAATGAAGGACGGCCAGCTCGACGCCCTCATCCGGGGCCTCAGCCGGGTTGCAGGGCGGGACGAGCCGGCGAAGACCGAGATCGCCTGGCAAGGCGCGCGCAGTTACGGCGACGTCTTCGCCCTGCATGCGCTTTGGAAGGACCTCGGTCTCGATCGCGCGCTCGGCCGGGCCTTGCGGTCGGGGCGTCGCGGAACCGATGTGGAGCCGCTCGTCCGCGCCATGGTGTTCAACCGGCTGTGCGACCCCACAAGCAAGCTGGGCTGCCTGCGCTGGCTGGAGACCGTGGCGATGCCGGCAATGCCCGAGACCGTCACCCACCAGCATCTGCTTCGCGCGATGGATGCGCTGATGGATCGCGCCGAGCGGGTGGAACTCGAGCTGGCCAGACAAATCCGCCCGCTGGTCGATCAAGACCTTGCCGTGGTCTTCTACGACCTGACCACCGTGCGCATCCACGGCGAGGGGGAGGTCGCGGACGACCTGGGCGCGTTCGGCATGAACAAGGAGCGCGGCGGCATCGCCCGGCAGTTCGTCCTCGGCGTCGTGCAGACCGCCGAGGGTCTGCCTCTCATGCACACGGTGCACTCCGGCAACGTCGCGGAAACGAAGACGCTGCAGGCCATGCTCCAGACGGTTCTCGCGCGTTTCCCGATCCAGCGCGTCATCCTGGTGGCCGGCCGCGGGCTCCTCAGCCTGGAAAACATCGGTGAGCTGACCGCCCTTGCAGAGCGGGGCGATCGTCGGCTGGAGTTCATCCTCGCCGTGCCAGCGCGGCGTTACGCCGAGCTGGTCGAGACCTTCCAGGGCCTCGCCTTCGATGCAGAGGGGCTGACCGAGAGCACGTTTGCCGGTCACCGCCTGATCGTCGCCGATGACCCGCTGCGCGCCGAGGAGCAATCCACCCGCCGCCGCGCCCGCATCGCCGAACTCGAGGCCATGGCAGAGAAGATGGTGGCCCGGCTCGATGCCCAGGACGAGGGCCAGACCGCCCGGGGGCGCCGCGCTTCCGACCGCGGGGCCTACAGCCGCTTCACCCGCGCCGTAGCCGAGGCGGAACTGGCCCGCTTTCTCAAGGCCGATTACACCGCCGACCGCTTCAGCTGGAGCGTCGACGAGGCCGCCATCGCCGAAGCCGAACTCTTCGATGGCAGGCTCGCGCTGATCACCAACGCTCCCGACCTGACCGCCGCCGACGCAGTGGCGCGCTACAAGAGCCTCGCCGACATCGAGCGCGGCTTCCGGGTGCTGAAATCCGACATCGAGATCGCGCCCGTCCACCACCGGTTGCCCGACCGCATTCGGGCCCATGCGCTGATCTGCTTCCTCACCCTCGTGCTGCACCGGGTCATGCGCATGCGCCTGAAGGCAAAGGGCCACAGCGCCAGCCCCCGCACCGCGCTCGATCTGCTCGCCCGCATTCATCGCCATCAGGCCCGGATCGCCGAGCGCACTCTCGAAGGCACGACCCGCCCAACCCCGGAACAGCTGGACCTCTTTGATGCCCTGACCCTGCCCAAACCCGCCTGACAGAGCCCGTGTAGTTACATTTTTGCCCAACCGGGCATAGCAATATCAATCACTTACCGCTGTAGCTGTCGAAGTTGAGGGGCAGGCTTCAGGCCGCCCAGCCGGATACCCCGTCCCGACGGGTTGATCCGCACCGTGCAGCGCCGCCTGAAGACCTGGAGAGGCGACATGGCCAGAGCAATGGTGTTCGGAGCCAGCGCGGCCGCGGACCCCCTGATGACCTCTGACGCGGAATGTGGAGGCTTCGTAGTTCGCCCTGATCAACGTCCAACGCATTGATTTTATTTGATGACGTGACGTTTTTGATATTTTCGAACCGCAGGGTTTGGTAGGTTTGGGGCGAGAACCCTGCAATTTCGGATCGACGCATGAAGCCCAAATCCCGTGCCCCTGAGCAGGACGACCTGTTGCGCCCGCGCTTGGCGGACATGATCGACCTGCGCCACGAACTGGTGAAGCTTGCCGGGCTGATCGACTGGGAGTTCTTCGAGGAGGAATGGGCGGGGTTCTTCCCGTCGCACACGGGGCGCCCGGCGACCTCTCCACGGCTGGTGGCGGGGCTGCTCTACCTCCAGCACGCCTACCGGCTGTCGGACGAGGCGGTCGTGGCCCGGTGGGTGGAGAACCCGTACTACCAGCACCTCTGTGGCGAGACGTTCTTTCAGCACCGTCCTCCTGTCGATCCTTCGTCGCTGACGCGGTGGCGGAACCGGATCGGGGAGGAAGGTGCCGAGTGGCTCCTGACCAAGACGATCGAGGCCGGGCGCGAGGCCGGAGTGATTTCCGAGCGGAGCGCGGAGACGGTGATCGTGGACACGACGGTGATGGAGAAGGCGATCGCGCATCCAACCGATACACGGCTCTACGAGAAAGCGCGTCGGCGCCTGGTGGCGCTTGCCCAGGAGGCGGGCCTGTCGCTTCGCCAAAGCTACGCGCGGCTGGCGCCGCGTCTGGCCGGACAGGTCGGTCGCTATGCCCACGCCCGCCAGTTCAAGCGGATGCGCAAGGGGCTGCGGCGGCTGAAAGGCTACACCGGCCGGGTCCTGCGCGACATCCAGCGGCAGCTGCACGCCGTGACCGACACCGCCCTGCGGGAGCGGATCGAGGGCGAGATCGCCCTCGTTGAGCGCCTCCTGCGGCAGAAGCCGAAGGACAAGCGGAAGCTCTATGCGCTGCACGAGCCTGAGGTGGACTGCATCTCCAAGGGCAAGGCGCGCGTCCGTTACGAGTTCGGCTCCAAGGTCTCGGTGGCGACCACGCACAAGGAGGGCTTCGTCGTCGGCATGCGCGCGATGACCGGCAACCCGTACGATGGCCATACCTTGCGAGAAGCGCTCGAGCAGGTGGAGATCCTGACGGACACATCACCGAAGAGAGCCTTCGTCGACCGCGGCTATAGGGGGCATGGCGTTGAGACGACCGAGGTCTTCATCTCCGGCCAGCGCCGCGGCATGACGCCGGCGCTCCGGCGCGACCTGCGCCGCCGCAGTGCAATCGAACCGGCGGTCGGCCACATGAAGACCGACGGCCGCCTCGCCCGCTGCGCCCTCAAGGGCACGCTCGGCGACGCACTCCACGCTGTCCTCTGCGGCTGCGGGCACAACATCCGCATGATCCTGGCCCATCTGAGGGCTCTTGTGGCCGTGATCCTCGCCGCGCTGATGGCAGCAATCGCCAACAACATCGAACAGGCCCGGCCAAACTACGCCACGACCGGCGCCGCGGCGTGATGTTCAGTGGCGACTTCGTAAGCGTCCGGCGCAACCGCTACGGGCGGTGATGCCACGGGAGCAGTTCGTCGATCTTGTTGATCTTGTAGTCCGGGATGCAGGCCAGGGTGTCGGCGAGCCAAGCCTCTGGATCGACGCCATTGAGCTTGGCGGTCTCGCTCAGGACATAGGCGATGGCGGTGGCCTTGCCGCCCGAGGCGGAGCCGACGAACAAGTAGTTCTTCCGCCCCACGGCAATGGCACGCATCGCGCGCTCGGCCGCGTTGTTGTCGAGCTCGAGGACGCCGTGCTCGAGGTAGGGCCGGAGGCGGCCCATGCGGGTCAACGCGTAACGGATCGCGGCCGCGAAGGGTGTCTTGCCGGAGATGGCGGTGAGTTGTCCCGCGAGCCATGCCTCGAGGTCGTAGAAGATCGGCCGCGCCTTGGCCTGCCTGACCTCGGCGCGCCGGTCGGGCGGCAAGCCGCGGATGGCCTTCTCGATGGCGTAGAGTTGCCCGATCCGGCGGATCGTCTCCTCGGCGATTGACGAGCCCTGCGCCTGGTGCACGTCGACGAACTTGCGCCGGATGTGGGCCATGCACGCGACTTCGCGGATGTCGCCGGATCGATAGATGTTCTCGAAGCCAGCATAGCCGTCGGCGTGCATCCATCCCCGGAAGCCGGCCAGGTGATCCTTCGGGTGCCTACCCTTCCGATCGCCTGAGAAGCGATACCACGCGGCCGGCGGTGCGTCCCGCCCCGAGGTCTTTCGTCTCGGACGTAGGTCCAGAGTCGCGCGGTCTGGGTCCTGCCGGTGCCCGGCGCGAGCATCGCGACTGGGGTGTCATCGGCGAAGATCGCCTGAGCTTCCAGAACGTGCCGGCCGATCGCGGCGGCCAGGGGCTCGAGCAGCGCCGTGGTCTTCCCGACCCAGTCCGCCAAGGTCGATCGGTCGAGGTCGATGCCGTCGCGGTCATAGATCTGGCTCTGCCGGTAGAGGGGAAGATGA
Organism: uncultured Alphaproteobacteria bacterium; assembly: GCA_963749675.1. Classification (GTDB taxonomy): domain Bacteria; phylum Pseudomonadota; class Alphaproteobacteria; order Rhodobacterales; family Rhodobacteraceae; genus Roseitranquillus. The sequence continues at coordinate 111,173 of CAVVNT010000007.1, forward strand.
TCGGCGAACTTGCTGACGAGGACATGCGCCAGGAGGCCCGGTCCGGGACGGCCGCGCTCGATCGGGCGCGACGGCAGTGGCGACTGGACGAACCGCTCGCACCCCGAGCACGCCAGGCGCGGTCGCACGATCCGGTTCACGATGAACCGTCCGGGGACATACTCCAGCTCCTCGGTGATGTCCTCGCCGAGCCGGCGGAGCGTGCCGCCGCAGCCCGAGCAGCTCTCCTCGCCGGGGGTGAGCTCGACCTCCATGCGCGGCACGTGATCCGGGATCGGCCGCCGCTTCGGCTTGTCCTTCTCCTCGACGTCCGGAAGCCGAAGCCGGGCCGTCATCGCCGCGGCGGCGATCTCGCTGCTCTCGAGGGCGAGCTGCAACTGCTCCGCCGTCTCCGAGGACGCACCGAACCGGTGGGCTCGGTGACCGGTGAGCTGGTGGCGGAGCTTCTCGATCAGGATCGCCTGCGCCTTCACCTCGGCCAGAAGCCGCGCCGTGAAGGCCCTGAGGTCTTCGGGATCGTCCGGCAGCGCTGCGGCATCGTCCAGCATGGCCGCAGTCTATCCGGCGGAGATCCTTGAGGGAATCCTCTGCCGAGCTTAGAACAGCGATTATCCTGCCTTCAGCGGCCGCCAGGTCCGTTGTGTTATCCGCCAGTCGATCCCCTCGAGCAGCATGGCGAGTTGCGCCGGTGTCAGCCCCACCTTGCCCTCCTTCGCCGAGAGCCAGACGAAGCGGCCGCGTTCCAGGCGCTTCGAGAACAGGCAGGCGCCCTGGCCGTCCCACCAGATCACCTTGATCAGGTCGCCACGACGGCCGCGGAAGACGAAGAGGTGGCCCGCGAACGGGTCCTGCTTCAGCGTCGTTTCCGCCTGCGCGGCGAGCGTCGCGAAGCCACGCCGCATGTCGGTCACGCCCGCCGCCAGCCAGACCTTTGTGTTCGCCGGGACCGGGATCACGCGTTGAGGCCACGGATCAGGCGCGCCAGGGCGTCGGGATCGTAGGGGCCGCTGATCCGCAGGCTATGTCCGTCCGCCAGCTCGATCTCGATCCGGCTCTCGTCAGAGCGAGCCGCAGGACGCCCGCCATCGCTCTCGCCCACGATCTCCACCGGCAGAAATCGCGCTTCTTCCCCCGTAGCGTCATCGGGCGAGAAGCGCGGGTCGCGTAGCCATTTGAAGACGAGGTTGGCGTTCACGTCACATCGCCGCGCCACCTGGCTCACCGAGATGCCCGGCCGCCGCGTCTGAGCACAGATCAGCCGCTTCTCGTCGTCGCTCCACGCCTTGCGCGTCCGACGCTCCGCCATCCCGAAACCTCAATGGTGTCCACTATTCCGTGGTGGACACTGTCGGGTGCCGCCTGCGCTCGTCAGAGCGGCAGGGCCGGACGCTTACGAGGCTTCGCGCGTCAGAGGTCATCAGGAACCGTCGGATCACAAAGCCCGCGCGAGCACGCACTCTCAGGAGCATTTGGCTGAGGCAACGACATGATCCCTCAGGAACATCCTTGGATGCGGCAATACGGCGTCTCATCCTGATCGACGCGCTACACTCGGTGCTCGCCTGGATCGCAGCCCGGATCTTCGGTGTCGTCGTCGCCTGCTTGTGAAGAGAGATCAGCATGCTCGCCTCCCGTCCCGAACATCGCGAAGGATCGATCTTGCCATGAAGAGCCCCGAGCGGCGAGGGACCATGCGATCGCCCGGGATGGGACAGCTACCGCGCACAGGCGGGCGGCGACCCGGGGCTATTTTTTTAGAACCTCCGGACAGAAAAGTCGTTGTCTGCCGTGCAGCTCTACAACCTGCCAGAAGTCTCCGTTCGTCTGAAGCAGAGCGTGACGAGCGCGGATGCTGGAATGATGAAGAGCGAGTAGAGTGCGATCACCGCAAAGATCGCCTGCTGTTCTTCGGCAGCGAAGTTCAGCATGACGATGGCAATGGCGAGTGGCGCATTCTGGATACCGGTCTCAAGTGTCACGGCACGTGCCATGGGCCGAGAGAGCCGGGCCGCCCCGGCGAGGGCGCGGCCGAACGCGAAACCGCATACGCCCAGCATGATGGCCGCAAAGAAAGTGGCCGGCGCGGTTTCCGAAAGAAACGAGAGGTTCCGCGGAATCCAGGACAGCGCGATGAAGACGATGAACGCCACTCCCAGCACGGCGCCGAGGCGCTCCATGACACTGGCTGCTTCGGGTCTTGCCCAACGCAGGGTCATGCCGAGGGCAAGCGGAACCAGGACAAGCGCCAGCGTCGCCGCGATATTCCCGAGCGGAACCTCGAAATTCATCGCCGACGTGTAGAAGGTCAGGACGAGCGGAACGAGAACCACCCCGATAAGCGTGGATGCCACCGTCATCGATACGGACAGGGCAAGGTCCCCTCTTGAGAGGTAAGTAAAGAGGTTGGACGTTGGCCCTCCCGGCATGCATGACAGGATGATCAACCCGATGGCGATTGGGGGCGGCAGCTGCAGCGCGCTGGCCAGCACGAAGCCCGCGATCGGCATGAAGCCGAATTGCGAGATCAGGCCGACGCCGAGACCATAGGGCCGTTGCAGAGCTAGATGGAACTCGCGTGGGGAGAGCGCCGCCCCCATACCGAGCATGATCACGAACACCATCGCTGCAAGCAATGTCTGCTCGAAGGCGCCGATCAAGCAATCGAACCTCGAAATATGGGCAAGACGATCCTGCCGTGGCTTCCGCGCTCGGCGATGCAGGACCCTGGAACGATCAGGAACGCGGCCCTTTCCCGCCCCAATGCGCAACGCCGACGCCGCCGAAGTCCGTACCGAACCATCGAGGGCACTTCCGTTTTCGCGGCGTGTCGACCTCGCGGCGCAGAGCCTCCATGTCGAGTATACGGACCGCGCCGTATTCCATCTTGACGAAACCTTGCTCGATCAAATCCGAGAATGCACGCCGAAAGGCGGCTCGGCTCATTCCGGCCAGCGCGCCGAGTTCGGTCTGGGTGGCTTCCACGATGCCGTCCTTGCAGGAGAGCCGCAGAAGCATACGCGCGAAGCGTGCCCTTGGCGGCAGGGCAATGGTCTCGGCCAGAACGTTCAGGGTCTTCGTGATGTTGGCGTGGTTGAGACGATAGAAGCACGCATAATCCTCCGGGTGCTCCGTGAGCATGCGCTTCAGAGGACGGGCCGGAACCGTGAGGATCAGGCATTCGTCGTGCGTCACAACCGAGACACCGCGGGGTTTCCCGGAAAGAAGTGCCGAGTTGCCGATCCAGAACCCAGGTTGCGCGCGATGAATCGTCACCCACTCGTCATCGGAGATTGGAATGGACACGTCGACATGACCTTTCTCAAGGCCGAACAGGCCATTCGGCTCATCCCCCGCGAGATACACGTCCTCGCCCGCGCGATAGCTGCGCCAGCGGGCAACCGACAGGAGTCGGTCGCGGAAATCGGGCGCTTCTTCTGCGAGCCATCCCGCGTTCGACAGAGCGTGTTCCGAACTCAGACGGACGCCAGCAGCGTACCGTGGTGCCACCACAATGGTTTCCCCCTGCGCGAGACGTCGATCCGTGGAAGATAGGCGATAAGTGATGGGCTTCTTAGTTGCGGGACGGCGGCGGTCATTGCGCCCGAAGGGTCGCGCCACGTCGCGAGGGCCAGGCACGCCCTATCCCCCCGGTCGCGGCAGGAGCACCGTCATGCCGAAACGGAGGCCGAAATCGTCTGGCCCGCCAGCCGGGGTTTCGGCCCAGTAGCGCACGCCGCCGAAGAGGCTGACGGGCAACGGCCCGAGGCGCACGATCTTGGAAACCGTGCCGTTGACCGGGACCGTCCATTGCTCCGTTTCCCAGTTGTAGCTGCTCTCGCTCGTGACCGAGAAGGTCCAGGCATTCCCCGTCGTGTAGGAGGCGAAGGGCTGCAGGAAGGTCTGATTGACGTCCGGCCGATCCTCGTCGCCCGCGAAGGACCAAACGTGGTTGGCGAGACCGCCCACCGTCCACGGGCCCCGCTGGACGAGGGCGACGGCGGTCGGGCCGGCGGCCCATTTGCCTGTGCCGAAGGCGTCCTCTGTCGCGGTGGGCAGCAGCAAGGCGGGACCGACGCCCCATATCAGGCCGCCCTCTGTCGGTTGCTTCGGCGAGAAGAACAGGCTCTGGACCGTGTCGCCCACCCCTTGTTGCTTGCCCGAGCCCGGGCTGATGTCGTCGAGAGCTACGATCGGCACGATGGTGCGCGAGATCAGGTTCCACTCTTCTCCGATCGAGAACGGGATCACCGGCTGAATGTTGAGGATCGTCCGCCTCCCGTCGCCGTTCGGCCCGAGGCCCCGGTCGACGTTGAATTGAAGCGGCACGCTGACCAGAGAGGCAACAGGATTTGCCAGCTGCTGTGCGAGGTCTTCGTCATCCTGCGCCGCTATCGGCCCGGCAGCCGCAAAGCTGGCCGCAAGAACGAAGAGAAGCTTGACTACCCTTGCAGAACGAACCGCCTCGCTCATTGCTCCATCGCCCCTTCCAGAGCGGGCTGCTGCCCGTTCGCTTGCCGCTCGGTGCTCTGCTTGGCTCCGTCGGCTCCGATCGCAGCCCCAAATGCGGCGCCTCCGATGGTCGCGGCGGCGCCCCCGCGCGTAAGCTGATCGGCCGACGGTCGCGCCGGCGACGCTACCGACGAAGGCGCTGCGGTCGGGCCGCCCCTCGCATCCCGCGATAGCACAAGTACCCAGAACAAACGACAGAGAGAGCGAGGGGAGTGAACGATTCATTCTGTATCTCCGTGGATAGCATTGCCGAAGCGCCCGCGTGGCGGCGGCGGTGGCTGGGCGGGTGCGGAAGACAGAATACCGGTTCGCGACAGCGCGATCGCGATACCGCGGGTGGTCTCGAGCCGTGAGGCGACAAGAAGGAGGCTCGCGGCGAGGGGCACGGCGAGGAACATTCCCGTGACGCCCCAAAGAGCCCCCCAGACAAAGAGGCAAAGGACGGTGACGGTGAGGCTGAGGTTGAGCGTCTGCCCGGCCATGCGCGGCAGAAGAACGTTTCCTATCGTAAACTGCACCGTGCCCAGCGCGAGGGCCAAAAGCACCGCTGCGCCCACGTCCTGAAACTTGACGAGCGCGAGGACTGCCGGAATCAGAGTGCCCAGAACCGAGCCGATCGTGGGGATGAAATTGAGCAGGAACACCAGCATCGCCCAGAAGAACGGGTTCTCGAGGCCGGCGACGCCCATCGCGACGAGGCTCAGGCCGGCAGTCGCCGCACTGACCTTGGTCATGATCCACAGATAGGCGCCGATCTGGCATTTGAGCTCGGTCAGGATGGTGAGTGCGGCGCGATGGCGTGCAGGATCCGGAAACAGAAGCCGGAGCTTGGCCGGGAAGTACGCCTGATCGACCAGAAGGAAGACGACGTAGATCGCGACGAGCCCGAACTGGTTGATGAGGCCCAGAAGCCCCAGCACGATCTGCCGGACCAGCGTCTCGAGGCCGATCGCGTCGAATGCGCGGTCGATCACGTCGCCCGTCTCCTGTCCAAGGACGGCGCTGACGCCGCGGATCAGAGGGTCGAGGCTGGTCTGCAGCTTCAGCGCCTGCGGTCCCACCGAGGCGAGAGACCAGACGCTGCTGTAGATGGCGAGGATGCCGATCAGCGCGACGAGCGCGGCAGCGAGCCAGCGTGCGCCGGTGTCCGACAGCGCTGGTCCGATCCGAGGGACACGGCGGAGCGAGTCACCAAGGGCATTGATCACGAACCAGAGCAGGAGCGCCTCGACGAGCGGGACAAGCAGCTCGGCGCCGATGGCGAGTGCGGCAATGCTCGCGGAGAGCACGACGCAGACCGCCGCGAGCCGGAGGATGCGCGGGCCGGGCGCCATCAGGCGAGCCGTCTCGCGCGTCGTCGCGGGCTTTGTCATCGGGCAACCGGTTGGCGAGCCAGGGCCGCCACGAGGAAGACGAGCCGCAGCGAGATCGCGACGACGAGAAGCTCTGCCGTAAGCGTCAGCAGAAGCGACATGATGCTCACCGCGTCGACGGCGGAGATCGTGTAGGCGCTCGCGCCGGCGGCGGCGGAAGACACCTGGATGCCGACCTGCGGGTTGGCGAGCATCACGATGAGCAGCGCTGAGGCTGCACCGAAGAGCGACAGAAGCGACACGACGACGCCGAACGTGCCCGCCCACACCCCGATCCAGGCGGTTCGGGCCGATGCGCCCGGTGCGACGCCTTCCGGATTATTGGCGAGCGTGCTCCCGAACTGGGCGTACCGCCAGCACCAGAAAGTCGTGAACAGCGGAAGAGGAAGGCGAGGATGTTGCCCGCCCGGGCGCGGGCACCGGTGATCGTGAACACGTAGAGCCCGAGGATCGCCACAACGATCAGGAAGACGAACTGGACCCAGAAGCCGATCCGCCCAAAGGCGAGGAAGGCGCGCGAAAGACGCTCTGTGGGGCGCGCGGGGGATGTCGAGGCTGCATCGCTCATGCCGTTTTCCTTCATGTTGGCGCCGTCGCCTCGTCGCGGGCGGCGTACAATGCTCGCGTCCGTCACGGCGCCGGATCAGAAGTGTCTCGTGATCCCCTCGATCACGCGGCGGGCCCGATCGAAACTGCGAAGGCTTCGATAAGCTCGACCGCGATGCGCTCTCCCGGCTGGCGCGCGGCAGCGAAACGGCGCAGCTCGACCGGGACATTCGTGATCAGAAGGCGTCCGTCCTGCGTGCGCAGGGTCGCGTCGTTGGTGCGCGGGTCGTAGGCCACGAAGGTCACGACGGCGGAGAGCGCCTGTCCCGATAAGGCCCCAGGCCTCTGACCGGGCGCCCGGCGCGCGTCAGCGCTGATCAGGGCGGTATCGCCGGTGTCATTGGGCAGGGCCATCGAAACGGCGGTCGATCGGGTGAAGGTCACGTTCACCCTGTCACCGACCTCGATCTGATCGAAATTCGCGATACCGTCATTGGCGCGAATACTGAATCGCTCCCCGCCTCCTGCGACCGAAAAGGTTCGGTTTTCGCGGTCGATCTCGCGCACCGTCAGCGTGCGTTCGAGCGTGGTCGCGGTTTCGGCGAAATCGGTCGGGCCGCATGCCGTGAGAGCTGCGAAGGTTGCGGCAAGAAGCGCGGGTCTTAGGAGCATTGACTGGCCTTTCGGTGGCAAGGGGGCGTGCGAGGGCATCTGCCTCACCACGCCATTTCGTGGACGATGCGGACTCCGTAAGGGGCAGGTCCGATCTTCCGGAGCCCGGATGTGCAGGTCGCGGCAGTTCAGGCGACCACCTGTGCGGCGAGCGCCTCTCGCAACTTGTCCTCCTGCTCCTGGGAGAGCGAGGTCTTCAGCACGCGCGGCGAGAACTCCTTGGTCTCGGCGATCACCTTGTCCGGCGTCGCCTTGGCGACGAGCAGGAACAGCGCGGAGGTGCCCGGCTTGATCGTTTCCCCGAGCTCCTTGATGAAGCCGTCGTTGATCCCGTAGTCCGAGAGTGAACCGCCGAGCGCACCCATGGCCGCGCCGGCCATGCCGCCCACCGCCATGCCCGCGAGCGGATTTAGCACGAGCAGCCCGGCGAGCGCCCCCACGAGCGCACCGGTGCTGAGCCCCGAGGAGGCGCCGAGCGCGGCGAGGTTCACGGACTGCTTGATCTGGACATCGCCTTCCTCAGGGTGAACGACCACCACGGCGTCGAGCAGATCGATGAGTTCCTGCTTCTTCAGCGCGCGCAGCTTGGTGAGCATGGCATCGGCGGTGTCGATGCCGTCAAAATCGAGAACGACGAGGTCGGCCATGTCGGGGTCCTTCTTTGGTCAGTTGGTGTGAGTCTTGCCGTCGGGCGGGTCTCTGGGGCTGGCAGATAGCCGCCGGCCCCAACCGAAGCCTGCGGAAAATGAGCCCGGTTCATGATGAAATCGCGTTTGCTCGTCATTGCCTTCTCGCGCTTGCACCCGGATCTCTGTGGTTCAGTCGCATCGACTCATTCCGGGATCGCCGCGCCGATATCGCCCTCGAACGGGGTTTTGGCAGTGGCCTCTTCCACGCGGGCGCCGGTGCCCGGCATGATCGGGAAGCGGGGATCGAACTCGACCATCAGGGCAGCGAGCTGGCCGAGGATCGAGATGTCGCCCTCGAAGCTGGCACGCCCGTCGCCGAGCAGATCCTCGAACGAGGCGGCGCCGGCCATCACCGTTTCGAGATCGGCACGGTTCACCGTCAGCGTCAGGTCCGCGTCGTCGGCCTGGTAGCCGCCGATGTTGGTCAGCGTGGCGTTCGACAGCTCGACGACGAAGCGCTCGCCATTGTCGGGCGTGACGAGGTTCATCTTCAACTCCAGCCCCTCGGCGCGGCGGCTGTCCATCTTGATGCCGAGGAAGTCCAGGAACAGCTCGGTCGACATGGCGCGGACCACGTCGGCGCTCGCGCTGACCACCGCGCCCTCCGGGATGCCCGACCGCAGCTCGTAGGCCGCGGCGAGGTATGAGTTGCGGTGCCCGCCGCATTCCGACTGGTAGCCGAGTTGCTCGAAGATGTCGGCAAGCAGATCCTTGCCCGCCTGGTTCTCCGGCTCGGCCTGGACGAGCTTGTTCACGATCTCCATCGCCAGCAGGTAGTCGCCCGAATTGTAGAGCTCCTGCCCGCGCGCAAGGATCCGCTCCGCCCCGCCCATCATCTCGACATAGAGCGGCGCGGAGTCCTCGGGCGAGAGCGGCGCCAGGGTGGCCGGGTTGCAGTCCCAGAAGCCGAGGAACCGCTGCACGACCGCACGGGCGTTGTGGGTGACGTGGCCATGATAGCCGCGCACGAACCACGTGTCCTCCAGCGACTGCGGGAGGCGGTAGACGTTGTGGATCTGGTTGATCGTCACGCCCTTGTTGGCGTGGTGCAGCGCCTGGTTGTTGAGGTTGGCGTAGATGTCGCGGTGCGCCCGGATGACCTCGGCCACGCGCTCGCGCCCGAAGCGCGGCCAGTTATGCCCGCCGCACATCACCTCGGTCTCGGGGCCGAAGCGCTGCAGCGTCTCGTTCAGCGACTTCGACCAGGCGATCCCGTCGCGCACCTGCGCGCCCCGGAGCGTGTAGAGGTTGAGCAGCGAGGCAGCGACCATGTCGGCGATAAACAATGTCTTCAGCTCGGGGAAGAAGGCGTTCATCGTGCGCGGCGCCTCCGTGTGCGGCGCGCTCTGGAAGACGACACGCACGCCGTCGACCTCCGCCTCTTCGAATTTCTCCGAGATCAGGCGGGTGGGCGCGATGAGTCCCGTCGCCCCGGCCGGGATCGTGACGAAGGGGCCGACGCCGACAAAACCATGGGGGCTGGGCGGCAGGAGCGAGCCGTATTGGTAGAACAGCCGCCGGTTCATCGCGTTGCCGGCGAAGACGTTCTCGGAGATGGCGAAATCCATGAAGCCCTCGGGCGCGATGATGGGCACCCGCCCGGAGGCCACGTTGTCCGCGTCGAGCGGCAGGCCGCGCACGCCACCCCAATGGTCGCCATGGGTGTGCGAGTAGATCACCGCCGAGACCGGCAGTCCCTCGCCCACATGCGCCTGCAGAAGCTCCCATGAGGCGCGCGCGGATTCGGTCGTCGTGATCGGGTCCACCACGATCCAGCCCGTCTGGCCGCGCACGAAGGTGAGGTTGGAAAGGTCGAACCCGCGCACCTGATAGACGCCGGGTACGACCTCGTAGAGGCCGTAGTTGTTGTTGAGCCGGGCGATCCGTTGCAACGAGGGATGGACGCTGTCGAACGGCGCCTCCTGGTCGAGGAAGCGGAACCGCTCCATGTCGAGCGCGACGTTTCCGGCATCGGCCATGATCTGCAGCGAGGGCGGCGCGGCGATGAAGCCGCGCTCCCATTCCTCGAAATCGCTCGTGTCCGCGAAGGGCAGGCCGCCGCGCGCCTCCTCCAGCACCAGCACGGTATGGACCGACGGCGCCTTGCCTTTCGGGTGGAAATGCCCGGCCAGCGGGTCGGGCGCACCCTGGGCCATCGCAGGCCCCTCGTCGAGGAGCGCGCCGCCAAGGGCGAAGGCCGCGCCGGTCGTGGGCAGGGAGGCAAGGAACGTGCGTCGCGTGGTCATGTCTGTCTCCGCTGCCACCGGGTGGCATTCTGCGCGAGCGGCAGCGCCCCGCGTTTCCGTTGCGTCGGATGCTACCCGAGGCATCACGGTGCGATTGCGACGTTTGGAACAGTTTCGTCTGGAAACCGGTGAGGAAATCTGCGGACCTTCGCTCAGTCGCGTCCACCCGGCGAAGATGCCTGCGCGGCCTGCAGACGACCCTTCATCCAGCGCGAACAAGGCACCGCGAGAAGGATCGCGAGCAGGGCATAGGTGAGGATCGCGGGGATCGCCTCGGTCATCTCCGGGGTGCTTTCGGCGACGTAGAGGGCGAGGCCGAGATTGCGCGCCACCGTCGCGATGGCGAGGCCCGCGCGCCTGTCCCCGCGCGGGCCGCCGAGGGCGTGGCCGGAGGCGAGGGCGAACGCCGCGAGCGCCACGATGGCTCCGGCGCCGGCCCACCCGATCATCAGCTTGCTGCGCAGGTCGGGGACGAATGCCAGGGCGAGGACGACCGCGAGGAGAAAGCCGACGAAGAGAACCTTCGAAAGGAGCGACAACAGACCGGCCCGGCGTTGCAGCACAGCGGGCGCGGCGCGCGCGAAAAGCCAGCCGAGCACGAGGGGGAAAAAGGTCACGGTGGCGACCTGGCCGGCGATCGTCTCCGGCGCCACAGGCGGGACGGCGAGCGTCACCACCTCGTCGAAGGCGGCGAAGACGAGCGGCATGTGCACCATCGCGAGGACGGCCAGCATCACCTGCAGCGCCGAGACGTAGTCCCGATCCGCCCCCGCGGCCTCGGCGCGCCGCGTGGTCAGCGGAGCGCCGGGCGCGGCGGCGAGGATGACGAGGCCCAGGGCGACTTCCGGCGGCAGCGGGATCAGGGCGATCAGGACGAAGACGGCCAACGGCACGGCGATCAGCGCCGAGGCGAGGGACCGCAGGACGAGCCCCGTATCGCGCAGCAACGCCGCAGCGCTGCCTTGCCGGACGCGCAGGCCGATATCGAACATCTGCGCGAAGACGACGATACCCGTGAAGATGACGACTGCGTCGGGCATCGCGCGCCTCCGTTCAGCCGGTCTCTGCGCGGGGCGCGCGCTGCTCCCGCGCCGAGAGGATCGCTGCGTTCAGGGCGGCGCCGAGCTCGGGCCGTTCGCGATGAACGTTGTCCGCGCCGATATGGGCGAGCAGGCCCGTCCGCTCGAGCTGTCCCCGGAGGTCTTCGTTGACGCCCGTCAGCTTCAGCGTGCCGCCCGCCGCGTGCAGGCTCGTCGCATAGCGCTTGAGCAGGCGCAGCATCGTGCTTCCCAGGTCATCGACGTCGCGCAGGATCAGGATGAGGGTCGCGCCGCGTGCCCCTTCGACGGAGGGGAGCTGCGCCTCGAGCGCCTGGGCCGACGCGAAGAAAAGAGAGCCCCGGATGCGCAGGACGCAGATCGCGCCGGGCTCGAGGCTGGCCGGCGCCTCCGCCTCGACGGGAAAGCCGCCCTCGACGAGGCGGAATTCGCGCACCTCGATGCGGTTCGACATGCGCAGGATCGTCAGGAGGAAGGACAGCGCCACCCCGATCAGGATCGCGAATTGCAGCGGCAGGAAGAGTGTTGCGGCGAAGGTGGCCCCCATCGCGAGACGCGCCGGCAGGCCGGTGGCCCAGACCGTGCGGATGTTCTCCGGCTGGATGTTCTGGAAGCCGACGACCAGCAGCAGCCCGCCGAGGCCAGCCATGGGCACCAGCTTCACCAGATCGACGAAGGCGAAGACGATCAGCACCACGATGGCGCCGGCGAAGATGTTCGACCACCGCGAGCGCGCCCCGGCCTGAAAGTTCACGGCCGTACCCGACATCGACCCGCCGCAGGGGATCGCGCCGAAGGCGCCGGCGGCGAGGTTCGCCATGCCCTGCCCGGAGAAGTCGCGGGACGTGTCGGGAAACCGGCCGTCGGGGTTGGGATAGCTTTGCCCGACGCCCGCGCCCTGGATCAGGCCGATGATGGCGATGGCGAGCGCCGGCAGCGCGATGTCCGGCAGCTTCGAGAGATCGGGCAGAATGGGGGTGGGCAGACTGCGCGGGATGATCGCGATGTCGCCCACCAGCACGACATTGCCGCCCTCGAGCCCCAGCGACATGGCGTAGGCGAGCCCGGTCGTGACGGCCAGCGCGAGGATCAGGGCGAACTTGGCGAGCGGCGTGCGCTGGAACGCAAGGATCAGAAGGACAGTGGATAGCCCGAGAAACACCGTATGCGGATCCAGGATGCGCCAGCTCAGCATGGTGTCGGCGAGCCTGAGCAAGGGGTTGGGCTGGCCGCTCGAATAGCCCGTGATGTCGGACACGGAGCCGAACATGATCAGAAACGCGATCCCGGTGATGAAGCCGGTCATCACCGCGTTGGAGACGAAGCGGATCAGCCGCCCCAGCCGCATCAGCCCGAAGGCGAGCTGGAACGCGCCCACCAGCAACACGAGCGCGACGAGGGCGCCGACCTTCGCGTTCCCTTCGAAAGGAACCAGCGCCTCCCCGGCCGCGACCGACAGCGCGCCGGTCGTCGAGACGTTCATGAAGACCGAACCGGTGAAGACCGCGCCCACCGGCATCGCGATCATCAGCGCATAGAGCCCCGCGACCGGGTTCACCGTCGCCAGCACCGCGTTCGCCATGCCCTGCGGCACGTTCACGATGGCGAAGGTGGCGCCGGCCACGAGGTCGGCGCCGATGTTCCCACGCTCGAGCTTCAGGCGGGACAGTATCGAACGCCCCCCTTGCCGGGCCTCGACCACCGCCTCACTCCGGCACGAGGTCCTTCATCTCCTCGGTGTCGAAGGGATCATGCGCCAACGGCGCGGCCGCTGCACCCATCACGCGCCAAAGGTCCCGGTCGCGTCCCATTTTCGGGTTGGGCTCGGGGGTGCTGCGGATTGCGACGAAGGCCTGGACAGTCGCCCAGAACAGCCACGCCAGAGCGGCGAAGCTGAGAAGCGTCACGGCATGGGCGACAATGTCGGGCATCTGGGAGAACGGCATCAGCTGTCGTTTGAACCACGGCAGAAAGACCTGCAGGGCAATCAGCGTGAGCAAGGGCATGACCATCCGCAGGGGCGCCGCGTGTGGGCCGGGCGCGCGTGCCGTCCAACGGTGGATGCGGGCAAGTACAAACCAGGCGAGGCAGGCGCCAAGGGCCATCATCGCCCATTTCCAGATCGGCAGACCTCGCCACAGGGTCTGCCAGCCCGCAGGCACGGCGGCCGTAAGGCGCGCGGGCAGAAACGGGCCCGTCAGTTGCGGCAGGGTCGTCGTCCAGCTGTCCCAGCCGAGGCTCGAGACGAGCGGCTTGTTCGCGATTCCCGCCAGAAAGCGGGGGGCGGCAATGACGGTGCTTTCGTCGAACAGCCATTCGCCGGCCCGCGCGCCGTCCTCGGTGCGCCCCATGCGCAGGGGCGTGCCGGGGATTCCGCACGCTGGCAACATCCGCGTCGTCCAGACTGTCGGCGCCGGGCAGCTCTCCCGGTCCCGGCAGGCCGACCCGACCGAACGTGTCGAGCAGCGCGAGCGCGGTGGCGGTGCCGACGCGCTGGCGGGCCGCGGCGGGAACGCCTTCGAGGTCGATCAGGCTGCGCAGGTTGGCGAGAAGGAGGTCGATCTGTGTCACACCGGCCCGGCTCGGCGCTGCCACATAGGCGGCGACCGCGGCCTCGAGCGCGTCGCGAAGCTCCGCGAAGGAGGCGACGGTCTCGCTCGGGCTGTCCGTCCGAACGATGGGCATCTCGGGCGGCCCGCCTCCTTCCTGCGCCCCGCACACCGAGACCGATAGCACCAGTCCGATCAGCGCATGCAGGAAGACCCGACCCGGCATGCGAACGAAGGGCCGGCGGCGCATCAAGGACCTCAAAAGGAAACCTGCACGTCGGCCAAGGCGAGGCGCTGGACTTCGCTGTCGGGATGCGCGGAGAGGTCCGCGAACATTTGCAAGCGGTCGCGAAGGTCGCCCCTCTCCCATGCAGGCATTCTCGCTACCACCTCGCCGAGGACGGCACGATAGGCGACGTCGATGTAGGCGAGCTGTTGCCAGGGCCCGTAGGCGCCGTCGCGCGCGAACAGGACGGCCTCGGAGGGATTGGCGGCCGACCGGTGCCGGTGCAATGATGAGACGAGGAACGGGAACTCGACCCAATCGAACCGCTTGTAGCGGAACGGGTTCTCCGGGCCGGGCCGGGCAAGGACGATGTGATCGCTGTCGAGCAGCCGGTCGACGACGGTCCTCTCCGGCAAGTAGTTGTGGAAGCCGCAGGTCGAGCCCCATCCGGGCGCTGCGAGCATCACACCTATCGCCAAGGCTACAGCCGCATCACGGACCGTCCCTGAGAGGAGAATTCGGCGCACCACGTACTCCGTCGATATGGTCAGGACACTCTACTCCGCCGGAGCGCGAAGCCGAAACGTATAACCGCGAAGGGCGAAGATGGTTGGCTTGGATAGCCCCGCCCGACCTCACATTCGGCGCGCCCTCGAAGACTCTTACGCGTAGGCGGCCGCTCGGAGCGTTTCTCCGAGGCGGTCCCGTCGAGCGCCACCGTACGGAATCGACCCGTTGAACTGCCGTCTCGTCGCCATGGCGCTCTCCCTGTGGCCGCGGCGCCCCGATGCGAAGCGGGGGATGATGCCGTCAGGCGCAGCCGATCCAGTTGACGTCCGTCAAGCACGCTCTCGCATGCGCGTCTCCTTCGCCCTGCAGTCTATCCAGTGCCTGGGGACAATTGCGGCGGATAGAGCAATCTCTCTAAGGATTCATCCCAGACCTCCAGTACCTTGCATGCACGGGATCGCTGTCGCAGAAGCCGCTCGCTTTCCAGACGCTGGCGGCAATAGCGGGCCGCTGGACGTCCGACGATCGCGGCCAGCACCTCTACGCCGTGGGCGACAGCCCGATCGCGATCTTCGGCACGGGAGAGGGTCTGCTTGCTACGGCGCGACGCGAAGGCCCGGTCTCGGAAGGGGGCCGCGCCGGTCAGCTCCCGTCGGTGTACCAGATCGGCGACGTATAGGCGCGGTCCAGGACTGTCGGAGGCACGCTCTCGGGCAGAGGGATGCCGTAGAAGGCGGCGTCGTGCGAAGCCCAACGCGGCGTCGGGAGGTCGATCACCCGGGCGTCGTAGAACGCGTCCTCTGCCGGATCAAAAGCGGGGTCCTCCCAGAACGCGGCGAGCGCCGACGCGCCGATGGCGTTGATGTAGGTGGCCGTCGAGACATCGACCGTCGAGCCGACCGGCGCGCGGCTCCGCCCGTCGGCGTCGATCGTGCGGCCGTCCGACAGGGCGACGTCGAAGATCCGCTCGTGCGTCTCGCCGGCGCCGTCGATCCAGCCCTTGATGATCTGGATGCGGTCGAGGTTGGCGCCGTCGAGGTCGCGCAGGGCCTGGATCATGAAGCGCGGAGAACCGCCCTCGGGCGCGTCGCCCATCGGCACGCCGCCGCCGTAGCCGAGGGCGGTGAAGTCGGGCGCGTCGAGGTGCGCGCGCTTGGCTGCGTAATCCGCGTCCATGGCGAGCCGTCGAACTTGATCGGGACGAACATCAGCCCGTTGCTCAGGTTGGCGTTGTGCGGCGCCGAAATCGCGCAACCGCCGGTGTCCGCCTCGTAGGCGGCGAGGTCATCCCACAGCAGCTCCGGGTCGGGCGCGTCGATGAACGAGAGCGGTCGGGTCCGGCCGGTGCGTTCGGCCCCGTCGCGGAACAGCACGATGCGGTGGAGATTGTCGCCCTGCGGCGTGAAGGTCCACTCGAACCCCGCCAGCGTGGTGAAGACGCCGGGATCGTTGTACTGGTCGATCACCTCGATGAGGTCCGTCCAGATGTCGTCGTCGAGTCCCAGATGCGCGGTCGGGTTGACGCCCTGGACGGTTTCAATGTCGATGATCTCGGCGTAAGCCGCCATCCGGCCCTCCTGGCCAAAATTGAACTGTGCGAGGATGCGGCCGCCCCACTCGTCCTGCGCAAGGCGCGGGTCGCTGGTGCGCATGGCCGCGGAGATGCCAAGCATCTCGGCGTGCTCGGTGCGCGAGGAAGTCGAGCGGGCGGATGAGCTGCACCCGCTGGCCGGTGTTCGAGACGATCTCCTCGCCCCGCGCGACGCGAAATGCCTCGTGCGGCGACAGCGAGGTGCCGACGAGACCGGCATCGAACGAGAGCTCGGTGTGGAAGTGGAGGTCGCCGAACAGCACCCGGTCGGGATATCCGCGCCCGGCGTACGGCGAGTAGACCGGCGCCTGCTCTATCGCCTCCGGGGGACCTGTCCATCAAAGGCGGCCGCTTCGGAACCGATCGACATGGGCAAGGCCGCCAGAACCGCTGCAATCCTCACAAGTCTCAGATCATGCATTGGACGAACCCTCTCCTCGCGGCGATGCGCGGTATCATGCTCTCCCATGGATCAGAAGCGGACCGTGACGCCGAGCACCGGTCCGCCGAGGTCGAGATCGGTGTCTCGCCCCTCTATCTCCTTCTCGATCCCGATCTGCCGCCAGCCGCCCTGTACCGACCAACGATCGTTGATCTGGTAGCCGACGGTCGCGAGCACCTGCCAGGACGAGATCCGAACCGGCACCGAAGCCGCCGACGTCGGCGAGCGCCGTGGCGAACCAGCGGTCGGTCAGCGCGAACCGGGCGCGGGCGCCGACCACCGGATCGACCCAGCTCTCGCTCAGGCCAAAGCTGCGGGAGGGCAGCGCGCCGGAATCGAGCGTGACGTCGATGTCGAGCCACACCGCCCGCGCGCCGCCGAGGACGTCCATCGCGACGCGGTCGTCCTCATGAATACGGTAGCCGCCATAGAACGTGGCCATCGCGAGTTCGGTCTCGAGCTGAGCTTCCGAGAACAGCACGCCGAATGGCGTGTCGCTCCGCTCCGTCAGGTCGGTGTAGATGAGATCCGCAATCAGGCTCCAAGGGCCGTAGCGCGCCTCAAAGGCGCCCATGAACGCGAAGTCCGTCGCCGAGAGCACGTCATCGATGCTGGCGTCGGCGTCGAGCGTGCCGAAGCGGGTCTCCACCGAGCTCGAGACGCCCGGCGTCCAGATGTAGGGCGAGAACGCGAAGCTCCACCCATCCTCCTGAGCGAGAGCGGGGCCGCCGAGCATCGCGATCAGAAAAAAGCCAGCAGCACCGCGCATCGACCACCGCTCCACGTTGACTTGCACGACAGTCCCCTCTCGTGCCGCTCGCATTGAACTGCGTCAGTCTCGGCCGGACCAAGTCTCGCGGTTCAGCCCGTAGTATACCAGATCGGCGGGCGATGTCACGTCAACCGACTGCTGGAGCAGAAGGCGCTTCCCTGTGGCAGCGTCAGGCTGCAAGACCAGCGACCTGATGCCATACGTCGAGTGCTTCGAGCCGGTGGAAGCGGGTGGCGAGAGCAGATTGGCGGCAGGCTGGCGGAAGGGGACGGAGGAGAGGATCGAGGTGAAGCGCTGCAGCCCTCCCGGAGAACGGAAGCCCTGCATCTGCCGTTTTCGCAGCGGCACGTGGCTGTTCTCGGCGCGATTGTTCAAACCCTTGTGGACGGCGGTGCTCCAGGCTCGGGGCGACCATCCGCTTCGCCGCCGGGTGGGAGGCCAGCTTGTCGGTCACGATGCGCCGCGGCCGCCAGCCCTGCTTCTTCAGCAGAGTTTCGAAGGAGCCGGCGCGCCGCCTTCGAGTTGCACCGGCGCTGCACGATCTCCTCAAGCACTACGCCATGCTGGTCGCCCGCGCGCCCGGATCTCGTCTAGGTGCCAGATATCGCCCGGCCGTGCGGCGCGCCGTCGCAGGCCGCGGGCCAGGAGCGGACCGAACTTCGCGCCCCACCGGCGCACCGTCTCATAGGAGACGTCGATGCCCCGCTCGAGCAGCATCTCCTCGACCAGGCGCAAGCTGAGCGGGAAACGCGCGTAGAGCCAGCCGTATGGGCGATGATCTCTGGCGGAAAGCGGTGTCGGCGGTCGCTGATCATGCTCGTCATGGCGACCAGCGCCTAGCAGCCCCGGCCCGCGCCGCAACCGCTTCGTTTACGTTACGTGACATCGCTGTCCGGGTTGCGTGAGACCGCACCGGGGCGCCGCGTGCGGCCCGGATTCTCAGGCCGATTTCGGGGCGCGCTCCGGTGCGCCCAATGCCAGACCAGCCGACAGGTCGCGGGCCAGTGCGACGATTTCGGGCCCGATCCGCGCGCGGAACGCAGGCGTGAAGACCCGCGTGGAGCCTGTCGCGCCGATCGACATTGTCGCCGCCGGCCCCGCTACGCCCAATGTCGCCGCGACCGACGCCATACCGTGCTCGATCTCTTCGACGCATTCGGCATAGCCGCGTTGCCGTATCCGCTCCAGGTCTGCTTCCAGGTCGTCGACCCGTGTCAGGGTGAATTCGGTATAGGCCTTCAACCGCCCTTCGAGGGTTTGCCCTTGCACCAGGTCCGGCGAGAACGCCGCGACGGCCTTGGAGCACGAACAGGCGTGCAACGGGCGCTTTCCCAGGCCCGGATGGAGGAAGGAGACGCCCGTGTCGGGCGTCTCCACATGGATGATCTCGACCGCCCGGCCGCGCAGCCGCGACAGGAAGAAGGCCGCGCCATACTCCGCCGCCGCGCGTCTAAGCGCTGGTGCGACAAGGTCGAGCAGCGCGCGATCCGACTGGCCGTTCTGCGTGATGCCTCTCAAACGGCTGCCGATCACGAAGCGGCCCCGTGCGACTGGCTCCAGCAGGCCCGCCCCGACCAGATCCTGCACCAACCTGTAGGCTGATGCCTTGGGCAAATCGGAATGGTCGCAGATCTCGGCAACCGTGGCCTCTCCCTTCTGGCCGACGATCTCGAGGATCAGTGTCAGGCGTTCGAGATGCATGATATTCCCGTATCGTGAGAAGATGAGTTCCGATATACGGGACGCACCACAGAATCAAGGGAGGAGCTTGATCCATGGACGGAGGATGCTGCGGACCGGGCTACGCAAGCCCGGCAGAGGCGATCAAGGCGCCTCGGGAGAAGTTGCTGTATTCAATCGCGATCTACACCGGGACCGGCATTCAGAAGCCCGACTATCTGGCGACGGTGGACGCGGATCCCGACAGTCCGACCTACTCGCAGGTGATCCACCGGCTGGAGATGCCGGGTATCGGCGACGAGTTGCACCACATGGGCTGGAACGCGTGCTCTTCCTGCCACGACGACTCGTCGATGTCGCGCAGGTACCTGCTGGTGCCCGGGGTGCGGTCGAACAACATCCATGTCGTCGACACCGCGAGCGATCCGCGCGCGCCGCGCCTGCACAAGGTGATCGACGGCGCCGAGATCAAGCGCAAGGCGAACCTGTCCGGACCGCACACGGTGCACTGCCTTGGGTCCGAGATCATCATCTCTTTCCTCGGCGACGCCAAGGGGGAGGCGCCGGGCGGTTATCTGCATCTGAACAAGGAGTTCGAGATCGTCGGGCGCTGGGAAAACTCGATGGGCGACATCCCGTTCGGCTACGATTTCTGGTACCAGCCCCGCCACAACGTGATGGTCAGCTCCGAGTGGGCGGCCCCCAACACGTTCATGCCGGGTTTCGACCTCGAAGAGGTTGGCCACCTGAAATATGGCCGCCGGCTGCACATCTGGGATTTCGAGAAGCGCGTGCCGGTCGAGACCATGTATCTGGGCGAGGACGGACTTATCCCGCTCGAGGTCAAGTTCCACCACGACCCCGACAGCACGCACGGCTTCTGCGGCGCGGCGCTCAGCACCAACGTCATCCATTTCTGGAGGTCCGATGCCGGCAAATGGGAATGGGAAAAGATCATCGACGTCGGCAACGAGCCGCATCCCGAATGGCCCATTCCCGTTCCCGGCGTAATGTCGGCGATCCTGGTGTCGATGGACGACAGGTATCTCTACCTCAACAATTGGCTGCACGGCGACATGCGCCAGTACGACATCACCGATCCGCACAATCCGAAGCTGACCGGACAGGTCTGGATGGGCGGGCTTCTTGGCAGGGCACCCGAGGTCAACGGCGTCAAGGTCGCGGGCGGACCGCAGATGTTCCAGCTGTCGCTTGACGGCAAGCGGCTTTACGTCACCACCTCACTCTTCTCGACATGGGACAACCAGTTCTACCCCGAAATCCGCACGCAGGGCGGCGTGATGGTGATGATCGATTGCGACGTCGAAGACGGTGGCATGACGATCAACGAAGACTTCATCGTCGACTTCGGGAAGGAGCCGAACGGGCCCAGCCGCTGCCACGAAACCCGCTATCCCGGCGGCGACTGCACGAGCGATATCTGGCTTTGACTGCTACCCGCGCCATAACGCTCGCCAACCGAGGCGGCGCGACCTACAGGGTCGAGGCCCGCCGCCCGCTGCTGGACACGCTGCGCGAGCAAGGCGTCGATCTGCCCTATGGCTGCAGGTACGGCGGCTGCATCACCTGTGCCGCGAGGCTGAACTGCAGGTGAGGTCGATCAGCGCCGACAGGTGGCGCTGAACAACCGCCAGATCAGCAATGGCTACGTGTTGCTCTGCGTCGCGCGGCCCGTGACCGACTGCACGCTGGAGATCGGCGTGGAGAGCCACGACAAGCTCTATCGCAACCCATTTCTCGATCCGCTGGAGCCTCACGAGCTGAAAGCGGACATCGCCACGTCGAAGGAGCCCTGAATGCCCGAAGTCGATATCGAGCATCGCTACGACTACTCACAGGAGTATCTGTCCGACATCCTGCGCTCGGTGAAGACCATCGCCATGGTCGGGGCGAGCGCGGACAAGACCAAGTTCAGCTACGGCGTGCTGCGCGTCCTGCACGAGACGGGATACGACATGATTCCGGTGAACCCCAATCCGGCCGTGTCCGACATCCGGGGCATCCCGGTCGTCCACTCCCTGCAGGACATCGACCGCACGGTCGACATGGTCGAGGTGTTCCGCCCGAAGGAGGAGCTCCACGGCATCGCCGAACAGGCCATCGCGATCGGGGCCAAGGTGCTCTGGGGACAGATCGGGGTCTACGACGACGGCGCGGCGAAGCTCGCCGAGGAGGCGGGACTGAAGGTGGTGATGGACCGCTGCCCCAAGATCGAGCTGTTCCGCCCGTTCTGGAAACCCCGCCTTGATCTCGCGATCTGAGACTGGCCGATCCGGGCGGGCCTGCGGGCCACAGACGACGGATCCGCCCGCGCCAGACCCGCGTGATCCGAGTTGAAACCTGCGCGCGCGGCGCGCTACGATCTCAGGGGAACAAAGATGCCTTATGAAGCCGACACCACGCCTGATCTCGTGGTCCGCACCGATGCGGCCGGGGTCGCCATCCTCACGCTGAACGCACCGCACTCCATCAACGCCCTTTCCGAGGCAATGATGGCCGCGTTGTCGGAGACGCTCGACGCCATCGCGCAGGACCGTTCTGTCAAGGCCGTGATCCTGCGTAGCGAGGGCAACCATTTCTGCGCGGGTCACAACCTCAAGGAAATGACGGCGCGCCGGACCGATCCGGATGGCGGATTCCGATATTTCCAGGATCTCTTTGCTACTTGCTCGGCGATGATGCTGCGTGTCGTCCGCCTGCCGCAACCGGTCATCGCCGAGGTCAAGGGCATCGCCACCGCCGCGGGTTGCCAACTGGTGGCGTCCTGCGATCTGGCCGTGGCATCCGAGGATGCGCGCTTTGCCACCTCGGGCGTGAATATCGGCCTATTCTGCTCAACGCCGATGGTGGCGCTGTCGCGCAGCGTGCCGCGCAAGATGGCGATGGAGCTGCTGCTCCTGGGCGAATTTCTGCCCGCCGCGCGCGTGGCCGAGATCGGGCTGGTCAACCGCGTCGTCCCGCGCGCGGAGCTGGCGGAGGCCTCGATGGAGATGGCCCGGATCATCGCCGACAAATCGCCCGTGGCAGTCCGGACCGGCAAGCGCGCCTTTTACGAACAGGCTGAGATGGGCCTCGAGGAAGCCTATGCCTATGCCGGCCGAGTCATGGCCGAAAACATGATGGCCCGAGACACCGAGGCCGGGATTGCCGCCTTCACCCGCAAGGAGACCATGCCGGAATGGACCGGCGAATGATCTACGACGGACCCGAGCTTGACCGCTGTACCGCCAACTACGCGGCCCTCTCGCCCGTCTCGATCCTCAAGCGGGTCGAACGAGTGCATCCCGAACTGCCCGCGCAGATCCACGGATCGATCCGGCGCAACTGGGGCGAGGTGGCGGAGCGCTGCAAGCGGCTTGCTTCGGGCCTCGCGAAGCGAGGGATCCGAAAGGGCGACACCGTGGCGCTGGTCGCGCCGAACATCCCCGAGGCACTGGAATGCGCTCTGGCCGTTCCGGTTTTGGGCGCTGTGCTGAACGCCAACAACGTCCGGCTCGATGCGGCCACCATCGCCTACATCCTCGATCACGGCGAGGCGAAGGCGCTGCTGGTTGATACCGAATTCTCCGCGATGGTCGCCGAGGCCGTTGCGCGGTCGGGCCGCGACCCCTTGATCGTGGATATCGAGGATACGCAAGGCCCCGGCGGGGACCGGATCGGCGCGTTGAGCTATGACGAATTGCTGGCCGAAGGCGATCCCGATTTCGCCTATTCCCTGCCCGATGACGAATGGGATGCCTTGGCACTGAACTATACCTCGGGCACGACCGGGCGGCCCAAGGGCGTGGTCTATTCCCATCGCGGCGCCTGGACGAACGCGGTCAACAACGTGGTCACTTGGGAGATTCCGCATCACCCTGTCTATCTGTGGACGCTGCCGCTCTTTCACTGCAACGGCTGGTGCTTTCCCTGGACCATCACGCTTCTGGCCGGATGCCATGTCTTCCTGCGTGCGCCGCGCGCCGACGCGATCTACGCGGCCTTTGCCGCGCATGGCGTCACACATCTGTGCGGAGCTCCCATCATCATGTCGATGATCGGGGGTGCCGCGCCCAAAGACCGGTGTGATTTTCCTCAGCACATCAAGATGATGACCGCCGCCGCCCCGCCGCCCGCCACGGTGATTGCCGGGATGGAGAAGATGGGCATCTCGATCACTCATGTCTACGGGCTGACCGAGGTCTACGGTCCCGCCGTCGTCTGCGCCGAGAAACCGGATTGGCGCGATCTTCCGCTCGAAGACCGCGCCCGCCTGAAGGCACGGCAGGGCGTGGCCTATGAATTGCAGGAGGACGTGCTGGTCCTGAACTCCGAGACCGGGCAGCCCGTGCCGTGGGACGGGGAGACCCAGGGCGAGATCGTCTTTCGCGGCAACATCGTGATGAAGGGCTACCTCAAACAGCCAGAGGCAACAAAGGAGTCGTTCAAGGACGGCTGGTTCTGGTCCGGCGATCTCGCCGTGCAACATCCCGACGGCTACGTCGAGATCCGCGACCGCGCCAAGGACATCATTATCTCCGGCGGCGAGAACATTTCTTCCATCGAGGTCGAGAAGGCGATCTACTCGCACCCCGCCGTCAGCCTCGCGGCGGTGGTTGCCATGCCCGACGAGAAATGGGGCGAGGTTCCATGCGTTTTCGTCGAACTTGCAGGGGGCGCATCAGTGTCGGAGGATGATCTCCTGGAGCACGCCCGGCAACGCCTTGCAGGCTTTCAACGGCCCAAGCGGGTCGTCTTCGGAGACCTGCCGAAGACGACGACCGGAAAAATCAAGAAGCACGAACTCCGCGGTCGGGCACGTTCCTGCATTACTGATGAACAAGCTGCTTCCGGGCAGTAAGAAAGAGAAGCATTCGTCCGAGTGTAGAGTGCGTAAGCTAGCGACGCGGCGTGCCGTTGAGACAAGTAGTCGCCACTGAACATCACGCCGCGGCGCCGGTCGTGGCGTAGTTTGGCCGGGCCTGTTCGATGTTGTTGGCGATTGCTGCCATCAGCGCGGCGAGGATCACGGCCACAAGAGCCCTCAGATGGGCCAGGATCATGCGGATGTTGTGCCCGCAGCCGCAGAGGACAGCGTGGAGTGCGTCGCCGAGCGTGCCCTTGAGGGCGCAGCGGGCGAGGCGGCCGTCGGTCTTCATGTGGCCGACCGCCGGTTCGATTGCACTGCGGCGGCGCAGGTCGCGCCGGAGCGCCGGCGTCATGCCGCGGCGCTGGCCGGAGATGAAGACCTCGGTCGTCTCAACGCCATGCCCCCTATAGCCGCGGTCGACGAAGGCTCTCTTCGGTGATGTGTCCGTCAGGATCTCCACCTGCTCGAGCGCTTCTCGCAAGGTATGGCCATCGTACGGGTTGCCGGTCATCGCGCGCATGCCGACGACGAAGCCCTCCTTGTGCGTGGTCGCCACCGAGACCTTGGAGCCGAACTCGTAACGGACGCGCGCCTTGCCCTTGGAGATGCAGTCCACCTCAGGCTCGTGCAGCGCATAGAGCTTCCGCTTGTCCTTCGGCTTCTGCCGCAGGAGGCGCTCAACGAGGGCGATCTCGCCCTCGATCCGCTCCCGCAGGGCGGTGTCGGTCACGGCGTGCAGCTGCCGCTGGATGTCGCGCAGGACCCGGCCGGTGTAGCCTTTCAGCCGCCGCAGCCCCTTGCGCATCCGCTTGAACTGGCGGGCGTGGGCATAGCGACCGACCTGTCCGGCCAGACGCGGCGCCAGCCGCGCGTAGCTTTGGCGAAGCGACAGGCCCGCCTCCTGGGCAAGCGCCACCAGGCGCCGACGCGCTTTCTCGTAGAGCCGTGTATCGGTTGGATGCGCGATCGCCTTCTCCATCACCGTCGTGTCCACGATCACCGTCTCCGCGCTCCGCTCGGAAATCACTCCGGCCTCGCGCCCGGCCTCGATCGTCTTGGTCAGGAGCCACTCGGCACCTTCCTCCCCGATCCGGTTCCGCCACCGCGTCAGCGACGAAGGATCGACAGGAGGACGGTGCTGAAAGAACGTCTCGCCACAGAGGTGCTGGTAGTACGGGTTCTCCACCCACCGGGCCACGACCGCCTCGTCCGACAGCCGGTAGGCGTGCTGGAGGTAGAGCAGCCCCGCCACCAGCCGTGGAGAGGTCGCCGGGCGCCCCGTGTGCGACGGGAAGAACCCCGCCCATTCCTCCTCGAA
This sequence comes from uncultured Alphaproteobacteria bacterium, assembly GCA_963749675.1. Classification (GTDB taxonomy): domain Bacteria; phylum Pseudomonadota; class Alphaproteobacteria; order Rhodobacterales; family Rhodobacteraceae; genus Roseitranquillus. The sequence continues at coordinate 136,224 of CAVVNT010000007.1, forward strand.
GAACTCCCAGTCGATCAGCCCGGCAAGCTTCACCAGTTCGTGGCGCAGGTCGATCATGTCCGCCAAGCGCGGGCGCAACAGGTCGTCCTGCTCAGGGGCACGGGATTTGGGCTTCATGCGTCGATCCGAAATTGCAGGGTTCTCGCCCCAAACCTACCAAACCCTGCGGTTCGAAAATATCAAAAACGTCACGTCATCAAATAAAATCAATGCGTTGGACGTTGATCAGGGCGAACCAAGTAGAGGAACGTCTGATCAACAACCCTTGGCTTCGCCAAAGCGGCCTCGTTGAGCGTTGGCGTGACGTTCCGCTCTGGCGGCGGGCTCCGATACCTCGGTGCCGAGGCCACATTTGCGGCGGTTTGGCGATTTCGGGCAGACTCGACCAGTCGTTGCCCTTCTTCCTGGACGACATCTCCGGATCGCGCGCCCCGGCCCCGTTCTTCGTCGAGGAAGGCGCGTCGATGATGGTCGCGTCCACCAGCGTGCCCGAGCGCAGCGTGATGCCCTTGTCGGCCAGATGCGCATTCACCTCCGCGAAGATCGCCTCGGTCAGACCGTGCCGCTCCAGCAGGTGGCGGAAGTTCAGGATCGTGATCTCGTCCGGGATGCGGTCGTCTCCGAGCTCGATCCCGGCGAAGCGGCGCATGGCCTCGCTGTCGTAGAGCGTCTCCTCGGCCATCGGATCACTCAGCGCATACCAGTTCTGGAGAAAGTAGACCCGCAGCACGTCTCCAGCGGCATCGGCGGCCGCCCACCCTTCGACCCGGCCTTGGGATGATGCGGCTCGATCAGCCCGAGCCGCCCCCAAGGCACCACCGCCTCCATCTCCGACAGAAACCGCTCCCGCCGCGTCTGCTTCTTCTTCATCGCATGGGTCAGGCTGGGAGAGGCGCGCTGCTTCGGCATCGGACGGGCTTCTCGTCGGTCAGTCCAGCCTACCAGATCATGCAGGAAGCCGAAGGTTCTTCAGACGTTCCCTACGTCTAGTTGTCGCATCCCGTGGGCTGTGACCAGACGGTCGGCCTCGGCCGCCACCAGGTTGCGCCAGCCGCACCGCTTGGCACACCATTCTCGAAAAAACATCGCCCCTCCTGCCGCTCTTCGGGATGGCGTTGGGGGCGCTTATCCTGAATTGGCAAGCATGGCTGCCTGCCGTGGTTAGAGGGTCGCCTGGGCCGATTGCTGAAGCGACTCGCCTCTGGTTGAAGACGGCGAGCATCAAGTCGGAGGCAGGTTCCAATGGGTGTCGATCTGAACAGCATGTCCAGGAACGAGCTCGAGGAGCTGAGCCGCGCCATCAACAGACGCATGGTCGAGCTCGATCAGGAACGCCGTCGCCAGGCTCTGGACGAGATGAACGCCATCGCGAAGAAGCACGGTCTTTCTCTGAACGACGTCATGCCGACGGGCAAAGGCACCAAGCGGCCCGCAGTCGCGCCGAAGTACACGCCATCCAACCCGGAAAGAACCTGGAGCGGCCGCGGTCGGCGCCCGTCCTAGGCGCTCGAGGAGGGCCGCAGCCTCGAAGATCTGGCGATCTAGGGGTTCTTCCTGGACGCCCTGACCGTGCCCGCAAAGGCCGGCCGCTACATGGCGATCGGCCGTCTCGCGAACGGGACGGTCGCCGTCGTCTACCCGCTGCTGGGCATGGAGGGCGTATCGGTCATCTCGATGCGACCGGCCAGCCGGAAGGAAAGGAGCCTGCCATGACAGACGAGAAGAAATTCAAGGCAGAGATCTCCGATGAGGAAGAGGCGCGTATCCAGCGCATGATCGCCATCGATCCAGATGCCCCTGAGGCAACGGAGGACCAGCTCGCTCAGGCGCGACCGTTCGCTGAGGCCTTCCCTGAGCTCGCCGACAGGATGCGAAGGAATGTCGGCGGCGGCCCCCGGAAGGAGAGTCCCAAGGTGCCGGTGTCGATCCGGCTCGATCAGGACGTCGTGGCCAAGTTCAAGGCGACGGGACCGGGTTGGCAGTCGCGGATCAACGAAGCTTTGCGGCGCGCGACGCCCTGAGCGGATCGTTTCCGGGCGCGTGGCGAACAGGCGACGGCGACGTCCCTTTCTGCCGTCATGTTCTTCGAGCCACCCAACGCCGCTCAGAGCCGCATTGAGCTCGAGGAGATCGAGCCGCCGGTCTAGCGCCGCCTCGTCCTGCCGATGACGTGGAACCTCGCGCGGCTCGAGCTGGCGATCCAGGCAGCCTTCAATTGGTGGAACTACCACCCCCACGAGTTCCGCATCGGCGGCCGGCGCTACGGCGAGAGGACGGTCCGCGGTTGCGCGGCCTGCGACGCCGCGCCGCACGGCGCTCTACCTGCTCTGCGGCAAGATCGCTTCGGGCAAATCCGACCTTTGCTCGGGAGGCGGCGGGAGCAGGCCTTCAAGATCGCGGGCCCCTCAGCCTTGCGGGCGTCGACCGCTGGCAGCGACGATGACCCCGATGATGATGAGGCCGGTCAGCACCATGCGGACCCCGGCGCCCGCGCCGAAGGTGTTGAGCATCGTGACGAGCAGGAACAGAAACAGCGCCGCTCCCCAGAGGCCGGGTACGTTGGCGAACCCGCCCGCGACCGAGGTGCCGCCGATCACGACGACGGCGATCGAGCTCAAGAGATACTCCTCGCCCATGTTGAGTGCCGCCCCGCCGGAAAACGCGGCGAGCAGGTAGCCGCATAGCCCGGCGAGCAGCGCCGAGAGGATGTAGGTCGCCGCACGGATCCGCTCGACGCGGACGCCGGCGAGGTGGGCGGCGCGCGGGTTCTGTCCGATGGCGACGACCCCGCGGCCGTAGAGGGTTCGGGTCAGCGTGACATGGCCGGCGATCGCGAGCACGATGGCGGCGAGCGCGATCAGTGGGACGCCGGCGAACTTGCCGGTGGTGAAGTCGGCCAGTGCCTCGGGCGGCTTCACGCGCAGGCCGCGGTTCCACCAGATCGCGGCGGACTGGAAGATAAAGCTCGACGACAGGGTCGCGATGATCGGCGGAATGCGCAGGCCCCTGATCAGCGAATAATTGATGAGACCGACCCCGAGACCGACCCCCAGCGCGAGCAGGAGGCCCAGCGGGATCAGCGCCGCGGATCCCGCCATCGCCTTCATCGAGACCGTGCCGGCGAGGGTCATACAGGCCGGGATCGAGAGGTCGACGTTGCCAGGGCCGAGCGTCACGACGAACATCTGCCCCAGCGCCACGATCACGAAGAACGCGCCGAACGTGAAGGCGGCCGACATGACCTCTCCTGCGCCCTGCCCGCCCGTGACGCTGGCGGTCAGGACCCAGACGACGAGCGCCCCGACCCAGGCCCAGAGCCACGGCGCCCGACCTATGGCGGACAGCGCGGTCATCGCGCCTCGGCCCGGCTGATGAGCAGGCGCAGGGCGAGCACGAGGATCAGGATCGCCCCCTGCGCGCCGATCTGCCAGTCGGGGTTGAGCCGCAGGAACGACAGGAACGATCCTGCAAGCGCCAGCGTCATTGCCCCGATCACCGCCCCGATGGGCGAGACGCGACCGCCCACGAACTCGCCGCCGCCCAGGATGACGCCCGCGATCGACAGCAGCGTGTAGCGCAGGGCGATGTTTGCGTCGGCCGAGGTGGTGAGCCCGACGAGCGCCATGCCCGAGAGCACGCCGAAGAACCCGGCGAGCGCGAACATGGTCATCTTGATGCGCAGGACCGACCACCCCGCCCGCGCCAGCGCCTGCGGATTGCCGCCCGCCCCCCGCAGGATGGTCCCCCAGGCCGAGCGCATCAGCGCGAGATGGACGACCAGCGCGAGCACGACCGAGGCGATGATCGGGAACGGCACGATCGGTGGCTTCAGCGTCATCAGGCTTCGGATCCAGGCCGGCGCCGCCCCGCCCGGAGTTGGCAGGACCAGCACCGCAAGGCCCAGCCACACGAACGACATTCCCAGCGTTACCACGATCGACGGCAGGCGCCGCAGGTGGATCAGCGCTCCCAGCCCGGCATAGGCCGCCACCAGCCCAGCCAGCGCCAGCACCCCGAAGAGCGGCGTGTCGCGGAGCCAGGTCGCCGTGACGCAGGCGACCAGGCTGACGAACGCCCCGATCGACAGGTCGAGTTCGTTGACGCACAGGATGAACATCTGCGCGATGGTCGCGAGCGCGATCGGGACGGCGAGGTTCAGCAGCAGGTTCAGCCCGAAATAGCTCATCGTCCGCGGCTGCAGCCAGAAGATCGCGGCGAGCAGCACCGCCAACGACAGGGGCGGAAGCAGCCCGCGCAGGAGGCGCGGCGAGATGCGGCTCATGCGTCTTCCCTGAACGAGGCGTGAATCACCCGCTCCTCGGTCATCTCGGAGCGCGGCAAGTCGGCCACGATCGCACCCTCGCGAAAGACGTAGATGTGGTCGCAGTTCTTCAGCTCGTCCATCTCGGTTGTGTACCACAGGAAGGTACGGCCCTTGGCGGCCTCGGCGCGCAGCATGCCGTACACCTCCTGCTTGGTGCCGACGTCGACGCCGCGCATCGGGTCGTCCATCGCGATGATCTCGGCGTCCGAGCCGAGCGCGCGGGCGAACAGGGCCTTCTGCTGGTTCCCGCCCGAGAGCGACAGGATCGGCAGGTCCACGTCCGGCGTGCGTATGCCGATCCGCTCGCGCCAATCCTCGGCAAATGCGTGGGCGGCGCCGTGGTCGAGCAGCGGCCCGCGCAGGAAGCGCCGAAGCGAGCCGACGGCGATGTTCTCGGCGATCGACCAGAGCGGGAAGATCCCGTCGGTCTGCCGGTCCCCGGCAACCAGCGCGACCCTTGCCGCGACGGTCTTCGCGCGCCGGTCGAAGACCGAGACGAGCAGTTCCGTCTGTCCCTGCCCGCTCAACCCGGCGAGACCGACGATCTCGCCGCGGCGCGCGGTGAGCGTCCGGCTCTCCGGCACATCCGGGCGCGCCTCGACCATGATGGGTGCTTCGCTTCGGCCAGCGTCGCCCGTTGCCGCCTCGCGCTCCGCGTCGGCGACACTGCCCATGGCGGCGACGAGCGTCCGGCGGTCGAAGCCGCCGGCGGCGTCGAGCGCGACCACGGCACCGTCCCGCATCACGGCGATCCGGTCGGCGGTGGACAGGACCTCTCCCAGAAGGTGCGAGATGAGCACGCATGATCCCCCGTCGGCGACGTACCCTCGGACATGCGCGAGGAGCTTCTCGGCCACATGCGCGTCGAGCGACGAGGTCGGCTCGTCGAGGATCACGACACGCGCCGGAGCGTCGGTGACGGCGAAGGCGCGCGCGATCTCGACCATCTGCCGCCGCGCGATCGACAGGTCGCCCACAACCTCGTCCGGCGAGATGCCGTGGCCGGGAAACACCTCGTCGAGCTTGTCGCCGATCAGGCGCCGCGCCTGCCGCCGCCAGCCGAGCCCGGCGATCGCCGGATGCAAGACGCGCGCATTCTCGGCCACGGTCAGGTTCGGGCAGAGCGACAACTCCTGGAACACGCAGCGGATGCCGCGGCCCGTCGCCATCTGCGGCGAGAACCGCGCGCCGACCTGCTCGTCCCCGACGGCGACGGAACCGCTGTCGGGCACGAGGTTGCCCGACAGCACGTTCATCAGCGTGGACTTGCCCGCGCCGTTGTGTCCGACGAGGCCGAGGCATTCGCCGGGCAGCAGGTCGAGCGACACGCCCCGTAGTGCATGAACCGCGCCGAAGCTCTTCTCGACGCCGCCCAGCCGTACGACCGGCTCCGTCCTTGCATCCATCGAGGCGCAGGCGGAGGCTGTCAGGACCCTGCTTCCGAAATGACCTCCTGCGCGTCCTCGAGCGAGTATTCGACGTTCGCCACGCCGCCCTCCTGAGTGTTGGCGAGGTTGTCCTCGAGGTTGTCCTGATCGATCCGAAGGAATGGCACCGTCAGATCCTTGGGCACGTCGGCTCCGTCGAGGATCTGCTGCGCGACCCAGAAGGCCAGCGTCGAGACGCCGGGCGCGATCGAGACCGACATCGTCTCGTAGCCGCTTTCGTCTTTCTGCTCCTTCCACCAGGTCAACTCGTCGTGACGATTGCCCATGATGATGATCGGCATGTTCCGACCTGCCGCCTCGATCGCCTGCGCTGCGCCGTAGCCGTCGCCGCCCTGCGTCACCACCGCGTCGATTTCCGGCAGGCTCGGCAGGATGCCCGCCACCGCCTTTTGCGCCACGTCCTGCGCCCAGTTTCCGTGGACCGAGCCCACGATCTCGAACTTGCCGGTCTCCTCCACGCCTTCGTGGATGCCCGCGCTGATCGCGTCGTCGACGAAGACGCCCGCCAGCCCTCGGATCTCGAGCAGGTCGCCGCCCTCGGGAAGCCGGTCGGCGAGGTAGAGCACCTCGTCCTTGCCCATCTGCTCGAAGTCCACCGCGATCCGCCAGGCGCAGGGTTCTGTCACGATGCCGTCGAAGCTGACCACCACGATGCCAGCGCCGCAGGCCTCGGCGACGGCGCCGTTGAGCCCCTCGGGCGATGCGGCGTTGATGACTATGGCGTCGTAGCCCTGCAGGATCAGGTTCTGGATCTGGGCCGCCTGCTCAGTCACCTGGTTCTCGGCCGTCGTGAAGGCGTCTGCGGCCGCCACGACGCCGTCCTCGACGGCCTGGCTCGTCACCCTCTCCCAGCTTTCGAGCATGGCCTGCCGCCACGAGTTGCCGGCATAGTTGTTCGACAGGGCAATGCGCGCGTCCGACGTATCCGCCGCGACGGGCATCGCCGCGCTGGCGAGAAGCGCAGCCAGCAGGGTCGCAAATGATCTCATGTCAAGGTCCTCCCCCTTGTGTCACCCGGCGCGACGGAGGGCTTTCCCGACCCTTCTCGTCTGCGCCAGCCAGCGGAGAGTAGGCGCGATCTCCCCGCGCCCAAAGCCGAATCTTGGCTGCCGCTGCCGCTGCCGCCCGCGTCGGTTGATCAGCGGCGGCCGACCACGCCCACGGCGATCTTGCGGCCCTCGCCATTCGCCCGCACCGCAAATCCGAAATGTGTCGCGTCGCCTGCGCCGGCCGCGCCGCCCGGCGGCAGCACGCGCGGTGCGAAGTAGGCGGCGTCAGCGGCCACCGGCTGCGCGCCACATCCACCGCACGCCTCCGCCGCGACCGAGAGGCCGGTCCATCCCCCCGTTCCCTCGGGCAGCATCGCGAAGAGGTCGGAAGGCAGCGACAGATCCCGACCGTCGAACGTCGCAGCGTCGGCGAGCGACCCCGCCAGCGCGTCGAGTTCGTCGCTCGCCGTGAGGGGGTCCCGGCCGTGCTCCCGGCGCGCCGCGTTGGCCGCGCTCAGCGCCGCCGCCCCGAGATCATCCGGCAGCGCCTCGGCCTCGGCCTCTCCCGGTGACGGGCCGGATCCGGAAAAGACCTGCACCGCATAGACCACGCCGTCGCCGCCCTCCATCGCGAACCCGAAGCGGTCGAGCCCCCGCGACAGGATGTTCCCGCGGTGTCCGGGGCTCTGCATCCACCCGTTGTGAAAGGCGCGGACGCGATCCTCTCCCGGTGGCGCCGCGCAGCCCGTGCAGTTCGCGATGTTCTCGGCCACGATGCTCCACCGGCTTCCGTCGGCGGCGATGAACCTGTCGCGCACGGTGCCGCCATCGGGGTCGACGTGGCTGTAGTAGTCGCGGTCGAGCATGTCTCGGGCATGCGCCGCGGCGGCCGCCTCCGCAGCGGCTCCGGGCTCGAGCGGCGAAAGGCCCGCCCCGGCCCGCGCCTCGTTGACGAGCTCGAGCGCAAGGGCGGAATGATCCGCCTCTTGCCCTACCGCTACGCCGGCCGCCAGTCCAGAAGCGAGCGTCGCGGCACGAAGCATGCCGCGCATCATGCTGCGGGGGCCGCAATCGCGGAGGTGAGCGTGAAGGCGCGCCGGCCGTCGCGGCAGTGCCGCACGAGCACCGCCGCATCGCACGACACGGACGTTGCGCAGTCGATGTCGCGCGGCACCGACGGATCACCGAAACCCACAAGGGGGACTTGGCGCGTCCGGCGCGCCGGCACGGCACGACGGTACTTCGGCCCGCTGTCGCCGAAACGACGTGGAATTTGCCGCTTCACCGCGTTCGCGGCCGGGACGAACGGCGTCCCGCCACCGCCGCACGCCTCGTTCTTCGTGCCGCGACCGGGCATGCCGGCCCTGCGTGTCATCCCGATGCTCAAATTCAACCTGCCTTGTGTCGAGCGGCGGAACGTCTCAGGCCGCGGATTGATCTGCCGGTGGCGCGGAAGAAAGGACATCGACCATGCTCGCGGAACCAAAGGCTCAGCAAAAGCCAGCCGGCGCTTCAAGCGCAAGCTTTTTCAAGCTTTGGGGCCTGCTGCGGGTGATGGTGACCGACTAGGGCCTGTTGAAGTTCATTTCGAGTTCAGGATGGTGGCGGCGGCCAAGCTCGCGTCGGCCTTGCAGGCGCGCAGGGCGATGCCTTTGAACTCTTTGAGCTTGCCAAAGAAGTTCTCGATCAGATGGTGCCACTTGTGGAGGTCGGGATCGATGCGTCGCGGCGGCCCCCGGCGCGGATGCTGGGAGATGCGGACCTGCGCGCAACGCGAGAGGCGTGCGTCCCCGTTGGTGCGCCCAGGGTCGGTCGACTTGCGCCACGTCGCCGCGCCGCCCATGGCGAAACCCCCGACGAGGCTTTTGGCTGCCGCGTCGATCCATGGATCGAGGTCATCGGCGGCACCGCCCCGGATCAGGCGGTGTAACCGGTCGATGAGATTGCACGCCTCCACCAGAGCCGGTACGGCCTTGACGATCGCAGTGACGACAGCGGCGATCGGCGCGCGACGGTAGGTCCGGGCTGGTCGAGCCAGGGCTCGAGCGAACTCGCGATCGGAACGGCTCGGCGCGACCGCCGTGCACGACCTTGCGTGCACGGCCGGTGCGACGAACGTTACGCAGAAGCGTATCCTTGCTCACCGGCAGCAACAGCCGCCGCGCCATCCGCTGACTGGCGTCCGCCAATGGCGCGGCCGAGATGCTGCACCAGCCCGTCCAACCGCTCCGTCCGCCGCGCGAAGCTCCTTGCAAACGAAGGCTCCAGACGTTCCGCGAACGCAGGCTCGCTAAGTGCACCGAAAGCGCCTCACCTCGACGCTGATCACGACGTGACGCCCATGCGCCGGCAGGTCGGCCAGCTGCCGACCAAACTGCGAACCGTTCGCGACACCACATCGCAGCATGGACAGGCCGCGCCGTACCCGCGCGAGCGGGCGAATAGCCTGACGTGATCGTGCGTTCTTTCGACCCGCTCCACTACCAACCCGGGCGGAGCAACCTCCCGCCGCAACCATCTGCCCCCATCGCCGCATCCCCTCCGTGACCGGGCCAGAAGACCAATCAGGCCAGAAACCGGGAAGGGTCGCGTCCAGCGGCGGAGGCGCTGGACCTCGGCCGGGCCACCGCGGACCTCCTCGAGGCGCACATGCGCCTGGCCGGGGTCTGCGCCGGCCCGATGGCGAACAGATGAACTCGGCGGGTAGCGAGACGGTGAATTGCCTGGCTAGCGCCGACCGGACGTGCCGGTCGAGCGGCAGTGATCGCAGGCTTTGCTCCCGCGAGCGCCCCGATCCGCCTCGCCGCCTCTCCCAGGCGGGAATGCACACGGTGAAGGTCCGCCGACGCATCATCGAGCCGCGCGCCGACCTCAAGTCCACGCATCTCGGGGGCTGATACGCTGCCTCAAGCACCGGCGCGCCGTCGATGATGATGAACTTGGGCGCCTTCAGGCCGCGCCGTGGCATGTCATCGAGCAAGGCGGTCCAGGCGGCGGTGCTCTCGCCGCCCATGTTCCTGAGCGCCATTCCGCCGTGCCGCCCTCCCTGCGCATCAGCCGCGCCCGCGGCACGTGAACCGTCTCGGCGCCGAACGTGGGCGATCACCTGCCGGTCGCGGTGGCCGTTGCGCCAGCCGCGCCCCAGCATCCTCGGCGCGCTGGTACAGGCCTCGCGCAAGCGGTCGATAGCTCCTCCTCGAGGATATCCGCGATGACAAGCGCGACGCCGGTCGCGCACCATATCTTCCAGCGGATCGCTCCACCCCACACCGAGAAGTGGCGAGGGCGTCGGTTGTCGTCGTAGTCTCATCCATGGGTGCGGGCATGCCCTCACTCTCCACGGCGGCGGCAACCGCCGTTCAGGACTGGGTTAACGCCCGGAGAGTGCGCCAATCCCGAAACTCCACCACGTTCGCGCCAGCACCGGCCGACAATGTCGACACCTCGCTCTCTCTCTCATGAACTGAACGCGTTCTAGTAGCGGCTCGATACGCCAGAGCCATTGCGTGGAGTGGATCGGGCCCGCTACGTTGCGGGCCCGATACTTTCGGCTTAAATAATCTAGAGGATGAAGTCGCTCGCGGCGTAGTCGCTGGCGGTCACAGCGCCGTCGTCGATCCAGACCTGGAATTCGGCCAGGGCGTCATCGTCCGTGTTGCCGCAGACCAGCGTTCGGCCATCGACGTCGATGAGCCAGAGGCCGCCCTTGTCGCTGCTTCCGAACGTGAAGGCCTGATTGCCGCCCATGGTGTGGTCGGCGTCAAGGCGCGCAATGTCGATTATGTCTCCTCCGTTCACGCCTGCGCCCTCGAACGCGATCGCACCGTCACCGGCGCGGATCTCGTCCGGCGACCTCCAGTTCGATTCCGGGATGGCGCGGAACACGAAATCGTCGTCGCCGACGCCTCCGATCAGTATGTCGCTGCCATTTTGTCCTCGCAGAAGGTCGTTGCCGTCCTGGCCGCGAAGCATGTCATCTCCGCCCTTCCCGATAATGGTGTCGTCACCCTTCCCGCCGAGGATGACGTCCTCGCCAGTCGTGCCACGCATCCAGTTGTCTGCGTCCGTCCCTTCCATCGTGGGTGCCGGCAGCGTGGTCGCGGCCGCGGTCGACGCAACGCTCTCCTCGTCAGCGTCGGTGAAGACGACGTCGACCCAGTAGTTGCTCGCTCTGTAGGTGTGATCCGGGAACGATCCCGCCCCACCGTAGTTGTAGACCCCCGCATTCTTCAGCGCGGTAACATCCCCGCCGTCGACGGACTGCCAGAAGAAGTCCTCGGTGACCGCGTACCTGCCTTGCGGGGAGTGGTAGGAAGCGAGGTAGACCTCGCCCGCCTGCACCGCCACCGGCTCGTCGAAGGCCACCTCCCGCCAGCCAGCGCCAGAACCGCCGCTGAAGTTCTCCGTCGCCAGCAGCTGACCGTCTGCAGTCCAAAGGGAAACCGGATGCGCACCGTCGCTTTCCGCAGTCTCGTAGAACTGGATGGCCGCAATCTCGCCATCCACGTTGACGCGAAACTTCATGCCGAGTTCGACGGCACTCGTGTCGCTGTCCGTGCGTGCGGCAGGGCCTAGGTCGTCTTCCCACAGCCCAGAGCCGTCGCCGCTCATCGGGGGCTGCGGATCCGGCGTCGGAGCGGCGCCGACCGACAGAGACACCCTCGCGGAATTGGACCCGCCGTTTCCGTCGGAGATGGCATAGGTGAACTGCGCCGTTCCCGAGAACTCGGCGGACGGAGTGAACACCACGTTGCCCGCATTGTTCAGGCTGACGTTGCCACCGCTCGCTGCGGAGACGCCGGTCAGCGTCGGGCTGTCGCCATCGGCGTCGACGTCGTTCTTCAGCAGGTCGCCGGCCGCGATCGTGATCGGCGCCTCGTAGGCGGTGGTGAAGCCCGAGTTGTTTCTGGCATCCGGTGCCGTGTTGGTCGGAGCCGGATCGGGGTCGGGCGTCGGTGCGGTGCCGACCGACAGAGACACCCGCGCGGTGTCGGTTCCGCCGTTTCCGTCGGAGATGGCATAGGTGAACTGCGCCGTTCCCGAGAACTCGGCGGACGGAGTGAACACCACGTTGCCCTCATTGTTCAGGCTGACAGTGCCACCGCTCGCTGCGGAGACGCCGGTCAGCTTGAGGCTGTCGCCATCGGCGTCGACGTCGTTCTTGAGCAGGTCGGCAGCCGCAATTGTGATCGGAGTGCCATAGGAAGTGGTGAGGCCCGAGTCGTTCCTGGCGTCTGGAGCCGTGTTGGCCGGCTGCGGGTCGGGTTCGGGCGCGCCGCCCGGATCGAACGCTGCGCCGAGCGACGTCGTTCCTGCCGCTAGTTCGTTCACGCCGTTGATGGTGATCGTGTTGCCGTCGAAGGAGAGGCGCAGGTTTCCGTTGAACAGACTCGCGCTCACGTCGCTGGCGCGCAGCGAGCCGAATGCAGAGAAGTCGATGTAGTCGACTCCGGCCGTGAAGTTTCGGAAGATGTCGTTGCCGGTCGACGCCTCGAAGACGTCGATGTTGGTGCCGCCGGCCAGGGCGTCGTTGCCGCCGGTGCCGCGCACGGTGGTGATCACGTCGTTGGCACCGTCGTAGAACTTGACGAAGTCGTAGTGCGATGTGGCATCCTGCGAAGGCGGGCCGCCGCCCCAGCTGGGATTGCCCGTCCACGCGTTCATCATGATGTACGCCTTGGCGTCGCCGACATCCGAAGCAGGGTCTTCGTTCACGGCCACGATCTCGCCGTCCACGGTGTACGAAATCTTGCCCGGTTCCCACAGGAAACCGTAGCGGTGGAATTCGAGCGTCGGGTTGAAGTCCAGATCTACTATCCGCTGCTCGTTGGACGGATGAAGAACGAAATGAACGCGGCCTGAATCCGGCGAGTTCGATCCAGTCCTCGTTAGTCAGGAACTCCACGTCGATCTCGATTGTGCCAGGATCGTAGCCTTCCGCGATCACGAAGAACGAGTTGACGACGCCAGGCGTCTGCGTCACCTTCATGCTCGTTTCGTAATAGCCGTAACTGTAGCCATCGAGCGTCTGGATCTCCGATCCACGCCGCTCGTTCGCAGCGACCGTCAGGGACAGCTCGCCGCCGCTCACCTCGGTGAGGTTCGGGTCGAGCCAGTTGCCGCCGGTGCCGGTCCAGGGTCCGGCGAGGCGCCATTCTCCATCGGGCGAGAGTTCTGTTTGCATATGGTCCGTCGAAGTCTTCGAAGATCAACGGCTCCATGAGTTGCTCCCGATCGTGGACGCGTGGAAGATAGTCATTTCTCATCACTCCTTGGGGCATTCGCCGCCTTTGCTAGAGCAGGTTTCTCCACCGCACGAACAACCTCGAATTGATCAACAAAGGGTTGATCCCAGACTTTTACCGACAGACAGCGACAGGCCTGCGTGAGCCCCTGAGCCCATCCGTCCAAGGCGGCAAATTCGAGTGCGCGCTGTGCGCTGTCATAAATTCCAGTGCGATCGGGAGGTCGAGCCTTGCACCCAGTACCTCAGCGCGTTTGGGCAAATCCTTGCCTTCCGGTGCGCAAGTCCGCTTGGCGTCCGCGTGAGGTGCGCGAAAAGATGCCGCGCCGCGATGAGGAAGACGCAGAAGCCCGCTCAGCGGTGCCGATCCCAACAAAATCGAAAATGATGCTTTGATTCTCTATTCGCCACTGGCGCGGCGTGGCGCAGCGCTTGCCGATCGCACGCGCCCGACGGAATGAAGGACGGCCAGCTCGACGCCCTGATCCGGGGCCTCAGCCGGGTTGCAGGGCGGGACGAGCCGGCGAAGACCGAGATCGCCTGGCAAGGCGCGCGCAGTTATGGGGATGTCTTCGCCCGGCATGCGCTCTGGAAGGACCTCGGTCTCGACCGCGCGCTTGGCCGGGCCCTGCGGTCGGGGCGTCGCGGAACCGATGGGGAGGCCCTCGTCCGCGCCATGGTGTTCAACCGGCTGTGCGACCCCACGAGCAAGCCGGACTGCCTGCGCTGGCTGGAGACGGTGGCGATGCCGGCGATGCCGGAGACCGTCACCCACAAGCATCTGCTTCCGAGGCGTCCTTCGCCGGTCACCGCCTCATTGTCGCCCATGACCCGCTGCGCGCCGAGGAGCAATCCACCCGCCGCCGTGCCCGTATCGCCGACCTCGAGGCCATGGCCGACAAGATGGCCGCCAGGCTCGATGCCCGGGATGTCGGCCGGACGGCCCGCGGTCGCCGCGCCTCCGATCGTGCCGCCTACAGCCGATTCACCCGCGCCGTGGCCGAGGCGGAACTGACCCGCTTTCTCAAGGCCGACTACACCGCCGATCGCTTCGGCTACAGCCTGGACGAGGACGCCATCGCCGAGGCGGAGCTCTTCGACGGCAAGCTGGCGCTCCTGACCAACGCCCCCGATCTCGGCCCCGCCGAGGCCGTCGCCCGCTACAAGGCGCTGGCCGACATCGAGCGCGGCTTCCGCGTGCTGAAGTCCGGCATCGGGATCGCCCCGGTCCATCATCGGCTGCCAGACCGCATTCGGGCCAGCGCTGATCGCTTCCTCGCCCTCGGTCCAGGTCATGCCATGCGCCTGAAGGCAGGTCACAGCGCCAGCCCCAGCACCGCGCCCGATCTGCTCGCCCGCATCCATCGCCATCAGGCCCGGATCGCCGAGCGCAGCCTCGAAGGAACAGCCCGCCCGACACCGGAACAGCCGGACCTCCTCGATGCCCTACCCTGCCCAAACCCGCCTGACAGAGCCCATGCAGTTACATTTTTGTCAAACCGGCCATGGCAATATCAATCACTTACCGCTGTAGCTGTCGAAGTTGGGGGGCTCAGGCTTCTTCCAGCTTGGCCGATCCTACCACCCTTAACCAATGGTCTTAGGGACATCCGTTTTGGGTACAGCAACGCTCGAAGGATCGAATTCTCCAGCCTGCAGACGTCGGCATAGCATAGCATAGCTTCAGCGGCCGGTTTTCGGGGTCGCGGAGTGGGCGGCGTTTGGGGTGCTTTCTAGCGAGGCATGGTGCAATCCCCTTGCGATTGTCGAATCGAAACCTTGGACGTTGTCGGTATTGCCCGACAGTCCAAACGAACCGGCGAAGCTTGGGATCATCGAGATGAGTAGCCTTTTCGATCGGCAGGCGCCTGCAACGGGCGTATCTTTCAACGACAACACGGCGGTGGAGCTGGGGATGCGGTTCCTGGCGTCGGCCGATGGCAGCGTCACCGAGCTGCGGTACTGGCGCGCGGCGGGGGACGCGGGCGACACCGACGTGCGCACCGGGCGGATCTGGGACGACAACGGCAACCTGCTCGGCACGGTGACGTTCACCTCGGCGCCCGGCGAGAGCGGCTGGCAGGTCGCCGAACTCGACGCTCCGGTCGAGATCGACGCCAACACCGCGTACACCGTGTCGTACCGAACCACCGACAACTACATCGCCACGATCGATTTCTTCGCCACCGAGTATGTCGATTCCAGCGGCCAGCTCACCGCACCCTCGGGGCAGAACGGCGTCTACGCCTACGGCGGCAGCGTCACGCTGCCGACGCAGAGCTACCGGCAGACGAACTACTGGGTCGACGTGTCCTTCGTTCTGGACAACAACCTGCCTCCCGTGGCGGATTCCGAGACGGCGACGGTCCTCGAGGACGGTTCCGTGGTGATCGACGTGGTCGCCGGCGACACCGATGCCGAGGACGGGGTGCCGGACCCGGCGACGGTGGAGATCGAGGCTGCCGACGACGCCGGCGGCCGGGTGAAGACGGTGGCCGGCGAAGGCGTCTGGAGCGTCGACGCCGCGACCGGGGCAATCACCTTCACGCCGGAGCCAAACTACGCCGGCGCGGTGACGCCGATCGCCTACACCATCGCCGACAGCGCGGGCCTGCGCTCGGCGCCGGCATCCGTCAGCGTCACGATCACGCCGGTGAACGACGCTCCGGTGGCCGACGCCGAAACCGCGACGGTCCTCGAGAACGGCTCGGTCGTGATCGACGTGGTGGCCGGCGACACCGACGTCGAGGACGGGGTGCCGGACCCGGCGACGGTGGAGATCGAGGCCGCCGACAATGCCGGCGGCCAGATCAAGACGGTAGCCGGCGAGGGCGTCTGGAGCGTCGACGCCGCGACCGGGGCGATCACCTTCACGCCGGAGCCAAGCTATGTCGGCGCGGTGACGCCGATCGCCTACACCATCGCCGACAGCGAGGGGCTGCGCTCGGCGCCGGCGGCGGTCAGCGTGACCATCGCGGCAGGCACCGCGCCGGTGGCGGATCCGGAGACCGCGACGGTGGTCGAGGACGGGTCCGTGGTGATCGACGTGGTCGCCGGCGACACCGATGCCGAGGACGGGGTGCCGGACCCGGCGACGGTGGAGATCGAGGCTGCCGACGACGCCGGCGGCCAGGTGAAGACGGTGGCCGGCGAGGGCGTCTGGAGCGTCGACGCCGCGACCGGGGCAATCACCTTCACGCCGGAGCCAAACTACGCCGGCGCGGTGACGCCGATCGCCTACACCATCGCCGACAGCGCGGGCCTGCGCTCTGCGCCGGCATCCGTCAGCGTCACGATCACGCCGGTGAACGACGCTCCGGTGGCCGACGCCGAGACCGCGACGGTCCTCGAGAACGGCTCGGTCGTGATCGACGTGGTGGCCGGCGACACCGACGTCGAGGACGGGGCGCCGGACCCGGCGACGGTGGAGATCGAGGCCGCCGACAATGCCGGCGGCCAGATCAAGACGGTGGCCGGCGAGGGCGTCTGGAGCGTCGACGCCGCGACCGGGGCGATCACCTTCACGCCGGAGCCGGACTACGCCGGCGCGGTGACGCCGATCGCCTACACCATCGCCGACAGCGCGGGGCTGCGCTCGGCCCCGGCGGCGGTCAGCGTGACGATCACACCCCCGCCGGTCCCGGTCATCACCCTCTTCGACCCGCTGGATCCCGTCACCGGGACGCTTTCCAACGACAACAAGGCGGTGGAGCTGGGGATGCGGTTCCTGGCGTCGGCCGATGGCAGCGTCACCGAGCTGCGGTACTGGCGCGCGGCGGGGGACGCGGGCGACACCGACGTGCGCACCGGGCGGATCTGGGACGACAACGGCAACCTGCTCGGCACGGTGACGTTCACCTCGGCGCCCGGCGAGAGCGGCTGGCAGGTCGCCGAACTCGACGCTCCGGTCGAGATCGACGCCAACACCGAGTACACCGTGTCGTACCGGACCACCGACAACTACATCGCCACGATCAATTTCTTCGCCACCGAGTATGTCGATTCCAGCGGCCAGCTCACCGCACCCTCGGGGCAGAACGGCGTCTACGCCTACGGCGGCAGCGTCACGCTGCCGACGCAGAGCTACCGGCAGACGAACTACTGGGTCGACGTGTCCTTCGTTCTGGACAACAACCTGCCTCCCGTGGCGGATTCCGAGACGGCGACGGTCCTCGAGGACGGTTCCGTGGTGATCGACGTGGTCGCCGGCGACACCGATGCCGAGGACGGGGTGCCGGACCCGGCGACGGTGGAGATCGAGGCTGCCGACGACGCCGGCGGCCAGGTGAAGACGGTAGCCGGCGAAGGCGTCTGGAGCGTCGACGCCGCGACCGGGGCAATCACCTTCACGCCGGAGCCAAACTACGCCGGCGCGGTGACGCCGATCGCCTACACCATCGCCGACAGCGCGGGCCTGCGCTCGGCGCCGGCATCCGTCAGCGTCACGATCACGCCGGTGAACGACGCTCCGGTGGCCGACGCCGAGACCGCGACGGTCCTCGAGAACGGCTCGGTCGTGATCGACGTGGTGGCCGGCGACACCGACGTCGAGGACGGGGTGCCGGACCCGGCGACGGTGGAGATCGAGGCCGCCGACAATGCCGGCGGCCAGATCAAGACGGTAGCCGGCGAGGGCGTCTGGAGCGTCGACGCCGCGACCGGGGCGATCACCTTCACGCCGGAGCCAAGCTATGTCGGCGCGGTGACGCCGATCGCCTACACCATCGCCGACAGCGAGGGGCTGCGCTCGGCGCCGGCGGCGGTCAGCGTGACCATCGCGGCAGGCACCGCGCCGGTGGCGGATCCGGAGACCGCGACGGTGGTCGAGGACGGGTCCGTGGTGATCGACGTGGTCGCCGGCGACACCGATGCCGAGGACGGGGTGCCGGACCCGGCGACGGTGGAGATCGAGGCTGCCGACGACGCCGGCGGCCAGGTGAAGACGGTGGCCGGCGAGGGCGTCTGGAGCGTCGACGCCGCGACCGGGGCAATCACCTTCACGCCGGAGCCAAACTACGCCGGCGCGGTGACGCCGATCGCCTACACCATCGCCGACAGCGCGGGCCTGCGCTCGGCGCCGGCATCCGTCAGCGTCACGATCACGCCGGTGAACGACGCTCCGGTGGCCGACGCCGAAACCGCGACGGTCCTCGAGAACGGCTCGGTCGTGATCGACGTGGTGGCCGGCGACACCGACGTCGAGGACGGGGCGCCGGACCCGGCGACGGTGGAGATCGAGGCCGCCGACAATGCCGGCGGCCAGATCAAGACGGTGGCCGGCGAGGGCGTCTGGAGCGTCGACGCCGCGACCGGGGCGATCACCTTCACGCCGGAGCCGGACTACGCCGGCGCGGTGACGCCGATCGCCTACACCATCGCCGACAGCGCGGGCCTGCGCTCGGCCCCGGCGGCGGTCAGCGTGACGATCACACCCCCGCCGGTCCCGGTCATCACCCTCTTCGACCCGCTGGATCCCGTCACCGGGACGCTTTCCAACGACAACAAGGCGGTGGAGCTGGGGATGCGGTTCCTGGCGTCGGCCGATGGCAGCGTCACCGAGCTGCGGTACTGGCGCGCGGCGGGGGACGCGGGCGACACCGACGTGCGCACCGGGCGGATCTGGGACGACAACGGCAACCTGCTCGGCACGGTGACGTTCACCTCGGCGCCCGGCGAGAGCGGCTGGCAGGTCGCCGAACTCGACGCTCCGGTCGAGATCGACGCCAACACCGAGTACACCGTGTCGTACCGGACCACCGACAACTACATCGCCACGATCAATTTCTTCGCCACCGAGTATGTCGATTCCAGCGGCCAGCTCACCGCACCCTCGGGGCAGAACGGCGTCTACGCCTACGGCGGCAGCGTCACGCTGCCGACGCAGAGCTACCGGCAGACGAACTACTGGGTCGACGTGTCCTTCGTTCTGGACAACAACCTGCCTCCCGTGGCGGATTCCGAGACGGCGACGGTCCTCGAGGACGGTTCCGTGGTGATCGACGTGGTCGCCGGCGACACCGATGCCGAGGACGGGGTGCCGGACCCGGCGACGGTGGAGATCGAGGCTGCCGACGACGCCGGCGGCCAGGTGAAGACGGTAGCCGGCGAAGGCGTCTGGAGCGTCGACGCCGCGACCGGGGCAATCACCTTCACGCCGGAGCCAAACTACGCCGGCGCGGTGACGCCGATCGCCTACACCATCGCCGACAGCGCGGGCCTGCGCTCGGCGCCGGCATCCGTCAGCGTCACGATCACGCCGGTGAACGACGCTCCGGTGGCCGACGCCGAGACCGCGACGGTGCCGCAGAACGGCTCGGTCGTGATCGACGTGGTGGCCGGCGACACCGACGTCGAGGACGGGGTGCCGGACCCGGCGACGGTGGAGATCGAGGCCGCCGACAATGCCGGCGGCCAGATCAAGACGGTAGCCGGCGAGGGCGTCTGGAGCGTCGACGCCGCGACCGGGGCGATCACCTTCACGCCGGAGCCAAGCTATGTCGGCGCGGTGACGCCGATCGCCTACACCATCGCCGACAGCGAGGGGCTGCGCTCGGCGCCGGCGGCGGTCAGCGTGACCATCGCGGCAGGCACCGCGCCGGTGGCGGATCCGGAGACCGCGACGGTGGTCGAGGACGGGTCCGTGGTGA
Organism: uncultured Alphaproteobacteria bacterium; assembly: GCA_963749675.1. Lineage (GTDB taxonomy): Bacteria > Pseudomonadota > Alphaproteobacteria > Rhodobacterales > Rhodobacteraceae > Roseitranquillus. Next base: position 155,876 of record CAVVNT010000007.1, read on the forward strand.
TCGACGTGGTCGCCGGCGACACCGATGCCGAGGACGGGGTGCCGGACCCGGCGACGGTGGAGATCGAGGCTGCCGACGACGCCGGCGGCCAGGTGAAGACGGTGGCCGGCGAGGGCGTCTGGAGCGTCGACGCCGCGACCGGGGCAATCACCTTCACGCCGGAGCCAAACTACGCCGGCGCGGTGACGCCGATCGCCTACACCATCGCCGACAGCGCGGGCCTGCGCTCGGCGCCGGCATCCGTCAGCGTCACGATCACGCCGGTGAACGACGCTCCGGTGGCCGACGCCGAGACCGCGACGGTCCTCGAGAACGGCTCGGTCGTGATCGACGTGGTGGCCGGCGACACCGACGTCGAGGACGGGGTGCCGGACCCGGCGACGGTGCGAGATCGAGGCCGCCGACGACGCCGGCGGCCAGGTGAAGACGGTGGCCGGCGAGGGCGTCTGGAGCGTCGACGCCGCGACCGGGGCGATCACCTTCACGCCGGAGCCGGACTACGCCGGCGCGGTGACGCCGATCGCCTACACCATCGCCGACAGCGCGGGGCTGCGCTCGGCCCCGGCGGCGGTCAGCGTGACGATCCCTTCGGGCAACAGCCAGACGATCCTGATCGAGAACCAGAAACCCGGAACGCCCCGGTCCTACTGGGACGTCCCGCACACCTCCCAGATCGAGGGCTTCGCCACCGACCTGAGCGTGAACGTCGGCGAACAGGTCGACTTCAAGATCAACGTGAACGGCGGCGCCGGCAGTGACTACCGTGTCGAGGTCTTCCGGCTCGGCTACTACGGCGGCGATGGCGCGACGAAGGTTGCCGAGTGGGTCAACACCAACGCGACCGTTCAGCCCGATCCGGACTACGATCCGGTCCGCGCCTTGGTCGATGCCGGCAACTGGTCGGTCACTGACAGCTGGCAGGCGCCGAGCGACGCCGTTTCCGGCGTCTACCTCGCACGCCTTCAAAGGCTTGACGGGTCCGGCAGTCCTATCGGTAGTGCCGTGAACCAGATCCCGTTCATCGTGCGCGACGACGACCGCCCTGCGGACATCGTTCTGCAGACGTCGGACACCACCTGGCACGCCTACAACGGCTGGTTCGGCAATAACGGCGAGCTGGGCGCGAATTTCTACGGCGACTTCAGTGGCACGGTCAATCATCCCGACATCCCCGGCGCCGGCTCCTTCGCGCAGGACCGCGCCTATGCGGTGAGCTACAACCGCCCACTCGTCACCCGCGGCATCGATGGCGAGCAAGGCGGCCCCGCCGCAGGCGCGCAGGACTACCTGTTCGGGGCCGACTATGCCGCGATCAATTGGCTCGAGCAGAACGGCTATGACGTCGCCTACATCTCGGGCGTCGATTCCGACCGTCTCGGCGCGGACTACCTGAAAAAGTACGAAGCCTTCATCTCGGTAGGGCACGACGAGTACTGGTCGGCCGATCAGCGCAACAATGTGGAGGAAGCGCGCGACGCCGGCGTGAACCTGTTGTTCTGGGGCGGCAACGACATGTACTGGAAGACGCGCTGGGAGACGAGCATCGTCGACGGTGTCGAATACCGGACGCTCGTCTGCTACAAAGAAACTTGGGCCAACGTCGATCCCAACGCCGGTCCGGACGACTACTACAACCTTGATCCGGCCGATATCTGGACTGGTACATGGCGTGACACTCGCTTCGTCGGTAATCCCCTTGCGGGCGACACGGAACCAGAAAATTCTCTTATCGGCACGATATTCGGTCCCGACGGAAACAGCTTTGGTGCTGCGCTTGATGTGCCCGAGGAATTCGCACCGCTGCGCGTTTGGCGGGACACCAGCATTGCTGACGGTGGTGCGCTCGATCTGTCAGAGGGAATTATCGGTTACGAATGGAACACGGCGCCCGCGGACGAGTATCGGCCCGCAGGGCTGATAAAGCTGTCGGAAACAACCATAGACTGGCCCAGGATTCTGGTCGACCAGGGCAACACGGTTGCACCGGGCACGGAGACGCACAACTTGACGCTCTACCGCGCCGACAGCGGCGCCCTTGTTTTCAGCTCGGGAACCGTTTTCTGGACTTGGGCCCTGAGCAACGAGCATGACAGTTCTCCATATCCGGGGGTCATCGAGAACGCGGATCTGCAGCAGTTTGTGGTGAACCTTTTCGCGGACATGGGTATACAGCCAGCAGTCGCCGATGCGGTTTTCGCCTCGCAAGGGCTCGTGCGGGCATCGGGGTCGTCAGACTCTGTCGCTGCCACAATTTCAGTTGATGACCTGCAGTCGAGTACTCCAGCACGCGAGGCCTTTACGATCACCGGAACCGCAACGGACGACGATGGCAATCCTGCGACAGACGACGGGGTCGTTGCACTTGTTGAGATCTCTCTGGACGGCGGCCAGAGCTGGAAACCGGCCAGCGGGACCGACAACTGGTCCTACTCTTGGACCCCGAGTGCCCCCGGAAATTTTGAAGTTCTTGCCAGGGCGATCGACGACAGCCTTAATCTGCCCTCTGCTGCAACCCTTCCGAGTCAAACTATTGAGGTAACGCCTCCCACCTCGTTCGGTCTGTTCGATCCCCATGAGCCCGTGACGGGATTCTTATTGAACGACGGCGAAGCGATTTCAGTTGGCGTACGATTCAATTCCGCCGAGGACGGATACATCACCGAACTCAAGTACTGGCGTGCCGACGGCGACGCCGGAGATACCGACGTACGTGAGGGTCGCCTTTGGAGCGAGAATGGCAGCTTGCTGGCGACGGTCACCTTCGACTCGGCGCCCGGTGAAACCGGTTGGCAAGTCGCTGAAACGGATGCTCCGGTC
>CAVVNT010000008.1:0-250120 GCA_963749675.1 uncultured Alphaproteobacteria bacterium
GCGCATTGGCGGCGTTGGCACGAAAAACCGGAGACACGCAGGTTTTCCTGCCGATGCCGCCGATCCGTCGAAGGGTCTGTCCTTCGCGGCCCGACGGCATCGTGCCGTTCACTCCACCGGTTCGATTTCTCCGGGCCGCCAGGTCTGGTCGATCCAGGGCTCCATCGGGCCGTACATCCGCAGGATCGTGAACCAGCTCTTGCCCGGAACAGTCTGCAGCCAGTTGCCGTCCTTGCCCTCCGGCGCCTTGGGCCCGAAATACACGTCGTAAGAGCCGTCGGCATTGGCGGTCATGCCGTCGGTCTGGCTGCCGATCGTCGGGAAGCTCTGGCCGGTCTGAAGCTGCGAGCGGGTCTGAGTGTCATAGAGCGTGACAGCCCAGAATTCCTTGACCGGTACGTCCTTGGGTAGAGTGAGCTTGTAGTTCTTCGACCCGTCGAAGGCCTGTCCGTCGCCATCGAGAAACGCCAAAGCGTAGTCTGACCCTTGGCCTGCGCGCGTGGTTGCCATGGCCGGCGTCACGCCGCCGGCATTGAAGTAATAGAGAACCCGCGCGTCGAGGTTCATGGCCCCTTCCGCCGCGAAACTGGTGTTCTTGTTGGCGAAGGCGGTGGACCAGACACTTTTGGGGTCGTCGGGGTAGATCCGCACGCCGGCGATGCGGGGATGGTAGGTGATGGCGCGTGCCGTAGCGTCCGCGAGGGTGGCGGCCTCGGTCAGAAGCTTTTTCACCCGCGCGTCCGGGGCGAAGGGCTGGCCCTTGACGATGCCGATGGCGGCGATCGCGCCGCGCACCTCGGGGCTGATGGCGTCGATCGGTTCTTCCTGAACGATTTCGTTGAGGTCTTCGAAATAGGAAAAATCGCTGGGAAAGACCGTGTTGAACGCCTTGCTCGACATGTTGACGAATTCCGTCGCGGCGGGGCTCGCTGCGTCCTTCAGCGGATAGACCTTGAGCATTGAGGTGATGTTTTCGACCGCGGGCTTTAGCCCCTTGGCGATCGAGCCGCGCAGGAACATGAAGTTCCGATTGGTCGGCGGCTTGAGCAGGAAATAGCCATCGGGAATATCGCCGCTATAGCCCGGGGGCACGACGAGATATTTGCCGCCCTTGCCCGCATCCGGGCCGGTGACGCCCATGTTGCCGACGAAGCGCTGCCAGGCATCGTCGAGAAACCCGAGCATCCCCGGCGGGATCTCGATGACCGTCGGGCCATCCTTGGCGAGATCGGTATAGGTGTAGGCGTACAGCGTCGAGGTATTGGCGGTCACGACAAGCGTCTGCGAATCCAGCAGCTGTTCGAAGAGCGCGATCCGGTTCGCGCCTTCGGCCCCGGCGTCGGCTAGCCCCTTGCGCACGCTGTACATCGACACGGCGCCGATGTTGTCGAGAAACACCTGCATCCCGCGCATGCGGTCGAGGTTGTCATATACGGTGGCGACCGTGGCGTCAGTCGGCACCCCGTCGAAGAACTCAAGCGTCCCTATGGGCGTCTCGACCTTGTCCGGAATGGATATCGCCTCAAGCTCCGCGGATGAGACATCCGCGAGCGCCTGGCCCATGGTGATAGCGACGGCGAGCGCGCTCATGGTGGTCATGCGGATCATGCTTCAGGTCTCCTTGGACAGCTTGGAGTGTAGGGTTACAGGCTCACGTCAATTCCTTCTGCCCATTTTGCGCCATTTTGGCCACCGGCTGTTGTTGCCGCGTGCGAAGGGTCCGAAACGCGCTCGGAGAGGCGCCCGACCACTTTGTGAAGGCGCGGGCGAACCCGCTTGGTGTACTGTACCCTAGTCGGGCGGCGATTTCCTGGACTTTCAGGTCCGTCTCACGCAGCAGAGCCGCCGCGATCTCAAACCGGCTGTGCTCCAGCAGCGCCCAGAAGCTGATGCCATGCTGGTTCAATCTGCGCTGAAGCGTTCGCGGGCTGGTCCCGAGATGCCCTGCCACTGCCTCGAGCGAGATCGTTCCCGCCAGCGCGAGCCCGGCAACCACCGAACGGACCCTTGCGAGCCCCGGATCACGCCGCTTCTGTCGACGGGTCATGTGTGCCGCCCTCGTTTGCAATGTTGTATGAGTACTTTGACAGGTTTGGGAATCGGTCTCAGACCATTGCGCGCCAAAAACGGGGCGCCCCCCGGGGAGAACGCATTTGCACGGCAGGCTCGCGCTCGTGAGGGCAACGCATCTGAACGACTACATCTCGGTGTTGCGCGAGATCGGTGCCCCCGTGGACCGCGACCTGTCGCATTCGACGCTTCCGCCCCGCATCGCAGAGACGCCCGATCTGTACGTCAGCGTTCCCGCCGCCATTGAATGGATCGCGAAGACGGGCCGCGACCTCGAGCCCATGGAACTGGGGTTGCTCGCCGCCGGAAAGGCGTCCCTTTCGTCGCTGCGTCCCTCCCAACAGACGGCCATCGTCACGGCCCAGACCGGCCTGAAGCGTCTGGAGGCCCTGGCCGCGGTGGCCCGGTACGAGGACAGTATTCTGGACATGCGCATCCTGCCCGAGGCCGACAGTGTTCGCGTCGTCTGCGCCATGACGGGCACGGGCCGCCATCCCTTCCTGTGCTTTGCCGAATGGCTGAACCTGCAAGCCGTCCTCTCGGTCGTCCGCAGCGTTTCAGGGCCAGCCTGGTGCCCGCTCGAATTGGCCTTCGTGTCGTCGAGCCGTCCTCCGGAAGCCGTCCAGGCCGCCTTTCCCAATACGCGTATTCTGGTGGGCCAGCCCGTTTCGTCGGTCCTCGTCGGTCGCGCGGAACTCGCCCTGTTGACGGAAGATGCAACCACATCGACAAGGGATCCATCGGCACACTTGACCTGCGAAGAATCTCCGGATGGCGGACCTGAGGTCTGGGAATTCATCAGCCTTCTTCGAACGATGGTTCAGCCTTATCTGGCCGAGGGCCGCACCGATGTCGCCTTCGTGGCCGAGATGGCCGGGGTCAGCACGCGCACGTTGCAAAGACGGCTGATGACGTCTGGCACGTCTTATTCGAGGATCCTTCAGGAAGCGCGGTTCGAGCTTGCACGCGCCCGTCTCTCCGATCCCGGCCTAAAGGTCATCGACGTCGCCATGATCGCCGGCTACGAAAGCCCGCAGCATTTCACGCGCGCCTTCCGCCGGTTCACGGGGGTCACACCATCGGAGTATCGGCAGAGCAGCGTCCGGCTCGAGACTGGGGCGTGAAAGGCCGAGCGGTCGTGAGCGCTTTACCATGCGACACGGGTGCACGAAGGTCGGCGAGCGCTGTCAGGAAGTCCGGAAAGTGGCGACTCGCTGACATCGCGAAACGCATCAATGACCCTATTGGTCAAATGTCTGGAGCCGTCGACCGGCATGCGCGGTCCGATGAATGTGCAGCCTTCGTCTTGCGCTCACAACGTCTCCCGATCAAAGCAGCCATTCGCCGCGATGGCGACGAGCGTCCGACAATATGATGGGCGCCTATACAGATCCGAGCTAAACCGACGGAGGTTTGGAAGGTTCGCGACCTGATCGGTCAGGCGGGCCGTAACAAATGGCCGCCATGGCGAGATACGGGTGCGAATTGAGGTCGATGCTCTTGCGGTAGTCGGATCAAGAGCATTGGGGAACGTTCGATGTCTGGTCCATCTCGGCTAGCGCCACTGGCATCGAAATGTTTGAGCGAAGATTCCGGAAAGCAGTCCGATTTCAAGTGGTTGGAAGCTATTCACCAAAACTGCGCAGTCATCAGGTCCAGAGAATACGGGCCCTGAGAGACCGCTTTCGGGCCTCTCAGCGCCGCCGCCGGTGCTCAGCCCCGCCCGCATAACCCTCGAAAACAACGAGAAAATCCGGCCACGGCCGGATCGGGAGAACGCTTTCGCGGGGGCGAGTGGCGGAGAGGATGGGATTCGAACCCACGATACCCTCTCGGGTATACTCCCTTAGCAGGGGAGCGCCTTCGACCGCTCGGCCACGTCTCCACCAACTCGTATAACCGCGCAAGCACAGGATATACAGGGCGAAATCCCTCGCGAGCCCGTTCCAGCGCTTAGGGGCGTCAAACCCTTGAAATGGCACTGAAAGGCACCTGTCGGGGGAAAGAGTGGGTCAATTCCCTCACACGGCTTCGCGGCTTGGCCGTCTCTGCTCCCTGCGGACGAAGCGTGGTCGTCACGCTTCGGAGCTGTCCAAATCCGCGTTTCCGCTGTGCGAAGTGCGATCCAATCGCCTGTCTGGAAGGAGGCCGGATCATGACGCAAGACAACAAGAACCCGGGTTCGGCGAGCGCCGAAGAACTTGCTCGATACTGGAAGATGCCATCGGTCAGAGCCGCTCGGGAACGGGCCCGGAAGCTCAGCGTGCGGAAGGTGCGCGGGCGATACCCGTGGCTGGCGATCTGGCGTGCCGAGGGGATCACGCCGCCGGCCGCGCGGCATTATGAGGCGCTGAAGCAGCCCCACAAGACTGTTTGCCGACATTGCCGACCTTCTCGGCCGGTCGGTCGCACCGCGCGGCGTCGCGCACACCACAAGCCGCACGCGGAGTTCCCAGATCCGTGGAGCGCGTCGATCAGGATGAGACGCGCATCGCCTCGCCTGAACTGTTCCCGAAGCTTGTGCCATTGCATCATTGGAAATGTTCCCGGAGCGGTTCTGTTCGGGGGCAGGCATGAGGCGGATCAGCATGGGCACGAGAGACGAACTTCTGGAAGCTGTGGCGGCGCGATACCGTGGTGCAACGCGAACGGAGAAAGGCCGCATCCTGACGGAGTTTGCAGAGATCTCCGGGGATCACCGCAAGCACGCTGAACGGCTTCTCCGGCGTGAACATGTCGTGGACCGGTCGCGGCCCCGGCCGGGACGCCGGGTGTATGACCAGGCCGTGCGAGAGGTGCTGGTGGTGCTCTGGGAAGCGTCCGGCCGGATCTGCGGGAAGCGGCTGAAGCCTCTGATCCCGCTGCTGATGCCGGCGATGGGGCGGCATGGCCATCTCGCGCTGGACGAGGAGGTGCGTGTCCGGCTGCTCGAGATCAGCGCTGCCACGATCGACCGGGTTCTCGCCCCTGTCCGGGCCGTCGGCCCGGGCGGCCGACGTCGGCGGACTGCGCATTCCTCGGCGGTGCGGCGCAGCGTGCCCATCCGGACTTGTGCGGACTGGGACGATCCCGCGCCAGGCCACATGGAGTCGGATCTCGTGGCGCACAGCGGCCCGTCGGCGAGCGGCAGCTTCGTGCAGACGCTGACCCTCACCGATGTCGCGACAGGCTGGACGCAATGCGCACCTCTGCTGTTTCGCGAGCAGCGCCTGCTGAGTGAGGTAATGACCGCGCTGCGCCCGGCACTGCCGTTTTCCGTTGCTTGGCTTTGACACCGACAACGACAGCGTCTTCATGAACGAGACGATCAAGGACTGGTGCGAGGCCGCGAAGGTCGAATTCACTCGATCTCGCCCGTACCGAAAGAACGATCAGGCCCATGTCGAACAAAAGAACGGAGCGGTGGTCCGCCGGATGGTGGGCTATCGCAGATACACCGGCATCGCCGCAGCCACCGAACTGGCGTGTCTCTGTCGCAGCATGCGGCTCTACGTGACCTTCTTCCAGCCGTCATTCAGGCTGATGGAGAAGACCCGCGACGGTGCCCGCGTGACCAAGCGCTACCACGCGCCGCTGACACCGTTCCAGCGCGTGCAGGCCCATCCCGCCGTCGCGCAGGTTGCCAAGGACGAACCCGCGGCACAATTCGCGCAGCTCGACCCGGTCGTCCTGCTCCACGACATCCGTCAGGGCCAGGCACGGTTGACGGCGCTGGCCGATACAACGCCGTTCACTGAGAGCGATGGCAATCCCAAGGCAGACGTCGAAGCTTTCCTCGACGGTCTGCGCCATGCCTGGAAGGAGGGAGAGATCAGGCCCACGTCCCGGAAAAAGCCCACCGTCCCTCGAGCCGTCCCTCGAGCCGTCCCGCGAGGGCGCCGGCGCCCTGATCCCCGCGCCAAAGTCACCGACGACCTCAAGGCGTGGGTCGACGAGGACCCGTCACAAACCGGGCGTGAGCTTCTGGGCAGGCTTCAGGCCGCCCAGACGGATACCTGTCCCGACGGGTTGATCCGCACCGTGCAGCGCCGCCTGAAGACCCGGAGAGGCGACATCGCCAGAGCACTGGTGTTCGGAGCCAGCGCGGCCGCGGACCCCCTGATGACCTCTGACGCGCTGCGCTTCGCGGCCATGGCACCGGTCATGGCGAGCGCTCGCCGCCGGGCTCGAACCGGTGGCGCCTTCGGCGGCTCGCTCTCTCCGCCGCAGCCGATCACCACCTCGTCGACGTAGCCCCTGATCCAGACGTCGCGGTGACCGTAGCCGACCGGCGCCGAGTTATCGTTGATCCTGTACCGCACCAGCGCCTGGGAGCTCACGCGGTCCGTCGCCTGGTCGCAGGCTTCGAACGGCGCCGGCGGCAGCGGCATCATCGCCTCGAGATCGCGCTGGAGCCGCTGCCCGATCGTCTCGCTATGGCGGGGTAGCGTCGCGCACACGTAGCACTCGCAGTTTTCTCACGACCCGAGCCACGGACCAGTTCAGTGGGCCGCTCGCTTCGAAGGGGGGAGGATCAATTCAACCCCTGGTGCACCTTGGCGGAGGCACTCGACAGGTCGCCCAGCTTCTCGCCCGCTGCAATCCGGTCATGGTTGCGGTTGGCCCGCGCCTGGCGGGCCCGGCCGTCCTCCAGGACCGCAGGCGCCTCATCCGGCGGCAGGACCAGCACACCGCAAGCGTCTAGCAACACCAGGTCTCCGGGCAGGACCGGGACATTGCCGCAGGACACGGGCAGGTTCAGTGCGCCGCCAAGGTCGTTCAGTCGCGACGTGATGGCCGAGATGCCGCGGCAGAACACCGGCAGTCCGACCTCGATGATCTCCTCGGCATCCGTGCACGGCCCGTCGAGCACGATCGCGACCGCGCCCGCCGTCTTGGCCGCGAACGCCACGCCGCCGCCGACGCAGGCATGGCGATCGTCACCCAGCCGGTCGATGACCACGACGTCGCCCGGCTCGACCACCGACAGCGCGTGATGCAACATGGTCGAGTCGGTCCCGGGAATCGCCACAGTGATGGCGGTGCCCGCCAACGTACCCTCGATCGGCGTTAGCGGTCTAAGCGATCGATGCACGAACCCGCGATGGCGGAAATGGCCGATCGTCGCAATCTCGACCTCCGCAAAGCCGTCGATCAGCTCCCGCGGGACACGTGCGGGCACCGGGCCGATATCGTATTTCTTCATGGTGTCCTCATTGGCTGCGCGGCGGCGTACCGGTCCTGTCCCGGCACCGCAGCGAGGAGTTCGCGGGTGTACGCCTCGCGCGGAGCGGCGAAGAGTTCGGCCGGCGCGCCCTCCTCGACAATGCGGCCCCCGCGCATCACCGCGATACGGTCGCAGATTCGGCTGGCGACGCGCAGGTCGTGGGTAATGAAGAGCATTCCGAACCGCAGCCGTTCCTGGATTCGGGCCAGCAGGTCCAGGATCTGCGCCTGCACCGAAACGTCGAGGGCCGAGACGCTTTCGTCCGCGATCAACAGGTCCGGCTCGACTGCCAGTGCCCGGGCAATACAGATGCGCTGTCGCTGCCCCCCAGAGAATTCGTGCGGAAAGCGCACGGCCGCGGATCGATCCAGGCCAACTGCATCGAGCAGGTCGAGGGCACGGGCGTGCGCCTCCACCCTCGGCAGTCCGTGGACGCGCGGCCCCTCCGCTATGGCGTCGCCCGCGGATTGGCGCGGGTCGAGCGCGGTGAACGGGTCCTGAAAGACGATCTGAACCCGCTGTCGGGCGGCGCGCAGCGCGCGACCGGAGAGGCCCGTGAACTCGCCGCCGGCAATGGTGACACTGCCCCGGTCGGGTTCCTCCAGCCGAATGACGCATTGTGCGAGCGTGGACTTGCCGCTGCCGCTTTCGCCGACAAGACCGACCGTCTCGCCGCGGCGAATGTCGATATCGACACCATCGACGGCCTGCACCTCGCGCCTGCTTCCGAAGAGGGTGCGCGTGCGAAACGTCCGCGCGATCCCCCGCGCCGACAGCGCCGTCCCGGTCAGATCCGTGCGTGGCGCTTTTGGCTGGAGGCGAGGAACTGCGGCAAGCAGCTGGCGGGTATAATCGGCTTGCGGCTGCGTCAGAACTTCACGGGCGGGTCCGATTTCCACCAGCCGGCCGTGGCGCATCACTGCTACGCGGTCGGCAATCTCGGCGACCACGCCGAAGTCGTGCGTGATGAACAGGATGCCGGTGCCGTGGGACTCGCGCAGGTCCAGCATCAGGCGGAGGATCCGCGCCTGGGTGGTGACGTCCAGCGCCGTGGTCGGCTCATCCGCGATCAGCACGCCGGGGTCCAGTGCCAGCGCCGACGCGATCATTACCCGCTGGCATTGCCCGCCCGACAATTGATGCGGATACGCACGGACGATCTCGTTGGGTTTCGGCAGCCGCACCTCGTGAAAGAGCTCGATCACGCGGCGCCGGATCTCGCCCTCCTTGAGGTCGGTGTGCATGCGGAACGTCTCGGCGACCTGCTCGCCGACGCGGTAGATCGGGTTCAGGACCGCGATCGGCTCCTGAAAGATCATCGCCAGCCGGCTGCCGGCCAGCTTGCGGCGCTCGGCCGGCGTGAGGCTCAACAGGTTGCGCCCCTCGAACATGACCGCACCCGTGGGCGCTGGGAGGTTCGATGGCAGCAAGCCCATCGTCGCGAATGCGGTCAGCGACTTGCCCGAGCCGGTCTCACCCACGATGCAGAGGAGCTCGCCCTTTTCCAGGGTCAGCGACAGATCCTCGACCGCAAAGGGCCGATCTGCGCCCGTAGGCAGCGGCACGTTGAGGCCGCGAATGTCCAGCAGCGGCTCGCTCATGCCGTCGGACCAGACAGACTGCGCGGATCGCAGGTGGCGAAATGGGTGACGAAGCGTGCGCAATGGTCGGTCAGGTGGTCAAAGATCGCGCGCCCGATCTCCGGCGTGGATAGGCATGGGTCGCCGCCCATCATGCCGTCCGGGTTCAGCTCGTCCGCGTCGAGCGGCAGGTTCACCTGCACGCCTTCAAAGGCTACGCCCGAGGCACCAGTCATCGGCAGACCGAGCGCTTCGCCACCCGTCGCCGGCACCTTCAGGTCCGGGCGCATTAGGTGCGGGAAGAGATGGAGGCACACCGACGTGATCGGATCCCCCCCATGTCCGCGCGCGCGCGTGGCATCCTCGCCGTGCAGTGCGCGCCAGAGGCTTTCGGGGATCGAGCGCCAGAGGTCGATCGAGGCTACCGCAACGCCTCGTTCAAGCCGGACCTTGCGCAGAACTTCATCGATCAGTGGCGCGTTCGTTGAGTGGCCGTTGAGGATCACCAGCCGTTCCAGCCCGTGGTCGAGGAATGCGCCGACCACGTCGCGGACGACCGCCCGAAAGGTCTCGGCGCGCAACTGGATGCCCCCGGCAAAGGGGCGAAAGAATTCGGCATAGCCGAACGGAACACAGGGCGCGGCTACGGTCCCCGACATCTCGGCTGCCTTCAGCGCGATGGCGTCGGTCAGCATGTAGTCGCCCATCGGCGCGTGCGGCCCCTGCACCTCTTGGCTGCCGAAGGGCAGCAGGATGACCGGAGGGTCGGCAAGACGGTCGCGGAACTCTGCGACCGTCATGTCTTTCAGCGCATGCTTCACGCCGATGGCGAGAAGTAGTCGCCGAACATCCGCATCTCACCGTCCGGGCGCGGCACGAAGTCCCAGTCCGATCTGTGCGCCCAGTTGTAGACGCTCTTCCACAGGTAGTAGCCAGGATAGACGTCCATCCACGCGTCCCGCATCTCCTCGAAGGCGGCGCGGCGCTCCTCGAACTCGGTGGCGGCCTCGAACTTCCGGCCTGCGGCCAGGTACTCCTCCGTCGGAATCCCAGGTCTTCCAGTGTGCCGTCGCCCGGCTGGAGGTCGGGCCCCAATCCAGCCACAGCGGCTGGTACGGGTCGCCAGGGATGAAGTCCGTCGACATCGACATGTTCATCATGTGGTATGGCCGCGTGTAGACCAGCTCGAAGTTGTCGAGGATGTTGGCGCGGACGTTCACGCCGACCTGACGCCACATCTCCACCATGATCTCGGCCGCCGCCTCGTAGTTCGGGTAGAACTGCCGCGTGATGTGCCAGTCCAGCTCCTGCCCGTCATAGCTCGACTGCTCGATCAGCGCCCGCGCCGCCTCGGGGTCGTAAGGCAGCGGGTCCTCCATGTCGGGCCTGTAGAAGTCGCCGTACTCGGGGAAATTGAACGGTACGTCGGGATGGAACGTCTTGTCCCCGAACAGCGCCTCGACGATCGCGTGCATGTCGATGGCTTGAACCATTCCCTTGCGCAGGTTGACGTCGACCAGCGGGTTGTCCTCGGGATCTGGCCGGGTGTTGAAGGCGAACGCCGGGTAGTTGCCGGCAAGCGCCCGAGCCACGGTGACGTTGTCATAACTCTCCAGCTGCGCTTCCTGGTCGGTCGGGATGTTGACCATGAAGTCGAACTCGCCCGACACGACGCCCGCCATGCGCCCTGCGAACTCCGGCACGATGGTCCAGACGACCTTTTCCGCAGGCGGCGGACCGCCCCAGTAATCGTCGAACGCCTCCATCTCTAGCACCTCGCCCGATCGGAAGGTGGTGACCTTGTAGGGCCCCGTGCCGATCGGCATCTGGCCAAAGCCGTCGACGCCCACCTCGAGATAGTACGCCTTGGGCACGACAAAGCCGATGTAGCCGGTCAGCTTGCCGGGGATGTACGGGTCCTCGGCTTCGGTCTCGATCTCGACCGTCAGATCGTCGACCGCCTCGACCCGGACAAAGCCCGCGGTGAACGTCTTGCCCCGCGGCTCAAATGGCTCGTCGCCCCAGAGACGTTCGGCGCCGAGGGTGAAAGCCACGTCCTCGGCCGTCATCGTCTCGCCGTTGTGGAACTTGACGCCCTCGCGCAGCTGGATCGTCCACACCTTGCCGTCGCGGCTCCACTCGGTGGCCAGGCCTGGCCGCAATTCCAGCCCTTGCTCGTCGGCTATGTAGTCCCGCTCGACCAGGTGACTGTAGATGTTGGGGAAAAAACGCCGCGTCGTCGTCGAAATCCCATTAATCGGTGCGATGTTCGCCCAAAGGTTGTCGACCGCGACCGTAATCGTCGGCCGGTCCTGCGCGTGTGCCCTGCCAGCCAATGCGGGCAGGATCAGCGCCCCGGCGCCGGCTGTCGAGTACTTGTGGAAGGTGCGTCTGGTGATCATGGCTAACCTCCTTGGTCATGTGGATCGCGTTCTGAGCATCGGGTCGAGCCGGTCGCGCAGCGCATCGCCGAGGATCGACATCGACAGGGTAATCACGAAGATCAAGGTGCCGGGCCATACCGAGATCCACCAGGCGGTGGACAGGTAGTCCCGCCCGTCTCCGAGGATCTGCCCGAGGCTGGTCAGCGGCGGCTGGATGCCGAGGCCAAGAAACGACAGCGACGTCTCCAGCAGGATGATCTGCGGAAAGGTCAGCGTGATCTGCACGATCAGCGCCGATGCCACGTTGGGCAGGATGTGCCGCAGGTACAGCCGGAACGGGTTGGCCCCCAGCGCGACGACCGCCTTGGCGTAGGGCTGCGACATCGCCGACAGAACCACACCGCGTGACAGGCGGGCGTAAGTCTCCCACCCGAACATCCCCATCAGGATGACGAACAGGGTCAGCGAGTTGCCAAAGAACGCCAGCAGCGTCAGCGCGATCAGGATGAAGGGCAGCGACGCCTGGAAGTCGACCAGCATCATCAGTCCTTCCTCGACCAGCCCGCGGAAATGCGCCGCGACAAAGCCGACGAGGGTGCCAAACACCGCTCCGATCAACGTTCCGGCCAGCGCGACCGACAGCGACATCTGCAGGCCTGCGACCAGCCGCGCCACCATGTCCCGGCCGATGCGGTCGGTGCCCAGCGGATACTCCGACAGCCCCCCGAGGAACGCGGGCGGCTCGAGCCGGTGGAGCAGGTCCTGATTGTTGACCGCGTACGGGGTGAACACATTGCCGACCAGCGCGATGCCGATGACCGCCAGCAGAACCGCGCAGGCCAGGATGAGGATGACCGAGGGGCTCTGCTTCATCGCCCACCTCCCCGGATCCGTGGGTCCAGAACGCCGTACAGCAGATCGACCGTCAGGTTAGCCAGCACCATCGTTGCCGCGATGACCAGAACCAGCCCCTGCACGACCGCGAGATCCCGCGAAGAAACCGCCGTCACAAGCAGCCGGCCGACCCCGGGCCAGGCGAAGACCGTCTCTACCACGATGGCGCCCGCAATCAGTTGCCCGAGGTTCAGGCCGATCACCGTGACGATCGGAATGGCGGCGTTGGGAAAGGCATGAAACAGGATTCGGCGCGTCGCGGGCACACCCTTGGCAGCGGCGGCGCGCAGGTAGGGCTTCTCCAGCACCTCCAGCATGGCGGAGCGCGTGAACCGCGCGAGCGTCCCGGCGGTGAAGGTGCCGAGCGTGATCGCCGGCATGATCAGGTGCGAGAACGTGCCGGAACCTGATGAGGGCAAGACCCGCAGAACCAGCGAGAAAAGAAGGATCATCAGGATGCCCAGAAAGAAGTTCGGCAGGGCAAAACCGAACACCGCAAAGGCCATGATCGCCCGGTCGACGAACTTCCCGCGCCGCAACGCGGCCACGATGCCCGCTGGAATCCCCACAAGGGCAGCACCCAGAAACGCGAAGAACCCCAGCATCAGCGTCGCCGGCACGCGTTCCATGATGATGTCCATGACCGGCCGGTGGTCACGCAGGGACTCGCCGAAATGCCCGGTCGTCATTTGCCCGATATAGCGGAAGTACTGAACGATCAGTGGCTCATCGAGTCCCCATTGCCGGCGAAACTGCTCGATCTCCTCCGGCAACGCATCGGCCCCGACAAGCGCGACCACCGGGTCGCCCGACGTTCGCAGCACCACAAAGGTGAAGGTCATGACGAGCCACAGCGTCAGAAGCGTGCGGGCAAGCTTGATCAGCCAGAAGCGGGTCATGCAGCGGCGGGACACCCTCGTGTGCAGTCGGAGGAACTCCGTCGAACGAAGCACGACAGTCTTAGGGAATCAATTCTCAATTGTGCGGGTATTTGATATGCAACGCATATGAATACAGGCATCGACCTGAGACAGCTTCGGTACTTCGTCTGCCTCGCCGATGAGCTTCACTTCGGCCGCGCTGCCGAACGTCTGGGCATCCAGCAGGCGCCGCTGAGTCAGCAGATCAAGCTGCTTGAGGAACGGCTGGGGGTCACGCTGTTTCATCGCACGACCCGCCGCACGCGGCTGTCATCGGCAGGAGAGACCCTGCTGCGGCACGCCCGCGAACTTCTTGATGGCGTGGACCGGGCGGTGGCGCACACCCGCGCGATGGCGGGCGAATCCACGGGCCGGATCGTCGTCGCCGGGATCCAGGTGGCGCTCACCCACCTCCTGCCGCCGATTCTTGCCGAATTTCGAAGAGCATGGCCCGCGGTCATCGTCGACGTGGTGCCACTCGGCACAGGCGAGCAGCTTGCCAGGCTGGAGGAGGGCGAGATCAACATTGCCTTCATCCGGCCTACTGAACAAGCCGCCTTCATGCAGATGGAAAAGCTCGCGAGCGAGGGGTTCGTGGCGGCCCTTCCCAAGGGCCACCAACTCGCCGCAAGCGAGTCGCTGAAGCTGGAAGACTTCGCCGGCGAGTACATGGTGGGCTATGCCGCGATCCTCGGGGCCAACTACTCCGGGATCGTCATGGGCGCTCTGCATCGTCTCGGGATTCATCCGCGCGTGGTGCAGGAGTGTACGCACACGATGACGGTGGCCACGCAGGTCGCCTCGGGGCTCGGGGTCGCGATCATGCCGTCATGGATCACCCAGATCCGCTCGCCCTATATCGAGTTCCGACCGATACCCGAGTTGACGCACGCTTTGGACCTGATGATCGCCTGGCCCAGCGGTGAGACGTCGCCCGCCGTTCTGGATTTCATCGAGACAGCGCGACGGGCCGGCGCCCGCATCGGTCCCGAGGTCGGCTTCCTGCCGCGGTCTGACCCGTCTCCGTAGCGTCGCCGAAACCCTTCCGCCTGGTTGACGGCCTTCGGATAGTGAAACGTTTTCAGTAGGATGAAAAAAGTGCTCATCGTGAGCACATTGGGCCTCTTACCCTCAGACGAGGACATCGATCTCCCGCGGTGGCCTTCCATCCTCGATCGCCTTTAGGTTCTCCATCATCCGCGTGACCGACCTGACAAAACCATCGGCAGAGATCGCACCCACATGCGGGGTCAGGATCACCCGGTCGATCCCGATCAGCGGGTTGTCGGCCGGGATCGGTTCGGTCTCGAAGACATCGACCGCAGCGCCGCGCAGATGCCCCGCCCGCAACGCCGCTGCAAGATCGGCCTCGACCAGAACGCCTCCCCGCGCCGCGTTCACCAGAAGTGCCTCCGGCTTCATCAGGGACAGTGCCCGCGCGTCGATCAGGTTGCGGGTGGACCCGTTCAACTCGCAGTTCAGCGTAACCACGTCCGAGGTGCGCAACAGCTCGTCGAGCGGCGCGAACTGCACGCCAAGCGCCTCCTCCTCCGCTTCCGAAAGGGGTGTGCGCTTGCTGTAGAGGATCGTGCAGCCAAACCCGCGGAGCAGCCGCGCCAACGCCTTGCCGATATATCCCAGACCGACGACGCCCACGGTCTTGCCCGAAAGCGTCATCGAGGTCGGTGACAGCTCACCCTTGCGCCATTCGCCCCGCTCGATCCCTGCGTGACCCCGCACGAGATTCCGGCAAAGCGCAAGGATCAGCCCCAACGTCGTCTCCGCGACCGAAACGGCGTTCGATCCTGTCGTCCGCAACACCCTGACGCCATGCGCCCGCGCCCCATCCAGATCGATGTTGTCGTAGCCGACACCCCACTTGTGCACGGCCTTCAGCCCCGGGACCGCCATCATCGACGCGGTGACGGGGACGTCGCCGGTAATGGCGAACTGCGCGTTCCGCAGCGCCGCTTCCTGATCGCCCGCCGCGCGCGAGGCCGCGACCGAGATGTCCCATCCCGCGGGCAGGTACGGCCGAACACGCTCCGCCCGTTCAGGGCCTCCGGGATCGAGCATCACGAGACGGGTCATTCCGCTCCTCAAAGTTGAAAGCGAACGCCGGGCCGCGCAAGCCCGCCGCCGTGGGCGATCACGGTCCCGTCGGCACGCCAGCAGGCGGCACCCGTCATCATCCCGCCCTGCCCGAAGGCGATGGCGTTCATTCCGCCGCCAATGGTCTTGACCTCTTTCACTTCATGCCCCCTGGCCTCAAGCGCGGCCCTCATCTGGGCATAGGCGGGCTCCAGCTCCACATGCTGGCCCTCCGTCCAGATCCGCGGCGCCTCGATCGCTTCCTGCACCGGCATCCCGTGGTCGATCAGATTGACGATCGCCTGCATGGCCGATGGGAATATCCGCACGCCGCCGGGTAGACCGAGAGCAAAGACCGGACGGTCATCCTTGAGCACTATCATCGGTGCCATCGACGTCGGCACCCTCTTGCCCGGCATGATCGACAGGGCTCTCCCCGGGTGGGGGTCATAGTTCGACATGTAGTTGTTCGGGATGATCCCAGTCCCCGGCACCATGAAGCGCGCTCCAAAGAGCCCGTTCAACGTGTGGGTCGCGCAAACGATCATTCCGTCGCGGTCGGCCACGCTGACGTGGGTGGTGTCCTGGCTCTCAATCACCGGCACCACAACCGTGGCCCCGCCGACATCGCGCAAGCGCGCCCTTGCCGCCGACGCGTAGGCCTTGGATGTGTACTTCTCGACCGGCACGTTGACGAAGTCCGGATCCCCCGAGGCCGCCCGCCTGTCCTCGAACCCCACACGGATCACTTCCGCCAGCAGGTGCAGTGTCTCCGCTGTTCCGAACCCCATCGCCCTGATGTCGAACCCTTCGAGCAGGTTCAGCATCTCGGTGACGTGCACCCCGGACGAGGCCGGAGGCGGCGGTCCCGCAACCGTGTAGCCGCGATAGTGGCCGAAGATCGCTTCGCGCTCGATCGCACGGTAGCCGGTCAGGTCCTCCATCGAGACGTAGCCGGCGTCAGAACCACCGGTTGCCAGGCGATCTACCAGCGCATTGCCCAACGCGCCGCCGAAGAGAGCGGCGGCGCCCTCCCTCTGCACCAACCGCAAACTCTCCGCGTAGTCGGACATTACCATCCGGCTCCCGACCTCAACCGGTGAGCCTCCAGGCAGCATCAGGCGCGCAATCTCGGCGTCGAGGGCGAGATCGGATGCGTGCTCCTTGATCGCGCCGTTGAGATAGTGGCTGACCGTGAACCCGCGCGCTGCGGCACCGATTGCAGGCTCGACCACGTCGGCAAACGGCAAGCGGCCAAACATGTCGTGCAGCTGACACCACCCGCGCAGATTGCCCGGCACGGCCACAGCCGATGGCCCGAGAAGGTTGCGACGCTCGTTCGCCTCCATGTAGTGCGTCGGCTCTTCCGACACCGGCTCGAAGATTGCCGGATGCATGAAGGCGGCGGCGCATGACAACGCGTCGATCACCACGTGGCGTCCGTCAGGCAAGCGAACGTGAGACATGCCGCCGCCAGCGATCCCGACCATCATCGGCTCCACCACCGTCAGCATGAGCAGAGACGCGACGGCGGCATCGATCGCGTTCCCGCCGGCGGCGAGCATCTGGCTGCCCGCGGCCGACCCCAGCGGCGAGTTCGTGACAACCACGCCAGCGGCACCCGAGGCAGGTTGCTTCTCACAGACGAACGGCAGTCCCTTCGAAGGATCGATCATGGGGTGCCTTTCAGCCAACGGGATAGGGTGCTCCGGGCGGCACCCGGATCGTCGCTGCTGCAAGCGTAGGAGCACAAGCCGATGGCTGGAAGTGCCAACTCGCCCGTCTCCCTGCGGGATCTGGCCCCGTCGCCGCCCAATCGCGCCGGCGTCCTTGTCGTGAGGTGGCGCAAGCAGGCGTTCAAGATAGTGGGGTGAGACAGGATCGACAGAGCGCAGGTTGCCACGGTCCGGCCGCAGGCGCTCTATACCTTCACACCGCCGCGCGCCAGAAGCGAAAGCGGCCCGCCCTGCCCCGGCCGCCACCCAAGGGCCCGGCATGTCCTATACCGCATCCGAGACGTCGGGCGGCGGCGGTAGGAGTCACGGCTCCTCTTGCGGCCCGGCATCGTAGGTCGACGGTGCCGGGGCGTCGTCACGGTTCGCCGTGCCTCAGAGCTGCGCCTTGCCTTCAGCTCATAATTCAGCAGTAATGCGCGCTATCCAAGCGTTGACATCGCATGTCTTCCCGTGGGCTTGGACTCAGCCGCTCTGTGGTGGCGTGACGCTGCTGTCACATCGCTTCGCTGGCCATGGAGACGCAGCGTGCGCCCTCGCCCGGTCCATTAAGGGCAGCCGCGACATGAGTACGACCACAATGCCCGCTCGCTGGCGCGGCGCTCGATGAGATTGCACACACGCGCGCATCCCAGGGCCGCAGGCCGGCACCGCGCCTAACCGCCCCAATAGAGCGCCCGTGCCGTGCTGATCGGCTACGCCCGCGTCTCGACTGACGACCAGCTCACCGCGCCGCGGACCGAGGAGCTGCGCGCCGCCGGGTGCGCCGAGATCCAGGAGGAGCACGCCTCGGGCGCCAGCCGCAGCCGCCCCGTCCTCGGGCGGCGCCGGCTCGGGCCCGGCGACGTGCTGGTGGTGGTCAGGATCGACCGCCTCGCCCGCTCGCTGAGCCACCTGCTCGAGGTCCTTGAGGGGCTCGAGGCCAAGGGCGCTTCCGCTCGCTGGGCGATCCGATCGACACCACCAGCCCGCAGGGCAAGTTCACCCTGCAGGTGCTCGGCGCCGCCGCCGAGCTGGAGCGCGCCCTGATCCGCGAGCGCACGATGGCCGGCCTGCGCTCCGCCCGCGCCCGCGGCCGCGTCGGCGGCAACCCCGGCCCGCGCCCGCGACCCGCAAGCGATCCGCGCCCTCCGCCGCGCTCGGAAGGAGCGTTTCCACGACGCCCTCGCCCGCTCCGCCCCCGACTGGATGCTGCTGGTCCGCCGCCACCGGACCGACATGGCTTGGGAGGGCCTAGGAACGTCTGATCTACGGCTCGTGCTCGGCGTTTGAGTGACTTCAATGCCCTGACGGTTCTGAATGATGCGCCAAGTCGGCTCATCCGAGGCGGGCCTCAGATGAGTTCGGTGGTTCGAGGCGGATTCCGCCTCAGGCCATCAGCCGCCGTCGGACCAGGAACAGGTTTCCGAGCCCGAACAGCGAGAACAGCTGCGCCTGGTTCTTCGCGAGGCCGCGGTAGCGGGTCTTTCGATGCCCGAACTGGCATTTTATCACCCGGAAGGGATGCTCGACCCTGGCCCGCAGGCGGGCGATGAGCCGGTTGGTGCGCTCGTCGATGGGGTGCAGCTTGCCGCCCTTGGGTGCCTTGCGCATCACGCCCCAGACCTTGCTTTGGGCGCGGAATGCCGCCTCCCGCTCGCCACTCACATAGCCCTTGTCGCCGAACACCGCGTGCTCGTCGCCATGCAGCAGCTCATTGAACTTCTGGCTGTCGTGCACCTTGGCGGTGCTGGCTTCCATCGAGTGGACCACACCGCTGTCGAGATCGACGCCGACATGCGCCTTCATCCCGAAGTACCATGTGTTGCCCTTCTTCGTGCTGCTCATCTCCGGGTCCCGCGCCCTCTGCTTGTTCTTCGTCGAGCTCGGCGCGTCGATCAGCGTCGCATCAACCAGCGTGCCTTCGCGCAGCAGGATGCCCCGCTCGCGCAAGTAGGCGTTCACCGCCTCGAAGATCGCGCGGGTCAGCTCGTGCCGCTCCAGAAGGTGGCGGAAGTTGAGGATGGTCGTCTCGTCCGGGATCGCATCGTCGCCCAGCTCCAGGGGCCAGCAAACCGGCGCATCGCGTCGCTGTCGTAGAGCGCCTCTTCGGCCGCCGGGTCCGACAGCGCATACCATTGCTGGAGGCAGTAAAGCCGGAGCATCACCTCCAGCGGCATCGGTGGCCGCCCGCCCTTCGGTCCCGCCTTCGGATAGTGCGGCTCGATCAGCGCGGTCAGCCGCGCCCACGGCACCACGGCGTTCATCTCGGAGAGAAACTTCTCGCGGCGGGTCCGCTTCTTCTTGGTGGCGTAGGCCAGCGAGGCGAAGGTGGTCTGCTTCATCAGCGGCGCTCCATCGAGTTCGCCGCCAGACTACCAGATCACGGCCCGATACCGTGGTTCTTCAGACCTTCCCCTAGTGTTCCCCACTTGACGGAGGATTCCGATCCGCGGTCTGGCGTGTCAGTGTCGGGGCATGAGACGTGATGACGTCTGCCTTTACCTGAACCCCGCTGACCGCGCGGAGCTTCAGGCTCTGGTCGCCGACCGCAACAGCCCGCGCAAGCTCGTCTGGCGGACCGAGATCGTGCTGGCGACGGCGGACGGCCATGGCACCTTCGAGATCATGCGGCGCGCGAACCCCTCGAAGCCCACCGTGTGGCGCTGGCAGGAGCGCTACCTCGACGAGGGCGTAGACGGCGTCAGGCGCGACAAGACCAGGCCTTCGCGCGTGCCGCCGCTGCCGCGCGAAACGCGCCTCAAGGTGATCGCCGGGACGGTGCGGGAGAGTCCTCCGAACGCCACCCACTGGAGCCGCTCCGCCGTCGAGCGTGGGCCGCATCCGGGCGGAGGCCGGTCTGAAGCCCATCTGACGCCCCATCTGACGCGGGGGTTCAAGGTGTCGAACGATCCGATGTCCGAGGAGAAGGTCACCGAGATCGTCGGGCTCTACCTCGATCCGCCGGACCGGGCGGTGGTGCTGTGCGCCGACGAGAAGTCGCAGATCCAGGCGCTTGACCGGACCCAGCCGGGACTGCCGCTGAGGAAGGGACGCGCGGCCACGATGACCCACGACGACAAGCGCCACGGCACGACCACGCTGTTCGCCGCGCTCGACGTGACGTCGGGCATGGTGATCGGCGAATGCCTGCCGCGCCATCGGGCCAACGAGTTCCTGCGGTTCCTGCGCCGCATCCACCGGGCCGTACCGGGGCCGCGCGAGGTGCACCTGGTCCTCGACACCCACGCGACGCACAAGACGCCCGAAGCGAAGGCCTGGTTGGCGAAACATCCTCGGTTCAAGCTGCACTTCACGCCCACCAGCGCGTCCTGGCTGAACCTCGTCGAGCGCTTCTTCGCCGAGATCACAAATCGGCGCATACGCCGGGGCATTTGTTCCAGCGCCGGTGATCTGGAGGACGCGAACAACGACTACCTGCTGCATCACAACACAAGGCCGAAGCCCTTCGTCTGGACCAAATCCGCCGAGGATATCCTCACCCGGGAACGTCGCGCCCTGGACGCCCTCGATGAAATCCGCGGAAATCGGTAGCAGCCGTCAGACTCGGAACACTAGAGCGTTCAGCCTGAACAATCCGATCAGACGGTGGCAGCGCCGGCTGCGTGAGCGTTGTCGGGTCTGAATGCGCCGAGAATGGCGGCGATCAGGACGACCAAAAATGCCCTGAGGCGGGCGAGGATCTTGCGGATGTTGTGGCCGCAGGCGCAGAGGACGGCGAAGAGCGCGTCGCCGGTCGTTCCCTTGAGCGGGCAGCGCGTCAGCCGCCGTCGGTCTTCATGTGGCCGATCTCCGGCTCGATGGCGCTGCGGCGGCGCAGGAGCCTGGCGAGTGCCGGCGTGATGCCTCTGCGGGTGCCGCTGATCAGCACGCGCGTGGTCTCGACGCCGTGCCCACGGTCGCCGCGGTCGACGACGGCGAGGGACGGACGGCGGTCGGTCAGCACCTCGACCTGCTCGAGAGCCTCGGCGAGGGTGTGGCCGTCGTAGGGGTTGCCCGGCAGCGCCCGCATGCCGACGATGAAGCCCTCGCGGGTGGTGGCGGCGACGCTGACCTTGGTGCCGAACTCGTAGCGCACCCGCGCCTTGCCCTTGGAGATGCAGTCCACCTCGGGCTCGTGCAGGCTGTAGATCCTGCCGCTGTCCTTCGGCTTCTGGTGCAGGAGCCGCGAGGTCAGGATGCGCTCGCGCAGGGGTCCTTGGGGGATGTCCTCGAGCCGGCGGCGCAGGTCGCGCATGACCCGGCCGGTATAGCCCTTCAGCGTGCGCAGCGCCTTGCGCATCCGCTTGAACTGGCGGGCGTGGGCGTACCTTCCGGCCTTCGCCGCCAGCCGCGGCGCCAGGCGTGCATAGGACTGACGCAGCTCGATCCCGGCCTCGGCGGCAAGCGCCACCAGCTTCTCGCGCGCCTTGTCGTAGAGCCGGGCTTCGGTCGGATGCGCGATGTTCTTTTCCATCACCGTGGTGTCGACCGACACCCGCTCAAGGCTCCGGTCCGCGACCGTTCCCGAGGCGCGGCCGGCCTCATTCGTCAGGGAAACGCCCCACTGGGGCCTTTCCTCTTCTTCCTCATTCTTGGTCAGCAGCCACTCCACGCCCTCCTCACCGACCCGCTGGCGCCAGCGCGTGAGCGAGGAGGGATCGATCGGCGGGCGGTGCTGGAAGAAGGTCTCGCAGCAGAGGTGCTGGTAGTACGGGTTCTCGACCCACCTTGCGACCACCGCCTCGTCCGACAGGGCGAAGGCGTGCTGGAGATAGAGCAGCCCCGCCACCAGCCGCGGCGACGTCGCCGGTCGCCCGGTGCCCGACGGGAAGAACCCGGCCCACTCCCGCTCGAAGAACTCCCACTCGATCAGCGTCTCGAGCTTCACCAGCTCGTGGCGCATGTCGATCAGGTCGACCAGGCGCGGCCGCAGCAGATCATCCTGCTCGGGCTGGCGGGTCTTCGGTTTCATCGGCGCATCCGAAATCGCAGGGTTCTCGCCGGAATTCTACGAAACCCTGCGATCCAAAAACACGAGAAACCAAAGGTTCTTCTTCGAAATCAGCAGCATGTCCCTTGTTCAGGCTGAACTAGAGCGTCTCCTCGACGCCCGCCGCACCGAAGGTGCGCCGCCCTGGACCGTCGAGCGCCTGAAACGCGCCGTGAAGACCTACGTCGCGGGCGGCTTTCTCGACGCGACCGTGCTCGCCCGCGCCCGCAGCGCCGACGACCGGCTCATGGCCATCGCCGCGGGCATCGCCGGCGCCGACTCCGACCTTACCCTGCGGGGCATCTGCGACCGTCTCGAGGCGATGCGAGAGCGCACGCCCCGCGGCCGCACCAGGTGGCAGTCGAACTCGGTATGAATGCTGCCGGAGAGGGCGACGAAGCGATGCTGCAGACGCACCGGTTGTCCACCATGCACCTAGACTAGGCCGGAGCCCGTCCTGCGGCAAGCGGGTGAGAACGCCGACGGCGCGCGTAGCCCGCGGGTTCCTGCCTGCCGGCGTCCGATGAGATGGTAACCCGCGGTTACTCCGCGCCGCGCAGAGCAACCTGGAGGGCGCTCACAGCCTCGGCCAAACGCTCCCGCGGTACATCGGCAAAATCCGTTCGCCCCACCAGACGCAGCTCGCCGCGCCGCGCGGTGACCTTGATGCCGCCGAAGTGGAACTCGTACTTCTCGCGCTTCTCGCGCGGCCTGTCGGCGGCGGACCAGTCCGCCGCCCAGGCGGTCAGCGCCTTGATTGCGCCTCGGGCGACGATGCGGCCTCAAGCGTTTCGCGCAGGCGCCCGGGGCCTCCCCGCCCCGCCTTCAACGCCCGCGCGACGTCAACCCCCAGGTTCCGCGGCACGTCGCGCGGGAATTGCAGCGCATCCCCCAGCGCCTCGAGCAGGAACACGAAAGAGCGGATGTAGCTGCGCTCATCTTGTGGAGCGAGCCGGAGAGCCGCCCCACCATCGCGTCCCCCAAGTTCGACATTTGCCGACCAGATTTCGTGTCTCCGGCGCGTGCCGGGTACGCGAATTCAAGGGGTTGGTAGCCGTTCGGGGTGGATTTCGCCGCAATCTGTGTAGTTACACGTCGCATCCCTATGCACATTGCAGTGCAGCTTCCTATGCGGCACTCTGCATTCCATGTTCACACGCGTCACCGAGAGCGGCGGGCGCCGCTATCTGCAGATCGTCGAGTCCTTCCGCAACGAGGCGGGGAAGCCCAGGCTGCGCGTCGTCGCCAATCTCGGGCGCGTCGACGGAATGAAGGACGGCCAGCTCGACGCCCTCATCCGGGGCCTCAGCCGGGCCGCGGGACGAACCGAACCCGCGAAGACCGAGATCACCTGGGAGGGCGCGCGCAGTTACGGCGACGTCTTCGCCCTGCATGCGCTCTGGAAGGACCTCGGTCTCGATCGCGCGCTCGGCCGGGCCTTGCGGTCGGGGCGTCGCGGAACCGATGTGGAGCCGCTCGTCCGCGCCATGGTGTTCAACCGGCTGTGCGACCCCACAAGCAAGCTGGGCTGCCTGCGCTGGCTGGAGACCGTGGCGATGCCGGCAATGCCCGAGACCGTCACCCACCAGCATCTGCTTCGCGCGATGGATGCGCTGATGGATCGCGCCGAGCGGGTGGAACTCGAGCTGGCCAGACAGATCCGCCCGCTGGTCGATCAAGACCTTGCCGTGGTCTTCTACGACCTGACCACCGTGCGCATCCACGGCGAGGGGGAGGTCGCGGACGACCTGGGCGCGTTCGGCATGAACAAGGAGCGCGGCGGCATCGCCCGGCAGTTCGTCCTCGGCGTCGTGCAGACCGCCGAGGGTCTGCCTCTCATGCACACGGTGCACTCCGGCAACGTCGCGGAAACGAAGACGCTGCAGGCCATGCTCCAGACGGTTCTCGCGCGTTTCCCGATCCAGCGCGTCATCCTGGTGGCCGGCCGCGGGCTCCTCAGCCTGGAAAACATCGGTGAGCTGACCGCCCTTGCAGAGCGGGGCGATCGTCGGCTGGAGTTCATCCTCGCCGTGCCAGCGCGGCGTTACGCCGAGCTGGTCGAGACCTTCCAGGGCCTCGCCTTCGATGCAGAGGGGCTGACCGAGAGCACGTTTGCCGGTCACCGCCTGATCGTCGCCGATGACCCGCTGCGCGCCGAGGAGCAATCCACCCGCCGCCGCGCCCGCATCGCCGAACTCGAGGCCATGGCAGAGAAGATGGTGGCCCGGCTCGATGCCCAGGACGAGGGCCAGACCGCCCGGGGGCGCCGCGCTTCCGACCGCGGGGCCTACAGCCGCTTCACCCGCGCCGTAGCCGAGGCGGAACTGGCCCGCTTTCTCAAGGCCGATTACACCGCCGACCGCTTCAGCTGGAGCGTCGACGAGGCCGCCATCGCCGAAGCCGAACTCTTCGATGGCAGGCTCGCGCTGATCACCAACGCTCCCGACCTGACCGCCGCCGACGCAGTGGCGCGCTACAAGAGCCTCGCCGACATCGAGCGCGGCTTCCGGGTGCTGAAATCCGACATCGAGATCGCGCCCGTCCACCACCGGTTGCCCGACCGCATTCGGGCCCATGCGCTGATCTGCTTCCTCGCCCTCGTGCTGCACCGGGTCATGCGCATGCGCCTGAAGGCAAAGGGCCACAGCGCCAGCCCCCGCACCGCGCTCGATCTGCTCGCCCGCATTCATCGCCATCAGGCCCGGATCGCCGAGCGCACTCTCGAAGGCACGACCCGCCCAACCCCGGAACAGCTGGACCTCTTTGATGCCCTGACCCTGCCCAAACCCGCCTGACAGAGCCCGTGTAGTTACATTTTTGCCCAACCGGGCATAGCAATATCAATCACTTACGCTGTAGCTGTCGAAGTTGAGGGAGCCGGCCGGCGCCGACATCGCGAGCCGCGATGATCGCCACCTGCGCCATCTCGGCGAACGTCAGGTCCTCGCGGACCGCTTTCTCCTCGACCATGTCGATCGAGCGCTCAAGCCGATCCTCGTCGCCGCCCACCCGCGCGAGCACCGCCGAAAAACGGTCCTCGCCGGTCTCGGCCAGAAGTGCGACAGCGCCGTCAGCCGACGCCAGCCCTTCTTGAGATGCCGTAATGGGGCTCGACGCGGATCGTCGCCGTCACGGCTTGTTGCTGAGGCTGGAGAGAGGTGTCGTTGCCCTTGGCACGCAAGGCGTGCCGACGGGATCGTGCCGTGAGGCGCGTCCCAATTCCCTGATAAGGACGAAGGACAACGACATGAACATTGTTTATCGGCCTCGACGTCTCGCTGGCAAGCACCGCGGTCTGTGTTCTCGACGAACGCGGCAATGTCATGAAGGAACCCAGGGTCGACAGCGAGCCGGAGGCGTTGATCGCCTTCCTGCGCGGCGTGTCCGGTTCGGTGTTGGCCGTAGGCCTCGAAGCGGGCCCGCTGTCGCAATGGTTGCACAGGCACCTCACGGAAGCCGGCTTCGAGGTCGTGCTGATGGAGACGCGCCAGGTAAAGGGCGCGCTCAAGGCCATGCCAATCAGACCGATAGGCGGGACGCAGAGGGGATCGCCCGGCTTTTGCAGATGGGCTGGTTCCGCCCGGTCCACTGCAAGTCGGTGTCGGCCCAAGAAATGCGGGCGGTTCTGACCGCGCGCAAGGCAGTGCAGAAGGCGACCCTCGATATCGAGCTATCGCTGCGCGGTGTTCTGCGCAATTTCGGCCTGAAGATGGGAAAGGTTTCCAAGGGGCGGTACGAGGCGCGTGTGCGCGACCTGGCGGCCGGCACCGCCATGCTGGAGACGATGTCGGAGGCGCTGCTGCGCGTCCGCGCCGGGCTGCGCGCGGAACTGGCCGGGCTCGAGCGTCGCCTGCAGGACCTGGCAAAGGAGGATGCCGCCTGCCGGCTCATGATGACCATGCCCGGTGTGGGGCCGGTGGTGGTTCCGGTCGTCGAAGGATGTCGGCCCGTGGGCGGGCCTGACGCCCGGGCGTTACCAGTCCGGGGAAGTGGACATCGTGCGCGCGATCACGCGCGCTGGCGATGTCGGCTTGCGCACTGCGCTTTACCATGCGGCATCGGTGATGATGCATCGGGGCAGACCGTCTTGGTTGAAGGCGTGGGGACTGCAAGTCGCCAGACGGCGTGGGACGAAGCGGGCGGTTGTCGCCATGGCAGACGGAACCAGAGCTGGCGCCGGTCCTTCTGCGTCTCGCCCTGGGGCAGGGAGGGGTCGTCGGCCAGCTTCTTGCGCAGGGTGACCGCCGGAACCCCGAACATAAACGTTGAGATCTCCCAGATAGAGAACGGGCGGAGCGTCTTGAGTTCGCTCGGACTGAATGTGGCACGTCGAACAGC
The DNA here is from genome assembly GCA_963749675.1 of uncultured Alphaproteobacteria bacterium. Taxonomy (GTDB): domain Bacteria; phylum Pseudomonadota; class Alphaproteobacteria; order Rhodobacterales; family Rhodobacteraceae; genus Roseitranquillus. The sequence goes on from CAVVNT010000008.1 coordinate 26,189, forward strand.
GCTCTGCTGCGCGAGGCTTCGCGCGTTCATCTCCTGTAGGTCGGAATGGTCCCTCATGGCGTTCCTCGCCTTCTTGGGCTCTGCTCTCCGAATAACGGGACTCCAGCGCTTCGGCAAAACGTCATTTCCGTAATCGGGAATGTTTGTCCGTTCCGCGGCAATGACGCGACAGAGACCGAGATCGGCACGAACTTTGGTGACAGCCTGACGTCGTAGAACGCCGGATTCTGGTGACACGGGCCCGCCGTCGCGGTGACCACGCAGCGTTCCCTTCACCTTTGTACCCAAACTTCTTCCGGTTTTTAGCCCTCCACTACAAACTCCCGCAGTTTCGGCGCCGTTGACAGAAATCGGGACAACTGCCCAAATCCCGAGAGAAGCAGAAGCGGCTGCACCAAAGAACGGGCCGGAAAAAGGCACGGGCACTGAGCGAAGCACGGCGATTGCCGGCATGGCGCAGGTGCGGCCAGGTACGACATCCTGACGGCGCTGACGCTGATCGGCATGAACGGGCCGCCTTCGGCGCACGCGTCCATGCTCCGGCTGATCGCGGCAACCGCCGCCCACTACAACTGGCGGCAGGACGAGCTGGTCGTCGAGCAACGCGAGCTTGCGCATCTGGGCGGTGACCGAGAGAGCAGCCAAGCGCGAAGTCAAACGGCTGCTGGAAGCACGGATCTTGCTGCTCAAGCAAGGGTGCGTGCGAGGCCGGGTGGCGAGCTACCAATTGAACCTGGCCGAGGTGGCCGCGCGGTCGCGCGACCACTGGGCGGCGGTCGGGCCGGACTTCGCGGAGAGAATGGCGTCAATCGAGCCCGCGGACGCCAAGGGATACGACCAGCTCGGCTTCGTCGGCCGCTACGTCGAGACGCATCTGAGCCGCAGCCTTTCCGCTGCGATCGAGGCTGAACTCGGCCCGTTTGACCGGCTGAAGATTGAGAGCGGATGATCGGCATGACCCTTGAGCTCGCCGCGACGCCGGTTTATGTGTATCATTGAGAAAAGTAATACACATCGCAAGGTGATCGCCGTGCGAACGAACATCGTGATCGACGACGAGCTCATGGCCGCGGCGATGCGCGCCACCGGTTCCAAGAGCAAACGCGAGGCGGTCGAGCTGGGTTTGCGCACGCTGCTGCGCCTGCGGCGCCAGGCGGAGATCCGCGAGTTCCGGGGCAGGCTCGACTGGTCGGGTGACCTTGAGGCGATGCGCGCCGATAGATGATCCTCGTCGACTCGAGCGTCTGGATCGACTACTTCCGCGGCGTCGGCAACCCGCAGAGCGATCGCCTCGACGTCCTGCTGGGTCGCGAGCCTGTCGCGGTGGGCGACCTCGTCCTGACCGAGGTGCTTCAGGGTTTCGGTACGGATCGGGACTTTGCGCAGGCGCTGACGCTGATGGACGCCGTCGAGACGATCGAGATCGGCGGCCGTTCGATCGCGATCGAGGCGGCGCGGAACTACCGGACGCTGCGGTCCCTCGGCGTCACGGTCCGCAAGACCATCGACACGCTGATCGCGACCCGCTGCATCCATGACGGCATGCCCCTCCTTTACGGCGACCGCGACTTCGACGCCTTCGCAGGGCATCTGGGGCTGATCCCGGCCCTGACGCTGAGCGGGCCGCGGGCGTGACGCTGTTCCTGCGCCAAGTCCCACGGCCGATCGCCCAGAGGTTTAGAGGCCGCGAAGTCGTTCGTGCTTAGGGCCGTCAGGGGTGAGCGACCGAAGGGAGGCAGCCAATCGCAGCCGAAATGCAGGAGACCTTTCAGGCCGCCATTCTGCGCTTGCTCGAGCGTGACCGCGAGCGAAGGCTCACCACCGCCGAGACGTTGGCGGCTGCTCTTACGCCTTCGAGCGCGGCTACGCCTATGCCGATGCGCTGATGCGCCGAAGACCGCCATGCGGGGCGTTGTCTCGGCGCCTCGACGAACAAGGCCCCGTCTCGCGGGCCGCTGCAATCGCGACGGCCGAGGGTGCGCTGGCGCGGGCTCGCGGGCGACGCTGGGGAGGGGCTGGCCGTCGGCGGCGATCTCGCCAATGTCGGGTGCGGCACCATCCTCGCCTTCGCGCCGTCCTCGCTCTCCGCCATCGCCGAGCCGTTCCGCACCGGCGCGACGGTCGGCCAGGTGGTGGCGCTGGCGGTGAAGGGAGCCGTGCCCGCCATCGGCTTCCGCCGGCAGCCCACCAGCCACGGCTCCGCCCGCTGGGCGACGGCAAGCGAGATGCGGCGGGCGCAGCTCCGTGCGCCGCTCAAGACCTGCGGGTCCCGTTCTACGGCAAGCTCGCAGGTCCGCGCAGCCGAGTACCGCACCTCCGCCGACATCCCGCACAGCCTGATCGCGGCGCCGACCAAGCCTATCTCAATCAGCTGACGCCAATCCCGGCGGCGGCGTAACCAAGGCGGAGATCCACTTAGCGACAACCCGGAAGCTGTTCAGACCAACCGAACCACCTCTCTTCGCAGCATTCTCAAAGAGTTGGCTGTCGCCTGAGCCAACTGCGATTGCCTTGGGTCCGAGTTATTCAACAGAACCTGCGCTTTGCAGACGTCCGTCGGATAAGGCAAAAGGCCGACGTGCGTGCGAGGTTATATGCTTGCGCCCCAAGTGCCGGTTGAGTGGAAGGCCTCGCTCGCAGCGCCCATGACGATTCCCCTGTGGAACCGGCAGCACCTCTCTCCTCTCGCCATCGAAAAGCCGCGGACTACTCATGAATTCAAGTTGCATCGGGGATGGGCTATTGTTCTGGAGACGATGCGGTTGCAGGCAAGTCTGGAAACCGAAACATTGCAAAGCACTGTTCCGTGCCTGCCCTCGCTGTTGGAGACAGACGTGAAGCATCTTTCGGCCGCGATCCTGTGCGGGCTTTTCATCGCCGCACCACTCTCAGTCTCAGCGCAGGACATCGATATCGACGCCCTGATGGCCGACATCGAACAGCGCAGTGGACAGTACGAGCAGCTGATCGGCATCCTGCAGGGAACCGACGCGAACCGGGCTCTGGCAGCGTTCGACGCCATGGTCGCTTCCGGGAACGCGACGATGACGGAGGTGGCGATCAACACTGGGCTCTTGGCGACCGACAGCCGATTGCGCGCCCGCGCCCTTTGGGAGGCGCTGTCGCGCAAGGACAGCATGACCACGACGGTCGACACCTCCGCCCTCGAGAACGACGAGAAGGCGGCGCTCAATGAATGGGTCGGTCCGGTTCAGACCTGGACGCTCTACCAGAAGTTTCCCGACACCCAGTGTGTCAACCTCGACAGCAGCGCGAGCTGCTATCCCGGCCGGCATCTTAGCGTGTCGGGGCTCCGCGTCGACATGACCACGAATTACGCGTCGGGCATCTCGGCGCAGTTCGCACTGGACGAATCCGGCGTTCTGGTCGGGACGATCATGAACCGCGCCACCATGCAAACCTACCCCGCGAGGATCGAATTCAGATGAGACGTATCGGCACGATGGTCATGGTTTCGGTCCTGGCGGCCTCTGCGTCGGCACAGGTGACGCTGGAGGAAGCCGACGACGCGATGGCGACCCGCGACAAGGAGATGCAGGCGTTTCAAGAGCGGTTGAACGACCCCGATCCCGACCGGGCGCTGGCGGTGCTGAAGCTGCTCATCACCAAGGGCGATGCCGAGCAGCGGAGGCTCGCAATCCGCCACGGCCTGCAGAGCACCGACACGGCAATCCGCGCCACGACGCTGCGGGCGATACTGGATTCGACTCCGACATTGGTGATGAAGTTCGACCCGGTCGAGGAAGAGCCCGACACCTACTATTTCCGGACGATCCAGCAGAGCGGCGGCATCGTCGGCGAAGACAACTCCTCGGAAGTCCTGCGCAAGGTCGCCGGCTACAAGGAGGACGAGGAGTGCTGGTATTACATCCGCGGCACCTACAAGCCTTGCTTCGCGATGATGCGGGGGGAAGTGGTGAGCATTTCCTTCGGCGACAGCTGGGGAAACTATACGCTCAACAGCCAGGGTCAGCTTGCTGGGCAGCAGGCGATCAACAACAACCTGACAAACGCAACGATCGATCTTTACGAGTGACAGTCTGAACGAGGGAGGAACGGAAATGGCGATCCGGCACACTGCATTGGCTTGTCTTCTTGCCCTGAGCGCAATCGGCGCGCAGGCACAGGTCAGCCTTGACGAGCTCGACGAGGCGATGAACGCCCGCGACGACGAGATGAGCGCCTTTCGCGAACGGTTGAATGACCCCGAACCGAACCGCGCACTCGCCGCGATGCGTCTCTTGATCGAGCAGGGCGACAGTGACCAAAGGCAGATGGCGATCGAGCACGGCCTATCCAGCACCGACCCCGAGATCCGCGTGGCGGCAGTCGGCGCGATCCTCCAGTCGCGGCCGATCCTGGTGTCGCGCTGGTATCCAGCGGACGGCGAGATCTCTAACAACTTCCGCAATCGCGTGGTGCAGCGTGAGGGGACGATCTCCGTCGACAACACGGCGCGCGTCCCGCTTTACGTCGGGAAGCGCTTTGATGACGCCAACTGTTGGCTCATCAACGGCGCAGCCGAGATGTCGCAGAATTGCCTTTTCCGCCTCAATGCCGGCGAGATTAGTTACTGGATCGACAGCGCCTGGACAGAGATGAGCATCGACACCGCCGGCCGCCTTGTGGGCTCGCCGATGATCGGCGGCGTCAGGACAGAGGTCGTCGTCGACCTTGGCCTCTGATCAGTCGATCACGATCCGGTCGATGCGTACCGGCGAGCCGCCGCCCCACGACGAGGTGATGCGGATCGTCACGGTCCTGGCGAAGCGCTCGCCCACGCGGTTGTCGTAGACGCCGTCGGGCGACATGTCGCGCCGCGGCATCGGGTTCGGGCGCCGGATGGCTCCGTCCGAGACGTCGGTAACGATCTCGATGTCCTTGGGGATCGCGACGCCCTCGGTCGGCTCCGACACGATGCGTACGCGGCTCAGCCGGTCGGTTTCCGTCAGCGCCAGCTCCAGGACGATCGGCTCACCGGGGACGAGCGGGGCGACATAGGGCGCGTCGCCCGCCACCATCTCCGACGGGTCGGCAGCCTCTTTGACCGGGTGCACGGACCACGCCAGCATCTCAAACGGGTCACCTTCGGCCGGGGCCCGGCTCTCCGGGCAGGCGGCGGACAGAACGCCCTCGCCACAGCTTTGCACCGGCGGCACTTCGCCCATGAACCGCGCGAGCAGGTTGACGATCTCGTCCATGCGGATCGCCCACACCGCGTCCGCCGCCTCGGCCTTCAGCACCATGGCGATCGGTGTGCCGTCCAGAAGCACCGTGGCCCCGCTCGTCCCGCCGAACAGGTCCGGCGCCTCCCCCTCGGCGGGGACGAGGCGGACCTGGCGAAAGTCCGTGCTATGCACGACGACGCGCCGCCCCTCCGCCGACCTCTGCCGTGCCCTCTCGATGATCGCGATGCGTCCGATCTCCAGCACGCCCGACAGGCTACGGGGCAAGTCGCCCCACTCCGGGCCGCAGTCGCGCGTGACCCCGCCCTTGACCAGCGCCAGCGAGATGTCCGCCTCGCCCGGCGCCTGATAGACGATGTCGGCCGATCCGATCGCGCCGCCGGCCTGCGTGTCGACGCGAATGCCCGTCCGGTAATTGCCGTGGACGTGGCTCGGCAGGATAAGGAAGCAGTTGCCGCGATGCGAGAACAGAAAACCCGATCCCGCCCCGTCCTCGACGCCGACCACCCGCGCCGCGGCGGCGTGCACGAAGGCTAGCCAGAGCAGGAGGCACGCTATAACCTTCGTCACACTGCGTCGCTCAAGCATCCGATGGAATCCGTGTACATCAAGATATTGCCGGCCGCCCTAGCTCTTTTCGCGATCTTTTCCGGGATGAGCCTCGCACAAGGGATCACGCTGGAAAAGGCGCCATTCCAGGAACGCGTCAGCGAATATTCCAAGGTCTCGGGCGACATCGTCATGGGCGTCATGCTGACGGGCGACGAGGCCTCCGGACGGGAGCCTTCGATCGTGACCGGCGTCGCCCCCGACTGGACGGATAGCGGCGCGGCAAGCTCGGTCTGCGTGCGCCTCGTGACCAAGGACGGCCGCTACGAAGCCGAGAACACCTATCTCATTGAGCCGGGTTACTCCGGAGCCGAGGCGCCATTCCCGTACGAGGGCGATCAGGCGGACCTTTTGGCAGAGCGTCCGGCTGTCGCGTTGGTCAAGGCCGGCCGCTGCGGCGATCGTAGCGACACTTTCATCCCCGTCCTCTGGAAGGCGGAGCCCGGCGCGCAGCCGAGAACCCTCCGCGTCTACGTCAACTCCGCGGGCAATCCGGTCTCGATTGCATGGGGCCGCAGCGCAGATGCCATCGCGGATTGCGCGGACGTAACGGAACTCACCGGCCTGAAGTACACCGCGCGCTGCGACGTGTCCCTCGACAAGCTGCCGTCGGACGCGCCGGCCCGCCTGACCCTCTTCGTCGCGCGCAGCAACTCCGAAGAGGTGTTCGAAATCAGGGTTCTGCCTATCTTCGCGCGTGGCTGACGCGCCGACGGAGAGCGGGGGCGACCGCGACGCCGGCTGGCCACTGTGGGTCAAGGTCGCGCTTCTGTTGGGGATCGTACTAATCGCGGTGGTCGGCAACGTCCTCTACGATCGGTTCGCGCGGCGAACCATCATCGTCGAGGTGGACACCGGCACCCTTCGCGTCACGCTCGAACGCGAACTCAGCGGCAAGTCGTTTCAGAACGCTCTGGTCTGCCGCCAGAGGGAACAGCCGGACGTCACGCTCCGTGGCTCCCCCTTCGGCTGCATCAGCCGGACGCACGTGCTGACACCTAGCGAGGCGGCGGGTCAGGACGAGGCTGGCGGCGACGCACCCGCGCCTGGACGCGAAACCTTCGACCTCGCGCTTCCAGCGGGCACGCGCATCCTGCTTTATTCCGACTCCGATCGGATCAGCCTCGTGGTGGAGGAGATCCCGGGCGGCTACGCGGGAACCGACGTCGCGCGGCTTGAGGGGGGCGGGATTACCCTCGCCGGTCCCGCCGCCAGGTCATTTGGCAGCCTTGTGGTCGCCGGCCGCGCGGTCATCGGCGCCAGCCCAAATGAGTCCGACAGAATTTCCGTCGTCGGGGGCAGCTACCAGATCAGAGGCGGGACTTGGCCCACGAGTCTGCTCACGCAGGAGCGACAAATCCTCCGAAGCGGCGGGCTTAGATCCGGCGCCTACTTCTACATCCGAGACCGGGGAGAATGTGTGGCGGATGGCTGGAGTTGCTTCTGGAACCACATGCGGATCTTCGCAGGGCGCGGGGCCAACGTGGAGGAGAGGTTCAAGTCCGCCCCGTTCGGAGCGCCGGCTGCCGAAACCCGACTGAACGTCTCGGTTCCAGACCCCAAATCCTATTTGTTTCGCGTCACGGCGATCTCGGAATCCCGCCCCGTGCTGCTCACCGCTCTCTACTATCTTTCGGAGCCGGTCTCGATCGGGCCCACCATCGTGAACGCAATTCTGGCGGATCCGATACTCGTGTTCTTTGCGACCCTGCTCGCTGGCGGCGTCGCTGTCCTGCAGTTCTTCGCCCCCAGAAGCGGACGCGGCTGAGACGGCCAGCGAGGCCGCCGCGACGCTCGCTGCTTCCTCAGCCGCGCTCCGGGGGCTTAGGGCTCGGAGTGGCCTTGCGGCAGCGCGGCAAACGATGCGCCGAGGCAGGGCGCGCCGGGGACGTGGTCGGCCCTCGGCCGACATCCGGCAAGACCCTGGACTGCTGCTGCGCGGCGTTGGAAACGGTCATTCGGTCACGGTCTCTGCTCGGCAAAGCGCTGCTTCAGCCAGGCCGGTAGCGTGCTGTCGAAGCCGGTTTGGTCGATCCGTCCTTCCGTTGCATCTTCCAGGAGCTTGCGGATGATCTTGCGTTGCCGTCCCCGCGCCTTGGCGGGCCAGGAGGACCGGGCGCAGGAAGCGCTGAAGCGGCAGCTTGTTAGCGTCGACGGGTTGCAGAGTTGACCACGCTGGAACGATATGACGTCAGGGTTCTGAAATCTCGGAAGAACGCAAGGACAGCAACATCGGCGCATCGCTGATCAATGCCGAGGGAGGACACCAGGGCATGACGGAACGATACTCTATCGGCCTGGATTACGGGACGAACTCGGTGCGCGCGGTGGTCGTGCGCTGTTCCGACGGGTTGGCGATAAGCGAGGCAGTGGTCGACTATCCCTCGGGCCACCAAGGCATCCTGCTCGATCCCGGCGACCACAATCTCGCCCGCCAGAACCCGGCCGACTACCTTTTCGGCCTCGAGAAGACGGTGACGAGCGCCCTCGCCGAAGCGCGAGGGCAGGACGGTTTCGACGCAGCGCAAGTCGTCGGCATCGGTGTCGACACGACCGGGTCGAGCCCAATTCCTGTCGATGCCGCGAACCGGGCCCTGGCGATGACGCCCGAATTCGAGGGCAACCTGGACGCGATGTGCTGGCTCTGGAAGGATCACACCAGCTGGCGCGAGGCCGAGGAGTTCACCCGCATAGCCCGCTCCGAGCGTCCGGAATATCTGGACATCTGCGGCGGCACCTACTCCTCGGAATGGTGGTGGGCCAAGATCTGGCATTGCAAGGCCGTCGCGCCCGCCGTCTTCGATGCCGCCAGCTCCTGGGTCGAGCTGGCCGATTGGGTGCCGTCGGTCCTTGCCGGGCGGACCCGTCCCGAAGACATCGTACGCGGCATCTGCGCTGCCGGGCACAAGGCACTCTACAACGCCGCCTGGGGAGGCCTGCCGGATGCGGAGTTCCTGGGCGAACTCGAGCCGGCCCTCGCCGCTCTTCGCGGCCGCCTCTACGACAAGGCCCCCGACCTCGAAACACCGGCAGGTGCGCTTTGCGCAGAATGGGCCGGAAAGCTCGGGCTCCGCGAAGGCATCGCGATCGCGATCGGAGCGTTCGACAACCACTACGGCTCGATCGGCTGCGGGATCGAGGAGGGCGCCCTCGTCAAGGTCATCGGCACCTCGACCTGCGACTGCGCCATCGTCCGGCCGGAGAACAACCCCGGCACCATCCCCGGCGTCTGCGGCATCGTCGAGGGGTCGATCCTGCCCGGCGTCTACGGCATCGAAGCCGGGCAGTCGGCTGTGGGCGACCTCTTCAAGTGGTGGGTCGAAGGCGTCTGCGGGGGAAGCCCGAGCCTGCACGCCGAACTCACCGCGGAGGCGACGCGGCTGGCGCCAGGCCAGTCGGGTCTGCTGGCGCTCGACTGGAACAATGGCAACCGGACGATCCTCGTCGACCAACGCCTTACAGGCCTGATCCTCGGCCAGACGCTGCACACGACCCGCTCCGAGATCTATCGGGCGCTGGTCGAGGCGACCGCCTTCGGCGCCCGCGCAATCCTCGAGCGCCTGCGGCAATGCGGGACGCGGATCGACACGATCATCTGCGCCGGCGGCATCGCCGAAAAGAACGAGATGCTGATGCAGATCTACGCCGACGTCCTGCAGACGCCACTCCGTATCTCCACCTCGACGCAGACCTGCGCGCAGGGCGCGGCGATCGGGGCCGCCTATGTCGGCGGCGCGCACGCCAGCCTCGACGCCGCGGTGCAGGCGATGACCGGCTTGCGCGACACCGTCTACACCGCCGATCCCGCAAACGCGAAGACCTACGACAGGCTCTACACGCTCTACCTTCAGGTCCACGACGCCTTCGGCGGCGTCGACCGCCAGGCCGATCTGTCGGCGGTGATGAAGGACCTCATCGACATCAAGACATCGGCCGTGAGCGCAGCGCGGCCAGCCGAAGCGAAGGAGATCGCGTGATGATCGAGCCTCAAGCCCATGAAGCTGTGGTTCGTCGTCGGAACCCAGCACCTCTACGGTCCCGAGACGCTCGAGCAGGTGTCCGCAAATGCGAACACCATCGCCGCGGCGCTGAACGAGTGCGGCCTGCCGGTCGAGATCGTGGCACAGCCCATCGTCAAATCACCCGATGAGGCAACGGAGACCTGCGCGCGCGGACGCCGATCCCGAGTGCGGCGGGGTCATCCTCTGGATGCACACCTTCTCGCCGTCGAAGATGTGGATCCGCGGCCTCTCGCGGCTGACGAAGCCGCTCCTGCACCTGCACACCCAGATGAGGCGCGACCTGCCCTGGGAGGCGATCGACATGGATTACATGAACCTGCACCAGTCGGCGCACGGCGACCGCGAGGCGGGGTTCCTCCACACCCGACTGCGGCTCGGCCGCAAGGTTGTTGTCGGGCACCGGAGCGACGCCCGGGTGCAGCAGCAGATCGACGCCTGGGCGCGGGCGGCACGCGCGTGGCACGACTGGCAGGGCGGCAAGGTCGTGCGCATCGGCGACAACATGCGGCAGGTCGCCGTCACGGATGGCGACCGCGTCAGCGCCGAGATGGCGTTCGGCTTCACGGTGGATACCTTCGGCGTGGGCGACCTGGTGGCTGGTATGGCGGCGGTTCCCGACCGGGATGTGGCCGGACCTCGCTGCGCCCTACGAGGGGACCTACGACGTCGAAGCTGACCTGGCGAAGGGTGGCGCGCGCCACGACGCGCTGCTCGACGCGGCGCGGCAGGAGCTGGGGTTTCGCAAGTTCCTGCGCGACCGCAACGGCATGGCCGTCACCCACACCTTCGAGGACCTGCACGGCCTGAACCAACTGCCGGGTCTCGCTCCGCAGCGGCTGATGGCGGAAGGCCATGGCTTCGCCGGCGAAGGCGACTGGCGCACCGCGGCGCTCGTGCGGGCGCTAAAGGTGATGGGTCATGGTCTCAGCGGCGCCACGTCCTTCATGGAGGACTACACCTACGGCCTCGTCGAGGGAGAGGAAATGGTGCTCGGCTCGCACATGCTCGAGATCTGTCCCTCGATTGCGGCGGGCAAGCCGCGGATGGAGATTCACCCGCTTGGCATCGGAGGCAAGCCCGACCCGGTGCGGCTGGTCTTCGACGCGGTGACGGGCGACGCCCTCAACGCCAGTCTCATCGATCTCGGCAACCGGTTTCGAACTCGTCGTCAATACGGTCGAGTTCGATCGACCATCCAGATCTGCCCAATCTTCCGGTCGCGCGGACTGTCTGGCGCTGCAAACCCGACTTCGCCACGGCCTGCGCGGCATGGATACATGCCGGCGGCGCTCACCACACCGCCTTCAGCCGAGACGTTACGCGGGAGATGTTGACGGACTTCGCCACCATGGCCGGAATCGAGATGACGCTGATCGACGAGGACACCCGATTGCCGCGCTTCCTCCAGGACCTGCGCATCGGCGAGGTCTATTACCACCTGAACGCGGAGTTCCGGTCTTGAGCAGTTACACCGAACTCAAGCGCAAGGCGTACGAGGCCAACATCCAGCTGCCGCGCCACGGGCTGATCAATTTGACCTTCGGAAACGCCTCTGCGGCGGACCGGGACCGGGGGGCCTTCGCCATCAAGCCGTCCGGCGTCGACTATGATGAAATGACCCCGGAAGACATGGTCGTGGTCGATCTCGACGGCGAGATCGTCGAGGGGAACCTGCGGCCCTCGTCCGACACGCCGACGCACCGCCGCCTGCTGCTCGCCTTCGAGACGATCGGCGGCGTCGTTCACACGCATTCGACCTGCGCAACAGCCTTCGCGCAGGCCGGCCGGCCACTTCCAAACTTCGGCACGACGCATGCCGACTATTTCTGCGGCTTCGTTCCCGTCACCCGGAAAATGGCGCGCGAAGAGATCGGCGGCGATTACGAGTGGGAGACCGGCAACGTCATCGTCGAGGAACTCGGGAACCGGGATCCACTCTTCTGGCCCGGCATCCTCGTGAACCGGCACGCTCCATTCACCTGGGGCCCGACTGCGGCGAAGGCGGTCGAGGCGGCGGTGGCGCTGGAATGCGCCGCCGACATGGCATTGAAGTCGCTGCAGCTTGTTCCCGATCTCGAGCCGATAGAAAGTGAGCTTCTCAACAAGCACTTCTACCGCAAGCACGGGCCCGGTGCCTACTATGGCCAGAAGACCTGAGCCTTATGAAGCGTGACCTACCCAGCCGCTTGAAGAGTCGGCTGAACCACGACGGAAGGACGGACCGAACCCTCATTTCGAGCCAAGCACCGGCGGGCTTCTCACCGAGGCCGGAATGAGGACTCAGAGGATGACCAATAGAGCCCCGACAACGGCACCTGCGAGGCGTCGCTTTCCTACCGCATCGACGAAGGCGAGATCAATGGCGTCGACGTCTCCGGCATCTCCGTGGCGGGCGCGACGTTCAGCCCCGGCAACGTGCTCGACGGCAACTGGAAGGAGTGCCTCTACGTCTCCGACGACGCGACTGACGGGCAGTTCGACGCCGTTGTGGCCGCGTTCTCCGGCAAGAAGGGCGGCCCGCTCGCCGACCTCGGGCCGGCCCGGCCCTGCCCTGCCCTGCCCTGCCCTGCCCTGCCCTGCCCTGCCCTGCCCTGCCCGGGAGATGGGATCGCGCGGCAAGCCGGCAAGATCCGATCTCCGGTCCGCCTGTGCGGCGGCAGAACGGTCAAGCCCTTCCAAGGATCGGCGCCCGGCCGAAGGGGGTGGTGGTCCCTCGCCTTGTCTCGGACGCGCTGCGTGCTGACCTCGCGAAGGTCCTGGAGATCGAGGAGGGCGGCAAAATGCGGTTGCTCGAGGACGATGTCGGCAGGCGAACTGGCGTTGGCGGCAAAAGAGTGCCTGACAACGCTCTCAAAGCGGTTTTCCAGGATCCACTCGCTGTGGGGCCACCAGGACGAGGCGCATTGGGGCACGTTGCAAGCCTGGTCGGATCCCCCTCAAGGCAGGGACGCTTTGGCGAATACCGAGCTTCATCGTGCTCGCGCGGCGGAAGGAGAGCTTGGCTCCGTTAGCCGTGACGTGAACGGACTTTCTTCGCCAGTGGCCACGGCGGTTGTAGATCGCACGTTTGTCGACGCCGTGGCGGCCAAGACAGCCTCAAGGCAGGGACGACAGTGCATGTCGGCCATCAGCATGTGGCTTCCGCCGGGCGCGACCGCGTCAGCCGTGTCCAGGAGCTTGGCGGTGCCGCTTGCCCTCGAAACGACAGTGGCGAAGGTCCGCCACCGGTCCGCCCGCTCGCTCCAATGACCAGCGGTCTGGAGGAAATCGCCGTGAACCACGAGCAGGTTGAACGGGACCCGAGCTGGGTCCCGCGGCAGGGACGACGGCTCGACGGCGACGACGACGTGGATCTCGCGCCCGGCGTCGAGTAGGCCGTGGAGCCAGCCCGTGCGGCCGTCAGGCGTCGTCTCCCACACCCCGCCGTGCATGTCGCCGCCATGGACCGGGACCACTGGCGGCAGGTCGCGCGCCCGCTCCGGGACGAAGTACTGAACGTAGCTCTGTTCGACCGCGAAATGGCCGCGCGGATCGTACGTGTACTCCGCCTCTCAGGTGAACGGAGGGTCCGCGGCTCCCCTCGGTCACGCGGGTGACGCGGCCGCCCACGGTGTAGCTGCCGAAGTCCCGCAGCGCGTATGTCACGCGGCCGCTCCGCCGTCAGTCGAGACTGTTCAGGTCGCGATACTCGTCATAGGCGGCAGAGAACGTCCGGTAGCTCTCAAGCACGCGGGCGAACAAAGGCCTCGGACTGCTCGGCGTAGACCTCGTCCGCCGCTGACTTCAGCGCCGTTACGACGTCGTCCGGCAGCCGCTCCACCGTCACGCCCTCGGAGCGGAACTGCTCCAGCACCTCACCTTGCGCCGCGACCGCCGTGCCGATGGTCCAGAGTACAGGCGCAACAACGAGATGGTTCGCGCGAAGATCCCGGCCGGATGGCTGATGGTCTTCACACCTGCGGACTGGTGAGAGCCGCTCTGCCGTTTCCTGGACGTGCCCGTGCCCCGCTCCCAATTCCCGCGCAGCAACGCACGCGATGAGTTCTGGGCCCTGTTCGGAGGCAAGCCGGTTGCGGCCTGAACTCACCTGCTTCTTGTCAGGGGGGATAGTTGCCAGTCAACAATCCGAAACTCCGTGAGGTCCGGCACTTCATTGAGCTTGTCATGGCCTCGTTGCTGCGCCGCGCACCAGTGCCCACTTTGTGGTCCTTGCTATTTGAACCCGTCCCACAGCGCGTCGAGAAACAGGTGGGCGACGTGCGGATCGGCGAGCGCCGGCGGCGCGAGAATGCCCTGGTCCCCACGCTCTTCGGCCTCGTAGATCACATTGCCGTCCTTGATCGTGGCCAGCACCCGCAGGTCGGCCAAAGTCTCGGGATCGACGGCCGTCGGGTCGTCGGACAGCAGCACGAAGTCCGCGAGCTTGCCCACCTCGATGCTGCCCTTGTCGTCCTCCTCGAACTGCTGCCACGCGGGCCAGATCGTCATCGCCTTGAGCGCGGTCATCACGTCGACGCGCTGATTCGGCCCGAGGATGTCGCCCGAGCGGGTGCGACGCGTGACAGTGGCAGACAGGATGCGCATCGAGTTCGGAAACGCCACCGGCGCGTCATGATGCGAGCCGAACATCATGTCACGCTCGCGCACCCAGCCGGTCGGCGAGATGTTCTCGGCGTTCACCGGCCCGACCGTATGGTCGCGGTGCCAGTCGCCCCAGTAGAAGGTGTGCATCGGAAACAGCGACAGGAACACGCCGAGGTCCTTGTAGCTGTCCACCTGGTCCTCGCGCAGGAACTGGCCGTGGACCAGGACGGGGCGGTTGCCGGGGTCGCCGTACTTCTCCTGCGCGGCGCCGATGGCGGCGATCAGCATGTCCGATGCGCCCTCGCCATTGGCGTGGGTAAGGATCTGGATGCCGCGCTCGTAGCACCAGTCGACCGCGTCTTGCACCTGCTCCATCGTCACGGAAGAATAGCCGGCGTACGCCGGGGGATAGTCGCCCACAGGGGCGAAGTAGGGGCGGTCTCTGAGCGCCGTGAACCCTTGGGGCGAGCCGTCAATGGTCAGCTTGCACCCGCCGACGCGGACGTGCCCAGTGTAGTCGTCGGAGACGTTCGCCTCGATGTACTCCCTGGATTCCAGAACGTCGGGATAGGCGATGACGTCGACCGGCAGATCGCCGGCGGCGTCGATGGCCTTCAGCGTCTCGACGATCCCGCTGGAGGAACGGCCATCTTGCGCGGTGGTGTAGCCGAAGCTCGCCCACATCGCCGCCCCCGCCTTGGCGAAGGCCGCCATACCCTCCGAGCCGAGCTCCGACAGCATCGGAACCAGCACGGTGAAAAACGCGTACTCCTCCAGCACGCCGTTCGGCTCTCCGTCTGAACCGCGCCGGATAACGCCGCCCGTCGGGTTCTCGGTCGACGCGTCGATGCCGGCGATCTCCAGCGCCTTGGAGTTGGCGACGCCGAGGTGCCCTGACTGATGGACGATCAGGATGGGGAGCTCGGTGGACACGGCGTCGAGGTCTTCGCGGGTGGGGTGGCGCAGTTCAGCCAGTTGGGCGTTGTCGTAGCCGAATCCGATGATCATGTTCACCTGTTCGACGATCTCGGAATTTTCGTCGGCCCAGTCCGAAAGGGTGGCCTGAAGGCTGGCGATGTCGGTCACCTCGCCGTCGGGAGGCGCCAGCAGGTTCGCCGACAACGCCTGTAGCCCGCCCATCACGACATGCCCGTGGCTGTCGACGAAGCCGGGCAGCATCGCGCGTCCCTCGAGGTCGAATACTTCCGTCGTGTCGTCCTGATGAGCGCTGACGTCGGACAACGCGCCTACAGCCACGATGCGGCCATCCTTGACCGCGACGGCTTCGGCGGTCGGATTGGCGTTGTCGACCGTCAGGATCGGCCCGCCGGTATAGATCGTGTCCGCGACCTCCTGCGCCGAGGCGACGCTCGCTGAGACGCCGATGCAGAAGATCAAGGCGCTTGGGTGAAGTTGAACGTTCATCTGGCGTCTCTCCTGGAGCCGATCGAGAGGCAGACGGGTCCATGCCCCTTCCCATAGGCACCCTGCGCGTCCTTGGCCGAAAGGGCAACTCCGACACGAGCCCTGCGTCTAGCGAACTGCGGCCTTGTCCCGCTCCCCGGCCGCTCAAGCGTGGCGCAGCGAGCGGCCGCTTGACCGCACCAGATCGGCCAGCCGATCACCCTCTGCGCCCCTGGCCGCGTAAACGGCCGGAAGGGAGGCCTCCCGGGCGCATCGCGCCGCCCGGGACCGCGGCACTCTTGTCCCCTACCCTTTGGTGCCGCCGCGCGCCTGCGCCAGCCTGATCTTCGGGCGGGAGAACCGGCGCGGGATAACACCGTTCCGCGAGCCGGAGCGGTCCGCCGCAAAGTGAAAAGCAGGCTTCAGAGTGAATGTCTCCGGAGGAAGAGACCGGACCGGCGCTCTGGCTTGATGTCGGCGCCCATTCCTCCCCCAGCGACACCCAAGACCTGCCAGACGGCATCCTACCGACCGGCCGCGGCCGAACCTGTCAAGCGGCCTCAGGGGCGCATCAACCCGCCCGTCGGGACATCCAACCGCAATCGGAAAGGAGGTGAGACCAATGGGAACCCGCTGGCAAGCGCGCCGGGCGGAAGCCTGGGCGCTTCTGAGGAAGGGCGGCCTCTCGGCAAGGATCGCCCGCGCCTTGCTCGCTCAGCACGGAGCCGTTTAGGCTCCCCCCGCCTCAGCCCCTTCGGGGGCTGGGGCACCTCTATCGCAACCGGCGCATCGACGCCAAGCAATATGGAGGCTCCCCATGCCCGACTTCACCCCGACACGCGCATCCCGCCGTCGCCGTTCCTGCAGCGCGCTGGCGGCGGCGTTCGCGATCGAGCGCCGCCGCCTCAGCGCCGCGAAAGTACGAGGCGCGCGCGTCGCATGCTGGCCTTCCCCGCAGACGCGATCGACGTGGAGCTGGACGTAGCGGGCGCGGTGCTGTAGGGCCCGCCGCACCACGACCAGACCGTTCGCCCGGCCGCATCGCGGCGCGCGCGGCAGCGCCCCGCGGACACCGATCATCGGTGCGCTGTGGAACCCAGTGTCGCACGGATTCGGGCGGTAGGCGTCGGTGCCAGCTCCCGCCCGGTCGACTGATCCGCAGGCTTCCGCGCTGAAACGGCAAAGGGGCCTTTTTCGGGGTGATTTTCACCTCGGAAGAAGAGCGAGACGATGGGCACCACGGAGACGTTCGACCCGGCCAGGGATCGCCGGCGGCGGCGTTCCGCTGCGCGTGGGCGGCGAACCTTAGCAGGGCATCAACGCTTTCCTGCTTGGTCTGCGCGCCGCGATGAGGGCTACAGCTCGCCCTGCTGGATGACGTTCAAGCAGGCCAAGGGCCTCGGTGCCAGCGTCAGGAACGGCGCGAAGTCGAGCATTGTCGTCTAACACGGGACCGGCAAGCGCCGTGGCGCGGATGGTGCTGCCGGGGAGACTGGCCGCCAGGACGACGGGGGCGGCGGCACCTACCGCTTCCTCAAATCCTACCGGGTCTTCAAACGCAGAGCAGATCGGGGCATGGACGCCGCGCTCCATCCTGAGCCGGAGGGCGATCCCGGCGTCGGACCCGAGCCGATCACCGAGGTCCGGGCCTTCTTCGAGGCGATCGACGCCGATGTGGTCTTCGGAGGTGACCGCGCCTGCACATCCCCGCGCTCGACCGCATTCACCTGCCGGAGCTGTCGCGGTTCGAGAGCGCTGGAGCCTTCTACGCGACCTGGTGCCACGAGCTGAAACACTTTAAGAAACTCACGGCCCAACTCGACCGCAGCTTCGGTGCATCGAGCTTCGGCAATAAAGCCTAGAGCTCTTCGTCGAACTGGCGGCGGTGCTGATCGGTCAGCCGCTTCTCGATGCCGACGGAAACCGCGTCATCTGGCGCGCCTGGTCGAGCCGGGCTGGTGGGCCACGCGGCGATCCCGGATCTCGGGCGGACGCACCGCGCGGACCAGTGTTCTTCCGTGTCGTGACGAGCGAGGTTCACGGCGAGAAGCGCTTAACCTCGACGATCGCCCGCCGCCTCGGCACGCTCGGCGCGCTCACCCGTGGCCAACGCAATCTCCTCCCGCTCATTGAACGACGGGTACCGCCCCGACAACGCCTTCGCGGACGGTGCGTTTTGCGGCAATCGCGGCGGCGCGACCGCCTTTCCGCGTCTCGCTCTCGGCGGCCACGGCCCCGCACGCCGTCAATGTGCGGCTGGAGATGACAACGTTCGCCCGGCCTCGGCCATCGCCTCGGCTATGGCGCGGCCGATCCCGCAGCTCGACCCGGTGAAGAGGGCCGTCTTGCCGGTGAGGTCGAAAAGGCTCATGGCGGCGCGGTCTCCGTGGCTTGCCGGCTGACTTGGCCTGCGCCATAACTTGCGAAATGTCGTTTCGCAAAGTGGAATGGCAGCAAGGCCGACCTTGGGCAGCCGGCATCGGAGGGAGCGCGGATGCAAGTGATATCGACGGGCGAAACGATTGCCGTCTCGCGCTGGATCGAGGCTGATCAGGCGCTGATCGGGGGCTTCGCCGCGCTGACGGGCGACGATGAGTTCATCCACACCGACCTCGAGCGGACGCAGGCCGACACGGATCTTGGCGGAACGATCGCGCACGGATTCCTGACGCTGCGCTCCTCAGGGCGATGGCGCGCGACGCGCAGCTCGCCGGCACGCGGATGGGCCTGAACTACGGCTTCGACCGCGTCCGCTTCCCGTCGCCGGTGCCGGCGGGCGGGCGGATTCGCGGCCGGTTCGTGACCTGGCACGTCACCGCCGAAATCGAGCGGCGCGAGCGCCCCGCCCTTGTCGCGGATTGGATCAGCCGCCGCTACTTGGCCAGGGCGGAGATGGAGGGGACGCGATGAGGGACGCCCTCATCGTGTCGACCGCGCGCACGCCGATCGGCAAGGCGTATCGTGGCGCGTTCAACGACACGCAGGCGCAGTCGCTCGCCGCGCGCGCGATCACTCACGCCGTGCGCCGGTCGGAAGTCGAGCCGGGCGAGGTCGAAGACGTGATCCTTGGCGCGGCACTGCAGCAGGGGACGACCGGCGGCAACGTCGCGCGGCAGGCGGCGCTCGCGGCCGGACTGCCGACATCGGTCGCGGGCATGTCGCTCGACCGCCAGTGCGCCAGCGGGATGATGGCCATCGCCACGGCGGCGAAGCAGATCGTCCACGACGGCATGGACATCGCCGTGGGAGGCGGCGTCGAATCCGTCAGTCTGGTGCAGAACGAGCACCGCAACAGCTATCGCGCGCAGGACCCGGCGCTGCTGGAACGGCACCCTGCCATCTACATAAGTATGCTCGAGACCGCCGAGGTCGTGGCTCATCGCTACGCCATCACCCGTGAGGCGCAGGACGACTACGCTCTCCGCTCGCAGGAGCGCACCGCCGAGGCGCAGGCGGCCGGGCGCTTCGACGACGAGATCGTGCCGGTCGAGACCGTGATGAAGGTAAAGGACCGCGAAACGGGCGAGGTGAGCGACCGGCCCGTGACGATCGCCGCGGACGAGGGGAACCGGCCGCAGACGACCCTTGAGGATTCTCGCGCGGCTGGTACCGGTGCAGAAGGACGGGCTCAGGATCGCCGAGGGGCGCTTCGTCACTGCCGGCAACGCCAGCCAACTGTCGGACGGTGCCTCGGCTGCAGTCCTGATGGAGGCGAAGACGGCCGAGCGGCGCGGTCTGGTCCCGCTTGGACGCTACGCGGGCATGGCGGTCGCGGGCTGCGACCCCGACGAGATGGGGATCGGCCCGGTCTTCGCGGTGCCGAGGCTGCTCGAGCGGAACGGCCTTTCCATCGACGACATCGGTCTCTGGGAGCTGAACGAGGCCTTTGCGGTGCAGGTGATCTACTGCCGCGACCGGCTCGGCATCCCCGAGGAGCTGATGAACGTGAACGGCGGCGCGATCTCGGTCGGTCACCCTTATGGCATGTCGGGCGCGCGAATGGTCGGACATGCGCTGATCGAGGCGCGGCGGCGCGGCGCCCGCTGGGTCGTCTGCACGATGTGTCTCGGCGGTGGCATGGGCGCGGCCGGCCTCTTCGAGGTCTTCGCCTGATGCCCTCGTTGCCCCCGGTCCTCCGCGGCCGGCGCCTGCCGATGGTGGCGGCGCCGATGTTCATCGTCTCGACGCCGCGCCTGGTGATCGCCCAGTGCATCGCGGGGATCGTCGGCAGCTTTCCGGCGCTGAACGCGCGTGACGACCCCGACGGTCCGGTGATGCTCGAGCGCTGGCTCGCCGAGATCACCGACGCGCTCGACCGTCACAATGAAGCCAATCCGGACCGGCCCGCCGCGCCCTTTGCCGTCAACCAGATCGTGCACCGCTCGAACGTGCGGCTCGAGCGCGACCTCGAGATCTGCGCCCGCTGGCGGGTGCCGATCTGGATCACGTCGCTCGGCGCCCGGCCGGAGGTCAACGAGGCCGCGCACTCCTGCGGCGGTGTGGTCCTGCACGACATCATCACCAACACCTTCGCGCACAAGGCGATCGCCAAGGGGGCTGACGGGCTGATCGCGGTCGCCGCGGGCGCGGGTGGACATGCCGGACCACAGTCGCCCTTCGCGCTCGTACGCGAGATCCGCGAATGGTTCGATGGCCCGCTGCTGCTCTCGGGCGCGATCTCGACGGGCGAGGCGCTGCTGGCGGCGCGCGCCGTGGGCGCCGATCTGGGCTATGTCGGCTCGCCCTTCATTGCCACCGAGGAGGCAAACGCGGACGCTCCCTACAAGGAGATGATCGTAGCCGGCGGCGCCGAAGACATCGTCACCTCGTCGCTCTTCACAGGCATCTCGGGCAACTACCTGCGCCCCTCGATCGCGCGCGCGGGCCTCGACCCGGATGCGCTGCCCGCCGCCGACGCCTCGTCGATGTCCTTCGCCGAGGGCACGTCGAAGGCCAAGGCATGGCGCGACATCTGGGGCTCGGGGCAGGGCATCGGCGCGGTCAAGTCGCTGGGAACGGTTGCGGACCTCGTCGGCCGCATCGAACATGAATACCGTGCGGCGGGGCAGCGCATCTGCGCCGACTTCGAGGCTGAAAGGGAGAAGGTCTAATGAACCTCGGGATGAGCGACCGCGTGCGCCACCTCGTCGAGCAGGTACGCGACATGATCGAGACGCGGATCGCACCTCTCGATGCCGAATACGAAGGCGAGGTCGGACGGCATGCCTCGGGCGACCGCTTCAGCCTGACCCTACGGCAGGAGGAGATCCTCTCCACGCTCAAGGCCGAGGCCCGCGAGCGCGGCCTCTGGAACTTCTGGCTGACGGACAGCGAGAAAGGCTGCGGCCTGACCACGGTGGAGTATGCCTATCTCGCCGAGGAGATGGGCAAGGTCGGCCTCGCCGCCGAAGTCTTCAACTGCGCCGCCCCCGACACCGGCAACATGGAGGTGCTCGAACGCTACGGCACCGAGGCGCACAAGCGCCGCTGGCTGGCGCCGCTGCTCGACGGTGAGATCCGCTCGGCCTACCTGATGACCGAGCCCGATCGTGCCTCGTCTGACGCGACGCAGAATCTCGCTCGCGGCCCGGCGCGACGGCCAGGACTGGGTCCTCGACGGCGAGAAGTGGTGGGCAAGCGGGGCGGGCGACCCGCGCTGCGTCGTGATGATCGTCATGGCCTGCACCGACCCCGAGGCCGACAAGCACCGCCGGCACTCGATGTTCGTCGTCCCGGCCGACGCGGAGGGCATCGAGATTCTCCGACCGATGCAGGTCTTCGGTCACGACGATGCGCCGCACGGGCACATGCACGTCCGCTTCACCAGCGTTCGCGTGCCGCCCGATGACCTGATCCTGGGCGAGGGCCGCGGCTTCGAGGTGGCGCAAGGCCGCCTCGGCCCCGGGCGCATCCACCACTGCATGCGCGCGATCGGCCAGGCTGAGAAGGCGCTGGAGCTGATGTGCCGCCGCGGCCTCGCGCGGGAGGCGTTCGGCAAGCGGCTCGTCGAGCTCGGCGCGAACTACGACATCATCGCCGACGCGCGGATGGAGATCGAGATGGCGCGCCTCCTCTGCCTCAAGGCGGCATGGATGATGGACACCGAAGGCACCCGCGCGGCCCAGCCCTGGATCAGCCAGATCAAGGTCGTGGCGCCGCTGATGGCGCTGAAGGTGGTCGACGAGGCGATGCAGATGCACGGCGGCGGCGGCATCAGCCAGGATTTTCCCCTGGCGCGGATGTGGACCAAGCTAAGGACCCTGCGCTTCGCCGACGGGCCCGACGCCGTGCACCGGCGCCAGGTCGCCCGCGCCGAGCTGCGCCGCTACGCCAACGAGGGGGTCTGACACTGGTCGAGATCCTGCTCATCCGGCACGCGCAGGCCTCGTTTGGCGCGGCGGACCGCGACGTCCTGTCGCCGCTTGGCCCCGAGCAGGCCGAGGCTCTGGGCCACGCGCTCCGGGCGCAGCGCTACGCGCCCGGCGCCCTCTTCATCGGGGCGCAGCGGCGACACCGCGATACCCTCGCGACCATGGCGTCCGCGCTCGGTCGCGACCCCGGCGAGGCGCGGGTCCACGAGGAGCTGAACGAGTTCGACTCGCGCGCCCTCTTCGCCGCCCGCGTCGGCAACGGCGAGCGGCCGGAGCGTGGCAAGGGCGACCGCTGGGCTCACTTCCGGGCGCTGCGCGAGACGGTGCTGGCCTGGCAACGGAACGAGATCGCGCGCCCGCCCAGGACCTGGTGCGCGTTCCGCGCTTGTGTCGGTGTGGCGCTCGGAGCGATGGCGACCTCGGGCGCCGAGCGCATCCTCGCGGTGAGCTCCGGCGGCGCCATCGCACAGATCGTCGGCGCCACGATCGAAGCGCCGCCCGCACGCGCCGTCGAGCTGCAGCTGCAGACGAAGAACTGCGCCGTGACGCGCCTGATCGCCGGCCGGCGCGGCTACTATCTGAACACCTTCAACGAGATGCCGCACATCCGCGCCATGGGCGACGCACGCCTGGTGAGCTACAGCTGATGGAGAACGCAGCCGCATATCTCGACACCGAGGCCGTCGCGGGCTGGCTCGCCGGCCGGATCGGTTTTCGAGGACCGATCCACGCCGAGAAGTTCGCCGGCGGCCAGTCGAACCCGACCTTCCGCCTCTCCGGCCCCTCGGGCACCTGCGTCCTGCGCCGCAAGCCTCCGGGCACCCTGCTGAAGTCGGCCCACGCCGTCGACCGCGAGTTCCGGGTGCAGCAGGCCTTGGCCGACACCGACGTGCCGGTGCCGGGGATGCTCGCCCTCTGCGAGGACGACGCCGTGATCGGCTCGGCCTTCTACGTCATGAAGTATGTCGCGGGGCGCAACTTCGACGACCCGCGCCTGCCGGAGTTGACGACGGACGAGCGCACCGCGGTATTCGGCGAGATGAACCGTGTCCTCGCCGCGATCCATTCCGTCGACGTCGACGCCGTGGGTCTCGGCGACTACGGCGCGCCCGGCAACTACTACCGCCGCCAGGTCGACCGCTGGACCAAGCAGTACCGCGCCAGCGAGACCGAGCGCATCACCGCGATGGACGAGCTGATCGCCTGGCTCGACTCCAGCGTGCCGCCCGACGACGGGCGGCGCAGCCTCGTCCACGGCGATTTCCGCCTCGACAACCTGCTGTTCGCGCCCGACCGGCCAGTCTGCGTCGCCGTACTCGACTGGGAGCTCTCGACGACCGGCCACCCCTTCGCCGACCTCGCCGCCGTCGTCATGCAGTGGCGCCGGCCGCCGGGCCCGGAGGGCCGTGGCCTCGCCGGATGCGACCGCGCCGCGCTCGGCATCCCCTCCGACGACGCGTTCGTGGAGGCCTACTGCCGCCGGACCGGCCTCGCCGGCATCGAGAGGTTCGAATTCTACCTCGCCTTCTG
Source organism: uncultured Alphaproteobacteria bacterium (assembly GCA_963749675.1). GTDB lineage: Bacteria > Pseudomonadota > Alphaproteobacteria > Rhodobacterales > Rhodobacteraceae > Roseitranquillus. Next base: position 49,916 of record CAVVNT010000008.1, read on the forward strand.
CTTCTTTCGACTGGCGGCGATCTTGCAGGGGGTGAAGCGCCGGGCGCTCGACGGCAACGCCTCGAACCCCGAACGGGCGCTGAGGATGGGCAGCTTTGTTCCGCAGATCGCAGCATCGGGCCTCGAGGCCGCCAGAGATGGGTGACGCCGCAGCTGGACCCGACGAAGACGGACGCCACCCGCCAGCCGTTGGCGCGATGCGGGCGTGCCGGACGGCGCGGCCGGCAAGACGACAGGTGGAGCCATGAACACGCTCGACGACGACTTCGATCTCGGCCCGGGCGAGGACCGCAACTTCGTGACGGCGCTGGCGCGGGGGCTCGACGTCCTGCGCTGCTTCCGTCCGGACGAGACGACGCTCTCGAACCATGAGATCGCCGCGCGGACCGGGCTGCCAAAGCCGACCGTGACGCGCCTGACGTATACGCTGCGCAAGCTGGGATACCTCGTCCATTCCGAGCGGACGGGCACCTATCGCCTCGGCTCGGGCGTGCTGGCGCTCGGCTACGGCGTGCTGGCGGGGATGGAGATCGGCGAGCGGGCCCGGGAGGAGATGCGCGCCCTCTGCGCCGGACCGAACCCGCACGTGACCGCGGCCTTGGGCGAGCGCTACCGGCTGCAGGTCGTCTACATGGCCGTCAGTCGCTCCAACCAGGCGGTGTCGCTGACGATGAACGTCGGTGCCCGGCTGCCGCTGTTCCACTCGTCGATGGGCCGCGCCATCCTCGTCGCCATGTCCGAGGACGAGCGCGCGCACATGGCCGCCCTCGCCGAGCGAAAAGCCCCCGAGGACGCCGAGCGCATCCGCGCCGGTGCGCAGGCCGCGGCCGAAAGCTACGAGCGCTACGGATTCACGACCTCCTTCGGCGACTGGCGCCAGGAGGTGAACGGCATCGCCGTCCCCGTCCACTCGCTGAACGGCGACCGGGTCTACGGCATGAACATCGGCGGGCCGTCGTTCCTGGTCTCTCCCGAGGCCCTGATCGAGGAGTACGGCGCCAAGCTCGTGGCGGCGGGCCGGGCGCTCAGCCGCCAGAGCCGGACCGACCGGACATGAGTGGCGAGATCGACCCGCGGCTGGTCGAGGAGCCCTACCCGCTCCAGCGCCAGATCGGCTTTCGCATTGCCGGCTGGGCCGAGGACCATGCCCGCTTCGAGCTGCCGCTGGCGGAGCATCTGCTCAACCGCTACGGCATCCCCCACGGCGGCGTCTACGCCATGCTGCTCGACACGGTGATGGGCTACTCGGGCTGCTACACCGGCGAACCCGAGCGGCGCTTGCTGGCGATGACCCTGTCGATGACGACGAACTTCCTCTCGCGTCCGACCGGCACGATGCTGATCGGCGAGGGGCGGCGCACCGGTGGCGGCCGGTCGACCTTCTTCGCCGAGGGCACCATCACCGATGACGCGGGCACCGAGGTCGCCCGCGGCAGCGGCGTCTTTCGCTACCGCAACGCCAGGTGAGGCTCAGGCGGCGCGGTGGGCCGCCATCACCCGCTCGAGATGGAAATCGGTATCGCCGAGCTGGTGGTCGATCATCGTCAGCCGCTTGGCGTAGTGCGAGACCGGATACTCCCACGTCATCGCGATGCCCCCGTGGAGCTGGATCGCCTCCTCCGCCACCAGCTTCGCCGTGCGCCCGACGAGGTTCTTCGCCATCGAGACGGTGCGGGACTGGTCCGCCGCTCCCATCCGGCTCGCGGCGAGGATGGTGATCGAGCGCGCCTGCTCGATCTCGGTCTTGAGGTCGACCATCCGGTGCTGCAACGCCTGGAAGCTGCCGATCGGCTGGCCGAACTGCGTGCGCGTCCGGAGATAATCCAGCGTCGTCGCGAACGTCGCATCGCAGGCGCCCACCGCCTCGGCCGAGAGCGCCAGCGCCCCGGCGTCGAGCGCGTCGGCCAGCGCCGCGCGGCCGTCCTCCAGCACCAGCCGTGCCGGCGTCCGGTCGAGGAACAGCTCGGCCGCGCCGCCGCCGTCGATCATGCCGTAAGGCGTGACTTGCGCCACGCCGGCCTCCACCTCGAAGACCGAGGCCGCCCCGTCGTTGCGCGCCGCCACGACGAAGCGCTCGGCGATGTGGCCGCCGTAGACGACGCTCTTGCGGCCATCGAGCGTCCAGCCGTCGCCCTCCCGCCGCGCCTCGGTCCCGATCTCGTCCACGTCGTAGGGGGCGTCGACCTCGCCGATGGCCACCCCGTAGTGCATGGCGCCCGACAGGAGCGGCTCGAGGTCGGCATCCGCCGCGCCGAGGATCCGGGCAGCCATGAGAACCGGCAGCACCGGCTCGGGGCAGATCGCCTGACCGAGCGCCCCGAACACGGCGGCGATGTCGAAGCCGGCCCCGCCAAATCCGCCCTTCTCCTCGGGCGCGAGGGCGAAGAGAACGCCAAGCTCGGCCAGCTCCGCCCACTTGTCCGGAGAGTGGTACGGCGGTTCGTAGGCGATCCTCGCCCGCGTCTCCCAATCGTAGCGGTCGGCGAGAAAGCGGTTCAGCGTATCCGCAAGCATCCGGCGGTCGTCGGTCATCTCGAACTGCATGCGTCAGAGCTCCAGCAGCGACTTCGCCAGGATGTTGCGCTGGATCTCGTTCGAGCCGCCGAAGATCGAGAGCTTGCGGTTGTTGAAGTAGCGCGCCGCATCCCGCGCATGCTCCGGCGGCGCGATGCCGGCATTGCCCTCCAGGTCCTCGGACGGGAACGGCGCCGCCGCGGGCCCCAGTGCCCTGCGCGACAGGTCGTTCAGCGCCTGCCGGATGATCGTGCCCTTGATCTTGAGCATCGAGCTTTCGGGCCCGGGCGCCCCGTTCTTCTGCGCGTCGGCCAGCATCCGCAGGTTGGTGATCTTCATCGCCTCGAGGTCGATCTCGATCTCCGACAGCCGCGCCGCGAAGAGCGGATGATCGATCAGGCGCTTGCCCGACCGCCGCGTCCGCCGCGCCAGGGCGCGCACCTGCTCGAACGCCTGCATCGAAAAGCCGACGCCCGCGATGTTGGTCCGCTCGTGCGTCAGCAGGAACTTGGCAATCGTCCAGCCCCGGTTCTCCTCGCCCACGAGGTTCTCGGCCGGCACGCGCACGTCGGTGAAGAACACCTCGTTGACCTCGTAGCCGCCCTCGATCAGGCGGATCGGCCGCATCTCGATCCCCTGCGTGTCGAGGTCGATGAGCAGGAAGCTGATCCCCTGCTGCGGCTTGCCCTCCCTAGACGTCCGCACCAGGCAGAAGATCCGGTTGGCGTGCTGGCCGAGCGTCGTCCAGGTCTTCTGCCCGTTGACGACGTAGTCATCGCCGTCGCGGACCGCCGTCGTCTTGAGGCTGGCGAGGTCCGAGCCCGCGCCGGGCTCGCTGTAGCCCTGGCACCACCAGTCGCGCCCGTCGAGGATCCGCGGCAGGATCTCGGCCTTCTGCGCCTCGCTGCCGAAGCGGATCACGACGGGCCCCAGCATGTGCAGGCCGAAAGGCACGATCCGCGGGGCTCCCGCCAGGCATGACTCCTCCTCGAAGATGTGCCGCTCGACCGGTGTCCAGCCGGTGCCGCCGTATTCGACGGGCCAGGTCGAGGCGAGCCAGCCGCGCGCGTTCAGAATCGCGTGCCAGCGCTCCATTTCGTGCTTCGACAGCTCGCGGCCCTCGCGCACCTTGGTCGACAGCGCCTCGGGCAGGTTCTCGCGCAGGAAGGCGCGCACCTCGTCGCGGAAAGCGATCTCCTCGGGGCTGAAGGTCAGGTCCATCTCAGCGCTCCTCGTTCAGTTCGGCGAAGGTGGTCCCGTCGCGCGCCATCCGCGCGAGCATCGGCGGCACCTGCCAATAGAAGGGGCCGTCTTCGGCGTAGCGCTCGATCCGGGCGACCAGCTCCGCCGCCCCTATCGTGTCGGCGTAGTGCATCGGCCCGCCGCGGAAACGCGGGAAGCCGTAGCCGAAGAGGAACACCGCATCGATGTCGATCGGCCTGAGCGCGATCCCGTCCTCGAGCACGCGCACGGCTTCGGACACCATCGCCGTCATGAACCGGTCCACGATCTCGTCGGCGGTGAACCGGCGCGGCGTGACGCCGGCCGTCTCGCGCTCCTCGGCGAGGATCGGCTCGACCTCCGGGTTCGGCTGCGGCGCGCCCTCCTCGGGATAGTCGTAGAAGCCCCGGCCAGTCTTGCGGCCGAGCCACCCCCGCTCGACGATCCGGTCGGCGACGGCGGAGTACCGCTCCTCGGCCGGGCGGGTCGGTGCGAGGCGCTTGCGGGTCGCGTAGCCGATGTCGAGACCGGCGAGGTCGGAGACCTGGAACGGCCCCATGGCGAAGCCGAAGCCGCGGATCGCGTCGTCGATCTCGGCCGGGCTCGCGCCGTCCAGCATCAGGTAGTCGGCGGCCTTGCGGTAGTGCGCAAGAATCCGGTTGCCGATGAACCCGTCGCAGACGCCCGCGCGCACCGCGACCTTCCTGAGCCGCTTGGCGAGCGCGAATCCGGTCACCACCACCTCGGGCGCAGTACGGTCGGCCACCACCACCTCGAGCAGGCGCATCACGTGCGCCGGCGAGAAGAAGTGCAGGCCGATGACGTCCGCCGGCCGCGACGTCGCCGCAGCGATCTCGTTGACGTCGAGGTAGGAGGTGTTCGTCGCCAGTACCGCGCCCGGCTTGCAGACCTTGTCGAGCCGGCCGAAGATATCGGTCTTCACGCCCATGTCCTCGAACACCGCCTCGACCACGAGGTCGGTTTCGGCGAATGCCTCGAGATCGGTCGTGGTCGTCAGCGCGTCGGCCAGGATCGCGGTGCGCTTCTCCTCGGCCAGCTTGCCACGCTTCACGGCTTGGGCGAGGTTCTTCTCGATCGTGCCACGGCCGCGGGCCAGCGCCTCGTCGTCGCGCTCGGCGAGCATCACCGGAAGGCCGGCCAGCAGCACCGCCGTTGCGATGCCCGAGCCCATCGTGCCGCCGCCGATCACCCCCACGCTCTCGACCGGCCGCGGCGTCGCGTCGGCCTCCGGGATCTTCGCGACCGCCCGCTCGGCGAAGAAGGCGTGGATCAGCCCGGCGCGCTGCGGGCTCTCGATGCACTCCATGAAGAGCTGCCGCTCGAGCCGCAGCCCCTCATCCAGGGGCCCGATGCCCGCCGCGATCGCGTCCACCGCCTTCAGCGGCGAGACCAGGTGCGGTTGCGTACGCGCCAGACGCTCGCGCGCCTTTGTCAGCGCCGCATCGTCGGGCGCGGCCTGCAGCTCGCCGCTCCGCCGCGCCGCAAGCCGCCCCGCCCGCACGTCCTCGGCCGCCGCCAGCGCCGCCTCGCGCGGCGTGCCATCGCCGATCCGGTCGACAAGGCCCAGCTCCAGCGCCTCCTGCGCGCCGACCTGGCGGCCCGACGTGATCATCTCGACCGCCGCAGCGACGCCGATCAGGCGCGGCGTCCGCTGCGTGCCCCCGGCACCGGGCAGCACGCCCAGGGTCACCTCCGGCAGCCCGACCCTGGCGCCCGGCAACGCGACGCGGGAGTGAGCGGCCAGCGCCACCTCGAACCCGCCGCCGAGCGCCGTGCCGTGGACGACGGCCAGGACGGGCGTCTCGCTCGCCTCAATGAGATTGCAGACGTCGGGCAGCGACGGCTCCCTCGGCGGCTTGCCGAATTCGCGGATGTCGGCGCCCGCGATGAATGTCCGCCCCGCGCAATAGAGAGCGATCACCTCGATCTCCGGCCGGGCGGCGAGCGCCCGGAAGGCGGTCACGAGCCCCTCGCGCACCGCGTGCGAGGTGGCGTTCACGGGCGGGTTGTCGATGACGACGAGCGCGACCGGCCCGACCTCCTCGATGCTGACTGTCTGGTTTTCGGTGTCGTTCATGTGTCCTTCGCGACGGTTGACTTATCTATGGGCGCCCAGCCGAGGGCGGCCTGGCGGCGCCCGGCCAGGAACGCCGCGCCAAGCGGCAAAGCGGCAAGGCCGAGGCCGATGATTGCGGTGGTCAGGTAGCTCATTCCGACGGCGCCGGTATGCGGCATCGCAAAGAAGAGCCCGCCGAAGAACATCAGCAGCCTGAGCGCCAACCCCGCCACCCCGACCGGCAGCGGCCCCAGCAGGCTGACATATCCCTGCAGCGCCATGCTGATCAGCGCCACGCCGGTCAGCGCCGAGACGACTGCGATCGCGACCTCGAGCGCCGGCGCCTGACCGATCAGCGCAGGGTTCAGCACGAAGAAGAACGGCGCGATGTAGATCACGCCGCCGAGGCGCATCGCCTCGAACCCGGTCTTGATCGCGTTTTCGCCCGCCATGGTCGCCGCCGCGAAGGCGCCGAGCGCCACGGGCGGCGTGATGTAGCTGACCATGCCCCAGTAGAGGATGAAGAGATGCACGGCGAGCCGGTTCAGCCCGCCCTGCTCGAGCGCCGGCGCCAGCACCACTGCGAGGAAGATGTAGCAGGCCGTGACCGTCATCCCCATGCCGAAGATGAATGCCGTGACCGCCCCCATCAGCAGCAGCACGAAGACGTTGTCGCCGGCGAGGAACACGAGTTCGTTGACGAGCGTCCCGGCGAGGCCCGTGGCCGAGAACGCCCCCACGATCAGCCCGACGCCCAGCAGGATCGCCGTCAGCTCGGCCAGGCCCTGCCCGACGCCCACGATCATGTCGCCAAGCTTGCGCAGCGACAGCCGGTGCCCCGGCAGCGCCTGGTTCACGGCGATCAGCAGCGCCGTGGCGTAGAACGGCGCCGACGTCTCGCGCCGAAGCCCGACGAGCATGAAGATCAGGAGCGCGAAGACGCCGACATAGAGCCACCCCTCGCGGAAGGTGGCGGAGAGGCGCGGCAGCTCGGCCCGGCTCATCCCGCGCAGGCCGCGGCGGCCGGCGTAGCTGTCGATCTGCGCGAAGAGGCCGAAGTAGAACAGGAGCGACGGGATCACCGCGGCGAGCGCGATCTCGATGTAGGGCCGCGACAGGAACGACGCCATGACGAAGGCCGTGGCGCCCATGATCGGCGGCATCAGCACCCCGCCGGTCGAGGCACAGGCCTCGGTCGCCGCCGCGGTCCGGCCCGAGAAGCCGGTCCGCTTCATCGCCGGGATCGAGACTGCGCCGGTCGTCAGCACGTTCGAGATCACGCTGCCCGACATCGAGCCCATGAAGCCGCTGGCGAAGATCGAGACCTTGGCCGCGCCGCCGCGAAACCCGCCGACGAGGCCGAGCGCGAGGTCGTTGAAGAACTTGCCGCCGCCCGTCCGCTGCAGCACCGCACCGAACAGGATGAAGCCGATGACGACCCCACCGAACGCCTTCATCGGGATCCCGAACGAGCTCTCGGCCGAGAAGATGTGGTAGGCGACCGTGTCCGACAGCCCGCTCTGGAAACCCGAGAACGGGTCAGGCACGTGGCTCGCGAAGGTCGGGTAGAAGCCGAACAGCGTCACGATCAGGAACAGGACCAGCCCGCCTGCCCGGCGTGTCGCCTCGAGCACCAGGACGAAGAAGACGAAGGCCGCGTAGCGCGCCGCGTCGGGCGCCGCATACTCCCACCCCTCGGCAAGGTTCCGTTGCGCCGTTGCGGCGAGGTAGGCGGTCGCCCCCAGCGATGCCGCGGCCAGCGCCCAGTCCGGAAGCGACGCCGAGCCCGTCTTGCGCCCCGAAATCCGGAAGACCAGGAACGCGATCGCCAGGAACAGCCCGCCCAGCAGGTAGAGATATCGGCCCTCGATCAGGACGATGCCGCCGATGCCGAGGTTGAAGAGCTGGTGGACGACCAGCGCGATCCCGGCCAGCGTCCCGGCAATCACCGCGGCGCGCGTCGGCCCGCGCACCTGCTCGTCGACCGTGGACCCGTCGAGCGCCACTCCCGTCGCGACCTGCCCGTCCCGCATTGCGCCGCCTCCGCCACCGTTCGGAACGGGCCGGCCCTGCGCAGGGGGTCGACCGCGGGGTCTCGTGATCAGAACACGACCGAGAAGCCGCCCTCTGCGAGGGCGTGGCGCCGCTTCTCGGCCCAGGCCTCGTCCCAGTTTTCAGGGTCCTCGGCCGTGAGCTCGCTCCAGGCTGCCGCGAGCGCCTCCTGCCGGGCGATCAGCCCGTCATTGTGCTGCTGCGCCTCCTCCGACCAGATGCCCTGCTCCTCGAAATAGCGGATTGCCCCTTCGTGGTAGGGAACGACCCAGGCCATGTCCTGCTTGTCGAGCGCCCAGCCGTTGATCCCTGGCGCCTTGCCCTCGTAGGCCGGGTACAGCTCGTGCATCGCCTTGACCATGTTGTAGGCGAGATCGGCGTCGGTCTTCTCGGTGCCGACGAGGACTGGATAGGCGTAACCCGCACCCTGGTAGCCGTCGGTGCCGTCGATGTTGGCACCCACCGTGGCGAGGTTCGGCACGAAGAACGGCGCGACCTCCTGCATGCGAGCCAGCCCCTCCTCGTTCGCGGGGTCGACCGGCGGCCAGTAGAGGCCGCGCGGGCTCGCCGCCGCCTCGTAGGCCTGGCCCGAGTTGGTCGAGGCGAAGGCGGCGTCGACCTGCCCGTCGATCAGCCCCTGCCACGAGGCGCCGTAGCCGCCGAAGTCGACGCGCTCGACGTCGTCCCAGGTCAGGCCGCCGTAGGCGAGATAGGCCTCGGTGTTCACGTTCAGCGCCGGAGCGCCGACGATCCAGGCGACGCGCTTGCCGTCGAGGTCCGAGAACTCCTCGATCCCTGCATCACCGGCGACGCCGACCGCCAGGTTGATCGCGCCGCCATTGTTGGCCAGCAGCACGCGGATCGGCTGCGGGCCCCACTTCTCGGCGCCGAACTCGAAGGCGCCTTCCTGCGCCATGAAGCTGCCGCCGACGCCCGTGGCCGAGAAGTCGACGCGGCCCTGCCGCAGCGGCTCGGTCCGCGAGACGTCGTTCTTGCCCGGCAGCACGCGCAGGTTCGTCCCCAGCGCGTCCTGCAGCGCCGCGCCGATCGCGACCGCCTGGTTGTAGCCGGCGGAGCCCGTGTCGTAGGCGGTCCAGGACATCTGTGACGGCAACTCGGCCGTCGTCTCCTGCGCAACGGCAGGCAGCGCCGCCGCTCCGGCGAGCACAAGCGCGTAGGCCAGTGGTCTCATGCGATAGTCCTCCCTGAGTGCGACCTTGGCGGTTCCTTTTGGCAACTCCGCGCCGGCGGCATTTGCGGAATTGCGTTTCGCATAGCGATAATCTAAGCCTCCTCCTCAATGTCAAGGGAGGAAACGCCGGTGCCGGAACCCGCCGCCGCGCCAGGAGTGCGCTTGTCTTCCTCACGATCCCGGGCCGCAAGAAAGACATGATCATCTCGGGCGGCTTCGGTGACTTCGCCTCCGGCCTCGGGGCCGCTCCGGCATGAGGATCACCATGTTCGACCGACATCTCGGCGTCTGGCCCAAGGGCGTGCCGCACCACATCGACGTCCCCGCGCGCTCGGTGGCAGCGAACCTCGAGCTCACCGCGACGGCGCAGCCCGACCGCCGCGCCACCGTCTTCTACGGCGGCGAGCTGACCTTTGCGGAGCTGAAGGACCGCGTCGACCGGCTCGCCGGCTGGCTCGAGGCCGACGCGGGGGTGAGGAAGGGCGAGCGCGTGCTGCTCTACATGCAGAACAGCCCGCACTACATCATCGGCTACTATGCAATCCTGCGCGCCGACGCCGTTGTGGTGCCGGTCAATCCGATGAACCGGGTGGGCGAGCTCGGTTACCTGGCGCAGGACACCGGCGCCCGCGTCGCCCTCGTCGGCCAGGAGCTCATCGAGCACATCGCCCCGGTGATCGGCACGGCCGCCCTCCGCCTCGTGGTCGCCGCAGCCTACGCCGACCTCGCCGACCCCGCATACGACATCCCCCTGCCAGCGCCCCTCGACCGGCCCGCGCCCGCGGCCTACGGCGTCGCGGGCGTCGTCCGCTGGGCCGACGCGCTCGCAGCCGGGCACGCACCGGGGCCGATCACGGCAACGGCCGATGACCTGGCGGTGATCCCCTACAGCTCCGGCACGACCGGCCGGCCGAAGGGCTGCATGCACACGCATCGGACGGTGATGACGACGCTCGTGGGCGGCCTCGCCTGGAACCCGCAGGGCCTCGGCGATGCGACGCTGGTGGCGCTGCCCTTGTTCCACGTCACCGGCATGCAGAACTCGATGAACGGTCCCGTGCACTACGGCGAGACGATGGTGATCATGGCCCGCTGGGACCGCCGCGTCGCCGCCGAGCTGATCCGCCGCTACCGGATCAGCCGCTGGCGCAGCATTGCGACGATGGCGATCGACCTCGTCAACGATCCCGACCTCGAGCGCTACGATCTCTCGAGCCTCAGGATGATCGGCGGCGGCGGCGCAGCGATGCCCGACGCCGTCGCGCGCCGCTTCAAGGAGATGACGGGCCTCGACTACATCGAGGGCTACGGCCTCTCCGAGACGATGGCCGCAACCCACATCAATCCGGTCGACAACCCGCGGCGCCAGTGCCTTGGCATCCCGGTCTTCGACGTCGACGCACGCGTGATCGACCCCGAGAACCTGCGCGAGCAGGGCGTCGACGAGCCGGGGGAGATCGTGATCTGCGCGCCGCAGAACTTCACCGGCTACTGGAACGACCCCGAGGCCACGCGCGCCGCCTTCATCGAGATCGACGGCAAGCCGTTCCTGCGCACCGGCGACATCGGCCGCTACGACGCCCAAGGCTACTTCTACATCGTCGACCGTGTGAAGCGCATGATCAACGCCTCGGGCTACAAGGTCTGGCCGACCGAGGTCGAGAGCATGATGCACGAGCATCCGGCCGTTGCCGAGGTCTGCATCGTTTCCGAGCCAGACCCGCGCCGCGGCGAGACCGTGCTGGCCCACGTCGTCGCGCGCACGCCCCTGACCGAGGCCGATATCATCGCCTGGTGCCGCGAGCGGATGGCTGCCTACAAGTGCCCCCGCCGCATCGTCTTCCTCGACGCTCTGCCCCGCAGCCCCAGCGGCAAGGTCCAGTGGCTCCAACTACAGGAGGGCGCCGCTAGTTCTGCGACCTGACCCGCCGTCCCAGCTTCAGCGCCTTCGCAGCCGGCCTGAAGCCTCTCCGCCGCATCCTGTGGTGATCTAGAGGGCGGTGGCAACACTCTGATGAAGGAGGTTGCGATGACTGGGAAGCGGCGCCCGGCCCGAGCCACCCGTAAGGCGCGGCGCGAGCATCGGCGGGTGTTCTGGTCGGCAATCTCGGCGGGGCGCTCGCGCGAGTCGGCCGTCGCCGCGGGATACGCCCGCACGTAGCACGCATCGCTGTGCGGCAGGTCGAAGGCGAAGAAGTACGCCTTCTGCTCGACGCCGCCGATCACCACCAGCGCCTCGCCGACGTCCGCCTGCGCGTGGCCGGGCGCGTGGTGCAGCGGCACGAACATCTCGCGGCCGCGGCGCTGATGCTAACGCAGGTATGCCTTCACGATGGTGTAGCCGCCGGTGAACCCGTGTTCCTCCCGCAGCCGATCCAGGACGCGCTTGGCCGTGTGACGCTGCTTGCGAGGGGCGGTCGATGTCCTCGCGCAGCCACGCGTCGATGATCTCGTGAACCCGTCCAGCTTCGGTCATGCCGAGGAGAAGCTCGCCGACATGGTCGCGCAACTCGACCAAAGCGGGCGCGAGATCGTCGGACCGCGGACCCTGATGATGGATGCCGCCGCGAACGGTGCCGCGCTCGACATCCTGCGCGCGGCGGCGCCGGACCTTGTGCTGGTGCTGCAGGTCAGGGCGCGCACGGCCGCCTGGCCTCGACGCGCTCGATCAAGCTGAACTCGATCGGTCGCTGAGGCTGAAGCTTGCGCTCGACACGATCCGCGAGACGCGCCGCATCGACGCATTCGCCATCCGCTGCTGGCCAGAGACCTTCATTGAATACGGGGGCGCGGTCTGCGGGCCCGTCGCAATGGAGGGCGAAGCGCGGGTACCTTGCGCCTGCGAGACCGACGTCTGGGACGCGTTGACCCAGGTGGCGTTGCAGCATGTCGCCGACGCATCGGTCCTTCTCGTCGACCTCGTCGACGTCGATCCCGAGGACGACAGCGCGATCGTGTGGCACTGCGGGCAGGCACCCCTGTCGATGGCGGGCGGGCGCGACGATCCACACCAATCGGCGGATGCCGCTGCTCTACGAGTTCGCGCTTAAGCCGGGCCGTGTCACCTTCCTGCGAACTCAGCCAGGCACTGGGCGACCCGAAGGTGGTGATCGCGCGGCGAGATGCTTGACCGCCCGGCTGCGTTCACCGGAACCTCCGGCACGGTGCGCTTCGACGCGCCGCAGCCGAGGTGCTTGTCCGTGTGTTCGACAGCGGGCTCGATCAGCCGGTCTCGGTGGCAATGGAATATGCTACATGCCGCCGGTGGCGCGACTGATCGAAGAGGTGCATGCCGGGACGGCCGGCACGCCGCGGATGATGGCGATCCGCGAGCACCGCTTTCCCTCTCTCAAGAAGGTCGGCGACTGGAACCGGTTCAATGCGCGCACGGGCGGCATGCTGGTCGAGAAATGCCGCCACTTCTTCGGTCTCATGCGGCTCACCCTCCGCGCCGACCCGGTCCGCGTCTACGCCTCGGCCGGTGCGGACGTGAACCACAGATAGGAACGCTACGCTGACGTCGAGCCGGACATACTCGACAAAGCCTACGAAGTCGCCACTGAACATCACGCCGCGGCGCCGGTCGTGGCGTAGTTTGGCCGGGCCTGTTCGATGTTGTTGGCGATTGCTGCCATCAGCGCGGCGAGGATCACGGCCACAAGAGCCCTCAGATGGGCCAGGATCATGCGGATGTTGTGCCCGCAGCCGCAGAGGACAGCGTGGAGTGCGTCGCCGAGCGTGCCCTTGAGGGCGCAGCGGGCGAGGCGGCCGTCGGTCTTCATGTGGCCGACCGCCGGTTCGATTGCACTGCGGCGGCGCAGGTCGCGCCGGAGCGCCGGCGTCATGCCGCGGCGCTGGCCGGAGATGAAGACCTCGGTCGTCTCAACGCCATGCCCCCTATAGCCGCGGTCGACGAAGGCTCTCTTCGGTGATGTGTCCGTCAGGATCTCCACCTGCTCGAGCGCTTCTCGCAAGGTATGGCCATCGTACGGGTTGCCGGTCATCGCGCGCATGCCGACGACGAAGCCCTCCTTGTGCGTGGTCGCCACCGAGACCTTGGAGCCGAACTCGTAACGGACGCGCGCCTTGCCCTTGGAGATGCAGTCCACCTCAGGCTCGTGCAGCGCATAGAGCTTCCGCTTGTCCTTCGGCTTCTGCCGCAGGAGGCGCTCAACGAGGGCGATCTCGCCCTCGATCCGCTCCCGCAGGGCGGTGTCGGTCACGGCGTGCAGCTGCCGCTGGATGTCGCGCAGGACCCGGCCGGTGTAGCCTTTCAGCCGCCGCAGCCCCTTGCGCATCCGCTTGAACTGGCGGGCGTGGGCATAGCGACCGACCTGTCCGGCCAGACGCGGCGCCAGCCGCGCGTAGCTTTGGCGAAGCGACAGGCCCGCCTCCTGGGCAAGCGCCACCAGGCGCCGACGCGCTTTCTCGTAGAGCCGTGTATCGGTTGGATGCGCGATCGCCTTCTCCATCACCGTCGTGTCCACGATCACCGTCTCCGCGCTCCGCTCGGAAATCACTCCGGCCTCGCGCCCGGCCTCGATCGTCTTGGTCAGGAGCCACTCGGCACCTTCCTCCCCGATCCGGTTCCGCCACCGCGTCAGCGACGAAGGATCGACAGGAGGACGGTGCTGAAAGAACGTCTCGCCACAGAGGTGCTGGTAGTACGGGTTCTCCACCCACCGGGCCACGACCGCCTCGTCCGACAGCCGGTAGGCGTGCTGGAGGTAGAGCAGCCCCGCCACCAGCCGTGGAGAGGTCGCCGGGCGCCCCGTGTGCGACGGGAAGAACCCCGCCCATTCCTCCTCGAAGAACTCCCAGTCGATCAGCCCGGCAAGCTTCACCAGTTCGTGGCGCAGGTCGATCATGTCCGCCAAGCGCGGGCGCAACAGGTCGTCCTGCTCAGGGGCACGGGATTTGGGCTTCATGCGTCGATCCGAAATTGCAGGGTTCTCGCCCCAAACCTACCAAACCCTGCGGTTCGAAAATATCAAAAACGTCACGTCATCAAATAAAATCAATGCATTGGACGTTGATCAGGGCGAACTATGTGACAATCGACTTCGACAACGGCACCCGCGCGATGCTCGATCTGTGCATGTTCGCCGAGGGCAGCTACTGGCAGGAGATGGTGTCCGTCGCGGGCGACCGTGCCCGTGTCGACGCCTTCGTGCCAGGTCCGGCGCGCTTCAACCCGGACCGGCGCGAACGCCGCTCCGAGATCGCCATCGCCGACCGGCAGGCGCGCGCCTAGCGGCGAGAGATCATCGAGGTTGACGAGCGCATCCTTGGCGCCGGCGACCATCACGGCTCGACCTTCTTTCAGCACCAGCGGTTCGTCGGGCTGGCCGACGGCTTCTGGTTGGTCCTCGTGGGCGAGGCCGCCGAGGCGAGTGCGCGGACTGGGCATGCGCGCGGCGCCCGACCTTGAAGGGCTCACCGATCCCGCACGAGCCTCCCCGAGCGTCGCGCAATGACAGTGGTGGATTTTGGCCGGCTGACCGACGGTGCGATGGTCGAGGCCGTGTCGCTCGCCAGGGGCGGCCTCGCGGCCAGAATCGTGACCTGGGCGCGGTCCTGCAGGAGCTCAAGCTTGACGGCCACGGAGCGTCCCTGGTGCTTGGGCTCGCCGATCTCGATGCCTATCTCGCACATTCGTAGTACTTCGGCGCGACGGTTGGACGCTGCGCCAACCGCATTTGCGCACGGGCGAGCGATGATCGACGGCCGGACCTGGGCTCTCGACCGAAATTCCCTCGGCAAGCACACGCTGCACGGCGGCGCGGAAGGATGCGGCAGGCTTCTGTGGACGCTCGCCGGCCACGACTCGTGCTCCGACCGCCTTGAGGTCGTGCTGCCGCTCGGGGCGATCGCGGCAAGTTCTTCCCGTCGGGCACCGGGCGACCGGCGACGTCGCCGCGGCTGGTGGCGGGGCTGCTCTATCTCCAGCACGCCTTCGAGCTGTCGGACGAGGCGGTGGTCGCAAGGTGGGTCGAGAACCCGTACTACCAGCACCTCTGCGGCGAGACCTTCTTCCAGCACCGTCCACCGATCGATCCCTCCTCGCTCACCCGCTGGCGCCAGCGGGTCGGTGAAGAGGGCGTGGAATGGCTGCTGACCAAGAATGAGGAAGAAGAGGAAAGGCCCCAGTGGGGCGTTTCCCTGACGAATGAGGCCGGCCGCGCCTCGGGAACGGTCGCGGACCGGAGCCTTGAGCGGGTGTCGGTCGACACCACGGTGATGGAAAAGAACATCGCCCACCCGACCGACGCCCGGCTCTACGAGACGGCGCGGCGGAAGCTGGTGGCGCTCGCCGTCGAGGCCGGCATCGAGTTTCGTCAGAGCTATGCGCGCCTGGCGCCGCGGCTGGCGGCGAAGGCCGGCAGGTACGCCCACGCCCGTCAGTTCAAGCGGATGCGCAAGGCGCTGCGCACGCTCAAGGGCTACACCGGCCGGGTCATGCGCGATCTCCGCCGCCGGCTCGAGGACATCCCCCAAGGACCCCTGCGCGAGCGCATCCTCGACATGCTGGTCCTGACCTCGCGGCTCCTGCACCAGAAGCCGAAGGACAAGGGCAAGCTCTACAGCCTGCACGAGCCCGAGGTGGACTGCATCTCGAAGGGCAAGGCGCGGGTGCGCTACGAGTTCGGCACCAAGGTGAGCGTCGCCGCCACCACCCGCGAAGGCTTCATCGTCGGCATGCGGGCGCTGCCGGGCAACCCCTACGACGGCCACACCCTCGCCGAGGCTCTCGAGCAGGTCGAGGTGCTGACCGACCGCCGTCCGTCCCTCGCCGTCGTCGACCGCGGCGACCGCGGGCACGGCGTCGAGACCACGCGCGTGCTGATCAGCGGCACCCGCAGAGGCATCACGCCGACATTGGCCAGGCTCCTGCGTCGCCGCAGCGCCATCGAGCCGGAAATCGGCCACATGAAGACCGACGGCCGACTGACGCGCTGCCCGCTGAAGGGAACCATCGGCGACGCGCTCTTCGCCGTCCTCTGCGCCTGCGGCCACAACATCCGCAAGATCCTCGCTCGCATCAGGGCATTTTTGGTCGTCCTGATCGCCGCCATTCTCGGCGCATTCAGACCCGACAACGCTCACGCAGCCGGCGCTGCCACCGTCTGATCGGATTGTTCAGGCTGAACTACTTCGTCCTCGATGACAGTGGATCGGTGCTCGACCACGAGCTCGAGATCCAGGCTGACAGATATACCCTGGTCGACGCCGAACTGCTTCCGACGAGAGAGGTCGGTCGCGGGAACGCGTTTCGATTTCCGTCAACCCCGCCGCCTGCGCCAGTCGCGAAGGATCGGACATCAACCACAACTGCTGCACCTCGCGCGCACGCACTCCGCTGCGCCCGGTTGCGCGCCTCGCCAGCTCCGCGTCGGACGTACGACTGGAAGTCCGCAGCACCGAGCCTGGCCTGCAGGCCTACGATGGCGCCCGGCTGGCCGTGCAGGTGCCCGCTCTCCACGGCCGCCGGGTGAGCGCGTACGCCGGGCTGGCGCTTGAACCTCAGGTCTGGCCCGCCGCGGCCAACCATCCAAACTTCCCCTCGGCCACGCTTCGTCCCGGCGAAGTCTACCGGCAACACACCCAGTGCGCCTTTCGCAGAGGCTCCTGAGGGTGGCGGTCATGTGGACTTCGCCGCTGTGCTCTACGCAGTCAAGTTCGGGGACGAGGAGCGCCTCTCCGCCCGTTGCGGCCATGACGCAAGACGGATGCGGTGACGGCGCGCGGAAGATGGCAGCTGTCTGGTCGCAACCCGGCAGGAACCGCCCGGCATGTGTGGCGGCGCCGGCGACGAGTTTCGCCTTCTCGGCCGGTCGCATGAGCGCTTCGACGAGTTGGACGGGCGGCGCTCAGGCGGCAGGGCGGACGTTCTGGTTGAGATGCAGAGCGTTCTCGGGGTCCCATTCCGCCTTGAGCGTCGCAAGCCGCCGGTAGGTGGCCTCGTCGTAGGCCTCGCGGACCCGTGCCTCGCCTTCGTCGCCGCTCACGAAGTTGACGTAGACCCCGCCGGCGGCGTGCGGCGCCAGCGCCGCGAAGGTCTCGCGCGCCCAGTTGACGTTGGCGTCGTCGACCTCGGCATCGCGCCAGCGGGCTTGAATGTTGAGCACCCACGCGGCGCCGCGGTGCGGATAGGGCGTCACAAGGGAAGGCCGCCGCGCTATCGCGCCGCCGAGAGACAGCATCCCGATCGACGAGTCCCTGGATGGCATCTCAAGCACCCTGTCGCAGAGCACTTGTGCGGCGTCGCGCGGAATGCCGTCGAGATAATGCCCCTTCCAATAGTTGCGGGCGCCGTGGGCAGCCGTCTTGTCGAACATGGACTGGAACTCGGTATAGGGTCGCGGCGCCACTGCGTCGGCGATCGGACGGCCAATCGCGCGAAGCGGCGCGAGTGCCACCTCGGCCTCCTCGGCTCCTCCGAGATGGACGAGCGCCAGGAGAAGTATCGGTCGCCCATGATGCGCCTCCGGAATGAACGGCGCGGGTGGCGCATAACGCAGGACGGGCAGGCAGGCGACTTCGTCGGACGCCTTGCGCATCGCCTCGGCCGCTGCGGAAAGCGCGTCGGGGGCGTCCTCCCAGGCGTGAACGACAGGACCGGCCAGAACCCTCGGCCCGACCTCGTGCAGGTCGAACGCGAAGGCAGTCGCAACGCCGAAGTTCCCTCCGCCGCCGCAAAGGCCCCAGAAGAGCTCGGGGTTCTCATCGGCGCTGGCACGGACCTCCCGGCCATCGGCCGTCACCAGATCTACCGCACGCAGGCTGTCGACGGTCAGACCGTGCTTGCGTGAGAGATAGCCAAAGCCCCCACCGAGTGTCAGGCCGGCAACTCCGGTCGTCGAAATGAAGCCGCCGGGTACCGCGAGCCCGTGTTCTTGCGTTTCACGGTCGAGATCGCCGACGAGCGCGCCCGGCTCAACCCACGCGATGCGCGCTTCAGGATCCGTCCTTACTGCATTCATCGCAGCGAAGTCGATCATCAGGCCATTTTCGCAAGCCGCATTGCCAGCGACGTTGTGACCACCGCCTTTCACCGCAATCTCGAGCTTTCGCTCACGACCGAAACGGACGGCCGCAGCGACGTCGGCGGCGGTCTTTGGCTGCACGATCACCGCCGGGTGCCGGTCGATCATCGCGTTCCAGAGGGTGCGCGCCTGATCGTAGCCCGGCGTTTCGGGCAGCAGCGCCTTGCCGTCGAGTTCGCACGCGCAGCTGGGAAGCGGCGGCGAGAGTGGTTTCGAGCGGAGTCATGATCTGCCTCCTTCGTCTATGGGCGAGGTATTGGCACTGACGTGCCGCCGGCGAGCGTCCCTGGCAGGTTGCCGTGGCGACAACCGCGGCAGGAACGCGCCAGCGTCGAGCGGGCGAGACCGCATGCGGTCCCGGTTCACGTGCCGCCTGCATCCTGGGCGCTTGCGCCGGGACGCATGTGCGACTTGCGCGAGACCGAGACCGGCGTTGCGGACCTTAGATGATCCTCTCGCATTTCGTTCTCCTTTCGACACACCGAGTCTGGGACCCGCGACTGATACATTCCAGTATGTCTTCTGTAGCGCTCTCTCGCCAGAAAATGGATTTTCCAGGTGCTTCGACGGAGCCGGGCCGCCGGTGAGAGCGAATTACAAGTACGATATTTGAACTGCGAGGGCCCTCGCGCTATCCTCGACCCATGTTCAGGTCCTACGGACAGTTCTGCCCCGTCGCCAAGGCCTCCGAGATTCTGGCCGAGCGCTGGACCCCTCTCGTCGTCCGAGAACTCCTGTCGGGCAGCGAGCGGTTCAACGACCTCCGACGCGGCGTGCCGCTGATCTCTCCGGCACTGCTCTCGCAGCGGCTGAGGCGGCTCCAGGACGAGGGCATCGTGCGCCGGCATGCCGAAGGCGAGGCCACTCGCTACAAGCTGACCCGGGCTGGCCGGGAGCTGATGCCGGTGATCGAGGCACTGGGCACCTGGGGCAAGACCTGGGTTCGGCGCGAGGTCGATGGTGACGATCTCGACGCGGGCCTTCTGATGTGGGACATCCACCGACGGCTCCACGTCGACAGGTTTCCCTCGCGTCGGACGGTTCTCAAGTTCGATATCCGGGATGCGCCCTCGGCATCCCGGTTCTATTGGCTGGTGATCGAGCGCGGGCGGGTCGACATCTGCCTCAAGGATCCGGGCCATCCGGTTGACCTCGGCGTCGACGTCGATCTCAGGACCTTGACCGAGGTCTGGCTCGGCGACGTCGAGATGGCCGAAGCCGTGCGCACCGGCAAGCTCCGGCTCGATGGGCCGAAGGAGCTCGCCCGACGCTTCCGCTCCTGGCTACGGCTCAGCGTCTTCGCCGACATCGAGCGCGCGGATATCGGCGCCCGAGCCGTCTGCCGCCGAGAAGTCCAGCGGGAGTAGGCTGAGTTATATTAGACCTTCGGACGAGTTCCGGCAGCGCTGCC
Source organism: uncultured Alphaproteobacteria bacterium (assembly GCA_963749675.1). Taxonomy (GTDB): domain Bacteria; phylum Pseudomonadota; class Alphaproteobacteria; order Rhodobacterales; family Rhodobacteraceae; genus Roseitranquillus. The sequence goes on from CAVVNT010000008.1 coordinate 69,430, forward strand.
CCGCTGTGGACTGGCGCACGAAGTTGCTGATCACCGAGGATGCAGGACCGGACTGGCTCGGGGTCAGCCTGCTTGCCATGTCGTGTCGGAAATCCCGCCTCCCCCCTGCCGCCATGTCTTTGCCTCCGGAGCATGAACTGCTCCGGAGCACCAGCCGGGCGAGCCGGGGGCCGTCCCGGACCGTGCGCACCCTCGGTCGTGCGATACATGCCTCCAATCCGCGGCCGCCTCCGTGATCTTGTCGGGAGTATCGGCCATGACTTGCAGGACCGGCGTGTCGGCCGGGATGTCCGACCCGGGGAGCATGTCGGCCGGCACCTCGCAGGCCATCGCCGTGCCGCCCTCCGTCTCGTAGACCGTCACCTTGGCGGGAAGGTCGAGTGCGGCCATCCGGTCGGCGGACAGCGCCGCGGCGCCAATGCGCGGATCGCCGAATATCACGAGCTGCAACTTGCCGACGTTCTGGCCGATGCTCCTCACGCCACCGCCGAAGTCGACGACGCCGGACACACGCGCGGCCGCCTCCTCGACCGACGCCTCCAGTCTCTACACCGTCTCCGGTACCGACCACGAGGTTGCAGGAACGCAGGCAAAGATCCCCGCCACGAGAGAACGCTTCGTCTTCTCCTGCTCTGATTTGTTCGAATGACCGGGGTCCGCCGTTAGCCGCTCGCGGCGATCCCGTCCACGACACGGCGGGCGTCGCGCCCGACACCTGCGACCATCGTCGAGGACACGGCGTACTGGAAATGAAGCCCGGCGAACCAGAGGCCGTCCATGTCGGCCGCCTTGCCGAACCGGTGTCGCGGCGTGCCGTGGTCGTCGAGCACCGGCAGGTCGATCCAGTCGAACCCCGGATGGAAACCGGTACACCAGATCACGGTGGCGCAAGGGACCTTTACGCCGTCCTCCAACACCGCCTTGCCGTCCTCGATCCCGGCGATCTTGCCGATCCGTCGGACACCTGCGTGTTCCAGCTGACCGGGACGCGTCCGGATCAGCGGCAAGCCGTGCCCGTGCATCCTGTCGCGGAACCTCCGCCCGATGGGTGTCCGCAAAGTGAGGACGCGGTGGAACATCCCGCGGACGACCAGGCGCACCAGCAGCTTCCGACCCCAGAACCCGGCAATATCGAACGGAACGTGCCCCACATCGCGGCCAGACAGGTAGACCTCGTACGTTCCGAGCAGATCCATGGCGATCTCGGCCCCGGAATTGCCGGCACCGACCACCAGCACCGGACCGCCCGGCAGCTGATCGGGATTGCGGTACTCGTGCGAGTGGATTTGGAAGACCTCCGAACCCAGATCACGCGCGAACTCCGGCACGCGCGGCTTCTGGTAGCTCGCCGCCGCAACCACAACCTGACCGGCCTCGCAAGCGCCGTCGGTGGTTTCCAAACTGTAGCGGCCGTTAGCCCTGTGAAGCCGCTCGACGTGCGCATTCAGCCGCACGGGCAGCTCGAACTTTTCGGCATAGCTCTCCAGGTAGTCGGCCATTTCGTCCTTCGTGGGGAAGGTGTCCTTCCCGGCCGGGAACGGATGGCCGTCGAGTCCGTCGAACTTCGCCGGTGTGAAGAGCCGGAGCGAGTCCCACCGGCTCCGCCAGACATCGCCGACGCGCGGGGCACCATCCAGGATGAGGTGGTCGATGCCCTTCCGCTTCAGGTGATAGCCGACCGACAGCCCGGCCTGGCCTGCGCCGATCACGATGACATCGTGGCGGCTGGCGGCTGACGGCTTTGGAAAGGCACCGGGCTGGGTCCTCAGCAGGTTGCCCGTTTCCACGAGGTCCGCCGGATGGCGGCGCGCTTGCGCTCTGGCGACGGCTTGTGTGGCGTGCGTGGCGGCCATGATGCTTCTCCAGTCTGCAGACTTGCTGGAACGAGCGTAGGCACGCCACGCCACGGCTTCATCGTGAGGTCGCCCCATGCGGCCAGTTTCTCGGAATGGGGCGTTCTACCCATTCCTCCGCGGGATCAGATCGCGCCGGCTTTCAGGGCCTTGGCGACGGCAGCGGTGCGCGAGGAAACGCCGAGCTTGTCGAAGATGTTCTCGGCATGGCGGTTCACCGTCTTCGGGCTCAGCCCGAGTTCCGCGGCAATCTCGCGGTTCGAGCCGCCATCGGCCATCATCCTCAGCACTTCCCGCTCACGCTCGGTCAGGGCTCCGGCCTCGCGGCCCGCCTTGCCGGTCCGGAGGGCACGGATGCGCGCCAGGTCGGGTTCGGCGCCGAGCGCGCGGAACAGCTTCTCGGCCGCCGCGAGCTCCAGCTCGGCGCTCTCGGCGTCGCCAAGCTCGGCGCAGCCCTGCGCGATGGCGACGCGCAGGCGCGCCACCAGGTACGGGGCGCCGAACTCCGACCAGTAGCGCCGGGCGCGGGTCAGCGCGGTGACGGCATCGCCGAACTCACCCCGCGCCAACGCCAGCGATCCACGGGCCTGGTCGGAAACACGGGCGAGGATCTCCGTGCCAAAGCGTTCCGCGAGCCCGCTCATCTCGCCGCAGAGGCTCGCGGCGATCTCCAGATTGCCGCAGGCGATGAAGATCTCGATGGCCGCCGGCAGCAGAGCCGTCTTTCGCGACAGATCCCCCGCGGTCTCCAGGTCGCGGCGGATCATTGCCGCCGCCTCGTCGGGCCGGTCCTGCGCAAGGCGGAGCAGCGCCAGCCCGGGCTGCGGGTCGATCGCGATCTCGCCAGCCAGCCGGTACTCCTCCTCCGACGCGGCGAAGTCTCCACGCAGCCGCAGGATCTCGCCACGCCGGTAGGCGGCGGTGGCCAGGGCGGTCTGCTCCGCCGTCCCTTGGAGGCCGTCGCCGGCGCGTTCGGCCTCGGCGAAGGCCTCGTTCCAGTTGCCCTCGAGCTGCAGGACCTCGGCGCGGTGCACCTGGCAGACGCCATTGAACGCCTTGGCCTGAGGATTGCGCCGGCACCAGTCGTCGAGAACCGCCGTCCATTCCCGCGCGCGCACCATCTCCAGCACGCGGCAGCAGGACGACAGGATCTCGCAATAGACGACGCCGCAGACCAGCGGCGAAAGACGCTTGCTGCTGGCCAGCACCATCGCCTCGTCGATCGGCAGATAACCCTCGCTGATCCGGCCCAGACGAAAGAGCACGCCGCCCTTCACGCTTCCCGCAAACGCGATCAGGTCAGGCTCGCCGGCCTTCTCGCCGATGGCGATCGCCGCGTCGGCAACCTCCACCGCCGCTTCGTAGTCGCCCTTGCCGCGGTGCATGAACACCTGCGGCAGCAGCAGGTATCCGCGCTGCACGCAGTCCGGCGGGGTCTGCTCGGCATGTTTCGCCGCGCGCTGCAGCCACCCGGACCCGAGTCCGACCTCTCCGATCATCATGTTGCGAAGCCCGCTCCAGAACGACGCCCGCGCGCATTCCTCGTGATCACCTCGGTCTGCGTGGTGCGCGTGGACCCGCTCCAGCGCCGCCAGCATCTCCCGGTCTCGGGCCGAGATGCCGGCCGCCCAGACCAGCGCGTCGAGGTCGTCGATCTCGAGCCCGGTCTCGGTGTCCGCACCCAGGAACAGGTCGGTCGCGTCCGCCCATGCCCCACGTTGGTAGGCATCTCTTGCGGCAAGAAGTGTCTTGCTCGGTGGCATCGCGCCGACGAGCGTACATTGTTTCTGGAGGTTTGGCGAAGATCGTGAGGCAGCTGCCGTCAATGCGGACGCCTTCCGCACTATCTCCTCCACGGCGTCGACCGGGTCTTCCAGCCGGCCGTGGTGCTTCATCGTCTCGGCCAGCGAGGGCAGTTCGTGATCGCCGGCGCCGTCGCCTCGGTGGCACGACCTCGCGCTGCACCTGATCGACCGCCACGTCGGCCCCGCCGCCGCCTCCGGCATTGTGTGGCTGATGATGCCGGAATGGCACGGCGAGGGGCAGGCCCGTTTCGCGGCTCCTGCCGCCGCGCGACCGCGGCGACCGCCTGATCCTCCGCGCCCCTGGTCGGGTCGGGCCAGCATTACATGGCCGGGTCGAGGAGATGGCCGCCCGCACCGGCCTCGCCCGCCGCAGCTTCGAGCGCCGCTTCGCCCGCGCCACCGGCCGGTCGCCTGTCGCCCACGTCCAGGCCCTGCGGGTGAAGTCCGCCAAGCGCCGGCTCGAGCGCAGCGACGCCCCGTCGGGGCGATCCCCTAGCTGAGCGTCGGCGGCGGACAGCGCTGCGATCACGACCGGAGCTTGCGGCTCGAATCGGACGGTCCCGCCGAGGTGGCCAGGAGGCAGCGCCACCTCGACTACTGAAGTCAGGGCTTTGAAAGGCCCTTCGGACCGGAGAGTCCTTCGGTTCCATCGGGCGACATGCCAGGACGTCCGATGGGGGCGGGGCCGGCCTCCCCGGCCAGGTGGTCGCGCAGCGCGGCGAGCTTGTTCTGCAGGTGCCGGCGCAGTACCTCGGCGAGGCGCGTCGCATCTCGGGCCGCGAGGGCGTCTGCGATCTCCTCGTGCTCCTCCATCGCCTGCCGCCAGCGCCCGCCCTCGACGTTGGCTTGGTAGCGTCCCCGCCGGACGCGACCGTCCAGGCTGCGCTGCATCTGCTCCAGCGTCGTGTTGCCCGATGCCTCGACTATGCCGAGGTGGATCGCCTCATTGAGGCCGAAGTATCGCGGCCGATCGCCGGCCAGGAAGGCGTCGCGCATCATGGCGTGGTTCTCGAGGATGGCCTCGATCTGGGCATGGGTCGCGTTTCGCGCCGCGAGCTCGCCCGCGAGCGCCTCGAGCGCGCCCATGACCGGAAACGCCTCCTCGAGATCCTCCGCAGTCAGCTCCGCAACCGTGGCGCCTCGGTTCGGCGTCAGGCGTACGTAACCCTCCCGGGCCAAGACCTTGATCGCCTCGCGCAGCGGCGTGCGGCTGACGGCGAACCGCTCGCAGAGCTCGGGCTCCTTGATCCGCGTCCCGGGCAAGAGCTCGTCCTCGACGATCATCTTGCGCAGACGCACTGCCAGCTCTTCGTGAAGCGAGGCGCGGCTGATCGGATCGGAGGCGGTCATGTCGCGCTGTCCCCGCAGGCGGCTCGCAGGAGCGTCGCAACATGGACCGCCCTGCGGCCGCTGCCGTCGGCTATCTGGTGCCGGCACGAGGTGCCGTCGGCAACGATCCAGTCTTCCGCGCCCGCGGCGCGGACGGCGGGCAGCAGCGCGAGCTCGCCCATCGCGCGGGAGGCCCCGGCCGTTTCGGCCTGGTAGCCGAAGGCGCCAGCCATCCCGCAGCAGGAGGCCTCGATCTGGTGGAGCTCCAGCTCCGGGACGGCGGAGAGGACGCGGGTGACGGGACCCATGACGTTGGCGGCTTTCTGGTGACAGTGGCCGTGGAGCCAGGCTCGGCCCGGCAGCGGGCCGAGGGGGAGGCGGTCGACGTGTCGGGCAAGGAACTCCTCCAGCAGCAGGACGCGACGGCCGTCGGCCTCGCTCCAGTCGGGCAGGAGCCGAGGCGCCTCGTCGCGGAATGTGAGGAGGCAGGAGGGCTCGAGACCGACGATCGCCGCGCCACGGTCGAGATCCGGGCGGAAGGCGGCGACGCTGCGGGCCAATTCGGCGCGGGCCAGGTCGACGAGCCCGGCGGAGAGGTAGGTGCGGCCACAGCAGAGCGATCGCTCGCCCGGCGGCTGCGCGAACCCGACCCGGAAGCCCGCGGCGCGGAGCACCGCGACCGCGTCGCGGAGATGGTCGGACTCGAACCAGCGGTTGAAGGTGTCGGCAAACAAGATGACGTGCGGATTGTCGTCCCCGGCGTTCTCGCGGAACGGGCGTCGGCTCCAGGTGGGAAGCTTGCGGCCTTTGGCGAGGCCCAGGACGCGTTCCGACAGACGCGCGGCGCCAGGGAGCCTGTCGCGGGCCTTGGCGAGCCACGGTGCGCGGGCCGCCCAAGGCGCGTAGCGTGGCAGGTGAGCGACGAGCCGGTCACGAAGGGACAAGCCGTGTCTTGCCGCGCGGGCGGCCGCAACCTCGATCTTCATCGTGGCCATGTCGATCGACATCGGGCATTCGCGCTTGCAGGCCTTGCAGGAGACGCAGAGCTTCAGCGTCTCGGCCATCTCGTCGGAGGTCAAGGCGTCGGGACCGAGCTGGCCGGTCAGCGCGAGGCGCAGGGTGTTGGCCCGTCCACGCGTCACGTCGCGCTCGTTCCGGGTGACGCGGTAGGACGGGCACATCACCCCGCCCGCCAGCTTGCGGCAGGCGCCATTGTTGTTGCACATTTCGACCGCGCCGTGCAGACCGGCCGGCCAGCCGGACCAGTCGAGGCGGGTATCCATGGGCTCGCGCCGGTAGACGGGCGGGTATCGGAAGAGGGTGCGGTCGTCCATCCGCGGGGGCCGGACGATCCTGCCGGGGTTCAGGATGCCGTCGGGATCGAAACGGTCCTTCACCGCCTCGAAGCCCGCGACCATGCGGCGCCCGAACATCCTCTCGTGAAACTCCGAGCGGACGATGCCGTCGCCATGCTCGCCGGAGTGGCTGCCCTTGTACTCGGCGACGATGTCGAACGCCTCCTCGGCGATGGCACGCAGCGCCTTCACGTCGGCCTCCTGCCGAAGGTTCAGCACCGGGCGGACATGCAGCAGGCCGACAGAGGCGTGCGCGTACCATGTACCGGTGGTGCCGTGGCGGTGGAAGAGCTCGGTCAGGCGGTCGGTGAAGTCGGCCAGGTCCTCCAGGTGCACCGCGCAGTCCTCGACGAAAGAGACCGGCTTACCCTCGGACTTCATCGACATCATGATGTTGAGGCCCTGGGTGCGCACCTCGGTGATCTTGGCCTGCAGCGTCTGGTCGGGCGCGTCGAGGACGCCGCCCTCGCGCTTGCCGGGATCGCCCCAGCGGAAGCCGAGATCCGCCATCGTCTCGTGGAGGCCAGCAAGGCGGCGACGGTTTTCCTCTGGATCATTCTCGGCGAACTCGACGAGCAGAAGCGCGGCGGGGTCGCCGTGGACGAAATCGGCCAGATGCGGGGCCAGCGCGGGGATCTCGCGGCCAAGCTCGATCATGGTCCGGTCGACCAGCTCGACCGCCGAAGGGCCGAGCGCCACGAGATGCTGAGTCGCCTCCATTGCGTCGCGGAAGGTCGGAAAGTGACAGACACCGACGACCTTGTGGCGTGGGAGGGGCGAGAGGCGAATGTCGATGCTCTCGCTGAGCGCGAGAGTCCCTTCGGAGCCTACGAGAAGGTGGGCAAGGTTGTTCGTCACCCCGTTCGGTACCAGAGCGTCGGTGTTGTAGCCGCCGACCCGGCGCAGGACCCTGGGAAAGCGTGCGGCGATCTCGTCCGCCTCCCGTTCTCCGAGCACCAGCATGTCGCGCACCAGCGCCTCGGCCGGGCTACCGGCGTTCGACATCGCCGTGGCACGCTCGACCGCGCCGAACCGCGCGCGCGTGCCGTCAGCGAGAAGCGCGTCGATCGCTTCGACATTCTCGCGCATCCGCCCGTACCGTATCGACCGGCCGCCGCAGGAATTGTTCGCCGCCATGCCCCCGATCGTCGCGCGCGACGCGGTGGAGACGTCGACCGGGAAGCACAGGCCGCTCGGCTTCAGCCTGCGGTTCAATTCGTCGAGGACGAGGCCCGGCTCGACCGTGGCGCGGCCGGCCTCCGTGTCGAGGGATCGGACAGCGTTGAGGTGCCGTGAATAATCGATGACCACGCCGCGGTTGATCGTCTGGCCGGCCTGGCTGGTACCCCCGCCGCGGGCGGTCACCGGGACCCCCGCGTCGCGCGCAAGGAAGAGCGTCGCCGCCACATCGTCGAAGCGGCGTGGTACAACCACCGCCTCTGGCACGATCTGGTAGAACGAGGCATCGGTGGCATAGCGGCCACGGTCGAAGTGCCCGGTCAGGACCTCCCCCTCGATATCGCCCGCAAGCCGCTTCCAGTCAGCCATTCGACGCCTCGCCGGCAACAAATTCCTTGACCTGCATTATGCATGCAAAATAAGATTTCGCAACAGTGAGGCGACGCAATAGGATAGTGCGGCATGGCAAGTGGACGGCACTTCCTTCAGATTCCTGGCCCGACGAACGTGCCGGACCGCGTGCTTCGGGCCATGGACATGCCCACGATCGACCATCGCGGACCGGCCTTCGCCGCGATTGGACGGCGCGTCCTGGACGGCATGAAGCGGATCGTCCGGACCGAGCGCGGGCAGGTGGTGATCTATCCCGCCTCGGGCACCGGCGCGTGGGAGGCGGCGCTGGTCAACACGCTCTCGCCGGGCGACCGTGTGCTGATAGTCGAGACCGGCCATTTCTCCATGCTGTGGCAGCGTCTTGCCGCGCGCCTCGGGCTCGAGCCGGTGGTGATTCAGTCGAATTGGCGCACCGCCGTCGAGCCCGGCGAGCTTGGCTCGGCGCTGGAGGATCATCGCGACATCAAGGCGGTCTGCGTGGTCCAGAACGAGACATCGACCGGCTGCGCGACGCAAATCGACGAGGTGCGGGCGGCGATGGACGCGGCGGGCACCGATGCGCTCCTGATGGTCGACACGATCTCGTCGCTCGCCTCCATCGACATGCGGATGGACGAATGGGGCGTCGACGTCGTGGTCGCCGGCAGTCAGAAGGGTCTGATGCTGCCTCCGGGCCTGTCGTTCAATGCGGTCAGCCCAAAGGCCCTCGCAGCGCACGAGGGCGCGCAGCTCGTTCGCTCGTATTGGGATTGGGGCGAGATGCTGGGACCGAACGCCAAGGGGTTCTTTCCCTATACGCCCGCGACGAACCTGCTCTACGGCCTCGCCGAAGCGATCGACATGCTGGAGGAGGAGGGATTGGAGAACGTCTTCGCCCGCCATGGCCGGCATGCCGAGGCGACGCGGCGTGCCGTCCGGGCATGGGGCCTCGAGATCCTCTGCCAGGAGCCGCGGCACTATTCCAGTTCGCTGACCGCCGTGATGATGCCGGGGGAGGCTGGGGCGGATGCGCTGCGCGCGGTGATCCTCGAGCACTTCGACATGTCGCTCGGCTCGGGCCTGTCGAAGCTCGCCGACAAGGTGTTCCGCATCGGGCACCTCGGTGACTTCAACGACCTGATGCTGATGGGCACGCTGTCCGGCGTCGAGATGGGGCTCGAGCTTGCCGGCGTGCCGCACCAGGCCGGCGGGGCGCGCGCGGCGATGGATTATCTGACCAATACCGCTCGGGACGGCGCGCAGATCGCCGCCTGAGGCCAGTTCAACCAGGGAGGACGAGATGATGAAGCTCACGGGTATCGTCGCGGTCGCGATGATCGCCGCCGGCGCCGCGTCGGCACAGACGGAACTGCGGTTCGGCCATGTAGGCGAGCCAGGCTCGCTGTTCGAGGCGTCGGCGAACCATTTCGCCGAGGTCGCAAACGAGAAGCTGGGCGAGGACTACGAGGTCGTCGTCTACGGCGCCTCTCAGCTCGGCGGCGACCAGGAGCTCTTGCAGAAGCTAAAGCTCGGCCAGGTCACCTTCGCGCTGCCGTCGTCGGTGATGTCGTCGGTCGCGCCCGAGTTCGGCGTCTTCGAGATGCCCTACATCATCCAGGACCGCGACCACATGAAGGCGGTCGAGGAAGCGATGCTGGAAGACACCTTCAACGCCGCGGCCGAGCGGGAGGGCTACAGGATTCTCGCCTTCTGGGAGAACGGGTTCCGCCACATCACCAACAACGTCCGGCCGATCAACACTCCTGAGGATCTTCAGGGCATCAAGCTTCGTACACCGCAGGGCGAGTGGCGCGTGAAGATGTTCCAGGAGTATGGCGCCAACCCGACGCCGATGGCCTTTTCAGACGTCTTCACCGCGCTGCAGACCGGCGTCATCGACGGGCAGGAGAACCCCTACGCCCAGATCGCATCGGCCAAGTTTCAGGAAGTGCAGGACTATCTGTCGATCACCGGCCACGTCTACACGCCTGCCTACGTTCTGGTGTCGGAGCGGAACTTCAGTCAGCTGCCCGAAGACGTGCAGCAGACGCTGACGGAGGCGGCGCAGGAGACGCAGGCGTTCGTCTATGAGCATGCGGCCCAGCTGGAGGACGAGCTTCTGCAGGTCATCAAGGATGCGGGCGTCGAGGTGAATGAGGCCGACAAGCAGGCCTTCATCGACGCGTCCCAGCCGATCTACGACGAGTTTGCCTCGACTGTCGAAGGCGGCGAGGACCTCGTCAACCGCGTGCGCGAAGCGGCCGGCGGCGGCGCGACCAACTGATCGGAGGATCGGGCGGCCCGTAGTGACCGCCCGACATCCCGTCGCGCCATTCCCAGGCAGGATCCCAACGTGATGCGCACAGCTTCCCGCGTGCTCGGACTGGTACTCGAATGGTTCCTGATCCTGCAGATGATCGCCCTGACCATCGTGGTCGTCTACGCAGTGATCTCGCGCAAGCTCGGTGCCTCTCTCAGCTGGTATGACGAGATCGCGGCCATTCAGCTCTGCTGGATCACCTACTACGGCGCAGCGCTCGCGGCGCTGAAGCGCAAGCATATCGGGTTCGACGGCTTCCTGCTGTCGCTGCCGCATGGGCTGCGGGCGGCGGGGGTCGTCGTGGCCGAAGCGCTGGTCATCGGCTTCTTTGCACTGCTGGCGTGGTCGGGCTGGCAGGTGCTCCTGATCCTCGAGGGGATGAACCTCATCAGCCTGACCTTCGTGCCGGTGCAGCTGACGCAGTCGGTGATCCCCATCGGCGCCGTCCTGTTCATCGCAGCCTCCCTGCTGTCCCTGCCGCACTACTGGCGCGAGACGATGGCGGGGCGGTCGTTCGAGCATCCCGAGATCGTGCCCGAGACCACGCCATCCCAGCGGGTGGAGACGCGCCCGTGACCATCTTGCTGATCTTCCTCGCGCTCATCTTCATGATCCTGCTCAACGTGCCGATCGCGGTCGCGCTTGCGATCTGCGGGGTCCTCGGCATCATCTCGTACGAGGGCACGGGCGCGCTCATCTCGATCGGCCTCGACATGTACTCGGGCGCGAGCAGCTTCTCGCTGATCGCGATTCCGATGTTCGTGCTGGCCGGTGCGATCATGAACGCCGCCGGCATCACGCGTCGACTGATCGAGTTCGTCTCGGCCCTGATCGGCTTCGTGCGCGGCGGCCTTGCGATGGTCAACGTCGGCGTCTCGCTGTTCTTCGCGGAGATCTCGGGCTCGGCGGTGGCCGACGTCGCGGCGATGGGCTCGGTGATGATCCCCGAGATGAAGCGCCGCGGCTACAGCGCCCCCTTCGCGGCGGCGGTGACCTCGTCGTCGGCATCGCTGGCGATCATCATTCCGCCGTCGATCCCGATGATCCTCTATGGCGTGAGCTCCGGCGCCTCGATCGAGCAGCTGTTCCTCGCCGGCCTCGTCCCCGGCCTGATCGGCGCTGCCGGCCTGATGACGCTCTGCTGGTATTTCGCGCGGCGCTACGACCTGCCGCGCGAGGCCGCGTTCGACACGGCCCGGCTATGGCGAACCTTCGTGTCCGCCCTGCCGACCTTCGTGCTGCCGATCGTGATCCTGGGCGGCATCTTCGGCGGCTTCTTCACCGCGACCGAGGCGGCGGGCGTGGCGGTCATCGCCTCGATCGTGGTCGGCGTCTGGTACCGCGAGACCGATTTCGGCGAGCTCCGCCGCTCGATGCTCGACGGCGCGATCCAGACGGCGGTCGTGATGCTGCTCGTCGCGGCGTCGGTGCTGATGGGCGGGTTCCTGACGCGCGCGCAGATCCCGCAGGAGCTGGCCAACGGCCTCCTCGAGCTCACCGACAATCGCTGGGTGATCCTGGCCATCCTCAACGTGTTCTTCCTGGTGATCGGGTTCTTCCTGCACTCGGCTGCCGCGATCATCCTGGTCGTGCCGATCGTCGTGCCGTTGATCTCGGCGGTAGGCATCGACCCTGTGCATTTCGGCCTGATCGTGACGCTGAACCTGGCAATCGGCCAGCAGACGCCCCCGGTGGCGAGCGTGCTGATCACCGCCTGCTCGATCGCCAAGGCCAACATCTGGGACGTCTCCAAGGCCAACATCGGCTTCGTCGCGGTCCTGCTCTTCGTCCTCCTGCTGTGCACCTACGTGGAGCCGATCCCGATGTTCCTGGTTGAGGCCGTCTATCGCTGACCGCGGACCCCCTCCGGCGTCACGGCACCCTGCCGTTCAGGTTCGACGACGCAGGAGCCGCGCGAGGAGCGGAGCGCCCGTGATCACCAGGAAGACCCGCGTGATGTGGTGGACGATGACGAACCCCAGGTCGGCACCCGCCGCCAGCGTCAGGATGATCATCTCCGCCTGTCCGCCGGGCGCGAAGGCGAGAAACCCCTCGACCGGCCGCGCCAGGCCGAGCGCCACCACCGCCTCGGTGAAGGCGGCGGCCAGCACGGCGAGGATCAGCACGAAGACAATTCCCGCCAGGACAACGCGACGCAATTCGCGCAGCGTGACGCCGACATAGCCGACGCCGATTCCGGCCCCGATGAAGAACTGCGCGCCGAGGATAGCCTCGGCCGGTGGCCGGTGCGCGATCACGCCCGTCAGGGCCAGTGCCGCGGTCACGATCATCGGCCCCAGCATTGCCGCGCCAAAAAGGCCCAGGCGCTCGCCGCCCTTCCAGCCGACCAGGGCGGCGCCGGCCATCACCGCAAGCTCGACGACGGGAATGTCCGCGGCAGGCGCGCCGATCGGCGCGTCGAGCGTCACGCCGAAACCGCGGGTCAGGATCAGCGGCGCGATCGTCACGATGATCAGGACGCGCGTCGCGTGGATGAGCGAAAGCGCGCGACCGTCCGCGCCTGCCTCGGTGCCGAAGATCACCATGTCCTGCAGCCCGCCCGGCATCGCCGCGTAGTAGGCGGTCACCCGGTCGAGGCCGAACACCTTGCCGAAGAACGGCACGCCGATCAGCGTGATCGTGACGATGTAGAGCGGGATGAACGCTACCGACGCCGCCATCTGCGGGATCTCGGCGAGCACAGCGGGCGTCAGCGAGCTGCCGATGGCGACGCCCAGCACCGTGCGCGCCGCAACCCCCACGACCCCTGGCCCCTTGAGCGGTGCGCCGAGGAGCGCGGCGAGCAGGCAGAGCAGCATCGGCCCGAACAGGAACGGCAGCGGCAAGTCGAGCGACCAGAACAACGCCGTGCCGAGCGCCGCGAGGCCGAGCGTCGCCAACCGGCGACCATCCGTGCCGCGGCGCGTCATTTGCACAGCGGCGTCAGGAGATCGGGCGCGGCCGGCCGGCCGTCACCGGTGCCGCCTGCCCGCAGGGTGGACCGGGCCGCGTGGGGAGCGGCACGATCCCTCGCGGCTCAGCCCGGAAACGGGCGCAGCGGGGCAATACCAGCCTCGCGCGCCCGCTCCGGCAGGTCCGCGAGGTCGGCGCGGCGATAGACGAGACCCGTCCTCAGGCGCTCGACCTCGAGCGCGGCGCCGCGCTCGCCGGGAATGCGGACCCCGGCGCCGCCTGGCGCCGGCGCCGCCCCCCGCACCCGAGCGGACATTTCGCGGAGGCGCGCGGCAAGGGTCTGTGGCGGAAGGAACAGATCCGGGCGGAAGACGAGGATGAGGTGCCCGACGTCCTGCGCGCGACCCGGCTCGCGGTACTGATCGCCGACCCGTCCGGCGAAGGCCGCGCCGGTGAGCGCCCCGCAGAGGATGTCGATCCACATCGCAAGCCCCGCCCCCTTAGCACCGCCGATCGGGAGCAGGACGCCGCGCATCGCGGCGGTGGCATCGGTGGTCGGTTGCCCGGTCTGGTCCAGCGCCTCGCCTTCGCCGATCAGCCTGCCCTCGCGTTCGGCCCGGCGTATCCGGCCGCGTGACGCCACGCTGGTCGACATGTCGAGCACGAAAGGAGGACCCCCGGGAAGAGGCACAGCCGCGCCGAGCGGGTTCGTTCCGAACATCGCCTCCTTCCCGCCCCACGGCGGCATCGCCGGAGCTCCATTGCTGAGGACAAGCGCGGCGAAGCCCGCTTCGGCCGCCATGAGCAGGTAGTTCGCCGCCATGCCGAAGTGCGATGAGCCCGACACTCCGACGAGGGCAACCCCCGCCTCGCCGGCGAGGTCGAGCGCGACCGTCGTGGCGCGAGTCGCGGCAACGAAGCCGAGCGTATTCTGACCGTCGAGGTGGGCCGACGCGCTGCTGGTGCGGCGCGGGGCGAGACAGGCATCGCGGTTGACCTGCCCGCGGCGTACGCGGTCAAGATAGACCGGCAGGCGGACGATGCCGTGCGTTTCGGCGCCGCGCAGGTCGGCGCGGACGAGACAGCGGGCGACGACGCCCGCGTCTTCCCCGGGCAGCCCCGCGGCGATCAGCAGATCGGCCGCGAAGATGCGCATCGCCTCCGCCGCGACGCGGATCTGGTCGCCCGGTGCCGGCATGGCGCTCTCCGGTCCCGCGCTCAGGGCATCTTCCAGGTCGCGGTCGCCATCGACAGAAGCTTGCCGTCGGCGTCATGCATCCGCGATTCCATCGAACTGAGGCTGCGGCCGCGCTTGAGGAAGCTGCCGACGCAGCGGACCGCACCGGCGCGCGCCGGCCGCATGTACTGGACCTTCATCTCCAGCGTGAGCCCGCCTTCGCCCGCGACATGGTGGATGAGGTGGCCCATCGAGACGTCGAGTGCCACCGCGACGATGCCGCCATGCAGGCTGCCCTGGGGATTGAACATGTAGTCCCGGACGACGAAGGCGACGATGCAGGTCTCGTCCTCGAACGAGATGTCGAAGCCGAGGAAGCGGGCGAGGAAGAACTTGCCGAAGGCCGGCTCGTGCATCGCGAGCGCATCGTCGAACATCTGCCGCGCGGTCGTGTCGTCCATCAATCCTCCTCCGCGGGAAGCGGGCTTGTCGGGGTCCGCCCGAGCCGTTGCATCAGCGGCACGAGCAGCAGGATGCCGACAGTGATCGCGATGATCCAGAGCGAGCCCGGGCGCTGGAGGAAGATCCAGAAGCTGCCGCGCGAGATGGTCAGGGTCTGGCGCAGCAACTCTTCGGCCAGCGGCCCGAGGACCAGCGCCAGAACCAGCGCCGCGGGCGAATAGCCGAAGAGGCGCATCCCGAACCCGACCAGGCCCGCCGCGAACATCAGCCAGGTCTCGATGATCGAGCCGTTAACGCTAAAGGTGCCGATGGTGCAGACCACGACGACGGCGGGCGCGAGCACCCGGTAGGGGATGCGAACCAGCCAGACGAAGAGCGGGATCGCGAAGATGTTGATCGCGAGCAGCGCCATGTTGCCGAGGTACATCGAGGCGATGAGACCCCAGGCGAATTCGGGGTTCTGCTCCATCAGGAGCGGCCCGGGGCGTAGACCCCAGAGCAGGAACGCGGCGAGCAGCACGGCGGTCGACGCCGAGCCGGGGATGCCGAGGGTCAGAAGCGGGATCATCGCGCCGGAGGAGGCGGCGTTGTTGGCGGCCTCGGGCCCCACCAGCCCCGCCATCGCACCCTTGCCGAACCGCTCGGGCGTCTTCGACACCGAGCGCTCGACCGAATAGGCCATCAGCGATGCGATGGTCGCGCCCGCGCCGGGGATGACGCCCACGGCGAAGCCCAGGAAAGACCCGCGGACCATCGTCCACCGCGTCTCGATCCAGTCCCGTGCCTCCGGCCAGAAGCGGCTCTCCTTGGTGTACTGCACGATGGAGCCCGTTCCGGTGGCGTGAAGGCCCTGGAAGAACGCGTAGTAGAGCTCGCCGAGCCCGAAGAGCCCGATCGCGATCGGGATGAAGTCGATGCCGCCGATCAGCTCCGCCGAGCCGAAGGTATAGCGGCTCTGCCCGGTCTCGAGGTCGACGCCGACGGTGCCGAGGGCGAAGCCGATGAGGACCGAAATCAGCCCGTAGCGCCAGTCGGCGCCGATCATCACCACCAGTGTCAGGAGGCCCATGATCGCGAGCAGGAAGTACTCGGGCGGCCCGAAGTTGCGGGCGACGAGGCTGAAGAGCGGCGCCAGCAGCGTGATCAGGATGACGCCGACTGTTCCGCCCACGAACGAGGCCACCGCCTGCATCACCAGCGCGGGCCCCGCCCTGCCCTGCTGCGCCAGCGGATAGCCGTCGAAGGTGCTGGCCACGGTCGCGGATTCGCCCGGCGTGTTGAGCAGGATCGAGGTGATCGTGCCGCCGTACATCGCGCCGTAGTAGATCGCGGCCAGCATCATCACCGCGCCGATCGGGTCCATGCCGAAGGTGATCGGCAGCAGGATCGCAAGGCCCGCCGAAGGCCCGAAGCCTGGGATGATGCCCACGATCATGCCGACCATCGCCCCGATCAGCAGATAGGCGAGGTTGATCGGGCTGATCGCGACCGAAAATCCCATCCAGAGGTCGGCGAACAAGTCCATCGGCAGGCGGCCTTCAGCAGGGTGCGCGCGAGGAGCGCGGCGTGGCGGTCAGAGCGGCAGCGGCAGGCGACCTTCGGGCATGGAGGCGTTGAGCCAGACGTCGAACAGATAGAAGATGCCGAGCGGCAGCAGGACAGCGACGGCAAGGTTCTGCACGAGATTGCCCCGGTTCAGGATCGACAGGACGGCGATGAGAAAGAGCGCCATCGCCAGCGGCCCGCCGACAAGGGTGAAGAGCGCGATCATCCCGGCGGAGAGCACCGCGATCGCCAGGATCGTCGGCCAGTACGCCGAGTCGATCGACTCCTCGCGCATGCGGCGGACGTCCTGGCCCAGCCCGACGAGGCACACCGCCACCAGCCCCACGCCGATGAGGCGCGGAAAGAAGCCCGGGCCAAGTCGACCGGTTCCGCCGAGAAAGGAAAGCTCGACGAACGCGATGTAGCTGTAGAACAGGCTCGCGGCGAGGATCGCGAGCAGAAAGGCGACACGCATCGAACCCTCCGGCATGACGGCCGGCGAGCATCTCGCCGGCCCGGCAAATCGCGACGGCTCGCGCCTATTCGATGGCGCCCTGTTCGCGCAGGATGCGCGCGAAGTTCTCCTGCGTCTTGAGCAGCGTCTCCTCGAATTCCGCGCCGTACTGGAGGTTCTCGGTCAGCTGGTTGTTGTTGATGTAGGCGTCCCATTCCGGCGTATCGACGACCTTCTTGATCGTCGCGATCCACCATTGCTGCGCCTCTTCGGGGGCATCGGGCGCGAGGATCAGGCCGCGCGGCATCGACACCCCGATCTCGTAGCCGGCCTCCGCCATCGTCGGGATGTCGCCCAGCGTCTCGGGCACCGTGTCGCCGCTGAAGGCGAGCGGCTTGAGGTCCCCCGACTCGACGAGACCGAGGATCTCCGCCGGGTTCGCCATCATCGCGTCGAGCGCGTCGGAAAGCAGCGCTGTGTTCATCTCGCCCGCGTCGTTGAACGACACGTAGTCGAACTCGAACCCGGCCTGGTCGGACAGGATCTTCGGCACGATGAAGTCGACGTTGACCGTGCCGATCCCGCCGATGGTCGGCGGGTTCTCCCTGGCGCTTTCGATGAAGGCGTCGAGCGAGTCGATCTCGGAGTCGCCGTTGACCAGCAGGACGAGATCGTCCGTCGCGAGCAGGGCCACCGGGGTGAAGTCGCTCGGCGACCAGGGTGTGTCGGCCTGCAGCGGCGTGGTGATGAAGCTGCCGCTCGTCGTCGAGATGGCGTAGGGATCCCCCGATTGGGAATACAGGTAGCCCCAGCCGACCGCGCCGCTGCCGCCGGCCCGATTCTCGACCGAGATTTCGGACGGGTAGAGGTCGTATTTCTGCAGGATGTCCACGATGGTGCGTGACATGATGTCGTTGCCACCACCGGGGCCGAACGCGATGGTCCATTCGAGCTGCTCGCTCGGATAGAACTCCTGCGCGGCGGCGGGCGCCGCCAACGCGAGCGGCGCGGCGATCAAACCGGCCAGCACTGCACCTCGGGCAAGTCGCCCGGCCGTTTCGCTCGTTTTCGTCATTTCATCTCCTCCCAGATGCAACCCCGATCCTGTCGGGTGTCCTCCTCCACGCTCTTGCGGCGCGGTCACTCCATCGTCCGCAGCCAGCGGCGCTTTCCGTTCACATGATGGCTTTCGGCGGCCTCCCGCGCCGCCGCACAGTCCCGCGCCGCCAGCGCGTCGAGTATCCGCCGATGCTCGGCATTGGAGTCTCGCATCGCCTCCGCCGACATCAGCGAGCGTCGTCTGAGCAGATGCGCCTCCTTGACGAGACTCCGGTAGAGCGACGTGCAGCGGCCCCGATCAGCCAATTCCATCGTGCGGTCGTGAAAGCGCAGGTTCAGCTCGTAGTAGGCGCCCGTCGCCGCCTTCTCCGCGCAGTCGTCCATCAGGCGGACGAGGCTGCCTAGGTCCGCCAACCCCGCCTCGTCAACGGTGCCCGCAAGGACACTGCAGGCGTAGCCCATCATCACGGCGCGCAGGTCGTAGAGCTCCGACGCCTCCTCGATCGAGATCTGGCGCACGAAGGCGCCCTGGTTGACGATGCTCGTCACCAGCCCGTCGCGCTCGAGCAGGCGCACCGCCTCGCGCACCGGGCCACGGCTGACGCCAAGTCGCGTCGCAAGTGCGACTTCGTTCAATCGACCTCCGGCCGCGATCTCGCCGCTCAGGATCTGCCGCTCGATCTCGTCGCGGACGAGAGCGGTCAGGGACTGTGACTGTCGCTGCGATATCGCCTCTACGATGCTCTTGCCCGACATGCTGTCAGTGTCTTGACGGAGACTGCCATCTGTCAACAGCTTTCAGTCTGCCTTCTGTTGACAAGGATCGATGCGACCTCGCAGTCTCTACCCAACAGGGAGGATCGCTCGTGACCTTCAGGCCCGCTTCAACGGCGCTGTCCCATCTTGTCGTTCTCGATCTGACCCGCGTTCGGTCCGGCCCGACCTGCGCGCGGCAGCTCGCCGACTGGGGCGCCGACGTGATCCGGGTGGAGCTGCCGGCCGTGCTGGAGGGTGGCGATGCGCCGGGCGGACCGCGGCACGGGTCGGACTTCCAGAACCTTCACCGCAACAAGCGCAGCCTGACTCTGAACCTCAAGGAGCCGGAGGGTCGCGAAATCCTTCTGCGTCTCGTCGAGAAGGCAGACGTCCTGATCGAGAACTTCCGCCCCGACGTGAAAACGCGCCTCGGGATCGACTACGACGCCCTCAGGGCGATAAATCCGCGCCTCGTCTATGCCTCGATCTCGGGCTTCGGCCAGGATGGTCCCTACGCCAGGCGTCCCGGCTTCGACCAGATCGCGCAGGGCATGGGGGGCCTCATGTCAATCACCGGGCTGCCGGGGCAGGGCCCTGTCCGCGTCGGCATCCCGATCGCCGATCTGACGGCCGGCCTGTTCACCGCCAACGGCATCTTCATCGCCCTGCTCGAACGTGAACGATCGGGCGAAGGCCAGTGGGTGCAGTCCTCTCTGCTGCAGGCCCAGATCGCGATGCTCGACTTCCAGGCCGCACGCTGGCTGATGGAAGGGGAGGTCGCGCAGCAGGCCGGCAACGATCATCCGACGAGCATTCCGACCGGCGTCTTTCCCACTGCGGACGGCCACATCAACATCGCGGCGACCGGGCAGCGCATCTGGGAGCGGTTGTGCCGCGCCATCGACGCCGAGGCGCTCATCGACGATCCAGACTACGCCGACGCGGCGTCGCGCTCGGCCAACCGCAAGGCGCTGAATGCCGCCATCGGCGAACGGACATCGCAGAAGCCGGGCGCCGAATGGATCGAGATTTTCGGCGAGGCCGGGGTGCCCTGCGGACCGATCTACACCATCGACCAGATGTTCGCCGACCCGCAGGTCGAGCATCTCGGGATGGCGTGGTCGGTCGACTCACCGGCGCTCGGCCGGCGGATCGACCTCGTGGCTCAGCCGGTGCGGATGAGCCGCACGACAAGCGGCATTGCGGTGCCGCCCCCCGAATGCGGCGAGCACACCGACGAGATCCTGGCGGAGGCCGGATACGCGGAGGACGAGATCGCACGCTTCCGCGAGTCGGGCATCGTCTGATGCGCGCGGCAGCGCAGGGGGAGCGCCAGAGATGACCGACAAGATGATATCGCGAAAGGCCGACGGCTTTGGCTGGATGATCTTCAACAATCCCGAGCGGCACAATGCGGTGTCGCTGGACATGTGGCTGGCCGCGGTCGAGATCATGCAGGACTTCGCGAAAGACGACGACGTCCGCGTGATCGTGATCGCCGGGGCTGGCGAAAAGTCGTTCGTCTCCGGCGCCGACATCTCGAAGTTCGACGACGAGCGGGCCGAGGCAGAGGCGGTGGCGCGCTACAACGATGCGACAGAGGGCGCGTACCAGGCCATCCTGACCTCCCCGAAGCCGACCGTCGCGACGATCCAGGGCTACTGCATCGGCGGCGGTGCGAACCTCGCAATCTGCGCCGACCTGCGAATTTGCAGCGACCGCGCGCAATTCTCGATTCCGGCGGCGCGGCTGGCGCTTGGCTATGACTACGCCCGAGTGCGCCGGGTGATGGACCTCGTCGGTCCTGCCTACGCCAAGGAGATCTTCTTCACCGCCCGCCGGTTCTCGGCCGACGAGGCGCTGGGGATGGGTCTCGTCAACCGCGTGGTCGCTCATGACGATCTCGAGGCGCGGACGCTCGAACTGGCCGGGACGATCGCAGCCAACGCGCCCTTGACGATGCGGGCGATCAAGCAGTCCGTGCACGAGGCCCTGAAGCCCGAGTTCGAGCGCGACCTCGCGCTCTGCGCCGAGCTTGTCCGTGCGTGCTTCGACAGCGAAGACTACGCCGAGGGCCGGCGCGCATTCGCCGAAAAACGCAAGCCGGTCTTCAAGGGCCGCTAGGCCGGGACCGCGAGGGGAGGTCGGGGATGAGCGAGACAGCAGCGGACGACGAAGTGCTCTACGAGGTGCGCGAGGGGATCGGCTGGATCACCTTCAACCGCCCGCAGGCGCGCAATTCGATGACGTTCGCGATGTACGAGAGGCTGGCCGAAATCTGCGAGGGCGCGAGCGCCGATCACGCGCTGCGGGCGCTGGTGCTGGCGGGCGCTGGCGAAAAGGCGTTCGCCGCCGGCACCGACATCTCGCAGTTCCGCGCCTTCCGGACCGCCGAGGACGCTTTCGACTACGAAGCCCGCATCGACCGCGTCCTCGGCGCCCTCGAGGAGGTGCGCCAGCCGACCATCGCCGCCATCTCGGGCGCCTGCACCGGCGGCGGGGCCGCGATCGCGGCGTGCTGCGACCTCAGGGTCGCGGCCGAGGGCATGCGCTTCGGCTTTCCGGTGGCGCGGACGCTCGGAAACTGCCTGTCGATGAACAACTACGCGCGGCTCAAGGACCTTCTCGGCACTGCGCGGGCGAAGGAGATGATCTTCACGGCCCGCCTGATGGAGGCCGACGAGGCGCATCGGGTGGGCTTCGTGGGCGAGGTGCTGCCGGACCATGCGGCGCTGATGGCGCGGGCCGACGAGCTCGCCCGGCACGTCGGCTCGATGGCGCCGCTCACGCTCGCGGCGACCAAGACCGCCTTTCGCCGCCTGCAGGTCCGGCTCGACTCGGGAGGCGGCAATGACCTGGTCGAGCTCTGCTACACCAGCGACGACTTTCGCGAGGGCATGGACGCCTTTCTCTCGAAGCGCCGCCCGAACTGGAGCGGAACTTGAACGCATCGCAATCGGTGGGCGGCAGCGACCTCCGAGGAAGGACAGCGTTCGTTTCGGGGTCGGGCCGGAACATCGGCCGCGCCATTGTCCTGGAGCTTGCCGCGCGCGGCTGCAACGTTGTGGTCAACGGCTCGGCCGACCGGACCGCATGCGATGAGACCGCGGATGCGGCACGTGCGCTCGGCGCCGAGGCAGAAGTGGCAATGGGCGACGTCAGCCGACCCGAAGACGTCGCGAAGATCGCCGACGCGGCGCGAGCGCGGTTCGGCACGGTCGACATCCTCGTCAACAACGCCGCATTCCGCCCGCACAAGCCGTTTCTCGACCTCACCGACGCGGACTGGCAGCAGGTGATCGACATCGACCTGACCGCCTCGTTCCTCACGAGCCGCGCCTTCCTGCCCGGCATGGTTGAACGCGGCTGGGGCCGCATCGTCGGCATGGCCGGCTTGAAGGCGATCGACGGCTACTTCGAGGGCGCGCCGATCTCGGCCGCCAAGCACGGCCTCTGGGGCCTGACCAAGGCGCTCGCCAAGGAGTTCGGGCCGCACGGCGTGACCGTGAACGCGGTCTCTCCCGGTGCAATCCGGTCGGACGACGAACCGGAAGGCGCGGCCGCTCCCGGCATACCCGTCGGCCGCAAGGGTGACCCCGCCGACATCGCCGCGCTGGTGGGCTTTCTCGTTTCGCCGGCGGGGCGCTTCGTGACCGGGCAGATGATCGCCGCGAACGGTGGCGCGAGAACCTGAGAACAGCGGAACTCGCCGATGGGCCGGGGAACGGCGAGGCGACCCGGTTCAGGAGACGCCCACGCAGCGCCCCTGCTCGAGAGGTATCGCCGCCCCTGCAGCATGTCGTCGAGGGTGCCGAACCGGTTCATGTAGTGGCCGCGAAAGCCCGCCGCCTCGATCCGCCGGAACATGTCTGCGAAATCCATCGTGCCTTCGCCGGGATTGAGGTGCTGCTCGAAGTCGCCGCGCAAACGGCAAGGCGGACCTCCCGGCATCGGGCGAGATCCAGCGCGTCGACAAAGCCCGCGACGCCTTCGGGGTAGAGGTGCGCGTGGTTCGCGGTGAAGGACATGAGCAGGTTGAGCAAACGAGCCGGTCGAAGTACCACAGGCACTCCTCGAGCGCGCTGCACAGGTAGTGCGCTTCGGCGTGGTTCGGCTTGTGTGTTCTCCAGAAGCAGCGTGACGCCTCGGCGCTCGTCAGGTCGACGGCGCGCTCCAGACGCTCCGGCTCGGCCTGCCGCCGCCGCTGGCAGTCCGCGGTGAAGTGGTAGCCGGCATGGACGATGAGCCCACCCGCGCCGGTCGGCGGCGAGGTCGATGTAGCTGGCGAGATAGCCCGAACCCACAGCTCGCGGAGGCGGTCCGGCTGGGTCGTGCGAGAAGATGCGGTCGCGGATTTTCCCCGCGTCGGGGTCCACGCCGGCAGCCGTGTCCCACAGCATTCTGCTGATAGTCGCGTGCGGCCGCGAACTCGAGGTAGGGCCTGGCCACGTCGATGCCGACCACGCGGCGATCCGAATGGCGGGAGGCGAGCGCGGCCGTCATGCTGCCCGTGCCACAGGCGACATCGAGCAGCGGACCGTCGGTGGCGGGCGGCGCGAGTTGGGCGACGCGCTCGGCAAGGCGCCGTGTCCAGCGTCCGATGAAACGCTCGTAGGCCGCGCCGTCGTTGGCCTGATGGGTCGAAGAAGCAGACACCCTGTCGGTTCAATACCGACGGAAGCCACGTCGCGAGCTGCGGTACCGCCATCAGTACGAGCGTGAAGCCGATGATCAGCAGCTCGCCGGTCATCTGCAGGGCCGCGACCATCGGCGTGCCGAGCACCAGCAGGAGCAGTAGCAGGCCTATGGCGATGAGCGGGATGGTCATCCGTGCCAACCCCGGTATGCGCGACCCGACCTCGCTGCCGTGCGCCCCCTGGCCCCCGCACCTCCTGAACGGCGACGACGAGATAGGCCAGTGCCGCCAGCGCGGGGCCGATCACCATCGCCGACATGAACCAGCCCTTGTCGATCGGCAGGTAGATCAGCCAATCGCCGCTGAAGAGGCCGACGTAGCGGAACGACACCACCGCGAGCCACATGAACACTGCAGCGGCGAAGACCGAGGCGGTCACTGACAGGATCCGGAAGACCGACAGCGGCAGCAGGCTCGCGAAGTAGTCGATGCGGATCACCTGCCGGCGCCAAACCGCGAGGAACTTGCCCGTCATGCCCGGCACCGGCAGCAGCGACAGCACGATCTCGTCGCCCCAGATGAAGGTGAAGCCGAGCGCGTAGCGTCCCATGGCATTCAGGAAGACGAGTCCGAGGATCGTCGCAAAGATCAGCACTCCGGCGATCTCGGCGCTCACCTTGATCGTCCTGTCGATCCGGCCGAGGCGCTCGTCGTAGTCGAGGAAGTCGGCGGCGCGCGAGGCTCGGACCCGGCCATCTTGCCGACCTGGTCCCATATCGGGCGCGCGGCTTCCTTCAACGCTCCGAGGTCGATGTCGTTGACCTCCAAGCTCTGCGAGAGCTCGTCGAGCAGCGTGGCATCGCCTTCGGTGCCGAGCTGGCGAGTGTACTCCGCCGCCTCGAGCGCGGCGCGGTCGACCGCTTCCTCCTGCTCGTCGGTGAGCAAGTCGTGTTTCGCGGCGTTCATCACCAGCGTCACCGGAGAGTAGACGTGATTCGACATCGAGAGGTAGTCCTGCACCTCGTAGAGCGACCGGTTCTTGATGGTGACGAGCGGGTTCTCCTGCCCGTCGACCGTGCCGTGCTGCAAGGCGAGGTAGAGCTCGCCGAAGTTCATCGAGATCGCTTGCGCGCGGAGCTCGGTGAACGACAGGCTCCGCGCCGGGCTGCCGGGCACGCGGATCAGCACGCCCTCGAGATCCGCGGGCACCACGATCGGACGGACGTTGTTGGTGATCTGCCTTAAGCCGAGCTCGCCCAAGGCGAGTACCTGGAGCCCGCCGACTCGCTCATCGACTGGCGCAACTCCTCGCCGACCTCGCTGTCGAGCAGGCGGGCGACAGTCTCGCGGTCGGAAAACAGGAACGGCATGTCGAAGATCGCCCACTTGATCGAGGATCCGGTCTGGCGCAACGAGGCGCGCGATCTCGCGACGCTGCGCGCCAAGACCGTCCTCCCGCGTTCAGCCGGTCAGATGGACGGCCCCTCGGCGCGCTTTCGCGAGTGTGATCTGATCCTTGAGGGAAAAACTGCATCTTGAAATCATGATGTCCAAGTGAGAATCTTCCGTCACGGAAGGCGAGCGAACACCGCGCAGTGAGGAGAGACGCTTGAGCGATCCCGCCGACCCCGCCGATCTGGACGCGACCGAGGCGCGACGCCTCATCGGGCGCCGCAGGCTTTCACCCGTGGAGCTTGCGGCTGCGTGCATTGCGCGCGTCGAGGCCGTCGACCACGCCGTCAACGCCCTCGTCGCGCGGGATTTCGACCAGCTCATGGACGCTGCGCGATCGGCCGAAGCGGACGTGACGGCGGGCCGTCCGCTGGGTCCGCTGCACGGGCTGCCGGTCGCAATCAAGGACATGAACGATGTGGCCGGCCTGCCGACGACGTACGGATCGGAGATCTTCGCGCACAACTTTCCGACGGCGGACGACGCGCTGGTCGCGGCCGTCCGGGGAGCCGGGGCGCTGATCCTCGGCAAGACCAACGTGCCGGAGTGGAGCGCGGGCGCCAACACGCGCAACCGCGTCTACGGGGTGACGGCGAACCCCCACGATCTCGGCAAGACCTGCGCCGGTTCCTCCGGCGGATCGGCGGTGGCGCTCGCGACGGGAATGGCGCCCCTCGCAACCGGCTCCGACCTCGGCGGCAGCTTGCGGAACCCCGCCGCCTACTGCGGCGTCACCGGGTTCCGGCCGTCTCCCGGCGTGGTGCCCTCACCGACGGCGGAAATGGCGCTGCTGCCCATGTCGACGGCCGGTCCGATGGCGCGGACGGCCCGCGATGCCGCGCTGCTCCTGTCGGTGCTGTCGCGCCCCGATCGGCGCGATCCCTGGGCGCGGAGAACCGCGGGGGACGCGCCGGCAGGCGACTTCGCCCGGCTGCCGGCTCCGGACCTTGCCGGACTGCGCGTCGCGGCGACCGAGGATTTCGGCTTTGCCCCGACCGAAGGATTGGTTCGGGACGCATTCCGCGACCGGATCGGACGCCTCGACGGCTACCTTCGGATCGAGTCTGTGACGCCCCCGTGCCCGAACGCCGACCGCATCTTCGCCGTGCTGCGCGCGGTGGGGTTCCTGGGCGCCCACCGCCAGCGCCTCGAGCAGCACCCGGACAGGGTCGGACCGAACGTCCGCGCGAACGTCGAGGAAGGGCTGGGGTATTCGGCCCGCGACGTCGCCGAGGCACTGGCGGCGCAGGCGGTCTATTACCGGGCCTGGAGCGACTTCTTCCAGGACGTCGACATCGTCCTCAGCCCCACCGTCACGGTCAGCCCGCGCGACTGGCATGAGCTCTACCCGGCCGAGATCAACGGCCGCGCGACCGACAGCTACTATCACTGGCTGGCGCTGGCCTACGCCACGACGATCGCCGGGCACCCGTCCGCGACGATACCGTGCGGCGTCGATGCCGCCGGCATGCCCTTCGGCCTGCAGATCGTCGGCCGGCGCGACGGCGATCTCGCCGTCCTGGCAATCGCCGCGGAGCTCGAAGCCCTGATCGCGAGCGACCCAGCAATACGCCCGCCCCGGCCCGACATTGATGCCCTCCGGACTGCGCCTCCGCTCAGCCGGACTCCCGGCTTCCGCGACCTGTGAGGCAAACCCGGCCCGTCGCCGCCTCCGGGCGCTTACGAGGACGGCGTGCATCGGCGGGAAAGCCGCAGCGGCTCTCGACGCATGGAGAAGGACCCTTCCGATGGCGATAAAGAGATTCTCGTGGCCTACTCCGGCGACGCCGTGGGCTCGATTGGACTGAAGCTCGCCCTGCTGATGGCGCGCAAGTACGACGCGCACCGAGCTGGCGTCCTCTGGCACGGCCCCAGCTTTGTCGAGACCCGCTACCGAGGGTACCTCAACCGCGACGCGATCAACGTCATCCGCGCGGAATTCGCCGCACGGGTGGAGGACGAGGGGCTGAGCGCCGAGAGCAGCTTCCTCGATCTCGGCGGCGCCAGCGACTTCAACCCGGCGGAGTGCGCCCGGGGCTACGACATCGCCGTCATGGGAAGCCGCGCCGCGACCGTCGGGAGCGAACATTTCATTGCGCACCCCGACGTCGTTGCCTTGAGAAGCGGCAGGCCGCCGATCCTCGTCCCCCGGGACCACGCGGTCGCAGCCGCACGCGCTGGTGGCGTGGGACGGCAAGCGTGCCGCGACCCGCGCCCTCGGCGACGCGATGCAGATCCTCCAGACCAAGTCGCGCGTCACCATCCTGACGATCGGCAAGGAGGATGCGCTGCCGAGGTCCACGAGTGACGACATAAAGGCGCTCCTGCGCCGGCACGGCATCGAGGCCGAAGCGATGGTGCGGCCGTCCGCACGCGGGGGCATCGGGCGAATGATCCTAGACGCCTGCGCCGAGGTCGGCGCCGGGCTGCGTGTCATGGGAGCCTACGAGCACAGCAAGTACAGCGAGGACGTCCTGGGCGGCGTCACCCGCGACATCTTCGACCACGCGACGCTGCCGGTCCTGATGTCGCACTGAACGGAGGACGCGCGCGGCCGTCCGGATGCGCCGCGGCGACAACAGCGCGTGCGCTCAGCGCCGATCCAGGGCTGCGGTACAACATCATCCCGACCTGACGGAGCGTCGAGCACATGTGCCGCGCGTCAAGAAAAGCCCGTCTCGTCCGGTCGCCGCACCTTGCCCGAGGGGCGTCGCCGACCTCACCGGTGGAGCTCACGTACCCCGGGCCGGTGCTGGGACCCCTTCTCTCCATCCACGCCCGGGCGTGCCGCAGACCAGACCGGTGAGACCGCGATCTTGCCTGGCGCAGAGATCGTCCTCGAGCTCACGCCGCCGCTGCCGCCGTCCACTCCCCAGCGGCCCCTCCCTTGCCGCAGTTCACCCGCTCCTCAGCCCGCGCAGGATCTCGTCCGCCGCGGCGATGGCGCGGTCGAGTTCGGCTGTGGCCGGCGATCCGTCGCCCTGCTCCGGCGCCTCGTCGCGCGCGCCGGCAGGACGCTCCGCGGACAAGTTCCGACGCCGCGGCGCCCGCACCCGCAGGCGCTCGGCCAGCGACGCCGTGGCCCAGAACCGCGCGGCGCGGCGCGGCAGGAGGTTGCGGACGAGGCCCTGCCCCTCGAGCTCGGCGATCAGGTTCAGCGCCGTGCGCCGGGTCACGCCGAGCGCGTCCGCCACCAGCGCCGAGGTGAAGATCGGCCGCGCCAGAACGAACGTCGCCATATCCTCCATCCGCGAACGGCCGTGCCGCCCCTGCCCCGCCGCCCGGATCGCCGCCACGTCCCGGCGCAGCCGGCCGAGCTGCCCGAGATCCCACGCCAGGCTCTCCGCAACCAGCCCCAGCAGCTCCGCCACGCCGCCGGGCTTCAGCGGCGACCAGAGCCGGAAGCCGCGCCGCGTCAGCGCCACCGACGGCGTCACCACCCAGGCCGCGCCGACCGGCGCCAGCAGGTCGCCGTCGCGGACGGGCCCCCTGCCCTGCCCCGCCAGCTG
Organism: uncultured Alphaproteobacteria bacterium; assembly: GCA_963749675.1. Lineage (GTDB taxonomy): Bacteria > Pseudomonadota > Alphaproteobacteria > Rhodobacterales > Rhodobacteraceae > Roseitranquillus. Next base: position 97,606 of record CAVVNT010000008.1, read on the forward strand.
CGCGCGCGCCGCGCTCTCGACCGCGACGAACAGCAGCCGCTCGGCTGCCGGAGACCGCCTCCCCGAACGGACGGCATAGTCCGCCGCCGCCCGCAGGCCCGCCGCCACCGGCATCTCGAGCCAGGGGCCGAGCCCCTCGGCCAGCGCCAGCAGCTCGGCGTCGCCGGGGCGTTCGGTCGGGTCCGGCGCGACCCCGATCGGCGCGGCGGCGCGCTCGATCCGGCGGATCGCGGCAACCGGGTCGCCCGGCACGTCGCCGGGCGCGCGCAGCACGTCTAGGATCTGCCCGGCGAGCTCGGCGCCGCGGGCGTCGACCGCCGCGGTCCGGTTCATCGCCAGGCGCATCACGATCTCGGATTCCGACAGCCGCACGTCCTCGAGCGCCACCGACCGGACCGCCTCGGCAAAGGCGGCCTCGGTGCGCCAGAGTCGGCCGACTTCGGGCTCGGCGAGCGTCAGCGCCTCGATCCGCGCCGCCGCCACCTCCGCCCGGAGCAGCGCCAGGTGCATCCGCGTGCCCTGTCCGTCCATGCGTCCTCCGCGCAAGCGTCTCGTTCGCAAGCTAAGATCGCAGCGACGGAAAGTATATCAGCTTCAGTTACATCTGTCTCGCCACCTCCGAAGAAGCGGCGGCGCCGCGACCGTCTCCGGCAGCGCCTCGCCCGGGGATCCCTGCATTGCAGAAGCCGGGCGGGAGCCCCGCGCCGCACCGTACAAGGGACTTGCCGCCACTCGAGAACGACCGGCGCGACAGCACGCAGGGCTTGCCTGCGTCTGCAAACGGCCGTTTCATCGCGCCTGATGAAATTGAACTCTACCCCTCGCCGGCCCTCGCAAGGCGGGCTGTGCTCCCCGGCGCGCTGCAGCTTCCACCCGGCGCAGGGCCGCCCCTGGACGGTCGAGCGGCTGGTCCGCACCGTGCAGCGCTACGTGGCGAACGGGGTCCTCGACCCCGTCGTCCTCGGCCGCGCCCGCCCCCGCGCCGCCGACGACCGGCTGCTGGCCATCTTCGCCGGCGTCGCAGGCGCGGATCCGGACCTCACCCTTCAGGGCATCTGCGACCGCCTCGAGGCGATGCGCGAGGGCACGCCCGGCGGCCGCACCAACCGGCAGCCGAGCTCGGTGAGGATGCTGCTGCAGCGCGCCCGGCCCACGGGCTGCTGCCGCAGGAGCGCTGAACCATCAGGCCCGCCTCCGCCGGGTGCAGCCGCTCACGGCGCGAATTTCAGCAAGACGCCCCTCTCGCTCGGGAGCGAGTGCAGCCGCGTCACGCTGCCGTCTCCGCGCGCCCCTGCTCCCGCAGCACCAGGTGCCCCGGCGCAACCTCGTCGTATTCCAAGGGCGCGGATGCGTGGCCCGGCGGAAAGATCGGCGACGGGATCGGGCGAAAGCCCAGGTCCTCGCGGATGCGGCGGATGGTCGGGTCGGCCACCGGCACCGCCGCCAGCAGCGAGCGCGTGTAGGGGTGCCGCGGGTCGTCGATCACCGCCGCACGCGGCCCGATCTCGACGATCCGACCGAGATACATGACGCCAACGGCGTGGCTGACCCGCTCCACCACCGCCATGTCGTGGCTGATGAAGAGGTACGAGATCCCCAGTTCCGCCTGCAGCTCCATCATCAGGTTCAGGACCTGCGCCTGCACCGAGACGTCGAGCGCGCTCACCGCCTCGTCCGCCACGATCAACTTGGGGTTCAGCGCCAGCGCGCGGGCGATCGCCACCCGCTGCCGCTGCCCGCCCGACAGTTCATGCGGGAACCGCCTGAGATAGCTCCGCGGCAGGTACACCCGGTCGAACAGCCCCGCAATCCGGTCGTCGAGCTCCGAACCGCTGGCGATGCCGTAGTTCACCAGCGGCTCGGCCACCTGGTCGCGCAGCCGGCGGTAGGGGTTCAGCGAGGCGAACGGGTCCTGGAACACCATCTGCATGTCGCGCCGCGCCCGGCGCAGGTCGCGGTCGTTGAGGCTGAGGATGTCGGTGCGGTCGAGCAGCACCTCGCCGCCCACCGGCTCCACCAGCCGCAGGACGGAGCGCGCACAGCTCGACTTGCCGCAGCCCGACTCGCCCACCAGCGACAGGGTCTGGCCGCGGGCGATCCGAAAGCTCACGTCCTCCACCGCATGCACCTCGGCCACCGTGCGCCGCAGCGGGCCGCCCTTGACCGGGAACCGCGTCGTCAGGTGGTTGACCTCCAGCAGGGTCTCGGTCTCGCGCGCCAGCTTCTCGGCCACCGCGCGCGGCTCGATGCCGGGGATGTGCATCGGCTCGGGCGCGGGCTTGCCCCGCATCTCGCCCAGGCGCGGGACGGAGGCGAGGAGGTTCTGCGTGTAGGCCTCCCGCGGGGCCTCGAAGATTTGCCGCACGGGCCCGGTCTCGACCAGCCGCCCGCCCTGCATGACCACGACGCGGTCGGCCATCTGCGCGACCACCGCCATGTCGTGCGTGATGAACAGCACAGCCGCACCGGTCTCGCGCTTCAGCCGATCGATGAGGCCCAGGATCTCCGCCTGGATCGTCACGTCGAGCGCCGTGGTGGGCTCGTCGGCGATGATCAGCCGCGGCTCGCACGCCAGCGCCATCGCGATCACGATCCGCTGGCGCATGCCCCCCGACAGCTCGTGCGGATACTGCCGCAGCCGCCGCTCCGGCTCCGGTATCCGCACCTGTCGCAGCAGGTCGAGCGCCCGCTCGCGCGCCGCGGCGCGGCCGAGGCCCAGATGCAGCCGGATGCCGTCCGTCACCTGCCGCTCGATCGTGAAGACCGGGTTCAGCGAGGTCATCGGCTCCTGAAAGATCATGCCGATCTCGTTGCCGCGGATCCGGCGCATGGTGTCGGCGTCGGCCTTCTCCACCTCCAGCAATTCGCCAGAGGGGCGCGCGAAGGCGATCCGTCCGCCGGTGATCCGCCCGCCGCCGAACTCGACCAGCCGCATCAGGCTGAGCGACGTGACGGACTTGCCCGACCCGCTCTCGCCCACGACGCAGACGGTCTCGCCGGGGTCGATCGTAAAGCTCACGTCCTCCACCGCGACCGTCGGGCCGGCGCCGGTGTCGAACTCCACCCGCAGGTTCTCGATCGAGACGATGGGCATGGCGGCGGGGGGCGGTCGAACATCGTCACCGCGTCCGCGGATCGAGGACGTCGCGCAGGACGTCGCCGAACATGTTCAGCCCCAGCACCGTCAGCGCCACCGCCGCCCCCGGCACCAGCGCCGTCCACGGCGCCACGTCGAGATAGTCGCGCGATGCCTGGATCATCAGGCCCCACGACGCCCGCGGCGGCTGCGTGCCGAGGCCGAGGAACGACAGAGCCGCCTCCGCCAGGATCGCGAACGCCAGGCTGATCGTCGCCTGCACGATCAGCGCCGGCACGATGTTGGGCAGGATGTGTCGCAGGATCATCTGGCGATGATTGCTGCCGGCCGCCCGCGCCGCCTCGACATAAGGCATCTGCGCCACGCGCAGCGCCTCGCCCCGGATGATCCGGGCGAGGAACGGCGTGAAGGCGACGCCGATGGCGATGATCGTATTCTGCACGTTCGGCCCCAGCACCGCGCTGATCGTCAGCGCCAGCAGCAGTGCCGGAAAGCTAAGCAGCGTATCGACGAGGCGCATCAGCACGTTGTCCGTGACCCCGCCGAAATAGCCCGAGATCACCCCGAGCGGCAGGCCGAGCGCGACGCTGATCGCGACCGCCAGCGTCGCGATCATGATCGAGGTCTGCGCGCCCAGCAGCACCCGGTACATCAGGTCGCGCCCCAGCTGGTCGGTGCCCAGCGGATGCGCCCATGTCGGCGGCGACAGGCGCGCGCGCATGTCCATCTGCGTCGCGTACTCCGCCGGGATGAAGAGCGGCGCCAGAAGCGCGATCGCCACCATCGTCAGCACCAGCACGATGCCGATCACGCCCTTCGACGACCGGAAGCCCGCCAGCGCCGTCACGACAGCCGGATCCGGGGGTCGAAGACGAGGTACAGCAGGTCGACCGCGAGGTTCGCCAGCATCACCACCGCGGCGATCACGAACACCGTCGCCTGGATCAGCGGGATGTCCCGGTTCAGCAGCGCCTGATAGGTCAGCCAGCCCATGCCGGTGTAATTGAACAGGCTCTCGATCACGATGATCGAGCCGAAGAGGTAGCCGACCTGTAGTCCTGCGATCGTCATCACCGGCCCGATCGCGTTTCTCAGGCCGTAGCTCCAGACCACCGTCCGCTCCGGCAGACCCTTGGCGCGGCTGACCCGGATGAACTCCTGCCCGAGGATCCCGCTCATGGTCGAGCGCGTCATCCGCGTCAGGTGCGCCATCAGGCCGAGGCCGAGGGCCAGCGACGGCAGGAAGGCGTGCCGCAGCGCGCCGAGGAAGTCCTCCGACGGGTCGACGAATCCGCTCGACGGCAGCCAGCCCAGCGTTCGGGCGAAGAGCAGGATCAGCATGATCCCCCAGAAGAAGTCCGGCAGGCTGACCCCGAGCAGCGCGGTCGAGCTGCTGACCGTGTCCTGCCAGCGGTTGCGATGCACCGCTGCCCAGACTCCCAGCGGGATCGCGGCGGTCAGCGCGATCGACATCGACAGCACCACGATCAGCCCGCTCGCCGTCATCTTCTGCGCCAGCAGCGGCCCGATCGGCTCCTTGAACACCAGCGAGGTGCCCCAGTCGCCCGTCAGCATCCCCCCGATCCACCGCCCGTACTGGACGACCAGCGGATCGGTCAGGCCCAGCGATTCCCGCAGCCCCGCCAGCGCCTCGGGGTTCGACTGCGTCCCCATGATCATCATCGCCACGTCGCCCGGCAGGATGTTCGTGACCCCGAACGTGATGATCGAGATCAGGAACAGCGTGAAGGCGAGCGAGATCAGGCGATTGAGGATGTAGGACATCCGCGCCCTCCGTTGGGCGGCGCGGGATGGTGTGCCCGCGCCGGCTGCGTCACGACTGCAACCAGACCTTGTGGAAGTTCAGGTTGCTGCCGTTGGGGTGCACGATGGTGTCGAGCCCCTGCACGGCGGGCTGCGCCCCGATGGAGCCGTTGCGGAACCACAGGATCACGTCGTGGGTCTGGTCGTGGATCCGCTGCTGCACCGCCTTGTAGATCTCGGCCCGTTCGGCCGGGTCGACGACGCGCCGCGCCTCGGTCGTCATGCGGTCGATCTCGGGGTCCGAGATGTTGCGATAATTGAACGCCCCCTCGCTGTTCCACAGGCTGTAGTAGAGGAAGTCCGGCTCCCACAGCGTGAAGAAGTTCATCATCGAGATCTGGAAGTCCTTGTCGGTCCAGACCTGACTCAACCAGTCGCTCCACGTCAGCTGCTCGATGGTGGCGTTGACGCCGGCCATGCGGAACCACTCCGCCATGATCTGCGCCGACTCCACGTGGTAGGGATAGTTCGTCGTCACCTTGAACACGACCGACAGGTCGGGGTAGCCCGCCTCGGCCAGCAGCGCCTTGGCCTGCTCGATGTCCTGCGGCCGCTGCTGCAGCTGGTCGTTGTAGGAGGCCGAGGTCGGGTAGCTCGGCGAGGCGGTCGTCGCCCCCTGCCCCCAGAGCGCGCCCTGCAGCAGCACCTCCTTGTCGATCATCAGGTCGAAGGCGCGGCGCACCCGCTCGTCCTGGAACGGCTCGAACGCGTGGTTGAAATTGACGAAGTCCCAGTTCAGCGGGAACCAGGTCACGACCTGCAGCCCCTCGTCCGCCTCGATCTCCTCGATCCGGTCGGCGGGGATGTCGTTGATCATGTGCAGCTCGCCGGTGCGCAGGCCGGTCAGGCGCGTCGTCGGTTCCGAGATCTCGCGCGCGATGATCCGCTCCAGGTAGGCCGGCCCGCCCCAGTACTCGTCGAAACGCTCCAGCTCCACCTCGTTGCCGAACTCGCGGCGGACGAAGCGGAAGGGACCGGCGCCCACCGGCGTCGTCCCCTGGCTGTCGCCCGATCCCTCCGGCATGATGACGCCCGCCCCGTTTTCGGCCAGCCGGCTCAGGAACGGCGCATTCACCCGGGCGAGGGTCACCACGACCGTCAGGTCGTCCGGCGTCTCGATCAACTCCACGTCGTTGAAGACCTCGAAGTTGACGGCCCCGGTCGCCGGGTCCATCGCCCGCTCGAACGAGTATTTCACGTCGGCCGAGGTCATGTCGCTGCCGTCGTGGAACTTGACCCCCGGCCGCAGGCGGAAGGTGTAGGTCAGCCCGTCCTCGCTCAGCTCGAAGCTCTCGGCGAGGCTCGGGATCACCTGCAGGTTCTCGTCGACCGTCACGATCGCGTCGTGCACGTTCTCCAGCACCCGGCCGGTGGAGGCGGTGCCGGTCTGGTGCATGTCGAGGTTCTGCGTCGTCTCCGAATGGCCCCAGATCAGTGTGCCGCCCGACACCGGCTCGGCCTGCGCGGCAACGGTGCCGCTCCACAGGATCGCCGTACCCGCGATCGCCGTCGTGGTGGTGAGGAATTCCCTGCGTTTCATCTTCGTCTCCCTGAGGGTGATGTTCTTCATGACGCGAAGGTGGGCCGGCGCCCGGCGACCCCGAGCCGGGCCTCGAGCGCTTGCCCGAGGTTGAGGAGCGGCCCCTCCTCGAAGAGCCGGCCCCAGAGCGATATGCCCTGCGGCACGGTGAAGCTGTCGCCCTCCCCCGCCTCGCCGGTCGTGAGCTTGCCCGCTCCGAGCGACGCGGCGCCCCGCGTGGCCAGATCCTCGAACCCGGCGCGAAGATGCAGGCACGGATGCCCCGTGAAGTTCGACGCGACCAGCATCGGCCCGGTCATGAACGGCCCGATCAGCGCGTCGACCTCTCGGAACATCCCGTCGAGCGCCTGCATCACCAGGTACCGCAGCCGGTCGAGCTGGACGTGGTCCACCGCCGACAGGAACCGCGCCTTGCGGAAGGTGTTCGGCCACGCGCCCTCGTCCTGCCAGGTCAGAGTATCGTCGAGATCGGTCAGCGTCAGATGCTCGAACGCCGCCGCCGCCTCGGCATAGAGCGTGTTCATCAGCGACGCGTAGGGCAGGTCCGGGAGCGCCACCTCGACGACCTCGACCGGCAGGCCGCGCATCGCCTCCAACGCGGCGCGGTCGACGTCGGTCGCCTCCTCGCCGAACGCCTCGGGCAGGTATCCGACCCGCATCCCCTCGATCCCCGCCATCGCGTCGATCGAGAACGGCGCGTCGATCGACGACCGGTCCGCAGGATCGCCGCCGTTGATCGCCGCCAGCACCAGCGCTGTATCCTCCACCGACCGGCAGATCGGCCCGACCTTGTCGAGCGACCAGCAGAGCGCCATGCCCCCTGCCCGGCTCACCCGCCCGAAGGTCGGCCTCAGGCCCGTCGTGCCGCAGCGCTGCGACGGCGACGTGATGGAGCCCAGCGTCTCGGTCCCGATGCCGAACGCGCAGAGGCCCGCCGCCGTGGCCGAGGCGGACCCCGCGCTCGACCCGCTCGACCCCTCGTTCAGGTTCCACGGGTTCCGCGTCCGGCCGCCGTACCAGATGTCGTTGTAGGCCAGCGCCCCGAGCGTCGTCTTGCCGATCAGCACCGCCCCCGCCTGCCGCAGCAGCGTCACGATCCGCGCGTCGGCGTCAGGCACCCGGTCCTGGTATGGCTCCGCTCCCCAGCCCGTGACGATCCCCTTGGTGTCGAACAGGTCCTTGAGGCCAAAGGGAATCCCGTGCAGCGGCCCGAGGTTCACGGCGGCCCGCGTCAGCGCGTCCGCCGCATCCGCCTCGGCCAGGGCGAGGTCCTCGGTCACCGTCGCGAAGCACTCGAGCCTGGGGTTCAGTTTCTCGATCCGCGCGAGGTAGATTTCCGTCAGCCGCCGGCTCTCGAGCCGCCCCGATCGAATCCAGCCAGAGAGGTCGGTGACCGGCGCGAACGCGATATCCTCGTCGTCCTCCGGCAGCTCCCGCGCGCTGTCGCTGAACCTGACTGTCTCCACCGCAGGCATCGCGAACCCCGGCAGGCGCGGGTCGAACCGCGACGCCATCGGGACGGTGTTCGGCAATTCCAGCGCGCGCCGCACCTGCGCCTGCTCGATCTGCCCGCCGAGGTTCGACGCCATCTGCGCCCGTTCGCTTGCCGTGTAAGCCAGCCCCAGCAGCCGCTCCGCCGCCTCGATGTCCGCCTCGGTGATCGTCGGCAGTTGCGTCATTCCCCGGTCCTTTCCGCCTCTTCCAGCGCCTCGAGCCGCGCCGCCAGATGCGCCCGCATTGCCTCGCGCGCCGCCGGCGGTGCGCCCGCCTCTATGGCGTCGATGATCTCGTGATGCTGGCGCGTCGTTTCCTCCAGCGACAGCCGCGTCCGGGCCCGCGCCCGGACCCCCAGCCACTCGTCGGTGCCGCGAAACGCGTCCAGCATCGCAAAAGTGGTCAGAAGCGGCCGGTTGCGGGCGCTCTCGGCGATCAGCCGGTGCAGCGCGCCGTCCCACAGCTCGACGGTGCGCGGGTCGCCCGCCTCCAGCCTCCGCCGCGCCAGGTGCCGCATCCGTGCGATCTCGTCGGGGCGGGCCCGCCGCGCCGCCAGCGCCGCCAGCTCCGGCTCGACGCAGATCCGCGCCTCCATCATCTCCAGCGCCGTGCTCTCGCCTGCGATCTCCGCCGCCAGCACCCCCGCCGGGTCCTGCTGCGGCCCGGCAAAGGTGCCCTTGCCCTGCCGGCGCCAGACCAGCCCCTCAGCCGCGAGTTCGGCCAGCGCCCGCCGAACCGAGCGGCGCGGCAGGCCGAAGCGGTTGCAGAGCTCCCGCTCCGGCGGCAGGCGCCCATCGGCCCCGATGCCGCCGCTCTGGATCATGGCGAGCAACTGCGTGCGCACATTTGCCGAGTCATCCACGTTCGTTGTCAGAGCCTTGCCGCTGAATGGGCGAACCAATTCCACATTGGGACGTTGCCACAACTGCCCGCTGTTGGATAGCCTCCTCCCGCCCGAGCCGCCTTCAGTGCCCGCGCTGCTGCATCTTCCATCGGCTTGCAGGCGACCTGCACACGAAGATGGCGCGCAGTGATCGGCCTTCCGCGCCGCCGCGCTCGTTTCGGCAGCGTCGAATCGGGTGCCGATGCAGCTCCCTCGGCAAATTCTTCACATAAGACTCCGTCGGCGTTCGGCTGCCTGCTCCGCAAGGCAACTCTCGCCTCTTGGACGCCGCATGCGTGACGGTTTCGCCGCGAAACCTCAGATCGGCTCCAGCAGGCGCTTGATCTCCAGCATGACCGCGTCCATCAACTCGACATCCACGACTCGGCCCCGGAACTTGATCGAGTAGCCGTCCTCCTCGCTGATCCGCTCCATCGTGATGCCGTTTGCCAGCGCGATCTCGCCCTCCCGGTGGCGCCGCCGCGGCTGCGCGCGGGGCCGCCCTCCCCTGCTCGAATCGGGCCGCGACACCGCCTCGCAGTCTCCGAGCACCGGCTCCAGCACGCCCCATTCCTCCGCCGGCGTCGTGCCGAGGCCCGCCCCGAGCGCAGTCCGCAACCGGCCGGCATAGCCGTCCCGGATCGCCGCGGCGAGGCGCAGCCCCGCCTTCTCGCTCAGCTCCGTCGGGAACGTGAGCAGGTCGCCCAGTTCCTCGTGGACGAGCGCGAAGGAGCGGATCTTCGACCGCTTCGCCTTCGATGCCGCAGCATAGAGCCCGCCGATGGCCTCCTCGACGTTGGCGAAGGCCCCCTGCCCTGTCGCAACAACGGCAATCCGTCCGCGCTCGTATGGCGTCAGCTGCGCGCGGACCTCGTTCTCCTCGACCATGGCGAGGTAGGCGCCCGCGGCCTCGCCGCCGGGCCGCACGATAGCGGGGATGGTGTCGAAACCCTCCGCCCCTTCGGCGCGGAGCGCCTGCAGCGCAGCTACTCGCCGCCAGCCGGATATCAGGCCCCAGCCCTTCTCCAGCCGGACGACCTCTACCGGGCTCCGGACCCCATTCGCCCGGATCGAAGACTTGAGCTCGTCGAAGTCCTCTTGCGTGTAGGACATCCGGTCCCGAACCAGATGCTCGGTCACGATGGCGTCGAGCGGGAGGCGCTCGACGACCCTGCCCTCGGCCAGCGCGCGCCGCCAGGCTTCGGCCTCCGCCGATGCCACTCGGTCGCCCTGTTCGGCCTCCAACGCTGCCTCGCCGGAAACCTGGGCGATCGGCGCGACGACGCCCAATCGGTCGGGCACCGGTTTCGCGGCGAAACCCGCGTCGAAGTCGGCAAGCTCGGAGAGGTCCGGCGTCTCAAGCCGTCTGCGCTTGGCCATGTGCCTCCTCCACTGTCTGCTGGTCGCGCCACCAGGCGCCGAGGAGCAGCTCCTTGAACTCGGCGTAGGTCCGGTCGAAGGCCTCGCGGCCGCGCAGGTAGGTCTCGCGGTTGAATTCGCGGTAGTCGGCCTCGTAGATGCCGTTCACCTGCTCGCCGGCCTGGCCGACGAGGGCGGTAAATTCCTGCCGGTAGGCGTTCATGAAGTCGCCGAAATACGCCTGGATGACGTTGGCGAGGTCGGTCTGCTGGCTGGCGTCGAATCGGGTGACGATGGCGCGGACCACGTCCCACTCGAACTTGACCGGGGGCAGGCCGGCCTTGCGCCGCTGCTGGTTCTCGCCTTCCTCGATCGAGGCGAAGGTCGAGTAGAGCATGTCGAAGAAGCGGCCCGTGGAGTCGAACTCCAGAAAGCTCGCGCCAAGGGGGACCAGCAGGATGTCGGCCGCCGCCAGCGAGTTTATTGTGAGGTAGCCAAGGGCAGGGGGAGTGTCGAGGAAGACGATGTCGTACTCGTCGAGCAGCCCCTCGTCGGAGAGGAAGTTGCCGAGCGCGTCCCAGAGCGGCCAGGTCCTGAGCGCCATGCGCCAAACCGGAATCTGGAACTCGGCCCAGTAGAGGTTCAGCTGCGCGCCGATGAGGTCGATGTTGGGCCAGTGGGTGTGCTGGATCAGGTTTCGCGGCGAAACCTCCAAGGCAGCCGTCAGGGTTTCGTCGAGGGGCAGGGGAGGAGCGCCGCGCGTTCCCCGGACCTTGTTTTCCACCTCGACCGCGCGGGCGTAGTCCTTGGCGATGAGCGGGAACGCCGTCTGCCACTCGTCTGCCACCTGCCCGCCGAGGATAGAGGTCATCGAGGCCTGGCTGTCGAGGTCGATGACCAGCACCTTGTAGCCGTCGAGCGCGGCGGACATCGCGAGGTGGGCGCAGGTCGTGGTCTTGCCCGAGCCACCCTTGAAGTTCGCGACCGCGACGATCTTGGCCGGCAGGCCCTCCGGCCGCCACGGCAGGTACTCCTTGCGGTCCGAACCTTCGGCATCGAAGTGGCGGCGCAGCATGAGAACCTCCTCCAGGGTGAACCAGCGCGAGCCCGCCTCGCCCTCGCCCTGCGGGAGTTCGGGGTTGGCCTTGAGCACCCGGCGGAGGTGGGCCGGCGCGACGGGTATGAGGTAGCGCGTCACCTCCCACAGGGAGAAGCGGCGGAGCCGCTTCTTGCCGTCCGGCGCGTAGCCGCGCTTGGCGAGGTCGTCGCGTCCGCGGGCGCAGAACGCCGCGGCCTTGGCGAAGCGGGTCGTGTCGACCGCCGGCCCCAGCTTCATGCCGGAGCGTTCAGGGTCGATGTTGAAATAGGGCGGGAGCCCATCCGGTTTCCGTGCCATTGTCACCTGCTCGATGCCATGTGCGCTCTGACGGCGCCTGTGCGGTGAAGCATGGCACATCGAGGGCGATCTGGGAATCCCGCATCCGCGATCGTCGTCCAAGAGGCCGGTTTCGCCGCGAAACCGGGGCGTTCTGGCCAACAACGAAAGAGAAAGACGAGCACAAAGGTTGGATCTCCTTTCAGGATTCTTGAATCTTTCGGTCGATGGATCTCAATCCTACCAAGGGGTTACGAGTGTTGCGGTACCCGCGAACGGGGCGAGCGGTACCCGGCTGCGGGATCGCGGGTGGCCGATTCCGGGACTTCGGGGCCCCAGGTCCGGGAGGCATGGTGCCCGGATGCGGGATGGCGCGGTGGTGTCGGACCACAGAGAGGCGGTAGGCTCGCACGATGACGGTATGGCGGCCACATCAGGTCATCGAGGTGAAGGCGCTCGGCCTTGTCTGGCGCGACCGCCGGCTGCTTGCGAGCGATGTCTGCAACGACGACGGCAGCGTGAAGGGCGTAAGGCCGCTCGGCGGCCGGCCGAAGTTCGGGGAAAGCTGGCGCGACGCCCTGGCGCGCGAATTCCAGGAGGAGGTGGGGAGCACGGTCCGGGTCGCCCGCCCACCGATGGTCATGGAGAACATCTACAGCCATCATGGGTCGTCGGCCACGAGGTGGCGTTCGTGGCGCAGGTGGCGCTTCCCGAAGATGCGCACCTCGGCGACGGCCGATCACGTATCTTGAGGACGACGGTACGCCGGGGGCGTGCGGCATGGCATGACCTGGACGACCTCGAGCGCGGTGCGCTCGAGCTCTTTCCGGCCGGGCTGAAGCCGCTGCTGGCGGGACGGGAGTGACGGCGCGCAACCACGCGCAAGGGTTCTTGCGGACGGCGATATCGCCAAGGCGCCACGGCCAGGGGAGCCTTGGGCGCGGGCGGGAGCGGCGGAAGGACGCGTCGCGGCAGCCCCAGCGGGCCGGTGCCGTCATGGGTGCCCGTTCACGGGACCGCCGCGATCCCGGAAACGGGTACCTTGGCCGTCCCGCAGACGGGTGCCCAGCGGATCGTGGACGGAAGGTACCTTTCCATGGCATCCTGCGAGTTGGAGGGAGCCGTCAGATGCGCCCCCGCACCGAGGCAGTGAAAGAGGCGGGTGGATGCGAGCAGCCCCCGACGAGACCCGACATGCGCGCGACGGCGAGATCCCGCGCGACCGTCTGAGCGGCGCGCTGCGCCGGCAGAGCGTCAAGAAGAACGTGGCGGCGATCCACGTCTCCGGCAAGCTGACGCTGCTGCAGCGCAAGCTGTCGAACGTGCTGCTGCTGAACGCGTACGACGACCTGACGACCCGGCAGACGCATTCCATCGACGCGCGGACGCTGAGCCTGATGGTCGGCTACAACTCGAACGACGTCGACACGCTGAAGGCCTCGCTCAGGGGGCTCGCCGAGACGGTCGCGGAGTGGGACATGCTCGACAGCGCGGGGCGGCAGGAATGGGGCGTCTCGGCGCTGCTCTCCTACGCCAAGCTGAAGGGCGGGGTGTGCGAGTACGCCTATTCGCCGGCGCTGGCGGAGAAGCTGCACGACCCCAAGGTGTTCGCGCTGATCAATCTCAACATCCAGCGGCGGTTCACCTCGGGGCACGGGCTGGCGCTCTACGAGAACTGCTACCGGTTCGTTCGGACGGGCAGCACCGGCTGGTGGCCGCTGGATCTCTTCCGGCGGCTGATGGGGATCGACGGCAGCGCGTACTACGAGACGTTCAAGCACCTCAACGCCAAGATCATCAAGCCGGCGGCGGAGGAGGTGAACCGGACCTCGAACATCGAGATCCGGCCGGAGTTCGCCAAGAAGGGCAGGGCGGTCACGGACCTGAGGTTCCTGATCCGCGAGAACCGGCAGCTGGCGATGTTCGAGATCGACGACGCCGAGGGGGTGCGGACCTCGGGCGTGTACGAGCGGCTGCGCGGGCAGGGAGTCAGCGACCGCCTGGCGCGGCAGTGGATCGCCGAGCATGGGACCGAGTATGTCGGCCGCAAGCTCGACTTCGTGGCGGAGCGGCCGGGCGTGGAGTCGCGCGTGCGCTATCTGGCGGCCGCGATCGGGCGCGATTTCGGGCCGGAGCCCGCGCCGGAGCCGTCGGAGACCGCGCACGCGGCCGCGGCGGAGCGCGACGCGCGGCGGAGGGAGGAGGCCGCGGCGGAGGCGGCGCGGGAGCAGGAGCGCGAGCAGCGCAAGCGGCGCTTCCGGCAGGTCGAGGCGGCGCTGGGGCGGCGCAACCCCACGCAGCGCGACGCGGCCCGCAGGCTGTTCGCCGAGCGGCTGGAGGGAGAGCTCGAACGCGCGGATTTCGCGCGGAACGGCTGGGCGAGCGCGCTGAACTCGGCCGCGATCTTCGCCTTCTGGGAGGAGATGGAACCGGGGCTGTTCGACGCTTGAGCGGACTTGCGGCGGGCCGCGCGGGAGAGGCATGCTGGTCAAGGCGGCATCCCGGTGCACATTGAACGGGCGTTTGTGCGTTGCCGCCGGAAAGCCCGTGCGGCGGGACGGTGGCAAGGCTTTACACGCGGCAGCGATCGGCCAGCGTCCGTCGCTGAGCACGAGTGGCAGGGGGACCGGCATCAAGGACGCCGACACAGCACCGATCCTGAAGGTCGACGGCCTGCGCATCCGGTTTCGCGGAGCGGCAGCCGATGTCGTGGACGGTGTCGACATCTCGGTGAGCGCGGGCGAGACGCTGGCGATCGTGGGCGAGTCGGGATGCGGCAAGAGCGTGACGGCGCTCGCCCTGCTGGGCCTGCTGCCCGAGAATGCCGTCGCCGCGAAGAGCGGCACGATCGCGTTCGGCGGCACGGCGGTCGAAGGCGCGGACCTCGCCCGGCTGAGGGGCGACCGGATCGCGATGATCTTTCAGGAGCCGATGAGCTCGCTCAACCCGGCGATCCGGATCGGCGAGCAGATCGCCGAGGCGGTGCGGCGGCACCGGGGCGCCGGGCGGAGCGCGGCGCGGGCCCGCGCGCTGGAGATGCTGCGCAAGGTCGGCATCCCGGCCCCCGAGGCGCGGCTCGACGAGTTTCCGCACCAGCTCTCGGGCGGAATGCGGCAGCGGGTGATGATCGCGATGGCGCTGGTGAACGACCCGGCGGTGCTGGTCGCGGACGAGCCGACCACGGCGCTCGACGTCACGATCCAGGCGCAGATCCTCGACCTGATCGCCGAGCTCGGGGCGGGGACCGGGATGGCGACAGTCCTGATCACCCACGATCTCGGCGTGGTCGCGGAGGTCGCCGACCGGGTGGCGGTGATGTACGCCGGCCAGATCGTCGAGGTGGCGCCCGCGGCCGCGCTCTTCGCCGATCCGCAGCACCCCTACACGATCGGGCTCATGGGCTCGGTCCCGCGGCTGAGCGGGCCGCGCCAGCGGCTCGCCACGGTGCCGGGCCTCGTGCCCGCGGTCGACGCCATGCCGCCCGGCTGCCGGTTCTCCAGCCGGTGCCCGTTTGCCGCGCCGGTCTGCGCGGAGCGACCCGGGTTGGAGGCGGTCGCGGCGGAGCACGCGGTTGCCTGCCACTTCGCCCCGCTGGAGACGCGGCTGGGGCTGACCGCGTGATGGCGCCGATCCTCGAGGCGGTCGAGGTCGCGAAGCACTTTCGCGTGGGGCAGACGCTGTTCGACAAGGGCTCGCTGGTGCGGGCGGTCGACGGCATCTCGCTGCGGGTCCGCCGGGGCGAGACGTTCGCCATCGTCGGCGAGTCGGGCTGCGGAAAGTCGACGTTCGCGCGGCTGCTGACGCGGCTTCTCGCGCCGACGCGGGGCAGCGTGCTGTTCGATGGCGAGGACGTCACAGGCATCGACGGCGCGCGGCTGGCGGCGTTCCGGCGCGACGTGCAGTTCGTGTTCCAGGACCCGTTCTCGTCGCTGAATCCCAGGCTGAGCGTCGGGCGGCTGGTCGGAGAGCCGCTGGAGGTGCATCGCCGCGACCTCTCCGCCAGGGCCCGGCGCGAGGAGGTGGCGCGGCTGCTGGCGCAGGTGGGCCTGCGGCCGGAGCATGCGGACCGCTATCCGCACGAATTCTCCGGCGGACAGCGGCAGCGCATCGGCATCGCCCGCGCGCTGGCGCCGGGGCCGAAGCTGGTGGTCGGGTGACGAGCCGGTCTCGGCGCTCGACGTCTCGGTTCAGGCGCAGGTGGTGAACCTGCTCGAGGACCTCAAGGCACAGCTGGGCCTGACGCTGGTGATCATCGCCCACGACCTCGCCGTGATCCGCCACATGAGCGACCGCGTCGCGGTGATGTATCTGGGCCAGGTGGTGGAGAGCGGGCCCGCCGACGCGATCTTCGAGGCGCCGCGGCATCCCTACACGCGCGCACTGCTCGACGCGATCCCCGAGCCGAGCGCGGTGCGGCGCACCGACCGGGTCCGCCTTCAGGGCGACATTCCGAGCCCGGCGGCGCCGCCGCCGGGTTGCCGGTTCCACACGCGGTGCCCCCACGCGCGGCCCGACTGCGCCGAGCGGGTGCCGCGGCTCGAGGAGGGGGCGCATCGCGTCGCCTGCCACTACTGGCGGGAGATCGTCGCGGCCGACGGTGCGGCGCGCGCCGATCCGGCGCCGCTGCAAGCCGGTGCGGCGCGGCGCATCGAGCTCTACGAGGCCGCGACCGCGGCGCATCAGGATACCAAGGAGAGGGAGACCACACGATGACACGCACAGCCTTGCTCGCCGCGCTTCTCGGCGCGACGGCGATGTCCGCGGGGGCGCAGGAGCTTCGGATCGGGCTTGCCGAGGACCCCGACGTGCTCGACCCCGACCAGAGCCGCACCTTCGTCGGCCGCATCGTCTACACCGCGCTCTGCGACAAGCTCGTGGACATCACGCCGGACCTCGAGCTGATCCCGCAGCTCGCCACCGGCTGGGAATGGTCCGAGGACAACACCTCGCTGACGATGCAGCTGCGCGAGGGGGTGACGTTCCACGACGGCACGCCGTTCGACGCGGAGGCGGTGGCGGCGAACATCGACCGGTCACAGAACCTGCCGGAATCCCGGCGCAAGTCCGAGCTCGCCTCGATCACCGGCGTCGAGGTGCTGGGCGATCACGAGATCCGCTTCGACATGGATGCGCCCGACGCGACGCTGGTGGCCCAGTTCGCCGACCGGGCCGGCATGATGATCTCGCCGACCGCGGCCGATGAGATGGGCCTCGACTTCGGCGTCGGCGCCGGTCTGCTCGGGGCCGTTCAGCTTCGTCGACCGGGTGGCGCAGGACCGCATCGTGCTGGAGGCGTTCCCGGAGTACTGGAATGCGGACGAGATCAACCTGTCGGGCGTGACCTACCTGCCGATCCCCGACGGCACGGTGCGCTTCGCCAACCTCCAGTCGGGCGACCTCGACATGATCGAGCGGCTGCAGGCCACCGACATGGCGCAGGCCGAGGCGGACCCCGACATCATCGTCGAGACGGCGACGTCGCTGGGCTATGACGGGATCACGTTCAACGTCGGCAACGGCGACAATGCCGAGAATCCGTTCGGCGCGGACGGCGCGCTGCTGCGCCAGGCGCTGAGCGCGGCGATCGACCGCGAGGCGCTGAACCAGGTGGTGTTCAACGGCGCGATGCGGCCCGGCAACCAGCAATACTCGCCCGACTCGCAATGGTACGCCAACGATATCCCGGTGCCGGAGCGCGACGTCGAGAAGGCCCGCGCGCTGCTGGAGGAGGCGGGCTACGGCGACGGCGTCGAGCTGACGCTGCAGCACCCCAACAGCCCGGAATCGCTGCAGATCGCGCAGGTGATCCAGGCGATGGCGTCTGAGGCGGGGATCGACATCTCGCTCAACGCCAAGGAGTTCGCCTCGATGCTCGCCGACCAGACGGCGGGAGACTACCAGGCCTCGCTGGTCGGCTGGTCGGGCCGGGTGGACCCCGACGGCAACATCCACCAGTTCATGACGACCGAGGGCGGCATCAACGACTCCAAGTACTCGAACCCCGAGATCGACCGGCTCCTCGACGCGGCGCGGCAGACCAACGACACCGCCGAGCGCAAGGCGCTCTATGCCGAGGCGCGGGCGATCCTGAACGAGGACCTGCCGATCGTGTACCTCTACCACGACACCTGGATCTGGGCGCTCGACGACAGCGTCTCGGGCTTCGTGCCCTATCCCGACGGGATGATCCGGCTCGAGGGCGTGAGCCTGGAGGAGTGACGCGTCTCGCCGCATCCCGCCCGGGGTGCGGCACCCCGGAGGGCCGCCGATGCTGAGCTTCGTCCTGCGCCGGATCGTGATCGCGATCCCGACCGTGATCCTGATCTCGATGTTCGTCTTCTCGCTGCAGAAGCTGTTGCCGGGCGACCCGGTGCTGGTGATGGCGGGCGAGGATCGCGACGCCCGAGATGCTGGAATACCTGCGCGAGAAGTACCGGCTGAACGACCCGATCCCGGTGCAGTACGTGACCTGGGTGGGCAACGCCCTGCGCGGCGACCTCGGCATCTCGCTCCGGACCAACCAGCCGGTGACGGAACTGATCGCGCAGAAGCTGCCGGTGACGCTGCAGCTGGCGCTGATGGCGCTGGTCTTCGCGCTGGTCATCGGCATCCCGGCCGGGATCCTCTCGGCGATCCGCAAGGGGACGGTGACGGACTATGCGGCGAACGTGGTGGCGCTGTCGGGGCTGTCGATCCCGAACTTCTGGCTGGGGATCATGCTGATCCTGCTGGTCTCGGTGCGGTGGGAGCTGTTGCCGGCGTCGGGCTACGTGCCGCCGGGCGAGGATCTGTGGCGCTCGATCCAGACGATGCTGATGCCGGCCTTCGTGCTGGGCACGGCGATCGCGGCGACGCTGATGCGGCACACCCGCTCGGCGATGCTGGGGGTGCTGCGGTCGGACTACGTGCGCACGGCGCGCGCCAAGGGCATGGCCGAGCGGACCGTGATTCTCAAGCACGCGCTGAGGAACGCGCTGACGCCGGTGGTGACGCTGACCGCGCTGCTTTTCGGCGAGCTGATCGCGGGCGCGGTGCTGACCGAGCAGATCTTCACCATCCCGGGCTTCGGCAAGCTGGTCGTCGACGCGGTCTTCACCCGCGACTACGCGGTGGTGCAGGGCATCGTGCTGGTGACGGCGCTCGGCTTCATCGTGATGAATCTGATTGCCGACGTCCTCTACGTCGTCCTCAACCCGCGGCTGAGGCCGTCATGATCCGCGCGCGCCACCCTTCATTGCTCTTCAAGTATCCTCGCCGAAGGCACGCGCGGCCGCGCGTCCGCGGTCTGCGAGGCCGCGTCTGATGTCCGAGGTCGCGCAATCCGGGGCAGGGGAGGCGCTGCCCGAGCGCCGCCAGCGCAGCCGCGCGTGGGGCAAGTTCCGCCGGCACTACAGCGCGCTCTTCGGCGCCGCGCTCGTTGTCTTCTTCATCGCGGCCGCGATGGCGGCGCCGCTGCTGCCAATCCCCGACCCTATCGCGACAGACTGGGGCGCGGTGCGCCAGGCGCCGTCGGCGGCGCATCCGCTCGGCACCGACGAGATCGGGCGCGACGTGCTGGCGCGCCTGATCTGGGGGGCGCAGGCGTCGCTGCTCGCAGGCTGCGTCTCGGTCCTGATCGCGGTCTCGATCGGCGTGCCGCTGGGCATCGTCGCGGGCTATTTCGGCGGCTGGACCGACGCCGCGATCTCGCGCTGCACCGAGGCGCTGCTGGCGGCGCCGTTCCTGATCCTCGCGATCGCGCTGGCGGCGTTCCTCGGGCCGTCTCTGACCAACGCGATGATCGCGATCGGGCTGTCGGCGACGCCGATCTTCGTGCGCCTGACACGGGGGCAGACCCTGAGCGTCAAGGCCGAGGATTATGTCGAGAGCGCCCGCGCCATCGGCCTGCCGACGCGCAAGATCCTGACGCGGTACATCTTCCCGAACGTCCTGCCGCCGATCCTGGTGCAGGCGACCTTGACCATCGCCACGGCGATCATCGCCGAGGCGTCGTTGAGCTTCCTCGGCCTCGGGCAGCAGCCGCCGGCGCCGTCCTGGGGGTCGATGCTGAACACCGCCAAGAACTTCCTCAACCAGGCGCCGTGGATGGCGCTCTGGCCAGGCATCGCGATCTTCCTCGTGGTGCTCGGCTTCAACCTGCTGGGCGACGGGCTGCGCGACGCGCTCGACCCCCGCGAAACCTGACGGAGACCGAATGCGCTTCACCACCCGCCCCGAGATCCGCGGCACCTTCGGCGTCTGCGCCTCGACCCACTGGATCGCGTCGGCCGCCGGCATGGGCGTGCTCGAGCGCGGCGGCAACGCCTTCGATGCGGCCGTGGTCATGGGGCTGGTCCTGCAGGTGGTGGAGCCGCACCTGAACGGCCCCGCGGGCGACCTGCCGGTGATCTTTCGCCCGGCGGACGGCGAGGTGCGGGTGCTTTGCGCGCAGGGGGTGGCGCCGGCCGGGGCGACGATCGGGCACTTCCGCGGGCTGGGCCTGACTCTGGTGCCGGGGTCGGGCCTGCTGGCGACGGTGGTGCCGGGGGCGTTCGACGGCTGGATGCTGCTGCTGCGCGACCACGGCACGCTGGACGTGGCCGAGGCGCTGGCCCCGGCGGTCGGCTATGCGCGGGACGGCCATCCGATGCTGGCGCGCGTCGCCGACACGATCGCGGGGCTCGCCGACTACTTCCGCGCCGAGTGGCCGACGTCGGCCGCGACCTGGCTGCCGGACGGCGCGCCGCCCCCGGCGAACGCGCTCTTCCGCAACCTCGACCTCGCCGCGACCTACGACCGGCTTGGCGCGAGCGGGGGGACAGACCGGACCGCGCGCATAGAAGCCGCCCGCGCCGCCTGGCGCGAGGGGTTCGTGGCCGACGCCATTGCCGACTACCTCGCCGAGGCCGAGGTGATGGACGTCTCCGGCGAGCGGCATCGGGGCGTCCTCACGCGCGCGGACATGGCAGCGTGGCAGGCGCGCTACGAGCCGCCGGCGACGCTCGACTACCACGGCTGGACGCTGCACAAGACTGGGCCGTGGGGGCAGGGGCCCGTGCTGCTGCAGGCGCTGGCGCTGCTGCGCGGCTTCGACCTTTCCGCGATGGACCCGACGGGTGGGGAGTTCGTGCACACGGTGGTCGAGGCGATGAAGCTCGCCTACGCCGATCGCGAGGCGTACTACGGCGACCCGGACTTCGCCGAGATCCCGCTGGAGACGCTTTTGTCGGAGGACTACGCGGCGGCGCGGCGGCAGCTGATCGGAGAGCGTGCCTCGACCGAGCAGCGGCCGGGCCGGATCCCGGAGTTCGAGCATCTGGCCGACGCCGCCATCGCCCGCGCCGCGACACGACTTTCAGGCCGCCACGGGCGCGGATGCGGGCGAGCCGACGATGGCGCACCTGACGGAGCGGCGCGGCGACACCGTGCATCTCGACGTCATCGACCGCTGGGGCAACGTGGTGTCGGCGACGCCCTCGGGCGGCTGGCTGCAATCCTCGCCGGTGATCCCGGGGCTGGGGTTTCCGCTGAACAGCCGGGCGCAGATGTTCTGGCTGGAGGAGGGGCTGCCGTCCTCGCTGCGGCCGGGCGCCCGGCCGCGGACCACGCTGACGCCCTCGATCGCGCGCAAGGGCGACGCCTGGCTCGCGTTCGGCACGCCGGGGGGCGACCAGCAGGACCAGTGGCAGCTGGTCTGGTTCCTGCGCCACGTCCACCACGGCATGGACCTGCAGCAGGGAATGGACGCGCCGCTGTTCCACACGATGCACTTCCAGAGCTCGTTCTACCCGCGCAAGGCGGCACCCGGCGAGATAATGATCGAGCCCAACGTCGGCGACGCCACCATCGCGGCGCTGCGCGACCGGGGCCACGTCGTCCAAGTCGCCGAGCCGTGGTCGGTGGGCCGCCTGTCGGCCGCCGCGCGGGATCCCGACGGCATCCTGCGGGCGGCCGCGACGCCGCGGCTGATGCAGGCCTACGCGGTCGGGCGGTGACGCGGGCGCACTCGCGTAGACCAGGTCGCAGCCGCGCCTGCTTCGGCGCGATCTCGGCATCGGCCCAGCGGCCGGGATCGGGCCGATAATAGACAGTGCCGTCCTCCGGAAAGTACACCCGCCGACGCGGGTTGCCCGGCTGCAGGACGCGGCCGGCGTGATACGACGTGGCGAGGCTGATGCAGTTTGCCCCCGCGCCGGTCATGGCTGCGACGGCCGCGTCGCCACCGGTGTCGAAGAGGTCCCAGGGGTAGGCCCAGACGGAATGGCGCATCAGACCGAGCGCCAATTGCCGCCCACGGCGATGCCCACGGGTTCGAGGTGCTTGTCGAACGGCACGACCTGTCCTTCGACGTCCTCGAGGCCGATCGAGCCATGCGCCACGCGGAACACGCTCACGTCGCCGGCCGCCCCCGGTTTGAGGGTGCCCAGATCGTCGCGACCAAGGGCGCGGGCCGGCGCGACGGTCGCCGCCTCTCAAGAGGTCCCCCAAGGCATTGGTGACGACAAGCTGCCGTCCTGGTGTGTGCCGGTGCATTCGGTCTTCTGGGCGACGCGTCGCGATCGCCGTCAATCCAGATCGATCGCCCGCCCCTCCTCGATGCTCCGCTCGGCGGCCAGCACGATCCGAAGCGAGTCCACGGCCGCCTCCATCGAGATCCAGATCCTCGCGGATCGCCCGCAGGAAGAGCGCCTGCTCGCGGTCGCAGAGCTCCTGATGGTCCGGCTCGTCGGCCATCGACAGGATCTCGTCCGGCCTGGTGAAGTTCTTGTCCGGCCCTACCTCTGCGTGGTGGATGCGGATGGCGTCGGTCTTGGTGTGGTTGTCGATGTCGGCGCTGTCCGACAGGTCGATGTCGTCGGCGCGGGCTGCCACCTTCGCCGTGATGCTGACGGCGCCCTTCGGTCCGACGACGTCCTTCACGAAGAACGCCTCCTCGGACATCATCGGCCCCCACCCGGCCTCGTACCACCCGACCGAGCCGTCATCGAACGTCACGTGCAGGTGCCCGTAGTTCTGCCGCTCCGCCTCGGCCCACAGCTTGGCGCCGATGCCCTGCACCCGGACCGGCTTCGCCCCGGTCAGCTGGCACACCACGTCGACGTAGTGCACGCCGCAATCGACGATGGGGATCAGGCTGTCGATCAGGTTCTTGTGCCAGCCCCACGCCTCGCCCGAGCTCTGCTGGTTGAGGTTCAGGCGCATGACCAGCGGTTTGCCCAGCGTCTGGCCCACCTCGATGAACTTCACCCAGCTCGGATGCACCCGCAGGATATAGCCCAGGACCAGCTTGCGGTTCGCGGCCTTCGCCGCGTCGACCACCCTGCGCGCGTTCTCGATGTTGGTGGCGATGGGCTTCTCCATGAAGACATGGCAGCCCGCCGCGATCGCACGGAGGGCGCAGTCCGCATGGGTGTTGGGCCACGAGTTGATCGACACCGCGTCGGGCTTGGCCTCGGCCAATCACCTGAGGTGCTCATGCGACTGGACGACGTCGAGACACCCGCCATCCTGATAGACCTCGGCCGCGTCGAGGCCAATCTCGCCCGCGCCCAGGCCTACGCCGACGCGCACGGACTGCCGCTGCGCCCTCACATCAAGACCCATCGCCTGCCTCGATTTGCACACCGGCAAACCGCTCTCGGCGCCGCGGGCATCACCTGTCAGAAGCTCGGAGAGGCCGAGGTGATGGCCGCGGCGGGTCTCTCCGACATCCTGGTCACGTTCAACATCCTCGGTGCCGCCAAGCTCGAGCGGCTGGCGGCGTTGCACGCGCGGGTGCGGATCGCCGTGGTCGCCGACAACGCCGCCGTGATCGACGGCTATGCCGCGCGCTTCACCGACCCGAACCGCCCGCTCGACGTTATGGTGGAATGCGACACGGGGGCCGCGCGCAACGGCGTGCAGAACGCGGCCGAGGCGCTCGACCTCGCCCGCCGCATCGACGCAGCGCCAGGCCTGCGGCTGCGCGGGCTGATGACCTATCCGCCGAACGACCCCGATCGCGTCGGCCGGTGGCTGACGGAAGCGCGGAACACGATCGTGGCTGCCGGCATCGCGGTGCCGGAGATCTCCAGCGGCGGCTCGCCCGGCCTCTACTCCGCGCACAGGACGGCGGGGATCACCGAGTACCGGCCGGGCACCTATATCTATTCGGACCGGATGCAGGTCGCCGGAGGTCTCGGGTCGCTCGAAGATTGCGCGCTCACCGTCCTCGCGACGGTGGTCAGCCGTCCGACGCCCGACCGGGCCGTGCTCGACGCCGGATCCAAGGCGCTGGCGGCGGATGTCTGCGCCGCGCCGGGCCACGGCCACATCGTCGAATACCCCGACGCCATTGTCGAAAAGCTCTCCGAGGAGCATGCGGTGGTCGACCTGTCCGCCTGCGGTGCCCGCCCCGAGGTGGGGGAGCGGGTGCGGATCATCCCCAACCACGTCTGCGTCGTCTCGAACCTCTTCGACCGGGCCTACCTGCTCGACGAGGGTGCGGTGGCGGACGTCGTCGACATCGCGGCCCGCGGCAAGTCCGCCTGAGGCTCCGCCCTGCGCCCCCCGGGATCCTTTCCAGCCGGTTAACGGAACCGGGAGTAATAATGCAGATCAGTGCGTTGTTGAATGTGTCCAGCGTGGACACGCAACTCGTCGAGTGGCATTCGCCCTAGGCGTGGTCCAGCCGTGCACCCGTCCCAGGATGGAACAGGTGCAGCGCCTCGGGATCGACCCGCAGCCGCTGCCGGTCGCCGGGCCGCAGGTTCACCCGCCTGCGCAGGACGGCCCGGACGTCGGTCGCCGCGTCCGTCGCCTGGTCGAGCGCCAGCCCCGGCTTCACGACATTCGCAAGGAGGTGCGTCTCCGGCCCCATCGGTTCGATCACCTGCACCTCCACCTCCAGCCCGCCGCCGCCCTCGGCAGGCCGGATTCCGACCACGACCTCTTCCTCCGGCGCCGCCACCGGAACCGACAGGCCGCCGATCCACAGCGTTCCCGCCTCGACCCGCCCCCGCAGAAAGCTTATCGCCGGCGAGCCGACGGCCACGAAGACGTTGGCCGGCCGGTCGTAGGCTCGGGCGCCGCGCCCCTCCTGCTCGATCCGCCCGTCGCGCATGACGACGATGCGGTCGGCCATGGTCATCGCCTCGATCTGGTCGTGGGTGACGTAGACGACCGTGTTCATGAGCCGGCTGTGCAGCGCCTTGATCTCGGCGCGCATCGCGACGCGAAGCTGCGCGTCCAGGTTGCTGAGCGGCTCGTCGAACAGGAACAGCCGCGGATCGCGCTGCAGGGCGCGACCCATGGCGACGCGCTGACGCTGGCCGCCCGACAGATCCCGCGGGTAGCGAAAAAAGACGATCTGAACGCGGTTGCCGCGGTCCTGCCGGACGCGCGCTTCGCGCCCGTCATCTCCGGCTGGGAAGAGATCGCCGACGTGACCTCGTCGGCGCTCCAGCGGGTCTGCCTCGGCGAGGCGGCGCCCGAGGGCGCCATGACCGAGGCCGCCGAACAGGCCAATCGGATCCTCGGCCAATAAGCCTGTGGATCGGGGCAGGACCCGAACCGCTGCGCCGGCCCTGGCCGGCGCAGCCTCGCGCACCTCGCCGCTCGCCGCCGCGGGCGCGGTTCCGTACCTGCTGATCCTGCCGGCGTTCCTGCTGGCGGCGCTGATCATCCTCTGGCCGCTGGCGACGATCACCAACATCTCTCTGCACGAGGTCAACCGCTTCGGTCAGCTTCGCGGCTTTTCGGGGCTGGCGCACTTCGTCGACCTCTGGCGCGACCCCTACTTCCTCGCCACGGTCTGGAGAACGCTGGTCTGGACCCCGGGCGTCGACGGTGGAACGCTGCTGCTGTCGGTGCCGGTCGCACTCGTCCTGAGGCGTGACTTCTATGGCCGGGGCCTTGCCCGCGTCATCATCATGCTGCCATGGTCGGTCTCGCTGACGATGACGGCGGTCGTCTGGCGATGGGCCCTGAACGGCGAGAGCGGCCTGCTGAATTCGGCGCTGCGCGGAGCCGGAGTGCTGGACACCAACGTGGTCTGGCTGGCCTCCGCCGCGACCGCCTTCCCGATCCAGATCCGCCTCGCCAGCCGGGCGGCGGCGCGATGATGCGCGCCAAGGTCCGCCGCAGCATCGTCGCCTGGGCGCTGCTCGGTCCGCTCTCCGCGGTGATCCTGTTCCCGCTCGCGGTGATGCTGGTGACGGCACTTAAGCCCGCCTCCGAGCTGCTCCAGCCGCATTGGGGCCACGCAGGTGTCGAACTTTGCGCGGATGCGGGAGGTGACGAGCTTCGGGCCGGCCCTGCTGAACTCCCTGCTCGTCTCGAGCCCATCGACGTTGCTCGCAGTCGCCGTCGGCATACCCGCCGCCTACGCCGTGGCGAGGATGCCGTCTCGCGGCGCGGGAGCGTTTCGCAGCCTGATCTCGCAGACGCTGTCGCCCATCGTCCTGGTCCTCGGGCTCTTCCAGCTCGTCATTTCGCTGGGCCTTCTGGACACCCGGGCCGCCATCGTGCTGGTCTACGCCGCCTTCGCGATCGCGTTCTGGTGCAGCGGGCCAGCTAGGCCCCGCCGACGATCTTGCAGCGCATCCGCACGCCACGTCCGACTGAGAACGGCGGCGCGGCAGTTCAGACGACGGCCCTCGTCTCGCTGCGGCGTCCCTCGTAGAGATCCCGCCCTGCGGACAGCGCCTGAATCTTGGCGTCGGCCACGCTGCGCTTGAGCATCCAGAAGCCGCAGTCGGGATGCACGTAGCGAATCCGGTCGGGGCCGAGCAGGTCTGCTGCACGCTCGATCGACCGGGCGATGTCCTCGGCCGTCTCGACCTCGGTGCGCTTGATGTCGACGACGCCGAGGCCGAGGCCGATCTCGGGGCGCAGGCCCTTGAACGTCACGACCTCTTCGGGCGGGCGGTGCGCCATCTCCATCACGATGTGATCGACCTTGAGCGCGTTGAGGAAGTTGATGAGCCTGTCCCAGGTGCCTTTCTGCACGCTCTGCCCGCCATAGTTGCCGAAGCAGAGATGGATCGCCGGCGTCGTCCTGACGGCGGAGAGGACGATGTTTGCCGCCTCGGCGGCCCATTCCCACTCTTCCGGATGACCGGGCAGGTTCGCCTCGTCGATCTGGATGACGTCGGCGTCGCAGTGCGCCACCTGCTCGGCCAGCGCTTCCGCCAGCGCCATCGCGAGCTTGGGCGTGCTGCCGTAGTGCCGGTCCGACAGGGTCTTGGCCAGCATGTGCGGCCCCGTCAGCGTGAACTTCAGCGGCCGGGTCGCCAGCGCCTTGGCCCGCGCGCACGCCGCCGGCAGGTCGAGCGTGCCGCCGCCGATCGGGCCGTCGGCGAATTCCCGCCGGACGTGCACGGAAGCGCATGCCGGGCTGCGCGCGGAAGCCCTGGATCTCGTCGAAGGTCAGCGCGGTGCGTACCCCGGACATCGGCTGCACGAAGTATTCGATCATGCCGTTGGTCTCGGGGTGGTTCACGTCGAAGCGGTACATCTCGCCGTCGCAGACGAGGTCGATGCCGGCACGCTCCTGCGTGTGCAGCACGACGCGTGTGGCGTCGATCACCGCCTGCTCGCTGGGGCGCGCGGCAAGCCAGTCGGGAACCGGGTAGGAGCCGACGACGGTGGTGAGGATCCGTGGTTCCGACATGTGCTCTCCCTTTCCCGCGTGCCGTTCTTGACGGCGCTGACCCGCCACCGGATTATCCAGACGGTTAATACTAGGGGGCCGGGAATGCCGCAACAGACCGTCGCCGCCCGGCGCGGGGCGCCGGACGCCGAGGCCGAGCCGGTGCCGGGGGCGCCATCGCGACCGATCGGTCTCGTCCGTCGGTACTGGGTCGCCGTGGCGGCGCACCTCGCGGTGATCGTGGCCTGGCAGCTCTGGGTGACGCTGGGCGACGTGCCCGGCTACGTCATGCCGAGCCCCCTCGAGACGATAGCGGCATTGTGGGAGCAGTACGACTGGGTCCACAACACAATGGTGACGGCGGGAGAGATCCTGGCGGGCTACACGCTGGCTGTGGTGTTCGGCGTCGGCGTGGCGCTGCTGTCGTCGTGGTCTAGGATCATCGACCAGGCGGTGATGCCGCTGATGGTCAGCCTCAACATGATTCCCAAGGTGGCGCTCGGGCCGCTCTTCATCGTCTGGTTTTCCTACGGGTTTACGCCGAACGCCCTTATCGTCTTCTCGATCTGCGTGCTGCCGATCCTGTTGACCACGGCGCGGGGGCTGAGGGAGGTCGAGCCGGAACTCCTGCAACTGGTGCAGGCGCTCAAGGGCTCGCGTTGGCAGGTCTTTACCAAGATCCAGCTGCCAAGCGCGCTGCCCTACGTGTTCTCGGGGATGAAGGTGGCGACGGTGCTGGCGGTCGCGGGCGCGGTGGTGGGCGAGTTCATCGCCTCCGAGGCGGGTCTCGGCTACCTGATGCTGCAGGTGCAGGTGACGCTCGACACCGCCGCGATGTTCATGGCGGTCCTGCTGATCACGCTGATCGGCGTCGCGCTCTACGGCCTGGTGGTGCTCGTCGAGTACCTGACGGTGCCGCAGGACAGCCGCGTCGCCGCCTGACGCTGAGATTGACCGCCCCTCCGCAGTTTGTAACTTTCCGGTTACTCGGACGGGGAGGGCAGGGATGGATGAGATCACGGCGCCGGAACGGCTGACGCGCGAAGGTTTGCCCGCGCGGATCGAGGACGAAGTCGCCCTCGAGGAGCTGATGACCCGTCCCTCCGAGGCGCTCGCTGCGGATCTGGCGGCTGTCGAGGGCGATATCCTGGTGCTTGGCGCCGGCGGCAAGATGGGCCCGACGCTCTGCCGCTTGGCCAAGCGCGCGGCGCCCGACAAGCGGGTGGTCGCTGTGGCGCGGTTCTCCGCCCCAGGGCTGCGGGACAAGCTGGCAGGTCACGGCGTCGAGAGCATCGCCTGCGACCTGCTCGACCGCGGCGCGGTAGAGGGGTTGCCGGACGTGCCGAACGTCGTCTTCATGGCGGGCTTCAAGTTCGGCGCCACCGGGCGTGAGGCGATGACCTGGGCGATGAACGCACTGGTGCCGTCGCATGTTGCCGAGCGGTTCCGGGCGTCGCGGATCGTCGCGATGTCGACCGGCTGCGTCTATCCGTTCGTGCGTATCGCCGACGGCGGCCCGACCGAGGAGGTGCCGCCGGGCCCGCCACCGGGCGAGTACGCCTGGTCCTGCCTCGCCCGCGAGCGGATGTTCGAGCACGGCTCGCAGACCCACGACACCGCCGGCCGGCTGATCCGGTTGAACTATGCGATCGACATGCGCTACGGCGTGCTGCACGACGTCGCAGCACTGGTCGCGGCCGGGCAGCCGGTGGACGTCGCCATGGGTCATGCCAACGTCATCTGGCAGGGCGACGCCAACAGCCAGATCCTGCGCGCGCTGCGCCACGTCACCACGCCGACCTCGCCGCTCAACGTCACCGGGCCGGAGACCGTCTCGATCCGCGAGCTGGCGCACGCCTTCGCCGAGCGCCTCGGCACAGAGGCGCGGGTCGCCGGCAAAGAGGCGGAGACCGGATGGCTCAACGACGCGAGCCAGGCGCGGCGCCTCTTCGGCCCGCCGGTGGTGCCGCTCGAGCGGATGATCGATTGGCAGGCGGACTGGATCGCCCGCGGCCTGCCCTCGCTCGGCAAGCCCACCGGCTTCCAGGTCCGCGACGGCAAGTTCTAGGGCGTCGGCACCACGATCGACGTGTCGAGGTACTCGTTCGTCACCTTCTCGGTGATGTCGAACGGCTGCTCGAGGTCGAAGTAGGTCTCGGTCAGCGCATAGTCCGCCTGCAGCCGCTCGGGGTCGAAGTAGCCGAGTCCCTTGGTCGTTGAGGTCTCGTCAGTCAGCAGCTCGACCACCAACGCCCAGTTCTGCAGTTCGTTCTCCGTCTGCAGGCCGGTGTTGGCGGCGACCAGCGCGTCGACGCAGGGCTCCGGGTTCTCGACGCAGAAAGCGAAGGCGCGCTGCGTCACCTGGACGAAGTCACGAACCGCGTCGGGGTGCTCTTCGAGGAAGTCCGAATTCACGATGATCGAGTTGCCGTAGGGGTTCACCCCGTGCTCCTTCCACGCGAAGTAGCCCATGTCCTCGCCGAGCTCCCGCTCGAAGATGTGGTGGATGTTGTAGAACGACGTGGTGATGTCGAAGGCACCGGACTTCAGACCGGCGAGCTTCGCGTTGGGCTGCACGTTGACCCAAGCGACCGCCTCGGGCTCCATCCCCACCGCCTTGGCGAGCGCGGGCCACATCGCGCGGGCGGCGTCGGAGGGCGGGTTGCCGATCTTGCGGCCGGCGAAGTCCTGCACGTCCTCGATCCCGGAGGACTTGAGCCAGTACATCCCGTAGGGCGAGTTCGCGTAGATGTTCATCACCGCCTCGAACTTGGCGCCCTGGCCAAGGGCCAGCAGCGCCGTACCGAGGTCGGCGAGACCGATGTCCGAGGCGCCGACGCCGGTGCGTTGCGCCGCCATGGTCGAGCCCTTGCCCTGCTCGATGTTCAGGTCGATCCCCGCCTCCTCGTACCAGCCCTGCTCCCTGGCATAGTAGTAGGGCGCATGGTCGCCGCCGGCGATCCAGTTCAGCACGAAGTCGATCTCGACCGTCTCCTGCGCCCGCGCGAGCGGGGCAATCAGCAGCGCCGCCGCGCCCGTCGTGATGGCGATCCTCATCATCCTCGTCGTTCTCCCTCCTGCGGTCCGAGCGGTCGGCGATTGACCGCCGTGACGCGTTCGGACAAGGTAACTTTATGGTTACTACACGGTGCGGTCGGTGACCGCCTCTGTCAACGACAAAGGCCCGGGCGCCGCTCGGGCGCGCAAGCCTGTGAGACGGGACCCGGACGGCACGCGGCGCCGTATTCTCGATGCCGCCTCGGCCGACTTTGCCGCGCGGGGTCTCGGCGGCGCGCGGATCAACGAGATCGCCGAGCGGGCGGGCGTGAACAAGCGCATGCTCTACCACTATTTCGGCGACAAGGACGGGCTGTTCCTCGCGGTGCTGGAGGAGTCCTACGCGCGGCTGCGCCAGCGCGAGCGCGACCTGCAGCTCGACCACCTGCCGCCCGCGACGGCGATGCGCCGGCTCGTCGAGACGACCTGGGACCACTACCTCAAGCACCCGGAATTCATAAGGTTTCTGAACTCAGAGAACATGCATCGGGCGCGTCACCTGCGTCAGTCCAGCCGTGCCCGCGAGATGCATTCGCCCTTCGTCGAGATGATCGACCAGATACTCGACCGCGGGGTGGAGCAGGGGGTGTTCCGCAAGGGCATCGACCCCGTGGAGCTTTACATCTCGATCGCCGGGATCGGCTACTTCTATCTGTCGAACCGCTTCACCTTGTCGGTGATCTTCGACCGCGACCTCGAGCAGCCGGACCTGCTGGCCCGCTGGCGGATGCTGATGGTCGAGATGGTCCTTTCGTATCTCCGCCCGGAGGAGGTGCCGGCATGACCAGCTTGTGCCGGCTTAGTTACTTGCGGGGTCGGGGATGACCGCGCATTGGAGCGACAGCTCCGCCGAGGTGCGGGGGACGCTGCGCGCCGGCCTCGCGATCCCGGCGCATCCACTGGCGCTGACCGACGGCCGCGAGCTCGATGCCCGCCGGCAACGGGCGCTCAGCCGCTACTACCTCGCTGCGGGGGCGGGCGGTCTGGCCGTTGGCGTCCACACCACGCAGTTCGCAATCCGCGAGGCCGGCCTCTACGCGCCGGTCCTGCGGCTCGCCGCCGAGACCGCCGCGCAGGATGCCCGCACGCCGGTGATGATCGCCGGCGTCTGTGGCCGGACCGGCCAGGCGCGGCGCGAGGCCGAGATCGCGCGCAGCCTCGGCTACCACGCCGGGCTCCTGTCGCTCGCTGCGATGCCGCAGGCGTCGGAGGATGAGCTGGTCGGCCATTGCCGCGCCGTCGCGTCCGAGATCCCGCTCGTCGGCTTCTATCTGCAGCGTGCGGTCGGCGGGCGCGACCTCTCCGCCGCGTTCTGGCGCCGCTTCGCCGAGATCGAGAACGTCGTCGCGATCAAGATCGCCCCGTTCGACCGCTACCGCACCCTCGACGTCGTTCGCGGCGTCGTCGAGGCGCGGGCGGAGGAGCGGGTGACGCTCTACACCGGCAACGACGACCACATCCTGCTCGACCTGCTGACGACCTACCGCATCCGCCGGGACGACGCGGAGGTGACGGTGCGGATCCGCGGCGGCCTCCTCGGGCAGTGGTCGGTCTGGGCCCGCGCCGCCGTCGAATTGCTCGGACGCGCACACGCGGCGGCCGAGGCGGGGACGATTTCGGCCGAGCTGCTGACGCTGGACGCGCAGTTGACGGACGCGAACGGGGCGCTCTTCGACGTCCGCAACGGCTTTGCCGGGTGCATCGCGGGCTGCCACGAAGTGCTGCGGCGGCAGGGGCTGCTAGAGAACCTCGTCCTGCTCGACCCGGAGGAGGGGCTGGGCCCCGGCCAGGCGGCCGAGATCGACCGGGTGATCGCGGCCTACCCGCACCTGACCGACGACGCCTTCGTTGCGGCGCACCGCGAGGAGTGGCTGTCGTGATGGATGCCACGCCCGACCCGCGGCCGTTCATCCGCCTGCAGAACGTCCGCAAGGTCTACCGCAGCGGCGGGCAGGAGTTCGTCGCCGTCTCGGACGTGACGATGAGCGTGGCCGAGGGTGAGTTCGTCTCGCTGGTCGGTCCGTCGGGCTGCGGCAAGACGACAGTGCTCAAGATCCTCGCCGATCTGCACGGGTACGAGGGGGGCAGCGTCGACATCGGCGACCCCGGGCACCCGTTCACGCCCGGCCGCGACGTCGGCATGGTATTCCAGCAGCCGCTCCTGCTGAAGTGGCGGAACGTGATCGGCAACGTGCTGCTGCCCGCCGAGATCCTCGGCCTGCCGATAAAGCCGGCGCGGGAGCGGGCGCGCAACCTGCTGAAGCTCGTCGGTCTCGAGGGGTTCGAGGACAAGCAGCCTCATGAGCTCTCGGGGGGCATGCAGCAGCGGGCGGCGATCGCGCGGGCGCTCCTGCACGACCCAAAGGTCGTGCTGATGGACGAGCCGTTCGGCGCGCTCGACGCGCTCACGCGCGAGCGGATGAACCTCGAGCTGCTGCGCATCTGGGACGAGAGCCGCAAGACCATCCTGTTCGTCACGCACTCGATCCAGGAGGCGGTGCTGATGGGCTCGCATTGCGCGGTGCTGACGGCGGGGCCGGCGCGGATGGCCGACTACTTCGCGATCGACCTGCCGTATCCGCGCCGGCTCGACATGCGGCAGTCGCCCGAGTTCGGGCGCTATGCCCGCCGGATTTACGACCTGCTGGGAGTTGACTGATCGCGGCGGTCCGAACCGCCGCAAGAAAGCGAGAGGGGAGGACGACGATGAAGCGACTGACATTGAGCCTGCTGGCCGCGGCCGGACTGGCGCTGCCGGCGGCGGCGCAGGACTACCCGTGGCAGCCGGAGAAGCCGATCACCATCATCGTGCCCTGGGGCGCGGGCGGCGCCACCGATCAGGTGACGCGCATTACCGCCGGGGTGCTGGAGGATGAGCTCGGGCATAGCGTCGTGGTCGTGAACCAGCCCGGCGCCTCGGGCGCCATCGGCAAGAAGAGCGCCTGGGAGGCCGAGCGCGACGGCTACACGTGGGCCGCCGGCGCGCCGAAGCAGCTCGGCACCTATCAGCTGCTCGGCCAGTGGGACACCTGGATCGACGACTGGCGGCTCTACAACACCGTCACCAACGTGCCGCTGGTGTCGGTGAACCCGGACGCCCCGTACCAGACGATGGACGACTTCGTGCAGGCTATGCAGGAGGGGGGCGTGACCATCGCCACCGCCGGCGCCGGCTCGTCCGGTCACGCCGCGGCGGAGGCGCTGAAGGGCGCGGTCGGCGGCGCGTACAAGCACGTCACCTATGACGGCGGCAACCCGGCGGTGGTCGCGACGGTCGCGGGCGAGGCCGAGGCGACGACGCAGCTCGCCTCCGAACAGGCCGAGATGATCCGGGCCGGGCGGCTGCGGCCGCTCGCGGTTCTGGCGGATCAGCCGCTCGAGATCGAGGGGCACGGGACGATCCCGCCGGTGACGGACTTCGTCGAGGAGGACCTGCCGATCCTCTCGACGGCTTTCGGCATCTTCATCCCGAAGGAGGGCACGCCGCCCGAGGTGATCGAGACCTTCGACCGGATCTGGGCCGAGGTGATCCCGAACGCCGAGCCGCTGAAGCAATACGCGCTGGAGAAGGGCGCGCTGTTCACGCCCGCGGCCGGCGACGAGGCGCGCGAGCGGGTGTGGCCCGAGGTGCAGGCCGACGCCTGGTCGTTCCACGAGGCCGGCCGCACGACGATGTCGCCGGAGGAGCTGGGCATTCCCAAGCCGTGACCGCAAACGGGCCGCGCCCGCCGCGGCCCCACCCAGCGACGAGGCCGCATGTTCAGGACCGCCGACATCTGGTTCGCCCTGTTCCTCACCGTCTTCGGCGGCGCGGTGGTCGTCGAGTCGTGGCGGATGCCGCGCTTGGCAAATCTCGGCGTGCACCCGATGAGCGCACCCGGGCTGACGCCGGGGCTGCTCGGCCTGGTGCTCGCGGGGCTCGGCCTCGCGCTGCTCCTCCGCAGCGCGTGGACGGCGCCGGCGCGCGCGGCGGGCGAGGGGGGGCGGGACCGGCTCGCCATCACGCTCGTCCTGTGCCTCGTTTACGCCATCGGGCTGCTGGGCCGCGTTCCGTTCTGGCTCGCCACCGCGGTCTTCGTCGGCGCCTTCGCGCTGGTGTTCACCTGGCGCGGGGGGCTCCGCGCCGTGCTCTTCGCAGCGATGCTGGCGCTGGCGACCTCAGCGATCGTCTCGACGCTGTTCCAAGAGGTCTTCCTGGTGCGACTGCCGTGAGGACGGGATGGAAAGCCTGACGTCCCTTGCCGCGGCCGTCGTCGCGCTGGCCGAGCCGGCGAGTCTTTTCGCCGTGCTCTGGGCGACGCTGCTCGGAATGGCCGTGGGCATGCTGCCGGGGCTGACGGCGACGCTCGGCATCGCGCTCCTGACCACGCTGACATTCCGGATGGCCGCTGACGACGCGATCCTGATCCTGATCTGCATGTATGTCGGCGCGATCTACGGCGGTTCGCGCACGGCGATCCTGCTCAACATCCCCGGCACCCCGGCCAACGCCGCCTCGAGCCTCGACGGGTTCCCCCTGGCGCGGGCGGGGCGGGCCGGAGAGGCGATGGGGCTCGCCACCGTGGGGTCGTTTATCGGCGGCTGCATCGGCCTGCTGATGCTCGCACTGATTGCGCCGCAGCTGGCCGAACTCGGCCTTCGCTTCCAGTCCTACGAGTTCTTCTGGCTCGCGGTCTTCGGCGTCGTGATCTCTGGCCGGCTCACCGCGATGGACGACCCGATCAAGGGCTGGATCGCGGGCTTTCTCGGCCTCTTCCTCGCGCAGGTGGGGCAGGAGGGGATCCACGCCTACCAGCGCTTCTCCTACGGCTCGGTCGAGCTCGCGGGCGGCCTCGGCCTCTTGCCGGCGCTGGTCGGCGCCTTCGGCTTCGCCGAGATCCTCTGCGTGATGAAGCAGCCGGCCTACGACACGGTGCGTGACGTCGGCGGCCGCGTCCTGCCGCGGCTCGGCGAGCTCGGCCGGCACTGGTGGACGATCCTGCGCTCAGGCCTCATCGGCACGAGCATGGGCATCGTCCCCGGCGTCGGCGAGGACATGGGCGCATGGGTGTCCTACGCCGCCGCGCGCCGGGCGAGCGACGAGCCGGAGCGCTTCGGCACCGGCAGCACCGACGGGCTGCTCGCCGCCGAGACCGGCAACAACGCCGCCGTCCCCGGCGCGATCATCCCGGTGCTGACGCTCGCCGTCCCCGGCTCGGCGCCGGCCGCGGTCCTGCTCGCGGCGATGTTCATCCACGGCGTCCGCCCGGGTCCGCTGATCATGATCGAGAACCCGACCTTCGTGTTCGAGGTCGCGGCGATGCTGTTCTGGGCGTCGCTCGCGATCCTGATCCTCGGGCTCGCGCTGACCCGGCCGATGCTCTTCGTGCTGCGCGTTCCGCGCGAGTACCTGATGCCGGTCATCTTCGTGCTCTGCGTCGTCGGCTCGTTCGCGATCGCGAGCCGCATCTTCGACGTCTGGGTGATGCTCGGCTTCGGCATCCTCGGCTTCGCGCTCCGGCAGATGAACTACCCGATGGCGCCGCTCGTGCTCGGCATCGTTCTGGGCGACATCCTCGACAAGAACTTCCGCCGCGGCATGGTGCTGTCGGATGGCGCGTTCGAGCCGTTCGTGACGCGGCCGATCGCGGGCGCGCTCGCCGCGCTCACCCTTCTCACCATTCTCTGGGGTCTGGCTCCGGTCCGCCGCGCCGTCTCCCGCATGACAAGGAGGTTCAACTGAAACTCTCGCTCTGCAACGAGGTCATCCGCGACCTGCCGTTTCCCGCGCAGTGTGCCTTCGCCGTCAGCGTCGGTTACGACGGCCTCGAGCTCGCGCCCTTCACCCTCTCGGACGATCCCGAGACATTGACCGAGGCCGACGCCGACCGCGCCCGCGCCGCGATGGAGGCCGAGGGGCTGGGCTGCTCCGGCCTGCACTGGCTGCTCGTCGGGCCCGAGGGCCTGTCGATCACCTCCGAGGACGCCGGCGTGCGGCGGCGGACAACCGATTACATGCGCCGCCTCGTCGATTTCACCGCGGCGCTGGGTTCGGATCGGCTGATCCACGGCTCGCCGCAGCAGCGCACCGTGCCGGAGGGGCAGGAGGCCGAAGCTCGCGCCCGCGCCGTCGAATGCTGGGCCGCTGCGGGCGAGGCGGCGGAGACGGCGGGCGTCCTCTACTGCATCGAGCCGTTGTCGCGGCGCGAGACGCGCCTCGTCAACACCGTCGCCGAGGCGGTCAAAATCCTCGAGGAGGTCGGCAGCCCCGGCCTTGGCACCATGGTGGACGCCTCGGCCACCGGGCGCGACGGCGGCGACGTCGTCGCGGTGCTCGACGAATGGGTCCCGCCGGGCCGTATCTCGCACGTCCATTTCAACGATCCGAACCGACGCGGTCCGGGGGAGGGCGAGATGCGCTTCGCCCCGATCCTCGCCGCGCTCGACCGACACGGCTACCCCGGCTGGGCTGCGGTCGAGCCGTTTGATTACCGTCCCGACGGGTCCGCCTGCGCCGCCCGCGCCGCTGGCTACCTGCGCGGTCTGCAGGAGGCCTTGGCATGAGCGACCGACCGACGCTGCGCCTGACCGACGTCGAATTCTACGAGCGCGACGTGCGCCTGCGCATGCCGTTCCGCTTTGGCGTCGTCACCCTGACCGAGGCGCCGCAGACTTTCGTCCGCGCCCGCATCCGCACCGGAGACGGGCGCGAGGGCTGGGGCATGGCCGCCGAGCTGCTGGCGCCGAAATGGTTCGACAAGGCGCCGGAACTCTCGAACGCGGACAACTTCGACCAGCTTCGCCGGGCGCTCTCCATCGCGGCCGACGCCTACCGCGCGGAGACGAAGCCGCACACCGCGTTCGGCCTTCACGCCGCCTGCGCTCCCACCTGCCGCGAGGCGGCGGAGGGTGCGGGCCTGCCGCCGCTCGCAGCGGGGTTCGGGCCGGCGCTGCTCGACAGGGCAATCCTCGACGCGCTGCTGCAGCTCGAGGGGGTCAGCGTCTTCGAGGCGGCGCGACGGAACCTCTTTGACCTTTCGGCAGCGCTGACGCCAGACCTCGCGGGCTTCGACCTCGATGGCTTTCTCGCCGGCCTCCGACCCGCGTCGCGCATCGACCTGCGCCATACCGTCGGCCTCGTGGATCCGATCGACACGGACGACATCGCCGGCCGCGACCGCGTCGGCGACGGCCTGCCGGAGACGCTCGACGAGGTGATTCGCGACTACGGCGTCACCCACTTCAAACTGAAGGTCGGCGGCGATGTCGCGGCCGATATCGACCGGCTGACCCGCATCGCCGACGCGCTCGACCCGCTGCCCGCCTATCGCGCCACGCTCGACGGCAACGAGCAGTACGCCGACGTCGACGGCGTGCTGAAGCTCTGGCGGGCGATCAAGGGCGCGTCCGGGCTCGCGCGGCTGCGCGAGGCGATCCTGTTCGTCGAGCAGCCGATCAGCCGCGCCAAGGCGCTGGAGCGCGAGGTGACGCCGCTCGCCCGCCTCAAGCCAGTCGAGATCGACGAGTCGGACGGCACGCTCGACGCGTTCCCCGCCGCGAAGGCGCTTGGCTACACCGGCGTGTCGTCGAAGTCCTGCAAAGGGTTCTACAAGTCCCTCCTCAACCGCGCCCGCTGCGCTGCCTGGAACCGGGAGGCCGGCGACGAGCGCTACTTCATGTCCGCCGAGGACCTGACGACGCAGGCCGGCCTCGCGGTCCAGCAGGACCTGGCGCTGGCGACGCTGATCGGCTGCACCCACATCGAGCGCAACGGCCACCACTACGTGAACGGCATGGCCTCGGCCCCCGAGGCCGAGCAGGAGGCGTTTCTCGCCGCCCATCCGGATCTCTACCACCGCACCCTCGGCGCCGTCCGGCTGAAGATTGAGGGCGGCGCCCTCAGCATCGGCTCGCTCGACTGCCCGGGGCTGGCCGCGGGCGTCCGGCCGGACATCGAGGCGCTGCGGCGCTGCACGTACGAGGCCGGCGGGTGACCGGCCCGACCCTGACCCGCCGGATCGGCGCGCGGCTGGGCTACTACCTTCCTAGCGCGCTCGCCATCGCGGTGCTGGTCGCGGTCTGGCACTTCGCGGTCGAGTGGTGGGACGTCAAGGAGTACGTGCTGCCGGCGCCGGAGGACGCGCTGGCGACGCTCTGGGATCCCAAGTACCGCTGGATCTCCAACACCCTCGTCACGCTTTACGCCGTCCTTGGGGCGTTCGTGATCTCGGCGGGGCTCGGCGTCGTCCTCGGCGTCATCGTCATCTGGCATCCGCTGCTGGAGCGGACGGTGATGCCGCTGCTCGTGCTCTTCAACACGCTGCCCAAGGTGGCTCTGGCCCCGCTCTTCGTGCTGTGGCTCGGCTACGGGATCGTGCCGAACATGCTGATCGCGGTGACGGTGAGCTTCTTTCCGATGGTGATCAATACCGCAACCGGGCTCAGCAAGGTCGACCGCGATCTCATCGACCTCGTGCGCAGCCTGAAAGGAACGCGGCTGCAGATCTTCCGCAAGATCCGGCTGCCGAACGCGATGCCGTACATCTTCGCGGGGCTGAAGCTCAACGCCACGCTGTCGGTGATCGGCGCCATCGTGGGGGAATTCGTCGCCTCCGAGGCGGGCCTCGGCGCACTCATCATCATCGGCGGCGTGACGCTCGACACGCCCGCGATCTTCGCCTCGCTCTGCATCATCTCGGCCCTCGGCCTCGCGCTCTACGCGCTCGTGGTCGCGGCCGAGCGGGTGCTGGTGCCTTGGGAGCAGGGCGAGGTGCAACCATGACGAGGCAAGGGAGGAAATCATGAGACACATATTTGGTGCGGTGCTGGTCGCCGCGGCTTTCACGACGGCGGCGACGGCCCAGGATCTGCGGGAGGTCACGCTCCAGTTGAACTGGTTCCCGCTCGCTGACCACGCGCCGTTCTACCTGGCGCGCGAGCGCGGCTACTTCGCCGACGAGGGGATCGACCTACGCATCGTCCGCGGCCAGGGCTCCGGCGACGCGGCGCAGAAGGTGGACCTCAAGCAGGCCGAGTTCGGCATCGCCGATACGCCCACCGTCCTGACGGCGATGAGCAAGGACGCCGACCTGCAGATCATCGGCATGGTCTACGACAACGCGGCGAACAACCTCTTCTATCGCAAGGACACCGGCATCGAGACGCCGGCGGATCTCGCCGGCACGAAGATCGCCGCGCCTCCGGGGGACTCGCACCGCTTTCTCTGGCCCTCCTTCGCGCGGCTGAACGGCGTCGACCCGGACTCGGTGACGCTGGTCAACGTCAAGCCCGAAGGCAAGCAGGCGATCGTCGTCTCGGAGCAGGTGGCCGGGGCCTTCGATCTCTACACCAACAAGGCGGTCTGGGAGAAGGTTCTGGGAGAGGAGAACCTCGGCTACATGCTCTTCGCCGATCACGGCGTCGCACTCTACGGCCATTCCTACATCACCCACGACGACCTCATCCAGAGCGACCCGGAGCTGGTTGAGGGCTTTCTGCGCGCGACCTACAAGGGCTGGGTCGACACCTACGGGGAGCGCGAGGCGGCGATCGACGCGCTGGCGGCCGAGGTCGACGGCGTCGACAAGGCCACGTACCTCGAGAACCTCGACCTGATCCTGGACCTCGTCATCACCGAACGGTCGCGCGAGCATGGCATGGGCTGGATCCTGCCCGAGCGCATGGCCGAAACGATCGAGCTGACCAAGGCCGGCGGCAATCTCGACAAGGAGCTTGTTGCCGAGGAGGTCTTCACCAACGACTTCAACAGCAAGATCGAAGCGCCGGAATGAGCCTCGCGTTGAAAACCCGGTGTCGCCGTGATGGACGGACGCGAGATCCTCTTCGGCCACAATCACAACGCCTGCGGCGATGGCATCGGATCGATGGAGCCGGCGATCGAAATCGCCCGCTCACACCTCGACCTCAGCGCCTTCACCGGCCACTCGAGCTGGCACGATCTCGAGCCGACGGAGGACGGGCGCGAGCTGATCTCCGGCGCCAGCGAGACCGAATTCGGTGCGGCCGGCCTCAACGGCCCGCAGTTCATCGCCGAGGACTACCTTGCGGATCCTGCCCGAGGGATCGGCGGCGAGCGTCGGTCCCGCCGGGTCCAGGGTTCGGCATCGAGTGCGACGAGAAGCGCGTGGCGCGATGCATCTTTGACCCGGCGGCGGCCGGTGCCAAGGGCTGACGCGAACAAGGGTGCGGCGCGCGCTGCCGGGGTCGAGCGGGCGCTTGGTCCATGCGACCTGCCCGAATGCCTGCTGCTGTCGAGCGAGGCAGGCTGGAATCAGACGGCCGCCGATTGGCAGCTGATCCTGACCATCGGGCGTGGCCTCGGGATCGTAGACGGATTGCGCCTGGTGGCGACGGCCGCCGTCGTACCCCTTGGCGCTCGGCTCGGCTGGATCTGCATGGTGCTGGTCACCCGTGACGCCAGGCGGCAGGGGCTGGCGACGCGCCTGATGCAATGGGCGGTCGACGCTCTCGCAGCCGAAGGGCGCGTCGCCGGCCTCGACGCGACGCCGGCCGGGCGGAAAGTCTACCGGCGGCTGGAGTTTGCCGGCGAAGGGACCATCACACGGCTGTTGGCGGAGCACGTCGACGCGTGCGACCTCAATTCTGCCGCCGTTCGCGCGTTGACGCGGGACGACATGCAAGCCGTCGCCGCATTCGACGCGCGGACGTTCGGGGCCGAGCGTGGCGCGATCCTCGCCGACC
This sequence comes from uncultured Alphaproteobacteria bacterium, assembly GCA_963749675.1. Lineage (GTDB taxonomy): Bacteria > Pseudomonadota > Alphaproteobacteria > Rhodobacterales > Rhodobacteraceae > Roseitranquillus. The sequence continues at coordinate 138,546 of CAVVNT010000008.1, forward strand.
TCTACCGGCGACGGCCCGACCTTGCCGCACTGGCCGAGGCGCGCGGCCAGGTCAGCGGATACCTCGTTGCGCGAGAAGGACGGTTCGCGACGCATCTCGGGCCCGTTGTCGCGAAGGATGCGGTGACGGCGCGGCGGCTCCTGTCCCACGCGCTCGCCCGGGTCGAGGGGCCGGTGCTGATCGACCTCGCGGACCGGCATGAGACCCTCCGCGACTGGATCGGGACCCGCGGCTTTGTCGCGCAGCGCGGCTTCACGCGGATGTTGAACGGACGCGCCGATGGTGGAGACCCGACGCGCGTGTTCGCGATTGCCGGGCCGGAGCTTGGCTGAGGCGATCCTCAGGCGTCGGGGCGGCAGGCCCAGGCGGTGATCGCCGAGAGCACCTCGTCGCCGCTGCGCTTCCACCAGGTCTCGGCCGAGAAGATCTCGACCTCTTTCAAGCCGTCGAAACCCTGCGCCTCGACCTCGCGGCGAACCTTCTGGATGTCGATCACGCCGTCACCCATCATGCCGCGGTCGGTCAGCAGGTGCGTCGTGGGGTTCAGCCAGTCGCAGATGTGGAACGCCAGAAGGCGCTCCTTGCCGGCCCGCCGGAATCTGCTGGCTGAGTTCGGGGTCCCACCAGACGTGGTAGACATCGAGCGCGACGCCGATGCCGTCGCCAAGCTGGTCGCAGAGGTCGAGTGCCTGGCCAACCGTGTTCACGCAGGCCCGGTCGGCCGCGTACATCGGGTGCAGCGGCTCGATCGCGACGGGCATGCCGACGGTGCGCGCGTAGTCGAGGGTGTCGGCGAGACCCTCGGCGACGATGCCGCGTGCGTCGTCGATGTCCTTGGAGCCCGGCGGAAGGCCGCCGACGACCATGACCAGGCAGGCGGCGCCGATCGCGGCGGCCTCGTCGACGGCGCGGCGGTTGTCGTCGATTGCCGTCTGGGTGAGCCGCCCCTCGGCCGTGTACCAGCCGCCGCGGCAGAGGCCGGAGACGCCGAGGCCGGAGTCGCGGATAATCCGCGCACCCTCGGCGACGCCGGCCTCGTGCAGCTTGTCGCGCCAGGGGCAGATGCCGCCGAGGCCGTGGCGCAGGCAGCCCTCGACCGCTTCGGCGAGGGACCATTGTGCCGAGACGGTGGCGGTGTTGAGCGAGATGCGGGACGGGTGGAGGGTCATGCGGAACCTGGGCGGTCGGACCGGCGCCGGGGATCGGGGCAGGTGGAGTGTCCACGCTTGGACAAATCGGCAAGTCTTTGATTGCAGGTCATCAAAGTCATGTCGTTGACCACATGGAAAGGTCTGCTGACGGCCTGCGGCGGGTGGTCGCCCCGGCTTCGGATCATACCGCGACCCCCCGGGCGGCGAAGACCGGGCGGGCGCGCGCCGCCACCGCCTCGGGGTCGGTGAAGAGCCGCGCCGCATCGGCAAGGCGGATCAGCTCGGCGAGGTGCAGGGTCGATCGCGCGCTCTCCTGCCCGCCTACCATGGTGAAGTGATCCTGGTGGCCGCCCAGGTAGGCCATGAACACCACGCCGGTCTTGTAGAACCGGGTCGGCGCCCGGAAGATGCGGCGCGAGAGCGGCACCGTCGGCTCGAACGCAGCGCGGTATCCGGCGTCGTCGCCCGCAGCGAGCGCCGAGAGGGCGCGGGCCGCAGCCCCGGCGATCGGGTCGAAGATGCCGAGAAGGGCGTGGCTGTAGCCATGGTCGTCACCGGCGATCAGGTCGGGGTAGTTGAAGTCGTCGCCGGTATACATGACCACCCCCTCGGGCAGGCGGCGGCGCATCGCGACCTCCTTCTCGGCCGAGAGCAGCGAGATCTTGATGCCGTCGACCTTCTCGGCGTTGTCTGCGATCACCGAGAGGCAGGTCTCCATCGCCTGCATGTGGTCGGCCGCGCCCCAGTAGCCGGCGAGGGCAGGGTCGAACATCTCGCCCAGCCAGTGCAGGATCGCCGGCCGCTGGAGCCCGCCGAGGACCCGGCCGCAGACGCGGGCGTAGTCCTCGGGGCCGCGGGCGGCATGGACCAGCGCGCGCGAGGCCATCAGGATCACCTGCCCGCCGGTCGCCTCCACCGCCTCGCACTGTTCCTCGTAGGCGGCGGCGACGTCTTCGAGCGTCACGTCAGAGCCCGGCGCGAGGTGGTCGGTTCCTGCTCCGCAGGCGATCAGCCGGTCGGTGCCGCGCGCAAGCTCCATGCTGCGGCGGATGAGCTCGAGCGAGGTCGGCCAGTCAAGGCCCATGCCGCGCTGTGCGGTGTCCATCGCCTCGGCGACGCCGAGGCCGATGTCCCAGAGGTATTCCCGGTAGGCAAGGGTCCGCTCCCAGTCGATGGCGACGTCGACCCATGGATCGATCTCGGCCAACGGGTCGGCGACGACATGCGCCGCGGCGTAGGCGGTGCGGGTGAACGCGCCTTCGGCGCGAGCCGGTACGGGGCCGGCGTTCAGCTGCAGCCGCTCGGTTCCGCCGCCGGGTACGGGCAGGTCGAGTGTCGCCACAGTCAGACCTCCAGCGCCGGAACGTCGAGCCAGCGCCGCTCCTTCCAGCTCTGATAGCCGAGCTTCGGCGAGTTGCACGCCCTTGGCGCCTTCGGCCAGGGTGTAGGACCAGGGTCCGTCCTCGGCGACGTGGCGGAGGAACTGCTCCCACTGAACCTTGAAGCCGTTGTCGAAGACGGTGTTGTCCGGCACCTCCTCCCAATCGTCGAGGAAGTCCATGGTCTGCGGCTGGTCGGGGTTCCAGACCGGCTTCGGCGTGTTGACGCGGTGCTGGCTGACGCACTTGTGCAGGCCCGCCACGGCCGAGCCGTGGGTGCCGTCGACGTGGAACGTCACAAGGTCGTCGCGGCGGACGCGGGTGCACCAGGAGGAGTTGATCTGCGCGACGATGCCGCCCTCGAGCTCGAAGGTGGCGTAGGCGGCGTCGTCGGCGTCGGACCCGTAATGCTCGCCCTTCTCGTCCCAGCGGTCGGGGATGTGCACGGCGCCGAGGCAGGAGACTGCCTTAACCGGTGCGATGACGTTGTCGAGCACGTAGCGCCAGTGGCAGAGCATGTCCGAGATGATGCCGCCGCCCGCGTCCTTGCGGTAGTTCCACGACGGGCGCTGCGCCGGCATCCAGTCGCCTTCGAAGACCCAGTAGCCGAACTCGCCCCGGACGCTGAGGATGCGGCCGAAGAAGCCCGAAGTCCCGCAGGCGGCGGAGCTTCAGCAGTCCGGGCAGGTCGAGCTTGTCGTGGACGATGCCGTTCTTGACGCCGGCCTTCCTGGCGTAGCGTGCGATCTCGAGCGCGTCCTCGAGCCCTTCCGACACCGGCTTTTCGCAATAGACGTGCTTGCCGGCGTCGATCGCCTTGCGCAGCAGCGCGGGGCGGAGCTGGGTCGAGGCGGCGTCGAAGAAGATCGTGTCGTCGGGATTGCCGAGCGCGGCGTCGAGGTCGGTCGACCAGCGGCGGATCCCGTAGCGCTCGGCCAGCGCCTCGAGCTTGGCGGCGTTGCGGCCCGACGATGATCGGGTCCGGCATGAGCCGCGTGCCGTCCTGCAACGCCAGGCCGCCCTCATCGCGGATGGCGAGGACCGAGCGGATCAGGTGCTGGTTCATGCCCATCCGTCCGGTCACGCCGTGCATGACGATGCCGATGCGCTGCTCTTTCATCTCTCACTGTCCTTTCGTGTTCTCGGGGTCGGCCGCGCGGGCTACGCGGCGGCAGAGGCAAGGGAAGGGTTCATTTCGGCGGACCCTCCGCTGGCCGGGGCCGCAGGAAGCCCAGCACGAGTTGCTGCGCATCCCGCCGGCGCCGCTCGAGCCAGGCCGGATCCTCGATGGAGCGCTTGAAGACCACGCCGAGCGTGTGGGTGTTTGAAACCGGAAAATAGCAGAGCGACGCCACGGTGATGTAGAGATCCACCGGATCGACCCGGTCACGGAACACGCCCGCCTCGGCGCCGCGGCGCAAAACGTTACTGAGCTGCGTCAGCAGGTGCGATTGGATCTCGGTGGCGTCGCCGATCTCGCGGATCGTCGAGCCGCCGCGCAGGTTCTCGGTGTTCAGCATCGAGATGAACCAGGGCTTCTCGATGAAGTGGTCGAGGGTGAAGCTGACGAGCGCGCCGATCGCCGCCTCGGGGTCGAGATCCTCCAGATGCAGCTCCGCCTCGGCCTCGCGGATTTGCACGTAGGCCTCGCGCAGGGCGGCGGCGTAGAGCGCGTCCTTGTCGCCGAAATAGCTGTAGAGCATGGGCTTGCTCATGCCGGCGCGGGCCGAGATCGCGTCGATCCGCGCGCCGGCATGGCCGTGCTCGGCGAATTCCTCGAGCGCCGCCTGCAGGATCGCGCGGCGCGCTTGCCCGGAGTCGTTCCGGCGCTTCGGCGCCTCCGGGCTCATCGCGTGCCGCTCCGCGTCGCGGTGTCTGCGAACGGGTTCAGCCGCGACAGCCTGCGGCGCACGGCGGGGATGCCGACGATGATGCTGAGCGCGATGATCACGGCAAAGGCTGCCGACACCGGCCGCGTGAAGAACGGCGCGAGGTCGCCGTCGCTGAGCGTCAGGCCGCGCCGCAGGCTCTTGTCGAGCAGGTCGCCGAGGATGATGCCGAGCACCAGAGGCGCCACCGGGTAGTTCATCTGCCGCAGCAGGAAGCCGAGGATCCCGAACGCGACCATCACCCAGACATCGAAGAGCCGTTGCGTCAGCGCGTAGGGGCCAATCACGCAGAGGGTGAAGATCACCGGCATCAGCCAGGCCCGCGGGATGCGCAGCACCTGGATGAAGGCGCGCGTCAGGCTGAGCCCGAAGACGGCGACGGCGATCGTGGCGAAGACCAGCATCGCCGCGACCGAGAAGATGAAGTCCGGCTGCTCGATCATGATCATCGGACCGGGGCGGACGCCGTGGATGAAGAGCGCGGCGATCAGCACGGCGGCTGGAGCGGAGCCCGGCACCGCGAGCGTCAGCGCCGGGATCAACGCGCCCGGCACAACGGCGCTGTTGCCGGTCTCGGCCGCTGTCAACCCCTCCGTCGAGCCCTTGCCGAACTGCTCCCGCTCGGCGCTGGTCTTGCGCGCGACGGCGTAGGAGGCCCAGGCGCCGATATCCTCGCCCACGCCGGGGATGATGCCGACGAGGGTGCCGATGACGCCCGACCGTCCGATGGTGAACTTGTAGCGCCAGAGGTCCGCGAGCCGCGGCAGCACGCGGTCCGAGCTGTTGCCGCCGGGCGCCATGGTCGGCTGTGCGCTGCCACATCACGGTCAGCACCTCGGCGAAGCCGAAGGCGCCGACCATCGCCGGGATCAGCCCGATGCCGCCGTTGAGCTGGTCCCACGCCGCCGGTCAGGCGGATGTGCGCATGGATGCCGTCCGAGCCGATCATCGCCACCATCAGCCCCAGGATGCCGGCGATGTAGCCCTTGAGCGGCGACGACCCGCCGGTCAGTTGGCCTGAGATGACGATGCCGAAGAGCGCGAGCCAGAAGAATTCGAACGAGCCGAAGTTCAGCGCCGCCTCGGCCAGCGGCGGCGCCAGCAGCACCAGGAGCAGGATGCCGACGAGCGTGCCGAGCGCGGATCCGGCTGTGGCGAGCGCCATCGCATAGCCGGCCCGTCCCGCCCGGGCCAGCGGGAAGCCGTCGAGCGCGGTCGCGGCGCTGGCAGGCGTGCCGGGGATGTTGAGCAGGATGGCGCTGCGCGAGCCGCCGTAGATCGCGCCGACATACATGCAGATCAGCACCAGGATCGCCGCGTCGCGGTCGAGCGAGTAGGTCAGGGTAGTCAGCAGCGCGACGCCCATCGTCGCGGTGAGGCCCGGGAGCGCGCCCACGAAGATGCCGAGCAGGGTTGCCCAGGCCGTGTGGAAGAGCATCATCGGCTGCGACAGGCGCAGCAGCGCCTCGGAGAAGGCGGCGAATCCTTCCATCAGGGCAGCCTGACCAGGAACGCGTAGCGGAAGAGGGCCGAGATCACGCCGGCGCTGACCGTTCCGAACAGCACGGCGAGCAGCACCCGGCGCACGAGCGAACCGCCGCGGTCGAAGAGCAGCACGAAGCCCCCGATGTAGATCGCCGTCGCGAGCGGGAAGCTCACCCGACCCACCAATCCCAGCGCGAAGACGATGCTCCAGAGTGCCGCGAGGCCGAGATCGCGCCACGATCCGGCGGCTGCCGGGGCGCGTCCCTCCTCCCGCGCGCTGAGGAACAGGAGCGTCGCGCAGACCGCCATCGCACCTCCAAGCATCATCGGCACGAGGCCGGGGATCGAGGCGGGATGGATCTGCCGGAACTCGAGACGGTCCATGGTGTAGCCGGCCCAGAGCATCGTGATGCCGACGGCAAACAGCACCACGGCCGTCAGCCGGTCGGCGTGTCGGGAGTCGAAGCGCATCGCGGGTCGCCTTCGTATTCGGGAAACGGCTGCGCGGCGGACCGCGCAGCCGCCTCGTTCACTGCTGGTCCGGGCAGTCGATACCGAACTCCGACGGTGAAACGACCGCCTCGCCGCGCGCCACGCGGGCGCAGGCCTCGGCGACGATCACCGGCATCGACTTCTCCAGCGCCTCCTCGCCATAGGCCGGCGCGAACACCGCACCGCGTTCGGTGGCGTAGTTCCTGAGCGCCTCCGAGGTCATGACGTGCTCCTGCCAGACCTGGTCGACGGTGTCGTAGACCTCCTGCGGTGCCCCCTTCGGGATCAGGATGCCGAAGTAGTCGGGCGCGGTGTGCATCTCTGGCAGCCAGTTGGTGATCGGCGGGATCGGGTCGAGCCCCTCGATCTCGAGCGGCTGGTCCGAGAGCACCGCGAGCGGGCGGATCCGGCCACCCTCGATCATCTCGGCCTGCTCCACCGCGAGCTGGGTCGTCGCCGCGACTTCGCCCGAGGCCGCCGCGATCACCGCGGGGTTGCCGCCGTCGTAAGTCACCATGCGGGCGTTAAACGGCTCGCCGACCGCCTCGCGCAGCGCCGCCAGCGCCATGCCGCCCGACGAGTTCACGCCCGCGGTGCCGACGGTGACCTCCCCGGACTTCAGCGCCTCGCGCAGGTCGCCGAAATCCTGATAGGGGGAGTCGGCGTTCACGCTGACCACCGGCACGTTGGCGACCGAGAGGTAGATCTCGTAGTCGTCGACCGACGTGCCCTCGATCAGTCCGGTCACGGCGTAGGTGGCGTTGTTCGCGATCGCGTTGGCGGTCCAGGTGTAGCCGTCGCGCTCGGCATCGAGCGCGGCCTTGGTGCCGATCGACCCCGACGCGCCGGGCTGGTTCACCACGACGACGTCGGTCCCCAGCGCCTCGGACAGGATCGGCGCCACGACGCGCGTCACCTGATCGGTAGAGCCGCCGGCGGACCATGGCACGATGATGTTGATGGGTCGATCGGGTTGCCATTGGGCGAGCGCGGCCGGTGCCGCGAGCACGAGGGCAAAGGCAGCCGTGACGCATCCGACGGCTGAATTTTTCAGGTCCATTTGTTCCTCCCTTCAAGACGCTACCAAGCGGTAGGAAATCCGCCCTTCTGTCAACCGTCTTTACTTTCGGCGTCTTGTCAGGGTCCTGGGGCTCCACGCCAGCCCGCCCGGCGCGATTGCGCACGGACTGCGCCGCGACGTCGCCGGGCATGGGACAGGCGCAGCATGACAAGCATCACGTCTCTGTCGGGGAAGGTCGCGATGTCTATCGCATGGGCCCACAAGATGACATACATGGGTTCCTCAACATGATCGGCTCGGTCCCGCCGTCCTCCGCCCCTCAGGAACGCCCGGTCTGAAAAGAGCCGCTTTTCGTTGCGCCGTGCTCGAACTGGCGCACGGCGCGGGGCAAAAGCCCCCTCGCAACCTCGGCGGTTCGGTCCCGAGGTTCTGACCCGAGCAAGCCATTTTCATCTGCGGAGGGAGCGTGGCGCTCACATCAGGGCGGGAACCGGCGCTACTATCCTCATGTTCTCCCTCGCGCGACCATGTGGTTCTCGCACCGGCGATGGCATGTCATCTGATCGATCAACCCACCGCAGAAACAATTGTTGTCAGTACTACCCTGATGTTGCAGGCTTACGTTGCGTTAGGCGCCGCTGCCATCAACTGTAGCGGCTGACGAACCGGGAGGACGATCCATTGAAACTCGTTAGAGATTGCGCCGCGGCGACCGCCGCGGTTTCGGCGATGTTGGCCGTATCGACTACTCAGATCGAGGCGAAGGTTGCCCGCCTCGAAATCCTTTCGACTGAGACGGGTTACGATGGCCGAGCGTTCGGCGAAGCCGGACCCTACGAACGAATTGATGCAGTCGCGCACTTCGTCCTCGACCCAACATCTCGACGCGCAGCCCGAATCGTTGATATCGGCGAGGCGCCCGTCAACGAACGGGGAGAGGTCGAGTTCAGCGCCGAGGTCGTCATCCTGCGCCCGACCGGCAATGGGTCCGGCACGCTCTTTTACGAGGTGCCGAACCGTGGCCGAAACCTGAGCTTCCCGCTGCTCAACCTTTCGGCGGGCAGCGGCAGCTTTACCGTCGACGACCCCGGCGACGGCTTCATGATGCAGCAGGGCCATACGTTGGTCTGGAGCGGCTGGCAGACCGGGCTCGACGACGACCTTCTGACGATCGACTTGCCGGTGCTCGAGGGCGTTATCGGCGTGTCGCGCGACGAGTTCATCTTCGACGACGCCGAGACCGCCAGCACCGGAGCGCTGAGCTATCCGGCGGCGGACCTCGACCCTGCGGCGGCGACTCTGACGGTGCGCCCGACACCGGAGGCCCCGCGCGAGACGCCCGAGGGGTTATCTTTCCGGTACATCGACGAGAGCAGCATCGAAATCACCCGTCCGGAGGGCTACGACGCTGGCGCCGTCTACGAATTGGTCTACCCGGCCAAGGACGCACTCCCCGCCGGCCTCGCCTTTGTCGCGACGAGCGATCTGGTCTCGTTTCTGCGCGGCAATTCCGGCCATGACGCCGAGAGCCCGATCGACGGGATCGAGCGCACCATCGGCATGGGCATCTCGCAGTCCGGGCGGTTTCTGCGCGACCTCATCTACCAGGGCTTCAATGCGGACGACGGAGGCGCGCGCGTGTTCGACGGCGCCATGCCCCACATTGCGGGGTCGCGGAAGACCTTCACCAACTATCGGTTCGCGCAGCCGGGCCGCTATTCGCGCCAGCACGAGGACCACGACTTCCCGGGCGACCAGTTCCCGTTCACGTACGCTGAGGAGACGGACCCGCTGACGGGCGAGACAGACAGCATCCTGGCCGCCTGCGAGGCCTCGGACACCTGTCCGATGCTGATGCACAGCGACACCTCGACGGAGTTCTGGCAGGCGCGGGCGTCGCTGGTGTCGACCACGCCAGACGGCGAGGCGCTGGAGATGCCGGCCGGCGTGCGGCTGTACTTCCTTGCCGGGGCGCCGCACTTCAACGGCTGGGGCAGCGAACCGAGCGAGAGCCCGGTCTGCGTCTACCCGTCGAATCCGATCAGCGCGGCGCCGACGATGCGCGCGCTCGTCGTTGCGATGGAGGCGTGGGTGCGAGACGGAGCCGAGCCGCCTGACAGCGTCTATCCCGGTCTCGAGCCCGGCACTCTGGTCGCGCTGGATGAGCTCGAACTGCCGCGTATCGACGGGACGGTGCCCGAGCCGGTGACCAACGTGCTCCGGGTGATGGATCACAGCTCGATCCCGCCGAAGGCTGGAGAGGCGTATCCGGTTCGCGTGCCGGCAGTGGACGAGGATGGCATCCCGCAGGGCGGTGTGCTTCAGCCGTACATCGCAGCGCCGCTCGGCACGTACTGGGGCTGGAACCTTCGGGACGAGGGCTTCGGTGCGGGTGATCTCTGCAGCCTCACCGGCAGCTACGTGGCGTTCCCAGCCTCGCAGACGGACGCAGACAGCCGCCGGCCAGTCAGTGCCCGCTACAATGGCCGGGAGGGCTACATTGAGGCTCTAAGGACCGCGGCGGAGGAGCTTGTCGGGGCAAATCTGATGCGCGCCGAGGACACTGAGTTCGTGGTTGAAGGCGCACCAGAATTCCCGACTGAGACCCAATAGGGAAAAGTGCCGGCCCGCATCAGCGAACCGGAAGCTGACTCGAGACGCCGCCGCCCTCGGCGGAAAGCTAAATGATGAATATTTGAGGAGAAGCACACCTTCGCCGAAAGCGCTGGCCCTTGGAGCATTGGGCCCGGGCCGGAAATCGCTTCGCGATATTCGGCGAGCGGTGTCTTGCGTTGCGCCGGCTCAGGGTCGTTTGCGGCGTGGGCTGCGGGCTGATCCCTTTGTATCGAGGCATTTTTTCTCGGTTGACAGAGGGCTTGACCGTTCGGCACTCCCCGACAACAACACCCCTTCGCGCCCGAAACGCATCGACCACCCTCGTCGTGGCCTGCAAAGAGCGAAGTATTCCTGCCCAGGGCAATAGCGCGGATTGTGTTCTCGACGCGGCTGTCCTCAAGCTGGACGCGGAGCCCGCCACAGTGATTGGCGAAGTAGGCGAGCTTCTCGCCGGCACGAGACTCGAGGCGCGGTCTCCTCCATCCGCAGTCCGGCATGACCAATACGAAAAGGAGCCGTCCAACGCCCATGGCGCTTCCGCCGCATCGCCCTGAGAGAAGATCTCCCCGGGCCTCTCCAATCTGGATCGGTCAAACGAGTGCAAACAGGGTCTAGCGGTCGCCCGTGTTCCTGCCTCGCACCCAGCGGGCGAGGAGCGAGACCACCGCTCCCAGCGTGATGCAGATGCAGATCACGGTCAGCAGAAGGAGGACCTTGCCGTTCGTCGTCTGGGGTGCGATGACGGCAATCGCGACAAGTCCTAGCACAAAGCCGAGAACCGCAGAAATGCCGTGTTTGGCTAGCCCTGACAGCATGGACATCACAACGAGCTCAGTCCTTCGAGGATCGTTCCGTTCTCGTCGAAGAAGCTGCGGATGATGTCGACGAGGCTTGGCTTCACCAACTCGCTGCGCCAGAGGTCCGGATCGTCCTCAATCTTCTCGTGCCAGAGGGTCATCATGCGCAACGCATGCTCAGGAACTCGATACGTGGGAGAGATCTACCACCAGAGCAATGGAATCCGGCTCGGCGATCGCGTCTCCCGGTGTCCACGCGATGAGGAAGGGGCCGAGGCCGCTGGTATCGTAGGCACCTTCTTCACCGGCGTAGTCCTCCAACAAGCGCAGCGCGTTCTGGGCCTGCACGAGACCGTAGTTGTCGACGGCGAGCTCGCAGGCTTGAGCGTCCGGAAGGCGGTTGATCAGGTCCGAGATCTTGTCGTTGGATAGCGGCCATACGGTCACCATCTGTTCGCTGCGAGGCGTTTCGATCTCGCGCACGTGTGCCAGCGCGCTCGCATACGCCTCACACATCATCATGTAGCGGCCGCGGTTGAGACGCAGTGGCCGCGTCTTGAACACCATCATTCCATAGGCGCGGAACGCCTGCGGCGGGAACTCCGACGGCCCGGCGAAACTGCGGCTCGCGATGGCGCTTCGCGAGGGGTTCCCCGGGGCCGGATCCAGCGCGGCGAACGGGTTGGTGCGAGCGACTTCTACGGAGAGGCCCTCGACCGTCTCACCTGCCGCCTCGCAGAAGCACTGCGGCTGTCCCGGCTTGTCTTCGGATAGCGGACACCAGCCGGCCGGCGTCTGACAAACGCGTTCGGCCGCGGCGACGGCGAGAGGCAGCACGGAGGCAAGAACGACAATGCGCGCGATCAGCATTCCTGCACCTCTGCTTTTCGTCATTCGGCCGCGGCCGGCGGCGCGGCATGCTGTTCTGTTGCCGGCTCCGGCTGGGCGGCGAGACCCCAAGCGTCGCGGAAGGGCGCCCAAGCCAACTCGATCGCCGCGGCGGCCTCCTCGGGCGAGGCGCTGCCGGCGGCGATATCTACGACGGCGCCGTTCACCACTTCGCCGGCGATCGGTCCGACGAGCTGGTCGAGGAAGAGCTGGTGGTACTCTGTAGCGGTCAGCACCATGGCCACATCAATCTGTATCGGGTCTTCCAGCGCGTCGTCGGCGTTCGTCATGGTGGGAATGCCGAAGCCCATCTCCGCGAGCGTCCGCTGCGCTGCGAGGCCCGACAAATCCCTCAGGAAGTCGATCGCGAGATCCGGGGCGTCCTTTCGGACGACCCACGTACCGACCCCGCCGAGCGTGATCAGCGACTCTTCGGCCATCAGGTCGCGGGGCGGAAAGTCGATGCGCACGATCTCCTCCTCGGGGTCTCCGCCCTTCCATGTCCGAAGCAGCCGCGCCTCGACCCAGTCGCCGTTCAGGTGCAATGCGGCGTAGCCGTCGGTGAACGTGCCGATTGACTGGTTCTCGTTCATGTCGAGATAGTCGTTTTGGAACGGATCGAGAGCGACGAGCTCCTGCAGACGCTCGCCTGCGGCGACGAAGGCGGGGTCGCTGAACCCGGCCGCCTTGCCCGACAGAGCGTCTTCCATCGCCTCGCGACCGCCGATTGCAAGGGCTAGGCCGGACCAGTAGAGGGCCAAGGGCCATCCCTCGTTGGCCCCCACCGAGAGCGGCGTGATGCCGGCCTCCTTCAGGTCGTCCACTGCCTCGAGCAATCCGCTCCACGTGGAGAGCTCTCCGATGTCGACACCCCCCTGCTTGAGAAGTTCCCGGTTGCCCCAGAGGCTTACCAGCGTCATTCGCGCCGGAACCCCGTAGACCCGGTCGTCGAAGACGAGGTTGGCAAGCGACGATGGCTTGAAGCTGGTGGCCCATCCGGCGCCGATCTCTGCGGTCAGGTCGCGGACGAACCCCGCCTCCACCAGAGAGCGAAGGTGGCCGCCGCCCCAGCTGACGAAGATGTCTGGCGGCCTGCGCGCCCCGAGCATCGACAGAAGCTGCTCCTTGTAGTCGGCGAGCTGGCGAATATCGAACTCGATCCGCGTGCCGGGATGCGCCGCCTCGAACGCGTTCGCAAGCTCCTGCCAGTAGTCGAGAACGACCTGAAAACGGTTGTAGCTCGCAACACGGATGACCCGCGGCTCGCCGTCCGAACCGCGGAGCCCGATCGCGGCAATCTCGTGGATGGCGTCGCGCAACTCGGCCTGCGGGTCCGCGAGAAGCACGGGCGCGGCGGCCTGCTGGACCAGGGCGCGCAATGTGCCGCGATCTACGAAGCCGGTCCGGAAGCGGCCCGACGCCGCCTGGAAAGCTCCGATCGCCCTTCGGCTCATCGGGCCTATGTCGGCGTCGAGCGGGCCGCGATAGTGCCCGAGCTCCGCAAGCAGGCGCTGCAGCGCGATGCGCTGATCACGGTCCAGCGCCATATCATCCTCAACTGCGGCGAAGACCGCCGGGTCTACTGCCGGCTGCCGCGAATCCTCGGCCGGCCGTCCGGCCGCTGGCACGTCAATGACATCCGCCTCGCTGCGGCCCGAAGCCTTTCCTTCGGGTGGCGTTGCCTCCGTCGTGTCATCGCGGCCCGCCCCATCGTCCGTGACAGTCCATGCGCGCTGAGCATCGAGCTCCACGAGGCGCTCGTTGGCAAGGCGCACGAACGGGCTGTCGGGAAAGCGTTCGATGAAGCTCTCGAAGTCCGCAGCTTCGGCGCTGTCGCTGATCGGCAGCCAGGTGAGAGCTTCGTGGATGAGTCCTCCATCCTCCCAATCCAGCTCGTCGAGTCCTTCCTCCCCCGGTGTGTAGGCGATCCGGGTTTCGGTCTCCGCTACGGAGTCACCGAAAACGCGCGAAACGAACTCGATGAACGCCCGTTGCTCGAGCGGATCTTCGAAGCGGGGCGCCTGACCGGAAATGCGCTCCGAGAGCCCGGCTCCCGGCGGTTGAGCAGGAGCGGAGCTCAGATAGACGCTGTCGATGAGCGCTTCCTCGACCCACGGCACCTGCTTGCCATTCGTCAGGGTGATGACCGTCTTGCGCACCTCGCGGAACATCTGGCCGATCTCGTAGGGCTGATCGATCCACTTCAGAAGCGCGGTCGTGAAGGGCGAGTTGCCGTCGCTTCCCCCGTCCGAGGCCGTCGCGCCTGGCTGCGCGGCAAACGCGATCAACGTGCCAGCGCTGCTCCGCGTGGTGTCCACGGCGTGCTCGGCGGCACTTCCGCTCGCGAGGCCGGGCTGGTCGGCGACCACACCGAGATAAGGATTATCCCGGCAGGCATCCAGGATCAGCAGAGCGAGATCAGGCTCGACGACCGCGAAGATCTCGTGCAGCTCGACCGCCCTCAGCGCGTCATGGTCGAGCCAGTCCGCACGCCCCGGCCGGGCGTCGACGCTCAACAGGTAGTTCTCGCCGTCCAGCTGCATGCCGTGGCCGGCATAGAAGACAAGCGCGACTTCGGCGCCGATGCTTTGCGTCGCAAAGTCGGCAATCGCGGCCCGGGTCTGTTCGAGGTCCTGGTCGACGACCGTGGTTACTTCGAAGCCGAGGTTCTCCAGCTTGCCTGACACATCGTGCGCGTCGTTCGCGGGATTCGGCAGAGCGTTGATATACCGGTAACCAGCGTTTCCGATGACGAGCGCGAAGCGCTTCTTGTCGGGAGCCTGGGCAAAGACGGCCGCCGCGGCAAGCGCGGCGCAAAGGAGCATGATCGCACCGACGCGAGCCCGTAGATTCCCAGTTCCGAGTGGTGGAAGCGCCGACATTCCCATCGTACCCCTTTCCTCGCAAGGGTATTCCAACCCACCCCGAACCGGCAACTGTCCGTTGACCTTGCGGCAATCAAACTCACGCGTCTGCCGTATCCGCCGGCGCCGGTTCGCGCCTCGCGCCGACGCTCGAGAAGGTCAACCAGGTTGATTTTTGTCTCGATATCATGCACGCTTACGCAGGGTAAGCGGGGATTAGGCAATGAGCACCGAGGAGAAGTCCGGGAGAGCCCTCACGCGATCGCTGATGCTGGCCATCTCCGTCGGAACGGTCTCCGTCATGCAAGTCGGCTGCACTCCCGGCGACGTCGGCTTCGCGACGAGCCAGCCGGACACACAGACGGTGCAGGCGCTCTGCCAGCGCGCCCTTCAGACGAGGCAGGTCGGCGATATCGAGGCCCTGCTGCGCGCAGCGCCGCGCGCGGACTGCGTCGCGCCGACGCTGGCCGCGATGCCTGCCTCGACACTTGCGCGCCTCTCGCCCCTGGTTTGCAGAGATCTGCCGCCGTCGGTCCAAAGGCAGTTGCCTGTGGAGGTCTGCGCGCAGGTCGAGCCGCCATCTCAGACTAGGCGCGGTGGAGGCGAAGAAAGCGGCGGAGGGGGCGGCTACTGAGCTCTTCGGCGCTGCTTCCGATCCCAGAGCGCATGAGACGTCTCGACAATGGCCGATGACTCGATCGAGGCAACCGAACTAGCGGTCCGGTATCTCGACCTGCAGATGCCGCGCGCCACTCCCCGGATTTCGGTTGTCATTACGAACAGGAACTACGGCCACTTTCTGCACGACTGCATCATGAGCGTTCGCGAGCAATCGCATGCGGCGCACGAGATCATCGTCGTCGACGACGGCTCGTGCGACGGCTCGGAAGAGGTCCTGTCCCGCTTCGCCCGCGAGCTGCACTTGCTTCGTCTCGGCGGCGCTGGGCAGGCTGCGGCCTTCAACGCCGGCTTCGCCGCATCTTCCGGCGATGCCATCCTGTTCCTCGATGCCGACGACCTGCTGCGGCCCGAGGCGCTGGAGACCGCTGAAGCCTTCTGGGATGCTTCGCTCGCCTCGCTGGTCTTCGGCCTTGAGAGGATCGACGCGGCCGGGCGCAGCATCGGAGTTCACGATCTGTCGCTGCTTGCGGACGAGGGCGACAACCGGCCCAACATCCTGCGAAGCGGCGCGCTCGGGGGCAGCTTTACCTTCGCGCCCACGTCGGGAAACGTCTTTTCGCGCGAGGTCCTGGCCGAGCTCTTGCCGATGCCGGAGGATGGGTGGCGGGTCTGTGCGGACGCCTACCTGGTGCGGGCGGTGGCGATGTGGGGCCGGGTGAGAACGGTGCGGCGCGTATTGGGCGCGTACCGTGTGCACGGGGGCAACAACTACATGCGCCACGACACTTTCGACGCCTGGTCGATGGGCCGTGGCCTGCGCGACCTCGAGATAAAGGCTCGCGCGCTGGATACGCTGATCGCACACGGCATTCCCCGCGACGTGTCCGAGCACGCGGTTCGCCTGGCGGTGCTGTTTCGCGCACTCGAGCTGCGAGGCAAGGTCGCCGTCTGGTCCCGTGACTTCGGGGTATTCCGACGGCAGACGCTCGCCACCCTCGCCGCTGTCCGGCGACTTCGACTACCGGCAGGCGAGCGTCTCGCCGCCGCTGTCGGCATCGCACGCTTTGCGGCGGCGGTGTTGAGAACGTCGGCACTCGCCGATCCTGCGCAGAACGACGGTCCGGGCGCGGTCGTCGTCGGGTCAGTGCCTGCCCCCGGACGCAAGCTCTCCCGCCGGCTCGATGCGATCGCCGCGCCGCGATGGCCGAAACCGGTCCGCCTGAACTCCGACCTGACCTTCGGGCCGCGCTCGACCTCGCGGAGTGTCCTTGCCGAGGGCTGGTACGCGCTCCCGAACGGCGGCTTATGCTGGAGCAGGAGGGGCACGGCCGCGCTGCATGTCTACCTGCCGCCGGCGCGTGTGGCGATCCGCGTCCAGATCGAGATCGAGACCGACGTGGCGGATCGGGAGCTGCCGGTGCGGGTCTCCGTCGCCGCGGACGGCCGACGGGTCTGGTCGCAAGACGTCTACGCTTGCGCGCTGGCAAGTTTCGATGTCGACAGGGACCCATCCCCTCCGTTGCAGCTGCTCCAGATAGTGATCGCGGCAGAGGCCGTGCGGGGCCGCTTTTCTCGCAGCCGCGCCGCGCCGTTCGGGATTTCGCGCGTCTCTTTCTACGACAAGCCACCGGATCTTCCCGCACCCGTGCTGCATGCCGGCGAGGAGGTGCATGCGCTTCATTCAGTTCTGGCCGCCGCAGGCGAACAGGGCTGGCAGCTCCGCCCGGATGGAAGCGCGAGGATGACCGGACGCACCGCGCTGCTGCCGTTCATCCCGGAGCCGGGTGCGCGGCGCGGTGACCTTGTCCTGCGCCTCGCGCCCGAAAGCCCTTCGGGCTGGCTCACGATACGGTCCAGCGAGGCTCCGGTATTCTCGGGCCAGGTCGATGGGGGCGAGACGGTGCGCTCGACATTCTCAATCGAGGCGGAGCGGGAAACGATTCCGCGGGAGGCGACGCTCTTTTTCTCTCCAGACGTCGATGCCCACGGCCCTCTCGCGCTCGCGAGTATCGGGTTCTTCGCAACCGGCGCGGACGAGGACCTGCCCGCGGTGCGCCATCTGAACGGTGCGGGAGGCAAGGCCCTGACGCCGGGTGAGGTCGTGCTGTTCGGAACGTCCGCCGAAGCCGCGCGCCTGCTCGGGTCGGGCTGGGCCGAGATCGGCCCGACAGGCGTCCGGAACATCGCATCGGAGGCGGAGCTGTCGTTCAAGGTGCTGGCGCAAGTGGAAGGACTGACGGCGCGGCTTGAACTGCGGCCAGTCCTGCCGGACCTGCCCGACCGCCGCCTGATCGTCGGCGTTTCCTGCGATGGCGAGATGCTAGTGGTCGCCGAGCTTCTCGGCGCCGGAGAGATCGTCGTCCCTCTGTCGGACCGGAAGCCGGGTCATGCGATCTCCCTGGGACTCCACGCCTTCTTCCAAGGTGAGGGCGACGTTGGCGAGACCGGTATCGCAACCGTCGAGCTCGTGTCCCTCTCGGTCGAGGGCCAACACCTGCCGCCAGCGCCACTTCCGGAGGCGACAGGCTACGCGCGCCCCGGCTTCATCGACATTGTCGAACGGACTCTGGCGGCTCGGGGCGGCGACGGCTCGACACTCGACGACTTGCTGCTGCTGCGATCGGAAATCGCCGGGCAGATCCTTTCGCTCGAGCCGCGGGCGCTCAGGACTCTGGCCTCGAACGGCGATTGGCTCGACGCCCTCGAGTGGCTGGGAGACCAGACAGCGGGCTTGCGCCTCGATCCCGCCGCGGAGCGGCTGGCAATTCGTGTCGAGGGACTGGGCCGATCCGGCGCCTCGCCGTCCGACCGTCTGCGGGCCTTTCTCTGCGGCATGGCGCTCGTGCCGTCCCACCGACTCGGGATCGCCGCCGAACTCGCGGAGGTTCCTGCCCTGCTGCTCGCGCAGCAATCCGCCATCGTGGGCTACCTCGGACGCGATCCCCGCTACGTCGATCCCACCGACAGAACGTTCTATGTGGCACACCTCGAACAACTCCTCGCGGACCTGTCACGGCTCCTTGGCCGAGAGGCCTCCGGCGGCCCTACCAACGACTTCGCAGCGAGCGTCCTCATGGGGCTGCGCAACACCACCACGCTGTTCGGTGACGTCAACCTCGTCACGCAGATCCGTGCCCGCTCCGCCGCCATCGAGCGGCTGCTGATCCAGTCGGGGGCCCAACTCGGCCGCCGTTCCCTGCCGCGGGTCGGGGCCGCTCGGTTGCGGGTCGCCGTTCTCGTTCGCAATCTCGCGCGGACCCCGGAGGGATGGTCGGCGCTGGCCATGTACCGTGGCCTCGACCCATCCCGGTTCGATCTGACCCTCGTCACCTCCGATTCCGGCGCCGACGATCTCCAGCCGGACACGCGCTTCGACGCGCATCTCGATCTCGCGGGATTGCCGGTTGCAGCGGCCGTCGCAACGATCCGGGCATGGGACTTCGATCTGCTGATCCTGGGCGCCTACATCGCGAACTGGGAGCGTCTGACGTCAATCGTCGCGCACAAGCTTGCACGGCTGCAGATCTCGGCCTGCTTCAACAATCCTACGACGCTGGGCCTGCGCAGCTTCGATCATGCGATCGCGTGGCGCGGTGCCGAGGACGCCGCCGACCAGCACACGGAGCGACTGGTGACGATCGACGACGATCTGCAATGCTGCTTCGACTTCGTCGGCCTTGCGGCTGTCGACGACGAGGACGCCGCCGCGGTGCGCCGTCGCTTCGGCCTGCAGCCCGACGGTCCGCTCTTCGTCTCCGGCGCGATGGCCTATAAGGTACAGGCGGACACGATGGCTGCCTGGGCCGACATTCTTGCTCGCGTGGAGCACGGCCAACTCGTGCTCTACCCTTTCGCCCGTGTCTGGTCGATGCGCCACTCCGCGGAGGTGTTTCGCCGCCGTTTTGGCGAGCATCTGTCGCAACGCGGCGTCGACCAAGGCCGCGTAGTCGTTCTCCCCGAGCAATCCGCGGCGGAAATCTGGCGTCTTCTCTCTGTGGCGGACGTCTATCTCGACAGCTTTCCCTACTCGGGCGCCACGACGGTCTGCGAGGCGTTGGCATGCGGATGCCCCGTCGTCGCGATGGAGGGAAGGATGTTGCGCCAGCGCACCGGGTCTGCCTGGCTGCGGCGCTACGGCCTCCCCGAGCTGATCTCGACGTCGACTGAGGAGTACGTTGAACATGCGGTAACCTTGGCGACCGCCCACGACTTCCGCGAGAAAGTCCGCAATCGCATCTCCGATGAATTGGAGCAGGGCGCGCCCCATTCCGACACCGCCGCGTTCGGTGCGGCGTATTCGGATGCCCTGTGGCGCGTCGCTCGCGACAGCGGCCTGTTCCCGGAATTACGCGAGCAGCCGCGCGACGCGTCGCACTGCGACAAAGCAAGGCAGGTGGCACCGTCGCAGCGACGAAAGCCGCGGCGCCGTTCGGCGGACGGCCTCGAGCGGTTCGTCGTCCTGACGTACGCCCCGCACGGGCTCCACGCTGCTTTGCGACATTCTGGGCACGGCGCCGAACGCCCTGGTCGACTACGAGCTCTTCCATCATGAGCGGATACAATTTGGCGGTGGCGAGATCGTGGAACCCGAAGTCATCGCCGACCGCAATGCGGACCCGCTCGGGTGGTTGGGGCAGCGCGAGGAGGCAGCGGCCCGCTTCGGGTACACCATGACGGGCTTCAAGCTCTTTCCGTTCCACGAGCGACGCGTCATCGATCACGTGCTGGAGGACAAACGGTACAAGCTCATTCTCCTTTCTAGGGAAAACCGCCTGGCGCAGTATTCCTCGGGTCGCATCGCTGTGAGCACCGGGCAATGGGTGCTGAAGGAGGGTCAGACCAAGATCGGCAAGGACCTGTTGTTCGACCCGCAGGACTTCGAGGGATACGAAGCCTGGCTCGACGGCGTCGATCGCATGTTCCACGAGGGCTTCGAAAGACACGGGCGAAGCGTCTTGAGCGTCGACTACGTCTCGCTGCAGAAAGCAGCCACGCTCGAGCGGCTCTCTAGATGGCTCGGCCGCGCCGTCACCTACGAGCGCCGCTCGACGACGCGTCGCCAGAACCCGCGGCGCATCGCGGAGCGTTTCGCGAACCGGAATGAGCTCATGGAGTATCTCGCCCTCCGCGGCCTCACGCGCTGGGCCGAGGACGGCTGACCGATCACCTCCTGCAGCGTCAGGTGCTGAGACGGTGGCCGCCCCGCCTTTCCCAAGGCGGGAATACCCGATGGTGCGGACAGGCCCTTCCATCCTATGGTCCGGTCAAGCTCCGTTTCGTCCCTCCAACGGGGTCGTGGTCCTTTCCCAGGTCATTGCCTCACGTTGCAATCCGGATCGGCTGCCTCGTTGCGTGGATCGCAGCGCCGGCGGCTGCAGTCAGTTCATCGATGTCACCGCGACAGCCGTCCCGGCGGAGCATCACCGGTCAAATGTCAGCCTTGCTACATCAGGTTCTTCTGGGTCCACGAATCGCGGCGCAGGTTTCGGAGGGTTGATGGAGCGCTGGCCGCTCGACTTCATCGGGGACCAGATAGTCGACCGGCGCTTCGAGGTCCTCAACGTGGTCAACGATCACCGCCGGTTCTGCCTTCAGCAGATCGTCGACGTCCGGCGGCAGTTTCCAGTGCAGCCGAGCCATCGCGTGGAATGGTCAGAATGGCGGAAGTCAATCGTGGGGATCGTGCAATACAGCGAAATCGCCTCGATCATCCTTGCGGGTGCCGGCTGACGAGGCAGAAACTGATGAAAGCAACAGACTGCATCACCGGGAAGTCCAGAGCACAAGAGCCTACGCTCGCCCTCTGATTCCGCCGAAATAGCCCATGGCGCAGATCCCGGCGGCAAGAAAGGGGAGGCTTGCTGGCAGCGGGATCGGTGCCACCAGCGCGCCCATGCTCTCGAGGCCCAGGAATGCGGCGCTGGTCGCCGCGGTGTCGTATGCCGAGACCGATACCGTCGCGGTGGTGAAGTGCAGGCTCGACAGGGCGCCGAACGCGATCGGCGCCGCCGGCACCGCGAAGGACAGGACCTCGCCGCCGATCTCGATATCGACCCCGCCGCTGACGGCGCCGAAGAACTCGTCCACGATCCCGCCAGAGAACCCGACCCCCCGCACAGGGTTCGCGAAAGTCACCATGATCGAGTCCAGATCGAACACCGTCGACAGGATGCCGCTCTGAGCGTAGAGCCCGCTCGGCGCCGAGAGCGTTGCCTCGGCACCCGTCCCTGCAAGGACGTCGAGGGGCGCCGCCGGCCCGTCGACAAGAGCCGTGAAACTCACCGTCTGTGCGCCGGATGACCCTGCAATGTCGGCCGGGACGAGAGCCGCATCGGCTTCGCGGTTTGACGCGGCAAGCGCGATGAGACCGACCAGAAGTGCTCGTAGCATGGAGATGCTCCCTACCTTACAGGATTTCGTCGCCGTAGATCACAAGAGTGTCGACAAGAAAGCCGCTGGCAAGGGCGGCCGTCCCTTCCGTGCCGTCGCTGAGTGCTGCTGGCGCGAAGCTGCCGCCTGAGGGGGCACCGGCATCGACGATCAGCTCGTCGAAGCCCGGCAGTCCGGCAAAGTCGAACGTGTCGCCGGCCCCCGCGTCGGCAAAGCGTTCGGCCACCATCGCGCCGTCGTCGAGGAACCGGAAGCGCGCCGCCTCGTGCACGCCCGTGCCGCCCTCGTCCGCCTCGAATCCCTCAAGTGTCAGCTCGAGCCGGTGGCCCGAAAGGCCGGACGTCAGGGTCAGGCGCAAGGCCTCGGTGCCATCGATCTCCTGCGGCAGCACTTCTGACGCAAGCATGCGCCCTGACACCCCAAGGTCGCCGCGGGAAAGGCCCGAACCCCCGTACGTGCCCGGATCGAGCGTGCCGAGGTCGACGGGCAACCAGGCTGGATCGCTTGGCGCCTGTTTCTGGTCGAGCGCCACCCTCGGATCCGTCCAGGCGTCGGACCAGGCCGTCGGATCGAGGCGTGAGAAGCGTTCCGGCGCATCGCCGAGCGTGATGTCGAACGGCCGCGTCTGGGCGTCGCTGACCTCGAAGAGCAGCGGTGCCACCGGCAGATCGTCGAGCGGTCCCGTGCTATCGACCTCGACCGCGACGAGCGCGAACTCGGTCCCCTCGTCGATGCCGTCTGCAACGGCGCTGACCGCCAGGTCGAAGGACAGCGGATCGCCGGGGGCCAGCGCCACCGCATGGGCCACCCCTGCCCCCGACCCGAGATCCAGGTCGGCGGTCGCGGGCTGGAACGTCAGCATCACAGGCGCTGTGAGATCCAGAAGCCCCGTCAGTGCCACCGGCACCGCAGTCGGCGGCTCGCCCTCGGTCAGAGGGATGCCTGCCGCGTTGATCGTGACGCGTGGCTCGCCAGTTGCATCAGGATCGTTCGGTGTGACGATTCCGCCCCCGTCGTCGACCAGCGACATCGACCCGCCGCGCACCAGGATTGCGCTGTCGAGCAGGCCATCGCGCACGTCCTCGACCTCGATCCTGAGCGTATTCTGACCGAACGACGTCCTTCCGGCAAAGCTTAGGACCTCGGTGTAGGCATCGGCGCGCGTGTCATCCACGACCGGGCCCGATCCCACCGCGTTCATCACCAGATCAGGGTGGCTGGCCGCAAAGGGCGCCGGCTGCAGCGCATTGATCGTCGCCGCGGCGCCGTCTGACAGGGTCGCGAGCTGCACGCCGTTCAGGTAGATGCGGAAGGCGTCGTTGAAGGCCGATCCCGCGAATTCGCGCAACTCCTCGGAGGCGAGGGCGAAGTCGAAGGTCAAGAGCTTGCCCGCGTCATCCGCCCCCAGGCCGAACTCGTAGGTCAGGCTGGTCCTGTCGCCCTCGGCCCCGAACGCGCCGAAGTCCGTCGACAGGTCGGCGGGTGCATCAAGGCGTGTGTCCGAGGCCACGAGCTCCGCCGCGAGCAACTCGTTCGCCCCCGCCTCGGCGACGTAGAGGTATAGATGCTGGTTCGTTGGCACCGTCTCGCTGAGATTGAAGCCGATGGAGCCGCCATCACCAAGAGTCACGAAGCCGGAATTGTTGGTTCCATTGTAGTCGAACGCATCGAGCGTCGCGGTCGAGGCGTCGACGAGCCCGTTCTGGGTGCCTTGCAGGTTGGCATCGACCGGAGCCCGTTGGACTCCTGGCGTCAGGCGCATGCCCGCCGCGTTAAAGTCGAAGACCTCCAACCGGGACAGCAAGCTCGGGTCGTTCAGGTCGTCTCCGACCAGGATTTCGTCGATGCGGTCCGTCGAGAGGACGATCGCGTCGAGATCCGTCCCCGACAGCCGGCCGGTCAAGCCGCCGATGGCATCGCCGTCATCGACGATCTTCAGCGAGGCGAACCCTGTGCCAAGGCCCGTCAACGTGGCACGGAAGATCGTCGAGCCCGCAAACTCGCCGACCCGCTCAAACTCGACGTCGGGCTCATAGGGACCGTAGAGGCCGCCGTCGATCAGATTGACGCCGTCGAGGCCAGCCGCCGCACCGGTGCTGAGCGCAATGCCGCTGCCGAGCCCGAACGGGTCGCCATCGAAGACGCCGAAGGCCCGTCCGTCACCCTCGAGCGTCAGGACGCCGCCCGTCAACGCAGGGTCTGTTCCGACCCCGAAGAGCGCTGCGAGCAGAGCCGCCGGATCGTTCTCCTGGACGATCCAGGGGCCCTCGGCCGAGAGGACCAACGCGTCGTCTGCGGCCGCGGGCGGCGCCGCTTCGAGCGACAGCGCCGGGGGCACAATGGTCGACAGGGTGCTGCCCGGCCCCGCCGCAATGCCGCCGGTGAAGGCAGCGGCCGAGGAGCGCGCGATCGACGACACCATCGAAAGGCCGGGGATGGCGACTGGACTGCCTCCGAAGACCGCGGGCAGGAGGTCCAGGTCGATCCCGCCGACGATTACACCCGGATCGAGGGAGCCGCCGACGTAAGTCACCGACGCCGAAGTCAGGTCGAGGCCGGTGACGCCCTGCAGCTCGGCAATGATCTCGCGCGGGCCTTCCTCGAGCAGGATCAGCGTCGCATCCGCCGTCACCTCGACGCGGTAGTCCGAAGATGAGCCCGCGAGCTGCAGCTGGTCGCCTTCGGTCGCGTCGAAATCAGTGATGACGGCGCGGTTGTCCGCGGCGTCCTCGACGTCTTCGAGCCGTCCGAGATAAAAGCTCTGCGGTCCGGCGACGCCGAGGACGAAGAGGTCGCCGCCGTTCCCGCCCGTCAGCGTGTCGAGCTCGTACGGATCGGCGCCCTCGGCCGGGCTCCCCTCTGGCACTCCATCTTCAATGTCGGGATCGGAGCCGATGAGGGTGTCGTCCCCTTCACCGCCGTCCACGATATCGGACCCGGTCAAGCCGATGATCACGTCGTCACCATCGCCACCGTCGATCACGTCACTGCCGCGGGGGCTGGGCAGCGGCAGCGTCTGCTCGATCGTCGTCTCGCCCGTGGAATAGCTGACCACGTACTGGCTGCCGCGCCATGTCCCGCGAAGGACGTCGTCGAAGTCGCTGCCGGTCAGCCGAACGCGCTCGATACCGTCGAAGTCGACCTCGTCGACGCCATCGTCACTCGCGTAGGTCCCCCGTGTCGAGGCAAAGCGCAGCGAGGAATTGAGCGCGCCGATATCCTGGCCGAGCACAACTGCCGTAACCTCACGGCTGACGCTGCTGTCGATCGCGCCCGTCGCCTCGGAATAGTCGAGCTCGAGCAGGTCGCCGGGGTTGAGCAGGATACCGGACAGGTCCACCGGCTCGTAGATCCCGATGTTGTCGCTTACGAACTGGACAAAGCTGGCCTCTTCGCCGAAGTCCTGGCCGCCCGAGACGATGTCGATGCCTCTGCCCGGACGGATCACGTCGACATTGCCGCCTGCGCGGATCTCGTTCGCCACGATGCCGGTCTGGCTGATGACGTCGCGGCCATCGCCCGTCCGCGCATGGGCAAGCTCCTCGAAGAAGACCGCAGCAGCGCCGCTCGCCATCGCGAGGTTCACGTTGATGCCCTCGCCGGCCTGCAGCGTCACGTCTTCGTCAAGCCCCGCCAGGTCGATGCGGAGTAGGTCGGTCCCGCTGCCTCCGTCGAGGTAGAACGGTCCCTGATAGACGCTCTGGAACTCGCCGCTGCCGGAAAGGGCGCGCCAGGAGATGTTGTCGTCGCCTTCCTGCCCGGCCGCGATGTCGCCGCCGCTGCCGGCATCGGCCACGTCATCACCGCCGCCGAGATAGACGCGGTCGGCCGAGTTGCCGGTTGTGACGTCATCGTCCCGGAAAGTGCCGACGATCTCGAAGGCCTCGATCCCGTCGAAGTTCACTCGGTCGAGCACCGCAAATCCATCGATCTCAAGGCGCTGGAAGAAGCCCGAGCCGCTGCTGCCGGTCATTCCTTGGCCCCAGTCACTCTCGGAGTAGTCGAGGAGGAGAGTGTCGAAACCGAAGCCTCCCGAGACGGAGTCGGACCCGACCGAGCGCGAGAGCCCGGGTGCGAAGACGTTGCTCCCGCCGTTGCCGGCAAGAACGTCGGCAGCGCGCGTGCCGCGCAGGTTTTCGATCGCCGTCAGCGTGTCGCCCTCGGCTGTGCTGCCGAATCCTAGACCCGTCGACAACGAGACGTTGACGCCGAAGCCGTCGCTGTAGTTTGCCCAGTCGCGGCCCGCGCCGCCGTCGATCGCGTCGCCAGAGCTGCCTCCGAAAATCGTGTCGTCGCCGTCGCCGCCGAGGATGGTGTCCGCGCCCGCGAGGCCTCGGATCACATTGGCCTGACTGTCGCCCTCAAGCGTGTCGCCGAAAGAGCTGCCGTCGAGATCCTCGAAGGTGCTGCGCTCGGTCTCGGTCGTCGTGCCGTCGCCATTGTCGAGGAAGACATGGCCGATCTCGTCGGCGTCGCCGGTTCCGAGCCGCAGGTTCGCGTCGATCGCCGACGACGCGTGGATGTAGTCGAGGAGATCGCGGCCGTCGCCGCCGTCGAGCGTGGCGCCGTCGCCGTAGGCGATGACGTGGTCGTCGCCCCAGCCGCCTGTGATCTCGTCATCGCCGCCCCGCCCGTCGATCAGGTCCTCTCCGAGAAACCCGTCGATCCTGTTGGCCCCCGAGGTGCCGCGCAGCACGTCGTAGTAAGCCGATCCCTGGACATCCTCGATCGACGACAAGACGTCGCCTTGGGCGTCCCCACCCGACGCCGCGCCACTATCGAGATCGATCAGCACCGCGCCCAGAGACGTCAGATAGCTTGTCCCGTCGCGCCCACCGTTGCCGATGATCCGATCCGCACCGGTTTCGCCCAGGAGAAAGTCGGCGGCGGCGCCACCGACCAGCACGTCGCCGCCCTCGCGGCCGACCAGCGTGCTCGAACTCGTTCGGGTTGGCGTAGAGGACGTCGCTGAAGGCCGACCCCACGATGTACTCGATGCTGATCAGCCGGTCGCCCTCGGCGTCCCCGCCGTGCCCCACGAATTCACTGCCGTCGAAGACGAAGATCACCCCTTCGGATGAGTTCTCGTAGGTGACCTTGTCGATGTCGGCGCCGCCGTCGATGATGTCCGCGCCCGAGCCCCCGTCGAGAAGGTCGTCGCCGTCGCCGCCGAGCAGGATGTCGTCGCCCGCGTTGCCGAACAGGCGATCGTTGTCGTCCTCGCCCTCGAGCAGGTCATCGGCCGCGCCGCCGACGAGAACGTCGTTGCCGCCGCCGCCGAACGCCGTCACGGCCAAGGCCACGGACGCCTCGACGTCGAGCGAGTCATTGCCGTCACCGAAGTCCGCCGAGATCGTGTCGGGCAGTGCCTCGTCGTCGCCGAACCGCTGCTCGAACGCACTGTAGACGACCGATAGCTGGCCCGGGACGACAACGCCGTCCTCGTCCCGCGTCAGCCCAACCCGGTATGTTTCGTCGCCGTCGGTCCCGACTTGGCCGTCGATGATGCGCAGGTCCGCGAGCGGCCCCACATGGAGCAGCAGCTCATTTGCTTCGACATGCGCCAGGCCCTCGATCAGCTCGCGCTCCGCGGCATCGCAGCCGAAGCTGAAGTCCACCAGGGTGACCTCGGCCAGCGTCACCTCCTCGGTGAACGAGAAGAAGCCGAAGCCGATCTTGATGCTCGCGATCACCTCGGCCCCTATGCGGCCGAGCACCGGGTCGAAGATGCAACCGCCGGCCAGATCCGCGAGGCGGAGCACGCCGTTCGGTGTTTCGGGCGGCTCCACCTCGCCGCCGGGCAGGAAGGCGGCGGCGAAGCCGACGACGCCCCCCTTGACCCCGACCCGGACCACGAAAGCGTCGACCGCGACACCTGCGTACACGCCTGCCGAGCCATGTGCGAACGGCCGAAATTCGAATGCCCGGTCGTCGGGCTGGCGGGGGATCACCTCGCCCGGCGTCATCTGCTGCGTGGTCAGGTAGAGCCCGTCGATAAAGTTCCCCGTCTCCAGCGCGAAGGTGTCGTAGCCGATCTGGAAATCGACCGTTGCCCCCATGAAGCCGTCGAGTGTCAGTCCGAACGGCCCGAAGATTCGGAAGAAATACTCGCCGAAGCGGGCTTCGGCCGTCAGCGCCGGTATATCGTAGTAGACGATGGGCACCGGCCCCGACCCGGTCAGCTCTGGCAGGAGGATATCGATCACCCGTTCGGGGGTCTCGAACAGCGGAAACGAAAGGCCACTGTCGTCGCTGAGGTCGGTATCGCTGAGCGAGGCGGAACCGCCCTCGATCACGCCCTTCACGGCATCTATTGCTTGGGTGAAGATCTCGGCGGCACCTGTCAGCTCACCCAGAAACTCGAGCGGTGACAGGCCGTCGATCTCGGCCACGTTGAAGCCCCCGACCGCTCCGCCCGAGCCGACGTCGAACGACCCGAGGCTGACGCGGTCGTCGTTCTCGGCGAGCTCGTTGAGTTGCCGCAACACGCCGATCGCCTGCGCGAACGCCGAAAGGGCGTCGACCGCGTCATCCTGTCCGTTCGCCTCAAGATAGAGCCCTATGCCATCGAGGATGTTGAAGAACCCGTCTCCGGAGGTCGGAATCGTGTCGAAAAGGCCGATCAGGCCGGAGAGCCTCAGACCGTCATCGATGACCGGTATCGGCGTGGTGATCGTGTCGATGATCTTGCCGATGATGCCGTCGAAGAGAATGTCCGTCAGCGGCGACAGAACCCGCTCGATCTGGGCGACGAGGCTCCCCACCTCGACTCCGACGTCGCCGAAGCCCACCGTCGGAGCGGTATCGGGTGCCGTCGGGTCCCAGTCGATCTCCAGCGTAGCGAAGAAGTTGGGCAGGAGCCCGTCCAGGACCTGCGTCAGCAACTCGAGCCGCAGCTGAGCGGCGCCGGAGTAGGTGACGTTGACATCAGCCGGATCGAAGCCCGTGATGTCGAACGCCGCCGTCATCGCCAGCTCCGGCTCTGTCTGCTGGTCGGTCAGTTCGACCGTAAGGAAGCCGAGGCTGCCCGACGCCACGACATCCGCGGCGACCTCGATCGACAGCTCGAGCTCGTCGTCGGGATCGAGCACGACCTCGAGCGTATCGGTCGCCACGTCGAACGTCAGTCCCAGGTCGAGGTCCACCGCGACCGATCCCTCGAAATCGGCACTCGCGTCGAGCCCAACGGCAGAGCCGCCCAGCGACAGCGCCCCCCCGGAGACGGAAATGGATTCCGAGGCGTTGGCGGTGATCGTGATATCGACCACGCTGCCTGTCGCCGTCGCCGTGACGCTGTCCAGGTCGTCGAGCGCCTCCGCCAGCGCGGTCGCCTGCGCCGCGGGGTCGGCAAGGTCATCGACCGCCGCCAGCGCCGCGGCGATCTCGTCCTGGAGCTCGTCGAAGTCGAGCAACTCGGGCAGCGCATCCAGGGCCGTCCCGACAATCGGCAGGTCCGAAAGGCCCGGAACGATGGCCTCGTCCCTTAGAAGTGCGAAAAGCGCTGAAAGTTGAGGAGCGACAGGCATTCGGCGGCCCTCCAAAAACCGAGAATAGAAAATCAAAAAAATGTCTCTTCACACTTATAGCACGACTCGGTGAGTTCGTGAACGCACAACGATAGCAAGCGTCCGCGCGCCGGTGGGGACAGTTGCCTCGGATCCGAATCTCGAGTCCTGTCGACACCTGACCCGGTGTGACATCCGGGGTTCGTCGTGGGCGGCTTTTGGCAAAAGGCAACCAAAGTGCCTGATTGCAGAAACGCCCAATCCGCAGAAGGGCGCCCGCCGATGCCGATCAAACTGAGCGGATGCTTCAAGCTGCCCGATTACGTCGACAAGTCGAAGCGCTCGGACCATGACGGTTGTGTCGCGGATGTGGTGGAAACCCTGGCGGTGCGCTCTGGGCATGTGAAGGTTCGGTTTCTCAGGCAGCGAGGTCAAGGAGCATCGGATCGAGAGGCTGAGACAGGGTTTCCCAGCCGTCGACCTTGCGCATCTGGATCTGGCCTGAGGCCAGGAGCGCCCAGAGCAGCATGGGCACGGTCTCCGCGCGGGGCAGGACGGTCTGCGTCTTGATGCGGCGGCGGAATTCCTCGTTCAGGCGCTCGATCGCGTTGGTCGTCCTGGCCGACCTCCATTGCGGGGATCGAGCCGGGTGAAGGTGAAGAGGCGATCTCCTGCCTCTTCCAGGCTCTCCGCGACCGCCCGGCGCTCGAGCCGCCACTTGCGCAGGAAGGCCTTGCGGCGTTTCTCGATCTCGGTCGCGGTGTCGGCATGGATCATGTCGCGATAGTCCTCGGTCGGCTCGTCGTGGAGGTGCTTGGGCGCGTGGCCGAGCAGGTTGCGGTGTTGGTGAACCGAGCAGCGTTGGACAGGCAGGTCCTCGCCCCACAGCGCGACGAGCGCGGCTTCCAGTCCCGGGGCGCCGTCGACGATGACGAATTCTGGCCGCTTCAGGCCGCGCGCATCGAGGTCTTCGAGGAACTGGCGCCAAGCCGCGGTGCTAAGGCCGCCCCCCGATGGCGGCCAGTCCCGAGATGTTGGTGGCGTTCCTGTCCAGCCGCGTCCGGATCACCGTTCCGTCGAGGATGAGACGGACGATAGCAATCATGGTGCCTCTCCGATTGGACTGGCGACACTGCCGCAGATGCACCACCGCCGCACTGATCGGCGTTGGCGGCCCACCCAGTTTCAGCCCAGGACGGTTCACTTGACCATCAACCGATTGTGGTTGAGATTACCCACCAACACGGTCAGCGCCGCGTCCGACGCCGGCGCGTAGGCTTCCTGGATCAAGGGCCACTGACCCGCAAATCCAGAGGACCCCGAAAGCATGTCGGAGCAAGAAGAGCCCGCCGACCAGCGCATCCAGTCCGACGGCGTCGTGCGTGCCGTCCGGGGTGCCGTCGTGGATGTCGGCTTTGCCGGGCCTGACCTCCCACCGATCAATTCCGCCCTGGTCGTGAAATGGGACCGGCCGACCGCCCTCATTCTCGAAGTCCACAGCCACCTCGATCAGACGACGGTACGCGCGGTGGCGTTCCAATCCACCGCGGGCCTCGCCCGTGGCGTCTCAGTTCATGCCAGGGGCCGACCGGTTACAGTGCCCGTGGGAAGGGCAGTTCTGGGCAGGCTTCTGGATGTGGTGGGAAATCCACAGGACGACGGGCCTGCACTACCTGACGATACACCACGTCGGTCGATCCACGCCCTGCCGCCGCTTCTGAAATCCCAGACCAGCGCTACCGATGTGTTCGAGACCGGGATCAAGGTGATCGACCTGCTGACGCCGATGGCTCAGGGAGGCAAGGCCGCGATGTTCGGCGGCGCGGGGGTCGGCAAGACCGTTCTGGTGATGGAACTGATCCGCGCCATGGTCGAGAAATACGAAGGCATCTCGGTCTTTGCGGGCATCGGCGAGAGGTCGCGCGAGGGGCATGAGCTGCTCACTGAAATGCAGGGATCGGGCGTTCTGGAACGCACCGTTCTGGTCTACGGCCAGATGAACGAGCCGCCCGGAGCGCGATGGCGGGCGGCGCTGACCGCGCTGACGGTCTCGGAAGACTTTCGCGACCAGAAGCACCGGAACGTGCTTTTGCTGATGGATAACGTGTTCCGCTTCGTTCAGGCCGGGGCCGAGGTCTCGAGCCTGCTGGGCCGTCTGGCCTCGCGCGTGGGCTACCAGCCGACGCTGGCGACGGAGGTGGCCGGCCTGCAAGAGCGCATCGCCTCCGTCGCAGGCTCTGCCGTGACCGCCATTCAGGCGGTCTATGTGCCTGCCGACGATTTCACCGACCCCGCCGTGACCACGATTTCCGGGCATATGGATTGCGTCATCATGCTGTCTCGCGCCCAGGCCTCCGAGGGGTTCTATCCGGCGATCGACCCTTTGGGGTCGTCTTCGATGCTGCTCGATCCGCTGGTTGTCGGTGACGAGCACTACCAGACCGCCGAGGCTGTCCGTCAGGCGCTGGCAAGGTTCCGCGAGTTGACCGATATCATTTCGCTCCTCGGGGTCGAGGAACTGGGCACCGCCGACCGCTTGATCGTGAAGCGCGCACGGCGGTTGCAGCGGTTCCTGACCCAGCCGTTCATGGTGACAGAAGCCTTTACCGGCACGCCGGGCGCCAGCGTCCCGCTTGCCGAGACATTGTCGGGGTGCCGGGCCATACTGGACGGCGAGGCCGACGACTGGTCCGAAAGTTCCCTCTACATGGTTGGCACGCTGGAGGACGCGAGACGGAAAGAGGCCGGCGGAAAAGCCTCCGACACCGCTGACCCCGAGGCCGCAGCATGAGGTTGCGGATCGTGGCTCCCCTGTCCGTCGTGGTCGACGAGGATGCAGACAGCTTGCGCGCCGAGGATGCGAGCGGCAGCTTCGGCATCCGGCCCGGCCATGCACCGTTCCTGACCGCGCTCGCGGTGTCCATCGTCAGCTGGAAGAACGCCGGGGTCGAGCGGTTCTGCGCGCTGCGCGGCGGGGTGCTGACCGTGACCGGCGGCAGCATAATTGCCATCGCCACCCGAGAGGCAGTGACGGGCGACGATCTGGCCATGCTGGACACGCAGGTCCTGGCCCAATTTCAGTCCGACTCCGACGCAGAACGGGTTGAGCATGTCGAGACGATGCGTCTGCAAATGCACGCCATCCGCCGGATGATCAGCCGGTTGCGGCCGGGTGCGGACACGGGAGAGTTCCGATGAGCGAGGACAGCCCGGAAAAGCCGGAAACCGATCCTCTGGTCGAGAAGATCCGCTCGGCAGCCGCGCAACGGGACCGCTGGCTGCGCGAGGGTGACATGTCCGTCGGCCGCCGTCTGGCGCAGATCGGCGTCCTGGGATGGATCTTCGTGGTGCCGACGCTGGCGGGCCTGTTCTTCGGGCGCTGGCTCGATGCGCGGTTTTCGACCGGCATCTTCTGGAGTGCGCCCTTGATGCTGCTCGGGCTGTGCATCGGCGGTTGGACCGCATGGAAATGGATGAACGCGCGATGACCGAATTGTATGCCGTCCCACTCATTCTGATCTTGCCGGTCTGTCTTGCGGGCGGACTCGCCCTGGGCTTCGCTTATTTCAGCACCCTGCGCACCACGGCCGACCTTCTGGTCAGGGGTGACCGTCCACTTCTTGGTCTGGCGCTGACCCTGGGGCGGTTCGTCTTTCTTGGTGCAGGACTTTATGTCGCCGTGCTGGCCGGCGGTCCTGCCCTGCTGGCGGCGCTCGCTGGGGTCCTCTCCGCAAAGTGGATCATGCTCCGCAGGATGCGGCGGGCCCAAACATGAACTCTCCGCTCGAGTCCACCATCCTGTTCCAACTCGGACCGGTTCCGATCACGCAAGCGATCGTCACGACATGGGCGATCATGGTGATGCTGGTGCTGGGGGCATTCTTCCTGACCCGACGGCTTGACCTCCGGCCCACCCGGCGTCAAGCCGCGCTGGAGCTGATGGTCGCGACGCTGGACACCCAGATCACCGAGACGACGGGTGCGACGCCCGCGCCTTATCGCGCGTTCGTCGGCACGCTGTTCCTGTTCATCCTCGTGGCGAACTGGTCCTCGCTGGTGCCGGGGATCGATCCACCGACCGCGCAACTAGAGACCGACGCGGCTTTGGCCGTTCTGGTGTTCCTGTCGGTGATCTGGTTCGGCATAGGCGCCGGAGGTGTGGGCGGCTGGCTGAAATCCTTTGCCGCGCCAAATCCGGTGATGATCCCGCTGAACATGCTGGAGAGCGTAACGCGCGTCTTTTCCATGTTCGTCCGGCTGTTTGGCAACGTGATGAGCGGGGTGTTCGTCATCGGCATCGTCGCCTCGCTGGCTGGGCTCTTGGTGCCGATTCCGCTGATGGCGCTCGATCTGCTGACCGGGCTGGTGCAGGCCTACATCTTCGCGGTGCTGGCGATGGTGTTCATCACCTCCGCGGTCGAAGAGGGCGCGCCCAGCCCCGCGAAGGCCGACCTTGCCCATTCCCCAACGAAAAAGGATTCATGATGGACTATGCTCCGCTTGCCAGTATCTTCTGTGCGGCCTTTGCCGTGGCCTTTGGTGCCATTGGCCCCGCGCTTGCCGAGGGGCGCGCGGTCGCCGCCGCTATGGATGCCATCGCCCGTCAGCCCGACGCCGCAAACACGATCTCGCGCACCCTGTTCGTTGGGCTCGCAATGATCGAGACGACGGCGATCTATTGCCTGGTGATCGCGCTCTTGCTGCTCTTCGCCAACCCGCTTCTGGCATGAGCGCATGACGCCTGATTGGTGGGGGCTGGGTCTTCAGGCTGTCAACGTCCTGATCCTAGTCTGGCTTCTCGGCCGTGTTTTCTGGCGTCCGGTTGCCGGAGCAATCACCCGGCGCCAGGAAGCGGCGCAGGCCATGCTGGACGAAGGCAAGACGGCGAAGGCGAAATCAGACGCAGCACTGGCCGAGGTGATTGAGACCCGCGCAGGCATCGCGGCCGAACGCGACGCCATACTTGCTGAGGCAAAGGCGACAGCAGACACAGCCACGAAGGCCGCGCTGACCGATGCGCAGACCCGGGCCGACGCACTTCTGGCAGCCGCACGCACCGCCATCGACCGTGACAGAAACACCGTACGGAAGGAGAACACAGCGAAGGCCGCCGCACTATCGGTCGAGATTTCCTCCAGGCTCCTCGGCCGGTTCAACACTCCTGCGGTTCAGGCGGCGTTCCTTGCCAGCCTGGTCGACGCCATCGCCGGCATGTCCGCCTCCGACCGCGCGGCGCTGACAGCCTCGGCAGCCGAAATCGAGATCGTCACCGCGACAGGTCCGGAGGGCGCGCAGAAGGCCGAGATCGAACGAGCGGTAAAGGAGGCTCTGGGCGGCACGCCAGCGCTGCGTTTCGTCGCCGATCCAGACCTTATCGCCGGGCTGGAACTGCGCAGCCCGCATTTCGTGCTGCATAACAGCTGGCGGGCCGACCTCGAGAATATCCAGAGGGAGGTCGAGGATGCCGCCTGACGCGCCGGACTGGTTCGCCACCGCGCAGGGCGCCGTTCGCAGCGCCTCGCTGGGACCGCGATCCGAGCACAGGGGGCGTGTCGAGGAGATCGGCGACGGTGTAGCGAGGATTTCGGGGTTGCGAGACGTTCGGCTTGACGAAGTCCTGCGGTTCGAGGGCGGCCAGTTCGGGTTCGCCCGGGTTCTGGATCCCGATCTGATCGGCTGCGTGTTCATTGACGCCGGAACGCGGGTCGAGGCCGGCGATGCCGTCTTCGGCACGGGCGAGGTGGTAAGCGTGCCCGTCGGCGAAGCGCTGCTCGGGCGGATCGTGGACCCGCTTAGCCGCCCGCTCGATGGAAAGGGTGCGATTGCGGCCGAGGAGCGATGGCCGATCGAGCGCCCGGCGCCGTCGATCATCGAACGCGACCTCGTGACCCAGCCGGTGCAGACCGGAATCGTTGTCGTGGACACACTGTTTGCGCTGGGTCGGGGCCAGCGCGAGCTGGTCGTCGGGGACCATTCCACCGGAAAGACCACGCTGGCCGTCGACGCCATGATCGCCCAGGCGCACAGCGACATGATCTGCGTCTATGTCGCCGTCGGACAAAAGACATCGAGCGTGCGCCGCGCCATCGACGCGCTCCAGGCGCATGGGGATTTCGCGCGCTGCATCGTCATGGTCGCAGGCTCCGCCTCGGCGCCTGGGCTGCAATGGATCGCGCCTTACGCCGGCATGACCACGGCCGAATTTTTCCGCGACAAGGGACAACACGCCCTGATCGTGATCGACGATCTGTCCAAACACGCCGCCACCCACCGTGAGATCGCGCTCCTGACCCGGCAATCGCCGGGGCGCGAGGCCTATCCGGGCGATGTGTTCTACATCCATGCCCGCCTGCTGGAACGTGCGGCCAAACTTTCAAAGGCGCGTGGCGGCGGCTCGCTGACCGCCTTGCCGATTGCTGAAACCGATGCGGGGAACCTCTCGGCCTATATCCCGACCAACCTGATCTCGATCACCGATGGGCAGATCGTGCTGGACGCCAGCCTGTTCCATCAGGGCCAGAAACCGGCGGTGGATGTCGGGCTGAGCGTCAGCCGTGTCGGCGGCAAGACCCAGGCGCCCGTGTTGCGCGAAGCGGCGGGAACATTGCGGCTCGACTATGCGCAGTTTCTGGAGCTCGAAGTTTTTACCCGCTTCGGCGGCATGCCCCAGGGTCGGGTGCGCGAACAGCTCCGACGCGGCGAGCGGATCCGCGCGATTCTGCGCCAGCCGCAGAATGCGCCCCTTCGCCTCGGCGACGAGGTGGCGCTCCTGCTGGCCGTTCAGTCGGGGCTGCTGGACCCTCTGCCGCTCGATGCCGTTGCCGCGTTCCGGGCAGCGGTGCCGCAAGCGGTTGACCGGGACGCCGCCAATGCCCTGCGCGTCCTTGCCGAGACCGGAGACCTCGATGCAGAAGCGCGGGCCGCCCTGATCGCCGCGATGAGCCGACTTGCCACCTCTTTGGGCGATGCGGACCCGGCGACATGACCGAGCGGCTTGCCGATGTCAGCGCCCGGATCGACGGCATTCGCCAACTGGGTGCCGTGGTGAACGCGATGAAGGGCATCGCCGCCGCACGCGCCAGCACCGCCCGCGCCGAGACAGAGGCGGTCGACAGCTATGCCGCAACAATTGCCGCCGCCATATCCGATGCGCTTGGCCCCGCAGGCCCCGCGGCACCGGCCGATACTTCTGCGCCCGCGTCCACGGGCAGCACCGGCCTTTTGGTGTTCTGCGCCGAACAGGGCTTTGCCGGCGCCTTCAGCGAACGCGTGCTGGACAGCATCGAGGACGACCTGTCGACCACCAGCCTGTTTCTGATCGGCACCCGTGGCCTGTCCATCGCAGCGGCGCGCGGGCTCGATCCGGTCTGGTCCGCGGCAATGGCTTCGCACACGCCCGGCATTCCGAAACTGGCCGACACCATCGCCAAGGCGATCTACCGCGCCCTGGACGAGGGGCGCTTCGACCGCATGGACATGATCCACGCCAAATGGGCGTCCGGGCAATCTCAAGTCGTCCGGCAAGTTCTGTTGCCGATCGACCTGTCGGAGCTGCCGCCGCCTGGGGCGACACGCCCATTGACCCAGCTTCCCACGGACGTGCTGATCGCCAGTCTCAGCGGGGACTACCTCCATGCCATTGTCTGCAAGACGGCGCTCCATGCCTTCGAAGCCGAAAACGAGGCGAGAATGGAGGCCATGTCCGCCGCGGGCAGCCAGATCACGCGCGAACTCGGGCAGTCCGAGGCAAAGCTGCGCCGGGTGCGGCAGGAGGCGATCACCGCCGAGATCATCGAGCTGGGGACCAGCGCCGCGACCGCGCGCGACGCAAGGTGATGGATGCTGCGCGGGACGCCGCGGAGGCGGCCCCTGATCTGGGTCAGCACAAGGGGACGTGGTTTCCGCCATCCTGACCCTGACTGAAGATATGGGCCTCGCGCGCTTCTGTCGGCAAGCGAAGGTACATCGGTCGCAGGTCGTGTCGCGAAAGTGGTGGAACCCGGGAAATGGTGCAGGAACTGGCGTCCACCTGCTTCTTCATAGCTGGTGTCGCTCGTTCACTGAGCGGCGATCATCGTTGCCGCGTCGGGATCGTCGCACGGGCCTGCCAGTTTTTCCACGGGCATGTAGCGGCGCGAGACGGCCCACTCATCATTCTGCTCGAGCATGAGCGCGCCGACGAGGCGAACGACCGCCTCGCGGTTGGGAAAGATGCCGACGACGTTGGTCCGCCGCTTGATCTCCTTGTTGACGTGCTCCAGCGGGTTGGTGCTGTGCAACTTCGAGCGCAGGCTCTCATCGAAGGCCATGTAGGCCAGCACGTCATGCTCGGCCCCGTCCATGAGTTCGGCGACATCCCTGAACCGGTCACGAAGGCTGTCGGCGACCTCGCGCCAGCGGGCATGGGCCTGATCACGGTCCGTCTCGGCGAAGACGGTGTTCACCACGGCGCTGACCACCGGCTTGTGGGCCTTGCCCACGCGGCCCAGAAGATTGCGCTTGAAATACGCGGCAGCGCTGGCACCCGGCGCCGAGAACCTTGCGTGCGGCGGCCTTCAGGCCTTCATGGGCATCGCTGATCACCAGTTGCACGCCGCTCAGGCCGCGACGCGTGAGAGACCGTAGGAAGTCGGCCCGGAACGTCTCGGCTTCGGAGGGCATGACCGTGATCCCCAGGATCTCGCGGCGACCGTCGGTGTTGACCGCGACGGCCACTATCACGGCCATCGAGACGATGCGCCCGCCCTCGCGCAGCTTCACGCAGGTGGCGTCCAGCCAGAGGAAGGGCCAATCGCCCTCCAGCGGTCGGTTCAGGAAGGCCCGGACACGTTCATCGATCTCTTCGCAGAGCCGCGACACCTGGCTCTTCGAGGTGCCCGCCAGCCCCATGGCACGCACCAGGTCGTCGACGGCGCGGGTGGAGACGCCGTGGACGTAGGCTTCCTGCACCACCGCCATCAGCGCCTTCTCGGCGGTGCGGCGCGGCTCCAGGAAGTGGGGAAATAGCTGCCCTTGCGCAGCTTCGGGATGTTCAGTCCGATGCTGCCCGCGCGGGTATCCCACTGGCGCGGCCGGTAGCCGTTCCGCTGGTTCTCGCGGTCCGGCGTTCGCTCGCCAGGTCCAGCACCGTACACGGCAGCCACCTCGATGTCCATCAGCCGCTGCGCAGCGTCCTGGATCAGCTCGCGCAGAAAATCCGCGTCGTCGCTCTTGGCGATCACGCACGGAAGGTCGATCGTGGTGTCGGTCATCGTGCTTTCCCTTCGTTGTCGTCGGCTTGAACAACCTCAGACTACGAAGACGTGCGGTGGCCGCCAGACCGGCCGCGCGCTGCGCTACGCCGAAAGGCTCCGCGCGCGGCCTCCCACACAAGCGTTGGGACACTATCCGGTAGAGGCAGATCGCCTCGTCGCCGATCCGCACCGTCCAGTAATCGCTCGTCCCGAGAACGCGCACCACGTCGCCTTGCTGCGTCCAGTTGACCGTGCGCTCGCGGCCTTGCCCGTCGACCTTGAAGATCGCGGGCTGGCGGGCGTTCTCGGGAAAGACGAAGTAGGTGTAACGGCCGTCGTCATAGACCGAGCGGGGGGCGAAATCGCCGTCGCCCGCCCGCTTGTAGCTCGCATTGCGGACGGCGGGAGCGCCCTTGCTGACGAAGCTCTGGCTGGCGCTTGCGCGGCGGTCCTGGGGATAGTCGAAGCGGACCTCGAAGAACTCAGCCCCGACGATGGCGTGACGACCGTCATGTTGGTCCGCGCCTTGGCGACGTGCGGCTTGATCGTGAGGATGTTGCCGATCTCGGGGATCGGATCGACCTCGAAGCTCTCGGTGTCGCCGACGATGACGGCCTGGAAGGTTTCGCCCTGCCCGAAGTGGAGCGTGGTTGCGTGTCGGAGGTCCGTCTCCACGACGAAGACCTGATCGGGATTGTAGATTGCATTGCGGATGCGCGGATCGAGCCTACCGCTCGAAGGCGTCGACGCGGCATGAAGCGGCCCGGCAGCGAGGGCGAGGGCCAGGGCGGAGACGGTGAGCTGTCGGATCATCGGTCAGTTCCCCAGGGTTTCGGCATCGACGCGGTAACTGGTCACCGCAAAGCCGAGTGGGTTGGCCCATACCTCCTGCAGCCGCGTGCGGGTTTCGGGTCGAAAGTCGTAGGCCACGGTTGCGGTGAAGGCGCGCTCGACGCTCCTCGTGTCGCGCGGTCGGCGCAGCGTCTTCACAAACCGCACTTGGGCGACACCGGCTCGATCTGGTTCACGGATTTAACCGTCACGTCGATCTTCGCTTCGCGGCCGTAGACCGTGATCGGGTAGTCCTCGGACGTGCTGTTCCAGAGGGCGCGCAAGGTGGCCTCGGCATCCCCGTCCGAGCGTTCGAGCACCGAGTATGAGATCGGCGGAATCCTTCAACCGGCGCTTTGTCACGCGCCTTCTTGACACCCTTGCCTTCGGGGCGGCCTTCGTGCGCTGGCTCTGCCTTCTCGGAGGCGTGGCGGAAGACGATGCGAAGGATGCGGCCGAGGCGGCGGCCTGTTGCAATCTCCTGGCTGTGGTCGCGGATCTGGTCGCCGACCGGCAGCAAGAGACCGCCCTCCTGCATCGGCTCCTGCCGGGCGAACGCCTCGCCGCGCTCTCAGGAAGCGAGGACGCGGTGTGGGATCTCGCACGCGAGGTCGCAAAGCTGCCCGATCGCGAGCTTCGGGTGTTCGGGGCGCTCCTCTGCGTCTTTTTCTGGTCCGTCCATCGTCTCTGCGCGTGCGCCACAGCCGCGGCCGCCAGGTCGCTCACCGACGCGCTGACCCGGGCGTGGGAGGTCGAACTCCTTTCGGCCTCCCAGACCGACGCGACGACAGCGCTGGCGACCGATCGCTCGGTCGTGGTGTTCGAGGTGTTCGGCAGGCTGGCCTCACTAGCGGCGGGCGGACGGTCGGACCGGCTGATCGCAGCAGCGCAAGCCTGACCGGCCGCGCCGTGGCTGCGGTGGATGACCTCGTCGACATCAGCCAGGATCTGGCGAGCGGCGACCTCAACGCCGTGCTCGTAGCGGCCGGCCTGGACCGGCCGAGGGGCGCGGCAGAACACCGCGAAGCGCTCGCCAGGCTTCTCGACATCGGCGCCATCGAGAAGGTGGCAGAGGATGGTCTGACGGCGGTCTCGTCCCTGCTTGCGGAACTTGAGGCCTCGGCGATCCCGGAGGAGACACAGGCCGAATGGCGAGGCTGGGCGGCGCAGAAGCGGCCTGGCAGTCGGTGAGGATCGCCGGTGCGCCTGTCCTGCCCTGGATCGGCGCAGAGGCCGGTGCGCAGGGCACGCGGGACCTCGACAGTGACCGAAGCCTCGAGGACGCCGGCGAAGTCGTCGCAGTGTCGTGGCAACTCGACCTCTGGGGCACGCTGCGGTCCGGTCAGGCGGCCGCCGCCTCGGAAGCCTCCGCGGTGGCCAATGATGCGGTCTATGCCCGTCAGTCGATCGCCGCGACGGTGGGGCGCTCGTGGATGGGCTATATCGAGATCGGCCAATTGATTGCCGCGACAAACCACGTCGTGAATCAGTATTCTCAGCTCGTTGCGCTCGCGAAGGAGCGACAGGCCGCGGGGGTCTGGGCGGTGGACGAGCGGACCGCCAAGCGCGAGGTGCGACGGCTGACAGAGGCGTGGTTCCTGATCCTGACCCGGCGAGGCGTCAGGGGCCGGGTCGCGGCCTACCGGCTGGGCGTGACGGAGATCGCAGCGCGCTCAACCGATTTCTGGGGCAGCGTGGGGCCGGATTTCGCGGAGCGAATGACCGCGCTGGTGCCGGAACCCACCAAGGTGGTGCGGCTGCAACTGGAGCGTCCGGGCGAGGAGGCGGGGCAGGGAGGTGACTGGCGCGCGGTGCGGCGACGGCTGAGAGCGGAGAACCCGGCGCTGTTCGCCAACTGGTTCGATCGGCTGGACAATGAGGGCCGCGATGGCGGCAGGGTCATCCTGCGGGCGCCGTTCGTCGGCCGCTATGTCGAGACACACCTCGCGCGGATCCTCGAGGCGGCGGTCGAGGGCGAGCTGGGGCCGTGCGGCGACCTGCGAATCCGATGCAGCGCGTGAGGGCAGGGCGCTTAGGCGAACGGGTTCTCGACCGCAACGCCGGTCGGCGTAAAGTCGGTGACATTGCGCGTGACGACGGTGGCGCCCCGCGCCAGCGCCGAGGCGGCAATCATCAGGTTGGCGCCGCCGTGGCCGATGCGGGCCGAGAGGCGGCCCCAGACCCGGGCGTCCTCGATGCCGAAGGGCAGGATGCGGTCGGAAAACAGCGTCGCGGTCCGCTCGGCCCAGGCGCGCAGCTCGGTGGCAAAAGCGGGGTCCCGCCGCTCCTGCAGGACGATCCCGCGTTCGATCTCCGCAAGTGTCACGACGCTGAGGAAAAGCATGTCCTCATCCTGCGCGCGGAGCCAGGCGGCGACTCCTGCGGCCCGGTCCGGCCGCCGCACCGCCGAGATGACGTTGGTGTCGAGCAGGAACACTCAGAAGCTCACGTCACGCGGTCGAGCGACTGCGCGCTCGGCCTCATCGCCCGGAAACGCGAGCAGGTGGTCCACGAAACTGCCGCGATCGGCCTGCGCGCCGTCGCGCAGCCGGTGATACTCGGCAACCGACAGGACGACGACGGCGGGCTTGCCCCGGCGCGAGACCTCCTGTGGAGTTCCGCGCACCGCGGCGTCGACCACGGCGCTAAAGCGGTTCTTGGCGTCCTGCAGCGTCCACATCGTTAAGCACCATTCCTGTCTAGCCAGATGTCTAGATGAGTGCGGCGCCGGGCGCTGTCAAGCCGCGCCCATGGACCGGCTGCCCACAACGACGCGTGCCGGTCGACGCGACCACAGAGGACGTCTCGGAACGACTGACATCGCGCAAGCGCTTGAGGGATTTTCGGCGCGACGCCTCGCCGGAGCCGTTCGACGAAGACATCGTCGCGCCAGGCGCCCTTGCTGATGGCGATCTCCGCATCCTTCTGCAACCCAGGGACTTCACGCCAGTCAGCTCCTGCTGTCCGTGCTTTTCCAACGTCAGCGCGGACCGACTGGGTAGTGGAGGGTTCCGGCTCATCCTCACCTGTTCCCGCAATCCCGAAGATCCTGCCCTATGTTGCCTTCGGTAATGGGACGTTGTCAGTCAAGCGCGATTTTCACCTCCGGCCCCAGGTGGGGCGGGTTGTCAGTTGGCGCGACGGAGGCGCCGGCGGCGCGGAGATTCGCATGTCGGAGCGATGCCGGCGCCGGGCCACGAGCGCGGCGACGCCGTTGGTCGGAATCGGGCTTAGCCCTGCGCCTTTTGCCGTCTCTCGTCCGCCCCGGGTTCATGCTTCGGTCCGTGGTCAGCGCGAGGCTGCCAACATCATGCCTGGTCCAGTGCGGTCCCGAGCGCCCATCTCACAAGCGTGCTCGAACGCGAGCGTTCGGCGACGAGGCAACACTCGGCGTCTCGGGGACCGCGCCCCGGTGGGGACTTCGGACGGCCGGCGCCTTCGGGCGCGGCCGAAACCTTCAGCGTTTTCGCCCGCGACGGGCGGGGCGCATGCGGCGGCTCCCGAGCGTCAGGCGGCGCCTTCGGTAATGGGACGTTGTCAGTCAAGCGCGATTTTCACCCCTGCCCCAAGTGGGGCGGGTTGTCGGTTGGCGCGACGGAGGCGCCGGCGGCGCGGAGATTTCATTATGTCGGAGCGATGCCGGCGCCGGGCCACGAGCGCGGCGACGCCGTTGGTCGGAATCGGGCTTAGCCCTGCGCCTTTTGCCGTCTCTCGTGCGCCCCGGGTTCGGTCCGTGGTCAGCGCGAGGCTGCCAACATCATGCCTGGTCCAGTGCGGTCCCGAGCGCCCATCTCACAAGCGTGCTCGAACGCGAGCGTTCGGCGACGAGGCAACACTCGGCGTCTCGGGGACCGCGTCCCGGTGGGGACTTCGGACGGCCGGCGCCTTCGGGCGCGGCCGAAACCTTCAGCGTTTTCGCCCGCGGCGGGCGGGGCGCATGCGGTGGCTCCCGAGCGTCAGGCGGCGCCTGCCGCGGCCCTGCGCGTGAGGCGGAAGTCCGCGCTGTCCACCCACATCCGGTGCAGGATCACGCCGATCCGGCGCGCCATGGCGACCACCGCCCGCTTC
The DNA here is from genome assembly GCA_963749675.1 of uncultured Alphaproteobacteria bacterium. GTDB lineage: Bacteria > Pseudomonadota > Alphaproteobacteria > Rhodobacterales > Rhodobacteraceae > Roseitranquillus. Next base: position 181,776 of record CAVVNT010000008.1, read on the forward strand.
ATCCCGCGCCGTCGAGCGACCTGCAGGCCCCACGCCTTCAGCCAGCACGGCCTGGCGTGATGCATCATCACCGTCGCCGCCTGGTAGAGCGCAGAGCGCAGACCGGCGTCGCCGGCGCGGGTGATCGATCCGACCACGTCGATCTCCCCGGACTGGTGGCGGCCTGGCGTCAGGCCGACCCAGGGCCCGACGTCCTTCGATGACCGGAACCGCTCCGGCGCATCGATCGCCGATTTCACCGTGAGCGCCACCTGCGGCCCGACCCCCGGCATCGTCATCATGATCCGGCACGCGGCGTCCTGCTTCGCCAGATCCCGGAGGCGCCGATCGAGACCGGCGAGCTCCGCGCGCAACGCCGCCCGGGCGCGGAGCATCGCCTCCGCCATCGTCTCCAGCATGGCGTTCCCCGCCGCCAGCTCGCGCACGCGCGCCGCGTAGCCGCCCTTGCTGATCTTGCCGAGCTTGAGGCCGAAGTTTCGCAGCACACCGCGCAGCGACAGCTCGACGTCGATCGCCGCCTTCTGGATGGACCGGCGCGCCGTCAGCAGCGCGCGCATCTCCTGCGCCGAGACCGACTTGCAGTGCACTGGCCGGTACCAGCCCATCTGCAGCAGGCGCGCGTTCCCCTCCGCATCGCGCCGGTCCGTCTTGACGGGCATCGCCTTGAGCGCCGCCTTGACCTGGCGCGTCTCCATCAGCACGACCGTGGCGCCCGCCTCCGTGAGCGCCTTGTGCAGCCACTGCGACAGCGGCCCGGCCTCGAGCCCAACCGCCGTCACCTCGAACGGCAGGCCGAGAACGAACGCCGCGAGCGCCTCCGGTTCGCTCGGCAGCTTCGCCTCCTTCACCACTCCGCCACGCGCATCGAGGACGCACACCGCCGCGCTTGCAAGAGAGACATCGATCCCGATGAAATGCTCCATGTCGTCGCCCTTTCGTCTTTGCCAGGGAGAGGGCCGCGCCAGACCCGGCGACCCCGCGGCGCCCACTCGCGCCGGGGCGACGACACCAACCGCCGAGAGCAGGCTCAAGGCTCCTGGGCGCCAGCCCCATTACGGCATCTCAGACGTAGCGGGCTAAAACTCCCTCGAGATATTCCTGCCGGCCCGAGCGTGGCTCGGGCTTCAGCCCGCGTGCCTGTTCGGCAACCTCGTCGAGCGTCAGTTGACCGGCGAGTATCGCCGCCGCGCGAGGCTCGGTCCACCCGGCATATCGGTCGGCGATCGGTTCTGTGAGAGCGCGATCCTCGAGCATGTTCTCGGCGCCGATGAGGCCCTGTGCGCAGACATCCATCGACGCAACATGCGCGTAGATCAGGTCCTCGGGGTCGATCGACTGGCGCCGGATCTTGGCGTCGAAGTTCAGTCCTCCCGTCGTCAAGCCCCCATTCTGGAGAACCCGATGGAAGACGAGGGCCAGCTCTCGCGGGTTCATCGCAAATTGGTCCGTGTCCCAGCCGAGCAGGTCGTCGCCGGGGTTGACGTCGAGCGACCCGAAGATGCCGTGGGCATACGCGACCGCGACCTCGTGCTCCAACGAATGGCCGGCGAGGATCGCGTGGTTCTGTTCGAGGTTGAGCTTCACGTCGGCCAGCAGGTCGTACTTGGCAAGGAAGCCGTAGACCGTCGCGGCGTCGTAATCGTACTGGTGCTTGGTCGGCTCCTTGGGCTTGGGCTCGATCAGGATCGGGCCCTGGAAGCCGATCTTGTGCTTGTACTCGACGAGCATCGAGAAGAACCGGCCGAGCTGGTCGAGCTCGTGGCCGAGGTCGGTGTTGAGCAGCGTCTCGTAGCCCTCGCGCCCGCCCCAGCAGACGTAGTTCTCGCCCTTGAGCCGGTGCGTGACGCCGAGCGCCGCCTTCACCTGGCCACAGGCGTAGGCGAAGACGTCGGGGTCGGGGTTGGTCGCGGCGCCTGCCATGTAGCGGCGGTGCGAGAAGAGGTTCGCGGTGCCCCACAGCAGGCGGACCTTGGCGTCCGACATCTTCTCCTCGAAGATGTCGGCGATCGCGTTGAGGTGCGCCGTGCTCTCATCGAGGCTCGCGCCTTCGGGTGCCACGTCTGCGTCGTGGAAGGTGAAGAACGGCACGTCGAGCAGGCGGAAGAGTTCGAACGCGGCGTCCGCCTTTTCGGCCGCGCGCTTCAGCGGGTCGCCGTCGGCCATCCAGGGGCGCAGCAGGGTCGGTCCGCCGAACGGGTCGACCCCGGGCCAGGTGAAGGAGTGCCAGTAGCAGGCGGCGAAGCGCAGCTGATCTTCCATCCGCTTGCCAATCACCATCCAGTCCTTGTCGTAGTGGCGGAAGGCGAGCGGGTTGGTGCTCTCGGGCCCCTCGTAGGCGACGGGCGTGCGCTGCTCGAAGAAGGCGGGTCCGTTCATCTGTCGGCACCATCAACCTGATGGTGTGGACGGCTCCACCCCGACGGCATCGATGTGCCAAGCTGGGATTGCCGTAAACCCAGCGAGGGAAGGAGCCACCCACATGAGCATTACTACACTCGGGATTGATTTGGCCAAGTCGGTGTTCCAGTTGCATGGCATCGAGGTGGCGGGTGCAGTCGTTCTACAGAAAAAGCTGCGCCGGAACGCAGTGCTCGACTATCTCGGCAAATTGGAACCCTGCCTGGTCGGAATGGAGGCCTGTGCGACCTCGCATTATTGGGCTCGCGAGATCGCCGCTCTCGGGCATGAGGTCCGACTGATCCCGCCATCCTACGTGAAGCCTTATGGGCGCCTCGAAAAATGGTCCCGACCGTGGCGCTGCGGTATGTCTGTCGGGATGATGCGACACTGAGGGTGTGACGATGGCGCAGATGGGGTTCTTCGATCTTACAGACCGTTACGCGAGCCTGGACGCGAAGAAGGACCCGCTGGTCGAGATCGACGCCGTTGTGCCGTGGGAGGAGTTTCGCCCGACCCTTGAGCGGGTCTGGCGCAAGCCAGCTGCGGCGCGCAAGTCCCGGGCGGGGCGCAAGCCGATGGACGCGGTGCTGATGTTCAAGACGCTGGTGCTGAGCGCGCTCTACAACCTGTCCGACGACCAGATCGAGTATCAGGTCCGCGACCGGCTGTCGTTCATGCGATTCCTCGGCCTCGGCCTCGAAGACCGGGTGCCGGACGCCAAGACGGTATGGCTCTATCGCGAGGCACTGGCGCAGGCGGGCAAGGTGGAGGAGCTGTTCAGCCAGTTCGACGGCTATCTGGCGCGGCAGGGCTACATCGCGCGCGGCGGTCAAATCCTGGATGCGTCCATCGTGCCGGTGCCGCGCAACCACAACACGCGGGACGAGAACGCGGCAATCAAGAACGGCGAGGTGCCCGAGGACTGGGCGGACAAGCCCGCGAAGCGCGCGCAAAAGGACCTGGACGCGCGCTGGACGAAAAAGCACGGCAAGAACCATTACGGCTACAAGAATCACGTCAACGTGGATCGTAGGCACAAGCTGGTGCGGCGCTATCACGTCAGCGATGCCGCGCGGCATGACAGCCAGGCGGTGGATCATCTGCTGATGCAGGGTAACACCGGCTCCGGCGTGTGGGCGGATGCGGCCTATCGGTCCGAGGAGATGGAGGCAAAGCTGCGCGCCCGGAGGCTGAAAAGCCACATCCACCGCAAGGGCAAGCGGGGCAAGCCGCTGACCGAACAGGCCAAGGGCAGCAACCGGACCAGATCCGGCATCCGGGTCCGCGTCGAGCACGTCTTCGGCGCGCAGGCCAACGATATGGGCGGGACCTTGGTCCGGACCATCGGCTTGGTTCGAGCGACGGCCAAGATCGGGATGAAGAACCTCGCCTACAACATGCGCCGCCTCGGCCAGCTGCGCCGTCTCAACCCGTGCCCGGCGTGAGCATCACGCGAACAAAAAAGATCAGGCCGCGAGGCAGAAAAATCCGAGCGTGAAGGCCGCAGCGCCACGCCCATCCGGACGCAGCAAAGCGACAGCCGACGCTCGTCCTCCTGCTTCAGACCACGCGCGCCGCCGAGGGGGCACGAGAACGGTAGAAAATCGAGGTGCCCTTATGTAAAGCGTCAGAAGAATGACGCGGCCGATGCCGAGGCGATCTGCGAGGCGGTGACGCGACCGAACATGCGCTTCGTGCCGGTAAAGTCCGAGGACCAGCAAAGCATCCTGGTTCTGCATCGGTCCCGTGACCTTCTGATGCGGCAGCGGACAATGACACTCAACGCGATCCGGGCGCATCTGGCGGAGTTCGGAATTGTTGCGGCCCAGGGAGCCCGAAAGGTGACCGACCTCGCCCGGCGCCTGGCTGCTCCCGACGAGCTGGCCTTGCCCGCTTTTGCGCGTTCCGCACTTCTGTCGCTGGCGGCGCAGCTCGATACCCTGGCCAAGGAGATCGGCCGGATCGAACGGCAGTTGATGATCTGGCACCGAGAAAGCGAGGCGAGCCGGCGGCTGGAAACCATACCTGGTGTCGGTCTGATTACAGCGACCGCCCTCGCGGCCAGCGTCCCCGACCCCGGCGTGTTCAAGTCCGGCAGGCAATTCGCGGCCTGGCTGGGCCTCGTTCCCCGCCAAAACTCCTCCGGCGGCGAGGAACGGCTCGGGAGGGTGTCGAAAATGGGCAACGGTTACCTGCGAAAACTGCTGGTCGTCGGGGCCACCTCGGTGACCCGACGGGCGCCAACATCCAAGACCCGCACCGGCATCTGGATCCGGTCTCTCCTCGAACGCAAGCCGGCGCGGCTCGTCACCGTGGCCATCGCCAACAAGACCGCTCGTATCGCCTGGGCGCTACTTGCAAGAGAAGAAAACTACAAGGCGGCACCAGCCGTGTGAGTGAAACCGGTACGCGCGACGACCGAAAGGCGTCGCTACGAATGGGCACCTCGATTTTCTACCGTTCTCGTGCCCCCTCGGCGGCGCGCGTGGTCTGAAGCAGGAGGACGAGCGTCGGCTGTCGCTTTGCTGCGTCCGGATGGGCGTGGCGCTGCGGCCTTCACGCTCGGATTTTTCTGCCTCGCGGCCTGATCTTTTTTGTTCGCGTGATGCTCACGCCGGGCACGGGTTGAGACGGCGCAGCTGGCCGAGGCGGCGCATGTTGTAGGCGAGGTTCTTCATCCCGATCTTGGCCGTTGCTCGAACCAAGCCGATGGTGCGGACCAAGGTCCCGCCCATATCGTTGGCCTGCGCGCCGAAGACGTGCTCGACGCGGACCCGGATGCCGGATTTGGTCCGGTTGCTGCCCTTGGCCTGTTCGGTCAGCGGCTTGCCCCGCTTGCCCTTGCGGTGGATGTGGCTTTTCAGCCTCCGGGCGCGCAGCTTTGCCTCCATCTCCTCGGACCGATAGGCCGCATCCGCCCACACGCCGGAGCCGGTGTTACCCCGCATCAGCAGATGATCCACCGCCTGGCTGTCATGCCGCGCGGCATCGCTGACGTGATAGCGCCGCACCAGCTTGTGCCTACGATCCACGTTGACGTGGTTCTTGTAGCCGTAATGGTTCTTGCCGTGCTTTTTCGTCCAGCGCGCGTCCAGGTCCTTTTGCGCGCGCTTCGCGGGCTTGTCCGCCCAGTCCTCGGGCACCTCGCCGTTCTTGATTGCCGCGTTCTCGTCCCGCGTGTTGTGGTTGCGCGGCACCGGCACGATGGACGCATCCAGGATTTGACCGCCGCGCGCGATGTAGCCCTGCCGCGCCAGATAGCCGTCGAACTGGCTGAACAGCTCCTCCACCTTGCCCGCCTGCGCCAGTGCCTCGCGATAGAGCCATACCGTCTTGGCGTCCGGCACCCGGTCTTCGAGGCCGAGGCCGAGGAATCGCATGAACGACAGCCGGTCGCGGACCTGATACTCGATCTGGTCGTCGGACAGGTTGTAGAGCGCGCTCAGCACCAGCGTCTTGAACATCAGCACCGCGTCCATCGGCTTGCGCCCCGCCCGGGACTTGCGCGCCGCAGCTGGCTTGCGCCAGACCCGCTCAAGGGTCGGGCGAAACTCCTCCCACGGCACAACGGCGTCGATCTCGACCAGCGGGTCCTTCTTCGCGTCCAGGCTCGCGTAACGGTCTGTAAGATCGAAGAACCCCATCTGCGCCATCGTCACACCCTCAGTGTCGCATCATCCCGACAGACATACCGCAGCGCCACGGTCGGGACCATTTTTCGAGGCGCCCAACAGAAGGAAGACCTTGATGAACTCGCCGTCGGAAGGATCGGACATGAGAAAATTGATCGCCTGGAACGTGATGACGCTGGATGGCTATTTCGAGGGCCTCGAACCCTGGCAGCTTGACATGCACGGGACGGTGTGGGGCGAGGAGCTGGAGGAGTTCTCCCTGCGTCAGGGCGCGGAAATCGGCACGCTCCTGTTCGGACGCCGCACGTACGAAGGCATGCGCGACCACTGGACGAAGCAGGAGGGCCCGATTGCCAGCATGATGAATGGCCTCGACAAGGCTGTCGCTTCCCGGTCGCTGGAGGCGGCCGACTGGTCGAACAGCCGGCTTCTGAAAGGCGAGGCGGCCGAGACGGTCAAGGCGCTCAAGCAGGAGGACGGCCGGGACGTGTTCGTCTTCGGCAGCGCCGATCTGCTGGCAACGCTGATGGCTGTGGACCTGGTGGACGAGTACCGCCTCTGCCTCGCGCCGGTGGTGTGGGGCGAGGGCACGCCGCTGTTCAAGCCTGGGAGCGGCCGAACCCACTTCACGTTGAGGGAGAGCCGGCCCCTGAAGACCGGTGGGCTGATCCTGTTCTATGAGATGAAAAGCGTGTGAAGGATGAACCTTTGGAGCCCATCATGAACATCGACAAGGTCGAGTTCGACGACGTCGAGGAGAACGGCATCTACACCTCGAGCCGTGGCCAGATCTCGGACCACATCGGCGCTCGCAAGCTCGGCTACAATCTGACCGTGCTGCCGCCTGGCAAGGTGCAGTGCCCGTTCCACTCGCACCATGGCGAGGAGGAGATGTTCCTCGTCCTCGAAGGCGAGGGCGAGTTGCGCTTCGGCGATCGGCGGTATCCGATCCGCAAGCACGACGTCATCGCCTGTCCGACCGGCGGCCCCGAGGTGGCGCACCAGATGATCAACACCGGCTCGCAGACGATGCGCTACCCTGGCGCCGTCGACGCGGGCCGAGCTCGACGCGTGCGAGTACCCGGACTTCGGTCTCGATTGTGGCCGACGGGCGCGGCGAGCCGGGAATGCGCAAGATCTTCCGAGCCGAGAACACCGTCGACTACTACGACCGCGAGCCGGCATGACCTGGCGGGCGCAGGCGGCGAGGCTCTGAAGTGGTGGAGGGCAACCGTGAAATCGCGGTCGCCCTGACCGGTCATTCGGGGGTGGGCTCGTTGATCGCCCAGTGGAAGCCGAAGGGATCGCGGTACATGCCGAAGCGGTCGCCCCAGAACATCCGGTCGAGCGGCATGACGACCTCGCAGCCGGCAGCGATGGCGCGGTCCCACCAGGCGTCGCCGTCCTCGACCACGAGCTGCAGGTGGAAGCCCGGGGGCGCCTGCGGACCACTCTCCCAGGGGGAGCGGCAGTCGGTCATCATCAGGGCGCGGCCGTTGATCTCGACCTGCACGTGCATGTGACGGCCGGGGTTCTCGGCGTCCGGCACGCCGCCCAGGTCGACGGCGGCGAAGCCGCGGGCGTGGAAGTCCGCCGAACTCGGCGGCGCGGCCGTCGAGGGCGAGGTAGGGGATGACGCCCAGCATCGTCTCGGGCGCGGGGCGGAGCGCGGGGCGCGCGTCAGGTCTTCGGGCATGGCGTTTCTCCTTTGGGATGGGATGGGGCGGGTGGTCAGGACGCCAAGGCGCTTTCGTCGGCGAAGGCGCGGCGGAGGGCGGCGACATCGATCTTCTTCATCGGCATGAAGGCGGCGAAGAGGAGCTCGCGCTGGCCGGCGTCGCCCTCGGCGAGCATGGTGACGAGTTCGTGCGGCTTGATCTGCCAGGAGACGCCGAAGCGGTCCTTGAGCCAGCCGCACTGCTCAGCCTCCGGCACCGCGGAAAGGGCGGTCCAGAGCCGGTCGATCTCGGCTTGGTCGTCGCACTGGACCATGAGCGACAGCGCCTCGGTGAAGGGCGCTGGGCGGGCGACGGTGCTGTCCATGAGCATGATCGTGTCGGTGCCGCCCGGCAGGCGGAACTGCGCGTGCTTGACCAGGCCCTCGCGGTCCTGCTCGCCGGGGCCGTAGCGCAGGATGCCGTCGACGGTGCAGCCGGGGAAGGTCACGGTGTAGTGCTCGATCGCCGCCGCGGCCTCGCCCGCGCGGTCGCCGGTGAAGAGGAGCGAAGGCACGACCGTCCGGCCGACGTCCGCGTGCCGGCCGAGCGCGATCTGCCAGTTCAGCCCCCAGCGGTCGGCGAGCCAGCCGTAGCGTGGCTCCAGCCGTAGCGGTCGAGCGGCATCAGCACCTCGCCGCCCTCGACGAGACCGGCCCAGAGCCGCTCCACCGCCACCTCGTCCTCGAGCGTGACGAAGAGCGAGGCGGACGGTGCGAAGCGGAACTGCGGACCGCCGTTCAGCGCGACCACGGCCGTGTCGCCGAGCGTCGCTTTGGCGGTCAGGACCGAGCCCTCCGGGTGGCCGTGCACCTCCTGCCCGGTGGCCGGGTAGCGGGTGACGCGGCCGATCCGCGAGCCCGGGATCAGCGCGGCGTAGAGGCGCACCGCCTCCTCCGCCGCGCCGTCGTACCAGAGATGCGGCACGATCTTATGCATGGGGATGTCCTTTCTGCTGGGGGAGGGCGGCCGGCGTCAGGCGCGCGCCGCCTCCGTCTCGCGGAAGCGCTCGATGCCGGGGATGTCGCCGAAGTCGTCGAGCTCGAACATCTGCCGGAGCTCTATCTCGCCGTCGCCGAGGGTGGGGTTCGGGAAGCGGCCGGCGCGGAGTTGCAGGCCGAGACCCGCCAGCGGATCGTCGAGGCGACGATGGCGCTGCACCAGGAGGTGGGGCCACGGGCGACGACGATCAGCGCGATTGCCGAGCGGGCCGGCGTGCAGCGGCTGACGGTCTATCGCCACTTCCCCGACGAGACCGCGGTGTTCCAGGCCTGCACCAGCCATTGGCTGTCGCTGAACCCGCCGCCGGGTCCGGAGGTCTGGGCAGATGCCACGACGGGCGACGACCGCCGGGCCGCCGCGGTCGCGGCGTTCGACGCCTACTACGGCCGCACCCGGGCGATGTGGGCGGCATCGCACCGCGATGTGGAGCAGGTGCCGGCACTACAGGGGCCGATGGCGGAGTTCGCGGGCTACCTTGATGCCTTGGCCGAAGAGCTGGGCGCCGATCTCGGCCGCTTCGGCCGGCTGACGCTGCGCTACGCGCTCGCCTTCCCGACCTGGGCCGCGCTCGGCGCGCTGGGCCTGGACGCGGAGGATCGGCTCGCGCTCGCACGCGCCTGGATGGTCGGAGCGTGCCTGGCGGACAACTCCGACGTTGGCGAGGACGCCGCGCGGGCAGGGAAGTAATCGGCGGTCCCAAGCCCTTCCGGACGGCGTCGCGCAGAAGCCTCAGGAGAGCGGCTCAGTGCGGGCGATGCGGGAGAAGCGCTGGCGGTAGCGGGCCGGCGTCACGCCGGTCGTCCGCTTGAACAGGCGGCGGAACGAATTCGGGTCCTCGTAGCCCACCTCAAACGCGATTTCGTCGACCGGCGCGGTGCCGGTCTCCAGCAGCTGTTTCGCCTCCTCGATGCGCAGGGTCTGCACGTAGTCGATCGGCGTGTAGCCGGTCGCCGCCTTGAAGCGGCGCGTGAAGGTCCGCGGCGGCAGGCCGGAGCGGGCAGTCATCAGCGCCACCGGGTTGTCGCGGTGGTAGTTGCCGGCGATCCAGGTCTGCGCATCGGCGACGATGGCGTCGTCGTGGCGCTGTGGCCTGCGGGCACCGGCGAAGGGCAGCTGCCCCTCGCTGTGGTCGCCGAGGAGGAAGATCTTGGCCGCCCGCACCGCCTCGGTCCCGCTCGAGAACCGCGCGACGAGATGCAGCGCCAGGTCGGCCCAGGCCGACGACCCGCCGCTGGTCACAATCCGGCCAGCCTCGCCGGAGGCGGCCAGGATGCGCTCGGGCGCGAGCTGCACGCCAGGGTAGTACCGCTTCAGGAGGTCGACGATCGCCCAGTGCGTGGTGACGGTCTCGCCCTCGAGCAGCCCCGCCTCCGCCAGCGGCACGGTGCCGGTGCAGACCGAGCAGATCGTGGCGCCGGCGGCGTACCGCTCGCGAAGCCAGGCCATCTCCACCGGCCATTGCCCGCGGGGGTAAAAGCCCGGCGGAAAGGCGAGGTCGGCGACGATGACCACGTCGGCGTCGCTCAGCCCCTCGTGCGGCGCGATCGGCACGCCGTAGCGGCTGGGCGGCGGCACGCCGTCCTTGGCCACGATGTAGGGCCGGATGCGCCCGCCGGTCGGCTTCTCGCCGGTCAGGCCTTCCCATTCGTGGCCGACGGAGAGGAACACCTCGTAGAGGCCGTAGATCGAGGCCGGCGTGCTCTCCGGCAGCACCAGCAGAGCGAAGGTGGGTTCGGAGGCCGTGCCGGTCATGGCGGATTTGACCCGTTTGCGTCAGGAACGCCCCTTTGTAGCACGGCGCCACCCGCGTACTCCAGCGCATCGACACACCTTGCCTGGAGACGGACATGACACAGCACATCCCAGCGACCGAATTCGATGCCGCCCGCGCGGACGCGTTCCTCGACCGCGTTGCCGGCCTCGTCAACGACGGCGCCATCGCGACGATGGTCTCGATCGGCCACCGCACCGGCCTCTTTGACACGATGGCCGAGCTGCCCCCGGCGACCAGCGTGGAGATCGCCGAGGCGGCGGCGCTGGCCGAACGCTACGTGCGCGAGTGGCTGGCGGTGATGGTGACCGGCCGGATCGTCGAGTACGACCCCGAGGGCCGCACCTACCGCCTGCCGCCGGAGCATGCGGCAAGCCTCACCCGCGCCGGGACGCTCGGCAACTTCGCCGTCTTCGCGCAGCACGTCGCGCTGCTGGGGCAGGTGCAGGACTGCGTGCTCGGATGCTTCGAGACCGGCGCCGGCACCCGCTACGCGGACTACCCGTGCTTCCACCAAATGATGGCGGAGGACAGCGGCCAGACCGTCACCGCAGGCCTCTTCGCGCACATCCTGCCGCTGGTGCCGGGGCTCGAAGCCCGGCTCGCCGAGGGCATCGAGGTCCTCGATGCGGGCTGCGGCCAGGGCGCCGCCCTGATCGCGCTGGCCGGACGCTATCCGCGGAGCCGCTTCACCGGCTACGACCTGGAGGAGGAGGCCATCTGTCACGCCGCGGAGATCGCGCGGCGCGCCGATCTGACGAACGTCCGCTTCGAGGCGCGGGACCTGACCGGCTACGGCGAGCGCGAGCGGTTCGACCTCATCACCTCGTTCGATGCTTTGCACGACCAGAAGGACCCCGCCGCCCTGATCCGCGGCCTGCACGGCGCGCTGAGGCCCGGCGGCGTCTACCTGATGCAGGACATCGGCGGCTCGGCGCGGCTCGAGAACAACATCGACTTCCCGATGGCGGCGTTCCTCTACGCGATCTCCTGCGCGCATTGCACGCCGGTCTCGCTCGGCCAGGGGGGCGCGGGGCTCGGCACCATGTGGGGCTGGGAGACGGCGCAGGCGATGCTGCACGACGCCGGCTTCGCCGAGGTGACCCGCCACGTCCTGCCGCACGACCCGATGAACGTCTGGTTCGTGGCCAGGCGCTGACCCGCCGCCCTGCGGCGGTCCAACCCGCCGCCTGAGCGCGGCGCAAGAGAAAGAGAATCTGACGATGACACATGCAAGCGGAGCCCGACCGGGGCCCGGCGACCTTGGCTTGCCGGAGCGCCTCATCCGACACCTCGCGTCGACGGTGCCACGCCATCGCACGATCGGCGTGGCGCAGTTCAGCGACCACCAGCTGCGCGACATCGGCCTCCGCCGGGACCAGCTCGCCGCCCTCGATCGCCCATCGCGAACCAGCCTCGCCTCACCATCCAGAAGGAGACCAACCATGAAACGCATCACCTCCACCGCCGCCCTCGTCGCCGCGCTCGCCGTCAGCGGCGCCGCCGCGGAGGCCGAGCAGACGGCGCTCGTGCTCTACGAGACCAAGGGAAGCCAGCCGCTCCGGCACGAGGGCCTGGCCTTCGTCGAACTCGACCCCGACGCGCCGGACTACGGCCAGATCCTCGCGCGGATCGACCTGCCGCCGGACCTGATCGGCCACCACATCTTCTACAATCCCGCGCGCGACCGGGCCTACGTCACCTCGCTCGGCCGCTCCGAACTCTGGGTGTTCGACGTCACCGAGTTCCCCTACCGGCCGAAGGTTGTGCCGGTGCCGGACTGCGTCGTCCTCGAGGACGTGACGTTCTCGGAGGCGCTCGGCCGCTGGTATCTCAGCTGCATGGGCAGCTCCAACGTCGTCGTCGGCGACGCCGAGACCGACGTGCCGCTGCGCACCATCGCGCTGCCCGAGCCGTACCCGCACGGCATCACCGTGCATGATGGCATCGATCGCATCCTGCTCACCAGCACCTCCAACCCGGCCGACTTCTCGGATGCGGGCGAGACGATCACCGTGCTCCGGGCCAGCACCGAGGAGGTGCTCTCGACGCACAAGGTGTCAAACAAGCCCTCGCCGTCGCGGGCCGAACCGGTCGAGATCTTCTTCGTGCCGGGCGCCGAGCCGCCGCTTGCCTACGTCACCACCGCCACGGAGGGGACGCTCTGGACGGCCGAGTGGCAGCCCGAGGCGGAGGCGTTCGTGTTCGCCCAGGCGTTCGACTTCGGCACGCTCGGGCAGGGCGTGGCGCTCGAGGTCTACTTCAACGCGGCCGGCGACCGGGCCTACGTCACCACGGCGGCGCCGGGGCACCTCAACGCCTTCGACATCAGCGACCCGCGCGTGCCGCGGCACCTCTGGGCGGCCGAGGCGGCGCCGGGGGCGCACCACCTGGTGTTCTCGCCCGACGGCACCCGCGCCTACGTGCAGAACGGGCTCGCCAACATCGACGGCATCAACGACGGCTCGATCTCGGTCATCGACCTCGAAACCGGCGAGACCGTGGACAGCATCGACACGTTCAAGGACGCCGGGTTCACCGTGAACATGATCGCGCTGACGCCCGAGGCCGAGGACACCCACACCCACTGACCCTTCGCGAGCGGCGGTCTCCGGCCGCCGCTCGCAGCCCATCTCGTGCGCGCAGCGGCGCGCACCCAACTTCGACAGGAGCCGCCGATGTCCGCCGGACAGTTCGCTTCTCGCCCCACCGCGCTGGCCCCGACGCCGTGGCCGGCCCACGTCCAACCCTCCGAGGCGCGCGCGCTCCTCGGCCTGGCGACGCCGATCGCGCTCGTCGCGCTGGTCAACATGGCGATGAGCGTGACCGACGCGGTCATGGCCGCCGGTTTCGGCGCCGAAGGGCTGGCGACCGTCGCCGTCGGCAGCGATTTCTACTCGATCGTCTTCTACTTCGCCGCCGGCGTGATCGGCGGGCTCGGACCGTTCTACGCGTCGGCGACAGCCGCAGGCTCCGCCGCCCGTCGGCGGAGCCTGCGGCGGACCGGCTGGCTGCTCCTTTGCCTCACTGCGGCGGCGAGCGTTCCGGCCGTCTGGTTCGCGCCGTCGTTCCTCCTCCTGCTTGGGCTCGATGCCGACCTCCTGGCGCGAGGCGCAGGGTACACTCGCGCGATGGCTGCGACGCTCGTGCCGATGCTGGTGGTGATGCTGTTCCGCACCCGCCTCACGGCGGAGCAGCGGCCGGGCGTCATCCTGCGCGTCACGCTGGCCGCGGTGCCGCTGAACGCCGTGCTCGACTATGCGCTGATGTACGGCATCGGCGGCTGGGCCGGCTTCGGCCTCACCGGCGCCGGCCTTGCCTCCTTCCTCGTCGCGAGCGCGATGGCGGCAGCGCTCGCGTTCGTCGGGGGCGCGCCGCCCGAACGCGATGCGGTGGCGCCGATCGACTGGCACGAGCTTCGAAACGTCGTCCGCACCGGGCTCCAGATCGGCGTGGCAACGGTGGCCGAGGTCGGCATCTTCCTTGGCGCGACGCTCTTCGCCGCCACGCTCAGCGCACCCGAGGTCGCCGCTCATGCCGTCGCGATCCGCGCCGCAGGCCTCGCCTACGCGCTGCCGAGCGGGCTGCTCCAGGCCGCGATGGTCCAAACAGCGCGTGCGGAGGAGCACATCGCCGCCCGACGCACCACGATCATGACCTCTCTGGCGCTCGCGGGTGCCGCCGGCCTCCTGCTCTTCGCCGTACTCGCGCTCGCCGCCGGACCGCTGGCGAGCCACCTGTTCCACTCCGCACAGGAGGGACGAGCGGCCGCCGAACTTGCCGTCGCGCTCCTCGTCCTCGTCGGCGTGATGCAGCTCTACGACCCGGCCGCGTCGGTGGCGGCGGGCCTGCTGCGTGGCCGCAAGGACACGCGGGCGCCGATGGTCTACGCCCTTGTCGGCTACTGGGCGGTTGCCGCGCCGCTCGGGCTGGTCCTCGGACAGGAGGCGCGGCTCGGCATCGTCGGCGTGTGGCTCGCGCTCGCCCTTGGAACCGCGCTGGCGGCCGCCCTGAGCCTCGCCAGGCTCCGTCGCCACTGGCCGGTCTGATGGGACCGGCAGCGCAGAAGTGGGTCCGCCCGTGCAACTCGTCGAAGCCGCCGACAGCGCCTTGCCCGTACCGGCCGGGGAAATTTACCGTTACGGCGGGACGAAGCGGTATCCCGCCTTCGGCACGGTCTGGATGCTGTCCCGCAGGGGCCCGAGCTTCTTCCGCAGTGTGCGGACGACGGTATCGACGACGTTGCTGCCGACGAAGGCGCGGCGCCAGACGGTCTCGATCATCGCCTCGCGGCCGACTACACCCGGGGCGGCGTCGATCAGCGCGGCCAGCACCTCGGCTTCGAGCTGGGTCAGCGCCGCCGTGCGGTCGCCTATGCGGACCTCGCGCCGGTCGCGGGCGAAGTCGAGGGCAGCTGCGGCCGGGCGTGGGACGTCGCTCGCCTCGACCAGCGACGACACCCAGCCGGTCAGGTCGGCGCCCGGCAGGTCGAGCAGCATCGAGCCCGGCACGCCGTCCCGTGGCGGGAAGAGCGGCCGGAAGCCGAGGTTGTGAAGGAGCGGGCCCGCCAGCGCCTCCTCCATCGCGCAGGTGTAGATGCGGGCGAGGCCCCAGCGCTCGATGTAGTTGCGCTTGAGGTCGAGGTTGCAGGCCAGCCGCTCCGGCGCATCCGGCGCGCGGGCCAGCATCTGACGGACGTAGAGGACCTCTCCCGGGGCCGGGTGCGCGGCGAGGTGCTCCTGCTAGGCCGCGAAGAGAGGGTCGGCCTCGGCGAGGCCGTCGAGCGGGTCGTCCGGCCGGGCGTGGAGATAGCAGGCGACGACCTCGCCCTCGGCCGACCGGACGACGTTGAAGCGGTGAGGGACGCGGGCGAGCCAGAGCGCGATCCGTTGCCGCTCTCCCGCGCCGTGCCGGGCCTCGGTCAGGCGGAGGATTGCAGCGTGGTCGCCCGTCCGCGCCGGCTCCACCGGCACCGCGGGTCCGTCGGGCGGGAAGAGGCCTTGCGGAGCGCCGGCTGGTCGAGGAGGTGCAGGAGGTCCGCCATGTGCCGCCAGCGGTCGCGCGGCGAAGCAGTGCGAAGCCGCGAGGTGAGCCAGTCGGCGGCGCGCCTCCGCCAGAGGGCGTGCCGCTCCGCCTCGAGCCCCGAGAGCCGCTCGACGATCGCACGGCGGACCGGCTCGGCGATGAAGAGCCCCTCGGCGTCGCGGTCGGCGAAGGGCAGCGCCTCGACCCGCTCCAGCAGGTCCTCCCCGACCGGCTCGGCGGCACCGAGAATGGCGGTGACAAGCGCGGCTGGCACGGCGGCCGAGGGCGCAGGCCTCGGTCGTGCGGCGCAGCTCGGCGTCGCCCATCGCGTGCAGGATCGCGTTCGCCACCTCGCCGGCATCGCGGGCCGTCTCCAATGTTCCGGCATGCGCCGCGTGGAGGGCGAGGCGTACGCCGAGCGGTTGACCGGCGGAGACCTCCCATACGCGCTCGGCGGCGCCGGCGTCGAGGCCGTCGCCGGCGGCCAGCGCGTCCACATCCGCGCGGGCGAGCGGCCCGAGTCGCATGTCCAGGAACAGCCGTCCGTAATCCGCCCACTCCCTCGGCGGCGCCGCAGTGCCGGCGAGAATGACGCGCATGGTCGCCGGCAGGCGAGCTCGAGCCGCAGCCAGCTCGCGGCGAGCCGCCAGGTGTCGACATCGTCGACCGTCAGGACCAGCCGGCCCGGACGGGCCGCCAACGCGCTGGCGATCTCGGGAAGGTCGCCGGGCTCGATGCCGAACCCCGATGCGAGCGCCGGGAGGATTGCCTCGGGCCGCGGCTCGACGGCGCCGGCCTCGATCCGCAGGCGGGCGCCGCCGCGCTCGTCGAGGGTCGCCTCGAAGGCGCGCAGGAGGGCGGTCTTGCCGATGCTCGAGGGTCCGTGGACGTAGGCCACCGCCGGGCCGTCCTTGCGCAGCGTCGTCTCGAGCAGCGACAGCTCGCGGTCGCGCAGGCCGGCGCGGCTCTCGCGGCGGATCAGGTCGGCGATGGTGGGCCCGGGCATGAGATCCATATCTCATCGCCCGATGATGATCCCATCGGCCGCCTGCGTCTATCCAGCCGCTACTCAAGCGAAAGAAGCGATAGATGACACAGACGGCCATGGCGGTGACTTACCGTCTCGACGAGGCCACGCGGCAGGACGACGCGCGCGCCCTCAAGGACCAGTTCGCGGCGGCGGCAACTGCCATCATCGCGACGCCCGGGCTCTCGTGGAAGATCTCGGCGATCGACGCGGAGTGGGGCGTCGGCCTCGGCCTCTACCTTGGTACTTCCGTCGCTGGCGGCTCGACGGCGTCTGGACCCGGCTGCATCGCGCGCTCTACCGCGCCGCCCGGCGACATACCGGCCGGCGACCTGATCCCTCGGTTGCGATCATGGACAGCCAGTCTGTGAAGACCACCGAAAGGGGGGCGTTCGCGGCTTCGACGGCCACAAGCGGATCAAGGGACGCAAGCGCCAGATGCTCGTTGATACGCAAGGATTTCTCATCTCGTGCCGCGTCGAGCCGGCTGGCATTTCCGATCGCCGCGCCGCTCGCGACCTGACCGCCGGGCTGGCGCCACTCTGGCCGAAGATCCACACCGTGATCGCCGATGCCGGCTACGAGAGCAAAGGGCTGGCGCAAGACATGAAAGACCGGAACAAATGGCGCCTCTGCATCGTCAAGCGCCGGGAGCAGGCGTTCAAGATCGCCGGGCTGAACTGGATCGTCGAGCGCAGCTTCGCATGGCTCGGTCGGCACCGCAGGATGTCCAAGGACTACGAGTTCCGCGTACAGACGGCGGAAACGCTGATCACCGTCGCCGCCTGCGCCCAAATGCTTCGCCGCCTCGCGCCGGGATGACTTCCCACACACCCTCTTAGAGAGCACAACCGACGCTCGAATGATCGCAACGCGGCGGCAATTACTTGCTCAGGACATTCATCCACGGGGCCGTTTTTCGCCTAGACCCGCGCCTTTGGCGGGTCATCGGCGGCGTTTTGCCCAGAATGTTGAAAGGATCGACGGGTGGCGGCACAACCTTTGGAGAGGCTGGCTCTCCACTTTCCCGCCGATGGGCGGATCCCCGTCGGCCGCTGATGCCGACATGACCACGACATGCTATGGTGGCGCAGAAGCCCGCCGGCGATCGGCATCTGCAAGGCTGAAGAGATAGGCGCGCGTGGCGGTCGGGGTGCGTGGCGGTCGGGGTGACTTACGGGACGGCGCCGCAGCGCCGACCGCCAAGCCGCGGATCCTGGTGGTTGAGGAACTTTTCTTGCTGCCGTACGGTTAACCGGCAGGGCGGGTGTGTGGCTCGGCTCGTGACCTTCTGCTGCGAGTAGTCGCGTGAGCACGGGCACCAACTTTTGGGAGTAACGAAATGGACTTCAAAATTTTCACAGTGGCAGGTTCGGCGGCTCTTCTCGTGAGTGCGGGGCACGCGTCTGCGGCCGTGATCACGATCGATAGCTTCGACACCCTTCAGGCGGTGTCCGACGCGCCGTTCGGGGACGTGCAACCTCAGGGTTCCGAGGTGAATGCGCCCGATGCGGTCGGCGGCTGGCGCGATCTCCATGTCGAGACGGACGACGCGGGGAACCTCGGTGCCACCACCCTCGAGGTGAGGGACAGCAACCTCAGCTTCAGCAACGAAGACAACGTCACCGGTCGTGGCTGGGTCACCTATGACGGGTTTGACGAGGATCCGTTCGGGGTGAATACCACCGGCCTCGGCGGCCTCGACCTCTTCACGGGCCCGCTCGGCACCCCGGGGTTCCTGTTCGAGGTTGTCCGTCTCGACTTGCCGTTCGACGTGACTATCAAGGCGTGGGACATGTTCGGCGAGACGACGGAGTTCTCCTCCACAGTAAGCGCGAGCGGTACGCCGTTCTTGCCCTTCGCGGCGTTCTCGAACGACGCCTTCGACTTTAACGCGGTCGGCGCGCTGCAGTTCTTCGCGGATTCGGGTGACACGACGATCAACGTTGACGCAGCGATAGGTTCGATCGCCGTGGATACCGGTGTGATCCCGCTTCCGGCCTCCGCGCTCCTGCTACTGGGCGGGCTCGGCGGTCTCTCGACCCTCGGTATGCGCCGCAGGCGCACCTGAAGACGACGGCCAGACGGGGCACCTAGCGCGCCCCGAGGCAGAACCGCGAGGAGGGATCAGGAGCTCAACTCCTTGTCCCTTCTTTTCTCGACATTGCGGATGACGACGCCTGCGAGAGCGCGATGATTGGCTGGTCGTCGTCGGGCGGCATGAGCTTGCTTCTGGAGGCCGGACTCGCGGCCGACAGGTGGATGCCGAGCCGCCGGTCGGGATCGGATCGAGACGCCTCGGCCGTTTGCGCTTGGGACCCAATCCGCCGCTGCAGTTGTCATGTCGCTAAGAGGGTGTGTGAGAAGTCGCCGCCGTGGCGTCGAGGTCCATGTTCCTGTCGAGAACGACGAAGGAGATCATGGTGCCGCACGCCTATCCAACCAACCTGACTGATGCTCTATGGGCGCTGATTGCGCCCACCTTCCGCTACCGCGGCCGGGCGGGAGGCCCCGCCGCACGAGCCTGCGTGCCGTCGTCGACGCGATCTTCTATCTGCTGCGCACTGGCTGCCAGTGGCGCTTGCTGCCGCGCGACTTCCCGCCCTGGGGCACGGTCTGGTGGTACTTCCGTCGCTGGCGGCTCGACGGCGTCTGGACCCGATTGCATCGCGCCCTCTACCGCGCAGCCCGGCGAAATGCCTGCCGGCGGCCCGATCCGTCCGTCGCGATCATGGACAGCCAGTCTGTGAAGACGACCGAAAGGGGGGCGTACGCGGCTTCGACGGCCACAAGCGCATCAAGGGGCGCAAGCGTCAGATGCTCGTTGATACGCAGGGCTTCCTCATCTCGTGCCGCGTCGAGCCGGCCGGCATTTCCGATCGCCGCGCCGCTCGCGACCTGACCGACGGGCTGGCGCCACTCTGGCCGAAGATCCACACCGTGATCGCCGACGCGGGCTACGAGAGCAAAGGGCTGGCGCAAGACATGAAAGACCGGAACAACTGGCGCCTCTGCATCGTCAAGCGCCGGGAGCAGGCCTTCAAGATCGCCGGGCTGAACTGGATCGTCGAACGCAGCTTCGCATGGCTCGGTCGGCACCGCAGGATGTCCAAGGACTACGAGTACCGCGTGCAGACGTCAGAGACGCTGATCACCATCGCCGCCTGTGCCCAAATGCTCCGCCGGCTCGCGCCGGGATGACTTCTCACACACCCTCTAAAGAGGGGGGCCGGCCTGGGTCGGGGTCGGCCCAGACCGGCCATTCGCCCGGTGCCAGGTTCGCCGCGGCGCCGCGACGGGAGCGGACCTTTACGGCAATCTCAGAGAAATGAGCTCGCTCTATCGGACGGGATGCGGCACTCGGCAGCATTCCTTGTGGCACCAGATGTCACCGCCTCCTGCACGCCTTCGACACGTGGCGCAGCCGCAATCCAAGTTGATCTCAAAAGACACGAGATTGCGAAGTTCCCCGCGATGCTGCGTCCGTTGAAGTGCCGGAGTTCGGCCCTCTGTAGTTACTTCTGGGCCAAGACGGAGCGGCGGAGCATATGAAGATGCTGGTTATCGGCGGGACCTCGGGGATCGGGCGCAAGATCGTCGACACGGCACTCGCGCGCGGGCACGAGGTGCGCGCCATGGGACGGTCAGCGGCCACTCTGCCGAAGGACGTCGCCGGGCTGGAGCCGTTCGCGGGAGACGCGCTCGACGGCGGCGACGTCAGGCGCGCCCCTGAGGGGTCGATGCGGTCGTTCAGGCGCTCGGCATCAAGGAAAGCATCGCGATGCTCTGGCGGGAGGTCACGCTGTTCTCTGAGGCGACGAAGACACTGCTGCCGGCAATGGGGGAGGCTGGGGTCTCGCGACTGGTCGTGGTCACTGGATTCGGCGCCGGCTCGAGCAAGGCGGCACTGAGCTGGCTCGAGCGGATCGGCCACGGTTTCGTCTTCGGAAGGCCCTATGCCGACAAGGATCGCCAGGAGGAGCTGCTGAAGGCCTCCGATCGCGACTGGACCATCGTGCGCCCGACGATCCTCACGAACAGTCCCGCGAGTGACAGGTACAAAGTCCTTACCGATCCCGCTACCTGGCGCAACGGCCTGATCTCACGCGCCGACGTGGCCGCGTTCGTGGTCAACTCGATCGAGCGGGGGGATCACGTTCACCGCGACGTCGTGGTGACGCGGTAAGGGGCAGCTAAAGAGGGCCCCGCGAGTACCGATCGCGGGCGCGGTGCCGGCGAGTGGGCTCGGCAGGTGCCGGACTTCGGCAAGGCCGCGTGCGGGGTGCCGGCCGCGCCTTGGTAGACGGGGTGCGGCCGGGACAAGCGGCCGGACCTGCGGGCGCTGATGTTGACGCCTGCGAACTCCCAGCGAAAGCACGGCACCCGACCTCTGCAAGCGCCCCCAACGCGCAAAGCCTTGGTAGCGCAATTCCGGAATGCGCTCGTCGAACGATCGCGATGAGGTCGCTTCCAGCGACGGCGCTGCAGACGCCCTCGACGCTCAGGACCGAGACGTCGCTGTCGCGAGGCCGGGCATCCCGCAGGGGCGCTGGTTCGTCATCGATTCAGCCATGCGCGGATGCGATCCGGGCAACGTCGACGCGCGCGCGCAGTCTCGCAGTAAGGAGGTACGTGCCGGCGACCTTGCGCTGAACAAGGAGCGTGTCGCTCGGCGGGACGTGGGCGATATCGCGCTCGGCGCCGAGTTCGAGGCCGATGTCGCGAAGGCGGAGGGCAAGGTCGCTCGTGCCGAAGTTGAAGGGACCGGGCGCGCGGATCGCGGCCATTCCGGTGTCGAACATGCGAAGCAGCGTCTCCTGCTGACGGGGCGGCGTTGCCTCTCCCATGAGGCCGACCGCGATGGCAGCCTCGCGGGCGGCGTTCCAGTCGCGCAAGAGGCCGGCACGCATGAGGCGGCGAAAGGCCTCCACGGAGGCAGGCGACAGTGACCGGACGGCACCGAAGTCGAGAAGGACAATCCGGTCCGTCCCGGGCTCGACGAGATAGTTCGCGAAGTTCGGATCGGTCTGCATCGCCTTGAACCCGAAGAGCTCGCGAAGGACCAATGAGATGAGGCGCCGAGCCACCTCGTCGCGGACCTCCTGCGGAGACGCGGCGAGGTCCTCGACAGGGGTACCGGGCAAGTAGTCCATCGCCAGCACGCTCCGGGTGCAGAAATCGGGATGGCGGCGCGGCACGATGAACTCCGGCGCGCCCGCCATCAGCCTGCCGAAGAGGTCGAGGTTCTCGCCCTCGCGGACGTAGTCCGCCTCTTCGTGCAACTGCCGGCGGGCATCCTCCATCAGCGGGCGCAGGTCGAGACCCTGCGGCGCAGCCCCGGACCAGCGGATCAGGCCTGCGATGTTGGCGATGTCGCTGTCGATGCTGGCGCGGATGCCCGGATACTGGACCTTCAGGGCGAGGTCGCGCCCGTCCCTGGTGCGGGCGCGGTGAACCTGCCCGATTGAGGCGGCGGCGATGGGGCGGACGTCGAAGCGCTCGAACCGCCTGATCCAGTCGCGACCCCACTCGGCGTCGAGCACGTCGCGCAACTGGCGCGGCGGCATCGGCGCGGCATCGGAGCGAAGGCGATCGAGGATCGCTGTCATCTCGGGCCGCAGCAGGTCGCCTGCATCCATTGACATGAGCTGGCCGACCTTCATCGCCGCGCCGCGCATCTTCGACAGTTCGTCGGCGACGCGATGGGCGTTGCCGGGCGTGAGCAGCAGGTCCTCGATCCGCGGGCGCCGCCCGCTCGCCGCCTGACGCAGTCCGCCCGCGACGACGGCGCCGGCTATGCCGCCGGCGAGGCCGCCCATCCGCCCAAGCCGCGACAGCCGGCGCGAGGGGACGGCGACGCCCGGGCGCGCCAAAGGGTCTTGCCCGTTCACCAATGCTCGGTTCCGCGGGCGCCCTTGATGCGGCCCGTCAGGTTGCTCGTCACCGAACCCGGCCAGATCGGCGAAGGCGGCGGACGGAGCGTCGTAGCTCCATGCGGCGCGCGGCGCCCTCGTGCCCTCGACGCTCACGTCGAAGTATCGCGCACGGCCTTTCCATTCGCAGAAGCTGCTGCCGGATGCGGGATCGAGCCGCGCCTGCATGTCATCGGGAGGCATATAGTAGGTCGGCGCATGATGCGTCTCGAGCACCCGCAAGGCGCGTGCGGTGTCGGCAATGGTTCGACCGCCAAGCCGAACGACGATGCGTTGGGGCAAAGGCTCCAGCCGGGGCGGGCGGGGATAGTCCTGGACGTTCTCGGGCGGCAACATCGACATGCGAGCGAATTAGCCCGTGCCGCCCGACGACCAAAGGGACGGAATGGCGCAGCTCAATCCACGCTGCTGGTGTTGCCGATGTCGAGAACCGCCGTTCACGCCGTTCCGCGGCAAAAGCGACACGGCCGGATGTTCGGTACGGAGGCCTATCGCGTTACCACCTCAGTGCAGGACCGATCATAGCGCCAGCGCTCACCGCGCTGCCACCAGGCGCTTCCGAGCCGAAGCGTCATTCCTGGGGCTCGCTGAGCGTCTCAGACGCAAAGTGCGCGACCGGCCCTTAGCGGCCGCTCAACCGATGCGCCAGCCGCCGCAACGCCGCTTCGATCTCGGCCATTCGTGCTCGCCGCAGCGAAGCCAGCAACCGAACTCAAGCAAAGCGGGAGAAAGTCATCCTTCGCTGCGCTTGCTCGAAGGTCCGCTTAACCCGGTCAGGTCCCAAATATCGTGTGTTTTGGACCGTCTGCTTTATTGGGCCGTCGCATGACCAGGTCATGCCGGCTTAGCCGACCCCTCGACGGAGGTTGGGGTGGCACGTCGAGGCGCACGTCGGGCAGATGTCTGCGTCGCCGAGCGTTCGTTCAGTTCCGCGATCTCATGCGGAAGCAGTCCCAGCAGGGACTGACGCTTCTGTGCGCCGATATTGCGGAACAAGGTGGTGCCGAATTGCGAGTAGATTCCAAAGTAGCCGAGCATGATATGCTCTCCATCGTCTGCACGTTGGGAAGCAATATCTGCTCGTCGCTGCGTTGCAGCAATGCCCGCCATAGGGAAGCCGCCCTGCGTGACGTGCATGGCGATTCGCAGTCCGCGATGGTCTGCGCGAACCGCCCCTCAGTCGCCCCAGCAGTTCCGGATACCGTATTCTATGTCGTTGGACTCGACGCCGGGCGCAGGATCGCCCGTGACGAGCCGCACGCCGGTATCGAGGTTGCCACCAAGCATCTCGCCCTCGCGGATGGCGGTCGCCAGCAAACGAACTCCCTCCCGCGCCATGTTCGCAGGAAATTGGATGGCCGTCGCGTCGATCTCACCCGGTCGGACGGCGTCCTTCATCGCCCGGCACCCACCATCGACCGAAACGACGATCGTGCGGCCGAGATCCGCGCCGGCGCTCTTCAAAGCATCAAGAGCGCCCAATGCCGCGGGTTCGTTTACGGTGTAGACGATATTGACGTCCGGCGTCTGCGACAGGATCTCGGACATGCGCGCCTCGCCCAGATCCCTGTCTCCTTCGGTGTCGGCCCTCGCGACGATCGCCGGATCATCCTCGCTCAGTCCAAAGCCTTCGAGGAACCCCGCATGGCGCAATTCGCCGGAACTGATGCCGGGGGCCAGGTCGAGCATGGCGATCTTCGGCTCGATCCCCAGCTGCTGTGCCTTGACTGCGGCGTACTGCCCGATCAGTCGCCCGGCCTTCGCATTGTCGGTAGCGTAGAAGGCATCGACAGCGTCAGGGGGGTCGACCGGCGTGTCCACGGCGATGACGATAACACCGACACGCCGGGCCGCCTCGATCGCCGGCAACAGCGCCGTCGAGCTGGTCGGCGCGATCAGGATTCCCTTGGCCCCATCGGCGACCATCTGCTCCAGCGCCCGGGTCTGGCTGTCCACGTCGACGTCGCTCGTGCCCGTCGCGGTGAGCAGCTCGACGTTGTTGTCCTCGGCCGTTTCCTCGGCGACCTCGCGCATTGTGACCCAGTAAGGATTGACCTCCTGCTTCGTGATCAGTCCGATCGTCACCTCGGGCTCTTCCGAGCAGGCGACGAGCGTGAAGGCGAGCCCCGTGAGAGCCGTCATTGTGGCGGTTCGGCGGGAAAATACCGAGCTGAGCATCAGATCGCCCCCCCTGCAGGCGTGTCGGGGCTGTCCTCGTCATCGACGATTTTCGGTCTCGTATGGGTCAGATCGAACAGCGCATAAGCTGCGACGAGGGCGAGGCAGAACGCCGGCACGATGTAGCCGAGCGAGGACCCCGCCACGTCCATGACCGCGGCATGGACCATCGGCATGATGGCGCCGCCGAGGATCGCCATGACCAGCCCCGCGGAGCCGAACTTCGCGTCTTCTCCAAGGCCCTGCAGGGAGAGGCCGTAGATCGTCGGGAACATCAGCGACAGGGACGCGGAGGTCGCGACCACGGCGATCAGGCCGACGATGTTGAGCGCGACCAGTGAGACAAGACAGCAGACGACACCGAACACCGCCATAATCAGGAGCAGCAGGGCAGGACGGACAACGCCCAGGAGCCACGTCATCAGGAAGCGCGAGAACAGGAAGATGATGAGGCTGCCCTGCAGCCACCAGCCGGCCGCTTCCGGCGAGACGCCGACCACGTCTTGCGCGTAGAGAATGGTGAAAGTCCAGACGCAGGTCTGCGCCGCGACGTTGAAGAACTGCGCCATCACACCGTAGCGGTAGTGCCGGTTACGCCACAGCCGGCTCCAGACGCTGCCGGAGGGAATTTCCCCCGCCGCGGCGAGCTTTGCCGGCGATTTCTGAGGCGGGAGCTCGAACTTTCTGAAGAAGATCAGAAGCCAGATCGCCACAAGCACAAGGGCGATACCGAGATACGGCACCAGGACGAGGCTCAGGTCCGCCTCTTGGCTGGCAAGGAGCTGCTCCTCGCTCATGATCGCCTTGCTCGATTCCGGTGTCAGCGCCGGCAGGATCAGCACCGCTCCCATCAGCACGCCGATATTCGCGCCGATCGGGTTGAAAGACTGGGCCAGGTTCAGACGCTGCGTCGCAGTCGATTCCCGGCCCATCGCGATCACGAACGGATTTGCCGAAGTCTCGAGGATCGAAAGTCCGGCCGCCAGGGTGAACAGCGCCAGCAGGAACATCTCGTAGACGAGCAACCCGCTCGCCGGCAGGAACATCAATCCGCCGACGGCGGCGAGGCCGAGGCCCAGCAGTACGCCGGTCTTGTAGCCGTACCTGTTGATGACGAAGCCCGCGGGCAGGGCCAGTAGGAAATAGGCTCCGTAATAGGCGAACTGGACCAGGGAGGACTGGAAGTTCGACATGTCGAAGATGCCCCGGAACACCCCGACGAGGATGTCCGTCAGGTTGGCCGCCGCCCCCCACGCCGTGAAGCACAGAACGAGCAATACGAACGGGACAAGCAGTTCCCGAGGGACGAAGGACTCGGAATTCGACACGTCCTTGCTGTCGAGCTTCGACATTCCCCCCCCCGGTCCGTTGATCGCCTTTCTGGCGAGTTCGAGCACTGTGACAGACAATCAGCGATCCGAGAAGCCTCGCTGCATCAGACGAAAATCCAGGTCAGAAGAGCTCATCCGACTGCCAGAGCGGAGACTCGCGACGCTCGCAGCATCGGTCGAAGAAGGCTCGTAGCCGTCAAGAGGCACTGCGGCGAGCGAGGCGGCGAGACGGGCCGCGCCACCGACGTGGACGGCCCTCTGCTGCCGTTCGTCGGCCCCCGGACTGCCGCACTGCGGCGTCGTCAGCGGCCATTCATATCAGGCGCGGCATGTCCCGCCAGAGTCACCTTAGGACACCGCAAGACGGCTGCAATTTGGAGACGCCCACTTCCGCTGTCGCCCGCGTTCTCTGCCGTCGTGAAGAGATGGCGACCAACCATGTCATCCACGCCAGGCTGAACAGCCAGCCGAGCACAATCGCGACCGACTGCGCAGGCGAGAAACCCTCGGTGGCCGCTAACCAGCCCTGCACCAGGTAGGTGGAGCCGGAAAGGGCGGTCAGATAGGCGATTGGCCGCGGGAGCCAGGACAGCCGCGCCACGGAGGCCGCGAGCAGCAACAGGGTGAGGCCCATGGCGACGCTCTGATAGCTCCGCAGACCCCATTCGAGCCAGCGGATGGCCTCGGAGGTGACAAAACGGATAGACTTCTCGGCTTCGGGGGCGTTCGCCCAGGCCGTCACGGCCTGCTTGAGGGCGACCCCATCGACTGCCTGAAGGGCACCGTAGAGGGCCAGTGTTGCCGCAACCGAAGCTACACCGAGCTGGCTCACCCAGCTGGCCGTTCCGGCCCGATCATCGGAGGCCAGGAAGAGGCTCGCCAATCCTCCGAGCAGGATCGCCATGGCTGCGAATTGGCCCAGGTGAACGACCGTCCAGGTCCCGCTATGGGCGTACGCGTCGAAGATGGCATGATGGTCGTTTGCGTCCCCGCCTGCATGAAGCTGGGTGATGGCGATGTGCAGGAGCTGCCCGATGAGCAGCAGCCAAGCCGAGACGCCTACCGAAGGACGTGAGCTGAAGATCCTGGCATCCATTGTAATTCTTCACCTGGTTCATCAAGCGACGTTGAAGTTCTTCCTCGCTGCGACGACGCACCGGGCGGGCCCGCGGCGAAGTCGACGTCGCGTTTCTGCGTTGGCACTCGTCGCAGTCGCGACAGTCCGCGAGCGGCTCAGGGTTGCGCCGCGGCGATCTGCTCCGCCTCGGCCAAGAGGGATCGAGAGTGGCAAGGAAAGCGATGATCTGCGCCCGCTCCTTCTCGGTCAGGGTCTTGGGCCGGAGTTCGCTGTGGCCCTCCGGGGTCGCAGGAGCCTTGGCATAATGTGCGAGCACCTCGTCCAGGGTGCCGATCTGCCCCGCATGCATGTAGGGCGGACGCGAGGCCGCGCCGCGCAGCGACGGCGGCTTGTAGGCGCGCATCAGCTCTTCGCCCGCGTCCGCCACGAAGCGCAGCTCCGCGCACTGCTCCGGCTCGGCATCACTGTAGGGGCCGAGGCAATTTAACGGGTCCTCCTGCACCAGGCGGACGCCCGCCGCGCGGCCGAGGTCATTGGGCAAGCCGGGGACGGCAGGCACGCCGGTGTTGTGGAAGTGGTTGTCCGTCAGCAGCGGGCCGTTGTGGCAGTTGATGCACTCGCCCTCGCCAACGAACATCCGGAGACCCGCGATCTCGTCTTCCGAGAGGAAACCCGGCGCGGGGAAGTCCTCCGAGGCGACCCAGGAGTCGAAGCGGGTTTCGGACGGCAGGATCGTCCGCTCGTAGGAGGCGATGGCCTTGCCGATGTTGGCGAAGACCCTGTTGACGATTTCGCGCTTGTCTTCTGACAAGGCCTCCCACGCGGCGGCAGCGGCAGGGTCTGCAACCGGACCGGCACGGAGCGGGAGTGCTGCCAGGTCCGGCAGCGGCCCGAACACGGCCTCGTACTCCGCCGCGTAGAGGTCGGCGACGAGGTGCGCGTAGCGGGTACGGTCTCCCCCGTGCTCCACCGCGCTCTCGAGCGGCCCCAGGGCCTGCGCCCAGAGGCTGTCCTTGCGCCCGTCCCAGAACAGGAAGGGGGCATACGCCATACCAGCGATCGGCATGGTGCGCCGGGACGTCGTGCCCACTCCCTGGCCGAGCGGCAAGTCGTCCTGGAACTGCCGGTCGGGCAGGTGGCAGGTCGCGCAGGCGACCTCGCCATTGGCGCTCAGGCGCGTGTCGAAGAAGAGGACCCGTCCGAGTGCGGCCGCGCGGGGATCGTCCGCAACGCGGTTGGAGGGGTCGGGCGGCAGGGGCGGCAGGGCCTCGAGCGAGAGGGAGCGGACGAGCGCCAGCTCCGCCTCGGTCCAGCCGGGCGCATGGGCGAGGCGGAGCCCCGCGACGGCACCGCCTCCGGCGAGGACGGCGGCGGCGAGAAGGAGGGGAAGTCGGCGCATGACGCGTCCTCAGAGCACGAGGTTGAAGGTGACGACATCGGCGCCGGTCGGCCCCTCGATGCCGAGGTCCAGCTCCCACCATCCGTGCATGTTGAATTTCATACCCTCGACAAGGTAGCGGCCGTCGCCCAGCTTCTGCGTGACGGCCGGCGCGCTCGGCAAGCCATGCCCGTGCTGCGGCATTCCGCCATCGACCGCGATCCGGGCATTGTCCACGGGCGCGCCATCACGGTCCGTCAGCGTCACGGTCCAGGCGTGCATCGGCCCGACGGTCACCGGCTCCTGCGCCGGTGCAATGGCTGCGACGTAAAGGCCGGCCTCCGTCGTCTTCTCGCGCGAGATGTTGAGGTCGGTAGGCACGCGCATCATCCACGCCGCACCGGCCGAGCCGGCGACGAGGACAAGGGCAGGAAGGCCGAGCAGCATCGCCCGGCGGGAAGAGAGGAGTGTCACGGCGCAATCTCCAGAAGGGGTTCCAGTGTGGCCGTCAGATACGGCTCGCAGTCGCTGGCGCGCTTGAACGAAACGGCTAATCTGGAGCCCGCACGGCGAGGCGGCCGGTGTTGCGGGATCAGTTAATGACAAGGAAGGTCTCCAGCGACGACCGGATCGTCCTGTGGCAGGGCGCGAGCCTGTGGAGCTTCGACATTCCGCCGCAGGTGGGCGGACGAACGAACCGGATGCACTCGCACCACGCCTTCCAGCTCACGCTCGCTGCCGGCGGCATCGCGAACATCCGGACCGAAGACGCTCTCTACGAGGAGCCCGTGGTGCTGATCGCGCCCGACCATCCCCACGCCATCGAGCCCGAAGGCCGCGTCACGCTCGTCTTCGTGGAGCCGGAGAGTCGCTCCGGCGCCGCGCTGAGGCGCCTCCTCGGGGACCGGAAGGCCGCCAACCTGCCCCCGATGCCCGAGGCGGTGTCAGAGCTCGCCCCGATGTGGCAGAGCCCGCCGCCGACCGACGGGGAAGTCCGGGACATCGGCAACAGGATTCTCGAGCGGCTCCTGGGGCCGCAGCAACCGGAGCCGGCACTCGACCCGCGCATCCAGAGAGCGCTCGACTGGCTGGCAGGAGCTGATGAAGGCTGCATCACCGTCGGGAAGGCAGCCTCGGTGGCGTGCCTGTCCAAGAGTCGCTTCAGCCATCTCTTCGTGGAGGAGACGGGATTGCCGTTTCGCACCTACGTCCTGTGGCGGCGGCTGATGCAGGCGGTCGAGCGCAGGGCCGCCGGGGCATCCCTGACCGAAGCCGCGCACCAGGCGGGCTTCGCGGACTCGGCCCACTTCAGCCGCACGTTCCTGCGCATGTTCGGGGTCCCGGCGGATTCCATGTGGCTGCGGCCACGCCAGAAATAGCCGCTTCGTTCAAGCGGCGTTTCGGCCGGGAGGGTAGAGCAGGCCAGCCATCCCAATCCCCGAGGTCCCCAGTGCTCGCCCTGCTCAAGCCCTTTGCCGTCCTCCTCCCCGGCGGCCCCCGGTTGCCCGGGCCGTCTTCTCTACGCTTGCCACCTCTCGCCCTCAAGGAGCCCGTCGGCGTGTCCGAAGGCTACCAGCTCGAGCTGATCCGGTCCTATGCGAGCGCAAGCTTCACCGCCGTGGTGACGATCAATTCCGGCGCCCTGATCGGCGGGCTGAGCCAGGCGGCCAATCTCGATTTCGTCCCGCAGACAGCTTTTGCCTTCGCCCTCTTCATCTGGGCCTGCGGAGTGACGACCGGGGTAGCGACCTGGGGCGCAGCCTATCACGCCGCGGTCGCGCTCGCGGCTTCGGACCACGAGAACGACATGCGCTGGAGGCGCGTGGCCGCGGGCCTGTTCCACGCCTCCCTGACCATGTTCTTGCTGGGCTTCGGAACCATCGGCCTCTCCCTCCTCGGGTAACATGCATGGCGGCCCGCGTTCGGATGTGGTCTCCGAGAACCTTGCGCGCCGACATGTCCTGCCTTGGGGGGAGACGAACGCGGGAGCGGCGCGTCTGCCGTGGCGCGCGCTGCATTCTCTGCTCCTCCGTGCCCTGAAGCGGTCGAAATCTGAGCGGGCAGACCGCCAAGGTCGGCCAATCTGGGCACTCGGCCAGTCTCAGGGCCGCGCTGTCGCACCAAGAATAGCGGCCGTTCATCGACCCGGCAGAAGCGCCGGTGGCCCGAATGCCTGCCGCGTCGAGAGGACGCCTCTCCGCCTCCAGATGGAGCACTCCCGCATGGCAGCGAAATGTCAGACCTCGACGATCGGAGCAAAGCCGCCGAAGATCAGCCTCTTGCCGTCGAACGGCATCGGGTTCTTCTCGGGGTCCATGCGCGGATCGCCTTGCTCCGGATTGTTCATCCAGTCGGTCATCTTTGCCATCGCGGCGTCGCGCGTCGCCTTGTCCGGCCATTCGATCCAGGAGAAGACGACGGTCTCGTCGTCCTCGGCCCGGACCGCCTTGCGGAAGTCGGTGACCTTGCCGTCGGGCACATCGTCCCCCCAGCACTCGACCACGCGCGTCGCGCCGAGGTCGATGAACACGCTGTCGCCCTGCCTGGCGTGGTCGATGAACTTCTGCTTGTTCGCGGTCGGCACCGCGATCACGAACCCGTCCACGTAGCTCATCACGCTGCTCCTTCAGGTTCCGACCGCGGCCTCCAGCGCCGCGATGTCGATCTTCGTCATCGTCATCATTGCGTCGAAGGCGCGCTTTGCCGTGTCCCGGTCGGCACTCGTCGTCAACTCGAGCAGCCGTCGCGGCGTGATCTGCCAGGAGAAGCCCCAGCGGTCGCGGCACCAGCCGCACGCGCTCTCGGCTCCGCCGTTGCCGACGATCGCGTCCCAGTACCGGTCGGTCTCTTCCTGGCTTTCGGTGACGACCATGAAGCTCACGGCTTCGTTGGGTCTGAAGTTCGGGCCGCCGTTCAGGCCGACGAACCGCCGCCCGAGGACGGTGAACTCGACCGTCAGCTCGTTGCCCTCCTGGCCGCCGGGGAAATCACCGGGGGCGGAGTTCACGCTCTCGACGCTGCTGTCGGGGAAGGTCGCGGCATAGAATTCCGCCGCCTTGCTTGCTTCGCCGTGGTCGAACCACAGGCATGTCACGAGTTCAGTCATCGTGTGCTCCCTCAGTCCCGTGCCCTGTTGCCTTCGAAGTTCAGCATCCAGGGCGTGCCGTACCTGTCGGTGAACATGGCGAAGCGTTCGGCCCAGAAGGTCTCGTCGGGCGCCATCTCGACGGATTGCGCGTCCTGCGCCAGCGCGTCATGGACGCGGTCGAACTCCTCCCGCGACGGCGGCGAGATCGACACCCGGAAGCCCTGCGGCTTGCTGAACATGCTCTCCGGGCTGTCGGACGCCATCACCGTGGCGGAGCCGAGCCGCATGCTCATGTTCATCACCATCTCGTCGCCGCCGGGCATCCGGCTCTCGGCATCGGGCGCGTCGCCGTTGCGAAACACCCCGCCGATCTCTCCGCCGAGAACCTCGGCGTAGTGGGTCATCGCCTCGAGGCAGTTGCCGTTGAAGAAGAGGTAGATCGTCGGTTCCATCTCCTGTGCTCCCTTGGTGCTGAAGTGCTTCGCAAGGCTTGTTCCGCTTCACGCCGCCGCATCGTCGAAGCTTCCGGTGCGTAGAGGTCCGCCATACTTGTAGGTGCTGATGACGACGCCCGAGGGCGCAGCCTGGGTGCCGACGAGCGCGAGTTCGCGTGGCGGGGCTGCATCCGAGAAGAAGCGTTTTCCTGCGCCCAGCAGGATCGGGAAGACCAGCAGCAGCACCTCGTCGGCCAGTCCGTGCTCGAGCAGCACCGGCGTCAGCGTCGAGCTGCCCCAGACGATCAGGTCCGGTCCGTTCCCCTCCTTGATGCGGCGAATGCCGTCGGCGATATCCGCGCCAAGGTCCTCGACCGGCCCCCATCCGAGGCTGTCCGGCCTGTGGGTGGCGACGTACTTCGTCGCCGCGTTCAGACTTTCCGCCATCGGACCGCTCTGCTTCGGCCAGTAGCCGGCGAAGATGTCGTAGGTGCGGCGACCGAGCAGCAGGTCGAAGCTCTCGCCCTGCGCCGCGTCGATTGCCTCTCCCACCGCCGGGTCGAAATGCGGCGCCGCCCACCCGCCGTGGGGATAGTCGCCGTCCTCGTCCGGCCCGCCGGGAGCCTGGATCACGCCGTCCAGCGAGATGTGTTCGATGATCCTGAGCGTTCTCACGACGCCTCCTTTCGCACGGGTTTGCGCGCGCCCGCGGCAGGCAGCGGC
Organism: uncultured Alphaproteobacteria bacterium; assembly: GCA_963749675.1. Lineage (GTDB taxonomy): Bacteria > Pseudomonadota > Alphaproteobacteria > Rhodobacterales > Rhodobacteraceae > Roseitranquillus. Next base: position 214,491 of record CAVVNT010000008.1, read on the forward strand.
GAAGAGCAGTTCGATGTAGCGGCGAAGATGATCGACGCTCTCGCGGGCGATCGCCGGGTCCCCGGTCGCCTTGGCGAGGATGAACGCGCCCTGGAGTACGGCTTGGGTATGGGCGGCGAGGCTCGCCGGCGTCCACTCCGCCTCGATCCCACGCGTTGCCATCGCCGCCCGGATGTCGGGCTCGAGCGTCGCGGCATGGCCGAAGATGCTCGCGGCACACGCGTCGCGGATCGTCGGATGCGAGCCGTAGACCTCCTGCGCCATCGTGCCGACGAGGCACGTGAACTCGGCGAGGTCGCCCTCGATGATGTGCTTCCGGAACTCGACGTAGCCGATCAGCCGGTCGAGCGGGTCGTCGTGATCGTGGTAGGGCGCACCGGCGAAGAAGGCGGAGGTCGTCTCGGCCCAGAACGCGGCAGCCGCCACGCCGAGCGCCTCCTTGTTCTCGAAGTGATGGAAGAACGCGCCCTTGCTCACGCCCGCGGCCTTGCAAATGTCATCGATCGTCGTTGCGGCGAAGCCTTGCATCCGGATGACGTCGCGCGCGGCTTGCAGGAGTCTCGTTCGGGCGTCGCCACGTTCAGGCTCCCGCTTTGTCGGTCTGGCCATGACGTCAACCATACATACCAGTCGGTATGAGAGTCAATCTGGCTTCTCCGTGGCTTCTCGGCTGAACTGTCCGAAGGGGAATATGGCGGCGCAGCGTAGCGACGACGCGGGCGTAGGTCGGGCCCACGGTCGCGGCCAATGCTTCCCGCTACGATGCAGTGGGCTCCTGCTGCTGCGCAGCACCGGAAGCCGACGCTTGTCGTCACCGCAATGGCGCCGCCCGACCGGCCTGTGGAACGTCAAAGCGAGATCTGTTACCTGATCGATCTACCTCGCCGTCGTGCTGCTCATGAACCTTGAAGGCCACCTGTTGTCTCGGACCTTCGGTCGTCCCCAGGGACTGATGGGACGACTGCGCCGGCTTGTGATGGCAAGGATCAACGGACCTTGCGGCAAGTGGGTCCTCGATCGCCTCGAGGTTCGGGGCGGCGATCGCGTGCTTGAGATCGGCATCGGCTCCGCTCTGCTCGGTCAGGAGGCGACGAAGCGGACGCCGACGGGGGTCATGCTCGCCCAGGCTTCGCGGCGGAACGTGTCCCCGGTCACGAGCGTCCAGGTCGTGCTGCGACCGGCGGAAGCGGCCGATCTGCCGTTCCAGGACCGACCCTTTGACAAGGCGCTCGCAGTCAACTGGATGCAGGTGTGGCCCGATCCTCTCGCCGGTCTCGCCGAAATGCGGCGCGTTCTCGTCCCCGGCGACCGCCTCGCCCTCGGCTTCACGCCGCGGTCCGGACAATCCCATGAAGGCGCTGTCTCGGCCGCCGAGGCGGCAGGCCTCGCCGACGTCCAAATGCTGGAGCGCAATTCCTGCTTCTGCGTTCTTGCGCCGGTTCCGTAGGCGTCTCCATGGGACTGCTGAAAAGGATTGCGGGCGGGCTGGTCCTGCTGATGCTTCTGCTCCTCGCGACATTCGCCATGCCCGTTCAAACCTGGCGAACGGGCGAGCTGCCGGCTCCGCCCCTGTCTCTCATCGACGGCGGCCCCCGCGTCGCGGTCTCCGACCGAGTTTGGATCGACACCGATGCAGCTTGCGGTCTCGGCCGCCGGTCCGATCCCGACGACTGCCTTGCCTTTCTCCTGCTGGCGCTCTCGAGAGAGGTCGAGATCGTCGGCATCTCGACGGTCTTCGGCAACGCCGCTCTGGAAGAGACCGATCGCGTCACGAGAGCGCTCGCCGACCAAATCGCGGAAGCCGGGCTTGGCCGCATCCCGGTCCATCATGGCGCCGCCGAGGCCGCCACCGCGGCGCAGCCTGCTCACGAGGCGCTGACGCGCGCCCTCGAGGAAGGTCCGCTTACGCTCGTTGCCTTGGGGCCACTCAGCAACATCGCGGCGGTACTGCGGAATCGGCCCGATCTGCAAAAACGCGTGGTTCGGCTTGTCGCGGTAATGGGGCGCCGGCCGGGGCACATCTTCCACCCAAGCGAGGGGGCGGGTGGCGGTATCCTCTTTGGTCACGGGCCGGTCTTTCGCGACCTGAACTTCGACCTCGATCGCGGAGCCGCGCGATCACTGCTTGCCATGGGGCTGCCCATCACGTTCATGCCTTACGAGGCGGCGCGAGAAGTGACGCTGACTTCGCATGACGTTGATCGCATCGCACATTCAGGAGGAGCGGCGTCCTGGGTGGCCGACCAGACGCGCGGATGGCTGGACTTCTGGCGGAGCGAGATCGGCCGCGAGGGGTTTTACCCGTTCGACCTGCTCGCCGCGCAATACGTCCTCGCACCGGAGCTCTTCGATTGCGCGCGGGCGAGCGCGCGCGTCGGCAAGGACAAGCGACTGAGTAATCTCTGGTTTCATGACCCCGACGCGATGCTGATCGAGAGCACCGGGGAGGCCACGGGCGCGCTTGACGCCGAGGTTGTCTACTGCCCGAGGTCCCGCCCAGGTCTCCACCAGCGCCTGGTCGACGGACTGCTCGCAAGGGGAGGATGAGGGTCTCGACCGCCGCGGGCATGACGGGCGTATTGTCCAGCCGCTGCAAGAGCTCGAAAAGGCACTATGGCAATGACGGACGTTGGAGAGAGGCATCGTTGAGCAGCGGATAGAGCACATCGAGCCGCTGCGCCGCCGCAGGAGGGGCGTCGAGAACGGCCCTCTGCGGACCTTCAGAAGACCTTGACACCACCGCGTCGCAGCGACGCTTGCTGACATTCAAACCGCGGCGAAGTCGAGGCGGAGTCTCTCCCTGAAGGCGATGCCGAGACTGCTTGGTATACTCTTGGCAGGAGAGCTGCGCCCACGCGTGTTGCCTCTATGCAACCTCGCTAACTCACACCGAGCGCCAATATCGCAATGTAGGAGGCTCGAAGGAGAGTTGCGGCGGTGTAGGACGCCAGTGTCGGCGGCACAGTCGCCACCTGACATCGTCGCCCGGATCGGCTCGGCTGCCGAGCGCAGCGGTGCAGCGGTCCCGCCGGCGAACGAGTTCCTGTTCGGGTTGATGCTGACCACAAGCAACGCAGTTCTGGTGAGCGTCGGCGCGCCGTTCTTCTTCTCCACGGGCGCGGGCGGCGGCATCAAGTGGAGCGTCGCGGCAGCGGTCAGCATCCTCGCGGCGGCGCCGCCGATGGCATTGGGCCTCTTGATGTACCGCCACAATGGCGGGCGTGACCAAGGGGTGAGGGGGCCCGCCAGTGCATCACGCGTGGCGATGTCTTGAGCGTCGGATCCAAAACGCGTCTTCAGTACAGAACCGGCGGCGCTCCCGCGCCGCCTCGGCATCCCGCCCAGCCCGATAAGATAGACCCGTCAGGCCGGGCGGTGCGGAAGCCTGCAACCTCACTCCGCGGCGCCGGAGAAGGGAGCGATGAGCTCGTCGACGGTAAATAGCCCACCGCCCTTCATCACCATTTCCACATCGATCAGATCCCGGATGGTCTCGTCGGGGTTTCCATCCACGAACGCGATGTCGGCGATCTTGCCGACCTCGATCGTTCCGATCTCGTCGGAGAGGCCCAGTTCTTCGGCTGGAACCGTCGTCGCCGACTGCAGGATCTGGAAGGGGGTCATCGGACCGCGCTCCAGCCAGCGCATGTTGCTGTGCAGCCCGATGCCGACGAAGTCGAGCGGCGTGTCGGTACCTGCAAGAACCCGCCCTCCGGCCTCGACGATGCGCGCGAAGGTCTCGGGATTGTCCTCGATCCTCGCGAGGAAATCCGAGCTTTGGGCGGTTGCGGTGCTGGCCGCCTCCTCGTTGAGCGCGTCCTGTTCCGGCCGGGGAAGCAGTGCCTGAACCCGGCGATCCTGCCGGATGTCCCCGTCTTCAAAAAGGGTGCGGTCCGTCGCGAAGAAGGTCGTGACCACGGACATGCCTCCGGCCGCGAAGTAGTCGACAACGTCCTCATAGGTCTTCCCCGTGATCGAGCCGATGCGGGAATAGTCCAGCCGCTCGGTCGCGCCGAGATGGGTGGTCCCGCTCAAATCGAGGTAGACGCCCGGCGCGAGGAAGTGCGAGTAGGTAGGTACTCCCCGTTCGCCCGCGGCGTCGGCAGCAATTTGCATGAACTCGGGCTTCAGGCGGACGTAGGTCTTCAGAATGTCGTAGCCGAGAGAATTGGCCCGCTGCAACTCGTCGGAGAGCTGCTCTTCGTCCGCTATGGGCCGCATGGCGTTGTAGTAGATGCGCGACCCGTCGAGGGGTCCTCCGGTGTAGAAGAACCGGGGCCCGACTCGCCGGCCTGAGGCCAGCGCCTCGTAGTCGCCGACGGACCGGTAGGCCAGGTCACCGACCGAGCGGGTGCTGGTGATGCCCATTGACAGCAGCAGCCGCCCCTGGCGCGAGCCGTAGCCGTAGGTGTGATTGCCCCAAGTCTGGTGGGTATGCCCCTCGATCAGGCCCGGGACCGCCGTGAGTTGGCCGGCATCGACGACCTCCCCCTGATGCGCGGCATCGTCATGCGGCTCGATCGATTGGATGCGACCCTCCGAGACGCGGATGTCGATGTCCGTGCGGACGTCTTCCGACACCCCGTCCCAGAGACGGCCCGCATGGATCGTGACGGGCGCCGGGGCGTCCTGTGGAGACCATTCGAGGTCCAGCGCGATGTCGGCGACATCGCCGCTCGCCACGTCCACGGTCTTCATCTCACCGTCCTGCAGGAAGAGGACCGTCGAGGAGTCACCATCCCAAGTGGGAGAGTCGACCACGCCATCGACGATCTGACGGGCCTCGCCTTGGGGCGCCCCGGTCTCGTCGACCTCAACGACGTGGAGCGAGCCCTCGAGCACGAACGCCATCATCTCGCCATCGGGCGACCAGACCGGGCCGTTGTCGGAGCGCGTCGTGATCGAGACGTTCTCGCGCGGCTCGTAGAAGGTCTGCGCGCCGCTCTCGACGTCGACGACGAGGATTTGGCTGGTCCCCTCGCGGAACCTCGATGTGTAGGGCACGACGGCGGCAAGCGCGATCCGCGATCCGTCCTCGGACCAGCTCGGGCGTCCGGGCTGGAAGATGTCCTCCACGATGCGCCGGCTCTCCCCGCCTGCGACATCGACGATGAACGTGCCGCCGGCTTCGGTCTGGTAGGCGATCCGGCTGCCGTCGGGCGACCAGGTCGGATAGAGCTCCGCGCCGTCCGAGCTCGTCAGAACCTGCTCCTTGCCGGAAGCCACCTCGCGGATCCAGATGTCGAGGGAGCCGTTGCGGTCGCTCACGTAGGCAAGGCGCGTGCCATCCGCGGACCATGCCGGATCGGATTCGTAGAACGCGTTGTTGGTCAGGTTCTCGGGCGTTTCGCCGATTTGCATCGTCCAGAGGTCGTTCAGGGCGACGAAGGCGATCCTCTCCCCGTCCGGATGCAATGCGGGCGTGACGATCCCCTTCACCTGGTGCGACCCGTCGCGCGCGATCTCGCCCTGCACCTCGAAATCGGGCCTCTCGATCGTCAGTTCGGCAGTGAACGGAATTTCTTCCGGCGCCTCGGCGTCGGCCGCGAGGCGCACCAGGCCTCCGTCCGCCGTAAAGACGGCGCTGCCGTCCTGCTGCCAGTGTACGCGGAAGGGAAAGACGTCGTGACCCTTGAGCCGCGTCGTGTCCCCGACCATGAGGTCGGCTCGGCCTGGCGTCGAGCGTATCCAGCTGATCCCGGGATCGGCTCCGGCCTGCCACGACGGAGCGTAGGCGACGCCGTCGATCCCGGTGACGAGATCGCTGGTCTCGCCCTCCCGGGTCGTTTCCCGTATCGCGGACCCGTCGACGACGTAGGCGATGCGTTAGCCGTCCTGCGACCAGGTCGGGTAGGCTTCCTCGCCCGGACTGTCCGTCCACTGGGTCATCTCCCCGGAGGAGAGGTCGATCGTCCAGACGTCGTAGGTGCCGGACCGGTCGGAGACGAAAGCGACTTCGGACCCGTCGGGGGAGATCGCCGGTTCGCGCTCGTCCCAGGGCGCTTCGGTCAACTGCCGAAGGTCGCCCCCGTCGGGGGTCATTGTCCAGATATCGAACGTGCCTTCAGCGAATGCCTGAACGGCGACCAGGTCGTTGCCGGCGGGCGACCAGTGAGGTCTCGCTGCTCCGAGTTCGGGATCGGTGATCTGGACGGACTCGCCGGTCTCGAGATCGGTCCGCCACAGGATTCCCTGGATGTCGAGAATCGCCTCGGATCCGTCGGGCGACACCGTGGCCGCGAGGTTCGTCACGCGATCGTAGTCTATCCGAACCTGCTCTGCCTGTGCCGGGGCCCAGGCAAGTGTCAGTGCCGACGCGACGGCCGGCAAACGATAAGCTGGCATGCTGCTCCTCCCAGTTGCTGTCGGGCAGCGTCCACGCGCGCGCTCTGATCGCCCCGGATCCACGTGATCTACGCGCTGAGCGTGAGCATTCTGCCCTAAGAGCCACTATAGATTGCACCGAGGCCGAGTCAAAAAAGCGCTCCGGAACTCGCGTGATGTCGCCTTCGTCATCAGCGACGACGGGTTCGGCGCGGCCCCGGGGCCCTTCGCCTGCCGTGTCGGCCCTATGCGGACACTCGGCATGCTCCGCCACCACCGCGCTGCGGCGGCGACTGCGGAAAATGGTGCGTCCCTGGGGAACTGACCGATGATCCGACAGCTCACCGTCTCCGCCCTGGCCCTCGCCGTCGCTGCCGGGCCGCTTCATGCCGCGTCGACGCCTTCGAGCGGTAGGCTCGATCCGCGCATCCGCAATGCAATCTACAACCCCGATCAGGTCTTCGTCGTGGAGACGGACCTGCGACACGCAACGACGATCCACTTCGGGCAGGGAGAGACCTTCCAGGCCGTCATCGTCGGCGACACCGAGAGCTTCCAGGTCGATCCGATCCCCGAGATCGGCAACATCCTCACGATCAAGCCGCACGTCGCCAAGGCGCGGACGAACATGACGGTCGTCACGAACCGGCGCACCTACTCCTTCGACCTGGTAGAGAACGCCATCGTCGGGGCTGAGTTCTTCGAGGTCCGCTTCGACTATCCCCAGGACCGCCGCGCAAGCGCCAGCCAGAGCTTCGTCGGCAAGGGCGCGCCCCTACTGGCTCTACGTCGCCGGAACTTCTCTGGCGGTCGCGTTTACGACGCAAAGGATGTTCGGCGCGATCGCGATGATGGGGTCGCGTGAGGATGCCCCCAAGGTCGAACTTGATGCGACGGTAGCGAGGGGCGCCGCTGCACTCGCGCGGACCCCACGAGTGCCTTGGGCGGAAACGCCCATGGCCGATCGTCTCGAGGGCAAGGCGCTCTGACCCGCCACACCCGCCGCACGCCCGGCGGTTGCGTCACGGCAGGAAGCGCCAGAGCACGCCGACACCCGCGAACCAAGGATGCGCCAAGATGAGCATGACCATCGCAGCGGCCGCCCCCGCAAGGCGCCGGGCGGCGTCTTCCGGCGTCGAGACAGGTGCGGCATGCATCTGCTCCACGGTTCGCTGCCAGGCGACGCCGCCCATCTCGCGCTGGCGGCGCCGATCGATGATCCGCATACCCACGAACGCGAAGCCGGCGAAGCTGCCGAACATCACCACATGCGCGAGGTCGCCGTTCACAATAAGATGCGCCGCTGACCAGAGGAAGAAGGCCGCCAGGACCGGGTGGCGCACCCAGCGCAGGAGACCGGGATGATGCGGGTCGAAGGCATCGTTCCGCATGCCACCGAACGAGAGCGGATTGGGTCGAACCAGGCCGAAGGCGAGGATCAGGCTAGCTGCAAGCATCGCCGCGAGCACCAGCCAGTGCGCGCCCGGCGGCTCTGGCCAGATCGGCACGAAGGGCGCCCGGTCCGCCGCAATGAACAGTGCGGCGAGCATGGCAAGCGAAAGGGCGGAATAGGAGATGCCGAAGCCAGCATGACCTAGCCGCGCCACGAGCCATGGCCGCACCGGCGGGCGCACCGGCACCGAATGCAGGATGAAGAATCCCGCGAAGACTGCGGTAAACTCGATCCAGCCCATCCGACTAGCGTTTCGGCCGGGCGCGAAGCAGGTGTCGCCCGTAGTGCGCCGAGAAGCCACCGAACGCCGCGATCCAGGCGAGCCCCGAACCTGCGTGGAGCGCAGGCGCGAACCCCGGTAGCGGCCCCGACAGAACCCGCGCCACGACCGCGCAGATGACCAGAAGATAGATGGCGACAGTGCCTGCGTCCGCCTTCAGCTCCTGCCCCGTATGCCCGAGCGTCGCCCGCGTCATGACTGCGAGCGTCATGAGGCCGAACGCCCCCGCCATCCAAACATGCTGCGCCGCTGCTGGCCCGACCGTCCCTGGCCAAAACACCGCGCTCCCAGCCGCGAGCGCCCCCAGCGGCAGCAAGGAATAGCCTGCATGCAGCACCAGCAGCAGCGGTTCGGCCCCGGTTTTGTGCCCCGCCCAACGCCCCAGCCGCCAGAGATGCAGCGCGCCCGCGGCGATGAGCAAGGCGCCAGTCGCCGCCGCGGCGGGCGCTACCACCCAGACAAGAACCGCGGCGCCGAGTACCACGAGCGATAGCAAATCGAGCCGCTGCATCGGTGGCGAGGGCAGAGCGCGGCTGCCGCGCTTGACGAGCCAGTTCCGCGTAAACGAGGGCACGATCCGCCCGCCGATCACCGCGACCATCATAAGGCCCGCGCCGACGCCGAGCCGCAACCCGACCCCCTCGGCCGCGAAATGTCCCTGCGCTGCCTCCCAATGGAAGATAGCGTTACCAAGAATAAGGACCGCCAGCATCGCCAGGACGACGAGGTTGCGCCAATTGCTCCCCCTGACGATCTCTCGCGCGATCGCGGCCGCGAGCACCAACGGAAAGACGAGATCTGCGAGCGCCACGACCGCGGGTGGCAGCTTTTCCGAGAAGGCGACCGCCACCCGCCCGAGAACCCAGAGCGTGAAGAGGCCGCCGAGCGGCCACCCCACGATGGGCAGCCGCCCGGTCCAGTTCGGCACCGCCGTCAACAGGAAACCCGCAACGACCGCCCCGAGATAGCCGAACAGGAACTCGTGCGCATGCCACGACACCGGGTCGAAGGCGGTGGGCAGCACGATGAGCCCGCTCAGCATCGGAACCCAGAGCAGCATGGCGACGACCGCCCAGACGCCGGCGCCGAAGAAGAACGGACGAAACCCGTAGGTCAGAAGGACGGGCCCGCGCCAGGCGCGCATCTGTTCGGCTGTGCTGGTCATGTCGCTCGGGATGTCTCGGTTCTTGTGCGCGGTGCTGTCATCAGTTCAGGCGTTGAGCGAGGTGGTCGCGCAGCACCACGGCCTGGTTGTGATTGCGGTTCTTTGACGCGAAGAGGAGCGTGACGGGCCCTTTGCGGCACCAGCCGAGGCAGCGGTCCACCGCCTCGGGATTGCCCTCGAGCTCGGCGCGGTAACGGTCGCGAAATACCTCCCACCGCTCGGAGTCATGGCCGAACCACTTGCGAAGTTCCGGTGCTCGGCGCGACGTCGCGGACCCACTCGTCAATCCGCAGGTCCGCCTTGGCTATGCCCCGCGGCCACACCCGGTCAACCAGAAGCCGGGCGCCGGGCATCGCGTCGGGCGCATCATGGACGCGCGCGATCCTGATGTCCGGCGCCCGGCTCAATCCTCCCCGGAGTCCTTCAGCAGGTCGAGCGTCTTGACCGAATGGGCGAAAGCTGCGCCCGCCCGCATCTCGGTGGCGACCCAGACCGCCTCCATGATCTGCTCGGCGCTCGCCCCCTCGCGGCGCGCGGCCTTGACGTGGCCCTCGATACACCACGGACACTGCGTCACATGCGTCACATGCGCCACCGCCACCGCGATCAGCTGCTTTGTGCGGGTGTCGAGCGCGCCGTCGGCGAGCACCGCCTTGCTGAAGGCCTTGAAGGCGTCGTCTGCCTCGGGGGCGAGCGCGTGGCGACGCTCGGAGATCTCGTGCGAAGGCTTCGGGAAACGGATATCAGACATGGCCATCTCCGAGTACTGCTGGTCCTGATCGGCGGCGCGAGACCTAGTCGCGCCAGTAATCGTTGGCGGCCGCGATCGTGGCGAAGTAGTCGGCCACGACGCCCGAGACGTCGATCAGGCTTTGCGGATCGTGAGCATAGTTGGGCCGCAGCTTGTGCAGCGCGTCGATGTCAGTCTGCGTGGTCGTGACCGCTTTGCGCGCCATCGACACGGCAAGATCGAACCCCTCAGCCGGCGTGTCGGTCAGGAGGCTTGGCAGCCAAGATTCCTCGGCGGCGGCAGAGTCCTCGGTGGACTCCTCGGGCATGTCCTGCGCGATGGCCGGCGCGGCTGCAAGCGCGGCGAGGCACATGATCGTGGCGGAAATTTGTCGCATGGGTCTGGCTCCTTTCTGGCTGAACATCTGGGGAACTACTTGCGGCCACGCTCAGGCCGCTTTCTCGAACCTGGGGAACAGCACGTCGTTCTCAAGCCGGATGTGCTCCGTCAGGTCGTCCACGAACTCGGCGAGGCCTGCGTAGAGCGTGCGCCAGCTGGTGCAGGCGCGTTCGGGCGGGATCAGGTCGTGCGTCAGGCGCCGGATCTCGGCGAGCTCGCGGTGGTGAACGTCATGATCGGCGCGCATCGCGGCGATAGGCTCGCCGATACCTGGGCCGGCGCCCCGGCGGATGGCGGGAAAGAGGACGAGCTCCTCCTTCTTCATGTGGACCTCCATCTCGCCGATCATTTGGTGCAGGAGGTCGGATAGGCCGTGGGGCACGCCCTCATCGCTGAAATGAAGATCCTCGACCATCTCGGCCAGCTTCGCCAGCGGCGGAAGCTGCTCTCGGTGACGGGCGTGATAGCGAGGCTCGATATAGCAGGTCAGGCGTCGTGGATTAGGACAGCGTCGCTCATCGGAACCTCCTTTCGTCAGCGCAGCTGGGGGATCGCGTCCGGAGGCGCCTGCGCCTCGCCGACGGCAATGTGCAACGAGCGGGCGATGCGCTCGGCGCGTTCGATGACGTGGGTTGCTCCCTCGGGCGGACAGGTCTCGTGCGCGGTCGTGCGGAATAGCGCGAGCCAGCGCTCGAAATGCGTCCAGGTCACCGGCAGGTCCGCGTGTTTCGGCACCGGGGCGCCGTGGTAGCGCCCGGTCATCAGCGCGACCGAGGACCAGAAGCTCACCATCCGCTCGAGGTGCGGTTCCCAATGCTCGATCCGCTCGACGAAGATCGGGCCCAGCACGACATCGGCGCGGACCCTGTCGTAGAAGCGGTGCACCAGGGTGGTCAGCAGCGCCTCGTCGAGCCTGGTCCGTGCCATCAGCTCGGCGGTCACGGCGGGCCGGGCCGAGCGGATCGGCGGAAGGTCTGCGGCAGCACGGATCATGGGCACCTCGTCACGTCGGGGTTGCATCTGGTGTAGATTTTAGAATAGGCATTGTAAATACTGATTAAGGATCACCTGCCGCTTCGAAGCGATGCCGGAGCGGTCCGAGACGCAGTACAGGAGATGCCGATGTTGAGCCTGAGGCTTTGCAATGACCGGACGGAGGTGGACCTGGACCGTCTCGCGCAGGCGTTCTCGATCAGCCGCACCGAGCTGGAGGACTGCCTGCGGCTGGGGACCATCAGCTACTGGTACGAGCTCGACGCCAGCGACTACGACACGCCGCAGATGGTCTTTCGCTCGACCGAGATCGGGCGCCGCGTCGCGCTCGACCGGGTCGGGAACGTCGTCTCCCGTGCGGACGAGGGTCCGAAGCGAGCGTCGCCGCAACCGGGGCGCAAGGTCAGCGGGTCCGCCGGCCTCCTTCCGAACGAGGCACTGAAAAAAGCCTTTCCCGCAAGCGATCCGATCGCGGTCGGCGTCGAGGCTGACCGGCTCGTGGCTTGAGCAGCGCAGGCTGGCATGACCTTCGGGCAGGCACTGGCGCTTGTCGTACCGCGGTCTTCCTGCCGCCGGCCGGTCTGGACGCATTCAGAGCAGTGGAAACGACGTCCCCTCGCCACTCGGGCCTGCCGTGCAGCCTTACCGCCCGCGGCGTCCGCCGAGACCATCCACTAGAAACCGGTTCTTGGACCGTATCAAGGAGAACACAGATGACATTGAGTGAGATAATCCTTTGGCCCGGCACTAAGATATGTGAGCGATTAGGGGTTGAGCCGGAGAGTGACGCGGGGCTGATCAAATCCATGTTTAACATGATCGTGTACCTGGTCGTGATCTTGGGAATCATGTGGGCCGTAATGGGATGAGGCTATAGGCCGCGTGATGGCTAGATGGGATCCTTCTGACCGTGTTCGCACGTGGAGGAGTATCTCCCATCCATGGTAAGCGGCCGGCCGGAGCAGATCTCTCTGGTCGATGGCGGTAAGGCTTCCTCCCTGCAAGCGAAGTTCGGCCGGAACCGCAGCGGCGCGAAATGACGACTCAGCTCATCTCGGCACTAGCAGGATATATGATCTTGCCCTCGGGCGTGCGTTCTGCGCCGGGTGTCACCTTGGCGGGTTCCTCGCGACCGTTTCCCATGAGGTGCACCACCGCATGTCCGCTCAGGAGCAGGTAATCAGTAATGATGCGGCGGTGGCATCGCCACCAGACCGCCTCGGAGCACATCATCGCCAGCCGCCGCGACCGGCCGAGTTCGACCAGCTCGCTCAACGCTGCCCCGAACTCGGGCGAGAGCGCGTAGTCGGCGTAGTTGTGAAAGCTGCGGTTGCGCCACTGGGCATTGAGCTCGTCGGGAACCTCCGACTGTCGCTTGCGCCGGCCGCCAAGGGCCGGAATGTGGAGATAGCCGATCTGGTACGCGGCCAGGCGCTCCGGCAGGGCCTCGATGTTGTAGTCCGGATTGCTTCGCGAGCGGGGAAAGCTGCGGACGTCCACCACCAGGCCGATGTCCGCCGTGCGGAGGATGTCCAGGAACTCGTCCGGAGTCCGGTTCGAATGGCCGATCGTGCAGAACCGCGGCGCCACCTCAGCGGTAGCCGAGGCACATGACGTAGTCGCGCAGAAGTTCCTCCTCCTGCTCGGTCTCCTCGACCAGCGCCTGCATGACCGCGCGCGCACTGAGGATGCCGATGGCCCGTCCCTCGGCGTCGGCCACGGGCACATGCTTCAGCCCGCGCGCCTTCATGACGTTCCACACTTCGCGCAGAGTATCGCCGGGCGGCAGGAGGTGATCTCGCGCGTCATGACGGAGGCGACGGGCCGGGTGCAGCTCGCGCCAGCACAATGGCTGATGCGGTTTACCACATCGGTCTTGCTCACGACGCCCCGCATTGCGCGTTGGCCGTCGCAGACCACCACGAGGTTGGCGTGGGGACCACTGAGGCGCCTGGCCGCCTCGATCAGGGCGGCGTCCTCGGTGACCGTGACAAGCCGTTCTCGCGCTGTAGGCAGGATCTTCTCGACGTGCATGGGTCTCTCTCCGTGTCACGCGTCGAACAGGATGGTGAGGAGCAACGAGGCATCCTCGACGCCCCGCACCGAATGCGGCTCGTTTCCTTCAAGGTAGAGCCAGTCGCCCGTGCCCAGTTCATCCGAGCCGTCCGAAAGGCCGAGCTCGACCCTCCCCTCGATGCAGTGGAGCATGATCCGACCCGGCACCTTGTGGGTCGGGATCTCGATGCCTGCCGGCACGACCAGGCGGACCGTCTCGAAGGACGACGTGCGGACGATGGCGCTGGTCCGCGCCTCCGCCAAGCCGCCTCCAAGAGGTCGCAGATCGACGACTTCGCCCGGCCGCGCGTGTTTCAGAGCCATGGCGTTTCTCCTGAACCGGACCCGCGACGGCGGGCGCATAACGGCACTCGGCCAGAGTGGTGCGGTCGAGCTCGGCCAGGAACGCCTCGCGCGCGGCCGCTAGTCTGTGGCTCAGGACGCAATCCGGCGTCATCACGCAGGCGCCGCCATCGGCCCGGAAGCACTCGACCAGCGCCTGACCAGCCTCGGTCCGGCGCACGACGTCACCGAGCCTGATCTCCTCCGCAAGGCGGGCGAGGCGAAACCCGCCGCCCGTGCCGCGCTGGGTCGCGATGAATCCAGCCTTCCCGAGGGCGCCCACGACCTTGACCAGATGGTTGCGCGAGATGTCGAGCTCGTCGGCGATCTCGGCAGTCGTGAAGCTGCGCTCCGGCGCTCCGGCGAGCCGCATCAGCGTCCGGAACGCGAAATCGGTGAAGGAGGTGAGGCGCATTCGCCGGCCCTTGCTCTCGACGTTGCGGGCACCGTATAGGCGCTTCTAAGCTGCCTCGTAAATACGGATTAGGAGTTATGCTCCAATCCAGCGATCGTCGCGCAGCGTTCGGGGAAGAGGTTCGCGCCACCACCGGCATCGGCGAGGCAATGAGCGCGAGGCTGATCCACGGCTTCTACGCCTGCAGACGGCAGGACGCCGTGCTGAGACCGATTTGCCGCCAGGATAGCCGACGACGCGTGCCGCTGCATCTGGAGCGGGTGCGGGCGCTGGTCGGCGTGGATCGGGATTGCTACCGCCTCGGCAACGGCGGCGGCTACTACGACCGGGCTTTGGCGCGGCTCGATCCGCTGCCACGCCTGATCGGGGCGGGCTCCGCCGGCTGCCGCATCCCGACCATCTACCCGATGCCCTAGGACATTCCGATGCACAGCGTGATCCTGGCTGACGGCATCGTGCAGCATCGAGCCCGACGTCAGATGACGAAGAAGACGATGGTCATGATGGCCCCGATCGCCACGATTCCGGCGCGGAGCAGGTCCGTCCGCTGGATGCGCCGCGCCTGCCAGGCGCCGACGTAGCCGCCGATCGTGGTGGCGATTGCGAGGACGAGGGCGGAGTCCCAGGCGATGAGCCCGGCTGTCGCGTAGGTCGCGACCGAGACGATGGAGAGGATCGCCGAGAGCAGGTTCTTCAGCCCGTTCATCCCGTGCAGGTTTGTGAACCCGATGAGCCCGAAGAGCGCGAGCAGCATGATGCCAAGGCCGCCGTTGAAGTAGCCGCCGTAGATCGACACCGCGAGAATGGCGGCCGCCGACACGAGCGGCCCGGCGGCGCCGCGGCCGCCGCTGCGGACGGCGGCGAGCAGCCGCGGACCGGCGGCAAAGAGGCAGGTCGCAGCGAGGAGCAGCCAGGGGACGATGCCGACGAAGGCCTCGCCCGGCGTCACCAGGAGGAGCGCGGCGCCGGCCAGTCCTCCGACGATGGCCACTAGGATGATGGCGCGCAGGCGCAACGTTCCCTCGGCGGCGACGTCGTGACGGTAGGCCCAGGCGCTGCCGATGTAGCCGGGCATGGCGGTCAGCGTCGCGGTGGCGTTCGCCATGATCGGCGGGATGCCGAGCCAGACCAGGGCAGGAAAGCTGAGGAACGTGCCGCCGCCGGCGACGGCGTTCAGTCCGCCCGCGAAAAGGCCGGCGACGGTCAGAACGACAAGAGAGAACATCGGCGTCTCCAGCGTGTGAAGAGCGCCTCTTGCCAGAGAACCCGATTGGTCTGCAAATTGGCCTGTTGAGGGGGCATGCGTATGCGTGTGAACAAGGATGCCGCGCGAAATAGATTGTGGCGCGTTCTCGAGGACCGGGCCCCCGCGCCGGGCGACCGGCTGCCGCCGGAGCGCGTGCTGAAGGACCTGATCGGGTGCAGCCGAGAGACGCTGCGCGCGGCTCTCGCGGCGCTCGAGGCGGGGGGCGAGATCTGGCGGCATGTCGGCCAGGGCACTTTCCGTGGCCGGGCGCCGCTCGGGCGTCCGGTGAAGGACACCCTGCTGGACACCTCCGCTTACCGGTTCGTGGCGGTGCTCGAGGCATAGGAGTAGAGCAATGCCGGTTGGGCCGGTGGTTCCGGGTCGTTCTCGGCGCTTGATGACGCCGGATCGACCGCCGGTCCCGGTCAGGCGGGCGCAGTCCGGCTGTCGAGCCACCGCCAGCGGGTCATGTTGTAGGCGATGTTCGCCAGCGTGATCGCCGCTCGAGCGCGCTTCAGACCGATGGTGCGGATCGTCATACTCATGCGGGCCTTCTGGTGGGCGAAGACGTGCTCGACCTTCGAGCGCACCGCCGACTTCGCGGCATTGGCGTGGCGGGTCCGCTTCGGCATCGGGCGACCGCGGGGCTTCTTGCGGTGGATGCGGCTCTCCATGCCGCGGGCTTCGAGCCAATCCTCGTTCTCGGCCGACCGGTAGGCGCTGTCGGCCCAGACCGAGCGCGACGTATTGGTTCGGGCAATCAGCCCCTCGCGGAGCTGCCCGCCATCGTGCCGGGCGGCATCGGTGACGGTCTGGCGGCGGATCAGCCCGTGCATCCGGTCAATCGAGACATGGGACTTGTAGCCGTAGACCGGGATGGCGATGTCGACCGGCTTCGTGCCGTCGGCGCGGACCTTCGCCTTGGAGTATTTGACGGTCCAGCGACCGTCGACATCCTTCTGGCGCGCCTTGGCCGGCTTGTCCGGCCAGATCTCGGCGGCGGACCTGCCCTCCTTGATCGCTGCCTTTTCGCCGTCGGTGTTGCGCTGCCGCGGGGCCGCGACCAGGCTCGCATCGACGATCTGGCCGCCCCGCGGCAGATACCCGGCGGCCGTGATCGCCCGGTCGAGGCGCTCGAACAGATCGTCCAGTGCGCCCGCCGCGATCAGGGACTCACGGAAGTCCCAGAGCGTATTGGCATCCGGCACCCGGTCCTCAGGGCCGAGATGACAGAACCGCATCCACGAGAGCCGGTCGCGGACGAGATACTCGGTCTGCTCCAGCGAAAGCCCGTGCAGCGACTGCAAGACAAGCATCCGGAACTTCAGCACCGTGTCGAACGGCGGCCGGCCGCCCTTCCAGCGTGGCGGTCGCCCGAGCGCACCCTCCAGGATCGGCCGGAACATCTCGAAATCCACCGTTTCGGCCAGCGTCTCCAGCGGATCACCCTGTGCCGAGATCTCCGCCAGCCGGTCCGTGATCGACCAGAACCCCAACTGACCCGTCATCGCTGCCCCCGTTGCCCTCGGACGGATTGAATCACGATCCCAGGCTCAGAGCGAGGTTTCCGGAAGCGTCCAGCTGATCGAAGCGACGACGCCGGCGGAGCTGATGGACGCGCGCCGCCTGCTCGAACCCCAGGTGGCGGCTGCGGCGGCGGATCGTCGGATCGACGAGGATCTCGTCCGATTGCACCGGCGCGTCGAAGAGGGGCGTTCCGCCCGTGACCGTGCCGCCTGCGAAAGGGTGTGTGAACGCATCTCAATCTCCTTGGAGGCTGGCGCCGGGGCGCATCATGGCGCGCTGCAGGTCGAACAGCCGCGCGCCCTCCTCGACGAGGGGAAAGCCGCGACCGATCAGGTTCCGCCGGATCGCCAGGCCCTGGACGAGGGCGGTGAAGAACAGCGCCGCATCCGCGACCGCGAGGGTCTGGCGCAGGTCGCCGCTCGCCTGCATCTCCTTCAATGCCTCCATCAGATGGTCCTGGAAGCGCGCCAGAAGCGTCCGGAACACCCCGCGCAGCCCGGCATTGTCGCTGTTGAGCTCGTGCGAGAACAGGATCATCGGCAGGGCCGGGGAGACCTCGATCTGGGTCAGTTGCGCCATAACAAGGGCGCGCAACCGATCTTCGGGCGTCAGCGCCGCCGTCACCGCCTCATTCCACGCCTCATCCAACCGCTCCGCGATATGCTCGGCGACGGCCAGCCACAGGGCGTGTTTGGTCGGAAAATGCCGGAACACGCCTGGTTGCGTCAGCCCGACGGCCTGCGCGACGTCGTTGGTGGTCATCCTGTCCGGACCCAATCGCTCGGCGAGATGCAGGGCCGCGCCGATGATCTCGGTCTTCCGATCCGAACTGGACTTGCGAGCCGACATCCTGGCGTCCATTTGTTAGCGATAGCTCACTAACTAAAGTTGACGTGAGCCGGTTTCAAGCTGCCGATGGAGCGACAGCGTCACAGAAGGGAAGGATCGCAGATGCGCCGTCGCCCCGTCTTCTGGCTTCTCCCGCCCATCCTTCTGGGCGCCGCGATCGCCGCATCGTCTCCCAGGCGCCGGGCCCGGAGCGGGTCGACGCCGCGCCGCCTGGTCTCGCCGTGCGCATCGTCGCGGCCGAGGCGCAGCAGAATCCGACCGACGGCGCAGGGATGGGGGAACATCCGCGCCGCCGACACCTGGACCGCGATCGCGGAAGTGCGCGGCACTGTCATCTGGCAGCACCCCGATCTGGAGAACGGCAAGCTGATCGAGGCGGGGACTAAAGTCCTCGAGATCGATCCGGCCGACTACGAGCTGGCCGTCGCACAGGCCGAGGCCGATCTGGCGGCTCTGGCTGCCGAGGCGGCGCAGATCGACGCCCTCGCGCTGGAAGAGGCGCGGCTGGCGATTTCCGAGGACGATCTGACGCGGACGCGCGAGTTGGTGGCGCAGGGCACCGCGCCGCAGACCCGCGCCGACGAGGCCGAGCGCGCCGTTCTGGCGGCAAGGCGGGTCGTGACCGAGTTGCAGAACACGCTCGCCCTGACCCCGTCGCGGCGCGAACAAGTCGCGGCGCAACGCGCGCGAACCGAGGCGGCTCTTGCGCGCGCCCGGCGCGATCTGGACCACACGAATATCACCGTGCCATTCGACCTGCGGGTGACGCAAGTCGAAGTCGAGCTCTACCAGTATGTGACGGTCGGCCAGACCCTGATCGGCGGCGACGGCATTGAGCGGGTGGAGGTGCTGGCGCAGATCCCGGTCGGGGCAGGACACGACGTCGTTCATCTGATGGGGGAGGGGCGGGAGGCTCCCGCCGCTCCGACGCCGGCGGCTCGGAGCGCCCCCAGCGGCAAGGTCGTCTATCCCGCCGGAGAGGGCGACTGACGTGCCCTGTCGCAGCCGCAGACAGCGGAGGCACAAGCCCGGAGCGCCACGAGCGGCCGTCGCGCGTGCCGGTGGAGTTCACAATCAAGCGGGGATCGCCCAAGATGGTCGCTAGAGCGGAATTCCATCTGATTGAATCGCTGGGATTCCGCTCGCGATCTCGGTCTGGTTCAAGATGTCCGCCGGAGAAGGAGGCCGGCGGACATGTCGAAAGCTCTTTCCCTCGATCTGCGCATCCGCGTCCTGAAGGCCGTGTCCGACGGGGCCAGCCATCGCGAGGCCGCCGTCCGGTTCGGCGTCAGCGCGGCCAGCGTGAGCCGGTGGCGGGCGCTCGAACGCCGCCAGGGCGACGCACGCCCCGGTCCGCTCGGCGGCGACCGCCGATCCGCCCGCGTCGAGGCGCAGAGCGGTCTGATCAAGGCGCTGCTGGAGGCGACGCCGGACATCACCGTCGAGGAACTGCGCGCCGCGCTGGTCGAGCGCGGGCACGCCTTCGGCTATGGCACGCTCCAGCGGTTCTTCCGCCGGCATGGCATCACGCGCAAAAAAAGACGGCGCACGCCGCCGAGCAGGAGCGGCCCGACGTCCTGAAGCGCCGGCAGGCTTGGTTCGATGGCCAGCTCGACCTGGACCCCGACCGCCTGGTCTTCATCGATGAGACATGGGCCAAGACCAACATGGCCCGCACCCACGGTCGCTGCCGGCGCGGCGAGCGTCTGCGCATGGCCGTCCCCCACGGGCACTGGAAAACCACCACCTTCGTCGCCGGCCTGACCCGCCGGGGCATGATCGCCCCCTTCGTCATCGGCGGGCCGATCAACCGCGACGCTTTCGAGACCTATGTCCAGCGCGTGCTGGTCCCCGAACTGCGCCCCGGCGACATCGTCGTCATGGACAACCTGTCGAGCCACAAAGGGCCGAGGGTGCGAGAACTGATCGAGGAAGCCGGCGCGGACCTGCGCTTCCTTCCGCCGTACAGCCCCGACTTCAATCCGATCGAGAACGCCTTCGCCAAGCTCAAGGCTCTCCTGCGAAAGGCCGCCGAGCGCACCGTGGAGGGCCTTTGCGCAACCATCGGACGGATCGCCGATGCCTTCACGCCCGAGGAATGCGCCAACTGCTTCAGCGCCTGCGGATACGATCCAGACTGGTAGGATTCCGCTCTAGCCCAGAGCCAGTGAGGACGCGATGATTTCAAGTCTTACGGTGGGAACGCGACAGTTCGCGCTCGTGATCCTGATCCTGGGCACGCTCGCGGGGCTCGGCATGGCCGTGACCGGGGCCGGAGAGGCGTTCGGCGCGCACGGCTTTATCGTCATGCTGTTCAGTGCAGCCCTCGGCCTCGCCGTACTCTCGAAGCTCGACGACCCCGAGCCACCGCGCGAGCAACTCCGCTCCTACTACGATGACCCGATCAAGGTCGGCATCGTCCTCGCCATGGCCTGGGCGATCATCGGCATGTTCTTGGGGCTGTGGGTCGCCTTCCTTCTGGCCGGACCTGACATTCGACGCGCCTTGGGCGAGCTTCGGCCGCTTGCGACCAGCGCACACGACGGGCGTGATCTTCGGCTTTGGCGGGACTGCGCTGATCGCGACGTCGTTCCACGTCATGCAGCGCACCAGCCGCGCCCGGCTCGCGGGCGAGTTCTCGCCTTGGTTCGTGCTGATCGGCTACCAGCTCTTCGTGATCCTCGCCGTCTCGGGCTACCTGATGGGCATAAACCAGTCCAAGGAGTACGCCGAAGCGGAATGGTACGCCGACCTCTGGCTGGTCGTGGTCTGGGTGACGTACCTCGTCCTCTACCTCCGCACGCTGGCGCGCCGGAACGAGCCGCACATCTACGTCGCCAACTGGTACTACATGGCGTTCATCCTGATCGTCGCGGTGCTGCACATCTTCAACAACCTGGCGCTGCCGGTCTCATGGGCAGGGTCGCGCAGCTACATCGTATGGTCGGGCGTGCAGGACGCGATGATGCAGTGGTGGTACGGCCCCAATGCGGTCGCATTCTTCCTGACCGCGGGCTTTCTCGGCATGCTCTACTATTACCTGCCGAAGCGGGCGGAACGACCGATCTACTCCTACCGCCTGTCGATCCTGTCGTTCTGGGGGATCACGTTCTTCTACGTCTGGGTGGGCTCGCACCACCTGCACTACACGGCGCTGCCGCAGTGGGTACAGACGCTCGGCATGACCTTCTCGGTGATGCTGCTGGTGCCGTCATGGGCGACGGCGGCCAATGCGCTGCTGACGCTGAACGGCGCCTGGCACAAGGTGCGCGACGACGCCACGCTGCGATTCATGATGGTTCGCTGGCGCTCGCCTTCGGGATCATCATCGCCGGCGGCATCGGCGGCGCGGTCGAGATCGCGCCGCTCTTCACAATCGACGAGACGGTGGAGGACGCGCCCGACATGCGCGTCTACACCCCGCTCGAGCAGGTTGGCCGCGACATCTACCTCCGTGAGGGGTGCTACGCCTGCCATAGCCAGATGATCCGCACCCTCAAGGACGAGGTCGACCGCTGGGGACCCTATTCGCTGGCGGTGGAGTCCAAGTACGACCACCCGATGCTTTGGGGCTCGAAGCGCACCGGGCCGGATCTCGCCCGTGTCGGCGGCAAGTATTCCGACGCCTGGCACGTGGCGCACCTCTATTACCCGCGCGACCTCGTGCCGGATTCGGTGATGCCGGCCTATCGCTGGCTGGCGCGGCGCAATGCGCCTATCGAGGACCTGCCCGAGCGTCTGGCCACCCTGCGCAGGGTGGGGGTGCCCTACACCGACGCGCAGATCGAGAATACCGTCGCCGACGCGCTTGGACAGGTGGATCCTGATGGCAACCGCGCCGACGGGCTGATCGAGCGCTACGGGGAGGCAACCAACATTCGCAACTTCGACGATCTGCCGGGCGTTCCGACCGAGATGGACGCGATCGTGGCCTACCTTCAGATCCTCGGCCAGCTGACCGACGTAGCGACGGCCCAGGCCGAACTCGGGGAGTGAGCGCATGGAGATCGACCACAACACCCTCGTGGCTTTCGCAAAGACGTTCGGGCTCTTCTACCTGATCGGCATGTTCGGGGTGGCAGTGGCCGACGCTTTCTGGCCATCGAAGAAGGGTGAGTTCGACCGCGCCGCGCGCAGCCTGCTCGACGATGAGGACGGCCCATGTCGGTGAAGGAGCGTGACCCGCTGACCGGCCACCAAACCACCGGTCACGTGTGGAACGGCATCACCGAGCTCAACACCCGCGTGCCTCGCGCGGTCTGGTGGGCGATCGGCATCACCCATCTCTGAGCGCTGATCATGTGGATCCTGCTGCCGACATGGCCGCTTCTCACGACCTACACCAAGGGCATCCTCGGCATCGACCAGCGCGAGCTGGTCGCGGGCGAGATCGAGGCGGGCGAGCGCTATCGCGAGCATTGGGTGGTGCGCTTCGAGGGCGAATCGCTGGATAAGATCCGTCAGGACGAGACGCTGATGGAGATCGTGACCGGCGCCGCGCCCGCGATCTGGGGCGACAACTGCGCCGTCTGCCACGGGCGCGAGGGCAGGGGCGGGCCGGGCTTTCCGAACCTGGTGGACGCCGCGTGGCTCTGGGGCGGCAGCGACGACGCGGTGCTCGAGACGCTGCGCGTCGGCATCAACTCCGCGCACCCCGATACACGCTATTCCGAAATGCTGGCCTTCGGCGAAAGCGGCATCCTCACTCGGGATCAGATCCGCACCGTGGTCGCCTATGTGCAGTCGCTCTCGGGCCTCGCCGATCCGGCTCCGGAGGTTCGGGGAGAGGGCGCCACGATCTTCGCCGACAACTGCGCGAGCTGCCACGCCGAGGATGCGCGGGGCATTGCCGATATTGGAGCCCCGAGCCTGACCGATGCGTCCTGGATCTATGGTGGCGACGCGGCGTCGATGTTCGAGACGATCCATGGCGGCCGCCAGGGATGGATGCCCGCGTGGGACGCGCGCCTGACCACCGCCGAGCGCAAGATGCTCGCCGTCTACCTCCTCGACGTCCTGCCGGAGAAGGCGGAATGATCCATGCTGGCGCCTCCCGCCTCGGCCGCAGGGGCCGCTGGACCCTCGCGCTGATCGGCGCCGGTATCGTCGCGGTCTTCGCCGTCGCGAACGCCCACCTCGTCTACGTCTCGCTCGCCTCGCACACCGGCTGCGTGCCCCACCTCAAGGCGCCGGACGGCAGCGGCACCGCCTACCGCGCCGCCAAGTCGGCCTGCTGACGGAGATGCCGATGGAAGCCGAAAGCCTGCCCAAGATCGTCCCGCCGCTGCCGCGGCCGAACGAGAAGGCGCTGAACCTGCCGCGCGGCACGGCCGTCGCGTGGCTCAAGGCCGGATGGCGGGACCTGCGCACCAACCCGGCGCCCAGCCTTCTCTACGGGCTGGCCGTGTTCGTGGTGTCGATCGTCGTCGTCTGGGCGATGTTCCGGTTCGAGGTCGACTACTTCCTGCTCCCCGCCCTCAGCGGCTTCATGGTGCTGGGGCCGCTGATCGCGACCGGCCTCTACGAGAAAAGTCGCCGGCTGGAGCAGGGCGAGCGCACGGGCATCCTCGGCATGCTCTTCGTCCGTCCCGCCTCGACCTACCAGGCGCTGTTCCTGGGGCTCATCCTGCTGCTGTTCATGCTCTGGCAGCGGGCGGCGGTGCTGCTCTATGCGCTGCATATCGGGGTGCGGCCATTCCCCGGCTTCGACGACGCGGCGGCGTGGCTATTCACCACCTGGATGGGCTGGTCGCTGATGATCACGGGCTCGTTCGTCGGCGGCCTCTTCGCCGCCTTCGCCTTTGCCGTCAGCGTTTTCGCCGTGCCGATGATGCTGGAGGAGCGGACCGACGCACTGACCGCGATGGGCATCAGCCTGTCGCTGGTCTGGAACAACCTCGCCGTGATGCTGGTCTGGGCCGCGATCGTGGTCGGCCTGTTCGCGGTCTCGGTTCTTACGGCCTTCGTCGGCCTGGTCGTCATTTTCCCGCTGCTGGGGCACGCCACCTGACACGCCTACCGCGCGATCCGAACGACCCGCGGCGAAAGCGTGTTCTTCTGGGAACAATAGCCGATTGTGTCGAACTCGTCCGCCGACGCCCGTTCGCGACGAGTTCACTCCGCGGTGCGAACGTGAGCGCGTTGATGAAGGTCCTGCTTCTCTTGCCTCGGCCTGATCGGATTCGCGGCCTTCGTCTGAGCCTTGCGCCACGGCCGGTTCGAGACCTCGAGGCGGTACCGTTCTATCACATAAGGTTGCTTATAGGTCAGCGATGTGTACGCGGGTGGATTCACATCCGAAGTGCAACTTCTGTAGCAATACAGGATGTTACACGGAGGATAGCCAGTGCCCCTCTCATACGCTCAACTCGATCTCGACGAACGCCGCAGGCTTGCCAAGTGGCGTGAGGCGAAGATTCCGGTCAAGGAGATCGCGCTCAGGCTCGGCCGTGATGCGTCGACGCTCTACCGGGAGCTCAAGCGCAACTTCTTCCGTGATCCGGAGCTGCCCGAGCTGAACGGATACCATGCGATTGCGGCGCACGAGATGGCCGAGCGTCGTCGCGCCATCCACCGCAAGATGGTCGTGTACCCGAACCTGAAGCTGGCCGTCGTCGACCGGCTCCAGGCCGGCTGGTCACCCGAGCAGATTGCCGGACGCATGAAGCTCGAGAGCCACCCGATCCGGGTGTCGCACGAGACCATCTATCGCTTCGCCTACTCCAAGTCCGGGATTGCCGAGGAGCTTTATCGTCACCTGCCGGAGCACCGTCGGCGGCGCCGACCGCGGACGGCACGGCGACACCACGGCGTCCGTTTCTCCAACGACGTCAGCATCGCGCTCCGCCCCGCCATCGTTGGCGAGCGCAGCGAGTTCGGCCACTGGGAGGCGGACCTGGTGATGTTCCGCAAGGAGTTCGGCAAGACGAACCTGGCCTCCGTGGTCGAGCGCGTCAGCCGGTTCACGCTCCTGCTGAAGAACCGCGACCGGCAGTCCAAGCCGGTCATGGAGGCGCTGATCGCCGGCCTCGCGGCCCTGCCCTTCGCCGCCCGCCGCTCGATCACCTTTGACCGCGGCACCGAGTTCACCGCCTGGCCGCACCTGCAGGCCGGGCTCGGTGTCCAGACATGGTTCTGCGATCCGCAGTCGCCTTGGCAGAAAGGGACCGTCGAGAATACCAACGGACGGCTCCGCCGATACCTGCCGCGCCAGGTCGACCCCGCGGCGCTCACAGATCGATCTCTGAAGTCGATCTGCGACCACCTCAACGCCACGCCCCGAAAATGCCTCGGCTACCGTACGCCGGCCGAGGTGTTCCGCGAGAAGATGGTGGAGGCGCTCCGCTCATGCGCCTAACTTGGGCGCGCAGAAGTTGCACTTCGGCTAGAACCCACATAGTGGCCCGAGCACCAGCCGATCCGCCGTCCCGGCTTCCACTCTCGCGCGTGGCCCTCCTCAATCAGCGTCTGGCCGACTGTGGTTCCGCCCGGCATCCGGAGCCAGACGAGCGGCCGATCGTAGTCATCGATCTCGCCGGAATCCTCGACCACCAGGCCAGGCGTTCGCAGCAGCTCGGCAAACCTGGCGCCTGCCTTCAGTCCGAGTTCGGCCTCGAGAGCGCGCATGGTTGAAGGCGGCAGAGCATCACGTCGGAGGCAGGTTCCCATGAGCGTCGATCTGACCAGCATGTCCAGGAACGAGCTTGAGGAGCTGAGTCGCGCCATCGACAGACGCATGGTCGAGCTCGATCAGGAAAGCCGGCGCCAGGCCCTCACCGAACTGTTCTTGCCTTCTGAGCTGGTGCGATCCGAATGATCGCGAAGGATAAACGGGGTCGGCTCTGGGCCCTCTTCATAGGATGCTGCGCGACGCTCCGAGGTCTCAAGAGGGCGGAGAGCCGACTTTCTCTGCGGCCGCGCAGCCATGGGTCCGCTTCACCGGAACGGACATTCGCGATCGACCCCACGTCGGCTTGCGTCAGGTACCGTCCTTCAGGATCCTGGCGACGGTCGCGCCCGAGACATCGCCCGGTTGGCGTCCCCAGCGCTCCCGCAGATAGTTGGTCAGCGCCGCGACCTCCGCCGTCGTCATTCGGTCGGCGAAGCCCGGCATCTCTTGCATCCGTTCCCCGTGGGCGAGGCTTCGCGCCGGGATCCCCTCTGCGATGATGCGCACCAGATTGCGCGGATCTTCCAGCATCGCGGTGGTGTTCGTGTCCATCGGAACCGAGCCATGGGGCCGACCCTCGCCGTTCGTGCCGTGGCAGCCGGCGCAAAGGCCAAGGTAGAGCGCCCCACCCAGATGACCGGGAAGGGAACCCGCGGAAGCCGGGGCCGGTTCGGGCGCATCGGCTCCGTCCATGAGGTAGGTTATCATTGCGGCGAGATCGTCGTCCGACAGGTAGCGGCTCGAATGCTCGAGGACGGGATACATGTTGAAGGTCATGACCCCCTGAGGCGAGAGCCCAGTGCGCAGGAACGCGGCAAGGTCCTCACGGGTGAAGCCACGGGCCGCAAGGGAAGACGCAGTTATGTCCGGGGCGGTGGCGCCCTCGATGACGCCCCCCTGGAGGTGCTCGTCCGTCTTGGCGTAGGCGAGGTTTCGCGGCGTGTGGCATTCGCCGCAATGACCGAGCACGTCCACGAGGTAGCGGCCGCGGCGCCATTCGTCGGATTCCGCGGGCGCGTCCGGCAGGGACCTGGCCTCGGGCAGGAAGAGGAAATTCCAGAACGCGATCGCCGGCCGGATGTTGAACGGAAACGGCACCGCGGGGGTCCGGTTCGGCAGATCGACGGGGCGCTGCGCCATCAGCCAGACCCAGAGGGCATCAACGTCGGCGCGATCGACCGCGTGGTAAGACGGATACGGCATTGCGGGGTACAGATGCTTCCCGCCGCGTGCGATGCCCCTCACCATCGCCGAGTAGAGGTCGTCGGCGGTCCAGTCGGCGATGCCATGGTCTGCCGAAGGCGTGATGTTGGTGCTGTAGATGCGGCCCAACGGGGTTTCGAGCGGCAGTCCGCCAGCCAGAGCGGGACCATCCTCGGCCGTGTGGCAGGCCGCGCAGTCGGCGGCGCGCGCGACTACCTCGCCCTGCGCCTCGAGCACCTCGCGCCCGGGGGTGTCGAGCGCGGCGAAATCGACCGTCGCCGGGGGCGTCGGTCCGGGTCCTGGAAGGAACTGATATACCACCACCGCGCCGAGCCCCACCACCACGCCCACCACGACAAGCCCGACGATCCAGCGCAGCAGGATGATCATGACGGCTCTCCGACGACCGTAAGGCCAGGCGTGTTGAGGATCAGGTCGCGCAGCGCCGACAGATAGCGCACGTAGCCGGTGCAGCGGCAGATGTTGCCGTTCATGGCCTCCAGCACTGCGTCCTCGACCCGATCGCGGCTAACCGGTGCCCGTTCCAGCCGCTCGACGAGCGCGGTCCCGGCGTTCACGAAACCGGGCGTGCAGTAGCTGCACTGGAACGAGAAGTGGTCGAGAAAGGCCTGCTGAACCGGCGACAGCGCGGTCACTTCGCCGTCGGCGCCGCGGGTTGCATGTCCCTCGACAGTTCGGACGCGGCGGCCATTGAACCAGATGGCGCCCGTGACGCAGGCAAGCGCCGTCATCGGCCCGTCCTCGCCGTCGACCAGAATTGTGCAGGCGCGGCAGGCGCCCTGACCACAGGCAAACCGGGTCCCTGTGAGGTTGAGGTACTCCTGAAGGAACTCCAGCATCATCAGATCGTCGGGAATGGCGATCGGGCCGACGGCTGCGCCGTTTACGGTCATGCTGACGGATACGGTCATGCAAGCGCCTCCAGAATGCGCTCCGGGCTCAGCGGGAGCTCGTAGAACCGGTGACCGGTTGCATGATGCACGGCGCAGGCCGTTGCCGCGACCACCGGGATCATCACGACTTCTGCAATCCCCTTGGGGGGATCGGTATCGGACAGCGGAGGCAAGACCCGCTCCCGCTGAGACCAGACCGCGACATCCGCCGCCCGCGGCAGGCGGTAGCGGTTGAAGTTCCAGGTGCCATTGCCCGGACCATCCTCGTAGAGCGGAAGATCTTCGTAGAGAGCGTGGCCGACGCCCATCGCCGTGCCGCCCTGGATCTGGCCCGACACCAGCTCCGGGACGATCATCTTGCCGCATTCCAGCCAGGATTTGTGCGACAAGACCCTAGCTTCGCCGTTGCCGGTGTTCACCGCCACTTCGACGAGGGCGGCCGCGGGCGCGTAGTAGACGACAGAGGCGTTGTTGCGCTGCACCGGCGGATAGGTCACCGATTTGCGCGGCCGGAACGCGTATCCGGCATCGGTCATTCGCGCCGTCTTCGCGGCCGGCGCCCCCTCGCCCCACTTGACCGAGAGGGCGTCGATCGCTCCGCTGACCGGCTGGCCGTCGACCTCGAACTCGGCGGTCGCCCAGGCCCAGCGGTTGAACGTGTGCACCGTCACCCCGGTCACCAGGCCAAGCTCGTGCGCCCGTGCGGCCAGACGCTCCAGCGAAAGCGGCTCCAGTCCGGAGGCGGACAGCAGACCGTCCCGCCATTCGGCGTGCTCGCGCCGCACCGTCAGCGGGCCCGCCTGGCCGCCACCGATCCCTTCGCGCCAGATCGACAGCGCGGCGTCCCAGAGCCCGAGCTCGAACACCAGTCTCGCGGCCTCGCGGGTCGCGTGTGAGAAATAGTACGCCGAGTTCGAGGCCGAGCGTGGGGACGTGATGCGCGGCACCCAATGCGGGTCTACTGCGTTCCTGTCCTCGTCGTCCTGGCTAGTGGTGTAGGGTTCGTCGGTCGAGTTGAGCGGCAGGCTCGGCCAGTCGACGACGGCGAAATCGACGGTGTCAGCGGGGCGGCCAAGGTGTTTGGCGGGCACCAGCATCTGCGCGGTGGTCGAACCGCACCCGATCTCCGAAGCGACATGCCGCATGTGGATGTGCCCGTCGGGGCGCAGCTCGATCTGCACCAGTGCCGCCTCGGCCCCGGTGCCGTAGTCCTTCTGCACGCAGGCGAACCCGACTCCATAGAGTACGCCCGGGTTGGCCGCCTCGTACTCGGCCTTCCGGGCGTCGCGCTGCGTCCAGATTGGATCTTGCGCAGCCTCGGCAAGTATCTCGTCGGCCCTCAACATGCCGGCGGGTATCGCGCCCTGGGTGTTCTTCATACCGGACTTCAGCACGTTGCGCCGTCGCAGCTCGATGGCGTCGATGCCCAGATCCTGCGCGATCTCGTCGACCATCATCTCGGTTGCTGTCATCGACTGGAGCGTGCCGTAGCCGCGCATGGATCCGGCCGTCACCGCGCGCGAGGCTTTGACCGTGACCGCCAGATCGCTGTTCGGAAAATAGTAGACCGACTGCATCGCCGTGGCTGCGACGGTGCCGACCGAAGGGCTGAAGTTCATGTGGCCGCCGCCGTCGCCGACCAAGTCGGCGGTCAATGCCGTGAATTGCCCGGTGGCCTCGTCCAGCGCGATCGTCGCCTCGATATCGAAGGAGTGCCGCTTGAGCGCGGTCTGGAAGTGCTCATAGCGGTCGAGCGCGAGGCGGACCGGATTCCCCTCGCCGTAAAGGGCCGCCATCGCGACGTAGTAGGGATGCGCTTGGTGCTCTTTCTGGCCGTAGCCGACCGTGTAGCCCGGATAGAAGGACAGTGAGGCGAAAGGAAATCGGCTCGCCTTCGCCATATCGGCGATGTGGCCGGCGCTGGTGTAAGGGGACTGCGTGGCGGTGACCACATGCAGGGTGCCGCTATCGGCATCGAACCAGGCGTTGCCATTGTCGGGTTCCATCGCCGCGGGGTCCACGGACTGAGAGAAGAACCTGCGCCGCCATATCCGCCATCCCTCCGGAGCGGCGTCGAGCTTCTGACGCAAGGCGCGTGAGTGATGCATCGCCTGAGCGAAGGCATCGCCGTCCTGGTCTGCCGTAGGCCAGTGTACCCCTTCCGTGTCGAGATCAGGAAAGACGATGGTGCTCTTCAGCGGCGAGTAAACATCCTCGGCATCGGGCGTCGCGCCGCCGATCCGGACGAAGCGCGCCGCCCCGTAAGGCGTCCGCGCAGGCTCCGCTGCCTTTGCTCCGTAGCGGATCACGTCCTGATTGAACTGCAGCCTGCGCTTGGCCAGTCTGAAACGCGGGTAGTCATGGAAGATCGCCAGGGCGACGGGCTGGCCCAGAATCACCGGTGCCTCGCCCTCAGCGAGCAGAAATGGACCGTAGAAGTCAAACTCCACCATTGCCACGCCGTCGCGCGCGAGATCGGCGGCCGTCACCAGCACGTCTGGGCGTAGATCGGGCCCCAGCACAGACAAGTCGAGACCATCGAAGACGCGATCGGTCCGGCTAGTGCGGACCAGCAGCGCGTGGGACTGCCGCTCGGGCCACCTTGGCATGTCGCGCGCCCGGACATCCATGGCGAATACCTTTTCGCCCGTCACTTTGGTGATGCCGTCGCGCCGGAACCGCACCCGGCCACCGCTGATCCAGTTGGGCGGCTGACCGACGGTGCCGACCTGCATGTCGGCAAGGACCGCGCTGAGCGGAACCACGGAGATGGCGACCCCCGATGCGACTGACCCAAGAAACCCGCGCCGTGATATTCCAACAGTCCGCATGTTTCCCCCTTGGACGGGCGATCCGTGCCGCAGGCACCGCCGCCTTCACTATGACCCCATGCGTTAGCTCCTGAAAAGGGATGGACGCCAATCTCTCCTGTGAACTCAACTGGTGAAGCGGCAGACGCGATCTTGGGTGATCAGCGTCGGCACCTCGGACCGGAGCGGCGATCCGCAGATAGCCGCAAGTCGGCACCAAGGAATCCGCCGGTCTCTTGCCACGATTGCGTCCACGAGCGTCGCCGTCGCCGACATCGCCGCGCCGTGAGCTGACCTGACAATCCGCGCCTTCGATGCGCCGTGGAGCCACAGGCGGCCGGGACCGGCCTCGAGGATCGCTTGCATGGCACCATCATCGTAGGAAGCGCGCCGTGCGTTGCGGGCGCGGGCGACGCGGGGCTGATCGGTCGTGGCGCGGCTCCTTTCTCTGGCAGGCGAGGGCGTCTTGATGCGCTTTGCGGCAGTCAAGACTTTAGGGTCAGCAAGCGGTGCTGTTCCTGCACAGGGCACGCAACCTGGTCGTCCGTCAGAGCACCCAGGTCATCAACATGCTGCGGGCCTTGCTTGCCGAGTTCGGGATCATCGTGGTCCGCGGCGTCGGCCACGTCATCAAGTTCGGGCCTTTCGCTGCGGCGGCACCATCCACCCTGCATCTGCGAGTCCTCTCGCAGAAAGGGCGGATTGCGGACATTTTCCGCAGTCGCTCGCGGTCACCGCCCTTTCTTCGAACCGGCCGTTCATCTGCGCCGTCAGCGCCCCTCCTTCGCGACCGTCCGAGTGACCCGATCGCGGATCTTTGCGCCGCTCCGATGACGAGCCGAGATCTTTAGGGCGCCTCGAAAAATGGTCCCGACCGTGGCGCTGCGGTATGTCTGTCGGGATGATGCGACACTGAGGGTGTGACGATGGCGCAGATGGGGTTCTTCGATCTTACAGACCGTTACGCGAGCCTGGACGCGAAGAAGGACCCGCTGGTCGAGATCGACGCCGTTGTGCCGTGGGAGGAGTTTCGCCCGACCCTTGAGCGGGTCTGGCGCAAGCCAGCTGCGGCGCGCAAGTCCCGGGCGGGGCGCAAGCCGATGGACGCGGTGCTGATGTTCAAGACGCTGGTGCTGAGCGCGCTCTACAACCTGTCCGACGACCAGATCGAGTATCAGGTCCGCGACCGGCTGTCGTTCATGCAATTCCTCGGCCTCGGCCTCGAAGACCGGGTGCCGGACGCCAAGACGGTATGGCTCTATCGCGAGGCACTGGCGCAGGCGGGCAAGGTGGAGGAGCTGTTCAGCCAGTTCGACGGCTATCTGGCGCGGCAGGGCTACATCGCGCGCGGCGGTCAAATCCTGGATGCGTCCATCGTGCCGGTGCCGCGCAACCACAACACGCGGGACGAGAACGCGGCAATCAAGAACGGCGAGGTGCCCGAGGACTGGGCGGACAAGCCCGCGAAGCGCGCGCAAAAGGACCTGGACGCGCGCTGGACGAAAAAGCACGGCAAGAACCATTACGGCTACAAGAATCACGTCAACGTGGATCGTAGGCACAAGCTGGTGCGGCGCTATCACGTCAGCGATGCCGCGCGGCATGACAGCCAGGCGGTGGATCATCTGCTGATGCAGGGTAACACCGGCTCCGGCGTGTGGGCGGATGCGGCCTATCGGTCCGAGGAGATGGAGGCAAAGCTGCGCGCCCGGAGGCTGAAAAGCCACATCCACCGCAAGGGCAAGCGGGGCAAGCCGCTGACCGAACAGGCCAAGGGCAGCAACCGGACCAGATCCGGCATCCGGGTCCGCGTCGAGCACGTCTTCGGCGCGCAGGCCAACGATATGGGCGGGACCTTGGTCCGGACCATCGGCTTGGTTCGAGCGACGGCCAAGATCGGGATGAAGAACCTCGCCTACAACATGCGCCGCCTCGGCCAGCTGCGCCGTCTCAACCCGTGCCCGGCGTGAGCATCACGCGAACAAAAAAGATCAGGCCGCGAGGCAGAAAAATCCGAGCGTGAAGGCCGCAGCGCCACGCCCATCCGGACGCAGCAAAGCGACAGCCGACGCTCGTCCTCCTGCTTCAGACCACGCGCGCCGCCGAGGGGGCACGAGAACGGTAGAAAATCGAGGTGCCCTTTAGATGTGCCGTCTGTGGGCGGTGGTCGCGCTACGAAGTCAGCCGGGACAGCACCGGACTCGACGCCGATATCCATAGTGGCGGTCATCCTGGGCTCGATCAGTTAGTCGAGCGCGGTGCAACCCCCGCTTCTTTCTTGCGACCTAGCGTCCGCGTCGCGGGGGGAAGGTGATCCGGCCGCGTCTGACCTCGCTGGTTGCCGGAACAGGGGCGCGCGCCATCGGCGGCGTCTGTGCGGTCCTGGCTCTCACGCTACCGCCGCTGGAGTGCGTGCCCTTCGCCGCAACCGGCAGCGCGGTGGTCCTGCTGCCCTCGGCAAGCTGATGCTCAGTGGAGGCGGGCCACGATCCGCGAAACCACCGCGAGCGAGTCGGACGCTCCGTTGGCTTCGCCCCTTTTAAAGTCGCCCTCGATGGTCCCCATCTGGTTCGTCACATGGGCGAGGCAGATGACGGCCCGGCCCCGCGCTTGCGCGAAGGCATAGTGTCCGGCCGCCTCCATTTCGACCGCGAGAATTCCGCGCGCCCGCCCCGCCGCGATCGCGGTTTCGGTTTCACGGAACGGCGCATCGGTCGTCCAGCTTGCGCCGGTGAGCATGCGAGGACCGTCGCCAAATGCGCCGTCCAGCCAGGTGAGGAGCGGCTCGGGCGCAACGCTCCAGTCGGAGGGCGGAAGGTAGTGGTAGCTCGTGCCCTCGTCGCGCAGCGCGCGGTCGATCAGGATGAAATACGGCGGTGTCCCCTGCGATTTGATCTGTCCCGACGAGGTGAGGCTGACAAGCAATTCGCAGCCCGAAGCGAACATCTCCTCGACCACGAGCACGGCGAAGGAGGCGCCGACGGCGCAGCCGACCACGCCGATCTCGTGACCGCCCAGATCGAACACCCACATCCCGGTGTGGTAGCAGACCCAGCCCTCGTGCCGGCGCGCGCGGCCCTCGGCGCGGAGCTGGCGCACGATGTCGCCGTCAGGGTCGAGCAGGCACACCTTCGGCACCGCGACGGCATTGGCGCCCTTCTGGCGGCCTCGCGCAGCAGACTCTCCGGTGTGAAGGCCGACGGCTCGTCGGCAAGCTTGTGTGCAAGGATCGGCGGCGAGTGGCCACGGCGGGCGCTCATGGAAACTCCGTTTCGGCTCGGAACTCGAGTGGTTTCGTCGCGCTCAGGACCAGAAAGGCCGCGCCAACCGAGGTCCAGCGCCCGATCCATGGGTCGATCGGGGCCATGGTTCTTGCGGCAAGCCCGAGCGGCGGGTAGAAGACGGTCCCGGCTACGGCGGAGTCCTTCAGCCTCGCCAGACCGGCCAGCGCGAGCAAACGGTCGAGGCTCCGGAAATGAGGTCCGAGTCGAGCCACCCCTTGATGCGCCGCTGCACGGTCCAGAGGTTCCATCGTCCCAGTTCCCCAAGGGTCAGCCGGCCGCCGGGCTTGAGCACGCGAACCATCTCCCGGATCGAGCGGCTCGGATCATCCACGAAGCAGAGCATGACCATCGAGACGACGCGGTCGAACTGTTCCACGAGGAACGGAAGATGGCCGGCACCGCCTTCGATCAGATCCATCCTGACGCCGACGGCGTCCGCACGCTGACGTGCGGCGGCGATCATCACGGCCGAAGCATCAAGGCCGGTGACCTTTGCGCCGTCCTTCGCGAGACGCGTGGCCAATATCCCGTCGCCACATCCCACGTCCAGGACGCGCAGGCCGCGTGGCGGGCCGATCCGGTCCAGCAGGAGACGTTCCTCGAGATCGTCCGTGATCCGGCCGAGCGCGCTCCGGCGCCACTCGGCGTAGGCCTCCGGGAAGGCTTCGAGCGACCGATCGGCATTGCGAAGATTCACCAACGCGTCTTCGCCTTCCTCAGCTTGTCGCCTGACGGAGCGCCGCGACAACGTGGTCGATCTCTTCCGTCGTCGTGGTCCGACCGAGGCTGAACCGGATCGCGCCCATGCCGACCTCCGGCGCGACGCCCATCGCCGCCAGAACCGGAGACAGCTCGACTCGCCCCGAATGGCAGGCGGACCCGGTCGAGGCCGCGACCTCCGGCACGGTGGCGAGGATCTCCGCGCCCCCGCGTCCGACGAAGGATACTTTGAGCGTATTGGGCAGGCGGCGCTCGGGATGGCCGTTGAGAACGACGCGGTCGCCGAAAGCATCCTTGAGAGCGGCGAAGAAGCGGTCTCTCAGGTCTTGGACCGGCGATGTCACGTTAACTGACCGCGGGCGTGGAATGCGCTGATCTCCACGAGCGTCAGGCCGTGACACCAGCGGCCTGGCGCCATACGTCGAACGCTTCGAGGCGATGGAAGCGGGTGGCGAGAGCGGATCGGCGGCGGGCTGGCGGGACGAAGTGGTTGCGGACGGCGGAGAAGGTTGCGGTGAAGCGCTGCAGCCCTCCAGGAGAACGAAATCGCTGCATCTGCCGCTCGCGTTTTCGCAGCGGCACGTGGCTGTTCTCGGCGCGATTGTTCAGCCCCTTGTGGGCGCGGTGCTCCAGGCTCGGGGCGACCTTTCGCCGGGCCGCCGCGTAGGAGGCCAGCTTGTCGGTCACGATGCGCCGCGGCCGCCAGCCCTGCTTTTTCAGCAGAGTCCGAAGCAGCCGGCGTGCCGCCTTCGCGGCGCGGCGGCGCTGCACGATCTCCTCGAGCACCGTTCCATGCTGGTCGACGGCGCGCCAAAGCCAGTGCACGGAACCGCGGATCACCACCCGCATCTCGTCGAGGTGCCAGACATCGCCCGGCCGCGGAGCGCGCCGTCACAGCTCACCGGTAATGAGCGGGCCTTGCGGCCCACCGGCGCACCGTCTCGTGGGAGACATCGATGCCGCGCTCGAGCAGCAATTCCTCTACGACGCGCAAGCTGAGCGGGAACCGTGCGTAGAGCCAGACCGCGTGGGCGATGATCTTGGGCGGGAAGCGGTGCCGCCGGTAGCTGATGGCGCTCGTCATGGCGACGGCGCTAGCATCCTCGATCGCCGCTGCAAATCAGCTCGTTTACGTGACATCGCCCGATGGCCACTGCCGACGCTGCCACAATAGCTGGAGGCGGGACAATCTCCATACGGCATTCATGGATGAAGCCGCGCAGCGACGTGCCCTCCGCGGTGGGGCGCCGCT
>CAVVNT010000009.1:0-93577 GCA_963749675.1 uncultured Alphaproteobacteria bacterium
TACCGGGCGAGGTCTGTCAAGCATTTCCTAAGGACTCGCTCTTCGTCCGGCGTGAACCGTGCGGACAAAGCCCGATCGTATTCCGAGGCGGTGCGAGAGAGCCTGCGATAGGCGCCGAGGCCTAACGGCGTCAGAGAAAGCGATTCGACGCGGCGGTCCGATCCGGACGCAGTCCGAGTGAGAAAGCGCTTCTGCTCCAGCGCGGCGACAGCCCGCGAGATCTTCGTCTTGTGGATCTTTGCACGGGCGCCGAGTTCGGTCGCGGTCATGTTCCCGGAGCGGCCGAGATGGACGAGGACGCGCCATTCGGTGCGCAACATGCCGTATTCGTCCTTGTACGTCGACTGGAAGCCGGCGCTGGCGGCCTCCGCCGCCTGGTTGAGCATGTATGGCAGGAACGCGGTCAGGTTGAAGTCGGGCGGCGTGGGGGTCTTTTTTGTCATGACGTAGTTTTGACCGTTGTTAGTTACAAAACCAACTTTTAACAAAGCAACCAATCGGAGGGGGAGACCACGATGGAAGACCACAGCACATCCTCGGGTCTGCGGAGCGCGCGGACACCTGTCGGAACCCATGAGGGCTACATGCCCGGCTTCGGCAACGACTTCGAAACCGAGGCGCTGCCGGGCGCTCTGCCCGAGGGCATGAACAGCCCGCAGAAGTGCAGCTACGGCCTCTATGGCGAACAGCTTACCGGCACCGCGTTTACGGCGCCGAGCCACCAGAACGAGCGGACCTGGTGCTACCGGATACGCCCGTCGGTCAAGCACACTGGCCGGTTCGCGGCGATCGACATGCCCTACTGGAAGTCGGCGCCGCATGTCCTGCCCGGCGTCGTTTCGCTCGGCCAGTATCGCTGGGACCCGGTGCCGCACGGCGGCGAGCCGCTGACCTTCGTCACCGGCATGCGCACGATGACCACCGCGGGCGACGTCAATACCCAGGTTGGCATGGCGGCGCACATCTACCTCGCCACCGCGTCGATGGAGGACGAATACTTCTACTCCGCCGATAGCGAGCTGCTGGTCGTCCCCCAGGAGGGGCGCCTGCGGTTCTGCACCGAGCTTGGCGTCATCGACCTCGAGCCGAAGGAGATCGCAATCATCCCGCGCGGCCTCGTCTACCGGGTCGAGGTGATCGAGGGGCCGGCGCGCGGGTTCGTCTGCGAGAACTACGGCCAGAAGCTCGAGCTGCCGGGCCGCGGGCCCATCGGCGCCAACTGCATGGCCAACCGCCGCGACTTCAAGACGCCCGTCGCCGCCTACGAGGACCGCGACGTCCCCAGCCGCGTGATCGTCAAGTGGTGCGGCCAGTTCCACGCCACCGAGATCGACCACTCGCCGCTCGACGTGGTCGCGTGGCACGGCAACTACGCGCCGGTGAAGTACGACATGCGGAACTACTGCCCGATCGGAGCGATCCTGTTCGACCACCCGGATCCGTCGATCTTCACCGTCCTGACCGCGCCGTCGGGCGTCGCCGGCACCGCGAACATCGACTTCGTGCTCTTCCGAGAGCGCTGGATGACGATGGAGAACACGTTCCGTCCGCCCTGGTACCACAAGAACGTCATGTCGGAGATGATGGGCAACATCTACGGCAAGTACGACGCCAAGCCGCAGGGCTTCGTCCCCGGTGGCATCAGCCTGCACAACATGATGCTGCCCCACGGACCGGACAACGAGGCCTTCGAGAAGGCGACCTTCGCGGACCTCAAGCCCGAGAAGCTTGATGAGACGATGTCGTTCATGTTCGAGACCCGCTTCCCGCAGCAGCTGACCGAGTTCGCGGCCAAGGAAGCGCCCCTGCAGGACGAGTACATCGACTGCTGGGACAGCCTGAAAAAGCGCTTCGACGGCACGCCCGAAGGCAACTGGGACTGATCCCGCGACGCGGCCGCGCGAACCTTGCGCGTCCGCAAATAGCGATCGAATGGGAGGGACGACCTTGCCCCTGATCCGAAGCTGGCTTGACGCCGCCAACGCGCCGGACTGCGACTTTCCGGTCAACAACCTGCCCTATGGCGTCTTCTCCAAGAGCGAGGATGCGCCGCGCTGCGGGGTCGCCATCGGCGACAGCGTTCTGGACCTGCAGGAAGCCGAGGCCGCCGGGATCATCGAACTGGACGGCGGCCCGCACTTCGCCGCGCCGTCCTGGAACCAGTTCATGGCAGCAGGGCCGTCGGTCTGGGCCGCGCTGCGCGGCAGGCTGACCGAGCTTCTGTCCGAAGACGGCGGCGCGCCCGACCTCGTCCGGCCGCATCTGGTGCCGCTCGCGGACGTCCGTCTGCGCATGCCCTTTTCGGTCAGCGAGTACACCGACTTCTATGCCTCCCGGAACCATGCCTTCAACGTCGGCACGATGTTCCGGGGCCCCGAGAACGCGCTGCCGCCGAACTGGCTGCATATCCCGATCGGCTACAACGGGCGGGCCTCGTCGGTCGTGGTTTCGGGCACCGAGATCCGGCGCCCCTGGGGACAGCTCAAGGGCCCGAATGACGACGGCCCCCGCTTTGCGCCATCGGCCCGCTTCGATATCGAGCTCGAGGTCGGCGTTATCGTCGGCCAGCCGTCCACAAGTGGTCATCCGGTGACCGTGGCCGAGGCCGACCAGATGATCTTCGGCTACGTGCTGTTGAACGATTGGTCGGCGCGCGACATCCAGGCGTGGGAATACCAGCCGCTCGGCCCGTTCCAGGCGAAGGCCACCGCGACGACGATCAGCCCCTGGATCGTGACCGCCGCGGCGCTGGAGCCGTTCCGGGTTCCGACGCCCGAGCGCGTGAAGGAGCTGCTGCCCTATCTCGCCGAACCGAAGCCGGGCCTCTACGACATCGCGCTCGAGGTGGGGCTGACGCCTGAGGGCGGCACCGAGACCGTGATCTCGCGCACCAACTACCGCCAGATGTACTACTCCGCCGCCCAGCAGCTTGCGCACCACACGACGTCGGGCTGTCCCATGCGGGTCGGGGATCTCCTCGGCTCGGGCACCATATCGGGCCCCGAAAAGGACATGCTTGGCTCGCTCTTGGAGCTCTCGTGGGGCGGCAAGGAGCCGGTGGCGATCGGCGGCGGCCAGTCCCGCAGCTTCATCGAGGACAACGATGAACTGACGCTCCGCGGCGCTGCCGAGGGCGACGGCTACAGGATCGGGTTCGGCGAGTGCGTGGGCAAGGTCCTGCCCGCCCTCGAACACCCCTACGCACGATAGGAAGGAACAAGACATGTCGAAGGCATTCGCCTCAGCAAGCGATCTCGAGGAAAAGACCACCAGCTTCACCGAAGTCGGCGAGGGTCTCTACGCCTTCACGGCCCAAGGTGACCCGAACACCGGCGTCATCATCGGCGACGACAGCGTGATGGTCGTCGAGGCGCAGGCGACGCCCCGCCTCGCCCGCAAGGTCATCGACTGCGTGCGCTCCGTCACCGACAAGCCGATCAGCCACCTCGTCCTGACGCACTACCACGCCGTCCGCGTGCTCGGCGCCTCGGCCTACGGCGCGCGTGAAGTGATCATGTCCGACACTGCCCGCGCCATGGTCGCCGAGCGCGGGCAGGAGGACTGGGACAGCGAATTCGCCCGCTTCCCCCGCCTTTTCCAGGGCCACGAGGAGATCCCAGGCCTGACCTGGCCGACCACGACCTTCTCCGATGCGATGACGGTTTATCTCGGCAACCGGCGGGTCGACATCATGCATGTGGGCCGCGCCCATACCGCCGGAGACGCGGTCATCTGGGTACCGGACCAGCAGGTGCTCTTCACCGGCGACATCGTGGAATACCATTCGGCCTGCTACTGCGGCGACGGCCACTTCGCGGACTGGCCCGAGACGCTCGCCAACATCGCCGCCTTCGAGCCTGTGGCGATTGCGCCCGGCCGCGGCGACGCGCTGGTGGGCGAGGAGATGGTGGCCAAGGCCCTCGCCGCGACCGAGGCCTTCGTGCGCTCGACCTACAAGCCCGTGCAGAAGGTCGCCGCCCGCGGCGGCAGCCTCAAGGACGCCTGGGACGCGGTGCGGGCGGAGTGTGATCCGAAGTTCGCCGATTACGCGATCTACGAGCACTGCCTGCCGTTCAATGTCGCCCGCGCCTACGACGAAGCCCGCGGCATCGACACGCCGCGCATCTGGACCGCCGCGCGCGACAAGGAAATGTGGGACGCCCTTCAGGGCTGAAGCTGACGCCCGAGGGAGGAGAAGGGACATGTTCCGGGACCGCTACACGCTTGCCTTCAAGCTCTACCCGTACCAGCGCTCGTCCGACCAGGACGCCGAGACGCCGGTGCGTCACCCTGTCGTCGTGATGGGGGGCGGGCCGATCGGCGTCGCCACCGCCCTCGACCTCGGGTTGCAGGGCGTCCCCGTCGTGGTCCTCGACGACCACGAGGGGATCGGCATGGGCAGCCGGGCGATCTGCTTTGCCAAGCGCACGCTGGAGATCGCCGACCGCTACGGCTGTGGCACCCCGATGCTGGACAAGGGCGTGGTCTGGAACCTCGGCAAGGTCTTTCACCGCGACCGAAAGATCTTCGAGTTCAACCTTCTGCCGGAGCAGGGTCACAGGTTTCCCGCCTTCATCAACCTCCAGCAGCCCTACTTCGAGCGGTTCCTCGTCGACCGGCTGCGCGCCGCGCAGGCCGAGGGCGCGCCGATCGAGATCCGCGGCAAGAACCGCGTAGACGCGGTCGAGGTCCGGGACGATCACGTCGGCCTGCAGGTCATGACCCCGGACGGGCCCTACAAGATCGAGGCGGACTGGCTGATCGGCTGCGACGGCGCCTCTTCACCGCTGCGCACGATGCTGGGCTACGGGTTCACCGGAAAGGTGTTCAGGGACAGCTTCCTGATCGCCGACATCACCATGAAGGCCGACTTTCCGACCGAGCGCTGGTTCTGGTTCGACCCGCCCCATACCGGCGGTGCCTCGACCCTGCTGCACAAGCAGCCCGACGGGACCTGGCGCATCGACTTTCAGATCGGCTGGGACGTCGACCGCAAGGAGGAGATGCAGGAGGAGAACATCCGCCGCCGGCTAGATGCAATGCTGGGCGAGGTCGAGTACGAGATCGTCTGGTCCTCGATCTACACCTTCCAGTGCAAGCGGATGGAGCACTTTCGGCGCGGGCGGGTGATCTTCGCCGGAGACGCAGCGCATCAGGTGTCGCCCTTCGGCGCGCGCGGCGCGAACTCGGGCATGCAGGACGTCGACAACCTCGGCTGGAAGCTGGGCTTGGTGATCGAGGGCAAGGCACCGGAGAGCCTGCTCGACACCTACGACGACGAGCGCATCCAGGCTGCCGACGAGAACATCCTGAACTCGACGCGATCGACCGACTTCATCACTCCGAAGTCCGAGGTGAGCCGGATCTTCCGCGACGCGGTGCTCGACCTTGCGGAGCGCCACGAGTTCGCCCGGCCGTTGGTGAACTCCGGCCGGCTGTCGGTGCCGTGCGTGCATGACGGCTCGCCGCTGAGCACGCCCGACGCGCTGGAGGGTGGTCCGGCCCGCAGTCGGCCGGGCGCGCCGTGCCCGGATGCGCCGCTGGACGAGGGCTTCCTGCTGGAACGGCTCGGCTCGCGCTTCACGCTGCTGGCCATCGGCGCAGACGTGCCGGAGCAGATCGACGAGGGGGGAGTCGCCGCCGTCAGGCTGGCGCTCGACGCTGCGTCCGACCCGACCGGGGCGGTACGAGAGCGCTATCTCGGCGAGGCGCCGTCGGCGGTGTACCTGGTCCGGCCCGACCAGCACGTCGCCGCACGCTGGCCCGCCTTTGACGAAGCCGCCGTGCGCGCCGCGATCCGCCGCGCCACCGGGAAGGAGTGACGTCGTGACAACCCTGACCCTGACCCCGAACATCACAGGCCCCGACGACCTCTACGCCGACCTGCTGGCGGCGCACGAGGGCCTGACGAAAAGCGAGAGCGACGCTTTCAACGCGCGCCTGATCCTGATCCTCGCCAATCAGGTCGGCGACCGGGAGGTGCTGCGCCAGGCACTCCACGCCGCGGCCTTCGCCCCCGAGACGGAGTAGGCCGGTGCCCGAAGCGCACACAAGAGGAACGGGCGAAGTGGTGCTGTGGGACTACTGGCGGAGCACCGCGAGCTACCGCGTTCGGATCGCGCTGAACCTCGCCGGCATCGAGTATCGGACCGTGCCCGTCGATCTGCTGACAGGCGAGCAGCGGGCGCCGGCGCATCTGGCGCGCAATCCGCAGGGGCTGGTGCCGGTGCTTGGGATCGACGGGGTGCGCCTGACCCAGTCGCTGGCGATCATCGACTACCTGCAGGACACCGACCGGCTGGAGCTGCGGCTCGCCGATCCGCTCGACCGGGCGCGCGTACGAGCCGTGGCGCTGGCGATCGCGGCCGAGATGCATCCGGTCTGCAACCTGCGGGTCCTCGCGCGGATAGAGGAGCTGACCGGACAACCGGAGGCGCGCCGCGAATGGGTGCGCGCGACGCTGGCGCCTGCGCTGAAGGCGGTGGAGGCGATGCTGCCTGCAGACGGCAGCCGGTACGCGTTCGGCGACCGGATCACCGAGGCCGACGTCTGCATCGTCCCGCAACTCTACAACGCGCGACGCTGGGAGGTCGATCTCGATGCGACGCCCCGGCTGGTTGCGATCGACGCCGCCTGCGCGGACCATCCTGCCTTTTCCGCCGCACATCCTGATCGAGTGCGTGCGGCCCCCACTCAGGCCGAAGCCTGACCCCGATCGCCAATTTCCAAACACCTCTGGGAGGATAACCATGAAACTACTGACCACTGCGAGCCTTCTCGCCTTTGCCGCAACCGCGGTCCCCGCGCTGGCCCAGACCGAGCTCGTGCTGTCGAGCTGGCTGCCGCCGCGGCATCCGATCGTCATCAACGCCATCGAGCCCTGGGCCAAGGAGGTCGAGGAGGTGACTGACGGCCGCGTCAGCGTGCGCGTGCTGCGAAAGCCGCTGGGCAGCCCGCCGGCGCACTTCGACATGGCCCGCGACGGCGTGGCCGACATCACCTACGGCCTGCACAGCTTCACCCAGGATGACCGCTTCTCCGGCTCGCGGGTCGGCCAGTTCTCGTTCCTCGGCGACGATGCGGTCGAGACCTCCAAGGCGTTCTGGACCGTCTATACCGAAGACCTCGGCGCGGTCGGGGAGCACGAGGGCACCAAGCTTCTCGGCCTCTTCGTCCACGGGCCCGGCATCTTCCACAACAACGTGCGCAAGATCGAGACGCCCGCCGACTTCGAGGGCCTGAAGATCCGGGTGCCGGGCGGCTACATCGCCGAGCTGGTCGAAGATCTGGGCTCGACCCCGCTCTTCATGTCGTCGCCCGAGGTCTACGAGAAGCTCTCGCGCGGCGTGATCGACGGCGTGACCTTCACTTACGAGGCGCTGA
This sequence comes from uncultured Alphaproteobacteria bacterium, assembly GCA_963749675.1. Classification (GTDB taxonomy): domain Bacteria; phylum Pseudomonadota; class Alphaproteobacteria; order Rhodobacterales; family Rhodobacteraceae; genus Roseitranquillus. The sequence goes on from CAVVNT010000009.1 coordinate 7,384, forward strand.
CCGCGTTCAACCTCACCGACGACCTCAAGTACTCGATGCGGGTGCCGGGCGGGATCTACAACACCACCTGGTTCCTCGTCATGGACGAGGACCGGTGGGACGAGATCAGCCCCGAGGACCAGGCGGCGATCGAGGACATCTCTGGCCTGGCCTTCGCCGAACGGGTCGGCGAAGCGTGGAACGATGCCGACGAAGCCGCGATCGCCGAGATCGAGGAGGCTGGCATAGAGATCTACGACGCGCCCCAGCCGGTCGTCGATGAGATCACCATCTACGCCGACCAGCTCGAGCAGGCCTGGGACGACGAACTCGGCGATGGGGTCGACGGCCTCGCGGCCCTCGCGCGCCTGCGCGAGATGACCGGGGTCGGAATGTGAGCCTGCGCGGCGTCCACATTTTGCTCGAGGGGCTGTCGGCCGTACTGCTGGTCGCGCTTATCGCGGTCACGGCCACCGACGTGGTCGGGCGATACCTGCTGAACGCGCCGCTGTCCGGCGCATTCGAGATGACCGAGCTGATGCTCGGCGCGCTGGTCTTCGCGGCGCTGCCGCTGGTCAGCCGCAGCGGCAGCCACGTGGAGGTCGACCTGCTCGTCACGGTCCTGCCCGAGCGCGTGAACCACGCGCTCGGGTTCATTGCCGCGGCGATCTCGGCGCTGGTGCTCGTCTACTTCGCCTGGCGGCTCGGCATCCTCGGCATCCAGCAGTGGCAGGAAGGCTCGCGCTCGGTCTCGCTCGGCGTGCCGTTCTGGCCGTTCGCGGCCCTCGGCGCCGCCGGATGCCTGATGGCGGCCCTGTTCGGCGTCCTGCGGGCGGTGGAGCGATGACGGTTTCCCTGATCGGCCTCGTCGTCCTGCTCACGCTGGTCTTCGCGCGGGTGCCGATCGCGTTCGCGATGGCGCTGGTCGGCGCGGTCGGCTTCGCGTCGATGCGCGGCTGGGACTCGACCGGTGCGATGGTCGGCAACGTCGTGTTCGAGACCGGACTTGAGCTACTCGCTGTCGGTGGTGCCGCTATTCATCCTGATGGGCAACGTGCTGGCCAAGTCCGGCATCGCGCACGGGCTCTTCGCCGGTGCGGACCGCATCTTCGGACGGATGCGCGGGGGCCTGGCGCTCGCCTCGGTCTTGAGCTGCGGCGGGTTCTCGGCCGTCTCGGGCTCGTCGCTGGCGACGGCGGCGACGATGTCGCGGGTCGCGATGCCGCCGATGCGGCGCTTCGGCTACGCCGACAGCCTTGCGGCGGGCTCGATCGCGGCGGGCGGCACGCTCGGCATCCTGATCCCGCCCTCGATCATCATGATCATCTACGGCCTGCTCACCGAGAGCGACATCGGCAAGCTCTTCATCGCGGGGCTGCTGCCCGGCCTGCTCGGCATCCTGCTCTACCTCGTCGCCGTGGTTGTCGCCGTGCGTCTGAACCCGTCGCTGGCGCCGCCGGTCACCGAGCCCGAGCCGATGTCGCGGCGCGACACGATCGGCGTGCTCGGCACGCTGGCGCTCTTCGTCTTCATCATGACCGGCATCTACGGAGGTTTCTTCACCCCGATCGAAGCGGCAGGCATGGGCGCGTTCTTCGCCTTGTTGCTCGCCGTCGGGACCCGGGGCCTGTCCTGGGCCTCGTTCTGGGAGGCGTGCCGCGAAACGGTTGTCTCGTCCGCTATGATCTTCGCGATCATCATCGGCGCCGAAATCTTCTCGTCCTTCGTCAACTTCGCGGGGCTGCCCGACGCGCTCGTCGACCTCGTCTACGACCTTGACGTGTCCGCATGGGTCGTGATCGGCATCATGGTCGGGATCTACCTGGTCATGGGATGCGTCTTCGAGAGCCTGTCGATGATCCTGCTGACCGTCCCGGTCTTCTATCCGATCGTCGAGCAGCTCGACTTCGGCACCGGCCTGCTGGCCGACCCCGAGATGGTACTGATCTGGTTTGCCGTCGTCGTGGTCGTGGTGACGGAGATCAGCCTGATCACGCCGCCGGTCGGCATGAACGTCTTCGTCCTGCGCTCGACCCTGCCCGACATCGCACTCGGCACGATCTTCCGCGGCGTGCTGCCGTTTTGGATCGCCGACCTTGTGCGCCTCGCGCTTCTGGTCGCGCTTCCAGCCATCTCACTGGCGCTGCTATGAGCAAGAGCGCCTCAATCCAGATCGGATCCGGCATTCGGTCCGGCACGGAATGGTTCGGACAGGTGCAGTCGAAGTTGGCCGAGCAAGCGAGAGGTGAACGCATATGACGGAGATGGCGCCACAAGATAGAACGCCGAGTCTCCCGCCCACCTCGCGCTCTCTGCCGATCTCGCTGTTGCGCGCGCGAGAAAAGGTCATGCGACCGATCCGGGCAATGCTCGCCGACGCAGGGGTGACCGAGCAGCAGTGGCGCGTGCTTCGCACCCTCGAAGAGGGCGGCGCGATGTCGCTGACGGAGGTTGCGCGCCTCGCATGCATTCAGTTGCCGAGCCTCACCCGCATCGTGCAGACGCTCGTCGACAAGGGCTTCGTCCTGCGGGTCCGGGACAGCGGCGACCGGCGTCGGCAGACCATCTCTCTGACCGACGACGGGGCGGCGGTCATCCGGGACAATGCTTTGGAATCGCGGCGGATCACCTCCAGTATAGCGACCAAGCTTGGACACCGCCGGCATAGTGAGCTGCTGGAATTGCTGGAGGCGCTGAACTCCCTGGACCTGTTACCCGAAGGCGAGCTCTGAAGCGATCGGACTGCAGCCTTTGAGGAAGGTCTGAAGAACCACGGTATCGGGCCGTGATCTGGTAGTCTGGCGGCGAACTCGATGGAGCGCCGCTGATGAAGCAGACCACCTTCGCCTCGCTGGCCTACGCCACCAAGAAGAAGCGGACCCGCCGCGAGAAGTTTCTCTCCGAGATGAACGCCGTGGTGCCGTGGGCGCGGCTGACCGCGCTGATCGAGCCGCACTATCCGAAGGCGGGACCGAAGGGCGGGCGGCCGCCGATGCCGCTGGAGGTGATGCTCCGGCTTTACTGCCTCCAGCAATGGTATGCGCTGTCGGACCCGGCGGCCGAAGAGGCGCTCTACGACAGCGACGCGATGCGCCGGTTTGCTGGCCCCTGGAGCTGGGCGACGATGCGATCCCGGACGAGACGACCATCCTCAACTTCCGCCACCTTCTGGAGCGGCACGAGCTGACCCGCGCGATCTTCGAGGCGGTGAACGCCTACTTGCGCGAGCGGGGCATCCTGCTGCGCGAAGGCACGCTGGTTGATGCGACGCTGATCGACGCGCCGAGCTCGACGAAGAACAAGCAGAGGGCGCGGGACCCGGAGATGAGCAGCACGAAGAAGGGCAACACATGGTACTTCGGGATGAAGGCGCATGTCGGCGTCGATCTCGACAGCGGCGTGGTGCACACGCTCGAAGCCAGCACCGCCAAGGTGCACGACAGCCAGAAGTTCGACGATCTACTGCATGGCGACGAGCAGGCGGTGTTCGGCGAGTTGCCAAGGTTGCGCCACCGGTTCGAGCAACCGCTGGCGACGGCTATGTGAGTGGCGAGCGGGAGGCGGCATTCCGCGCCCAAAGCAAGGTCTGGGGCGTGATGCGGAAGGCACCCAAGGGCGGCAAGCTGCACCCCATCGACGAGCGCACCAACCGGATCATCGCCCGCCTGAGGGCCAGGGTCGAGCATCCCTTCCGGGTGATGAAATGCCAGTTCGGGCATCGAAAGACCCGCTACCGCGGCCTCGCGAAGAACCAGGCGCAGCTGTTCTCGCTGTTCGGGCTCGGAAACCTGTTCCTGGTCCGACGGCGGCTGATGGCCTGAGGCGGAATCCGCCTCGAACCACCGAACTCATCTGAGGCCCGCCTCGGATGAGCCGACTTGGCGCATCATTCAGAACCGTCAGGGCATTGAAGTCACTCAAACGCCGAGCACGAGCCGTAGATCAGACGTTCCTTAGTTCGCCCTGATCAACGTCCAACGCATTGATTTTATTTGATGACGTGACGTTTTTGATATTTTCGAACCGCAGGGTTTGGTAGGTTTGGGGCGAGAACCCTGCAATTTCGGATCGACGCATGAAGCCCAATCCCGTGCCCCTGAGCAGGACGACCTGTTGCGCCCGCGCTTGGCGGACATGATCGACCTGCGCCACGAACTGGTGAAGCTTGCCGGGCTGATCGACTGGGAGTTCTTCGAGGAGGAATGGGCGGGGTTCTTCCCGTCGCACACGGGGCGCCCGGCGACCTCTCCACGGCTGGTGGCGGGGCTGCTCTACCTCCAGCACGCCTACCGGCTGTCGGACGAGGCGGTCGTGGCCCGGTGGGTGGAGAACCCGTACTACCAGCACCTCTGTGGCGAGACGTTCTTTCAGCACCGTCCTCCTGTCGATCCTTCGTCGCTGACGCGGTGGCGGAACCGGATCGGGGAGGAAGGTGCCGAGTGGCTCCTGACCAAGACGATCGAGGCCGGGCGCGAGGCCGGAGTGATTTCCGAGCGGAGCGCGGAGACGGTGATCGTGGACACGACGGTGATGGAGAAGGCGATCGCGCATCCAACCGATACACGGGCACCTCGATTTTCTACCGTTCTCGTGCCCCCTCGGCGGCGCGCGTGGTCTGAAGCAGGAGGACGAGCGTCGGCTGTCGCTTTGCTGCGTCCGGATGGGCGTGGCGCTGCGGCCTTCACGCTCGGATTTTTCTGCCTCGCGGCCTGATCTTTTTTGTTCGCGTGATGCTCACGCCGGGCACGGGTTGAGACGGCGCAGCTGGCCGAGGCGGCGCATGTTGTAGGCGAGGTTCTTCATCCCGATCTTGGCCGTTGCTCGAACCAAGCCGATGGTCCGGACCAAGGTCCCGCCCATATCGTTGGCCTGCGCGCCGAAGACGTGCTCGACGCGGACCCGGATGCCGGATCTGGTCCGGTTGCTGCCCTTGGCCTGTTCGGTCAGCGGCTTGCCCCGCTTGCCCTTGCGGTGGATGTGGCTTTTCAGCCTCCGGGCGCGCAGCTTTGCCTCCATCTCCTCGGACCGATAGGCCGCATCCGCCCACACGCCGGAGCCGGTGTTACCCTGCATCAGCAGATGATCCACCGCCTGGCTGTCATGCCGCGCGGCATCGCTGACGTGATAGCGCCGCACCAGCTTGTGCCTACGATCCACGTTGACGTGATTCTTGTAGCCGTAATGGTTCTTGCCGTGCTTTTTCGTCCAGCGCGCGTCCAGGTCCTTTTGCGCGCGCTTCGCGGGCTTGTCCGCCCAGTCCTCGGGCACCTCGCCGTTCTTGATTGCCGCGTTCTCGTCCCGCGTGTTGTGGTTGCGCGGCACCGGCACGATGGACGCATCCAGGATTTGACCGCCGCGCGCGATGTAGCCCTGCCGCGCCAGATAGCCGTCGAACTGGCTGAACAGCTCCTCCACCTTGCCCGCCTGCGCCAGTGCCTCGCGATAGAGCCATACCGTCTTGGCGTCCGGCACCCGGTCTTCGAGGCCGAGGCCGAGGAATCGCATGAACGACAGCCGGTCGCGGACCTGATACTCGATCTGGTCGTCGGACAGGTTGTAGAGCGCGCTCAGCACCAGCGTCTTGAACATCAGCACCGCGTCCATCGGCTTGCGCCCCGCCCGGGACTTGCGCGCCGCAGCTGGCTTGCGCCAGACCCGCTCAAGGGTCGGGCGAAACTCCTCCCACGGCACAACAGCGTCGATCTCGACCAGCGGGTCCTTCTTCGCGTCCAGGCTCGCGTAACGGTCTGTAAGATCGAAGAACCCCATCTGCGCCATCGTCACACCCTCAGTGTCGCATCATCCCGACAGACATACCGCAGCGCCACGGTCGGGACCATTTTTCGAGGCGCCCTGTCGTGAAACCAGACGATGCCGCAATCCTCCGAATGGTCGATCGGGAAACGGCGTTGACGCTGCCCCGGAAAGATGCGCGCGCCCAAGACCTGCGGTGAGATCGCGAGGCTCAGCACAAGGAGCGTCAGCCCGAGTCCGGCCAGAGCGGCGAATTGCGGCCAAACGAACGACGGGATCGAGGAGCGTCAAGATGGGCTGCACGGCGGCCGCGATCTCGCCGGGGGCGACCAGCCTGTAGAGCACCCGTCCGTCGGTCGGCGCCTCGAGCGTCGCGTTCTCGATCTGCTGTTCTATACGGCGGACCTCCGCTTCGGCGACGCCGACCTGCCGCTCGGCGGTTCCGACATGCGCCTTCGTAACGCTCAGGGCCGCGGCGACGACGTCGCGAGCGGTCCGGCGCGTACCTCAGCCCCCACGCGCTGCGCCGACAGCACGAGCTTCGGACCATGCCAATGGCCGCGTAACCCAACCTAGTGTCCAAGGAACCGGGTCCGGTGCACTCCGGCTTCGAAGGTCTGCCGGCGGACGTCGTAGCTGAGCTCGGCCAGGAGGTCCTCAATGTACCGTGCTACCTGCTCTAGCTCCCGTTGGCGTCAACAAAGCGCTCTGCACGATCTCGGTCGCGATCGCCATCACGCTCTCCGCTTGAGGGCGGGCTTGATGAGGGCGGTGGCGCCAGCGGCCTTCTCAGCCTTGGTACGGGCTTTCAATCCATGAAAAATCGGCATCGTTGCAAGCCCCGTATAACGTCATGACGAACCCATATTCAGGCTTCGACGCAAGATCGATCCCTTGCTCGGTTTGCCAGATTGCCTGCATTTCGTAGGCTTCTGCTTCCAAACAGACGCGATGGGAGGTGAACATATCATACTTGTCGTTGATATTCTGAAGAAAATGGACCATTTCATGAAACAAGCCGGGCCCCGCGATAGCGTTCACGTCGACCAATAAAATCATGTTTGCTTGACGGTCATACAACGCAGAGACAACGCCAAGAGATCGGTCGTTTCGAATGGCGGCGGCCGGACCTTCTGATAAGAGGAACCGCCGTTGCAATTCTTCTTCGGTCACGACCACCACTTCGGGCAAAGATTGACCGGCATATTCAAGGGGAGAGTTTTGGGCGATGAACTCGATAGAGCTTATCATCGCCAACATCTCTTCGGTTTTGAGACCTTCGGCGTGCGCGTAACCTCCGGAAACGAGTGCCATTGCGACGGTGAAGCGGCGGAGATGTGTGTGGGTCATAGTCGCACCTCGTGCATTCAAGCGGTGCCGAGGATAGCGGCGCGCCAAGCCGCAAGTGGCGAACATCTTCCGATCGTTCGACGAAATTTCGGCGATTGCGGTCCAGTTCGTGCTAGACTTCGATCCAGGACCAGGGCAGTCGTGACGCTTCGGATGGACTCGTCGCTGCCATGCAATGTCGTCATCAACGGCTTCGAGGTGGACCTCGCAAGCGGCACGCTTCGCCGGCCCGACGGCGGCATTGTGCTGCTGCGGCCACAGTCTTCCGCAACGCTGCGCTATCTGGTCGCCAACGCCAACCGACTGGTGAGCAAGGCCGAGTTGCACGAGGGGGTCTGGTCCGGGGTGGCGGTGACCGACGACAGCTTGGTGCAGTGCATCCATGCCATCCGCCGGGCGCTCGGCGACGACGACCGGAGCATGCTGCAGACAGTTTCCCGGCGCGGGTACCGACTTAACCTGCCGGACGATCGCGCAACAGCGCCGGGCCGCTCATCGATCGCGGTGCTGCCATTCGCGACGGGGGGCGAGGTAGAGAGCTACTTCGTCGATGGACTCGCAGAGGAGATGATCACCGGGCTCTCGCGGCTGCCAGGGCTGTTCGTCATCGCGCGTAGTTCGTCCTTTGCCTATCGAGGCCTGGCAATGGACGTGCGGCGGATTGCGGCGGAGCTCGGCGTGCGGTACCTGCTGGATGGCAGCGTGCGACGGGCCGGCCCGCGGCTGCGCATCAACGCCCACCTGATCGACGGCGCGACCGCAGCCGAGATCTGGGCCGGCCGGTTCGAGGGAACGACCGAGGATATCTTCGAACTGCAGGACGAGTTGACGGGGCAAATTATCGGCGTGCTCGAGCCGTCGCTCCTTCGGGCGGAGATCGATCGGGCAGAGCGTAAGGCACCCGGCCGGCTCGATGCCTACGACCTCTATCTGCGGGCGGTGCCGATGGTGCTGACCAACAAGGCCGGCAACACCGACGAGGCGCTTCTGCTGCTTCGGGCAGCGCTCGCGCGCGATCCGGGGCTGCTGCCGGCGCACGGCTACGCCGCCTGGCTTCACGAGCAGCGGTACTTCCGAGAGGGGCGCAGCCCTGCGGACCGCGCCGCGGCCCTGGCGCACGCGGAGGTGGTGCTCGGGGTCAACGCCGGCGATCCGCAGGCAATGAGCATCGGCGCCTTCGTTCGCGGCATGCTGACCGGGGACTACGACGCGGCACTGGTCGTGTACGACCGGGCGCTGGCGATCAACGCCAACTCGGCGCTCGTCTACGGGTTCAGCGCCCTGGCGGCGGCGCACAGCGGGCGCGACGAGCGGGCGGTCGCGCATGCGCGGAACTCCCTGCGGCTAAGCCCGCTCGACGACCCGCTCAGCTACCATCCCTACTGCGCACTGGCGGTAGCGGGGCTGTTTGCAGGACGCTTTGAGGAGGCGACGGCTTACGCGCGTCTGACGATCCACGCGAACCCAGCATTCAGCGTGCCTTACGCGTACCTGGCAGTGGCTCACGTCAACCTCGGCGAGCTAGACGCCGCGGCGGTCGCGATGCGCCGGCTCCTCGAGGTGGAGCCGGCGTTCACCGTCGAGGAGTTCGCTCAGACGAACCGCTACCCGCCGAAGCTGTTGCATCGCTTGGTGGAGGCGCTGGAGCAGGTGGAGGCAGCGCTACGACATTCTGATGGCTTAGCAAGGGTTAATGGCGAGAAGCAAGATTCGCCGTTTTGACGGCGCAGGGCTGCAGCCAATCTTCGAGATCAATGCGGCGCTAGTGGCGCCGCATTATGTAGTTCTGGTCAGGAGCCCGACGCCTCGTAATAAGCCGAACTCGAAGTCGTAGAATGCTTCCAGGACTTCCATATCCACGAAAGGCAGGAGCTGGCTCATGAAGAAGCAGCCGACGCCGTTCGCCGGATCGATCCAAGAGAAGGTGTTGTAGAGGCATTGTCATTTGTGGGCGGCTCCGGTTTTGCAAGGGTTTTTGCGAACGGTTCTGGTCGAGGCAGGTTGCGGTCATTTGTCCGGCCTTCATGTGCGGTTCGACTGACCGCTGGCCTTGATGAAGTCCGCGTACCGAGTCCCGATCAGGTTGACGGGCTGAAATCCCTGACAATGCCCCGGGGTGTCTCTGCAGCGGTCGGGTCGATCATCATCACTCACATCGTCCTTGCATTCGTAGCGACGCCTTTCGGTCGTCGCGCGTACCGGTTTCACTCACACGGCTGGTGCCGCCTTGTAGTTTTCTTCTCTTGCAAGTAGCGCCCAGGCGATACGAGCGGTCTTGTTGGCGATGGCCACGGTGACGAGCCGCGCCGGCTTGCGTTCGAGGAGAGACCGGATCCAGATGCCGGTGCGGGTCTTGGATGTTGGCGCCCGTCGGGTCACCGAGGTGGCCCCGACGACCAGCAGTTTTCGCAGGTAACCGTTGCCCATTTTCGACACCCTCCCGAGCCGTTCCTCGCCGCCGGAGGAGTTTTGGCGGGGAACGAGGCCCAGCCAGGCCGCGAATTGCCTGCCGGACTTGAACACGCCGGGGTCGGGGACGCTGGCCGCGAGGGCGGTCGCTGTAATCAGACCGACACCAGGTATGGTTTCCAGCCGCCGGCTCGCCTCGCTTTCTCGGTGCCAGATCATCAACTGCCGTTCGATCCGGCCGATCTCCTTGGCCAGGGTATCGAGCTGCGCCGCCAGCGACAGAAGTGCGGAACGCGCAAAAGCGGGCAAGGCCAGCTCGTCGGGAGCAGCCAGGCGCCGGGCGAGGTCGGTCACCTTTCGGGCTCCCTGGGCCGCAACGATTCCGAACTCCGCCAGATGCGCCCGGATCGCGATGAGTGTCATTGTCCGCTGCCGCATCAGAAGGTCACGGGACCGATGCAGAACCAGGATGCTTTGCTGGTCCTCGGACTTTACCGGCACGAAGCGCATGTTCGGTCGCGTCACCGCCTCGCAGATCGCCTCGGCATCGGCCGCGTCATTCTTCTGACGCTTTACATAAGGCTTCACGTAGGATGGCGGGATCAGTCGGACCTCATGCCCGAGAGCGGCGATCTCGCGAGCCCAATAATGCGAGGTCGCACAGGCCTCCATTCCGACCAGGCAGGGTTCCAATTTGCCGAGATAGTCGAGCACTGCGTTCCGGCGCAGCTTTTTCTGTAGAACGACTGCACCCGCCGCGTCGATGCCATGCAACTGGAACACCGACTTGGCCAAATCAATCCCGAGTGTAGTAATGCTCATGTGGGTGGCTCCTTCCCTCGCTGGGTTTACGGCAATCCCAGCTTGGCACATCGATGCCGTCGGGGGGGAGCCGTCCACACCATCAGGTTGTTTCGGGTCGCCGAACAAGGTGCCGAAGGCGGCCACTCACGCGGACAATTCGGTCGTGTAGCCTGCCCACAGGCCGAACGCGTCCTGTCTTGCGTGGCGGTAGAAATTTGCGGAGAGGCGGTGACGGCGTGGGCGGAACATGACAGCGGTCGGATCGTGGACCGACAGGAACCGTTGAGCCTGTCGCGGCGACTTGAACCGCCCCATGACCTTCTCGCGTCGCCGGCTGTGCCGGTGCGAGGCTTCGGCCGCGTTGTTGATCCCCTTGTGGCGACGATGCTCTACGCCGGGGGCGATCTTCGCCTTGGCTGCCGCATAGGAGCCGAGCCTGTCCGTCGGCGATGTCACGTAAACGAGCTGATTTGCAGCGGCGATCGAGGATGCTAGCGCCGTCGCCATGACGAGCGCCATCAGCTACCGGCGGCACCGCTTCCCGCCCAAGATCATCGCCCACGCGGTCTGGCTCTACGCACGGTTCCCGCTCAGCTTGCGCGTCGTAGAGGAATTGCTGCTCGAGCGCGGCATCGATGTCTCCCACGAGACGGTGCGCCGGTGGGCCGCAAGGCCCGCTCATTACCGGTGAGCTGTGACGGCGCGCTCCGCGGCCGGGCGATGTCTGGCACCTCGACGAGATGCGGGTGGTGATCCGCGGTTCCGTGCACTGGCTTTGGCGCGCCGTCGACCAGCATGGAACGGTGCTCGAGGAGATCGTGCAGCGCCGCCGCGCCGCGAAGGCGGCACGCCGGCTGCTTCGGACTCTGCTGAAAAAGCAGGACTGGCGGCCGCGGCGCATCGTGACCGACAAGCTGGACTCCTACGCGGCGGCCCGGCGAAAGGTCGCCCCGAGCCTGGAGCACCGCGCCCACAAGGGGCTGAACAATCGCGCCGAGAACAGCCACGTGCCGCTGCGAAAACGCGAGCGGCAGATGCAGCGATTTCGTTCTCCTGGAGGGCTGCGGCGCTTCACCGCAACCTTCTTTTGTGGATGCCGCTCGGTTTGCAAGGAATTTCTGATCTTCTGGACTTGTGATCGAGTGCGGTCTTTTGTCAGGCCTGTTCGTGCGGCTGACTGGCGCCGCTGGCCGGGATGGTGATGCGCGGAGCGGGGCTACATCTCCAACAGCGCGCTCGAGGCTCGGAGAAGGTTTCTGGTTTGCCCGGCCCGGATCATGTCGATCATGTGCCCATGCAGATCATGTCTTCCTCACAACTCGGTGGCCCGGTTGGCCGTTCGATGCCCGATCAGGCGCCGATCAGCACCGGGCCACGATAGCTTTCACCGCGCGTCAGCATCGCCCAGATGCCGCGCGCCATCTTGTTGGCCAGCGCGACCGCCACGACCGGGATCGGTTTGCGCTCCAGCATCCGCGCCAGCCACGACCCCTTCGGCGCCCCTCGACGCGAGGCCCAGCGGATCACGGCGGTCGCCCCGATGACCAACAACCGCCGTATGTCACGCTGCCCCATCTTCGAGGTCTTCCCCAGCTTCTGCTTGCCGCCGGTGGAATGCTGCCGCGGCACCAGGCCGAGCCACGCGGCGAAGTCGCGGCCGCGGCGGAACTGGTCCATCGGCGGCGCGAAAGTCTCGACCGCGAGCGCGGTGATCGGGCCGACGCCCGGCATCGTCTGCAGCTGGCGAGGCATTTCAGCTTCGTTCGACATCGCCGCGATCCGCGCTTTCAGCTCCTTGATCCGGTCGGTCAGGTGGGTGATCTGCTCAAGGAGCATCCGGCAGATGTCGCGTGCCAGATCAGGAATGTCGGCGTCAGGATCTTTGACGACCCGTTCAAGGCGCGGCACATAGCCGATCCCTTCGGGGGCGACGTGCCCGAACTCGTAGAGATGCGACCTCAGTGCGCCGCTTCACGAATTGCTCGCGCGTCCGGAACGCGACCGCCCGCGCCTGCTGGTCCGCGGACTTCGGTTCGACGAAACGCATGGTCGGCCGCAGGGCCGCCTCGACAATCGCCTCGGCATCGGCGGCGTCGTTCTTCTGCCGCTTGAGGAACGGCTTTACGTAATGCGGCGCGATCAGCCGGACCTCATGGCCGTAGCGCGCCATCTCCCGCGCCCAATGATGAGCGCTGGCGCAGGCTTCCATCGCCACAAGGCATGGCGGCTGCTGCGCCATGAACCGCGCGAACTGCGGCCGCAACAACTTCTTCCGAAACAGAACGGACCCGTCCGCCGCCGCGCCGTGCACCTGGAACACGTTCTTTGCCAGGTCGACGCCGATGGTGCTAACTTCTCCCATGGATGCCCTCTCCTTCAGCTTGTGATTCAACACCGCAAGCTTGGCACATTGCGATGCCGTCAAGGGAGAGCGGCATCCACCCCATCTCCGAAGACCGCAACCACTTCGTCCCGCCAGCCCGCCGCCGATCCGCTCTCGCCACCCGCTTCCATCGCCTCGAAGCGTTCGACGTATGGCGCCAGGCCGCTGGTGTTACGGCCTGACGCTCGTGGAGATCAGCGCATTCCACGCCCGCGGTCGGTTAACGTGACATCGCCGGGCGTACCACCGCTTCGCCCTGAGCCTGCGCGACGTCGAGGACCTGCTCGCCGAGCGGGTTGCAAAGTTCGGGACGCAGTTCGCCGCGAAAATCCGGCGTGATAGGCCGACGCCAGCCGACAAGTGGCACCTCGACGAGGTCGTCCTCAAGATCAACGGGGTCAGGCACTGGCTCTGGCGGGCGATCGATGCGAATGGCGCCGTGCTGGACATCCTGGTGCAGTCGCGGCGCGACACCGCGGCCGCCAGGCGGTTCATGCGCAAGCTCTTCAAGAGATGGGGCCTGCCGCGGGTGATGGTGACGGACAAGCTCGGCTCCTATGCGGCAGCCAAGGCGAAGATCGCCCCCGGCGTAGAGCATCGTCGCCACAAGGGGATCAACAACGCGGCCGAAGCCTCGCACCGGCACAGCCGGCGACGCGAGAAGATCATGGGGCGGTTCAAGTCGCCGCGACAGGCTCAACGGTTCCTGTCGGTCCACGATCAGACCGCTGTCATGTTCCGCCCACGCCGTCACCGCCTCTCCGCAAATTCCTACCGCCACGCAAGACAGGACGCGTTCGGCCTGTGGGCAGGCTACACGACCGAATTGTCCGCGTGAGTGGCCGCCGTCGGCACCTTGTTCGGCGACCCGAAACAACCTGATGGTGTGGACGGCTCCCCCCCGACGGCATCGATGTGCCAAGCTGGGATTGCCGTAAACCCAGCGAGGGAAGGAGCCACCCACATGAGCATTACTACACTCGGGATTGATTTGGCCAAGTCGGTGTTCCAGTTGCATGGCATCGACGCGGCGGGTGCAGTCGTTCTACAGAAAAAGCTGCGCCGGAACGCAGTGCTCGACTATCTCGGCAAATTGGAACCCTGCCTGGTCGGAATGGAGGCCTGTGCGACCTCGCATTATTGGGCTCGCGAGATCGCCGCTCTCGGGCATGAGGTCCGACTGATCCCGCCATCCTACGTGAAGCCTTATGTAAAGCGTCAGAAGAATGACGCGGCCGATGCCGAGGCGATCTGCGAGGCGGTGACGCGACCGAACATGCGCTTCGTGCCGGTAAAGTCCGAGGACCAGCAAAGCATCCTGGTTCTGCATCGGTCCCGTGACCTTCTGATGCGGCAGCGGACAATGACACTCATCGCGATCCGGGCGCATCTGGCGGAGTTCGGAATCGTTGCGGCCCAGGGAGCCCGAAAGGTGACCGACCTCGCCCGGCGCCTGGCTGCTCCCGACGAGCTGGCCTTGCCCGCTTTTGCGCGTTCCGCACTTCTGTCGCTGGCGGCGCAGCTCGATACCCTGGCCAAGGAGATCGGCCGGATCGAACGGCAGTTGATGATCTGGCACCGAGAAAGCGAGGCGAGCCGGCGGCTGGAAACCATACCTGGTGTCGGTCTGATTACAGCGACCGCCCTCGCGGCCAGCGTCCCCGACCCCGGCGTGTTCAAGTCCGGCAGGCAATTCGCGGCCTGGCTGGGCCTCGTTCCCCGCCAAAACTCCTCCGGCGGCGAGGAACGGCTCGGGAGGGTGTCGAAAATGGGCAACGGTTACCTGCGAAAACTGCTGGTCGTCGGGGCCACCTCGGTGACCCGACGGGCGCCAACATCCAAGACCCGCACCGGCATCTGGATCCGGTCTCTCCTCGAACGCAAGCCGGCGCGGCTCGTCACCGTGGCCATCGCCAACAAGACCGCTCGTATCGCCTGGGCGCTACTTGCAAGAGAAGAAAACTACAAGGCGGCACCAGCCGTGTGAGTGAAACCGGTACGCGCGACGACCGAAAGGCGTCGCTACGAATGCAAGGACGATGTGAGTGATGATGATCGACCCGACCGCTGCAGAGACACCCCGGGGCATTGTCAGGGATTTCAGCCCGTCAACCTGATCGGGACTCGGTACGCGGACTTCATCAAGGCCAGCGGTCAGTCGAACCGCACATGAAGGCCGGACAAATGACCGCAACCTGCCTCGACCAGAACCGCTCGCAAAAAACCCTTGCAAAACCGGAGCCGTCCACAAATGACAATCCCCTGACGAATGCGTCCAGCTGCGCGGCAGACCCCGTCGAAAGGTATCGAACGGCGGGTGACAGCCTTCGGTGTCCTGCATCGGATCGTGCGATCCGAATCGGCGAACATGTCATTCAGCGGCAAATGACACGCCCTTCCTCTGGAGCTCGCGCTCTGGCCCCGGCCGCTCGCGCTCGAAGGGTGCCAGCGCGCTGCCCAGGAGCCAGTCCGGCAGCGCCCGGCGGAGGTCCGTCGGGCCCTCCACGGTGATGCGGCCGGCGCCGATCTCGGCCCGCAGATCTCGAAAGCCACGCCAGGCTTCGACGAAGCGGCGGATCTCGGCGCGGATGACGAGATCGGCTTCGTACCCCGGATGCTTGAGGCACATGTCGACGTCCCCGTTCTCGCCAACGATCCAGAACCGGCGCAACGCGGCGCAGGTGCCCGAGAACTCGAACTCGAGGACGGTGCGGGAGCGCGGCATCGCCTCGACGTTCATGCGCGTGTGCATGCTCCAGGCGAGGAACGCTGGGTCGAGGTCGTCGTTCTCCAGGTCGCGGGACCAGCGCTGGCCCCAAACCGCCAGGTTCATGATGATCGGACCGAGTTCCATCCCGGCTTCGGTGAGACGGTATTCGTGGCCACGGCCGCCTTGGAGCGGCACGCGGTAGCAGATGCCGGCACCTTCGAGTTGATCGAGGCGCTGCTTGAGTAGCGTGGGCGAGATCTTCGGCACGCCGCGATGGATCTCGTTGAACCGGCGGCATCCGTCGATCAGCCGGCTTACGACCAGAAGCGTCCACCTCTCGCACAGCAGTTCTGCCGCGAGCGCCAGCGGGCAATATTGTCCATACCCCTTGTGGGCCATTGCGCGGGCCTCCTCTGGCTTGCTTGAGCACCAAGGGTCGCCCGCAGAAGGGACCCGTGGCAACTCCAAAATCTGGAGCGCTTCAGATTCCTGAGTATTTCGCCGGATCGATTCGGCGCACACTTTGACGATCCGCCGGGTATGAAGAGGAGCTGACCGATGGACACCGCAACCCAGCTCGCGCCGATGAGAATTCAGGGCGCCCCGACGCTTTTACCCGATGATCCAGGCTACGATGAAGAACGCGTCGTGTGGAATTCCCTCATCGACGAACGGCCGGTCGCCATCGCGCAATGCAGAACCGCGGACCACGTCGCCGCGGCGGTCGCTGCCGCTCGTGCGGCGGGATGTCCGGCGTCGATCCGCGGCGGCGGGCACAGCGTTGCCGGCAATGCCGTGAGGTCCGGCGCCCTGATGATCGACCTTTCGCGGATGCGGGACGTCGTCGTCGACCCCGAGCGCCTGATCGCGCGAGCCGAGGGCGGCGCCACGCTCGCCGATCTCGACGCGGCGGCACAGGCGCATGGCCTCGCCACGCCGGCCGGGGTGGTCTCGGATACCGGCATCGGCGGACTGACGCTCGGCGGCGGGTTCGGCTGGCTGTCGCGCCTTCATGGTCTGACCATCGACAACCTGCTCGCCGTTGATCTGGTGCTGGCGGACGGGCAGAAGGTGCGCGCGAGCGAGGCGCAAGAGCCGGACCTCTTCTGGGCGGTGCGCGGCGGCGGCGGCAACTTCGGCGTCGCGACGGCCTTCGAATACCGACTGCACCCGGTCGGGCCGGAGGTGCTGTTCGGCCCGACGGTCGTCTTGCTGCGCGACGCGCCCGAGATGCTGCGGCTCTGGGCCGACTTCATGGTGGAAGCGCCGCGCCCATGCACGGTCTGGGCCGACCTCGCGACGGCTCCGCCTGCGCCGTTCCTGCCCGAGGCGGTGCATGGCCAGAAGGTCCTGATCCTGATGCAATCCTGGGCCGGCGACCCGGCGGAAGGAGAAGCCGTGCTCGCGCCGCTCAAGGGTCATCCGGCGGCCGTCGGCGGCCTCGTCGCGCGCCGCCCTTATGTTGAAGCGCAGTCCTTCCTCGACCAGACCTATGCCAAGGGCGCGCGGAACTATTGGGGCACGACGAACTACGACGCAGTCAGTGATGCCTTGATCGCGGAGGTGGTCGATCTGGCGGAGGCGCTCCCGACGCCGGAGTCGGACATCCTCCTCATCGCCCAGGGTGGCGCCATCGACGACGTTGCAATGCCGGCCACCGCTTACCCGCATCGGGGCGTGCCATTCATGTCCTCACACGCGGCGCGCTGGCGCGATCCGGCCGACGATGCCGCCATGGTGGCCTGGGCGAAGGACGGTTCGACGCGCCTTGCGCGGCACGGCAGGGCCGGCGCCTACGTCAACTTCGTCTCCGAGCGCGAGGGCCGCATCGACGAGGCCTACGCAGAGCACCGCGCGCGCCTGGCCGAAATCAAGGCGCGGTACGACCCCCGCAACCTCTTCCGCGTGAACCAGAATATCCTACCCGCCGCGCCCGCGCACGATTGAGCCTGTACCGTCGACCTGGATCGCGCTGCGCTCCGCCCAACGACAGCTTTCTCCTCTGCGTCGCGGCACTCGCCGAGCGGTCGATTGGCCGGTGTGGGCCGGTCGCGTCATCCGGACCGATGCCGCGCGCGCAAAGCGTTCCTTCTGTCGGACGGCAGGTTTGCGCAGTTGCCGTTGTCGTGCCCTCCGCGATGGATGACGTAAAGGTCCGGTGCCGCGGCCGTTACAGGGGAGCAACGGATGGCCGCTTCCGCGGCCCCCGGCGCGCCGGTCCGTCACGATAACTCCGTCGACGACATCGCTTCGCTTCGGCCGCCGAAGGCCGAAGACGGTGTTGCAGGCGTTGCTAAAAAGGCTGGTTTCCCACAGCCTCCGAACCTTCCTTCGCTCGTTGGGGCGCGTCCGGTTCTCCGGCTGCAAGCCCACGTCCCGCCGGGACGCGGGTGGAAAACCGGCCCTAACCGTGACGCACCCCCGATGAGCATCGAGCCGCCGGCAACCACGACATTGATATCGTTCCGATCTCGGATGCTGTTGGAACAATAGCCGAACACTTCCAGCGCGGCCGAGGGAACCCCCGGAGCGTATGATGACGCCAGACGAGTTCATGCAGCAGGCGCGGGACTTTCCC
Organism: uncultured Alphaproteobacteria bacterium; assembly: GCA_963749675.1. GTDB lineage: Bacteria > Pseudomonadota > Alphaproteobacteria > Rhodobacterales > Rhodobacteraceae > Roseitranquillus. Next base: position 25,351 of record CAVVNT010000009.1, read on the forward strand.
GCGAACCTGGCTCAAGCGTGGTCGGACCTTCAGAGGGTGTGTGAGAAGTCATCCCGGCGCGAGGCGACGGAGCATTTGGGCACAGGCGGCGATGGTGATCAGCGTCTCTGACGTCTGCACGCGGTACTCGTAGTCCTTGGACATCCTGCGGTGTCGGTCGAGCCATGCGAAGCTGCGTTCGACGATCCAGTTCAGCCCGGCGATCTTGAACGCCTGCTCCCGCCGCCTCACGATCCGAAGGTGCCAGCCGTTCCGCTCCCTCATGTCTCCCGCCAGCCCTTTGCTCTCGTAGCCCGCGTCGGCGATCACGGTGTGGATCTTCGGCCAGAGCAGAGCCAGCCCGTCGGTCAGGTCGCGGGCGGCCCGGCGATCGGAAATGCCGGCCGGTTCGACGCGGCACGAGATGAGGAAGCCCTGCGTATCAACGAGCATCTGGCGCTTGCGTCCCTTGATCCGCTTGTGGCCGTCGAAGCCGCGGACGTCCCCCTTTCGGTCGTCTTCACAGACTGGCTGTCCATGATCGCGACCGAGGGCTCGGGCCGCCGGCAGGCATTTCGCCGGGCTGCGCGGTAGAGGGCGCGATGCAATCGGGTCCAGACGCCGTCGAGCCGCCAGCGACGGAAGTACCACCAGACCGTGCCCCAGGGCGGGAAGTCGCGCGGCAGCAAGCGCCACTGGCAGCCAGTGCGCAGCAGATAGAAGATCGCGTCGACGGCGGCACGCAGGCTCGTGCGGCGGGGCCTCCCGCCCGGCCGCGGTAGCGGAAGGTGGGCGCAATCAGCGCCCATTGAGCATCAGTCAGGTTGGTTGGATAGGCGTGCGGCACCACGATCTCCTTCGTCGTTCTCGACAGGAACATGGGCCTCGACGCCACGGCGGCGACTTCTCACACACCCTCTAAGGTTCGAGACCTGGTTTGCGGAAGGCGCTCTCGAGCCGGGCAGGCACTTCGTTCTTCTCGAGGACGATTTCAGAGATCTCGAGGAGAAGGTCGCCTATTACACCGAGCACACCGAGGAAGCGGAGGAGATCATATCCAATGCACACGCTTGGGTCGACCGTTTCTCTGATCCCGTCAAGGAACGCATGATTGCAGCGAGGATCTTGGAGAAGTACTTCCAGCTGTCGGGGCAATTGTGGCGATGAAGTCTGCTCTTGCGGCGCACGCCGCGACCATCTCGGTCGCGAGCGAGCGCACCGAGAGGATCGGCACGGGCGAAGTGAACCAGTCGCGGATGCGGCGGACCACCTCCTGCCCATCGAGATCGGGCTGGTCAGAGGCACCTGCACCGGATCGTCGTACCGATGGGACGATAACCTGAGCCATGATGCCCGCGTGAAGTTGCTGCGCTCTCTTTGGCTCGGCCAGTTGTGCCTCGACGAAGCGTTCTGGACCTGGGCCCTCACCATCGGCCTCGCGGTGAACCTCGCCACGAGCGGGCTGTTCCTGGCGATGATCTCGCTCGACCGGCCGTGGGCGGCGCTCATCCTCGGCTACGGCCTGTCGGTGCCATACAACGTCTTGACGGTGGTCGGCGTCTGGCGCTCGGCGGCGCGATATAGGGGTCCCGCCATTCTCGCCGACTTGGCTCGCATGGCCACATTGCTCCTGATGCTGGTCCTGACTGTGACCTGACGCGAGCCGGCCGGCGGAGCCGCTGCGCCGGCCTACGCCGCCTGAGCGAATCGTACGCCGGCGGCCCATTCATGAAGCCCTACGCTCGCAGTCACCAGGGCTGCGGCGCGGACTTCGGCGCCGAAGCCGATCCGTTCCCCGCGCATGAAGGTGACGTCGGTCAGGCCGATGAAGCGCTGGCGCAGGTACGGCTCCTGGAAGTCCGCGGCCTGCGCGGGACCTTCGCTTTGAGGCCGCCGCGGCTCTCGGCCACGATCACCTTCTTGTCGCCGAGCAGACCCTTCGGACCGGCGTCGGTGTAGCGGAACGTCTCGCCGGCGCGAAGGATGTGGTCGAACCACGACCGCAGGCTGGTCGGGATGATGAAGTTGTACATCGGCGCGCCGATGACGATAGTGTCGGCTTCGCGAAGCTCGGCCAGCAACGCGTCGGACAGCGCACGCGCGGCGAACTCGTCGGGGCTTTCCGACTCGGCGCGGACGCCGCGCGCGGTGGCCTCGGTCAGGTGCGGGACCGGCTCCCGGCCGAGGTCGCGGGTCGTGACCTGCGCGAGCGCGCCGTCGGTCGGTGCGGTGACCGCCGCGCGCAGCAGCGCCTTCGAGACCGAGGCCTCGCCGTTCATAGTGCTGTCGAGACCGAGGATTGTCGTCATGTTCGGTGTCCCTGCTTGAAGTCCTGTAACGCCCTCGAAGATGTCGTTGTCGATAGCGGCACAGTAGGCGCAGGGTGCGGAGAGCACTGTTGCACAAACGGAACGCTCATGCCCGACCTTGCGGACATCGCGACCTTCGTGGAGGTCGTGGACAGCGGCAGCCTCGGCCGCGCCGCGCTGCGCCTCGGCCTGTCGAAGTCGATGGTCAGCCGGCGCCTGTCGTGGCTCGAGGTCGAACTCGGGATGCTGCTCCTCGCTCGCAGCACGCGGGGCTTGTCGCGGACCGAGGCGGGCGCCGACTTCCGCCCGCATGCGGAGCGCCCGGTGGCGGAGATGCAGGCGGCGCGGGACGCGCTGAGCCGCACGGGCGAAGCGACCGGACGGCTGCGGCTCTCGGCGCCGGTCTCCTTCGGGCACACGCACCAGGCGGCGGTGCTGGCGGAGCTCGCGCTGCGGCACCCGCGGCTCGAGATCGCCACCCCGCCTATCTCGCCCGAGCCGGAGGAGCTCGCCCGGCACGAGACCATCCCGCATGGCGACGCGACGTGGCGGTTCCAGCGCAGGGGCCGCACCGTCACCTTTCGCCCGCGCGGGCGCTTCGCGGACGAAAGCGGCACGGCCGAGCTCGTCTCCGTGGTGGCAGGTCTCGGTATCTCACTGATGCCGGGCTTCCTCACTGGCCCTGCGCTCGCAAGAGGCGATGTCGCGCAGATTTTCCCCGATGGGAGGTGCCGGTGGTCGGGCTCTATGTCGTTCGCCCGGCGATGTCACGTAAACGAGCTGATTTGCAGCGGCGATCGAGGATGCTAGCGCCGTCGCCATGACGAGCGCCATCAGCTACCGGCGGCACCGCTTCCCGCCCGAGATCATCGCCCACGCGGTCTGGCTCTGCGCACGGTTCCCGCTCAGCTTGCGCGTCGTAGAGGAATTGCTGCTCGAGCGCGGCATCGATGTCTCCCACGAGACGGTGCGCCGGTGGGCCGCAAGGCCCGCTCATTACCGGTGAGCTGTGACGGCGCGCTCCGCGGCCGGGCGATGTCTGGCACCTCGACGAGATGCGGGTGGTGATCCGCGGTTCCGTGCACTGGCTTTGGCGCGCCGTCGACCAGCATGGAACGGTGCTCGAGGAGATCGTGCAGCGCCGCCGCGACGCGAAGGCGGCACGCCGGCTGCTTCGGACTCTGCTGAAAAAGCAGGGCTGGCGGCCGTGGCGCATCGTGACCGACAAGCTGGCCTCCTACGCGGCGGCCCGGCGAAAGGTCGCCCCGAGCCTGGAGCACCGCGCCCACAAGGGGCTGAACAATCGCGCCGAGAACAGCCACGTGCCGCTGCGAAAACGCGAGCGGCAGATGCAGCGATTTCGTTCTCCTGGAGGGCTGCAGCGCTTCACCGCAACCTTCTCCGCCGTCCGCAACCACTTCGTCCCGCCAGCCCGCCGCCGATCCGCTCTCGCCACCCGCTTCCATCGCCTCGAAGCGTTCGACGTATGGCGCCAGGCCGCTGGTGTCACGGCCTGACGCTCGTGGAGATCAGCGCATTCCACGCCAGCGGTCAGTTAACGTGACATCGCCGGAAAGAGAGCCCGCCGCCGATTGTGTCAGTGGTGCGCATCCCGATCACGAAGGCCAGCACCAGCCCGAGGAAAGTCAGCCCGATGGGCCAGCGGAAGTAGTGCAGAAGCGCCGTCATGCGCCGGTCGCGGCCTTTGGAACGTTGACGGGCGTGAGCAACGGCTGCCCCGTAAAGTGCGCCCGCAGGTTGTCGTTGACCAAGGCCGCCATCGCATCCCGTGTCTCTACGGTGCCGCTGGCGTGGTGCGGGTACAGCACGACGTTCGGCAACGCGGTCAACGCCGGGTCGGGGTTGGGTTCATTAAGGAAGACGTCGAGGCCCGCGGAGGCGAGGGCACCCGAGGCAAGCGCCGACGTCAGGGCGGCCTCGTCCACGACGCTCCCGCGGGAGATGTTCACCAGCGTCCCGGCCGGCCCCAACGCAGCGATCACCCGCGCGTCGACCAGCCTGTCCGTTCCCTCGCCGCCCGGAACCGCGACCACCAAGATGTCGGCCCACTCGGCCAGCGCGACGAGGGAGCTGTGGTACCGGTACCCCACGCACTTGTCGCTGCGCGCCATATACCCGATCTCCAGCCCGAAGGGCTCCGCCCGCGCGGCGATGGCATTCCCGATCCGGCCCAGTCCCAAAATGCCGAGGCGCTTGCCGCGAAGCGCCGAGGTCAGGCCGAGCGGACCCTCCTGCCCCCACCGGCCGGAGCGCACGTAGGCGTCACCCGCAACCATGTTCCGCCGCGCGTTGATGACCAGGCCCAACGCGATATCGGCGACGTCGTCGGTCAGCACGTCGGGCGTGTTCGTGACGACGGCTCCGTGATCGGTGCAGGCGTCGACGTCGATCTTGTCGTAGCCCACGCCGGACGAGGCAACGATCTCGAGCCTCGGCATCCGCTCGACCATGCCACGGGTCAGGCCCTTCCCTCCGGTGGTGGCGACGCCACGGATGCGCGGCCCGACCTCGGCTAGCAGCGCGTCGGGATCGTCAGCCTGATCGTATCGGTGCAGATGGAACTCGCCGTCGATCTCGGCGATCTTGGTCGGCCGCGTAGTCCAGACCACGAGGATATCCGGCTTTGTCACGCGTTACGCCTCCTCGAGCTGTCGCGTGCGCCGCCGTTCGGCCTGGACCTCCGGGTCCGGGTCAAGGCTCGCGGCAAGCAACGCGCGGGTATAGTCCTCTCGCGGGGCCTCGAAAATCTCCCGGACCGGCCCCTGCTCGACAATCCGTCCGCCCTGCATCACCACCACCCGGTGGGCGAAGTCGCGCACCAACGGCAGGTCGTGCGCGATGAAGAGGTAGCTGAGGCCCAGCTCGCGTTGCAGCCGCTGCAGGAGCTCCATCACCTGCGCCTGGATCGAGACGTCGAGCGCCGAGACCGCCTCGTCGCAGATGATGAGCTTCGGCTCGAGCGCGAGAGCGCGGGCGATCGCGATCCGTTGCCGCTGCCCGCCGGAGAACTGGTGCGGATAGCGATGCGTGTGGCTCGGGTCGAGACCGACCTGCCTCAGGAGCTCCTGCACACGGTCGGCCCGCTTGTCCCTGGGAAGGATGTCGGGGTGGATCGCGAATGCCTCTCCGATGATCCGGGCGACGGACATTCGCGGGTTCAGCGACTGCGTCGGGTCCTGGAACACCATCTGGATTTCGCGGCGGATCTTGAAGAGGTCCGAGGCTGGCATGGTCACCAGGTCGCGCCCGTTGTAGAGCGCCTCGCCCCCGCTCGCGTCTTCGAGCCTGAGCAGCGTCTTGGCCAGCGTCGACTTGCCGGAGCCGGACTTCGCCCACGATCGCCACCGTCTCGCCCGGCAAGACGGTCAGGCTGCAGGGCTTCATCGCCTCGAAGGAGCCGAAGGACTTGGAGAGGCCGTTGACCTCGAGGATCGGCCTGATGCCGGTGTCGAGGGGTGCGGCCATCTCGCCCGTGCCGGGCACGGCGCCGATCAGCTTCTTGGTGTAGGGGTGGGTTGGGTTCCGGTAGACCTGCGCCGCGCTGCCCGTCTCGACGATCTGGCCAGAGTTCATCACCACGACGCGGTCGGCGGTCTCGGCCACCACGCCCAGATCGTGGGTGATCAGCAGGAGGCCCATCCCCGTCTCCGCCTGCAGCTCCTCGAGCAGCGCCAGGATCTGCGCCTGCACCGTGACATCCAGCGCCGTCGTCGGCTCGTCCGCGATCAGGATGTCGGGCTTCAGCGCCAGCGCCATGGCGATCATCAGCCGCTGCCGCTGTCCGCCCGAGAACTGGTGCGGATAGGCGTCGATCTTGTTGTCCGCGTCGGGGATGCCGACCCGTTTCAGGAGCTCGAGCGTGCGCGCCCGGGCCTCGGCCCGCCGCTTGCCGTGGGCGGTCATCGTCTCGGCGATCTGGAAGCCGACCGTATAGACCGGGTTCAGGTGGCTGAGCGGATCCTGGAAGATCATCGCGATCTGCCGGCCGTTGATCTCGCGCCGCTCGTCCGCGCTCATCTGCAGCAGGTCCCTGCCGTTGAACAGGACCTCGCCCGAGACGATCTCGCCCGGCGGGCAGTCGATCAGGTTCATGATCGCCGAAGCCGACACCGACTTGCCCGACCCGCGACTCGCCCAGGATCGCCAGCGTCTCACCCCGGTCGAGATGCCAGTTCACGTCGCGGACGGCGTGGACCGTGCCTTGCGCGGTATGGAAGTCGACCGTCAGGTTGCGGACCTCGAGCAGATGGTCGGTCATCTCTTCTTCCTTGCGATCTCAAGACGCCACCGCTGCACCGGATCAAGGGCCGTGCGCATCCAGTTCGACAAGAGGTTGAGCGAGAGGGTCGTGAGGATGATCGCGAGACCGGGGAAGAACGACAGCCACCAGGCCGTAGTCAGGTATGACCGGCCCTGCGATACCATCAGGCCCCACGTGATCTCGGGCGGCTGGATGCCGATGCCGAGAAAGCTGCAGCGAGCTCTCCGCCAGCATCACGAAGGCGAAATCGAGCGTCGCGATCGTGACCAGCGTCGGGAAGATCACCGGCAGGATGTGGCGGAACACGATCCTGCCCGTGGAGGCGCCCATCACCCTGGCGGCCTGCACGAACATCCGCTCGCGGATCTCCAGCACCTCGGCCCGCGAGGTCCGCAGGTAGATCGGGATCCGCGTGATGGCCAGGACGATGACCAGGTTCCCGACCGACGGGCGACAGCATGTAGAGGACGATGACCGCGAGCAGCAGCGACGGAAACGACATGATGACGTCGGCGAGCCGCATGATGACCTGGCTCGGCCACTTCGACGTGTACCCCGCGACGAGACCCAGCAGCGTGCCGATCACCGAGCGCGCAGACGACGGCACCTGCCGCGACCATGATCGTGTTCTGCGCCGCGACGATGATCCGCGCCAGCAGCGGCCGGCCCAGCGCGTCGCCGCCAAGCCAGAACAGCCAGTTCCGCGAGAAGTCGAACGGCGGCGCGTTGCGGCCGCGCAGGTCCTGCTCGGTCGCCGCATCTCCCAGCAGCATCGGACCGAAGATCGCGCAGAAGACGACGAGGGCCAGGAAGATCGCGGCGCAGAACGCGAACTTGTCGCGCCAGAGCATGCGCAGCATCTGCACGGCAGCCCGCGGCGGGTCGGCTTGGCCAGGGACGGAATGTCGACGTCTGTCGACGCCATGGCTCAGTACCGGATGCGCGGATCGAGCACCGCATAGAGGATGTCGATGAGAAGGTTCATCAGGAAGATCGCGACCGCGGTAACCATGATCGCCGCCAGAACGACGGTGAAGTCGCGCTGCAGGATGGAGTCGATCATCAGCTTGCCGATGCCGGGAAAGCCGAAGATCGTCTCCACTACGACGGCGCCGTTCAGGATCCCCGCGGCCTGGTCGCCGATCACGGTGATGACCGGCAGCATGGCGTTGCGGAGCGCGTGGACGAAGATGATCGGGCGGTTCCTGCACGCCCTTGGCGCGGGCCGTCTTGACGTAGGCCGACGACAGCGCGGTGATCATCGATCCTCGGACGACCTGCAGGATCAGCCCGAACGGCCGGATGAACAGGACCGCAACGGGCATGATCCAGTGCCACGGCGTTCCTGTCCCCGACGTCGGCAGCCAGCCGAAGTTCACCGACAAGAGTACGATCGCGACGATGGCGATCCAGAAATCGGGCGCGCTGGCGCCGATCAGTGAGAAGAACGTGGCGATCCGGTCGAAGACGCCGCCGACGTGGAATGCCGCGAGCGAACCGAAGACGATCGCTGCAACCGTCACCAGGGTCATGGTGATCGCCGCCAGCCACAGCGTCCAGACGAAGGCCTGCAGCACTACGTCGATTGCGGGGGCATTGCGCCGGATCGACATGCCGAAGTCGAACTGCACGAGGTCGCCCATGTAGCTGAAGAACTGGACGATCAGCGGGTCATTAAGCCCGTGAAGCTCGCGGAACTGCGCGCGCGCCTCGAGCGAGGCGTCGAGCGGCAGGTAAAGTGACGTGGGGTCTCCGGTCAGTCGGCTCAGGAAGAAGACCAGGATGACGAGCCCGACCAGAGAGATGGCGCTCGCGACCGCGCGTTTTCCGAGGAATGCTCTCATGGCGCCCTCCTTGCCGAGAAACGGGGGCCGCCCCGAGGCGGCCCCCGAAGGCAGGCTTACTTGAAGCCGATCTGCTGCAGCTGCAGCTCGCTGTTGGTCTTGATCGTCGGCGTGAAGTCGAGCCGCGGGTTGACCCGGCTGAAGCCAACCATGTGCCAGAGCAGCACATCGGCAGCCACGTCGTCATTGATGTAGGCGAAAAGCGCGCTCCACAGCTGTTCGCGCTCGTCGCCAGTGGCGGCGGTCGCGTCGGCGATCATCTGGTCGATCTGCGCGTCCTCGATACCGGACTGCAGGCCCTCAGAGGCGTACTTGAAGTACATTGAGAAAACCGGGTCGCCGTTGGCGTTGTCATGCATCGCGCCGACGATCATTGGCCCGCGGTCCTCGGCGAAGGGCTTGGAGTAGAAGTTCTCCCACTCCGCGACCTCGGTCATCCGCAGGTTCATGTTGAAGCCGACGTCCTGGAACATGGCGAGCAGCGCCTCCATGGTCTCGGTGACGTTGCCCCACTGTTCGGTGCGGCCGATCAGCGTGATCTCGGCATCGACATCGACGCCGTCGGCCCTGGCTTCCTCGAGCAGCGCCTTGGCCTGATCGGGGTCGTAGGGATACGGCGCGAGCTCCTGGTTGTAGCCCAGCGTCGACGGCGGCGTCATGCCGGTCGCGAGCAGCGTGCCCTCGGCCAGGATGGTGCCGACGAACGCCTCGCGGTCGACCGCGTAGTTCAGCGCCTTGCGCACCCGCACGTCGTCGAGAGGTGCAGTGGTGGCGTCGACCCTGAGGTACACGGTCTCGGAGTTCGGGTACGAGAAGTCCATGTCTGGGTTCGTCGCATCCTGCACCGCGATGTTCGGCGCGATGTCCGCCTCGCCCGTCTCGACCATCGCGGCACGGACCGCGCTCTCGGACCGGAAGACATAGGTCGCCGACTGCACCGCAGGCTGCTCGCCCCAGTAGTCGGGATATGCCGAGACCTTGATGTTCTGCCCGACATTGTACTCGTCGAACGTGTAGGGCCCGGTCCCGATCGGCTGGTCGACGAACGCGTCCATCGGTGCCTCTGCGGGGACGACGGTCACGGTCGACATCAGGAGCGGCAGTATCGGCTGAGCCGGGTCCGCCGTGATGTCGATCGTCGTGTCGTCCACGACCTCTGTCGTCAGCTCCATGCCGCCGAAGAACTTGGCGCCGATCTCGCAGACGATCTGGTCGGACTTGATCCGCGCGATCGAGTGGGCGACGTCCTCCGACGTGAAGTCCGATCCGTCGTGGAACGTCGCACCCTCGCGCAAATGAAAGCGCCAGGTGCCGTCGCCCATGTCTTCCCAGCTCTCGGCGAGGCGCGGCTGCAGGCCCTCGCCGGGCAACAGCTCGGTCACCGTCTCGGAGACGTTCTGCAGTATCACGCGGCCGATGTTCGAGCGCGAAGCCATGCAGGGCTCAACCACGTCGAGCTCTTCGGACAGCACGACCGTGACCGAATCGTCCTGCGCTGCGACAGGTACTGCAAACGCGGTCGCCGCCAGCAGTACCGCCGTTGCCTTTAGGATCTTCTGGGTCATTGATTGCCTCCCTTGCCCAGTGAGTGCCGCCCCTCCAGCGGCAAAAGCGCCATCCTGGCCCTTCCGGCCAATTGTGGATGTCGAGGAATGATCGTGTTTGGCTCGCGCCGTGTGAATTCCAAATGTGGATCGATTTGATACAAGAACTGTATCACTCGCGGCGCCGGAGGTCCGGACGACATGGCTCACACGTTCGAGTTCTTTCAGCTCCGCTGCTTCGTCGCCGTCGCTGAGGAGCTGAACTTTCGCCGCGCCGCGGAGCGTCTGAACATGACGCAGCCGCCCCTGTCCCGGCAGATCCGGCTGCTCGAGGACCGGGTCGGCGTGAAGCTGTTCGATCGCACGAACCGTCGCGTCCGCCTCACCTCGGCTGGCGAGGACTTCTTCGCCAACGCGATCGACATCCTGCAACGGGCCGAGCACGCCGTGCTCACCGCCCGGCAGGCCGAGCGCGGTGAGATCGGGTCCGTCGCCATGGGCTTCGTCCCTTCGGCGTCGCTCGAATTCATTCCGCGCATCGTCGGGGCCATCGCCGCGGCGCTTCCCGACGTCACCTTCAGCCCGACCGAGATGATGAGCTACGAGATCGTCGAGGCGCTGCGCTCCGGCCGCCTTGACATCGGATTGACCAGGATGGCCGGCCGTGGCGACGAGATCACCTGCCGCCGCGCCGTCAGCGAGCCCTTCGTTCTGGCGGTTCCGGCAGACCATCCGCTGGCCCGCCAGGCCGAAGTCACCGCCTCGGACCTCGACGGGGCACCGTTCGTCGCCTACTCGGCCGACCGCGGCGGGTACCTCCGCGAGGTCCAGTCGGGGCTCTTTGCCAGCCTCGGCATTGCGCCGCGGACGATGCAGGAGGTCAGCCAGACGCACTCCGTCCTCGCCCTCGTCAACCGCGGGATCGGCGTGGCACTCGTCCCCGCCTCGGCGTGCGCGATGCGGATGGACAATCTCGCATACCGCCCGATCGACCTGCCCTCGCGGTTCCGCTCCGACCTCTATCTCGCGTTCGGGCCCAAGCGCCGCTCCTCCGCGATTCACCAGCGGGTCACCACGGTGATCCTCGACGAGCTCGCCGACATCTCCCCTTTCTGACCGAAGCCGCGCCGCCGTCATATCTCGCGCTCCGGCCGCCGCCGCGCCGTCCGCGCCATCATCAGTGTGGCAGCAAAGATCACCGCGCCGCCGACCCACGTCGTGACCGGCACCGTCTGCCCGAAGAGAATGAACGCCAGCGCCGCCACGATCGGCAGCCGCAGGAAGTCGATCGGAACGATCAGAGACGCCTCGGCCAGCGAGAAGGCCCGCGTCACCATCCCCATGTTCAGTGCGCCGAGCGCCCCTTGCAGGGCCAGCAGAAACCACTGCCCCAGCGTCGGCGGCGTCCAGAACAGGAGCGCCGGCACCAGCGCGATGGGGGCGGTCAGGATCAGGTTCCACGCCACCAGCGTTTCGGTGCTGTCGCGTCCCGACATCGGCTTCAGCATCAGCTGGATGACCGCCGTCAGCGCCGCGCCCAGCAGCGCAAAGAGCAGTCCCGCCGACACCCCCCCCTGACCCGGCCGCAGCACGAACATCACCCCGAGAAAGCCGACGGCGACCGCGAGCACACGCATCGTCCGCGGACTTTCCGACAGAAACAGCCATGCCCCGACCGTCACGAAGATCGGCGCCGCGAATGCGATCGCCGTGACGTCCGCCAGCGGCGACAGCGCGAAGGCCGCGAAGAACGACACAAGAGAAGCAAGCTTGAGCGCCGCCCGCAGCAGGTGCAGAAATCGGTAGTTTGACTGCAGCATCGACGGACGCGACAGAATCCACGGCGCAACGATGAGCAGCCCGAACAGCGAACGCGTGAAGCCGATGACGAATGGGTGCACGTCGGGCGAGACCTGCCGAACGATCACCGCGTCGACCGCGCCGAACAGCGCGACGAGCAGCATGAGCCCCACCCCGACCAGTGCTGCGCGTTCGCTGTCGATTATGCGTTGCGGCGGCACTGCCTCTCCTGTTCCGACGGGACCGAAGTCCTCAGGCTGTCGCGTGGACGACGGGTAATGTCTCAAGAACTTGCTGATGTGTCAACTTTTACTGTGAAGAACGGAACCAGCAAAACTGATTGGACGGATAAACCGTTTTATTTCATAAGCCTAAAGACAGTCTTTCAGCCCGATGGATCCTTGGTAGGATGATTACAACTTGACAACTATGTTTGTCCAGAGCAACGATCATGCCGAATCCAGCAGGTTTGACGAGGGGCACGTGATGGCAGATGACGCGGAAGCAGTCCTCCGGCCCGACCGGATCGCGGAAGCAATGGACGGGCGCCTCCGCGAGGCCCCGGATGGGCGCGAGGAAGCTCTCCTGCCCTCGCCCTGCGTGCAGAACCACGCGGCCTTCCTCGCCCGCGGCGAGGACGCCCTGCACTGCCTCTGGTTCGGCGGCTCGCTCGAAGGCAAGTCCGACATCTCGATCCACCGCTCCACCCTCGGCCCCGACGGCTGGACCCCGGCCGTGCAGCTCTCTCACGATCGTGCCCGCTCTGAACAGAACCCGGTCCAGTTCGACGCCCCTGACGGCCGTCGCCTCATCCTCCACACCGCGCAAGAGGGTGGCAATCAGGACGCTTGCCTCGTCCGCATGCGAGAGGAGGGGCAACCGCCGCGCGACCTGCGGCTGCCCCCAGGCACATTCATCCGCGGCGCCATCCGTATCCGTGACGACGGCGCCTGGCTGTTGCCGCTCTTCCGCTGCGTCCCGCAGCCCGGCGCCCGCTGGACCGGCAGCCACGACACCGCCGCCGTCGCGATCAGCGCCGACGAAGGCCGGACGTGGCGCGAGGTCGAGGTCCCCGGATCCATCGGATGCGTCCACATGACCCTCGTGCCCGTCGGCGGCGACCGCCTCGCCGCGTTCTATCGCCGCCGCCAGGCCGACTTCGTCCACCGCTCCGAGAGCGCCGACGGCGGCGAAACCTGGTCCGCGCCCCAACCCACCGACGTCCCCAACAACAACTCGTCGATCTGCGCCATCCGCCTCCGCGATGGCCGCGTCGCCATGGTCTGCAACCCGGTCAATGCCGCGATGCACCCCGACGCCCGCCGCGCCTCGCTCTACGACGAACTCGGCGACGGCGACGCCCGCCCCAACGCCGAAGGCGGCTGCGAACCCGTCTGGGGCGTTCCGCGCGCGCCCCTCGGGCTCTGCCTCTCCGACGACGGCGGGCGCACCTTCGCGCGTCGCATCACCATCGACGACAGCCCCGGCACCTGCCTCTCGAACAACAGCGTCGACGGCGAAAACAAGGAGCTTTCCTATCCCTCCGTTGCCGAGGGACCGGACGGCACCATCGACATCGCCTACACCTACTTCCGCCGCGCGATCAAACACGTCCGCCTGGCGCCCGGATGGATCGACACGCAATGATCGGCATCACCATGGGCGATCCCGCCGGGGTCGGCCCCGAGATCACCATCAAGGCCGTCGCCGAGATGGGCCCCGACGACCGGGCGCAAACCCGCATCTTCGGCTGCCGCGCCACCCTCGACGCTGCGGCGCAGGCCATCGGTATCCCGCCTCCCCGACGTCGCCGTCACCGATCTGCCCGTCAACGGGGGGCCCCTAGCCTTCGGCAAGGCCGACCCCCGCGCCGGCGACGCCGCCTTCCGCTTCATCGAGGCCGCCGTCCGCGCGGCGCAGGCGGGCGAGATCGGCTGCATCGTCACCGCGCCGATCAACAAGGCCGCCCTCAACGCCGCCGGCCACCACTACGACGGCCACACCGGGATGCTCGCCGCACTCACCGGCCAGAAAAAGGCGTGGATGCTCCTCGCCTCCGACCGGCTCAAGGTCGTCCACGTCTCGACCCATGTCAGCCTCCGCGACGCCATCACACGCGCCACTCCCGACACCGTCCTTGCCACCATCCGCACCGGTCATGAGCACCTGCAGCGCATCGGCATCGCCGCCCCGCGCATCGCGGTCGCCGGCATCAATCCGCATTGCGGCGAAGGCGGCCTCTTCGGCACCGAGGACGACGAGCAGATCGTCCCCGCCGTGAAACAGGCCCAGGCCGAAGGCATCGACGTCCAGGGCCCGATCCCCGCCGACACCGTGTTCCACCGCGCCTACAACGGCGCCTTCGACCTCGTCGTCGCGCAATACCACGACCAGGGGCACATCCCGATCAAGCTCGTCGCCTTCGACACCGCGGTGAACGTCTCGCTGGGCCTGCCGATCGACCGCACCTCGGTCGACCACGGCACCGCCTTCGACATCGCCGGCCAGGGAATCGCCAAGCACGACAACATGAACGCGGCCATCGCCTACGCCCGCCGCCTGACCGCCGGGAGGACCGAGTGACCCACGCAATCCAGGGCGTCCACTGCGCCGCCGCCACCCCCGTCACGCCCGAGGGTCAGCCCGACCTGCCGCTTTTCGCCGCCCATTGCCGCGCGCTGCTGGACGAAGGCTGCCACGGCATCGCCATGCTCGGCACCACCGGCGAGGCCAACAGCTTCGGCCTGAGCCAGCGCATGGCCCTCCTCGAAGCCGCCATCGACGGCGGCACCCCCGCCGAAGACCTGCTCCCCGGCACCTCCGGCCCGTCCGTCGCCGACACCGTCGCGCTGACCTCCCACGCCGTCCAGGCCGGGACCAAGGGCGTCGTCCTGCTGCCGCCGTACTACTACAAGGACGTCAGCGACGAGGGGCTCTTCCGCTTCTACGCCCGCGTGATCGAGGCCGTCTGCCGACGACCGCCTGCGCGTCGTCCTCTACCACATCCCCCAGGTCACGCATGGTTCCCGATCTCTCACGACCTGATCGACCGGCTGCTGGCCGAGTTCCCGGGCATCGTCGTCGGCATCAAGGACTCCGCCGGCAAGATCGAGAACATGCAGGCGATGTGCGAGCGTTTCCCCGACCTCGGCGTCCTCGCCGGCGCCGACCCGCTGATGCTGCCGCTCCTGCAGGCCGGCGGCGCGGGCTGCATCACCGCCACCTCCAACCTCCGCGCCGACGCGCTCCGGGTCGTCTGGGACAACTGGCAGGACCCCGACCGCGCCCACGTCACCGAGGCCGCGCAGGACCGCATCGTCGACTGGCGCAACCTGACCAACCGCTACGTCCAGCTGCCCACCGTGAAGACGATGCTCGCCCGCAGCCGCGGCGACGACGGCTGGCTCAACCTGATGCCGCCCCTCGTCGAACTGACGGAGGAGCAGCGCCAGGACGTCTGGACCGAGATGGAACGGCTGGGAGGCTGAGAAGATGGACGGCATCGCCCGCGCAATCACGCTGCACATGCCGAAGCGGATCGAGATCGGCTCCGGCGCCGCCGCCCGCCTCGGCGCCTGGGCCGAGGGCCACACTCGCCCCCTCGTCCTCGCCCAGCCGGTGACGGCCGCGATGGTCGACCGCCTCGGTCTTTCTGGCGAGGTCCGCGTCTTCGACCGATGTCGCGCCCGAGCCCAAGGATACCGACCTCGCCGCCGCGATCGACGTCGCCCGCGCGCCACCGCCCGGACCTCGTCATCGGCCTCGGCGGCGGCTCGGTCATGGACGTGGCCAAGCTCGTCGCCGTCCTCTGGGACAGCGAGCAGTCGCTCGACGACGTCGCCGGCCCGAACCGCGTCGCTGGCCGCAACGCAGCGCTGGCGCAGGTCGCCACCACCGCCGGCACGGGCTCCGAAGGGCGGCATCCGCGCCCTCGTCACCGACACCCGCACCGGCATGAAGATCGCCGTCGAGAGCGCGCACATGCTCGCCGACATCGCCGTCCTCGACCCCGAGCTCACCATGACCGTCCCCCGCGCCGTCACCGCCGCGACCGGCGTCGACGCCCTCGCCCACTGCGTCGAGGCCTTCACCAACCTCAAGGCGCACCCGCTGATCGACGACTACGCCCGGATGGGCATGTCCCTCGTCGGCCGCTACCTCGCGCCGCGCCGTCGAGGACGGGTCGGACGCAGAGGCCCGAGCCGGGATGCTGCTCGCCTCGTTCTACGGCGGCATCTGCCTCGGCCCGGTCAACACCGCCGCGGGCCATGCCGTCGCCTACCCGCTCGGCACCCGCGCCGGCCTGCCCCACGGCCTCGCCAACGCGCTGGTCTTCCCGAACGTGCTGGCGTTCAACGCCCCGGCCTGTCCGGAAAAGACTGCCGAAGTCCTTGCCGCCCTCGGCCTCCCCGCTTCATCGGGCCCCGACGAGGTGCTGCAAGCTACGCGCGAATGGTGCGAGGGCCTCGGCATCGTGATGTCGCTCAAGGCCGCCGGCGTCACCGCCAACGACCTCCGCCCCTGGGCCGAGGAGGCGCACGGCATCCGCCGCCTGATGGACAACAACCCCCGCGACATGAGCGTCGAAGACGTCGAGGCGATCTACCGCGCCGCGCTCTGACCCGCTCGCGGCCCCAACGCGCGGCCGTCGAACAGCCGGTCGCGCGAGCCCGTCAGATGCGCCCGCATCAGCCGCCGCGCCCGCTCGGCGTCCCCCTCGCTGATCGCGTCGCGGATCGCCCTGTGCTCCTCGAAGACGTTGCGCAGCCCGTCCATGGTCATCTTCAGCGACTGGCCGTGGAACTGCATGCCCACGGCGATATGTTCCTTCAACGCCTCCATCGCGGTCGCGAAGTAGCGGTTGTCGCTCGCCTCCGCGATGGCGGCGTGGAAGGCGAAATCCGCATCCTCCCGGTGCCGCTGCCGCATGGTCGCCTCGCGCATCGCCGCCAGCGCATCGTCGATCGCGGCCATGTCGTCGTCGTCCCGGCGCAAGGCCGCACAGGCCGCCGCTTCGGGTTCCAGCGTCAGGCGAAACTCGTAGCACTGCTCCAGCCCGGCAACGTTCTCGATTGGCCCGAAGCCCAGAGGCTGCCGCACGCCCGCCTGCCGCACGAAGCTGCCCGCGCCCCGGCGCGAGTAGATCAACCCCTGGTCGCGCAGACGCTTCAGCGCCTCGCGTATCACCGGGCGCGACACCTGGAATTCGGCGGCGAGGTCATGCTCGGTCGGAAGCCGCTCGTCCTCGGCATAGGCGCCCGACTTTATCGCGTGGCCGAGCCGGTCGAACACCACCTCGCCAAGGCTCTTGCGCCGCTCCGGCCGCCGCTTGTCCGCTCCTGCGCCTACCATCACGTTTCCGCCACGGCCGTGCCGCGCGCCAGCCGCACGAAGGCATCTGGCGCACCGAACCCGCCGGACTTGGTGACGATCGTCTGGCCGTCTGCTTTGCAACAGGCCAGCCCCGGCAGCGCCTCGCCCGAGACCGAGAGCACATCGAGGCCCAGCGCATCGAGCACGGCCTCCGCCGTCGCCCCGCCGGTCAGCAGCATCGACCGCGCCGCGCGCAGATACGGCTGCACGCCCTCGGCCAGCCCCCGCGCCACCGCCTCGCCCGTCGTCGCTCCGCCCTCGCTCGCCTGGATCAGCGTGACCGCCGCTTCCGGCGCACCCCGTGGCACCTCCCCCGCCGGCGCCGCGATCCAAACCGCCTCCCGCATCTCCGCGATCAGCCGCTCGGCCTGCGTCAGCGTGATCGGGTCCGTCGACCCCACGACGAAGCAGATCGGTAGGGGCAGCGCATCAAGGATGGGCGGCGGTGCCACCCCTATCGCCACCGCCAGCGCCTGCGTCAGACCGCGGGCTCCGACCAGCACGGCGGCCTCGTCCACGTCCGCCACCGCAGCATCGAGCGCGCGCTGGTCCGGCGTGTCCGGGACCGCCGCGCCCTCCCCGAAGCGCCCGAGCGCCGACCGGACCTGCATCGGCCGGTCGACGCCGAACCCCTGCAGCGCGCCGTCGCGCACGATTCGCCCGAACTCCGGGATCGCCGGCAGTATGACGAGCCGACGGTTCCCGAAAGCCTCCATCTCGGCGGCGATGTTTCCCTTCAACCGCGAGTCGATCTTCTTGACGCAACGCACTCCGACCGGCAGTTCCGCGAGCACCCGCTCCACCCGCGCCCGCGCCTCATCCGGCGCCACTTCGCGCGAGCGGGTCGAGACCGCGACCACCGCCGGCCCGCGTTCCAGCGCCTCCGCCAGCGCCTCCGGCCGGGTCGCCGCCACAACCCCGCCCGGCATCGCCGCGAAGGGCGCCGACGCGTCGAGCGCCCCGGTCAGGTCGTCGGCGATGATCGCGAGCGAGAGCTTGGTCACCAGCCGTCACCTTTATCTCGTGAAGTTGTCCTATCGTCCTGCGTTTATTGTTTTAGGTCAATGATGTCTGGCGCAAATCACATTTACATATGACCACCGGCGCCCATCGCCGGTCGAGCCTGCGCAAATCCTTTCCACCTGGTTAACGGAAACGGAACTCGTCTTTCCTATCAGAGGCTTGCGGGAAGCGTCCATCGTGGACACCCCCGGCCGGCACGCCTCAGTTCATGTAGGTCCCGCCGTTGGCGTTCACGGTCTCGCCGGTCACGAACCCCGAAAGGTCCGATGCCAGAAACAGCACCACCCCCGCGATCTCCTCCGCCGTCCCCAGCCGCCCCAGGGGCACACCCTGCTCCACCCGCTCGCGGTACTCCTCGGTCCACTGGCTCGACATGTCGGTCTCGACCGGCCCCGGACAGACTGCGTTCACCCGGATCCCGTGCGGCGCCATCTCCTGCGCCAGATGCATCGTCAGGTAGTTCACCGCCGCCTTCGACGCCCCATAGGCCGGCGCCGCGTTCTTGTGCGGCGTCTTGCCCGTCGTCGAGCTGACATTGATGATCACGCCGCTCCGCCGCTCGATCATCCCCGGCAGCACCGCCCGGCAGAAATGCAGCGTCCCCGTCAGGTTGACGTCCAGCACCCTCTGCCAGTCATTGAGCGCCATCTCCAGCGTCGAGGACCGCTTGTTGTTGATCCCGGCATTGTTTACCAGCACGTCGACCGCGCCAAATCGCTCGCCCGCCAGCCTCACCGCCGCCTCCGCCGTCGCGGCATCGGCCACGTCCCCTGCCACTACGGCAGCCCGCCTCCCCATCGCCTCGACCTCGCCCGCGAGCGCAGACAGCAGCGCCTCTTTCGTCCCATGCACCAGCGCGTCGGCACCCGCCGCGGCGAGCCTCAGCGCGATCGCCCTCCCGATCCCGCGGCTCGCTCCGGTGACGATCGCGACCTTCCCCTCGAGCATGCCTCACCTCCTTCCAAGGATCTCAATGCCAGGCCGGACACCCGCATGGCACGTCACGGGATGGCATCCGGTGGGCAAGGTCAATCGACGAGGGTCTGTCGCCCGACGGCGGGAGTTCGGACGCTTCGACTTCCTTGCGCCCAGAACAGCGACGGAGAGCGAAAGACCGGCGCGGCCCGACCCCGATTGCAGGCCGGCCCCTCCAGACCAGAAGCCCCGCGTACCGCGGCAGACAGAGGCTCAGCGACGGGAAGAACGTGATGATCGGCAACAGCACGATCACTATGCCGATGAACAACCGTCTCGCGCATCATCTCGACCATCGGCAGGCTGTCGAGTGCATTTATGCCGAAGAGCAGGTCTCGTATGGCAGCGCGATCATCCGCTGCATTGATTCCGCGCCGGAGTTGAAGGCCGCAATCCGGCACCTCGCCCTTTCAGCCAAGCAGCCGAGCGCCGGCCTCCGACACGGGCTTCGCCCAGGTTGATCTTGGCGGCGTCGGCGAACAGGAACCGCAAGGGGACGAGCATGCGCGAGGAGCGCGCGAACAGCCCTGCGTTAGCGACGCGGCCATGGCAGCTGTTTCTGATGGCCGCGCGCGGCATGATCGCGTTTCCTCTAGTCCGCGGATCTCGTGTGGAACGGCCGCGTTCAGCGACCGTTGGCCTCGCGCCACTTGGCGAAGGCCTGCTGGTGCTCTTCCCTGGTGCCGGGGTAGAGGCCGATGATGCTCTCGCCCTCCTTCACCCGCTCGACAACGAAGTCCTCGTAGGCCGTCATCTCGACCGCCTCGCCCGCGACCTCGTTCGCAATGCCGGCGGGGATCACGATGACGCAGTCGTCGTCGCCGACCAGGATGTCGCCCGGGAACACCGGCGCGTCGCCGCAGCCTACGGGTACGTTGATCTCGATCGCCTCGTGCAGCGTGAGGTTGGTCGGGCTCGACGGCCGCGCGTGATAGGCCGGGATGTCGAGCTCCCCGATCGTTGCCGCGTCGCGGAAGCCGCCGTCGGAGACGACGCCAGCGGCCCCGCGCTTCATCAGGCGGGTGATCAGGATGTCGCCAGCGCTGGCAGCGCGCGCATCCTTGCGGCTGTCCATGACCAGGATGTGGCCCTCGGGGCAGGTCTCGATCGCGACCCGCTGCGGGTGCTTCGGGATTGCGGAACTCGACCAGCTGGTTGCGGTCCTCGCGCGCCGGCATGTAGCGCAGGGTGAAGGCGGGGCCGACCATGTTGCGGCCCTTGGGCTTCACCGGGTGCACGCCCTGGATGACCTGGTTGCGCAGGCCGCGCTTGTAGAGGGCGGTCGCCAGGGTGGCGACCGAGACCTGCATCAGCTTCTCGCGGGTGTCGGAGTGCATCTTCGTTCAGTCCTTCAGGTCGTCGGGCAGAACGCCCGTGGGCATGTTCTGGTAGCAGACGGGCCGCAGGAAGCGCCGGATCGACAGCGTGCCGACCGAGGTGTGGCCGAAATTGGTCGACGCAGGATAGGGCCCGCCGTGGACCATCGTGTCGGCGACCTCGACGCCGGTCGGGAAGCCGTTGACGAGGATGCGGCCCGCCTTGCGCTCGAGGACCGGCACCAGGCGACGGGCGAGGTCGGCGTCGCCGTCGTCCATGTGCAGGGTGCAGGTGAGCTGGCCCTTCAGCGAGCGCGCCACCTTCTCCATCTCGTCGGCGTGGCGGACGCGGACGATCAGGCCGAGCGGCCCGAAGACCTCCTCGCCCAGCTCCTCGTCCTTCAGCCAGGCGTCGCCCGTCGGTCTCGTAGAGATATGGCGTCGCGTTGCGCAGATCGCAGACCGAGGTCAGGACCTCGCGCACGCCCTCGCCCGCGGCGATCCGCTTCTGGCCCCGCCGGTAGGCGTCGGCGATGCCGCCGGTCAGCATGACCTGCGAGCCGGTATTGCCGAGCGCCGCCTTCGCCGCCTCGACGAAACGCGTCGGCGCCCTCCCCGCCCATGACGACCGCGATGCCGGGGTTGGTGCAGAACTGGCCTGCGCCCATGGTCAGCGAGCCGGCCCAGCCCTTGCCGATCTCGGCGCCGCGCGCCTTCACCGCCTCGGGCAGCAGGAACATCGGGTTGACCGAGCCCAGCTCGCCGAAGAAGGGGATCGGCTCGGGCCGCTGGGCGCAAAGATCGAAGAGCGCGCGGCCGCCGCCGAGAGAGCCGGTGAAGCCGACCGCCTTGACAAGCGGGTGCTGCACCAGCGCCTGGCCGACTTCGCGCTTGCCGCCCTGGATCAGACTGAAGACGCCCTTCGGCATGCCGGTCTTCCCGATCGCGGCGTGGATCGCCTCGGCGACGATCTCGCCGGTACCGGGATGGGCCGAGTGGCCCTTGACGATCACCGGGCAGCCGGCGGCGAGCGCCGCGGCGGTGTCGCCGCCCGCGGTCGAGAAGGCGAGCGGGAAGTTCGAGGCGCCGAACACCGCGACCGGGCCGATCGGGCGCTGGATCATGCGCAGGTCGGGGCGCGGCAGCGGCTCGCGGTCGGGCATCGCCTCGTCGTAGCGGCGGTCGAGGTAGTCGCCCTTGCGGATGTGGCTCGGCGAAGAGGCGCAGCTGGCTCGACCGTGCGGCCGCGCTCGCCCTGCAGGCGCGCCTCGGGCAGGCCGGTCTCGGCGCTGCCGATCTCGGTGATCTGCTCGGCACGGGCCTCGATCTCGTCGGCGATCGCCTCGAGGAAGGCGGCGCGCTCCTCGCGGGTCGAGTAGCCGTAGGTCCAGAACGCCTCCTCGGCGGCCTTCGCGGCGCGGTCGACGAGGTCGCGGGTGCCGACGCAGAACTCGTGCGGCTCGCCGGTCGCAGGTTCGGAGCGGAAGGTGGTCTCACCCGCGACCCACTCGCCGGCGATCAGGTGCTTGCCGTGGGGGGTGAACGTCGTCTTATCGAGCATGCTGGAGCTCCTTGTCCTGTGTGCGTTGGGTCAGGCCGTTGGCCTGCAGGAAGTCGTCGAGCTTGGCCTGCTGCGCCTCCGTCAGCGGCCAGGCGGAGGGCGGGCGCGTCGGCCCGCAATCGTGTCCGAGCGCCAGGAGCGCCGCCTTGACGCCGGTGACGTTGGTGCCGTTCAGCTCCTCGGCGCGGATGTCCTCGAAGGCGCGCATGCCGGCGATGAGGTCGCGGGCCTTCGCGTAGTTCGAAGCCTCGAGCGCGGCGTGGATCTTCATCGACCGTTCCGGCCAGACGTTGATCAGACCGCTGGTGAAGCCGCGGGCGCCGACGGCGTAGAAGCTGGGCGCCCAGACCTCGGCGAGGCCGCCGACCCAGGTGATGCCGGGATCGCAGGCGGCGATGGCCTCGGCAAGCTTCATCGGGTTCGGCGTCGCCCACTTGACGCCCTTGACGCCCGGCAGGGCGCAGAGGTCGGCGATGCCCCTGGTGCCGATCGCGTCGTTGCGCAGGTACAGCATGATCGGCAGGCCGCCGGAGGCGTCGCTGACGGCCTTGACGTAGTCGACGGTGCCGCGCGGGGCGACGAAGGGGTCGGGCGGCTGGTGGATCATCAGCGCCGCGGCGCCGGCGTCGGCTGACGCCTTCGCGAGGCGGCAGGCGTCGCGGATGCCGCGGCCGACGCCGGCGAGGAGCGGCGCGCGGCCGTCGAGCAGGCCGGCCACCTCGCGGACCATGGTGCAGGCCTCGTCGGTGGTCAGGGCGTAGAACTCACCGGTGTTGCCGTTGACGACCGGGATGTGGACCCCGGCTGCCAAGGCGCGGTCGAGGATCGGGGCGAGGCGGTCGGGGGCGATCTCGCCCTCGGCGTCGTAGGGGGTGACGAGGATGCCGGAGATGCCCGAGAGGGCGCTGTCGAGGTCGTGGGTCAAGGTCGTCTCTCCTGCAAGCGCTGCGGCCGCGCCGGTGTGTCCACGTTGGACAGATCCCGCAAGCCGCTGGTAGGCTTAAATAATCTCGATGGCGTTATCCGCATGGAAACCATTGCCCTCACGGTCAGTAGATCGCCGGCTCGCCCGCCGCGCGGCCCTTGGCGCGGGTCAGGAAGTCGAAGTCGCAGCCCTGGTCGGCCTGGCCGACATGCTGCTGGAACATGTAGCCCCAGCCGCGCTCGAACCGCGGCTCGGGCGGCGTCCAGGCCTCGCGGCGCGCCTCGATCTCGGCCTCGTCGACCAGCATGTCGAGGCGCCGGTTCGGCAGGTCGAGCCGCACGATGTCGCCGGTCCTGAGCAGCGCCAGCGGGCCGCCGACGAAGCTCTCGGGCGCGACGTGCAGGACGCAGGCGCCATAGGAGGTGCCCGACATCCGCGCGTCCGAGATGCGCAGCATGTCGCGATGGCCCTGCTTGATGAGCGCCTTGGGGATCGGCAGCATGCCCCATTCCGGCATGCCCGGCCCGCCCTGCGGCCCGGCGTTGCGCAGCACGAGGACGTGGTCGGGCGTGACCTCGAGCGTCTCGTCGTCGATCGCCGCCTTCATCTCGGGATAGCTGTCGAAGACCAGCGCCGGCCCCTCGTGGACGTAGAACTTCGGGTCGCAGGCGGCGGGCTTGATGACCGCGCCGTCGGGGCAGAGGTTGCCGCGCAGCACCGCCAGCGACCCCTCGTGGTAGACCGGGTTCGAGAGCGGCCGGATGACGTCGTCGTTGAAGACCTGCGCGCCCTCGAGGTTCTCGCCCAGCGTCTTGCCGGTGACGGTCAGGGACGAAGTGTCGAGCCGGTCCTCGATCTGCTTCATCATCGCGCGCAGGCCGCCGGCGTAGAAGAAGTCCTCCATCAGGTAGTCCTTGCCGGACGGCCGGACGTTGGCGAGCAGCGGCGTCACGCGCCCCAGCGCGTCAAGATCGTCGAGCGTCAGGTCGACCCCGGCGCGGCGCGCCATCGCGATCAGGTGGACGACGGCGTTGGTCGAGCAGCCCGTCGCCATCGCCACGATCGCGGAGTTCTTCACCGCGCCCTCGGTGATGATCTTCTCGGGCGTCAGGTCCTCCCAGACCATCTCCACGATGCGCCGCCCGCAGGCCGACGCCATCCGCTGGTGGCCGGAGTCGACCGCCGGGATCGACGAGGCGCCGGGCAGCGTCAGGCCCATCGCGTCGGTGATCGCGGTCATGGTGGAGGCGGTGCCCATGGTCATGCAGGTGCCGGCCGAGCGGGCGATGCCGCCCTGGACGCCCAGCCATTCCTCGTCGCTGATGTTGCCGGCGCGACGCTCGTCCCAGTACTTCCAGGCGTCCGAGCCCGAACCGAGGATGCGGCCAGCGTAGTGCCCGCGCAGCATCGGCCCGGCCGGCAGGTAGATGAAGGGGATGCCGGCGCTGATCGCGCCCATGACAAGCCCCGGCGTGGTCTTGTCGCAACCGCCCATCAGCACCACGCCGTCGAACGGATGGCTGCGGATCATCTCCTCGGCCTCCATCGCCAGCATGTTGCGGTAGAGCATCGAGGTCGGCTTGGTGAAGCTTTCGTCGACCGAGAGCGAGGGCATCTCCAGCGCGAAGCCGCCCGCCTGCAAGACGCCGCGCTTCACGTCCTGCGCCCGCTCGCGGAAATGGGCGTGGCACGAGTTGATCTCGGACCAGGTGTTGAGCACGCCGATGATCGGCTTGCCCAGGAAGTCCTCCTCCGAATAGCCGAGCTGCATCAACCGCGAGCGGTGGCCGAAGCTGCGCAGGTCGTCCGGCGCGAACCAGCGCGCACTCCGCAACGTCTCCGGTGTCTTCCTGCCAGCGTCGAGCATCGCGTTTCTCCCGTGGGCCTCCTGAGGTTGAGCTTTGAATGCGCATACACACTAACGACTGTCAACACCCCTCCAGCAGGTCTCCTTTTCTTTTTTATCAACCAACAGAGTTGACAGTTCATCCAATGCCATGCGAGAGAGCAATGCATGCGCATACATATTGATGCGCGGCCGGATGCGACGGTGTGTCCGGCGGCTCATGAGACCTCAAGCCGTCGTCCCCGGCGGCCCGAACGGGAGGAAAAGAACGAATGACCCTCACCCGCAGAACGATCCTCGCCGCCGCCAGTGCCGCGGCAATGCTGGCGCATCCGCTGGCGATCTCGGCGCAGGAGTTGCCGCGCAACGTGCGGCTGGTGATCGGCTCGGACTCGACGGGCGGCGACACCTACCAGGCCTCCGCGATGATAGCGGACGCGCTGTCGGAGAAGCTCGGCATCAACGTCAAGGTCGACGCCGTGGGCGCAACGAACGCCTTCAACGCCCTGGAGCGCGACAGTCGCGGCACGACGATGATGATCTTTCACGACCAGTCGTACCTGGCCAACCTCTATGGCGTCCGCGGCTACGAGGACCCGTTCGAGAACTACAAGATCGGCCCCACCGTCGCGACCAACCCCGGCAACGCCTACCTCGTCGCCAAGGGCTCGCCCTACAAGTCGATGGACGACATCCTGGCCGCCGCCGAGAACGGCGAGCGGATTCGCGTCGCGATCCAGCCGGGCGGCGTCTCGGAGATCGGCTTCTCGGCGATGAAGAACGCGGCCCGCGTCCGCGCGCCGGGGTCGGAGGAGAACATCGTCCCGGTCAATACCGGGTCGCAGGCAGACAAGAACCAGGCCCTGTTCGACGACCTCGCCGACGTCATCAACGGCTCGATCCAGGCCAACGAGCAGTTCACGCAGCTGCCCGAGGACGACCAGAAGGCGATGGAGTTCGTCTGGATCACCGCGACGCCGGAGACGCTTGAGCAGGCACCCGAGGCCGGCATGGGCAACACCACGCGCGAGCAGATGCTGCAGTACGCGGCACCGAACGTCACCGTGCCGCTGGAGGAAGTCGGCGGCGAGGACTTCACCTTCGATAAGGAGTTCTTCTTCCTCTACAATCAGGAGATGGACCAGGCGATCGTCGACCAGATCGACCAGGCGCTGACCGAGATCTTCGCCGAAGGCCAGATCCAGGAGCGCCAGAAGGAAGCCTTCTTCATCCCGAACTTCCGCCCGTCGGACGAGGCGCGCGCACATCTGGAGGAGAAGCGCGGCACCTACGAAGAGGTCATCGAGGACATCTCGACCGGATCGTGACCGCATGAGGGCCGGACGGCGGACCGCCCGGCCCTCGCCCCGTGCATTCAGGGAGGAGACCATGGGAGACCTCACACGCGTGACGATCGACTTCGAGACATCGCACCTCGTCTTTCCCACGATCATCGGCGTCATCCTGTCCGTCCTCGGCCTGGCGATCCTGGTGACGCACCGCCACGAGATCGCGGGCTCCGGCGCCTACTGGCAGCGGACGTTCGAGCGGATGGACAAGATCCGCTTCTTCGGCGCGATCGCGCTGACCGTGGTCTACTTCCTGCTGATGGTCCCGGTCGGGAACGTCTGGCCGAATACGGGGCTCGGCTTCCTGATCTGCTCGATCCCCTACGTTTTCCTGACGGGCATACTGTTTCGTGCACGAACGCGCGCCGAGGCAGCTCGTGCCGGTTCTCGTCACGGCGGTCGTCGCGCCGACACTCGTCTGGTGGCTCTTCACCCACCTCTTCTTCCTCACGCTGCCCTGACGGAGCGGACGCACCCATGGAACTCCTCAAGCATCATGACGCCGCTGTTCTTCGCGCTTATCGTCGGCGGGACGTTCGTCGGCATCGTCTTCGGCGCGATCCCCGGCATGACCGCCACGATGGCCGTCGCGATCTGCCTGCCGCTGACCTACTCGCTTGGGCTCGAGAACGGGCTGGCGCTGCTGCTTGGTCTCTACGTCGGCGGCATTTCGGGCGGCCTGGTGCCGGCGATCCTGCTGGGCATCCCCGGCACGCCCTCGTCGATCACGACGCTTTTCGACGGCTACCCGATGTGCAAGGCGCGGCGAGGGCGAGAAGGCGCTCCGAGATCGGCATCGTGTCGTCCTTCGTCGGCGGCATCGTCAGCCTCGCGGCGCTCTATCTCTTCGCGCCGGCCCTCGCCGATTTCGCGATCCGCTTCTCCTTCGTCGAGAAGTTCCTGATCATCCTCTTCGCCCTGACGGTCATGGCGGCACTGTCGAAGAGCATGCTGATCGGCATCTTCTCGGGGTTCCTCGGGATCTTCGTCAGCCTGATCGGCGTCTACGACGTGTCCGAGGGCGGCAACGGCGAACTCCGCCTCGTCCCGCCGGGAATGGAGGACTGGCTCTGGAGGCGGTTTCGCGCTCCTGCCCGTGCTCATCGGCGTGTTCGGCCTGACGGCCATCCTCGATGAGGCCGAACTCGGTGTGCCCCAAAGGCCAGTCCGCGGCGGAGGTGAAGATCGGCGCGCGGTCGACCTTCTCCTTCTCGATCTTCCGCAATCAGATCGGCAACCTCATCCGCTCGTCCGGCATCGGCACCTTCGTCGGCATACTGCCCGGCGTCGGCGGATCGGCGGCGTCGATCCTGTCGTATTCCGCCGCCAAGAGCATGTCGCGCCATCCCGAGACGTTCGGGAAAGGCGAGCCCGCGGGCATCATCGCGTCGGAGACCGGCAACAACGGCCTGACCGGTGGAGCACTGGTGCCACTCCTGTCACTCGGCATTCCGGGCGACTCGACGACGGCGCTGCTCATCGGCGCATTCACGCTCCAAGGCATCCAGGTCGGACCGCTCTTCATCGGCAACAACCCGGTGACGTGGGACGCGATCATCGTCGCCATGATCGTCGCCAACATCGCCATGTTCGCGATGATGTACTTCGCCATCCGGTACCTCGCGCGGATCGTCACCGTGCCAAAGGAAGTGCTGTTCCCGATCATCCTGATGATGTGCGTGATCGGCGCCTACACGATCAACTACGGCATCATGTTCGACGTCTGGACGCTCCTGATCTTCGGCGTCTTCGGCTGGCTCGCGGTCAAGCTCCGGCTCGAAATCGCGCCGTTCATCATCGGATTCATCCTGGGACCGTCTGCCGAACTCTACTTCGTCAAGAGCCTCGAGTCGTTCGGCGACCTGACCATCTTCTTCACGAAAAGCTGGATCGCGGGGCTTCTCTGGCTGCTCATCATCGCGTCGATCGCCGGCTCGATCGTGCTGTCGCGGCGCAACGCGGCTGTCCAGGGTGCGGCATGACCCCTCGGTGAACTTGAAAAGCGCAACCGCAAAAGGGAGATGGAACCCCATGGGCGGAAGCGAAGGCGGCAAGAGGTCTGACGGAGGCGGACGCGCGACACCGGGGCGTCCCGTCACGATGGAGACGGTCGGCCGACTCGCCGGCGTCTCGCAGGTCACCGTGTCGCGCGCGCTGAGCGACCCGTCCAAGGTCTCGCAGAAGACGCTCGATCGGATCCGCGAGGCGATCGAAGTCACGGGGTTCGTCCCGAACGCCCTCGCCGGCGCCCTCGCCTCGCGCAAGAGCAAGCTGATCACCGCGCTGGTGCCGTCGCTTACCAACATCGTCTACTCGTCGATGGTGAAGACCTTCGGCGACGGACTCCATGGCCGAGGCTACCAGATCCTGCTGTCGGAGACCGGGTTCGATCCGCAGGACGAGGAGAGCCTCGTCGCCACCCACCTGTCGCGCCGGCCCGACGCGATGCTGCTGACCGGCATCCACCACAGCGCGCAGACGCGGCGGATGCTGCTCGGCGCCGGCATCCCGGTCGTCGAGATGTGGGACATGACCGACTCGCCCATCGACCTCTGCGTCGGCTTCAGCCACGTGGAGGCGGGGCGCGCCGTGGCCGAGTTCGCCGCGGACGCAGGCTACGTCCGTGCCGGAACCGTATCCGCCGGTGACGAGCGTGCCCTGAGGCGCAAGGACGCCTTCGCGCAGCGGTTCGCCGATAGAAGCGGTTCCGCCGTCGCCGAGGTCGACCTCCCCGGTCCGGCGAGCCTTGCCGGAGGTCGAGCGGGGCTAGCGCGGCTGATCGATGAGGACGGCTTCGAGGACGGCGTGATCTTCTGCAGCTCCGACCTTCTGGCCCACGGCGTCATCGTCGAGGCGCAGGTGCGCAGTCTCAAGGTACCCGGCCGGATCGCGGTGATCGGCTTTGGAGACCAGGAGTTCGCCGCACACACCGCGCCGAGCATGACAACTGTCCGGGTCGATCGAGAGGCCCTCGGGCTGACCGCCGCGGAGGCAATCCTGAACCGCCTCGCGGGCGAGCCGCCGCAATCGCCGACGTTCGACATCGGCTACGAGATCGTCAGACGGGAGTCGGCCTGACCCGAGACGCGGGTGGTGTCATTTGTGGCCGGCCCGGGTTGTTCAAGGGATTTCTTGACCGTCGTGGATCGACGCAGGTTGCGGTCATTTGTCCGGCCTTTGGCGCGGGGCGTCTGACCGCTGGTCCTGATGAAGTCTGCTTGCCGGTCCCAATCAGGGTCGTGTCGCGAATTTGGTGGAAACTGTCAATTGCGGAGCAAAAACGGTCAGCGTCGCGGTGAGATAGAGGGCATCGGCGGAGGGTTGGATGCGCCTTTGCGCGTGTGCCCGTGCCCTTCCAAGGCTGACGCGCGTTGAGGCGCACTGGCCGCAGGCCAGTCTGGCTGAAGATCGGATTGTCGTGTGATCAGCCCTTGATCTTGCGGCTCTGGCGCAGCCTGAAGCTCTCGCCGTTCAGCTCAAGGATGTGGACGTGGTGGGTGAGCCGGTCGAGTATGGCTCCGGTGAGGCGCTCGGATCCGAAGACCTCGGTCCATTCGTCGAAGGGCAGGTTCGTGGTGACGATGATCGAGCCGCGTTCGTAGCGCTGCGAGATGACCTCGAAGATCAGCTCCGCGCCGGTCTTCGAGAGCGGGACGAAGCCCAGCTCGTCGATGACGAGGAGCTCCTGCGCTGCAAGGTATCCGTTGCAGGCGACGGTCGTCCGCGGCCTCGATGAGTTCGTGCACCAGGGCCGCTGCGAAGAGCGTATCTAGGATCGAAGGGTCGATGTCCGACCAGTCGAGCGGTGCCGTCTCCAAGAGATTGGAGAGGTCGGTGCGGTCGAGCGCCAGGGCCTGGTCATCGTCGAAGAGCCCGCCGTTGAACCATGAGACGCGCTCGAACCCAACCATGCCGCCCGAGCGCATTGCACCGAAGAGGGTGCGTGCGTGGCCCTCGAAGTCGGCGGGGTTGGCCTGGCACTGCTCCAGCATCCGCCGGAACATGTGGCCCGGCAGCAGACCCACGTCTTCGGCGAACATGCAGAAGACGAGGCGGTTGATGAAATGCGCGACGGTTTCAGCGCCATGCCCGCCTTCCCTGAGTCGCTGCGCGACGGCGGCGAAGCGGCCCGCCGCCTCCTCGGTCAGCCGCTGGCGGGTCTTGCGCGGGCGCAGCCGCTCGGGATCGAGGAAGGCCGCGGCGAGGAGGTCGCGCGTCGCGCCGTCAGCCAGATCCTCGATGTCGAAGGCATGCACCTCCTGGACGGTGTTGGTCCAGTTGGTGTGGATCCGGAACCGCGTCATGTCGGACACGATCAGGAGCGGCGGGTTCTCGAGCGCGACGGCGTATTGCTGCAGCTGGGCGAAGGCCCGGTCGAGGTCCTTCTTCGGACCTTTGTACTCCCATGCGAAGCATTCGCGGCGCCAGACGTCGGCCCAGCCTTCGCCGCCGGTCGTCTTGCCCGCGCCCTTTTCAAAGGCGAACCATTCGCCCTTCGGGTCGGCGCTGATCGGATCGGGGATGCCGACCAGGGCACAGAGGTCGTTGAAGTGAGACTGCGAGGCGGAGCGCTGCTTGAGCTCGACGCCGCGTCACTTGGCGACGAAGTCGTGCGGCTTCATCCGGCCCCCGCCCTCAAAAATACCCCGCCTCGCGCTGATGCCGGACGGCCAGAATGACCGCCGTGTCATCGTGGAGTCGATAGAGCACGACGTAGCCGCTGTCGCCGAAGCCGATGATCCACTCGCGGAAGGCGGGGTCCATGTCTTCGATCGGCCGGCCGCTCGCGGGGTGATCGGCGATGATCTGCACGCCGTCGCGGATTACTCGGACGGCGCGCGTCGCGGCAGGTGGGTTCTTGTCAGCGAGGAACCGGTAGAGTCGCTGGACGTCCCGCAGCGCGGCGGGCGACCAGATCAGTCGTGGCATTCAGGCGGTTCTTCGTCCCGCCCCGCCTCGAGGCCCGCGAGCCAGGCATCCGCCTCGTCCTGAGTGACGTGCTGCCCGGTCTCCTGGTACTCGGCCCAGGCGCGGAGCCCGTCCTGGCGGAAGCTCTCGCGCTTCTCCTCGCGCTCGACATACTGGGCGATCGCCTCGCGCAGCAGCCAATGGGTCGAGCGGTCCCGCGCCTTGGCAAGCGCCCGGACGCGCTCCCGGACCTCGGGGTCAAGCTTGACCGCAATCGGGTGAGTGGCCGGCATGACGACCTCCGGTAGATGCTGGTAATACCAAGTATAGCACCTGCGAGCCTGCGCCAAGCCTAACGTACCGACACGACGGACCGCGAGTGCGCGGGATGGCGGCGAGCCGATTGCGGTACCACTACGACGCTGACGATAGGGTCGTTCAGTCCAAGGAGCGGTAGTGTGACGGCCTCGATCCCGTCGCGGCACCAGCCGTCATGCCAGCGCATGAGACGCCGATGACGATTAGGGATTCACGGTTCGTCCCAGAGTGGTAGAAGCTTGGTGCCCCCTCCAACCGGAAGATGCAGCCATGCCTTTCCCAGATCAACTCCGCCAGAATACCGTGCGCCTCGCTGTCGCATCCGGCGCGGCGTTCGGCGTGGCCGAGCCCGCCGCCGCAGACGACTACGACATGGATTGCAAGCTGATCCTCTGCCTGCCGGCAGGCTTCCCGTCCGGGTGCGGCGACGCCTTCGACCACATGATCGACCGCCTGCGCGACGGCAAGTCGCCGATCGGCTTCTGCGCCATGTCGGACGGATCGGAGTTCAGCGACTACGACCTCGATCATCGCTTTATTCGAGCCACGTCCGCCAGCGCCTGGGAGTGTCCCGAGGGCACGACGCTCAGCCATTCCGTTACCGGCGATGTCACGTAAACGAGCTGATTTGCAGCGGCGATCGAGGATGCTAGCGCCGTCGCCATGACGAGCGCCATCAGCTACCGGCGGCACCGCTTCCCGCCCGAGATCATCGCCCACGCGGTCTGGCTCTGCGCACGGTTCCCGCTCAGCTTGCGCGTCGTAGAGGAATTGCTGCTCGAGCGCGGCATCGATGTCTCCCACGAGACGGTGCGCCGGTGGGCCGCAAGGCCCGCTCATTACCGGTGAGCTGTGACGGCGCGCTCCGCGGCCGGGCGATGTCTGGCACCTCGACGAGATGCGGGTGGTGATCCGCGGTTCCGTGCACTGGCTTTGGCGCGCCGTCGACCACCATGGAACGGTGCTCGAGGAGATCGTGCAGCGCCGCCGCGACGCGAAGGCGGCACGCCGGCTGCTTCGGACTCTGCTGAAAAAGCAGGGCTGGCGGCCGCGGCGCATCGTGACCGACAAGCTGGCCTCCTACGCGGCGGCCCGGCGAAAGGTCGCCCCGAGCCTGGAGCACCGCGCCCACAAGGGGCTGAACAATCGCGCCGAGAACAGCCACGTGCCGCTGCGAAAACGCGAGCGGCAGATGCAGCGATTTCGTTCTCCTGGAGGGCTGCAGCCGCTTCACCGCAACCTTCTCCGCCGTCCGCAACCACTTCGTCCCGCCAGCCCGCCGCCGATCCGCTCTCGCCACCCGCTTCCATCGCCTCGAAGCGTTCGACGTATGGCGCCAGGCCGCTGGTGTCCACGCCCGCGGTCAGTTAACGTGACATCGCCCTCTTCCTGCTCATCGGGAGCGTGCTCGCGATCCTCGAGATCTCGCTCAGCTTCGACAACGCCATCGTCAACGCGAACAAGCTCAAGGCCATGACGCCGGTCTGGCGGCGCCGGTTCCCGACCTGGGGGATCCTGATCGCCGTCTTCGGGATGCGCA
Organism: uncultured Alphaproteobacteria bacterium; assembly: GCA_963749675.1. Taxonomy (GTDB): domain Bacteria; phylum Pseudomonadota; class Alphaproteobacteria; order Rhodobacterales; family Rhodobacteraceae; genus Roseitranquillus. The sequence continues at coordinate 58,243 of CAVVNT010000009.1, forward strand.
TCGTGTTCCCGCTGGCGGTGGTCGCGATCGCCGCCTGGATCGACCCTGTTTCGGCCGTGGTGCTGGCCTGGGCCGAACCGCAGGAATACGGGCGGATTCGCAAGGCGCGCACGTCTCGATCTCGGCCTTCGGCGGCACCTTCCTGATGATGGTCGCGCTGAACTACTTCATCGACCAGACAAGGACGTGCACTGGCTCGACGTGGTGGAGTCTCGGTTGAGCGGCTGGTCCGCGCTTCGCGGCGTGGAGATCCTGATCGTGCTGGCCTTCGCTCTGGGCTTCACCACCATTCTGCCGGCCGAGGAGGGGGACGAGTTCCTGTTCGCCTCGATCGGCGGGCTCTTCACCTTCCTGCTGGTCGAACTGCTGGGCCAGGTCCTCGATTCTGCGGAGGCGGCGCGGGATGCGACGGCGGCGGGCGGGCTCGGCGCCTTTCTCTACCTCGAGGTTCTCGACGCGAGCTTCTCCTTCGACGGAGTGATCGGTGCCTTCGCGCTGACGCAGAACCTGTTCCTGATCGCGATAGGCCTGGGCATCGGCGCGCTCTACGTGCGGTCGATGACGATCATGCTCGTCGAGAAGGGCACGCTGGCGGAGTTCCGGTACCTGGGGCACGGCGCGTTCTACTCGATCCTCGCGCTCTCGGTGATCATGTTCGCGCAGTCGGTCGCGCACATCCCCGAGTTGATCACCGGGCTCGTCGGAGCCGGTCTCATCGGCCTCGCGCTGCTTTCGTCCATCCGGCACAATCGTGCGGTCGAGGGGATTTGAGATGGCAGACACCCCCTACATTTCCCGCCGTGCCCTCTGGCTCAACCGGCTGTCGGACGAGGTCGTGCGAAACGTCTCCGACCGCATCCGGTCAGGCGAGCTCCCGGCGGGCGAGCCCCTGCCGGATCGCGGCGCCCTCGCGGCCGAGTTCGTGACGAGCCTGGGCGTGATCGACCGCGCCATCGAGACGCTTCTGGCGGAGAGCCTGGTCGCGCGGGACGACGACGGCTTGCTGCGCGTGTGCGCGGCGCCGCGGCGCGAGGGCAAGCTGGACATCCGCCTTTCCGATGACGCGACCCGCGCCGACGTCCTCTCGATCCTCGAGCTCCGGATAGGGGTCGAGTCGGAGGCCGCCGCTCTCGCAGCCGAGCGTCGGTCCGAGGCGCAGCTGGCGGCTATCCGGTCGGCTCAGGCGGGGTTCGTCGCGGCCGCCGAGGCAGGGACTCACCCCGCGCAGGCGGACTTCCAGTTCCACCGAGCGATCTCGGAGGCGAGCGGCAATCCGTATATCGGCGAGCTGACCGAGCATCTCGGTCCGCTGCTGATTCCCCGGATGCGCGTGCCGCTCCCGCCGGGGGGGGGCGCGGGGACGCGAACCTCGACGCGGCGCGTGCCGAGCACGATGTGATCGTCATCGCGATCGCCGGAGCCGACCCTGTCGCTGCGCGCCGCGCCATGCGAGACCATCTCACCCGATCGCTCGAGCTCGTCCGCAGGCTCGACGCTTCGGCCCCTTCCCGTCATGATCCCTTGGAGAGCACATGATCCAGCCGACCGACCTTCGCGACATCATCCGTTCCGGTCTCCTCTCGTTCCCCGTGACCGCGTTCGACGAGCACGACAGGTTCGATCCGCGCGCCTTCGCGGCTCATCTCGAATTGCTGTCGGCGCATCCGGTCGCGGGCCTGATCGTCGCTGGAGGAACGGGCGAGCTCTTCTCGCTGACGCCCGCCGAGGTGGTCGAGGTCGTCGGCGCAGCAAAGGCGGCGCAGCCCGAGGCGCCGATCATCTCCGGCTGCGGCTACGGCACGAGGCTCGCCTGCGAGATGGCCGAGGGGATCGAGGCGGCGGGCGGCGACGGCATCCTGCTCCTGCCGCACTATCTGATCGGCGCGCCGCAGGACGGGATCGAGGCCCACATCCGCGCCGTGTGTCAGTCCACACGGATGGGCGTCATCGTCTACAACCGAGGGCAGAGCGTGGTCTCCGCCGAGACGCTGGCGCGACTGGCCGACGCGTGCCCGAACCTGATCGGCTTCAAGGACGGGACCGGCGACATCGACACGGTGAGGCGGATCACGATCGGCCTCGGCGACCGGCTCGTCTATGTGGGCGGCATGCCGACGCACGAGCTCTTCGCCCAGGCGTATCGGGGAGCCGGCGTCGACACCTACTCGTCGGCCGTTTTCAACTTCGTTCCGGCGACTGCGCTAGAGTTCCATTCCGCCTTCACCGCCGGCGACGACCGCGCGTGCGAGGCGCTGCTGCGGGACTTCTACTATCCGTTCGCCGCGATCCGTGACCGGAACACTGGCTACGCCGTTTCCGCGGTCAAAGCAGGTGTGCGTTTTCGCGGCTTCGCGGCGGGCCCGGTGCGATCGCCGCTGACAGACCTGACCGAAGCAGAGATGGAGATGCTCGAGGGGCTGATCGGGCATCGTCGATAGCTCTCGCGCCGCAGCCTCGTCGCCTGCGCGATGGTGTCGTGCGTCGGGTCGAGGTCTGCATGCACCAGCACCGATGGACATGTCAGAAGAAGGTGGCTTGAGCGTGGCAAGGCGTCCGCCTAGCGTCGCGGATGGCAAGCGCAGCCCCTCCCGGTACTTCAAGACCATTTCCGAGAGGCGGTGATGTTGTACGTCCGCTTCCCGTTGTCACTGCGGAACGTCGAGGACCTGCTGCATGACCGGGTGTCGATGTCGGCCACGAAACCGTTCACTATGGTTCGGGCCGTTCTTCGCAGAATCCTGCTGTGACCCCCGCCCAAGCGACAGTATCCCACGAGGAAAGCGGCAGAAGTTGCTTGTACAGTTTCCCTTCGTTCGGTTTTTCGGAGCAGCGCCGAATGCGACGGGACGGTGGGCGCAACGCTGGGGAGCATCATGGCGACCATCATCACCCACGACATGAGGACTATGAGAACTGCGAAGGACAGATTCCAATCACCCGCCGCACGCGGACCGGGCATGGCCCGCATCCCTCGCATCCCAGTCATCTCGAGCGACGACATGTCCATGCCGACACCCAGGACCGTGTAGAGCCCTGCGAGGATGAACAGGATCCCTATCAAAGCGACAAGAAGGACACGGTCTCGCTTGAAGAGCTCCAGCTTCGCGAGGTTCAGGCTGATCTTGCCCCCGTTTCGCCGGACACTCAGGCGGTTGCGGTATGAGCTGCGATGAACTCGCGTGGCGAGCGCATCTTCAGCCCTGAGTGTCCGGCGAAACGGGGGCAAGATCAGGGGCCATCGCCTCGAGCCGCGGTCGCAAGGCCTCGGTCAGGTAACGTTCAAGCTCATCGAATGCGGCGAGCGTCGCGAGGTCTGCCTGGAAGCGGCCCTCATAGAAATATGCTTCGGCCCGTGCGATGGCGGTTTCGCGGTTCATCCCGACTTCTCCATCCAGACGCCGGGACGATAGGTGGACTGCGCCGGGACCGCCACTGGCAGCGCCACCATCTCCCATACCGCGCTCTCGCTCGTGTCCCCGGATGAAGCACGGGCGTCGTCTGAGGGCGCTCTCGCGACGTGGGAGCTGGCGCGTCTGGAGGTTCGGGTCCGCCTGCCCCAGAGTGCAAGAAATCTCGGCACGAGGAGGCACTTGCCGCATGATCGATCTGTACACCTGGACGACCCCCAATGGCCGCAAGGTCTCGATTGCGCTGGAGGAGATGGGGCTGCCGTACGAGCCGCACGCGGTCAACATCGGCGAAGGGGACCAGCACAAACCCGAGTTCCTGGCGATCTCGCCCAACAACAAGATCCCTGCGATCGTGGACCGCGACAATGGCCTCAGCCTGATGGAGTCGGGCGCGATCCTCATGTACCTCGCCGAGAAGTCGGGGATGCTGATGCCGTCCGGCGGGGCGGGGCGGACCAGGGTGATCGAGTGGCTGATGTGGCAGATGGGCAATCAGGGCCCGATGCTGGGGCAGGCGCACCACTTCCTGCACTTCAAAAAGGGCAAGGCGCCCTATGCCGAGGAGCGCTACGCAAAGGAGGCGGCGCGTCTCTATGGGGTGCTGGACAAGCAACTCGGGCGGGAGGGGTACGTGTCGGGAGACTACTCGATCGCCGACATCGCGATCTGGCCATGGGTGTCGCGGTTCGAGTGGCAGGAAATCGACCTCAACGAGTATCCGGAGGTCAAGCGCTGGTATGTCGAGCTGGCCGGCCGTGAGGCCGTGAAGAAGGGCTATGACGTGCCGAAGCACGTCACCGACATTCCGATGCCGTGACCCTATCGGGCGGGCGTCCGTTTTTTTTGGACGCTCGCCCAAGCTACTGACAAGTAGTTTTTCGGATCCGTTAACCGCAGGGAATGGTGGGCGGCTGACACGGAGCCCGGTTTTGGGAGTCAGAGGGTGTGTGAGAAGTCGCCGCCGTGGCGTCGAGGCCCATGTTCCTGTCGAGCACGACGAGGGAGATCATGGTGCCGCACGCCTATCCGACCGATTTGACCGATGCCCAGTGGGCGCTGATCGAGCCGCACCTTCCGCTACCGCGGCCGGGCGGGAGGCCCCGCCGCACGAGCCTGCGTGCCGTCGTCGACGCGATCTTCTATCTGCTGCGCACTGGCTGCCAGTGGCGCTTGCTGCCGCGCGACTTCCCGCCCTGGGGCACGGTCTGGTGGTACTTCCGTCGCTGGCGGCTCGACGGCGTCTGGACCCGATTGCATCGCGCCCTCTACCGCGCAGCCCGGCGAAATGCCTGCCGGCGGCCCGATCCGTCCGTCGCGATCATGGACAGCCAGTCTGTGAAGACGACCGAAAGGGGGGCGTACGCGGCTTCGACGGCCACAAGCGCATCAAGGGGCGCAAGCGTCAGATGCTCGTTGATACGCAGGGCTTCCTCATCTCGTGTCGCGTCGAACCGGCCGGCATTTCCGATCGCCGGGCCGCCCGCGACCTGACCGACGGGCTGGCTCTGCTCTGGCCAAAGATCCACACCGTGATCGCCGATGCCGGCTACGAGAGCAAAGGGCTGGCGGGAGACATGAGGGAGCGGAACGGCTGGCACCTTCGGATCGTGAGGCGGCGGGAGCAGGCCTTCAAGATCGCCGGCCTGAACTGGATCGTCGAGCGCAGCTTCGCATGGCTCGGTCAGCACCGCAGGATGTCCAAGGACTACGAGTACCGCGTCCAGACGTCGGAGACGCTAATCGCCATCGCCGCCTGTGCCCAAATGCTCCGCCGCCTCGCGCCGGGATGACTTCTCACACACCCTCTGAGATGTTCGTGCCGCTGCACCACGCGCCCGGGCACGGCCAAGCCGACTTCGGCGAGGCGCTGGTGGTGATCGGCGGTGTCGAGCAGAAGGCGCACTTCTTCCTCTTCGACCTGCCGCACAGCGATGCGTGTTACGTCCGCGCCGATCCGGCAGCGACGGCCGAGGCGTGGGCCGACGGCCACGTCCATGCGTTCGTGTTCCTCGGGCGGGTGCCGCTGTCGGTGCTCTACGACAACGACCGGTGCCTGGTGACGCGCATCTTGCCGGACGGGACGCGCAAGCGGGCGACGCTCTTCAGCGGGATGCTGTCGCACTACGTGATCGAGGACCGATACGGCCGGCCCGGGAAAGGCAACGACAAAGGCGCCGTCGAAGGGATCGTCGGCTGGTCGCGGCGCAACTTCATGGTGCCGCTGCCGCGGTTCGCGACATGGGACGACTTCAACGCCTGGCTGGGAGAGCAGTGCCGCAAGCGGCAGGCGGAGATCCTACGGGTTCACAGCGAGACGATCGGCGAACGGCTCCAGCGCGATCTTGAGGCGATGATGCCGCTGCCGCCGGCGCCTTTCGAGGCCTGCGACCAGGTCACCGGCTGGGTCAGCTCGCAGGCGCTGGTGCGCTACAGGACCAACGAATACTCGGTGCCGGTCGGCTACGGCCATCGCGACGTCTGGATCAGGGGCTACGTCGACCAGGTCGTGATCGGCTGCGGCGGTGAGATCATCGCCCGCCATTTCCGATGCTACGGCCGCGAGGATATGGTCTTCGACCCGATCCACTACCTGCCACTGCTGGAGAAGAAGATCGGCGCCCTGGACTAGGCCGCGCCGCTGTGGGCTGGGAGCTGCCGGCCGAGTTCCAGACCCTGCGGCGGCTGATGGAGGCGCGGCTGCTCAAGGCCGGCCGCCGAGGATACTTGCAGGTGCTGCGGCTGCTGGAGACCTTCGATCTCGCCGACCTGCACGTGGCGGTGAGGACCGCGCTGCGGATGGGCGCGATCGGCTTCGACGCGATCAAGCACCTGGTCCTGTGCCAGGTCGAGAGGCGGCCCCCGAAGCTCGACCTCGACGTCTACCCCTATCTGCCGCGCGCCACTGTCGGGACCACCTCAGCGTCGAGCTACATGTGTCTCGTCGGCGGCCCGGCATGACCGACGCGCCGAAGCTCCTGCTTGACCACCATCTCAAGACGCTGAAGCTGCCCACCTTCCTCCGCGAACACGCCAAGCTCGCCCGCCAGTGCGCCGCGGAGGATCACGTGCAGTTCCTCGCCCGGCTGGTGGAGCTCGAACTGATCGACCGTGAGCGGCGGATGATCGAACGCCGGATCAAGGCCGCGAAGTTCCCGGCGACGAAGAGCCTCGACAGCTTCGACTTCAAGGCGATCCCCAGCCTCAACAAGATGCAGGTCCTGGAGCTCGCCCGCTGTGAGTGGATTGAGCGGCGCGAGAACGTCATCGCCCTCGTCCCGAGCGGAACGGGTAAGACCCACACCGCCATCGGCCTCGGTCTCGCCGCGTGCCAGAAGGATCTTCTCCGTGGGCTTAACCACCGCCGCTGTGCTCGTCCACGAGCTCATGGAAGCTCGCGACGAGCGTCGCCTCCTGCGCCTCCAGAAGCAGATGGCGAACCAGAAGTTGCTGATCATCGACGAGCTCGACTTCGTCCCGCTATCCAAGACCGGCGCCGAGCTGCTGTTCGACCTGATCTCCCAGCGCTACGAGCGCGGCTCCACTCTGATCAACAGCAACCTGCCGTTCGACGAATGGACCGAGGTCTTCGGCTCCGAGCGCCTCACCGGCGCGCTCCTCGATCGGCTGACCCACCACGTCAACATCCTCGAGCTGAACGGCGACAGGTATCGCCTCAGCCAGAGCCGCTCCCGAGCGACCAAGGTCGACGCGCGACCCACGCCCTATGGTCGGCCCTGACGGGCCGAAGCGCCTCGTCCCGCGCCAGCTACCCATGAGCGCGCGCGACAAGGCGCTCGCCGAGTGGCCGAGTTTTGCGCCGCCCATGGAGTGCGCCCCTGAGGCTGGACAGTTTGGCGCGAAGATATTGACCGGGCCGGGGTTCTGGTAAGGAGAACCCCATGACGAAGAGACACCGGCGCCACAGCACCGCCAGGAAGCGTGAGATTGTCGAGGCATACTTCAACGGCGAGTCGATGCGCGGGCTCAGTCAGAAATACGACGTGTGCCGCACGCTGATCCCGATCTGGGTCGAGAAGTACGAGCGCGGCGAGTTCGATGACGACGCGGTCGAAGAGGAGCTCTTGCCCGAGTACCAGGCGCGGATCGCGGCGCTCGAGCGGCTGGTGGGACGTCAGGCCCTCGAGATCGAGTTGTCTCAAAGGGGGCTCGTCGGCGCGAACGGCCGCAGAGAAGCGCGCCTGGGTCCGTGATCACCGGCCCGCCGGCATCTCGGTCGGACGGGGGTGCGATCTGATGGACCTGCCTCGTTCCAGCTTCTACGCAGCTCCCGCTTCCGCCGCCGAAGATCCGGCGGTCGCCGTGATCCGGTCGATCACCGAGACCTGCCGGAACTATGGCTATCGCCGAGTCACTGCCGAGCTGCGGCACCGCGGGCTCGTCGTGAATGCGAAGAAGGTGCGGCGGATCATGCGGGAGAACGATCTGAATCCAAAACGGAAACGCCGCTATGTCGCCACCACCGACAGCAATCACGACAGTCCGATCTATCCCAATGTCGCCGGGAACTTCGAAGTTCACGGTCCCGACCAGCTCTGGGTCGGAGACATCACCTACGTCGCCATCGCCACAGGTTTCGTCTACCTCGCCGTCATCTTGGACGCCTGGTCGCGCAAGGTGGTCGGCTACGGGCTTGGTCGCAACATCGATACCCGCCTCACCGCGGCGGCGCTGAACGCGGCGATCGGGGGCCGCCGCCCGCTGCCAGGCTGCGTCTTCCACACCGACCGCGGCGCCCAGTACGCTGCATCCCGGCACCGGCGCATCCTGAGGGAAAGCGGCTTCGTCGGGTCGATGAGCCGAGGGGAAACCCGTACGATAATCCGCAAGCTGAGAGCTCCATGAAGACGCTGAAGGTCGAAGCCGTCTACATCACCGAGTATCAGACCTTCGAGGACGTCGCCGCAGACCTTCCGGCGTTCATCGACGATGTCTACAACGCAATACGGCTGCATTCGGCGCTCGGCTACCTGAGCCCAAATCAGTTTGAGGAGAGAAACGCCCCGACCCGGTCAAAACAAACTGCCTGACGTGTCCAAGCAGAGGGGCGCACTCCAATGCTTGGCCGGCTTTTGCTCCGACGTTGACACTCGTTCAGGTGCAGCGCTTCACTGCGACCGTGTCCTCCTTTGCGCTCACAACGGCCGAGACATCGTCCGCCTCCGCGTTGCAGAAGCGCCGCCTTCATGAAGCGACGACGACTGACGTGGAGCACTTGGGGAACTTGGTTCGTGCCGTCCCACGCGACGCCGAGGCGCTCCGTCGCGCATCGTGGACCTCCGTCAACACAGCCGCCTGTCACGACCCAGATGTCGTTGACGGGCAATCTTTTTTGGTCTCGGCCGTGCCAACCAGATGATGGGAGTGGGCGAGCATCGTCAACCCGCGCTGACGGTGCAGGCGGCAAGCTGGTTCCGGTCGGGTGCGAATCCGTGCCCGGGGCGATCGGGCGCCGTGATCGTGCCGGGACTGCTCAAGGCAATGTCGGGGGTCGCGAGGTCGCAGGCGTAAAGCCGGCCCGCGGGAAAGATGTCGGCCGCATAGGCCATGCCCGGGAGGGTCGCCAGCGCGAGCGAGACTCCCTGGCCGACGAAGGACTCGAGCATTCCGCCGACCCAGCAGGGTACGCCTGCGCCTGTACAGTAGTGCTGGATGGCGATGGCGTTCGTCAGGCCGCCGACGCGCCCGTGCTTGATGTTGATCCAGCGCGACGCTCCCGTCTCCACCGCCTGCCTTGCGATGTCCAGCGACGTGATGGTCTCGTCGAGGCAGATCGGCGTCTCGAGCTCAAGCTGCAGTTTCGCATGGTCGATGAGGTCCTGCCAGCCGAGCGGCTGCTCGATCATCACCAGTCCGAGCGCGTCAAGCCGGTGGAAGAGGTCGATATCATCGAGGGTGAAACCGGAGTTGCAGTCGATGTGGAGCGACATGTCCGGAAACGCCTCTCTCACGGAGGCGACCATCTCGTAGCCGCTGTCGGGGCGGAACTTCAGCTTTGTTCGGCTGAAGCCGCCGTCGACCGCGGCCCGGACCCCATCGTGGAGCGCGGACGTGCTCTCCTGCACGGGGATGTCCGCGCCCACCGGGACTTCCCGCGAGGCCCCGCCGATCATCTCCCAGAGAGGACGCCCCGCGAGTCGGGCGGCCAGGTCCCACCACGCGGTGTCGATGGCGGCCTTAGCGAAGGTATTGCCTTTGAACCGGGAGAGAAGCCGCTGAAGCTCGGCGCCGCTCTCGATCTCGCGGCCTTCGACGAGTGGTCCGAAGACATCGCGGATAAGCAGGAACGCGCCGGCCGCCCATTCCGGACAGAATTGCGGAACGGCGTAGGGTGCGGCCTCCCCCCAGCCCTCCACCCCGCCGGATCGGAGCCGGACGAGGACCGTGTCGATCGCGGTTTCTTCGCTGAAGGAGGTCTTCCACGGCGCCTTGAGCGGCATGGAGACATGGAACACGGATACCTCATCGATCAGCATGACTTTGGCGCTCCTCTCATGTTCCCGGATCGAGCTCACCAAGCGCATCGAGCATCCCCTCGATCTGGCTGAGGCGCATGCGCCCGTCGCGGCCGGCGGCGTGGTAGGTGTGCGTGGCGATGAAGTTCAGCAGGCTGATGACGCCCACGTAAGAGTTGAACAGCGACATCCCCCGGACCTGGCAGGCGAAGACCCACGTGGCGAACTCGCGCGTCCTGACCGCCCGACGGTCGGTGAGGTAGGCGATCGGCACGCCGCGGTCCCAGAAGAGCCGCATGGCGTCGGCGAGCTGCGCGGAACGGCGGCGGAGGCCGATCGCAATCAGCAGATCGTCCGGCCCGAGATCGCCGATATCCTCCATGACCATCTGCCCCGCCGCGGGGACCAGGAACACCTCCGGTCGGATCAGGATCAGCTGGCGGCGCAGGTAGCTGGCGAAGACGTAGCTGTTGCGGAAGCCCAGGCAGACCACCCGCCTTGCCGATAGGATCCTGTGGGAAACCTCCGTGACCTCCGTCGAGTCGATCTGTTCGATGGTCTCGCGGAGGCTCGCCATATCCCGCTCGAGGTGCCTTGCAAGGGTGCTCTGCCCGCGCTCGGGCACGGCGGACAGGAAGATCGGGTCGCCCGTCATCTGTGCGTGGCGGATCTCGCGCTGCATCTCGCGAAAGTCGGCGTACCCGAGCCGCTTGACGAAGCGCGAGACGGCAGCCTTGGAGGCACCGGCACGATCGGCGAGCTCGGTCGCGGAATAGAGCAGGACCTCATTGGGGTACTCGAGCACGCGGTCGGCCAATGCGCGCTCGCTGCCCGGCATGTCTTCGTATTTGGAGCGGATCAGTCTCTCGATCGCCCGGGGCTCCGTGTGATCTGACGTATTTTCGGGCATTCCTGTTCTCTCGCTCGCTTCCGATTAAAACACATGTTTCATATCATTGACACCGTGAAACTTTGGTTTCAGGCTTGGGTATGACCACCGTAGGCGCCGACCCCGAGACCGGTTGTCTCCTACATCCAGCAGAGGGGAAGCTGAATGAGATCAGGATATAAGCCCTTGGCGATCAGTGCTTTGGCGATCGTGCTCGGATCTCAGGCCACGGCTGCAGACATCGTCTGGGCGCGCGACGGCGACATCGACTCACTCGACCCGCATCGAGCCACGTCGACCCTGTCACGGCAGGTCTGGTACCAGATCTACGACTCGCTGCTGGAGTTCGACACTGGCGGCACGGTGGTTCCGAACCTCGCCGAAAGTTGGGACGTGTCCGAAGACGGAACCGAGATCACCTTCCACTTGCACGACGACATCGTCTGCCACGACGGCACGCCCTTCAACGCCGATGACGTGGCATGGACCGCCGACCGCGCGCTTTTGGGCGACAACCCGAGCCTGACGAAAGCGAGCTGGGGCGACGTCACGTCGGTCGACAAGATCGACAACCTGACGGTGAAGTTCACGCTCGCGACGCCCTTCGGCGCCTTCGTCCCCTTCATGGCCGACCAGTTCACGTCGATGCTGTGCGACAGCAACGCCGACGCCGCCGATTTCGGCACGGGCTCGGCGATCGGCACCGGGCCGTGGAAGCTCGCGTCATGGACAAAGGGGTCCGAGATCGTGCTGGACGCCAACGCCGACTACGTCAATCGCGGCCGGCCGGTCGACAATCCCGGCGCGCCCAAGGCCGATCGGCTGATCGTGCGAACAATGCCCGAGGGCCAGACCCGCGTGGCCGGACTTCGTACGGGCGAGCTCAACGTCATCGTGCCGCCGATCCAGGAGGTCAAATCGCTGCAGGACGACGAGGCCGTCGAGGTACACATCGCCGAAGGCACCGGCCAGAACATGTTCCTCCAGTTCGCGGTGAACCGTCCGCCCTTCGACGACGCCCGCGCACGCCGCGCCGTCAGTCACGCCATCGACAAGGACATGGCGATACAGGTCGTCTACGGCGATCTGGTCGAGCGGCAGTACTGCCCCGTCTCGCGCGGAGTTTTCGGCAACGATCCCGAGTTCTGCAAGCAATACGACCAGGACTACGACCCCGAGAAGGCCACGGCGCTACTGTCCGAACTTGGCTACGGGCCGGACAACCCGATGGACGTGATCCTGGCCACCTGGACCGGAGACAATCGCGAGCGGATGCTGCAGATGCTCCAGAACCAGCTCAAGCAGGTCGGGATCAACGCGTCGATCGAGGTCATGGACATCGGCACGCTGAACGCCCGCGACACGCAAGAGAACAACAAGGCCGAAGGTCCGGGCTACATGGACCTGATGGGCTGGACGTGGTTCGACCCTGATCTCCTGTACCTTCTGTGGCACTCGCCAGGCGCCTACGAGGGCTTTCACACGCCCGAGCTCGACCGGATCCTCGAAGCCACGCGCACCACGGTCGACCCGGCCGAGCGTGAGAGTGTCGTCCATGAGGCCTTCAAGATCCTCCTCGAGGAGGCGGCGCAGGTGCCGATCTACACGCCCGGCTGGCTCTGGCTCTATGCCGTCTCGGCCGACACGCCGGGCTTCAAGATCGGGCCGTTCAACCGCGCCCAGTTCAGCGCGATGGAAGCGTCCTGAGCATTTCGGACGGGCGGGGCCTGGTCCCGCCCGTTTCCACTCCCAGCCAGAGGACGTGAAGCGCCAATGGCACGTTTCCTCATCCAGCGCCTGCTTGCCGCGATCCTGACGATCTTCGTCACGACCATAGCGGTCTCGATGCTGATCCACCTCGTCCCCGGCGATCCGGTTCAGATCATGTACGCCCAAAGCCAGGGCACGACGCCCGAACAGCTCGAAGCAGTCCGCGAGCGTCTCGGCCTCGACCAGCCGCTCGTCGCGCAGTACTTCGCCTACCTCAACCGCATCCTGCACGGCGACCTCGGCGTCACGATCAGGGGCGAGCAGCCGGTCCTCGAGCTTCTCCTCCTGCGACTCCCGAACACGCTGATCCTCGCCGCCTCTGCGCTTCTGATCGCGTCGGTCATCGGGCTGACCTTCGGCTTCATCGCCGCCTACAGGCGCGGCAGCTGGCTCGACACCGTGCTGATGACGACGGCGATCCTCGGGGTCTCGATGCCGCACTTCTGGCTCGGGCTGATCCTGCTCTTCTACTTCGCGGTGCAGCTCGGCTGGTTTCCGGTCGCCGGAAGCGGCTTTCCGAACCTCGTCCTGCCGGCACTGACCCTCGGGCTTACGAACGCGGCCATCATCGCGCGGCTGACGCGGTCGTCGATGATCGACATCTTCGATCAGGACTTCGTGCGAACGGCCCACGCCAAGGGTCTGCCCAAGGCGATGGTGCTTTACCGCCACGCGCTCCGCGCCGGGCTGGTGCCCATCGTCACGATGATGGGGCTGCAGTTCACCTACATGATGGGCGGCGCCATCGTCGTCGAGAACGTCTTCGGCTGGAACGGCGTCGGGCGCATGGCAATCCAGGCGATCTTCCAGCGCGACTATCCCCTCATCCAGGGCTTCATCCTCATGTTCGCCATCGTCGTGGTGCTCGTCTCGATCTTGATGGACGTGATCTATGCGCTGCTCGATCCCCGCATCCGGCACTGAGGAGCGAGGCGATGCAACAGAGAGTGAAGCGCGCCCTCAACCTCGCCGCAGCCACGGACCAGGGGGCGCCGCGCCGGGGCAGTTTCGGGCGGCGGATGCTGGCCATGCTGGGAGCCACGACGGCGAACCGTGGGGCGCGGGTGGGCCTCGTCCTCGTCGTCGTCCTGATCGTCGCGGCGATCTTCGCGCCGTGGATCGCGCCTTTCGACCCCGACCAGATGGGCGCCGGGATGGGCCTGATGCCGCCCTCAGCGGATTACTGGTTCGGCACCGACGAGTTCGGGCGCGACATGTTCAGCCGGGTGGTGTACGGCGCGCGGCTGACGATCCAGGTTGGCGTTATCGCCGTCGGGATCTCCCTCACGGTCGGCACGCTGCTCGGCCTTGTGGCCGGGTATGCCCGCGGCTGGACCGAACGCGTGCTGATGCGCCTCGTCGATGTCGTCTTCTCCTTCACAGAGACGCTGATAGCGCTCGCCGCCGTCGCCGTTCTTGGACCGAGCCTGACGAACGCGATGATCGCCGTCGGCATCGCCGCGATCCCGTTCTACGCCAGGGTGGCCTATTCGGTGACGCTGGTCGAGCGGAACAAGGCCTATTTCGACGCGGCCTATGTCGCGGGCGCGGGGCATCTGCGGCTGATCTTCGTCCACCTGCTGCCGAACATCGCGCCGCCCCTGATCGTGGTCGCGACGCTCGGCGTCTCGTCCGCCGTTCTCGCGGCCGCCGGGCTGAGCTTTCTCGGCCTGGGGGCGCAGCCGCCCTCTCCGGAGTGGGGTGCGATGCTGTCGGCGGGTCGTGACTACTTCACGCAGGCGTCCTGGATCATGATCTATCCCGGCCTCGCGATCATGGTCACCGTGCTGGCGTTCAACCTTCTCGGCGACGGCATCCGCGAGGCGCTCGATCCCAGGCAGAAGGCGAAGTGATGACCGAGGTTGCCGAGATGGAGCGCTCAGCGCCGACACCGCAGACCGTCGAAACGGTGCTCTCCGTGCAGAACCTGTCGACCGAGTTCCGCAGCAAGACCGGCAGCGTCAGGGCCGTCGACGGCATGTCTTTCGATCTGAAGAAAGGCGAGATCCTGTCGATCGTGGGTGAATCAGGCTCCGGCAAGAGCGTCACGTCTCTCTCGATCATGGGGCTGCTGCCGTATCCGGCGGGACGCATCGCCGACGGCCGAATCCTGTTCGACGGCCGCGACCTCACCACTCTTTCCGACCGCGAGATGCGCAAGCTCCGTGGCGCGGGGCTTGCGATGATCTTTCAGGAGCCCCTGACCTCGCTCAACCCTGTCCTCTCGATCGGCCGGCAGGTGACCGAGGGCATCGTCCAGCACCTCGGGCTGAGCCAGGCGGACGCACGGAAGCGTGCGGTCGAGATGATGCGCCGCGTCAGCATTCCCGCCCCCGAAGCGAGGCTGAAGGACTATCCGCACCAGTATTCGGGGGGGATGCTGCAGCGCATCATGATCGCCATCGCGATGTCCTGCGATCCGCGCATCCTGATCGCCGACGAACCGACCACGGCGCTGGACGTCACGATCCAGGCGCAGATCCTCGAACTGATGCGGGATTTGCGGGACCGGACCGGTGCGTCGATCGTGCTGATCACGCACGACATGGGCGTCGTCGCCGAGATGGCCGACCGGGTCATCGTGATGTACTGCGGCCGGAAGGTGGAGGAGGGCCGCGTGGACGAGGTCTTCGCCAGGCCGAAGCATCCCTACACCCTGGGCCTCCTCGGCTCGCTTCCCATGCTCGGGCACGCCGGGCCCGTGGGGGACCCCGAACTTGCCGAGATCCCCGGCGTCGTGCCGTCCCTCGACGCGTTGCCGTCCGGCTGCCGCTTTTCCGACCGCTGCCGCTTCGCAACCGACCGCTGCCACGCCGAGGACCCGCCCTTCGGAGAAGTGGAACCTGGTCATTTCAGCGCTTGCTGGCACGCTGACGAGTTGGAGAGCAGCGCATGAATGCGGCACCCATCCTGCAACTCGACGCGCTCGTGAAGCGCTTCCCTGTGAAGCGCGGGCTGTTCGGGCCGCAGAAGTTCCTCGCCGCCGTCAACGGCGTTTCGCTCGAGATCCGCCCCGGAGAGACACTGGCGCTCGTAGGCGAATCGGGCTGCGGCAAATCCACGGTCGGCAAGACGATCATGAAGCTTCATGACCCGTCCGAAGGCCGGATCCTGATCGACGGCCGCGACATCGCGCCGCTGTCGCGGGCCGGCATGAAGCCGGTCTGGCGCAAGGTCCAGACGATCTTCCAGGACCCGTTCTCATCCCTGAACCCGCGCATGAGTGCGGGCGCGATCGTCGGCGAGCCGCTGACAATCCACGGCCTGGCCTCGGGGGCAGAGAAGGACCGCATCGTCGCCCAGACCTTCCGCAAGGTCGGGCTTCGCCCCGACCAGATGGGCCGCTTTGCGCACGAGTTCTCGGGCGGCCAGCGCCAGCGCCTCTCCATCGCCCGCGCGCTCGTCACCGAACCCGACCTCATCATCGCCGACGAACCCGTCTCGGCGCTCGACGTCTCGATCCAGGCCTCGGTCATCAACCTGCTGATCCGGCTGCAGAAGGAGATGGGGCTCGCCATGCTCTTCATCTCCCATGACATGAGCGTGGTGGAGCACATCAGCCATCGCGTGGCGGTGATGTATCTCGGCCGCCTCGTCGAAAGCGGCCCTCGCGACGAGATCTTCCGCAACCCGCAGCACCCCTACACGAGAGCGCTCCTGTCCGCCGTGCCGATCGCGGACCCGGCAAAGCGGAACCGCGAGCGGATCGTCCTGAAGGGCGACGTGCCGAGTCCTGATCGACCCGCCCTCGGGCTGTCCGTTCCGCACCCGCTGCCCTATCGCCGAAGACGTCTGCGCGACCGCGATGCCCGATGTGACGACCGTCTTGCCAGGGCACGTCGTCGCCTGCCACGTTCGGGCGCGCGAGGCGGCGGCTTGACCATCGGCATCGGCGCCGCAGGCCCGAACGCCGGCCTCGCCGCCTTCAGGGCACTCGCCGCCGCCGAGGCTGTCGGGAGGGGGTCCATCGGCGGCTTCGCGGTCTTCGCCGCGCTGACCGCAGACAGTCGCCTTCATCGCGCCGAGACCCAGCGCGGCGGGACCGCGACGCTGTTCACCGAAGGCGAGGCGACGGGCGTCCCTCCGCCGGCCGACATCGCGGCCGCTCCCTTCGCGGCGCTGATCTCCAGCGGCCCCGACCGGCCCGCGCCGCTGACCCAATTCCTCGCCGCATCCGAGGCCGGTCTCGTCACCGGCCACCGCCTTCCGAACGCTCACGGCCCCGACGGCCGTCCGGTCAACGCGGCCGTCCTGGCCGCCATGGCCGAGGGGCAAAGCGCCGAGCAGTCTCTCGCCCTCGTGCTCGACCGCGATCCGGAGGTCGACGCGGGGATGATCGCGCTCGGCCCCGGCCGCGGCCTCGCTGCGCGCAACAGCCGCCTGGTGGCCAGCCGACCGGATCTCGGCGCTGCGACCCTGACCTCCGGAGATGCCGCCGTCGCCGTCCTTCACAACGCCATACGCCCGGCTGCAGAACTCGCCCCTCTCGTTGCCGCCATCGCGCTCGACATCCTCGCGCCGCCCCATGTCGTCGCGGGTAACGCGGTCATCCGTGCCGGAACGCCGGTCGCGCTTGCCGAAACGCACCGCGTGACACTCGGTCCGGACGGCATTGCGACGCTGATCGAGACGACGAACGCCCGCATTCTTTCGGGCCGGCACGCCTGCGCCGCGGTCTACCTCGGTGCCTCGGTCGTGCAGGACGGCATATTTCTCGGCCAATCGATCATGGAGCCGAACGTGCTTGTCGAAGACGGTCACGTCCTGCGCCTGAGCGGGAAAACCGAGGTCCGCATTCCTTACGCACGGACGGAGTAGCCCATCGAAACTCGCGAGATACTCGAACGGCTGATCGCCTTCCCCTCAATCTTCACCGTGGCCGACTACGCCGACATCACGGATTACGCCATCTCGGTGCTTGAGCCGCTTGGCGTCACCTGCCACCGCCTCGAAGCGCCGGGTGGGGGCCGCGCAGGTCTCTTTGCGGCCACGGGGCCAGCCGGTCCGGGCGGCGTGATGCTTTCGGCGCATCTCGACGTCGTGCCGGTGACCGGACAGGACTGGCGAACGGACCCCTTCGTCGCAACGGAACGGGAGGGCCGCATCTATGGTCGCGGCACGTCAGACATGAAGGGTTTCGCCGCCGCCGCCATCCGGGCGATGGCCGAAGCTTCGCACCGCACGCTCGCGCAACCGCTCAAGCTGGCGCTTTCCTACGACGAGGAGGCGGGCTGCGTCGGGATCTCGCAGATGGTCGGGGCGCTCGACCGCACGATCGGCCTTCCGGACCTTTGCATCGTCGGCGAACCGACCGCGATGCGCATCGTAACCGGTCACAAGGGCAAAGTTTCCCATCGGGTCGCCTTTTGCGGTTCCGCGGGCCATTCGGCGGCAGCGCTATGTCACGTCAACGCGCTGCACCTGGCCTGCGACTTCATCGGCGCGCTCCGGCGATTGCAGGACGAGATTGTCAAGACAGGTCCTCGCGCCAACGGTTACGCCATTCCCTACTCGACCATTCATGTGGGAAGCTTCTCCGGCGGCAGTGCCCTCAACATGATCCCCGAAGCGGCGGCCCTCGAGTTTGAGATCCGCCACCTCGCCGAGGAAGACGTCGCCGGCCTGCTGGCCCGCGTTCAAGCCGAGGCATCCGAAATCGCGGAAAAAGCGCGAGAAACGCGGCCCGAGGCCGACATTGAGATAGCCGAGTTCAATCGCTATCCCGGCTTCGACCTCGCCTCGGTATCGGCTATCGACTTCCTCGAAGGTATCGGAGGCCGCATGCCGCTCGGCAAGGTGGACTACGGCACGGACGGTGGCGTCATTGCCTCCGAGGGGGTACGGGTCCTTGTATGCGGACCGGGTGACATCTCGCGCGCGCACAGGGCGGACGAGTACATCTCGATTTTGGAACTTGCGGAGTGCGACGCCTTTCTCGCGCGTGTCCTCGAGGCGTTGAAGATCGGGCTTCCGTTCGCAAACCCGACGAGACGCGCCTGACAGCATTTCATGAGAGGCTTTGAAGATATCGGATTGATCGGGTTTGGCACGTGGTGGTGGGTCGGCTGCAGAGTTACGCGGGCCTTCCGCCTAGTTAGTTTAGCCTGAACGATCCGATCAGGCGGCGGCAACACTGTCCTGGGGGGTGCGGTGGGGTCTGAACGCACCAAGAATGGCGGCGATCAGGACGACCAAAAATGCCCTGAGGTGGGCGAGGATCTTCCGGATGTTATGGCCGCAGGCGCTGAGGACGGCGAAGAGCGCGTCGCCGATGGTTCCCTTGAGCGGGCAGCGCGTCAGCCGTCCGTCGGTCTTCATGTGGCCGATCTCCGGCTCGATGGCGCTGCGGCGACGCAGGAGCCTGGCGAGCGTCGGCGTGAGCCCCCTGCGGGTGCCGCTGATCAGCACGCGCGTGGTCTCGACGCCGTGCCCGCGGTAGCCGCGATCGACGACGGCGAGGGACGGTCTGAGCGTAAGCATCCGGCGTAGGCCGCCGTCAGGCGGCTTGGCGATGCTCTGGGGATTGCCAGTTCCAGGGCAGCAGGTCCGGCACCTGCGAAGCGGTCATGTCGGGCAGTCGGCCGGGAACGTCGGCCAGCCAAGCCTGGGGATCGATGTCGTTCAGCTTGGCGGTGACGATCAGGGAATACATCAAGGCGGCGCGCTCGCCGCCGCGCTCCGAGCCGGCGAAGAGCCATGACTTCCGGCCGAGGGCGATCACCTGGTCATTCTGCCCATGTCGGGCAGGAAGCTGTCGTCCACTATCGCTGGCATCCTCTCCACGGCCGAACTCTTCGGGTGGAATCGAGCCAGTCGCGCGAGACTGGCCGCTTCGTTCATCTCGTTGTGGGCCCGGGAGACGTTCTCGTCCTACCAGCCTGGATGCTCGATCCGGTCGCGTGCGCCGGCATGCGGCAACTTGGCCCGCCGCAGGTCTCGATTGCGGCCCTCGGCGATCTTCATGACCTGCTGAGCCGGCGCGGATTCCGGCGAAGCTCTCCTGGCGATGCGATCGTCGCCAAGGAGGAGCAGGATGACCGGTCCCAAGGCGCCGGCGCCGCCGCGCCAGCTGATGATGACGTTCGACTCCACGAGGCTCCGCGGCATGTCCACCACGGAGCGACGGGCCACGGTGACGACCTTGGCGAACCTGCTGGCCGAGGCCGCGGCGCCGGGAGGCAGCGATGACGACGTCTGAGTTCCCGCGACGGTCCTCGAGAGGAAGGCCGTGGTCTACGTCCGGCAATCCTGCCGGACGCAGGTCGAGACCAACCTTGAGAGCCGGCGCCGCCAGTATGAGCTGGTCGAGGTCGCCCGGCGCCAGGGGGTCCGCGCCATCGAGGTCATCGACGATGATCTTGGCCGTTCCGCGAGCGGCATGGTGGCGCGTCCCGGCTTCGATCGCCTGGTGGCGGCGCTCTGTGCCGGCGAGATCGGCGCGGTGCTGTGCTTCGACGCGTCCCGTCTCGCCCGCAACGGCCGCGATTGGCATCACCTGCTGGAACTCTGCGGTCTCGTCGAAGCCCGGGTGATCGACCTCGACGGCGTGTACGATCCTTGTCGGCCGAACGACCAACTCCTCCTCGGCATGAAGGGCAGCATCAGCGAGTTCGAGCTCGGCATCCTGCGCGCGCGGATGCTCGAGGCCGCGCGCGCGAAGGCAGAGCGGGGCGAGCTCCGCATCAGCGTGCCCGTCGGCTACCTCTGGCGCCGGGACCATGGCCTCGGCTTCGATCCCGACCTGCGTCTCCAGCAGACGATCCGGCTGATCTTCGAGCGCTTCCGGCAGCTCAGCAGCGCGCGCCAGACGCTGCTGTCGCTCGCGGCCGACGGCGTCTCGTTTCCGCGGCCGTCGGACGATTGCCATTGGAGCGCCATTGGTCCGAGTGACAATGGCGATGCGGATGACCTCCCTCGAGTGGACCCCGATCCGCTACCGCAACGTGATCTCGATCCTGAAGAACCCGTTCTACGCCGGCGCCTACGTCTACGGCAAAAGCGAGAAGCGGGTGGTCATGGTCGAGGGACGGGCGCGCAAGACCTACGGCCACGGCCGGCCACGGGCGGCGTGGGACGTGCTGATCCACGACCACCACGACGGCTACATCGGCTGGGCCGAGTTCGAGCGGAACCAGGAGACGCTCGCGGCCAACACCTACGGCTGGGCCGGTGGCGCGAAGTCCGGCCGCGGCGGAAGAGCCCTGCTCGCGGGCATCCTGACATGTGGACGCTGCGGCCGGGCGCTCTCCGTCGCCTATGCCGGCAGGCCGCCCGGCCGCTCCACGTATCGCTGCGATCGGGCACAGACCGGGCGCGGCATCGGCCGCTGCATGACCTTTGGCGGCTCCCGGGTCGATGCCGCCATCGCGGCCGAGTTGCCTCGCGCGCGGTAGAACCCATGGCGATCGAGGCGGCGCGGGAAGCCGAGCGCATGCACGAAGACGGCGAAGCCGAGAGACGGCGGATGGCGGAGCTCGACCTCCAGCAGGCGCGGCTCACGATGCCTCGCTGGCGGAACGCCGCTACGCTGCCGCGACCCGGACAACCGCCTGATCGCGGCGCAGCTCGAGCGCGCCTGGGAGATGACGCTCCGCCGCGTCGAGGCCTGCGCCGAACGTCTCGAGGCGCTGGCTTTGCCGGTGTCCGCCGCGCCAGCACCGGACTTCACCGGCCTTGCCGACGCTCCCGCCGGCGCCTGGAGTGCGCCCGCGCGCACGCCAGCAGCTCCTGCGCGCTCTGGTGACCGACATCATCGTCGACGTCGGCGAGGTGTCGCGCGAGGTCATCCTGACCATCCACTGGCGCGGCGGCGCGCACTCGCAGCTGCGCGTCCGCAAGCCGAAGACCGGCGAGCACGGCCGCCGGACCCCGGAGGAAGCGCTCGCGGTCATGGCCCGGATGGCGGGCCGCTGGTCGGACGCCGACATCGCCGCCTCGCTCAACCGGATGGCCATCCGCACGGGACAGGGAAAGACCTGGACGCCGCACCGCGTCGGCTCCATCCGGAAGGTCCACGGCATGCACGCCTACCGTTCCGCCGAGAAAGAACGGCGAATGGCTCACCATGAGCGAAGCCGCGGCGAAGCTCGGCGTGACCAACCACGCCATCCGCAGGCTCATCAGAGAGCACGTTCTGCCTGCCGAGCAGGTCGTGCCCGGCGCGCCGTATCAGAATCCGGGCGATCAACCTCGAAGACGACACCGTCAGCATCGCACTGAGACGGAAAGGACGCCCGTGTCGGCCTGATCCGAAGAACCAACTCTCCATGTTTCCAGACACTTGAAGAAGGGGGGCACAATGAACGCCTCGTCGCCACGCCCCGCAGGGCCCGTTCGGCGGCGTTGTTCGTCAGGCAGATCCGGCCGTCGTCGAGGAACCGGGCGAAGGCCTCCCAGCGGTCCGTCTTGAACATGTAGGCGATCGCCTTGGCGACGGGGTTGTGCCTCGACATCGTGCCCCGCTCGGCGCGCATCCAGTCGTGAAGCTCGTCGACCAGTGGCCGCACGAGGCGCTGCCGGGCTTCGAGCCGCGGCGCGGCGTCCAGACCGTTGATCCCGCGCTCGACGTCGAAGATGGCATCGATCCGCGTCACCGCCTCCAGGGCGACGGGCGAGACCGGCTTCCTCTTCCGGGCCTTCTCCTTGAGGTCGGCGAGCTCGAAGAGCTTGCGGCGGGCATGGCTCCAGCACAGCGCGCTGATGACCGGCCCGGGATCACGGTCCCCGCGATAGAGATCGTTGTAGCCTCCATAGGCATCGGCCTGGAGGAGGCCCTGCCAGCCCGCCAGATGCCGGTTGGGGTGGGCCATCTCCCTGTCCCGCGAGAAGTGGAACAGCGCAGCCGGGGGCGCGCCCCCCGCGAAGGGCCGGTCGTCGCGGACATAGGTCCAGAGCCGAGCGGTTTTCGTTCCGCCCTTCGCCAGGAGCGGCACCGTGGTGTCGTCTCCGTGCAACCGCTCGGCCCCCAGGACATGCTCACGGATCTGCGCCAGGAGCTGCGCGCCGAGGCGCGGGCGACGGTGCGCTTCGAGACGCGGCCGGGTCAGCAGTTGCAGATCGACTTCGGCCAGCGTCCGGTGGAGATCGAGGGCGTCCTGCGGCTGGTGTCGTTCTTCGTAGCGACGCTCGGCTACTCGCGGCGCCTCCATGTGCGGGCCTTTCTGGGCGAGCGCCAGGAGCACTGGTTCGCCGGAATGGAGAGCACCTTTGCGACCTTCGGCGGTGTTCCTGCGGAGGTGCTGCTCGACAACGCCCGTGCGCTGATCCTGAGCCACGATCCAGCCAGCCGCGAGGTGGTGCTGAGCCCCAAGCTCCATGCCTTCGCACGGCACTGGGGCTTTCAGGTTCGGGCCTGCGCCCCTTATCGGCCGAGAACCAGGGGCAAGGACGAGCGCGGCGTCGGCTACGTGAAGCGCAACGCCATCGCCGGCCGCAGCTTCGAGAGCTTCGCCGCCCTGCCTACTCCGTTCCCTGGCGGCTGATCGGCGAACGGGTCCGGGTGCTGGTCACCGCCGAGACGGTGCGGATCACCCATGCCGGCATCGAGGTGGCGTGTCATCGGCGCAGCGCCGGCCGCCGCGGGCGCATCACCGACCGCGCCCACTTCGACGGCGTCGCCGGAGCTGCCGGCCGTCTGATCCGGGCCGAGAAGAGCGGGGACGCGGGTTCGGCGGTTCCGGCGCCGGCCCTGCTGCGTCCGCTGGCCGAGTATGAGGCGGTTGCCGGAGGAGCCTGGTGATGGGCCCTGAGACGCAGACCGACCTCGACCGGATGCTCACGCGGCTGAAGCTGACCGCGGTCCGGGACCAGCTCGACACGCTCCTCGACGAGGCGGCGCGCTCGGAGATGACGCTGCGCGACGCGCTGGCGTTCCTGTGCCAACGCGAGATCGCGCGGAAGGACCAGCGCCGCATCGACATGAGCTTCGGCCTGGCCAAGTTCCCGTTCGTGCGGGACCTGGCCGGCTTCGACTTCGCCGCCCAGCCCTCGATCGACAAGGCGCAGATCCGCGACCTCGCGACGGGTCGCTTCATCGCCAACGGTGACGCGCTCCTGTTGCTCGGGCCGCCGAGGGTGGGGAAAACGCATCTGGCGGTGGCGCTCGGCCGCGAAGCGATCGTCGCCGGCTACCCGAGATGTTCGAGAGCGTGATGTACGCCGCCCGCAGGGAGCTGGTGATCACGACACCCTACTACGTGCCGGACGCCGCCATCCAGGCGGCGCTCTGCGCCGCCGCCAATCGCGGGGTCGACGTCACGATCGTCTTCCCGGCGCGCAACGACGATTTCGCCGTCGGGGCGACGAGCCGGTCCTACTACGAGGATCTGCTGACAGCCGGAGTGAAGATCCACGAGTACCAGCCGGGGCTCCTGCACACCAAATCGATGGCAGTTGACGGAGAGCTTGCGCTCATTGGATCGGCGAACATGGACCGGCGCAGCTTCGACTTGAACTACGAGAACAACATCCTGCTGCACGATCCGGCACTGACCAGCACCATGCGCGCGCGCCAGGACGCCTACATCGCAGACAGCAGGCCGGTGACGCTGGCGACGGTGCAGGCCTTGGCCGTGGAGCAAGCGCCTGTGGAACAACCCACTGGCCATCCTGGGACCGGTCCTCTGACCCAAGGCCCGATGTGTCCAAGGGTGCGCGCTCCTGCAATCCATTGATCTTCCGGGCGGAACGGAAGGATCAGCTCTGGCTCGCGGGGGACACGAGCGGGCGGGCCACCTCCTGCGCACCCGAGACGATCACGAAGGGCTCGACCACCCGGCGCGGTCCAGTGCAGCCGTGATCGTTTCCAGGATTTCCTCCGTGACGTGGTGCGTCTGGAAGCGTGCGATCGGGTCATAGCCGGGCGAGATCTCGATCATCCGGCGTAGTGCGTCCTGCGCTGCGGCCTCGTCTCCGATCAGACCGTATGCCATCGCGACCAGCGACTGGCTGAGCGCCGAACCGTCGGCCGACGCGTGTCGGGCCGCGTCGAGCATGGCGGACCCATCGCCATCCATGAGACAGTCGATGGCCAGCAGGTGATAGTACCAGCCCGGTGGATTGGCTGAGCGCGCAATCGCGCGTTCGATGAGCGGAACGCCCTCTTCGAAATGGCCGCGGACCGCGAGCCGCCATCCCAGCTGGACCATCGCGTCGGGATCATAAGGATTCTGCTTCAGCGCCCGGCGCGCCAGGCTCTCGGACCGGTCGTAGTTGCCCTGGTAATGGTTGATCGCGGCCAGCGCCTTGAGCGCCAGGGCGTTGGTCGGCTCCAGTTCCACGGCCCGGGTCGCCGCCTCGGCCGCGCGGGCGTAGTGTTCGGCGGGACCGACGTCGTCGGCATAGCCGAACCGTCCGGCGTCCATATGGAGATAGCCGAGCATTGCCCAGGCGTCGCTGTA
Source organism: uncultured Alphaproteobacteria bacterium (assembly GCA_963749675.1). Lineage (GTDB taxonomy): Bacteria > Pseudomonadota > Alphaproteobacteria > Rhodobacterales > Rhodobacteraceae > Roseitranquillus. The sequence continues at coordinate 83,183 of CAVVNT010000009.1, forward strand.
ATCGGGATCGCGTCGCACGGCTCCCTTGAGACATGTGAGCAGCGGACCGAACTCTGCCCGGGGAAAGTTGCGGCGGTAGGCATGGGCACGCAGCACGCAGACATAGCTCTGCATGTTCGACACCTCCGGCGTCGATGCACGCATCTGCATATCACTGGCGACCGCGCCGTACGGTTGGCCGACCTCGGTGGCGATCTGGGAGGCCAGATCGTCCTGCACCTCGATCAGGTCCGCGGGGGTCAGGGGACGATCATACGTTCTGGACCAGAGCACACGGCGCGTCATGGCGTCGAACAACTGCACTGCCACACGCGCGTTTCCGTTCTGCTCGCGGACGGTGCCGGCGACCACGTAGGCGACGCCGAGTTCCTGCCCGAGCAACACCGGCGCGTCGGTGTCTCCTTCGGCACTGGCCGGCAGGGCATAGAGCCGAAAGCCCGGAAACTGCATCAGATCGCCGACGAGCTCCTGGCCGATACCGGCGGCGAGGTAGCGTCCCTCGTCGGATTGGCCGAGCGCCTCGAACGGCAGGACCACGACTGCCGGTTCCAGTTCCGAGACCGGCGCGGAGAAGCGAGACGACAGGGCCCACCCGATCGCGATCAAGGCGACCAACGCCAGGGCCAGCGGTGCGAGCCACGCCCTGGGTGGGAACCTTCGTCCAACGTCTACGTCGACGGGTATCGCTTCGGGTGGCTCATCGGCCGGGGGCGGCCCGCCTTGCGGCGCTCCGTCGCGCCATTCGAAATGCGGAACATACGCCCCCTTGGGTATCGAGATGCGCACCGGATCGCTGCTGCCGGCGTCGAAGTAGTAGCTGTCGAGATCGCGGCGCAGTCGCCGCGCCTCGAGACGGACGACGGGATCGGATGCGCCATCGAACGTCGTGTCCCGGCCCAGGACGTCGACGGCGATGGTGAAACCTTTCAGGTTGTCGGCCCGCCCTTCCAGCGTCTCCTCGACGATGTAGCGAAGAAAGTCCCGCCGCTTGCCGCCCCGCTGAAGCAGCGGGCTGGACAGGATGCGGTCCAGCTCGGCACGGACGTCCTCGGGAGCGGGCGGGTGGTCGGCACTATGTGCACGGTCAAGGCCAAGTCTCTGCATGCGCCTTCAACTATCTCATATTGCTGGTAAACACCGGCCTCTTGTCGCCCCAGACCACCGCTGCGGGAGGGGTAGAAACATGTTCCAACCTACCGCGATCGCGGTCGAACCGTAAAGCTGCCCGTACGTCGCGGTTCCGGAGGGCCGATGCCATGGAGCGATGTCGTTCGATCATGGCTCGCTTTCCGGAGCGCGAGCTCGAATTGCGCCGCGCCTGCGCACGAGACGTCGACTTCAGAGCTGTCTGCGTGGACCACGGTGAAGCGGTTTCGGCGCTCAGGCGCTTCGACGAGGCCGGAGACCCGAGGGCCGACGAGTACAGGAGAATCGTCGATGAACTCGAGGAAGAGATCTTGGGTCTGCTCGAACGTTCGAGGGCGAGCTCAGAAAGTCCAGACGAGAGACGGAACATAACCCATTAGAGAGGACGCATGAAACATCCATTCACCTACACGCTGCCGGCCCTTGCCGTCGGCCTCGCGGCGCTGGCAGCGCCCGCGCTGGCGCAGGATTCTGACGCCGAAAAGCCCAACATCCTGCTGATCGTCTCCGACGACACGGGCTGGGGCGATCTCGGCGCCTATCTGGGCGGCGACGCGCGGGGGATGCCGACGCCGAACTTCGACCAGCTTGCCAACGACGGGATGATGTTCACATCGTTCTACGCCCAGCCGAGTTGCACGGCCGGAAGGGCAGCGATGCAGACCGGGCGCATCCCCAACCGCAGCGGCATGACCACGGTAGCGTTCCAGGGTCAGGGCGGCGGCTTGCCGGCCGCCGAATGGACGATTGCCTCGCTGCTGAAGACAGTCGGGTACAACACCTACTTCAGCGGCAAGTGGCACCTGGGCGAGGATGATTACGCCTTGCCCAACGCCCAGGGGTACGACGACATGCGGCACGTCGGGCTCTACCACCTGAACGCCTACACCTATGCCGACCCGACCTGGTTCCCGGACATGGACCCGGAACTGCGCGCGATGTTCGCAGAGGTCACGAAAGGCTCGCTTTCGGGCGTGGCCGGCGGCGAGGTGACCGAGGACTTCAAGATCAACGGCCAGTACGTCAACACGCCGGAAGAGGGCGTCGTCGGCATCCCCTTCTTCGACAGCTACGTCGAGCAGGACGCGATCGACTTCCTCGAGGAGGCGGCCGCGCTCGATGCGCCCTTCTTCATCAACGTCAACTTCATGAAACTCCACCAGCCGAGCATGCCGGCTCCGGAATTTCAGGGAAGTTCCATCTCCAAGAGCAAGTATGCGGATTCGATGGTCGAGCTTGACGCCCGGGTCGGCAACATCCTCGACAAGGTCGACGAGCTGGGACTGACCGACAACACCATCGTCTTCTGGACCACCGACAACGGCGCCTGGCAAGACGTATACCCCGACTCCGGCTACACGCCGTTCCGCGGCACCAAGGGCACAGTGCGCGAAGGCGGCAACCGTGTTCCCGCGATCGTCCGCTGGCCGGGCCGCGTCGAGCCGGACACCAAGAGCGCCGCGATCCTGGGCGGGCTTGATCTGATGGCGACCTTCGCCGCCGCAGCCGGCGTCGACCTGCCGACCGAGGACCGCGAGGGCGAGCCGATCGTCTTCGACAGCTATGACATGACGCCCGTCTGGACCGGAACCGGCGACTCCGAACGCAAGTCGTGGTTCTACTTCACGGAAAACGAACTGACGCCGGGCGCGGCGCGGGTCGGCAACTACAAGGCGGTGTTCAACCTGCGGGGCGACGATGGTGCGCAGACCGGCGGATTGGCGGTGGACACCAACCTCGGCTGGAAGGGGCCTGAGAAATATGCGGCGATGGTGCCGCAGGTGTTCGACATCCTGCAGGATCCGCAGGAACGCTACGACGTCTTCATGAACAGCTACACCGAGCACACCTGGACGCTGGTCACGTTCAACACGGCAATCGCGGAACTGATGCAGACCTATGTGGAGAACCCGCCGCGCAAGATGCAGGGCGAGGGCTATAACGGGCCGATCACCCTGACCGGATACCAGCGCTTCAAGTACCTTCAGGACTCGCTGGCGCAGGAAGGTTTCAGCATCGGACTGCCCAGCGGCAACTGAGCTCAGAGACCAAATCGCCGGGCCCTTGGCGGGCCCGGCAGTGCGCAGATTGGCGCGGAAAGCAGTGCGGCGGCGACCGTCTTTCGGGTCGCCCTGACAGCGCCTTGTTTGAGGAACAGGAAAATGGAACCACGACCGACGAACGCCCGGATTCGCCTTTCGGCTGCCTGCGCTGCAGCCCTCGCTTTCGCCCTGCCGGTGACGGCCCAGACCGATCCGCTGCCCTCCTGGAACGACGGCGCCACCAAGCAGGCCATCGTCGATTTCGTGTCGGGCGTCTCGAACGAGGATCAGGACACCTTCGTGGATCCCTTCGAGCGCATCGCGGTCTTCGACAACGACGGCACGCTCTGGGCGGAGCAGCCGGCCTATTTCCAGCTGCTGTTCGCCATCGACCGCGTCAAGGCGCTGGCGCCCGAGCACCCGGACTGGGAGACGACCGAGCCCTTCGCCTCGATCCTCAAAGGCGACATCGAGGCCGCGTTCGCCAATGGCGCGCCGGACGTCGAAAAGGTCATCGCGGCGACCCACTCGGGCATGACGACCGAGGCGTTCGCGGTCATCGTGCGAGACTGGCTCGACGCCGCAACGCATCCCACGACCGGCAAGCCCTACACGCAGATGGTCTACCAGCCGATGCTGGAGCTGCTCGCCTACCTGCGCGCGAACGAGTTCAAGACCTTCATCGTCTCCGGCGGCGGGATCGACTTCATGCGGGTCTTCTCCGAAGAGGTCTACGGCGTTCCGCCCGAGCAGGTCGTCGGCAGCAGCGTGAAGCTGAAGTTCGAGCTGAACGACGGCGTTCCCCAACTGATCAAGCAACCCGATCTTGGCTTCCTCGACGATGGGCCGGACAAGCCCGTCGGCATCCAGACTCATATCGGCCGCGAGCCGATCGCCGCCTTCGGGAACTCCGACGGCGACCTGCAGATGCTGCAATACACCTGCCTGCCGCCGGGGCCGGACTTCTGCCTCTACGTCCACCACACCGACGCGGCCCGCGAATGGGCCTACGACCGTGACGCTACCTTCGGCCATCTCGACAAGGGCCTCGACGCCGCTGCCGCCAACCGCTGGACCGTCATGGACATGGCCAACGACTGGGCGACCGTGTTTCCGGAATAGGCGTGCGGAGGGTTCAGACAATAAAGATGTACTAAACGCCGATCAGCCGTATCGAGTAGATCTACGGGCAGGTCGGAGTAGAGGACGAGCTGCAGGACGTGGCCCGGGCCGGTTTCCGCTTCAGCTTGGTGTCGGCCCCTCGTAGGAGAATGGGCCGAGGTCGGACGGCGCCACCACCCGCTCGAGGAAGTCCGACCAGCCGCCTCAGGCGCCGCCTTCGAGCGCTCCCTGGAACACGACCGGGGCGCCCGGGGCGCCCGGGGCGCCCGATCGCAGGGCCGCCACGATGGCCTCGACTGTTCTGGTGGACGGCTGCTCCTTGTTGACCTCGGCCACCACGCCATGCGCCTTCAGCCGCGCGAGGTGTCCGTGCCGCTGAAGAAGGCCGGCGTCGGCGCTGTCCTCGGCGCCTCCAGCGCCGGGCGGAGGCGCATCAGAACCCGCACATCGAACTCGATGCGTCCGATGTGCGATTCCGCCGCCTGCAGGCGCTCCTCCACATCCGCCAGCTCCTCTTCTACGGCCTCGCCCGACCGGACGGTAAGCATCCGGCGAAGGCCGCGGTCAGGCGGCTTGGCGGATGTTCGAGGATTTCCCGCCCCACCATCGCGTCCCCCAAGTTCGACATTTGCCGACCAGATTTCGTGTCTCCGGCGCGTGCCGGGTACGCGAATTCAAGGGGTTGGTAGCCGTTCGGGGTGGATTTCGCCGCAATCTGTGTAGTTACACGTCGCATCCCTATGCACATTGCAGTGCAGCTTCCTATGCGGCACTCTGCATTCCATGTTCACACGCGTCACCGAGAGCGGCGGGCGCCGCTATCTGCAGATCGTCGAGTCCTTCCGCAACGAGGCGGGGAAGCCCAGGCTGCGCGTCGTCGCCAATCTCGGGCGCGTCGACGGAATGAAGGACGGCCAGCTCGACGCCCTCATCCGGGGCCTCAGCCGGGCCGCGGGACGAACCGAACCCGCGAAGACCGAGATCACCTGGGAGGGCGCGCGCAGTTACGGCGACGTCTTCGCCCTGCATGCGCTCTGGAAGGACCTCGGTCTCGATCGCGCGCTCGGCCGGGCCTTGCGGTCGGGGCGTCGCGGAACCGATGTGGAGCCGCTCGTCCGCGCCATGGTGTTCAACCGGCTGTGCGACCCCACAAGCAAGCTGGGCTGCCTGCGCTGGCTGGAGACCGTGGCGATGCCGGCAATGCCCGAGACCGTCACCCACCAGCATCTGCTTCGCGCGATGGATGCGCTGATGGATCGCGCCGAGCGGGTGGAACTCGAGCTGGCCAGACAGAATCCGCCCGCTGGTCGATCAAGACCTTGCCGTGGTCTTCTACGACCTGACCACCGTGCGCATCCACGGCGAGGGGGAGGTCGCGGACGACCTGGGCGCGTTCGGCATGAACAAGGAGCGCGGCGGCATCGCCCGGCAGTTCGTCCTCGGCGTCGTGCAGACCGCCGAGGGTCTGCCTCTCATGCACACGGTGCACTCCGGCAACGTCGCGGAAACGAAGACGCTGCAGGCCATGCTCCAGACGGTTCTCGCGCGTTTCCCGATCCAGCGCGTCATCCTGGTGGCCGGCCGCGGGCTCCTCAGCCTGGAAAACATCGGTGAGCTGACCGCCCTTGCAGAGCGGGGCGATCGTCGGCTGGAGTTCATCCTCGCCGTGCCAGCGCGGCGTTACGCCGAGCTGGTCGAGACCTTCCAGGGCCTCGCCTTCGATGCAGAGGGGCTGACCGAGAGCACGTTTGCCGGTCACCGCCTGATCGTCGCCGATGACCCGCTGCGCGCCGAGGAGCAATCCACCCGCCGCCGCGCCCGCATCGCCGAACTCGAGGCCATGGCAGAGAAGATGGTGGCCCGGCTCGATGCCCAGGACGAGGGCCAGACCGCCCGGGGGCGCCGCGCTTCCGACCGCGGGGCCTACAGCCGCTTCACCCGCGCCGTAGCCGAGGCGGAACTGGCCCGCTTTCTCAAGGCCGATTACACCGCCGACCGCTTCAGCTGGAGCGTCGACGAGGCCGCCATCGCCGAAGCCGAACTCTTCGATGGCAGGCTCGCGCTGATCACCAACGCTCCCGACCTGACCGCCGCCGACGCAGTGGCGCGCTACAAGAGCCTCGCCGACATCGAGCGCGGCTTCCGGGTGCTGAAATCCGACATCGAGATCGCGCCCGTCCACCACCGGTTGCCCGACCGCATTCGGGCCCATGCGCTGATCTGCTTCCTCGCCCTCGTGCTGCACCGGGTCATGCGCATGCGCCTGAAGGCAAAGGGCCACAGCGCCAGCCCCCGCACCGCGCCCGATCTGCTCGCCCGCATTCATCGCCATCAGGCCCGGATCGCCGAGCGCACTCTCGAAGGCACGACCCGCCCAACCCCGGAACAGCTGGACCTCTTTGATGCCCTGACCCTGCCCAAACCCGCCTGACAGAGCCCGCGTAGTTACATTTTTGCCCAACCGGGCATAGCAATATCAATCACTTACCGCTGTAGCTGTCGAAGTTGAGGGGATCGCATCGTCCCCCAGCTCCAGCCCAGCAAACCGGCGCATCGCGTCGCTGTCGTAGAGTGCCTCCTCCGCCGCGGGATCGGACAGGGCGTACCACTGCTGCAGGCAGTAGACTCGCAGCATCACCTCCAGCGGCATCGGCGGCCGCCCGCCCTTCGGTCCCGCCTTCGGATAGTGCGGCTCGATCAGCGCCATCAGTCGCGTCCAGGGCACCACCGACTCCATCTCGGAGAGAAACGTCTCGCGCCGGGTGCGCTTCTTCTTCGTGGCGTAGGTCAGCGAGGCGAAGGTGGTCTGCTTCATCGAGGACGGCTCCCGCAAGCTCGCCATCAGCCTACCAGATCATGATCGAAAGCCGAGGTTCTTCAGAGTTTCCTTCAGTTGCCCATTAATTTGTGCCTAGCGGAACGCGTTGCGAACCTACCCAAGAAGTCCGACGATTTACGCTGGCTTTCCGAGCAACGCGCCTACCGCGTGTTTCGTCTATGTTGCCTTCGGCGTTATTCAGATCGCACTTTGGGGTTTTGGCGGGGTTCGGCGGCAGGGCATTAAAATACAATAGAAAAACGGGACCGAACCGGAGCGAGCGAGGTTCGCCCGAACTGAGACTGAGGGCCATTCTGAGCCCAAACTCAGCCAGGCGGCGCATCTAAGAGGTTCGGCCGGTTCACGCGAACCCCGATGATAACACGGAAAGTTCCGTGCCCGTCAGGGCGGTGTCACTGGTTCGTAATGGGGATAATGGTAAGCGCGACGCCAACCCCCTCCTGCCGCTTCTGCTCTGACCGGGCCATTCTCCGCGCGCATGAGCGTCGGAGGTGTTGGTTTTGGAACGGGACGGCAAGGTGGGCGTCCAATTGGACGGCTCGAGGGGCGGCGGGGTTTCGCGGCTGGAGGTGATCGAGGGGCCGACCGGGCGACGGTGGCGCACGAAGGCGGAGCGGGCGCGAATTGCGGCGGAGAGCCTGGTGCCCGGAGCTTCGGTGGCGGATGTCGCGCGGCGGCACGGAACGACGCGCTGGCAGGTTCACGACTGGCGAAAGAAGCTGCGGACGGGGCAGTTGGTGGTGCCCGGGAGCGTGGCGGAGCTGCCGATGTTTGCTGAGCTGGTGGTCGAGGGCGCCGCCGCGGATGCGCCGGCAGCGACGGATGCCACATCCGGGGTGGAGATCGTCGTCGGTGATGTCGTGATCCGCGTCGGGGCCGGCGCCGGCGAGGGGCTGTTGATGCGGACGATCCGGGCAGTGCGAGGGGCGGCATCGTGATGCTCGGCCAGGGCGGCCGGTGAAGGTCTTCGTGGCGACGCGCTGACGGACATCGCGCGCGACGGTGGCCCATGGCAGCTGGTCCATTGCTGGACGCACGTCCGCCGCCGCTTCGTGAAGCGCTTCGAAAACGAGGGCTCCCCCATCGCCGAGGAGATGCTGCGCCGGATCGCTCTGCTCCATCAGGTCGAGAGACCGTCCGCGGCAAGGAGCCGTCTCTGCGCCTCGCCGCCCGACGCGAGCAGTCCGCCCCGATCGTCGCCGCGCTCAAGCCCTGGCTGGAGCCCCAGCTCTCCCGTATCCCGCAGAAATCCCGGCTGGCCGAGGACATCCGCTACACCCTCGCGCACTGGCCCGGCCTGATCCGCTGAGAACCAGACGCGCTTTTCGCCGGCAACGAGGTCGGCGCCGAGAACTGGGCCATGCTCGCCTCGCCCGTCGCCACCTGCAAGCTGTCCGGCGCGAACCCCGTCGACTACCTCGCCGACACCCTCCGGGCCATCCTCGACGGCCACCACAAATCCCGCATCGAGGCCCTCATGCCCTGGCACTACGCCCAGCCGTCAAGCCTCGCCGCATAGGGCACCGCCGTCGCGCTTACGGATAATGGCGGAGGGGATGGGCCTGATATCCAACCTTCTTTTGTGGATGCCGCTCGGTTTGCAAGGAAATTCTGATCTTATGGACATGTGATCAAGTGCGTACTTTTGTCAGGCCTGTTCGCGCGGCTGACATGGCGCCGCTGGCCGGGATGGTGATGCGCGGAGCGGGTCCGAATCTCCAACAGCGAGCTCGAGGCTCGGAGAAGGTTTCTGGTTTGCCCGACCCGGATCATGTCGATCATGTGCCCATGCAGATCATGCCTTCCTCACAACTCGGTGGCCCGATTGCCCATTCAGCGCCGGATCAGGCGCCGATCAGCACCGGGCCACGATAGTCCTCCTCTCGCGTCAGCATCGCCCAGATGCCACGCGCCATCTTGTTCGCCAGCGCGACCGCCACGACCGGGATCGGCTTACGCTCCAGCATCATCGCCAGCCACGACCCCTTGGGTGCCCCGCGACGCGAGGCCCAGCGGATCACGGCGGTCGCCCCGATGACCAGCAATCGCCGGATGTCGCGTTGTCCCATCTTCGAGGTCTTCCCGAGCTTCTGTTTTCCGCCGGTGGAATGCTGCCTCGGCACCAGGCCGAGCCAGGCGGCGAAGTCGCGCCCGCGCCGGAACTGCTCCATCGGCGGCGCGAAGGTCTCGACCGCGAGCGCGGTGATCGGGCCGACACCCGGCATGGTCTGCAGCTGGCGCGGCATTTCCGCTTCGTTCGACATGGCCGCGATCCTGGCTTTCAGGGCATTGATCTGGGCGGTCAGGTGGGCGATCTGCTCAAGGAGCATACGGCAGATGTCCCGGGCGAGTTCCGGCAAATCGATATCGGGATCGTCGACGACCTTCGCGAGGCGCGGCAGGTATCCGATGCCCTCGGGGGCGACATGGCCGAACTCGTAGAGATGTGAGCGCAGCGCGTTCACGGCCTCGGTGCGTTGCTTCACAAGCTGCTCGCGAGTGCGGAATGCGACGGCGCGCGCCTGCTGGTCCGCGGATTTCGGTTCGACGAAGCGCATGGTCGGCCGCAGAGCCGCCTCGACGATCGCTTCTGCATCCGCCGCGTCATTCTTCTGCCGCTTGATGAACGGCTTGACGTAATGCGGCGCGATCAGCCGGACCTCATGCCCGTGTCGCGCCATCTCCCACGCCCAATGGTGCGCACTGGCGCAAGCCTCCATCGCCACGAGACACGGCGGCTGGTCCGCCATGAACCGTGCGAACTGCGGCCGTGACAGCTTCTTGCGGAACACTGGCCGGCCCGTCTGCTGCGGCGCCGTGGACCTGGAACACGTTCTTTGCCAGATCGACGCCGATAATGGTAACTTCTCCCATGGTTGCCGTCTCCTACAGCTTGTGCTTCGACACCACGAGTTCTGCACATCGCGATGCCGTCAGGGGAGAGCGGCATCCACCCCATCTCCGGACGTTAATGTATTGACATTGCTTGATTTCAAAGAGCCGCCGCAATCCAGCCGCACGGAAACGCCATCAGACAGGCGCATTCCGCCCCAACTCCTCCGGCAAAAAGCGAGTTGTTTTGAGCTGTGGCACTCTCCATTTTTACCATTACTTCCATCGAAAGCAGATCGACGTTCGTTCAATGGAACGTGCCTGCCACAGGCGTGACCTGCGCGATGTTCCGGGCCACGGCGAGCGGTATCAAGTTTCGCGACCCGATTTCGGTTAGTTGGATCGAAAGCAATC
>CAVVNT010000010.1:0-12500 GCA_963749675.1 uncultured Alphaproteobacteria bacterium
GAAATTCGCCTACACTCTCCGGCCGACCGATGCCGTCATGCAACTCCAACTCACCGGAGAAACGCATGACGACCCACGATCCCATCCCCGCGCGCCTGGCCGCGCTGAAGACCGCGCCGACGCCGGACCTGAAGGCGCAATGGCGCGACCTGTTCGACAGCGAGCCGCCGCCGTTCAACCGCCGCTACCTGGAGAGCCGGCTGGCCTACCGCATCCAGGAACTCGCCTATGGCGGGCTGAAGCCCGAGACGATCCGGCGGCTGGAGCGGCTGGGCGAGGAACTCGACGGCGGCGACCGGAAGAAGAGCCGCATCCGCGCCGACCCGATGCCCATCGCCGGCACGCGGCTGATCCGCGAGTGGCAGGGCGTCGAGCAGGTCGTCACCGTCACCGCCGACGGCTTCGAATGGCAGGGGCGGCCCTACAAGTCGCTGTCCGCCATCGCCCGCGCCATCACCGGCACGCGCTGGAACGGCTGGGTCTTCTTCGGGCTCAAGAACCGGAGGGCGCGGACATGACGAAGCCCCTGCGAAATCAGGATGGTCCGGAAGCAGCGCTGCGCGATCTACACGCGCAAGTCCTCCGAGGAAGGGCTGGAGCAGGAGTTCAACTCGCTCCACGCCCAGCGCGAGGCCTGCGAGGCGTACATCGCCAGCCAGCGGTCCGAGGGCTGGGTGCTGGTCCGCGATCAGTATGACGACGGCGGCATCTCCGGCGGCACGCTGGAACGGCCCGGCCTGCAGCGGCTGCTGGAGGACATCGAGGACGGGCTGGTCGACGTGGTCGTGGTCTACAAGATCGACCGCCTCAGCCGCTCGCTGGCCGACTTCGCCAAGCTGGTCGAGGTGTTCGACCGGAACGGCGTGACCTTCGTCTCGGTCACGCAGTCGTTCAACACCACCACGTCGATGGGCCGGCTGACGCTGAACATCCTGCTCTCGCTTCGCCCAGTTCGAGCGCGAGGTGACGGCCGAGCGCATCCGCGACAAGGTCGCCGCCAGCCGGAAGAAGGGCATGTGGATGGGCGGGGTGCCGCCCTACGGCTACCGGGTCGAGAACCGGAAGCTGGTGGTCGACGAAGAAGCACGCCGCGCATGTCCGCTGGATCTTCGCCCGCTTCCTCGAGATCGGCTCGGGCACGGAACTGGCGCGGGAGGTCGGCGAAGCGCGGCATCCGCACGCCGCGCGGCAACCGGATCGACAAGAAGTACCTCTACCGGATGCTGAACAACCGCGCCTATATCGGCGAGGCGGTCCACAAGGGCGACAGCTATCCCGGCGAGCACGACGCCATCATCGACCGCGAGACGTGGGACCGCGTCCACGCCATCCTGCAGGAGAGCCCCCGCAAGCGCGCCGCGCGCACCCGCGCCGAGACGCCGGCGCTGCTGAAGGGGCTGCTGTTCGGGCCCGACGGCGCCGCGTTCTCGCCGACGCACACCCGCAAGGGCGACCGGCTCTACCGCTACTACGTCAGCCAGACGGTGCTGAAGCACGGCGCCGGGTCGTGCCCGGTCGGCCGCGTGCCCGCGGGCGAGATCGAGGCCGCCGTCATCGACCAGCTCCGCGCCGTGTTCCGCCAGCCCGAGATCGTGGCGGGGACGTGGAAGGCGGCGCGCGCCCACGCCGACGACATCACCGAGGCCGACGCCCGCGCGGCCCTGCAGCAGCTCGATCCGCTGTGGGACGAACTCTTCCCCGCCGAGCAGGCGCGCATCGTGGCGCTGCTGGTCGAGCGCGTCGACATCGGCACGGACGGGCTCGAACGTCCGGCTCCGCATCGACGGGCTCGGCGGCCTCGCGCGCGAGATGCTGGCCGGCGGCATCGGAGAAGCGGCATGACCCGCGGCGGCGCCGATCCCCGAGACGGTGACGCTCCACGTCCCGTTCCGCGTCGTGAAGCGCGGCGGGCGGAAGGAGATGCAGATGCCGGAGGGCGCCACGCAGCCGCGGCGGACGGACAACACGCTGGTCAAGGCGCTGGCCCGCGCCTTCCGCTGGAAGCGGATGCTGGAGTCGGGCGAGTTCGCGTCGATCTCCGAACTGGCCGAGCGGGAGGGCATCGCCCTCACCTACATGGCGCGGCTGATGCGCCTGTCGTTGCTGGCGCCCGAAATCGTCGATGCCATCATGGACGGCCGCCAGCCTGAGAGCGTCACGCTCGCGAACCTGATGGATCCTTTCCCGCTGGACTGGAAAGAACAGCGGATGCAATTGCTGAAACGCGGGACGAGCGAGATGTGATGTCAGACACAATCACTCCAGCGTTCACGCCCAGATATCGCCGGCTCGGGTAGTGAAGGCCTTCTTCGCGTCGACATCTGCGACAAACTCAGACCACAAATCCTTGCCCAGCTTCCGACGCGCGAAGGCGCCGGCCATCGCGAGAAACGCCTTGAGTACAGCGTGCATGTCCTCCACGTACCCGGAAAGGATCGTCTCGGTGCCGGAGCCGTATGCGAGAAAAAGCGCCTCGCGATAGTTCGCCTTGCCGCGGTAGCGGGCTGCCTGGTGAACGAACCCCATGGGCTTCCGCTCAAGCCTCTGATCCCGCAGCGTCCTTGCAGCTTTCGAGCGGAAATTGTCGACGCCCAGCTCCTTGAACGCACGCTCGCGTTTCAGGTCCTCCTCTGTCTTCCACGCGTACCACTTCGCCGATCCGGACAAATACCCGGCAGCTGCGCCGAGGGCGTCGTCTTTCGTAGAGGGGCGCGTCTGGAGCTTCCCGGCGCTGCCATTCCGCAGTGCATCGACCTCCGCCTTGTAGGTCTTCTCCACGAGACTGCTCACTCTCCAGCTGAACGGCGCCATGGCGAGGCCCCGGCTGGCGATCTGTTCGTCCCACAGCCGCGCAGTCCCAGCATGGTCCTCCTGGAAGGATCCGGATTGCGCGGCGGTCATAGCGCTCGCCGCGTTGGCGACGCCGTAATACCAGGCCAACACTCCGACCCGCGCGTAGTCCGCGGCCGTCGTTCCGCATCGGAACTGATCGAGGGCAGAAAGATGATGAAGCCCGAGGAAAAGTTGCTCGAGCACGGTGTTCTCAACGAGCACACCCATGGTCCGCTTGCCTTCCTTGCCATAGAAGGCACGTCGCCGTTTTGAAGTCGATCCCTTCGTCCTCAGCGAGGATCCGCAGGGCACGCATCCAGTTGACCGTCGACGGCAGCGCAAAGTGCGGCGTCCGGCTTGCCGCTTCGGCTCGTTGATCGTCCCCTGCTTGATGATGCGGTCGTACAGCATGAATTCTCGAGCCAATGAAGGGCGATGTCCGCGCGCAAGCGGCGGAATCGGGCGTGCAAAACAAAAACTCGCGCGATAGGGTTATGGAAAACAAGCCCTTTTCGTGAGTTCGCGTCCCGCATGTCCGATAGCCTGACCGACCTGATCCTTTCCCTCACCCCCGAAGACGGCTCCTCCATCGGCAATGGCGCGATGATGGCGCTGCTGCGCGAGCGTGTGCCGGGCCTTGCCGACGACGACTACTTCGCTGCGCGCGATGCGCTGGTCGACGAGGGCTTCTCGCCCGCGGCCGTGGGCGGGGCGGGTCGATCATGCGGGTGGCGGGCGATACGGAGGACGAGGACGACGACGAGGAGCCTGGGACGAGGACGAGCGACGACGAGGTGGACGGGTTCGAACTGACCCCGACCGACGAGCCGGCGCCGCGGCAACGCGCGACGGCGGGCAGGAAGAAGGCCGCTCGCAAGCCGGACGGGCCCGCGCAGGTGCTGAGCTACCGCCACGGCGAGACGCGGGTGAACAACCCCGAGGTCGGGATGGTCCATGCCGGCACCGATCCGGATGGCGAGAAGACGACCTGGGCCTATGACCCGCATCTCGACCCGGTGCTGAACTTCGACAGCGCGCGGGCGGGGATCGAGACAGCTGATCGACGACGCGCTGGCCAGCGACGATCCCGAACGGATGCGGGACGCGCTGCAGGAGCTGAAGCGGCTGCAGGCGCCCTATCTCAACTGGACGGGCAAGGCGGAGCGGACGAGCGTCGAGGTCGATACCGTCTCGCTCCATGTCCATGAACGGGTGGACCCGGCGACGATCCTGGCCAACGCGGCGAAGCGGCTGAAGGGCAAGGACGCGGCGACGCAGTGGCGGCAGCCGGACCTGTTCGCGGCGCCGTTCGAGAACCTGCCGCTGCGCCAGGCGCTGGATTTCTACCACCACGAAAAGGGCTGGTCGAACCGGCTGGTGGCGGGCGACAGCCTGCTGGTGATGAACTCGCTCCTGACCAAGGAGAGCATGGGCGGCAAGGTGCAGATGATCTACATCGACCCGCCCTACGGCATCAAATACGGGTCGAACTTCCAGCCCTTCACGAACAAGCGCGACGTGAAGGACCGCTCGGACGACGACCTCACCCAGGAACCCGAGATGATCAAGGCGTTCCGGGACACCTGGGAACTCGGCATCCACTCCTACCTCACCTATCTGCGCGACCGGCTGATGCTGGCGCGGGAATTGCTGACCGAGAGCGGGTCGGTGTTCGTGCAGATTTCGGATGAGAACGTTCATCACGTTCGAGAGCTGATGGATGAGGTTTTCGGCGCGGAGAACTTCGTCGCGACTGATCATTTTCGTCAAAACGACCGGGCAGCGTGCCAGCGGCTCTTGCGCAGAAATGCGACTTCATCGTTTGGTATGCAAAGGATCGAAGCGACAGCTGAAATACCGCCAGCTCTATCAGTCCGAGAAGATCGATAGAGGACGGAGCTGCGGATATATCTGGTTGACGAGAACGCAATCGGCGAGACGCCGACCTTCGGACGGCAGATCGACAGCGACGGCATCTCGCAAGGCGATCTTTCGAGCCACGACAATCTGTCATCCAACAGGCCTCCGAGAAGACATGACGCCGATGAGTTCACAGTTCGGGCAGAGCATTCCGTCCCGGACAGGCAGGTGTTGGAAAACGACGCGCGACGGTCTCGATGCCGCGCTCGTGCAAAGCGGCCGATTGATCGCAAGCGGCAACACGCTTGGGTTCGTGAGATACCTTCGAATGATTTTCCAGTCAAGTTCCGATCGAACATCTGGGACGACACTCGGCGGACGCGGGTTCGGCGATCGACAAGGTTTACGTCGTTCAAACGACTCACAAAGTCGTCGAACGCTGCATCCTGATGACCACCGATCCCGGCGATCTGGTGCTCGATCCCACCTGCGGCTCCGGCACCACCGCCTTCGTCGCCGAGAAATGGGGGCGGCGCTGGATCACCTGCGACACCTCCCGCGTGGCGATCACGCTGGCCAAGCAGCGGCTGATGACCGCCAGCTTCGACTACTACGCCCTGCGCTATCCGCATGAGGGGCTGAAGGGCGGCTTCGACTACGAGACCGTGCCGCACATCACGCTGAAAAGCATCGCCAACAACCCCGACATCGACACGATCTACGACGAGGACCACCCGAAGATCGCGGCGGCGCTGGCCGACCTGAACGCCGCGCTGGCCGCCGCCCCGCCGAAGCCGCTCAAGCCCACGCAGGGCGTGCGCAAGGGCAAGCCGGTGGACTTCGCCAAGGGCGACACCCTGCACGAATGGGAGGTGCCCTTCGACTGGCCGGAGGATTGGCCCGAGGCCGCCCGCGCGCCCTTCGACGCCTTCCACGCCGCCCGTCAGGCGATGCAGCGCCGCATGGACCAGTCCATCGCCGACCATGCCGAGCAGGAGACGCTCTACGACAAGCCGCGCATCGACAAGATCCAAGCTGCGCATCTGCGGGCCCTTCTCGGTCGAGGCGGTGCCGGCGCCGACCGTCCTGTCGCTGGACGAGAGCATGCCGCCGCAGGAGGCCGACGAGACCGTCGCCCGCTCCGGCGAGACCTCGCGCCAGGCGCTGTGGCGCGACGAGCTGCTGAAGACCGGCGTGCGCGGCAAGGGCGGCGCCATGCTCCGCTTCGCCGAGTTCGAGACGCTGCCGGGGCTGAAGCACATCCACGCCAGCGGATCGCTGGCCGAGACGGGCGAGCGCGTCGTCGTCAGCTTCGGCCCCGAGCACGCGGCGCTGGAGCAGCGGCAGGTGGAACTGGCGCTGACCGAGGCCGAGACCCTGCGCCCGTCGCCCAAGTTCATCCTGTTCTGCGCCTTCACCTTCGACCCCGAGGCCGCGAAGGACATCGACGAGGTGAACTGGCCCGGCGTCACGCTGCTCAAGGCGCAGATGAACACCGACCTGCTGACCGAGGATCTGAAGAAGAAGCGCGCCTCGAACCAGTCCTTCTGGCTGATGGGCCAGCCGGACGTGGAGCTGCGCAAGCGCAAGGACGGGATGTGGGAGGTCGAGGTGAACGGCTTCGACTATTTCGACCCGAAGGCGGGCGACCTCGTCTCCGGCGGCAAGAAGCAGATCGCGATGTGGTCGCTGGACGTGGACTACGACAACCGCTCGCTGATGCCGCACCAGGTGTTCTTCCCGATGGCGGATGCGAAGGGCGGCTGGAACCGCCTGCGCAAGACGGTGCGCGCGGAGCTGGACGAGGACCTGCTGGAGCAGTTCCACGGCACCGTCTCGCTGCCCTTCGAGGCGGGCGAGAACCGGCGGATCGCGGTCAAGATCGTGGACGACCGCGGGATCGAGTCGCTCAAGATCATGCCGCTCGAGGGGTAGGCCCATGTCCCTCATCATCAACACGCCATTCGTATGCCCGGCGCAGCATTGGGTCGAGGGCAAGGGCGGCAAGCTGGAGATCAAGCCCGAGCGGCGGCCGGCGAGCTACGAGGTCTTCGACGCGCGCAACAACACCAAGCGCACCGAGGTGCTGGACCTGGTGAACACGATCCGCGCGCGCGTGGATCAGTGGCGCGAGGACGGCTGGCCCGGCGTCACCATCGTCACCCGCAAGCTGCTGGAGCACTGGCACGACCGCGATGCGCGGCAGTACCCGTTCTATTTCTGCCAGCTCGAGGCGATCGAGACGCTGATCTGGTGGGTCGAGGGCGCCGAGGCCTACAAGCAGGGCATCGCGATCCCCGGCGACGGCGGGGCGTGGGAGCGGCTGTGCAACAAGATGGCCACGGGCGCGGGCAAGACCACGGTGATGGCGATGATCATCACCTGGCAGGTGCTGAACGCGCTGACCTATCCGAAGCGGAACAAGGATTTCAGCCGCGCCGTGTTCATCGTGGCGCCGGGCCTGACCGTGAAGGAACGGCTGCAGGTGCTGATGCCCAGCGAGGGCAGCTACTACGACGAGTTCAACCTGTGCCCGTCCGAGGCCCTGCGCCAGAAGCTGAACCAGGCCGAGGTTCTGATCGAGAACTGGCACACGCTGATGCCGCTGAAGGAAGCGGACCGCTCGGTGGTGAAGAAGGGCGCGCGAGTCCGACGAGGCCTTCACGCGGCGGGTGCTGGGCAAGCTGGCCGCGCACAAGGACATCATCGTCATCAACGACGAGGCGCACCACGCCTATCGCAAGCCGCCCGAGGTGAAGATCAGCAAGAAGGTGGCCGCCGAGCAGGGCATCGACCTGGATGAGGCGACGCGCTGGATCGAGGGGCTGGACCGCATCCACAAGACCCGGCGCATCCAGCGCTGCTTCGACCTCTCGGCCACGCCCTTCGCGCCGACCGGCAAGAAGAGCACCGACACGGCGCTGTTCGACTGGATCGTCTCGGATTTCGGGCTGAACGACGCGATCGAGGCCGGGCTGGTGAAGACGCCGCGCGTCGTGGTCCGCGACGATGCCGTTCCGGACGCAAAGACGCTGCGCTCGAAGCTCTACCACATCTACCGCGACCCATCCGTCTCCGAGGACCTGAACCGGGCGAAGGCCGAGCCGCATGAGGCGCTGCCGAAGCTGGTCCAGGACGCCTACACGCTGCTCGGCGCCGACTGGCGGGAAACGCGGGCGCGCTGGCAGGAGGCCGGGCATCATTCGCCGCCCGTCATGCTCACGGTCTGCAACCGCACGGAGACCGCGGCCCGCATCGAGAACTACTTCAACAAGGGCGATGCGCACTGGCCCGAGCTGCACGCGCCAGACCGGACGCTCCGCGTCGACTCGAAGGTGCTCGAGAAGGCGGAGATCGGCGAGACCGCCTCATCCGACAAGGACTACGAGGCGCGCCTGAAGGAGATCATCGACGCGGCAGACCTTCCCGAAACCCGCCGCCAGCAGTTCCTCGCCCTGAAGAAGGAGGAACTGCTGCGCGAGATCGTGGACAACGTCGGGAAGCGGGGAGCGGCCGGTCAGGATCTCCAGAACGTCATATCGGTGGCGATGCTGTCGGAGGGATGGGACGCCAAGAATGTGACGCACATCATGGGGCTCCGGGCCTTCACGTCCCAGCTGCTCTGCGAACAGGTCGTCGGACGCGGGTTGCGCCGGGTGTCCTACGACACCGACGAGAACGGCCTGTTCCTGCCCGAATACGTCAACGTCTTCGGCGTGCCGCTCTCGATCTCGGAGACCGGTGAAGGCGGTGAGGCGCCGCCACCGCCGAAGCCGACCACGCAGATCGAAGTGGTGCCCGACCGGGCGCATCTGGAGACTTCGCTGGCCGAACGTGCTGCGCGTCGAGACGGTCGTCAAACCGGAGCTCGCCATCGACTGGAGCAAGGTCCAGCCGCTCGTGCTCGATCCTGCCAGCACACCGATCAGCGCCGAACTTGCCCCGGCGCTCGGCGGCGCGACGGACATGGGCAAGGTCACCGCGATCGACCTCGAGAAGCTACCGGATGGCTTCCGTCTTCAGCGCCTCGTATTCCAGGCTGCCCGGAAGGCGTTTGCCGAGCTCAGCCACGGCTTCACCGGCACCCACGAGTATCTGGCGGCGCAGCTGGTCAGGATCGTCGAGGCGTTCCTGAACTCTGACCGCCTCGACATCCCGTCGCTGTTTCACTCCGACCCGCTCCGGCGGCGCATACTCATCGCGCTCAACATCGACCTCGTGGTCCAGCATGTGCTGAGCAACGTGACGGAGCAGAACACGGAACGCCTGACGCCGGTGTTCGACGAGGAAAACCCGATCGGTGCAACCGGGTCTGATGCGCACCTGGTACACGACCAAGCCGTGCTTCCCGACGACCAAGTCGCACATCAGCCATCTGGTCGGAGATTCTGCCTGGGAAGGCCACGCGGCGAACGTCTTCGAGAAGCGCGATGACGTTCTCGCATACGCCAAGAACGATCACCTCGGCTTCCAGATCTACTACATGTGGGCGGGGTCCCGGCGGCGATATGTCCCGGATTTCCTCGTGCGCCTTGCCGGCGGCACGATCCTCGCGCTCGAGATCAAGGGCACCGACAGTCCGCAGAACAAGGCCAAGCGGGACGCGCTGAACGAATGGGTGAAGGCGATCAACGCAGCAGGCGGTTTCGGACGCTGGGCATGGGATGTCGCGTTCAAGCCGGGCGAGGTGCAGGACATCATCACAAGGCACGCGAAGGCGGTCGAGCCGGCCGAGTGAAAAGTGGAAGCGTCTGTCTTGGTGGGCCAGCATCTACGGAAGAAGACCACGACCAGCGCAAGCTGGAGGAGGAGCTCCGGCACCTTGTTCGCTCCCGGCGTCAACGAAATGTTGCCCCCTGCGTTACCCGCCTCTCGAAAGATCCCGGCGCGAGCGCCGGGCCTTCGCCCGCCGCGCTCGGCCATCTCTAGAAATATTGCCGTGGCGTTGCCGTAAAGAGAAAGGCCCCGGCGCGGGCGCCGGGGCGTTCTTGTAAGTCTTTGATTTCTTTCCGTAATTTTGGTTGCGGGGGTAGGATTTGAACCTACGACCTTCAGGTTATGAGCCTGACGAGCTACCGGGCTGCTCCACCCCGCGCCAATACTTTCAAGAGAGATACACGAAGGTCCTTCGCTAGGTTTGGCGGCGACCTACTCTCCCACGTCTTGAGACGCAGTACCATCGGCGCTACGGCACTTAACGACCGAGTTCGGAATGGGATCGGGTGTTTTGCTCGCGCTATGACCACCAAACCAAGAGAAGGACCAATATCCAAGTCATGCTTCTGATCAGTGCCTTGCTGTCACTGGATCAAATCAAGCCTATCGGGCAATTAGTACCGGTCAACTGAGCGCGTTGCCCCGCTTACATCTCCGGCCTATCGACGTGGTCGTCTTCCACGGCCCTCAGGGATACCTTGTTTTGAGGGGGGCTTCCCGCTTAGATGCCTTCAGCGGTTATCCTGTCCGATCATAGCTACCCTGCGCTGCGGCTGGCGCCACAACAGGTCCACCAGTGGATCGTTCACCCCGGTCCTCTCGTACTAGGGGCAACTCCTCTCAAGTATCCTACACCCACGGCAGATAGGGACCGAACTGTCTCACGACGTTCTAAACCCAGCTCACGTACCTCTTTAAACGGCGAACAGCCGTACCCTTGGGACCTGCTCCAGCCCCAGGATGAGATGAGCCGACATCGAGGTGCCAAACGGTGCCGTCGATATGGACTCTTGGGCACCATCAGCCTGTTATCCCCGGCGTACCTTTTATCCGTTGAGCGATGGCCCTTCCACTCGGGACCACCGGATCACTATGGCCGTCTTTCGACTCTGCTCGACTTGTCAGTCTTGCAGTCAGGCTGGCTTCTGCCATTGCACTCAACGAGCGATTTCCGACCGCTCTGAGCCAACCTTCGCGCGCCTCCGTTACTCTTTGGGAGGCGACCGCCCCAGTCAAACTACCCGCCACACAGGGTCCCGGAACCGGATAACGGTCCGCGGTTAGACATCAAGCAAAGCAAGGGTGGTATCTCAAGGGATGGCTCCACAGGAACTAGCGTTCCTGCTTCGAAGCCTACCACCTATCCTGCACATGCTTGGCCTGATGCCAGTGTGAAGCTGTAGTAAAGGTGCACGGGGTCTTTCCGTCTAACCGCGGGAAGCCTGCATCTTGACAGGCAATTCAATTTCGCTGAGTCGATGTTGGAGACAGCGGGGAAGTCGTTACGCCATTCGTGCAGGTCGGAACTTACCCGACAAGGAATTTCGCTACCTTAGGACCGTTATAGTTACGGCCGCCGTTTACTGGGGCTTCAATTCGGAGCTTGCACCCCTCCTTTTAACCTTCCAGCACCGGGCAGGCGTCAGACCCTATACGTCGTCTTGCGACTTCGCAGAGCCCTGTGTTTTTAGTAAACAGTCGCCACCCCCTGGTTTGTGCCCCCGGCCCACACTTGCGTGCAAACCGGGCCTCCTTCTCGCGAACTTACGGAGGTATTTTGCCGAGTTCCTTCAACATCGTTCTCTCAAGCGCCTTGGTATTCTCTACCAGTCCACCTGTGTCGGTTTAGGGTACGGTCTGATGGAGGGCTATTTCCAGGAACTGCTAAGCAGCCCGACCAATCCGATAAGGTCGAACTACCCTCGCAATCCGTCACATCCTCCTGGCCCAGGAATATTAACCTGGTTCCCATCGACTACGCATTTCTGCCTCGCCTTAGGGGCCGGCTTACCCTGCTCAGATTAGCTTTAAGCAGGAACCCTTGGACTTTCGGCGACAGGGTCTCTCACCCTGTTTGTCGCTACTCATGTCATCATTCTCGCTCGTGATCACTCCACCGGATCCCTCACAGGCCGGCTTCACAGTCGAACCCGAGCCTCCGATGCACCCGAAGGCGCAGAAGAGGCGTGGGTTACATCACACGACGCTCCGCTACCATGTGCTATGCACATCCTAAGCTTCGGCTCGTGGCTTGAGCCCCGTTACATCTTCGCCGCAAGACAGCTTAAATTAGACCAGTGAGCTGTTACGCTATCTTTAAAGGATGGCTGCTTCTAAGCCAACCTCCTGGTTGTTTTGGCCGTCTCACATGCTTTCCCACTTAGCCACGAATTGGGGGCCTTAGCTGTAGGTCAGGGTTGTTTCCCTCTCCACGACGGACGTTAGCACCCGCCGTGTGTCTGCCATCTAGTACTCCCGGGTATTCGGAGTTTGGTTAGGATCAGTAAGCCTGTGGGGCCCCATTACCCATCCAGTGCTCTACCCCCCGGGGTATTCGGATGACGCGCTACCTAAATAGCTTTCGCGGAGAACCAGCTATCTCCGAGTTTGATTGGCCTTTCACCCCTAGGCACAACTCATCCCGACCTTTTTCAACAGGTGTGGGTTCGGCCCTCCAGTAGGTGTTACCCTATCTTCAGCCTGGTCATGCCTAGATCACTCGGTTTCGGGTCTGATCCCACGAACTCAACGCCCATTTAAAACTCGCTTTCGCTGCGCCTACACCTATCGGCTTAAGCTTGCTCGTGAGACCAAGTCGATGACCCATTATACAAAAGGTACGCCGTCAGCTCGCGAGGAGCCTCCGACTGCTTGTAGGCGTCCGGTTTCAGGAACTGTTTCACTCCCCTCGTCGGGGTGCTTTTCACCTTTCCCTCACGGTACTGGTTCGCTATCGGTCAGCAAGGAGTACTTAGCCTTCGAGGGTGGTCCCCCGATCTTCAGACAGGATTTCACGTGTCCCGCCCTACTTGATACGTCCGATCATGCTTCCTGTACGGGACTGTCACCCGCTATGGTTCAGCTTTCCAGCT
>CAVVNT010000010.1:17500-1196430 GCA_963749675.1 uncultured Alphaproteobacteria bacterium
GTTTCGAGTCCACTTCCATTCGCAGACGCGACGCCGCTTCGTCGACGAGGTCGATCGCCTTGTCCGGCAGGAAACGATCCGTGATGTAGCGGTGACTGAGCTGAGCTGCGGCCACGAGCGCCGAGTCGCTGATCCGCACCCCGTGGTGCAGTTCGTAGCGTTCCTTGATGCCGCGCAGGATCGAGATCGTGTCCTCGACCGTCGGCTCGTCGACGAAGATCGGCTGGAACCGCCGCGCCAGCGCCGCGTCCTTCTCGACGTGCTTGCGGTACTCATCGAGCGTGGTGGCGCCGACGCAATGCAACTCGCCGCGCGCAAGCGCCGGCTTCAGCAGGTTCGAGGCGTCCATCGCCCCATCGGCCTTCCCGGCCCCGACCAGCGTGTGCATCTCGTCGATGAAGAGGATGATCTCGCCCGCGGCCGTCTCGATCTCCTTCAGGACGGCCTTCAGACGCTCCTCGAACTCGCCACGATACTTCGCGCCCGCGATCAGCGAACCCATGTCGAGCGCCAGCAGCCGCTTGCCCCTGATGCTCTCCGGCACGTCACCATCGACGATGCGCAGCGCCAGGCCCTCCGCAATGGCCGTCTTGCCGACGCCGGGGTCGCCGATGAGCACGGGGTTGTTCTTGGTGCGCCGGCTCAGGACCTGCATGGTTCTACGGATTTCATCGTCGCGCCCGATGATCGGGTCGATCTTGCCCTCCTCGGCCGCCTCGGTGAGGTCGCGCGCGTACTTCTTCAGCGCGTCATACCCCTCTTCGGCGCTCGCCGAGTCGGCGGTCCGACCCTTGCGAACCTCATTGATGGCCCCGTTCAGCGCTTGAGCGTTCACGGCGCCGGCTTCGAGAGCCTCGCGCGCCTTCGACTTCACGACGGCCAGCGCCGTCAGGATACGCTCGACCGGAACAAAGCTGTCACCGGCCTTCGTCGCAATCTTTTGCGCTTCGTCGAGCACCTTCGCGAGCTGGGTGTCCAGGTACGACTGACCCGAATCGCCGCTCACCTTCGGGATCTTCGCGATCGCCGCCTCGGTGGCTTCGACGACGCGCTCGGGCGCACCGCCGGCCCGGCGGATCAAGTTCGCCGCCATTCCCTCTTCATCGTCGAGCATCGCCTTCAGCAGGTGCTCGGGCCTGACGCTCTGATGGTCCTCACGTCTGGCGATCGTTTGCGCGGCCTGGAGAAACCCCTGCGACCGCTCGGTGAATTTCTGGACGTCCATCTATCTCTCCTCGTTCAAGCACCCTGCGAATGTGCCCAAGTCGGCGCACATTCCCGGCCTCGACAAGAGATGTGGCAATCACGCAACAGCGCTTCAAGGGAGAAGGGCTGCCCAAAGCAGCCCTCCTCGCGCCGCTACTCCGTGATCACCTCGTCGTCGCGGCCGTCCGGACCGGACTGGGTCGGATCGAACGAGCCGTCGGTGTCGGGATCCGTGACGACCTCGTCGTCGATCTCCTCTTCGATAGAGAGGGCATCGCCGGAAGGCTCTTCGGCCATCGCGCCATCCGCAGGAGCCGGCGCCTCGCCGTCTGCCGCGTCCACGTCAACAGCTCCCACCGTGCCGGCCTCCGCGCTGTCGTCCGCTTCACCGCTCGGCGGAACCTCCTCGTTGATCTCGCCCGCCTCTCCCGGCAGATCGCCCGCGCCCTGCGGCTCTTCTGCGACCTCACCTTCGGCGAAGCTTGTGGTCCCCGGAACCTCGTCACCCTCTCCCGCGACAATCTCCTGCTCGGGGGCCTCGACCTCGACATTCGACCTCAAAAGGATGATGGCCAATATCAGGAATACCGCTGCCGCAAGGATCAGGATCATCCAGAAGACACTCATCCCCGGAGCGTCGCGTCGCAGCCTCAAATCCATTCTCGCCATTTTCGTCTCCGTTTGATCCTCAGCCTACGAACCGCAGACCTTCCCTGCGAGTTCCGATCCCGCTTGACCGAGCGCCTCTGCCGCGCCAGTCCCGGGATCATGATCGATGATCGCCTCATTGTCGCGCTGGATTTTCCCGACGCCGTGTCCGGCCTCGGCCTCACGCGGAACCTCGGCGATCGGATATCCTTCTACAAGATCGGTCTCGGCATGCTGACTGGCGGCGGCCTGGCGCTCGCTCGGGAGCTCAAGGACGACCACGGCAAGCGCATTTTCCTCGACATGAAGCTCTTCGACATCGGCGCCACGATCGAGGCCGCGGTGCGGGGTCTCGTGCGTTTCGACATCGACTTTCTCACCGTCCATGGTGATCCGAACGTCGTGGCCGCGGCGGCGGCCGGCTCTGCGGGATCGGCCACGTGCATTCTCGCTGTCACGTTTCTGACGTCCGTCGACCGGGACGACTTGGACGCCGCGATGATCCAGGGAGGCGACCTCTCCGAGCTTGTCACCGAACGTGCGCGGCGTGCATTCGAGGCGGGTGCGGACGGCGTGATCGCATCGCCGCTCGAAGCCGCGTCAATTCGTGCGCTGCCGGAGGCGTCCGGCCGCCTCATCGTCTGTCCCGGGGTCCGTCCGGCGGGCGCCGACACCGGCGACCAGAAGCGGGTCGCGACCCCCGCCGAGGCGATCGACGCGGGGGCGGATCACGTCGTCGTCGGCCGGCCGATACACGCCGACCCGGATCCGCGAGCCGCGGCCGAACGCATCCTGTCCGACCTGCGCGCCTGAGACTGTCCTCACTCCGTGCCGAGCACCACTGCAGTCAGCGGTGAAATCGGGCTCGCCAGTCCCTCGACGACATCGAAGTGGTGGCGCCCCTCCTCCACCTGCATCGGCACCGACCAAGCATCCGCCAGGAGCCGCGCCTGGGCCAGAAAGGCGGGCCGCTCGTCCGCTCCCACCCAAACGGTGACGGGTACGTCGCGAACGCGTCGGCCAAGAGCGGGGCTCTCGGCCAACGCCTCGGCGGCGGCGAGGCGAAGATCAGCGTTCATCGCGGTGTCCATCAGCGGCCTCAGATCGGCCAGGGGCGAAATCGGCACGCACCGCGCCAGCCGTCCCGCGGATGCCAACCGCACATCGCCCATCAGCATGCGCGCAACGAGATGCCCGCCCGCGGAGTGGCCAACGAGCCGGACGGGGCCGTCGACCTCGTCCGCAGCCCGATCCACCGCACGCGCCACCTGCGCAGTGATATCGGATATCCGCGCCTGCGGCGCCAGCGCATATGTCGGGATGGCGACAGCCCATCCCCGCCGGAGCGGCCCTGCGGCAAGATGCGACCACATCCTGCCATCGAAGGCACGCCAGTATCCACCATGCACGAAGACGACCACGCCAGCGGTCGCGCCGTCGGGCAGGAACACGTCCAGGATCTCGCGATCCGACCTGCCGTAGGCGACCTCGCGCCATCGCGCCTGACTGCGAAACTCCAGCGCCGCCGCGTTCCAGCGTGCGGGATACTCGCCGCCTCCGGGGATGTGCGGCGCATTCGCGTATGCATCGTCGTTGGGCATGTTCGGCACGATGTCTCTAGCCGCGTTGCCAGCGATCGAGCGACCTCTCATCCTCGTCGCGGGCCGCGACCCAGCCGCCACCAGCCGCGCGCCGCTCCTTCTTCCAGAACGGCGCCCGAGACTTCAGGTAGTCCATCAGGAACTCGGCCGCCGCGAAGGCGTCTCCCCGATGGCGCGAAGCGGTCGCAACCATCATGATCAGCTCGCCTGGCGCCATGCAGCCGAAGCGGTGCATCACCAGCGCATCCATCAGGCTCCACCGTGCCATGGCTTCGTCCCGGATCTTTCCGACCGCGCGCTCCGTCATTCCCGGATAGTGCTCGATCACCATCTCGACCAGATCGTCGTCGCCGCGCACGACTCCGGCGAAAGTCACGATCGCGCCTGCGCCCTTGGCGCTCTCCGCAAAGTTGACGGACACGGATCCAAGATCGAACGGCTCCGCCTGTATTCGGATCGTCATCCGCCGCTCATGGGCGGAAAGAACGCGACCTCGCGCGCCGTTCCGATTGGGGCGTCGAACTCAACGAGATCCTGATCGACCGCGACGCGGATGGCAGAGAGATCGGAGAAGGCGGCGGCGTAGCGCTCCTCGCGCGACATGAGTTCGGAGACGAGCTCGGCGACCGTGGCGGCGTCGGTCTCCACCCGCTCCTTCGCGACGCCGATCCGCTCCCGGACCCAGGCGAAGTACAAGACGTCGATCATCGATCGTCCCTCAGATACGGGCGCGCCTTCGAGAAATAGTCCCATCCGGTGACGACCGTCAGCACCGCCGCCAGCCAAAGAAGGACGATGCCGGCGGCTCCGGACCAGACCATGCCGGCCGCCTTCCACCGCAGCCCCAGGACGTCCGGTTCGTCGCCCGAAAGGATGGCAGCAACTGTGCCTTCATCCATGCCCATCGTCTCCATGCCGAGATAGTGCTCGAAGGCGCCCCGCGCGAACAGCACCGCGATCGCCACCATCTGCGCGGTCGTCTTCCACTTGGCGAGCTTCGTGACCTTCAGGAGGCCGGCGGTGTCGCCCAGGAACTCCCGCAAGCCTGACACGAAAACCTCCCGGAAGATGATCAACGTCGCCGGAAGCAGGATCCAGGGGTTCATTCCCGAGAAGCCGGTGATGACCAGAAGGGCGATGACCACCATCGCCTTGTCCGCGATGGGATCCAGCATGGCGCCGAGCTTCGTCTCCTGCTTCCAGCTCCGGGCCAGGTAGCCGTCGAACCAGTCGGTGAGTGCCGCTCCAGTGAAAAGGAGCAGCGCGAACCAGTCTGCCCAGGGACGCGTGAAGTAGAGGAACATCACGGCCACGCCGGGGGCCGCCAGGAGGCGCAGAAGCGTGAGCCAGTTCGGCAGGGTCATTGTCATGTCACTTTCCTAGCCGTTCTCGGAGTGCGGCGAAACCGCCCTCCGCGACCCTGTGCTCGCGGCGCATCGGCCGACGACAGGGAAGGCATTCCGCCGCCGCTCACCTCTGCTCGTGGAAGTGGTCGTAGATCTTCTCGGCCAACCCCGCCGAGATCCCCTCCACAGCCTTGAGGTCGGCGAGGTTCGCACGGCTGACTGCCTTGGCAGACCCGAAATGAGCGAGGAGGGCCCGCTTTCGCGTCGCCCCAACTCCGACGATCTCGTCGAGCGGCGTCGCGCCGACCGCCTTGGCGCGCTTCTTGCGGTGGGCCCCGATCGCGAAGCGGTGTGCCTCGTCTCGCAGCCGCTGGACGAAATAGAGCACAGGATCGTTGTGCTTGAGCGCCATCGCGGCGCGCCCAGGGCGATGAAATTCCTCCTTGCCTGCGTCCCGGTCGATGCCTTTCGCCACGCCGACGACCTCGATGTCCTCGACGCCAAGTTCAGCGAGGACATCGTGCACCGCCGAGACCTGTCCCGCCCCGCCGTCGATCAGCAGAAGGTCAGGCCAAGTTTCGCCTTGGCGATCTGGATCCTCCTTCAGCAGCCGCTTGAAGCGCCGCGTGAGCACCTCGGTCATCATGCCGAAGTCGTCGCCCGGCGTCAGGCTTTCGCCGCGAATGTTAAATTTCCGGTACTGGGATTTCAAAAACCCCTCCGGCCCCGCAACGATCATCGCGCCGACCGCGTCGGTGCCCATGATGTGGCTGTTGTCGTAAACCTCGATCCGCTCCGGTGGCGCATCGAGTTCGAACGCCTCGGCGATACCGGCGAGCAGGCGACCCTGCGTGGTCGTCTCGGCAAGCCGCCGGGCGAGACTCTCGCGCGCGTTCCGCTTGGCGTTCGCGACAAGTTCGACCCGCTCGCCCCGCCGCGGCACGACAATCTGCACCCTGCGGCCGGCCTGCTCGGACAGCGCCTGCTCCATGAGTTCGCGCTCCTCGATGTCGTCCGAAAGCAGGATCAGACGCGGCGGCTCGCGGTTCGTATAGAACTGTCCGATGAAGGCCTGCAGCACCTCCGGCGCCTCGGCGCCCGAGCCGGTCTTCGGGTAGTAGTCGCGATTGCCCCAGTTCTGATTGGCGCGGATGAAGAACACCTGCACGCAGGCCTGCCCACCGTCGAAATGAAGCGCAATGACGTCACCCTCGGTCACGCCTTTCGGGTTGATCCCCTGCGCCGACTGCACCTGCGTCAGCGCCCTGATCCGGTCGCGAAGGGCAGCGGCACGCTCGAACTCCATCGCCTCGGCCGCCTCATCCATCTGCCGCGCGAGGAGTCCCTGCACATTCGTCGTCTTGCCCTGAAGGAACCGCTCGGCGTCGGAGACGAGGCCGCGATACTCAGCCTCTTCTATGTAGCCGACGCAGGGGGCGGAGCATCGCTTGATCTGGTAGAGCAGGCAGGGTCGCGTCCGCGTCTCGAACGTGGAATCCGAACAGGAACGGAGCAGGAATACTTTCTGCAACTGATTGAGCGTCCGGTTCACGGCCCCCGCGCCGGCGAAGGGCCCGTAGTAGCTGCCCTTCTCCTTCTTCGCGCCGCGGTGCTTCTTGATTTGAGGGAACGGATGGTCGCCGGTGACGAGGATGTTCGGGAACGACTTGTCGTCGCGGAGCAGCACGTTGTAGCGCGGCTTGAGTTGCTTGATGAGGTTCTGCTCGAGCAACAGCGCCTCGGTCTCCGTGCGCGTCGTCAGGAACATCATGGAGGCGGTTTCGGCGATCATCCGCGCGATGCGCGGTGAGTGCCCGGTCGGCCGCGCGTAGCTCGAGACCCTCGCCCTGAGGTTGCGTGCTTTTCCAACGTAGAGCACGTCGCCACGCTCGCCAAGCATGCGGTAGACGCCGGGCCCTCGGCCCAGTGTCTTGAGATTGCTCTGAATGACCTCGTGCCCATTGCTCATCCAGCCGCCTCGACAATTCCCGTACCGGCTGCAACCCCGCCGCCCGAATGACAAGGGCCAAGCTGTCCACCAATTCTGTGGATAACTCGGTGAGTAGAACCCCGTGGACGCAGCGAACAGCCTTGTTTTTTTGACAGAGCGACACACTGCCCATCAATTAGGCATCTCCGCATGTCTTTGACAACATTAGATAAAGAATTTTGAGCTTTATAGATCAAGAGGATACGAGACAAAACTGTGTCACCTTTGTGACGCGCGCAATGTGGGTGGAGAACTTCAGCCGACGCGTCACTCGACCCCTAGGACATCGGGCGTTTGCCACGCCAGGTGCTGGCCGCCATCGACGCAAAGCAATTGTCCGGTGACAGACGGAGACTGCACCAGATACCGCAGCGCCCTAACGATCCCGTCCGGGCCAGCCCCACGCTCGAGGATCGTGGCGCGCTTTTGAGCCTCGAAATGCCGCTCCGACTGTCGCTCTCCCCGGAGCGTGGGCCCCGGCCCGATCGCGTTCACGCGCAACCTTGGCGCGAGCGCTTGGGCCGACGTGCGGGTAAGCCACCAGAGGCCCGCCTTGGCAATCGAGTAGGTCATGAATGCGGGCGTCGGCTTCATGACCCGCTGGTCGATCATGTTGACGACCTGCGCCTGCGCGACAGGCTCTCCGCCGGCGTCGGCAACCGGCTCCGGCGCGCGCTCCGCGATTGCCTGCGTCAGGACGAACGGCGCGCGCAGGTTCGACATCATGTGGCGATCCCAACTCGCTCGCGTCGCGCTGGAAAGCGTGTCGTGCTCGAAGATCGATGCGTTGTTGACCAGAAGCCGCAGGCCGCCCAGCGCCGTCTCGACCTGCGGTACGAGCGCCGCGATCTGTTGCTCGTCCAGCAGGTCCGCACGGAACGTCTCGGCCCGGCGGCCGAGCGCACGGATATCCGCTGCCGTCGCCTCCGCTTCGGCTTCGGATCCCGCATAGTGCACGGCAACGTCCCAGCCGTCCTCGGCCAGCGCCAGGGCCATGGCCCGTCCGAGACGCTTGGCGCCGCCAGTGATCAAGGCAATGCTCACGAGACGACAACTCGCCAAAGATAGATGACGTAAAGGGCAACGAGCAGCAGCCCCCACGCCCGCGTCATGGACCAGCCCAGAATGACGAACGGGCCAAGTATCAGGGACGCGGCGAGCATGACCCAGAGATCGAAATGCAGGATCTCCGGATCGACAGGAACAGGAGCCACGAGTCCGGTGAGACCGATGATCGCGAGAAGATTGAAGATATTCGAGCCGATCACGTTGCCGATCGCGATGTCTGCCTGACGCCTGAGGGCCGCGACGACGGTGGTTGCCAGTTCGGGCAGTGACGTCCCCACGGCGACCAGCGTCAAGCCGATGACCGTATCACTCAGTCCAAACGTCTCGGCGATCTGGACCGCCGCGTCGATCAGGATATTCGCGCCGATCGGCAACCCGATGAGACCCACGCCAAGAAACGTCAGGATCTTCCACCAACGCAGGTTGGGATCGGCGCCCTCCACCTCGTCGGCGTCAGCGTCGCGGCGATGGGTGCGTGCCATCCGGAACTGCACCGTCAGAACCGTCGCTATCGCGGCGAGCAGGACGAACGCCTCGAGGCGCCGCACCTCTCCCGTCCATGCGAGAGCGCCGAAGAGCAGCGTCGCCGCGACCATCATGTAATAGCTCCGGTGACTGTCACCGTCCGCAGCGTGGATACCGGAGATGATGGCTGGGACGCCGAGCACCAACAGCACGTTGGCGATGTTCGACCCCACCACGTTGCCGACGGCAATTCCCGGAACACCCCCTAGAACCGCCTGAATCGAGACAAGAAGCTCCGGTGCGGAGGTTCCGAAGGCGACGACCGTCAGCGATACGATCAGCGCCGGCACGCCCAGCCGCAAGCTCATGTTCACCGCGCCGCGCACCAGCGCGTCACCGGCGAGGACCAGGATGACGAGGCCGAGAAGCGCAAGGAAGAATTCCACGCCGGCTCAGTTCTGCTTGCAGGCGCAGGGGCCCTTACCGATCCGAAGCCGGCCGCATTCGGGGCAGCGACGCGCCGCCAGCCGCTTCTGCCCCGGAAATCGCAGGCGTCCGAACATGGCCAGAACCGCCATGCCGAGCAGGAAAAGCGTGACGACCTTGACGATCACTCAGAGACCGAAGCGGGCAAAGGAGATCCGCTCCGCCAGCGCGGACGCGACACCGTCGGACAAAGCCATGCCGAGGCGGGAGAGGAACGGCTTGCGGCGCTGATAGACCATGAAGCGGACCTTGTCTCCGTAGCGCTTCTTCATGGTGGGGACGAGGTGCCCGACACCGTCGACGAGGCCCACGCGCCGTGCGCCGTCGCCCACCCAGACCTGACCGGTGAAGAGGCCGTCGTCGTCCGACAGCTTGCCGTCGCGCCGGCGTCTCACGTGGTCGATGAAGCTCTCGTGGATCTGCTCCTGCAGGTGCTTCAGCCGCACCACATCATCTTCCTGCTCGGGACGGAACGGGTCCAGCATGCTCTTCGACCGGCCGGCGGTGTAGACCCGCCGCTCCACCCCGTGCCGCTGTATGAACTCGTGGAAGCCAAACCCAGCCGAAATCACCCCGATCGAGCCAATTATCGAGTTGGTATCCGCCCAGATCTCGTCCGCAGCCGTCGCGAGCCAGTAGCCGCCCGACGCCGCCACGTCCTCGACGAACGCGAATACGGGCACCTTACGCTCGTCTGAAAGCCGCCGGATGCGCGCTGCGATCAGGGAGGATTGTGCAGCGCTTCCGCCCGGAGAGTTGATGATCAAGGCGACCGCCCTCGGTCGCCCTCTCCGGAAGGCGCGTTCCAGCGTCGACGCCAGACCCGCATCGTGCAGCGACGCACCGCGGCCGCCCGACGCGATGATTCCCTGCAGCCGCACGACGGCTACGGCAGGGTCGGCCGGCACGAAGGGGATGAAGCGCTTCATGCCGGGTCAGATAGACCGCACCCTGCACAGCAACAAGGCGGATGCGACGGTCTTCTGTTCATGACGCGTGGGCCCGGCAGCACGTCGTGTCGGCGCCTCGGGCCCACCTGCGCGGAAAGGGCGCGCCGCACCTGCTGGCGTCAAGGCTCATGCCCTCAGCCGCCAGCCGGTGCGGAAGATCCACCAGATGACGCCGAGGCAAAGCAGCATGAAGGCGAGGACCGCCAGCAGGCTCAGGCCGACCGGTACGTCGGCTTGCTCGAAAAAGGACCAGCGAAAGCCGGAGATCAGGTAGACGACGGGATTGAAGAGCGCGACCGTGCGCCACCCGTCCGGCAGCATCGAGATCGAGTAGAACGACCCGCCGAGGAAGACGAGCGGCGTGACCACCAGCAGCGGGACCAGCTGCAGTTGCTCGAAGCTCTTCGCCCAGATCCCGATGATGAAGCCGAAGAGGGCGAACGTGACGCAGGTCAGCACAAGGAACGCCAGCATCACGAAAGGATGGCGGATTTGCAGATCGACGAAGAAGAAGGACGTCCCCAAGATGACGAGACCGATGAAGAAGCTCTTGGACGCCGCCGCCCCGACATAGCCTGCCGTGATCTCGATGAAGCTCGCCGGCGCCGACAGAAGCTCGTAGACGGTGCCGATGAACTTCGGAAAATAGATGCCGAACGAGCCGTTCGAGATCGACTGCGTCAGCACAGTCAGCATGATGAGCCCCGGCACGATGAAGGCGCCGTAGGGGACGCCCTCCACCTCGTCGATCCGTCCGCCGATGGCCGCGCCGAAGACGACGAAGTAGAGCGCCGTGGAGATGACCGGCGAAATGAAGCTCTGCAGCAGGGTGCGGAAGAACCGCGCCATCTCGAACTTGTAGATTGCCCAGGTCGCACGCAGGTTCACGCGTCTTCCTCCACCAATCCGACGAAGATTTCCTCCAGGCTCGACTGGTGCGTCTGCACGTCGCGGAGCACGATCCCCTCGGCCGAAAGGTCCGACAGGAGCCGCGCGATACCGGTCCGCTCGGCGTGCGTGTCGTAGGTGTAGACCAAGGTCGCGCCATCGTCTTCCCGAACAAGCGAATAGGAAGCGAGACTGTCTGGCAGCGCCGGGATCGGCTTCGTCAGCTCGATCCGCAGGTCCTTGCGGCCAAGGCGCTGCATGAGGCTGTTCTTCTCCTCGACGAGCAGGATCTCGCCCCGCGCGATGACGCCGATGCGGTCCGCGATCGCCTCGGCCTCCTCGATGTAGTGCGTCGTCAGGATGATCGTGACGCCGTCGGCCTTGAGCCGGCGCACCGTCTCCCACATCTCGCGGCGAAGCTCGACATCGACCCCGGCGGTCGGCTCGTCGAGAAACAGGACCCGCGGCTCATGGCTCAGCGCCTTGGCGATCAGCACCCGGCGCTTCATCCCGCCCGATAGCTCGACATTGTTGCTGTCGCGCTTGTCCCAGAGACTGAGCTGCTTCAGCACGGATTCCAGATGCGCCTCGTCCGAAGCCTTGCCGAACAGACCCCGGCTGAATCGCACCGTGCTGATCACCTTCTCGAAAGGCTGAAGGCTGATCTCCTGCGGGACGAGCCCGATCATGCGCCGCGCCTCGCGGTAGGACGAGACGACGTCATGTCCACCCACCTTGATGGTTCCCGACGTTGGAGTGACGATACCGCATATCGCCGAGATCAGCGTCGTCTTGCCCGCGCCGTTCGGGCCCAGCAGTGCGAGGATCTCCCCCTCGCGGATCGACAGGTCCACGCTCTTCAACGCCTCGAACCCGCTGTCGTAGGATTTCCGCAGCTTACGAACCGTAACGATGTCGGACATGCCCACCTCCTGACCGACGCACTGGCTCCGTCAACTAGCACGCGACCCCACCCTCGCCAGCGCCTCCGATGCGGGCAGATGGCAAGATCACGCTGCGGGAGAGTGCCGAAGGTGTTGCTTCGCGGGGCACATTATTGTTGGCTTTCGCATCGACCGGATGGGGGGCCGACACGTTGCTAGACGCTGGAACAGACGGATTCGTCGTTTTCGACCGGGTCCAGAAGAGCTACGACGGCGAGACTCTGGTCGTTAAGGACCTCAACCTGGACATCGCCAAGGGCGAATTCCTGACCATGCTGGGGCCATCCGGTTCCGGCAAGACCACATGCCTGATGATGCTCGCCGGGTTCGAGACCGCGACGCACGGTGACATCAAGCTCTCCGGCCGTCCGATCAACGACATCCCGCCGCACAAGCGCGGCATCGGCATGGTGTTCCAGAACTACGCGCTGTTCCCGCACATGACGGTGGCGGAGAACCTGGCCTTTCCGCTGGAGGTCCGGAAGATGGACAAGGCGGAGCGTGAGGCGAAGGTCAAGCGCGCCCTCGACATGGTACAGATGGGCGCGTTCGGCGGCCGTCGCCCGGCGCAACTCTCCGGCGGGCAGCAGCAGAGAATCGCGCTTTCCCGCGCGTTGGTGTTCGAGCCCGAGCTCGTGCTTATGGACGAGCCGCTCGGCGCCCTCGACAAGCAGCTCCGCGAGCACATGCAGTTCGAGATCAAGCACATCGCGGACGATCTCGGCATCACCGTTGTCTACGTGACCCACGACCAGACGGAGGCGCTGACGATGTCGGACCGCGTCGCGGTGTTCGACGACGGCCGCATCCAGCAACTCGCCCCACCCGACGTGCTCTACGAGGAGCCACAGAACAGTTTCGTCGCGCAGTTCATCGGCGAGAACAACACGCTCACCGGCCAGATCGCGGAAATCCGCGGAAACATCGCCGTGGTCAAGCTGGATCACGGCGAGCTGATCGACACCGTTCCCGTCAACGTCGGCAAGGTGGGCGAACGCACTCGGATCTCCATCCGCCCCGAACGGGTCGAGATCGAGCCGGAGCTTGGCCCGGATGCTCACACGCTTCGGGCGGAGGTACTGGAGTTCATCTACATGGGCGACATCTTTCGCACACGGCTCCGTGTCGGCGGCACCGACGATTTCGTGGTGAAGACCCGCAACCGACCGGGCCAGCGAAGGCTGCAGGCCGGCGAGACGGTCGAGATCGGGTGGCTGGCGCAAGACTGCCGCGCACTCGACGCATGAAGAAACCGGCCCCGGCCTGCCCGACGCCGCGCCGCACACATAGAACAGGGCCAACCTACAAGGAGAGAAGATGAAACTGAGAACGACACTTGCCTGTACGGCAGCCACTCTCGTGGCGCTGCCGGTCGCGGCCCAGGACGACATGGCTGACAGCATGACGCTCGTCTCGTGGGGCGGCGCCTACCAGGGCAGCCAGGTCAGCGCCTACACCGATCCTTATCAGGAGATGCATCCCGACGTTCAGGTCATCTGGGACGAAAGCTCGCCCGAGGCGGTCGCCAAGCTCCGCGCCATGAACGAGGTCGGCAACGTTACCTGGGATCTCGTCGACGTGGAGGCCGCCGACGGGATCCGTCTGTGTGACGAGGGGCTGGCGATGGAGGTCGACCACGACGAGATCCTCGAGCCCGCGCCCGATGGTACCGATGCCAGCGACGACTTCGGCGACACCATCGTATCGGACTGCTTCATCCCGCAGATCGTGTTCTCGACGACCTTCGGCTACCGCACGGACATGGTGCCCGAGGGCGCCGAGCCGCCGACCGGCGCGTGCGACGCGTTCGACCTCGAGACCTATCCGGGCAAGCGCGCGCTGAACCAGCAGCCAGTCGCCAACATGGAATGGGCGCTGCTCTGCGACGGGGTTCCCTACGACGATGTCTACGAGATGCTCGAGACAGACGAGGGGGTCGAGCGCGCCTTCGCCAAGCTCGACACCATCAAGGACGAGACGATCTGGTGGTCGGCCGCGGCCGAGCCGATCCAGCTTCTCGCCGACGGCGAAGTCTTCATGGGGTCCAGCTACAACGGCCGCCTGTTCTCGGCGATTGCCGAGCAGGATCAGCCGATCGGCATGGCCTGGGACTGGCAGATGTTCGACATCGACGGCTGGGTCATCCCCGAGGGCCTGCCTGAGGATCGTCTCGCCCGGGTGATGGACTTCCTGCGCTTCGGCACCGACACGCAGCGGCTCGCCGACCAGGCCAAATACATCAGCTACGGCCCGGCGCGGCAGTCCTCGGCGCCGCTGGTCGGCAAGCACGCCGAACTCGGCATCGAGATGGGGCCGCACATGCCGACCGATCCGAGCAACGCCCAGAACACCTTCGTCAACAACTATGAATGGTGGGCCGACTATCGCGACGACCTGGATGCCAAGTTCCAGGCCTGGCTCGCGCAGTAGAGGCTTCAGCGGGGCCCCTGAGGGGTCCCGCTTCGGAAGGGAGGGAGCGCATGGCCAAGGGGTACCTTATAGCCAACGTCACGGTGACGAACGCCGAAGCCTACAAGGAATATGTCGAGCGCGACACGCCGATCTTCGAAAGCTACGGCGCGCGCTTCCTGGTGCGCGGTGGCGAGGTTGGCGCCAGCGAAGGCGACGTGCTCGAACGCACGGTGATAATCGAGTTTCCCGACTATGAAACCGCTCTGCGCTGTTACAACTCTCAAGAATATCAGAAGGTCGCCGAAATACGGCGCGCCAACGCCGAGAGCCGCCTCGTCGTCGTGGAGGGGACGTGAGCGGCGAACGTCCGCACTGGATGGCTCCGGGCCGAAGCCGCGTCTCCGCCTTCGTCACCGTGCCGGACGCGATGCGGGTCGTCCGGTTCGCCGAGGAGGTTTTCGGCGCGACCCCTGTGCGCCCGCCACTTTACCGCGCCGACGGACGCCTCTGGAACGCCGAAATCGCGATCGGCGACTGCACCGTTCTCCTCGGCGACGCCGAGGGCGAGTTGGTCCGTCCCGCGTTCCTCTACGTCCACGTCCCGGATGTCGACGCGACCTACGCCCGTGCGCTCGAGTCAGGCGCCTCAGCCGTCATGCCGCCGAAGGACCGCTTCTACGGCGACCGTGACGGCGGGGTCGCGGACGTCGCAGGCAACCTCTGGTGGATGGCGACGCATCTCGAGGACCTGTCCGACGCGGAGATCGAAAGCCGTGCCGCCATGCAGGAGGCAGCTCGATGACTGACGCCACAATTGGCACGCCACTCCGCGCACCCACTCCCGACGAGGGACTGCGCGAGGCCGACGTACCGTTGACCGACGCGGACGGCACGCCGCTGAAGAAAAGCCTATCGCGCGCCCTGCGACGGGAGAAGATGCGGGCACTGATGCTGATCGCGCCGCTCCTGCTGTTCATCCTCATCACGTTCATCGCGCCGATTGCGGACATGCTGTTCCGCTCGGTCGAAAACCAGATCGTGGCCGACACGCTGCCGCGCACCGTCGCCGCCCTCGACGACTGGAATGGTGAGGGCCTGCCGGACGACAACACGCTGTCGGCGTTCGTGCAGGACCTCGTCGTCTCGGCGGAGCGCAAGACCCACACCCGCCTCGGCACCAGACTGAACTACGAGCTATCCGGGATCTCTTCGCTTTTCCGCCGCGCCGGACGCGGCATGGACGATGTGGGCGAAGTGTATCGCGACCAGTTCGAGGAGTTGAACGAGGCATGGGAAAAGCCGGAGACCTGGACCGACCTATTCGCTGCGCCGTCCTGGTACGAGGCCCGAAACGAAGTGTTGGCCGAGGCGGAGGACGCCGACTCCCTACCCCGTTTCGAACTGCGTGATGGCGCTGCCGACGTCCTTCCGCGAACTGCCGACGCCTACGCCGCGTTCGCGCGCACGATCCAGCAGGAGGGGGGCGACGACCCCGTAGAGGAAGAGCCTTGGGCACCCGTCTACCTGGCACTCTACCAGGACCTGTCGGCGGCGCCGGATCTGTCTGCCTGGGACGGGCCGCGCGGCGACCTGCTTGCCGAAGCCGCGGCGGCGGTGACCGGCTTCGAGAGCGTGCCCATGACGGCGCTGCTGGAAGAGATCGACGAGGACTGGCTGGACCCGGCCGTCTGGCGAACGATCAAGACATACTCCGGTCCCTACACCGCGGGCTACTTCGCCAACTCGGTCGACCTGCAGATGACCGACGAGGGCATCGCGCCGAGGCCAGAGAATGAACGCGTCTACGTCATGCTGTTCCAGCGCACCCTGATCATGTCGCTGGTGATCTGCGGCTCATGCATCCTGCTCGGCTATCCGATCGCGTATCTGCTGGCGAACCTGCCCCTTCGCAGCGCAAACCTCCTGATGATCCTCGTGCTGCTGCCGTTCTGGACATCGTTGCTGGTGCGAACCTCGGCATGGAAGGTCCTGCTCCAGCAGCAGGGGGTCATCAACGACACGCTCGTCTGGCTCGGCCTGGTATCCGACGCGAACCGCCTCGCGCTGATCAACAATCAGACAGGGACCATCATCGCGATGACACACATCCTGCTGCCGTTCATGATCCTGCCGCTGTACTCGGTCATGAAGACGATCCCGCCCTCCTACATGCGGGCGGCAAAGTCGCTCGGCGCAAACGATTGGACGGCGTTCTGGCGGGTCTACTTCCCGAACTCCATGCCGGGCATCGGAGCCGGCTCGATCCTCGTCTTCATCCTGTCGATCGGCTACTACATCACGCCCGAGCTCGTCGGCGGCACATCGGGCGTCTTCATCTCGAACCGGATCGCCTACCACATCTCGTCGTCGCTGAACTGGGGCCTCGCGGCCGCGCTCGGCTCGATCCTGCTGGTGGCGGTCCTGATCCTCTACTGGGCCTACGACAAGCTCGTCGGCATCGATAACGTGAAGCTCGGCGGATGAGCACGCTTCCCCCATATGCATCGACCCCGCAGAAGTTGTGGTACTACGGCTATCGGGTGATCTGCGGCCTGATCTTCTTCTTCCTGATCGCGCCGATCCTGGTGATCATCCCGCTCAGCTTCAATTCGCAGAACTTCTTCACCTTCACGCCCGAGATGCTGGCATTCGACCCGGACGGCTATTCGCTGAAGCACTATCGTGACTTCTTCACCAGCCCGGACTGGCAGCAAGCGCTCAGGAACTCGCTCTTGATTGCCCCCGCGGCCACGTTTCTGTCGGTGACCTTCGGCACGCTCGCGGCGATCGGCCTTAGCCA
The DNA here is from genome assembly GCA_963749675.1 of uncultured Alphaproteobacteria bacterium. Taxonomy (GTDB): domain Bacteria; phylum Pseudomonadota; class Alphaproteobacteria; order Rhodobacterales; family Rhodobacteraceae; genus Roseitranquillus. The sequence goes on from CAVVNT010000010.1 coordinate 34,305, forward strand.
GCCGCACGTCCCGTTCCGTCGCGCCATCATGGCGATCCTGATATCGCCGATGATCGTGCCCCTGATCATCTCTGCAGCCGGTATGTACTTCTTCTATTCGCGGATCGGGCTGCAGGGAACATATCTCGGCGTCGTCCTTGCACATGCGGCGCTGGGGATCCCGTTCGTGATCATCACCGTCACCGCGACGCTGGTGGGTTTCGACCGGTCGCTCACGCGCGCGTCGGCCTCGCTTGGCGCGGGCCCGGTGCGCACCTTCTTCAAGGTGCAGATGCCGCTGATCCTGCCCGGCGTGATCTCAGGCGCGCTCTTCGCGTTCATCACATCGTTCGACGAGGTGGTGGTTGTGCTGTTCGTCGGCTCGGCCGCGCAGACAACCCTGCCCTGGCAGATGTTCCTCGGCCTGCGAGAACAGATCAGCCCGACCATCCTTGCCGTCGCGACCGTGCTGGTTGCGCTTTCGATCCTGCTGCTCGCGACAGTCGAGATCCTGCGCCGCCGGTCGGAGCGTCTGCGTGGCATGAGTCCGGGCTAGCGGATCGCGAGCCCGTCGAGAATCGGGCAGTCCGGCCGGTCATCTCCACGGCAGCGCTGGACGAGGTTCGAGAGTGTCTCTCTCATCTCCACGAGTTCCGCCAGCTTGCGGTCGATGTCGGCGAGATGCCCCTCGGCCAGGCGCTTGACGTCGACGCTTGCCCGCTCCCGATCCTCGTAGAGGGCCAGCAGCGCGCGGCACTCGTCGATCGAGAACCCGAGCCGCCGAGCCCGGCTCAGGAACGCCAGCTGCCGCACATGGCCTTCGCAAAACTGGCGATATCCGTTCCGGCTCCGATCGGGGCGCACGAGCCCGATCTCTTCGTAATAGCGGATCGTCTTCGCCCGCAGGCCGCTCGCTTCTGCTACGGCGCCGATGTTCATGGTCCTTGACCCTCCAGTAGCCGGAACCTCTATCTGACTGGTCGTTCTTCCGAAATCAACGAGCAGCACATCGTGGATCAGCGGGTCGGCGCCGTCACCCGCGACCCCGTCTGCGGCATGACCGTCGACACCGAGGCGGGACGACCCTCCGCCGGCGGGCGTACATTCCACCTCCGCTCCGAACGCTGCCGGGAGCGGTTCGAGAGGGAGCCGGCGGCTTGGGTCGAAGCCGAAGACCCAGTGTGCGCGCGGCATGACGGTCGATCGAGCGACTGCGCAGCACATGGCCAGGCACGCCGGCGCGCGCTTCTACTTCTGCTCGTCGCGGTGCCGGGAGCGGATCCCGACGCGTTCCTCCGCGAGGCGCCGCCGGCGGAGACCCCGCCCGAGGGCACTCTCTGGACCTGCCCGATGGACCCGGGGATCGTTCGAGACGGGCCGGACGACTGCGATCTGCAGCATGGCGCTGAAGCCGATGGTGCCGAGCGCGGACGCCGGCCCGAACCCCGAGCTCTTCGATTTCACCCGCCGTCTGAAACTGGCGGCCCCCTCGCCCTTGCGGTGCTCGTGCTGTCTAGGCGGAGGGGCGGCTGGCACGAGTCCGAGAGCTGCAAGCGCGGGGTCGCCGCGTCGCCATGGCCGGAGACGGTGTGAACGACGGGCCCGCCCTGGCCGCCGCCGACGTCGGCATTTGCGATGGGCACGGGAACGAACGTCGCCGTCGAAAGCGTCGGCATCACGCCGCTGAAGGGCGACGCCGGCGGTCCGCGCCCGCAAAGCTCGCGGGCCCCCCTCGGCAACATCCGTCAGAACCTGTTCTTCGCCTTCGCCTACAAGTCCGTCGGTGTCCCGATCGCGGCGGAGGTGCTCTATCCGGTCACCGGACTGATGCTCTCCCCCCATGCTCGCGGCGCTGGCGCTGAGCCTTTCGTCAGTGCCCGTCATGGCGAACGCGCTCAGTCGTCGGCGATGGTGAGTAGACCGCGCAGCGGAATCGTCACCCATGCGGGCCTGCTCGCCAGTTCGTAGCCGACCTCGTAGACCGCCTTCTGGACCAGGAAGAGGTCGAGCAGCGCATCGGCGAAGCTGTCGTCCGGATGGATGTCGGCCCGGGCCATCGTCTCCGAATAGGCCTCGCCGGAAGCTCGTCGTGGCGTATTCGCGCCAAGCCTCCATCCGGCGCGCGCCGACCTCGGTGTCCTGCGCGATGTCGGTCCGCCGCTGCCATGCCGACCACGCCGCGTAGTCGAGCGAGCGCAGCATCCCCGCCACGTCGCGCAGCGGCGACGACTTCATCCGTCGTTCCTCCAGCGGGCGGCGCGGCTCACCCTCGAAGTCGATGATCATCACGTCGTTCTGCACCACGAGGACCTGGCCCAGATGGTAGTCGCCGTGGATCCGGACGCGGCCGCCGGAGGGCTTGGCCTTCTTCACCGCGGCGACCTTGGCCTTCAGCGCCTTGCGCTTGTCGAGGACCGTCTGCGCCATCTCGACCGCGCGACCCGGCAGGTTCGGCAGCGCCGACTTCAACGCGTCGAGGTTCGCGTCGATCTCGTCGGTCACCTCGTCGGCCCATGTCGCCACGTCGTCCTTGGTGATCGGCTCGGCTGCGAAGGCGGGATCGTCCGTTTCCGTAGCGAACGCGCGGTGCAACTCCGCCGTGCGCTGGCCAAGCAGTCGGCTCGACCGCCAGCGGTCCGGCGAACCCGACGTCATCGCCATCGCCGCGCAGTTCGGCCTGCTCGAGATCGCGGTCGAGCGCGTCGAGCACGTAGGCCCACGCATCGCCCTGGTTCAGCACGAATTCGAACGCCGCGGCGAGCGAGACCGTTCTCGTCACCCTTCTTCCACTCGATCGCGCCAAGATAGGCGGGCGTGTTCGGATATCCGGCCGTCTCGGTGAGGAACTTCGCGACCTCGATGTCGGGCTGCACCCCCTCCCGCAGTCGGCGGTAGAGCTTGAGGATGATCTCGTTTCCAAAGGCGATCGAGGCGTTGGACTGCTCGAAGCCGAGAAGGCGAGGCTCGCCCACCTGCTCGATCCCGCGCAAGCGGTCGGAGCCGGCAAACTCGATCCTGCCGTCGCGCGCGTCGATCTTCCGGTCCTTCCGCAGCATCTCGAGCATCGCGTTGCTCATCTCGCTGTCGGACGTGCCATCGATCATCACGCCGACCCTGGGCCCGCGGCGCAACTTGGCGAGCGTGGCGGACAGGTGCGACGCGCCGAAGCCCAGATGCTCCTCTCCCCAGAGGGCGGAAAGCGGCATCAGGTACGTCTCCTGCCCACCGTCATGCGTGATATCGAGCGTCGTGAACATGTGCGAACCACGCCCGAACTCCGCGATCTGGGTCATGTCGACCGACTTGAGATTGCGGTCCTTGCTGGCGAACCAGCGCTGCAGCGGCACGAACTTCGGCAGCGTGTCCTTGCGGAACTGCGCCCCCTCGCGCCCCTCGAGCGCGGTGGAGAGTTTGCCGTCGCGCGTGGTCAGGGTCAGGAATTCCGGCAGCACGGCTGAAACTTCCTGGTGCCAGTGTGGCGCCTCGACCTCGTCGGCGAGCAGGAACCAGTAGAATCCATAGGCCGGCAGCGTCAGCAGGTAGGGCAATTCGCCCACCGGCGGGAACGGCGAGCGTCCGGTCAGCTCGACCGGGACGCGGCCGCTGAACTCGCTGAGGTCCAGCTCGACCGCCTGCGCCGACCGCGACAGGTTCGCGACGCAGAGCACCGTCTCGTTGTCGTCTTGGCGGAGGTAGGCGAGCACCTTGCGATTCGCCGGATACAGCAGCCGCATCTCGCCACGGCCGAACACGTGGTGGTTCTTTCGCACCGAGATCATGCGGCGCATCCAGTTCAGCTGGCTCGACGGATCCTGCTGCTGCGCCTCGACGTTGATCGCCTGGAAGCCGTAGATCGGATCCTGGATCGCCGGCAGATAGAGCTGCTGCGGGTTCGCTCTGCTGAAGCCGGCGTTGCGGTCCGACGACCACTGCATCGGCGTCCTTACCCCGTCGCGGTCGCCGAGGTAGTAGTTGTCACCCATGCCGATCTCGTCGCCGTAATAGACGATCGGCGTCCCCGGCATCGACATCAGCAGGCTGTTCAGCAGCTCGATCTTGCGCCGGTCGTTCTGCAGCAGCGGTGCCAGGCGGCGTCGGATCCCCAGATTGATCCGCGCCCGCCGGTCGGCGGCGTATGTCTGCCACAGGTAGTCCCGCTCGCTGTCCGTCACCATCTCGAGCGTCAGCTCGTCGTGGTTGCGCAGGAAGATGCCCCACTGGCAGCCGTCCGGAATCTCGGGTGTCTGGCGCAGGATGTCGGTGATCGGGTGCCGGTCCTCCTGCGCGACGGCCATGTACATTCGCGGCATCAGCGGGAAGTGAAAGCCCATGTGGCACTCGTCGCCCTCGCCGAAGTAGGGGCGGGTGTCCTCCGGCCACTGGTTCGCCTCGGCCAGAAGCATCCGGTCCCGGTAGCGCTCGTCGAGGGCGCTGCGGATTCTTTTTCAGGACGTCGTGCGTCTCCGGGAGATTCTCATTGTTCGTCCCGTCCCTCTCGACGAGGTACGGGATCGCGTCCAGCCGCAGCCCATCAACCCCCATGTCGAGCCAGTAGTTCATCACCTTGATGACCTCCGACAGCACCTTCGGGTTGTCGAAGTTGAGATCCGGCTGGTGGCTGAAGAACCGGTGCCAGAAGAACTGCTCCGCCTCCGGGTCCCAGGTCCAGTTGGATTTCTCGGTGTCGGTGAAGATGATCCGGGTCTCGGGCCACTTCTGGTCGTCGTCCGACCAGACGTAGAAGTCGCGAGCGGCGCTGCCCTTCTTCGCGATCCGGGCCTTCTGGAACCACGGGTGCTGGTCGCTGGTGTGGTTGATCACGAGCTCGGTGATCACCCGCAGGCCGCGCTTGTGCGCCTCGGCCACGAACGCCTTGAAGTCGGCCATCTTGCCGTAGGACGGGTTGATCGACTTGTAGTCGGCGATGTCGTAGCCGTCGTCGCGCAGCGGCGAGGGGTAGAACGGCAGCAGCCAGATCGCTGTCACGCCCAGCGACTGGATGTGGTCGAGCCGGCTCATCAGCCCGGCAAAGTCCCCGACGCCGTCGCCGTTGCTGTCTTGGTACGCCTTCACGTGGACCTGGTAGATGATCGCGTCGCGATACCAGTCCCACTGGGTACGGTCGATCACGCCGTCGGCGCGGCTGGTCTTGCTCTGGATGTTCATGCTTACGCTCCCGGGGCCGTCAGGCGCCAGATTGCGTATGGCCTCATGTGAGGGTCAAGCGACAGGGAGTGAATTTTCCCGTCCCAGTTGAACCTGTATCCGCCGACCAAGTCCTCCACAGCCACCGAACCGTGGTCCGGCTGGCCGAACTCCCACATCGGCACTTCGAAGGTGAACTGACGACCCTGATGCGGGTCGAGCAGGACATGGAACAGCAGGTAGTTGCCGCTCTCCCGATCGAACTTGCCGTAGTACAGCACGTCGTCGTCGAAGGCGTTGAAGAACTTCAGCGACGTGAAATTGCGCATCGCCGGGTTCTCGTTCCGGATCCTGTTGAAGAGCCGGATGTCATCCTTGATGTGCCCCTCCCGGTCGAAGTCCCATTGCCGCATCTGGTACTTCTCGGAGTCCATGTACTCCTCGCGGCCGGGCAACGGCGTACCCTCGCTGATCTCCACGCCATTGTAGATGCCGTAGTTCCCCGCGAGCGTGGCAGCGAGAAGGGTCCGAGTTCGGAACCCTGGCCGGCCAGACGTCTGCAGCGGCACCGGGTTGATGTCGGGCGTGTTCACGAAGAAGTTCGGCCGCATGTAGTGCCGGCACTCCTCGGTCGTGAGCTCCGTCAGGTACTCCGTCAACTCGTGCTTGGTGTTGCGCCAGGTGAAATAGCTATAGCTCTGGTTGAAGCCGAGCTTGCCCAGTCGCTTCATCACCTTGGGCCGCGTGAACGCCTCGGCCAGGAAGATCGCGCCGGGATACTTCGCCCGCACGTCGCGAATCAGCCACTCCCAGAACGGGTAGGGCTTGGTGTGCGGGTTGTCGACCCGAAAGACCGTGACGCCCTTCTTCGCCCAGAACAGGAACATGTCCCGCATCGCGTACCAGATGTCCGGGATTGCCTCGCGGTAGAAGTGGAAGTTGACGATGTCCTCGTACCGCTTCGGCGGGTTCTCGGCGTACTTGATGGTGCCGTCGGGGCGCCAGTCGAACCACTCGGGATGCTCCTTGATCCACGGATGGTCGGGCGAGGCGTTGAGAGCGATGTCGAGCGCGATCTCCAGCCCCTTGTCGAGGGCGGCCTTCACCAGCTTCTCGAAGTCCTTCATCGTCCCGAGATCGGGATGCACATCCATGTGCCCGCCCTCGGCCGAGCCGATCGCATAAGGGCTGCCAGGGTCGTCCGGCCCCGGCGTCAGCGTGTTGTTCTTGCCCTTGCGGTTCTTGGTTCCGATCGGGTGGATCGGCGGGAAGTAGAGGACGTCGAAGCCCAGATCGGTGACGTAGTCGAGCCGGTCGATCACGTCGAGGAACGTGCCGTGCTTGCCGTCCTTGCCCCATGAGCGGGGGAAAAGCTCGTACCAGGCGCTGAACGCCGCCAGCTCGCGATCAACCAAGACGACGAGTTCGCGGTCATAGCGCGTCAGGTTGGTCCGCGGGCCGGCGCGCAGCAACAGCGCCAGAACGTCCTCGCTCATCAGGATCTCGGTCCGCCGCGCGGTGTCCGCGTCCTTGGTCTCGGCGAGGATGCGCTTCATCTCCGCCCGATCCTCCTTGGACGGGCGCGGCTTGGACGCCTCCGCCGCGGCGATCAGCTGTCGCGCCTCCTCCATCTCCAGCGTCACGTCCTGGCCGGCGTCGATCTTCTTCGCCGTTCCCTTGCGCCAGTCGGCGTAGAGGTCCCGCCAGGCGATGATGATAAAGCCCCACGGCCCGATCTCGTCGAACGTGACTGTCGCCGTCCATCTGTCGTTGATGAGCGGCGTCATCTCCGTCTCGACGATCTGGTCCGATCCCTCCTGTCGATGCAGCACCGCCGCCTGGATGGTGTCGTGCCCGTCGCAGAAAACATCGGCCTCGATCGTCAGTGGTTGACCGACGACGGCCCGGGCGGGAAAACGACCACCGTCGATGTCGGGATCGATCGCTTCGATTGCGATGCGGGACGCCGCCAAGGCCTCCAGATCGGGCGGGGGCAACACCACCCCCTTCTTCGCTTCGCTGCGCGCCATCTACCCCCCTGTCGTCTCTTGGTTGCACGTCTTCGGGACAGCCTGCGACATAGCGCCCCTGATGTCGGGAACAATCGCGCACCGCGGTCGAGGTTCCAATGCCGCGCCGCCACAGCAGCGCCGCGGCGGGCGATCAGTCACGAATGCAGAGGTTCAATGCCCCCAGCAATCATCCGCGACGCGCGCGTCGGCACCGTGCACAGGGTGGTGCAACACGAGATTGCGATGAGCAGCGGCCGCGCTCGTGACGAGCGTCTGGAACCGCGCCATCCGGCTCCGACGCGATTCAGCTCGATCGCGCGGGGAGAAGGCCAGACCCGCCGTTCAGCCGCCCGTCACCTCGGCCACGATCTCGCCCAGCATATCTTCCACCGCCTGCATCGCGCCGTCGGGATAGTCGCGATAGCCCAACGTCACCTCGCCGTCCCGTTCGGCCACGTAGATTCCGTACGGACATTGCGCGATGTTCTCCGGCTCCGCCTCCATGACCTCACGCGAGATGACGGCGGAGCAGAAGAGGTAAACGTCGGCCTGCTCGAACAGGGAGACGTCGCTCCCGACATCCTCGCCGGTCCGCGCCAGCATTTCGCCCACGTGGCTCACATAATCGATCACCAGGCCTTTGTTGGTGATGGCCTGCTCCAGCTCGAACGCCGCATCGTCGAAGCTGCCCTGATAGCCGCTCACGTGCGTGTCCTGCGCTGCCGCCGTTCCAGCCGCGAGCACTAGGCCCAACATCAATGTCCGCATCCTCAACCCTCCGCCTGAAGTGACCCAAGATAGGCCGCCATCGCCTCCGCCTCGCGCGACGCGAGCCCCGGGAACGTCATCTTCGTGCCGGGAATGTAACCTTTGGGGTCGGTCAGGAACTCCGCAAGCGAGGTGGTGTTCCAGACGAGACCTTCGTCGGCTGCCTCCTCCATCGCCGGTGAGTATCTGAAATCCCCGATCGCCGCGGCTTGGCGTCCAACGACGCCGTTGAGGTGCGGGCCGACGCGGTTCTTCGCCCCTTGACCGATCTGGTGGCACGCCTGGCACTGCCGGAACAGGCCCTCGCCCTCCGCCACCAGTTGGGAGTCGGCCGCGGCGACGTCGTCCTCGGGCGCAACCGCCTCGGCGGTGTCGGCGACCCCGCTGTCCCCCGCCTCCAGCGCCGCCCCTCCCTCCTGGTCGCTGCCCGCATCTGGCGTCACGTCCAGGACTGCGGCGCGCATCGTGATCTCGACTTCGTCCTTGCAGCCGGACATGCACACCTCGCGCGTGAAGAGCGGCAATTCGGTTTCGTCGCGATCGTCGAGATAGAAGCCCTCCTCGTTCGGCAGCGCGATCGCGGCGTAGCTCTCCGGCGTTGCCACGAAGTCGTCGTCCACGAGGTCGTTGAGGTAGAGCAGGTACGCCGCCACCGCGTAGACCTCGTCGTCGCTCAGGCTCTGCGCCTCGCCGAACGGCATCGCGCGGTGCACATAGTCCCAGACGGTCGAGGCATAGGGCCAGTACGACCCGATCGTCTTGACCGGCCGGGGGCTTTCCAGCGTGTTGAACCCGCCCATCAGGACCGGCCAGCGGCCGCTCCCCTCGCCGAAGACCCCGTGGCAGGAGGAGCAGCGTTCCGTGTAGATCTCCTCGCCGGTCGGGATGTCGCCCTCGCCCGGCGGCAGGCCCTGGCCGTCGGGGCGCACGTCGATGTTCCAGGCCGTGATCTCCTCCGGCGTCGCCTCGCGCCCCAGACCCAGCGGCTCCGCCATCGCGGCTCCGGCACACGCGCCGCCCAGCGCGATCGCCGCTGCGAAGCGAAAGTCCCTACGACACTTCGACATTTTCGGCCTCCCCAAGCTCGTTGACGTGCCAGGTCTGGATTCCGTTGTTGTGGTAGATCGAGTTCTCGCCTCGGATCTGGCGCAGCGCGTCCTTCGTCGGCTGCACGTAGCCGGTGGAATCGTGCGCGCGGCTCTGCAGCAGCAGCGGCCGGCCGTCCCACTCGAATTCGAGATAGAAGCGATGCAGCGCTTTCGGCCCCGCCGGCCCGTCCATGCGCGCCGCGTGCCAATTTCGGCCGCCGTCGAGCGTCACGTCCACGCGCGGAATCGTCCCGCGCCCCGACCATGCGATGCCCGTGATCACGGCGGGCCCGGGCCCGTGGGTGATCGGAGCCTGCGGCGACGGCGAAGTGATGACCGACTTGGCATCCATCACCCAGGTGAAGCGGCGGGCGTCACCATCGGGGAAGAGGTCGGTGTACTTCGACGTCTCCTCGCGCTGCTGCCAGGGCTTATCGCCGACCTCGATCCGGCGCAGCCACTTCACCCACATGTTGCCTTCCCAGCCAGGAACGACCAGCCGCAGCGGATAGCCCTGTTCGGGCCGCAGCGCCTCGCCATTCATCTTGAAGGCGACCAGGCAATCGTCGAGCGCCTTCTCCAGCGGGATCGACCGGGTCATCGCGCTGGCGTCCGCGCCCTCCGGCATCACCCAGCTCGCATTCGGCCTGACGCCCGCCTCCTCGAGGATCCGGCGCAGCGGCACGCCGGTATAGAGCACGTTGTGGATCATGCCGTGCGTGAACTGCGCGCCGTTGAGCTGCGAGCCGCGCCACTCCATCCCCGAGTTCGCGGCGCATTCCAGGAAATACGCCCTGTTCTCGCGCGGGAACCGCATGAGATCCTGCATCGTGAAGACCAGCGGCTTGTCCACGAGGCCGTTGATCATCAGCCGGTGCTGCGCGGGGTCGATCTCGGCGATGCCGGCATGATGCCGCTCAAAGCAGAGACCGTTCGGCGTGATCGTCCCCTCGAGCGCATGGATCGGGGTGAAGTTCACGCTGCTGACGGGATCTGCCGTCAGCCAGTCCACGTTGCGCCGAACGACATCGGCCTCGTACTCGGACGGGTGGCCGTAGGGCCGCGCGTCCACGCCATCGCCCAGATACTGGTTCCACGGCTGCAGCTCCGTGATCGCCGGGTCGCCCTCCGCCGCGGCGCGCCCTGCCGCGAGGCCGGCGCCACCGGCGAGAGCCGCCTTCAGGAAGCCCCTTCGCGTCTCCGCCATCAACTCGATCCTCCCACGGTCATTTATATTCACATTATCTAATGTGATGCGGGAAGATCAACCTTCCTTTGCCGAGAAATCGCAACGCTCCTCCCGTGAAGGGCGTCGAACAGGGACGGGCGTTCCTAACCCGCCTCCACGACGACGCTGTCGTTCCGCTCCACGCTGACCGTGCCTTGCCTGCGAACATGGCTCTCGACCACGTCCCAGATCGGCGGCCCCTCGGTGCCTTCGTTGACGCTGGCCCAGCCGGCGACGACGAAGCTCTTCGCCGGGTCGACGGGTTCCCCGGAACCGCGCATCTTCATCTCGGCGATCCGGTTGCCCTGATCGGCATCGACGTCGATGCGGTAGCCCATGCCGCCGACCCGCACCATGTCGCCGCCCTGCTGGTAGTACGGGTCGGGGTTGAACAGGTTGTCGGCGACATCCTCCAAAACGAGCTTGAGGAACTCCCCCGTCATCTCGGTCCGGTAGGCTTGGGGATAGCTCATCGCCGTGGCGTTGAAGATGTCCTCCCGCGTGATCTTCTCGCCCGGCAACACACTCGCGCCCCATCGGAAACCGGGACTGAGCGCGATGTCCGCCTCCCGCTCCGACAGGAGCGCCTCGCAGATCAGGTCGTCCCACGTGCCGTTGAAGTTGCCGCGGCGGTAGAGAAGGCTGTCGGTGTCTCCGATCACCTCCGACAATTCCTCGGCGAAGGGCGCCCGCGTCTCCTCCACCAGGGCCGTCATCTCGGGGTCGGGCGCGATCGCGTCCGAGAAGATCGGGATCAGCTTGTGCTTCAGCCCCTGCAGAGCGCCGTCGCGCACGTCGAGGTCGACGCGGCTGACGAACTTGCCGTGGCTGCCCGAAGCGATCAGGTACGTCGTCCCGACCTGCACCGGCTCGGGCAGCGCGTCGTGCGTGTGGCCGGTCAGGATCACGTCGATGCCGTCGACGTCCTGCGCCATGCGCCGGTCGACGTCGAAGCCGTTGTGGCTCAGGACAACGACGACCTCCGCGCCCTCGCCCCGCGCCTCGGCCACCACCTGCGTCATGCGGTCCTGCCTGATGCCGAACGACAGGTCGGGGAACAGCCATGAGGGGTTGGCGATCGGCAGGTACGGAAACGCCTGCCCGATAACGGCGACCGCGGTGCCTCCCCGCTCGAACATCTCCCACGCCGGATAGGCGGGCTCGTCCCAGGTCGCATCGAAGATGTTGGCGCCCAGGAACGGGAACTGCAGCTCGCTCTCGATGATCTCGTTGACGCGCGGCGTGCCCAGCGTGAACTCCCAGTGCGAGGTCATCGCCTCCACGCCCAGCGCGTTCATCAGGCGCACCATGTCCGCGCCCTCGGTCCTCAGCGCGACGAGGCTGCCCTGCCAGGTGTCGCCACCGTCGAGCAGCAGCGCGTCGGGCCGGTCGGCGCGGATGGCGTTCACGACGGTCGCGATCCGGTCGAGGCCGCCCATCTGCCCGTACTCCCGCGCCAGCGCGACGAAGTCGTCGGCGGTCAGCGCGTAGTCCATCGCGCTGCCCTCCTGGATGCCGAACGCCTCGCGGAACGCCTTTCCCGTCAGGTGCGGGGGCAGCCCCTTGACCGAGCCGACGCCAAGGTTGACCGCCGGCTCCCGGAACCAGAGCGGCACCGTCTGGGCATGGATATCGGTGATGTGGATCAGGCTGACGTTGCCGAAGGTGTCGAACTGCAGGAGCTGGTCCTGCGTCAGCGCCTGCTGCGCGGCCAGCCGCGACCAGGCGCCGGGGCTGCCGGTGATTGCCGCGGCGGCCATGCCGGCCTGCACGAAGTGACGACGTGAGATCATTTCGATCCTCCTTCAGGCATGGCGCAGCCCATTCCCTTCACATCAAGGGGTCGCTCGACCCGCGAGGGCCCCAGCGGACTCGCGCGTCGTCCTTGATCGCGGGGCCCCGCGGCACCCGCCTCCCTCCCGGGAGGGCGAGGCGCCGGGCGGGCAGGTGCCCGAACCACAGTGACGCAGCGCCGGCGCATCTTGCCTCCGCGACGCGGCGCGGCCGCGACTAGTTCCGGACCGCCGGCCCCTCGACCGACAGGCCGTTGCCGCGTGAGGCGACGTAGAGCTCCAGCGCCACGAATTCGTCGCTGCCGATCGGGAACGTCTCGGCGCGGGTGTCGCGGATGCAGCCGCGGAAGCGGTTGTGCTGGCTCACCAGGCCTGCCTGCTTCAGCCGGTAGACCGGAAAGCCGTTGGTCTGGCCCTGGCTCAGGTGGTCGGCACGGATGTAGTTGCCGTAATTGTCCTCGTGGCAATTCGCGCAGGCGAGATCCAGCTGCCCGTAGCGCGTGTAGTAGATCTCCTTGCCCTTCTCCCAGGTCGACTGGGCGGGGCCGTCGATCGCCACGTCCATCGGCAGGCCGCGCGACACCGACGAGATCAGGGCGTCCATGTTTTTCATCTGGTCGCTGTCCCAGCCCCATTCCTCCGCGCCCATGCGTTCGGTCAGGCACTCGTTGACCTGCATGGTCAGGGTCTGGACCTTGCCCTTTTCCTCGTCCCATTTCGGGTACACGGCCCGTACGCCGCGCAGGCTTTCGGGTTCGTCGTGGCACGAGGCGCAGGACTTGCCCTCGCTGCCGATCTCGGTCGACCACGTGTCGCGCGCCTGGTCGACGAACAGCATCGCCGGGTTGTCGAAGTCGTCCATCTGCAGCGACTGCGTCTCCGGGCTGCGGAACGTCCAGCCGGAGCGGATCACCGGCAGCGCCCCTTCGAGGTGTGCCGGAGGCTCGGTCTCGGTGACCATCTCGATCTCGCCATTGACCACCAGCTTGGCGTCTTCGTCCTGGGCCGTTGCGGGGAAGGCGACAAGCGCCGCCAACCCGAAGGCCGTCATCGTCGTTCTCATTATTCCTCCCTCGCGGCGCAGCCGCGTCTAGCCGACGGTGACCGACGCCGTCTCCTCGTAGACCGAGCCGTCATCGTCATACCAGGTGAAGACGAAGTCGCCCAACTCCGGCACCTTGGCCTGGAATTCGAAGTACGGGTTGGTCGAGATCGCCGGCTCCATCTCCACGTCGATCACGGTCTCGCCGTTGAAGGTCGCCACGAAGCGATGGATGATCGAGCGCGGGATGACGTTGCCGTCGGAGTCCTTGCGCTGGCCCAATTCCATCTGGTGGGAAATCAGCGTCTTGATGGTGACGACTTCGCCGGGCGAAGCCGACGAGGGCGCCTTGACGCGGGGTTTTACGTTCTCTGCCATGGGTGTTCTCCTGTCAGCCGCCGCAGCCGCCGATCGTGACCTTCACCTCCTTGGAGGTACGGTGAAATGTCCCGTCGGGCATGCGCGCGATCGCGATCACGTCCTGTGTCTGCGCCAGCCTGATCCGCGTCGACGCCTCGTGGCTGCCGGCGAGCGGGCCGAACTTGAACGTAACGACGTCGGGGTTCGGGTTGCCGGCGGCGAGCACGATGATCGCCTCGGCGCCATCGGCCGAGACGCTGATCGGCACGGTGTTGCCGTTCTCGGCGATCTCGGGCGCATCGAGCGTCAAGCCGCCCTCCGTCGCCTCGGCGCCGCCCGTAAAGGCCTCGACTGCGTCTTCTGTTGCCGCCCTCGTGGGCAGCGGCACGGTCAGCATGGCCGCGGCTCCCAAGCCGAGCACCAGCACCTCTCGTCTGTCCAGCATGTGCTTCACTCCTTGTTCCTGCCGCCTCACTCGGTCAGCGTCTTGAGATAGGCGACGACATCTTCGATCTGCTGCCCCGTCAGCAAGGGCTCCAGCTCTCCTTCCGCGGCCTTGCCGGTGAACCCGTCGCCGGGCCGGATGAACCCTTCGGTCTTGTAGAAGGCCGGCATGATCGTTCCGGGAAACGTGTGCTTCGCATTCGCGACGGTGCCGCGCAGCTCAGCCTCCGAGCGGATTGACCCGATGCCATCCAGCGACGGTCCGACATCGCCATGGAACGGGAACTCGTCAAGATCGGTGACCTGATGGCACGCGATGCAGTTGCCCTGTCCGCGCGCGCTCATCACGATCGCGCCCGCTTCGGGGTTTCCGGCCGTATCGGTCAGCGGCTCCGCTATGGCGCCATTGTCCTCGTACGTCACGGCAGCGGGCTCAACGACGGCAAGCGCCGGTCCCGCCGCAAAGATCGCCAGCGTTAGCGTCAAGCAAGTCATGTCTCCTCCCACGTTTTAAACGAACGTAGCGTAGCCGGTGCCGTCACCGCAACATCCAATTCGGAAATTTGAATGTAACGCCCGCGCGCCCTCTTGGACGCCCGAAACATCGCCGGCTCCGCAGCATGTCAGACCGCAAGGCGGAAAAGGATCGGACGTCGCCGTCGGCGCGGCAGCCCGGGCCGGCGGTCCCAGTGCGTGGTTCGAGGAGGAACCTTCGTCCCTGCAAAACGCCTCAGCGCGTGTCGCCGTCGCCCCGCTCGCGGATCATGCGGGCGTGGTACCTCTGAAAATCCTCCTCGGACTGGTCGAGGTACCGCTCCTCGTCGACCCACGTGAGCAAATCCAGCGTCGTGCCGGGCGAGAACGCGCCCGGCATCACCGCCACGGCCTGCTGGGCCGCCGACTTCGAACTCGTCGAGCTCGGTTGGCAGGAACATCATCGTGGGCGTGAACAGCAGGCCCCACTTGCGCGCCGCGCCACGCTCGGTCAGCGCCTCCCCGTCTGTATCGGTGAGCTCGGTGGCGCCATGCAGGTTGACCTGCACGACGAAGTAGTTGTCGCGCATGTAGTCCGCGACCCGAGAATCCGCGAACGTCACCTCGTGCATCTCGCGGCAGTACGAGCAACCCCGCTGTTCGACCAGCACCATGAGGCGCTTGTCTTCGTCCTTCGCGTCGGCGAAGTCCTCCTGCAGGTCCTTGAAGGTGTCGCGCATCCAGTCGGCCTTGAAGAGGCCGTCGTCGCCCATTTCGTCGGCCCCCGCGGCAGTCGCGGCCACCAGCACCAGGGCAGTCAGAAAACGTCTCATCTCCTCCTCCTCAGATCAGGAGCCAGAGATCGGGAGCGAGCTCCAGCATCCAGTTCGCGATCCAGTTCATCGTATTCGTCCCGATCAGCAAGGCGAAGACGATCAGCAGGACGCCCATCGCCTTCTCCACAGCCGGCATGTAGCGCCGGAACCCGCGCATCCACCGCATGAACGGCCCGATGAAGAGCGCCGCCAGCACGAAAGGCAGGGTCATGCCCAGTCCGTAGACCAGCAGGAGTTCCATGCCCCGCCCTACCAATTCCTCTCCCGCCGCGGTGAACAGGATCGCGGCCAGCACCGGCCCCACGCAAGGCGTCCAGCCGAACGCGAACGCCGCGCCGATCACGAAGGCGCCGAGAAGCGACATGTTGGAGGTCTCGCCGGCGTCGGCCCGAAACTGGCGGTAGAGCAGCCCGATCCGTATCACACCGAGAAAGTGCAGCCCCATCAGGAAGATCACAGCCGCCGCGATCCAGCGCAGGACATCGAACCATTCCCGCACGAGTTGCCCGAACGCCGTCGCCGTCGCGCCCAATCCGACGAAGATCACAATGACCCCGGCGGCAAAGAAGCAGGCGGTCAGCACCGCGCGGGCGCGAACCGCCCCGCTGATCTCGCCACCGTCAGAGATCTGGTTCATGCCGACGCCGGCCATGTAGCTGAGATAGAACGGCACGATCGGCAGGATGCAAGGCGACAGGAACGACAAGAGCCCCGCCAAGGCTGCGCCGAAGAGGCTCACGTCGAACATTGCCGCTCCCTTGTACCATTCACATATTCAAATTACGTTTTCCAACGCCTCAATCAATCCGGGTCTCCATGCGCTTCCTCGCCGTCTTCCTGGCCCTCGCTGGCCCCGCCGCGGCCGCTGAACTCGTCATGGTCGAGGAGGCGGGCTGTATCTGGTGCGCCCGCTGGAACGCCGAGATCGCCCCCGCCTACCCGAACACGGAGGAGGGGCGGACCGCTCCCCTTCGCCGTATCGACCTGAACGGGCCCCGCCCCGCCGACATCGCCTTCGACGCGCCGCTTCGTATCACGCCCACCTTCGTGCTCGTCGACGACAGCGAGGAGGTGGCCAGGATGGAGGGCTATGCCGGAGACGAGTTTTTCTGGCATATTCTGGGCCAGATGCTCCACAAGCTGCCCAAGGAGAAGGGACAGGAATGATACGCGCAGCCGTCCTCGCGACACTTCTCGCCACGCCCGCCGCGGCGCAGGACGCCTTCGTGGACGCCCGCGTGCTCGCCCCCGAGGTCGTCGAGCGGATGGCCGCCGCCGCCCGCCAGGCCTGCCGCGACGCGGGCTACCAGGTGGGCGTCACCGTGGTCGACCGGTCCGGCGTGCCGCAGGTGTTCCTCGGCGACCGCTACGCCGGCCTCCACGTCTTCGAGACCTCGCGCCGCAAGGCCTGGACCGCCGCCAGCTTCCGCATGGCGACGAGCGACCTCGCGACGGCCACCGCGCCGGGTGAGCCGTCCTTCGGCATCCGCCAGCTCGCGGACCCTCTCGCGCTCGGCGGCGGCCTGCCGGTCGAGGCTGGAGACGGGACCCTCGTCGCGGGGATCGGTGTCTCCGGAGCGCCATCGCCCGAGGCCGACGAGATCTGCGCCCGCGCCGGCATCGACGAGATCGAGATGGACATCGCGTTCTGACCATGACCCTGCCGCCGCTAGATACGATGCCCGACGACGAGATGGACCGGATGGTGGCGAACGCGACCGCCGCGTCGAACTTCCTCAAGGCGATCAGCCATCAGGGTCGGCTGATGATCCTCTGCCATCTCGCGTCCGGCGAGAAGTCGGTCACCGAGCTGGAGCGTCTTCTGTCCGCGCGTCAGGCCGCTGTCAGCCAGCAACTCGCCCGCCTCCGGCTCGAAGGCCTGGTCGTGCCGCGCCGCCACGGCAAGACGATGTACTACAGCCTCGCGGACGACAGGCCGCGACGGATGGTCGAGACCGTCTACGAGCTCTTCTGCAAGAACGACGACGGTTCGCAGCCGGGAGGCGGGGCTTGAACGCAGCCGGGCGCGATCGCCCGCGCACCCGACATTCTCAGACGCCCAGGTAGCGTTCCGCAACCTCGGCCGACAGGTCTTCCATCCTGCCGCTCCAGACGTCGCGCCCGCGCTCCAGCACCACCGTCCGGTCGGCGGCGCCGCGCAGTTCGGCAAGCGACTTGTCGATCAGCAGGATGGACAGGCCCATCGCCTTCAGCGACCGGATCGCCCCCCGAATCTCCTGTCGCACGACCGGAGCCAATCCTTCGGTCGCCTCGTCGAGGATCAGGAGCCGCGGGTTCGTCATCAGCGCCCGCGCGATGGTGAGCATCTGCTGCTCGCCCCCCGACAACGTCCCCGCCCGCTGCTCCCGCCGCTCCTCCAGCCGCGGGAACAGCGCGCAGACCTCGCGCCAGCCCCATGGGCCCGGCCGCGCGGCGGCGGCGAGGTTTTCCCAGACGCTCAGCGGGCCGAAGCACCGACGCCCCTCCGGCACCAGCCCGATGCCGAGGCGCGCGACCCGGTGCGACGGCATCCGCGCCAGCGAGCGCCCGGAAAAGGCGATCCGGCCCTCCCAAGGCATGATCCGGGTTATGCAGCGCACCGTCGTGGTCTTGCCCATCCCGTTACGCCCCATCAGCGCGACCAACTCGCCCTCCGCCACCTCCAGGCTCACGCCGAAGAGCGCGGGCGTGGCGCCGTAGCGCGCCGTCACGCCGTCCAGCGAAAGAAGCGTCATCCGTCGTCGCCCAGATACACGCGCCGAACCTCGTCGTGGCGCCGGATCGTCTCGGCGCCACCGGTCGCGATGACACGGCCCTGCGCCAACACCGTGATCCGGTCCGAAAGGCGAAAGACCGTGTCCATGTCATGCTCGACCAGCAGCACCGGCGCCCTGCGCTTCAGTGCGATGAGCCGCTCGGCAAGCTCGGTCGCGCCTTCCGCACCCATCCCCGCCATCGGCTCGTCGAGCAGGAAGGTCCGCGGCCTGAGCGCCAGGGCCATCGCGATCTCGAGCTTCCGCCGCTCGCCGTGGCTGAGTTGCGCTGCGCGTATGCCCTCGCGGCCTGCGAGACCCGCCTCCGCGACGCTGGCCGCCGCCGGAGCAAGCAGTGCCTCGTCCGACAGCGCCCGCCGAAAGAAACCGAAGACCCGGCCGCTGGCACCCAGCGCAGACAGCATGACGTTTTGCAGCACCGTGAAGTCCGGCGCCACCGACGACACCTGAAACGACCGCGCCAGCCCCATCCGCGCGCGATCGGCCACGCTGACTCCGGTGATGTCGCGCCCCAAAAAGCGGATGTGCCCCGCGTCGACCGCAAGCTCTCCCGTGACGAGCTGGATCAGCGTCGACTTGCCCGCGCCGTTGGGGCCGATCAGGGCGTGGATCTGGCCGGGATGAACGTCGAGCGTCACGCCGTCGACCGCGGCCAACGCGCCGAACCGCTTCGCCACGGCCGCGATCTGCAGTACCGGCTCACCCATCGGTCCGCCCCGCGGCGGCGCCGACGACGCCGCCGGGCGCGAACATCACGACCAGCAGCAGCAGAAGTCCGAGCCAGAATTGCCAGTAGTCGCTCACGCCTCCCAGAGCATGTTCCAGGCCGACGAGCACGATCGCACCGGCCACCGGCCCGCACAGTCGCCCGACGCCGCCAAGGATCACGATCACCAGGATCTCGCCCGACGTCTGCCAGCTCAGCATCGCCGGGCTGACGAAGCGGTTGAGGTCGGCGAACAGCGCGCCCGCGATCCCGGTAATGGCGCCGGAGATCACGAACCCCGTCAGCAGGATCGCGCCCGGCCGGATCCCGGTCGCCGCCAGACGCCGTCTGTTCTGGCGCGCCGCCTGCAGCGCCAGGCCGAAGCGGCTGCCGGCAATGCGCGCAGTCAGCCAGACCGCCGCTACGAGCCAAGCATACGCCAGCCCGAAGAATTGGGTCGGACTCATCGTGTCGAGGCAGGGAAAGCGGGAGCGCACGTAGATCGGCAGCCCGTCCTCGCCGCCGTAGGCCGGCCACGAGACCATGAAGTAGAAGACCATCTGCGCGAAGGCGAGCGTGATCATGATGAAGAAGACGCCTGTCGTCCTGAGGCTCAGAAGGCCGATGACCAGCGCCGCGAGGGCCGAGACCATGGCGGCGGCCGGCCAGATGAGCAGCATCTGCGTCGTCCCGCCGACCTCGGTCGGCCATGTGAGCAGCGGCGAATGGTTCAGCGCGTGGCTGGCGAGAATCCCCGCCACATAGCCCCCGAGGCCGAAGAAGGCCGCGTGGCCGAAGCTCACGAGGCCGCCGTAGCCCAAGGCGAGATTCAGCCCGACCGCCGCCAGAGCAAGGATCGCGGCCCGCGTCGCGAGCGTGACCCAGAACGTCTCGCCGACCAGGACGGCGATCATCACGAACACCGGCAGCAACACCAGGAGCATGGCGTTCACCAGCCTTCCACGCGTGGCCGGCGTCATGCCGCCCCGAACAGGCCGCCCGGCCGCCAGACAAGCACCGCCGCCATCAGCACGTAGATCGCCATCGACGCCAGCGCCGCGCCGATCGTGTTCGCCGAGGACGGGTCCATGACCAACGCGAAGGCCTGCGGCAGAAGCACCCGCCCCAGCGTGTCGGTCAGGCCGACGGCAAGCGCGCCCAGGAACGCGCCCTTGATCGAGCCGATGCCGCCGATCACGATGACCACGAAGGCCAGGATCAGCACCGGCTCGCCCATGCCGACCTGCACGGACTGCAACGTGCCGACCAGCGCTCCGGCGAGGCCGGCCAGCGCCGCGCCAAGCGCGAAGACGAGCGTGTAGAGGCGGCCGATGTCGACGCCGAGCGCGGCGATCATCTCCCGGTCGGCCTCGCCCGCCCGGATCCGGATGCCGAGCCGCGTCCGGCCGATCAGCCAGAACAGCGCGCCCGCCACCGCGAGGCCGATGCCGATCAGCATCAGCCGGAACGCCGGATAGACGATCCCCCCGGGCAGCGTGACGGATCCCCCAGGCTGTCCGGCACGGCGAGGTAGAGCGGGAACGACCCGAACAGCCACCGCGTCGCTTCGGAAAACATCAGGATCAGTGCGAAGGTGGCGAGCACCTGGTCAAGATGATCGCGCTGATAGAGCCTGCGGATCACCAGCACCTCCACCACGACGCCCGCCGCCGCCGCGGCCGCGAGCGCAGCGACGAGCCCCACCCAGAACGACCCCGTTGCCGCTGCGGACGCCGCGCAAGCGAACGCACCGACCATGAAGAGCGAGCCGTGGGCGAGGTTGATGAGGCCCATCACGCCGAAGATCAGCGTCAGCCCCGCCGCCATCAGGAACAGCATCAGCCCTAGCTGGATCCCGTTCAGAAGCTGCTCCGCAAGAAGCGGCGCGCTCACGGCGGAGGGCGGACGGCGCGGAGGGCGGCGGGTGGGCGGGTGGTGCCGCCCTCCGCGCCGTCCGCGCCGGAGCCTACATGCTGCACTCGCCCGCGTAGGCGTCGGCGTGATCCTCCAGCGCCGTGCCGACGATCCGGTTCGTCAGAACCCCGTCCCGGTCGACGACCTCGCGCACGTAGATATCCTGGATCGGATGGTGATTCGGCCCGAACTCGAAGTCGCCGCGGACGCTTTCAAACTCCGCCGCCTCGAGCGCCGCGCGGAACGCCTCCGGGTTCGACGGATGCGCCCTCTCCAGTGCCGACAGCAGAAGGTTCGCAGTGTCGAAGCCCTGCGCCGCGTACAGCGACGGCAGGCGCCCGTAGGCGTCCTCGAACGAAGCGACGAACGCCTCGTTCGCGGCGTTGTCGAGATCGGGGGACCACTGCGCGGTATTTCGCACTCCGAGCGCCGCCTCTCCGACCGCCGGAAGGATGTCCTGGCTGAACGAGAAGGCGGGACCGATCAGCGGCGTCTCCACACCCGACTGGTCGTACTGCTTGATGAAGCTGATGCCCATCCCTCCCGGCAGGAAGAAGAAGACGGCGTCGGCGTCGCTGGCCCTGATCTGGGCGATCTCGGCGGCGTAGTCGGTCTGGCCGAGCTGGGTATAGACCTCGCCCGCGAGGTCGCCCTCGTAGAACCGCTTGAACCCGGTGAGCGAATCCTGCCCCGCCGGATAGTTCGGCGCCATGATGAAGACGCTCCCGTAACCGGCATCATTGGCGTAGGCACCGGCGGCCTCGTGCAGGTTGTCGTTCTGGTAGGACACGCTGAAGTAGTTCGGATGGCATCCTCGGCCGGCCAGCTGCGACGGTGCGGCATTGGCCGACAGGTAGAATTTTCCCTGCGCCGTGGCCGAAGGGACCACCGCCATGGCGAGGTTCGAGAAGATGATGCCCGTCAGCACGTCGACATCGTCCGACTGGATCATCTCGTCGGCGATCTGCACGGCGACATCGGGTTTCCGCTGGTCATCCTCGACGAACAACTCGACCTCGTGACCCTCGGCCTGCTCGAGCGCCAGCTGAAAGCCGTCGCGGACGTCGAGGCCCAGGCCCGCGCCGCCGCCCGAAAGGGTCGTGATCATCCCCACCTTCGTCGGTTCGGCCGCCGCGGCGCCAGCCGCAATCAGCAGTGCCGCCGCAATCGTCAGCTTCATCCGTCATGCTCCCCGTTTCGGCCGGTCTGACGCCGGCATCAGCGCACTCTTAAGCGACGGAGGCCTCCGCGAAAAGCCCGCGCAAGGTCAGTTCTTGTCGGAGAGCAGAGACTGAAGGTTCGACCGGGCGATAGGCTTGGTCAGCAGTGGCGCATCCGCAAAGGCCGGCGGCAGCTCTTCCCGGGTCCGTCCCGTCACGAACGCGAACGGGATCCCCCGCTCGGTCAGCGCGCTTCCCGCCTCCTCGCTCGACGTCGGTCCGACGCTGTGGTCGAGCAGGGCGAAGTCGATCCCTATGTCGCTCCTGATCGCCTCGACGGCGTCGGCGACCCGCCGAAACGGGCCGACGGCAACATGCCCCAGATCCGAGATCATCCCGGCGAGGTCCATCGAGATCAGGACGTCGTCTTCGAGAACAAGGACCCGCATCGCACCCCAACCTCGCACACCCGCGCCGCGCCATAAAAGCCGGCTCAGCATGCTCATTTTCGAAAAAATCTGCCTGGAGGTCAAGCAAGGGCGGGCCGCTAGCCCTCTGTCCGGCTTTGCGATACAGGATGTCCGAGAGAGATGGAGGAGGTTATCTCGATGAGCCGCCCGCAACCCTCCGAAATTGCCACCCTGCACGGCACCGCCAGAAACCCGGGCATTCCGCTCGATCTCGAGCTGGTGCGCGGGGTGCAGGCGAACATGTCGGCGATCGAGCGCCGGGCCGCGACGCTGCCGGGCCGGAGATCGGTCAAGAAGGAGTGGCAGGCCGCCTGGCTTCTGCGGGCGATCACGCTCATCGACCTCACGACCCTGGCTGGCGACGACACGTCGGGCCGCGTGCGCCGCCTCTGCGCCAAGGCCGCCAACCCGATCCGCCGCGACCTGCTCGACGCTCTCGGAATGCCGCCCATCCATGTCGGCGCCGTCTGCGTCTACCACGACATGGTCGAGACCGCGGTGCGAGCGCTCGAGGGCACCGGCATCCCGGTCGCCGCCGTCTCGACCGGTTTTCCCGCCGGCCTCTCGCCGTTCGGCCTGCGCGTCGCCGAGATCGAGGAGAGCGTGAAGGCCGGCGCCGCCGAGATCGACATCGTGATCTCCCGCCGCCACGTCCTGACCGGCAACTGGCAGGCGCTCTACGACGAGATGCGGCATTTCCGCGCCGCCTGCGGCGACGCCCACGTCAAGGCGATCCTGGCGACCGGAGAGCTCGGCACGCTGCGCAACGTCGCCCGCGCCAGCCACGTCTGCATGATGGCCGGCGCCGACTTCATCAAGACGTCCACGGGCAAGGAGAGCGTCAACGCCACCCTCCCCGTCACCCTGACCATGGTCCGTGCCATCCGCGACTACCACGAGAAGACCGGCCACCGCATAGGCTACAAGCCCGCCGGCGGCATCTCCAAGGCCAAGGACGCCCTGACCTACCTCGCCCTGATCAAGGACGAGCTCGGCGACCGCTGGCTCCGCCCCGACCTCTTCCGCTTCGGCGCCTCGTCCCTCCTCGGCGACATCGAGCGCCAGCTCGAACACCACGTCACGGGCCGCTATTCGGCGGCAAACCGGCACCCGATGGGGTGAAAAACATGGACATTCAATTGGCCCTGCGGAGCGCTCGCAAGTTCCATCGATCCGCTAAGCCTGGAATCGCAGCACTCGTTAGGCCGCTCAATGAGACGCCCCGATACGACGTCGCCGAGATCGCCTTTCTTGCAACTCAACTCACGTTCGCGACAGAGCTATATCTGAAGGTTGGTCTCGCGCTCCACCAGACCGTCCCACCTCACTGGCACAGCCTGATCGACCTGTTCAATAAACTCCACGAAGCGAACAGACGCCGGCTTCAGACCTCGTACTCCTTAAAGATGAGTCATTTAACGGAGTTTACAGCAATTAGCCTAGAGCTCGCCACAAGAACCCCGGATGAACCACCAGAGGCGCGGACGGAGCAGGAAGGCAGCAAGACCCTTATTAAGATGCTAAGCGAAACCGGAGACGCCTACAAGACTTGGCGGTACCTGTTTCAGGCGCCTGCCCGCCCGCCTAGCCAGTTCCTCATCTCATTCCATCATGCCGGATTGGACGTCCTCTGCGAATCAATGGACGAGCATTTCTCTCCGATGCTCACTTCTGAGGCATCATGAACGTCGGAGGTATCTTCAAGACGATGCAAAGCGTTCGTGGTCGCCCGAGGGATGTAACCGACCAAGCCCCGCCCGTTTGCGTCCCCCGCCCGGAATCAAGGCGCGTCAGCGCCGCCGGGCAGCGCCCGACCGCCCCCCGGGCGGGCGATCCTTCGCCCGACGCTCTCCGCTCCGCCGCCGCGGCGGAACGGCACGATAAACCGCAGACCACACCCGTCGCAGCGCCCCCCCGCGGTCGGGCCCTGCCCTCCGTCATTGCAGGTCGGCAACCGGTTCACAGCGTTCGCGCGGCGCATTGCCCGATCGGCTGGATCCCGGCCCTCGTTCTTCTGTCCCTTCTCGCCCAGCCGGCCGCAGCAGATTTCCTCGGCATCCCGCTCGGTGCGCCAACCCTTCATCAAGTTCTGCCCCGACGGCTCCATCGTCGGTTCCCTCGGCCCTAGTCGCCCCGATGAGGCCCGCGACACCTTCGGCGCCTTCGCCTACGACAGCCGCACCGGCCGGACCGAGTTCCTCAGGCGCGACGAGGACTTCAATGACCGGCTCGCCAACAACCCCTGCGTGAGACAGCCGGTCGGCAGAAGGTCGAAGAGGTAGGGCGCGGAATGCTTGCGGTTAACGGTAGTCGGAAACTTTTACCACATCAGTCACTTGCCGGATCCATCCAACGTGGACACCCCTGAGCAGAACCAACGCCGGAGGCCCCGATGAACGTCCGCGACATCTTCGAGACCATGGACTACGGCCCCGCCCCCGAGGGCGCCGCCGAAGCCCACGCCTGGCTCGACCGCCACGGCCGCCGCTTCGGCTGCTTCATCGGAGGCGCCTTCACCGAGCCCGGCGAGACCTTCCCCAGCCGCAACCCCGCGACGACCGAAGTTCTGGCCGAGGTCACCCAGGCCACCCAAGGTCGACATCGACGCCGCCGTGAAGTCCGCCCGCAAGGCTCAAGCTCGACTGGGCGCAGGACGGCCCCGCCCGCGCCCGCGTCCTCTACGCCCTCGCCCGCCTCGTCCAGAAGCAGTCGCGCCTCTTCGCCGTCCTCGAGACCCTCGACAACGGCAAGCCGATCCGCGAGAGCCGCGACATCGACATCCCCCTCGTCGCCCGCCACTTCTACTACCACGCCGGCATGGCCCAGCTGATGGCGACCGAGCTGCCCGACCGCGCGCCTCTCGGCGTCTGCGGCCAGATCGTGCCGTGGAACTTTCCCCTCCTGATGCTCGCGTGGAAGATCGCCCCGGCCCTCGCCATGGGCAACACCGTCGTCCTCAAGCCCGCCGAGTACACCTCGCTCACCGCGCTCCTCTTCGCCGACCTCAGCCGCGAGGCCGGCGTCCCCCCGGGCGTCCTCAACGTCGTCACCGGAGACGGGGCGGTGGGCGAGATGATCGTGGGCGCGGAGGTCGACAAGATCGCGTTCACCGGCTCCACGGCCGTCGGCCGCCGCATCCGCGAGGCGACCGCGGGGTCCGGCAAGTCGCTCACGCTCGAGCTCGGCGGCAAGTCGCCCTACATCGTCTTCGACGACGCCGACCTCGACAGCGCCATCGAGGGGCTGGTCGATGCGATCTGGTTCAACCAGGGCCAGGTCTGCTGCGCCGGCTCGCGCCTGCTGGTGCAGGAGAGCGTTGCCGAGGCGTTCCACGCCAAGCTGAAGCGCCGGATGGACACGCTCCGCGTCGGCGACCCGATGGACAAGGCGATCGACGTCGGCGCCGTCGTCGACCCGGTGCAGCTCAAGGCGATCACCGAGATGGTCGAGGGCACGGCGGGCGAGGTCCACCGCGCCAACGTGCCGGTGCCGGAGGGCTGCTTCTACCCGCCGACGCTGATCACCGGGCTCAGCCCCTCCGACCGCTTGATGCAGGAGGAGATCTTCGGCCCCGTCCTCGTCTCCACCACCTTCCGCACGCCCGCCGAGGCGGTACAGCTCGCCAACGACACCCGCTACGGGCTTGCGGCGACGCTCTGGACCGAGAACGTGAACCTCGCCCTCGACGTGGCACCCAAGCTCGCGGCGGGCGTCGTCTGGGTCAACGCCACCAACCTCTTCGACGCCGCGGCCCCGTTCGGCGGCGTCCGCGAGAGCGGGTTCGGGCGCGAGGGCGGCTGGACCGGCCTCGACGCCTACACCCGGCGCGCCGCAAAGGTGACGGCGCCGTCCCCGGCGGAGCCCTTCCCCGCCGGGAAGATGTTGCGTGACAAAGGGTTAGACCGTACGTCCAAGTTATACATCGGTGGCAAGCAGGCGCGTCCCGACGGCGGCTATTCACGGGCGGTCTGGTCGCCGAAGGGCCGGCTCCTCGGCCACGCCTCTCTCGCCAACCGCAAGGACGTCCGCAACGCCGTCGAGGCCGCGCGCGGCGCGGCCGGCTGGTCGCGCACCACCGGCCACGCACGGGCGCAGATCCTCTACTACCTCGCCGAGAACCTCTCGGCGCGCGCCGACGAGTTCGCCGCCCGCCTGCACGACCTGACCGGCAAGAAGGGCGAGGCCGAGGTCGCGGCCGCCGTCGACCACCTGTTCACGGCCGCCGCCTGGGCCGACAAGCTCGACGGCCGCGCCGCGGGCGTTCCGCTTCGCGGCGTCGCGCTGGCCATGAACGAGCCCGTGGGCGTCATCGGCGCCCTCTGCCCCGACGAGGCGCCGCTCGCTGGGCCTCGTCGCGCTCGTCGCCCCGGCGCTCGCCATGGGCAACCGCATCGTCGCCGTCGCCTCTGAGCCCTTCCCGCTCGCCGCGACCGACTTCTACCAGGTGCTCGAGACGTCGGACGTGCCAGCGGGCGTCGCGAACATCCTGACAGGCGATCATGCAGAACTGGCGAAGACCCTCGCCGGCCACCTGGACGTCGACGCCGTCTGGTCCTTCGGGCCCGCCGATACCGCAATGATCGAGCGCGAGAGCGCCGGTAACCTCAAGCGCACCTGGACCTCCGGCGCCTGGGACGACGTCGGCGCCGCGCTCCGGCAGGCGACCGAGACCAAGACGATCTGGATCCCCTACGGCGAGTAGGCAGCACCGCCGCTCGCGGAGTCGTCGCGACGCGCGATGACGCAGTCGAGGGTGGCGCCGTCCGGGTCGGCTTGCCGGTAGATCGCAAAGTCTCCCTTCATCCAGATGGACCGCCCAAAGCTCCCCTCGTACTTCGAGCCCGACGCGGTCGGCACCAGCGATCCGACATCGGTCGTGTCGCCGCGCTCGAGCCGCACGCTCGGCAGCGTCGTGTCGAAGAAATACGTGACCACCTCATTCGAGGGGTTTCCGCCGCAGGTCCAGGTGGCGGTCGCGACCGGCTCCTCCAAAAACCACTCGGCTACCAACTCACCCTCGCGACGAAGATAGGCGGCTTCGGTGCAGGCCCGAACGTCGTCGGCCATCCAGCATTCGTTTCGACCCTTGATCCAGCCGCGCTGCACGGCGCGCAAGCTCGCCTCCGCCTCGGACGCGCCGGTATCGAGGCCCCGGACCGCGGCGAGCGCGGCCTGGTATCTCTCCGCGATCAGCCAATCCAGGTCGGCGAGGCCGGCATCGCTGCAGATCATCGCCTCGACGTCGCCGTCGGCCTGGGCGCAGTCGAAGGAGGGGCCGTCCTGTGCCAATGCCGAGGTCGCGACCAGCATCGTGCAGAGTGCCAGCGTGCGATGCATTGCCTTGCCCATGTTGCTGCGGCGACCTAGAGGCGCCCGATCTCGTACTCTTCGCACGAATAGCCGAGCGCAGCGTAGCCCTCGTCGAGGTAGTCGCCGAGGAGGGGCGTGCCGACGAGGTAGCTGGCGAACGAGCCCGAGACGGTATCTTGCCGCTTCGGTCAGCGCCTCGTCCCAGTCCTCCACCTGCCAGTCGCCGCGGCCGAGCCAGAGCATTGCAAGAAGCTCGGCGTGCTGGTCGGCGTTCAGCGCCTCGATCGCCTCGGTCAGCTCCTGCAGCGTCGGGTCGTCAGCGAAGTCCTCGAGGATGTCGATCTCGCGGTCGTCGGCGGCGTTCGAGCCCGAGTCGGGGTCGTCCGGCTCGACCTTGGCGTCGAGCTCCTTGGCCTTGACGATGATGAAGCATACCTGCTCGGGGTCGATGGAGATGGCATCTTCCGGCGGCTCGGGATCGCGTTGCGGCATGGGGATCCTCATGAAGAAGTCGTGGTACGATCGTACCGCAGTTCGACGCCGCGCCGACTTGATCTTCGTCAGGTGATCCCGCCGCCTTATCCGAACCAGGTGCGGAACCGCGCGCCGATGGGCGCGACGACGGCGATCCGGAACAGCCGCCAGAGGGCGGTCAGAGCCACGAGCAACAGAATGATCACGACCAGCGCGATCACCATGCGCCACGGGAAGACGGTCGGCATCGGGCCCTTCGACCGGCGAGACCGCCACGGCGTTCGGAAAGATGGAGAACAGATCGCTGCGCCAGCCGTAGTGCCGCACCGCCACCCATTGCGGCGCCTCGCGCGTCGAAATCAGGTCCTGCGCCCGCGCCTGCAGGTTGGCGCTGTCGAACTTGAAGTAGGGCGGCCAGCCCCAGCCGGTATCCTCGTTGCGGTAGACCATCGGGTCGCCGTCCGGCCGGATCGTCTCGATGAAGCGCACATCGCGGCTGTCGCTCTTGGACAGACCGGTGTCCGAGCCGGACCAGAACCAGCTCGCGTTCTGGCCGAGATCGACGCGCCGCACCTCGGTGTTGACGATCCGCACGACGTCGTTCTGCGGCAGGGTGTAGTGCGCGACGGCGATCAGGGCGATCGCGATCAGGGCGTAGAACGCGTAGTTGAGATACCGCATCATGCGCAATGGATAACCCGGTCCGGCGGCGGAGGCGAGCCTTGATCGCGCCTACCGTCCGCGCCATCGTCTCACGATGACGAAAGCTCCCGCGCCTGACCCGAACGACGCGGCCGTGTCCGCAGGCGGGCTGTGTGAGCGGTCATGAGCCCGGGCCGTCGCAATCTCCTGACCGACGTTCCCGGCCTGCTTGTCGGGCACGCCGGCACCGACGCCAGCGGCTGCACCGTCGTGACGGGGCCGCAGCCTTTCATCGCCGCCGTCGACGTGCGCGGCGGCGCGCCCGGCACGCGGGAGACCGATCTTCTCGATCCTTCGGCGCTGGTCGACCGGGTCGATGCGCTGGTGCTTTCCGGCGGGTCGGCCTTCGGCCTCGCGGCGGCACAGGGCGTCGTCGAGGCGCTGGCGGCCCTGGGGCGCGGGTACGAGGCGCGCGGCCACAACGTGCCGATCGTCCCCGCCGCGATCCTGTTCGACCTGACAGACGCGCCGCAGCCCGACTGGCCCGCGCTCGGCGCGGAGGCCTTCGCCGCCGCGGGCGAAACCTTCGCACTGGGCACGGCGGGCGCCGGCATCGGCGCCACCGTCGCCGGGCTGAGGGGCGGGCTGGGCTCGGCCTCCGCCGTTCTCGACGATGGCACGACGGTGGGCGCCCTCGCCGCCGTCAACGCGGTGGGCAGCGTGACGGTGGGCGATGGCCCGCACTTCTGGGCTGCGCCGTTCGAGGAGGATGCCGAGTTCGGGGGCCTCGGTCCGGCCGGGAAGGCGGGGGCGCTGCCGCTGACGCAGCGCGAACCCGGAACCGCCACGACGATCGCCATCGTCGCTACCGACGCGACCCTCGGCAAGGCGGCGGCGCGCCGGATGGCGGTCGCCGCGCACGACGGGCTCGCACGCGCCATCGTCCCGTCCCACACACCCTTCGACGGCGACCTCGTCTTCGCCGTCTCCACCGCTTGCCGCCCCGTGCCGGAGACCCGGCAAGCGGCGATGATCGGCCATGCCGCGGCGACCTGCCTCGCCCGCGCGGTGGCCCGCGGCGTCCACGAGGCGGCAGGCGGCGGCCCCCTCCCCTCCTGGCGGGAGCGTTTCGGCTAGCGGAAGATCCGGTACCAGAGGGCGTCGGGCAGGAAGCGGCCGAGGCGGAAGACGAGGCTGAACCAGAACGGAAAGGCGCGGCTCAGCGCGTCGCCGTTCATGTGCTCGAAGACCGTTCGCGCCGCCGCCTCGGGCTCCATCAGGCCTGGCATGGCGAAGTCGTTTTTCTCGGTCAGGCGTGTCCGGATGAAGCCCGGATTGACGAGCTGGACCTCGACGCCGGTTCCGTGCAGGTCGGCGCGCATCGATTCCGCGAGGTTCATGATCGCGGCCTTCGTCGTGCCATAGCCGACGTTGCCGGGCAGGCCGCGATAGCCAGAGAGCGAGCCGGTCAGCACGATGTGACCGTGACCGCGGCGGATCATGCCGGGCACAACCCGGCCGACGACGCGCAGGCAGCCGCCGAGGTTGATGTCGGCCATCGCCTCGGCCTTCGCCGCGTCCCACTCGGTCGCCTTCATCGGCCAGTAGACGGCGGCGAGATACACCACCCCGTCGACCTCGCCCGCCGCCTCGACCGCCCTCTCCACCGAAGCAGTATCGCTGACATCACACGGGACGACCCGCGCGCGGCCGGGCAGCTCATCGGCGAGTTCGTGGAGGCGGTCGTCCGACCTGGCCGAGATGACGAGTTCGACGCCCGAGCGGCTCATCAGCATCGCGAGCGCTCGGCCCAGCCCCTCGGACGCGCCAATGATCCAGTAACGTTTTCCGGCCCACTCGCGCATCATCGCTCCTGCCTGCGAAAGGTGGCGACCAGTTCGGCCACCTTGAATCCGAATTTCCGGAACTGGCTCCGGTTCACGATGGTCCCGTTCTCCAGCAGGTACATCCAGTCGACCACGTCGAGGATGTGGCCACCGACATCCTCGGGCAAGCGGATCCGGTAGAGCAACTGAAGCGCAGAGCCGCTGACCTGCCCGACCCCATCGCCGACGACATCCTGAGCCTCGGCGCGCACGTGGCCACCGCCGAGCAGGGTCAGCTGCCATTGCCGATCCTGTGTGGCGCCGCTGTCGTAGCGGAAATGCTCACTCATCAAGCCGGCATCGCCGGTCCAGATCGCCTCGACGTCCGCCGCGAAACGGGACGTGACCCGCCCCAACGGCCCGAAGACCACGCCCTCGCACATGAAGCGGCCGCTGAGGTCGCGACGCAGATCGAAGGCCGGGTGCAGGTAGGAATAGTTCTCGGGCACCTGCGCGCGAAAGCTCATCTGCTTCTGCCAGAGGTAGAAGGCGATCGCTGCGACGAGAATGCCTAGGAAGAAGAACATCCGGCCTCTTCGGTTCGAGTTACGGCCAAGAGGGCGATTGCCGCAAGCTTCAGGCCGCAAGGCACCATCGCGTAAAGGACCGTCAGCAGCGCCAACGCGTCTTCTGGGCTGTCAGGTCCGTCAAAACCCGCCGCGCCAAGGGCGGGAAGCACCGTCGCGGCGGCGAATGCCAGCGCGAGCTTGGAGACGAAGGCCCACAGCCCGAACGCGGCCGACCCGTCGATGCCGAGTCGCGCGAGCCTTGCGGAGAAGAGCGCGGGGAGCAGCGTGAGGTCCGCCCCGAGGCTCGCGCCGGAGAGGACGCAGATCACGGCGAAGGGGATCATGTCGCCCGCACCGAGCGTCGCCGCCCAGCCGAACGAGCCGACGGCGAGGACCATGCCGGCGAGCAGGACCGGCCGGGCGCCGAAACGACGCGCCGCCCGTCCCCACGCTGGAGCCGACAGGGCAGCGGCCAGAAAGAACGACAGCAGGAGCGGCCCCTCCCAGCCCGGCGCGGCGAGACGGCTCTCGACGAAGAACAGAAAGAGCGTCGAGGTGACGGCGACCGGAGCGGCGTTGACGAGCGCGACGAGGAGCAAGCGTCGCGACAGGGCGTCGCCGAGGACGCCTCGGAAGGGTGCGGGCGGCGGCGCGCCACCGGACTGCCACTCGTGGCGCATCGCCACGCCCGCGGCGACGGCGGCGACCGCGAAGGCGGCGGCGTAGACCGCGAAGGGCGCACCCGTCTCGGCGAGCGCGGCCGGTGCCACCGCGGCGATGCAGACGCCGATGAGCGCGCCGGCTTCGCGCCAGGTGGCAAGGCGAACGTGCCCGGCCTCTCCCATCCTTTGGCCGGCGCGGACGCCCTGGGCGTAGAACAGGATCGTGAGCCAGGAATAGGCGCTGAAGAGAAGCGTCAGCGTCAGCGCGAACCAGGCGAGCGGCGCAACGGGCGGAGGCACCGCGAACAGGCCCAGCATCGCCGATGCGATGACCGCGACGCCGATCGCGACGCCGGTGCGGCGTCGGCGCAAACGTCCGGCCAGCCATCCCAGCGCAGGATCCTGAACGACGTCGACCAGGCGAAGCCCCAGAAGAACGGCGCCGAGACTCGCGAGTCCGACACCGTACTCGTCGACATAGACCTTGGGGGCGTGGATGTAGATCGGCAGCCCGGCCGCTGCGAGCACGGCGGCGAACCCGCTGTAGGCGGGAAGACGGACCATCTCGCTCAACCGCGCCTCGGCGACGGTCAAGTTGTTTCCTGCGCCGGCGGTTCGGGTCGATCGCGGTAGCGCGCGCCCTTCCACCAAAGCTTCAGCGCCTGCCAGTGGATCAGTGCGAGAACGCGGCGCGAGCCGAGGGGCCGGCGGATGCAGGCGACGAGCAGGCCGCGGCCGGTCAACGGCCGGCGCTCGCCGCTCAGCGTCGCGACGAGACCCGACTCCGCCGCGCCGTACTGGATCCGGATCCGGAGATGGCTATCGCCGATGTCGAAGGTAAAGCCGTAGCCGCCCGCAAGCGGCTGAAACGGCGAGACATGCAGCAGCTTGCGCGCCGGCAGCCGATCCCTTGGCCCGATCGGCCGGAGGTCGCTGCGGTGGCAGATGTAGGAGTGGCGGTCGCCGAAGGTGTTGGTGACTTCGGCGATCACGCATCGCAACGCGCCCTCGGCATCGTGGATCAACCAGAAGCTCACGGGATTGAAGACATGGCCAAGGATGCGCGGTTGCGCGACCAGCAGGATCCGCCCCGTCATGATCGAGGACAGGCCCCTCCGGGCCAGAACCTCGCGCACCCATGCCGCGCCGCGGCCCTTGCCAGGGGGACCGCCATGGTCGGCGTCGTGCAGCGCCGCGAGGTTCGCCCGATTGCGTGAGAACAGCCGCGGTCCTTTCTGGGCCCGCTCCGCATCGACGATCAGGTAGTCCACCCCGTAGGTGAAGCTGTTGCTGACCTCCCCGCGCCGACCGTGCCAGGTGCGACCACGCAGATGCTCGACGACGGCGCCGCGGCGAACGTGTGTCGCCGCGGCCGGTTGAGTGATATCGGCCTGCGCGCTCATTCCGCCGCGATCGCCTGGGCCTGGGCGCTGGTCAGCAGGCTTGCGACCTCGACCGCGCTGGCCAGACCGTCCTCGTGAAAGCCGTTGCGGAGCCATGCCCCGCAAAACCAGGTGCGGTTGCTGCCGTTCAGGGCCCGGACCGCCTCCTGCGCGGCCAATGCGGGCACGTCGTACACCGGATGCCGGAAGGTGGTGGTGTCATACACGAGGTCCTCGCGGATGCGACGGGTCGAGTTCAGCGTGACGAAGAGCGGATCGTCCTTCGGAATTGGCTGGAGCGAGTTCATCCAGTAGGTGAGATCGATCCGCTCGGGCGGGCCATCGCTGCCCTCGACGTAGTTCCACGATGACCAGACACGCCTGCGGCGCGGCATGATCGCGGTGTCGGCGTGCAGCACGGCCTCGTTCGGCTGATAGCGGATCGCCCCCAGCGTCGTTCGCTCGACCCCCGTCGCATCGGAGAGCAGGCCGAGCGCGTCATCGGCATGGGTGGCAAGCACGACCTCGTCATAGGCCTCCCACTCGCCACCGACGGCCCGCACCTCGGCGCCGCCAAATCGCCGCCGGACGCCCGCCACGGGGGAGCCGGCCCTGATCTCCACGCCCCGGCGCCGGAGGCTCGCCCGCAGGCGGCTGACGTACTCCGTCGATCCGCCGCGCACCGTCAGCCACTCATGCTGTCCGGTGTGGCTGAGCAGCGCGTGGTTGCGAAAGA
The DNA here is from genome assembly GCA_963749675.1 of uncultured Alphaproteobacteria bacterium. Classification (GTDB taxonomy): domain Bacteria; phylum Pseudomonadota; class Alphaproteobacteria; order Rhodobacterales; family Rhodobacteraceae; genus Roseitranquillus. Next base: position 68,099 of record CAVVNT010000010.1, read on the forward strand.
AGCGCACCAGCGCCCGGGCCGGAAAATCCAGCACGCCGCTCGAGGGCGTGGACCAGATCGCGCCGGAGAGCGGAAGAAGATAGCGGTCGCGGAACCATGGACCGAGGCGCATCGTCTCGATGAGTTCCCGCACCGTCATGCTTGCATCTCCGGCCGCAGCGAGAGCGCCCGCGTTGAACCGGAGTATGTCACGGATCAACCGCACAAAATCCGGGCGGAGGAGATTCGAGGGCTGGGCGACGACGGCCGCAAGATCCCGCAGCCCATATTCGAAGCGTCCGCCCCCGATGGAGGCGCCGAAGCTCATGTCGGAGTGTGCAATCGGAACATTCAGCTCCTCGAACAGCGCGCAGAGGTGAGGATAGTTCGGGCGGTTGAACACGATGAAACCGGTGTCCACCGGCTGATCTCCTCGCCGGCCGGCACTGATCGTCCGCGCATGTCCGCCGAGGCGCTGCTCCGCCTCGTACAGAGTTACGCTGTGCTCACGCGCGAGAAGGTGCGCGGCGCCAAGTCCCGAAATGCCGCCGCCCACGACAGCGATGCACCGCGGCGCGGCAAGCTCGTTCTCGAACGGCATCCCCATCCCCGCTGCGATCCGTCACGTACTTTTTACGCAGGGAATGTCGAGGCGGATTATCGAAAAGTCTAACGAAAGGGTGATCCGAGCTTCATGAGCATCCGTATGTCTCGCATGGTCGGAGAGAATGTCGCAGTAGTGTCTGGTTCAACTCCGCCTGCAACACGGTACGTTGCCGGCGAAACGGTGAAGGGGATGACAGCGACACCGGCCGAGACGACGACGAGGGACGAGACGTGGGTCGGGCATGTGCTCCGCATCCGCGAGGCGGGTGACGCGCAGGCCTTTTCGGAGCTGTTCGAGCACTTCGCGCCTCGGGTGAAGGCCTTTCTGATGCGCTCCGGCGCGACCGAGGCCGTAGCGGAGGATTGTGCGCAGGACGTCATGGCCACGCTGTGGCGCAAGTCGCATCTGTTCGATCCCTCGCGAGCAAGCGTGGCGACATGGGTCTTCACGATCGCACGCAATCGCCGCATCGACGTGATTCGTCGCGAGCGGCGTCCGGAGCCCGAGGACTTGCCCTGGGGCCCGGAGCACGAGCCTGCGCAAGCCGACGTCGTCGTCATGCAGCAGGAGAGCGAACGGCTGGGGCAGGCCATCGCGGCCCTGCCCGAGTCGCAGAGAGACTTGATCCGGCGAGCCTACTTCGGCGACCTCTCCCATTCCGAGATCGCGGCCGAGACTGGCCTGCCTCTGGGGACGATCAAGTCGCGTATCAGGCTGGCACTGGAGCGGCTGCGCCGCGCCATGGCATGACGAGGACGGGGACATGAACGAGATCAGGCATCACCTCGACGACGACCTGCTGATGGCCTACGCGGCGGGAAGCCTTGGCGAGGCGTTTTCGGTGGTGGTGGCAAGTCACATCACGGTGTGCGAGGAGTGCCGCGCACGGCTTGGCGCGTACGAGGCGGTCGGCGGCGCGACGCTGGAGACGGTTGGCGCGAGCGCGATGGACGCCGACAGCCTCGCCGGCACGATGGCTCGAATCCGCGGCGTCCCGCCAAAAGCGGCGCCCCACCGTCCCCGCGGTCGGCTGCCGGCGCCCATAGGCGAGTATGTGAACGGCGACGTCGATGACATCGCGTGGCGGCCGGTCGGTGGCGGTGTCCGGCAGATGAAGCTCGACACGGCTGGCGAGGGAACCGTTCGCCTGATCTACATCCCCGGCGGACAGGCAGTGCCAGATCATGGACATAGCGGCCTGGAGGTGACGATGGTCCTGTCGGGCGCCTATCGAGACGAGAGCGATCGCTTCGGGCCGGGCGATGTCGAGATAGCGAACGACGACATGCAGCACACGCCGGTGGCGGAGGCGGGGCAACCCTGCATCTGCATCGCCGCCACGACGTCTCGGCTCAAGTTCCGCCGGTTGCTGCCGCGGCTCGTAGGCCAGGTGATCGGCATCTGAGGGTGGGCGGCGCTGCGGGGGCTCGACCCCCGCAGCGCCGCGCGGCGACCGTCATCGCTCAACACGGCCCGTACCAGCGACGTTCGACCACGGTGGCCGAGACGGCGATCCGAAAGATGGCTGCTGGACAGCACCTGCTTGGACGTGCTGGGCGACGCATCCGACCTGCGCCGCCAGGCAGCCGCTCACTCACCAGGCTGAAGGACCCGAGTCTCATCCGCTTCCGACGGCTCGCTCGGTTCGATCGCCTCGAAGTCGAATGCGTCGAGCCGCTTGGCGCGCTTGCCGGCGCGTTCGGCGGCTGTTCCGATTCCGTCGATGTCGGCCCGCGCCTGCGCGAAGTGGGTGTCGAGCTTCCCGACCCGCTCCACGACGATCTCGACGTCGCGGTGCAGCTGCCGCAACGCCTTTCGGATCGCACCCGCCTGCTCGCGCATCCGCGCATCCTTGAGGATCGCCCGCATCGTCGTCAGCGTCGCCATGCACGTCGTGGGGGAGACGATCCAGACCCGCGCGGCGAAGCCTTCGCGCACGAGCTCGGGGAACGCGCCATGAAGCTCGGCATAGATCGCCTCGGACGGCAGGAACATCAGCGCCCCGTCCGCCGTCTCGCCGTCGAGAACATAGCGCTCCGAGACGTCCCGGATGTGCTTCTTCACGGCGGTCCGGAACGCCTGCGCTGCGCTGCGCGCCTCGGCGTCGGTCGTCGCGTTGCGCATCGCCTCCCACGGCTCGAGCGGAAACTTGGCGTCGACCGCGATCGGCCCCGGCGGCTTCGGCAGATGGATCAGGCAGTCCGCCCGCTTGCCGTTGGAAAGGGTGGCCTGAAGCGTATAGCTGTCGGGCGGCAGCGCCTTGCCGACGATGTCGTTGAGCTGGATTTCCCCGAACGCGCCCCGGGTCTGCTTGTTGGACAGGATATCCTGCAGGCTGAGGACGTTGCCAGACAGCTTCTCGATCTTCTCCTGCGCGCGGTCGATGGTCTGCAGCCTCTGCTCCAACTCGCCCAAAGAGCGGGCGGTGCGTGTTGAGGCGCCGGTAAGGCTGTCTCCCATCTGGCGCGTCACGTCGCCCAGCCGCGCCTCCATCAGTTGCAGCGTCGCGGTCTGGGACTGCGCCTGGGACTCGGCCACACGGGTCAGCCCGCCGGAGAGCTGCATCTGCCCCTCGCTCAAGCTCTGCACCTTCGTCGCGAGCGCTTGAACGGACACGGCGATCTCGTGCGCCGCCCGCGCTGCCCGACCCGCCCGTACCACGCCGAGGAGCAGAAGCACGAACGCGATCGCCGACACCACGGCGGCCAGCGCCAGTGGATCGTCCCACGCGATCTGTCGCCCGAATATCCGTGTCGTGAGCTGCTCGATCATCGTGATGTTCTATATTCGTTCACGCCGATTGGAAAGGCTCACGCGCGTCCGAACAGCCGCTCGATATCGGCCCGCTTGAGTTCGACATACGTCGGCCGCCCATGGTTGCATTGACCCGAGTTCGGCGTAGCCTCCATGGCGCGGAGAAGCGCGTTCATCTCGTCGCCCGACATCCGCCGCCCGGCCCGAACCGATCCGTGGCACGCGACGCGCGACAGCACCGCGTCGAGGCGGGCGCGTAGGGTCGCGTCACCCAGCGTGTCGAGTATGTCGCGCACGAGAGCTCCAGCGTCGATCGGACCAAGAATCGCCGGAGTCTCGCGAACCGCGATGGCACCGGGCCCGAACGGTTCCACCACAAGGCCGAGGCGGGCGAGGTCGTCTGCCTGCTCCAGCAACGCGGCGCAGGCATCCGGCCCGAGATCGACGACCTCCGGGATGAGGAGCGCCTGGGCGGGAACATTTCCCTCTCCATGCATGGACTTGAGGCGCTCGTAGACGAGACGCTCGTGCGCCGCGTGAGCGTCGACGAGCACCATGCCGTCGGTGGTCTGCGCCACGATGTAGGTTTCGTGGAGCTGCGCCCGGGCCGCACCCAGAGGGTGATCCGCCGCCGCCCCGGCCTCCGGCTCGAAACGCGCGACGGGGGGCTCTGAGAACCCGAGATTCGGAGGCGGTGCGGCGCGTGCCCGTGGCTCCGGGCGGTCCATCTGGTAGACTCGCGGCTCCGGGCGGAAGGCGCCCATCGCGGCGTCCGAAATCGTGGTCGACGTGCGCCGCGCCGATCCGCCAAGTGCCTGACGTACCGTGGAAACCACCAGCGACCGGGCGCAGGCGGGGTCGCGGAACCGGACTTCGGTCTTGGCTGGATGCACATTGACGTCGACGAGGTCGGGCGGGCAGTCGAGGAACAGGACCGCCGCCGGGTGGCGCGTTCGGGCGAGGAGGTCGGAATAGGCGCCGCGGAGCGCGCCGGCGACGAGCTTGTCGCGCACCGGGCGGCGGTTGACGAACGCGTACTGCGCCACTGCGGCGCCGCGGGAATAGGTCGGGAGCGCGGCATAGCCGGTGAGGCGAACGCCGTCGGCAAGTCCGTCGAGGGCCACCGCGTTGGTGGAGAAGTCGCGCCCGAGAATGGACGCGATCCGGTCCTCCACGGATCCGGGAGCGTACCGGAAAATCTCGCGATCCCCGTCAGATAAGGAGAACGCAACAGCGGGTGCCGATAGCGCGAGACGCCGCACCGCCTCGGCGATCGCCTGGGTTTCGGCGCGGTCGGATCGGAGGAATTTCAGGCGGGCGGGGGTGGCGTGGAAGAGGTCGCGGAGCTCCACCATGGTGCCCTCGCCGAGGGCGGCGGGGCGGACCGGGTCGAGGCGGCCGGCGGTGACGCGAATCTCGGCCGCGTCGTCCGAGGATGCCTTTGATTTCAGGCACATGCGCGAGACGGCTGCCATCGATGGCAGCGCTTCGCCCCGGAAGCCGAAGGTGTTGATGGCGAGCAGGTCGCTGCCGTCGATCTTGGACGTGGCGTGGCGCGAGAGCGCCAGCGGCAGATCCCGGGCGGTCATGCCGTGGCCGTTATCCGTCACTCTTATCAATGACTTGCCCCCATCGACGATGACCACGTCGATGCGTGTCGCGCCAGCGTCGAGGGCGTTCTCCACCAGTTCCTTGACGGCTGACGCGGGGCGCTCGACGACTTCGCCGGCGGCGATGCGGTTCACGGCGGACTCGTCGAGCTGCCGAATCGCCGAAGTCGCTATATTGGGGTCGTGGCGTCCCATGCCACCATGGGTAGCACAGAGGCGAAGATGTCGCCAAGTCCTTCATGATGCCAGACCAGATTTTGAGAAACGTACGGAATGTCGTGGAGCGTCTGTACATTTCGGTACTTTTCAGACCGCAGTATTGTACGGATTTGTACATGGTGGCAGGCGCAACGCGCGGTGGGGCGGCGCGGCGGCGCAACGCCATGCCCTCATGGCGCCGGGCGGACGGACGGCTGGTCCGAGCCGCGCCACTCGTCCGCCCTCGTGGCGGGCGTGTCAGCCCCATATCCTCGCGCTAGATCGCGCGCGACCGCATGCGATCTCCAGGTCCGCGGCGGACGCTGGCGCGCGCAATATTTGATGTGCACGCGAACCCAGGGAACGCGAGGAGACGTTGGGCGGAAGGAGGCTCAGGTGACCGACGGAGATTCACAGACGGCGGAAGGACAGCTGAGGCTGCAAAGCGCGGCGCTCGCCGATTTCGGGCTGTTCGCGTTTCGCTGCGAGGATGTCGACGCGCTACTGCTTCGCGCCTGCGAGCTTGTCGCGCAGGCGCTCGACATAGAATACGTCAAGGTGCTGGAGCACCATCCGGATCGGGGCGAGCTGCTGATCCGCAGCGGGGTCAACTGGGATCCCGGCGTCGTCGGCCACGAGGCTTTCGGGGATCACGAGAAATCGCCCGGGGGCTACGCGCTGAAGTGCGAGCAGCCGGTCGTCTCGCCGGACCTCGATGAGGAAGAGCGCTTCAAGACGCCGGACGTCCTGCGCCGTCACGGCGTCAGGAGCATGATCAACGTCATCATCGTGGGCGAAGGTGCGCCGTACGGCGTGCTGGAAGTCGATTCGCGGGAGCGGCGCGAGTTCGGCGAAGACGATGTCGCGTTCCTGCGCAACTACGCCAACCTGCTGGCGGCGGCGATCGAGCGGCTCGACACCCACGAGGCGCTGCAGCGCGCGGCCCGCGAGCAGGGCGTCCTCGCGCGGGAACTCGGGCACCGGATCAAGAACCTGCTCGGCCTGATCCGGGCCCTCGCGTCGCAGACATCGACGCAGGGTCGCTCGGCCGAGGAGTTCCGCGCCTCCTTCATCGATCGGTTGCATGCGCTGTCGGCGGCCGAGAGCCTGGTCTTCGAGAGCGGCGGAGAGATGGTGGATCCGCTGGCGCTCGCCGAAGAGGTGCTGGCAGCCTATCGGCAGGAGGAGTCCGCGCGGCTCACGATCGAGGGGACATCGCTGCGCCTGCGGCCCAGACAGGCGCGCATGTTCGGGCTTGCGCTGCATGAACTGGCGACGAACGCGATGAAGCACGGGGCGCTTGGTGTGCCCGACGGGACCGTCCGGCTGGAGTGGCATCTGGAGGAGGGGCCAAGCCCGACGCGGATCTCGATGACCTGGCAGGAGGCGGACGGGCCCGAGATCACTGCACCGCAACGGGAGGGGTTCGGCACCCGACTGCTGGAGGATGTCGTCGCGTACGAGCTGAACGGAGAGGCAGAACTTCGCTTCGAGCAGCGGGGCCTGCACTACCACCTGACGTTCCCTGTCGATGGGGGAGGACCATGACGAACGATCCGCATGCCGCTCTCTCGAACCAGCGGGTTCTCGTCGTCGAGGACGAGCGCCTGATCGCGCTGGATCTGAAGGACATCCTCGAGGACTGGGGCTGCATCGTCGTCGGGCCGGTCGCGACCGCCGAAGCGGCGCTGGAAATGATTGCCGGCGATCCGCCGGACCTGGCCGTCCTGGACGTGCAACTGAGCCGTGGCACCTCCGAACCGGTCGCTGCCGCCCTGCGTGGGATCGGACGCCCGTTCGTCGTCCTGACAGCATACCAGCGCAACCATCTCGCCGCGGCGCTCCTCGATGCGCCTCTGCTAAGAAAACCGGTCGACGAGAAGAGGCTGAGACGAGAGCTGGCGGGGCTGCGGTCCGGCGCCGGCTGAGGCTGAGCGAAGGGCGACCGGCAGCGGCGCTTGCTGGCGGGCGAGGGGCCGGGCGCGAATCGGGCCAGTGGCCGCGCTGCAACTACCCGCCGCCTCGCCCGAGGGCTAGGCCGCGAGCTGCTCCGCCGCGCGGAGGTCGACGCTGACGAGCTGGCTGACGCCCTGCTCGACCATCGTCACGCCGAAGAGGCGGTCCATGCGCGACATCGTCAGCGCGTGGTGGGTGATGATCAGGAAGCGGGTCTGCGTGCGGCGCGTCATCTCGTCGAGGAGGTCGCAGAAGCGGGTGACGTTGGCGTCGTCGAGCGGGGCGTCGACCTCGTCGAGGACGCAGATCGGCGCCGGGTTGGCAAGGAACACCGCGAAGATCAGCGCGAGCGCGGTCAGCGTCTGCTCGCCGCCCGAGAGCAGCGACAGGTGGCTGAGCTTCTTGCCCGGCGGCTGGCAGAGGATCTCCAGCCCGGCCTCGAGCGGGTCGTCGGACTCCACCATCTCGAGCCGCGCCTCGCCGCCGCCGAAGAGGTGGGTGAAGAGCGTGCCGAAGTTCGCGTTGACCTCGTCGAAGGCGGCCAGCAGCCGCTCCCGCCCCTCGCGGTTGAGGCCCGCGATGCCGCGGCGGAGGGTGGCGATGGCCTCCTCGAGATCGGCCTTCTCGGTGGTCAGGGCCTCGTGCTCGGCGCGGACCTCCTCGGCGTCCTCCTCGGCGCGGAGGTTGACGGCGCCGAGCGCCTCGCGGGCGCGGCGCAGTCGGGCGACCTCGTGCTCGATGTCGGAGGTGGCGCGGTCGACCAGCCTGGCCTCCGTCAGGGTGCGGCCGAGGCTTTCGGGGTCGGTCTCGGCGTCCTCGACGATGCGTTCGGCGGCGAGGCGGACGGACTCGGCGGCGGCCTCGACCCGGGCGGTGGCAGCGGCGCGGGCCTCGCGGGCGGCGCCGGCGGCACGCTCGGCCTCGCGGGCGGCGGTCGCGGCCTCCCGCTCTGCGGTCTCGGCCACGGCCAGCGCGTCGCCGGCCGACTTCTGGCGCGTCTCGGCCTCCGCCAGCGCACGGGCGAGGCGCTCACGCGCCTTGGCGATCTCGTCGGGGGCGCGGCGCGCGGTCTCGAGGTCGCGTGCCACCCCCTCGCGCCGCTTGCGGAGGTCGGCCATGCGCTGCGTCGGCGGTGGCGCGGCGGCTCTCCCACCGGGCGCGCTCCTCGCCGATGGCGGAGAGGCGGGCGTCGCGCGCCGCGCCCTCGCGCCTGACCTCGTCGAGGGCGGAGCGACGGGTGAGCATGGTCAGGCGCACGGCCTCCACGGCATCCCGCGCGGACTGCAGTTCGGCCCGCGCGGCACCCAGGTCGCCGAGGCGGGCGAGGGCGGCCTCCGCCTCGGTCACGCGCGCCGCGGCGGTCTCGGCGGCCTTGCGGTGGCGGGCGGCGGCGCCGCGGGCACCCTCGAGCCGCTGGCGGGCGGACTCGCGGTCGGCGACGGCGCGGGAGAGGTCGCGTTCGGCGGCGGCGGCGGCCTCGTCGGTGCGGCGGCGGGCGGCGCGGGCGGCGCGCTCGCGCTCGATCAGGTCGGCGAGGGCGGACGCGGCCTCCCGGTGTGCGGCGCGGGCGCCGGCGGTGGCGTCGCGGGCGCCGTCCAGCGCGGCATCGAGGGCGGCGAGGCGGTTCGATTGTTGCAGGCGCATCGCTGCGGCGGCGCCCTCCCGCCCCGCCGGACGGCGCAGGCCATCCCAACGCCAGAGCTGCCCGTCGCGGCTGACGAGCCGGATGCCGGGGGCGAGGCCGGGCTGCAGCTCGGTCCCGTCGCCCACCACGCCGACATGGGCGAGGCGGCGGGCGAGGCGCGGCGGGGCGGTGACGTAGGCGGCGAGCGGCTCGGCGCCGTCGGGCAGCACGCCGTCGCCCGCCGGCGCGCTTGTCTCGGCCCAGCCGTCGGCGCCGTCGGTCAGCGGCGCCTCGAGGTCGTCGCCCAGCGCCGCGCCCAGCGCCGCCTCGTAGCCGGGCGTGACGGTGACGCGCTCGAGCAGGCGGTCGCCGTCGCCCCGGTTCTGGTCGAGCGAGCGGCGCAGGGCCCCGGCCTCGGCGTCGAGCGCGCGCTCCTCCTGCTCGGCGGCGGACTTCGCCGCAGCGGTCTCGGCGTCCGTCGTCTGCGCCTCGGCACGCTGGTCGTCGAGCTCGGTCAGCGCCGCCTCGGCCTCGGCGGCTGCGGTACGGGCGGCGTCGCGGCCCTCTTCCGCCTGCGCAACGCGGCGCTCTGCCTGGGCGAGCGCGCCGGTCGCATTCACCTCGGTCCGGGACAGGCGCTCGACCTCCGCCTGCTCGCGCTCGGCCTCCTCACGCGCCTCCTTCACGGCGCGCTCGGACGATTGGTGCCGGGCGACGAGGACCGCCATCGTCTCGGTCAGGTGGGCGAGTTCGGACTCCCGGTCGGAGAGCGCGGCCGCGGCCTCCTCCGCAGCGGCCCCGGCCTCGGCCAGGCGATCGGCATGGCCTTCGAGATCGGCGCTCAGCGCGGTTTTCTCCTCCGCCAGCCGGTCGAGCGTGGCGGCGGCATCGCCGGTCAGCGTGTCCTCCCGCTCCAGATCGTGGTCGATCTGGCGCAGGCGGCCGGTCAGTTGCTCGATCGCGGCCTCGGCCTGGGCGGCGCGGGCGTCGAGCCCCTCGCGCTCGACCGTCAGACGCTGCAGGACGGCACCGGCGATGGCGGCTTCCTCGCGCGCGTCGGGCAAGGCCTCGGTCGACTGCTCGTGCCGGGTTGCGGCGGCGCGCGCCTCCCGCTCGGTCGTGCCGACGGCGGTGAGGGCGGCGGCGAGCGCCGTCTCGGCCGCCTTGCGCCCATCCTCGGCCTCGCGCCAGCGGCGCCAGAGCAGCAGCCCCTCGGCCTCGCGCAGGGCGCTGCCGATCTCGCGGTAGCGGGCGGCGGAACGGGCCTGCCGGGCGAGCGTGGCGAGCTGCTGGGCCAGCTGCTCGATCACGTCGTCGACGCGTGAGAGATTGGTCTCGGCGCCCCTGAGCTTCAGCTCCGCCTCGTGCCGGCGCTGATAGAGGCCCGAGATGCCGGCGGCCTCCTCCAGGATCCGTCGGCGGGAGGTCGGCTTGGCGTTGATCAGTTCCGAGATCTGGCCCTGCCGCACCAGCGCGGGCGAGTGCGAGCCGGTCGAGGCGTCGGCGAACAGCATCTGGATATCGCGCGCGCGCACGTCGCGGCCATTGGCCTTGTAGGCGGAGCCCGCGTCGCGGGTGATGCGGCGGACGACCTCGAGCGTATCGGTCTCGTTGAAGCCCTGCGGTGCGGTGCGGTCGGAATTGTCGATGCTGAGCGACACCTCGGCGAAGCTGCGCGCGGGGCGGGCGGAGGCGCCGGCGAAGATCACGTCCTCCATCCCGTCGCCGCGCATGGCGGTCGGGCGGGTTTCGCCCATGACCCAGCGCAACGCCTCGAGAAGGTTCGACTTTCCGCAGCCGTTCGGACCGACGACGCCGGTCAGGCCGTCGAGGATCGGAAGGTCGGTCGGGTCGACGAAGCTCTTGAACCCGGCGAGGCGGAGGCGGCTGAGGCGCATGAAACCCCTTGCGTTATGTCGATCGACAGTCGCGACAGGGCGCACTCGTGTCAAGATGAAGTGCGTTCCAGGGCATCCTGCGGCAGATTTTGCGTGAGCCTGTCGCGACTCGCGCTAGAGTGCGCGCATGATTGCGGGTCTTGCGTACCTTCTGTCGTTCCAACTCCTCGGCGAGGTCATCGTGCGCGGGCTCGGCCTGCCGCTGCCCGGACCGGTGCTTGGCCTCGCGATGCTGCTGGTGGCGCTGCAGGCGCCCCGCATATCGCAGGCGGTCGAGCCGGTGGCGCGGGTACTGCTGGCTAACCTGTCGCTGCTGTTCGTGCCGGCCGGGGTCGGCGTGGTCGGGCATCTGGGCCTGCTGGCGACCGATGGCGTGGCGATGCTGGCGGCGATCCTGGTCAGCACGGTCGCCGCGCTGGCGGCGGCGGTGGGCGCCTTCCTGCTGGTGGCGCGGTGGACGGGGAACCGCGATGGATGAGTTCGCCGACATCTGGTCCTACCTCAGCCGCGAGCCGCTGCTCTGGCTGACGGCGACGGTGGTGGCCTACCTCGCTGGGGACGCCGCGTTCCGGCGGTCGGGACGCAGCCCGTGGGTCAACCCGGTGCTGGTCGCCGTCGTGCTGCTGGCGGGGCTGCTGATGGCGACCGGCACGCGTTACGAGACGTACTTCGAGGGGGCGCAGTTCGTGCACTTCATGCTCGGGCCCGCGACCGTCGCGCTGGCGGTGCCGCTGCGCGCCAACCTCGGCCGGGTGCGGGCGAGCCTGCTGCCGATCGCGGCGGCGCTGGTCGCGGGGTCGGTGGTGGCGGTGACGACGGCGCTGGGCGTCGCGGCGGCGCTGGGCGTGCGGGGCGAGATGCTCTTGTCGCTGGCGCCGAAGTCGGCCACCGCGCCGGTCGCGATCGGCGTGGCCGAGGCGATCGGCGGCTCGCCCACGCTGACCGCGGTGCTGGTGATCCTGACCGGCATCACCGGGGCGGTGGTGGTGACGCCGATGATGAACGCGCTGGGCGTCCGGGACTGGCGGGCGCGGGGCTTTGCCGTCGGCGTCGCGTCGCACGGGATCGGCACGGCGCGGGCGTTCCAGGTGAACGAGACGGCGGGCGCGTTCGCCGGCATCGGCATGGGGCTGAACGCCATGCTGACGGCGGTGCTGGTGCCGGCGCTCGTGGGGCTGCTGGGGGTGCTGTGAGCGGCACGAGGCGCCGCGGGGGAAGAAAAGATCGTAAAGCGGGCGGGGCGCCGCTAGGACCGTATCTGGTCGCAGGGAACCGGGCGGCCTGCCGGGTCGAACGGGGTAAGATGTGATGTCCGATGCTTGGAGGATCCTGGCGGCATTGACGCTCGCGCGGTTGTGCATGGGCTTTCAGTTCCAGGCGATCCCGGCGCTGGCGGGTCCGCTTTCGTCGGCGCAAGGCCTCAGCTTCACCGCGCTTGGGACGCTGACCGGCGCCTACCTGCTGCCGGGCGTGGCGGCCGCCCTTGGCGGTGGATGGCTGGGCCAGCGGGTGGGCGACATTCGCATCGCGCTGCTGGGCCTCGCGCTGATGTCCGTGGGCGGCGTCGGCGGCTGGCTGGCGGAGAGCTATCCGGCGGCGATCGGATGGCGGCTGTTCGCCGGAACGGGGGCAGTCGGACTGAACGTGATGCTGACGAAGATGGCGGCGGACTGGTTCCAGGACCGCCCGGACCTTCCGACGGCGATGGGAGTGCTGGTGTCGAGCTGGCCCGCCGGGATCGCGGTTGCGATGTTGCTGCTGCCGGTGCTGGCGGCGGCGTTCGGCCTCGGCGTCGCCCTTCTGGTGCCGGCGGTCCTGTGCATGGGGTCGCTGGCGATGCTCGCGGGTGTCTGGCGCGCTCCCCCGCGGCGCGCGGCGGCGGTGAGGACTCGAGCGCGGTTCTCGGCGCGCGAGTTCGGGCTCGTCGCGATCGCGGGAACGATCTGGGGGCTCTACAACGTCGCGCTGATCGCTGCGATCGCGTGGACGCCGGGCCTGCTTCGGGCCGCCGGCGTGGAGGAGTTGTCGGCGTCCGCCGCGGCGAGCCTCATCGGGTGGGCTGCGATCGTGTCGGTGGCCGCGGGAGGCTGGCTGGCGTCGCGCTCCGCCCGGCGCGATCTGCCGGCGGTCGCGTGCTTCGTCGTCTCGGCGGCGATCCTGACGGCGCTTCCCGCGCTGGGGTCGGGCGCGGGCGGCGCATGGGTCATGCTGGCCCTCGGTCTGGCGCTGGGTCCGGCGGCGGCCCTGATCATGACGCTTCCGGCCGAAGGCGCCCGGCCGGAGCTGAGATCGCTGGCCATGGGCATCTATCTGGCGGGCACCTCGATTTTCTACCGTTCTCGTGCCCCCTCGGCGGCGCGCGTGGTCTGAAGCAGGAGGACGAGCGTCGGCTGTCGCTTTGCTGCGTCCGGATGGGCGTGGCGCTGCGGCCTTCACGCTCGGATTTTTCTGCCTCGCGGCCTGATCTTTTTTGTTCGCGTGATGCTCACGCCGGGCACGGGTTGAGACGGCGCAGCTGGCCGAGGCGGCGCATGTTGTAGGCGAGGTTCTTCATCCCGATCTTGGCCGTTGCTCGAACCAAGCCGATGGTCCGGACCAAGGTCCCGCCCATATCGTTGGCCTGCGCGCCGAAGACGTGCTCGACGCGGACCCGGATGCCGGATTTGGTCCGGTTGCTGCCCTTGGCCTGTTCGGTCAGCGGCTTGCCCCGCTTGCCCTTGCGGTGGATGTGGCTTTTCAGCCTCCGGGCGCGCAGCTTTGCCTCCATCTCCTCGGACCGATAGGCCGCATCCGCCCACACGCCGGAGCCGGTGTTACCCTGCATCAGCAGATGATCCACCGCCTGGCTGTCATGCCGCGCGGCATCGCTGACGTGATAGCGCCGCACCAGCTTGTGCCTACGATCCACGTTGACGTGATTCTTGTAGCCGTAATGGTTCTTGCCGTGCTTTTTCGTCCAGCGCGCGTCCAGGTCCTTTTGCGCGCGCTTCGCGGGCTTGTCCGCCCAGTCCTCGGGCACCTCGCCGTTCTTGATTGCCGCGTTCTCGTCCCGCGTGTTGTGGTTGCGCGGCACCGGCACGATGGACGCATCCAGGATTTGACCGCCGCGCGCGATGTAGCCCTGCCGCGCCAGATAGCCGTCGAACTGGCTGAACAGCTCCTCCACCTTGCCCGCCTGCGCCAGTGCCTCGCGATAGAGCCATACCGTCTTGGCGTCCGGCACCCGGTCTTCGAGGCCGAGGCCGAGGAATTGCATGAACGACAGCCGGTCGCGGACCTGATACTCGATCTGGTCGTCGGACAGGTTGTAGAGCGCGCTCAGCACCAGCGTCTTGAACATCAGCACCGCGTCCATCGGCTTGCGCCCCGCCCGGGACTTGCGCGCCGCAGCTGGCTTGCGCCAGACCCGCTCAAGGGTCGGGCGAAACTCCTCCCACGGCACAACGGCGTCGATCTCGACCAGCGGGTCCTTCTTCGCGTCCAGGCTCGCGTAACGGTCTGTAAGATCGAAGAACCCCATCTGCGCCATCGTCACACCCTCAGTGTCGCATCATCCCGACAGACATACCGCAGCGCCACGGTCGGGACCATTTTTCGAGGCGCCCTGGCGATCTATTACGGCCTGATGGGTGTGGCCCCGGCGCTACTGGGCGTGCTGCGCGACGTGACTGGGATCGCGGCGGCGCCGCTGCTGGCCGCGGCCGCCTTGCTGGTGGGGTGTCTGATCCTGCTGACGCGTGTTCCGTGCCGTCCAGCGTCAGGCGGTGGACGCCAAGCGACCGGCCTGACGGCAGGCGCGCGGGGGCTCAGTCGAGATCCTGCCCGGTGGAGAGCTGGCGCGGGTCGAGGCGGAGGTGGAGGAGCGACAGGCGCCCTGCGGCGAGCGCGCGGTCGAGGGCGGCGGCCACCTCCTCGTCCCGCTCCACCGTCTCGGCGTGGGCGCCGTGCGCGCGGGCGAGCGCGGCGAAGTCGGGGTTGGCGAGGTCGGTGCCGGAGACGCGGCCGGGATAATGCCGCTCCTGATGCATGCGGATGGTGCCGTAGCGGCCGTTGTCGCAGACGAGCACGACGGGCGTGGCGCCGGCCTGCATCGCCGTCGCGAGCTCGTTGCCGGTCATCTGGAAGCAGCCGTCGCCGGCGAGGCAGACGACGGGGGTGCCGGGGCGCTCGACCGAGGCGGCGATGGCGGCGGGCAGGCCGTAGCCCATGGAGCCGGAGCTGGGCGCGAGCTGGGTGCCGTGGCGGTGCCAGCGGAAGTAGCGGTGCAGGAAGGCGGCGTAGTTGCCGGCGCCGTTGGTGACGATGGCGTCGGGCGGCAGGCGGTCGCGGAGGACGGCGACGACATGCTCCATCCTGAGCGCGCCGGGGGTGCGCCTGGGCTGCTGCCAGGCCTCGTAGGCGGCGCGGGCCTCCGCCATCGCGTCGCCGCGATGCCGCTCCGCAGGCAGCGCGGCCAGCGCCGCGACGAAATCCGGCGCGCGGGCCGCGATCGTGGTGGCCGGGCGGTGCGCGGCGCCGGAGAGGTCGGGGGACGGGTTGACGTGGATGATGTCGGACGGGGCGGCGGGGTCGAGCAGGGCGTAGCCGCCGGTCGTGACGTCGGCGAGTCGGGTGCCGAGCGCGAGCACGAGATCGGACTCGGCGAGGCGGGTGGCGAGCGCCGGGTTGGCGCCGACGCCGAGGTCGCCGGCGTAGCAGGACGCATCGTTGTCCAGCCGGTCCTGCCGCCGGAACGAGACGGCGACGGGGACGCGCCAGGCCTCGCCGATGCGGGCGATCTGCGCCGCCGCGTCGGCGGACCAGTGCGGGCCGCCGACGACGATCAGCGGACGCTCGGCGGCGAGGACGCGCCGCTGCACGTCGCGCGCGACGGCAGGATCGACGGACTGGATCGGCGCCGCGGCGGGCGCGAGGTCGGGCACCGCGGCCGAGCCCGACAGCATGTCCTCCGGCAGGGACAGGACGACGGGGCCGGGGCGGCCGGACTGCGCGATCTGGAAGGCGCGGGCGACGTATTCGGGGATCCGCGCGGTGTCGTCGATCTCGGCCGCCCACTTGGCGAGGGGGGCGAACATGGCGCGGAAGTCGACCTCCTGAAACGCTTCGCGGTCGCGGTGGGCGCGCGGGATCTGGCCGACGAAGAGCACCATCGGTGTGGAGTCCTGCCGCGCGACATGCACGCCCGAGGCGGCATTGGTCGCGCCGGGGCCGCGGGTGACGAAGGCCACGCCGGGTCGGCCGGTCAGCTTGCCCGTCGCCTCCGCCGCCATCGCCGCCGCGCCTTCGTGCCGGCAGGTGACGATCTGCGCGCCGGTGGTGGCGAGGCCGTCGAGGGCGGCGAGAAAGCTCTCGCCCGGCACCTGGAAGATGCGGGTGACACCGTTCAGGCGCAGTGCCTCGGCCAGGATCAGGCCGCCGTGGCGGGGTGCGGTCGCAGTGCCGTGCATCGGGCGCCTCCCTCTGGTCTGCGATCCTGCATGGCACGGAAGCGGCGGATGCCGAAAGGGGGCGATCGCGTCGGGCAGCGACCGCCGCCGCGCTCGAGCGGCCGGCGGGTGGCCGCACCGCGCGATGCCTGCGCCGCCGCGCGCCGACGGCCCCGAGGCAGCCTCGTCGTCTCCGTCTGCCGTCGCGGCAAGACGACGGCACCGAACGCATGGCGGATTTCGCGCCGGGGGCGGAGCGCGCTACGCCGACCCGCTACCTAGCGGCGAACGGCGGCGCACCGGGCCGCCAACGAGCCAGGCGAGGCGCGGGCGGCGCCCGACGGCGAGATAGGCTGCCGCCGAGAGGAGGTAGGTGGCTGCGGCGAGCAGCAGCAACTCCAGCCCCCAGGGCCACGGCACCAGCGCGAGAAGGGCGAGGCCCACGATCGTGATCGGAAAGTGGAAGACGTAGATCGGGAAGACCGCCGGCGACAGCGCGCGGAGCAAGGGGCCGTCCTTGTTCAGGTAGCGCGCCGCGAGGCCCAGCGCGGCGAGGAGCCAGGCCCAGGCTCCGGCCCCCTCGACCGCCGCGAAGGCGACACCGCGGACGCCGTAGGCGGGGGCGAGGCCGGCGGCGGCCCAGCCGCCCGCGGCGAGCGACTCTGCCAGTGCGTCCGAGGTGGCGCGCGCGGTCTCGATCATCGTGACCTCCGCCGAGAACAGCGCCAATCCGAGGGCGGCGAGCCACCAGGCGCGGCGTGCGAGCCAGGGCAGGACGGTCGCGTGGCGGGCGCCGATCAGAAAGCCGCCGGCGAAGAACCCGGCGTACCAGTAGAGCTGGTACCCGTCACCGGCGATGGCCTCTCCCCACGGCTTGGCGGCGACGGCGACCGCGGTCGTCAGCGCCGCGATGCCGGCGACGAGGGCGGCGGAGCGGCCCGGCAGCCGCGTGCGGAACGGATAGAGCGGCCAGAGCAGCAGGGTGTAGAGCGCGAGGTTCGCGAGAAACCACAGATGCATCACGTTTGCCGGCGCGACCGGAATCCACCAGGCGTCCGGAAGCGAAAGGAACGCGCGCGAGCTGCCCGTCATCCGCTCGATGGCGTAGCCCGCGATCGGGTTGAGCAGCATGCTGCCGGCGAGAAGCGGCAGCAGCAGCCGCGCCATCCGGCGGCCGACGAAGCGCGGGCCGGCATCGCGTGCACTGGCGAACCATGTGGCGATACCCGCGATGGCGAAGAGCGTGGGCAACCGCCAGCTATGGCTCCAGTAGATCGCGAGCGACAGCAGCGGGCCGCCGAGACGGTCGTTGGCGAAGCCGTAGATGGAAGCGCCGAAGGGCGCGAAGCCGACGGCGGTGTGGTGCAGCACGAGAAGCCCGAAGAGCAGGACGCGCAGCCAGTCGAGATCGTGGCGGCGCATGACCGTCCCTCCCCTCACTCGCGGCGAAGGCTAGCAGAAGCGGGCCCGTTCGCCTACGGCGCTACCAGTGGCGCGTGCCGGGGGCGCCCTTGATGCGGCCGGCGAGGTTCGGTGTCACCCAGCCGCCGTAAAATTCGCCGGGCTGCGGCGTGGCGCGCGTGTCGCCCACCCAGACCTCGTCCATCAGGCCGGCATAGAACGCGTAGAACCCCGCCAGAGGCGCGAAGCCGGGCGTCGGATCGTCGTAGCGCCAGGCCGCGCGGGGCACGCGGCGACCGCCGCCCTCCACGTCGACATAGCTGGCGCGGCCCTTCCACTCGCAGTAGCTGCCGCCGCCGGCGGGGTGCAGGCGCGCGCGAATGTCGGCGGGCGGCAGGTAGTAGGTCGGCGCGTGATGCGTCTCGAGCACGCGGAACGCGCCGGTCGTGTCGGCCACCGTCTCGCCGCCGAGAACGATGCGGATACGCTGGGGGACCGGCTCCAGCCGCGGCGGGCGGGGATAGTCCTGCACATTCTCGGGGGGAAGGGTCATCGGCACCATCGGCTGCTTGCCAGTACAGAGTACGGCGGGCGGAGTGGCGCGGATCATCCGAGCCTCGGTGTCGTCCGGGACGGATGCGCCTAGCGGGTCGACCAGAGGGTGCGGTCGAGATCGCCGTCCCACTCCTCGGCCGCGAAGGGGCCGCCCTGGAAGTGGCGGCTCACCTCGTCGCCCTCCCTCCGGTCGAGGACGCCGAGATGCGCGTCGGCATCGTGCGCCGGGCGATAGCCGAGCGCGTAGGCGGTGGAATTGTTCCAGGGGCAACGCGGGTTGGCGGAGGCGCCGAAGACGATCTGGTTGTGGATGTCGGGATGCTCGAGCCCGATGGTGCAGAGCTGGAAGAAGTCCTCCGGGTGCAGCCAGATCGACTGCCGGAACTCGGTGTCGGGCGCCAGCGCGCAGTAGCCGATGCGGATCGACAGCGTGCGGATTCCGAACTTGTCGGCATAGAGCGAGGCCAGCCCCTCTCCGAACACCTTGGAGACGCCGTAGCGGGTATCGGGCCGGGTCGGATCGTCGGTGCCGATGCGGTTGCGGCGCGGATGAAAGCCGATCGCGTGGACGGAGGAGGCGAAGACGACGCGCTCCACGCCGGTGTGCCGCACCGCCTCGTAGAGGTTGCAGAGACCGCT
Organism: uncultured Alphaproteobacteria bacterium; assembly: GCA_963749675.1. GTDB lineage: Bacteria > Pseudomonadota > Alphaproteobacteria > Rhodobacterales > Rhodobacteraceae > Roseitranquillus. Next base: position 86,746 of record CAVVNT010000010.1, read on the forward strand.
GATGTTGGCGGCGTCCACCACGTCCCAATCGCCCTCGGTCGACTTGCCGCCGAGATGGATGACGCCGTCGATGCCGTCGAGGGCGCGGCAGAGTGCGTCGGCGTCGCCGAGGTCGGCCTGCCGGTAGCTCTCGCCCTGCTCGAGCGGCATGTCCGGCTTCCGACCCGAGAGCACGACCTCGCCATAGCGGTCGCGCAGCATCGGGCGGATCAATTCTGCGACGCCGCCGGTGGCGCCGGTCATCAGGATGCGCATGTGGACCCCGCTTGCCTCGTCCTTCCGGGTGGCAACGCACGAGGCGCGGCTTTGGTGGCAATTGCGGCGGGGCGCCGATGGCTCTAGCTCCGCTGCCATGCAAGTGACGCCGGACATCGCAATCGAGGAATGGGAGATCGTCGAGCAGTTCGTCCGCGCCGGGGGCCCCGGCGGGCAGAACGTCAACAAGGTCTCGACGGCGGTCGAGCTGAGGTTCGAGGCCGAACGCTCCCCCAACCTGCCCGAACAGGTCAAGCGGCGACTGCGGCGCCTTGCCGGCCGCCGCTGGACGCAGGACGGCGCGCTGATCCTTAGGGTCAGCGAGACCCGCAGCCAGGCGCGCAACCGGGAGATCGCGCGCGAGCGGCTGCTCGAGTTGCTGAGGCACGCCACCGAGAAGCCCAAGCGGCGTGTCCCGACGCGGCCGACGCTGGCCTCCAAGCGCCGTCGGCTGGAAGCGAAGAAGAAGAGAGGTGCCGTCAAGGCGCTGCGCGGCAACGTCGACGACTGACCCGAGGTCGACATTCCGGGACAAACGCCTAAGGTCGGGGTATCAGCCACGACCGAAAGGTGATCGAGATGCAAGCCATCCGAGAAACGTGTGCCGCTCTGTGGGACCAGCTCAACCCCAGCGAGCCAAGTCCACACTTCCTCATCAAGTTCTTCGCGACGGCCATCGTGCTGTTCCTCATCGCCTACATGATCGGACAGGCCTGACCCGGCACCGGCACGAGGCGGGAACGTGAGCGCACTTCAGGTCGCATCGTTCCTCATCGTGCTTGCAGGAGCGTTCGGGGCGATCAACTACCTGTTCCTCAAGCTTCCCTCCTCGATCGGGATCCTTGTGGTGGCGCTCCTCGCGTCGCTGACGGCGCTGGCGGCCGACGCCCTCTGGCCCGCGCTGAGGATCGCCGAGACGCTGCGGGCCATCGTCCTCGACATCGACTTCTCGGATGCGCTGCTCGAGGGGATGCTCGGACTTCTGCTGTTCGCCGGGGCGCTGCACGTCAAGCTCTCCGAGCTGCGGGCGCAATGGTCGGTCGTGCTGCTGATGGCGACGATCGGCGTGGCGTTGTCGACCATCATCGTGGGGGTCGGGTTCTCCTGGATCGCCGGCGCGCCGCTTCTCGTGGCCTTGGTGTTCGGAGCGCTGATATCGCCCACCGATCCGGTCGCGGTACTGGGGGTGCTGCGCGGCGCGAACCTGCCGGAGTCGCTCCAGACGCAGATCGCCGGGGAGAGCCTGTTCAACGACGGGGTCGGCTACGTGCTGTTCCTGGTCCTCGTCGGGGTGGCGTTCCCGTCGAACGGACACGGCGAAGAGAGCCTGGGCGGGGCCGTGCTGCTTTTCCTGCGGGAGGCGCTTGGCGGCGCGCTGCTCGGGGTCGCGCTGGGATGGCTGGTGTTCCGCGTGATGCGCAGGATCGACGACTACGCGCTGGAGGTCCTGCTGACGCTGGGTCTGGCCTTCGGCGGCTATGAGCTCGCGATCGCGCTGCATGTCTCGGCGCCGATCATGGCGGTCTGTGCCGGCCTGCTGATCGGGGATGTCGGCACCCGCCGGGGCATGAGCGAGGAGACGCGGCGCTATGTCGACGCCTTCTGGATGCTGGTCGACGAGGTGCTGAACGCGGTCCTGTTCCTGATGATCGGCATCGAGGTCTTCGCCGTGGCCTTCGGCGCGGACGTCCTGCTGGCGGGGGTTCTGTCAATCCCGCTGGCGCTGCTTGGCCGGTTCGCGGCGGTGGTCGTGCCGATCTCGACGCTGAAGCTCTTTCGCGACTTCGCGCCGGGCGTGACGCGGATCATGACGTGGGGCGGCCTGAAGGGCGGCATCTCGGTCGCGCTGGCGCTGTCGCTGCCCGACGGCGACTGGACGTCGCTGATCCTGACGGCGACTTACCTGGTCGTGGTGTTCTCGATCATCGTCCAGGGCCTGACGATCGGCCGGGTGGCCGAGCGTGCGGGGCGTCAGCCCGGGCTGCTGTAGCGCGTCGGGCCTGAGGGAAAGGCAACGCTTCGGTCCTATGCCTTGGAACGATGCCGAACATCCCGACCGGACCCTCCCTGCCCGGACTGCCGCAACGGCCGGCGGCGCGGAGGGTTGCCCTGCCGCTTCCCAACGGCGCGTCGCCCATCCAGGCATCGGAGGCGGCAAGGCCAATGAAGGCGAAGATGCCATTGCCGACGGGTGCGGAAGCCGCCGGACCGCAGGCGGCAGCGGCACGGTCAGCCGCGCCACACCCCGGCGGTGCCGCGCTCCTCACGCGCTTCTTCAAGAGTGTCCTGCCATCGGCGGAGGGGCGGGTTCCGGCGACGTCCGAGAGCCCGAGACTGGCGCCGCCCTCATCCGACGATCTCCGCCAGGTGTCCACCGGAAGCGAACCCGCATCGGACATCGTGCCGCGCAAAGGTCCGGCGATCATCGGCTCCGCCGGCGTCCCGGAGCGGACCGACGGGGCGGTGCCTCTCTCCATCGGAGGACATTCGCATGAGCCCGGATCGAGGTCGGCAGGCACGAAACCGGGTCTGCCGCGGGAAGACGCGCGGGCCGCCGAGGATAAGGGCGCCGTACCGCTCGGATCCCTGCTCATTGTCGCGGTATCGCTGATGGCGCTGGGTGCGATGCTGCTGCTCTGAAGGCGGGATTGGCGGTCAAACCATGACCTCCAGCGCCTCCTGCGCGCCGACGCCGAAGACGCGCTTGTAGCGCTGGACCTCGTCCGGGGGGCCCATCGCCTTGTTGGGGTTGTCGGAGAGCTTGACCGTCGGGTGGCCATCGGCGGCGACCGCCTTGCAGACCAGGCTGAACGGCGCCAGCCCACCGTCCGCGACGAGCCCGCGAAAGTCGTTGGTCAAGAGCGTGCCCCAACCGAACGACACGCGGACGCGACCGGAAAATCGGCGGTGCAGGTCCTCGATCACGTCGACGTCGAGCCCGTCGGAGAAGATCACGAGCTTGCTGGCCGGATCCTCGCCGCGCGAGGTCCACCAGCGTATCGCGGTCTCCGCTCCGGTCGCCGGGTCGCCCGAATCGATCCGGATTCCGGTCCAGCCCGCCAGCCAGTCGGGCGCATGCTCGAGGAAGCCTTCCGTACCGTAGGTGTCGGGCAGGATGATGCGGAGGTTGCCCTCGTGCTCCTCATGCCAATCGGCGAGGACGTGGTATGGCGCCCGGCGGAGGTCGGCGTCGCTGCGGGCGAGTGCGGCGTAGACCATCGGCAGCTCGTGCGCGTTCGTGCCGATCGCCTCGACCTCGCGACGCAGCGCGATCAGGCAGTTCGAGGTGCCGGTAAAGGCGTCGCCCAGCCCCTCCATCATCGCCTGCACGCACCAGTCCTGCCACAGGAAGGAATGGCGGCGGCGGGTACCGAAGTCGGCGATGCGCAGGCCGTCGAGCCGGCGCAAGCGCTCGATCTTCTCCCACAGCTTTGTCATGGCGCGGGCGTAGAGGACCTGCAGCTCGAATCGCCCCATCGTGCTGAGCACGGCGCGGCCGCGCAGCTCCATCAGAACCGCGAGCGCCGGGATCTCCCACAGCATGACCTCGGGCCAGGGGCCCTCGAAGGTCAGCTCGTACTGGCCATCGCGTCGTTCGAGCTCGTAGGGTGGCAGACGAACCCCCTCGAGCCAGTCCATGAAATCCGGGCGGAACATCTGGCGCTTGCCGTAGAAGGTGTTGCCGCGCATCCACGTCGACTCCCCCCGGGAGAGCGAGAGCGAGCGAATGTGATCGAGCTGCTCGCGCAGCTCCCCCTCGTCGATCAACTCGGCAAGGCGTATCCGCTTGGTGCGGTTGATCAGGCTGAAGGTGACGGTCGTATCGGGTCGATTGCGGAACACCGACTGGCACATGAGCAGCTTGTAGAAGTCGGTGTCGATCAAAGAGCGGACGATCGGGTCGATCTTCCACTTGTGGTTCCAGACGCGCGCCGCGATGTCGACCATGCCACTCTCACTCTCCCCGTGGTCGGAGTCCGTGATAAGCGGGGGTGCGCAGATCGGAAAGACCCCACCGGGATGCCGCGCCGATCCGGCCGGATGCGCCGCACGGCTTCCTTGCTCTTCGAACATGACCGCCGGAGGCACAGCGACGCCTGTCGCGGCCGGCGCGGCCCCGGCGCGTCGCCCCACCTTCAGGCGACCAGCGAGACGCCGGCCCCGCGCATGCCGTCGCGCGCCGCGGCCAGCGAGCCGTCGAGGTCGATCCCCCGCGACGCGCCCTCGAGCACCGTCGTCGCAAAGCCCAGCCGCGCGGCGTCGAGCGCGGTGAAGTTCACGCAGAAGTCGGTGGCGAGGCCTGCGATCAGCACGCTCTCGACCCCCCTGCTGCGCAGATAGCCCTCCAGTCCCGTCGGGGTGACGTGATCGTTCTCGAAGAAGCCGGAATAGCTGTCGATCCGGCGGCGGAATCCCTTCCGGATCACGGCCTGGGCGAGGTCGGTCGCGAGGCCGTCATGGAACGCCGCGCCGGACGAGCCGATGACGCAATGGTCGGGCCACAGGACCTGAGCGCCATAGGGCATCTCTGTCATCCCGAACGGCTCCTTCCCTTCGTGCTGCGAGGCGAAGGAGGCGTGATCGGCCGGATGCCAGTCCTGCGTCAGGATGCGGACCTGAAACTCGGCCAGAAGATCGTTGATCGGTGCGACGACCGTGTCGCCGCCATCCACGGCAAGCGCGCCGCCCGGGCAGAAGTCGTTCTGCACGTCGATGACCAGAAGGGCCTCGGTATCGGGTCGCATCTCGAGCTCCTGTCGTCAGCCTCTGTTGCGAGCCTAGCGGCAGAGCCCGGCGGATCCAGTCCGTGCGCGCGGAAACCCAGTCGCGCGTCTTCCGTTGGACACTCAAAAGGAGGTCTGACATGCGAAAGATCGTAAAGTACTTCGCCATCTGGAAGCTGTTCCAGCGGATGCGCCGGCGCGGGTGAGCCCCGCTCCGAGCCCTGACAGACGCGGGCGGGGCGGGCCGATGGCCTGCCCGCTACGCATCCGAGGCGTCCGCCGCGGCAAACGGACCCATCGCGACGATTCCTTGAGGTGGTGCTACCGGGTCGCGAGCCCCTGGTCTTCGAGGTCGGAAGCCAGTCGCTCGAGGACCGCGCGAGGTGCCGTCACCTGCTCTCCGGCCGTTTCGTCGTCCATCCAGTAGAGTGGGTCCTCCTGCGCCACGGTTGCGACGAAGACCGGCCGGCCGTCCGGGGTGCGGTAGCCGCTTTGCCAGAACCTGGCATGCAACGGCGCGCCGGGCGTAGAGCGTTTGAAGAACCCGAGATCGTTCGGCCGGCCGTCCCAAAAAGTGGGAAAGACCAGGGCGGCGGGCGCGGCGCCGCCGGTCCAGTAGGTCAGTGCCGCCCGCGTCAGTCGGGTCGGGCCGGGGGTCGGTGCGCGATGCCAGCCTGCCGCGGTCATCGCCGCGGCGAGCGCCTCGGGGCCCTCCGCCACGACGACGAGATCGATCCGCTGCCGGCGCGTGCCGAGCAGCGTCTCCGTCGCCCGGGGCAGGTCGCCGGACGTGAACAGCGTCTGCATGTCGGCGATGGTGGTGGGCTGGGGCGAGACGGTGGGGTTCAGCGGCTTCGACACGGCCGACGCGATCCCGACCGCGAGGAGGATGGCGAGGCCGACGCCGGAGGAGGCTATAACGAGGCGGCTTCGAGTGACGGGGACGGCACCGCGCTGGCCCTGCCGCCACTCGCAGAAGGCGATCCCGAGTGTCAGCCACAGCGCGCCGACCAGATAGCCGTTCAGGACGTCCGACAGGTAGTGCTCGATCAGGTAGAGGCGGCTGAGCCCGATCAGGAAGGCCGTGGTCACCGCCGCGGCGGCCGCTACGAGCGGCGGCAAGAGCCGCGTGCGCCATGTCAGGTAGAAGAGCATCCCCCAGATCGCGACGGAGGACGCGGCGTGGCCGCTGGGGAAGCTGCCCGAGGTCTCGACGAAGTACCCGAGCAACGAACGCTCGCGGCCGAAGAAGCTCTTGAGGAGCGCGACGGTGATCTGGTTGCCGACGACGGTGATCCAGAGCCCGGCCACGAGCTCGCGGCGACGCAGTGCCACGAGCGACGCGGAGGCGCCGACGAGCAGGACCGTGACCACCTTCCACCCGCCGAACTGGGTGATCCAGCCGAAGACCGCGATCAGGCGCGGATCGCGGAGCACGTAGAGGAGGCTGGCCAGCCGGTCGTCCAGCGCGACCCCGTCGCCGGCGCGCATGAAGTCGTAGACCGAGTCGAGGTAGGCGCCGAGAAGGTAGAGGAACAGGATGGAGAGGATCGTCGCGGTCAGGCCATAGAACTCGGCGGTCTCGAAGCGCGCCAGCACAAGGTCGGCGATGCGGGGGTGCCGAGCTGCGAAGCGGCGGACCGGCCTGCTGGCGAGAAGCCGCGTCAGCAGGGCCTGGAGGGTCGCGACGATCCAGGGCAGCGCCCGGCGGATGCGGCCGACGAGGTACCACAGGAGTGCGAGGACGCCGAACATGCCCGCCGCGAAGGCGAGGACGCGCGGCGCGGCAGCGCCGAGCGTCCCCAGCGCGCCGGCCGAGAGGTACCCGATGGCCGGGTGGGTCAGCCCGTAGAGAGCCGCGCTGACGGCATTCCAGATGACGAAGCGGCGCCGGTCCATCCGGGCCAGAGCCGCCGCGAACGGTACGAATGCCGAGATCGGTCCGAGGAACCTGCCGATGAGGACGGCCGATGCGCCGCGCCGGGCCAGCAACTCTCGCGCGCGCGCCGCCTGCGACGACGTCGAGAGCCCACGCCCGCTGCCGACCCCGCGCGCCGCAAGCTGCCCCAGGCGGAAGCTGATCTCGCTGCCGAGGAACGTGCCGATTGCGACGAACCAGGCGAGGTCGAAGAAGTCGATGACGCCGCGCTGCGCCAGCACACCTCCGGCGATGACGGCGAGCGAGCCGGGAACGATCAGCCCGGTAAGCACCACCGCCTCGAGGAGCGCGAAGATGCCGATGACCCAATACGTCCAGACTCCGAGCGACTGGAGCGACGGAAGAAGCTGGTCGAGGGAATGCGGCAATGATCTCTCCAGACGGTCAGCGGCACCGGATGGCTGCAGTCCGGCCCGCATATCACGCGCCGACAAGCCAGCTTCGCTCCTCGGATTGAATCGGGCGGCGATGCAGGCCCGGGGGAAATAGAGGAGCAGCGTCGCGGTTGTCGAGATCGGCGCCGAACAGGCCATCGCCGATGCAATGAGCGAATGCGCGAAAAGGGGTGCCGGAAACGGCACGAAGAGAGCCGCCCGGCCGAGGTCGCGGAGAGGACGCGCAGCGCTGCCGCCCTGCCCGCATTTTGGTTCTTGAGCTGCATGATCAGCTCGAACCGCGCCGGCGGAAGAGCCCTCTGGAGTAACGGGAGAAGGCGATGCCTACGCCGCCGATCCTGCGGATGAAACCGCTGATCCCGGCCGAACATTCGCGGCGCCCCGCCATGAGTGACAGGCTGCAGCCATCGAGACTGCCAGGCGGCCGGTGCTCACCAGTCCAGGCGGATGTCGTGATCGTACCGCCGCTCCGGCGGCAGGGTCGGGGCCGTCGCCGCTTCGATCTGCGCGTGAACCCCGCTGGGTGGTTTCACCGTGGCGTCGCGGCCGAACGCGAAGCTCTGTTCCTGCACCAGTACACGGTAGGCCTTGTCGAGCTCGAGCGCGCGTTCGGGGGACGGCGTGATCAGGTCGTAGACGCTCGCCAACCGCACCGCGTCGCGATCGACGTCGCCCGCGTCGGTGAACCAGCGATCGCGCATCTCGGGGTTCGAGCGGAATTCGTCGCCGCCGCCGATACGGGCGAAATACTGCTCGATCTCGCCCACCGCCTCGCCCCGTGCGGGCGCGTCCCGCATGCCACGGTAGTCTATGTAGCCCCAGCCCTCGGCGCCCGTGATCTTGCGCGGAAAGGCCCAGGTCTGGTCGAGGCTCGCGCCGGCGGTGGCGTGGCAACCCTTGCAGAAGAACGTCTCCTCCCGTGTCTGCGGCCGGAGATCTCCGTTCGCGTCCTCGATGAAGCCCGAGACCAGCCAGCCGAAGCCGTTGTCGAGGCCGAGGTCGCCGAGGAACACCTGCCTCGGCAGGTTGCCGTCCTCCTTCTCCTGGTGCTCGTTGCCGTAGATGCTGCGCAAGAGCGGCGGCGACAGCATCGCCGTCTTGCGCATGTAGCGCAGCTCCTTCATCCGCGGCGGCGTGACGATGCGCTCGCCGTCGACACCGACATAGCGCACCGAATGGAGGAACTCCGTACCCTCGGGATACAGCATGCGGGTGAGCGGGATGTCCGCCGCCGCCCCGATGAAGTGGTCGCGACGCACGATGCTCTTTACCGTCTCCAGAACGCCGTCGCCGTCCAGATCGGTGCCCACCGCTTCCTCGTCGACCGGGGGCAGCGTGGTCTCGTCGAGGTCCTGAAACGCCATCTCGAGAAGCGCGAGGTTCGCCATGTAGACATCGTCCGACGGCGTGTCGTCCGCGGTGGTCCTGAACGGCTCGGGCAGCCGGATCACGACATCGTCGGTCGAGCCGTTGGTGGGCCAGAACGTCGACGGCTGCGGCTTGTAGTTGAACGCGACCCAGCCCGAGCCGTCGCGCGCAAAGCCGCGCTCGTCGAACGCTGCGGCGCCAAGATGGTAGTCGGCGAGATCCGGCAGGTAGCCCTCCCAGCCGCCGGCCTCGAGGCGCGGGACAAGATCGGTGTAGTTCTCGTCCGCGACATAGGCGCGGATCTCGGCGTCCGGGATCGCCGCGACGGCGTCGGAGCGGTCGACGAACAGGTTGGTCCAGTGGTTCGTCAGCGCCGTCTCGGAGAAATTGTAGGCGCGCTGCAGGTCGCCGTCGCGCATGTAGTTCGGGCGCTGCGGGTCGTCGTAGCTCTGGTGGCAGACGTAGCACGGATTATAGCGGCCCTCGATGCGCGTGTAGCATTGCGGCGGGACCACCGCCTCGGGATTGTAGAACACCCCAGCGTCCTGCAGGGCCTCGGACGGCGGGCGCAATTGCATGAGCTCGGATCGCTTGAGCGACGCCAGATCGTCGGCTGCCGCCACACCGGCAAGCGTGGCGGCAGCGAAGCCGATGCTCCCAACGCGCATGGAACGTATCCTCTAGGCGGAAGCGGGCGCAGGACCATCTGGTCCCGCGCCCGCTGGTTTCATTCCGGGCTCAGCTGGCCGGGGCCGTCCAGAGCCAGACCATGTTGTTCTCGTGATAGCCGGTGTCCTCGCCGATCACGACGCGGCCGTCATCGAGGACCGCAATGTTGTCGGGGTTCGAGATCGAGTCGATCGAACAGGCGTTCGGAGACGCCGTCTCGTCGTAGGGGCCCCCGGCGATGGGGACCATCCGGTTGATCGAGTAGCTGTCGTCGTAGCTCATCTGGTAGACCGCGCCGCAGTTGTTCCCGGCCACCTGGATCTCGCCCTGATCGTCCGCCATGCCCTCGTTCACCTCGGACATGGACATGTAGACGTAGGGGTGACCGTTCTCCATCGCGGTGGGGTTGCCGTTTATTCCTTCCATCTTGCGGAACTCGGCCGTTGCACCCTTGGCCGCCGCGGCCTTGCGGCTCTCGAGGAAGGCGATGCGGTCGTCTTCGGCGGAGCCATCGGCCCAGGCCGAGATCTCCTCTTCGGAGATGTAGTCGGCGCCCTCCTGACCCGGCACCTTGTTCGGCTTCTCGTCGTACTCCGCGATCCACGACGCGATCTCGTCGTCGCTGCCATGCGCGAGTTCGATCCACTCGATGTCGAAGGCGGTGCTGCCGGCGTCGCTGCCGGGCTCGGTCGTCTGGGTCGCCTTGGCGGCATAGAGCGTTCCGGCTGACAGATCGCCCTCGGCATCCGCCACGAACTTGAAGAACACCGTGTCCGAGCCGTCGTCGGAGAGATAGGCGGTCTTCCGGTCCGGCATCACGTAGGTGTTCTCATGGCTGAACCGGCCCATCGTGAAGTGCTTGACGGGTGTGGGCTCGCCTGTCGGATCGGTGATTTCAACGATGTAGCCGTAGTCGTACGGGTTGGTCGCTCCGCCGGTGTAGGCGCGCGTCATCTCGGCGTCGTCGAAGTCACCTTCCGCCTCGGGGTCGTTCCAGGCCTCAGTCGAGTCGAAGTAGAGTTCTTCCGATGTCAGGGGCGTGTTCCAGGGGCTTACCGAGCCGAAGCAGTTCACCCAAGTGCCGCCGACCTTCGTGAAGTCGACCATCATCACGTCGAGAACGTCGGCCGGATCGTCGGAACCCTGAGGCGCCTGCGCGGTGCCGACCACCCACATGCCATCCTCGTCCTTTTCGAGCTTGACCCGCGACATGCCGCCTGGCCGGTCCTCCCAGTTGGTAAAAAGGTAGCCTTCACCCTCGCCGCTCGGAATGAAGCCATTGAAGTCCGGGTCGTTCGACACCTTCAGGACGGTGCCGTCGGCGCCGACGATCGCGCCGATCCCGCCGGGAATGACGTCGTCGAAATCGCCCTGCTGAACCAGCGGGCGGTATTCGCCCATTGCGGTCCGAACGGTCTGCTTGGCCGACTGGCTCTCGGCGGAGCTGATCGGCTCCACGTTCTCCGGCAGCGCGTTGAAGTCGGCGTTCGCGATGTAGCCAACCGTCGCCTTGTTGAACGGTCCGGTGATTGCCGTCGCCGGATGCTGCACGTTCATGAAGAGGTCGCCGCCGTCGGTGAGATAGAGGCCGGTGACCTCCGCACCGACCGGGATGGTGGCGAGCCGGGTCAGCTCGGCCGACGCTGGTGCGGCGAGCGACGTTCCTGCGAGAAGGCTTGCGATCAGGGTGCGCGTCTTCATGGGATCCCCCCTTTTCTTTGGTTTGGAGCAGAGCCGCGTCTGTCGACCGCGGCACTGCCGCCAGTCCTTCGTGGTTCTGCCACGGTTGTTTGAACCATGACTTATATCAACCAAGCATGATCTCCGCGGCAAGCGGCTTCCTGCCTCTCCTCTCCGATCGAGCCGCCGGGCGCGACGCGCATGCGCGCCAGCCGCCGGCACTCGAGGGCAGGGGCGTTGATTTCTTGAGAGAACGCGGCTACGTGCGGTGTCTTGCGGAAGTCTGGTCCCGGGGCTCCGCGCGCTTCTAGGCACCACCCCGGGCGCGGGCCGTGCGACCAGACATGGAGGCTCCGTGGCGAACTACCTTCACAAGGGCGATCTGCCGGAAAGCCTCGACCTGGGGCCGGTCGTGGCGATCGACTGCGAGACGATGGGACTTAACCCGCACCGTGACCGGCTGTGCCTCGTCCAGCTGTCTGCGGGCGACGGAGACGCGCACCTCGTCCAGATCGCGCCGGGTCAGGCGGCGGCGCCCATCCTTTCGCGCCTCGTCGCCGATCCCACGGTTCTCAAGCTCTTCCACTTCGGCCGCTTCGACATTGCCGCGATCTATCAGGCGTTCGGCGCGCTGGCCGATCCGGTCTACTGCACCAAGATCGCGTCGAAGCTGGTCCGCACCTACACCGACCGTCACGGATTGAAGCAGCTAGTGAGCGAATTGCTTGAGATCGACATCTCCAAGCACCAGCAAACCTCGGACTGGGGCGCACCGGAGCTGACCGAGGCCCAGCTCGATTACGCGGCGTCCGACGTGCTGCATCTGCATGAGATCAAGCGCGCCCTGGACTTGCGGCTGGTCCGGGAAGGTCGGATGGATGTCGCACAGGCGTGTTTCGCCTTTCTGCCTGCACGTGCCCGCCTCGACCTCATGGGCTGGCCGGAGCAGGACATCTTCGCGCATTGATCGGCGTGGCAGGCAATTCCGACGGATACTCCAGAGCGGTCAATTGGCTCAAGGTCGCCCTGCCTCTAGTTGGCCTGGTGATGCTGTCGACGCTCTTTCTCGTCGCGAGAGAGACACGCCTCGCTCAACGCGAGATGCCGAGCGAGGCCTTCTCTCCCGACGGCACCGTCGAGACCGTGACGAAGCCGGACTATTCAGGCCTTACCAGAGACGGATCGCAGGTTACCGTGATCGCCGAAAAGGCATGGCCGAAGGCCCAGACGTCGGACCAGTTCGAAGGCGTGCAGGTACGAGCGCGCTTCGACATGCCCGATGGCGAGCGGGCGGAAGTTCGGGCAGAGACGGGGACGCTGATGCCGGGCGAGGACCTTCTCGAACTTCGCGGCGACGTCGTGATGACGACGCAGTCCGGCTGGACGGTGGAAAGCGAAATGATCGACGCGCAGCTCGACTGGACGCGCCTGACGTCGCCGACCGACGTGAAGATAACCGAAGGCCCGATCGGAACGCTCGACGCCGGCCACATGGTCGTGACGCGCGACACCGCAGCCGGCGCGGACTATCTGATGGAATTCGACGGTGGCGTCCACTTGGTATACCATCCGTAGGCTGAAAGGTTTTCGATGTCTCGCATCGCTCTGGGTTTGGTCATTGCCTTGGCGAGCTGGCCCGCGCTTGGCCAGGGCATTCAACTCGGCCCGTTCCGGCAGGATCCCGAGGAGCCGGTCGAGGTCACGTCGGAGCGACTTGAGGTCGACCAGAATGCCGGGGTCGCGACGTTCATCGAGGATGTCGTTGTCGTGCAGGGAGAGATGCGGCTGACCGCACCTCGGGTTCGCGTCGAGTACTCCACGGGCGACCAGGGTCAGATCGAACTGATGCACGCGACCGGCGGCGTCACCATGTTCAACGGAGCAGAGACGGCCGAGGGTGACGAGGCCGTCTACCGCGTGTCGCTCGGCACCGTCGTCATGACCGGCGACGTGATCGTGACGCAGGGTCCCAATGTTCTGGCGGGCCAGCGGCTCGATGTCGATCTCGACACCGGGATGGGCACGATGGAGGGTCGCGTTCGCACGATTTTCCAGGAAGGCGCCGAATGAAAGGCGCCGGTCTGCTTGTTCGGGAGGGGATCCGGCGGGCTCAGCGTCGCGAATGTTCGCAAGAGCTATCGCAAGCGCCCAATCATCCGGGACGTCTCGCTTCATCTCGATCGGGGCGAGGTGGTCGCCTTGCTCGGGCCTAACGGCTCCGGCAAGACTACGTGCTTCTACGCGATCGCAGGCCTCATCGCGCCCGACAGTGGCCGCGTGACGATCGACGGCAGGGACGTGACGGGTCTGCCGATGTATCGCCGCGCAAAGTTCGGCATCGGGTACCTGCCGCAAGAGGTCTCGATCTTCCGCGGACTGTCGGTCGAAGACAACATCCTGGCGATCCTGGAGATCGCGCTGAAGGATCGCGAAGGCCGCCTTCATCGACTGGAAGAACTGCTGTCGGAGTTCTCCCTCACTCACCTTAGGCGGACCCCTGCGCTCGCGCTCTCGGGAGGCGAGCGCCGGCGTGTAGAGATCGCGCGATGTCTTGCCGCGAGCCCCTCCTATCTGCTCCTCGACGAGCCGTTCGCCGGCGTGGACCCGATCGCGGTGGGCGACATCCGCGCGCTCGTCGCGGCTCTCAGGGACCGAAATATCGGCGTCCTGATCACGGACCACAACGTTCGGGAGACTCTGGATATCGTGGACCGCGCCTACATTCTGCACGAGGGTCGCGTGCTGATGAGCGGCACGCGCGAGGAGGTCGTCGGCGACGAAAACGTGCGGCGAGTATACTTGGGAAAGGACTTTCGCATCGGATGAGTGACGATTGACAGTCAGCGGCGCGATGCCGCCAAATGGCGACGATGAACAGCGGCGCTGCGCCGGTCGGCCACACTGGACGAGGTCGTCTACGAACAGCGCCGTCGATCGTCGAGCATCCGGGATGTACCAAGAGAAGGAGCTGAAATGAACTTCCAGATCAGCGGAAAGCAGATCGACGTCGGCGAAGCGCTCCAGACACACGTGCGAACCGAACTCACTTCGGTGGTCGAGAAGTACGCCGGACGTGCGACCGACGCGCAGGTCGTGTTCTCCAAGGACGCACATGAGTTCTGCTGCGAGGCGACGGTTCATCTATCCACTGGTCTGACGGCGCAGGCGAAGGCTCAGGCCACCGAAATCTACGCCTGCTTCGACCTGTGCGCCGAGAAGCTGGAGAAGCAGCTCCGCCGCTACAAGAGGCGTCTTAAGGATCATCACCGATCACGTCTGAAGCCCGTTGAGTCGATGGGAGCGGCGGCATATATCCTGTCTTCCGGTGAGACGAACGAGGAGTCGGAACCGGACTCGCTGCAACCGATGATCATTGCGGAGATGGAGACCAAGGTCCCTTCGCTCTCGGTCGGGGAGGCAGTGATGCAGATGGAACTTCAGGGCGCTCCGGTCCTGGTGTTTCGAAACGAGGGACAGAAGTCCGGCGTCAACATCGTGTATCGGCGAGACGACGGGAACATCGGCTGGATCGACCCGAACTGAAGCCAAGCGCCGGACCGGTACCGCCATCCTAGCACCATTGGAGCCATGCAACTTACCGAGATTCTCAAGCCTGACTGCGTCAGGGTCGCAAACACATTCTCGAGCAAGAAGCGGCTGCTTCAGGAGGTTGCCGACCTTGCGGCGGCGGGCTGGGGCATCGATCCCGGCGAGGCCGTCAACGCGCTTCTCGAACGCGAGAACCTAGGCCCCACGGGCGTCGGCCATGGGGTCGCCCTTCCGCATGCGCGTTTGGAGGGGCTGGAGAAGGTGGTCGGAGTGTTTCTTCGCATCGACAAGGGGACGGACTTCGATGCGGTCGATCGTCAGCCGGTCGACCTCGTGTTTGGTCTCTTCGCGCCCGAGGATGCCGGTGTCGAGCATCTGAAGGCGCTCGCGCTCGTCTCACGAACGATGCGCAACCCCGCCCTGTGCAACAAGCTGCGCGTCAACAGCGAACCGGCCGCGCTTCATGCAATGCTGACAGAAGCGCCGTCGACGAAGGCTGCGTAAGTCCTATTGGGCAGCGGTTCGGACGGCGAGCATCTCTCTAAGGAACTCAGAGAACTCGTCCTTCAGTTCGTCGCGACCCAGGCCGAATGCGACAGTCGCCTGCAGGAACCCGGCCTTGGAGCCGCAGTCGAAGCGCTGCCCGCGAAAGCGGAACCCCCAAACACCGCGGCCGGCGGTGATCTCGTTGGCAATGGCGTCTGTCAGCTGGATCTCGCCGCCCGCTCCCTTGCCGAGCCCGTCGAGGGTTTCCAGGACGTCTGGCGTGAGGATGTACCGTCCGATGACGGCAAGATTTGAGGGCGCATCTTCAGGTTCCGGCTTCTCGACCATCGCGCGCACGGAAAGTACCTGCTCGTGGTCACTCTCGACGTCGAGTATGCCGTAGGAGCTCGTCTTCTGCCGCGGCACCTCCATCGCCGCCACCATCGCGCCACCGGTTTCGGCATAGGCCTCAACCATCTGCTGCAGGCAGGGCTTTTCTGCAGAGATGACGTCGTCGGGGAGGATGACCGCAAACGGCTCGTCGCCGAGAAGTCGTCGCGCGCACCACACCGCATGACCCAGGCCCAGCGGCTCCGCCTGGCGGATGTAGGCGATCGCGCCGGACCCCATCACCGTATCACCGAGCGCCTTGAGGAGATCCGTCTTTCCCTTTTCCTTCAGCGCCGTCTCAAGCTCGGGCGCGGCGTCGAAGTAATCTTCGAGCGCCGACTTGCCGCGCGACGTGACAAAGATGAATTCCTCGATTCCCGCAGCTCGCGCTTCGTCGATCGCGTACTGTATCAAAGGTCTGTCGACCAGTGTCATGATCTCCTTCGGGATTGACTTGGTCGCGGGCAGAAATCTGGTACCCAGTCCAGCAACAGGGAAGACGGCCTTCGAAACTTTTCGCTGCATCATCAGTATTCCCTTGTCGCTGAACCATTGGTGGCGGCGCCTGGCCCGTTCGATACGGCGCCGTCTCTTTCCTTAGCGTGTGAATCATAGGAATTCTTCCGCATCGGACTACTCGCTGTCATCTCTCTCAACCGGCCTCGACGGCGCGCAATGTCAGATTGATGCGACCGGGCGACGGAAGCAGTCTGTATGCACCCTCTCGAATGCGATCCACACCGTGGTAGGCGAGCCGGGCCTCTCCGGCAAGTAACACTACGTCACCGGAGCGAAGCCACGCGCTCTCCGTCCGGTCACGCCTCTCAGGTCCTCCGACTCGGAACAGCGCATCGTCCCCGAGAGATATCGAGAGCACCGGAAAGGAGAAGTCGCCTTCGTCCCGGTCCTGGTGCAGCCCCATCCGGGACTTTGGACCGTACCTGTTGACGAGGCAGCAGTCGGGCCGGCGGTCTGTGCCCGAAAGCGCGCGCCATAACGCTAGAATGCTCTCCGGTATGGGCGGCCAAGGATTCGCGTCAGGCTGAGTCGGCTCATAGCGATAGCCGCGGCGGTCGGTGATCCAACCGACGCGGCCGGCGGACGTCATTTCGACAGACATCGGCTTGCCCCAGGGCGTCACCGGCCGGACGAACGGGGCGGCCGATACGATTTCCTCGACATCCGAAAGAATTGCCCGCTGCGCATGCACATCAAGGAACGCGTCCCAGATTCTTGCCCCTCGGAGCTCTCGGTGATGCTCTGTGAGCTCGATCTTCGATACATGAGTCATTTCTGGACCTCGCTTGCAGGCCGTGGGACCCCTGCCTATATGCACATCCGCATCCTGAGCGGCACCCCGGTGTCGTCGGGAGGACATGGGATCGGAGGTGGGTGCCGCACCGCGGGTCCACGTCCTGCAAATCGCCGAAGAGAGGATAATGAGCATGGCCAAAGTCATCGGTATCGACCTTGGAACCACCAACAGCTGCGTCGCCATCATGGACGGTTCGCAGCCGCGCGTGATCGAAAACGCGGAAGGCGCGCGGACGACGCCATCGATCGTCGCCTTCACCGAGAACGAGCGTCTCGTCGGCCAGCCGGCCAAGCGCCAGGCGGTCACGAACCCCGAAAACACGATCTATGCCGTCAAGCGATTGATCGGCCGTCGCATGGGCGACAACGCCGTCAAGAAGGATGATGAGATCGTCCCCTACAAGATTGTCGACGGCGGCCAGGGCGATGCCTGGGTCGAAGCCCGGGGCGAAACTTACTCCCCCAGCCAGATTTCGGCTTTCATCCTGCAGAAGATGAAGGAGACCGCCGAGAGCTACCTCGGCGAAAAGGTCGATCAGGCGGTCATCACCGTTCCGGCCTACTTCAACGACGCCCAGCGCCAGGCGACCAAGGACGCCGGCAAGATCGCGGGCCTCGAGGTTCTGCGCATCATCAACGAGCCGACTGCAGCGGCACTCGCTTATGGGCTCGATAAGAAAGAATCCAAGACGATCGCGGTCTACGACCTCGGCGGCGGCACGTTCGACATTACGGTGCTCGAGATCGACGACGGCCTGTTCGAGGTGAAGTCCACCAACGGGGACACGTTCCTTGGCGGCGAAGACTTCGACATGCGGATCGTCCAGTACCTCGCCGACGAATTCAAGAAAGAGCACGGCGTCGACCTGACCAAGGACAAGATGGCGCTGCAGCGGCTCAAGGAGGCCGCCGAGAAGGCGAAGATCGAGCTTTCGTCGTCCAGCCAGACCGAGATCAACCAGCCGTTCATCTCGATGGACAAGGACACCGGCACGCCGCTGCACATGGTCATGAAGCTGACCCGCGCGAAGCTGGAAAGCCTGGTTTCCGACCTGATCAAACGCTCGATCGACCCCTGCAAGGCGGCGATGAAGGACGCGGGCGTGAGCGCCGGCGACATCGACGAGGTCGTCCTCGTCGGCGGCATGACGCGCATGCCCAAGGTCGTCGAGGAGGTGACCAAGTTCTTCGGCAAGGAGCCGCACAAGGGCGTCAACCCCGACGAGGTCGTGGCGCTTGGCGCAGCGATTCAGGCCGGCGTGCTGCAGGGTGACGTCAAGGACGTCGTGCTGCTCGACGTGACGCCGCTGTCGCTCGGCATCGAGACGCTGGGGGGGGTGTTCACCCGTCTGATCGATCGAAACACGACGATCCCGACCAAGAAGGGTCAGATCTTCTCGACCGCCGAGGACAACCAGAACGCGGTGACGATTCGGGTCTTCCAGGGCGAGCGCGAGATGGCGAGCGACAACAAGCTGCTCGGCCAGTTCAACCTGGAGAATATTCCGCCCGCGCCGCGCGGCCTTCCGCAGATCGAAGTGACCTTCGACATCGACGCGAACGGCATCGTGTCGGTCAGCGCCAAGGACAAGGGCACCGGCAAGGAGCAGAAGATCACGATCCAGGCGTCGGGCGGTCTCAGCGAAGACGAGATCGAATAGATGGTCAAGGACGCGGAGACGAACGCCGAGGCCGACAAGCAGCGTCGTGAACTTGTCGAGGCGAAGAACCAGGCGGAAAGCCTCATCCACGGCACGCGCAAGTCGATCGAGGAGCATAGCGACAAGGTCGACCCGACGACCGTCGAGGCGATCGAGCTTGCGATCTCGAACCTCGAGGAGCAGATGGAGACTGACGACGCGGGCAAGATTCGCAGCGGGATCCAGAACGTGACCGAGGCGGCGATGAAGCTCGGTGAAGCCATCTACAAGGCCGAGCAGGAGAAGTCGGGCGAAGAGGCCCCGCAGGGCTCGGACGAGCCGCGCGGGGTGGATGACGACATCGTTGATGCCGACTTCGAGGACCTCGACGACAACAAGCGCGCCTCGTAAGAGTGGGGCGCTGACGGACGGGCCGGCCCTCGGGGTCGGCCCTTGCCGTTGCGGAAGACGGGATAACCGATGTCGAAACGCGACTATTACGAGGTTCTTGGCGTAGCGAGGGGCGCGTCCACCGAGGAAATCAAGCGCGCCTATCGCCGCAAGGCGAAGGAGCTGCACCCGGACCGGAACAAGGACGACGCCTCGGCCGAGGCGCAGTTCAAGGAAGCCAACGAGGCCTACGAGGTCCTGAAGGACGCCGACAAGAAGGCGGCCTATGACCGTTTCGGACACGCCGCCTTCGACGGTGGCATTGGAGGGGCCGGTCGCGGACGGGCCGGCGCACAGGGCGCGGGCGACTTCGCATCTGCCTTCTCGGACGTGTTCGACGACCTGTTCGGTGACATGATGGGCGGGCGCGCCCGCGGTGGGCGACGCGCGACGCGCGGGTCCGACCTTCGCTACAATCTCCGCATCGACCTAGAAGACGCTTTCGTGGGTATCCAGAAGACGATCCGTGTGCCGACCTCGGTCCAGTGCGAGACCTGCAGCGGCACGGGCGCAGAAGGTGGCGCCGAGCCGCAGACCTGTCCCACCTGTTCGGGCATGGGCAAGGTCCGCGCGCAGCAGGGATTCTTCACGGTTGAGCGGACCTGCCCCACCTGCGCCGGCGCCGGTCAGATCGTAAAGAACCCATGTAACGTGTGTGGCGGCGCAGGTCGCGTCGAGAAGGAGCGCTCGCTGTCGATCAACGTGCCGGCCGGTGTCGAGACCGGAACGCGGATCCGGCTGGCGGGCGAAGGCGAGGCTGGATTGCGCGGCGGTCCGCCGGGCGACCTCTACATCTTCATCGACGTCGCCGAGCACCAGCTCTTTCAGCGCGACGGCAACAACCTCTTTTGTCGTGTCCCCGTATCGATGACCGAAGCCGCTTTGGGCGGCGATATCGAGGTGCCTACGATCGACGGCGGGCGCAGCCGCGTGAAGGTTCCGGCCGGCAGCCAGTCGGGCCGGCAGATGCGCCTTCGCAACAAGGGCATGCCGGCGCTGCGTGGCGGCCTGCCGGGCGACATGTACATCGAGCTCGCGGTCGAGACTCCGGTCAACCTGACTTCGCGCCAGAAGGAGCTTTTGCGCGAGTTCGAGAAGCTGTCGGAGGACAACCATCCCGAAGCGTCGAGCTTCTTTTCCAAGGTGAAGAGCTTCTGGGACGGGATGAAGGGCTGACCTTCATTCCGCTTTCACCGCTTCGTGGCATCGTCCACCGCCATGTCGGACCACGATCGCAACAATCCCGGCCTGTTTGAAAACAAGGCGCAGGGAACTCCTGCTCCTCGTCTGCCCTCCTACATCAAGGACCACCGACGCCGGCTGCGCGCGCGCTTCATGGACGGCGGTGCGGCGGCGGTGCCGGACTACGAGCTTCTCGAGCTGGTGCTGTTCCGGGCGATCCCGCGGCAGGACGTAAAGCCGCTGGCGCGGCGCCTGCTCGACGCGTTCGGCGATTTCAACCGGGTCGTCACGGCACCCGCAGAGCGGCTGAAGCGGATCGAGGGCGTCGGCGAGGCGGTCATCGTCGAGCTCCGAGTGGTCGAGGCGGCTGCGCAGCGGCTGGCTCGAAGCAAGGTCTTGCAGCGACCCGTGGTATCGTCATGGCAGGCGTTGATCGACTATTGCCACACAGCGATGGCGCACGCCGAGACCGAGCAGTTTCGCGTCCTCTATCTCGACCGCAAGAACGTGCTGATCGCCGATGAGGAGCAGGCGCGCGGCACCGTCGACCATGTGCCGGTCTATCCGAGAGAGATCGCCAAGCGCGCTCTGGAACTGAACGCCTCCGCGTTCATCCTGGTTCACAACCACCCGTCGGGCGACCCGAACCCGTCCGAGGCGGACGTGACGATGACCCGCCGGATCAAGGACGCGGCCGACGCGCTCGGGCTCGTCCTCCACGATCACCTGATCATCGGCAAATCCACGGAGCTGTCGTTCCGCAGCGCAGGCCTGCTCTGACCGGTCAGGCGATACGGCCGTGGCAATGCTTGAACTTCTTGCCTGACCCGCAGGGACACGGGTCATTCCGGCCGACGTCGCCCCACGTGGACGGATCGCTGTCCTCGTGCCCACTCTCGGCACCGCCCGCGGCGTCCACCGCCTGGGGCACCGCCTTCTTCTGTAGCGCTGTCCTTTGCGACTCCATCTGGCGCAGCATCTCTGCCTGCTCCTCCTCGGTCAGGGGGCGGATCTGCGCAAGGCTCTGCGTGACTTCCGTCCGCAGGCTGTCGAGCATCGATTCGAACAGCTGGAAGGCCTCCGTCTTGTACTCGTTCAGCGGGTCGCGCTGGGCGTAGCCGCGAAAGCCCACGACGGAGCGCAGGTGCTCGAGCCTGAGCAGGTGCTCGCGCCACTTGCCGTCGATCGTCCGGAGGAGCAGCTGCTTCTCGATCCGGCGCATGTTTTCCGGGCCGAACTGGGCGGTCTTGCCGGCCATGAACTCGTCCGACGCCTTCTCCAGCCGCTCGGCGATGACGACGTCGTCGACACCTTCCTCGTCGGCCCAGGTCTGCACCGGCGCATCGACTCCGAGCGTCTTGCGCACCTCCTCGCCCAGCGCCTCGATCTCCCACTGGTCGGCGTAGCTCTTCGGCGGGATGTGGGTGCGGACGAGGTCGTCGATGACCTGGTGGCGCATGTCGGCGACGATCTCGGAGAGGTCCTTGGCCTCCATGATCTCGCGGCGCTGGCCGAAGATGACCTTGCGCTGCTCGTTCATCACGTCGTCGAACTTCAGAAGCTGCTTGCGGATGTCGAAGTTGCGCCCCTCGACCTTGGCCTGCGCCTTCTCCAGCGACTTGTTGACCCACGGATGGACGATCGCCTCGCCCTCCTTCATCCCGAGCGTCGAGAGCACCTTGTCGAGCCGCTCGGACCCGAAGATGCGCATCAGGTCGTCCTCAAGCGAGAGGAAGAACGACGAGCGGCCGGGGTCGCCCTGGCGGCCGGAGCGGCCGCGCAGCTGGTTGTCGATGCGCCGGCTCTCGTGCCGCTCGGTCGCGAGCACGAACAGGCCGCCGGCGTCGATGACCTTCTGCTTGTCGGCGGCGTGCTCGGCCTCGATCCGGGCGCGGACCTCGTCGGGATGCACCTCGGGGTCGGCGGCCAGCGCCTCCAGCACCTTCATCTCGACGTTGCCGCCGAGCTGGATGTCGGTGCCGCGTCCGGCCATGTTCGTCGCGATCGTCACCGCCCCCGGAATGCCGGCTTCGGCCACGATCTTCGCTTCCTGCTCGTGGTGGCGCGCGTTGAGGACGTTGTGCGGAACATCGCCCTTCTTCAGAAGATCCGAGAGGAACTCCGACTTCTCGATCGAGGTGGTGCCGACGAGGACCGGCTGTCCCTTGGCGTGGGCCTCCTTGATGCCCTCGACGATCGCCTCGTACTTCTCGCCTGCGGTGCGAAAGACCTGATCGTCCTCGTCGTCGCGGGCGATCGGCATGTTGGTCGGGATCTCGACGACGCCCAGGCCATAAATCTGCCCGAACTCCTCCGCCTCGGTCGCGGCCGTGCCGGTCATGCCGGCGAGCTTCTCGTAGAGGCGGAAGTAGTTCTGGAATGTGACGCTTGCGAGCGTGACGTTCTCGGGCTGGATCTTCACGCCCTCCTTGGCCTCGATCGCCTGGTGCAGACCCTCAGACAGGCGCCGGCCGACCATCATCCGGCCGGTGAACTCGTCGATCAGGACGACGTCCTGGCCGCGCACGATATAGTCCTTGTCACTCGTGTAGAGCTTGTGAGCTCGAAGCCCTTGGTTGACGTGGTGCACGATCGTCGTCGACTCGGGGTCGTAGAGCGTCTGGCCCTCGGACAGGATCCCCTCCTCAAGCAGGGTTTGCTCGAGGAACTCGTTGCCCTCCTCGGTGTAGGTCACGTTCCGAGTCTTCTCGTCGAGGCTGAAGTGCTCGTCGGTCAGCCGCGGGATGACCTTGTCGATCGTGACGTACATCTCCGAGCGGTCCTGCGCCGGGCCCGAAATGATGAGTGGCGTCCGTGCCTCGTCGATGAGGATCGAGTCCACCTCGTCGACGATGGCGTAGTGGTGGCCGCGCTGGTTCATGTCCTCCAGCTCTGCCTTCATGTTGTCGCGCAGATAGTCGAAGCCGAGCTCGTTGTTCGTGGCGTAGGTGATGTCCGCGGCGTAGGCCGTCTTCTTCTCGGCCTCAGGCTGCTGCGGGTAGACCACGCCGGTAGTCAGCCCGAGCGCTCCGTAGACCTTGCCCATCCACTCCGCATCGCGCTTGGCGAGATAGTCGTTGACCGTGACAATGTGCACGCCCTTCCCGCTCAAGGCGTTGAGATAGGCCGGGAATGTCGCAACTAGCGTCTTGCCTTCGCCCGTCTTCATCTCGGCGATATTGCCGCGGTGGAGAAAGATGCCACCGACCAGCTGCACGTCGAAGGCACGAAGGCCAAGCGCTCGGCGAGCCGCCTCGCGACAGTTCGCGAACGCCTCGGGCAGAAGATCGTCCAGCGTCTCCCCCGCCGCCGCGCGAGACTTGAGCTCCTCGGTCTTTTCCTTGACGGCCTCGTCCGTCAGCGTCTCGAACTCCGGCTCCAGCGCGTTGATCCGATCGACGATGGGGCTGACGGTCTTTATCGTGCGATCGTTCTTCGTGCCAAAGACCTTCTTCGCGAGAGATCCGATACCCAGCATGTCGTTTCCGCCTGACGGTTTGGTGAGGGTAGGGTGCTTGCCCCGGCCGGAGCGGCCCCATAGAGATGCCCGGGAACCGGTCCCTTCGGCGCGGGCAACGCGGACTTAGAGAAGGGTCCCGACGGAGTCAATGACGGCGCCCGACGGGTGCCGTCGGGAGGTATCAGATGAACGTGAGATCACTACTGCGCGGAACAGGCGTCGCTCTACTCCTTGCCTTTCCGGCTGCTGCGCAGGACGCCCCGAGTGCGGACACCGTGGTGGCGACGGTCGGCGGAACCGACATCACGCTCGGCCACATGATCGCCCTACGGGAGCGGCTTCCGGAGCAGTACCGCCAGCTGCCCGATGCGGCTTTGTTCGACGGCATCCTGACCCAACTCATCAACCAAGAGGCGCTTTCACAGCAAGCAGACGACACGTCGCCGCGGACCGAACTCGTTGTCGAAAACGAGCGGCGCGCAATGCTCGCAAACTCGGTCCTCCAGCACGTGGCCGAGGACGCCGTGACCAATGAGGCGATCGAGGAGGCCTATCAGGAGGCCTACGGAGACACCGGACCTGCGACGGAATGGAACGCGGCGCACATCCTCCTCGAAACCGAGGAAGCCGCCGCCGAAGTGAAGGCCGAGCTCGAGGAAGGTGCCGACTTTGCCGAGGTGGCACGTGAACGATCGACCGGGCCGTCCGGACCGAATGGCGGAGCGCTGGGATGGTTCGGCCCGGGCATGATGGTTCCGGAGTTCGAGCAGGCCATGAGCGGCCTTGCTCCAGGTGAGGTCAGCGAGCCGTTCCAGACGCAGTTCGGCTGGCATGTCGCGAGGCTGAACGAGGTGCGCGAGCAACAGCCACCGAGCCTCGAGGAGGTCAGGCCGCAACTCGTCGAACAGGTGCAGCAGCAAGCGGTCGAGGAGAGGGTGTCGGAAGCTGCCGGCGGCGTCGAGATCGAGCGCGCGGACATCCCTGACATCGACCCTGCGGTGCTTAGCGACAGCTCTGTGATCGACTAGACCGAGTGGCCGGACCGGTCTCACCGCTTGCGCCCCCTGCCTTCCCCTGCCTTCCGGTGATTGAGGGGGCGCGATTTTCCGCGACAAAGGCCGGCATCCGCTATGCCGGGCGCACCGATCTGATGCTTGCCCTCCTTGATCCCGGCTCCGTCGTTGCCGGTGTCTTCACACGCTCCGCGACACGCTCCGCGCCTGTCCTCGACTGCGAGGCAAAGATCGGACTGCCGTCCGAGGGCGGCGCCGCGATCGTCGTCAACTCCGGAAACGCCAATGCCTTCACGGGCAGCGTCGGGCAGGAGTTGGTGCGGGCGATCGCGGCCGCAGCGGCGCGTGCCACGGGCGTTCCGGTAGCTCGCGTCTTCACCTCGTCGACCGGCGTCATCGGAGAGCGGCTGCCGCACAACCGTATCGAAGCGGCGATGGGCGGGCTCGTCGAACGGCTTCGCCCAGACGGTCTCGGCGAAGCCGCCCTGGCCATCATGACGACCGACACCTTTCCGAAGGCTTCGACGGCAGAGATCGAGCTGGACGGCGGATGTGTCAAGATCGCCGGAATCGCAAAGGGCTCGGGAATGATCGCGCCGGACATGGCGACGATGCTCGCCTACATCTTCACCGACGCTGCGATCACCAGGGACCTCTTGCAGAAGGCGATTTCGGACTGCGTGGACTCGACCTTCAATGCCATCACCGTCGATGGCGACATGTCCACATCCGACACGGTTCTGTTGGCCGCCACGGGTCGTGCGGCCGTCGACGTCTCGTCCGGGACGGCATTCCAGAAGTTCAAGGACGTCTTGCATGGCGTCATGTTGGATCTTGCGCTTCAGATCGTACGTGACGGCGAGGGCGCGACGAAGCTCTTGGAGATTCGCGTCACCGGGGCGCAGGACGACGCCGATGCCAGGCGAGTGGCCGGCGCCGTCGCGAACTCCCCCCTCGTCAAGACTGCTGCGGCGGGCGAGGATCCGAATTGGGGGCGGATTGTGATGGCCGTCGGAAAGTCTGGGGCACGAGCTGACCGGGACCGACTGACGATCCATCTTGGAAACATTCTGGTCGCCGAGAACGGCTGGGTCGCCGAAAGCTATCGCGAGGCGGACGGGGCCGACTACATGAGACGCCCGGAGATCACCATCGCCGTCGATCTCGGTCTGGGAGATGGCGCATCCACGATGTGGACCTGCGACTTGACCGCGCGCTATGTCGAAATCAACGCCGACTACCGATCGTGATGGAGCTCATTCTCGTCTCCGCCGTCGCAATGGTGGATCGCGATGGTCGGGTATTGCTGGCACAACGACCGCCCGGCAAGGCCATGGCTGGACTGTGGGAGTTTCCGGGCGGCAAGATCGACTGCGGCGAGACGCCTGAACAGGCGTTGAAGCGGGAGCTGCGCGAGGAACTGGGCATAGAGACTTGGGAGAGTTGCCTCGCGCCGCTGACCTTCGCCAGTCACTCCTATCCTGACTTCCATCTGCTGATGCCCCTCTTCGTGTGCCGCAAGTGGCAGGGCCACCCGACGGCGCGCGAGAATCAAAGCTTGGCCTGGGTAAGACCAGCGCGGCTGACTGAATATCCCATGCCACCGGCCGACGTGCCCCTGGTCGCGATGCTGCGCGACTGGCTTTGAACTTCTCCTGACAGGCTCCGTGAGTCGATCTATCGACAGTGGAGTCGCAAGATCTTGAGAATTCGTCTACGTTTTTCGCAACAAGTAGGTGTCTGCATGGATTTCATGCGTGATTTGTAAGAAAAAAGTTGTATCAAGAAAGAGATAGATCGCTTGGGAGGACCTGATGCTGAAAACGATCCTCATCGGTAGTTGCGTGTCGGTTCAGGGAATCTTTGTCCGCAGCCTTGCCGACGGCCGGATCGTCGTCCGCGTCGGTGAGCGCATCTTCAAGGGCAGACCTGCCGCCCTCTGACGGGATAAAGAGATTCCACCTAATAGGGGGCGCATCGTGCAGCGCCCCCGACTGGATAGCAATGTCGCACAGTCGTCAGAGTGACCGCTCAACCTCTTCGCGCTCGAAGATCTCGATCACGTCGCCGGTGCGAATGTCCTCATAGTTCTCGAACGCCATGCCGCACTCTTGGCCCGACTGGACCTCCGCTACCTCGTCCTTGAAGCGCTTCAAGGTCTTGAGTGTGCCTTCGTGCACCACGACATTGTCGCGCAGCAGGCGCACGCCCGCTGACCTCCGCGCCACGCCCTCGGTAACGAGACAGCCTGCGACCTTCCCGACGTTGGAGACCTTGAAGACCTCCCTGATTTCTGCATAGCCGATGAAGTTCTCACGAACCTCATTGGAGAGCAGGCCGGACGCAGCCGACTTCACATCATCTACCAGATCGTAGATCACGCTGTAGTAGCGTATCTCGACCCCCTTCTGGTTCGCCGTGTTCCGGGCCGACGCATTCGCGCGAACGTTGAAGCCGAACACTGGTGCGCCCGATGCCTCCGCCAGGCCAATGTCGGTCTCGGTGATGGCGCCGACGCCCGAGTGCAGCACGCGCACGCGCACCTCCTCGTTGCCGATCTTCTCCATCGCTTGGACGATCGCCTCGGCCGAGCCCTGAACGTCAGCCTTCACGAGGATCGGCATCTCGGCAACATTCTCGTCGGCCTTTGCCTTGGCCATCATCTGCTCGAGTGTCGTCGCGGCACCGGCTGCTGCACGCTTTTCCTTGGCGACGCTCGCGCGATAATCGGCGATCTCGCGCGCCTGCGCCTCTGTCTCGACAACATTCAGCACATCGCCCGCCTCCGGCGTACCATTCAGGCCGAGCACCTCGACAGGAACGGACGGACCCGCTTCCTTTACGCGCTCGCCCTGATCGTTGACCAACGCGCGGACTTTCCCCCACTGCTCGCCCGCAACAAAAATGTCGCCTTGGCGGAGCGTACCGTTCTGGATCAGCACAGTCGCAACCGGACCCCGGCCGACGTCGAGTTGCGCCTCAATGACAGCCCCCTGCGCCGCGCGGCTCGGATTGGCCTTGAGTTCCATGACCTCGGCCTGCAACGCGATCAATTCGATGAGGTCATCGAGACCGTCGCCGGTCGCCGCCGAGACCTCGACGTCCTGAACCTCGCCCGACATCTTCTCGACGATGATCTCGTGCTGCAGCAGATCGGTGCGTACCTTATCCGGGTTCGCCGCCGGCAAGTCGATCTTGTTGATCGCAACGATCATCGGCACCTTGGCGGCCTTCGCGTGGTTGATCGCCTCTATCGTCTGCGGCATCACCGCGTCGTCTGCGGCGACCACGAGGACGACGATATCCGTCACCTGAGCTCCCCGCGCGCGCATCGACGTAAAGGCCGCATGGCCCGGAGTGTCGAGGAACGTCAGCATCGCGCCGTTGTCGCTCTGCACCTGGTAGGCGCCAATATGCTGCGTGATACCCCCGGCCTCTCCAGCGACGACCTTGGTCTTCCGAATAGCGTCGAGGAGCGATGTCTTGCCATGATCGACGTGGCCCATGACGGTAATCACCGGCGGGCGGGACTTGAGGTCCGCCGCCTTGTCCTTAACCGAGTCGATTACCTGCTCAACGTCCGACTCGGAAACGCGAGTGACGCGGTGACCGAACTCTTCGATGATGAGTTCGGCGGTATCGGCGTCAATCGTCTGGTTCTGCGTTGCCATGATGCCGTTCTGCATCAGAGACTTGACCACATCCGCTACGCGCTCGGCCATACGGTTGGCAAGCTCCTGGACAGTGATTGCCTCGGGTAGCTGCACGTCGCGTGTCACCTTCTCACGCTCCTGTCGGCCGCCGACCGCCTTCTGGCGCGCGCGTTCCTGCTTGCGTTTCATCGCGGCAAGGGACCGCTGCCGGCCTCCCTCTCCAGACAAGGCCTGGTTCAGCGTCAGTTTGCCGGTGCGACGATCGGTCTTCTCAGGCTTCCCGGAACGGTCGCGACGATCGTCGCGCTCACGGTCCGGCTTGCGCGGGCCGGAGGGCGCCTTGTTCGGCCGGGCTTCGTCGGTCGCGGGCGGTGCCGCCGGCTGCTCGGCGGCACGGGCACGCGCCTCGGCATCGGCCTTGCGGCGCTCATCCTCCTCGGCCTTCTTCTTCGCGGCTTCCTCGCGCTCGCGCTCCTCGCGCTCCTTCGCCTCGATCTCGGCCTTCCGCCGTTCCCTCTCCTCGGCGCGTTCGCGCTCTTCGCGCTCGCGCTGCTCGGCTTCCTCGGCCTCGCGTGCCTTGAAGCCGGCGAGCGCCTTCATCCGGCGCTCCATCTCCGCTTCGCTGATCCCGGCCGGGCGCTTCGCGGGATCGCTTGGAACCCTTTGGGCGCCCGAAGACGCAGACGCCCCTGCCTTTCCGGCAGCAGGCTTCGTGACGGTTCGCTTCCGCTTCGTCTCGACTACGACGCTCTTCGTCCGGCCGTGGCTGAAGCTCTGCTTCACCGATCCGGAACGATTCCCGCGCAGTCCGAGAGTCTTCTTGCCGTCCGTGTCGCTCATAACGGTCTAATCGTCCTTTCCGGTGGCCACGCCACCGCCATCTTCGCGAACGCCCGAAAGCCGCGCGGCATCCTCAACGATCCGTGTCGTGAGTCCACCCGCCGCGAGCGCCGCATGTATCACACGTTCGCGTCCGAATGCCAAACCCAATTCCGACGCAGTCAAACACCCGAAAAACCGCCCGCCAGTCGGGGTCCAGAGCTTGTCCTTGCCGCGCCCCGATCCGTCGGAGGCCTGCAGCAGGACACGCGCTTCGCCCTTAGCGAGCCAGTCCTTCACCTTCTCGAACCCCGCCACCGCCGCGCCCGCCTTTCTTGCCATCGACACGCCGTCGAGAACCCGCCTCAGCAGGCCAACCTCGACCTGCGCGACGAGATCCTCGGGAACCGTCACCGGCGTCTTGGCCGAGCGAGCGAACTGCCCCCCGCCCGCCGCCTCGAGTACAGACCGGCGAGCAGTCACCCAGATGCCGCGGCCTGGCAGCTTGCCCAGCACGTCCGGGACGATCACGTCGCCCGGACCCACGACGAACCTGACCAACCCCTGCTTTGGTCCGGCCTCGCCGGTGACGATGCAGTGCCGCTCCGGTTCGTCGCGCGCCTTGTCGCGACCGCCCCGAGTCATGTGGTCACCTTGCCTCAGGCTTGCACCTCTTCTTCGTTCTGGGCTTCCTCGCCCTGCTCATCTGGGACGAGGTCATTGGGATCGACCCAACCCAGCAGCACGCGCGCCGTCATCACCATGTCCTGCGCCTCCTCGAGGCTGACATCGAAAGGCTCGAGTATCCCATCGTCCTTGACGCGCTCCCCGTTGACGGTGGTCCACCCGCCGGCGAGCTCCCAATCCGCGCAGCGCGCGAATTCCTCAAGAGAGGTCACGCCGTCCTTCGCTAACGCCTCGACCATCTGCGGGCTGAGACCCTCGAAGGCGATCAGGCTCTCCTCTGCGCCGAGTTCGCGCGCCGCCTCGAGCGCTTTTCTGTTTTGCGCTTCGATGTGGTCGCGCGCACGCGCCTGCAACTCCTGGGCGGTGTCGTCGTCCACGCCGTCGATCACTGTCAACTCGTCGACTTCGACGTATGCTACCTCTTCGAGGTTGGTGAAGCCCTCCGAGACCAGTAGTTGCGCGAAGAACTCGTCGAGGTCGAGCGTGTCCATGAACAGCTGCGTCCGCTGCTCGAACTCAGCCTGCCGCCGGGCGCTCTCCTGCTCCTCAGTCATGATGTCGATGTCGAGCCCGGTCAGCTGGCTTGCGAGGCGCACGTTCTGTCCTCGCCGCCCGATCGCAGAGACTCAGTTGGTCCTCGGGCACGACGACTTCAATACGCTCGGCCTCCTCGTCGAGAACGACCTTGCTGACCTCGGCCGGCTGCAACGCGTTCACCAGGAACGTCGGCAAGTCCTCGTTCCACGGGATGATGTCGATCTTCTCGCCCTGCAGTTCGTTTACGACCGCCTGCACGCGGCTGCCCCGCATCCCGACGCACGCGCCGACCGGATCGATAGAGCTGTCATAGCTGATGACGCCGATCTTCGCCCGGCTGCCGGGGTCGCGTGCGACCGCCTTGATCTCGATGATGCCATCGTAGATCTCCGGCACCTCCATCTTGAAGAGCTCGGCCATGAATTCGGGCGCAGTGCGACTGAGGAATATCTGCGGGCCCCGCGTCTCCCGCCGGACATCGCGTACATAGCAGCGGATACGGTCGCCCGGTCGATAGCTTTCCCTGCCGATCTTGTCATTGCGCCGCAGAACCGCTTCGCCCGCGCCGACGTCGACGACGATGTTGCCGTACTCCTCGCGCTTGACGAGACCGTTGATGATCGTGCCGGCGCGGTCCTTGAACTCCTCGTACTGGCGGTCGCGCTCGGCCTCGCGGACCTTTTGCAGGATCACCTGCTTGGCCGACTGCGCGGCGATCCGGCCCATCTCGACCGGCGGAACCTCGTCGCGGATCTCGTCGCCGGGCTTCGGGTCCTCAAGAAACTGCCGGGCCTGCTCGACCGTGAGCTGCGCCTGGTAGTTCTCCAACTCCTCGTCTTCGCCGATCACGGTACGGACGCGGGTGAACGTCGCACGGCCGGTCTTGCGATCGATCTTGACGCGAATGTCCATCTCGGCGCCGTAGCGCGATTTGGCGGCGCGGCTGAGGCTCTCCTCCATCGCTTCGACGACGAGCGTCGGGTCGATCATCTTCTCGCGCGCCACCGCTTCGGCGGTCTGCAGAAGCTCCAGCTGGTTGGCGGAGGTAATGGCCATCTGTCAGTGCTCCTTCACATCGCCGGCCTCGGCGGCGTCCTGATCTTCGATATCGGCGCCCTCTTCGGGCAATTCCGTGATGACTTCATCATATTGTGCTTCGTCGATCTGGCCCCGGTCCTTGCGCGCCTTTAGCACGTCGCGGATCAATTCGTCCGTAAGGACTAGCTTGGCGTCGCTCAGCCAGTCGAAGGTGAGACCGATCGTACCCTCCTCGACCTCGATCAGAACTTCGTCACCCTCAGTGCCGGCGAGCAGGCCCTTGAAGCGCCGACGGCCGTCGATCATCTCGGTCGTCTCGATCTTCGCCTCGTACCCCTGCCACGCCTCGAAGTCCTTGAAGCGGGTCAGTGGGCGATCGATGCCCGGCGAGGAGACTTCGAGGGTATACTGGTCGTCGATCGGGTCCTCGACGTCGAGCACCGCGCTCACCATCGTCGAGATGTCGGCGCAATCATCGACCTCGATTCGGCCGTCCGGCCGCTCGGCCATGATTTGAACGGTCTTGCTCCTGCCACCCATGAGGCGAACGCGCACGAGCTCGAATCCCATGCCTTCGATCACCGGTCCAATGATCTCGGCAAGGCGGCGTTCGATAGGGGCTTTGGCGACGAGGTCGTTGACAAGGTCGTTCATGGGGCTCCAGAAACGAAAAAACGGGCACGCGGCCCGTCGATCCCATCCGGTGGACATCGGGGGTGGAAGCCGACGCGCCGCTATTAAAAGGGCATATACGCCTGCGCCTGCGCCTCCGCAACCCCTAGACGCGTTCCCTCAGCGCATCCGTGGCCCTGACGAGTTCCCGGCTGATACCCGGCTCGGAAAGCGCATGGCCCGCTCGCGGCACCGTCACCAGAGTGGAGCCCGGCCACGCCTCATGCAGGTGATGCGCCGAAACCGGCGGGCAGATCATGTCGTACCGGCCCTGCACGATGGTCCCCGTTACCTCGGCAATACTCTTCATGTTGCGCAAAAGATGACCGTCACCGTCGAGAAAGCCGCCGTTGATGAAATAGTGGTTCTCCAGCCGGGCGAAGGCGCGCGCGTACTCTGCCGGACTCTCGCCCCCGGGACCATCATTGGCGATCGAGGCCAGCGTGTTTTCCCAAGACGCCCAAATCCGCGCGAACCGCGTCTCCGCCGGCATGTCGCCGGAAAAGAGTCGGCGGTTGTAGGCGGCGATCAGGTCGTCGCGCTCATCCTCGGGGATCGGTCCCACGAAGCGCGCCCAGACGTCCGGCCAGAACTGGCCAGCTCCGCCGCCATAGAACCAGTCGAGTTCGCGCCGCGTCATGAGGAAGACGCCGCGCAGGATCAGATGCCGCACGCGGTCGGGGTGCGTCTGAGCGTAGATCAATCCGAGCGTCGCGCCCCAGCTTCCGCCGAAGACCAGCCAGCGGTCGATCCCCAGCACAACACGGATCCGCTCGATGTCGGCGACGAGGTGCCACGTGGTATTTTCCTCGATGCTGGCGTGCGGGCGCGAGCGGCCGCAACCGCGCTGATCGAAGAGGATGACGCGGTAGACATCGGGATCGAAGTACCGCCGCATCGCCGGCGAGCAACCGCCGCCAGGGCCGCCATGAAGCACGATGACCGGCACGCCGTCGCGCCGCCCGCACTGCTCTACGTAGAGGCGGTGACCGTCGCCCACGTCGAGAATCCGCTGATCGAACGGATCGATGGCGGGGTAGAGGAACGAGGCCGCGCCCTTATGTCCTGAAAGCGGGTCCATGAAGGCTCTATATAGGTGCGGCACGACGCCGACCATCGGGCACATGATACTTTTCACCAGAGGGAGCGCAAATGTCGGAGAGCAGCACCATAGACACCGCTGAGATCGAGAAATTCCAGGCCATGGCGGCGGAATGGTGGAACCCCGAGGGCAAGTTCAAGCCCCTGCACATGCTGAACCCCTGCCGGCTCGACTACATCACCCAGCAGATCGCCGCGGAGTACGCCCGAGATCTTGCGGCGCCACGTCCCTTCGAAGGGCTGCGCATCCTCGACATCGGCTGCGGCGGCGGTCTTCTGTCCGAGCCCATGGCCCGCCTCGGCGCTGACGTCGTGGGCGCCGACGCCGCCGAACGAAACATCCCCGTCGCGCGGATCCATGCCGAGAAGCAGGGGCTTCCCATCGACTACCGCCATACGACGGCCGAGACCCTCGCCGAAGCGGGTGAGACCTTCGACGCCGTGCTGAACATGGAGGTGGTGGAGCACGTGCCCGACCCGCTGACCTACCTGGCGGCCTGCCGCAAACTGCTGCGGCCGGGCGGCCTGATGGTGTGCTCGACCCTCAATCGGAACGCCAAGAGCTACGTGCAGGCGATCGTCGGGGCCGAGTACGTCATGCGCTGGTTGCCTAAGGGCACCCACGACTGGCGCAAGTTCGTCACGCCCGACGAACTCTACGACCTGCTTCGTCAGGCAGGCCTCGACCCGGTCGACCGGACCGGTTTCGTCTTCAATCCGCTCCTGTGGGACTGGTCCCTGTCCAAGCGCGACCTGACCTGCAACTACGTGACGACCAGCATCCGCCGCACCTGAGGACGGTCTAGCTGAAGGGCCGGTCGTGGCTCAGCGAAGGGACCCTTCGCCGCGCCTCCGCCACTTGGCGAGATCGATGTCGACGTGGGTTATTCCGGGCTCGATGCCCGCATCCGCCACCACCTCGCCCCACGGCGCCACGGCCATGGCATGGCCGTGGGTCTTCCGCGCCCGCCCTTGGCTGGCCTTGTGCTCGCCGGTCTGCGCAGGGGCGAGGACCCAGCACCCCGTCTCGATCGCGCGGGCGCGCAGCAGCGGTTCCCAGTGAGCCGCTCCGGTGATCGGAGAGAATGCCGCCGGCACGGTGAGGATCTCGGCGCCGGCCTTCGCGAGCGCCCGGTGGAGATACGGAAACCGGATGTCGTAGCAGACCGTCAGGCCGATGACGGTCCCCACCGCCGCAGCCATGACCAGACGCTTGCCGGGGCGGAAACCGGCCGACTCGCCGTAGGTCTCGGTTTCTCTGACATCGACATCGAACATGTGGATCTTGTCGTAGCGGGCGGCAACGGCGCCATCCGGCGCAATCAGGAAGGAGCGATTCGCAAAGCGCTCCTCCTCGGTCTTCAGCGCCAGAGAGCCGATCAGAAGCCAGATGCCGGCGCGCGCCGCCTCGTGCCTCAGGCCGGCAGGGGTCGGATCGTCCGCTTCTGGCTGCAGCACCTCCTGCTGGTGCGCCGGACTCGCCGAGACGCAGTCGTGACCTCCGGCGTCAGGACAAACTCGGCATCGTTTTCCGCGGCCGCGCGAAGCGAGGCAGCGGTTGTCTCGAGGTTCTCGACCGGATCGTCGGACGATGTCAGTTGCACGAGCGCTGCGCGCATCAGCCTGCCAGAAGCTGATCGAGTTTACCCGCCCGGACGAGCGCCGAGAGGTCGTCGTAGCCGCCTACGTGCGTATCGCCGACGAAGATCTGCGGCACGGTGTGCCGGCCGCTGGCCCTTTCGAGCATCTCCTGCCTGGATTCCGGCGATCGCATGACGTCGATCTCGGAATAGCTCACGCCCCTTTCCGATAGCAGGCGTTTTGCGGCAAAACAGAAACCGCAAGTCGGCTTGGTGTAGATTTCAACGGATCTCAAGTGCGCCTCCGATGTCGGGTCGGACAACCATCTAGGCGTCCCGGGCCACCCGCGCCAGCACCACGGTCGAGACATCGGATGCGCCGGCGGCTCGCAGGATCTCGGTACAACCGGTCAGCGTCGCCCCTGACGTCATCACGTCGTCGACCAACAGGATGTGCCGGCCGGCAATCTTGGCGGCGCGCCCCGGGGCGATGCTGAAGGCGCCGTCGAGGTTGTCATAGCGCGCCTGTCGCGACTTGCGGTCCTGCGTGCCTGTCGGCCGCTCGCGCCGCAGCGCGTCCGGGATGCATGCCAGATGGGCACGTTTGGCGACCCCGTGCGCCAGGAGCGCGGCTTGGTTGTAGCGCCGGCGCATGAGGCGCCAACGATGCACCGGCACCGGCACCACGATCATGTCCGGACGCACCAGAGGTCGGGCCGCGCGCAGCATCCAGTCAGAGGCCGGTCCGACAAGGTCCAGCCGATCGCCGTGCTTCAGCGCGAGTACCAGCCGCCTTGCCGTGTCACGATACATCAGGGCAGTCCGCCCATGGCTCCACGCGGGCGGCCATGTGAGGCACTCGTCGCAGAGGACGCATGTATCGTCGGAACCGGGAAGTGGCACGCCGCAACCGTCGCAGACGAGACCGGAGACGAACGGCGTCTGCCTCCAGCACCCACCGCAGAGGACGCCGCCGCCTTCAACAAGCTCGCCGCATGCGGCACATTGGTTCGGAAGGATGAGGTCGATCGCACCTCTGAGCCACGCTCGGCTTTGCAATCCCATTGACGGCCCCTACCTCTGCGGCACATGTCACAGCCGCCGGAACTCTTTGACCGCACCGCTCTTTCGCAGCATCGCCGCCGCGCGTCCGCAGCG
Source organism: uncultured Alphaproteobacteria bacterium (assembly GCA_963749675.1). Classification (GTDB taxonomy): domain Bacteria; phylum Pseudomonadota; class Alphaproteobacteria; order Rhodobacterales; family Rhodobacteraceae; genus Roseitranquillus. The sequence goes on from CAVVNT010000010.1 coordinate 122,505, forward strand.
CCCGAACTGTTCCTTCACGCCGCGGTCGCGGACGAAGCGCAGGAAAGACTTAGCGAGGTTAACAGATCGTTTACGTCTCCCGCCGTCGTCACGCCGTGGCCGGAAATCTGGCGGGAACGTCTTCCCCAAGCGACGCTGGTGGAGGATGCGGAGACGCTGCAGCTGGAGCCGGATTCGCGCGATCTCGTCGTCCACGCGCTCGCGCTTCACTGGGCCAACGATCCCGTGGGGCAGCTGATCCAGGCGCGGCGCGCGCTGCGGCCCGACGGCCTGCTCCTCGCCGCGATGCTGGGCGGGCGTACCCTTCATGAATTGCGCAGCGCTCTGGCACAGGCCGAGGCGGCTGTCCTTGGCGGGCTGTCGCCGCGCGTTGCACCGATGGGCGAGATCCGCGATCTGGGCGGTCTTCTTCAGCGCGCCGGGCTTGCACTGCCGGTTGCCGACTCTGGCGCGCTCCACGTCACGTACCAGACAGCTTTCCACCTCATGCGGGATCTGCGTGCGATGGCCGAACAGAACGCGCTGATCGAGCGCGATCGGCGCGCCCCGCCCCGCGCGCTTTTCTCCGAAGCCGCGCGCATCTACGCGGAGTCGTTTCCCGCGGGGGACGGCCGCATCATTGCGACCTTCGAAGTGGTCTGGCTGACCGGCTGGGCACCGGCCGCAGGGCAGCCGCAACCGCTGCGGCCCGGCTCCTCGGTAGCGCGGCTCGCGGATGCCCTCGGCACGGAGGAGCGCTCGGCAAACGATCCTGCCGCACCCCGACGCGATTGACCCCCGGGGCGAAACCGTTATCTCGCGTCCCATTGTCTTTTGGACCGGGGAACACCGATACAATGCTGGATGCGAAGTCGGGCAGCGCGCCGATCACCGAGGCAGCCGGCGCAGAGCGTCCGGCCAATGCACCCGTCGATCACCCGCGTCTTCCACCAGAGCGTGTCGGAGTACTTCTCGCCAATCTGGGCACGCCGGATAGCTACGACTACTGGTCGATGCGCAGATATCTGAACGAATTCCTGTCCGACCGGCGAGTCATCGACTACTCGCCCTGGATTTGGCAGCCGCTGCTTCAGGCGGTGATCTTGACCAAGCGGCCATTCTCCTCCGGCGCCGCGTACAAGTCGATCTGGAACGAAGAGGCGGGGGAAAGCCCGCTCGCCACCATCACCAAGGCGCAGACTGCTAAGATCTCGGCCGCCATGCGCAAGAGGCACGGCAAGCAGGTGATCGTTGACTACTGCATGCGTTACGGGAACCCCTCGACCAAGGCGAAGGTCGACGCGATGGTCGCGGCCGGATGCCGGCGCATCCTGTTCTTCCCGCTCTACCCCCAGTACGCCGGGGCCACCACCGCCACCGCGAACGACCAGTTCTTTCGTTCTCTCATCGATCTGAAATGGCAGCCTTCGGTGCGCACGGTCCCGGCGTACTTTGCCGAACCGGCCTACATCGACGCGCTCGCCAAGTCGATCGAGCGCGTCTGGCCGACCGCCGATCCGCCGCCCGACGTTCTTGTCTGCTCCTACCACGGCGTGCCGCAACGGTACCTGATGGAGGGCGATCCATACCACTGCCATTGTCAGAAGACCTCGCGGCTTCTCAGGGAACGGCTTGGCTGGCCGGAGGAGCGTGTCGTCACGACGTTCCAGTCACGCTTCGGCCCCGAGGAATGGCTGAAGCCCTACACCGTCGAAGAGGTCGCACGGTTGGCGGAAGCTGGAAAAAAACGGATCGCAGTCGTCGCACCGGCATTCTCGGCCGATTGCATCGAAACGCTGGAAGAGATCAACGAGGAAATCCGTGAAAGCTTCGAAGAGGCGGGGGGCGAGAACTTCACCTACATTCCGTGCCTCAACGACGATGACGCACACGTCGAGGCGCTGACCGAGGTGATCGAGCAGAACCTTGCAGGCTGGGTGAGCTAGACCGGGTCCCCGGAAGTTGCATGCGTAGACCGGCCCCCCGCCTGAAGTAGAAAAGGCGACGGTTTACCGCCGCCTTTCCCGAATTCGGAAGAAACGAGTGCGCTTAGTGGCTCGTCGCAGCGACCGCGGCGATGACAGCGAGCAGCACGAGCGGCACAATGATGCCACCAGGGCTGGTGCTGGTCTCTTCCACGATTACCTCGGGCTCCATGATCGGCTCAACGGGGCCGCCGGCAAACACCGACGTAGCAGTCAGCGACAGGGCAGCGGCGAGGGCGAGTTTCTTCATTCTGACCTCCAATTTTCGCCTGACGCCAAAGCTCTGAGGACGGCGACAAGCAGATAAGACAGTACCTCGTGCGGATGTTCTAACCAGCATCCTCGCCGCTCTGCAAATCTTAAGCCTCGCATAAAGCCGCCGATTTGCGAATTTGTCGTCATATCAGCAACACTTGGGCGCCGGTATCGACCATTCCGTACAGCTCCGCGATGTGCTGATTGAACAGACCGATGCACCCGTTCGAGGACCGTCGCCCGATCTTGCGCGTATCGTGCGTTCCGTGGATCCGGTAGTACTGCCAGGACAGGTACAGGGCGTGTGTTCCGAGCGGATTGTCCGGCCCCGGGGGGATGTAGTCCGGCCACTCCGGATTGCGCTCCTTCATCGATGGCGTCGGGCGCCAGTCGGGGCCCTCGACCTTGCGGACGATGCTGGTCCGTCCGCGGCGCGTCAGATCCTCCGACAGCGGCACCGAGGTCGGATACAGACGATAGACGGATTGATCCTCGGACCAGAAGTGCAACGCCCGCGACGTGGTGTCGACGAGGATCGCGCCGTTGTCGGTGTTCGAGAAGTACGGCCGCCAGTCGAGCGCGCGGAAGCTCGAGATGTTGCGGCGTACCGACGGCGAGAGTTCGTCACGGAACTCGACCTCCTGCGCTCGGGCGGGAGGGATGATAGCGGCTGTGGCCAGCGTCGCTGCCCCGGCGACGAAGGCGCGGCGGCCGATGTCTTGGCGTTTCATTTGGCGGACTCCGACATATTTCTTGCGCGTTCTCTAGTTTGAGGCAGGCGTTCGGGCAACTCAAACCCGCGTCAGATCGGCTGAAGCGTGGCGAGAACGTTTGATGCTGCCCGCTTTCATCGATAAGGCGGTCCGACGACATTCATCGACAGAGCATGCCATGATCCGCCCGATACTCGCTCTTGCGGCGCTCCAGTTGGTTCTGGCCGGCTGTTCCCCCGGGCCCCCCCCCCGTCTCGACTCCCAAGGACGGCCGCTGCCGCAAGTCTATCAGATCCGCGTGGGCGACGCCGACGACATCCAGTTTCGAACCCTCGATGCCGTGAACGCCCTGCGCCAGGCATCGGGAGCGGCGCCGTTGCGGCTGAACGCCGAGCTTACGGCGGCGGCGGCGACGCATTCGCGAGACATGTCGGTGCAGAACCGACCGTGGCACTTCGGTTCCGACGGGTCTTCACCCCTGCAGCGCGTCGCACGAACGGGCTATCGCGGCACGTTTCTGGGCGAAAACATCTCCGAATCATATGAAAGCGAGACGGAGACGCTTGCGGCGTGGATGGAGCAGGAGGACACGCGGCGCATCATCCTAGACCCGCGCGCCACCGACCTCGGCTTTTCCTGGTTTCAGGAACGTTCCGGAAAAATCTGGTGGACTCTTGTCACAGGAACGTCCGCGCCCGCCGGTTTCACGGGGTGATGACGATCGGAGTGCCGTCGCGGACCATGGCGTAGATGTCTTCGATCTCGCTGTTGCTCACCGCGATGCACCCTGCGGTCCAGTCCTGCTTGCGGCGGAACTTGCGCGGCTCGCCGTGGATGAAGATGTCACCACCCGGACTGACCCCTGCGGCCCGCGCCACTTCGACGTCCTCGTGGTTCGGATAGTCCACACCGATGGACAGGTGATAGCTGCTGTTGGGATTCCGGCGGTCGATGACGTACCACCCTTCGGGAGTGCGGCCGTCCCCACGCTGCGCCTTGTGCCCCTGCGGCGCGAAGCCGAGATCGATGTCGTAGGCCTTCAGCACCTGATCGTTGTGCATCAGGTACATCTTGCGGGATCCCTTGAAGACTTGGACCTGCGTGACCTGCGGCCCCTCGTAGGTCTTGAACTTCGACGCGCAGCCTGTGGCCGCCATTGCCATCGCGACGGCCAGCAGCAACCGTAACTTGCCCATTTCACTGCCCCGATTCCGTTTATTCTTGCGCAGAGCTATAGCGCCAGGCTTGCTATCCGCCTACCGGCTTTTTCAGCGACATCGCCCTCCTGTTGCGCGGCGTCTACGCGCGGCGCGTGAATGTCGTCGCCAGCTCGACGTGGACGCTCCAGCGGAACTGGTCGACGACCGTCACCGGCCCAATATCGTAGCCGCCGGACACCAGGGTCTTCGCGTCACGCGCGAACGTGGCTGGATTGCAGCTGACGAAGGCGATGGTGGGCGGGCCACCCTCCGCGAGGGCGGAGGTCTGCGCTTCGGCCCCGGCGCGCGGCGGATCGATGACGACAGCGTCGAAGCGCTGCAGCTCGTCGGGCAACAGCGGCCGTCGGAAGAGATCCCGCACCTCCGTCGTGACTCGCCTCAGGCCGGCCGTCGATCGCCATCCCGCGTCGAGCGCAGCGAGCGCCTTCGCGTCGCTCTCGACCGCATGGACCTCTGCCCTCTCCGCCAAGGGCAGCGAGAAGGTGCCGGCCCCGGAGAAGAGGTCGACGACGCGACTGTCTCCGTACACGGCCCCGCGCACATGGCGGACGAGCGCGGCCTCTCCCTCCTCCGTCGCCTGAAGGAAGCCGCTGGAGGGCGGGACGACCCTGGCACGGCCGAAGATCTGGGCTGGCGGCGCCAGGGCCGCCACGAGCTCGCCGTTCCAGACGAGTCGCGCGAGACCGTGCTGCGCCGCGACGTCGGCGAGAATTTCCGCGGTGCGCGCATCGACCGGCTTGGCGTCCATCACCGACACGTCGACGCCGCCGCTCGTGCGCGCGATCGCGAGTGCGACCTCGCCCTTACGCGACCCACCGAGCTCGACGATCCGCTCCAGTGCCGGAAGTACCGCCATAAGGTCGGGATGCAGCAGGCGGCAGTCGGAGATAGCGGTGACGGCGTGGGACGCCCGGCCATGGAATCCGACCAGCGCTCCGCCCTTCGTTCGCCGCCCGGCAAGGGTGGCGCGGCGCCGCGACTGCGGTGGCGAAGTCACGACCGTGCCGACCTCGGCGTCGATCCCCCGCGCTGCCAGCGCCCGGCACACGAGGTCTGCCTTCCACTGCTCCACGAATTCCTCCGACGCGTGCTGCAACGCGCACCCGCCGCATCTGCGGTAGTGCGGGCATGGTGGCGCGACCCGGTCCCGCGACGGCTCAAGGATGCGAGGACCCTCAATCCGATCGCCAAGCGGCTCACCCTCGACAAGCTCGCCGGGCAGCGTCCGCGGGATGTAGATCGGGCCGGTCGCCACACCGTCGCCGGCATGGCCCAGACGCTCGATCCGTGCTCGCGCGAAGTCCTCGGTCACTCCGCCGGGCGCCCTCGCGCCGAACCACGAAGCACCGGCTACTCCGCCGCGTCGGAAAGGCCGACGAAGCCGCCCGACTGCCGCTCCCAGAAGGCGGCATAGACGCCCCCCTCGGCGAGAAGCGCGCGATGCGTCCCCTCTTCGACGATCCGGCCCTCCCGCAGCACGATGATCCGGTCCATGCGGGCAATCGTGGACAGCCGATGCGCGATTGCCAGCACAGTCTTGCCTTCCATCACCCGCTCGAGCGCCGACTGAATCTGCGCCTCGACCTCGCTGTCGAGCGCGCTCGTCGCTTCGTCGAGCACGAGGATCGGCGCATCCTTGAGGATTGCTCGGGCCAGCGCGATCCGCTGCCTCTGCCCGCCCGAAAGCTTCACGCCGCGCTCTCCCAGATGTGCGTCCCATCCAGTGCGGCCCATGTGGTCCCTGAGCCCTCGGATGAAGTCCAGCGCCTCGGCCTTCCTGGCCGCGTCCTCGACCTCGTCCATGCTGGCGTCCGGCCGGCCGTAGAGGATGTTCTCCCGCGCCGATCGGTTGAACATCGCAGTCTCCTGCGTGACCATACCGATCTTGCGCCGCAGGCTTTCCTGCGTGATGTCGCGGATGTCCTGGCCGCCGACGACGATGCGGCCGCGCTCGACGTCGTAGAGCCGCAGGAGCAGCGCGACCATCGTCGACTTTCCAGCACCTGAGGCGCCGACCACCCCTACCTTTTCGCCCGGCGCCACGATGAGCGTCACGCTGTCGAGCCCGCCACCTTCCTTGCGGCCATAGGCAAAGCTGACGTCGTCGAACACGACCTCGCCGACGCGGGACAGCGTCTCGGCGCCCTTGGCGTCCGTGAGGGCGTGCGGAGGCGTGAGCGTGTTCATCCCGTCCTCCACCTCGCCAACGCTGGAGTAGATGCCCATCAGCGTGAAGCTGACCCAGCCCGTCATCTGCGCGATCCTGATCGAGATCGTGCCGGCCGCCGCGATGTCGCCCGCCGTGGCACCGCCCTGCCGCCAGAGCAGGAGTGCCCCGCCGATGAGAAGCACGGGGAGAACCCCCGCCATCGTCATGAGCGTGAACCTGAACGCCGCCGACAGAACTCCGAAGTCAAGCGCCCTTTCGCGGAAGTTCGACATCGCGTTGAGCGCCGCGCGATCCTCATGCTCGTGGTGGGCGAAGAGCTTGACCGTCTTTATGTTGGTTATCGTGTCGACGACCTGGCCCGACACCATCGCGCGTGCGTTCGCCCGCGCCTTGGATCGCGCACGGACACGCGGCATGAACCAGCGGATCATTGCGAGATATGCGACGACCCAGACGGCCAGCGCCGCGCCGATGCGGACGTCGATCGCGCCCAGAAGCAACACCGACCCGATCAGCGAGGCCAGCGCGAAGAGCACGACGTTGATGACCTCGACCGCGACATCGGTCAGGGCACGGGCCGTCTGCATCTGCTTCTGGGCGATGCGGCCAGCGAAGTCGTTGTCGAAGAAGGTGACGTCCTGTCCCAGCGTCCAGCGATGCAGGCGGCTGAGAACCAACGGATTGACGTTCGGCTGGACCAGGATCGAGTTCGTCGCGCTCGACATCCCGAACGCGAGCGGACGCGCGATCAGAAAGAACCCCGCCACCCCGGCAAGCAGCGGCCAGTTCTGCGCGAAGTAGCCGGTCCCACTCCCCGAGACCGAATCGACGACGAGCCCGAGAAGCCACGCCGTGACGACCTCGAGCGAGCCTGCGATCGCGCTGACGACGCCTGCGAAGGCGAGCCATGGCCACGCCCCGGACAGCGCCCAGGCGAAGAAGGCCCACAGTGTCCGCGGCGGCGGACCGCCCGCGGGCCGGAACGCGTCGATCGCCTCGCCGAAACGCCTCACGCCGCGCGTTCCCCCGCTTCGGTGCCGATGAAACCGCCGGACTGCCGACGCCAGAAGCCGGCATAGAGCCCGTCGCGCGCCAGAAGCTGCTGATGCGTGCCGTCTTCGGCCACCCGCCCGTCATCCAGCACGATGATCCGGTCGAGCCGGGCAATGGTCGACAAACGATGTGCGATGGCGATGACCGTCTTTCCCTCCATCATGCCGTAGAGCGTTTCCTGGATCGCTTCCTCGACCTCGGAGTCTAGCGCGCTGGTCGCTTCGTCGAGAACAAGAATCGGCGCGTCCTTCAGCATCACCCGCGCAAGCGCGATCCGCTGCCGCTGGCCGCCCGACAGCTTGACCCCGCGCTCGCCGACCTGCGCGTCGTAGCCGGAGCGCCCGTGGGACTCGCACAGCCCGAGTATGAACGTGTGCGCCTCCGCCCGCTTCGCGGCTGCGACGACCTCGGCCTCGCTGGCGTCCGGGCGGCCGTAGAGAATGTTGTCGCGGACCGAGCGATGCAGCAGCGTCGCCTCCTGCTGGACCATGCCGATCGCCGCGCGCAGCGAGTCCTGCGTCACGTGCGCGATGTCTTCGCCGTCGATCTCGATGCGCCCGCCCTCTGCGTCGTAGAACCGCAGGAGCAGCTTTACGAGCGTCGACTTGCCCGCACCCGAACGACCGACCACGCCGACCTTCTCGCCCGGCGCGACGCTGAGCGAGATGCGGTCGAGCCCGCCTCGCCCCCGGCCGTAATGGTGCGAAAGCTCCCGCAGCTCAATCCGGCCTTGACCGAGGCGCAACGGCTTCGAGCCAGGACGGTCGACGAGGTCAATCGGCTGCGCGATCGTCTCCATCCCTTCGGACACCACGCCGAGGTTGCGGAAGAACGAGCTCAGCGCCCACATGACCCAGCCCGTCATCGCGCTGAGTCTCAGGCAGAGCGCCGAGGCCACGGCGACGACGCCTACGCTCGCCGCACCGGAGAACCACAGACCCATGGCCCAGCCGACGACGCCGACGATCAGAAGGCCGTTCAGGACGGTCAGCGCGACGTCCATGATCGTGTAGATGCGCATCTCGACCTGGAACGTCCGGCGCGTATTCTCTATGGCGTCCTTCGCGTAGTCGAGTTCCCGGTCGTGATGCGCGAAGAGCTTCACCGAGTGAATGTTGGTGTAGGCGTCGACCACGCGCCCCGTCACCTCCGACCTCGCGTCGGAGGCGGCCTTCGACGCCGGACCGACTCGCCGGATCGTCCAGGAGACGAGCCAGCCATAAAGGCCGAGCCATATCACCAGGGGAATGGCGAGGCGCAGGTCCGCCCCCGCCAGCAGCAGAACTGCGCCCAGGAAATATGCCACCGAGTAGGTGATCGCGTCGAAGAGCTGGAACACGACCTCCCCGGCGGCGGGCGGTGTCTGCATGATGCGGTTCGCGATCCGCCCCGCGAAGTCGTTCTCAAACCAGCCGACAGACTGGCGCAGCACGTGCCGGTGCGAGCGCCAGCGGATCAGCGTGCCGAAATTCGGCATCACGGACTGGTTCAACAAGAGCACGCCGAGCCCCTGGATCACCGGGCGCACAATCAGGATGAAAAGCGCGACGAGGATCAGCTCGAACCCGTGGTCCGCCCACACCTCCGCCGGATCGCCGGAGAGCAGGTCGACCACGCGGCCGAGATAGTCGATCAGCCACAGCTCGACCAAGGCCGCCATTGCGGAAACGAGCGCGGTCCAGACGAAGACCCGCCGGAAAGGCTGCGCGTACTCGCGGAGAAAGGGCCAGAGCTGCCGCGGCGGCGTATCGCTTTCACGATACGGGGAATAAGGGTCTACGAGACCTTCGAAGAAACGGAACATGGACAGCCTCCTCGGCCACGTCTCGATATCCGATTGTCGGCCGGAAGGGACCGCCGCGCGCGGCACAGCAGGCTGCAACGCTGGATCCGTCTATTCGGTTCCCGAAAGAAGTTCTTCTCGCGTCAGTTGAAAGTCCGAGGCGACCCAGCGCGCCTCCGCCTCGGCGAGAGCGCGACCCAGCGCGGGCCCTTCGAGCGGCAGGTCCGAGGCGCGGAGCGGGAACGATGCCGCAACGCCCCGCGCGATCCGTTCCTCGATATCGGCCGGCAGGGTGAAACCGGACGCCGCGCGCACGAGCGCGACGTCCCGCGCAACACCCGGCCCGTGCCGCCAAGCGAGTTCGGCCACGCCGCCCTCCGCCCCCCGCAGGAGCGCAAGTCGCCGCGCATCGGCTTTGCTGAGTCGCAGGCGCTGCGCCGGCTCGCAGCCGCCGATCGCGGCAAGCCGCCTGATCGGATCCGGCGCGGCGGAGACATGCTCCTCGGCCGCGACGAGCGGCGCCAGGGTTGCTGCCTCCGCCCCCGGCAGCACGACCGCAAGCACGCCCGCCCGCGCCATGGCCGCCGTGGCGGGAGCGGGGGCCGGCGCGGTGAGCAGCTTCAGAATCTCCGCGCCCACCCGCTCCCGCGAGAGCGCGCCGAGGTCGCCCGCGGCGGCAGCACAAGCGGCAAGCCCCTCGGCGTCGAGACCCCCATCAGGGTCGCCGTACCAGGCGTGGAAGCGAAAGAAGCGCAGGACGCGCAACCTGTCCTCGGCGATGCGCGTCGCTGGATCGCCGACGAATCGGACGCGGCGCGCCCGAAGGTCCGGCAGGCCGCCCAGCGGATCGATGACCGTGCCGTCCGCCTCTGCATAGAGCGCGTTCATCGTCAGGTCACGGCGCGCGGCATCCTCCGCCACGTCGTCGGAGAACGCGACGACGGCACGTCGCCCGTCAGTCTCGACATCGCGGCGAAAGGTCGTGACCTCGTACGGCCGGCCGTCCGACGATCAGCGTTACTGTGCCGTGCTCGATGCCGGTCGGCACGGCCCGGATTCCCGCCGCCTCGGCCAGCGACACGACGCGGCCGGGATGTGCGTCGGTGGCGATGTCGATGTCCGAGACGTCCTGCCCCAGCAGCGCATTGCGGACGCACCCGCCCACAACCAGGGCCCGGTGCCCCGCTCCATCGAGAAGACCAAGGACCCCTTGCGTCCCGGCATCGATCAACCAGTCACCGCCGACCTTCATCGGGCCATGCGCTCGGCAAGCCCCCGCAGGATCCGCGCCGTTGCGCCCCAGACATAGTACGGACCCCAAGGCACGACGTAGTAGCGCCGCACACTGCCGCGCCATCGTCGGGCCTGGACCGTGAAGTTCCCGGGTTCCGCAACATGCGCCAGCGGCACCGCGAAGACCTCCTCGACCTCGCCCGCCTCCGGCCGCCACTGCGAACGGACGGCGGATCCGCGCGAGAACCGGGGTGACGGTAAAGCCCGTCACGGTCTCGTGCGGCGGCGAGCCTGCCGAGTACTTCGGCGTTCGCGGGGTCGAGGCCGATCTCTTCGGCCGCCTCGCGCAGGGCCGCGTCCTCCGGCCCGGCGTCGTTCGGTCTCGATCTTGCCGCCGGGAAACGCGATCTGCCCCGGATGGTGCTTCAAGGCCGCCGAGCGGCGAGTGAGAACGATCGACGGCTCCCCACCGGCGTCCAGCATCGCAACGAGAACCGCCGCCGCCCTCAGTCTGCGTCCTTCAGGCAGCACGACGGACGGATTCAGGTCGAAGTCCGAGCTTTCCGCGCCGGGTCCTGCGGCATGGAGGAAGGCGTCAGGCGTCATCGTCCCGCTTCTCGGCCTCGAAGCCGAGAGTCGTCGGGATCGAACTCGTAGTGCGCCCCGCAGAACTGGCAGTCTGCCGTGACGATGCCTTCGTCCGTCGTCATCGTGCCGATATCCTTGGCGGAGTAGATCGACAGGCTCTGCCGCACCTTCTCCGCCGAGCAGGTGCAACCGAATTCCACCGGCTGCGCGTCGAATACACGCGGTTGCTCCTCGTGGAAGAGCCGCACCAGGAGGTCGGTCGGCTGTACCCGCGGGCCGACGAGCTCCATGTCCTCGACCGTGTCGAGAAGGATGTTCGCGCGATCCCAGTTCTCCGCCTCCTCGCCGCCGAGGATGTCGGACGGCTCCAAGAGCCCGCCGGCGCCCGACCCGCCGCCGGAGATCGACGGCGAGGCTTCAGGCATGTGCTGCAGCATGACGCCCGCCGGCACGCCAGGACGGCGAAGCGCCGCGGAGCCGGCCCTCGCCATAGGCAAGCTCAAACCGCGTCGGCAGCTGCTCGGACTGCGCGAAGTAGGTCTGCGCACAAGCCGAGAGCGACCCGCCGGCAAGCGGCGTGATCCCCTGATACGGCGTAGTGCCACGCCCTTGGTCGATCAGAATCGCGAAGTACCCCTGGCCGACGAAGGAAAAGGGTTCGCCCGGCGCAGACATCCTGTCGCGGTCGAAGCTGGCATAGGCACGTATCCGCGCCGCCTGACCCTCTTCCTGCGGCGCGATAGAAGTCGGTCGCGATCAGGCGCGCCGGGCCGTTCCCGCGGATCTGCAGGCTGAGCTTCCAGCGAAGCTTGATCGTCTGGCCGATCAGCGCGGTCAGCAGCGCCGCCTCGGCCACCAGCGCCTCGATCGCCGGCAGGGTAATCGTGCTGAGCAAGGATCCGGTCGAGCGTGCCGTCGAGCCGCGCGACGCGGCCACGGATGTCGGAGCGGTCGAGCTGAAATGGGCAGGACGGTATCGTCCCAGGCGATTTGAGATACGAGTGACATGGGTTTTTCCGTGGCGCGTGCCGTGGCCCCTGCATATAGGTGCCGCGAGCGGCGGTCAAAACCGGGCAGGCTGATGCGGCGGATGGGAGAGCGGATACGAGCGCGGCCGGCGCTACCGGCATCGCAACGGCGTCTACGTCATCGCTCTGACGGGCAAAGGGGTCCTGCTGACATTGCAGGAGGCGCCGTGCGCCGAGATCCAGCTTCCGGGCGGCGGCGTCGACGCAGGAGAGTCTCCGCTGCAGGGCTCTCCACCGCGAGGTCATCGAGGAAACCGGCTGGCGCATTGCCGACCCTCGCCGCCTCGGCGCGTACCGCCGCTTTAGCTACATGACCGCGTACGAGCACGTGGGCCGAAAAGGTGTGCGCCGTCTACCTGGCCCGCGCCGTCAGGCGGATCTCGCGCCCCGCCGAGGCGGGCCACACGCCCCTCGTCATGCCACTCGGAACCGCGCACAACCTGCTTGCATCCGAAGGAGACGCCGCCTTCGTCAGGCGTGTCGCGGACACCTTTCAGGCGCCGTCGTACTGAAACACAACGGCAGAAACATCGTCTTCGAACTCGCCCGTGCCAACGAACTGCTCGAGGTCCCAGACCAGCGAATCGAGAAGCTGAGTACACGCAAGATCTCTCGACTCCCCGAGACGCTGGGCGAGCCGCGCCTCGCCCATCAGCTCGCCCTCGGGGTTGGCGCACTCCGTCACTCCGTCGGAATAGATGATCAAGCGATCGCCGGGCTCCAGCCGCGCCTCTTGAGTTTGGTAGACGGCGTCGGCAATCAGGCCGATCGGCAGGCCGCCCTCGGTCAGGAAGTCGACCTTTCCCGAGGCCCGCAAGATCGCCGGATTCGGATGGCCCGCCTGGGTCAGCCGTACGCAGCCGCTCCGAAGATCGATCTCGGCCAGGCACATCGTGAAGTAGAGATCGGTATCCATCTCTCGCAGCAGCAGTTCGTTCAGCAGCGCGCAGACCTCGTGAGGGGGGCGCATGCTGAAGATGCCGAGTTCGTTCGGGCGCGATCGCGACGTTCTGCGCGGGCGACGCCCCAGAGAGGTAGCTTGCCAGGCGCGCCGTCATTAGCGCCGAGGCGACGCCGTGGCCGGAGACGTCGATGGCGTAGACCGCGCGCTTCTGCTCGTTGATCCGGAACTGGCCGACCAGGTCGCCGCCGACATGTCCGGCCGGCCGCATCAGAAGCGCCATGCGCGCGGTCCCGAAATCCCGGTATCGCTCGGGCACCAGCGCCTGCTGCAGCCGCCGCGCCTCGAGAAGATCGCGGTTCAGCGCATCGTGCGCCGCCTGCAGCTTCTCGTTCTTGTCCATGAGCTCCTGCGCCATGGCGAGGATCCGCTCTCCCGCTGCGATGCGGGCGCGCAATTCGCTGGGCGAGACCGGCTTCGACAGAAAGTCATCGGCGCCGACGTCGAGTCCGCGGGCCACGTCTTCCTTTCCAGTCTTCGACGTCAGGAGAATGAAGTAGCCGTATTGTTCGCGCTGGACCTCCCGAAAGGCCCGGCACAGGTCGGGGCCGTCCATGCCCGGCATCATCCAGTCGCTGAGGACGATGCCGATCGCCCGTTCCTTCAAGATCGCAAGCGCCTCGTCGCCCGAGCCGGCTTCGACGACCTCGTAGCCCCACCGTTCGAGAGACGAGGACAGAGTGCGCCGCTGTGCGCGACTGTCATCGACGACGAGGATGGTCCGGCGCTCGCGGGTATCCATCGCTCCAGACTCGGCGGCGTAGAGTATCGCTTGCGCGTCGCTGTTCGGCATCCCGCCTCCGCTCGGTGCGTTTTCGGATCGTTGTCATCGCCGCCGTCGCTTAAGATCGGATGAAGGCGGCATCGGGAACGTCCACGTTCACGCTCGGTTAACCGTCGCCAGCTAGGCCGCCTCGGAGCTGCGATTCACGGAGCCGACCATGATCGACTGGGAGCGAACACGCGAGCTGCGCGAGGAGATCGGAGACGAGGACTATGCCGAAGTCATCGACCTGTTCTTCGAAGAGGTCGACGAGGCGATCGCGCGGCTGCGCCGGCCCGGCGACAATGGGGGCGCGCGAAGCTGACATGCACTTCCTGAAGGGCAGCTGTCTCAATCTCGGCTTCATGACGCTCGGTCAAGTCTGCGAGGAAGCGGAGCAGCGGGCCGGCAAGGGGTCGCTCACCGAAGCCTGTGTCGCTTGCGTGATCGAGACCTACGAGACCTCTCGCCACGCGTTCGTCACGGGCCTCGCCGCCGCCTGACTGCCCGCCGGGCGGCGCTCGGCGCCAAGCTAGACCAGGAAATTCGCCAGCGTCTCGTCTGCGGTGATGTCGCGGTAGACGAACCCGGCCGCGTCCATCCGCTCGAACAGGCCCGCGAAGTCCTCCGCCCGCCGCGCCTCGATCCCGATGAGGACGCTGCCGAAGTTCCGCGCCGATTTCTTGAGGTACTCGAACCGCGCGATGTCGTCGTGCGGCCCAAGCACGTCGAGGAAGTCCCGAAGCGCTCCGGGCCTCTGCGGCAGCCGCAGGACGAAGTACTTCTTGATCCCGGAATACCGCTGGCCTCGCTCCTTGACCTCGGGCAGCCGCTCGAAATCGAAGTTGCCGCCGGAGGTCACGCAGACGACGCGGCGGCCGGCGATGCGGTCGACGAGATCGCCCAGCGCGTCGACGGCGAGCGCTCCCGCAGGCTCCAGCACGATGCCCTCGACATTCAGCATCTCCAGGATGGTGACGCAGATCCGGTCCTCGGGCGCGGCGAAGAGGTCGCGAGGGTCGACGTCCGCAAGGACCTCGAACGGCCGTGCTCCGATCCGCGCCACCGCGGCCCCGTCGACGAACGTGTCGATCTTCTCCAGCCGCACCGGATGTCCTGCCTTCACGGCCGCGGCCAGGCTCGCCCCGCCGGCCGGCTCGACATACACGATCTCGGTCTCCGGCGCCTCTTCCGCCAGCAGCCTGCGCGTTCCCGCGGAAAGGCCGCCACCGCCGACGGGCAGCACCACGACGTCCGGGGCGCCGCCCATCTCGTCGAGGATCTCCGCCGCTACGCTGGCCTGTCCCTCGATCACGTCAGGGTCGTCGAACGGCGACAGGAACCGCGCGCCCATCCCCTCGCACGCGGCCTGCGCGGCTTTCAGCGTGTCGTCGACATAGTCGCCCTCCAGCACGATCTCGACCGCTTCGCCCCCGAAGGCGTTGGTCTTGTCGATCTTCTGCTGCGGCGTCGTCACCGGCATGAAGATCGTTCCGCGCACCCCGAAGTGCCGGCAGGCATACGCCACGCCCTGGGCGTGGTTGCCCGCGCTGGCGCAGACGAAGTGGTCCGCCCCTTGCGCGACCGCCTTGCGCATTGCGTTCGTCGCCCCGCGGATCTTGTAGGACCGGACCGGAGACAGGTCCTCGCGCTTGAGCCAGATGTCGGCGCCGTGCTTGCCCGACAGGTAGGCGTTGCGAAAGAGCGGCGTCGCGGGAAGAGCGCGCGCATCTCCGCCATCGCGGCCCGCGCCCGCGCCGAGAATGTTCCGGACCCGTCAGCCGCCATCGTCGTCCACCAGATGAGGCGCCAGCGCCCGCCGCACCGCCTCGGGCATCGGGGCCGAGGCCCGCGTTTCGGGGTCGAAGACCACCTCGACCATGTCGTAGGTCGCATGATGCGCGCCGGTGTCCGCGTGCATCATTCTCAGGCGGAAGGTGACGCTCTTCGTTCCGATCTTCAGGACCGCGCCGTCGACGACGATGAGATCACCCGCCACCAACTCCTTGAGGAAGGTCGTCTTGGCGCTCGCGGTGACGCAATGCACGCCGTGCTCGGCGATCATCCGCGAATAGGGCAGGCCCACCCTCGTCCACAGGTGATAGGAGGCGTCGTCGAAGAAGGGCGCGTAGTGGCGCACGTTCATGTGCCCGAAATGATCGTGGTGCCACGGGTGGACCACCCCGCGCAATAGCTCCAGCCGCTCCACCATCGGGCCTCCCGCTGTCGAACGCGACCGGCTTAGCACGCGTCGGCGCGGCCCGCGACCTTGCCCGTCGCCATTCGCTGCTCTAGAGCCTGCGGCGCCACGCACGAGGGAAGCCAATGTCCGCACCGAAGAAGGTCGTGCTCGCCTATTCCGGCGGCCTCGACACCTCGATCATCCTGAAATGGCTGCAGGTGGAGTATGGCTGCGAGGTCGTGACCTTCACCGCCGACCTCGGCCAGGGCGAGGAGCTCGAGCCGGCGCGCCGCAAGGCCGAGATGCTGGGCGTGAAGGACATCTACATCGAGGATCTGCGCGAGGAGTTCGTGCGCGACTTCGTCTTCCCGATGTTCCGCGCCAACGCGCTCTACGAGGGGCTCTACCTGCTCGGCACCTCGATCGCGCGACCGCTGATCTCGAAGCGCCTCATCGAGATCGCGCACGAGACCGGGGCCGACGCCGTAGCCCATGGCGCGACCGGCAAGGGGAACGACCAGGTGCGGTTCGAGCTCTCGGCCTACGCGCTGGACCCCGAGATCAAGGTGATCGCGCCGTGGCGGCTCTGGGACCTGACTTCGCGCACGAAGCTTCTGGAGTTCGCGGAGGCGCATCAGATCCCGATCGCCAGGGACAAGCGCGGCGAGGCGCCGTTCAGCGTCGACGCCAACCTCCTGCACACCTCCTCCGAGGGGAAGGTGCTGGAGGATCCGGCCGAAGAGGCCCCGGACTACGTCTACCAGCGCACCGTCAACCCCGAGGATGCGCCGGACAAGCCCGAACACGTCTGGATCGAGTTCGAGGAAGGCGATCCCGTCTGCGTCAACGGCGAACGCCTGTCTCCCGCGGCCCTGCTCACCCGCCTCAACGAGCTTGGCGGCAAGCACGGCATCGGCCGGCTCGACCTCGTCGAGGGGCGCTTCGTCGGCATGAAGTCCCGCGGCATATACGAGACGCCGGGCGGCACGCTCCTGCTCGAGGCGCACCGCGGTCTCGAGCAGATCACCCTCGACCGCGGCCAGGCCCACCTCAAGGACGAGCTGATGCCGCGCTATGCCGAGCTGATCTACAACGGCTTCTGGTTCTCCCCTGAGCGCGAGATGCTGCAGGCCGCCATCGACCACACCCAGACCCACGTCACGGGCAACGTCCGCCTCAAGCTCTACAAGGGCGCGGCCCGGTGCGTCGGCCGCAAGTCCGACCACTCTCTCTACTCCGAGGCCCACGTCACCTTCGAGGAAGACGCCGGCGCCTACGACCAAAAGGACGCCGAGGGTTTCATCAAGCTGAACGCCCTTCGGCTCAAGCTCATCGCGATGAGAAACCGCCGGCTCGGCTAGGCAACGAACACGGCTGGCGCTTCCGTCCCGAATGCAATGGTCCGCGTCGGCCATCGGCGGACCGATCTGGAGGTCGTCGATAGTCATCGCGGATCGCGGCCGCAACGGCTCGCGGTTCTCGTTTCCGCCGATCCACGGTCAGCCGGTGAGCGGCGAACCGGACTCGGCGCCGCACGTAATGGCGACGCCTCTCGCGGGAGGGCATCGTCATGACGCCACCAGCGGCGTGCTCGCGGCCAGCGCCCAGGCTAGGATCACGCCGAGAGCGATGCCCGAAGTCGTCGGCCCGGTGCGAGACGCGACCCAACGGCCGGCCGTCCCGTAGACGAGCCAGAACAGCACCATGACGGGCAGCACGGTGAAGGCGGTCCCGAGCCGGGGCACGACCAGCATGGCGGCAAGCAGCGCCGCAAGCGGCAGCACCCGCGCGGCGAGCCGCAGCCACACGCCGCAGGACCGGGTCAGAAGCGTATCCGACAGGCAAAACGGCATGGTTCCAACCAGCAGGAGCGCCATCAGCGGCGCCCGCGGGCCCGTCGGCAGAAACGCAGCCCCATAGCGGTCGAGCGCCAGGGCGAAGACACCGAGACCCCAGATGAGCAGGAGCGACGCTCCAGCCGCGTCGGGGCGTGACGGCCGCACGCCCGCTCGCCACAGCACGGCCATCTGCACCGCCCCCCAGACGGCGAAGAACGCGGCGAGCGCGCCAAAGCCGGTGAGGCCAAGGAGCCCGGCCGGCACGAGCACCGCCGCAGCGAGCGCCGGAACGACCGGCACCGCCAGAGCAAGCAGCGCCGTGCGCCGACCACGACGGATGGCCGGCTCCGGCGGGCCCAGCACCGCAGAGAGCGGCCAGACGACCGCAACCAGCGAGATCAGCAAGAGCGCGAGCCATGGACCTATCGAGGCCGGAGCGCCCGCGGCGGGCCGTTCCATCGCAGCCGCGATCCAGTCTCGTGTCTCCACGAGGGTCGTCTCGCTGTAGAGCACGCCGACATGGCCGACGCGCGGCGCGGCGATCGCGCGGCGCGCGGCGCGGCCCGCGAGAACCGTCTCACCCTCTTCGGCAGCCGGATCCAGCTGGCGCAATCGGTCGAGGGCGACGTCGCGCAGCCGCGCCTCGCGCGCACCGGACACGATCAGCAATCGCTCGGGAAAACTCGCACTGACGGCGTCGGAGTACATCGAGATCGCCACCACGGCGGCAACGTCCTCGATTTCCTCAGCGGCGCGGATCACGATATCGGTCGCCATGGAATGGCCGACCAGAGCGACCGGACCGGAGACGCCCGGCAGGGCGCGCATGGCCCGCGTGACGGTCCGCGTCTCGTCTACGAGTTGCGCCGTCGCACCGTCGAGCGAGGTCACATCGGCATCCATCGGCTCCCT
Source organism: uncultured Alphaproteobacteria bacterium (assembly GCA_963749675.1). Lineage (GTDB taxonomy): Bacteria > Pseudomonadota > Alphaproteobacteria > Rhodobacterales > Rhodobacteraceae > Roseitranquillus. Next base: position 141,168 of record CAVVNT010000010.1, read on the forward strand.
GTTGCGGCCATGCCCGTAGAAGTCGAAGGCCGCGACGTTGAAGCCCGACCGGGCGAGCGTGATGGCCAAAGGCTGCATCATCTGGCGCGATCCCGCATAGCCATGTGCGACCACGACGAGCGGGCGGGCGCCATCGGCCGCCGGGCGCCACAGGGTCACCGGCGTCGATCCGATCCACGTCCGCTCGATGGCGATGTCGGCGCGCTGACGCTGGAGTTGCATCAGCGAGACCGCCGTGGCGAGAACGGCGGCGAGTGCGACGAGCAGGTGCGCAGGGCCGAAGCGGGTCACCACGGCGACTTCAGCGCCGCCGCGCCGATCTGGCCCGGCGGAGCGAACGGACGCCGCGCGAGCGAACGGCCTGCCCTCAGCGTCGCTCCAGGATGCGCCATCCCGCCCACTCCGTCACGCGCTCAGCCGTAGACCAGCCTCGGCAGCCACGTGATGACGCCGGGAAAGATCATGCAGACCGCAAGGCCCACGACCTGCAGGAACAGGAACGGCAGGGCGGAGCGGAAGATGTCGCTCATCGGGATCTCGGGCGGCGCCACCCCGCGCAGGTAGAACAGCGCGTAGCCGAAGGGTGGCGAGAGGAAGCTCATCTGCATGTTGACGAGGTAGAGGACACCGAACCACAGGACGAGGTCGTCAGGGCTGTCAAGGCCAAACGCCTGCGCCCCGAGCGCGCGGATGATCGGCACGAAGATCGGCACGCAAAGCAGCAGGATCCCGACCCAGTCGAGGAACATTCCCAGCACGACCAGCACGATCTGCATCAGGATCAGGATGCCCCAGGGCCCGAGGCCAAAGCCCTGCAGAGCGTTCTGCACGAATTGCTGCCCACCCTCGAGCACGTAGAGGCCGACGAAGATCGTCGCGCCGAACATGATCCAGATGACCATGGCCGAAGCCTTGAGCGTGGTCAGGCAGGCCTCTCGCACGGTCTGCCAGTCGAGCTGACGGTGGATGGCGGCGACGATGAAGGCGCCGAAGGTGCCGATGCCCGCCGCCTCCACCGGAGTTGCGACGCCGGTGAAGATCACGCCCAGCACGATCGCGATGAGCGCGATCGGCGCCGCCATGTTGCCCAGCAGGGCCACCTTCTCGCGCGTCGATATGCGTTCCTCCATCGGGATCGGCGGGCCGAGGCGCGGATTGATGTAGCTGCGTATCACGACATAGGCGATGTACATTCCCGACAGCAGCAGGCCCGGGATGACTGCGCCGATGAAGAGTTCGCCCACCGACTGCTCGGCGACGACGGCGTAGATGATCGCCAGGATCGAGGGCGGAATCAGGATGCCGAGCGTGCCGCCGGCCATGATCGATCCCATCGCGATCTTCGGGTCGTACTCCCGCGCGAGCATGGCGGGCAGCGCGATGATGCCCATGGTAACGACGGCGGCGCCGATGACGCCGACCATCGCGGCGAGGATCGTCGAGGCGATGATCGTCGCCGCGGCGAGGCCGCCCTTCAGCCCGCCCATCACCTTGTAGATGACGTCGAACATGTCGTTGATGATGCCCGCCCGTTCGAGCATCGCCGCCATGAAGATGAAGAGCGGGATCGCCGAGAGCTGATAGTTCGTCATCAGCGGGAAGATCCGGCTTGGCACGATGTTGAGCGCGTTGGAGTCGCCCAGAAGCCAGAGGAACACGCAGGCCAGCCCGCCCGTGACGAAGGCCAGCGGCAGCCCAGCCATGAGGAGGGCCAGCAGGCTGCCGAACATGATGAGCGTCAGCCATCCAATGCCGATTTCGAGACCCATCAGACGGCCTCCCGCGCGGTGTGCTCGGAGAAGCGTTCCTCACCCGGCGGCGGATCGCCCCGCATCAGAGTCTGTATGTCCTTGAGCACCTTGCTGACCCCTTGCAGCAGCAGGAGCAGGCCGCCGAGCACCATGACCCACTTCATCGGCCAGAGCGGCACCTCCCATTCGTTGAAACTGATCTCGCCCCATCGGATGCGGGGGTCGGTCCACTGGTCGGCGCTCATCGAACCCAGCATCTCCAGAAAACCGACGTTGCCGCGCGCCCAGCCCGAGACGACGGCGTTGCCGGTCGGCACCGCGAGGGCGTCCATCGCGAATGTCCACGACGTCCAGAGCAACACACCCGCGAAGATGAAGAAGAAGATCGAGGTGACGAGGTCGGTCCACGCCTTCTTCTTGCGCGGCAGCGGCGCGTAGAAGATGTCGACGCGCACGTGGCTCTCCGTCAGCATCGCATAGGCGCCGGCGATCAGGTACTGCATGCCGAACATCAGGTACATCGACTCGTGCGCCCAGCTCGTTGGGGAGTTGAATACGTAGCGGGCCAGCACCTCGTAGTAGTAGACGATCACCGCGATCACCGCCCAGTAGCTCACGAACTCTCCGGCGAAGAGGCTCAGGCGGTCTATCCAGTTCTGGGCGTAGTCGCGGTCCTGCTTGCCGGTATCGGGCGCGGCATTCGCGACCTCGGGCTCGCCTTCGATCGAGGCGTTGGCCTGGCGCACCAGTCGCGGCAACAGCACGGCGTCGAGGAGCAGGAGCGCGAGGATCAGGTAGAATGTCCATCCCGCCATGCCGTTCCAGAACGCGCGATCCTCGCGCGCGGTGGCGAGGGTCGGACCCACCTCCTCGACCGTCGCGCGCGAATTGGCGAGACGCTCCTCGCTCGTGGCGATGGAGGACTCCGCCCGCTCCAGGCGGTTTTCCGCGGCGCGCAGGGCGAAGGACCCCTCCTCCGCCTCCTCGACCGCCTGCCGCAGCGAAGGCAGGTCGGCCTGCGTCTCCTCCAGCCGGGCCTCCTCGCGCGTGACGACGCGCTCTGCCACGGTCATCTCGTTCTGGACGTCGGAGAGCACCGAGCGGGCGCCCCGCTCCTGCGCGTTGGCGATCAGGATGAACAGGAAGAGAAGCGTGAAGACCAGCCCCAGAAGGCTCTTGAGATAGAACCGGTGCAGCCCGAGGATGCCGCCCGTCACCAGGATGACGTAGCCCAGCGGCAGGTTGTACCGGCGCGACGGCCGGGGCCGCCGCGACAGCGCCATGGCCACTAGCGGGAAGATGATGAGGCCGACCCAGTAGAGCCAGTGTGGCAGCGTGAAACCGAGCTCGGGCATGTCTGTTCCTCGGGCGGTATTCAGGTGTTCGGAAAAAACACCGCCCCGGATATCCGGGGCGGCTCATGCGCGGTGTCGCGGTGGCTCAGAGATCGAGCTCCATGCCCTCCACCAGAGCGGGGTCGACGTAGCCGAGCGACGGCGAGGTCATGTAGTCGAGCTGGATTCTGAAGATCCGCGCCGCGTTGGGATCGCGGTTGGCGTAGTCGAACCAGATCGGGATCGCGACCTCGGTCATCAGCTCCACATCGTCGGTGCTGAGGCGCGTCACCTCGGTTCCGTCGGCCTCGAACTTGGGCCACGCCTCCTGGTTGGCCTTCTGGATCGCGGCGAAGTGCATGTCGGAGTAGACGTGCGTCTCCATCTCGACGAACTGCTTCATCTGATCGCTGAGCGCGTCCCACGCGGCCTGGCCCACGGTGATGTCCATCAGGTCGACCGGCTGATAGACCGACATGAAGCCCGGCGGGCCCATCACGATGTAGTCGGTCACCTGGCTGAAGCCGAGCGCGTAGTTCACCGCCGGACCGGTGTAGTCCGCGACGTCGATCGTGCCCCGCTCGAGCGCGGGGAAGATCTCCGAGCCGGGCAGAACCGTCGTCTCGGCGCCGATCTGGCTGAAGACCTCGGACACCATGCCGCCCGGCAGGCGCATCTTGCGTCCGGCGAAGTCGTCGATCGAGCGGATCGGCACCTTGGAGTGGATCAGGTTGGCGTCGTGCTGGATCGGGCCGACGAAGTGCATGCCCTGCTGCGCGAAGAGCTCGCGCGCGATCTCGAGCCCGCCTAGGCCGTAGTAGAACGTGTCGAACTCGTGCGGATTGCGCAGGCCCAGCGGATAGCTCGTCAGGAACACGGCGGCGGGGATGATGCCCTGGGCATAGATCGTGAACGGGTTGATCGCCTCTAGCACGCCGTTCTTGACTGCGTCGTAGAGCTGGAAGTCGCCCACGACGTCGTTGGCGCCGAAGGGCTGGAACCTGAGCTCTCCTCCGGTCTTGTCCTCGATCGTGGAGCACCAGTCCTTGAAGATCTGCAGGCCCGCGCCACCCGGCCACGAGGTCTGGATCCGCCACTCGGTGCCATTCGCCTGCGCCCCTGCGATATGCGGTGCCGCGAGCGTGGCCGCTCCGGCGCCGGCAAGAGTCTTGAGCGCGCCTCGGCGCGACTTGATACGTACGGTCATTCTTCCTCCCTTCCCCGTCTCCGGGGGATTCCCTTGGTTCTGCAGGCGGCTTCGAACCGCTCCGAACCGGTGGTATCTTTGCCCGCCAACAGCCAGCTTGCAACCCAACCGTCCGATAGTGTCTCGACGTCGGCCGTCGGAACGCCTTCGTGGTCGAGCCGTTGGCACCCGAAGGACGCAGGCTCTCCGTCCGTCCATGCGCCCGGCCCGACCGGCTCGGCGATTCCCGCAGACGGAAGGGCCACGACAGAGGATCACGGCTCATGAGTCATCCCGGTGACTGGTGGCAGGGTGCGGCCATCTACCAGATCTACCCACGCAGCTTTTGCGACACGACCGGCAACGGCATCGGCGACCTGCCCGGCATCACGTCGAAGCTCGACCACATCGCCGGCCTCGGCGTCGACGCGATCTGGATCTCGCCCTTCGTCAAGTCGCCGATGCGCGATTTCGGCTACGACGTCTCGGACTACCTGGCGGTCGACCCGATGTTCGGCACGCTCGAGGACTGCCGCACGCTGATCGAAGCGGCGCACGCGCGGGGCCTCAAGGTCATCATTGACCAGGTCCTGTCGCACACCTCCAACGAGCATCCGTGGTTTCTGGAGAGCCGCGAGGGACGCGACAATGCCAAGGCCGACTGGTACGTCTGGGCCAACCCGAGAGAGGACGGCGCACCGCCCAACAACTGGATTTCCGTCTTCGGTGGCAGTTCGTGGCAGTGGGAGCCGCGCCGCGGCCAGTACTACCTGCACAATTTCCTGCGTGAGCAGCCGGACCTGAACTATCACTGCCACGAGGTGCAGGACGCCATCCTGGACGTCTGCCGCTTCTGGCTGGACCTCGGCGTCGACGGCTTCCGCCTCGACGTCTGCGCCTTCTACTTCCACGATGCCCAGCTCCGGGACAATCCCCCCAATCCGGACAAGCCCGCAGGCTCGCACTTCGCGTTCAATCCCTATTCGCTGCAACTCCACGCCCGCGACATCGCGCAGCCGGAGAATCTGCGCTTCCTCGAGCGGCTTCGCGGGCTCTGCGACGAGTACGAGGACCGCGCGCTGCTGGGCGAATTGCACGAGGGCGACGGCGTCCGCCTCCACCGCGAGTACACCGCCGAGGACCGGCTGCAGCTCGCTTACGGCTACTGGCTGCTCGGCGCCGACGAGATGAGCGCCGACCTGATCCGCCAGACCGCCGAGCATCTGGGCTACGACGACGGGATCGGCTGGCCGTGCTGGGCGCTCGACAACCACGACTTCGCCCGCGCCGTCACCCGGCTGGGGCACGAGGCCGACCCCGAGGCGGTGACCATCGTGCTCGCCGCCCTGACCTGCCTGCGTGGCGCCTGTTGCCTCTACCAGGGCAGCGAGCTCGGTCTGCAGCAGGCGGACGTGCCCTACGACCGGATCGTCGACCCCTACGGGCGTGAATTCTATCCTTCGTTCAAGGGCCGCGATGGCGCCCGTACCCCGATGCCGTGGAAGCACGACGCCGATCACGCGGGTTTCTCGACCGTTGAGCCGTGGCTGCCGATCCCGCAGGCACACCGCGAACGTGCCGTCGACGTGCAGACCGCCCTGCCGGGCTCCACCCTCAACCGGATGCGCCGGTTCCTGTCCTGGCGAAAGGGCGTCGCGCCGATCCGTCACGGCACCATGGAGTTCCTGCCGACCGGCCCCGACATCCTCGGCTTTCGCCGGCGCCTGAACGGCGAGGCGGTGACCTGCCTGTTCAACCTCGCGCCGTTCGAGGCCGACGTCGATCTCGACGAGGCCGAGGCCGGCACGCCGATGGAGGGGCACGGCTTCGGCGCCGCGCGCGAAGGGGTCAAGCTGCGGCTGCCCGCCCACGGCGCGTTCTTCGGAGCGACGTCATGAGCCACATCGACCGCGCCGTCGCCATCGCCGAGGCGATGATGCACCGGCCCCCCCGTCCCAAGCCGCCGGAGTGGTGGCGCGGCGCGATGTTCTACGAGGTCTACCTGCGCTCGTTCCGGGACTCCAACGGCGACGGCCTCGGCGACATCCAGGGCGTCATCGAGAAGCTCGACTATATCTGCGACCTTGGCGTCGACGGGCTGTGGCTGTCGCCGTTCTATCCGTCGCCGCAGGTCGACTTCGGCTACGACGTCGTCGACTTCTGCAACGTCGACCCGATCTTCGGGACGATGGGCGACGTCATGGAGCTCCTGCACGCCGTCCATGAGTGTGGCCTGAAGATGCTGATCGACTTCGTGCCCTGCCACACCTCCGACCAGCACCCGTGGTTCCTCGAAAGCCGGCAGGACCGCGACAATCCCAAGGCCGACTGGTACGTCTGGGCCGACCAGGCCGACGACGGCGGCCCGCCGAACAACTGGCTGAGTTCCTTCGGCGGATCTGCGTGGCAGTGGGAGCCGCGCCGCTCGCAGTACTATTATCACCCGTTCCTGACCTGTCAGCCGGCGCTGAACCTGCAGAACGCCGAGGCGTTGAAGGCCATCCTCGACGTCATCCGGTTCTGGCTGGACCAGGGGGTCGACGGCTTCCGCCTCGACGCGATCCAGTGCCTGTGCTGCGACGCCAACCTTCGCGACAACCCGCCCTCGCCGCCTGGAGAGCACAACGTCATGGTCGGCGGCGGGCCGAACAACCCGTTCCGGCGCCAGCAGCACATCTTCGACCGCGACGTGCCAGAAGCGATTCCGGTGCTGGAGGCGTTGCGGAACGCGGTGCGTGACTACGAGCCCGAGCGCGTGCTGATCGGCGAGCTCGCCGACGTCGACAGCTCGCGCATCTCGGCCAAGTACACGATCCAGGACGAGCGGCTGCACGCGGTCTACGACTTCGACCTCATCAACGCCGCGACCTCGCTCGACGACTGGCGCGACATCCTGAGGGTCCGCAACGACTACATGGCGTCGGGGTGGATGATGAACGTCTTCACCAACCACGACTCCGTCCGCGCGGTGTCGAATCTCACGCTGTTCGCGGCGGATCACGGAAAGACGGACCAGGCGGCCAAGCTGCTGCTCTTCCTGCAATCGACGCTGCTCGGCGGCGGCCTCATCTTCCAGGGCGAGGAGCTGGGCTTGACCCAGCCCAGGCTGCGCTACGAGGATCTGCAGGATCCGTGGGGCAAGACCTTCTGGCCGGACTTCGAGGGGCGCGACGGTGTCCGCACCCCGATCCCCTGGAAGCACCGCGCCAAGAACGCAGGCTTCAGCAAGTCGGACACGCCCTGGCTTCCCGTCGCGGAGGAACACGTGCCGCTGTCAGTCGACCGGCAGGCGGGCCGCAGCGGCTCGGTCCTGTCGTTCTTCCGTTCGCTGATGGCTTGGCGCCGGGAAGAGCCTCTGGTCCGCACGGGAGAGGAACGCGTCCACGACGTCGACGTCGCGCCTGTCATCGCCTACGACCGCTTCGATGACTCCCGGCGGCTGACCTTTCTCGCCAACGTCAGCATGGACGACCGCTGGTTCCCGCTGAGGGACGGCGACCAGCTGGTCGAGCTGGAAGGCTGCGTGCCGGTCCGCGACAAGAAGGGCGTCGGTCTGCCACCGCTCGGCTTCGCCATCGTCGCACGCGGCGCGGCCGGCTGATCGTCCCGCGACGTAGGGCAGCGGCGCGAACATCAGCGGCCTTCCGACGGGACGGGGCTCTCCACGGCACACCCGTTTGAGCAAGGCTGGCCCCGACCCGATCCTGCGATCCGGGTACGGACCCAGCCGGACCCTTGCCTATTCCTGCAGCCGGCGCTCCCGGTGGAAGACGTAGAGCCCGGAAAGGAGGATGATCGCGGTCCCGACCCAGGTCAGCGCGTCGGGAAAATCGCCGAACACGATGTAGCCGAGCAGCGTCGCGCCCACGATCTCGAAATACTGCGTCGGCGCCAGCGTGCTTGCCGGGGCGCGGCGGAAGGCCTCGGCGATCATCAGGAACGTCAGGCCCGCGATCACGCCCATGGCGCAATAGACCGGCCAGACGAAGGCCGGAGCCGATGATCCCGAGAACGGCACCAGGCCCGATGCGGCAAGACCGCCGACGCCCAGCGCCATCAGCGCCGCCGCGTAGAGCGAGATTCCGCACTGGATCGCGAGCCCAGAGCGGGTGGCGGAGGCGAGGCGGATCACGACCATGTTCGCCGCGAAGGCAACCGCCGCACCAAGCGGGAAGAGGGCCGAGATGCCGAACGTGGACCAGTTCGGCCGGATCACCACGACCGCGCCGATCAACCCCACGAACACGGCCGCATACCGCCGCCAGCCCACCTTCTCGCCGAGGATGAACGCGGACATGAGCGTCAGGATCAACGGCTCCACGAAGAAGATCGAGATCGCGGTCGCGATCGGCATCACCGCGAAGGACGAGATCAGGAAGGCGAGCGTCGCGGCCGTGGTCAGTCCGCCCAGTGCCAGGATTGGCGAGAACACCGCCCCCCGCACGCGCGAGCGTAGCACCAGCGCCGTGACCGACAGCGCGAGCGCCTGGAATACCAGGCGCCAGAGCGTCACCTCCAGCGGATGCACGACGCCGGTAAGGTACTTCGACAGCGTGTCCCCGACCGGCAGCAGCGACGTGGCGGCGATCATGAACGCGAAGGCATTGCCCAGCTGCGCCCTCCGGTCGTCCGCTGCGGTCGGAATCGATGTCATTCCGGCGGCCTACCGCCAGACCGGTGTCGGGTCCAGCGGCGTCCTCCCGCGCCGTCACCACTGCGTGACATCACGACACGTTCGGTTGCCGCTCCCCACCTCGCGAGACACCATCCCGGCGAACAGGAGGACATCCATGAGACAGACACTCGCGACCCTGAAACTTCTGACGCTCGTGGCCGCGATCGCTGCCGGCGTCATGATCCAGTCGCACCGCGCGGATGCCGCGGCGACGCAGTCGGCCTATGTCGCCGGCGGCTGCTTCTGGTGCGTCGAGGCGGATTTCGAGAAGGTCCGCGGCGTCTCCGAGGTGGTCTCGGGCTATTCCGGCGGCGACGTCGCGAACCCGACCTACAAGCAGGTGGTCCGCGGCGGCACCGGACATTACGAGGCGGCCGAGATCCGCTACGACCCCGACCAGGTCAGCTATCGACAGCTCATGGACCTGTTCTTCCGCTCGGTCGACCCGACCGACGCCGGCGGCCAGTTCTGCGACCGCGGCAACAGCTACCGCACCGCGATCTTCGTCCAGGACGAGGAAGAACGGCAGGCGGCAGAGGCGGCGAAGGCCGCCGCGGCGCAGGAACTGGGACAGAAGGTCGTGACGCCTATCCTGCAGTTCGACGCGTTCTACGATGCCGAGGAATACCATCAGGACTACTACAAGAAGGACGACCTGATCCTGACCCGCTTCGGTCCGCGCTCGAAGCAGGCCGCCTACGACCTCTACCGCGACGGCTGCGGCCGCGACCAGCGCATCCGCCAGCTTTGGGGAGACGACGCGCCCTTCGCCGGCTGACCGTTCCGCTGGCGGTCAGGACGTCCCGACGTTGCAGGCCGCCAGCACCGCCATGTTGACGATGTCGGTCACGCTCGTCGCGTTGGAGCAGAGCTGGATGGGGTGGTCGATGCCCGCCAGGATCGGCCCTATGACGGTCGCCCCCGCCATCTCCTGCATCAGCTTGACGCTGATCGAGGCCGAGTGGCGCGCGGGCACGACAAGAACGTTGGCCGGCCCGCTCAGCCGACTGAACGGATATGCCGCCGCCTTGTGCATGTTCAGCGCGACATCGACGGTCATCTCGCCCTCGTACTCGAAGTCGGCCTGCCGCGCGGCCAGAACTTCCGGCGCGAGGTGCATCTTCAGCGCCCGCTCGCTGACCGGATAGCCGAACGTCGAGAACGAGACGAACGCCACCCGCGGCTCGAGCCCAAGGGCACGGGCGACGCCGGCGCCACGCATGGCGATGTCGGCGAGGTCCTCCTCCTCGGGCCATTCGTGCACCAGCGTGTCGCCGATCAGGACGATCTTGCCGCCGTGGATCAGCGCCGTGATCCCGACCGCGCCGTCCTCGGCCCTGAGGTCGAAGACGTGGCCCAGCAGCTCCAGCACGTGCGCCGACTTCCGCGTGGCGCCCGTCACCAGCGCGTCGCCGTGCCCGTGCGCCAGCATCAGCGCCGAGAAGACGTGCCGGTCCCGCGCCGCCAACCGGTGCACGTCCTGCGCATCGAACCCGCGGCGCTGCAGCCGCTCGTAGAGGAACGCCTTGTAGGTCTCGAGATGCCGGGTGTTGGCGGCGTTCACGATCTCGAGCTCCCGCGCCGCCTCGCCGATGCCTTCGGCGGCAAGCTTCTCGCGCACATCGGCCTCGCGCCCGACCACCACCGCCTTGCCGAAGCCCGAGCGCTGGTACTGCACCGCCGCCTTCAGCACGCGCGCGTCGTCGCCCTCGGCAAAGATCACGCGCGCCTGCGCGCTGCGCGCCCGCGCCGTCAGGCCCTGCAGGATCGACGCCGTGGGGTCCATGCGAGCACGAAGCGCCTGCTCGTACCCTTCCATGTCGACGATCGGGCGCCGCGCCGCGCCGGTGTCCATGCCGGCGCGCGCCACCGCCGGCGGCACCCTCCAGATCAACCGCGGATCGAACGGCGTCGGAATGATATAGTCCCGCCCGAAGGTCAGCTTTCGCCCGTAGGCCACCGCCACCTCGTCCGGCACCTCTTCCCGCGCCAGCGCGGCCAGCGCCTCGGCGCAGGCGATCTTCATCGGCTCGTTGATCGCGCGGGCGTGGATGTCGAGCGCGCCGCGGAAAAGGTACGGGAACCCCAGCACGTTGTTGACCTGATTCGGATAGTCCGACCTGCCGGTCGCCACGATGGCGTCGGGGCGGACGGCCTGCGCCTCCTCCGGCGTGATCTCGGGGTCGGGGTTGGCCATCGCGAAGATCACCGGGTTCTCGGCCATGCTCTCGACCATCGCCGTCGTCACCGCGCCCTTCGCGCTGACGCCTAGGAACACGTCCGCCCCCCGCATCGCCTCCTCCAGCGTGCGGTGGTCCGTCCTCGCCGCGTGCGCCGACTTCCACTGGTTCATGCCCTCGGCGCGGCCCTGGTAGATCACGCCCTTGGTGTCGCAGGCGATGCAGTTGTCGTGGCGCGCGCCCATCGCCTTCAGCAGCTCGAGGCAGGCGATCCCCGCCGCCCCGGCGCCGTTCAGGACGATCTTCACGTCCTCGATCTTCTTGCCGGTCAGGTGCAGCGCGTTGATGAGGCCGGCCGAGCAGATCACCGCGGTGCCGTGCTGGTCGTCATGGAACACCGGGATGTCCATGACCTCCTTCAGCCGGTCCTCGATGATGAAGCAGTCCGGCGCCTTGATGTCCTCGAGGTTGATCCCGCCGAAACTCGGCCCCATCAGCCTGACCGCATCGACGAAGGCGTCCGGGTCGGAGGTGTCGAGCTCGATGTCGATCGAGTTCACGTCGGCGAACCGCTTGAAGAGCACCGCCTTGCCCTCCATCACCGGCTTCGACGCCAGCGCGCCCAGGTTCCCCAGCCCCAGCACCGCCGACCCGTTCGTGATGACGGCGACCAGGTTGCCCTTGTTGGTGTAGTCGTAGGCGGTCTCGGGGTTCTTCGCGATCTCCTCGCACGGGATCGCCACGCCGGGGGAGTAGGCGAGGCTCAGGTCGTGCTGCGTCGCCATCGGCACGCTGGGGCCGATGTCGAACTTGCCTGGCCGCGGCTCCATGTGGAACTGCAGCGCGTCCTCTCGCGTGATCTTGCGTGCCATGATCCTCCCCCCTCGTCCGCGACGATGCAGCAGCCACGCGGTCGGCGCCAGTCGCGCCTTCAGACGCTCCATCCGGCAAACGATTGGCCAGTATAGTCCCGCAATCGCCGTGCTTCCTCGGCAAACTGGTCCGCCAGGAACGCCCGCGTCTCCTCCTTGAGCGAGAGCATCGGCATGGGGCTGCTCAGGGGCCAAAGGATCGCGCGCTCGAGGTGCGTGCGCAGCGTCCAGGGGACGTGCTGCATCATCGGCGCAATCCTGTCCTTGAGACGGGTGCCGCGGTCGGACGGAACGCGCTTGCGGTCGGTGACATGCCGGTCGGATGTGCTGGCGACGTCGAGGCCGCTCGTCTCGAGCCCGAGGAACGACAGGACGCGCGAGACGACCTCGGCGCGGTGCGCACGCAGCTGTTCTGCTTGCACCACGAGGATCCGTTCCGCGCTCCAGCCGGCCCCGAAGTAGCGCGAGAGTTGGGTCGCGTATCGTCCCTGCCGTAGGAACGGCTCACGCCGGATGCCCTCGTCGATCGGCATCCGGTAGAGGCCGTTTGCCATCGCGTGGCGGTAGTGCGAGATCGCACGGTCGATCGGGTCGCGGACACAGTAGATCAATCGCGCCTCCGGGATCAGCTCGCGCATTCGCTCCGGCACGCCGGGGTGCTTCGGCCACGCCGCATAGCTCGGCGAGGCCTCCGCACAGAGCCTGCGGTCGCTCCGGAATTGACGGCGATACCAGGCGACTCCGCGATGGTAGTTGTAGGCCGCGGTGAAGAAGTGAAGCTCCTTCTCCTGTGACATGAAGATGTCGGGGTGCCGCGACAAAATCCCGTGCAGCGACGTGGTTCCGCACTTCATCGCCCCAATGATGACGAAATCAGGCAGGCGTCCCGTCGCCATTCTCCAAGTCCCCCGCATCGTCACGGCCAGTCAAGTCACTGCAGCATCTGGCCGCGGTCGCAGTCGGGTCTCAAGCGGAATCGACCACCACCTCGCCCTCCGTGGCGACGAAGGCAAAACCGTTTGGCTCGAGATGCAAGTGATCACCGCTCATCGCCGCCGCAGCGGGCCCGCGGATTTCGCGGCCGCCGGTCAGCCGAACCACTCGGGCGACGTGGGACAAGTTGAAGATGCAGAGAAGGTCGTCGCGAAGGAAGGCGAGCACCGGCTCCTCGGCTGCGAGGAACTGCAGGTCGCCGGTGAGGAGCTGCGGTGTCCCGCGGCGAAACGCCAGCATCCGGCGGTAGTGTTCCAGCACGCTGCCCCCTACGCCGATCTGCTTGGAGATCGCGTTCTCCATCTGCGGCGTCTTCACCGGCAGCCAAGGCGTGCCGGTGGTAAAGCCGCCATGGTCGCTCTCGTCCCAGACCATCGGCGTGCGGCAGCCGTCGCGGCCCTTCATCAACGGCCAGAACCTCAGTCCCTCGGGGTCGGTGATCTCGTCGTAGGAAAGTTCGGTCTGCGTCTGTCCGGCCTCCTCGCCCTGGAAGATGCAGACCGTCCCGCGCAACGACATCAGCAGCGCCGCCGCCTGCCACGCGACCTCGCCGTGCCCGGCCCATCTGCTGCGGTGCCGCATCGTGTCGTGGTTCGAGAACGCCCAGGCCGGCCAGCCGTCGTCGGTAAAGCCGAAATAGCCGCCGACGACGTTCCGAAAGTGCGCGGGCCCGAAGCGTGGCCCGAGGAACTCGAAACTGTAGGCCATGTGCAGCCGGTCGGTCCCGCGCGTATAATCCGCCATCACCTCGACCGACTTCGCCGCGCTCTCGACGATCTCGCCCATCAGGATCGCGCCGTAGTCCCGCGTCAGGCTGCGCATCCGGCCGAGGAAGGCGATGTTCTCGGGCCGCGTCTTGGAATGCAGGTGCATCTGGGCGTCGTAGGGCTTGGCCCACTCGACGCCCTTCATCGTCGGATCGGCCGGGTCGTCGCGCAACTCATGGTCGTGCGTGTAGAAGTTCACCACGTCGAGGCGGAAGCCGTCTACCCCGCGCTCCAGCCAGAAGCGCAGGGTGTCCAGCATCTCCTCCTGCACTTCAGGGTTGTGAAAGTTCAGGTCGGGCTGCGTCGTCAGGAAATGGTGCAGGTAGTATTGCCGCCGCCGCGGCTCCCACTCCCACGCCGGGCCGCCGAAGACCGACAGCCAGTTGCTGGGCGGCGTGCCGTCCTCGTTGGCGTCGACCCAGACGTACCAGTCGGCCTTGGGGTTCGAGCGGCTCTCGCGGCTCTCCCGGAACCAGCTGTGCGCCGAGCTCGAATGGCTCAGCACCTGATCGACGATGACCTTCAGGCCCAGCCGGTGCGCCTCGCCGACCAGGCGGTCGAAGTCCTCGATCGTGCCGAACATGGGATCGACGCCGCGATAGTCCGCGACGTCGTAGCCCATGTCGTCCATCGGCGAGGGGTAGAAGGGCGACAGCCAGATCGCGTCGACGCCGAGGTCGGCGACGTGCGGCAGCCTGCGGATGATCCCCGGCAGATCGCCGATGCCGTCGCCGTCGCTGTCCTGAAAGGACCGCGGGTAGATCTGGTAGACCACCGCGCCGCGCCACCATTCGTCCATGATGCCCCCTTTTCGGGGGGCAAGTCGGTGGGCCGTGCCGAGGTTCCGTCAGGCGCTGAGGGAGACGAGTTCGGCCACGAAGTCCCGGCCCGTCACGCGGACCATGGTCCGCCCGCGCTCCTCGGTGTCGCCGCCGGCGTCCTCCGACGTCTCTTCGGGCGCACCGCGATTCCGCTCGATGCTGAAGAACTGGGCCGGTTCGCGTGCCTCGCGCGCGTCATCGAGCCGGGCGTTCCGCTCCTTCGCCCCGTCGAGAAGCGCCTTCTGGATGTTCTCGATCTGCGCGTCCTTCTCCTTCGATCCGGAGGAGGAGCCGAACTCGAAGGCGAAGGCGTCGCTCAGCATCTTCAGCAGCGCGCCGGCGATCGTCGTGACCAAGGCGAGCGCGGCGGGATCGGTCGTGCTGCGGAAGACCGCGAGGATGCAGGCGACCAGCCCGGCCACGACGCCGAGCAGCATCAGCGTGCCCCGCAGCCGCGCCCGTGGACCGACCGTGGCCTGATAGCGCCGCGCATCGGCGCGGTCGTCTACGATGCGCTGGTGCTCCGCCTGGTCGAGCTCCTCCAGCCGCAGGCGGACCTCGTCGGCCTTGGCCTGATCGTCCTTCAGGGCCGCGATGATCTCGCGCGGGTCGGCGTCCTTCGGCGTCCCGGCCACCGTCGCCGCGACTTTGATGACATGCTCGGCGACGGCCCGCCCGCGCGCGCCGCCCAGCTTCGTCGCGAGGACCGGGAAGAACTCGGAGGCGATCGCGATCGCCGACGGGACGAGGAACGACGCCATCAGGCGGCCTCCTCGACATAGGCGCCGATGTCGACTCCCAGCCGCGCGCAGGTCTCGGGGTCCAGCTTGCCGGTCTCGGGCAGGCCCTCGCGCTCCTGGAACAGGATCAGCGCCGTTCGCGTCCGGGAGCCCATCCAGCCGTCGGTGACGAGGTTCGCCCCGACCGCCACGTTGAGAGCCGACTGCAGCGCCGCCGTGTCGCCCCGCTCCAGCGCCAGGCTCTCGCCGATCTCGGCCTCGGTCATCTGGTGGCGCGCGCGCGTGAACTCCGCGGCGAGCTTGGTGTCGTACTGGTTCTGCTGGTAGCCGGGCCCGTTGTAGCGTCGGGCGAAGTCCGCCCAGCGCTTCTCGCGCAGGTGGTCCGCCATCGCCGGTTGCGCCAGCACGAAGCTGACGAACGCGTCGAGCTGCGCGCCCTCGCTGACCGAGATCGCGTTCACGAACGCCCGAACGTCCGGGTACCCGGCCAGCTCGTGGTTGAAGCCCATGATCTGGAACAGGCCCCACGAGGCGCTCTTCAGCGCCGCGTCGGGCTCGTCGGAGATCGCGATCGCCTCGATCAGCCGGTCGTACTCGCCGCGTCCGCCCTTGTAGTGCGTCTTGGTCCAGCTCCGGTAGCTCAGATGCGGGTGGTGGTTGTCGTGCACGCCGCGGGTGAACTTGTGGAACCAGTGCCCCTCGAACAGGATCGCGGGCAGGTCGGTGTTCTTGATGAAGCCCGTGCCGCGCGCCTCGACGGCGGTGACCGCCTTGATGACGGCGACGTCGACGCTCAGCCGCTTGGCGGCGTCGATCTGGTCCTGGCGCGAGATGAAGGAGACGGGAAACATGAAGATCTCGGCCTCGGCATTGATCCGGAGCCTGATCCTGTCGGACAGGGGTTTACGCCGGCTCACCCTGCGGTACGCCGCGCGCACCCTTGCGCAACGCCTGGCCGTCGCCGTCGAAATGGTGCGTGTCGGCCGGCGAGGGCGCGAGACCGACGCGATCGCCCGGCTTCAGGTCGGTCGGCCCGTCGCAGCGCACCGTCAGCCGTCCCGCCGCCCCTGCATCGACGATCAGGAACGTGTCCGCTCCGAGATACTCCAGCACGTCGACGGTCGCATCCATCGACCCCGAGCCCGGCGCCCCAAGCGTCAGGTGCTCCGGCCGAATGCCCATCGAGACGGCGTCATCCGGACCTTCCAGCCCGACCTCGGACAGAGGGATGACGTTCATCTTCGGGCTGCCGATGAACTCCGCGACGAAGAGGTTCGCGGGCCGCTCGTAGAGTTCGCGCGGCGTGCCGACCTGGGCGATGCGGCCGTATTCCAGCACCACGATCCGGTCGGCCAGGGTCATCGCCTCGACCTGATCGTGCGTCACGTAGATCATCGTCGTGGCGAGGCTCTGGTGCAGCTTGGCGATCTCGTAGCGCATCTCGACGCGCAGCGCCGCATCGAGGTTCGACAGCGGCTCGTCGAACAGGAACGCCGTCGGATCCCGCACGATGCTGCGCCCGATCGCGACCCGCTGGCGCTGCCCGCCCGAGAGCGCCTTCGGCCGCCGGTCGAGAAACGCCTCGAGCTTCAGCGCCCGCGCCGCCTCGTTGACCTTGTCCTCGATCTCGGACTTCGGCGCCCCGGCGGTCTTGAGCGAGAACCCCATGTTCTCGCGCACCGTCATGTGCGGGTAGAGCGCGTAGGACTGAAACACCATCGCGAGGCCCCGCTTCGACGGCGGCTCCGCGGTGACGTCCCGCCCATCGATGACGATGGCGCCCCGGCTCGTCTCCTCCAGTCCGCCGATCATCCGCAGAAGCGTCGACTTCCCGCAGCCGGACGGGCCGACGAAGATGACGAACTCGCCGTCGCGGATCGTCAGGTCCACCCCCTTGATCACCTGCACGTCGCCGAACCACTTCTCGACCTTGCGAAGTTCTATCGCGCCCATGCCGCCCTCTCCGTTGCGTGACGGCCGGCCGGCCGAGCACCGGCCCGGCGCCTTCCTTGCTCGAAAGATATCCTCGCCGGAGGCAGCGGGCCCCCGGCGCGCGCGGCGGGCCGGCGCTCGATGCCCCGGCGCGGTGCGTTCCCCAGCGGGATCATCCGGCCGCCCCCGGCGAGGCCCAGGTCAGCCAGATCGCCGCCGTCCAGGTGAACCGGTCGCCGCCGCAGGGCGATCCGTCGATCGGGTCGAAGTACTCCCAGAAACCATGCCGCTCGATCAGTTCGGCGGTCTCGCGCCGCAGCCGCTCGGCATCGTCATGGCGCCCGGCGTCTATGAAGCCCATCGCGACAAGCGAATTCACCACCGGCCACATCGGCCCGCGCCAGTACTTGCGCGGGTTGAAGTGCGCCGCCTCGGGATCGGCGCTGGGGATGCCGTAGCGCACGCCGTTCCACACGCTCATCAGCCGGGCCTCGGCCTCCGGCGCCTCGATCCCGGCGAGCCACGCGAGAAACGCGCCCGAACCGAGGTTCTGGGCGTAGGTCCCGGTCCGCAGATCCTTCGCGTCGTAGCCGCCAAGCGCGTCGTTCCAGATCGACGGCAGCGCCGCTTCCAGCTCCGCCGCCCAGCCCTCGGCCTCCGAGACATCCTCGCCAAGCTCCCGCCCGATCGCCGCCAGGTCGCGGTTCGCCCGGATCAGGATGAAGGTGATCGCCGGATCCGCCATCAGGAACGGCCCCTCGTCGAGGATCGTCCGCTGATCCCAGCCGCAGCCCCGCCCGAACTCCACGAGCGCGACATACCGGTCGTAGTCCTCCTTCGACGGCCGCATCGACGGATCGACATGGCCCGTGTCCCGCCGGATGTAAGGCGCGACCCCGGACCCGTCGACGTTCGCCATCCCCGGATCCCAGTCCGGGCAGTTGTCCCGACCCGACTCCCAGGGATGCGTGATCGCCGCCACGCCCGACGGGCAGCGCCAATCCCGCCACCAGCGATGGAACGCGACCAGCCGCGGAAAGAGCGCGGCCACCCGCCTGCTCCCCGCCTCGGGGTCCGCCGCGAGGATCCGGCGCGCCAGGATCGCGGCAACCGGCGGCTGGCTGATGCCGGAGGTGTTCCGCCCCGTCCCCCACACCTCCGGCCCCGGGAAGTATCCGGGGTCCGTCTTGTGAAAGACGATATGCGGCACCATCCCGGTGTCCCATTGCGCGCCGAACAGCGTCTCAAGCTCGGTCCACGCCCGGTCGACGTCGAACGTCGAGAACCCCCACGCCGCGAACGCCGAGTCCCAGTTCCACTGGTAGGGATACAGCCCCGCCGTCGGGATCGTGTACCCGCCGCGGTCGTTCTCCCGCAGGATGTCGCGCGCCTGGGCGTCGAGATCGTCCGCCGAGGTCACGCCGCGCCTCTCGGATTCAGGTACGAACTGGTCAAAACGGCCCTCGAAAATGATACGATGGTGTCACTTTCACCCCTTCACGCTCCCCGCCGTCAGGCCCCGCGTCATGAACCTCTCCAGCCCCAGGAACAGCAGCAGGATCGGCACCGTCGCGATCACCGACCCCGCCATGAGGTGCTGCCGCGGGATCTCCGAGGAGTTCAGCATCGCCACGCCGCGGGTCAGGGTGAACTTGGACGGATCGTCCAAAAGCATGAAAGCCAACAGGAATTCGTTCCACGCGATCATGAAGACATAGAGCGACACGCTTGCCAGCGCCGGCAGGCTGAGGGGCAGCGTGATCTTCCAGATCACCGCCAGCCGGCTGAGCCCGTCCATCAGCCCGGCCTCCTCCACCTCACCTGGCAGTCCGCGGAAGTAGCCCTGCAACATGTAGAGGGCGACCGGAATCGTCGTCACCGGATAGATCAGCACGATCCCGAAGATGGTGTTCCTGAGGCCCGTCATCGAGAACGCGATGTAGATCGGCAGCGCCAGCACGATCATCGGCACCATGTAGATGAGCAGGATCGAGCGCGAGAACGCCGCCGCGCCGCGGAACCGCAGGCGGGCCACCGCGTAGGCGCCTGGGATCGAAAAGGCGAGCGTGATCAGAACCGTCAGCACGCTGACATAGAACGACGTCCAGAGGTACGAGCCGAAGTTGAACTGCGTCATCAGCTCGTAGTAGCTGCGAAACAACCCCCAGCCCTGGGAGAGGTCGATCGAGAAATCGAGCGGGTTCTGCATCAGCTCCGACTGGTTCTTGAGCGACGTCATCACCATCACGTAGAACGGGATCGCGACGATCGCGGTGAAGAAGACGTAACCGAAGCCGAGCAGGAACCGGATCACTGCATGCTCGAACTCGTGCCGGGTCGCCGCCCCTTCCGGAAGCTCGGCCAGCATCCACCGCAGCGGCACCGATCGCGCCGAGCGCGGTCAGCAGCGCGGCCAGCGCCCACGCAAGCCCCACATCGCCCCCGACGAGGATCGGGCCGAAGCCGACGAGCATCCCCACCACGACGAGGAGCAGCGTCGCCCCGATGAGGATGCCCACATTGCGCCAGCGCACCGCGACGAGCGCCGAGGAGCGCGCCGACGACGAGGCTGCCGAGGATCGCGGGCGCGAAGGGCAGCCCGGTGGCGAAGGACATCACCACTGCGACCGTCGTCGAGACGACGATCATCCAGAGCGCGCCGAGAATTGGGCCCGCGACGTAGCCATGGCGAAGCGGCAGCTCATCGTCGAGACCCGCGCGCCACGGCAGAGCGGCGATCGGCGCCGCGAAGGCCGCCGCCCCCGAGAGGTCCGGGGCCGCAGGCCGCTGCCGAGCAGTGCGCCGCTCACAGCCCTTCCTCCCGGCTGACGTAGCGGAAGAAGAGGAACGAGAACAGGATCAGGCAGGCGAAGATCACCACCGCGACCGCCGCGCCGGCGCCGATGTTCGAGAGCGCGAAGGCCTGTTCGTAGACGTTGACGGTCAGGGTGCGGGTGCCGGCGTTGCCGCCCGTCAAGCAGGAAGATGTCGTCGAACTTGTTGAAGGTCCAGATGAAGCGCAGCAGGAACAGGACCGACAGGATGCCGAGGAGCTGCGGCAGCGACAGGTACCAGAACTGCTGGAAGGGCGAGGCGCCGTCCATGTCGGCGGCCTCGTACATGTCGGTGTCGATCGACTGCATCCGCGCCAGGATGAACAGGAACGACAGCGGGAAATAGCGCCAGATCTCGAACACCGTGACCATGATGAGAGCGAGCGGGCGCTGGCCGAAGAAGTTTATCGCGCTCTCGGTCACGCCCATCTGGATCAGGAGCGCGTTGGCCGAGCCCGAGAACGGGTCGAACAGGATGATCCAGGTGAAGGCGACGGCGATCACCGGCGCGACGTAGGGGAACAGGTAGAGCCCCCGCAGCACCCCCTGCCCCTTGAACGACTGGTCGAGCAGGAGCGCGGCGAAGAGCCCGACGACCAGCGCGCCGATGGTGCCGAACACGGTGTAGAACAGCGTCACCCCGAGGACGCCCCAGAACTCGTCGCCGTCGAAGATGCGGGCGAAGTTCTCCCAGGTGAATTCGGCATTCGTCAGGATGTTCGCGGCCTTGCCGGAGATGCCCGCGGGAACCGCGTCGAGCTCCACCCCCGAATCGAGGAAGTCCTGCGTCACCGTCACCGGGATCTCGATCTCGTCGCGCTTGCCGCCCTCCCAGTCGCCGAGGTCGCAGCGGAGCGACAGGCCGTCGAGCGTGCAGCGTTCGTCGACCGCGCCAAGCTCCAGCCCCTCCGGCAGCTCGTCGGTCAGGATGACGTTCGCGATCGGCTGGTCGCGGCTGGAATTGCGCAGGCGGTACTGGACCGTCGCCTCGTCGCCTGCCGCCTCGGGCCGGCCGCGGAGCGATTCGCTGACCACCGGCGCGGGCGGGCGCAGGTCGGCGAGGCCCACCGGCTTCACGCTGATCCAGAACACCGCCAGCAACGGCAGGAGGACGACGGTCGCGACGGCGAGGATCGTGGGCAGCAGGAGACCCCAGGCGAGGCGCGCCTCGCGCCGGGACAGCGCGCCGCGCCCTTTCGGCGGCACGGGTGTCTCGAGAGCGCGGATCTCGGCGTCGGGCAGGCTGCCCCGGCGGTCGGCGGCGTCGGTCACGGCCCCGTCCCCCGCGTTCGGGGGCCGACGCGGCGCGGCCCGGTCGGTCGAGGGCCAGGGTCGGGCCCAGGACGTCGGAGGGTGGCGGTGCCCGGCATCACTCGATCGCGGCCAGCTCCTCGTTCATGGCCTCCACCGTCTCTTCGGCAGAGCGGCGGCCGTCGATGTACTCGCGGACGAGGCGGTTGATGACCTGGCTGTTGATGATCTTGGAGGCGAGAGCGAGCTGGCCCTCCTCGACCCCCCAGCGCTGGGCGACGTCGAGGCCGCCGACGATCTCGTCCATCATCGATGCGTCGTAGACCTCGGACATCGGCTTCTTGCGGTCGACGCCCATCGGCAGCTCGGCCCAGGCGTCGATGAACTGCTCGGGGTTCTCCTCGGTGCCGCGGCGGACCGGGAACTTGCCCTCGGGCGCGATGGCGAGCGTCTGGGCGTAGCCCTCGTCCATCGAGTAGAGAATGAAGTCCTGCGCCTCGGTGATGTCGGCGTCGACGGTGATGCCGAAATAGCGGATGTCGGCCCAGGCCGCACCGTCGGGGTTGGAGGGGCCGGCGAAGTTCGTCACGATCCCGGTCTTCGACGCGAGCTCGGTCGAGGTCGGGTCATCGGTGATGGTCGGCGGGTTGCTGTCGCGCAGACCGGCGAGCTCGTCGAGGATGAACGGCGACCAGATGATCATCGCCGCGTTGCCGTTGAAGTAGATCGTGCGCGACTGGTCCCAGTAGAGCTCGCCCGGCGGCGAGGCGTCGGCGATGGCCTTGTAGAACTCCAGCACCTCGACCGTTGGCTCCATCTCGAAGCCCTTGAAGCCGTTCTTGTCGACGGGCGTGACGCCGTTGGCCAGGAACACGTGCTCGAGCACCTGGGACATGAAGTTCTCGTCGACCTTGGTGGCGGCGACGAAGCCGAACATGTCGGGCGGATTGTGCAGCGCCTCGATCGCGGCTCGGACGTTGTCGTAGGTGGTGGGCGGTTCGAGCCCGGCCTCCTCGAACAGGTCCTTGCGGTAGATGATCATCTGCGTCCAGCCGTCGACGGGGACGGAGGCCCAGCCGTCCTCGGTCTCGGCCATGGCGAGCGCGCCGGGGGCGAAGGTGTCGGGGCCCAGCGTCTCGATCACCTCGGTCGCGGCGTCGACGTCGAGGATGCCGGCCTCGACCCAAGGCAGCGCGTATTGCAGCGTGTGGTAGATGACGTCGGGCAGGTCGCCGGCGGCGAAGGCCGCGGTGGCGCGGGTGCCGAGGTCGCTCTCGGTAACGGGGATGACCTCGACGGCGATGCCGGTCTCCTCCTCGAACGCGGCGGCGAGATCCTGCTGCTGCTGCAGACGCTCGGGCTGCTCCTCCGTCGTCCAGAAGCGGATGTCCTGCGCGGCGGCGGGGGCGGCCAAGAGGCCGGCGAGCGTGGTCGTCACGAGGGCCGTCTTGAGCGGCGTCATCCAGTATCCTCCCTCTCGTCGGCGGCACCTTCGCGGGCCGCCTTCCCTTGCGGCAGTCTGCCGCGCCCGCGGTGGTCTTTGCAACCCGGACCTCTCCGCGGCGACATGGACGGTCTTTCGGTGGGCGTCACGCACCGCTAGGCTCCGCGTCGCTGCCGGCAGGGGACCGACGCCCGACATGACCACCGAGACCGCCGCGCCGACGCCGATGATGGCGCAGTACCTCGCCATCAAGGCGGAGCATCCCGACGCGCTGCTGTTCTACCGGATGGGCGACTTCTACGAGATGTTCTTCGACGACGCGGTGGCGGCCGCGGAGGCGCTGGACATCGCGCTGACACAGCGCGGCGTTCACGAGGGCAAGCCGATTCCGATGTGCGGGGTGCCGGTGCATGCGGCGGAGGGGTACCTGCTGCAGCTGATCCGAAAGGGATTTCGCGTCGCCGTGGGCGAGCAGATGGAGGATCCGGCGGAGGCGAAGAAGCGCGGCGTCCAAGTCGGTGGTGAAGCGCGAGGTCGTGCGGGTCGTGACGCCCGGCACGCTGACCGAGGAGAGCCTGCTGGAGGCGCGGCGGCACAACTACCTCGCCGCCTGGGCCGAGGTCCGGGGCGAGGGCGCACTGGCCTGGGCCGACGTCTCCACCGGCGAGATCCGGGTGCTGGCCTGCCCGCCGGTGCGGCTGGCGCCGGAGCTGGCGCGGCTGGCGCCGGCGGAGCTGCTGGTGCTCGAGGGCGCCGAAGGCGCGGCGAGGGAGTCTGGCGGAAGAGGCCGGGGCGTCCTGCACGCCGATGCCGAAGGCCGCGTTCGACAGCCAGGGCGCGGAGCGGCGGCTGTGCGAGCTGTGGCGGGTCGGGACGCTCGACGCGTTCGGGCGGTTCGGGCGGCCCGAGATCTCGGCGATGGGCGCGCTGCTGTCGTATCTGGAGCTGACGCAGCGCGGGCGGCTGCCGTTCCTCCGCCCGCCGGTGGCCGAGACGCAGCGGACGGCGATGCGGATCGACGGCGCGACCCGGCGCAACCTGGAGCTGACGCACGCGATTTCGGGCGGGCGCGATGGCGCGCTGCTGACCACGATCGACCGGACAGTGACGGCGGCGGGCGCGCGCCTGCTGGAGCGGCGGCTGGCGTCGCCCTCGTGCGATCTGGTGCTGATCCGGGCGCGGCATGACGCGGTGGCGTGGCTGGTCGAGGACGGGCGGCGGCGTGGGGAGCTGCGCGCGGCGCTGCGGCAGGTGCCGGACATGGACCGCGCCTTGTCGCGGCTGGCACTGGAACGTGGCGGCCCGCGCGACCTGGCCGCGCTGCGCGACGGCCTAGCGCGCGGCGCGGAGTTGTCCGAATGGCTGCAGGAGGCCGTCCCGGACCTGCTGGCGACCGCGCGGCGAGACCTGACGGGGCACGACGCGCTGGCCGACCGATTGGGCACCGCGCTCGTGGCGGAGCCGCCGCACCGCATTTCAGAAGGAGGTTTCCTTGCGGCGGGCGTGAACCGTGAGCTCGACGAGGCGCGGACATTGCGTGACGAGGGGCGTGGCGTGATCGCCGGGATGCAGGCGGAGTATGCCGAGCGGACCGGAGTCGGCAGCCTGAAGGTCAAGCACAACAACGTGCTGGGCTACTTCGTCGAGGTCACCGCTACGCATGCCAGGGCAATGCTGGCGCGCGACGACTTCGTGCACCGACAGACGACGGCGAACGCCGTACGCTTCACGACGCCGGACCTGAGCGACCTCGAGACGCGGATCCTCAACGCCGCCGCCCGGGCCCTTGAGATCGAGCGGCAGATCTTCGACGAGCTGCGCCAGGCGGCCGTCGCCGAGGCTGCACGGATCGGCACCGCGGCGCGGGCGCTGGCCGAGATCGACGTGGCGGCGGCGCTTGCAAACCTCGCCGCGGCCGAGGGTTGGGTGCGCCCCGCGGTCGACGAGAGCCGGGCGTTCGATGTCACCGGTGGCCGGCATCCGGTGGTCGAGGCTGCGCTGAAGCGGCAGGGAGAGCCGTTCGTGTCGAACGATTGCAGCCTGACGCCGGGCGACGGGGCGGCCATCAAGCTGCTGACCGGGCCGAACATGGCCGGCAAGTCCACCTACCTCCGGCAGAACGCGCTGATTGCGATCCTGGCCCAGATGGGGGCGTTCGTGCCCGCGCGGGAAGCGCATGTCGGGCTGATCAGCCAGCTCTTCAGCCGGGTGGGGGCGGCGGACGACCTGGCGCGGGGGCGGTCAACCTTCATGGTCGAGATGGTCGAGACCGCGGCGATCCTGAACCAGGCGGACCAGCGCGCGCTGGTGATCCTTGACGAGATCGGGCGCGGGACGGCGACATACGACGGGCTGTCGATCGCCTGGGCGACGATGGAGCATCTGCACGAGGTCAACCGCTGCCGCGCGCTGTTCGCGACGCATTATCACGAGCTGACGCGGCTCGCCGAGACGCTGCCCGGGGTGGCGAACGCGACGGTAGCGGTCAAGGAATGGGAGGGCGACGTGATCTTCCTGCACGAGGTGCGGGACGGCGCGGCGGACCGGAGCTACGGGGTGCAGGTCGCACGACTGGCCGGACTGCCCGCGGCGGCGGTTGAGCGGGCGCGAGCAGTGCTTGATCAGCTGGAAGCGGGCGAGCGGGAGCGTGGCGGGCCTGTGATCGACGACCTGCCGCTGTTTCGTGCGCGGCCGCCGGCACCTTCGGCGCCCTCAGAGCCGACGGCGATTGAGGCGCGGCTGGCGAAGGTCAGTCCGGACGATCTGACTGCGCGCGAGGCGCTGGAGCTGATCTATGAGTTGAGGGCCCTGATCGACGACGAGCGGAGCGCGGGTCGCCGGTCAGCGTAGAGCACCGCCGCTAGGCCACCATCTCTCGCCCGAAGCGGGGCGCGGGGTCGCCAGAGCCCTACGCGCGTCGGAACTCCATGCGATACATGACCTCCTCGCCCGTCGTCGGGTCGATGCCCGGGGCACCGCTGATGACGAGCCTGTCCCCATCGAGCGTGAAGGGGCGAGAGAGATCGACCTGCCAGTTGGGGTTCCACGCCGCCTCGACCTGGTGGACGAGGCGTTCTCCGTCGAGCGTCCAGGAGGCGACGTAGGCAAGCATCGTGTCGTAGAGCTGCGCCTTCTCGGCCTCGTTCCATATCTTGCCGGTGGCGTGCAGCCGATCTCTGCGGAAGACGGTGGCCATCATTCGACCGTCCGCATTGTACGCGATGTAGCCGATCGGGTCGGCACCCATCGCGTCGGTGACCTCACCGGTCGCAACGGTCTCCCGCGTCCAGGAGACCATTCTCCATGACCCGATTACCGCGTCCGCACCCATAAATTCAACTTTCCGCCCGATCCGGAGGGTAGCCAACTTGAGGCGAAAAAACTGCGATAGGGCAGGCGCGGCGCGCCGAGTGGCTAGGATTCATCGGACGTTGGCTCGCTGCCAGCGGGGGTCGAGCTCACGCCGACCTGGGCCGGGCGCAATAGGCGATCGTGCAGCAGGAAGCCGGCCTGCGCCACCTGGATGATGTCGCCGGCCCGGGTGTTCGGGACCGGCGCCTCGAACATCGCCTGATGGTGCTGGGGATCGAAACGCTCGCCGACCTTCGGCTCGATCAGCGTGACGTTGTGCCTGGAGAAGACATTGAGTAGTTCACGCAGAGTCAGCTCAACCCCTTCGATCAACGCAGTCGCGCCGGCGCGCTGTTCCTCGGTCGCCGACTCGAGCGCACGGCGCAGGTTGTCGTAGACCGGCAGGAGATCGCGGGCGAGGCGTGAGCCTCCGTACTGCTCCGCCTCCCGGCGGTCCCGGTCACCACGCTTGCGGGAGTTCTCAGCATCCGCGAGCGCCCGCATGAAGCGATCGCGGTAGGAATCGCGCTCGGCCCTGAGTTCCTCGATCTCGTCGACGACAGGCGCCTCGTCGAATGTTGTCGCCTCGTCGAGCATCGGGTCGTCCTCAGTGCCGGTCTCCGGACCGATGTTGTACTCGTCTTCCATCTTCTTCGCGTTCGTCATTCGATTCTCACCCGTCGTCAGGAGCGGTCGGTCAGGAGTTTGCCGACCAGTTGCGCCGTGTAGTCCACGATCGGCACGATGCGCCCGTAGTTGAGGCGGGTGGGGCCGATCACGCCCACGGCGCCGATTATCTTCCGGTCGGCGTTCATATAAGGAGAGACGACCAGAGAGGAACCCGAAAGAGAGAAAAGCTTATTCTCCGAGCCGATGAAGATGCGGACCCCCTCGCCTTCCTCTGAGAGTTCCAGAAACTCTGCGATGTCGCGCTTGCGCTCCAGATCGTCGAAGAGTTCGCGAATCCGGTCGAGATCGGACTCGTCGGCGTCGCCGAGCAGGTTCGCGCGGCCACGTACGATCAGCCGCTCGCCACGGTCGCCCTCAGTCGTCCAGACCGCCAGGCCGCTTTCGACCAAGGCGGAGGCGAGGATGTCGATTTCCTGCCGGCGCGTGGTAATCTCTCGGCCGATGACCTCGCGCAGATCGGCCAGGGTCCGCCCCCCTGCGAGGGCGTTCAGGAAGTTCGCCGCCTCGCGCATCGACGATGGTGTCTGCCCCGGAGGAGGGCTGAACACCCGATTCTCGACATTGCCGTCCGCGTAGACCAGAACGGTCAAAGCGCGGTCGTGGCCGAGGCTTACGAACTCGATATGCTTGATCGGCGCTTCATGCTTGGGCGCGAGAACCAGCGACGCGCCTTGCGTAAGGCCGGAAAGCGCAGTGCCCACCCGATCGAACATGCCGTCGGTCTGGTCATTAGCGCCGAGCGTCGCGTCGATCATGGCGCGATCCTCGTCGGTCAGCGGTCCGACCTCGAGCAGGCCGTCGACGAAGAGGCGCAGGCCGACCTGCGTCGGCACTCGCCCGGCGGAGACATGCGGATGATCGAGCAGGCCGAGATGTTCGAGGTCCTGCATAACGTTGCGGATGGTCGCGGCGCTGACCTTTTCGGTCATCGAACGGGTCAGGGTTCGGCTGCCTATCGGCTCACCGGAAGCGAGATAGCCCTCGACCACGCGGCGGAACACCTCGCGGCTGCGCTCGTCCATCTGCGAAAGGATAGAGGGAGTGTCTTGCATCGTGCGTTGCTCGGCGCTGGACATGCCGTTCTAGACGGGCATGCCGCACGGCGTCAATCGGGGTTGCCTCGCAGCATCGCGCATGGTTATCCCCGCGCTGCTTCCAAACAGAAAGGCCTTGGATCACAATGCGCCCTTCCGGACGTCGCCTCGACGAGATCCGCGCCGTCAGTATCGAGACTGGCATCACCCGTCATGCCGAAGGGTCCTGCCTGATAAAGGTCGGCGACACTCACGTCCTCTGCACTGCAAGTGTCGACGAAAAGGTGCCCTCGTTCCTGCGGAACTCCGGCCTTGGCTGGGTGACGGCGGAATACGGGATGCTGCCTCGCGCGACGCACACCCGCATGGCGCGCGAGGCGAAGCGCGGCCAGTCTGGGCGGACGCAGGAAATCCAACGGCTGATCGGACGCAGTCTTCGCGCCGGCATAGACCGGGTTGCGTTGGGAGAGCGCCAGATCACCGTGGACTGTGACGTCATACAGGCTGACGGTGGAACTCGCTGCGCCGCGATCACCGGCGGCTGGGTGGCGCTGAAGATCGCCATCGATGCGCTGATGAAGTCCGGGGTCGTGCTCTCCGACCCGATGCTCGATCACGTTGCCGCGATAAGTTGCGGCATCCATGGCGGCCGTCCGATCGCCGATCTGGACTATGCCGAGGACAGCGAGGCCGGAGTCGACGGCAACTTCGTCATGACCGGCGGGGGTCGCTTGATCGAGGTGCAGATGTCGGCGGAGGGTTCGACCTTTGCGCGGGACGAGATGGACGCGCTTCTCGATCTAGCAGCCGAAGGCGTTACACAGCTCATGGCAGCGCAGAGGACTGCGCTGCCATGAGACGGCTCGAGCGACTTGTTCTTGCGACGCACAATGCGGGAAAGATTAGAGAAATCAGAGATTTGTTGAAGCCGTACAATGTTTCTTCGGTCCCGGCGTCCGACCTTGGACTCGCCGAGCCTGATGAGACTGAAGCAACCTTCGCCGGCAACGCGCGACTAAAGGCGAATGCCGCCGCGCGAGCAAGCGGGTTGGTCGCACTTGCGGACGACAGCGGCATCGCAGTTGCAGCGCTCCACGGGGAGCCTGGTGTGCATACCGCAGACTGGGCGGAAACGCCAGGCGGTCGGGATTTCGTCCTCGCCATGATGCAGCTGAGGGAGCGGCTGGAGGGAGTGCCGCAGCCGTGGATCGCGCAGTTTCATTGCACGCTGTGCCTTGCATGGCCCGACGGTTCCGACGAGGTCTTCGAGGGGGCGGTGTCGGGCCAAGTCGTGTGGCCGATGCGCGGATCGAACGGTTTCGGCTTCGACCCAGTTTTCGTGCCAGACGACCACAGCCGAACTTTTGCAGAGATGCGACCGGAGGAAAAGCATGCGATCGACCACCGCTCTCGCGCCTTCGCCGCCTTCGCCACACGATTGCAACTGGCGTGAGGCGGGTTTCGGGATCTACATCCATTGGCCCTTCTGCCAGGCCAAGTGCCCCTACTGCGACTTCAACAGTCATGTCGTTTCTTCGGTAGACCATTCCTCCTGGCGAGACGCTCTCATACGGGAAATCGAACGCGCTGCCCGCTTGACCCCGGGCAGAGAGGTAGCGTCCGTCTTCTTCGGAGGCGGAACACCCAGCCTCATGGAGCCCGAGACGGTGGCAGCGGTCCTTAAATGCATAGACCGTCTCTGGTCACTGCCCGACGGTGCGGAGATCACGCTGGAGGCGAACCCGACTTCGGTCGACGCCGAGCGTTTCCACGGCTATCGCACTGCCGGCGTAAATCGTTTGTCGCTGGGCGTGCAGGCTCTCAACGATGGTGATCTGCGGCGTCTTGGTCGTTTGCATTCGGCAGCTGAAGCGCGCGACGCACTGACGGTTGCGCGCAAGGCTTTTTCGCGTGTGAGTGCGGACTTGATCTACGCGCGGCAGCACCAGACCCTGGAGGCATGGCAAGATGAGCTTGACGAGGTTCTTGCGGTCGGCCTCGAACACCTATCGCTGTATCAGCTGACGATTGAAGACGGCACCGTTTTTGGTGAGCGTCGCCGGCGTGGCATGCTTGAGGGCCTGCCAGAGGAAGATTTGGGAGCCGACCTTTATGAAGTCACGCAGCACTTGTGCCGGGACGCCGCCCTGCCGGCATACGAAGTCTCCAACCATGCGCGGGCCGGTGCCGAGTCAGTGCACAACAGGATATACTGGACTTCCGGCGACTGGATAGGGATCGGGCCGGGTGCGAAGGGCCGGATCTGCGACGGCACCACGCGAATGCAGGGGAGTGCACCGTCGGAACCTGGTGCGTGGCTTCGAGCGGCCGGCAGTATGGAAGGCGCAACCTGTTGGGAGCCCACGGACGGACATGGGCTCGAGTATCTGATGATGGGTCTTCGGCTCGTTGAGGGAATATCACTGGATCGGGCAAGCCGCCTCGGCGTCGTATTTCAGCAGGAGCGGCTCGACGACCTTTTCGGGGCTGGGCTTCTGGAGTCAGTCTGTGGCCGCCTGCGGCTTACCGAGCGCGGCCGGCCCCTTCTCAACCCCGTGCTTAGCGCGCTGGCCTAGGTGTCCCGTCCCGGGCGATCGCATGGTCTCTCGCCGCTCTGGGGCTCTTCATGGCAAGATCGATCCTGCGCGATGTTCGGGACGGGAGGCGAGCATGCTGATCTCTCTTCACAAGCAGGCGACAACGACACCGAAGATCCGGGCTGCGATCCAGGCGAGCGACGAGGCCGCGTGGATCGTGGCGGAGCGCCACGGCATCTCCGAGCAGACGGTCTGGAAGTGGCGGGACCGGGACAGCGTCCATGACCGGAGCCACACCGCGCATCGGCTGCAATCGACGCTCACGCCTCCACAGGAGGCGGTGGCGGTGTCCCTGCGCAAGACGCTGCTGCTGCCGCTCGACGACCTTCTCTGCGTAGTGCGGGGGTTCCTGAACCCGAACGTCTCGCGCTCCGGGCTCGACCGGTGTCTGCGTCGGCATGGCGTGGGCAACCTGCGCGACCTGGAGCCCCCGGCGCCGCGGCCTTCTTGAGAAGCCCGCTGCGGCGTTTCTCGCGCAGCCGGTAGCTGTCGCCGCGGATTGTGACGACGTGGCTGTGGTGGAGCAGGCGATCGAGGATCGCCGTCGCCACCACCGCGTCGCCGAAGACGCTGCCCCACTCTCCGACGGCGCGGTTTGAGGTGACCAGGGTCGCGCCCCGTTCGTAGCGCCGGCTGACCAGCTGGAAGAACAGGTGCGCGGCGTCGGGCTCGAGGGGCAGGTAGCCGAGCTCGTCGACGATCAGCAGCTTCGGCTTGGCGAAGTGCGTCAGCCGCTCCTCGAGCCGGCCGTCGGCCTGCGCCTTGGCCAGGTTTGCGACCAGCTCCATCGCCCCGGTGAAGAGCACCGTGTAGACCAGCTGCCATGGGCCACCGTCGCGCGATGTCCGTCAGCGCGTTGCAGGACTGGCAGGCGTCGCATTGCAGGAACCGGCCGCAGTATCCGGCAAGGAACTTCAGCGGATGCTGCTTCCCCCGACCGGGGGCGTAATGGAACAGCACGATCGGCGGGCCGGCGCCGCCATGGCCGCGATCGTCGGCGACGACGGCCCAGAAGTAGCCGCTCTTCGTGGCCTTCCAGCCCGGATCAAGCACCGGCGCCCGCGTCTCGTCGACGAAGATCCGGTCGGCGCCGCGCAGATGGGCGCGCATGTGGTCGATGACCGGCATCAGGTGGAAGCACGCGCGCCCGACCCAGTTGCCGAGCGTGCCGCGGTCGAGGTGGAGCCCCTGCCGCTCGAAGATCCCGGCCTGTCGGGTCGCCGAACTTCGATACGATGGTGAGCCATCGCGGCGCCATCGGTTCGAGCCCGATGGCGAACGGCGATCAAGAGTTCGGTCGGCAGCCCGCCCGGCACGACATGCTCGGGGGCGTGCGCCCGCGCCACGGCCTGCGAGCACCGGCGGCAGGCGTATCTGGGGCGCCGCGTGACCAGCGCCTGGAACTGTGCCGGGATCACGTCGAGCCTCTCGGAGAGGTCCTCGCCGATCCTTGCCATTTCGCCGCAGCCGCAGAGGCAGAGCGTGCTGGCGGGCTCGATCACACGCTCGATCCGGGGCAGATGTGCCGGCAGATGCCCACGGTTGCGCGCCGGCTTGCGAGGCGTCTCCCCGCGCGCCCGTTGCAGCGCGGCCTTGGCCTTCTCCTGCGCGGCTTCGAGCACGCCCTGGGCCAGTTCGGCATCCTCCAAGGCCAAGTTGAACTGGTCGGGGACAGCTTCTCGGAGCGTTTGCCGAACTTCTCGCGCTGCGAGGAGCGTGAGGCATGTCTTCCAGCCGGCGGTTGGCCTCCTGCACCTCGGCCAGCACCGCCTCGACCTCGGCCAGGCGGGCCTTCAGGTGGGTGTTCGCGCGGCTGAGGGCGTCGGCGTCCATGCGCCGGAGTGAATCACGCGCTTCAGGCTCTGGCCAGCAAGAACAGGGGCTTCCCGCACGTCCGCGCGCTCACCCTGCCGCCAGCGGACGCCGCGCCCGCTCGGGGCGCACCAGCCGCCAGTCCAACCCCTCGAACAGCGCCGCCAGCTGCGCCGACGACATCCGCATCACCCCGTCCCGCACCTGCGGCCAGACGAACTTGCCGCCTTCCAGGCGCTTGTGAACGAGCACCATCCCGGTCTGGTCCCAGACCAGCAGCTTGATGCGATCCGTTTCGAGCGGAACACGAAGGCCGCCCCGCTGAACGGATCGAGCCCGAACATCTCCTGCACCGCCAGCGCCAGACCGTCGATCCCCTTGCGGAAGTCCACCGGGCGCGTCGCCACGAAGACCTTCACCGGCCCACCCTGGCCGAGCATCACGATGCCGCCACTCGCACTGCCCGGATCGTCCGCATCAACAGCCCCTCGCCGGCGCCGGCCCCGACGCGGATCACGACATCACCGACGACGATCTCCACCCCGGATGTGGCATCCGTCGCTGCCGGCGCATCCGCGGCGGCGCCCTCGACCACCAGCTCAGCAAACATCGGCAGCTCCGCCACGCTCTCGGGCACCACCAACTGCCCCGTCCGCAGCTTCTTCCGCCAGTCGTGAACCTGCCAGCGCGTCGTTCCGTGCCGCCGCGCGACATCCGCCACAGAAGCTCCGGGCACCAGGCTCTCCGCCGCGATTCGCGCCCGCTCCGCCTTCGTGCGCCACCGTCGCCCAGTCGGCCCCTCGATCACCTCCAGCCGCGAAACCCCGCCGCCCCTCGAGCCGTCCAATTGGACGCCCACTTTGCCGTCCCTTTCCAAAACCAACACCTCCGACGCTCATGCGCGCGGAGAATGGCCCGGTCAGAGCAGAAGCGGCAGGAGGGGGTTGGCGTCGCGCTTACGGAACACGCGGCTGGGTGGTCGCTTGTATTCCGACGCGTCCGTTTCGCTGGATTCAGGCGCGTGCGGACAGCCTTAAGCAAAGCGCCCCTGGCAGAACCAGCCCGACGACATCAGCCGGCCATGGGCGTAGTAGAGCCACAGCCGGTCGCCAGCCTCGGTCGTCACGCGCCAGTAGTCGCGGACGCCGGAGCGCCATTCGGGCTCGTCGAGCCACCATTCCGGTGCGATGCGTTCCGGTCCGCTGCCGCTGGCCGTGGCATGGGTCCGGCCCCGCCAGCGGAACCTCGGCGGCAGCGACGGCCGGTCGTCCGCCATCACCGGCTCCGGCCGCCAGAGCGTCAGCGGGCGCGGCGTCGCGACCTGCGGCCACGGTCCCGCCGGCTCGGACCACGCGGCGGCAACGGCGTGTGCGGTCTTCTCGGGTATGTGGCTGTCGGCGGGGTGCAGCCGGGTGATCGCGTCCAGCCCGACGCGTGCGCCGAGCCGGCCTATCAGGTCGTCCCGCGCGGTATCCTGCGTCTGCCGCGCCGCAACCTCTCCGGCGACGATCTGACCGCCCTTGTGGCTGGTGGCATGCACCGGCTCGGTAACCGTGGCCTCGATCCGGACGGCGTCGATGCCGAAGCCCGCGTCGATGTCGGGAACCTTCATTGCCAGCAGCGGGCGGATCCGCTCGGGCTCGGCGGAGGGGCGGGCGAGCCCGACCTCGGCCCACTGCATCCCTTGGTCGGCGCGAAAGCACTGCATCCGGATGCGCCGCGCCCCGTACCCCTTGTCCGACAGCCGGCGGGCGAGCGCGGGCAGCAACCGGTCGATCGCGGCCACGATGTCTTCCTCCAGCCCGATCGGGTCGGGCAGCGTCAACCGGACCGCGAAGTTCGTGGCAGGCGCGGCAGGCGAGACCGGCTCCGGCGTCACGCCCATTGCCTGGTCAAGCCGGCGCACGAGCCCGACGCCGAAGCGCCGCGCGAGGCCTGCGCGCGGCTGACCGGCAAGCTCCTCGATCCGCCGGAAGCCGAGCCGGACGAGGTGCGCCACCGTCTCGGCCTCGATCCGAAGCGCCGCCACCGGCAGCTGTGCAATCGCAGTGCGGGTTCGGCCCGGCGGAGCGATCCGCGCGCGGTCGGCCAGGACCGTCACCTGCGAAGGCGCCGCGCCCCCCTTTTCCCACGCCCGGCGCTTGGCCGCGCGGGAGCGGGTGGCCGGCGCCTCAACGTCGATGGCGTCGCTCGACCGACCGGCCTCGGCTCCCCGCCCGGCAAACCGCGCCAGCGCCCAGGCCGCGCCGACAGTGTCGGCGATGCCCGCCCGCACCGTCAGCCCCAGGTCGGTGCAGTCCGCCTCGACCTGCGCGAGAAGTGGCGCCTCGCCCCCGAAGAGGTGCGCGCAGCCGGTCAGGTCGATGACGAGGCCTGCCGGACGCTCCTCGGCCACCCAGGGCGAAAACTTGCCGGCCCAGCGGCGGAGCGAGGCGAGAAATGCCTCCTCCGCCATCGGGTTGGCGAGCCGGGTGATCAGTCGGGGGCACATTGCCTGCGCGTCGCGGACGGGCTGGCCCAGCCGCATACCCTCCGTCTCGGCCCGCGCGTCGAGCGAGACGAGGACGGTGGCGTTGGTACGGTCGGCCACCACGGCGAGCGGTCCGTCGATCGTGCCGCGTTCTGTCCGCAGCACGCGCTCGGCCGCCAGCCGCGGGAACCAGAGCGAGAGGATCCGACGGTTGGGCATCGGTGTGGCAGCACCTGATGTTCTCTCAATGTTCTACATGCCTCCTCCCCCGGAGTCGAGTCGCCGACGCCACGCAACGAGCGCTTGATTTGCGGCGCGCGGACCGCCACGATGAACGGCAATGGCGGTCACTCCACCGATCCCCTTCCGGCCCGAGCCCGAGACGGTGACGTTCGATCGCCGTGAGCTTTCGCAGATACTTGGCATCTACGGCCGCATGGTCGCCGCCGCCGAATGGCGCGACTATGCCATGAGTTTCCTGCCCGAGGTCGCCGTCTTCTCGGTATTTCGGCGCACCGCCGAGCACCCGCTCTACCGTATCGAGAAGCGCCCGAAGCTCCGCCACCGCCAAGGGATGTACGCCGTCATCTCCATGGACGGCCGCATCCTCAAGCGAGGACACGACCTCAGATCGGTCTTGCGAGTTCTGGAGAGAAAGCTGATCCGCGCCGTCGACTAGAGACGCCTGCGGGAGGTGACCGGACCATCGCCCTGCGCCTCGATCCGCTCGATGGCCGCCTGCAGCGGCTCGTAGTTCACCATCATCCTGTAGGCGTTGGCGTGAAGGATCGTCCCCACCTCCGAGACCCACGCCGCATGGCTTCGCCAGAACAGAAGGTCACCCCGCCGAAGCTCGGCATCCTCCGAGAGGGTCTCGCCGAGCATCTCGTTCTGTTGGTCGCTATCGCCCGGACAAGGAACGCCGCAGGCAAGGCAGGCCATCTGGATCAGACCCGAGCAGTCGATACCCTCACCGGTGTTTCCCGCCCAGAGGTAGGGCGTGCCGAGAAACATCTCGGCCACCGCGACCGGGTCCCACATCGGCGTACCTGTCTCGCGCAGGTGGGCGGCGAAGATGTACCCCTCTGGCGTGGCGGCCCATTTGCGCTCGAACCCATCGACGCGCACCAGCGAGGCGAACGACAACCGCATCAGCGGCGGCAGCTTCATCTGCGGCTCGGGGTAGATGTGGGTGCGTCGCACCCGGACGGCGTGCGTCGGCACTATCTCGGGGCCGAGATCGGAGGAGTCGAACCATCCGCAATAGCCGTCCCGCGCCGCGCGGCCGAACGACCAGCCGCCGCGCTCCTCGATTAGTTCGATGCGATCTCCGAAGACCATCTCCCGGTCCCGGGGTCCGCCGGGCGCGGAATGGAGGAATGTCGTCGGCTTGGCGACGCTGCATTTCCAGGGTGACACGAAGTGCTCGGCCTCGACCGTGCCGCGCAACTCCTCGGCCGCGATTCGGCCCGTGGCAAAGAGCGAACGGCGGTCGGTCACGTGACCTGCGGCAGCGCGTCGAAGAGCGCTCTGGCGCCTTGACCGGCGCCGCCCTTGGGCCGCGCGGGCGCCGTTGAAGACTGCCACCCGTAGATGTCGAAGTGCAAGTACCGGGCTCCGGCGGTGAACCGGCGCAGGAACAGCGCGGCGGTGATCGCGCCGCCGAACCCGCCCTTCGGTGCATTATCGAGGTCGGCGATGCCAGGCTCTATCATGGCCTCGTAGGGCGCGTGGAACGGAAGCCGCCAGACGGGGTCCCGCACCCTCGCGCCAGATGCCGCAAGCGCGGAGGCAAGGTCGTCGTCATCGGTAAAGAACGGCGCGATGTCGGAACCCACCGCCACGCGCGCCGCCCCGGTGAGCGTCGCCATGGAGACCAGGAGGTCCGGCGGCTCCTCGACCGCGAGGGCCAGCGCGTCGGCGAGGACCAACCGGCCTTCGGCGTCCGTGTTGTTGATCTCGACCGTCTTCCCGTTCCGCGCGGTCAGGATGTCCCCGGGGCGAAAGGCCGAGCCGCCGATGGCGTTTTCGACAGCGGGGATCAGCACGCGCAGGCGAACCGGAAAATTGGTCGAGAGGATCATCCTGGCCAGGCCGAGGACCGTTGCAGCACCACCCATGTCCTTTTTCATCAGTGCCATCGAGCCGGAGGGCTTGATGTTGAGCCCCCCCGTGTCGAACGCGACGCCCTTGCCGACGAGGGTCAGGCGCGGGCCACTGGTGCCACTCCTGATGTCGATGAGACGCGGTGCCCGGTCCGAGGCGGCGCCGACGGTCGCGATAAGCGGAAATCCCTCGGCGAGCGCCTCACCGGCGGTCACCGCGACCTCAGCGCCGAATTCCTGCGCAAGCGCGCGCGCCGCTGCCCCGATCTCCGCCGGGCCCATGTCGGACGCCGGCGTATTGATGAGGTCGCGGGTCAGAGCTTCACCAGCCGCAATCGCCTCCAGCCGTGCGCGATCGCAGCCGTCAGGCGAAACCAGGCCGGCCTTCGGAGGATCGTTCCTGGAGTACCGCGCGAACCGATAGCCGGCCAGGAGCCAGCCCAGCGCTGCCTCGTCACGCTCCTCGGCACTCAGGTCGCCCTCCAGCCGCCAGGCTCCGGCGGGCAGCTTGGGACGTGCCGCCGCCACCGAAAAACGTTCTCGCGCGGCGGAGGACGGTTCACCCAGACCGACGGCAGCGGCCTCGGGGAGGCCGTCCCGCCCCGGTATCAGCAGGACGCTGCCGGCCTTGGCCTTCCAGGCAGTGGCGTCGACCCAAGCGCGAACGCTGTCGTTCTGACCCTGCAGCCAGTTCTTCACCTCCGCCGGCCGGAGGACGAAGAGGAGACGGACGGTATCTGCCGGGTCGGCAAAGGTCAGGGACATGGACGCTCGCGTTGAAGACCTGCGAAGGCTACCCTACCTGCACTGCCCGCGCCTGCAAGCAGGCTTCAGGAGACCGCGTCGGGCGCGCTGCAGGCTGCTGCGAGCGCTCCCTCGATCAGCCGCATCAGCCGCTCTAGGGTCGCAGCGAGAGCCGCCGCGTCGTTGGAGCCTGCGGTAGCAATGACATCTGCTGCGACACGCTGGATCAGGCCCCGCCCCATCTCGGCCTCTGTCCGCTGGATCGAGCGCGCCCATTCGAGCACGCGTGGAATGTCGCCGACGCGCCACGCCGAGGACAGGACGGCCAGCGCATCACCCAGTTCGTCGAGAAACAAGCCCTTTTGCCGAGCGCTTTCCAGATCGCACAGAAGCTCCACGAGGTCGTCGATGCGGTCCTGATCTAGGCGGGCCACCCTGCCCCGGCGCAGTCTCGTCACGTTCACACTGATACTCCGTCACGGTTTCCAGCGAAGGACCATCACGGCGTTGGCTCAACGAATGCTTGATACCAAGAGAGAGTTTCTCTCCAATACATTCGAATATCGAAGGAAATCCTCAACTCCCATGCGACACGCACGTCCTCTGCCCGGCTACATCGCCCAGCGCTACCACGGCTGGCACGCAACCACCTACGCAGAGAATCGCGCGTGGTACCGCCGTCTTGCGGAGGAGGGGCAGCGGCCGCGCGCGATGATCATCGCCTGCTGCGACAGCCGGGTGCACGTCACCTCGATCTTCGGCGCAGATCAGGGAGAATTCTTCATCCATCGCAACATTGCCAACCTCGTCCCCCCCTACGAGATCGGCGGCGGTCAGCATGGCACCTCGGCTGCGGTCGAGTATGCCGTGACCTCGCTGCGCGTCGCTCACCTGATCGTCGTCGGCCACTCGAACTGCGGCGGCGTGGCCGGCTGTCAGGCGATGTGTTCCGGCATCGCGCCGGAGCTGGAATCCGAAGGGAGCTTCGTCGGCCGGTGGATGGACATCCTGCGCCCCGGCTACGAA
Organism: uncultured Alphaproteobacteria bacterium; assembly: GCA_963749675.1. GTDB lineage: Bacteria > Pseudomonadota > Alphaproteobacteria > Rhodobacterales > Rhodobacteraceae > Roseitranquillus. The sequence goes on from CAVVNT010000010.1 coordinate 179,777, forward strand.
CGGGTGGAGAAGGCGGGCGGCGACCTGCGCATGCTCGAGCACGAGGCGGTCCTCGTCAGCCTCGAAAACCTCATGACCTTCCCTTTCGTGCGCGATGCGGTCGAGGCCGACAACCTCGGTCTGCACGGCGTCTGGCACGACATCGGTGGCGGCGCGTTGCTGCATTATCAGTCCGACAGCGGGGAATTCGTGCCGGTCTGACCGCCGCGCGCATCCGGGGCTGCAGCGACGCCTGCCGCAGCACTCGAACGCGGCGATGGCCGCTTGGCCGCAAGGTCGCGGATCAGATGGCAGATTTGCACCTTCTTCCGCGTATCGGCGCCGCCCGTCGGCTCGTCGAGGATCGCATTCCGCGGCTGGGTCAGCCGTGTCTTGACAAAGACCAGCCTTGCGAGTCGCGCCACCCGAGAGGTGATCGACCGGCGCCAAAGAATTTTTCGTCCGCACCGATGAATCCTCAGCGGCTTTGGCGAGCGCCCTCGCCGCCCACCGTCCAGAGCCGCCACGCTCCTATTCGTCGTCCGGCGCATCGAGGTCTTCCCGGAATCTTCTTGACGGTGCCGCCGGTCACCGCAAGCTTGGCTGGTAATCGTTTGCATCGGCCGGAGAGCCGACTGCGATCGTGGAGGATCATGATGCGCACCCTCAAGGGTCCGGCGCTGTTTCTGGCGCAATTCGCGGGCGACGAAGCGCCGTTCAACTCGTGGGATGGTATCACGAAATGGGCGGCCGATTGCGGCTATGTCGGCGTGCAGGTGCCGAGCCACGATGGGCGCATCTTCGACCTCGAGAAGGCGGCAGAGAGCAAGGGCTGGTGCGACGAGTTCGCCGGCCGCGGCCGTGAGAACGGCGTTGAGGTCACCGAACTCTCGGCTCACATGCAGGGACAGCTCGTCGCCGTTCACCCCGCTTACGACGCCGCCTTCGACGGCTTTGCGGCGCCGGTGGTCCGGGGGAATCCGACGGCGCGGCAGGAGTGGGCGATCGATCAGGTGAAGAAGACGCTGACGGCGTCGCGGAACCTCGGGCTGTCGGCGCAGGCGACCTTCTCGGGAGCGCTCGCCTGGCCCTACATCTATCCGTGGCCGCAGCGACCGGCAGGACTGATCGAGGCCGCATTCGACGAACTGGCGACGCGATGGCGGCCGATCCTCGATCACGCCGAGGAGATGGGTGTCGATCTCTGCTACGAGATCCATCCGGGCGAGGATCTGCATGACGGCGCGACGTTCGAGATGTTCCTCGACCGCGTCGGTGGGCATTCGCGGGCGCGCATGCTCTACGACCCCTCGCACTACGTGCTGCAGCAGCTCGACTATCTCGCCAACCTCGACGTGTATGCGGACCGGATCGGCATGTTCCACGTCAAGGACGCGGAGTTCCGTCCGACAGGAAGGCAGGGCGTCTACGGCGGCTACCAATCCTGGGTCGATCGCGCGGGACGGTTCCGCTCGCCCGGCGACGGTCAGGTCGATTTTGGCGCGATCTTCTCGAAGCTCGCGGCGATGGATTTCGGCGGTTGGGCCGTGGTCGAATGGGAATGCGCGCTGAAGCATCCCGAGGATGGCGCGCGCGAAGGCGCGAGGTTCGTTCGCAATCATATCATCCGTGTGACGGAGCATGCGTTCGACGATTTCGCTTCGGGCGGCACGGACGAGGCGGCAAACCGCGCGATGCTGGGACTCGACCGATGAGCGACCGGGCGGACTGCCTGCGGCAGACACCTTTCACTGGCGGCCCTGCGGGCCGCCATGCCTCCGGCGGAGATTTTTCAGGAGCAAAGAAAGACATCAAATATCAGCGTCTGCATGCGTTACAGGCGGGGACGCCAATGATCGCGAGCGAAGAAGGCGCCTCGCTCCGATTCCGGCCGGGGCCCTGCGCCAGGGTCCTGTCGTGAGCCGGTTCGGCGCGCGGAGCGGGCAGATCAGGCTGGGAATGGTCGGTGGCGGTGCCGGCGCGTTCATAGGCGGCGTGCATCGGCTGGCCGCGCGGATCGACGGGCGCTTCGACTTCTGCGCCGGAGCGCTGTCTTCGAGGCCGGAGAGGGCGAAAGCATCGGGCGCCGAGCTGGGGCTCGATCCGGCGCGGTGCTACGGCAGCTTCGAGGAGATGGCGGAGGTCGAGGCTGGTCGGGATGACGGGATCGAGGCGGTCGCGATCGTCACGCCGAACGACGTGCACCGGGCGGCTGCGGAAGCCTTCTTGCGCCGCGGGATCCATGTGATTTGCGACAAGCCGCTGACATCGACGCAAGAGGATGCCGACGCGCTGGTGGCGTCGGTCCGCAGTGCCAGGGGGCACGGTACAGTCTTCGTCCTCACGCACAACTACTCGGGGTATCCGCTGATCCGGCAGGCGCGCGAGATGATTGCCGCCGGCGATCTCGGCGCGATCCGGGTGGTGCAGGTGGAATATGCCCAGGACTGGCTGGCCGAGGACGTCCAGAACAAGCAGGCGGATTGGCGGACCGACCCCGCGCGCACCGGCCTCGGCGGCGCGACAGGGGACATCGGAACGCACGCTTTCCACCTCGCGGGCTTCGTGACGGGCCTCAGGGCGGAGCGGCTGGCCGCGGACCTTGCGGCCTTCGTTCCGGGGCGGCGTGTCGACGACAACGCTCACGTCCTGTTGCGCTACGACGGTGGGGCGAAGGGGATGCTCTGGTGCAGCCAGGTGGCTCCGGGGTGTGAGAACGGCCTGCGCCTGCGCGTCTTCGGCGACCGGGGCGGTATAGGATGGGCACAGGAGAACCCGAACGAGATGTTCTTCACGCCGCTGGGCGAGCCGACGCGGCGGCTGACCCGCAACGGTGCCGGGGCGACCGCCGCGAACACCTCCGTCAGCCGGGTCCCGCCGGGGCACCCCGAAGGCTATCTGGAGGGCTTCGCGAACATCTATGGCGAGGCCGCGGAGACGATCCTCGCCGCGCGCGAGGGACGGCGGATCGAAACGCTTGCGCCGACGGCGGCGGACGGTCTGGCGGGTGTGCGCTTTGTGGCCGCCTGCGTGCAGTCATCGGAGGCGGATGCGGCGTGGGTGACGCTTTGAGCGAGGCGGCGAGCCTTTTTGCGTCGCATGAGCTGAACGAAAGCGCGGGCGCGGACGAGGTCGCTGTCCTTCGAGACGGCGGCAAAGACCGGGCTCGGCCAGGTATCTTGCCGAGGATCGCGAGGGGCTAGGGCTACTCCGGACGAAGAGCCTGGCGTCGAACCTGAGGTTTCCGGCGTGACGACGGTTCGCGCGCGGCGGCACTAGACCCCATGATCGCGGTGTGACCCGACGGGGTCGGTGGTCTCTCCCGCGGCATTCTCCCTTCGAGGGTTGCGCCAGGCGGGCTGGCGCCGAGCCTCAGGAATGGGGGCCGAATGCAGGATACCATGTTCGTGGGGCTGGATGTCCACAAGGCGACGATCTCGGTCGCGGTTGCGTCCGCTGCGCGCGGCGGTGAGGTCCGGCACTGGGGGCAGCATTCCCAACCGCGGCGACCACGTCAGGAAGCTGGTCGAGAAGCTCGGGGGCAAGGCCGGGCAGCTGCACTTTCTGCTACGAGGCCGGGCCTTGCGGTTACGGTCTCCACCGGCAGCTGACTGAGCTCGGGCATGCCTGCGACGTGGTGGCGCCGTCCCTGATCCCGGTGAAGAGCGGAGATCGGGTGAAGACAGACCGCCGGACGCGGCGATGCTGGCCAAGCTCCACCGGGCGGGCGAACTGACCGCGGTCTGGGTGCCGGACGAGGGCCACGAGGCGATGCGCGATCTGGTGCGGGCGCGCGCAACGGCAGTCCGGGTCGTCGGCAAGGCGCGGCAGCACCTCCAGGGCTTCCTGCTTCGGCATGGCCGGATCTACCCCGGGAAGAAGGGCTGGACCGTCGCCTGTCGCCGCTGGCTGACGACGGTCCGGTTCGACCACCCCGCCCGGCAGATCGTCTTCCAGGACTACGTGCATGCCGTCACCGATGCCGAGGCGCGGGTCGAACGGCTGACCATGCAGATCGCCGACCTGGTGCCCGGCTGGAGCCTGGGGCCGGTGGTGGAGGCGGTCCAGGCGCGGCGCGGCGTGGCCTTCATCGTGGCCGTGACGGTGGTGGCGGAGGTCGGCGACTTCGGCCGGTTCGCAAATCCGCGCCAGCTGATGGCCTGTCTCGGACTGACCCCGTCCGAGCGATCCAGCGGCGCCACGGTGCGCCGCGGCGGGATCACCAAGGCCGGCAGTTCCCTGGCGCGGCGTGCGCTGGTTGAGGGAGCGTGGAGCTACCGGATGCAGGCCCGCGTCAGCCGGAAGCTGCACGACCGGGTCGAGACGCTGCCCCAATCCGTCCGCGACATCGCCAGGAAGGGTCAGCTGCGCATGTGCCGCCGCCATCGGCATCTGGTCGCGGCGGGAAAGCCGAAGGTGGTGGATCATGAGAACAGGGTGCCGAAAAACCCGGTGCTCGACGCGGTGAGGGGAACATGATTCATCGCACCTGGGCAGCTTGGGGGGCGGTGATGCGCGGGACGGACGAGGCGACGGTTTCGCTGTTCAGCTACGTGGACCTCGCGGACCGCATCCCTGCGCGGCACCGCTGCGGAAGGTCCGTGAGATCGTCAACCACGCGCTGGCCGGCATGGATGCGGAGTTCGACCGGCTCCATGCGAGGGAAGGCCGGCCTTCGATCGCGCCGGAACGGCTGCTGCGGGCGAGCCTGGTCCAGATCCTGTTCTCGGTGCGCTCCGAGCGTCAGCTCATGGAGCAGATGCAGTACAACCTGCTGTTCCGCTGGTTCGTCGGGCTCGGCATCGACGACCCGGCCTGGGGTGAGGTGCGCCCGGAAATCAGCCCTGTGGGCTGATTTCAGCACCGAACGGGCGAAACCCCGGGGCAAGGCCCGACGGTGTTCTCGAAGAACCGCGACCGGCTGCTGACCACCGACATCGCCCGCAAGTTCCTGGCCGCGATCCTGGCCCACGCACAGGTGGCTGGTCGTGCAGGCCGACCTGACGCCGGCCGACGGCCGCGCCGAACGGCGCGCCGCCATCGACATGATCGACCGGCATTCACCGGGCTCCACCCGGCGCCTCACGCTCGGGCGGACAAGGGCTTTGACAGCGCGGACTTCGTCGCCGACCTGCGCCGGATGTGCGTGACCCCGCACGTCGCCCGGAAGGCGCGCCATTCGGCGATCGAAGGACGCACCACGCGCCATGCCGGCTACGCCGCCTCGCGAGATGCGCCGCAAGAAGATCGAGGAGCCCTTCGGCTGGACCAAGACCGTCGGCGGCATCGCGCGGACGATGCTTCCGGGCGCCGAACGGGGTCGTGCCCCCGGTTCACGCTTACGATGGCCGCCTGCAACCTGGCCCGGTTGCCCCGTCTCCTGGCCGATCAAGCCGCCTGGCACGAGCCAGGCGACGGAGGCCATCCCGAAGCTGCCAAGACGTTTCAGCAACGCCAGCCCGCCAGAGCCGGAACACCGTCCTACGAGCACCTCTTCTTCAGCAGCCTGCTAGGGCGTGATAGTCAACCGAGCGCTCGTCACGCCGGCTGCAGCCGGCGCCGAGACAACAGTGATGGTGATGGGTGCGAACGACCGACTACCGCGTCACCCGAACGGCGCCTGTGCCTGGGTCCGCTCACGTCGGGCGAGCCTAGTCCGAGCGAGTCACGTTCATCGAGACCCTGCCGGTGGAGTTGGCGGCGCGAAGAAGCACCGCATCGCGCTCAGCATGATAGCCCGCCGTGCCGCTCAGCCGCGGCCGATATAGGGCATGTTGGTGGCCATCACTGTCATGAACTGCACATTCGCATCCAACGGCAGGCTTGCCATGTGCAGGGCCGAGCTTGCCACGTGCGCCACGTCCATCACCGGCTCGACCTTCTCGGACCCGTCCGCCTGAGGCACCCCCTCCGTCATCTTCTGAGCCATGTGCGTCAGCGCGTTGCCGATGTCGATCTGGCCGCAGGCGATCCCGAACGGCCGACCGTCGAGCGACAGCGTCCGGGTCAGGCCGGTCACCGCATGCTTGGACATCGTGTAGGGCACCGAGCCGGGACGGGGCATGTGGGCCGAGATCGATCCGTTGTTGATGATCCGCCCGCCCTGCGGGTCCTGCCGCCGCATCTGGCGGAAGGCGGCGCGGGCGGTGATGAACATGCCGGTGATGTTGATGTCGCAAACGGTGCGCCAGTCCTGCAGCGAGATCTCGTCGATCGGCGCGCCGGCGACGTTCGTGCCGGCATTGTTGAAGAGCGCGTCGAGATGTCCCCATTCCGCGATGGCCTTGGCGAAGGCAGCGTCGACCGCAGCCTCGTCGGTGACGTCGCAGGGCAGAACCAGCGCCGCGTCGCGGCCCCCCGCCGTCTCGACCAGCGGCGCCTCGCGCCGGCCGGCAAGGCCGACGCGCCAGCCGGCATCAAGGAACACCCGGGCAGTGGCGCGGCCGATTCCGCTGCCCGCGCCAGTGATGAGGATGGTCTTGCTCATGGCTTGTTTCCGACCGTCAGTGGTTGTCGCGGGGCAGGTCGCGGGCGATGCGCTGGTACGCCGTCGCCAGCTCCAAGCAGCCGCCGTCGCCGAGTTGCCCGACATTGGCGCGGTAAATCTCCTCCCACGGCGTCTGGCTGACGATGTCGGGCGGCGTCCAGGCGGCGCGGCGCGCCTCCCACTCCGCGTCGTCGACGAGCGCGTCGAGCGTGCATGCGTTGAGATCCAGTCGCACTCGGTCGCCCGTGCGGAGCAGCGCGAGGCCGCCGCCCACCACCGCCTCGGGAGAAGCGTTGAGGATCGAGGGCGACTCGGAGGTGCCCGACTGCCGACCATCGCCGACCGTCGGCAGATGCTCGATGCCCTGCCGAATGATCGCGTCTGGCGGCTGCATGTTCACCACCTCGGCCGAACCGGGATAGCCGACGCAGCCGACGTTACGGATGAAGAGCATCGCGCGCTCGTCGATCGGCAGGTCGGGGTCGTTGATGCGGTCGTGATAGTCCTCCGGCCCTTCGAACACGATCGCTGTGGCCTCGTGGATGCCCTCCCACCCCTCGTCGCTCAGGAAGCGGCCATGGAAGTCCTTGCTGATGACAGAGGTCTTCATGAGTGCGCTGTCGAAGAGATTGCCCGACAGGACGAGGAAACCGGCATTGGCCCTCAGCGGTGCGTCGTGAGACCGAATGACCTCGGGATCGCGGCTTTCCCATCCTTCCAGATTTCCGCCCATCGTGCGACCGGTCACGGTCATCGCGTCATCCCGGATACGCCCGGCCTTGCGCAGCTCGCCCATGATCGCGGGAACGCCGCCTGCGCGGAAGAACGACTCCCCGAGGTATTCGCCGGCGGGTTGCATGTTGAGCAGCAGCGGCACGTCGAAGCCGACCGTCTGCCAATCCCTCACGTCGAGCTCGACGCCGATATGTCGCGCGATCGCCTGCAGGTGCGGCGGAGCATTCGTCGAGCCGCCTATGGCGCTGTTGGTGACGATGGCATTCTCGAACGCCTCGCGCGTCAGGATGTCGGACGGCTTGAGGTCCTCGTACGTGATCTCGGCGGCGCGGCGGCCGGTCAGGTACGCCATCTCCATCCGCTCACGGAACGGCGCGGGAATGGCGGAGCAGCCGGTCAGGCTCATACCCAGCGCCTCGGCCATTGCGTTCATGGTGGAGGCGGTGCCCATCGTGTTGCAGTGGCCGAGCGAGGGGGCCGAGGCGCAGGCGATGTTCATGAACTCCGGGTAGCCGATCTTGCCCTCGGCAAGCCGCCGCCGCGCCTCCCAGATCACGGTGCCCGAGCCCGCGCGCTTGCCCTTCCACCAGCCGTCCAGCATCGGCCCGCCGGAGAGCACGATGGCAGGGATGTCCATGGTCGCCGCCCCCATCAGAAGCGCCGGTGTGGTCTTGTCGCAGCCGGTGGTCAGTACGACGCCGTCGATCGGGTACCCGTGCAGAACCTCAACGAGGCTGAGGTAGGTCAGGTTGCGGTCGAGCGCGGCTGTCGGGCGCTTGCCGGTCTCCTGGATCGGATGGACCGGAAATTCCATGGGGATGCCGCCGCCGTCGCGGATGCCGGCCTTGATCCGGTCCATGAGAAAGACGTGGATCTTGTTGCACGGGGCGAGATCGCTGCCGGTCTGGGCGATGCCGATGATCGGGCGCTCGCTCTGCAGTTCCTCGCGGCTGAAGGTCTGGTTCTGGTACCGCTCGAGATAGAGCGCCGTCATTCCCGGGTTGTTGGGATTGTCGAACCATTCCTGCGAGCGGAACCTCCGGTTGGCGCGCGTGTCGCTCATCGTCTCGTCCTCCCGAATGCGTCGCGGCAACTTCCTCCCAAGGCGCCCGTTCTGCAAGGGTAGGCGGAACAGGTGTCCGGCCGTCGCTCAGTTCGCTCCGTCCTCCACGGCCTTCGCGAGATCGAGGCCGTTCAGAGACGCCACGAAATCCGACAGCATCGGGACGAAGTCGTCGCCCTTCCCCATCCCCTCGGCCATCGTGAAGTAGTGCTTGATCGAAGCGCCGATGAGGTTGGCGACGCCAGCCTCCGACGCCATCGCGGCGGCATAGCGCACGTCCTTGCTGGCGTTGGTTATCGAGAACTTGTGCGCATCCCGATCCCGGTCGACGGTGTAGCGCATGAATGTGTCGAAGAATGCATTGGTCAGCCGGCTGCTTCCGATCACGTCGCGGACGGTCTGCGGACTGAGCCCGGCCTTGGCGGCCGTCACGACGGCCTCGGCATAGAGGGCGGCGTACCCCATCGAGATGAAGTTCATGATGAGCTTCATCTTGTGCCCGGTCCCTGTCGGCCCGGTGTGGATGACGCTGCCCGCCCAGCAGTTGATCACCAGCCGGATCCGCTCCAGCACTTCGGGCTCGGCACCGACCATGGCATCGAGCGTCCCCTCCTCCGCCTCCTTCGGTGTTCGGCCCAGCGGCGCGTCGACGAGCGTCATGCCGGCAGCATCGAGTTCTGCCGCCAGCGCCATGGTCGAGGTCGGATCGGCGGTCGTGGTATCGATCACGATGAGGCCGGACCTGCCGGAGGCGAGTATGCCTTCCTCCCCGCGGATCACGCCCTCGACCTGGGCGCTGTTCGACAGGCAGAGGTGGACGATGTCGCAGGCCGCCGCCATCTCCCGCGCGCTCGAGGCCTCAGTCGCGCCCCTGCCGACGAGATCCTCAACCGGTTTGCGGTTGCGACGGCCCATTACGTGCAGCTCGTAGCCGCCCTTGAGGATGTTCGCCGCCATCCCGTGGCCCATGTAGCCCACGCCGATGAACCCGATCACAGGCTTGTCGCAGTCCGCCATGTCACCTCCCTGTTCGGCCGGGCCGCACGTTGACGCCCGGAGCATTTGGTATACCCGTTGGAGCCCGATGCAAGCCACTGCCCGATGGTGAGGTCCGCTCTCGCCGTCTTCCTGCTGATCGTGACGTAGGGGCAACGCGTCCCGTCAAACGCCGGCATTGGCGATGGAAAACCTAGCTGGAGGGACTTCCGTGAACATTCTGATCATCGGCGGCGGCGGATTCGTCGGCCAGAAGCTGGCGCGGCGCCTGGCGGAGAGGGGCAGCCTACGAGGCCGCGAAATCTCGCGGCTGACGCTGGCAGACATCGTCGAGCCAGGGCCGGTTGATGCGTCCCTTCCGGTCGAGGCGGTGACGTGCGACATCGGCGACCCGCAGAGCGTCGGGGAGGCGATCGGCGCCGAAGTCGACGTGGTCTACCACCTCGCCGCCATCGTCTCCGCCCATGCCGAAGAGGATTTCGACGCCGGCATGCGGGTGAACCTCCACGGCACCCTGAACGTGCTGGAGCGCTGCCGCGCGCTCGGGACCGCGCCTGTCGTCGTCTTCGCGTCGACCCTGGCGGTCTTCGGCGGCGAAGTGCCGGACCCCATCGAGGACTGGACCCTGCCGAACCCGCAGACCTCCTACGGGACGCAGAAGGCCATCGGGGAGCTGCTGCTCAACGACTACTCCCGCAAGGGCTTCGTCGACGGCCGCGGCTTCCGGCTGCCGACGATCGCGGTCCGGCCGGGGCGGCCGAACCGCGCAGCCTCGTCCTTCATGTCATCGATCATCCGCGAGCCCCTGAATGGTGAGGAGGCGGTCTGCCCGGTCGAACCAGGCTTCCTGCACTACTACCTGTCGCCGCGCCGCTGCGTGGAGAACCTGGTGCGCGGGGCCGAACTCGACGCCGCGGACCTCGGCCAGAACCGCTGCATGATGATGCCGGGCCTGACCGCCTCCATCGGCGAGATGGTCGAGGCGATGACCGCCGTCGCCGGGCCGGAGCCCGCCACGCGCATCCGCTGGGAAGACCAGCCCGAAATCCGGCGCATCGTCTCGGGCTGGCGCTTCCACCTGAACCCGCAGAAGGCGCTGAAGCTCGGCCTCGAGGCCGACGCGCGCTTCGAGGAAAACGTGCGCTTCTATATCGAAGACGACATGCCGGCGCGCTGAGGTGGGCCGCAATCAGGGAGGAACGACATCCATGGAGACCGTCGTCGCCATAGGCCGATACGAGGATTGGGACAAAGCCGCCATGGCGGAGGGATACGACCTGCACGCGCTTCCCTCGCTCGTCGATCTCGACGAGTTGCCACAGGCGGTGCGGGATGCGGCGCGCGTCGTTCTCTTCAAGGGCCACACGTCGTTCGGTGGCGACGAGATGGACAAGCTGCCCGCGCTGGGACTGATCGCGAACTTCGGCGTGGGCTATGACGCCATCGACGTCGTCGCGGCGCGCGAGCGTGGCGTTCGCGTGACAAACACCCCCGACGTCCTCAGCGACGACGTCGCCGACCTCGCCGTCGCCATGCTGGTCGTGCACTCCCGAGAAATGGTCCAGGGGTCGGAGTGGATCCGCTCCGGGCGCTGGGCGCGGGAGGGCGAGATGCCGCTCGCCCGCACGGTGAGCGGCACGCGTGTCGGCATCGTGGGCCTCGGCCGCATAGGGCGGGAGATCGCCGACCGTCTCGCCGCCTTCAAGACCGAGATCCATTATCATTCCCGCGCCGAGAAGGAGACGCCGGGATGGATCTACCATGCCGACCCGGTGGCGCTGGCCTCAGCGGTGGACCATCTGGTCGTCGCGCTCGTGGGGGGGCCGGCGACCGAGGGGTACGTCTCGGCCGGCGTGATTGCGGCGCTCGGCCCCGACGGCATCATCGTCAATATCTCCCGCGGCTCGACGGTCGACGAGGGCGCGATGCTCGACGCATTGGAGAGCGGAGGCCTGCGCGGCGCAGCGCTCGACGTCTATCTCAACGAGCCAAATATCGACCCGCGTTTCATGGCGCTGGAGAACGTGCTGCTCCTGCCGCATCAGGGCTCCGGCACCATCGAGACGCGCAAGGCGATGGGCCGACTGCAGCGCGACAACGCCGCCGCGTTCCTTTCCGGCCGCGAACTGCTCACGCCGGTGGCGTGAGGCCGCGGACCCGCATGTCTTTTGCCTTCGGTAATGGGGCGTTGTCAGTCAAGCGTGATTTTCACCTCCGGCCCCAGGTGGGGCGGGTTGTCGGTTGGCGCGACGGAGGCGCCGGCGGCGCGGAGATTTCATTATGTCGGAGCGATGCCGGCGCTGGGCCACGAGCGCGGCGACGCCGTTGGTCGGAATTGGGCTTAGCCCTGCGCCTTTTGCCGTCTCTCGTCCGCCCCGGGTTCATGCTTCGGTCCGTGGTCAGCGCGAGGCTGCCAACATCATGCCTGGTCCAGTGCGGTCCCGAGCGCCCATCTCACAAGCGTGCTCGAACGCGAGCGTTCGGCGACGAGGCAACACTCGGCGTCTCGGGGACCGCGTCCCGGTGGGGACTTCGGACGGCCGGCGCCTTCGGGCGCGGCCGAAACCTTCAGCGTTTTCGCCCGCGGCGGGCGGGGCGCATGCGGCGGCTCCCGAGCGTCAGGCGGCGCCTGCCGCGGCCCTGCGCGTGAGGCGGAAGTCCGCGCTGTCCACCCACATCCGGTGCAGGATCACGCCGATCCGGCGCGCCAGGGCGACCACCGCCCGCTTCATCCCGCGCCGTCGAGCGACCTGCAGGCCCCACGCCTTCAGCCAGCACGGCCTGGCGTGATGCATCATCACCGTCGCCGCCTGGTAGAGCGCAGAGCGCAGAGCGGCGTCGCCGGCGCGGGTGATCGATCCGACCACGTCGATCTCCCCGGACTGGTGGCGGCCTGGCGTCAGGCCGACCCAGGGCCCGACGTCCTTCGATGACCGGAACCGCTCCGGCGCATCGATCGCCGACTTCACCGTGAGCGCCACCTGCGGCCCGACCCCCGGCATCGTCATCATGATCCGGCACGCGGCGTCCTGCTTCGCCAGATCCCGGAGGCGCCGATCGAGACCGGCGAGCTCCGCGCGCAACGCCGCCCGGGCGCGGAGCATCGCCTCCGCCAGCGTCTCCAGCATGGCGTTCCCCGCCGCCAGCTCGCGCACGCGCGCCGCGTAGCCGCCCTTGCTGATCTTGCCGAGCTTGAGGCCGAAGTTTCGCAGCACACCGCGCAGCGACAGCTCGACGTCGATCGCCGCCTTCTGGATGGACCGGCGCGCCGTCAGCAGCGCGCGCATCTCCTGCGCCGAGACCGACTTGCAGTGCACTGGCCGGTACCAGCCCATCTGCAGCAGGCGCGCGATCCCCTCCGCATCGCGCCGGTCCGTCTTGACGGGCATCGCCTTGAGCGCCGCCTTGACCTGGCGCGTCTCCATCAGCACGACCGTGGCGCCCGCCTCCGTGAGCGCCTTGTGCAGCCACTGCGACAGCGGCCCGGCCTCGAGCCCAACCGCCGTCACCTCGAACGGCAGGCCGAGAACGAACGCCGCGAGCGCCTCCGGTTCGCTCGGCAGCTTCGCCTCCTTCACCACTCCGCCACGCGCATCGAGGACGCACACCGCCGCGCTTGCAAGAGAGACATCGATCCCGATGAAATGCTCCATGTCGTCGCCCTTTCGTCTTTGCCAGGGAGAGGGGCGCGCCAGACCCGGCGACCCCGCGGCGCCCACTCGCGCCGGGGCGACGACACCAACCGCCGAGAGCAGGCTCAAGGCTTCTGGGCGCCAGCCCCATTACGGCATCTCACCCACACCCCTTCGCTAGCGTCGTTCTGCCGCAACGAAGCTTCGGGCGGCGAGGGAGCGCCGGCAACAGCCGGGCCAACGATGCGACGCAAAGAACCTGTCGCACGGGACCAAATGATCACGACACACCGAATACTTGCGACTGCCGCGACCCTCGCGCTTGCGGTACCGGCGACCGCGCAGGAGACGCTTCGCATCCGGACGCACTACGCGCCCGAGCAGGTGTCGGGCAAGCTCGCCCAGCAGTTCGCCGACGATGTCGAGACGATGTCGGGCGGCGAGATCGACGTGGAGCTGTTCTTCTCGTCCTCCGTCGTCGACACCGTCGAGACCTTCGACGCCGCCGCCAGCGGCATCATCGATTGCGACATGACCGGCGGCGCCTACCAGACCGGCAAGAACCCCGCCTTCCAGTTCGTCGGTGACATCATGGGCGGCTACGAGACGCCGTGGCAGCAGTACGCCTGGCTCTACAACGGCGGCTTCGAGGCGGCGGACGAACTCTACAACCAGTTCAACATGAAGCTGGTCGGCTGGTGGATTTACGGGCAGGAATCGCTCGCGTCGGCCAACCCGATCGCCGGCATCGACGATCTCGAGGGCTTCAAGTTCCGCTCGCCCCCAGGGATGGAGACGGAGATCTTCGCAGCCCTCGGTGCCTCGCCCGGTGGTTATGGACTTCACCGAGGTGTTCACCGCGCTCGAAACCGGGATCATCGATGCGACGGACTATTCAGGCCTCGCCAACAACCAGTCGATCGGCCTCTTCGACCTTGTCAAGAATGCCACGTTCCCCGGCTTTCACTCGATGCCGTCCGACCACCTTGCCTGCCGCCTCGACAAGTGGGAGAGCCTGAGCGACCAGCACCGTGCGATCATCGACACCGCGATGCAGAAGCTCGCGTTCCAGACCGCGCTGACCTTCGAGATCGCCAACAACCAGGCGGCGGCCGAGCTGCGGGATCAGGGCGTGACACTGTATGACTGGTCGGCCGAGGATCGCGCGACGTTTCGCGAGGCGGCGCAATCGGCCTGGCAGGACTGGGCGACCAAGACGCCGGAAGCGAAGTCCCTGGTCAACAGCCACATCGCGTTCATGCAGCAGCTGGGCCTGATCTCTTCGGAATAACGTCACGACTTGGCGGCCCCCACGTCCGGAAGCCGCATCTGCTCGGAGGATGAGCGGGATTGAACGCAACCGCGACGTGGCCGGCGGAATCCTTTGGCCGCTCGTCTTCATCGTCTGCCTCGGCTGGCTGGCGTGGTACTTCCCGCGCTTCATCATCGCCGTCGGCTGGGCGAACGACAATCTCAACTCGCAGTGCCAGACCGTCGGCCTGTTCGACTATCTGATGGCCGCGGGCGTGGCCATCGCCCTCGGCATGGGCACCCGGCGCGAACGGGCGGGCCGGCGCGAACTGCCGGCTGTGACGGCGCTCGACCGGCTCAGCCTGTTTCTCGGGCGGGTCACGATGCTGCTGATCGTGATCCTCGTCGGAGTCATGTTCTACAAGGTTTGCCTGCGCTACGTCTTCGAGCGACCAACGCTCTGGGCGAACGAGCTCTCGCTCTGGCTCGCCGGGTGCGTCTTCCTTCTATCAGGCCTCTACGCCATGCAGCAGCGGAGCCAGATCCGCATCTTCCTGCTCTACGACGTGCTGCCCCGTCCGTTGCAGCGCGCCTGTGACACGGTCTCGGTGCTGCTCATCGTCGTCCCTCAATATCCTGGCGCAGCGAATATACGGCCTGCTGACGGACTGCGTCCTGATCTCGATCCCGCTCTTCATTTTCATGGCGAACTTGCTGGAGCGGTCCGGCATCGCGGGCGAGATGTACAACTCGCTCGACGTCTGGCTCAGTCGGACGCGGGGCGGCATCTCCATCGTCACCTCCATCATTGAGGTAATCATGGCCGCGATGTCGGGGATCATCGGCGGCGAGGCCGTGCTGCTGGGCCTGATCGCGCTACCTCAGATGCTGCGGCTCGGCTACGACCGCAACCTCGCGGTCGGCACCATTTGCGCCAGCGGGTCGCTCGGCACGATGATCCCGCCGTCGATCGTGCTGATCATCTGCGGTCTGATCACAGAGACCTCCATCAAGGCGCTGTTCACCGCCAGCTTCCTTCCCGGCTTCGCCTCGTTCTTCATCATCATCACGCGCACGCGCCTGAACCCGAGCCTCGCCCCCTGCACCGCCGCGGCCGGGGGAGCCGGAAGGTCGCGGAAAAAGCGTCCTGTTCGCGGCGTTTCTGAGCACAATCGCCGGCGGCTTCTGCGTTGCGCTGTTCCTCAGGGCGCTGTTCTTCAAAGTGACTGGCCAGAACGCGGTGCGGGAGGGCGTCGACCCGATCACCCTCGGCACGCCGGGCCACGCGGCGGGCTTCGGCATTGCCTCGGCGGTCGCCGGATCGGCCGGTCTTGGGCCATGGGCAAGGGCCTCGTCGGGCCGATGGTGGTCATCGGCGTCGTGCTGGGCTCGATCTGCGGCGGCATCACCGGCATCACCGAGGCCGCGGGCATGGGCGTCATCGCCGTGGCTGTCATCGCCACCCTGCGCGGCGAGGTGAGCCTGTCGCTGCTGTCGGAAGCGCTGAAGAGCACGATCAAGTCCACCGGCACGATCATCTAGGTCACGATCGGCGCGACAGCGCTCGCCTGCGCCTACACCATCGCGGGCGGTCCGACCTTCATCGCCTCGACGATCATCGGCGCGGAGCTTCCGACCATGGGCATCATCCTGGTCATGATGCTGATCTTCCTGATGCTGGGCGCATTCATGGACTGGGTCGGCATCGTGCTCCTGGTGATTCCCGAGTTCCTGCCGATCATCCTGCGCCTGCCGGTCGAGGAGATCAGCCTGTTCGGCCAGCTCGAACCCTCGCACGTGGCGATCTGGTACGGGGTTGTCTTCTGCATGAACATGCAGGTCGGCTTTCTGTCGCCACCGTTCGGGCCGGCAGCATTCTACCTCAAGTCCGTGGCACCGCCCGAGATTTCGCTGACCGACATCTTCCGCGGGTTTCTGCCGTTCATCGCGATCCAACTGGTGGCGTTGTCGTTGCTGCTGATCTGGCCGCCTCTCGTCTCGGTCTTCCTCTGACGCCGCGCCCATTCGCCTTGCAGACCGCGACGCATCACCCTAGCGATCTGTTGACCCGGTCGGGGCGCGGAGTTCGTGCCAATGCGATGGCCGGCCGCCACTGCGGGACATCGCCAATGCAACGACCGAAAGGCGTCGGATAAAGATGACGGCAATGCCGCGCGAGGAGCGTGCGACACTCGGTCTTGTCCTGATGGCGCTGGCGGTACTCTGTTTCACCTGCATCGACACCTCGGCGAAGTACCTG
Source organism: uncultured Alphaproteobacteria bacterium (assembly GCA_963749675.1). Taxonomy (GTDB): domain Bacteria; phylum Pseudomonadota; class Alphaproteobacteria; order Rhodobacterales; family Rhodobacteraceae; genus Roseitranquillus. The sequence continues at coordinate 196,180 of CAVVNT010000010.1, forward strand.
ATCCAGTCCGGTCACGCGGCACTGCAGGTCGTCTTCGCCAGGTACTTCGGGCATTTCCTGATCTCGCTGGTGGTGTTTCTGCCGAGAGAGGGGCTCGGCGCCGTCCGATCCGAGCGTCCGCTTCTACAGGCGCTGCGATCGCTTTTCCTTCTGGGCAGCACGGTGCTCAACTTTCTCGCACTCAGCTTCCTGCCGATCACCCTGACGACGACGATCATGTTCGCCGGGCCTATAGCGGTGACGCTGCTCAGCATCCCGGTCCTTGGCGAGCAGATCGGGATCCGCCGCATGATCGCCATTCTCGTCGGATTTGCCGGCGTCACCGTCGCGGTGCAGCCGTGGGGCGCGCAGTTTCACCCGGCAATCTTTCTGTCCCTGGGGGCTCTCCTCTGCGCTGCCTCCTACTTCGTGATGACGCGCCTGCTCGCCGGGATCGAGGGCAACGCGGCCAGCCAGCTCTGGGCCAGCGGGATCGCCTCGCTTGTCATCGCGCCCCTGGCTCTGAGACTGTGGGAGTGGCCCACGACACTGACAGGATACGCCGTACTTGCAGGAATCGGAACCTTCGGCGTGATCGGTCATTCGCTGGCCACGATCGCGCACAGGTTCGCCGACGCGTCGCTCCTCGCCCCGGTCGTATATCTCCAGCTGATCTTCGCCACGATTGCAGGGCTGGTCGTGTTCGCCGAGGGACCAACAGCCTGGACCCTTGCCGGTGCCGCGATTATCAGCGCCGCAGGGGTCTATATCTGGCAGCGCGAACGTCGCTTCGGCGCACTTCGGCCGGCCGCGACGGAGCCAGCGGGACGGCCCGGAACATGACGGGCGCCTGCCCGATCATTCCTCGGGCAATGCGTAGGCGACCACCTGATCGCCGACCTGCGGCTTGAGGATCGGGTTGCCGCCAGCCACGAATACCACGAATTCACGCCCAAGGTAGGTGAAGACAGCCGGATTCGCCACCGCAGGCGCCTGGACGATGTCGCGCCAAAGCTCCTCGCCAGTCGCCATGTCGAGGGCGCGGACCCGCGCATCCATCGAGGCGCCGATGAACAGCACCCCACCCGCCGTCGTCGCTGGCCCGCCGATCGTCACCGTGCCCCAACTCTCGGGCATGTAGAAGCCGTAGCGCTGGATCATGCCGAAGGGCCGTTCCCACACCTGCTCGCCCGTTGAGAGGTTGTAGGCCGACATCGTACCGAAGGGCGGATTCCAGCAGGGCATGCCGGCCCAGTTCAGGAAATTCTCGATCCGCACGCCGTAAGGGACGCCGGTCTGTGCGTAATAGCCCTGCTCCGCGCCGCTCTCGCCCGCGACCTCGTCGTAGCGCTCTCGCGGGATCAGCTGGTAGATCTGGACGACCCGGGAGGCGTTGACGAAGTAGAGCCCGCTTTCGGGATCGAACGAACCGCCGCCCCACTGCATTCCGCCTGACGTTGGCGGATAGGTCAGCGTTCCTTCGAGGCTCGGCGGCGTATAGAGCCCCTCGTAGCGCATGGCTTCTGCGCGACGACTGCAGCCTCCGAAGCTCGCGACGTCGGCCAGCCACCAGACCCCGGGCCATTCGTTCGGGTCATTCGTCGGCCGCGGGGAGGTCGGGAACGGCTGAGTGTCCGCAGCTTGCTCGCCTTCGACGTCCGATGACGGCACCTTACGTTCCTCGATAGGCCAGATAGGCTCGCCCGTTTCGCGGTTCAGGACGAACATGAACCCTTGCTTCGTCGTCTGCACGAGCGCGGGGATCGTCCGGCCATCCCGCTCGATATCGACGAGGGTCGGCGCGGCATTGGTGTCGTAGTCCCAGATGTCGTGGTGAACGAGTTGACGGCTCCAGACGATCTCGCCGTTCTCAGCGTCCACAGCGGTGACCGAAGTCGCGAGCGGGATGTCCTCGAGCCTGTTGCCGCCGTAGTAGTTGGGGCTGGGAGATGAGACCGGCATGTAGATCAGTCCGCGCTCTTCATCGGCGGACATTGCTGTCCAGACGTTGGCGGTGCCTGTGCGATCGCGGATCTGCCTCGGGATGAACTCCACGGTCCACTCCAGTTCCCCGGTGCGCGCGTCCACTGCAAAGACCGTTCCCGGCGGCGCTTCGGCATACACCCAATCCATTCCCGCCCAGCCGATGATGAGCCTGTCGCCCAGGACGAGGGGCGGCTGCAGCAGCGACAGTGGCCAGCGATCGTTCGTCGTGTTCCACTGGTTGACGTCAAGCACGCCCCCGTCGGCGAAGTCCGCGCATCGCTCTCCCGTATCGGCGTCCACGGCATGCAGCCTGGCGTCCATCGTGCCGAGATAGACCCGCTTCTCGCATGGCGCGCCGTCCGCTGGCGAGTCGGCCTCCCAATACGCGACGCCTCGGTTCTTGAGCGCCGGCTGCGTCAGCGCCGCGAGTTCCGACTGACTGTCGTAGGTCCATTTCACTGCGCCGGTGGCGGGCTCGACCGCGAAGATCCGGTAGAACGGCGTTCCGAGATACAGCGTGTCGTTGGTAAAGATGGGCGTTGCCGACCAGACGGTTTGCGGCATGCCGGCAGAGCCGTCGGAGACATCGCCGGTATGAAGTTCCCAGACCCTCACGAGATCCCCCACGTTGTCCGGGGTGATCTGATCCGCCGCCGAATGCTTCCCCGCGGTCAGATCGCCGTGGAATGACCGCCAGTCGTTCTGCGCACTCACCGGGGTCCATAGGGCGCAAACCAGTGCAGCCATGATAAGTCGACAAGCGAAGGCGGGGATCATGCCAACCGCCTATCGCGGCCGAAGTGACCGACCGTTGCCAGCAAGACAAGAAGCATGGCCACGGTAAACCAAGCCTGCATGAGCATGTAACCCGCGAATACGGAGCAAAGAGCCCCGAGGACGGCCAAGACCTCCAGTGTTCTCCACAAGGGCATCGGCATTGCCGGACGCAAGAGAAAGATGGCGGCGGCGATCAAGAGTGCCGCGGACGCCCCGCATACGAGAAGTGCGCCGGCACTCCCGGAGACGCCGCTGTCGGGATTTGTGTAGGCCAGAATGGCAAGGGCCAGCCCAACGGCCGAGGTCAATGCCAGAAGGGCGTCACTTGCACGACCCAAACCTGACATTCGACGAGATCCTTCCTGCTTTCGAAGGCAACTCAGCGCCGCCGGCTTTGTTCCTGTGGTTCGCCCTTTCGAGCATCCGCGTGGAACAGACGGCGTCGTGACTGGTTTCGCTCCCAACTCACAAGATTGGCCATGGAGCGCCTTTATGACATCAATTCCGGCCCAGCATCAGGATCGGATGCCTGCGTTCGAGAACGAGATGCACCCTGCCCCCGACTACACGCCACGCTACCCGGGTGTCGGGAAGCTGGACGGCAAGGTGGCGATCGTCACCGGAGGTGACAGCGGGATCGGCAGAGCCGTTTCGGTCCTTTTTGCGCGCGAAGGGGCGAAGGTTGCAATCGCCTACCTCGACGAGCACGAGGACGCGGAAGAAACGAAGCGGCTCGTCGAGGAAGAGGGCTCCGAGGCGCTTCTGATCGCGGGCGACCTCGGGAAGAAGCCGCACGCCACCCGAGTCGTTCAAGACACGGTCGAAAAACTCGGGGGCCTCGATGTGCTTGTAAACAATGCGAGCCAGCAGTTCTACGAGCCTGAACTCGAGAAGATCGAGGAGGACCAGCTGCGGCATCTGCTGGAAAGCAACATCGCAAGCTATTTCTTCGTGACGCAGGCGGCGCTGAAGCATATGCGCGATGGTTCTGCGATCGTGAACACCGCTTCCGTCAACGCGTTCAAGGGCAATCCGGTGCTTGTCGACTACTCTACGACCCGCGGTGCGATCACGGCGTTCACCCGCTCGATCGCCACGCAGCTTGCGCCGCGGGGTATCCGTGTGAACTCCGTGGCACCGGGGCCGGTCTGGACGCCGTTCATTCCTGGGTCGATGCCCGCCGAGAAGGTCGAAGGATTCGGCGAGAATGCCCCGTTGGGCCGTCCGGGGCAGCCTTGGGAGATCGCGACGAGCTATCTCTTCCTGGCATCTCAGGACGGAAATTTCTTCACCGGTCAGACCTTGCATCCCAACGGCGGCAAGATCGTGGGTTCCTAAAATCCAGGACTCGTGCACAAGACCTGAAGCATTAATCTCCGTCATCCTTCGGCCAAAACCTCGGGTGACTTGAGAAAAGGTTGTGCTTTGCCTCTCTTTGTTAGGGATCGGCGCGCGCTCAATTACTCGGGAACAATCCCGAGCCTTGCGCTCTTCTCAATCAGCAGTATGAAAACGTGCGGAGGAAATATGCGAACTCTATATATTAAACGATTGATGGTGACGACGGCGCTTACGCTGCCGTTCGCCGCAGCAATTCCGGCACAGGCACAGGATCAAGACGCTTGCACCAGCCTTGAGCAATATCTCGAGCAGGACATGCCGGAAGGCGTATCCCAGACCGAGGAGGAGTTGAACCAGATCCTCGATGAAGGTGACCCCGCGAAATGCGAGGTGGTCAATGTCGAGCTCGAGCGCGTGATGCAGGGCCAGGACGATCAGGACACTGCGCAAAGCCAGACCAGCACAAGCCAGGATGACCAGCAGCAATCGGATAGCGCCGTGCTGGCAGAATCCGAGTCGACGCGCATCCAGCTGTCCGATGAGGTCCTAGTCGAGGGTGAGGTTTTCGTCGAGCGCCGGCCTCCGGAAGTCGACGTAAATTCCGGTGATACCGAGGTTATGGTCCAGAGCGCCAATCCGGACGTGACCGTCCGTGAGCAGGCAGGCGAAATCCTCGTGCGGCAGGCGCCGGCAACGGTTCGCGTCGACATGCCCGCTCCGACGATCACGATCGAGCAGGAAGCGCCCGAGATCATCGTGACGATGCCGCCGCCAGGGGTCGATGTCGCCAATGCACGGCCGCAGGTCGAGGTCCGGCAAAGTGAGCCACAGGTGACCGTGCGCGAGACGACCCCGCGCATCGACCTGCAACTTAGCCAGGCGGAGGACCCGGAGAACTCGCAGGGCGTGAGCGTCCGCGATCAGGCCAGCGGCCAGCAGATGGCGCAGGGCGAGACCAGCGAGGCGCCAGATGCCCAGGTCAACCTCTCGCGCAACGAGCCGGTCGTGACCTATCAGGAGGGCGAGGATGGCAGCCAACAGGCGAATGTTCAGATCGAGCGTAGCCAGCCCACGGTCCGCTACGAAAGCGCCGAACCGCAGATCGAGTTCAACCGAACGGGCGAGCCGCAGGTCGAGTTTGCGCAGTCGGGCGAACCGACGGTGACGTTCCGTGAGCAGGGCGAAGAGACCCAGCAGGCGAGCGACCAATCTGATCAGCAGAACCAACAGCAAGATGCGGCGTCGACCGAAGATACCTCGGACGAGGCGGTTCCGCTGCAAAGCGCCCAGATAGACAGCAGCGAGACTGCTGATCAGCAAGAGCAGCAGGATCAGCAGATGGCGCAAGCCGATGAGCAGCAGTCCAGCTCGGACACCGAGGTGGCTCAGGCCGACACACAATCGACCGAACAGACCACTGAGCTGGACGAAGCCGAGATCGAGAGCACCGAGGGCGAACTGGTGACAGAGGGCGATACGGCGCAGCAGACCGCTCAGGCGGAGCAGCCCGCGAGCCGCCCGGCGGTTCAGCGTGACGGCTACGAGATGGCCGAAGCCAACCAGGTCGTCGCCGAGGAACTGACGGGCCACACCGTCTATGGCATGAACGACGAAGACATCGGTGAGATCAGCGAACTGGTCCTGTCGTCCGACGGCCAGGTTGAGAACGTCATCATCGACGTCGGGGGTTTCCTCGGGCTTGGCGAGAAGCCGGTTCTGGTGAACTTCGACGAACTTGCCGTGATGCGCGAGCAAAACGGTGACGACATCCGAGTGTACATCAACTCGACTGAAGATGAACTCGAAGAAATGGAGCGCTACGCCGAGTAAGACTCACTTCGGTGCGTCGGGGGGGACGTTCGATCTGGCAAGCCCCTCACCAGATGTGTTGTAGATCGCGCGTCGCTTCGGCGGCGCGCTTTCTCATCCAGTCTCCGAACAGATCGCGCTCGTAGATCCGGCCCTTGGCCAGGCCCAGCCTCATCGCCGGCGTCCGTGACGTCTGGCGCGTTCCCATCCAGTTGTGGTGGAAGCGGCAGATATCGATGATCTTCGCCAGCATCTCGGGCTTGTAGAGGAAGTGCCGGTCCCATGTCCGGCCGTTTCCGCTCGGTGTTGATAGCAGGCGGGATCTCGGTCTTCAAGTCGACGAAACGCCTCAGGATCGGCCATCTGAAGATGGCGCAGGAGGGTGTCGGCCTGCACGCGGGATCGTTCTCCAGGATCGGCAGCAATACCAGCTCCCACACCTCGCCGGGAACGGTGCGGCCCCGTTCGACGTGGCGCTGGGACGGCGTAAGCATCCGGCGCAGGCCGCGGGGCGTCAGGTCTGTTTCCCGTTGGCCATTATTCGTTCGATGACGTCCGGTTCGCATTGGCGGTCGATCAGGAACTGTCGGATGCCGCCATGCCATGTGCGGACGTCAGCAAGGAACTCCTGCAGGCTTTCGATGCCGCGGCCCGTGAAGGTTGTGATGCCTTCTTCGGTGCCGTCGTGAACGTGGATCATCTCACCGAAGTCGATGTCGTCGGAGTTCCAGCTGACCACCTCGATGAGTTCCGGGCTCTCGCCGATCGTCCTCGCGACGTAGTCGATGCTGTAGGCTTGGGTGGTGCGGGCCATCAGGCTGCCTTCTGCTCCGTGGTGTGCGACCGCCAGTTCCACGGGAGCAATTCCGGCAGCCTTGAGACCGGCAAGTTGGGCATGCGTGCGAGGACGTCCGCCAGCCAGGCCTGAGGATCGATGTCGTTGAGCTTGGCCGTCACGATCAGGGTGTACATGAAAGCGGCCCGGTCACCGCCGCGCTCAGACCCGGCAAAGAGCCAGCTCTTCCTGCCGAGCGCCACTCCGCGCAGCGCTCTCTCGGCGCAGTTGTTGGTCAGACAGATCCGTCCGTCCTCGAGGAACAGAGTGAAGGCCGGCCAACGGCCCTTCTCGAACATGTAGTCGACGGCCTTGGCGACATCGGCGTGCCTCGACATCTAGGCGCGCTCGACCTGCAACCAGTCGCGCAAGCCCTTGACCAGCGGGCGTGACAGCCGCTGCCGGGCTTCGCGCCGCGCCTCGGCGCTCAGGCCGTTGAGCTCACGCTCGACGTCGAAGAGGGCATCGATACGCGTCACCGCCTCCAGCGCGACCGGCGAGATGTCATGCACGGGCTTGCCCTTGCGGATCTTGCCCGCGATGTCGGCGAGGACGAAAAACTTCCTGCGCGCGTGCGCCCACCACAGCGCGCTGGTCACCGACCCCGGCTCGCGCTCGGCCCGGTACAGATCGTTGTACCCGCCGTAGGCGTCGGCCTGCAGGATTCCCTGCCACCCCTCGAGATGCCGGTTCGGGTGGACCTTCTCGCGGTCGGGGGAGAAGTGGAACAGCGCGGCGGGGGGCGCCCCACCGGCGAACGGTCGATCATCCCGGACGTAGGTCCAAAGCCGGGCCGTCTTCGTCCCGCCACGGGCAAGCAACGGAACCGTGGTGTCGTCGCCGTGCAGCCGTTCGCCGCTCAGGACGTGCGCCCGGATCAGGGCGTGGATCGGCTCCAGCGCGATGCTGCAGGCTCCGACCTGGTCGGCCAGGGTCGAGAGGCTGAGATCGACGCCCTCGCGAGCGTAGCGCTCCGCCTGCCGGTTGAGCGGCTGATGCTGACCGAACTTCTCGAAGAGGATCGTTGCCAGCAGGTTCGGCCCGGCCCAACCGCGCGGCGTTGGATGGAACGGCGCCGGGGGCTGACTGATCCGCTCGCAATCCCGGCAGGCGAACTTCTCCCGCACGGTCTGGATCACCTTCCACCGCCGCGGGACGATCTCCAGCGTCTCGGTGATATCCTCCCCCATCTTCATGATCCGCGACGACCCGCAGCACGAGCAGGCCACCGGCGCCTCGACCACGACCCGCTCGCGGGGCAGGTGCTCGGGGAACGGCTTGCGCACGGGCTTGCGCCGATCGAAGGCGCGCACCCTGGTTGTACGTGCGGCCTTCTCGGCCCGGATCGCGTCCTCGGTGGCGGCAGCTTCGAGTTCTTCGAGCTGCAACTCCAGCTGGTCGATCAATCGGGCCCGCCGCTCGGAACTCTTGCCGTACTGTTCGCGCCGCAGCCTGGCGATCTCGAGACGCAGCGACTTGATCACCGCCTCGGTGGCCGAGGCCAGGGCGCGGGCCTGTGCAAGCTCGGCCTCGGCAGTCGCCGCGCGGAGAGTCTCGACCTCCGCTCGCGCCTCCGCCGCCGCGAGCGCAGCACGCATACGAGCGAGTTCGGAGGCTGCATCTGACACGGCCGAGACCTACCATGCCGCTGCCGGGAAGCCCATCGAAAGCAGCGCGATGGAGCCGATTTATCCGGCCTTTGCAGGACGTTGCGTCCAGCGCGGATTGCGCCAGTCGATCCCTTCCGGAAGGTAGCCGAGCTGAGCCGCAGAGATCTGAACCGCCTCGCCGGACCGGCTTGCCGGCCAGATGAACTTGCCCGCCTCCAGCCGCTTCGCATAAAGCGACATGCCGACACCGTCGTGCCAAAGGATCTTCACGAGATCACCGCGACGGCCCCTGAAGCAAAATATCTCTCCCGCGTGCGGGTCGCGTCCAAGCCCCTCCTGGACCTGCAGCGCCAGCGTGTTCATGGTCGCCAGTGGTTGCGCCATCGGTTCGAGAAACCGCTGGCGACCCGCATGTCGGTGATGCCACCCGCGACCCAGACCTTCACGGCCGCGGGGAAGGCAATCATCGGCCGTCCACCACGCGCAGGAGCCGGGCCAGCGCGTCCGGGTCCACGTTGGCCGGAACCACGAGCTGCCCGTTCTTCAGCGCGATCTCGACCCTCGCCTCCGGGTTCGACCGGGCCGCCGCCGATGCCGAGGCCGGAGGCTCGGCGGAAAGCATCAGCGGGATGAACGCGGACGAGCGCGCGCGCCCCAATGCACCGGTCCGGTACTGCCGGCGCCAGACCGTGAGAAGGGAGCGCGAAATCCCGTGGCGTCGCGCCGTCGCCGTCACCTGGCGATGACCGACGAAGCTCTCCTCCACGATCCGGATCTTGTCTGCGTCACTCCAGGGCCGGCGGCGCGCCGCATCCGCTGCGGACAGGACTTCGATCTCGGGTTCGGATGTAAGGTCGACCATAAGGTCGGACCTATCACTCGAGCCGCGATCTCGTCAGGCGGCCCTCACCGGAGGGATACGGGACGGCAGGCGGGGGTCGCTCTCGATCCGTGGCGCGGTGCGCGCGGCTCGAACCCGGCGCGGGCGGCCGCGACGTGCTGGCTGTGACGAAGTCGGTCTTGCTTGGACGCTCTCACTTGCTGGTCGGTGACGGGTTTGCCCGGCACGTCGGGACCTCCGTTTGGACGACAGAGATCCCGGTCGTACCGGTCCGCAGCGACCAGCACCCTTGCCATCACCTCCCTCGGAGACGATCGCGCGCAGACTTCAACCTACGGCCGGGCTACGCCTGACCTTCGTCCCAAGTCTGCGGCCACCTTCGCTGTCGGCACCGGTCAGGAGGGGTATCGCTCAACAGCGCGAGTAGAGGTCATCGCCCGGCTGCGGCGCCGTCTCCGCAGCGGCCGGTGCGGGCGGCCGACCACCGGCGCGAACATCGGCACACGTCCTCGTCCCGCAGTACCAGCTCACCGCGCCGCGCCTGACGGCGCCAGGTGTAGAGCTGCTGCGGGTGCAACACGTTCCGACGCGCGAGGTCGGCCGTACACGCGCCCGGTCGGAACGTCTCGGCGACCAGCGCCGCCTTTTCCCCGTCGCTGCAACGCCTCCGCCGTTCGGGCCCGCTGAGGACCTCCAGGCGGCGCGCCACCGGCGCCTTCGTTGCACCGCTCGTTGCGAATCCATGCAGCGAACACAACGCAGGAACCGCTACTCTCACCGCTCCGCGACGACGGAAGCAGCTGGGGCCGAGACGACGCTTACTCACCATCGGCGCCGCAAGCCCCAGACGATGACATTCGACGACCCCTCATCGGCGACCGTTCCGAATGCGCCCGAGCGATGGTGAAGTCGGGTGAAGAGCGAGAGCGCGGACGCCCCGGGTCCGAACTCTGCTTCCAATGTCCAGTAGACGAGGAACTTCTCGCTGTCGCCCCGAGTCTCGACTTCGTATTGCGGCACCTCCGTGGCAAACGAGGGTCCGATCCCGAGCGCGAGGCTTCGCAGCGCCGGGACATTCGGCTGGGTGTGGTACCTGAGCACGAAGGGTAGATTGAACTCGAAATGCTCCTGCCGGCCGACCTGTCCCACCGCCTGAAGCTCGACTCCATATGAGAACGCGTCGTCGGGTCGACGCCACTGATGTCCGAAGGCCACTCCGATCAGCCCGGCCGCATCCCAGTCGAGTTGGCCTGGCGCTTTGAACGCGTCCTGCCATACGTTCGAAACATGCACTCCGCCGAAGATCGAAGCCTGGTCGCTGCGCACGAACGCTGTTCGCTCCTGCGCCGCAAGCATGTCGGCGCAGGAGGATGCCCAAGCGATTAGTGCGGCCAAAAGCGCCAGATGCCTGCGCATCAGGCTTTTTGAAGAACGCGATTTCCCAAAAGTTCTGCAATCTGGACGGCGTTGAGTGCGGCGCCCTTGCGGAGATTGTCCGAGACGCACCAGAAGTTCAGGCCGTTCTCGACCGTGGAGTCTTGCCGGATCCGGCTGATGAAGGTCGCGAAGTCCCCAACGCATTCTACCGGCGTTACATATCCACCATCCTCGCGCTTGTCGACGACCATGATTCCGGGCGCTTCCCGAAGGATGTCGCGCGCCTCATCCTCGTCGAGGAACTCATCGAATTCGACGTTCACAGCCTCTCCGTGGCCGACGAACACGGGCACGCGCACGCAGGTCGCGGTGACCTTGATCGACGTGTCGATGATCTTCTTCGTCTCGACGATCATCTTCCACTCCTCGCGGGTGGAACCGTCGTCCATGAACGTGTCGATTTGCGGGATCACGTTGAATGCGATCTGCTTGGGGTAAACGCTGGGGGCGATCTCCTGCCCCGGCACGTAGACGCCCTTGGTCTGGTTCCAGAGCTCGTCCATCGCGTCCTTGCCGGAACCGGAGACGGACTGGTAGGTCGAAACCACGACCCGCTTGATCCGTGCCCGGTCATGAAGCGGCTTCAGCGCGACGACCATCTGCGCAGTCGAGCAATTCGGGTTGGCGATGATGTTGCGCTTGCGGACACCCTCGATCGCGTCGGCATTCACCTCCGGTACGATCAGCGGGATATCCGGCTCGTACCTGTAGAGCGATGAGTTGTCGATGACGGTGCAGCCCGCCTTCGCCGCCATGGGCGCGTACTGCTTCGTCGCCTCGGAGCCGATGGCGAAAAGCGCGATATCCCATCCGGAGAAGTCGAACTGCGCCAAATCCCCGGTCTTGAGCGTTCGGTCTCCGTAGCTGACTTCGGTCCCGAGCGAGCGGCGCGACGCGAGCGCTGCGACCTCGTCTGCCGGAAACTCGCGCTCGGCCAGAATGTTCAGCATTTCGCGGCCTACATTGCCGGTGGCGCCGACGACCGCAATTCGGTAGCCCATGTCGATCTCCTTCGGATTGACGGCGCGCTGTAGCGGAAGGTCGGCATCCCTCGCAAGACCCGTCAGGAGGCAAGCAAGCGTCGATAGACAGCGATGAGCGCCTCGGCCTCACGCTCGATCCCGAACGAAGCCTGCACATGGCTCCGCGCTGCTTGGCTCATTCGAAGGCGAAGATCAGGATCGTCCAGCAACGTCGCCATGGCGTCGGCGAGGGACTCGAGATCGTCCGGTGGGATCAGGCGCCCCGCTTCGGGTGGCACGATGTCGGGAAACGCGCCGACGGTCGTCGCGACAACGGGCACTCCGCAGGACATGGCCTCCAGCGGGGTCAGACCGAACCCCTCCCATCGGGCAGGCGCAGCGTACAGGTCCATCGCAGCGTGGTGAAGTGCCAGATCGGCCCATGACAGATGATCCACGATATGAAACCTGCCGATCAGGCCCGCTTCGGCCATGGACAAGCGCATCTCCGAGAGAAAGGCCGGATCGTCGGCTCGGCCGACAAGGAGGCAGCGCAAGTTCGGCCGCTCCGGCATCAGCCGCAGGAGAGCCTGGATGAGAAGGTCAGTCCCCTTCTGCGGACGAATTCGGCCGAAGCTACCCACCCACGTTCCATCGGGCAGGCCAAGCCTACGCCGCAGGTCGCCGCGATCGGCCGCAGGCCGGAAGGCACCGGTGTCGACCCCGTGAAGGATGACCTCCGCCGGCCGCTCGAGGTAGCTTGCAGCTTGGGGCGACACCGCAACGACGTCATCCATCCGGGAGATCAGCCACCGCGTGAAGCGCGTGTGCGTTCGTTGAGCGGCGGACGTGAAGAGCAGCCGCAGGTCTCGCCGGAGCAGGTGTTTCAGGATCAATCCCGTCATCATCTCCGTGTTCCGGCGCGCGTGCCATACCCGGGGTCGGCGCGGCAAGGTGATGGCTCGGAAAAGCGGTATCTGCGGAACATCCGGAGGCAGGCCGGGGCCGGTCGCCCACACACCGAACCGTGCGTTCTGAACAGGTACCAGGCGCACGACCGTCGCCGTCACGCCTGAGAGCCGGCGCTTTAGGTTGGGACAGATGACGTCGATCTGGTCGGAGCTCGGGTCCACGAGTTCGCGGATGACCCCGCCCGCGCGGAAAGTAAAGTTCCGGCGTGCCGTGCCTCGAGGCGGCATTCCGCACGGCGGAAGAGCAGTCCTTGACAGAGCCTTCCCGACACTCTGCAATGTCGAGGGGCGGCGAAAGGAGGGCACATGCTTCGATCGGGACTTATTGCAGGGGCTGTGTTCCTGGCGCTTGCTGCGTGCGCAGTTCCGGAGACGGCTTCGCGTGAAGACACGTTCGAAGTCACCGGCGTCGTCCTGGCAGTCGACACGGAGAGCCGCCGCCTGACCTTGGAGGGGGAGGATCGGACGATCCTCTACCGCGTCAGCGACGAGGTCCGGAATCTCGACCAGGTCGAAGTCGGCGACGAAGTGACCCTCAGCTACTATGAGGCCGTTGCATTGGCTATGGCGGACCCCGCCGATGATGGCGCGCCACTGTCGGACGCCTTCGCCGGGCGAGCGCCGGAAGGCGCCAAGCCAGCTGCCGGCGTCGCATCTGTGACCAGTTTCGTGGTGGAGTTGCTCGATTACGACCAAGGCACCGGCATTGCCACGATCCGCATGCCTCAAGGAAACACCACATCGGTTCGGGTCGCCGAAGAGTTGCGCCGCTTCGCCTCCACTCGTCAGCCGGGCGACCGGATTCTCGTGCTTATCGAGGAGGCGCTGGCAGTTGAGGTCGTGCCGGCTTGAGATCTCGTTTCGGCCGGCATGTGCCTGAATGCTTGCAAGAGCCCTGTCGCTCCCGCACGAGCGCGTGTAGTCGAAGGATTACGGGGGGGTGCGCGATCTCGCGGCGCCCTGACGCCGTAGATTGGAGGACTTTATGAGTGCTGGTAAGATAGTGATTGTTGCCCTTTTTGCCGCATCGATCGGAGCGGCGGGCTGCACCAATAGCCAGGGCGTAAACGCCGCGACCGGCGGTTTGGTTGGAGCGGCGGTGGGAAATCAGTTCGGAAGCGGAAGCGGAAAGACTGCGGCCACTCTCGGCGGCGCCGCGGTCGGCGCCACGATCGGGGCCAACCGACCGACATACTGATCATCGATCTTCTTTTTTTGCGGACGTGAGCCCCGGGCCAGCGATGGCCCGGGGGTTCCCTGAAACAGAAGCGGAGAGTTGTGCCCTTTCAGATGAACCGCTCGCTGAAGCGGCCACGCTGTTCGGCCTTCTGCACCTTGCCCATTGGTGTGCGCGGCAAGGCAGGCACCAATTCGATCATTCGGGGACGTTTGTAGCCGGCCAGGCTCTCGATCAGCGCGGCCTCTATAGCCGCGATATGCTGGATTCCACCGTGGGGGCACGTTCAGCGCGACGACGGTCTCGCCAAGGTCGGGATGCGGGGCGCCGATCACGGCAGACTCCGCCACGCCAGGTAAAGCGTAGAGGGGTTGCTCGATCTCTTCGGATAGACGTGTACCCGCCGCAGATGATGAGATCCTTCTTGCGCCCGACAATGGTCACGTAGCCATCCGGATCCATTCGCGTGAGATCACCGGTCCTCAGCCATGAGCTGTGGCCGGACTTGGGTGAAGCGAACTGAGAGGGCAGCGTATCGTGGTGGGTGTCGAAGCCTGCCAGGACCTCCAGAAGGAGCGATACGTCAAGAAGGAAGATACCAGCATCGTCCAGTTCGAGGACCCGCTGACGGAGATCGCGCGGGAAGGTGCGCGCCGAATGCTCGCGACTGCTGTGGAAGCCGAGATCGAGGTCGTCCTCGGCCAGTTCGCGGAGGAGCAACTGCCGGACGGCCGACTGCGCATCGGCACGGATACGGCCCGGAGCGCGAGATCCAGACCGGGATTGGCGGCCTCAGATCAGGCGTCCGAAGGTCCGGGACCGCGCTGCGGACGTGGGGAGGGGCGAGAAGGTCCGGTTCGGATCGAAGACCATGTCCTCGCGGCCATGGCACCGGTCATGGCGGGCGCTCGCCGCCGGGCTCGAACCGGTGGCGCCTTCGGCGGCTCGCTCTCGCCGCCGCAGCCGATCACCACCTGGTCGACGTAGCCCCTGATCCAGACGCCGCGGTTACCGTAGCCGACCGGCGCCGAGTAGTCGTTGATCCTGTACCGCACCAGCGCCTGGGAGCTCACGCGGTCCGTCGCCTGGTCGCAGGCTTCGAACGGCGGCAGCGGCAGCGGCATCATCGCCTCGAGATCGCGCTGGAGCCGCTGCCCGATCGTCTCGCTATGGCCGCGAAGACCATTGGCGAGACGCTTGCGGCATTGCTCCTCCAGCATTCTACCATTGTCCCCGGACCAATGGCAGATGTCGTGTCAATCGGCTCCCAATCGGCGGCCCACTTGCCTTATGGCTCTGGAACGCCTTGGCGGCACGGCAGGTGCCGATCGTCTGTCTCGACGCGCGCCACGCCAACGGCGTTCCAAAGATGATGCCGAACAAGACGGATCGGCACGATGCCCGCGGGCTTGCGCAGATCGTGCGTACCGGGTGGTTCAAGGCCGTGCAGGTCAAGCGCCACGACGCCTGTGTCAATCGGGCGCTGCTCACGGCTCGGGAGGCTCTGGTCGGCATGCGGGTCCGGCTGGAGAACGAGATCAGGGGTCTCTTGAAGACCTTCGGCGTGATGTTCGGCAAGCGGGTCGGCGGGTTCAGGCGTCGCGCCGAGGAGATCGTCGAACGAGAGTTGACGGTTGCACCGGACCGCGTTCCGATCTTCGAAGCGCTGATGCAGGCGCGGCGCGACATCCTGGCCCGCATTGCGGCGCTTGACAGCCGAATCCGGGCGATAGCCAGGCAGCATGCGACAGTCCGCTTGCTGATGACGGCCCCGGGCGTCGGCCCGATCACCGCCATGGCGGTCGTCGCGGCCTTCGACGATGCCGCCCGGTTCCGCCGATCCTCGAGCGCCGGGGCCTATCTCGGGCTGACGCCGAGACGCCACGAGTTGGGTGAGATCAGCCGAAACGGCCGGGTCTCAAGGCGCGGGGATCGCTTCACCCGCAAGTGCCTCCACGAGGCCGCGAACGCCATCTGCCGCCGAAACCTCGGCGGCTCCCGCCTGCGTGGCCGGACCAAGGCGATTGCCGAAAGGACAGGACCGCGCAAGGCGAAGGTCGCTCCGGCGCGGAAGCTGGCCGTCACCCTGCATGCCATGTGGCGCACCGACACCCCCTTCCGGGAGGTGGCTATGGCATAGAGCCCCCGCACCGGGACGACGCCGATCTTCGGCACGACGGAATGCGTCCAGCCGGGACGCACGGCGAGGGTGAGATCGTTCCCCGGACTGCGGCACGACCAACCGCGCACACCACTTCGATCCGCCCGACCCTGAACGCAAACATGCGGCGCCCCTTGCGGCGACCGCGGAGAGAACCCCGGAGCCCGGCCCGCAGGACGACGCAGAGGATCAGCTCTTGACCGAGGCGATTAGAGAACCCCGCGGGACATGATCGTGTCCTCCGCCATCGGCGCGTAGCCGGAGATGATGAGATGGATGTTCCGGCAGAGTTCCGTGTCGAAACGTTCGTCTTCGAGGAGCCGTGCGAAGAAGGTGGGCACGCCATCATCGCGCTCGATCGCGGGAATGTGCGCGATCACGAAATTCTTGTCGAAGATCGGAAGCAGGATCATCGATCCAACGGCAGCGAGCGTCATGTTCGTCGCCACGAAGAGGCCGTGAGTGTGGAAGATCGGCATCGCGTGGAGCAGGACGTCCTTCTCGGGGAAGCGCCATAGCTCCGCCAGCGTCAGCGCGTTGTCGAGAAGATTACGCAGGGTTAGCATGGCGCCCTTGGCCCGGCCCGTCGTTCCGGACATTTAGACTGTTGAGGCGAGATCGATCTCCACCCGAGGGCTGGCAGGGAACGTCTTCGGGCCGGCGGAGCGCTCGCGGACCGTCCCGGCCACGTCGGAACCGACCTTCGAGTATCGCCCCGAAGGATCCTTGCCGCGTTGTATTGTGATGGCGCAGACGGTATCCATCTACTAGGCGGAACACAGCAAGCTAACCTTGCGCGAGGTCACATGCACGACGTGGTTCCGATATTCGGCCCGGCGGAAAAATGCATCGACTGCCCGATCAGGCATCAAGCGGTCTGCTCGGTCTGCGAGCCCGCGGAGCTCTCCGTGCTCGAGCGGATCAAGACGTTTCGCAAGTACGCAGCGGGAGAGACGGTCGTCTGGGCAGGCGATGAGCTCTCCTTCGTTGCAACGCTGGTCGAGGGGCACGCAACGATCTCGAAAACCATGGAGGACGGCCGACGTCAGACCCTCGGCCTGCTTCTGCCGTCGGACTTCATCGGCCGCCCGGATCGCGCGTTGGCGCCTTTTGACGTAACCGCGCATTCCTCGTTGACGCTGTGCTGCTTCAGGCGCACCGAGTTCAGCCGGATCGTTCAGCGGACACCCCGCATCGGACAGCGGCTGCTTGAGATGTCGCTCGACGAACTCGACGCGGCTCGGGAATGGATGCTGCTTTTGGGGCGCAAGACGGCGCGTGAGAAGGTGGCGAGCCTGATTTCGATCTTCGCTCGCCGGTCCACCACCAGCCACTCCTTCGGGCAAGCGGACGGTCGCATGGTCGAACTTCCAATGACACGGGAGCAGATGGCGGACTACCTCGGCATTACGCTCGAGACGGTCAGCCGCCAGGTGTCGGCTCTGAAGCGCGAAGGAGTCATCGACCTGCCGGAGGCGCGAACCCTCGTCGTCCCGGACATGGCCCGTCTGCAGTGCGAGAGCGGTGACCGGTAAGCGCAGGTTGCGCTACTTACCGCACAAGGATTACTGGCACCATGCAGGACCGGACCATCTCGGTGGTCGTGGATCCGATGATCAGGCTTCGGATGCGGCTGTGGCCATAGGCTCCCATGACCAGCATGCCAAATCCCTCCGACTCCATGAACTCGCCAAGGGCGCTTTCGGGCTGGCCCGACAGGATCCGCGTCTCGGCGTCAAGCCCGGCTGCGGACAGCATGGCGCGGGCATCCTCAAGCCCCTTCTCGACCTGTCGAGACGGAGGCCCGACGGTCACAACCGTCACCGATAGACCCAGGTAGAGCGGAGATCGCGAGACGTGGTCGACGGCGCGCATCGCGCTGGCGCCTCCGTCGTAAGCGATGAGTAGCCGCTCGATTGGCTTGAAAGCGCGCGATGCAACGAAAACTGGCTTCTTCGCGGCCCTGACCACGCGCTCGAGGTTCGAGCCGAGATGGCCTTTCGCGAAATCCGCCGCTTCTCCCCGCTTGCCGATCAGCACAAAGGCCGCGCCGGCCTCTCGTTCCGCCACTGCGTCGACGACATCGCCGCGGCGCAAACTCGCTGAGTTCTCGACGGCCGCATCATCCAGAATCGCACGGGCATCATCCAGAATCGCCCGGGCTCTTGTATGAGCCAGCCGCGCACGCTGTGCGTCAACTGCTGCGAGTTCCTCAAGCAGAGCGCTTCGGGCACCGAGCGCGATCGCACCGGA
This sequence comes from uncultured Alphaproteobacteria bacterium, assembly GCA_963749675.1. Lineage (GTDB taxonomy): Bacteria > Pseudomonadota > Alphaproteobacteria > Rhodobacterales > Rhodobacteraceae > Roseitranquillus. The sequence goes on from CAVVNT010000010.1 coordinate 214,319, forward strand.
GAGGTCCTGACGCTCTGGCGCCTCACGCCGGCCGATGACGTGCATCAGTTCGATGCTGCATCCGGAGCGCTTCGCGGCCCAGACGGCGTGGTCGCAGACGCTACGCGCGTATACCGAAGCGTCGACAAGGGCGATGATCCTGTCTGTCATGTCCGCCACCCTCTCAGTGCGCCATCAGCTTGTCGAGCGCGCCCGGCTTGTCGTGGACGCCAAGTCGGTCGACGATCGTCTCAGACGCCTCATTCATGCCCGTGATGTCGACTTCGGCTCCGTCGCGCCTGAACTTGAGCACCGCCATGTCGAGTGCCTGCACCGAAGAAATGTCCCAGATGTGCGCACGGCTGACGTCTATGGTCACGCGCTCCGGCGCCTCGTGGAAATCGAACGCACGCATGAACGCTTCTGCGGATGCGAAGAAGAGTTGGCCTTCGACCGCGTACGTGCGATGCTGGCCGTCCGTCGACAGCGAAGATGTGACGCGGAAGAGTTGTGCGATCTTGCCCGCGAAGAACACACCCGAGAGCAGGACGCCCACGAGCACCCCGATCGCAAGGTTGTGGGTGTAGACGACAGTCGCCACGGTCGCGAGCATCACCATCGAAGACGAGGTCGGATGCGTCCTGAGGGTCTTGATGGAAGACCAGGAAAACGTGCCGATCGAGACCATGATCATGATCGCGACAAGTGCCGCCATCGGAATGACGCGCACGACGTCGTCCAGGACGACCACCATGATCAGAAGCACGACGCCCGCCACGAGACACGAGAGACGACCGCGGCCCCCGGATTTCACGTTGATGATCGACTGTCCGATCATCGCGCATCCGGCCATCCCGCCAATGAATCCCGTTGCCGTGTTGGCAAGGCCCTGCCCGATGCATTCCTGGTTTCGGTCCGATGCCGTATCGGTCAACTCGTCGACGATGTTCTGGGTCATCAGGCTTTCGAGCAGGCCGACGACCGCGACCGCCAAAGCGTAGGGCAGGACGATCGTCAACGTCTCGAGATTGAGCGGAACGTCGGGGAAGAGGAACACGGGCAGCGTGTCCGGCAGTTCTCCCATGTCGCCGACGGTCCGGACGTCCCAGCCAAAGAGCAGAACTGCAAGCGTCAGTACGATGATCGTCACCAGCGGTGACGGCACGGTGCGGGTCAGCCGAGGAAACAGGTAGATGATCGCAAGGCCGCCCGCGACCATCGGATAGGTCAGCCAAGGTACGTCGACGAGTTCCGGCACCTGAGCCAGAAAGATCAGGATGGCGAGAGCATTCACGAAGCCCGTCATCACCGAACGCGACACGAACCGCATGAGCTGGCCCAGCCGAAGGAACCCCGCCCCAATCTGGAGAAGTCCGGCGAGCACGGTGGTGGCCAGCAGATATTCAAGCCCATGGTCCCGCACCAGCGTGACCATCAAGACGGCTGTGGCCGCGGTCGCCGCGGATATCATCCCGGGTCGCCCCCCTGCGATGGCGGTCACCACGGCGATGGAGAACGAGGCGTAGAGGCCGACCTTTGGATCGACGCCCGCAATGATCGAAAAAGCTATTGCCTCGGGAATCAAAGCGAGGGCAACGACAAGCCCTGACAGCAGGTCGCCCCTGACGTTCCCGAGCCATTGCTCTCGATAAGCGTGCAAAGTCATGTCTGGCTAGCTCCGACCGCGCGCCGTGGCGGCGCCGACCTCTGGTAATGTCTCTTGACGGCTCGCCGTGCGTCTGGCCCGCTGGAGGGGACGTCGACACGGCAGGTCTTGATGAGCTTGCGGCCATTAGCGGTGGAACGGCCGATTGGCAACCTTGGCGGCTTGACGCAGATCAAGGAACTGCCGACGGGCACCCGTGTCTAGTCCACCGGCGAACAGACACCGTCCGCTTTCGCAGGACGGTCCAAAAACTTCGGGGGACACGGAATGCCAATACTGAGGGCCGTGGTTTATGGCGTTGTGGCGCTCGTTGCTGCGATTGCCGCGAACTGGGGACGCGATCTCGCCTATCAGGTGCACGCCATCATCGTCATGCTACTGGCGGGCGGCCTCTGCCTTTGGGAGATCCGACGAATCGACGAGCCGAAGCCGGTGGTCGACACGACAGGATATCTCGACGGCCCGATCCGCTACGGCGTGATCGCGACGGCCTTCTGGGGTGTCGTGGGCTTTCTGGCCGGCACGTTCATCGCCTTCCAGCTCGCGTTTCCGGTGCTGAACTTCGACTGGTCCGAAGGCTACATGAACTTCGGGCGGCTGCGGCCTCTGCACACCAGTGCGGTCATTTTTGCCTTTGGCGGCAACGCGTTGATCGCGACTTCGTTATACGTCGTACAGCGCACAAGCGCCGCACGACTGTGGGGCGGCAACCTCGCCTGGTTCGTGTTCTGGGGCTACCAACTCTTCATCGTGCTCGCCGCAACCGGTTACGTATTGGGCGCGACGCAGTCCAAGGAGTATGCGGAGCCTGAGTGGTACGTCGACATTTGGCTGACAGTCGTCTGGGTGGCCTACCTGGCGGTCTTCCTTGGCACGATCATGAAGCGGAAAGAGCCGCATATCTACGTCGCGAACTGGTTCTACCTCAGCTTCATCGTTACCGTCGCGATGCTGCACATCGTCAACAACCTCTCGATCCCCGTCTCGATCTGGGGCTCGAAGAGCGTGCAGGTCTTCGCTGGCGTGCAGGACGCCATGACGCAGTGGTGGTACGGCCACAACGCCGTCGGCTTCTTCCTGACCGCGGGCTTCCTCGGGATGATGTACTATTTCGTCCCGAAGCAGGCGGGCCGCCCGGTCTACTCCTACAAGCTGTCGATCATCCACTTCTGGTCGCTGATCTTCCTCTACATCTGGGCTGGACCGCATCACCTGCATTACACCGCCCTGCCCGACTGGGCCGCGACCCTCGGCATGGTCTTCAGCGTAATGCTGTGGATGCCGTCCTGGGGCGGCATGATCAACGGCCTGATGACGCTGCAGGGTGCGTGGGACAAGCTCAGGACCGACCCGATCATCAGGATGATGGTGATCAGCCTGGCGTTCTACGGCATGTCGACCTTCGAGGGCCCGATGATGTCGATCCGTGCCGTCAATTCGCTCAGCCACTACACGGACTGGACGATCGGTCACGTGCATTCCGGGGCGCTTGGCTGGAACGGCATGATCACCTTCGGTGCGCTCTACTTCCTGACGCCTAAGCTCTGGCAGCGAGAGCGGCTCTACTCGCTCTCGGCGGTGAACTGGCACTTCTGGCTCGCCACGATCGGCATCGTTCTCTACGCCGCATCGATGTGGGTCTCTGGTATCATGGAAGGCCTCATGTGGCGGGAGGTCGACAGCCAGGGCTTCCTGGTGAACTCCTTCGCCGACACCGTGGCGGCAAAGTACCCGATGTATGTGGTCCGGGCGCTCGGAGGGGTGATGTATGTCGCCGGCGCGCTGATCATGGTCTGGAACATGTGGATGACGATCCGGCGGGCACCCGCGCGCCGCGACGTCGCCGTCCCTGCGGAATGAGGGGCTGAGAGATGGCTGACGAAAAGACACCCGACAACCCGCAGGTCACCGATCCCGACAAGGACCCCAAAGTCACAACCACGAAGGACGAGGGCGTCCCGAACGAGCTTCCGCACCACACCGCCTTCATCAACAAGCACGCGATTTTGGAACGCAATGCGACGCTTCTTCTGGTGGCGAGCTTCCTGGTGGTCACGGTGGGGGGCATCGTCGAGATTGCGCCGCTCTTCTACCTCGAGAACACGATCGAGGAAGTGGAAGGAGTGCGGCCGTACTCACCGCTCGAGCTGACCGGACGAGACATTTTCATCCGCGAGGGCTGCTACGTCTGCCACAGCCAGATGATCCGGCCGATGCGGGACGAGGTCGAACGCTACGGTCACTACAGTCTTGCCGCGGAGTCGATGTACGACCATCCGTTCCAGTGGGGCTCGAAGCGAACCGGGCCGGACTTGGCTCGCGTCGGGGGCCGGTACTCCGACGAGTGGCACGTCGACCATTTCCGGGACCCCCAGACAGTGGTGCCGGAGAGCGTGATGCCAAAGTACGACTACTTGTTGGACAGGCTCGTCGACGACACCCATGTGGCGGAACTGCTCGAAACGCACGCAATGGTGGGAGTTCCCTATTCCGAGGAGATGATCGCCAATGCGCGCTTCGACTTCCGAGTTCAGGCGGACGAATTCGGAGACTGGGACGCGCTACTTGATCGGTATCCGGGCGCGCAGACACGCAACTTTGACGGCCAGCCGGGAATCAGCGAGATGGATGCGCTGATAGCCTATCTGCAGATGTTGGGGACGCTCGTCGACTTCTCGACGTTCGAGCCGGTAGGGGCTGGACGCTGATGGATACGTACTCGCTACTTCGCCATTTCGCTGACAGCTGGATGTTGCTGTGCCTGACGCTTGTCTTTCTCGGCGTGGTCTTCTGGGCGTTCCGTCCCGGTAGCCGGAAGATGCACGACGACACTGCGATGGTGCCGTTTCGAAACGACGATGCGCCGAAGGGGGACGAGTGATGGCCACCGACAAGAAAATCGACCAAGAGACCGGGATCGAGACGACTGGCCACTCCTGGGACGGGATTGAGGAGCTGAACAACCCGCTGCCTCGCTGGTGGCTTTGGACATTCTACGCGACGGTCGCCTGGAGCCTCCTTTACGTGATCGCGTATCCTGCGATCCCCCTGATCGAACGGGCAACCGGCGGCCTCTTCGGTTGGTCGACGCGCGGCGAGGTCGCCGAGGACATCGCGGCATTCGAGGCGTCGCAGGCGGACTTGCGCCAGTCGCTCGTCAACGTCGACATGAGGGTTCTGCCGGAAAACGAGGGACTTTATAGGTACGCGGTGCAGGCGGGCGCCTCGCTGTTCCGCAACAATTGCTCGCAGTGTCATGGCTCCGGCGCCGCCGGCGGCGTCGGGTACCCCAATCTTCTTGACGACGCCTGGCTCTGGGGCGGCACGCTCGACGACATCGTCTACACGGTTCGCCACGGCATCAGAAACGAGGAGGATCCCGACGCCCGATATTCTGAGATGCCCGCCTTCGCGGAAATCCTGTCCGAGGAAGAGATCGCGGCATTGGTGCAATACGTCCTGTCGATCTCCGGCCAAGAGCATGACGCGGTGATGGCCGAGACAGGTTCGCTATTGTTCTTGGACAACTGCTCTGCGTGTCACGGTGAGAACGCGCTTGGCATGCGGGACATTGGGGCCCCAAACCTGACGGATGCGATCTGGCTGTATGGAGGTGACGCGGAGACGCTTCAGCATTCGATCAGTGTCGGCCCGTTCGGGGTGATGCCACCGTGGGGGGAGCGCCTCGGAGAGGCAAATGTTCGTGCCGTCGCGACCTACGTCCACCAGTTGGGCGGCGGTGAGGAAACGGCCGAAGAAGAGTAGGTCGGCATCCGGGCGGGAACGCCCGGTCAGCCGCACCGGTCTGGCAAGGGTCTGTTCGCGCGTTCCCCCGAAAGACCGGTGCGACGATGGCGGCGGTGTCATGCGGCACCGTCGCCTGCGTCGTGTTATCCCTCCCGAAAGCCGCGCCGTCCAGCACGTGGGACGAAGGGTCTCAGTCAGACAGTCTGGTACGACCGCTAGGACCGCCGCAAGATCACGTAGAATGCGCCGGATCCACCATGGCTTTTGTGCGCGGGCACAACTTCCTGCACCATTGATTCCAGCGCCGCACCGGCCAACCACTCCGGAACGTATCGTCGAAGCACCCCACGCTGCCGGTCCCAGGCGGACCCGCTGCCCCCGCCCTTTCCAGTAACCACGAGCACCAGTCGGCGACCTGTGGCGAAGGACGCCAAGATGAACCTATTGAGCGCAAGATGAGCCTGATCGACGGTCAACCCGTGGAGATCTATGGTGGCCTCCGGTCTGCGCTTCCCCCGCGAGAGATCCTTTTGGGTTCGCCGATCTAGTCGTAGATGGGGGCGCTGCTTCAGCGGTTGCGGGCGTGCTGCGGGTACCGCGGATTCTCCGACGCGGAAATTCGAGATCGGCTGCGGTTTCTTGGGTCGCGGCGCGCCGTCCTGCTCTTGCGGGAATGAGCTCGAACTCGCGCGGCTGAGAGGCGTCGCTTGCGATGTGACGCGACGCCAAAGATCTTCTTCCTCGGGACGCAGGCGCCGCGCCACTAGCTGTTCTCTCAGCCGCCCGTGGCGACGAGCACCCAGTTCGGATCATCAGCGCCCATCCCGCGGGAGAACGTCCAGATGTCTTTCTGCCGGCGAATCGAGTTGGGATCGCCCTCCACGATATTCCCCTCGGAGTCCTTCACGACGGAGGTCAGCTCGCCCACATATCGTACGGTCAGTTCCGCATCGTTGCTGTCGCGGTCAAAAGTCGCTTCGGTGAGGTCGATCTCGCGCAAGCCAACGAAGCTCGCTTCGACCGTGAGCCCCTGGTCTGCGCGCGAGTCGATTACCTGCTGGAAGGCTTCGGCGACGTCGTCGGCAAGGAAACCGCGCACTCCCGAGAGATCGCCTTTCTCGAAGGCGATCAGTATCATCTCATAGGCGCCGCGGGCGCCCTCGAGAAACTCCGAAACCGAAAAATCAGGTTCGGCCATCTTCATCGCTGCCAGCGCTTTCGCGCTGTCGCTTCCGTCAGGCACGTGATCGACGATGTCACGATCGGGTCCGCCCTCGATAACCTCGAATTCCGGTCGATCACTACGGCGGCGGTCCGAATCTGCCTGAACAGGAGGCTTCTCGAACCCCTCTCGTGTGCCCAGGACGCTTCGCAGACGCAGTATCAGAAACACCGCGATACCGGCGAGCACGAGGAGCTGAATGACGGCAGAACTCATGAGAAAGCCTTTCGGGTCGAACGATCCGGTTGATCGCCCACTCGGTCGATACCTATGTAAGGGTGGGTCGGGTGCGAGTCCACCTGCCACACCTACTGAGCGGAGGTCGCCCATGTGGCTGTTCGTCCCATTCGTCCTCGTTCCACTGATCGAGATCGCGTTGTTCATTCAGGTCGGAGGGTTGATCGGGCTTTGGCCGACGCTCGCGATCGTCGTCCTTACCGCACTTCTCGGGACGTCTCTCGTCCGGCAACAGGGTGTGCGTGCGGTCCAGGAGCTCAGGGGTTCGATTAGTGCGCTGCGCGACCCGACCGAGCCGTTGGCCCATGGCGCGATGATCCTCATCGCGGGCGCGCTGCTTCTGACGCCTGGCTTCTTCACCGACGCGGTTGGCTTTGCGCTGCTGATCCCGCCGGTGAGGTCAGCGGCCTATCGCTGGCTGCGAAAGCGTATCAAGGTCGAGCGATTCAGCTACGGTGACGCGCAGTACGACCCCAGACCGTCACGGCCGGACGTCATCGATGGCGACTACTATGAAGTCGGCGAGAAGCCAGGCGGACGTTCATCATCAGGATGGACGCGGCATTGAGGTCGTTGAGCGGATCCTGCTAGGGACCTGCGACTTTCAACAAACGAGGAGAGCCGAGATGGCCGAAGAGGGTAACGGCGCTACCGTCGACATGGGAACGGATCAGTCGCAACAGCAGCCCCAGATCCAGATGAAAATCCTGGGGCAGTTCATCAGAGACATGTCGTTCGAGAACATCCTGGCGCAGAAGCCGGTGAGCGGTCAGGTGCAGCCAGACATACAGGTCCAAGTCTCGATCGACGCCAAGAAGCGCGAGGAACCCCGCTACGAGGTGGTGACCAAGTTCAAGATCACCTCGAAGAACAAGGAAGGCGGGGAGCACCTATTCCTGATGGAGCTCGACTATGCGGGGCTCTTTTCGATCGAGGGTGTCCCGGAAAACCAACTGCATCCGTTCCTTCTGATCGAATGTCCGCGGATGCTGTTCCCGTTTGTCCGGCGCATTGTGAGTGATGTGACGCGTGACGGTGGCTTCCCGCCGCTCAACCTCGACAATATCGACTTCATCCAGCTCTACCGGCAGACCTTGGCTCAGCGGCAAGCGGCGGCCGAAAGCAAAGAGGGCGAGGCGCAGGTCAGCTGAGCTTGGACCAGACGGAGTTCTCGCCCAAGGCACCGACGAAGGCGGCATGCGCTGCCGCCTCCGCCTCCGTGAGACGCGGCGCCAGAGGCATAGGACGTGGCCGAGGACGCCAATTGAGCGATGAGATCGTCGGGCCCGCAGCGACGCCCAAACCGAAGTCGGGTTGCCGTCCGCCGATCAACTCCAGATACACCTCAGCGAGGATTTCGGCGTCCAGAAGCGCCCCGTGCAGCTTTCGGCTCGAGTTGTCGATGCCAAAACGCCGGCACAGTGCGTCAAGCGATGCCGGCGCCCCAGGGAACTTCTTACGGGTCATGGTGACCGTGCAGATGGCGCGGTCCATTGCGATGGCCGGTAGCTTGATCCACCGAAGTTCAGAGTTGAGAAAGCGCATGTCGAACTCCGCATTGTGGATGACGAGCCTGGCGTCACCGACGAAGTCCAGAAGAGACGCCCCGCATTGCCGAAAGGTTGGCTTGTTCCGAAGGAAGTCGTCTCCCAGACCGTGAATCTCGAACGCTGAGGCAGGCATGGCTCGCTCGGGATTCACGTACTGGTGATATGTTTTCCCGGTAGGAACATGGCTGAGCAACTCAATCGCGCCGATCTCGACGATGCGGTCCCCGGTGTCAGGATCAAACCCGGTTGTTTCGGTGTCGAGAACGATTTCACGCATGTCACTCTTCCCTGATTGCTCTCAATATATTGTGGACCGAACGGCGCGCTGCCTCAAGAGTGGTGGTTGACACAACATAGTCTGCTCGGGCGCGCTTCTCCGCGTCAGGCATCTGCTTTGCCAGGAGCCGTTCGAACAGTTCCGGCGTCATCCCCGGTCGAGACAAAACACGCGTGCGCTGGATACCCAGTGGAGCAGAGACGACGACCACGCGATCAACCTCGTCTGCGCCGCCGGACTCAAAGAGCAGCGGGATGTCGACCAGCGCGATGTCCGCATTGGCCGTGGCCAGAAACGCGCGCCGATCGGCTGCGACGAGTGGATGCACCACCGCCTCAAGTCGGGTCAAAGCCGTGGGGTCAGTGGCGATCCATTCCTTAAGCACCTCCCGGTCCACTTCGTCCCCCCGCACGGCTTGAAGATGCAGGGCGCGTACCGGCTCCACGGCAGCTCCGCCCGGACCATAGAGCCGATGCACGGCGGCATCGGCATCCCATACCGGGACCCCCGCCTCTGCGAACATTCCTGCCGTGGTCGTCTTTCCCATGCCGATCGAGCCGGTGAGTCCGAGGATCGTGGTCACGATAGTAATGCGCGCCGGACGGCACCGTCGACCTCCGGGCGCACCCCGAACCAACGCTCGAAGCCCGGAACCGCCTGCCAGATCAACATGCCGAGCCCGTCGACAGTGCTGCAGCCAGCCTCCTCCGCCGCTGCCAGGAACCCGGTGCGCAGAGGCGCATAGACGAGATCGGTGACGACCATGCCGGGACGAAAGGATCCCTCCGGCAAACGAAGATCGGGTCGTCCCGCCATGCCGAGGGAGGATGCGTTCACCACCGTCGCCGCGCCGTCGACCATGGCTTTGCCATCGTTCCAGTCGAACACTGTCATCCGGGGGCCGAACTCCGCGCGGAGAGATTCCGCCTTGGCACGGGTTCGATTGGCAATCCGGATCTTGGGAACGCCGGCGTCGATCAGGCTCGCCACGACCGCTCGAGCCGCCCCGCCGGCTCCGAAGACTGCCGCGGGACCAACTGTTGGCTCCCACTCCGGAGCACGCTGGTAGAGATTCTGCAGGAACCCGTAGCTGTCGGTGTTGTCGGCGTGGATACGTCCGTCGGGACGAAAAATCAGGGTGTTCGCCGCTCCTACCAGCGCCGCGCGATCAGTCACGAGGTCGGCGACGCCTAGTACGCTCTCCTTGTGCGGAATAGTTACATTGCAACCCACGAATCCCATTTGCGGCATCGCCGCGAGAACCTGTCGCAGGTGCGCATGGCTAACCTCGAGCGGCACATAGTGGCCGTCCAGATGCATCCTCTTGAGCCAGAAGCCGTGGAGTCGCGGCGAAAGCGAATGTGCAATAGGCGAGCCGACAACGCCGGCTAGCGGGATCTCGGGTGTGGTCATCCGGGGATGGAACCTCTGAGAGCCAGCCATGACAGAAGGGGGACGAGAGGCAGGCCCAAGATAGTAAAGGTATCCCCATCGACACGATCGAAAAGTCTTACCCCCTCACCCTCGATCAGGTACCCTCCAACGCTACCGCGCACGAAATCCCAGTTCCGAGAGACGTAATCGTCGAGCCAGCGATCTGAGAAGGAGCGCACGTCAAGCGCCGCCCCCTGCACACTGCGCCACACTGTCTGGCCGTCTTCCGCGACCACGACGGCCGAATAGAGCTTGTGCCGTCGTCCCCGCATGCGGCCGAGCTGATGACGCAACTCCTCCGGGGAGCGCGACTTGCTGATAATCTCGCCTTCAAAGTCTAGCACCTGGTCTGCTCCGATCACGAGCGAAGCGGAGTGACGGGAGGAGACCTTAAGGGCTTTCGCCTCGGCAAGTGCGTCGGCGCAGTCTCGCGGAGAGACCCCGTCAATCTCAAGGGCCGCGCGTATCGCCTGCTCATCAACATGCGCCTGCACAGCCTCGAAACGAAGTCCCGCTCGTGTCAGCATTTCGATGCGAACTTCAGACCCGGAAGCGAGGATGAGGTCGATCATGTGGACATATTGCCCGTAGATCGCGGGCTCGCATGTGGACCAGCAGGGGCAGCGACGCACACGCCGAGATCCCGGGGAAAGCGGCCTTCCGTCCGGGGTAGAGTGTCCCCGTGGAAGGTGCTGTGACCATACTTGCGGATACCTTGTCGCATCCACGGCTTCTTCGAACGAGTTCGAGGATCCATGCCCATGACACATTCTCTCAAGGCTTTGTGTTTGAAGCAATTTATCTGTTCTTGCACAAGATGCAAAGGAGCCTCCGCCGAGCGAGGTGGCGTGTGGTGAAAAGTTGGTATATCTCGATAATCCCCGTTGTGCACAGGCCCAACAATGACAACTTCATTCTCTTTCTCTTCTTTGAGAGAGAAGGAGGATAGGTGCGGATGGAAGGCAGGCCATGAGTGATGTCCTAGCCGCGGTCTACCCGTGGACGAAGTCCCTCCACATCATTTCTGTGGTGGCCTGGATGGCAGGGCTGTTCTACCTCCCGCGTCTATTCGTATACCACGTCGAAGCGGTCGTCGCGGGCAGCGAGACGGAGGCTTTGTTCGAGACGATGGAGCGGCGCTTGCTCAGGGCGATAATGAACCCTGCAATGGTCGCTACCTGGCTGTTTGGCCTGTTGCTTGTGTTTACGCCGGGCATCGTCGACTGGAGCTTGGTCTGGCCTTGGACGAAGGCGACGGCGGTATTGGCCATGACGTGGTTTCATCATTGGCTTGCAAGGAGGCGCAAGGACTTCGCGTTGAAGGCGAATTCGCTCGATGGTCGTCGTTACCGAGCCATGAACGAGATGCCGACCTTTCTGTTGATCGTCATCGTCCTGTCGGTTGTCGTCAAGTTCTGACAGGTTGACCATCGCAGAGCAGTCTACTAAGAGACGTCGCGCTGGTCTGCCGGCCAGCGCCTTCCCGTCTTCCTTTCCAAGACCGACTGTCAAACGTCGGCACAGGACCATCCGATGAACACCGAACGACTAAATCTGGCCGACCTCAAGGCGCAGAGCCCCAAGGATCTTCTCGCGCTGGCCGAGGATCTTGAGGTCGAGAACGCGTCGACCATGCGCAAGGGCGACATGATGTTCTCCATTCTGAAGGAACGGGCCGATGAGGGCTGGGATATCGGAGGCGATGGGGTTCTGGAAGTCCTGCAAGACGGATTCGGCTTTCTGCGCTCGCCGGAAGCGAACTACCTGCCTGGCCCGGACGATATTTATGTGTCGCCGGAGATGATCAGGCAGCACTCACTCCGAACGGGTGATACCGTCGAAGGCGTCATCCGGGAACCTGGTGAGAACGAGCGATACTTTGCCCTCACCAAGGTGGAGCGCATCAATTTCGAGGAGCCTGATCGGGCGCGGCACAAGGTTGCGTTCGACAACCTCACTCCGCTTTATCCTGATGAACGCTTGACGATGGAGGTCGAGGATCCGACGCTCAAGGATCGTTCCGCCCGCATCATTGATCTGGTGGCGCCCATCGGGAAGGGTCAGCGCGGCCTCATCGTAGCGCCGCCGCGAACGGGTAAGACAGTTCTGCTGCAGAACATCGCGCACTCGATCGAGGCGAACCACCCGGAGTGCTACTTGATAGTGCTGCTGATCGATGAACGGCCCGAGGAGGTCACCGACATGCAGCGTTCGGTGAAGGGAGAGGTGATATCCTCGACTTTCGACGAACCTGCGACGCGCCACGTGGCAGTCAGCGAGATGGTCATTGAAAAGGCTAAGCGCCTTGTCGAGCACAAACGAGATGTTGTTATCCTTCTCGATTCGATAACGAGACTTGGTAGAGCTTTCAATACAGTCGTGCCTTCATCAGGCAAGGTCCTGACGGGAGGCGTTGACGCAAATGCCCTTCAGCGGCCGAAACGGTTTTTCGGCGCGGCGCGGAACATCGAAGAAGGCGGTAGCCTGACGATCATCTCGACGGCATTGATCGACACCGGGAGCCGCATGGACGAAGTAATCTTCGAGGAGTTTAAGGGTACAGGGAACAGCGAGATCGTCCTCGACCGCAAGGTGGCAGACAAACGTGTCTTCCCGGCTATGGATATCCTAAAGTCGGGAACTCGGAAGGAGGAGCTGTTGGTTGACAAGGCTGATCTTCAGAAGATGTACGTTTTGCGCAGGATCCTGAACCCGATGGGCACGACTGATGCCGTTGAATTCCTGATCTCTAAGCTCAAGCAGACAAAGTCGAATTCTGAATTTTTTGATTCGATGAACGCCTGACGCCATGTCAAATCGGGGCGATACGATTTTCGCCTTGGCTAGCGCCCGCGGGAGGTCGGGGGTCGGCGTGTACCGGATCTCAGGACCTGATGCACGCGTGGTCGCGGAGTCTCTCTGTGGTGATGTTCCTGATCTCCGCCGCGCCAGCTTGCGACTATTGTCGCATGATGGATTGGCAATAGACCAAGCGTTAGTGATCGTGTTCGGGGAGGGAGCGAGCTTCACCGGTGAAAGTGTTGTCGAACTGCATGTGCATGGAAGCGTAGCAGTCATCCGGCACTTGGAACGGGCGCTAGCGGCTTTTCCGAATTGCAGGCCGGCAGAGGCGGGGGAGTTCACTCGACGAGCCTTGGAAAACGGTCGTCTCGACCTGACGCAGGTAGAGGGGCTGGCGGACCTGATCGACGCCGAGACCGAGGCTCAGTTGCGCCAAGCCCAGCGAACGCTCTCTGGCGAGCTCTGTCTTCGGGTTGAGCATTGGCGAAGCATCCTTGTCCGTGCTTCCGCGTTGATCGAGGCAGGCATTGATTTTTCCGAGGAAGAGGTGCCGGCAGGGCTGGATACAGAGGTTCGGACAATGCTGACGGACTTGCTCTTGGATTGGGAGAGAGAGTGCGACGGGTCTATGGTGGCGGAACGCGTCAGAGATGGCTTTGAGGTCGCCATCGTCGGGGCGCCAAATGCAGGAAAATCAACGCTGATCAATGCGATAGCGCGAAGGGACGTCGCCATTACCTCGGTTCAAGCGGGGACGACACGCGACGTCATAGAAGTGCGTGTCGATCTTGGCGGTCTTCCGGTGACCTTTCTAGACACGGCCGGTGTACGCGACACGACAGACGATGTCGAAGCAATGGGTGTCGCGCGGACAAGGGCGCGCGCCGAGGCGGCTGATGTTAGGCTGTTTCTTGATGATAATGCCGAAACCTTCGGGCTCTCGTTCCGCGCCGGAGACTTGCTGGTGCATGGAAAATGCGACCTGGGGCCGGGAGAAGGGATCAACGTCTCTGGTTTGACCGGAGCTGGTTTGACACAATTGTTAGATGCCGTCCGTCGAGAACTGGAAGGGCGAGCGGCGAGGAGCGGGCTCGCAACGCACGAGCGGCACCGAAATTCTCTGGAGATTGCGTCCCTGTACGCGCGTCAGGCGATTGCCCGGCTTGGAACCGGCGATCTTGAACTTGCAGCGGAAGATCTTCGCGCCACGCGCTCTGAGCTCGACATGTTGGTGGGGCGGGTGGACGTGGAGGAAATTCTAGGACATATCTTCTCCTCATTTTGCATCGGGAAATAATGTTTCACGTGAAACACTCCTACGATCTCATCGTGATTGGGGGCGGGCACGCTGGCGTCGAAGCCGCGGACGTCGCGGCACGAATGGGCGCTGACGTAGCGCTTGTCACCCTGAACTCATCTGATCTCGGCACAATGTCCTGCAATCCTGCAATAGGTGGCGTGGGAAAAGGTCATCTGGTGCGTGAACTGGATGCCTTTGACGGCGTGATGGGGCGCGCCGCAGACTTCGGCGGCATCCAGTTTCGGCTCTTGAATCGCAGCAAGGGACCGGCGGTCCATGGACCTAGGGCACAAGTCGACAGGTCTCGGTATCGCGCGGCGATCCAGGCCATTGTCTCTAGCCGAGAGAAGGTTGCGATCATTCAGGATGAGGTCGTCGCTCTCGAGTTTGATGGAGACCGTGTGTGCGGCGTCAGGCTCAGGAGTGGCGGTTGCATCAAGGGTCGAGCGGTGGTTCTTACGACCGGGACCTTCTTGGGCGGTGAGATACATATCGGAGAGCGCTCGTTCAGCGGAGGTCGGATGGGCGGGGAGTCTTCATTGCGGCTTTCCGAGCAATTGCGCGAACTTGTCGAAGGTATCGGCCGTCTGAAGACCGGTACTCCTCCACGACTTCTCGGCTCGACGATCGACTGGGATAGGGTCGCTCTCCAGAAGGGAGATGATGATCCGGTCTTTCTGTCTTTCCTCACAAAGAGCGTCGCTTGTCGCCAAGTCCCCTGTGGCATAACCCATACGTCGGATGCAGCGCATGACCTCATCCGAGCGAACTTGCACCGTTCTGCAATGTATTCTGGGCGGATGGAGAGTCGCGGACCAAGATATTGTCCCTCGATCGAGGACAAGGTCACGCGATTTGAGGATAAGAGGTCTCATCAGATCTTTCTTGAGCCGGAAGGCCTAGAGGATGACACTGTTTACCCGAACGGGATTTCGACGTCATTGCCTGAGGAGGTGCAGTCGGAGGTCTTGAGCAAGATCTCCGGTCTTGAACGCGCCCGGATTCTTCGACCCGGCTACGCTATAGAATACGACTACGTGGACCCGAGGGGCCTTGGACCCGCTCTAGCGTTGCGAACGCTGCCGGGGCTCTTCCTGGCGGGGCAGATAAACGGAACAACGGGTTATGAGGAGGCCGCAGCGCAGGGCCTCGTCGCTGGGATGAACGCTGTTCGACATGCACGAGGGGAGGAACCCATCGAGTTCAGTCGGACAAGCTCCTTTATTGGCGTGATGATAGATGATCTGATCACGCGAGGCGTATCCGAGCCGTACAGAATGTTTACTTCCAGGGCCGAGTACAGGCTCTCGCTCCGCGCGGACAATGCCGACCAGCGTTTGAGCCCTCTCGCGGTTTCTCTTCGGGCTGTGTCGGAGGAGCGACGTGCGAGTTTCCAAGAAAAACTGGCGGCGCTGGAATTCGGTCGGAAGACGCTTGAGGCGGTTTCGTTCAGCCCTAGGGATCTGAAAAACGCTGGCATCTACATCAACCAAGATGGCAGGCGGAGAAACGCGGCAGAGGTGTTGGCGCTCCCCGACATTGATACTTCGACCGTCGCTGACATGACTCCGGATGCGGAGGGGATAGTCCCAGAGATATGGCAGCAGCTTCAGCGCGAGAGCATATATACCGCTTACCTCCCTCGTCAGGAGCGTGACGTTGCGAGCTTGCGACGTGACGAGGCCGCCAAGCTGCGCCAAGATCTAGACTATTCCTCTATAGGAGGCTTGTCGAAGGAACTCCGGATTAAGCTTGAGCGTGTCCGGCCTGTCTCGGTGGCGCAAGCTGCTCGGATCGAGGGCATGACCCCGGCCGCTCTCACCCTGCTTCTTGCTCACTCACGCCGCGGAGAGAGGGCCGCTTGACGAGTTGCCCGACGTTTCACGTGAAACACAGGAAGGCCTGCGGATCTATTCCGGTCTCCTGCTGGCCTGGAACCGCAATATCAATCTGGTAGGTGCGCACGACAGAGAAGAGCTGTTGGTCCGACATATCGCTGACTGTTCGCAGCTCGACCGGTTTGTTCCAGATGATGCGTCACTTGTCGCCGACTTGGGGTCCGGCGCAGGTCTTCCGGGCCTTGTCATGGCTATCATGCGCCCCTCTCTCCGCGTCATTTGTGTCGAAAGTGATCGGCGGAAGGCTGCATTTCTCTCACAGGCCATCCGCGCGCTCGGGCTGAACGCCGAAGTGCGCGCAGCGAGACTTGAGGAGCTTCCTCCGCTTTCCGCTCCCTTCATTACCGCACGCGCACTAGCACCCATGCCCAAGCTACTGATGTACGTGGAGAGGCATATGCGGCCGGGCGGCAAGGCGTTCTTGATGAAGGGCCGAAGATGGCAGGAAGAGCTTGAGAAAGCGCGCGGCTCATGGCACTTTTCCCTCGAGGCGGCCACGAGCAGAACAGATCCAGACGCCGTCATTTTAGAGATCGGAGGGCTCATCCGTGCCTGACGTCGTGACAACGTCGCGTCCCAAGATCGTTGCGATCGCGAACCAGAAGGGCGGAGTCGGGAAGACGACGACTGCGATAAATTTGGCAGCAGCCTTGGCGGAGAATGGCGATCAGGTTCTTCTCGTCGACCTCGATCCGCAGGGAAACGCCTCCACCGGACTGGGCATACACCACGACCGTCGCCGTGCGACGATCTACGAGTTGTTGTTTGGTGACGCTCATTTACAAGATGTGGTGGTGCCTACGAGTGTTGCTGGTCTCGGATTGGTTCCTGCTAATTCAGACTTGAGTTCGGCAGACATCGATATGGCTGAGCGCGCCAACCGTAGTAGGTTGCTCCGCTCGGCGCTCCGTGACAATTCGGCGGCTCAGCGATATGACTATATTCTCATTGATTGCCCGCCCGCCCTTGGCCTTCTGACCGTCAATGCCCTCGTGGCCGCTGACTCTGTTCTTGTTCCGCTGCAGAGCGAGTTCTTCGCCCTGGAAGGCTTGTCTCAGTTGATGCTTACGGTTCGGCAGGTCCGCGAAGGCCCAAACCCCGACCTGCGGATCGAGGGCGTCCTTCTGACCATGTTCGATGCGCGAAACAATCTCTCTCTGCAGGTCGAGCGCGACGCCCGCGAAAATCTCGGGGGTCTCGTTCTGAAGACGATCGTCCCACGGACGGTGCGTCTCAGTGAGGCGCCGTCGCATGCCCAGCCAGTCCTGTCGTACGACACCACGTCGAAGGGCAGTGCCGCGTACCGCGCCCTCGCCCTTGAACTCGGACACCGCGACATGAGGATTGCGTCATGAACACGCAAAACAGACAGCAACGTGGCCTTGGGCGGGGCTTGTCCGCACTGATGGCCGACGTCGCGGTTGACGGCCAGCCAGCAGTCAGCGATCGGCGGGAACTTCGACGCGTGCCAATCGACCGAATCGAGGCAAACCCCGACCAGCCGCGCAGGTCGTTCGACGACGCTGCGTTGGCCGATCTTGCAGCATCGATCCGCGAGAAGGGCGTCGTTCAGCCTCTGGTCGTTCGCCCTCACCCCGATCGAGCGGACAACTTTCAAATCGTTGCAGGTGAACGCAGATGGCGCGCTGCACAGATCGCGCAGCAACATGAGCTTCCCGTCATCGTGCGTGAGTTTGACGATCGCGAGGTGATTGAGGTCGCCATCATCGAAAATGTTCAGCGGTCCAACCTCAATCCGATAGAGGAGGCGGCCGGCTATCGCCAACTCGTCGACCGTTTCGGCCACACGCAGGAGCGGCTGTCCGAAGCTCTGGGCAAGAGCCGGAGTCACATCGCTAACCTGTTGAGGCTGCTACACCTTCCTCAGGAAGTGCAAGACATGGTTGTAGATGGCCAACTGACGGCCGGGCACGCCCGGGCGCTCATCACATCTCCAGATCCTGTTGTCCTGGCAAGGCAGGTCGCGGAAAGGCACCTGTCGGTGCGCGATACCGAGAACCTCGCAAGAAAAGGTCCTTCAGCCCCAAACCAGAGGCGGCAACAAGCGGCAAAGGATGCGGATACGGCGGCCCTGGAATCAGACCTCGCGGCTGCAACTGGGCTGAAGGTATCGATCGACCACCGTCATGACGGTGCTGGCGTGCTGACGCTTCGCTACCGGAGCCTTGAGCAACTCGATGACCTCTGCCGCCGCATCGCGAATACCTAGACCCCATGATCGCGGTGTGAGTCGACTGGGCCGGTGGTCTCTCCCGCGGCATTCTCTCTTCGAGGGTTGCGCCAGGCAAGCTGGCGCCGAGCCTCAGGAATGGGGGAGAGACCGAATGCAGGATACCATGTTCGCGGGGCTGGATGGTAAGCGCGACGCCGACCCCCTCCTGCCGCTGCTGATCTGACCGGGTCATTCTCTACGCGCATGAGCGTCGGAGGTGTTGGCTTGGAAAGAGACGGAAAGTGGGCGTCCATTTGGACGGCTCCACGGGTGGGTGGAGTTTCGCGGCTGGAGGTGATCGAGGGGCCGACCGGGCGACGACGGCGCACGAAGGCGGAGCGGGCGCGGATCGCGGCGGAGAGTCTGGTGCCCAGAGGTGGTTCGGTTGGTCCGAACAGCTTCCGGGTTGTCGCTAAGTGGTCGCCACTGAACATCACGCCGCGGCGCCGGTCGTGGCGTAGTTTGGCCGGGCCTGTTCGATGTTGTTGGCGATTGCTGCCATCAGCGCGGCGAGGATCACGGCCACAAGAGCCCTCAGATGGGCCAGGATCATGCGGATGTTGTGCCCGCAGCCGCAGAGGACAGCGTGGAGTGCGTCGCCGAGCGTGCCCTTGAGGGCGCAGCGGGCGAGGCGGCCGTCGGTCTTCATGTGGCCGACCGCCGGTTCGATTGCACTGCGGCGGCGCAGGTCGCGCCGGAGCGCCGGCGTCATGCCGCGGCGCTGGCCGGAGATGAAGACCTCGGTCGTCTCAACGCCATGCCCCCTATAGCCGCGGTCGACGAAGGCTCTCTTCGGTGATGTGTCCGTCAGGATCTCCACCTGCTCGAGCGCTTCTCGCAAGGTATGGCCATCGTACGGGTTGCCGGTCATCGCGCGCATGCCGACGACGAAGCCCTCCTTGTGCGTGGTCGCCACCGAGACCTTGGAGCCGAACTCGTAACGGACGCGCGCCTTGCCCTTGGAGATGCAGTCCACCTCAGGCTCGTGCAGCGCATAGAGCTTCCGCTTGTCCTTCGGCTTCTGCCGCAGGAGGCGCTCAACGAGGGCGATCTCGCCCTCGATCCGCTCCCGCAGGGCGGTGTCGGTCACGGCGTGCAGCTGCCGCTGGATGTCGCGCAGGACCCGGCCGGTGTAGCCTTTCAGCCGCCGCAGCCCCTTGCGCATCCGCTTGAACTGGCGGGCGTGGGCATAGCGACCGACCTGTCCGGCCAGACGCGGCGCCAGCCGCGCGTAGCTTTGGCGAAGCGACAGGCCCGCCTCCTGGGCAAGCGCCACCAGGCGCCGACGCGCTTTCTCGTAGAGCCGTGTATCGGTTGGATGCGCGATCGCCTTCTCCATCACCGTCGTGTCCACGATCACCGTCTCCGCGCTCCGCTCGGAAATCACTCCGGCCTCGCGCCGGGCCTCGATCGTCTTGGTCAGGAGCCACTCGGCACCTTCCTCCCCGATCCGGTTCCGCCACCGCGTCAGCGACGAAGGATCGACAGGAGGACGGTGCTGAAAGAACGTCTCGCCACAGAGGTGCTGGTAGTACGGGTTCTCCACCCACCGGGCCACGACCGCCTCGTCCGACAGCCGGTAGGCGTGCTGGAGGTAGAGCAGCCCCGCCACCAGCCGTGGAGAGGTCGCCGGGCGCCCCGTGTGCGACGGGAAGAACCCCGCCCATTCCTCCTCGAAGAACTCCCAGTCGATCAGCCCGGCAAGCTTCACCAGTTCGTGGCGCAGGTCGATCATGTCCGCCAAGCGCGGGCGCAACAGGTCGTCCTGCTCAGGGGCACGGGATTTGGGCTTCATGCATCGATCCGAAATTGCAGGGTTCTCGCCCCAAACCTACCAAACCCTGCGGTTCGAAAATATCAAAAACGTCACGTCATCAAATAAAATCAATGCGTTGGACGTTGATCAGGGCGAACTAAGTGGACCTCCGCCTTGGTTACGCCGCCGCCGGGATTGGCGTCAGCTGATTGAGACAGGCTTGGTCGGCGGTCCGCCCGCCATGCGACGAATGCGGCCGCGTCCCGTCGTAGAAGCTCAGACACCGGCCGATCGAGGCCCGATGCCAATGTCAGCGGCAAAACCCGCCAGTGTTGGAGTGCGCCCCTGAGGCTGGACAGTTTGGCGCGAAGATATTGACCGGGCCGGGGTTCTGGTAAGGAGAACCCCATGACGAAGAGACACCGGCGCCACAGCACCGCCAGGAAGCGTGAGATCGTCGAGGCATACTTCAACGGCGAGTCGATGCGCGGGCTCAGTCAGAAATACGACGTGTGCCGCACGCTGATCCCGATCTGGGTCGAGAAGTACGAGCGCGGCGAGTTCGATGACGACGCGGTCGAAGAGGAGCTCTTGCCCGAGTACCAGGCGCGGATCGCGGCGCTCGAGCGGCTGGTGGGACGTCAGGCCCTCGAGGACGGCGCCGCCGAGAAGAAACCGCATCTGTTCCACGACAGGGATTGGCTTCCAGACGGTCGTCGTCTTCGTCGTGGTTCGCCCCAGCCGACTGGTCCGCTGCTTCACCTTCGCCGTGGGCTCGCGGTGGTTCCAGCGCCAGATGATCTCGTTGAGGTAGCGTTGGAGGTGCTTCGGGCCGAGGCGGTGATAGACGCCGATCCGCGCGCGCTGGACCTGTCCTGACACGGACTCGGCGGTGTTGATGTGGATGCCGAGGCCGGGAATCGCGTATTGCCGCTTCCCGTGATTGACTCGCAGATGGACCGCGAAGCCCTTGCCGATCTTGTTGTAGGCGCGGTTGCTGTCGGTCATCAGGATCGAGCCAGGGTCGATCCACTCGGTCATCGGGCCGGAGAGCGTCGCGCCGCGGCCGTTCTGCACGACGCCAGCGCGGGCTTGCCCATCGCGGGCAGCGGCGACGAGCACGATGGGCTTCCCGGTCCCGCGACCGCGCTTGTTCTTCTTCCCGGGCCGATACTTCGGCGCGCCACCGACGAAGGCCTCATCGACCTCCACGATCCCGTCCAGCTGCGGGAGCCGTCCTTCGCGGTCGTCCATCAGCTCGCGGATGGCGTGGCCCATCTTCCACGCCGTCTTCTGATTTACGCCCAGGATGCGCGCCATGACGACCGACGAGATCCCCTTGCTCGATGTCAGCACGAGGAAAAGCGCCGAAATCCAGGTGCGGAGATCGAGCTTCGTGCCATGCATCGGCGTCTTCGTCGTGATCGTGAATTGCCTGCGGCACCCCATCTCCCTGCACTGATAGAGACCGGAGCGCGTCGAGGAGCCGTGGAGCTCGATGGAGCGGAGGCTGCCGCAGTGAGGACAGTGGCGATCGCCTCGCCAGATCATCTCCTCGAGGAACCTCCTGGCGTGATGCTCGCTCGGCATCTTGCGCCAGACGTCGCGGACCGACTTGATTTCGCTGATCAACAAACACCCCCTGAGCCGTCGCCGGAACGCGCACTATTGGCCACTTCGGCTCGCGGCGAAGCAACTCGGCGCTCTCAACGCGATTTAGAGGCCAGGAGTGAAGGAAGCTCTAAGGTTCAGCGGCTTACCGACCGGGCCGCTTTCTTTGGTGGATAATTGGGACGATTTTTTGTCTGGCGCGCTCGGCAAGGCGGGTCTGCTGCCGAGCGCAGGAAGATGATCGACCGCGACCACGGGCCGAGCGTCAGCCGCCAGGCGAAGGTGCTCGGGATCAGCCGGGGCAGCGTCCATTACCTGCCGCGCCCGACCTCGGACGCCGATCTCGCCCTGATGCGCCGGATCGACGAGCTGCATCTGGAGTATCCGTTCGCAGGCAGCCGGATGCTGAAGGGCCTGTTGCAGGCCGAAGGGCACGAGGTGGGCCGGCTTCATGTCTCGACGCTGATGAAGAGGATGGCGATCGAGGCGCTCTACCGTCGGCCGAACACGTCGAAGCCGGCGCCGGGACACAAGGTCTATCCCTACCTGCTGCGGAAGCTGACCGTGACCGATGCCGAACCACGTTTGGGCCATGGACATCACCTACATTCCGATGGCCCGCGGCGTTCGGCATCGGTCTCAACCGATGGCGACCAAAGCCTCACTCTATCTCGCCGCGGTGGTCGACTGGTTCAGCCGCAAGGTCCCTGGCATGGCGGCTGTCGATCACGCTCTCGGCCGACTTCTGCATCGAGGCGCTGGAGGAGGCGCTCGGGCGCCACGGCCGGCCGGAGATCTTCAACAGCGACCAGGGTTCGCAGTTCACCAGCGTCGACTTCACCAAGGTGCTGAAGGATGCCGAGATCGCCATCAGCATGGACGGCAAGGGCGCCTGGCGCGACAGCGTCTTCGTCGAGCGCCTCTGGCGGACGGTGAAATACGAGGAGGTCTACTTGCGCGCCTACGCCAGCGTCTCCGAAGCTCGGGCCTCGATCGGCCGGTATCTGAGCTTGCGCACTCCAGGTCCATCCGGTCAGGCATTCCGATTTCGTCCGATCGGTGATTGCGATCTGATCCGGTCACCGATTCCGGGGCATCCGGTCACCCTCCCGGACCTCGGGTAGCGGCGCTGCTGGGCGATCCTGCGGCGGGTAGCCTCGCGCTCCTGATGGAGTGCGGGGAGCCCGATGAAGAGATTGCCGATGCGGAAGATCAGGGACGCGATGCGGCTGCGCGCCAACGGGTTCTCGACGCGGAAGATCGCGGCGAGCCTCGGGGTGAGCCAGTCGACGGCCAGCGAGTACGTGAAGCGCCTGGAGCGGACGGGGCTGTCGTGGCCGCTGCCCGACGACCTGACGGATGCCGAGCTGGAGCGCCGACTGTTCCACCCGGCGGGCGGCGAGACACGTGTGGTGCGGTCGCAGCCGGACTGGCCGGGGGTCCACCGCGAGCTGCGGCGCAAGGGCGTGACGCTGTCGCTCCTGTGGGAGGAGCATCGCGCCGTTCATCCCGACGGCTACGGCTACAGCCGGTTCTGCGAGCTCTACCGACGGTGGGAGCGGCGCCTCACGCCGACCATGCGCCAGCATCATGTCGCCGGCGAGCGGATGTTCGTCGACTACGCCGGCACCACGCTGGAGGTGATCGATCCCGCGACCGGCGAAGTCCGCGAGGCGCAGCTCTTCGTCGCCGCGCTCGGCGCCTCGAACTACACCTATGCCGAGGCGACCTGGACGCAGAGTCTCTCCGACTGGATCGGCGCACACTGCCGGGCGCTGTCCTATTTCGGCGGCGTGCCGGGCCAGATCGTCTCGGACAACCTCAAGGCCGGTGTCACCAAGGCCTGCTTCTACGAGCCGGCGGTGAACCGCACCTACGCCGACATGGCCGCGCATTACGACACCGCGGTGGTTCCGGCGCGGCCGCGTAAGCCGCGCGACAAGGCGAAGGTCGAGGTCGCGGTGCAGATTGCGGAGCGCTGGATCGTGGCGCGGCTGAGGAACCGCAGGGTCTTCTCGCTGTCCGAGCTGAACAAGGCCATCCGCGATCTGCCCGACCGCCTCAACCACCGCGTCACCCGGCACCTCGGCGCCAGCCGGCGCGCCCTCTTTGACGAGCTGGAGCGGTCGGCGCTGAAGCCGCTGCCGCAGGTGCCGTATGTCTACGCCGAATGGCGCCAGCGCGCCGTTGGGCTCGACTACCACGTCGAGGTCGACAAGCACTACTACTCGGCGCCCTACACGCTCCTGCGCGAGCAAGTCTGGGTGCGGGTCACCGCGAGGACGGTGGAGATCTTCCACCGCGGCGCCCGCGTGGCGGCGCATGCCCGCACCTCGTCGAACCGGCAGCACACCACCCTGCGCGACCACATGCCATCGAGCCATCGACGCTATGCCAACTGGACGCCCCAGAAGCTGCGGCGCCAGGCCGCCCGGATCGGGCCCGGCACGGCGACGCTGGTCGAGGTGATCCTGCGCGAGCGTACGCATCCCGAGCAGGGCTTCCGCTCCTGCCTCGGCATCTTGCGCCTGGCGCGAACCCAT
This sequence comes from uncultured Alphaproteobacteria bacterium, assembly GCA_963749675.1. GTDB lineage: Bacteria > Pseudomonadota > Alphaproteobacteria > Rhodobacterales > Rhodobacteraceae > Roseitranquillus. The sequence goes on from CAVVNT010000010.1 coordinate 238,574, forward strand.
GGCCGCAGCAGGCTCGACGCCGCCTGCATGCGCGCGCTCGAGATCGGCGCACGCTCCTACACCTCGGTGAACTCGATCCTCAGGAACAACCTCGATCGCCGCCGGCCCGATGATGCCGCGGACGGGCCGGCGATCTCCCATCCCAACATCCGTGGCGCCGGGTACTTCCATTGAAGGAGAGACGATGCTCGACCACCCAACGCTCGACCAGCTGAAGGCCCTCAGGCTCGACGGCATGGCCGAAGCCTTCACCGAGTTGCAGGCGCAGGAAGCGGCCGGCGGCCTCACCCATGCCGAATGGCTCGCCTTGCTGATCGACCGAGAGGTCGCCAGCCGGAGCACCAGACGCTTCCAGACCCGGATGCGGGGCGCGAAGCTGCGCCAGGCCGGCGCCGCCATCGAGGACGTCGACTACCGGACGCCCCGCAAGCTCGACAAGGCGCTGTTCCAGAGGCTGGCGACAGGCAGGTGGATCGCCGAGAAGCGCAACCTGCTGGTCACCGGCCCCTGCGGGGTCGGCAAGACCTGGCTTGCCAGCGCCCTCGGCCAGAAGGCCTGCCGCGACGACCGCACCGTCATCTACAAGCCGCTGCCGCGGCTCTTCGCCGAACTCGAGCTCGCGCATGGCGACGGTCGCTTCCCACGGCTGTTCCGCAGTCTTGTCAGGGCGGACTTGCTGATCCTCGACGACTGGGGACCCGACAGGCTCACCGCCAGCCAGCGTCGCGACCTCATGGAGATCGTCGAGGACCGATACGGCGCCGGCTCCACGCTGATCACCAGCCAGCTTCCCGTCGACGCCTGGCACGACGTCGTCGGCGAGCCGACCTTCGCCGATGCCATCCTCGACCGCCTCGTCCACAACGCCTACCGGCTCGACCTCGACGGCCCCTCGATGCGGAAGAAGACCGCCCAGGACGCTGCCTCAGAGATTGACGCAAAGGCCCATGGCTGACACGACGAAACCAAGCTCAGCGGCGACGCGCCCGGTGACCGGATGCGTCGGAATGGCCGACCGGATGCCGCCGGAAGCGCTGACCGAATGCTCCGGAATGCGCAGCGGCCTTTCGCAGGAGAGCCTTGAGCTTGGCGAAGGCGTTCTCGATCGGATTGAAGTCGGGGCTGTACGGCGGAAGGAAGCGCAGGTCCGCGCCGGCTTCCTCGATCAGTTCTCGCACCCTCGGCCCTTTGTGGCTCGACAGGTTGTCCATGACGACGATGTCGCCGGGGCGCAGTTCGGGGACCAGCACGCGCTGGACATAGGTCTCGAAAGCGTCGCGGTTGATCGGCCCGCCGATGACGAAGGGGGCGATCATGCCCCGGCGGGTCAGGCCGGCGACGAAGGTGGTGGTTTTCCAGTGCCCGTGGGGGACGGCCATGCGCAGACGCTCGCCGCGCCGGCAGCGACCGTGGGTGCGGGCCATGTTGGTCTTGGCCCATGTCTCATCGATGAAGACCAGGCGGTCGGGGTCCAGGTCGAGCTGGCCATCGAACCAAGCCTGCCGGCGCTTCAGGACGTCGGGCCGCTCCTGCTCGGCGGCGTGCGCCGTCTTTTTTTGCGCGTGATGCCATGCCGGCGGAAGAACCGCTGGAGCGTGCCATAGCCGAAGGCGTGCCCGCGCTCGACCAGCGCGGCGCGCAGTTCCTCGACGGTGATGTCCGGCGTCGCCTCCAGCAGCGCCTTGATCAGACCGCTCTGCGCCTCGACGCGGGCGGATCGGCGGTCGCCGCCGAGCGGACCGGGGCGTGCGTCGCCCTGGCGGCGTTCGAGCGCCCGCCACCGGCTCACGCTGGCCGCGCTGACGCCGAACCGGACGGCGGCCTCGCGATGGCTGGCCGCGTCGGACACGGCCTTCAGGACGCGGATGCGCAGATCGAGGGAAAGAGCTTTCGACATGTCCGCCGGCCTCCTTCTCCAGCGGACATCTTGAACCAGACCGAGATCGCGAGCGGAATCCCAGCGATTCAATCAGATCGAATTCCGCTCTAGCGACAACCCGGAAGCTGTTCAGACCCAGCCGGACCACCTCTATTAACGTCATCATCGGTGCGCTTGCAGGCTTCATTGCAGGCGGAGGCGGCAATGACACCCCGCAGTGAGACGAAGCGCATCATGCTGCACTGCACGGCGACGTGCGAAGGCCGTGATTATGACAAGGAATGGCTCTGGAACCTGCACGTCAAACAGAACGGCTGGTCAAGCTACGGCTACCACTGGTGGATACACCTCGACGGGACGATCGAGGCCTTGCGCGATGAGCACCTGATGGGCGCGGGCTGCAGCGGCCAGAACCATGACACCGTGCACGTCTCCTACGTCGGGGGCTTGGAGGCAAACGGCGTCGCGAAGGACACACGCACGGAAGCCCATGCAACTGTACTGTGATGATAAAGCTGCTCAGGGAGATCGCATCGCGATATCCCGACATAAACGAACTGCAGGATATCGTCGGACACAATCAGTTCGCCGCGAAGGCGTGCCCATGCCTCGACGTACCGGAGTGGGTCGCCCATGTCGTGCACGAGCAAGAAGCGGGCAACTCCGAACCCGGCGACCCGAAGCCGCCCACCGACGTAGTGACCTTCATCCGCCAGCTTGAAGTACGCCTGGTTGCACTGGAGTCATGGGCACGGAGCTACCCACCGAAAGATGCCGCTTGATTGATGACGGTCGGCAGGAGCACAAAAACGGCGCTATCGCAGCGCGCCTGCGGCTCGGAGCGCCTGGTACTTCTTCTCGTCCCACCACCAGAATTCGTCGCCGCGATCGTAGGGCGGCTTGATCTCGGGCCGGCCGAAGACGTCCCAGTGCGCGATCCAGTGCTCGCCCTTGTACCAGTTCGGCACCCAGAAGCGCTTGGATCGCAAGACGCGATCGAGCGCCCTGACGCGAACCTCCATCGCCTCGCGGCTGTCCGCGCCGATGATCTCGCCGATCAGCGCGTCGACCACCGGATCCGCGACGCCGGCGAGGTTCAGCGTGCCCGGCGCGTCCCGACCCGCCGAGCCGAAGACCGAGCGCAGCTCTACCGACGGGCTGAGCGGCAGGATGATCCGGGCGATCGCGATGTCGAAGTCGAAGTTCTCCTGACGCTCTTCCATCTGCGCGGAGTCCACGAGTTCGAACCGCGCATCGATGCCGATGCGGCGCAGGTTGGCGATGAAGGGCAGCGCGATCCGCTCGAACGAGGCGCTGTCGTCGACGAAGTCGATCGTCAGCCTCTCGCCATCTGCGTTGCGGCGCATCCCGTCCGCTCCCACGATCCAGCCGGCCTCTTCGAGCAGCCGCGACGCCTCGCGCACGGCCGAGCGGTCGGTCTGCTGATCGGCGCTGTTGATCGGCGGTGAGACCGCGGGCTCCGTGAAGATCTCCGGCGGAAGCTGATCCCGGTAGGCCTGCAGCACCTCCAGCTGCTCCCCCTCGGGCACGCCCTCGGCTTGCAGCGAAGTGTTCTCCCAGAAGCTGTCGGTCCTCTCGTAGAGGCCGTAGAACAAGGTGCGGTTGGTCCACTCGAAGTTGAACATCAGACCGATCGCCTGGCGCACGCGGATGTCCTGCAGCTTCTCGCGCCGGAGGTTCATCCAGAATCCTTGCGCCCCGGACGACCGCTGGTCGGGCAGGATCTCGCGCTGGACCCAGCCTTCGCTCACCGCCGGGAAGTCGTAGCCGGTGGCCCAGATCGCCGAGGTGAACTCCTCGTGGAACAGGTAGTCGCCGACCTTCAGCGCCTCGAACGCGGCGGTGTTGTCGGCGAAGTAGCGGTAGACATAGCAGTCGAAGTTGCCCGAGCCGACGTTCACCGGCAGGCCCTCGCCCCAATAGTCCGGATTGCGGCAGTACCGGACGGAGCGGCCGGGGGAGACGTCGTCGATGACGTAGCGGCCGGAACCGATCGGAGGATCGAGGGTGGAGCGGTCGAACGCCACTTCTTCATAGTAGTGCTTAGGCAGGATCGAGAGCGAGCCAACCAGCGCTGGGAGCCCACGGGTCGACGCGCCCTCGGCGAAGTCGAAGCGGACGCGGTGATCGGACAGCGCCTCGGCGCTCTCGACGTCGTCGAGGGTTATGCGCCAGTAGGGTGAGCCCTTGGTCTGGAGCGCATCGAGCGTCCAGACCACATCCTCGGCCGTGACCGGGTGACCGTCGGAGAATCGCGCATCCGGACGGAGGTTGAAGATCACCCACTCCCGCGACTCCGGATACTCCAGAGAGCTGGCGAGGAGGCCATAGGCGGAGTCGGGCTCATCGAAGGACTCGGCAAGCAGGGTATCGTAGATCAACTCGAGCCCCTGCGCTGGCTCTCCCGCCAGGATGAAGTTGTTGAGGCTGTCGAAGGTCTGCGAGGCAAGGACCCCGCGGAAGCTCATCTTCCCGCCCCTGGGCGCGTCGGGATTGACGTAATCGAAGTGCTCGAAGTCCGGCGGATATTTCAGCTCCCCGAACGCCGAGATGCCGTGGCTCTCGATGGTTTCCTGCGCCGCCGCAGTCGCGGCGACGGCCATCGCCGCGGTACATGCGGCACGCAGCAGGTTTTTCAGCATCGTGGCACTCCCCGTGTGTCCTCCTCCAAAAGATAGCCGGGCGCGTGGATCTGCAAACGCAAGCCCGCCTTGCGCTTCCCTGACGTTTCCAGCAACGTCCCCGGCAAACGCGAGGGAGGGAGGACAAGCGAGATGCGGACACGTGCGGCGGTAGCGATCGAGGCGGGCAAACCGCTGGAGATCATGGATGTAGAGCTCGACGGCCCGAGGGCCGGAGAGGTCCTGGTCGAGATCAAGGCGACCGGCATCTGCCACACCGACGAGTTCACCCTCTCGGGCGCCGACCCGGAGGGTATCTTCCCCTCGATCCTCGGGCACGAGGGCGCGGGTGTCGTGATGGAGGTGGGCGAAGGCGTGACCAGCGTGAAGCCGGGCGACCACGTCATCCCGCTCTACACGCCGGAGTGCCGCGAATGCCCGTCGTGCCTCAGCCGCAAGACCAACCTCTGCACGGCGATCCGCTCCACGCAGGGTCAGGGGCTGATGCCGGACGGTACCTCCCGGTTCAAGACGCTCGATGGCGACGTTCTGCACCATTACATGGGCTGCTCGACCTTCTCGAACCACACGGTCCTGCCGGAGATCGCGGTCGCCAAGGTCAACCCCGACGCGCCCTTCGACAAGATTTGCTACATCGGGTGCGGCGTCACCACGGGCGTCGGCGCCGTGTTCAACACCGCCAAGGTCGAGGTCGGCTCGACCGCCGTTGTCTTCGGGCTGGGGGGCATCGGCCTCAACGTGATCCAGGGGCTGAAGCTCGCGGGCGCCGACATGATCATCGGCGTCGACCTCAACGACGACAAGAAGGAGTGGGGCGAGCGCTTTGGCATGACCCACTTCGTCAATGCCAAGGAGGTCGGCGACGACATCGTCCCGCACATCGTCAACATGACAAAGCGCGGCGCCGACCAGATCGGCGGGGCGGACTACACGTTCGACTGCACCGGCAACGTAAAGGTGATGCGCAACGCGCTGGAATGCTCGCACCGCGGCTGGGGCGTCTCGGTCGTGATCGGCGTCGCGCCCGCGGGCGCCGAGATCGCGACGCGGCCGTTCCAGCTGGTCACCGGGCGGGTCTGGAAGGGCACCGCGTTCGGCGGCGCACGCGGACGAACCGACGTGCCGAAGATCGTGGACTGGTACATGGACGGGAAGATCCAGATCGACCCGATGATCACCCACACCATGCCGCTGGACGAGATCAACAAGGGCTTCGACCTCATGCATGAGGGCAAGTCGATCCGCAGCGTCGTGCTTTACTGAGGAAAGACATGCCAAGAGAACGCCTGGACGACGAAGACGACGACCGCGAGGAGAAGAGCGACGAGCGCGAGGAGCGGAGCCCTCGTGTCGACTCGCTCTTCTTCAAGAGCCGCAACGTCCTCCTCACGGGCGCGATCAACGACAAGGCCGCTCGGCAGGCCGTGACCCAGCTCCTCGCGCTGGCCGAGGACAGCGACGATCCGATCAATCTCTTCATCTCGTCGCCCGGCGGTCACGTCGAGTCGGGCGACATGGTCCATGACATCGTCAAATTCATCCGCCCGACCGTGCGCGCCATCGGCTCAGGCTGGGTGGCGAGCGCCGGCGCGCTGATCTTCATCGGCGCCGAGCTGGAGAACCGGTTCTGCCTGCCCAACACGCGCTTCCTGCTGCATCAGCCCTCGGGCGGGATCTTCGGGCAAGCCAGCGACATGTGGATCCAGGCCGAGCAGATCATCAAGATGCGCAAGCGGTTCGACCGCCTGTTCGCCGAGGCCACGGGCCAGACGCCCGAAAAGATCGCGGAGGACACGGCTCGCGACTTCTGGCTGAACACGGACGAGGCGATCGAGTACGGGCTGCTCGGGAAGGTAATTTCTTCGGTCGACGACCTCGGCTGAGGCGGCGCCCGGCTTCCTGTCCCTGCTCCTGCGGGCGCATCGCGTCGCCGGCCGTGGGCGCGCGTGCCGTGAAGGGCCATCGATCGAGAAGCGGTTCGCTGCGCGATTGCGCGACACGCTGGCAACGCGCGTTTCGCTGCTGTAAGTCCCGGCCATGGCAGACAGACGCGAACGCCCCCTCTACGCCGTCCTCATCGACGCAGACAACATCCCGGCCAAGTACGCCGAGTCGATCCTCAAGGAGGTGACTTCGTTCGGTGAGCCGGCGCTGCGTCGCGTCTATGCGGACTGGTCCCGGCAGGGTCTGGCGTCATGGGCCGACAGGATCCTCGATCTTGGGCTCGTCGCGCATCAGGAGACTGCGAACACCAAAGGCAAGAACGCCAGCGACATCGGCCTCGTCATAGACGCGATGGACATCCTGCATTCCGGCCGTTTCGACGGCTTTGTCTTGGTGTCGTCCGACAGCGACTTCACGCGGCTCGCCAGTCGCATCCGCGAGGCCGGCCTCGAGGTCATCGGGATCGGCGAAGCGAAGACGCCGAAATCGCTTCAGAACGTCTGCAACCGCTTCGTCACGCTGGAGAACATCGCGGACGAAGAGCCGGCGAAAGCAGGCGCTCCACGCCAGCCCTCCAAGAAGCAGCCGCCGACCGAGGCGATCCCACGGATCCTGCGTGCGATGGACAAGATCGGCGGCGACGACGAATGGTACCCTCTCGGCCCGCTCGGACAGTACATCACGGCAGACGACCCCGCCTTCGACGTGCGTACCTACGGCAAGACCAAGCTGTCGGACCTCGTCAAGGACCTCAAGCGGTTCGAAACGCGCAAGCAGGGCGGTCAGCTGGAGGTTCGGCGCGTCGATTGAGCCTTAAGCGGCGTAGCGCGCCATGAAGGTCGCGACTGCGCCGTCCACGACGCGCGTGACATCGGCCTCCTGCGGATGCCACTCGCGACAGAAGAGAACACGCGGGAAGATGTCCGCCTTGCACAGCTCGGCGAACTGATCTGCCGCGAGGTCGATGTCGTCGATGGCGAGTTCGCCTTGCGCGACTCCATCGGCGAGAAAAGAGACGAGGCGATCGCGCACCATCTTGGGCCCGCTCTCGTAGAAGCGCTTGCCAAGGTCGGGAAAGCGCTCGCTCTCCGCTACGCAGACACGGAACATGCGGCGGCCGAATTCGCTCGTCAGGAAACGGATCATGTTCCGGCCGGTGACCCGCAGCGTCTCTGCAACACCTCGCGATCCATCGATGACGTCCATTGAAACTTCGGCCTGACGCAGACACTCCGCTCGCGCGACCTCCATGAACATCACGCGTTTGTCGGGAAAGTAGCTGTAGAGCGTCGCCTTACTGACGCACGCGACGCGGGCGATCTCGTCCACGCTCGCCCCTTCGAACCCGTCGCGCAGAAAGACCTTGCGCGCCCCTTCGACCACCTGCTCCACCTTTCGACCGTGACGCAGGACGTCGATGGAATGGTTCATGCCGAGGCTCCTACCGCGAGAGGCTTCTCATCTAAACGGCGGAGTTCAGTCATTTCAAGATGCCGCTCACTTGCGCCCGCCAATTGGCTGGCTAGTTTAGAATTGTTCAAAAGAAGGTAGTGCCATGATCCCGGGCGTGATTTCGAGAAGACGCTTTTCGGACCTGTCGGAGCAGGAGGTTCTGGCGTTGGCGATATCGTCCGAGGAAGACGACGCGCGGATCTATCGGACCTACGCCGAGCGCCTGCGCGGCGACTATCCGGCGAGCGCGGCCGTCTTCGACTCGATGGCCGAGGAAGAGGACCGGCACCGCCGTCGCCTGATCGAGATGCACGAACAGCGCTTCGGAGACGTCATTCCGCTGATCCGGCGGGAGCACGTCTCGGGCTTCTATGCGCGCCGGCCAGTCTGGCTGATCGAAAACCTGGGTCTGGAACGGATCCGCGAGGAAGCCGCGATGATGGAGCGCGATGCGCGGCATTTCTACGAACACGCCGCGGCGCGGACGAGCGACGCGGCCACGCGCCGCCTGCTTGGCGATCTCGCGGCCGCCGAGGCGCGGCACCAGGATGCGGCCGATGAACTCGAGGATCGACACCTCGACACCGACGCGAGAAGCCTAGAGGAACGCACGCGGCACCGCCAGTTTGTCCTGACCTGGGTACAGCCCGGCCTCGCGGGCCTGATGGACGGTTCCGTCTCGACGCTGGCACCGATCTTCGCCGCGGCGTTCGCAACGGGCGACACATGGAACACGTTCCTCGTCGGTCTCGCCGCGTCCGTCGGCGCCGGCATTTCGATGGGTTTTACCGAAGCGGCCTCGGACGACGGCGAGATCTCCGGGCGTGGCTCGCCACTAAAGCGGGGCATCGCGTCGGGTGTGATGACCGCAATCGGGGGTCTCGGGCACGCGCTGCCCTATCTGATTCCGGATTTCTGGACCGCGACCACGATCGCGATCATGGTCGTCGTCGTGGAGCTCTGGGCGATCGCCTGGATCCAGAACCGGTTCATGGAGACGCCGTTCTGGCGCGCGGCGCTTCAGGTGGTATTCGGCGGCGCGCTGGTGCTCGCCGCCGGTATTATCATCGGGTCCGGTTAGCGCGGCGAGACCGCGGCGTTTCCGTGCCAGTCGGGCAAGTGCGCGACCACCGATGCATCTGCGCCGGGCAGCAGGCTCGCAACCAGACCAGCGGCCAGAAAGAACGCGAGGCAAAGGCCGACACGCCGCCAATCGCCGTTGCCCAGTTGCTCGGGGGCAAACCGCCCTAAAGTTGATTCGTACGCCATGGTGATGTCCTTGAAGAGGGTCAGGCCACGGATATGAGGCTCATCAGCACATTCTAAAAACGAATGTTTGTGCTGATAATCATTCTGAAACGTGAAGCTTCGCCGGGCTCTTGGCTCGGAGCGTGAGGCTTGCTACGCCAGCCGTCATGGAAACGATCTCGGAAAATCGCTGCTTTGGCGGCGTGCAGGGCGTCCACCGGCATCGGTCCGACGCTTGCGGTTGCGACATGACCTTCGCCGTCTATCTGCCGCCGGGCGATGGTCCCCACCCGGTGCTTTGGTACCTCTCCGGTCTGACCTGCACGCACGAGAACGCAATGACCAAGGCCGGAATGCAGCAATTCGCGGCGGAGACCGGCATTGCCGTGGTATTCCCCGACACGTCTCCGCGCGGGGATGACGTGGCCGATGACGATGCCTTCGATCTCGGCAAGGGTGCCGGGTTCTATGTCGACGCGTCCGAGAGCCCGTGGTCGCAGCACTTCAAGATGTGGACCTACATCACGGAGGACTTGCCAAGGACGCTGTGGAACAACCTGCCCCTCGACGAGGCGCGGCAGGCGATCACCGGCCATTCCATGGGCGGGCACGGCGCGCTTACGATCGCGATGAGCCTGCCGGAGCGTTTCTCCTCGGTCAGCGCCTTCGCGCCGATCGCCCACCCGAGCGCGTCGGACTGGGGCATCAAGCAGCTTGGCGCCTATCTCGGCGGCGACAAGGAGACGTGGGCTCCGCACGACGCGACTCTTCTGATGCGCGAGAAAGGCTTTCCGGGCGAAGTGCTGATCGACCAGGGCACCTCGGACCAGTTCCTGGAGCTGCTCAAGCCGGAGGCGCTGTCGGAGGCGATGGCCGCGCGACGTCAGCCAGGCGCCTTCCGCCTGCAGGAGGGCTACGACCACAGCTACTATTTCATGGCGAGCTTCATGGAGGAGCACGTGGCGTTCCACGCCGAGGCGCTCTGGCGATGATCCTCGTCGATGCCGACGCCTGTCCCGTGCGGGCCGAGGTGGAAAGGGTGGCGACGCGGCACGGCGTCCAGGTCGCCATGGTCTGCAATGGCGGCCTGCGGCCGTCGCAAAACCCGCTGATCGAGATGGTGTTCGTGACCGAGGGGCCCGACGAGGCGGATCGCTGGATCGCCAGCCACGCCAAGGCGGGTGACGTCGTGGTCACCGCGGACGTCCCGCTTGCCGCCCGCGCGGTGGAGGCGGGCGCGAAGGTGCTGCGGCCAGATGGCTCGGAGCTTGGGGCCGCGAACATCGGCAACGCCTTGGCCACACGCGACCTGATGGCGGACCTTCGGGCGTCCGATCCGTTCCGGCAGGGTGGTGGGCGGCCATTCTCGCGCAACGATCGCTCGCGATTCCTGTCGGCTCTGGAAAGGCTCGTCGCATGATCGACGCGGTCGTGATGGACATCGGAAACGTCGTGCTCACGTGGGATCCCCAAGGCTTCTACGATCGGAAGATCGGACGAGACCGGCGGGAGAAGCTCTTCGAGGAGGTGCCGCTCGTCGAGATGAATCGGCAGATCGACAACGGCGCACCCTTCAGAAAGACCGTGAGGAAGGTCGCCGAAGCCTACCCTGGCTGGCACGACGAGATCATGCTGTGGCACGACGAATGGCTTGGCATGACTGCCGCGGACAGGCCGAGGATGGTGGAGTTGATGCGCACCATCCGCTCGAAGGGCGTGCCGGTCTGGGCGCTGTCGAACTTCGGCATCGAGACGCTCGCGCTCGCCGACGCCGAGTATCCCTTCCTGACCGAATTCGACAGGCGCATCGTCTCCGGTGAACTCGGCGTCTGCAAGCCGTCGCGCGACATCTACGAAGCGGTCGAGGCACAGGGCGTCGCGCCGGAGCGGCTGCTCTTCACGGACGACAGCGCGGCGAACATCGCCGCGGCTGCCGAGCGGGGCTGGCACACCCACCTCTTCACGGACAGCGACGGCTGGGCCGACCGTCTGGTCTCCGAGGGCATCCTGACGCCGGCCGAGGCGGCCTGATGCGGATACTGGGGCCCGAGGCGGAGTCACGCCTCGACTGGCTCGCGCTTACCGATGCCCTCGCCGAAGGCCACCGGAGACCGCGCGCGCGGATCGACGACATCTTCCTGCGGCGCGGCGAGGATACGCTCCTCAGCCGCGCGGCGATGATCGACGGCCTCGGCGCGCTGGTGAAGACGGCAACGGTGTTCCCGGGCAATCCCGGACGCGGCATTCCCGCGGTCAACGGCGCGGCAACCGTGTTCTCTGATGCGGACGGGACGCTGGAGGCGCTTGTCGATTTCCACCTCCTGACGAAGTGGAAGACGGCGGGCGACAGCCTGCTTGCGGCGCGGCGACTGGCGCCGCCGGAGGTGCGCCTGATCCTGATCGTCGGCGCCGGAACCGTGGCTGCGTCCCTGCGCGAGGCCTATGGCGCAGCGTTTCCCGCCGCGCGATTCGCCGTCTGGAACCGGTCACCTGCCGGCGCGGAAGCGCTGGCGCAGCGGTTTTCTGGGACCGACGTCACCACCGACCTCGGCAAGGCGGTTCGAGAGGCCGACATCGTCAGCTGCGCCACGATGGCGACATCGCCCGTGCTGGAGGGGGCCTGGCTGCGCCCGGGCCAGCACGTCGATCTCATCGGCGCATATCGGTCCGACATGCGCGAAGCGGACGATGCCGCGATCCGCGCGGCGCGGCTATTCGTCGACAGCCGTCAGTCCGTGATCGACCACATTGGCGAATTGCGCGATCCGATCGCGCGCGGGGTGATTTCGGCGGAGGACGTCGTCGGCGACTACTATGAGCTGGATCGGTTCGAGCGCGAAAGCGACGACATCACGATCTTCAAGAACGGCGGCGGCGCGCACCTCGACCTGATGACGGCGCGCTACATGCTGGGCGCGGCGGACGAATGACGAGGTGCGCGCCCGCCCCACCAGGCGCGCACCCCCTCCGGCTGTCCCCACGCAGGATCAGGTGCCGCGACGTCTCACGGGACCTGTGCCGCCCATCCGGCGGGCGGAAATGAACGCAAAGTGGCGAATTGACTCGGCGCGTCGAGGCGGCATCCCGTCATCGCGACCGCCTTCTGCGAAGGCACCTGCGAACGGGTCGGCCAGCTTGATGGCGACGCCTAGACCCGGCACGACCTTCATCCTCGTCACTGCGGCCAGAACATGGCCACTTGAAGTGGATTCTTCACAGAATGGCGTCGTAGCGAACCGCCAAGGTAGATCCATCGTCACCAGCGGGGCAGCTGTGGCCGATGAAGACCGCAGCTTGCACGGCCGGCGCGGCGACAAATGCCCACGCGATTGCCGCGTCCTGCGGCTTATCGGCAAGGATCTGCACGAAAGTTCTCAAGACTGCTTGGCTTTTCCCGCCGTCTAAAACATGACAGGGGGAATGTCGCTGTTCCTGATCGTCGCTCTACCATTCATCGGCGCGCTCCTTCCCGGGATCATGGTCAATGCCGGGCGGCGGACCTGCGCGATCGTCACCCTCTGTGTCACGCTCACCGCGTTCGTCGGGCTCATGGTCCATGTGCCCGCGGTGTTTCGCGGAGAGGTCATCGCGGCGCGGGTCGATTGGCTGCCCGTCCTCGGGCTCAACGCCACGTTCTTCCTGGACGGCCTGGGGCTGCTCTTCGCCGGGCTGATCCTCGGCATCGGCATGCTGATCATCGTCTATGCGCGCTACTACCTCGCGCGCGAGGATCCGATGGGGGAGTTCTTCACGTACCTCCTGCTCTTCCAAGGCGCGATGGTCGGCATCGTGCTCAGCGACAATGTCCTGATGCTGCTGATCTTCTGGGAGCTGACGTCGCTGTCGTCGTTCCTGCTGATCGGCTACTGGAAGCATCTGCCGGAGGGCCGGCAGGGCGCCCGCATGGCTCTGGCGGTGACCGGCATGGGCGGGCTCGCGATGATCGGCGGCATGCTGATCCTCGGGTAGGTCGTCGGCAGCTACGACCTGACGGTGATCCTGCAGAACCGCGAGGCGATCCAGGCGTCGCCGCTCTACCTGCCCGCGCTGCTGCTGATCCTGCTGGGCTGCTTCACCAAGTCCGCGCAGTTCCCGTTCCACTTCTGGCTGCCGCACGCGATGGCGGCGCCGACGCCGGTCTCGGCCTACCTGCACAGCGCGACGATGGTGAAGGCCGGCCTGTTCCTGATGGCGCGCATGTGGCCGGTGCTGTCCGGGACCGAGGCCTGGTTCTACATCGTTGCGACGACCGGCCTCGTCACCATGGTGCTGGGCGCGGTGATCGCGCTCTTCAAGGACGACCTCAAGGCGTTGCTGGCGTTCTCGACCGTCAGCCACCTCGGCCTGATCACGATGCTGCTGGGGTTCGGCACCGGGATGGGCGCCGTGGCCGCGGTGTTCCACATCATCAACCACGCGACCTTCAAGTGCGCGCTGTTCATGACCGCCGGCATCATCGACCACGAGACGCACACGCGCGACATCAAGCGCCTCGGCGGCCTCAGGACGCTGATGCCCCTGACCTTCGTGATAGCCACCATCGCAGCGCTGTCGATGGCCGGCATTCCCCTGCTGAACGGCTTTCTCTCCAAGGAGATGATGCTCGAGGAGGCATCGCATACCGAGTGGTGGCACAACCATTGGGTGGTGCCGATCATGGCGACGGTGGGCGCGCTGTTCTCCGCAGCCTACTCCTTCCGCTACATCTGGCAGGTCTTCTTCGGCCCGGTTCGCGACGATTACCCGCACAAGCCGCACGACCCGGGGACAGGCTTTCTTGCGCCACCGGCGTTCCTGACGCTGCTGGTGGTCCTGATCGGCGTTATGCCGGTCCTTGCGGAGCCCCTGGTGCACGTGACCGCGGCCGCCGTCACCGGAAGCGAACTGCCGGAGTTCCACCTGAAGATCTGGCACGGGTTCACGCCGGCGCTCTACATGTCGATGATCGCGACCGCAGGCGGCGTCATCCTGCTGGCGCTTCACCGTCCGCTCGACAGGGCCTGGATCGCTGCTCCAAGGCCCGAGGCGAAGGCGATCTTCGACTGGATCGTCGGAACAGCGGCGCGCGGATCGACGTGGTTGACCGACCGCCTGCACGACGGATCACTCACCCGCTATGCCGCGATCTTCACCGTCACCGTCGTCGCGCTGGGCGCACATGCCTACTGGACGGGCGGCCTCGCGGCACCGACCCGGGACGTCATGGAGGTGGACGTGGTGCCAGCCGTCGGCTGGGTGCTCCTGGTGGTGGCGACGGCCTCGATCGTCGTGCTGCACCGGCAACGGCTTCTGGCGCTGGTCCTGATGGGGGTGATCGGGCTCGTGGTGTCGGTGGGTTTTGCCTACCTCAGCGCGCCGGACCTGGCCCTGACGCAAATCTCCGTCGAGGTCGTCACCATCATCCTGATGTTGCTCGCGCTCAACTTCCTGCCGAACCAGACGCCGATCGAGAGCTCGGTGCCGCGTCGTGTCCGCGATGGCCTCGTCTCGTGCGTAGCGGGGGTGGGGGCCAGCGCGCTGATCTACGCCCTCCTCTTGCGCGACTTCGCCGCGGAATCGATCAGCGCGTTCCACCTCGAGAACTCGTACAAGGGCGGCGGCGGCACGAACGTCGTCAACGTCATCCTCGTGGACTTCCGCGGTTTCGACACCTTCGGCGAGATCATCGTGCTTGGCATCGCCGCCCTTGTCATCTTCGCCGCGACCGAAGCGCTGCTCGACGGGCCAGCCCGCCGCAGGCTGCTCAACTGGGTGCCCGACCAGCCTCGCGCGGGCGACGCGCACCCGCTGATGATGGTGGTCAACACACGCGTCATGATGCCGGTCGTCCTGCTCGTCGGGTTCTACATCTTCATGCGCGGACACAACGAGCCGGGCGGCGGCTTCATCGCCGGTCTCGTCGTCGCCATCGCGATCGTCATGCAGTACATGGCGTCGGGCTTTGCCTGGGCGGACGCGCGACAGCGTTATCCCTATCACGGCATCATCGGCGCCGGCGTCCTGATCGCCGGCCTGACCGGCATCGGGTCGTGGCTCTTCGGCACGCCGTTCCTCACCAGCGCGTTCGGCTACTTCCGCATCCCGCCGTTCCACGAGTTCGAGCTTGCGACCGCGATGGCGTTCGATCTTGGCGTCTTCCTCTCGGTCGTGGGCGCGGTGCTGCTGTCGCTCGAGAGCTTCTCTCGCATCGCGCGCCGCTCGAACGAGGAAGTCAGCGACTATGCCATGGATATCGACCCCTCGCGTGAGGAGGGCGGCTGATGGAGCTGCTGGTCGCGTCCGCGATAGGAGTCCTCACGGCCGCGGGCACCTACCTCGTCCTTCGCAAGCGGACGTTTCCGGTGATCCTCGGCCTGTCGCTGCTGACCTACGCGGTGAACGTGTTCCTGTTCGCGTCCGGCCGGCTGTCGGTGAACATGCCGCCGATCCTCAACAATCACGGGACGCCCGATCCGGCCGCATATACCGATCCGCTGCCCCAGGCGCTTGTGCTCACCGCAATCGTGATCTCGTTCGGCATGACGGCGGTGATCGTGATCATCGCCCTCGCCGCGTACCTTTCGGGCGACGACGACCATGTCGACGGCATCGAGCCTGAGCGGGAGGAGCCGCGGTGAGCCACTGGATCATCGCGCCGATCGTCCTTCCGGCGATGATGGCGGCGGTGATGGTGCTCCTCATGCGCCATCACCTCGTGCTTCAGCGCACCTTCTCGCTCGCGAGCATCGTGACGCTGCTCGCGATCGCGCTGGGCCTCGCATATCGTGCGGCGGGCGGCGCGATCACGGTCTACGACCTCGGCGATTGGCCCGCGCCGTTCGGCATCGTCGTTGTGGGCGACCGCCTGTCGACGCTGATGGTGCTGCTGACGTCGATCCTGGCGCTGGCGGTGATGCTCTACACGATCGGCTCGGGCTGGGACCGGCGCGGGCGGCATTTCCATCCGCTGTTCCAGTTCCAGCTGATGGGCATCTGCGGCGCTTTCCTGACCGGTGACGCGTTCAACCTGTTCGTCTTCTTCGAGGTGCTGCTGATCGCCTCCTACGGGCTGATGATCCATGCCGGCGGCACGCGCGCGGCTTGCGCGCCGGGGTGCAGTACGTCGCCTACAACCTGCTCGGCTCGACTCTGTTCCTGTTCGCGCTCGGCACGATCTACGCCGTCACCGGGACGCTCAACATGGCCGACATCGCCGAGCGGGTGGCGGCGCTGCCCGAGGGCGATACGGCTCTGATCCGCGTCGGCGCCACGCTTCTGCTGATGGTGTTCGCGATCAAGGCGGCGGTCCTGCCGCTGCATTTCTGGCTCCCGGCAAGCTATTCCGAGGCGCCGGGGCCGGTCGCCGCGCTCTTCGCGATCATGACCAAGGTCGGCGCATACGCAATCATCCGCATGTACACGCTGGCCTTCCCGGCCGACCTTGTGGCGGTCGAGGGGCATTTCGCGGCCCTGCTGATGCCGGCGGCGCTGCTGACGCTGACCGTCGGCATGATCGGTGTCCTGGGCGCGCACCGGCTCGAGCGGCTCGTCGCGTTCTCGGTCATCGGCTCGATGGGGACGCTGCTCATCGCGATCGCGCTGTTCACGCATCAGGCGACGATTGCGGCGCTCTACTACATGATCCACTCGACCTTCGCGGCGGCGGCGCTGTTCCTGATCGTCGACATCGTCGCACGTGCGCAGGGGTGCCGACAGCTGCCGGGTCGAGAGCGCCGCCGCAGATCCCCAACAACAGGCTGGCTGCGGGGCTGTTCTTCGGCGCGGCGATCGCGATGGCGGGGATGCCGCCCCTGTCGGGCTTTCTCGGCAAGCTTCTCGTCATGGATGCGGCGCGCAGCTCCGACCTCGTCTGGTGGATCTGGGCGGTGATCCTCGTCACGTCGCTCATCGCCGTCGTCGGCTTCGCCCGCGCCGGCAGCACCGTCTTCTGGAAGACCGTACCCGCCGACCGCGCCGGGAGACCGGCCTTGACGGCGAGGCGATCGAGCCGCTCGGCGGCCCAAGCCCGCTGCCGTTCGTCGCCGTCGGCGGCATCATGGCCGCGCTGGCGCTGGCGACGGTGTTCGCCGGCCCGCTGACGACTACCTGACCGCCACGGCCGACCAGCTCTACGCGCCTGAGGCCTACATCACGCGCCGTGCTCGGGAGGGAGTGAGATGGTCCGCCGCATCCTGCCGCACCCGTTCCTGACGCTGCTCCTGGCGCTGTCTGGATGCTGCTGCAGAACACCTTCTCCGGCGGCGTGCTCGTCTTCGGGCTGATCCTCGGCCTGATCATCCCGATCGTGACCGCCGCCTACTGGCCGAACCGCCCGAAACTCCGGAACCCGCTTGGCATCGCCGGCTATTGCCTGATCGTCGTCTGGGACATCATCGTGGCGAATGTCGTGGTCGCGTGGACGATCCTCTTCAAGTCCAACGGCGCCATGCATCCGAACTGGGTCTGCATCCCGCTCGAGATCAGGACGCCCGAGGCGATCACCATCCTCGCCGGGACCATCACGCTGACGCCCGGCACGGTCTCGGCCGACCTCTCGAGCGAGGGGCACAGTCTTCTCGTCCATTGCCTCGATGCCGAGGATCCCGACGCTGTCCGGGACCAGATCAAGCACCGCTACGAAAGACGCCTGAAGGAGATCTTCGAATGATCCTCACCGCACTCATCTTCGCCTTCGGATGTTTCGGCAGTCGCGCTGCTGCTGGCGCTCTGGCGGGTGATCGTCGCCCCGGGCATCGCGGATCGCGTGCTGGCGCTCGACACGCTCTTCATCAACGCGATCGGGCTCATCGTCCTTTACGGCATTGCCGGAGGGACGCAGATGTACTTCGAGGCGGCGCTGATCATCGCGATGCTCGGCTTCGTCTCGACGGTGGCCTACGCGCGCTTCATGTTGCGCGGCAACATCATCGAGTGAGGAGAGGGTGATGGTCTGGGACATCGTCATCGCCGCCTCCGTCCTCATCGGCGCCTTCTTCGCGCTGGTGGGCTCGTTCGGCCTCATCAAGCTGAACAATCCGATGTCGCGGCTGCACGCGCCGACGAAGGCCGGCACTCTCGGCGTCGGAGGCGTCCTGCTCGGCTCGATGATCCATGGCTTCGCATATGGTGATGGATCGCTGCACGAGCTTCTGGTGATGGCTTTCATCTTCATCACCGCGCCGATTTCGGCAAACTTCATCGCCAAGACCCATCTCCATACCGTTGTGCAACACGAGAACCTGCCGCCGCCGCCAAAGGATGAGACGTGGGCGGTCCTCGATACCCCGCGCGACGACAGCGCCGGGAGTTGAGCGGGCGGGCGGATGCTTTCCGACGGGATGCGGCCGCTAGCGGACCGCCGCGGATTCGGCATCCTGCCAGACGCCTGCCGCAGGCCGAGCCGTCCGAACGCGCGATGACGAGTCGTGTCCACGATCTCTACGACGCGCGGGTGGCCGCAGGTCTCACCGACGATCCGGCGCAGCGGGCACTGCTCGACCGGCTGGAGGCGCTGCGCGACTGGGCGGCGCAGGCACCGGCGCGGCGCTCGTGGTTCCGCAGGGCACCCGAGCCGCCCCGCGGCCTCTACATCTGGGGTGGCGTCGGCCGCGGCAAGTCGATGCTGATGGACATGCTCTTCGAGGCGACCGGCAGAAGACGGCGTGCGCCGCGTCCACTTCCACGCCTTCATGCAGGAGGTGCAGGCCGCGCTGCACGAGGCGCGCAAGACCGGCGTCGACGACGCGATCGCGCCCGTGGCGGAAGATATCGCGGAAGACCTCCGCCTGCTGCTCTTCGACGAGATGCAGATCGGCGACGTCGCGGACGCGATGATCGTCGGCCGGCTGTTCCAGCGGCTCTTCGACGGCGGGATCGCAGTCGTGGCGACGTCGAACCGCCCGCCACGCGACCTCTACAAGGACGGGCTGAATCGTCAGCTCTTCGTACCCTTCATCGAGCTGATCGAGCAGCGGATGGAGGTCGTCCATCTCCATCATCCGGTCGACTACCGTCAGGGCCGGCTGGCCGAGGCCGACACGTACTTCGTGCCGGCCGACGCCAGGCGCGGCGCGAGATCGACGCCATCTTCGAGAGGCTGACCGGCGGCGAGGCGGAGCCTCTGACGCTCAAGGTCAAGGGCCGCGACGTCGAGATTCCGGCTTTCCGGAACGGCGTCGGTCGTGCGGCCTTCTGGGAGTTGTGCGGCCGGCCGCTCGGCCCCGCGGATTACCTCGCGGTCGCCAAGGCCTGCCGGGTCCTGTTGCTCGAAGGCATCCCGAGGCTTGGCAGCGAGAACTACAACGAGGCCAAGCGCTTCGTGATCCTGATCGACGCGCTCTACGAGGCAAGGACGAGGATCATCGCCAGCGCCGCCGATGTTCCGGAAAACCTCTATATCGAGGGCGAGGGCAGCTTCGAATTCGAGCGCACGGCGAGCCGCCTGCGCGAGATGCAGTCCGCGGGCTGGGGCGGCTGAAGCCCAGCGTTCTCGCGATGCCTGATGCTAAACCTTGCGCATCTCGCCTAATCGATTTCCGCAGCGGATCACGACAACGGGAGGCCACGATGCTGGCTTGGATCAACGCGAACGCGACGGTGCTGCAGATCGCCATCTCGCTCGTCTCCGTCCTGGTCTGGATCGTCTATCTCCAGGTCTTTCTCGTCAGCTTCCTGCGTCAGCGACGGCCGGAGATGCTGATCAGCCGCGGGGCCGGCATCGGGATGGAGGCGCGGTGCTTCATCGCCAACCTCGGGTTCGAGCCGATCTACATCTCGCAGCTTCTGATCTCGGTCCGGACGCCTGACGGAACGCACAACGCCGCCATCACCGACCGCGAAGTGATGACGGATGAGCAGCAGCGCGATCCCAGGCAGGCGACGAACCAGGGCCCGCTCAAGTCGGGCGACAGCTTCGACGCGGGAAGCCTCGCCAACCTGACCCGCCAGGCCTTGCGCGCGGCCGGGGTCGATGAGCACGCGCGCATCGAGAGCTTCGAGATCACCGTCGTCGGGATCCATGCCGCAAGCACGTCGTTCGTCGGAGCTGCCCGGCGGTTCGACATCATCGACCGGGGCGACCGCCGAGAGATCCAGCCCGACGACATCTCTACCCGTCAGATCCGATCGTTCTGGGCGCGGTGGCGCCTGAGACGGAAACTCCGGCGGGATCTGAGCTGGTATCGCTCCTGACCGGCGTCAGCCGTTCCGCTTCAGAACGTGCCCGGCGAGGTAGAGAGAGCCGCAGATCAGGATGCGCGCGCCCTCGCGTCCAGCGATGCCCTGGATGGCGGACATCGGGTCAGCGGCTGTCGACGCCGCGATGCCTTCCGCGCGTGCCGCATCTGCGGTTGCCTCAGGGGGCAGGGTCGCTTCGGTGTCCGGCACCGCGACCGCCGTGAGCGAGGCAGAGAGCGGCGCCATCGGGCGGAGGTAACCCGCGACGTCCTTGGTGCTCAGCATCCCGCAGACGAGGTGCCACGGCGGCCCCGGCATCGCGGCGAGCGTCTCAGCCAGCGCCTCGCCCGCGGCAGGATTGTGGCCTCCATCGAGCCAGAGCTGGGCCGGAGCCGCGGCCTCGACCAGCGGACCCTCGCGCAGGCGCTGCATCCGCGCGGGCCACTCCGCCTCCACCGCCGCTTCCGCCGCGGAATATGGTGCCCCGAGATGCCGTAGCGCGGCCAGGGCAGTTCCTGCATTGACGATCTGGTGCGGTCCGAGGAGCGTTGGCCGCGGCAGGTCCATCAGCCCCGACTCATCCTGAAAGACAAGTCGCCCCGCCTCCTCAGTCACGTGCCAGTGCTGGCCGTGCGCGATGACCGGCGCGCCGAGGCGGGACGCCTGACGCTCGATCACCTCGAGCGCGGCCTCGTCCTGCGGGGCGACGATGCACGGCACGCCACGCTTGATGATCCCGGCCTTCTCGCCGGCGATCTCGGGCAGGGTCTCTCCCAGATACGCCTGGTGGTCCAGCGAGACGGGTGTGATGACCGTCAGGACCGGGTCGACGACGTTCGTTGCGTCGAGCCGCCCGCCGAGCCCCACCTCGAGCAGAAGTCCACTCCGCCGGGGTCCGCGCCATCGCGAGAATGGCAGTCGCCGTCGTGATTTCGAAGAAGGTGATCGGCTCGCCCGCGTTGGCCGTCTCGACTTCATCGAGGAGCCGCGCCAGCTCAGGCTCGGAGATCAGCTCTCCCGCAAGCCTGATGCGCTCGTGGAAGCGGGCGAGGTGCGGGGAGGTGTAGGCGTGGCAGCGCGCGCCCGCCGAGGACAACCCGGCACGGATCATCGCCAGCGTCGAGCCCTTCCCGTTGGTGCCGGCGATGTGCACCACCGGCGGCAATCGCCGCTGCGGCTCGCCCAGCGCCGCGAGAATCCGGTGCATGCGGTCGAGCGACAGGTCGATCGACTTCGGATGGAGCGACATAAGCCGCTCGAGGATGACGTCCGATTGCGTCACCGCGCGCGTTCCGGAACAGAAGCGCCCTCCAAGGCCCGGGATGCCGCCGAACACACGTCCGCCGGCCTCGTGTCGAGGCCGGCGCAGAGGATGTGATCAAGGGGACTCGCCTCCGAGGCGCCGCCGTCTGCCAGGGAGGTCGGGACTGCGGCGACGGAGCCCGTGGAGGCCGAGCGTGCGCGACCTCGACTCATGCCGACGACCCGCCGCGCCGGCAAGGCGTCGCCGCTGGCCGCAGCACCAATCGCGACGGGCACGAGCACTGGCCTACTCGCCGGCGGCCGCGGCGGCTTCGGCCTGGACAGGGGTGGTCGCAACCGGCTCGGCCGGGGGAGGAAGGTCGGCCTTCGCCGCCTGCGGCTGACCGGTCAGCATTCGTACGATCGCGATCAACTCGTCGCGCACGTCGCGCCGGTGGGACACGCGGTCGAGCATCCCGTGCTCGAGCAGGTACTCCGCCCGCTGGAACCCCTCGGGCAGCTTCTCTCGTATCGTCTGCTCGATGACCCGGGGGCCGGCGAAGCAGATCAACGCGCCGGGCTCGGCGATCTGGATGTCGCCCAGCATGGCATAGGACGCCGTGACGCCCCCCGTCGTCGGATGCGTCAGCACCACGATGTAGGGCAGACGGGCTTCCTTCAGCATCTCCACCGCGACCGTCGTGCGCGGCATCTGCATCAGCGAAAGGATGCCTTCCTGCATCCGGGCGCCGCCGGCGGCGGAGAACAGGATCAGCGGCCGCCGCAGCGCCACCGCACGCTCGCAGGCGGCGATGATCGCGTTGCCGACATACATCCCCATCGATCCGGCCATGAACGAGAAGTCCTGCGCCGCGGAGATGACCGGCGTGCGGCCGATCTCGCCTTCGGCCACCAGCATCGCCTCCTTCTCGCCGGTCTCGCGCTGGGCCGCGCGCAGACGCTGCGGGTATGGCTTCTGATCGCGGAAGTGGAGCGGGTCCGCACCCGGCTCGGGAACCGCGACCTCGGTGTAGATTCCGCCGTCGAAGAGCGATGAGAACCGCGTTCGCGGCGTGATCGGCATGTGGTGCTCGCAGCTCGTGCAGACGTTGAGGTTCGCCGCGAGTTCGCGATGGAACAGCATCGTTCCGCACTCGTCGCACTTGGTCCACAGATTCTCCGGCACCTCGCGCCGCGAGAACAGCGAGTTGATCTTGGGCCGGACGTAGTTCGAGATCCAGTTCATGCCGCCACCTTCGGACTGCGGCGAGACCTAGTTGCCGGCACGCGGGAATGCAATCGCGCCGCCCGCCGCCCGCCGCTTCCGGGACAGGGGGCGCAACGCGTCACAAGACGGGGACGAGCACAAGCGCGAGGCCCGCCGCCAGTGCGGTGGCGCGGACCCACAGCTTCCGCCCGCGGATCGACCCCCACGAGACGAGAAAGAGGCCGAGCGCAATCTTGAGGGCCGCCAAGAGCGCCGCGGCGGGCGCCGAGGTCAGAGCGATGACGTCGGGATTCGCCACCATGCCGAGCGGAATGAGATAGAGCCCGAGGCCGAGCTTCATCGCGGTCATCGCGACCTTGAGCCAGCTTTCGCCGATCATGCCCGCCGCGATGAAGACGGCGCCGCAGACAGGCGGCGTGATTGTCGAGAGAAGGGCGTACCAGAAGACGAACAGATGCGCCTGCAGCGGCTGCATCCCGAGCTCGATCAGGGCCGGCCCCGCGACCGAGACGCAGATGACGTAGGCGGCGGTGGTCGGAACCTCCATCCCCAGCACGAGGCAGGCAAGCGCGGTGAGCAGCAGCGACGGCCAGAGCATTCCACCCGACGCCGACAGGATCAGGCTGGTGATCTTCACCCCCAGCCCGGTGATCCCGAGGACGCCGATCACCAGCGACGCGCAAAGGATGATGGCGCCGATGAGCGCCACCTGCCGCGCGGCCGTCAGGCATGCCGCCTCGGCCCTCGCCGCCGCGCGATAGAGGTCGAACCGCAGGTCCGATCCGAACGGCAGCAGCGCCGCGCCGGCAAGGATGGCAAGGCACGCGGCATACTGTGGCGTGTACCGGGCCCAGAACATCCCCCACATCAGGACGGCGAAGGGTACGGCGAAGAACGCCGAGGTGATGACCAGCTCGCGCCGTGCCGGATGGTCGGGGGCGGCCAGCCCGCGCAGGTCGAACCGATGCGCGTAGCCGTCGATCCCGACCCAGACCGCGAAGAAGTAGAGCAGCGCCGGCAGCAGTGCGGCCGCGACGATGCCGGTGTAGGGCGTGCCCGTCAGCTCGACCATGACGAAGGCGCCCGCGCCCATCAGGGGCGGCATGATCTGGCCGCCCGAGGACGCGACCGCCTCGACCGCCGCGGCGATGCGCTTGGGGTAGCCGAGCCGCGTCATTGCCGGCAGCGTGATCGCGCCGGTCGAGGCGACGTTGGCCGAGGCGGAGCCCGAGATCGACCCGAAGAGCGCCGACGAGACGACGGAAACCTTGGCGGCGCCGCCCTTCAGCCGCCCGGCCGCCGCCGCCGCGACATTCATGAAGCCCTGCCCTGCCTCGCCCGCGTTCAGCACCGCACCGAAGATGACGAAGATCGCGACGACGTTGACCGACACGGCGGTCAGCGTGCCCCAGAGCCCGCCCTCGGCGATCGTGAGGGTGCCGAGGAAGCTCTCCAGCGGGGTGCCGGAATGCCCGAAGCGGCCCGGAATGTGCTGGCCGTAGAGGCCGTAGAGCAGCGCCGCGGCGGCGACGGCGGGCAGCGGCCAGCCGATGGCGCGGCGCGCCGCCTCCAGCACGACGATGATCAGGACGGCCGCAATGACGACCTGACCCTGCCCCTCCAGAAAGCCGTACTGATCTGCGAGCGTCTCATGTGAAAGCGCGACCCATAGCGCCGCGCCGCATCCCGCCGCGGCGAGCGCGGCGCCCGACCAGAGCCGCCAGCCGGTTGCGCCCCAGACCAGCACCCACGGCAGGACGAAGACCATGTGCAGCGGCCGGCTGACGAGGTTCGGGACGAGTCCCCAGAAGATCAGGCCGAGGTGAAACGCGACCGACAGCGCGGCGAACGCCAGCCAGCCCCAGCGCGCCTTGCCGGCGGACGCCGCGGCGTCAGTCGCCGCGGTCACATCTGCGCTTCGTCAAGCTCGATCCCCACCTCCTGGTAGTAGCGCACCGCGCCGGGGTGGATCTTGCCCTCGATGTTCTGAAGCAGCTCGGGCGTGACGCCCTGCCACCACGGAGCGCTGTCGGCCAGGCGGTCGCGGCTTTCCCAGAACGTCTTGGTGAGCTGATAGGCGGTCTCGTCGTCCATCTGCGTCGTGGTGTAGGCGACCACCGGCAGTGAGGTCGTGACGATGTCCTCCTCCTGCCCGGCATAGGTGCCGGCGGGGATAACGAGGCGGGTGCGCCCGGTCTCCTCGATCTGTTCGTCGGTCAGCGAGATGACCTGCACATCGGTCGAAGCCGCCGCCTCGACCACGTTCG
Organism: uncultured Alphaproteobacteria bacterium; assembly: GCA_963749675.1. Classification (GTDB taxonomy): domain Bacteria; phylum Pseudomonadota; class Alphaproteobacteria; order Rhodobacterales; family Rhodobacteraceae; genus Roseitranquillus. The sequence goes on from CAVVNT010000010.1 coordinate 263,651, forward strand.
GCGCGGGGAACGATCCGGCGGTCACGAACCCGTCGATCTGCCCGTTCTGCAGGGCGGGGACCGCGTTCGAGAGCTCGACGTCGGCGACCTGCACCTCGTCGGCAATGCCGAAGAGCTCGAGGTACCGCTCCCCCTCGGTGGCGCCGAAGGAGCCCTTGCCGAGAAGGATGATCTTGCCGGCGAGATCCTCGATGCTCTGCGCGCCCGAGTCCGCGGACATAACGAAGTGCATCGTCAGGGACGGGATCGGAAACAGCGCGCGGATCTCGTCGAAGGCCGGATCGTCCCGCCCCTCGAAAGGGCCGGCCGCGGACTGCGCCGCGCCGACGAGGCCAGGCGGCGTGGTGAAGACATAGTCTCCGCCCCTTGCGCGGACCTCCATCACGTTCTGCACGCTGCCCTGGCTCTCCTCCACCGTGACCTGGATGTCGCCGTCCGTGGCGGCGTCCATCGCCTCGGCGATCTGCACGCCCATCTGGTAGTAGGACGAGCCCGAGGCGGCGGACTTGTAGGTGACGCGGGTCTGGGCCGTGGCGCCGGTGGCGACGGCCGCCAGCACGATCCCGGCGAATAACTGTCTCGCGAGCATCTGGTGTTCCTCCCTTGGTCGCTCGGCGTTCAGGAAGGCCGGATGCCGGCGCTCGGGTCAACCGGGAAAGGCGCCGTCCCGGGGTCGCGCCGGCGCGCCGCGCGTGGCAGGCTTGACCGGAACACGGAGGGGGAATGGCAGTCACGGCAGGAGACGTCGGGTCCGCGGCGCGCGTGATGGGCGTCGCGCTGACCGAGCCGGAGATCGCCCTGATGCTCGACAACATCGAGGCGCAGATCGAGCTTGCACGGGTGCGCCGCGCCGTCGGCCTCCGCAACGAGGAGCCGATGGCGCTGCGGTTCGACCCCCGTCCAGAGAGCTGGACAGCGCCGCGGCAGCCGGCCGGTGCGGCGTTCAGCGACGCGCATCCAGGACCCGTGCCGCAGGATGAAGAGGCCATCGCCTTCGCGCCGCTGCCGCACCTCTCGGCGTGGATCCGGACGCGGCAGCTCTCGTCGCGCCGGCTGACGGATATCTAACTCGACCGGATCGCGGCGCTGGGTCCCCGCCTCGAATGTTTCGTGACCGTCCCCGCGGACGCGGCGCGGGCGGAGGCCGACGCGATGGACGGGCTGCTGGCCCGCGGCGTCAGGCGCGGCCCGCTGCACGGCATCCCCTACGGTGCCAAGGACCTCCTCGATACCGCCGGGGCGGCGACGACCTGGGGCACCGCGCCTACCGCGACCGGATCGCGGCGCGCGACGCGCGACGCGCACGTGGTGACGCGCCTGCGGCAGGCCGGGGCGGTGCTGCTCGGCAAGACGACGCTCGGCGCGCTGGCCTACGGCGATGTCTGGTTCGGCGGCGTGACGCGGAACCCGTGGAACTTCGGCGAGGGCTCCAGCGGGTCGAGCGCCGGATCGGCGGCCGCCGTCGCCGCGGGGCTCTGCGGCTTCGCCCTCGGGACGGAGACGATGGGCTCGATCACCTCGCCCTCGCACCGCTGCGGCACGACGGGGCTCAGGCTTACCTTCGGGCGGGTCGGGCGGTCAGGGGCCATGGCGCTCTGCTGGTCGCTCGACAAGATCGGGGCGATCGCACGCGGGGTCGAGGACTGCGCGATGGTGCTCGCCGCGATCAACGGCTCCGACCCCGGCAACGGCATGCGGGTCGGCTACCTGCCGGCCGCGTTCGAGAATGCGACGGAGGTCGATCGCGCGGCTCTCGAGGCGATGCGCCGCCTTCCGGTCGATCTCGTCGAGATGAGCCTTCCGGATCTGCCGATCCGCGCGCTCATGCCGGTCCTCTATTCCGAGGCGGCGGCCGCATTCGAGGAGCTGACGCTGAGCGGGCGCGACGACGAGATGGTCCGGCAGGACCAGGAGGCCTGGCCGAAATCTGTTCCGCAAGGCGCGTTTCATTTCGTCGGTGGACCTGATCCAGGGCGACCGGCTGCGCTATCGCGCGATGCGGGCCTTCGACGACATGTTCCGCAGGCTCGACGCGATGATCGGACCCTTCGGCGGCGACATGCTGATCGCGACCAACTTCACCGGCCATCCCTGCCCGCATCTGCGCGCCGGCTTTAGCGACGTCCCGACGCGGGCCGATCCGTGGTTCGCGGACCTCGGGGTGCGCAGCGGCGAGCAGGGCGCGCGGGTGCCGCACGGCATCTCTCTGTGGTCGCCGCTGTTCGAGGAGGGGCGCCTTCGCAACCTCGGCATGGCGCTCGAGGCGGCCCTTGGCGTCGCAGAGGTGCGACCGCCGCTCTAGCGCCGGACCACGGCGCGGCACAGCGCCCAGGCGACGGTCAGCATCGCGACGTCGGCGACGATGGCGAAGCGGGCGATCTCCTCTCCGTCCGCGGCGTAGGGCGTGAGGTAGAGCGCCAGTCCCGTGATCGTGCCGTCGGTTGCCAGCACCGCCAGCGCGACGACGTTGTTGACGAAGTGAAACCCCCACGCCGCGCCGATGCTGCCGGTCGCGGCCGTGAGGTCGGCCGCGAAGAGGCCGAAGAGCACCGCGCCGCCCACCATCAGCCAGGCGTTCTCGCCCGTCATGGCGGGCGCGTAGTGCACGAAGCCGAATGCCAGCGACGGCAGCAGCATCCAGACGAGCGGCGAGGCGAAGCGTGCGGCAAGCTGCTGCTGGAGATAGCCACGGAACACAAGCTCCTCGGCCCCGGTCTGCAGCAGCAGGCCGAGCAGCGTGAGCGGCAGGAGCGCGAGCCAGGTGCCGAGCGGCAGGTTCGGCACAGGATCGTAGGCGAGCGACCAGAGCCCGATCGAGAGTGCGTACAACGCACCCACGACCGTCACGGCCATGGCGAAATCGTGCAATACCCGCGGCGCCCGACCGAAGAGCGATGCGGCGGAACGGCGGTGCAGCAGCCGCACCGCGGCCATCGGCGCGACCGCCATGCCGAGGAAGGTGGCCAGCAGAAACAGCGTCGCGCGTGGCGTGTCGAGCGCGACGAGCCGTTCGGCGAGGTCCCTGGCCCGGAACGGGCCGAGGATCACCGCAACGCTGCCCAGGGCGGCAGCGAAGGATCCGGCATAGATCAGAGCGACAAGGATTGCACCGAGGACGGTCCGCCACAGTGCCGGCGCGCGACGGGCCGGCTGCACGAAGGCGTCGAAGGCGAGGCTGGGCAAGGTGGCGCACTCCAGGTCGATCAGATGCCAGCTAGACCCAGGCGGCGCAGTGGCAAAGGCCCGTCCTTGTCTCGGCGGGGGCGCTCGCCTATTCGAAGGGTCGACCGCCCGGGGGAGGACATGATGCTGAAGCGCGATTGGGACAAGTCTAGGCTGCCGAGCCGGCACGTGACCGAGGGGCCGGCGCGCGCGCCGCACCGCAGCTACTACTACGCGATGGGCCTCTCCGAAGAGGAGATCGCGCAGCCCTTCGTTGGCGTCGCCACCTGCTGGAACGAGGCGGCGCCGTGCAACATCGCGCTCTCCCGCCAGGCGCAGGCGGTGAAGCTGGGCGTCAAGGCCGCGAGCGGCACGCCGCGGGAATTCACGACGATCACCGTGACCGACGGCATCGCGATGGGCCACGAGGGGATGCGCTCGTCGCTGGCCAGCCGCGAAGCGATCGCCGACACCGTCGAACTGACGATGCGCGGCCACTGCTACGACGCGCTCGTGGGGTTGGCCGGCTGCGATAAGAGCCTGCCCGGCATGATGATGGCGATGGTGCGCCTCAACGTGCCGTCGGTTTTCATCTACGGCGGCTCGATCCTGCCCGGGAGGGCGCCCGCGGGCGCGGACGTGCCGGAGGATTTCGCCAACCGCGACCTGACCGTGCAGGACATGTTCGAGGCCGTGGGACGCCACCAGAACGGCACCCTCAGCGACGAGGCGTTGGCGATCCTGGAGCGGGTCGCCTGCCCAAGCGCCGGAGCCTGCGGCGGACAGTTCACTGCGAACACCATGGCCTGCGTCAGCGAGGCGATCGGGCTCGCGCTCTTCAACTCTTCCGGCGCGCCGGCGCCCTACGAGAGCCGCGACCAGTACGCGACGGCGAGCGGCGAGGCGGTGATGGCGCTGCTGGAGCAGAACATCCGTGCCCGTGACGTCGTGACGCGACAGAGCCTCGAGAACGCGGCGCGGGTCGTCGCCTGCACCGGCGGCTCGACCAATGCGGGCCTGCACCTGCCGGCGATCGCGCACGAGGCGGGGATCGACTTCGACCTCTTCGACGTCTGCGACATCTTCCACGACACGCCCTACTTCGTCGACCTCAAGCCGGGCGGGCAGTTCGTCGCAAAGGACTTGTACGACGCCGGCGGCGTGCCGGTGGTGATGAAGGAGTTGCAAAAGGCGGGCCGGATCCACGAGGATTGCGTCACCGCCTCCGGGCGCACGATGGGCGAGGAGCTCGACCGGATCGACCGCGAGGCCGACGGGCGGGTGATTTACCCGATCTCCGCCCCGATCACGAAGACCGGCGGCGTCGTCGGGCTGAAGGGCAACCTTGCCCCTGACGGCGCCATCGTGAAGGTCGCTGGCATGACGCAGGAGGAACAAGTCTTCACCGGCCCAGCCCGCGTCTTCGAGTCCGAGGAGGAGGCTTTCGCAGCCGTCAAGGCACGCTCGTACGAGCCGGGCTGCGTCATCGTCATCCGCAACGAGGGGCCCGCGGGGGGCCCCGGCATGCGCGAGATGCTGGCGACGACCGCCGCGCTCTCGGGCCAGGGCATGGGCAAGAAGGTGGCGCTGATCACCGACGGCCGCTTCTCGGGCGCGACGCGGGGCTTCTGCGTCGGTCATGTCGGGCCCGAGGCAGCGCATGGCGGGCCGATCGCGCTCCTCCGCGACGGTGACGTCATCACGATCGACGCGATCGAAGGCGCGATCTCGGTCGATCTGAGCGACGAGGAGCTTGCGGCGCGCAAGACGGAATGGGCGGGGCCGAGGGCGACGAACTACGCCAGCGGCGCGCTGTGGAAGTACGCCCAACTCGTCGGCCCGACCCGGCTCGGCGCGGTCACGCATCCCGGAGCGGCGGCGGAGACCCACGTCTACATGGATCAGTGAGGAGGGCCGGCCACGCGCCGGCCCTCGCGGCGTCCTGCGGCCTCCCCGGCCGCCGGGGGCCTGCTCCAAACCCTTCCATTCGGTTAACGCCAGACTGATTTCATCACGAAAACATGGATTTGAACCTCGCGTCCAAGTTGGACACCCGGCCCCGCTGACGGGCCGTTCTCTGTGACGGGACCGCCACGGCAGCGCCACGGGCCGGTTCGAAAGGACAGCCGATGACCGCCTACCCGTATCTTCTCGCGCCGCTCGACCTCGGCCACGTCGACTCTGCCGAACCGCGTCCTGATGGGCTCGATGCACACCGGGCTCGAGGAGACCGGAGACTGGAACCGTGTGACGGCCTTCTACGCCGCGCGCGCCCGCGGTGGTGCTGGCCTGATGGTCACGGGTGGCATGGCCCCGAACAGGGAGGGGGGCGTCTTTCCCGGTGCCGCCGGCCTCTTCACGCGAGAGGACCTCGCCAACCACCGACGTGTCACCGACGCAGTCCATGAGGCCGGCGGGCGGATCGCGATGCAGATCCTCCATGCCGGCCGCTACGCCTACGGCTCCGAATGCGTGGCGCCCTCGCCGATCAAGTCGCCGATCTCGCCGTTCCCGCCCGCCGAGCTCGACGAGGCGGGGATCGAGAAGCAGATGTCCGACATCGAGACAGCCGCCGTCCGCGCGCGAGAGGCCGGCTACGACGGCGTCGAGGTCATGGGATCGGAAGGATACTTCCTCAACCAGTTCCTCGTCAGCCGCACCAACAAGCGCGAGGATCGCTGGGGCGGCGCCTACGAGAACCGGATGCGCCTGCCGGTCGAGGTCGTGCGCCGCGTCCGCGCGGCGGTCGGCGCCGACTTCATCCTGATCTACCGCATCAGCCTGATCGATCTCGTGCCTGAGGGCTCCACCTGGGACGAGGTGGTGGCCCTGGCGCATGCGGTCGAAGCGGCCGGCGCGTCGATCCTCAACACCGGCATCGGCTGGCACGAGGCGCGGATCCCGACCATCGCGACCAGCGTGCCTCGTGCCGCGTTCACCTGGCTCACCAGGAAGCTCAGGGACGAAGTCGGCGTGCCGGTCATCACCTCGAACCGGATCAATACGCCGGACGTCGCTGAGGTCTTGCTGGCTGACGGCGCCGCCGACATGGTCTCGATGGCGCGGCCCTTCCTTGCCGACGCGGACTTCGTCGCCAAGGCCCGCTCGGGCCGCGGTGCTGAGATCGCGCCCTGCATCGCCTGCAACCAGGCCTGCCTCGACCACACCTTCGGCGGCAAGGTCGCAAGCTGTCTGGTGAATCCCCGGGCCGGGCACGAGACGGAGATCGTCGTGCGGCGCGCTGATCGACCCCGCCGGATCGCCGTCGTCGGCGCGGGTCCGGCAGGCCTTTCGGCTGCAATGACGGCGGCGGAGCGGGGACATTCCGTCACGCTCTTCGAGGCGTCCGACCGGATCGGCGGGCAGCTCAACCTCGCGCGGGTGATTCCGGGCAAGGAGGAGTTCCATGGCCTCGTCCATTGGTACGAGACCATGCTGCCGCGCCTCGGCGTCGAGCTGAGGCTGGGGCACGCCGCAAAGGCGAGCGACTTATCGGGCTATGATGCCGTGGTCGTCGCGACCGGCGTCAGGCCGCGCGATCCGGCGATCCCGGGGCAGGACGGCCCCAACGTGCTCGGCTATGGCGATGTCCTGAAGGGCGCGCCGGTCGGCCGGCGGGTGGCGGTTGTGGGCGCGGGCGGGATAGGCTTCGACGTCTCCGACTTCTTGGTCGAGGAGCGCCCCAGCCCGACCGAGGACCTCGCGCTCTGGCGCCGGACCTGGGGGGTCGCCGACCCCGCGGAGCATCGCGGCGGACTGGCCCCTGAGGGACCGCGGCCGGAGCCGCCGGCGCGCGACGTGACGCTGCTCCAGCGCAAGGCGGAGCGGCCGGGCAAGCGGCTCGGCAAGACCACGGGCTGGATCCATCGCGCGGGCCTGAAGATGCGGGGCGTGCGGATGCTGGGCGGCGTCGCCTACGAGCGGATCGACGAGCGGGGCCTCCACATCGTGCGCGACGGTGTGCCCGAGCTAATCGAAGTGGACAACGTTGTCCTCTGCACGGGGCAGGAGAGCGAGCGACGCCTCGCCGACGCGCTGGCTGATAACCCGGAGGTTCATGTCATCGGCGGAGCGGACGTCGCGGCCGAGCTCGACGCCAAGCGCGCGATCGACCAGGCGGTGCGCCTGGCCATGACTCTCTAGCGGAAGTCGCTAAATTTCCGCTGTTTCCCCCCGCGCCGCTTTCCGGCTGCGCGCCGCGCCATTGTCGCGGCGCTGCCACGATTTCGCCTCAATCCGATGCTATCGGCAGTGCCGGGTTCGAGAGGCGAGGGGAAGATGGATCGACTGACCGAAATGGAAGCGTTCGCCACTGTCGTGGATCAGGGCGGCTTCACCGACGCCGCCCGCAAGATGGGAATCTCGAAGAGCGCCGTCAGCAAGCACGTCGCGGCGCTGGAGTCGCGGTTGGGTGCGCGGCTCCTGAACCGCACGACGCGGCGAGTGGACCCGACCGAGATCGGGCTCGCCTACTACGATCGCGCCCAGCGGGTACTCAACGACGCGGGCGAGGCCGACGCGCTGGTGGCCTCGATGCAGGTGCAGCCGTCGGGCATCCTGCGCGTCGCGGCTCTGTCGGACTTCGGCGCATGTCACCTGTCACCGGTGCTGGGAGATTTTCTGGCCCACTACCCCGAAGTCACGGTCTACATGCAGCTGTCGCCCGAGCGGATCGATCCGGTTGCCGGCGGCTTCGACCTCGTGCTTCGCCTCGGCGAGCCGGAGGATTCGAGCCTCCGCGTCCGCAAGCTCGCGGAGACGACGACGCGCATGATCGCGGCGCCGTCTTACCTCGAGAGGGCGGGTCGGCCGCAACGGATCGACGACGTCAGGGACCACAAGCTCCTGCACTATTCGCAGAGCGCGACAGGCAACGTATGGCGGCTGACCTCGCCTTCCGGCGAGGTGCGGCAGATCCGCAGCCCGGGTTTCCTGATGGTGAACGACGGCCGGTCGCTCCTGAGCGCCGCCATAGCCGGGCTTGGCATCGCCTACCTGCCGGATTTCCTATATGCCCCCGCGCTTGCGGCGGGCCAGGTCGTGGAGGTCATGCCGGAGCTTCCCGGCGAGGTGCAGAGCCTCCACGTCCTCTATCCGCCGGGCCGATTCACGCAGCCCAAGGTGCGCGCGTTCATCGACTTTCTGGTCGAGACGTTCGGCAGCCGCGGGCCGGGCGGATGGTAGCTATCGCGCGCGAGCGTGGTACTCCGAATTCGGCTGCATCCCCGTGGCCGAGGCGACGCGATTGGACATCGCGAAGAATCCCGCGACCGAGGCGATGTCCCAAATGTCTCGATCGGTGAAGCCGGCGTTCCTGAGTTCCTCGCGGTCGTCCTCGGAGATCTTGGCGCTAGCCAGCGTCACCTTCTCGGCAAAGGTCAGCATTGCCGTCTGGCGGGCGTCGAGGTCGGCCACGCGCCAGTTCATCACCATCATCTCGCCCAGCTCAGGGGTCCCAAGCTCACGAACGGCCGCGCCATGGGCGACCTGGCAGTACCAGCAGCGGTTGATCGACGAGACGGCCACCGCGATCATCTCGCGTTCCAGCTTCGATAGTCCGCTCTCGCCCAGCATGAGGTCGTTGTAGAGAGCGGTGAACGCGTCGAGCTTGGCGGCGTCGAAGGCGTAGGCGCTGAGCACGTTCGGGACGAGGCCGAGCTTCTTTCGGCACACCTCGAAGTACTTCGCCGTCCGCTCCGGCAGGGGGTCGAGCGGCGGCAGGTCGAGTGCGGTGACGTTGTCGGTCATGTCTCCCTCATCCGGTAGTGGTAGCGCGCGATCTCCGTCATTCCGATCGCGTCGTAGAGCGCGCGGGCCGCGGTGTTCTCCGCCGTCACGGCGAGCGCCATCCAGGACGCCCCGTTCCGCACCGACCATGTCGCGGCAGCGCGCATCATCAGGCGCGCCGCGCCCTTGCGCCGCCGGAGCGTCAGAACCTCGACCGCGTGTACCATCGCGACCCCATCGGAGATCGCGACGAAGCCTGCGCCGGCGGCGCGGTCGCCGGCTCGGCAGAGTAGGCTCGCCTTGGGCTCGACGGCGCGGTCCATCACGGCCAGCCTGTCCGCGCCGACCCCGCCCGCGGCCCAGATCTCCTCCATGATCGCAAGTCTGCCGCGGGTCCAGTACGCCGTCCCGTGGGCCAGCGGGCCGGTGAGGTCCGTCGCGGGGCACAGGTACAGCAACGTCTCGTCGACCATGCGGTAGCCGCGGCGCGCCAGTGCGGCGGCTAGGCCTTCATCCCAAGGGCGGATCTGGACGAGGCCGGGGGCGACCTCGGCCCGCGCCCCGGGGCCTGCGGTCGCGGCCGAGACCCGCTTGCCGCCGCCTGCACCGTCGCGCAGGGTCCAGCCCGCCTCCTCGCGCGTCGCCCTTGGCGGCCATGTCGCTTCGAGCACCCGAAAGAGCGCCCTCGCATCCGGCGGCTTCACTCCGCGAAGTCGCCCAGCCGGGCCATCGCTTCGTTGACCGTCGCAGGGTCGGTGCCGCGCACCACCACGTTGGTGCCGTGGACGCCGTGCTGGTGGAACGGATAGCTGCCGAAATGCAGGCCGGGATAATCCCGTGCGAGATCTCCCAGCGGGCCGGCGATGTCGCCCTCGCCACGCTCGATCCTCAGCGACTGGCTGTAGAGCGGCGCGCCACCCGTCAGGTGCGGCAGCAGCGAGGCGACCATCGCGCGGAAAATCTCCGGCACCCCGGCCAGCACGTGCACGTTGCCGAGCGTGAATCCCGGCGCCGCGGAAATCGGGTTCTCGATCAGCTCGCCACCCTCCGGGATGCGGGCCATCCTGAGCCGGGCCTCGTTCAATGCGGTTCCCGTGCGGGCGTAGTGCCGCTCCAGCAGCGCGCGGGCATCGTCACGCACATCGATCGTGGCGCCCATCGCCTCGGCCACGCAGTCCGCAGTGATGTCGTCGTGCGTCGGACCGATGCCGCCCGAGGTGAAGACGTGGTCCCACGCCGCCGACAGCGCGCGCAGCCCCTCGACGATCGCGGTTGGGTCGTCGGCCACGATGCGTGCCTCGCGCAGGTCGATGCCGTGTTCCGCCAGCTGCTCCGCGAGGTGCGCCATGTTGCCCTCGCGCGTGCGGCCCGAGAGGATCTCGTCGCCGATGATCAGCATCGCGGCGGTTGGGTTCGGCATGGGCGGGCCTCGTTGCAGCGGAACGCCCTCGTGGTATGCCCCGCCGGTGCGCTTTGGAAGCCCCCTGATCCCCGCGCGCCTCGTGCGCCGCTACAAGCGCTTTCTCGCGGATGCGGTGCTGGAGGATGGGACGGAGGTCACGGCGCATTGTCCCAATCCGGGCAGCATGATGGGGCTCGCGGAGCCCGGGATGCGCATCTGGCTGGAGCCGGCGCAGCCCGGGCGCAAGCTGCCCTATGCCTGGCGCCTGGTGGAGCTGTCGGCCGGTCATCTGGCTGGCATCGACACCGGCGTCCCGAACAGGGTCGTAGGCGAAGCCCTGCGCGACGGTCGAATACCGGAGCTGGCGGCATACGGCACGGTCAAGCCAGAGCAACGGTACGGCAAGGCGAGCCGCGTCGACTTTCTGCTGAGCGAGCCTGGCCTTCCCGACGCGTACCTCGAGGTCAAGAACGTCCACCTGCGGCGTGAGGGGGACTGGGCCGAGTTCCCCGACTGCATCACCGCCCGCGGCGCACGTCACCTGGGAGAGCTTGCGCAGATGGTGGCGGAGGGGCACCGCGCGGTCATGCTCTACCTCGTGCAGCGGACCGATTGCGCGCGGTTCCGACTCGCCTCGGACATCGATCCCCTCTACGCCGCAGCCGCAGGTGCTGCGCAGCAGGCGGGTGTGGAGACCCTGTGCTTCGGTACTCTGATCGATCGCGGCGGTGTCGAGTTCGGCTCCAAACGCTCCGTCTGGTTTGCGTCCCCGGGCACGGACGCCTATCTAGACGGCTGACTTTCTCCACGAGGGAGCCCGTTCGATGGACGAGCACCGCGGCCGTCTGACAAGGGATGGTATCCGCATTCACGATCCCGGCGACTTCGCGGGCATGCACGCCGCAGGGCGCGTCGCGGCCGAAATTCTTGACGAGATCGCCCCCATGGTCATGCCGGGTGCGACCACGGCCGCGATCGACGATTGGGTGACGAAGCGGATCGCCGAGGTCGGGGCGGTTTCCGCGACCATCGGGTACAAGGGATACCAGCACGCCACCTGCATCAGCGTGAATCATGTCGTTTGTCACGGGATCCCGGGACAGAAGGTCCTCAAGGACGGGGACATCCTCAACGTCGACGTCACCGTCATCGTCGATGGCTGGTTCGGTGACAGCTCGCGGATGTATGTCGCAGGCAAGCTGTCGCGGAAGGCGGAGCGGCTGATCCAGGTCACCCATGATGCGCTGATGGTGGGGATCGAGGCGGTGAGGCCGGGCCAGACCTTCGGCGACATCGGCCACGCCATCCAGAGCTTTGTGGAGGGCGAGCGGATGAGCGTGGTGCGCGACTTCTGCGGGCACGGGCTCGGCCGCGTATTTCACGCGCCGCCGAACGTCCTGCACTATGGCAGGGCGTGCTCGGGCGCTCGGCTGGAGCCCGGCATGTTCTTTACAATCGAGCCGATGGTGAATCTCGGGCGGCCCGAGACCAAGGTTCTGGCGGACGATTGGACGGCGGTGACGCGCGACAAATCCCTGTCGGCGCAGTTCGAGCACTCGGTCGGCGTGACCGAGGATGGCTGCGAGATATTCACCCTGTCGCCCGGTGGGCGCTTCCACCCGACCTGGAGCTGACCTTCAGGCGGAGGGTGGCGGGTCGTCCCGCGCGTGCGAACGTGCGATCTGTATCAGCAACTCCGGCACTCCTGCGCGCGCCGATGCCACGTCACCGATCAGCAGAGGCCGCGGCACCGGACGTTCGGGACCGGGTGCGGGAATGTCGAGCGGAAGGAACGCGGCGAGGGTTGACATCGGACGAAGGTAGTACGTCGGCATGCGGTTGCCTACCCGACCTTCATCCGCGCTCCAGAAAGGTGACGATCGTTCCGCCCCAGCGCCTCTGGTCGATCTGGCGAAATCCGGGCGGCGCGGCGACCTCGATCCCCTCCTCCCAGACGAGCAGCGGGTCGACGGACAGCCATCCGCCGGAGGCTGCGCTCTCGAGGGTCTTCTCGCCGAGGCCGCGTCCGTAGGGCGGGTCGAGGAAGACCAGATCACATGCTTCGGCGCGATTGGGCGGCAAGCGCGCCGCGTCGGCTGCGAGGATCCGGGCTTCGGCCCCGGTCTTGGCGATGTTGGCGCGGAGGAGCGCCTGCGCGGCGCGCCCGCGTTCCACGAATGTGGCGAAGGCGGCCCCACGGCTGAGCGCCTCGAGGCCCAGCGCGCCGGTGCCCGCGAACAGATCGAGGACCTGCGTTCCTTCGGGCGGGCGGCCCATCGACATCAGGATGTTGAAGATGCTCTCGCGAATCCGGTCCGTCGTCGGCCTCAGCCGCGCCGCCTCGTCGCCCTTGCCGACGGCGGCGAGCGCCGTGCCTCGCCATCGGCCCCCGACGATCCTCATACGTGGCGGGACTGTCGGGCGCGTTGCACTAGGTCCTGCGTGGGATTTTTCATGGTGCCTCCGGTCAGGTCGCAGGCGCTCTACCAAAAAAGGAAGCGAGAGAGGAAGTCGATGGCTGTGGCGGAGACGACGAAGACGATTGCCGAAGGCGACCGGCTGCCCGGCGCGACCCTAATGAGGGTCGGCTCGAACGGCCCCGAGAAGGTCGAGCTTGGTCCGCTGCTCGAGGCGCGGAGGGTGGTGCTGTTCGGGGTGCCGGGCGCTTTTACGCCGACCTGTCACTCCGCGCACATGCCGAGCTTCGTGCGGACGCGGGATGCGTTCGCGGAAAAGGGAGTTGACGAGGTCATATGCGTGTCGGTCAACGACCCGTTCGTGCTCAAGGTGTGGGACGAGGCGACCGGGGCGGATGAGGCCGGCATCACCCTCCTCGCCGATCCCGAAGCGGCGTTCACCCGCGCCATCGGCATGGTCTTCGACGCGCCGCCGGCGGGGCTGATCGGCCGCTCGCAGCGCTATGCGATGGTCGTCGAAGATGGCGTCGTCCAGACGCTGCATCTTGAGACGGCGCGTGGCGTCTGCGAGGTGACGGCCGGCGAATCGCTGCTCGCGACGCTCTAGAGCGTGTCGCGTGGACGGTTCCGTATCCTGCTGCTTGGAAATAGTTGAAGCAGTCCTCCTCGGAGAAGAGATCGCAGACTTTGCCGGCGGCGGCCCGGAGGTCGTCGCAGCGCGGCGGCTTTTCGGATCAGAGCCTTGAGCTTGGAGAAGGCCATCTCAATCGGGTTGGGATCCGGGCTGCAAGGCGGCGGGAAGAGGAACCGGGCGCCGCCGCTTTTAAGTCGTCGCCGCGCACGGGCTCTTGTGGCTGGACAACTGTCGAGGATCACGACGAGGTCGGGACGAGCCGGGTTTGATCGAGCATCTCGCGACTCATCGCCCCGTCGATCACCCACGGTGCGTCGAGCCGGTTGTGTCCAGAGCCGCGACGAAGGTCTGGCGGCGGGCGATCCGGACGCGGCGCGCCACCCCCATCGATCAGCGCTGCGGCGCGCGCTCGCAGCGCCATTGGATGCGGTTCGCCCATCCTGATCCCCTGCATCTGCCTCAACGGCAGAAAATCACGACCGTCTCACCAGGGGCATCCCGAATCCGATCTAGAGCGACACGCTCGGGGCCGACCTTCGGGACATGCGGCCCGCGCGTGCGTTGGCCGCCGTTCATCTCGGGGTGAAGATGGCGTGCTGCAGATGACAGGCGCCATCTACCCGCCGCAAGGATCCGCCCGAAATGCTTTCCAGATGGCTAACGCCGCACAAATTATACTTATGGATCAACGTTTTATAGGTTTTTCTACGCGCGAACACCCCCACCGGGACCTATCCGATCGCCTCCACGAACAGCGCCCGCACGTTCGCCTCGGTCAGCGTCACCGGATTGCCACCGCAGGACGGGTCCGCCAGCGCCAACGGCACCAGCTCGTCGACCCGATCCGCCCGGACGCCCATCTCGGCCAGCGTCCCGGGAATCCCGACCTCCGCCCGCAGGCCCATCGCCGCGTCGAAGAACGCGTCGAAGCTGTCGCCGATGCCCAGATACGCCGACGCCCGGCCCAGCCGGTCCTCGACCTCCGGACGGTTCAGCCGCAGCACGGCCGGCATCACCACCGCGTTCAGCGTCCCGTGGTGCAGCCCGTACACCGCACCCAGCGGATGACTGAGGGCATGGATCGCGCCCAGCCCCTTCTGGAAGGCAACGGCGCCCATCGCCGCCGCCGCCATCATCTGCGCCCGCGCCTCGATGTCGGTGCCGTCGCGATAGGCCCGCGGCAGGCTCTCCATCACCAACCGCATCCCCTCCAGCGCGATGCCGTTGCTCATGGGGTGGAAATGCGGAGAGCAATACGCCTCGAGGCAGTGCGCGAAGGCGTCCATCCCCGTTCCCGCCGTCACCGCGGCCGGCATACCGATCGTCAGTTCCGGGTCCGCGATGACCTCGACCGGCAGCATTCGCGGGTGAAAGATGATCTTCTTCTCTTGCGTCTCGCCGTTGGTCAGCACCGCCGCGCGACCGACCTCTGAGCCCGTCCCGGCCGTCGTCGGCACCGCGACGATTGGCGCGATCGCCTCGGCGTCGGCGCGCGTCCACCAGTCGCCGACATCCTCGAAGTCCCACACAGGCCGCGTCTGCCCGCCCATGAAGGCGATCGCCTTGCCGAGATCGAGCGCCGATCCGCCGCCGAACGCCACCACCCCGTCGTGCCCGCCCGCGCGCCACGCCGCGAGGCCGGCATCGAGGTTCGAACTCGTTCGGGTTCGGATCGACCTCCGAGAACAGCGCGACGCCGAAGCCATGTTCCTCCAGCGCCGCCAGCGCCTCCCTGGCTATCGGCAGAGTGGCAAGCCCCCTGTCCGTGACGAAGAGCGGACGCCGCATCCCCGCGGCGCCGGACGCCTCCGCCAGTTCGGCGATCCGTCCAGCGCCGAAGCGGATCTTCGTCGGATAGGACCAGGTCGCCCTAGGGCTCATCGCGCCACTCCTTCTTTGCTCCCGCCTATATCCCCGCCGGAGGCTTCCGAAGCCAAAGCCAGGCGCCCCTGGTCGGACCGAGTCACGCCGCCACCTTCTTGAGATGATAGCTCTTCGGCCGCGTCAGATTGTGGAATCCGATGACGCCCAGCGCGCCGCCGCGCCCGGTATCCTTGCAGCCCGTCCAGCAGAGGCCCGGGTCGACATAGTCCTGCCGGTTCTGGAACACCGTCCCGGTCTCCAGCCGCGCGCCGATCGCCTCCGCCCGGTCGGGATCGGCGGTCCAGAGGCTCGCCGTAAGACCGTAGGCGCTGTCGTTCATCAGACGGATCGCCTCGTCGTCGTCGTCGACCGGCATGATCCCGACGACCGGGCCGAAGCTCTCCTCCCGCATCACCGCCATGTCGTGGGTGACGTCCGTCAGAATCTGCGGCGAAAGGTACGCGCCGCCGTCGTCCGCCTGCAGCCGCGGCAGATGCGCCGTGGCGCCGGCGGCCACCGCCGCGTCCACCTGCTCCCGCACGACCTGCGCAAAGCGGACATTCGCCATCGGTCCCAGCGACGTCTCGGGGTCGAGCGGATCGCCGAGGACCAGCTTCCGCGCCTCCGCCACAGCGCCCTCGACGAAGTCGTCGTAGAGCCGGCTGTCGACGTAGATCCGCTCGATCCCGCAGCAGCACTGGCCCGAGTTGAACATCGCCCCGTCGACCAGCCCCGCGATCGCGGCGTCGAGATCGGCATCGTCCATGACATAGCCGGGGTCCTTGCCGCCGAGCTCGAGCCCCACCGGCGTGAACGTTCCCGCCGCCGCGCGCTCGATGGCCCGCCCGCCGGCAACCGAGCCGGTGAAGTTCACGAAATCGACCGCACCGCCCGAGATCAGTCACTCGGTGCCGGCGTGGTCGAGGAAGACGTTGACGAAGACGTCGTCCGGCACGCCCGCCTCGACGAAGGCGCGGACCATCCGCTCGCCCGCGAGCAGCGTCTGGGTCGCGTGCTTGATGACACCGCGTTGCCGGCGATCAGCGCCGGGGCGACGGTGTTGATCGCGGTCAGATACGGGTAGTTCCACGGCGCGATCACCAGAACAACACCGTGCGGTTCGCGCCGGATCAGGCGGCGGAACCGCGGGCTGTCCTCGATCTGGATCGGCGCAAGCGCCTCGGCCGCAATCTCCGCGACGTATTCCGTCCGCTCGCGTACCCCGCCGAACTCGCCGCCATAGCGCACCGGCCGACCCATCATCCGCGCCAGCTCCGGCACGATCTCATCGTTCATCGCACCAAGCCGTTCCATCCCGGCGAGGACCAGCCGGACACGCTCCTTCATCGGCCGCGCCGCCCAGCCCGGCTGAGCCGCGCGCGATGCCGTGACCGCTTCGGCCGCCGTGTCCGGTGCCAGCGTCTCACGCTCGGCCACTACCGCGCCATCGATCGGCGAGATGCAGCGTAGAGTCGTCATGATCTCTCTCCCTCCGCTTCGCAGGCGATGTTGCACCGGGCCGCGCGGGCCGCAATCCCCCTCGCCCGTGGCGCCGGCCGCGCCACCGCCGCGGTGAAGTGGGGCCATAGGCCCCGGCGAGCCGCGGCGCCACCGGTCGTCAGGCCAGTTCGAACCCGCGCGCAATCTCCCAATCCGTCACCGCGGCGTCGAACGCCTCCTGCTCCCACTCCGCCGCCCGCACGTAGTGATCGACCACTGCGTCACCGAACGCCTCTCTCAGAATCTCTGGAGTCCTGCAGGGTTCGGGTCGCCGCCCTCAGAGTGCGCGGAATCTCGTCGGCCTCACCCTCGTACGCATCGCCGGTGGCGGCCGGAGCCAGGTCGTATCCGCTTTCAAGTCCGGCCAGCCCAGCCGCCAGCATCGCGGCGAGCGTCAGATAGGGGTTCAGGTCCGAGCCGCCGATACGGCACTCTACCCGTACGCCCTTCGTCCACTCGCCGACCAGGCGGAAGCCTGCGGTCCGGTTGTCGACCGACCAGACGCAGCGCGTCGGAGCGAAGGTGCTCGGCCGGAACCGCTTGTAGCTGTTGATGTAGGGCGCGAGAAAGACGGTGTATTCGGGTGCGTGCCGGATCAGCCCGGCAAGGAACCCTCGGCCGATCCCGGACAGCCCGTGCTCCGCGTCCTCTTCGAAGAACGCCGGCGCGCCGTCCCGCGTCAGCGACAGGTGGACGTGGCTGGCGCTGCCGACCTTGTCGGGATGCCACTTGGGCAGGAAGGACGCCGTGGCGCCGTTCGCCCACGCGATTTCCTTCGCCGCGTGTTTGGCGATCGTATGGTAGTCAGCGGCCAGAACGCCGTCGCCGTAGCGGACGTTCAGTTCCGCCTGGCCCGTCTCTGCCTCGCCCTTGGTTCCCTCGACCGGGATCCCGGCACCGACGAGGTGGTTGCGGAGTGGGCGCAGGATGCCCTCCTCCTTGGTCGTCTGCAAGATGTGGTAGTCCTCGTTGTAGGCCGAAATCGGGTCGAGCCGGAATCCGTTTCGCCGGATTTCCTCGGGGGTGCCGCGGAACAGGAAGAATTCGAGCTCCGTCGCCATCCGCGCGCCGAAGCCAGCCGCCTCGAGCCGGGCCAGTTGCCCCTTCAGCATCGCCCGTGGCGAGTGCGGCACAGGCTCATGCGCATGATGATCGATGACGTCGCACAGCACCATTGCCGTCCCAGGCAGCCAAGGCACCCGGCGCATCGTGGCGAGGTCGGGGCGCAACACGTAGTCGCCATAGCCCGCCCGCCAGCTCGTCGCGGCGTAGCCCTCGACGGTGAACATGGCCAGATCGGTGGCCAGCAGGTAGTTGCAGCAATGCGTCTCCTCGTGGCCGTGGTCGAGAAAGTTCGTCACGTGCAGCCGCTTGCCCATCAAGCGCCCCTGCATGTCGACCATGCAGACCAGTACGGTGTCGATCTCGCCCGCGCCCGCGGCCTTGCGCAGCGCCTCCATCGTCAGGTTGCCCAGCATCCGCCTCGTCCCCCTACTATCCCTGTACCTTCGCGCGGTTCATTGCCGTCTCGACACGAAACGGCGGCGCGATCTCGTCCCGCCCCTCGACGACCAGGTCGGCCATCAGCCGCCCGACCCCGACGGCGAGCCCGAAGCCGATCTTGAACGCCCCGTTTGCAATGAAGTGCCCCGGCCGCTCCGGCAGCGGCCCCAGCACCGGCTGCCGCGTGTCGGCCCGTGGGCGGACGCCAGCCCAGCGCTCGATCACCGGAGCTCCGGCGAGCGGGGGGCATGCCTCGACTGCGGCCGCGACCAGCGCGTCGAGCTGCGCGTCGGTCCGCGTGTCGGTCCGGTCCGGTTCGGCCGTGGAGCCGAGGCCGACGGTCCCATTCGCATGCGGCACCACATAGCCACCGGGAAAATTCACCTGCCGCCGATTGCCGGCATCGTAGCCGAGCGTCGCCCCCTGCCCCTTGATCCCCTTGCCGAGGCCGAGCTCCCGCAGGCCGGCGTAGCCGGTGGCCCACACCACGGCGCCTTCGTCGGGCGCCTCGGGCACGATCTCGACGCCGCGACGACGCAGCGCCGCGGCCAGGCTCTCGGTCGCTCTCCGCGGGTGGATGCGCGCAGCCAGCGTCTCGACGGCGATCAGATCCGTGGGCGAGGGCGTCCAATCGTCCGCCGCCTCGACCTGCCACGTGCCTGCACCGTCCCATCGCGCCGCCGCGGCCTCGACCAGCGTCTTTGCGCGCGCCACAGCCACATCGTCGGCAAGTGGCATCGTCCTTTCCAGCCGGCCGTAGCCGGAGGACTGGCCGGAGACCTCGTCGACCTCCGCCCAGAAGCTCTCGGTCCCGGTGAGGCTGGCGAGCTGCAGAGCCTTCAGCGGCGACCACGGGTCCGGCATGAACGGCGTCAGCGCGCCGACGACACCACCAGACGCGCCAGCGGCGGGTCCGGCCGGGTCGACGACGCGGACACGGGCGCCGCGCGACAGGCAGGACCAGGCCACCGCCAGGCCGAAAATCCCCGCGCCGCGCACCGTCACCATTGTCATTCCGCCGCCCCTCGCCTTATCTCGCCGCGCCAAGCTAGGACGGAAATGCGGTGACGGACCAGAGCGCCGAACTCGATTGGGCGGGCGCCGTGCCTGTATCGCGCCGCTTTGCCGACCCGTACTACTCGCTGGAGGACGGTCTGGCCGAGTCGCGGCACGTCTTTCTCAGCGGCAACGAGTTGCCCGCGCGGTTCCGGCGCGGCTTCGCCATTGCGGAGCTGGGCTTCGGTACCGGCCTCAACGTCCTCGCCGCGTGGCACGCCTGGCGCGACTCCGGGATCGACGGCCCGCTGTCGGTGACGAGCTTCGAGGCCTTCCCGCTTTCGGCCGCCGATATGGAGGCTTCGCTTTCCGCCTTCCCTGACCTCGAGCCGCTGGCGCGACGGCTCCGGTTGGCATGGGCGGCGGGGACGGGCCGGGTGTCGCTGGATGGTCTGGATCTCACCGTCGTCTTCGGAGACGCACGCAAGACCCTTCCTCTGTGGCGCGGCAACGCCGATGCCTGGTTCCTCGACGGCTTCGCTCCGGCACGCAACCCCGAGCTGTGGGACCCGGCTCTGCTCGCCGAGGTCGCGCGCCATACCCGGCCCGGTGGGACGGCCGCAACCTACAGCGCCGCGGGAGGCGTGCGCCGTGCGCTGACAGCGGCGGGCTTCGAAGTGGAGCGGCGAGCCGGCTTCGGGCGCAAGCGCCACATGACCGTTGCGCGCCTGTGACGGCCGCCTCGGCGCAGCCGGACAACCGGCGCGGCATCTTCCTGATGGTCGCGACGACCTTCGTCTTCGCGCTGCAGGACGGCATCTCCCGCCACCTGGCCAGCGAGTACAACGTCATCATGATCGTGATGATCCGCTACTGGTTCTTCGCGGCCTTCGTCATCACGGTCGCGACCCGGCAGGCCGGCGGGATCCGGACCGCCGCGGCGACGCACCTACCATGGCTGCAGGCATTCCGGGGCCTGCTGCTGGCCGCGGAGATCTGCGTGATGGTGCTAGGCTTCGTCCTGCTGGGCCTGGTGGAGAGCCACGCGGTGTTCGCGGTCTATCCGCTTCTCGTCACGGCCTTCGCGGCCCCGATCCTCGGGGAGCGATCCGGCTGGCGCCGCTGGACGGCTGTCGGCGTCGGGTTCATCGGCGTCATCATCATCCTGCGGCCGGGCGCGGGGGTCATCGACCCGGCAGCGATCGTGCCGCTCATCGCGGCGACGGCGTTCGCGCTCTATCATCTGCTAACGCGCTACGCCGGCCGGGTCGACAGCGCGGCGACCTCGTTCTTCTGGACCGGCACGGTGGGCGCGGTCTTCATGACCGCCATCGGCGTCTGGTTCTGGGAGCCGATGACCCCGCCCGATTGGGCATGGATGGCCTGCCTCTGCGTGACCGGCGCGTTCGGCCACTGGCTGCTTATCAAGACCTACGAGGTTGCCGAGGCGAGCGCGGTGCAGCCCTTCGCCTACCTGCAGCTGGTCTTCGCCTCGATCGTGGGCATCACCGTGTTCGGCGAGAGGCTGGAGCCCGCCGTCGCCCTCGGGGCGGCGATCGTCGTCGGCGCCGGCATCTTCACCTTGCTCCGGACGCGGCGGGTCAGCGCACCTTCATCTCCTCGCTGACGCGGAGCGGGACGGGTTCTCCGGCAAGCCGGGCGCGGTAGATCGGGACCGACTCCATCACGCGCATCACGTAGTTCTGCGTTTCGCGGAACGGGATGTGCTCGATCCAGTCCACCGGATCGACGCTCGGGCTGCGCGGGTCGCCGTAAAGCTCGATCCAGCGCGCCGGTCGGCCGGGCCCGGCATTGTAGCCCGCGGCGACGAGGATGACGTTTTCGCCGAAGCGCCTCCGCAGGTCGGCGAGGTAGGCGGTGCCGAGACGGGCGTTGTAGGTAGGGTCGGTGATCAGGCGACGGACCGAGTAGCCGAGGCCGAGGTTGCGCGACACCACCTCGGCCGTGCCGGGCATCAGCTGCATCAGGCCTCGGGCGCCGGCGCCGGACATGACGCCCGGATCGAACTCGCTCTCACGGCGAGCGATCGACAGCGCCCATTCCAGCGGCACCGGCATCTCTTCGAGCCCCAGGTCGACGACGGGAAAGTAGGCGCGCGGCAGCACGATTCCCTGCCGCGCGGCATACTTGGCGATCATCAGCGCGATGTGCGGCTCGTCCCACTCCAGCGCCTCGTCGGCCAGCGAGCCCATCTCCTGCGGCGTGAGGCTCTCGGCGAGGTGGACCATGAAGCGCTCGGCGAGGTTCCTCTCTCCCGCGGCGCTGAACATCTCCGCCGCAGCGAAGACCGAGCTCTCAGCGGCGGGCAGACCGTCCCAGTCGGGGTACTCGTCGCGGCCGGCGATCGCGGGATCCATGCCGATCCCCGCCTTCTCCGCGGCGAGCTGGCCGTAGAAGCTGGTCTGATGGGCGGCGCCGAAGGCGTAGGCCTGCATCGCCGCGGCCTCGTCGCCGATCGCCTCCTCGGCCCGGCCCAGCCAGTAGCCCGGCGCGACCAAGGCTGATCGGCGTCTCGACCGCCGCGCCGAAGCGCGCGAAATGGTCCGCGGCACGGTCCGGCTGGCCGAGATAGGTCAGCGCCAGGTAGCCCGACAGCCACTCGAGGTCGGCATAGTCCGACCCCTCGACCAGGCCGTGCTGCGACGCCAGGCGATAGGCGAGGCTCGGGTCGCCCGCGCGCATCAGCGCCCGCGCCATCGAGCGGCGCCGGTTCGACCACGCCTCGGGCCGTCCGAGGCGCGTAGGGCGACTGCGCCAGCATCAGCTCGAGCGCGTCCTCGTCGCGATTGCGGCGCAGGCGCCAGTCGAATCGCTCGTAGGCAAGGCCAGGATCGTCCGTCAGCGCGGCCGGCACATCCTCGATCCGGGAGTCGACGCCGGGGACGTCGCCCGCAAGCGCCAGCCGCGCCTCGGCGAGCTCGCGCCAGCCGTCGGAGACGCGCGGGAACATCCGCCGCGCCTGATCCCCGCGCCGCTCCCAGAGCAGCATGTCGAGCCGCGCTTCGTGGCCCTCGGCGAGCTCATCCGGCCAGCGGGCGAGGAACGCCGCCTCGACCGGCGCGTCCATCGGCTGGGTCAGCCAGGCCAGCATCGCCTGCGCGGCGGCGTCGCCGGCCATCCCGAGATCGGCGTAGGCAACCGCCAGCGCCAGCGAGCCGGTCGCCGTCTGCGGACGCTCGCCCGCGAAGAAGTCGATCACGGTGTGCGGGTCGCCACCGATCGTCAGCTCGGCCTCGGCCTGGCTCTTCAGGTATGGCAGGCCGGGCCAGTCGGCGTTGCGCGCAAGGAAGTCGCGCGTCTCGGCGAACGATGCCCCGCCCTGCACGCAGGCGATGCCACTCCACGATGTCGGGGGCGACGCCGCCGGCACGGTCGGCAAGCGTCTCCGCCTCCTCCCACGCGCCGGACCTGAGCGCGGCGAGGGCCGAGGCGAGGCTGTTGGCCTGCTGGTCCGTGACGGCGCGGGCGGGCAACGGGGCGAGCGCGAGAGGGGCGATCAGGGCGATAGGGCGATTAGGGCGAATCGCATCATCGCGCGCAGGCTATGGATCGCACGCGCTTCGGCAAGTCACGAACTTGGCAATGGTAAGCGCGGGGTTTAGACCCCGCGCAATTCGCGCGCGCCAGGAGAGAATCGAATGTTCAGCGGATCGATGCCCGCACTCGTCACGCCATTCGCCGAAGGCGGAGCCCTTTGCGAGAAGACCTTGCGTGACCTCGTCGACTGGCACGTCGAGGAAGGATCGTCCGGCCTCGTCCCGGTCGGGACGACCGGCGAGAGCCCGACGCTCAGCCATGCCGAGCACGACCGCGTCGTCGAGATCGTGGTGGACGCGGCCGCGGGGCGGGTTCCGGTCATCGCCGGAACCGGCTCCAACAGCACGACGGAGGCGATCCGGCTGACTCGACATGCCGAGAAGGTCGGGGCCGACGCGGCGCTGGTCGTGACGCCGTACTACAACAAGCCAACGCAGGAAGGGATGATCGCGCATTTCGCCGCCGTGCACGACGCCACCTCCCTTCCGATCGTCATCTACAACATCCCCGGCCGGTCCGTCGTCGACATGACGCCCGCGACGATGGCCCGTCTGGCCGAGCTGCCGCGAATCGTCGGCGTCAAGGACGCGACCGGCGACGTGGTCCGCGTGTCGGAGACGCGGGCGCTCTGCGGGCGGGATTTTTGCCAGCTGTCGGGCGAGGACGCCTTGGCGCTCGGCTTCAATGCGCACGGCGGGGTCGGCTGCATCAGCGTGTCGGCCAATGTCGCGCCGCGCCTCTGCGCCGAGTTCCAGGCGGCGACCCTGCGCGGAGATTATGCCGCGGCGCTGGAGTACCAGGACCGCCTGATGCCGCTGCACGAGGCGATCTTTCTCGAGCCGGGGCTGGCGGGGGCGAAGTACGCGCTGTCGCTTCTTGGCCGCTGCCGGGACGAGGTGCGCCTGCCGCTCGTCGGCGTCACCAACCCGACGCGCCTGGCCATCAAGGACGCGATGACCCATGCCGGCCTCGTTAACTGATTGGTCAGGAGATCCGTCCATCGGTGTTGTGCGAATCAGACCGAAGCGACAAATTCAGAGACGTTAGGGCGTGTGAACTTCGGCGACATGCCGGCGGTCGCGTATGCGGAGCGAGGTGGTTGGATTACGCTGCCGCGGATGTCTCTTTCATTCGGCTCGTTCCTGTGCGTTGCGCAGCAGGGGACTTCAGGCATTTATTTCATGACGGGGAGCTCGGCCGGTTTTCCGTCCGGGCTTTCCGTATCGGCGCGCGCATACTAGGTCCGGCTCATGGCCAAGGATGACAAGAACTACAAGGTCGTCGCCGAGAACCGGCGCGCCCGCTACGACTACGCTATCGAGAGCGACCTCGAATGCGGCATCCAGCTCATGGGCTCGGAGGTGAAGTCGCTGCGGGCGGGGCAGGCGAACATCGCCGAGAGCTACGCCAGCGTCGAGGATGGCGAACTGTGGCTCGTCAACAGCTACATCGCCCCATACGATCCTGGCCGGACCTTCGGGCACGAGGACCGGCGCAAGCGCAAGCTGCTTGTCAACCGGCGCGAGCTCTCAACCTTCTGGAACGAGACGCAGCGAAAGGGCATGACCCTCGTGCCGCTGGTCCTCTATTTCAACCATCGCGGCATCGCGAAGATCAAGATCGGCGTCGCCAAGGGCAAGAATCTCGCCGACAAGCGCGAGACTTCGGCCAAGCGCGACTGGCAGCGCCAGAAGCAGCGCCTGCTGAAGGAGCATGGCTGAGCCTGCTTCAGGCGCGCGCCGACGCCCCCTCGACCCAGCGCAAGATGCCGGGTGCCTGCATCGCTCCTGCCTGCCGCGCCCGCTCGCGTCCGCCTTGGAAGAGCGCCAGCATCGGGATCCCGCGGAGACCGTAGGTGGCGCCGGTCTCGGGGTGCGCCTCGGTGTCGATCTTGGCGAAGCGGGCTCGACCGTGGAGCTGACCAGCGACCTTCTCGAATTCGGGCGCCATCATTCGGCACGGCCCACACCAGGGCGCCCAGAAGTCCACGACGAGCGGCAGATCGTCCATCCGCGCCGCCCTGGCAAGGATCTCCGCGTCCACCGCGCGCGGGCGACCTTCAATCAGCGGCGCACCGCAGGTTCCGCATTTCGGACCCGCATTGATACGGTCAGGCGGTATGCGGTTTCCCTGCCCGCACTGCAGGCATGTCAGCTTGACTCCGGCCATTTTTTCGCTCCCGTCACATTCGGTAGCATGAATGTAATGTCTCGTCGTTGCGGCTTCATCCCTGCGGAGCGCGAATCCGCGCCGGGTCCCGCTTGCCAAAGGGGGCCGCGCGCCCGTACCAAACTGCCAGCGCTGGAGGCCGGCATGACCGACGATCCCAAGACCCTTGTTTCAACCGAGTGGCTGGCGGCCCACCTCCAGGATCCCGACCTGCGAATCATCGATGCGAGCTGGTACCTTCCCGATGCGGGACGGGACGCAAGGGCGGAATACGACTCGGCGCACATCCCGAACGCGCGTTTCGTCGACATCGACGACGTCTCAGATGCGCGATCGGACCTGCCACATATGGCGCCGCCGCCCGAGAAGTTCGTCAGCCGCATGCGGGCGCTGGGCATCGGCGACGGCCATCAGGTGGTGGTGTACGATGGCGCCGGCCTGTTCTCGGCGGCGCGTATGTGGTGGCTCTTCCGGTTCATGGGCAAGACCGACGTCGCCGTTCTCGATGGCGGCTTTCCAAAGTGGCAGGCAGAGGACCGCCCGGTCGAGGACGTGCCGCCGGTGGTGCGCGACCGTCACATAACCGTCAGCCGGCAGAACCAGCTCGTCCGCGACGTCACGCAGGTGGCGCGGGACGTCAAGCTCGGCACTCGGCAGGCGGTCGATGCACGCTCCTCCGCTCGCTTCCGCGGAGAGGAGGAGGAACCGCGGCCGGGTCTGCGCGCCGGCCACATCCCGGGCTCCCGGAACGTGCATTACCGGGATCTGCTGAACGCCGACGGCACGATGAAGGACGGCTCCGGCCTCCGCACCGCTTTCGAGAGGGCGGGCGTCGACCTGTCGCGGCCCGTCGTGACGACCTGCGGCTCGGGGGTTACCGCGGCGATCCTGTCGCTGGCGCTGGAGCGGATCGGGCATGCCGACCACGCCCTCTACGACGGATCCTGGAGCGAGTGGGGCATGTACGGCGACCTCGACGTCGCGACCGGGCCATGAACAGGCCGATGGCGGAGGGGGCCGAGGTCCCGTACATCGTGACGTGGCTGGAGATGACGCGGCGCCCAGGTGCACCCTGGCCGCACGCGCCGTCCGGGCCGCCCGCCTCGCTGCTCGTCGCCGAGGATCCGCCCGTCTGGTATTTCCTCTCGCTCTACGATGCCGTCGGCCGCGACTACGCGTGGGAAGACATGCACGACCGCCCGAAGGGCGAGCTGGCGGAGTGGCTCGCCGACCCGCGGGTGACGCTGCACACCTTGATCCGCCGCGGCTGGCCGCACGGGTTCTTCGTTCTCGACTGCACCGAAGACGGCGTGGTCGAGCTTGCCTATTTCGGCTTGACTCCGGAGGCGCTCGGCACCGGCCTCGGAAAGTTTCTGCTGGGCACCGCCGTGCGCACCGCCTGGGACCTTCCCGGCATCGAGAAGCTGACCGTCAACACCTGCACGCTGGACCATCCGCGCGCGCTGGGCCTCTATCAGAGGACGGGATTCGTTCCCGTCCGCCGCGAGGAGCGGCGCCGTACCCTGACCCGACCGATACCGGAGCCGCCATGCTGACCGACCTCAAGCAACAGCCGCCCGACAAGATCCTGCAACTCATGTCGATGTTCCGCGAGGATCCGAGGGACGACAAGATCGACCTCGGCGTGGGCGTCTACCGCGACCCGGATGGCCGGACCCCCGTCATGCGCGCCGTCAAGGAAGCCGAGCGCGTGGTGTGGGAGACCCAGACGACCAAGGCCTACACCGGGCTTGCCGGCGACCCGGCCTTCTCGGCCGCGATGCGGGGGCTGGTGCTCGGCGGCGCAGTGCCCGACGAGCGCGTCGCCGCCGTCGCAACGCCTGGCGGCACCGGCGCGATCCGGCAGGCGCTGGAGCTCACCGGCTATGCCTCGCCGGAGGCGACGGTATGGCTTCCCGATCCGACCTGGCCGAACCACACGTCCATCGTCTCCTACCTCAAGCGTCCGCATGCGACGTATCGCTACTTCGACGCGGCGACCGGTGGAATCGACGCGGAAGGGATGCTCGCCGACCTCGGCAGCGTCCGGAGCGGCGACGTCGTCATCTTGCACGGCTGCTGCCACAACCCGACGGGCGCCGATCCCGACGCGGACTTGTGGGACCAGATCGCCGACGTGCTCGCGAGAACCGGAGCGATTCCCCTGATCGACATCGCCTACCAGGGCTTCGGCAACGGCCTGGAGGAGGATTCACGGGGTACGCGCCTGATCGCCTCGCGGCTGCCGGAGGTTCTGATCGCGGCCTCTTGCTCGAAGAACTTCGGGGTCTATCGTGAGCGGACCGGCATCCTGATGGCGATCGCGCCGGATGTCCCGGCCGCGAAGGCCAGCCAGAGCACCCTCGCCTTCCTCAACCGGCAGAACTATTCGTTCCCGCCGGACCATGGGGCGCGCCTCGTGCAGACCGTGCTGGACACGCCGGCGCTGCGCGCCGACTGGGAGAGCGAGCTCGAAGCGATCCGAGAGACAATGATCGGTCTGCGGGAGCAGCTTGCCGCCGAGTTGCGGCAGCGCACGAACTCGGATCGTTTCGACTTTCTCGCGCATCATCGCGGCATGTTCTCCCGCCTCGGAATCGAATCCGACAAGGTCGATGCCCTGAGGGAGCGGCATGGCATCTACATGGTCGGGGACAGCCGGATGAACGTCGCCGGTCTCAACCGGCAGACCGTGCCGCTCCTCGCCGCCGCCGTCGCGGACGTCCTAGGCTGACGTTGCGGCCGCTTCGGGCGGCGGAACATTCGCGCCTCTTCAAAAGTTGAACGTGCAATCGCGGCCTCCGCTGATCGTGGCCAAACCCCTCAGCGGGGCCAATATCCGATTGGCTTCAAAGGAGGTCAGACATGACCGATACGACACGAGAGTCTCCGGCGGATTCCGCCCGCGAGGAAGCGAAGAGCGTCAGCGACGAGATCCGCGAGAAGGGCGCCGAGGCGGCACAGACCGCACGCGACACGGCATGGAACTATGCCGACCAGGCCCGCCAGCAGGCCTACGCGCGTGGTGAGCACTACCGGGACTATGCGGCCGACGAGACCGGCAAGGTGGCCGACGCGTTGCGGCGCGCATCGCAGGATCTCAGCTCCGGTTCACCGCAGGAGCGGCTCGTCGGACAGATTGCGGACGGCGTCGCCGATGCCGCAGAGAGGATGCGAGGAATGACCCTGAACGAGATCGCCCGCGACACGTCGGCGTTTGCGAGAACTCACCCCGCCGCCTTCCTTGGAGGGGCTGCCCTGCTGGGGTTCGCTGCGTCGCGGTTCCTCAAGGCCACGGCGCATGACGAAGATGACCTCTACCTGCCGCCTTCCACACGCGCGCCAAGTTCGGTTTCGCGGACGCCGGCCCCGGCTTCGGAGCCCATCCCGTCGCCGGCGACCACAACTCCACCTACGGCGAGCTGAGGAGGCCGCGGCAATGTCCGACCAGCCCTTGCAGGCCGATCGCAAAAGCACGTCCGGCCTGATCAGCGAGGCCGTTTCGCTCATCACCGGGCTTGTCCGGAAGGAAGCGGACCTCGTCCGCGCAGAACTCAGCGAGAATGCGGCCAAGGCCGGCGTCGCGATCGGGTTGATCGTAGGCGGGGTCGTCTTCATCCTCGTCGCGCTTCAGGTCCTGTCCGCGGCGCTCGTCGCCGGGCTCGCCGAGTTGGGGATAGAAACTGGATGGGCCGCCCTCATCGTCGGGGGCGTCTACCTCCTCATCGCCATCATCATGGTGCGCAAGGGTACGAACGACCTGAAGGCCGCGAGCCTTGCGCCCAACCGAACAATTCACAGCGTCCGAGAGGACGCCGCAGCATTGAAGGAGAGTTTCAATGGCCAGCGTTGACCAAAGGTCCGCCGCCGAAATTGAGCGCGAGATCGAATCCGAGCGCAGCGCGCTGACGCGCACGCTCGACGAAATCCAAGAACGCCTGTCGTTCGAGTCCTTGTCCGGCGACTTCGTCGATCGCATGCGCGAGAACAGCGGCGATATCGGCCGCTCCGTCGCCCGTGGCGTCAAGGACAATCCGATCCCGCTGGCGATCACTGCCGTCGGGCTCACGTGGCTGATCATCAGCCAGCGCAACTCGTCCAATGACGACTCGTACGACCGCGTGGCGCGTACGCCCGCATCTGCCCGGCGGGGCTCCGGCCCCGCCGATTACCGCGATCCCGGCGCTGTCGCCGAGCCGGCACCGCTCTACGACGCGTCCGGCCGGCCGATTCCAAACGACGACGAGCCGTCGCGTTGGGATCGGGCACGCGGGGCAATGGAGGGCGCCGGGCGTTCCGCGGCATCCTCTCTCCGCGGCGGACGGGATCATGTGGCGGCGAGCGCGTCTTCCGCGAGCCACCGGGCGCAGTCCAGGTTCTCCTCGGCCCAGGGGGCCGCGCGATCCCGGGCGTCGGCGGCCTCGGGGGGCATGCGGCGGCGGGCGCAGGGTGCCTACGCCTCGGCGTCTGAACTTCGCGACCGCATCATGGAAGGCACCGAGGACTTGTCCGAGAGCGCCCGGAAGCGGGTCATAGCGGCTCGTACGCGCGCATACGAGGCGCAGCTTCGTGCCGAGCACTATGCTTCCCGCAGTCGAGAGAAGGCGTCCGACCTCTTCGAGGACCAACCGCTCGTGGTCGGCGCACTGGCGCTGGCTGCCGGTGCCGCGATCGGCGGCATGCTGCCGCGCACCTCTCGAGAGGACGACGCCTTCGGGGCCTACCGCGACCAGATCTTCGATGATGCCGAACGTGTCTACCACGAGGAGCGGGCGAAATTCGAGACAGTAGCGCGCGAAACCGTGAAGGAGGCGCAGAACGTCGCCCGTGACGTTGCCGATGACGTCAGCGAGGACGTGAAGTCAGGCATGCACCGGACGGGCGACATCGCTCGGGGCAAGCTGTCGGAGACCGAGGCCAAGGCCAAGGATGCGGCGAACAAGGTCGCCGACACCGCCAAGAGCGAGGCCGAGAAGCAGAACCTCGGCCAGCAGAACTGAGGCAATACGTTTCAATGAGGTTGGCCGCGGGCGCGATTTACCCGCGGCCCCTTTTCACGACGCGACGCAATCCTTATCGTATTCACTAAATGAAATATGATGGAGATTGCGATGCTGAGCCGGGAAAGTCGCTCGCGCGGCGAAAGCAGCCCGAAAGTCACTGGATTCTATGAGGAGGATACCGGCAGCATCGCCTACGTGGTCAGCTGCCCGAAGACACGCCACGCGGTGATCATCGACGCGGTCATGGGCCTCGAACCGGGCTCGGCGCGCACCGATCCCGCGCCCGCGCAAGCGCTCCTCGATCATGTCGCAGCGGAGGGGCTGACGCTCGACTGGATACTCGACACGCATCCGCATGCCGATCACCTCATGGCGGCCTCTTGGATCGGCGAGAGAACGGGTAGGCCGCGCGCGATCGGAGAGAAGGTGCATGACATCGCGGCCTTGTGGCGGGACCTGTACAACCTGCCCCATGCCTTCGATCCCCAGCGGGACTTCGACCGTCTGTGGACTGACGGCGAGACCTTCCGCATCGGCGATCTCGAGGCGCGGGTGATGCTGTCCCCCGGGCACACGCTCGGCTCGGTCACTTACGTCATCGGCGACGCGGCGTTCGTCCACGATACCCTGATGCAGCCCGACTTCGGCACCAGCCGCGCCGATTTTCCTGGCGGGTCGGCCAGCCAGCTCTTCGACTCGATTTCCCGGATCCTCGCCCTGCCGGAGGAGACGCGCCTCTTCGTCGGGCACGATTACGGCACGGCGGAGCGGGAGGAGCCCGAATGGGAGGCGACCGTGGGCCAACACCGAGCCGAGAACGTGCATGTCGGCGGAGGCACCTCGAAGGAGGACTATATCGCACTGCGTGAGGAGCGGGATGCGAGCCTGCCGCTGCCGGACAGGATCCTCTTCGCGCTGCAGTACAATCTGCGTGGCGGCCGGCTTCCCGAGCCGGAGGACGACGGCCACAGCTACTTCAAGATCCCCGCCAACAGGTTCTGAGGAGACGAGATGAAGACCGAGCGATTTGACGAGGGCGACCTCGAAATCTGGACGACGGCGGAGGTCGGGGAGGCTTTCCGAAAAGGCGAGATCGCGATCGTCGATGTGAGGACCCCGCAGGAGTACATGTTCGAGCACATCGAGGGGGCGCTGCTGATGCCGATGGCGTT
This sequence comes from uncultured Alphaproteobacteria bacterium, assembly GCA_963749675.1. Taxonomy (GTDB): domain Bacteria; phylum Pseudomonadota; class Alphaproteobacteria; order Rhodobacterales; family Rhodobacteraceae; genus Roseitranquillus. The sequence goes on from CAVVNT010000010.1 coordinate 294,757, forward strand.
CTTCGTGCCCGAGAAACTGCCCTCGCAAGAGGGCAAGCGGCTCGTGTTCCACTGCGGCTCCGGCGCACGGTCGGAAAAGGTTGCGCGCCAGGCGCTCGCCGCGGGGCTGTCGCCGGTCACGCACATGGAGGGCGGCTTCACCGCGTGGAAGAAGGCGGGGTTGCCGCACATCACCACCGACATGGCGACCGGCGCGCCGAAACGCACCGGCTAGAAAGGAAAAGCCCCGGGCGGCAGGACCGCCCGGGTGTCACTCGGCAAGCAGCGCCAAGGGCGACGTCAGCCCTTGGCGAACTCCGGGTACGCCTCCATCCCCAGTTCCGCGACGTCCAGGCCGGCGATCTCCGCCTCTTCGGTCACGCGGATGCCCATGGTCGCCTTCAGGATCAGCCAGACCACCGCGCTGACGACGAACACGAAGACGCCGACGATGATGATCGAGACGAGCTGGCCCACGATCGTTGCCGCCGGGTTGGTCAGCACGACCGCGAGCGTCCCCCAGATCCCCGCGCAGAGGTGCACCGGGATGGCGCCTACGACGTCGTCGATCTTGACCTTGTCGAGGAACGGCACCGCAAAGACGACGATGACGCCGCCCACCGCACCGATCAGCGTCGCAGCGCCGAGGCCCGGCATCAGCGGCTCGGCGGTGATCGAGACGAGGCCAGCCAGCGCACCGTTGAGCACCATGGTGAGGTCGATCTTGCCGTACATCACCTGCGTGAGGATGAGCGCAGTCATCGCGCCGCCTGCCGCCGCCGTGTTGGTGTTGGCGAAGATGCGGCTGATGTCGGCGACGTTGCCGGCGGTGTCCATGTAGAGTTGCGAGCCGCCGTTGAAGCCGAACCAGCCAAGCCACAGGATGAACGTGCCCAGCGTCGCGAGCGGCAGGTTGGCGCCCGGCATCGGGTTGATCCGGCCGCCGCCGGCGTACTTGCCGAGACGCGGTCCGAGAATGATCGCACCGGCGAGCGCGGCCCATCCGCCGCAGCTGTGCACGACCGTCGAACCGGCGAAGTCCTGGAAACCCCAGACCGCGTCGAGATAACCACCGCCCCACTTCCAGCTTGCCTGGATCGGGTAGATCAGGCCGGTGAGGATCATGGTGAAGATCAGGAAGGGCCACAGCTTGATGCGTTCCGCCAGCGTGCCCGAAACGATCGAAGCGGTCGTCGCGCAGAACATCAGCTGGAAGAAGAAGTCCGACCCGACGGAGGCGTAGGTCAGGTCCGGCTCGGCGCCTTCCAGGCCCACCGGTTCGAGCGAGGTCAGAGCGAAAGCCCCCAGCCAGTCCTGGATGGACCAGCCGTCACCGGGGTACATCAGGTTATAGCCGATCAGATAGTACATGATCGCCGCGATCGAGAAGAGCGCGACGTTCTTGGTGAGCTGCATCGTCGTGTTCTTCTGACGGACGAGCCCGGCCTCGAGCATGGTGAAGCCGGCGGCCATCCACATCACCAGAAAGCCCGTGACGAGGAACATGAACGTGGTGAAGATGAAGCCGATGTCGGCGTTGACCGGCGTGTCGTCGACGGCAGCCTCCGCAGCCTCCTGCGCAAGACCGGTCAGCGGCAGCAACGGCCACAGCCCCGGCAAGCGCCAGTGGCGCAAGATATCGCTTGATGTTCATACAGTTTCCCTCGCTCACAGCGCGTCGTCGTTGAGCTCGCCGGTGCGGACACGCAGGGCGCTCTCCACGTCCAGCACGAATACCTTTCCGTCGCCGATCTTCTCCGTCTTGGCGGTCCTGGCGATCGCCTCGACGACCTGCTCGGCCATACCGTCCGGCACCACGATCTCGAGCTTGACCTTCGGCACGAAGTTCACGGCGTATTCCGCGCCGCGGTAGATTTCGGTATGTCCCGACTGGGAGCCGAAGCCCTTTATCTCGGTGACCATCATGCCGCGCACACCGATGGAGGTGAGCGCTTCGCGAACCTCCTCCAGCTTGAACGGCTTGATCGCTGCAATGATGAGTTTCACACCCGCTCCTTCCCCTCCGGACTGTTGCCGGAGAAAAGAGCGTCGCGGCTCTTCCACCATCAAGGAGCCGCACCATCCGCGGCGAGGCAGACAAGGGGGACATCCGGTCATGTCTGCTTAATTGTGCGGCGCTGCTCAAGTATTGGGCGATCAGCGAATAGCTCTTGGTGTTCTACGGGGGCTGTGCCGGCCGACTTCGTCGCTATATTGGCGACGGGCAGAACGGAACGGCATCGAGGCAAGGACATGGCAGGCAAGAAGCGGCCACCTCTGCGGGCGGAGCGCCGGCGGACGGTATCCAGAAAGCCGTCGCGGCCGAAGAAGGCTCCTAAGTCTCGCAGGTCCGGCGCGTTGCTCCTTGCGCCGTTCCGGTGGGCGTTTCGGCTGGTCTTCCGTCTCGGGCTGCGGCTCGCCATCGTCGCCGCGTTGATCGTCGGAGGCGCGGTCCTCTACTTCTATGCGCAGCTTCCGCCGGTCGGCGCGCTCCTCGACGCCCGTTCCCGCGGGTCTGTCACGATGCTCGACCGCGACGGCGACGTGTTCGCGTGGAGGGGAGAGCAGTTCGGCGGTCAGATCACGGCGGACTCGGTGGCACCGGCCCTTCGCAACGCGATCGTGGCGACCGAGGATCGCCGGTTCTGGCGGCACTTCGGGGTCGACCCGCTGGGGATCGCAGGCGCGATCAGGATCAATCTGGCGGAAGGGCGCGGGCCGCTGGAGGGACACGGCGGCTCCACCATCACCCAGCAGGTCGCCAAGCTCCTCTGCCTCGGCAATCCCTACGACCCGGACTCCGGCATGTCCGAAGCGGAGTACGAGGCCGATTGTCGCGAGACGACCATCGCGCGGAAGCTGAAGGAAGTGCCTTTCGCGATCGCGATGGAGCTCAAGTATTCCAAGGACGAGATCCTCACGATCTACCTCAACCGCGCCTATCTCGGCGCCGGTGCCCGCGGGTTCGAGGCGGCGGCGCAGCGGTATTTCGGCAAGTCGGCGGCAAACGTCGACGCCGCCGAGGCGGCGATGCTCGCAGGCCTTCTCGTTGCACCGTCCTACTACGCCCCGACGGGAGATCTCCGCGCGCGCGCAGGAGCGGGCAGCCGTCATCGTCGGCCTCATGCAGGGCGAGGGCTATCTGACCGAGGCCGATGCCCAACGCGCCCGCGCCAATCCCGCCGTGCTCAGCGAGGCGGCCGCGGCGAGCGCCGGCGGCTACTTCGCCGATTGGGTCATGGATGACGGCCCCGCCTTCCTGACGCGCGACACGACCGAGGACGTGATCATCAAGACCACGTTCGATCCGGCGATCCAGCGCGCGGCCGAGGCGGCGCTCACCGACGTCTTCGAGACGAAGGTCAGCCCAGGGTCCAAAGCACAGGCCGCCATCGTTGTCATGTCCGCCGACGGCGCCGTCCGAGCGATGGTCGGCGGCCGCAAGTTCAAGGGCGTGGCGGGCCAGTTCAATCGGGCCATCCAGGCCAAGCGGCAAACCGGCTCGGCGTTCAAGCCATTCGTCTATGCGACGGCGCTGGAGCTCGGGTACCACTGGAACGACAGGGTGGAAGACGCCCCCTACACCATCAACGTGCCCGGCTCCGGCGCCTACTCGCCGAAGAACTACTCACGAGACTACAAGGGCGTCGTGACGCTGACCACCGCGCTGGCGGAGTCGCTGAACATCCCGGCGGTCAAGGTGTCCGAGACAGTGGGGCGGGAGAACGTCCAGCGCGTGGCCGAGGACTTCGGCGTCGAGGGCGATCTCGCCGACGGGCCGGCATTGGCGCTCGGCGTGTCGGAGTCGACGCTTCTCAACATGACCGGAGCGTATGCGGGGTTCCTCAACGGCGGCTCCTCCGTCCGGCCCTACGGGCTCATCGAGCTTCGGCTTCAGGGCGACGACCAGCCGCTGATCGGCCAGACCGGCGGCCTTGGGGAGCGCGTCATTTCCGAGGAGGCGGCGCGGCAACTCGTCTACATGCTGACGCAGGTGATCGAGCGCGGCACGGGCCGTCGCGCCAGCCTCGGCGACCGTCCGGCGGCTGGCAAGTCGGGTACGACCCAAGCCGCCCGCGACGCCTGGTTCTTGGGTTTCACGGCGGACTACGTCACCGGCGTCTGGATGGGCTACGACGACAACACGCCGCTGACCGGAGTGACCGGTGGCGGTTTGCCGGCGGAGATCTGGCACGAGACGATGGCCAGGGTGCACGAGGGGACGCCGATCACGCCGCTGCCGACGCTCAATCCGTCGGCGTCGGCCGGCGGGAGCGCCGTCGCCGGAGGCACGCCGGCTTCGCCGTCGGACGCGCCCTACTACGGTGGGTCAAGCAGAGAGGCCGCCTCCGAGCGGCCTCGCGGCCCCGGCGAAAGCATCGAACGCGTGCTGCGCGACGTCTTCGGCGGTATCTTCGGCGGCTGAACGGGCGCCGGTTCCGTCAGCGCCGGAACCTGTGCGAAGTTCCGACGCGGGGGCTGCGCTGGAGAGCGCCGCGGCGTGTCTCAGCTGGCGCGCTGCAGGTCGGCGATCAACGCGTCGATGTTGCCGCCGCGACGGTCCAGCATGGCGCCGACCTCGGTCCGCTCGGTGCGAAGAAGGCTGATCCCCTCGATCAGCAGATCGAAGAAACGGTCGCTGCCCGAGCGATCCGACACCAGGAACGTCACGGGGAACGGTGCCTGTCCGCGCAGGTTGGCGACTGCGCTCACCTCGTAGAAATTCTTCACCTGCCGCGAGCCGGTGACGTTGATCTGTCCGCCGATGAACTCGCGGAAGCGTCGGCCATACTTGCGCGCCATGTATCCTTGGAACGCCTGCGTGAAGGCCCGCAGCTGCGCTTGACTGGCCCGCCGCGCTTCGGGACCGAGAGCCGACCGTGCGATCGTCGGAACGTCGGCGTAGCGCGCGAAGATCCGCTCGAAATCGCCGTACATGGCAGCCTCGCCCTTCCCGGAGTTGATCACGGCGTTGATTTCGGCCGTGGCGTTCTGGATCAGTGCAGCGGCCTCGCCCGATGTCATCGCGAAAGCGGGGCGGGCCGACATGACTGCCATAGCGGCAGCCGCGCCCAGCACGTGACGGCGACTCAGGTCATTCGATGATGTCTTCATAGGGGTCGAAATAGTCCTCGCTGGTCCCGCCTTCCAGTTCGAAGGCGCGGTTCTGCAAATAGATGTCGCGGGTCTGCGCATAGCTGTCCGCACTCTCATAAAGGATCTGGTCGTAGGATTCGCCAAACGTGCCGCGGTCGTTCAGCGCATCCGAGACGAAGCTGACGAGCACGAACGGATTGGTGATGATGTCGACGGCAAAGCCAGCGGTGTCCCTCTGCGTCGACGGTCCCAGAACGGGCAGTTCCTGGTAGGCACCCGGTCCCACCCCCCAGACGTACATCGTCTGACCAAAATCAGCCTCGCGGCGCTCCAGCGAGAACGACGAGGCCGGATCGAAGAGTCCGGCGATACCCAGACTGCCGTTTATCGTGAAGCGGAAGAAGTTTTCGCCCGCGGCGTCGATCTTGCCCTGCAGCAGATTGTTGGCGAAGTAGGTCGGGGTCGCGACGAAATCGCCGAAATTGCCGACCCCCTCGCGGATCGGCGCCGGCATCTCCGAGTAGCCCTGTCCAGCCTCTCGCAACACACCCGAGTCCGTGCCCCGGTTCCACTCATGCACCCGCCGATTCTGCGCCTCGTAGGGGTCCGGCACCACTTCCCGCGGCCGCGACGCCGTGCAGGCGCCGAGCGACAAGGCGAGCGGCAGAGCCATCAGGGCCGTACGTGCTCCGTGCATGAGATCTCCTTCGCCGCGCGCGCCGGACACTACGTGAGGCAAAAAGGGGCGACAACCACCGCAAGTGCCCCTTCGCCTTTCCTTCGCCGAAGTCTACGGTCGGCGTCGAAGCACAACGCAAGGAGGTCGAGATGCAAGGAACGATCGAAACGCGGCTGAGCGACATGGGGCTGTTACTTCCCGATGCTCCGACGCCCGCCGCGAACTACGTCCCGTTCGTCCTTGACGGCACGACACTCTGGGTCTCGGGGCAGATCAGCCAGGGGCCGGAAGGGCCGATCACCGGAAAGCTCGGCGCCGACATGGCGGCCGAGGAGGGGGCGGAGGCGGCGCGGGCGTGCGCGCTGTCGCTGCTGGCGCAGGTCAGGGCGGCCTGCGGCGGCGATCTTGGTCGCCTGAAGCGTGTGGTCAAGCTGACGGGATTCGTCAATTCGACGGCCGAGTTCACCGACCAGCCCAAGGTCATCAATGGTGCCTCGGACCTGATGGTCGAGCTGCTGGGGGACGCCGGCCGCCACGCCCGCTCGGCCGTCAGCGCCGCCTCGCTGCCCTTCGGCGTAGCCGTCGAGATCGAAGGCGTCTTCACGATCGCCTGACAGGGGCGGCCCGATCGGGGCATCGAGCCCCCATCGGGCCGGCGCGACCGTCATCGCGCCTCGCGGCGGGCTGAAGGGGAAGGGATGCCAGAGGGCGCAGCATTGGCGGACGAGTTCATGGCGCGTCAATTCGCGCATCGTGGCCTGCACGATCGGACTGCCGGACGGATCGAAAACAGTCCGTCGGCATTCGAGGCTGCGATTTCCGCGGGATATGCCATCGAACTGGACGTCCAGCTTGCAGGAGACGGAAGCGCCGTCGTTTTCCACGATCGGAGGCTCGACCGCCTGACCGCGGAGGTCGGGCCGGTGGCGTCGCGGAGCAGCGATGAGCTCGGGCACATCGTCCTTGCGGGTGGAAACGACACGATACCGACGTTCGCTGCGATCCTCGCGCAGATCGCGGGGCGCGCGCCGATCCTGATCGAGCTCAAGGACCAGACAGGAGAACTCGGCCCGAGCGACGGACGACTGGAGAGGACGGTGGCGAGAGACCTGCGGGACTACGGCGGTCCGGTGGCGCTGATGTCCTTCAGCGCCTCGATGGTCGAGCGCCTCGCCGAGGTCGCCCCAGAGGTGCCTCGGGGCCTCACGACCGATGCATTCGCCCCTGGGCAATGGCACAATGTTCCGCCGGCACGGCTCGCGGCGTTGCGCCGCATCGATGCCGCCGCCGTCGGCGCGGCCTTCATCTCTCATGACCATCGGGACCTGTCATCGGCACGGGTCGGGGAACTTCGGGCTGAAAAGATGCCGATCCTGACATGGACGATCCGCTCGCCGGAGGAGGAGAAGGCCGCCCTCCGCAGAGCCGACGCCATCACGTTCGAGGGATACCGGCCGGAGCCGGTCGGAGCGCCGCAGGCGACCGCTTGACGCCGGGAGGGCGAACACCACCTTGCGCGACATCCACCGAGAGACCCAAGTCATGAGCGTGCACCAGACCGCCGCCTCAAGCGATCGTGTCGAGATCGACGTGCTGCCCGGCATCGATGCCATCGCGGCGGCTGAATGGGATGCGTGCGCCTGCCCCGAGGCGGATGAAGGGCGGCCGACGGACCCGTTCACGACCCACCGCTTCCTACGCGCCCTCGAGACGTCCGGGAGCGTTGGCCGCGGCACGGGATGGGAGCCGCACCACCTCGTCGCACGTCACGCAGGCACCGTCATCGGCGTGGCACCGCTTTATGCCAAGGGACACAGTCAGGGCGAGTACATCTTCGACCACAACTTCGCGCACGCCTACGAACGGGCGGGCGGGCGCTATTACCCCAAGCTCCAGATCGCGGTGCCCTTCACGCCGGCGACCGGGCGCCGCTTTCTGACCGTGCCGGGGCACGAGGAGCTGGCGCGCGCAGCCTTGGTCCAGGGCGCGAAGGCCCTGGCCGAGCAGCACGGCCTCTCGTCCGTCCATGCCACGTTCTGCACCCCGGACGAAGCCGCGGAAGCGGAGCGTTTGGGTCTGCTGCATCGTATCACGCAGCAATATCACTGGCGCAACGAGGGCTACGACAGCTTCGACGGCTTCCTCGCCTCGCTTTCCTCGCGCAAGCGCAAGAACATCCGGAAGGAGCGCCAGACGGCACAATCCTTCGGCGGAGAGATCGTGCAACTGACGGGCGATGAAATCCGCCCGGCGCACTGGGAGTCCTTCTGGCGGTTCTACCAGGACACCGGGGCGCGAAAGTGGGGGACGCCCTATCTGACTCGCGCCTTCTTCGAAGAAGCGCAGGCGCATCTGCGCCAGGACATGCTGCTCGTGCTCGCAATGCGCGACGGCCGGCCAGTCGCCGGCGCGCTGAACTTCATCGGGCGCGGTGCGCTTTACGGCCGCTACTGGGGCTGCGTCGAGGACCACGCCTGCCTGCATTTCGAGCTGTGCTACTACCAGGCCATCGACTGGGCGATCGCGCACCGGCTCGAGGCGGTGGAGGCCGGCGCGCAGGGGGAGCACAAGCTGGCGCGCGGCTACCTGCCGGTCGAGACGCACTCGCTGCACTGGTTCGCCGATGAAGGGTTTGCCGAAGCCGTCGAACGTTATCTGGAGGCCGAGCGCCAGGCCGTCGGAGAGGAGATCGAGGTGCTGACGAGTTACGGGCCGTTCCGCAAGGTGACCGCCGAGTCCTGAGGGAGCGAGGCGAAGGAGGAGAGCCGATCTTCCGCGCCCTTGACGCGCACGCGCGCTTCCCGCCTGCTGGGCACGTCAGAGCAATGCTGTGCACAAGGGAGAGATGGCAGATGGCCGACTTGCTGACCGGACATGAGCGCGACGAGGCACTGGGACGGCTTGCCGAGTCCGGCTGGACCTTGGCCAAGGAGGGAAGCGCGATAGGAAAGTCTTTCAAGTTCAAAGACTTCGTCGAGGCGTTCGGCTGGATGTGTCGAGGCGCACTCGTCGCCGAGAAGATGAACCACCACCCGGACTGGCAGAACGTCTACAACCGGGTGACGGTCGAGCTGACTACGCATGACAAGAGCGGGCTGACGACGGCCGACGTGGCGCTGGCCGAGAAACTCGACACCCTGTGACACGCGTTGTGCGAGGCCTGCGCCACGGGCTGCTCGGAGAGCGGGTCTGAGACGGGCCGTCCGCATCGCGGGCGTTGCCGCTGCCTGTCTGTTGCTGATCGCGGTCGTGGCAGCAGTCTGGAAGCGGGAGGAGTTGCGTCGGCTCTGGGCCGTCAACACGCTATTCAACGAGGAACGGATCGTCGCCAACTTCAGCGACATGGCCCGTCTCTTTCCCACGGTGGTTGTCGACCGAGGGGACCTGCCGACGACGGCCCTACCGCAAGGCCCGCAGATGCAGCTGCCGTCCGAGGCGCGGAAGTGGGTCGAGGCGCGCAGCGTGACCGCGCTTGTCGTGCTTCATGAAGGCAGGATCGTCTTCGAAGACTACTACCGCGGGACCGAAGCCGACGACCTGCGCGTAGCCTGGTCGGTGTCGAAGAGTTTTCTCTCGGCGCTTCTGGGCGTGCTGCTGGAGGAGGGGGCGATCGCGTCGCTGGACGAGCCCGTGACGAAATACGCCCCAGACCTCACGGGCAGCGCGTATGATAGGGCGACGATCCGAGACGTGCTGAACATGGCGAGCGGCGTGGCGTTCGACGAAGACATTCTGGACTTCAACTCCGACCTCAACCGGATGGGCCGGGTCCTCGCGCTCGGCAGGTCGATGGACGGCTTCACGAGCGGCCTGACCGAAACCGCCGGGCCGCCGGGCGAGACGTGGCGCTATGTTTCCGTAGACACCCATGTCCTGGGCATGGTGATCCGCGGCGCGACGAACCGATCGATCCCGGACCTGATGTCGGAGAAGATCATCGCGCCGCTCGGGTTCGAGACGGAGCCGCTCTACGTGACCGACGGTTACGGCGTGGCGTTCGTCCTCGGCGGGCTGAACCTGACGACCCGCGACGCTGGCCGGTTCGGGCAGATGTTCCTGAACCGTGGCGCGCTCGCGGGTCGCCGGATCGTGCCGGAGGATTGGGTCGACGCGTCGACCACGCCCACCCCGCCCGACCCGCCGACGCAACCGCTCTACGGCTACCAGTGGTGGATCCCGCGCGACGCGATCGGCGGCGAGTTCATGGCCGAGGGCATCTATGGCCAGTACATCTACATCAACCGGCCGCTCGGCGTCGTCATCGCGGCGAATTCGGCCGACCGGGACTTTCGCGGCAAGACAGAGGGCAACATCGAGGTGCTCCGGGCCATCGCCCGGGCGGCGGCGGGGCGCGGCCGCGTCACCTCGAAGCGGACGTGCCGGACTTTTCGTCCGAGGCGCGGGAGTTGCCGGCGAAAATGGGCACGGGGGCAGGATCGTGGCTCGGCTCAGGTCGCCTGACCTGAGCCACAGGGCGCTGGCCGGGGCAGAGATCGCGGTCCGTGCGACGCCGCGCGCCCGGCAGCCGGGCGTCACGGAGACGGCGGAGGGAATAAGCGTGGCCGTCGCCGAACCTGCGGCGGACGGTCGCGCGAACGCGGCCGTGCAAGAGGCGCTGGCCTCGGCCCTCGGCGTCGCGAAGACGCGGCTGACCCTGGTGCGCGGCGTCACCTCCCGCAAGAAGGTCTTCCGCCTCGATTGAGGGCCGCTGCGGCACCGCCGACATCTTGCCCTCGATCCCGCCATCGCCGAATGTCGCGCCCGCCCAAGGAGTCCGAGCATGACCGACGATGACCGCGCCGCCGCGCTGCTGCATCTGCGCCGCCAGGACCTCTCCCCCGGCGACCCGGTGCCGCTGTCTCTGACGATGGCGGCGATGTACCATCTGCCTGGCGATCCGGCTGGCGTGCGCGGCTATGGCCGCGCCGACAGCCCGGTCTGGGAGGCGCTGGAACATGCGCTGGGCCATCTGGAGGACGCCGAGGCGGTCGTTTTCCCATCGGGCATGGCCGCGATCTCGGCCGCGTTCTTCGCTGTGCTGAAGGCCGGCGACCGGCTGCTGATCCCCTCCGACGGGTACTACACAACCCGGCTTCTGGCGGACCGGTTCCTGGCCCGCCTCGGCGTGTCCATCGACACACGGCCCACGGCACAGATGGCGGACGGGCCCCTCGACGGATATGGGCTCGTCTTCGTCGAGACGCCGTCGAACCCGGGTCTCGACGTCTGTGACATCCGGGCGATCGCGAGCGCGACGCACGCCGCAGGCGGCCTCGTCGTCGCAGACAACACCACCATGACGCCCTTCGGGCAGCGCCCGCTCGACCTCGGCGCCGATATCGTCGTCGCCGCCGATACCAAGTCGCCCAATGGGCATTCCGACATCCTGATGGGTCACGTCGCCACACGGGACCAGACCCTGCTTTCGGAGATGCGGGAGTGGCGCAAGCTGTCCGGCAGCATCCCCGGCCCCTTTGAGTCATGGCTTGCGCACCGCGGGCTCGAGACCTTCGAGCTTCGGTACGACCGCATGTGCACCACCGCCGGGCTTCTGGCGGAGCGCCTTGAGCGGCATCCGGCGCTGCTGAAGGTACGCTATCCCGGACTGCCGGGCGACCCGTCGCACAAGCTTGCGGGTCAGCAAATGACGCGGATGGGGTTCCTCATCGGCCTGACGCTGGGATCGGAAGAACAGGCGGAGCGCTTCATCGCCGCCTGCCCCTACCTGCAGCCGGCGACGTCCTTCGGCGGCGTGCACAGCTCCGCGGAGAGGCGGGCGCGCTGGGGTGACGCGGTTCCGCCGGGCTTCGTGCGCCTGTCCGTCGGGTGCGAACCGACGCAGGCCCTTTGTAGCGCCATCGTCGGCGCGCTCGACGCGGTCGCCTAGATGTTCGGTCCCGGGATGAGGTGGTCGGGATTTGCTGAGAAGCGGTGCGGCTCGGATGCCCACTTCTCGACGATGAACTCGAACGGCGTTCGGCCCTTGGGCGTCTTCAGCCGTCTGGCGAAGTTGTAGGCGTCGAGGGAAGTCTGCAGGTGCGCACTCAGCGCGTCATGGTTGCCGTAGTGATAACGGCGAACCGTGTCCTCCTTGAGCGTCCGGTTCATCCGCTCGACCTGGCCGTTCGTCCATGGATGGTTCGGCTTGGTGAGCCGGTGGTCGATGTCGAGATCGGCGCAGGGCGAGCTCGAACCCGTGCGCACGGAACGGCTGGCCCGCGGCGCGCAGCTGTCTGATCTCGGCTGGCGTCCAGCAACCGCCGGGGCCGGATCGGTGAAGTGCGTGCCGTTGTCGGTCAGCACCGCGTGGATGCGGTAGGGCACCGCAGCCGTGAGACGGCGGAGAAAGTCACCAGCCATGCGCCGCGTGATGTGCTCGTGCAGCTCGGCGAAAGCGAACTTGGACGTCCGGTCGATGGCCACGAGCAGGTAGAGCCGGCCCGCCTCGGTATGCGCCTCCGCGATGTCGATGTGGAAGGATAGGCCTTGAAGACGGTCTTCGGCTTGGCGCCCTCGCCTTCCGGCAGGCGGCTTATGCCGTGACGCTGGAGGCAGCGGTGCAGCGACGAGCGCGTCAGGTGCGGGACGGTGGCCTGGAGCGCATAGAGGCAGTCGTCGAGCGGCAGCAGCGTATGACGCCGGAACGCGACAACCAGCGCCTCCTCCACGATCACAGTGGTCGTTCTTGCTCAGCGTCGTCGCGAACGCCGCCAGATGATCGCGCGTCATGCCAATCCGGCCAGGGCGCCTGAGCGACGCGCCTTCGAGCGCCACCGCTTCTGCAAAGACGCGGTGGATGTCCACTCCGATGATCCTCATCCTGCTCCCTTTCTTCATGACCTTCGAAAGTCGGGAGCGGGCGGGCACGCGGCACCCACGGATCCGCGCTCGCAGCGGCCGCCACCAAGTGCGCCACCGGTTCAAGCCCGGTGGCGGCGGGCGAGCCGCAGGGGCGACCACGCAACGGCTCGGGCTCGCAGCCCATGTCTATCGATCGGTCTGCCCGCCCTCACGCGCTCCCAGCGCCCCAGAACCCGGACGGTCTCACCATAGCGCCGGCGTCTTCTGCGCGGCGGGGCTCCGGAGCGCCGATCCCAATCATGCCGGATAAGGGCATGGTCGAACGCTTCAACGGCCGGATCGAGGACGTCCTGCAAAGCCATCGCTTCAATAGCGGCGAGGACCTCGAACAGACGATCCTTCGCTACGTCCGGTCCTGCAACGGCCAGCTCCCCCAGTCAGTGCTCAAGGGCCGGGCGCCCGTCGACGCGCTGAAGGACTGGCAGCGACGACGGCCGGACCTCTTCAAGAAGCGTCCGTATGATCACGCGGGAGGTAACGGTTAGTCAATCGCAGGGGCGCGCCAAAAGAAATACCGTGCGGCGCACCCTTCAAATCTATGGCTGGAATGCAGCGTCGTGAGGGATGAATCTCTTGGTTCGGAACTAAAGGTAGAGGGAGGTTGGAAGAGTAGGAGGGCACGGCAATGAATTACGTACACCAGCTTGATTGTATAGCGAAATTTTTGGATTTGCTCAAGCGTTTATGGAGTCGCGGGCCGGGACCGTCACGCGTCCCGGCTGAATCGCGATGCCCGATCGTGTGGCTCTCCGGCGACCTGGACATGTGCGCGAAGCGGCGCGATCAGATCTCCCGCGTCACCACCTCGAAGTCTGTCAGCGTGTTGGCGCCGAAGGTCTGTGTCAGCGGCACGTCGGTGGCGTCCCGGCCGCTGGCCATCAGGATGCGGCCTCGCCGGCGCGTGTTGTTGCGCGGGTCGAACGTCCACCATTGCCCCGACAGGTAGACCTCCATCCAGGCCGCGAAGTCCATCGGGCCGTAGGGCGGCGGCACGCCGATGTCGCTGACATAGCCGGTGCAGTAGCGCGTCGGGATGTTCATCGCCCGGCACAGCGCGACGGCAAGGTGGGTGAAGTCGCGGCAGACCCCGGTGCGCCGCTCCCACGTCTGCATCGCGGTCTGCGTCGCGTCGGCCTTCATGTAGTCGAAGCCGACATGGTCATGGACGTAGTCGCAGATCGCCTGCACCCGGCCCCAGCCGGTCGGACCGCGATCGAAAAGGTCCCACGCCATCTCGGACAGGCGGTCGGTCTCGCAATAGCGGCTGCCGAGCAGGAAGACGAGCGCTTCCGACGGCAGGTCCTCGACCGGATGCTGGATGGCCCCCGGCTCGTGGGGGTCGGCGTCGCCCGAGTCCGAAAGGACGCCGTGCGTGGATAGCGTGAAGACGCCTGCGGGCGCGACCATCCGGCTGCACCAGTTGCCGAACAGATCGCGATAGGTCGCGATCGGAACGGCCGGCACCGTGACCAGATGGTCGGGACGCTCAAGGCTGCCGAAGCGTGAGTAGTGCACGTTGAGCATCGCGATGACGGGCGTGTCGTTCTGCATCCGGTAGCCAAGTCGGCAGCCGATCTCGATGCGCATGTGGCAATTCCTTTCGGGGCAAGCGGCGATCACAGCGCGCGCTCGCTGCGCGTGCTGTAGTGAGTGGAGGCCTATCCTAGGACGCGAAAGCGGTCGAATCCTTTGCGTGGTGGCGCCCCCCGGCGTCGTCGTCGCCGTTGACAGCCAGAGCCAGTTCCCGGACGCTCCTCCGGGGAAAGGGGCAGACCGGCAGATGACGAGACGGGTCCGGCGGACATGACCGCCTTCATGGAAGGGTACGTGCGCCGGGTGGAGGCGTTCAACTATCGGGTCGGCCGGTTCGCAATGTACCTCATCTTTCTGATGATCGGCATCCTCGCCTGGTCGTCGATCTCCAAGACGTTCTTCCTGCCGTCGCTCTGGACGCTCGAGATGGCGCAGTTCGCGATGATGGCCTACTTCATCCTGGGCGGCGCCTACTCGATCCAGCTCGGCTCTAACGTGCGGATGGACCTGCTCTACGGCGGCTGGTCGGACCGGCGGAAAGCGGTGTTCGACGCCGTCACCGTGCTGTTCCTGCTGTTCTACCTTGGTGTGCTGTTCTACGGCGGCTGGCTCTCCACCGCCTACTCGATCGAATACATGGAGCGGACGCGGACGGCTTGGCGCCCCTACATGTGGCCGATCAAGGCGATCATGATGGCGGGGATCTTCCTGATGCTGCTGCAGGCGCTGGCCGAGCTCTGCCGCGACATCCTCAAGCTTCAGGGCCGCGAGATCCCGCGTCCGGCCGAGCGGGGCGCCGACCGTGCGGTTCCGGGCGAGGAGACGCGCTGATGTCCTACGAGGGCATCGCGATCCTGATGTTCTCGACCATGATGGTCATGCTGATGACCGGGCAGCGGGTCTTTGGCGCCATCGGATTCGTGGCGACGGCGGCGGCGATCCTGCTTTACGGCACGGGCGGGTCTGACTTCGGCTTCTCCGGACTGATGAAGGTGATGGCGTGGTACCCGCTGCTGACGCTGCCGATGTTCATCTTCATGGGCTACGTGCTGAGCGAGTCCCGCATCGCCGACGATCTCTACCGGATGTTCCACGTCTGGATGGGCGGCCTGGGCGGCGGCCTCGCCATCGGCACAATCGGCCTCATGGTGCTGATCTCGGCGATGAACGGGCTCTCGGTCGCCGGGATGGCGATCGGCGCCACCATCGCGCTACCGGAGCTTCTGCGCCGCGGCTACGACAAGCGGATGGTCACGGGCGTGATCCAGGCCGGCTCGTCGCTCGGCATCCTGGTGCCGCCGTCGGTGGTGCTGGTGCTCTACGCGATGATCGCGCGGCAGCCGGTGGGGCAGCTCTGGCTTGCGGGTGTCGTCCCAGGGCTCCTGATGGCCGCGCTCTTCGTCATCTACATCGCGGTCCGCTGCCGCTGGCAGCCGCATCTCGGCCCGCCGCTCGCCGCCGAGGAGCGCGACGTCGGCTGGCCCGAGAAGCTGCGGCTGCTGCGCGCGGGCCTGCTGCCGATCGTCATCTTCTTCGCAATGATGGTGCCGTTCGTGAACGGCTGGACCTCGCTCGTCGAGAGTTCCGCCATCGGCGCGATGACGGCGTTCCTCGCCGCGGTCCTCAAGGGCCGGATGACCCGCTCGGTCTTCGAGACATCCGTCCGCCAGACGCTCGCCATCACCTGCATGTTCATGTGGATCATTGCCGCCGCGCTCAGCTTCGGCGCAGTGTTCGACGGCCTCGGCGCGGTGCGCGCGATCGAAGGGCTGTTCACCGAGACGCTGGGCCTCGGCCCCTGGGGCATCCTGATCCTGATGCAGCTCAGCTTCATCGTGATGGGCACGTTCCTCGACGACACCGCGATGCTGGTGATCGTGGCACCGCTCTACGTGCCGCTGGTGGGTTCGATGGGCTTCGACCTGATCTGGTACGGCGTGCTCTACACGATCACGACGCAGATCGCGTACATGACGCCGCCCTTCGGCTACAACCTCTTCCTGATGCGGGCGATGGCGCCACCCGAAATAGGTCTTGGCGACATCTACCGGTCCATCGTGCCGTTCGTCGCAGTGATGGCGCTGGCCCTCGCGATCGTCATGGCTTTTCCCGAAATCGCCCTCTGGCTGCCCGGCTACGTCTACGGGAACTGAAACAACAAGAAGGAGGTAAGAGATGACCAACAGACGCACGTTCCTGACCGGCGCAGCGGCGGTCGGCACCGGTGCCCTCGCCGCGCCCGCGGTGCATGGACAATCACCAATCCGTTGGCGGATGCAGACCTATGCGGGTCCCGCCCTGGCCGAGCACGTCATCAAGCCCCAGATCGACCAGTTCAACCAGGTCGCCGAAGGCCAGATGGAGATCGAGCTCTACTTCGCCGACCAGCTGGTGCCGACCTCGGAGCTTTTCAGGTCGATGCAGCGCGGAACGATCGACGCGGTGCAGTCCGACGATGACTCGATGCAAAGTCCGACCGAGGTCACGGTGTTCGGCGGCTACTTCCCGTTCGCCTGCCGCTACTCGCTCGACGTCCCAGTGCTCTTCAACCAGTACGGCCTCGGCGAGATCTGGGACGAGCAGTACTCGGCCGTCGGCGTGAAGCACATCTCAGCCGGCGCGTGGGATCCGTGCCACTTCGCCACGAAGGAGCCTATCCGCTCCCTCGCCGACCTGCAGGGCAAGCGCGTCTTCACCTTTCCGACCGCGGGCCGCTTCCTCAGCCAGTTCGGCGTCGTGCCGGTGACCCTGCCGTGGGAGGATATCGAGGTCGCAGTGCAGACCGGAGAACTCGACGGCATCGCCTGGTCCGGCATCACCGAGGACTACACCGTCGGCTGGGCCGACGTGACCGACTACTTCCTGACCAACAACATCTCGGGCGCCTGGGCGGGGTCGTTCTTTGCGAACATGGACCGCTGGAACGAGCTGCCGGACAACCTCAAGACGCTGGTGCAGATGGCCTTCGACAGCTCGCACTACTATCGCCAGTGGTGGTACTGGGGCGGTGAGGCGGCCCTGCGCGTTCGCGGCGAGAAGATGCAGCTGACCTCTATCCCCGACGAGGAATGGCAGCAGGTCGAGGACGCTGCCGAAGTCTTCTGGGACGAAATCGCCGCAGAGTCGGAGACCAAGGCCCGCGTCGTGCAGATCCTCAAGGACTACAACGCCACCATGCGACAGGCCGGCAGGCCCTACCGCTACGGCCAGAGCTGACGGGCGAGGGGGGTTTCGGCCCCCCTCAATTCACCGCGCGACGGTAGAGATGCCAGGTCGCGTGGCCAAGGATCGGCAGCACGAAGACCAGCCCGAGGAACAGCGGAATCGTTCCCAGCACGAGACCCGCCGCGACGATCAGGCCCCACGCCGCCACCGGGACGGGGTTCTTCCGCGCCAGTTCCATCGAGGTCGCGATCGCCACCGGAACGCCGACGTGGCGGTGCAGCAGAAGCGGGATCGAGACGATGCTGATGGCGAGCGTCAGGGCGGCGAAGACGAAACCGAGCAGGCACCCGACGATCAGCATCGTCCAGCCCGCCCCGGTGGTGAAGACGTCCGTGAGAAAGCTCGACACCGACACCGGCGCCCCCGGCCCCAGCGTGACGTTGTAGATGAGAGCCGCGGTCAGCATCCAAGCGACGAAGACCATCAGCAGGTAGAAGCCGAGCGTCAGGATCGCCCCGATTGCGGGTGAGCCGAAGGCGCTGAAGGCGGCGCCCCATCCGGCCTCCTCTCCCTTTTCGCGACGGCAACTCATCTCGTAGAGGCCGGTCGCCGCAACGGGCCCGACGATTGCAAAGCCGGACATCAGCGGAAACAGCAGCGGAAGGAAATCGCGGTTGAACGCGAAGGCCGCGAGGCAGAGCCCCACGACCGGGTAGAGCGCGACGAGGAACATGACGTCCGTGCGGAACGCCTTGAAGTCCTCGTAGCCCTTGGCGAGCGCCACCTTCAGATCGTCGATCTCGAGGTGCCGGACCTTTGGCGGCGAGACGTCCTGGCTTCCGATCTCGTTCGCGGCGTCCGCGACGTACTTTGACGATCCTGCCACGGCATCGAGCGTCCAGGAAACCGGATTGCCGATCGTCTTTACGGGCTTGACCATTGGCGAAACTCCTTGCGGTTTTGCTCCGCAGGCGCTGACCGACCGGGCGTTGCCGATCGAAACGCCGGCTGCTGACGAAAGGGTAGCACGGATCTGCCGCAGCGTTAGGTGCACATGCGGGCCTCACCCCTTTGTGTTGCTCGAAGATCGCTCACCAACCGGACCGCAGGCCCTCCCCGCAGTCTCCTGCGCTTTGGCGGCTCTCGCGCGGAAATGGCGCGGCGGTCAGCTCTTGATCCCGGCGAATCCGTACGACACTCTCCGCTTGGACGAGGGCACAGGGACATTCGATGACCTTTCGCACGGCTGCCTTGACTGGCCTGTTCCTTGCCAGCGTAGCTCTGCCGAGACTCTGCGATGGGCCCGCGCCGGCGGCGGTCTCACCCTCGACCCGCATGCGCAGAACGAGGGGCCGAGGCACGCGCTCAACCACCAGATCACGGAACCGCTCGTCATTCGCGACATGACGGGGGAGCTTGCACCGACGCTGGCGACGGACTGGTCCGCTTCGGAGGACGACCCGAACGTCTGTTCGAACTGCGGAAGGGCGTGCGGTTTCATGACGGCGCCGAGTTCACCGCCGAGGACGTGGTCTTCAGTCTGGAGCGGGCCATGACCGAGGACAGCGGCATGAAGGAGCTGCTGGCGAGCGTGAAGGAGGTCCGCGCGAGGGACGACCATACGGTCGAGATCGTCACGGACGGGCCGAACCCGATCATGCTCAACAACCTGACGAACATGTTCATCATGGCCAGGGACTGGTCCGAGGCGAACGACACCGTCGATGTGCAGGACTACGAGGGGGACGAGGACACCTACGCCGCCAAGAACGCCAACGGCACCGACCCCTATAGGCTCGCCGGCCGCGAAACGGACGTGCGCACGGTCCTCGAGGCCAACGAGGACTACCCGAGCTTGACGGGAAGATCGAGGGGCTGGCGAGCGAAACCGACCTTGAGGCCCGAGACCAGACGATCGCCGAGATCTGGGGCGTCGTCCAGGACGAGACGCTGTACCTGCCGATCCACCGCCAGGTGCTGATCTGGGGCATGACCGACACGGTCGAGACCCCCGTCGATCCGGAGGATTCGCCCAAGATCAAGATGTTCGAGATGAACCGATCGGCCGTCCACACCCAGGGAGTGCCGGCGCGCGCCTCGACCGGCCGGAGGTCATGAGGCCCAAGGGCACCGCGCGCGGTATCGGGCGCTCCCTCCGCACCTACTACGGCGAGGCCGGGCGCGCCGAGCGGCTCGACGCCTATCACGCGCAGGTCCTGCCAGCGCATGGTCTGGCCTTCGACATCGGCGCCCATGTGGGCGATCGGACGGCGAGCCTGCGCCGCCTGGGCTGCGGGGTCGTCGCCGTCGATCCGCAGCCGGGCGCCCTGCGGGCGCTTCGCCTGATTCACGGCCGTGACCCCGGCGTGACGCTGGTCCCCGCGGCGGTGGCGGATGTCGGCGGCGCACTCGACCTCGAGCTCAACATCGCAAATCCGACGGTCGCCACCATCTCTCGCGAGTTCATCGACGCCGCGATGGCTGGGGCCGCTCCAGGCTGGCAGGGCCAGATGTGGAGCCGCCGAATTGCGGTGCCCGTGGTGACGCTCGATCACTTGATCGCACAGCATGGCGTGCCCGATTTCGTCAAGATCGACGTCGAGGGGGCGGAGGACCGGGTCCTTGCCGGTCTGTCGCATGCGGTCGCGTCACTCTCGTTCGAGTTCACGACGCTCCGACCCGGGATCGGGCTCGGCTGCATCGGTGCTCTTGGGCGCCTCGGCCACTACGGCTACAACGCAAGCTTCGGCGAGGCGTTGCGCCTGGAATTCGCGGACTGGCTCGCGCCACGGGCGATGGCCGACTGGCTCGTCTCGTTGCCGCCGTCGGCGAATGCGCTGGACGTGCACGCGCGGCGGATCGCCTAGGTTGCGAAGCGGCGGACCACGGCGCCGCTCGCCCGCGTAATGTCTCGGCCGTCGGACGAAGTAGAGCGTGCCGAATACGAACCCCCCGCCCCGGCCGGCAGTCGCCCCCGTCCGATGCAGCCAAGGCTCTGCCGCCAGCCCCAAGCACGCGGTCCGAAGCCAACGGTCCGGCGGTAGGCACGGCATTCATGCTGCGAAGAAGTCCTCCGATGACAGAGCGGCATTGATTGATCCGCCAATCAAAAAGTGCAGAATGCTCCAAAGTCAGGTGATATCGAATGCCCAGGAAGGGAATGGAGCAACTGCGCCGCCTGGCGCTCGTCCAAGCGACGATCGAGGAGATCGGCGGCGCCGGCACGCTCGACGTGACGGTGGCGCAGATCGCGCGTCGCGCCGGGGTGTCGAGCGCGCTGGCGCATCACTATTTCGGCGGCAAGGAGCAGCTCTTCTGCGACGCGATGCGCCACATCCTGAAGGTCTACGGCACAGGCGTTCGGGAGGGGCTGGCTCAGGCGGAAGGCCCGCGCGCACGGCTGGAGGGCATCGTTCGCGCCAGCTTCGCCACAGCCAACTTCCGCCACGAGGTGATCGCGGCATGGATGAACTTCTATGTGCAGGCGCAGGTTTCCCCGCAGGTAGGGCGGCTTCTGGCCATCTACCAGCGCCGCCTGCGCTCCAACCTGCTGCACGAACTGCGTCCACTCGCCGCCGACCGCGCGCCACGGATCGCCGAGACGCTCGCTGCGCTGATCGACGGCATCTACATCCGTGCCGCGCTGGCGGCGGACGACGTCGGCGGGGACGAAGCCGCCGCGATAACCCTTTCCACGCTCGACCTCTTTCTGGAGACCGAATGACCGCGCCGAACATCCTGATCCTGATGGTCGACCAGCTGAACGGAACGCTCTGGCCCGATGGCCCGGCGGCGTGGCTGCACGCACCGAACCTGCGCCGCCTCGCCGAGCGGTCGGTGAGGTTCCGCAACGCCTACACCGGCTCGCCGCTCTGCGCGCCGGGGCGGGCGGCGTTCATGTCGGGCGCGCTGCCCTCGCGCACGGGCGTCTACGACAATGCAGCCGAGTTCACCTCCGATCTGCCCACCTATGCGCACTTCCTGCGCCGCGCGGGCTACCAGACCTGCCTGTCCGGCAAGATGCACTTCGTCGGCCCAGACCAGCTCCACGGGTTCGAGGAGCGGCTGACGACTGACGTCTATCCGGCGGACTTCGGCTGGACGCCGGACTACCGCAAGCCTGGCGAGCGGATCGACTGGTGGTACCACAACCTCGGCTCCGTCACCGGGGCGGGCGTGGCCGAGATCACCAACCAGCTCGAATACGACGACGAGGTTGCGTACCACGGCGTCCGCAAGGTCTACGACCTCGCTCGCGGGCGTGATCCCCGGCCCTGGACGCTGACGGTCAGCTTCACCCATCCGCACGACCCCTACGTTGCGCGGCGCAAGTACTGGGATCTGTACGAAGGGTGCGAGCACCTGCTGCCGGAGGTTCCCGCGCTCCCCTACGAGAAGCACGACCCGCACTCCCGGCGTCTTCTCGATGCGAACGACTGGCGCAACTTCCAGATCGATGCGCGACATATCCGTCGCGCCAGGCGCGGCTACTTCGCAAATATCTCCTACATCGACGACAAGATCGGGGAGGTGCTGAGCGCGCTGGAGGCGACGCGGCAAGAGCCGATCATCCTTTTTCTCTCGGACCACGGAGACATGCTGGGCGAGCGCGGGCTGTGGTTCAAGATGAGCTTCTTCGACGGCTCCTCGCGCGTGCCGCTGATGCTCTGCGCGCCGGGGCTGGAGCCGCAGCGGGTCGACACACCGGTCTCGACCATCGACGTGACCACCACGCTCTGCGAACTCGCCGGTGTCTCGATGGACGACGTGAGGCCCTGGACCGACGGGCACTCGCTCGTCCCATTGGCGCAGGGCACCCCGCGGGAGGAGCCGGTCGAAATGGAGTACGCCGCCGAAGGCTCCGAAGCGCCTCTCGTCTGCCTGCGACAGGGCAAGTGGAAATACACCCGCTGCGCGGTCGACCCAGAGCAGTTATTCGATCTCGAGGCCGACCCGCACGAGATGACCAACCTCGCCGCCGACCCGGAGTGCGCCGCGGTGTTGTCGCGATTCCGACAGGACGCCGACGCGCGCTGGCACCTCGAGCGGTTCGACGCCGACGTGCGCCGTAGCCAGGCCCGACGCTGGGTGGTCTACCAGGCGCTGCGCAAGGGCGGCTACTACCCGTGGGATTTCCAGCCGCTCCAGAAGGCGTCGGAGCGCTTCATGCGCAACCACATGGACCTCAACGTGCTGGAAGAGAGCCAGCGCTTTCCGAGGGGTGAGTGAGATGAGGGCACAACCCGAGGCCAGCCATTTCGTCGACGGCACCTATCTCGAGGATGATAGCGGCGCGCCGATCGACTGCATCTATCCGGCGACCGGAGACATCGTCGCGCGGGTCCACGAGGCCACGCCGGACGTGGTCGAGCGCGCACTCGCAGCCGCGCGTCGCGCGCAGAAGGATTGGGCCGCAATGACCGGCACCGAGCGTGGCCGGGTTCTGCGCCGCGCCGCCGACATCATGCGCGAGCGCAACCGCGAGCTGTCGGAGCTCGAGACGCTCGACACAGGAAAACCGCTACAGGAAACGCTGGTCGCCGACGCGGCGAGCGGGGCCGACGCACTGGAATTCTTCGGCGGCATCGCGGGCTCGATCGCAGGCGAACACATCCAGCTTGGAGACGACTTCATCTACACCCGGCGCGAACCCCTGGGCGTCTGCGTCGGCATCGGCGCCTGGAACTACCCGATCCAGATCGCGAGCTGGAAAAGCGCTCCCGCGCTCGCCTGCGGCAACACGATGGTGTTCAAGCCATCCGAGACGACGCCCCTGTCCGCGCTGAAGCTGGCAGAGATCCTGACCGAGGCGGGGGCGCCGCCCGGCATCATCAACGTCGTGCAGGGCCGGGGTGAGGTCGGGCACGCGCTGGTGACCGACCCGCGCGTCGCGAAGATTTCGCTGACCGGCTCGGTTCCCACGGGCCGCAAGGTCTATGCCGCCGCCGCCGATGGGATGCGGGTCGCGACAATGGAGCTTGGGGGCAAGTCGCCGATGCTCGTATTCGAGGACGCCGATCTCGACGCGGCGGTATCGGGCGCGATCCTGGGCAATTTCTACTCCACCGGGCAGATCTGCTCGAACGGCACCCGTGTCTTCGTGCAGGAGGGGCTGGTCGAGCAGTTCCTCGCCCATCTCTCCGAGCGTTTGAAGGGCGTCGTCATGGGCGACCCGCTGGAGGAGGCCACGAACTTCGGGCCGATGGTCAGCGAGAGGCAGATGGAGATCGTGCTCGGCTACATCGCCAAGGGACGCGAGGAGGGCGCCCGCCTCGTCTTCGGCGGCAGGCGCGCCGATCGCGAGGGGTTCTTCGTCGAGCCGACGGTATTCGCCGACGTCGCCGACGAGATGACCATCGCGCGGGAAGAGATCTTCGGCCCGGTTCTCTCGGTCCTGTCGTTTCGCGACGAGGACGAGGCCGTCGACCGCGCCAACGCCACGCCCTACGGCCTCTCGGCCGGCGTCTTCACCCGCGACATCGCGCGGGCGCACCGGGTCGTGGCGCGGCTCGAGGCCGGGACCTGCTGGATCAACACCTACAACCTGACGCCGGTCGAGGCGCCGTTCGGCGGCGTAAAGCTGTCGGGCGTCGGCCGCGAGAACGGCCGCGAGGCCATCGCCCACTGGAGCCAGGTCAAGAGCGTCTATGTCGGCGCAGGTCCGGTCGAGGCACCCTACTGATGGAGGCCGACTTCGTCATCGTCGGCGCGGGCTCGGCCGGCTGCGCCGCCGCCTACCGGCTCAGCGAAGCCGGCGCGTCGGTCATCGTGATCGAGTACGGCGGCTCGGATTTCGGCCCGTTCATCCAGATGCCCGGCGCGCTCAGCTTTCCGATGAACATGCCGCGCTACGACTGGGGATTCCGGAGCGAGCCCGAGCCGAACCTGGGCGGCCGCCGCATGGCCGTTCCCCGCGGCAAGGTGATCGGCGGCTCGTCGTCGATCAACGGCATGGTCTACGTCCGCGGCCACGCCCGCGACTTCCAGACGTGGGAGGAGATGGGCGCGACCGGATGGGGCTATGCAGACGTCCTGCCGTACTACAAGCGCATGGAGCAATGGCACCCGCGCGGTCACGGCGGCGACGCCAGCTGGCGCGGGCAGAACGGCCCGCTGCATGTCAGCCGCGGACGGCGCGACAATCCGCTGGTGGCGGCCTTCGTCGAGGCGGGGCGGCAGGCGGGCTACGAGGTCACGCACGATTACAACGGCGAAAAGCAGGAGGGCTTCGGCCCGATGGAGGCCACGATCTGGCGCGGCCGGCGCTGGTCGGCGGCGAACGCCTATCTCCGCCCCGCGCTCCGCCGCAGGAAGGTCCGGCTGGTCCGTGGCCTCGCTCGGAAAGTCGTGATCGAGGAACGTCGCGCCCGCGCCGTCGAAGTCGAGCGCAAGGGCCGGGTGGAGACGATACGTGCCCGCCGCGAGGTGATCCTCTCGGCTTCGTCGATCAATTCGCCGAAGCTCCTGATGCTCTCGGGCATTGGCCGCGCCGACGAACTCCGCCGCCACGGTATAGAGGTGCTGGCGGACCTCCCCGGAGTCGGCGCCAACCTGCAGGACCACCTGGAACTCTACATCCAGATGGCCGCCAGCCAGCCGGTGACCCTATATCGCTACTGGAGCTTGCTCGGTAAGGCCTATGTCGGTGCGCGCTGGCTGCTGACCCGCGGCGGCCCAGGCGCGACCAACCAGTTCGAGAGCGCGGGTTTCATCCGTTCGGCCGCCGGCATCGAGTATCCCGACATCCAGTTCCACTTCCTGCCGCTCGCCGTGCGATACGACGGGAAGGCGGCGGTGGAGGGGCACGGGTTTCAGGCGCATGTCGGTCCGATGCGGTCGAAGTCCCGCGGCTCAGTCACGCTGCGCTCGGCCGATCCCGGGGAAAAGCCGCTGATTCGCTTCAATTACATGAGTCACGAGAACGACTGGACCGAGTTCCGCGCCTGCATCCGCCACACCCGCGAGATCTTCGCGCAGGAGGCTTTCGCGCCCTACATCAGCCGCGAGCTCCAGCCCGGGCCGGGGGTCGAGAGCGACGCTGACCTCGACGTCTTCGTCCGCGACCAGGCCGAGAGCGCCTACCACCCCTGCGGAACCTGTCGCATGGGCCGCGCCGACGATCGTGACGCCGTGGTCGACCCCGAGGCGCGCGTGATCGGCGTCGAGGGCTTGCGCGTCTGCGACAGTTCGATCTTTCCGCAGATGACGAACGGCAACCTCAACGCGCCCTCGATCATGGTGGGAGAAAAGATCTCCGACCACCTGCTTGGCCGTGCGCCGCTGCCGCCGGAGCGCGCAGAACCTTGGATCCACCCCGCCTGGCGAACCGCGCAACGATAGGAGACGGCATGCTGCCTGAGGGTGTGCGTGATCGGAACGATTCCGATGGCTGGGCTCCATCCCAGGATAGAGATGAAGGAGGCGACGGCCGAAATGAGAACATGCTTGGCGGTTGGCTCGGCTGAGCGCTGACCATCCTGGTCACCCCCACTTCCTGCTCACCGGGCTGGCCTCGCTCTCGCGACGCCGCTCGGGCCGCATGGCGAGCCCATGCTCTGTCTTTCGCCAGTGGGCAGGATCGCGCACGAGGTCCAGAAGGGCGAGCCATAGCGCCACGCTCTGGAGGAGCCAGTAGATCGGGATTGCAGCCGCGAGCCAGATCGAGAGCCTGTGACGGCTAGCGACATGCATGTGCAGCGCGATCGACACTGCGTATCCCGTCACGGCGAGTGCGGCCAACAGGCCACCGAGTTGCCCGAAGAGGATCAGCGCGAGGCCGACGGGATGAGCCGCGCTGCAGACCAGCGTTGTCGGCAGCTGCGCGATGATGGCCAGCGTCGCGCGCGGTCCGAGATCGTGCAGGAGGTCAAGCGGGCGACCGAGGTGGACTGCGGTCGTGATGGCGAAGCCCTTCAGCCAGCGGGCGCGCTGACCGACCCATTGGCGGTGGCCGACCGGCGCTTCCTCCCATGTGGTGCTGTCGATTACTGATGAGCGCCACCCCGCCCGGGCGAGCCGGATGCCGAGGTCGGCGTCCTCCGTCACATTGTGCGCGTCCCAGCCGCCCACCTGGCGAAGGGCCGCCGCACGGAACCAGTTGCTCGTACCGCCCAGCAGGAACGGGAGGCGGCGACGTGCCAGCGACGGCTGGATCGCGCCGAAGAGCGCCGCGTACTCCAAGGCCCAGAACCGCGATAGCGGCTTCTCCATCCTGCCGGCATGGTCGCAGGCGAGTTGTGCCTGAACAACGGCGAGGCGGTCGTCGGATGCGAGCGCCGCAATCGCCTTGCGGGGCTGATCCGGCTCCGGCCGGTCCTCCGCATCGTAGATGACCACGACGTCGCCTCTTGCGAAGTACAGTCCGACGTTGCAGGCGCGCGGCTTGTTCTGCGGAAGTCCCGCCGGTACGCGGACGATCTTCCACCACGGTGGCGCGTGCTCATGGAGCGCCGCGCGTGTCGGTGCATCGTCCTCTTCGATGAGCGCGATGACCTCCAGGCGAGATATCGGGTAGTCCAGGCACCCAATCGCATTGGCGAGTCCGGCGACGACCTTCGTCTCAGCACGCATCGGCAGGAGGATCGTCACGAGTGGCAGATCCCCAGAATTGGGAGGCTGATCGACAGGCCGCCTCGCCAGACCGTCCGCGAGGGCGACCGCGCGCAGCAGGACGGCGAGGCCGACGACCGATGCGCAGGCGATCGCGCCGGCAAGAAAGAAAGGTGCTGCAAGGCAGGTCACAACGAGGGCAGGCGCGAGATACCTGACGTCACGTCTACGGGCTGATGTGAGGCGAGGTATGCTTGCGGTCGCCCAAACCGCTGCAGCCGAAAGTTCGTCCTGCGGGCGCAGGGCGTCGGATTGATCGAACATGATTGAGACTTGGCTTCTGCTCTGGCGGTGCCCGGCATAGCCGAAAGAGCGCCCTGCGGGCGCGATTCCTTAACAGACGGTTAATGGCCAGCAGGTCCATGCGGCGACCTGCGGGGGTGGCGCGTGGCTCGCGCACCGCTAGTATCGCGCAGACCGGAATGCGAGCGTGCGCGATGACGTCTGTCGCCTTGTCAGAAATCGAAGAGCTGATCGCGTGCCCGCACTGCGATGCGCTTCACCGCGCCTTGCTGCCCGACCCGGGCGAGCGTGGCCTCTGCCATCGATGCAATGCCGTCCTGATTGCGCCGAAATCGGGGGCGTTCGTGCGCATCCTGATCCTTGCGTTCACCGTGATGATCCTGATGGTCGGCGCGGTTTTCTTTCCGTTCCTGCAACTGCAAGTCGCGGGCCTCAGCTCGAACGCATCGGTCTTTGATGCCGCGCGAGCTTTTGCCGGAGGCGAGACGGCGCCGCTTGCGGTGGCGGTCGCGGCGCTGATCGTGCTGATCCCGATCACGCGCGTGATGCTCATCACCTACGTCCTCACGCCGCTGGTGCTCGGCAGGCCGCCGGCCCGGCATGCGTCCGCGGCGTTCCGCTTGTCAGAGGATCTGCGCCCGTGGTCGATGTCGGAGATCTTCGTCATCGGCGTCGCCGTCGCGCTGGTGAAGCTCGCCGATCTCGCTCAGGTCGTTCTCGGCCCCGCATTCTGGATGTTCGCAGCTCTGGTCGTGGTCACTGTGCTGCAGGACGGCTTCATGTGCCGCTGGTCGATCTGGCACACCCTGGAGGAGCGGCGTTGAGCGGTGCCGCGTTCACCGCACGCGGGGCCGGCCTCGTTGCATGCACGCGCTGCGCGAAAGTCTGGCCGCTGGGCACCGAGATCTGCGGGCGGTGCGGCTCGGCGCTGCACTCGCGCAAGCCGCTTAGCCTCCAGAAGGTTTGGGGATGGTGGTTCGCCGGGCTTCTTTGCTACATCCCGGCGAACCTCTACCCGATGCTGAGGACGCAGACCCTGCTTAGCACCAGCGCGGATACCATCGTCGGCGGCGCGATTCAGCTGATCCACCACGGCGCGGCGCCGGTCGCGCTGATCGTGCTGGTGGCCAGCGTCGCGATCCCGGTCGCGAAGTTCTTCGCCATAGCCTATCTGGCGCTGAACCTCGGCCACGCCGCGCCGCTCAGCGCCCATCGGCGCCAGCAGCTCTACGAGTTGGTCGAATTCATCGGCCGCTGGTCGATGATCGACGTCTTTGTGGTCGCAATCCTCTCGTCGCTCGTCCAGCTCAACTTCGTCGCCACCATTCATCCGGGGCCGGCGGCGCTGACCTTCGCCCTCTCGGTGATCTTCACAATGCTCTCGGCCAAGAGCTTCAATTCCCGCATGATCTGGGACGCCGTCGAGTGACGGAATTGCCCGGGCCAGATATCAAGCCGGCGCGCCGGTCCCTGATGGAGCGCATGTCGGTCGTCTGGCTGGTTCCGATCGGGGCGCTGCTTATTTCGCTCGCGATCGCCTGGCAGAACTACGCGAGCCGAGGGCCACTGATCGAGATCAGCTTCGAGGATGCGGAGGGAATTCGCACCGGCGAGACCGAACTGCGCTACCGAGACGTGCCAGTCGGCGTCGTTGAGGATGTGTCGTTCGCCGACGGTCTGGGCTCCGTCGTCGTTGGAGTGCGGCTGGAACAGGAGATCGCACCCTACGTCGATGCCGAGAGCGAATTCTGGGTTATCCGGCCCCAGGTCACGGCGCAGGGCGTGAGCGGCCTCAGCACCGTCCTCAGCGGTGTCTACATCCAAGGCTCCTGGGACAACGTGCCGGGCGGCACGGGCGAGCGCTTCGAGGGTCTTGCCTCGGCGCCGGTGGCGCGCCCGGACGTACCGGGGCTGCGCATCGTTCTGACGTCGGAGAGCGGCGACGGACTGCTGCAAGGGACGCCGATCCTCTATCGCGGCGTGCAGGTCGGAGCGGTGTCCACCCTCCACCTTGCCGACACCGGTCAGGCGGTTCTCGCCGACGCGTTCATCGAGGCGCCGTACGACGACCTGATCACCTCCGCGACGCGCTTCTGGAACGCATCAGGCTTCAGCTTTTCGCTGGGCCCGCAGGGAGCGACGCTCGACGTCTCCTCGCTCGCGGCCTTGGTCTCGGGCGGCGTTTCGCTCGAAAATCTCGTCAGCGGCGGCGATCCCGTCGATCCCGGCACGACATTCGAGCTGTTCGACGGCAGGCAGGAGGCGCTGAGCAGCGTCTTCATCGATCCCGACACCACCAATCGCGTGTCCGTCGGTTTCGTCTTCAGCGGCAACGTCTCCGGCTTGGCGGTAGGCTCGGCGGTCGAGTTTCGCGGCCGCGTCGGCGAGATTGTGGCGGTCACCGGATACATCGACGAGAATTCGGAAGACCGGCGTGTCCAGCTCCTCGCGACGGCCGAACTCGATCCGACACGCCTGGGCCTTCCGTCGAATGCGACGGCCGAGGAGGCGCTTGCTTTCCTAGACGAGCTGGCTCAGCGCGGGGTGAGGGCGCAGGTCGAGCGGGGATCGATCCTGATTGGCGGACTGAAGGTCGTACTCTCGGAGGTCGACGACGTCCCGCAGGAGGGGCTGAAAACGGGCGGGGAACCGGTGCCGATCTTTCCCAGCACGGCTGCGGAGCTGCCGGAGGGCGGCGACAGCGTCGAAGCGTTGGTCGCACAGGCCAATGAGGTGCTGGACCGGGTTCCGGCCCTGCTGCAGAATGTCACTGACCTCGTCGGTTCGGACGCGATCCAGCAGATCCCCGAAGACGTCACCGCCATACTTGGCGACGTGCGTGGATCGGTGGCCGACATCCGAGCCGTCCTGGCGGACTTCCGCGAGGAAGGGGCGGCGGCCGCTTTGACCCAGGCGTTGACCCAGGCGGCGCCAACTCTCGACACCCTAAATCAGCTTCTTGCGTCAGCCGAGCCGGCCGTGGCGGAACTGCCTGCGCTGTTGACCCGTCTCGGAGATGCCGCCGAGGACGTCGCCGCCATTACCGACACCGTCGCCAACCTGCCGCTCGACGACCTGGTGACCTCGGCCGCCGGCACCGCACAGGCGGCCGAGGCGTTCCTTGCAAGCGAGGGCATCCAGCAAGTACCTCGGGAGGTCACCGGTGTCCTGTCGCAGCTCTCGGCGACACTCGATGACGTTCGTTCGGCCGGTCTTGTCTCCACCGCGACCACGGCGCTGAGTTCGGCCGGCGAGGCCGCGGCGCAGGTGGCTGCCGCGACGGACCAGGTGCCGCAACTCATCGAGCGCCTGAGTGCGGCGGCGGCGGACGTGGCGACGCTGGCCGAGACCGCGTCGGAGCTGCCCTTGTCGGACTTGGCGACCTCGGCGGCCGAAGCGGCGGAGGCGGCGCGGGCACTCGTGGCCAGCGACGAGATACAGCAGGTGCCGCAGGATATCTCGGCGGTGCTCGCGCAACTCTCGGCGACGCTCGAAGACATCCGTGAGGCGGGGCTTGTCGCTGAGGCGACTGGCGCGGTGGAGAGCGCCGGAGCGGCGGCGGCGCAGGTCGCTGCGGCGACCGAGGATCTGCCGCAGCTCATCGCCCGGGTCGAGGACGTGGCGGCAACGGTCGCGGCCCTGCCGCTGACCTCGGCGATCGAGTCGGCGGAGAGCACCCTGGCCGCGGCGAATACGCTTCTCGAGTCCGAGGGCGTCCGCGCTCTTCCGGCAGAACTCAATACGGCGCTCGCTGAACTGCGGCTCGTGCTGGCGGATTTCCGCCAGTCCGGACTGGTCGCGCAGGTCAACGACACCCTCGCCGAGGCGAGCGCAACGGCGGCGGCCATCCGAGAGGCGACAGCCGGCGTCCCGGGCGTCGTCTCGGGGATCGATGCGCTTACCGAGACGGTGAACTCGCTGCCGCTCGACCGCCTCGCAACGGACCTCGCCGGCCTTGCGACGGCGGGCGAGGCGCTGCTCTCGGCTGAAGGAGCGCAAGACCTGCCGTCTTCGCTCAATGCCACCCTGGCGGAACTGCAGACGGCGCTGGAGGAGCTACGCCGGGGCGGACTGATCGATTCCGCGAACCAGACGCTCGCCTCCGCACGCGACGCCGCGGCCGCCGTCGAGCAGGCGTCGGAGAGCCTGCCGACGCTTGCCAACCGCCTCGATTCGCTGGCCGACCAGGCGGAGCAAACTCTCGCCGGCTACGACGAGGGATCCGAGCTGACACGGGAGGCGCAGGCGACGCTGCGCGAGGTGCAGGCGGCCGCGCGTGCCGTCAGCGCGCTGGCGCGACAGATCGAGCGCAACCCGAACTCGCTGCTACTGGGAAGGTAAGATGCGGTATCTGATGGTTTTTCTCCTCCTCGCGGCGTGTGGTGACGCGGCGGTGCGCTACGCCGTCCCGGTCCCGCGAGCCGAGGGTCGCGCAGGCGTCAACGTCCGCTCGCTCGAGGTGCGCGACGCGGCGCTGCCGCTCTATGCAGGGCTCGAGGAAATCTTCGTGCAGCAGGAGGATGGCGGGCTCATTTCCGACACCGACACGCTTTGGGCGGATGATCCCCAACGCGGCGTGACGCAGGGGCTGGCCAGCACGCTCGCGGACATGACGACGGCGCGTGTGGCGGCCGCGCCCTGGCCGCTCGAGGATCTGCCGGACGCCCGGCTCGAGGTGCGCTTCGACACGATGGTCGCGCGGGCGGACGGGCAGTACGTGATGGCGGGGCAGTACTTCTTGGCGCGGGCCACCGGGACCGACCGCACCGGGCGCTTCGCGATCTCGGTGCCTTATCAGCCCGGCAGCATGACCGCCATCGCCCGTGCGCAGGGCCAGGGGATCGACCGGCTGGCGCGCCAGATTGCGCGCGAGGCGCTGGGCGCCGCGGGGGTCTGAGACTGAGGGACCGATCCTCTCGAGACGCGCGACCTTCGCATGCATCGAAGGATCTCCTGGTGTCGCGTCTTCAAGGCGCCGGGCGGTCGTCGTGATCCTCTCTCAGGATCCGGGCCGCATCGCCGTCGGGGTCGTCGTATTGGCGATGGCGCAGCGTCCAGAGGAACGCGCCGAGGCCTATCAGCCCGAGCAGCAGCGACACCGGAATGAGGATGGCGAGGATCGTCATCTCAATCGCATGGCGTTGAGCGACACGCAGATCGATGAGGCCGACATGGCGAGCGCTGCGGCGATCGGGGTTGCGTGCCCTGCAAGCGCGACGGGAATCGCGACGGCATTGTAGGCGGCGGCGATCCCGAGATTCTCGCGCATCCGGGCGCGCGCGGCACGGGCGGTCGCGACGATTGCGGGGACCGGCGCGAGGCTTTGTCCTGTCAACACGACATCGGCCACGACGCGGGCTGCGTCGAGTGCGGAGGCGGGCGCGATCGACGCGTGCGCTTCCGCCAGCGCAGCAGTGTCGTTGAGGCCGTCCCCGATCATCAGGACGCGCCGCCCCCTCGCGGTCATGTCGCGGATTCGGGCAGCCTTCGCCTCGGGCCGCTCCGATGCATGGACGTCCGTGATTCCGACCTCGGCGGCCAGAGCCTGCGCCGCTGCCGGGACGTCGCCCGAGACGAGGGCGGTGGAGAGACCGAGGCGCTCCAGCCCCGCGACGGCATCCGCGGCACCGGTGCGGGGCACGTCCTCGAACGTCAGCAGGAGCGGTGCGCCGTCTCCGCGGTCGAGACATGTCGCCGTGCGGGAGGCCGCTTCGGTGCCGATCCAGCCGGGCCTGCCGAGCCGGACCGGCCGCAGCGATGGCTGTGGCAGTCGATCGGCGGCGAGGACGGCCCCGCCCGCCCGCCCGCCGCCCTCGGCGCCCATCGCCTCTGCGGTCGGCGCAGCGCTGGCGGCGACGGAGACCGTCCCTTCCACCCCGTCACCCGGATGCTCGCGCAGATCTCCGACCCGCACCGGGTCGATCCCACGCGCTTCAGCCGCAGCGGCGATGGCGCGGGCGAGGGGGTGAGTGGAGCCGGCTGCTAGCCCGGCGGCCAAGGCGAGGTCGTCGTCGTCGAGATCCTCCCGCAGGCGGAGGCGTCCCTCCGTCAGGGTACCGGTCTTGTCGAAGACCGCCGCGTCGACTTCGGCCAGCCGCTCGAGCGCGGAGCCCGACTTGATCAGAACGCCCTGCCGGAAGAGGCGGCCCGACGCCGCGGCGGAGACCGCCGGAACTGCGAGGCCGAGAGCACAGGGGCACGTGATTATCAGCGTCGCGACCGCGACGTTGAGCGCGTGGCGCACGTCGCCCGTCGCGACTGCCCAGCCGATGAAGGCGGCGAGCGCCAGCAGGTGCACGGCAGGCGCGTAGATGCGTGCGGCGCGGTCGGCGAGCGTCACGTAGCGCGAGCGCGCGTTCTCCGCCGCCGCGACGAGGTCCGCGATGCGGGCGAGGCGGGTGTCGCGCCCCGCGGCGCTGACGCACAGCGTCAACGGACCGGAAAGATTGACCTCGCCCGCCGCGAGGTCGGTCCCCGGTTCGACCGGGACCGGCGCTGTTTCTCCGGTGAGCAGCCCGCGGTCGATCTCGGAGCGTCCTGCGGTGACGCGGCCGTCGGCGGCGAGGCGGGCACCCGGCAGCACAAGGATCAGGTCGCCGGGATTGAGCGTGGCGGCGCGTACCTCCACTCTCCGGTCGCCGTCGAGCCGGATGGCCTTGGGCACTTCGAGCGCGGCGAGTTCGCCCGCGGCCGAGCGCGCCTTGCTCCGGACCCGGAGGTCGAGATATCGGCCGACGAGCAGGAAGAAGGTGAGCGACAGCGCGGCGTCGAAGTAGGCATGCGCGCCGCTCTGCGAGGTCTCGTAGAGCGACAGGACGAGCGCGAGCAGGATGGCGAGCGAAATCGGCACGTCCATGTTGAGCTGCCGGGCGGAAAGGGCACGCGCGGCGCTGCGGAAGAACGGCTGCGCCGCGAAGATGGCGGCGGGAGCGGCGATCAGCGCCGCGATCCAGTGGAAGAGGTCGCGCGTGGCATCGGTCGCACCCGACCAGACGGCGACCGACAGGAGCATCACGTTCATCATCGCAAAGCCCGCGACGCCGAGCCGGAGAAGAAGGGCCCGTTCCGCCGGGTCTGGTCCCTCGACCTGGCCCGCGTCGAATTCCAGCGCGGCGATGCCCGCGCGGTCGAGCGCGACGATGAGGTCGGCTGGCGCGACCCAAGGCGCGGCGTCGATCGCCGCCCGCTTCAGGGTCAGGTTTACGCGGGCCGATCGGACTCCGGGCGCGCCGGCGAGTGCACGCTCGGCGGCGGAGATGCAGCCCGCGCAATGGATGTCCGGTAGATAGAGCGCGAGCGCCTGCGACGCGTCTGGAGCTGGCGCTACGTCGGCGGGCGCGGCTTGGCAGCCGGGACAGGCGACACTAGCAGTCACGGAAGAGTTTCGGAGGCGCGTTGGTCACCAGCGTTGCCGATGCCCCGCGCGCGGCAAAGGCGGCCTCGGTCGGGATTTCCGGGTGCGATCACGACCGCACCCGGATCTCGAGGCGGCGGCGGTATAAAGTGCCGTCGGCGGCGCGCGCGACGAAGCGCATCGCCCAGATCCCCGGCGCGAGGTCGAGGTCCGCGCTGTAGGCGCTCCCTCTCCAGGTGAAGTCGGGCTCGGCGTCGTCGGCGACATGGGTGGTGCGGCCGATGACGGCGGAGACGATCTCGGGGCGAACGGCGCCGCCTTGGCCGGCGAACGAGAGTGTCAGCTGGCCCGAATCGTAGTTGAGAGAGGAGTCCCAGCCCAAACGCTCCTGCGCCGTCCGCTCTTCGTCGAAGACCTGCGACGCGACGTAGGAGTTTCCGACCTCGAGGCCGGGGAAGGTGCGGACCGCGGCGACCGCGAGCGCGATGTTGACAGCGATGATGATGCCGAAGCCGCTGGCGATGATCAGGAAGACGTGGCGGCCTGTGAGCTCTCTCATGGGGCGGCTCCGTTGAAGAAGGTGTCCTGGTAGGCGCGGTCCTCGCTCACCGTGTCCTCGACCCAGAACCGGAAGTCGGTCCGGGCCTGCTCGGCGGGCGCGGTGCCCGGCGCTGCAGTCACGTAGACGCGCTGCAGCAGCGTTTCGTCGGGTGGCACCGAAACGGTCAGGTCGTCCTCGCCCTCGAGCGATATCGCAAGGGGCGCGCCCGCGGAGATCGACAGCTCGAACGGTCGCGCCTCGTTGTTCTGGTTGCGTAGGCGGATGTCGTAGGTGTTGCGGATCGCGCCGTCAGCGAGCGTGACGTAGGTGGGATTGCGCACGGGCGCGACGGTGAGGTCGATTGGCGAGCGCGCGAAGAGTGCCCAAACCAGCCCGACGCCGATCAGCGACCAGAGCACGAAGTAGAGGATGGTTCGCGGCCTGAGGATGTGCCTCCAGACCGACGCCGGCGGCTGACCGGCACGCTCGAGCGGCTCGTCCGACAGCGCGAGATAGTCGATCAGGCCACGCGGGCGGCCGATCTTGGCCATGACGTCGTCGCAGGCGTCGATGCAGAGCGCGCAGGTAATACATTCGAGCTGCTGGCCGTTGCGGATGTCGATGCCCATCGGACAGACCGCGACGCAGGCGTTGCAGTCGATGCAGTCGCCGAGCGTCTGCGCCGGCATCGACGGCACGGCGGGCTTGGCCTCGGTCTTGCCGTAGACCGCGCCGCGCTCGACGCCCTCGCCGCGACTCTCGGCGGCGGCCTGCTGGCGGCGCTTGGTGTGCTTGCCGCGCGGCTCTCCGCGCCAGTCGCGGTAGGCCACGGTGATGGTGTCGGGGTCCATCATAGCGGCCTGGATCCGCGGCCAGGGGCACATGTAGATGCACACCTGCTCGCGCATGAAGCCGCCGAAGAGGACGGTGGTGAAGGTCAGGATGGCGATGGTGGAATAGACGACCGGGTGCGCCGAGAACGTCAGCAGGTCGCGCGCGAGCGTCGGCGCGTCGGTGAAGTAGAACACCCAGGCGCCGCCGGTGGCGAGGCCGATCAGCAGCCAGACGACCCACTTGGAGATGCGGAGCCGCCACTTGCGCGCGTCCCATTTCGCGTTGTGCAGCCGGATGCGGGCGTTGCGGTCGCCCTCGATCCAGCGCTCGACCAGGATCATCAGGTCGGTCCAGACGGTCTGCGGGCAGGTGTAGCCGCACCAGACCCTGCCGAGCGCGGAGGTGAAGAGGAAGAGCCCGAGCCCGGCCATGATCAGCAGGCCCGCGACGAAGTAGAACTCGTGCGGCCAGATCTCGATCCAAAAGAAGAAGAAGCGGCGGTTCGCCAGATCGACGAGGACCGCCTGGTTCGGCATCTCCGGCCCGCGGTCCCACCGTATCCACGGCGTCAGATAGTAAACGCCGAGCGTGACAAGCATGATCCACCATTTGAGCGTGCGGAACTTGCCGGAGACACGGCGAGGGAAGATCGGCTCACGCGGTGCGTAGAGCGATTGAGGGGAATCGGTCATGCCTTACCCGAGGGTCTGTTCGCCGGTCATTTGTCGCGCGTCCAGGGTCTCAGCCTCCTTGACCTGGATCAAGACCCTTCGGCTGACCACGGGGCAGCTCACGACGCCTCGACCGTGCGGGCGGGCAGCCGGTGGCGTTGCGAGAGCACCGCGATGGCCGCTAGGCCCGACGCCAGCGCGAAGTATGCGGCGATGTACGGCGTCTGCTGCGGAAAGGTGAGACCAAGGTCGATCAGCGCGCCCGACAGGAATGGACCGATCGCGGAGCCGAAAACCATTGCCGCCATGCCGACGGCCTTGATCGCGCCCATGTGCCGGGTACCGAAGAACTCCGCCCAGAACGCCGCGAGCAGCGCCGACGCGGCGCCGTGCGTCACCGCCATGAGCGCCATCGCCATCGCCGCTCCCGGAATTGTCTGCGCCACCCCTAGAACGGCAAAGCCGGCGCCCATCGGCAGCGGATAGAGCGGCATGAGGCGCGCCGTCCCCACGCGGTCGATGACCCAGCCCACGCCGAGCACGGTCGCGATCGAGACCAGCGTGTAGAGCGGGAACAGGGCGACGAGCTGGACATGGGGCCAGCCCTTGACCGCGGCGATGTGGACCTGCTGAAAGAAGAAGGCGGTGCCCCAGCATGGTACGCTGAGTTGCGCCGGAAGCGTCAGCCAGAACAGGCGCTGGCGCAGGACCTCCCCCCGAGTCCAATGCCGCTCATCCATCCCCACAGCCTGCGTTTCCGCCGCGATTGATTGGGGCGTTCTCTCCAGTGCCAGCAGGCGGACGACGAGCGGCATCGCGGCGATCACGATGATCGCCGCGACCACCCAGAGAGTGCGCCAGTCGAAGAAGGTCAGCAGGGCTACGAAGCCCAGCGGCAGGATCGCCTCGCCCAGCGCGAAGCCGCCCGACGCGACAGATATGGCGCGGCCGCGCGTTGAGACGAACCACCGCGCCATCGCGACCAGCGAGGTGTGTCCGGCCATGCCCTGCCCGAAGAACCGAAGGCCGAACACAGCGACGCCGAGAAGAACGATGTTCGGGGCGACCGCCGTCGCCAGGCAACTCGCCGCAAGCCCGCAAAGCACCAACGCCCCCAGCCCCCGGACCCGATATCGGTCGGTCAATGCGCCGGCCCAGAGCATCGTGACGGCGGAGGTCATGGTCGCAGTCGCGTAAAGAGCGCCCCACGCACCATGGCTCAGGCCGAAGGCGGCGCGAATGTCGCCGGCGAACACCGAAATGAAGAAGGTCTGGCCGAAGCTCGACGAGAAGGTGAGAAGCACGCCAACCGTCAGGAACGGCGCATTCGCACGCAGGAACTGCAGGAACGACATAGAACTAGACTCCGTCGCGCGCCCCTTGCTCCCTCTTGCCGAGATGGAAAAGGGTAAATCGCTTTCGCCTTCGAACGAATGCCGAGGTTCGTGCGTTCTGCATCGCCTTAGGGCAGATATTTAGGGGCGGACATGACCATGCAACCAGTGCCAGATCGAGTGGATCCGCAGCCGGAAGCGGCACCCGACATCTGCGTGGTTTTCAATCCCGGATCGGGAAAGAAGAAGAGCGATGAGGTGCGGGAGCGCATCGAAGCGTCGTTGCAGCGGCATCCCGGGCGCTTCCGGCTCAAGGTCGTCGGAAAGGGCAAGGATCTTCTGCAGGAGATCGAGGATGCGGCGGGGGAGGGTTTCGCGACCCTGGCCGCGGCGGGCGGCGACGGCACGATCAGCGCCGTTGCCGCGGTTGCGGTAAAGCTCGACCTGACGCTCGCCGTGCTCCCCATGGGAACCTTCAACTACTTCGCGCGCGGCTTGGACCTGCCGGAGGAGGTGGAAGACGCAGTCGACCTCATCGCAGCCGGTACCTCCCGCCACGTCAGCGTCGGTGAGGTCAACGGCAAGGTATTCCTCAATAACGCCAGCATTGGTCTCTATCCGGCGATCCTGGCTCAGCGCGAGGGAACCTACCGCCGTTGGGGCCGGTCGCGCCTGGCCGCGCACTGGTCAGTCCTGGTGACGTTCATGCGCTTCCACCGGCCGATTTCAATGCGAGTGACTGTCGACGGGGAGCCGATCAGGACCCGCACCCCACTCGCCTTTGTGGCGCGCAGCGGCTACCAACTCGAGCTCTTCGGCCTCGACGGGGTTGAAGATGTCCGCGAGGGGCGCTTCGCGCTGTTTCTCGCGCCGGATTCGACGCGGTTGGGTCTGCTGCTCTTCGCGATACGTCTCGCCTGGCGCTCGATGGAGCGGGGGCGGGACTTCGACTTCTTCGCAGGTGAGGAGATCGAGATCGAGACCGGGAGCAAGCGCCGGCTCGTGGCGCGCGATGGCGAGCGCGAGCGGATGAAGCCGCCGTTCCGTTTCCGGGTGCTGAAGGACGGTCTGAAGGTCATCGCGCCGGAGCGCGCGTCATGAGACGCATCCTGCATGTTTCGGACCTGCATTTCGGCCGCGACAGGCCGGAGCTGCTGCGGCCCCTGATCGACACGATAAACCGCCTCGCGCCCGACCTGGTGGCGGTATCCGGGGACTTCACGCAGCGCGCCCGCCTCGGGCAGTTCCGCGCCGCCCGGGCGTTCCTGTCGAAGCTCGAGCCGGCAACGATCGCGATTCCGGGCAACCACGACACCCCACTCGACAATCTCTTCGTGCGGCTGGTGACGCCCTGGAAGCGATACAGACACTACATCGACCGCCGTCTGGAGCCCGCTTGGGAGGACGACGAGGTGGCCGTGGTGGGCGTCAACACCGTCAACCACTGGTCGTGGCAGCGTGGCAAGATCGGACGCCATACCGTCCGTCGAATCTGCGGGGAGTTCCAAGGCAACAAGGGGCGGCGGATGCATATCGCGATGCTGCATCACCCGCTCGAGCACAGGCCGGAGGTCGAGAAGCGGCTGATGCGCGGGGCGCGAAGCGCGTTGAGGCGATTGGGCGACTGCGGGGCCGACATCGTCCTGTCGGGACATCTGCACACCTGGCACGCTCGCCCCTTCGCGGAGGAGGAGGGCGTGCTCTTCGTCCAGGCCGGCACCGGTCTCTCGACGCGCGTCCGGGGTGAGCCCAACGACTTCAACCTGCTGACGGTCGAAGGCCGCGCCGTCACCGTCGAGCAATGGACAGCGGCAGACGGAGAGACGGAGTTCCAGCCCTCCCGCACCGCACGGTTCGAGAAAGGTTCGGGAACATGGCGCGAGACCGGCTGAGTCTGTCGCGCGTGCGTCGCGACCGTCGCGATTCTCCCTTTGCGTGAATGCCGACGAGGCACCATCCGGACGGAAAATCCAGCCGGCCGGGAGTCCCCCTTAGACGCTTCGTGAAGCCATGGCCGATCAGTGCGTCTCTAGAGCACGTAGCGAGAGGTGTCTGCGGACCTGGAGAGCTCCCCGAGGTTGCTCTCGACGAAGCCCGCGTCGACCGTCACCGTCTCGCCGGCGCGGTCGGGCGCCGTGAAGGAGAGTTCCTCGAACACGCGCTCCATCACCGTGTAGAGCCGCCGCGCGCCGATGTTCTCGATCGAATGGTTCACCTCGGCCGCGATATGGGCGAGCGCGGCGATCCCGTCGTCGGTGAAGGTGACCGTCACGCCCTCGGTGTCCAGGAGTGCCGTGTATTGGCGGGTCAGCGCGTTGTCGGTCTCCGTCAGGATGCGGACGAAGTCCCCCTCCGTCAGGGCGCGTAGCGTGACGCGGATCGGCAGCCGTCCCTGCAGTTCCGGCAGCAGATCGGAGGGCTTGGCGATGTGGAAAGCGCCGGAAGCGATGAACAGGATATGGTCGGTCTTAATCGGCCCGTACTTGGTCGAGACGGTCGTGCCCTCGATCAGTGGCAGCAGGTCTCGTTGTACCCCCTCGCGGCTGACGTCGGCGCCGGCGCGGCCGCCTTCCGAACGCGCCGTCACCTTGTCGATCTCGTCGAGGAAGACGATCCCGTTCTCCTGCACCGCCTCGAGCGCGGCCTTCTGCACGGTCTCGTCGTCGAGCAGCTTGTCGGCCTCCTCCTGCAGCAGGATGTCGTAGCTCTCGGCGACCGACATGCGCTTTCGAACCGTGCGGCCCTGGAACGCCTTGCCGAACAGGTCGCCCAGGTTCATGCCCTGCATCCCACCGCCGCCGCCCGGCAGCTCGATCTGCGGGAAGGGGGACGAGGTGTCGGCGACGTCGAGCTCGATCAGCTTGTCGTCGAGCTCGCCGTTCTTGAGCTTGGTGCGGAACATCTCCAGCGTCTGACCACGGGCGTTCTCGCCTGCGACGGCGGCGATCACGCGATTCTCGGCGTTCTCAAAGGCACGCGCCTTGACGTCCTCGCGCATGTGCTCGCGCGTCATGGTGATCGACTGCTCGACGAGGTCGCGCACGATCTGTTCGACGTCGCGGCCGACATATCCGACCTCGGTGAACTTCGTCGCCTCAACCTTGATGAAGGGTGCGCGGGCAAGCTTCGCCAGGCGCCGGCTGATCTCCGTCTTGCCGACGCCGGTGGGCCCGATCATCAGGATGTTCTTGGGATAGACCTCCTCCTGCATCGCGTCGTCGAGCTGCTTGCGCCGCCAGCGGTTGCGCAGCGCGACGGCCACGGCGCGCTTGGCGTCCTTCTGGCCGATGATGAAGCGGTCGAGCTCGCTGACGATCTCGCGCGGGGTCAGGTCGGTCATGCGTCCTCCGATGGGGCCGCTGCGGCATGTAACGATCGATCCGGTGACTGCAACCGGCCGGGTGCGCCCGGCGGCGAAGACCGGCCCTGCAGAGCGACGCGGCTCTCCCCGCGATGGCTTGCGATCACCTTTTCGCGCGCCGGGCGCCGGTGATATTTACGTTGCGTCAGGGCGATCCCAGATCATGAGTGCCGAGGTCGCGACGTGCCGGCGAGCCGGAGGAGCCGCGACACGACATGTCGAGACGACCTTGGCAGCATAGAACGCAATTGCAGCGTTCTACTTGGAGTGACGCGACATGCGCGCCTCTATACTCACCGGAACTGCCATCATCACGCTTGCCGCCGCGACTGCGGCCTTTCCTGCGCAGACGACGAGCGGCACCGTCGGTGCGTTCGACAAGTCCGCGGGAACCTTCCTGATCAGCGGGCACAGCTATCAATTGCCCCAGAACGCTAGCATGAAGAGACTGGGCAACGGCGACAAGGTATCCCTCGTCTGGGATGGACAAGGCGATCCTCGCCAGGTCAAGTCGTTCAGCATCGAGCATCACAGCTCGGGCGAATGACGCGAGTTCGTGCGGTACGAGAGAGGGCCCATCGGGCCCTCTTGATCCCCGGATACCGAGCCTAGTTCGAGACGACTTTCAGCCCGACGATCGCCACGATCAGGAGGCCGAGAAAGAACAGCCGCGGGAATGTCACCGGGTCGCCGTAGGCGACAAGGCCGAGGATCGCAGCGCCGAAGGCACCGATCCCTACCCACACCGCGTAGGCCGTACCGATCGGAATGGCAAAGAGGGCGCGGCTCAGCAGCCACATGCTGGCGAGATTGAACGCCAGGAAAAGCAGCGTCGGGCCGAGGCGCGTCAGCCCCGCCGACGCATGCAGGGCTGCGACAAAGGCGATCTCGAAGGCTCCGGCGGCGACAAGGTAGAGCCACGCATTCATGCGCCGATCTTCTCCACCGTGACCGAGCCGTTGGTGTAGACGCAGATGTCGGCGGCGATCGCCATGGCGCGGCGGGCGATCTCTTCGGCGGAGAAGTCGGTGTCCATCAGCGCCCGGGCCGCGGCGAGGGCGTAGTTGCCGCCGGAACCGATGGCGGTGACGTCGTGCTCGGGTTCGAGCACGTCGCCCGCGCCGGTGACGACGTAGAGCTCAGAGCCGTTTGTCACGATCAGCATCGCCTCGAGCTTCTGCAGGTACTTGTCGGTGCGCCAGTCCTTGGCGAGTTCGACGCAGCCGCGCTGGAGTTGCCCGGGCGTCGCCTCGAGCTTGGCCTCAAGCCGTTCGAGCAGCGCGAAGGCGTCGGCGGTGGAGCCGGCGAAGCCCGCCACGATCTCCGCCCCGCCGGGAGAGAGGCGGCGGACCTTGCGCGCCGTGCCCTTGATGACGGTCTGGCCCAGGCTGACCTGCCCATCGCCCGCCACGACAACCTCTCCGCCCTTGCGCACTGCAACGATGGTCGTGCCGTGCCAGCCCGGAAACTCGCTCATGTCTCTCGCTCCTCGTGTTCCGGGCGCCATATGGCTGCCGAAGCGGGACGAGACAACCGCCCCGCGCTTGCATGAGGCAACCCGAAGGCGGAAGCTGCCGACAGAGGAGACGCACAGC
Source organism: uncultured Alphaproteobacteria bacterium (assembly GCA_963749675.1). Classification (GTDB taxonomy): domain Bacteria; phylum Pseudomonadota; class Alphaproteobacteria; order Rhodobacterales; family Rhodobacteraceae; genus Roseitranquillus. Next base: position 337,613 of record CAVVNT010000010.1, read on the forward strand.
GATGAAAGTCACGATCGACATCGACTGCACGCCCGAGGAGGCGCGGACGTTCCTCGGCCTGCCGGACGTCAAGCCGATGCAGGACGAGATGATGCGCGAGATGAACGAGAAGATGCGTGCCGCGATGAGCGGCATCGGTCCGGAGGAGGCGATGCGGATGTGGCTGCCCGCCAGCATGCCGGCGACCGAACACTTCCAGAAGCTCTTCTCTCAGTTCTACGGGGTCAAGAAGGACTGACTGCAGTGGGCCGGCTGCCGAGCGCCTGCCAGCGGCACCTCGACACGCAGTCTATCGCGTCTACCGTCGTGCCTGCCAGCGGACGATGCCCACCGGCGACACGCCTCGGGAGAGATCGATGAACAAACTCAAACCTCGAAGCTTCGCGATCGTCGGCCTCGGCACGTTTGGCACGACCATCGCGAAGGAACTGACACGCTTCGGCAACTACGTTGCCGGCGTCGATCGGGATCAGGCCGTCGCCAACCGCCTCGCCGACACGCTGTCGCAGGTCTATATCGCCGATGCGACCGACGACGCGGCGCTCAAGGAAATCGGCATCGGCGACTACGACGTTGCTGTGATCGCGATGGGCGAGGACCTCGAGAGCAGCATCGTCTCGGCCATTTCGGTTCGCGTGGCGGGGGTCGAGGAGGTTTGGGCCAAGGCGATCAGCCGGACCCATCACCGGATCCTCTCCAAGATCGGCGTCGACCGGATCATCAATCCCGAAGAGGAGATGGGGCGCCACATCGCCCAGATGCTGAACAATCCCCTGGTGCGCGACTACGTGAGCCTCGGAAACGGCTTTCATGTCGTGAATATCGTGGTGCCGGAACGACTGGCCGGCGAGCGCCTGCACGAGCTGAAGCTGGGCGAGCAATTCGACCTCCGTTGTGTCGGGGTCATGCACGGCAGCGAGTTCAAGGGCGACGGGCACAGCGACTGTACACTTGCCGAGGACGACAGGCTTCTGCTTCTCGGGCAGAGAGCCGACCTGCGCCGTTTCACCGACACCGTCTGAGACGTGCGCACCTTCCTGTCGCCGAGGGCCTTGCGCATCCTGACGCTGCGCCGACTGCCGCCTCCGGGTCTGCTGGCGCTGCTCTATCTGTCGCTGATCCTGACCGGGACGGTCTTGCTGCGGCTGCCTGTCGCAAACCACGGCGACGTCAGCTGGCGGGAGGCGCTGTTCACCTCGACCTCCGCGGTCACGGTCACCGGCCTGATCGTCGTCGATCCCGGGACCGTGCTCACTCTCTTCGGCGAGATGGTGCTGGCGTTCCTTATCCAGATGGGCGGGCTCGGGCTGATGACGTTCGCGGTCCTGTTGCTGTCGGCGCTCGGGATCCCGATCGGGATGCCCGAACGCGTCATCCTGCGCGAGGATCTCAACCAGACTTCGATGTCGAACCTCATCGTGCTGGTGCGGCAGATCGTGAAGATCGCTCTCGTCGTCGAGGCGGCGGGCGCCGCGGTGCTCGCCTTCGTGTTCGTGCCCGACTTCGGCTGGGCCGAGGGCGCGTGGCAAGCGATCTTCCACTCGGTCTCGGCCTTCAACAACGCTGGCTTCTCGCTCTTTCCGGACAGCCTGTCGCGCTACGCCGCGGACCCGATCGTGAACCTCGTCGTGCCGGCGATGTTCATCGTCAGCGGATTGGGTTTCGTGGTGGTCGGCGACATGCTGCAGAAGCGCCGCTGGCGCCGTTTGAGCATTCACACCCGGCTCATGCTTGTCGGCACCGTCGCGCTGATCGCGTGGGCGTGCGCCACTTTCGCCGTACTGGAATGGGACAATCCCGGGACATTGGGCGCGCTGGACGGGGTGGGCGCGAAGCTCTGGGCTTCGTGGTTCCAGGGCGTGACGCCGCGGACCGCGGGCTTCAACACCATCGACACAACGGCGATGCGGGACGAGACGGCGCTGATGACGATCTCGCTGATGCTGATCGGCGGCGGCAGCACTTCGACCGCGGGCGGCATCAAGGTCACCACGTTCATCGTCCTGATCCTTGCGACCATCGCCTTCTTCCGACGGCGTACAGAATTGCACGCGTTCGGCCGCAGCATCGGCACCGAGGAAGTCATGAAGGTGCTGGCCCTGACCATGGTCAGCATGCTGGTCGTGATGGTCTCGCTCTTCCTCCTGATGGTGCAGGAGGAAGGGGACTTTCTGCAGCTCAGCTTCGAGGTCGCCTCTGCGTTCGGGACGGTCGGCCTGTCGATGGGCGAGACGACGAAGCTCGCGCCGATGGGCGAGCTGATCCTGATCTTCGTGATGTTCCTGGGTCGCGTCGGGCCATTGACGCTGGGCTTCTTCCTGGCGACCCGAAGCAGGCCGCAGGTCCGGTACCCAGCCGGCCAAATCTACCTCGGCTGAACGCGACGCGGGGGCGCGGTGGAAGGGCGCGACGAAAGAAGCGCCCTCTCGGCCGTGCCTCGCGCCATATTGTATGGGCGCCGAGGCGGAACTTCAGAGGGCGCAGGGACGGGCTACCCGCCCGTCCAAATTTTCCGGATAGGATGTCTAGGCGGCTGCCTAGATAGCCTCCTTGATCCAGCCTTCGAGCGCGGACTTGGGTGCGGCGCCCACCTTGTTCGAGATGACCTCGCCATTCTTGAACATGAAGAGCGCCGGGATGCCGCGAACGCCGAGCTGCGCCGGCGCATTCGGGTTCTCGTCCACGTTGACCTTCACGATCTTGACCTTGCCGTCGTACTCGGAGCTGAGCTCTTCGAGCGCAGGGCCGATCTGGCGGCACGGTCCGCACCATTCTGCCCAGAAGTCGACGACGACGGGGATCGAGGACTGGCGCACCTCCTGATCGAAGGTGGCGTCGGTAACGGGGACGGTCGCCATTTGCGTGGCCTCCTGAAATCGGACAGGCGGCGAACCTATGGTCGGCCCTGTCGAGCGTCAAGGAGTGCGGCGGTCGTCAACGCCGCTGGAAGGGACATCAGGGTCGCCGTCCGGGTCCAGAGGATCGCCGTCTCGATCCGACGATCGGGATAGAGTTGCGACAGGGCGGCGGCATAGGCGCCCATCTGGCGCAAGATTCCGTCGGGCACCGTCTCCGGCGCCGTCGGGATCGTCCGGTTCGACTTGAAGTCGACGCAGAGGACGCGCTCCGGCTCGACCATCAACCGGTCGATCGTGCCGCGGAGCGGGAGACCTCCGAGCTGCGGCAGGGTGGCGGACACGTCGACCTCCGCCAGCGCCCCGGGGCCGAACAGCGGTACGAGGTCGGTCGCGTCGAGGACCGAGGCCGCCTCGGCCAAGAGACCGGGATCGTGCACGCCGAGCAGGCGCCCGGCCAATGCCGCCCTCTCGGAGGCCGGGCAGGCGGGGAGGTGCTCAAGCAACAGATGCAGCGCGGTGCCTCTCGCTTTCGCCGTCGCTTCGTCGAGCCCCTCGCCCGGCAATGCCTTGGCGCCGCCAAGGCTGGAGGCGCGCAGCGGCTCCGTCCGCTGTGGCGGGGGCGGCGCCACCTCGTCGACGACAACGGCGGCCGGTGGCGCCTCCGTCGCGTCCGCATCCTGCAACGGCGCCATCCAGTCGCCACGCTCCAGCCGCAATCCCTCGCTGCCATCGAAGTCGCAGGGGACGGCATGGTCCTGCAGCGCCGCGCCGATCGTCGTATGCCAGTTGCCGGCCTGCCCGCGCTGCTCGCCCGCGCCGCAGACGACCAGCCACGACCGCGCCCGCGTCATCGCGACGTAGAGCAGCCGGCTGCGCTCCTCGCGCTCCACCCGCTCCTGCTCACGGCGGGCATCGGACAGCGGCGGCGGTTCGTCCTCCTTCCTCATCTTCCAGCACGGAACACCGTCGGCGAGGACGATCTCCTCCCGCAGCCGCGGTTCCTCCCGCAGTGTGTCGGGCAGGATCACCATCGGCGCCTCCAGCCCCTTCGCGCCGTGGACGGTCATCACGCGTACCCGTTCGCCGGCGGCGTCGGGCTGACGCTTCACCTCGACGTCTTCCGCGGCGATCCATGACAGGAAGCCGGTGAGGCTCGGAACCTCGGTCCGCTCGTAGTCGAGCGCCTTGTTGAGCAGCTCGTCGATGCCGTCCTCCACCTCTGCGCCCAGCCGTGCGATCAGCCGGCCGCGCCCGTCGTGGCGGACGAGGATGCGCTCCAGCAGGTCGTATGGCCGCGCATAGTCCGCCTGGTTCCGCAGGTCGTGCAGGACCGCCGTCGTCGCCTCGTGGTCAGTCCGTTCGCGGAGTGCAGCCCAGAGGTAGCCATCGCGCTCGTGGGCCAGATCGAAGAGCTCCGCCTCGGTCCAGCCGAAGAGGGGGGAGCGCAGGGCGGTGGCGAGAGACAGGTCATCCTCGGGCAACGCCAGAAAGGACGCCAGCGCAAGCAGGTCCCGGACGGCCAGTTCCTTCGTCAGCACCAGCCGGTCGGCGCCCGCGACCGGCAAGCCCTCAACCTTGAGCGCGCGGATGATCTCGTGGAACATCTCGTTCCGCCGCTGGACCAGGATCAGCGCGTCGCCTGGATTGAGCGGGCGGAGGACGCCGTTCTTGTCGGGGATCGCCGTCCGCTCGTCGATCCGCGCCTTCAGCCATCGGGCCAGGCGTCGGGCGAGGACCACGTGCGCCGCGTTGTCGGCCGGCATGTCCACAGGTTCCGACCACCGACGCTCCTCGGGCTTGTCGGGTTTCGGCACGATCTGCCAGAGATCGACCCGGCCTGGCAGCGTCTCGTGAAACGGACGATGACGCACCACGTCGCCGAGGCCGGGCAAGCCGCCGGCGACGCGGTCGACGGTCTCCAAGATCGCGCGTGAGGACCGGAAGGAATGCAGCAGCTCCAGCCGGGTCACGCCTGTCGCCAGGCGCGACGCGAAGGCGTCGGCCATCCGCGCGAACGCCTCGGGGTCGGCGCCTTGGAACGAATAGATCGACTGCTTGATGTCGCCAACGACGAAGAGCGTGCGCGTCACGTCCTCTCTCGCGCCGCGGCCGGCCGCGAACTCGGCGGCAAGTCGCTCGATCACCTGCCACTGGCCGGGGCTGGTGTCCTGCGCCTCATCGACGAGTATGTGGTCGATGCCGCCGTCCAGCCGGTAGAGGACCCAGTCGGCGACCGCCCGGTCCTCCAGCAGCCGCCGGACCTTGAGGATCAGGTCGTCGTAGTCCACCCAGCCCGCGGCTGCCTTGGCTGCCTCGTAGCGCGGCAGGAAAACGCCGGCGAAGGCATGCAGCGCCGCCGTCCGCTCCGCCGCGGCGAGCGCGAGGCGCCGGGGCCGTGCCTCGGCCACGCGCTGCATCAGGGCGTCGAGCGCGTCGAGGTCCCCCTGATCGAGGGCGGCGCGTACGCGCTTCGTCGGGAACGCGCCGGTCTTGGGGCCGAACGGCGACTTGGTCCCGGCACCGTAGAGGAACGGCCCCTCCAGCGCCGACACGTCCTCGATGACGGGATTTGTCAGGTGGATCGCGGAGATGACCTCGCAGGCGGTCACGTCGTTTTTTCCGCCATTGTGGCAAGCGTCGCGCACCTTCGCCAACAGGTCCGCGGCGCCGTCGTCGAAGACGAAGGAGACGAGCGACTCCGCGGTCTCGCGCGCGGCCGCGCCGAAGAAGGCGCGCGCCGCCGCCAGGTCCAGTGGCGCGGCGAAGGCCTCGCGTCGGGCCGCGACGGCGAACGCGATCTGGGCGACGTCGATGCCGGTGTGATCGGCCAGGCCGTCAATCGCGATGGCGTCCGGCCCAATGGCTATCTCGTCGAGGAGGCGCGCGAAGAGCGACCCCTGCGCGGTCTCGTCGATCTCGACGAAGGCGGGCGAGACCCCGGCCTCCAGTGGAAAGCGCCGGAGGATCGAGGCGCAGAAGGCGTGGATCGTCTGGAGCCGCAGCCCCCCCGGCGTCTCGATCGCGCGGGCGAAGAGGGTGCGTGCCCGGTCGAGGTCGAGCGGCCCCTCCACCCCGAGGTCCGCCAGTGCACGCCGCAGGGCCGGGTCGTCGAGCATCGCCCATTCGCCGAGGCGGGCGAAGAGCCGGTTCTGCATCTCCGACGCCGCCGCCTTGGTGTAGGTCAGGCACAGCACGTGCTGCGGGTTCACGCCGTCGAGCAGCAGCCGCGCCACCCGATCCGTCAGGACGCGGGTTTTCCCGGACCCGGCATTGGCCGACAGCCACGTCGAAGCCCTTGGGTTCGCCGCCTGGCGCTGGCGGAGCGAGGCATCGTTCACCCGACGTCCTCGGGGCTGGCGTCGTCGCTGTCCTCCCACTCGCCGAACCGAGCGAGGTGATCGTAATCGCCGTCCCACGAGAGGAACTGCGGCGCGCGGCGAGATGTGTAGCCGGTCTCGCGCCGGTCGTAGGTGCCGATCAGTTCGCGAAGACCGGCGACGGTGCCGGGCACGTCGAAGCTCGCCTCGCGGTCCGAGAACGGCAGCTCGTAGCTCTGCAGCTTCCCCGACCCCCGAGGGAGATGTAGGCGACCTCGCTCACCCGTTCGGATGCTAGACCCGGGAACGCGCCGCCCTCCACCATCGCCGCGCCGAGCAGCAGCTGACGGTCGAAGCTCATGATCTCCTTCTTGCTGGGAACCTTTCCCGATTTGTAGTCGACCACTGCGTACCCGCCGGAATAAAGGCGGTCGACGCGATCCGGCTGACCGACCAGCGTGAAGTCGAGGCCCGGGACCGGCCATTCCCGACGCTCCTCGGTGACGGTCGGGACGCCGTGCTGCCGGCGCCGCGCCTCCTCCGCCACCAGCCATGGCGCAACTCGGCGGAGGCGGCCGCGCCAAAGGCGACGGGCCACGGGCCAGGGTACCTCGTCTTCGAGGGTGGCCGCCGCAATACGGTCCAGCCGGTCCGCCGCAGTGCGCAGGTCCACGTCGGGGCCATCCTCGACGAATCGCTCCATGATCAGGTGCAGGACCTGGCCGCGCTGGGCGGCGTCGGCCTCCGCCCTCAGCGGCGGGAGCGCTCCGAGACCGAGGATCGCCTTCGCGTAGACGGAATAGGGATCTCGCACCAGCGTCGCGATCCGCGTGACGGAGAGGTGACGAGGTCGCGCTCCGATTGGCGGCCGCGGTGAGGGGCGGGCGGCTGGGCGAACCGGCGGGCGCTCGCCATGCCGCTGCGCCGCGGCGAGCCATGCCGTGCCGCGCGCTTGCATCGCCGACAGGGCAGCCGGCCCGCCGACGCCGTCGAGACCGTTGAGCAGGTTCTGCAGTCGGTTCAACCAGCGGGAGGGGACGGTCTCCGCCTCGGCGTCACGGATCGAGCGGGTCAGCATGACCTCTCGCGCCGCCACCGCCTGCTGGAAGTCGTGGGCGGAGAGCCCGACCTGACGCTCCGGCAGCAGAAGACCTGCGTCGGCGCGCATGCGCCTGTTGAGCCACGGGTCCGGGGCCGGCGTCGGCGGCCAGATGCCCTCGTTCAGGCCGCCCAGGATGACGAGGTCGGCTCCCGCCACCCGCGCCTCGAGCGTGCCATGGATCATGACACCCGGATGCGGGCCGGTCGCCTCCCGGACCTCGCCGCTGAGGTGCGCGAAGAGCAGCGCCTCGTACTCCGTCGCGCTCATCGGGCCGCCCGCGTCGGCGGCGCGGGTCATCTCGTCCATCGCCTCCCGTGTGCGGCGACCCGCCTCCTCCTCCCAAAGACGACCCGCGCCGACGCCGCACGGCCCGGCCGCCAGCGCCTCGGCCAACGAGAGGTGGCGCATGACGCGCTCCGCGAGCGGGGCATCGGGCGGGAGCTCCGCAAAGACCGTCGCTGCGACCCACTCGGTCCAGGCGTCGTCGCGCCACGCCGCCAGCGCGTCCTGCGTCGGAAAAGGCGGGCCCTTCTTTCGCAGGCGCAGCTCGAGGTTCCGCGTCCGGCGAAGGTGCTCGCCGCGGTCGGACCCGCTGGCGACGAGAGGATGCTTCAGCAGGATCAGCAGCGTCTCCGCCGTCAGGCGGTGAGCGAAGAGCGCGGCAGTGTGGCGCAGCATGCGGCCGGGCGCGGACTGTCCCAGCGGCCGACCGGCGCTGTCGTCAGGCTCGATCCCCCAGCGACCGAGGGCGGCGGTAACGCGGCGGCCCAGTTCCCGATCCGGCGTCACCAGCGCGGCGGTCTGGCCGTCGGCGACGGCACGGCGGAGGCGGAGCGCGATGGTCGCGGCCTCGACCCTCGGCGACGGCGCCTCGACCAGCGCGACACCGCTAGTCGCCGCATCGAGGTCGGTCAGGCGCGGCCCCTCCGTCCGCCATTGATGGGTGACCGGAGCTGGCCGGAGGGCGAGCGAGATCAAGCGGTTGCGCGACCTGCAAGGCGCGTCGGCGCCGGGCCAGGGACGCACGTCCTCGGGCCCGATGGCGAGGCGGTCGAGGAGTCGCGCGAAGCGGTACTGCGGATGATCCTCCCCGGCCTCTCCCGCTTCCGCCAGACCGCGCCAGACTTCGGCCGGCTGGCCGAAGTCGTAGCCCGGCAGGATCAGCGCGCCCTGCGGAAGCCGAGCCACCTCGGCCATCAGAATCCTGCACCGCCCGACGGGAGCCGGTGGAGCCCGCGACGATCACCGGCGTCTCAGGCCGCTGGCCCCGCCACTCGGCGATCCGCGCGTCGATGGTGGCGCGGACACGGGCGCCCGCCGATCCCGCCGGATCGGCGAACAGCGGCGCCAGGATGCGCAGGAACTTCAGGCTGCGGCCCCAGTGCGCCGCGTGCGATCCGGTATCGAGACGCTCCAGAACGTCGGGATGCACCCCCTCCACCTGCATCTCGTCCATCAGCCGCACCAGCGTCGCGGCGAGATCGAAGGTGGTGGCCTTTGGCGCGAGGTCCGGCTCGCGCTCGATGAGCGCCGAGACGAGCTGTGCGAGCTCCAGCTTGCGGCGGAGCCCGCCCTCGGCGGCGATGCCATCGGGCGCGCCGACGAGCTCGATCGGCGGGACGAGGATCGGCGCATGCGCGTCGAAGGCGTCCCGCAGCCGCCGTCGCATCCGGCCGGAGTTGACGAGGATGCGCGCTCGCGCCAGCAACTCCGGCGGCTGACCGGCGGACAGCGAGACGAGGCCGCGCGCGACGAGCGCCGGAAAGTCGGCGCCGGGCGGCACCCCGAAGACGCGCGGGGTGACGGATGCGTCGAAGAGCGTCACGAGGCAGTCGCGGCGTCGGACAATGTGGCAGCCCACTCACGCATCGGCTAGCATCCGTTCTGCGGAGGCCACGCCTTCGGGTGTTCCGACGTCGCACCACAGTCCCGCTGTAGGACGTACCGAAGAGCCGCCCCCTTTGGGCGAGCAGATCCCAGGCGCGGTTGAGAGAGAAGACGCGGTCGGGGATCTCGGCAAGGATCGCGGGGTCGATGATCTGGGCGCCGAGGAAGGTGAAGGGCCCGCTGCGGGATAGCCGGCCATCAGACGCGCGCGAGAAATCGCCTCTGCGGCCGGAGACTTCTCCGAGCAGGAGGAGCGCCCCCATCTCGCCCGGGCGCCAGGCGCTGGCGAGCGCGTCCAGCGGGTTGGGGCCGCCCCAGACGGCGTCCGGATTGATCGTGAAGGCGGGTCCGGGCCCAAGCAGAGGCAGGGCGGCGCGCAGTCCGCCGCCAGTGTCGAGGATCTCCGGCGCCTCTCGCGAGACGGCGACACCACGTGGCGCGAGATGGCTCTCGATCTGGTCGGCGCGGTAGTGCGCGTTCGCCACGACGTGCCCGACGCCGGCAGCGGCCGCGAGGTCGAGCGTGTGGTCGATCAGCGGACGGCCCGCCACCACGACCAGGGGCTTCGGCCGGTCACGGGTGAGCGCGCGCATGCGCGTTCCGAACCCCGCGGCGAAGATCATCAGCGTGCGGGGGCGGTCCGACATGCGGCAATTCGATCCAGAGTTGCGGCGGTCGGCGGCGGCAGGACGGCATTGACGCGATCCGCGATCTCGGCAGCGATCGGGTGGGCGAGGTCCCGCAAAAGCAGCTCCCACACCCATGGGAGGAAGGCGAGATACCGCGTCTTTCCGTCGCGAATGGCGAGCCGCGCGAAGGTGCCGAGTATCCGCAGGTTCCTCTGGATCGAGAGCAGCGCGACCTCTGCGCGGAGGCGATCGACGTCAAGGCCCGTGGCGTCGGCGTAGCGCTCCTCCATCGCCGCGCGAAGCTCGGCCGGAACCTCGCGCCTGATGTCGGTCAGGAGCGAGGCGAGGTCGTAGGCATGGTGCCCCGCGGCCGCGTCCTGAAAGTCGAGCAGCCCGACGCGGCCGACACCTGCGCGCCCCGGCAGCCAGATCAGGTTCTCGGCGTGATAGTCGCGCAGGACCAGCGTGTCGTGCTGGGGCACCTCGCGGCTCAGTGTGCGGCGAACGGCTAGGGTGAAGGCTGCGGTGTCGCCCTTTCCCGACGCTCCGCGCAGATACCAGTCGTAGGCGAGGGCCGCCGCCGCCGCCATCTCCTCCGGGCCATAGCGCGGGGCGGGGGGAGGCGCGTGTCGGTGCAGGGCCACGAGGGCGTCGATCGCGCCTTCATAGAGCTCGGATTCGGCCGCCGGTTCGTCCGCGAGGATCCTGGCGTAGAGGTCGTCACCCAGATCCTCGAGGAGGAGGAAGCCCTGCCCGCGATCCTCGGCAAGAACGGACGGAGCGGAGAGACCCCAACCTTTCAGAAGGCTCGCCACCCGGACGAACGGGCGGACGTCCTCTCCCCGATCCGTCGGGGCGTCCATCAGGACGGCTGTCTCGTCTGCTCCGACGAGCCGGACATACCGCCTCTGCGACGCGTCGCCGGCAAGTGGTTCTCGCCGCGCGGCACCCCAGCCTGCCTGCGAGAGGAATATGGCGATCAGCGCGTCCCGGTCAGGCATCCTGAACCTCCGGCAGTCGCGCGCGCCACGCGTCCTGGCCCTCGGCGATGACCATCCGCCCCTCCCCCGCAACCGCGAAGCCAAGTGTCAGCGCATCAGCCGGGACGCTTTCCAAGCGGTCAGGCCACTCGACGAGGCAGATGGCCACGCCGAACGCGTCTTCCAGCCCAAGCTCCATCGTCTCGCCGGGCTCGGCCAGGCGGTAGAGGTCGGCATGCCAGATCTCGGCCCCTCCGTCGTCGTAGGTCTGGACGAGCGTATAGGTCGGCGATGGCACCTCCTCCTCCCGCCCGAGCCGGGCGCGGATCAGCGCGCGGGCGAAGTGCGTCTTTCCCGCGCCAATCGGACCGGCGAGCAGCAGCGTGTCGCCGCGCCGGAGTCCGGGCGCCAGTCGGCGCGCCAGCATCTCGGTCGCTTCGGGGTCGGGAAGGTCGTATCGGATCCGCACGGGGCAGACATTGGAGCCAGAGCGGGCGGCTCGCAACCCGGCCTCTACGTCAGTGTCCGGCCCGGCGCCGGACTTCCGCCGGCTCCTCGGCCTCCGGCGCGCCGAGCTCGCCCGGATCCGTAAAAGCGAACGCCACCAGCGTCGCTCCGCCCGCCAGAGGCACCACGCGGACCGACAGGCCGCGGCCATCGTGCAGGCGGGCGTGTGCGGTCCAGGGGCTGCGCTCGTGCATGCGGATGGTGAAGTCCCTAATCTCGCCCCAGATTGGCGTCGGCGACGACCGCGCAAGCCACGTCCGCATCGCGTCGGTCACCGCGATGTCCCGCAGCGACGTGCCGGGATCGTCGCCCCAGAGAGAGACATAGGCCTTGTTGGTCATTGCCAGCACGCCGTCGGAGGAGAACACCGCCACCGCCTCGTCGAAGCTGTCGATAACCGCCTGACCCATCTCGAGCTCGGCACGGAACTGGCGGGTAAGCGAAATCTCTGCCGAGATGTTCTCGAACAGGAACGCGACGGCACCGTCGGGATGGGGTCTGCCGGTGACGCGATAGGTCTGGCCCGAAGGTAGCGACCAGGTCTCGGCGTAGGTGCCGTCGGCTGCCGCTGCTTCAAGCTCCATGAGCCGCTTGCGCCAGCCCTTGTAGTCCTTGGGCTCGGGGATCATCTTCTTCTCCCGCAGCCGGTCGAGGAAGCCGAAGAGCGTCGGACGGGCGGCGAGAAAATCGATCGGAAGCTGCGTAAGGTCCGTGAGCGCCGGATTGAAGAGCGCGAGGTGGCGGGAGCGGTCGAAGATCGCGAGCCCGATCGTCAGATGCGCGAACGTCTTCGTCAGCGTCTGCATGAATTCGCGCAGCTGCTCCTCGGCGTGCACGATCTTGTTCACGTCGAGCGCTATGAAGAGCGCCCCGTCCTCGAGTTCGTGGCTGAGGCAGTCGAACCAGAGCTTGCGATCCGTCCCGGGAAGGGTCAGCGAGATGCGGTTGACCGAGTCGCCACGGGTCTCGACCCGGCGCATCAGCGTCTGCGGGTCGAAGAGGACCGGCGGTGGCCAATTGCCTATGTCCTCGCGCCCCTTCACCCGCTCGACCATTTCGAAGTAGGCGCGGTTGGCCCAAGTGACCTGCCCTCGCGGTCCCTGCCGCCAGATCAGGCTCGGCGTGTGCTCGACCACTTGGCGCAGCGTGACGAGCTCGCGCTCCATCGCCTTCATGCCGTGCCGGTCGAGGCCGGAAAGCCCCGGCGCCGTCTCCAGATCCTCCAGCATCAACCTGACGAGCCCGTGACGCCATTCCGCGACGAGCCGTGTCGTCTCGTCGACCAACTCGTACTCCTGCCTTTCGTCCTCGATGAGGCGGCCGATACGCTCTTCGAGCTCGGGAAAGCGTGGCAACATCAACATCATCAGACGCGACCAGTCGCTGCCGCCCAATGGTGCCGCGCGCAGGAACTGCCGCGCCTGCGGAGACGCATCGACCAGCGCCTCGTCGTCGAACAGGAACGCGATCTCCGCATCGATGCCGCGGATCAGGTCGCGCCTGCGCCTGTGGCTTCGTTTCGCCACCGCGCCCGAGATCATGATCGCGAGGGCCGAGCCAAGGAGCGACGCGGCAACGAGCCCGGCGACAAAGCCGATGTCGGTCGCGGCGACACCCGTCGGCCAATCAAGCATCACTTCCCCCACAGGTTGAGGAAGGTTTCATTTACGACTGTTAAGGTAGACTTAAGTCCCGCGGTCAAGCCTCGATCGGCTGGTTCATTCCCAACGGCTCGCGCCGGCTCTCCTGCATCGGGCTGATCGCGCCGCGCGGCCATGTGACGAGAACGATGGCGCCGAGCCATGCCTCTTCGGGCGGCGTCGCATCGCGTGCGTTGGCGAAAGTGACCTCCGCGCCGGTCCGTTCCAGCAGGGTCTTTGCAATGAAGAGGCCGAGGCCCATCCCTTCATATGCGGGCCGCTTGGCGCGATCGTCGTCGACCCGCCGGCGGCGCACAAACGGATCGCCAAGGCGGCCGATTACCGATGCCGGATAGCCAGGGCCGTCGTCCGCGATGCGTACCGTGATCCGCACATCGTCCCAATCTGCGTCGATCCGTACCTGAGAGGCCGAGAAGTCGACCGCGTTCTGAACGAGGTTGCGAAGACCGTGAACTATCTCCGGCCGGCGCAGGACGGTTGGTTGGCGTTTCCCCTCCGGCAGGCCGTAGACAATGTCCCGGCCGCGGTCGGCATGCGGATCGGCGGCTTCGCGCAGCAGCGCCTCGAGTGGCGCGGTGCGGACGTGGAGGTCCTCCTTCCCGATGCGCCCCATGGAGCGGAGGATGTCGCGGCAGCGGTCGGCTTGGTCGCGAATCAGCATCGCGTCATCCCGCTGGTCGCCCGACAACTCCCCGGCGAGTTCCGAGCTGACGAGCTTGATCGTGGCGAGCGGCGTCCCGAGTTCGTGCGCCGCGGCGGCGACGACACCGCCCAGGTCGGTCAGCTTCTGCTCCCGCGCCAGCGCCATCTGCGTTGCCGCCAGCGCGTCCGCCATCGCATGGACCTCGGAGGTGACCCGCTGGGCGAAGACCGAAAGGAAGACGGTCGCGAGCACGATGGCGAGCCAGAAACCCTGAAGAAAGACCGGCGGCATCCGCATGACCGTCAGGTCCTGGGTGTGCAGCGGGATGTGCCAGAGCGTCACGGCGGTGACGAGCACGATCGCGATGGCGCCCAGCGACGCCGTGGTCTGCCACCGCAACGCCGTGGCCGAGATCGTCACGGGCACGAGGATCAGCAGAGCGAACGGATTGTGCAGTCCGCCCGTCAGAGCCAGCAGCCACGACAGCTGCACGATGTCGAAAAGCAGCATGCCCGCAACCTCGAGCTCGGTCATCCGCTTGTTCTTTGGGTAGACGAAGAGGGCGACGAGGTTGGCGATCGCCGCCAGCCCGATCGCTGCGAAACAGAGCCCGAGCTCAAGCTTGAGGTCGAAAGCCTCCACCGCGACCGCAATCGCGAAGATCTGACCGGCGATGGCGATCCAGCGCAAGGTCATCAGCGTGTGCAGCCGCACCCAGTTTGGGTGGCCGCGCTGCACGAATAGCGTCGGTGGTGTATCGGTCACGGGGCATCCTGGACGTGCACGGGTCGCGCTGGACAATACATCGGCGCAGTTGCCTTTGCCATTGGAGCACTCGTCGCGGGCTGGCGTTGCCGCCGGTGCGCCGAGAACTGCGAGAGGCGGCCGGCTTCAGCGTTCAGGCCTGCTGCGCAGGCCGCTTCCGCGCCAGCGCGGCGATCACGCCCCGCAACTCCGCCAGACCTACATGCCGACCGACCAGGGGATAGCCGGGCTGACCGGCGCGGGAGCGGTCGTCGGTCATGTGCAGGCCGTGATCGGGCCGGAATGGCAGGGAGTGATCGGACCGCCCCGACACCCGCCGCCGCGCCTCCTCGGCAAGGATCGCTTCGATCAGCGCCACCATTTCGACGTCGCCGTCGAGATGGCCACTCTCACGGAAGGAAGAAGGCGTCGCCGCGCTCTCGCGCCGTACGTTCCGCAGATGGATGAAATGCATGCGGTCGCCGAGCCTGCGCATCATGCCGGCAAGGTCGTTGTCGCTCCGCGCACCGAGAGAGCCGGAGCAAAGCGTGATGCCATTGGCGGTCTCTTCGACGGTTCTGTCGCAGATTTGGTGCAGCGTAGGGCCGTCGGAAGCTACATTGGCGATCTTCATGGGAGGTGGCCGATGATGAGCAGAACGGAGCGGGAGCGATTTCTACCCGACGGTTTGAAGACGGAACGGATCGAGGTCTCCGGGAGCATGGTGGTCGTGCATGCTCGCGCATCGAGTGCCAGATCGGCGTGCTTGCGCTGCGGTCAGACCTCCGGTCGCCAGCACAGCAGATATCAGAGGCGGCTGGCCGACCTTCCCGCTCATGGTCGCGACGTCAGGATCGTTCTGTCAGTCCGGCGGCTCCGTTGCCGCACACCGCATTGCCGTACACGAGTGTTCGCGGAGCGGTTTCCGCCGTCGGTTACGCGCCCGCATGGCCGGCGGACCTCGCGGTTGCAGGGGCTGGTGCGCCACCTCGGCCTGGCGTTGGGCGGACGCCCGGCGCAAGCCCTCGCGGGCCGCCTATTGCTGCCGGTGAGCAAAGACACGTTCCTGCGCGGCGCCCGTGCCTTGTCCAACGATTTCGCCGCCGAAGCGCCGCGTGTGATCGGTATCGATGACTGGGCGTGGCGACGGGGCCAGCGCTACGGCACGTTGATCTGCGACCTCGAGCGGCGCCGTGTCATCGACCTCCTGCCGGATCGCGAGCCCGCGACCGTCGAAGCCTGGCTGAGCCAGGCATCCTCAGATCGAAATCGTCGCCCGCGATCGGAACGGCGGGTACCGCGGCGCCGTAGCGCGGGCCTTGCCAAACGCGGTGCAGGTCGCCGACAGGTGGCATCTGCTGGAGAACTCCGGAGCGGCCTTCCTTGCCGCCGTTCGGCACGCGCTGCCCGATCCGCAAGGCGGTCGGGGCGCAGAAGCTCGATCCGGAGATTCTGACTGCCGCCGAGCGCCTGCAATACGAGGGTTTCCTGCGCTGGCAGCACACCAACAGGATGGTCCGCCAGATGGCCGGAGATGGTGTCTCCCTCAAGCGGATCGTTCGCCTGACGGGGCTGAGCCGCAAGCTCGTGCGCCAGATCGTCCGCGGCGAGCGCGAGGACGTGTTCCGCGTCCGCCAGAGCAGTCTCGAGCCTTGGCTGCCGCGCCTTGAGCGGGAATGGTCCGCCGGGTGCAGGAACGGCGCCGAGCTCTGGCGCCGTCTGCGCGCGGCCGGGTTCGAAGGCAGCTTGCGGGTCGTGACCGAGTGGGCAACGCGGCGCCGCCGGGCCGAGGCGGCGTATCCGGCGACAGGAGGCAAGTGTCCACCGGCGCGAAGGATCGCCAGGATGATGACGACCGCGCGGCATCACCTGTCCAGGGCCGATGCCATCACGGTTGCCAGAATCGAGGCCTCGGTGCCCACTCTCGTCACGTCACGCGACCTGACAGAGCGATTTGCCCAGATGGTTCGCCACGGGCGTGCCGAGCAGCTGCCGGATTGGTTGACGGAGGCGGATACCAGCGTGCTGTCGTCCTTCGCCAGAGGACTTCGCGCCGACGTTGAGGCCGTCGCTGCTGCGCTCCGTGAGAGCTGGTCCAACGGGCAGACGGAAGGCCAGATCAACCGCCTGAAGACCCTCAAGCGGCATGTGTGGACGGCCTCTGCTTTGCAAGGAGGTTCTTCCGTGACGTCGGACGATGGGTGCAGTCATGTGTCCGGCCTGTTCGCGCGGCGCTCCATGGCCGCTGGCCTCGATGTGATCCGCAGATCAGGTCCCAATCAAATGTCCGCGGTCTAAGCCGCTTCCGCTTGCAACGGGTTCTCCTGATCCCGGTTCTCCCGGTCGTTCGTCACGTCATCAGCCACCCTTGCAGTCTTCCCCGGCGGACGCCCTACATCGCGACGGCGCCGTTCGGGATGGTAGTTTCGCTGTTTCGATAATCCTGTTCGCGAACCAGAAGCGCCCAGGCGGTCCGCGCCATCTTGTTGGCCAGCGCGACCGTGACCAGGCGCGGCGGCTTACGTTCCAGCAAGGCCCGCAACCAGGCGTTTCCAGCTGCCTTGGCTCGGTCGTGCCGGAGAACGGACGTTGCCCCTACCACGAGCAGCCGGCGCAGATATCGATTGCCCTGTCGCGAGATGCGGCCGAGCCGCTCTTTGCCGCCGCTCGAGTTCTGCCTCGGTACGAGGCCAAGCCAAGCGGCGAACTCGCGACCACTGCGAAAGTGGCTCGGGTCGAGCATGGTCGCCGCGATCGCGGTCGCGATGAGGGGGCCGACGCCTGGGATCGTGCCCAATCGACGGCTGACGGGATCGGACCTGTGATGAGCTTCGATCTGCTTGTCGAGTTGAACGATCTCTACCTGCGCCTGCTCCATCTGCACGATCAACGTTTCAAGCGCGCGGCACGCCATCGGCGGCAGGCCCCCGTTGGCGCCGCCCCTCACGATGGCGACGAGTTGAGCCAAGCCGATCCTCTTCTGAGCCGCGACGATCCCGAACTCCGCGAGATGGCATCGGAGCGCGTTGATCAGCATCGTTCGCTGCTTGACCAGGAGTTCACGGCTGCGGTGGAGCACCATCACGGCCTGTTGGTCGGTCGACTTGATCGGGACGAAACGCATCGACGGACGCGACACCGCTTCGGCGATCGCCGCAGCGTCGGCCGCGTCGTTCTTGCCTCGTCGGACGTAGGGCTTCACGTATGAGGGCGGGATGAGCCGCACCTTGTGCCCCAGCTCGGTCAACTCCCGAGCCCAATGATGCGACGTGGCGCAGGCCTCGATCCCGACAACGCAGGGTGCAAGACGCGAAAAGAAGGGCAGCACTTCGCCGCGGCGTACCTTGCGGCGCAGAACGGCCGCGCCTTCGGCGTCGACGGCATGAACCTGGAACACATTCTTTGCGATATCCAGTCCGATGGTGGTGACTTCCATGGTGGGCAGCTCCTCTGGAGACGACGCGGTCATACGGCCACTTAACCCGCGCCGCCGGCTTGGGTGCAGAGGCCGTCCACCCCATCAGATGTACGGTCGCGCCAACCTCGACCTCCTTCGCGCCCGGCTCGTCGTCGTCGCGTAGGAGGCTGCACCAAAATTGAGTCACACCCCAAAAGGGACCCCTCTGTTGCGCGGGATAGCCGGCCAGAGGCGGCGTAGCTTTCAGGTGGCGCAGAAGGCTCGGGCCGGCGGGTGTCGCGAGCTCAGGCGCGGGTCTTGAAGCGCCAGCTCTCGTTGCCGGTCTCGACGATGTCGCAGTGGTGGGTGAGGCGGTCAAGGAGCGCGGTGGTCGTCTTGGCGTCGCCGAGGACGGTCGGCCATTCGCCGAAGTCGAGGTTCGTGGTGACGATGACCGAGGTGCGCTCGTAGAAGCGGCTGATGAGGTGGAAGAGCAGCTGCCCGCCGGTCTGGGCGAAGGGCAGATAGCCGAGCTCGTCGAGGAGTGAGCCATCGCGTCGCCATGCGTTCGAGACCGATGGCGAACAAGTCGAGACGGCAGAGCAGATCGGCGGTGCGGCCCTGGCGATCGGCGCGAGCTTCGGCATCGAGCTTGTTGACCGGATCGACGGCGTTGAAGAAGCGGCCCCGCCTGCCGCTCCGGATGCAGGCTCTCGCAATTTGGTACACGACCGAGCCTGCGCTGCACGCGCCGCATGGAGGGCGGCAACTCCCCATTCCTCGAACGGCGCGCCATTGCGCAACGCACCGGGCTTGCGGGTGAGCACGGGGATGTAGTGGAGCGGGTCGTATACGGCCTTGTTGCCTCCAAGGGCTCGGGGATGTGTGCCGACGACCTGGCCGTCCTGCCAGAACTCGACACGTCAGGCACAGGCGCGGATCTCCACCGGCCTGCCGCCCGCACGGGCCTCGACCGGGTAGCGGTTCTTGTCGAACCTCACGAGGCAGGTCTTGGAGACGGAGGCCGGTACGGCATGGAAGCCGTCGAACGGCCCGACATAGGGTACGAGGCTCGGCCGTTCCTCCTCAAAGACCTCCCGGATGGTCTTGTCGCGCAGTTCCGGATGGGAGTGCGCCTTCGCCCAGGCGATGCAGCGATCCATGAGCCAGGCAGCTCGGCGTAGCTCCTGAACCGCGGCCGCGGCACGAAGAACCGGCGGCGGAGCACGCCCGCCTGGTTCTCCACCTGCCCCTTCTCCCCGCCGGATGCCGGAGTGCAGGGCCGTTCAGTGTGGCGCCATTGGTTCGAGCCCATGGACGGCGGCTCGACGAGGTAGTGCCCGCACATCTGCTGGAACCGGCGATTGTAGGCGCGATCCTTGCCGACGAAGATCGTGTCCACCGCGGTCTTCATGTTGTCGTAGATCCCGCGCGCGCAGGCTCCGCCGAAGAACGCGAAGGCCCTGTCGTGGGCGTCGAGGACCATCTCCTGCGTCTCGCGGGGATAGGCTCGCACGAACACCATCCGGCTGTGGCAGAGGCGGATGTGAGCGACCTTCACCGTCGTCGTCACCCCGTCGATCAGGACGATCTCATGACTCTCAGTCGAACTGGTACGCCTCTCCGGGATCGAAGCTGAGCGGCACGTACGGTTCTGCCGAAGCCCCATTCTCCGCTTTCGACCAACCGCCGGCATAGCGGCGCACGGCGTCATAGCCGCCCTGATAACCGCGGGCCCGCAGATCCTCGAAGATGCGGATGTGGTTCAGGCGCTCGCGCTTCGGCTGCCGCGCGTTCTCGGCCAGCATCCGGTCCTCGAGCCGCGCCGCACGGCCGAGAAGGCCCTCGTGGCCGTCATTCAGGAAGCCTATGTCCACGGCGTCTCGAGCCGGTCCGTGGACGACTTTGTCAAGGCCACGGGCGCGGGCGGGATGTCCAGGAGCCAGGTCAGCCGGCTTTGCGTCGAGATCGACGATCGCGTGAACGCGTTTCTCGCCCGGCCCCTGGAGGGAGGCTGGACCTATCTCTGGCTCGATGCCACCTACCTCAAGAACGACGGCAAGCGCGAGGGTGAGCCATTGATGCGCCTTGGTTCAAACACAATGGCGAACGGCGTCGCCACGGGTCCTTCGGAGGCCGAGACCTTCTGGACCGACTTCCTGCGCAGCCTCGCCGATCGCGGTCTGCGCGGCGTCAAGCTGGTGATCGCCGACGACCACAAGGGCCTGCGCGCGGCGGCTCGCCGGGTGTTCAACGCCACGCACCAGAGGTGCCGGGTTCACTGGATGCGCAATGCGCTGGCCCACGCCCCTGCCAAGCAGCGCACCGCGGTCGCGGCGATGCTGAAGACGATCTTCGCGCAGGAGAACAAGGCCGATGCCGAGGCCCAGTGGGACACCGTCGCCGACGCGCTGCGCAAGAAGAACGAGAAGCTCGGGGCCTTCTTGGACGCCTCCCGGGACGATGTCCTGGCCTGCATGTCGTTCCCTCGCAAGCATTGGGCCCAGATCGCGAGCACAAACCCCCTCGAACGGGTGAACCGCGCGATCAAATGACGGGCCGACGTCATCGGCATCTTTCCGAACGACGAAGCCCTCGTCCGGCTCGTGGTGCGCTGATGCTCGAGACCAACGACGAATGGGCCGTGGCGCGGCGCTACATGTCGCGTGAAAGCCTCGTGCGCGTCACCGAAACTCCAAACGTCAGACTGCCGCCGTGGCGTCCTGATCAGGCTCGGACCTTTCCGAGGACCGGCGCTCCTACACCACTTAGCGTAATCGCCTCTCGCACCTGCCACACGCTCGTGTTGCAGGATCGGTCTGTCGCTTCGGTCCCCGCCGAAGCCCTGAGCATGGAGAGAACGATGGGTGCAATTGCAGGAGGAAACGGCGATCTGCCTAGTTGAGCAGGACGGTGCGATCCTGGCGGACGCCAAGGTCCCGACATGTCCTGATGCTATTGCCAGCCGGCTCACGAAGCACTCCGATGGCCTCGATCGGGTCGGCATGGAAACCTGGGTGTGACTTAATTTTGGTGCAGCCTCCTACGCGGCGACGACGAGCCGGGCGCGAAGGAGGTCGAGGTTGGCGCGACCGTACATCTGATGGGGTGGACGGCCTCTGCACCCAAGCCGGCGGCGCGGGTTAAGTGGCCGTATGACCGCGTCGTCTCCAGAGGAGCTGCCCACCATGGAAGTCACCACCATCGGACTGGATATCGCAAAGAATGTGTTCCAGGTTCATGCCGTCGACGCCGAAGGCGCGGCCGTTCTGCGCCGCAAGGTACGCCGCGGCGAAGTGCTGCCCTTCTTTTCGCGTCTTGCACCCTGCGTTGTCGGGATCGAGGCCTGCGCCACGTCGCATCATTGGGCTCGGGAGTTGACCGAGCTGGGGCACAAGGTGCGGCTCATCCCGCCCTCATACGTGAAGCCCTACGTCCGACGAGGCAAGAACGACGCGGCCGACGCTGCGGCGATCGCCGAAGCGGTGTCGCGTCCGTCGATGCGTTTCGTCCCGATCAAGTCGACCGACCAACAGGCCGTGATGGTGCTCCACCGCAGCCGTGAACTCCTGGTCAAGCAGCGAACGATGCTGATCAACGCGCTCCGATGCCATCTCGCGGAGTTCGGGATCGTCGCGGCTCAGAAGAGGATCGGCTTGGCTCAACTCGTCGCCATCGTGAGGGGCGGCGCCAACGGGGGCCTGCCGCCGATGGCGTGCCGCGCGCTTGAAACGTTGATCGTGCAGATGGAGCAGGCGCAGGTAGAGATCGTTCAACTCGACAAGCAGATCGAAGCTCATCACAGGTCCGATCCCGTCAGCCGTCGATTGGGCACGATCCCAGGCGTCGGCCCCCTCATCGCGACCGCGATCGCGGCGACCATGCTCGACCCGAGCCACTTTCGCAGTGGTCGCGAGTTCGCCGCTTGGCTTGGCCTCGTACCGAGGCAGAACTCGAGCGGCGGCAAAGAGCGGCTCGGCCGCATCTCGCGACAGGGCAATCGATATCTGCGCCGGCTGCTCGTGGTAGGGGCAACGTCCGTTCTCCGGCACGACCGAGCCAAGGCAGCTGGAAACGCCTGGTTGCGGGCCTTGCTGGAACGTAAGCCGCCGCGCCTGGTCACGGTCGCGCTGGCCAACAAGATGGCGCGGACCGCCTGGGCGCTTCTGGTTCGCGAACAGGATTATCGAAACAGCGAAACTACCATCCCGAACGGCGCCGTCGCGATGTAGGGCGTCCGCCGGGGAAGACTGCAAGGGTGGCTGATGACGTGACGAACGACCGGGAGAACCGGGATCAGGAGAACCCGTTGCAAGCGGAAGCGGCTTAGACCGCGGACATTTGATTGGGACCTGATCTGCGGATCACATCGAGGCCAGCGGCCATGGAGCGCCGCGCGAACAGGCCGGACACATGACTGCACCCATCGTCCGACGTCACGGAAGAACCTCCTTGCAAAGCAGAGGCCGTCCACACATGCCGCTTGAGGGTCTTCAGGCGGTTGATCTGGCCTTCCGTCTGCCCGTTGGACCAGCTCTCACGGAGCGCAGCAGCGACGGCCTCAACGTCGGCGCGAAGTCCTCTGGCGAAGGACGACAGCACGCTGGTATCCGCCTCCGTCAACCAATCCGGCAGCTGCTCGGCACGCCCGTGGCGAACCATCTCGGCAAAGCGCTCTGTCAGGTCGCGTGACGTGACGAGAGTGGACACCGAGGCCTCGATCCTGGCAACCGTGATGGCATCGGCCCTGGACAGGTGATGCCGCGCCGTCGTCATCATCCTGGCGATCCTTCGGCGTACACTTGCCTCCTGTCGCCGGATACGCCGCCTCGGCCCGGCGGCGCCGCGTTGCCCACTCGGTCACGACCCGCAAGCTGCCTTCGAACCCGGCCGCGCGCAGACGGCGCCAGAGCTCGGCGCCGTTCCTGCACCCGGCGGACCATTCCCGCTCAAGGCGCGGCAGCCAAGGCTCGAGACTGCTCTGGCGGACGCGGAACACGTCCTCGCGCTCGCCGCGGACGATCTGGCGCACGAGTTTGCGGCTCAGCCCCGTCAGGCGAACGATCCGCTTGAGGGGGACACCATCTCCGGCCATCTGGCGGACCATCCTGTTGGTGTGCTGCCGGCGCAGAAATCCCTCATATTGCAGGCGCTCGGCGGCAGTCAGAATCTCCGGATCGAGCTTCTGCGCCCCGACCGCCTTGCGGATATCGGGCAGCGCGTGCCGAACGGCGGCAAGGAAGGCCGCTCCCGGAGTTCTCCAGCAGATGCCACCTGTCGGCGACCTGCACCGCGTTTGGCAAGGCCCACGCTACGGCGCCGCGGTACCCGCCGTTCCGATCGCGGGCGACGACCTCGATCTGGGGATGCCGGCTCAGCCAGGCTTCGACGGTCGCGGGCTCGCGATCCGGCAGGAGGTCGATGACACGGCGCCGCTCGAGGTCGCAGATCAACGTGCCGTAGCGCTGGCCCCGTCGCCACGCCCAGTCATCGATACCGATCACACGCGGCGCTTCGGCGGCGAAATCGTTGGACAAGGCACGGGCGCCGCGCAGGAACGTGTCTTTGCTCACCGGCAGCAATAGGCGGCCCGCGAGGGCTTGCGCCGGGCGTCCGCCCAACGCCAGGCCGAGGTGGCGCACCAGCCCCTGCAACCGCGAGGTCCGCCGGCCATGCGGGCGCGTAACCGACGGCGGAAACCGCTCCGCGAACACTCGTGTACGGCAATGCGGTGTGCGGCAACGGAGCCGCCGGACTGACAGAACGATCCTGACGTCGCGACCATGAGCGGGAAGGTCGGCCAGCCGCCTCTGATATCTGCTGTGCTGGCGACCGGAGGTCTGACCGCAGCGCAAGCACGCCGATCTGGCGCTCGATGCGCGAGCATGCACGACCACCATGCTCCCGGAGACCTCGATCCGTTCCGTCTTCAAACCGTCGGGTAGAAATCGCTCCCGCTCCGTTCTGCTCATCATCGGCCACCTCCCATGAAGATCGCCAAAATGTAGCTTCCGACGGCCCTAAGCTGCACCAAATCTGCGACAGAACCCTTCGACCGCGCGCATCACTTGCGCATAGTCTTCTTCAGTCGACATGATACGCGGCAGCCCCAGAAGTGGGAACGGCGGATCGTCGGGATGGCAGCAGATCCGCAGACCCAGTTCCATGGCGGTCGGGACCACCTGTTCGAGGAAGTCGACGAGGTTCTGTCGCAGGCGGTCGGTCCCGATATCGCGGTACATCGCGAGATGCTCGCGCAGTTCTCCGAGCGTGAAGCCCTCGGCAGCGCCGGGCAGGCCAAAGACGACGTTCCGCGCCAGCCCGCGCCTTCGCTCCTCGCTCATGGTGGCGTAGCGGCGCCCGGCCTCTTCCGCGACATGCTCGGGATAGGTGGCCTCGGGCCGCTGCAGGACATGGAGGTCGAAGGCGGCGAAGTCGACGAGGTCGAACCGCTGCAGCTCGCGCCGGTCGGCAGCCGCCAGTCCAGGTCGGTGCGTGTCCAGTCGAGGATCGGCATGAAGTTGTAGCAGACGACCTCGATGCCCGCCGCGGCGAGGTGGCGAAAGCTCTGCTGCCAGGCGACGACGTGCGCGCGCCAGTCGCCGCTTTGCCGCTTGATGTCCTCCGACACCGGCAAGCTCTCGATCACCATCCATTCCAAGCCTTTGGGGGCCGCGGGAGGTCCCGCGACAAGGCGCCGCCGGTCTGCGATCTCTTCCGGTGGCCAGACAGTGCCGGGCGGGAGATGGTGTAGCGCCGTGACGATCCCCGTGGCGCCGGTCTGCCTCACGTCGTCGATCGTCACCGGGTCGGCTGGACCGAACCAGCGCCAAGTCTCCTGCATTCTCCGGAACCTCCTTTGCTCAGCGGGCTTTGGGTTGTCAGAACCACTGCTGCTCGGCAAGCCTGCAGGGTGGGGGATCGGGAACGTCGCAGCCGAGCTTGGCCGCGCGTCCTGACCTGTTCGTGAATTGACCGGTCAGACGCTTTTTCTATCTCCCTCCCAAGTCTGGAGGTTCGAATGATGGAACGCGCGACGGCCGAAATCGGTCAGGACCCTTCGCTCCTGCTTGTCGACGACGACGAGCCGTTTCTGCGAAGGCTTGCAAAGGCGATGGAGAAGCGGGGCTTCGCTGTCGAAACGGCGGAAAGCGTGGCGGATGGTCGGGCTATCGCCACCGCGCGTCCTCCCGCGTATGCGGTCGTGGACCTGCGGCTCGAGGACGGCAACGGCCTGGATGTCGTGGAAGTCCTGCGGGAGCGTCGTCCGGACTCGCGGATCGTGGTCCTCACGGGCTATGGGGCAATTGCGACAGCGGTAGCCGCCGTCAAGATCGGCGCGACGGACTACCTGTCCAAGCCGGCGGACGCCCACGACATATCGGCCGCTCTGCTGGCTGCCAATGACGAGCTGCCGCCGCCGCCCGAGAACCCGATGTCCGCCGACCGCGTCCGGTGGGAGCACATCCAGCGCGTCTACGAGCTCTGCGACCGCAATGTGTCGGAGACCGCGCGCCGCCTCTCCATGCACCGCCGGACGCTGCAGCGCATCCTCGCGAAGCGCTCACCTCGCTGAAGTGGTCTGCCAGCCGGCGCTCCGCACCGCGGGGGCTCAGCCGGGCAGCGCACCGTCATCGGTCAGGCGGCCTCGCGCAACTGCTTCTCGACGTTGCCGCGCATTCCATCGGTGATCGTGTCGAGATTCGCGAGGTGCCGGTCGAGCGTGCTCTGAAATGTATCGAGCCGGGCGATGATCTCGTCGAGGCCTCCGTCACGGTGACCGAGACGGCCGCCCTCGACCTTGCACAGCACGCGGGTCACCTTGAGGCCTGTCACAACGCGGCGCATGATGCTGCAATCCTCGGCGAACTGCCGCAACCTGTCGGCGATCGCCTCCAGCTCTATCCTGGATTTGGTGCCGTAGCCGCGCTGCGACGTGAGATGCGCCATCTCGGCGGCGCGGTCGATGGGAGTGTCTTCGCCCTCTTCCCGCTCGAAGGTCGTGACGATCTCGCTCTGGAGCCGAGCCGTTCCTGCGAGGTACAGGCCTTCGTTCACGCGGCGGCAAACTTCGTGGAGCGAGGCGAGCAGCTTTTCCACACCGGTGCGAATCTCGGTGGAAAGCGCCCCGTGATTGACGGCGAGCACGCCAAATGGCCCGGCGGCGTCGCCGAGGCGCGTTGCCTTGATCCGCATGTTGTAGGGCACCGTGCGCATGGCCTCGAACGCCGTGCCGATCGTTCCGGCCTCAACGCGAAGTGCCTCGGCCGATGCAACCATGTTCTCGAACCGCTCCAGACCAGCGTCCGCCTTTCGCCTCAGCGCCGCATCGCGTGCGCGGATCTCGCCGACCAGCGACTGCGCCATGAACGATGGATAGTCAGGGAAACCCAGGCTCTTGAGGCGGGCCAGAAGTCGCTCCCCGCCGACTTCGGGCGCGATTCCCTCTTCCAGCTCCATCCGACGCAGCTCGGAATACAGATCGGCGATCACCGGCAGCCTGTCGGAGAGCGGCTTCAGGCGGACCGAGAG
Source organism: uncultured Alphaproteobacteria bacterium (assembly GCA_963749675.1). GTDB lineage: Bacteria > Pseudomonadota > Alphaproteobacteria > Rhodobacterales > Rhodobacteraceae > Roseitranquillus. Next base: position 363,870 of record CAVVNT010000010.1, read on the forward strand.
ATAGCCGCCCTCGACCTGGCTGACATTGGCGAAGACCCAGTAGTGCCGCCCGTCTCGCGCCCGATTCTTGACATAGGCGCCCATCGGATGACCCGCGCGGATCGTCTGCCACATCAGGTGGAACACGGCCCGCGGCATGTCCGGGTGGCGGACGATCTTGTGCGGTGCGCCGATCAGTTCGTTCCAGCCGTACTGGCTGATCCGTTGGAACACGTCGTTGCCCGAGCGGATGACGCCACGTGCGTCGGTGCGTGAGAAGAAAAGTTCCCCGGGTGCGAAGGGCACTTCCGAGTTGACGATGGGGCGCTCGTGTCGGGACATCTTCTTCCTGCCGGGACTGACTTTCCCGCGTTAGACCCCGACCATGGTTAAGACGCGATTTCTGCGCGCGTTCAAATCTGCCGAAGAAGCTCGCCGATCCGCGTCGTGTAGGCTTCCCGGGTCTCGGCCGGCGGCCGGAGGTGGAGGGGGAGCGAGAGGCAGACCTGCGGCGGCGCGCGAAAGAACCGCGTGGCCTCGGCCTCCGTGAAGCCGGCGATGCGCACTGCCTCGAGCCAGGCGGAGATGCGATCGGCGCGCTTGATCCGGGCCTTGACCGCCTTCGGCAACTGCGCCGGCAGGCCGAAGCGCAGATGGATCGCCTGCGAGAGCCGCGCGTCGAGTTCGCCGTAGGCCGGCCCGACTGCCGCCTTCACGGGCGAGATCATGTCGCCGATAACGTATTCCGGCGCGTCGTGCAGCAGCGCGGCAAGGCGCCATCTGAGCGGCGCATCCTCTTCGAGCAGCGCGAAGATTTGCTCGACGAGAAGCGAGTGCTCGGCGACCGAATACGGCCAGTCGCCGCGCGTCTGGCCGTTCCAGCGGGCAACAAAGGCGAGGCCGTGGGCGATGTCCTCCACCTCAATGTCTACCGGCGTCGGATCAAGGAGATCGAGCCTGCGCCCGGACAGCATCCGCTGCCACGCTCGCGGTTGTCGAGCCATGCAACATCCCCCGTCAGGTCGCGCCGGCTTGGTGACCTTCAGCCGCGACGCTGGCAAGGTCTACTTGCGCCGAAGCCCAAAGAGCGGGCGGGGCCGCTGAATGCTGCGGCATGAGACGCCGATCCTCCCTTGAAGCGACCGCGGCTTCTCGCGAGGGCGACCATTCAGCAGGTCGAGTCGTTTCCGATCCGGAAGCGGGGCCTATGACGGCTCCGAGCGGTCATCTACTACCTGCTGGTCAAGCCCTTCGACAAGGAAGACGGGTACGCCTGAGCCGCCGCAGCGGCGCGTGGTGCCCGCGAGCTAGCGGCGGGGTGGGCCGATCAAGCGATCGGAACACGTCCGTCGGGCCGCTCCTCAGCATCGGCAGGGGCGGCGCAGCGTCCGATATCAGGCGGCTTCGCTCGCGCTGTCAGAAATCAGGCGGCCGTCGATCAGCTGCAGCCTGTGGTCCATCCGCTCGGCAAGGCCGAGGTCATGCGTGACGGCGACGATGGTCTTGCCGCGCTCGCGGACGAGGCCCTGGAGGATGCCGAACACCTGCTCGGAGCTCTTGCTGTCGAGGCTGCCGGTCGGCTCGTCGGCGAGGACGAGCGGCGGGTCGTTGGCGAGCGCCCGGGCGACGGCGACGCGCTGGCGCTGGCCCCCCGAGATCTGTTCGGGCCGCTTGTCGAAGTGGCCGGCGAGGCCCAAACTCTCGAGCAGTTCCTCGGCGCGGGCGCGCATCGCCCGCCGCGACAGACGGCCGAGCTTGCGCATCGGGATCTCGACGTTGTCGCGCACCGTGAATTCCGGCAACAGGAAGTGGAACTGGAAGACGAACCCGATTGTGGTGAGGCGCAGCTCAGACCGCTCACGCTCGCTGAGGGCTGCGGTGTCGCGCCCCGCGATGGCGAGCTCTCCAGCAGTCGGACGGTCGAGAAGACCGAGCAGATAGAGGAGCGAGGACTTGCCTGAGCCGGAAGGTCCCGTCAGGGCGACGAACTCCCGCTCGGCGATCCTCAGGCTCACGTCCTGCACCAGCGTCACCGGAACCGTCGCGGGCAGCGTCCGGCTGAGGTGGTGGGCCTCGATCAGCGGGCTCACGTCGCGCCCCGGATGATGTCGACGGGATTGAGCCGCGCCGCCTTGCGTGCCGGCAGGTAGCCGGCGATCCCCGCCGCGCCCAGCGCGAAGGCCGAGGCGATGGCGTAGTGCCAGACACTCCAGGCAAGAGGCAGATTTGTGGCGTCGCCAAGCTCCGGCACCTCGAACCGGACGCTCGCGAGCGCGAGGCAGAGGCCGTAGCCGACCGCCCAGCCGATGATCGAGCCCGCGCCGCCGATTGCCAGCCCCTCGATCAGGAACAGCCGGCGCATGTCGGCTTCGGCGAAGCCCAGCGACTTGAGGATCGCAATGTCCCGCGCCTTTTCGTGGGTGATCGTCGAGACGATGTTGAAGATGCCGAAGCCCGCGACCAGCAGGATCGCGGCGACGACCGTGTACATGATGAAGTTGCGGATCACGAGCGCCTCGAGGATCGCCTCGTTCGCCTCCTGCCACGAGACCGCCTTGTAGCCGAGCTGCGCCTCGGCCCGCGCGGCGACGGCGGGGGCGGCGTTCGGGTCCTCGAGGCGCAGGCGGATCTGGTTGATGACGTTCGGCCGCTCGGCGAGGATTTGGGCGTTCTTCAGCGCCATGTAGACCTCGCCCTCGTCGCGCGCAGTGGTTCCGGTGTGGAAGAGGCCAACGACACGGAAGCCGCGAGATAGGCCGGTGGGCGAGACGAAGTCGATCGTGCTGCCGAAGTTCGCGCCGAGCTTTTCCGCCAGGCCGTCGCCGATCACCACGTTGTTGCCGCCTGCCTCCAGGGACCGGAAGCTGCCCTGCACGAAATCCTCGGCGACGGAGGAGACGCGCTCCTCCACCGCCGGCTCGATGCCGAGGACGGCCACGCCCGCGTCCCGGCCGGAATAGCGCGCGACCCCCTGCGTCACCAGCGCCGGCGCGACGGTGCCGGGCACCCACGCCTCGAGCGCGGCGCGGGCGGCGGTCGGGTTGGCAATGCCGCGCCGGTCGTCGACCGTCCGCAGGTTCGAGAAGGCGACGGCGTCGTAGACCGCCTCCGCCGGCTGGACCGCAGGGTCGCGGGTCTCGTCGGAGATCTGGACGTGAGGCATCGTGTCGACCAACTGCCGGATGAAGTCGTCCTGCGAGCCCTGCATCAGCGCCGCCATCGCGATCGAGAACCCGACACCGAGAGCGACGCCAAGGCCGGCGACCAGCGTCTGCCGCGCCCGCCCCTGGATGTGGGCAACCGCCAGGCCGAGGAGCAGCCTCATCGAGTGACCTCGACCCGCGCGCCCTCTTTGAGATCCGACGGTGCCGGGACGATCACTGCGGCACCTTCCTCCAGCCCTTCTATCACCTCGACCTCGGTTGCGCCGCGGATTCCCAGCGCCACCGGTCGAGGCGCCGCGACGCCATCCTCGACGATCCATGCGACGCCGGAGGGGTCGACGGCGCTTGCCGGGACCAGCAGGACCGCTGGCTTCTCGCGCACGATCACGTTCACCTCGACGGTCATGCCGATCATGATGGGCGTGTCTTCGGGCAGGGAGAAGCGGACGCGGTAGGACTTGCTGACGGGGTCGCCCATCGGCGTGACGCTCGCCACCTCCGCCTCCAGCTTCCTCTCGGGGAAGGCATCGGCGCTGAGGAGCGTCCGCTGGCCTGGCTCGATGCGCGGAATATCCTCTTCGTTGACGTCGGCGACGACCTGGAGCGGAGACCTCCGACCGACCCAGTACAGAACTTCGCCCGGATCGGCGATCTCGCCAACCTCGCCCTCCTGCCGCAGGACGACGCCATCGGTGGGCGCACGCAGGACGTAGTTCTCGAGCCGGCTGCGCTGTCCCGCGATCGCCGCTTCGACCTGTGCCTCCTCGCTCTCCGCGCGCTCGAGTTCGGCGCGCGAGCCGATGTTGCGGTCGGCGAGATCCCGCAGCCGGTCGCGCTCCCGCGTCAGGTACTCCTGACGCGCAAGCAGTTCCGCCAGTGCGGCCTCGGGGGCGCGGGAGTCCAGTCGCGCCAGAACGTCGTCGGCCTGCACCGCCCCGCCCTCGCACCCGCACAACTCAGTGATCCGCGCCTGAACCAGGGGCGCCACCTTTGCCCACGTCACCGGTTCGACGACGCCGGTCGCATAAACGACCTCGGCGGCATCGCCGCGCTGCACCAGAGCGACATCCACTTCGCGCGGGGACGCAAGCAAGATCCAGGCGGCAAAGGCCGCCAGCAAAAGGGCGAGCGCTGCAATCGCGCGAATCAGCATCGTCGATCGTCCTTGTTCACGGGGCGTCGCGTATCTTGGTCCAGCCAGGGAGGACGCTGATTTCGATCAAGATCGCCCGGACGGCGCGGGTTGCAAGGGCTCGGTCGTAGACGATGACAGGGCCTCCCGTCGACGCCGGGATTCGAGGACCGGCGCCGTGCGATCGCCTTGCACCTCACGCAGGTGGTTCCGCGCGATGGTCATTGAACACTCTGGAAGCTCGGAGTGACCCGTGCCGCCCGTTCGCCTCACTCGGGCGCGTCGAGCCCACCGAGTTCGCAGACGACCGCCCACTCCGCCTCGGTCACGGGTTGGACAGAGAGGCGCGTGTTATTGACGAGGACCATGTCCGCCAGCCGCTCGTCCGCCTTGCACTGTGCCAACGTCACCGGCCGCGGCATCTGCCGGACAGCCTTGATGTCGACACACTCCCAGCGGCTGTCGTCGGTGGTCGAGTTCGGGATGGGTCTCGGCGACGACCTCGACGATGCCGACGACCGCCTTCTCGGACTGCGAGTGGTAGAAGAAGCCGCGGTCACCCACCTCCATGTCGCGCATGTGGTTGCGGGCTTGATAGTTGCGAACGCCGTCCCACTGCTCACCTTGGTCGCCGCGAGCGATCTGGTCGTCCCAGCTCCATGTGGAGGGTTCGGACTTGAAGAGCCAGTAGCGCATGGGTCGAGTGCTAGCCGAATGCCGAAGGTGCGGCAATCTCGTTCGCGGCAAGCGCAGGACCCCAGCTACGGCCACCGTCGGCCCGGATTCCGTTTAGCCGCTTCGTGGCTCCGTTACTCGGAGGTGAGGGGGCGGGACAGGAGTTCGTCCTTGGCGTCCGCGATCGAGAGCTCGCCGCCGGTGACGCGGGCGACGGTGTCGGTGAGGGGCATGTCGATACCGCGCTCGTGCGCGAGGCGGGCGACGGCGCGGGCGGTCGCCACGCCCTCCACCGTGCGCTTTCGGTCGAGCGGCATGCCCTGGCCGAGCTCGAGCCCCGTGAGGTAGTTCCGCGACTTCTCGGAGTTGGCGGTCAGTGTCAGGTCACCAAGGCCGGAGAGGCCCATCAGCGTTTCGGGCTGGGCGCCTGACGCAACGGCGAAGCGGGTCATCTCGGCGAAGCCGCGAGTGATGATCGCGGCACGTGCGCTTTCGCCGAACCCCGCGCCGATCGCCATGCCAGCAGCGAGCGCCACGACGTTCTTGAGCGCGCCGCCAAGCTCCGCCCCTGGCATGTCGGTGCCGAGGTAGAGGCGGAGGACGGGCGTGGCGAGGCGGTGCTGCAGCTCCAGCCCCTCCGCCTCGTTCCCACAGGCGAGTGTCAGGGCGGTCGGCAGGCGTCGCGCGATGTCGCCGGCGAAGCTCGGGCCGGTCAGGACGGCCGGAGTTGCGGCCGGGACGTGACTCGCAATGACGCCGGTTGGACCGAGGCCGGAGGCGAGGTCGACGCCCTTGCAACAGGCGACGAGTGCGCCGGTGTGATGCGGGATCGCCTCGAGCAGAGAGCCGAGCGCCTGCATCGGTACCGAAAGGAGGAGGATCCGGGCTTGTGCCGCTTCCGCCAGGTTAGCGGTCGGCCTCACCGTGTCAGGAATTTCGGTACCGGGCAGGCGCGGGTTCGCGCGCGTCTCCTTCAGTGCCCGGACCGCATCGGCATCGCGCGCCCAGAGGGTGACCGGCCCCTCCGCGCCGAGGACGATGGCTAGGGCGGTGCCGAACGCGCCGGCGCCGAGGATCGAGATGTCGGTCATGGTTCCGCTTTCGTCGCTGCCTCGCAAGGGTAACTCCGTTGCTCGATCGAGCAACTCTAGGCCTGCGGAGCAGTTGCGATCACCGAAAAATTGACGTGGCGTAAAGTTCTGTGCGATCCTTTTGTTGGCCGCCGGGATCCAGGAGCGGCCTCTGCTGAGGAGTGGGAGATGAAGGCTCAGGGGCTCCGCCGCGCCATGCGCGGCGCATGTATCGTTGCACTGGTCTCGGCTGGCCCGATCCATGCACAATCGGTCGAGGATGAGGTGAGGTCAGCCTACGCGGCTTGGGATCAGGCGTTCAACGCCGCCGACGCCGAGGCTGTTGCGGCTGCCTACACGCAGGATGCGCTGTTTCTGCCAGCGACACACGACGTCATCTCCGGCCCCGAGGGGGTCGCGGACTTCTTCACGGCGGTCTTCGACATGGGCGTGAGCGGTCACAAGCTCGACCTCATCGAGGCGCGGGATGAGGGCGATGCCGTCGTCGCAGCCGCGAACTGGACGGCGAACGGCAAGGATGCCGAAGGCGCCGATCAGCCTTGGAGCGGCCTCGCCACCACCGTCTTCGAGCGCCAGGACGATGGCGAGCTGAAGCTGGTGGTCCACACCTTCAACTGAGGCGGCGCAGCGGCGGCTCAGGCCTTGGCGCCCTTGCGGCCGGCGCCGAGGAGCGGCACGGCGGCGGCATCCAGCGGCCAGCGCGGTCGGGCGGCGAGGGAAAGGTCGTCGCGTCGGCCGCAGCGGAAAAGTTCGATCCCGGCCCACGCGATCATCGCGCCGTTGTCCGTGCAGAGGCGGAGCGGCGGCGCGACGAGCGGGACGCCGGTCTCTGCCGCCGCCGCCTCAAGGCCGGCGCGGAGTGATCCATTGGCGGCCACTCCGCCCGCGACGGCGAAGGCAGGCGCGTCGGCGAGCGCGATGGCGCGGCGCGACTTTTCGACAAGCGTCTCGACGACTGCCGCCTGAAAGGATGCGGCGAGATCGGCGCGGTCCTGGGCGGCGAGGCCGCCGGCGTCGGCCACCACTCCGTCTCGTGCACGCATCAACGCCGTCTTGAGGCCGGAGAACGAAAGATCGCAGCCGGGGCGATCGAGAAGCGGGCGGGGAAACGCGAACCGGACGGGATCTCCCCGCCGCGCCTCTGCCTCCACCGCCGGGCCACCGGGCTGACCCAATCCGAGCAGCCGGGAGGTCTTGTCGAACGCCTCACCGGGCGCGTCGTCGATGGTGCCGCCGAGCCGGACGTACGTCTCCGGCCCTCCGACGCGGAGGAACTGGCAGTGGCCGCCAGAGACGAGAAGGAGCAGGTAGGGATAGTCGAGGTCGTCGGTCAGGCGCGGCGTCAGCGCATGCCCGGCAAGGTGGTTCACGCCGATCAGGGGCAGGCCCGTTCCCGCCACGATGCCCTTGGCCGTCATGACGCCCGCGAGCACACCGCCGATGAGGCCCGGCCCGGCCGTGACCGCGACGGCATCGAGATCCGCGAGCGTCACTCCGGCTTCGGCTAGCGCCTGCTCGACCGCCAGATCGAGTCGCTCGACATGCGCGCGCGCCGCGATCTCGGGCACGACGCCGCCATAGGCGGCATGCAGCGCGTCCTGTCCGGCGACGACGTTCGACAGAATCGCCCTGTCATCGCGCACGATGGCGGCGGCGCTGTCGTCGCAGCTCGAATTCGATGCCGAGGACGGTGATCATGCGCCGGGCCGCTAGCACCCGCTGACCCGTGCAGCAAGCGCTGTCGCCCAGGCCGCGCGGAGGGTAGACCTAGCGGCATGGCGACGCTCCTTCTTATCAGGCCTCAGGCGCAGTCACGGCGGCTGTTGGAGGCGCTGGTGGCGCGGGGGCTGCGACATCCCGCCGTGATCTCACCGGTCATCGAGATCTGCGCCCGGCAGGTCGTGCTGCCGCAGGGGGTCGAGCTGGTGCTGACCTCGCAGAACGCGGTGGCATCGCTGCCCCCAGGCCGGTGGCGCGCGTGGTGCGTCGGCAACCGGACCGCCGCCGCCGCGGCGGCGGCTGGGTTGGAGGCGTTGTCTGCGGATGGCGACGTGGAGACGCTGCTACGCCGGTTGGCGCAAGCGCGGCCGAAGGCACTGATCCACGTCCGCGGTGCGCATTCGGCCGGAGATCTGTTGGCGCGTCTCCGGGCGGCGCAACTCCCTGCCGATGAGGTGGTCGGATATGATCAGGTGGCGCGACCGCTGACGAGCGAGGCGGCGGCGCTGCTCGCTGGGGCGGATGTGGTGGTGCTGCCGCTCTATTCACCGCGGTCGGCACGGCTGGTGGCGGAGCATCAGGGGCCCTGGAAGGCGAATGTGCACGCGGTGGCCATCAGCGCCGCGGCGGCCGAAGCGTTCCGCCGCCCCGCCTGGATGACGATGGCGGAGTCGCCGACCGGCGACGCGATGGAGCAGGCGATCGCCGCCGCGCTCGACGTCGCCGAGCGCTCGCGCCTTGTTGACCGGGATGGGGCGGGCTAAGCTTCATCGGAACTGCTTGCGTCGAAGGCAAAATGGGGGGCTGCGTGCTGCCACCGGACAAAGACGACGGCCGCGAGAAGACGCCCCTCGACGAGGAGGCGGCAGAGCATCGCGATCCCGCGGGCCGGCCTGAAGATGTGCCCGCGACGGAGCTTTCGGACGAAGGCGGGGGCGTGTCCGCATCCTCCGCAGTCGGCGAAAGCGACCCAGCCGTGCCGCAGCGCGAAGAAGACGCGCCGCCGACGGACCCGGAGCCCGCCGTGGCCGGTGCACCGCCGGGTGAGCCGGTCGCTGATCCCTTCTCGCCGCCGGAGCGTGCCACCGGCGCGCCGGACGAGGCAATCGTAGGATCGTCAGACCCCACGCTGCATGAGGAAGCCGGGGACGGCCGCACGGCCGGGGTAGAAGATCCTCCGAAGCAGAGCGACCCAGTCCTCGACGAGGGGACGCCGCCGCCCGCCGCCCCAGCCGCCGAGAGATCGGGCGGGGGCGGGTTCTTTTCGGCGCTCGTCGCCGCGATCATCGGTGGCCTCATCGGCGCCGCGGGTATCTGGTACTACCTCCAGCAGCAGGAGCCCATCGGCCCCGACCCTGAGACCACCGCCGCGCTCGAGGAGCAGAGCGGCGTCGTGGCGCAGCAGACGGCGCGGCTCGACGAGATCCAGGGCGACATCGACGCGCTGAACAACGCGCTCAGCTCCGAAGACCTGAGCGGCGCGATCGAACAGTTGAGGATAAACGCCGAGGGCGAGTTCAACGCATTGGGAGAGACCCTCGCCACGATCGGCGACCGGCTCGATGCGCTGGAAACGGATCTCGGCGCGGTGCAGGGCCAACTCGACCAAGCCGACCAGCAGATCGCGGAGCTGGAGGCGCGGCCCATCGCCGACCCGGAGACCGCGACTGAGGTCCTCCGCTCCGAGGTGGCGAGCATGCGCGAGGAGGTCGTGGCCGCGACCGAGGAGGCGCGGACCCAGGTTGAGACGATGCGCACCGATCTCGCCTCTGCTGCGGCGGCGACCCAGGCCGAGGTCGAGGCCGCGCAGCAGCGGGCCGCCGAGCTGGAGGCCCAGGCAGAGCAGCGGGCGGCCGAGCTGGAGGCCCAGGCCGAGCAGCGGGCGGCCGATGCCCGTGCCGAGGCCGAGGCGATGGCCCGCGCCGCAGAGGCACGGGCAGCGCTGGCGCAGGTGGAGCTCGCGATCGATTCCGGCGAGCCATATTCCGAGGAGCTGGCGACACTGTCGGCGAACCTCGATCAGGAGGTGCCGGGACCGCTTGCTGCGGCGGCGGACACCGGTGTTCCGACGATCGCGTCGCTGCGCGAGAGTTACCCCGACGCGGCCCGCGCCGCCTTGCGCGCCACCGCCGTCGCGACGACCGAAGGCGAGCCGGGCGACCGACTTGTCGCGTTCCTGCGCACCCAGACGCAGGCGCGCTCGCTGACCCCGCAACAGGGGGACGACCCCGACGCCATCCTGTCGCGCGCCGAAGCGGCGCTGGGGGATGGAGACATCGAGGCCGCCCTCGCCGAGCTCGACGGCCTGCCCGAAGACGGCAGGGCGGCGATGCAGGACTGGCTGGAGCAGGCGCAGCTGAGAGCTGACGCCGCCGCGGCCGCCGACTCCCTGTCCCAGGGCATGAATTGAGGGCCTCGCGATGCTTTTCTCGCTGATCCGCGTCCTGTTCTATGTGGCGCTCGTCGTTCTCCTGGCGCTGGTCGCCCGGTGGCTCCTGCAGGCCGAGGGCGGCCTGCAGATCACCGTGGCGGACCTGGAGTTCACGCTCGGGCCGCTGCAGGCGGTGATCGCCGCGATTGTGTTTGCGATCCTGGTGTGGCTGGTGCTGAAGCTCCTAGCGCTGCTGGTGGCGACCCTGAAGTTCCTCGGCGGAGACGAGACGGCGCTCAGCCGCCACTTCTCCCGCCGGGCGGAGCGCAAGGGCTACCAGGCGCTGTCGGACGGCATCCTTGCTCTCGCCGCGGGCGACGGGCGCGAGGCGATGGCCAAGGCGGCCCGCGCCGACCGCTATCTCCATCAGCCGGAGCTGACGAATCTGCTTACCGCGCAGGCGGCCGAACTGTCCGGCGACCGCGGCAAGGCGGAGCAGGTCTACAAGGACCTGGTGACGCACGATCGGACCCGGTTCGTCGGCATCCGCGGGCTGCTGCGGCAGAAGCTGGCGGAGGGTGACACCGACACTGCGCTCAAGCTCGCCGAGAAGGCCTTTGCGCTGAAGCCGAAGCATGCCGAGACCCAGGACGTCCTCTTGCGCCTGCAGGCCGAGCACGACGACTGGGCCGGTGCGCGCAAGACGCTCTCGGCCAAGCTCAAGCACGGGGCGCTGCCGCGCGACGTCTACCGCCGCCGGGACGCCGTTCTGGCGCTGGGCGAGGCGAAGGAGATCGTCACCGAAGGCAAGACGATCGAGGCGCGCGAGGCCGCGATCGAGGCCAACCGGCTTTCCCCCGATCTGGTGCCTGCAGCGGTGATGGCCGCTCGCGCGTACATCGGCAACGGCAAGCAGCGCAACGCAACCCGCCTCATCCGCAAGGCGTGGGAGAGCCAGCCGCACCCCGACCTCGCGGCCGCGTTCGCCGAGATCGAGCCGAACGAGACCCCGCAACAGCGGATCAAGCGCTTCGACATGCTGGTCCGCGCGCATCCCGACCACCCGGAAACGCGGATGCTGCTCTCGGAGCTCAACATCGCGGCGGAGGACTTCCCGGCGGCGCGTCGGGCGCTGGGCGACCTCGCTTCTCGCGAGCCGACCGCGCGTGCGCTGACCAACATGGCCGCGATCGAGCGGGGCGAGGGGGCTGAGGACCACGTCGTGCGCGCCTGGCTTGCCAAGGCGCTTACCGCACGTCGCGGGCCGCAGTGGGTTTGCGACACCTGCCACAACATCAATGGGGAATGGGCGCCAGTCTGCCCTAACTGCGGCGGCTTCGACACCCTAGCCTGGCGCGAACCGCCCGCGGGGCAGACGCCGGTACCCGCCGGACTCGAGACGCTGCCATTGCTGGTCGGAGGGAGCGATACCTCACCCAACAGGGCGCGCACCACCGGCGACGGCCCAGGCGTTCCGGAGGCCGAAGTCGCGCCGCGACAGCCCACCGCAGGCCCTGTCCCTGCAGCCGAGGTGATCGAGGAAACACCGGGAACGGCCCGGCGCAATTAGGGCTACCGTTCCCGTATCGGGGCTGCTAAGAGCCGCCCCGGCGCCGGTGTAGCTCAGCTGGTAGAGCACGTCATTCGTAATGATGGGGTCGGGGGTTCGAGTCCCTTCACCGGCACCACCCATCCAGCAAAGAGCCAGGCTGCTCGGACGAAGGCGCAGCGGCGCATTGCCTGCGGCTATCACCCTTCCGGGCGGGCTAGCGCCGGTGGCCATAGCCCCCGCCGCCCGGGGTCGTCATGCAGAACACGTCTCCCGCCTCGAGGTCGGCTTCGTCGTTTCCGCGGAGCTCCTCGATCCGCCCGTTGCGTCGCTCGACGACGTTGTGCCCGGCGGCGCCGGGCGCGCCGCCGGCGATACCCGCGGGCTGCGTCTCGCGGTGGGAGGACAGGACGGTAACCTTCATCGGCTCGAGGAAGCGCAGGCGACGGACGATGCCGTCGCCGCCCGGCCAGCGGCCCGCGCCGCCCGATCCGCGGCGGATCGAGAATTCCTCGACGCGGACGGGAAAGCGGCCTTCCAGCACCTCGGGGTCGGTCATCCGGGTGTTGGTCATGTGGCTGTGCACCGCGCTCGCCCCGGCGAAGCCGTCGCCCGCGCCGGTGCCGCCGCAGATGGTCTCGTAGTTCTGGTAGGTTTCGTTGCCGTAGACGAAGTTGTTCATCGTCCCCTGAGAGCCCGCGATCACCCCCAGCGCGCCGTAGAGCGTGTCCGCGATCGACTGGCTGACCTCGGTATTGCCGGAGATCACCGCGGCGGGATAGCGCGGGTTGAGCATGCAGCCGTCCGGCACGCGAATGTCGAGAGGCTTGAGGCACCCCTCGTTCATCGGGATGTCGGAGCCGACCAGCGTGCGGAAGACATAGAGGACGACAGCCCGGCAGATGGAGAGTGGCGCGTTGTAGTTGCCCTCGTCCTGCAGGGCGGTTCCGGCGAAGTCGATGACCGCGCACCGCCCGTCGCGATCGACACGGATTGCGACCTTGATCTCGGCTCCCGAGTCCAGCGGGTAGGTGAACGCGCAGTCCTTCAGGACGTCGAGCACGCGGCGGACGCTCTCCTCGGCGTTGTCCTGGACGTGACCCATGTAGGCCTGCACCGTCTCCAGCCCGAACTGCCGGACCACCTTGCCGAGCTCGGCGAGGCCGGTCGCGTTGGCGGCGATCTGGGCGGAGATGTCGGCCATGTTCTGGTCGATGTTGCGGCATGGCCAGCGGCCGGAGGCCAGCAGTTCGCGCGTCTCCTGCCGCCTCAGCCGGCCCTTCTCGACCAGCAGGAAGTTGTCGATGACCACACCCTCCTCCTCGATCGAGCGGCTGTCCGGCGGGGCGGAGCCCGGCGTCTTGCCGCCGATGTCGGCATGGTGCCCGCGCGAGGCGGTGACGAAGATGATGTTCTCGCCCGCCTCGTCGAAGACCGGCGTGATGACGGTAACGTCGGGCAGGTGAGTGCCGCCGTTGAACGGGTTGTTCATCATGAAGCTGTCGCCCGGGGCGATCCGGTCTTGGTTGTCGCGCAGCACGGTGCGGACAGCCCCGCTCATCGAACCGAGGTGCACCGGCACGTGCGGCGCGTTCGCCACGAGGTCGCCCGCCGCATCGAAGATCGCGCAGGAAAAGTCGTAGCGCTCCTTGATGTTCACCGAATAGGCGGTGTTGGCGAGGCTCGCGCCCATCTGCTCGGCGATGTTCATGAAGAGGTTGTTGAACACCTCGAGCATCACCGGGTCGACCTGTGTGCCCACCGCCTCCTCCCGTCTCAGCGCGGCGATGCGCGTCAGAACGAGGTTGCCGCCTTCGAGGCACTCCGCGCGCCAGCCGTCGTCGACGATGTTGGTGCCGGTCGGCTCGAAGATGATCGCCGGCCCGTCGACGGTGTCGCCCGTCGCCACGCAGCCCCGGTCGACCAGCGGCACGTCGCTCCAGGCGCCGCGCGAATACATCGGCGCCTTGTCTCCGCCGGCGCTGCCGTGGCCAGAGTCCGGCATCGCCACGTCCTCTCCGGTCGCGCCGATCGCCTCCGACGTCAGGAGGTCGAGGATCAGCGCATCGGTGTCGGGCACGAAGCCGTAGCGCTGCTTGTGCGCCTCGGCGAAGGCGTCGCGGATCTCCTCCTCGGTGCCGAACGGCACCGGAAGCGTCTGGTGTGCCCCGTCCGTCCGGACGTGGGCGTTGCGGACGATTGTGACGGCGTCCTCGGGGATGCCCTGCTGCGTCACCTCCCGTCGGGCGCTGTCGTCGAGATCGGCGAAGACGGGAACCGCCATGTCGCGGTCGTCCAGCGGCCGGCCGAACTGGTGCTCGCGGATCGCTCGCACGTCGGCGAGGCCCATGCCGAAGGCGGAGAGTACGCCCGCAAAGGGATGGATGAAGATGCGCTTCATCCCCAGCACATCGGCGACCTGGCAGGCATGCTGACCGCCGGCGCCGCCGAAGCAGTTCATCGTGTAGCCGGTCACGTCGTAGCCACGCTGGACCGAGATCTTCTTGATCGCGTTCGCCATGTTCTCGACGGCGATGCGCAGATAGCCCTGCGCCAGCTCCTCCACGCTGCGCTCGGGCTCCCCGGTCTCCTCCGAGATCGCGCGGGCGAGCTCGGCGAATTTCGCGCGGGCGGCATCGGCGTCGAGCGGCTGGTCGCCGTCGGGGCCGAAGACGTGCGGAAAACGGTCGGGCTGGATCTTGCCCAGCACCACGTTGCAGTCCGTCACCGCCAATTCGCCGCCCCGCCGGTACGACGCCGGACCGGGATTGGCGCCCGCGCTCTCCGGCCCGACCTGCAGCCGCCCCTGCTGGAAGGTCAGCAGAGATCCCCCACCGGCGGCGACGGTATGGATCGACATCATCGGGGCGCGCATCCGGACGCCAGCCACCTCGGTCTCGAAGCTGCGCTCGTAGGCGCCGGCATAGTGGCAGACGTCGGTCGAGGTGCCGCCCATGTCGAAGCCGATCAGCTTGTCGAAGCCCGCCGCCTCGGCGCTACGGACCATGCCGACGACGCCGCCGGCCGGGCCCGACAGGATCGCGTCCTTGCCCTGGAACAGGCGCGCATCTGTCAGCCCGCCATTCGACTGCATGAACATCAGAGATTCCACGCCGCCCGAGTCAGCGTCGAGCGCGTCGGCGACCTGGTCGACGTAGCGGCGCAGGATCGGCGAGAGGTAGGCGTCGACCACGGTGGTGTCGCCGCGGGAGACGAGCTTGATCAGCGGGCTCGTCTCGTGGCTGAGGGAGACCTGCTCGAACCCCAGCTCGCGCGCGATGGCGCCCACGCGCTTTTCGTGGTCGTGGAAGCGGTAGCCGTGCATCAGGGCGACGGCGAGCGAGCGGTAGCCCTCGTGCCGCGCCTTCGTCAGCGCGGCGCGGACCCGCTCCTCGTCGAGCGGGGTGACGACCTCGCCCTCCGCGCTCATCCGCTCCTCCACCTCGACGACATCGTCGTAGAGGAGCTGCGGCAGGACGATATGCAGGTCGAAGAGGCGCGGACGGTTCTGGTAGCCGATCCGCAAGAGGTCGCCGAAGCCGCGGGTGATGGCCAGCAGCGTCCGCTCTCCCTTGCGCTCCAGCAGCGCGTTGGTGGCGACGGTGGTGCCCATCTTGACCGCCCGGATCGCACCCTGGGGGATCGGGTCGCCCTCTCCGAGGCCCAGCATCTCGCGGATGCCGTGGACCGCGGCGTCGCGGTAGCGCTCCGGGTTCTCGGACAGGAGCTTGTGGGTCGCGAGCGACCCGTCCGGCGCCTTGGCGACGATGTCGGTGAAGGTGCCGCCGCGATCGACCCAGAATTGCCACATATTCAGGGATCCCTCCGTCTGCCGGCCCCGAGGCCGATGTTCATTGAGTTCGGCTTCGCGCTTAGATGACGCTCGGCAGGAAGAGGGCGATCTGCGGGAAGGCGATCAGCAGCATCGCCATCAGCAGCATGACGGCGACGTACGGAGCCGCCCCCAGCATCACGTCGCTGATCGGGCCGCTCTTTCGAGCGCCCTGCACGACGTAGAGGTTGAGCCCGACCGGCGGGGTGATCAGCGCCATCTCGATCAGGACGATCATCAGGATGCCGAACCAGATCGGATCGTAGCCCTGCGCCACGACCAGCGGCACGATGATCGGGATCGTCACGACCATCAGCGACAGCGTCTCGATGAAGAAGCCGAGCACGATGTAGATCAGGACGACGACGAAGATCGTCGCGAGCGGCCCCAGGCCCATCCCCTCGAGAAACGCGCGAAGCTGCCCGCCGAGACCGGCGGAGGCCAGCGTGAAGTTCAGGAACGAAGCGCCGATGACGACGAGCATGATCATCGAGGTGATCTTCACCGTCCCGGTCAGGCTCTCCCGCAGCATCTGGAACGACACCCCGCCGAACGCCAGCGCGATGGCGAAGGCGCCCGCGACGCCGACCGCCGCCGCCTCCGTCGGCGTGGCCCAGCCCTTGTAGATCGTGCCGATGATGACCGCGAAGAGCAGGATGATCGGGACGAGCCCGCCGAGCGCGCGCAGCATCTCGGAGAGCGGAAAGGTCCGCCGCTCTCCCCCGAGGCCAGGGCGGACGACGCAGATGAGCACGGTGACGAGGACGAAGGCGAGCGCCAGCAGCAACCCGGGCACAAGGCCCGCAAGAAACAGCCGCGGGATCGAGGTCTGCGTCAGGAACCCGTAGACGATCAGGTTGATCGAGGGCGGGATCATGATGCCGAGTGTGCCGCCCGCTGCGATCGCGCCGGAGAAGAGCTTGGGGTCGTACCCCAACCGCTCCGCCTGCGGCATGGCGACGGTGGCGACGGTGGCCGAGGTCGCCACCGACGAGCCGGAGGTTGCCGAGAACATCGTCGCCGTGGCGATGTTGGCGTGGATCAGGCCGCCCGGCAGCCAGGAGATCCACTTGTCGAGCGCCGAGTAGGTCTTCGCGGCGACGCCGCTGCGCACCAGCAGTTCGCCCAGCAGCACGAAGAACGGGATCGCGATCAGCGTGGCGCTGTTCGACGACGACCAGACGAGGTTGCCGAGCCCGCGCAGCAGGGGGAAGGGACTGAAGAACTGGTCGACGCCGATCCCCAGCAGGAACAGGACGATACCCACGGGGATCGACAGCGAGAGCAGACCGAGCAGCCCGATGGCGACGGAGGCGATCACTGGATCGTCTCCTGCTCGGCGAAGGCGCCGATCGTGCTTTCCGCCGCGTCGAACCTTCCGCCGGCGACGAGCGCCGCGGCCCCGACGAGCGTCAGCCACGCCATCGCGCCGAACCACACCCAGCCCGCGAACCATGGCCCCTGCACCCAGGGCAGCGGCGTCTCGAGCGGGGTGTTGGCGGTGGAATTGTTGGCCATCGAGTTGGCGAGGACCGGCCAGGACTGCACCGCAATCAGCGTGATCACCAGCGTCGTCACCAGCATCGAGAAGAGGTCGAGGAGGACCCTACCTCGGCTCGCCAGCCGGCTTCGCAGCAGGTCAATCCTGACATGCCCGAGCTCCAGCATGGTGAAGGCCATGCCCCACGAGGTCGCGATCGCCATCGCGTAGCCCGAGATCTCGTCGGTGCCACCGAAGGAGGCGCCGACCTGCCGCAGCACGATGTCCAGAAGGACGAACGTCGCGCAGGCCAGCAGCAGGACGCCGACGGCCAGGGCGACCAGATGGTTCAGCCGCCTGAGGCCGGTCAGAAAGCGCTCCATTCAGGGTCTCCTCCGGTGGCGGACGCTCAGTTGGTCGGCACGGTGACGCCGACGACCGCGCCCACGCTGTCGTTCCAGCGGCTGGCCCAGTCGGCGCCGGCCCGTTCGGACCATTCCGGCAGAACCTCGGAGACGAGGATTTCCCTGGCGCGGGCGAAGTCCTCCTCGCTCGCCTCGACCAGGGTCATGTCGCGCGCCTCGCCCGAGGGGCACTCGCCGTTGCCGGTCAGGCAGGCGACGTCGTTCTGCAGCGCATCCTGCGCGGTGGCCCAGGCCGGATCCTCGAAGTCGGTCTTGATTGTCGACGAGATCAGCTCCTGCGTTTCCGCGGGCAGGCTGTTCCACTTGTCCATGTTGATCGCCGTCACCACCGGGTCCCAGCCGCCGAGGGGCAGCGGCATCAGGTGCGTGGAGACCTCCCACCAGCCGGCGCTGTAGCCCGAGCCGGCGCCGGTGACGGCGCAGTCGACGACGCCCTTCTGCAGCGCGCCCGGCACCTCGGAGAAGGCGACGTTGATGCCCTCGGCACCCAGCGCCTCGAGGAACTTCGCGGTCATCCGGCCCGACGCGCGCACCTTCAGCCCCTCGAGGTCGGCGAGCCCCGAGATGTCGTGGTTGCAGAAGACGACCTGCGGCGGGTAGGGCGCAATCGCGAGGACGTGGCTGTTGAAGCGTTCGGCGAAGATGTCCTCGACCATCGGGCGGGCCGCATCGACCATCTGGCGCGCCGTCTCCGCGTCGGTCGCGACGAGCGGCACGTCCAGCCCCTCGAGCTCCGGCGCATCGGCGACGGCGTAGTCCGCCACGGTCATCGCGACATCGTAGACGCCCTGGCCGAGCAGGCGGTAGACGTCGCCCACGCCGAGGCCCATCTGGTCGTGCGTCGTCAGAGCCACCTGCAGGTCGCCGCCCGACGCCTCGGGCAGCTTCTCCTCCCAATAGGGCTTTTCGTACTGCTGGTGGAGCGGCAGGCTCGACCAGCTGCCGACGACGTTGAGGGATTGCTGCGCCAGCGCGGGTGCGCCCGCCAAGGCCGTCGTCGCGATCAGGGTGAGTGTCGTCTTCATACCATCTCTCCTGTTGTTGTCCGTTTGGGCTTGAGGACCGGCGTCTCGGCATCCTCCGCGACGTCGGCGATCAACATGTGGCCGGGTTTGTGGGTGATGCAGACCGGCAGGCCGGCGGTCTCCAAGGCGACCTGCGGGGTGACGCCGCAGGCCCAGAACACCGGAACGTGGCCGCCGGGGATCGGGGCGGGGTCGCCCCAGTCGGGCCGTGTGACGTCGGCGATGCCGATCTCGCGCGGGTCGCCCACATGAACGGGGGCGCCGTGGGCGTGGGGGAACCGCCGGGAAATCCCGACCGTCTGCGCGACCCTGTCGGCCGGGATGGCGCGCACGCTCACGACCATCCGGCCCCCGAACGGCCCCGCCGGAACGGTCTGGATCGCAGAGCGAAACATCGGCACCGTGGTGTCGTTCTCGATATGCCACATCGGGATGCCGGCCGCGATCAGCGCATGTTCGAACGTGAACGAGCAGCCGAGCGCGAAGCCCACGAAGTCGTCCTGCCACAGCGACGAGATGTCGGGCAGCGTGTCGGCCAGCTTGCCGTCGCGGTAGACGTTGTACGCCGGCACGTCGGTCCGCAGGTCGATGTCGGCGCCGAGGGTTGGCAGCACCGGGTCGCCGGTATCTGTCACCCCAACCAGCGGGCAGGGCTTGGGGTTGCGCTGGCAGAACCGCATGAAGTCGAGCGCCGCGGCCTCCGGCAGGATCGCCAGGTTCGCCTGCAGCCGACCGGCGCACAGCCCGGCCGTATGCGAAGCGTAGCGTCCCGCGCGGATCGCCGCGCGAACCTCCGACACCGGCTTGCCGACCAGGTCTCGGTGCTTGTCACCCATCGAATCCGCCTTTCCCCGTTGGTGGAGAGGGTGACGAATTTGCCTATCAGCGCAAATCGAAATTATCGCGGCTCTAGCTATCGGAATTTGTTATACCCGCGTGGTCGCGCGCTGACACTAGCGCGAGTTCCGCCGCCTTTTCAATGAGCTGGCTGGACGGTGCCGCCAGGTAGGAGGCGGTGAAGCGCAGCGGCTGTGGCACCCAGCCCGGATCGAATTCCGTGATCGTGCCGCGGTCGGCGAAAGCGGAGGCCAGAGATCTCGGAAGCGCAGCGACGCCGATCCCCGCCTCGACCAGCCGGAAGCTTGCCGAGAGGGAGGATGACGGGAACAGCGTCGCGTGCGGCCCGACCCGCTCGAGCAGCTCCGCCTTCAGCTCGCGGTAGGGGCGCGTCTGGCGCATGTAGGTGATGACGGGTAGCGACAGATACGACGCTGCATCCCTTCCCGGGGGCGCCTTCTCCGCCGACGCGTACCATGCCAGCTCGAACTCCGGCAGGGGCAGGTTGTCGAACTCGATGGTCCGAGATCGGCCCCAGCAGGAACGCCAGATCGATCTCGCGGTCGAGCAGCGACTGGCGCAGGTTCGCCGAGATGTCGACGTTGAGATCCACGTGCAGCTTTGGAAAGCGGTGGTGCAGGCGGGACACGAACTCCGGCAGCCAGCACTGGGTCACCGTCTCCGACGCGCCGATCCGCAGCAGCCCCTCGGTCGCGTTGGCGTCGACGATGTTGCGCTCGACGAGACCCTCCAGGTTCTCGAAGCCCTCGGCGTAGCGCAGCAGAAGCTCGCCGTCCTTGGTCAGGGTCATGCCGCCCGGGGTGCGGTCGAAGAGCGTCTTGCCCAGCGCCGCCTCAAGGTTCTTGATCCGGGCCGTCACGGCCGGCTGCGACAGGTGCAGGACCGACGACGCCCGGTTCATCCCGCCGAGGCGCGCGACCGCAAGGAACGTCCTGAGCTGATCGAAGTTCAGACGCAGCATCCCGCGACCCCGGCAACCGGAGCCAGTCTAGCGGAGTCGAGGTTTCGATCCATCACCCTCTTTCCAAGGTGCTCGGGCCCGGCGCATCCTCCGCCGCAAGACCGGAGGAGCCATGCCCAAGGATCTGCACTTCGAGACACCGCACGGCGGAGGCCGCTCGATCACCGTCGACCATCTGACTATCGCGGGATGGACGGGGCGGGATCGCGACGCGGTGGAGCATCACATCGAGGAGCTCGCGGCGATCGGTGTGCCGCGCCCGTCCTCGGTGCCGCTTTTCTATCGCGTCGGCGCGGGTCTGTTGACGGAGGCGTCGACGATCGAGGTTCTGGGACAGGAGACGTCGGGTGAGGTGGAGCCGCTTCTCGTGGCTGACGGCGGAGAGATGTTCCTCGGCCTCGGCTCGGACCACACCGACCGCGCGCTCGAGGCGCAGTCGGTCGCGGCGTCCAAGCAGGCGTGCCCGAAGCCGGTCGGACCGGCGCTCTGGCCGCTGGCCGAGCTGCAGGATCATCTCGACCGGCTGGAACTGCGGGCATGGATTCGGGACGGGGCCGATGACTGGACGCTTTACCAGGAGGGCACGCTGGCGGCGATCCGTCCGCTGATGGAGCTGATAGGACTGGCGCCCGCGGCGACGCGTGACGGGCGGCTGCACGACGGCAGCGCCATGATGTGCGGGACCCTTGCGGCGCAGGGGGGCGTGCGGCCGGCGCGGCACTTTCGCATGGCTCTAACGGACCCGGTCCTCGGCCGCAGCATCGAGCACGAATACAGCGCCGTGCCGCTGCCGGTCATGGCCTGATCGCCGTCGTCAGCCCTCGGGGAATTCGAGCCGCCGCCCGGCCTCGGATGACGCAAGGATGGCCTCGATCAGCCGCTGCACCTCCAGCGCCGAGCGGCCGGTGATCGCCGGCGCCCGGCCATCAACCACGGCGGCGGCGAAGTCGGCGATGACCTCGCGGTGGGGGCCGTGGTCGAACGCCATCGGGTCGGCGCCGCCGCCGGTGCCGAGCGCGTCGCCGAACGCCTCGGTGCGGCCGTCCCGCCAGGTGACCTCCAGCCGGCTTCCCGCAAGAACCGCCGTGGCGTCGTCGCAGACGACGGTCATGACCTCCTCGCCGCCGGGGAAGGAGGCGGTCGTTGCGGTGACTGAACCCAGCGCGCCGGAGGCGAAGGCGAGGCCCGCGGTCGCGAAGTCCTCCGCCTCCATTCGGTGGAGCCAACTCGTGCCAGCCATCGCCTGCACGCCGGCGACCGGGCCGAGCAGCGACAGCATCAGGTCGAGCGCGTGGATCGCCTGCGAGATCAGCACGCCGCCGCCGTCGCGCGCGAACGTCCCGCGGCCAGGCTCGTCATAGTACGACTGGGCGCGCCACCACGGCACCTCGAGCCGGACCAGTGCCGGGGCGCCGAGCGCGCCGTTGGCGAGCAGGCGGCCCAGCCGCAGCGCGGCAGGCTTCAGGCGATGCTGCAGCACGATGCCGAGCGGCAGGCGTGCCGCCTCCATCGTCTCGACCAGTCCCGTCGCGGCGGCGAGCGTGCGCTCCACCGGCTTCTCCATCAGGATCGGCTTTCCCGCAGTGGCAAGCGTCTCGACGATCTGCTGGCGCGCGTTCGGCGGTGTGAGGAGGAGGACTGCGTCGATGTCGGCATCAGCCGCGATCTCCTCCACGCATCCCGCCGGGCGCGCGGCCAGCGCTGCTGCAGCGGCGCTGCGGCGAGCGGGATCGCGGCTGAAGACCGCGGCGGCGCGTGCAGAGCCCAACCGGGCGAGATCGCCCAGCGCAGCGAAGTGCGGCTTGGCCGCCATGCCTGCGCCGATGACGCCGAAGCGGACCGGTTTGTGAGAACGTGTCATCGTGGCCTCCGTCGGCTGCCGGCCGCTTCGGAAGATGCGACCGCTCGCAGGGTTGCCCTCAGGCCTTCGCCGCCAGCACGGCGCCGAGAGCCATGGCGACCGCCGCCTGCGTGGGATCGATGACTGGCACGTCGAGGTCGCGTTCGAGCGGCGCCCGGTGCCGGGCCATGCCCGCGCAGCCGAGGATGAGAACCTCCGCGCCCTCGGCCTTGAGCGCGCCGCCGACCTCCACGAGACGGTCGAAGGTGCCTGCGCCCCGCGCGGTGTCATCGACGCTCATGTTCAGCGCCCGCTCGCCCGCCAGCCGATCGAGGACGCCCATCCGGCGCATGAAGCGGCGGTGGCGCAGGATCGAGGGCTCGGCGATGGCGATGACGCCGAAGCGGTCGCCGCGGGCGAGGGCGGTCAGGACGCCCAATTCCTGGATGCCGAAGACCGGCGCCGCGGCGAGGGAGCGGCAGGCGTCGAGTCCAGGGTCGGAGTAGCAGGCGATGACGTGGGCGCCGGCGTCGGGGCGGGACTGGACGAGCTGCGCCAGCGGCAGGATCACGCTGTCGCTGTCGAGCTGGCTCTCGATGCCGAAGGGTCCTTCGGCCAGCGTCAGGCACTCGATCTCCGGGCCGCCGCCAAGGCGGAACGGCGCGAGCGCCTCGTGGAGCCCGTCGGTCACGGCCTGGTTGGAGTTCGGGTTGATGACGAGGATCGGCCCGCTCACGGCGCGATCCTCGCCCCGAAATTGCGTGCGGGATCCAGCTCCAGCGTCCTCGTTCCGGGATGACCGGTGAAGTCGGGACGGGCGCGCTTGACGAACCTCCCGCGCCCTGGCTCCGCCACCAGCTCGCCGCCGTCGACCACCCGCTGCCCGCGGGAGAGGACGGTGACAGGCCAGCCGGTCAGCTCCCGCCCCTCGAACGGCGTGTAGTCCATCGCGTCGTGCTGGTCCTCGACACGGACGGAGCGGGTCTGATCCGGGTCCCAGATCGCGATGTCGGCGTCGGCGCCGATCGCGATCGTGCCCTTGCCGGTGATGCCGTAGAGCCGCGCCGCGTTCGCCGCGGAAAGTGCTACGAACTGGTTCAGGGTGATCCGGCCGTTGTTCACGCCTTCGGAGAACAGGAGCGGCAGGCGCAGGGCGAGGCCGGGCATCCCGTTCGCGATCTGCTTGAACGTTGGCTCCGGGCCGGCGGAGAGCTTGCCGGTCTCGTCGAAGCGGTAGGGCGCGTGGTCGGAGGACAAGACTGAGAACGTGCCGGCCTGCAGGTGCCGCCACAGCGCCTTCTGCGTCGCGGCGTCCCGCACGGGGGGCGAGCACATGAACTTCGCCCCCTCCATCCCCGGCCGGTCGAGGTCGTCGCGGGTCAGGAACAAGTATTGCGGGCAGGTCTCGCCGAAGATCTTCGCGCCCTCCAGCCGCGCCTGCGCCACCAGCGCCGCGCCTTCGGGCGTCGAGACGTGGACGATCAGCAGCGCGGCGTCGACGAAGCGGGCGAGGGTGATGGCACGGTTGATCGCCTCCGCCTCGGCCGCCGCGGGGTGGCTGATGGCGTGGTAGCGCGGCTCGACATGGCCGGCGGCGACGAGGCGGTCGGAGATCCACTTGATGATGCCGGAGTTCTCGGCGTGGACCATGGTCAGCGCGCCGTGTTCCTTGGCCACCGAAAGGATGTCGAGGAATTGGCCGTCGTCGATCTTCATCAGGTCGTAGGTCATGAAGACCTTGAACGATGTGACGCCCCGGGCGAAGGCCGCCGGCAGCTCCTCGGTCAGCGCCTTTTCGGTCGGGTCCGCGACGATCAGGTGGTAGCCGTAGTCGATCACCGACGCCCCTTGCGCGCGGCTGTCGTAGAGGTCGAGCGTCTCGGTCACGCCCATGCCGCGATGCTGGGCGGCGAAGGGCACGAAGCACGAGTTGCCCCCGAACGCTGCGGAGATCGAGCCGGTGCGGTAGTCGTCGGCCGTCATGCCGCCGGTCGCGCTTTCCTGCGCGATGTGACAGTGCGCCTCGATCCCGCCTGGCAGGACCAGCTTGCCGGTGGCGTCGATGACCTCCGCGCCGTCGAGGTTTTCTCCGAGGGCGACGATGCGGCCGCCCGCGATGCCCACGTCCGCGCGGAAGGTGTCGGACGCGGTGGCGACGGTGCCGCCCTTGATGACGAGGTCCATCAGACCGACTTGATGGCGCCGCCGTCGACGCGGATCAGGCTGCCGGTGACGTAGCTCGCCGCCTCGCTGGCGAGGAAGGCGGCCACCTTGCCGAACTCCTCGACCGTGCCGTAGCGGCCGGCGGGGATGGCGGCGCGGGCGGCCTCGGCAACCTCCTCCACCGACTTGCCCGTCCGCTTGGCGGCGGCCTCGTCGAGCTGGTCGACGCGGGCGGTGTGGATGCGGCCCGGCAGGATCATGTTGACCGTCACGCCGTCGGCCGCGACGTCGTTCGACAGCGACTTGGACCAGCCGACGAGGGCGGAGCGGATTGCGTTGGAAAGTCCGAGGTTCGGGATCGGCTGGATCACGCCGGACGAGCCGACCGTGACGATCCGGCCCCAGCCGCGTTCGCGCATTCCTGGCAGCAGCGCCTGGGCGATGCCCATGACACGCAGGGCCATCATGTCGAACTGCTTCGCCAGAACTTCGAGGTTGGCGTCGACCATGCGCCCCGGCGGCGGTCCGCCGGTGTTCGCGATCAGGATGTCGACGCCACCCATCGCCTCGTTCGCGGCCTTGGTCAGAAGCTCGACCGACGCGGGGTCCATCAGGTCGGCGGCGACGAAGCCCGCCTTGCCGCCGCCGCGCGCGTTGATCGCGTCGGCGTTGGCCTTGAGGTCGTCTTCGGTCCGGCCGGTCAGCAGGACGTGTGCGCCCTCGGCCGCCAGCGCCTCGGCGATGCCGAGGCCGATGCCGCGCGACGACGACATCACCAGCGCGCGCTTGTCTTCGAGTCCCAAGTCCATCAGGCAATCTCCCCCAGTCGTTTCTCGAGCCGCGCGATCAGACGCGTCAGCTCCTCGTTGTCGGCGTGTGTCATTGCGGGTCCGGGCGAACGGACCTTGGCGGACGCGATGGCGCCCCGCCGGCGCAGCGTCTCCTTGCGGATGGCGAGGCCGATGCCGAGCTGCTGCTCGTACCGCACCAGCGGCAGGTAGGCGTCGAAGATGTCGTCGGCCCGGTCGAACTCTCCCTTACGGCTGAGCTCGACCACCTGCACCATCATCTCCGGGAACGCGAACCCCGTCATCGCGCCGTCGGCGCCGCGCCGCATCTCCTCGGCGAGAAACAGCGCGCTGTTGCCGGTCAGGATCGACAGGCGCGGCACGTCGGCGACGCCGCTGCGCTCCCGGACGGCGGAGAGCTTGTTGAGGCCCGGCCAGTCCTCGTGCTTGAGCATGACGATCTGGTCGTGCTCGGTCGTGAGGTCGAGGATCGTCTCGACCGACAGCTTCACGCCCGTCGTCATCGGGTAGTCCTGCAGGCAGACCGGCACGTTCGGGCCCAGCGCCTTGCAGACCTGCGCGAAGTAGCCGCGCACCCGATCCTCCGGTCCGAGCCCCGGCGTCGGCGCCACCATGACGCCGGCGGCGCCCGCGTCCGTCACCTGGTGCGTCAGCGCCTTCATCGGGTCGAGGCCGGCGGCCGAGACGCCGACGATGACGGGGACGCGCCCCGCGATGCGGTCGATGACGCGGCGGGCGAAGGCGGTCGATTCCTCGGACGAAAGCTTCGGCGCCTCGCCCATGATGCCGAGAATGGTCATGCCCGACACGCCGGTCTCAAGGTAGAAGTCGACCATCCTGTCGGTGCTGTCGAGGTCGAGCGCGCCGTCGTCGGTGAAGGGCGTCGCCGCGATGACGAAGACGCCGTCGGAATGGCGGTGGATCGGGTCTGCCATAATCTCCTCAGTCCAGGGTCGGGATCGGGCGCCGCTCGATCTCCTCCAGCCGTGCATACCGGTCGGCGAAGAGACGTGCGACCGGATAGTCGCCGTCCCACTCGACATACATCCGCTCGAGGTCGATCAGCCCGTCGCGGGCGGCGAGACCGATCGCCTCGCCCACGACGATGTCGCGCTCGGCGCTGAAGCCCAGCGTGACGGTATGGCGGCACTCGATAGCGACCGGCACGTCGGCCAGCCGCGGCGCCGCGACGTGGGCGGAGGGCAGGGTGGCGAGGCCCAGCGCCTCCGCCTCGCTGTAGTCGGAGGGGTAGGCGGCGGCGGTCGCCACCATCGCCTCGTTGAGCGCCGGGGTCGCGATGTTGACCACGAACTCGCCCGTGGCGCGGATGTTTTCGGAGGTGTCCTTGCGGCTGCCGTCCGGCCGGTTCTCCAGCCCCAGGACGACCAGCGCGGGGTCCTTGCCGAAGAGGTTGAAGAACGAATAGGGCGCGGCGTTGACGACGCCGTCTGTGCTCAGCGTCGTGACCCACGCCACGGGGCGCGGGATCACCACGGCGGTCAGCAGCTTGTAGCGGTCGCGCGGGTCGAGGGTGAGAAGGTCGATCTGCGTCATTCGGGGCGGACCACGCCGGTCTGCGAGCAGATGAGGCCGTAATGCTCGATCCGACGGTGGCGGTCGAAGTCGAAGATCGTCTCCTTGCCGAAGTTGCAGAGGTCCATGTCGCAGGCGTGGACGACGAGCTCGTCACCCTCGGTCGCGGCGCGCGCCACGACGAAGCCGTTCGGATCGACGATGATGGTGCCCGCCATCAGCGGGTGGCCGTCCTCGTCGCCGGCCTTGGCGACGCCGACGACCCAGGTCGCGTTCTGGTAGGCGCCGGCGGTCATCACCAGCTCCGAATGGTAGAGCCGCTGCTCCACTCCTTCGTTCGACATCTGGCTGTTCACGCTGGGCGTGTTGTAGCCGAGCATGACCAGCTCCACCCCCTGCAGGCCCATGACGCGGTAGACCTCCGGCCAGCGGCGGTCGTTGCAGATGCACATGCCCATGATCGCGTCCTGGCTGCGCCAGACCGGGAAGCCCAGGTCGCCGGGCTCGAAGTACCGTTTCTCGAGATGCTGGAACGCGCGCTCGGTATCGTACTCCGAATGGCCGGGGAGGTGCACCTTGCGGTACTTGCCGATGACGTTGGCCTGCCGGTCCGTCAGGATCTGGGTGTTGAAGTGGTGGCCGTCCTCGGTCAGTTCGGCATAGCCGAGGCTGATCGCGATGCCGTACTCGCGGGCACGGTCGAAAAGCGGCTGCGTCGCGGCGCCGGGCATCTCGCGCTCGAACCAGGCGTCGACCTCGGCCTGGTCCTCCATCCACCAGCGCGGGAAGAAGGTCGTCAGGGCGAGTTCGGGATAGACGACGAGGGTGCAGCCGGCCTCCCGCGCCTGCTCTAAAAGGGCAAGCATCCGCGCCACGATCTCTTCCCTCGTGTCGGCCTTCTGGTTCGGGCCCATCTGGGCGGCGCCCACGACGATCTCTCGCATCTTTCTTCCTTCTTCAGACGGCGATCCGGCGCTGCCAGCGGCTGACGAGCCGCACGAAAGGCCAGAGCAGGACCAGGTAGACGAGCGCCGCCAGCGTGATCGGCGATGCGTTGTAGGTGACCGACCGGGCGAGGTCGGCGGCGTGCAGCAGCTCGCCAAGGCTCACGACCGAGGCGAGCGAGGTCAGCTTGACCACCTCGACGGTGTTCGAGATCAGGTCGGGCAGCACGTTCCGCACCGCCTGCGGCAGCACGACGTAGGCCAGCGTCTGGCCCTGCGTCAGCCCGGTCGAGCGCGCGGCCTCCGACTGGCCGGTTGCGACCGACAGGATGCCGGCGCGGAAGACCTCGCCATAATAGGCGGAGTTGTTGAGCAGGAACGCGACGACGACGGCGGTGAAGGGGCTGATGCGGACGCCCGCGAAGGGCAGGCCCGCGTAGACGAAGATCAAGAGCACCAGCGGCGGGATGGCGCGGAAGAAGTCGACGAACCCCATCGCCGTCCACCGCAGCCACCGCCGCCGCGACGACGAGGCCAGCGCCACGGCGAGCCCTCCTGCGAGGCCCAGCGGCACGACGACGAGGCAGAGCAGCACCGTGACCCAGAGCCCCGACAGGATCGTGGGCCAGGCGCGGATCATGATCTCCACGTTGAAGAACTGGTCGATCAGCCGGTCCATCAGCCGCTCCGCCAGGTGAAGCGGTGCTCCAGCCAGCGCGACAGGATCACGAAGGGCAGGAACAGGATGACGTAGGCGATCGCGGCCAGCGTCAGCGGCGAGGCGTTGCCGGAGAAGCTCTGCGCCGTCGTCGCCTGGTTCAGGATGTCGGGCACGCCGATCACGGTACCGAGCGCGGTCATCTTGGTGATCGCGATGGCGCGGTTGGTCAGCGGCGGGATGACCATGCGAACCGCCTGCGGCAGCACCACCCAGACCAGGGTCTGGGTGAAGGTCAGTCCGGTCGAGCGCGCCGCCTCCCACTGGCCCTTGTCGGTCGAGGTGATGCCGGCCCAGACGATCTCTTCCGTGAACGCGGCGAGGACGAGCGTCAGGATCAGGAACAGCACGAGGAAGCTCGACAGGAAGACGCCGACGTTCGGCAGCCCGAAGAACGCGAGCAGGATCAGCACCAGCGGCGGCAGCGCGCGGAAGACGTCGGCGAAGACCACGATCGCGGCGGAGGCGGGGCGGACGCGGTACGCGCGCAGGCAGGCGAGGCCGGTGCCCGCCCCGATGCCGCAGATCACGATCAGCACGGAGCACGAGATCGTCACCCAAACGCCCGCGAGGATGTCGGGGGCGTAGCGCGCCAGCACCTCGCCGTTGAGGAAGGTGTCGATGAAGCGGTCGAGCCCGGTCATCTCGCGTACCGGCTGAGGAAGGCGCGGGTCGCGTCGTGCTGCGGGTCGCCGAAGATCGCCTCGGGCGGTCCCTGCTCGACGATGCGCCCCTCGGCCATGAAGACGACGCGGTCGGCGGCCTCGCGCGCGAAGGCCATCTCGTGGCTGACGACGAGCATGGTCATGCCCTCGGCCTTGAGCTCGCGCATGACGCTCGAGGACGTCGCCCACGAGCTCGGGGTCCAGCGCCGAGGTCGGCTCGTCGAAGAGCATCACGGCAGGTTCCAGCGCGATGGCGCGCGCGATGGCGACGCGCTGCTGCTGGCCGCCCGAGAGCTCGGCGGGATAGCTCGCCGCCTTGTCGGCAAGGCCGACCTTCGCCAGCGCCTCCTTCGCCCGCGCGTCGGCCTGGTCGCGCGGCAGCTTCAGCACCTTGCGCAGCGCCAGCGTCACGTTCCGCCGCGCGTCGAGGTGCGGGTAGAGGTTGAAGGCCTGGAACACCATGCCGATCCGCCGGCGCACGCGGTCGAGGTCGACGCCCGCGCCGGTGATCTGCCGCCCCTCCAGCAGGATGTCGCCCGAATCCGGCTCCTCCAGGCGGTTGCAGCAGCGCAGCATCGTCGACTTGCCGGAGCCCGAGCGGCCAAGCACGAACACCATCTCGCGGTGCGCCACCTCGAGGTCGATGTCGCGCAGCACAATGGTCGCGCCGAACGACTTGCGAAGCCGCAGGAGTTCCAGCGTCGGCCGCCCCCGGTCGGGAGCGGCCGTCGTCATGCCAGTTGCTGGATCACTCACAGCCGGGGGTGTGATCGTCCTCGACGTAGCCTTCGAACCCCGGCTCGCCGTAGCCCGGGCGCGGCGTGACGGCGGCGGAACCCTCCGCCGGCGCGGTGCCGAACCACTTCTCGTGCATCTCGGCCATGGTCCCGTCGGTCTTCATGCACTCCATCACCCGCTCGACGGTGGCGCGCAGCTCCTCGTCGCCCTGGCGGAACGGCATCCCCCAGACGAGACCAGTCGAGTAGAGGTAGCTGAGCTTGACGTTGGGGTTCTGCTTGGCCGCCCATGCCATGACCGTGTTGCCGGCGACGGTGGCGTCGGCGCGACCCGAGACCACCGCCTGCACGGCGTCGGTGGCGGTGCCGTAGCTCTCGACCGTCCAGCCGATCTCGCCCTCGAGGTCGCGCGCCCAGCTGTCATAGACCGAGCCCTTGTTGACCGCGATGGTCTTGCCCTCGAACTGCGCGAGGTCGGTCACCTCTTCGCGCGTCCGGCGGCACGAGGAACTGGAAGTCGGTGTTGAGGTAGCCCTCGGAAAAGAGGTAATTCGCCGCCCGCTCCTCGGTGATGGTGGTAGGGGCGACGACGAAGTCGTAGGTGCCCGCCTGCAGCCCCGGCAGGATGCCGGAGAACTGGGTGGCGACGATATCCATCTCGACGCCCAGCCGCTCGCCGATCTCGTTGGCGAGGTCGACGTTGAAGCCCTCGATCCCGCCGTCCATCGTCGGCATCGCGTGGGGCGCGAAGGTGCCGTCGAGCGCGACGGTGTAGCTGTCCTGCGCGTGCGCGGCGCCGAGGCCCAGCGCCAGCACGGCGCCCGTCATTGTCAGTTGCTGCATTTTCTTATCCCCTCTGTTGGTACTTCGCTCAGGATGCAGCGGACCGGGCCGATCCGCCAAGCTCCGCCTTGCTCGGGCGGATGAGTTCTGCCGCCGGTCGGTGAAACGTCGGCCGCCCGGCGCGCCAGCCTGCCCGTGCCTCCGCCATCCCCCGCACGGCGGCGGCCGGATCTGGGGCGTCGATCAGGACGATGTCGGCGGGTGCGCCGACCTCCAGCGCGCGCGGGCGACCGATCAGCCGGGCCGCGCCGCCCGCCACCATGTCGAATGCGCGGGTGAGATCGGCGTCGGAGGCGAGGTGCGCGACGTTGGCGAAAAGGTTCGCCATCCGCAGCGCGTTGGCGTCGCCGTAGGGCGTGAACGGGTTCCGGATGTTGTTCGACGCGACCGCCGTCGCGACGCCGCGCTCGGCCAGACGGGCCAGCGGGGCGACGCCGCGCGGGGCGAGCCGGTCCGCCTCGCGGCCGGTCAGGAACAGGTCGGTCGAGGGCAAAGCGACGACGCCAATGCCGGACTCGGCTAGGCGGCGGGCGAGATCGTCGACCATCTCGGGAGCCATTGCTGAGAGCTTCGTTGCGTGGCCGACGACGACGCGGCCCTGCCAGCCGCGCGCCTCCGTCTCCGCGATGAGCGTGGGCAGGTCTGACGCGGCCGGGTCGAGGTCGAAGTCGATGTGAAAGTCGGCATCGACGTCGTGGCGCACCGCGAGGTCCAGGATGCGCCGGATGTGCCCGGCCGGATCCGGGTCGCGGTAGGGGCAGCCGCCGATCAGGTCGGCGCCGTGCTCCAGCGCGTGGACCAGCAGCGCCTCGGTCTCCGGCTCCTGCGTCAGCCCCTCCTGCGCGAAGGCACAGACCTGGAGGTCGACGGCCCACGCATGGTCGCGCTTCACTCGCATCACCGCGTCGAAGCCGCGGGTGCCGGCGCGCGGGTCGAGCTCGACGAACGTCCGCATCAGGGTGGTCCCGTGCAGCACCGCCATCTCGACGACGCGGGCGGCGCGGGCGTAGACGTCATCCTCCGACGCCTCCGCCTTGGCGCGGGCGGTCTCGGCGACCGCCGAGGCGAGGCTCGGGGCGCACATGTCGCAGCGGTCGAGAATCAGAGCCTTGTCGAGATGGATGTGCGCCTCGACGTAGCCCGCGCAGGCGAGGCAGCCGCCTGCGTCGAAGCGCGGTTCGCTTTCGATCCGGCGGTTGATGGCCGCGACTCGCCCGCCCGCGATGGCGATGTCGCAAGGGCCGCCGCGTCCCTGGAGTCGCACATCGGACAGGACGAAGTCCGTCACGCGCGCAGCACCTCGCCATCCTTTGCCACCAGGCGCCCGCCCTTGTACACGCGGCGGCCCCGCGGGACCGCGACGACGGCTTCGGGCACATGCGCGGCGTAGAGTGTCACGAAGTCGGCAGGCGCGCCGACCTCGATACCGTAGGCCGGGAGACCAAGCGCCCTGGCCCCGGCCGTGGTGACGGTGTCGAAGGCGAGCTGCAGCTCGTGATCCTCCTTGAAGCCCGAGCGGTAGCCGATGGTCGTCGCACGCCCCAGCATGTCGCCGTCGCCGTAGGGGGACCAGCTGTCGCGGATGTTGTCGTTGCCGCCGAAGACGGTGACGCCTGCGTCGGTCAGCGGCTTGACCGGCGGGAACGGGTGCGACCCCGGCGCCGTGGTCATGATCGCGACGTCGGCCGCCGCAAGCTTTTCGGCGAGCCGTGCCAGCACCGATGCGTCGATATCGCCGAGCGCGTAGGCGTGGCTGACGGCGACGCGGCCGGCCATGCCGGTGGCGACGGTCCGCGCTGCGATCTCCTCGATCTCGAATGCTCCGAGCGTGCCATGGTCGTGCAGGTGGATGTCGATGCCTCTGCAGTGCTTTTCCGCCAGCGCGAAGATGATGGAGAGCTGGCCCGAGACGTCGCGGTCGAACGACGCGGGGTCGAGGCCGCCGACGAGGTCGCAGCCCATCGCCAGCGCCTCGTCCATCAGCTCGGCGGTGCCGGGGCTGGCGAGGATGCCGCTCTGCGGGAACGCGACGAGCTGGATGTCGGCGAGACCGCGGGATTCCTCGCGCACGGCCAGGATCGTCTCGACGTGGGAGAGGCCGACCTCCGCCGAGACGAAGACGTGGCTGCGAATCGTGGTCGAGCCGTGGCCGAGGCAGAGCTCGAGCTGGCTGCGCGCCCGATCCTCCATCGGCGCGGCCTGGCGAAAGTTCTCGGCCTGGAACGCCACCCGCTCGCGCACGTCGAACCCCGCGGTGCAGGGCTTGTGCGGGATCCAAGCGTCGCCCCAGAAGCTGGTGTCGAGGTGGATGTGCCCCTCGACGAAGCCTGGCACGACGAGCTGGCCGCCAAGATCCTCGCCGCCACCACCGGCGACCTCGATCGCGGCGAAGCGGCCGTCCTCGACCGTCAGCCGGACCAGCCGGCCGTCGTCGAGCCGCGCGTTGTCGAAGGATGCCGTCACGCCGGGCCGCCGCCCATCTGCAGGCTGTTCCAGAAAGTGTCCGGCACGGGCAGCAGGTCGGCGAGGCCGCCGCGCTCGATCATCAGTTCGGTCTCGCGCTGGGCGGCGTCGAGCACCGCGTCCTCGTCGACGGTCAGCACCTTGCGGTCGCGCATCAGGACCTTTCCGTCGCAGACCACCGTATGGACGTCGTTGCCGTTGGCGAAGTTCACGACGTGGCTGACGTGCATGTTCGCCGGGTAGAGGTGCGGCCGGCGCATGTCGACGAGGGCGAGGTCCGCCTTCTTGCCGACCTCGATCGAGCCGATGTCGTCCTCCATCCCCAGGGCCGTCGCTCCGTCGATGGTGCACATCTCCAGCGCCTTGCCGGGCGGGATCCAGGATGGGTCGCGGTGGTGCCGGCGGTGGTAGTGCATCAGCTGCTGCATGTGGCGGAACATGTCGCCGGACCGGTCCGGCGCGGTGGCGTCCGAGCCGAGGCCCACGACGACACCCGCCGCCATCAGCTCCGTCGCTGGGCAGCGGTCGAAGACCGAGGCAATGGCGCTGGGGTTGTGGGCGATCTTGGTCCCGGTGTCGACACAGATCCCGATCTCCTCCTCCGTCAGGCCGGTGGAGTGCGACAAGAGCGCCTCCGGCCCGAGGATGCCCATCTCGTGCGCATAGGCTACAGAGCCCTTGCGGTGCCCGTCCTGGGTGAAGACGACGCGATGCTCGCGTGCCGCGGCCGAGACCACCTGCGCCTGCCGGCGCGCCTCGTCGAGGTTGGCCTGACCCATGCTTTCGACATGCTCGGCCCGCAGGGTCGGGGTCAGCAGGGCGATGTTGATGCGGCGGCCGTGGCTGCCATGCCAGCGCTCGATCAGGTCGACCGATGTGGCGAGCTGCTGGTCGAACTCGACCGGATACTCCTCGGCGCTGCCGTTCCAGCGCGCATAGGTCAGCGGGTGCGGCGGCCGCGTCGTGCCGACGGCGACATAGGAGCGGGTGCCGACCTCCACCACGCCCTCGCAATGGGCGTCGCCGTAGACGGGCTCGTCGGTGCGCATGATCGAGTCGCCGCCGCCCAGCAGCGACACGCCCGTGGTGACGCCGAAGCGCGTCCGCTCCAGCGCGGCGAGCTGCGCCTCGGCGTGCCAGAACTCGGGCGTCGAGGCGACGGTGTAGGCGATCTTGCACGCCTCGAACCATTTCGGGCTGTCGCCCGACGCCATGGTCTTGATCAGCCCGTGGCCCGCGTGGGCGTGGACGTCGATGAGGCCGGGCAAGACGACCATGTGCGTGCCGTCGATCGTCTCGCCGCCGCGGTGGCGCGCCTCGACCTCCGACGTGGGGCCGATGTCGACAATTCGGTCGCCCTCGATGGCGATGGCGGCGCCCTCCAGGACGCGGCGGTCCGGGTCGACGGTGACGACGACGGCGTTCTTGACGATCAGGTCGGCCAATTCATGCTCCGATGGCTTGGGGGGACGCCGCGGCGAGACCGTCGAGCGTCGGGATCAGCGAGATGAGCTCGCGGGTGTAGGCGTCGCGCGGGGCGGTGAAGAGGGTCTCGGCCGCCTCGAGTTCGACGATGCGACCGGACCGCATCACCGCGATCCGGTCGCACATCTGCCGCACGACGGAGAGGTCGTGGCTGATGAACAGGATCGTGAGGCCGGTCCGGTCGCGCAAGTCCTTGAGCAGGTTCAGCACCCGCGCCTGGACCGAGACGTCGAGCGCGGAGGTCGGCTCGTCGCAGATCAGCAGCTGCGGGCGCGAGGCCAGCGCGCGGGCGATGGAGATGCGCTGGCGCTGGCCGCCGGAGAAGGCGTGGGGATAGCGTCGCGCGGTCTCGGGCGGCAGGCCCACCGCCTCGATCAGGGTGCCGGCCTCGGCGGCGTCGCCGGTGCGGAAGAACCCGATCGGCTCGCGGATCGCCGCGCCGACCCGCATTCGGGAGTTCAGCGACGAATACGGGTCCTGGAAGATCATCTGGATCGCCTGGCGCACGTGGCGCGGCCGCTTTGTCCCCAGCGTGTGGCCCGCAAAGGTGATCCGGCCCGATGCCGCGGGGACGAGACCGGCGATGGCGCTGGCGAGGGACGACTTGCCGCTGCCCAACTCGCCCACGATGCCGAAGATCTCGCCGCAGCGGACCGAAAAGCTCACGTCCTCGACCGCGCGGAAGCCCGAGCTGCGGGAGAAGACGCCGCCGCCGTAGACGACGGAGACGTCCTCGACCGACAGAAGCTCGCCTTCGGCCTGGTGCCCGATCCGGCCGGCGAGGCGGGCCTGCGCCGCGGCCTCGCCCTCGTCCTGCGCGTCGGTGACGGGAAAGCGGCGGAGTTGAGTGTCGAGGCGGGGAACGGCGCCGATCAGGGCGCGGGCGTATGGCGCCCTCGGCGCGCCGAGGACCTCGCGTGACGGCCCCTGCTCGACCACCTCGCCCTGGCGCATGATCGTGACGCGGTCGGCGATCTGCGCCACGACGCCCATGTTGTGGGTGATCAGAAGCACCCCGAGCCTCCGCCGGGTCGCGAGGTCGCGGATCAGATCGAGGATCGTCGCCTGGACCGAGACATCGAGCGCGGTCGTGGGCTCGTCCGCCACCAGCAGGTCGGGATCGCAGGAGAGCGCGGCGGCGATCACGACGCGCTGCCGCTGTCCGCCGGAGAGCTGGTGCGGGAATTGCTTCAGTCGCCGCTCCGGCTCGGGGATCTCGACGGCGCGCAGCAGGTCGAGCGCCTTGGCCCGCGCCTCGGGCGCGCTGAGCTTCAGGTGGTGGCGCATCGTCTCGGCCAGCTGGTCGCCCACCGTGAAGAGTGGGTTCAGGCTGGTCATCGGGTCCTGGAAGATCGCGCCGAGGTCGCGGCCCGGCCGGATGCCCTGGGCGAGGCCGGTGCCCCGATCGACCTCGCGCCCCGCGACCGCGATCCGGCCGCCCGCGATCCGCCCCGGCGCGTCCAGGAGGCCCATGACGCAGTTGCCGACCGTCGACTTGCCCGCCCCGCTTTCGCCCACCAGCGCGTGGATCTCGCCGGGCTCGATGCCGAGCGTCAGGTCGCGCACCGCCACGAAGGGGGCGGCGTCGGGCACCGGATACTCGACCCGCAGGCCGTCGATCGAGAGCGCCGCAGTCACGCCCGACCCTCGAGCTTGGGGTTGAACAGGTCGCGCAGCCAGTCTCCGGTGATGTTCACCGTCAGGACCAGCACGACCAGCACCGCCGCCGGGAAAACGGTGATCCACCAGATGCCGGAAAACGCGTACTCGTTGCCGATGCGGATCAGCGTGCCGAGCGAGGGGTAGTCGGGCGGCATGCCGACACCGAGGAAGCTGAGCGTTGCCTCCGTCAGGACGGCGGCGGCGAGATTTATCGTGGAGATCACCAGTATCGGGCCGACGACGTTGGGCAGGATGTGCTTAAACAGCACCCGCCGCGTCGGCAGGCCCATGATGCGCACGGCGCGGACATAGTCGCGCGAGGCCTCGACCATCGTCGCCGCCCGCACCGTACGGGCGTATTGCACCCATTCGTTGATGCCGATCGCCGCGATCAGGATGATCGGTGCCCAGAAGACACTGTCGGCCTCCGGAATCAGCGCCCGGGCGATGCCTGCGACCAGCAGCGCGAGCAGGATCGTCGGCAGGCTCAGGAACACGTCGGCGATGCGCATGACGAGGCTGTCGACCCAGCCGCCGAGATACCCCGAGAGCAGCCCCAGCGAGACTCCGACCGTCGCCGCCAGCAGCACCGCGCCGGCGCCGATCATCACTGAGATGCGCGTGCCATAGAGGATCGCCGACAGCAGGTCCCGCCCCTGGTTGTCGGTGCCGAGCAGGAAGCGCGGATCGCCGCCGTCGAGCCAGGCGGGCGGCAGCTCGCTGTCCATCAGGTTGAAGCTCATGGTCGAGGTCGGGTCGACCGGCGCGATCCACGGCGCGAAGACGGCGGCGAGGATGATGGCGAGGCCGATCCCGGCCGCGACCATGACGTAGGGCGGCATCGCCCTGCGCAGCTTGCGGATCGCGATGGCCATCAGGCCTGCCTCAGCCGCGGATCGACGACCGCGTAGAGCAGGTCGACGATCGTGTTGATGACGACGAAGACCAGCGCGACCAGCAGCAGGTATGCCGTCATCACCGGGATATCGACGAAGATCACCGCCTGCATGAAGAGGAGGCCGAGGCCGGGCCACTGGAATACCGTCTCGGTCACGATGGCGAAGGCGATGAGCGAGCCGACTTGCAGGCCGGTTACGGTGATCACCGGCATCAGCGCGTTCTTGAGTGCCAGCTTGAAGTGGATGTAACGCGCCGGCAGGCCACGGGCGCGGGCGTAGCGGATGTAGTCGGTCGCCAGGATGTCGATCATCTCGGACCGCACCAGCCGCATGATCAGCGTCATCGAGTAGAGCGCCAGCGTCAGTCCCGGCAGGATCAGCGCCCGCCGGCCCGAAGGCGTCAGGAAGCCGGTCGTCCACCAGCCGAGATCGATGGTATCGCCGCGCCCGAACGACGGCAGCCAGCGCAGGTTGACCGCGAAGATCAGGATCAGCAGCGTTCCCGTCACGAAGGTCGGGACCGAGATCCCGACCAGCGACGTCGCCTGCACCAGTCGCGACAAGATGCCGTTCGGCCGCAGCGCGCAGAGGACGCCGGCCGGGATCCCGATGGCAAGAGACAGGAAAGTGGCCACGATCACCAGCTCCAGCGTTGCGGGGGCACGCTCGGCGATCAGCTCGACGACCTCGCGCTGGTTGCGGAAGCTGATGCCGAGATCGGCGTGCAGAATGCGGCCGACGAACCGACCGTATTGCACCCAGATCGCGTCGTTGAGTCCGAGACGCTCGCGCAGCGCCTCACGTTCGGCGACCGAGGCATCCTCGCGCGTCATCAGCTGGACCGGGTCGCCGACGAAGCGGAACATCGCGAAGGCGATCGCCGTCACTGCCAGCATGACCAGGATGGCCTGCGTCAGACGCGGGAGGATGACCCGGGCCATGGCCCTATTCGTCGATCGTGGCGAACCAGAGGCGGATGTACTCGTCGGCGAATTGCGGCACGTCCACGCCGTCGCGCAGCGCCATCGCCACCGGCTGCTGGTGCAACGGCAGGTAGTACGCCTTGTCGTGTACGATCTGGAACGCCTCGTTCAGCATCTGCCGCCGCGTCTCCTCGTCGAGTTCGGTCGCCGCGGCGACGTTGAGTTCGTCGATCCGCTCGTCCGAAAGACCGTTGGGGTTGTTGCCGCCCGAGGTGCCGTCGCGCGTGGCCAGCAGCGCGCGCAGGACGCTGAAGCCGTCCATCGCCGGCAGCGTCGCCCAGCCCAGCATGTAGATGTCGGTCTCGCCGTTATCGACCTTGGGGAAGTAGGTCGCCCGGCTCTCGGTGTTGAGGTCGACGGTCAGACCCAGACGCTCCCACATCGCCTTCACCGCGACGCAGATCTGCTCGTCGTTGATGTAACGGTCGTTCGGGCAGTCGAGCTTGACGGAAAAGCCGTCGCCGTAGCCTGCGTCGGTCAGCATTTGCTGGGCCATCTCGGGGTCGTAGGCGAGCGGCTCGTCGATTGACTCGTCGTAGCCTGGCACCGGCGGCGCGACCATGATCCCCACTGTGCGGGAGTCACCGCGCATGATCTTCTCGCGCAATGCGTCGTGGTCGATGCCGTGCCACAGCGCCTTGCGGACGTTCTCGTCGAGCAGCGGGTTCGGCTGGTCCGGCATCGCGTGCAGGTGCTCGTTGTAATTGAAGCCGAGGAAGATCAGCCGCAGCGCCGGCTCCTGAACGACGGAAAAGCCGTCCGCCGCCTCCAGCCGATCGATGTCCTGAAGCGGCACCGGCGCGATCATGTCGAGCTCGCCCGACATCAGAGCAGCGACACGCGTGGCGTCCGAGGTGATCGGCCGGAACTCGATGCCCGTCAGGTTGTGCTCGGGCTCGTCCCACCAGTCCTCGTTGACGCTCATCACCGTGCCGACGTCGGGCTGATAGCTCTCCAGCACGAAGGGGCCGGTGCCGTTGGCGTGGGTCGAGGCGTAGGAGGTGGTGCCGGTCGAGATGTTTCCGGGCTCCAGCGCGTCATGCTCCTCCATCCACTCCCGGTCCATGATGAAGATGCCTGAGAGGTCGTTCAGCAGCAGCGGGTAGGGCCCGTCGAGGATGAAGTCGACGGTGATGTCGTCGACCTTCTCGACGCCCGTGACGCCCGAGATGTTGCCGCGGGCGCGGGCG
This sequence comes from uncultured Alphaproteobacteria bacterium, assembly GCA_963749675.1. Lineage (GTDB taxonomy): Bacteria > Pseudomonadota > Alphaproteobacteria > Rhodobacterales > Rhodobacteraceae > Roseitranquillus. The sequence goes on from CAVVNT010000010.1 coordinate 403,065, forward strand.
TCGGGGTGCATCAGCCGCTCGATCGAGGCGACCACGTCGTCGGCGGTGAACGGGTTGCCGTTGTGGAACGTCACGCCGTCTCGCAGCGTGAACCGCCAGCGGGTCGGCTCCACGATCTCCCATTCGGTCGCGAGCGCCGGCTCGATCTCCAGCGACTTGGCGCGACGGACGAGCGGCTCGTAGACGTGGTGCAGCACGCTCGAGGTGAAGCTCTCGGTGTGCGCGTAGGGGTCGAAGGTGACGATGTCGCCCTGCGACGACCATTCCAGCACCTCGGCCGTCGCGGCGCCGGCCAGCAGGGCCGCGACCGCAGTTCCAGCAAGAGTCGCTCTGACGTTCATTGTTTCACTCCCCGCTTGTCCCGGTCCGCGTGGAGCTTCGGTAGGGCCCTGCTGGAACCGGATCGGCGCGGTACGCCCGGACGGACGGCCTTCCGCGCAGGGCGCCATGCCGGCGCCGCATGTTTCTACGACACCACGCACACCCGCTGTCGAGCAATATCACCCTTCTATTATTTATCGGGCCACCTCTATAACGAAAGATGATAGTGCCTCGTCATTCAGCAGGAGAGGAAGCGACGTGCTCACGCTGAGGCAGTTGGAAACTTTCCGGGAGGTGGTGCGGGCGCGCACGACGGTCGGGGCGGCGAGGACGCTGCGCGTTTCGCAGCCCGCGGTCTCCAACGCGATCCGGCAGATGGAGGCGCAGATCGGCTTCGAGTTGTTCGAGCGCGTCGGCAACCGCCTCGTCCCGACGCCGGACGCCGAGGAGATGTTCCGCGACAGCGAGGCGATCTTCAGCCTCTACCACGCCTTCACCCATCGCATCGAAAGCCGCCAGCAAAGTGCCGCCGGCAACCTGCGCATCGTCGCGACGCCACCGCTGGCCAATGCCCTGATCCCACGCGTGCTGAAGGATTTCCTGGCAACCCGGCCCGGCGTCCGCGTCAACATGGACACCCGACGGATCGATGGCGTCTTCGAATCGGTCGAGACGCGGATGGCGGATGTCGGCTTCGCCCTGGGTTCTCCGGAGCGCGAGGGGCTGATGCGCGAGGAGCTTGCGACGGCGCAGATGGTCTGCGCGTTCCCACCGGGTCATCCGCTGGAGAGCAAGGTCGCGATTTCGTCGGGCGACCTGGAGGGCTATCCGCTCGTGCTCTATGAGCCACAGAGCCGGCTGAACCTGCTCCTGACACGGTCGTTCCTGACGCCGAAGCTGCGCGAGAGGGTGGTTGCCGAGGTGCGCTACAGCTCGCTCGCCTGCCTGCTGGCCGAGGCGGGACTGGGCGTGACGCTGGTTGAACTCCTTGACGGCGATCGTCGGAGGGCGCTATCGGCTCTCCTTCCGGCCGCTTTACCCCACGCAGCCGGTGCCGGTCTGCGTCGTCGTCCGCGGAGGCGAGCCATCAAAGCGCGTGCAGACGGCGTTTCTGGCCGAATTGCGCCGGTCCGAGGCGCTTGCGGCGCTCGAGGAATTCGGGGCGGAAGATCGCCGGTCGGGCGCACGCAGCGCCGCAGGGGATTGATTCGGGAGCTATTTGCGAGACATCGCAGACCATGGAACGACTCCGCTCCCTAGTAGCGATGCCCCCCGGCATCGCCCGGACCATGCGCCTGGCTGTCAGCCTCGGCGTTCTGGTCATCGTCGCTCTGACCGTCGGAAGCGAGGAGATGCTGACCCGGCTGATGCGCGCGGACCCGCTCTGGCTTCTCGCCGCCTTCCTCGCCTTGAACGTGCAGACCCTTTTGTGTGCCGCAAGGTGGCGACTCACCGCGGCGCGGATCGGTCAACGAATAGGGCTCCTCACGTCGGTCGTCGAATACTACATGGCCCAGCTGATAAACCAGGTCGTTCCGGGCGGCGTCGTCGGCGACGTAGGGCGCGCTGCCCGCACGCGGCACACCGTCGGCCTGTTCCTGGCGGGGCAGGCCGTGGCGCTGGAACGTCTGTCGGGACAGCTCGCCCTGGGTGTCGTGGGCCTCGTCGCGATCACCGTGACCGCGATCTTTCCCGGCGGCCTTCGCTGGCCCCCGGTCGTGGGGCTTTGCATCCTCGCCGTGCTGCTCGCCCTGTTCCTTCTCCGCACGCTGACGCAGAACAGGTTCCTTCGACAGCGGGTGCCGCGTTCCATCGCGAACGTGGCGCGCGTCGCGTGGCAGGCTCTGGCCGCGCCGGATGTCCGGTACTGGCAGATCGTCCTGAGCTTTGGGACGGCGGCCTGCAACATCATCGCGTTTGCGTTCTGCGCGTGGGCGACCGGCACAGACCTTTCTATTGGCGCCGCGGCCGCGTTGGTGCCGCTGATCCTGATCGCGATGCTGATCCCGGTCGGCGTGGCTGGCTGGGGCTTTCGCGAAGGTGCGGCCGCGGCGCTCTTCCCGCTGGTCAGCGCATCCGCCGGAGCAGGTGTGGCGGCTAGCGTCTCGTTCGGCGCGATGCTGCTCGCGGCGAGCCTGCCGGGGCTTCTGCCGCTTGTCGTCGGTGGTGGAAGCCGGCCGCCCGCGGCGCCGAAGCGACGGGCGCGCAATGCGCAGTTGGTCGTCGACGGGCCGCCGACAAGCCGCCTGCGCTGATCCTGCCGTCGCTCAGGCCACCGCTTCGATGAGATACGGACCCGGCTCCGCGACCGCGTCCCGGATGGCCTGCATCAGATCGCGCGCGTCCTCGACCCGGCGGCCCGGCACGCCCATGCCGCGCGCGAGCGAGACGAAGTCCAGCGCCGGGCGGTCCAGGTCGAGCATGTCGAGGGCGTCCGGCCCCGGGTTGCTGCCGACCGCCGTCAGCTCACCCTTCAGGATCGCGTAGCTGCGGTTGGCGAGGATCACCGTCGTCACGTTCAGCCCCTCTCGCGCCTGGGTCCAGAGCGCCTGGATCGTGTACATCGCTGACCCGTCCGCCTGCAGCGCGACGACCGGCCGGTCCGGGCAGGCGACGGCCGCGCCGGTGGCGAGCGGAGGTCCGATCCCGATCGCCCCGCCGGTGATGGCGAGCCACGACATCGGCGGCGCGCCTGCCGTGGCGCCGAAGAGTTCCCGCCCCAGCGTGATGCTCTCGTCAACGACGATGGCGTTCTCGGGCAGCGCGTTCGCCACGGCCGCGGCCAGCGTCGATGGTTCGATCCGCGCAGCAGCGGGGAGCGGCGGCAGCTTGGGGTCAAAGAAGGGCTGGCGTTCTGCGCCAACCGCGTCGGCGAGTGCAGCGATGGAGGCGGAACCGTCCTGCTCGCGGCTGGCGAGAACGGTGACATCGCAATCGTCCGGCAGCAGCAGACTGGGTCGGCCGGGATAGGCGAAGAAGGCCACCGGCGGCACGGCCTCGATCAGCACTGCGCGGCGGAACCCGGCGTAGCATTCCAGCGCCATGTCGATCGGATACGGCGCGCGGGCGATGCCGACGCGGCCAGCGCCACGTTCGATCCGGCGAGAGGAGGTGGGGCTGAGAACGGTTGCCCCCGTGCGCGCCGAGATGTCTTGGAGCCGGGCCAGCGCTTCGGGAGACTGAAGAACCGAACCGCCGACCAGGATCACTGCCGACTCGGCCCCGTCGAGGGCATGGGCGGCGGCGGAAACCGCGTCCTCGTCGGCAGCGAGGGGCGGCGCGCCGGACCAAGGCGGTGCGACGACGCCGCCCTCGTCCCAGCCCAGGTCGGCCGGCGCGACGAGGATTGCGCCCTGACCGGGATGCGTCGTTGCCGCGGCCAGCGCGGCTATTGCGTCGGCGCCGAACGTCTCGGCCGAGGTTGCGGTGCGCAGCCAATCGCAAAACGGACGCGCCGTCCCCTCGACATCGGCGGTCAGCGGTGCGTCATGGCCGCGGTGGCGCACCGCGTGGTCGCCGACGAGGGTCAGCATCGGTGTCCGCGCCTTCCTGGCGTTGTGCAGGTTGGCACCGCCATTCGCGAGGCCCGGCGCGAGATGCAGCAGCGACACCGCCGGCTTGCCCGCCATCCGCGCGTAGCCGTCCGCCGCGCCCGTCGCCACGCCCTCGAAGAGAGCCAGGACGCAGCGCATCAGGCGCGTGCGGTCCAGTGCGTCGACGAACTGCATCTCCGACGTGCCGGGGTTGGCGAAGCAGACCTCGACACCCGCGCCGTGCAGGCTGCGGACAACGCTCTCGGCTCCGTTCATGCGTTCGGTTCTCCTTCGGATGCGCGCCTCAGCACCGCAAGCCGCGCGGCAAGCCAGGGCGAGACGCTGTTCGCCGTGGCCTGCGCCGCCGCCGACGCCTCCTCGCCGTAGTGACAGGCGACATCGCGGCCGTCGAGGGGCCGCAGTTCGGGCCGCTCCTTGCTGCAGCGGTCGCGGGCGATCGGGCAGCGCATGTGGAAGGCGCAGCCGCGCGGAGGTGCGAGGGCGCTTGGCGCGTCCCTCGGGTGGCCGGGTCGGGGCGTGGGGCGGCGTCGATCAGGCTGCGGGTGTAGGGGTGGAGCGGGCGCGCGAAGATCGCATTCGTTTCTGCCTGCTCGACGATCCGGCCGAGATACATGACCGCGACGCGCCGGGCGACATGGCGGACGACAGCGAGGTCGTGGCTGATGAAGATTTTGGCGATGCCGAACTGCCGCTGCAGGTCCTGCAGCGGGTTGGAGATCTGTGCCTGCACTGAGACGTCGAGGGCGGACACCGGCTCGTCGCAGACGATGAGCCGAGGTCGCGTGGCTAGCGCGCGGACGACGCCGAGGCGCTGGCGGAGAACTTCGTGCGGGTAGGGCCGGCGTGGAAGTCCAGGAGGCCGCAGTTCTGGAGCAGCTCGCGGATCCGGACGTCGCGTCACGCTCCGTCGCCGCGCTGTGAAGCAGCAGCGTCTCGGCCACGGTCATGGGCGGGTTCAACGAGCCGAACGGGTCCTGGAAGATGATCTGCATCCGGCGCCGCATCTCGCTCCGGGACAGGGTGCGAACGTCCTCGCCATCGAGGCGGATTCTCGCCTGTGTCGGGTCCGATCAGGCGCAGGATCGTGCGAGTGTCCTCGACTTGCCGCAGCCCGACCCACGATCGCCAGTGTTTCCACTTCGATGACGTCGAAGGTGACGTCCGTGACCGCCTGGACGTGCTCTGCGAGCCGGCGGAGCACGCCGCGCCGGACAGGGAAATGCTTGGTCAGTCCGCGGACCTCGAGGAGCCTCATGCCGCCGCCTCGATCGGGGCGCGCCAGCAGGCGACGACATGGCCCGGCGTGATCTCGGCGAGTGGCGGATGCTGCGTGCGGCACTGGTCCGTCGCGAGCGGGCAGCGCGAGGCGAAGTGGCATCCGGTAAGGCGGGGCCCTAGGCGCGGGGACGGATCCCTCGATCGTCGCCAGCCGGTCGGCGGCGGTGTCGATCCGCGGAACTGCCGCCACCAGGCCAACTGTGGAGCGGGGCGTCGAAGAGGGCAGCGGTGGTCGTGCGTCGCGTACCTGACGACGACCTCGTCGCAGGTCTCGGCGACCACGCCAAGGTCGTGGGTCACGAGCTTGACCGCCGCGCCGATCCGTTCCCGCAAGTCGGTCATCAGCTCCAAAACCTGCGCCCGGATCGTCACGTCGAGCGACGTCGTCGGCTCGTCGGCGATCAGCAGGCCGCCAGCGGGGGCGCGCGCTCCGGTCGGACCAGAAGCCAGTCCAGCCCCTCAAAGAGGGCCGAGAGCTGCGCCGGGGACAGGCGCATCACCCCGTCGCGCACCTGAGGCCAGACGAACCTGCCGCCCTTAAGCCGCCTGTGGACCAGCACCATCCCGGTCCGGTCCCAGACCAGCAGCTTGATCCGGTCGGCGCGCTTCGCCCGGAACACGAACACCGCCCCGCAGAACGGGTCGAGGCCGAACATCTCCTGCACCGCCAGCGCGAGGCCGTCGATGCCCTTGCGGAAGTCCACCGGCGGCGTCGCCACAAAGACCTTCACTGGTCCGCCTTGGCCGAACATCACGGCGCGGATGGCCGTGCCGCGCGGATGGCCCGTGTCAGCTGACCCTCATCGACGCCAGCACCGGCGCGGGTCACGACATCGCCCACGACGATCTCGAGGTCGGGCGTGGCGCGCGCCGACGGCCGATCCGCCGCGGCGTCCTCGACGACCAGTTCGGCGAACATCGGCAAGGCCGCCACGCTTTCAGGCAATACCAGCTGCCCTGTCCGCAGCTTCTTGCGCCAATCGCAAACCTGCCAGGGGTCATCCCGTGCTTGTGCGCCGCCTCCAGCCGCCCGATGTCGTCGCGCCCCAGAATCGCGGCGCCCCCGCCGTTGCCGCGTCGAAGATGTCGTGCGTGCGGATGTCGTAGACGGCCCCCGAGATCACGCGGCTGAGGTAGAGCGAGATCCGCAACTCCTCGAGCAAATTGTGCGGGTAGGTGTCGGTGCCGATGCCGACGGGGACGCCGCCGCGGATGTAGCGGCCAACCGATTCCATCTCGATTCCGCGCCGCTGGAAGGCTTTCGGGCAATGCGCCACTGCCGCGTCGCTGTCGCGCAAGGTCGAGAAAGCGTCCGCCTGCGGCCGTGGATGAGGTGGCAGTCGTTGAGGAAGACGCCGTGCCCGACGATCGCGCCCTTCTGCAGGACACCGAGGTCCGACAGCCACTCGATCGGCGTGCGGCCGTGGCGGCGGGTGATCTCGTGGAACACCACCACCGATTGCGCGGCGCGGATCTGGTAGGGCAGCCCGCGCTCCTGCGCGGCGTCCCAGCTGTCGCGGGACCAGTGGCGCGAGCGGTGCATCGGGGCGACGACCCCGCGCAGGCCTGACGCGGCGAAGGCGTCGAGCCAGCCGCTCGCGCAGGTCGACCTCTGTGTCGGCCTCGCTCTCCCAGGTGCCGCCGACCTGCACGATGCGGTCGTTCGCGAAGACGACGTCGCCGTTGGTCAGGTAGACGTGCCGGCGCCGGTCGGCGTCCCAGCCGATGATCCAGGCGGCGTTGCGGATGACGGGGGCGGTCATGGTGACTCCCAGAAATGGGCCGGGGCGCGCCCCCCGGTCCGGACGCGTGACTCGCGGAACCTGAGGTCGAGGCCCTTGTAGAGGCCGCAGCCGATGCGGGAGTTCGCGACGGCGAGATGTCCGTCGGTACGCACGATGTAGACCGCATGATCCGGCGCTGCTGCGTCGAATTCCTCCGGCGCGGGATGACGGCCGACATCGAGGCGGAAGTGGTCCAGGCGCGGCCGCGCACCCACTGGCCCTTGGCGGGTGACGCGCGGCCCTGTCGCCCACGGCTCTGAGCAGGGCGTCGAGCGTCGGCGCGTGGCGCGCCCGCAGGTCCACCTCGGCCATGGCAACGCCGTAGGGCAGCAGGTGCATGTGCGCGTCGTTGAGGCCGGAGATGACGAGACGACCGCCGAGATCGATTTCTTCCGTCCCCGGACCCGCAAGGCCACTGATTTCTTCAGTGGTGCCGATGGCGAGAACGCGGCCGCCCCACAACGCGATCGCCTCTGACGAGGTGAGACCCTGTCCGGGCCAGACCTGCCCGCTCGTCAGCACAAGGTCCGCGGAAACTGGGCCAGGCACTGCGAGTCACGTTGCATCATTGGCCCCCCGACTTGCGTTCGGTTTCGAAAGGGGCAGGCATCCCCCGATCGGGAGCGACGCGGAGACGTGTCATTGCCACACCTGAGCCGCCGCTGAAGATGCTGCGCCGGTGGGTCGCGGCATTCGCCTTAGAGAGCGTGGCAATCTCCACGCCCGTCCTGCGCTTGAGCAGCGGATGCGAGGTGATCCATCGATGGATTACGCAAGCAAAGGCTCCTCGGCGGCGCCGATTGTATGACGGCGCAGTCTGCTTCGACGCAGTGGCCAGCGCGCCGGAGGGCGGGGTCGGAACCTACATCGACCTTGCCGAACGGCGGGCGAGGGACAGCGGTTCAGTTGAAGTACCGGGCGATCGGGACGTCCCAGTTCTCGTCACGGACAAGGGTCTCGCCGTGCCAGGCTCGCAGCCGCGCGACCACGTGGAAGGTCTCAGCATCCGCCGTCAGCCAGGTCTCGGTGACCGTCCGCACGCTCCAGTCGTCGCGGCGCATCTCGTGGATCCACGTCGCCTCTCCGGTCGCGGACCCCGGATCGTCGGGCAGGATGGAGTAGCGTTCGCGGCACTCGGCGGAATGGTGAAGGCCGTGCGGGATGATCGACGCCGCCCCCTCGTGATCGAGGATCTCAACGGTGACGCGGCCTGTGTCCCGGTCCGTAGTCACTTGCCATTCGGATGCCGGGGGCACCTCGAACGCGACGTCGAGCGGCGCTGCCGCCCGTGGCGCCGCGAAGTCCTTGCCCGGCTGACCGCCGTCGGTGCGTACGGGCAGCACGAGGCAGGACCGACGCGGCAGCACCATCATCGTCGCTTTCTCCGGGGCGGGCCAGCAGATCGGGAAATAGCTCGTCGACAGCGCCAGGCGGATGCGATGCCCCGCGCGGAACGTCTGGGCGACGTGCTTGAAGGGAACCTCGACGGTATAGTCGCGGCCCGGCTCCAACACCTCGGGCGTCTCGTGGCCGTCGCGGTGTGCGAGGTTCAGCAGACCGTAGCTGACCCTCGTGCCGGCACCGTCCGGCGCCACATCGACGAGCCGCGCCGCGACCTGCGCCATCGGACGGTCGACCCGCAGGGTGAGCGTCAGCCGCGCGTCTCCGGCGATCTCGACCTCGTTCTCCAGCGGCGGTGTCTCGAACACCAGGCTGCCCGCATCGTCGCGCCGCTGGTCGCCGGGCTGGTCGCCGCGATGGGCGTAGGAGCACCATTTGCCGCCCTCCACGCCGACCCAGAGCGGCGAGGTGACGATGACAGGGGCGTCCGCTCCGCTGCCGTCGGCCGACAGGGTGCCTTCAGAGCCGAGGGCGTATTGCGTCGGCGTGACGTTTGGCGAGGGCCAGGACGGTTCGGTGACCCAGCGGCCCGCACGATGGGCGTAGTGGCTGCGGGGTTCGGCGTGGTCCTGCATGAAGAGCGTCAGCCGCGGCTCGTCCATGATGCCGGTCTCGCGGCCCTTGAGCCAATGGTCCCACCAGCGGGTCTCCTCGCCCAGCCAGTCGATGGCGGGGCCGGGGCTGCCGAGATGCGGGTACTTGTGCGCCCATGGTCCGACAATGCCCTTCGCCGGCCCCGGCAGGTTCTCGACGAGGCGAAAGACGGCGCGGCAATAGCCGTCGGCCCAGCCGCTGACGGCGTAGACCGGCACCTCGACATCGGCGTAGTTCTCGCAGATCGAGCCGTGCTTCCAGAAGTCGTCGCGGGCCTGGTGGCGCAGCCACTTCTCGAGCCACAGGCCCGAGCCGTCGAGCCGTGCCTCCCACATTCCGCGCCAGCGGTCGCCGACGTGCTTGGGGTCGGGCGGCAGGGTGTTGATGCCGAACATTACCGACGCCCAAGAGAGCTGATCTGAGAGCAGCGTGCCGCCCATGTAATGGATGTCGTCGGCGTACCGGTCGTCGGTCGAGCAGATCGTGACCACGGCCTTCAGCGCCGGTGGCCGCAGCGCCGCGATCTGAAGTCCGTTGAACCCGCCCCACGAGATGCCGACGATCCCGACGCCCCCGTCGCACCACGACTGGCGGGAAAGCCAGTCGATCACGTTGCAACCGTCCTGCAGCTCGGTCGGCGTATACTCATCTTCCATGACGCCTTCCGACTCTCCGGTTCCGCGGAGGTCGACCCGGACGTAGGCGTAGCCCTGGCCGGCGAGCCACGGCGCGCGGGCGTGGTCGCGCTCAAGCGTCTTGTCGTTCTTCCTGTATGGGATGTACTCGAGGATCGCGGGCACGGGCTCCGCCTCGGCATCCTCGGGCATCCAGATCCGGGCCGCCAGTCGCGTGCCGTCCGGCATGAGGATCTCGACATGCTCGAGTTCCCGGACGGCGCGGGGCAGGTCGGTGTCGATCTTCATCAGGCGCTCGCAGGGTCAGGGGAAGGCAGACGCTTATGGCCCCGGATCGGGCACAAGTCCATTGCGCCTCTTCCGCTCATTCGGTGATGTCGGCGAATTCGTAGTTCAGCTTCTTCATTACCTGCTCGTAGTTCCACAGCAGCTTGGACTGCTTGCTGGCGCCCATCCAGACTGAGGCCACGGCGTAGCTGTAGGCGTCCTGCTCGGGCAGTTCCACGAGCTGCATGCCGCGCTTTACGTAGGAGGTGATGCGGGTGCCGTCGACCTGCTCGGCCGCGACCTCGATCTCGGCGCGCGAGGGCGCCTTCGCTACCTTCGCGTCGGCAAAGAAGACGCGGTAGAAGAACTCGGCCGCGACCTTCTGCGGCCCCTCGCGGTGGGGCATGTCCGGCTTGCGGCCGAGGCCGAGGTCGATCGTCACCTGCTGGTGGCTGACGCCGTCGACCATCTCGAAGAGGTCGCAATGCGACTGCGCGATGCGGGTGTTGATCTCCAAGAGCCAGATCTTGTTCTGCACCTCGTCCCAGTAATACTCGATGTTGAAACCCGCATTGTCGTAGCCGATGTGACTCATGATCGTCCGCGTGATCTCGTTCATCTTGTCCTGGACCCGCGGCGGCAGGGTCGAGGGGTAGAAGTAGTAGAAGAAGCTCAGCACCTGCGGGTAGCGGATCGAATCCACGGTGCCGTAGGGCACCACGTCACCTTCGTAGACGTAGCCCTCGACCGTGCACTGGCGGCCACCGATGACCTGCTCGGCCATGCAGTAGTGGCCCTCGACCGCGCGGATCTCATCGGGGAGGTCGGCTTGGCTCAGGACGTGGTCGAACGGCTCGCCGATGGTCCGGATCTCGGCGCGCAGCTTCTCGATCGCGAAGTCGAAGTCCTCGGGGCTGTCGATCCGAAAGCCGAGGCGCGAGCCCGAGGACTTGATCGGCTTGACAAAGAACGGAAAGCGCAGATCGGCCTCACCGACCTTCGACAGGGCGTTGTCGTCGAACGGGTCGAAGGCGGTGAATTTCGGGATGTGCTCAGGGATCGCCTCTCGCATGACGCTGCGCGACCAATACTTGTGCTCGCACTTGAGCAGGCTCTCGAGCGAGGTGTTTCTCGTGCCGTACTTCTTGCAGAGGAGCGGCAGCATCGTGGAGACGGGGAAGTCGATGTAGCCGACGATGGCATCGATGGTGCCGTCGAAGGCGTCGAGCTTCGCCTCCGCCTCCGCCAGCATCGCGGGGATGTCGAAGTCCTGTGTCTCCGACACCTGCGCCGGAGTGAGTAACTGGTGGAACACGACGTCATCGACGCCGCGCAGTCGCTTCAGACGCTCGGCGTTGTAGTCGTTGAGACCTACCACGAATACGTTCTTTGTCATCGGTCCGCCCCCCAGCGGCGAGCGTGCTCATGTGGCATGCTCTTTCTGGTTTTTCACACGAACCGAACGCATCACTGTGTGACGAGTTCGGCCCTGGTGGGGAAAGTGCGGCCCTTTAGCCGCTCGGTGGTCCCCTCGATGTCGTCCACGAGAAGCAATAGGAAGTCGCCCGCCTTCGCCTCGCCGATGGCGCGGTCGATCGCCTCATGCTCGCTCATGATGGTGTCGACGTGGCAGGACGTGCCCGCGGCCTCGGCTCCCTCGTGGATCAGCTTCGCGGTTTCGCCCGTCTCGCGCCCGCGGGCGTCGGTCTCGTAGACGAAGAGGGTGTCGCACATCGTTGCTAGCTGCTCGCCCAGCGCCGCGAGATCCTCGTCCCGCCGGTTGCCGGGGGCGGTCGCCACGCCGATCTTTCGTTGCGTCGCCAAGCCGTTGACCAGCGGCTCCAGCGCCTTCATCGCGGGCACGTTGTGGCCGTAGTCAATGAGGCACTTCACCCCGTCGGCCTCGAAGTAGTTCGTCCGTCCCGGCATCTGTGCCGGCGTCGGGTGGAACGTCAGCAGGCCAGCCCGGATGTCGTCGATCTCCAGCCCGTGGGCGATGGCGACGGCGGAGGCCGCCATGGCGTTCTGCACGTTGAAGGGCGCGTGCCCCTCGAACGCGATCGGCACGTCGTTGACCTCCACGATCTCGACCGTGACCTTGCCGCGCAGCAGCACGATCTTGCCGTTCTTGACCGTCAGGACCATGCCGAGCTCGCTCAGGTGCTGGACGAGCGCAGGGTTTTCGGGGTCCATCGTGAAGTAGATGATCTCGCCGCGCGCCCAGTACGTTCCCTGCTCCATCACCAGCGGGTCGTCGGCGTTGAGGACGCAGTAGCCGCCCTCCTTCTTCACCGCATCGGCCACCACGGTCTTGCAGCGCGCCAACTCTTCCAGCGTGTGGATGTCGCGTTCGCCCAGATGGTCGGACGCGATGTTGAGCAGGACGCCCACGTCGCACTCGTCGAAGCCGAGGCCCCGGCGCATGATGCCGCCGCGCGCGACCTCGAGCACCGCGTGCTCGACCGTGGGCTCCCTCAGGACGGCATGCGCCGCGGCCGGGCCGGAATAGTCGCCTCGCAGGATGACGTGATTGTCGATCTCCACGGTGCCGGTGCAGCCCATCCCGACCGAGTTGCCGGCCTGGCGCAGGATGTGCGTCGTCAGCCGCGTCGTCGTGGTCTTGCCGTTGGTGCCAGTGATTGCGGTGATCGGGATGCGACCGTTGTCCGTCGGGTCGGGGAACAGCATGTCGACGATGTGCTGACCTACTGGACGCGGTGTGCCGTGCGTCGGTGCCATGTGCATTCGGAAGCCGGGCCCTGCGTTGACCTCGACCACGCCGGCCGACTGGCGCTCGAGCGGCACCGACAGCGTCTCCGCCAGCAGGTCGATGCCGATCACGTCGAGGCCGACCAGCCGCCCGATCCGCTCCATCGCAAAGCGCACGTCCGGGTGCACCTCGTCCGTGAGGTCGGTCGCCGTGCCGCCGGTCGAGATGTTCGCGGTCGATTTCAGGAATGCGATCTCGCCCTCGGGCAGGACTGTGTCCAGGGTGTAGCCGGCCTGCTCCAGCATCCGCTCGGTCTGAACGTCGACGTGGATCTGCGTCAGCAGGTTCTCGTGCCCGACGCCCCGCCTCGGATCGGAGTTCTCGATGTTGATGAGCTGCTGGATGGTCTTCTGGCCATCCCCGATGACGTGCGCGGGCCGCCTTCGGGCGGCGGCCACGAGCTTGCCGCCGATCACCAGCATTCGGTGATCCTCGCCCTTGATGTAGCTCTCGACGATCACGGCCCCCGAGTTGTCGCGAACGCGGGCAAGGGCCGCCTCGTGGCCGGACTTCGAGATCCTCCATCGACGCGATGTCGGTCGTGACACCCCTGCCGTGGTTGCCCGACAGTGGCTTCGTCACCACCGGCCAGCCAATCCATTCCGCGGCGGCCTGCGCCTCCTCGAAGGAGTAGCACACCTGGCCGCGGGGAACTGGCACGCCCGCATCGTCTAGTATCTGCTTGGTCCATTCCTTGTCGTCGGCGATGGAGTGGCCGATGATCCCGGAGGCGTCGGTCACGGTGGCCTGGAACTTGCGCTGCTTCACCCCGTGGCCGAGCTGCGTGTAGCTCGTGCCGGCCGTCAGGTTGTAGGACGGGATCCCTCGATCCGTCGCCGCCTTTACGATGGAGCCGGTGGAGGGACCGAGCGCATTTGAGTCGCGCACTTCCTTGAGGTGATCGATGATCGGCTGAAGGTCGACGTCCTCGCCATCGTAGATTTTTTGCACGACCGTGACGGCGGCTTCACCCGCGGCCAGTCCGGTGGCCTCGTCGCGGTAGCGGTAGACGACGTTGTAGACGCCCCGCTCATAGCTATCGACGGTCTTGCCGTATCCGACCGAAAAGCCGACGAGGTTCTGCAGTTCGATGGCGACGTGCTCGACCATGTGGCCAGCATAGGTGCCGTTCCTGACCCGCTGCAGGAAGCCGCCTGGCTCCCCGACCGAGCATCGATGCTCGTATATGGTGGGGATCAGGTTCTCGAGCCTCTCGGCGATCCCCTGGACCTCGTCGCTCGGCCTGTCTTCCAGTTCCTGAATGTCGAGCCGCATGTAGATCGCTTGGTAGCGGCTGTAGTAATTCGGCCCGCGAAGTGCGCGGTGTTCAAGTATATGCAATCCTATGCTCCAGGCTTTTGGCCCTGAGCTCTTCCGGTCCCAGGACCCGCCGGTCCTCCAGGCTGTATCCGTAGCCGTCGACCAGCGCGTGCATTATTACGTTTTGTACGCTGACGGCCTCCCCGTCCGCGAGATCGAACACATTCGAACCGGTTATCCTGGAACTGTCAACGAGGATGACGTGACCTGGCCCAAACACGCGGATGACATCGCCGTCGAAGAGCACGGCAGCATCCTCGCCCAGCCCGACGCCGAGATATTCGGGGTTCGTTGACCCCACCTCCATGAGGCGCGAGAACCGCCCACGTTCGAGAAAATGCGTGTCGATGATGACGTCTTCGACGAGGCCGAAGCCCGCGCTCATCTTGACGGCGCCCTTGCGCAGGGAATCGTCCGCCGGGCCGCCGTAGACCATCGTGCGAGACTGGCAGGCGGCGCCCGCGCTGGTGCCGGCGATCACGGCGCCTTCGGCGTGACGCTCGCGGATCGCCTGCAGCGCGGGAGAGCCGCCGAAGATGTTGGTCAGCCGCATCTGGTCGCCGCCCGAGATGAAGATCACGTCCGATTGCCGTATCATCTCGAGGAAGGCACCGGACGCGGCGTCCTCCCGATTGCGGATGCGAATATCGAGCACCTCGGACGCGCCGAGCTTTCCGAATGCCTTCTCGTACGCCGTGAACACATCTTGCGGAATGGAGCTGGCGGTGGTGATGACCCCCACGACCGGACGCTTCGACTCGGCAAGCAACAGAACCCGGCGCAGGATGCCCGCCTCCGACGTCTTGTCTTCTGCGCCACCGATGGCGACGAGCGGACCCGTCGGATTGACCTTGACCTGCATGTTCATCACCCGGTCTCCGTTTCCATATACGACCTCAGAACCTGCGACCAAGCTATCATCAAACGATTAACCTTGCGGCGAATCCGGCCTTGAAGCGACTGACGGTGCCCGGTTGCCACAGAAATTGCCACAGGGTTGGGCGAAGATGGCTTCGAATGTCGCAGAAAGGCGAGCAAAGGACGCATGACGTCGCGCCCCGCCAAACCTGCGCTGCATGTCTTTGCTAGTAGCTGCTGCGTGGCGGCGCTGGAGGATTATCTTTGGGAAGTGCCGTCGCGTCTCAAGCCCCCGGGCACATCGCGCCGGTGTCGATCCAGGCGCGCGTCAAGGCCCCGAACACTTCCTGAGAGCCAGGCGCCGGCTCCCGGCCCTCACCGGGGTGCCAGCCCCAGCCGACCAGCCCATCCTCGGCGTTGTGCTCGTGCAACTCCTCCAGAGAGCGGCCGCCGTTTCGCTCGGGATCCTTGAGATGTGCACAGATCTCGGCAGCCGAGCGGCCGATCCAGCCGGTCTCGATCGGCGCGAGCTGCCAAGGTGCGTGCCCCGGGATCGAACCCTCGCCAGCGGTATACGTGTAGTTTTCCGGTCCATGGCAGGTGTTGCACCGCATCCCCGGCGCGCCGAAGTCCGCGGCGCCGCGAACGACCGGAGGCTGATGCGGCTCCATGTCGTCGCCTTGCATCGGTACATCGCCCACCGGGTGGCAGTTGAGGCATCGCGGATGGCCGATGACGAGCATCATCTCTTCGAAGTACGCCACGGACCGTTCCGCTTCGGCCTGTATGCTCTCGAACTCGTCCGGCGAGCGCAGGCTGTTCACGTTTTCCGCGAGGAGCGGCGTCGCGACGATCAGGGCGATGGCAGGAAGCATTCGCATGGTCAAGCTCCCGCCGCTGCAAACGGCAGGCGTGTCACGGAGGTGCCCGTCAGCGTACGCCAGGCGTTCGCGATTGCAGGCCCGATCGGCGGCAGGCCAGGTTCGCCCACGCCGGTAGGATCGGCGTCGCTCTCGATGATCTCGACCTCAACCTGAGGCATCTCGCCTATCCGCAGCATCCGGTAGGTGTCGAAGTTCTGCTGCGCGACTTCACCACCGGGCAGAAGCGTGATCTCGTCGTAGAGGATGGAGCCAATACCATAGCCTATCCCGCCCTCTATCTGGGCGCGGATCACGTTCGGATTCACGGCGACGCCGCAATCGACAGCGCACCAGACCTTGTGGACGCGCGGAAGTCCGTCTTGTGCGGAGATCTCCGCAATTTCGGCCACGTAGGTACTGAAGCTCTTGTGAAGCGCCACACCATAGGCGCGGTCGCCCTTGATCCGCGCGCCGTCCCAGCCCGCCATCCCGGCCACACGCTCGAGTACCACCCGCTCGCGAGACGCGTCGGGCTTCAGAAGGCTCAGACGGCCCTCGACCGGGTCCTTTCCGGCTTTTTCGAGCAGTTCGTCGAGGAAAACCTCGGTCGCATAACCCGTGTGTGTGTGCCCGACCGACCGCCACCAAAGAGGCGGTACCGGGTTCTCCTGCTGCACCCAGCCGACCCGTAGCGCCGGGAGGTCGTAGGGAAGCTCCGTCGAGCCCTCATAGGAGGTGGGGTCCATTCCATCCTTCATCGACGACGCCATCGGGCCGCCCGCCATGATCGACTGGTTCACCACGATGTCTTCCCAGCCGACGATGTTTCCGTCGGCATCAAGCCCTCCGCGCATCCTGTGGATGGTGAGAGGGCGGTAGTAGCCGCCGGTCAGGTCGTCTTCGCGCGTCCAGAGCAGCTTCCACGCGCCGTCGCCGCCCGCGGCCTTGGCAATCTCGGCGACCTCGGCCGCGATGTGCGCGGACGGCTGCGCGCGTCGGCCGAAGCTGCCGCCGGCGAACATTACGTTGAGCGTCAGGTTCTCGGCCGGGATGCCTAGGACCTGCACCGCCGTCGGCTTGTCGAGGGCCGGAAACTGCGATCCCATCCAGATCTCCGCGCTGTCCCCGCGCACTTCGATCACCGCGTCGAGGGTCTCGAGCGGCGCGTGGGCGAGGAACGGGAACCGGAACTCCGCCTCGTGCACGGTCTCCGCGCCGCCGATGCCCGCTCCCGCGTCGCCGATGGCCTCCGCATCGCGCCCTCCACTGCGCGCGGCAGCGGAATAGTCCTCGAATATCTCGGCGGAGGAGCGGGTCTCGGCGCCGCTCTCATCCCACTGCACCGAGAGTGCGTCGCGGCCCTTGAGCGCCGCCGCTGTTGACCTCGCGTAGACGGCGACTCCCTGGGGGATCTCCCGTACAGCCAGCACTCCGGAGACTTCACGCGCGGCGCTGTCGTCGAAGCCAGCGACTGTTGCGCCGAACTTCGGCGGATGCCTCACCACCACGGTTTGCATCCCATCCCGGTAGACATCGAGCGTGAAGGTGGCGGCGCCGGTGGTCTTCGCGCGGCTGTCGAGCTTGGGAACATCGGTCCCGATGAGGACGAACTGCGAGGGATCCTTCAGCGACGGCTCCTCCGGCGCGGTCTGGCGGATGGCGGCGTCGGTCAGCGCGCCAAAGCCCGATGTCTGGCCGCTTCCCTCGTGAGAGATGACGCCCTTGGAAATCGTGATCTGGTCCGCCGGTACGCCCCACGCTTCCGCGGCGGCGGCGACCAGCATCGCGCGCGCCGCCGCACCCGCCTTGCGCATCTGGGTGTAGGAGTTCGCCATCGCGGTCGAGCCGCCGGTGCCCTGCATGCCGAAGAAGAGGTTCGCGTAGAGATCGTCGTTCGCCGGGGCGCTCGCGGCGCGCATCTGGCTCCAGTCCGCGTCGAGCTCCTCGGCGACCAGCGTGGCGAGACCGGTGTAGGGACCCTGCCCGAACTCGATGTGCTTGATCAGCACCGTGACGGTGTCGTCAGGGGCGATGCGGACGAACGCGTTCGGAGCAAACGCGCCCTCCATCGCCTCGTCCGTCGAGAGCGCCGCAGCGGCGCCGGACTGCGCGCGACCGCGCAGTGGCAGCGCGACACCGATGACGAGGCCGGCGGCGTTGGCCAGGAAGCGGCGGCGGGACTGAATCGTCATCGGCTCAACCCTCCAACGTGTTGGATGCGTCATGGATCGCCTGGCGGATCCGCACGTAGGTGGCGCATCGGCAGACATTGCCTGCCATCGCCCGGTCGATGTCTTCGTCCGTCGGCATCCGCACTTCGCGGAGGAGCGCCGTGGCGCTGACAACCTGTCCCGACTGGCACCACCCGCACTGCGGCACATCGATCGCGATCCAAGCCTCCTGCACCGCGTCCGCCTCGGGCCCCTCGAGACCCTCGATCGTTTCGATGAAGGCGCCGTCGGCCATAGAGACCGGAGTCACGCACGATCGGCGGGTCGAGCCATCCATCATCACGGTACAGGCGCCGCATTGCGCAATACCGCAGCCGAATTTCGTTCCAGTAAGCCGTAATTCGTCACGGAGCACCCAGAGAAGCGGCGTGTCGTTGGGGACGTCGACGCTCACGTCTCGGCCATTGACGGTAAAAGTGACCATGTCTGCCTCGCGATGCTGTGGGACCTCGCTGTTGCTCGAACGATAGTGCGATGGGCGGCGGCAACCACGTCTCGCGCCCCAATACCCGACAGAAGGAGAGCCGGCCTGACATCCGTAGCTGCCATCGGCTGATGACCAGATCGAAGGAGAACACGGCGCCTAGCCTCGCCAAGCGCGTATGCAAGACGCTCTCGCGACTCGCGACTGGTCCGGTCGGAGCCGGAGGGGACTAGTCGAGGCGGAGGTGGCGCCGTATGGCGGCTCCGATCAGGCGCCTCTTCCTATCGTGGCGACGAGGTCCAGCTGGAGCCGAAAAACGCGCCGTCGCTCGCCAGGATTGCATGGCACGAAATTGACCGCTCACCGGTAGCGTTGCCCGAACGCAAGGGCTGCCGCATGCGGCTGCTCGAAGCGGAACTCCACGCAGAGATGACCATTGACATCACGGGCGAGGTCTTCGCCGTGAGATCGGAGAAGGGAATTGCGTGACCCCTGACATGACGACAGATCAGTGGACAGGGCGACACGGCGGTCCTGCCGAACGACGAGTGTTGGTTGTCGAGGACGAGTTGCTGGTCGGCATGGATCTCGCGATGCTGATCGAAGGATGGGGCTACGCGGCCGACGGGCCGCACCCGACGGTCGAACGCGCGCTTGACGCCATCACCAGATGTATCCCTGACGCTGCTCTCCTCGACATCAACCTCGGAGGTGGCAGGACCAGTATGCCGATCGCTCAGAGACTACACGATCTCGGCACTCCATTCGTGCTCCTCACCGGCTATAGTTCAGTCACGCACGGCAATTGTGACCCGCTGTCTGAAGCGGCAGCCCGTCTTCGCAAACCAATCAGCGAAAGGGACCTGCGAAACATCCTTGCCGAAGTCTGCCCTGTGACAACTGAATCGACATAGTCGAAGCGTTTCCCGGGTCACTGTTCCGCAACCCCGTCTGCCGAATTCGATCCTGCTCAAGCATAACGGCGACTACGTGCACGTGGCTATTCGCACTCGGTGCGTCGTGCCGACAACGGTCGTTGTTCTAAGGAAAAAATCGGAAAACGCAGGCTTCACCCGCGCATCTTTCGTCTATAGGTTGTGTCTGGGATTTTTGCAGGAGACGACGATCGACAAGGTCTTTTCGCCAAGAGCCTTCGCATATTTGAATGCCGACATGGAGGCTCGCGTCAGGGCGTTCGACTGGAGTGCAACCTCGCTCGGCCCGCGGGAGAATTGGTCCGACGTGTTGCGAACCGCGGTAGACATGGTGCTTTGGTCGCCACGCGGCGCGATTCTGCTTTGGGGTCCGGACCTCGTTCAGGTGTACAACGACGCCTACCGCGACATCATGGGGGCAAAGCATCCCTCCGGTCTGGGGCAGCCGACACGCGACTGCTGGCCAGAAGCCTGGCCCAGCGTTTCGCCGATCTACGATCGCGTCCTCGAGGGTGAAGTCGTGACGCTGAAGGAGCATCGCGCCACGATCGTGCGTGGAAGCCGCCCGGAAGATGCCTGGTTCGATCTGATCTACGTGCCGGTCATGGCACCTGAGGGTCGAAGTCGAAGGAATTCTCGTCAGCGTCGAGGAGCGGACCGCGGCGATGAGGCAGGCGGCGGACCTCAGGGAGAGCGAAATGCGCCTCAAGGTAGCGATGGCCGCGAGCCGCGCCGGCGTCTTCCAGACATCAGGCAGCGGCCTATACCTCTCTCCCCGCTGGCTGGAAATCCTCGGCTTGGACGAACCACTCGAGAGCGAGGAAGATTTCCAAGCGTGGATGTCGCTCCGGATCCATAGCGAGGACCGGGCGGCATGGGTCGCGTCTCGCGCCGCGCTCGAAGCGGGCGACACCGAACGCCACGAGATCGAGATGCGAGTGCGGCACGCTGAAGGCCATTGGGTTTGGTTGCGGGAGTACGCGCAGGCTTCGGAGCGTGACGAGAGCGGTGGTGCGCTGGGTCTTACGGGCGTGATCGTCGACATCTCGAAGCCAAAGCAGGCGGAGCGCGACGTGATGCATCTTGCGCTTCACGACTCTCTGACGGGACTGTCCAATCGGCATCGGATGATCAGCTATCTCGATCGCGAGATCGAGGTCGCGCGCAGGACAACCCGGATGATGGGTATTGTCCACATCGACCTCGACGGGTTCAAGAAGGTCAACAGCGCGATGGGCCATGGCGCCGGCGACGAACTGCTGCGCGCTGTCGCGTTCCGCCTCGCGCAGGAGGTGCGGGGCATCGGGCTTGCCGCGCGTATCGGCGGCGACGAGTTCGCGATGGTGTTCCGCGACACCGATTGCAAACAGGAATGCCGGGAGCGGGTGGCGGAGCTTTACGACAGGATCGTCGCACCGTTCCAGGTGGACGGCAACACGGTCGAGATCACCGCCAGCTTCGGGATCGCGGTGTACCCCGCCGACGGAGACAATGCCGAGGCGATGATGCGGCACGCAGATTTGGCGCTGCGTGAGTTCAAGCACTCCCAGCGCCAGGTCCGTTTCTTCGAGAAACGTATGGCCGAGAGGGCGCATCACCGTGCGCGCATGGAGACCGCGCTCCGCCGCGCGATCGAGCGGGAGGACTTCCTGCTGCACTATCAGCCTCAGGTGTGCCTCGAGACTGGTGAGATCAGGACGGTCGAGGCTCTGGTGCGATGGCTCGACAGCGATCATGGGCTGATCATGCCGGGCGAATTCATCTCGATCGCCGAGACGAGCGGCGCGATCCGGCCGCTCGGCGCCTGGATTCTCAAGTCGGCTGCAAGGCAGCAGGCTGCGTGGAAAGCTGCCGGCGTCGACGTCCGCGTGGCGATCAATGTCTCACCCGCGGAGGCGGGAAGCGGTGAATTCATGAATGCTCTCGATGACGCTCTCTCGATCCCTGGTGTTTCGCCGGACGGGCTCGAATTCGAGATCACGGAAGGCTTGCTGATGGATCCCGAAAGCGGACCCGTTAAGGCGTTCCTCGACGCCTGCACCGACCGTGGCATCCGCCTCGCCATTGACGATTTCGGCAAGGGCTATTCGTCTCTCAGCTATCTCGAGAAGCTTCCGATCGACAAGATCAAGATCGACCACGCGTTCGTCGCGAAGATGGACATGGTGAAGGGTGGTGCTCTCGTCGAGGCGATCGTCGATATGGCGCGTCGCCTCGGCAAGAGCGTCGTCGCCGAGGGGGTGGAGCGGAGGAGCCAGGCCGACCGGTTGCGAACGCTCGAGTGCAAGGCGGGCCAGGGCCGCTACTTCGCGCCGCCGCTCGCCGCCGATGCCCTTCCCGATCTCGTGCTGCGTTCATTGCGCAACGGCGGTGTCTTCGAACGGTCTGCGAAGTGATGGATTACTGAGGGAGGACGGCGCTGAGGCGCCGCGGCATGCACGGGCAGGCGTTCGTCGCTGATCTCGGAAGAGGGGCAGCAGGCCATCGCGGACTGCCGGTTGAACGGACAACAGCGCATCTTTCGGAATGCCGGCGCAGGCGGAAATCCGGCCTAGACTGGTGCCATGTCGGAGGCGGCCGAGGCGGAGAATCATGAGTTCCTGGCGGTGCGAGAGCTCGCCGAGCTCTTGCGCGTCAAGGAGCGTAAGGTCCATGACTTGGCCGCCTCCGGCGAGGTCCCGTGCGCCCGCGTGACCGGCAAGCTGCTGTTTCCGAAGGACTCGTTTCGCGCCTGGATCGCCGGTGCGAGCTCCGCCCGCGCGTTTTCGGAGCTGCCAGCGATCTTCCTTGGCTCCAGCGCCGGCACCGCGCGCAGCGAGAGCGACTCGGTGGCGGACGTCGCCGCTGGATGCGCCAACGCGGCCGTCGGCCTGCGCGCGTTGGCCGAGCAGCACCGCCTCGGCTTCGTGATGTTCATCAAAGAACGCTTCGACATCCTCTTCGACTGCCGCGCCTGGTTCGAGCCGCAGATGCAGCGGCTCGCTGTGTTCCGCCGCGGCGTGGCGTTCCGTGCCCACGCCGCTGCGATGCCCCGCGACCACATCGCAGAGTGTCTCCAAGTGCGCTGGAACACGTGATCTCCCGGACCGTGGCCAGGCGCGGCGCCGCACTCCTGACGCGAACCGTCGCCGTCCTGGGTCTCCTGGCGGGCTGTGAGACCAGGGACCTCACCCAGGGGGAGCGGTGGTTCGGCGCTTCGGTGTTGGGAGACTCGGTTCGCTTCGAGGATGTCAGCGTCGTTAGAGGCGCGATGGTCGCACTGGTACCGACGACGGTGCCGGTGCGGCCGCGAGACTCCTGCCGCGAGCGCATCCGGCGTCCCCGAAGCAAGCCCGCGGCGGGCGTCTTCGGCGCCTTCGTTATCGGCGATACGATCTACTTCGCCCGCGACGCATGGGAGGGAGACTTTCTGGGCGGGTACTCCGACACGCTCGACCTCGTGGCGGCGATGCGTCTGGCCCACGAGCTCACGCATGTCTGGCAGTGGCAGAACCGACGTGAAGTCGGCTACTCTCCGCTCTTCGCAATGTTCGAGCACGTGGAGCTCGACGATCCCTACCTCGTGGAGATCGACCCCGCCCGCGATTTCCTGGACTACGGTTGGGAGCAGCAGGGCGTGATCGTCGAGGAGTTCGTCTGCTGTCGCAGCCTCGACCCCGATGCGCCGCGGACCGCCGAGCTTCATCGGCTCATCAGCGCCGTCTTTCCCGGCGCCGTGCTGGAGGAGCAGGTGAGCCCGAGCGCAGTGGATCTGCCATGGCGCGACGCAAAGCGGGAGGATGTGTGCCGGTAAACCGTTCTCAAGTTCTGGCGGACTTGCCGCGGCCCGGCTATCGCTGACGGATGCGCGCTCGCCTCCTCGTCTTCGCCTTCGCCGCCTCTCTCCTGCCGTGCGCCATCGTCGCGCAGGAGGCGGCGGAGGCGCCGCCTCCGATCGCCACCGTGGGCGTCGTTCCCGACGACGCGATCGCGGGGCGGTTGCGCGCGATCCTCGCCGGGCTCGATAGGCAGGGAGTCGCGGTCGCCGTCGAGGCGGGTGTCGTCTCGCTTTCTGGCGAAGTCGCCGAGGCCGCTGCCAGCTCCGAGCTCGAGGAGATCGCCCGCCGCCTCGACGGCGTCGTCGCCGTCCGCAATGATTTGGTGGAGACCGGCGAGCTTGGCGAACAGCTGAATCCGGCGTTTGCGCGGTTCCAGGCCCGGCTGCAGCACGTGGTCGTGCGCCTGCCCCTGCTGATCGTCGCGTTCGCGATCCTCGGTGCGGTCGCCGGCCTCGGCATGCTCGTGTCGCGAGCTAGCGTGTGGGGCCGGCTGGCGCCCAACGCCTTCATCGCGGGCATCTACCGGCAGGCGATCCGGATCGTCTTCGGCCTCGCCGGCCTGGTCGCCGCGCTTGATATCCTCGGCGCGACCGCGCTGCTCGGCACGATCCTCGGCGCGGCCGGCATCGTTGGCCTCGCGGTCGGCTTCGCCGTGCGCGACACGGTCGAGAACTTCGTCGCCTCGGTCATGCTGAGCCTGCGGCAGCCGTTCCAGCCCAACGACCTCGTCGAGATCGAGGGCGATTCCGGGCGGGTGATCCGTCTGACATCGCGGGCGACGATACTTCTCTCGCTTGACGGCAACCACATCCGGATCCCCAACTCGACGGTCTTCAAGAGCCGCATCATCAACTACACCCGCAACCCGGCGCGCCGCTTCGTCTTCGATATCGGCATCGATCCCGAGGCGGACGTCGAAGCGGCACGGCAACTCGCGCAGGAGACGCTGCGCGGGATGCCGTTCGTGCTGCGGGACCCGGAGGCGCTGGTCTGGATCGAGGACATCACCGAAGCTGGCGTGATCCTGCGGGTGACAGCGTGGGTGGATCAGGACATGACGGGCTTCGTCTCGGCCCGCGGCGACGCCATCCGGCTGGTCAAGTTGGCGATCGAGGCGGCCGGCGTCGCGATTCCCGACACGACCTATCGCATCCGGCTCGAGAACGCCGGTGGCGTCGCGCCGCCGCCGTCGGCGCAGCCTCGACCGATGCCTGCGCCGCGTCCGGCGCCCCAGCCTGTCAGTACATCCCTTCATGAGTCGGAGGAGAACGCCGTGATCCCGCTCGTCGCGGCCGAGCGCGACGCCGCGGGCGACCTCCTGCGCCGGAACGCACCACAGGAGTGAGCGACGTCTCAGGCACCTTGATCCATCCTGCGCCCTGTGCCGTTGAACCGAACCGCTTGACTTGGCTGGGCGACAAGCCACCTCGCGGCAGCAGGGGCCACGCCTGCGAACGCTCGGACGGACCCTCGGGCCGGCCGGGTAGCGGTCCGTCGCCCGAACGCTCGTCTGAAGGGCCGGGACGGCGGGCGCGACGTGTCGATAGAACCTTGGAGAACGGCATGATCGAACGAGTCCTCCTGCATGTCTTTCTCGTCTCGGCGCTCGCCACCAGCGGGCATGCGCAGGATGAACCGGCGTCCGATCCGGTCGTGCGGCCGGTCAAGGTCGCTACCGTGTCGGCCGAGGACCCGCCGATACGCCGTCGCTTCTTCGGCCAGGTGCGCGCGCGCCAGACGACTGATCTCGCGTTCCAGGTCGGAGGCCAGGTCGTGCGTCTTCCCGTCGTGGAGGGGGAACCCGTGGCCGAGGGCGACCTCATCGCCCAGCTCGACCTCGAGCCGTTCGAGCTCGAGGTCCGGCAGGCTGAGGTGCGGCTCGGCCAGGCCAGACGCGACCGCGAGCGGCTGGAGAGCCTCGGCCCCGATACGGTGTCGGAGGTGAACATCCGCGATGCGCGCGACGCCGAGCGGCTGGCCGAGATCGCCCTCGAGGAATCGCAGGACAGGCTCGACGACGCGACCCTGCGGGCGCCGTTCGACGGGCTGGTCGTCCGGCGAGAGGTCGCGAACTACAGCACGGTCGCGGCAGGCGCGCCGATCGTCCGGCTGCACGACATGTCCGAGCTGAGCGTCGATATCGAGGTGCCCGAGGTCCTTTTTCGTCGCGCACGCGGCGAGACCGACATCGGCTTCACCGCGACGTTCCCGGGCGGGGACGAGACCTATCCGCTGACGCTGCGGGAGTTCGAGGCCGAGACCACGGACGTGGGACAGACCTACACCATCACGCTCGCGCTCGAGGAGACGCCGGGCCAGTGGCTGCTTCCGGGCGCGTCTGCGACCGTCGTCGCCGAGGCGGCGGGCGAGGACGACGGCGTCATGTTCGTTCCCGAGACGGCGCTCGTCTACGGCGCCGACAGGCAGCCGGCGGTAGTGGTCTTCGAGCCTGGGGAGGGCGGGACTGGCAGCGTAAGCAAGCAGGCGGTCGAGATCGAGATCGGGGCGGACGGGCGCGTGCGGATCGTCTCCGGCCTCGAATTGGGGACCGAGATCGTCGTTGCCGGAGCCTCGCAGTTGCGCGAGGACCAGCGCGTCCGCCGCTACGCCACCATGGAGGAGTGAGGCGATGGGCATCGCCCGCGGATCCATAGACAGACCGCTGCTGACCTGGATCCTCATGATCTTCCTGCTGCTGGGCGGTGTCTGGGGCTTTCTGGTGATCGGGCGTCTGGAAGATCCGGCGTTCACCATCAAGCAGGCGGTCGTCATTACGTCGTACCCCGGCGCATCGGCCGAACAGGTCGCGCGGGAGGTGTCGGAGCCACTGGAGTCCGCCGTCCAGGAGATGGCGGAGATCGACTACGTCACCTCGTCCAACCGCCCCGGCATCTCTCGCCTCGACGTCAACGTGAAGGATACCTTCGACGGCGACGAGCTGCCGCAGATCTGGGACGAGCTGCGAAACCGCATCGGCGATGCCGCGCGCGGCTTGCCGGAGGGTGTCGGCGCGCCCCTCGTCAACGACACGTTCGGCGACGTCTACGGCATCTTCTACGCCGTCACGATGCCGGGCTTCACCGACGCCGAGGTCCACGACATCGCCGAGTTCCTGCGCCGCGAGTTGCTGGCGGTCGATGGTGTGGCCGACGTCGAGGTCGCAGGCCTCCCCGAAGAGGCGATCTTCGTCGAGCCGAGCATGCCGATCCTGAGCAACCTGGGGCTGTCACCTCAGGCGATCATCCAGGCCATCTCGGAATCGAACGAGGTGGTGCGGGCGGGGGAGGTCAGCCGCGACGGCCAGAACATCCGCATCGAGGCGCCGCGCGGCTCCGACACCGTGGCCGAGATCGCCGGCCTGACCATCGGCGTCGGGGGCGAGGTGATCGAGCTCAACGATGTCGCGCAGGTCTATCGCGCGCGCGCGGAGAACCCCGACCAGATCATCCGGTTCGACGGGGTGGAGGCGTTCACGCTCGCCATCGCCGGGATCTCCGACCTCAACATCGTCGATATCGGTCACCGGGTGGAGGACCGGCTGGCCGCGCTCCAGGCCGAGATCCCGGTGGGCGTCGACCTCCACCCGATCTACCAGCAGCACCTCGTGGTTGAGGAGGCGTCGAACGCGTTCCTGATCAACCTCGCCATGTCGGTGACGATCGTGGTCGTGGTCCTCGCCCTGTTCATGGGCTGGCGCGCCGCAATCGTCGTCGGCTCGACGCTCCTGCTGACGGTCGTCGGCACGATCTTCTTCATGGCGATCTTCGGCATCGAGATGGAGCGGATATCGCTCGGCGCTCTGATCATCGCGATGGGCATGCTCGTGGACAACGCCATCGTCATCGCCGAGGGGATGCAGATCCAGATGCGCGGCGGCCGCACCTCGCGCGAGGCCGCAGACGATGTCTCGGCGCGGACCCAGACGCCGCTCCTCGGGGCCACGGTCATCGGAATCATGGCGTTCGCCGGCATCGGCCTGAGCCCCGACGTCACGGGGGAGTTCCTGTTCTCGCTCTTCGCCGTCATCGGTATTTCGCTGCTGCTGTCCTGGGTGCTGGCCATCACGGCAACGCCGCTGCTGGCGCACTACGTCTTCAGGCGCGGCGAAGCGGACGGGTCGGACCAGTACGGCGGTCCTGTCTTTCGTGCCTACGCCACGACGCTGCGCTGGGCGCTCAGGGCGCGCTGGCTGGTGCTGGCGGCGCTCGTGGGCATCACCGCGCTCTGCTATGTCGGCTTCGGCCGGGTGGAGCAGCAGTTTTTTCCTGACAGCAACACCCCGATCTTCTACGTGCACTACCGCATGCCGCAGGGCGCCGACATCGAGGAGACGGCGGCCGAGATGGCGCGCGTCGAGGCCTGGCTCGCGGAGCGCGAGGAGGTCGTGTCGGTCGCGACCTTCGTCGGCGGCGGAGCCAGCCGCTTCATGCTGACCTACGCGCCGGAGGAGAGCCTGCCGACTTACGGGCACCTCATCATCCGGACGGCGACGCTCGACACCATCCCCGAGCTCCAGCGCGATCTGGAGCGGTTCGGACGCTCCGAGCTGGTCGCGGGAGAGTTCCGGACCGAACGCCTCGCCTTCGGTCCGGGCGGCGGCGCGCCGATCGCCGTGCGCTTCTCCGGCAGCGACCCCGACGAGTTGAGAGCGCTGGCGGAGGAGGCGCAGGCGCGCATCAGGGCAGAGTCGGATCGGGTGCAGGACCTGCGTACGAACTGGCGAGAGCGAGAGCTGGTGCTGGAGCCGGTCTATGCCCCCGAGCGCGCTCAGACCGCGGGCATCGCGCGGCAGGACGTTGGTACCGCGCTACAGACCGCCACCGAAGGGTCGCAAGCAGGAACATACCGGGAAGACGACCGCATCATCCCCATCGTCGTGCGGACCCGTGGCGCCGACGAAGAGGGCAGCGAGTACCTGATCGGCCAGATCGTCTATTCCCAGCCCGCCCAGAGGTTCATCCCGCTGGAGGAGGTGATCGACGGCTTCGACTACCAGGTCAGCGACACGCTGCTGCGCCGCCGCGACCGGCTGCCGACGATCACGGTCGAGGCCGGAGTCGTCGACGGCGCCAACGTCAGCGACGTCTTCAACGAGGTCCGCGGCACGATCGAGGCGATGACGCTGCCCGCCGGCTACGCCATGGAATGGGGCGGCGAGTACGAGGATTCCAGCGGCGCTCAGGAGAGCCTCGGCCGGCAACTGCCGATCAGCCTGCTGATCATGGTCCTGATCTCGATCTTGCTCTTCAACCGCCTGCGCCAGCCGCTGATCATCTGGCTTCTGGTGCCGATGTCGGTCAACGGCGTCGCGATCGGGCTTCTCGCTACCGGGCTTCCGTTCTCGTTCACCGCACTTCTGGGCCTCCTCAGCCTCTCGGGCATGCTGATCAAGAACGGCATCGTGCTGGTGGAGGAGATCGACCTGACCCGCGCTGCCGACGTCCCTTTCACGCGCGCGATCGTGGAGGCGTCCACGTCGCGCCTCAGGCCCGTGGTCCTGGCCGCGGCGACGACGATCCTGGGAATGATCCCGCTGCTCGGGGATGCCTTCTTCGCGTCCATGGCGGTCACGATCATGGGTGGTCTCGCCTTCGCCACCATCCTGACGCTGATCGCCGCACCGCTTCTCTACTTCATCTTCTTTCCCGGCGCCCGCAGGGAAGAGGATCGGGGGCCAGCGGGCGCCTCCGCACGATCGGCCTGAGCCGCAGGGCGCCGCCAACCGCTGCTGCCTTGCCGCGTCAGCCTGTCGCGGCGCCCGCCGCGGATCGGCCGCCTCGCCGCTTGTCGGGGGCCTGCGCCGAGGTAAGTTCAAGCGGATCAACAGGGTGGTACGACAGATGACATCTTTACTTCTAACGCGGCGACAGGCGCTGGCGATCGGTGCCGCGGGCGCGAGCCTGCCGGCGCTCGGCATCCGGCCCGCGCTTGCGCAGACGCCGGTCTCGCTGCAGCTCTCGTGGCTGCACTCGGTCCAGTTCGCCGGCAGCTACATCGCGCAGGACGCGGGGGTACTGGGCGGACGAGGGCCTCGAGGTCTCGCTCAGCCCTGGCGGCCCCAACGCCCCGGTGGAGCCGCCGGTCGTCGCGGGCCAGGCGCTCGTCGGCATCTCGGCGGCGGACTACACCGCCGCGGCGGTGGAACAGGGCGCGCCGTTCAAGATCATCATGGTGGCGATGCAGAGGAACCCGTTCACCATCGCCTCGCTGCCCGGGCAACCCGGTCAACGTACCCGCCGACCTCGCCGGCAAGCGAATCGGCATGGCGCTGGCCAACACCCCGGTGCTCGAGGCGCTCTGCACCCTCAACGACGTCGACGTCGACGCAGGTCGAGATCGTGCCGACGCAGTATTCCGCCGCACCGCTGATCGCCGGGGAGGTCGATTGCCTGCTCTGCTGGCTCACCGACCTGCCCGTCGCGATGGTCGATGCAGGGGATCGAGCCGGTGACGATGCTGATGGCCGACCATGGCTACGCCGTGCACTCGCAGACCTACATCGCCACCGAGGACAGCCTCGCCAACCGCCGGGAGGAACTGGTGGGCCTGCTGCGGGGCGAGGTGCAGGGCTGGAACGACTACCAGGAAAACACTGATGCCGCGGCAGAGTTGACGGTGGAGAGGTATCCCGACGCCGGCCTCGACCTCGAGACGCAGAAGCTGCAGGCGGAGCGTCAGGTGCCGCTGATGTTCTCCGACCTGACGGAAGCCAACGGCTTCGGCTGGTGGACCGACGAGACGGTGTCGGCGAATGTCGAGACGCTGGCGCTCCTCGGGCGCGCAGGTGACGCCTGATCTCTGGGATCGGACGATCCTCGAAGAGGTTCATGGCGCCTGAGATGCCCTCCACGGGCCCGCCCGAGGTCAGGGTCGAGGCGCTGACCAAGACGTTCCAGGCGGCGGCCGGCCCTGTGGAGGCCGTGCGGCCGCTGTCGCTGACCTTCGCGGCCGGCGAGACAACGGCGCTCGTCGGCCCTTCGGGATGCGGCAAGTCAACGCTCCTGCGCCTCGTGGCGGGGCTGGAGCCGCCGAGCGCGGGCACGGTGACGATCGGCGGCGAAACCCCGCTCGAGGTTCGCCGGCAGGCAGGGCTGGCCGTAGGGTTCCAGGACCCGTCTCTGCTGCCTTGGCGCACCGTCCGCGGCAACGTCGCGCTGGCGCTCAAGCTGGCACGGAAGCCCGCCGACACGGCCGCGGTGGACCGTCTGATCGCGCTCGTCGGTCTGGACGGCTTCGCCGACAGCCGGCCCGGCGCGTTGTCAGGCGGGATGCGCCAGCGCGCCGCGATCGCGCGGTGCCTCGTGACGCGGCCGGGCCTGCTGCTCCTCGACGAGCCGTTCGGCGCGGTAGACGAACTCACCCGGCAGCGTCTTGCGCAGGACCTGCCGCGGCTTTGGGAGGCGCGGGGAACAACGACTCTCTTCGTGACGCACTCGGTCAGCGAGGCGGTGCTGATCGCCGACCGCGTCGTGGTTTTTTCGCCGCGTCCGGCGGAGGTGGTTGAGGACATCGCCATCGATCTCCGAACGCCCGCGCCACGCCTCCGTGACCGCGACCGACGCGTTCCGTGACCTCGTCGACCGCGTTTCCGCCGCGCTGTCCGCAGGCGTCGCCGCGGCCGAAGAGCCGCTGGCGGCGGAATGAGCAGTAACCGCCCATGCCGGGCCCGGCGATGAGCGCGGCCGACACGTTCGCTATCCCCGCAGCCGGTCGCGGGGCCGGGAACTGGTCGACCGCGCTGGGCGTCCTCGCCACGGTCGTTGTCTGGGAGCTCGCGGCGCGGGCGCTCGCAGGGCACCTTCCTGCTGGCGGGACCGTCCGACGTCATCTTCTACGCCGCGGGGCACGCCGGCCTGCTCTGGCGCGCGCTGCGCGCGACTCTGGTGGAGGCGGCGGCCGGGTTCGTCATCGGCAACGTCGCCGCGATCCTGCTCGCTATGGCCGTCATCCTGATCCCGAGGCTGGAGCGCACGATCGCCGCGATCGCGCTGCTGGTCTTCTGCCTGCCGCTCGTCGCGACCGGGCCGATCCTGCAGGGTGCTGTTCGGGCCAGGTGCCGGCCCGCAGGTGACGCTCGCCGCGCTGGCGGTCTACTACACGACCTTCGTTCCCCTGCTCGTCGGCCTGCGGGCCGCGCCGTCGACGTGGTTCGACATGGTGCGCAGCTACGGTCGCGGCCGGATGACGGAGGTGGTGCAGGTCCGTGCCGTCGCGGCGCTGCCCTACCTGGTCGCCGGGCTGCAGATCGCTGCACCGGCGGCGATCCTCGGCGCCATGGTCGGCGAGTTCACGGGCGCCGAGCGGGGGCTCGGGGTGCTGACGATCCAGGCGATGCGCGCCCTCGACGTGGACGCGACGTGGACGCTGGCGGCTCTCGCGGCGGCGAGCTCGGTCGCGGCCTACGCTGCCGTCGGCTGGGCTGGGCGTCGCCTCTCGGTCGGACCCCCGCCCGTGATCCTCGCGCCGCCGGTCGCGCCGGGCGGCGCGGTCGGGCCGAGGCGGGCGGCGACCGGCCTTCTGCACCTTGTCGCGATTGCGATGCTCGTTCTGCTGCTCTGGTGGGGCGCGATGGCCGCATTCGATCTAAATTCCTTCTTCGCCAAGCGTCCACTCGACGTGTGGTCTTTCCTGGTGACATCGCCTTCGGCCGGCGAGAATCGGGCGGAGCTGTTCTCGGCCGTCTGGCAGACGTTGGCGGTGACCGTTCCGGGCTACCTCGCGGGCCTCCTCCTCGGTGCCGGGACGGCGGCGGCGATCGTCTTGCTGCCAGCCGCCGCCGCGGTGGCGATGCCGGTCGCGGTGACGCTGCGCTCCGTCCCGATCGTCACGACGGCGCCGCTCGTCATCCTGCTGCTCGGGCGCGGCGCGGTCGGCACCATCAGCCTCGTCGCGATCATGATCTTCTTTCCGACCTTCGTCGCCTGCCTGCACGGCCTGCGGCAGGCGCCGGGCCAGGTCGTCGACGTCTTCGACAGCTACGCCGCGGGCAGGGTGCGACGGCTGCTGCTGGCGCAGGGCCCGGCGATGTTGCCCGCCTTCTTCGCAGCGGCGCGGATGGCGGTGCCCGCAGCGGTGCTCGCCGCGACGGTCGTGGAGTGGCTGGCGACAGGTACAGGCGTCGGCAGCCTGATGGCGCTCTCGGCGTCGCTGTCGAACTACGGCATGCTCTGGAGCTCCATCGTCGTGGTCTCCCTCGTCGCGTGCCTGTTCTACGCCATCGTCGCACGGTTCGAGCGTGCGGTGCTGGGGGTCTACGCGTCCGAGCAGCTCTCGTGACGCCGGCGGTCTTCGCGATCCCGGGCGACATCGCGACCCTGACGGGTGGCTACATCTACGAGCGCCGGCTTCTCGAAGGGCTCCGCGCCCGCGGCCACGATGTGCGCCACCTGCAGCTTCCGGCGGGGTTCCCCGACCCGACGCCGGACGAGATGGACGAGGCGCTGAGGCTCCTCGCCGACGCCGCGAACGGGACGCCGATCATCCTGGACGGCTTCCTCTCCGGCACGATGGAGACGCAGGCGCTTGCCCGCCTCGGCGCCCCCCTTTGCGCCGTCGTCCACCATCCGCTAGGCCTCGAAGTCCGGGCTCTCGCCCAAACGCGGGGCGTTCCTGCGGCGGAGGGAGGCCGACAACCTGGCCGTCGTCGACCACGTCCTGGTGCCCAGTCCGCACACCGCCGCCGTCCTGCAGCAGGACTTCGGCGTCCCGCACGCGAAGCTGACCGTGGCGCCGCCAGGGTTCGACGCGGTTCAGGTTGGACGCCAGCGGGCGGAGCCGCCGCTGATCCTCTCCGTCGGCATCGTGCATCCGCGGAAGGGCCATGATGTTCTGCTCGAGGCACTGTCGCGGCTGCGGGATCTCGATTGGCAGGCGCTGATCGCCGGAAGGTCCTGCGACGCCGCGTATGCCGGACGACTCGCAACGGCCGCCGAGGCGCTGGACGGCCGGGTGCGGCTGACTGGGGAGGTCGACGCCCCGACGCTGCAGGAGCACTACCGCACCGCCACGCTGCTTGCGCTCGCGACCCGCTACGAGGGGTATGGCATGGTCTTCGGGGAGGCGCTTCGGCACGGTCTGCCCATCGTGTCCTGCCGCGCGGGCGCGGTGCCCGACACCGTGCCGCCGAACGCGGGACTTCTGGTGCCGCCGGACGACCCGGAGGCCTTCGCCGATGCGCTGAGGCGTGTCCTGACGGAGCCCTCCCTGCGGGAGCGACTCGCGGCGGGTTCGGCAGAGGCCGGCCGCGTGCTTCCAGGTTGGGAGGATACCGCGGAAATCGCCGGTCGAGCCCTCGACCGACTGCGGGCGCCGACCCGCACCTGACGCGAATGACCAGATTCTTGTCTCCTCGCGCCTGTCCTAGATGAACTGCGCCGGGATGTCGGCGGCGCAGGGGCCGACCGGCAACTCCGCGCCAGCGCGCCGGAGCAGGCTGGGACCGGGTGGTCAGCGGTCGAGCGACAGAACCGTGCCGAAGGGCGGCTCCGCAGCGCGCGGATCCGGTACCGCCCAGACGACCGGAAGTGCAGGTCTTTGCCCGAAATCGCCGTCAAGGTCGGTGAGGATGACGGCGACCGATGCATCAAGGTCAGCGATTTTCTGCAAGAGATCGATGAAGCTCGTCCCGCCGCCGCGCCGGATTCCGCATCCGGGCGAGGGTGCTCTCGCCCCGGACCGGATCGATGCGCCCGGTCGCATGGACCGTCTCGTCGAACGCCAGCGCATGCACCTCGGCTCCGGTCCGCCGCGCGACGCCCAGGATCTCCGTCGCGAAGCGCGCGAACGTAGGGTCGTCGATGGACGAGGAGCTGTCGATCCCGACGGCGATCCGCGGGCGCCGGCGGTCGCGTGCAAGGCCGGGCTCGAACACGGGCACCGGGCCGCCCCCGGCGCGCGCTGCCGAATTCCATCGCGACCCATCGGCTCGCCGGCCGCCGGTAGGAGCGGCGCGGCACCTCCGAGACGGCGCGCGCGACGAGGCCGCGGAGGCGCACCTCCCACGCAACCTGTGCCTCCGGAAGGCCGACGAGATCGGCCGCCGCATGTCCGATGCCGCGCCCGGCCCGGCGGCCCGTGTCGAGCGCCCGGGCAAGCCGCCCGCGCCATTCCGCCGCCTTCGCGTCGCCGTCGGCCGGTTGGCCGCCAGCATAGAGGTCGCGCTCGGCACTGTCGTCTCTTCCGCGACCGCCCGTCCGTCCTTCACGCTCCAGCCGCATGAAGAGCCTGTCGACGTCCCAGTCCGCCAGAGCGTCCTCGGCCCGGTCGACCATCTCCGCTAGGCGCGGCGCGGGACGCGGCAGCGCGTGACCCGCGCGCAGCATCGCCTCGTTGACCACCGCATCGGCCGCGAGGTTGTAGCGGCCTGCGTCAAACGTCTGGCCCAGGCGTGCGCCCATTGCGGCCATCCGCGCCGGGTGCCGCAGCGCGACGTGCAGCACGTGGTGACCTGCGAGCCCGACCTGCTCTGCCAGCGGGCGGAGCGGAAACTCCGGCCCGTAGAGGATGGCGTCCCCCTCGGTGCGTGTATTGCCGACGCCGTCGCGATGCTCGCACCAGAGCGCCAGCGCAGCGAGGGCCGGGTCGGCCTCCGACAGATGCGCAAGTGCCCGGCATGCCCGCTCGGAATGGACCGTCATTCCAGCCCCGCGTCACGCCGTTCGTCGGCGTACGCGCGGTAGGCTCCCGATCGCAGGAACGCGTCCTGCAGGCCCTTTCCCAGTGCCCGCGCGATCAGCATTTCGAACCCGAAGGTCGTGAGTTCCGCCAGCGGCAGGCCTTGAAAGACCGACTGGTCACGATGCCGCGGCAGGTGGCGGATGCCGTCCATCACCTCGATCGCGGCGTCGATCCGGCGGGCGTCGGCGGCGCCCACCAGGGCATAAACAAGCGCATTCAGTCCATGCAGCGTGTCGGGGTAGAGCGCCGGCCGGTCGCGCGGCGCGGCGTTGAGCAACTCGTCGACGCGGAGGCTGGCGGCGACATCGTCGGCGACGATGGCGAAGTCGGCCGCCGCCGCCTCGCCCACGGTGCCCGCCACCATTGCGTTCCGCGACCTGCGGTCGGGCACGCTCGTGACGATCGCGCTGACCCGCTCCCACGAGCGTGGCGTGCAGGCGATGGTCTGCCCGCGCCGCAACGCCTCCTCGGTGGTGTCGAGAAGGTCGGGCCGCGTGCGGATGAAGGCGGTCACCGCCGGATGCAGGCCGCGCCGCACTGCGAAGCCCTGCAGCCAATCGTCGGGGTCGGCACGTACGAGCATGTGGATCAGCCGATCCGACAGCGCCGTGCCCATCTCGTGTGCGATGGCCCCGTCTTCCACATTGTTGCCGGCGGCGACGATGAAGACGCTGTCGGGCAGGAGATGGCGGCCCACCCGCCGCTCCTGCAGCAGGCCGTAGACGGTGGGCTGGAGGTACGGCGAGGCCGAGGTCAGTTCGTCGAGAAACAGCACGGACGGCGTGCCGGGATCGTCCGGCAGGTCCTCCGGCCGGTACCAGATGGTGCGTCGGGTCTCGTGGTCGTAATACGGCAGGCCGCGCAGATCCTGCGGCTCGATCGTCGTTAGCCGGAGGTCGACGAGGCGCGCGCCGATCTGGTCGGCAAGCTCCTGCACGACCTGCGTCTTTCCGACGCCGGGCCGGCCGTGCAGCATCCACGACGCGGTGAGGCCGCCGGCCGACTGCGCCCGCCACCCCTCGGCGAGGATCGTCAGCGCCTCTCCGGCGGATACCGTTGCTGCGTTGACCGCCATCTTCTCAGCCGGCGACCGCAGGCCGCGGCGCGTCGGCCATCAATGCCGCGAGTCGGGCGTGAGCCGAGACGCCGCGGGCGTCGAAGGCGATGTCGCGCAGGAACTCGTTCTCGCGAAGGTTGATCCTGTGGAGGTCACGTTCCGTCAGATCCTCGTCGAAGAGGCCGTGCAGATGGTCACGTTCGGCCTCGTCGAGGTCCAGTACTTCGGGCGACCCTCCTTCGTACTGGATCGAGACGAGGGTGAGCGGGGCGATGCGGGCCAGCTCCGACTGCTCGACGATCAGGTGCAGCTCCCCCTCCCGCAGGCCACGATGTGCCGCGATCCTGCGCAGGACTCCAACGCTCCGAAACCGAAGTCCGTCCAGGACGCGTGCCGCCTCGGCGTCGCTGGCAAGCCCCGTGCGCGCTTCCGGCTTCACCCGCAGGATTTTCATCTCGATGAATCCGATGAAAAGCAGCATCGCCAGCGGCGCCTGCGCGATCGGGAGGGCCAGATGCGGCCATGCCAGCATCGCCACGATGAAGGGGACAAGGGTGGCTCCGTAGCGCAGCGGCTGCGCCTCGAACGCCACACGCGCCAGCATGGCGGCATCTGCGCCGCGGCGCGGGAAGAGGCCGATCCGGCCCAGGACGCGCTTGGGTACGGCCCGGGTTTCGAGCGCGGTCGGGTTCCAGACGGTGGAGGGCGCGACGACGAACATTGCCGGCTATGTTCTAGGCGGCGCCGGGTCGCTGGTCTAGGAACGAGATGTCGCTGCCCGCGCAGCGAGCCCACGGATCGGAGGCTGAGGATGCCGGTGCGAAGCTACGCAAGTCCGCCTGCGGGTCTGCCGCCGCAGACGCAACTGCTGACCGACCGCGCCGTCTTTGCGGAGGCCTATGCGCTCATCCCGGCGGGCGTGCTGCGCGACATCGTGACGAGCGCGCTGCCCTTCTGGGAGGGGGCGCGTGCATGGGTGCTGGCGCGTCCCCTTTCGGGCTTCGCGGAGACGTTCTCCCAATATGTCATGGAAGTGGCGCCTGGCGGCGGCAGCGACCGGCCCGAGCTCGACGACGGTGCGGAGGGCGCGCTGTTCGTGACGGACGGACGGGTGGAGGTGACGGTCGGGGCGGGAACGCACACGCTCTTGCCCGGCTGTTTCGCCTACCTGCCCGCCGGATGTGGCTGGACCTTGCGTGGCGCAGGTGACGAGGTGGCGCGGTTCCACTGGATACGAAAGGCATACGAGGCAGTGCCGGGGCTCGACGCGCCCGAGCCGTTCGTGACGAGCGATGCCGACGTCGCGCCGGTGCCGATGCCCGGGACGGAGGGCCGCTGGGCGACGACTCGGTTCATGGATCCTGGCGACATGCGCCACGACATGCACGTCACGATCGTCACGCTCGAGCCGGGCGCGGTCATTCCCTTCCTTGAGACGCATGTGATGGAGCACGGGCTCTACGTGCTGCAGGGCAAGGGCGTCTACCGGCTCAACCGCGACTGGGTGGAGGTGGAGGCGGGCGACTTCATGTGGCTGCGCGCCTTCTGCCCGCAGGCCTGTTATGCCGGCGGGCCGGAGCCGTTCCGATACCTGCTCTACAAGGATGTGAACCGCCACGCGAAGCTGCCCCGCGCGGCGGTCTGACCCTCAGGCCTTCTTCTTCTTCGGCGGCATCAGGTCGGTGATCGTGCCCTCGAACATCTCGGCGGCGAAGTTCACCGTCTCGGAGAGCGTCGGGTGCGGGTGGATGGTATGGCCGAGGTCGACCGCGTCCGAGCCCATCTCGATCGCCAGCGCCACCTCGGAGATCAGGTCGCCGGCATTGGTGCCGACGATGGCGCCGCCGATCACCCGGTCGTCCTCGGGGTCGAACAGAAGCTTCGTCATGCCCTCCGACCGGCCATTCGACAGCGCGCGGCCCGAGGCGGCCCAGGGGAACACGCCCTTCTCGTACTTGATGCCCTTGGCCTTGGCCTCGATCTCCGTCAGGCCGCACCAGGCGACCTCGGGGTCGGTGTAGGCGACGGACGGGATCAGGTGCGCGTCGAAGGCGCGGTTGTGGCCCGCCGCGACCTCGGCGGCGACCTTGCCCTCGTGCACCGCCTTGTGGGCGAGCATGGGCTGGCCGATTATGTCGCCGATGGCGAAGATGTGCCCGACATTGGTGTGCATCTGGCCGTCGACGACCGGGACGAAGCCACGCTCGTCGACCGTCACGCCCGCAGCCTCGGCGTTGATCGTCTTGCCAAGGGGGCGGCGGCCGACGGCGACCAGCACCTTGTCGAACATCGACGACGAGGTCTCGCCCTTGTCGTCCTCGAAGGTGACCTTGAGGCCGTTCTTCTGCGCCTTGACGTCGGTGACCTTGGTCTTGAGCAGGATCTTCTCGTACCGCCCCTCGATCCGTTTTGACAGCGGCTTGACGATGTCCTTGTCGGCGCCGGGGATGATCTGGTCCATAAGCTCGACGACGGTGATCTGGGCGCCGAGCGCGTCGTAGACGCAGGCCATCTCGAGCCCGATGATGCCGCCGCCGAGGACCAGCATCTTCTTCGGAATGTCCTCAAGCTCCAGCGCGCCCGTCGAATCGATCACGCGCGGATCGTCGTGCGGGATGAACGGCAGCTTCACCGGCTCTGACCCCGCGGCGATGATGCACTGGTCGAAGCTGACCGTCTGTTTGCCTCTATCACCCTCGACCTCGATCATGTTGGGACCGGTGAACCTGCCGACGCCCTGCATGGTCTTGACCTTGCGCTGCTTGGCGAGGCCGGAGAGGCCGCCGGTGAGCTGCTTGACGACGCCGTCCTTCCACTTGCGCAGGGGGTCGATGTCGATCTTGGGTTTGCCGAAGGAGATGCCGTGCGCGCCCATCTCCTCGGCCTCGGTGATGACCTTGGCGGCGTGGAGCAGGGCCTTGGATGGGATGCAGCCGACGTTGAGGCAGACGCCGCCGAGCGTCGGGTAGCGCTCGATCAGGACCACGTCGAGGCCAAGATCGGCGGCGCGGAACGCCGCTGAGTAGCCACCGGGGCCGGAGCCGAGAACGACGAGGCCGGCGTGGATGTCGCCCTTCTCGCCCGTGTGCTTCGGCGCCTCGCGCGGAGCCTCCGCCT
Source organism: uncultured Alphaproteobacteria bacterium (assembly GCA_963749675.1). GTDB lineage: Bacteria > Pseudomonadota > Alphaproteobacteria > Rhodobacterales > Rhodobacteraceae > Roseitranquillus. Next base: position 441,968 of record CAVVNT010000010.1, read on the forward strand.
TGGCCGTCTCCGCGGGCTTTTCCGGCGGCGTGTCGTTCTCCTGCTCCTTTGGCGGGGTCTTCTCCTCGGCGCCGGCGGGATCAATCGTCATGATGACGTCGCCCTCGGTGACCTTGTCGCCGACCTTGACCTTGAGCCCGGTGATCTTGCCGGCGGCGGGGGAGGGAACCTCCATTGTCGCCTTGTCGCTCTCGAGCTCGATGAGCGGCGTCTCTTCCTCGATCGTGTCGCCCTCCGCCACCAGAATGGTGATGACGGGGACGTCCTTGAAGTCGCCGATGTCGGGTACCTTGATGTCCATCTCTCAGGTCCCCTCAGTGGATCAGCCGGCGGACGTCGCCGAGCAGGTGCTTGAGCGTGGCGCAGAACCGCGCCGCGAGGGCGCCGTCGATCGCGCGGTGGTCGTAGCTGAGGCTCATCGGCAGCATGTTGCGCGGCACGAACTCCTCCCCGGTCCAGACCGGCGCCATCTTGGAGCGCGTCAGGCCCAGGATCGCAACCTCGGGCGCGTTGACGATGGGCGTGAAGCCTGTGCCGCCGATGCCGCCCAGCGACGAGATGGTGAAGGACGCGCCCTTCATGTCGTCGCCCTTGAGCTTGCCGTCGCGGGCCGCGGCGGAGAGCGCGCCCAGTTCCTTGGAGATCTCGATCAGGCCCTTGCGGTCGGCGTCCTTGATGACCGGCACCATCAGGCCGTTCGGCGTGTCCGCCGCGAAGCCGATATTGTAGTAGTGCTTGCGGATCAGCTTGTCCCCGTCGGGGTGGATCGAGCTGTTGACCTCCCAGTGCTGTTTCAGCGCCGAGACGCTTGCCTTGATGATGAAGGACAGCAGCGTGACGCGATAGCCCTCGGCCTTGGCCGCCGTGTCCATCTCCTTGCGGTACTTGTCGAGGTCGGTGATGTCCGCCTCTTCCTGGTGGGTGACGTGCGGGATGTTGAGCCATGAACGGTGCAGCGCGGGGCCCGAGATCTTCTTGATCCGGGACATCTCGACGTCCTCGACCTCACCGAACTTGGTGAAGTCGACGGCCGGGATCGGCGGGATGCCCATGCCGCCCTGCGCCGGGGCCGCGGCGGGTGCGCCTGCGGGCTGCGACCGGCTCTTGAAGAAGCCGGTAACGTCCTCGCGCAGGATCCGGCCCTTGCGGCCCGATCCGTTGATCTGCGCGAGGTCGACGCCGAGGTTGCGCGCGAAGGCACGGATCGAGGGCGAGGCGTGCGGCTTGTTGAACCCGCTGTCGGTCACGGGCCTTTCCCCCGTCGCCGGGGGAGGGGCCCCGCGGTCGCCGTAGCCCGCGCGGCTCTTGGTATCCTCCGCAGGCTCGTCCTTGCGCGCCTCCTCGCGGTTGGTCGGTTTTTCTTCCGGCGCGTCGCCGGTCTCCTTGGCCTCGCCCGCGCCCTCCTCGACGAGCAGGATCAGGTCGCCCTCGGTGACCTTGTCGCCCTCCTTGACCTTGAGCTCCTTGACCGTGCCGGCGGCGGAGGAGGGGACCTCCATCGTCGCCTTGTCGCTCTCGAGCTCGATGAGCGGGGTCTCCTTCTCGATCGTGTCGCCCACGCTGACGAGGACGGTGATCACGGGGACATCGGTGAAATCGCCGATGTCCGGCACTTTGACTTCGGTGGCCATGCTGTTCCCTCCCTCGCGCGTCAGGACAGACGCGGGTTCGGCTTTTCGCCGTCAATGTCGTACTTATCGAGCGCCTTCTTGAGCTCGGCCTTGTTGACCGTCCCTTCGCGGTGCAGGTCGACCATCGCCGCCGCGGCGATGTGGGCCGCGTCGACCTCGAAGAACCGGCGCAGGTTGGCGCGGCTGTCTGACCGCCCAAACCCGTCGGTGCCGAGCACGGTGTAGCGGTTCGGGACGAAGCCGCGGATCTGCTCGGCGTAGGTCTTGATGTAGTCGGTCGCGGCGACGATCGGGCCCTTGGCGTCCTCGAGCGCCGTGGTCACGTAGGGCACCCTCGGCTCCTCCAGCGGGTTGAGGCGGTTCCAGCGCAGCGCATCCTGGCCGTCGCGGGCGAGCTCGTTGAAGCTCGTCGCCGACCAGATGTCCGAGGTGACACCGAAATCCTCCTTGAGCATGTCGGCGGCCTTGATCGCCTGCATCAGGATGGTGCCGGAGCCCATCAGGTTGACGTGCTTCTTGGCCTTCCGCCCGGTCTTTCGCATCCGGTAGAGGCCGCGGACGATCCCCTCCTCGACGCCCTCGGGCATGTCGGGGTGGACGTAGTTCTCGTTCATCAGGGTGAGGTAGAAGTAGACGTCGTCCTGATCGACGAACATCCGCTGAAGTCCATGGTGGACGATGACCGCGACCTCGTAGCTGAAGGTCGGATCGTAGCTGATGCAGTTCGGGATGGTGGAAGCCAGGACGTGGCTGTGGCCGTCCTCATGCTGCAGACCCTCGCCGTTCAGTGTGGTCCGACCGGCGGTGCCGCCGAGCAGGAAGCCACGCGCCCGGCTGTCGCCCGCGGCCCAGGCGAGGTCGCCGATCCGCTGGAAGCCGAACATCGAGTAGTAGATGTAGAACGGGATCATCGGCACGCCGTGGTTCGAGTACGACGTCGCGGCGGCGATCCAGTCCGCCATCGCGCCGGCCTCATTGATGCCTTCCTGAAGGACCTGACCGTCAACGCTTTCCTTGTAGTAGGCCATCTGGTCAGCGTCGGCGGGCGTATAGTGCTGGCCGAGCGGGTTGTAGATGCCGACCGAGCGGAACAGCCCCTCCATGCCGAAGGTCCGGCTTTCGTCCGGGACGATCGGCACGACGTTCTTGCCGACCTTCTTGTCGCGCAGGAGCGTCGTGAGGATCCGCACGAACGCCATCGTCGTGGAGATCTCGCGCTCGCCCGTACCCTCGGTCTGCTGCTTGAAGGCGTCGAGGCCCGGGATCTCGAGCTTCGGCGCGTCCTTCCAGTGCCGTTCGGGGAACGGGCCGCCGAGGGCGCTGCGACGGTCGCCCATGTAGGCCTTCTGCGCGTTGTTGAGCGTGACGAAGGGCGCCTTGGGCAGATCCTCGTCGCTGACCGGGATCTCGAAGCGGTCGCGGAACGCCTTGAGCTGATCCTCGGCCATCTTCTTCTGCTGGTGCGAGATCATCTGGCCCTCGCCGGCCTTGCCCATGCCGTAGCCCTTGATCGTCTTGACCAGAATCACGGTCGGCTGGCCATCGGTCTGCGATGCGCGGCTGTAGGCGGCATAGACCTTTTCGGGGTCGTGGCCGCCGCGGCGGAGCGCCCAGATCTGGTCGTCGGTCCAGTCCTCGACCAGCGCCGCCGTCTCGGGGTACTTGCCGAAGAAATGCTCGCGGATGTAGGCGCCGTCCTTGGACTTGAAGGTCTGGTAGTCGCCGTCGACGGTCTCGTCCATCAGGTGGCGCAGCTTGCCGGACGTGTCACGCTCCAAGAGCTCGTCCCAGCCTTTGCCCCAAAGCAGCTTGATCACCTCCCACCCGGCGCCGCGGAACTCGCCCTCGAGTTCCTGCACGATCTTGCCGTTGCCGCGGACGGGGCCGTCAAGGCGCTGCAGGTTGCAGTTCACGACGAAGATCAGGTTGTCGAGCCCCTCGCGTGCGGCGAGTGAGATGGCGCCGAGGCTCTCGGGCTCGTCCATCTCGCCGTCCCCGAGGAACGCCCAGACCTTGCGGTCCTTGGCGTCGATCAGGCCCGCGACCCTCGAGATACTTCATGAACCGCGCCTGATAGATCGCCATGAGCGGCCCGAGGCCCATCGAGACCGTAGGGAACTGCCAGAAGTCCGGCATCAGCCACGGGTGCGGGTAGGACGACAGGCCGTTGCCGGCGACTTCGGAGCGGAAGTTCTCCAGCTGCTCCTGGCTGATCCGGCCCTCCATGAACGCACGGGCGTAGATGCCGGGGATCGCGTGGCCCTGAAAGAAGACGAGGTCGCCGTCCTGGCCGGCGCGCCAGAAATGGTTCAGCCCGATGTCATACATCACGGCGGAGGAGGCGAAGGAGGCGATGTGCCCGCCATACTCGCTCGAATTCCTTGTTGCGCCGCACCACCGTCGCCATTGCGTTCCAGCGATTGATGGTCCGAACCCGCCACTCCATCTGCAGGTCGCCCGGAAAGTCCGGCTGGTCGTCGGGCGGGATGGTATTGACGTATGGCGTCCGCGCCGAGAATGGCAGGCGGGCGCCGGCGGCGCGCGCGCGTTGGACTGCCCGATCGAGCAGGAAGTGCGCGCGGTCAGCGCCGTCACGCTCGATGACGTCGAGGATCGCCTCCTGCCATTCTCGGGATTCGATCGGGTCCAGGTCCTCGGCTGCATCCTTCATGGTCTTGTCCTCCGCTCTTCCGCCGCTCTTGCGGGCGGCTCATCCGGGGTCGACGACGGTCCAAGGGTCGTCGAACCAGTGTTCCTCGAGGTTAGGACCCTCGCCGATCCTGTCGACGACGGCAAACAGTCCCGGTTCAATCAGCGGTGTCAGGACGCCGTGCCAGACGCCGCGCGCGTAGTTCACACCCTGACCCGGTGACGTCAGGAATGCCAACGGTTGTGTCGGGGCTCCGTCGCCATCGGCTGCCACGACGACGAGGAACGGCGCCATCGCCATCGGCAGGAACGCCTGCGAGCCTTCGGGATGCCGCTCGACCATGTCCAGCCGGTAGGGCAGGGACCGCGGCCTGGCGTCGAAGAGCGAGATGCCGGCGCGGCCGCCGTCGAACTCGAGCGCGGCGAGGTCGTGATGCCGCCCGCAGAGGCCCTGGTTGATGATCCGGTCGGGCTGCCCCGCAGCCTCGAGCACGTCTCCGAACGGGGCGAAGGCCTCGGCGGTGAGCGGCCGGGGGACGATCTCGCGGTTCATGCGGGCAAGAGATCCCGCAGGCGCAGCTCGGCGATCCGCTCGACCTGACGGCAGGCCTCGGCGAACTCGGCCTCGCGGTCGTTGCGGATGCGGCGCTGGAAGGCGGCCAGGATGCCGGCCTTGTCGTGGTCGCGCACGGCGATGATGAAGGGAAAGCCGTGGGTGCGGACGTAGTCGTCGTTAAGGCGCGTGAAGGTCGCCCGCTCCTCGTCGGTCAGGGCGTCGAGGCCGGCGGAGGCCTGCTCCGCGGTGCTTTCGGCCGTCAGGCGCTTGGCCGCCGCGAGCTTGCCGGCGAGGTCGGGATGTGCGGTCAGGACGGCCAGCCGCTGATCCGTTGGCGCCGCGCGGAAGATCCGCGTCAGCGCGCTGTGCAGCCCTGTGGCGGTGTCGTGCGCCGGGCCCAGTTCCAATGCGTGCGCCTGCTCGGCGATCCAGGGCGAGTGCTCGAAGATGCCGCCATAGGCCGCCACGAAGGCGTCGCGGTCCATCTCGGACGGGCGGGGCCGGTCCTGCGGCGGATGCGTGCGAGCCCAGTGCTCGGCGATCTCGATGCGCCGGGCGAACCAGACTCCCTCATGCCGGCGGGCATGATCGAGGAAGCGCCTCAGCGCCATCACGCGGCCGGGCCGGCCGGCAAGCCGGCAATGCAGGCCGACGGACATCATCTTGGGCGCGCCGGCCAGCCCCTCGGCATAGAGGCAGTCGAAGCTGTCGCGCAGATACGCCTCGAACTGGTCGCCCGAGTTGAAGCCCTGCGGGGTCGCGAAGCGCATGTCGTTGGCGTCGAGCGTGTAGGGAATCATGAGCTGGTCGCGCCCACCGATCCGCCGCCAGTAGGGCAGGTCGTCGGAATAATCGTCGGAGACGTAGTCGAAGCCGGCCTCGGCGGCGAGGCGGACAGTGTTCATCGAGCAGCGACCCGTCGTACCAGCCGCGCGGGCGCTCTCCGGTGACTTCGGTGTGCAGGCGGATCGCCTTGGCGATCTGGGCGCGCTCCTCGTCCTCGGGCATGTCCTTGTGCTCGATCCACTTCAGTCCGTGGCTTGCGATCTCCCACCCCGCCGCTTGCATCGCGCCGACCTGAGCGGGCGACCGGGCGAGGGCGGTGGCGACGCCGTAGACGGTGATGGGCACGTCCAGCGAGGTGAAGAGCCGGTGCAGCCGCCAGAAGCCGGCGCGGGCGCCGTATTCGTAGATCGATTCCATGTTCCAGTGCCGCTGGCCGGGCCAGGGCGCGGCGCCGACGATCTCGCTCAGGAACGCCTCCGAGGCCGCGTCGCCGTGGAGGACGTTGTTCTCGCCGCCCTCCTCGTAGTTCACGACGATCTGGACGGCGATGCGCGCGCCGTTCGGCCAGCGCGGATCGGGCGGCGTTTCGCCATAGCCGTGCATGTCGCGGGGGTAGCGGTTCACGTGGCCTCCGATCCGTGCGACCCCATTCCGAAGACGTCTGGCGCGGGTGTGCAAGGGGAACATCCCGCGCCCATCGGACTGGGGCTTCCAAATCCGCCCGTCGCGCCGCACGTTCGGTCCCGATGCAGCAAGGAGGGACGGCCTTGGCGGGATACCTGACGACCCATGTTCTCGACACGGCGCGGGGCCGCCCCGCCGTCGGCCTGACGGTCGAGCTCTACCGGCTCGACGGCGAGGCGCGCGACCTCGTCACCGCAATGACGACGAACGAGGACGGGCGCACCGACGGGCCGATCCTGCCGGCTGAGCACTTCGCGCAGGGCATCTACGAGCTGGTGTTCAAGGCCGGCGACTACCTGAAGTCCTCCGGCCCGGCCGAGGGGACGCGGTTTCTCGACGAGGTCCCGATCCGCTTCGGCATGGCGGAGGAGAGTCACTACCATGTTCCGCTCCTGCTATCGCCCTACGGCTACTCGACCTACCGGGGCAGCTGAGGCGCCACCCGCCGCACAAGCCGCGGTCGCTGGATGTCGCCTGCGGCATCCCGACGGCAGGGAGGGGCTTGGCGCCTCTTGCCCCTGACGCCCGATGCACGGCAAACCGGATGCATACCGGCCGCCATCGGGGGACGCGCAATGTACGACTTCGCCGTCATGTGGGACTGGGTCGGCTTTGCCGTGCGCTGGGTGCACGTCATCACCGCGATCGCCTGGATCGGCTCGTCGTTCTACTTCATCGCGCTCGACCTGGGGTTGACCAGGGCCGCGAACATGCCCCGCGGCGTGCATGGCGAGGAATGGCAGGTCCACGGCGGCGGTTTCTACCACATCCAGAAGTACCTCGTGGCGCCCGATCACATGCCGGAGCACCTGACGTGGTTCAAGTGGGAGAGCTATGCCACGTGGCTTTCGGGTGCCGCATTGCTGGCGATCCTCTACTGGGTGGGGGCGGAGCTCTACCTGATCGACCCGGCCAAGGCGGACCTGGCGGTCTGGCAGGGAATTGTCATCTCGGCCCTGTCGCTTTCGATCGGGTGGCTGATCTACGACTACCTCTGCAAGTCGCCGCTGGGGGAGAGCCCGACGGCGCTGATGCTGCTCCTGTTCGTGCTGCTGGTGGCGATGTCGTGGGGATACCACCAGGTCTTCACCGGCAGGGCGGCGATGCTGCATCTGGGTGCATTCACCGCTACGGTGATGTCGGCCAACGTCTTTCTGATCATCATCCCGAACCAGAAGATCGTCGTCGACGACCTGAAGAACGGACGGACGCCGGACCCGAAGTACGGCAAGATCGCCAAGCTGCGCTCGACGCACAACAACTATCTGACCCTGCCGGTCCTGTTCCTGATGCTGTCGAACCACTATCCGCTCGCGACCTCGACGCAGTACGCGTGGATCATCGCGGCGCTGGTGTTCCTGATGGGCGTCACCATCCGGCACTACTTCAACACGATGCACGCCCGCGCCGGCAACCCGACCTGGACCTGGGCCGCGACGGCCCTGCTTTTCGTCGCGATCATGTGGCTCTCGACCGCGCCGCTCTTCCAGCCGGTGAAGGAGGCGGAGGCGCGCCATCTCACCTCCGGCGAGCAGCAGGTCGTCGCGAGCGCCGGTTTCGACGAGGTCCACAGCATCGTCGCCGGCCGCTGCTCCATGTGTCATGCGCGGGAGCCCTACTATGACGGCATTCGCTGGGCGCCGAAGAGCGTTCTGCTGGAGACCAAGGCCGACGTCGCCCGCGCGGCTCGCCAGATCTACCTGCAGGCGGGCGTCACCCACGCCATGCCGCCCGCGAACGTCTCCCACATGGAGGAGGCGGAGAGGCAGCGAATCGTCTCGTGGTATCGCGGTCTGGGGTCGGATCCGGCGGTCGCGGTGCGCTGATGCCTCGATTCGCTCTGCCACGTGACAACGAAGAGGGGCGGTATTGTGGCAGTTGAGCCGCGCGTTGCCACAAACGTCGCGATGCGGCGGAGCGCGCGTTGACCGACTGGCGGCTCCTCGTAGCTTGCGACGCGTCTGCAAGACGGCGCGGTCGCGCGCCGGCACAACGAGGAAGTCGATATGCGCCGCCCCACTCCGACGACAGTCTCTCTCGCCGCATCGCTGCTCATGGCGGCGGCGCCAGCGTTGCACGCTGCCGAGGGCGGGATCACACACTATCTGCCGGGTGTCGCGGGGGATCTGGGCTTCGCGCTGCCGCCGCCGCCGGGCTGGTCCGCAGCCAACATCGTCTGGAACCAGTCGGGCGAGATCTCCGCGATCGTGGCAGGGGGCAAGGCCGTGGCCGACGCGGAGCTCAACCTGACGCTCAACCTCGTGGCCGCCTCCTACGCGTTCGACCGGGAGATTTTCGGCGGGACGTACTCCGTCGGCGTCATCGTTCCTTTCGGCAAGGCGGAGCTCTCGGGTGAGCTGACCGGTCCCGCGGGCAACAGCCGCAGTTTCGACGAAAGCAGCTTTGGCTTGGCCGACGTCGCCTTCATCCCGTTCCAGATGAATTGGAGCCGCGGCAGGTACAACTTCGAGCTCTATCAATCGATTATCGCCCCGATCGGCAGCTATGACGAGGACGAGTTGGTGAATCTCGGACTCGGATACTGGAGCTTCAATTCGGTGGCGTCATTCACCTGGCTCAACCAGAATACCGGCACGGAGGTCTCGTTCGCATGGGGCCTGATGCACAACGCCGAGAACACCAACAGCGAGTACCATTCCGGCAACGAATCGCACTTCGACTGGGCGGTGAACCAGTATCTGACCGACTCCTTCGCGGTCGGCCTGCGCGGCTTTCGGGTCAATCAGCTTCACAGGGATACCGGCGAGGGCGCGGTCCTCGGGCCGCTCGAGGGGTTCGAGCAGGGCTATGGCGCCGGGTTCGTGTGGACCCCGGCCAATGCCGACGGGCAACTCGCCATCGCCGGCAAGTACATGCACGACACCGAGGCGCGCGACGGGCGGTTCGACTCGGACTATGCGCAGGTAACGCTGGCATGGACGTTCTAGCGCGGTAGAGTGAGCCATCAGCGAGCTGGGGGAGACTGATCAATGAAACATCTAGCCGTCGCGTCAGCGGCGCTCTCGATACTGTTCGCAGGGGCCGCTGCCGCGCAATCCGACGCGGAGCTCGCCAAGAAGCTGGCCAACCCGATCGCGAACCTCATCAGCGTCCCGCTGCAGTTCAACTACGACGACAACATGGGTCCCTCCGACGAGGGGCAGCGGTTCTACCTCAACGTCCAGCCGGTGGTGCCGATCGATCTCGGCTCCGACTGGCTGGTGATCTCCCGCACGATCGTCCCGTTCATCCACCAGGATGATGTGGTCCCGGGCGAGGGCGGACAGGGCGGCATCGGCGACATCACGCAGAGCCTGTTCTTCTCGCCCAAGGGATCGAGCGGCCTGACCTGGGGCGTGGGGCCGGTCTTCACGCTGCCCACGGCGACCGAAGATGCGCTCGGCACGGGAAAGTGGGGCGCCGGCCCGACCGCTGTCGCGCTCTACCAGAGCGGGCCGTGGACGGTCGGCGGGCTGGCGAACCACGTCTGGTCCTTCGCGGGGGAAGATGACCGGGCAGACGTCAACCAGACGTTCCTGCAGCCGTTTCTGAACTACACCACGCCGAAGGCGACGAGCTTCTACCTGAACACCGAGAGCACCTACAACTGGGAGTCGGAGGAGTGGTCGGTGCCGATCAACTTCGGCGTCAACCAGCTCGTGAAGGTGCGCGAGCAGCGCATCCAGGTCGGCGGCGGCCTGCGCTACTGGGCCGACAGCCCGCCGGGCGGGCCGGAGGGTTGGGGCGCCAGGGTGAACCTCGTCTTCCTCTTCCCGACCTGATCCGCGGGACCTTTCTTCTTCGCAACTCCGCCGCATGGCCAGCACCACGCGCGTGTCCTAGGCTGTTCGCGGGGCCACTCAAGGGACTGGGTGACATGCGACCATCTCTGTCGGCGCTGTTGATGATCGGGCTTGCCAGGGCGGCGTCCGCCGAGGGGCCGCCCGCCTATGTGGGTTCCGAAACCTGCGTCGGATGCCACGACGCGGCGGCGCAAGGCTGGCGCGGATCGCATCACGACCTCGCCTGGACCGAGGTATCGCCTGATACCGTGGTCGCCGACTTCGACGAAACGCACTTCGCGCACGACGGGCTCGAAGCGCGCTTCCGGATCGAGGACGGCGCGTATCACGCCACCGTCACCGAGCAGGACGGCGAGACCACGGACTACCGGGTGGAATCGGTCGTCGGGATCGAGCCGCTGCAACAGTACCTCCTTGAAACCGAGCCGGGTCGGCTGCAGAGCTTCGACATCGTCTGGGACACCGAGCGCGGGGAGTGGTTTCACCTCTATCCCGACCAGGATCTGCCGCCCGACGATGGGCTGCACTGGACCGGGCCCTACAAGAACTGGAACGCCCGCTGCGCGGAGTGCCATGCGACCGGCTTCGTCAAGGATTACGACGCGACGGCCGAGACCTACGCCTCGGCCGAGGCAGAGATCGGCGTCGGTTGCGAAGCCTGCCACGGGCCGGGGGAGGCGCACCTCGCCTGGGCCGCGGGCGAGGAGCTCGCCGAGAGCAGCGTCGCGCTCGACGCCTACGGTTTCACCGCGAGCTTCGACAGCGCGGAGTCCACAATCCAGCAGTGCGCCACCTGCCATTCGCGACGAGAGGCGTACGAGGACGGCAATCCGCTGCCGGGCACGCCCTATCACGACGCCTACAACCTTTCGTTGTTGCGGCCGGGCCTCTACCATGCGGACGGCCAGATCCTCGACGAGGTCTACGTCTACGGCTCGTTCCTGCAGTCCAAGATGTACGCCCGCGGCGTCGGCTGCACGGACTGCCACAACCCGCACACCGCCCGGCTGGTGGCGGAGGGCAATGCCGTCTGCACCCAGTGTCACAACCCGGCCGGCAACCCGCGCTTTCCGACGCTGACCCCGGCGAACTACGACAGCGCCTCGCACCACTTCCACGAACCAGGCAGCGACGGCGCACAATGCAAGAGCTGCCACATGATCGAGCGTGTCTACATGGGCGTCGACGGCCGCCGCGATCACAGCTTCCGGATCCCGCGCCCGGATCTTGCCGAGGCAACGGGCGCGCCCGATGCCTGCACCGACTGCCACGCCGACCGCGATCCGGAATGGGCGGCGGAGCGGATCGCCGAATGGTATCCCGACAGCGACAAGCGCGGCCGGCACTATGGCGAGGTCCTGGCGCGCGGTCGCGAGGACGCCGTGACGGCGGCCGGTGACCTCGCCGATCTCGCCGCCGATGAGGATCAACCGGGGATCGTGCGGGCGACGGCACTATGGCTGCTCGAACAGGCGAACAGCGCGTCGGCGGCGGAGCGTCTGGCGCCGCTTCTGGAGGACGACGATCCGCTGGTGCGCTCCGCCGCTGTCGGTCTCCAGCGCACCGCCGATCCGCAGGATCGCGTGCTGCGGCTGGTCGGGGCGCTTGACGACCCATCACGCTCCGTCCGGATGACTGCGGCGCGCGAGATGATCGACGCGCCGATCGCTCGTCTTCCGGACACGATGGCGGAGGATCTGCGCGCGGCCATGACCGAATGGCAGGACTCGATGCAGAACCGCCTCGATTTCCCCGAAACGCATCTGCAGGCGGCTGGCATGGCGCTGACGATGCGCAACTTTGCGGCTGCCGCCGGGGCCTTTCGCGAGGTGGTCCGCATGGACCCGCAGCGTACCGACGCCTGGGTCATGCTGGTCCGCATCGCGGCGGCGACCGAGGGCGCCGCCGCGGCGCGGGAGGTCGTGTCCGAGGCGCTGGAGGTCAATCCCGACGATCCGACGCTGCGGGAGTTCGAATCGGAACTCGGCCCCGCTGACTGAGCCTTCTCGCGGCAGGGCGGCTATTCTGCCGGCCGCGTCGTCGTCTCGGCCGAGACCGGGTGGCCGGCCATGCCGCCCGATATCTCCTCGGTCGATGCGTCGGAGAGCGGTGTCGGCAGCACGAGGTTCAGCACGATCGCCAGGAACGCGGCGGGCAAGAGGCCGCTGGTCAGCAGAACCTGCGCGGTCTGCGGCAGGTACTGCAGCGCCTGCGGCTCAAGCTGCAGGCCGAGGCCGAGCGAGATGGAGATCGCAAAGATCACCATGTTGCGCCGGTCCCAGACGACGTCCGACAGCATCGAGACGCCTGCGGCCACGACCATCCCGAACATCACGATGACGCCGCCGCCCAGCACCTCGATCGGGATCGTCCGGATCACCGAGCCGACCTTGGGCACCAGCCCGCAGATGATCAGGAAGATCGCGCCGCAGGTGACGACGTGGCGGCTCATCACGCCGGTCATCGCGATCAGTCCGACGTTCTGGCTGAACGAGGTGTTGGGGAACCCGCCGAAGATGCCGGCGATCGCGGTACCGAGGCCGTCGGCGAACGTCGCGCCCTCGATTTCCCTCTCGGTCGCTTCGCGTCCGGCGCCGCCCTTGGTGATGCCGCTGACGTCGCCCACCGTCTCGAACGCCGAGACGAAGGCCATCAGGCAGAATCCGATGATCGCGGCGAGGCTGAAGCTGAAGCCGTAGCGGAACGGCACGGGAGGCGCGAAGGCGGCCGCATCGGCCCAGCTCGAGGCGACGGCCTCGAAGGTGAGGATACCGGTGAAGAGGGAGAAGACGTAACCCGCGAACAGCCCGATGAGCACGGCCGAGACGGCGTACATACCGGAGGTGAAGAACTTGAAGTAGAGCGTCACGAAGATCACCACCAGCGCCGCCGACCAGTTGAGCAGGCTGCCGTATTCCGGCGTGCCGATCGCCGGGACGCCACCCGCCGCGTACTGGATGCCGACGCGCACCAGCGCGAGGCCGATCAGCGTCACCACGAGACCGGTGACGAGCGGCGGCAGCGCGAAGCGGATGCGCCCGATGTAGAAGCCGAGGCAGGCGTGAAAGATCCCGCCCACGAGGATGCCGCCGAAGAGCGCGGGCAGCGCCGCGACGCCCTGGCCCGCGACCAGCGGGATCATGATCGGAATGAAGGCGAAGCTGGTGCCCTGCACGATCGGCAGCCGCGCGCCGACCCGTCCGATGCCGATGGTCTGGAACAGGGTGGCGATGCCGGCGAACAGCATCGACATCTGGATCAGGTAGAGGAGCTCGGGGAAGTCGGGCGAATTCGACCCGAATCCGAAGCCCGCGGCACCCGCGATGATGATCGCGGGCGTCACGTTGGCGACGAACATCGCCATGACGTGCTGGATGCCGAGCGGAATCGCCTTGGCCAGCGGCGGGGTGAAGTCCGGATCCCTCAATTGTTCCGGCGTTCCGATCGATGCGGCCATGGCGAGACCCTCCGTGCTTCTGTCGGAACGATTGCGCCTGCTGCAGTATCTTTCGGCAAGTGCGCAGGAGTCGGCGACCGCTCCTGCGGCCTCGTATGCCTAATCATTGGGCGAACGCAGTGTCGTCTTGCGTGAACGCAGCGCCTCTGGGAGAGGCTTGAGCCCATGGGCACAGTTGCTCCCACGGCGCGATGCGCCTAAGCACGCCGCGTGAGCGAGGGGATCCAGGACGTCAAGAAGCGGCTTTCGGGTTGTGCCATCTGCGCCGAGCGTTTCGCGGCGACTGCGACGTCACATGCACCGAACCCAGTCGTCTGGTTCAACGGCACCGCCCGGATCCTGATCGCGAGCCAGGCGCCCGGATTGAAGGTGCACGAGGCAAACAAGCCCTTCTGGGACAACTCCGGCAGGCGGCTGCGCGACTGGCTCGGGATCGACGAGGCGACCTTCTACGATCGCAACCGCGTCGCGATCGTGCCGATGGCGTTCTGCTTTCCCGGCTACGATGTGACGGGCTCGGACCTGCCGCCGCCGCGGGTCTGCGCCGAGACCTGGCGCGAGACGATCCTGTCGCGTCTCTCGGGCGTGCGGCTGTCCCTGCTGATCGGCGGATACTCCCAGAAATGGCACCTCGGCACGGCCGCGAAGGGTGGGGTCACGCAGACCGTCGCGTCGTGGCGCGAGCATCCCAACGACGTCATCCCGCTGCCACATCCGTCGTGGCGCAACGTCGGCTGGATCAAGCGCAACCCCTGGTTCGAGGCCGAGCTGTTGCCGGTGATCCGCGCCCGCGTGGCCGAGGCACTTGCGTGACCCCGCTCGACGCCGCGCACGCGAGGATGGAGGCGTCCGACAACGAGCCGGCGCGCCGCGCGTTCTGGGGCCTCGTCGCCGCCTCCGAGCTGCATCTCTGGCTCGAGACGGAGGCGAAAGGGGCGGATATCGTGCCGCGGCTCTTCGAGATCGACGGCGACCGCTATGCGCTGGTCTTCGACGGCGAGGATCGCGTGGCTGCTTTCGCGGGCGGGCCGTCGCCCTACGCCAGCCTGAGCGGCCGGCGGCTGGCGGCGCTGCTGTCGGAGGCGGGGCTCGGCCTGGGTCTGAACTTCGGCGCGCCGTCGCAGACGTTGCTGCCGCCCGGGGACGTGGCCTGGCTCGCCGGGACCGGCGGCGCGCCGATGCAGGAGGCGACGGGCCGGCCGGTCGAGCTGGCGCCGCCGGACTTGCCGGGGGCCGTCTTCGAGGTGATCGACCATCGTCTCGCGGCGGCGGAGGGACTTGCGCGCTGCGCATGGCTGGCGACGGCGACGTGGCAGGATGGGGCCGTGAGCCAGCTGCTGGCGGTCGAGGAGGCGGTGCCGGGCGCGACCGAGCCGATCGCCCGGTTCGTGGCCGAGGCTCTGGCGTTTGCAGGTGCCGAGGTCACGCTCGATGCCACACCGGTCGAGCCGGGATCGACGCTGCGGGAAAGGCTGGAGCGGGTGGCCGTTCGCTTCGACCTGCCCGAGCCGCCGGCGCCTCGGCCTCCGGATTCGAACCGGCCGCCGCGGCTGCGCTAGTAGCCCGCGGCGCGGTCGACGAGGTGCAGGAAGGGCTCGCCGGCTTCGCCGCGCCGTACGTTCTCGGCGATGACGCGGGTGGCCGTCTCCGGACGCGTAGCCGAGGCGATGTGCGGCGTGACGGTGACCTTCGGATGCGACCAGTAGGGATGTTCGGGCGGCAGCGGCTCCGTCCGGAAGGCGTCGAGCGTCGCGTGTCCGATGTGTCCGCTGTCCAGCGCGGCAACCAGCGCGTCGTCGTCGATCAGCGCGCCCCGCGCCGGGTTGATGATCACTGCGCCGCGCGGCAGCAGCGCCAGACGCTCCGCATTCAGCAGGTTCTCCGTCTGAGCCGTGTGCGGCGTCAGCAGGACAAGGATTTCCGACCGCGCCAGCACTTCGGTCAGTCCGTCGGCTGCGTGATGGCAGGCCACACACTCCAGTTCTTTCGCGCTTCGGCTCCAGCCCGCGACGTCGAAGTGCAACCCGGCCAAGGCCTGCGCGCAGGCTGCGCCGAGAGCGCCGAGGCCCAGAACACCGACCTTGCGGTGGCGCGCGAGCGGCGGTGTCGCCTTGTCCCAGCGCCCGCCCAGACCGTGCACGTAACGGTCGAGCGAGAGGTGGTGGCGCAGCACGTGGCCCGTGACGTACTCGACCATCCCCTCCGTCATGCCGTCGTCGACCATGCGGGCAAGCGGGGCCCTCAGTGTCTCGTTCCCCGCGATCCCCTCGACGCCGGCCCACAGGTTCAGGACCGCCCTGAGCCGTGTGTACGGGCGGAAATCGCTGACGCCGCTCTTGGGGTCGAGTACGATGTACTCGACCCGCTCCGGGTCGGCCTCCGTCACGATCTCCGCGTCGACCCCGGTCTCGGCCAGAGCGCGTTCGAGCGCCGGAACGTAGCGGTCCCGGCTTTCGTCCGCAGCGGCGAACAGGATAGTCGTCATCGGCTGCGCGGCCGGTGGACGTGCGCGCTCTGCACCAGCCCGAAGGCGGCCATCAGGACCAGCATCGCCGAGCCGCCGTAGCTGACCATCGGCAGCGGCACGCCCACGACCGGAGCGAGGCCCATGACCATGCTCATGTTCACCGAGAAGAACAGAAACAGCGTCGCCGCGATGCCCAGCGTCAGAAGCTGCGAGAAGCGGTCCTTCATCGTCAGCGCCGAGACGATGCAGAAGACGATGATGAGCCCGTAGAGCGACAGCAGCGCGATGCCGCCGACGAACCCGAACTCCTCGGCGAGCGTGGTGAAGATGAAGTCGGTGTGCTTCTCCGGCAGGAAGTTCAGCCGGCTTTGCGTGCCCTGCATGAAGCCGCGGCCCGTCAGCCCGCCGGAGCCCAGCGCGATCTTCGACTGGGTGATGTGGTAGCCTGCGCCGAGCGGGTCCGAGGCGGGGTCGAGGAACGTGTCGATCCGCCGGAACTGGTAGTCCTCGAGCAGCTGCCAAGGCGTGCCGCGCGAGGCGAAGACGGTGTAGACGAGGCCGCCGACTGCCGCCGCGGCGGTGCCGAAGTACCACCAGGAGACGCCGGCGAGGAACATTACGATGCCGCCACCGGCAAGCAGCAGGATCGCCGTGCCGAGGTCGGGCTGCTGCAGCACCAGCGCCGTCGGGATCATGATCAGGATGAGGGGCGGGATCACCCAGAGCGGGTGCGATACCTTGTCGATGTCGAGCCAGTCGTAATAGGCGGCCAGCGCGATCACGAGCGCGACCTTGGTCAGCTCCGACGGCTGCAGTCGGATGAAGCCGAGGTCGATCCACCGTTGCGCCCCCATCCCGGTGACGCCGATGACCTCGACCGCGACCAGCAGCAGGATGGCGACGGCGTACGCGAGCGCGGCAGTGTTGCGCCAGAACCAGATCGGCACCATCGCGATGACGAACATGGCGAAGAGGCCCAGCACGAACCGCTTCATCTGCGGATCCGCCCAGGGCGTCAGAGAACCGCCGGCGACCGAGTAGAGCATCAGGAAGCCGGTGCAGGCCACGGCGGTGAGCAGGACCACCAGCGCCCAGTTGAGGTAGAGAACCTTCCGAATGCCCGAAGGCACGGTCTGGACATTATACTCGAGGTAGCTCACGCGCGGCTCCGCGTCGGCTTCGGGGCTGGAGCCGGGCGCAACGGCAGCGCCTCCAGCCGCTCTCGCGCCGCATCCTGCTGCCCGACCGGGTAGCTCTCGGGCGGGGGCACCTCGCCGTCATGCAGGGCCGCCAGCATGATGTCCCGGGCGACCGGTGCCGCGACTGCCGACCCGCCTCCGCCGTGCTCGATCACGACCGAGACCGCGATCCGCGGCGCGTCGAATGGCGCGAACGCCACAAAGAGGGCGTGGTCACGGCGCTCCCACGGCAGGTCCTCGTTGCGGGAGACGCCGCGTGCCCGCTCGGCGGCGGTGATGTTGCGGACCTGGCTGGTGCCGGTCTTGCCTGCCATCAGCATCGCCTCGTCTCCGATGCGGCTGCGGTAGGCGGTGCCGCGGCGAGAGTTCGAGACAGAGAACAAGCCGCGCTGCACCGCGCGCACGTGCGGGGCTTGCACACCGAGATCGCCGTCGACCGCCACCTCTGTCTCGACGCCATCGATCGACTTTACCAAACGTGGCCGGATCGCGGTGCCCGAGGCGATTCGGGCCGTCATCACGGCGAGCTGCAGCGGCGAAGCCAGGACGAAGCCCTGGCCGATGGCGGAGTTCAGCGTGTCGCCGGGCCACCACGGCTCTCCCCTCCGGACGCGCTTCCACTCCTCCGTCGGCGTCAGCCCCTCCGAGATCGCGGACATCGGCAGATCGTGGCGCACGCCGAGGCCGAAGCGATTGGCGACCTCGCTGATCCTGTCGATCCCGGTCCGCTGCGCGACCTCGTAGAAATACACGTCGCAACTCTGGGCGAGGGCGTCGTGCAGGTTCATGTGGCCGTGACCGCCGCGCTTCCAGCAGTGGAACCGACGCCCGCCCGCGCGCATGAAGCCGGGGCAATAGACGGTGCCGCCTTCGCCGATCACCCCCGCTTCGAGCGCGGCGATGGCGGTGATGATCTTGAAGGTCGAGCCGGGCGGATACGTGCCCTGCACGGTCTTGTCGGCAAGCGGCCGATACTTGTTGTCCGTCAGGCTCTTGTAGTCCTTGACCGAGATGCCGCGGACGAACAGGTTGGGATCGAACCCGGGCGCGGACCCGATGGCGAGGATGTCGCCGCCGCGAACGTCCATCACCACCGCGCCGCCACTCTCGCCGCTTAGGCGCGCCTGCACGAAGTTCTGCAGCCGATGGTCGAGCGTCAGCTGCACGTTGGAGCCCGAGACCCCCTCTCGCCGCTCGAGCTCGCGCATCATCCGGCCGGCGGCGTTCACCTCGATGCGCCGAGAACCCGCCTTGCCGCGCAGAAGCCCTTCGAGCTTGGTCTCGACGCCGACCTTGCCGATCTGGAACTTCGGGATCTGCAGGAGCGGGTCGGGGTCGTCGAGCTTCGAGAGATCATAGTCGCTGACCGGACCGACATAGCCCACGACATGGCTGAAATCCTCGCGCATCGGGTAGAAGCGCGAGAGGCCGACGTCGGGCGTGATGCCGGGGAGCGCCGGGGCGTTTACCGCGACCTCGGCGATGTCGTCCCAGCTCAGGCGGTCGGCCAGAGTGACGGGAACGAAAGGGCTGCGGCGATACATCTCGCGCAGGCTGCGTTCGAGGTCAGCGGGGTCGAGGTATACGATCTGCTTCAGGCGCGAGACCACTTCGTCGACGTCGTCTGCATCCTCGCGAACGATGATGATCCGATAGTTCTGCGCGTTGTCGGCGATCGCCACGCCGTTGCGGTCGTAGATGAGGCCGCGTGCGGGCGCGATCAGGCGATCGTTGATCCGGTTCTCCTCGGCGAGAAGGCGGAACTCGTCGGCCTGCTCGACCTGCATCTGCCGCATCCGCAGGGCGAGGGCGCCCATGAACGCCGCCTGCGCACCGCCGAGGATCAGCGCCCTGCGGCCGATCCGCCTCGAGCTAATCGCACCGAAATCCGCCGTCCGCTTCACAATCTGTGCCCCAGCGCATCGACCTCTCCCGGCGCCACGCGCCTCAGGCCGAAGATGAGCGCCGATCCGGCAACCACGAAGGGATAGACGAACGCGGAGGCAAGGGCCCGGAGAAGAAGCTGGCCCAGCCCCGGCTGCACCACCAGGAACATCGTCTGTATGGTCCAGTACGCCACGGTCACCGCGACGAGGACGATCGTGACCAGCGCCCACTCTGCCGCAAAGGGCAGATCCCGCAGCAGCGCCACGCGAGAGCGCAGGAATTCCGCCCCGATGACGATCAGCCCGGCCCAGAGGCCGAGCGGTCTCAGCGCAAAGGCGTCGGCGAGCAGGATCACGAGGGCCAGCAGCAGCGGCGGCACGTAGTCCGGACGGCGGAGGATCCATGCAAAGGCAATGACGACAACGAGATCGGGGCCCGGCAGACCCGCAGTGCCGTCCCCGAGCGGCAGGAGGCCGACGCCGATGACCACGATCGAGACCAGCACGAAGAGCGTGCGATAGGCCCAGCGGCGGGAGGTCAGGGCCTCAGCCACGGCCGGCCTCCTGCGCCACGTCCTGCGGCGGTCGCGCCGCCTCGGGCGCGACGAGCGAACCCGGCCCCTGCGGCACCTCGCCCTCCGGCGAACGCAGGACGCGCAGGAACTCCAGCCGGCGGTAGTCGGCCGCCAGCCGCACCCGCAGACGCCCTTCGCTGTCCATGACGACCTGACCGACAAGCAGTCCCGCGGGAAAGACCTTGCCATCCCCCGATGACACGACCCGGTCCCCGGGCTGCACCAGCTCCGGCGCCTCGATGAACCCGACCGGTGGCACCGACGTGTTGTCTCCCGACAGGATTGCCTGCTGACCCGAGGGCTGGATCGTCACCGGCACGCGGCTCGCCGGGTCGGTGAGCAGGATCACGCGGCTCGAAGACCGACCGACCCCGGAGATGCGCCCGACCAGGCCCAGGCCATCCGTCGTCGCCCAGCCGTCGCGGATGCCGTCGCGGGAGCCCACGTTGATGAGCACCGACTGGCGGAACGGGCTGCCGCTGTCAGCGAGCACGACTCCGGTCACGTAGGTGAGCTCGGGGTCAAGGCGGACCTTGTTGAGGTCGAGGAGCTTGGCGTTCTCCTGCTCAAGCTGCAGCGCCGCCTCCTTCCAGGCCTTCATCTGCTGCAGTTCGCGGCGCAGATCCTGGTTCTGCTGGTAGATGTTGGTGTAGCTTTCCCAGTTGTCGATCATGGTGGCGACACGGGTCACGGGGCCCATGGCCCAGTCGAGCGACGGCACCACCTGATCGACGACCTGTGCGCGAAACCTCTCCGCCCTCGGTCCATCGATGCGCCAGAACAGGAAGACGCCGAACAGCACGAGCACGAGCAGCCCGACGAGCGCCCGACGGATCGGGCTCGCATAGTCAATGCCGTGCGTGTCCTTCGCCATTATCGGGCCCCTTCTGGGCGCCTAGCTGTCGTAGTCTATAACATGCCGCAGCTGCTTCTCGTATTCGAGCGCCTTGCCCGTTCCGAGGGCGACACAATTCAGTGTCTCGTCGGCGACCGAGATGGCGAGACCCGTCTGCTCGCGCAGCGCCAGGTCGAGTTCGCCAAGCAGCGCGCCGCCGCCCGTCAGCATCACGCCGCGGTCGACGATGTCGGCGGCGAGGTCGGGCGGCGTCGCCTCGAGGGCCGTCATCACCGCCTCGCAGATCGCCTGGACCGGCTCGGCCAGCGCCTCGGCCACCTGCGCCTGGTTGATCTCGACCTCCTTCGGCACCCCGTTCAGCAGGTCGCGGCCGCGGATCTGCAGCGTCTGCCCCCGCCCGTCGTCGGGCATCCGCGCCGTCCCGATCTCGGTCTTGATGCGCTCGGCCGTGGCGTCGCCCACCAGCAGATTCTGCTGGCGGCGCAGATAGTTGATCAGCGCCTCGTCCATCCGGTCGCCGCCGACGCGGACCGACCGCGCGTAGACGATATCGCCGAGCGACAGCACCGCGACCTCGGTCGTGCCGCCGCCGACGTCGACCACCATGCTGCCGGTCGGGTCGGTGATCGGCATGCCGGCCCCGATCGCCGCCGCGATCGGCTCGGCGATCAGGCCCGCCCGCCTCGCTCCGGCCGAGAGGACCGACTGGCGAATCGCGCGTTTCTCGACCGGGGTCGCGCCGTGCGGCACGCAGACGATGATCTTGGGCTTGGTGAAGGTTGTCCGCCGGTGCACCTTGCGGATGAAATACTTGATCATCTCCTCTGCGACGTCGAAGTCGGCGATGACGCCCTCCCGCATCGGGCGAATCGCCTCGATCGAGCCAGGGGTTCGGCCAAGCATCAGCTTGGCGTCCTCTCCGACCGCGAGGACCTCCTTCTTGCCGCCCTTCACGTGGTACGCCACCACCGACGGCTCGTTCAGCACGATGCCGCGACCCTTGACGTAGACCAAGGTGTTGGCCGTGCCGAGATCTATCGCCATGTCCGACGAAAACAGGCCTGCCAAGCTTGCCATACTGCCCTTGTCCCGAAGATGCCTCGAAAAGTCCGCCGTCCCGCGGATTCCGCATGCTTATAGGTAGTCCGGCATGGCTACGAAAGGGTTACCCTTCACTCGGCCAAGATTCGCCAAGTCGAGAGCTTCGTCGCGACTTCTGCCGAAGCGGCCAGCTGCCGGACTCCAGAAGCGGCCAGCTGCCGGACTCCAATGGTCTTCCGGGGAGCGGCACGCCTCAAGGTTTACGTCATCCCCTTTTCGGTGAGTTGCCGCCGCGCCTTTTCGGACTTGTCCAGGTCGAGGCGCATGCCGCGCAGCACCTCGGGCGACTTCGTGAACTGCAGATCCCTGTACTCGACAACCTCGATGCGGTTGCCCCACGGATCGCGAAAGTCGAGGAACGGGCCGTCCACGAGCTCCGCCCCCGCCGCCACGGCGAACTCCTTCACGAGCGAGCGTTTGTCGACCACGAGGCCGAAATGACGGTGCACATCGGCCGACTGCTGGCGGCCCTCCGACAGTGCGAGGAACTGGTCGCCCATGTCGAGAAACGCCATTCCCTCGCCGCGACCACGCAGCTCGAAGTTGAATATTGCGCCGTAGAATTCCAGCGCTGCCTCTATGTCGCCGACCTCGAGCGCGACGTGGTTGATACCGACCAGCGTGGGCTTGTCCATCGGCTATCCTCCCGGCCGGGCGAGGTAGTGCCAGGGGCGCGAGCGGAAAGGGGCTTGGCGATTCGCCCCTCGTGCGTATAGTGCACGACCATGAGCAAGTTCGGTCTGCGCCTCCTCCTTCTCCTTAGCCGCCTCTGAGCGTGCCGAGGCCCCGGCGCGCGCGCTCAGGGGATGCCAAGGCAGCGCCGGACCACCGAACAGCTCAAAAGGATCAAGTGACATGACTGACGAAAACCGCGTGTTGATTTTCGACACGACGCTGCGCGACGGGGAACAGTCCCCCGGCGCCACGATGAGCCACGCCGAGAAGCTCGAGATCGCCCAGATGCTCGACGAGATGGGTGTCGACATCATCGAGGCGGGCTTTCCGATTGCGAGCCAAGGCGACTTCGAGGCTGTGAGCGACATCGCGAAGCTGACGAAGCAGGCGGTGGTCTGCGGACTGGCCCGCGCCAACCCCGCCGACATCGACCGCGCCTGGGAGGCGATCAAGCACGCCAGGCGCCCGCGCATCCACACCTTCATCGGCACCTC
Source organism: uncultured Alphaproteobacteria bacterium (assembly GCA_963749675.1). GTDB lineage: Bacteria > Pseudomonadota > Alphaproteobacteria > Rhodobacterales > Rhodobacteraceae > Roseitranquillus. The sequence continues at coordinate 464,787 of CAVVNT010000010.1, forward strand.
GCCCTTCCACCGCGAGATGCACAATCTCGACCAGGACGCGATGGCCGCGCGGATCGAGCAGGCGGTGACCCGGGCGCGCGACCTCTGCGAGGACGTGCAATGGTCGTCGATGGACGCGACGCGGACCGAGCACGACTTTCTCAAGCGCACCATCGAGATCGCGATCAAGGCGGGCGCGACCACGATCAACATCCCCGATACCGTGGGCTACACGGCCCCGCGGGAGAGCGCGGAGCTGATCCGGATGCTGCGCGAGGAGATCCCGGGTGCCAAGGACGTGGTCTTCGCCACGCACTGCCACAACGACCTCGGCATGGCGACCGCAAACAGCCTGGCGGCCGTCGAGGCAGGCGCGCGGCAGATCGAATGCACGATCAACGGACTCGGCGAGCGGGCGGGCAACACCGCGCTCGAAGAGGTGGTGATGGCGATGCGGGTGCGCGGCGACATCATGCCGTACGACACCGGCATCGACACGACGAAGATCATGGCGATCAGCCGGCGCGTCGCCGCCGTCTCGGGATTTCAGGTGCAGTTCAACAAGGCGATCGTCGGGAAGAATGCCTTCGCCCACGAGAGCGGCATCCATCAGGACGGCATGCTCAAGAACGCCCAGACCTTCGAGATCATGCGGCCCGAGGACGTGGGCCTCTCCGCAACGTCGCTGGTGATGGGCAAGCATTCCGGCCGTGCCGCACTGCGCTCCAAGCTCAAGGAGCTGGGCTTCGAGGTGGCGGACAACCAGCTCGGCGATCTCTTCGTTCGGTTCAAGGCGCTGGCCGACCGCAAGAAGGAGGTCTACGACGATGACCTCATCGCGCTGATGCGCGACCAGGCTGATGAGAGCGACCGCATTCAGGTCAAGTTCCTGCGTGTCATCTGCGGGACGGAGGCGCCGCAGTCGGCCGACCTGACCCTCAGCATCGACGGCAAGGATCACCAGGTGACGGCGCAGGGCGACGGTCCGGTCGACGCCACCTTCAATGCGGTCAAGGCGCTGGTGCCTCATGAAGCCCATCTCGAGCTCTATCAGGTCCACGCCGTGACGGAGGGGACGGACGCGCAGGCGACGGTCAGCGTCCGGATGGTCGAGCATGGGCGCATCGCCACTGGCCAGGCCGCCGACACCGACACCGTGGTGGCGTCCGCCAAGGCCTATGTCGACGCGCTCAATCGGCTGATTGTGCGGCGCGAGAAGTCCGAGCCCGGCGCCGACGTCAAGCAGGTCAACTACCGCGACGTCGGCTGACGCTCCGACAACTTGCCGCGCTGGTCTTTCGCCGGCGCGGCGATATTTCGGCCGGTCATGACAGAAGATCACATCAAGCGCGCCCTTGTCGTCGGCGCCTCGGGCGGTATCGGGGCGGCGCTTTGCCGTGCGCTTGAGGGGCAGGAGGCCGAGGTCACCCGCCTCTCACGGTCCGCCGACGGTCTGAACGTCGCCGACGAAGATAGCGTCGCGCATCATCTCGGCGCGCTCGAAGGTGCCTACGAGCTGGTCTTCGTCGCGACGGGGGCGCTCGTCGTCGACGGGCACGAGCCGGAGAAGTCGCTCGACGCCCTCACGCCCGACGGCCTCCTCGGCCAATTCTGCGTCAACACGATCGGTCCGGCGCTGGTGCTCAAGCACGCACGCCGCCTGCTGCCGCGGGACCGCCCTGCCGTCTTCGCCGCGCTCTCCGCCCGGGTCGGGTCGATCGGCGACAACCGGATGGGTGGCTGGTACTCCTACCGCACGTCGAAGGCCGCGCTGAACCAGCTCCTCCATGGCGCCGCAGTCGAGCTGGGGCGCACTCACAGGCAGCTCGTCATCGCGCTCCTCCACCCTGGCACGGTCGAGACGCAGTTCACCGCGAAGTATTCCGACCGCCACAAGACGGTCCCGCCGAAGGAAGCCGCGGCGAACCTCCTCCGCGTTCTCGGCGGTCTTGCGCCCGAGGAGAGCGGCCGCTTCTTCGACTACGCCGGCACTCCGGTCCCCTGGTGAGCCGCATCGTCCTCGTCCTGGGCGATCAGCTGACTCCGTCCCTGTCCGCCCTGCGTGAGGCGCGGGAGGACGACGTCATCCTGATGGCCGAAGTCGCCGACGAGGCGTCCTACGTCCCGCACCACCCCAAGAAGATCGCTTTCCTCTTCGCCGCGATGCGCAAATTCGCTGCCAAGCTGCGGGAGCGGGGGCGCCGCGTCGACTACGTCACGCTCGACGATCCCGCCAACACCGGCTCCATCCCCGGCGAGCTGATCCGCGCCGCCGACCGCCACGGCGCTCGGGAGGTGGTCGCGACGCAGCCCGGCGAATGGCGGTTGATCCAGGCGCTTGACGAGTGCCCCCTCCCGGTTCGCCAGTTGCCTGACGAGCGTTTCGTGGCATCACTCGACGAGTTCGCTCGGTGGGCCGAGGGCCGCAAAGAACTGCGGATGGAGTGGTTCTATAGAGAGATGCGCCGCAAGACCGGCCTCCTGATGGACGGCGACGAGCCTGTCGGCGGCAAGTGGAACTACGACCAGGAGAATCGGAAGCCGCCGCCCGACCGCATCACCACGGCGCCGATGTCCTTCACCCCGGACGAGACGGTGAAGGAAGTGCTGGCGCTGGTGGCCGACCGCTTCGGCGACAATTTCGGCACGCTCGACGGCTTCGACGCCGCCACCGACCAGGGGCAGGCGCGGCGCGCGCTTGCGCACTTCGTCAAGCACGCCCTGCCGGACTTCGGCCGCTATCAGGACGCGATGCTCGACGATGACCGCTTCCTCTACCATGCTGCGGTCTCGGCTTACATGAACGCGGGCCTCCTCGGCCCGCTTGAGGTTTGCCGCGCGGCGGAGGAGGCGTACCGCGCCGGGGATGCGCCGCTGAATTCGGTCGAGGGGTTCATCCGCCAGATCATCGGCTGGCGCGAATACATGCGCGGGGTCTACTTCCTGGAAGGACCCGACTACCCGCGCCGGAACATGCTGAACCACCAGCGCAAGCTGCCCTGGTTCTACTGGGGCGGCGAGACCAGGATGCGCTGCATCGCGAAGACGGTGGAGCAGATACGCGACACAGCCTACGCCCATCACATCCAGCGCCTGATGGTCACCGGGAATTTCGCGCTGCTTGCCGGGATCGACCCGGCTCAGGTCCATGAGTGGTATCTGGCTGTCTTCTGGGACGCGTACGAGTGGGTCGAGAGTCCTAACGTGATCGGCATGAGCCAGTGGGCGGACGGCGGCATCGTGGGGTCGAAGCCGTATGTGAGTTCGGCCAATTACATTGACCGGATGTCGGACTATTGCGGCCACTGCCACTATTCAGCGAAGACGAAGACGGGCGAAGGGGCATGTCCTTTCAACCTGCTGTACTGGGCGTTTCTGGACCGCCACCGCGAGCGTTTCGAGCCGAACCGCCGCATGACCCAGATGTACGCCACCTGGGACCGCATGGACGAGAAGCGGCGAGCCACGATCCTGCATGAGGCGGAACGTATTCTCGACTGCATCAGCCGCGGCGAGATGGTGTGAGTTCCGCGACCGAGCGAGCGTCGCTGTCTCCCGCGGGCGTCGCACTGACCGGAGGAACCAACCATGCCCGGCAACGGAGGGTGAGCCGTACTCGCAGCCGACTGATCCTCTTGAAAATGACGAGGCTTGGCGTTGTCCGATCCTCCGGTGCCATCACAACGGCTCCGGAGACGAGGGACTGCATGTTCTTGATCCAGCAGCGCTGCACTCGGGCTGCCCGCGAACGGGGGCGGACGTTCAGTTGTCGGAGGGCGCCGCTTCGCTCTCTGCGGGATCGACCAGCCCGTCGTTGCGCCAAAGCCCGGTGTCCACCTCGCCTGTGGTGTAGCGCATCGTACCTTCGCCTTCGCGCCGGCCCTCGACGAACTGGCCCTTGTAGACGTGGCCGGCTTCGTAAGTGGCCGTACCGCTCCCATGCATCTGATCGTTCCGCCAGTGGCCGGTGTAGGTGAAGCCGCCAGGCAGCGTCAGTTCGCCTTCGCCTTCCCGATCACCGTCTTCGAATTCGCCCCGGTAGACGGCGCCTCCTTCGTAGGTAAGCGTTCCCGATCCATGCCAGAGGCCATCCCGCCACTCCCCGTCGTAGAACGAGCCGTCGGGATACGTCATCGTGCCGCGGCCTTCGATGCGCGCATCGGCGAACTCGCCCTGATAGACCATTCCGTTGGTGTAGGAGGCTTGCCCGGTGCCGGAGATCCGGCCATCTTCCCAGTCACCTTCGTAGACGCTGCCGTCGGCATAGCGCATCCGGCCCTGTCCATGCGCGACCCCGGCCACGAACGCGCCCTCGTAGATCGACCCATCCGGATACGACATTCGGCCCTGGCCAGCTTCCTGTCCTTCGACCCAGTCACCGACATAGACGTGTCCGTCCGCGCGGGTCAGCGTGCCTTGGCCATGGCGCTTGTCATTCCCGAAGCCCCCCTCGTAGAGATCGCCGTTCACGAATTCGAGGCGACCCTGCCCGTCGCGCTTTCCGTCGGCGAACTCACCCTCATAGGTGTTGCCGCGGGGTTGCGCGATTCGCCCCTCACCGTCGAATACGCCTCTCTTCCAGTCACCCTCGTACTTGAAACCTGTCGGCGTGGTCAGCACGCCCTTGCCGGCCCGCACGCCCTCGACGACGTCACCCTCGTAGGTTGTGCCGTCGGGATAGACAAAGCGACCCTTCCCATCCTCGACGCCTTCGGACCAACCGCCTTCATAGCTCGAGCCGTCGGGCCTCGCCATCCGACCCTGCCCCTCTGGCTGCCCCTCGACAAATGCGCCTTCGTAGCGCGAACCGTCGGAATAGACGCGCACGCCTTCGCCGACGATGGCGCCGGAGGACCAATCGCCCTCGTAGCTGCCGCCGTCCGGAAAGGCGATCTTGCCCTTGCCGTCCGGCTGCCCCTCGAGGAAGGAACCCACGTATACTGAGCCGTCAGGGTAGCGTGCCGTGCCCTCGCCAACCATTTCGCCGTCGACCCAGTCGCCTGAATATTCGTAGCCATTGGGGTCGGTGTAGATACCAGTGCCGTGGCGCAGGCCGTGACGGAAGGTCCCTTCGTACACCCCGCCGCCATCGTATTGCTTCACCTGGACCCTGCCGTCCTGCGCGAACGCCATCGACAACAGAAGTGCTGGCAGTACGCCGGCTACGTACGCGATGCGCCTCATGCTTATTGCGCTCTCGTCCCTGATAAGCGTTGCCTGGATGAAGGTTCACTCTAGCGCGTCGGCCGCTGACCTCGCAACCGCGTCTTTCGTTGTCGATGGGCAATTCCCCTAGCCTGGATGCCTGTCAGGCTTGAATGGCCGCTCGAGCGTTGCGCCGACCAGCATGAAAAAGCGGGAGAGGCGCGTGCCGACCGAAGAAAGGTGTCCTGCGAGCGCAGACCTCGAGGAAGCGATCGTACATCACGTCTCGGAACAATGGCGACAACGGCTGGTGTCAGCGCGACCTCGCCACCGCCGTGAAATTGAGCGACGGCCTCGCTCTAATTGCCTAATTGCACCGCAAATTCGGTCCGGAGGTCGTTCGAAGAGAACCCGCGGTCTTGTTCCAGGGACCTTGCCCCAAGATACCTGTTTCGACCGAGTTTGGCGAAGGGCTGCCCATGACCGGCAGCGAGTTGGGGCTGTCGGCGAATGAACCACTGCTATGGCGGCGACATGCCGGCAGCTGCAGGGCGGTCGAGCAATTGACACATCCCGCCGATATCGTTGGCCTGCGCGCCGAAGACGTGCTCGACGCGGACCCGGATGCCGGATCTGGTCCGGTTGCTGCCCTTGGCCTGTTCGGTCAGCGGCTTGACCCGCTTGCCCTTGCGGTGGATGTGGCTTTTCAGCCTCCGGGCGCGCAGCTTTGCCTCCATCTCCTCGGACCGATAGGCCGCATCCGCCCACACGCCGGAGCCGGTGTTACCCTGCATCAGCAGATGATCCACCGCCTGGCTGTCATGCAGCGCGGCATCGCTGACGTGATAGCGCCGCACCAGCTTGTGCCTACGATCCACGTTGACGTGATTCTTGTAGCCGTAATGGTTCTTGCTGTGCTTTTTCGTCCAGCGCGCGTCCAGGTCCTTTTGCGCGCGCTTCGCGGGCTTGTCCGCCCAGTCCTCGGGCACCTCGCCGTTCTTGATTGCCGCGTTCTCGTCCCGCGTGTTGTGGTTGCGCGGCACCGGCACGATGGACGCATCCAGGATGACTATGATACCGTGTCCCATGTGCCTACCGCGGCGATACCGTTTCGTTAGCTGCTGGCAGACGAGCTTCGCGAGGGCCGAAGGGATGAAGATTGCCACCCGCGACGAGGCGATCCACGATATCCTGAAGCTGGGAAAAGATTGCGAAACCTCCGCCCCACGCGTCACGACCTCGACACTGTCAAGAACGTCTATCCGTTGAGCTTCGGGATGGGATGGTCTGGACACGTGTGCTTCTTGGTTGAGCCGAATACGCGCCAAGAACTCAGCTCTTCCAGCCTTGATCCTTGGCGTCGATCTCCCGACCCGTGACGCGATACGCTGTAGGCACAATTTCGCGACGCTTGGATAATCGCGTTGAACGCTCCTCAAATGCGTGCGTATCATGAGGGGCAAAATTTCGGGAATACGCAGGTCAACCATGGCAGTAAAACTAGAAAAGATGTCGCATGAAGAGCTGGTTCAGCTCCAGAAGGACGTGAAGAAAGCACTCGCAACCTATGAAGACCGTCGCCGCAAAGAGGCGCTGATCGAAATGCAGGAGGTGGCGAGAAAGCACGGTCTCGAGCTTTCGGACATCGTCAAGGGCGGGAAGAAGGGCTCGGCGATGTCTGCCCCCAAGTACCGCCATCCGGAGAACCCGGAGTGGACATGGGCCGGGCGCGGCCGTCAGCCGCGTTGGATCAAGGACGCTCTGGAGCAGGGGAAGAGCCTTGACGAGATGAGGATTTAACCGACCTCTGCATCTGCGCACATGCCGTAGGCGGTGACGGCAGGTGCGGTCGGTTCATGGGCCGCATAGATGCCTCCTCCGTCGTAGTTTCGCAGGAGGCATCATGGCCGCTCCAAATATTGCCGTTATTTTCTACTCGACGTACGGTTCCAACCACAGGATCGCAAAGGCGGCGGCGCGAGCCGCAGAGCAGGCCGGCGCCGTCATCCGTCTGCGGCGCGTCCCCGAGACGGCGCCTGCCCACGTCGTTCAATCGCAGGAAGCTTGGCAGAAACAACTCGACTCGATGGCGGACATTCCCGAAGCCTCGCCCGAAGACCTTGCGTGGGCAGACGGATACTTCTTTTCGGCGCCGACGCGATTTGGCGTCGTTGCCAGTCAGATGCGCGCCTTTATCGACACGCTCGGCCCGCTTTGGCAGAAGGGGGAACTTGCGAACAAGACCTTTACCGCCACGACCAGCGCGCAGAACCCACATGGCGGCCAGGAGCAGACGATCCTTTCACTCTATGCAACCGCCATGCACTGGGGTACCGTCATTGTGCCGCCGGCTTATGCCGATCCGATCAAGTTCGAGGACGGCGGAAACCCCTACGGTTTCTCGCTGACTGCCGGCACCTTCGACGAGACGGCCGAGAAATCGGTTGCCTATCAGGCGCGCAGACTTGTCGAGTTCACCGAAAAGCTGGTCTGATCTTTCTGCCTGCATTCGCGCCGAAGGCTGGTACTCCGTCTTCGCTTCGGCGCGATGCGCTGCATTCTCGCATTCGGCCTGATACCAGCGGCGTGAGGCGCTGACTCTGGGAAGGATTTTCTCTGCGAGCGTCTACTGATTCACTCCGTCCGAGGCGGAGTAGTTCGCCCTGATCAACGTCCAACGCATTGATTTTATTTGATGACGTGACGTTTTTGATATTTTCGAACCGCAGGGTTTGGTAGGTTTGGGGCGAGAACCCTGCAATTTCGGATCGACGCATGAAGCCCAAATCCCGTGCCCCTGAGCAGGACGACCTGTTGCGCCCGCGCTTGGCGGACATGATCGACCTGCGCCACGAACTGGTGAAGCTTGCCGGGCTGATCGACTGGGAGTTCTTCGAGGAGGAATGGGCGGGGTTCTTCCCGTCGCACACGGGGCGCCCGGCGACCTCTCCACGGCTGGTGGCGGGGCTGCTCTACCTCCAGCACGCCTACCGGCTGTCGGACGAGGCGGTCGTGGCCCGGTGGGTGGAGAACCCGTACTACCAGCACCTCTGTGGCGAGACGTTCTTTCAGCACCGTCCTCCTGTCGATCCTTCGTCGCTGACGCGGTGGCGGAACCGGATCGGGGAGGAAGGTGCCGAGTGGCTCCTGACCAAGACGATCGAGGCCGGGCGCGAGGCCGGAGTGATTTCCGAGCGGAGCGCGGAGACGGTGATCGTGGACACGACGGTGATGGAGAAGGCGATCGCGCATCCAACCGATACACGGCTCTACGAGAAAGCGCGTCGGCGCCTGGTGGCGCTTGCCCAGGAGGCGGGCCTGTCGCTTCGCCAAAGCTACGCGCGGCTGGCGCCGCGTCTGGCCGGACAGGTCGGTCGCTATGCCCACGCCCGCCAGTTCAAGCGGATGCGCAAGGGGCTGCGGCGGCTGAAAGGCTACACCGGCCGGGTCCTGCGCGACATCCAGCGGCAGCTGCACGCCGTGACCGACACCGCCCTGCGGGAGCGGATCGAGGGCGAGATCGCCCTCGTTGAGCGCCTCCTGCGGCAGAAGCCGAAGGACAAGCGGAAGCTCTATGCGCTGCACGAGCCTGAGGTGGACTGCATCTCCAAGGGCAAGGCGCGCGTCCGTTACGAGTTCGGCTCCAAGGTCTCGGTGGCGACCACGCACAAGGAGGGCTTCGTCGTCGGCATGCGCGCGATGACCGGCAACCCGTACGATGGCCATACCTTGCGAGAAGCGCTCGAGCAGGTGGAGATCCTGACGGACACATCACCGAAGAGAGCCTTCGTCGACCGCGGCTATAGGGGTCATGGCGTTGAGACGACCGAGGTCTTCATCTCCGGCCAGCGCCGCGGCATGACGCCGGCGCTCCGGCGCGACCTGCGCCGCCGCAGTGCAATCGAACCGGCGGTCGGCCACATGAAGACCGACGGCCGCCTCGCCCGCTGCGCCCTCAAGGGCACGCTCGGCGACGCACTCCACGCTGTCCTCTGCGGCTGCGGGCACAACATCCGCATGATCCTGGCCCATCTGAGGGCTCTTGTGGCCGTGATCCTCGCCGCGCTGATGGCAGCAATCGCCAACAACATCGAACAGGCCCGGCCAAACTACGCCACGACCGGCGCCGCGGCGTGATGTTCAGTGGCGACGAAGGACGCGAAGGCTTCCGCCGATGCTCGCGCTGGCGCTCGTGCTCGATGGGCGGAGCCGGACGGAGGCGGCGGAGAGCTGCGGGATGGTCGGCAGACGGTGCGCGACTGGGTCCATCGCGACAACGAGGAGGGGTTGGCGGGTCTGACCGACGGTCTCTTCCGGGGCGTAGCCGAAGCTCGATCCGGAGCAGATGAGCGAGCTGGCGACGATCGTCGAGGCGGGACCAGACCCGGAGACGGACCGGGTGATCCGCTGGCGGCGCATCGACCTCTGTGACGTGGTTGAGCGACGTTTTGGGGTGCGCGTGGCGGAGCGGACGATGAGCTCGATCCTCCGCCGGCTCGGCTTCGCGAAGCTGTCGGCGCGGCCGCGTCACCCGTAGAGCGATCCGGAAGCCCAGGAGCTATATGAAAACGCATGGCCCGCCCCGTCTGCAAGAGCTTTATTTCCGGCGGCGTCTGACAGGTCTGCATCAACGTATACGTCGTATCGGCATGATCGCCGTCGCCAGATGGCGATCCGCGCGTCCCGAGCCTCACAAACTTCAAGACGTCATCGCGCCATCTTTTCAACCGGGCTTTCGAAACGCTGGCAGACCGTCAGGCCATCTTTCAAAGTCCTCCCGCAGACATCGTGAGGTCGTTCAGCTTGCGGAGGCTGAGGACCAATTGCTTGAGGCCGCCGTCGGCCGATTTGCCTCGAATGCGACGCCCTTGCGCAACGTCGCCCAGGCGATGCGAGCGATTTGTTGGCGAGCGCCACGACAACGGTGTTGCGATGTCGCCTGGCCAGCAAGCCGCGCAGCCAATCGCCCAAAGGCGTCTGGCTCCCGGCGAGAGACGGCAAGGCCGCTCTGGCGCCGTGGATGGTATCCCTCCGGTGAGGGCCGCCTGACGAGATCGCGGCTCGAGTGATAGGTCCGACGTTATGGTCGACCTTACATCCGAACCCGAGATCGAAGTCCTGTCCGCAGCGGATGCGGCGCGCCGCCGGCCCTGGAGTGACGCAGACAAGATCCGGATCGTGGAGGAGAGCTTCGTCGGTCATCGCCAGGTGACGGCGACGGCGCGACGCCACGGGATTTCGCGCTCCCTTCTCACGGTCTGGCGCCGGCAGTACCGGACCGGTGCATTGGGGCGCGCGCGCTCGTCCGCGTTCATCCCGCTGATGCTTTCCGCCGAGCCTCCGGCCTCGGTATCGGCGGCGGCCCGGTCGAACCCGGAGGCGAGGGTCGAGATCGCGCTGAAGAACGGGCGTCAGCTCGTGGTTCCGGCCAACGTGGACCCGGACGCGCTTGCCCGGCTCCTGCTCGTGGTGGACGGCCGATGATTGCCTTCCCCGCGGCCGTGAAGGTCTGGGGTCGCGGGTGGCATCACCGACATGCGGGTCGCCAGCGGTTTCTCGAACCGATGGCGCAACCACTGGCGACCATGAACACGCTGGCGCTGCAGGTCCAGGAGGGGCTTGGACGCGACCCGCACGCGGGAGAGATATTTTGCTTCAGGGGCCGTCGCGGTGATCTGGTGAAGATCCTTTGGCACGACGGTGTCGGCATGTCGCTTTATGCGAAGCGGCTGGAGGCGGGCAAGTTCATCTGGCCGGCAAGCCGGTCCGGCGAGGCGGTTCGGATCTCTGCGGCTCAGCTCGGCTACCTTCCGGAAGGGATCGACTGGCGCAATCCGCGCTGGACGCAACGTCCTGCAAAGGCCGGATAAATCGGCTCCATCGCGCTGCTTTCGATGGGCTTCCCGGCAGCGGCATGGTAGGTCTCGGCCGTGTCAGATGCAGCCTCCGAACTCGCTCGTATGCGTGCTGCGCTCGCGGCGGCGGAGGCGCGAGCGGAGGTCGAGACTCTCCGCGCGGCGACTGCCGAGGCCGAGCTTGCACAGGCCCGCGCCCTGGCCTCGGCCACCGAGGCGGTGATCAAGTCGCTGCGTCTCGAGATCGCCAGGCTGCGGCGCGAACAGTACGGCAAGAGTTCCGATTCGGCCAGCGTCTCCAGCGGATCACCCTGTGCCGAGATCTCCGCCAGCCGGTCCGTGATCGACCAGAACCCCAACTGACCCGTCATCGCTGCCCCCGTTGCCCTCGGACGGATTGAATCACGATCCCAGGCTCAGAGCGAGGTTTCCGGAAGCGTCCAGCTTCACGGACCGCGGCATCGAAAGCCTGCAGGAGTTCCTTGCTGACGTCCGCACATGGCATGGCGGCATCCGACAGTTCCTGATCGACCGCCAATGCGAACCGGACGTCATCGAACGAATAATGGCCAACGAGAAACAGACCTGACGCCCCGCGGCCTGCGCCGGATGCTTACCGTGGATCAGCAGCGTGCGCAGATATCTGTCGCCGCGCTTGGTGATCCCCGGAAGCCTTGGCTTGCCGCCGGTCGTATGTTGCCGTGGAACCAGGCCGAGCCAGGCGCCAAGATCACGCCCGCGCGCGAAAGCCGCCCCATCGCCTATGGCGGCGAGGAGGGCCGTGGCGTTCAAGGCGCCGATCCCGGGGATCGCGGCCAGACGGCGGCTCGCCTCGTCGATCCGGGCGTGTTCGACGAATTCCCGGTCGAGGGCGCCAGTACGACCGTCAAGTGCCGCCCACTCCTCACGCAGCTCGACGATGAGACGACGGATGCGGCTGTCCGGCATGAACTCAGGGTCGGCGATCAGCGCATCGACGCTCCGCTCCAGTTTGCGGCGTGCCTGGGCGATGGTCACGCCGCGCTCGAGCAGAATGGCGCGTAGCTGATTCATGAGGTTCGTGCGCGTCCCGACAAGGCGTGACCGCACCCGGTGAAGCGACTGCATGTCGAGCTGATCCCGGGATTTGAGCTCGACAAAGCGCATCGTCGGGCGCGTCGCGGCTTCCGCGATGGCTTCCGCATCCCGCTCGTCGTTCTTCCGAGCCTTTACGTAAGGCCCGACTACGTAAGGCCCGACATATTCCGGCGACATCACGGCGGTTCGCTGAGGCCACCGGAACCCAGGCCAAGACGGACCGGGTGGATGCGATGCTGCTGGCTCGGATGGGGCTTGCGCTCGACCTGCCGCCGCGCCCGGTTCGCGGCGAACTCATGAACGAACTGAGGGAGTTGCACGTCGCGCGGCTGGCGTTGATCAAGGACCGGACGGCGGCGGGAAACCGTGCTGACACAGCGGCGATCAGCCTGATCCGACGCCAGGCGAAGGCACGGCTGGCGATCATCGAGAAGCAGCTTGCCGAGGTCGACGAAACCATCGCCACCCTGATCGCGGCGGACCCCGCGCTGGCCGAGCGTCTCGACATCCTGACCTCCATCCCTGGCATCGGCGCCGTCACCGCCTGCATGCTGCTGATCGAGATGCCCGAGCTCGGGACCCTCGAGCCGAAACAGGCCGCGAGCCTCGCCGGGCTGGCGCCGTTCACGCGTCGCTCGGGCAAGTGCAAGGGCAAGGAGATGATCCGCGGTGGACGCGCCAGCCTGCGCGCCGCAATCTTCATGCCGGCCCTCGTCGCCGTCCGCTTCAACGCGGATCTCAAGCGCAAGTACCAGCAGCTCCTCGACAGCGGCAAGGCACCCAAGCTCGCCATCACCGCCGTCATGCGCAAGCTTGTCCTGCTCGCCAACGCGCTGCTGCGTGACGGCCGGAAATGGGCCGACAGACCCGCTTGACCAAGACGGATACTACCGAGACCGTCTGCTCGACACCCGGCTGGGCACGCTGAACCTGCGCGTGCCCAAGCTTCGGCAGGTCTCCTACTTCCCAGGCTTCCTGGAACCGCGCAGGACGTCCGAAAAGGACCTCGTCGCCGTCATTCAAGAGGCGTGGATCGGCGGCGTCTCCACGCGGCGCGTCGACGAGCTGGTCCAGGCCATGGGCCTGTCGGGGATCTCCAAGAGCACGGTGTCGAAGCTCTGCAAGGATATCGACGACCGGGTAGGTGAGTTCCTGAACCGCCCGCTCGTCGGTGACTGGCCCTATCTCTGGCTCGATGCGACCTACCTCAAGGTCCGCCAGGGCGGGCGCATCGTCGCGATCGCGGCCATAATCGCTGTCGCCGTGAACACCGACGGACGCCGCGAGATCGTTGGGATCACGGCCATGCCCTCCGAAGCCGAGACGTTCCGGGCCGACTTCCTGCGGTCTCTCACGCGCCGCGGCCTGCGCGGCGTGCAACTGGTGATCAGCGATGCCCATGAAGGCCTGAAGGCCGCCGCACGCAAGGTTCTCGGCGCCGGGTGGTAACGCTGCCACTGGATGAGGAATGCACTCGCCCACGTCCCGCGCAGCCAGCACACCGTCGTCGCCGCCGCCATCCGGCAGGCCTTCGGCCAGCCCGATCGCATGCAGGCCGGCGCCACTTGGCGCCATGTGGCCGACCAGATCCGCGGCCGCTGGCCCAAGCTCGCGGGCCTCATGGAGGAGGCCGAGCATGACGTCCTCGCTTACATGAGCTTTCCCGCCCAGCACCGCACGAAGCTGCACAGCACCAACGCCATCGAGCGATTGAACAAGGAGGTGAAGCGCCGCGCGGACGTCGTCGGCATCTTCCCCAACGAGGCTTCGATCACGCGCCTGATCGGTGCCGTGCTCTTTGAGCAGAACGACGAATGGCAGACCCAGAACCGCTACATGATGGTTGAGGCCTTCGAGCGCATCGACGTCGCCGAGCCTGATCCCATCCTCAGCACCTCGACCGAAGCCGCCTGATCATGACACCAAGCCATCTCCCAAATTCCACCACCTTGACGGACGTGACCCCCCCTCGAGGTGTGGTTTCAGGACGAGGCGCGTGTCGGCCAGCAGGCGACGCTCGCCCGCCTCTGGGCGCGCAGGGGCACGCGGCCCCGGGCTCCGAAGGACTGCCGCTACGCCTGGGCCTACATCTTCGGAGCCGTCTGTCCCGCCCGCGCGACCGGCGCCGCGCTCGTCATGCCCTCCGCGAACACGGATGCGATGAGCGCCCACCTCGCGGAGATCGGCCGGCACGTCTCCCCCGGCGCGCACGCTATCCTCGTCCTCGTCCTCGTCCTCGACCGCGCCGGCCGGCATAGCTCCAGGGATCTCGCCGTCCCGGCGAACATCACGCTGCTGACGCTCCCGCCGTACAGCCCGGAGCTGAACCCGGTCGAGAACGTCTGGCAGTTCCTCCGCCAGAACCACCTCGCGAACCGCGTGTTCGGCAGCCATGACGCCATCGTCGACGTCTGCTGCGACGCCTGGAACGCGCTCCTCGCAATCCCAGAGCGCGTCGCCTCCATCACCTCGCGCAACTCGGCGCAGGTCAACGGATGATGCCCTTGGTATGAGACAGATCCTTGCGCCGGCGTGCGCGCAGAACTCCCCGCCGCGCTTGCGCGCTTGGTGGTGGAATCTTATTGGACTGGCGACTTCTATTGCCAAGTATTGCCCCGCCTTCCGCTCGTGTGTGCACCCCCTCAGTTGCACCTCACTTGCGCATAGCGGCTTTCGGCCAATTCACTTGTACCGACTCCGAGGATCCGGTGGTCTCCACTCACTCCCACCAGCGATCGATCGTCGCGATGTCGGAGTCCGACCATCCGAAATGATGCGCCATCTCGTGGACCAGCACGTGCGTCACCAGATCCGCCAGCGACACGTCGCCCCGACCGGCCCACTCGTCGAGGATCGGACGGCGGAAGAGCCAGATCGTGTCAGGCCCCGAGGGCTGGTCCATGACCGACTTCTCGGTCAACGGGATGCCGTCGTAGAGACCGGTCAGGTCGTAGGCATCCTCGATCTCGAGTTCGTCCAGCATGTTTTCCGGAGCCCAATCCTCTACCCTGAGCGCCACCGCCGCGGCGGGTCCGCGATAGGCCTCCGGAAGACCAGCGATTGCACTCCGCGCCAGCGACTCGATTTCGCCCGCGTCCGGGGCCGCCACGTTCCAATCCATGTGCGTTCGTATGGACAAGACGCGCACCTTGTGGAAGGGCGACGCGCATGACGACGACCCGCTTCGCCCCCTCGCCGACCGGCTACCTGCACATCGGCAACCTGCGCACCGCGCTCTTCAACCACCTCATCGCGCGCAAGGCGGGGGGAACGTTCATCCTGCGGCTCGACGACACCGATCCCGAGCGGTCCAAGGACGAGTACGCGCGGGCGATCCAGGAGGACCTTTCGTGGCTCGGCCTATCCTGGGATCGGCTGGAGCATCAATCGAAACGGCTTGCCTGCTACGACAGCGCGGCCGCTCGCCTGCGGGAGCCCGGCCGCCTCTATGAGTGCTTCGAGACGCCTGGCGAGCTGGATCTCAAGCGCAAGAAGCAGCTCAACATGGGCCGGCCTCCCGTGTATGACCGCGCCGCGCTCGACCTCTCCGATGCCGAGAAGGGGCGCCTGCGCGCCGAGCGAGGGCCGGGGCACTGGCGCTTCAAGCTCGATGGAGAGCGGATCGAGTGGGACGATGGGATCCTCGGTCCCCAGTCGATAGATGCGGCATCAGTCTCGGATCCGGTCCTGATCCGGGCGGACGGTCAATTCCTGTATACCATGGCGTCTGTGGTTGACGACATGGAATTCGGCGTCACTGACATCGTCCGCGGATCGGATCACGTGACCAACACCGCCACGCAGATACAGATCATTCGCGCACTGGGCGGCGAGCCGCCGCGCTTCGCGCACCACTCGTTGTTGACCGGCCCTCAGGGAGAGGGGCTGTCGAAGCGCCTCGGTGCGCTTGCCCTCCGCGATCTGCGCGCCGAAGGAATTGAGCCGATGGCGCTTCTGTCTCTGATGGCCCGCCTCGGCTCCGCCGATCCGGTCGAGCTGCGCAATTCCATCGATGAACTCGTAGACGGCCTCGACATCAGCCGCTTCGGTGCGGCGCCGACGAAGTTCGACGTCGCCGACCTGCGCCCGCTGACCGCCCGCCACCTGCACGGCCTGCCGTACGAGGAAGTCGCGGCGGAGATCGCGGCACTGGGTGTCCCCGACGACATCGCCCCGCGCTTCTGGGAGGTGGCGCGAGAGAACATCGAAACCCGCGCCGAGCTGGCGGAATGGTGGCGGATTCTCACCGGCGACAGAGTCGCCATCGTGGACGAGGCCGACCGGTCCTTTCTCGACGAGGCGTTCGCGCTTCTCGGAGACCCGCCCTACGACCAGGACACCTGGTCCGAGTGGACGAGCGCGGTAAGAGCGGCAACGGGGCGCAAGGGCAAGCAGCTCTTCATGCCGCTCCGTCTGGCGATCACGGGCCGCGCGCGGGGACCGGAGATGGCGGACCTCATGCCCCTGCTGCGGGCCAAGCCGTCGCTCTGATCTGACGCGGGGCAGAAGACTGCGCTTGCGCAGCGGTGTGGCGTCTTCCCATGCTCAGCATGGTCTATCTGAGCGTGCCTCAAGCGGCTACCAGGCGCATTCGCCTGGAGTTGGCACGCTGCGACTGCGCCCGGTCGCCGTCTTCGGTTGAGGTCGCAGGGCGTTCGCGCGAAGGCTCGCTCCCCTCACGTGGAAATCGGCGCCTGCGCGGTCCGACAGACCTCAATTGCTCGGGTCCTCCGGCGCGACCGACGCGGCGCCGATCTCGCCAAGCCACCTATCGATGAGGGTCCGCTCCGACGGTTCAAGGCGCGTTGCCCGGCCGTAGCGCGGCGCCATCCTGTCGTCGAGGATCGGTGCGTGCCAGCCGTCCGTCGTCTCGACGAAGCGCGCTACGCCATCCTCTCCGAAAACCGTCAGGTAGCCCTGCAGCACGGTTTCCAGATAGCTTAGAAGGATGGGGTTCTCCGCCCCCGGTTCCTCATGAGCGCCCTCGGGGATGGCGTAGATCGCCGTGGCGCCCGTCTCGCCGCCATGCCGAACATCGGCCAAGGCCACCCGCTCGTAGGCCCCCTCCCGTGCGTCGAGCGCAGGCCATGCACGATCGGGTACGCTCGCCACCAGCCCCTCGATCTCGGTCGCCGAGTCCGGGATCACCGTGAGAAACGACAGCGGCCGCAGAGATGTCCGCCGCCAGGCACGCCGCCAGCCCCGCGCAATCGCAGGCTGCACATCGGCGTAGTCGTGGGTCGCCCTGTTCACCAGGCTGCCGTAACCGAACACGAGCGCATGGGTCATGGATCACCTTTGACCCCGGAGCGGCGGCGGCGGCAACCCCGCGCGTCGATCCTTCGAGGCAGACGTGCGGTCGGAAGCCCTTGCCGCTCATCCGGCCAACGCCTAGCCTGCCGACCAGTGCGGCTGGACCGCGCCGTGGCCACCGGGGACTATGAGATGAACGGATCCAGATGTGACGCCAGGGTCCCGAGCGCGCGTTGCCGTCCGGCGTGAGCGAGCTGCGGCGAACCCCGCTACATGACCTGCATGTCGAGCTTGGCGCTCGCATGGTGCCCTTTGCGGGGTGGGAAATGCCCTTGCAGTACAAGGGTGTTCTTGCCGAGCACACCGATACGCGCGCTTCCGCCGGCCTCTTTGACGTGAGCCACATGGGTCAGCTCATCCTAACAGGTCCCGACCGCGCGCGCGGGTTGGAGCGACTGGTCCCCGCCGACGTTCGTGGCATCAGCGAAGGGCGGCAGCGGTACGCGCTCCTGACGAACGATGAGGGCGGGATACTCGACGACTTGATGGTGGCGAACCGAGGCGATCATCTGTTTCTCGTCGTCAACGCGGCGAATGCCGTTGCTGACGCCGAGCATATCCGGTCGAGCCTGCCCGGCAATACGCTCGATGTCGTGGAGGACCGCGCGCTCCTAGCCTTGCAGGGGCCGATGGCTGAAACGGCTCTCGCCCGCATCGTGCCGGCCGTCGTACGGCTCAGCTTCATGGACGTGGCCGTGCTGCCGATTCAGGGCGGCGACATCTGGGTGTCGCGCTCTGGCTACACCGGAGAGGACGGCTTCGAGATCTCCGTTCCCACGTCCGAGGCGCGTGGATTTTCCGAGGCGCTGCTGGCGATGTCGGAGGTGGTGCCGGTGGGACTCGGCGCGCGCGACACGCTGAGGCTTGAGGCGGGGCTTCCGCTCCACGGTTCCGACATCGACGTCACGACCAATCCTGTCGAGGCCGGGCTCGCCTGGTCCATCGGCAAGCCCCGCCGCGAGGGCGGCGCGCGCGCGCGCGGCTTCCCCGGCGCCGAGCCGATCCTCAGGGCGCTGGCGGAGGGGCCGTCGCGTCGCCGCGTCGGCATTCTTCCCGAAGGCCGGGCCCCGCTGCGCGCCGGAACCAAGATATATTCTGGCGAGGAGGAGGTCGGGCACGTCACGTCTGGCGCTTGGGGACCAAGCGTGGAACGCCCCGTCGCCATGGCCTACGTCGAATCCGGCCATTCCGAGCCAGGCACCGAACTCACCGGGGAACTGCGCGGCAAGCGCATACCTTTGACCGTCACGCGTCTCCCGTTCCGGGAGGCCGGATACAAGCGCTGAAGGAGGGTCGATGAAGTACACCGAGGAACACGAATGGCTCGACCTCGATGGCGACATCGTGACCGTCGGGATCACGAAGTACGCGGCCGAGCAGCTTGGCGACATCGTCTATATCGAACTGCCGGAGGTCGGGGATATCGTGAAGAAGGGCGAGGAGATCGTGGTGATCGAGAGCGTAAAGGCCGCCTCGGACATCACCGCACCCCTCGACGGCGAGGTGACCGAGATCAACGACGCCATCGTCAAGACGCCGGGCAAGATCAACGAGGAACCGGAGGATGCGTGGTTCTTCAAGATCAAGGCCGAGGATCCGTCCGAAGTGGAGGAGCACATGGACGAAGACGCTTATCAGGAGTTCATCGAGTGACGAAAAAACCGGTTCAGCGAAAGCGCCAGCCCGACAAGAAGATTTCCGCATTCCGCGGCCAGTGGACGGCGGACGTCGAGGGTCGTGAGCTGGCAGTTCTGCACAACACGTGGCGCGTCGGGACCACGGGCTATTTCGACCCGATGAAGAAGGCCGGCTCCGAGGCCGACAAGCACAAGCGGCTGAAGAGCGCGCTTGAGGCCAACGACGTCGCGGTGATGCAGCGCGACATGGGTGACGAAGCGCTGACCCGCGACGCGTTCATCGGCTTGTTCAGCTACAAGGACCTGAAGATCGGCGATGACGGCAGCATCACGCTGACGCTCGTCGACCGCGTCCAGTAGCTGGAGACCGTCACTCGGCGGAGTCGGAAGTGGTGCGGCGGTGGGGCTACGCGCGGACGACCGACAGGCGCATGTACAAGGCGCGGGACGAGTTTGTAGGAATCCGGACGGCGGGGCCGCATGAAGCGTGCGGGCCCGCATGACCGGACGCGGCCCCTTGCGGAGACAGCATGCCTTTCACCCTGACCGACTACGATCCCTACGACTTCGCCAATCGCCGCCATATCGGACCGTCGCCATGCGAGATGGACCAGATGCTGGAGACGATCGGGGCGGCCGACCTCGCCACGCTCATCGACGAGACCTTGCCCGGCGACATCCGGCAGGACACGCCGCTGTCCGGGGCACCGCTGTCGGAACGCGAGTTGCTCTGGCGGATGCGGCAGACGGCCAGAAAGAACCAGGTCTTCACGACGATGATCGGGATGGGCTGGCACGGCACCGTCACGCCGCCTGCGATCCAGCGGAACATCCTCGAGAATCCCGCCTGGTACACAGCCTACACGCCGTACCAGCCCGAGATCAGCCAGGGCCGGCTGGAGGCGCTACTGAACTTCCAGACGATGATCAGCGACCTGACGGGATTTCCTGTGGCAAACGCTTCGTTGCTGGACGAGGCCACCGCGGCGGCCGAGGCAATGACAATGGCGGGCCGCGTGTCAAAGTCGAAGGCCAGATCCTTTTTCGTGGATGAGAACTGTCATCCGCAGAACATCGCGGTGATGAGGACGCGCGCCGAACCGCTGGGCATCGATGTGGTCGTCGGCGACCCGGACAGCCTTGACCCGACCCAAGTGTACGGTGCGATCTTCCAGTATCCAGGCACCTTCGGCGACCTGCGCGACTTCGGCCGGATCATTGCGGCGCTGCACGAACAGAAAGCCATCGCAGCGATGATCGCCGACCCGCTGGCGCTGACTATGCTGAAGGAGCCGGGCGCGATGGGCGCGGACATCGCGGTGGGCTCGACGCAGCGGTTCGGTGTTCCGATGGGCTACGGCGGTCCCCACGCAGCCTACATGGCATGCCGGGACGAGATGAAGCGCCACATGCCGGGGCGGATCGTCGGGGTCTCCGTCGACGCCCGCGGCAACAAGGCATACCGCCTCGCGCTGCAGACGCGCGAACAGCATATCCGTCGCGAGAAGGCGACCTCGAATGTCTGCACGGCGCAGGCGCTTCTGGCCGTAATGGCCGGGTTCTATGCGGTCTTTCACGGGCCGGAGGGGCTGAAGGCGATTGCCCAGCGGGTCCACCAGAAAGCGGTTCGCATGGCGAACGCGCTGAAGCAGGGCGGTTTCGAGGTCTTGTCCGACAGCTTCTTCGATACGATTACGGTTCGCGTGGGTCCGATGCAGGGCGTGATCTTGCGGGCGGCAGCAGCCGAGCAGGTGAACCTGCGTCGCATCGGGGAGGATCGGATCGGCATCGCACTCGACGAGACCACGCGGACCGCCAAGATCGAGGCCGTATGGCGGGCTTTCGGTATCGACCGCGCGTGGGACGATGTCGCCGGCGACCATCAACTGCCGGAGGGCCTGACGCGGAATTCCGAGTACCTGACCCACCCGGTGTTCCACATGAACAGGGCCGAGACCGAGATGATGCGCTACATGCGCCGCCTCGCCGACCGCGACCTCGCGCTCGACAGAGCGATGATCCCACTCGGCTCCTGCACGATGAAGCTGAACGCCGCGGCCGAGATGGCGGCAATCTCGTGGCCCGAGTTCGCCAACATGCACCCGTTCGCGCCCGCCGATCAGGCGGCCGGCTACGCGGAGATGATCGGAGACCTGTCGGCACGGCTCTGCGAGATCACCGGCTACGACGCGATGTCCATGCAACCGAATTCGGGCGCGCAGGGCGAGTATGCGGGCCTCCTCACGATCATGGCATACCATCGCTCGCGCGGAGAGGACCGCCGGGTCTGCCTGATCCCCACCTCTGCACATGGGACCAACCCGGCTTCAGCGCAGATGTGCGGGATGAAGGTCGTCGTGGTCAAGGCCGCGAAGAACGGCGACATCGACGTCGAGGATTTTCGCGCCAAGGCGGAGGCCGCGGGCGACAACCTTGCCGCCTGCATGATCACGTACCCCTCAACACATGGCGTCTTCGAGGAGACGGTGCGGGAGGTCTGCGAGATCACGCATCTTCACGGCGGGCAGGTCTATCTGGATGGGGCCAACCTCAATGCGATGGTCGGTCTTGCCAGGCCGGGCAAGATCGGCGCTGATGTCAGCCACCTCAACCTCCACAAGACGTTCTGCATCCCGCATGGCGGTGGCGGGCCCGGGATGGGTCCGATCGGGGTGCGCTCGCACCTAGCGCCGTTTCTGCCGGGCCATCCGGCGACGGGCGGACGCGAGGGGCCGGTTTCGGGCGCGCCGTGGGGCTCCGCTTCGATCCTGCCGATCTCGTGGGCGTACTGCTTGCTGATGGGCGGCGAAGGTCTGACGCAGGCGACGCGCGTTGCGATCCTGAATGCCAACTACATCGCGGCGCGGCTGCACGGCGCATTCGATGTGCTGTTTCGTGGAAAGAACGGTCGCGTCGCGCACGAGTGCATCCTGGACACTCGGCCGTTCGCAGAGGTTGGGATTACCGTCGATGACATTGCCAAGCGGCTGGTGGATAACGGATTTCACGCACCGACGATGAGCTGGCCCGTGTCGGGCACGCTGATGGTCGAACCCACGGAGAGCGAGACGAAGGCGGAGCTGGACCGTTTCTGCGACGCCATGCTAGCGATACGCGCCGAGATCCGGACGGTCGAGAAGGGAGAGGTGTCCGCGGACGAGAGTCCCCTGCGCCGAGCGCCGCACACGGTCGAAGACCTCGTAGGCGACTGGGACCGGCCTTACAGCCGCGAGGCCGGCTGCTTCCCGGTTGGGGCTTTCCGCGTCGACAAGTACTGGCCGCCGGTCAATCGCGTCGACAATGCCTACGGCGACCGAAATCTTGTCTGCACCTGCCCGCCGCTCAATTCGTACCAGGAAGCCGCCGAATAACGACGTTCTCCCGTAAACCCCATCGCAATCAAAGTCATACTAGACGTCAAGCGGGGGCGCGGTAAGAACGGAAAGAACCATGGTTCTGCAAAATTTCGCTTGCGAACACTGCGCCGAGCGGAAGGGGCGCGCTTTCGCACACGACATCACGATGGCATTCCAGCCGATCTTCGACTTGGAATCGGGTGGCGTCTTTGCGCACGAGGCGCTGCTCCGGGGATCGGACGGCCGAAGTGCCGGAGAGATGTTGACCCTCGTCGACGACGAGAGCCTCTACAACTTCGACCAGACCTGCCGCGTCACCGCAATTCGTCTGGCCGCCAAGCTTGGAATGAAGGACGCTCTGTCGATCAACTTCATGCCGAACGCGGTCTACGATCCGGCTACCTGCATCCGACGTACGCTGTGGGCGGCCGACGCCTACGAGTTCCCCATCGAGAATATCGTCTTCGAATTCACCGAGGTCGAACGCGTGCGCGACAAAGACCATTTGAAGTCCATCGTTTCAACCTACAAGTCGATGGGATTTCGCACCGCAATCGACGATTTCGGGGCTGGATATTCCGGGTTGTCGCTGATCGCGGACGTGATCCCCGACATCGTCAAGATCGACCGCGAGATCGTGTCGGGCATCGACCGCGATGGAACTCGGAGAACGATCGTTGCGGCGATGCATGAAATGTGCCGTGATCTCGGGATCAGCGTCGTCGCCGAAGGCATTGAGACTTTGGGGGAGATGTCGATGCTTCGAGAACTCGGCATCACCCTGGTGCAAGGCTACCTTCTTGCGCGCCCGCAGTTCGAGGCAATCCAGACACGGCCCGACATCCCGCTCTAGGCGTACGGTGCTTGGCAGGCCTGCTCGGCGGGTCGCGCCGACGCGGCAACGATCGCTTGCCGCAGCGCAAGAGCGCTGACGCCCTGCGGGCTCTACACCAACGGTGAGGTTGTACGCCGATCAACGCGTGGGTGCCGAAGAACATCGTGGTAATGAACAAGCGCTGTTTGCGGCCTACGTCGCAGTTCGCTCCTAGACGGAACCGGGGCTGATTCCCGCGCCCGACGCCCCAAAAAGCCTCCGGGCCCGTTTGGTGGCTTCTCGCCGACGGTCGTGCTGCTGATAGGCGGGGTGATCGGGTCGATCTACAGCGGTGTCGCCTCGCCGACCGACGCGGCGGCGCTGGGTGTCGTCCTCGCGGCCATCCTGCATGATAGCCTTCATCGGCGCAGCATACCTGACGACGGCCATGGGGTTTACCGGCGTGCCGCGAAACCTTGCGGCTTGGATCGGCGGCCGCGACCTATCGCCATATGCCCTGCTCGCGGCGCTGACGCTCTTCTTCATCGTGCTGGGATGCTTCCTTGACGGAATTTCGGTGTCGTGCTTACCACCTCCATCATACTGCCGATGGTGGAGGCCGTCGGGATCGACCCGATGTGGTTCGGCATCTACCTCGTCATCGCGGTCGAGATGAGCCAGATCACGCCGCCGATTGGGTTCAACCGGTTCGTGATCCAGGGCCTCACGGGATGCGACATCCTGACGCTACTCCTCCTAGTTTGGTCCTGATCACCCTCCTCCCGGGGATCGTGACGTTCCTGCCGAACGCAATGGGCTGATCGTCCAGCCGGACATGGCTGCGGTCGCGCCCTGCCACAAACTGCGTAGCGCTTCTGCGCGCCGGTGCAAAATCGAGGCAACGAGAGCTCTTCGCGCCTGCAGCAAGAAAAAACCTTGCATTGGCTGTGCGACTTCAGGAACCCGTCGTTCATCATCTCATTAATGATGGTGAGGCGGAGAGGGTTCTGGAAAGTTACAGAGTGCGGTAGTGATGACGCCACGGAAGACCCGGCGCCGGGTGATCATCGAGAGCACGTCGGCCTGGTGCTGCGCTGCGGCGTTTCCGGGAGCTTGATGCGTAGTGGGTGCGCGGTAGCGCATGATTCTGTTAGTGGAGTACGTAAAAGATGACGAATGCGCGAGTGAGAACGGCGATCTTCCCTGTCGCTGGGCTTGGTACCCGCTTCCTTCCGGCGACCAAGGCAACCCCCAAGGAGCTGTTGCCTGTGATCGACCGGCCGCTGATCCAGTATGCGATCGACGAGGCTCGTGCCGCGGGAGTGGAGAGGCTTGTCTTCGTCAGCCATCCCTCGAAGGGAGCTATTGAGCGTTACGTGAAGGCCGACGCGGAGCTGTGCGACACCCTGAGGAACCGCGGAAAAGATCATCTTGCCGATGCGCTTGATGCAGACGCGCTCGATACCGATGAGCATGACGTCATCTTCGTGATGCAGGACGAACCCCTTGGCCTTGGGCACGCGGTTCTGTGCGCGCGAGACCACGTCCTGGAGGGCCCGGTCGCGGTTATCCTGCCGGACGATCTGATGGTCTGCAGCGAGAATGGGTGCCTCTCCGAGATGATTGCGGGATATCGCGAAGCTGATGCTGGACACATGGTCGCAGCCATTGAGGTGGCTCGCGATGAGGTGGAGAGCTACGGAGTCCTGAAGGTCGAAAGCCGGGACGGGCAGATCGTGCGCGCGAGCGGCATGGTCGAGAAGCCGGATCCTGCTGAGGCCCCCTCGCGAACGGCAGTGGTGGGGCGCTACATCCTTGCGCCGTCGATCTTCGGAGCGCTTGCAACGCAAGAGCCAGGCGCCGGTGGCGAGATCCAGCTCACAGACGCGATCGCGCGGGAAACGCCGACGGTAGGTCTCGCAGGGTTCACGCTTTCCGGCCGCCGGTTCGATTGCGGCTCCAAGCAGGGGATGCTTGCGGCAACGCTGTTCCTGGCCAGTCAGGATCCGCAGTATGCCGAGGTGCTCTCCGAGTTCATTGGACAACACAGGCTGGACGTCGCAGCCTAGAACCGCAAACTTGTGGTCTAAGGCGTCGCTGGCGAGGGTCAGGAAGTGCGGCGCCCAAAAGGTATTAGCGGATTAGTAGGGCGTGGACGTTAGCAGACGTCCGTGTCTCGCCGAATTGAATGGGAACGCGCTCATGACCCACGGACTTGATGTCGCCGTCATGGAACGGCTGAAATACTCTATGGGCAAGGACTCCGCCCACGCGACGCTCCTCGACTGGCGCATGGCATTGTCTCTGGCGGTACGCGACAAGATCGTGGATCGCTGGTTCGCGGCGACGCGCGCGAGCTACGAGGCGAGAAAGAAACGGGTTTACTACCTGTCGATGGAATTCCTGATCGGGCGTCTGCTCGAGGACGCCATCAAGAATCTCGGGCTGCTGGAAGAAGCCGAAAAGGCGCTTCGACCGGCGGGACTGTCTCTTTCGGAGGTGTTTGCCGACGAGCCTGACGCGGCTCTGGGCAATGGCGGGCTGGGGCGACTGGCGGCATGTTTCCTGGAGTCCCTGTCCTCGATCGGCGTGCCGGCGATGGGCTACGGGATCCGGTACGAGCACGGTCTCTTCAGGCAGCGATTCGAGGACGGCCGCCAGATGGAGGAGCCGGAAGACTGGCTGACGCAGGCGCACGCTTGGGAATTCGAGAGGCCTGAGGCGGCCTTTATGATCGGATTCGGTGGCGATGTGCGGCACGACGGCAACAGCATGATCTGGTCGCCCGGCGAAAGCGTCGTCGCCGAAGCTCATGATACGCCGGTGATCGGGTGGCAGGGACGCTGGGCGAACACGCTTCGGCTCTGGGGGGCGCACCCGACCAACGTCTTCGACCTCGGCCGTTTCAATCGTGGCGACTTCGCAGCCGCGGCCGAACCCGAGGCGCTCGCACGGACCATCAGCAGGGTCCTCTACCCCGACGATACGACCACACAGGGGAAGGAGCTGCGGCTGAAGCAGGAGTATTTCTTCACCGCGGCGTCGCTCCGCGACATCCTGCGCCGGTTCGAGAGCGAGTATGACGATCTGCGCTTGCTGCCGCAGAAGGTCGCGATACAGCTCAACGACACGCATCCCGCCATCGCCGGCCCGGAACTGGTTCGACTGCTTCACGACGAGCGTGGGATGGCGTTGGACGAAGCGATCGTCACGGCGCGCCACTGCCTGAACTACACCAACCACACGCTTCTGCCCGAGGCGCTCGAGCGCTGGCCGGAAGAGCTGATGTCTCGCCTGCTGCCGCGCCATGTACAGTTGATCGAGCGGATAGATGCGGCCCACGCCGCGGCACATCCCGATCGCCAGGTCGCGATCCGGAGCCACGGCGACATCCGCATGGGCGAGCTGTCGTTCGTGATGGCGAACCGCGTCAACGGCGTGTCGGGCCTGCACACCGACCTGATGAAGCGGACTGTCTTCGAAGACCTCCACCGGCTCCACCCGCAGCGGATCGTGAACCAGACCAACGGCGTCACCCCTCGGCGTTGGATGTTGTCGTGCAACTGGCGCCTTTCTTCGCTGGTGACGGAGGCGATCGGCACCGGATGGGCCGAGGATCTGGAAGAACTGCAGGAGCTGGAGAAGGTGATCGACGATCCCTCCTTCCTCGAGCGCTATCAGGCGGCGAAACGCGCCAACAAGTCGGACCTCTCCGACTGGCTTGCCGATACGCGCGGCGTCCGCGTCGACCCGGAGGCGATGTTCGACATCCAGGTCAAGCGCATCCACGAATACAAGCGCCAGCATCTGAACATTCTGGAGGCGATCGCGCTCTGGCAGGAGATCCGGGACGATCCGAACGGCGACTGGACCCCGAGGGTCAAGATCTTCGGCGGCAAGGCGGCGCCCGGCTACGTCTTCGCCAAGGAGATCATTCACCTGATCAATTCGGTGGCGCACGTGGTAAACAACGATCCGGCGACGCGAAAGCTGCTCCAGATCGTGTACCCGGCCAACTACAATGTGAGCCTTGCCGAGCGTCTGATCCCCGCGGCCGACCTCAGCGAGCAGATCTCGACGGCCGGGAAGGAGGCGTCGGGGACTGGCAACATGAAGTTCGCCCTGAACGGTGCGCCGACGATCGGGACGCTTGACGGGGCCAACGTCGAAATCCGCGAACGTGTGGGAGGGGACAACTTCTTCCTCTTCGGCATGAACGCCGACGAAGTTGTCGAACGGCGTCAGGTCGAATGGCACGCCAAGCGCGCCATGGCCGACGATCCGCGTCTCGCGCGCGCGATATGTGCGGTCGAGGACGGGACGTTCTCCCAGGATGACCGCGATCGCTTCCAGGGCATCGCGCGCAACTTGACGGAAGCGGACTATTTCCTCGTCTGTTCAGACTTCACCGACTACTGGCGCGCTCAGCGTGAGGTCGACGCGGCCTTCCGCGATGCCGGACGCTGGACACGCATGGCGGCGCTGAACACGGCACGCTCTGGCTGGTTCTCCTCCGACCGCACCATCCGTGGATATATGGCCGATGTCTGGGGCGCCGAGGCAATTACTGACGCCCAAGGTTCATGCGACAACTTGCCGTCGGAAAGGAACGCCATACCCTTGGCGGTATGACCGATACAGCGCGCACTGCTGCCCCCGCCAGACATTTCTTGGACGCCGACATCGATCGCATCAATGCCGGCGTCCATGATGACCCATTTTCCGTCCTCGGACCGCACGGGAGCGGCGCCGATCGAACGGTGACCGCCTTCGACCCTGGGGCGGAGCGCCTCTGGGCCGTTTCGGGCAATGAGGCCCATGAATTGCAACGCGTTTCAGGCGGTGTCTTCTCTGGCCCGGCCCCAGGAGACGGCGCCTACTGGCTCCGCGGAGAGGGGCAGGGCGGCCAATGGGAATTCGAGGACGCCTACCGGTTCGGACCCGTCATGGGCGAACTGGACGAGTATCTCCTCGGCGAGGGCACCCACAAGCACCTCTGGAAGGTCCTCGGCGCCCACGTGATGGAGCATCAGGGCAAGTGGGGCACTCATTTCGCCGTTTGGGCCCCGAATGCCCGCCGCGTCTCCGTCGTCGGCGGCTTCAACGGCTGGGACGGGCGCCGGCACCTGATGCGCAAGCGCGGTGCCACGGGCGTGTGGGAAATCTTCGTCCCGAACGTCGCCGAGCCCGAAGCCTACAAGTACGAGATCATCGGCGCTCAGGGAAACCTGATGCCCCTGAAGGCCGACCCGGTGGGGTTCGGCAGCCAGCACCCGCCGGAGAACGCCTCCCTCGTCCGCCACATCCTCGGCTACGGCTGGAAGGACGACGAGTGGATGGACGTCCGCCGCGACCGGAACTCGCGCACGGCCCCTATCTCGGTCTACGAGGTGCATCTGGGCTCGTGGCGCCGGCGCGTCCATGAGGGAAACAGGCCCCTCAGCTACAAGGAGTCGGCGGAGGAGCTGGTCGGCTACGCCAGCGACATGGGCTTCACCCATCTCGAGTTCCTGCCGGTCAGCGAGTATCCATTCGACGGATCGTGGGGTTACCAGCCGGTCGGAATGTTCGCGCCGACGGTCCGCTTCGGCCCGCCGCACGAGTTCCGGAATCTGGTGGAGGCCGCGCACGCCGCCGGCATCGGCGTGATCCTCGACTGGGTGCCGGGGCATTTCCCGAGCGACCCGCACGGCCTCGGCCGGTTCGACGGGACCGCGCTCTACGAGCATGGCGACCCGCGCGAAGGGTTTCACCAGGACTGGAACACGCTGATCTACAACTACGGTCGGGTCGAGGTCGCGAACTACCTCGTCTCGAACGCGCTCTACTGGCTTGAGGAGTACCACGTCGACGGCCTGCGCGTGGATGCCGTCGCCTCGATGCTCTACCGCGACTACAGCCGGAAGGAGGGGGAGTGGGTCCCCAACATCCACGGCGGCCGCGAGAACTACGAGGCGATCAACGTCCTGCAGCGGATGAACGTCACCTGCTACGGCGAGCGGCCGGGCATCATGACCGTGGCGGAGGAGTCGACCTCTTTCCCCGGCGTGTCGCGTCCTGTGGACGACGGGGGCCTCGGCTTCGGCTACAAGTGGAACATGGGGTGGATGAACGACACCCTGAGTTACATGCAGAAGGATCCGCTCTACCGCCGTCACCACCACCACCAGATGACGTTCGGCCTGCACTACGCCTTCAGCGAGAACTTCATCCTGCCGATCAGCCACGACGAGGTCGTGCACGGCAAGGGAGCAATGTTCGACAAGATGCCCGGCACGGAATGGGAGAAGTTTGCCAACCTGCGCGCCTATTACGGCTTCATGTGGGGGCACCCCGGCAAGAAGCTGCTGTTCATGGGCCAGGAGTTCGCCCAGCGGGCCGAGTGGAACCACAACGCCCAGCTCGACTGGGACGCATCGCAGCATGGACCGAACGCGGGGCTCAAGCGCCTCGTGCGCGACCTCAACACGCTCTACCGCTCCGAGCCCGCTCTGCACGTCAAGGATTGCGAACCGGAAGGGTTCGAATGGATCGAGGCCAACGACGCCGATGCGTCGATCTACGCCTGGCTCCGCAAGGGCGGCGAGGACGACCGGCCGATCGCGGTCATCTGCAACTTCACGCCGGTCGAGCGCGCGAACTGGCTGTGTGGTCTGCCGCTCGAAGGCCGTTGGTCCGAGGCGATGAACACCGACGCGGAGATCTATGGTGGCGGCAAACCGCGGGAACATGGGCGGGGTCGTCGCCACCGGAAAAGCGCATCATGGACGGCCGGCCTCCGCCACCGTTACGCTGCCTCCATTGTCGACCGTCATCCTCGCCTACGAAGGCGGGGCATAACCATAAGCGGCGCAGGGGATGAGATGCTTCAATCAAGCCAGCGGCTGTCCAGCCGAACCATGGCGTTCGTTCTGGCGGGAGGTCGCGGGAGCCGGCTCAAGGAATTGACCGACTACCGCGCCAAGCCGGCGGTGCCCTTCGGCGGAAAGTCCCGGATCATCGACTTCGCGCTGTCGAACGCGCTGAACTCGGGCATCCGAAAGATGGCGATCGCCACGCAGTACAAGGCGCACAGCCTGATCCGGCATTGCCAGCGCGGCTGGAACTTCTTTCGCGCCGAGCGAAACGAGTATCTCGACATCCTGCCCGCCTCGCAGCGCGTGAGCGAGACGCAATGGTACCTCGGCACTGCGGACGCGGTGACGCAGAACATCGACATCGTCGACAGCTACGATGTCGACTACATCGTCGTCCTCGCCGGGGACCACATCTACAAGATGGACTACGAGGTCATGCTGCAGCAGCATCTCTCGTCCGGCGCGGACGTGACGGTGGGCTGCCTGACCGTGCCGCGGATGGAGGCGGTGGCCTTCGGCGTCATGGCGATCGACGAGAAAGAGCAGATCACGTCGTTCCTCGAAAAGCCCGCCGACCCGCCGGGCACGCCGGACGACCCGGACGTCGCGCTCGCCTCGATGGGGATCTACGTGTTCGATTGGAAGTTCCTGCGCGAGCTGCTGCGCAAGGACGCCGAGGACCCCAACAGCAAGCACGACTTCGGTGGCGACATCATTCCCCGAGATCGTCAAGCATGGGAAGGCGGTCGCCCACCGCTTCGACGACAGCTGCGTCCGGGCCGAGGGCGACCCCGCCTACTGGCGCGACGCGGGCACCGTCGACGCCTTCTGGAAGGCGAACATCGACCTCACCGATTTCGATCCCGACCTCGACCTCTGGGACAGGGAATGGCCGATCTGGACCTACTCCGAGCAGATGCCGCCGGCGAAGTTCATTCACGATCAGGAGGACCGACGCGGCATCGCGATAAGTTCGCTCGTCTCAGGCGGATGCATCATCTCCGGCAGCTCGATCCGCGAGTCGCTCCTCTTCACGATGGTGCACACCAACAGCTACTCATCGCTGGAGCGTGCCGTCGTGCTGCCGCGGGTGGAGATCGGGCGAAACGCTCGGCTCAAGAACGTCGTCATCGACAGCGACGTCGCCATCCCGCAAGGCCTTGTCGTCGGCGAGGATCCGAAGGAGGACGCGCGCTGGTTCCGCGTGAGCGAGGGCGGCGTCACGCTCATCACGCAGGATATGCTCGACAGGCGAGCCGCGCACGCATGACTCCGATCGTCTCGGTCGCGTCGGAGTGTGCGCCGCTGGTGAAGACCGGCGGCCTGGCCGACGTGGTCGGAGCGTTGCCCAAGGCGCTCGAGGTGCTGGGCCACGATATGCGCGTGGTCCTGCCGGCCTACCCGACGGTCGTTGCGCAGGTACGCGATGGCCGGACGGTGATGGAGGAAGACTATCTCTTCGGCGGACCCGCGCGGCTGTTCGCGGCCGAGGCAGCGGGTCTGCGGCTCTACCTCGTCGCGGCGCCGCATCTCTTCGAGCGCGGCGGTGGCATCTACAACTCCGACGGCCGCGACTGGCCCGACAACCCGGAGCGGTTCGCTGCGCTGTCATGGTTCGCCGCCCGCCTCGCCGCAGAGGGTGACGGCGACTGGCGCCCCGATATCCTGCACGCGCATGATTGGCAGGGTGGTCTGGCGCCGGTCTATCTCGCTGGCCGCCGGCCGAGCGTCATCACGATCCACAACATCGCATTCCACGGACTCGTCCCGGCGGAACGCCGCTACAGTCTCAAGCTGCCCGAGGCGGGCTTCACACGCGAGGGCTACGAGTTCTGGGGACAGGTGAGTGCGCTCAAGGCGGGGATCGTCTGGGCCGACCGGATCACGACCGTCAGCCCGACCTACGCGGTCGAACTGATGACACCCGAATTCGGGATGGGGCTCGACGGCCTGATGCGCCACCGCGCGGATCGCGTCAGCGGGATCCTGAACGGCATCGATGCCGAGGTCTGGGACCCGGCGACCGACCCGCACATCGCCGTCTTCGACCGGCCCGCGGCGAAGCGCGCGGCGCGCGACGCACTTCTCGCCGAGACGAACCTGGAACAGGGCGAAGGACCGATTGCTTGCGTCGTCTCGCGCCTTACCTGGCAGAAAGGGCTGGATCTCCTCCTCGATGCGGTCGGCACACTCCTTGAGCGGGATGGACGGCTCGTGCTCCTCGGCACCGGAGAGCCTGAACTTGAGGACGCGTACCACCAACTGGGCGAGACGCATCCCGGGGTCGCCGTCAGAATCGGCTACGACGAGGCGTTCTCGCACCGCATCATCGCAGGGTCCGATGCCATCATCGTGCCCTCCCGGTTCGAGCCGTGCGGTCTGACGCAGCTCTATGGCCTCAGATACGGCACCGTTCCGGTCGTAGCGCGGACCGGCGGCCTGGCCGACACCGTGATCGACGCGAACCCGCTGGCGCTCCGCTCGGGGCTCGCGACCGGACTGCAATTCAGCCCGGTGACCGCCGAGCGTCTCTCGGCCACGCTCGCCAAGCTCTGTGACCTCTTCGCCGACCCGGCCGCCTACGGTCGCATGCAGGAACAGGGCATGCGGCAGCCGGTTGACTGGACGGCCTCTGCGGCGGAGTACGCCGCGATGTATGACGGGATGAAGCAATCCGAATGACGACACACAGCGTGACCGCAGGGCGCGCCGCGCCCCTCGGCGCCACCTTCGACGGCGACGGCGTCAACTTCGCCATCTTTTCGCACTACGCCGAGAAGATGACCCTTTGCCTCTTTTCAGAGGACGGAAAGGAAGAGGTCGAGCAGCTCGACCTGCCCGAGCGGGACGGGGAGGTCTGGCACGGCTATGTCTCGGGCCTGCGTCCGGGACAGCTCTACGGCTACCGCGCCCACGGGCCTTTCGAGCCGGAGCAGGGGCATCGCTTCAACCCCAACAAGCTGCTCATCGACCCCTACGCAAAGCGCCTCACCGATCATCCCAAGTGGCACGACTCGCTGATGAGCTATGAGATCGGCCACGAGGACGAGGATCTCGAGCTTCGATACCCGGGACAGTGCCCCCTACATGCCACGCTGCGTGATCGAGGACCCGTCCTTCTCGTGGGGTGGGGATCGGCACCCGATGACCCCGATCGACGAGACCATCATCTACGAAGCGCACGTCAAGGGCCTGACGGCGCAGCACCCGGGCGTCGAGCGCCCGGGCACGTTTCTGGGAATGGCGTCGGACCCCATCCTGGAGCATCTGACCAGGCTCGGCGCGACGGCGGTGGAGCTTCTGCCGTGCCAGGCGTTCCTCAATGACCGGTTCCTGACGGACAAGGGCCTGACGAACTACTGGGGCTACCAGACATGGGGATTTTTCGCGCCGGATCCGCGGTACCTCGCCTATGGCGAACTCGGAGAGTTCCAGCAGATGGTGGCGCGCTTCCATGCCGCCGGCCTCGAGGTGCTGATGGACGTGGTCTACAACCACACCGGCGAGGGCAACGAGATGGGCCCGACGCTGGCATTTCGCGGGCTCGACAATGCCAGCTACTACCGGCTGCTGCCGGACAATCCGCGCTACTACATCAACGACACCGGGACCGGTAACACGGTCAACGTGGACCACCCGATGGTCCTGCGCATGGTGATGGATTCCCTGCGCTACTGGGTGGAGGTGATGCATGTCGACGGCTTCCGCTTCGACCTCTGCTCGACGCTGGGGCGGACCGACCACGGTTTCGACCGAGGCGCTGCGTTTTTCGACGCGCTGCGCCAGGACCCGGTGCTGACCCAGGTCAAGCTGATCGCCGAGCCGTGGGACATCGGCCCCGGCGGCTACCAGCTCGGGGCATTTCCGCCGCCGTTCCTGGAGTGGAACGACAAGTATCGCGACGGCGTCCGGCGCTTCTGGCGAGGCGAATCCGGAATGACGCCCGAGCTCGCGAACCGGATCACTGGATCGGCGATCCAGTTCGACCATTCCGGTCGTCCCGCGACATCCTCGGTGAACTTGCTGACCGCGCATGACGGCTTCACTCTCGCGGACGTCGTCTCCTACAACCACCGCCACAATGAGGCCAACGGCGAGGACAACCGCGACGGCCATGGAGAAAACTACTCCGACAACATGGGCGTCGAGGGCGAGACCGACGACGCGGAGATGGTGTCCAAGCGGGCGCAGCGCCGCCGCAACCTGATGGCGACCCTGCTTCTCAGCCAGGGCACGCCGATGATCCTCGGCGGGGACGAGCTCGGCAATTCGCAGAAGGGCAACAACAACGCCTACAACCAGGACAGCGAGATCTCGTGGATCGACTGGTCCGACGTGGACGAAGACTTCTTGGAGTTCACCCGGAAGATGATCGCCTTTCGGCAGGAGCATCCGATCCTGCATCAGAAGCTCTTCCTGCATGCCCAGGAGCGTGAGGACGGCCAGCAGGACCTCTTCTGGCGGCGCCCCGATGGCCAGACCATGACGCAGAAGGACTGGGACAACCCCGATCTGCAGGTGCTGTGCGCGGAGATCAGGACGGCGGGCGGAGCGCCGGCCTACTCGACGCTCGAGGATGCGATGTTCGTCGTCTTCAACGCCGGCCCGGCGCTGAGCGTGAAGCTTCCCGCTCCCACGAACAAGCTACACTGGGCGTGGCACATCGATACCGCGCGGCCTGCGATGCGCACCGCCCTCGCGCGCGGCAGCGCCAAGATCGCAGGACACTCCGTCGCGGTGTTCCTCAAGAGTGCCCATGGCGACTGATCCGCTCACAGATCTGGCGCGGTTGGCCGGCGTCACCGCGACCTACGTCGACCAGATGGGCCAGGAGCAGCACGCTTCGGCGGACACGCTTCGTGCGGTCCTCGCCGCGCTCGACTTCGAGGTGACGACCGATGGCGATGTCGCCGCGACCCGCGACGAGCTCGCTGCCCGGCGCGACGCTCGGAGCCTGCCGCCATGGCAGGTCGTCCCGATGGGGAGCTTCCGCGTCGATCACGACGGCTGGGCCATCGATTTGGAGGACGGCGCCGTCAGGGAGGGCGGCCGCGGGGATGCGGCAGAGCTCCCGGCCGGCTATCACACGCTCCGTGTCGGCGAGGAGAGCTCGCTGCTTCTGGCCGTTCCGCCTCGTCCGTCAGTGCCGAAGCGGCGCTGGGGCGTCACGGTTCCGCTCTACGGTCTGCGAAGCGCCGAAGCGGGAGGTCTCGGAGACTACGCCGATCTTGCTCGCGCCGTGCGGTCGCTAGGCGAGTGCGGGGCCAGCTTTGTCGGCATCAATCCGATCCATGCGGGCTTTCCCGAGGATCCGTGGGCGACGAGCCCCTATTCGCCATCCCACAGGCGTCGGTTCAACATCCTGCACATCGCCACGCACGAAACCGACCCGCCGGGCGACCCGCTGATCGATTATCCCGAGGTGAGGGCGCGCAAGCTCGAGGCGCTGTCCCACGCCTATCGGGACTTTCATGATGCAGGTGGCGATCCCGCCTTCGACGAGTGGCGGGCGGCCGAGGGCGAGGCGCTCGAGAACTTCGCGCTCCACCAGGCCCTGTCCGAACGTCACGGGGCATACTGGTCGGGCTGGGATGCGAGCCTGCAAGACCCGGCCTCACCTGACGTGGCCCGCTTCGCCGAGGGTGCGGCGGATCGCATGGCCTATCACGCCTGGCTGCAATGGCGCGCCGTGCAACAGCTCGCCGCCGTCGACCGCGCGGCCGACGAGGTGCGGATGCCCTACGGCCTCTATCTCGATCTCGCCGTCGGCACCCACCCGCATGGAGCGGAGACCTGGGCGGAGCCAGAGGCGTTCGCGCGGGGCGTGTCGCTCGGCGCGCCGCCCGACGCCTTCTCTGCCGATGGGCAGACCTGGGGGCTTGCGCCGCTCTCTCCGCGCGGGCTGGAGAAGCTGCACTTCCAGCCTCTGATCGAGACGCTGCGGACCCAGCTGCGCTACGCCCGTCTCTTGCGGATCGACCACATCCTGGGCTTCGACCGGGCGTTCTACGTGCCTGAGGGGCTGCCCGGCACCTATGTCCGCATGCCGCGAGAGGCGATGCTGGCCGTCGCCCGCATCGAGGCGCACCGCGCCGGCGCCGTCATCGTTGGGGAGGATCTGGGCAACGTGCCTCCCGGACTGCAGGAGGGGCTGAGCGAGGCGGGCCTCTTCGGGTGCCGGCTTGCCATGTTCGAGCGCGGCCCCGACGGCCGCTTCCGTCATCCCGAGGGCTGGGAGGAGCGGGCGCTCGCCTCCTTCACCACCCACGACCTGCCGACCTACGAGGGCTGGCGCCTCGGGCGCGATCTGGACTGGCGCCTGCATGTCGGCGGCATCGACGAGAAGACCGCCGCATCCGCCAAGGCGCAGAGGCAAAGCGAGGTTTCCGACTTCGACGCGGAAACCGGTGGCGTCGGTCTCGATCCGATGCACGCCCATCTTGGCCGCCTCGCCTCCGCGCTGGTCGCGCTGCCGATCGAGGATATCCTCGGTCTGGAAGAACAGCCGAACCTGCCGGGCACGACCGACCAGCACCCGAACTGGCGGCGTCGTCTGCCCTTGGGGCCGGCCGAGCTGGGCCAGCATCCGGCAGTCAAGCGGGCGGCCGAGATCATGGCGCGCGCGGGCAGATAGAGAACAAGGGGGACGCAATGGAACGCATGACGGTCGCGACCGAGCCGATCGAGGGGCAGAAACCCGGAACCAGCGGCCTGCGAAAGAAGACGCACGTCTTCATGGGACACCATTATCTGGAGAATTTCGTCGAGGCCATTTGGGCCGGCATCGGCGGGGTCGAGGGCAAGACGCTGGTCCTTGGCGGTGACGGGCGGTTCTTCAACGACCGGGCGGCACAGGTCATCCTGCGGATGGCGGCGGCCTCCGGCGCGGCGAAGATGATCGTGGGGCAGGGCGCGCTCCTTTCCACGCCCGCCGCCTCTCACCTGATCCGGACGCGCAAGACCGACGGCGGCATCATCATGTCCGCCAGCCACAATCCCGGCGGGCCGGATGAGGACTTTGGTATCAAGTTCAACATGCCGAACGGCGGGCCGGCGCCGCAGGAGGTCACGGACCGCATCTTCGAGGCGACCAAGACCGTCCTCGAATACCACATCGTCGAGGCGCACGACATCGACCTGTCCGCCATCGGAGAGATGACGCTCTCCGGCATGACGATCGAGATCGTCGACCCGGTCGCGGACTACGCCGCGCTGATGGAGGAACTCTTCGACTTCGGCGCGATCCGGAGCCTGCTCTCTGGCGGGTTCGGCGTCCGCTTCGACGCCATGCACGCGGTGACGGGGCCCTACGCGCGCGAGATCCTGGAGCGGCGACTGGGCGCGGCCGAGGGCAGCGTCGTCAATGCCGAGCCGAAGCCGGATTTCGGCGGTGGCCACCCCGACCCCAACCCGATCTGGGCCAAGGATCTCGTCGACGCGATGATGCCGGACGAGGCGCCGGATTTCGGCGCCGCCTCGGACGGCGACGGGGACCGCAACATGATCCTCGGCCGCGGCGTCTACGTCACGCCGTCCGACAGCCTGGCCGTGCTGGCCGCGAACGCGCACCTCGCTCCGGGCTATGCCGGCGGCCTGAAAGGGGTGGCGCGGTCGATGCCGACCTCCCGCGCGCTCGACCGGGTCGCGGAGGCCAAGGGGCTCCCCTGCTACGAGACGCCGACGGGCTGGAAGTTCTTCGGCAACCTCCTCGATGCCGGGCGCATCACCCTCTGCGGGGAAGAGAGCGCAGGCACCGGCAGCGACCATGTGCGCGAGAAGGACGGCCTCTGGGCCGTGCTGCTGTGGCTGAACATCCTCGCCGTCCGCAAGGAGTCGGTGGCCGACATCCTGCATTCGCACTGGGCGGAGTATGGGCGCAACTTCTACTCGCGCCACGACTACGAGGGGGTCGAGTCCGACGGCGCGAACCGCATGATG
The DNA here is from genome assembly GCA_963749675.1 of uncultured Alphaproteobacteria bacterium. Classification (GTDB taxonomy): domain Bacteria; phylum Pseudomonadota; class Alphaproteobacteria; order Rhodobacterales; family Rhodobacteraceae; genus Roseitranquillus. The sequence continues at coordinate 502,758 of CAVVNT010000010.1, forward strand.
GACCGGCTGCGCGATATGCTCACCGATCTGCCCGGCCAGAGCTTTTCCGGGCGCACCGTCGAGAGCGCGGACGAGTTCGCCTACGACGACCCCGTCGACCACAGCCGGGCGGATGGTCAGGGCCTCCGCGTCAATCTCGAAGGCGGGGGGCGCATCGTCTACCGTCTGTCCGGCACCGGCACGGCCGGCGCCACCGTCAGGGTCTACCTCGAGGATCTGACCGAGGATCCGGGGAATTTCGAATTGGACCCCGACACCGCGCTTGCGGACATCATCCGGGCCGCGCGCGAGATCGCCGATATCGAAGGTCATACCGGCCGCAAGAAACCGGACGTCAAGACATGACAGAAAGTGCCGCCGACCGTGTCCGCCCGCTGGCGGACGTCGCTCGAAAGATGTCTGCGAAGGCCCGCGAGTCCATGACCATGGCGCCGACGGGGTTCGATGCCTGGCAGTCGATCGCCGGATACCTGGGCGGGCGCTGGATCAAGGGTCGTGCCGAATTCGGGTTCTGGACCCCGGAGCTGCTCGATCATCGGGTCCCCGACGGGGATGTGTTCCTGGAGGTGCTCGCGCCCGTCGAGCCTCTGGACCTCACCTTGTCCTACCAGGACGTGCGGTTCGAGCGGGTGCTCCTGCCGGTGGCGCGGTACGAGGCGCTGACCTTCGCCGCGGCCGAAGGCCTGCGACCTGGCACGCGAGAGCGGGTTGGGGACTTCTACGGCCTCGTCTGGCGCGACGCGGAGGGGGCGTGGCACCGCATCCTCGACCCGCTCGCCGCGTCGCTGCCCTTCGGCGCCCTCGCTCCGGCGGAACTTTACGACATCGACGGGATGGTGGCCTCGCGCGGCGACGCGGACTACTGGCGCGGCCTTGCGCAGGACGAGCCGGTCAAGATGGGGCCGCCCACGAACATCCTGCAGATCCACGTGCCTACGGCAACCGCGGGTGGCACGATCGCCAGCCTCGCCCGGTTCTACGATCGGCTGGGCGAGCGCATCAGAAAGGATCTGCCGAAGGAGCCGGCGGACGAGATCTTCCTCGGCTACGACGCCGTGCAGCTGCTGCCGATCGAGCCGACGACGGTGTACGAGACCGGACCCGGCTTCTGGCGCGAAAGCGACCTTACGGACGGCGCGCTCGAGGTCTCGCTGACGCGGCCGGACACGACCAACTGGGGCTACGACGTGGTCATCGCCGGCATGGCGGCGATCAACCCCGTCCTGCTCGAGAGCGGCCGGCCGGACGAGATCCTGGACCTCGCCACCGCGCTGCACAACTTCCCGAACGGGCCGAAGAAGCTCGTCTTCGACGTCGTCTACGGACACTCCGACAACCAGGGCCTCGAGGTGCTCAACCCGCACTTCTTCGCGGGGCCGAACATGTACGGCCAGAACCTCGACTACCGAAACCACGCGGTGCGGGCGATCTTGCTGGAAATGCAGCGGCGCAAGGTCAATCTCGGCGCCGACGGCGTCAGGGTCGACGGTGCCCAAGACTTCAAGTGGTGGGACGCGCACGGCCAGCAGCTGCACCACGACGACAACTACCTGCAGAGCATGTCTGACATCGTGCAGGAGGTCGCCGGCACGAAGTACCGCCCCTGGTTCGTGTTCGAGGACGGCCGCCCCTGGCCGCAGGAGGACTGGGAGCTCAGCTCCACCTACCGCGCGGTGATCGAGGGTCAGCGCGACGACGACGTGTTCCAGTGGGGGCCGCTGACCTTCGCGCACAACACGCCGTTCCTCTACACGTTCTGGCTGTCGAAGTGGTGGCGCATCCAGGAGGTGCTGCAGCATGGCGCGAACTGGATCAGCGGCACCGCCAACCACGACACGTTGAGGCGGGGCACCCAGGTCAACCCCGAGCTCAACATCAACACGCGGCTCGGCGACACGCGGATGGAGATCCTCGACAAGGCCTATGACAACCCGGCGGTCGCGATGCTGACCTATGCCGTGCTGCCAGGCGTGCCGATGGACTTCCTCAACGCCACATCCCGAGCCTCGTGGGGCTTCATCCGCAATCAGGACGATACCTATGGCGTCAAGGTCGTCGCGGAGGAGGCGATCAGCCTCAAGTGGCAGGTCGACGAGTATTCCTACTCAGTCCCGCAGAACTTCCGCAGGCTGAAGCAGCTGGGCTACGAGACTCGCGCCGACCTCGCCCGGTTCTTCGAGTTCCTGCCGGCGCTGGTGAAGGTGACGGAGTACGATCTGCTGGAGATCGCCAAGCTGCTCAACGCGGTGGAGCCGCCTCTCGCGGGACCGGAGCGCTACACCGTCAAGGCATTGAAGGAGGTCGCGCGGGCGTGGATGGACGACATGCACGACTACTGCAACGTCTCGAACTCGATGTCCCATCTGGTGCCCTCGCAGACGTCCTACATGCTGCACGTCCGCAACTTCAGGCGGCAGAATCCTTGGCTCCGCCAGAATCTCGGCCCGGACGACCGGTTCGACTACGTGAAACCGATCGACGGTCGGACGCTCCTGACCTCTCTCCGCCACGCGCCCGACGGCCGGCAGGTTTTACGTCGTGGTGCACCTCGAGGGGGGCGCCACGGAAGATGTCGACCCGCTGGATTTGATGGGCGGGCAGCCGCGCGACGGCTGGTCGCTGGCGATGACCACGCCGAACATCGGACCCGACTACCAGGGCGGCCCGATCGTCCTGCACGACAGCATGGGCCTGATCTTCGTCCGCGATCAGGCGAACGGGTCCACCGGATAGCGCACCGCCGTCAGGCAGAGGCCGCCCGGCGGCGCCACCGGTCCGCACACGGCCCGGTTGCGGGCCGCCAGCGCGTCCGCGACCCGCTCGGGCGGCCATGCGCCGGCGCCGACACGCTCAAGCGTGCCGACGAAGCTGCGGACCTGGTTGTGCAGGAACGAGCGGGCGCGGACGTGGATCGTTATCTCGCGGCCCCTCGGGAGGTCGCGCGCCGCGACACGCACCTCGTCGACCGTCTTCACCGGGCTGTCCGCCTGGCACTCGCTCGACCGGAAGGTCGTGAAGTCGTGCCGGCCCTCGAGGTGCGGTGCGGCCTCGGCCATGGCGGCGGGGTCGAGGGACTTGCGCACGTGCCAGACCGACCGGTCGAGGACCGGCGGCGCCCGACGGCAGAGGATGCGGTAGACATATCGCCGCTCGACCGCGGAGAAGCGGGCATGCCACTCGCCTGGCACCTCGGCGGCGTCCGTCACCGCGACCGGATGCGGGCGGAGGTGATGGTTCAACGCCTCCATCAGTCGGAACGGATCCCACGCCCGCACCATGTCGGCCTGCGCAACTTGGCCGACGGCATGGACGCCCGCGTCCGTCCGTCCCGCGGCCGCGACGCCAGCCGGTTCGGGCTGGAGCCGCGCGAGCGCCTCTTCCAGCGCACCCTGGACGGAGGGCAGGCCCGATTGCCTCTGCCAGCCATGAAACGGCGTCCCGTCATATTCGAGGAGAAGGGCGTAGCGCGGCATCCCGCGCACCTAGCCCCGGCGCATCCGCGCCGCAACGGCGGCGCGTTGTGCCCGTCCGCGCGCCCGCCTATTCTCCGCCGCCAATGACGGAGGCGCGTTCTTGATCATCGGCGATATCGCGGACGGGCTGACGCGGGGGGTCGAGCGCATCGGCAGCACCGTGTCCGAGGCGTTCCTGGAGCCCGTCATCCGCCTCGGCGTCACCGGCCTCAGCCGGTCGGGCAAGACGGTGTTCATCACCTCGCTCGTCGCCAACATGATCGAGCGGGGCCGGATGCCGGGCCTCACCGCGGCGGCGGGAGGGGCGGTCCGCGCCGCCTACCTGCAACCGCAGCCCGACGACACGGTGCCGCGCTTCGACTACGAGGCGCACCTTGCCGCGATGACCGGGTCCGCCCCGCGCTGGCCCGAGGGGACCCGCTCCATCAGCGAGCTGCGCCTGTCGCTGCGGGTCCAGCCCGGCGGGATGCTGGGCGGCTTCCGCGGCGAGCGGACGGTGCATCTCGACATCGTCGACTACCCCGGCGAGTGGCTGCTCGATCTGTCGCTGATCGACCGGGACTTTCGCCAGTGGTCGGACCAGACCCTGGCGCGGGCCGAGAGCCGCGCCGAGGCGGCGCCATTTCTTGCGGCGCTGGCCGAGGCGAAGCCGGACGCCCCGCTGGAGGAAGCGCACGCGAAGGCGCTCGCAGGCGCCTTCACCGCCTACCTGCAGGCGGCGCGCGACAGCGGCTATTCCGACTGCACGCCGGGGCGGTTCCTGTTGCCGGGAGAGATGGCCGGGCTCGCCCGCGCTGACCTTCGCGCCGCTGAGGCCGGGGCCGAGCCCGCGCGGCAGCCTCGCGCGGGAGTTCGAGCGGCGGTACGAGGCCTACAAGCGCGAGGTGGTGAAGCCCTTCTTCCGCGACCACTTCGCGCGGATCGACCGGCAGGTGGTGCTCGTCGACGTCCTCGGCGCGATCCATGCCGGGCCGAAGGCGGTGGACGACCTGCGCGCGGCGATGGCCGACATCCTGGGCGCATTCCGGCCGGGGCGGAACCGCTGGCTCTCCTCGATCCTGCTCGGACGGCGGGTCGAGCGGATCCTCTTCGCCGCGACGAAGGCCGATCACCTGCATCACAGGCAACACGCCCGGCTGACGGCGATCATGGAGGCGCTGCTGGCCGACGCCAAGCGGCGCGCCGACTTCGCCGGGCGCGGAGACGGCGGCGATGTCGATCGCGGCGCTGAGGGCAACGACGGAGGACAGCGTGGACCATGACGGCAGGAACCTCGACGTGGTGCGCGGCACGACGATGGCGGGGCGCAACGCGGCGTTCTATCCCGGCGCCTTGCCCGAGGACCCTGCGCGCCTGCTCGCGCCGGCGCGCGAGGGGGCGGAGCGCTGGCTCGACGCCGACTACGAGGTGATGACGTTCCGGCCGGCCGAGGTCCGGCTGAAGCCGGGCGAGGGGCCGCCGCACATCCGCCTCGACCGCGCGGCGGAGTTCCTGTTCGGGGACCGCCTGAGATGAGCTGGCGGCTGGACGAGGCGCAGCCCGCCGACGCCGACGCGCTGGGCGCGATCCTGTCGGACTGGATCGACGAGACCGAGTGGATGCCGCGCCTGCCACACGCGCGAGGAGGACCGGCGGCTTCTGCCTCGGCCTGATCGCCGCGGCGCACGTGCGGGTCCTGCGCGGACCTGACCGGGATCGCCGGGTTTCTGCGCGCGCGAGGGCGAGGACATCCCGGCGCTCTATCTCGGTGCGCCGTGGCGCGGGCGCGGCCTCGGCAGGCGGCTGCTCGACGACGCCAAGGCGCTGTCGCCGGGCCGGCTCTCGGTCTGGACCTTCCAGGCCAACGCGGCGTGCGCGGCGGTTCTACCAGCGCGCCGGCTTCCACGAGGCCGAACTGAGCGACGGCAGCCGGCAACGACGAGCGGCTGCCCGACGTCCGCCTGACGTGGGAGGCGCCATGACCCGCCGCGACGGTCCGGTCCTGATCGACCTCGACGCCGCGCCGCGAAAGCCCGGCGGACGCGCCGCCCGATGCCCGACGCGACGCGCCGGAGGACCGTCCGACCGGACAGGCGATGCGCACGGTCGCGGCGCTCGCCGCGCGGCGGCGGTCGCGGCTGGCGCGGTGGTTCTGGCGGCTGCTCGGGGCGCTGGTGACCTTCGCGATCTCGATCGCGGCGTGGGAGTTCGTGATCGGGCTCATCGCGCAGAACCCGATCCTCGGCTGGATCGCGATCGTCCTCGTCGGGGCGTTCGCGCTGGTGACCCTGGCGATCGCGGTCAAGGAGATCGCGGCGCTGTCGCGGCTCGCGCGGCTCGACCACCTGCACAAGGATGCCGAGGCCGCGCGCGGGCGCCAACGACCTCGCCGCCGCGCGGAAGGTGGCGGACAGGCTGGCGGCGCTCTATGCCGGCCGCGACGAGCTGCGCTGGGGCCGCGACCGCTTCGCCGAGCGGCGGGGCGACATCTTCGACGCCGACGCCCTCTTCGATCTTGCCGAGGCCGAGCTGCTGGCCCCCCTCGACGCCGCGGCGCGCATCGAGGTCGAGGGCGCGGCGCGGCAGGTCGCCGTCGTCACGGCGGTCGTGCCGCTGGCGCTGGCCGACGTCCTGACCGCGTTGGCGTCGAACCTCCGGATGATCCGGCGGATCGCCGAGATCTACGGCGGGCGCGGCGGCACGCTCGAGGCGTGGCGGCTGACCCGCGCGGTGATGACCCACCTCGTCGCCACGGGCGCGGTCGCGGTCGGCGACGACCTGCTCGGCTCGATCGGCGGCGGGCATGTCCTCAGCCGCGTCTCCCGCCGCTTCGGCGAGGGCGTCGTCAACGGCGCGCTGACCGCTCGGGTCGGCATCGCCGCGATGGAGGTCTGCCGCCCGCTGCCGTTCCACGGTCAGCGCAAGCCCGCGTGTGACGAGCCTGCTGCAGCGGGCGCTGACGGGCTTCTTTCCGCAGAGCTAGCAGAGCCCCGCACCCCTTGCCGAGCGCGGCCTGTGAAACCTGCCGGAGAGATTTGCCCACGACTGCAGAGGCTGAGCGCGACAGACGCGCCTTGGCCGCTCATGACATGCCGCGCCTTCGACACGGTACCGCGCGATCGCCCGACTGACCGAAACGCGGCCGACTTCACCAGACCGTGATGATCCCGCGGTGAAACTCATTGCCCGCGCTCATCGTGACTTCGCCCGTTGGAGAAAACCAAGCGCCCGCGGACGCGGGCAGGAAGGACTGACCGATGCGAACCACAGTCACGACGGCAACCCTGGCCCTGGCCATCGTCGCAGGCGGCGCGAGCGCTGCCACCTACAAGGCGGACCTGACGCCGCTGAATTCGGAGGTCGACGGCTCGTTCCTCGACGTCTCTGGCGTGGCGAGGGTGAACCATGACGGCGGCGATACGCTCACCGTCTCAATCGAGGCGACAGGCCTCGCCACGAACCAGCGCCACGCCCAGCACATTCATGGATTGACCGGCGGCGACTCGCGCACGCCGACGTTGGCCGATGACGCGGCCGGCGACGACGACGGCGTCATCGAGCTCTTTGACGGGATCCCCGCCTACGGTCCGGTGATCCTGCCCCTGGTCGAGGCTGACGGGATGTTTCCGCTGGTCGGCGACGACGGGGTTCTGTCCTTCAGCCGGACCTACGGCCTAACGACGGCGATGTTCAACGCCGGCTTCGCGGACGGCGACCTCTTCCCGCTGGAGTTCCGCGAGATCGTCTTGCACGGCGGCGTCCTCGGCGCCATCGGGTTCGACGCCAGACGCGATGTCGAGGAAGCAGACGGCACCGCGGGCTACAAGGGCTTCCTGCCAGTGGCTGCGGGAGAGCTTGCGCCGGTGCCGCTGCCGGCGGCCGGCTGGCTCTTGCTTGCAGGTGTCGGTGGGCTGGTCGGCCTCAGACGCCGGCGCTAGAGCCGACCTGGCCTGCAGTGGATCGTGAGATCTCCCTCACGAACATCCGGTTCGTCGTCTGAAGCTCCGCGCCCTCCCGGCCCCGGTGGGCCCGACCGCGTCACGCGGCGGGCTCGCCGGGACCGTCGCGCGTAAGAGCAGCGCCCGGCGGAAGTCGCGGCGCGGCTGCCCCCCTCGCCGTCGACGCAGCCGGTACGGGATCGTCGGGCCCACCGGCTGGACGGCCCCGGCGCCCCCTCCTATAAGGCGTCGGCATGTGGACCGCGGTCTCGATCGGCATCCGAATTACCGGCCCGGCGCTCTGACGGGAGCTGCCGGGAAGAGGCGCATGGAAGATCCGCGCCGGCCACACCCTGAAATCCGACCGACCCGAGGACGCCCGAAATGTCCGCCGACACGACCCTGACGCCCGACTACCGCGACACCCTCTTCCTGCCGCAGACCGACTTTCCCATGCGCGCCGGCCTGCCGAACCGGGAGCCCGGCTGGCTGGATCGGTGGGAGCGGCTGCGCGTCTACGACCGCCTGCGCCAGCAGACCGGCCGTGAGCCCTTCATCCTGCACGACGGCCCGCCCTACGCGAACGGCCACCTGCATATCGGCCACGCGCTGAACAAGATCCTCAAGGACATGGTGGTCCGGTCGCAGCAGATGATGGGCCGCGATGCGCGCTACGTCCCCGGCTGGGACTGCCACGGCCTGCCGATCGAGTGGAAGATCGAGGAGCAGTACCGCGCCAAGGGCCTCGACAAGGACGCCGTCCCGGTCACCGACTTCCGCCAGGAATGTCGCCGCTTCGCCGAAGGCTGGATCGACATCCAGCGCGAGGAATTCAAGCGGCTCGGCGTCACCGGCGCCTGGGACCGCCCCTACCTGACGATGGACTTCCACGCCGAGCGCGTCATCGCTGAGGAGTTCATGACGTTCCTCATGACCGGCACCCTCTACCAGGGCTCCAAGCCGGTCATGTGGTCGCCGGTGGAGAAGACCGCCCTCGCCGAAGCCGAGGTCGAGTACCACGACAAGGAGAGCTTCACCGTATGGGTGAAGTTTCGCGTAGAGGCGGAGGAGGGGCACCGTCTCGCAGGGTCCGACGTTGTGATCTGGACCACGACGCCCTGGACGCTGCCCTCGAACCGTGGCGTCGTCTTCGGACAGGACATCTCCTACGGCCTCTACGAGGTTACCGGCACGCCCGAGGAATGCTGGGCGAAGGTCGGCGACCGCTACCTGCTCGCCGACAAGCTCGCCGCCGACGTCATGGCGCGGGCCCGGCTGGAGGGGGGGCAGTACCGCCGCCTCCGCGACATCAACGCCGCCGATCTCGCCGGCCTCAAGCTCGCCCACCCGCTCGCCGGAACGGACGGTTCGCAGGGCGAATGGGACACCCCCCGCGACTTCCGCGCCGCGCCCTTCGTCACCGACGAAGAGGGGACGGGCTTCGTCCACTGCGCACCCTCCCACGGGATGGAGGAGTACGAACTCTACCGCGACGCCGGGATGCTGGCCGAGGTCATCACCCACAACGTCGTGGAGGATGGCAGTTTCCGCGCGGACCTGCCGTTTTTCGGCGGCAAGCGCATCCTCAAGGAGAACGGCAAGGAGGGGGACGCCAACAAGGCCGTCATCGACAAGCTGATCGATGCCGGCGGCCTGCTCGCCCGGGGCAAGATCAAGCACTCCTACCCGCACAGTTGGCGGTCGAAGGCGCCGGTGATCTTCCGCAACACGCCGCAATGGTTCGCCGCGATCGACAGGCGGGTGGGCGACGGCCAGGACCGGTACGGCAAGACGATCCGGCAGCGCGCGCTCACCTCCATCGACGAACTGGTGACGTGGACCCCGCGCACCGGCCGCAACCGCCTGCACTCGATGGTGGAGAACCGGCCCGACTGGGTGCTCTCGCGCCAGCGCGCCTGGGGCGTGCCGCTGACCTGCTTCATACGAAGCGGCGCCAAACCCGGCGACCCCGACTTCCTGCTCCGCGACCCCGCCGTGAACGCCCGCATCGCAGAGGCGTTCGAGGCCGAAGGCGCCGACGCCTGGTTCCGCGACGACGCGGCGGAGCGGTTCCTGCGCCCCGACCACGACCCGGCGGATTGGGAGAAGGTCGCCGACATCCTCGACGTCTGGTTCGACAGCGGCTCGACCCACGCCTTCGTCCTGCGCGACCGCGAGGATGGGGCGGCGGACGGCATCGCCGATCTCTACCTCGAAGGCACCGACCAGCACCGCGGCTGGTTCCAATCGTCGCTGCTGCAGGCCTGCGGCACCAAGGGCCGCGCGCCCTACCGCGGCGTGCTGACCCACGGCTTCACGCTCGACGAGAAGGGCCTGAAGATGTCGAAGTCGCTCGGCAACGTCATCCTGCCCGAGAAGGTGGTCAGGCAGTACGGCGCCGACATCCTGCGGCTCTGGACGGCGCAGTCCGACTACACCGCCGACCAGCGCATCGGTGACGAGATCCTGAAAGGGACGGCTGACAGCTATCGGCGGCTGCGCAACACGATGCGATTCCTGCTCGGCAACCTCGCCGGGTGGGACGATTCCGAGCGGATCGCGCCGGAGAAGATGCCCGAGCTCGAGCGCTGGGTGCTGCATCGGCTGGCGGAGCTCGACGCGCAGGTGCGGCAGGGCTACCCGGCCTACGACTTCCAGGGCGTCTGGCGCGCGGTGTTCGAGTTCGCGACGGTCGAGCTCTCCGCGTTCTACTTCGACATCCGCAAGGACGCGCTCTACTGCGACCCGGCGGGCTCGACCCGCCGGCGGGCGGCGCGCACCGTTCTGGACCTGCTGTTCCACCGGCTGACGACGTGGCTCGCGCCGATCCTTGTCTTTACGATGGAAGAGGTCTGGCTGGAGCGCTTCCCGGGAGACGAAAGCTCCGTCCACCTCGTCGACATCCCCGAGACGCCGGCGGGCTGGCGCGACGAGGCGCTCGCGGCGAAGTGGGCGCGCATCCGCGCGGTCCGCCGCGTCGTGACCGCGGCTTTGGAGATCCAGCGGCGCGACAAGGTGATCGGCGCCTCTCTCGAGGCCGCGCCGGTCGTGCATGTCGAGGATGCCGACACGCTGGAGGCGCTGAAGTCCGTCACGTTCGAGGACATCTGCATCACGTCCGCACTGGCGCTCTCGGGCGATCCGTCGCCCTCGGAGGCATTTCGCCTTCCCGAGGTTCCGGACGTCGGCGTGCTGTTCGAGCGGGCTGAGGGTGAGAAGTGCGAGCGCTGCTGGAAGATCCTGCCGGACGTCGGCAAGCACGCGCATCCGAGCGTCTGCGCCCGCTGCAACGAGGCGCTGGGCTAGAGGGCGGCTCCAACCGGTCGTCGCAACACTGGCAGTTCGGGCAGCCTCGGCAGTTCGTCCAGCGCCTCCGCGGGTGTCCTCCATACGAGGGTCTTGCGTGGCCTGCCATTGAGCGCGGCGGCGACCGACCGCCTCGAGTTCGTCGGGTCCATGCAGGCCGAGGTCGGTGCCTTTCGGGAAGTACTGCCTCGGCAGCCCGTTGGCGTTCTCTTTCGATCTGCGTTGCCATGGGCTGTGAGGATCGCAAACGTAGATGCCGAGCCGGTTTCGAGGCGCAGGTCCTCGTGCTTTGCCATCTCCCCCCTCTGGTCCCAGGTCAGCGACCGGCGCAGCTGTTTGGGGAGGGTCGTGATCGCGACTGGGATGGCGTACCGCCTCGGCGCCACGCCCGGCATTCTTGACCCGCGGCCTGTCGTCGTGGCCGTCGTGGCAAGTGCAACAGCATGGTGAAGCGCGTGGTGCGCTCGACAAGCGTGCCGAGCTGCCGAGCCTGAGTATCAGAATCTCCCTCCCATGTGTGGATGCCCCGGTCGATGCAAGGTCTTCGATGAACGGCTCGAACGCGTGATCGGGTACGGTCATGTGTCAGGCCTGTCTTTGCGGCCATTCACATGCCGCGGGCCGGTGGCGATGCGAAGGCCGGGTCCATATCAATGCCACAAGCGCGAAGCTCTCTGGGAGGGCCTGGTCTTCCCAACCTCGATCTTGTCGATCATGTGTCCTTGCTGTCCGTTGTCCTCCTCACATCGCACCGGCGCCGCGGGCGTCAGGTCCGCGCAGCCGGAACTCCGAAATCCTGCCTCGCCATCATCGCCCAGATCGCCCCGGCGGTCTTGTTGGCCAGCGCGATCGCCACCAGCATGCGCGGCTTGCGTTCCAGCATCCGTTCCAGCCCGGCGCCCTTTTGGCAGGCCGTTCTTGATCGCCCACCGGTTGCGGGTCATTGCGCCTATGATCAGCAGGCGTCTGATGTCGCGCTGACCCATCTTCGATGTTCGGCCCAGGATTTGCCGCTCGCCGGTGGACCTCTGGACGGGGATCAGGCCAAGCCACGCTGCGAAATCGCGCCCCCGCTTGAACCCTTCCATCGGCGGCGCGAAGGCCTTGATCGCCGGGGCGCTGACCGGCCCGACGCCCGGCGCAGTCTGTAATCGGGTGGCCTCGGGATCGCTGCGGGCTGCGTCACGCAGCCTCCGCTCGATCACGGCGATCCGCTCGCTGCAGGCGTCGAACCAGGCGCGCCGCTTGCTCAAGACGTCCGGGCGGTCCTGCTCGGCGGCATGGCCGGTCTTTCTTTCCGCGTGACAGCCCGGACTTGGACGTGGTGATCCCGCGCGCGGCCAATCGCTCGCACAACTCTACCAGCGTCTGATCGCGCTCTTCCTCCAAGGCAGCCATCACCTCGACGCCGCGCGCCTCGGGCCGCCGGGACCGCATGTCCCCGCCCTGCGCCTTCGGTACGAAGCCGCCGGTCATGCGCCGCGCCGCGTCCCAGCGAATGACTGACGACACCGAAACTCCGAAGCGCCCCGCCGCTGCGCGCCGGCTCATGCCCGCGTCGACCGCCGCCAAAGCCCGCGTGCGAAGATCCATGGTGGCTTGCCATCCCAAAGCCCAACATCTGCTCCGAGTGGACAGAATCACGCTTCAGCCGCGCTGGGAATCCCCTCGAGACTCACGGCGCTCGGGAAGCGCTCTAGGCGGTCAGGACGAACGCTGGACTGGAGCGCCAGCCTGCCGGGAGTCGAGGCGGTCGGCGCCCCCGGGCGGCGTTCTACCGCCCATCGGGCGGGCGCTGCTTCAACGGACCTCGCGTAACTATGAAGCGCCGACCTCGACCGTCGGGCGCGCCCACCCGCAGTCGGGCCCTGCCCCCGGTGTTCTTTGGTGATAGCCTGCGCCGAAACAAGCCTTTTCCCAAGGTGGACCATGATGCGGATTAAACGCCTGACCATGATCCTGACGCTTGCGGCAACGACCGCCTGCGCCGCCACCGAGCTCGCAGGCGAATGGCAGGTCGAGGACATCGGCGGCAGGGGCGTCATCGATAGCTCGAACGTCAGGCTGGACTTTTCCGAGCCCGGCCGCATCGCCGGCTCGGGCGGCTGCAACCGCTACACCGCCGAACTCGCGGTGGAAGGTGGCGGCCTCACCGTCGGCCCCGCCGCGGCCACCCGCATGATGTGCCCGGAGGCGCTGATGATCCAGGAACGACGCTTTTTCGATGCGCTGGCGTCCGTCGACCGCTACGAGCAGGACGATACCGGCGCCCTTCTGCTATTCGCCGCCGACGGCGCCGAACCGGTCATCGTCGCGCGCCCGCGCTAGACGGCACCGGCGCGCGTCGAGCCATGCGCCAGACGCAGCCTTGCTTGACTACAGGTTAACCGGTTGCGGAAGATGAACGATTACAACGGCTAGGCTGCTCCACGCGTGGACACCGGCTATTCCGCTTGGCGGGACCGCCGATCCGGCACGACCTGCTGCACGACCCCGACCGAGATCAGCCACAGCGACGTCAGCACCAGACCCCACGTCGCCCAGTTTCCCGGCGCGAAGTCGACCCAGGCCGCCCACGCCGCGAACGCCGTCCAGGCAAAGGCGACGGGCAGCGTCGCCGCACGCCAGCGCTGTGTCCGCACCGGATGGACGAACTTGAGGTTCGTGAACATCGCCCCCGCCAGCACCACCACGACGGCGAGGATCGCCCAGTAGCCGGGCTCCGTCGCGAACAGCACCAGCACCACCATGTTCCAGCAGCCGGGAAAGCCCGCGAAGGAATTGTCCTTGGTCTTCATGCGGGTGTCCGCGAAGTACACGACGCTGGCATAGGTGATGACGATGATCGCGATCCACCCCGTCCAGCCCGGCAGCAGGTGCGATTTGAAGAGCGCGTAGGCAGGGATGAAGACGTAGGTCAGGTAGTCGATGATCAGGTCCATCAGCTCCCCGTCGAGCTGCGGCGCGTTGCGCTTGACCTCGAACTTGCGGGCAAGCGGGCCGTCGAGGCCGTCGACCGCGAACGCGACGACCAGCCAGAGGAACATCAGGCTCCACTTTTCCTCGACCGCGGCGAGCATTGCGAGCATCGCGAACACGGCGCCGGTCGCGGTCAGAAGATGGACCGAGAAGGCTGCGAGGCGGGGCGTCATCATCCCGTCATGGACGAAACCGGCCCCGTGCGCAAACCGGCTTAGCCGGCGGATGCCCGGGCCCGAGGGTGGGCGGCCTCGTAGACGTCGACCAGCCGCGCCCCGTCGACGGCGGTATAGATCTGCGTGGTGGAGAGCGACGCGTGGCCGAGCAGCTCCTGGATCGTGCGGAGGTCGCCGCCTGCGTTCAGCAGGTGCGTCGCGAATGAATGCCGCATCGCGTGCGGGGTCGCGGTGGCCGGCAGCCCCAGGCCCATGCGCGCGCGCGCCATCGCCTGCTGCACCAGCCGCGGCGACAGGGCACCGCCCCTCGTGCCGCGGAAGAGCGGCGCGTTGCGCTCGAGCGGCCAGGGGCAGACCTCGGCGTAGGCCGAGACTGCCGCGCGCGCCGCCGGCAGGACCGGGATGACCCGTTCCCGGCCGCCCTTGCCCCTGATCCGCAGCGTGTCCGGCAGCGGTTCGTCGGCACCGGTGAGGTTCAGCGCCTCCGATATCCGCAGGCCGCAGCCCCACAGCAGCGTGACCACGGCAAGATCCCGAGCGGCGACCCACGGCAGCGGCGCCTGCGCCTCCAGCGCGTCTAGCATCGCGTGCGCCGCGTCGGGCGCGAGCGGGCGGGGGAGCTTTTTCTTGAAGCGTGGACTGCGCGCCGAGAGGATCGGCGTGGGATCGAAGCCGTCGCGCTCCGCGAGCCAGCGCGCAAACGTCTTCACGGCCGAGAGCGAGCGTGCCAATGACCGAGCGGAGAGGCCGCGACCCCGCTCATGCGCCATCCAGGCGCGCATGTCGGTGATCGTGACACGGGCAAGCGCGCCACGGCCGAGGCTCTCGCCGTGGTGGTGCGTGACGAAGCTCAAGAAGCCGCGGAGGTCTGCCGCGTAGGCGCCGACCGTCCGTGGAGAGGCCCCCCCGAGCGCCTGGAGCTGGCTGAGCCAGGTGTCGAGCGCGTCGCGGAGGCCGGGCGACATCAGCGAACGATCCGGGCCACGACCCGCTCCGCCACAGCCGCCAGGAATTCCAGCAGATCGGTACCCTGCCCGGGCTGGTAGTGCCGCGCATCGCCGACGCCCAGCGCCAGCAGCGCCGGCAGCCGCGTCGGCCCGAGGTCGAGCGACAGGCATGCCTCCGAGCCTTCGAAGTCGGCGCCGTAGATGCCGCTGCGGGCCGGGCGCAGCGTGACGTGCCGAGGCGCGTCGCGCGTGCCGGGAGCGAGATAGTGCGCGATCCAGCCCGGCTCGGCCCGGCGAAAGCTGCCGTGGCCGGGGTCCCGCCCGCCCTCGAGCACCAGCACGACCCGGTCGACGCCCAGCGCCTCCGCCAGCGGGCCGCCGAGCAGCGCGAGGAGGTCGCCTTCGTCCTCCACCGCGAGGAGGGCGAGGATGGCGCGATGGATCAGCCGTGTGCCCGCGAGGTTTTCGTAGGCCGCGGCGACGACGCTCTGGTGCGTGTTCTCGAGCCGGTCCAACCGTTCTTCCAGCCGCCGCATCGCGGCGCCGCGCATGTCGACCACGTTCTCGCCCAGCGTCGAGTCGTTTGCCGCGACGAGCGCGCTCAGCACATCGCGATCCTCGAACACCGCGTCGGGACGCGCCAGCAACTCCGCCCGCACCTCTTCGGGCAACCTGATCGCTTCAACTCCGTCCTTCATCTGCCTGCCTCCGCTTGTTTTTCGGAGACGTTAATCAGCTGTGCCCAAGCGGTCACCAGAAAAATGCGGACGGGGCGCAAGCTGCGGCATCGCTGCATCAGCGGCTCGCCTCGCGCGCGGGAATGTCGTATCCCGCGCCGGATGGCCCCCGATCTTCTCAGCGACCTCGACAGACCTTCTGACGGAAGTTCGCCCGACGGGTTCGCGCCAGGCGAGCTGGTCGCGGTGCTGACCGCGCAGCCCCTGGATCGGACGCTCGATTACAAGGCGCCGCCCGGCGGCTGTTGCCTGGGCGACTTCCTGGAGGTGCCGCTGGGCCCACGCGCCGTCGCTCGGGGTCGTCTGGGGGCCGGGGCGGGGCGACTTCGACGTCGCGAAGGTGCGGCCGGCGACGCGGGTGCTCGACGTCCCGCCGATGCGAGAGGAGATGCGAGCGTTTCTCGAACGCGCCGCGGACTATACCCTGACGCCGATGCCGGCGATGCTGCGGCTCGCGACGCGCACGCCGGGGCTGGGCGGCGGCGGCGCGACGCGGCGCGTCTATCGCCGCGGCGCCGATGAGCCGGATCGCATGACGGACGCACGGCGGCGCACGCTGGCGGCGATCGAGGAGTTCGGAGGCGCGCCCGTGACACTGGGCGAGCTTTCGGCCGCCGCCGGCGTGTCGAGCGGCGTCATCAAGGGCCTCGTCGCGCAGGGTGCGCTGGTCGAGGAGGAGGCGCCGCGCGACACGCCCTATCCCGATGCTCGACCTCGATGCGCAGGGTCTCTCGCTAAACCCGGATCAGCAGAGCGCGGCCGAGGCCTTGCGCCGCGCGATCCGCGACGGCGGGTACGGCACCACTCTCCTCAAGGGCGTCACCGGGTCGGGCAAGACCGAGGTCTATCTCGAGGCGGTGGCGGAGACGCTGGCCGCGGGGCGGCAGGCGCTGGTGCTGCTGCCCGAGATCGCGCTGACGGCCGAGTTCCTGACGCGGGTCGAGCGGCGATTCGGCGCACGCCCGGCCGAGTGGCACTCCGGCGTCACGCAGACAGAGCGGCGGCGCTGCTGGCGGATGACGGCCGAGGGCGGCGCCCAACTGGTCGTCGGGGCGCGGTCGGCGCTGTTCCTGCCGTTCCGTGACCTCGGCCTCATCGTCGTCGATGAAGAGCACGACACCTCCTACAAGCAGGAGGACGGCGTGCTCTACAACGCCCGCGACATGGCCGTGCTGCGCGCCTCGATCGAGCCGGCGCAGGTGATCCTTGCCTCCGCCACGCCGTCGCTGGAGACGTGGGCCAACGTCGAGGCCGGAAAGTACCGCAAGCTGGACCTGCCGCAGCGGGCCGGCGCCGCTGCGATGCCGCGGATCGCGACGATCGACATGCGGCGCGAGAAGCTGCGCTCCGGCCGTTGGCTTTCGGAGCCGCTGGTGCGCGCCGTCCGGGCCCGGCTGGCGGCCGGCGAGCAGTCGCTCCTCTTCCTCAACCGCCGCGGCTATGCGCCGGTGACGCTGTGCCGGGCCTGCGGCAAGCAGATCGGCTGCCGCCAATGCGACGCGCGGATGGTCGAGCACCGGTTCCGCGGCCGACTGGTCTGCCACCAGTGCGGCGACAGCCGGCCGATGCCCGACGCCTGTCCCGAATGCGGCGTCGAGGGCAAGCTCGCCGCCGTCGGTCCGGGGGTCGAGCGGGTCGCGGAGGAGGTCTCGGAGCGCTTCCCGGAGACGCGCGTCGAGGTTCTGTCGTCCGACCTCTTCGGTTCGGCGCGCGCGCTGAAGGCGCGGATCGAGGCGATTGCGGCGGGCGAGGCCGACATCGTGATCGGCACCCAGCTCGTCGCCAAGGGTCACAACTTTCCGCTGCTGACGCTCGTGGGTGTGGTCGACGCCGATCTCGGCCTGCAGGGGTCGGACCTGCGGGCGGCGGAGCGGACCTTCCAGCTGATGCGCCAGGTCGCCGGACGCGCCGGGCGGGCCGACCGCGAGGGCGAGGCGCTGCTGCAGACGTGGCAGCCCGACCACCCGGTGATCCGCGCCATCGTCTCGGGCGACGAGGAGGCGTTCTGGCGCGCGGAGGCGGCGGAGCGGCGCGCGTTGGGGATGCCGCCCTACGGGCGGATGGCAGGGATCGTGCTCAGCTCGACCGATCTCGCGCAGGTGTTCGACGTGGGCAACGAGCTGGCGCGACGGGACGAGCCGCTGCGGCGGATCGGCGCCGAGCTCTGGGGGCCGGCGCCGGCGCCGATCGCCCGGATCCGGGGCCGTCACCGGGTCCGGCTGCTCGCCAAGGCGCCCCGCACCGCGCCGCTTGCAGGCGGCGCTTGCCGAATGGGCGGCGCAGGTCAGGCTGCCGACGGGTCTGCGCCTGTCGATCGACATCGACCCGCAGAGCTTTCTCTGAACGCCGCGACGGTGCTTTGCACAGTCGACGCGCGTTGGTCTAAGCGGAGCCCGGACTGGCCGACGCACGGTGTCCGATGCGCTTGAAAACGACCCTGCTGACATCGCTCATTCTTGCTTGTCTCGTCGCGCTCGCCGGGGTGACTGCCGGCTGCAGCGCAGATCGATTCCCGGGATCGGCGGGGCTCCTCGGACGCCGGACACCGAGAGCGGCGAGGCGACGGTCACGGTGGACCCGGTGCAAGCTGCTCCTCGACATCCTGCAGGACGAGGCGGCGCGTGCACGCCTCGTCAAGCAGCTCCAGGCGGCGACGACGCCGGAGGAGGGCGCTGGGGAGCCGACGTCGGATACCGCCGAGGAACGCCGACGATTGGCGGGCGCATCGCGGCGATGTCGCAGGCGCTGGCGGCGTCGGCGGTGCGGAGGTGGACAGCCTCTGGTCGACATCGTGAGCCGCTTGCCGAGCGTGTTCGCCGCCATCACCGGCGAGGAGATGAGCGCCCTCCTCCGACGCGAGCCGCGACGCTGCTGCTGACCATCGCGGCGACGGTCGCGGTCTTTCTTGCCCTGCAGGGCGGCTGGCAATCCCGATATACCGCCGCATCGGCGCGCGCGCGGCCGATCGGCCGGCCCTGCACCGGGTCGGCGCATTCTTCGCGCGCCGGCCTGATGGACTTCGCGATCGTGCTCGTCTCGTGGGCCATCGGATACGTCATCGCGCTCATCGTTCTTCGGCGAGGACGGTGAAATCGAGTTGCGGCCAGATCCTCTATCTCAACGCCTTCTTCGTGGTCGAAGCCGCCAAGTCGGTGGTGCGGCTGCTGCTCTCGCCGTCGACGATGGCGCTGCGGCCGATCAGCCTGACCGATCAGGCCGCGCGGCGCCTGTATCGCGTCATTCGCATCGTCGCGAGCATCCTGGGATATGGCTTGCTGCTGGTGCTGCCGCTCGTGGTGCAGGAGGCGGGCTACTTCGCAGGCGCGCAGCGCCGCAGCGGTCATCTGGATCGTGCTGATCATCTACCTCGTGGCCGCGATCCTGCGGTATCGGCGCCCGGTGGGAACCTGGCTGCTCGCGCAGACGGATACGCCGGCGGCAAATCCCGAAGGCGCCACCAGCGGCGCGGAGGGCACGGCGCCATCAGCGGCGCCCACCGGCGACGGACGCGGCAAAGCCGCCCCGCATCCTCCGGGGCATCGCGTATGGCTGGTACTGGCTCGCTCTCGCCTGGCTGGGCTGGCTGTTCCTGGCCGTGCTGGACCGGCGGCCGGGCTCCGTCGGCGATGTTCTCACGGCCTCGGGAAAGGTCGCGCTGGCCCTCGCCGCGGCGCTGATCGCTTCCGGCCTGCTCGGCAAGCTGATCCAGCGCGGGATCTGGCTGCCTCAGAGCGTGACCGAGCAGGGTGCCGCTGCTCGAGATCAGGCTCAACCGCTACGTACCGCGTATCCTGCTGGTGCTGCGGCTGCTGATCGTGGCCGCCTTCGTCTTCTACGCCTTCGACACCCTTCAGGTCCTGAGCGCCGGCAGCTGGATGGCCAGCCAGCTCGGCCTCAGGTTCGCGGGCATGGTCTTCAGCGTCGCCGTGATCCTGCTCCTGGCCTTCGTCATCTGGCTGGCGATGACGTCGTGGGTCGACTACCGGCTCAACCCGACCTACGGCGCGCCCACGGCGCGGGAGCAGACGCTGCTGACGCTGCTGCGGAACGCGGCGACGATCGCCATCCTGCTGCTGACGCTGATGTTCGTCGCTGTCGCGAGATCGGCCTCAATATCGGGCCGCTGATCGCGTCGGCCGGTGTCGTCGGCCTGGCCATCGGCTTCGGCGCGCAGAAGATGGTGCAGGACATCATCACCGGCATCTTCATCCAGTTCGAGAACGCCATCAACGTGGGCGACGTCGTCTCCGCCGGCGGCATCACCGGCTCGGTCGAGCGGCTGACCGTCCGCTCCGTTAGCCTGCGGGACCTCAGCGGGATCTACTACATCATCCCCTTTTCGTCGGTCGATACCGTCTCGAACTACACGCGCGACTTCTCGTACTACGTGATCGACATGGGAGTCGCGTATCGGGAGTACGTGCCCGAGGTGAAGCAGGCGATGCACGACGCGTTCGAGGAGCTGCGTGCGGATCCTTCCCACGGCGCCTTCATCCTTGGCGATCTGGAGTGGTTCGGCGTCGATGCGTTCGGCGACAACGCCGTGGTGGTGAAGTGTCGGATCAAGACCTGGCCCGCCAAGCAATGGGGTGTCGGCCGCGCCTACAACGAGATCGTCAAGCGCATCTTCGACGAGCGTGGCATTGAAATTCCCTTCCCGCAGCGGACGATGTGGTTCGGAGAGGACAGGAAGGGAAGCGCGCCGCCGATGCGGATCAGCGGCCAAATGGACACCCGCACCGAAACGGTCCGCGCCGCGCGCGTGGCCAAAAGCAAGGTTTCGCAGGAGACGCCACAGGTCACAGCGCCGACAGATGACGGGCCGCCGTCCGATCCCGACTGACGGGCGCGCCTAGGGCGCCCCGACCTCGACGCGAGGCGACGCCGCGCCGATCAGAAAGCCGTTCGGGCCCAGCGACAGTCGGCCGTCGGAGTGGTCGGCGGCTTCGGCGATGCGATCCGCGACCTCGCCCGTCAGGCGCAACTCGACGCGCTCGGGCGACAGATTGAAGACGCAGAACGCCGTCTCTCCACGCAGGAACGCGAGCGTGGGATGCGGCAGGTCGAAGAATCGCGTCCGGCCGGTGCGAAGCTCCGGCAGCGACCGCCGAGTGGAGATCATGCGGCGGTAGAAGCCGAGCACGGTATCCTCTCCCGCTTGGGTATCGACGGCGCGCCGGGCGTGCGCCTCCCGAATCGGCAGCCAGGTATGATCGGCCGTCGAAAAGCCCGCGTCCGGCGCGCCGGCCTCCCATACCATCGGGGTGCGGCAGCCGTCGCGGCCCTTGTTGTTCGGCCAGAAGGTCAGTCCCTCCGGGTCGACGAGCTCGTCGTATTCGAGCGCCGCCTGCGGCAGCCCCAGCTCCTCGCCCTGATAGAGACAGGCGGAGCCCTGCAGCGACAGCAGCAGCGCGCAGCAGAGTTTCGCGAAACTATCCTCGTCGGCCGCCGTGCGCCGCCCACCGCGTTACATGGCGCGGGACGTCGTGGTTCGAAAAAGCCCAGCAGGGCCATCCGGTGAAGCTCTTGGTGAACACATCCTCGAACTGTCGGCGGATGAAGGCGGGAGAGAACTTCGTCCCCATCAGCGCGGTGTTGTACGCCATGTGCAGGCGTCGGCCGATCGTGTACTCGACCAATCGCTCGACCTGGTGATGCGACTCCCCGATCTCGCCGATGGAGCAGCGCTCCTCGTATTCGTCGAGCGCCTCGCGCATCCGCTCCACGAACGCCACGTTCTCGGGCTGGTTCTTGGAATAGAGGGGGTACTGCATCTCGTAGGTCTTGTAGTCGGGCCCTGACTTCTCGCGGTGGTCGACGGGATTGTCGCGGAACTGCACGTCGTGGACGTAGTGGTTGACGGCGTCGAGGCGGAAGCCGTCGACCCCGCGTTCGAGCCAGAAGCGGAGCGTGTCAAGCGCCCACTCCTGCACCTCGGGATTGTGGAAGTTGAAGTCCGGCTGCTCTTTCAGGAAGTTGTGGAAGTAGTACTGCCGCCGCCGCGTCTCCCACTCCCAGGCCGGTCCGCCGAAGATCGACTGCCAGTTGTTCGGCGGCATCCCGTCCGGCTTGGGATCCGCCCAGACGTACCAGTTCGCCTTGGGCCCGGTCGCGAGACTCCCGGCTTTCAAGAAAGAACGGGTGGCGGTTCGACGAATGCGACAGAACCTGGTCGATGATGACCTTCAGCCCAAGCCGGTGCGCCTCCTCCACCAGCGCGTCGAAGTCGGCCAGGGTGCCGAAGGTCGGGTCGATGTCGCGGTAGTCGGAGATGTCGTAGCCCATGTCGGCCATCGGCGAGGTGAAGATCGGCGAGAGCCAGATCGCGTCGACGCCGAGATCGGCGACATGTCCGAGGCGCCGCGTGATGCCGCGCAAGTCGCCCATGCCGTCGCCGTCATCGTCCTGAAACGACCGCGGATAGATCTGGTAGATGACCGACCCGCGCCACCACTCGGACTCCTGCGCCATGCTACCCTTCCATGTTCCTGCGCATCGTTGACTCGCGCAGAGACGAGCAGGCCTACTCTCGCGAAACGCCAATGCGCGCTCAAGCGCGATTGCAAAGGAGGAACTGCATTCCATGCGGTACTCGCATCCGGTGTGCGCCGACGTCACGACCCTGGTCCTTCTCATCACCGGTGCGACGGCATCCGTCGCTGTCGCGCAGGACCTCTTCAGCCCGATCGGAGAGGGGCCGTACTCGTGGGACAGCTACGAGGAGTTCGCGGCCGAGCACGACTATTCCGGCCAGACGCTGCAGATCACCGGCGCGTCGACTGGCGACGACAAGATCAAGCTCGACAACATCTTCGCCTATTTCGCCGAGGCGACCGGCGCCGACGTACTCTACTCGGGCTCCGACAGCTTCGAGCAGGACATCGTCATCTCGCTCGAGGCCGGCTCGCCGCCCGACATCGCGATGTTTCCCCAGCCCGGGCCTCGCCAGCGACCTTGCCCGCACAGGGCGACCTCGTCGCGCTCGGCGAGGAGCAGCGGCAGTACTTCGAGGAGAATTTCGCGGCCGGTTCATCCTGGGCCGATCTTGCGACATTCGAGGGGCCGGACGGCGAGGAGCATATCTACGGCACGTTCTTCGGCACGGACGTCAAGTCGCTCGTGTGGTACTCGCCCGAGGCCTTCGACGAGGCGGGCTACGAAATCCCCGAGACGATGGAGGAACTCAAGGCGCTCACCGATCAGATCGTCGAGGACGGCGGGACGCCGTGGTGCATCGGCCTCGGCGCCGGGGCGGCGACCGGCTGGCCCGCGACCGACTGGGTCGAGGACATGATGCTGCGCACCCAGCCGCCCGAGGTCTACGACCAGTGGGTCAGCAACGAGATCCCGTTCGACGATCCCCGCGTCGTCGCCGCGATCGAGGAGTATGGCTATTTCGCGAAGAACGACGACTACGTCGCCGGAGGCGCCGGCAATGTCGCCACGACCGACTTCCGCGACAGTCCCGCCGGGCTCTTCTCGTTTCCGCCCGAGTGCTACATGCACAAGCAGGCCTCGTTCATTCCGAACTTCTTTCCCGCCGATGTCGTCGTCGGAGAGGATGCGGACTTCTTCTACTTCCCCGCCTACGAGGGCAAGGATCTCGGGCAAGCCGATCCTCGGCTCCGGCGGCCTGGTCGCGATCACCAACGACACGCCGGTTGCGCACGGCTTCATCGAATTCCTGAAGACCCCGTTCGCGCACGAGATGGGGACCGCGCAGGGCCAGTTCCTGACGGCGCATCTGAAGGCGAATCCGGAAGCCTACGCGAACGATGTCGGGCGCGCTCAGGGCGAGATCCTGACGAACGCCACCACCTTCCGCTTCGACGGGTCGGACCTCATGCCAGGCGAGATCGGAACCGATGCGTTCTGGAGCGGCATGGTCGATTACACGACCGGCGCCAGCGCCGAGGATGCCGCATCCGCGATCCAGACCCGCTGGGAATCGATCAACTGACGTTCCATGACCGGCGCGGCGCCTGGCAAGCGGCGTCAGGTGACGCTCCCTTGTCGGCTCAGGCAGTCGCTTCGGCGCGCGACAGCGCGTCGAGAATCCGGACCCAGGATCGGATGCCCTTGCGGTAGGACGACAGGTCGTACTTCTCGTTCGGCGAGTGGATGCGATTGTCGAAGCGGCCAAATCCGACGAGCAGGCACTGCGCCTTGAGACGGCGCTGGAGCTCGCCGACGATCGGGATCGACCCGCCCGTGCCGGCGATCGCGGCCTCCGTCTGCCATTCCTCCGACAGCGCGCGGAGCGTCGCCTCGATGTGCGGGCCCGACATCGGCATCACGGTCGCGGGCGACATGCCATGGTCGCTGAAGGTCACGCTGCAATCAGCCGGCAGCTGCTCGCGCACATGCGCCTGAAAGGCGTCGCGGACCACATGAGGGTCCTGACCGGCGACGAGGCGGAACGAGACCTTCGCGTGCGCCTCCGCCGGGATCACCGTCTTGAAGCCGGGGTCGGTGTAGCCGCCCCACATGCCATTGATCTCGCAGGTCGGTCGCGCCCAGATCTGCTCCAGAACCCGGCGACCGGCCTCGCCTGCGGGTTGCGTCAGCCCGACATCGCCGAGGAACTTGGCTTCGTCGAACGGCAGCCGGTCCCATTGCGACAGCACCTCCGTCGGCAGGTTCGAGACGCCGTCGTAGAAGCCTTCGATCGCCACGCCGCCATCGGCCCGGCGGAGGGAGGCCAGCACCAAGGCCATGACCTGCAGCGCGTTCCGGGCCGCATCGCCGTAGATGCCGGAATGGAGATCGCGCGAGGCGGCGGTGATCGTCATCTCCTGCCCGCAGAGACCGCGCAGCATCGTCGTGACGCAAGGCGTCTCTCGGTCCCACATGTCGGTGTCGCAGACCAGCACGACGTCGCTGGCGAGTTCCTCCGCCGTCTTCTCGAGGAAGCCCGGCAGAGAGCGCGAGCCGGACTCCTCCTCGCCCTCGAACAGGAACGTGACGGGGCAGGGCAGCGGGCCGCGCACCGCGGTCCATGCGCGCGCGGCCTCGACGAACGTCATGAGCTGGCCCTTGTCGTCCGAGGCGCCGCGGCCGACGATCCAGGTCTCGCCATCGTCCTGAGGGACGACGCGAGGCTCGAACGGATCGCTCTCCCAAAGCTCCAGCGGGTCGGCGGGCTGCACATCGTAGTGGCCGTAGAACAGCAGCCGCGGGCCGGCTCCCTCGCCGGCATTGGCGACGACCATCGGGTGCCCGTCGGTCTCGCGCAGCGACGCGGCCGCACCGAAGGAATCCAGGTCGTCGGCCAGCCACTGCGCCGCGCGTCTGACGTCATCTGCTCGGTTCGGGTCGGTGGAGATGGAGGGAATGCGGATCAGGTCGCTGAGGCGCGCGAGCCGCTGACCCATGGTCTCGTCGACGTGGGCGAGGATGTCCGAAACGTCGCTCATGTGCTGGGGTCCTGTCGCTCTGGCTCTTTGCGAACACCTGCGCCGTTTGCGCGGCGGCGGCAAGGTGGTGGAGCGAGCGGGGCGCGGGCGGCACGTCGGCAGAGCTGCGTATCGGGTTTGGTCTGGTCGGGGCGGCGGGTCTCGGCCGCCCCGACCGTTTCCAGACGTCGGGAGCTGCGGTAGGCGCCTAGCGGCAGGCGGCGTCGCGCGCGACGTCCGCGATCTGGATCCGCGAGATGCCGATATCTGCCAGCTCCCGGTCGGTGAGCGCCGAAAGCTGCGCGTGCGTCTGGTTGTAGATCCGGCGGCGCCGGATGTCGGCAGCCGCGTTGCGGCGGAGCCCCTGGAACCAGGCGCCTAAGGGCGCGGTGGGGCGGGCATTGGTTTCGATGGTCGCCATGTTTCGTCTCCTGCTCATGGCCTCGTTTACGCCAACAAGGATGGGGGTTTTCTGCGGATGCACAATGAGCGCAGGGGAATTGCTGCCTTGCAGCATGCGCATGGCGGCTGAGGGTGGCTCTGACAAGAGGGGCGGCGCACTATTTCTGTATTCGAGTTAGCGCCTTGTGCCGGCGAGGGCACAAGGCCGCCTTGTTCGAGGTGGGCGACGAGACCCGCAAATCTTGTGGGTGGGTTAACATGGGCTCTTCCGAATGTTGGAAATTCCGGGCTTCAGGCTGTCGGATTGAGCTGCATGTCGGAGTCGGAGACGCACCATGCATGCGGTGGAGCGGTCCGCGCTCTCTGCCGTTGAAGCCGCCAGCCCTCCCGGATTTGGGAGAAGCTCCACCGGCTTTCCACGCCGGGCGCGGCCCCTTCCGGCGTCAGGACAAGGCCCAGCGGCGGCGTCCGGTCGGCCGCCCCGGCCTCGGCGGCGAGGTGCAGGCGCCGGATCGGTGTCAGGGCTGGGGCGGCCGGCAGGTCGACGACCATCAGCGGCACGGCGCACGAGCGCAACGTCTCCTCCGCGCACCAGAGCAGATCCTCCGCGCGCCGCGGGGTGACGAAGATCAGCCGCGCCGGCTCGACCAGTGCCGCCGCACCGTCGCCGTGGAGCCTGTCCGACTCCCACGCGGGGGCGATCCAGAGGACTTCGCCCTCGCACCCGCCGGCGACGAGCAGGGCAAGAGTCCGGCGGGCCGGACCGCAGAGTTCATGGACCCGGCCACGGGCGAGCCCGAGGCCGCCCAGAAACCGGACGTCATCGCTTGGCTCGGCATGGCGGCGGCGTGTCAGAAGATGAGGAGCAACGGCGGATCCCATGGGTCGAGCGTACATGTTCCTTAAATGTTCTCAAGACGTCTTCGTTCAGACGCGGCCGCATGCGAGGCATTCCGGTTTCACCGGCTGCGCTAGAGAAGAACCCTTGCCTCGGCGATGCCGCGCCCGGCGTCTTCGGCGGCGAACGTCACGCCGTCCTCCGGGCCGATCTCTTCCGCCGACCGGCCCTGACGCGCTGACGTGCAGAAGAGCGTCGTCATGTCCGGTCCGCCGAACGCCGGACAGGTCGTGTTCGCCGCGCCGAACGCCACCGCCCGGAGAAAGCGGCCATCCGGGGCGTAGCAGGCGACGCGGCCCCCGCCCCACTGGGCGTTCCAGACATTTCCTTCGACATCCGTTACCGAGCCGTCCGGCATTCCCTGACCGACGAGATCGAGCCAGTCCTCCGGCGCTTCCTGGGGCCAGCCATCCGTGTCAAGCGCGACGCGCCGGATTACCGCGGTAGGGGTGTCGGCGAAATACGCAGCCGACCGATCCGGCGTGAAGCAGATCGAGTTCGGTATCGTGATCGGATGGAAGAGCAGTCGCACCTCGCCGCGGTAGAACCTGTAGATCGAGCCAAGCCCGGGCTCGGCTCCCTTGCCCATCGTGCCGATCCAGAACCCGCCCCACGGATCGGCGCGCCCGTCGTTCGACCGCGTGCGGCGATCGTCCGCTTCGAGCGGGACGACATCCTCGCGCCGGTCGGTCTCGAGCTCCAGGACCAGCAGGCGCGTCTCGGACGCGACGAGCAGCGCCGTCTCGGAGATCCAGCCGGCGGCGGAGACGTGCTCGTCGAAGCGCCATTGGCGCAGCCTGCCGCCCTCGCGCGAGAGCAGACGCCCGTCGATGATGTCGAACCAGAAGAGCTGGCCGCGGCCGGGGTGCCAGAGTGGCCCCTCCCCGAGCTCACAGGGCGTCGTGTCGTAGATGGTGCTCATCCGTCTGTCGGTTCCGCCGTTCTTGCCGTCTTGCGCCGGGCGAACCCGTGGGATGAGGCGACCGCCACGCCTGACGCCCCGCTCATCCGGTCGTGGCCACGCCGCCGTCGACGACGAGCGCCTGTCCGGTCACGGCGCGACTTGCCTCAGAGGCGAGAAAAAGGCACGGCGCGACCACGTCTTCGGCCCTCAGGACATCCGGCAGGCACTGGCGCTCGAGATGCGCGGCGAGTCCCTCCTCTGTGATCCAGAGCCTTTCCTGCCGTTCCGTCAGGATAAGGCCGGGGGCAAGCGCGTTCACGCGTACCCGGTCGCGCCCGAACTCGCGCGCGAGGGACCGCGTCAGGCCGTTGATGCCCGAGTTCGCGGTCGTGTAGGCGGGGAGCCCTGCCATGCCCATCATGTAGCTGATCGACGACAGGTTTACGATCGCTCCGCCGCCGGCGGCCTTCATGCCGGAAATGACGGCCTGCGCGGCGAAGAAATAGTGCTTCAGGTTCACGGCCAGCGACCAGTCCCAGAACGCTTCGTCGACCGCGAGCGTCTCGTGTCGTTGGTCGTTCGCGGCGTTGTTGATCAGCCGGGTGATCGGGCCGTGCGCCTCTGCCGCCTGCGCGACCGCCTGCTTGAGCGCGGGGATGTCCGTCACGTCGCACGGGATGAAGAGCGGCATGGTCCCCGTCGTTTCCGCCATCGCTGCCACGAAGTCGGAAGCGTCCGACCTCTGGACGAAAGCGACACGGGCACCCTGCCGCAAGAACCCCTCCGTCAACGCGGCACCGATGCCGGAGCCCCCGCCCGAGATGAAGACGGAGGCGCCGTCGAGGTCTGGAAAGGATGCCGTCACTTGCATTGCCGCCGGATCATGCACGCAGCTGCGCGGCGGGCGCAACCGATCGCGCATGGCAAAGGATCGGCGGGCTAGAGGCTCCGCAGCAGGCGACGGGCTTCGGCGCGTATCTCGTCGGCGGTCAGGATGAAGGCGTCGTTGCCGATCTCGGAGCCCGGGCCCGGTCTGAGCGCTGCCACCATGCCGAAGAGCCGGCCGTCGGCATCGAAGACCGGGCCGCCGGAGAAGCCGCGCCGGATACCCGGCATCCGCGCGATGACGCCCGGGCCGAACGGCGCCACGGTGCGCTTGCCTGAGGAAACCCGGCCAGCGACAGTCATGCGTCTGCCCGCACCCGTCGCCCGAGGCACGATGCCTGCTGCCACCAGCGCGCCGCCAAGTCCGTCCCGCGCGGCGCCCGCGGGCGCCACCGGCAGGAAATCGTCGCTCACCCGCAGAAGGGCGAGGTCCATGCGATGACTCACCGCGATGACGACGGCATTGGCGCGCCGCCCCCTCGCACCCGGAACGACTAGCTTTACCGTGGCGCCGCGGCGTCGCCCGTTGAGAACATGCGCGTTCGTGACGACGATGCCTTCGTCGATCATGAAGCTCGAGCCGGTCAGCGCTCCGTTGACGACAGTCGCATGATAGTCGAGAGGGGAGGGCCGCACGTCGGCAGCGGCCGTCGAGAAGGCAAGGATGATAGCCAGCACCGTCGCGATGATCCGCGTCCTACCGCGACGCTGTCGTATCCAGTCCAGCACGTTATTCAGGCTCCGCTCGGCGCGGCGAGGGCATCGCCGCCGTGCGGGCCGCAACTTGTCAGCTTGGGCTTACCGCAAGAATAACGTCGGGGCAGAAAGTCCCGCGGTCGAGCTTCAGTGTCCCTCCGACGCCCGCAACACCGCTTGAACCTTCTTCGTCAGCTTGGATCGGACTAGTCCGTACGCCACCTTCAGGCGATGCTCCAGTTCGTCTTCGGCAGTGCCTTCCGGCAGGAGAACCCAGGACCGGTGGAAGTAACGCGCGCGCGTCGCGATGCCTGCGTCGATGAGCATGCCGGCCGTATCCAGGTCCGGACACTTGACCGAGACGCCGGGCGTCACCGCGCCGATACAGGCAAACATCTTGCCGCCGACCTTCCACGCATCGTGGCCGCCGCCCCAGGGGTCTGACACTTCCGCGCCGGGTAGCGCGCGGCAGATCGCGCCGACACGGTTTCGGAACTCGTCGCTCATTCTGCACCTCCCAGAATCGCCGGGCCTTCTGCACCGGCAGCTTCACGGCGTCGATGCGGGGCCATGGAAACCTTCTCAGCGAATACTCAACCTTAATCGCTTCTTAAGGCTGCGCGCGCATACCGAGCGTGCCAATCTCTACGGAGCCCGCAATGTTCAACCGTTTGGCGGTCGCGTCTTCCGCCCTCATCTCCCTCATGCTCGCGGTGATGCCGGCATCGGCATCCGTGATCTCGGAGGATGACGCCCAATTCAGCCGCCACTGGAAGAGCCCGACCCAAATCGGATTCGGATACGATACCGTCATCGGCACGGCGGAGAGACAGAACTCGCACGAGTTCATAGCCTTCACGTCGCTGGCGCAGGGCGCGCAGGTGTTGAGCTTCGTCTTCACGATTCCGGACTACGCGCGCACGTCCGACCGGTATTCGGGTGGTGGCGTGGTCTTCTGGAGCGCAGATCCTTTCAGGCATGCTTGGGACGGCGAGAACGCAGGAAGTTTTCAGCTTGGCCGATGGACCCCCAGCCAGACGGTGGAGATCTTGCTCGGCGACGACTTCCGGGGCTCCCTCAATGTCGGCGTCTATTTCACGCACGGCAGTGATGTGGCGTGGCAACTCTCGGCGCCCGGCAACGCCATGCCCGCCGTGCAGGATCCGGAGTCATTGAACAACATCGTCCTGGTCGAGCCTTCGGACGCACCTTCGCCGGCGCCGGCGCCGGTTCCGCTTCCGGCCGGCATCTGGCTGATGCTCGGAGGCATGTCGATGTTCGGCGGTATGAGCCTACAGAAGCAGCTTCGGAGGTCTGGCGAAACGGCCTGACCTTACGCGCGGGCGGAGGAGCAAGGTTCCCCAACCTCGATCCGCTCCTCCGCCCGCCCCGGCCTCACAGCCGGGAGCCGGCCGCACGCAAAGCTCACGGCGGTACCGGGTCCATGAATCCTGTTTCGCCAAGATTACCACGGCGGTAACGCAGCGACTCCCTCGCCGGACCTAAGGGCCCATCAACTGCAAGACACTCCTCAACTGGACGCTTCCGTCAGGCGCGATGTCGCGCTAGGCAGGCGGAGGCAGAGGGGCTGCGAGCATGAGATGCGTCTTCGTCCAGATCAGATGTGAGCCCGGCAAGACCTATCAGGTTGCGCAGGAGGTCGCATTGCGAGAGATCGCCTCGGAACTCTACTCCACGAGCGGCGACTTCGATCTGCTTGCCAAGATCTACATTCCCGACGACGCGGATATCGGGGTCTATCTCAACGAGGGATTGCTCGATATCCCCGGCATCGTACGCTCACTGACGACGATCACCTTCAAGGCCATTCACGCCGGCGAGGATTGAGAAGCGGTCAGGAACTTTCGTGCATGACCGAGGCGTGAGAGGCCGTGATCCTTCCGATCCTCTTCGTCTTCGCAACGGCCGACACGATTCCCCGCCAGCCGAGCGTCGCGCCGACGCGGCGCTTCGCACGGTCGGCGTAGGTGCCCTGCATGGCGTGACAACCCTCTTCGTGGCAGAGTTGCAGATGCCCCGCCGAAGCGATCAGCGCGAGGTGCGTGAAGGCCTGCGGAAAATTGCCGAGGAAGCGCCCCTCCGCCGGATCGATCTCTTCGGCGAAGAGTCCGACGTCGTTCGCGCGCTTGACGAGACGGTCGAACAGTTCGGCCGCCTCGGTCCGCCGCCCGGCCATCAGCATCGCGTCGACCAGCCAGAACGAGCAGATCAGGAACGCCCCCTCGTCGCCCGCCAGCCCGTCTTCGGTCTGGTAGCGACGCACGAAGTCTCCCTCCCGCAGGTCCCGCTCGATGGTGGAGATCGTCGCGTTCAGCGCTTCGTCGGACATCGGAAAGCCCATCATCGGCGCCAGCAGCGCGGCGGCGTCGACGCCGTCGTGACCGAAGGCCTGCAGCATGTGTCCGTCGGGACCGAAGCCCTTCTCGGCAATTTCGTTCGCCACCGCATCGCGCGCCTCGACCCAGTTTTCATTGCTACCCAGCAGTCGGATCGCGCGATCAAGCGTCACCCAACTCATCACCTTGCTGTGGACGTGATGGCGCGGCGCGCCCCGGATCTCCCACAGGCCCTGATCGGGGTCCCGCCAGTTCGCGGCCACGTAGTCCGCGACGTTGGTCAGCATGGCCGTTGCGTCGCCATCGATCCGGCCGCCGATGGCGCTGAAGATCTCCGCCCAGTCCAGAAGCTCGCCGAAGACGTCCATCTGCCGCTGCCCGTGCGCGCCGTTGCCCGCGCGAACCGGAGCGCTGCCGAGGTGACCGTCCAGATGCGGAAACTCCCGCTCCGCCAAATCGCCGTCGGCCTCGATCCCGTACATGATCTGCGGCACCCCCTTTTCGCCGCTCCCGGCGGTCACGAGGAAGTCGCTGAAGCGCCGCGCTTCTCCGCCGTAGCCCGCCACCGCAAGGGCGTAGAGCGCAAGCACAGAATCGCGGAGCCAGCAGAAGCGATAGTCCCAGTTCCGGTTGCCGCCGATCTGTTCCGGCAACGACGAGGTCGGCGCCGCCACGAGAGCGCCCGACGGTGCGTAGGTCAGCAGTTTCAAGGTGATCGCGGAGCGTCGGACCATGTCCCGATGCGGGCCGTCGTAGCGGCAGAACTCGGTCCACTCCTCCCAGAAGGCCCGCGTCACGTCGAGCATCGCCTCGGCGCGGGCGAGCGGATCGCCGTCGAAAGGTTCGGGCGCCAGAACAAAGACGAGCCGCTCGCCCGCGGCGATGTCGAAGGTCGCCTCGGCCGTGTCTCGGTCGATGTCGATGTCCGTCAGCGCGTGATGCAGCACGACGCCTGAACCCGCCACGACGCAACCGTCGCGCCGACTGAGCGTCTCTGGCTGCCGAGCCCAGTCAACCGACGGCCGAAAGCGCAACCGCATGCGCACGGTTCCCGACGAGCATTCAAGGCGGCGCACGATCCAGTGCGGTGCGCGCAAGGTGACGTAGTCGAAGATGCCGTTGTCCGGGCAGCGCCCGACCGGCATCGCGTCCTGCAGGGTGACGTTGCCGTCCCGGGTGGAGAACGCTGTCGAGAGGATCGCGGTGTCGTCGAGATACGCGCGCTCTGCCCGGTATTCGCCGTCGGGCGCGATCGAGAACGAACCGCCCTTGCGCGCATCGAGGATCGACAGGAACGTCGGGTCTGCGTCGAACCGTCCAAGGCAGGTCCAATCGATGCTGCCCTCGGCCGAGACGAGCGCGGCGCCGTGGCAGTCGCCGATCAGCGCGTAGTCTCGTATCGGCCGGTATTCCGTCTGGTCCATGGCACCTCGGCTGGCATCGTTGCGTTCGGGCCGAACTACCGCGCTTTTGCGGCAGGTCCAGTCACCTCGCGGGAAGCTGATCGCTCCCTTCGCCGGGTTCGAGGATTGGCAGATGGCCATCACGACAGGCCGCGTCGCGCCGAGAGAGCGACGCCGAGTGCGGGCCGGCGCGGAGGATCGCGCGGAGCGCGTGCCCGGCCGTCCGCGGCACGAATGTGCGTCTTCTGCAGGCAGCCCGCCTTGACCCCCCGCCTGCCATCGGCTGATCTCGCGCGACTTAATCCGGAGCGCGCGATGAGAACGTGGTTCAGCGAAGAGCACCGCCTGCACTTCCCGCAAGGCGAGCTGTCAGGAGGCGAGCTCGTCACGCCCTACGAGCGGCCGAGCCGCGTGGAATACGTGCTTCGTCGCCTCGGCGACCGGGGCTTCGAGGCACCGAAGGCGCCGGGAGAGGCCGAGATGGCGTCCATCCGCGCCGTCCACGCGGAGGATTATCTGGCGTTTCTAGAAGCCGCATGGGCCGAATGGGTCGCCGAAGGCTTCACCGGCGAAGCCATCGCCTGCAACTATCCGGCGCGACGGATGCAGACGACCCGCCCGCCTCACCACATCGATGGCAAGGTGGGGTATTACGCCCTCGCTTCCGAGACCGCGATCACGGCCGGCACCTGGCGCGCCGCTCTGTCCTCGGCGGCGAGCGCCCAGGCGGCGGCGCGCGACGTTGCTGATGGCGCGCCCGGGTCCTTCGCCCTCTGCCGGCCGCCGGGCCACCATTCGTCGCACGACCAGTTCGGCGGATACTGCTTCATCAACAACGCCGGGGTCGCCGCCGAAGTGCTGCGCAACCGGGGCGCCGGGCGCGTCGCAATCCTCGACATCGACTTCCACCACGGTAACGGCACGCAGGACATCTTCTACGAGCGAGACGACGTCTTCTTCGCCTCCCTTCACGGCACGCCGGAGGATGCATTCCCCTATTTCCTCGGCTACGCCGACGAGACAGGCGCGGGCGCGGGCGAGGGGACGACCGCGAACTTCCCCCTGCCGCCGGGCACGCCATGGGGGCCGTGGTCCGATGCGCTGGACAGCGCGCTTCGCCGCATCCAGTCGTTCGGAGCCGAAGCGCTGGTCGTGTCGCTCGGCGTCGATGCGTACGAAAACGATCCGATCAGCTTCTTCAAGCTGACCTCCGAGGACTTCCTCCGCGCGGGCCGACGCATTGCCGGGGCCGGAATGCCAACCGTCTTCTGCCTGGAAGGCGGCTATGCGGTCGAGGCGGTCGGCGTGAACGTCGTCAACGTCCTCGAAGGGTACCGCTCGGCATGAGCCCCGCGCCATTCGCGCCTGCCGATCCGCGCGAATGGCGGACCGCCGGCCGCACGGAATGACGGGCACCTTCATCAGGCCACAAGTGCAGGCGTGGTTTCGACGCTGGCGCGAGACGCTCGCGGCCATCGCGGTCGCTTCGCTCGGCGCATGGTGGGCCTTCGCTTCGGCCGGTCTGCTTGCATGGATCGGCGGCGCACTCGCGCTTGGCGGTGTTGCGGTCGCGGGAGCGTCGTTCCAGCGCACCCGGTTCCGCTCCCACGGGGGCGGCGTTGGCGTCGTCCAGCTCGACGAGGGCCGGCTGACGTATTTCGGCCCGCTTACCGGAGGGTCGCTCGACCTGCGCGACATCACCGAAGTGGCACACGATCCGCAGGGTCGCCCGCCGCACTGGGTGCTGAGGTCTCCGGAGACGACGCTCGCCATACCCGTCGATGCCGAAGGGGCCGAGGCGTTGTTCGATGCGTTCTCGCAGCTGCCGGGCCTGGACTTGCGCGCGGTCACCAGTGTGAGAGACCGCCCGCGGGGCGGTGTGGCGGTTCTCTGGCGAAAGGATGGCCCGGCACCGTCGTCACGGCGATTGCGATAAGGGTCAGGTTCCGTCCAGAAGCGCCATGGTGTGGCGCGCGATCATCAGCTCCTCGTCGGTTGGGATCATGTAGAGCGCGACCCGGCTTGCGTCGGTCGAGATGCGCATCGTGCCGGCCTCGTTCGCGGCCTCGTCCAGTTCGGCACCGAGCCAACCCATCCGTTCCGCGATGCGAGCGCGAATCACGGCGGCGTTCTCGCCGATGCCGGCGGTGAAGACGAAGGCGTCAAGCCCGCCTGCGGCCGCTGCGAGAAGACCTGCGTGCAGACCGCAGCGATGGACGAAATGCCTGATCGCGAGGGCGGCTTCGGGCCGGTCGCTCGCGAGCAGGTCCCGCATGTCGCTGGAGACCCCGGAAAGCCCCTTGAGCCCGGCATCGTGGTAGAGAAGGTCGGAGACGTCAGCCGGGCTCATGCCCATCTCCTCGATCAGGTGCAGCACGACGCCGGGGTCGAGCTGGCCCGGTCGCGTCCCCATCGGGATCCCGTCGAGGGCGGTGAACCCCATCGTCGTCTCGATGCTGCGGCTCTCCTTGAGCGCGCACATCGAGGCACCGCTGCCAAGGTGGGCCACGATTACCCGCGCCGCTGCGTGGTTCGGGGCGACGGTCCGCATCCGTTCGGCGATGAACTCGTAGGACAGCCCATGAAAACCGTAGCGCCGCACGCCCACGTCGAAGAAGCGCCGCGGCAGCGCGTAGCAGGCCTGCGCCTCGGGGTGGCCCGCATGAAACGCGGTGTCGAAGCACGCCACCTGCGGCACCTCGGGGCTGATCTGCATCGCACGGCGGATCGGCGCGAGGTTGTTGGGTTGGTGCAGGGGCGCGAGGTCCTGGAAAGTCGCGAGGCGCTCCAGGACCTCCTCGTCGATGCGCACGGGGCGGGCGTAGTCCGGCCCGCCGTGGACGACCCGGTGGCCGACCGCGCGCACGCGAAACCCTTCGAGGCCGAGCAGCCAGTCCTCGCACGCTCCGATCGCAGTCGGCAGGTCAGGCACGTCACTCGCCGCATAGGTGCGATCGAGAAGCCGGGCGCCGCTGCCGTCGGCGGCCTCGAGGCGGGGCGCGACCCCGATCCCCGACATCTGGCCCTTGAGCCTGCGGAGGAGCGCACCTCCCTCGATGCCGAAAAGCTGGAACTTGAGGCTCGATGACCCTGCATTGATGACGAGGATCGCGTCGGTCACAGCGGCCACACGAGAAAGCGGTGTCCCCAATGGCCTTGCCTCATCAACGCGTTCCCTCTCCAGACTTTCCGACCCTGAAGCCAGGGCTCGAGCCCTGCAATGGCCGGACGGCCGCTATTTCGACGGGGTCAGCGAGGCGTAATAGGCCGCGAGCGCGAAGACGTCGGCATCTGTGAGATCCCGCGCGACGACGTGCATCAGGTTCGCCCGCTTGCCGCCGCCGCGTCGGCCGTCTCGCCACAGTCGCAACTGCCGCTCCAGATAGGCCCGGTGCTGGCCGGACAGAGACGGCGTCGCCTCGGCGGCGCGGGTCGGCTCCGGGCCATGGCAGGCGCGGCAGGCGGGCACGTCGTCGTCGCCACTGGTCGCCGCCGCCAGAGCGGCGCCCGTCGCGATGAGGTCGGGGTCCGGCGAGCGGGCGGCGATGCCCGCCGCGCCGGCGCGCTGCACGGCGTAGTGCTCCGCGGCGCGCGCCAGCGCGGCGGGCGAGAGGCGGGACGCCGCGTGCTGCATGATCCCGCTCTGGCGCACGCCTTCGCGATAGGCCTCGAGGCTGGCCGCCAGGTAGGGTCGATCGAGTATGTCCAGCCGGGGCACGAAGGGGCCGAGTTCGCCGACGCCGTCCGCGCCGTGGCATCCGGCGCAATAGGCGACGGCGCGGTCCTCGATCGGCAGCGCGGCCGTCAGCGCGGCGTATTCCCGATCGCTCATCGCCTCGACGTCCGAGAGGAATGCCACGACCGCCCACACCTCGTCCGGCCGGTGTGCGGGCCAGCCCGGCATGCCGCTCATCTTCACGCCCTCGTAGACGATCCACTGCAGGTGCCGCGGCTCCCAGTGCTCGACGGCGTCCTCGATGTGCGGCGGTTCGGGCGTCATGGACCGCGCCGTCTGTGTCCGGACTTCGCCCGGGGCCGCGTGGCAGAAGCGGCACGCGGCGTCGAAATGCAGCGCTCCCAGCGCGACGAGCGCCGGGTCGGAGATGTCGGGCACCTCGGACGGGGCCGGCGCCCTGAGCTTCACGGCGTTGCGGTAGGTCGTGTGCAGCACCCACGAGACGCCAGGCCAGTGTCCGGCCCGGGCCGAGACGTTGTAGAGCCCCAGCCCGACGACGGCCGCCGCGCCGAGCAGGCCGAGCAGCGCCAGGACCGCCAGCGTCTTGAGAACCGTCCTCATGCCGGCGCGTCCCGCAGAAGCGCCCGATGCACCAGCCACAGCCCGCCCGCCAGGTACACAGGCGTGCCGATGCCGAGCATGAGCATACCGCCCAGCTGCTGGGCCCCGAGATCCGGCGCCGTCCCGCAGAGGTCGGCGTAGAGGTCGCGGGGCGCGAGGACGAGGATCGCGCCAAGGAGCGTCATGTGCATCGACGTCAGCAGCAGGCCGCCCGCCCCGGCGAGCGGTTGCCGCGCGCCGAACGCCCCGACCCAGACGAGAAGCCCGGCGAGGAGGAACGCCGCCTGCTCGGCCACGAACGCCGGCACCGTCAGGCGTGCCGCGGCGTGCAGTGCGGGCAGGTGCCATGCCCAGACCACGGCGAACTCCACGGCCGCGGCGGCCAGCGGCGATATCGCCAGCGGTGCCAGAGCGCGCGGAAAGCCGATCGCCAGGAGCGGCGCGGCCACGGCGACAAGTCCCATGTGGCGCACCATGTGCGCGGGAAAGTCGGCGGCCATCGCCTCGAGCGGCAGCAGCCAGAGCGCCGCCAGGAGCGCGAGGCCCGCAAGCCCGGCGGCCTTCACCGGCACGTTCCGATCAGCGCCACGGGAAGCGCGCTGTAGACGACCCCGACGAAGGAGATGATGGACAGAAGGAGTGCGGCGTGTCCAAGGAACTGGTGCCGGGGTTCCTCCTGCTCGACCAGATCCTCGAGCACCTGCCGTGGGCCGCGCCCGACGTCCGCGTCCCACTGGCGCATCGACCGCCATCCGAGCCAGGCGATGGCGGCGAGGACGCACGCGGTGGCGACGCCGAAGCCGATTCGAAAGCCCAGCATGCCGTCGCCGCCATGATTCCACTTGGCGCAGTAGACGGCGGTCGCGGCGTAGGACAGCGCGAAGTGGATCGCCCAGAGCGCCGGTGCCAGGGTGATGCGGATCAGGCTCTCGCTCTCTTCCGAGAACTCCCGCGGGTCATGCCCCTCACTCCTGGCCATCAGAGCATCCTCGGGGCGATGCCCATGACCGCGCCGACGGCAAGGGCCGTCAGGCAGACGAAGTGCCAGAAGAGCGTGATGTTGCGCAGATCGGCGTCGTAGCGCGGCGTCATCCGGCCGGCGAGGCTGCCCGCGAGGCAGTAGAGCTGCATCACGATCCCGCCGCCGACATGCGCCACGATCCAGACCATCAGAGCCCACATCAGCGCCGGGTAGACATGGCTTGTCGGGTCGAGCGGCTGCACCGAAAGGATAAGCGTCGCGATCCCAATGGCGGCGGCGGCGGGCGCGCCGAGCAGGCAGGCGCGCGCGATCGCGATGCCGCCGCGGGCGTTCGTCTCGCGCGCGAGCACGGTCAGGCCCCAGGACGCCGCGAAACAGATCGTCGCCGCGGCCACGAGCCCGCCCGTCGCATGGACGGCGTCGGGTGGCGGGAAGGCCGGGCTCGATGTCCAGTAGAAGAAGAACCCGAAGATGAGGCTCGCCGACGCGGTGGCGTCGCCCAGCATCGTAATCCAGACGCCCCACCAGCCGACCGCGTTCGGGCCGGAGACGTAGCGTGGAAGTCGCAGCCCCAGACCGGCGTCGCCCAGATCCTCCTCCGGCACCTGCGACGTCGATGTCCAGAGCCAGTAGATCACGCAGGCGACCGCGAGGATGCCGCAGACGATGGCCGGCGGATAGAGGTGAAACGTCGGGAAGATGAAGGCGCCGCCGGTGAAGATCGCGGCCCACAGGGTGATCCAGGCGGGCCCGGTGACGCGCAGGATCTGAATCGGGGTCGCGTCGATGACGCTGGTCACGAGTGTCTCCCGTCGCTCGCCTTCGGCATCGGGCAGGTAGTAGCGTCCGGCATCCATACGCTCGACGATGCGCTCCTGTTGCCAGAGCGGATAGCGGGTGGTGATGTGGGGGATGGAGCGGACGCCCCACGCCTCCTCGGGGACGTCGTGGCTCCACTCCAGCGTGCCGGCCGTCCAGGGGTTGCGCGGGATCCTCTTCTGGTTGCGCTTGGGCCTCAGCAGGTCCCATGCGAAGATCAGGATGCCCGCGGCCACGACGAACGCGCCGACGGTGGAGATCATGTTCAGAGTGTTCCAGCCGAGGTCGTCCGGATAGGTGTAGACCCGTCGCGGCATGCCCCGCAGCCCCGTCAGGTGCATCGGCAGAAAGGTCACGTGGAAGCCGACGAAGGTCAGCCAGAAGCTGATCCGTCCCAGCCTCTCCGACATCAGCCGCTTGGTGAAGAAGGGGAAGAAATAGTAGATCCCGGCGATCACCGGAAAGATCATCCCGCCAAAGAGCGTGTAGTGCAGGTGCGCTACGATGAAGTAGGTGTCGTGCACCTGCCAGTCCCATGGTGCGAGTGCGATCATGACGCCGGTCAGCCCGCCAGCCGTGAAGATGGCGATGGCGCCCGCAAGCCACAGCATCGGGATGCTCATAGTGACGCGGCCGACGATGAGCGTCGCTAGAAACGCGAAGAGCTGGATGCCTGTCGGGATCACGACGGCCTCGGACGCGGCCGAGAAGAACCCCAAGGAAATCGCGGGCAGGCCGGTCGTGAACATGTGGTGGACCCACAGGCCGAAGGACAGAAATCCGGTGCCGACCGCGGAAAGCACGATCCACGAATATCCCACGATCGGCTGCTGCGCGACCGTCGGCACGACCATCGCCGCGATCGCGATCGAAGGCAGGAAGATGATGTAGACCTCCGGATGGCCGAAGATCCAGAAGAGGTGCTGCCACAGAAGCGGGTCGCCGCCCCGCGCGGGGTCGAAGAACGGCCAGTCGAACGAGCGCTCGAGCTCGAACAGGAAGTCGCCCGCGATGAGCGGCGGGAACGCGAAGAGGATCATGCCGCCGACCACCAGTACGTACCAGGCATAGAGCGGCATCAGGTTGACCCGCATCCCGGGCGGCCGGCACTTCAGCGTGCCGACGATGAGCTCCACCGCCGCGGCGATCGACGCCACCTCGATGAAGCTGAGACCGAGAAGCCAGATGTCCGAGCCGATGCCGAGCTCCTCGGTCGCGAGCGGCGGGTACATGAACCAGCCGGCCTTGGGTGAAGCATCGAACAGGACCGAGCCGAGGACGAACACGCCCCCGATGACGAAGCACCAGAAGCCATACGCCGAAAGGCGCGGGAACGGCATGTCGCGCGCGCCGAGAAACGCCGGCAGGATCAGGATCGAGATCGCCTCGAACATCGGCACCGCGAAGAGGAACATCATCGCCGAGCCATGCATCGTGAAGAACTGGTTGAACCGGTCGGCGTCTAGGAAGTCGTTGCCCGGCACCGCAAGCTGCACCCGCATCAGCAGCGCGAGCACCCCGGCGCAGAGCATGAAGAAGAACGCGGTAAGCGAATACCACGCCCCGACCTCGGAGTTGTTCACCGCCGACCAGTAGCGCCAGCCCTGCGGCGTCTTCCACGCGGCGCGCAGGCGCGCCTTCTGCGCCTCCTGCAGCTCGCACGGGACCGGCTCGTCCAGCATCTCCGGCGTCGGCGGATAGGGGCCGCTCGGCGCGAGGTCTTCGGCGGTGGCGGCGCTCCGGACGCGTCCGGCGGTGGCGTCGGTCATCGCAGGCCCTTCAGGTAAGTGCCGAGGGCGGTCAGCTCGTCCTCCGGCAGGTGGTCGTAGGAGGGCATCTCGACGCTGGGCTTGATTGCTTGCGTCAGGCCGATCCAGTGCGCG
Organism: uncultured Alphaproteobacteria bacterium; assembly: GCA_963749675.1. Taxonomy (GTDB): domain Bacteria; phylum Pseudomonadota; class Alphaproteobacteria; order Rhodobacterales; family Rhodobacteraceae; genus Roseitranquillus. The sequence continues at coordinate 543,214 of CAVVNT010000010.1, forward strand.
AAGTCCTCGACCTCTGTGCCGAGGATGCCGGCGCCCAGCGAGTGCCGGCCGCCGACATCGGTGAGGTCGGGACCGACATTGCCCTGCGCCGGCGTGCCGCGGACCTTGTGGCAGGCGCCGCACCCCTCGCGGGAGAAGATCCCGGCGCCGCGCCGCGCCAGGTCGCCCTCCGGCGCCGGGGCGGGCTCCGCGAGGGCGGCGAGCCAGGTGTCGAACTCCCGCTGCGGCATCACTACGGCCTCGAAGGCCATGAGCGCGTGGCTCGCCCCACAGAACTCCGCGCACTGTCCGCGGTAGACGCCCGGCACATCGGGGGCCAAGGTCAAGCGTGTCTCGCGGCCCGGGAACATGTCCATCTTGCCGCCGAGCGAGGGCACCCAGAAGGAGTGGATGACGGTGTCGGAGGTCAGCACGATGTCGCTGCGCCGTCCCGCGGGCAGGCGCACCTCGTTGGCCGAGGTGATCGGCGCCTCGGCGCCCGCGGGCCAGTACTCGACCCGCCACCACCATTGCTCGCCGGTGACACGCACGACGAGGCCATCCCCGGGCGCGCGCTGCTCCGGCATCATCGACAGCCCGTAGCCGAGAAGAGTGGCAAGGACGACGGTTGGAAAAACGATACCGCCCACGATGATGAGCGTCTCGGCGAAGCGGCGCGACATCTGTCGCGGGTGGATTTGGGTGACGAAGAAGAACCCGCCATTGACCAGAAGCCACAACACGACCGCGGCTCCGAGCATCACCAGGAAGAGCGAGGCGAGCGACGCTGCCGGCTCGCCTGCAGGTGCGAGGACCGACTGCCGGCCGGAGCATCCCGCAACGGAGAATGACGCGAGGAGCGCGCCCGCCAAGGCCGAGCGGGTGCGCCGCCTTACCGGCATGTCACCGTCATGCGCACGAGACAGCACGCCCGGCTGGAGTGACCGGCGGCCAGAGACTCGTTCCGATGGGCGCTTTAACCCGCACGGCAGCGTAACAGGCCGCGGCGAGAACGGGTTCCCGCCGGCCCGACGTTCCGAAGGGCGCGCGCCGGGCGGGGCATCGAGCCCCGCCCGGCGCGCGGCCGCCGCCGCCGCCGGGCCCTGCCTTCAACGGTGCACGCTGCGCCCGGCGATCCAGACCTCGCGGACGGCACGCTCGTCGCCCATCATGATCGTCGGAAAGATCGCCTCCCACGTGCTTTCGGCGCGGAGGGCGCGCTGGGCTATGGCTGGTGTCGACGCAAGGTCCCACACCACGATGTCGGCCATTCGGCCCGGGGCAAGCGCTCCGATCCGGTCGTGCATGCGAAGCGCGCGCGCGGAGCCCTCCGTCGCGAGCCACCACAGCGCGGCCGGGTGGATCGGCCGGCCCCGAAGCTGCCCGATCTCGTAGGCCGCGGCCATCGTGCGGAGCATCGAGAACGAGGAGCCGCCGCCGATATCGGTGGCGAGCCCGACCGTCACTCCCGCGTCGTGCAGGCCGATGTCGAACAGGCCGGAGCCGATGAACGTGTTCGAGGTCGGACAGTGGATCACGGCCGCACCGCTATCTGCCAACCGCGCCCGCTCGCGCGCGGTCAGGTGGATCGCGTGGCCAAACATCGCGCCCGGTCCGAGAAGTCCCGCAGTCTCGTAGACGTCGAGATAGTCGCGCGCCCAAGGGAAAAGCTCGGCCACCCACGCCACCTCGCCGGTCTGCTCGGAGAGGTGGGTCTGCATCGGGCAGTCCCGATGCTCCGCCCAAAGCGCGCCCAGCGCCTCAAGCTGCTCCGCGGTCGAGGTCGGTGCGAACCGCGGCGTCACGGCATAGATTGCGCGCCCTCTGCCGTGCCAGTGCTGCAGAAGCGCATTGCTCTCGTCGTAGGCCGATTGTGGCGTGTCGGTCAGTCCGTCGGGCCCGTTCCGGTCCATGCAGGTCCGGCCCGCTGCGACGGCCATGCCGCGGGTCGCCGCCGCCTCGAAGAAGGCGTCGACGCCGGCCATGTGGGTGGTGCAGAAGCTCGAGACCGTCGTGGTGCCGTGGGCGAGCGCGAGGTCGAGGTACCGCCCCGCGACCTCGGCGGCATACGCCGGATCGCCGAACCGCATCTCCTCAGGGAAGGTGTAGGTGTTCAGCCACTCGATCAGCCGCTTTCCCCACGACGCGACGATCGCCGTCTGCGGGTAGTGCGCGTGCGCGTCGACGAGCCCCGCCGAAACCAGCGCCTCGCCGTGATCGACGACCGTGGCGGCTGGATGGCGATCGCGAAGGTCGCGCCCTCCCACCGCGGCGATGTGGTCGCCGCGGATCAGGATCGCCTCGTCGAAGCGCGAGGCGCCCGCCCCCTCGACCAGCGGGTCGCCGGTGAAGGAGAGGACCCGCCCAAGGATAAGTGTCTCGTCCATCGCCCCTCGCGGATCGGACCGGCGACGACCCTAGGACGCCGGCCGATCGGGGTAAATCGCTGCGCGGCCCTGTCCGCGAGCGCTGTGCCGCCCTATGGTCGCCGCAACCGACAGGGGACCCAAGATGGCCGAAGCCGACCTCAAGGAGCCAGAGACGCAGGACGAGGAGATCGACCGCCTCGACGCGCGCAAGACCGCGCAGATCCGCGAAGCGGTGGCCGAGGAGGACGCGGCGCGGCTGACCGAGCTGATGGAGCCGCTCCACCCGGCCGACATCGCCGACCTGCTCGAGCAGCTCGACAGCCCCGAGCGGCTGTCCCTGATCCACCTTTACGGCAAGGAGTTCGACGGCGAGATCCTGTCGGAGCTGGGCGAGGGCGTGCGCGAGCAGGTGATCGAGGCGCTCCAGCCCGATGTCCTGCAGGAGGCGGTGCGGGATCTCGAATCCGACGACGTCGTCGATCTGCTGGAAGACCTCGAGGAGGAGCAGCACGCCGCCATTCTCCAGGCGTTGCACCCATCCGAACGGATCGCGATCGAGCGGGCGCTGTCCTATCCGGAATACTCCGCCGGCCGGCTGATGCAGCGCGAGGTCGTGGCGGCGCCGCAGCACTGGACGGTCGGGCAGATCATCGACTTCATGCGTGCGCATCAGGACTTGCCGGAGCAGTTCTACCACGTCGTCCTCGTCGACCCCGCGATGCGGCCCGTGGGGTACGTGACGCTGGGCAAGATCATGTCGTCGCGCCGGCATGTCCGGCTGTCCGACCTCGAGGAGCCGTCGTTCCGCACCTTCCGCGTCGACGACGAGGAGGAGGAGGTCGCCTACGCCTTCAACCAGTACCACCTGATCTCGGCGCCGGTGGTCGACGACGGCGGCCGGCTCGCCGGCGTCATCACCATCGACGACGCGATGATCGTGCAGAGCGAGGAGGCCGAGGAGGACATGCGCCTGCTTGCCGGGGTTGGCGAGGAGACGCTGCAGGACCGCACGCTCGAAATCGTGCGGCGTCGCTTTCCGTGGCTTGCCGTGAATCTCGGCACCGCGATCCTCGCCTCCCTCGTGATCGCGCAGTTCGAGGAGACGATCGCGGCCATTGTCGCGCTCGCCGTCCTGATGCCGATCGTCGCCTCGATGGGCGGCAACGCCGCCACGCAGTCGCTGACCGTCGCCGTCAGGGCGCTGGCGACGCGCGACCTCACCGGCTCCAACGCGCTGCGGGTGCTCAGGCGCGAGATCACGGCGGGGCTGATCAACGGGTTGATGTTCGCTGTCATCATCGGCGTGATCGGCATGTTCTGGTTCGGCTCCGGCATGCTGGGGGCGGTCATCGGGATCGCGATGGTGATAAACCTGGTCTGCGCGGGGCTGGCCGGGATCGGCATCCCCATGGTGCTGGAACGGGCCGGCATCGACCCGGCGCTTGCGTCCGGCACCTTCGTGACGACGGTGACGGATGTCGTCGGGTTCTTCGCCTTCCTCGGGCTCGCCGGCCTGGTGCTGCTGTGAGCGAAAAGGCGACGCTCCGCCGAGAGGCCGCCGATCGGCGGGCGGAGGCCCATGCGTCGGTCGACCAGCATCCCGCGGTCGAGCGGCTTGACGACGAACTCAAGGTCTTCGTCGGGCAACCGATGTCCTTCTACATGCCGATGCGGACCGAGATCGACCCGCGCCCGGCGATGGTGCGCGCGGTTCTGCGCGTGCCTGTTCTGCTGCCGGTCACCGTCCGCGGCCAGCCGCTCGTCTTCCGCCATTGGCAGCCCGGGACGGCGATGGTCCGCGACCGGTTCGGCGTCGAGCACCCCACCGAGGCGGAAGAGGAGGGCACACCCGACGTCCTCGTTGTGCCGCTGCTGGCGTTCGACGGGGCCGGGCACCGGCTCGGTTACGGCGGCGGGTTCTACGACCGCACGCTCGCGGCGCTGCGCGCGGCGGGGCCGATCACGGCGATCGGCTTTGCCTTCGCCGCGCAGGAGGTGGATCGGCTGCCGGCGGATGAAACGGACCAGCGGCTCGATGCGGTCGTGACAGAGCGCGAGGTCCGCTGGTTCCGCTGAGGCGTCGCCGCCGGTCACCTGGCATGCCGAGGCTGGATATCGCGCTTGCGCTTCGATTGCCGCGTGCCTACGCCTCGGCCGATGCGTATTCTCTTTCTCGGCGATGTCGTGGGCCGCTCCGGGCGGACGGCAATCGTCGAACGCCTGCCGGCGCTGCGACAGGAACTGCGGCTCGACTTCACCGTGGTCAATGGCGAGAACGCCACGTCAGGTGCAGGCCTTACCCCGGCGCATGCCGGTGAATTGATGAGCGCCGGCGCCGATGTCCTGACTCTGGGCGACCACGCCTTCGACCAGAAGGACATGCTGGACTTCATCAAGTCCGAGCCGCGCATCATTCGGCCGATCAACTACTCCCGCGCCGCACCGGGCGTCGGCGCACGCATCTTCGACACGCCGGGCGGCCGCAAGGTGCTCGTGGCGCAGGTGCTGGGGCGGGTCTTCATGAAGCAGCCCTTCGACGACCCGTTTTCCGCCATCGAGCCGGTGCTGAAGGCGCATCCGCCGGGCGGTCTGGTGCAGGCTTCGCTCGTCGACATGCATTGCGAGGCCACGTCCGAGAAGGCGGCGATGGGCTGGTTCTGCGACGGCCGCGCGTCGATCGTGGCGGGCACCCACACGCACATCCCGACGGCCGACGCGCGCGTGCTGCCGGGCGGGACGGCGTACGTCACCGATGCGGGCATGTGCGGCGACTACGACGGCATCATCGGCATGGACCGCGAGGAGCCGATGCGCCGATTCGTCACCGGAATGCCGCGCGGCCGGTTCTCGCCCGCGACCGGTCCCGCAACGCTCTCCGGCCTGCTCGTCGAAACCGACGACCGAACAGGCAGGGCGCGGACCGCAACTGCGTTCCGCGAAGGCGGAGCGCTCGAGCCGTCCGGTCGTTGAACCGCGTCTGCGATCCGCGGCACACGTGCTATCGACGGCATTGACGCAGCGGAAAAGAGGCCGGGGTGGATCAGGACGACGAGATCGCCGCAACGGCGAGGGCGGACGCGGCTGCCGGGGTCCGCACCTGCCGCGTCGCGGGGGCAGAGTGACCGACGCGCCGACCGGATCCAGAGCGGAATTCGCGATTCTTCTCCTGCTCCTCGCCGTGCTCGGGGCGGGCTGGGGCGCTACCCAACCGCTGGCCAAGGTCGCGGTCAGCGAGGGGTACCGCCATTTCGGGCTGATCTTCTGGCAGCTTCTGATCGGTGCGGTGCTGCTGGGCGCGGTCCTCGCCTTGCGGGGCCGTCGCCTGCCGCTGGGGCGTCGACAGGCGGGAATGGCGACGCTCATCGCCTTCGTGGGGACTCTGCTTCCCAACGCGGCCAGCTTTGAGGCCGCGGTTCACCTGCCCGCCGGAATCATCTCGATCCTGCTGTCGATGGTGCCGCTCTTCGCCCTGCCGATCGCCTATGGCCTGGGCATCGACCGGCCGGGCCCGGCCCGACTTGCGGGCCTCGCGCTGGGCCTTGCCGGCGTGCTGCTCATCGTGGGTCCGGACGCCGGCCTGCCGCAGCCCGGCATGGCGGCGTGGATCCCCCTCGCCCTCGTTGCGCCCGCCCTCTACGCGCTCGAAGGGAACGTCGTCGCCAGGTTCGGGACCGCCGGCCTCGACCCGGTCGCGCTCCTCTTCCTCGCGTCGATCATCGGGATGCCATTCGCCGCGATGCTCGCGGTTGCGACCGGCCAGTTCATCGACCCGAGGCCGCCATGGGGCGCACCGGACACGGCCATGATGCTGCTCGCGGTGATCCATGCCGGCGTCTATTCCGGCTACGTCTGGCTCGTCGGCCGTGCCGGCAGCGTCTTTGCGGCACAGGTGTCCTACCTTGTCACCGGTTTCGGCGTGCTCTGGGCGATGCTGCTGCTGGGGGAGCGCTATTCGGGCTGGGTCTGGGCCGCGATGGCGCTGATGTTCGTGGGGCTTTCGCTGGTCCAGCCGCGACCTCCGCTTGCAGCCCTCGACGCGCCCGGTGATGATGCGCGCCGGAGGATCCGCGGGACGCCATGATAGACATACTCGGCCCTGACGCCCTGGCGCTCGCAGCGATCCTGACGATCGTCGCGATGTTCGCCCTCTTCGTGTGGGAGGTCTACCCGACCGAAGTCGTCGCCATCGGCGGCGCGGTCGCGATGTTCGTGCTGGGCATCCTGCCGTACGACGCCGCGCTCGAGGTCCTGTCGAATCCGGCGCCGTGGACGATCGCGGCGATGTTCCTGGTCATGGGGGGGCTGGTCCGGACCGGCTCGCTGCAGGCCCTGACGGACTGGGTCGAGCGGCACGCCGGAAACCGGCCGATCATGACGCTGTGCATCAGCCTGGGCGCGGTCGCGCTGGGTTCGGCCTTCATGAACAACACACCGGTGGTCGTCGTCATGATTCCGGTCTTCGTGCAGCTCTCGAAGCGCATCGGGGTGGCACCGTCCAAGCTGCTCATCCCGCTCAGCTACGCCGCGATCCTGGGGGGAACCGTCACGCTGCTCGGGACCTCGACCAACCTTCTCGTCGACGGCGTCGCGCGCGCGCAGGGGCTGGAGCCGTTCACGATCTTCGAGATCGCGCCCCTCGGCCTTCTGCAGGTCGTGGCCGGAGGCGCATACCTCGCGCTCGTCGGACGGCACCTGCTTCCGGTGCGGCAGTCGCTCGGGCAGATGGTCGATGATCGTCAGAAGATGCGGTACTTCACCGAGGTCGCGATCCCGGAAGGTTCCGCCCTGATCGGGCAGGATCCGCGCAAGGCGGACGCCTTCAAGCGCGAGGGCATGCGCGTCATCGACGTTCTGCGCGGCGACGCCTCGCTCCGCCGCGACATGTCCAACGTCTTGCTCGAGGCCGGAGACCGCATCGTTCTCAGGACCGAGATGGCCGAACTCCTCGGCTTGCAGCAGAGCCGCGACCTGCGCTCGGTCGACAAGCTCAGCTCGGTCGCGACCGAGACCGTCGAGGTCCTGATCACCCCGGGCTGCCGCATGATCGGCCGGTCGCTCGGCCAGATGCGCCTGCGCCGCCGCTACGGGGTCTATCCGCTGGCCGTCCACCGGCGAAACCAGAACCTCGGCCGCCAGCTCGAGGACGTCGTGGTCCAGGTCGGCGACACGCTGCTGCTCGAGGGCGCGCCGGCGGACATCCAGCGCCTCGCGGCGGACATGGAGCTGGTCAACGTCGCACGGCCCTCCGCGCTCGCCTACCGGCGCGGCCGGGCGCCCATCGCGATCGGCGCGCTGGCCGGAATCGTCATTCTTGCGGCGCTGGGCGTGGCGCCGATTTTCGCGCTGGCCCTTCTGGCCGTGGCCGTCGTCCTCCTGACCCGCTGCATCGATGCCGACGAGGCGTTCAGCTTCGTCGAGGGACGGCTCCTCGCGCTGATCTTCGCGATGCTCGCGGTGGGCGTGGGGCTGCAGGAATCGGGCGCGGTAACGCTGATCGTCGGCGTGATCGAGCCGTTCCTCACGGGCCTGCCCGCGATTGCGGTGATCTTCTGCGTCTACGTTCTCGCCTCGACGCTGACGGAACTCGTCTCGAACAATGCCGTGGGCGTGATCCTGACACCCATCGCGATCGAGCTCGGCGTGGCCGTCGGCGTCGACCCCCGCGCGCTGGTCGTGGCGGTCATGTTCGCGGCCTCCGCCGCGTTCTCGACGCCCATCGGCTACCAGACCAACATGATGGTGTATGGCCCTGGCGGCTACCGCTTCGCCGACTTCATGCGGGTGGGAATACCGCTGAACATCCTGTTGGGAATCACCGCCTCACTCGCCATCCCCCTGATCTGGCAAGTCTGAATACCCCGACCCTGTTGCACGTATGAGGACGACAGCGCGCGTTGCGCAAGCGCGCCGGTTGTGGTAGAAATTATCTGCTGTCAATCGCCATTTCGGCGCGCCAGCCGATCAGATCCCGGCCCATTTGCGCTGGGCGCGATCGCTAATCAAGTAATTGAACATAAACGAAACTTTAGGAGGCTGATTATGTCCGAGGCACTCAACCTCACTTTGCTGGCTCAGCAACTGCGGGAAGCGGGCTCCCCTTGGGAGATGGACGCCGAGACGTCGATCGCTCAGCTGGACGAAGATCAGCGAAAGCGCAGACTGGGCTTCAATCCACCGCCGGGCAGCAAGACCCTCGAGGAAGCGGTCGCGGCCGATGCCGCCGCTACCCCGGTGACGGCCGAGGCCATCGCCGCAGAGAGCGGGATCACGGCGCCCGCTGCGTTCGATCACCGCGACGTCGCCGGCAAGAACTTCACGACCCCCGTCAAGAACCAGGGCGGATGCGGATCCTGCGTCGCGCACGGCGTCGCCGCCGTGATGGAGACGACCCACCGCCGCAGCCAGAACAATCCGAACCTCGATCTCGACCTTTCCGAGGCGCATCTCTTCTTCTGCCACGGCGGAGAGGATGGGCGGACCTGCGCCAACGGCTGGTTCCCCAACGCGGCCCTCGACAAGGCCAAGGACAAGGGCGTCACGCTCGAGTCGGTCTATCCCTATACCGCCAACCAACAGTCCTGCCTCGTGCCCTCGGGCTGGCAGAACAACGTGGCAAAGGTCTCGGGCAAGACCGACCTGAACGGACGCGCGGCGATCAAGGAGTGGATCGCGACCCGCGGCTCGGTCACCGGTTGCTTCATCGTCTACCAGGACTTCTACAGCTACCGTTCTGGCGTCTACCGGCACGTCACGGGCAACTCCGTCGGCGGCCACTGCGTCGAAATCGTAGGTTACAACGACGCGCAGGGCTGCTGGATTTGCAAGAACTCGTGGGGCGCGAACTGGGGGGAAGGCGGTTTCTTCCGCATCGCCTACGGCGAGTGCCAGATCGAGACCTGGTACGGGCCCTATGGCGCGAACTCCGTCTCGCTCCGCACGTGGGAGAACGACACCAAGGTCAGCGGCCTGTGGTCGAACTCCTCCGAGCGCAACGCCTGGGCGTACCTGCAGGGTGTCGGTTGGAAGCACATAGTCGGCACGAACGACGTCGTTCACGCCGCGATGCTTGCCGAGCTTGCCGGCGCCAAGGCGGCCGACCGAAAGGTCAACGCCCTGATCGACGGCAACGATATCGAGCAGGTCTACGTCCTCTGACGTCCGACCTGTCTTCCTCAATACAACTTCGAGTGGATGATACTCATGCCCAGCACAAAGACCCGTACCGAAGCGCCGAGCGACACGATCCAATCCATGCGCGGCGCCTCTGCCGCCGACGACATGCCCCGCCCGGTGGCGGAGCTGTCCGCCATGGTCGCCGAGGCGGCGGCCGAAGCCAGGATCGGAACGCCGGCCCTGACGCCGCCTGCCGAAGTGCAGGCGGAGGAAGAGGCAGCCGATGCCGGCATCACCGCGTGGCACAATGGCAAGAAGGTCACCGCCATGTGGGCCGAGAAGAACAATCGGAACACCTACGCGTCCGTCGAGGGGCAGGGCTGGAAGCGGATCTGCAACGACAACGACAGCGCGTTCCTGTCGCTCACGATGCTTGCGTCCCATGCCGAGACGACGGGCTCGAACGTGAACGTCCAGATCGACGCCACCGGCGAGATCAAGGAGATGTATGTCTGGTGAGCCGATCCGGCTGACCCTCGAGGACGGGGGCCGTGAGGTCCCCGTCCCGTCCGGCAGCGACGTCCTGCTGGTTCTGCCCGAGAACGCGACGACCGGCGTCCGCTGGTCGCTGCCTGATGAGTCGGTGATCGCGGACGAGAACACCTCGGGCGAGGGTATTGGTTCCGCCGGCGACCGCATCATCCGGCTTCGTCCCGGCCCGGGCCGGCACCACCTGACGATGGTCCGCGCGCAGCCTTGGGACGCCTCGACCGAGGATCTTCGCTTCGAGGTCACGCTCGTCGTCGAGTGACAGACAGCTTGCCTCTCCGCGCCCGCAGCGGATAAGTGGCACCCCGCACCGATCAAGACAGAGGCACGCCATGGCCGGCCATTCCAAGTGGGCCAATATCCAGCACCGCAAGGGTCGCCAAGACGCCGTGCGGTCCAAGCTTTTCTCCAAGCTCGCCAAGGAAATAACGGTCGCCGCCAAGATGGGCGACCCCGATCCCGACAAGAACCCCCGCCTCCGCCTCGCGGTGAAAGAGGCCAAGGCGGCCTCCGTACCCAAGGACGTCATCGACCGCGCCATCAAGAAGAGCCAGGGCGGCGACGCCGAAAACTACGAGGAAATCCGGTACGAAGGCTACGGCCCCGGCGGCGTCGCCGTCATCGTCGAGGCGATGACCGACAACCGCAACCGCACCGCCTCGTCCGTCCGCTCGACCTTCGGCAAGAACGGCGGCAACCTCGGCGAGACAGGGTCGGTGGCGTTCATGTTCGACCGCAAGGGGCAGGTATTCTATCCCGCCTCCGCGGGATCGGCCGACGACGTGATGATGGCCGCGATCGAGGCCGGCGCGGAGGACGTCGAGAGCTCCGAGGAGGGGCACGTCATCTGGACCGCAGACAACGATCTCGCCGCGGTCGCCTCCGCGCTCGAGGAAAATCTGGGGGAGAGCGAAACCACCAAGCTCGTCTGGCGGCCGCAGACCACGACCGAGCTCGACCTCGAGACCGCGCAGAAGCTGATGCGTCTGGTCGAGGCGCTGGAGGACGACGACGACGTCCAGACCGTCACGGCGAACTTCGACGTCTCCGACGAGGTCATGGCCGAACTCTCGGCGTGACGCGCCCGCCGCCCTGCTAGACCGGCCGCGCCTCGCGCAGGCGCAGCAGGACCAGGCTGCCGAGTGCGATGCCGATCAATGGCAGGCCCGCCGGCAGCGGCACGGGCGTCGCGTCCAGGATGAAGCTCGCCCCGGCGACCTTGTCGAACGCATCCATCCGGTAGTTGGCGTCGAAGATCGAGAACTTCGCCCATTCGGGGTCGTAGGCGTGGGTTTCGTCGACCAGCGGCCCAAGCCCGAGATCCAGCAGATCGACGCCGAACGCCGAGAGCGTCAGCGACGCCTTCAGGAACTCCATCGACAGCTCCAGACCAAGCTGCAGACCCGTGGACGAGACGAAGTCCGCGACGGTGTAGAACGTCGGCGTCACGACCGTGCGACCGAAGATCGCCATCTCGGGCAGCTCGTCCCAGACGCCGCTGAACGCCTCGACGAGCTGGCCTCCGATTTCGACCGGGCGACTGAATTCCAGATCGACCAGCAGGTCGCCGGGCGTCAGCGTCACATCCTGGAACATGTCGAACGATGGCCCGGCGTCGAAGTCGTACGCGTCCACGCCGACCCCGACCGGCCCGAAGCCGAGCGACACGCCCCCTGGCGGCAGGATGCCGGTGCCCGAGAACAGGGTGTCGAGATCGACCGTCAGATCCAGGATGTCCGCCCGCGCCTCCACCAGCAGCTTGTCGCCGACCTTGCCGCCGTCCTCGTTGAAGATCGGGATGTTGGTCCGCGCCTGCGCCAACTCGATCGTCACGTCGACGTCGTCGATGGGCGCGTCCTCGTCCTCGATCTCCGGCGTCAGCGTCGCGAGGTCGAAGCCGAGGGTGAAGGTGCGTGCCGCGAGCGGGGTCTTGACCTCCACCCCGTCCGGCACGAACCCGTCGAAGAAGGTGATCTGGTTCGGGTCGATCCCGACGAGCTCGCGGTCCTCGTCGATGTCGAATATGACGCCCGATCCCTGCGCGCACCCGGCCAGAAAGACGCAGCCCTTGGCATCTGCAAAGGCGTAGGCCTGCAGGATCGCGTCGATGCTGGCCTCCGCGGTGGGCGACTGCACGTTCATGGTGCCGTCCTTGAAGGTCGATGCGGTCGGCAGCGAGAACGACTCGCCCCTTCTCACGTCAGCGACGTCCGGCACCATGGCGAACGCATCGAAATCGACCTGAGCCGCGACGGACCCCGCGTCCAGCGTGTAGTTGAGATCGAAGCCGACCTTGCCGCGCGTCGTGACATCGGCCTGCGCGCCGGTGCGGGTGTCGGTCGTGACGGTGAACGTCTCCCGGCGCGGGCGAGAGCCGCAATCGACGAGCCAGCCTGCGAGGGCGCGACAGCTTTCCCATGCGCCGAGGGCCGCGAGATAGGTGGGGGTCGGGATGCGCGTGGTGCTGACCGAGCCGACGATGCCGCCGGTGGCGAACGACGTGTCCCAGGTCTCTCCGACGAAATACGTATCCGACAGCCGCTGCGCCGCGCCTTCCCCCCAGACGCTTTGGCGTTCCGTCGTCTCCAAACTGAGAGTGCCGGGTGAGTAAAGGATTGCGGCAGAAGCTGGCGCCATCCCCACAGCGACCGCCACCGCGACCGCGAGCGAGGTACGGATCAATGAATCCCCCCCAGAAATATTGACCTAGCGTCAACTAGGAGAATTTGGCCTCTTCGTCAAAGGCAACCTGTACTTTTAGACATATTGATGGATCGGCGGTTTGCCGCTTATTGAATTCATTGTATCGAGTTTCGTGTTCGAGGCGGTTTTGCAGGCTTGCATGGTGCATATTGCAGCATCCTCGCAACCTGCAACTCCGTTTCGCAATAGTAGCTGTACAATTTGCATCTGGGGTAGGGTTTCTCTCGTGGCATCTCTGAAAGCGGGAGTGTTCTGGCCAGGATGTGTGAGGGGTTGCCGATGTTTCTGAAGAAGATCGACGGACCGCGGGTCGTGGCCTTGCCGGATGGCAGCGCGATGTCTCGCGGCGACCTGCCGGAGACGAATACTCTGCGCTGGACGAGCCAACGAAAGAAGGTTGTGGCGCAGGCCGTGCAGGCCGGGCTCATCACCCGCAAGGACGCGCGCCGCGCCTACGAACTGAGCGACAGCGAATTGGATGCATGGTGTTGCAAATTTCCATTGCGGAACGCAATTGCCTCTTCATTTCGCCAATAAGTGATCCCGCTCGTGCTGTTCGACGCTTCATTAACCATGTGGTCCGAAGACATTTGAGTAACGCGTACCGAAATTGCATTCTCGTGTTGGTAGTGAGTGGCTGAGTGAGTCAATTATTCCGCCCGGGTCAGGCGCGTCCTCCCGGGCGGTTCTTTTCCTACGGTCCTGACGGATTCACCGGGTCTCCCTGATCCCCTGCCCGTATCCCGCAACGCGTTCGGGTTGTGGCGAGTGCTCCGCTCCATCGACGTGGACAGTGATTCGCCTTCGGCCTTCGCCGACACCGGATCGCTTCCCTCCCGGCGATTCTTCGTCCGCCACCTCGCCTGTCGACGGCTTCGACACGGCGGTGTTCCTGCGTTCAAGCGGGCCCCAGCCTGGCTTGCCGCCGCCGCCGTAGCGTGTCACGTGCCACGAAATGGAGGACGCCAGACCGCTCGCCGGTTTCTCGTGGATGCTGCTGACCGGCGCCTGCTTCGTGGGCGTGACGGCGGTGGTCAAGCACGTCGGCAGCGACGTGCCGCCGGCCGAGGCCGCATTCCTGCGCTATCTCCTTGGCCTCGTCTTCCTGCTCCCCTTCCTGGGGCAGATCCGGCGGACGCCCTTGCCGGGCAGCCTGCTGAGGCTTTTCGCGTTTCGAGGTGTGTTCCACACCTTCGGCGTCGTCCTGTGGTTCTACGCGATGACCCAGATCACGATCGCCGAGGTGACGGCGCTGAACTACCTCTCGCCGGTCTACGTCTCCATCGGCGCGGCGCTGTTTTTGGGGGAGCGGCTCGCGCTGCGGCGGATGGTGGCGATCGCGGCGGCGCTGGTCGGCGTGCTCCTCGTGCTGCGCCCCGGCTTTCGGGAGATCTCGCCCGGCCACCTCGCGATCCTCGGCACCGCGATCCTGTTCTCCGGCTCCTACCTCATCGCCAAGCGCACGGCGGATCTGTCGAGCCCGGCGATCGTCGTGGCGATGCTGTCGATCTTCGTCACCATCGGCCTCGCGCCGTTCGCGGCGGCGGTCTGGGTGACGCCGACGGCGGTGGAGCTCGCGTGGCTCTTCCTCGTCGGGTTCCTCGCGACCACGGGGCACTTCACCATGACGCTCGCCTTCAAGGCGGCGCCTGTCAGCGTGACTCAGCCGGTAACGTTCCTTCAGCTCATCTGGGCGACGCTGCTCGGCTGGGCGGTCTTCGGCGAGCAGCCCGACCCCTGGGTCATCGCCGGCGGTACGATCATCGTCGCGGCGGTGTCATTCATCGCCTGGCGCGAGGCGGTCATGGGTCGTCGCCCGGCGGTGTCGGGCCGAGCTGGCCGGCCAGCCGGGCAAGAAGACCCTTTGCCGTGACCTGACCCAGCCGCCGCCCGTCCTCGACGACGGTGAGCGGCCCGGCATCCACCCGGTCCATGATCTCCGCGAGCGGCGTGTCGGGCCCAACCTCGCCCACCGACGGGCCATCGGCGTCCCGCATCACGTCGCGCGCCGTCAGCACGCCGAGCGGGTTCATGTTCGCGACGAAGTCGGCGACGTACTCGTTCGCGGGGTCGGTGAAGATGTCGCGGGGCGTGCCGTGCTGCACGATCCGCCCGCCCTCCATGATCGCGATCTCGTCGCCCAGCTTGAACGCCTCGTCGAGGTCGTGGCTGACGAAGACGATGGTCCGCTTCAGCCGCTGCTGGAGCTCGATCAGCTCGTCCTGCAGCCGCGTCCGGATCAGCGGGTCGAGGGCCGAGAACGGCTCGTCCATCAGCAGGATCGGGGCTTCGGTCGCGAACGCTCGTGCCAGCCCGACGCGCTGCTGCATCCCGCCCGACAGCTCGCCGACCTTGGCATCGGCGCGGTCCGAGAGGCCGACGAGGTCGAGCTGCCGTTCGACCCGCTCTTCCCTCTCCTTGCGCGGCATGCCGGCAAGCTCGGGGCCGAGCCCGACATTTTCCGACACGCTGCGCCAGGGCAGCAGGCCGAACTGCTGGAATACCATCGTGATCCGCGTCTGCCGCAACCGCCTCAAGGTCTTCGAGTCGGCGGAGGTGACGCTGATCATGTCCTTGCCGTCATGCACCCTGACCTCGCCCCGGCAGGGCCTGTTCAGGCCGTTGACCGCGCGCAGCAGGGTCGATTTCCCCGAGCCCGAAAGCCCCATGAGAACCAGGATCGCCCCCTCCCGCACGCCGATCGAGCAGTCGTGGACGCCGAGGATCTGGTTCGTCTCGGCCGCGATCTCGGCCCGGTCGCTGCCGCTGTCGGCCATCTCCAGCGCCCGCGCCGGCTTCTCGCCGAAGACGATCGAGACGTTGTCGAACTCGACGACGTTCACCGCCGCTCCACCCTGAGCATCCGGTCGAGCGCCACGGCGACGACGACGATCACCAGCCCCGCCTCGAACCCCAGCGCGGTGTTCACCTGGTTCAGTGCCCGCACCACGGGCACGCCCAGCCCGTCGGCGCCGACCAGCGCCGCGATCACGACCATCGACAGCGACAGCATGATCGTCTGGTTGAGCCCTGCCATGATCTGCGGAAAGGCATAGGGCAGCTCCACCTTCCACAAGGTCTGGCGCGGGGTCGCGCCGAAGGCCTCCGCCGCCTCGAGCAGGGTCTGCGGGGTCGAGGCCACGCCGAGATGGGTCAGCCGGATCGGTGCCGGCAGCACGAAGATCACCGTCGCCAGCAGCCCCGGCACCATGCCGATGCCGAAGAACACGATCGCCGGGATCAGGTAGACGAAGGTCGGCAGCGTCTGCATCAGGTCCAGGACCGGGCGCATCCAGGCATAGAGCTTCGGCCGGTGCGCCGCGGCGATCCCAATCGGCACGCCCACCGCCATGCAGACGAGGCACGACGACAGGACCAGCGTCAGGCTCTCCGTCGTCTCCTCCCAATAATCCTGGTTCAGCACGAACAGGAACGCGAGGCCCACCAGCACCACGGTCGAGACCCGTCGCTGCAGCAGCCAGGTCAGCGCGCAGAAGAAGGCGATCCAGATCAGCGGCGGCGGCGTCTGGAAGACCCAGAGGAACCACTCGATCAGCGCGTCCATGCCGTCTGCCAGGCCATCGAAGAACCACGCCCCATTGATCTGCAGCCAGTCGAACGCGGCGGCGGCTCCGTCGCCGATCGGGATCTTCGGAATGCTGGGCAAGTCGGTCGTTCCTCCGAGCGGTGACACCGGCCTGCACCATCCTTTCCGCACGACGGGCCGGATCGCAAGCAGCCAGCGCAGGCGACTGCACGATGAGAGCAGCCGCGCCGCCCGACAACGCGCGTCGCTGGCGTCCCCAGAGAGCGAGGACTCGCCGCGGGCCGGACCGCGGCTCGCCCCCGTCATTGTGGTGTCGCAGGCGGCGTGGCACTCTCGCCGTGGCAGGGAGGAAGCGATGGCAGACCTGACGTTCTGGACGAACCCGATGTCGCGCGGGCGCATCGTGCGGTGGATGCTGGAGGAGACGGGTGTCGACTACGACACGGTGTGCCTTGGCTACGGGCCCGAGATGAACACGCCCGACTACCGCGCGATCAACCCGATGGGAAAGGTTCCGGCGATCCGCCACGGCGACACGATCGTGACCGAGTGCGCGGCGATCTGCGCCTATCTCGCCGACGCCTTCCCGCAGGCGGGACTCGCCCCCGACCCCGCCAGCAGGCAGCGCGGGCCGTACTACCGCTGGCTCTTCTTCGGCGCCGGGCCCGTCGAGGCCGCCGTCACCAACGCCTCGCTCAAGGTTGCGGTCGACACGCCCGAGTTGCAGGGCCGCGTCGGCTACGGCAGCCTCACGCGGGTGCTCGACACGCTCCAGGTGCTGCTGGCCGATCGCGATTGGATCCTCGGCGACCGGTTCTCCGCCGTCGACGTCTATCTCGGCTCGCAGGTCGCGTGGGGCATGATGTTCGGCACGATGGAGGAGCGTCCGGCCTTTCGCCCCTATGTCGAGCGCCTCCAGTCACGGCCGGCAGCGCAGCGTGCCCAGGCGATGGACGACGCCCTGATGCCGCAGAAGGCCGGCTGAACCGAGCCGCCATGGAGCGCGCCGCCGCCGGCGCGCCGCTGCCGCGCAGGGTCGCCTAGACCCCCAGTTCGGATTTCACCGCCGCCAGCCCGTCATCGCCGTTCAGCGTCTCGACGCCGTCGAGCCAGCCGTCGAGCACGCCGGGATTCTCCTTCAGCCACGCGGTCGCCGCCTCGTCCGGGTCCATGCCGTCGTCGAGGATCAAGCCCATGATCTCGTTCTCCATCTCCAGCGAGAAGGAAAGGTTCTGCAGGAACTGCCCGACGTTCGGGCACTCCTCCACATAGCCTGCGGTGGTGTTCGTGTAGACTGTCGCACCGCCCAGGTCCGGTCCGAACCAGTCGTCGCCGCCCGTCAGGTATGTGAGATCGAAGTTCGCGTTCATCGGGTGCGGCTCCCAGCCGAGGAACACCACCGGCTCGTCGCGCCGCGAGGCGCGCTGCACCTGCGCCAGCATGCCCTGCTCGGAGCTTTCGGCCAGCTCGAAGTCGCCCAGCCCGAACGCATCCTCCGAGATCATGTCGAGGATCAGGCGGTTGCCGTCGTTGCCGGGCTCGATCCCGTAGATCTCGCTCTCCAGCGCGCCGGCCTGGCCGGCGATGTCGTCGAAGCTCTCGATGCCCAGCTCCGCGCCCGCCGCGTTCGTGGCCAGCGTGTACTTCGCCCCTTCGAGGTTGGCGCGTACCGTGTCGACCGTTCCGGCCTCGCGGTAGGGCGTGATGTCGCCCTCCATCGTCGGCATCCAGTTGCCGAGGAACACGTCGACGTCACCCTTCGCCAGCGACTGGTAGGTCACGGGCACGCTCAGGATCTTGATGTCGGTCTCGTAGCCGAGCGCGTCGAGCACCACCGTCGTCGTCGCCGTCGTGGCCGTGATGTCGGTCCATCCGACGTCCGAAAAGACGATGGAGTCGCACTCGGCAAATGCCGCGCCGGCCGCCATGATCGCCGCGATGCTTGTCGTGGTCAGCTTCATCTCAACCCCCCTGTGGATCCCTGCCCCGGCACGATCGGCCGGGTGTCGCCCGAAGCCTACCGGTGCGGGAAGCGCGTGGGAAGGGCAGGCCGGACCACCGCGTCGTCTGCGGCGAACGCGGGCACGCGCTGGCTCTCGCTTTCGCAGCCGCAGGCAGCCGATGGGAGGAACAAGGCCACCTGCAGCCGCCCGGCCTCCGGCCGTTACCCTCGGCGGAAGGCCAGCAGCGTCGCGGTCAGCGTCTGCACGATCTCGCCGTTCTGGTTCACGGTGTCGCTCCGTATCTTCACCGTCCCCCGCTCGGGACGGGAGCGTGACGGCGTGACCTCGACGACCTCGCTCTCGACGCTGAGCTCGTCGCCCGGACGGGTGGCGCGCGGCCAGGCGATCTCGCCGCCGCCGCCGATCAGGCCGCCGGCGACCGGTATGCTCTCCACCAGCAGGCGCATGGTCACGGCCGCGGTGTGCCATCCGCTGGCCGCCAGACCGCCGAAGAAGGTCTCGCGCGCCGCCTCGGGATCGAGATGGAAGGGCTGCGGATCGAACTCCGCCGCGAATCGCCTGATGTCCTCCGCCTCGAGGCAGTGCCGGCCGCTTGCGAAGCGCTGGCCCACCGAGAAGTCCTCCAGATGAAGCCGGCCGGTCAACTCGGCGCTTCCGGCTCGACCGCGACCCCGACCACCTGCTCCCGGCGGATCACGTACAGGATGCAGCCGACCGCCGCCGCCGAGGTCATCGCCATGATCCACAAGAGCGGCCACGCGCCGGTGCCCGGCGTCAGCAGCGCGCCCGCCAGCGCCGACAGCGCGGCGCCCCCGCCGATCATGAACGCGCCGCCGATCCCGCTGGCCGTCCCGGCGAGGTGGGGCCGCACCGACAGCATTCCCGCCGTCGCGTTCGGCAGCACCAGGCCGTTTCCCAGCCCCACGAAGGTGGTGAAGCCGAAGAACACGAACGCCGATCCGAAGCCCAGCGCGAAGACCAGGATCGAGGTCGAGAGTCCGAAGAGCGTCATGACCGTGCCCCAAAGGATCATCGAGTTGATCCCGTAGCGCACCGAATATCGCCCGGAGATGCCGTTGCCGACCGCGTAGCCGACCGCCGGTGCGCCGAAGAAGACGCCGAGCAGCGCGGGTGACAGGCCGAACACCTCCGACCCGACGAACGGCGCGCCGCCCAGATAGGCGAAGAACGAGCCCGAGCAGAACGCCGCGGCGAGCGCGTAGCCCCAGAAGCGCCGCGACCGGATCAGCTCGGGCAGGTCGTCGAACTGCGACCGGAAGGATCCGCCGTGCATCGCGCCGGTCTCGCCCACGTCGGTCCAGATCAGCCAGAGCACCCCGAGGCCGGCGACGATCTGGATCCAGAAGTTCGCCTTCCAGCCGAAGGCCTGGTCCAGAAAGCCGCCCAGCGCGGGTCCCATCATCGGCACGATCGCCATGCCCATCGTGACCCAGCCGATCATCGACGCCGCTTCGTCCTGCGGGACCATGTCACGCACGATCGCGCGGCTGAGCACCATGCCCACCACGATCGTCGCCTGGCACATCCGGAACGCAAGGAAGACCTCCGCCGTGGGCGCGAAGATGCAGCCGAGCGTCGCGACCAGGAACAGCGAGAATCCCGTCAGCAGCACCGGTCGCCGCCCGAACCGGTCCGCCAGCGGCCCGACCGCCAGCTGCAGCACCGCGTTGACGGCCAGGAACAGCGCCACCGAAAGCTGCATCACGCGGTATTCCGTCTGGAAATACTCCGTCATGTTCGGCAGCGATGGCAGGAAGACGTTCATCGACAGCGCCGAGGTGCCGACCATCAGGATCAGCGTCGCGATATGCGGTGGGGTCGCCCGGTCGAGGAACCGGACATCGGGCAGCGTCGACATGACGTTGCATCTACACCCGCCGCGCGAGGCCGTCCATCTGGCGCGATTGCGCCTTCCGACGTCCTCCCGGATCTGTAGACCCGTACCCAAGGGACAGCGGAGAACGTCATGAAGGACATCCTCGACAAGCTCGAGCGCAGCCGGGCCGATGCCCGTCTCGGTGGTGGAGAGAAGCGCATCGCCGCGCAGCACGCCAAGGGAAAGCTGACCGCGCGCGAACGCATCGAGCTGTTGCTCGACGAGGGCTCGTTCGAGGAGTTCGACATGTTCGTCGCCCACCGCGCCACCGACTTCGGCATGGCGGCGCAGCGCCCGGCGGGCGACGGCGTCGTCACCGGCTGGGGCACGATCAACGGCCGACAGGCCTACGTCTTCTCCCAGGACTTCACCGTCTTCGGCGGCTCCCTCTCCGAGACCCACGCCCAGAAGATCTGCAAGGTCATGGACATGGCCGTGCAGAACGGCGCGCCGGTGATCGGCCTCAACGATTCCGGCGGCGCCCGCATCCAGGAAGGCGTCGCCTCGCTCGCCGGCTACGCCGAGGTGTTCCAGCGCAACATCATGGCCTCGGGCGTGATCCCGCAGATCTCCGTGATCATGGGGCCCTGCGCCGGCGGCGCCGTCTACAGCCCGGCGATGACCGACTTCATCTTCATGGTCGAGGGGACGTCCTACATGTTCGTCACCGGCCCCGACGTGGTGAAGACCGTCACGGGCGAGATCGTCACCGCCGAGGATCTCGGCGGCGCCTCGACCCACACCCGCAAGTCCTCGGTCGCCGACGGCGCCTTCGCCAACGACGTCGAGACCTTGAGCGAGGTCCGCCGCCTGTTCGACTTCCTGCCGCTCAGCAACCGCTCCGGCGTCCCGGTCCGTCCGTTCTTCGACGACCCCCACCGGGTGGAGCCCGCGCTCGACACCCTCGTCCCCGAGAACACCAACCAGCCCTACGACATGAAGGAGCTGATCGCGAAGGTCGCCGACGAGGCGGACGTCTGCGAGATCCAGGAAGGGTTCGCGAAGAACATCGTCACCGCCTTCATCCGGCTCGAGGGGCGGACCGTCGGCGTCGTCGCGAACCAGCCGATGGTCCTCGCCGGCTGCCTCGACATCGACTCGTCGCGCAAGGCCGCGCGCTTCGTGCGCTTCTGCGACGCCTTCGAGATTCCGATCCTGACCTTCGTCGACGTCCCGGGCTTCCTTCCCGGCACCGGTCAGGAGATCGGCGGCGTCATCAAGCACGGCGCCAAGCTGCTCTTCGCCTACGGCGAGGCCACCGTTCCCAAGGTCACCGTCATCACCCGCAAGGCCTATGGCGGCGCCTACGACGTCATGGCCTCCAAGCACCTGCGCGGCGACTTCAACTATGCCTGGCCCACCGCCCAGATCGCCGTCATGGGGGCCAAGGGCGCGACCGAGATCCTCTATCGCAGCGAACTCGGCGACCCCGACAAGATCGCCGCGCGCACGGCGGAGTACGAGGAGAACTTCGCCAACCCCTTCAAGGCGGCCGAGCGCGGCTTCATCGACGAGATCATCCAGCCCCGCTCGACGAGGCTGAGGGTCTGCCGCGCCTTCGCCTCGCTCCGCGGCAAGCGCCTCCAGAACCCTTGGAAGAAGCACGACAACATCCCGCTCTGACCCGCCGTCCCTCGGTAGCGCGGGATTCGGCCCGCCACCTGAAGCAACCGCTCCCGCTGCCCCCTCGGCCCGGGCGACCAGCCCGGGGCCGGCGCCCGACCCTCCTTCCGGGAGGGCGCCCTGGCGACCGACACCACTCCACCGTCGTCCGGGGCTTCCGAGATAAACCGCCCCCCAGGGCGCCCATCCGAGGCTCGGGCGTCGCCCCTCCGCAGGCGGCCGAGGTCCACGCCCGCCGCTTGCCGGAACCGGTGCCCGCTGGCACAGTCGCCGCATTGGTTGATGGATTGCGCCGATGTTCACTCGCCAGACTGACACCATCGGCAACGCCGTCCGCCTGCTCGTCGCGATGGGTGGTTTCGCCTCCGCGCCGGGCCCTAGGTCCGGCGTCGCCGCCTACGACGCCATTCGCAGGCTCGCCACCCGGCCGCCGGCGTCCTTCGCGCTGTTGGCGGCCGAGTTGACCGAGGCCGCGCGTGCCACCTTCACCGGCTTCCGCGACGCACCGCCGGACGCCGACGTCCTCTTCGCCCAGATGACCGAGACCGGCCTCCTGACCCCGGCCGAGATTACTGCCGCCGGCATGGACCCCACCGCCTGCACCGCCGCGATGCAGGGCAAGCTCTGGAACCCCGCTCACACCACCGGCGAAATGCCCCGCCTGTTCGCCGCCATCACCACGACGGCGCTCGCCCGCCTGCTCGCGAGCCCGGAGATCGCCGCCGACCTGACCCCGGCCTTCATGGCCGACATCCTGCAGACCACGCACCGCATCGAAGGCAGGGTCGACGACGTCGCCGGCAAGCTCGACAACCTCGAGGCGCAGACCCGCGACACCCTCGACGCCCTTGCCCTCCGCTTCGGCGAGCCCGAGCCCGAGCGGTTGTCCCTCGCCGAGCTTCGCGCCTTCCTGGTCGAGAAGGCCCGCGACTACCGCGCCCTGTGCGCCGAGGTCGAGGCGCTTCGCGGCGCTACGCCCCGCATCGACAACGTCCTCTCCGCCGTCGAGGCCGCCATCGAGACCCTCGACCTCGAGGAGGCCGACCGCCTCCTCGCCTCGCTCCGCGAGACCACGGCCGAGACCCTCCGCAAGCCGCTGGAGGACAACGCCAAGGTCATCGAGGCACAGGCGCGCGTCGCGCTCCTGAGGGGCGACCCCGAGGCGGCGTATCGCCTTCTCTCCGCCGCTGCTGACAGCTTCGCAGGCATCGATCCCGTTGAACCGGCGCGGCGGCGCCTCTCGTTCGGATATCTCCTACAGGCTCGGGCCCTCCGCTACGGCGGAGACGGACTCGGGTTTGCTGCCCGAATGTACAGCGATGCCCTATCTCGCCTCAACAGAGGGCGCGACCCGAAGTTGCGGATCGGGCTTGCCAGCAATCTCGGCAATGCGCTCCAGGAAGAGGGGCTTCGCGTTGGCGGCGAGCAAGGGTTTCGCTTGCTCGTCTCGGCCCGGGAGATGCAAGAATCAGCCCTCCATGTAGCGAAAGAGAATTTTGCCCCGGCTGACTGGGGAATCATCTCTAGCAATCTCGGCAACACCCTGAAGCATTTGGGAGTATGGGCAGGCGGCGAGGTGGGGGTGCGCCTCCTTGCCGAGGCCGCAGACGCCCAACGCATCGCGCTCAGCGCTCACACTGAGCTCGACCATCCCGTTGATTGGGCAATGGACCATCTTGCCTTGGCTGGGGTGTCTCGGGAGCAGGGTCGCCGCAGCGCTGACGAGAAACGCGACCGATACTTTGCTGATGCGGTGGACGGCTGCCGCGAAGCGCTGCGCGTCCTCGATGAAGTCGATCATCCGAGCGACTGGGTAAATACTCAACTTACCCTCGGCAATACACTTGCTGATCAGGCTGTCCCAAAGGGCGACGCAAGCTTGCGCCTCCTAACGGAGGCGGTTGAGGCTTTCCGCGCCGCACTGCGCATCTACAACGAAGCGGATTTTCCCAAAGATTGGGCGCAAACGAAGAACAGTCTTGGCACTGCACTCTGGCAGCAAAGCGAGGCAACCGGCGGAGCCACCGGCGCGTGTTTCCTCGCCGAGGCTATGGAGGCCTACCACGCCGCCCTCCGCGTCCGCACCGAGGCCGAGCATCCGGTGGACTGGGCGATGACGATGGAGAACCTCGGCCTGGCGCATGAGGCGATGGCGGGGAACGAGACTTGCGATCCGCGGGCCGGGCTCGAACGGGCGGCGGAGTGTGTCGCGGCGGCGCTCCGGGTGTTCGACCCGGAGCACATGCGGTCAAACTTCGACAAGGCGACCGCCAGTCTGGAACGGATCCGGAACAAGCTCGCCGGGCTGGGGTGAGGCGGGGCGCCGCGGCGCGACGGTTTTCTGTACGGAACTGTACAAACCGGGGGGTCCGGAATGTACGGATCCGTACAAAACCGCCGCCTGCGGTCTGTACGAAACCGTACACATCGGCTCTCCTGCCTTCCGATGCGCCGCCTTGCCCCGTTCCTCCTCGCCGCGCTGCCCGCCTGGGCATAGCCGGTGTCCGCCCCGTCCGGCTAGGCGCTGGAAATTATCGATATATCCCGGGAGGTTGGCGGTGGGACGGAGCCTGTGCTGCGTCTCCGCCTCCTCGCGCCGGAGATAGCGCACCTTCGCCGAGGTCGAGAAGGACGTCCTCCACCTCCGCCGCACCGAAGGCCTGCCTCGCGTGGCGCCCGAACACGCGGATTCCGTAATCACAATCAACATGTTGGACCACCTTACCGCCTTCGGCGCGACCGATCCCGACGCCACCCAGTACCTCGAGGCGTTCCGCGCCGTCGGCGGCGACTGCATCTGGGCAGGGCTCTGACGCCCTTTGCCAAACACCAGCGCGCACCCTAGGGTCTCCTGCAATTCGCGGCGCAGGAGCGCTGTGACATGGACGAGAGAGGACAGAAAAATGCCGCATGTTTCCAAAGTCATCTTCGCTTTCGGCGCCGCAGCGGTGCTGTCGGCGTGCGCACGGCCCGAGCCCGAGCCGGTCTACATCGAGCCGGCGCCGATCGCGGCCGAGCCGAGCTACACCAAGTACTGAGCAGGAGTCCCGGTGCCTTCCCCGCCGGGCTCACCCCCATGCTCAAGCATCGCGGCTTCCCCGGGCGCCTGCCTGGAACCGATCACCAGTTCACCGTTCGCCGCGGCAACCCCAAGGGCGCAACGCCCATTGTCCGCCGCGAGCGCCACGCCGACCGGCGGCCGGAGGACCGCCGCGCCGACGAGGCCTTCCTGGCGGCGCTGTGGGATCATTTCGGTGAAGAGCCGTTCGAGCGGGGAAATCTCGACGCCGGACGCCTCTCCTGGCTCTTCGGACGCGAGGTCGTTCCCGCGGAAGAGCCGTTCGACCCCGCGTCCTACTCCGCAATGCTGCGCGTCGATCGCGAACGGGCCGAAGTTGCTTTCCCGGGAGTCTTCCGCGGTACGTTCTGAGCGAAGTTCGGCTTGGCCAATATCGCGATAAGCGAAGTTTGGCCGAACCTGCCGGGCCGAAGGGAAACGCGTTTCCCTGTACCTCCGACGTTCCTAGATGGAACGTGAGCCTAGGCGCAGCCGGGGCTTTATTTGAAGAAAGATGTTACCCCTTCCCCTCTGCGGCGGCTCGGATGCTCCAGCTTCGAGCCGCCGTCCCCTCCCCTCGGACCGCCGTGGTGCAGCCTTGCTTGCAGACCCCTGCGAAACCTGCTGTCCTTGGGAGGTTGCGAATGGGGGATTTGCCGAACATGCAGCGACGGTCCGCGTGGCTTGGCGCCCCTGACCCAAGACTTCGCGAGGCGCTCCGGCGACAGTCGGGTCGAGTGCAAGTCCATCAACCACGATCCATGAAGGTGCGTCGCGGGATCCGGGCGGTGAGTCGCGCGGGCGGATCCCGCGGTCCAGGGGAGTAGGCCGGGATGTTCGAGAAAGTCCTGATTGCAAACAGGGGCGAGATCGCGTGCCGCGTGATCCGCACGGCGAGGCGGATGGGCCTTCGCACCGTCGCCGTGCACTCCGACGCAGACAAGGACGCCCCGCATGTACGGATGGCGGACGAGGCCGTTCGCATCGGCCCCCCGCCTGCGAACCAGTCCTACATCGTCATCGACAACATCCTCGACGCGATCCGGCAGACGGGAGCGCAGGCCGTCCACCCCGGCTACGGTTTTCTCTCCGAGAACAGGTCCTTCGCCGAGGCGCTGAAGGCCGAGGGCTTGATCTTCGTCGGCCCGCCGCCGGCGGCGATCCAGGCCATGGGCGACAAGATCACCTCGAAGAAGCTGGCGGCGGAGGCCGGCGTCTCGACCGTGCCGGGTTACATGGGCCTGATCGCCGACGAAAACGAAGCGGCGAAGATTGCCGGCGAGATCGGCTTTCCGGTCATGATCAAGGCCAGCGCCGGTGGTGGCGGCAAGGGCATGCGCATTGCCTGGTCGGAGCATGAGGCGCGCGAGGGCTTTCGTTCGTCCCGCAGCGAAGCCAAGTCGAGCTTCGGGGACGACCGCATCTTCATCGAGAAGTTCGTCACGCAGCCGCGGCACATCGAGATCCAGGTTCTCGCCGACCAGCACGGCAACTGCGTCCACCTGGGTGAGCGTGAATGCTCGATCCAGCGCCGGAATCAGAAGGTCATCGAGGAGGCGCCGTCGCCGTTCCTCGACGCCGACACCCGCCGGGCGATGGGCGAGCAGGCCTGCGAACTTGCTCGCGCCGTCGGCTACGCCAGCGCCGGAACCGTCGAGTTCATCGTCGATGGGGCGCGCAATTTCTACTTTCTCGAGATGAACACGCGCCTGCAGGTCGAGCATCCGGTGACCGAGCTTGTCACCGGCATCGACCTCGTGGAGCAGATGTTCCGCGTCGCGGCTGGCGAGACGCTGCCGTTCGCGCAATCCGACATCCGGCTGGACGGCTGGGCGATCGAGAGTCGAACTCTACGCGGAGGATCCGTACCGCAACTTCCTGCCATCGATCGGCCGGCTGACGCGTTACCGCCCGCCGCGGGAGGTCAGCGAGGCGACGCGCGCCGTCCGCAACGACACCGGTGTCGAGGAGGGCGGCGAGATCAGCATGTTCTACGACCCGATGATCGCCAAGCTGTGCACCTGGGCGCCGGACCGCGCCGCGGCGATCGAGGAGATGCGTCACGCGCTCGATGCCTTCGAGCTGGAGGGGATCGGGCACAACCTGCCGTTCCTCGCCACCGTGATGGACCATCCCCGCTTCGTCGCCGGAGAGATCACGACGGCGTTCATCGCAGAGGAGTTCCCCGATGGGTTCGCGGGCGCGGCACCGGACGACGAGACGCTGCGCCGGATCGCGGCGTCCGCGGCGGCGATGCACCGCCTCGGGGAGATCAGGCGTGCGCGCATCTCGGGGCGGATGGACAACCACGAGCGCAAGGTGGGCGCGGACTGGGTGGTCGAGGCGTGCGGCCGCTCGTTCGAGGTCACGATCGCGGCCGACCGCGAGGGGGCGACGATCCGCTTCACCGATGGGACGGTCCGCCGCGTCGCGTCCGGCTGGCAGCCGGGACAGCCTCTCGCGCGGCTGACCGTCGACGGCACGCCGCTGACGCTCAAGGTTGGTAAGATCACAAACGGCTTCCGGATCCGTTACCGGGGCGCTGATCTCGCCGTGCATGTCCGCACACCGCGACAGGCGGAACTGGCGGCGCTGATGCCCGAGAAGGTGGCGGCCGACACGTCGAAGCTGCTGCTATGCCCGATGCCCGGCGTCGTCGTCCGCATCGACGTGGCGGAGGGCGAGGAGGTGCAGGAGGGTCAGGCCCTCTGCACGGTCGAGGCGATGAAGATGGAGAACATCCTGCGCGCCGAACGGCAGGCCACGGTCTCCAAGGTCAACGCAAGCGCCGGTGACAGCCTCTCCGTCGACGAAGTCATCATGGAGTTCGGCTGACCGCCAGCGCGGACGAGGCGCGAGAGCCCGCGCACCCGCCGCTACTGCGTCTTGTCGATCGCCCGGGTGATCTCCCGCACGTCCCACGGCGATGGCTTCCGCAGCATCACCTGCCCCTCCTTGCTCATCGCGACCACCATGAAGCTGCGCGGCCGCAAGCGCAGGCGAAGCTCGCTCTCGGCCGCCGGATCTGCATCGACCACCACGACCACGTCGCGCCGGACGAGTTCGTCAATCCGGTTTTCGATCAGTTCGACCTGGCGCGTGAAAGCCGGATCCGCGGGCGTGTTGGCAAAGACGACGAGCGGACGGGCGATCCAGCGGAATTCGTCGATGTCCACCTCCGACGCCTCGAAGATCGTCGTCGGATCCTCCTGCCAAGCCTCCACGGCGGACGCGGCGTTAACGGCGCCGGCGTCCTGCGCGGCGGCGAGCGACGCGCTTAGCACTGCGCATACGGCGGCCAGCTGCGTTTTCATCCATTCCCTCCTATCGCTCTCGATATAGCCCTCCGGTAAGGGTAAGGGGAAGGATGCGACGTCACGTACGGGCGAGGAGTCGGTTATGGACTGGGAAGCGCGCGCCAAGAAGGAGCTCAAGGGCCGCAGTCTCGATGACCTGACCTGGATCACGGCGGAGGGCATCGCGGTCAAGCCGGTCTACACCGCGGCGGACCTCGAAGGTCTCGAGAGCCTCGGCTCGATGCCGGGCGAGCCGCCATTCGTTCGCGGCCCGAGAGCGACGATGTACGCCGGCCGGCCATGGACAATCCGTCAGTACGCGGGGTTCTCGACCGCCGAAGAGTCGAACGCGTTCTACCGCCGGGCGCTCGCGGCGGGACAGCAGGGCGTCTCCGTCGCCTTCGACCTCGCCACCCATCGCGGCTACGACAGCGACCACACGCGGGTCGAGGGCGACGTCGGCAAGGCCGGCGTCGCGATCAACTCCGTCGAAGACATGAAGATCCTCTTCGACGGCATTCCGCTGGGCGAGATCAGCGTCTCCATGACCATGAACGGCGCCGTGATCCCGGTGCTCGCGAGCTTCATCGTCGCGGGTGAGGAGCAGGGCGTCGACCGGGCGAAGCTCTCCGGGACCATCCAGAACGACATCCTCAAGGAGTTCATGGTCCGCAACACCTACATCTACCCGCCCGAGCCCTCGATGCGGATCGTGGCGGACATCATCGAGTACACCTCGAAGGAGATGCCGCGCTTCAATTCGATATCGATCTCCGGCTACCACATGCAGGAGGCGGGCGCGAACCTGGTGCAGGAGCTCGGCTTCACGCTAGCCGACGGCAAGGAGTACGTGAAGACGGCCGTCGACCGCGGCATGGACGTCGACGCGTTCGCCGGGCGGCTGTCGTTCTTCTTTGCCATCGGCACTAACTTCTTCATGGAGGCGGCGAAGCTGCGTGCCGCGCGTCTGCTGTGGCACCGCATCATGTCGGAGTTCGGACCGAAGAAGGAGCAGTCGCTGATGCTCCGCACGCATTGCCAGACCTCGGGCGTCAGCCTGGCCGAGCAGGATCCCTACAACAACATCGTCCGCACCGCCTACGAGGCGATGTCGGCTGTCCTTGGCGGAACGCAGTCGCTGCACACCAACTCCTTCGACGAGGCGATCGGGCTGCCCACCAACTTCTCGTCGCGGATCGCGCGGAACACGCAGCTGATCCTGCAGAACGAGACGGGAGTGACGAAGGTCGTCGACCCGCTCGCCGGCTCCTACTACGTCGAGAAGCTGACGGCGGATCTCGCCGGCGCGGCGTGGAAGCTGATCGAGGAAGTCGACGAGATGGGCGGCATGACCAAGGCCGTCGCGTCCGGGATGCCGAAGCTCAGGATCGAGGAGGCGGCGGCGCGCAAGCAGGCCGCGATCGACCGCGGCGAGGAAGTGATCATCGGCGTCAACAAGTGGCGCCTCGAGCGCGAGGAGGAGATCGACGTCCTCGACATCGATACCGACGCCATCCGCGCGAGCCAGACCGAGAAGCTGGAGAGGATCCGCAACGAGCGCGACGCGCCAGGTGTCGAGCGCGCGCTGGAGGCGCTGGAAACCGGCGCGCGGGAGGGGCGCGGCAACCTGCTCGAGCTCGCGACCGAAGCGGCGCGCAAGCGGGCCACGGTGGGCGAGATCAGCCAGGCGATGGAAAAAGCGTGGGGCCGCCACCGCGCGGAAGTGAAGACGCTCGCCGGCGTCTACGGCTCGGCCTACGACGGCGACGAGGACGTTCGGCGCGATCCAGAGGGAGGTCGAGCAATTCGCCGAGGAGGAGGGGCGCCGCCCGCGGATGCTGGTGGTCAAGATGGGCCAGGACGGCCACGACCGGGGCGCCAAGGTTATCGCGACCGCCTTCGCCGACATCGGCTTCGACGTCGACGTCGGGCCGCTGTTCCAGACGCCCGAGGAGGCGGCGCAAGACGCGCTCGACAACGACGTCCACGTCGTCGGCATCTCGAGCCAGGCGGCGGGGCACAAGACGCTGGCGCCGAAGCTCGTCCGCGCACTCCGCGACGCGGGCGCAGGCGACATCCTGGTCGTCTGCGGCGGTGTCATCCCGCAGCAGGACTACGCCTTCCTCAAGGATGCCGGCGTCTCCGCCATCTTCGGCCCCGGCACGAACATCCCCGAGGCCGCGCGCGACATCCTGCGTCTCATCCGATCCTCCCGGCACGAAGCCGCCTGATCGGCGTGCACTGGCAGCTCGATCATCTCGCGGTCGCCGCCGCCGATCTCGACGAGGGCGCGGACTGGGTCGCCGACCGTCTCGGTGTCAGGCCTGGCGCCGGCGGCCGGCATGCTCTCATGGGCACGCACAACCGTTTGATGTCGATAGGCGCGGGACTCTATCTCGAGGTGATCACGATCGACCCCGCTGCGCCGACTCCGGGCCGCTCGCGCTGGTTCGGTCTCGACGACTTCACCGGGGCGCCGCGGCTTGCGGCATGGGTGGTGCGGACCGACGATCTCGAAGCTGCGCTTGCCGTGGCGCCGGAGGGCACGGGAGAGGCGCTCGCGATCTCGCGCGGGGACTATCGGTGGCGGATCACCGTACCGTCGGACGGACGCCAGCCGTACGATGGCTGCGCGCCGGCGCTGATCGAATGGCAGGGCGCCGCGCACCCGGCTGACGCGCTGGTCGAGAACGGCGTCAAGTTCGTCCGACTCGAGGTCTCGCATCCGCAGCAACTGGCTCAGCGGCTCCCTCAGGTCGCGGGCGTGCAGTACATCGAGGGGCCACAGCGGTTGACGGCGATCTTCGACACGCAGGGCGGGGCGGTGGACCTTTCGTGATCCGCGTCGCAACCCGGTCAGACGCGGCGGCGATCGCGCTGATCTGGAACCCGATCATCCGCGACACTCTGGTGACGTTCAACTCAGTGAAGAAGTCGGCAGAGGACGTCGCGCGCCTGCTCGAGCGGGCCGAGGCGGAGGGGCGGGCGTTCCTCGTCGCGGAAGACGACGGCATTCTCGGCTTCGTCACCTACACCCAGTTTCGCAACGGCGTCGGCTACCGCCACAGCATGGAGCACACGATCATCCTGCGGCCCTCCGCGCGCGGCCGTGGCATCGGACGGTCGCTGATGGAGGCGATGGAGTCGCATGCGGCGGCGCGCGGTGTTCACAGCATGGTGGCAGGGGTCAGCGCCGGCGAACCACGAGGGCCGTGCGTTCCATGCCACGATCGGCTATCGCGAGGTGGCGGTCCTGCCCGAGGTTGGGCGGAAATTCGGCAAATGGCTCGACCTTGCGCTGCTGATAAAGCATCTCTAGACGGCAAATCCTCAGCTCTCGGTTAGACTGCCCTCATGTCGATCTGGCAACGCATCGCGGACGCCCTCTCTGCGCTCGCCTCTGGCGAGGGGCTGGCGGCGGTCTTCGACCGTCTGCGGACGCCGCCCGAGCGCAGCGTGGCCTTCACCATCGCGGTGATCGCGCTGGGCGCCAAGATGGCCAAGGCCGACGGACTGGTGACGCGAAACGAGGTCACGGCCTTTCGCGAGGTGTTCCACATTCCCCGGGAGGAGGAGGCGAACGCGGCGCGGGTCTTCAACCTCGCCCGGAAGGATTCCGCGGGATACGAGGAATATGCGCGGCGGATCGGGACGATGTTCCGTGACGGGCGCGGCCCGCTCTCCGACCTGGTGGAGGGGCTTTTCTACATCGCCGTGGCGGACGGCAATTACCATCCGGCGGAGGACGATTTCCTCCACCGCGTCGCACGCATCTTCGGCTTGCCGGAGCGGGAGTTCCGGGCGATCCGCGCGCGGTTCGTCCCCGATGCGGTGCCCGACCCGTGGGACGTCCTTGGCGTCGCGCCGGGGTCGCCGATGAAGGAGGTCCGGGCCGCATGGCGCAAGCTGGTGCGCGAGACGCACCCGGACCGGATGCTCGCGCGCGGCGTGCCGAAGGAGGCGGTGCGGCTGGCCGAAAAGCGCCTCGTCGCGGTCAATCGCGCGTGGGAGGAGATCTCCTCCGGGGCGGCCTGACAGTTGGCAGGCGCGTCGTCCGGCCTAGCTGGTCAGTCATGAAATGGATCGCGGTGATACTTCTTCTGGCGGCATCGACGGCCGCCGCGCAGGACACCGAGGATGCGCCGGGCCGTCTTTCGCAAGGGATCGAGCAGTTGTTGCGCGACCTCTTCTCGGAGGTCGAGCCCGCCCTGCGGGACCTTCGTGACAAGATCGACAATCTCAACGAGTATGAGGCGCCGGAGGTCCTGCCGAACGGTGACATCATCATCCGCCGGAAGACCCCGCTCGATCCGTCTCCCGAACCCGATGAGCCGCGAGAAAGCACGCCCGACGACTCGATCGAACTCTGAGGTCGCCTGCGGCTAGCGGCGCACGACTTCGCCTTCGGCTCCGATGGCGCTGGCGAGAGACTGAAAGCGGCTCTTCGCGACCTCGCCGAAGAGGCCTTCGCCCGCCGGATGGACGTGGATCTCGATCCGGGACTTGGCCGGGAACCAGCGAAGCTCGCCCATCTCCGCGGGATCCTCGACCGTGAACATCGCGCCAAGGCGCATCGCGCGACCCAGTATCTCGGCCCGCTTGACCATGTCCGGCGGAAGCAGCGCGACCACGTCCTCGAGCTTCCCGTCGCGCGAGCCCTTGTAGCGGTGGAGCAGCGACAGGCCGAGGAAGATACGCTCCTCGTGCGTGAGGCCGCCGAGGTTGGCGCGCGTGGCGTTGTCGAAGCACACCTCGTGGCGGTAGTCGGGATGCGCGCGCCAGCTGACGTCGTGCAGCAGGCACGCGGCGCGAACGATCCGCTGCTCCTGCTCGGAGCTGTCCTTGAAGAGCGGCAGGACGAACCGGTAGAGCTTGCGCCCGAACCCCGGCAGGCGCGCGTCCTTGGACTCCGCAAACCGGCAAGCCTCGATCAGCGGGTCGCGGGCGCGCAGTTCCGGCGGCATCTGCTCGAAGAGCAGCCCCTCGCGGATGCCGTAGGAGGAGATCGCGATCTCGCCGGGCTCGAACCCGGCGACGACCTCGCGGATAACCTTGGCCGCGAGCGGGACGAGGGCCATCCGGGCCTCGCTGAGGCCGGCCTGCTTGCGCAAATCCTCGATGTCGTTGGCTTCGATCCAGTCGACCGTGTCGGCCACGCTCTGTGGCGTCATCCGGTACTCGTGCAGGACCGCGAGAGGGTAGTCCTTGCGGATCATGTCGAGCCGCGCGATCGCCCGCCATGAGCCGCCGACGAGGAACAGCCGCTTCGGCTCGGCGCCGAGGGCCTTGACAAGGCCCTTCACGATCTTCGCGATGTGGCCCTGCAGCTTGCCCGGCTTGATCTCGGCCAGGCGGAACGGGCCGAGCGGAGAGGTGAGTCGCTTTCCGACCTCTCCGTCTCCGATCTGCGCCATCTCCATCGACGACCCGCCGATGTCGCAGATCAGGCCGCTGGCGCCGGGCCAGCCCAGCAGGACGCCCTGGCCGGACAGGCGTGCCTCATCCTCGCCGTCGATGACGTGGATCTCGATGCCGCTGGTCTCGCGCACCTCGTCGACGAAGCTCGGGCCATCCGTCGCCTCGCGCACCGCCGCGGTGGCCACCGTGACGAGGGGGGAGACGTCCATGCCCTTGGCGAGAAGGGCGAACCGGCGCAGCGCCGCCACCGCCCGCACCCGCCCCTCGGGGTTGAGGCGGCCGGTTTCGTTGAAGCCGCGGCCGAGCCCGCACATCAGCTTTTCGTTGAAGAAGTAGGCCGGGCTGCGGGCGGCGCCGTCGAAGACGACGAGGCGGACCGAGTTCGAGCCGACGTCGATCACGCCGACACGGCTCAGCGCGCGCGCCTTGGAGCTGTCGAAGAGGGGTCTTCCGAACGGGCCCCAGCCAACGCTGTCGTCTGCCAACGGTCTCCCTCCATCCGGCGACCGCGTCACACTGGCCCCGAGGGCGCCCCGAGGTCAATCGGCGGAGTGCGTCAGTTCCGGCACGTCAGCGGCGCCGGCCGACCCGCGGCCCGACAGCGACGGGTTCTCCATGAAGAACCTGTGGCAGCTGAAGGCCGGTTCGTCCGGGGGCAGCGCCGGACGCTCGAAGTTGCCGTCTGGGCGCAGGACCCAGCTTTGCGCAACGTCGGCCATGTTCGCCGCCATGATCTGGCTCGCTATCTGCGCCTTGACCGTGGCGTTGGTGCATTCCACCAGCGTCTCGACCCGCCGGTTGAGGTTGCGACCCATCCAGTCGGCCGACGAGATGAAGACCCGCGCCTTCGCATGCGGCAGCCCGTGCCCATCTCCGAAGCAGACGATGCGGGAATGTTCGAGGAAGCGCCCGACGATCGACTTGACGCGAATGTTGTCGGAGAGGCCCTTGATGCCCGGCCGCAGCCCGCAGATGCCGCGGATCGACAGGTCGATGCGGACACCGCGTTGCGAGGCGGCGTAGAGTGCGTCGATGACGTCGGCGTCGATCAGGGCGTTCATCTTGGCCCAGATCACGGCGCGGCGCCCCGCCTCGGCGTGCCGCGCCTCGGCGTCGATCATCTCCAGAAGGCGGGTCTTAAGGTTCAGGGGCGAGATCGCAAGGTTTTCGAGCTCTTGCGGCTGGGCGTAGCCGGAGAGGTAGTTGAAGACCCGCGTCGCATCGCGGCCCAGCGCGACGTCGCAGGTGAATAGCGAGAGGTCGGTGTAGATGCGCGCGGTGATCGGGTGGTAGTTGCCCGTTCCGTAGTGCGTGTAGGTGACGAGCTTCTCGCCCTCGCGCCGCACAACGGTCGCGATCTTGGCGTGGGTCTTGTAGTTCATGAACCCGTAGACGACGTGCGCGCCGGCCCGCTCCAGCCGGCGCGACTGCCGGATGTTCGCGGCCTCGTCGAAGCGTGCCTTCAGCTCGACCAGCGCCGTGACCGACTTGCCCGCCTCGGCCGCCTCGCACAGCGCCTCGACGATCGGCGACTGGGTCGAGGTTCGGTAGAGCGTCTGCTTGATCGCCAAGACGTTGGGGTCCGCCGCCGCCTGGTTGAGGAAGCGGACCACCATGTCGAACGTCTCGTAGGGGTGGTGCAGTAGCATGTCCTTCTGCCGGATGGCGGCGAACATGTCGCCATCGTGGTCCTGTACCCGCTCCGGGACGCGCGGCGTGAAGGGCGGCCACAGCAGGTCGGGGCGATCCGGCAGCACCAGCTCGGACAGTGCCGCGATTCCGATGAGGCCGTCGATTTCCACGACTTCGCTGGTGCGGACCGGGAGCTCCTCCATGATGAGCTTCCGCAGGGCGGCGGGCGCGCCGGCGGACATCTTCATCCGAACGACCTCTCCGCGCCGGCGGCGCTTGAGCGCGACCTCGAACTCCCGCACCAGATCTTCCGCCTCTTCCTCCAGCTCCAGATCGCTGTCGCGGAGGACGCGGAACGCGCAGTTGCCCTTTTCGGCATATCCGGGGAACAGCACCCCGAGCTTGAGCAGCAGGAGTTGCTCGAGCGGCAGGAAGCGGTGCCCCTCGCCGGGAAGGCGCAGGAAGCGCTGGATCTGGTTCGGGATCGGCAGCAGCGCCTGCAGCTTGCGCCGGTCCGCCTTCCGCTCCAGCTGCAGCCCCAGGCAGTAGCCGGTGTTCGGGATGAACGGGAACGGATGCGCCGGGTCGATTGCGAGAGGCGAGAGGACCGGGAACACCTGCTCGAGGAACACGTCGTCGAGGTGGCGGACATCCTCCTTGGAGAGATCCTCGCGCGACAGGATATGTATCCCGGCCTTGGCCATCTCCCGCTGCAGGGTGCGCCAGACGAGCTGCTGCCGGTTCATCAGCTCCCGGGCGTCCTCGTCGATGCGAACCAGTTGCTCCGCGGGGCTGCGTCCGTCCGCAGCCGGCGTCGTATTTCCGGCCTGGGCGAGCTCCCGGAGGCCGGCGACGCGCACCGTGTAGAACTCATCGAGGTTGGTGGCGGAGATCGACAGGAAGCGCAGCCGCTCCAGGAGCGGGACGCGCGCGTTCTCCGCCTCCTCGAGAACGCGCCAGTTGAAGGCCAGCCAGGAGAGCTCGCGGTTGATGAACCGGGCCGGGCCATCGACGCCGCCTTCGAGCTCCACCGCCGACGGCAACGGTGCGCGCAGGAAGTCGGTCTCGACGAACCCCGTCGCGAATTTTGTCGCCTTGGACGCGCCGGTGACCGACATGTGCTGTTCCCTCCACCGCGTGAGCGGCCATCATGACGGGTCGTCCTCAAGGTTGTCCAGAACGGTGCGGGCCATGACTCGGGTCACGGGCCCTCGCCTCGAGAGTGCGGCGGCATCGAGCGCGGCGACGACCTTACGGGCGGCGGAGAGCGATCGATCCATGCGCGTCACGAGCCAGGAGACGAGCGGAGGATCGACGCGGAGCTGCCGGTCGTGGAAGAGCTTGACGAGGACCGTGGCGAGAAGCGCGTCGTCGGGCGGCTCCAGCCTGGCGTGCGGCGCCGCGGCGATCCGGCTGGCCAGATCCGGCAGGGTGACGCCCCATCGGCCCGGTTCGCGCCGCGAGGTCAGCATCAGGGGCCGGCCCTGTTGCTGCATCGCGTTGTGAAGGTGGAGGAGCGTGCGCTCCCTCCCGGCGTCGCCTGCGACCCGGTCGGCGTCATCGACCACGAGGCCGCGATCGGTGAGCGCACCGGCGTCGATTTCGGACAGCTGATCGGCCGAGACGTTTTCAGCGCCGGCCTCGGCTGCCCAGATGTGGGCCAGATGCGTCTTGCCGCTCGCCTCGGGGCCCGACAGCACGAGCTTGCCGCCCGGCCAGGCGTGCCAACCCAGCACACGATCAAAGGCGTGGCGGTTGCACTCGGCCGGCAGGAAGGCCTCGCGCGCGAAGGAGGTCTTTGGCGGAAGGGCAAGCGGAAGCTGTGTGGTCTCAGCGCGACTGGCCATTGTCGAGACCGCGGTAGAGCTTGGATGCACGGTACCGTTCGGTGACGAAGCGGGCGAGCACACCCAGGACGGCAGCCACCGGAACGGCGACCAGAAGGCCGACGAAGCCGAACAGGGCGCCGAAGGCGGACAGCGCGAAGATCAGCCAGACCGGATGCAGCCCGACGCTGTCGCCGACGAGCTTCGGCGTCAGGATGTTACCCTCGACGAACTGGCCGGACTGGAAGATCGCCCAGACCGCGATGATCCAGATCCAGTCGCCCCAGAACTGGAAGAGCGCGAGGCCGATGGAAAGAACGCCGCCGACGATCGCGCCGACGTAGGGAATGAAGGTCAGGATGCCGGCGATGAAGCCGATCACCAGGCCGAAGTTGAGACCGACCACCATCAGGGCGAGCGCGTAGTACGTGCCGAGGATGAGGCAGACCAGGCCCTGGCCCCGGACGAAGCCCGAAAGCGTATCGTCGATCTGCGAGGCGATCCGGCGGATCGTGGGCGCATGGTCGCGCGGCAGCAGGGAGTCGACCTCGGCCACGAGCCGGTCCCAGTCCATCAGCATGTAGAAAGCGACGACGGGGACGATGACGAAGAGCACGACGACGTTCACGAGCCCGCTCAGCGAGGAGAACGCGGCTTGCACGAACTCGCCCCCGCGCGAGCGGATCGTCTCGCCGAGGTCGTTGAGCGAGCGGCGCAGGATTGAGTCCTCCTCGACAAGCGACGGGAATCGCTCTGTCAGGAACACCTCGACATTGTCGGCCATCTGCGGCGCGGTCTCGACGAGTTGCGTGGCCTGCCTGGCGAGCGTCGGCACGATCAGCAGCAGGAGCACGACGAGAGCCAGGACGCCGAAGATGGTGATGACCGCCGTCGCCCACATCCGCGACAGGCCGAGACGCTCCAGCCGGTCCGCGATCGGGTCGAGCAGGTAGGCGATGGCGCCGCCGAGCAGGAACGGTACGAGGACGTCGCCGAGGAGCCACAGCATGAGCGCGAAGACCGCCGCAGCGACTCCCCAGTACTTGAACTGCTCGCGGACGGGCAAGGCCATGATGCGTGATCGCCCGTCGCGGCCCCCCGCGCAAGGGCGTTGCTGCCCCGGCACCGATGGCCTAAGCGGGTCCGGCCTTTTTCGTGAGCCCAAGGGTCGAGATGCGCCTCAGCCGATACTTCCTGCCCGTCCTCAAGGAAACGCCCGCCGAGGCGCAGATCGTCAGCCACCGCCTGATGCTGCGGGCGGGCATGATCAAGCAGGCTTCGGCCGGAATCTACTCTTGGCTGCCGCTGGGCTACAAGGTGCTGCGGCGCGTCGAGCAGATCGTTCACGAGGAGCAGCAGCGGGCCGGGCACATCCCGCTGCTGATGCCGACCCTGCAGTCCGCCGAGCTCTGGCAGGAGAGCGGGCGCTACAATGCGTACGGGCCGGAGATGCTGCGCATCAAGGACCGGCACGACCGCGACATGCTCTACGGCCCGACCAACGAGGAGCTGATCACCGACATCTTCCGAAGCCACGTCACCAGCTACCGC
Source organism: uncultured Alphaproteobacteria bacterium (assembly GCA_963749675.1). Taxonomy (GTDB): domain Bacteria; phylum Pseudomonadota; class Alphaproteobacteria; order Rhodobacterales; family Rhodobacteraceae; genus Roseitranquillus. The sequence continues at coordinate 581,739 of CAVVNT010000010.1, forward strand.
GACCTGCCGATGACACTCTACCACATCCAGTGGAAGTTCCGCGACGAGATGCGGCCGCGCTTCGGCGTCATGCGCGGGCGGGAGTTCCTGATGAAGGACGGCTACAACTTCGACGTCGACGAGGCGTCGGCCAAGCACGCCTACAATCGCCACCTGGTCAGCTACCTTCGCACCTACGAGCGGATGGGCCTGCAGGCGATCCCGATGCGGGCCGAGACCGGGCCGATCGGCGGCGACTACAGCCACGAATTCCTGGTCCTGGCCGAAACCGGCGAGAGCGGCGTCTTCTACGACAGCCGCGTGACCGACATCCGCCTGGGGCAGCGCGAGATCGACTACGACGACCAGGCCCAGTGCCGGAGTGTGCTGGAGGAATTCACCTCCCTCTACGCCCGGACCGAGGACACACACGACGGCCCGGCCTTTGCCGACACGGTGCCGGAGGATCGGCGGCGCGCGGCGCGCGGCATCGAGGTCGGGCAGATCTTCTATTTCGGCACCAAGTACTCCGAGCCGATGGGCGCGCTCGTCACGACCGAGTCGGGAGAGCGCGTGCCGGTCCACATGGGCAGCCACGGCATTGGCGTGAGCCGCCTCGTCGGCGCGATCATCGAGGCGAGCCACGACGACAAGGGCATCATCTGGCCGGAGGGGGTGACGCCGTTCCATGCGGGCATCGTCAACCTGCGGCAGGGCGACCAGGCCACCGACGGGGCGTGCGAAAGCCTCTATTCCGCGCTGCGGGCCAGCGGCCTCGATCCGCTCTACGATGATACCGACGAACGGGCGGGCGCAAAGTTCGCAACGATGGACCTGATCGGCCTGCCGTGGCGCGTCACCGTCGGCCCCCGCGGCCTTGCCTCGGGCAAGGTCGAGCTGACCTGCCGTCGCACCGGCGAGAGTGCGGAGATGGGGTCTGAAGAGGCGGTCGCGCGCCTAGAGGAAATCTACGCAGGCCGGTAGCTGGCCAACCTAGCGGCAGGCGGCCGGAACCAGCGCGAAGCGACGTATCTTCAGCGCGCCCCTGCCGTCCTTGGTCATCACCTCGGTCGGGATGGGGCCGGCACCGGGGATCAACTCTAGTGCGATTGGGATCGTGTAGCTGGTCCGCAACGCGGCAGGGTCCTCGTACCGCCAGCGGTAAGCTCGCTCTGGCCGCTCATAGTTCGGGATCCACAGCCGCGCTTCCGCCTGTTCGGAGACGGCGGGCCGAACTTGCGACGACCGCAGATCGACGGCGGCATAGGCGATGCCATCGGGGTCTGCAAAGGTCACGTTGATCCGCGTACGGCCGGTGGCGTTGCAGTCGGGGCCGGTGATGGCGGTGATCTCCTCGAAACCCGGCAGTCCCACGACGCGCGCGCCGGCGATGGAGAAATCCGGCCCGCCGGCAAGGGCAGGCGCAGCGGCAAGGGCAAGGAGGAGGATCAGGGAGCGGATCATGGTGCGTTCCTTTCGGTTCCAGCTCGATGATGGCACGCGAGCGCGCCACGGCAAGCCCATTTCGCTTGACCCCGCCCGGCAACGCCCTCACATCGCGCGCGCATGCCCGGCCAGACCGCACCCTTTGCACCCTACGAATGGCTGATCGCCTGGCGGTACCTGCGCGCCCGCCGGGCCGAAGGCGGCATCAGCGCGATGACCTGGATCAGCGTGATCGGGATCACTCTCGCCGTCTTCGCGCTGATCGCGACGCTTTCGGTGCGCGCGGGGTTCCGGGCGGAGTTCGTCGACACCATCTTAGGCGCCAACGCCCATGTCACCGTCTACGCGCAAGCCCGCACGACGGAGCAGGGCACCCGGATCACCGGGCTCGAGGACTTCGACGCCATGGCCGAGCGTGTGGCGGAGGTCCCGCACGTCTCGCGCGTCGCGCCGCTGGTCCGCGGGCAGGTGATGGCCAACGCCAACGGCGAGAATGCGGGGGTCGAGGTCTTCGGCATCCGAGCCCGCGATCTCGCCACGCTGCCGCGCATTGCCGACCCGGAGACGGCGCGCGGGGACATCGGCCGGTTCGACGACGGAATCGCGATTGGTGCCGGCGTCGCGCGCGAGCTTGGGCTCTCCCCCGGCGACACCCTGCGACTGATCTCTCCGGATGGCGCGCGCACGGCATTCGGTACGACGCCGCGCGTCTCGGCCTACGAGGTGGTCTACATCTTCGAGGCCGGACGCTACGACATCGACTGGACGCGCGCCTACCTGCCGTTCGATGAGGCTCAGGTCTACTTCAACAGCGAGGGCATGGCGGACGAGCTCGAGGTGATGGTGGAGGATCCGGAGGCGATCGACGCCCTGATCCCCGACATCGTCGAAGCCGCGGGACCCGGGACGCTGATCTGGACGTGGCGCGATGCCTCCGGCGCCTTCCTCCGCGCGCTCGATATCGAGGACAACGTGATGTTCGTGATCATGTCGGTCCTCGTCCTGATCGCGGCGATGAACATCGTCTCTGGCCTCGTGATGCTGGTGAAGAACAAGGGGGCGGACATCGGCATTCTGCGCACCATCGGGCTGACCGAGGGGGCGGTGATGCGGATCTTCTTCCTCTGCGGCGCGCTGACCGGCATCGTCGGCACGGCGCTGGGCGTGATCCTCGGCTGCGCCTTCGCGATTTGGATCGACCCGATCTTCGGCCTCGTCGACCGGCTGTCGGGCGGGGGCGTCTGGGATCCCTCGGTGCGCGGCATCTATGAGTTGCCCGCGCTGCTGAGGCTCGAGGACGTGATCTCGGCGATCGTGCTGTCGCTGGGGCTGAGCTTTCTCGTTACGCTGTTCCCGGCGCGGCGCGCGGCGCGGATGAACCCGGTCGAGGCGCTGCGCTATGAGTGAGGCGCTGAGGCTCGAGGGCATCGACAAGGCCTACAACGGCGGCAAACCGAGCGAGGTCGTCGTTCTGCGGGAGGCGTCCCTCGCGCTCGCTCAAGGCGAAGCGGTCGCGCTGGTCGCGCCATCAGGCGCGGGGAAGTCGACTTTGCTCCACATCGCGGGGCTGCTCGACCGGCCCGACGCCGGGAAAGTTACGCTCGGCGGCACGGACTATTCCGGCGCCTCCGACAGGCGCCGCACCGGTGCGCGCCGCCGCGAGGTCGGGTTCGTCTACCAGGCCCACCACCTGTTGCCGGAGTTCAGCGCCATCGAGAACGTGATGCTGCCGCAGCGTGCGGCCGGCGCCACGCGGGACGCGGCGGCGTCGACGGCACGCGAGCTCCTCTCTCGCGTCGGCCTGGCCGAGCGGGCCGAGCACAGGCCAGGCGCGCTCTCCGGCGGTGAGGCACAGAGGGTCGCCTTCTGCCGTGCGCTCGCAAATCGACCACGCCTGCTTCTGGCCGACGAGCCGACCGGCAACCTTGACCCGGCGACCTCGGACCGTGTGTTCGACGCGCTCATGGCCCTCGTGCGCGAGACGGGACTGGCCGCCCTGGTCGCGACCCACAACCTCGATCTTGCTGCGCGGATGGATCGCGTTCTCCGCCTTGATCTCGGCCGTCTGGCACCGGCCTGACTTGCGTCAACGCGCCGGTCGTTGTCGCCGTTAGCTTCAACGGAAGAATCGGGAGGATTCTCGGATGTGGAAGATGATGTTGGCAGCCTCGCTGGTGGCGCTTCCGGCCGCGGCGCAGGACGAAGATACCGGCCGCGAGGTCTACTTGAACGCCTGCGCCGGATGTCATGGGGCAGAGGCGATCGGCGATGGCCCTGCGGCCGAGTTGCTGACCGTTCCTGTGCCTGATCTCACCCGGCTGGCGGCACGGAACGGGGGCGAATTTCCAAGGCTTGAGGTGATCTACATCATCGACGGGCGCACCGGCCTGCGCGCGCACGGCGGCCCGATGCCGATCTTCGGATCGCTGATGACGGGACAGCCGGGGATCGAGGATGCCCCGGATGGCTCGCCGGTCTTCGCCGACCGGCGCATCCTGGCCCTCGTGGACTACCTGGAGTCGATTCAGCAGTGACGCCTAGCGGCGGGCGATGTCGCGGGGGCCGCCGGGGTTCGTCCCGCTGATCTCGAGGATCAGCTTGCGCTTGACCGCGTCGGCAAAGCTGTCGGATGTCTCCGCCGTAACGACGAAGGCGCCGCGTCCGCCGATGATCCGGGCCTCGTACTGCGCCTCGAGTTCGGGGCCGGTCGGGCGGCCGTTGCAGGCGCGGCACAAGACGGCAAGGCCGTTTATCGTGATGCCCGCCGCGAGAACTTCGGCGCGAGCCGCGGCAATCGGGGGGCCGTTCCAGTTGTTTGCGCTGTCGCCAGAGAAGTCGATGACCTTTCGCCAGCCCTCGATCGCGTTGGTCTCGATCAACTCCTTGCCGAACAGCAGCGCCGAACCGATGGCATTACGCCCGTAGGCGCGGCGCGGTGGCGGTATCAGCGCGTCAGCAAAGACCGCCGCGCTGTCGCCGTCTTCAATGATCATCCAGGGAACGACCACGTCGTGCGAATAAGTCGCCGCCCATTCGACGTAGGTGACGGCGATGCGGCCGTAGGCCGTCCGTGCGATCGCCGACAGCACCTCTGGGTCGGTGATGGCTGTCGCGTAGCCCATGCGCTGGAACCGCGTCTCCTCCATGTCGATTGATCCGCTCGCGTCGGCGAGGAGGACAAGCTCCAGTTCGACGTCCTGTGCGGCCGCCGGCGTCGCGAAGGTCAGGGCTAGGACGAGGGCACGCAACATGCTTTCATCCTATAGGCGCGCCTCGTCGCAGGCGAGCCCGGCTGACGCACATCAATGCGCGTCGGCCGGCCCTTGCGCAGTCTTCGGGCGAATGCCTGCAAGGAGGGCGAGATGAGAATTTTGATGGCCTGCCTACTGCTTGCCGCGCCCGCCATGGCGCAGCAGACCGGAGCACAGCTCTACGCGCAATTCTGCGCGACATGTCATGGCGTTGCTGCGGACGGAAACGGACCGATGGCGCCGATTCTGCTGGCGCCGCCACCTGACTTGACCGGGCTGTCGGAGCGGGCCGGCGGCGAATTCCCGACATTCGCCGTCGTCCAGAGGATCGACGGACGCGACCCGCTCCTCGCCCATGGCGGCGAAATGCCGCTATGGGGAGATGTCTTCGATGGTGATGCCGTGGCCGCTCTTTCGAGCAGTGCCGGGCAGCCGATCCTCACGAGCGAGACGATCGCCGAAATCGTCGCCTACCTACGCACCGTTCAGCGCTAGCCCTCTGCGGCCGCGCGCATCGCGAAACCGGATTGGTGGCCTCAAGTCGAGAGGCGGCGGCTCACGCTTCATCATCCTCGACTTTCGAGGGCATGCTGCGCAGGATCGAGCGGGGCGTATCTCACGGGAGGGGAGGCATGCCGAGCGCCGAGGTAAGCTGGCTGTTCGGTTTCGCGCCTGACGCAAGCCCATTCCCACGGCCTTCATTTCGGACCGGCTGCCCGCGGCCGGCGGTCGCTTACGAGCGTCCCCGAATTCGTATTGGGTGCGAGTTTCCTGTTCCGTTGACCAAAATTTCGGAGAAATAACAATGACATCAGACGATTGGAAGAAGATTCAGCACCGCCTGCTCAAGCTCGGCTACAACCCTGGCCCGATCGATGGTGTTCGCGGCCGCCTCACGACCTCCGCGATCATGCGGTTCCAGGCAAGCTGCGGGCTGGTCCTCGACGGCATCGTCGGCCCAAAGACCTATGACGCCCTGTTCGGCGCGCCGGAGCCGGGGGTCATCATCTCCTACGACGACACGCCTTGGTACGAGGAGGCGATCCGTCTGGTCGGCACGCGCGAGATCGCCGGAGACCGATCGAACGAGGTCATCCTCGACTTCGCCGACACGATCGACGTCGACTACAAGGATGACGACATCCCTTGGTGCGGGCTCTTCGTCGGGCACTGCGTCGGCGCCACCCTCGGCAACGAGCCGCTTCCCAGAAATCCGCTCGGCGCCCGAAACTGGACGGGATTCGGCTCCGAGTGCGAACCACAGCTTGGGGCCGTCCTCGTCTTCTGGCGTGGCAGCAAGAACGGCTGGAAAGGCCATGTGGGCTTCTACCATGGCGAGGATACGGCGCATTATCATGTGCTCGGCGGGAATCAGTCGAACTCGGTCAGCGTCATGAAGCTCGCTCGCAATCGACTTCTAGGCGCGCGCTGGCCACTTACCGCTGGTCAACCTTCCGGGAAGAAGGTCGCGGGAGCAGCCAACGTAGCGAAATCGGAAAACGAAGCATGACGGCAATCGAGCGAGATTCTCACGGCACGACCGCCTGCAGGCTCGGCGCCTGCGCCGTCGTGACGATCGCGATGATCTGCGGAGGCGGCCAAATGGCCGCCGCCCAGAGCAAACGACCGCCCGAGCGCGGCAGCAACGAGCGGGGTGACATCCTGGACGCGCTCCGGCCGCTCGCCGCCTGGGCGTTCTCGCCACCCATCGAATTCGTCGTGGAGGAACTGAGGATTTCCGGGGACGTCGCCTTCGCGGCGGTCTGGGCGCAGCGTCCGGGTGGCGGTGAGATAGACGTCGCGGAAAGTCCGATCGTCAAGCGCGATGGCGAATCGGCCGAACTGGTCGATGGTCCGCGCGTCAGAGCGCTTCTGCAGAAGTCGGGCGACATGTGGGTGCCCGTCGACTACGCCGTCGGTCCAACCGACGTCTGGGAGTCCTGGATCGGCTACTGCACTGTCTGGAGCGCTGTTCTCCCGGAATACTGCCCGGCCCAGTAGCGCCGCAGCTTCATCGAATGAAGCGGTCCCAGTCGCCGTAGCTCCCGCCGACCGATCCTCGCGGCACCGATAGCGCGATGAGCGCCAGCCCGCACAGCACCGAGAAGCAAAGCGGGAGGAGCGCCGCACCCGCAACGAAGGGCGCGAAGAGCAGGATCACCCCCATAAGCGCGTTCAGGAACCGGCCCAGCCGAGCGACCGGCGCCAGCACCGCCACCGACACCGTCAGCACCAGCGCGCCAACGATGTGGTTGGTCGCCGAGACGCCGCTGTCCCACCCGAAGAACAGTGGCGACAGCATCAACAGGACGCCAAAGCCCATCGACGCCGCGAGCGTCCAGGGCAGCGTCATGCCGCCACCCAACATCTCTCCCAGGATCTCCCGCGGGCCGCGCGCAAAGTCGTCGCTGCGGATGTCGTCCGGCCCGTCATCCGTGTCGCCGATGAAGAAGACCTTGAGCCACGGTTGGCCGGCACGATGGCGCCGCCGCAGGAACTGGTAGGTCGCCACCAGTTCGTCGAGCGAAAACGGAATCTGCCACAGCATCGCCGCGGCCGCGACGAGGCAAAGCGTGCAGTAGGTGCCAATGACGATCGGCTGGATCACGATGAAGAAGATCGACACCGCGCCGAGCGGCACGATCATGATCCCGAAGACCACCACGAGCCACGGCATCGTCCGCCAGCGCCGGGAGGACCCGATCAGGCCCACCACGATCTCGAGCGCGTAGGTCAGCGCCCCGACGCCGGCATCGGGTACCGGCCAAGCCTCCGATACCGACGAGGTGATGATCGCCTCGGTCCCGTTCTGGCCGGGCGCGGCGCCCGGCGAAGGGCCGAAGAATGGCTCCCAAACGCCTGGAATCGTTTCGAGCTGATAGGCGGCGAGGTACCGGGAGATCAGCAGCCCGACGATGGCGAGGATGATGACCGGCAGCCGCTGGAACCAGTCGGACGGCGAATACTCCCACCCCTTCGGGATCGTCGGCCCGGTGCGGGCGGCGACGGGAGAGACGCCGATCGACGGCCTGGTAGCGACGGCGAAGGCCATCACGAGCATTCCGACGAGCGTGCCGTCGAGGTAGGCGCCGGAGTTGTCCGTCCAGGTGACGAGCGGCGCGAACATCACCCGGAGACCGATGAGTGCGCAGCCGGCGCGCGCCCACGGCAGCCGCCACGAGAGTGACGCCAGACCCAGGGCGAGCAGGGCCGCGCCTGACAGAACCGACGACAGGATCATCCATGGGTCGTCGTAGCCAAGAAGCGGCGGCGCGCACATCAGCCAGATGCCGAAGCCGGCATTCGCCCAGTGCGCCCAAAGGTTCGCCCGGTGCTCCGCCCGGTAGACACTCTCGTGCTCTTCCCGAAGAGCCTCGGGATCGCCCACCCGCTTGTCAGCCGAGCGCAGCCAGACCGGCGGCGTGATGCCGTTCTTCTCGTACCATGCGAGCGGGTCGTTCTGGAGCGCGCTGACGATGGACTTCAGCCCGTCCTTGATGCGGTGTTTCGGCCGCCAGCCCAGCAACTCGCGCGCCCGCCCGATGTCCAGCGCGTAGTGGTCGGACGCGAGATCGATCATGAAGGGCCGGATGAACGGCTTTTCGCCCTCGTCGTAGGCGTCCGGAATGGCAGGCTCGGCCGAGGCCTCCGCGGCCGCGCCGGCCTTGGCGATCGGTGCCGGCAGGGCGATCGTCTGCCAGGTCTTCTCGCCGTGGATCAGGCAGCCGATCTCATCCTGCAGGGCCTGGTAGCTCATCGCCTCGGGCTCTCCCGCGAGGATCACGACGTCGGAGGGCAGGTCGTCGCGCCGCTCGACCACGCGGTCGAAGAGGTCGAGCATGTCCTCGAGGTGGATGAAGGACTGCCCCGCCTGCAGGTTGCCGGAGTAGACGTGCGCCTTCATGTCCCGCTCCCATATCCGCGCGATCTGGTGCGAAAGGGTCGGCACCGCGGTCTGGTCGTCGTAGAGGCCGGCAAGATGGAGGAGCGCGTAGGGGATCCCGTGCGCCTCCTCCCGAATGACCGTTTCCGTCTCCGCCTTCGACTTCGGGTAGGCCCAGCCGGGGTCGAGGGGCGTCTGCTCGTCGATGCGCTCGCCGGGATCGGCGGCCTCATGGACGAGCATCGTGCCGGAATAGACGAAGCGGCCCACGCGGAAATCCTGCAGCGCCCGCAGCAGCCGGCGTGTGCCCTCGACGTTCACCGCCTGGTACATCGGCTTCTTCTTGCCCGAGAAGTCGAAAAAGGCAGCCAGGTGGATGACGGCAGCGATCTCGTCACCAAACCGCTCCCGAACCTTGCGGAAGGCAAGTTCGACGGACGCGTCATCGGTGAGGTCGCAGTCGATCAGGTCTTCACGACTCTCCGGAGCGTCGAGGTCGAAGCCGATGACGCGAAAGCGATCTTGAAGTCGCCGGGCAAGCTCCGACCCGATGTTGCCGCCGGCGCCGGTGATCAGGATCACTGGTCTGTCATCCATTCTTCTTCGTCCCCGCGGAGTGCTCAGCGATCATCTTGCTCACAGCGGGAAACCCGCCCGTGGCGCTGTATGTTCCGCGCGGCTACGGCCGGCCGGTACTGAAAGCCGCCAGGAAGCGATCGCGAAAGGCACTCATGCGCCACAACGGCGCCTGGTCGTCGGGTACCAGACCGCTCGTCCAACTCCATTCGTCGATCAGTTCGATGAGGGCAGGCGGCCCGATCAGATGGATCGGAACCGCATCGCTTTCGTCCTGCGCGACCGTGCGGGCGGGGGGGTGGTCGCCGAGAACGATCATCAAGGGCAAATCGTCCGCATGCAGCGCCGCGTACGCACCGACTACCCCAAGGCTGTAGTCGATCGCCTTGCGGTACTGGGCGCGGATGCGGTCACGGTCGCGCCAAACCACCTCGGGTGGGTCGCCCGACGTCGCCCATACATCGAAGATGGTTCCGTCGCCGACCGCGTCCCACGGGATGACCTCCGGCACCGGCACCCAGGGGGCATGCGAAGAGACCAGCGCGACCTGCGCGAACAGCGGCGGGGCGCTGTCCGCACGCACGAGCCGATCCAGTGCCGCGAGGGTGAACTGGTCCGGCATCGTTACCCAGTTGAAGGGTTGCCCGCGATAGCCAAGTCCAGCTGCAGGCAAGACCGTGTCGAACCCCATCAGCTCCGCCTCGGGCCAGTTCATCGTGATCGCGGGCATGACGGCCGCGGTCCGGAACCCTGCGCGTTGCGCAAGTTGAAACAGGCTCTGCCGCGGACTTGCGAGATACGCTCCGTAGCTTCGCTGATTGTCCACCCAGAGGCCGGAGGCGAATGTCGCGTGACTGAGCCAGCTCTGGCCCCCGAAGGTCGGAGCGTCAAGCCAGGCCGAACGCATCGCCAGACCTTCCTCGCCAAGGTCTCGCTCGATCGACGCGAGCGTCTCGCGGTGGGTCTCGGAATAGAGCGGGTTGGTCAGGCTGGCGGCACCGTAGCTCTCGACGAAGACGAGGAGGACATCGCGGTCGATCCGGTCCATCAGGGGCGAGACCTCGGCCCACTGGTCATTCTGCGCCTCGATCCGGAATGCGCGAAGATCGCGGGCGGCCTCGGAGTACTGGCGAACCCGTTCTGCCCCGAGACGCGCCGTGAACGCCGTACCGGGCGGATCGACCGGGAGGTGCCAACGTCCGAGACCGTCTCCGACGTCCGCGACGGCGATCAGTGCCGAGAGCCCGGCGAGCGCAGCGGTCCCGACTCTCGCTGGAGACGAGAGCTCGACGCGCGCCCAACGCCCGGTCGCCCACCAAAGAAGAGCCGCCGCGATGACGACGGCGAGCACGGCGGCGAGGATGACGAGACCCATGAGCGTGGGACCGATCGCGCCGCTGCCAAGATGCCAGGCCGAGACGAGGAGATGCAGGTCGAGCATCGGATGGAACGCGCGTCTAAGCGCCGTGAAGGTGGCGAAGTCGGCGATCTTGAGCACCACCACCGCGACGAGCAGTGCCGCGAGGACCAGACGCACCGCCGTCGTCGCCGCGCGTCCAGGGGGTAGCGCCGCAAGGCCGAGCAGGACCGCCGGCAGTTCCAGCGGGAAGAGCCACAGCGCCCGCCACGTCAGCGCCGCCGGATGGTTGGGCTGTATCAGCGCCAGGTGGAGGATCAGCGCAGCCAGGGCGAGCGCCGTGACGCGCAGAGCTGCGGACGGCCGGCCGGCGTCTGCGACGGCTGCGGTCACCGACGCCTGCGTCGGAGAATTGCCACGTCGACCGCGAAGGACCAGACGACGCAGGCGAGGATCACTGCGGCGATGAGCGAGGCCAGAGGCGGCTGGATCAGCGGCGTGACGAGCGCGATCAGCGTGGCGATCTGCGCAACGCAGACCACTTTGCGCGATCGCCGCTCAGGGAGCGGGGCCGCGAGCCAAGGCAAGGGGAACGACGCGGCCCAGAAGACGTAGCGGGCGAGGCCGAGGCCCAGGACCCAGACCCCCACCTTGCCGCTTTCGAACACCAGGAGAGAAAGCGCGAGGGCGAAGAGGCAGTCGACCTCCATGTCGAAGCGGGCCCCGAAGCTCGACGTCAGCCCGCTGCGCCGCGCCAGCCAACCGTCAACTCCGTCAAGCGTGAGGCAAAAGGCCGCAAGAGCCACGATGGTCCATGCAATCTGCTCTTGCGTGCCGAGAACCGCGGCCACCAGAACGGTGCTGATGGCAAGCCTCAACAGCGTGACGGTGTTGGCGGCGCCGAACTCCGCATGCGGATAGAACCTGCTGAGCGTTCCCAGCGCAGCCATGGACCCTGCGCAATATAGCGCCAGAGCCGTAAATATCGCCGCCCCGTCGGCGACCACGGGCCCAAGGGCCGCCACGACGACCATGCCGCCGAGCGTCGCGAGCAGCGCGCCCGGATAAGGCGCGCCCAGCCGGTCCGAGAGCCGTCGCGAGAGGCCGGTCCGGCCCGCAATGTGAATGGGGTGATCTGACATCGGCCTCAGCTAGCCTGTGCATCGGTGTGTCAAGATGAAGGCTTCTTCACAAGGCGCTCCTCGCGCTATCACTATCTCGAAAGGAGCCCTCTTGATGACCAACCGCTCTTTCGCGCCGCGCGGCCACGCCACCACCGTGCGTCTGTTGCATTGGGTGACTGCCGTGCTCGTCCTCGCCACGATCCCAGCCGGCGTCATCATGGTACAGGACGGACTGGCGCGGCCCGTGCAGGATTCGCTCTTCATCTTTCACAAGAATGTGGGCGTCGTTATCCTGCTGATCGTGCTGGTACGCCTGGCTGTCCGCGTGGCGTCGCCTCCACCGCCCCTTCCCGCCCAGATGCCGGATTGGCAGCGGCGGACGGCGGTAATCACTCATTGGGTGCTCTACGTGCTGCTCGTGGTCATGGCCGTTTCGGGCTACGTGCGCGTCAGGGCCGGGGGCTTCCCGGTCGAGGCGCTCGACGCCTTGGGCGTGCCGACGATGATCCCGAAGTCGGAGAGCGTCGAAGATGCCGCGCAATGGGTCCATCTGACGACGCGCTTCATCATTGTCGCCTTCATCCTGCTCCATGTCGGCGCGGCCCTGCAGCATGCACTCCTCAGGCGGGATGGCGTCTTCCAGCGCATGTGGCCGCCTTATCGGCCGTAGGCGCCGCGGTGCTGGACATGAGAGCCCGCGGAGGGGCTTCTTCAACTGACGATCAGCGCCATGCCCGGCACGTCCTTGCGAGTCGCGCGGTCGGACAGGGCGTCCTCGAGATTGCGGCGCGCTGCACGGGCGTGCTCGCGTGCAAGCATCTCCGCCCGCATCCCCTCCCGAGCGGCAATAGCCGCAAGGATCTCGCGGTGCTGTTCCTGCGCCGTGAAGAGCGATCGCAGGAATTTCGACGCGTGACCGGCGGCGCCGACGAAGGCTGTGGGTGAAGCGAACGGCAGGGACGTCACACGTTCGAGTTCCTGACGGATGATCGTGCTCCGTGACAATGCGGCGATCTGAGCGTGGAACGACGCATTCGCCTCCGAATAGATCGGGAAATCGACATCGTCGGTTCGGTCGCCGAAGCACTGGTCGAGCTGTTCGACGATCTCGCGAAGCGGATCGAGGTCAGTCGAGGACTCAAGGCGTTCCGCCGCCAGTCGCACTGCGATCCCCTCCAGCGTCCCGCGCAATTCGATCGCGTCGCGGACGTCCTCGATGCTGAAGCTGCGCACGCGAAAGCCTCCGGCATGGTGGCGCTCGAGCAGCCCTTCCTCCACGAGGCGCGCCATCGCCTCCCGTGCGGGCGTGCGCGAGACCTCCAGCGCGCTGGCGATTGCCATCTCGTAGAGGCGCGTGCCGGCTGGCAGTTCACCGTTCAAAATCTGTTCGCGAAGTTCGCTCTGGGCGCGACGGGCATGCGTCGTGGACTGTGTAGCGGCCATCACGGTCTCCTCGACGGTCCCGGCCGCGACGAGCGGCGGAAGCATTTGATTCGTACTCTTCTCAAGAGCGCGAAAGCGGCGCTTACGACAAGGGCTTGATCGCGGCGATGGTGGCGTCATTCGGCGCCTCCTCCAGATGCCCGGGCGGGATGCGCCACGGTTCGACTTGGGTCCGCGGCGGAAACGCCCGGAGAGCCTGGCCGGTCGTTCAGCCGTTCGTACCCTGCGTCGGAGCCGACGAGCGGAGCGGGCGGCAGCATGCAACAGGGTCCCTCATCCGGTTGGCGCAGCGGGCGGGCCGCCGTGCCGCCATGGCTCAGGCGCCGGGCTTGACCGGCACCGTGCGGAGGTAGAGCACGATCGCGTCGAGATCCTCTGGGCTCATTTTCGCGAGGTAGCCGTAAGGCATCGGCGGTATCATCGGCGTGCCGGCGGGGTGCTTGCCCTCGACGATCCCGAAGTCGCCGCTTTCGGCGAGCAGGTAGGACGCGCCGAGGGCGTCGTGTCGCGCCTGAGTACAACTACGGCGTGCCGGGCGTTCTGAAGAACGCGATCGGCTGGGCCTCGCGCCCGGCCTTCGATTCGGTCTTCGTGGGCAAGTCCTGCCTCGTCATCACGACGTCGGGCGGCGAGATGGGCGGCGTCCGTGCACAGGCGGAGCTCAAGTACACTCTGAGCGGGATGCTCGATGATCGCGGACGTCTTCTCGCGAAAGAGATCGTCGTACCCAGCTCGAACAAGAAGATCGACGACGGGGTTTTCACCGAAGAGGCGATCCTGAACTTCGCCGAACCAATCCTGCGCGAGTTCGTGGAGAGCCTCTGAACCGCCTCAGTCGGTCGTCCCGAGAACCGCCAGGCAGTCCCCGTTCTGTACAAGGCCGGGGAAGTGCCGACCGATGAGAACGCCCGATCGCTTGGCGAAGTACTCCTTCGGCGGCACTCCGCTGCGGTCCAGCGGCCAGATCCGGGCGATGCGCTCGTCCTTTGCGATCTCTTCGCCGAGGTCCACTGTGAACTCGACCATCCCTTCCATTTCCACGAAGTGGTAGCAGTCATCGTCGGGCATATCGAGCATCCGGCTCGTTTGCGGCTCGGACTCGCCCTTCAAGATCCCGGCGTGGATCAGCACGTTGCGCGCGCCGCGCTTCGCGATCCCGGCCGACCGCGCCGTGGAACTGCCGCCGCCGCCCAGTTCGGTCGTCACGAAGGTCTTGCCCTGCAACTCGACGGCGGTGTCGTACATGCCGATCGGGTCGATCTCGCGCAGCATCAGCGTGAAGGGTGCATCGAAGGCGCGGACAGCGCCGATGCAGCGCGCCTGCTGCTCGTCGTCCGCGAGGTAGTGCGCGCAGGCGAACGGCACGAAGTCGAGCGTCTTGCCGCCGGAGTGGTAGTCGATGACGACGTCCGACATCGGCACCAGCGTGTCGTTGAAGTAGTGCGCGATCTTTTCCGTCGGCGTGCCGTCGAAGCGGCCGGGGAAGATCCGGTTGAGGTTCTTGGCGTCGATCGGGGAGACTCGCGTCGCCGCACGGAACGCAGGATAATTCATGTAGGGCACGATGATGACCCGTCCCGCGATATCTCCGGGGTCGAGTTCGACGGAGAGCGACTGCAGCGCGATCGGCCCCTCGTACTCGTCTCCGTGATTTCCGCCGGTGAGAAGCGCCGTCGGCCCGTCTCCGTTCCTGACGACTGTGATGGGGATAACGATCGCGCCCCATGCGCTATCGTTGCGCGAGTAGGGCAGGCGCAACGATCCGTGGTGCTTGCCGTCCTGGTCGAACGGGATGGTGCAGGAGATCGGGCTCCTCATGTCTTGACGATCAGCTTTCGCGGCACGTCGGCCAGACACTCCGGCGCGCCGTCGGTGATGGCGATCGACTCGGTGATCTCGAAGCCCCAGTTCTCCATCCAGAGTCCGGTCATGAAGTGGAAGGTCATGCCCGGCTTCAGCTCGGTTCGGTCCCCCGGCCTCAGCGAACAGGTTCGCTCGCCCCAATCGGGCGGGTAGCTCAGGCCGATCGGGTAGCCCGTGCGGTTGTTCTTGATGATGCCGAACTTGGTCAGGACGGTGAAGAAGGCGTTGGCGATGTCCTCGCACACGTTGCCCGCCCGCGCGGCATCGAGGCCCGCTTCCATTCCTTCCAGCACCGCCTGTTCGGCGTCAAGGAAGTCCTGAGGCGGCTTGCCGAGGAAGATCGTGCGGCTGAGCGGGCAATGGTAGCGGCGAAAGCATCCCGCGATCTCGAAGAACGTGCCTTCGTCCTTCTTCATGGGCTTGTCGTCCCACGTCAGGTGCGGTGCGGCGGCGTCGGTACCCGAGGGCAGCAGCGGCACGATCGCGGGATAGTCGCCACCGTACCCCCACTCCTCGTCGTAGCGCAGCGCGGCGTCGTAGATGTCGGCCACAAGGTCGCACTTGCGGATGCCGACCTCGACCTTCTCGGCGATCCGCGCGTGCATCCGCTCGACGATCCGCGCCGCCTTCCGCATGCGGTCGAGTTCGGCGGACGACTTCACCCCGCGCAGCCAATTGATGAGGTTGGTCGCATCGACGACTTCGTTCGGCAGGTCGTCCTGCAGTGCCGCATACCCCCTCGCCGAAAACCAGTAGTTGTCCATCTCCACGCCGAATTCGGCCGGTGTGCCAGCTCCGTTCCGTCAGCTTGGCGGCGAGATAGTCGAGCGGGTGCAAGTCCGGCGACTGCACGAAGTAGTCCGGGTAGCCGATGATGTCGGGGTCGTTCATGTAGCACGTGCGCAGCGCGCCCTGTGCGTCCTGCTCGCGCCCAAACCAGACCGGGCCGCCGAAGGGGCCGACGACGACGGCCTGATGGACATAGAACGACCAGCCGTCATAGCCGGTCAGCCACGCCATGTTCGACGGATCGGAGGTAATCAGAACGTCGATGCCCGCCTTCTCCATAGCCGCGCGGGTGCGCGACAGGCGGTCCTCGTATTCCTCGTCCTTGAAACGGAAGGTGTCGACTATTGCCATTGTGCCTCAGCTCTTGAATTCGGTGCCCGCGCCGGCCTTCTCCGCCCGCTCGCGGGCGAGCGTGGCGATGGCGGTGTCCTGGACGCCGGTCCCGGTCAGGTCGGCGATGGTGATCTCGTCGTTCGACGTGCGGCCTTCGGCATCGCCCGCGACGATCCGGCCGAGCTCGTCGAACTCGGCGTTGGCCTCGACGACGCCCGCCTCGATTGCGGCACGCAGCTCGCCCAGCTTCCGCGTCTGTGACAGACGGTCCGGCACATAGCGGGCGCGCGAGATGCAGGCGGGCTCGATCTCGTTCTTGCCGTGCTGGTCCGAGCCCATTGCAGTGATGTGCTGGCCCGGCCTCAGCCAGTCCGCCTTGAGGATCGGGCTGGTCGAGGGCGTCGTCGTCACCACGATGTCGGCGCGCGACACCGCCTCCTCCGGGTCCGCGGTCGCACCGATCGGAAAGCCGAGCTCCTCGGCCATCTCCGCCGCCGCCGCCTTCGCCTTGTCGTGGTCGCGCCCCCAGACCGTCGCGGCGGTCAGGCCGCGTACGAGCGACAGCGCCCGGAGCTGCATCCGCGCCTGCAGGCCCGAGCCCAGGACGCAGACCGTCGCCGCGTCCTCTCGCGAGAGGTGCCTGGCCGCAACCGCACCGGCCGCTGCCGTGCGGACGTCCGTGAGATAGCCGTTGTCCAGCAGCAGCGCCTCAACCTGCCCGGTCTTGGCTGAGAACAGGACCATCAGGCCGGAGGTCGACGGCAGGCCGAGCTTCGGATTGTCGAAGAAGCCGGGCGAGATCTTGACCGCGAAGCTCGGCAGGTCGGGCATGTAGGCGGTCTTGACGTCGACCTCTCCATTCGCGTCGGCGATCGGCATCGACAGGATCGGCGGCATGACGACCTTGCCGCTGGAGAGCGCCCGGAACGCCCCCTCGACGCATGCCACGGCGTCGAGATCCAGCGCCACGGCGTCACGCAGGTCCGCCTCGGTCAGGATGCGGATCTTCGGCATCAGGAAGCCTCTTGCATCAGGTCCACGTCTTCGCCTGCCACGATCCGGGCATGAAGGTCCATGTCGATATTGGCTCCAGACAGCAGCGCAACTGTCGGTCCGGTGGGACGGACGCGGTCGTGGAGCAGGGCGGCGACACCTACGGCCGCGCCACCCTCCACCACCTGACGCTCCTGACGGTAGATGTGGCGGATGCCGTCGGCGATCTCCGCCTCGGACAGGAGGACAACTTCGTCGACCAGATCGCGCGCAAGGGCGAAGGTGTGCCGGTTCTGCAGCCCGATGCCGCCGCCGAGCGAGTCGGCCAGCGTCGGAAGCTCGCGCACCTGGACGGGATGACCTGCCGCGAGGCTCGCCTGCATGGCCGCGCCGCGCTCCATCGTCAGGCCGACGATGCGCGCCTGCGGCCGCTTCGCCTTGACCGCCGCGGCGATGCCGCCGATCAGGCCGCCGCCTGACAGGGGCACCAGGATCATCTCGGCGCCGGGGACGTCCTCCAGCATCTCCAGCCCCAGCGTGCCTTGGCCGGCGATGATGTCTTGATGGTCGAACGGTGGCAGCGAGGTCAGCCCCTCCTCGGCGACGAGCCGCTCGACTTCTTCCTGCGCGTCGTCCTGGCTCTCTCCGACGATGCGGATCTCTGCCCCGAGCGCGCGGATCGCCTCGACCTTGTTCTTGGGCACGAGGCGCGACATGCAGATGACGCACGGGATCCCCGAGGCCTTGGCTGCGTGCGCCAGGGCGCGCCCGTGGTTTCCGGTGGACGCGGCGGTGACGCCCTTCGTTCCCTCAGGCAGGCATGCGACGGCGTTCGTTGCGCCGCGGAGCTTGAAGGCACCGGTGATCTGCTGATGCTCCAGCTTCAGCCAGACCGGATGTCCGACAAGCTCGGAGAGAGAGGGCGAGGGATCGCAAAAGGTTCGGCGGACGCGCCCTTCGATCCTGTCTCGCGCGGCCTCGATCTCCTCAAGGCCGATCAAGCCGCTGCCTTCTCGGAGAAGAGCCGGCCGATGGGCCGCGCCGGCGACAGACCCGCGGCGCGCAGCATCACCCAGGCGCAGACCTGGTTCGAGGTGAGCACCGGTTTGCCGATCCTCGCCTCGATCTCCTCGACCACCTGGAGGGCCGGAAGGGCAGTGCAGGAGAGGAACACCGCGTCCGCCTCCGGCGCGTCCGCGTCGATGGCCGCAGCCAGTATCTCGTCCACTTCGATTCGAGCCATGTCGCGGTCGTCGGCGAGGCCGAGGCAGAGGGTGGATGCGACGGAAAGGCCTTCCCTCTCGAAAAACGAGACGAGCGGCACGGTCGTCTCGGGCAGGTAGGGCGTCAGGACCGCAATCCGCCGCGCGCCCAGCCACGCCGCAGCCGCCAGCAAGGCGGACGTCGGCGTCAAAGTCGGAACACCGGGGCGGGCGGCGGCAAAAGCGTCGGCGATGGCGTCGTTTCCTATCACGGCCGAGCCCGACGTGCAGCCGAAGCAAAGCGCCGCGAGCGGGATCTCGGGCACGATCAGTGCGGCGGCCTCGGTCAGGCGCGGTCGCATGGCGAGAAGGTTTTCGGGCGTCGTCGGATTCGCGAAGACGATGCGGGTGACGTGGACGCGCGCCTCATCGGGGAGGAGGTATGCCAAGTCCCCCTCCATCGTCAGATCCGTGGCCAAGGCCACGAGACCGAAGCGGACGGCCGGGTCCTTGACCCTCAGCGTCGGCCTTGGGCGGAGGCGCACGCGCGGGCCGTCGATTGCAACTGCCGTCATCGCATCACGCGGGGAAGGCGAGGTCGCGGAGGAAGAGGGCAATTTGCGGGAAGTAGATCAGTGCGACCGACACTCCCAGCAGGATCATTATGAAGGGCGGCGTCCCGCGCACGATCTCCATGTAGGGCCGCTTGAACACTGCGATCGCGGTGAAGATGTCGCAGCCGAAGGGCGGTGTGGCCGAGCCGATCGCGACCTGCAGGGTAATGACCGTGCCCACCAGAACCGGGTCGAGGCCGACGGAATCGACCACCGGCGCGAAGATCGGGACAAGGATCAGGATCACCACGATCGGGTCGACGAACATGCAGCCGACGAAGAACGCGATCGAGATGACGAAGAGCACGCCGATCGGGCCCATCTCGTCGATGCCGATGCCGCCGAGCACTGCCTGCGGGATCTGCGCGAACGAAATCACCCACGAGAACGCCGCCCCGGCGCCGACGAGGATGAAGACGACCGCGGTGATCAGCCCCGTCGACTTGGCCGTGTCGTATATGCCTGCGATATCGATGTCGCGGAACACGACCATCTCGAGGATCATCGCGTAGAGAACGCAGACCGCCGCTGCCTCTGTCGGCGAGAAGATCCCGCCATAGATGCCACCGATGATGATCAGCGGAAATCCGAGCGGCCAGAGAGCGCGCTGAACCGTACGGATACGCTCGGACCACGGCATCCTCGGCTCGGTCGGGACGTTGTTCCGCACGGCGTAGATGTAGGAATATATGGAAAACAGCACGAGGATCAGCAGGCCTGGCCCGATGCCGGCGATGAAGAGCTCGGAGATCGAGGTGTTCGAGACCACGCCATAGATGATCATCCCGATCGAGGGCGGGATCAGGAAGGCGATGTCGGAGGAATTCACGATCAGCGCCAGTACGAAGCTGTCGTTGTAGCCCGACTTCAGCATCCGCGGGCGAAGCGGTGAGCCCACCGCGACCACGGTCGCCTGGGTCGAGCCCGAGACCGCGCCGAACATCGTGCAGGCGGCCGCGGTCGAGATGGCGAGGCCGCCCTTGCGGTGGCCGACGAAGGCCATCACCATGTCGATCAGCCGGTTGGCGGACTGGCCGCGGGTCATGATGTCGGCGGCGAAGATGAACATCGGTACCGCGATCAGCGAAGCGGGACGGATGCCTTCGATGATCTGCTGGACCATCGTCTCCATCTGGCCAAGCCCGCCGAACATGGTGACGAACCCGAAGGCCGCCCCCGCGATCAGCGGTATCATCATCGGAAAGCCGAGCAGCAGCAGGACGATCATGATACCGAGCAGCGGTGCCGCCATGAGCTGTTACTCCTCGTAGCCTTCTTGGACACTGGTCGAGAGGTAGACGTCGTCCTCGATCAGGTTCTTGATTGCGGTGAGCACGTACTGGAGCCCGGTCATCAGGAAGCCGATCGGCACCCAGACGAGCGTCCACCAGACCGGTATCTGCAACGAGGGCAGAACCCGACCGCGGCCCGCCTGCGTCAGGATGTAGGTGAACGAATACCAGGCGAGCGCCAGCATGAACACGGCGGTCACCAGCGCGATGATGACCATCAGGGTCTTCTTCAGGCCCCGCGGCAGAGTGTCGAATATCGCCGACATGCGGATGTGCCGGCCGTGGCGTGCGGCGTAGCTGATCCCTGCGAAGGTGATCAGGATGATCAGGATCCTGTTCAGCTCTTCAGAGAAATAAAGACTGGACTGAAAGACGAAACGACCGACCACGTTGGCGATCGTGTTCAGCGCCATCAGCAGGACCCCGACCGCCAGCATCACAGCCTCGATCTTGGCGATGCCGACGTCGATGACCCCGAGAATGCCTGGAAGCGACGACAACTCGTCACGAGGCGACGGCTGGTCCGTCGACGTTGTCGCGGGCTCGGATTGGATCTGCTGGTCTGACATCGGTTGCGCCCCGGCTTGGGAATACGCCCGGGCCCTCGGGCCCGGGCGCGTATGCTTCGATCAGGAACCGTTCCCGGATACGGCTTCGAGGTCGGCCTTCATCTGGTCGAGGATACGTTGGCCGTTATCCCCGGTCATGCTGATGAACTCGTCCTCGACTTGGCTCGCGGTTTCCTTGAACGGCTGCCGCTGCTCCTGCGAGAGGATGTTGATTTGCATATCGGGCTTGGCCTCTTGGATGTTCTGGAGCGCCTCCTCCTGCAGGCCGGCCTGGTAGTCGACGATGAAGTCGAATGCCACGTCGATCGCGTCCTCGACGACCTGCTTGTCCTCGTCAGACAGGCCCTCGTAGAAGTCCAGGTTCGCCATCACGGCCGTAGTGAAGTTGTTGTGGCCGATGCAGGTGATGACGTTGGTCACCTCATACATGCGCGTCGACTCCAGGAAGAAGCCCGGGTTCTCCTGCCCTTGGATGATACCGGTCTGCAGGGCGCCGTACACCTCGCCCCACGGCAGCGGCGTCGGTACTGCGCCGAATGCCTCGTAGGATTCCACGAGCAGCGGGTTGGTCATGACCCGGAACTTCACCTCGTTGAGGTCCTCGGGGGTCATGACCGGTTCCTGCGTGGTCATGCAGACTTCGCCCTCGGGGAACATGGTGAGCAGCTCGAGCCCCTGCTCGGCATAGAGCTCGGGGAACATCTCGTTGATGGCGGTCGAGGTGCGGAAGAACTCGACCAGCGTTTCCTGGTCCTGCGGCAGCAGGTAGGGGACGAAGAACACTTGCGCCTCGGGGATCAGCGCGCCGGTGAAGCCGGGTGACTGATCCACGAACTGGAGGATGCCGGCCTGGGCCTGTTCCAGAATGGCCTCGGACTCGCCGAGCGCTCCGAACGGGTAGACCTCGATGGTGTGATCGCTGTTGGCCTCGACCTCTTCCTTGAACTTGTTGGCGAAAACGTTCTGCACGTCCTCCGGCGCGGCCTCCTCGGTGGCATAGCGCCACGTTTCGGCCTCGGCGCCGGCCGCGGCAACGGCGAGGGTCGCGGCAGCAATCATAGTGCGTCTCGTCATGACTTACCTCCTTGTCGTGGGCCCGCCTTTCAGGTCGCGGGCTCAGTTGGAAGGCCGGCGACGCCCGCCCCGCGCCAGACGGCGGTAGGGCGATGTGACGGCACGCCGGCACATATGTGCCCTCTACGTGTTCAGGCGCCTGAAATGGTGTCAATTGCGATATTAAATCATGACAATGTCCAATCGCGCGCGAGCTACCGCTCCGCATATGACAGGGTCACCTGGCCCGAATTCTCGGCACTCTACGAGGCTGCC
This sequence comes from uncultured Alphaproteobacteria bacterium, assembly GCA_963749675.1. Classification (GTDB taxonomy): domain Bacteria; phylum Pseudomonadota; class Alphaproteobacteria; order Rhodobacterales; family Rhodobacteraceae; genus Roseitranquillus. Next base: position 603,782 of record CAVVNT010000010.1, read on the forward strand.
GCGCAATCATAGCGGGTGGTTTCTAGCTTCCGGGGCCTCATGCGCGAGCGAAGCGATGATGCCGAGGGCGCGACGCAGTTCGTCCTCTGAAGGGCCGCCGAGGCAGATTCGGATGCCGAGCGGCGCCTCCTGCCCCAGGTCGACTGCGAAGGAACCTCCCGACGCTACCGCGACGCCGGCGGATCGCGCCTTCTCGACGAATGTCTGCGGGTCGCGGTGCCGCAGCCAGACGTGGAAGCCCCGCGGGTTCGCGGCAAAGTCGAGATCGGCGAGCGTCTTCGCCGCGATAAGGTTGCGCCGCGCGAGGGCCTGGCGCTGCCAGTCCAGCAGGTGGCCCGCCGTGCCGTCCCTCAGCCAGCGGGCTCCGATCTCAGCCAGGATGGCGGGCGCCATCCAGCTCGAGGCGAGATGCCGCGCGGCAGCGGCCTCCGCGAAACGTGCCGGGGCGACGAGGGCCCCGAGGCGCAGCGCAGGCACCAGGCACTTGCTGAGGCCGGTGAAGTAGAACACCCGTTCCGGCGCGAGCGCGACAAGCGGAGGGGCGCGCCCCGGCTCGATCGGTCCCCAGGCATCGTTTTCGAGGATCAGGACATCGTGACGCCGCGCGATCTCGCAGATCGCCGCGCGGCGCTCGGGGCCCATCGTCGCGGTGGTCGCGCCAAGGCCTGCAGGCATCGTGTAGAGCGCTTTGACCGGCCCCTCGCGGCAGGCGCGGTCGAACGCGTCGGGGATGATGCCCTCGCCGTCGAGTGGCAGGCCCCCGAGCTGCAGGGCGAGAGCCCGCATCAGCGTCGAGAGCGAATGGTGTCCGAGCATCTCGGTCACGACCAGGTCGCCTGGCGAGGCCGCCGTCATCAGCGCCACGCACATCGCCGAGGTCGCCCCGCTCGTCGGAACGATCCGACTTTGGTCGGCCGTGACGCCGCATTCCCGCAGCCAGGTCGCCATCGCCTCGATGAAACCGCCTAGCGCAAAGCGGGGGCGAAAAGACGCAAGCGCCGCGTCCGGAATGTCCTGCGCCAGCGCCGCCAGCGCCTCCGACATCAGGCGGGCGTGCAGCACACCTGTCGCGGGCGTGAGCATCGAGCAGTCGATAACCGCGTCGTCTGCTGCCAGCCGCGCGTAGGGCGGTGCGCGGTCGGCACCGGTATCGCGCACGAAGGTGCCGCGACCGACCTGGCCCGAGAGGATGTCGGCACGGATCAGCAATTCGTAGGCGCGGCTGACGGTTTGCACCGAAAGGCCCAGCCGCCAGGCGAGGTCGCGATGCGTCGGCAGCCGATCTCCCGGCACCAGCTCTCCGGCCTCGATAGCCGCGGAGATGATCCGGGCGAGCGACCGGTAAGCGGGCCTCTTGATCGCCTCGGGGCTGGGTGGCCACAGTGGCATGAGGCGAGTGTCCCTCCGCCCCAGGAGATTGACAAGATCGCGCCGCCGCCGGACCTTGCCGCGCATGGTCTCCCACAGGCTCGACGAGCGCGATATCGCAATCCTGTCCGTGCTCTCGGCCGAAGGGCGGATATCCAAGAAGGATCTCGCATCGCGGGTCAATCTCAGCGCCACGCCGTGCTGGGAGCGGCTGAAGCGGCTCGAGGATGCCGGCCTGATCCGCGGCTATCGCGCAGACGTCGCGCTGGAGCGTCTGGGCCCGCACGTCACGGTCTTCGTGATGGTCGAACTCGACAGCCACAAGGCGGAGAACTTCGACGCCTTCGAGCGGACGATCCGCCGGCATTCCGAGGTGATCGGATGCTGGGCGCTCGGCGGCGGCTACGACTACCTGTTGCAGACCGTGACGCGGGACATCGGGCAGTACCAGGCGCTGATCGACGCGATGCTGACCGCACGGATCGGCCTCAAGCGCTACTTCACGTACATCGTGACGAAATCGGTCAAGTCCGCGGCGCCACCGATCGACCTCATCGCGGCGGGGCCGGTTCAGACGTAAAATCCGCCTGACCGCCACAGATCAGAGGATTCGTCTGCGCGGAGGGCTTCCGCATGGGGTTCTTGTCGCGCCTCGATCGAATACGTTCCGCGCAAGCAAGGAGGAATCGCCATGTTCGACCTGAGCAGCCAGATCCAGGACCGCTCCCTCGCCCCGACGGGTGGGTTCGTCGGCGGCAGCTTCGTCGATACAGCGGAGCGTTTCGCCGTCACCGATCCTGCGACGGGCGACGTCGTGGCGGAGGTCGCCAAGCTCTCTGCCGATGACGCCCGCCGCGCGGTTGACGCCGCGCAGGGTGCGTTTCGCGAGTGGTCGCTGGCCCTGCCGCAGGAGCGGAGCAAGCTGCTTCGCCGCTGGTTCGAGGAGATCGTCGCGAACCGGGAGGACCTCGCCCGGATCATGACGGCCGAGCAAGGCAAGCCGTTGTCGGAAGCGCGGGGCGAGATCGACTACGCCGCGTCATTCGTGGAGTTCTACGCCGAAGAGGCCAAGCGTCCGAACATCGAAAGCGTGACCTCTCACCTGCCGGACGCCGAGATGGAGCTGTGGCGGGAGCCGGTCGGCGTCGCCGCGCTAGTCACGCCCTGGAATTTCCCGTGCGCGATGATCACCCGCAAGGCGGCGGCGGCGCTGGCAGCGGGCTGCACCATCGTGGTCCACCCGTCGCATGAGACGCCGCTTTCGGCGCTGGCGCTGGCGGAACTCGCAAAACGTGCCGGCTTTCCCGCTGGCGTCGTCAACGTCGTGCCGGGCGATGCGCCCGAGATCGTCGGCGAGTGGACGAAGGACAGCCGGGTGCGTGCGCTGTCGTTTACCGGCTCGACCGAGGTCGGGCGGCTGCTCTATCGCAACTCCGCCGAGACCGTGAAGCGGCTGGTGCTGGAGCTTGGCGGCCACGCGCCGTTCCTGCTCTTCGCCGATGCCGACCAGGGCCAGGCGGTGGACGAGGCGATCAAGGCCAAGTTCGCGACAAGTGGACAGGATTGCCTCGGCGCCAACCGTTTCTTCGTCGAGCGCTCAGTCTACGACGCCTTCTGCGAGGACTTCGCGGCGCGGGCCGCCGCCCTGACGCTGGGGCCGGGCAAGGACGACCGCGACCTCGGGCCGCTGATGAACGAGAATGCGGTCCGCAAGCAGGAAGAGCACGTCGCCGACGCGCTTGAGAAAGGGGCCCGCCTGCTGACGGGCGGCGAGCGCGACCCGCAGGGGCCGCTCTTCTACAAGCCAACGGTGCTGGCCGACGTGCCGCCCGACGCCAAGATCATGCACGAGGAGACCTTCGGGCCTGTCGCCGCGATCGCCGCCTTCGACACCGAGGATGAGGCGGTCGAGCGTGCCAACGCTACCGAGTACGGTCTCGTCGCCTACCTGCACACGATGGATCCGCGACGGATCTACCGCTGCTCCCGCGCGATGGAGTTCGGCATGGTCGCCGTGAACCGCACCAAGGTCACCGGCGCGCCGATCCCGTTCGGGGGCATGAAGCAATCCGGCCTCGCCCGCGAGGGCGCCCGCCAGGGGCTCGAGGCCTTCACCGACATCAAGTATGTCTGCCGCGACTGGGCCTGAAGGAGACACCCATGAACAAGATGATGACCAACGACCAACTCGCCCAGTGGGACCGGGACACCTTCATGCATCCCTCGACCCACCTGGCGGAGTTCGCCCGAGGAAATGCTCCGCAGCGGATCGTCAAGACGGCCAAGGGCAGCCACATCGTCGACCGCGACGACAACAGGCTGCTCGACGCCTTCGCCGGGCTCTACTGCGTCAACGTCGGCTACGGACGTCAGGAGATCGCCGAGGCAATTGCCGACCAGGCGCGCGAGCTTGCCTACTACCACGCCTATGTCGGCCACGGGACGGAGGCATCGATCACGCTGGCGCACATGGTGCTGGAGCGCGCGCCGGCGGGCATGTCCAAGGTCTATTTCGGCCTCGGCGGTTCGGACGCGAACGAGACCAACGTCAAGATGGTCTGGTACTACAACAACATCCTCGGCCGGCCAGAGAAGAAGAAGATCATCTCGCGCTGGCGCGGCTACCACGGCTCGGGCCTGATGTCCGGGTCGCTGACCGGCCTGCACCTCTTCCACAAGAAGTTCGACCTACCGCTCAACCAGGTGCTGCACACGGAGGCGCCGTATTACTACCGCCGCGCCGACGAAAGCATGTCGGAGGAGGCGTTCTCCGACTACTGCGCGGCCGAGCTCGAGGCACTGATCGAGCGCGAGGGCGCCGACACCATCGCGGCCTTCATCGGCGAGCCGCTGCTGGGTACCGGTGGCATCGTGCCGCCGCCGGTCGGCTACTGGGAGAAGATCCAGGAGGTCCTTGAAAAGCAAGACATCCTGCTGATCGCCGACGAGGTCGTCACAGGCTTCGGCCGTCTCGGCACGATGATGGGGTCGGACCACTACGGGCTGCGCCCTGACATCGTGACGATCGCCAAGGGTCTGACCTCGGCCTACGCCCCGCTCTCGGGCTCGATCATCGGTGACAAGGTCTGGAAGGTGCTGGAGCAGGGCACCGACGAAAACGGCGTGATGGGCCACGGCTGGACCTACTCGGCCCACCCGATCGGCGCGGCGGCCGGGGTCGCGAACCTCAAGCTGCTGGACAAGCTCGGCCTCGTCGAGAACGCGGGGACCGTCGGCGCCTACCTCAACGAGCAGATGGCGGCAGCGCTGGCGGAGCATTCGAATGTCGGCGAGGTCCGCGGCGACGGCATGCTGTGCGCCGTGGAGCTGGTCGAGGACCGCGGGGGGCGCAAGTTCTTCGACCCGGCCCAGGGCACGGCGGCCAAGGTCGTGGCGGCGATGATGCGCCGCGGTGTCATCAGCCGGGCCATGCCGCAGGGCGACATTCTCGGCTTCGCGCCACCCCTCTGCCTGACGCGCGAGGAGGCCGACACCATCGTGGCGGTTACCCGCGATGCGATCGGCGAAGTCCTCGGCTAAGCAGCCCACGAGAAAGGCGCCCGCGCAAGCCGCGGGCGCCGGTCAGCCTGCGCCGGGGCAACGGTGGCCGCATCCGTCGACTGCTCCCGGTCCTATGGGCGGGATAGAGCCTCGCGAAAGGCTTCGAATGAGGCCTTTCGCGTCCGCTCCTGCGTGGCGTAGTCCACGTGGACGATCCCGAAGCGCTTATCGTAGCCGAACGACCATTCGTAGTTGTCGAGCAGCGACCACGCAAAGTAGCCCTTCACCGGCACGCCGTCCGAGATCGAGGCGATGACGGCACGGAGGTGATCCTCGAAATACTGCACGCGCACCGGGTCCTCCACGCGCCCCTCCGTCTTGTGGTCGTCGCCGGCCATGCCGTTCTCCGTCACGAAGAGCGGCAAGTTGCCGGTGTAGTCCTGCGCCAGGCGGTTCAGCAGTAGATGCAAGCCTTCGGGAAAAATCTCCCATCCCATGTCGGTCTTCGGCAGCGGCCCCTCCACGTCGCGGTAGTGCGGCCAGAGCGAGTCCGGTAAATGCTCCACGTTCGTTCGGGTGTAGTAGTTGACGCCAAGCCAGTCGATCGGCGCCGAGATTGCGGGAAGATCGTCCTCGTACCCTTCAGGCATATGCGGCGCCAGCGCCGAGGCGATGTCATCGGGGAAGTGGCCGAGGGTCAACGCCTCGACAAACCAGCGGTTGTGGATGCCGTCGAACGTCCTGGCGGCCTGCGCGTCCTCCTCTGAGCCGCTCGCCGGCTGCGGGTGCGTGAAGTTCAGCACAATCCCGAGGTTCGGGAGGTCCCTCGACCGCATCACCTCCATCGAGCGCGCGTGTGCCAGAAGGACATAATGCATCGCGCGCGAGGCTGCGCGAATGTCCCTTAATCCCGGTGCCTGCGCACCGATGAAGTGGCTGAGCCATGCCACGCACCAAGGCTCGTTGATGGTGGCGATCGCTTCCATCCGGTCGCCGATGCGGCCGACGACCGCCTCGGTCAGGTCGGCGAAACGGGCGGCGGTGTCGCGGTTTGTCCACCCCCCGACGTCGGCGAGCGCCGAGGGCAGATCCCAGTGATAGAGCGTGAGGAAGGGCTTGAGGCCGCGGGAAAGGATCGCATCCGTCAGCCGTTCGTAGAAGTCGAGGCCCTCGGCGCTGACGGACCGTCCGTCGGGCATGACACGCGGCCACGAGGTGGAGAAGCGATAGGCATCGAACCCGCCGGCCTGCACGAGGTCGAGGTCGCCCTCCATCCGGTGGTAGTGATCGCAGGCGACGCTGCCGTCCTCGCCTCGGACGACGTTGCCGGGCGTCCGCGCGAAGCTGTCCCAATGCGACGGGCCCACGGTGCCGAAGGACGTCCCCTCGATCTGGTAGGCCGCCGTCGAGGCGCCGAACACGAAGTCGGGCGGGAAATTTCCCCGGTCGAAGGAAAGCGGCATCGAAACTCCCTTGGTGCGGAGCCGTCAGGTCGGCCCAAGAAGCGGGCGGCGTCAAGGTCGGCGTTCTCGACCCGCCAATGCGCGCGTCAAGGCGCTCGCGGCGCTGGATCACAGATCGCGTCTCTGACTGGAGGTGGGGATCCTGCGACGAGCCCGGAGATCCGACTACCGGGCGGGCGCCGGCCTTGCCGCCGACCTAGGCCGCGCGGTCGCCTGCCGACCATACGCCGCGGACCACGGGGACGCCGTCCGCCACGCGGTAGCGCACGAGGTCGGCGCGGAGGCCCGGCGCGATTCGCCCCCGGTCCGCGAGGCCGGTCGCATCCGCGGGTGCCGACGTGACGGTCGCGACGGCGCGGGGCAGGTCGCCCCAAAGTTCGCCCAGCCGATGCGCCGCGAGGAGGAGCGACGCCGGCACATAGTCCGACGACAGGATGTCGAGGAGGCCCGCGCTCGCCAGCTCCTCCGCCGCGACGTTGCCGGAGTGCGAGGCGCCCCGGATCAGGTTCGGCGCGCCCGCCATCACCGCAATGCCGGCCGCGCGGCTGGCGCGGGCCGCGGCCGCGGTCGTCGGAAACTCCGCCAGTCGAACGCCGTGATCGGCGGAGACGGCGACATGCGCCTCGGTCGTGTCGTCGTGGCTGGAAAGGGTAGCGCCGAGCCGTCGCGCCGCCTGCACCGCCGCCGCCTCGTGCGCCGGGCCGACGCGCGCCTGCAGCGCCTTGAGATCCTTGACGTAGCCGTCGAAGTCCTCCTTCGCCATCTGGTTCTTTCCCCGGGCGTACTCCTCGAACTTGCCGAGGTCGGAGAACTGGCGCGCGCCCGGCGTGTGGTCCATCAACGACAGGATGCCGACACGATCCTCCGGCCCGAACTCGTCCAGCTCCTCGATCAGGGTTTCGGAACAGATCTCGGCCCGAAGGTGGATGTGATGGCTGATCTTGAGCGCGCCGGCGGCACGCATCGCAAGAATCTCGGTGGCCATCGCGCGGGCGTAGCGGCGGTGGCGGCCGCGCCGCGTCGAGGTGATCGAGCCGACCCGGATGGCGTCGAACACGGTGGTGATGCCACAACCGGCGAGCTCGGCGTCGTGAGCGACGATCGCCGCCTGGTGCGGCCAGTCGACCTTTGGTCGTGGCGCGAGATGTCGTTCGAGGTTGTCGGTATGCAGTTCGATCAGCCCGGGCGCGACGACATCACCATCGCAGTCGATCGCCCCGGGAATGGTGCTCGCCCCGCCGTCGATCGCCGCGATCCGCCCCGCGGCGATCCGAAGGCTGCCCCGGATGGTCTCGTTCGGCAGCACGAGCGTGGCGTTGGCGAGGGTCAGCGTTGTGGCGGTCGGGCGAGGATGGGTCACGTCGCAGGCGTCTTTCCGTGAGGGTGTACCGACGTTACGCGATCTACCATCTGCCGCAGGGAGATCTCGCCGGCTTCGGGGCGGCGTGGCTCGGCTGGGATGCCGCGGCCGCCACCGTTCCGCCACGTCCGGAGATCGGCCGACTGTCCGTCAAGGCGCAGGACGTCACGGAGACGCCGCGGCGCTACGGGTTCCATGGTACGCTGAAGCCACCCTTCCGTCTTGCCGAAGGAACGCGGCCCCGCGCGCTCCCCGAGGTCGCGGAAACGTTCGCGGCGCAGTTGCCTGCGGTAGTCTGCGATGGCCTCGTGCTCCGCCGCCTCGGCCGGTTCCTTGCGCTGGTTCCGGAGGGCGCGGTGCCGGGGCTCGCCGATCTCGCCGCGGCGCTGGTGGAAGGTCTCGACAACTTCCGCGCGCCGCCCGGCGAGGCGGAGCTGGCTCGGCGCCGCGCCAACGGCTTGACCGCGCGGCAGGAGGCGCTGTTGCTGCGCTGGGGCTACCCTTACGTCATGGAAGAGTTCCGCTTTCACCTCACGCTGACTGGCCCCGTTGCGCCTCAGCACGCCGACGCGGTCGAGGCGGCGCTGGCGCGCGCCTTCGGTCCGCTGCTGCCAAGGCCCTTTCGGGTGGAGCACGTGGCGCTCATGGGCGAGGACGATGACGGTTTCTTTCATCTGATCGAGCGCTTCCCGCTCGGCGGATAGAGCGCGGCGATCGCTGCCTCGACTGTCTCGTCGACGGATCCGTCGTTCGAGACGTCGATGAAGGGGTCCCCGTGGGCAGATCGACCTTCCGCTCCAGCCGCCGCACGATCTCGTCCGGCGTCTCGCGACCGCGGTCGGCGAGGCGCTCCGACAGTGTTTCCGGCCGTGCCGTGAGCGACAGGACTTGCAGGCGCTGGAACGTCCTGTCGGCCTTCCGCAGCACGCCGCGGGACAGGTTGGCCAATACGTCGCGCGCCGCGGCGATCTCTTCGTCGACCGCAGCGGGAATGCCGTAGAGATGCCCGTGCGCGTTCCACCAAAGCGCGAAGCCGCCGGCGAAGCGGCGTACGTCGAACGTCTCGCGGTCGACCTCTTCATGCGCCTCCCCGCCGACATCCCCGGGTCGCGTGGTGACGCGCCGCACCAGATGCAGGCCGGGGCGGCGGGCGGCGAGCGCCTGCAACACCGTGTCCTTGCCGACACCGGACGGACCAACAACGGCGATGAAGCGACCAAGTGGCCGCCGAATGTGCTCATACGGGGACAACGCGCTGCGCATTCGGATCGAGGCGGGCCGCGCTGGACCAGCTCAGCACCACCATCGCAGCGGCGCTGCTGTCACTGCAAGAAGAGACCCGTGAAGTCATGGGCCTGTCACACGGCCTCGGTAGCTCGTCCCTGCGCGCCCGGCGGACGTCCGTCGGAGCGGCGGTCTCAGCAACGAATTCCAGTCGGAGGATCGAATGAACGACCAGCCCAGCAACAGGACCGTATTCAAGACCAGCCAGCTCGAGGAGGGGGACGGCCCCGGCCTGAACCCGACCGCAAACCGCACGATGGGCGAGATCATCGCGGCCCGGTTCTCGCGCCGCGGATTCCTGCAAGGCTCAATGGCCGCGACCGCCATTTCGGCCACGGTGAGCCCGATGGCCCTGATGTCGACCGGGCGCGCCGAGGCGCAGGCGGCGGCATCGGCCTTCGACTTCCTCGAGATTGAGGCTGGCGTCGACGACACCCACCATGTCGCCGATGGCTACTACGCGGACATCCTGTTGCGCTGGGGCGATCCTGTCTTTGCCGACGCGCCCGAATTCGACCCGACGAACCAGAACGAGGCGGCCCAGGAGCGGCAGTTCGGCTACAACAACGACTATGTCGGCTACATTCCGATCGACGGCTCGTCCGAGCACGGCCTGCTCGTCGTGAACCACGAGTACACCAACGAGCACCTTATGTTCCCCGGCATCGTCACGGTGAACCCCAACGATCAGTCCGACATCGCGATCGCTCCGGCTGACGAGAACCGCGTCAACGTCGAAATGGTCGCGCACGGCGGCACTGTCATCGAGATCCGCAAGGACGGCGAGCGCTGGACGCCGGTGCTTGACGGGGCACAGAACCGCCGGATCACCGCCAAGACGCCGATGGAACTCACCGGCCCTGCGGCAGGGCACGCGCGCCTCCAGACCTCGGCCGACCCGTCGGGCAGGCAGGTGCTCGGCACCATCAACAACTGCGCTGGCGGCGTGACGCCCTGGGGCACCTACATCATGGCCGAGGAGAACTTCCACGGCTACTTCCTGGGCGAGCTGCCGGCGGATCATCCCGAGGCTGCGAACTACGAGCGTTACGGCGTGCCCGGAAACAGCTACGAGTGGGGCCATTTCCACGACCGCTTCGACCTCTCGCAGGAGCCGAAGGAGCCGAACCGCTTCGGCTGGGTGGTGGAGGTCGACGTCAATGACCCGACCTCGACTCCGAAGAAGCGCACCGCCCTCGGCCGCTTCAAGCACGAGGGCGCCGAAAGTATTGTCGCGTCGAACGGCCAGGTCGTCTTCTACCTCGGCGACGACGAGCGGTTCGACTACGTCTACAAGTTCGTCACCGCCGGCACCTACGACCCTGACGACCGCGCGGCGAACATGGACCTGCTCGATGACGGCACGCTCTATGTCGCGCGCTTCGACGAGGAGGGCGGTGTCGAGTGGATGCCGCTCACGCACGGCGAGGGGCCGCTCACCTCCGAGAACGGCTTCGAGAGCCAGGCCGACGTCCTGATCGAGACCCGCCGCGCCGCCGACCTTCTCGGCGCGACGCCCATGGACCGGCCCGAGGACATCGAGCCCAACGGTACCAATGGCCGGGTCTACGTCATGCTGACCAACAACACGCGGCGTGAGGATGCGAACGCGGCAAACCCGCGTGTCGACAACGCCTTCGGCCACATCGTCGAGATCGCCGAGGATGGAGGCGACTTCGCCGCGACCCGCGGTACCTGGGAGATCCTGGTGCAGTGCGGCGACCCGAAGATCGCCGAGGTCGGCGCCACCTTCTCGACGGCCACCAGCGACGACGGCTGGTTCGGTATGCCCGACAACTGCGCCGTCGACTCCGCGGGCCGGCTCTGGATTTCCACCGACGGCAACTCGCCGGCGGGCACCGGGCGGGCGGACGGCCTCTGGGCGATGGACACGGAAGGCGAGGCGCGCGGCACCTCCAAGCTGTTCTTCCGGGTGCCGATCGGCGCCGAGATGTGCGGCCCGATGCCGACGCCGGATCTCACCACCTTCTTCGTCGCGGTGCAGCACCCGGGCGACGGTGGCGAGGACTGGGACGGGTTTGGCCGCCCGTCCTACTACGAGGACCTTTCGACCCGCTGGCCGGACTTCGACGAGACCATGCCGGTACGACCCTCCGTGCTTGCCATCACCAGGCAGGGCGGCGGCCGCATCGGCTGACGTCTCGGGATGTCGATCCGCGTCGTCGGGCACTGGCAAGGCCGGCCGCCGCAGTGAAGCGCGGCGGCCGGCTTCGTCTCCTTACGGGCGAAGCGGCAGGCAGGTTTATTGCAGCGCGGCGTAGGCCGCGGTCGCCAAAGTCGCGATAGGCCCACTGCCGGCAGGAGCGGACAGTGATCTGCAGGGCCGACGCCTTGCGGCGCATGGCGTCGAACATTCGCTCGATCCGATCGTCGTCGGCGCGAATCAGCGCGGCATCGACTATCACCGGCGCGTGCCGCCCGGTCGCACCCAGCGTCCGCGCGAAGACGATCCGGGATGTCTTCGAGGAGGAGAGTCCGAGCTTCCTGTTCCACGTCGGGCCGTTCGACGGCTGGCCGGTCAACGCATCGCGTCTCTGGAAAGGCAGGCGGGCTATTGGCTTCGGGTCTGCAGCAGGCGCGGGGCGACTGCTGGCTATTGCTTCCCGCTCCGAAAGGGCGAGTCTCGGTCGGACCTCGGGAACCGCATTGATCCCACCCTCCGGGTCGGCGTACCTCAATCCATCGGGTGGAAGGAACCGCCCCTACTTGGGAGGAAACGATGAAGCCGACCAAACTGGTCATTGCCTTTGCAGCGACGCTCGCCGGAGCGGGCGCAGCGACGGCGCAGACGGAAATCGAGTTCTGGCACGCATTCACAGGCCGACTGGGAGAGCTTGTCGACGCGCAGGTCGAGACCTTCAACGAGAGCCAGAGCGATTACCTCGTCAACGCCTCTTACAAGGGAAACTACTCCGAGACGCTGAACGCCGGAATCGCAGCGTTTCGTGCCGACGAACAGCCCCACATCCTCATGGTTTTCGAAGTCGGGACGGCGACGATGATGGCAGCCGAAGGTGCGATCATTCCGGTCTACGAGGTGATGGAGGAAGCCGACGCCGAATTCGATCCCGATGCCTATATAGGCTCGGTCAAGGGCTACTATACGACGACCGACGGTCAGATGCTGTCGCTGCCGTTCAACTCCTCGACGCCGGTCCTTTGGGTCAACCGAGACGCGCTCGATGAGGCCGGCATCGATCCTGACGTCGACCTCTCGACCTGGCAGCAGGTCGACTCCGTCCTGGACCAGCTCGCCGAGGCCGGGCACGAGTGCCCGCTGACGACCGCGTGGCAGAGCTGGATCCACCTCGAGAACCTGTCGGCGTACCACGACGTCCCGTTCGCCACGCAGGAAAACGGCTTCGCCGGGCTCGACACCGAGCTCGTCTTCAACGGCCCGGTGCAGACGCAGCACATCGCGCAGATGGGCGAATGGGCCGACGAGGGGAAGTTCGTCTATACCGGCCGGCGCAACGAGGGTGGCGCCAACTTCCGCGCTGGGGAATGCGCGCTCTTCACCGAGAGCTCGGCAGGTTACGCCGGCATCAAGTCCGAGGCCGATTTCGACTTCGGCGTGCGTCCGCTGCCCTATTGGGAGGGTGTCGAGGGCGCGCCGCAGAACACGATCATCGGCGGCGCCTCGCTTTGGGTCATGTCGGGGCACGACCCCCAAGACTATGTCGGCGTCGCCGAGTTCCTGAACTTCCTCTCTTCGCCGGGGGTGCAGGCGAAGTGGCATCAGGACACTGGCTACCTGCCGATCACCAAGGCCGCGGGCGAGCTGACGCGCGAGCAGGGTTTCTATGAGGAGAACCCTGGCACCGACATCGCGGTCGAGCAGATGACTGCGAACGAGCCCACCGAGAACTCCAAGGGCATCCGGCTCGGCTATTTCGACCAGATCCGGACCGTGATCGACGAGGAACTGGAGGCAGTCTGGTCGGGCGACAAGTCGGCTGAGGACGCACTCAATTCGGCGGTCGAGCGGGGCAACCAGCTGCTTCGCCGCTTCGAGCAGGCGAACGGCTGAGCCGCAGGCGCCCCGGTCCCGCCGGGGCGCCGACCTGCCGATGGAAAAGCGCGTCCGATTCAAGGGCATCTTGCTGCCCCTTCTGCTGGTCCTGCCTCAGATCATCGTCACGGCGGTGTTCTTCTTCTATCCGGCGGGACAGGCGATCTGGCAGTCGCTGTTCATCCCCGATCCGTTCGGGTTGTCGATGCAATGGGTTGGCCTCGGCAACTTCGAGTACCTGCTTCAGGATCCGTACTATCGCGCCTCGTTCGTCACGACCGCGATCTTCTCGATTCTCGTGACGCTCGTCTCCATGGGCGTGGCGCTGTTCCTCGCTGTCCTGGCCGACCGGCTGATCAAGGGCTCCGGCACCTACCGGACGCTGCTGATATGGCCCTACGCGGTGGCGCCTGCGGTCGCGGGCGTGCTCTGGCTCTTCATGTTCAACACGCGTGTGGGCGTGGTGACGTGGTATCTCGGACTGCTCGGCTACGACTGGAACCACGTCCTGAACGGGACGGAGGCTATGGGCCTCGTCGTCCTCGCCTCTTCCTGGGGCCGTATCAGTTACAACTTCCTCTTCTTCCTCGCCGGACTGCAGGCAGTTCCCCGCTCGGTCATCGAGGCCGCCGCAATCGACGGCGCGCACTTCTGGACTCGCTTCCGCACGATCGTCTTTCCGCTGCTGTCACCGACCACGTTCTTCCTGCTCGTCGTCAATATCGTCTACGCATTCTTCGAGACCTTCGGCGTGATCCACACGATCACGTCGGGCGGACCGCAGCAGGCGACCACGATCCTCGTCTACAAGGTCTATTCCGATGGTTTCGTGAGCCAGGATCTGGGGTCGTCGGCGGCGCAGTCGGTGATCCTTCTCTTCGTCGTTGGCATCCTGACCGTCATCCAGTTCCGGTTCATCGAGCGGAGGGTGCACTATTGACCTACCGCGACCCACTCGCGCAGACCACCGATCCGGTGCGGCGCCGCAAGGATCCGCCCGCAGGCATGGTCGAGAGACGGGGGATGGGCCTCTGGCTCACGCATGTCGGCCTGATCGTCGGGATCCTGTTCATCTTCTTCCCGATCTGGCTCGCGTTCGTCGCCTCGACGGTGACCCAGCCGGAGATCGCGCGGCCGCCGATGCCGCTCCTTCCCGGCAACCAACTGATCGAGAACTACACCAAGGCACTGGTCTCGGGCGTCAACGCGCCGGTGGCGCGCATGCTCTACAACTCGGCGGTGATGGCGCTCGGCATTTCGCTCGGCAAGATCACGATCTCGCTGCTTTCGGCGTTCGCGATCGTCTACTTTCGGTTCCCGGGCCGGCAAGTGTTTTTTTGGCTCATCTTCCTCACGCTGATGCTGCCGGTCGAGGTGCGGATCGTGCCGACCTACGAAGTCGCGGCGAACTTCGGGATGCTGAACAGCTACTCTGGCCTGATCTTTCCGCTGATCGCCTCGGCGACGGCGACCTTCCTGTTCCGGCAGTTCTTCCTTACCGTTCCCGACGAACTCGCCGAGGCCGCCCGCGTCGACGGCGCCCGGCCGATGCGGTTCTTCTGGGACATCCTGCTGCCGATGAGCCGGACGAACATCGCCGCACTCTTCGTGATCCTCTTCATCTACGGCTGGAACCAGTACCTCTGGCCGCTGCTGATCACCACAGACCCGTCGATGAACACCATCGTCATGGGCATCAAGCAGATGTTCCCGTCCGGCGACGACATCGCCGACTGGCCGGTGATCATGGCGACATCGATCCTCGCGATGATCCCGCCGGTTGCGGTCGTCATCGGAATGCAGCGGCTCTTTGTACGGGGCCTCGTCGAGAGCGAGAAGTAGCGCATGGCCACCGTCACTCTGGACAACCTCAAGAAGCGTTTCGGCCGCAGCGAAGTGATCCACGGCGTCTCGATCGACATCGCCGACGGCGAGCTCATCGTTATCGTCGGGCCCTCGGGATGCGGGAAGTCGACGCTCCTGCGGATGGTCGCAGGCCTAGAGACCGTCACCGAGGGCGAGGTCCGCATCGACGGCCGTGGAGTGAACGAGCTCGAGCCCATGGACCGCGACATCGCCATGGTGTTCCAGAATTACGCGCTCTACCCGCACATGAGCGTGCGTGAGAACATGGCCTACGGCCTGAAGATCGCGAAGACACCAAAGGCGGAGATCGAGACGCGGGTCGCCGAGGCTGCACGCATCCTTCAGCTGGAGCCCTACCTCGACCGCCGCCCGCGGGAGCTCTCGGGCGGCCAGCGCCAGCGCGTCGCAATGGGGCGTGCGATCGTCCGCAAGCCAGCGGTCTTTCTGTTCGACGAGCCGCTGTCGAACCTAGACGCCAAGCTGCGCGTGCAGATGCGGCTCGAGATCAAGCAGCTTCAGCGCGAGCTCGGCGTCACGTCGCTCTACGTCACGCACGATCAGGTCGAGGCGATGACCCTCGCGGATCGCATGGTCGTGATGAACGAGGGTCGCGCCGACCAGGTCGGCGGCCCTCTCGAAGTCTACGCCAACCCTGCGACCGCATTCGTTGCCGGCTTCATCGGCTCGCCTCCGATGAACTTCATCGATGCCGCGAGGTATGGTCGTGGCGAGCGCGGCACCCAACTGGGCATCCGCCCGGAACATATTGCGATTCAGGAGCCAGGCATGGTGGCGGCGCGGGTGCTCTATGCGGAGCCGCTAGGGGCCGAAACGCTCGTCCACGCACGGCTTGAAAGTGGCGAACAGGTGACTCTTCGGCAGGATGGAGCCCTCGACATTCCCGCTGAGCAGAGCACGATCGGCCTCAACTGGAACCGATCAGCCGAGTCCCTTTATGATGCGAGTGGCGAACGCGTCCATACCCCCTGACCCGAAGCGGAAGCCAGCGTCGCAGCATGAGCGGCGACGAGTACCTTCGGCTGTCGTCCTCGGGCATTGGAGGCGAGGGCTCTACCAAGGCAGTGCGACCTGGCGCGCCAGCAGGGCGTGAGAAATCGACGCGCGACTGAACTGTGGCGGTTGTGGGCATGCCGCTACGGAGGCGTTGGCTCAGGCGCCGGAGCAAGAGAAAGGCCGCGCCAAGTCGGCCCGGCCCCACCTCCACGATATCTCAGGCTGCGGCCTCGACATTGACGCCTTGAGTTGCGATGTCCGTCATGCGCCGATCGCCGTCATAGGTCGAGTCGAGGCATTTTTCGAGCACAGGCACGTCCTCCGCCTCTTGAAGCCGTTTGGCGAACGCGAGCAGACAGCCGTATCCTGCTATCGCGTAGTGCGTCATTCGCTGATACTGGGTTATCAGCATTGCGTCGCGCGTGTCGTCGTCGCCGAACTCTTCCTCGAGCGCGTGCGCCCGCGCTTCAGCAACCAAGCCCTCCATACCCTTGCAATGCTCCCCGTTGGGATCGATGCCGTGACGCTGGCAAAGCTTCTCGATATCCGCCATGCCGGTCTCGATGCCAGTGGCTCCGTCCTTCAGCGCCGCTCTCAGTTCTTCATGCTTGGCGGCCTCATGGAGCTTGTTGGTGACGCCATGTGACTGCTTGCATGCGCTGTAGAGGTCTTGCAGCTGGTCGAAATAGACATCTTTGAGCGAATTCATCGCCATGGGGTAATCCTCCGTTTTCGGGGTTCGCCGCTTCAACGAAGCGGGCGCGTGTTCGTTCCTGCGTCAGATCGGAAGGACGAGATCGACCCTGAGGCCGCCCAAGTCTGCGCTTTCGCCCAGCAGCAAGGTGCCGCCGTGCCTTCGCGCGACGTCGTGCGCGATGGCAAGGCCCAGTCCGACCCCCGGCCCCCGATCCTGGTTTCGCGCCAGATCGAGGCGCGAGAACGGCTTGAGGGCCTCCTCCCGAAGCTCGGGTGGAATTCCGGGGCCATCGTCCTCGACGGTGAGGCGAAGGGAGTGCTCTTCGGACACGAGGCTCAAGCGCGCATGCGTGCCGTAGCGGGTGGCGTTTCCGAGGAGGTTCTCCAGCGCGCGCGTGAGCGCGACCGGGCTCGCCGTCAGGAGGGGGGCTGCGTCGGGTAGCGAGAGCTCTACACTATGGCCGCCCGCGCACCAACGGTCGCGCAGATCGGAAACCAGCAGCCGGATGTCGACCGAAGCCCGAGTCTCGAGCGCGTCGCCGCGCGCATATTCCAGAAACGTGTCGAGGAGCCGCTCCATGTCGCCCAGATCGCGCTGCATCGCGACCGTCTCGGGCGTTTCGTCGAGGAGCGAAAGGCCCAGGCGAAGTCGAGTCAGCGGGGTTCTGAGGTCGTGGCTCACGCCGGAGAGCATCAGCGTCCGCTGCTCCAGCATACGCTCGATCCGCGTTCGCATTTCGAGAAATGCGCTTCCTGCCGAGCGCATCTCGGTCGCCCCAGTTGGGCGAAACGGGACGATTCGTCCCTGTCCGAAGGCCTCGGCGGCCACCGCGAGACGCTTCACGGGCCGAAGCTGATTGCGGAGGTAGACGAACGCAACCAGGGTGGCGAGGATGCTGGTGATCGCCATCAGGACGAGGAGCTGATGCGGGTTGGAAGCCGACACGCGTCGCCGCGAAAAATCGATCTCCACCGGTCCGTATCGGGTGCCGACGGTGAGGGCGACACGACGTATCGACTGAGCGAGGTCGATGACGACGATGCCGGGAACCTCCTCCCGCAGGGTTTCGGTCACGACCCGCCCCGAGAGATCGTACCAGAGACGGGTGTCGCCCCCGGTCGGTGCGTCAGGAGGCCCGACATCCAGATCGAAGGCGCGCGCGACGGACGTCTTGGCGCGCTCGGCCGCGACCGCGGTCGGCGCCGCGTCGATCGCGTTCAGCAGATAATCGATGTCGTAGAGGACGTTGCGTGTCATCTGCTCGGTCACGTCCTCGTAGAGGCGCTGAATGAACACGATCGTCACGACAATCTGAATCGTCAGGATCGGAACGAGCATGATGAGCGCCGCACGGCCGTAGAGCGACCGCGGGACGTAGCGTTTCAGCCAAGCGAAATACATGGCGAGCGTGTAGTCTCACGCCCCACGCATAGTAAGAGAAAATGACTATCCGGCCGGTCCCTGGAATCAGGCAGATAACGGCGCCAAACCCCTCCCCCATGACGGGGCCGGGGACTAACGGCTACATCGTGGGTACCGGAACCGTGGCGGTCGTCGACCCAGGGCCCGACGATGAGCGACATCTCGCTGCTTGGCTCCACACGCTCCGGGACGAGACAGTCAGCCATATCCTCGTCACGCACGCACATGCCGACCATTCTGCCTTGGCGCCACGGCTATCCTCCGCGGTCTCCGCCCCGGTCCTGGGCTTCGGCCGGTGGGACGAGGGACGGTCGGAGACGATGCGCGGGCTGGAGGGGATCGGGGGCGGCGAGGGGGTCGATCGAAGCTTCGTGCCCGACGAGCGCCTTCGTGACGGCGACGTCCTGTCCGGCTCGGACTGGCGCATCGAGACACTGCACATTCCGGGCCACTTTCCCGGTCATCTGGCGTTTGTCACCGACGTCTGCGTCCTGACTGGCGACCATGTGCTTGGGTGGACGAGCACGCTGATTTCGCCGCCCGACGGCGACTTGCGCGACTTCCTCGCTTCGAGCGAACGGCTGCGTCGCGTCAGCTCACGTCCTTTCCTTCCGGGTCACGGTGATCCGATCGCCGACCCCTTGGAACGACTCGACTGGCTGGTCGCCCATCGATTGACGCGTGATGCTCAGATCTTGCGCCTCATGCGGAAGGAGGGCGTGTCACAAATCCCCGACTTCGTTCGAGAGCTCTATCGCGACACGCCTCGCAAACTCTGGCCAGCGGCCGGACGCAGCGTTCTCGCGCATCTCATCGCCATGGTCGCGGACGGCCGAGCAGTCGCCGAGCCCAACCTTCGCCTCGACGCGGACTTTCGGCCGAGTAGTCAGCCCGAAAACGGGTAGACGCTCGAAATGTCTGTTGATATAGCCGCCAAGGCGTTCCGGCGTAGCTCAGTGGTAGAGCAGTTGACTGTTAATCAATTGGTCGTAGGTTCGAATCCTACCGCCGGAGCCAGATTTCCCGCAACCCTCTGATTTCGCAGGGAAAGTGGCTCCAGGATTCGGAGCCGAAGGGGTTAACGCACACGGACCGGCACAACGCCTTGCACAACCACGTGCACAGGAGGCGCAGTGCCGCGTCGTCGAACCGTCTCTCAGCCGCATCTCGAACGCCGTCCCGAGGGCTTCTACTGGCGCCGCCGCTGGCCGCGCGCCGCGCTGCGCCAGGGATGGTGTACCCCATCGAGAAATCCGTCACTCTGCGTCTCGCTCCGCACCCAGGTCCTCTCCGAAGCGAAGATCCTCGCTCAGCGCCTTACGGCGCTGAGTGACCAGGTCTTCGCCGCCGTTGCGGAGAAGACCATGCCGATCGCGCCAGATCTTGCCGAAACCCTGCTCGTCAGCCTCGTCCGGATGCGGATCGAGACGGCCGAGCTGGCGCGCGAGGTCGCTCCCTACCGGTCCGAGGCCGTTGCGGCGTTCGAGCTCGCCCAGCAGCGGGCCGAGCAGGAGGTGCTCCGGCGCGCCCTCACACTGCGCGACAGGTCGGTTGCGCGGGAGCCGCTGCGCGAGGTTGCGGCCCAGCTCGGCGTCACCTTCGATGAAGCGGAGCCGGACTACCAGCGGCTCGCGATGCGGGCGCTCAGGGCGCTTCTTGACGTCGGCGAAGAGAACCTGCGGCGCGACCAGGGGATCTACGATGGCCCCGGCGCCGCGTTCCTGTCGGCGATGCAGGCTCAGCCCGTCCCGTCCGGCGTCTCCATGCCGTCGAGCGGGATCGCCGTCGCCGCAACGCAGGCCGGGACGGCCGTGCTCTTCCCGGCGCCGCTCCCGGTTGCGCCAGAGATGCAGCGGGCGGCCGCCCTTGCGACCGACGCGCGCCCGTCCGCGGCGGCCGCGCCGCTGCCGACCGACACGCGCCCGGTCGACGCGCGGCCGCACCCGGCATCCGACCGTGAATTCGGCAGCGGCGCCCGCCCGGCGAATTCCCCAGCGGTGCCACACGCGCCATCCTACGTGCCGGCCGGAGTTCCGACCTCCGCCGCGCCCTCCCATGATCGCCCCGCACGGCAGGCATTGCTCTCGCCGGAACTCCCTCGCGCGCTGCGCGACAACGCCTTCGGGAACGGCCTGGACTACGCCTGGGCAAAGATCACCAAGGCGTTTCCAGGTATCCGGCAGATCGACGAACCCGCCGAATTCACCGTGTCGGAGGCCTTCGCCTTCTATGCCATCAGCCGCTGCACCGGACGCAAGGGCAAGCGCGCCAGCGAGACGTCGAACGTCAAGAAGGGCGCCTCCTGGTCCAAGAACTCCCTCGACAACCTGCTGGCGACGGGAAAGCTGATGGTGTCGATCCTGGGCGACAGGCGGATGAGCCGGGTCAGGCAGGAGGACTTCGTCGAGGCGTTCAACCTGATCCAGCGCCTCTCGGCGCTGCACGGGCGCTCCTCGAAGGAAACCCGGGACGTCCGTGCGCTGGTCGAGGAGACCGATCGGCTGGAACGGGACGCCAAGGCGCGGGTCGAGCGCGAGATGCTTCTGAAGCGTGCGAGCGCGGGCAACATCGAGGCCGCAGTGCACCAGGAATCCATCCCGCGCCTGCGCGCCGCGACGGTCTACCGGCAGATGGAAGAAACCCAGCAGGTGAACCGCTTCATGGTCGTGCTCCGCGTCATGCAGGCGAACCTGATGCAGGACGTGATCTGGACCACCGACGAGCGCGACGAGATCGACGCGCTCCAGGAGGACAACAGCCGCAAGGAATGGGGGGAGAAGCTTGCCGACCTGTTCCGCACGCCGATCTTCCAGGACGAGCTCGAGGACGTCGGCGACCCGATGTTCTGGGCACCGCTGATCGCCGTGCATGCCGGACTGCGGATGGAGGAGGCACTTCAGCTACGGTGCGATGACATCGCAACCGAGGCTGGGGTGGTCTTCTTCGACATCAAGGTCGGTCCGAACCAGAGCCTGAAGACGAAGTCGGCCGTGCGCCGGGTCCCGCTATTGGGGTTCATGGAGCTGGTGGCGCTTCGGCGCCGGCAGGGCGAGGACCGCCTGTTCCCGCACCTCAAGCGCGGAGAAAATCGAAATTCGCTGTCGTCGCTCTTCACCAAGGACTTCACGCGCTACCGGCAGGCGCACGAGGTCTACGACAATCAGCGCGACTTCCACAGCTTCCGCACCGGCTTCAACATCGGCCTGATGAAGAAGCGGGTGGCGGGAGAGCTGCGCAAGGTCCTCATGGGGCACGTCATCAATGACGTGAACCTCATCAACTACGGTGGCGATGGTCACCCGCTCGAGCACCTACGCGACGTCGTCAACCTCATCGAGATCGACGTTTCCATGATACGGAAGCCCTTCGAAGGCAGCGTCCAGGCCAGCGTACATCACATCGCGCGCCACCGCTCCGCTGCACGGGTTGGATAGAATCCGGGGGGCTGCGCGCGCTCCCGAGGACCCTCTCGATGAAGGGCATGCCGAAGCAGATGCCCGGCCCGTCAGACGGGCCGGGATAGTACCGTCAGCTACCAGTCGCGTTGAGCAACTCGTCGAGCCGGGCCCCATGCAAGCGGATCGCCGCGTCGAGGTCGGAGCGCGCGTCGAGATGTTCGCCTCCGACACCGGCTTCGGCATCCGCCAGGTCATCGCGCATGCGCCCGATCCTGTCGAAGATCGCCTCGTCGTCGGGCCGCGGCCGCGACAACTGAAGGAAGAGGGACTCGGCCTCGGCGGCGCCGGCTTCGCCGGCGGCGATCCTCATCACGCGCGAAACCTCGGCGCGGTTTGCGTCGACGTAAGCGCGGACACCCGCGAGCCGTTGTTGCGCCCGCGCGGCGCGGCGCATACGGCGGTTCAGAATATGTGCAGTCACGACTGCCTCCTGACGAGCGGCGCCGGCCGAACGGCCGGGCTGGGAACCGTCGTCTTCAAGCGGCTGCCGCCAGGCGGCAGCCGGTATTGGCATCGATCTTCAGGCCGCGGCGAATGCGGCAGAAGGCTTCGTGCCGACGGTTCGCGCGATCGTCTCCGCCTCTTCCATCGCCGCGCGAAGGCCATCGCTCAGGACACAGATCTCTTCGACGACCGGGTCGCACGGGTCGATCGAGGCGAAATGCCCGCTTTCCGAGCGCTCGGGGTCGCCGACATGCTCGAGGGTCAGCAGTGCGACGACCTGATCGAGTCTGATCCGGACGCGCTGCGTCAGGCGCCGCTCCCGGCGCAAGTCGTCGACGAGCCGGTCGACAAGGCGGGCGTAGTCGAAGCCGCCGAGGAGGTTGGCTGCGTGCCAGAGCGCAACCTGGTGATCGGACACGAACGCAAGAACCGGCATCGCTGCCAATTCCGCGAATGGGCGAACGTCGCGAGCGACGATGAGTGGGAAGTTCATACGTGATCTCCAGCGCGAGGGGTCCCCGACGGGCGGGGGGTCAAGATGCTCGGCGCGCTGAAGCGAAGGAGGTTCTCGGCCAAGCCGCGGAGCGCGGATGGAAGCGGTGCCCCGCAGTTTGGACGACCTTCGGCGTCGTGCGACGGGTCGTCTTCCTTCTCTTCTCTCCTTTTCTTTTCTCCCTACTATCGCCGGGCTGCGCTTGGCGCCGTCCGTGGCTTCACCAGGAAAGCCACGTGCGGCACCAAGGAGCTGTTTCGCGACCCTATGCTGAGACGATTTCGCCGCGTTGGCTGATCAACTCCGTCCCGTCTCTCTCGGGCCTCGTTTCGAGCCTGCTGGCAAATCAGCTGCAAGGTCCTCCGGCCCGCCCGAACCGCCCGAGCGCGGGCGTTGCGGTCGCGGTACTCGTCCGCCGTCGCCCGCCCGACCTGGCCGCAGAGCGCCAGAGCCATCCAGGTGCGGTCGACGTCGCTGTCATATGCGATCTGGTGCCAGAGCGTCCGCACGATGTGCTCGCCGGTCCCGACATGCTCGTACCAGACGTCGGAGATCCAGTCCGCCGACAGCGGCGTGGCTCCGCCGTCACGGGAGAAAAGCGGCGTGCCGCAGCGCCGGTCGTAGCCGGTCCAGAGATCGCCGCCGGGTGCCTCGAGGATGAGCAGTTCGTCGAAGAATTCGGTCAGCTCCGGCCAAAGCTCCGGTCGTTCGTAGCCACCCCTTGTCTTGCGAGTGACGATCTCGAGCGACCAGCCAGTGGCGTCCCGCTTGATCTCCTGGCCGATCTGAAACCGCCAGAGGTCGCCGATCCGGAGCGGCGCGGCAACGGCGAGCGCCAGCGCAGCGGCATGGAGCGCCAGAAAGTAGCGCCTCGAAGTTCCCGCCTTGGTTCGGCGGCTCTCGGCGAGGAGCTCCTCGCCGAGGCTCCAGACCTTGCCGATGTCGGTCGGGTTCTCGAGCAGCCAGGTGTACTTCCGTTTCCGCTTCAGGCGTCCGATGCGACCGTACCGCGAGGCCTCTTTGGCAAGCTGCTTCCGGAGCTTCCTCTGCTCGCCGCGATACGCCAGGAAGTCGCGCAGCTTCCTTATCTGGAGGCTCGTTCCGGTCTCCTTCTGACCTCGCGCATCCTGGCGCGAGAGCCAGGCCTTGACGCTCTCGCAATCGATTTCCGCGGGCCGTCCCGCGTCGAGGCAGACCTTGCTGATGCAGCACAGAACGTACTCCATGGCTTTGACCTGAGACAGCGCGGGCGGAGCGACCTCGCCGAGGTCGATCATGCCCGCCTCGATGGCTTCGCGACGGCTGCGCATTTCCGCCAGAGTCGCGCGCCAATCGTCCCGAAGCTCTCGCACCGGGATGGAAACCTCCCGCTTCTTGCCTCGAGCGCCGCCCTTTCCCTTCGGACCCTCGCGCATCGTCTTGTCGCGTTTCAGGTCGGAGATCACCCGGGCGAGCGGCCCGCAGTGATGCGGCGCCACCTCGGCGAGATCCTCGCGGAGGCGCTCGAGCGTGGAAAGCGCGCCGAAGCTGCGGAAGTCCTCTTCGTCGGGGACGGTGCTGCCGCGCCCAGCGAGATGCACGTTCCACCGCGCGAGGCGTTTTCCGAGCGCAGCGCCCCCTCGCTTGTCGCGCGCACGATCAATGCTCGTCATGCCGATCACCCTTCCCGCGGGAGGCGCTGAACCTTCGACGAGCGCGCTCTCGATCGTCCCGCGGCCCGCGGCGGTCGCCGCAATCGGAAACCCACGCATAGTGGGCTCGGATTTCGGCCGCGTCGTCGGCGAGCGCGACGACGGCCGGGTGGAGTGTCTCAGGCCGCTTCATTTGCATAGGCTCCTTTTTGATGTTTGCGGGCGGCGGCGCGAGCCTGCCGCAGGAGTTTGCGCGCCTCGCGTCCGGCCTTGACCCCGTCCATCCAGGCGTAGTGCGCCTCAGCGACCTCGATGCTGTTGCAGAGCACGGCGGCGACGAGGGCGATCGCGGATGGCTCGATCGACAGGATGAAGAAGCCGGTGACCTGGCGCGCCTGGTGCAGCGTCATGTCGAGCCCCACGGCCTCGACGCCGCAGGCGTAGTGCTTGGCGAACGTGGTCTCCTCCATCGGCCGGTCGGCACGCGTGGACGGGAACAGGAAGTCGCTGTCCACGAGGTTGCAGCCGTACGGATGCGCACCGATGAGCCGGGGCCGGATCTCCTCAAATTACCACTCGATGATCGGCCGCGCGTCGGGATCGAAGTCCGCCTCGATGTCGACGCGGTTCTTCACCAGAACCGCGGGGATCGAGAGGCGGACGTCATGGCCCTCAGGATCGAGGAACAGGTGGGCGTCGTCGCCCTCGTGTGTCAGGCCCCTCAGATTCCCCGCGCGCACCGCCGAGCCGCGGAACAGGATGGCGCTCTGCACCGCCGCGATGCCGAGCGAGAGCGCCCGCATGCGCTCCTTGTGGCGCTTACGGCGCTCGAGCTCGTTCCACCGCGACAGGGTGCGGTCGGCTTCGGCCACCAGCTGCTCGGGCATGAAATGCGCCGCGCGCTGCTGCGCCGGGCATCGCGCGAAAGCCTTGATCCAGGCGAGGCGCGGCGGCGACATCGCATCGCTCTTCGGCGACGTCTTCTGCACCTGCTTGCGCACCGTTCTCAGCGCCTTTGTCTGCTTCTTCGTGAGCCCGATCTGGTACTCGGCGATGTGCGAGAGCCGCGCGACCATGTTCCGGCGCGTTGTGGCGTCGGCACGTACCTGGCCGTCGAGAGCGCGCGTCTGCCAGAGGTTCGCGGCCCGCGCGATGGTGTCGGGATTGCAGATGTCCGCGAGGCCGGGCATCATTTCCGCGTCGAGATCGCCGGCCCGCTCCAGACCACCCGTCGCGAGGTTCAGGGCGTTCTCGTAGGTCTCTGCCGACCTCTCGCTGAAGTTGCTCTTCTCCGCCGGGATCGGCCGTCCGAGGGCGTCGGTGCCCCGCTTCGCCAGCACGAAGGCGTCGAACTCCCGCCACAGCCTTGCGGCCTGCGGGCGGTGGCCGCGGCGCCACGGGCTCGGCGGCGACTTCGCCCGATCCGGCTGCGGCAGCGGCTCTGCTGGAAGAAGATCATCGATCTCGGGATGCGCGGATCGGATGGCGATCAGATCGTTCATCGTGCGGAGGCCGCCCTTGAAGGTGCGCCGGGCGCGTCCCTTCAGCGGCGCGGCCGCCGGCGTAACCCACTCGGCGGTCACTGCGGCCGGACCGAGGCCGGACGTCGAAGCGACCGCGCCGACGGCCTCGATGCCGCTTTCCCCGTGCGGGCCGATCGGGGCCCCGACGCCGCCGATCGCGCTGGTGTAGTCGGCGAGCGCGCGCCACTCCGGCAGGAGCTGCTTTGCGGGCTTCGGGCCCGCCGCCTTGCCGAGGGCGCCGCGGACCCGCTTCCGCCATTCGACGAAGTGGTCATGGGACTTGAAACCGGCGGCGATGGCGCCGACGCGACCGCGCCCCCAACGCTGCTCGAAGTTGGCAAGATCCGCCGGAATCCTGTGCAGGGGCGCCTTGTAGATCCGCTCGCACTCGATGATGCGCGGACGGATCTGGTTGATCGTGCTCGGGCTGTAGCCGAGCGCACTGAGGTTCTCGACGAGATCTTTCATGGTTCTGATGGTCATGACGGCTGTGTCCTTCTGAGGGCGACCGCGCCTGGAGCGGCCGAGATGGGAGTTGGAGCCCGGTCAGGAAGACCGCGACGTGCTCGCGCCGGTCCGAGGCGGCTGGTCGGAGCCCCGGCAAGCCGCTGCCAGGCACGGCCGCTTCTGCCGTCGCCGCTCGAAGCTCCATCGGTACTTGCCGGCGCCAGCGGCGGAGGAGCC
The DNA here is from genome assembly GCA_963749675.1 of uncultured Alphaproteobacteria bacterium. Lineage (GTDB taxonomy): Bacteria > Pseudomonadota > Alphaproteobacteria > Rhodobacterales > Rhodobacteraceae > Roseitranquillus. Next base: position 630,023 of record CAVVNT010000010.1, read on the forward strand.
GCGCGACGAACGCGGCAGAGAGGATACACGGCGTTTGGCGGGGAAGCGACGCGCTGATCGTCTCCGGGTTCCGCGCTCGCCGCCCGCCCCGGCGGCGCCATGCCAATGAGCGCGGCCCGCAGCCTCTCGCTCCCAAGCAGGCCGTCATCGAGTGCGGACGCCCTTGCGACGAAGTCCCAAGTGGTGATCTTCATCTTCCCGTCTCCCGTCACCGCGCGGCCGGGGCGGTGGCCCCTCCCGAAAGAGGGGCCACGCCGCGGACCCGCGGTTCACCCGCATCTGTCCGTGGGTCGCGCGACCTGCGGCCAGATCCTTTCAGAAACGGCCAATTCACCCATCCGGTCGCCCGACGACAGGCGATGTCGTCTGCCGACCAGTCGGGTGAATTCCAGTGAGAATCACGGGTTTCGCGGCCAAACCGGGTGAACTCCGGCCAAGTGAAGATGGTGCGCTCACACATGGTGAATCGCCCGAGCGAAGACGCACGCGCGGACGCGGACGATGTCGTCTGACAAGCGAATGGCAGGGAGGCGCCCCTGCTCGACGTACCTCCGGAGAGTTCGCTCGGCACGATGCTCCGGATCGAGTTAGGGCAGTTGCGAAGTCTTCAGCAGCGGTTCTCTGAAGGCGGACCAGTCACGGGGCGGCACGAAGATCTCGCCTTCGAGACGCCAAATCTCCTGCCAGAGATAGCGAGCCCAACCGGAGCCCGAAGGCTCAAGACCGGCCTGCGCGAGGATCGCCCGCGCTGTCGGCGGGCTCACGCGCCAATGATCTGCGATCACGGAAACGAGCGCGCTGCCTGCGTGTTTCATTCTTTCCTCCATTCTGCTCGCAGGAGGAACCAAGGGAAAATTGCGGCCAGATCAAAACGATTGCGGTCAAAAAGTATCTGACGGCAATGGAAGGGGGGACAATCTAACCGACGGACCCGCGGTGTCGTTTCAGGACGCGGATCTGAGATCCAAACCCTGATCCTACCTGGTGATGACGCTGGTCGCCATCGCCGCGCGGCCGATTCACTTCTGGTAGCGCACGCCCGCTGTCATTGTGGCATCCTCGCTGCGATGAGCCCAAGAGCGGCAGGTCCCATCCGCAGCCACCTCGCCGAGCTTGATCACGAGCAGACTGTCATCGCCCGGTTGCGGCGCCTGCTTCCAGCCGCGGCCGGCTTGGCGGCGGCAACAGGCTCGAACATCGGCATACGTCCCGCAGACCAAATCGCCGTGCCCGACGGCGCCAGGTATTGAGGTGCTGCGGGTGCAATTCGTGCAGCCGCGCGAGGTCGGCGGTGCATGCGCCTGCCCGGAACGTCCCGGCGGCCAGCGCCGCCTTCTCCTCATCGGCTGTAGCGCCTACGCTGCTAAGGCCCGCCGGGCACCTCCAGGCGGCGCCATGGTCGCACCCCTCGTTACGAAGTCTTCCATGCAGCGATCCCAATCCAGGAACTGCCACTCTTACCGCTCCGCGGCGCCGCAAAAAGGTGGGCACCAGACGCCCCTTACCGAACAAGTCAGCAGACACCGCCTTCGTCGCGTCCCTTCCAGCGGGCCATCGCTGCTACATCGACAAGACGGCGTTGGCGATTATCGAGGCGGCGCCATGCGGAGCGGAAGTCGTCATACTCCCGTGGGAGAAGATCGGACCTCCCGAACGCCAGCGCTATGATGATCATCTCGCTGGTAGAGAGACAGCCGACGGCATCGTCAACAGTAATCTGCCCAGCGAGCACTCGGCGGCAGGCGCGCTCGTCTGCCCTCTCCGGCATAGGGGGCACCTCGATTTTCTACCGTTCTCGTGCCCCCTCGGCGGCGCGCGTGGTCTGAAGCAGGAGGACGAGCGTCGGCTGTCGCTTTGCTGCGTCCGGATGGGCGTGGCGCTGCGGCCTTCACGCTCGGATTTTTCTGCCTCGCGGCCTGATCTTTTTTGTTCGCGTGATGCTCACGCCGGGCACGGGTTGAGACGGCGCAGCTGGCCGAGGCGGCGCATGTTGTAGGCGAGGTTCTTCATCCCGATCTTGGCCGTCGCTCGAACCAAGCCGATGGTCCGGACCAAGGTCCCGCCCATATCGTTGGCCTGCGCGCCGAAGACGTGCTCGACGCGGACCCGGATGCCGGATCTGGTCCGGTTGCTGCCCTTGGCCTGTTCGGTCAGCGGCTTGCCCCGCTTGCCCTTGCGGTGGATGTGGCTTTTCAGCCTCCGGGCGCGCAGCTTTGCCTCCATCTCCTCGGACCGATAGGCCGCATCCGCCCACACGCCGGAGCCGGTGTTACCCTGCATCAGCAGATGATCCACCGCCTGGCTGTCATGCCGCGCGGCATCGCTGACGTGATAGCGCCGCACCAGCTTGTGCCTACGATCCACGTTGACGTGATTCTTGTAGCCGTAATGGTTCTTGCCGTGCTTTTTCGTCCAGCGCGCGTCCAGGTCCTTTTGCGCGCGCTTCGCGGGCTTGTCCGCCCAGTCCTCGGGCACCTCGCCGTTCTTGATTGCCGCGTTCTCGTCCCGCGTGTTGTGGTTGCGCGGCACCGGCACGATGGACGCATCCAGGATTTGACCGCCGCGCGCGATGTAGCCCTGCCGCGCCAGATAGCCGTCGAACTGGCTGAACAGCTCCTCCACCTTGCCCGCCTGCGCCAGTGCCTCGCGATAGAGCCATACCGTCTTGGCGTCCGGCACCCGGTCTTCGAGGCCGAGGCCGAGGAATCGCATGAACGACAGCCGGTCGCGGACCTGATACTCGATCTGGTCGTCGGACAGGTTGTAGAGCGCGCTCAGCACCAGCGTCTTGAACATCAGCACCGCGTCCATCGGCTTGCGCCCCGCCCGGGACTTGCGCGCCGCAGCTGGCTTGCGCCAGACCCGCTCAAGGGTCGGGCGAAACTCCTCCCACGGCACAACAGCGTCGATCTCGACCAGCGGGTCCTTCTTCGCGTCCAGGCTCGCGTAACGGTCTGTAAGATCGAAGAACCCCATCTGCGCCATCGTCACACCCTCAGTGTCGCATCATCCCGACAGACATACCGCAGCGCCACGGTCGGGACCATTTTTCGAGGCGCCCGTATGTCACGCTGCCCCATCTTCGAGGTCTTCCCCAGCTTCTGCTTGCCGCCGGTGGAATGCTGCCGCGGCACCAGGCCGAGCCACGCGGCGAAGTCGCGGCCGCGGCGGAACTGGTCCATCGGCGGCGCGAAAGTCTCGACCGCGAGCGCGGTGATCGGGCCGACGCCCGGCATCGTCTGCAGCTGGCGAGGCATTTCAGCTTCGTTCGACATCGCCGCGATCCGCGCTTTCAGCTCCTTGATCCGGTCGGTCAGGTGGGTGATCTGCTCAAGGAGCATCCGGCAGATGTCGCGTGCCAGATCAGGAATGTCGGCGTCAGGATCTTTGACGACCCGTTCAAGGCGCGGCACATAGCCGATCCCTTCGGGGGCGACATGCCCGAACTCGTAGAGATGCGACCTCAGTGCGCCGCTTCACGAATTGCTCGCGCGTCCGGAACGCGACCGCCCGCGCCTGCTGGTCCGCGGACTTCGGTTCGACGAAACGCATGGTCGGCCGCAGGGCCGCCTCGACAATCGCCTCGGCATCGGCGGCGTCGTTCTTCTGCCGCTTGAGGAACGGCTTTACGTAATGCGGCGCGATCAGCCGGACCTCATGGCCGTAGCGCGCCATCTCCCGCGCCCAATGATGAGCGCTGGCGCAGGCTTCCATCGCCACAAGGCATGGCGGCTGCTGCGCCATGAACCGCGCGAACTGCGGCCGCGACAACTTCTTCCGAAACAGAACGGACCCGTCCGCCGCCGCGCCGTGCACCTGGAACACGTTCTTTGCCAGGTCGACGCCGATGGTGCTAACTTCTCCCATGGATGCCCTCTCCTTCAGCTTGTGATTCAACACCGCAAGCTTGGCACATTGCGATGCCGTCAGGGGAGAGCGGCATCCACCCCATCTCCGAAGACCGCAACCACTTCGTCCCGCCAGCCCGCCGCCGATCCGCTCTCGCCACCCGCTTCCATCGCCCCGAAGCGTTCGACCTTTGGCGCCAGGCCGCTGGTGTTACGGCCTGACGCTCGTGGAGATCAGCGCATTCCACGCCCGCGGTCGGTTAACGTGACATCGCCCCTCCGATGAGCTCATGCTGCCATCTTGTGGTTGGCTTGGCTGCTCACTCTATTCGACCCACCGAGCCGCGAGAGCATCATGCGAAGCTGAGCTGCGACTTCACCGAAACGGTCCGGTCCGCGGCAATTCGGAACGCCTCGCCGAGGTCCTCTGGGGGGAAGCTGTGGGTGATGATCGGGGCCACGTCGATCGCGCCGGCATCGATTAGGGCGGCCGCCTCGGCGAATTCTGCGTGGAAGCGGTGCGTGCCGACGAGGGAGAGCTCCTTGCCGACGAGGGCGTTGAGCGCGATTGGCTGCGGGCCAGAGACGCCAACCTGCACGATGCGCCCCTGCGGTCGCACGGTGCGGATCGCGGCCTCGATCGCCGGCGCCGCGGCCGAGCATTCGAAGGCTACGTCGAAATAACCCTTGTCGGCCTCATAGCGGGCGAGCGCCTGCGGATCCGTAGCCACATTCAGCACCTTGGTCGCGCCCATCCGGCGGGAGACGGCGAGCGGCTGATCGTGCAAGTCCGTCACCACGATCTCTGCGGCGCCGCGATGGCGGACGACGGCGACGCAGAGCGCACCGATGGGGCCTGCGCCAGTCACCAGCACCTTGGACCCGGCGAGGTCGCCGGCGCGGTTCGCGGCGTGGAGGCAGACTGCGAGCGGTTCGGAACAGGCGGCGGCGGCGACGCTGGTGCCGGCGGCGACCGGAACACACTGCGCCGCAGGCACCGCCATGCTGTCGCGGAAGAGGCCCTGCTCGTGCGGGAAGCGCAGCGCCGAGCCGAAGAAGCGCATCTCGAGGCAGTGCTGGAACAGGCCCTCCGCGCAGTAGCGGCAGCGGCCGCAGGGGCGGCTCGGGTTGACGGCGACGCGCTGGCCCGGAGCGAGGCCGGTGACGCCCGGGCCGAGCCGCTCGACGGTGCCCGCCGCCTCGTGGCCGAGGACAATGGGCTCGCGCACCCGGATCGGGCCGAACCCGCCGTCCTGCCAGTAGTGCAGGTCGGAGCCGCAGATGCCGCCGGCGCCGATGCGCACCAGCACCTCGCCCTCGCCGGGTTCGGGGTCGGCGGTAGTCTCGAGCCTCAGGTCGTGCTGGCCATGAAGGCGACAGACGCGGATGGACATGGGGTCACCTCAGTCGAAGAGCACCGACGGAAGCCAGGTGGCGAGCGGCGGCACGTAGGAGACGAGAAAAAGGATCAGGATGTTGGTCAGAATGAACGGGGCGATGGCGCGGATCACCGGCGCCAGGGGTAGCCGCGCGATGTTGGCGCAGACGAACAGGCAGACGCCTATCGGCGGGGTGGTGAGGCCGATCATCAGGTTCAGCACCGCGATGACGGCGAAGTGCAGCGGGTCGACCCCGACGCTGGTGGCGAGCGCCAGCAGCGGCACGAACAGTACGATCAGCGCCGCGATCGTCTCCATGAACATACCGACGAAAAGCAGGCAGATGTTGATGAGCAGGATCACCAGGTACTTGTTGTCGGTCACCGACAGCACCGCGGCGGTGATCGTCTGCGGGATGCGCTCGGAGACGAGAATCCAGCCGAAGACGTTGGCGAAGCCGACGAGCACCAGAATCGCCGCCGCGGACACCGCGGAATTCACCAGCACCGTCGGCACCATGCGCAGCGGCAATTCGCGGTAGACGAAAGCGCCGACGATGAATGCGTAAACGCTGGCGACGACGGCGGTCTCGGTTGGCGTCATCACGCCGGTCAACAGGCCGCCGATGATAAGCGCGGTCATGAACAGCGCCCAGAACGCACCAAGGAAGGAGCGCGCCAGCTCGCGGAAACCCTGCCATTCCTGCCGGGGAAAATCGCGGCGGACGGCGATGATGTAGGTGGTCACCATCATCGCGAGGCCGAGCAGGATGCCCGGGATCGCGCCCGCCATGAACATCTTGCCGACCGAGATGCCCGAGAGCGAGCCGACGAGGATCATCGGCACCGAGGGTGGGATGATCGGTCCGACCGTCGACGATGCAGCGGTGACCGCGGCGGAGAAGTCGGCCGGATAACCCACCTTCTGCATGCCGGGGATCATCACCCCGCCGATCGAGGCGGCGTCGGCGACCGCGGTGCCGGAGATCCCGCCAAACAGCATCGAAGAGGCGACGTTCGACAGACCTAGGCCGCCGCGGATCCAGCCGACCATCGCGTTGGCGAGGCGGATGATCCGTTCAGTGATGCCACCGTGGTTCATCAGGTTGCCGGCCAGGATAAAGCCGGGAATCGACAGCAGCACGAACACGTCCATGCCGGCGTACATCTTCTGCGGCATCACCACGACCGGCAACCCCGCCGAGACGATGTAGGCGAGCGACGACAGGCCGAGCGTGATCGCGACGGGCAGGCCGATCAGCAGGCCCGCGACGAAGGCGACGAGAAGGATCGCAAGGCTCATGATTGCTTGTCCGGGTTGATCACGGGGCGGCCGTCGGAGACGCCGCTCAGCATTTCTACGATCCTCAGCAGGGCGAAGACCAGCAGCAGGACCAGCAGCACCAGGATACTCGCGTAGATGAAGTTCATGCCGATCTGGAGGACCGGCGAGGTCTGGCGGGCGCCGATCGCGGCATAGCGCCATGCGGGCCCCAGCAGCACCGCACAAAGCCCAACAGTGGCGATGGCCGAGGTCAGGCGCAGGATCCAGGGCCAGCGGCCTGGCAGCGCCTCGCACAGGATGTCGACGTTGACGAGGTCGCCCGACCGGAACGACAAGCCCGCCCCGAAGGCGATCGTCCAGAGCATAGCGTAGCGCGTCAGCTCCTCGGTCCACGATGGCGACGAGTTGAACACCGCCCGCCCGAGCACCTGGGTCACCACGGCGAACATCAGGACGAGGAAACCGACCCCGGTTGCGAACCGGCAGAACGCGACGAGGGCATTCTGGAGACGGGTCATGGAGCGATCCTTTCGGGTGGTGCCGGGCGGTTCGTCCCGCCCGGCGGCTCCGGTCCTAGTTCGCGAAGAGGTCTTCCACAGTCGGCCGGATCGACTCGTCGACGCTCTCGACCACGGCGGGTTCGGCGGCCTCGGCGAACGCCTCCTTGTCGACATCGACGAACTCCATGCCGCGCTCCTCAAGCTCGGCGCGGAGATTCTGCTCTTCCTCGAGGAACAGCTCGCGCTCGTACTCCTGCGCTCGGGCGGCGGCTTCCATCACGGCCTGCTGGTCCTCCTCGGAGAGCTCGTTCCAAGTCATCTCCGAGATCGTCAGGTAGATCCACGACCGCACGTGCTCGGTGAGGTTCACGTAGTCCTGCACTTCGCTGAAGTTCGCCGACGCGATCAGCGCGAGCGGGTTTTCCTGCGCGTCGATGGTGTTGTTCTGCAGCGAGGTGAAAACCTCCGAGAACGCCATCGGCGTCGGGTTCGCTCCGAGCGCCTCCCACGTATTCACGAAGAGCGGCACGTTCGGCACGCGAAGCACGAGGCCGTCGACCTCCTCCGGCGTCGTGATCGGCCGGTTCGAGGTCAGGTTGCGCGGCCCACGGGCAAAGTACGCGATCGGCCGGATCTGCGCGTTCTCGATGATCTGCTGCTCGATCTGGTCGCCGATCTCGCCGGAGGCGACCTCGTCCATCTCCTCGAGCGAGTTATAGGCATAGGGCAGCGCCAGCAGGGACGCCATCGGCGCCCAGTTCTGCAGGCTCTCGCCGGTGATGGTCATGTCGGCGGTGCCGAGCTGCATCCCGTTCAGCAGGTCCATTTCCGAGCCAAGCGACTCATTCGGGTAGACCTCGACGGCGATGCGGCCATCGGTCAGCTCGGAGAGCTGCTCGCCGAAGTGCACCGCGGCCTTGTGCCAGGTGTTCTCCTCGTTCGCGAGGTGGCCGAGCTGCAGCGTGCGCTCCTGCGCCACGGCGCCGCCCGTCATCAGCAGCAACGCCGATCCGGCGAGAATGCCGCGCGTGAGATAGGTCATGTAGTCCTCCCTTCCGGTAGAATGGACGGACCGGGAAACCCCGGCCCGATGTCGAAGAAGTCCGGTTGCGCCGCGACGATCAATGGCAGATCCGCGAGCACGCCCCTCAGGTGGCGGCGGACGCAGCCCTCGGCCGCGTCCGGATCCCGCGCGGCGATCGCCTCGACAATCCGCCGGTGCTCGTCGACGAGGCGGCTGACCGGGAACTCGGCGGCCGTCAGGTACCGCACGCGGTCCATGTGCATCTTGATTGCCTGCAGGTGCGCCCAGGCTCCTGCCCTGCCGGCGATCTCGGCTAGGCTGCGGTGGAACCGCTCGTCGAGCGGGATGAAGCTTTCGGCGCCCTGGTCCGCTACCCGCGCCTGCCGGTCGATCTGCTCGCGCAGATTGGCGACGTCGCGGTCCGCGGCCTGCGTCGCGGCGAGCCGGACCAGGTCCGCCTCGACCGCCTCGCGGACGAAGCGCGAGTTCTCGACCTCCTCGGTCGAGATCTTGCGGACGAACGTGCCGCGCTGCGGGCGGACCTCGAGCAGCCCTTCTCCCGCCAGCCGGATGAAGGCCTCACGCACGGGCTGACGCGACATCCCGTAGGAGATCGCGATCTCCTGCTCCGAAAGCCGCATCCCCGGAACCAGGTCGCCACGAACGATGCGCTCGCGCAGGCTCGCGATCAGCTGCCCGCCGATCGGGTGCGTCGCGCTGATCGTCAGGTGTCCCTCGGATGCAGGCATGAGCATGTCGGGTGATATCCTCCCAGTCCCGGCAAGTCTTACTGGCCTACTAGCATACTTGTCAACATCGCCAATCTGCGATACTCAGGCGGAAAAGCAGCGAAGGGAGCATGCCGGATGCGACAGACATGGCGCTGGTTCGGGCCGACCGACGGCGTGCGCGTCGACGACATGATGCAGGCCGGTGTCGAGGGCGTGGTCTCGGCCCTGCACCACGTCCCCACCGGAGCCGTCTGGTCCCCCGCGGAGCTCGCCGAAAGGCAGCGCCTGATCGCCACGCGCGGCGATGGCAGTGCCTCTGGCCTCGCTTGGGAGGTGGTCGAAAGCCTGCCGGTGTCGGAGGACATCAAGAAGCAGACCGGAGCTTGGCGCGACCACATTGCCGCCTATTGCGAAAGCCTCGAGAACCTCGGCTCCGCGGGCATCGAGGTGATCTGCTACAACTTCATGCCGGTGCTGGACTGGACCCGCACGGATCTCGCCTATCGGGTGCGGCACGGCGGCACGGCGATGCGTTTCGACCTGATCGATTTCGCGACCTTCGACATCCACATCCTGCAGCGGCCGGGCGCCGCCGAGAGCTTTCCCGAGGGCGTGGCGGCCGCCGCCGGCCGTCGCCTCACCGAGATGGACGACGCCCGCCGCATGGCGCTTTCCACCAACGTCGTCTTCGGCCTGCCCGGCGCGGCGGAGTCGCTCACGCTCGACGACGTGCGCGCTCATTTGGCCGAGTATTCCGGGATTAGCCCGGAGACCCTGCGCCAGCACCTCGTCGACTTCCTCGAGCAGGTCGTCCCGGTCGCCGAGCGCCTCGGCCTGCGCCTCTGTTGCCATCCCGACGACCCGCCATTCCCGCTCCTCGGCCTGCCCCGGATCATGTCGACCGAGGCCGACTACACTGCGGCAATGGACGCTGTTCCGAGCACCGCCAACGGAATCACACTCTGCTCGGGTTCGCTCGGCGTCCGTCCCGACAACGACATCCCGGGCATGATGCGCCGCCTCGGAGACCGCGTGCACTTCCTGCACATGCGCAACGTCACCCGCGAGCACGCGGCCACGCCTTGCTCGTTTCACGAGGCCGAGCACCTCGGCGGCGACACCGACATGGTCGCCTTCGTCGCCGCCGTCCTCGAAGAGGAGCAGCGGCGGCGCGACACCGGCCGGCCCGATATCTCAATCCCGTTCCGCCCCGATCACGGACAGGACATCCTCGACGACCTCACTCGAAAGGCGCAGCCAGGCTACCCGGCGATCGGCCGCCTCAAGGGTCTCGCCGAGCTTCGCGGCGTCATGATCGCCCTCGCTCATTCGACGCATGGGCTCACGTCGTGAGCGAACGGCTGAGCCTCGCTGCGCTCGGGTGCTTACGAGACGGCGCCGACGGACCGCGCTACGATCCCAAGGCACACGGGCGTTGGAGCTGAGCGGGACCGGGCGTAGAGCCAGACCACGTGGGCAATGATCTCGGGCGGAAAGTGGTGCCGGCGGTAGCTGATGGTCATGTCGATCAGCGCCTACCAGCCCCCGCCGGCGGCGCAACCACCTTGTTTACGTGATGGGGTGGACGGCCCCTGCGATCGGCGTCGATGCGCCATAGAGTGGTCGTTGTTGAAGTAACCAAAAAGCAGGAGCCGTCCACAAATGACAATGCCCTTCTGAGACACTACCCCAGCGAAAGCAGGTCCTTCGAGCAGCAATCGCACAACTTTCGATTTCTCGCCCATAGGGCAGCACCGCCGTCATTACCTTGACAACGCGATGCGGCTTCACCGAGCGAGTTCAGCTACCCGGGACACTAAGACCTTTGGGCGCCTCGAAAAATGGTCCCGACCGTGGCGCTGCGGTATGTCTGTCGGGATGATGCGACACTGAGGGTGTGACGATGGCGCAGATGGGGTTCTTCGATCTTACAGACCGTTACGCGAGCCTGGACGCGAAGAAGGACCCGCTGGTCGAGATCGACGCCGTTGTGCCGTGGGAGGAGTTTCGCCCGACCCTTGAGCGGGTCTGGCGCAAGCCAGCTGCGGCGCGCAAGTCCCGGGCGGGGCGCAAGCCGATGGACGCGGTGCTGATGTTCAAGACGCTGGTGCTGAGCGCGCTCTACAACCTGTCCGACGACCAGATCGAGTATCAGGTCCGCGACCGGCTGTCGTTCATGCGATTCCTCGGCCTCGGCCTCGAAGACCGGGTGCCGGACGCCAAGACGGTATGGCTCTATCGCGAGGCACTGGCGCAGGCGGGCAAGGTGGAGGAGCTGTTCAGCCAGTTCGACGGCTATCTGGCGCGGCAGGGCTACATCGCGCGCGGCGGTCAAATCCTGGATGCGTCCATCGTGCCGGTGCCGCGCAACCACAACACGCGGGACGAGAACGCGGCAATCAAGAACGGCGAGGTGCCCGAGGACTGGGCGGACAAGCCCGCGAAGCGCGCGCAAAAGGACCTGGACGCGCGCTGGACGAAAAAGCACGGCAAGAACCATTACGGCTACAAGAATCACGTCAACGTGGATCGTAGGCACAAGCTGGTGCGGCGCTATCACGTCAGCGATGCCGCGCGGCATGACAGCCAGGCGGTGGATCATCTGCTGATGCAGGGTAACACCGGCTCCGGCGTGTGGGCGGATGCGGCCTATCGGTCCGAGGAGATGGAGGCAAAGCTGCGCGCCCGGAGGCTGAAAAGCCACATCCACCGCAAGGGCAAGCGGGGCAAGCCGCTGACCGAACAGGCCAAGGGCAGCAACCGGACCAGATCCGGCATCCGGGTCCGCGTCGAGCACGTCTTCGGCGCGCAGGCCAACGATATGGGCGGGACCTTGGTCCGGACCATCGGCTTGGTTCGAGCGACGGCCAAGATCGGGATGAAGAACCTCGCCTACAACATGCGCCGCCTCGGCCAGCTGCGCCGTCTCAACCCGTGCCCGGCGTGAGCATCACGCGAACAAAAAAGATCAGGCCGCGAGGCAGAAAAATCCGAGCGTGAAGGCCGCAGCGCCACGCCCATCCGGACGCAGCAAAGCGACAGCCGACGCTCGTCCTCCTGCTTCAGACCACGCGCGCCGCCGAGGGGGCACGAGAACGGTAGAAAATCGAGGTGCCCCTTTGCAATTCGTCAGTCGCCACTTGGGTCCAGCGATGGTGTTGGATCGACTAGATTCAATGTTTGCGAAGGAAATCATCTTTGGCCGCAAGCGACTGTCGATCAAGGTCCCCGATTGCCGGTAAAGAGCGGTGGTTCAGGCCCGGCCCGGATCTGTCGGCCGAAGTCGCGGTGAGAGACGGCCTCTCTGGCGGCTGTTTAGTCTGCAACGCGGCGATCCTACGTAAAGCGGATGTCTCTGATTTCGCAAGATAAGGCGCAATTTCTCGTGGCTCCTGATTGCAGGTATTCGTAGAATTCCGGCGGGAAACCTGCGTTTTCGGATGCGCCGATGAAACCGAAGACCCGCCACCCCGAGCAGGATGATCTGCTGCGGCCGCGCCTGGTCGACCTGATCGACATGGGCCACGAGCTGGTGAAGCTCGAGGCGCTGATCGACTGGGAGTTCTTCGAGCGGGAGTGGGCAGGGTTCTTCCCGTCCGGCAGAGGGCGACCGGCGACATCGCCGCGGCTGGTGGCGGGGCTGCTCTATCTCCAGCACGCGTTCGCCCTGTCGGACGAGGCGGTGGTCGCGCGGTGGGTCGAGAACCCGTACTACCAGCATTTCTGCGGTGAGACTTTCTTTCAGCATCATCCGCCGATCGATCCGTCCTCGCTCACCCGCTGGCGCCAGCGCATCGGCGAAGAAGGTGTGGAGTGGCTGCTGACCGCGACGATCGAGGCCGGTCGCGCCTCGGGAACGGTCAAGAACCAGAGCATCGAGAGGGTGTCGGTCGACACCACGGTCATGGAGAAGAACATCGCCCACCCGACCGACGCCCGGCTCTACGAGACGGCGCGGCGGAAGCTGGTGGCGCGCGCCGCCGAGGCCGGGATCGAGTTGCGTCAGAGCTATGCGCGCCTGGCGCCGCGGCTGGCGGCGAAGGCCGGAAGGTACGCCCACGCCCGTCAGTTCAGGCGGATGCGAAAGGTGCTGCGCACGCCGAAGGGCTACACCGTCCGGGTGATGCGTGATCTCCGCCGCCGGCTCGAAGACATCCCCCAAGGGCCCCTGCGCGAGCGCATCCTCGACATGCTGGTCCTGACCTCGCGGCTCCTGCACCAGAAGCCGAAGGACAAGGGCAAGCTCTACAGCCTGCACGAGCCGGAGGTCGACTGCATCTCCAAGGGCAAGGCGCGGGTGCGCTACGAGTTCGGCACCAAGGTCAGCGTCGCCGCCACCACCCGAGAGGGCTTCATCGTCGGCATGCGGGCGCTGCCGGGAAACCCCTACGACGGCCACATTCTCGCCGAGGCGCTCGAGCAGGTCGAGGTGCTGACCGATCGCCGCCCGTCCCTCGCCGTCGTCGACCGCGGCTACCGCGGGCACGGCGTCGAGACCACCCGCGTGCTGATCAGCGGCACCCGCAGGGGCCTCACGCCGGCACTCGCCAAGCTCCTGCGCCGCCGCAGCGCCATCGAGCCGGAGATCGGCCACATGAAGACCGACGGGCGGCTGACGCGCTGCCCGCTCAAGGGAACGACCGGCGACGCGCTCTTCGCCGTCCTCTGCGCCTGCGGCCACAACCTCCGCAAGATCCTCGCCCACCTGAGGGCCTTTTGGGCCCTCCTGATCGCCGCCATTCTCGGCGCGCTCAGACCCGACTGCACCCCCAAGGACAGTGTTGCCGCCGCCTAATCGGATTGTTCAGGCTGAACTACGTAAGCGTGGCATCGATCCAAATACGCTGTAAAACCCACGACACGACCAACCGGTCGTCGGTCGGTTCGGGCTCTCACCGCGCCTTCTCCGCGATCACTGCGAACTCCGGTGTCGGGCCGGCCACTCGTCCTGCACCTGCAAAGCAGAGGGCTCTCGGCAATGGCAGCTCTGCGCAGGTTCGACCCGCTCACATCGCATGCGTCAGGCTGGGAAAGGCGCACTGCTTCGGCATATGATGGGCTCCTCGTCGGGTCAGCCCGCCCGACCAGATCATGCAAGAAGCCGAAGGCTCTTCAGACGTTCCTTAAGTTCACCGAAACCATGATCGTGGTTCTCATGGTGCTCGCGGACCGACTGATTCTGCCGCAAGAGCACCTCAGACCCAATCCCTCCCGGCCAGGGCACACGCCACTCCGGAAACTAGATCGAACCCTCGATGCCCAGTTCGCTCGTGTCTCTCTTCTGCCGCCCGTTCCGTGCAATCGCAGGGCTTCTGCCGCCGCGGGTGGCCTCGCTCGGCTGGATGGCGGAGGACGGTGTCTCCGTCGCTTTCTGGACCGCATCATTGGCCGGCGCGGAAGGGGGAACCGTTCACAGCGTCCGCCTCGAGATCAGGCCGAGCGACACGCCGCGGCAGCCCTTCGTGGTGACGGTGAGCCCGGAGGGCTACACGCCGGCATCCTTCGTGGTCGGCGACCTCGAGACGGCGCATTCGCTCGCGGGGCAGCAACTGGCGGTCGCGCGCCGACTGCCGGCGCTGGAGCCGGCCGCGGTCGAAGCGGATGTCTACGCCGCGGCGGAAACCGGCATGTTCCGCCCGGCGACGGAAGCGACGGGGCGGGACCAAGCCGCCTGAGTCCGAGACTGCGCCTGGAGGACGGAACGGTCGCATCCACCAGCGTGCCCGAGCGCAGCGTGACGCCCTTGTCGGCCAGATGCGCATTCACCTCCGCGAAGATCGCTTCCGTCAGACCGTGCCGCCTGTGGACTCGCCATCGGCAGCAACGCGCAGGTCTCGGCCGTCGAGGCTCATGGTTCAATCTGACACCCAGTCATGGCTCGGGCGGCAGCGTCTGGTCTGAAGCGGCTTCGCGATCAATGACCGCCACGGCCTCGGCGTAGAGGGCGGCGGCGCGATGCGGCGATCCGGCGACGGCAAGCAGCCCGACCTTCCCGAATTCCGAGAGCGCGCCCATCAGGTGGAAGACGACGCCCTCCTGTGAGGCCGCATGGAAGTGAAGCCCGTTGGCAACGGCGATGTCGATGAGGTCTTCCGCCGTCAGGCCTCGATAGGCGGGCGACTCCAGATTGTCGGTCGCCTCGTAGAAGCAGGGGCGTCCAGCGAGGTTCAGAAAGTCCCCCGTCGACGGATCGTAGCGGCCGTCCGTCAGGAACTGCAGCATCAGGAAGGGGTGCGTGGTGCCGCCCTTACGCAGGTTGATCTCGATGCCGTAGTGACGCCAGCCGGCATCTTCCGGAACCGACAGGAAGTCGACTCCGAAACGCCCGATGACCCCTGCGTCGCGCAGCGCCTCGGCGGCCCGGAGGCCAGTTGCTTGGATGTCGAGCCGGTAGGCCGGATCGGCGGGAAACCGGCAGCCCAGAAAAACCTGCCCCGATCGCCCGCCGAGAAGCTGGTCGTGCGTCGAGATCATCTCGACTTCGCCGAGCGGGTTGACCCGGTACTGCGCCGAGGGGGATCGTTTCCCCGCGCCCTCAATAGACGCCTCCACGACGGCGCCCATCTGCTCGATCTTTGCTTCGAACGCGGCCCAGTCCATCGACGGCGCCTCGAAGGCGAGGAGTGGCAGGCGCTCGCGCACCCATGGCCCAAGTCCGCGGCCGTCCGGGGCACCGGCGAAGTCGAAGGTGGCATTCCCCTCGCCGGAGAATCCCTCGTTCAGCTTCACGACGGCGCGTCGCCGTCTCGGGTCGCGATGCTTGAGCTCCGCCAGGCTCTCGGCGAGCTCGACCGCGTCGGCGATGTCCTCGGTGCCATCCGGGATCGGGACGCCGGCCTTGCTCATCAATCGGCGTCCGCCGCTCTTAGACCCGAACGGAAGGAGCTCCGGGTCGCAGCCGTAGATGGGTACGCCCAAGGCAACGGCGAGGCGGCGTTCGAGGGGGCCGACCGTGAAGCAGGTCATGTGCGATGCTGGCACGTCGCCCAAAGCCGCACGAAGTCGCTGGAGCATTCGCGGCCGAGCGATGATCTTCGCGCTGAGCGGGAGCGAACCGCCGTCGTCACACGACATCAAAGTGAGCCGCCGCCGGGCGTGCCGGGTGGGGACTCCCGGCAGCAGGTGGAGGTAGTAGTCGACCACGGACTCCGCGATCGGGAGACTAGTCACATAGATCACGCGGGTGCGCGGCATCCGCAGGAGGAGCAGAAGACACAGCATCCGCTCCTCGTAGTGGTGGACGCCGCTGATCTTCGACATGACTTCGGCGTCGAGCGAAAGGCTGGGAACCACGAGGACCGTGCGCGGCGCCCCGACATCCGAGAAGACCTCGCGGAAAAGAGGTGCGAGTCGGGCCTGAAGCCGCGCAAACTCGGCCCGTTCCATCACGAAATCTGGGTCGGACCGTAGCTGGCGCTGCTGCATATGCATCCGTCGCTCCATGGAGAACGGACCACGTCCGGTCCATCCGACGTCTAAACGAAATCGATGCCTGACTTTGGCGTCGACCAACCAACGGAGCAATGAGAAGTCGAACACGTTCGGCTGGCAGACCGGGGATCTTCCGGGGAGTGCTCTAGAACTTCCCGCGGTCCATCCAGCGCATACGCAGTGTCGCAGACAAGCAAACCTTCCGACCGAGCTAGTGGCAGCAAAGCGCAGGGAGCTGCCGTCACAGGGACGAGCGCGAACGGCAGCAAGCGTTCCGCGCTTCGGCCATTGGAGGGGGAAGCGCGAAGTGGCCGCGTCGCGGATTTCGGGCGCATCCGTGACGAAAGCTCACCGACGACAGCGCCTCGCTTCTGTCGCCAAAGTCGGTGTTCGGGCGCTCTTCCAAGGCCGGTTGGCGCACCCCCGAGGAGCACCGCGCCGCCGGCGACCGATATTCGATGCCGTTCCAATCTGGGATTCTGGTAGAACAATAGTCGAACGCTTCCAGCGCGTCCGTGCGAGCCCCGGAGGATCCGATGACACCAGACGAGTTCATCCAGAAGGTGCGGGACTTCCCCGCGAACTTGGCTCAAGCGTGGTTGGACCTTCAGAGCTGGATGGTCGCGCTCGATCCTCTCTGGCAGACGTGGAAGCAGTCGGAAGGGTTGCAGATGCTCACGGTCTTCGTGGGTCTGATGCTTTACGGCTGGATCGGCAGTCTCCGCGCGAAGGTAGAGGCAAGCCACGCTCGTCACGCAGCGCAGACGCAGGCGCGGATCGAGGAAGGTGCGCACCGGCGGCGGCAGGAGATGGAGGCGAGGCGAGACGCCGTACTCTTTGGTGACGCCTCGGCGAACCGTGTCACGGCGCCGAAGGTCTGCAGGACGCTCGACGTGGTGGAGTGCTGGCTCGGCCCGTCGCAAGCCAGCCCGGCGACGCTGCGCCTGACGGTGCAGGCGCGTACGCGTCGGCATCCGCGGAAGCCGCTCTGCAGGCGCGGCCGCGGCCGGGCATAATCCGGGCGTGGGGCCCGGTCGGGACGAGCTGAACCGGTGAAGGGCGGCCGATCGGCCGCCCTTGCGGTTTCCGGCTCGGGTGTCAGGCCGGGTCGGGCAGCTCGCCGTCATCGGCGGGCGCTTCGCTCGGCGGGAAGGCGACGAGCTCGGTGGCACCGACCGGGAAGTCGAGCCTGATCGAGAGGAAGACTTCGCCGGTGTCGCGGCGGTGGTTCTCGAAGACGGCGCCGACGCGGGCGAAGCGGGTGCGCTCCTGGTCGTCCTTCTTGTAGGTGACGGGAACGGTGAGAACGTAGTGGGTCATGGCTGGTCTCCTTGTTTCGGTGACAAGGCGGCAGCGGATCGGCCAAGGCGGTGCCGCAAGCCGAAAGACGGAGGGTCCGCGCGCGTGCGGGTGGAAACCGTCTTTCTGCTTGCCGAGGGCAGGGAAGCACGAGGGCACGGCGCCGCCGCGATCCGCAAGGACAGGTCAGCGAAGGAAGCAAGGAGACCGGCCGGGATGCCCCGGCGTCTCTACCCGTCATCCTCATGATGCTGGTCAGGAGTGCGCGCCCATGCCGGTGTCATCGCCTACGTTGACCGGGGCGGCCGCCGCAACGCGCGCCGTCCGGGTGATCCGCGAAGGCGTGAAGATCATCGCCGATCACCCCGCGAGCGGCCGGCCGATCGAAGACATGGACCCGCCTTCCGTGAGTGGATCATCGGCTTCGGCGACAGCGGCTACGTCGTGCTCTATCGACTGGACGGCGACACGGCGGTTATCCTGGCCGTCCGACATCAGCGCGAGGCGGGATATTGAGGTACCGACCGGGCCGCGCCGCACGGCTTCCTCGCCAGCCGCCCCCGCCGGCCGGATCGCGATTGGCAAAAGATAAGTGGTCGTCTAGCCTCGGGGAGAGGGTCCTGAACGATGTCGAACGCCAAGCAAATCCTGTCCATGCTGCACAGTCGTGCGGAGGGGGACGAAGACAGGTTCCTCGCCATTGCGCTACAGGTCGCAGCAGGCGAGGCGCGTCAGGGCCATCGCTCGAACGCCGAGGAGATCCGGGCGGCCGTCGCGGCCCTGCGCGGAGAACGTGCCGGTGCGCGGAGCGTTCGGGTGGCGCTGGCCGAACCGCGGGGCGATCTGGCGGGCCTGCTCACGCTGCGCGAACCGGCTGTCCGGCTGGGGGATGTCGTTTTATCGGACGGGCTGCGGGCACGGCTGGACGCGGTTCTGGTTCAGCAACGGCGACGCGTCATCCTGCGCGAGCATGGGCGGGTGCCGACGAGACGTCTTCTTTTCGCAGGTCCGCCGGGATCGGGGAAGACGATGACGGCGGAGGCCATAGCGGGGGAGCTGAAGCTTCCATTGTTGGTCGTCCGCCTGGAGGCGCTGATCACCCGCTTTATGGGGGAGACGGCGTCGCAGCTGCGCCTAGTGTTTGACGAGACGCTGCGACGCCGGGCGGTCTATCTGTTCGACGAATTTGATGCCGTCGGGGGCCATCGACGTGCGACGAACGACGTGGCGGAGATGCGGCGCGTCCTCAACAGCTTCCTACAGTTCATGGAAGAGCCGACGACGACGGACAGCTTGCTCGTGGCCGCGACGAACCATCCCGATCTCCTGGATGTGGCGTTGCAGCGTCGGTTCGACGAGGTCGTGCCGTTCGAAATGCCGACGAAGGATCAGGTGAGGGCGGTTGTCCAAACTCATCTCGTACCGATGAAGCCGATGCGGATCGCGTGGAAGAAGGTCGCGGACGCCGCGACGGGGTTGAGTCAGGCAGAGATCGGGCGCGCCGCCGAGGAGGCCGTGAAGGCCGCGATCCTGTCCGAGCGGGGACAGGTGGCGACAGACGATCTCCTGAGGGAACTGGCGGCGCGACAGGCGATGCGTGGTGTGTTCGCCAGGGAGACCGGCTAACGCGTGCCGGACTACCACTTGCGGCATCTCAACTTCGGCGGGTTCGTCGCGCGTGAGCGGTACGTCTCTCGCAACAGTGCGCCGCGCGAGCGTGCCGTTCACGACCGGGTTGCGCATGCGCAGAAGTTGCGGGCGGAATATTCGCGCGCCTTCGAGGGCGCGGAAGCGATCAAGAGCAAGCTGGACCTCCCCGCCGAGGTCAAGCGGCCTGAGGGCACCTACGTGGTCGTCACTCAGTCGGCCGGCGGCGACGGGAAGGTCGACTTGCCGAGCAAGGGGATCCGCCAAGGAACGCAAAGGGCGCGCGAGGATGGCGGACGCGACATCATCGTCCACGTTCCGCAGGGCAAGCGCGACGTCCTCGAGGCGATCATCGCGGAGTATGGCGGAGGCCCGTTGTCGGCGAAGGGCAATCCACCAAATCAGGCGCGTGTCGAGGCGATCGACGCGTTCCGCGCGTTCACCCTTGCGTGCATGTGGCGAGAGGACCAAGCCAGATTGCCAGGTCCGGACTCGGACCCCACTTGGTGGGGCGTCTGGTGCTGGCCCGACTGCGCAACGGATGTCCGGGCACTCGCCGAACGCTTTCGGCTGACCGTCGGGGCACCCGACCGCGACATGGTATTCCCCGAAGCCGTGATCGTTCCTATCCATGGCAGCCGTGTCGGCATCGAACTCCTGATTTGGGCGAGCGATGGCGGTGTCGCGGAGCTCGGCACTTGGGTGGACGACGCGGCGGTGCTCGATACGCTCGATCACAACGAGCAGAACGACCTCGTCATGGACCTTGCGGAACGGGTCGTTTGGCCTGGGGACGACGTACCAGTGGTGTGCCTACTAGACACCGGGGTGAACCGCGCGCACCCGTTGATCGAGCCGGCCTTGTCGCCCGACGATCTCCATACGGTCGAACCGGGATGGAGCGTCGACGATGACAACGGGCACGGCTCGGGGATGAGCGGCATCCTATTGCATGGCGATCTGGCGTCGCGTCTCGGGGACCACTCTATGCCGGTGTTGCGCCACCGGATGGAGAGCGTGAAGCTGATGCCGCCGCCGGGCGCTGCAGGCCACGAGGCGCGCAACTACGGGGCCGTGACGCAGGGTGCGGTGTTCACAGCGGAGATCGCACGCCCGGACCGGATTCGCGTGGTATGCTCGGCCGTGACCGCTCGCGACGTGGCAGGAGACCATCCGACGCGGTGGAGCGCGGCATTGGATCAGCTCGCCTCCGGCTGGACGCCAGACCCGTCGGAGGATCCCGAGCCCCGGCGCTTGATTGTTCAGGCGATGGGGAACGTCCCGGACGGGCGCACTGCCGACGAAGAGGATCCGGCAAATCATCCCGGCGAAGATCCGGCGCAGGCCTGGAACGTCCTGACCGTCGGCGGGGTGACGTTCCGTACCGAAATCTCGGATGCGGGGTACGAAAGCTGGACCCCACGCGTGGATGCGGGCGAGGCGAGCCCGCATGCCCGAACGTCAGAGGCTTGGCCGCGCAGAAGTCCCGTGAAGCCGGATGTCGTCTTCGAGGCCGGCAACCGGGCCGACGATCCAGCGGGTATGCCGCCACAGGGGCGTCTGCCGTCGCTGTCGTTGGTGACGACCGGGCGGGGCGGGACCGCGCCTTGGGTGCAGCCGTTCAATGCCACGAGCGCGGCAACGGCTGAGGCGGCACGGATGGCGGCGCGGATCATGGCCGAACATCCCCATTATTGGCCGGAGACGGTTCGTGCATTGTTGGTGCACTCCGCGCGTTGGACGCCGGCGATGCGAGCACGGCTGGACGCCTTGGGCGGGTCTACGGCTCGCTCGAGCCTGAGACGTGTGTTCGGTTACGGAATGCCGGACCTTGAGCGAGCTCTGGGATCGGCGCGGAACGACCTCGCCATGGTGGCGCAGGCCGAAATACAGCCCTTCGCCAAGCGGACGGGCTTTGAAGAGGCGCACTACTACCCTCTGCCCTGGCCCGTGCGGGAGTTGCAGGATCTCGGCGACAGATGGGTGCGGCTAAAAGTCGTGCTCTCCTACTTCGTCGAACCGAACCCGTCCTCGGCGGCGAAGCTCGACCCCGTCGCCTACCAGTCGCACGGGCTGAGGTTCGACCTTCAAAGGCGAACGGAGGGATACGACGAGTTCCGACGCGCGACGAACAAGGCGCTGTCGAAGACGGCCGTCAAGCGGGAGACCGACGAGGGCTGGCTCTTCGGAGAGAATTCCGTCTCGGCCGGATCGCTGCACGTCGACGTCTGGGAGGGACCTGCCGCCGTCCTGGCGGCGCGGCGCTCAATCGCTGTGAAGCCCGTCGGTGGGTGGTGGGGCGAGCGTGTTCGAACTGGTCGCCGCGAACGCAAGCGAGATACGCGCTCGTGCTGGGACTGGAGGCGCCGGGGATCGACGTCGATCTCTACACACCAGTCGAGACTACCATCAGGATGCGGACGTCAGTTAACGTTTAACACTGTTGGGCGCCTCGAAAAATGGTCCCGACCGTGGCGCTGCGGTATGTCTGTCGGGATGATGCGACACTGAGGGTGTGACGATGGCGCAGATGGGGTTCTTCGATCTTACAGACCGTTACGCGAGCCTGGACGCGAAGAAGGACCCGCTGGTCGAGATCGACGCTGTTGTGCCGTGGGAGGAGTTTCGCCCGACCCTTGAGCGGGTCTGGCGCAAGCCAGCTGCGGCGCGCAAGTCCCGGGCGGGGCGCAAGCCGATGGACGCGGTGCTGATGTTCAAGACGCTGGTGCTGAGCGCGCTCTACAACCTGTCCGACGACCAGATCGAGTATCAGGTCCGCGACCGGCTGTCGTTCATGCGATTCCTCGGCCTCGGCCTCGAAGACCGGGTGCCGGACGCCAAGACGGTATGGCTCTATCGCGAGGCACTGGCGCAGGCGGGCAAGGTGGAGGAGCTGTTCAGCCAGTTCGACGGCTATCTGGCGCGGCAGGGCTACATCGCGCGCGGCGGTCAAATCCTGGATGCGTCCATCGTGCCGGTGCCGCGCAACCACAACACGCGGGACGAGAACGCGGCAATCAAGAACGGCGAGGTGCCCGAGGACTGGGCGGACAAGCCCGCGAAGCGCGCGCAAAAGGACCTGGACGCGCGCTGGACGAAAAAGCACGGCAAGAACCATTACGGCTACAAGAATCACGTCAACGTGGATCGTAGGCACAAGCTGGTGCGGCGCTATCACGTCAGCGATGCCGCGCGGCATGACAGCCAGGCGGTGGATCATCTGCTGATGCAGGGTAACACCGGCTCCGGCGTGTGGGCGGATGCGGCCTATCGGTCCGAGGAGATGGAGGCAAAGCTGCGCGCCCGGAGGCTGAAAAGCCACATCCACCGCAAGGGCAAGCGGGGCAAGCCGCTGACCGAACAGGCCAAGGGCAGCAACCGGACCAGATCCGGCATCCGGGTCCGCGTCGAGCACGTCTTCGGCGCGCAGGCCAACGATATGGGCGGGACCTTGGTCCGGACCATCGGCTTGGTTCGAGCGACGGCCAAGATCGGGATGAAGAACCTCGCCTACAACATGCGCCGCCTCGGCCAGCTGCGCCGTCTCAACCCGTGCCCGGCGTGAGCATCACGCGAACAAAAAAGATCAGGCCGCGAGGCAGAAAAATCCGAGCGTGAAGGCCGCAGCGCCACGCCCATCCGGACGCAGCAAAGCGACAGCCGACGCTCGTCCTCCTGCTTCAGACCACGCGCGCCGCCGAGGGGGCACGAGAACGGTAGAAAATCGAGGTGCCCTGTTGCCCATTCTGTTCAGCCCCTCGACGGCCGAGACCGGTAGACCGGACGTCGAGCGAAGCGCAGACCTGATCGCTATCCGAGCTGGTTCTGCAGCGATTATCCGAGCTCTGGCCGTCGCCCGGCCGCCACGCGTCGACAGGGCAGGGGACCGCTTTTCGCTTCCGCATGGAACAGACTTCGGGCAAACTGTTCATCATGAGCGAGATGCGCCTCCACGATGCCGCCGGCAACCGGCTGTATCTGAACGCCGAGGAACGCGCCGCCTTCCTGGCCGTCGCCCGACGCCATGGCGGCCGGGACCGCACGCTCTGCGAGACGCTGCACTATACCGGATGCCGGCCGTCGGAGCTTCTCGAGGTCACGCCGGCGCGGATCGACCTATCGGCCGGCACGATCGCGTTCCGCAGCCTGAAGAAGCGGCGTGACGCCACCGGCACCGCGCGGATCGTCTACCGGAGCGTGCCGGTGCCGCCGGATTATCTTGACACGCTCGACACCGCGCATGACCTCCGCAGGGCACAGGGCTCGCGCAAGCGGGCGAACGAGCCGCTCTGGCCGATCGGCCGCGTGCGGGTCTGGCAGATCGTCAAGCGGATCATGATCGAGGCCGGGATCCCGGACGCCCCGCACCGCAGCCCCAAGGGTCTGCGGCACGGCTTCGGGATCAACGCCTCCGTGAGCGGCGTGCCCCTCAACATGCTGCAGAAATGGATGGGACACGCGCAGCTGAGCACGACGGCGATCTACGCCGACGCGATCGGCAAGGAAGAGCAGGACATCGCTGCCAGGATGTGGAGGTAGGACCATGCATCTGACGAGAACCATCCCGGATGCCAATCTCGCGCGGTTCTACCGGATGGAGATCGTGCCCGGGCTGTTCGGCGACTGGGGCCTGGTGCGGGAGTGGGGACGCATTGGCCGGGCCGGGCGGATGCGGACCGATTGGTTCGACAACGAGGCCGACGCCAAGGACGCCCGCTTCGCGCTGCACATGACGAAGGCCAAGCGCGGATATGAATAGGCACGCCGCCCCAGCCGCGGCCCATCGAAGATCCGCTTGACGATGGCGATACAAGCGTCTCTGAGGATTACACGAGCCCCGCCCAGTTCCGGCCGCCATAGGCGAGACGCAGGATTGTCACGCGGCTCTCGTCCACCTTGAAGGCAATCGTCACACGTCGCTCGAAGCCCGCGATGCGTAGGCCCGGGCGCAGATCATCGCGGCGGTGGCCGCGCTCGGGGGCGTGGGCGTAGCCGCGCAGGTGGTCGCCGAGGCGCTCCAAGTATCCGAGTGCGACCGAAGGCGAGGCCCGTTCAGAGATCCAGTCGCGCTTCCGGGGAGAGAACGACCTCGTAGGTTTTCACGCGCGCCCGGTGCCGCGATCGTCCTGCTCTTGCTCAAGCCGCGCCGCATGACGCCTGCGCAGTGTGTCCATCGCCGTCTCCAGCGGTACGGAGCGGGCAGGGTCGTCGCGCATGGCGTCGTAGACCGGGACGACGTCACGCTCGAGCCATCGGTCCACCGCCGCCTCGCGTTCACGCAGCGCGCGCAACCCAGCGCGCACAACTTCCGAGGTGGAGGCGAAGGCGCCGGAGGCGACGAGACTGTCGATGTAGGCGGTTTGATCGTCAGGCAGACTGACGGTGCGCTTGGCTGTCATCGGCGGGCCTCCTTCACGGTATGGCAATATCATACCGAAGGGCATCGCGCCCGACCAGCGAGTCTTCGATCACCTGGCCACAAACCTCCCAGAACATCGGGAGTTCTGGGTAGGGGTTATGACCCATGTAAGTGCTTGATCTCACGAGCGCTGCTCAGAGCGGCCAGAACGGACCGTTTTTGGTCAGTAGCTTTTGTCAGGGGGTTTTTGGCGCTCTTCAGCCCGCGCGTGATGGAAGCCGAGTTCTGGGACTTCTGGCGGTCGCAGGGCGGGAAGCCTCTCAAGTCCCCCCGCGCGGCGTTCATCGGGTTCTGTCAGAAGCGGTACGCAGGCAGGGCGTAGGCTCCGCCGCGTCAACATACGTCTGGATTTTGTCGCAGAATGCCGTTAACCTTCTTCGCAGTGTGCCCGAGATCGGGGCTTTGGTTCAAACCTTTGGGGGAAGTGATAATGAGAAAGAATTTTTTGAGTGGTTTCGCTGCAATTGCGTTAATTGCCGCTGCATCTGCTGCGCATAGCGCAACAATGTATGTTCATGATTCTTCTGGTAACTTAGGCTCTGTGGATACGAGCAGCGGCAATGCATCCATTATTGGCAATATGGGTTTGGTTATGACCGATATTGCTTTCGACCCTAGCGGCAATCTGTTTGGTATCACCTTTACTGGGCTTTTCAGCATCAATCCAACTACCGCAAGCTCATCTTTTATCGGCTCGCATGGTGTATCTGGTGGCAATGGCCTCGTATTCGGAAATGATGGCACTCTCTATGCTTCAGGAAATACCACATCAAATCTTTTCTCCCTAAACACAGGAACTGGAACAGGCACGTCCATTGGAAACACAGGGTTTTTCTCTTCTGGAGATTTAGCCTTTGTCGGAAGCGATCTTTTCCTTTCCTCTACAAGTGGAGAACTGGTTTCTATTGATTTGTCCAATCCATCCGCTTCAACTGCCATAGGCAGCTTTGGAGTGCCGAACGTTTTTGGCATTGCAACGGACGAAACCTCTTCACTTTTTGCAGTAGCAGACACCACCATTTACAGCGTTGACCCGACAACTGGCATAGCTAGTGGCGGCGTGAGTTTTGCAGGTCAGGGACTTGGCTCCGCCTTTGGGCAAAGCTTCTTTGCTGAATTGGGTGCAAATCCGGGCGATGACCCTAGCTTAGCTCCCGTCCCGCTACCCGCAGGCCTGCCGCTCATGCTGTCAGGGCTGCTCGGAATTGGGCTTTTGGCGCGGCGCAAGAAAGCCGCCTGAGCCTGTCACCGCTCAAAATCCATGCCTTTGTCCCGACCTTTCTCAGGTCGGGATTCTCGCGCTTCCCTAAGAAGGTCTGCCCTGCGTTCCTCCCGCCACTTCTGACGCGCGGCGCGGATGCCGTCCAGTTGGGTCTAATCTTTTTTCGGCCAAAACCCATACGGGCGCCTCGAAAAATGGTCCCGACCGTGGCGCTGCGGTATGTCTGTCGGGATGATGCGACACTGAGGGTGTGACGATGGCGCAGATGGGGTTCTTCGATCTTACAGACCGTTACGCGAGCCTGGACGCGAAGAAGGACCCGCTGGTCGAGATCGACGCTGTTGTGCCGTGGGAGGAGTTTCGCCCGACCCTTGAGCGGGTCTGGCGCAAGCCAGCTGCGGCGCGCAAGTCCCGGGCGGGGCGCAAGCCGATGGACGCGGTGCTGATGTTCAAGACGCTGGTGCTGAGCGCGCTCTACAACCTGTCCGACGACCAGATCGAGTATCAGGTCCGCGACCGGCTGTCGTTCATGCGATTCCTCGGCCTCGGCCTCGAAGACCGGGTGCCGGACGCCAAGACGGTATGGCTCTATCGCGAGGCACTGGCGCAGGCGGGCAAGGTGGAGGAGCTGTTCAGCCAGTTCGACGGCTATCTGGCGCGGCAGGGCTACATCGCGCGCGGCGGTCAAATCCTGGATGCGTCCATCGTGCCGGTGCCGCGCAACCACAACACGCGGGACGAGAACGCGGCAATCAAGAACGGCGAGGTGCCCGAGGACTGGGCGGACAAGCCCGCGAAGCGCGCGCAAAAGGACCTGGACGCGCGCTGGACGAAAAAGCACGGCAAGAACCATTACGGCTACAAGAATCACGTCAACGTGGATCGTAGGCACAAGCTGGTGCGGCGCTATCACGTCAGCGATGCCGCGCGGCATGACAGCCAGGCGGTGGATCATCTGCTGATGCAGGGTAACACCGGCTCCGGCGTGTGGGCGGATGCGGCCTATCGGTCCGAGGAGATGGAGGCAAAGCTGCGCGCCCGGAGGCTGAAAAGCCACATCCACCGCAAGGGCAAGCGGGGCAAGCCGCTGACCGAACAGGCCAAGGGCAGCAACCGGACCAGATCCGGCATCCGGGTCCGCGTCGAGCACGTCTTCGGCGCGCAGGCCAACGATATGGGCGGGACCTTGGTCCGGACCATCGGCTTGGTTCGAGCGACGGCCAAGATCGGGATGAAGAACCTCGCCTACAACATGCGCCGCCTCGGCCAGCTGCGCCGTCTCAACCCGTGCCCGGCGTGAGCATCACGCGAACAAAAAAGATCAGGCCGCGAGGCAGAAAAATCCGAGCGTGAAGGCCGCAGCGCCACGCCCATCCGGACGCAGCAAAGCGACAGCCGACGCTCGTCCTCCTGCTTCAGACCACGCGCGCCGCCGAGGGGGCACGAGAACGGTAGAAAATCGAGGTGCCCATACGGCGGTTGTTGGTCATCGGGGCGACCGCCGTGATCCGCTGGGCCTCGCGTCGAGGGGCGCCGAAGGGGTCGTGGCTGGCGCGGATGCTGGAGCGCAAACCGATCCCGGTCGTGGCGGTCGCGCTTTCCAACAAGATGGCGCGCGGCATCTGGGCGATGCTGACGCGCGGTGAAAGCTATCGTGGCCCGGTGCTGATCGGCGCCTGATCGGGCATCGAACGGCCAATCGGGCCACCGAGTTGTGAGGAAGACATGATCTGCATGGGCACATGATCGACATGATCCGGGCCGGGCAAACCAGAAACCTTCTCCGAGCCTCGAGCGCGCTGTTGGAGATGTAGCCCCGCTCCGCGCATCACCATCCCGGCCAGCGGCGCCAGTCAGCCGCACGAACAGGCCTGACAAAAGACCGCACTCGATCACAAGTCCAGAAGATCAGAAATTCCTTGCAAACCGAGCGGCATCCACAAAAGAAGGTTGCGGTGAAGCGCTGCAGCCCTCCAGGAGAACGAAATCCCTGCATCTGCCGCTCGCGTTTTGTATCCCTCCGGCGGGAGCCGTCTGGCCGAGATTGAGACGCCGGTCGTAGACCATGCCCTATGGCATGCTCTAAGGGGCGCCTCGAAAAATGGTCCCGACCGTGGCGCTGCGGTATGTCTGTCGGGATGATGCGACACTGAGGGTGTGACGATGGCGCAGATGGGGTTCTTCGATCTTACAGACCGTTACGCGAGCCTGGACGCGAAGAAGGACCCGCTGGTCGAGATCGACGCTGTTGTGCCGTGGGAGGAGTTTCGCCCGACCCTTGAGCGGGTCTGGCGCAAGCCAGCTGCGGCGCGCAAGTCCCGGGCGGGGCGCAAGCCGATGGACGCGGTGCTGATGTTCAAGACGCTGGTGCTGAGCGCGCTCTACAACCTGTCCGACGACCAGATCGAGTATCAGGTCCGCGACCGGCTGTCGTTCATGCAATTCCTCGGCCTCGGCCTCGAAGACCGGGTGCCGGACGCCAAGACGGTATGGCTCTATCGCGAGGCACTGGCGCAGGCGGGCAAGGTGGAGGAGCTGTTCAGCCAGTTCGACGGCTATCTGGCGCGGCAGGGCTACATCGCGCGCGGCGGTCAAATCCTGGATGCGTCCATCGTGCCGGTGCCGCGCAACCACAACACGCGGGACGAGAACGCGGCAATCAAGAACGGCGAGGTGCCCGAGGACTGGGCGGACAAGCCCGCGAAGCGCGCGCAAAAGGACCTGGACGCGCGCTGGACGAAAAAGCACGGCAAGAACCATTACGGCTACAAGAATCACGTCAACGTGGATCGTAGGCACAAGCTGGTGCGGCGCTATCACGTCAGCGATGCCGCGCGGCATGACAGCCAGGCGGTGGATCATCTGCTGATGCAGGGTAACACCGGCTCCGGCGTGTGGGCGGATGCGGCCTATCGGTCCGAGGAGATGGAGGCAAAGCTGCGCGCCCGGAGGCTGAAAAGCCACATCCACCGCAAGGGCAAGCGGGGCAAGCCGCTGACCGAACAGGCCAAGGGCAGCAACCGGACCAGATCCGGCATCCGGGTCCGCGTCGAGCACGTCTTCGGCGCGCAGGCCAACGATATGGGCGGGACCTTGGTCCGGACCATCGGCTTGGTTCGAGCGACGGCCAAGATCGGGATGAAGAACCTCGCCTACAACATGCGCCGCCTCGGCCAGCTGCGCCGTCTCAACCCGTGCCCGGCGTGAGCATCACGCGAACAAAAAAGATCAGGCCGCGAGGCAGAAAAATCCGAGCGTGAAGGCCGCAGCGCCACGCCCATCCGGACGCAGCAAAGCGACAGCCGACGCTCGTCCTCCTGCTTCAGACCACGCGCGCCGCCGAGGGGGCACGAGAACGGTAGAAAATCGAGGTGCCCTAAGGTCATTTCGGACTTTGAGGTCCTCTCTGCGGACGAGACCGGTCGGCGGCGGGATCGTTCCGACGCGGAGAAGGTCCGCATCGTTGAAGAGAGCTTCCGCGGCCATCGCCAAGGCTCGGCGACGGCGCGTCGATACGGGCTCTCGCGCTCTCTGCTGACACGGTGGCGGAAGGAATACCGGGAGGGGCTGCCCGGCGGCGGTGCCCCGGCTTTCATGCCGCTGCAAATCGGGTCCGAACCGGCCCCCGCCAGCTCGATGGCGACCGAGACGCCCGCGGTCGAGGACAAGGTCGAGATCATGCTCACCAATGGCCGGCGGCTGAGTGTCTCGGCCTCAATCGACACGGCGGCCCTTTCGCGCCTCCTGCGGGTTCTCGATCGACCATGATCGCGTTCCCGGCGGGGGTGCGCGTGTGGATCGCTGGCGGGGTGACGGACATGCGCCGCGGCATGAACACGCTGGCTCTCCAGGTTCAGCAGGGCCTGGGGCGCGATCCTCATGCCGGGGAGATCTTCTGCTTTCGCGGGCGCCGGGGCGATCTCGTCAAGCTGCTCTGGCATGACGGGGTGGGCATGCGCTCGGCTTCCCGCGCCGCCTCGATCGCCATGGGTTCTACCGCGCGCGAGGCAACTCGGCCGCGATGGCGGCATCGACCCGGGAGCCGCCGAAGGTCATGCAGCGGCCGATGCCGCGCCCGGTCTGTGCCCGATCGCAGCGATACGTGGAGCGGCCGGGCGGCCTGCCGGCATAGGCGACGGAGAGCGCCCGGCCGCAGCGTCCACATGTCAGGATGCCCGCGAGCAGGGCTCTGCCGCCGCGGCCGGACTTCGCGCCACCGGCCCAGCCGTAGGTGTTGGCCGCGAGCGTCTCCTGGTTCCGCTCGAACTCGGCCCAGCCGATGTAGCCGTCGTGGTGGTCGTGGATCAGCACGTCCCACGCCGCCCGTGGCCGGCCGTGGCCGTAGGTCTTGCGCGCCCGTCCCTCGACCATGACCACCCGCTTCTCGCTTTTGCCGTAGACGTAGGCGCCGGCGTAGAACGGGTTCTTCAGGATCGAGATCACGTTGCGGTAGCGGATCGGGGTCCACTCGAGGGAGGTCATCCGCATCGCCATTGTCACTCGGACCAATGGCGCTCCAATGGCAATCGTCCGACGGCCGCGGAAACGAGACGCCGTCGGCCGCGAGCGACAGCAGCGTCTGGCGCGCGCTGCTGAGCTGCCGGAAGCGCTCGAAGATCAGCCGGATCGTCTGCTGGAGACGCAGGTCGGGATCGAAGCCGAGGCCATGGTCCCGGCGCCAGAGGTAGCCGACGGGCACGCTGATGCGGAGCTCGCCCCGCTCTGCCTTCGCGCGCGCGGCCTCGAGCATCCGCGCGCGCAGGATGCCGAGCTCGAACTCGCTGATGCTGCCCTTCATGCCGAGGAGGAGCCGGTCGTTCGGCCGACAAGGATCGTACACGCCGTCGAGGTCGGGCGACCTCGACCAGCTCATACTGGCGGCGCCGGCTCTCAAGGTTGGTCTCGACCTGCGTCCGGCAGGATTGCCGGACGTAGACCACGGCCTTCCTCTCGAGGACCGTCGCGGGAAGCATCTCAGACGTCGTCATCGCTGCCTCCCGGCGCCGCGGCCTCGGCCAGCAGGTTCGCCAAGGTCGTCACCGTGGCCCGTCGCTCCGTGGTGGACATGCCGCGGAGCCTCGTGGAGTCGAACGTCATCATCAGCTGGCGCGGCGGCGCCGGCGCCTTGGGATCGGTCATCCTGCTCCTCCTTGGCGACGATCGCATCGCCAGGAGAGCTTCGCCGGAATCCGCGCCGGCTCAGCAGGTCATGAAGATCGCCGAGGGCCGCAATCGAGACCTGCGGCGGGCCAAGTTGCCGCATGCCGGCGCACGCGACCGGATCGAGCATCCAGGCTGGTAGGACGAGAACGTCTCCCGGGCCCACAACGAGATGAACGAAGCGGCCAGTCTCGCGCGACTGGCTCGATTCCACCCGAAGAGTTCGGCCGTGGAGAGGATGCCAGCGATAGTGGACGACAGCTTCCTGCCCGACATGGGCAGAATGACCCGGGTGATCGCCCTCGGCCGGAAGTCATGGCTCTTCGCCGGCTCGGAGCGCGGCGGCGAGCGCGCCGCCTTGATGTATTCCCTGATCGTCACCGCCAAGCTGAACGACATCGATCCCCAGGCTTGGCTGGCCGACGTTCCCGGCCGACTGCCCGACATGACCGCTTCGCAGGTGCCGGACCTGCTGCCCTGGAACTGGCAATCCCCAGAGCATCGCCAAGCCCCCTGACGGCGGCCTACGCCGGATGCTTACCGCGTTTTCGCAGCGGCACGCCGGCTGCTTCGGACTCTGCTGAAAAAGCAGGGCTGGCGGCCGCGGCGCATCGTGACCGACAAGCTGGCCTCCTACGCGGCGGCCCGGCGAAAGGTCGCCCCGAGCCTGGAGCACCGCGCCCACAAGGGCTGAACAACCGCGCCGAGAACAGCCACGTGCCGCTGCGAAAACGCGAGCGGCAGATGCAGCGATTTCGTTCCCCTGGAGGGCTGCAGCGCTTCACCGCAACCTTCTCCGCCGTCCGCAACCACTTCGTCCCGCCAGCCCGCCGCCGATCCGCTCTCGCCACCCGCTTCCATCGCCTCGAAGCGTTCGACGTATGGCGCCAGGCCGCTGGTGTCACGGCCTGACGCTCGTGGAGATCAGCGCATTCCACGCCCGCGGTCAGTTAACGTGACATCGCCGTTCAGCCCGTTACTCTACTCCGCGGCCAAGGCGCGGCGCGACATCCGCGATCTGCAGACATGGATCCTGGCCAACCCGGCCGAGCGGCTCGACGTCATGAGCCTCGCCGATCGCGTCGCCATGAGTCCGCGCAAACTTCGCCCGCCTGTTCCGGTCGGCAATGACCAACCGAACCAATCTGCGCGCGCTCCTGACGGCTGCGCTGGTCCTGACAACCCTCGCCGCGGGAGCACATGGCGACGGACACAAGCCCGTGACGCCGACCCAGGCGGTCGCCGAGGCCACGGAGGACGTCCATATCATGGCGGCGCCCGAGGAGATGGCGTGGGCTCCGGGTCCGGGCTCTCTGCCGCCCGGGGCGGAGTTTGTCCTGATCGAGGGCGATCCCGCCGCCGGCGGTCCGCTGACGCTCCGGCTTAAGTTTCCGGCCGGCTACCGCATACCCGCGCACTCGCACCCGGCGATCGAGCACATCACCGTCATCTCCGGCGTCTTCCATGCCGGCGCGGGCGACAAGCTGAACACCTCGCAAGGGCGGGGCATGCCAACCGGGAGCTTCCTGGTGATGCCGGTGGGTCACAACTACTTCGCATGGACCGAGGAAGAAACATGAGGGAGCGGAACGGCTGGCACCTTCGGATCGTGAGGCGGCGGGAGCAGGCCTTCGAGATCGCCGGCCTGAACTGGATCGTCGAGCGCAGCTTCGCATGGCTCGGTCGGCACCGCAGGATGTCCAAGGACTACGAGTACCGCGTGCAGACTTCGGAGACGCTGATCACCATCGCCGCCTGCGCCCAAATGCTCCGTCGCCTAGCGCCAGGATGACTTCTCACCCACCCTCTGATCACCTGCCAGAAACCTCCCAGACCGTCGGGAGTTCTGGGCGGGGGTGGAGAGGATTGGGCTCGCCACTGGCGTGGCGGCCACCGGCTAGCCGCCAAAGATCTCGTGGCGGTCGCTGCAGGTGACGTCAACGCGTGGGCATCGTCATCGTCGTAAGGTTCAAAGGCAGAGGGTCGCGCGCGATCATTTCCGGCAGCAATGCAAATTCTTCAATCGGATCTCGGCGCCTTGCTCACGTCCGTCTGCGCGCATCGGCAAGTGAGGCGCGCATCTTCAGCGTCGGCGGGATACGGACCAGTTGCGGCTTGCCTCCAGTGGTGGACAGCTGTTTCAGAAGAAGTTCAGCGCTGCGCGTTCCGATCTCCGGCAGGTCCATGCTCACGGTGGTCAGCGGAGGGTCGATCATGTCTACGAGCGGGATGTCGTTGTAGCCAGTGATGGAAATGTCGCCGGGGCAGGACAACCCGCGCGTCCGGCAGGCTTGCAGCGCGCCGACCGCGACGAGATCGTTCACCCCCACAATGACCTGGGGCGGCTTCGTCCGCCGGTCCAGAAGTTCCAGGGCCGCGCGCCGACCGTTTTCGATATCCATCTGCGATACAAGAACGATGCGATCTGGAGGCAGGGCGAGGCCGTGCGCTGCGAGACCGGCATGCAGGGAGTCGAGGCGCTCACATGCGGTCGAGAGATCCTGCGGCGCGGCGATGGCAGCGAAGTCGCGATGGCCGTGACTTGCAATCACCTCCACGAGCATCCGCATGCCGGCAGCGCAGTCGTTGACGACGGCGCTGCAGTTGCCAGCGGAGGTCCGCCGAAGCACCGACACAAGCGGAACGCCAGCGGCCATGGCGTGGTCGACGACCGGGTCGCTCAGTCGCGTCGTGCCGAGTATGACGCCGTCGACCATCCGCGAGGTCATCTGCTCGAACATCGCCGTCTCGGCATCGAGGTCGTAACCAGTATTGCCGGTCACCATCATAAAGCCCGCCTCGAGCAGGCGAGTCTCGATGCTGCGGAGGATGGGCGGATAGACTGGGTCGGTGATGTCGTGAACGATGACGCCAATGGAACGCGTGGAGCGCGTCCGCATGCTCGCCGCGATGACGTCCGGC
Source organism: uncultured Alphaproteobacteria bacterium (assembly GCA_963749675.1). Lineage (GTDB taxonomy): Bacteria > Pseudomonadota > Alphaproteobacteria > Rhodobacterales > Rhodobacteraceae > Roseitranquillus. The sequence continues at coordinate 663,889 of CAVVNT010000010.1, forward strand.
CGGTAGCCGAGACGATCGGCCGCCTCGCGGATACGGCTCGTCACGATGGGCGACACTCTACCGTCCGGCGTGGCGCGCAGTACACGCGACACGGTGGATGGGTGAACGCCCGCCGCCGCCGCCACGTCGATGATCTTCACGCGCGCCGCGCCCGCCGCGCGGGGGACCGACCACGAAGGTAGTGATTTGCCCTTCTGTCCTGTCATTGATAAGTCGGATCGCTGCGGTGCCATGCTGGTCGCCCGAGGGTCGGTCAGCCGAACCAGCGGTTGATGTACACGAGATCCGGCCACGCCGTGAGCAGGGCGAGCACGAAGATCATCATCAGCGCGAACGGCGCCGCGCCTATAAAGACGTCGCCGAGGGTGATCCGCTCGTCCTCAAGGCAGCCCTTGATGACGAAGCATGCCATCCCAAGAGGCGGCGTGAGCAGCCCCACCTCGACCGCGATCACGGTGAGAATGCCGAACCAGATCGGGTCGGCGCCGAAGTTCTGGATCACCGGCAGAAAGAGAGGAACCATGATCAGGATGATCGATACGCTGTCGATGATCGTGCCGAGGAACAGAATAATCAGCACGTAGACGAAGATGACAACGAGAAAGTTGTCGGTCGCCGTCTGCACCAGCCCGCCGATCTCCACCGGGACGCCCGCGAGGCCGAGCGAGCGGGTGTACATCGTCGCCGCGATGACGAGAAAGCAGACAGCGGCGGTGAGATGTCCCGGTTTCCTTCAGCACGCCCCAGAAGTCCTGCAGGCTCAGCTTGCCGCGGACGATGGCGAGGATCAGCGCGGCAAGCGCGCCGACCGCGCCCGCCTCCGTCGGGGTGAAGATGCCGCCGTAGATACCGCCGAGGACGATCGTGATCAGGCCGATCAGCGGCGCCGACTTGCCCAGGATCTCGCCCGCGCTGCGTTCGGGGCGCTGGGATGTCCCGCGGGTCGAACCCGCCCTCGACGATCGTTCCGTCGGGCGTGGCGAAGCGGCCCGTCCGATCGAACACGAAGGAGGGAAAGACGTAGGCCATCGCGATGATGCCGGCGCAGTAGACGGTGGAAAGGATGATGCCCGGTCCGATCCCGGCAAAGAACATCATCCCGATCGATTGCTCGGTGAGGATGGCGTAGATGATCAGCAGGATCGACGGCGGGATCAGCATCCCCAGCACGGACGACCCTGCCACGGTGCCGACGGCGAACCTGGGAGAATAGCCCAGCCGCAGCATCTCGGGCACCGCGACACGGGTGAACACAGCCGCCGACGCGATCGACACGCCGGTGACCGCGGCGAAGACCGCGTTCGAACTGACGGTGGCCAGGCCCAGTCCGCCTCGGATGCGACGAAGGAAGTGGTCCGCCACGTCGTAGGCGTCCCTCCCGACATCGGAGGCCGACATGATCAGCCCCATCATGACGAACAGCGGGATGACGGCGAATGTCTGGTCGGCCACCCCGTCGGCTGCCGCCAAGGTCAGCAGCTGTGCGGCCAGCAGCGGGCTGCCGTTCTGGATCCAGACAGAGGCGAAGGAGACAAGGCTCAGCGCCACCGCCACATGCATGCCCATGTAGATCAGCGCGACGATCACGCCGACCGAGATCAGCCCGAGTTCAAGACCGGTCATCGCATCGCTCTCAGGTCGCGCAGACGGCGGAGGGCCAGGACGAGGAACTGCAGGCCTGCAGCCAGGGCGCCGATCAGCATGATAGCCTCGAGCGGCCATGTTGGCGCGGTGAAGATACCGACGTTCCCCTTGTAGTATCCGCGTTCCCAAGCGTCGATCACGCGCGGAACCTGGCCCCACGCGATCAGCGCAAAGACGACTACCCCGGTGAGATTGAACACCAGCCGCAGGGCGGCGCCAGTCCGCAGATTGCCCCGCCGCTCGACCAGTCCAAGCAGCGCGTCGGATCGGGTGAGGCGCTTGCCTGCGACCGCGTGTGCGATGGTCAGGTAGACCACCGCCACCACGCCCATCTCGGTCAGTTCCAGCGTGCCCGCGAGCGGCGAGTTGGCCAACCAGCGCCCGAACACGTCGATGTTGACGACCGCGACCATGCCTAGCACGACCAGCGCACCGGCGGTGTTCATCGCCGTCGTCAGCGGCGTCAGCAGCGGCGTGGGCTCGGGCACGCCGCCGTCTGGTCCGCCTCGGCGGGGGCTTTCGCCCCCACTGACCTCGCTCTCCTGGCTCACTGGTCCCACTGGCGCGCGATCGGCTGTTCGGCGTCGCGCATGGCCTGCATGTAGTCGGTCAGGATCTCCTGAGCCGGCACGCCCCGCTGCTCAAGCGCGGTCGCCCATTCCTGCGCGAGGTTCGGCAGGGTCTGTGCCCACTCCTCTCGCTCGGCAGGTTCGATCTGCACCACGGTGCCACCATTCTCGAGGACCGTATCGCGCGCCTGCTGGCCAAGTTCGGCCGCGAACTCGCCCAGGTCCACGCCGAACTCCTTTGCCGCGGCGATCATTGCTTCCTGAACCTCTTCGGGATAGCTCTCCCACGCCTGCCTGTTGGCGTTGATGACATAGGAGTTCACTCCGCCGAGCTCGGCGTTGAAGTAGTTGTCGCAGACCTCGTAGAACTTCAGCGACACCACCGATTCGCCCCAGACCAGCATGGCGTCGGCAACCCCCGTCTCGACGAGCTGGTAGAAGTTGCCCAGAGTTCCGGTGACGCCGGTCGCTCCGGCGGGCTCTATCCAGCGCAGGTTCGGTCCCGCTCCGGCGACCTTCAGCCCCTCGATGTCAGAAACCGACTCGATCGGTTCCGCCGAGCAGATGATGTAGTTGTCCGGAATGCCGCTGACCGAGAGCGAGACCTGATTCAACGCGTCCCACGTCTCGTCGAACGCCGGATACTTGTCGACCAGGCCGTCGACGACCTCGTGGATCAGTACGAGGTCGGTGGTGGTGAATGGCGTGACGTAGCCGATCTGGTAGACCGGCAGCTTGTCGGCGTGAAACGCGGTGGGGATCACGCCCATGTCGGCCAGGCCCGTCTGGATCGCCTCGAGTTCGCCCGCGGGCTTGGCCAGCGTGCCCGAGAAGGCCTCCTGCCAATTGATCTGGTACTTGCCCGTCTCCGCGAGGCGCTCGTTCACGCCGGGCATGAAGCTCTCCTGAAGCAGTTTCACGACCGCCACGGAGGGTGAGAAGCCCGACACGATGGTGACATCGATCTCCTCCTGCGCTTGTGCCGGAAGCGCGACGGCGAAGGCGGCGGATGCCAGCAGGCTCCCGATGCGGGCGTGGTGTCTGGTCATGAAGTTCCTCCCTTTGGATTGGCACCCCTGGCGGGGCGGCCGTACGGGCAGTCAGATCGTGACGGCCTCTCCTGCGTTGAGCCGCAGGGTGTGACGGATCTCGTTCTTCTGAGCGAGCGTCGCTTCGACGAAGCAGGCGCGCCGCGCGCCGTCGATCAGCTCGCGGACCCGGTCCTCCTCCGCGTCGCTGCCCAGCTCGATGTCGATTTGGAAGCTTCTTGGCCGAGCCGCGTAGGGCCAGTCGGGGTCTGGCACCGCCTCCCAGTGCGCGCGACAGCTTACCTTCAGATCGTGCATCTCGATCTTCTTGCGCCGGGCGAAGACCCGGACTTGCGTCATCAGGCAACCCACGAGCCCGGTGAGGAAGAATTCGAGAGGCGTGGGCGAAGTGTCCTCGCCACCTTGGAAACGGCCTTCGTCGGTGGCGAGCATCCGGCAGACCTGGAATGGTTCCTGCGCGGTATTGGTCACCTCGTTGCGCAGCTTGCCTACGCAGACGCCCTCGGATTCAAATACGACCTCGAAGATGGCGTCCTTCGGCATGAGCGTGTCTCCTCCTAGTCCGCAGGGATTACGCAAACGTTTGCTCAAACTGGTCGCCGCTTGACCTGTCGTCAATCAGGAAGATTCTCAAATTGAACTATTGCGGCGTCACTGCGCCGGGCTCGGACTTCAACACAAGTAACGCGTAGGCGCGACAAACGCCGGCATTCGGAGTGCTTCGGGTTCGAACTTGTTCGGGTTCGCTGCAACTTAGGGGCGAGCTGTCACATTAACTCTTGGCCCCTCGTCGCTCCGGCTTGATGCGAGTAGGAGAGCGAGATGTCCGAGACCACCGCGCTCTACAAGCGCCACCGCTTCCCCGCCGCAATCATCGCCCATGCCGTCTGGCTATATCTGCGCTTCTCGCTCAGCCTGCGCGCGGTCGAGGAGATGCTGCTCGAGCGTGGCGTCGAAGTCTCGTACGAGAGCTTGCGCCGCTGGGTGGCGAAATTTGGCCTCACGATCGCGCGGGGGCTGCGGCGACGGCAGGCTCGCCCGGGCCGGGTCTGGCATCTCGACGAGGTCCAGGTCTCGGTCCGCGGCCAACGGTTCTGGCTGTGGCGCGCCGTGGACGAACACGGCGTCGTGCTCGAGGAGTTCCTGCAGCCGCGTCGGGATGCAAAGGCGGCCAAGCGGTTGCTGCGACGTCTTATGAAGAAGACCGACCAGGCACCGAAGCGTATCGTGACCGACAAGCTGCGCTCGTACGCGGCGGCGAAGCGGGAGGTCGCACCCGGTCTCGAACATCGCGCCCATAAGGGGGCGTTGTTGCGCAACTCCCGCCGGAGGCGTGACTGCCCCTTACCCCGCTGACGTCACGCCGTGCGGATAATCTCGGCGGTGCCGAGGGCGTTGAAGCGGTTTATGAGTGCGATGCGGATGTGGATTTCGGCGCTCTGGCGGTCCGGGTCTCTTGCCATGATGCGCTCGCCGAAGGATTTCAGGCAGCGCATCTTCGCCTCGATCTGGCTGCGGGCGTGGTATCCGGTCCAGCGTTTCCAGAACGCCCTGCCGTAATGTCGGGTGGCGCGCAGGGTCTCGTTTCGGGTGCGTGCCGCGGGGCAATCGTCTTTCCACAGGCGACCGTTTTTCCGGATCGGAATGATCGGAGTGGCTTCACGCGCGAGGATGGCGGTGTGGCAGCGGCGCGTATCGTAGGCGCCGTCGGCTGTCACGGAGCCGATCTGCTCGTCTTCCGGGATCTGCCCAAGGAGGTCCGGTAGCACGGGGCTGTCGCCATCACGGCTGGGCGTGAATTCGACGGCGCGGATGTCGGATGTGGCCGGGTCCATGGCGAGATGCACCTTGCGCCACCGGCGCCGGCCCTGCGATCCATGCTTGCGGGTCTGCCACTCGCCATCGCCCAGGAACTTGATCCCGGCTGTCCACGAGCAGGTTCAGGGGCCCGTCGGCGCGCCGATACGGAACCTGCACGGCCAGTGTCTTCTGCCTGCGGCACAGCGTGGAGAAGTCCGGCACGGGCCAGTCCAGCCCAGCCAGCTTCAGCAGGCTGGCCACTATCCCGGAAGTCTGGCGCAACGGCAGCTTGAAAAGGACCTTGATTGACAGGCAGAACTGGATGGCCGCATCGGAAAATACCGTCGGACGTCCGGGCCGGCCGTCACGCGGCGCGCGCCAGGTCATGTCCTTGTCGACCCAGATCAGCAGGGACCCCCGCTTCCGCAGCGACGCATTGTAGCTGGACCAGTTGGTCGTGCGATAGCGGGCGGGGGATGGCTTGCTCATGCAGCCCGTGTAACCGCATGGATTCGCGAAGTAAATCCTCTGTCGTCAGACTTCTGCAACAACGCCCATCGGCGGCGTCGTTCTTCTGCCGCTTGAGGAACGGCTTTACGTAATGCGGCGCGATCAGCCGGACCTCATGGCCGTAGCGCGCCATCTCCCGCGCCCAATGATGAGCGCTGGCGCAGGCTTCCATCGCCACAAGGCATGGCGGCTGCTGCGCCATGAACCGCGCGAACTGCGGCCGCGACAACTTCTTCCGAAACAGAACGGACCCGTCCGCCGCCGCGCCGTGCACCTGGAACACGTTCTTTGCCAGGTCGACGCCGATGGTGCTAACTTCTCCCATGGATGCCCTCTCCTTCAGCTTGTGATTCAACACCGCAAGCTTGGCACATTGCGATGCCGTCAGGGGAGAGCGGCATCCACCCCATCTTCAGGGCGTGCCGCCGTTCATCAAAGACCCTGCGATCCTGTAGCCCGCGCTCGAGGCGATCGGCGTCGCGCTCGGGCCGGTAAACGTGATCGAGCTGCCGCAGGGCTCGATGGGCTCCGAGAACTTCGCCGAGTTCTCGATCCGCCTGCCCGCCGCGCATTTCCGCATCGGCTCGCAACTCGAGGGGCAGGAGAGCATGCTGCACCGCTCCGACTTCGACCTTGTCGAGCGCTCAACACTATCTGCGCACACCGGACGTCCCACCGGTCTCCGCCTTCGCAGGCACAGCATTACATCGTTCCGCGCGTCAGACGCGCTAGCTGCCGTTCGTGTCCCGAGCGGCGACAGGCACCGAAGAGCCCTCAGCAGTCATGAAAGCCTGCGGGTTAGGGATGGTCGAGCGTGGCGAATCTCCGAAGACTTGCGGGATCGATAACCTCCATCGTGGAGTAGCCGGGCTTCACCCAGCCTCGTTCTGCAAAGCGTTGCAGCGCCCTGTTGACCACCTTTCGAGAAGCATTCGCCAGCCGGCCGAGATCTTCCTGAGTCAGTTGCACGCCGCCATCCGGGCGGCCGCCGAGCGACCGCAGAAGTATGGCCGCGATGCGCCGGTCAGAATCTCGGATCAGGAGGTCGTCGATGACTTGCAGCGCGATATCGATGTTCAGCATGGCGATCTGGCCAAAGCGCCGCACGTTCGCTGGATCGGCCGCAGCCAGCGTCTCCATCGCATTGAGAGGCACATGAAAGAGGGCGCATTCGCTCGCCGCCTCCAGCCCGACGCGTCGCGGTTCGCCGGTCAGGAAGGCGCCCTCGCCGAACCAGGCCCCCGGCGTCGCGAGGTGTGCGAGGTGTGGTCCCGAGTGACCAGGCGCGATTGTGACGGCCACTGAACCGTCGAGGATGCCGTAAATGCCTCCGGGATCGTCGCCCTGCGTGTAGATCGTCTCGCCTTGAGCGAAGTGCCGCGGCTGACCGGCGCCAAGTATCGAGGCACGGAAGCTCTCCGGCTGACCGGCCAGCCATCCTTTCCGCGACAAAACGCCGGTAGTATCCGTCTTGGTCAAGCGGGTCTGTCGGCCCATTTCCGGCCGTCACGCAGCAGCGCGTTGGCGAGCAGGACAAGCTTGCGCATGACGGCGGTGATGGCGAGCTTGGGTGCCTTGCCGCTGTCGAGGAGCTGCTGGTACTTGCGCTTGAGATCCGCGTTGAAGCGGACGGCGACGAGGGCCGGCATGAAGATTGCGGCGCGCAGGCTGGCGCGTCCACCGCGGATCATCTCCTTGCCCTTGCCCTTGCACTTGCCCGAGCGACGCGTGAACGGCGCCAGCCCGGCGAGGCTCGCGGCCTGTTTCGGCTCGAGGGTCCCGAGCTCGGGCATCTCGATCAGCAGCATGCAGGCGGTGACGGCGCCGATGCCAGGGATGGAGGTCAGGATGTCGAGACGCTCGGCCAGCGCGGGGTCCGCCGCGATCAGGGTGGCGATGGTTTCGTCGACCTCGGCAAGCTGCTTCTCGATGATCGCCAGCCGTGCCTTCGCCTGGCGTCGGATCAGGCTGATCGCCGCTGTGTCAGCACGGTTTCCCGCCGCCGTCCGGTCCTTGATCAACGCCAGCCGCGCGACGTGCAACTCCCTCAGTTCGTTCATGAGTTCGCCGCGAACCGGGCGCGGCGGCAGGTCGAGCGCAAGCCCCATCCGAGCCAGCAGCATCGCATCCACCCGGTCCGTCTTGGCCTGGGTTCCGGTGGCCTCAGCGAACCGCCGTGCCTGTCGGGGATTGACCTTGACCAGCGCATGCCCGGCCTTTGCGAGCGATTCCTCCAGTGCGCGATGATAGGGGCCGGTCGGCTCATAGACGATCCGCAGTCCTTCGGCGTTGCCGATCCACTCCAGCAGAGCCTTGAACCCGGCCTTGTCGTTTCCAAAGAAGTTGTGCTGCCGGCTTGAGAGCCGAAACGCGTCCAGCCGGTCTTTCGAGATGTCGATGCCGATGATATCCTGCATCCGTCTTTCCCTTACCTCTGCTTGTCATGCGGGCCAGAAGCCCTGCTATCCGTTCAGGTCATGAGAAAAGACGGGGGCGATCACACTACCGCACGGCCCTGAGCGGCCGACCCATTCTCGATCCGTCCCCCGCCGCTGTCCGGCATATGGGGTGCCGGGCAGCGGCTCCTTATCGCAAAGGAGCCGAGGGAAGTCATAAGGGCGCCTCGATTTTCTACCGTTCTCGTGCCCCCTCGGCGGCGCGCGTGGTCTGAAGCAGGAGGACGAGCGTCGGCTGTCGCTTTGCTGCGTCCGGATGGGCGTGGCGCTGCGGCCTTCACGCTCGGATTTTTCTGCCTCGCGGCCTGATCTTTTTTGTTCGCGTGATGCTCACGCCGGGCACGGGTTGAGACGGCGCAGCTGGCCGAGGCGGCGCATGTTGTAGGCGAGGTTCTTCATCCCGATCTTGGCCGTCGCTCGAACCAAGCCGATGGTCCGGACCAAGGTCCCGCCCATATCGTTGGCCTGCGCGCCGAAGACGTGCTCGACGCGGACCCGGATGCCGGATCTGGTCCGGTTGCTGCCCTTGGCCTGTTCGGTCAGCGGCTTGCCCCGCTTGCCCTTGCGGTGGATGTGGCTTTTCAGCCTCCGGGCGCGCAGCTTTGCCTCCATCTCCTCGGACCGATAGGCCGCATCCGCCCACACGCCGGAGCCGGTGTTACCCTGCATCAGCAGATGATCCACCGCCTGGCTGTCATGCCGCGCGGCATCGCTGACGTGATAGCGCCGCACCAGCTTGTGCCTACGATCCACGTTGACGTGATTCTTGTAGCCGTAATGGTTCTTGCCGTGCTTTTTCGTCCAGCGCGCGTCCAGGTCCTTTTGCGCGCGCTTCGCGGGCTTGTCCGCCCAGTCCTCGGGCACCTCGCCGTTCTTGATTGCCGCGTTCTCGTCCCGCGTGTTGTGGTTGCGCGGCACCGGCACGATGGACGCATCCAGGATTTGACCGCCGCGCGCGATGTAGCCCTGCCGCGCCAGATAGCCGTCGAACTGGCTGAACAGCTCCTCCACCTTGCCCGCCTGCGCCAGTGCCTCGCGATAGAGCCATACCGTCTTGGCGTCCGGCACCCGGTCTTCGAGGCCGAGGCCGAGGAATTGCATGAACGACAGCCGGTCGCGGACCTGATACTCGATCTGGTCGTCGGACAGGTTGTAGAGCGCGCTCAGCACCAGCGTCTTGAACATCAGCACCGCGTCCATCGGCTTGCGCCCCGCCCGGGACTTGCGCGCCGCAGCTGGCTTGCGCCAGACCCGCTCAAGGGTCGGGCGAAACTCCTCCCACGGCACAACAGCGTCGATCTCGACCAGCGGGTCCTTCTTCGCGTCCAGGCTCGCGTAACGGTCTGTAAGATCGAAGAACCCCATCTGCGCCATCGTCACACCCTCAGTGTCGCATCATCCCGACAGACATACCGCAGCGCCACGGTCGGGACCATTTTTCGAGGCGCCCATAAGACAATCCAATCGATCCTCCAATTGCCCCCAAGGGAACAATCTTGGTCCGTTCTCGGTGCTAGTGTCAATCTACCGGTCCAAATCAGTGCGGAAGGAACAGGCGGAATGCGATCAACGGTAGCGACTTTGGCTGGGGCTGCGCTGGCGGTGCTTGCCGCCGGAGCAGCGGTGGCACAGGAGGATGCGGAGCAACCCAACATCCTCGTCATTTGGGGCGACGACATCGGATGGCAGAACGTGTCCGCCTACGGCATGGGCACGATGGGCTACACCACCCCCAACATCGACCGGATCGCCGAGGAGGGCATCCGCTTTGTCGACCACTACGCGCAACCGAGTTGCACCGCCGGCCGGGCGGCGTTCATCACCGGGCAGTACCCGATCCGCTCGGGCATGACGACGGTGGGCCAGCCCGGCTCTCCCCTCGGCCTCCAGGCCGGGTCGCCGTCGCTGGCCGAAGAGTTGAAGCAGATCGGCTATCGCACCGGGCATTTCGGCAAGAACCACCTGGGCGACCGAAACGAGCATCTGCCAACCGTCCACGGCTTCGACGAGTTCTTTGGCAACCTCTACCACCTGAACACGCAGGAAGAGGCTGAGCAGCGCGACTACCAGCGCTTCGGCGAGGCGTTCTCGGGCTCGCTCGAGGCATACGAAGAACAGTTCGGGACGCGGGGCGTGATCCACAGCTTTGCGACCGACACCTTCGACGACACCGAGCAGCCGCGTTTCGGCGTCATCGGCAACCAGACCATTGAGGACACAGGGCCGCTGACCCAGGAGCGGATGAAGAATTTCGACGCGAGCGAGGTGATCCCGCGGGCCGAGGAGTTCATGGCGGCGGCCAACGAGGCGGACGAGCCGTTCTTCGTCTGGCTCAACACCAGCCGGATGCACCTCTACACGCGCCTGAACGACGAATGGCGCTATGCGGCGGAGACCTACACCACCGAGGCCGACATCCACGGGTCGGGGATGCTGCAGCACGACCACGACATCGGGCTGGTGCTGGACTGGCTCGACGCGCAGGGTTTGGCCGACAACACCATCGTCTGGTATTCGACCGATAACGGGCCTGAGCACACGTCCTGGCCGCACGGTGCGACGACGCCGTTCCGGGGCGAGAAGATGACCACCTACGAGGGTGGCGTTCGCGTCATCTCGATGGTGCGCTGGCCCGGCGAGCTTGAACCCGGCGGCGTGCTGAACGGCATCCAGGCGCACCAGGACATGTTCACGACCCTGGCTGCTGCGGCGGGCATCGAGGACGTTGCCGCCGAGGTCATGGAGGAAAAGAGCCAGTATATCGATGGCGTCAACAACCTCGCCTACTGGAAGGGCGAGCAGGAGACCTCCAATCGCGACCACATCTTCCACTATTACGAGAGCGTCCTGACCGCGGTGCGGATGGGGCCGTGGAAGTTCCATTTCTCGACCAAGGAAGACTACTACGCGAACGTCGTGCCGCGCACGGTGCCGCTGGTCTTCAACATCCGGGCGGACCCGTTCGAGAGCTATGACTTCGACCGACGGCTACGGCCACCTGCTGCAGAAGGTCTCGTGGCTGATCCAGCCGATGGGCGTGCTGATGGGCCAGCACCTGCAGACGCTGGCGGAGTACCCGCCGGTGCAGGGCGGCGCGTCGTTCAACATGTCGAACATCGTCGAGGAATTCATGAGCAAGGGAATGCAATAGCTGCCCCGGGCGGCCGGGACGAGACTCCCGGCCGCCGCTTGTGGCGTCGACGAAGGCCCGTTTTGTCCCGCAATCCGACCTGCCCCAGCAACCCTACCAGCGACAGCAAAGCGCAGTCATCTACCGCCGCAGGGATTAACGCGAACGGCAATCAAGTCCGCTGATCTGACCCCCGGCCGAGCCGTAACGAAGGTCCGGTCCTCACCGACGTTGGCGGATGCCTTGTGAGCGTGGCAGGGCGTGTTGCAGGCGAAGCGAAGGTCGGCTGCGTCGGCCAAGCGACGCTCGGGATCTTTGTTCCGATGGCTCTCTCCCAAGAGCCTCAAAAGGCGCAGCCGCGCACTTCGGGAGATCGTACATTCGCGACGCTTGCAGGCGCAGAATAACTCCGATGATGCGCACCCGGCCGGAACTTCGATGAGTTCGAGAACCGCTGCTATGCGGCTTTCGGAACAGACGTTCTTGACCTTGTTCTCCGGTTTGCGCGCTGCACCCGAGCCTTGCACCGCCCGACTCGAATCCCATAGCCGATATCCGCCTGATGCGGTCGGGAGCGCGCGGAATGCCGTCGGCGTGACCCTTGCAAACGGACGCAGGCGTGCGTAGCCGGGCGGCAATCACCGCGCGGAGGATGCGATGCGGATCGGCTGTCCAAAGGAAATCAAGGCGCAGGAATACCGTGTCGGGGTGACGCCGGCGGCAGCGCGGGAGGCCGTGTCGCATGGCCATGAGGTTATCGTCGAGGTGGGCGCCGGAGATGGCGCGGGGTTCTCCGAAGCGGACTACGAAGCCGTCGGGGCACGCATCGCCGCCTCGGCCGAGGAGGTGTTCGAGACGGCCGAGATGATCGTCAAGGTTAAGGAGCCGCAAGCGGTCGAGCGGGCACGGCTGCGGGAGGGGCAGATCCTCTTCACCTACCTGCACCTCGCGCCGGACCCTGAGCAGACCCGTGACCTATTGGCCAGCGGGGTCACGGCGATCGCCTACGAAACGGTGACCGATCCGGCCGGCGGCCTCCCACTGCTGGCGCCGATGTCGGAGGTCGCCGGCAAACTCGCGCCGCAGATGGGCGCCTGGACGCTACAGAAGGCCAATGGCGGGCGTGGCGTGCTGATGGGTGGGGTGCCGGGGGTCGAGCCCGCGAAGGTCACGGTGATCGGCGGTGGCGTCGTCGGCACTCACGCGGCGCGGGTCGCGTCTGGTATGGGAGCTGACGTGACGGTGCTCGACACGTCGCTGCCGCGGATGCGCTATCTCTACGACGTCTTCGGCGGCTTGTTCCGCACCCGCTACGCCTCGTCGGGCAACACCGCAGAGCTCGTGGCCGAGGCGGACATTGTGATTGGAGCCGTGCTGATCCCCGGAGCGGCAGCCCCGAAGCTGGTGCGACGCATCGAGCTAGGGGGAATGAAGCAGGGCGCTGCGCTCGTCGATGTAGCGATCGACCAAGGCGGCTGCTTCGAGACATCGCGGCCGACAACGCACGACGAACCGGTCTACGAAGTCGAAGGGATCATGCATTACTGCGTCGCCAACATGCCCGGCGCAGTGCCACGGACCGCGACCATCGCACTCGGTAACGCAACGATGCCGTTCCTGCTGGCACTCGCCGACAAGGGCTGGCGCGCCGCGTGCGAGGAGGACCCGTACCTGCTTGCCGGGCTTAACACTCATGCAGGGCATCTGACGCATTCGGCGGTCGGGCGGGCGCTCGAAATCGACGTTCTGTCGGCAAAGCTGGCGCTGAAGAAGTGATGTGGGCGTGGCCACGCCGTCCAGCTTGCTGAAACCGAGGCGCGACCGAGCGGCCGCAGACCGCAGGAGACGGTTTGTTCTCTGCCCTCGCTTCGAGGCGTCGACCATCGAACGCGGCAATGTTGCATCCGCGGCGAACGACCGCTCAGTCGGCGAAGCGGCCCCGCGTGCGCGGTGCGGCGCTGACGGCCGAGGACCGACGGCCATCTCGTCCGCAACCTGCGCTTTGCGGACGCTCGCCCGGTTGGGGAGCGGATCAGTGGCGGGAAGAAGCCGCCATTCGCGGCGCATGGCACGCTTGTACCCACGACGTGCAGAAGGTATCATTGTCGGTGACGATGTTCAGAAAGTTTGTCACCCCAATATCTATCGCCGCGTCGCCCACGGTTTCCTACGCGCAGGTGCAGGAGAGTATTCCTGCCGAGGTGATCGAGGAGTGCAACGCCCAATCAGAAGCGCACGAGCTGCCAGATTGTCTGAAGTCCGGAGCCGTTGCCTTCGAGATGATCGCAATCGCACAAATGCAGAACCTATACGGCGATTCCGCCAAGCCTGTTCTCGAGGTCTGTGCCGGGCGCAACAAGACGTTCGCGAGTACTTGGACCTGCTTCGAAACCGCCGCGTTCAAGGCGTCGGAAGCACGTGCGCTCATTGGCTTCGAGGGCATCGAAGACGCGTGTGTGGCCGGGATCTCCGATCCCGATCTCTACGCTAGAATAGAAACCATTTACAGCGGGAAGGTTCGAGACCGTTTTCCCGACAGGACGTACTTCGGAGGCGGGAGCTATTGGGCACCTCGATTTTCTACCGTTCTCGTGCCCCCTCGGCGGCGCGCGTGGTCTGAAGCAGGAGGACGAGCGTCGGCTGTCGCTTTGCTGCGTCCGGATGGGCGTGGCGCTGCGGCCTTCACGCTCGGATTTTTCTGCCTCGCGGCCTGATCTTTTTTGTTCGCGTGATGCTCACGCCGGGCACGGGTTGAGACGGCGCAGCTGGCCGAGGCGGCGCATGTTGTAGGCGAGGTTCTTCATCCCGATCTTGGCCGTCGCTCGAACCAAGCCGATGGTCCGGACCAAGGTCCCGCCCATATCGTTGGCCTGCGCGCCGAAGACGTGCTCGACGCGGACCCGGATGCCGGATCTGGTCCGGTTGCTGCCCTTGGCCTGTTCGGTCAGCGGCTTGCCCCGCTTGCCCTTGCGGTGGATGTGGCTTTTCAGCCTCCGGGCGCGCAGCTTTGCCTCCATCTCCTCGGACCGATAGGCCGCATCCGCCCACACGCCGGAGCCGGTGTTACCCTGCATCAGCAGATGATCCACCGCCTGGCTGTCATGCCGCGCGGCATCGCTGACGTGATAGCGCCGCACCAGCTTGTGCCTACGATCCACGTTGACGTGATTCTTGTAGCCGTAATGGTTCTTGCCGTGCTTTTTCGTCCAGCGCGCGTCCAGGTCCTTTTGCGCGCGCTTCGCGGGCTTGTCCGCCCAGTCCTCGGGCACCTCGCCGTTCTTGATTGCCGCGTTCTCGTCCCGCGTGTTGTGGTTGCGCGGCACCGGCACGATGGACGCATCCAGGATTTGACCGCCGCGCGCGATGTAGCCCTGCTGCGCCAGATAGCCGTCGAACTGGCTGAACAGCTCCTCCACCTTGCCCGCCTGCGCCAGTGCCTCGCGATAGAGCCATACCGTCTTGGCGTCCGGCACCCGGTCTTCGAGGCCGAGGCCGAGGAATCGCATGAACGACAGCCGGTCGCGGACCTGATACTCGATCTGGTCGTCGGATAGGTTGTAGAGCGCGCTCAGCACCAGCGTCTTGAACATCAGCACCGCGTCCATCGGCTTGCGCCCCGCCCGGGACTTGCGCGCCGCAGCTGGCTTGCGCCAGACCCGCTCAAGGGTCGGGCGAAACTCCTCCCACGGCACAACGGCGTCGATCTCGACCAGCGGGTCCTTCTTCGCGTCCAGGCTCGCGTAACGGTTTGTAAGATCGAAGAACCCCATCTGCGCCATCGTCACACCCTCAGTGTCGCATCATCCCGACAGACATACCGCAGCGCCACGGTCGGGACCATTTTTCGAGGCGCCCGATAGAGAAGAGAGGGTTCGGGTTCTCTTTCGGCGTTTCATCCACCAAGTGCCGTGATGACCGCAAGCCGCGCTGTGCTGACCTTCGCCGAGCGGGGCAGAGGTCCGGAGTGCGGACTCTCTTGCCATTCGTTGCGGGTGCAGGTCGAGCGAAGACCCTTGATTTCGATGATTTACTTTCTGCGAGGCGGGGATGGTCGCTATTGCGTCTTGACAGCGCGGTTGGGGGTTCGCGACGTTCGACGAAAACTAACGCAGCTGCTGACGTTCATAAACCGCTTCAACATCGGGAGAGCAAGAGTGTCGTTTCGTCTCATTTTATCATCCGTCGCCATCCTCACGAGTTCTGCGGCGATTTCGCAGGATCTGCCAGACGACGGGCAACTGCTCTCGGTCATTACGAACGGGTTGCCGCCCTACTGGTCGGTGGATAACCTCGAAATCGTGGCGACGTCCCGCGGCGGCGATGCCGCGAGACCGGAAGCAATCGTGCGGTTTGAGGCTGACGCAACACCCCGACAGAACCTTTTTGCGCAAACAGGCAAGGAGGGACCGTTCTACCTCGTTACGCCAACCGAGGAGGCCGACGCGGTCCGTCGGCTCTACGGGTTTCAGGAATTGGCCTACAGCGCCGGGCGCTGGAGCGGAGCGGCGACAATCGAAAATCCGGTCACAGAATTCGGGCAACCGCGTGATCTGTTTGCCGGACCGAATCTCGTGGTCGGTACCGAGGCGGCGGAAGAGCGGCTCGCGGCGCTGCGCAATACGGCTCTGACAGGCGTCATCGCCGCTCATGAGGCGGAGCTGACGGCTCTTCGCGCCGAGCATGAGACGGCGACTGCCGATCTCAAGGCTGCAAACTCCCGCGCTATTTCGGAACTGAGGAGCGCCCACACGGAGGAGTTTGCTGAACTCCAAGCGGCGAATGACGCCGCGCTGGCGGAGGCCGAAACCGAGGGCCAGCGGCGCGTGGAAGAAGCGAGGCGCCGGTACAACGCCGAGCTTGCCGAGCTGACCGCCGAGCGGGAGCCTCGCATCGCCGAGGCGCGGGCGGAACTCCAAAGGCTGCTCGCCGTCGAACAGGAAAAAGCCGACGCGGCGCTCGCGGATGCCCGTGAAGAGGCCGCCACGGAGCTTGAGGAACTACGCGCCGAACATGCTGCGAAGCGCGGCGCACTGATCGAGGCGCAGCGGCAGGAGATGGCCGAACTGGAAACCGCACTGGCCACCGAACGGCAGAGCCTCCAGCGCCAGGTCGAGACGGCCGACGAGACTATTGCGCTACAGCAGCGTCTGCTCGTGAAGTCTCGAGGAGCGCGCGGATGGGGCCGACGAGGTGTTGACCGCATTCAACCAGGCTCGCGAGGCACGTCACGCCTTCTTCGCCCGTCTTCCGCAAAATTGGTCGGGCCAAGTCAACTGCGAGGCTGAGGATCCTGACGTCTATAGCCATACGGCACCCGTCTCGATTAGTCTCGATGATGACCCTTCGACGACCGGCAGGTCTGGCGAAATTGCAATGATGGACAGCGTATGGAGGGGTCGCGGCAGTTACACGAACGCATCATTAGTGTTGTTGGACAACGGCCTGACATTCCCCTTGAGCTTGAGAGCAAAGGACACTCTCAAGGGCACCTCGATTTTCTACCGTTCTCGTGCCCCCTCGGCGGCGCGCGTGGTCTGAAGCAGGAGGACGAGCGTCGGCTGTCGCTTTGCTGCGTCCGGATGGGCGTGGCGCTGCGGCCTTCACGCTCGGATTTTTCTGCCTCGCGGCCTGATCTTTTTTGTTCGCGTGATGCTCACGCCGGGCACGGGTTGAGACGGCGCAGCTGGCCGAGGCGGTGCATGTTGTAGGCGAGGTTCTTCATCCCGATCTTGGCCGTTGCTCGAACCAAGCCGATGGTCCGGACCAAGGTCCCGCCCATATCGTTGGCCTGCGCGCCGAAGACGTGCTTGACGCGGACCCGGATGCCGGATCTGGTCCGGTTGCTGCCCTTGGCCTGTTCGGTCAGCGGCTTGCCCCGCTTGCCCTTGCGGTGGATGTGGCTTTTCAGCCTCCGGGCGCGCAGCTTTGCCTCCATCTCCTCGGACCGATAGGCCGCATCCGCCCACACGCCGGAGCCGGTGTTACCCTGCATCAGCAGATGATCCACCGCCTGGCTGTCATGCCGCGCGGCATCGCTGACGTGATAGCGCCGCACCAGCTTGTGCCTACGATCCACGTTGACGTGATTCTTGTAGCCGTAATGGTTCTTGCCGTGCTTTTTCGTCCAGCGCGCGTCCAGGTCCTTTTGCGCGCGCTTCGCGGGCTTGTCCGCCCAGTCCTCGGGCACCTCGCCGTTCTTGATTGCCGCGTTCTCGTCCCGCGTGTTGTGGTTGCGCGGCACCGGCACGATGGACGCATCCAGGATTTGACCGCCGCGCGCGATGTAGCCCTGCCGCGCCAGATAGCCGTCGAACTGGCTGAACAGCTCCTCCACCTTGCCCGCCTGCGCCAGTGCCTCGCGATAGAGCCATACCGTCTTGGCGTCCGGCACCCGGTCTTCGAGGCCGAGGCCGAGGAATCGCATGAACGACAGCCGGTCGCGGACCTGATACTCGATCTGGTCGTCGGACAGGTTGTAGAGCGCGCTCAGCACCAGCGTCTTGAACATCAGCACCGCGTCCATCGGCTTGCGCCCCGCCCGGGACTTGCGCGCCGCAGCTGGCTTGCGCCAGACCCGCTCAAGGGTCGGGCGAAACTCCTCCCACGGCACAACGGCGTCGATCTCGACCAGCGGGTCCTTCTTCGCGTCCAGGCTCGCGTAACGGTCTGTAAGATCGAAGAACCCCATCTGCGCCATCGTCACACCCTCAGTGTCGCATCATCCCGACAGACATACCGCAGCGCCACGGTCGGGACCATTTTTCGAGGCGCCCTCCAGCCATCGAAATCACCTGAAATGTGCCGAGGCATCGCGAAGACGAGGCCATCATCCATTCGCTGACGCCACTGCAGCCAACGACAATCGATAGATCAGACGTTCCCAAAGTTCACGCCGTGGAATAATAATAGGGTTTTCCCGCTCGATCCGTTTTCTGTTATTGACTTCAACGTTTCGCAGGACGGCCGCATGCAGGGGACCGCAGCGCGATCTATGAAAGTGGATGAAGTTCTGCGCGACGTAACCTGCACCTTCCTGCTCGGTGCGGTGGGCCAGTGAGGCAGCATGATACGCTTGTGCATGTTCGCCCTTCTGCAGTTTCTTCTTTTCAGCGGTATCTCGACGGCTGCCGCCGAGGAGCCTTCCAAGTCGCCACTGAACATCACGCCGCGGCGCCGGTCGTGGCGTAGTTTGGCCGGGCCTGTTCGATGTTGTTGGCGATTGCTGCCATCAGCGCGGCGAGGATCACGGCCACAAGAGCCCTCAGATGGGCCAGGATCATGCGGATGTTGTGCCCGCAGCCGCAGAGGACAGCGTGGAGTGCGTCGCCGAGCGTGCCCTTGAGGGCGCAGCGGGCGAGGCGGCCGTCGGTCTTCATGTGGCCGACCGCCGGTTCGATTGCACTGCGGCGGCGCAGGTCGCGCCGGAGCGCCGGCGTCATGCCGCGGCGCTGGCCGGAGATGAAGACCTCGGTCGTCTCAACGCCATGACCCCTATAGCCGCGGTCGACGAAGGCTCTCTTCGGTGATGTGTCCGTCAGGATCTCCACCTGCTCGAGCGCTTCTCGCAAGGTATGGCCATCGTACGGGTTGCCGGTCATCGCGCGCATGCCGACGACGAAGCCCTCCTTGTGCGTGGTCGCCACCGAGACCTTGGAGCCGAACTCGTAACGGACGCGCGCCTTGCCCTTGGAGATGCAGTCCACCTCAGGCTCGTGCAGCGCATAGAGCTTCCGCTTGTCCTTCGGCTTCTGCCGCAGGAGGCGCTCAACGAGGGCGATCTCGCCCTCGATCCGCTCCCGCAGGGCGGTGTCGGTCACGGCGTGCAGCTGCCGCTGGATGTCGCGCAGGACCCGGCCGGTGTAGCCTTTCAGCCGCCGCAGCCCCTTGCGCATCCGCTTGAACTGGCGGGCGTGGGCATAGCGACCGACCTGTCCGGCCAGACGCGGCGCCAGCCGCGCGTAGCTTTGGCGAAGCGACAGGCCCGCCTCCTGGGCAAGCGCCACCAGGCGCCGACGCGCTTTCTCGTAGAGCCGTGTATCGGTTGGATGCGCGATCGCCTTCTCCATCACCGTCGTGTCCACGATCACCGTCTCCGCGCTCCGCTCGGAAATCACTCCGGCCTCGCGCCCGGCCTCGATCGTCTTGGTCAGGAGCCACTCGGCACCTTCCTCCCCGATCCGGTTCCGCCACCGCGTCAGCGACGAAGGATCGACAGGAGGACGGTGCTGAAAGAACGTCTCGCCACAGAGGTGCTGGTAGTACGGGTTCTCCACCCACCGGGCCACGACCGCCTCGTCCGACAGCCGGTAGGCGTGCTGGAGGTAGAGCAGCCCCGCCACCAGCCGTGGAGAGGTCGCCGGGCGCCCCGTGTGCGACGGGAAGAACCCCGCCCATTCCTCCTCGAAGAACTCCCAGTCGATCAGCCCGGCAAGCTTCACCAGTTCGTGGCGCAGGTCGATCATGTCCGCCAAGCGCGGGCGCAACAGGTCGTCCTGCTCAGGGGCACGGGATTTGGGCTTCATGCGTCGATCCGAAATTGCAGGGTTCTCGCCCCAAACCTACCAAACCCTGCGGTTCGAAAATATCAAAAACGTCACGTCATCAAATAAAATCAATGCGTTGGACGTTGATCAGGGCGAACTAAGTAGTTCAGCCTGAACAATCCGATCAGACGGTGGCAGCGCCGGCTGCGTGAGCGTTGTCGGGTCTGAATGCGCCGAGAATGGCGGCGATCAGGGCGACCAAAAATGCCCTGAGGCGGGCGAGGATCTTGCGGATGTTGTGGCCGCAGGCGCAGAGGACGGCGAAGAGCGCGTCGCCGGTCGTTCCCTTGAGCGGGCAGCGCGTCAGCCGCCCGTCGGTCTTCATGTGGCCGATCTCCGGCTCGATGGCGCTGCGGCGGCGCAGGAGCTTGGCGAGTGCCGGCGTGAGGCCCCTGCGGGTGCCGCTGATCAGCACGCGGGTGGTCTCGACGCCGTGCCCGCGGTCGCCGCGGTCGACGACGGCGAGGGACGGGCGGCGATCGGTCAGCACCTCGACCTGCTCGAGCGCCTCGGCGAGGGTGTGGCCGTCGTAGGGGTTTCCCGGCAGCGCCCGCATGCCGACGATGAAGCCTTCGCGGGTGGTGGCGGCGACGCTCACCTTGGTGCCGAACTCGTGAGCCGCACCCGCGCCTTGCCCTTGGAGATGCAGTCGACCTCCGGCTCGTGCAGGCTGTAGAGCTTGCCCTTGTCCTTCGGCTTCTGGTGCAGGAGCCGCGAGGTCAGCACCAGCATGTCGAGGATGCGCTCGCGCAGGGGCCCTTGGGGGATGTCTTCGAGCCGGCGGCGGAGATCACGCATCACCCGGACGGTGTAGCCCTTCGGCGTGCGCAGCACCTTTCGCATCCGCCTGAACTGGCGGGCGTGGGCGTACCTTCCGGCCTTCGCCGCCAGCCGCGGCGCCAGGCGCGCATAGCTCTGACGCAACTCGATGCCGGCCTCGACGGCGAGCGCCACCAGCTTCCGCCGCGCCGTCTCGTAGAGCCGGGCGTCGGTCGGGTGGGCGATGTTCTTTTCCATCACCGTGGTGTCGACCGACACCCGCTCAAGGCTCCGGTCCGCGACCGTTCCCGAGGCGCGGCCGGCCTCATTCGTCAGGGAAACGCCCCACTGGGGCCTTTCCTCTTCTTCCTCATTCTTGGTCAGCAGCCATTCCACGCCCTCTTCACCGATCCGCTGGCGCCAGCGGGTGAGCGAGGAGGGATCGATCGGCGGGCGGTGCTGGAAGAAGGTCTCGCCGCAGAGGTGCTGGTAGTACGGGTTCTCGACCCACCTTGCGACCACCGCCTCGTCCGACAGCTCGAAGGCGTGCTGGAGATAGAGGAGCCCCGCCACCAGCCGCGGCGACGTCGCCGGTCGCCCGGTGCCCGACGGGAAGAACCCGGCCCACTCCCGCTCGAAGAACTCCCGCTCGATCAGCGTCTCGAGCTTTACCAGCTCGTGGCGCATGTCGATCAGGTCGACCAGGCGCGGCCGCAGCAGATCGTCCTGCTCGGGCTGGCGGGGTTTCGGCTTCATCGGCACATCCGAAATCGCAGGGTTCTCGCCCGAATCCTACGAAACCCCGCGATCCAAAACCTCGAGAAACCAAAGGTTCTTCTGCGAAATCAGCAGCATGTCCCTTGTTCAGGCTGAACTTCCAAGGCTCGCTTAGCTGCAATTAAGACGGCCTATGCGCGGGCGCTCGAAGCGCAGCGGCCGGAACGGCTGAGCTTGCTTCGCGATCTCCGCGACAGCCTCGAGCGCTTGATCGACGACCACCCATCAAGCAACGTAGCTGTGGACATCCTTCTGCGTCGCGAGCTTGATGGGCTGGATCTCAATGCCATAGACACCACCCTTATCGAGGCGCTCGGCGACCGCCCGGTCGTGGTGCAAGCAGCACTTTCCAGAGAAGTCGAAGAACTTGATAGGGATAAGGAATCGGATCAGCCGGGCGTTCCATCTGCATCGACGAGCATCACTTCGGGCACCGCTCCGCCCGAGCAGCGCGAGCCGGAAAACGTCAAACCGGCCCTCACCAAGCCTCCGGAGACTCCGACGACGCCGCCCGGTGATCTATCCGAAGACGAATCGCCCGGGTCAGATTCGCGGCAAAACGGTGCCAATAGGACGGGGCAAAACAGCGAGAACCTTGAGGTCGCGACACTGCTCCCGACGGCCGACGCCGAGGCTGTGAACGACCGGCCAGAGGAGCGACTCGATCCGGCAACAGAAGAGGGCGAGACACAACTCGGTCTGTCGCGCCAAGATATCCGAGAGATTCAGGCCCGCCTGACGGCAATCGGGATCGACCCGCGGGGTATCGACGGAATAACTGGACCTGGAACTCGGGGCGCAATTCGGCAATGGCAGCAGGAGTTGGGTCTGACCGAGACGGGTTACCTCGACGCTCCGCACATGGATAGCTTGCGTGAGTTCTCCCAATCCGCCTACGACGCTTGGAAAGCAGATCCTGGAAACCGCGCGCGGGTCGAGGTCGTCGCGATCACGCCGACGCGGATGTCTGGCACGTTGCGCTTTTCTGCGCGTTGCGGCAGCGGCAGCAGTCTTCCAGGCCAGACCTTCACCGGGACGATGACCATCGCGTACGTCGGGAGTGGCACTTACCGTGGAACTGCGAGGAACTCGCAAGGACTCAGGGGACAGGTTTCAACTCGTGTAACCGGACGAAATGTTGAAAGCTTTATCAATTGGGGATTCCTTTTTGGAACGGTGCGCTCACAAGGCCGTATTTCCGATGACGCTCGAACGTTTTCTGGACGAGATTTTAACGGCTGCAGAGTGACTGCGTCAAAAGCGTAACAATCAGCGCGACGAGGCTTTGAACGGTGTCTCAGGAAACTGTGCAGATGGGACGAGTGGTTGTTTCGCGCAACAGCAGATTGATGCTGTAAGCGACGACACAACAAAGGAAATTGACAGGAGTCACGCCAAAACTTGACAGTGATCGGCTACTCGGGTCCCGGCACCGCAGCTGCTGCTGGGGCTCGAGACAGCTGGGCCTATGCAAGCCGGAAATGTGGTGACATGCCGTCTTAGGACTGTTCGGGCGCTTCGTGGTCGAAAGCGGGAATGTGCTCAGGCCAATAGCTGCGATTGCGGCTTCGGTTTCGATCCGGTCATCTGACTGGAAGACTCGGATGACCGGTCAGTCGGCGAAGCGCTCCTCGGGCTCTGCACAGCCCTGGTTCGGTCGCCTCGCTCCCTCGCTCGGAAGCCGCGAGGTCCGCTGGCTGCGCTTTACTGACCTTGGCTTGGTCGAGCAATAGGTCGGCGTGCGGACGCAAGCTGCCATTAGCGCTCTGCGAGAGCTCGCTGCAGTGCGTGAAGAAGAGGACGTGCTGAGGAGCAGAGAGAGCAATCTAAGCGCTGCCGACTTTCTAGTCACAGGTGAACCGCGCGCCTCACTCGGAGGCGAGGAAAACAATGCAACCCAGAGATCGGGCCCATCCGAGTGGCCGTCCGCCGCTTGCGGATGATCCCGGATTGTGCTCCCACTCCCTGGAACCTCTGTGGATGCAGATCGATGAAAATCGCGTACCTTCTCAACACGTATCCGCTACCGAGCTCGACATTCATCCGTCGCGAAATCGAGGCACTCGAACGCCTTGGATTGACCATCTACCGATTTGCGATGCGACGCTGGACCGAGACGCTCGTTGAGGAGCGTGACCAGGCGGAAGCGCGAAAGACAACCTATCTGCTCGATCGAAAGATTGAGCTAATCCTCCATCTAAGTCTGGAGTTGCTCGGAAACACCGCAGGAGTGCTTCGCGCACTGTGGCTGACGCGCGATTTTACCGCGCGCGGCTATGTACGTGGCATTGCGTACTTCCTAGAGGCGGTGCGCTTCAAGCGTGAAGCGGAGAGACGAAGTATCCAACACTTCCATGCGCATTTCAGCAGCAATGCGGCGACGGTCGCAGTACTGGCGCAAGAGTTAGGTGGTCCGACATTCAGCTTCACTGTACACGGACCGGAGGACTTTCATGACGCCGAGCCGAACCGCCTCCTGCTGAAGATCCACAAGGCTGCCTTCGTTGTCGTGATATCAGATTACGCGTGGGGTCAGCTCGCAACCCGGACCGGACCACGATGTTGGCACAAGATCCACGTGGTCAGGTGTGGTCTGGATCTGGAGGAATTCCAGCCGAGTGATGTGCCCAACTCGCAAGAGATCGTGTGCATAGGGCGGCTGACCCCAAGAAAGGGTCAGGTCCTGTTGCCATTGGCCGTCGCGAAGGCCTTGGCGGGCGGACATGAGCTGCACATGACATTGATCGGCGACGGTCCGATCTGGCCTGAGATCGTGGACGAGATCGACCGGCTAGAGTTGAAGGGTCATGTTCATCTGGCGGGTTGGGGCAGCGATGCCGAAGTACGCCAGGCGATCGCGGCGTCCCGTGCGCTAGTGCTGCCGACGTTCTCAGAAGGCCTTCCGGTTGTGGTTCTAGAGGCGCTGGCCCTCGGGCGGCCGGTCATAGCGACCTATGTGGCGGCGATTCCTGAGATCCTGGACGCCACATGTGGCTGGCCTGTCCCCGCCGGCGACGTGGAGGAGTTGGCCGCAGCGATGGTGCGAGCGCTGCGGGCCGACACATCAGAACTCTCGGCGATGGGTCGCATCGGCCGCCAGCGTGTGGCGGAACGGCACGACATTAGAGGTTCGGCGGCGCAGTTGCGGAACTTGTTCCGGCAATACGCGAGTTCTGACGATAAATTCGCCTCAAAGGTGCGGCCTGAGCAATTGCCGTCAGCGGCTCCGCACTCGCTCCGGTAGATCCAGAAGCGGCTAAGTCAGCCGACGGTCGCGTGACCCGGCCGACTTACTCGATTATTAAGGAAAATTGTACTTCCGGCATGACAAGTCCGGGGGCGACGGTCTATCCGGACACTCCACACAGGTGCCGCAAGTACAGATTGATCGGATTTTTTGATGACGTTTCAGAGGGCTCTGCGTCCAGCTCGGGGACAGCTTTCTCATGGTTACTCCACGCCAACGAGAAATTCCTCAAAATTTCGTGCCACCCTAATCGACCTCAATAACTTTGCCACTTTCCCAACGCTTTCGATCGGGCTTCTGGTTGCCGCTCTTCGAAACGACGGCCACTCTGTAGACGTTGTCAGCCCTCTAGCGCACGATGTCCCGGGAGCGGTTCGCGAACGACCCGAGTCCATCGCGTCTCATTGGCAACGCCGCCTTAGCCTTTCCACCTGGTGGCCGGCTCAGGGTGTCCAGGCAGCAATGCGCCGAGTTTGGCGCGCACGCCGCGAGCGGCCGCACCCGATCGTGATCCGCGAAGCGAAACGAGCTCTGGCGACCGGCCCTGACGCCCTCTTGCTATCCGCCTACATGCAGCATTTTCCGTCCGTCGTGGAGATCTGTCGACTGGCGAAGCAGTACGGGGTGCCGGTGATCTTGGGTGGGCCGATGTTCAACATCGGATCCATTGCAGATGAGTGGAGGAAAATCCCTGGGCTTACCGCGATCTACGGCGGCGAAGCGGACATGACTGCGCCGGCGATCCTGAGTGCGCTTGGCGAAGGATCGGACCTGCTAAAGTTTCCCGGCATCACCCTGCCGGACGGTCGTCGATCGCAAGTTGCGTCGCCGCTCCGGCCGCTCGATGCTACGCCCCTGCCGGATTTTGCCGATTTTCCATGGGACCGCTACCCGACGCGCATGATCCCGCTAATGACCGGACGTGGATGTCAGTGGAACCGCTGCGTCTTCTGCAGCGACATCGTCTCTGCGAATGGCCGGAGCTTTCGCACGCGCAGCGTCGACTCCGTTTTGGAGGAGATGCGCGAGCAGTCGCGGCGTTACGGCGCGACCAATTTCTTGTTCCTTGACCTAAAGTTGAACTCGAACCCGAACATGCTGAGGGGGATCTCGGAGCGTGTGCAGGACTTCGTTCCCGGTGCTGAATGGGTTGGCACGGTTCACGTTGATCTCCGCAAGGACAACGGTCTTTCGCGCAGGGATCTGCGGACAGCGTCGGCGGCCGGCCTGCGGCGGCTGAGCTTCGGCCTGGAGACGGGCAGCCAGCGGCTTCTTGACGCGATGGACAAGGGCAGCACTGTCGAAGCCAATTCTGCGTTCATTCGGGCCGCGCACGAGGCAGGCATTAGCGTTCGCTGCACCATGTTCAGCGGCTTTCCGGGAGAAACGGCCACCGATCTTGAGCAGACCGCGGCCTTCCTCGAGGAGCACGAAGCTTATCTCGATCGTGTTCGTTTTAATTGGTTCGCGGTCATCGAGGGAACGCCGATCTTCGACGCAATGGCAGCCAACCGTGGCGAACTCGACGGCGCCATCATGCGCGGGTTTGATCGCAGCGAAGGCCGCGGTCGTGGCCACCACGCACGCTTTCACGCGCGCTCGTACCGCGCAGCCAAGGCTCGCGTTCTCCACGCCGTATACAGGATCAACCGTAAACATCTCCCGGTCGTGGCGAGACACTTCGATGGGATCATGTAGATGCGGCCAAGAAGAAGAAGGGAGAGCCCCGTTAGTGCCACGCCGCTGGAGCGGCGGATCCGCAAGCTCTATACGAACGAGCGCCTTGAGGAAGCGAGGGCCTTCATCAAGCGCTTCCACCGCGAGAACGGTTTGGACGAGGCGGCCTGCCGCAGCCGACTGCGCGAGGTCAGCCGCAGCCTACGCCTAGACGGCACATACATCCATACGCGCGACGAACTGGCTTTCGGCGCGCGGCTTGCTTGGCGGAACCATTCGAGATGCATCGGTCGGCTTTTCTGGGACTTCTCTGGAGGTGGTCGATTGTCGTGATGTGACGGATCCGGATGAGATGGCGACACAGATCGCAGGGCACCTCAATGCAGCTGCAAATGGCGGCCGCATCCGTTCGATCATGACGGTCTTCCCGCCGGCCGGGCCGCAGGGCTTGCCGCCTTATGTCGAGAGCCCTCAGATACTTCAGTATGCAGGATATCTACACGCCGATGGGCGCGTGACGGGCGACCCTCAATCAATCCAGAACACTCGCATTCTGCAGTCTCTAGGCTGGACGCCGCCGAGCGAGCCAGGGCATTTCGATCTTCTGCCCTTTGTCATTCGAGAACCGTCCGGCCGCAGGCTGTTCTACGAGGTACCCGCTGGCCTCGCTCACGAGGTTCCGATCGTCCATCCGGAATTCGCTGCGATCGGAGATCTCCAGTTGCGCTGGTACGGCGTACCCGTCGTCAGCGACATGATCCTGACAATTGGCGGAATCGAGTATCCCTGCGCACCGCTCAACGGCTTCTACATGTGCACCGAGATCGCTTCCCGGAACCTGGGCGACGAGCGGCGCTACAACGTGCTTCCAGCGGTAGCTCAGGCGCTGGGCCTCGATTCCAGCAAGGCCGCGACGCTCTGGAAGGATCGCGCGCTTACCGAGCTGAACGTGGCCGTCATCCATTCGTTCGACGCGGCCGGGATCACTCTCGTGGACCATCATGCGGCAAGCGAGCAGTACATGCTCTTTCAGCGCCGGGAGCGGTCGGCTGGCAGGGTTCCGTTCGGCCGCTGGTCCTGGATCGTGCCGCCGCAGGCGTCCTCCTCCTGCCCCGTCTTCCACGTCAGCATGAAAGATGCCAACGCGACGCCAAACTTCTACCGGTCGCGCGCGATAGACGGCAAAACGCTCAGGCCGGACTACACGGACGAGGATCAGTCGAGGCTACTGTCGCGCCGCCTAGCGATCAGAAGACGCATGAATGCGTGGAGACGGGCACGCGAGGTCGGCTAACGAACTCACATAGCTCCGGTGTACAGTGGTACTTTCATGCGAAGCCACGCTTCTGAGGAGCGCCGATGAGCGGCATGGCCAGTGTCTGTCGCGGACGAAATGCGCCTCGTTCGCTTACTGCACTTACTGCGTCAATTCTACCGCTGCGCCAACAAAGCTGTTGCTTCGGACGGAGGATGGTCAGGAGTAACCTCGGCCATCCGACCAAAATGCTCGGATGTCCCCATCGTCGGCTTTCCTTCCCTTGGATCGCGGTGCGGCACCCTATGCTCAGGACCCGAGCAAACCGCTACACGCCGGCGCTTGCGGATTAGTCGGTGTGGCTATGATGTATGGCCGGCACGGCGTCGGCGATGTGGACGGGCGGGAGGATCGGAGGAACATCCATGTCATTCTCGAACCTCCCAATGCTCCGCCCCCAGCGCGCCGCCTGGAACAAGAGCCGGATCGTCGGCCAGAAGCGGCCGCTCCTGCCGAAGCACGTCTGGGCGATCCGAGTGCGCTTGGAGTTGGCCGCGAACATTCGCGACCTGGCGCTCTTCAACATGGCCGTCGACAGCAAGCTGCGGGGGTGCGACCTGGTCAGGCTCAAGGTCGCTGACGTCGTGGTTGCCGGTCGCGTCAAGGAGCGCGCCTCGATCATCCAGAGCAAGACGCAGCGGCCCGTGCAGTTCGAGATCACCGAAGGGACGAGACAGTCCGTGCTCCGCTGGGTGCAGAGTCCGCCGATGCTCGGCTCCGAACACCTCTGGCCTCTCAACTTCGACAGCTACAGCGGTAAGTGATTGATATTGCTATGCCCGGTTGGCCAAAAATGTAACTACACGGGCTCTGTCAGGCGGGTTTGGGCAGGGTCAGGGCATCAAAGAGGTCCAGCTGTTCCGGGGTTGGGCGGGTCGTGCCTTCGAGAGTGCGCTCGGCGATCCGGGCCTGATGGCGATGAATGCGGGCGAGCAGATCGAGCGCGGTGCGGGGGCTGGCGCTGTGGCCCTTTGCCTTCAGGCGCATGCGCATGACCCGGTGCAGCACGAGGGCGAGGAAGCAGATCAGCGCATGGGCCCGAATGCGGTCGGGCAACCGGTGGTGGACGGGCGCGATCTCGATGTCGGATTTCAGCACCCGGAAGCCGCGCTCGATGTCGGCGAGGCTCTTGTAGCGCGCCACTGCGTCGGCGGCGGTCAGGTCGGGAGCGTTGGTGATCAGCGCGAGCCTGCCATCGAAGAGTTCGGCTTCGGCGATGGCGGCCTCGTCGACGCTCCAGCTGAAGCGGTCGGCGGTGTAATCGGCCTTGAGAAAGCGGGCCAGTTCCGCCTCGGCTACGGCGCGGGTGAAGCGGCTGTAGGCCCCGCGGTCGGAAGCGCGGCGCCCCCGGGCGGTCTGGTCCTCGTCCTGGGCATCGAGCCGGGCCACCATCTTCTCTGCCATGGCCTCGAGTTCGGCGATGCGGGCGCGGCGGCGGGTGGATTGCTCCTCGGCGCGCAGCGGGTCATCGGCGACGATCAGGCGGTGACCGGCAAACGTGCTCTCGGTCAGCCCCTCTGCATCGAAGGCGAGGCCCTGGAAGGTCTCGACCAGCTCGGCGTAACGCCGCGCTGGCACGGCGAGGATGAACTCCAGCCGACGATCGCCCCGCTCTGCAAGGGCGGTCAGCTCACCGATGTTTTCCAGGCTGAGGAGCCCGCGGCCGGCCACCAGGATGACGCGCTGGATCGGGAAACGCGCGAGAACCGTCTGGAGCATGGCCTGCAGCGTCTTCGTTTCCGCGACGTTGCCGGAGTGCACCGTGTGCATGAGAGGCAGACCCTCGGCGGTCTGCACGACGCCGAGGACGAACTGCCGGGCGATGCCGCCGCGCTCCTTGTTCATGCCGAACGCGCCCAGGTCGTCCGCGACCTCCCCCTCGCCGTGGATGCGCACGGTGGTCAGGTCGTAGAAGACCACGGCAAGGTCTTGATCGACCAGCGGGCGGATCTGTCTGGCCAGCTCGAGTTCCACCCGCTCGGCGCGATCCATCAGCGCATCCATCGCGCGAAGCAGATGCTGGTGGGTGACGGTCTCGGGCATTGCCGGCATCGCCACGGTCTCCAGCCAGCGCAGGCAGCCCAGCTTGCTTGTGGGGTCGCACAGCCGGTTGAACACCATGGCGCGGACGAGCGGCTCCACATCGGTTCCGCGACGCCCCGACCGCAAGGCCCGGCCGAGCGCGCGATCGAGACCGAGGTCCTTCCAAAGCGCATGCAGGGCGAAGACGTCGCCGTAACTGCGCGCGCCTTGCCAGGCGATCTCGGTCTTCGCCGGCTCGTCCCGCCCTGCAACCCGGCTGAGGCCCCGGATGAGGGCGTCGAGCTGGCCGTCCTTCATTCCGTCGACGCGCCCGAGATTGGCGACGACGCGCAGCCTGGGCTTCCCCGCCTCGTTGCGGAAGGACTCGACGATCTGCAGATAGCGGCGCCCGCCGCTCTCGGTGACGCGTGTGAACATGGAATGCAGAGTGCCGCATAGGAAGCTGCACTGCAATGTGCATAGGGATGCGACGTGTAACTACACAGATTGCGGCGAAATCCACCCCGAACGGCTACCAACCCCTTGAATTCGCGTACCCGGCACGCGCCGGAGACACGAAATCTGGTCGGCAAATGTCGAACTTGGGGCGCCCGGGCGCTTCCATGATCGGCCGCACATCTCGCCGCGCCAGTACGGCCGTATGCTCAAAGACTGGGTTGCCTCCATCGGTCTCGAGCCGAGCGCCTACGGCACCCACTCCATGCGACGGACGAAAGCGGCGCAGATCTACAAGAAGACCGGCAATCTGAGAGCGGTGCAGCTTCTCCTCGGACATACCAAGATGGACAGCACTGTCCGCTACCTCGGTGTCGAACTCGAGGACGCGCTCGTGATCGCTGAGGCGATCGAGATCTGAAGCAGTAAAGAGGGGGGCCGGCCTGGGTCGGGGTCGGCCCTGACCGGACATCCGACTCGTCGGGAGTTTGCGGCATCGCAGCGGAATGACCTGCCGTTCATCGCGGGCGCAGCGGTGCCGTGCATCCGAACTCAGCGTCGTGCCACGGTTGGGCGCGCCTCGCGCATCTTCACCGCCTCCGCCTCGTCCGCTCGCGCGATCGACCGGACGTCCGCTCCCCCAATCAGGCGCCGGACGCGGTGGAACTCGGCCGACGTACGGTGCGCTTGGTGTTCGTGGTCAGCTCTTCGATGGCGTCGGGTGAAATGGCACGCTTGATTGCGCTCTCCTTGACCGCTTCGCGAACTGCGGGGCTGCGGACGAGGAGTCGCCGGAAGCGGTTCTCATCAAGGGTGAGAAGCGTGCAGGGCGCGATCGCCTGAACTTCAGCGAGGCGCGCGCTGCGCGTAAGGATCGCCATCTGGCCGAACATCTCGCCGCGTCCGAGGCGCCAGCTCTGGCCGGCGTGCCTCAGCTCCACGGCACCGGAGGCGATGAAGAAGACCCGGCCCGGCGCGTCCTCGCGGCGCACGATGTTCTCGCCGGGATCCGCGTACCGCGTGACGAGGACACGCGCGAGACGTCGCAGCGTCGGCTCGTCCAGGTCGGAGAACAGCGGCACCTGCCGCGCGAGATCCGCCCTGCGTACGGCGAGGTCGAGGCGCGGGCGCACCTCTTCCCGGGAACGGCGGGTGGTGAGGTTCTGGGAGAGATCGGTGTAGAGCTCGGACCCGATCAGACCTTCGGCGCGAAGGGCAAGGTACTCGCGTTCCTCCTGGCGCAGGGCGGTGCGGCGGATGAAGCGGCGCTCCAGCTCCTCGGCGTAGCCGGGATACTGCAGCCTCAGCCCATCAAGAGCCTGCTCGACGGACTCAATCCGACGGTCGAGAAGCTCATGGAGCAACTCGGCAACCCGGCGGCCGTGGATACGGCGGATCCGGGCGTCGATGAAGGTGTGCAGGTCGCTCAGGATCAGCCGCTGCGACAGCAGGATCTCGAACCGGTCGGCGGTCAGGCGCGCCAGCGGTCTGGCAAGCCGAAGGCGGTTGTAGAGAAACAGCGTCGTCCGGAACCTTGGACCGTAGCCCAACGCGCGCATCGAGGCGCGGCGATAGCCGAGACGGCCGCCGCTGCGGGTCGCCTCGATCAGCCTGTCCGCCTCCGTGAGCATCCAGTCGGCGAGGCGGAGCGAGACGGAGCGTTCGCGGAGCCGTTCGAGGATCAGGTCGCGCTCGGCGCCGGCGAGCGCGATGAGGCCGAGGGTGATGCGATCGCGGTCGAGGATCTCGGTGTTCTCCTCGGCGGCACGGACAGCCTCATCCAGTCGACGGCCGAACTCCTTGGCCTCGGACCGGACGATCTCCCGGGTGAGGCCGTAGTTGTTCGTGACCTGCGCCACGTCCTCGCGCACCGACTGGAGTGCCACGGCGATCACCTGGTTCGACAGCGCCGCGTCGAGCGGCGACAGCCGGTCGAGGCCGAGCCGTCCGATGACCCAGCGCAGCGTGCTGCCCTGCACGACGAGCGTGAAGAGGGTGAAGCCGGTGGCGAGGATTCCGACCATGCGCCGGGTCTCGGCCGGCACGCGGAGGCTCTCGGTGACGGCGAGCGCCAGCGCCAGCGTCACCGCGCCGCGGAGGCCGCCCCACAGGATCGCGGTTCGATACGGGCGCTCGATCACGGGCGAGACCCGCACCAGCGACATCAGCGGCAGGAGCACGAACAGGACCAGCGCCCGCGCCGCGATCGCGGCCACCACAACGACGAGGACGAGTCCTGCATCGCCGAGCGACACGCCCTCCAGCAGGCGCGGAATGAGGAGCGCGGCGAGCACGAAGATGAGCGCCCCCGCCCAATGCGCCAGCAGGTCCCAGACCTCGCGCAGCGCCGTCCAGGCGGCCGGCGCGAGCCGTCCCGGCCCCATGAGGTTCAGCGTCAGGCCCGACGACACGACGGCAATGACGCCCGAGGCGCCGACGCTCTGCTCGGCGGTAACATAGGCCAGGTAGGGCAGTGCGACGGAGATCGAGATCTGCGCCGTGTCGTGCTGCGGAAAGAGTGACATCACGGCGACGGCCAGCCGTGCCAGCACCCAGCCGGTGAACGCGCCGCCGACCATCAGGAGCGGAAACCGCGCGAGCGCACCGCCCAGGTTCGGATCGGGCACGCCGAGCATGACGAACCCCATGAAGAGTCCGAAGAGCGCAATCGCCGCGGCGTCGTTGAGCAGGCTCTCGCCTTCGACGAGGCGGCTCAACCGGCGCGGCGCCGCGATCGAGCGGAAGATTCCCACGACCGCCGACGGGTCCGTGGTCGACACGATCGACCCAATGAGCAGGCACGCCGCAAGCGAGAGCGGGCTTGTGAGGTTCAGCGCGTAGCCGACGGCCACGCTCGAGACCGCCACCGCGACTACGGCGAGAACGAGGATCGGGACCCAGTCGTCGAGCATCCGGCGCAGGTTCATGCCCAAGGTAACCTGGAACAGCAGCGTGGGCAGGAAGACGTAGAGGAACACGTTTGACCGGATCGGCAATCCGAGGATCGCCTCGGCCACCGGGTTCAGGGCATCCGTGAGCTCGGTGCGCAGAAAGAACACCGCCGCCACTCCGATGAGGATACCGAGGCCGGCGAGCAGGACGCTGTAGGGCAGCCGCAATCGCGCCGCGAGCGGCTCCGCCAGTCCGATCACGACGAACAGAGAGGCGATGATCGTCGTGATGACCACGATGTCCATCGTTCCGGTTTAGCCGAGCGGCGCAAGGCGGAACAGTCTCAGCGAGCGAACGCCGGGGAGGTAGCTCGCGTCAGACAATTCAACGACGCCCCCAGCGGGTGGTGAAGCCGAGGGCGTGCACGGCCCGGAGTTCCCCTTCGCCGTCTTCCACGAACGCTGCGATGCGGCAGGGTTCGCGGTCATTCGTCGGAGGGTTGTCACACGCCTAAATCTCCCACATTCGCGCGCGGTCGGCGGCGTTTTTGGCGAACCAGGCGCAGACGGCGCGCTGACCCGGACCGAGGCATCGATCGTTACCCAGTGGGCCGTCTTACGCCAACGCGCCGTCTGCGCCTCCGTCAGGCATCGTCGGGGACCGCGACTCAGCCGAGGTCTCGGCCCCTAGCGTTGGGGTTCGCGTCGCGCAATAGCACGCCTTGTCGACGGCTACTCCGATACTCGAGAGGGGTCTGTCCCATGGCCCGGCGGAACGCGCGGGCGAAATGCGCCGGAGCGGAATAGCCCAAATCATTCGAGATATGGGTGACCGGGATGTCGGAGTATGCGAGCAGGTTGGCTGCGCGGCGCACACGAACCGCAGCGGTGATGTCCCGAAAGCTGGTGCCGCATCGGTTCAGCTCGCGCTGAAGACTCCTGACGCTCGAGTCCAAAACGCACGCCACACGATCTATCGAGATCGATCCCGCAAGCATCTGCAGCCGCACCTGTTCAGCCACGATCGAGGAGAAGTCAGGGTCGCCGAGTTCCGAACGCGCGCGGGCCACATCCTCGATCGTGACAACATGTCGCGGAGGTCCGGAAGCGCGTTTCGCGA
Organism: uncultured Alphaproteobacteria bacterium; assembly: GCA_963749675.1. Classification (GTDB taxonomy): domain Bacteria; phylum Pseudomonadota; class Alphaproteobacteria; order Rhodobacterales; family Rhodobacteraceae; genus Roseitranquillus. Next base: position 697,854 of record CAVVNT010000010.1, read on the forward strand.
GCAGGTCCTCCGCGGCGACGCAGATGGCAGGCGCGGCGGCGTCGAACCTCGTCAGGGCACCGAAGGCTTCCTCGTAGGGCCAAGCACGACGCGGCGCCGGGATGTCGAGCTCCACCCACAGCGGACGCCAACGCGCCGGCAGGTATTCGCGACAGATGCTGAGCAGGATCGCGATGATGCCGCTGGCGACATGAGCGTAGCCGTCCCTCCCCTTTGCGGCGCTCGTATAGCTGATGCGGGCCACGCCGCCCGAGACTTGACACGTGAACACGTCCCCACTGGCGTGAAACCGGGCCCCACGAACGCCACGATCGATGGCGCCGCCGAGTGTATCGGCGCCGAGCACATACTCGCCCCAGCAGCCGTAATTGCGAACCGAAAGCTGCGGTGCCAGGGCGAGGCCGAAGTCCTGCTCACGCGCGGTCCGCTCAATCGCCGCGGCAAGCCGCGCCATGACCGCATGCGGGATGTAGCAGTCCGGATCGGTGAGCAGTTGGGGGTCCACCATCATCTCACGGATCGCGCGTTCCAGCGTCCGCTCGCCATAGCTCGAAGCCACGAAATCGGGCACACCCGCGAGGGCGGTCGCCGAGATGACGGGGTAGCGACGGGACGAATCGAACCCGCCGGCGAGCCTTGGCGTAAAATGGTTCGTCATCGTCGGCAACTCCGTGCATTGTTCCGCCACGTAACGCGACCACACGGGGCGCGGGCTGCAGGGGTGAAAGCTACCCGCGTTGCGGGCCTTTGCGCCATAATTTAACTTAGTTTCGTCGGAGGACATGATTGATGAATGGTCACCGGGAAAGGCAGACGCGGCTTGGACGGCGCCGCGCCGCGATGGTCTGGCTGATGGCCTCGTTGCCGATGGCGGCGCTCGCGCAGGCGCCCGCCGACCGGCAGGCGTTTTTCGGCGAGCAGCACGTGCACACCAGCTGGTCGTTCGACGCCTACATCTTCGGCAACCACTTCACCGGCCCGGCGGACGCCTACAAGTACGCCAAGGGCGAGCCGATCAAGCATCCGCTCGGCTACGACATCCAGATCACCACGCCGCTCGACTGGATGGGGGTGACCGACCACTCGGAATATGCGGGCGTGGTGCGGCTGGCGAACGACCCGAGCTCGTCGATCAGCAAACTGCCCATCGCCCAGCAGCTTGTGGTCCACGAGCCGGCCGACATCCAGAAGATCTAACTCTGGCTCGGCGGCAGCATGATCGACGGCAAGCCGATCGCGGACCTGGTCAAGCCCGACATCACCGACACCGTCTGGAAGCAGAACAACGAGGCCGCGGACGCCGCCAACGAGCCCGGCAAGTTCACCGCCTTCTGCTCGTACGAGTGGACCTCGACGCCGAACTACCGGAACATGCACCGCAATGTCTACTTCAAGGACTGCGCCAAGGTGCCGGACCGGCCCTACAGCGCGCTCGACAGCGAGACGCCGTCTGATCTCTGGGCCTGGATGGACAAGCAGCGCGAAGCCGGCAACGAACTGCTCGCGATCTCGCACAACGCAAACTTGTCGGGCGGGATCATGTTTCCTACCGAGGTCGACCTTCAGGGCCGCCCCATCGACCAGGCATGGGCGGAATCGCGCGAGCGCAACGAGAAGCTGACGGAGATCAAGCAGATCAAGGGCGCGTCCGAGACACACCCTCTGCTGTCGCCGACCGACGAGTTCTCGAACTTCGAGATCCTGAACTTCCTCCTCGGCAACCCGGAGGGCAATTTCGTCACCCTCGGCGGCAGCTATGTCCGGCAGGCGCTGAAGGACGGCATCGCGATGCAGCAGGCGAAGGGGTTCAACCCCTACAAGACCGGCGTCGTCGGCGGCTCGGACTCGCACAACACCGGCGTGCCCTACCGGCAGGAGAACTTCTTCGGCGGCCACGCGCGGCTCGACGGCACCATGCGGGAGCGAATGGCCGGTCACAACTTTACCGGGCTGGACACGCGGTTCGAGAACCCAGCGGGTCTCTCGGGCGTCTGGGCCGACGAGAACACGCGCGCGTCGCTTTTCGAGGCGATGCAGCGCAAGGAGACCTTCGCGACCAGCGGGCCGCGGATGCAAATTCGCCTGTTCGGCGGCTGGGACTACGCGACGAACCTCGCGGGGCGTGACGACTGGGTGGCGGCAGGCTACGCCGGCGGCGTGCCCATGGGCGGCGACCTGACCGCGCCTCCAGCGGTGACGCGGGCGGGCAGCGTCTCGCCGAACTTCGTCCTCTGGGCGGTCAAGGACCCGTCGGCGGCGAACCTCGACCGCATCCAGATCGTCAAGGGATGGTCGCAGAACGGCCAGTCCTACGAGACGATCCACGACGTGGTCTGGTCCGGCGACCGGACGCCCGACCCCGTCACCGGCAAGGTGCCCGCCGTCGAGTCGACCGTGGACATCGCCAGCGCCACCTACGACGACACGACCGGCGCGGCCGAGCTGATCACGGTCTGGACAGACCCCGACTTCGACCCCTCGCTCGACGCCTTCTACTACGCCCGCGCTCTCGCGGTGCCGACGCCGCGCTGGACCACGATCCAGGCCGCCGAGATGGGCATCTCGCCGCCCGAGATCGTGGCCGCGACGGTGCAGGAGCGCGCCTGGTCCTCGCCGATCTGGTACACCCCGACCTCCGACGCGCGCGCCAAGGCGGTCGCCGGCATGACCGTGGACGACTTGACCGGGAAAGGCGCGGTCGCGCTGACCGACGACGAGCTCAAGACGCTCGTGTCGGGCAAGTACCTCTGGCTAAAGAATACGGTGACCGGGGGCCAGATGAAGACCCGATGGACCGAGGACGGGCTGTTCCTGATCATGAACGTCGACCCGCGCATCCCGCAGCCGTCCGAGTTCGGCGACCTCGCGCGCCACTCGTACCTCGGGGAGTCGAACAGCGCCTGGTCTATCGCGGACGGCAAGCTGGTCACGAACTTCGGCAACCGCGACTACACCTACACCGTCTACAAGCTCGATCCGGCCGGCAGCGACAGCAGCGACGGGTCCACCTCCGGCGCCAGTTCGAACGCCACAACCGCGAGCGGCACGGCAGCGAAGCCGACCTACTATTTCGCTCGGAGCAACGAGTTCGGCTACGTCAACTACGAGGTCATCGACCCGCCGGTCTTCCTTGGGACCGAGGTAACCGACGCCGAAGTCCCGACTGAGCCACCGACGACGGCGGCCCCGGCGGACGCGACCTCCACGCAATGATGCGTCTCTTCGTGCCCTTGGCGGCCCTGACTCAGGCCGGGGCCGCCCTCTTCGTGAGTGCGGGGTCGGCAGCGGCCTGCGCGATCTGCCTCGCGGCAGTCGGCATGACACCGGGCGAGCAGCTCGACTTCGCCGACCGCGCCGTCCTCGCAGTGCCCGACCGCGCCGACGGCTGGCGCATCGTTGCTGACATCAAGGGCGCGGCGCCTGTCGACCCCGCGATGCTGGCCGAGGCGGCGCCCCCCGCCGGGGCGCACTCGACCCTGTTCCTGCGCGATGCCCTGGGCCAACGCTGGAGCGCACTCGGCGAGATCGCGGAGAGCAATGCCGAGTGGCTGCGCGAGATAGCTTTGATACCCGTGCCCGACGCGGAAGCGGATCATGCCCAGGCGCAATGGCGCGCCCGGCTGTCGCTGACGGTGCAGGAACTCCGGAGCGACGATCCGCTGATCGAGGCGATCGCGCACGGCGACCTCGCCCGCGCGCCGTATCCGGCGATCCTGGACGTCGGCCGCGCAATGTCGACCGCGGAGATTATCCAGCACCTCCAGAAAGAGGCTCATCCATCGCACCGGGCCGCCTACATCCACATGCTTGGAGCAACCGGCGACGCGGCCGCGGCGGCGTGGCTCGACGAGCGGATCGGCACGGCGTGGCAGTCCCGCGACGCGACCGACCTCGCAGCGCTTCTTGCCGCCGACCTCGAGCTGCGCGGCCCTTTGCGCATCGAGCCGATCGAGGAGCGCTACTTTCTCGACCGGTCCCGAGGCCTCGGCGAGATCGAGGCCGCGCTCCTGGCGCTTCGCCTGCACGGCGAGGCCGACGCGGCGGTGCCGCGCCGAGACGTGGTGGCGGCGTATCGCAGGTTCCTCAGGGCCCGCCCGCCGATGGCGGGGTTCGTCGCCATGGACCTCGCGGCCTGGGAAGAGTGGGATGCGACCGCCCAGTATGTCGCGCTGCTCAACGCCGACGTCATAGCCGACCCCGGCGGGGCCTTCGCAGCGCTGAGCTATGTCCAGCGCAGTCCCGACGCGTCTGCCGCAGCGAAGCTGGAGCTGCCCGATGGCTGAACCCGACCCCCGGCGAGGCTGGATGCGGCGCATCCTGGGCGATCCGCTGACTCACTTCGTGGTCGCGGGCGGCGCGCTCTTTGGGGCCTGGACCGCCTTCTCGCCACAGGCCACGCCGCCGACTGACCCGATGCGCATCGAGATCACTGAGGACGACCTGCGCCAGATCGCGCTGGTCTGGTTGTCGCAGGGACGCCCGCTGCCCTCGCCGGACCAGATGCGCGAACTCGCCCAGCAGGAAGCGACCCAGCGCGTCCTCGTCCGGGAGGCAGTGTCGCTGGGCCTCGACGAGGATGACGAAATCATCGCGCGGCGCCTCGCCCAGAAGATGGACTTCCTGCTCGCCGACCTCGCTACCCTCGACGAGCCGACTGAGGAAGAGCTGCGCGCCTGGTACGCGGAGAACGAGGACCGCTTCGCTCGGCCGCCCCGCGTCAGCTTCCGCCACCTCTACTTCTCCCAGGACTCGCACGGGCCTGATGGCGCCCGGGTCGCCGCGGCCGAGGCGCTGCCGACGCTGGCGGCGGTCACCCCCGATGACCCGGGGCTCCAAGGCATGGCGGACCGCTTCATGTTCCGCGACTACTACGGCGGACGCACTCCGGACGAGATCGCCGGGGAGTTCGGCCCGGCTTTCGCCGAACAGCTGCTCGCGCAGTCGCCCGGCCAGTGGGCTGGTCCGATCCGCTCGGGCTACGGCTGGCACCTTGTATGGATCGACGCGCTGGAGCCCGGACGCCCGGCCGACTTCGAGACGATCCGCGAGGACATCCACTCCGCCTGGCTCGACGGGCGCTACCGCGAGATCCGCGCGCGTGCCTACGACGAGATGCTGTCGCGCTACTCCATCGTCATCCCCGACCCGGGCACCGTCGACCTCGCGCCAGCGGCCACGATAGGCGGGACCGGGGAGGCGCTGGGACAATGATCCGGCGCAGCCTCGTCTCGGCGGTGCTGACCCTGCTCATTCCGCTGTTGTGGGCGGGGCAGGTCGCCGCCCACGATGTGCGTCCGGCATACTTGCAGATCGACCTCATAGGCCATGAGAAATACACGCTGATCTGGCGGACCCCCGTTCTCTCCGGCGCTCCGCTCCCGGTGGTACTGTCCCTGCCGGAGGCGGCCGAGGCCATCTCGCCTCCGCGCGTGCAGACCCTTCCAGGCTCCCGCGTCGAGCGCCAGACGATCGCGCTCCCCGGCGGTCTCGCCGGAGAGCGGATTGCGTTTGTCGGACTGGAGGCGACGATCACTGACGTCCTCGTTCGGGTCGGCGACGGCGAGGGCGGCTACGTGACCGAACTCGTCCGCCCGTCACGGCCGTGGATCGAGCTCGATCCCGACCGTGGCACACTCGCCATTGCTGCCACCTACCTGCGGCAGGGGATCGACCACATCCTCTTCGGCATCGACCACCTGCTCTTCGTCCTCGCGCTGCTTCTGATCGTGCGCGACTGGCGGATGCTGGTGAAGACCGTCACGGCTTTCACCGTCGCCCACTCGATCACGCTCGCTCTCTCGACCTTCGGCCTCGTCCGCCTGCCGCCGGGCCCGGTCGAAGTTCTGATCGCCGCCAGCATTCTGCTCGTCGCCGTAGAAGCGGCTCGACGCGAGTGGGGCGGGACCAGCATCGCGATCGAATGGCCCTGGGTCGTGGCCTTCACCTTCGGGCTTCTCCACGGCTTCGGCTTCGCCGGCGCCCTGCAGGATCTCGGCCTGCCGCAGGGCGACATCCCGCTCGCCCTCCTGATGTTCAACGTCGGCGTGGAGGTAGGACAACTGGCCTTCATCGCCGTGGTCCTGGCCGCCATCGCCGCATTCACCCGCATCTACGCCGTTCCCCGCCAGGCCGTCCTCGTCTCAAGCTACGCCATTGGCATCCTGGCAGCGTTCTGGACGATCGAAAGGCTCAGCGCTTCCTTCACGTGATGGCAGGTCAAGCGCTCGGTCTTTACCAATTTAGATCGATGCGAATTCGCGATCGAAGGTCCGGTTCGGGAAATCGACCATGAACCTTGCAGCCGCAGTAAATGGCAGCTCACCGCCCTTCGCGACGATCGCTGCATTTGCATCACGCACGTTCGACTGGACTTCGGCTGCACGAAGAGCGTGTGTCGGACGAGGCGACCAGGAACGGCGCCTTAGCCCGGGCCCTCCGGGCTTCGGTCGGTAGCAGGGCCAGGTTGGCCCCGCACCAACCGGAGGAGAGAGGAATGTCCCAGGAAGCTGTCCAGACCACCGAGAACGAGGTGAAGGGGCCGAAGCCCACCCTGCGCCGCCGGAGCGGAGGTCGATCGACCCGCGGCGCGACGAAGACCAAGGCGAACACGCCGCAGACGAAGAAGCAGCAGCTGATCCGGATGCTGAGCGGCAAGGCCGGCGCTGACGTCGCCACGATCAGCGACAAGCTCGGCTGGCAGCAGCACACGACGCGGGCGGCCCTGACGCACCTGCGCAAGGCAGGCTACGAGATCGCCGCCGAGAAGCCGGTGGACGGCAAGCCAGCCCGCTACCGGATCACGGCGGCGCCGGAGAAGAGCTGATGCCGCGCGACGGCGCGACGGGTCCGACCGAGGTCGACCAGCTCGGCCGGGAAGGTCTGAAGGCGGCATGGGAGGAGGCCTTCGGGTCTCCTCCTCCGCCCTACCTCTCTGTCGGCTTCATGCGGAAGGCGCTCGCCTACGACCGCCAATGCCGGGCGCAGGGCGGTCTTCCGGCATCACTGCGCAAACGGCTGGCGGCGGTCGCCAGGGGCGACGCCCGCGGCGCCGCTGCAGCACCTGCGGTCGGCGCCGGCGCCCATCTCGTCCGGGAGTGGAACGGCCGCACCTACCGGGTCGAGGTGCTCGCGGACGGCTACCGCATGGACGGCCGCAGCTACTGCTCGCTCTCCGCCGTCGCCCGGCGGATCACCGGCACCGCCTGGTCGGGTCCGCGGTTCTTCGGCCTCTGCCGGTCGCAAGGGCGGCGCCTGATGCAGAAGGTCCGCTGCGCCATCTACACCCGCAAGTCCTCCGAGGACGGGCTGGAGCAGGAGTTCAACTCGCTCCATGCCCAGCGGGAGGCCTGCGCCGCCTACGTCAAGAGCCAGAAGGCCGAGGGCTGGGTGCTGCTGCCCGATGCCTTACGACGACGGCGGGCTCTCCGGCGGGACTCTGGAGCGCCCGGCGCTGCAGCGGCTGCTCGACGGCCATCGATGAAGGGCTGGTCGATCGCATCGTCGTCTACAAGATCGACCGGCTGACCCGCTCGCTGTCGGACTTCGCGCAGCATCGTCGAGCGGCTGGACGCGGCGGGCGCCTCCTTCGTCTCGGTGACGCAGTCCTTCAATACCGCGACCAGCATGGGCCGGCTGACGCTCAACATGCTGCTCTCCTTCGCGCAGTTCGAGCGCGAGGTGACCGCCGAGCGCATCCGCGACAAGATCGCGGCCTCGAAGCGCAAGGGCCTCTGGATGGGCGGGCAGGTGCCGCTCGGCTACGACGCCGACGGCCGGACGCTGACCATCCGCGAGGACGAGGCGGCGACGGTCAGGACGCTCTACGATCTCTACCGCCAGCACGGCACGGTGCGGGCGGTAAAGCGAGAGGCCGACCAGCTGGGACTGCGCTCCCGCCAGCGTCGGTCGTCCTCGGGCAGGGTCACCGGCGGCATCGCCTTCGACCGCGGGCACATCCATCACATCCTGACCAACCCGCTCTATGCCGGCCGCATCCGGCACCGGGGCGCGGTCCACGACGGGCAGCATCCGGCGATCATCGATCCGGAGGTCTGGGATCGGGTCCAGGCGCAGCTTCAGTCGGATGCGGCACGGTCGCGGGGAGGGGGCTGCGGCCAGCCCACCTCCGCCTCGCCGCTCGCCGGCAAGCTCTTCGACGAGACCGGCGACCGGCTGACGCCGACCCACACGAAGACCCGCAGCGGCAAGCGGCTGCGGTACTACGTCTCGCACCGGTTGGTCCGCCGCAGCGGAGAGCAAGGCGTCGATGGCTGGCGCCTCCCCGCGGCGGAGCTGGAGCAGAAGATCGAGCGCACCGTGCGGGAGCATCTCGGCTCGCCAGCGCTCGCAGCAGTGATCGGCTCCAAGGGCCCGGCCGCCGCAATCGCTGCGCTCCGCGACCGCATCAACGATGCTCTGAGGGTCGATCCGAATGAGGGCAGCGGCTGCGCAAACGTGCTTTCGCTCATCGAGCGGATCGAGCTGACGCCGGGTCAGATTGCGATCACCCTGGACCGGGACCGGCTGTCGAACCTGATCGGCCTGCCGACAGATGCCGTTCCGCCCGATGTGCTGCTTGTCGCCACTCCGTTCCGGACGCGGAAGCGCGGGGTGGAGACAAGGCTGGTCCTCGGAGCGGGGCCCGCGGCGGAGATCGACCGCACCCTCCTCGTCAACATTGCTACCGGCCATGCATGGTTCGAGCGCATCAAGATCGGCGAGACCTACGAGCGCATCGCCGCCTCTGAAGATGTCTCGAAGCGGCGGGTGATGCAGCTCATCGAGCTGGCGTTCCTGTCGCCGGAAATCGTCCGTGAAATTCTCGAGGGCCAACAGCCGACGGGGTTGACCACCGACCTCCTCCTCAAGCGCGGCTTCCCCATGGACTGGTCCGAGCAGCGGCGTCTCGTCGACAGCCTCTGATCGCCGCAGGGCTGCCTGGAAACTCACACCGGAACGTCTGCGAACAGAGACTACCGGCCATTCTCGGCAGCTGTCGGCCCGATCCCGCGTCTCTGTCTTCAGGCCCGAGCCCCAAAGCCCCGGAAACTCCAGGAGAAATGCCGGCAGTCTCTGCAGAGCGAGTTCAGGGGGAGTGCCTGGCTGGGGTGGTAGGATTCGAACCTACGGTACACGGTACCAAAAACCGCTGCCTTACCACTTGGCTACACCCCAGCGGTGCGCGGCGTTCTAGCGTCGAGCGCGGGCAAGGGCAAGGCCCGGAGGCGTCGCGTCAGCGCCAGTCTCCAAGGACCGACTGCCAGAGGACGAGAGCCGCGACCGCAGCCGTATCGGCGCGTAGGATTCGAGGCCCCAAACTGATCGAGGCAGCACAGGGCACCGCCTGCAGGCGCGCGCGCTCGGCAGCGGAAAAGCCTCCTTCGGGGCCGACCAGAACGGCCCACGGCTCCCGCGCCGACCCGTTCAGCGACATGCCCTTTCCGGCCAGCGCCTCGTCACAGAACATCAGGCGCCGGCCAGGGGGCCAGTCGTCGAGGAGTGCGGAAAGCCCGATGGCGTCGGTCACCTCGGGCACGTAGGTGCCGCCGCACTGCTCGATCGCCTCGACCGCGTGCGCCTGCAGGCGGTCACGCCGGACGCGCTCGGCATTGGTGAAGTCGGTCATCACGGGCACGATCCGCGCCGCGCCGAGTTCGGCCGCCTTCTCGACCACGAAGTCCGTCCGCTGCTTCTTCAGCGGCGCGAACAAGAGCCACAGATCGGGCGGCATCCTCTGCCCCGCGACGGGCCAGCGCACCGTCAGCGCGCCGCTCTTCCTCCCGGTCTCGGCGACCTCGGCGCGCCACTCTCCTGCGACGCCGTTGAAGACATGCACCGCGTCACCATGGCCGAGCCGCATCACGGCATAGAGATAGCGGGATTGCGCCGCATCGAGGGGAACCGTTTGCCCCTCCCCCAGCGGGTGATCTACATAAAGCCGAACTCTCGAACCCATGGGACCGCCTCATGTCCGGGACATCGCCTTCGCCAAGCGACCGGGTGGCAGATGCCGTCTCCGGCAACTGGGTCGATCATGCCGCGCCCGCCCCGTGGCGACCCTATCTCAGGCTCAGCCGAGCCGACAGGCCTATCGGGACGTGGCTGCTGCTTCTGCCCTGCTGGTGGGGAGCGCTTCTCGCGGCGGCATCGCGGGGGACGTTCGGCTGGACCGAGGCGTGGGTGATCGCCGGCTGCGGCATCGGTGCGATCCTCATGCGCGGCGCCGGCTGCACCTGGAACGACGTGACCGACCGGGACTTCGACGGCGCCGTCGCACGTACGCGGTCGCGGCCGATCCCCTCGGGCGCGGTCAGCGTACGGCAGGCTCTGGCCTGGCTGGTTGGGCAGTCCCTCGTGGCGTTCTGCATCCTGCTCACTTTCCACCCGACAGCGATCTGGCTCGGCATCGGCTCGCTTGCGGTCGTCTGCATCTACCCGTTCGCCAAGCGGTTCACGTGGTGGCCGCAGATCTTCCTCGGCCTTGCCTTCAACTGGGGCGCGCTGCTGGCCTGGGCGGCGGTAACCGGATCATTGTCGGCGGCGCCCATTGCGCTCTACCTCTCGGGCATTGCCTGGACGCTCTTTTACGACACGATCTACGCCCACCAGGACAAGGAGGACGACGCGCTGATCGGCGTCAAGTCCACCGCCCGTCTCTTTGGCACTTCGACGGTGGCATGGCTGCGCGGATTCCTCGCCGCGAGTGTCATGCTCTTCGCGCTCGCCGTCTTCCTCGCTCTTCGCGGAGACGTGCCGGCGCTGCTCCTCGGCCTTGCCGGAGTCGCGGGATACGGTGCCCACCTCGCCAGGCAGCTCGCGCAACTCGACATCGACGACCCCGACGCCTGCCTCCGTCTCTTCCGCTCCAACCGCGACGCGGGGCTGGTCCCCGTCGCGTTCCTCGTCCTCGCAACGGTAGTCTGAATGCGCTCCATCCTCGTTAAGACCCTCGCCCTCGCCGCCTCCGGCCTCGTCTGCCTCGCCATCGCCCTCTGGGCCGTCGGCTGGGTAGAGAATCGCTCGCTTGCCGCCGTCGCGGCCGCCCTCGCTGACGACGGGCAGGAATGGGTGGAGCCAAGGGCCGACGGCATGCGCGTTATCCTCGCGGGGGTCGCGCCGGACGAGCCCGCGCGGTTCCGGGCCCTCTCGGTCGCGGGCGAGGTCGTCGACGGCGCCCGCATCGTCGACGCGATGAAGGTCGCTCCGCCACAAGAGGTCGCCGCGCCGTCCTACCAGATCCAGATCCTGCGCAACGAGGACGACATCTCGCTGATCGGCCTCGTGCCGTCGCTCGATGATCGCAATTCGCTGCGGGACGAAGTTCGGAGGATCGCGGGCTCGGCGCTGTTCACCGACTTGCTCGAGACGGCAGAGGGACCGGAACCCGAACGGTGGGACGCCGCCGTGGCCTACGGGCTCGACGCCGTTGCCGCCTTGCCTCGCTCAAAGGTCTCGATTTCGCCCGAGCGCGTCTCCATCGCAGCGCTCGTCGAGAGCGGTGAAGAGAAGCGGCGTGTCGAGCGCGACCTCTCCGAGGCAGCGCCAAAGGGCCTTGCGCTCGGCCTCGACATCGACGCACCGCGTCCCGTGATCGCGCCGTTCAGCGCGCGCTTCACGATCGACGACGGCGGGGCACGCTTCGATTCCTGCTCGGCCGCAACGCAGGACGGCGCCACCCGGATCGCACAGGCGGCAATCGCCGCGGGCGCCGCACCAGGCATCGACTGCGTATTGGGCCTCGGCGCACCCTCGCCCCACTGGGCCGAAGCCGTCTCGACAACGATCGAGACCCTCGCTCGGCTGGGCGGCGGCAGCATGACCTTCTCCGACGGCGACGTCTCTCTCGTCGCCCGGCGGGGAACCGACCCCGCGCTCTTCGACTCAGAGGTCGGCGCCCTGGAGGACGCTCTGCCGCCGGTCTTCGCGCTCCACGCCGTTCTGCCGGCGCCGCCCTCGGCGCCACAGGACGATGGCGGTCCGGGACCGGCCCAGTTCTCCGCGACCCGCTCCGAGAAAGGCACCGTCGAGCTTCGCGGTCGTCTTGGCCAGCCGATCGACCGGCAGGTGGTCGAGGGGTTTGCCCAGGCGCGTTTCGGCGCTTCCGAGACGACGACTGGAATACGCATCGAAGACTCCGTTCCGAACCGCTGGACCACCCGTGTCCTCGCCGGGCTCGACGCGCTTGGCTACCTTGCCAAGGGATCCGTCACCGTGACGCCGGACGTCGTCAAGATCGCCGGCGAGACCGGCGAGAGCGAGGCAAGGCGTGAGATTGCGCGCCTCTTCACCGAGCAGCTCGGCGGCAGCGCCGAGTTCGAGATCGACGTGGCCTACGTACAGGAACACGATCCCGAGGCCGGAAAGCCGTCACCGTTCGAGTGTGTCCAACTGGCACAGGGCGCCGCGGCGGACCAGAAGATCACCTTCGCCCCTTCCTCCGCCGAATTCGACCCAGAAAGCCGCGAGACGCTGGACAGGATCGCGTCGATCCTGCGCGCCTGCGGCCCGGTTCCGATGGAGATTGCGGGCTTTACCGACAGCCAGGGCCGTGAGGCGATGAACCTTGCGCTCAGCCAGGAGCGGGCGGACGCGGTGCTCACGGCGCTGATGTCGCGACGCATCCTGACGGCGGGGATCGAGGCCAAGGGCTACGGCGAGGAGAACCCGATCGCTGACAACGACACCGAGGAGGGGCGGGAAGCCAACCGCCGGATCGAGTTTCGGCTGATCCGCACCGATGAGAACACGCAGGAGGCGTCCGTTGGACCGCGGTGAGTTCATCGTTGCGACCGCGCTCGTCCTCTTCGTCGCGTTCCTGGCCGGATGGGCGGTCTCATGGCTGGTTCACCGTTTGACGCAAGGCCGCGCCGCCGACCCCGGCGAGCTCGATCGCCTGGCGGGGGAGCTCCACGAGGCGGAGACGCAGCGGGATGAGGCAGTTGCGTATTTGCGCGCGCGGGAGTCCGAGCTCGTGCGGGAGATCGCGCAGACGCGAGCCGAGCTGGAAGCGACCATGGACGGCCTTCGCGCCGCGCGCGCCGAGAACGATGACCTGCGCGCGTGGATCGATAGGGCGGCGGAGTCCGGCTGACACCTGCCACCTGCGCACGCTATTGTTTTATTTCAAAGCAAAGACTTAACGTGGCCTTCGCGATTTTCCGGTGTGTTTCTCGCTGCGGAGAGAGGAGAAAAGCGGTGAGCGAGTTTCGCAGCGTCGTGACAGGCGATGGAAGCAGAACGCCCGAGGAAGTGATCCAGAGGTTCCGTGCGACGGTTCGCAGGCACTTCGGAATGGACATCGCCTACCTGTCCGAATTCGTCGATGGACGCGCGATCTTCCGCGCCGTCGACGCCCCGGGACTGGAGGACATGATCAAGCCCGGAGACAGCCAGGACCTCCGGGGCATCCATGCCAGCATGTACTCGAAGGTCGCCTGCCGAGACTTGTCCCCGACGCCAGCTCCCTGCCGTTCACGAGAAATGCGCCCATAGGCAACCCGAGGCGCTCGAGACGTGACGCATGACCGTCGCCGGAGCAGCTGCCGACGACGCAAGCCCGGTGGAACAGCCGCTCGCATCCTTCGTTGCCCAAGCCTAGACTTCATTGGCAGTCAGCTTCCGGAGGACCAAATGCTGGACCAGACGACCGATCTCTCTGCGCTTCTGTCCGACCCGGGACTGCTGGCCACCGATGCATATCTCGGCGGTGAGTGGACCGGGGCGGATGACGGCAAGACCTTCGCGGTCAGGAACCCCGCCCGCGGGGACGAGATCGCACAGGTTGCCGACCTCTCCCGCGCCGACGTCGCCGCGCGCCGAGGCGAAGGGCGAGATCCTCTACGGCGCAAGCTTCATCGAGTGGTTCGCGGAAGAAGCCAAGCGCGTCTACGGCGACATCGTCCCCGGCCACCAGCCTGACAAGCGCATCCATGTCCTGCGCCAGCCCATCGGCGTTGCCGCCGCGATAACGCCGTGGAACTTCCCGAACGCGATGATCACCCGCAAGGTCGGCCCAGCGCTCGCCGCGGGCTGTGCCATCGTCGTCCGCCCGCCCTCGCTGACCCCGCTCTCGGCGCTCGCCCTCGGCGTTCTGGCGGATCGTGCGGGGCTGCCGAAGGGCATCTTCTCGGTTCTTCCGTCCACCGACAGCTCGGGCGTCGGCAAGGAGTTCTGCGAGAACGACGCCGTGCGCAAGCTCACCTTCACCGGTTCGACCGAGACCGGGCGCATCCTCCTGCGCCAGGCTGCTGACCGCGTGATGAAATGCTCCATGGAGCTCGGCGGCAACGCGCCCTTCATCGTCTTCGACGACGCCGATCTCGACGCCGCGGTCGAGGGCGCCATCGTCTGCAAGTTCCGCAACAACGGGCAGACCTGCGTCTGTGCCAATCGCATCTACGTCTAGGCCAGCGTATATGACGACTTCGCCAACAAGCTCGCCGAGCGCCTGTCGCAGATGAAGGTCGGCGATGGCCTCGAGGACGGCACCGACCTCGGGGTGTGACTCAATTTTGGTGCAGCCTCCTACGCGGCGACGACGAGCCGGGCGCGAAGGAGGTCGAGGTTGGCGCGACCGTACGTCTGCCGCTTGAGGGTCTTCAGGCGGTTGATCTGGCCTTCCGTCTGCCCGTTGGACCAGCTCTCACGGAGCGCAGCAGCGACGGCCTCAACGTCGGCGCGAAGTCCTCTGGCGAAGGACGACAGCACGCTGGTATCCGCCTCCGTCAACCAATCCGGCAGCTGCTCGGCACGCCCGTGGCGAACCATCTCGGCAAAGCGCTCTGTCAGGTCGCGTGACGTGACGAGAGTGGGCACCGAGGCCTCGATCCTGGCAACCGTGATGGCATCGGCCCTGGACAGGTGATGCCGCGCGGTCGTCATCATCCTGGCGATCCTTCGCGCCGGTGGACACTTGCCTCCTGTCGCCGGATACGCCGCCTCGGCCCGGCGGCGCCGCGTTGCCCACTCGGTCACGACCCGCAAGCTGCCTTCGAACCCGGCCGCGCGCAGACGGCGCCAGAGCTCGGCGCCGTTCCCGCACCCGGCGGACCATTCCCGCTCAAGGCGCGGCAGCCAAGGCTCGAGACTGCTCTGGCGGACGCGGGACACGTCCTCGCGCTCGCCGCGGACGATCTGGCGCACGAGCTTGCGGCTCAGCCCCGTCAGGCGAACGATCCGCTTGAGGGAGACACCATCTCCGGCCATCTGGCGGACCATCCTGTTGGTGTGCTGCCAGCGCAGGAAACCCTCGTATTGCAGGCGCTCGGCGGCAGTCAGAATCTCCGGATCGAGCTTCTGCGCCCCGACCGCCTTGCGGATCGGGCAGCGCGTGCCGAACGGCGGCAAGGAAGGCCGCTCCGGAGTTCTCCAGCAGATGCCACCTGTCGGCGACCTGCACCGCGTTTGGCAAGGCCCGCGCTACGGCGCCGCAGTACCCGCCGTTCCGATCGCGGGCGACGATTTCGATCTGAGGATGCCTGGCTCAGCCAGGCTTCGACGGTCGCGGGCTCGCGATCCGGCCGGAGGTCGATGACACGGCGCCGCTCGAGGTCGCAGATCAACGTGCCGTAGCGCTGGCCCCGTCGCCACGCCCAGTCGTCGATGCCGATCACACGCGGCGCTTCGGCGGCGAAATCGTTGGACAAGGCACGGGCGCCGCGCAGGAACGTGTCTTTGCTCACCGGCAGCAATAGGCGGCCCGCGAGGGCTTGCGCCGGGCGTCCGCCCAACGCCAGGCCGAGGTGGCGCACCAGCCCCTGCAACCGCGAGGTCCGCCGGCCATGCGGGCGCGTAACCGACGGCGGAAACCGCTCCGCGAACACTCGTGTACGGCAATGCGGTGTGCGGCAACGGAGCCGCCGGACCGCCAGAACGATCCTGACGTCGCGACCATGAGCGGGAAGGTCGGCCAGCCGCCTCTGATATCTGCTGTGCTGGCGACCGGAGGTCTGACCGCAGCGCAAGCACGCCGATCTGGCGCTCGATGCGCGAGCATGCACGACCACCATGCTCCCGGAGACCTCGATCCGTTCCGTCTTCAAACCGTCGGGTAGAAATCGCTCCCGCTCCGTTCTGCTCATCATCGGCCACCTCCCATGAAGATCGCCAAAATGTAGCTTCCGACGGCCCTACGCTGCACCAAATCTGCGACAGAACCGACCTCGGCCCCCTGATCGACGAAGATGCCGTGGCTAAGGTCACGTCCCACATCGAGGACGCGACCGACAAGGGAGGCAAGGTTCTGACTGGCGGCGGCAAGCACGAGCTCGGCGGCCTCTTCTTCCAGCCCACCGTCGTGACCGGCGCCACGAAAGAGATGAAGTTCTCCACCGAGGAGACGTTCGGCCTCGCACCGCTATACAGCTTCGAGACGGAGGAGGAGGCGATCGCGCTCGCCAACGACACCATCTTCGGGCTCGCCAGCTATTTCTACGCGCGCGACCTTTCCCGCGTGACGCGCGTGACGCGCTGGAGTACGGCATCGTCGGCGTCAACACCGGCCTCATCTCGACTGAGGTCGCACCGTTCGGCGGAGTCAAGCAGTCCGGGCTGGGCCGCGAGGGCTCCCGCCACGGCATCGACGAGTTCACCGAGCTCAAGTATGTCTGTCTCTCGGTCTGACGCACGACGATGTGCCCGCGCCAGCGGTCGCCGGCTGCCTGACCGCACTACAGCCGCAAGCCCGGCCTGCGCAACTTGACGTAGCGGAAGTTTCTGCATTGCCTCACCGGGGGGTTGTGCCTCACTGTGGGCGGCGTTCAACAGGCAAGGGAACGCACCAATGCTGGACATCGACGCCGCGACGGACGTCACGACGGCCGAACCGACGACCTATCTGGTGCCGAAGATGGGCGAGTACGCGGTTGCCAACACCGCGTACTATTCGTCGCTCTTCATCACCGACATCGATCCCGGGGAGGAGAACATGACCCCCCTTGAAGGGCCGATCGACGCCTTCGCGAAGCTGCCCGATACCGGGGCCGGCGTCGACCGGGTGGCCGAGGGTGTCCTTCTCACCCATGAGCAGGGTTGGTTCCAGAAGGGTCTGGCCCTCGGCGAACTGCTCCCTTCCCTCTGCCTCGCGCCGGGCGAAGTCACCAAGATCGCCGTGATCGACTGGCAGCGGCGCGTCTCGGCCGTGCAGAGCGACAGCACCACACAGGCCGAGAGCGTCTCGGCGCAGACCGTTCAGGATCTCGGCTCGCGCGAGGTGCAGGAATCCGTCGCGAAGGAACGGCAGACAGGCCAGTCGACGACCAGCGCGACCGCGACTCAAATGCAGGGCGGCGGCAACATCGGGTTCCTGATCGGCGGGGCTTCGTCCTCGACCGCGCTGTCGCAGCGTCTAGGCCATGCCTCCTCGATGAGCAACGGGTCGCGGAGTCTCTGCCGCCGAGTCGAGCCGCGAGATCAGTCAGCGGACAGGCGCCTTGTCGCAGGCTACACGCTCACGCCGCTCGACGCAGATCAAGGAGACGAGCGAGAGCGAGACCCAGAACGTCTCGACCCGCGTGGTCGCGAACTACAACCGGATGCACGCCCTGACAGTGCAGTACTACGAGGTGCTGCAGGTCTACGAGCTCAAGACCCGCGTCGCCAAGGCCCAACGCGTGCTCTACGTACCGATGAAGGTGATGGACTTCACCCCGGAGAAAATCGAACTGCACCGGGAAACGCTGATCGCGATCGCCACCGACCTCGGTCTTGACGACCTGCGCGAGCTGCTTCTGAAGCTCAATGACGAGCAGGGGCTGCGCAAGGATCTCGCGACGGCGGAAGAGCGTGCCACAGCGCTGGGCCACGCGCGGGACGAAGTCCGCGCGGAATTGATGGAGCACCGCTCGAAACACCGGCTCCCCACAGCAGAGTTTCAGGCTGCGGCGAATGCCGGCATCATCGAGCAATCGTGGGTGGATCGCTACTTCCAGCTGAGGGGTCAATACGATGCCGCAGAGGCCGCGCATGCGAGCGTCGTCGCAGCGCTCGAGGGCCTGCGCACGATGGTCAACGTCACGATCAAGCAGCTGACAGAATTCCTGCAGCGCGACAGGCTGGTGATGAACCAGCTGATGTGGATGCGCCTCGACGCCCACCGCATCTTCCGGCTTGTCGCGCCCTATTCCTACGAGGGCGCCTCCCTCGCCGCTCTGATCGATCCGACTCCGCTTGGCGTCTTCGGCAACCGGGTTGCGTTCCGCTGCCAATTCAACGACGCGCGGGCGGAGCGCGCCTTCTCGCGGAAGTTCGAGCAGGACGTCAACGAAGAGGTGACGGCGCGGGTCGTCCTGCCCTCCTCCGGCGTCTTCGCCGAGGCCGTTCTAGGACAGTCGAACGCGGCGGAAAAGTTGGACATTACGCGCTTCTGGGACTGGGCCGCCTCTCCGATCCCGATCCTGCCGCCGGATTTCCAGCCTGTCGCGAGCGAAAGCCGCGCGCGCGACATCGAACTTGCCGGCGGCAGCCTCGATCCCTCCCTCGCCCATCTGCCGGGGCTCCAGGCTTTGCCGGGGTCGTCCATGGGCGCACTGCTATCGGCGATGCAATCGGGCTCAATGTTCCGCGACATGTCGGGACTGGCGGCGGCGACCTCCGCTGCGGCCGGCGCTGGCGAGTCCGCCGCCAGCGGCGCGTCGAGCGCCTCCGACGCCGCCCTTGGTGCGCAGCAGGCTTATTCCGAAGCCATCGTCGGCTTGGCCAACAGCGAAGCCGGGAAGGCTGCCATGCAACTCGCCATGACACGAGTTCCGGGCGCGAAGGCGGCCACCGTCCTGGGCGGCCTGATCAACTCTGGCGCCGGTTCCTCGAGCACGAAGGGTCCCAACGCAACCGCTGCCGCCGAGGGTACCGCCAACGATGCCTCGGGGGGCACCTGATGACGCGTCTTCCGATGAAGTGCCTGATGCCTGCTGTGCCTCGACGGCTACGTGCGGGACTGGGTCGGTGGGCCTTGCCATTCATTATGGCGGCACCGCATGGATTCCACCGCCAAGACCGGCGTCGACGACCATTCGGACGAGACCTTGTCTGGGGAAGCTTTTCTCGTCGGCCGGATTCGAGGAACCGGCGCGGCATTGCGGCCGACCCAACACCTGTTTCAGCCAGACCGGCTGTGTCAGCATGATCGGCCGCTCCGCGCCGTCAGCCATTACCTCTGCCCGAAAAACGACGAAGGCGCGCGGAACCTCCGCGCGCCTCAACTCTGGATGGGCCGAACCGAATCCGGCCAGCGGTCCCGCCCTTAGGCGGCTTGCTTCTCGACGGCCTTGTGCTCGACCGTATCGCCCTTTGCGATCTCGATCGTGCGCGGCTTCAAGGCCTCCGGCACTTCGCGGGCCAGGTCGATGTTGAGCATGCCGTTGACGTGGCTGGCGCCGGTCACGCGCACATGCTCGGCCAGCGCGAAGCGCCGCTCGAAGGCGCGCGTGGCGATACCGCGGTGCAGGTACTTCCGCTCGCTGTCGTCGTCGGCCTTCTTGGCGGAGACGATCAGCGCGTTCTCGCGAACTTCGACGTTGAGTTCGTCGTCGGTAAAACCGGCGACGGCAATCGAGATCCGCCAGGCGTCGTCTGCCGTCTTCTCGATGTTGTAGGGGGGGTAGGTGTTCTGGCTGACGTTGTTGTCGGCCATCACCCGGTCCATCAGGTCGGCGAGCTGATCAAAGCCGACAGTGGCACGGTAGAGCGGTGCAAGATCAAACGTACGCATTCTTTGCCATCCTCTTAGAGCGATAACGATGTATGCCCGCCCCTCCGGGGCCGGGCGTTCCGCCGATGCCCAATCGGGCCACCGGCGACGATTTAGATGGAAGCCACAAACCTCGATTTCAAGATGTCAGGGACCGCCCATCATCGCCCTGAGACCCGCAATCACGCCCGCCGCCTCGAGTGCGAGCGCCGCCTCGGTACGCCTCACCTTCGTGCTGGATGACAGGATCCCGACGAGGCCCAACTCACCATGGCTGGACGAAAGCAGGGGCGAGCCGCTCTCACCAGGGCGGACGTCGCAGCTGAGGGCGGCAATCCCAGCCCAGCCGACCAGCATGGGGCATCGCCGCTCCCGCGCGCGCGCGCCCGTTCCTCCTCGATACGACGCGAGAAATGTCGGCATCCCGGGTGCAGGTTTTACGATGGCGATCGGACGCGCCACGTCCGCCGGTACGCCCCGGTCAAGACGGACGAGACCCGCGTCGTGTGTCAGATTCTGGAGGTCTCCCTCCACTGTCCCGCCGAGGAACAGCGGATGCACGACCAGATCGCGCACCGCGAAGGTCTGCGCCTCGTGCCCCGGATATGCACCTGTGCGAAACGACAGGCGGTGCGGCTCCAGAACTTTTTCCCGCTTTGGATCGAGAAGACAGTGTCCCGCCGTCAGCACGAGATCATCGGCGATCAGAGCGCCGCTGCATGCGCCCCGATCGATGTGCAGGAGTCCGACTGCCGCCATTGCCGGGGCCTCTGACGAAGCGGGGCCCGCTACCGGCCACACCACAGCCAATGCCAGAAGGGCGGCGCGGAACACTCAGCGCCGGTCCAGAGCTGCCGGCCTGGGCCCGCCCGTCGCCCAATCGAGAAGCTCAACGGTATGCACGACCGGCGTCGAGGTTCCCGACCCGATCTGCATCATGCACCCGATGTTTCCGGCGGCAATCACCTCGGGCGCCGTCGCCGCCAAGGTCGAGACCTTGCGCCGCTTCAGTTCCGACGAGATCTCCGGCTGCATGAGATTGTAGGTGCCAGCCGATCCGCAGCAGAGGTGGCTGTCGGCAGGCTCGACGACCTCGAACCCGGCATGCCTCAGAAGCGCTTTGGGGTGCGTCCGGATCTGCTGGCCGTGCTGCAGGGAACAGGCGGCGTGGTAGGCAACGCGCATCCCGGCGCCGTCCCACCGCTCCTCGTGGCCGCGGCTGTCGGCTTCGGCATCGGTTCCCGCCACGGCACGTCGCGCGGGGTTCGCACTGGTACGCGCCGCCTCGGGCATCAGCTCCGCCAGAAGCTCCGAGACATCCACCGCAAGATCGCTGATCCGTGCTGCCTCCTCGGCCATCGGGCCCGTCCGCAGCATGTGCCCGTAGTCCTTGACCGTGGTGCCGCAGCCTGACGTGTTGATGACGATGGCGTCCAGTCCCTCGCCGTGCACCTCCGCCATCCACGCCCGGATGTTCGCGGCGGCGAAGCGGTGCGCCTCTTCCTCCTGGCCCATATGGTGGACCAAAGCGCCGCAGCAGCCGGTGCCCCGAGCAACCACGACGTCGCAGCCGAGCCGCGTCAGCAGGCGGATCGTGGCGTCGTTGATGTCGGTGTTCAGCGCGCGCTGGGCGCAGCCCGTCATCAGGGCCACGCGCTTCTTCCGGTCGCCTTCGGCGCGGAACACCTGCGGGTCGTCGTTGCGGCTGACGGCCGGCAGCCGCGCCGGCGCCATGTCGAGCATCGCGCGCAGCCGCGCGTCCGGCAGCAGCCGCCGGAACGGTCGGCCCGCCTTCGCCGCCAGCAGGGCAAGGCGAAAGCGGCCGGGATAGGGCAGCACCTGTGCCAGCGTCCAGCGCAGCGCGCGATCCATCGGCGGCCGCCGGTAGGTCCTTTCGATATGCACCCGCGCGTGGTCGACGAGGTGCATGTAGTGCACCCCAGACGGACAGGTCGTCATGCAGGCGAGGCATGACAGGCACCGGTCGATGTGCGTGACCGTCTTGGCGTCGGCCGGACGGTCGTTCTCCAGCATGTCCTTGATGAGGTAGATGCGGCCGCGCGGGCTGTCGAGCTCGTCGCCAAGCGTGACATAGGTCGGGCACGTCGCGGTGCAGAAGCCGCAATGAACGCAGGCACGAAGGACCTCGTTCGATCGAGCCGTGGCCGGGTCGCGCAGCTGCTCGGGCGTAAAGTTCGTCTGCATCAGGCGGTCTCTGTTGTCGTGTCCATCAGCCCGGGATTGAGGATCCCGTGCGGGTCGAAGCGCTGGCGGAGGCCGGAGGTCAGGCGCGCGACCGGCGCGGCTTCGGGGTGAAACGCTCCGAAGCGGCGGCGGGTCCCGTCCTCCGCCCGCATGATCGTCGCGTGGCCGGGGATCCCGCTCAGCGCGGCGCGGACATCCGTCCCCGGCGCAACCGTCGCCCAGATCAGCCCGCCGCCCCAATCCAGCAGCAGCCGCGACGGGTCGAGCTTCTCCGCGACCTGCGGCGCGGCCGAAGCCCGGACGGCGAGACGCCACACGTCACCCGTGCTGTCCACGAGCGGCAGGACGTCGCGCACCTCCCGCCACGTGTGGGCAATGGACCGCGGATCGCGCTCGATATCGACTTCGCCAAACCCAGCGAGGAGGGTCCCCAGCGCCTCTGCACGGTATGCGACGGAACTCTCGAATCCCTCGATCCGGATCAGGGTGCCTCGCTCGGGATCGTACGCCGCGCCGGTGACCTCGAACGGAGACGCCAGTGCCGCCGCCATTGCCTGCACCGCCCTGCCCACGTCAAGACCCGCTACAGCAAGCGTCGCGGAAGCATCCGGCGCCGGCAGCACCTTCAGCGCAACCTCCGTCAGCACGCCAAGCGTGCCCCACGAGCCCGCCATCAGCTTCACGAGGTCGTAGCCGGTGACGTTCTTCATCACGCGTCCG
The DNA here is from genome assembly GCA_963749675.1 of uncultured Alphaproteobacteria bacterium. Classification (GTDB taxonomy): domain Bacteria; phylum Pseudomonadota; class Alphaproteobacteria; order Rhodobacterales; family Rhodobacteraceae; genus Roseitranquillus. The sequence continues at coordinate 720,463 of CAVVNT010000010.1, forward strand.
CCATTGCGCATGACGGTACCAGTGCCATCCACGAACCGCACGCCCAGCATGAAGTCGCGCGCCGCGCCGACCTGCACCCGCCGCGGCCCGCTCACGTTGGCTGCGGCGACCCCGCCGATCGTCGGCTCCCCATGGGTGCCGAGGAGCGGCCGATGGTCCATCGGCTCGAACGGCAACCGCTGTCGCTCGGCCGCCAGAATCGCCTCGACCTCGGCAAGCGGCGTACCGGCCCTGACCACGAGCGTCAGCGCCCCCGGCTCGTAGAGCTCGACGCCCGACAGCCTCGCCGTCGACAGCACCTCGCCCTCGACCGGGTTCCCCACCGGCCGCGTCCCGCCACCACGGACGCGCAAGCGCGTGCCGCTCCGCGCGGCGTCTTGCACGAGGCGCGCCAGCGCCTCCTCGCTCTCCGGTTGATGCTGCGACATTTATCCGCGCCTCCGTTCGTGAGAGTGTCGGGATCCACTCTCAAGACGCAAGGCGCGACCCGAGGAACCGGTGAATATTGATACCGCGTCCGGCAGCGCCGCCGGTCGGATCGCGCATGCCCATCGTGGGCCGGTTGGCGACTCAAACGCCGCGGTCGCAGACCGAACAGATACCCGAGTGTCGATCTACCCTGAGAGACGTCGGCACTGCCGGACCCCTCGCCGGCGGCTCAAGAAACCGCGATCCCCGTCGCGCTCAGCGGCTTCTCTTGGCAGACGCGCGGTCCTGGTGGGCAGCCACTGAACTCGCCGAGGGAGAAACCTGCGTACCCTGATTGTAGCCGAAGCCCTCGCGGCTGTTGAAGCGAGCGTCGGGTGCACACGCGGCTGTGAGGCAGATCGCGACGATCAGGGTCATCTTCCACGTGGGCAACACTTTTCCTCCAGTTCCCGTTCAGCCTTTGTAAGATTGCAGTGCAGCGACAGGTTGGCAACAAGGACTCGCGCGAGGACCGCGCGCCTCGGTCGGGGCGAAAGGCGCCGCAAGAAATCCTTTCCATGCGATGAATGCGACACATTAATCACATATAATTCAGTGTGTTGCGCGAAGTGTCCATCGTGGACACCGGCCGCCGCCGGGATCGCAAGGCCCCTAGGCCGCCGTCGGAATCCCCTCCCGGCGGACCTCGGACGCGCCCAGGGGAAATACCTTCGCCGGGTTCAGCAGCCAAGCGGGGTCGAAGACGTCCTTGACCCGCATCTGCGCCTCCAGATCGTCGGGCCCGTACTGCACGTGCATCAGGTCCCGCTTCTCGACCCCGACCCCGTGCTCCCCCGTCAGGCAGCCGCCAACCTCCACACAGAGGGTCAGGATGTCGGCGCCCATCGCCTCGGCCTTCTCCAGTTGCCCCTCCTCGTTGGCGTTGAACAGGATCAGCGGGTGCATGTTGCCGTCGCCCGCATGGAAGACGTTCGCAACCTCGAGCGCGTACTGGTCCGACAGTTCTCGAATGCCGCCGAGGACCCGTGGCAGCTCGCTCACCGGGATCGTGCCATCCAGACAGATGTAGTCGTTGATCTGCCCCATCGCACCGAACGCCGACTTGCGCCCCAGCCAGATGCGCGCCGCCTCGTCGGCATCCGCCGCCTCGCGCAGTTCGACCGGATCGTGGTTCCTTGCGATCTGCTTGATGAGGCCCAGCTGCTCGTCGATCTCCCCCGGGCTGCCCTCGACCTCCACGATCAGCAGCGCCTCGCAATCGGGGTAGCCGGCATGGGCAAAGGCCTCGCAGGCGCGGATGCAGGGGCGGTCCATGAACTCAATGGCCACCGGCAGGACGCCCGCCTTGATGATGTCGCTGACGCAGGCACCCGCGACCTCGTTCGAGGAGAAGCCGATCAGCACCGGCCGCGCGCCCTCGGGCTTGGGCAGGATGCGCAGCACAGCCTCGGTGACGACTCCAAGCTGCCCCTCGGACCCGCAGACGACGCCGAGCAGGTCCAGCCCGCCCGCGTCGAGATGTGCGCCGCCGAGCTCGACCACGGTGCCGTCCATCAGCACCATCGTCACGCCGAGCAGGTTGTTCGTCGTCACCCCGTACTTCAGGCAATGCGCACCGCCGGAGTTCATCGCGATGTTGCCCGCGATCGCGCAGGCAAGCTGCGACGACGGGTCGGGCGCATAGAAGAACCCGTCCTCCTCCACCGCCCCGGTGACGGAGAGGTTGGTGCGCCCGGTCTCGACCCGGATGAAGCGGTCTTCGTAGCTCGTCTCGAGCACCCGGTTCATCTTGGAGACGCCGAGGATCACGCTGTCGGCCGTCGGCAATGCGCCCCCGGCGAGCGATGTGCCCGAGCCGCGCGGGACGACCGGCACGCCCTCCTCGTGACAGACCCGCAGCACCGCGGCGACTTCGTCCGTCGAGGCGGGCAATGTCACGGCAAGAGGGGGGCACTTGTAGGCGGTGAACGCATCGCATTCGTACGCGCGGACCTCGTGCTCCTCATGAATGACGGCGCGTTCAGGCAGGAGCTTCGTCAACCGCTCCACCACCCGCGCCTTGCGGCGCAAGACACCCGCATTCGGCTCCGGCATCTGCATGGTTCAGCCTCCCTTTCCTTGTCGAAGTAGCGCCATGGACGATTCCCATCAAGGCAGGCCGCCTGTAGACTCCGCGTGATGCCGATGGCCGAACTGATCCAGCTCTTCAGACCGCTCGACCTTGCCGCGATCGCTCTGCTCGCGCTCTGCTTTTACGGCACCGGCTGGATCATCGAGCATCCCGGCCGCGACCGGCGCAGCGTCACCGTCATGATGGCCGACGTGCGCCGCCAGTGGATGCGTGAACTGGCAAAGCGCGAGCAGCGGATCTTCGACAGCCAGATCATCGGCAACCTGCGAACGGCGACCTCGTTCTTCGCCTCGACGACCATCCTGGCGATCGGCGGAGTGCTTGCGGTCGCCGGCAACACCGAGGCGCTGCGGTCGGTCGCGGGGGGCCTGCTGGCGGACCCGCGACCGGTGGAGCTCTACCAGATCAAGCTCTACCTCGTGACGCTGCTCCTGGTCGCGGGGTTCCTGCGCTTCGTGTGGGCGAACAGGGTGTTCGGATACTGCTCCGTCGTGATGGCGGCGGTGCCGCCGCCGGATGATCCAACGGCGTTCCGGACGGCGCGGCAGGCCGCGGAACTGAACATTCGCGCCGCGTTCAACTTCAACCGGGGCCTCAGGGCAATCTATTTCGCGCTCGCCGCGGTGACCTGGATGATTGGCCCTCTCCCGCTCATTGTGGCGACCCTCGCCACGGTCTGGACCCTATGGCAGCGGGAGTTCGCGTCCGATCCGCACCGCATCCTGACCGAGAAGGAGGAAACGGAATGAGATGGATGGCGGCGTGCCTCCTTGCCGCGCCGGCCTGCGCCGATCCCGCGGTGGTCGTCAGGGCCGAGGCCTCGCGAGCGGCCGATGGCTGGCGCTTCGACGTAACGCTGCGGCACGCCGGCACCGGCTGGGACGACTACGCCGACGCCTGGCGGATCAAGCTCATGGACGGCACGGTGCTCGGTATCCGGGAGCTGTTGCATCCGCACGTGGAGGAGCAGCCGTTCACCCGTTCCCTGCGGGGCCTCATCGTGCCGGCAGGGAGCAAAGAGGTTACTGTCCGTGACCGCACGAGCTGCCGTCAGCAAGCTGGACCGCTTCGACCTGATCATTCTCGACGAGATCGATTACGCCCAGAAGGACCATGCCGAGACCTCCGTGCTCTTCGAGCTCATCGCCCGGCGCTACGAGACCCGCAGCCTCGCCATCGCAGCCAACCAGCCCTTCAGCGCCTGGGCTCTACACGCAGCGGCCGTCGAGAGTGGAAGAGGAGCGCAGATGATCCCGGAGCGAATTGCGGCGATGCAGCTGGTGGGACATGGCGGCATCGACAAGCTCGTCTACCGCACCGACGTGCCCGTCCCTTGGCCACCAAGGCGAGCTCCTCGTGAAGGTCATAGCGACGGGGAAGAACAACACCGACCGCAAGATCCGCGAGGGTCCTTACCCGAGCGGGCGTGCTCCTCAGCGGCGGCGTTGGTACGGCGCTGATCCAGCTCTGACGCCTGCTCAGCGCCGTCCTCCATGCCGTCGGCAGCCCGGGAAAGGCGGACGCTCTGAGGTCGCTCGGCGCCAAGACCGTCATCGACCGCAGCGCCGTCAGGGACTGGCGCGCCGCGGTGCGTCAGGCGACGGGGCGAGCATATGATTGACGCGGTGATGGACCTCGTCGGCGGGCCGCTGACGAACCGGCTCATCGACGTGATGACGGAGCGGAATTGCGGAGCGCACGACCTATCCCCGGCTGTCAATCGCCGGGGCGAGCGCCGGTAACGTGGCCGAGCTGCTCTGGACCAGGATTTGTTTCTACCAGTTGTCGATCTTCGGCGTCTCCCACGGCACGCGACGAGGCCGACCGCCTCATCGCATGGATCAGGGACAGGGCGCTGCGACCTGTACTGCATGGGACGTTCAGGCTCCTGGACCTGCATCGTGCCGAGGCCTGTTTCGCAGATCGAGGTTCGGAGTTCGTCGGCAAACTGGCCATCGTACCGGACCCGGAACGGAGGCGGCACGGCGCGCGCTTGCCCAGTGAGCAGCCACGGAGGTCGTTAAAGCATGATTTCGGTCGAGCACGTTGCGGACCACGAGCCGCTGCTCGAGAGCTCTCCGCTGATCCGTGGCGTGCTCAGGACGGCCGCGTACATCGACGCGAACGGCGGCATCGGGCTGACCAAGGCCGGTGCGTTCAACCGCAAGTTCGTCCACTGGGCCGCGGCGAACTTCGACTGGCCCGGATACTCGGAGGAGGAGCTCTTCCAGCTCAACAAGGTCCTGGACGAGATCGACTTTCCGCCCGTCGGTGACATACACGCCCTGCTTTCAGGGCTCAGGCTGGGCCGGCGCCGGAAAGGGATGTTCCTCCTGACCAAGGCCGGCAGGGATTCTCGTCGCCCATCCCGGGCGGCTGCTCTCGGAGCTGGTGCCCAGCTACCTCTTCCGTCTCGACCATGGAGCGCATCTCCGCTCCGAAGGAGAGCTTCTCGGCAACTGGGACGTCTTCCTCAACGTCATCAACGTCGAAGCCGACCACGGGGCGAGCATCGGTGCGCTTCGGACGGCGCTTTACGGCTCTTCCCATGACGGGGCAAATCGGTACGACGACATCGGCTGGGCCTTCTACATCACGGTCCTTCGCCCGCTCTGGTGGGCCGGTCTGCTTCAGACCGACCATCTCGGCCGGATGAGCATTGACACGCAGTTCTTCAAGACAGCTCTCTGGCGGCGCTACCTTCGCCTTGACACGGATCAACTGCTTGAACAGCGGCGGCTGCATTGATGCCCCGCACCAGCGGCGACAGGTGCTGCACCGCCCGTGGCTCTCGGGCCTTCGAGGATGAAGGTCATGACGCTGCTGAAGATCGCACTCGGCCTGGGGGTCCTCTACCTCGTCTGCATCCTGCTGATCGCGCTGGTGCAGGATCGACTGCTGTTTCCGCGGTGGGCGATGCGGGGTGGAACGGTGCCACTGCCGACGACCGCCGAACGTCTCTCGGTCGAAATCTGCGGCGTCGGACGTCTGGTCGGAGCGTTCCTGCCGGCCGAACGCGAGCCGCCGCCCGATGCGGCTCTCCTCCTCGGCTTCGGCGGCAACGCGTGGGACGCTGATCTTCTGGCGACTTACCTGCACTCGGTCTATCCGGAACGGGATGTCGTCACCTTCCACTACCGTGGCTATGGGCCAAGCGCCGGCCGCCCGAGCGCCGAGGCAATCCTCGGCGACGCCGTGCACATCTACGACGAAGTCGTCGCCGCGCGCGATGTCGAGCAGGTTGTGGCGGTTGGGCTGAGCCTCGGAGCGGGGCCCGCGGCGCATCTCGCCAGCCGTCGCCCTGTCGGCGGCCTGATCCTTGTCACGCCCTTCGACTCCCTCGTTGCTCTCGCGAGGGACCTATACCCGTGGCTCCCGGTCCGCCTCCTGCTGCGGCATCGCATGGACGCGGCGGGAGCCCTTGCGCGATCATCGGCGAAGGTTGCGATCATCGCAGCTGCGGAAGATGAGATCGTCCCGCCACGCCGAACGGCAGCGCTTCGCGGTGCTTCCGACCGGCTCGTCCTTGACCGTGTCATTGCAGGCGTCGGACACAACGACATCTACGACAGCGAAGAGTTCACCGGCGCGATGCGCGAGGCATTGCTCCTCATCGAGGAGCAGGCTCGCTCCGGCAGGTGACAGCACATTCTCTGCGAAGGTCGTGGAGATGGACTGGCTCCCTCGGCGGCTGCTTGCTCACGCCTCATTCGTCGAGGTCGGCCCGGAGCCGCCGTTCACCCGCCTCGACGGCTGCCGCAGTGCCGCATGAAGTGCGGTCGTTAACAGTCGCCGCGCGTAGAGGAGTGGTACACTCAGCCTGGCGCCTTGCCCCGCCACGGGAAGTCGTACTTCATTGCGTAACCGTCACTCCGACGGCAGGACGTCGGCCTGCGCGAGCGGCGTGATCCAGATCGGATTCGAATAGGCGATCTTGCCCTCCGCATCCTCGACCGTGAGCGCCACCCAGTCAGCGCCGGCCGTCTCCGCATCTCCCGTCACAGCGAAGTCAGCCGCCGCGGTCACAGGCTGCCCGTTGAAGCTCTCGCTCGCGATCTCGCCGTCCGGGCCCAACAGCGTGGCGCGGGCGAGTCCGTTCGCCGCCGTCAGCTCGAAGCCAAGCGTCCGCTCCTGCCCCGGCGCGATCCTGAGGTCCGAGCCGAACATCACCTCGGGCACGATCAGCGGCCCGCGCGTGACGTAGGCGCGGCCAGCCTTGAGGTTCGCCACGTATCCTTCGGTGCTCACCACGCCGGGGACGTGGACATAGGCGCGCGCCGCGCCGGTGTCGTCGTTCCAGGCGTCGTGCGCATCGGACCCGCCGGCAAGGTAGATGCGGTGCCCCTGGCTCCAGAGCTGGCCCGCACGCTCGAACACCGACGCGTCGTCGTCCTCGCCGTTCATCTCGAGCAGGTCGAAGTCCGGCGCGAAGCCGCCTGGCACCACCCCCGCCTCGAGGCTCGCGAGGTAGCCGTAAGGAATGAACGGGTGGTTCGCCTGAATCGCATCGGCGCCGAGACGCCGCGCCTCGGCCATCACCTCCGCCGCCGTCGCCGCTGAAGTGTCGATCTCGATCGGCTCGCCGAGCGTGAGCGGGTAGGCGTTAAAATGTCCCCAGGACGGTGAGAACTCGACTGAGGGAATGAACGGCATCCCCCGGCGTTCGGCGATCTCGGCCAGCGCCTCGTGGTTCACCGTCGAGTCGTGGTCGGTCACCGACAGCAGGTCCAGCCCCGCGGCGAGTTCGGCCCGCGCCACGTATTCCGGCGGCGTCGTCCCCTCGAGCTGGTCGGCGTGGTGGTGCAGGTCCGCGGCGTACCAGTCGTCCTCGTGGGGCTGCGCGACGAGCCCGAGCTCCACCTCGACCGGTTGGCTCTCGCCCGAGGCGACGGTGACCGGAGCTTCCTCGCCCGCTGTCAGGAAGCCCGTCCCGTGTCCAACCGTGAACACGTAGTCGCCGGGTGCCAGCGACGCCTCCACCTCGCCAACCGCGTCGAGCTCGGTGAAGAACGTCCGTCGTCCCAGGAATTCGACAAGCGGTGCCTGCCCCTCGGCGATTTCGATGCGGGCGTCGAGCGGGGCGCCGTCACCATCGGTCACAGCGAAGGAGAGCGTCCCCGGCGCTTCGAGGTCGTCGAAGTCGATCGTCTCGGTGCCGCCGCCTGCGATGGCAACCTTCTGCGGCGCGGACTCTGAGTAGCCCTGGGCGGTGGCGTAGACGGTGTAGTCGCCCACGGGGAGCGCCACCTCGTAGCTGCCGTCGGGCGTCAGCGTCCAGGCGTATGGGGACCCCTCCTTCTCGATGACGAGCACCAACTCCTCGACCGGCCCCTCGGCCGAGCCGATCTGGCCGGAGAGGGTCCCGGCCTCCATGCCGCCCCGCTCGATCTCGGCTTCGACGACGGGCGCGAGATCTCCCGACGGACCGACCTGCAACCAGCCCTCGAAGCTGCGGCTCTCGCCCGGGGCGAGGCTGTGCAGCAGGTACATGTCCTTGGAGTCGTACTCGACCCGGTCGAAGTAGGGCGCGTGGAGCGCGATGAACCAGTCCTCGTCATAGGCCACGAACCGGTCCGACAGCGCCGCCTCCGCCGTGCCGGAATTGACGCCGGCCAAACCCGGAACGGCAAACTCATAGCCGCTGTCGGGCCAAAGGGTGAGGCCCGAAATCTGATCGCCGAGCGGCTCGCCGCCGCCGTTCGTCATCTCGGTGACGAGGTGGATTCGGTCCGATCCCTCCTCGAGCGTATAGGTCGTGGTGACATCCGCCTCTCCAAAGTCGCGGCTGATGCGGACCACTGCCCGCTCCGGGCTGTCGGTCACTACCTCGACGTCGGTGCGCGTGTTGGGCCACCCCGACCAATTGTTCGGGATGAAGTCCGCGAAGGCGATCCGATCGAGGTCGGGCTCGCCATCCTTGACCGGCGCGAGATCGACGATGGCCCCGCGCGGCACGCCCCAAGGCGCCTGCAACTCGATCGCCAGCGTGAAGGCAAGGTGATCGTTGCGGAGCGTGATGTCGCCTTCGGCCAGGGCCTCCCCGTCCGGGATCGGTGTCGGACCTCGGGTCAGGGCTACCTCGGCCGTGGCGGACTGTCCGAGGACCATGCCGGTCGTCAGGAGCAACAGGGTGCGCATGGCCATCGTCTTCGCCTTCCTTGAGGGATTAGATCTGGAATACATCCATCGCGCCCAAAAAGCGATGGCGGCAAGTGCCAGGCCATGGTTCAGCGTCAGGTGCGTCGTCGACCCAGCTGCTTCAGCAAGCGGCCGGAGCAGCGAACTGCTATATGGCCGATGGCAGGCGCACAGAACCCACGCCAAATGCACTGCAACCGTCCCGCCGAACCTGAATCGAGGACGGCCCTCTCCGGCCGTTCGCCTGGAACGAGCTTGGCCGCGGCGCCGCATGGACTGCGGCCATTCATGCCGTGTGCAGCGACGCTCGGCGGCCGAACTCACACAAAGCCGGACGCAGCGGGCTTTTGCTACTCCTGCGAGAATCCGCGGCGGAAGGATCGAGCCACCTTCGCCCTGGCGGCCTTGACGTAGATCATGGAAGATGCACCGATCCAGAATGACAAACGCCTATCGGCGCGGTGAACTGCGCTGGGCGGAGTCAATGAAGATGTCCACGAGACGAGACTTCCTAATGAGTTCAGCCTGAACAAGGGATATGCTGCTGATTTCGCAGAAGAACCTTTGGTTTCTCGTGGTTTTGGATCGCAGGGTTTCGTAGGATTCGGACGAGAACCCTGCGATTTCGGATGTGCCGATGAAGCCGAAACCCCGCCAGCCCGAGCAGGATGATCTGCTGCGGCCGCGCCTGGTCGACCTGATCGACATGCGCCACGAGCTGGTAAAGCTCGAGACGCTGATCGAGTGGGAGTTCTTCGAGCGGGAGTGGGCCGGGTTCTTCCCGTCGGGCACCGGGCGACCGGCGACGTCGCCGCCGCTGGTGGCGGGGCTCCTCTATCTCCAGCACGCCTTCGACCTGTCGGACGAGGCGGTGGTCGCAAGGTGGGTCGAGAACCCGTACTACCAGCACCTCTGCGGCGAGACCTTCTTCCAGCACCGCCCGCCGATCGATCCCTCCTCGCTCACCCGCTGGCGCCAGCGGATCGGTGAAGAGGGAGTGGAATGGCTGCTGACCAAGAATGAGGAAGAAGAGGAAAGGCCCCAGTGGGGCGTTTCCCTGACGAATGAGGCCGGCCGCGCCTCGGGAACGGTCGCGGACAGGAGCCTTGAGCGGGTGTCGGTCGACACCACGGTGATGGAAAAGAACATCGCCCACCCGACCGCCGCCGCCGCGGCACAACTCGCGCGGCGTGATCCAGCGCTTCCTCGGGTTCTGGGACTGCAACCCGGCGACGCTGATTCCCCTGTCGCCCGAGGATTCGGCACCGCTCTACGTCGAGATGATGGGCGGCAAGGACGCGATCATGAACAAGGGGATCGAGCTCCACGGGGCCGGACGCTACCTGGAGGCTACGGAGATCCTGAACAAGCTCTTTCTCGCCGATCCCTCGGACCAAGAGTGAAGGATCTGCTCGCCGACGTCTACGAGCAACTCGGCTACCAGCAGGAGAACCCGGGGCTCCGCAACAGCTTCCTCTCCGGCGCCTACGAGCTGCGAACAGGCATCCCGCAGGGCGAGCGGGCCGACAGCGCCGGCCCGGATGTGATCCGGGCGATGTCGACGGGGCTGTTCCTCGACTACCTCGCGATCAAGATGGACGGCCGTAAGGCTGAAGGGCTGGATTTCAGCATGAACCTCGTCACCCCGGACAACGGCGAGAGGTTCGCGGTCGACCTGTCGAACGCTACGCTGACCAACGTCGAAGGCTTCGAGATACCGGACGGGGACCTGACGCTGACGGTGAACCGCTCGGATCTCGAGCTGGTGATGGTCGGCGAGGCGGAGCTTGGAGACCTGCTGGCCGACGGACGTGCAAGCGCCGAAGGCGACATCAGCGTGCTGGCGAGCCTTGCCGCGACGATGGTGGAGTTCGATCCGCTGTTCGAGGTCTTGCCAGGCACCGCCGGACCGATCGAGGTGGTCGAGGCCGAAGCGCTGCAGGCAGTCACGGGCCAGGTCGCCATCGAGTGAGTTTGCTGCTCACCAACGCGTGCGCGAGCCGAGCTCTCCGCCGGCAGGCGCTGCCGATGCTGCAAGTGCGCCGGTAGCGGTGCCCGGAACGACTGAAGCGGGCTCGGAGCGGCCTCACGGCAGCGCGGCAAGCAGTGCGTCGAGGCGGGCCGCTGAACCGACGGCGTCGGCCCTCAGCTTCCGTTCGCCGAAGACGCGAGCCGCCGCGACGCGACATGCTTTCCCGCCGTCCGCGCACGCCGCAGCGAAGCACACCTTTCCACGTCTCGCTGGCGCTTATGCCTGAGATCGCAGTAGGTTCCGTCGCGGAGCGCCCTCGCGGACTGCCTTGTCGGCGCGCTTCCCTTCACCAGGCTGCCGATCACGTCGCCGAGCATCTCGACGCCGTTTTTCCAAGTCATCGCTGATCGTGTTCTCGACCGCGACCCGCTCCTGCGGCGCCAGACTCTTTGTTCTTGCGCGCCACCTTTGCAGCAGGAGACTCTCGGCGCAGTCCGGCGCGGGGGGTCAGCAGTAGTACACGCCAACCGCACAGCGGCGGACCGTTCGGCGGCCGACACCGGCGACGCTGACCGGCGTCAGGGGGCGCCCAACGACGGCGTGAGCCGCCCGGGCGAGGGCAGGCGCACCCGTCGCGGCCACGCTCTCGCCCATCTCCAGGCAAGGGAACGCAAGCAGCGTCGCGAGCGCGAGAGATCCTTTTCAACATCATTCTGCTCCCACTCGATAGATTCCCGCAATGTCGTCGAGATCCGGCACCGCGGACATCTCGACCGCGCTTGCATCTGCGGGCGGATCGAGACCGTCGACCGTCTTTGCCCATGGCCCAGTTCCGCCGCCGTTGCGAACCACGACTCGTTGAAGGGCAGGATCACCCGCGCGGCGACCAGCAGGGCGGCCCAGGTCTCGTCGGCGCCGGCGTCGAAGCCCGGCCGGCTGCTGGCGGAGTCGAGGCCGACGTCGAGGCTGACGCCGAAGGCGCGGAAGCCGCCGCCGGCGTCCACTATGACCTGATCCGTCTCGTAGGCCCGGTAGACCGCGTAGCCGCTGAGGGCGGTTACCGTCCCGAACATCGCGCAGGATCGATCTTGCGACGAAGAGCCCCGAGCGGCGAGGGGCCAGGCGATCGCCCGGGACGGGACATGTACGCACGACCCCGGGTCCTGAATTCATTTTCGACACGCCGAAGCTTGTCCCGCATCGTTGATCCGTTCGGAGACGCTGTATCCGCAATGCACTGCTTGCTACCGGCTGCCGGGTTCGAAACAAGCTTGCCTCGGCCCGCTTGGTGGTCGGCGACCGGTTGGCAGCCTGCGCGCTCGCCTCCAAGGATTCAAGGGTTGGATCCTCATGGCTTTCATGTGCTTTTTGGACTACTTGATTCTGATCGCCAACGTGATCATGCGGGATTGGGCGCGCTCTTCCAAAACCACCGTTCGAGCAACAGGAGGCGGGTGCGATCCGACAGGATATCCATAGTTCCTCCATCCCGGTCGTTTGCAGGGAATGCGAAGCCCGGCATGGCGGGATCTGCGGCGTTCTCGAACCGGCCGAACTCCTGCGGCTGGGTCGGCACGCGAGGCGACGTGAAGTCCCACCGGGGACTGAACTGGTATCGGCCGGTCTACCCGTCGATACCTATGCCAATATCCTGAGCGGCGTCGTCAAGCTCACTAAGCTCTTGCCGAACGGCCGGCAGCAGATCGTCGGGCTTCAGTTCGCGCCGGATTTCCTAGGCCGCCCTTTCGCGGACAGCAGCAGCGTCGGCGCCGTGGCGGCCAGCGCCGTTCGACTCTGCGTCTTTCCGCGGGCCGAGCTGGAGGACATGGCACGTCGATCCCACCCATTGGAACATCGCCTGCACGCGCAAGCCCTGCGCGAGCTCGACGACGCCCGCGAATGGATGGTGATCCTCGGTCAGAAATCGGCGTCCCAGAAGCTGGCTTCTTTCCTGTTGCTGCTGGGTACGCATATCGATCCGAGAGTCGATGGCTGCTCCGATGTCATCGACCTGCCCTGGACGAGGGCGGACATCGCAGATTTTCTCGGCCTGACCATCGAGACCGTGAGCCGTCAGCTGACCCTCCTGCGCAATGCAGAGATCATCGCGATCGAGAAGAACCGTCGCGTCACCGTGCGGGATCACGCCGCGCTCAGGTCCGAGGCGGGCGGCTGACCCGTCAGCATCCGCGCGCCGCGAGGTAGAGCGGCAGGACATGGTCGTGATCGAATGCAAGATGCCGCCTGAGCGGGGTGAAGAGGCATCGCAACATGTAGCCTTGCTCGTTGGCGGTCGCCCGGCTCCGGCCTGCCGCGAAGGCTTTCACGGCGTCGCGCACGTCGCGGGCGTGGTGGATGTCCTCGACATGTTCGTGCCGCAACCGCTCGAGGATCAATTCGATCTGCGGCCCGGACCGCGCGATGACGGGGAAGACGACGGTCTCCTCGTAGCGCTGGCAGCACGCCAATGTCGGGTGCAGTTGATCGACCAGTCGGGTCGCGGCCAACGTGTCGACATTCGATGGCAGCGAGTCCGCGAGGGTCTCGAGCGCGGCACACAAGGCGAACTGACGGGTCAGACACTGGTTGAAAATCGCCGGTCGCGATCCTCCCCGGTCCGCTCGGTATCGCGGCGTTTTCATCTCCGATGCTCCGGCCTTCTGCCCAGGCGGCATCCGTCGTCGGTTATCAGCTTATCCCGGACGCAACTTCGGAATCGTTGACGTTTATCAAATCAGTCCGGCCCGGCCCCATCCTAGGCTCCTTCCGGGATGCGTCATCGAATCGAGACGGCGGAAGGCCACGTCAGGGGGGCGAGCCATGCAGGACAGCGGAAGCGGCGAACAGACGAGGGCCCTGGCGCTGAGTACCGTCGCCTTTACCGCCTGTTTTGCGGTCTGGACGATCTTCTCGATCATCGGCGTGGCGATCAAGGAAGAGCTGGGGCTTTCCGAGTTCCAGTTCGGCCTTCTGGTCGCGACACCGATCCTGACGGGCTCAGTCACGCGCCTGTTCCTCGGCGTGTGGACCGAGAGATACGGCGGCCGGATCGTATTTCCCGCGCAGATGCTGCTGACAGCGGCCGCAACCTGGACTCTGACCTTCGCGAACAGCTACCTGGCCTACCTGCTCGCGGCGCTTGGCATCGGTCTGGCCGGCGGCTCGTTCATCATCGGCGTCGCCTATGTCTCGCGCTGGTACGATGCCGGCCATCAGGGCACGGCGCTCGGCATCTTCGGCGCGGGCAATGTCGGCGCGGCGGTGACCAAGTTCCTGGCCCCCTTCGTCATGGTCGCCTACGGATGGGAGGGAGTTGCCCATGTCTGGGCGGCGGCCCTTGCGCTGATGGCGATGGTCTTCTTCGTCTTCGCCAAGGACGACCCGCAGCTGGTGGAGCGCCGCCAGTCGGGTGCGGGCGCTCCCAGCTTCGCCAGCCAGTTCAGGCCGTTGCGGAATTTGCAGGTCTGGCGCTTCGCGCTCTACTATTTCTTCGTCTTCGGCGCGTTCGTGGCGCTGGCGCTGTGGCTTCCGCATTACATGATCGATGTCTACGGCAGAGACGTGCGCACCGCCGGCATGGCGGCGGCTAGTTTCTCGCTCTCCGCGTCGCTCTTTCGCGCCTATGGCGGGCACCTGTCGGACCGGTTCGGCGCGCGCTCGGTCATGTACTGGACGTTCGGCTTCTCGCTCGTCTTCCTCTTCATGCTCTCCTATCCGCCGACGGACTACGTCATTCAGGGCAAGGACGGCCCGATCACCTTCTCGACCGAGATGGGATTCTGGCCGTTCGTCGCCACGATCTTTGCGCTGGGGTTCTTCATGAGCCTCGGCAAGGCGGCGGTGTTCAAGCACATTCCGGTCTATTACCCGAACCATGTAGGCGCGGTCGGTGGCCTGGTCGGGATGATCGGCGGACTGGGCGGCTTCGTCCTGCCTATCGCCTTCGGGGCGCTTCTCGACCTCACCGGCATCTACACGAGCTGCTTCCTGTTGCTGTTTTTCCTCGTCTGCATCGCCTTCGTCTGGATGCACGTGTCGATCCGCATCATGGAGCGCGAAGCGCAGGGCGAGGCGCTGTCGGACCTGCCGGAATTACCTGAAATGCAGGCCATCCACCGCCCCGGCCAGACCGCGATGTCGCGGGCCATCGAGGATTGGCGCCCCGACGACCCCGTCTTCTGGCGCGAGAAGGGCCATCGCATCGCCCAACGCAACTTGTGGATCTCGATCCCGGCCCTGCTGCTCGCCTTCGCTATCTGGATGGTGTGGTCGGTGGTGGTCGCGCGGCTGCCGGCGATCGGGTTCGACTTCACGCCATCGCAGCTCTTCTGGCTGGCGGCCCTTCCGGGATTGTCGGGCGCCACGCTGCGAATCTTCTACAGCTTCATGGTGCCGATCTTCGGCGGGCGGCTCTGGACGACGCTTTCGACCGGCTCGCTGCTGCTTCCGGCGCTAGGGATCGGCTACGCCGTGCAGAACCCCGAGACCCCCTATCTCATCTTCCTCGTGCTGGCATTGCTGTGCGGTCTGGGCGGCGGCAACTTCGCCTCGTCCATGGCCAACATCGCCTTCTTCTTTCCTAAGGCGGAGAAGGGCAACGCTTTGGCGCTGAACGCGGGGCTCGGCAATCTCGGCGTGTCGGTGATGCAGTTCCTTGTGCCGATCGTCATCACGGCGGGCGTCTTCGGCGCGCTGAGCGGCCAGCCGCAACAGATGAGCGACGGCGGACAGCTCTGGATGCAGAATGCGGGCTTCGTCTGGGTGCCGTTCATCGTGGTGGCCACCATCGCCGCATGGGTCGGCATGAACGACATCGCCGACGCCCGTGCCAGCTTCCGCGAACAGGCGGTGATCTTCACCCGCAAGCACAACTGGCTGATGTGCATCCTCTACACCGGCACCTTCGGCAGCTTCATTGGCTATTCGGCGGGCTTCCCGCTTCTGACCAGGCTGATGTTCCCCGACGTGAACGCGCTGCAATACGTGTTCCTCGGGCCGCTCGTCGGCGCGCTCAGCCGCGCCGGGACGGGATGGATCAGCGACCGGTTCGGCGGCGGGCGGGTCACGTTCTGGACTTTCATCGGCATGATCGCCGCCGTCTTCGGGGTAATCACGTTCCTGCCCATCGGTGGCACAGGGGGCAATTTCATCGGCTTCTTCGCCTGCTTCATGGCCCTGTTTCTCCTGACCGGCGTCGGCAACGCCTCCACCTTCCAGATGATCCCAATCATCATGAGCCACGAGGTGCCGCGCCTGATGCCCGGCCTCGACGCCGAGGAGCGGCGGCGCCAGTCCGACCGCGAAAGCGCGGCGATCGTCGCCTTCACCAGCGCCATCGCCGCCTACGGCGCGTTCTTCATCCCCAAGGCCTACGGCACGTCGCTGAGCATGACCGGGAGTCCGGTCCCGGCCCTCTGGGGGTTCCTGGTCTTCTACGTGATCTGCGTTGCCATCACCTGGCTCTACTACACCCGGCCGGGAGGGCTTTTGCACGACATCGAACGCGGCGGGAACCGCGAGACGACGCGCGCCCAGCCCGCATGAGGGCCCCCGCCCGATGCGTGACGGCGCGTGTGCCGCGGCCCGAAACCGGAGAGGACGCCGCCCTATGCTGGCCGATCTCATGAGACGCAACGTCGACTGGTCCGCGCGCAAGACGCGCGAGCAACCGGGCTATTTCGCCCGGCTCGCGACCCGCCAGACGCCAGAGTTCTTCTGGATCGGCTGCTCGGACAGCCGCGTGCCCGCGAATGTCGTCGCCGGGCTCGATCCGGGCGAGGTGTTCGTGCATCGCAATGTCGCGAACGTCGTCCATTCGTCGGACATGAACCTACTGAGCGCGCTCGAATTCGCGGTCGAGACGCTGGAGATCCGCGAAATCATCTTGTGCGGGCATTACGGTTGCGGCGGCGTCCGCGCGGCGTGCGAAGAGCACCTGCCGCACGGCCTCGCCGATCACTGGCTGGAACCGATCCGGCGCCTGGCCCGAAATCACGAAAAGGACTTGGGCGAGGGAGCCGACCGACAGCGACGGTTGGCGGAACTCAACGTTCTGGATGGTGTCGCGCGGGTGGCGGACACGCCGATCCTGCGCCGGGCTTGGGACCGTGGGGCACCGGTACGTCTCCACGGTCTCATATACGGGATCGAGGACGGGCTACTGCGCGATCTGAACTGCACCATCGCGCCCGTCCCGGCGCCGGCCCAAGCTTCGGATCGTTCCGCGACGGCGCGGGACAAAACCAGGAGACCAGCATGAGCCATTTCGTTGACCGGCTGACGTTTTTCCGCGCCAAGCGCGAGAAATATTCCGAAGGGCACGGCATCACGACCAATGAAAGCCGTGCATGGGAGGACGCCTATAGGAAGCGTTGGGCTGCCGACAAGATCGTCCGCTCGACCCATGGCGTGAACTGCACCGGGTCGTGCTCCTGGAAGATCTACGTCAAGGGCGGCATCGTGACGTGGGAGACCCAGCAGACCGATTATCCGCGCACGCGGCCCGACCTGCCGAACCACGAGCCGCGTGGCTGTCCCCGCGGCGCCAGCTACTCCTGGTATCTCTACTCCGGCACGCGGGTGAAATACCCCCTCGTCCGCGCCCGCCTGATCCGCCACTGGCGCGAGGCGCGCGCGTCGAGGAGCCCGGTCGCCGCCTGGCGGTCGATCGCGGAGGATCCCGAGAAGCGTCGTGATTGGGTGTCGAAGCGCGGCCGCGGTGGATTCGTCCGCGTGGGTTGGGACGAGATCAACGAACTGATCGCTGCGGCCAACGCCTACACGGTTCGCGAATACGGGCCGGACCGGATCGCAGGCTTCTCGCCCATCCCGGCGATGTCAATGATCTCCTACGCGGCGGGCAGCCGCTATCTGTCGCTGCTGGGGTCTGTCTGCCTGTCGTTCTACGACTGGTATTGCGATCTGCCACCTTCGTCGCCGCAGACGTGGGGCGAGCAGACGGACGTGCCCGAAAGCGCCGATTGGTACAACGCTGGCTTTCTACTGGTTTGGGGGTCGAACGTGCCGATGACGCGCGCACCAGACGCCCATTTCTATGCGGAGGTGCGCTATCGCGGCGCAAAATCGGTGGTGATCGCGCCCGACTACAATGAGGCGGCCAAGTTCTCGGACATCTGGCTGCATCCCAAGCAGGGCACCGACGCCGCGCTGGCTCTGGCCTTCGGACATGTCGCGTTGCGGGAATTCTACCTCGACCGGCAGTCGGAGTATTTCACCGACTACGCCCGCAAGTATTCGGATTTCCCGCTTCTGGTCACGCTGACTGAGCGCGACGGCCGGCTCGTTCCTGACCGGATGCTGCGCGCGGCCGATCTGCCGGGCAATCTGGGTGAGACGAACAACCCCGACTGGAAGGCGATCGGTATCGACGAAACCACGGGCGATCTGGTCGCGCCGCTCGGCTCGTCCGGCCATCGCTGGGGAGAAACCGGCAAATGGAACCTGGAGGAGAAGGACAGCAAAGGCCGGGACATTCGTCTGCGCATGACGCTTGCCGATGCGCATGACGCCATTGCGCCCGTCGCCTTCCCCTATTTCGGCGGCACGGCCGCGCATGGCTGGACCGCAACCGATCACGAGCGGATCCTGACCCGCAACATCCCTGTGCGCGAGATCGCGACGGCGGATGGCGGGACGATCAAAGTGGCCACGGTCTTCGATCTCTATTGCGCCAACTACGGTCTCGACCGCGATTTCGGCGGCGAGAACGTCGCGAAGGATTTCGACGCGGACGTGCCCTTCACCCCCGCCTGGGCAGAGAAGGTCACGGGCGTGAAGCGCGACGCGATCATCCAGATCGCCCGTGAATTCGCCCAGAACGCCGAGACAACGAAGGGACGCTCGATGGTGATCCTCGGGGCAGGGCTGAACCACTGGTATCACATGGACATGAGCTACCGCGGCATCATCCAGCTTCTGGTGATGTGCGGCTGCATCGGCAAGTCCGGCGGCGGCTGGGCGCATTACGTCGGCCAGGAGAAACTGCGCCCGCAGACGGGCTGGCTGCCGCTGGCCTTCGCACTCGACTGGACGCGCCCGCCGCGCCAGATGAACGGCACGAGCTTCTTCTATGCCCACACCGATCAGTGGCGCTACGAGTCGATGCAGGTCTCCGAATTGCTGTCACCCACGGCGCCCGAGGGCGACTGGTCGGGCGCTATGATCGATTACAACGTGCGGGCCGAACGCATGGGCTGGCTGCCCTCGGCACCGCAGCTCCACCAGAACCCGCTAGAGGTGGGCGCCGCGCTGGCCAAGGATGGCGGCAGTCCCGGCGAGACCGTCGCGTCGAAGCTGAAATCCGGCGATCTGCAATTTGCCAATGCAGATCCCGACGATCCGCGCAACTGGCCGCGCAACATGTTCTTCTGGCGCTCGAACGTGTTGGGCGCCAGCGGCAAGGGGCATGAGTATTTCCTCAAGCATTTCGTCGGCTCGCTCCACGGTGTCATCGGCGTCGATGATGCAGAGGGGCTGGTGCGGCCCGAGGAAGTGGCCTGGCACGAGGAAGCCCCGGTGGGCAAGCTGGACCTGATGGTGAACATCGACTTCCGCATGTCCACCACCAGTCTCTATTCCGACATCGTACTGCCGACGGCCACCTGGTATGAAAAGCACGACCTCAACACGACTGACATGCATCCCTTCATCCACCCGCTGACCGCTGCGGTGGACCCGTCGTGGGAGGCGCGCAGCGACTGGAACATCTTCCGCGGCATCGCGAAGGCCTTTTCCGAGATCGCTCCCGAAGTGCTGGGCATCGAGCACGACGTGGTGCTGACCCCGATCCAGCACGACAGCCCCGGCGAGCTCGCGCAGCCCTACGCGCCGAAGGACTGGGGCCGCGGCGAATGCGATCCGGTCCCTGGCAAGACGATGCCGTCCGTCGCGCTGGTCGAACGCAACTATCCCGAGGTCTTCGCCCGGTTCACGTCCCTCGGCCCTGCGCTCGAAAAGCTCGGCAACGGCTCCAAGGGCCTGAACTGGGAGACCGCGCACGAGGTCGAGCTTCTGGGCAAGCTGAATGGCGCCGTCCTCGACGGATCAACCAAGGGCCGACCGAAGATCGACACTGACATCGATGCCTGCGAGACGATCCTGATGTTGGCCCCCGAGACCAATGGGGAGGTCGCCGTCAAGGCCTGGGGGGCGCTGTCGAAGATGACCGGCCGCGAACATGCCCACCTTGCCGAGGGCAAGGAAGAGGAGAAGATCCGCTTCCGCGACGTCGTGAGCCAGCCCCGGAAGATCATCTCGAGCCCGACGTGGTCCGGGATCGAAAGTGAGAGCGTCTGCTACAATGCGGGCTGGACGAACGTGCACGAACTGATCCCCTGGCGCACGCTGACAGGGCGTCAGCAACTCTATCAGGATCATCACTGGATGCGGGCTTTCGGAGAGGCCTTCGTGACTTGGAAGCCCCCGATCGACACACGCAGCGTTGCCGCGGCACTCGGGAAGCTTCCGAACGGCAACAAGGAGATACAGCTCAATTTCCTGACGCCGCACCAGAAATGGGGCATCCATTCGACCTATACCGAGAACCTGATCATGCTGAGCCTGAACCGGGGCGGCCCTGCTGTCTGGATCAGCGAAGATGACGCGAAGGAGGCCGGGATCGTGGATAACGATTGGATCGAAGCCTTCAACGTGAACGGCGCCTTGACCGCGCGGGCGATCGTCAGCCAGCGGATCATGCCCGGCTCGTGCATCATGTATCATGCGCAGGAAAAGCTGGTGAATACGGTCGGCTCCGAAATGACCGGGCAGCGGGGCGGCATTCACAACTCGGTAACGCGGATCAACATGAAGCCCACGCACATGATCGGCGGCTATGTCCAGCTCGCCTACGGCTTCAACTACTACGGCACGGTGGGGGCGAACCGCGACGAGATCGTGATCCTGCGCAAGATGAGCAAGGTAAACTGGTTCGACAAGGCGGCCGAGGATGCCGCGACACCGGATACATCAGTTGGCACCACCCGCAGGGAGGCAGCGGAACAATGAAGATACGCGCGCAAATCTCCATGGTGCTGAACCTCGACAAGTGCATCGGCTGCCATACCTGCTCGATCACCTGCAAGAACGTGTGGACGAACCGCGAGGGCGTCGAATACGTCTGGTTCAACAACGTCGAAAGCAAGCCCGGCATCGGCTATCCCAAGGATTGGGAGAACCAGGACCGCTGGCAAGGCGGATGGGTTCGGAAGAAGAACGGCAGGATCGTGCCCCGGCAGGGCTCGAAATGGCGTATTCTGGCCAAGATTTTCGCCAACCCGCACCTGCCCGAGATCGACGATTTCTACGAGCCCTACACCTTCGAATACGAATGGCTCCAGAAGGCTCCCGAGCTTCAGGCGCAACCTTCGGCCAAGCCACGCTCGCTTCTGACCGGCGAGGTCATCAACAAGATCGAATGGTCGGGCAACTGGGAGGACATGCTGGGGGGAGAGTTCTCCAGCCGCGGCCGCGACTACAACTTCGAAGGGGTCGAGAAGGAGATCTACGGCCAGTTCGAAGAGACCTTCATGATGTATCTGCCGCGGCTCTGCGAGCATTGTCTCAACCCGTCCTGCCTGGCCTCCTGCCCCTCGGGCGCGATCTACAAGCGCGAAGAAGACGGGATCGTCCTGATCGATCAGGAAAAGTGCCGCGGCTGGCGAATGTGCGTCTCTGGCTGCCCCTACAAGAAGATCTACTACAACTGGTCGACGGGAAAATCCGAGAAGTGCATCTTCTGCTATCCCCGGATCGAGACCGGCCAGCCGACAGTCTGCTCGGAGACCTGCGTCGGGCGCATCCGCTATCTAGGCGTGGTGCTGTACGACGCCGACAAGATCGAGGCGGCCGCCTCGGTCGAGGATCCGAAGGATCTCTATCCCGCGCAGCTCGGCGTATTCCTGAACCCGCACGACCCCGAGGTACAGGCCGAAGCTCGCGCGCAGGGCATCCCCGACCAGTGGATCGAGGCGGCCGTGCGCTCGCCCATCTGGAAGATGGCGATGGACTGGAAGATCGCCTTCCCGCTGCACCCCGAATACCGCACCCTGCCGATGGTGTGGTATGTCCCGCCGCTCAGCCCGATCCAGTCGGCGCATGAGGCGGGCAAGATCAGCGCGAAGGACGGGATGCCCGACGTGCGGTCTCTGCGCATCCCGCTGCGCTATCTCGCCAATCTGCTGACCGCGGGCGACGAGGCGCCGGTGGCTTCGGCGCTGGAGCGTATGCTGGCGATGCGGGCCTACATGCGCGCCAAGAGCGTCGAGGGCCGGATCGACCCGTCGATCCCGGAACGCGTCGGGCTGACCCAGCCGATGATCGAGGACATGTACAAGACCATGGCGCTTGCGGCCTACGAAGATCGCTATGTCATTCCCACAACCCACCGGGAGATCGAGGAGGACGCCTACGAGCTACGCGGCTCGGCCGGATTCGGCTTCCGCGAAGGCTCGGGCGGAGCCAGCAAGACCAACCTCTTCGGCGGCACCAAACGCACACCGAAAAAACCCTACATGGACGTGCCGACATGAGGCTGACGCTACGCACCCTCGCCGCCCTCATGGGCTACCCGTCCGAGGAGTTGAAGGCGCACGTGCCCGAGTTGCGGGCGACGTTGGAGCAGGAGAAGGCATTCGGGCGACCTGTCCGAAGCCGGCTAAACGCGCTTCTCGACCGGCTGGAACGCGACGATCTGATCGATGCGCAGGCGACCTATACCGACCTGTTCGACCGCTCCCGCGCCTTGTCGCTGCACCTATTCGAGCATGTCCACGGCGACAATCGGGAGCGCGGGCAGGCCATGCTCGACCTTGCGGAGCAATACATGCAGGCGGGCCTGCTGCTCGAGTCGCAGGAGTTGCCGGATTATATTCCCGTCTTCCTCGAATACGCCTCGTGCCTGCCCCCGTCCGAGGCCCGCGAGATATTGGGACAGCCCGCCCATGTGCTGGCCGCGCTGGAACAGCGCTTGCGCGAACGCGAGTCCGACTATGCGGCCGTCTTCGCGGCGATTCTTGCGCTGTCGAAGGTGCGCCCGGATCACGAGGCGCTGGAGGAGTTGCAGAAGAACGCACCCTCGGACGATCCGGCGCGGATCGACGAGGAGTGGGAGGAAAAGGAAGTGACCTTCACCGGAACTCACGAGATGGGCGGGCCGACCGGAATCGTCGCCCGCTTGCGCGCCAAGGGCAAGGCAATGACGGCCGCACGCGGCACCAAAGGCTGAGGAGGAAGCGATGAACGAGTTCCTGAACCAACTGGCTTTCGGCTGGTTTCCCTATTTGGCCGTCACGGTACTGATCGTCGGCTCGATCCTCAGGTTCGACGCGGACCAGTATTCGTGGCGCTCGCAATCCAGCCAGTTCCTGCGGCGGCGGCAGTTGATGGTCGGCTCGAATCTTTTCCACATGGGGATCCTGGTCCTGTTCGTGGGACATCTTGTCGGGCTGCTGACGCCGATCAACGTGGTCGATGCGGTCGGCGTCAGTCACGGGTTCAAGCAGATCGCCGCCGTGGTCGTGGGTGGGATCGCAGGGCTGGCCGCGCTCGTCGGTGCGACGCTCCTTCTGCATCGCCGCCTGTTCGAGCCGCGGGTACGACAGACATCATCGATCGGAGATATCGCCGTTCTGGTGCTGATATGGGTCCAGCTCGTCATGGGTGTGGGCACCACCTACTGGACGATGCAGCACCTCGACGGCAGCGAGATGCTGCAATTCATGGGCTGGGCCAACGCGATCGTCACCTTCGATCCGGGCGCGCCGGATCTGCTGTCGGACGTGGCGATCATCTACAAGCTGCACATCATTCTTGGACTGACACTGTTTCTCATCACGCCGTTCACGCGTCTTGTGCATATCTGGAGCGCGCCGGTCTGGTTCCTCCTGCGACCGGGCTACCAGATCGTGCGCAGTCGCCATCCACTTGGCAAGCGCCGCGACGTTCCGGCCGGACCCTCGCGACCCGCGGGCGGGCAGACGATGGCGCGTCAGGCAGCTGAAAGCGGAGGGTCGGGCGCATGAGCAGGCATGACATTCCCCGGCTGAAGCCCGATCCCCGCCCCCAGCCGCAGATGATGGACGCCTGCCAGTCCGGCGGCTGCGGCGGCGGCGCGCCCGCACGCCCCACGCCACCGCCGCCCACCTTCTCCGAGGTACGCGTGAACGGGGTGGAGATCGACCCCGATGCGATCGCGCAGGAGATCCAGCACCACCCCGCCCCCGATGCCGATGCCGCCTGGCGTGAGGCCGCCCGCGCCTTGGCCGTGCGCGAACTGCTGTTGCAGGAGGCCCGGCGGCTGGAGCTTTCCGCCGCGCGACGAGAGGCAGTGAGACCGACGAGGATGCGCTGATCTCGGAGTTGCTGGATCGCGGAGGTCTTGCCTGAGGAAGCCAGCGAGGAAGAGTGCCGCCGCTATTACGACGCCGAATCGCCAGCGCTTCCGCACGCCGGATCTGTTCGAGGCGTCCCACATTCTGATCGAGCCCGATGGGGACAGCGCCGACGCGTGGTCCGCGGCCGGGATCGAGGCGCGCCGGATCGCGGCCGAGGTAGGCGACGACGCGACCGCCTTCGCCGGCGCTGCACGGACGTTGTCCGCGTGCCCCTCAGCGCAGCAGGACGGATCGCTCGGCCAGGTGCGGCGGGGCGAACTGGTGGCCGAAGTGCAGCGGGCCATCGAGGCGCTTTCACCCGGCGAGACCTGCCGCCGGCCTATCCGCTCTGGGTTTGGCTGGCACGTGATCCGGCTGGCGCGCCGCATCGAGGGGCATGTGCTGCCCTTCGAGGCGGTTCGCGACAAGATCGCCGACATGATGGCCGCACGCGCCTGGAGCATGGGCGCCACCCGCTTTGTCACGGGGCTGGCAGGCCGGTCAAAGGTCGAAGGGATCGTCATCAAACCGGAGGCCGGAACATGATGCTGGGCGACGTCCTTGCGGCCGCCCGGCGGTCTGGAGCGGACATCGAAACGTGGCTGAAACCGGCGGACCCGGACCTCTGGACGGCGTTGCACGCCGAAGCGATGCGGCGACAGGAAGATACCGCCACCTTCGCCCGCGGCGCTGTCGCCGATTTCTCGGACCGGGCCGGCGAGGAGGATTGGGCGGTGCTTGTGTCGCGGATGCGAGACACGAACGACGCCGGCCGTACCCTGCTTCTCACGATGATGCGGTGGCGCCTAGGCATCATCCATAAGGAGACTGCGGGCGCGAACGAGGAGGCCACGCCATGAACGATCCTGCCGGCAAGGACGTGGACCGCCGCGGTCTGAATCCGAAGCTGAAGTCCGTCGAGAACACCTCCCGCGATACCGAGACCCCGACCAGGCCGCCGGCCGAAAGCGCCTCGGTCCAGCACGAGGAAGGTCGCGCCTGGCCGGTGATCTGGATCGTGGTCACGTTGGTCTGTGTCGTGATCGCGGCCTATTTGCTGTTCTGGTAGCCCGCACCGGAGCGCTCATCACGGCGGTCATTGTTGTCGGCTAGGAGCGCAGAGCAAGATCGGCGCACGCCCGTGTCACGGCAGGAAGCGCCGAACCACGCCGACGCCCGCTAACCACGGGTGCAACAGGATCAGCGCGACGATCGCGTCGATGGCTCCGCCGAAGTGGAAGACCGCTGCGCGGGGCGGATGGAGGGGCGCGGCGCGCATCTGCATATGATTTCGCCGCCAGACCCCCTCACCCATATCCCGACGGCGGCGGCGGTCGATGATCTGCATGCTGAAAAGTGCGAAGCCCACGAAGCTGCCGAACATCGGTATCCCTCCGGCGGGAGCCGTCTGGCCGAGATTGAGACGCCGGTCGTAGACCATGCCCTATGGCATGCTCTAAGGTCATTTCGGACTTTGAGGTCCTCTCTGCGGACGAGACCGGTCGGCGGCGGGATCGTTCCGACGCGGAGAAGGTCCGCATCGTTGAAGAGAGCTTCCGCGGCCATCGCCAAGGCTCGGCGACGGCGCGTCGATACGGGCTCTCGCGCTCTCTGCTGACACGGTGGCGGAAGGAGTACCGGGAGGGGCTGCCCGGCGGCGGTGCCCCGGCTTTCATGCCGCTGCAAATCGGGTCCGAACCGGCCCCCGCCAGCTCGATGGCGACCGAGACGCCCGCGGTCGAGGACAAGGTCGAGATCATGCTCACCAATGGCCGGCGGCTGAGTGTCTCGGCCTCGATCGACACGGCGGCCCTTTCGCGCCTCCTGCGGGTTCTCGATCGAACATGATCGCGTCCCCGGCGGGGGTGCGCGTGTGGATCGCTGGCGGGGTGACGGACATGCGCCGCGGCATGAACACGCTGGCTCTCCAGGTTCAGCAGGGCCTGGGGCGCGATCCCCATGCCGGGGAGATCTTCTGCTTCCGCGGGCGCCGGGGCGATCTCGTCAAGCTGCTCTGGCATGACGGCGTGGGGATGTCGCTCTACACGAAGCGGCTTGAGGCCGGGAAGTTCATCTGGCCGACGAGCACCTCGGGCGCGGCGGTGCCGATCTCGGCGGCCCAGCTCGGCTACCTGCTCGAGGGCATCGATTGGCGCAATCCGCGCTGGACCCAGCGCCCTGCGAAGGCGGGATAAGTCCGCGCTCTACCCTCATTTCATTGGTCGTTCCGGAGACCCGGCGTAGACTGCGGCATGACGGATGCCGCCTTGGAGATCGCCAGATTGCGGGCCGCCCTCGCGGCGTCCGAGGCGCGTATCGAGACCGCGGAGGCCCGGCCGGAGACCGCCGAGAGCGAGTTGGCGCAGGCTCGGGCGGTCGTTTCGACCTCGGAGGCGATGATCAAGCATCTCAGGCTCGAGATCGCCAGGCTGCGGCGGGAGCAATACGGCCACAGCTCGGAGCGCCGCGCCCGGCTGATCGACCAGATGGAGTTGCAGCTCGAGGCGCTCGAGGCCGCGGCCACCGAGGACGAGATCGCCGTCGAGAAGGCCGCGAAGACAACCACGGTTGCTGGCTTCGAACGCCGCCGCCCGGCCCGCAAGCCCTTCCCGGAGCATCTGCCGCGCGAGCGCGTGGTGATCGAGGCGCCGAGCGCGTGCTCCTGTTGCGGCTCCGAGCGGATCGTGAAGATGGGCGAGGACGTGACCGAGACGCTGGAGGTCATTCCGCGGCAGTGGAAAGTCATCCAGACCGTCCGCGAGAAGTTCAGCTGCCGCCACTGCGAGAAGATCAGCCAGCCGCCGGCGCCATTCCATGCGACGCCGCGCGGATGGGCTGGCCCGAACCTCTTGGCGACCATCCTGTTCGAGAAGTTTCGGGCAACATCAGCCGCTCAACCGCCAGGCCGAGCGCCATGCCCGGGAAGGTGTGGATCCCAGTCTCTCGACCCTGGCCGACCAGGTCGGCGCCTGCGCCGCCGCTCTCGCCCCTCTTCACGGGCTGATCCGTGAGCATGTCCTGGGGGCCGAGCGGTTGCACGGAGACGACACCACGGTGCCGCTCCTGGCGAAGGGCGGAACGAAAACCGCTCGGCTCTGGACCTATGTCCGCGACGACCGGCCCTTCGCGGGGGGCGCGCCCCCGGCTGCGCTGTTCCACTTCTCGCGGGACAGGGAGATGGCCCACCCCAACCGGCATCTGGCGGGCTGGCAGGGCCTCCTCCAGGCCGATGCCTATGGAGGCTACAACGATCTCTATCGCGGGGACCGTGATCCCGGGCCGGTCATCAGCGCGCTGTGCTGGAGCCATGCCCGCCGCAAGCTCTTCGAGCTCGCCGACCTCAAGGAGAAGGCCCGGAAGAGGAAGCCGGCCCACGACATCTCGCCCGTCGCCCTGGAGGCGGTGACGCGGATCGATGCCGTCTTCGACGTCGAGCGCGGGATCAACGGTCTGGACGCCGCGCCGCGGCTCGAAGCCCGGCAGCGCCTCGTGCGGCCACTGGTCGACGAGCTTCACGACTGGATGCGCGCCGAGCGGGGCACGATGTCGAGGCACAACCCCGTCGCCAAGGCGATCGCCTACATGTTCAAGACGGACCGCTGGGAGGCCTTCGCCCGGTTCCTCGACGACGGCCGGATCTGCCTGACGAACAACGCCCCCGAACGGGCCCTGCGGGGCGTGGCGACGAGGCGTTCATTGTGCCCATGTCGGGCAGGAAGCTGTCGTCCACTGTCGCTGGCATCCTCTCCACGGCCGAACTCTTCGGGTGGAATCGAGCCAGTCGCGCGAGACTGGCCGCTTCGTTCATCTCGTTGTGGGCCCGGGAGACGTTCTCGTCCTACCAGCCTGGATGCTCGATCCGGTCGCGTGCGCCGGCATGCGGCAACTTGGCCCGCCGCAGGTCTCGATTGCGGCCCTCGGCGATCTTCATGACCTGCTGAGCCGGCGCGGATTCCGGCGAAGCTCTCCTGGCGATGCGATCGTCGCCAAGGAGGAGCAGGATGACCGGTCCCAAGGCGCCGGCGCCGCCGCGCCAGCTGATGATGACGTTCGACTCCACGAGGCTCCGCGGCATGTCCACCACGGAGCGACGGGCCACGGTGACGACCTTGGCGAACCTGCTGGCCGAGGCCGCGGCGCCGGGAGGCAGCGATGACGACGTCTGAGATGCTTCCCGCGACGGTCCTCGAGAGGAAGGCCGTGGTCTACGTCCGGCAATCCTGCCGGACGCAGGTCGAGACCAACCTTGAGAGCCGGCGCCGCCAGTATGAGCTGGTCGAGGTCGCCCGGCGCCAGGGGGTCCGCGCCATCGAGGTCATCGACGATGATCTTGGCCGTTCCGCGAGCGGCATGGTGGCGCGTCCCGGCTTCGATCGCCTGGTGGCGGCGCTCTGTGCCGGCGAGATCGGCGCGGTGCTGTGCTTCGACGCGTCCCGTCTCGCCCGCAACGGCCGCGATTGGCATCACCTGCTGGAACTCTGCGGTCTCGTCGAAGCCCGGGTGATCGACCTCGACGGCGTGTACGATCCTTGTCGGCCGAACGACCGGCTCCTCCTCGGCATGAAGGGCAGCATCAGCGAGTTCGAGCTCGGCATCCTGCGCGCGCGGATGCTCGATGCCGCGCGCGCGAAGGCAGAGCGGGGCGAGCTCCGCATCAGCGTGCCCGTCGGCTACCTCTGGCGCCGGGACCATGGCCTCGGCTTCGATCCCGACCTGCGTCTCCAGCAGACGATCCGGCTGATCTTCGAGCGCTTCCGGCAGCTCAGCAGCGCGCGCCAGACGCTGCTGTCGCTCGCGGCCGACGGCGTCTCGTTTCCGCGGCCGTCGGACGATTGCCATTGGAGCGCCATTGGTCCGAGTGACAATGGCGATGCGGATGACCTCCCTCGAGTGGACCCCGATCCGCTACCGCAACGTGATCTCGATCCTGAAGAACCCGTTCTACGCCGGCGCCTACGTCTACGGCAAAAGCGAGAAGCGGGTGGGTCATGGTCGAGGGACGGGCGCGCAAGACCTACGGCCACGGCCGGCCACGGGCGGCGTGGGACGTGCTGATCCACGACCACCACGACGGCTACATCGGCTGGGCCGAGTTCGAGCGGAACCAGGAGACGCTCGCGGCCAACACCTACGGCTGGGCCGGTGGCGCGAAGTCCGGCCGCGGCGGAAGAGCCCTGCTCGCGGGCATCCTGACATGTGGACGCTGCGGCCGGGCGCTCTCCGTCGCCTATGCCGGCAGGCCGCCCGGCCGCTCCACGTATCGCTGCGATCGGGCACAGACCGGGCGCGGCATCGGCCGCTGCATGACCTTCGGCGGCTCCCGGGTCGATGCCGCCATCGCGGCCGAGTTGCCTCGCGCGCGGTAGAACCCATGGCGATCGAGGCGGCGCGGGAAGCCGAGCGCATGCACGAAGACGGCGAAGCCGAGAGACGGCGGATGGCGGAGCTCGACCTCCAGCAGGCGCGGCTCACGATGCCTCGCTGGCGGAACGCCGCTACGCTGCCGCGACCCGGACAACCGCCTGATCGCGGCGCAGCTCGAGCGCGCCTGGGAGATGACGCTCCGCCGCGTCGAGGCCTGCGCCGAACGTCTCGAGGCGCTGGCTTTGCCGGTGTCCGCCGCGCCAGCACCGGACTTCACCGGCCTTGCCGACGCTCCCGCCGGCGCCTGGAGTGCGCCCGGCGTCACGATGCGCGCACGCCAGAAGCTCCTGCGCGCTCTGGTGACCGACATCATCGTCGACGTCGGCGAGGTGTCGCGCGAGGTCATCCTGACCATCCACTGGCGCGGCGGCGCGCACTCGCAGCTGCGCGTCCGCAAGCCGAAGACCGGCGAGCACGGCTGCCGGACCCCGGAGGAAGCGCTCGCGGTCATGGCCCGGATGGCGGGCCGCTGGTCGGACGCCGACATCGCCGCCTCGCTCAACCGGATGGCCATCCGCACGGGACAGGGAAAGACCTGGACGCCGCACCGCGTCGGCTCCATCCGGAAGGTCCACGGCATGCACGCCTACCGTTCCGCCGAGAAAGAACGGCGAATGGCTCACCATGAGCGAAGCCGCGGCGAAGCTCGGCGTGACCAACCACGCCATCCGCAGGCTCATCAGAGAGCACGTTCTGCCTGCCGAGCAGGTCGTGCCCGGCGCGCCGTATCAGATCCGGGCGATCGACCTCGAAGACGACACCGTCAGCATCGCACTGAGACGGAAAGGACGCCCGTGTCGGCCTGATCCGAAGAACCAACTCTCCATGTTTCCAGACACTTGAAGAAGGGGGGCACAATGAACGCCTCGTCGCCCTCGGCCGGAAGTCATGGCTCTTCGCCGGCTCGGAGCGCGGCGGCGAGCGCGCCGCCTTGATGTATTCCCTGATCGTCACCGCCAAGCTGAACGACATCGATCCCCAGGCTTGGCTGGCCGACGTTCTCGGCCGACTGCCCGACATGACCGCTTCGCAGGTGCCGGACCTGCTGCCCTGGAACTGGCAATCCCCAGAGCATCGCCAAGCCGCCTGACGGCGGCCTACGCCGGATGCTTACGAACATCGCGGCATGTGCGAGGTCGCCGTTTGCCACGAAATGCGCAGCCGACCAGAGGAAGACGATGGTGAAGACCGGGTGGCGTACCCAGCGCAGGAGGCCGGGTCTCTGTGGGTCGAAGGCATCGTCTCGCGTGCCGCCAAAGGAAAGCGGATTGGGCCGGAAAAGGCCGAAAGCCAACCCAAAGCTTGCTCCCGTCATCGCGGCCAATACCAGCCAGTGCGCGCCTGGCGGCTCGGGCCAGAGCGGCAGGCGGGGCGCGCGATCAGCGGCGACGAAGAGCGCAGCGAGCGCGACGAGCGACAGGATAGAGTAGCCGATGCCAAAGCCAGCCTGGCCTAGCCGCGCCACGAGGTACGAGCGCACCGGCACCGAATGCAGGACAAAGAATTCTACAAAGGCCGCGATGAACCCCGCCCAGCCCATCCGCTTACCGCTCTGGCCGGGCGCGGAGCAGGAGACGCCCGTAGAGCGTTGAGAAGCCGCCGAACGCGGCAATCCATGCAAGACCCGAAACGGCGTGAAGCGCCGGCGCGAGCGCTGGCATTGGCCCAGCCAGAACCCGCGCCAACACCGCGAGGATCATCATCAGGTAGATAAGGAAAATACCCGTATCGGCGCTAAGCGCTCGTCCCGTATGGCCGAGTCTCGCGGGCGTCATTACTGCCAGTGTCATTAGGCCAATGGCCCCCGCCATCCAGGCATGCTGCGCGGCCGCGAGCCCGAGAACGCCCGGCCAGAGGATTGCGGTGCCGATCGCCAAAGCTCCGAGCGGTAAGAAGACGTAGCCGGCATACAGAACCAGCACCGACGGCTGGGCGCCGGTCCGGTGGCCCGTCCAGCGCACCAGCCGCCACAGATGCATAGCTCCGGCCAGCAACATCCCCACTCCCGTCACCACGGCGACGGGAGCCGCCACCCACAACAGCAGCGCCAGGCCGAGGATGAGTAGCGCTATCTTGTCGAAACGCTTCATCGGCGGCGTCGGCAGAAAGCCGGCGACGACCGCGCCCAAGTACCCGAACTGTTGAGATGCCGTAATGGGGCTCGTCGCGAATTGTCACCGCTACGGCTTATTGCTGAGGCTGGAGATGAGGTGTCGTTGCCCTTGGCGCGCATGGCGTGCCGACGGGATCGTGCCGTAAGGCGCGTCCCAATTCCCTGATAAGGACGAAGGACAACGACATGAACATTGTTTATCGGCCTCGACGTCTCGCTGGCAAGCACCGCGGTCTGTGTTCTCGACGAACGCGGCAATGTCATGAAGGAACCCAGGGTCGACAGCGAGCCGGAGGCGTTGATCGCCTTCCTGCGCGGCGTGTCCGGTTCGGTGTTGGCCGTAGGCCTCGAAGCGGGCCCGCTGTCGCAATGGTTGCACAGGCACCTCACGGAAGCCGGCTTCGAGGTCGTGCTGATGGAGACGCGCCAGGTAAAGGGCGCGCTCAAGGCCATGCCAATCAGACCGATAGGCGGGACGCAGAGGGGATCGCCCGGCTTTTGCAGATGGGCTGCTTCCGCCCGGTCCACTGCAAGTCGGTGTCGGCCCAAGAAATGCGGGCGGTTCTGACCGCGCGCAAGGCAGTGCAGAAGGCGACCCTCGATATCGAGCTATCGCTGCGCGGTGTTCTGCGCAATTTCGGCCTGAAGATGGGAAAGGTTTCCAAGGGGCGGTACGAGGCGCGTGTGCGCGACCTGGCGGCCGGCACCGCCATGCTGGAGACGATGTCGGAGGCGCTGCTGCGCGTCCGCGCCGGGCTGCGCGCGGAACTGGCCGGGCTCGAGCGTCGCCTGCAGGACCTGGCAAAGGAGGATGCCGCCTGCCGGCTCATGATGACCATGCCCGGTGTGGGGCCGGTGGTGGTTCCGGTCGTCGAAGGATGTCGGCCCGTGGGCGGGCCTGACGCCCGGGCGTTACCAGTCCGGGGAAGTGGACATCGTGCGCGCGATCACGCGCGCTGGCGATGTCGGCTTGCGCACTGCGCTTTACCATGCGGCATCGGTGATGATGCATCGGGGCAGACCGTCTTGGTTGAAGGCGTGGGGACTGCAAGTCGCCAGACGGCGTGGGACGAAGCGGGCGGTTGTCGCCATGGCGCGGCGCATCGGAGTGGTTCTGCATCGGATGTGGACGGATGGCACTGAATTCCGCTTCATACGCCCTGATGCGCCGAACTGCGCCGTCGCGTGATCGACAGCTCGCTCACGGACGTCCCCACTTGATCGCACTTTGACAAAAGGAGGTTTCGGCCACGCTCGACGCGCTGGCCGTCCGAAGTCCCACCGGGACGCGGTATGACGCCGCGGTTGTCGCAGTTGTCGGACGCAAGTGTCCGAACACGCTGTTGAGATGGGCGCTCGGGAACCGCACTGGACTTGGCATGATGTTGGCAGCCTCCGCGCTGACCACGGACCGAAGCATGAACCCGGGAGGATCAAGGGCGCACAGAGAGCGGACGGCAAACGCCTCGAACCCGTCACGTGAAGATAGTTCCGCCTTTGACCCGGCGCCGGCGACGCTCCGACATCGGGGGCCCGGCGCCGCCAGCGCCTGCCTCGGTGGGCCGCCGATCGGCGCGCGGATTGTTACGTGAGAGATTATGAGCTTGACGACCAAAGCCCCATTATCGAAGCGACACCCCTCCCGACCGGTGCATTGCCTTCGGTAATGGGACGTTGTCAGTCAAGCGCGATTTTCACCTCCGGCCCCAGGTGGGGCGGGTTGTCAGTTGGCGCGACGGAGGCGCCGGCGGCGCGGAGATTTGCATGTCGGAGCGATGCCGGCGCCGGGCCACGAGCGCATGGACGCCGTTGGTCGGAATTGGGCTTAGCCCTGCGCCTTTTGCCGTCTCTCGTCCGCCCCGGGTTCATGCTTCGGTCCGTGGTCAGCGCGAGGCTGCCAACATCATGCCTGGTCCAGTGCGGTCCCGAGCGCCCATCTCGCAAGCGTGCTCGAACGCGAGCGTTCGGCGACGAGGCAATGCTCGGCGTCTCGGGGACCGCGTCCCGGTGGGGACTTCGGACGGCCGGCGCCTTCGGGCGCGGCCGAAACCTTCAGCGTTTTCGCCCGCGGCGGGCGGGGCGCATGCGGCGGCTCCCGAGCGTCAGGCGGCGCCTGCCGCGGCCCTGCGCGTGAGGCGGAAGTCCGCGCTGTCCACCCACATCCGGTGCAGGATCACGCCGATCCGGCGCGCCAGGGCGACCACCGCCCGCTTCATCCCGCGCCGTCGAGCGACCTGCAGGCCCCACGCCTTCAGCCAGCACGGCCTGGCGTGATGCATCATCACCGTCGCCGCCTGGTAGAGCGCAGAGCGCAGACCGGCGTCGCCGGCGCGGGTGATCGATCCGACCACGTCGATCTCCCCGGACTGGTGGCGGCCTGGCGTCAGGCCGACCCAGGGCCCGACGTCCTTCGATGACCGGAACCGCTCCGGCGCATCGATCGCCGATTTCACCGTGAGCGCCACCTGCGGCCCGACCCCCGGCATCGTCATCATGATCCGGCACGCGGCGTCCTGCTTCGCCAGATCCCGGAGGCGCCGATCGAGACCGGCGAGCTCCGCGCGCAACGCCGCCCGGGCGCGGAGCATCGCCTCCGCCATCGTCTCCAGCATGGCGTTCCCCGCCGCCAGCTCGCGCACGCGCGCCGCGTAGCCGCCCTTGCTGATCTTGCCGAGCTTGAGGCCGAAGTTTCGCAGCACACCGCGCAGCGACAGCTCGACGTCGATCGCCGCCTTCTGGATGGACCGGCGCGCCGTCAGCAGCGCGCGCATCTCCTGCGCCGAGACCGACTTGCAGTGCACTTCGGTAATGGGACGTTGTCAGTCAAGCGCGATTTTCACCTCCGGCCCCAGGTGGGGCGGGTTGTCAGTTGGCGCGACGGAGGCGCCGGCGGCGCGGAGATTTGCATGTCGGAGCGATGCCGGCGCCGGGCCACGAGCGCATGGACGCCGTTGGTCGGAATTGGGCTTAGCCCTGCGCCTTTTGCCGTCTCTCGTCCGCCCCGGGTTCATGCTTCGGTCCGTGGTCAGCGCGAGGCTGCCAACATCATGCCTGGTCCAGTGCGGTCCCGAGCGCCCATCTCGCAAGCGTGCTCGAACGCGAGCGTTCGGCGACGAGGCAATGCTCGGCGTCTCGGGGACCGCGTCCCGGTGGGGACTTCGGACGGCCGGCGCCTTCGGGCGCGGCCGAAACCTTCAGCGTTTTCGCCCGCGGCGGGCGGGGCGCATGCGGTGGCTCCCGAGCGTCAGGCGGCGCCTGCCGCGGCCCTGCGCGTGAGGCGGAAGTCCGCGCTGTCCACCCACATCCGGTGCAGGATCACGCCGATCCGGCGCGCCAGGGCGACCACCGCCCGCTTCATCCCGCGCCGTCGAGCGACCTGCAGGCCCCACGCCTTCAGCCAGCACGGCCTGGCGTGATGCATCATCACCGTCGCCGCCTGGTAGAGCGCAGAGCGCAGACCGGCGTCGCCGGCGCGGGTGATCGATCCGACCACGTCGATCTCCCCGGACTGGTGGCGGCCTGGCGTCAGGCCGACCCAGGGCCCGACGTCCTTCGATGACCGGAACCGCTCCGGCGCATCGATCGCCGACTTCACCGTGAGCGCCACCTGCGGCCCGACCCCCGGCATCGTCATCATGATCCGGCACGCGGCGTCCTGCTTCGCCAGATCCCGGAGGCGCCGATCGAGACCGGCGAGCTCCGCGCGCAACGCCGCCCGGGCGCGGAGCATCGCCTCCGCCAGCGTCTCCAGCATGGCGTTCCCCGCCGCCAGCTCGCGCACGCGCGCCGCGTAGCCGCCCTTGCTGATCTTGCCGAGCTTGAGGCCGAAGTTTCGCAGCACACCGCGCAGCGACAGCTCGACGTCGATCGCCGCCTTCTGGATGGACCGGCGCGCCGTCAGCAGCGCGCGCATCTCCTGCGCCGAGACCGACTTGCAGTGCACTGGCCGGTACCAGCCCATCTGCAGCAGGCGCGCGATCCCCTCCGCATCGCGCCGGTCCGTCTTGACGGGCATCGCCTTGAGCGCCGCCTTGACCTGGCGCGTCTCCATCAGCACGACCGTGGCGCCCGCCTCCGTGAGCGCCTTGTGCAGCCACTGCGACAGCGGCCCGGCCTCGAGCCCAACCGCCGTCACCTCGAACGGCAGGCCGAGAACGAACGCCGCGAGCGCCTCCGGTTCGCTCGGCAGCTTCGCCTCCTTCACCACTCCGCCACGCGCATCGAGGACGCACACCGCCGCGCTTGCAAGAGAGACATCGATCCCGATGAAATGCTCCATGTCGTCGCCCTTTCGTCTTTGCCAAGGAGAGGGGCGCGCCAGACCCGGCGACCCCGCGGCGCCCACTCGCGCCGGGCGACGACACCAACCGCCGAGAGCAGGTTCAAGGCTCCTGGGCGCCAGCCCCATTACGGCATCTCGCCAGAATTGTTGCCAAAGGTAGGGCCGTTGCCTCGTTAGGAATGTTCCCGGGGTATTCCGGGAGCAGGAGGTGCGCTGGTGAGGCGGGTGAGCATGACGACGCGAGATGAGCTTCTGGGCGCACTGGCGACGCGGTACCGTCGGGCGAGCCGGGTGGGCAAGGGGCGGATCGTGACGGAGTTCGTGTCGGTGACGGGCTATCATCGCAAGCACGCCGGGCGGCTTCTCCGCGGCGTGGACAAGGTCGACCGATCGAAGCCTCGGCCCGACCGACGGCTCTACGACGACGCCGTTCGCGAGGCGCTGATCGTGCTGTGGGAAGCCTCGGACAGGATTCTGCGGCAAACGATTGAAGCCACTCATCCCGATGCTGGTCGCCGCGATGGAGCACCATGGGCATCTGGCCCTCGATCCCCGAGTGCGGGATCGGTTGGAAGCGATCAGCGCCGCCACGATCGACCGGATACTTGGTCCGGTGCGCAGGCAGGCGGGCGGTCGCGGTCGTCGCCGCACGGCGCCATCGTCGGCGATCCGTCGCGCTGTGCCGATCCGGACCAATGCCGACTGGGACGATCCGCCGCCCGGGTTCTTCGAGGCTGATCTCGTCTCCCATAGCGGTCCGCTGACGAGCGGGAGCTTCGCGCAGACGCTGGTGCTCACCGACATCGCGAGCGGCTGGACGGAGTGCGCCCCGCTTCTGTTCCGCGAGCAGCAGCAGCTAAGCGAAGTGCTGACGGTGCTGAGCGGCGTGACGCCCCTGCCGATCCTCGGGTTCGACACCGACAATGACACCGTCTTCATCAACGAGACGGTGAAGTCCTGGTGCGAGACATCAGGCGTGGCATTCACGCGCTCACGCCCCTACCGCAAGAACGATCAGGCGCATATCGAGCAAAAGAACGGCTCTGTCGTGCGTCGCATGGTCGGCTATCGACGCTTCGAAGGCCTGGTGGCGACAGAGGCCCTGGCGGTCTCTACAGGCCGATGCGCCTGTTCGTGAACTTCTTCCAGCCGTCGTTCAAGCTCGCGGAGAAGAAGCGAGAAGGCGCGCTGATCCGCAGGCGGTATCATCCGCCGCTGACGCCGCATCAGCGTCTGGTTGCGGACACGCGCGTCCCACAGGAGCTGAAGGACGCCTTAGACGCACAGCATGCGGCGCTCGATCCCGTGAGCCTGCTGAGGGACATCCGCGCGGCTCAGCGAGCACTGATCGAGATCGCCGACACCGCGGCCGCCACGACGAGCGACGCACCACCGCTCGAGGCATTCCTCGAGGGTCTCAAGGTCGCCGGTGCACCACGGGCGAAGTGCGCCCGACGGCGGAGCCGAAGACCTCAAAGCCGCGCTACCGCACCGTTCCCGATCCTCTGGAAGCCGTGACAGACACGCTCAAGGAATGGTTCGACGCGGATCCGGCCGTGACCGGACGGCAGCTCCTGGATCGTCTCCAGGTCGCTCACCCCGGCTCCTATCCGGACAGCCTGATCCGGACCGTCCAGCGACGGCTGAAGGCATGGCGCCGGGACAGCGCCAGAGCGCTGGTCATGAGCGCAAGCGACACGGGCGACGCTGCCGGGGGGCTTTCCGACGAGGCGCTGCGCTGGCTGAGGGCTCCGCGCCCCGCCGGAAAGCCTTCTGCGCCAACGGACGCGCCCACCGAGAGCGTTGTGATTGCGGATGCAATCGAGCGGTTGCTCGGCAACAAATCCGACGAGGCGGCAAGAACCTCTCTCGGTAACATCCTCGGGTGAGATGCCGTAATGGGGCTGGCGCCCAGGAGCCTTGAGCCTGCTCTCGGCGGTTGGTGTCGTCGCCCCGGCGCGAGTGGGCGCCGCGGGGGTCGCGCGGTCTGGCGCGCCCCTCTCCCTGGCAAAGACGAAAGGGCGACGACATGGAGCATTTCATCGGGATCGATGTCTCTCTTGCAAGCGCGGCGGTGTGCGTCCTCGATGCGCGTGGCGGAGTGGTGAAGGAGGCGAAGCTGCCGAGCGAACCGGAGGCGCTCGCGGCGTTCGTTCTCGGCCTGCCGTTCGAGGTGACGGCGGTTGGGCTCGAGGCCGGGCCGCTGTCGCAGTGGCTGCACAAGGCGCTCACGGAGGCGGGCGCCACGGTCGTGCTGATGGAGACGCGCCAGGTCAAGGCGGCGCTCAAGGCGATGCCCGTCAAGACGGACCGGCGCGATGCGGAGGGGATCGCGCGCCTGCTGCAGATGGGCTGGTACCGGCCAGTGCACTGCAAGTCGGTCTCGGCGCAGGAGATGCGCGCGCTGCTGACGGCGCGCCGGTCCATCCAGAAGGCGGCGATCGACGTCGAGCTGTCGCTGCGCGGTGTGCTGCGAAACTTCGGCCTCAAGCTCGGCAAGATCAGCAAGGGCGGCTACGCGGCGCGCGTGCGCGAGCTGGCGGCGGGGAACGCCATGCTGGAGACGATGGCGGAGGCGATGCTCCGCGCCCGGGCGGCGTTGCGCGCGGAGCTCGCCGGTCTCGATCGGCGCCTCCGGGATCTGGCGAAGCAGGACGCCGCGTGCCGGATCATGATGACGATGCCGGGGGTCGGGCCTCAGGTGGCGCTCACGGTGAGATCGGCGATCGATGCGCCGGAGCGGTTCCGATCATCGAAGGACGTCGGGCCCTGGGTCGGCCTGACGCCAGGCCGCCACCAGTCCGGGGAGATCGACGTGGTCGGATCGATCACCCGCGCCGGCGACGCCGGTCTGCGCTCTGCGCTCTGCCAGGCGGCGACGGTGATGATGCATCACGCCAGGCCGTGCTGGCTGAAGGCGTGGGGCCTGCAGGTCGCTCGACGGCGCGGGATGAAGCGGGCGGTGGTCGCCCTGGCGCGCCGGATCGGCGTGATCCTGCACCGGATGTGGGTGGACAGCGCGGACTTCCGCCTCACGCGCAGGGCCGCGGCAGGCGCCGCCTGACGCTCGGGAGCCGCCGCATGCGCCCCGCCCGCCGCGGGCGAAAACGCTGAAGGTTTCGGCCGCGCCCGAAGGCGCCGGCCGTCCGAAGTCCCCACCGGGACGCGGTCCCCGAGACGCCGAGTGTTGCCTCGTCGCCGAACGCTCGCGTTCGAGCACGCTTGCGAGATGGGCGCTCGGGACCGCACTGGACCAGGCATGATGTTGGCAGCCTCGCGCTGACCACGGACCGAAGCATGAACCCGGGGCGGACGAGAGACGGCAAAAGGCACAGGGCTAAGCCCAATTCCGACCAACGGCGTCGCCGCGCTCGTGGCCCGGCGCCGGCATCGCTCCGACATAATGAAATCTCCGCGCCGCCGGCGCCTCCGTCGCGCCAACCGACAAACCCGCCCCACTTGGGGCAGGGGTGAAAATCACGCTTGACTGACAACGTCCCATTACCGAAGGCGCCGCCTGACGCTCGGGAGCCGCCGCATGCGCCCCGCCCGTCGCGGGCGAAAACGCTGAAGGTTTCGGCCGCGCCCGAAGGCGCCGGCCGTCCGAAGTCCCCACCGGGACGCGGTCCCCGAGACGCCGAGTGTTGCCTCGTCGCCGAACGCTCGCGTTCGAGCACGCTTGTGAGATGGGCGCTCGGGACCGCACTGGACCAGGCATGATGTTGGCAGCCTCGCGCTGACCACGGACCGAAGCATGAACCCGGGGCGGACGAGAGACGGCAAAAGGCGCAGGGCTAAGCCCGATTCCGACCAACGGCGTCGCCGCGCTCGTGGCCCGGCGCCGGCATCGCTCCGACATGCGAATCTCCGCGCCGCCGGCGCCTCCGTCGCGCCAACCGACAACCCGCCCCACTTGGGGCAGGGGTGAAAATCACGCTTGACTGACAACGTCCCATTACTGAAGGCAACACGTCGGGATGATTGTGGTTGTCGGCGAGGCTGTCGTTGGTTGTGGCTGCGCTGTCGATCTCGACGGCGGTGCGATCGGCAGCGGCACGGCGACGGTAGCTGTCGACGTTCATCTCGAGGATGGTCGCGTGATGGACGAGCCTGTCGATCGCGTCGACGGTAACGGCCTTGTCGGGGAAGATGCGGTCCCAGGCGCTGAAGGGCTGGTTGGCGGCGATGGCGATGCTGCGGGTCTCGTAGCGCCGGGCGATGAGTTCGAAGAGGACGGATGTCTCGGCCTGGTCCTTCTGGGCATAGCCGATGTCGTCGAGGATGATCAGGTCGAAGCGGTCGAGCTTGGCGAGTGCCGCTTCGAGGACGAGATCGCGACGGGCGGCCTGGAGCCGCTGCACCAGATCGGTGGTGCGGGTATGTGCGATTTCTCTCACGCATTTCGCTTGTGCACTCTGCAGTTACCACTCACCTCACGCTCGACTGGAGAACGACAGAGCTGGACAATTCCGGCGCAGTGGGCGTCTCGATAGGTAGCGCGTGCAGTCGGTGCATCCCGGCGACCCTCACGCGTCAGGTTGAAATTCTGTCTGCCAGAGGAGTGGCGCATGCAAATCAAGCCGATGGTCTATCACATCCCGGTCTGCCCCTTCTCGCAGCGGCTCGAGATCCTGCTCGAGCTCAAGGGGTGCCGAGACGCCGTGGACTTCACTGTCGTGGACATCACCCGACCCCGCGACCCGGAGCTCCTGCGGAAGACGAAGGGCACGACATCGCTTCCGGTGCTGGAGACCGAGGAAGGCCGCATCCTCAAGGAAAGCCTGGTGCTGCTTGGCTATCTCGATGAACGCCTCGGCGGTGGTCCGGTGCGTCGCTGCGATCCCTACGAGCACGCCGTTGAGCAGATGCTGATCGCCAAGGAGGGGTCGTTCACGGCCGCCGGGTACGGCTTCGTGATGAACCAGGATCCGGGTGCCAGGCCGGCGCATCTTGAACGGATGCTGACCCTCTTCGCGGCGCTGGACGCGTTTCTGGTCGAACACGCGCCGGATAGTGTCTATCTGTTCGAGGCGTTCGGCCTCGCCGAGGTCGTCTTCACGTCCCTGTTCATGCGGTTCTGGTTCCTCGAGTACTACGAGGGCTTCGAATTGCCGCCCGATGCCTCCTTCGACCGAGTCAGGCGCTGGCGCGACGCATGCCTCACGAATCCGGCGGCCCAGCAGGTCTGTCGCGACGAGATCGTCAAGCTCTACTACGACTACGCCGAAGGCGCCGGAAACGGCGCGCTGCTCCCGGGCCGCGCGAAGTCGAGCTTTGTCTTCGAACCGTCCTGGCGCGAACGACCGTGGCCGCCGGCGGAGAAGTACGGCCCCAAGGCGAGCGATCGTCAGCTCGGACTTACCTGATCTCAGGAGTTGTGAGGAAGTGGCCGAGGCGTCGGCTTGAAAAACCGTCAATGATGTGACATCGATGTCATGACATCGGTGTCACAGGCTGCGGAAATGGCAACCATCTACGACGTCGCAAGGACCGCAGGGGTATCCCCCAAGACCGTCAGCCGCGTGCTGAACGGAGATGCGCCTGTCGGGCAGCGGACGCGGCAAGATGTCGAGGATGCGATGACACAGCTCGGCTACGTCCCATCCTCCGCCGCGCGCGCGCTGCGGTCCAATCGCTCCGGCCTGATAGGAGTGATCTCTGGCGCCGTGTCCGACGCCGACGAGGAGCCGCAGCTTTCCGGCCTGCCCGAAATCCTGATCCTCAAGGGCCTGCAGGACGTTTTCGACGTACAACGGCCGCACCCTCTTGCTGGCCGACACGGGCGGCAAGCAGGGCCGTGCGCCGCAGCTGTTGCGCACCTTGGCCGAGCATCGTGTCGAGGGCATCGTTTACGTCGCTCCATTCCATCAGGAAGTCCGACTGCCGCCGGTGCCGGTCGGTCAGCGTGTCGCCTTGGCGAACGGCTATGACCGAGCCGGCACGCCGTCCGTGGTTCCGGACGACTACACCGGCCAGAAGGAACTCGTGACCGGCCTGATCGCGCGGGGCCACCGGCGGATCGCTTACCTGCAGCTCCCTCCGGAGCTTGACGCGACGCGCCATCGGACCCGCGCCTATCGCGATGCCCTGAGGGAAGCGGGGATCGAATATGATCCTGCCATCGTGGTGCCGGCCGATGTGGGCAACGGCGATCCGACCGTTCGGGTGGCGACGCTCTACGGGGCCATTGCGGAGGTGCTGGGCGCCGACCCCGCTCCGACCGCGATCTGCTGCGGCAACGACCGGATGGCGATCGCCGTCTTCGGGATGCTGCGCACGCGCGGACTGCGCATCCCCGACGACATATCGGTCGCGGGCTACGACGATCATCGCCTGGTGTCGGAGACCTTATTCCCGACGCTCACGACGGTGGAGTTGCCCTACCGCGCGATCGGACGTCGGGCCGCAGAGCTGCTCTTCGAGTCTCGAGCGTCCGACGACGCCGATCGAAATCGGTGGACCCGTATGCTGGCGCGGCAGCGTCGCGGCGCTGTCGCAATGACGCAAACTCGCATCATCCAAGGGAGGATACAGATGGCACGGACAGCATTCATCGCACCACTTCTCGCCTCGGCCGGCCTCGCCGGCGCGGCCTGCGCCCAGACCGAGATCGGCATGTGGTATCACGGTGCAGGCAACGAGGTGGAGAGCCGCCTGATCAACCAGGTGGTGGACGACTTCAACGCCAGCCAGAGCGACTACGCGGTCACGGTCGAGAGCTTTCCGCAGGCCTCCTACAACAACTCGGTCGTGGGCGCGGCGCTGTCGGGGAACCTGCCCTGCATCCTCGACGTCGACGGGCCGGTGATG
Source organism: uncultured Alphaproteobacteria bacterium (assembly GCA_963749675.1). GTDB lineage: Bacteria > Pseudomonadota > Alphaproteobacteria > Rhodobacterales > Rhodobacteraceae > Roseitranquillus. The sequence goes on from CAVVNT010000010.1 coordinate 763,153, forward strand.
CCGAACTGGGCCTGGTCGGGATACATGCAGCCGCTCGAGATCGACGAGAGCGTGATCGAGAACTTCCTGCCCGGCACGCTCGGCTACTGGAACGACGAGCTCTATTCCGTCGGCCTCTGGGATGCGGCGGTGGCGCTCTACGCCCGGCAGTCCGACCTCGACGCCTGGGGCCTGCGCACCCCGACACTGGAGGAGCCGTGGACCGGTGAGGAGTTCATGGCGGCGCTCGACGCGGCGCAAGCGAGAGCGGCGAGTACGAGTACCCGCGTCGGCCTCGGGATGAACGACCAGGGCGAATGGTACCCCTACGCCTTCCTGCCGTTCCTGTGGTCGCACGGCGGCAGTCTCGTCGATCGCGAGACCTACCAGACCGCCGAGGGCGCCCTGAACGGCGACGCCGGCATCGCGTTCGGCGAATGGTGGCAGTCGATGTTCGACGAGGGCTACGCGCCCGGCACCAGCCAGTCCCCCTCGGACCAGGAGCGTGGCTTCATCGACGGCCGCTACGCCTTCCAGTGGAACGGTAACTGGCGCGCGGTGGCCACGATGGAGGAGGTCGACGACGTCGTCTTCCTGCCCGCGCCCGATTTCGGCGAGGGCAACTACATCGGCGCGGGCTCCTGGCAGTTCGGCGTATCGGAAAACTGCCCGACCCCCGAGGGCGCGAACGCCTTCATCGAGTTCGCACTGCAGGACAAGTACCTCGCCGCCTTCTCCGACGGCATCGGCCTGATCCCGTCGACTCCCGGCGCCGCGGCGATGACCGAGAACTACGTCGAGGGCGGCCCACTCGCCGTGTTCTTCGATCTCTCGGAGGACCAGGCGCGGCTGCGCCCGGTGACGCCCGGTTACGTCGTCCAGTCCGAGATCTTCACCAAGGCGATGGCCGACATCGCCAACGGCGCGGACGTCATCGACATGCTCGACGCCGCGGTCGACGAAATCGATTCCGACATCGAGGCGAACCAGGGCTACGGCCACAACTGAGCGCGCGCGGGCCCTGCGGGGCCCGCCACCCTCTCCCGGCGGCGGAGCGCCGGACCGCTCCATACAGCGGAAGGAAGCCACCATGGCCTCGAAACTGACGACATCGAACCGGGCGGGATGGGCATTCGCGATCCCGGGCTTCGGCCTGATCGCGATATTCATCGTCCTGCCGTTCTTCTTCGCCTTCTACTTCTCGCTGACCAACCAGCGGCTGGTCTCGCCGAACGCGACGGAGTGGGTGGGGCTGCAGAACTACCGCGAGCTTCTCAACGTCGGCATCCTGACGCTGGAGCCGGAGCGCGACGATGCCGGCGAGGTCGTCCGAGACGACGATGGACGCGATCGAATATCCGCGCGTCCGTACCTTCACGCGGTCGGACGACTATCCGCAGTACGAGGGGATGCGGGAGTGGTTCTCGTGGCAGTCGGGAGACAACCGCAGGGTCGTCCTGGCGAGCGACGTCGTCTTCATGAAGGCGCTGACGAACACCTTCCTCTTCGTGCTCGTCGTGGCGCCGGTGCAGGCGACGCTCGCGCTCTGCCTGGCCTTGCTCATCAACCAGAAGCTCCGGGGCATAAACGTTTTCCGGGCGATCTACTTCATGCCCGTCGTGGTCTCGATCGTCGTCGTGTCGCTGCTCTGGCGGTTCATCTACGACGGCAACAACGGCCTTCTGAACAACATCCTCGGCTGGCTCACTTTCGGCGCGTGGACCCCGGTCGACTGGCTCGGCAATCCGGCGACCGCGCTGCCGGCGATCATGGCGATGTCGATCTGGCAGGCCGTCGGCTTTCACATGGTGATCTGGCTCGCGGGCCTGCAGACGATCAGCCCGACGCTCTACGAGGCGGCCGACATCGAGGGCGCGTCGTACGTGGCAGCGGTTCCGATACGTGACCTGGCCAGGACTGCGCAACACCGCCGTGCTGATCCTCATCGTCATCACCATGCAGGCCTTCGCGCTCTTCGCGCAGGTCGACGTGATGACCAACGGCGGCCCGCTCAACTCGACGCAGGTGCTGGTCTTCCAGGCCGTCGAGCGCGGCTACGGACGGCAGGACATCTCGGGCGGTTCGACGATCAGCGTGATCCTCTTCCTGATCGTGCTGACGATCTCGATCGTCCAGCGCTGGCTCACGCGGGAGAAGTGACATGACCTCGACAACATCCGATCTCTCCAACGCCCCCGCGAAGGCCGCCCAGGACCCCGCAGAGGTCTGGGCCGGCGATCCGGGCGAGCGCCGCCGGCGCCGCATCCGACTGGCTTCGCGCTACCTCGTCCTGTTCCTCGTCGCGGTGATCTTCATCTTTCCGCTTCTGTTCATGGTGATGTCGTCGCTCAAGCCGCAGCAGCAACTTCTGGCCGACACCTCGTCGATCAGGGCGTTCCTGCCCGTCGGCGAAATCAGCCTCGACAACTATCGCGACGCCTTCCGCCGCGCGCCGGTGGCGACCTTCGTCTTCAATTCGGTCCTCGTGACCGGGCTGACGGTCATCCTGTCGCTCTTCATCTGCTCGCTCGCGGCCTTCTCGTTCGTGTTCCTGAACTGGCGCGGGCGCGAGGTGCTGCTGTCGATCATCATCGCGACCCTCATCATCCCGTTCGAGACGATCGCGATCCCGCTGCTGCTGATCGTCAGCCAGCTGCCGTGGGTCGGGACTGGAGGGGTTCGAGATCGGCTGGCTGAACACCTACCGCGTCCAGATCATCCCGTGGATCGCCGACGGCCTGACGATCTTTCTCTTCGTCCAGTACTTCAAGGACCTGCCGCGCGAACTGATCGAGGCCAGCCGGGTCGAGGGGGCGAGCTGGTGGCAAATCTACCGCCGCGTGGTCATGCCGCTCGCCGGCCCGGTGCTCGCGACGGCCGCGATCCTGAAGTTCCTCATCATGTACAACCAGTACCTCTGGCCGCTGATCGTTGTGCAGCAGGAGAGCGTGCGGCCGGTGATGGTGGGCCTCGGCTACTTCTTTCAGCTGAACGTCGCTTGGGGAGAGGTGATGGCGTACCTCACCGTCATCACCGTGCCGGTCCTCGCCTTCTACCTCGTCCTGCAGCGCGCGTTCATCGCCTCCATCGCCTCCACCGGAGTGAAGGGATAGCCATGCTCCAGCTCGACGACCATTTTGTCTGGGACAGCTGGTACGCCCACGACGGAGACCGTTGGCACGCCTTCTTCCTAAAGGCGCCGAAGTCGATCGGCGACCCCGAACTGCGGCACTGGAACGTCAGCTACGGTCACGCCGTCAGCGACGACCTGACCCGGTGGGAGCATCTCGGCACCTGCTTTCAACCGTCCGAGGGACCGGCCTGGGACGACTACACGACCTGGACCGGCTCGGTCGTGCAGGACGGCGACGGCCTCTGGCACCTTTTCTACACCGGCGCCAGCCACGGCGAGGACGCACTCTACCAGAGGATCGGCCACGCCACCTCGCGCGACCTGCACGACTGGAGGCGGGTCGGCGACGGGCTCTGCCTCGACCTCGTCGGATCCGCGGCCGAGCACTACGAGGCCGACTTCGAGCACAGCGTCTGGCATGACCGGGCCATGCGCGACCCGTGGGTCATGAAGGACCCCAGCGGGGACGGCTGGCTGATGTTCTTCACCTGCCGCGCGTCGGGCGTGGCCGAGCCCAACGCCGGCGGCGCGATCGGCCTCGCCACCTCCGACGACCTGCATGACTGGACCCTCCAGCCGCCCGTCTTCGTAGGCGGCTACGGCCAGCTCGAGGTGCCGCAGGTGTTCGAGCATCAAGGCCGCTGGTTCTGCCTTTTCTGCACGGCAGCCGAGCACTTCTCTGCCGAGCTTGCAGGAAAGACCGAGGGCGGACCCGTCTCAGGCAACCACTACCTGATCGGCGACGGGCCGCGCGGCCCGTGGCGGGTGGCGGAAGGCTTCCTCGACGGCGCCCTGCCGTGCCGGCGCTATGCCGCGCGCATTCTGAAGACCGACGAAGGCCTGAGGCTGCTCGGCTTCGCCGACAGACCGAACGGCGACTTCGTAGGCCGCATCATGGACCCAGAACCTGTCACCATGGACGAGGATGGACGCCTCCGCGTCGGATCTCTCGCGAACACGGAGTAGAGAAAATGGCGACTGTCAGGCTGAAGAACGTCCGCAAGAGCTTCGGAGCGGTCGAGGTCATCAAGGGTGTCGACCTCACCGTCGAGGACGGCGAGTTCGTCGTCTTCGTCGGCCCCTCGGGCTGCGGCAAGTCCACGCTGCTGCGCATGATCGCGGGGCTCGAGGACATCAGCGAGCGGGACGCTCGAGATCGATGGCCGCGTGGTCAACGACCTCCCGCCGAAGGACCGAGGCATCGCCATGGTGTTCCAGACCTATGCCATCTTCCCCCACATGACCGTCCGCGAGAATGTGGCCTTCGGCCTGACCATCAGCGGTGCGTCGAAGGCCGAGAAGGAGGAGAAGGTCGCAGAGGCCGCGCGCATCCTGCAGATGGAGCACCTGCTCGACCGCCGGCCGTCCCAACTCTCGGGCGGACAGCGGCAGCGGGTGGCGATCGGCCGGGCCATCGTCCGTGACCCCAAGGTGTTCCTGTTCGACGAGCCGCTCTCGAACCTCGACGCAGCGCTCAGGATGGACATGCGGATGGAGATCGGCAAGCTCCACCAGAACCTCGGCGCCTCGATGATCTACGTCACCCACGACCAGGTCGAGGCGATGACGCTCGCCGACAAGATCGTCGTGCTGAAGGACGGCGAGGTGATGCAGGTCGGCACGCCGATGGATCTCTACCACAATCCGGCGAACCTGTTCGTGGCAGGCTTTCTCGGCGCCCCGTCCATGAACTTCATCAAGGTGAAGGTGCGCGAGGCCCTGGCGGACCAGTCCACGGTCGACAATCCATCGCTCGACCCGATCCGGGTGCCGACGAAGGGCCGCTCCTTCGCTGCGGGCGAGAACGCGATCCTCGCCGTCCGCCCGCAATACCTGACGACCACCGCGCCCACCGACGGCATGCTCCACGGCAACGTCGCTCTGACCGAGCGCCTTGGGAGCGAGACGGTGGTGGAAGTCGCGTTGCGGGACGGGACGAACATCATCGCCGCGATCGGTGAGGACCGGCTCCTCAAGCCCGGGACCGAGATCGGTCTGTCGTTCGACGAGGGCCGTGCCCACCTGTTCCCCGACCAGGCCGTCGGTAGCGCCCCCCATTGAGCGGAGGCGGCGTGGGCCTTCGGTAAGGCACTGAATTTTTCAATCGTACGCGACGCCCGCGTGAGGCTGCCGTCGGAGAGTTGGTCCTCATTCCACTTTCCGGAGGCGTTGGCCAAACAAGTGGCAGTGGAAATCTTCTCGGGTGGACAGCCTGCTCTGCGAGGGACGGTGGGCTTTTTCCGGGACGTGGGCCTGATCTCTCCCTCCTTCCAGGCATGGCGCAGACCGTCGAGGAAAGCTTCGACGTCTGCCTTGGGATTGCCATCGCTCTCAGTGAACGGCGTTGTATCGGCCAGCGCCGTCAACCGTGCCTGGCCCTGACGGATGTCGTGGAGCAGGACGACCGGGTCGAGCTGCGCGAATTGTGCCGCGGGTTCGTCCTTGGCAACCTGCGCGACGGCGGGATGGGCCTGCACGCGCTGGAACGGTGTCAGCGGCGCGTGGTAGCGCTTGGTCACGCGGGCACCGTCGCGGGTCTTCTCCATCAGCCTGAATGCGCAGTCCGCCGACGTCGGCCGCCCGGGCCGACGGCCCGGACAGGGGCGAGAACCCGGTCAATCGTGGCAGCGCTGATCTCGAGCAGCCGGACACGCACCTCCTCGTCCAGCGCGAGATGGCCATGCCGCCCCATCGCCGGCATCAGCAGCGGGATCAGAGGCTTCAGCCGCTTCCCGCAGATCCGGCCGGACGCTTCCCAGAGCACCATCAGCACCTCTCGCACGGCCTGGTCATACACCCGGCGTCCCGGCCGGGGCCGCGACCGGTCCACGACATGTTCACGCCGGAGAAGCCGTTCAGCGTGCTTGCGGTGATCCCCGGAGATCTCTGCAAACTCCGTCAGGATGCGGCCTTTCTCCGTTCGCGTTGCACCACGGTATCGCGCCGCCAAAGCTTCCAGAAGTTCGCCTCTCGTGCCCATGCTGATCCGCCTCATGCCTGCCCCCGAACAGAACCGCTCCGGGAACATTTCCAATGATGCAATGGCACAAGCTTCGGGAACAGTTCAGGCGAGGCGATGCGAGCGTCAGTCGGCGAGCGTTTTGGGTGTCGCGCGGGTTGGCGGCCGGCCGGGGTCCCTTGCGGCGAAGGACGGCGGCGCGGCGACGGTAGCTCTCGACGTTGAGTTCGAAGATCGTGGCAGGGTGCACGAGCCGGTCGACGGCTGCGAGCGTCATGGCGGGATCGGGGAAGATCCGGTTCCACTCTCCGAAGGGCTGGTTGGCGGTGATCAGGAGGGAGCGGCGTTCGTAACGGGCGCTGATCAGCTCGAAGAGGACGCTGGTCTCGGCCTGGTCCTTGGTGACGTAGGCGAGGTCGTCGAGGAGTTCGGCATGGAGCCGCCATCGGTTCGAGGCCCATGCCGGACAGATGGAACTTGTCGAGCTTGGCGATCGCGGAATCCAGGGCGAGCTCACGCCGGCGACCTGAAGCCGCTGCACGAGATCGGTGGTGCGGGCGAAGAGCACGCGCCAGCCGTTCGCGACGCGCCCTAGGCCGATGGCGGCGGCGAGGTGGGATTTTCCGCCGCCTGGCGGGCCAAACACGAGCAGATTGTCGCCCTTCTCGAGCCAGCTGTCGCCAGCGACGAGGGCCATGCCTGGGCCTTCGACAGCATCGGCACGGCGTCGAAGTCGAAGCTGTCGAGGGTCTTGCCGGGAAGCAGGCGCGCCTCGGCCAAGTGGCGCTCGATGCGACGGCGGGCGCGTTCGGCGATCTCGTGCTCGGCTAGTCTAGGGCGGTGAGGGTGCGTAGCACGGCGGCGGGCCAGCCCTCCTTGTCGGCACGCTCGGCGAAGCGGGGCCAGATGTGCTTGATGCCAGGCAGGCGCAGATCGCCGAGCAGGAGAGCCAGGCCGGCCTCGTCGATCGGGTCCGTCGCGGTCATGCCGAGGCCCCTTCGACCGGCGCCGCGGTCAGCGCGTCGTAGGCGCTGAGCGGGGTCAATGCGGTAGTGTCCTGGGAAATGGTGTAGGAACTGGCGTCCACCTGCTTCTTCATAGCTGGTGTCGCTCGTTCACTGAGCGGCGATCATCGTTGCCGCGTCGGGATCGTCGCACGGGCCTGCCAGTTTTTCCACGGGCATGTAGCGGCGGGAGACGGCCCACTCATCATTCTGCTCGAGCATGAGCGCGCCGACGAGGCGAACGACCGCCTCGCGGTTGGGAAAGATGCCGACGACGTTGGTCCGCCGCTTGATCTCCTTGTTGACGCGCTCCAGCGGGTTGGTGCTGTGCAACTTCGAGCGCAGGTTCTCGTCGAATGCCATGTAGGCCAGGACGTCGTGCTCGGCCCCGTCCATGAGTTCGGCGACATCCCGGAACCGGCCACGCAGGTTGTCGGCGACCTCGCGCCAGCGGGCGTGGGCCTGATCGCGGTCCGTCTCGGCGAAGACGGTGTTCACCACGGCGCTGACCACCGGCTTGTTGGCCTTGCCCACGCGGGCGAGCAGGTTGCGCTGGAAATGCACGCGTGGGGCCGTTGAAAAAAGCCGCTCATGAGAGCCTGCAAAATCTCAGCCGCAGACAAACTTCAGCTGCGCATGCCGGGCAATGCAAAGATGGCGTGGAGCGTCGAACGGCGACGATGTGGCGCGCCAGGCGAGCTGAAGCCTATGGAGCAGATAGACGATCAGGGCGGTGGCCAGCCGCTTGAGATTGATTGCCGCGACCGTCAGGAAAGCTTGAATCCGCATGTTTTGAAGTCCGCGTCGGACCGCGCGGCCGAGGCCGTGCCAGGCTTTCGCTTCGCCATGATAGCCCTCCGAGCGCCAGCGATGCCGCTGGTAGAGATACCGGTCCTCGTCGGACAACGGCTCGCCCTATACCGCCCGCGACACGCGCATCTTCGCCGGCCAGCTCGGCCTGAGACCCTGCTTCACGCCGGTGAAGAGCCCGGAGAGCAACGGTATCTCGGAGGCATTCGTGAACACGCTGAAGCGGGATTACGTGCGCGTAACGCCGCTGCCGGACGCTCAAGTCGTCCTCGACCTCGTCGGCGGGTGGATCGAGGACAACAACGACAACCACCCGCACTCAGGGCTGAAGATGCGCTCGCCGCGCGAGTTCATCGCAGCTCAAACCGCAACCGCCTGAGTGTCCGGCGAAACGGGGGCAAGATCACTGGGGCGGTGGCCTGGCGATCCACGCCCTCTTCACCTTCACGCTTGCAGCGGGGCCGGGTTTCCCGGCGGTTCAGGGTTAGCCAGGCACTTTCGCCTGGAAGGGCCGTTGCTGCCGCACTTGCCGGCCGGCTCTCGCGTTGATGGTCGCCGTGCGCCGGGCGGCGTCACTCCCTCCAGTAATCGTTCGCCTACGCGATAGTCGCGAACCATGCGGCGGCGACGCCCGAGACGGCGGCGCAGGTCTTGCCCCAGTGCCCGTCGTTCACCAGCAGGAAGTCGTCGGTGTACCGGCGCACCTCGCGCAGGGCCGAGAGCCCTGCGGTGCCCGATCCGACGATGACGGTGTCGACCTTCACTGGACTATTCGTCCGCGTCGGCTTCGCTCTTGGTGGCATGCTCGGTGCCTGGCTCGTGCTCAGGCGGGCTGTAGGTGGTGAAGAGCTTCAGCATGCCCGCACCGGTGTTGCGGAAGTTGTGGAAAGTGCCCGAGGGCACGATGCTCACGTCGCCGTCGGCGACCTCCGCCTCGACGTCTCCGATCTTGGCTACGCCCTTGCCCGCGACGAAGTAGAGCAGCTGGTCGTGCCCCTCGTGCACCTCGCCGCCGATCTCACCACCCTCGGGGATCGCCATGAGCACGAGCTGCGTCTTGTCCCCGGTCCAGATGACATTGCGGAACTCGTCGTTCCGGCGGGCGAGGTCGAAGACGGGCAGCGTGAGCTTCTGTGTTTCGGACATGCTATGGTCTCCTTTGCACCGATCTTTGTCGTTCCATTCCTATGCTCAGTTTTGGAGCGGGTCGCTGTATCCGCTCACGGACGAGCCCGCTGCTAACTTCGGCAATAGCGGTCTCCTTTCGAACTCTCGCTCAAGAACCTCGTCTCCGGTCTGGCCGCCAGCCAGCATTGTCTTCTGAGCTTCGCTCGAGACCCCCGCCCCACAATCGCCCGTTGCAAAACACCCTTCCCGCTCATGTCTTGAAGATGCGGTAGATCGCCGGAATGACGAGGACGGTGAGTGCTGTCGAGGAGAGGAGGCCGAAGAGGAGCGAGATGGCGAGGCCTTGGAAGATCGGATCGACGAGGATCACCGCGGCGCCGATCATCGCGGCGAGCGCCGTCAGCAGGATCGGTTTGAATCGCGTGGCGCCGGCCTCGACGAGGGTCTCGACGGTCACGCGGCCCTGTGGGTCGGCGTGACGGATGAAGTCGACGAGAAGGATCGAATTCCGCACGATGATCCCGGCGAGCGCGATGAAGCCGATCATCGACGTCGCCGAGAACGGCGCGGCGAAGAGCCAATGCCCGCCCATGATGCCGAGGAAGGTGAGCGGCACCGGCGTCAGAACCACGAGCGGCAGCAGGAACGAGCCGAACTGCGCGACGACGAGGATGTAGATTCCGAGGAGCGCGACGATGAACGCCGCGCCCATGTCGCGGAAGGTGATCCAGGTGACCTCCCACTCGCCATCCCAGAGGAGGACCGGATGCGTCGTCTCCTCGGGCTGGCCGTGCAGGCGGATCTCGGGGCGAGGGACGTCCTCCCACGCCATCGACTCGAGCCTGTCGCCGACGGCGAGCATGCCGTAGAGCGGCGCCTCGAAGGCGCCGGCGAGCTCGCCGGTCACCATGACCACTTCGTAGCCGTTGTGGCGGAAGATCGGGTACGAGGCCCGCTCCTCGACCACCTCGACCACGTCGCCGAGCTCGACGACGCCCCGCGCGCCGGGCAGCGCGTTGGCCGGCACCGGCGTCGACAGCGCGCGCTCGTCCATCACCTGGTCGCCGCGGGGACGGGCGAGGACGATCGGGATCGGCGCGCGGCCGCCGCCGCGATGCGAGTAGCCGACCGTCGTGGTCCCGTTGAGCAGGCGCAGGGTGTGGAGCACGTCCCGCTCCTCGACGCGGTAGAACTCGAGGTCGGTCGGCTCGAGCTGGACGCGCAGCCGCCGCGGCCGGGACCCGTAGCTGTCGTCGACGTCGACCACGAACGGCACGTCCGCGAAGGCTTGGCGGACGTGCGCGGCGACGGCGCGGCGGGTCTCGGCGTCGGGGCCGTAGATCTCGGCCAGCAGCGTCGCGATCACCGGCGGTCCGGGCGGCGGCTCCACCACCTTGAGGACGGCCTCGCCCGGCAGTTCCAGTGCCGACAGCCGCTCGCGCAGATCGAGTGCGATGGCGTGGCTCGGGCGGTCGCGCTCGCCCTTGGGCAGGAGGTTGATCTGGACCTGGCCGAGCTCGGGACTGGAACGCAGGTAGTAGTGCCGCACCAGACCGTTGAAGTCGAACGCGGCGGCGGTGCCGGCATGGGTCTGCGCCGAGACCACCTCGGGAAGCGCGAGCGCGGTGCGGCCGGCAAGCTGAGCGGCGGCGTCGGTCGCTTCGACCGACGCGCCCTCGGGCATGTCGATGATGATCGAGAGCTCGGACTTGTTGTCGAACGGCAGGAGCTTCACGGTCACATCTCGGGTGTAGAGCAGCGCCAGCGAGCCGAAGGAGAGCACCGCGACCGCGAGCAGGAAGACGGCGCTGCGCCCCTTGCCCCGGAGCAGCGGGCGCGCCACCGCCGCGTAGGCGCGGCCGAGGCCGCCGCCCGGATGCCCGCCTTCGGCCTCGTGCTCCTCGGCATGGGCGGGTCCCGCGATCTTCAGCATCAGCCACGGCGTTATCATCACGGCGACGAAGAACGAGAAGATCATCGCCGCCGAAGCGACCGCCGGTATCGGGCTCATGTAGGGGCCCATCAGCCCCGAGACGAAGAGCATCGGCAACAGCGCGACGACGACCGTCAGCGTGGCCACGATGGTCGGATTGCCGACCTCGGCGACGGCAGAGACGGCGGCGGCGAGGGGTGGCTCTCGCCGCATCGCCCAATGGCGGGCGATGTTCTCGATGACCACGATGGCGTCGTCGACGAGGATGCCGATCGAGAAGATCAGCGCGAAGAGCGACACGCGGTTCAGCGTGTAGCCCATGATCCAGGCGGCGAAGAGCGTCAGCAGTATCGTGGCGGGAATGACGATCGCGACCACCACCGCCGCGCGCCAGCCGATCGCGACGAGCACCAGCAGGACGATCGAGACGGTGGCAAGCGCGAGGTGGAACAGGAGCTCATTCGCCTTCTCGTTCGCGGTCTCGCCGTAGTCGCGCGTAACCTCGACCTCGACGCTGTCGGGGATCAACTCGTCCTGCATCGCGGCGACGCGGTGCAGGATCTCCTCCGCGACCGTCACCGCATTGGCGCCGGCGCGCTTGGCCAGCGCCAGGGTCACCGCCGGGCGGCGCAGGATGTCGCCCTCGGCCGCCCGGGTCAGCGTCGCGACATGGGCTTCGTCGAAATCCGCCACGTAGGCCACGTCCGCGACGTCGCGGACATAGATAGTCCGGCCGTCCCGCGTGGTGAGCTCGAGGTTTGCGATCTCCTCCGGCGTGGACAGCGTCTGTCCGATCGCCAGCGCGACCTGCTCGCCCGTGTCGCGCAGTATCCCGGCCGGCGCGGCGCTGTTTGCGCCGTCGACCTTGGCCGCGAGCTGCTGGAGCGTCACGCCGTGTAGCGCTAGGCGCTCCGGATCGGGTGCCACGCGCAGCGCGTCCTCGGTCTCGCCGACCAGATAGGTGAGGCCGACGTCATCGATGCGCGCGAGCTCCACCTCGACCTCGAGGGCGATGCGCGTCAGGTCGGCGGCGGTGATGCCGCCCTGGTCGGGCACGGGGGCGAAGGTCAGAGCCACGATCGCCACGTCGTCGATGCCGCGGCCGACGACCAGCGGCTCGGGGATGCCGACCGGGATGCGGTCGATGTTGGCAAGGATCTTGTCGCGGACGCGGAGGATCGCCGTGTCGGCTGAGACGCCGACGAGAAACCGCGCCGTCACCATCACCCGGTCGTCGCGGGTGTCGGAATAGACATGCTCGACTTCCGGAATGCCCTTGACGATCGTCTCGAGCGGCTCGGTGACGAGTTTCACCGCGTCGTCGGCGGCGAGGCCGTCGGCACGGACGTGGATGTCGACGAGGGGGACCGAGATCTGCGGCTCCTCCTCGCGTGGCAGGCTCATGAGCGCGATCAGCCCGACCGCGAGCGCCGCGAGAAGCAGCAGCGGTGTCAGCGGCGAGGCGATGAAGCTCCGCGTCAACCAGCCGGCGATGCCGAGCTTGCCGCCCGCACCGCCGTCATTCATCGCCGAGCACCACCCGGTCGCCGGCGTCGACTCCGGTCAGGATCTCGCGCCAGTCCTCGCCCTCAAGCGTGACCGCCCTTCCGGGCACGACCGAGCGGCGCAGGGTCTCGCCTGTCTCGGTCTCGACCGTGACGAAATCGAGGCCCCCGGCCCGGTCCAGCGCCTCCGACGGCACGAGGAGCGCGGAGCGCGTTCCGACGGGCAGCAACACCGGGATGCGGCTGCCGACGAAGCGCGGGTCGAGCCCCTCGACCTCGACGTCGGCCTGCACTCGCCCGCCCTCGATCTGCGGGTAGAGCTTGACGAGCCGGCCGGTTCGACCCTCCGCGCCGGCGCCGAGCTGGATCACGTCGCCCTCGGCGAGGTCGGCCGCGTGGCGCTCAGGCACCGCGAGGCGCAGGAACACGCCGCCGCCGCCGATCACCGCCACCGCCTCACCCGGCGTGACGACCGATCCGCGCGAGATGGGGACGGAGAGCACCACCCCCTCCTCGGGCGACAGCACGGCGCCTTCATCGACCTGCTGCTCGACGATCAGGCGCTCGGATTTGAGACTGCGGATCTCGCCCTCGAGGACATCGACCGCTGTCTGGAGCGCATCGAGCCGCTGGCTCGTGATCACGCCGCGGTCGAAGAGGGTCTGCCCGCGCTCGAGCTCGGTGCGCGCCGTCTCGATCTGCGCCGAGAGCGCCTCGAGCTGCGCGTCGATCGCCCCGAGCCGGAACTCGAGCTTGTCGTCGACGACGAGGGCGACCCTTTTGCCTGAATCGACGCGATCTCCCTCGGTCACGTCGAGCTCGACGATCGTTCCGCCGATCCGAGCCCGCGCCGGCACCCGGTCTCGCGTCTCGATCTGCCCGTAGACCGCCTTCCACTCGACGATCTCGCGCGACGAGAGAAGTCAGGACGTCCGCCGCGGCTGGAGATGCCGCCAATGCCGCGCACGCCGCCAGCCAGAATTGCACGTGCCTCACCTCCGGTCGTCCCCTGTCCCCAGTAGGCGCTGCCACGCGCGAGGTGCATTGACCTCGCTCAACGAAAAGCGAAGGGGCATCGGCGGCACACGCGACCTTCGCCGACCGCCTCACGGTTCTCGGTACGCGACCCTCATTCCGGCCTCGACCGCAAGGCTTCTCGTGAGAGCGGCGCCGCTCGCCTCGGCGCCTCTCAGGGTTGCGGCCGCGGGGTGTCGGCGGTGCTCGGCGGCAGGATCGGGTAGATGACCTGCGGCTGCTCGCCGGTCAGCGTCTCGAGGAAGACGGTGATTGCGGCGGCGTCCTCCTCTGTCAGCTCGGCGCCGAGCTGCGAGGTGCCCATGATCCCGACAGCCGTCGAGAGAACCCAGACCGCTCCGGAGTGGAAGTAGGGCGGCGTCAGCGAGGGCTGGGGACTGAGCCTGGGTCTGCTCGCGCTGCGGCGCGAAGTTGTCCTAGGCGTTGGCGCCGATGGCGAAGAGGCCGGTGGCGACCGCCAGAAGACTGGGTGAAGACGAGGGTGCGTGCCATGGTAGTCTCTCCTTCGGTTTCTTGCGGCTCGGTGCCGCGGTGACGGGGAGAGGTCTGCGCCATGCCGCCTGACTCCGGGCTTAGGCGGGCCGTCAGCGGCATGTCAGGTTCGCGAGACTACCCGCGGAGGGAGACGCGTCGTGGCGCCGCGCCGGGTCCCCGTGGTATTCAGCCCGCCCGCTACAACCCTCCAAAGACACGACAAATTCTGCGCCTCGGGGCGGCGGAGAAAGTAGCGGTTGAGTGAACTGGCTGGGGTGGTGGGAAACCATGCTAACCTTTTGATTACAAATGTAACTTTCGTACAAGCTCAAGAAGGTGGTGTCAATCAACAGCGGACAAAATCTCAGTGGCCTTTCCGCTGGGTCAGCTCAATCCTCCTGAAGGAAGATCTTCTGTCGAGGAGCACCACAAGCCGGGGGAGCCGTTTCACTTCTGGGCGCCTCGAAAAATGGTCCCGACCGTGGCGCTGCGGTATGTCTGTCGGGATGATGCGACACTGAGGGTGTGACGATGGCGCAGATGGGGTTCTTCGATCTTACAGACCGTTACGCGAGCCTGGACGCGAAGAAGGACCCGCTGGTCGAGATCGACGCCGTTGTGCCGTGGGAGGAGTTTCGCCCGACCCTTGAGCGGGTCTGGCGCAAGCCAGCTGCGGCGCGCAAGTCCCGGGCGGGGCGCAAGCCGATGGACGCGGTGCTGATGTTCAAGACGCTGGTGCTGAGCGCGCTCTACAACCTGTCCGACGACCAGATCGAGTATCAGGTCCGCGACCGGCTGTCGTTCATGCAATTCCTCGGCCTCGGCCTCGAAGACCGGGTGCCGGACGCCAAGACGGTATGGCTCTATCGCGAGGCACTGGCGCAGGCGGGCAAGGTGGAGGAGCTGTTCAGCCAGTTCGACGGCTATCTGGCGCGGCAGGGCTACATCGCGCGCGGCGGTCAAATCCTGGATGCGTCCATCGTGCCGGTGCCGCGCAACCACAACACGCGGGACGAGAACGCGGCAATCAAGAACGGCGAGGTGCCCGAGGACTGGGCGGACAAGCCCGCGAAGCGCGCGCAAAAGGACCTGGACGCGCGCTGGACGAAAAAGCACGGCAAGAACCATTACGGCTACAAGAATCACGTCAACGTGGATCGTAGGCACAAGCTGGTGCGGCGCTATCACGTCAGCGATGCCGCGCGGCATGACAGCCAGGCGGTGGATCATCTGCTGATGCAGGGTAACACCGGCTCCGGCGTGTGGGCGGATGCGGCCTATCGGTCCGAGGAGATGGAGGCAAAGCTGCGCGCCCGGAGGCTGAAAAGCCACATCCACCGCAAGGGCAAGCGGGGCAAGCCGCTGACCGAACAGGCCAAGGGCAGCAACCGGACCAGATCCGGCATCCGGGTCCGCGTCGAGCACGTCTTCGGCGCGCAGGCCAACGATATGGGCGGGACCTTGGTCCGGACCATCGGCTTGGTTCGAGCGACGGCCAAGATCGGGATGAAGAACCTCGCCTACAACATGCGCCGCCTCGGCCAGCTGCGCCGTCTCAACCCGTGCCCGGCGTGAGCATCACGCGAACAAAAAAGATCAGGCCGCGAGGCAGAAAAATCCGAGCGTGAAGGCCGCAGCGCCACGCCCATCCGGAAGCAGCAAAGCGACAGCCGACGCTCGTCCTCCTGCTTCAGACCACGCGCGCCGCCGAGGGGGCACGAGAACGGTAGAAAATCGAGGTGCCCAGATGCTGGTTTTCCCTGCCTTCGGCCTGCACACGACGCTGGTGCAGAACCTGCAGATGGGCGCCGCGTTCACCGGCGTTTCAATTCTCCACAGCTTCGCCCTGCGCCGGCTGTTCGAGGCGGTTCGGCTTCGGGGATCGTGATCCCGTTGCGGAGGACTGGTGGTCTGCCGGGCAAGCTCGCGACCTGCTATGCTCGGCGAACCCGAACGAGACCGGCGGATCGCACCATGACGACAGATGGCGAACGGCACTGGAACGGCGTCTATGGCGCTCGGGCCGAGGACGAACTGACGTGGTTCGAGGCGACGCCGTCCCTGTCGCTCGAGTTCGTGAAGCGGTTTCTGAAGCCGGGCGACGCCTTCATCGATGTCGGCGGGGGAGCCTCAAGGCTTTTGGACGTCCTGTTGGATGAGGGTTTCTGGCCTCTGACGGTGCTCGACATCTCGGCCTCGGCCTTGGCGGTAAGCAAGGAGCGGCTTGGCCCACGTGCCGAGGAGGTCAGCTGGATTGAAGCGGACGTGACGGAGTGGCGGCCTGATCGCGCCTATGCCGTCTGGCACGACCGGGCGGTGTTTCACTTCCTGACGGAGTCTGGCGATCGCGCCTCCTATGCACGCGCCATGGCCACCGCGCTGCGTCCTGGCGGGGCTGCAATCATCGCGACGTTCGCGGACGACGGACCCGAGACGTGCTCCGGCCTGCCGGTGGTGCGCTATGCCCCGGAGGGCCTGGTTCGCGAGTTCGACAGCCTGATCCCGGGCGCGCTCGAAATGATTGAAGCGCAACGGCACATGCATATCACGCCGAAGGGCAATCGGCAGAGCTTCCAGTACAGCGTCTTCAGGAAGGTGACGCGGGAGGCATGAAGCCGCCAACCCGTAGGACGGCGGCTTGGCGGTCACCGCGTGTTGTGGATCAGGCCGGCGGCAGCCGGTAGACCCGCCCGCGGCCCTCGACCTTCTCGGAGCTGACCTCGAGGCCGAGCTTCTTCTTGAGTGCCCCGGCGAAGGCGCCGCGCACCGTGTGCGGCTGCCAGCCGGTGGCCTCGACGATCTGTGCAATGGTCGCGCCCTCCGTGCGCCGGAGCATCTCGATCAGCCTGGCCTGCTTCGTGCCGTCGCGTAGCTTGCGCGGCTTGGACGCGGGAGCATCGTCGGTCGCGGTCGCGGTCGCCGTCGCGGTGTCCGCGCTCTGCGCCTGCGTGATGCCCCCGGGCGAGGTGTTGGTGTTGTCCGGCGCGTCCTCGGGCTCGACGCCGACGGCGGCGAGCCCTGCGTTCGTGACATGGAGCAGGATGGCGCGGTCGTCCTCGTCATTGCGCCAGAAGCGGTTGAGCGGCGGATCGGCCTTGGTCTGACTGTCGGTCGCTGTCTCGGCAATCAGCCCGCGGGAGAGCAGCGCGCCCACGACCTTCGTCGCGGCGCCACCGCGCAGCGATCCAGGCAGCGGCAGAACGTTGCGGTCGTCGCGCTGCGCGGCCGCGCTCAGGATCAGCAGTTGGGTGTCGGAAAGCGTGGTCATCGTCGTCTCCGTCGCATCGGGGCGTGCGGAATACACGCCCTTCTACGAGGTCGAGCCCGCCAGTCGGCGGGCGGGACCGGGAGGCGGGGCGCTCAGGCGTCGGCCATGATCTCGAAGTGGGTGGCAAAGCCCGTGAGGTAGGGAAGACCCGCGGGGATGCCGGTGTCGCGGCTGGTGCGGCGGTCGATCCGCCAGCCCATCCAGCGGCCCGTGGCTGCGTTGATCGCATCTTCGAGCGTGCCGCCGCGGAAGAGTTCGTTTGCGACGTCGTCGGCGAAGTGGCGTCCGTGCCGGCTGTCGAGAAAATCCCTGACCCCTTCGGGAGAGGCCCCGGTGGCGATGCGGATGGCTTTCGAAGGCGAGGCTCCAGGCCTTGTCCGCGTCGGCGGCGGCGTCGTGCTCGATGCGGCCGATGGTGCCCCGGAAGCCCCACGCTTCGTTGCGGGTGGGCAGGATCGTGTCGGTCATCGCGGTCTCCTTGGGATGCGTCGTTTCGTTGCCGTTAGGTTCGCTCCGGTGGCCGCGCTTATCCAGCAAAAGAGGAGCAATGACAGTGCTTTGATCGGCCCGGAAGGATCATCGAGTGTCGACGGCGACCCAGCCCATCGCGGTCATCGCGAAGCTGCTCGATCTCTCCGAGCGGCGGGTCCAGCAACTGAGCCGGGAGGGCGTGATTCCCCGGGCCGAGCGCGGCCAGTACGATCTCGTCGGTTCGGTACGGGGTTATGTCCGCTACCTCCGGGATCAGGCGGCGAAGGCGCAGGCCGGCGCGCCGGACTGTGCCTCCGAGCGGGCGCGGTTCATCAAGGCGCGCGCGGATCTGGCGGAGATGGAGGCCGAAGAGCGGCGCGGGGCTCTGATCGCGGCCGAAGAGATCGAGGCGGCCTGGATCGCCGCCCTCGCGCTGCTGAGAACGCGGCTGCTGGCACTGCCAGACCGACTGGCGCCGGCAGCCCATGCCGAGACGAGCCTGCCGGCGGTGCGAGACCTGATCCGCGGCACGGTCCGCGAGGCGCTCGATGCGCTCGCGGAAACCGATGTCCAATCAGAGCCTGAGATCGACGGGGATGCCGATCCTGAGGCGGAACAATGAGGTTCAGTCTGCTTTCGAGCTCCGCTCCAGACGGAAGCCGAGCTTCACGCCGACCTGGAAGTGCGCGACCGTGCCGTCGCTGCCGACATGCCCGCGGATCTCGGAGACTTCGAACCACTCGAGGTTTCGGATGCTCTGGTGCGCGGCAGAGACGGCGTTGCGGATCGCATCGTCGAGCGAGGTCGATGAAGAGCCGTATACCTCGGTGACGGGATAGACGTGGTCCATGAGCTGTTCCTCGTTCTGATGATCGAGGAAGAAGCTTAGAGCGAACGGGCGGCCCGTGCACGGCCCGACCCCGTGACCCTCCGGCTCGAAAATCCGGAGACCCAATGTCGCGCCAGAGCCTCAGACTGACCGGCACGCCGATCCTCGCCCGGACGGTGAGCCGGGCGCTGCAGACGCTGCGGCCGCCGCCGGAGCTGACGATCAGTGAATGGGCCGATGCGAACCGCCGGTTGAGCTCGGATGCAAGCGCTGAGCCGGGCCGCTGGCGCACCAACCGCGCGGAGTACCAGCGCGGGATCATGGACGCGATCTCGGACGCGCGCGTCGAGACGGTTGTGATCATGTCGTCCAGCCAGATCGGCAAGACCGAAGCCTTGCTCTGCGCGGTGGGCTACCACATCGACCAGGACCCGGCGTCTATGATGGCGGTGATGCCGACCGAGCGTCACGCCGAGACCTGGTCGAAGGACCGCTTCTCGCCGATGGCGCGGGATACGCCGTGCCTCGTGGGGAAGATCGCCGACCCGAAGTCGCGGGACGGCAACAACAAGATCCTGCACAAGCGGTTCCCGGGCGGGCATCTGACGATCGTCGGCGCCAAGGCGCCCTCCGGCCTCGCGGCACGACCGATCCGTCTGCTCTTGTGCGACGAGGTCGACCGCTACCCGTTCAGCGCCGGCGCCGAGGGCGATCCGGTGAACCTCGCGCGGAAGCGCACGGTGACGTTCTGGAACCGCAAGATTGTGCTGGTCTCGACGCCGACGAACAAGGGCGCGAGCCGGATCGAGACGGCGTACGAGGAGAGCGACCAGCGCCAGTATCACGTGCCGTGCCCGCAATGCGGCGAGGCGCAGGTGCTGGTCTGGAACCAGGTCAGATGGGACAAGGCGCCGGACGGGACACACCGCCCGGAGACCGCGCGGTACCAGTGCCTCCATTGCGACGCGGCCTGGGCGGACGAGGTTCGTTGGGGCGCGGTGCGCGGCGGCCAGTGGATCGCCAATGCGCCGTTCGACGGCACCGCGGGGCTTCCACCTGAACGAAATCTACTCGCCCTGGGTGCGGCTCGAGGCGATGGTGAAGAGCTTCCTCTCGGCGCGCGGCGCGCGGCGGCGACGAGGCGATGAAGACCTTTATCAACACCTCGCTCGGCGAGAGCTGGGTCGAGACCGGCGACGCGCCGGACTGGCAGCGGCTCCAGGGACTGAAGCAGGACTGGCCAGCGGGGACGGTGCCGGCGGGTGGCCTGTTCCTGACCGCCGGGGCCGACGTGCAGAAGGACCGGATCGAGGTCGATGTCTGGGCTTGGGGCCGCGGGCTGGAAAGCTGGCTCGTGGACCACCTGGTGATCGAGGGCGGCCCCGGCGATCCGGCCTGCTGGTCAAGGCTGACCGAGTTGCTCGGCCGGACCTGGCTGCACGCGAACGGCACGGCGCTGACGATCGCGCGGTTGGCGATCGATACCGGGTTCGAGACCTCCGCCGTCTACGCCTGGGCGCGGCAGATGGGCTTCGGCCAGGTGGCACCCGTGAAGGGCGTCGAGGGCTTCAATCGGGCGAGCCCTGTCTCGGGGCCGACCTTCGTCGACGCCACCGTGGGCGGCAAGCGGCTGCGCCGCGGCGCGCGGCTCTGGACTGTGGCCGTCTCGACCTTCAAGGCGGAGACTTACCGGTTCCTGCTGCAGGACCGTCCGACGCGGGAAGAGGTCGAGGCCGGTGCGGTGTGGCCGCCGGGAACGATGCACCTCCCGGGCTGGATCGACAGCGAGTGGCTGAAGCAACTCGTCGCCGAGCAGCTGGTCACGGTCCGCAACAAGCGCGGCTTCGCCAAGCTTGAATGGCAGAAGCTGCGCGAGCGCAACGAGGCGCTCGACACCCGCGTGTATGCGCGCGCGGCCGCGTGGATCACCGGCGCCGACCGCTGGTCCGAGGCGCAATGGCAGGAGCTCGAGCGACAGGTAACGGCGCAGGCTGCCGAGAACGAGGCACCATCCGCGGCACCGCCGCAACCCGTGCGGCGGCGGCGCACGGTGCGCTCGAACTACATGGGTTGACCGCAGATCATGAGCGGGCTGGTCGCGGGCGGTTCAGTGTAGGCAGCACTTCTTGAACTTCTTGCCGCTGCCGCAGGGACAGGGGTCATTGCGCGCCACCTTCGGCACGTCGCGTCCGAAGGTGTCGCCAATGAGGTGCGACAACGAGCTTGCGGAGGCTCGCTCCTTCGCGCGGGCCTTCAGGTACTCGTCGGAGAAGCAGTACCAGCGCGAGAGATCGTCGATTGCGCTCTCGATCAGGCGGCTGTTGCGGCTGCGGTGGAACCAGGGTGACTCGCCGCCCTCCACCGCCTTGCGCAGCTGCTCATGGAAGAAGTCGAAGTCCGCCTCGTCGGGCGAGACCCATTCCTGCTCAAATGCCTGCCGCACCTGCGGCTCCAGATGCTCGAGGCCAAGGTCGGCCACGGCGAAGGACCAGGAGCCCCAGAGGGACTCCGGCTTCTCGATGTAGGCCGAGTAGAACCGCTCGAGGTAGTCGGTGACGTCCGGCCGGGTCTCTGGTCGGTCGCGCGCGATCATGACGAGCGCATCGATCATCTGGCAGCGAACGTACTCGTCAGCGGCCGGATCGGCGATTACCTCGAAGATCGGCTGGAGATCGCCGTCGCAGACCCCGGCGACGACGCGCGCGGTGCCCTCCGTCACCGCGTCGCCGAGCAGGAGTTCGAGGAAGTCGGGGTCGTGCCGCAGAAGGCCGGTGAGCGGGCGGTAGGCGCGGCTGTCGCGCCACTCGCCGAGCAGGAAGTAGACGAAGAGGAAGGCGGACCGATCCTCCTCGCTGACCGTCTCGATCCCCGAGCGCTGCAGGCGGTCGATGTGCTCGAGAAACACCGGGACCATCTCTGCGCGACGTGCGCCTGCGGCGGCCATGGCGTCGCGCGGTAGCCCTTCCGCGACAGCGAGGCCCGCGAAGATCTGGTCGGGGGTCATTGGCATGGTCTCCGTCTCCACCTTCGTGCCCGGCCATATCCCGGCCGGCGATCATTCGCCACCGGCGCCGGGACCGTTTGGAGGACCGATGCCCACAGCAGCAGAACTCCGCACACGCCGCGCCGCGCTCGCCGCCTCACGCTCGAGCGGCGTGGCGCGGGTCAGCTACGACGGCAAGACGGTGGAGTACCGCAGCCTTGCCGAGATCGACCGGGCGATCGAGGCGCTCGACCGGGAGATCGCCGCGGCCGAGGGCCGGCGCATCATCCGGCACCTGCGCGTGACGACATCGAAGGGTCTGTGAGCCCGTGGCGCTCTTTGATCGCTTCCGCCGCCGGGCGTCCGGCGGTCCCTCGAGCATGCGCGCCCGTCTCGAAGGCGCCATGTCCCAGCGCCGGTTGCGCGGCTGGCAGCCGCCGCTCGAGAACATCAACTCTCTTTTGGCCGCCGGTGGCCCGCGGCTGCTGGCACGGGCCCGTGAGCTGGTGGTCACCAACGGCTATGCCGCCAATGCCTGCGAGGCCTTCGCGGCGAACCTCGTCGGCGACGGCATCAAGCCTTCGTCGCTGGTCGAGGATGGTAACCTGCGCGACCGGCTGCAGCGGCTCTGGATGGCCTGGACCGACGAGGCCGATGCCGACGGGCTGACCGACTTCTACGGCCTGAAGGCGATGGTGGCGCGCGAGATGTTCGTCGCCGGCGAGTGCTTCGTCCGGATGCGGCCGCGACGCGCCGAGGACGGCCTGCTGGTACCGATGCAGCTGCAGCTCCTGCAGTCGGAGATGCTGCCGTTCGAGAGGACCGAGACGCTGTCGGGCAACCGCCGCATTCGCTGTGGCATCGAGTTCGACGCGATCGGACGGCGGCTCGCCTACCACTTCCGCCGTCGGCATCCCGGCGACAGCACTGACCAGGGGCAGGTCGTGCCGGAGACGGTGCGGGTCCCGGCCGAGGACGTCCTGCACGTCTACCGCCCGATCGACGCGGGCCAGATCAGGGGGCGCGCGCAAAAGGACCTGGACGCGCGCTGGACGAAAAAGCACGGCAAGAACCATTACGGCTACAAGAATCACGTCAACGTGGATCGTAGGCACAAGCTGGTGCGGCGCTATCACGTCAGCGATGCCGCGCGGCATGACAGCCAGGCGGTGGATCATCTGCTGATGCAGGGTAACACCGGCTCCGGCGTGTGGGCGGATGCGGCCTATCGGTCCGAGGAGATGGAGGCAAAGCTGCGCGCCCGGAGGCTGAAAAGCCACATCCACCGCAAGGGCAAGCGGGGCAAGCCGCTGACCGAACAGGCCAAGGGCAGCAACCGGACCAGATCCGGCATCCGGGTCCGCGTCAAGCACGTCTTCGGCGCGCAGGCCAACGATATGGGCGGGACCTTGGTCCGGACCATCGGCTTGGTTCGAGCAACGGCCAAGATCGGGATGAAGAACCTCGCCTACAACATGCACCGCCTCGGCCAGCTGCGCCGTCTCAACCCGTGCCCGGCGTGAGCATCACGCGAACAAAAAAGATCAGGCCGCGAGGCAGAAAAATCCGAGCGTGAAGGCCGCAGCGCCACGCCCATCCGGACGCAGCAAAGCGACAGCCGACGCTCGTCCTCCTGCTTCAGACCACGCGCGCCGCCGAGGGGGCACGAGAACGGTAGAAAATCGAGGTGCCCATAAGACAAGCCATAGTTCCGGCAGGTCTCGGTGATCGACCGGATCACGGCGACCGCCGGATCTTCGGCGGCGGAAGCGGGAGCTGCGTAGAAGCTGGAACGAGGCAGGTCCATCAGATCGCACCCCCGTCCGACCGAGATGCCGGCGGGCCGGTGATCACGGACCCAGGCGCGCTTCTCTGCGGCCGTTCGCGCCGACGAGCCCCCTTTGAGACAACTCGATCTCGAGGGCCTGACGTCCCACCAGCCGCTCGAGCGCCGCGATCCGCGCCTGGTACTCGGGCAAGAGCTCCTCTTCGACCGCGTCGTCATCGAACTCGCCGCGCTCGTACTTCTCGACCCAGATCGGGATCAGCGTGCGGCACACGTCGTACTTCTGACTGAGCCCGCGCATCGACTCGCCGTTGAAGTACGCCTCGACGATCTCGCGCTTCCTGGCGGTGCCGTGGCGCCGGTGTCTCTTCGTCATGGGGTTCTCCTTACCAGAACCCCGGCCCGGTCAATATCTTGGCTCCAGACTGTCCAACCTCAGGGTCGCACTCCACACGTTCCCCGCACGTGAAGCATTCGCTTGCATTATGTTGGACGAGTAGGGCCGCCCGCTACCGCCTGCCCTCGCGGAGCCAGGCTCCTACGATGAGAGCCGATGCCAGAAGCAGCCATGCCCACGCCGGCAGCAGCGGTGCGATCGACACGTCGGTGGTCAGGTACGCCTCGCGCGGGGTGACGCCAAGCCAGCCGCGCCCTGCCGCGGCGCGACCGGGACGGACCTGACGGAGGTCCGGCACGTCCTCCTCGATCCGGCGGATGCCGCCACCCGTCGGGTCGACGGCGGGCAGCGCCTTCTGTCCTGTTGCAATCGTCTCCTCGAACTCGCGCGGTGAGGCCGGTCCGAGCGCGATCACCGCCTCCGCATCGCCTTCGCGCAGGCGGTAGAGCCCGGCTTCCGGCGCCGTCCAGTCGGCGGTGAAACGGCCGGGAGACGTCTCCTCGAGCTCGATCGTTTCCGTCGTCCCGTCGGGCCCCGTGATCTCCACGTCGCCCACCGAGTCCTCCAGCGTCCGACGTACGATGGTCATCGTCTGCCCCTCGGCGGTGACGCTCAGCGCGTCCTCCTCGAGCTCGGGCTCCTTCATCATCCAGTGTGCCAGCCTGCGTAGCAGTTCCAGCTGCGGCCCGCCTCCTTCGAACCCGCGATTCCACAGCCAGGCATGGTCGGAAGCGAGAAGCGCCACGCGCCCCTCGCCCACGCGATCAAGCATGAGCAGCGGACGATCGTCGACGCCCGCCATCACCGTGCGCCCGGCCTCGGGCTCGACGTCGATCAGGCGGGCCCAGCGGCCCCACGGTGCGTCGGTGCCCGTGATGGCCTCCGACAGTTGCTCCAGCCCTTCCGTGACCGGGTGGCGCTCGCCGATCTCGGTGACGGAGGGAAGATACAGCTCCTCGATAACCCTCCCCGTCGGGGCCGCCGGCAGGATCTCAGACAGCGGCGAACGGTAGAGCGACTCCGCCGCGGCATAGTCCGGGCCCGCGGCGATCAGCAGCGCGCCACCGTCCTCGACATACTGGCGGATGTTGTCGAGGTAGATGGTCGGCAGGATACCTCGTCGCCGATACCGGTCGAAGATGATGAGGTCGAACTCGTCGATCTTGTCCAGGAAGAGCTCGCGCGTCGGGAACGCGATCAGGCTCAACTCATCGACGGGCACGCCATCCTGCTTCTCGGGCGGCCGCAGGATGGTGAAGTGCACGAGGTCTACCGAACTGTCGGACTTCAACAGGTTGCGCCACGTCCGTTCGCCCGGATGCGGCTCGCCGGAGACCAGAAGTACCCGCAAGCGGTCGCGAACACCATTGATCTGCACGACCGCCGCGTTGTTCCGGTCGGTCAGTTCGCCCTCCTCCTCGGGCAGCACGAACTGGATCACGTTCATGCCGCCGTGCGGCAGGGTGATAGGCAGATCGATGTCCTGGCCGACGGGGACCTGGAATGTTTCGGGCTCGCCCCCGTCGATGCTGATCTCCAGCGGAGCGAGCGGCGGCAAGTCGCCGGGCGCGGCGCCCTGATCCTCCACACGGAGCCTGAGCGTCACCGGCTCGCCCAGTATCGCGAAGGCCGGCGCGTTCTGGATAACCAGCCGCCGGTCCCAGTCCTCGTCGCGTCCGGTGAGCAGGACGTGCAGCGGGGCCGGCATGTCCGGCGCCGCGTCGATGTCGTGCAATTGCCCGTCGGTCAGCAGGATAGCGCCCGCGATACGTGCCCTCGGCTCCTCCGCCAGCGCATCGGATAGCGCCGACATCACCAGGCTGCCCCGGTTCTCGTCGTCGTCGCCCACTTCGACGATGCGAAGATCGGTGTTCGGCAAGGCCACGACCTCGGCCTCGACGCGCGCGATCGCCTCCTCCGTCTGATTGGGGCGGTCGGAGAGTCCTGACTGGCGGAACGGTCGACGACGAGGATCACGATATCGCTGAGCGGCGCCCGCTCCTCGTCCTGAAGCGACGGGTTCGCGATCGCGCAGAGCAGCGCGACGGCGGCGAGGCCCCTCAGCCACCACCCGGGAAGCCGTCGCCAAGCCGCGAGGATCACGAACCCCAGCGCCATCGCTGCGGTCACCCAGAGAAGGGGCCACGAGACCAGAGGATCGAATACCACCGCGCCCATTTGCTACTGCCCCAGCCGGTCGAGGAGCGCAGGGACATGCACCTGATCGGATTTGTAGTTGCCCGTAAGCACATGCATCACGAGGTTCACGCCGAACCTCAGCGCGATCTCGCGCTGGCGCTCGCCGGCATAGCCGCGGCCAACGGGGAAAAGCGGCGCCCCGCGCTCGTCGACGGCCCAGGCAGCGGCCCAGTCGTTGCCGCCGATGACCACAGGAGTGACGTTGTCGTTGAGGTTTCGGAACGGCATGCCATCGACCAGTTCGGCGCCGGGTGGCGCCGCCTCGACCCAGACGTCGCGGCCTGCGTGCCGGCCAGGAAATGCCTGCAGCAGGTAGAACGTCCGCGTCAGTACGTGGTCCGTCGGCACGGGCTCTAGCGGCGGGATGTCGAGCGGCGCCGCCAGCTGCTGCAGCCGTCGGCCCGCTGGTGTCGCGGCACCGAACCCCGCGACATTGGCGTCGCGCGTGTCGAACAGGATCATGCCGCCGGTCCGCAGGTAGCGGTTCAGCTTCGCATACGCCTCGTCTGACGGGCGCGGCTGGTCGGCGGTCACCGGCCAATAGAGAAACGGATAGAACGACAGCTCGTCGGTCTCGAGGTCGACCGCGATCGGGTCGGCAGGCTCGACCGACGTGCGGCTCCACAGAACCTGTCCAAGACCGCGCAGGCCAGCTTCTGCAACCTCGTCCACTCGCGCGTCTCCGGTCACGACATGCGCCAGAACCACGCTGCCGGTTGCCTCTAGCGCTTTGGGGTCCTCCTGCGCATGACCCTCGCCGGGCAGCAGCGCGAGCGCGAGAAGGGCGGTCGCCGCGGCACCGCGCAGTCTACCGGACAGCGCAAGAGACGCGAGCACGTCGGCAAACAGCATCGCCAGGGCCGCCGCCAGCAGAATACCCTTCAGCGGAATCTCGCGATCGACCTCGAGGCCTTCGATCGGCACGCGCTCCGGCCATTGCATGCGCGAGAGTTCGGCCTCCGGCCCGAGGACATTGAGCGCGAGCCGCCGATCGTCGCCAGCGTACAGACCCGGCGGCGTATCGGGTCCCGGCCTCGCCTCGGCCAGCGCCTCTCCAGGCACGCCGGGCAGCGTCCCGGCAGTCTCGACCTCGCCGAAGGCGTTCAGCACCTCGTCGATCTGCCAGACCGTTCCAGCGAGCTCCTCCGCCGTCGGCTGGGCGGGATGGGTGGACACCGCGAGCCGCTCCAGCATCTCCACGAACAGACCCGACAGCGGCAGCGTCGACCACTCCGCATTTGCGCTGACGTGGAACAGCACCACCTGCCCCTGCCCGATCCGCTTGCGCGTCACCAGCGGCGTGCCGTCCGCCAAGGCGGCGATCGTGCGACTGGACAGATCCGGATCTGGTTGCGCCATGACCTGTGCACTGACCCGCACTTCATCGGGCACATCGAGGCCGAAGAAGGGTGACTCCTCGCCAAACGGCCTAAGCGCCTTCGGCTCGCCCCAGCTCATCGCGCCTCCCACGCTGCGGCCGCCCTCGCGCAGGCGCACCGGCATCAGCGGATCCTCCTCGCTTCGGCTGACGTCGGACGCCGCGAGCCTCGGGCCGGCAAAGCGCACCAGCAGACCGCCGCCCTCGACCCACTCCAGCATGGCACCCGTGCCGTCGACATGGGCGATGTCCGTCAGGATGATCACGTCGGGGTTGGCAAGCAGCACGTCCTCGATCGCGCCACCGATCAGGTCGGCGGTCGGCTCCAGCGCCTGCTCGAGGTAATGGGTGGGCGACAGCAGCTCGAGGCCCTCGCGATCAGACACGCCGGCGATCAGCGCGACCTCGCGGCGGCGCAGAGCATCGTCGGTAAGGGTCACTGCTCCGGCGGAGCGGGACGCAGACACCTCGAACCGCGTGATCCTGTTCCTCAGCTCAGGCGGGACCGACAGCGCCAGTTCGGCGGCTTTCGAGCCATCCGCGAATTCTGCCATGCCGCGCGCCAGTTCGCGAGGCGTGCCCGCCGGGTCCGTTCCGTGCGCGACGATCTCGACCGAGGCGCCACCTTCTGCGTCCGCGCGGCGTGCCGGCACCAGTATTGCACCGTCGTCGAAGCTGGCCGGCGCAAGGCCGTAGATCGGTCGCGGGCCTTCAAAGACGGTGACGGTCCCGTGACCCTCCAGCGAGGTCAGCACGTCGTCCCGCCAATCTGCGGCGAGGCCGTCCGACATCCAGAACGTATGGAACTCCCCCTCCAGACCCGCTGACCACGACCGAACGCGGGCGGCATCGGGCAGCCACGGCCGAGGCGCAACATTCGGCAGTTGACGGGCCCAGGCATCAGCAGCCTGGAACGGCACGGCCTCTTCGGGAAGGTCCGTCAGCGTGACGACGGCGGCGGTGCGACCGGCCCTTGACGCTTCATCCAGCAACGCATCGGCGCGGTCGATCCGGCGCGACCAGTCGCGGGCGTCGGCCCATGTGCCGTCCATCACGATCAGTAGCGGACCAGACCCCTCGCGCTCCACCTGAGGGTTCAGGATCGGGCCCGCGAAGCCGACGATCACCGCCGCGACCGCCAGCATCCGCAGCAGAAGCAGCCACCAGGGCGTGCGGTCGGTCTGGGTTTCGTCGTCGGTCAAGCCCAGCAGCAGCGCGACCCCCGGAAAGCGCCTCCGGACCGGCGCCGGGGGCACCGCACGCAGGATCAGCCAGAGGATCGGCAGCGCCACAAGCGCCGCCAGGAGAAGCGGCGCGGCAAAGCCCACCGGGCCCAGCATCCACATCAATGCACCCGCTCGAGCGCGGCATAGAGCCAGAGGAGCGCCGCTGCGGGCGCGTCACCCGTGTGATGGGTGGAGAACTGCCAGCTCGTCGTGCGCGCCAGCGCCTCCAGCCGCGCCTTCCGCTCGGCCAGCCGGTCGAGGTAGCGGCCGCGCAGGTCACCCGCCTTGAGCGTCTCGTGGCGCATCGTCCCGCCGACACTCTCGAAGATCGTGCGGCCGTCGAACGGGAAAGCCTCCTCCTGCGGATCGAGGACCTGCACGATCGCGCCCTTGACGCCGCGGTCCGCTGCCTTCGTCAGCGCCCGTTCCACCGGCTCGGGGTCGCCCAGGAAATCCGACACGAAGACAGCGCGGCTGTGATGCAGCATTCCCCGCGCCTCGGGCTCACCGAAGTCGCGCGCATCGTCCGCCTCGGACAGCGTGGCGGCGAGACGAAGAAGCTGCACCTCGCCCGACCGTGGGGGCAGGACCATCCCCGACAGACCGACCCTCTCTCCGCCGCGGATCAGCAGGACCGACAGCGCGAGCGCAAGGAGCCGCGCCCGGTCGGCCTTGGTCGGCAGCTTGTCGCTGGAGGCAAAGCGCATCGAGGCCGCGCCGTCGACCCACAGCAGGATGCTCTGCGCTGCCTGCCACTCCTTCTCGCGTACGAACTGCTCGTCGGAGCGGCCGGAGCGGCGCCAGTCGATCGCACGCGCCTCATCGCCGCCGTGCGCCGGCCGGTATTGCCAGAACTCGTCGCCGAGACCCGGCCGGCGCCGCCCGTGCGCGCCGAGAAGCACCGTAGACGCCAGATGCTCCGCCGCGGCCAGCAGCGGCGGCAAGGGTGCCGCAAGGCTCTCCGCGCGTCCCCGAAGGCGCGAGGCCGCGGCACGCGCTTCGGTGAGGGATGCGGGGTCGCTCAAGCTGCGACCTCGACATGGGTGATGCGGCTCGCCACATCAGAAATGACGCTGGGCAGGCTCTCGCCCCTGGCACGCGCGGAAAACGTCAGCGCCATCCGGTGCGTCAGTACCGGCTCCGCCATGGCGGCCACATCTTCCGCCGAAGGCGCCAGGCGCCCCTGCAGCAGCGCGCGGGCACGGACCGTCAGCATCAGCGCCTGCGCCGCGCGCGGCCCCGGGCCCCAGCCGACGAACTGCCGCACCGGTTCTGGCGCAGTCGGGTCGCCCGGACGGCAGGCGCGCACCAAATCTAGTATCGTCTCGACGACCGCCTCGCCCACCGGCATCCGGCGCAGCAGGACCTGTGCCGCGATCAGCTCCTCGCCGGTGAAGACCTGCGTCGACGTGTCCTCCGCCACACCGGTCGTGGCGATCAGGATGTCGCGCTCGGTGTCGCGGTCCGGATACGGCACGTCGATTTGCACCAGGAACCGGTCGAGCTGCGCTTCGGGCAGCGGGTAGGTCCCCTCCTGCTCGATCGGGTTCTGCGTAGCGAGCACGTGGAACGGCGGCGTCAGCGGGTGCGCGACGCCGGCCACAGTCACCGACTTCTCCTGCATCGCCTGCAGGAGCGCCGACTGAGTCCGCGGAGACGCGCGGTTGATCTCGTCCGCCATCAGGAGCTGACAGAAGATCGGCCCTTCTATGAAACGGAAGGCGCGGCTGCCGTCGGTCGTGGTCTCCAGGACCTCCGAGCCCAGGATATCCGCGGGCATCAGGTCGGGCGTGAACTGGATCCGGCGCCCATCGAGCCCCATTACCGTCGACAGCGTATCGACGAGGCGCGTCTTGCCGAGGCCCGGCAAGCCGATCAGCAGGCCGTGCCCCCCGCAAAGGAGCGCAGACAGCACCAGCTCCACCACGCGCTCCTGGCCGATGAACCGCCGTTCGATCGAGCTTCGCGCCTCCGCCAGCTTGCCACCCAGCTCGTCGATCTGACCCAGCAGGTCTTCGGCCATGACCTCTCCTTTCCCGCGTGCTATGTCCCCCGCGACAACACCTATCGCTCGGGCAGCCAATGGCAAAAGAGGACACCGCACAAAACGGCGTGAGACCGTCCGCCGACGGCCTCGCCAGAAGCGCGTCTGCTGCATCGAAAGGCGGTCTGCCTCCGGTGCACCTCTGGGATCCGCCCTATTGCGGCGAGATCGACATGGAGATCCGCCGCGACGGCACCTGGTTCCACGAGGGCACGCCGATCGGCCGCCCGGCGATGGTGCAACTCTTTTCCACCATCCTCAAGCGCGAGGGTGACCGCATCTATCTGGTGACGCCGGTGGAGAAGGTCGGGATCCGTGTCGAGGACGCTCCCTTCGTCGCGGTGGACGTCGAGACGGTGGACGGCAGCCTCGTCTTCGAGACCAATGTCGGCGACCCCGTCACTGCCGGACCGGATCACGCTATCCGCGTCGAGACCGCCGATGATGGCGAACCGGCCCCCTACCTCCACGTCCGGGCCGGGCTCGATGCGCTGATCGACCGCAAGACCTTCTATCGCCTCGTGGAGCTTGGCTACCATGCGCCGCATGATGGGCGGGATTGGTTCGGCGTCATCTCGGCGGGCACCTTCTTTCCAATCATCCCGTCGTCGGAACTGCCCGAGTGACTGCCATGTGAGGGACTGCCTTCGCCCCGGCATCGCCGTCGAGGTGGCCCTTTGCTGCTGCCGTGCCAGGCCTATGGGCGCGACTATCACTGTAGAAATGGCGAGCGGTCGAGCCTGCGAAGGTCGACGCGCGCAGATTTCCTCGGCGCGGTCGTCTGGACGCCATCCAGCCCATGGAACCGCGATGCATCGGGTCACCAACCGAGCAGGCAGTCTCGTCAAAGCACACTTCATCCCTTGATTTCGTGTGCATGCTTATAATATCTCATGCTCATGGAAATCGAGACATTCGGACCTCTCGTTCACGACGCCGCCCGCTTGATGCGCAGGCGGTTCGAGGCGCGGGGCAAGGCGATGGGCCTTTCTTCGGCGCAGTGGCGGCTGCTGATCCGACTTCTTCGCGACGGGCCGACGACCCAAGCTCGGTTGGCGGATATCCTGGAGGTCGAGCCGATCAGCATCTCGCGTCTGGTGGACCGGACGGTTTCTGCCGGCTGGGTGGAGCGCCAGAAGGATCCGAAGGATCGACGGGTTCACATCGTGGCGCCGACGGAGAAGGCCCTGGGCGCGCGCGACGCAATTCGTGAGATCGCGAACGAGGTCTATGCCGAGGCGACGGTCGGCCTCGGCGACGACGCGCGCCGCCAGATGATCTCTGCGCTCCGACTGATCGTGGACAACCTGTCGCAATGTGATGACCCAGCCGGCGAAAATCCGGCCCGAGAGGCTGCAAGATGAGCACCGTTACGAAGATCAAGCCCGCAGCGGACGACCGTCCGGAGCAACCCACTGCCGAAGAGCGGCCGTCCCGCGGCCGGCGCTTCCGTCGCGTCGCGCTGATGCTGATTGTGCCGCTGGCGCTCGCCCTCGGCGCAGGCTGGGTCTGGCTGTCCGGCGGCAGGTACCAGGAGACGGAGAACGCCTACCTGCATCAGGCGCGGGTCTCTGTCGCCAGCGATCTCTCTGGCCGGGTCACCGAAGTCGCGGTGAACGACAACCAGCCCGTCCAGGCGGGCGACGTGCTGTTCCGGATCGATGCCGAGCCATTTCGGCTCGCCGTCTCCGAGGCCGATGCGGCGATCGCAAGCGCCCGGCTCAAGGTCGAGCAGATGAAGGCCGCATACCAGCAGAGCCTCGCGCAGGAGGAGGTTGCCCGCGACGAGGCGGCCTACCTCGCAAAGGAACTGGAACGGCAGCGGGCACTGGCGGCCCGTGGCGTCACCACGACGGCGACGCTCGACAGTGCCGAGCACGACCTGCGCCGCGCCGAGGAGCAGCTGAGCGCCCTCGAGCAGGCCACGGCGAGCGCGCGGGCTGCCCTCGGAGACAACCCGGCCGCTCCTACGGACGAGCATCCGTCCGTGCTCGCCGCCCTCGCGACGCGGGCTCGTGCGGCCTACAATCTCGACCTCGCCACGGTCAAGGCGCCGGCGGACGGCGTGATCTACCAGGCCTCGTCGTTCCGCGAGGGGCAATTCGTCGGCGCCGGCGAGCCGCTGTTCTCGCTCGTCGAGGCGGGTGACGCCTGGATCGACGCGAACTTCAAGGAAACCCAGCTCACGCACCTCGCGACGGGACAGCCGGCGGACGTCGAGTTCGACATCTATCCCGGCCGGAGCTTTCCCGCGACGGTTGAGGCGATCGGCGCGGGCACGGGGGCCGAGTTTTCGCTGCTGCCCGCCCAGAACGCCACCGGCAACTGGGTCAAGGTGACCCAGCGCGTGCCGGTGCGCCTGCGGCTCGACGCTCCGGTGCCGGACGGAGTCGACCTGATCTCGGGTGCGAGCGCGATGGTCACCGTCGACACCGGCGTGGTCCGGACTCTGCCTGGCCTCGCCGCGTTGGCTGGCGCCGCCGACTGACTGCAGAAGGGATTGGACAGATGAACGCCGCCGCAACGGTGGACCAGCATCATGTGCCGCACCGCGGGATGATCACCCTCTCGATCATGCTCGCGACGATCATGCAGGTGCTGGACACGACGATCGCCAACGTCGCGCTGCCGTCGATGACGGGCGACCTCGGGGCCTCGCAGGACACGATCACCTGGGTGCTGACATCCTACATCGTCGCGGCGGCAATCATGACGCCGATGACGGGCTGGGTCTCGGATCGGTTCGGGCGGCGGAACGTCTTCGTCGTCTCCGTCGTCGGCTTCGTCCTCGCCTCGATGGCGTGCGGTCTGGCGTGGAGCCTCGGCTCCATGGTCGCGTTCCGCATCCTGCAAGGCCTCTTTGGGGCGGCGATCGTGCCGCTCAGCCAAACATTCCTCTTGGACATCAACCCGCGCGAGAAGCACGGGCAGGCGATGGCGATGTGGGGCGCGGGCATCATGGTCGGCCCGATCATCGGCCCGACCCTCGGCGGATGGCTGACCGAGAGCTTCGACTGGCGCTGGGTCTTCTTCATCAACGTCCCCGTCGGAGCCTTGGCGCTGGCCGGGTGCCTTGCCTTCCTGCCGCGGGCGGAGACGCGACGGCGGCGCTTCGACTTCTTCGGCTTCGCGATGCTCGCGATCGGGATCGGCGCCCTGCAATTGATGCTTGACCGCGGCGGCGAGGTCGAATGGTTCGCGGCCGTCGAGATTTGGCTCTACGCGTTCCTGGCCATCACCGGCATCTGGGTCTTCGGCGTGCACATCCTCACCACACGCGAGCCGTTCATCGAGCCGCGCATATTCGCCGACCGCAACTTCGTCACCGGCCTCGTGTTCATCTTCATCATCGGCATCGTGCTCTTGGCCAGCCTCGCTCTGCTGCCGCCGATGCTGTCGACCATCTACGGCTATCCGACGATCACCACGGGCCTCGTCATGGCGCCGCGCGGGGTCGGCACGATGATCTCGATGATCCTCGTGGGGCGGCTGGTGCGGCGGGTCGATGCCCGGATACTGGTGGTCGCCGGACTGTCGCTGACCACCGCCTCGTTGTACATCATGACCGGCTTCACGCCGCAGATGGACAACACGCCGATCATCGTCTCGGGTGTCATCCAGGGCCTGGGCCTGGGCCTCGTCTTCGTGCCGCTGTCGACCGTGGCGTTCGCGACCCTGGCGCCGAAGTTCCGGGCGGACGCGACGAGCCTCTTCAGCCTCGTGCGGAACATCGGGTCCTCGATCGGGATTTCGGTCGTCTCCCTGATGCTGTCACGGAACATCCAGATCAATCACGCCGAAATCGGTGAGCGCATGACCCCGTTCAATCCGACGCTGCGAGCACTCTTGCCCGGGTCGACGACGGGCGATCACAGCCTGCTGGCGCGGCTCGACGGGCTCGTGAACCAGCAGGCGCTGATGATCTCTTATATCGACGACTTCAAGCTGATGATGATCGTGACGATGCTTGCGATTCCGCTTGCCCTCCTGCTCCGCCGTCCTGGCCAGGCGCAGCGGCAACAAGGGTGACCTCGAAGTATCGTGCGCCGCCCGAATGCGGCCGGCGCAATTGCCTCGAGCTCGAGCGAGAAGCCATCCGCGTAGTGCGGAAAATCCGGCGGCGGGGCCAGGCCAGCCACATTCATCAGCAAAGACGTCGCGCGTGGTGCTAGTCTCGGCACCGGTCGGACCACGAGGACGCAGCCATGCCGGTGTCATTTGCCAACCCGCATCGGGGTCGAGGACTGTCGGAACTCTCGCCGCTTCCGGTCCAATCGGCGGACGGCGTCGGGCGGCTTCTGTCGCTCTGCCCGGCCCACATGCCGACGCCCCTTCTGGACCTGCCGGAGCTGGCACGGCGGGTCGGCGCTGAACGGATGTATGCCAAGGACGAGAGCGGCCGGATGGGCCTTGGCAGTTTCAAGGCGCTCGGCGCGGCCTTCGCGATCGCGGATGCAGCCGCAGGATCGGTGCAGGGGGCGGAGTGGAACCACGCCTTGCACGGCCAGACATTTGTCACCGCAAGTGCAGGAAATCACGGGCTGTCGGTCGCCGCCGGGGCACGGGTGTTCGGCGCACGGGCGGTGATCTATCTGGCCGAGACGGTGCCCGAGGCCTTCGCCGTCCGCCTTCGCGCGAAGGGCGCCAAGGTCGTCAGGTCCGGTGCAAGCTATGAACAGTCGATGGTCGCCGCGGAGGCCGTCGCGCGGGACAGGGGCTGGACGCTCTTGTCCGACAGTTCGTGGCCAGGATACGCCGAATGGCCGTTGCGCGTCATGGAAGGCTACCAGCAACTCGTCGCAGAAGCCGCCGAGCTGATTGATCCGCAGCCTACGCATATCGTTGTGCAGGCCGGTGTCGGAGGGCTCGCCGCAGCCGTTGCTGCACACGCCCGCGGGATCTGGGGCGACGCACCGACCATCGTCGTCGTCGAACCCGCAGCCGCCCCGGCGCTGATGGAAAGCGTTCGCAACGGCGCGGTGACAACCGTCGAAGGCCCCGCCTCGAACATGGGGCGGCTGGACTGCAAAACTCCATCGATGATTGCGCTGGCGGGCCTGGCAAGGGACGCCGACCTCTTCGTCACCATCAGCGAGGAGGAAGCCGCGCGCGGCGCGGCCGAACTACAAGGCTTCGGTCTTGATACCACCCCATCCGGCGGGGCCGGACTGGCTGCACTCCTGGCCGGTCTCGAACTGCCCCCCGATGCGCGCGTGCTGGCCATACTCAGCGAGGGTCCGACGGATGCCTGACCGCTCGCCAATCTTCCCAGCTGACGAGTTTCGCGGACGCGCCCGCAGGCTGCAGGCCGAAATGGCCGCGGCCGGGCTGAGCGCCCTGCTGCTGACTACGGCCGCCGATATTTTCTACGTGACCGGCTTTCTGACACGATTCTGGGAAAGCCCGGCGCGCCCATGGTACGTCGTCGTTCCGGCCGAAGGCGAACCGATCGCCGTCATTCCGTCGATCGGGGCGAACTTGATGGGCCGCACGTGGCTGTCCGACATCCGCACATGGGAGGCACCCCACCCGCACGATGACGGTGTCAGTCTCCTGACGCAAACGCTGAGCATCACGACGCCCGAGGACGGCTCCATCGGCGTGCCCATGGGACTGGAGACCAATCTGCGCATGCCCCTTGGCGACTACGCGGCGGTGACACGTCGCATCGCGCCACGCCGGTTCGTCGATGCAACCGCCGTCGTCCAACGGGTCCGCGAGGTCAAGTCCGAAGCCGAGGTCGGATCGATCCGCGAGACTTGCGCTATCGCTGATCGCGCCTTCGCCCGCGTGCCGCAGTCGGTCGCCGCGGGAATGCCGCTGAACAAGGTGTTTCGCGACTTCCAGATCATGCTCCTCGAGGAAGGCGCCGATTGGGTTGGCTACGTGGCGGGCAGCGCCGGTCAGGATGGCTATGGCGACGTGATCTCGCCCGCGACCTCACAGCCTCTCGCCAGGGGCGACGTCCTGATGCTGGACACAGGCGCCGTCCGAGATGGGTATTTCTGTGACTTCGACCGCAACTTCTCGATCGGCCGAGCTTCGGATACCGCGAAGCGCGCCCATCACGCGCTGTTTCGCGCAACGCAGACCGTGCTGGAGAACCTTCGGCCCGGCATGGCCGCCTGCGACGTGCATCGCCTTTTCGCCAAGGATCTGACCGGCGCGGGCGCCACGCCCGCTGGCGGGCGGTTCGGCCACGGACTTGGCGTAACGCTGACCGAGTGGCCGTCCTTCACTCCGCTCGACCAGACCGCCCTGCGCGAAGGCATGGTGCTGAGCCTGGAACCCGCTGTCGTCGTCGCCCCGGGGCGCATCATGGTGCATGAGGAGGACGTCGTCCTTCGTGCGGATGGACCGCGCCTGTTGTCCCGTCGCACGCCTGCCGATCTGCCGGAAATCCATGCATGAAGTGCTTTTGCCATCGAATTGCGACAGGCGTGGCATGTTGCCGGCGCGGCCCGGGCTGACTCCAAGAGTGTGGACATGTAACTTGCGCTCGGCCACCGTCGGACTGGGCGACGTGATGCTACTGGCCGAAAAATGGTCTCTGCCAACCGATTGATCCTGCTCGTCGGCATCGCCGTACTCGCGTCGCAGCCGGCATGGGGCCAGGATGCGAAGCGCGTGCTGATGCTGCATTCCTTCGGCACGCGGTTCACCCCGTTCAGTTCGTTCGCGAGGGAGATGCGGACGGAGCTCGTGAAGCGCTCGCCGACACCGCTCGACATCTATGAGGTTTCTCTCGAAACGGCGCGATTTCTCGAGCCGGCACGAGCGGAGCCCTTCGTGGGCTACCTGCGGGCCCTTTTCGCCTCGCGCCCGCCGGACCTGGTCGTGACGATTGGTGCGCCTGCTGCGCACGTCTCCCGGCTGAACGTCGGTCGACTGTTCGAGGAAACCCCGACGCTGATCACGGCAGTGGAGCAACGGCGCCTGTCAGGCGAAGCCCCTGCGCCGCAGGAAGTCACGATGTCGATCGGGCTCGACCTCGCGGGCGCGATCGAGAGCGCGCGCCAGCTTCTGCCGGAAACACGGCACGTGCTCGTCGTGCTGGGCAACACGCCGCTGGAGCGCGCCTGGGCCGAGGATGCGGCGGCGGAGCTGGCACCGGCTTTTCCGGATGTCATCTTCGACTTCTCCACAGACCTCGACTATGAGGAGCTTCTCGACCGTGCGGCTTCGCTCCCGGCGCACGCGATCGTGCTCTACGGAATGCTGCTCGTCGACGCGGGGGGTGTGCCGCATGAGGCGGACCAGGCGCTCGCCGAATTGAGCGCGGTCAGCGCCGTTCCGGTCTTCGGCTTGTTCGACAGCCAACTCGGCGAGGGCATCGTGGGCGGCCCGCTGGTCCCGATGGATGCCATGGCGAGAGATGCTGCCGACGCCGCCGTCCAACTGCTGCAGGGCACGCCGGCGGGCAGTTTGGATCCGCCCACGGTCGGACCCGGAGTGCCGCGCTTCGACGCGCGGCAACTGGAGCGGTGGAACATCACGGAAACGGCTTTGCCCGAAGGCAGCATCATCGAATTCCGCGAGCCGTCGGCGTGGGACCACTATCATTGGCAGATCATCACCGTGCTGACGACGCTCGTGGTCCAGGCAGCGCTGATATTGGCGCTTCTGGTCAACCGACGGCGTCTGCAGCGGTCCAAGGAGATGCTCCACCACAGCGAGGAGCGCCTGAGCCTTGCGGCCGACGCGGCGACGCTCGGGCTCTGGGATCTGAACATCGATGCCAGCGAGATGTGGCTGAGCGACACCTGCCGCCGCCTGCTCGGTCTGAAGGGCCGGGTGACCCTGGAGGACTTCGTCGCGGCGGCTGACCCTCCGGATCAGGCCGTTCTGCGCTCCGCCATCCTGCGCGCGAAGACCGGTGTCGAGGATTTCGAGGCCGAATATCGCCTGCGGGACAATGGCGGCGAGCCGCGCTGGCTGGCGACCCGGGGCAGGCTCGAGCGGGGGTCGCCAGGACGGCCAAGCCGGCTGAGAGGAGTCACGCTCGACATCACCGGCCGACGCGCCGCAGAGCAGGACGCACGGACGCTCAGCGGCCGGCTGATCCGGGCTCAGGAAGAGGAACGGGCGAGGCTGGGGCGGGAACTCCACGATGACGTCACGCAACGACTTGCCGCGCTTGCGATCGAGGCCGGCCAGGGCGAGCGCAAGGCCACCGATCTGCAGTCGAGCGCATCGCTGGGGAGGATACGCGAGGGGCTGGCGCAGCTGAGCGAGGACGTCCACTCGCTGTCTTACCGTCTGCATCCGTCGCTGCTGCGCGATCTCGGACTGCACGAAGCCCTTGCGATCGAGTGCGACGCTTTCTCCCGAACCCATTCGATCCCTGTCTCCTTCGTTAGCCGCGATGTGCCGGAGGACGTGCCGGCGGACGCCGCGCTCTGCCTGTATCGCGTCACGCAGGAGGCGCTGCGGAATGCTGCACGGCATGCCCAGGCCACCGGGGTCGACGTCGAGATCTGGGCGCAGGACCGCCGCATCCACCTTGGGGTGTCCGATGACGGGATCGGTTTCGACGGCAACCGCCGGGAAGCATCGACGCTTGGGCTTGCCAGCATGCGGCGGCGGGCGGAACTTGTCGGTGGGGAATGTCGGATCGATGCGGCATCCGGGCGGGGAACCGCCGTTGCCGTCTCCATCCCGCTCGAAGGGTAGTGCCATGAACAAGCCGCGGGTGCTGATCGCTGACGACCACGTCATGCTCGCCGAGGGGCTGAAGCGGCTTCTGGTCGACGATTTCGAGCTCGTCGGGGTCGTCGAGGACGGGCGGGAACTCGTCGCGGCCGCGCGAAGGCTCAGACCGGATGCAGTCGTAGTCGACATCTCGATGCCGCACATGAATGGCCTGGAAGCCATTCCGCGCCTCAAGCGGGACGATCCGGGCCTCGCGGTCGTCGTCCTGACGATGCACCAGAACGCGGCCTACGCGCGCCGGGCGCTCGAGGCGGGCGCATCCGGATTCGTCATCAAGCACTCCGCACCGGCCGAACTGGTGATGGCGCTCCACGCCGCGCTGCGCGGCCGGACCTTCGTCGCGCCGGCGATCGCAAGCGAGGTGATCAGCGCGGCGGCGCAGCCAGCTCCGGCCGAAGGCCTCACGCCGCGCCAGCGCGAGATCCTTCAGTTGATCGCGGGAGGCCACTCCGCGAAGCAGATCGCCGAGCAACTCGCGATCTCGCCCAGAACCGTCGAGTACCACAAGTACCAGATGATGGAGAACCGGGGCCTGCACAGCAGCGCTGAGCTCATCAACTTCGCGATCAAGAACGGCATCGTCGCGATCTGATACGCAAGCGGTGGTGCGATCACACTTCCGGGGCGTCGCGGTGGCTCAAGGGGCATGAGCTCGTCTATTCGGGTCTTGGGATGGCCGGCGACGATGTGCTCGAGGACGTCCCTGAGGACCTTGCCCTCCTCGTTTCGGCCCGGGGGCGCGGCACCCGTACCGTATCGGTGCCGAACGTGCCGGTGAGCTGCCGGTCCCGGTGACCACGGCGACAGCCCTTCATCGAACTGCCGCTGCGACCATAACGGATGCGGCCAGGAAACTCGGCCAGTTCCTCTTCGAGCATCGTCTCGATGGTGGCGCGGACGCTCGCCCGCAGGCGGTCCTCGATCGGGTCATATGCCGCCGCGTCGGGCAGTAGCGAAGCGGTCGAGCTGTCGGTATTCTCATCCATGGCGTGATCTCCCTGGCGGTCGGCGCCTAGGTGGGATGATGAGACGCAACTGGCTTTTGTCACCCGTGACGGCGACGGCGCTCGGGTCGCTGACCTTGGCGGCTGTCGCGCACAATTTCGAGCGCGTCGAAACCCACGGCGGGATGAGCGAACGAGGCGAGCACGGCCGCAGCTAAAATGAGCATTACGGAATGTCCGGCATGATGCGCTGGATGGACGAGGCGATGGGGCCGGACATGATGGGGCACCGGGAGATGATGGGCGGCTTCGTCCCCGGAATGACGGGAGGTTTCGGCCACGGTGCCGGGATCGGGCCAGGCGCGATCCAGGCATGATCGGCGGCATGATGCAGGACCTCGGCGCCGCTGGCGACGGCACCGTGACGCCGGACGAACTCCGCTCCGGACTGCAGGACCGGCTCGCCGAGTTCGACGCCGACGACAGTGGCACGCTGTCGATCGACGAGTTCGAGGCGCTGCACAGCGCGACGATCCGCGAGGCCATGGTCGACCGGTTCCAGGCGCTCGACAACGACGGCGATGGCGAGGTGACTGCCGAGGAGATGACGGCACCGGCCGCCCGGATGCAGGATTCTGCTTACCCGCATGCAGGAGCAGGGGCCGGGCCCGTCCGGGGGAGCCGAACCTCGATCGACAATGCCCATAACCGGCCAGGGCGCGGAAGGTGGTTCGCCGAGACAGGGTGGCATGATGGACGATAACATGATGCAGCAGGGTGACACCGCCGAGCCGAGCGGCACTGAGTCAGTTCGGGCGCCGGACGTCCTCCGGCGCGCGATCATCACGCGAGGCGTCCGCGCTTTGACAGCGCTTCGAAATCGGGAGACGAGGATGAGCTACACCATAGACCGGACGATTGCCGGCGGCGACTTCGACGCCGTCGACGAGCGGCTGCGCGCGGCGCTTGCGGAGCACGGCTTCGGCGTTCTGACCGAGATCGACGTGAAGGCGACCATGAAGCAGAAGATCGACGTCGAGATGGAGCCGTTCCGCATCCTCGGCACCTGCAACCCCAGGATGGCGCACAAGGCGATCGGGATTGAGCCGCGGGTCGGGGCGATGCTGCCGTGCAACGTCATTCTCCGGCAGGTGGGGGCCGACGTGGAGATAAGCGCGGTCGATCCCGTCGTCTCGATGCAGGCGATCGACAATGATGATCTCACGGCCCTCGCCGCCGAGGTGCGCGACATGCTGGCCGAGGCGGTTCAGGCCGCGTGAGGCGGGCCCGCGTCGCCGCGCTCGGGGTGGCGAGATCGGCGCGCCGGGCGGCGATGATGCCAGCCTCCCCAGGGTAGGGGCGCGATCGCCATGAGGCGTCGACTTGCCCTCGGCGTCCGTGGGGCAGCGGCGGACGACTGCGGGTTGCTTAGTGCCGAAGCGGCTTAGCGGCCGGGCGGCCCTCCGCCTCGCGCCAGGAGCGCACCCCTCCGGACGCCGCCTCCAAGCTGTCGAAGACGCCGTCCGAAAACATCGCGCGGGCGGCTTCGAAGATGACGTGGTGCGTCATTCGCGCCAGCCTCGACCCCAGCGAGATTCGCCCGATCCCGATCGCCGCCAGTTCGACGCGGGTGAGGTTCGCGATGCCGCCTGAGACAGCCTAAAACGGTGCCGGGCAGGTCGGTATCCTCGATCGAGCAGCCAGCGAGCCCCGCTTCAGCCGCCAGCCGGACCGTCTCCGCGACGGCGTCCGGTACTGCTCCGTATCCGTTCTCGAGGTCGGCCGAGACCGGCAGCGCGGTCGCCGCGACCAGCGTCTCGGCATTCGCAAGCGCCTCGTCCCGGTTGATGCGTCCCATGTCCCGCCGGCCAAGCGTGAAGGCGCGACCCGCCGAGGTCGTACCGATCGCGATCGCACCCATCGCGGCGAGCAGACGCGCCGTTCCGGCATCCCAAGGCGTTGGCGACCACGAAGGGATTGCCTGGCCGATGCAACTCGCGAAAGCGCGTTTTCGGATCTTCAGGCAGG
This sequence comes from uncultured Alphaproteobacteria bacterium, assembly GCA_963749675.1. GTDB lineage: Bacteria > Pseudomonadota > Alphaproteobacteria > Rhodobacterales > Rhodobacteraceae > Roseitranquillus. Next base: position 805,378 of record CAVVNT010000010.1, read on the forward strand.
TCCGTCCTCCTCCAAGCAAGCCCCCGGCACGCCCATGCTCTCATCACCTGCGCGCGCCTGTCGACCTCCGACCGCCGTCTTCGGGCTGTTCCGGCCCCAGACGGTTCCGCCCGGCCAGATCTCTCCGGATGGTCTATTCAGGACACCCATCGGCATTGTCTTCGAGCCGCAAAGCCACACCTTCAAGCCGATCTGCCTGGCAGGCGCCGACCGCCGCCAAGAACATGCCGGTCCATCGTCAGCCGAGACCGCCATCGTGTCTCGTGCGGTGTGCGGCACCGAACACTGGAACCGAATGGAAGTCTTGCATGCCACAGGCCAGCGACCGCAACCGCAAATTCGTCCTTGCCCAGCGCCCGAAAGGCGAGCCCGACGAGAACACGTTGCGGCTGGAAGACGCCGATCTGCCTGCCCCCGGCGCGGGGCAGATGCTGCTGCGCAACGAGTATCTTTCTCTCGATCCGTACATGCGCGGGCGAATGAGCGATGCGCCCTCCTATGCCGCGCCGGTCGAGATCGGCGGTGTGATGGTGGGAGGCACCGTCTCGGAAGTCCTTGCCTCGAACGTCGAGGGCTTCTCCCGAGGTGACTGGGTGTCGGCCTTCGGCGGGTGGCAGGACTACGCCACGTCCTCCGGCAAGGGCGTGATCAACCTTGGCAAGAACCCGGAGCGCCCGTCCTGGGCCCTCGGCGTCTTGGGGATGCCTGGCCTGACGGCTTGGGCCGGCCTGACGCAGATCGGGCGGCCGAAGCCCGGCGAGACGCTCGTCGTGGCCGCCGCCAGCGGCCCCGTCGGTGCGACCGTTGGACAGATCGGCAAGATCCTCGGTTGCCACGTTGTGGGCGTCGCTGGCGGCTCCGAGAAGTGCGCTCATGTGGTCGACACGCTGGGATTCGATGCCTGCGTCGACCACAAGGCCGACGGTTTTTCCGACGCCTTGAAGGATGCCGTGCCTGGCGGGATCGACATCTATTTCGAGAATGTCGGCGGCGCGGTCTTCGACGCGGTTCTCCCGCTCCTGAACCCGACCGCCCGCATCCCGGTCTGCGGGCTGATCTCGCAGTACAACGCCCCGGCACTGCCGGACGGACCCGACCGGATGAGTCTCCTGATGGGGACGATCCTGCGCAAGCGGATGACCATGCGCGGCTTCATCACGTTCGACGATTTCGGGCATCTGTATCCCGACTTCGCCAGCCAGATGGCCACGTGGGTCGAGCAGGGCGCGATCCGCTATCGAGAAGAGGTCATCGACGGACTGGAACAGGCGCCCTCCGCGTTCATCGGGCTCCTGAAAGGCGAAGCATTCGGAAAGCGGGTCGTGCGGTTGACCGCCTGAAACGAGAAACGCATGAGGTAGCACATAGATGAAGATTCTGATGGTTCTGACGTCCCATGACCAGATGGGCGATACGGACAACAAGACCGGGTTCTGGCTCGAGGAGTTCGCAGCCCCCTATTACGTGTTCAGGGACGCTGGCGCGGACGTCACGCTCGCCTCGCCCAAGGGTGGACAGCCACCAGTCGATCCCACGAGCGACAGCGACGATGCTCAGACCGATGCGACGAAGAGATTCAAGGACGACGCCGCCGCGCAGAAGGATCTCGCCGATACACAAGTCCTCGCCGACATCTCAGCCGACGGTTTCGACGCGATCTTCTTTCCGGGCGGCCACGGGCCCCTCTGGGATTTGTCCGAGGACGCCGACAGCACCGCCCTGATCGAGACCTTCGCCAGGAGCGACCGGCCAATCGGCGCCGTCTGCCATGCCCCGGCGGTCTTCCAACATCCCAGGACGCCCGAGGGCAAGCCGCTGGTCGAGGGGCGGACGGTGACCGGCTTTACGAACACCGAAGAAGCAGGCGTCGGCCTGACCGAGGTTGTTCCGTTCCTGGTCGAAGACATGCTGAAGGCAAATGGCGGCGCCTACCAAAAGGGCGACGACTGGGCGTCCTTCGTGGTCGTGGATGGCAAGCTGGTCACCGGTCAAAACCCTGCCTCCTCGGAGGAAGCCGCCCGCAAGCTGCTGTCATTGCTCCAGGAAGGCTGACCGAGGCACGGATCTCCTTTCGGATGATCCTCACGTCGAGTGCCCTACAGTACCAGCGGTTCAGAACGTCCAGGATCAGCTCCAGGAAAAACGCTTCTCCCTCGATCTGCCTACTGGCAACCCAAGGGTCGATCAATAATAGTGCGGGTGTCCGGCGTTCGGCTCCAGGGATCGAACGCCGGACGACGGCTCGAAGAAGTCCATCGTTTCCCGAGTGATGCCCGGAGCTCGTGAGACGATGGCAGCGGCGCGCGGGAGCTCTCTGTCGGAGCGAGCCATGTGCCGATGTTTTCAGCTTTCCCGGGGTTTGAGGAGGACTTTAGATGATCAAGTCAGTCGTCACTGCCGCAGCGATCGCCGGACTCACCCTGTTCGCGCCCATGGCCGCGCTCGCCCAGAGCCAGCTTGCGGATGAGTTGAAGCCGAGGCTAATCGAGCTCGGCATGGATTCGAGCGAGGTCGACAAGATCGACAACGCGTCGGAAGAGCAACTCACGCAGATCGAAGCGATCGTCGCGGACGAAGGCGACGAGATGACCAAGCAGGACGAGGTCTCCGCCATCCTCGCCGAGGTCGAATAGCCTCTCGAAGAAGCTCCGGCTGCAGAGAAACCTGCAGCCGGGAACCGCCTATTCGCCGAGATAGCGCGAACATGAGACTCCCACGTTTCTGTCACGCCGCGCTGGTCGCCGCGTTGATAGCAAGCCCGTCGGCATCAACTTGCACATCGGCCGCCGTCCCATCGCCGCCTTCGGCAACTCCGCTGGCGACCGCGAGATGCTGCAAATGGACTGACGCGGACGCCGGCGCGACGGTTGAGATGCTCGTCTTCCATGACGATGCCGACAGCGAGACGCCTGAGGTCCCGCCGACGGGCAGCCGGACTCCTCATTCAGCACCTTGCCGCAGTATCTGATGGACGAGGCCAACAGCAAGGGCTGCATAGTCATCAGCATGAAGGATGATTCGACGATCTTCGCAGAATAGATTGCCGTTCGCACCGCCACCTCCCTCGGATCGAGTGCCGGCGACGGCAAGCCGCGGATCGGCCACAACAAGCGGTCACGCGATGGGATCGTCACTCATTCCCACACTGCCCGCAGGCAAGCTCCGAAGTCGTCACGTTCCGCGGAGACGTGCGCTTCACGCCCGAAACGGTGCTATATACATGAAACTGGGGCCAAGCACCGGCCGAACGGGAGTGAGCTACGACAATGAACGGTCCGGGGAATCCCTCATACCCGGCGCGGCGTGCGCATAGCCAGGCCGAGCGGCTCAGCGATGCAGCCGTTCACGTGTCGGGCCTCGCGGCGGCGGTCCTCGCGGTTCCGACGCTGATCGCGCTCGCGGCCATCTGGAACGGCAGCGGCACGGTCGTCGCAGGCATATCAGTCTACGGCGCTTCGCTGATCGCGATGCTTCTGTTCTCCGCGCTCTACAACATGGTGCCGGAGGGGGAGTGGACGGCGGTCCTGCGCAGGCTCGACCACTCTGCAATCTACTTCAAGATCGCCGGCACCTTTACGCCGTTCGCCGCACTCTCCGGCGGACCGGTCGGTCAATTGCTGTTCGGTCTTTGGGGGGCCGCGCTCGCCGGCACGGGCCTGCGGGTCTTCGCGCCCCAGCGGCTCAAGTGGCTTGCCCTGGGGCTCTACCTCGCCATGGGCTGGATCGGCGCGCTGGCCGGCGGCGCCATCATGGCGGGTCTCTCTGACCGCGTGTTCGCGCTCATGCTTTCCGGCGGCCTGATCTACACGGCAGGCTTCGCCGTCTACCTCGCAAGGGCGCTGCCGTTTCAGACCGCCATCTGGCATGTCTTCGTGCTCGTCGGAACCATCCTGTTCTTCATTGCCATCCTTCTTTGCCTGAGGGAGGCGTCCGTCCCGACCGTAGGCTGAGGTCGCCTTGATGGAATCATGAACGAGGCGTCGGACAGCGTTGCGCGTCCCGTCTTGACCTCCTTATGATACCATCCATATAACATCCGTGCAGATGGAGAATAACTGATGGCGAAGGTTCAGCCGCTGCGGCCAATGGACAACGAGAAGATCACGATCAACCTGGGTCACGTCGACCTCGGCCGCATCGATCTTCTCGTGCAGGAAGGCTTCTACTCGAACCGCAGCGACTTCATCCGCACCGCGATCCGCAACCAGCTCACGGCGGAGCGCGACGCCGTCGCGCAGTCGGTCGAGCGCCACACGCTCGAACTGGGGCTGCGCGAGATCACCCGCACTGAGCTTGAGGCCGCACGCCAGGCGGGCGAGACGCTTCATGTGAAGGTGGTGGGCCTCGCCCGGATCGCGCCCGACGTCACAGCCGATCTCGCTCGAGCGGCGATCGGCTCAATTACCGTCCTCGGGGCGCTTCAGGCGCCGGCCGAGGTCAAGGCGGCCCTGAAGGACCGCATCCAATAGGGCGTTGCGCCCTCTCGAAAGGAACAAGAGCATGAACAGCGACTTCGCGTCGGCGATGAGCCGGGCGCTTGAGCAGACGCGCGCGGGCTGCGCGGCCGACGCCACCCGCACGATCCAGGCGGCACTCGCAGTGCATCCATCCGGTCCCGCCGCGCCGCCGCGCCCCGCCGCTGCGCCGGCGCGCCGCCGGGACACGCTCGACGTCGAGGACGCCGAGATCGTCGAGGACCATCCGCGCGTCGCGGCAGCCCCGCCCGCCGACGGCGATGAGCGTCCGGGCGGCACCAGCAGGCCGGCCACGAAGAGACGGCGGCTGCGCGATACCATCGACCTGCTCCGACAGGGGCAGCACACCCCCTCCATGCGGACTCCGCGGCATGGCGCCCGGCCGGAGGTGCCGGAAGGTGCCCGATGGGAGGCTCGCATCTTCTCCGCGCCGCACGGCACGCGCGAGTATCGCCTCTACGTCCCGGCGTCCCTGCCGGATGGCGCGCGAGGGCTCGTGCTGATGCTCCACGGCTGCACTCAGGACCCCGAGGATTTCGCCTGCGGCACCGGCATGAACGCCCACGCAGACCGGCACGGCCTGATTGTCGCCTATCCGCACCAGGGCCGCGGTCACAACGCGCAGGGCTGCTGGAACTGGTTCCGGCCCGGCGACCAGCAGGCCGATCGCGGCGAGCCGGCGATCCTGGCCGGGATTGCACGGAGCTCTGGCAGCGGAGTTCGAGGTCGATCCGGCCCGTGTCTTCGTGGCGGGCCTCTCGGCCGGGGGGGCGATGGCCGCGATCCTCGGGGCGACGCATCCCGACGTCTTCGCGGCGGTCGGCGTCCATTCCGGACTCCCGCACGGCGCGGCGCACGACGTCGCCTCGGCCTTCGCCGCGATGCGCGGGGTTGGCGGCGTGCAGGCGCCGTCCGCCCCGCGGGCGGTCCGCACCATCGTCTTTCATGGCGAGGCCGATCCGACCGTCCACGCTTCGAACGCCGACGCGATCATCGCAGCCGCTCAGGCCGGCGCAGGCCAGCCGGTGGTGCGGGAATCCGGGCGATCCGAGGGCGGAAGACGATACGCCCGGGAACGGATCGCCGGCCCCGACGGTGCCCCGCTGACCGAACTGTGGCGGATCGAGGGTACCGGCCACGCCTGGTCCGGCGGAACGCCTGCGGGCTCCTACGTCGATCCGACCGGCCCCGACGCATCGGCGGAAATGGTGCGCTTCTTTCTCGCCGCATGACCATGTGCGCGCCACCCCCCCCCCGCGCAAAGGCGGAGTATCGCGGAACCAAGCTCGGCGCCCCGGGGGCAGTCGGTTCGGCGGGGCCCGATCAGGTGCCGAGCGGCGATTAACCATTGACAGGCATCGGTTTTCACCGCCAGCCTCTCCCTGCATGATCGGTCCGGAAACGAGGCAAGCCTGTTGCCTCGCGGGTGCGTATGCTCGTTGAACAAAAGGAGGCACCACATGCTCAACGCCAAGACCTTTGCCATCGCCGCCATTTTGGCTTCTTTCGGCGCCGCGCCCGTGCTCGCCCAGGGCGGAGGCACAAACTGCTCCGAATTCACAGGCATGGGGCCGGACGAGCGAATGCAGCTGGTCCAGACGCTCATGATGGAAACCATGGGGGCCGAGGGCTCCGATGAGACCAACGCCGAGATCGAGACGATGGTGGCGGAGCGCTGCGACCGGGAACCGGACGCGAATGTGGGCACCATCATGTCGGAACTGCCCCTCGCGGTGGAAGACGTTCCGGTCGACGAGTAACGCCAGCCGACGCAGCGAATGGACGCGGGCACCGCAACCGCCCGCGTTCACCCGATCGGCGCGCGTATCAGGGCGGCGACTGGCCGACGAGCAATCCAGGCCGGAAACCTCGTTTTGGTCGCGAAGGGTCAAGGGAACCGCTCACCCGTGCCGACCTCGGCCTCGCTTGGCTACCGAGCGATCTTTGGTGTGGGCGTCTTTTCCACTGAGTGAGTTGCTGACGTCCAACCCTGCTCTCCACCCGGATGGCGAGGCGGTTGGAGCGAACGGATCGAGGCCGTCGCCCGACCAGACCGACCCGCTCGCTCTCGCCGCGGCCAATGCCGCAGGCGCAGAGAGGGTCGGACGAGCGCTCTCTGCGGAATGAGACGCGAACCGTTGGCGGCCGTTTCCATTCCGCCGGCCACCGCCTAAAATCGCGCCGGTTGCTCGCGACCGGGAGTCGTCGGATGGTCATTTTGAGAGCCATGGCGCAACGTTGCATCCGCGGCTTTTGCTGGGCGCCCGGGACAAGGGGCGAACGGCTGTGCTGCGCGCGAGCCGAGGCACCTCGTGCGGCAGGAGGGTGCCGCGCATGAGCGGCATCGATCCCGTCCTGCTGATCGCGGCGTTGATGGTGGCTTCAACGCCGATCCTGCTGGCCGCGCTGGGCGAGCTCGTGGTCGAGAGGTCGGGTGTGCTGAACCTCGGGGTCGAGGGGATGATGATCACCGGCGCGATCTGCGGTTTCGCCGTCGCCGTCGAGACCGGCTCGCCGGCGCTGGGTTTCCTCGGCGCCGCGTTGGGAGGTGCGCTCCTGTCGATGATCTTCGGGCTGCTGACGCAGGTCCTGCTGTCCAACCAGGTGGCGACGGGGCTGGCGCTGACGCTCTTCGGGTTGGGAATGTCGGCATTGATCGGGCAGGGCTACATCGGTGTCCGACCGCCGCCGACGCGCGATCTCGACCTCGGGCCGCTGGCGGAGATACCGGTGGTCGGGCCGATCGTCTTCACCCACGATCTGATCGTCTACCTGTCGCTGGCGCTGGTCGCGGCGGTCTGGTGGGTGCTGACGTGCACGCGAGCCGGCCTGATCCTGCGCGCCGTGGGCGAGAACCACGATGCGGCGCACGCGCTGGGCTATCGCGTGGTGACCGTGAGGCTTGCGGCGATCGCCTTCGGCGGCGCCTGTGCGGGGCTGGGCGGCGCCTACATCAGCCTCGTCCGCGTGCCGCAATGGACCGAAGGGATGACGGCGGGCGCGGGCTGGATCGCGCTCGCGATCGTGGTCTTCGCGGCCTGGCGTCCGCTGGGCGTGCTGGTTGGCGCCTATCTTTTCGGCGGCGTGACCGTACTGCAGTTGAACCTGCAGGCTGCGGGACTACCGGTGCCGGTCGAACTCTTGTCGATGTCCCCCTACCTGATAACGATCCTCGTGCTCGTGGTGATGTCGGGCCGGGCGCGGGCGTCGCGGGGCGCGCCGGCGTCGTTGGGCCGACCGTTTCACGCATCGAGTTGAGAAGGGCCGGCCGCGAGTTCGGCGTGAGTGAGGAAGGGAAGAGTATGTATCGCAGAACGTTGTTAGGCGCGGCCGCGCTTTTCGCCATGAGCGCCGGCCTGGCCGGGGCGCAGGACGAACCGGTCAAGGTCGGCTTCATCTACGTCGGGCCCATCGGCGACGGCGGCTGGACGTACGAGCACAACCAAGCGCGTCTCGCGGTGGACGAGGAGTTCGGCGACCGTGTCGAGACGGTCTACCGCGAGAGCGTGCCCGAGGGTGCCGACGCGGAGCGGGCGCTGACGCAGATGGCGCTCAGCGGCGCCGACCTCATCTTCACCACCTCGTTTGGATACATGGACGCGACGATGAACGTCGCAGAGAAATTTCCCGACGTGAAGTTCGAGCACGCGACCGGCTACAAGACCGCCGACAACGTCTCGAACTACTCTGCCCGCTTCTACGAGGGGCGGGCGGTCATCGGCCATATTGCGGGCAAGATGACCGAGACGAACAAGATCGGCTACATCGCGTCGTTCCCGATTCCCGAGGTCATCCGGGGCATCAACGCGGCCTACATCGCCGCCAGAAAGGCCAACCCCGATGTCGAGTTCAGCGTCGTCTGGGCCTACACTTGGTTCGACCCCGCCAAGGAGGCGGACGCGGCACAGGCGCTGATCGAGCAGGGGGCTGACGTCATCCTGCAGCACACCGACTCGACCGCACCGCTTGCCGCGGCGGAGAGCGCGGGGAACGTGATCGGCTTCGGCCAGGCGTCGGACATGGCGGAGTACGCGCCGAGCCCGCGCGTGAGCTCGATCATCGACAACTGGGCACCGTATTACATCGACCGCGTCCAGGCGGTGATGGACGGCACCTGGGAGAGCCAGTCGGTCTGGCAGGGCATCGGCGACGGCATGGTGAAGATCGGTGAGATGACCGACGCAATCCCCAAAGACGTGCGCGCCGAGGCGCAGGCGCTGGCCGACAGCATCGCCGCGGGCGGACACCACCCGTTCACGGGCCCGATCAACCGGCAGGACGGCACGGAATGGTTGGCCGAGGGCGAGGTCGCGGACGACGCGACGCTGCTGGGGATGGACTTCTACGTCGAGGGGCTGACCGGCGACATCCCGAACTGATCGGGCGCGGGAGGTCGCCGACGGTGGCCTCCCCGACCGACCTGGCGCGAGGTATGGTTTCCCTTACGTGAAGCCGTTACCGTTTTCGGCCTAAAATCCTCCCGAAGCGACGGGGATGAGCCCCACGGGTCGGGAGAGGGACATGAACCAACTGGTCATCTGGCTCGACCACCTGCAATTGGATATCCACCTGGCCAGGCGAGCGCCCGTGGCGGACTGGGCGACGGAATGGGGTCTGGTTCCCGAACTCGAGGACCAGCTTCGCGCCGCCTTGGCGGGCGACGCTCGTCCACGTCTGCGGGTCGTCGCCGGATAGGACTTTCGGCTGCGTGCGGGGCGTGCGATCACGTCCGGCATGACCACATTGACCGCGCCTGACGGCAGCCCCGCCTCCGCCATCTGTTTCGGTGCCATGCAGTTCGGCGGAAGCGCCGACGAGGCGGCGAGCCGAGAGATGTTCGAACTCCTGCCGCGCAGCGGGGGTCAATTTCTTCGATACCGCCTACGCCTATACCGACGGCGCCTCCGAGCGGCTGCTGGGCCGGTTCGCCGCGGCCGAGCGGGAACGGCTGATCATCGCCACCAAGGTCGACTACAAGGGCGGGTCGAGCGCGGCGAGCGTCCGGCGAAGTTTCGACGAGAGCCGGCGGCGGCTCGGCCTCGACAAAATCGACCTTCTGTATCTGCACCGCTGGGACGGCGAGGTGCCGATTGAGGAGACATTCAGTGCGCTCGCGGACCTGGTGACTGCGGGCGGCGTCAGGTTCATCGGCGTGTCGAACTTCGCGGCGTGGCAGGTGATGAAGGCGCAGTGCGTGGCGCGGCGGCTCGGCGTCGAGGTCACGGCGCTGCAGCCGATGTACAATCTGGTCAAGCGCCAGGCCGAGGTGGAGATACTGCCGATGGCCGAGAGCGAGGGGCTGGCGGTCGCACCTTACTCGCCCTTGGGCGGTGGGCTTCTCACGGGCAAGTACGCCGCCGGAGGCAGCGGCCGGCTGACGGGGAACGAGATGTACCGCAAGCGCTACGCGCCGTCCTGGATGCACGAGGCGGCCGAGCGGTTGGCGCTTCTGGCGCGCGACGAAGGCGTTGCGCCGGCGACGCTGGCGGTCGCCTGGGTGATGCGCCATCCCGCCGTGACGGCGCCGATCGTCAGCGCACGGAGCGCGGAGCAGTTGGCCCCCTCGCTGGCCGCGGCGGAGTTCGCCATGGACGACGCGCTCCATGCCCGGCTCTCGGCGCTGACGCCGACGCCGCCCCCTGCGACAGATCGCCTGGAGGAGGCCGCGAACTGAGCGGAGAGGGCCTGCCAGCCCGCAAGGCGTCCTCGCGGTGATCGCCCGATGGGGCATGTCGGTCACGGGGTCGCGGGCTGAGACGGAACTCCGCTTGCGGCACCACGTGGCATCGGATGTTTCGCCCACACTCGCGGCGTCTGAAGAATCGCCCGAAAGCCGCACGCGCGAAGCGACGATGCCACCGGTGGTTGCCATGGCGGCGCAGCCGATCCGCGGCCGCGCCGGATCGTCGACGATATGTCTTTCCCGCGCCGCCCGCGCGGCTAGACTGCACTCGAAACCACCGGGGAGATTTCGATGAGCCTTGTGAAGACGCTGGCCAAGGTGGCCGTGGGTGTGGCGATCGCCAAGGGAGTCAACAACGTTGCCAAGAGCCGGGCCGGCAAGGGCTCGATCCTCGACGAGCTCAAGCGGAGTGGAAGCACGGGCGGATCGCGCGGCGGGCTCGAGGGGATGCTGGGCCAGGTGCTGTCGGGCAAGGGCTCGGCCGCGGGCGGCCTCGGCGGCCTCCTCGAGTCGCTGTCCGGCCGGTCGAACCCGTCCGCGGCCGCCGGCACGCCGCCGCAGCCGCGGCAGGGTAGCCTCGGGGACCTGCTCAACCAGTCGTTCGAGAGCTACGGCGAGCCCGAGACCGCACCCGATCCCGCCGAGGAGCGGGAGGCCGCACACCTCCTTCGCGCGATGATCATGGCGGCCAAGGCCGACGGCCGCATCGACGCGGCAGAGAAGGCGCGGCTGATGGAGCACGTCGAGGATGCGACCGCCGAGGAGATGGCCTTCATCGAGGAGCAGGTGAAGGCGCCGGTCGACCCCCAGTCGCTCGCCGCCGACACGCCCGAAGGCAGCGAGGCCAAGGTGTACCTGATGTCGATCATGGCCATCGACGTGGACAGCCAGGCCGAGGTCCGGTACCTGCGCGATCTTGCGTCGGCCCTGGGCCTCGATGCCGCCACCGTCGCCTCGATACATGAACGCCTGGGCGTTCCGGCGCCAAGCTGATCCCGGGCCGGAGGGTCGCGCTTTCAAGGTGACGTCAGCGGCGTGCTGGTGCATGAGGGCGCGACCGCAGCCTCCGCCGTACCCATGCCCCGACGCACGCTCCTTGCCCTGCTGGCGTTCCTCGCCTTCATCAGCCTCGGCTTGCCGGATGGTCTGCTCGGCGTGGCGTGGCCCTCGATTCGGGGTACGTTCGCCGAGCCGCTCGACGCGCTCGGGGTGCTCGTCGCGCTGACGATCGCGGGCTACCTGACGTCGAGCTTCTTCTCCGGGGCTCTCCTGCGCCTCTTCCCGCTCGGCACCGTCCTCTCCTTCTCTACGCTCGGGGCCGCCGGCGCGCTGCTCGGCTTCGCGCTGGCGCCGACGTGGCCGGTGATGCTGAGCCTCGGCGTCGTCGCGGGGCTGGCGGGCGGGGCGGTGGATGCCGGCCTCAATGCCTACGGCGCCCGCCATTTCAGCGGCCGTACCCTCAATTGGCTGCACGCGTTCTGGGGGCTCGGCACGACGCTTGGTCCTCTCATCGTGACGGCTGTGCTGGATGCAGGCCTCGTCTGGCGGTGGAGTTATGGCATCGCCGGTGCGGCTCAGCTCGCGCTTGCTGTCGCGTTGTTCGCCACCCGTCACCGATGGCACGAACTCGACCCCGGCGCCCTCCCCGTCCCACCGTCGGCCGCCACGCTGGCGACGCTCCGCCGCCCGGCGGTCTGGCTCGGGATGCTGACCTTTTTCGTCTATGCCGGCACCGAAATCTCGGTTGCGCACTGGAGCTTCTCGCTACTCACCATCGGCCGCGGCGTCCCGGAGACGGCGGCAGGCCTTTTCGTGACGCTCTACTGGGCCAGCCTGATGTCGGGCCGCGTGCTGTTCGGCTTCGTCGCGGACCGCGCGCCGCCAGTGGCAACACTGCGGGTGACGATCTCGGCCAGCGTCCTGGGCGCGCTGCTCTTCTGGCTCGAACCTTCGAGAGGTCTCGCCCTCGCCGGTCTGATGCTCATCGGCTTCGGCTTCGCACCTGTGTTCGCGTCGCTGATCCGCCTCACCCCGGCCCGCGTCGGGGTCGAGCACGCCGACACCGCCATCGGCTTCCAGATCGCGGCCGCCGGCCTCGGCGGAGCCACTCTGGTCGGCCTCATCGGCCTCTCGGCGCGCGTCTTCGGGATCGAGGCAATCGGCGCAGGCCTCTTCCTCGCGACGCTCCTGCTCTTCGTCCTGCACGAGGCGCTGTCGCGGCGATCCGAGGCCGCGGTTTTGCGAGGGTCCGCCGTCGCGGAGTGACTGCACAGTGGGGGGCCGGGAAGCGGAACGGCACGGTCGCATCGCGCTGCGGTGGCGCCCCACGGCCGCGGAGGGCTCGCCGACCCGGCCGCTGGAGGATCAGTCGGCGGCGGTTCCGACCACCAGCGTCTGAAGCTCTCTGAGGAGCTTTCGCTTCATCGCCTCGGCATAGTCCTCGTACCCGATCGCCGTCTCGACGAAGGCGCCGGGCCCGTGCAGAACCTCCGCCTGGAAGTAGGCCACGAGTTCCGCGATCGCTTCGGAGCGCGTCTCGCCACGCAGCGGCGCGCTGCCGATGACCAGCGCGTTGACCGTGATGGTGCCCATGGTGCCGGCCTCGCGGACCTGGCGAGGTGACGGCCAGTCGTTGTTCTTTCCGTCGCCGGAGATATCGAGGACCTGCCGCCAGCAAGTGGGCCCGTCGGCGAGCTGTCCTGCGGCCACGCGCATCGCCGAGCCGATGCCTGTCGCCTCGGGCGCCGGCATACGACTCCAGCCGCTCAACCGGCGGGCGGCGGCCTCGATGGCGGCGGGGGTCGTCAGCGGCGTCCAGTCGACGATCTGTCGCTGAAAGCGCGATCCCGACCATTCGAAGATCGCCAGCTCCACCGGCGTGGCGATGTCCGCCAGGATGGCCGACTGCACCTCGGCATCGCGCAGCGCGGTCGCGACACCCTCGGTCTGCAGGTCGTACTCCCGCGCATCGACCGAGCCGGAGACGTCGAGCGCCAGCACCAGCGCCAGCCGACACGCGGCTGCCGGCCCTCCGGCAAGGGCCAGCGCGCCGGTGATGGCCACGCGGCGCAGCCAAGTCGTGCCGAGCTGTCGTGCCATGACTGCGCCCCCTTCGGACCACCGATTGTCCAAAGGTGGCATCCGACGCGCGATCCGTCCATCGCCAAGGCATCATTATAAGACGCCGCGCCGTCTGACGGATCGCAAAGGAAACACGCCGCGCGAGCCCGCGCGCGGCGTCCGTTCATGCGTCCTGGCTCACGCGGTGCGGTGCTGCCAGACTGCCAGTCCGCTCGGTGGTGCCAGCCGAAACGGCCTCACCAGTGCCCGGTATTCTCCATGCTCGCCCACGGCTCCGCCGGCTCCAGGGCGTCGCCCATCTGCAGGAGCTCGACGGAGACGTTGTCGGGGCTGCGGACGAAGGCCATGTGGCCGTCGCGCGGGGGGCGGTTGATGGTCACGCCGTTGTCCATCAGGTGCTGGCACATCCCGTAGATGTTCTCGACCCGGTAGGCGAGGTGGCCGAAGTGCCGGCTGTCCGACGGCAGCCCCTCGTCGCCGTCCCAGTTCCAGGTCAGCTCGACGTCGGCGTGGCCGTCGTCCTGCCCCGGGGGGCACATGAAGACCAGGGTGAAGCGGCCCTTCTCGCTCTCGTTCCGGCGGCGTTCCTCGAGGCCGATCATCTCGTAGAACGCGATCGACTTCTCCAGGTCCTTAACCCGGACCATGGTGTGCAGGTACTCGACTTTCATGGCGCGACTCCCTTTCCGATTTCGGCCCTGACCTAGCGCGGGGCGGGGGCAGGGGGAATGGCCCGGGCGGGTGTCCACGATGGACACCTGGCGCAACCTTCTGGGATGTCTGCAAAAGCCCTGCGGCGTTAACCGAGGGAAAAGGGTTTCGCCGCGATTGCGCCTCGGGCTTGACCCCCTACATCTTGTGCGCGACCATGCGCTTCCCACCACGGAGGCCCGGATGACCGACATGACCGACACGCCCCTCACGCCCGACGCCGAGTCAGCCCGCCTCCGCGACAGCCCGCAGCCCACCCTGCGCGCCATCGCCCCGGGGATGGAGGCGCACCTGCACGTGCCGCACCCGGTCCTCGACCACGGTTTCGTCCGCGTCGTCGACTACATGGGCGACGACGCCGCCGTGGTGCAGGCGGCGCGCGTCAGCTACGGCGCCGGCACCCGCTCGGTCTCGAACGACGAGGGGCTGATCCGCTACCTCATGCGCCACTGGCACTCGACCCCGTTCGAGATGGCCGAGATCAAGCTGCACGTGAAGCTGCCGATCTTCGTCGCCCGCCAGTGGATCCGCCACCGTACCGCCAACGTCAACGAGATCTCCGCCCGCTACTCCATCCTCGACCGCGAGTTCTACCTGCCCGACCCCTCGGCCCTCGCTCAGCAATCCGCCGTCAACAACCAGGGCCGGGGCGAGCCTCTGTCCGAGCCCGACGCCGCCCGCGTCCTCGACCTGCTGCGCGACGAGGCCACCCGCACCTACGCCACCTACGAGAGCCTGCTCTCCGGCGACACCGGCCTCGCCCGCGAGCTCGCCCGCATGGTCCTGCCCGCCAACGTCTACACGCAGTGGTACTGGAAGACCGACCTGCACAACCTCTTCCACTTCCTGCGCCTGCGCGCCGACCCCCACGCCCAGATGGAGATCCGCGCCTACGCCGACGCCATCGCCGGAATCGTGGCCGACTGGGTGCCGCTCTCCTGGCGCGCCTTCCAGGACTACCGGATGGGCGGCGCCCACCTCTCGGCGCAGATGCTGGATTGTGTGCGGCGGATGCTGGCCGGGGAGGAGGTGACGCAGGAAACGAGCGGGATGAGTGGAAGGGAATGGCGGGAGTTTCGGGAAACTATCGACAGAGATTAGAAGGGAATTTCATCGTCCATATCGCTGTAGCCGTCGATCTTGGGTAGTGCCTTGCGAGGTGGTTCGAGTCGCTTCCGTTGGGGCGGGGCAGGAAGTGCGGGTTCAGAAGATTTCGCATCATCGAGAATTCCACCGATCATTTTTACCCATTTCCACCAAGGTTCAGCTCCCTCCTCGGCGGCATGTCTGCTCAAAGCGCTAAGTCCGCGAACCATGTCTCCAAAATACTCGAACCGTGTCCTGCGCCGATCAACTTCAAGTTGGAGGGCAGACAGCAACTTGAATAACTTATCTTTCTTGTCTTGCGACGCCGAGGATGCTTCGACCTGCTGGCGGATTTTGTCTATCAGCGCGCATACTTTTGTCTTTTGCTCCGGAGAAAGATCTACACTTAG
Organism: uncultured Alphaproteobacteria bacterium; assembly: GCA_963749675.1. Taxonomy (GTDB): domain Bacteria; phylum Pseudomonadota; class Alphaproteobacteria; order Rhodobacterales; family Rhodobacteraceae; genus Roseitranquillus. The sequence goes on from CAVVNT010000010.1 coordinate 820,824, forward strand.
CGAGCGCTTTCGTCGTGAAGTTAGGACGCGCATTTGGACAATTAGGTTATCCACATCTCTCCGAAACAGATTAAACTGATCGTAGAATACTCTGTTGTCGTGATCGAGGGCGGTATAAGCGCCCAGCGCCTCGATGTTAAGAGCACTCGCTGCGGCCAACGTTTTATTCATGTAGTCGCTGGCGACGTAATTATAATTAGTGCTAGAATCCTCCATCAGCTCTTCAAAAGTACGCCGGAATTCGGACTCGAGATGCAGAAAGGCCTGCTCATCATCTTCGGGGAGGTCTTCGTAGGCGTCACCGTCCATATCGCGCTCCGCATCCAATCGGCCACAAGATATGGTAAACTGCCGAGAGTTCAAGCCTTCGCGCCATCGGCGTTGGGCGGAGGCACCCCGCTCCCCCCTTGGCCCGGGCGACCAGCCCGGGCCGCGCCCGACCCTCCCCCCGGGAGGGCGCGTGGCGATGTCGCCCGCCGCCCCGCCGTCGTCCGGAGCTTTCGAGATAAACCGCTCAGCCACAACCGCTCCGACAGCGCCCTCCCAGGCTCGGGCGCGCCCCTCCGCGCCCATGAACCGCCCGGGCCGCGCCCTCGGGGCTCCGCCGCGGCGGGAGACCGCGGGAACAGGCGTCCCCTCTCGCCTGTTGAGGCGGTGGCACAAGACCGGAGGGACGCCCCATGAAGATGCTCATCACCGCCATCGCGGCGCTCGCCGTTTCAGCCCCCGCGCTCGCGCAGAGCCTGCAGGAATGGACCCTGGTGGCCAAGGAGAGCGAGCAGTACGGCGCGTACCTCGCGACCGAGCGCAGCCGGGGGACGGAGGGGCGGCCGGTCTACATCTTCACCACCGACACCCCGCGGACCGAGGACCAGGAGGCGCAGGTCAGCTGCACCAGCACCGAGTGCCTGGACCTCTGGCCGCTGGTCATCGGCGGCGTGACGGTGGAGGAGGGGGTGCAGCGCGACCTGCTGGGCACGACCGACCTGCTGGACATGCAGGTGACGCTCTACGACGGCTGGCCGATCTACCACTACAACGTCGACCAGAACCCGATGACCGACGAGCCGCAGGGCCACGGCATCGAATTCATACGGCGGGCAGTGGCTGCTGATCGCGCCCTCGGGCGAGCCGATCCCGGCGCCGTGAGCGACCTCTCGCGCTTCCACGACGCGCAGGAGGGGACCTACGCGACGGCGCTGGCGGAGTTGCGCGCGGGGCGGAAGCGCAGCCACTGGATGTGGTTCGTGTTCCCGCAGCTCCGCGGCCTCGGGCGGTCGCCCACGGCGCAGCACTACGGCATCGACGGGCTGGAGGAGGCGCGCGCCTATCTCGCCGACCCCGTGCTCGGGCCACGGCTGGAGGCGGCGGCGCGGGCCGTCCTCGCCCACCGCGGCCGCGACCCCGCCGAGATCTTGGGCGGCATCGACGCGATGAAGCTGAGGTCGTGCGCCACGCTCTTCGAGGCGGCGGGCGGCGACGCGGTCTTCGGCGAGGTGCTGGACGCGTTCCATGGCGGCGAACGCTGCGAGGTGACGCAGCGGACGGTCGCGGCCTGAAGCTGCGGGGGGCCTGCACGGGTCGTGCGGGCCCTGCGACGTACATTCCCGGACATTTCGCGCCTCGGGACGATCCGCGCGGCTCCGCGGGACGTACTCTTGAATGACTCAAGACGGAGCCCTCGATGTCGATCCTGATCCTCTACGTCGCGACAGCGGTGATCTTCCTGGCCGCCGATGCCGTCATGCTCCGCGCCGTGATGAAGCCGGTGTTCGAGCAACATCTCGGCGACCAACTCCTCGATTCGCCCCGGCTACTCCCCGCGATCGGGTTCTACCTGTTCTACGTGGTGGGGGTTGTCTGGTTCGCCGGGCTGCCCGCCTTGCTGCAGGACAGCCCCCGCATCGCGCTCGGCAACGGCCTGCTGCTCGGTGCGCTCGCCTACGGCACCTACGAGTTCACCAACTGGGCAACCCTGCGAGACTGGTCACCACAACAGGTTGCGCTCGACTTCACCTGGGGCACAATACTTACGGGACTGTCCGCGTGGCTCGGCGTCCTGATCGCGCGGGCGCTGACATCGTGAAGCAAAAACGGGCTCCTCGAGGGAGCCCGAAGAACTTGTCTGTCGCAGCCAGCTAGAGGGCCCTGAGGTCCCCGGCACTCTGCCGGCCGTCACGCCCGGAGATCATCTCGAACTCGACCTTCTGGTTGTCGGCCAAGCCGGTCATCCCCGCCCGCTCCACGGCGGATATGTGAACGAACACGTCCTTGCCGCCATCATCGGGCGCAATGAAGCCATAGCCTTTGGTCGTATTGAACCACTTCACGGTGCCAGTCGGCATCGCTCTCTCCTTCAGTTCCTTCGCCTGCCTTCGCAGACCCTTTGTCGCAGCCTGTCCCCTTCCGGCTGCCCCGTGAAAGAGCGAGCGGTATTGGAAAGTCGGTCGCGGATCCGAGACTGCCACAGCAGAACAAAAAATCAATGACAACTGCTATGTGCGCTGATCGACGCCGGTGCCGCGGGGTGCAGCCGCCCAGCTCTTGATCATTCTGTCCAGTGAAAGCGGCCCCGCGCCGCGGAAGGCCAGCACCAGAAGCAGGAACATCCAAAGGGCCCGCTGGTCCGCGATCAATGGCGTCCGGGACGCGGTCGAACCAGCCCCGATGTCCGAGGCGGCCAGCCCATGGCCGACGATATCGGTGACGCTTTGGATCATGACGAAGCCGATCATGCCGAGCGCGGCGAGCCGCGTCGCAAGCGCCGAACACCAGCGCCAGCGGCAGAAGGATCTCGGCCCACGTCCCCGCCGCGACGACCGCCCAGTGCCAGTAGCCGAGCTGCGAGACGTCGTAGCCTGCGGCCTCCATCTGACGGGGAAATATCTGTGCATATGCGCCCAGCGCTGGCCGGAAGACGCCGAGGGCGCCGTCACCGATCTTGGTGAGTGCCGAGTTCCAGAAGTACGCGAAGAGGACAGCCGCAAAGACCAGCCGGGCGAACGTCGGAATGACGACATCCCCGGCCCGGTTCAGTCCGCGTGCGGCATTCTCGGCAAGCGCGATCATTGCTGGTCCCCATTCTCGATGTCTGCGACGGCCGCCGCTGCCAGGAGCGTCGAGAAAAGCGGCGCGAGAACGTCTTCGTCCTGTCCTGCGGCGGCTTCGCCAATCCGTGCGCCGGCCATGAGTGCCGCGAGCACGTCGGCCCCGCCCCGCAGCGTCGTCACGACGGGGTCATATTCCGGCCGCGTGACGAGTGCGTCCTCGGCTCCTGCGCGCACCGCCGGGCCGCCCGAGACGATTGGCGCGCCATATCGCATGGATGGGGTAGGGCGAGCGCACGAGGCGGACGGCAGGCGCGAAGTCGCAGGCGGCCCTGCGCCAGCTCCTCCGGTGTCAGCGAAAGGCGGCGAGGGTCCACCGGCGTGGTGTCGGCCGCGTGGTAGGCCTCGCGCAGCGCCTGCTCCAGCCGCGCGACATCGGCCAGGTACGGCAGGTGCGCGGACCGGCGCGAAGTGATGCAGAAACGCCGGGAAGGTCGATCCGTAGAGCATCATCAGCGGCGACTCGGGAGGTGAGGCGCGGAGATAGACGCCCGGCCATGGCCCGAAAGAAGTCGCGGCCGACAAGCCGTGAGACGACCGGGAACGCCGCCTGCGAGCGCCTCGATCAGAGACATCGCGACGTTGTTGCGGTAGACGCCGAAGCGCCGCTGGGTTGTGCGCCCTGCGCCGTCCGTCAGGCCCGGTGGGGCAGGCTTCGCCGGGTCAAGGATCGCGGCGCGCATCGCGGTCTGATCCCTCACGCCGCCGCCATCACGTCGGCGGCGCGGGCGGCTTCGTCCCGCAGGGTCAGCCATGGCGGGACATCGGTGTCCCACTCGATCAGCGTTGGGCGGAGCCCGCCGCGCGCGAGCGCGTGCGCGTAGAGCGCCCAGACGGGATCCGCGACCTCGCCTGCCGTGGCTGTCGATCAGCAGGGGGCGGCCGTGCTCGTCGGCGTCCTGATCATGGCCGCCGAGATGTATCTCGCCCACGGCCTCCAGCGGAAACGCGTCGACGTAGGCGTGCGGCTCGTCATTCAGGTTCACCGCCGACACGAAGACGTTGTTCACGTCGAGAAGCAGACCGCAGCCGGTGCGCAGCACCAGCTCGCGCAGGAAATCGGTCTCGCTCATCGTGCTTTCGGCGAAGGCGAGGTAGCTCGACGGGTTCTCGAGCAGCATCCTGCGGCCCAGCGTGTCCTGCACCTCGTCGACATGATCCGCGACGCGGACGAGCGTCTCGGACGTATAAGGCAGCGGCAGGAGGTCGTTGAGGAAAGCACCCTCGTGCGTCGACCAGGCCAGGTGCTCCGAGAAGCTGGCGGGTCGCAGCCAGTCCATAAGGTGCCGAAGCCGCGCCAGGTGGTCCGGGTCGAGCCGTCCCTCGCCACCTATCGATAGCCCGACGCCGTGGACGGAGATCGGGAAGCGCTCCGACAGGGCGCGGAGCTGGGCGATCGGCCGGCCGCCGTCGCCCATGTAGTTCTCGGCGTGGATCTCCAGCCAGCCCACGGGGCCCGGGTCCGCGATCAGGTCGGAATAGTGCTGCGCCTTGTAGCCGACGCCCGGCGCAAGCGGCAGGTCGTGGTTTGTGTCGAGCATGGTACCTCCCCTGGTGCGGGACGGACGCGGACGCCCGTCCCGATGCAGCTGACGTCAGACCGGCTTGAGCGTCTCGGTCGGCGCGTCGGAGGGCAGGTCGCGGTTCAGGCCGGTGTAGCCCTCGTCCTCCAGCATCGAGGCGGTGACGCCGGCGCGGTCGCCCGGCAGCTCGAGTTCGGCGCAGGTCCCGGCTGGGACCAGGGTCCAGGCATTGCCCTGGTAGTCGACGGTCGAGGTTCCGGCGCAGGTCGTGCCCGGGCCGGCGGCGCAGTCGTTCTCGCCGGCAAGGCTCACGCCGTAGCACTTTTCCTGCTCCTGAGCGGCGGCGGGTGCGGCGACATGGGCCGAGACCGCGGCGGCCAGCGCTCCGGCGATCGCGAGGGTGGTCTTGGTGTCGGACATCGTACTCGTCTCCCTTTGAGTCTGGTTTTCGGCCGCGCATTTGCGGCGCCTCCAGACCTAGGTGCGACATCCGATCACAGGCCACTGACAGGGCCGTGTTTCACCGACGTGTGTCGGAATGAAACGATGTTGCGCAAAGTAGCGCCAGCGCGAGCGACTTGTGAGCGCGCCGCCCGCGCGGACCAGATCGTGCGGGCTAGCGCAGGTCCGGCGGCACCGCCTCGGCCTGCAGCTCGGTGATCGCGGCGTCGAGGGGGACGGTCTGCGTCTGCTTCTCGCCCAGCCGGCGGAGGTTGACCGAGCCGTCCGCGACCTCGCGCTGGCCGAGGGAGAGGATGACCGGCACCTTGCCGACGGAATGCTCGCGCACCTTGTAGTTGATCTTCTCGTTCCGCGTGTCCGCCTCGGCCCGGAGGCCGGCGGCGCGCAGCTTGTCCACCACCTCGCGCGCGTAGTCGTCGGCGTCGGACACGATGGTGGCGACGACGACCTGCCGGGGGGCGAGCCACATCGGCAGGCGGCCGGCGTAGTTCTCGATCAGGATGCCGAGGAACCGCTCGAACGAGCCGAGGATCGCGCGGTGCAGCATGTAGGGCCGGTGCTTGGCGCCGTCCTGCCCGATGTACTCGGCGCCGAGGCGTTCGGGCAGGTTGGGGTCGACCTGGAAGGTGCCGAGCTGCCACTCGCGCCCGATGGCGTCGGTCAGCTTGAAGTCGAGCTTGGGGCCGTAGAAGGCGCCTTCGCCGGGGTCGATCTCGTAGGCGTTGCCGGTCTGCTTGATCGCGTTCTCCAGCGCCGCCTCCACCCTGTCCCAGCTCTCCTCCGAACCGACGCGCTTCTCGGGCCGGGTGGAGAGCTTGATGTCGAAGCTCTCGAAGCCGAGGTCGCGGTAGACCGAGGCGAGCAGCTCGATGAACTTCGCGCACTCCGCCTCGATCTGCTCCTCGGTGCAGAAGATGTGGGCGTCGTCCTGGGTGAAGCCGCGCACCCGCATCAGGCCGTGCAGCGAGCCCGAGGGCTCGTAGCGGTTGCACGAGCCGAACTCCGCCATGCGGAGCGGCAGGTCGCGGTAGGACTTGAGCCCCTGGTTGAAGACCTGGACGTGGCAGGGGCAATTCATCGGCTTGAGCGCGTTGATGCGCTTCTCGCGCGCATGCTCCTCCTCGACCTCGACGATGAACATGTGCTCCTGGTAGTTCGCCCAGTGGCCGGACGCCTCCCAGAGCTTGCGGTCGACGACCTGGGGGGTGTTCACCTCGACGTAGCCGCCCTGCGTCTGGCGCCGGCGCATGTAGTCCTGCAGCGTGGTGTAGATCTTCCAGCCGTTCGGGTGCCAGAAGATCTGGCCCGGCGCCTCCTCCTGCATGTGGAAGAGGTGCATCTCGCGCCCGAGGCGGCGGTGGTCGCGCTTCTCGGCCTCCTCGAGGAAGGTCAGGTAATTCTTGAGGTCCTGCCGGTTCCTGAAGGCGACGCCGTAGATGCGCTGGAGCTGCTGGCGGCTGCTGTCGCCGCGCCAGTACGCGCCCGAGACGCGCATCAGCTTGAAGGCGTCAGCGGGCACCTGGCCGGTATGCTGGAAATGCGGGCCGCGGCAGAGGTCCTGCCAGTCACCGTGCCAGTACATGCGGATCGGCTGGTCGCCCGGGATCGCCTCGATCAGCTCGACCTTGTAGGGCTCGCCGCGGCTGTTCGTAGTGGCGAATCGCGTCGGTGCGGTCCCAGACTTCGGTCCGGACCTCGTCACGGGCGTTGATGATCTCCTTCATCCGCTTCTCGATCGCGGCCAGATCATCGGGCGTGAACGGCTCCGACGCGGTCGAAGTCGTAGTACCAGCCGTTCTCGATCACCGGGCCGATGGTGACCTTGACGTCGGGCCAGAGCTCCTGGACCGCGCGCGCCATGATGTGGGCGGCGTCGTGGCGGATCAACTCCAGCGCTTCGGCGTCGTCCTGCAGGGTCTTGATGTCGACGGCGCCGTCACGCTCGATCGGCCATTGCAGGTCCCAGTGCGCGCCGTCGATGCGGGCCGAGATCGCCTTCTTCGCCAGCGACGGCGAGATCGACGCGGCGACGTCGGCAGCGGTCGTGCCCACGGGAAACTCGCGCGCGTTGCCGTCTGGAAAGGTGAGGGAGATCTGGTCGGCCATATCGGCTCCTCGTCGGTTCGGCGCCCACGGAACGCCCGGCTGCGGGTATGCTGGCGGCATTTGCCCGCCAGCCGGGTTCGTGTCAAGGAATCGCGCTCAGAGGCGGCGGTACATGATGTGGGCATCGACCTCACCCAGCGCCGGGTGTTCGAACGCTCCGGGCAGCGTGCCCACGATCTCGAACCCGTGCCGCTGCCAGAGCCTGACTGCAGGGTTCGTCGCCACGACGAAGTTGAACTGCATCGTCCGAAAGCCCGCCGCGCGCGCCTCGGCCATTGCATGCTCGCACATGGCGGAGGCGATACCGCGCCCGCGCGCCGGTGGATGCGTGAAGAAGCCCGCATTGGCGACGTGCGCGCCGCCCCCCCGTGCATTCGCCCGGCAGTAGTATGCGCCGACAACATGGCCTTCTTCGGTGGCGACGAAAGGCGTGTTTCCAGGCGCGAAGAACCAGGCCAAGGCATCCTCGCGCGGCATGTCAGAGGGCAGGGCATAGGTATCGCCTGCGCGAATCGTTGAGGACAGGACGGTCCAGATGCCGCCTTCGTCATCTCGCGTGGCTGCTCGGATTTTCATCCGACGGAGAATTCGGCCCCATGACCTGGCCGTCAAGCGCGGCCTCTGCGTCAGGGCTGGCCGGCAGCCCGATGATGTCTTGACGGCGTGGCCGTGGCGTGGCGCGTTGCCGCCGGCGGAGGTGGATGATGGACTATCTGGAAACGGACGCAGGTCGGCGTATTGCCTACAACCGGACGCGCGGCCGGGGCCCCGGGGTGATCTTCCTCGGCGGATTTCGCTCGGACATGGAGGGGACCAAGGCGCTGCACCTCGACGCGTGGGCAAAGGCGCAGAAGCGGGCGTTCGTCAGGTTCGACTATTCCGGCCACGGCTCGTCCGACGGTTCGTTCCGGGACGGCACGATCGGGCAGTGGGCCGAGGACGCGGCGGCCGTGCTTGGGGCGCTGACGGAGGGCCGGCAAGTGCTCGTCGGCTCGTCGATGGGCGGGTGGATCGCGCTACTCCTCGCGCGGGCGATGCCGGAGCGGATAGCGGGCTTTGTCGGCATTGCCGCGGCGCCGGACTTCACCGAGGACGACATGGTGCCGTCGCTGACGGAGGATGAGGAGGTGGCGATGGCCAGGGACGGCGTCATCGAGCGTCCGTCCGAATACGGCGAGCCCATGGTCATCACCCGCCGCCTGCTGGAAGACGGACGCCGGCGCCTGGTATTGCGCGCGCCGCTGCGACTGCCGTTCCCGGTTCGGTTGCTGCACGGGACGCAGGATGCCGACGTGCGGCAATCGGTGGCGCTGAGGACGCTCGACCATGCGCAGGGAGAGGACGTTCGACTGACGCTGGTCAAGGGGGCCGACCATCGCTTCTCGACGCCCGCTTGCCTGCGGATGATCGAGGTGGCGGTTCAGGACGCCATAAGCTCCGCGCCGTTCTGAGCGCGCCTGCGAGGGCGGGTACTGCAGAACCCGCGCCGCAATCTGGGGGGCGAAGCGCGTTCCGCTTGCACCGGGAGGACGTGTACCTGAGAAGCAGCGGCCGGCTGCACCTGCCGGCCGCGAAATCAGCGCTTGGCTGCAGCAGTCTCGGCCTGGGACGATTCCTGCGCGTCGCCGGCCTTCGAGCCCTGCGACGCTTGTGAGGTCACTGCACTCACACGCTGGGAGCCGCTGGCCGTCTGACCGTTCAAGGGATCATCCCGACGTTGCACGGAGCCTTCGAAATGGGCGCCGCTCTCGATCGCGATGGTCTTGTGGATGATGTCGCCCTCGACCCGGGCGGTCGAGGTAAGGCGGACCTTGAGGCCACGGACCCGACCGACGATTCGGCCGTTGACGACGACGTCGTCGGCCATGACTTCACCCTTGACGGTGGCACCCTCACCGACCGTCAGCAGATGGGCGCGGATATCGCCTTCGACGGTGCCTTCGATCTGGACGTCACCCGTCGTCTTGATGTTGCCCTTGACGGTGAGGTCGGAAGACAGGACCGAGGGCGCCGGCTTGGGCTTGTTCGCGCTGGGCGTGTAGTCGGCAGTAGACTTCGCGGCTTCGGGGGGCGGCTCGGCTCACCTTCGCCTGACTTCTGCCCGCTGTCGTTGATCCTGCTCTTAGAGAACATCCTGCGCTGCCTTGATATAGGTCATCGGATCGACGGGACGGCCGTTCACCCTGACCTCATAGTGAAGGTGGGTGCCGGTCGACCGGCCGGTGTTTCCCATATCACCTATATGGTCGCCACGCGATACCCTTTGCCCAACCTTCACGCGGATTCGCGACAGATGGGCATACCGGGTTTCGATCCCGAACTGATGCTTGATCTTGATGAGGTTGCCGTAGCCCGACATCCGCCCGGCGTGGATCACGACGCCATCGGCGGTAGAATGAATCTCGGTGCCATGAGCGCCGGCCCAGTCCTGTCCCTCATGCATCCGCCCCCAGCGCGGGCCGAAGCTGCTGGTATCCCGGACGCGGGCACGGACGGGCTTGAAGAACGGCGTGCGCTCCGTCGCCTCCCGGTAGACGTCCATGTCGTCAAGCCGGGCGAGGATAGTGTTCGCGCGTACGGCGTCCGCATCTTCCGGCACGCCCTTCGTCGACATGCGGATCGGGCCGAGCGCATCGGAGCTGCGCCCGGACCGGACCGCCGCGATGATCGTGTCGGGATTGAGCCCGACATTCCGGAACATGTCGTCGAGGGGCTCTACGGACACCTCCATCGCGTCCTCGATCTGTCCGAAGATCCTGTCGTTCCTCTCGGCCTGGAGCTTGTGCTCGAGGACCAGATCGTCGACGTGAGCACGCGCCTCGCTGGCGATGGTTGCGATGGCGTCACGCTCCGCGGCGGTGCGGGCGAGAACGTCTGACAGGAGGGCAAGCGCTTCCTCCGCTTCTTCGAGGCGCCGCGAGTTGTCGCCGATCGAGTCGGAGGTCGATTCCAGCTTGGCGACGACAATGGCCGCTTCGTCGCGTGCCTCTTCGCGCTCGGCCATCGTGCGGCGCAGGGTGGCATGCAGCGTGTCGAGGCCGGACGCGAGCTCCGCCTGCCGCTCTTCCGCCGTCATCAGCTCGCCCTGCATGTCGGAAACCGCCTGCATCGCCGATGTGAAGCGGGCCTGCGCCCGTCGGGCCTCGGCGGCACGCGCGTCGCGTTCCTCGGCGATCTCGGCGATCCGGAGTTCGTAGACCTCTCGCTCCCTCTCGGCCCGTTCGCGCAGCGAGCCAGTGCCCAACGCATCGAAGGAGACCAGCGCGGCTGAGAATACCGACCATGCAATGAGCGCGCCGCCTATTCCGAACGCGACGGCTTGGGTCGGACCCGTCAGTCGGACGTATCGTGTCCCCGACCCGGTCTTCAGAAAGACCTCTTTTTCAGAAAGGAGGCGCATGATGCCCCCGGCGAATCGACTAGTCGTCCGTGTCGCCACTTCGCTGCCCCGGTCTGCCCATTCCTGCGGCGGGCCCGTCGTCCGTTAACCACGGCGCGAGCCTCTTCACTTGCGCTTAGCGGGGGGATCGGGGACAGGCAACCAAGTCTGTCGGACTTGCGCTAGGAACGGCGGATAACCGACGGGAATGGCAGCTTTCCGCCGACCGGACGGTCAAAGCGCGCGGATGGCCGCCAAGACCTCGTCGGCATGTCCGGGAACTTTGACCTTGCGCCACGCCTTCCGAATTTCGCCGCTGCCGTCGATCAGGAACGTGGACCTCTCAATGCCCAAGTAGGTCTTGCCGTACATGCTCTTTTCGACCCATACCCCGTAGTCCTCGCACACACGTCCGTCCTCGTCCGACAGCAGCGCGACCTTCAGGTCGTGCTTGTCACGGAATTTGTCGTGCTTGGCGACGCTGTCGCGGCTGACGCCGAGGATGACGGCTCCCGCCTCCGTGAACTCGGCGATGTCCTCGGAAAAGGCTACGGCCTGCTTGGTGCAGCCGGACGTATCGTCCTTTGGATAGAAGTAGAGTACCACGGTCTTAGGCTTCAGAGCCGACAGGGTCACTTCGCCGCCGCCGTCGCGAGGAAGGGTGAAGTCGGGCGCGTTCTGGCCGGAATCCAGCATGTCTCTCAGTCCTCCTGTTGTCCCAGAAGAGTGTTCTAGGCCGTGGCCCGGGCTTGCACAGTCCGGCGTCGCGGACATAGGCGTCACGCCCATGCGCATCGACGATTTCGACTTCGGCCTGCCGGACGACCTGATCGCGGTCCGCCCCGCGCGGCCGCGCTCGTCGGCGCGCCTGCTCGCCGCGGGCCCGACAGAGGTCCGCGACCTCCGGGTCACCGATCTGCCACGACTGCTCAGAGCCGGAGACCGCTTGGTCCTGAACGACACCCGCGTGATCCCGGCGCGGCTTGCCGGCGTTCGCCGCCGCCCGGGTGCGGATGGCAGCGGTACAGCCCGGGTCGAGGCGACGCTGATCGGGCCGCATCCTGCCGGAGGGTGGCGGGCACTGCTGAGGCCGCTGCGAAAGGTCCGGAACGGCGAGACGATCGAGTTCGATGGCGATCTAGCCGCAACGGTGACGGGACGCGACGACACCTCCGCCCGCCTCGTCTTCAACGTCGAAGGCGCCGCATTCGATGCAGCGCTCGACCGGGCAGGCGCGATGCCGCTGCCGCCTTACATCGCGGGGCGAAGGCCCGCAGACGCGCAGGACCGAGAGGATTATCAGACGGTCTGGGCGAGCCGCCCCGGCGCCATCGCGGCGCCAACCGCCTCGCTGCACTTCGACCAGTCCCTGCTGTCGGCGCTGTCGGCGCGGGGCGTCGAGACCACGCACGTGACCCTGCACGTCGGCGCCGGGACCTTCCTGCCGGTCAAGGTCGACGAGATCGCGGACCACAGGATGCATGCCGAGTGGGGCGAGGTGACGGAGGCCGCCGCGGCCGAGATCGCCGCGACCCGCGCCGCAGGCGGCCGCGCGATTCCCGTCGGCACCACGGCGCTGCGCCTGATCGAGTTCGGCCGGCGCCTCGGGCGGGATCGAGCCGTACCAGGGCGCGACCGACATCTTCATCACGCCGGGGTATCGTTTTCGGGTGACCGACGCGCTGATGACGAACTTCCACCTGCCGCGCTCGACACTGATGATGCTTGTGTCGGCGCTGATGGGCCTCGAGCGCGTGCGCGAAATCTACGCGCATGCGATCGCATCCCGGTACCGGTTCTTCAGCTACGGTGACGCTTCGCTCCTTGCTCCGGGCGGCCTTGATCCGGACTGAGCGCACTCTTCGCTGGCGCGGTGACGCGCGGGGGCGTATTGCGGCGCCGTTGAATCGGACGGGTACACGATGACTGCGCTTCTCGGCTCATGGCCGCTGTTTCTCGGCATGCTGTTGCTGATGATCGGCAACGGGCTGCAGAGCACGCTCCTCGGTGTCCGCGGCGGGATCGAAGGATTCTCGACCTCCGAGATGTCGTTCGTGATGTCGGCGTACTTCCTCGGCTTCCTGGGGGGCTCGCGTCTGACCCCGGCGCTGATCCAGCGCGTGGGTCACGTCCGGGTCTTCGCCGCGCTCGGCTCCTTCATCTCGGCGATCCTGATCCTCTATCCGACGATCACCGAGCCGTGGGCGTGGATTGCCCTGCGCATCCTCATCGGCTTCTGCTTCTGCGGCGTCTATGTCACCGCGGAGAGCTGGCTGAACGATCAGGCGACAAACAAGACCCGCGGGACGCTTCTTTCGCTCTACATGATCACCCAGATGGCAGGCGTGGTGACAGCCCAGTACGTCCTCGTCTTCGGCGACCCATCAGGGTACGTGCTCTTCGTCATCCCCAGCGTGCTCGTCTCGATCGCATTCGCGCCGATCCTGCTCAGCGTGGCGCCATCGCCGGCGTTCAGTGCGACGAAGCCTCTGCAGTTCGGGCGTCTCTTCCGAACCTCTCCTACGGGCTGTATGGGGATGTTCCTGTCAGGCGGCGTATTTTCGGCGATGTTCGGGATGTCGGCGGTCTACGGATCCCTGAAGGGGCTGACGGTGCCACAGATCTCGACCTTCGTCGCATCGTTCTACGTGGGCGGCCTGATCATGCAGTTCCCGATCGGGTGGATCAGCGACCGGATGGACAGGCGGCGTCTGATCATGATCGTCTCGGCGCTGGGCGGCCTCGCGGCGGCTCTCGCGGTGGCGTTCTCCGGCGCCTACACGGCGCTGCTCGCTGCGGGCTTCGTCGTGGGCGGGCTCGTCAACCCGCTCTACGCGCTGCTTCTTGCCTACACGAACGACTATCTTCAGCCGGAGGAGATGGCCGGGGCGTCGGGTGGTCTGCTCTTCATCAACGGCGTCGGCGCGGTCCTCGGACCGCTCGCCATCGGCGCCGTGATGGCGCAGATCGGCACGCGAGGTTACTTCGCGACGATCGCCGTGCTACTGCTCGCTCTGGCGGCCTACTCCGCTTGGCGCGCGACGCGTCGCGCGGCGATATCTGCGGCGGAAACCTCGTCCTACGCACCGGTATTCGCAACGGCGACGCCTGTGGTGCTCGAAGCGGTGCAGGAGGTCTACGCCGACAACGTGGAGGAAACGAGTGACCGGCACGGAAACTGAGGCTGTTGCATGACCCGGCCCGACGACATTCTCGCCTACTGGCTCGACGAGGTCGGTCAGGAGGGATGGTACAAGGCCTCCGACGATCTCGACGCCGAGGTACGCGACCGGTTCATGGAGGCGTGGGAGCTTGGCCGGGACGGCTCCTACAGTCTCTGGCTGACATATGCCGCGGGAACCCTCGCCTACGTCATCCTGCTCGACCAGTTTCCGCGGAACATGTTCCGCGGCGACCAGAAGTCTTTCTCCACCGACGCGGTTGCCTTGGCGGCCGCCAAGATGGCCATCGGTCGCGACTGGGACACCAGGATCGATCCCCCCGCCCGGCAGTTCTTCTACCTGCCGCTGATGCATTCGGAGAACCTCAGCGACCAGGAGCGCTGCGTCCGGCTGATGAAGACCCGCCTTCCGGATCAGATCGACAACTTGCAACACGCCAGGGCGCATCGAGAGGTGATCCGCCGCTACGGCCGGTTTCCATACCGCAACGCGGCGCTGGGAAGATCGACGAGGAAGGCGGAAGCCGAGTTCCTCGAGAGCGGCGGCTACGGCGCGATCCTAGCCGAGTTCCAGCCGGCGTCGTCTTCCTGATCTGGAAACCGGGGGCAACGCCGCCGCGTTCCTGAGCCAGGTTTCATGATCGGAGGCGCAGATGAAACGCAACATGACTATCTGGGGCGTCGTCCTGCTCGTCGGCATGGCGATCCTCGTGATCTACCCCTTTCTGGTGGGCGAGGTTCCGCCAGACGAGGCCGGCGGCATGGGCGCGGCCATCATCGTCCCGTTCGGCTACTTCCTTGCGCTGATCGGTGCGATCGGGCTTGTCGTCGCCTGGATGCGGGGGAAGGCGAAGTGACGCCGGGTCTGTCGTTCCGCGGGTAGCGCCTGTAATCAGGTCGCGGCACACATGGCAGGAGGCGCGACATGGCCGAAACCTACGACATGATCGTCATCGGCGCGGGGCCGGGCGGCTACGTCGCGGCGATCCGCGGCGCGCAGCTTGGACTGAAGGTCGCCTGCGTCGAGCGCGAGCACATGGGCGGGATTTGCCTGAACTGGGGCTGCATTCCGACCAAGGCGATGCTCCGCTCGTCCGAGGTCTTCCATCTGATGCACCGCGCCAAGGAGTTCGGGCTGAAGGCCGACGGAATTGGCTATGACCTCGATGCGGTGGTGAAGCGCTCGCGGGGGATCGCCAAGCAGTTGAGCCAGGGCGTCACCCACCTACTCAAGAAGAACAAGGTGACCGCGATCATGGGAGAGGCGCGGCTCAACGGGCAGGGCCGCGTCCTCGTCAGGACCGACAAGGGCGAGCAGGACCTCGCGGGCAAGGCGATCGTGCTTGCCACCGGCGCCCGCTCGAGATCTCTGCCGGGGCTGGAGCCGGACGGGGAACGTGTCTGGAACTACAAGCACGCGTTGGTGCCGCCTCACATGCCGAAGAATCTGCTTGTGATTGGCTCCGGCGCGATCGGCATCGAGTTCGCGTCGTTCTACAACACGCTCGGCGCCGAAACCACGGTGGTCGAGGTGATGGAGCGGGTACTGCCGGTGGAGGACGCCGAGATTCTCCGCGTTCGCGCGGAAGCAGTTCGAAAAGCAGAAGATGAGGATCCTCTCCAAGGCGATCGTGAAAGGCCTCGACCGCAGCGCAGACAACGTGACAGCGACCATCGAGTTGGGAGGGAAAACCGAGACGTACGACTTCGACACCGTCATCTCGGCGGTCGGCATAGTCGGCAACGTCGAAGGGCTCGGGCTCGAGGAGGCCGGGGTGAAAGTCGACAAGAGCCACGTGGTCGTCGACGAATATTGCCGCACCGGGGTCGAGGGCCTCTACGCCATCGGCGACCTCGCCGGCGCGCCATGGCTCGCGCACAAGGCCAGCCACGAAGGGGTCATGGTGGCCGAGCTGGTCGCCGGCAGGAACGACGTCCACCCGGTCCGCCCAGAGGCCATCGCGGGCTGCACGTACTGCTACCCTCAGGTCGCGAGCGTGGGCTACAGCGAGGCGACGGCGAAGGAACTCGGCTACGACATCAAGGTCGGCCACTTCCCCTTCATCGGCAACGGAAAGGCGATCGCGCTGGGTGAGCCGGAGGGCATGATGAAGACCGTTTTCGACGCGAACACCGGAGAGCTTCTCGGCGCGCACATGGTAGGGGCCGAAGTTACCGAGCTGATCCAGGGTTACGTCGTTGGCCGCCAGCTCGAGACAACGGAAGAGGACCTGATCGCCGCCGTCTTCCCGCACCCGACGCTCAGCGAGATGATGCACGAGGCGGTCCTCGATGCCTACGGCCGTGCCATTCACTTCTGAGGTTGCGAAGTTCCGCGCCCACGCAAACGTGAGCAACAAAGTTTCTTTACCAAGGTTGGAGGCGTTATAATTCGCAAATCGGCAGGGCGTTAGTGCTGCGAATAGAAATGGGAGTGAATCGTGAACTTGATCAAGACTGCTGCCTCGCTTGTTGCTGCCGCGGGCATCTGGTCGGCGCCGGCGCTCGCAGCGCCGATCGCTGCGGCGGGCACCACCGATGTCCAGGTTTCGGATGCCGTTCTGGGGTTCATCACAACGAATAACATCACTGTCGGCCTGATACCGGATGCGACCTCGCCGTCCGCCGGGGTCTTCTCGTTTCCGATCACAGGTGGCATGACGGATCCCCTTCGGATCACCCACAGCGGCGGCCTGAGCCTGTCGAAAGACCGCGACGGCGACGCCAACGACGTCGAGATCACGATCAGCGATTTCGTGGTCAACGAACCGGCGGGATTTGTCTCCGCAACCGTGGACGGTGGCGGAAGCGCGCCTCTCTTCGAGCTCGGCACGCCTCAGTCGGGCGATCCGATCGTCGTTGACCTGTTCATCACCCAGGCTCTCAGCGATGCCCTGAATATGTTCATCGACTATGCGGAAGCTAGGCCCGACCTGACGGGCGTTCTGTTCGGCACCGCGACGACCGCACCGCAGCCGGCGCCCATTCCGCTGCCCGCGGCGGCGCCGATGTTGCTGTTGGGAGCCGCGAGCCTTGCCTTCTTCCGGCGGCGCCGCGCCGTGTAGGCGGCGGCACATGCCAACTACGGCCAGTTGCTACTGGCCGTAGCCAATCATCCGGCCGAGAACGAGGGTCGCCGGCCAAGCTACAAGCGACAAGCCTCCGGCGATCTGGCGTCGCTGACGCGAGAGCGCGACGAGTCGAGGGTGAGCGGCGACATTGGCCAGTCCGAGCGCCAGGAAAGCCATCTTGACGCGGAACCATGGACTGGCCGCGTAGTCGGTTGCCTGCGTCACGAAGAGAAGAAGGCCACAAACGGCCGCGAGGGCGAGCCCCGCCGCAGCATACCGTCGTAACCAAGCCGCCGATGCGTCGCCACGGAGCAGCCGCAAATCCATCGGCACCGCCGCTCCCACAAGCAGGGCGATCCCCAAGATGTGGCCGGCGTTGACCAGCGGATAGACCCAGCGGGAAACCTTTAGGTATTGTGCCACCGCCGTCGCCTCGAGGATGGCCGCGACCTCGATCAAAGGCGCTCGGGGTAGAGCGGGTACGTCTTGCCTGCGATGACGACGGCCTCGGCCTTCATCCTGAGTTGCTGCGGGTCGGCCGACCGCTCACCAAGCACCGTCATCTCGGTTCCCGGTGTCAGCATCGCGTCGGTCAGGCCGGCGCGCGCGTTGCGCCACGGCTGCCCGACCTCTACCGCCCACAGTTCGTCGCCCGCCTCGATCGTCAGGACCCCGTGCGGATTGCCGAGGTCGGCGTGCGTGACGACCCCGGTCAGTTCGAACTGGCCGCCGTCGGTCCAGCGCCAGCCGTGATGCGCCGCGGCCGCCGTCGCGATCAGCGCCACGGCTCCGGCGAGGAAGAGGCCTCGCATCGGTTGCATCAATCGTCCTCCTTCGTCTCTGCCGGTACGGTACCCCAGTGGTCGGAGCGCGTGATGACACCTGCGTGAACGGGATTGTCGCCGACTGGCAGGGAAGGCAATCAGCGGTCTTGGCCGTCGGGGCCGGTCATGATAGATGTTCCGCTTACGTTCCGAGTTTTCGAGGTGGCGTTCTCACAGCCAGCGCCTATGTCGAGGACGACCCCCGGACCCTGAGGTCAGAATGGCCGAGCAGACGCATATCGAGGTGCGCGGCGCGCGCGAGCACAACCTCAAGAATATAGACGTGAACATCCCGCGCAACGAGCTGGTGGTGATCACCGGCCTTTCCGGTTCAGGCAAGTCGTCGCTCGCGTTCGACACGATCTATGCCGAAGGGCAGCGCCGATACGTCGAGTCGCTGAGTGCCTATGCGCGGCAGTTCCTCGACATGATGGAAAAGCCGGACGTCGATCACATCAGCGGCCTCAGCCCGGCGATCTCGATCGAGCAGAAGACAACGTCGAAGAACCCGCGCTCGACCGTCGGCACCGTCACCGAGATCTACGACTACATGCGCCTGCTCTTCGCGCGGGTCGGCACGCCCGTTCTCGCCCGCAACCGGCCTGCCGATCGAGGCGCAGCAGGTTCAGGACATGGTCGACCGGGTGATGGAGATGCCTGAGGGTACGCGCGGTCACCTGCTGGCGCCGATCGTGCGCGACCGCAAGGGCGAGTACCGCAAGGAGATGCTGGAGCTGCGCAAGCAGGGCTTCCAGCGGGTGAAGGTCGGCGGAGAGTTCCACGAACTCGACAGCCCGCCCAAGCTCGACAAGAAGTTCCGCCACGACATCGACGTCGTCGTCGACCGGATCGTGGTGCGCGAGGGGATCGAGACCCGGCTGGCCGACTCTTTCCGCACTGCCCTCGACCTCGCCAGCGGCATCGCCGTCCTCGAGACCGCGCCACGCGAAGGCGAAGGCGAGGCCGAGCGGATCACGTTCAGCGAAAACTTCGCCTGCCCGGTCAGCGGCTTCACGATCCCCGAGATCGAGCCACGGCTCTTCTCGTTCAACGCGCCGTTCGGGGCTTGCCCGGCATGCGATGGTCTCGGGGTCGAGCTCTATTTCGACGAGCGTCTGGTGGTGCCTGACCAGAACCTCAAGGTTTCGGACGGCGCCATCGCCGCCTGGCGCAAGGGCAAGAGCCCGTACGTCACGCAGACGATCGCGGCGCTGGCCAAGCACTACGGCTTCGACAAGAATGCGCGGTGGAAGGACCTGCCGGAGGACGTGCAGCACGTTTTCCTCCGCGGCTCGGGCGATGAGCAGATCAAGTTCCGCTACGACGAGGGCGGCCGCGTCTACGAGGTCAGCCGCTCGTTCGAGGGCGTCATCCCGAACATCGAACGGCGCTATCGCGAGACCGACAGCGCCTGGGTGCGCGAGGAGTTCGAGCGGTATCAGAACAACCGCCCCTGCGGCGTCTGCCACGGCTATCGCCTGCGGCCCGAGGCGCTGGCGGTCAAGATCGGCGGGCTGCACGTCGGTGAGGTTGTCCAGAAGTCGATCCGCGAGGCGGCGGACTGGATCGAAGGCGTCCCGAAGAGCCTGTCGAAGCAGAAGAACGAGATCGCCCGCGCGATCCTCAAGGAGATCGGCGAAAGGCTCGGCTTCCTGAACAACGTCGGGCTGGAGTACCTGACGCTGTCGCGAAACGCCGGCACCCTGTCGGGCGGCGAGAGCCAGCGCATCCGGCTGGCGAGCCAGATCGGCTCCGGCCTGACCGGCGTGCTCTACGTCCTCGACGAGCCGTCGATCGGCCTGCACCAGCGCGACAATGACCGCCTGCTGACCACCCTCAAGAACCTGCGCGACCAGGGCAACACGGTGATCGTGGTCGAGCATGACGAGGAGGCGATCCGCGAGGCGGACTACGTATTCGACATCGGCCCCGGCGCAGGCGTGCACGGTGGCGAGGTCGTGGCGCACGGCACCCCGCCGGAGATCATGCAGAACCCCGCCTCGGTCACGGGCGACTACCTTGCCGGACGGCGCGAGATCGGCATCCCGCCGGAGCGTCGCAGCGGCAACCGCAAGTCGGTCGAGGTGGTGAAGGCCGTCGGAAACAACCTGCGAGAGCTGACGGTGAAATTCCCGCTCGGCAAGTTCGTCTGCGTCACCGGAGTCTCCGGCGGCGGCAAGTCGACGCTGACGATCGAGACGCTGTTCAAGACCGCCTCGATGCGCCTCAACGGCGCGCGGCAGACACCGGCGCCGTGCGAGACGATCAAGGGGCTGGAGCATCTCGACAAGGTCATCGACATCGACCAGCGCCCGATCGGCCGTACGCCGCGGTCGAACCCCGCGACCTATACCGGCGCCTTCACCCCGATCCGCGACTGGTTCGCGGGCCTTCCCGAGGCCAAGGCGCGCGGCTACAAGCCGGGCCGGTTCAGCTTCAACGTCAAGGGCGGCCGCTGCGAGGCGTGCCAGGGCGACGGCGTCATCAAGATCGAGATGCACTTCCTGCCCGACGTCTACGTCACATGCGAGACCTGCGGCGGCAAGCGCTACAACCGCGAGACGCTGGAGGTGCATTTCAAGGGCAAATCGATCGCCGACGTGCTCGACATGACGGTCGAGGATGCCCAGGAGTTCTTCAAGGCCGTCCCCTCGATCCGTGAGAAGATGGACGCTCTGGTCCGCGTCGGCCTCGGCTACATCAAGGTCGGCCAGCAGGCGACCACCCTCTCGGGCGGCGAGGCGCAGCGCGTCAAGCTGTCGAAGGAACTGGCCAAGCGGTCGACCGGCCGGACACTCTACATCCTCGACGAACCGACGACGGGCCTGCATTTCGAAGACGTTCGCAAGCTGCTCGAGGTGCTGCACGAGCTGGTCGAGCAGGGCAACACCGTCGTCGTGATCGAGCACAATCTGGACGTCGTGAAAACCGCCGACCACGTCATCGACATTGGCCCAGAAGGTGGCGACGGCGGCGGCACGCTGGTGGCCACCGGCACGCCGGAGGAGATTGCCGCGGTGCACGAAAGCTATACGGGCCAGTACCTCAAGCCGCTTCTCAATCCGCGACGTCTCGCGGCAGAGTAGCGCAGATCAGCGGCGGTCCGACGATCCTGCGGCCGGGTTCAGGCGGTCGTATCCCGTCAAGGCGCCCGCCATCGGGCGGATGTCGATGATCTCCCGCGTGGTACGGTTGAGGCGGATGACGCTGCCGTCGATCTCGTAATATTCCGAAGACGGGTCGCGCGTCAGGCCATAGCGCTCGGGCGCATCCAGTACCTGCGCCCTCTGCGGCAGCGGCTCTCCGATCGCGACCGGCGCGTTCTGCGGCTGGGCCACCGGCGGCACGGCGCGCATGTCCCGCGGTTGCAGCGCACCGCCGAGCGCGCGCCGCGACGTGGGCGCAGGGCTGACCGCGCTGTTCTGCGCGCCCGGTTGAACCGGCGTTGCCGCCTCCACGCACGCGTTCAGTTCGCTCAGGGTTTGCCCGCGGCACCCGACCTGCGCCTCTGCCGCAGGCACGGCCAGAAGAGTCAGGGCGATGATCGGCAAGATCCGCATGATCTTTCTCCTCGGCTCCGTTCGGCGGCGGCAAGCCGCCGGATGATGATAGCAGAACGCCCCGGAGCATTCCTCCGGCGCATTTCGAAGCAGGTTCAGACGTCGAGCGTCAGCCAAAGCGGAACGTGGTCCGACGGCTTGGGCCGTCCTCGGATCCCGTGGTCGATCCCGGCATCGAGCAGGAGATCGGCTGCCTGCGGTGTCAAGAGGGCATGATCGATTCGGATGCCGTCGTTCCGATCGAAGGCATTCCGCTGGTAGTCCCAGAACGTGTAATGCCCGCCGCCGCGATGGCGCGTTCGGTAGGCGTCCGTCAGGCCGAGGTTCACCAGGCGCCGAAAGGCGTCGCGCGTGGTCGGCAGCGCCAGCGCGTCGTCGCGCCACGCGTCCGGTCGCGCCGCATCCTCGTCCTGGGGAATGACGTTGTAGTCGCCGGCCACCAAGGCCGGCTCCTCGGCAGCAAGGATCTCCTCGGCGCGAGCGTGCAGGCGTTCCATCCATGCCAGCTTGTAGTCGTACTTCGGGCCGGGCGCCGGATTGCCGTTCGGCAGGTAGAGCCCGCAGACGCGGACCGGCCGGGTGCCGCCGACGACGGCCTCGATCCAGCGCGCCTGCTCGTCGTCGTCGGCGCCGGGCAGGCCGCTCGAGACGTCCTCCAGCGGGCGCTTCGACAGGATCGCGACGCCGTTGAAGCCCTTCTGCCCATGCGTCTCGACGCTGTAGCCGCGCTCCTCGAATGGGTCGCGCGGAAAGGCGTCGTCGACGATCTTGATCTCCTGCAGCAGCGCGACGTCGGGCTGCGACTCGTCGAGCCAGGCGGCCAGCGCCTCGGCGCGGGCACGGATCCCGTTGATGTTGAATGTCGCGATCTTCATCTCCCCCTCTTCGGGCATCACGGCATGATCGGCAAGCGTTGGCGTCGCACGGGCTTTTCCCTCGCCGCTTGCGCCGTTAGCGTCCGCGCCGGCATGACAGAGATTCTGACGATCACCGTGAACCCCGCCCTCGACCTCTCGACCGAGGCGCCGGCGGTCGTGCCCGACCGCAAGCTGCGCTGCACAGCGCCGCGGGTGCAGCCGGGCGGGGGCGGCGTCAACGTCAGCCGGGCGATCGCCAACCTGGGCGGCCACAGCCGGACGCTGATCGCCTACGGCGGCCCCACCGGCGAGATGCTCGTCGAGAAGTTGCGGGAGGAGGGGCTGGAGCCGATGTCGCTGGGCGTGACCTACCCGACACGGCAGTCGGTGACGGTGCGCGACGCTGCGAACGGGCTGCAGTACCGGTTCATGATGCCGGGTCCGCCCTGGACGCCGGCGGACTGCGAAGCCGCGCGGACGGCAATCGCGGACGAAATCCGCCCTGGCGACCTCATCGTCGTGTCGGGTTCAAATCCCCCGGGCCTGCCGGAGGATTTCTTTCTGACGCTCAACACCGAGATCGGCGAACACGGCGGGCGGATGATCATCGACACCTCGGGGCCGTCGCTGACGCGTGCTGCCTCGGCGGGCGCCCATCTCTTCACGCTCCGCATGGACCTCGCCGAGGCGCGGGAAGTCTCGGGCGAGCCGCTCGTCCACATCGAGGAGGTGGCGCAATTCGCCCGCGCGCTGCACGACAAGGGCGCGGCCGAGAACGTCCTGATCGCCGCGGGCGCTCAGGGCACCGTCATCGTCTGCGACGACTGGGTCGGGCTGACGCGCCCGCCGGTCGTCGTGCCCCTTTCAAGGGTCGGCGCCGGGGACAGCTTCATCGGCGCCTATGCAAACGCTTTGACGAAGGGCGAGGATCCGGCGACGGCATGCGCCTGGGGCACGGCGGCGGCGGCGTCCGCGGTGACAACCCCCGACACCGACCTCTGCAAGCCGGAGGACACGGCCGAATTCTTTCGGGAAGTGACGCGGACGCCTCTCTAGGCAGCCAGCTCCGCAGGCTTCGGTCCGATCCAGATCACGTCGAGCGCAGCGTCGATTCGTGTCTCGGGTGCGGGCAGCGGCGCGCGCGGGCCTTCGCGGTCGAATTGCTGTGGCATGGGCTGGTACATGGGTCTTTCCCTGAGCGATCTACGCTCGAAGGTTCACCACCCGCAGCTCATGGCGACAGTGGGGAATACGTGACCGTGCTCAGATCGAGAACGAAGTGCCGCAGCCGCAGGACGCCGTGGCATTCGGGTTCTCGATCGTGAAGCGCGCGCCGATCAACTCCTCGCTGAAGTCGATCGTGGCCTCGGCGAGAAACGGCAGCGAGACGCTGTCGATCAGCACCTTCTGCCCGTTCTTCTCCAGAACCAGATCGTCGTCGGCCGGCGCATCGAGCTTGATGTCGTACTGGAAGCCCGAGCAGCCGCCACCCTCCACGGCGACGCGGAGCGCCTGCGGCGCGTCCACCCCCTCGTTGATCTCGGCGAGGCGGGCAAAGGCGCGGTCGGTGACTTTAGGCGGGACGTTCAGCATTCTTGCACACGGTTCCGTTCAGCTACGCCCTGCAATATAGAGATCGAGAGGGCCGGGCGACAAGAAGGGCAGACATGCGCGCCAGCTATGCCAGCGACCCGGCGGCGAGCCGAGGGCGGCGCGTGCCCGAAGCCGACAGCAGGTTCCGAACCTGCTTTGCCCGCGACCGCGACCGGATCATCCACTCGTCAGCGCGTTCCGCCGGCTCAAGCACAAGACCCAGGTCTTCGTGGAGCACGAGGGCGACTACTACCGCACCCGCCTCACCCACACGCTGGAGGTGGCGCAGGTGGCGCGGACGCTCGCCGTCTCCCTCGGCCTCGACGAGGATCTGACGGAGGCGGTGGCGCTGGCGCACGACCTCGGCCACCCGCCCTTCGGCCATACCGGCGAGGAGGCGCTGGACCGGCTGATGGCGCCCTACGGCGGTTTCGACCACAACGCCCAGGCGGTCAGGATCGTCACGACGCTGGAGCGGCACTACGCGGCCTTCGACGGCCTGAACCTCACGTGGGAGGCGCTGGAGGGTATCGCCAAGCACAACGGCCCGGTGCCGGATCCGCCCTGGGCGCTGGCGGAGTACGAGGGCGTCGAGGATCTCGAACTCGACACCCACGCCGGGGCGGAGGCGCAGGCGGCCGCGATCTCCGACGACGTGGCCTACATGCACCACGACCTGCAGGACGGCCTGCGCGCGGGGCTGTTCGACGAGGACGACCTCTCGCGACTGCCGATCGTGGGGGACGCGTTCGCCGAACCGACCGGGAATGGCCGGGGCTCGAGCCGGACCGCCGCCGGCACGAGGCGTTGCGGCGCGTCTTCGGCGCGCTGGTGGAGGACGTGCTCGCCACCTCGCGCGCACTGATCGCCGAGGTCGATCCGCACAGCGCCGAAGACGTTCGCCGCGCTGGGCGGCCGATGATCCGGTTTTCCGCGCCGGTGTGGGGCGACCTGTCGGTCATGCGCCGCTTCCTGTTCGATCGGGTCTATCGCGCGCCGACGGTGATGGAGATGCGCGCCAACGTCACCCGCGTCGTCGACGATCTGTTCCCGCTCTACATGGCGCGGCCCGATCTCCTGCCTGCGCCCTGGCAGGGCGCCGTCGCCGGCGCCGATGGCGAGACCGCGCTCGCGCGGCTCGTCTCCGACTATATCTCCGGCATGACCGACCGCTTCGCCCTCAGCGAGCACACCCGGCTGATCGCCTCGCCCTAGACCACGGCGCGGGGCCATTGGCAGCGCCCGACGCGCCATGCTAGGTGCCCTTCAAACGAGCCGGGCGCCGCTGCCATGAACATTTTCTCCGACATCCGCAAAGCCGTGCTCGAGACGCTCGACGCCATGGTGGCCGACGGCGATCTGCCCTCCGGCCTGGACTACGGCCCAGTGACGGTCGAGCCGCCGCGCGACCCTGGCCACGGCGACATGGCGACCAATGCCGCGATGGTCCTTGCCGGCCGCGCCGACCGTGCGCCGCGCGAGATCGCGCAGAAGCTGGCCGAACGCATCACCTCCGACCCGCGGGTCGAGGCCGCGGGCGTGGCCGGACCCGGTTTCCTGAACCTCCGCCTCGCCCCGTCGGTCTGGGCCGACGTCGTGACGGAGGCGCTCGACGCCGGCAAGTCGTTCGGACATTCCGGCCTCGGCGCGCGCATCAAGGTCAATGTCGAGTACGTCTCCGCCAACCCGACGGGCCCGCTGCATGTCGGGCATGTCCGTGGCGCGGTCTTCGGCGATGCGCTGGCCTCGCTGCTCTCCTTCGCGGGCTACGACGTCACGCGCGAGTACTACATCAACGACGGCGGCGCGCAGGTCGAAACGCTCGCGCGGTCGGTCTACCTGCGCTACCTCGAGGCTCATGGCGAGGAGGTCGTTGTTCGGCGAGGGGCACTATCCGGGCGACTACCTCGTCGATGTCGGCCGGGCGCTCAAGGACAAGGTCGGCGACCGCTTCGTCGACAAGGGCGAGCAGTTCTGGCTCGACGAGGTCCGCGACTTCGCCACCGACGCGATGATGGACCTCATCCGCGAGGATCTCCGCGCGCTCGGCGTCGAGCACGACGTCTTCTTCTCCGAGAAGTCGCTCTACGGCACCGGCCGGATCGAGGAGGCGCTGAAGGTCCTCGACCACAAGGGCCTGATCTACCGCGGCACGCTGGAGCCGCCCAAGGGCCGCGCCGCCGAGGACTGGGAGCCGCGGGAGCAGACGCTGTTCCGCTCGACCGAGCATGGCGACGACGTCGACCGCCCGGTGCAGGAAGTCCGACGGTGCGTGGACCTACTTCGCCCCCGACATCGCCTATCACCACGACAAGATCGAGCGCGGGTTCGAGGAGCTGATCGACGTCTTCGGCGCCGACCATGGCGGCTACGTCAAGCGGATGCAGGCCGCCGTCTCGGCGCTCTCCGACGGCGCGGTGCCGCTCGACGTCAAGCTTGCGCAGCTCGTGCGGCTGATGAAGGGCGGCGAGCCGGTCAAGATGTCCAAGCGCTCCGGCAACTTCGTTTCGCTGCGCGAGATCGTCGACGAGGTCGGCCCCGACGTCGTCCGCTTCCACATGCTGACGCGCAAGAACGACGCGCCGCTCGACTTCGACTTCGACCGCGTGACCGAGCAGTCCAAGGACAACCCGGTCTTCTACGTGCAGTACGCCCACGCCCGCGTCCGCTCGCTCTGGCGCAAGGCGGAGAGCCTGGGCATCATGACGACCGACGTGCCGCTCTTGGAGGACGAGGCCGAGGTGGCGGTGGCCAAGAAGATCTCCGAATGGCCGCGCCTGGTCGAGATCGCGGCGCGCAATCACGAGCCGCACCGGGTTGCGTTCTACCTCTACGAGCTCGCCAGCGCCTTCCACGCGCTCTGGAACAAGGGCAACGACCGCACGGAATTGCGCTTCATCCAGAGGACGAGGAAGCACGCTCCGCGGCAAAAATGGCACTGGCCCGCGCCGTTGCCGTTGTCATTTCGACGGGATTGGGTATCCTCGGCGTCACTCCTGCGGAAGAGATGCGCTGACGCACGGACTGCCGGGGTACCAGAGGCCACGAGCAGTCATCGAGGCGCATCAGCATGAGCGAAGCCGAGACCGTCGGCGCCAGTCGCGTACCTGTCCGCACCTTTGCCACGTGGGGCGCTGCGGCGATCTCCGTCGCACTTGTCGTCGGCGCCGGCGTCTGGGGCTGGCGGCTGATGGAGCGTGAGGCGGTCGGCGTGCCGATCATCCGCGCCGCCGAGGGGCCGATGCGCATCGCGCCGGAGGAGCCGGGCGGCGACCGCGCCGAGCACCAGGGCCTGTCCGTCAGCCGCATCGCCGCAGGCGCGGGCGAGATTCCGCTCGCGTCGGAGGTGCGCCTGGCTCCACGGGCGGTGGAGCTCACCGCCGAGGACATGCCGGCGCCCGACGTTGCCGAGCCGCCCGCGATCGACGCCATGGACCTCGCCGTCGCGGAGGCGCTGGGCCTCGATGCCGCGACCATCTTCAAGGCCAGCGCGCCGGCCGGCCCCCGGCCGCTGCCGCGCCCCGACCACGCGCGCTGCATTGCCGGCCGCGGCGCCGGCGAAGGTGTCCGGCGAGGTGGTCCAGCTCGGCGCCTTCCCCGAGGAACGGATGGCGGCCGCGGAATGGCGCGATCTCCTCGACCGCTTCCCCGATCTGCTCGAAGACACCGACCGTCGCATCGAGCGTGTGGAACGCGAGGACCGGACGTTCTGGCGACTTCGCGCCGGCGGCTTCTCCGACCTCGCCGACGCACGCCGCGTCTGCGCCGCGCTAACCGCGGGCCAGGCCGAATGCGTTCCCGTGGTGCGGAGATGAGCGCGCCGGGCGCCACTATCTTCGGTTGCGCCGGTCCCGACCTGTCGGACGACGAGGCGGCATTCTTCGCCGACGCCCGACCCTGGGGCTTCATCCTCTTCGACCGCAACTTGCGAGAGCCCGACCAGATCCGCGCCCTGACTCGGCGTCTGCGCGAGGTCGCGGGCCACGACGCGCCGATCCTGATCGACCAGGAGGGGGGGCGGGTCGCCCGGTTGCGCCCGCCCCTGGCGCGGGATTGGCTGCCGCCGCGCGAGCACGCCGCCGGTCCGGGCGGAGAAATCGCGGTCCACGACAGATACTCCGCCATCGGCCGCGAGCTTCGCGACTACGGCATCGACGTGAACTGCGTTCCCTGCGCCGATGTCGCGCGGGACTTCACCCATCAGTTCCTCGCCAACCGCTGCCTCGGCGACGATCCCGAGCGGGTCGCGTCCTTGGCGCGATCGGTCGCGGACGGGTGCGTCGACGGCGGCGTCCTGCCTGTCCTCAAGCACATCCCCGGGCACGGCGCGGCACGGGCGGACAGCCACGAGACGGCGCCGGTGGTGGACCTGTCCCTCGACGATTTGCGGAGGGTCGATTTCGCGCCCTTCGCCGCGCTTGCCGATCTGCCGCTTGGGATGACGGCGCACGTCGTCTATGCCGCGATCGACGACACGCGGGTGGCGACGCTCTCGCCCGATGCGATCGGCCTGATCCGGCAGGACATCGGCTTCGACGGCCTGCTGATGACCGACGACATCTGCATGGGCGCCCTTGGTGGCACTCCTGCGGAGAACACGCGCGCGGCCATCACGGCCGGATGCGACGTGATCCTGCACTGCAACGGCGACCTCTCCGAGATGGAGAGTGTCGCGGCGGAGGCCGGTGCGCTGGCAGGCGAAGCGCTTGACCGGGCAGACCGGGCGCTCGCAAAAAGACCGGAGGTGGCCAGTGTTTGAACGTCGCGAAACCGCCGAGCGGCACCCGTTGGAGGCATTGCTCGACGGGCTCGATGGCTGGGGCGACGGGCTGCTCCCGGGCCTCTGCCACCGGTACCATTACGATGCCTGCCGGAGCGCGGTCCTGAAGCGCGCGGACCTGCTGATGGCCGCGCGACGGGGTGGGTCACGTGCCTGACGGCGGGCTGGCCCCGGACATCGCCGACCGCCTCGCCGCCGAGGCATTGATCGTCGACGTCGACGGGTTCGAGGGGCCGCTGGACCTGCTGCTGACACTCAGCCGGACCCAGAAGGTCGATCTGCGCAAAATCTCCGTCCTGCGGCTGGCCGAGCAGTATCTCGCCTTCGTCGAGACGACCCGCGCGCTCCGCATCGAGTTGGCTGCGGACTACCTCGTGATGGCGGCTTGGCTCGCCTTCCTGAAGTCGCGCCTGCTGCTGCCGCCGGACCCGGAGGATGAGGGGCCTTCGGGCGACGAGCTCGCAGCGCACCTCGCCTTCCAGCTTGAACGTCTGCAGGCGATGCGCGACGTCGCCGGCCGGCTGATGGGGCGTGACCGGCTGGGCCGCGACCGCTTTGCCCGCGGCATGCCCGAGGCGGTCCAGCGCACGCGAGACGTGCGTTACTCCGCCGGGCTCCTGGACCTGATGCAGGCCTACGCGCGCCTGCGCACCAAGGACGAGTTCCGACCCTACGCGATGGATCGCGAGGACCTGCTGACGATGGAACAGGCGCTCGACCGGATGCGCGGCCTGATCCGGTTCGCCGGCGACTGGGTCGACCTTGCCGCTTGGCTTCCCGCGGCCTGGACCGGCGCGCCGCGGCGGCGGCGCAGCGCGGCCGCCGCGCACTTCGCCGCGGCCCTGCAACTCGCCAAGGAAGGCTCGCTCGAGATCAGGCAGGAGGCGGCGTTCGCCCCCATCCGGGTCCGCGCCCGGGCCTGACGCGTGGCCGATGAGCGCCCTCTCTTCGACGCTCCCCCGCTGGCGGAGCAGGAGCGGATGGTCGAAGCGATCCTCTTCGCCTCGGCCGAGCCGATGACGATCGCCGACCTCAACGCCCGGATGCCGCACGGATCCGACGCCGCGGCGGCGGTGGAGCAGCTTGCCAAGCGCTACGAGGGCAGGGGGGTCGAGGTCGCCTGCATCGGCCAGTCCTGGGCGATCCGCACCGCCGCCGACCTCGCGTTCCTGATGCGACGCGAGACGGTGGAGCAACGCAAGCTCTCCCGCGCCGCGATCGAGACGTTGGCGATCATTGCCTACCACCAGCCGGCCACGCGCGCCGAGATCGAGGAGATCCGCGGCGTCACGGTCTCCCGCGGCACCCTCGACCAGCTCCTCGAGCTTCAATGGATCCGTCTCGGCCGCCGGCGTGAGACACCGGGCCGCCCCGTCACCTTCGTGACGACGGAATCGTTTCTCGACCATTTCGGCCTTTCCTCGCCCCGCGACCTCCCCGGGCT
This sequence comes from uncultured Alphaproteobacteria bacterium, assembly GCA_963749675.1. Lineage (GTDB taxonomy): Bacteria > Pseudomonadota > Alphaproteobacteria > Rhodobacterales > Rhodobacteraceae > Roseitranquillus. Next base: position 850,711 of record CAVVNT010000010.1, read on the forward strand.
CAAGGAGCTTCGTCAGGCGGGTCTGCTCGACAACCGTCCACCTCCCGGCACCGAGTCGGAGGACGACGACGACCAAGGCGAGATGTTCGGCGGCTGAACTCGCCGATCTGCTATCATCCCGGAACATGGCGAGTCGAATTCTGGTCGTCGGCGCGGGACCGACGGGACTGACGGCGGCGGTGGAGCTCCGTCGTCTCGGCCTCGACGCTGCCGTGATCGACCGCAAGCCAGCGCCGTCGCCGCTTTCGCGGGCGGTCGGCATCCTGCCCCGCAGCATGGACATCCTGGAGCCGTCGGGCGCCTCGGCTGCGATCCGGTCCGAGGCGATCCCGATCGGGCAGGCGATTTTCCACTACGGCGCGCAACGGATCGGCACGCTCGATCTCGCCGCCGCGACGGGCGCCCGCCTGCTCGCGCTCGCGCAGGACCGGACCGAGGCGCATCTCGCCGCGGCGCTGGATCGCCAGGGCGGTCAGGTGCGCTACGGTGCCGAGTTCCAGTCGCTCGAGCAGGACGATTCGGAGGTTCGTGTCCGGATCTCCGGCGCGGACGAGGCCTACTCGTGCGTCATCGGAGCGGACGGCGTGCAGAGCAGGGTACGGCGGGCGTTAGGGGTTGCGTTTCGCGGTCACGATCTGCCCGAGGACTGGTCGATCGCCGACGTCGAAGCCGAGGCCTGGCCAGACCCGGCTTCTTTCCAGATCTTCCTGCTCGACGGTGGCCGTGGCGTCATCGTCGTCCCGCTGGAGGCGACGCGCTTCCGCGTCATCTCGAACTCGCCTGATGCGCTCGCGGCGCTGCCTGTGCCGATGCGGGTGCGTCGCGTCCGGCGGGCGGAGAAGTTCCGCATCTCCGTGCGTCAGGTCGACCGCTACCAGGTGGGACGCGTGTTTCTTGCGGGTGACGCCGCACATTGCCACTCGCCGGTTGGCGGACGTGGCATGAATTGGGAATCGCGGACGCCGCCGACCTCGCAGCCCGCCTCGCGCGTGGTGACGCCTCGGGATATCGGGCGGCGCGGCAGGAGGAGGGCGCCCGCACCATCGCGCTTAGCGAGGCCGCGCGGCGCGCCATCCTCGTCCAGCGTCCCGGCCGCGCGCTGATGATCCGCTCTGCCCTCAGGCTCGTCGGGATGCTGCCGCCGCTGCAGCGGCGCGTGGCCCGCCGGATCCTCGACAATTGAGGCCGCGATCAGGACCTGAACTGCTTGCCGAGCTTCAGCCCCTGACCCTGGTAGTTCGACGAGATCCCCGCCCCGTAGAGCCGGTCTGGCACCGCCGCCATCCGCTCGTAGACCAGCCTGCCCACGGTCTGCCCGTGCTCCAGCACGAACGGGGCCTCGTGGCAGCGCACCTCCAGTACGCCGCGGCTGCCGGCGCCGCCCGCCTCGGCCCAGCCGAAGCCGGGGTCGAAGAAGCCGGCATAGTGCACCCGGAACTCCCCCACCATGGCGAGGTAGGGGGCCATCTCGGCGGCGTGGTCGGGCGGGATCGTCACCGCCTCGCGGCTCACCAGGATGTAGAACGCGCCGGGATCGAGCACGATGTGCCCGGATCGCGGCGACAGCGGCTCCCAGAACTCGGTCGGGTCGTAATGCGCGATGAGCGACAGGTCGATCAACCCGGTGTGCGGCTTCGCCCGCCAGCCGGCGATCGCGCCGGCGGGCTCCAGATCGACGGAGAAGCCAAGGCCGCCGGCGATCACCGGCTCGCCGTCGACGAGGGGGGTGCGGGCGTTGAGTTCCGCGAGTTGGGCGTCGCTCAGCACGGCGTGCCCGCGGCGGAACCGCATCTGGTTCAGCCGCTGTCCGGCACGCGCCAGGACCGAGAAGGAACGCGGGCAGATCTCGGCGTAGACCGGGCCTCGGTACCCCGTCGGGATCCGGTCGAATTCCGTCCCGCCGTCGGTCACCGCGCGCGTCAGAAGGTCAAGCCGCCCGGTCGACGACTTGGCATTCGCGACCGCCGATATCCCGCCGGGCAGCGCGAGCGCCTCCATCATCTCGACGAGGTAGACGCAGCCCTTCTCCAGAACGGCGCCGGCGGTGAGGTCGATCTCGTGCATCTGGAAGTCGGCAAGCCGGTCCTTCACCCGCCGTCCACGGCCGGCGAGAAACGACGCCCGTACCCGGATCGCGCGCGGCCCGAGCCGCAGGTCGAGAGACGCCGGCTGAACTTGGTCGGGCTCCACGTCGCCGATGATCGCGCCGGACGCCACCAGAGCACCGATCTCGCGGTCGGGAAGAAGTCCGACGGCCCTGATGCTCATGGAGTGTCGGTGGTCGGGCTAGCAGGATTCGAACCTGCGACCTTCCGTCCCCCAGACGGACGCGCTAACCAGGCTGCGCCATAGCCCGACACCGCGCCTTCATACATTTTCGGCACACGGGGGCAAGGCCCGGTACGCCGCGTCGTCACTCCGGCACGCTCCTCAGTCGCTCCGCCAGCTGCCGCGCCCGCTCCACGAGCGGTGCGGCCGCGTCCGGATCGAACGGTGGCCGCGCCGACCGCCGCAGAACGGCGGAGAGTACCATCGCCGCAATCGGGGTCTCGAAATCCTCGTCGGCGCTTGTGGCTGCCGCCGGACGGGCAACCGCGTCGTCGGCTGCGGTGTCGGGTGGTAACCTTCCATCGCCTTCCGTCGGAGGCGCGGAAGTTTCCTCCATCGGAATGCCGTCCGCAGACGCATGATCAGCGTGCGACGGCGGGCGGGCGTCGGAAAGATTGAACGGCAGCGTCGGCGCGTCGTCATGCGGCGCGCGCGTCGGAATGTGTGGGACGCCGTCTTCCACGGGTGTCGCCGCCGCGATGGCGGCATCGGGTCCGGCTGCCGGCGCGCCGCTTCCATCAAGTCGCAGCGCGGGGGACAGGGTCGAGACGTGGCTGACACCTTTCTCCCGCAGGATTTTCTGCACGCCACGGATCGTGAGTCCGTCCTCATGCAGGAGGCGGCGGATCCCGCCGAGCAGCGCCATGTCGGCTGGGCGGTAGTACCGCCGGCCGCCGGCTCGCTTCACCGGCTTCACCTGGGTGAACTTGGTTTCCCAGAACCGCAGGACGTGCGCCTCGACGCCGAGCCAATCGGCGACCTCGCTGATGGTGCGGAATGCGTCGGGCGATTTCGCCATGCCGACTCAGCCCTTGTTGCCGTCGGCGACGCGATCCTTCATCAGGTGGGAGGGGCGGAAGGTGAGGACCCGCCGCGGATGGATCGGTACCTCTTCGCCGGTCTTCGGGTTGCGCCCGATCCGCGCGGCCTTGTCGCGCACGGTGAAGGTGCCGAAGGACGAGATCTTGACGGTCTCGCCACGCACAAGGGCATCCGACATGTGCGCCAGCACGCTCTCGACCAGTTGCGCGGATTCGTTTCTTGACAGCCCGACCTCGCGAAACACAGCTTCGCTCAAGTCCATGCGGGTCAGGGTCTTGTCCGACATCGATTGCCTCCCCAGCAGCCGCCTCACGTTAGCGCGAGTGGTTTTTTTCTGTCAATCAACGTGTTGAGTGCGCAAACGAAGCCGCCTCACCAACGCAGGACTACCGATCCCCAAGCCAGGCCGCCCCCGATCGCCTCGAGAACCAGCAAGTCGCCCGTCTTGATCTTGCCTTCGCTCCGAGCCGTCGACAGCGCCAGAGGGATCGACGCCGCCGACGTGTTGCCGTGATCCTGGACCGTTACGACGACCCGCTCCATCGGCAGGTGCATCCGTGCCGCCGTGGCCCGGATGATCCGCAGGTTCGCCTGGTGCGGCACGATCCAGTCCACGTCCGAAGCGTCGAGGCCCGCCCGGTCGAGCGCGGTGTGCGCCGTCTCGGCCAGCTTCTCCACCGCGTGGCGGAAGACCTCCTTGCCCTGCATGCGGAGATGTCCGCTGGTCCCTGTCGACACGCCGCCATCGACGTACAGGATTTCACGGAAGCGTCCGTCCGAGTGCAGATCCGCCGACAGGACGCCCCGTTCCGAAGACGCGCCGGACGACTCTGCGGCCTCCAGTACTACTGCCCCCGCGCCGTCGCCGAACAGCACGCAGGTCGTGCGATCGGTGAAGTCCATGATCCGGCTGAAGGTCTCGGCTCCGATGATGAGTATCCGTCGTGCCAGGCCCGCGCGGATCAGCGCGTCGGCATTGGCGAGGGCGTAGACGAAGCCCGCGCAGACCGCCTGCATGTCGAAGGCGAAGCCTCCCGACATGCCGAGTTGCGCCTGCACCATCGTCGCGGTCGCGGGGAACGTCAGGTCCGGGGTCGACGTCGCCACGATGATCGCGTCGATGTCCGCGGCGGACAGGCCTGCGTCCGCCAACGCCGCCTCGGCCGCCCGCAAGGCGAGGTCCGACGTCGTCTCTCCATCGGCCGCGAAGTGCCGTCTCTCGATACCCGTTCTGGCGCGAATCCACTCGTCGGACGTGTCGAGGGTCTGTTCGAACTCGGTGTTCGCAACGACCCTCTCTGGCAGGTGGTGCCCGACCCCCCGCACCACTGCACGTGTCGTCATGCGTCAGAGCTGCCTTTTCCATTCCCTGCCGTTGCAGACTGAGCCTCTGCGACGGTGGTTGCAACCCGCGCCGCAAGCCTTTCGGTGAAGCCGCTTTTCGCGAGGGTGAAGGCGAGCTTGATCGCCGAGGAGACGCCCATCTCGTCGGCCGAGCCGTGGCTCTTGATCACGGTGCCGTTCAGGCCAAGGAACACGCCGCCATTGACGCGCCGGGGATCGATCCGCTTCTGCAGGCGCTTCAGAGAAGTCAATGCCAGCAACGCGGCGATCCTGCTGAGGGGCGTGTACTGAAAGGCTTCCCGCAAGAGCTCGCCGATGAGCTTGGCGGTGCCTTCGCCGGTCTTCAGCGCGACGTTGCCGGCGAACCCGTCCGTGACGATCACGTCGACCCGGTCCGACGGGATGTCGCCGCCCTCCACGAAGCCGACGAACTCGATCTCGGCGCCAGGGGCGGCCTCCTCGATCAGGTCGTGCGCGGCTCGGATCTCCGGCCGACCCTTGTGCTCCTCCGTCCCGACATTGAGCAGGCCGATGCGCGGTCGCGCCACGCCCAACCCGTTCCGCGCGTAGGAGGCGCCCATCAGTGCGTATTGCAGCAGGTCGCGCGGATCGGCACGGATATCGGCGCCGACGTCGAGCATCACGTTGAACCCGCCGGGATTGCGCGAAGGCCAGAGGCAGGCGATCGCCGGCCGATCCACGCCGGGCAGCTTCCTCAGCACCACGACCGACACCAGCATCAGCGCGCCGGTGTTGCCGCAGCTGACCACCGACTGCGCCTCGCCGTTGCGAACCGCCTGGATCGCCGACCACATCGAAGTTGCCTTTCCGTGCCGCATCACGTGACTGGGCTTGGCGTCCATCGTCACGACGTCTGGGGCGTCGCGGACCTCGCAGATCTCGGTCAGCTTGCGCTTCGCGATCAGGCGCTTGAGCTCCTCGGCGGGCCCATGGACGATGAAGCGGATCTCGGAGTTCTTCTGGGCGGACCGTGCCATCCCGGCCACCACCGAGGCGGGGCCGAGATCACCGCCCATGGCGTCGACCGATATGACGTAGTTCGTGGGGCCCGGATGCGCCGTGCCGGACGGGGAGCCTTCTGGCGCCATCGGTAAAGGCAGCCGCCGGCCGTCAGGCCGCGTCGTCGTCGAGATCGATCTCGTCGGCCTGCGCCACGACTTCGCGATCGGCGTAATGGCCGCACTGTGAGCAGACGTGGTGCGGGCGCTTCAGCTCACCGCAATTCGGGCACTCCGCAGGGTTCGCGGCAGTCAGCGCATCGTGCGCCCGGCGCATGTTCCGGCGCGACTTGGTGACTCTGTTCTGAGGGACGGCCATGTCCAGATCCTCGGGTCGGTAAATTTTGCGGTCACTCGCGCCGAAGACCGGTGCGGCAACCGCCCCGGTGCGAACGAAGCGCGGAACATAGTCGGATTCGCCCGTTGCGCAACCCCTTTTGGCCCCGCACCTAATTCTTCTCGTCGTCCTTGCCGAGCAGGTCCTTCAAGCCCGCAAACGGACGTCTTTCCTCGTCTGTCATCGGCTGGGTCCCGGGCTCGGCGAAGACCCGCTCGCCGAGGTCGACGCCCTCGGCTCGCGGCCAGGGCGGCAGCGCCAGCGCCAGCGCCTCGGCCATCACGGTGCCGAGGTCCAGGGTGGCGGGCAGCGGCTCGATCGTGTCATCCGGCATCTCGATCTCTTCGCCTTCGGGCAGTTTGGGCATCCGCGCGAGGTAGCGGCGCTCCACCGTCTCGTCGATCCGCGTCGCGACCGGACGCAGCGTGACGACGCAGGCCTGCGAGACCGTCGCACCGAGATCCGCCTCGAGCCGCCAGTCCCGCTTGTCCTCGGGCGACAGCCGTCCTGCGAAGCGCAGCTTGCGCAGCCCCAGGATCCCCAGCCGATCCGCCAGCGCGGCGCGCACCTCGGCGCCGGGCGTCAGCTCGAATTCCTCGGGCGCGCGGCTGCCGCCGTCGAGGCGTATCATATGGCTCCACGGTTCCACCGGGCGGGGAGGGGGGCGCATCGCTCTGCTCCGTCCTTGATCGCTATGAAACCCTTATGTAAGCCGACAGGCGGGCGAAGGGGACCGTTGATGAGGATGCGGATGCTATCGGGCAGATGGGCTCTTCGGCTGCTTGCGGTCACAGGCCTTCTCGTGGCGGCCGCCTGCACCCAGCAGTATCGCAATCACGGCTACGTCCCGCCCGACGATCAGCTTGCGCGGGTCGACGTCGGTGACAGCCGGGCGGAGGTCGCCACGACCATCGGCCGACCCCTGGTCACGACACTCGTGCAGGATGATGGCTGGTTCTACGTTCGCTCGCGCTATCGCGACTACCCGTTGCGCGCGCCGGTCGAGATCGACCGGGAAGTCGTGGTCGTCAGCTTCGCCGGCGACTCGGTCAGAAACATCGAACGCTTCGGCCTGCGCGAAGGGCGCGTCGTGCCGCTCAGCAGCCGCGTGACCGATCAGAACACCGCCGGAATCTCGCTGCTGCGCCAGCTCTTCGGCAACCTTGGCAACTTCGATCCGACGCAGTTCCTCGACGACGACAACGAGTAGATCGGCGTATCTCGGGCCGAAGCCTCACCCGAGGCGCTCGCGAAGCGCGACGAGTTGCGCGTCGCGGGTCAGCTCCGCCAGATCCGCGATGAAGCCGCGCCAGGACTTGCCGCAGACGAACGTCTCGGTTCCCTCCACCCTGTAGACGCCCGGATCGCCGGCACAGGCCGCGTCGCCTGGCGTCTTCAAGAGCGTATCGAGCAGGAACGAGCTCTCCGGCGTCTCCGCAATGACGATGCGAAGCGGGTCGGCGGACGGCGCCTCGCCAAGGCAGACCGATGGAAAGGTCTTGTCCGAAGGTCCCGCATGGACGAGGCAGACGGCCATCTCATCGCCTCCGGCGAACGCCGGCGCGGCAACGAGGCCAAGCGCCACCCACGCGAGGCGGACGGTTCTCACCCGCGGCGCCGCCCTGCTCCCAATGCCGCCAGTGCCGTCAGCAGCAGCAGAGCAGCCGCGGGCAGGGGAATGGCGCTCGTCGTCACGAAACCGGACCCCGACGGCTCGCGAAAGCCCAGCACTTCCAGATCCAGAAGGGAGATCGCTGGGAAGTCGAGCGGCGCGGCCGAGGATTTCCCGGTCTGATTCTCCACCGTCGACGCTTCAAAACCGCCGCTTCTGAAAATGCCGACAAGCTCTGCTGACGCCATCAGCCCCTCCAGCACATTGAAGGTGCTCGTCCGGTTGCCGAACGTGAACGAGACGAAATCGGCGCTGGCCTCGGGATCGTCCGAGTTCGGGGTATTGATGAGCGAGAAGCTGACAGTTTCACGCGTGTCGTTTTCGGACGCGTTGTCGAAGCCGATGTCGAGTTGCAGGTCCACGGACGTCGCGCCGGTACCCGCGTCGATCTCACCGTTGAAGTAGTCGATGCGCCCCAGCGAGAACGGCTCGTTCGGCTCGGGGTTGAAGGCCTCCGACGAGAACGACAGCCGCGACGACTGCCCGCTGCCCCACTGGAAGCTCTCTCCCCCACCCCGGAGGTGACGGCGCCGGCAGGCGCGGGATTTAGGAACGATGCCTCCGCTTCGCCCCTGGTCGCCGACTTCGCCTCCCAGCCCCAGCGAACGCCGCCCTCGACGTTCAGCGTGGTCGCGCCGTCCCACTGGCCGTAGAACAGGTCGGCTTCCCAATCGATCGACTCCTTCGCTGCCGGTGTTCCGAACAGCTCGTCGGTCGTCCGCTTGGAAAAGTCTCTGAAGCCGATCATCGATCCGGATTGAACCGCCGGGCGTTCCGCTTCGGTCCAGTAGAACGGCAGGTTGTCGTCGTTCGGCGCGGGATCGAGGTAGGGCGGGCTCGCGCCGTTCAAGGGCTGATTGCTGTCGACGAACTGCGTGAAGTGCGGCGTGCCGGTCGGCGCGGTCCCGTTCTGATAGGCCAGCTGGATGTTGCCCCCGACGACCGGCAGGCCGTTCGGCGCAGCGCCCGGACTCCCCGCATCGTACGTGCTGACATTGATCGCGTCGCCCGCGCTCCCACTCCGCTCGATCGTGTAGCCGGCGAACTGACCGCCGTAGGAGGTCCTGAAGGAACCGGCGTTGAAGTCGGCCGACGACAGCGCTTGCAGCGGCTTCAATTCGACGACGACGGAGCCGTCAGGTGTGATGAAGCGGTCGATCGACTCCGGGTCGACAAGGCTGACGGAAGCGCCATTCGCTTGCCCGGCCGCCAGCACCACGCAGGTCGCGAGGGCCTTCTGAAGTTTAATCATTGGCTGCATCCCGCAAATGTTGAGAATATTCGCGAGATGTTAGCTCCGGCGCAACAATCTACAATGTGAAAGTTGCCGGCGTCAGTCCGCAGGCTCGAAGTCCAGGGCGACGCCGTTGATGCAGTAGCGCAGACCTGTGGGACGGGGGCCGTCCGGAAAGACGTGGCCGAGATGCGCGTCGCAGCGCTCGCAATACACTTCGGTCCTCCGCATGAAGAGCGAGCGGTCTTCCTTCTCGCCTACCGGTGCGCCGTCCGCCGGCTGATAGAACGACGGCCAGCCCGTCCCGCTTTCGAACTTGTGCGCCTGGTCGAACAGTGGCGCACCGCAGCAGACGCAGGTGAACAGCCCGGCCTGCTTGGGAAAGTCGTCATGGGTGTGGGCCCGCTCGGTTTCGTGCTTGCGGGTCACCTTGTAGGCCAGCGGGTCGAGTTGCTCCCGCCATTCGGCATCGCTCTTTTCGAGCCTGTCCGTCACCGTATGTTCCATCGTCGTCGCTCCGCTGTCTCGTCTTGCCGTCGGGCGGCCCTCGGCACATCATCTAGGCGCGGCACCCGCGCATCCAAGGAGGGGAGGGCCGTGAGGCAGGTCCGTTACACCGCGCGCTTCGCCGCATCGGCCGACGACGTGACACGCGCGCAGCAGCTGCGCCACGCGGCCTTCATCGCCTCGAGCCGGGCGGCGTCGCGCGCAGACGATCTCGACGCCGACGACCACGACGCCCTCTGCCGCCACGTGCTGGTGGAGGACGCAGCGGGCGAACTCGTCTGCACCTTTCGCCTTCTGCCCCTCGACGGGGGCACGGCGATCGGCAAGAGCTACGCAGCCCGTCACTACGGCCTCGCCGCGCTCGAGGCGTTCGAGGGGCACATGGTGGAAATCGGCCGCTTCTGCCTGCGCCCCGGCACCGCCGATCCGGACGTGCTGCGCGTCGCGTGGGGCGCCATTGCCCGTCTGGTCGAGGCGGAGGACGTCCGGCTGCTCTTCGGCTGCTCGTCGTTCCGCGGCACCGAGCCGGACGACTACAGCGACGCCTTCGCGCTACTTGGCGAGCGCCACCTCGCCCCGCGCCGCTGGCTGCCGCGGGTCAAGGCACCGCAGGTGTTCCGCTTCGCACGTCGCCGGCGGCGCCCCGATCCGCGGGTGGCGATGCGGACGATGCCGCCGCTCCTCCGCTTCTATCTGACGCTGGGCGGCTGGGTTTCGGACCACGCCGTGATCGACCGCGACCTCGACACGCTGCACGTCTTCACCGCGCTCGAGACGAGGGCGATTCCCGCCGCACGGGCGAAGTTCCTGCGCGCCGGCATGGCCTGAACCTCAAAGCGCGCCGACGCCGCGCCTCATGTGCCGCCGCCGCACGACGCGTCCCGGCAGCACCTCAGCGGCGCGGCAACGGAGTTCGCTCCCGCAGGGTCCCAATGGTGCCGCTGCACGCAATCCCTTGCGCAGAGGCAGGGGCGCCGCTAGCTCGCGGGGATGCCCCGCGCACCTCTTCTCCAGCTGTCCGGCGTCGTCCTCGGTTACGGCGGCGCGCCTGTCTTCGACGGCCTCGACGTCGTCGCGCAGGAGGGGGACCGCGTGGCGCTCGTCGGCCGGAACGGCGCGGGAAAGTCCACCCTGCTCAAGGTGATGGCCGGCCTCGTCGCGCCCGATCGCGGCGATCGGGTCGTTCCCACCGGCACCATGGTCGGCTACCTTCCGCAGGACCCCGATCTCGGCGCGTTCGCTACGCTCGGCGAGGTCGCGGCCGCCGATCTCGCGCCGGAGGAGTCGTGGCGCGCCGACGCCGCGGCCGAGGGGCTGGCCTTCGATCCGGACACGCCCGTGGCCGCGGCATCGGGTGGCGAACGGCGGCGGGCAGCCCTTCTGCGCCTGCTGTCCGCCGCTCCCGACCTGATGCTGCTCGACGAGCCGACCAACCACCTCGACATCGCGGCGATCGCGTGGCTCGAGGGGCGGCTGGCCGAGACGCAGTCGGCGTTCGTACTGATCTCGCACGACCGCGCCTTCCTGCGCCGGCTGACCCGCGCGACGCTCTGGATCGACCGGGGGCAGGTGCGCCGGCTCGACCGCGGCTTCGAAGCCTTCGAGGACTGGCGCGACAAGGCGTGGGAGGAGGAGGACGAGGCGCGCCACAAGCTCGACCGCAAGATCAAGGCCGAGGCGCGCTGGGCGGTGGAGGGCATCTCGGCGCGGCGCAAGCGCAACCAGGGCCGCCTGCGCGCGCTCGCGGACATGCGCCGGGAACGCGCGCAACAGCGCAATCGCCAGGGCACGGCCGATCTCGCGCTCGAGGCCGGACCGCGCTCCGGCCAACGCGTGATCGAGGCGCGCGGCATCTCCAAGACCTTCCCGCTGGGTGGGGCGGAGGGGCAGGATCGCGGGCAGGCCGCCCCGCCCGCCCACCCGCGTCCTGCCCGCGATCCTTCGCGCTCGGACGGACGTGTGGTGCTTCGCCCGTTCGGCTTGCGGGTCATGCGTGGCGAGCGGGTGGCCATTGTCGGGCCGAACGGGGCCGGCAAGACGACGCTCATCCGCCTGCTGACCGGCCGGCTCGTGCCCGACGCGGGCGAGGTCACGCTCGGCGCCAACCTCGAGATCGCCTATTTCGATCAGGACCGGGCGGCGCTTGACCCGGAGGCGACGCTTTGGGAGTCGCTGACCGGCGAGCCCGGCATGCGCGTCTCCGGCCGCTCCGATCAGGTCATGGTGCGCGGCCAGCCGCGTCACGTCGTCGGCTACCTCAAGGACTTCCTCTTCGACGAGGACCGCGCCCGCGCCCCGGTCCGCTCGCTCTCGGGCGGGGAGAAGGGGCGTCTGCTCCTCGCCCGGCTGATGGCGAAGCCGTCGAACCTCCTCGTGCTTGACGAGCCGACCAACGACCTCGACCTCGAGACGCTGGATCTCTTGCAGGAGGTTCTGGGCGACTATGACGGCACGGTCCTGATGGTCAGCCACGACCGCGACTTCATCGACCGTATCGCGACCCAGACGATCGTCCTGCGCGGCGACGGCGCGGCGACCGCCTATGCCGGCGGCTGGACGGACGCCCAGGCCCAGGGCGCGACGATCGCGCCGCCGACCCTGTCCGAGCCGGCGCCGTCGGCCCGCGCCGCGCCGCCGCCCGCCAGCCTCTCCGCGCGGGGGCCCTCTGGCGCCCGCGCGCTGAACTTTACCGAACGCCACCGTCTCGCCGCGCTCCCGGCGGAGATCGCCCGGCTCGAGGCCGAGATCGCGCGGCTCTCCGACTTCCTCTCCGACGCCGACATCTACGTTACGGCACCCGCCAAGGCACAAAAGGCGGCCGCTGCGCTGGCCGAGCGGCAGGCTGCGCTCGTCACCGCCGAGGAGGAGTGGCTCGAGCTCGAGGAGCGAGCGACAGCCTGATGCGCGGCCGCGCGCCGCGAGCGATGCGCGAAACCGTGCCCATTTCGCGCCAATCACACGCTATATGATCAACTCGCGGAAAATACCTTAACGAATCCTTGCTCGAAGGGGCACCGAAGAGCATATCACCCTCGTCATAGCCACACACGACAGGCGTGTGTGGCGGATCAGTTTGACTAACCGGGAATGGAGCTCTCCATGAAGAACCTCGCCTTGATGTCATCAGCAGCCTCGGCGATCGCTCTCGCCGCAGCCGCTCCCGCATTCGCTGCCGGCCCGGTGCCGGTCATGGAAGAGCCGGTCGTGATGGCGCCCGCTCCGATGATGCCTTCCACGGACTGGACCGGTGGGTATGTCGGCGGCCAGCTCGGCTGGGGTTGGGCGACGGGCGAACTCGACCTGAGCCTCGGATCGGACGTCGACAACCCTGACCTCGACGGCAACGGCGTAATTGGCGGTTTCTCGACTGGCTATCGTTACGATTTCGGCCAGTGGGTCGTCGGCGGCGAACTGCAGTACGATTGGGCAAGTCTCGACTTCGACAATATCAACGTGGACCTGCCGGGCGGGAGCGCGAACATCGAGGTTGATGACGCCACTCTCACCGACGTTTGGCGTGCGAAGATGCTGGCTGGCTACGACCTCGGCACCTCTCTGGTCTACGGGTCCTTCGGCTACGCTCACGCCACGGCCGACTTCGAAGGCGACGAACTCGACGGTGACGGCTGGGTGATCGGCGCCGGTTGGGACTACATGATCCGCGACAACATCACGATCGGCGGCGAGCTCATGTACCACCAGTTCGACGATTTCGGGAGCACCGGCACAGAATCTCGACGCGACGACGCTCCAGGCGAAAATGACGTATCGCTTCTAGGCGCTGCACGTATCTGAACCCAAGGCCCCGGCATTTTCCGGGGCCTTGATATTGTCGTGGCGGCCTCGTGAATTGACTTTGCCGCCGGTACCATACATCCAGCACGTATCGGATGCCGCACAACGGTTCCGATATCGCAGTTCGACGGATGAGGACCGACCCATGATCCAGCGTCTTGCAATAGCGTTCGCGGCCTCCGCCTGCATCGCCGGGCCCTCGGTCGCGCAAGAGGTCGACTGGACCGGGCCCTATGCGGGCGTCGAGTTCGGCCAGAGCATCGCCGACATGGGCAAGGGCGACGACGGCAAGGGCACCGCCTTCGGCCTTCAGGCGGGCTACCGCCAGGATTTCGGCGACTTCATCCTCGGCGGCGAGGCGCAGTACGACTGGACGGATCTCGACCTCGGCGACGGCGCCGGATCGGTCGACAGCCTCGGCCAGCTCAAGCTCGACGCCGGCTACGATGTCGGGCCGTGGCTGTTCTACGGCACGGTCGGCGCCACCTACGCCCGCGCCGAACTCAACGGCGACGACTACGACCAGTGGGGATGGCTCGCCGGCGTCGGTGCCGACTACCTCGTCACCGACCGCGTCGTCATCGGCGCCGAGGTCCTGCACCACGGCTTTGGCGAGCTCGAGGACACCGACCGCGACTTCGACGCCACCACGGTCGAGGCCGGGGTCACCTTCCGCTTCTAGCCGCTCAGGGCAGACGTGGACGCGTGGCCTCATTCGAGCGCGGCGCGTGCCTTCCTCGTCAGCCCGTCGCGCACGGTCTCGTAGGACGCGCGCAGCCGCTCCACAAGCGCGTCGTCCTCCCAGCGGATCCGCACCCAGCCGCCGCGCGTCAGGTAGGGCGCAGGCTCGGCCAGCCCGAGGTCGATCAGGAACGCCGCGCTGCCCGCGTCGCGGCACTTCAGCGACACGCCCTTCGCCCCATGGATCGCGAAGACCTTGCCGCCAACCTTCCACACGAACGTGCCCGGACCGAACGGCTCGGACAGACCCGTTCCCGGCCACGACTCCGCCAGCCCGTCCAGCTTGTCTGCATCCATCCGTCTCTCCCTCCTAACACAGCCGCGACCGGAACAGGGCCCGCATATACTGGCCTCGCGTCAAGCGCCCGGTCCAGCGGAACGAGGCATGCGTTCCCGCTCCCGCTCCCGGCCGCGGGCCTCGCCGGCCTCTGCCGCGCCCGGCGTCGCCGCGGCCGGCGCCATGCACAGCGGGCACTTGCCAATGCGCGCCGCCCTCGGCTAGAAGCGCCACCATGAACCGCCCGGCCACCACCGCCATCTGCATTATCCGCTGATCTCTCGGCGGGCCGGTCCACTTTCGCAACATCCCACGATCCGGTAAGGCCCGCCCACCAAGGGGAGTCCCATGACCGAGATCCGCCTGACGAACTCACTGACGCGCCGCAAGGAGGTGTTCGAGCCGCTCGACCCGTCGAACGTGCGGATGTACGTCTGCGGCCCCACCGTCTACGACCGCGCGCATCTCGGCAACGCCCGTCCGGCGATCGTCTTCGACGTGCTCTTCCGCCTGCTCCGCCACGTCTACGGGGCCGACCACGTCACCTACGTCCGCAACATTACCGACATCGAGGACAAGATCATCGCCCGCGCCGACGAGACCGGGCGCCTGGCCTCCGACATCACCGAGGAGACGACGCGCTGGTACCTCGACGACATGGCGGCGCTGGGCGCGCTCGAGCCCACGCACATGCCGCGCGCCACCGGCCATGTCGGCGACATGGTGGCCCTCATCGCGGAGCTGGTCGCCAGGGGCCACGCCTACGAGGCGGAGGGCCACGTCCTCTTCTCCGTCGCCTCCGACCCGGACTACGGCGTCGCTCTCGGGCCGGTCGGTCGATGACATGATCGCCGGCGCCCGGGTCGAGGTCGCGCCCTACAAGCGCGACCCGATGGACTTCGTGCTGTGGAAGCCCTCCACGGACGCCCAGCCCGGCTGGGACTCCCCCTGGGGCCGCGGCCGCCCCGGCTGGCACATCGAGTGCTCCGCCATGGCCCGCGACCTGCTCGGCCCGGAATTCGACATCCACGGCGGCGGCAGCGACCTGCAGTTTCCGCACCACGAAAACGAGATCGCGCAGTCGCACTGCGCCGGCGACCCCTTCGCCCGCGTCTGGCTGCACAACGAGATGCTGCAGGTCGAGGGCAAGAAGATGTCCAAGTCGCTCGGCAACTTCTTCACCGTCCGCGACCTCCTCGACCAGGGCTGGCCCGGCGAGGTCATCCGCTTTGTATTCCTCGGCACCCACTACCGCAGCCCGATGGACTGGACGTACAAGGCGGCAAAGAACGCAATGGCGGAACTCGGCAAGTGGTATCGGTTTCCTGGCTTCATGGAGACAGGAGGCTATGAACCAGTTTCAGAGGTGGTTGATGCGCTCGCGGATGACCTCAACACCGCCGAGGTCATGAGGGTTCTTCGGGAGCTCTCAAAAAGAAACCACTATAGCGAGTTATCGGCCTCTCTTCGGTTTCTGGGCTTCACGGGACAGTGGTTTTTCGACCGGCTACCTTCGAAGGAGGTAGATGCCCAAGTTGGGAAGTTGGTGGCGGAGCTAGATCGGCTGCGTGCGGCGAAGGACTTCGGTGCCGCCGACCAGTTGAGGGCGGCCCTACTCTCTGCGGGTGTTAATGTTAGGAGTGGGCCAAGTGGAACCGAGTTTTCGGTAACCCCGGACTTCAATCCCGCCAAGCTCGGGGCCCTTCGATGACCCCGCCAGAACGGAGAGACGAGGGCCGCGCCCGACCCTGGGAGGGCGCCGGCACACCGCTCGCGGTCCGCGCTTTATCCCCAAAGCCCCAGACGATGGCCGAGCGGCAGCCGACATCGCCACGCGCCCTCCCGGGGGGAGGGTCGGGCGCGGCCCGGGCTGGTCGCCCACGCCAGGGCTGGGGCGGCACGGCTCTACCCATCCGCCCCGCTGCGGAGATGCCGTGTCCGGCGACCAGGCCACCCTCAGATCGCGCAACAGGACGGTCCGAAAGCGGCATCCGAAGAATGTACATCTCCGCCCGGATTCAGGCACGAACAGGTCATATCCGGGGGTCGAAAATGTACAGGACATTACATTTTCCGGGGAGGCCCGCCCGATGACCCGTGAACGCCTCTGGCTCTACGACACCACCCTCCGCGACGGCCAGCAGACGCAAGGCGTCCAGTTCTCCGCCGCCGAGAAGACCCGGATCGCGCAGGCGCTCGACCGCCTCGGCGTCGACTATATCGAGGGCGGATGGCCCGGCGCGAACCCCACCGACAGCGCTTTTTTCCAGCATGCGCCAAAGACTTCCGCGACGTTCTGCGCCTTCGGCATGACCAAGCGGGCAGGGCGCTCGGCCGAGAACGACGACGTCCTCGCCGCGGTTCTGGACGCCAGGACCCCGGCCGTCTGCCTCGTCGGCAAGGCCCACGACTACCATGTCGAAAGGGCGCTCGGCTGCACCCTCGACGAAAATCTTGAGAACATTGAGAAATCCCTGGCTCACGTCGCCGCCCAGGGGCGTGAGGCGCTGTTCGACGCCGAGCACTTCTTCGACGGCTACAAGGCCGACCCGGACTACGCCACTGCCTGCCTTCACGCCGCCCTAAATGCCGGAAGCCGCTGGATAATCCTCTGCGACACCAACGGCGGCACGCTGCCGTCCGAGATCGCGCGGATCACCGCGGAGGTGATCGCCTCCGGCATCCCCGGCGACCGCCTCGGCATCCACTGCCACAACGACACCGAGCAGGCGGTGGCCGGCTCCCTCGCCGCCGTCGAGGCCGGCGCGCGACAGGTCCAGGGCACCCTGAACGGCCTCGGAGAGCGCTGCGGAAACGCCAGCCTGACCTCGCTCATCCCCACGTTATTGCTAAAGAAATCCTACGCCGACAGGTTCGAGATCGGCGTGACGGAGGAGGCGCTCGCCGGGCTGACGCGCACCTCCCGCATGCTCGACGACATCCTCAACCGCGTCCCGAACCGTGCCGCGCCCTACGTCGGCGCCTCCGCCTTCGCGCACAAGGCGGGCCTGCACGCCAGCGCCATCGCCAAGGACCCCACGACCTACGAGCACATCGACCCGCAAGCCGTTGGAAACACGCGCATCGTGCCGATGTCGAACCAGGCCGGCCAGTCCAACCTGCGGGCGCGGCTGGTCGAGATGGGTCTGGAGGTCGCGACCGGCGACCCGGCCCTTGCGCGGAATCCTGAAAACCGTTAAGGAACGGGAGGATACGGGCTATTCCTACGACACGGCGCAGGCCAGCTTCGAGCTCGTGGCGCGCCAGGAGCTCGGCCGCCTGCCGGAGTTCTTCGAGGTCAAGCGCTACCGCGTGACGGTCGAGCGCAGAAAGAACAAGTACAACAAGATGGTAAGCCTCTCCGAGGCGGTCGTCGTGGTGAAGATCGGCGACCGCAAGATGCTGTCCGTCTCCGAGAGCATGGACGCAGGCCGGCACCGACCGCGGCCCGGTCAACGCGCTCTCCAAGGCGCTCGGCAAGGATCTCGGGCCTTATCAGCGTTTCATCGACGATATCCGTCTCGTCGACTTCAAGGTCCGGATCACCCAGGGCGGCACCGAGGCGATGACCCGCGTCGTCATTGACAGCGAGGATGGTCAGGGGCGACGCTGGGCCACCGTCGGCGTCTCGCCCAACATCGTCGATGCCTCGTTCGAGGCGCTGCTGGACGCCATCAACTGGAAATTGGTCCGCGATTGCGGAGAGTTACCGATCGAGGCTACGGCTTGACCGAGGAAGAGGCGTTCTGGGCCGTACACCAGGGCCTGCCGCGCCAAGGGCCGGGAGAGCCGGCCGATGTGGCCTGGGCGGCAGGCGTCGCGGGCCTGGCCCCGGACGCGCGGATTTGCGACGCCGGCTGCGGGCCGGGTGCGGACTTCGAGGCGCTGCTGGCCGCGGCTCCGGAGGGCGACGTGACCGGCGTCGAGCGGCACGCCGACTTCGTCGAGGCTGCCGCGGCGCGGCGCCTCGACCGCGTGGTTGTCCGGCAGGGCGACGCCGCCGACATCACGGGCCCCTACGACTTCATCTGGGCGGCCGGATCGCTTTATTTCCTTGGCGTGACCGAGGGGCTGCGGCGGTGGCGCGACGCGCTCGCGCCCGGTGGAGCGGTGGCGTTCAGCGAGCTCTGCTGGCTGGTCCGCGAATCCGCCGGAGGAGGCGCGGACCCACTGGCGGCGCTATCCGCCGATGACGGGGCAGACCGGGCTCGAGGCACGGATTCGGGAGGCGGGCTGCCGCACGCTCGGCACTCGCGTTCTGTCGGATGCGGCCTGGGAGGCCTATTTTGGACCGATGGAGCGTCGCATCGCAGAGCTGCGCAAGGCCGCTTTCTCGCCCGTCTGGGACGAGGAGGAGCGGGAGATCGGCCTCTGGCGCAAGCATCGCCGCGCCTTTGGCTACATCCTCTCGGTCGTTCGGCCCGGCATGACGCTCGAGGCCTGCGCCGAGATCGTGCGGCGCGGCGACCCCGACCGGTTCCTCGCCGCGATGGCCGCGCCGCCGCCGACGCGCCGGGTGCTGTTTCCGCTCTACGCCTTCAACATCGAGGTCGACCCGCGCACCCTGGGTCAGCCAGGAGCCGCTGATCGTCGAGATGCGCCTGCAATGGTGGCGCGACGCCCTCGACGAGATCGCGGCGGGCGGTCCGGTCCGTCGGCACGAGGTGACGCAGCCACTGGCCGAGATGCTGGATGGAGCCGGCGCACGGCTGCTCGACGCGCTAGTCGCGGCGCGGCGGGAGGACGCCGAGCGTGAGCCGCCGGCGAACGAGGCGGCTCTCGACGCCTACTTGGACGCGACGGGGGGCAACCTGGCCTGGGCGGCGGCGCGCGCTCTCGGAGCGTCGCGGGAGGCGGGGGTGCGGGACGTCGCCTGGGCGGGAGCGGCCGCGAACTACCTGCGTGCCGTACCCCGTCTGAGGGCCTTGGGGCGCGCGCCGCTGCCGGAGGCGGTAGACCCTGCCTGGTTGGCGGCCGCGGGACTCGATCGGTTGGAGCGCGGACGACGGGACCGCGAGCCGGCCGCAGTGCCGGCGCTGCTGTTCGCGTGGCAGGCCGAGGGCGTGCTGCGTCGCGCCCAAGCGGACCCGCGCCGCGTCGAGGCAGGAACGCTCGACGGATCGGACTTTCGCCGCCGCCTCGCGCTGATGCGCGCCGCGGCGATCGGGCGGGTCTGATCTCAGGCGGTACGAGGCCGCAGTACGAGCCAGATCAGCGCACCACCCGCCAGGGTCAGGAACGGCACCATCGCGATGTTGACCGCCTGCCAACCTTCCTCCGGAGAACCGCCGGCGCAGTTCATCAGTCCGCCCGAGGAAAGCGACGCTATCGTGACGCAACCAAACACCAGCGCGTCGTTCAGACCCTGCACGCGCCCCCGCTCTTCCGGCCGATGTGCCGCCGCGAGCATCGACGTCGCCCCGATGAACCCGAAGTTCCAGCCGATGCCCAAGCAGCATCAGCGCGCCGAAGAAGTTGACGAGTTCCACTCCGGCCAGACCGACCGCCCCGGCCGAGCCGAGCAGCAGGAGGCCCAGTCGCCACGATGCGCTCCGCTCCGAAGCGGGCGATCAGGTGGCCGGTGAAGAAGGCCGGGCGCGTACATCGCGAGGACGTGCCCCGAGACGACGTCTGCGGCGCTGCGACTGCGTGAAGCCGCAGCCCACGACGGCAAGCGGCGCCGAGGTCATGACGAGGTTCATCAGCGCGTAGGTGACCATGGCGCAGATCATCGCGACGGCGATCGTCGGGGTCGTCAGCAGCTCGCGCTTGCTCCGCCCGCGCGGCGCATCGTGGGCCGGAACGGCGCAGGACGCGGAATGTCGAGCCCGAGGAACAGGAGCGAACCCACCAGGTTCAACGCCGATCACCGCGAGGTACGTCCCGAGGAACGGGACCACGTACGCCCCCGTCGTCAGCTTGACCAGTTGCGGCCCTATCAGCGCCGAGGCCAGGCCGCCGGCCATCACGTAGCTGATCGCCTTCGGGCGGAACGCCTCCGACGCGGTGTCGGCGGCGGCGAAGCGGTAGAACAGGTATGACGACATGAAGACGCCCGGTCGCGAAGCGCGCCGGCGAGAAAGACCGGGAAGCTCTGCAGGAAGAGCCCCGTCGCGCCGAGCGCGCCGCCGAGCGCACCGGCGCTGGTGCCAGCCCAGAACCCGGCTCGCCGTCCGTATCGCTGCATCAGGGCCGCGATCGGCTGAGCGGCGAGCATGGAGCCCGTGACCATGACCGTGACCGGCAGGGTTGCCAGGCAGGGATTCGGGCTGAGCGACTGTCCCGCCAGGCCGGCGACGATTATGACCATCGGCATCTGCGCGCCGAGGAAGGCCTGCGCCGCCACCAGGACGGCGACGTTCCGCCGCGTCTGTGCATCGGTCCGGTCCATGCGGGCGGGCTAGCTCAGCAGCACGTTGCCGGCAAGACGCGGCGGGGGTACTTCGCCTTCGGACAGGCGGCTCGGCGCGCGGCTGGAAAGCCTTTGTCGGAACAGGATTGGAATTGGGGCTCTGTGAGGGGATCATCGGAAACGTTAACGGCGTTCGCGGAGGGCGTGCATCGTGAGGCTTCTCCTGCTCGCCGGAACGGACGAGGCGCGCCAGATCGCGAACGCGCTGGCGGCCGAGCGGCGCTTGCGGATGACCGTCTCGCTGGCCCGTGCCGAACGCGTTCCCCGCGCGTTCGAGATGCCCGTGCGGATCGGCGGTTTCGGCGGCGATGCGGGCTTTGCTGCCTACATGCAGGATCAGGGAGTCGACGCGGTCCTGGACGTCACGCACCCGTTCGCCAGCAGAATGAGCCACCGAACCGCCGCCTATTGCCGCGAGCGCGACATCCCGTATCTGCAGTTCCTGCGCCGCGCCTGGCTGCCGGGCTCCGGCGACAGATGGACGTTCCTCAATGACGAGCGCGACGCGGCCCGTCGCATCCCGGCGGACGCGAGCGTGTTCATCGCCACCGGACGCGCGACGCTCGACCGGTATGTTGCGCTGCGCGATCAGTACAAGGTTTGCCGCATCCTCTCGCCCACGTCGGAGACGTTTCCGCTGCCGAACGGCAGGTGGCTGCTGGGATCTCCGCCCTTCGACCTGTCTTCGGAGAAGAAGCTGCTCACCGAGCTGGCGGCGGACTGGCTGGTCGTCCGCAACTCCGGCGGCTCGAGCAGCCGAGCGAAGATCGATGCCGCGCGGGAACTCGGCCTCGACGTCGCCATGATCCGCAGACCAAGGCAGCCCGAAGCGCCGCGGGTCGAGACGGTGGCCGCGGCGCTGGCCTGGGTCCGGCGCAAGCTGTGACCGGCGGGAGGTTCGCTGCGGGCGAGCGGGTGATCCTGTCGCCGGACTGCGTCGCGGAAGGCGCAGTGTGGCTGTCGGAGGCAGAGCCGCGCTTTGCGCAGGCGCTAACGTTGACCGGGCCGTTGCCGCTGCGCCGGCGCAAGGACGGGTTCGAGGCGTTGCTGTCGGCGATCGTAAGCCAGCAGGTCTCGGTCGCCGCGGGCGATGCGATCTGGCGGAGGCTGAAGGCCGCCGGGCTGACCGGCCCACGGAAGATCGCCTGCGCGGCGGACGAGGAGCTGAGGGCATGCGGCCTGTCGCGGCAGAAGGCGCGCTACGCTCGTGCACTGGCCGAGGCGCGGCTGCCCTACCGGACCCTGCGAGAGGCGCCGACCGAGGAGGTCGTCGCGGCGCTTGTGGGCGTCCCCGGCATCGGCCGGTGGACGGCGGAGATCTACGCGATGTTCGCGCTCGGTCGGGCCGACGTCTTCGCTCCGGCGGACCTGGCACTGCAGGAATCCGCGCGGCTGCTCTTCGAGCTCGAGGCGCGGCCCACCGAGAAGGAGCTGCGCGCGATGGCCGAGGCGTGGTCGCCTTGGCGGGGCGTTGCGGCTCGCCTGCTGTGGTCCTACTACCGCGTCGCCAAGGATCGAGAGGGTATCAGGTGACGCGAGAGCTTGAGAGTGGACGGCGCGGACCCAAGGATGCGGACGCGGCGGTCATCTTCGTCCACGGCTACGGCGCGGACGGGGCAGACCTGCTGGGACTGGCCCAGCCGCTGGAGCCGCATCTGCCGGGAGCCGTATTCTACGCGCCCGACGCGCCAGAGCCCTGCATGGGCAACCCGATGGGCAAGCAGTGGTTTCCGATCCCCTGGCTCGACGGCTCGACGCAGGCCGCGGCCGAGACGTCGATGGCGCGGTCGGCCGCGGATCTCGATGGCTTCGTCGACAAGGTGCTGGCGGACGAGGGGTTGTCGCCCGACCGTCTGGTCCTGTTCGGGTTCAGCCAGGGTACGATGATGTGCCTTCACGTCGCCCCGCGCCGGACCGAGCCTGTGGCCTGCGTCGTCGGGTTTTCCGGCCGCTTGCTGGGTCCCGAGAGGCTGGCGGCTGAGGCTGTGTCGCGCCCGCCGGTGCTGCTGATCCACGGCGACGCCGACGAGGTGGTGCCGCCGCAAAGCATGCCCGAGGCGGCCGAGGCGCTTCAGCAGGCGGGGTTTGACGTCTCGGCCTTCGTGATGAAGGGTACCGGGCACGGGATCGCGCCGGACGGGCTGGGGGTGGCTGTCGGTTGGATCAGGGACAAGCTCGGCATCGCCTGATCGTCACGCCCCTGTCACCCGCGTCGGTTAGGCGCAACTCGCACACGATGTCGTGGGCCTTGCCAGGTTGAACGCGACATATATAGTCGAGATGACCACGGGGTGGTTCCGGGGCGGGAACCGGGCGGAGCGGCGGCGATGGACGGTGATTTCAGAACGAGTTTCGTGCGAGAGCCATCCAGTCTCAGGCATCATCCCGCGCTTGTTCTGAACGCCGACTACCGCCCGCTCAGCTACTATCCGCTCTCTCTCTGGCCGTGGCAGGAGGCGATCAAGGCGGCCTGGCTCGACCGGGTGCAGATCGTTGCGGAGTACGACCAGGTGGTCCGCAGCCCTTCCACCGTCATCCGAATACCTTCGGTCGTGGTGCTGAAGGATTACGTCAAACCTCAGAAGCGCGTGGCCTTCACGCGCTTCAATCTTTTTCTGAGGGACGAATTCACCTGCCAGTATTGCGGCGCGCGGGGCGAACTGACCTTCGACCATGTCGTTCCGCGCGCGCGCGGCGGCCGGACGACGTGGGACAACGTGGTCGCGGCATGCGCGCGCTGCAATCTGCGCAAGGGATCGCATTCGCTCAAGCAGGCGGGCATGTCGCTGCGCCGCAAGCCTGCGCGACCGGGCGCGGAGGAGTTGCGGAACCAGGGCCGCAAGTTCCCGCCGAACCACCTGCACGAGACGTGGCTCGACTTCCTCTACTGGGATGCCGAGCTGGAGGCTTGACGGTCGTCCGTTGCGGCATGGCTCGAAATGCTTCTGGAGCGCTCTGCCTGCGGCCGGGGTGCGCGCGCCCCAAACGGCGAAGCCGGCGGCCCTTCCGAGCCGCCGGCCAACGCCGATCGAGTGCACCACGTCAATCCCGCGTCAGGTGCTTACTTCAGCCGGCGGCGCAGCGCCGCGAGGCCGCCGAGACCGGCCAGAAGCAGCGGTGCCCCGGCGGGCAGCGGCACCGGCGCCGGCTCGAGATAGGCGCCCTTGACGATGAAGGCCATCGTGCTGTTGGGGCTGTTGTCCCAGAGGCCGGCGTCCCACGAGAACATCAGCGTGCCCTTCAGTGAGGTGACGTCGCCGCCGTCGAATTGCAGCACCTTTTCGATGTACTCGTCGAGGTTCGCCGTCTGCTCGTAGGTGGTGTCGAGTGCCGTGCCGTTGACCGCGGAGATGGTGACCTTGGTCTGGGCGTCGTCGAAGATCGACTCGCCCGTGGAGTTGTTGGTGCGGTTCTGGGCCCGGGTGATCAGCTGGATCGTGTTCCACGCGCCGTCGAGGACATCGTAGCTGACGATTGTGCCGCCGACATCGAGGTTTGCGATGTCGCCGTCATAGGTCAGCATCCAGTCGTAGGTCTGGCCGCTGGTCCAGTTCTTGTTTGCCGAGGCGCCGCTGAAGGTGGCGCCGGTTCGGACGAAGACGTCCGCGCCGCGCTGACTGCCGCCGATGACATTCTCGTCCATCTTGGTCTCGGTGGTGAACAGCTTGTCCGCGTCCGTGACCGTCGCCGACGATTCCGTCAGCACTGCGGCGGAGGCACCGAACCCGATCACAGCGAACGCAGACGCCGCGATAATCTCCCTAATCATGGTCTTACCCTTTTACTCGTGATGTGACTAACGACGCGGAGCCTACATCAACGGCATCCCAATTCATGCAATTCTAATGACCTTAGTTAATCGCGGCGACGTCTCCCAAGGCGCGCCCGGGGACGCTTCGCGGGTTGGCCGTCGCGTCTGGACTTCGCGGCGGACGGTCGGTAAGCGCGGCGTTGGGCAAGTGGAGCACGCGCCATGGTCTCTCGCGTCATCCCGGTCGATCCATTCGACCTGGTGATTTTCGGCGGCACCGGCGATCTCGCGCGGCGGAAGATATTGCCGGGTCTCTTTCGTCGCTTCGTGGCCGGCCAGATGCCGGAAGGTGCGCGCGTCATCGGCGCCGCCCGCTCCGAGATGGACCAGACCGATTGGCGTTCGCATGTCCGCGAGTCCCTGACGGAGTTCGTTCCGAACGACAGCCTGCCGGAGGATCGGCTCGCCGCCTTTCTCGACAGCATGCACTACGTCGCGATCGACGCGCGTGGCGAGGATGGATGGGCCGAGCTCGAGGACCTCGTGCGTCCCGACGTGGTGCAGGCGTTCTACTTCTCGGTCTCGCCGTCGCTCTTCGGGGACATCGCCTTGCGGCTGCACGAGCACGGCATCGCCGGGCCGGAGTCCAGGATCGTCGTAGAAAAGCCGTTCGGCCACGACCTCGCCAGCGCACAGGCGCTGAATCGTACCCTTCGCGAGTACTTCCGCGAGGAGCAGATATACCGGATCGACCACTATCTCGGAAAGGAGACGGTCCAGAACCTGATGGCGGTCCGCTTCGGCAACGTCCTGTTCGAGCCGCTCTGGAACAGCCAGTACGTCGATCACATCCAGATCACGGTGGCCGAAACCGTCGGCGTCGGGGGACGGGGCGAGTACTACGACAAGTCCGGCGCCATGCGCGACATGGTGCAGAACCACCTCGTGCAGCTTCTGTGTCTCATCGCGATGGAGCCGCCGTCGCGGTTCCAGCCGGACGCGGTGCGCGACGAGAAGCTCAAGGTGATCCGCGCGCTCGAGCCGGTGAGGCCGCACGAGATCGTGCGCGGCCAGTACGACGAGGGTAACGGTCCGGGCTATCGCGAGGAGGTGGGGCAGCCACGTACCCGCACCGAAACGTTCGTGGCGCTCAAGCTCCACATCTCGAACTGGCGCTGGGCGGGAACCCCGTTCTACATCAGGACCGGGAAGAAACTGCGAAGCCGGACGTCGGAGATCGCCGTGATCTTCAAGGACGCGCCGCACTCGATTTTCGGCGAGGAGACGGAGTTCCACCGCAACGTTCTGGTGATCCGCCTGCAGCCGAACGAGGGGATGACGCTGCGCGTGACGATCAAGGAGCCGGGGCCGGGCGGCATGCGCCTGATCGACGTGCCCCTCGACATGACGTTCGCAGACGCGCTGGGCCCCGAGGGCGCCGAAGTGCCCGAGGCTTACGAGCGGCTCATCATGGACGTGATCCGCGGCAATCAGACCCTGTTCATGCGCGGGGACGAGGTGGAGGCGGCCTGGGCCTGGACCGACCCGATCATCGCGGGATGGGAGGCGCGCAACGACGTGCCGAAGTCATATGACCCCGGCACCTCTGGCCCCGAGGACGCCGCGATGATGCTGCATCGCGAGAACCGCAAGTGGCGGGAGCTAAGGACTTGAACCTGATCGAGTATCCCGACCGCGACATGATGATGATCGACCTGGCCAGCAAGATCGCCGGCGAGATCGGCAGATCTCTGCGCAGCCACGATCATGTCTCCCTCTCGGTGCCGGGCGGCTCGACGCCGGGCCCGATGTTCGATGCGCTGTGCGCGGCCGATCTCGAATGGGATCGAGTGCACGTCTTCCTCAACGACGAGCGCTGGGTGCCCGAGACCTCGGATCGGTCCAACACCAAGCTTGTGCGGAAGCGGCTGTTGGTCGACCGTGCCGCTGCCGCGATGCTGGTGCCGCTGCACCTCGACGGGATGGCGGCGGAGGACGCGATTCCCCGCCTGACGGAGTCCATCTTGCCGGAGTTGCCGGTTTCCGTGCTGCTCCTCGGGATGGGGACCGACGGGCACACCGCCTCTCTGTTCCCCGGCGCGGACCAGCTTGAGCAGGCGATGGCGCATGACGCCCCGCCGCTGATGGCGATCACCGCGCCGGGCGCGCAGGAACCCCGCGTGACCTTGACCCTGCCGGTGCTTCTGGGCGCGATGTCGACGCACATCCTGATCGCCGGGCCCGAAAAGCGCGAGGCGTTGGAGCGGGTACGGCACATGAAGCCGGAGGAGGCGCCGGTAGCGGCCGTCCTGCCGGAGGCGACGGTGCACTGGGCGGAGTAGGCGGATGGACTGGAGCGAGCTCAAGCAGGCAGCGGAGAGGGCCGGCAGCCGCCGGATCATGGATCTCTTCGACGCAGAGCGTGCCGAGACGTTCAGCGCGCGCTTCGGCGACCTGCTCTTCGACTATTCGAAGACGAACATCGACGCCGAGGTGCTCGAGCTGCTGATCTCGATGTATCGCGAAGGTGGCGTCGAAGCGCGGCGCGACGCGATGTTCCGCGGCGAGAAGATCAACGAGACCGAGGGGCGCGCGGTCCTGCACACCGCGCTGCGCAACCTCGACGGCGGCCCGGTCGTGGTCGACGGCGAGGACGTGATGCCTGGCGTGAAGGAGACCCTCGCGCGGATGGAAGCGTTCGCCGGAGAGGTCCGGTCGGGGTCGTTCGCCGGGCAGGGCGGCAAGATTGCCGATGTGGTCAACATCGGCATCGGGGGGTCCGACCTTGGTCCGGCGATGGCGACGCTGGCGCTCGCGCCCTATCATGACGGGCCGCGCTGCCACTTCGTCTCGAACGTCGACGGCGCCCATATCGCCGACACGCTGCGTGGACTCGATCCAACGACGACGCTGGTCATCGTGGCGTCGAAGACCTTCACGACGATCGAGACCATGACCAACGCGGCAACCGCGCGGGCGTGGATGGGCGAGAAGGTCGACGATCCGGGTACACAGTTCGCGGCGCTCTCCTCGGCGCTCGACAAGACGGCGGCCTTCGGCATTCCCGAGGCGCGGGTCTTCGGGTTCGAGGACTGGGTCGGCGGGCGCTATTCGATGTGGGGACCGATCGGCCTCAGCGTGATGATCGCGGTAGGGCCAGCGGCGTTCCGGGCGCTGCTGCGCGGCGCGCAGGCGATGGACCGCCACTTCGTGTCGGCCGAGCCGCACCAGAACCTGCCGGTCATGCTGGCGCTGGTTGGAATCTGGCACAATCAGGGCTGCGGCTATGCCACGCGGGCCGTGCTGCCCTATGACCAGCGCCTCCTGCGGTTGCCTGCGTACCTGCAGCAGCTGGAGATGGAATCGAACGGCAAGCGCGTCTCCATGGACGGCGCGGATCTCGCCGTCGACAGCGGGCCGGTGGTCTGGGGCGAGCCCGGCACCAACGGCCAGCATGCGTTCTATCAGCTCATCCACCAGGGCACCCGTGTGATCCCGTGCGAGTTCATGGTCGCCGCCGAGGGGCATGAGCCCGAGCTCGCGCACCAGCACCGGCTGCTGGTCGCGAATTGTCTCGCGCAGTCCGAGGCGCTGCTGCGCGGCCGCTCGCTCGACGAGGCGCGAAAGGTCGTGTCCTCCAAGTTCGAGGGAGAGGAGCTGGAGCGGCAGGCGCGGCACCGCGTGTTCCCCGGCAACCGGCCTTCGACGACGCTCGTCTATCCCAAGCTCACGCCGGAGCTTTTCGGCCAGATCGTCGCCCTCTACGAGCATCGGGTCTTCGTCGAGGGCGCGATGCTCGGCATCAACTCCTTCGACCAGTGGGGCGTCGAACTCGGCAAGGAACTCGCCAAGGCGCTGGAGCCGGTCCTCTCCGGTGAGGCGGGGCTCGAGGGCAAGGACGGCTCGACGTCGATGCTGGTGGAATACGTGCGCCGCCACTCCGGCTAGGCCGCGCGCGGGCTTTGGTCAGCCTTAGACCCCATGATCGCGGTGTGAGTCGACTGGGTCGGTGGTCTCTCCCGCGGCATTCTCCCTTCGAGGGTTGCGCCAGGCGGGCTGGCGCCGAGCCTCAGGAATGGGGGCCGAATGCAGGATACCATGTTCGTGGGGCTGGATGTCCACAAGGCGACGATCTCGGTCGCGGTTGCGTCCGCTGCGCGTGGCGGTGAGGTCCGGCACTGGGGCAGCATTCCCAACCGCGCCGACCACGTCAGGAAGCTGGTCGAGAAGCTCGGGGGCAAGGCCGGGCAGCTGCACTTTCTGCTACGAGGCCGGACCTTGCGGTTACGGTCTCCACCGGCAGCTGACTGAGCTCGGGCATGCCTGCGACGTGGTGGCGCCGTCCCTGATCCCGGTGAAGAGCGGAGATCGGGTGAAGACAGACCGCCGGACGCGGCGATGCTGGCCAAGCTCCACCGGGCGGGCGAACTGACCGCGGTCTGGGTGCCGGACGAGGGCCACGAGGCGATGCGCGATCTGGTGCGGGCGCGCGCGACGGCAGTCCGGGTCGTCGGCAAGGCGCGGCAGCACCTCCCAGGACTTCCTGCTTCGCCATGGCCGGATCTACCCCGGAAGAAGGGCTGGACCGTCGCCTGTCGCCGCTGGCTGACGACGGTCCGGTTCGACCACCCGCCCGGCAGATCGTCTTCCAGGACTACGTGCATGCCGGCACCGATGCCGAGGCGCGGGTCGAACGGCTGACCATGCAGATCGCCGACCTGGTCCCCGGCTGGAGCCTGGGGCCGGTGGTGGAGGCGGTCCAGGCGATGCGCGGCGTGGCCTTCATCGTGGCGGTGACGGTGGTGGCGGAGGTCGGCGATTTCGGCCGGTTCGCAAATCCGCGCCAGCTGATGGCCTGTCTCGGACTGACCCCCTCCGAGCGATCCAGCGGCGCCACCTTCCGCCGCGGCGGGATCACCAAGGCCGGCAGTTCCCTGGCGCGGCGTGCGCTGGTTGAGGGAGCGTGGAGCTACCGGATGCAGGCCCGCGTCAGCCGGAAGCTGCACGACCGGGTCGAGACGCTGCCCCAATCCGTCCGCGACATCGCCTGGAAGGGTCAGCTGCGAATGTGCCGCCGCCATCGGCATATGGTCGCGGCGGGAAAGCCGAAGGTGGTGGTGACGACGGCGATCGCCCGCGAGATGACAGGCTTCATCTGGGCCATCGCCCGCACCGTGACGCCGGCCCGCGCGTGAACGCCTGAGAGCAGAATCCCCTCGACCACGCCGATGCGCAGGGTCGGGGGCGGAACGCGGTGGGGAACCCTCGTGCCCTGTTATGAGCCGATCGGATCGACGCTCGCCCTTAGAACGAGGCAGCCCCAGGACAAAACCACGGTCATGCGGTAGCCAACCCGCGCATGAGAGCTTGCTCAACCGTCGTCTCAGTTCCATCTCCCACCCTGCGCATCTACACCTCCTGTCGCCCGGTAGCGCCGGTGTGAAACGCTGTGAAACAAAGCCTTGACAGCGATCATGAGAGCAGGGTGCTGAAAAACTAGAGAACCCTCGCGCAGATGACCCAGAGGGCCGATTTTTCGAGATTCTCTCGTCGAGCTGAGTGAATGTCGACGTGGCTGGCACCAGTCACGCCGACGAAAATGCCTTCCCGAAGACCTTCTTCAGCAGCCTGTTAGGGTAAGCGCGACGGCGGTGCCCTATGCGGCGAGGCTTGACGGCTGGGCGTAGCGCCATGGCGTGAGGTCCTCGATGCGGGATTTGGGGTGTCCGTCGAGGATGGCCCGGAGGGTGTCGGCGAGGTAGTCGACGGGGGTTCACGTTCGCTCATCTTGCAGGTAGCGACGAGCGAGGCGGGCATGGCCCAGTTCTCGGCGCCGACCTCGTTGCCGGCGAAGAGCGCGTTCTTGCGGGTCAGGGCGATCACCTGGTCATTCTGCCCATGTCGGGCAGGAAGCTGTCGTCCACTATCGCTGGCATCCTCTCCACGGCCGAACTCTTCGGGTGGAATCGAGCCAGTCGCGCGAGACTGGCCGCTTCGTTCATCTCGTTGTGGGCCCGGGAGACGTTCTCGTCCTACCAGCCTGGATGCTCGATCCGGTCGCGTGCGCCGGCATGCGGCAACTTGGCCCGCCGCAGGTCTCGATTGCGGCCCTCGGCGATCTTCATGACCTGCTGAGCCGGCGCGGATTCCGGCGAAGCTCTCCTGGCGATGCGATCGTCGCCAAGGAGGAGCAGGATGACCGGTCCCAAGGCGCCGGCGCCGCCGCGCCAGCTGATGATGACGTTCGAACTCCACGAGGCTCCGCGGCATGTCCACCACGGAGCGACGGGCCAGGGTGACGGCCTTGGCGAGCCTGCTGGCCGAGGCCGCGGCGCCGGGAGGCAGCGATGACGACGTCTGAGATGCTTCCCGCGACGGTCCTCGAGAGGAAGGCCGTGGTCTACGTCCGGCAATCCTGCCGGACGCAGGTCGAGACCAACCTTGAGAGCCGGCGCCGCCAGTATGAGCTGGTCGAGGTCGCCCGGCGCCAGGGGGTCCGCGCCATCGAGGTCATCGACGATGATCTTGGCCGTTCCGCGAGCGGCATGGTGGCGCGTCCCGGCTTCGATCGCCTGGTGGCGGCGCTCTGTGCCGGCGAGATCGGCGCGGTGCTGTGCTTCGACGCGTCCCGTCTCGCCCGCAACGGCCGCGATTGGCATCACCTGCTGGAACTCTGCGGTCTCGTCGAAGCCCGGGTGATCGACCTCGACGGCGTGAACGATCCTTGTCGGCCGAACGACCGGCTCCTCCTCGGCATGAAGGGCAGCATCAGCGAGTTCGAGCTCGGCATCCTGCGCGCGCGGATGCTCGATGCCGCGCGCGCGAAGGCAGAGCGGGGCGAGCTCCGCATCAGCGTGCCCGTCGGCTACCTCTGGCGCCGGGACCATGGCCTCGGCTTCGATCCCGACCTGCGTCTCCAGCAGACGATCCGGCTGATCTTCGAGCGCTTCCGGCAGCTCAGCAGCGCGCGCTCGAAGATCCCGGCCTGTCGGCAGAACGGAAGGAAGTCGCCGAACTTCGACACGATGGTGAGCCATCGCGGCGCCATCGGTTCGAGCCCGATGGCGAACGGCGATCAGCCGCTCGGTCGGCAGCCCGCCCGGCACGACATGCTCGGGGGCGTGCGCCTGCGCCACGGCCTGCGAGCACCGGCGGCAGGCGTATCTGGGGCGCCGCGTCACCAGCGCCTGGAACTGTGCCGGGATCACGTCGAGCCTCTCGGAGAGGTCCTCGCCGATCCTTGCCGTCTCGCCGCAGCCGCAGGGGCAGAGCGTGCTGCGGGCTCGATCACACGCTCGATCCGGGGCAGATGCGCAGGCAGATGCCCACGGTTGCGCGCCGGCTTGCGAGGCGTCTCCCCGCGCGCCCGTTGCAGCGCGGCCTCGGCCTTCTCCTGCGCGGCTTCGAGCATGCCCTGGGCCAGTTCGGCATCCTCCAAGGCCAAGTTGAACTGGTCGGGGGACAGCTTCCCGGAGCGTTTGCCGAACCGCTCGCGCTGCGAGGAGCGTGAGGCATGTCTTCCAGCCGGCGGTTGGCCTCCTGCACCTCGGCCAGGTGGGTGTTCGCGCGGCTGAGGGCGTCGGCGTCCATGCGCCGGAGTCAATCACGCGCTTCAGGCTCTGGCCAGCAAGAACAGGGGCTTCCCGCAGGTCCGCGCGCTCACCCTGCCGCCAGCGGACGCCGCGCCCGCTCGGGGCGCACCAGCCGCCAGTCCAACCCCTCGAACAGCGCCGCCAGCTGCGCCGACGACATCCGCATCACCCCGTCCCGCACCTGCGGCCAGACGAACTTGCCGCCTTCCAGGCGCTTGTGAACGAGCACCATCCCGGTCTGGTCCCAGACCAGCAGCTTGATGCGGTCCGTTTCGAGCGGAACACGAAGGCCGCCCCGCTGAACGGATCGAGCCCGAACATCTCCTGCACCGCCAGCGCCAGACCGTCGATCCCCTTGCGGAAGTCCACCGGGCGCGTCGCCACGAAGACCTTCACCGGCCCACCCTGGCCGAGCATCACGATGCCGCCCCTCGCACTGCCCGGATCGTCCGCATCAACAGCCCCTCGCCGGCGCCGGCCCCGACGCGGATCACGACATCACCGACGACGATCTCCACCCCGGATGTGGCATCCGTCGCTGCCGGCGCATCCGCGGCGGCGCCCTCGACCACCAGTTCCGCAAACATCGGCAGCTCCGCCACGCTCTCGGGCACCACCAACTGCCCCGTCCGCAGCTTCTTCCGCCAGTCGTGAACCTGCCAGCGCGCCGTTCCGTGCCGCCGCGCGACATCCGCCACCGAAGCTCCGGGCACCAGGCTCTCCGCCGTGATTCGCGCCCGCTCCGCCTTCGTGCGCCACCGTCGCCCGGTCGGCCCCTCGATCACCTCCAGCCGCGAAACTCCACCCACCGTCGAGCCGTCCAAATGGACGCCCACCTTGACGTCCCTTTCCAAGCCAACACCTCCGACGCTCATGCGCGTAGAGAATGACCCGGTCAGATCAGCAGCGGCAGGAGGGGATCGGCGTCGCGGTTACTGTTAAGGGTGGTTCAAGAGCTTTGAGTCTATCTCTCCGCCGCGGCAAGTGCCGCGCGCATTGTCGCCGATGCGACATCGAGAAGGAGAGACCAGATGAAGCACGCCATTTTCGGCGCCGCCCTCGCCGCCCTCGCAGTTCCAGCTGCCGCGAACGACTTCGAGATCACGATGCGCGAGTATCTCGCGACCGAGATCGCCGGCTGGGCCGCTGATCCGGTCCTGATCGAAGCGCTGAGGGCTCGCAACGCCGAGACCGAAGAGCTGAGCCAGGACGAAATCGAGGCGCTCGACACCACGTGGCGTGCCGAGATCGGTTCGGCCGAGACGCCGACGATAACGCCAATTCTCGGCAATCCCGCCTCTGACTTTCTTCGTGAGCGGGTCGCCAATTCCGAGGGTGCGATGACCGAAGCCTTCATCATGGACGCGCGCGGTCTCAATGTTGCGGCCAGCGACGTCACGTCAGACTTCTGGCAGGGCGACGAAGCCAAGTTCCAGGAGACCTTCGACGTCGGTGCCGAAGCCGTCCACATCGGCGACATCGAACTCGACGAGTTCGACGCAGAGCTACCAGGCGCAGGTCTCGATCACGCTCGTGGACCCAGAGACTCAGGTGCCGCTCGGCGCGCTGACCGTCGGCGTCAATCCCGAAGCGCTGTTCTGATCGTCTTCAGTGGTCGCTCGGAACGGGCGGCGCCATCTGGTCGTCGAGGACGGCCAGCACCGAGCCTGCCGCTCGTATTGCGATGGAGTGCCTTATGTCCCTGCCCAAACTGCTTGGGAAACTCAATTTCACATCGCGCTCGGTCTTTGTCCGCAGCGTGGTTCTTTTCGCCGTCTCGACCGGCCTGGTGGCGCTCACCCTCGGGGTGATGTCTTTCCTGGCCGCCGAGCATACGGCACGCCAGAGCGTTCAGAGTGAGGCGAAAGAGGTGACGTACCTTCTCGCGTCGCAGAGCGGCGGCGGCGTCATGTTCGGCAAGGGAGAGACGATCGCCGAATCAATCGCGGCGATGGTGGAGAGCTCCGAGGGCGCCATGCTGGGCGCGATGGCCGCAAATGCGTCCGGTGAGGTAATTACCTTCGTGGGTGGCGACGAGATCCGCGTCGAGCTGGAGCGGCTGGCCGCCGAGGCCGCGGCGACGGGTGCCATCGTGCGCAGCGAGGGTGGCTTCGGCATCGGTGCGCCGGTGCGCTTCGGCAAGGAAAACGCGGCTGTGGGCGGACTTGCCACGACATGGACGCCCGACCTGCTGCTTGCCGACATCCGCGACGACCAGATGCGGACGGCGATGGTGACGCTCGGGCTGTTCATGGCGGCCCTGCTGGCGACGGGCTGGATCATGCGGCGCACGATCACCAAGCCCCTGCTGGCGGTGGACTCCGCGATGCGCAACGTTGCGTCGGGCGATCTTGGCATCGAGGTGCCGCAGGCCGGTCGCCGCGACGAGATCGGCTCGATCGCCACGACGCTCGAGAATTTCAGGCAATCACTGAAGGCGGCTGAGGAGCTGTCGAAGGAAGCGACCGCGAAGCAGGCGGCATTGGAGAATACCTCCTCGGCGATGATGCTGGTCGATGCAGACTTCAGGATCACCTTCCTCAATCGGGCGATGACGGATCTGTTTGAAAGCAACTCGGAGGCGTTCCGCAGCCACTTCGGGTCTTTCGATGCTTGCGATCTCGTAGGCAAGTCCATGGACATCTTCCATCGCAACCCGGCGCACCAGCGCGCGATGGCCGATCCCTCCCGGATGCCGATGACGGCGAGTTTCATGATTGGCGATGTCTATCTCGAACTGAATCTCGCCGCCGTGCGAGGGCCGGACGGCACCTTCCGCGGCGCCGTCCTCGAGTGGAAGGACGTCACCCGCCAGCGTCGCAACTCCGCGATCCTCGGCGCGATCAATGCCAACCAGATCTGGATCGATACCGACGAGAGTGGCGAGATCATTGCAGTCAACGACAACTTCTGCACCGCGCTGCAGACTACCAAAGCCGCGGCGGAGGGGCGCCGCACCGATGAGGTAATAGCCGCCGTGGGCAACGCCGCCGAGTTCGACGAGGCGCTGGCCGCTGGCCGGAACCACGCCGGCAGGTTCAACCTGACGCTGGACGGCAAGCAGGCGGTGGTGGAGGGCAGCATGACCCCCATCCTGGACGGCAGGGGCCGCATTGCGCGCCACGTGCTGATCGCCAGCGACATCACACAGGCCCAGGCGGCCGTCGTCTCCGCCGAGAGTGAGCGCCGTGCCGCCGCCGAAGCACAGGCAAAGGTGGTCGAGGCCCTGGGACGCGCGCTGGAGCAGTTGTCAGAGGGCGACATGACGGTCTCGATCGACACCCAGTTCGCCCCGGACTACGAAGGGCTCCGCCAGGACTTCAACCGGGCTGTCGGCAAGCTTCTGACGGCGATGCGTGCCGTCGTCGAGAACTCCGGCGCGATATCGGGTGAGGTCCAGAGCATCACTCAGGCGGCGAACGACCTTTCCTCGCGGACGGAGAACCAGGCCGCGACGCTGGAACAGACCGCAGCATCGCTCGATGAGCTCACCGCATCGGTGAAGTCTTCCGCGGAGCGCGCGTCCCAGGCTGCACGTGTCGTCGACGAAGCGCGGTCGAGCGCCGAGGATTCGGGCAGCGTCGTCCGCGAAGCCGTCGCGGCGATGGGCGAGATCGAGGCATCGTCAGAGCAGATCTCCAAGATCATCGGCGTGATCGACGACATCGCCTTCCAGACCAACCTTCTTGCCCTCAACGCCGGGGTCGAGGCTGCGCGTGCGGGCGACGCTGGCCGAGGCTTTGCCGTCGTCGCATCGGAAGTGCGCGCACTGGCGCAGCGCTCCTCTGATGCGGCGCGCGAGATCAATGGCCTGATATCCTCCTCTGGCACACAGGTGAAGCGAGGCGTGGGACTTGTCGGCGAGGCAGGTAAGGCGCTGGAACGCATCGTCCGCTCGGTCGCGGATATCGCGACCTATGTCGGAGAGATTGCGGGCTCGTCTGCCGAGCAGTCTCAGGGCCTCGGCGAGATCAATCAGGCCATGATGCAGCTCGACCAGGTCACCCAGCAGAACGCAGCGATGTTCGAGGAGACCAACGCTGCGAGTCATGCGCTGGATCGGGCGGCCAATGACCTCTCGGCCACCGTGGAGCGCTTCCGCACCGATGCCGGTCCAAGCGCGCCGATCCCGTTCCGTCGCCCGGAGCCCCAGAAGGCGAGCGCCGGTCAGCCGCAGTGGCGCGCTCCGGAGGCCAGGGGCGCAGGGTCCCAAAAGCTCGCCAAGGAGCCGGCCGCCGCCATGCCGAAGGCCGTGAATGCAGGCCCCTCGCACGACGCCGCCAGTGACGACGGGTGGGCCGAATTTTGAGCGGTGAAGGTGCGGTGGCCGGAAAGATCCGCGTACTTATCGTCGACGACAGCAGGACCATCCGCAGCGTGGTGCGGACCCTGCTGTCGCGCGACGAGGCGATCGAGGTCGTCGGCGAGGCGGCGGACCCGTACGAGGCGCGCGCCGCGATCAAGGAACTCGATCCCGATGTCCTGACACTTGATGTCGAGATGCCTCGGATGGACGGGCTGGAGTTTCTGGGTCACCTGATGAGGCTGCGTCCAATGCCGGTCGTCATGGTCTCGTCGCTGACGCGCAAGGGCAGCCGCGCGGCCATCCGGGCACTCTCGCTCGGTGCGGTGGACTGTGTGGATCGCGAGGAGATCCGGCGCGATGTCTCTGGCGGTTCCCGTCTGTGCTCGGTGGTGCGGGCCGCGGCGCGCGCGCGCGTGCAGGCTAGGCGGGATGCCGAAACCGTGCCGCCCGCGTTCGAGGGATTCCGGTCGAACGGGAAAGTCCTGCTGATCGGCAGCTCGACGGGCGGCGTCGACGCGCTGGAGCGCGTGTTTTCGCGCTTTCCCGTGAATTGCCCGCCCACCCTCGTCGCTCAGCACATGCCTCCCGCCTTTCTGCTGAGTTTTGCCCAGCGTCTCAACGACACACTTCGACCTGCGGTGCAGGTGGCCGCGGCCGGAGTCGCCCCGAGGGAGGGCCTTATCCTGATTGCCCCCGGCGGACGGCAGCATCTGACTGTGGCGCCGGGCGGCAAGACGACGCGGCTGGTGGACGAGGACGGCACGCATCTTCACACGCCGAGCGTCGACATGCTGTTCGACAGCGCGGTGCCGTGCGGTCACAACATCGTCGCCACGATCCTCACAGGCATGGGGCGCGATGGCGCCGAGGGGATGCTGCGCCTGCGAAGGGCCGGAGCTCTCACGGTCGCGCAGAGCGGACGGACAGCGGTCGTCGACGGCATGCCGAGAGTGGCGCGCGAAATCGGTGCCGCGGTCGAGGTCGCCGACCTCGACGATGTGTCGCAAGTGCTGCTGAACGCTTGCAACAGGTCGAAGACGCCAGCATGAAAGTCGCGGAGCCGCATGTAAAAGTCACGGTGCATGTCGGCCAGGGGGAGCACGCCATCGGCTGCGATCCCGACATGGTCATCGGCACTATTCTCGGCTCTTGCGTCTCTGCATGTCTCTGGGATCCGGATATCCATGTCGGCGGCATGAACCACATCATTCTGCCCGACCGCACCGAAGACGGGATCGCGATCGAGGGACATGGCGCCTCGGCGATGGAGCGTCTGATCAACGCGCTACTGCGCAAAGGCGCCTCCCGCAGCCGTCTCCGCGCGAAAATTTTCGGGGGCGCCAACATGATCGCCGGCCTCTCCGACATCGGACAGCGCAACATCGAGTTCATCCTAGACTATGTCGAGCGCGAGCGAATACCGGTCGACGGCAGCAGCCTCGGTGGCAACCAGGCCCGGATGATACGGTTCTGGCCGCATTCAGGACGGGTTCGACAAAGGCTGGCGGACAAGGCGCTGGAGGTGATCAGGCCAACCCCCACGCCCGTGGGCAACGACGTCGAGTTGTTCTAGGCGCCACAAGGGCGATTGACCGCGATCAAGGCGCGTTCCTATGGTGCTCCTACGCTTCCCTGAGCTTCAAGCGGCACTGAAAGGGAACAAGACGTGGCTTACAAGACGGTCCTGACCGCGGTGACTATGGGCGACGTGGCGGATGGGATGCTGACGCCCGTCACCGAGTTCGCCGAGGCGCATGGCGCGCACGTGGAGGCGCTGTGCTACGGCATCGACCGCGCATACCCAGCCTATCATTACGGTTCGGCGAGCCTCGAGGTCCTGCAGCAGAGCCAGGACAAGGCGAGGGAGGAGGCGCTGGCCGTCCGCAAGGAAGTGGGCGCGGCGCTCGAAGCATCCGGAGTGGAGTCGACTGCACGCGCGGTCGTGGCAGGGTTGAGCGGCGTGGCCGACGTTCTTGCCGACCGCGGACGTCTGGCCGACATTGCGATACTTGGCCAGTCGCCGATCGACGATCGGCCACGGTTGCACGAGATGATCATAGAGGGCGCACTCTTCGCCGCGCGCCTGCCCGTTCTGGTCGTTCCGCGGGGGGAGAAGGCTGCGCCGTGGCCAGAGCGGATCGTCGTGGCGTGGGACGACGGTCCGGAAGCGCTGGCAGCGGTCCGGGGGGCCATGCCGCTCCTGCAGCGTTCGGGGCAGGTCGACATCGTTGTCGTCGATCCGCCGAGGCATTCCCAGGACAGCCCGGATCCCGGGCACGACGTCTCGCTCATGCTGTCGCGGCATGGCGTGAAGACGGAAGTGGTCATGCTGCCGCTGACGCTGCCGCGCGTCTCCGATGCGCTGCTGCGCTATGCGACGGACACGTCCGCGGGCCTCATCGTCATGGGCGCCTACGGTCATTCCAGGTTCCAGCAGACCGTCTTCGGCGGCACCACGCGTCGGATGCTGGGCGAGTCGCTGACGCCGATGCTGATGGCGCACTGAGGCCGGGGTGAATTCCGGGCGGCGAGAGCATATCCTCTTAACTGTCAGGAGGTGCTCATGCCGCTCGCGCGTTTCGTACTGATCGTCGTCCTCGTCGTTGTGGCAGCCGCCATGACGGTCTGGCTCGGCGCATTGCTGGCAGTGGCCGTCAACGCCCCGTTGGTTGGCCTTCTCTCGGCGATACCCGCAGCCCTCGTCGCTTACGTCGTGGTCCGGGTCATCTGGGACCGCATGCGGAGCGGGGATGACCGACGCTACGACCGCATCAGGAAATGACATGCTGATCGTGACCACCGAAACGGTGCCGGGCCGCGAGACGGCGGAGGCGCTCGGCATGGTGCGCGGCTCGACGGTGCGGGCCAAGCACCTGGGCGCCGACATCGTCGCATCTCTGAGGAACCTCGTCGGGGGGGAGGTGCGCGAATATGCCTCGCTCCTCGCAGGCGCGCGGGAGCAGGCCATCGACCGCATGATCTCGGAGGCCCAACGGCTGGGCGCCGACGCGGTGGTCGCGGTTCGGATGGAGACGTCGCAGATACAGCAGGCCGCCTCGGAGGTCTTGTGCTACGGAACCGCGGTGCGCCTGCGGTGACTGCGCTGCCTCCCGACGCCGTCCTGCGGGAAGAGGGGCTGACGGCGGCGCGGCATGGCCGGGTCCTGATCGTGGCATGCGGCGCGCTGGCGCACGAAATCGTCGCACTTCGGGAGGTAAATGGCTGGGGCCATCTCGATCTCGCCTGCCTGCCGGCCATCCTCCACAACAGGCCTGAACGGATACCCGCGGCGGTGGAGGAGGTGGTGGAACGGCATCGCGGGCGATACGCCCGAATGTTCCTGGCGTATGCCGACTGCGGCACCGGCGGGGCGCTTGAGCGGACGTGCGAGCGCTTGGGCATCGAGATGATGCGCGGGCCGCATTGCTACGCCTTCTTCGACGGCGTGGAGCGTTTCGAGGCGCGTGGCGAGGTGACGTCGTTCTTTCTCACCGATTTCCTGGTCCGGCAGTTCGACGCTTTCGTATGGCGGCCTCTCGGGCTCGACCGTCACCCGGACCTGCGGGATGTCTACTTCGGCAACTACCGGCGGCTCGTGTATCTCGCCCAAACCGACAACCCGGGCCTCGACACGATGGCGCGAGATCATGCCGACCGGCTGGGACTGGTCTATGAGCGCAGAATGACCGGCTTTGGCGAGCTGGCGGAGGCGCTCGGCCGTCTCTAGGCCGCAGTCTCAGCCGACGCGGCGATATGACGGACGCGCTGCACCATCGCGCGAAGGCCGTTGGACCGCTGGGCCGACAGGTGTTCGTCGAGCCCGAGACGGCCCAACTCCGCCTGGGCATCCACCTTGAGGACCTCGCGCACCGGCAAATTGCCGTAAAGGGCGACGAGGATCGCGATCAGGCCGCGTACGATCATCGCATCACTGTCGCCGCGAAAGTTCAGCCGCGCATCGCTCCCCGCGCCCTCGATCTCGGGGACCAGCCAGACCTGGCTAGCGCAGCCCTCTACCTTGGTCGCGGGAACCCTCAGCGACTCCTCCAGCGGCGGCATCGCCTTGCCCATGTCGATGACATGCCGGTAACGGTCTTCCCAGTCGTCCAGAAACTCGAACGTGTCGGCGATATCTTCGAATGCAGGGGTTGCCATGCGCGTCACCTCCGGCACTCGAGCTATGGCCTCGGAAGCAGGCTGTCCAGTCCGGGCGCCTTTTCAAACCTCGCGCTTTCGGCTACGCCCGTGGCAGTCGAGACGGGGGATCATCGGTTGCGGCGGCGGAACTTCATCGCTCTGGCTGGTTTCACGGCGGTTGCCGGGTGCAGCTCGAATCTCAACCCGTTCAACTGGTTCGGCCGGGCGGAGCGGACCGGGACGGTCCAGCCTGCCGCGATCGCGCTGGACCCGCGGCCGCTGGTGCCGCAGGTGGCGCGGCTCGAGGTTGAGAGGCATCCATCCGGCGCGATCATCCGCGCGACCGGCCTTCCGCCACGGCAAGGCTGGTACGACGCGCGACTGGTCCGCGTGCCGAATACAGACCCCGGAGTCCTCGCGTATCAGTTCCGCGCATGGCCGCCGGCCTACCAGACCCTCGTCTCCACCCCCCGCTCGAGAGAGCTCACGGTCGCGACGCTTGTCAGCGAAGACAGGCTGGAGACTGTCCGCGAGATACGCGTCTCTGGCGAGCTCAACGCCCTCTCTTCGCGCCGTTAGGTCAGAACGACAGGCTCGATCGAACCATTCCGGGCGGTCAGTGCGATCTCGCCGCTACAGAGCTTGAGGGCATCCTCGCCGAAGACCTTGCGGCGCCATCCCTTGAGAGCGTGGACGTCCCGCTCGCCGGCCGAGATTGCGTCGAGGTCCGCGGCAGACGCGATGAGCTTCTGCGCGACGCCCGCCTTCTCGGATTTGGCCTTGAGCAAGACGCGAAGCAGGTCGGCAAGTGCCGGATTCACCTGCAGCGTGTCGCGGCTTCGATCGACCTCG
Organism: uncultured Alphaproteobacteria bacterium; assembly: GCA_963749675.1. GTDB lineage: Bacteria > Pseudomonadota > Alphaproteobacteria > Rhodobacterales > Rhodobacteraceae > Roseitranquillus. The sequence continues at coordinate 891,837 of CAVVNT010000010.1, forward strand.
GGAAAATCCTCCGATGCGTAGCTGCGGGCGCGGTCGAGCGCCGAGAGTATTCCTTCGGCAATCTCGCCCTTGCGCGCCTCTCGCAAGAGCAGGCGGGAGCGGCCCAACTCATTGATGTCGCGGGGCTTGGTGGACGCGATCTCGACCAGCGCATCGTCCTTGAAGACGCGGCTGCGAGGCACGTTGCGGTCGCGGGCAAAGCGTTCGCGGAACTCCGCAAGCTCCTTGAGTGCGGCGAGAAACTTGCCCGAGTTGGTCCGGGTTTTGATGCGCCGCCACGCCTCTTCCGGCTCGACGACGTAGGTCTCGGGGTCCGTCAGCGTCGCCAGTTCCTCCTCCACCCAGCCTCGCCTTCCGGTCCGGTCGAGTTCGGCCGAGAGATGCTCGTAGATGACGCGCAGATGCGTGACGTCCGCCAGCGCGTAGGTCTTCTGCGCGTCGGTCAGGGGTCGGCGCGACCAGTCGGTGAACCGAGACGTCTTGTCGAGGCTCGCGCGGGCAATGCGCTTGACCAGCGTCTCGTATCCGACCTGATCGCCGAAGCCGCAGACCATCGCCGCGACCTGCGTATCGAACAGAGGTTCGGGCACGACGCCACCATCGACGAAGAAGATCTCCAGATCCTGCCGCGCGGCATGGAAGACCTTGATCACGCCGTGGTCGCGGAGAAGCGCGTAGAGCGGCTCGAGAGAGATGCCGTCCGCAAGCGGATCCACGAGAACGGCGGAGTCCTCGTTCTCGCCTGGAATCGCCAGTTGCACGAGGCAGAGCTTGGCGAAGTAGGTGCGCTCGCGAAGAAACTCGGTGTCGACCGTCACGTATGGCGCTTGGGCCGCGCGGCCGCAGAATGTGGCGAGGGCCCCGGTCGTCGTGATCGTCTGCATTTCCCTCTCTCGGCCGCCGCTCATTCCGCTGCTCTTAGGCGCTGGGCGGGTCGAAGAAAAGACTCACGGAAGCCTCAGCGGTGTGCGGTCTCCGGCGGCGAAGCGTCGAAGAACCGCCGGGTAAAGGATGTGCTCCGCCCCGAGGACGCGCGCTCCGAGAGTTTCCGCGCTGTCCGTTGGCAGGATGGGTATCCGGGCCTGCCCGAGGACGGGCCCGTCGTCGAGCGCTGCCGTGACCTCATGCACCGTGCATCCGGCTTCCGTGTCGCCGGCCGTAAGCGCCCGGGCGTGGGTGTCGAGACCCCGGTGGAGAGGCAGCAGCGAAGGGTGGATGTTGAGCGTCCGACCATGCCAGTGCGCGACGAATTCGGGCGAGAGGACATGCATGAAACCGGCGAGGCAGACGATATCGACGTTTGCGGCCGCGAGATGCGTCTCGATCGCCGACTCGAACGCGGCGCGACCGGATTGCGTCGTTCGATCGACGGCAAGCGTCGGCACGCCCAGCTCTCTCGCCCGGTCGAGACCAGCCGCCGCCGGGTTACTTGATATCACCACGGCCGGACGCGCCGGGTGCCCCCCGTCCATGCTCCGCACCAGCGCCACCATGTTCGAGCCGCTGCCGGAGATCAGCATCGCCGCGCGCTTCACCATTCGCCGATGTATCGGACTCCTGCTCCGGCCTCGACCGCCCCAAGCTCCATCGGCGACTCACCCGCCGCAGACAGAGCCTCGAGCAGCGCCGTCACCACGCCCTGTCCGACGACGAGGACCATACCGGCGCCGCAATTGAACGTCTTGAGCATTTCCGAGGTTTCGACCCCGCCGGCTCCCTGCAGCCAGCCGAACACGTCGGGTCTGTGCCACGCGTCGAGGTCGACGCGCGCGCCGCAGCCGTCGGGCAGTATGCGGGGGAGGTTCTCGGTGATGCCGCCGCCCGTGATGTGCGCCGCCCCCTTCAGCCCGCCGGCTGCCCGCGCGGCTCTGACCGCATGGACGTAGAGCCGCGTTGGTTCCAGCAGCGCATGAGCGAGCTGATCTTCCTCGAAGGGCGCCTTTCCTGCCCAGTCCAGCCGCTCCTCCTCGACCAGTCGCCGGACCAGCGAGAAGCCGTTCGAGTGCAGCCCCGAGGACGGCAGTCCCACCAGGACATCGCCGGGCTCCACGCCCGCCGGCAAGACAGCGTCGCGTTCGACCGCCCCGACGGCGAAACCTGCGAGATCGAAGTCGCCGGGACGGTAGAGGCCGGGCATCTCGGCGGTCTCGCCGCCGATCAGGGCGCAGTCGACGGAGGCGCACGCCTGCGCGATCCCCTCGACGACTTCGACGGCCTGGTCGACATCGAGGCGCCCGGTCGCCAGATAGTCGAGGAAGAAGAGGGGATCCGCGCCTTGGCAGGCAAGGTCGTTGACGCACATCGCGACGAGGTCCTGTCCCAGCCCGCCGAGGCGGCCCGCCTCGATCGCCACCTTCAGCTTTGTGCCCACCCCGTCCGTCGCGGCGACCAGGATCGGATCCCGGTACCCCGCGGCGCCGATGTCGAAGAGCGCGCCAAAGCCGCCGATGCCGCCCATGACGCCCGCGCGCTGCGTTTCGCGGGCGGCCGGCGCGATCCGCCGCACAAGGGCGTCGCTCGCCGCGATGTCCACGCCTGCATCGGCGTACGTCAGACCATTCCGTTGCATCGCCAGCCCCTCGCCATCCGCTTCGCCTATCAATCGGGGTGCGGGCTGGCAATCGGCCACAGCTTGACCCGCCGGGCCGCTCTGGTATCCGAATGACCGGCGGGCCTGTAGCTCAATTGGTTAGAGCAGAGCGCTCATAACGCTTTGGTTGGGGGTTCGAGTCCCTCCGGGCCTACCATTCCGCGCCTAAGTGTAAGTTTTTGTTGGGATAATTCTTCCCACTTTTCCCAACGGACCGAATGTGTGAAGAATCTGCTCAACCCCACAGCTTCGCGACCACATCACTGAAGGCGTCTAATCCGCGCTCAGCGAGCCGCTCCTTGTTGATCTTGACGATGTAGCCTCGCGCCTCCTCGGCGGTCGCGCGGCTGAGGATTGCCATAATGACGTCTTCGTTCAGCACGCATAGACTTCAGGATGCTTCGCGCGGCGCCCCTCCTTGCGCCGAAACTGTCGCCCACGTTCCGCATATCCTCTGGGGTCAGGTTGCGGATCGATACTTCGCCGTGGAGACGGCAGAACTTCTTACAGAAGTTCTGTCTCTGGTTCTGAGGGCTGTGTCCCTGGTGATTCTCTAGGGCGCCTCGAAAAATGGTCCCGACCGTGGCGCTGCGGTATGTCTGTCGGGATGATGCGACACTGAGGGTGTGACGATGGCGCAGATGGGGTTCTTCGATCTTACAGACCGTTACGCGAGCCTGGACGCGAAGAAGGACCCGCTGGTCGAGATCGACGCCGTTGTGCCGTGGGAGGAGTTTCGCCCGACCCTTGAGCGGGTCTGGCGCAAGCCAGCTGCGGCGCGCAAGTCCCGGGCGGGGCGCAAGCCGATGGACGCGGTGCTGATGTTCAAGACGCTGGTGCTGAGCGCGCTCTACAACCTATCCGACGACCAGATCGAGTATCAGGTCCGCGACCGGCTGTCGTTCATGCGATTCCTCGGCCTCGGCCTCGAAGACCGGGTGCCGGACGCCAAGACGGTATGGCTCTATCGCGAGGCACTGGCGCAGGCGGGCAAGGTGGAGGAGCTGTTCAGCCAGTTCGACGGCTATCTGGCGCAGCAGGGCTACATCGCGCGCGGCGGTCAAATCCTGGATGCGTCCATCGTGCCGGTGCCGCGCAACCACAACACGCGGGACGAGAACGCGGCAATCAAGAACGGCGAGGTGCCCGAGGACTGGGCGGACAAGCCCGCGAAGCGCGCGCAAAAGGACCTGGACGCGCGCTGGACGAAAAAGCACGGCAAGAACCATTACGGCTACAAGAATCACGTCAACGTGGATCGTAGGCACAAGCTGGTGCGGCGCTATCACGTCAGCGATGCCGCGCGGCATGACAGCCAGGCGGTGGATCATCTGCTGATGCAGGGTAACACCGGCTCCGGCGTGTGGGCGGATGCGGCCTATCGGTCCGAGGAGATGGAGGCAAAGCTGCGCGCCCGGAGGCTGAAAAGCCACATCCACCGCAAGGGCAAGCGGGGCAAGCCGCTGACCGAACAGGCCAAGGGCAGCAACCGGACCAGATCCGGCATCCGGGTCCGCGTCGAGCACGTCTTCGGCGCGCAGGCCAACGATATGGGCGGGACCTTGGTCCGGACCATCGGCTTGGTTCGAGCGACGGCCAAGATCGGGATGAAGAACCTCGCCTACAACATGCGCCGCCTCGGCCAGCTGCGCCGTCTCAACCCGTGCCCGGCGTGAGCATCACGCGAACAAAAAAGATCAGGCCGCGAGGCAGAAAAATCCGAGCGTGAAGGCCGCAGCGCCACGCCCATCCGGACGCAGCAAAGCGACAGCCGACGCTCGTCCTCCTGCTTCAGACCACGCGCGCCGCCGAGGGGGCACGAGAACGGTAGAAAATCGAGGTGCCCTCTAATCGCTTCGGTCAAGAGCTGATCCTCTGCGTCGTCCTGCGGGCCGGGCTCCGGGGTTCTCTCCGCGGTCGCCGCAAGGGGCGCCGCATGTTTGCGTTCGGGGTCGGGCGGATCGAAGTGGTGTGCGCGGTTGGTCGTGCCGCAGTCCGGGGAACGATCTCACCTTCGCCGTGCGTCCCGGCTGGACGCATTCTGTCGTGCCGAAGATCAGCGTCGTCCCGGTGCGGGGGCTCTATGCCATAGCCACCTCCCGGAAGGGGGTGTCGGTGCGCCACATGGCATGCAGGGTGACGGCCAGCTTCCGCGCCGGAGCGACCTTCGCCTTGCGCGGTCCTGTCCTTTCGTTCGCGGCCTCGTGGAGGCACTTGCGGGTGAAGCGATCCCCGCGCCTTGAGACCCGGCCGTTTCGGCTGATCTCACCAAACTCGTAGCGTCTCGGCGTCAGCCCGAGATAGGCCCCGGCGCTCGAGGATCGGCGGAACCGGGCGGCATCGTCGAAGGCCGCGACGACCGCCATGGCGGTGATCGGGCCGACGCCCGGGGCCGTCATCAGCAAGCGGACTGTCGCATGCTGCCTGGCTATCGCCCGGATTCGGCTGTCAAGCGCCGCAATGCGGGCCAGGATGTCGCGCCGCGCCTGCATCAGCGCTTCGAAGATCGGAACGCGGTCCGGTGCAACCGTCAACTCTCGTTCGACGATCTCCTCGGCGCGACGCCTGAACCCGCCGACCCGCTTGCCGAACATCACGCCGAAGGTCTTCAAGAGACCCCTGATCTCGTTCTCCAGCCGGACCCGCATGCCGACCAGAGCCTCCCGAGCCGTGAGCAGCGCCCGATTGACACAGGCGTCGTGGCGCTTGGCCTGCACGGCCTTGAACCACCCGGTACGCACGATCTGCGCAAGCCCGCGGGCATCGTGCCGATCCGTCTTGTTCGGCATCATCTTTGGAACGCCGTTGGCGTGGCGCGCGTCGAGACAGACGATCGGCACCTGCCGTGCCGCCAAGGCGTTCCAGAGCCATACGGCAAGTGGGCCGGTTTCCAGTGGCAGCGCCGGCTGCGTGAGCGTTGTCGGGTCTGAATGCGCCGAGAATGGCGGCGATCAGGACGACCAAAAATGCCCTGATGCGAGCGAGGATCTTGCGGATGTTGTGGCCGCAGGCGCAGAGGACGGCGAAGAGCGCGTCGCCGATGGTTCCCTTCAGCGGGCAGCGCGTCAGCCGCCCGTCGGTCTTCATGTGGCCGATCTCCGGCTCGATGGCGCTGCGGCGGCGCAGGAGCTTGGCGAGTGCCGGCGTGAGGCCCCTGCGGGTGCCGCTGATCAGCACGCGGGTGGTCTCGACGCCGTGCCCGCGGTCGCCGCGGTCGACGACGGCGAGGGACGGGCGGCGATCGGTCAGCACCTCGACCTGCTCGAGCGCCTCGGCGAGGGTGTGGCCGTCGTAGGGGTTTCCCGGCAGCGCCCGCATGCCGACGATGAAGCCTTCGCGGGTGGTGGCGGCGACGCTCACCTTGGTGCCGAACTCGTGAGCCGCACCCGCGCCTTGCCCTTGGAGATGCAGTCGACCTCCGGCTCGTGCAGGCTGTAGATCCTGCCGCTGTCCTTCGGCTGCTGGTGCAGGAGCCGCGAGGTCAGCACCAGCATGTCGAGGATGCGCTCGCGCAGGGGCCCTTGGGGGATGTCTTCGAGCCGGCGGCGGAGATCACGCATCACCCGGACGGTGTAGCCCTTCGGCGTGCGCAGCACCTTTCGCATCCGCCTGAACTGGCGGGCGTGGGCGTACCTTCCGGCCTTCGCCGCCAGCCGCGGCGCCAGGCGCGCATAGCTCTGACGCAACTCGATGCCGGCCTCGACGGCGAGCGCCACCAGCTTCCGCCGCGCCGTCTCGTAGAGCCGGGCGTCGGTCGGGTGGGCGATGTTCTTTTCCATCACCGTGGTGTCGACCGACACCCGCTCAAGGCTCCGGTCCGCGACCGTTCCCGAGGCGCGGCCGGCCTCATTCGTCAGGGAAACGCCCCACTGGGGCCTTTCCTCTTCTTCCTCATTCTTGGTCAGCAGCCATTCCACTCCCTCTTCACCGATCCGCTGGCGCCAGCGGGTGAGCGAGGAGGGATCGATCGGCGGGCGGTGCTGGAAGAAGGTCTCGCCGCAGAGGTGCTGGTAGTACGGGTTCTCGACCCACCTTGCGACCACCGCCTCGTCCGACAGCTCGAAGGCGTGCTGGAGATAGAGGAGCCCCGCCACCAGCCGCGGCGGCGTCGCCGGTCGCCCTTTGCCGGACGGGAAGAACCCTGCCCACTCCCGCTCGAAGAACTCCCACTCGATCAGCGTCTCGAGCTTTACCAGCTCGTGGCGCATGTCGATCAGGTCGACCAGGCGCGGCCGCAGCAGATCATCCTGCTCGGGCTGGCGGGGTTTGGGCTTCATCGGCGCATCCGAAATCGCAGGGTTCTCGCCCGAATCCTACGAAACCCTGCGATCCAAAACCACGAGAAACCAAAGGTTCTTCTGCGAAATCAGCAGCATGTCCCTTGTTCAGGCTGAACTAATCAGGCTTTCGAAACGCCGGCAGACCGTCAGGCCATCTTTCAAAGTCCTCCCGCAGACATCGTGAGGTCGTTCAGCTTGCGGAGGCTGAGGACCAATTGCTTGAGGCCGCCGTCGGCCGATTTGCCTCGAATGCGACGCCCTTGCGCAACGTCGCCCAGGCGATGCGAGCGAGTTTGTTGGCGAGCGCCGCGACAACGGTGTTGCGATGTCGCCTGGCCAGCAAGCCGCGCAGCCAATCGCCCAAAGGCGTCTGGCTCCCGGCGAGAGACGGCAAGGCCGCTCTGGCGCCGTGGATCAGCAGCGTGCGCAGATATCTGTCGCCGCGCTTGGTGATCCCCGGAAGCCTTGGCTTGCCGCCGGTCGTATGTTGCCGTGGAACCAGGCCGAGCCAGGCGCCAAGATCACGCCCGCGCGCGAAAGCCGCCCCATCGCCTATGGCGGCGAGGAGGGCCGTGGCGTTCAAGGCGCCGATCCCGGGGATCGCGGCCAGACGGCGGCTCGCCTCGTCGATCCGGGCGTGTTCGACGAATTCCCGGTCGAGGGCGCCAGTACGACCGTCAAGTGCCGCCCACTCCTCACGCAGCTCGACGATGAGACGACGGATGCGGCTGTCCGGCATGAACTCAGGGTCGGCGATCAGCGCATCGACGCTCCGCTCCAGTTTGCGGCGTGCCTGGGCGATGGTCACGCCGCGCTCGAGCAGAATGGCGCGTAGCTGATTCATGAGGTTCGTGCGCGTCCCGACAAGGCGTGACCGCACCCGGTGAAGCGACTGCATGTCGAGCTGATCCCGGGATTTGAGCTCGACAAAGCGCATCGTCGGGCGCATCGCGGCTTCCGCGATGGCTTCCGCATCCCGCTCGTCGTTCTTCCGAGCCTTTACGTAAGGCCCGACTACGCAAGGCCCGACATATTCCGGCGACATCAATCGGACCGCGTGGCCCTGCGCCGCGAGCAACCGGCCCATATGATGAGCGCCGCAGCACGCCTCCACCGCGATCGTGCAGGCCGGAAGCTTCGACGCAAAGGACGCGATCGTGTCCGGCCGCATGCGACGGCGCAGCACGACACCGCCATTCTCATCCAATCCCGCCAGAGAGCAGCTGTTCTTGCCCAAATCGATGCCGAGGACCATGATCGTCATAGCTCGCTCCTTTTCCATTTTGCCGTCAGCATCCTATCCGATGCGGTCCAGGAGGGGCGGGCCATTCCATAAACTGCAGCCGAGCTGGTACGCACGGCGCTGCCTGACGAGGCGAAGGACAAGCCCCTCGAGGTGTGGTTTCAGGACGAGGCGCGTGTCGGCCAGCAGGCGACGCTCGCCCGCCTCTGGGCGCGCAGGGGCACGCGGCCCCGGGCTCCGAAGGACTGCCGCTACGCCTGGGCCTACATCTTCGGAGCCGTCTGTCCCGCCCGCGCGACCGGCGTCGCGCTCGTCATGCCCTCCGCGAACACGGATGCGATGAGCGCCCACCTCGCGGAGATCGGCCGGCACGTCTCCCCCGGCGCGCACGCTATCCTCGTCCTCGTCCTCGTCCTCGACCGCGCCGGCCGGCATAGCTCCAGGGATCTCGCCGTCCCGGCGAACATCACGCTGCTGACGCTCCCGCCGTACAGCCCGGAGCTGAACCCGGTCGAGAACGTCTGGCAGTTCCTCCGCCAGAACCACCTCGCGAACCGCGTCTTCGGCAGCCATGACGCCATCGTCGACGTGCGACGCCTGGAACGCGCTCTCGCAATCCCAGAGCGCGTCGCCTCCATCACCTCGCGCAACTCGGCGCAGGTCAACGGATGATGCCGTTGGTATCAGACGTCGAGGCTGCTCAGGCGGACGGGCGAGCGATCGCCGGCGATGATGACGAGCCCGCTCTCGGTCACCTGATAGTGCTTGGCGTCCTCCTTGGGGTCGAAGCCGATGGCGGCGTCTTCGGGGATGCGGACGTTCTTCTCGAGGATCGCGCGCCGCACCCGCGCACGCCGGCCGATGTCGACGCCGTCGAAAATGACGCAGTCCTCGACAGTCGCGCCGGAATGGACGTGGACCCAGCGGCCGACGACGGAGCGCTTGAGGGTGCCGCCCGAGATGATGCAGCCGCCCGAGAGCATGCTGTCGTGCGCCTGGCCTCGCCGGCCCTCCTCGTCGAAGGAGAACTTGGCCGGCGGCTCCGAGAATCCGGCGGTGCGGACCGGCCACTCGCGGTTGTAGAGGTTGAGCGGCGGGTCGATGGAGCGCATGTCCATGCTGGCGTCGTAGTAAGCGTCCAGCGTGCCAACATCGCGCCAGTAGGGGCTCCGCCCGCTAACGTCGCCCGCGACCCGATTGGTCTGGAAATCATACGCGTACATGTCGACCTTGCCGATCAGCGCCGGCAGGATGTCCTTGCCGAAGTCATGGCTGCTCGACTCCTCGGAAGCGTCACGCTCAACCATGTCGAGCAGCAACTGGCGGTCGAAGACGTAATTGCCCATCGAGGCCAGCACGCGGGTCGGGTCGCCCGGCATTGTCGGCGCGTCGGGGTCCTTCTCGATGAAAGCCTTGATGCGGCCCTCCGTGTCGACCTCGAGGACGCCGAAGTCCTTGGCGAACTTCTTGTCCACCGGGATGGCGGCGATCGTAATGCCGGCCTTCTTCGCGGCGTGGAACTCGATCATCTGGCGGACGTCCATAAGGTAGATGTGGTCGGCCCCGAACAGCACCACGAGATCGGGGCGCGACTGCTCGATCAGGTTGGCGTTCTGCCAGACGGCGTCGGCGGTGCCGCGGTACCAGCTCTCGCCCGGCGTGCGCATCTGCGCCGGCACCGGGATGATGAACTGCTCGTTCAGCATGCCGCCGAACTGCCAGCCATCCCGAAGGTGTTGCAGCAGCGACTGGCTGCGGAACTGGATCAGCACGTAGATCGAGTAGATGCCGGAGTTGATGAAGTTGCTGAGGACGAAGTCGACGATCCGGTACTTGCCGCCGAACGGTACGGCCGGTTTCGCGCGCTCCCTGGTGAGGGGGGACAGGCGCGTCCCCTTCCCGCCGGCCAGGATCAGGCCCATGATCTTCAGTCGCATCGCGGCTCTTCCTCCTGTTGCACGTGCGGCGCTTGCCGTCGCCGACAAGCGCCCGATCTAACCGCCGTCCCGACGCGCGGCCTCTTCCAGATGATAGGCGATGACGCGCTCAACCTCGTTCTTCGACCCCAGGATCGCCGGAGACCGCTGGTGCAGGCTGTCGGGGACAATCTCCATCGTGCGGTCCGTGCCAGTCGTGCTGACGCCTGCCTGCTCGATCACGAAGCTGATCGGGTTCACCTCGTAGAGCAGCCGCAGCCTGCCCGGCCGGCCGGGAACCTTGCTGTCCCAACGGTAGAGGAAGATCCCGCCGGAGATCAACAGACGGTAGACATCGGCGACCATCGATCCAGCGCGTGTCGAAGTGCAGGCCGCGGTGCGTGTCACCCTGCTGCACCAGTTCGTCGATGTACCACTGGATCGGTTCCGTCCAGTAGCGCTTGTTCGAGATGTTGATGGTGAAGTCCTGCGCCTCCTCCCGCACCCGCATGTCGGGGTGGATGATCAGGTACTCGCCCGAGCCGCGGTCGAGCGTGAAGCCGTTCACCCCGTCTCCGGTGGTCAGGATCAGGAGCGTCGACGGTCCGTCGAGCGCGAACCCGGCCGCGACCTGTTCGGTGTCCGGCTGCAGGAAATGCTCGTTGCCGCGCGTCCCTACTCTCAGCGGGCAGCGTAGGATGGAGAAGATCGTTCCGACCGCGCCGTTCGTGTCGATGTTGGATGAGCCGTCGAGCGGGTCGAAGAGGCAAAGGTAGCGACCACCCGGCGCCTCCGGCCCCCAGCCCGGCCACGGAGTCGTCGATCTCCCAGTGCGCGCTCCATGCCAGGCATTCGATCATGTCGCGACGACGTCGAGCTTCTTCTGGCTTTTGCCCTGGACGTTCTCGGCGCCGGCGGAGCCGAGCGAGCCGCCGAGCGCGCCCTGGCTCAAGAGCGACGAGAATCCGTCGCGTCGCCTGCGCGATGTCTTTCAACACAGCGGCAATATGGGGAACGCTGTCGTCGTCGTGCGGCTGCCGCAGGAGGAACTGGCGCAGCGTCGGTCGACCGTTCATCTCAGGCCTGTCCCCATTCCTCGAGCAGGTCCTCGTAGAGCACCGTTTCGCCCCGTCCCTCCTCGTCGTCGAGCGGCGGCCACGGCGCGCCCGGCCGTTCGAGCCAGACCATCGGATCCTCCGGCTCGTTGAGCCGCGGCGGGCAGGTGACGATCTCGGGGTCCTGCGCCAGACGGCCGAGCAGAATGTCCTGATCCGCAGCGATCTGGGCCATCGCTTCCTCGGGGCTCGCGCGTCCGGCGACGGCGGCCGAAAGGGTCTGCCACCACGCCTGCGCCAGCAGCGGATAGTTCGGAATGTTGGTGCCGGTCGGCGTGTAGAGCCGCCGTGCGGGACTGCGATAGAATTCGACAAGACCGCCGAGCCTCGAGGCGGCCTCGCTCATCGCGGCGCTGGAGATGTCCGAGGCGCGGATCGGCGTGAGGCCAACGAGGGTCTTCTTCAGCGACACCGACCTGCAGGTGCAGAACTGCGCGTAGAGCCACGCCGCCTTGCGCCTCTCGACCGGCGTGGTCTCCAGCAATGTCCAGGCGCCGCAATCCTGATAGCCGTGTTTCATGCCCTCGCGCCAGTAGGCGCCGCGGGGAGTCGGAGCCACGCGCCAGCGCGGGTTTCCCTCCGGATCGACGACGGACAGACCCGGCTGGGTCACTTCCGGCGTGAAGGCGGTGTACCAGAAGATCTGCTGCGCGATGTCGCCCCGTCCCGGCGCGGGTCCGGCTTCGGAGAAGGACATGGCCGCGGCCTCTGGCGGGGCGTAGTTCCGGAGCCACTCCAAATACTTGCGAAGCGCGTAGACGGCGGCGGGGCTGTCGGCGGCACCGCCGCGCGACATGCTCGCGCCGACGGGCTGGCAGTCCTCGACCCGAATACCCCAGTCGTCGACCGGCCCGCCGTTGGGGATGCCGGGGTCGGCGGCGCCCGCGATGGAGAGCCAGGCGTCGGTGAAGCGCCAGCCGATCGAGGGGTCCCGCGCGCCGTAGTCCATGTGGCCCCAGACGCGGCGGCCGTCGAGCTCTCTGACCTCCTCGGTGAAGAAGGCGGCGATGTCCTCGTAGGCCTTCCAGTTGATCGGCACGCCGAGCTCGTAGCCGTGCAGCTCGCGGAAGCGCGCGCGCAGGTCGTCGCGCTGGAACCAGTCGTGGCGGAACCAGTAGAGCGCGGCGAATTGCTGGTCGGGAAGCTGGTAGACTTTGCCATCGGGCGCAGTGACGAACGGCAGGCCGATGAAGTCGTCGAGATCGAGCGTCGGCAGCGTCACCTCGGCGCCGTCGCCCGCGATCCAGTCAGAGATCGGCGTGACGCCCCCGTAGCGGTAGTGCGTGCCGATGAAGTCGGCGTCGTTGACGTAGGCGTCGTAGAAGTTGCGGCCCGATCGGCGCTGCTGCTGCAGGCGGTTCACCACCTCTGCCTCGTGCGCGAGGTCGTGGATCACGGTGATGCCGGTGATCTCCGAGAAGGCGCGGGCGAGGACTCGCGCCTCGTACTCGTGCGTCCGGATCGTCTCGGAGAGGACGAAGATTCTGGCGCTCCCGCAGGCGCGAGGCGGCGCGGGCGAAGAACTCCATCTCGGCCATTCGTTCGTCGAGCGAGAGGGTGGAGGGGCGGAACTCGACCTCCGCCCATCGGCGCGCGGCACCCATGCGGTCGTTGGCGAACTGCGCCCCGGCGACACACGGGCCCAATGCTCCCACGGCGCAGGCGGTGCCGATGAAGCGCCGGCGAGAGAGATGCGGCCAAGGCATCGCGCCTACCGGAAGTTGACGTTCAGCGGGTCCTGCAGGAGCAGGTAGGTCGACGCCGCGAGCACCGCGCCGATCAGTGGCCCGAAGACCGGGATCCACGCGTAGCTCCAGTCACTGTCGCGCTTGCCCGGAATTGGCAGCAGCGCGTGCATGATGCGCGGCGGCAAGTCGCGAGCGGGATTGATCGCGTACCCGGTGGTGCCACCGAGCGAGAGGCCGATGGCGAGCACCAGAAGACCCACGGGCAGCGCATCGAGCCCGCCGAGGCCAAACACGGCGACGGCGAGGAACAGGACAGCGAAGACGAGGATGAAGGTCCCAATGATCTCGGAGATGAGGTTGGACAAGGGGCTTCGCACGGCGGGACCGGTGCAGAAGACCGCGAGCTTCAGGTCAGGGTCCTCGGTGCGTGCGAAGTGATCCTTGTAGACCAGCCAGACCAGCGTCGTGCCGATCGCCCCGCCGGCGAACTGCGCGATGATGTAGGCTGGCACGTCTCCCCAGGCGAACTTTCCGGCCAACGCGAGGCCGACGGTCACCGCCGGATTGATGTGGGCGCCGCTGAACGCCGCCACCGTGAACACCGCGACGAAGACCGCCATGCCCCAGCCCCAGGTGATGACGATCCAGCCGGATCCTTCGCCCTTGGTCCCCGAAAGGACCACGTTGGCGACAACGCCATTGCCAAGCAACAGTAGGATGGCGGTGCCGATCAGCTCGCCGAGGAAGGGATTCATCATCGCGCAGACCCTCTCACTATCCCGATGTCATTCCAGCATGTAGCCGTCGGCGACGGCCTCATAGGCGGCAACCTGCTCATCCTGCCATGCCTGCCATGCCTGGTCGCGACCGAGCTCGGCGGCGAGGATCGCGGCAACCTTCGGCGCAGCGGCGACGCTTGCCCTGGCATTCGGGAGCAGCGACCGGGTGCGCCGCGCCAGCACGTCCTCGACGGTGCGGGCCATCTCGCGGCGGGCTCCCCAGGCAACCTCGCTGGTGAAGTACGGCAGGTTGGGGTGCAGCGGCTCGCTCCAGCCGGGCTGCTCCTTCATCACCCGGCGCACGCCCGGATCGTCCGAGCCGTGGAGCGACAGCAGGCCGTCGGTCTCGGGCGGGATCTTGACCATCCGTGCAGGCGCAGCGTCTTGGCCTGGCTCGGCCGCTCGTCGAGGCCTGCGCCGAGCGCCGCGGCATCGATCGTGTCCTCGGCCATCTTGCGGTAGGTGGTCCACTTGCCGCCGGTGATGCTGACCAGATTGCTGTCCGAGATCATCAGCACGTGCTCGCGCGCCAGAGCGGCAGTCACCTTGTCGCCCTGCGAGCGGACCAGCGGGCGGCGATGCCCGCGACCGGGATCGAGTGCGGGGTCCGTCTCGCGGTAGATGTGCGACGACGGCACGACCTCGGACAGTATCGCCTTGGGGATGCCGTAGAGATCGAGCATCTCTTCGTCCCACTTCAGCTCGTAGATGTTGTAGATCTGGGTGCGCGAGGCGTTGGAATAGTCGGTGATGTGCGCCGTGCCGCCGGTCAGCTTGTTGACCAGCCAGCTGTCGATGGTGCCGAAGCAGATCTCGCCCGCCTCGGCGCGCTGCCTCAGACCGCGCACGTTCTGCAGCGCCCAGCGGACCTTGGTGCCCGAGAAGTAGGGGTCGATGACGAGACCGGTCTTGGAGCGGATCTTCTCGGCCATTCCGCACTGGTTCCGCAATTCGTTGCAGTCCTCCGCCGTGCGCCGGTCCTGCCAGACGATCGCGCGGTGCACCGGCTCGCCGGTCGCGCGATCCCACAGCACCACCGTCTCTCACTGGTTGTGATGCCGATCGCTTGCGCGGATCGAGGCTCGACGGTTACGTTCCAGATTTCGCTGGCATCGTGCTCGACCCAGCCGTGACGTGGGCAATGCTGCGTGAACTCCGAATAAGCGCGGCCCTTGATCTCCCCGTCCCGCCCGAAGATCAGCACCGTCGATCCGGTTGTGCTCTGGTCGATCGACAGCACGTACTCGCTCATCGCGCGCTCCTCCCCTCGATGCCGCCTTCGGTGCGCAGTTGGCCTCCGCCCATGCATGACGCGGCGAAACCGCGAACGACGGCGATGCTGTCGGACCAAGCGGGACCGGGTATCACAAGAAACCTTGGTCGTTTTGCGATTCCGCCACAACTGGCGTTGCAGGAGCGACAATGCGGCTGCGGTACGCTCCGGGAGAGATCCCGTCATCCGGCTGAAGATCGTCGGCAAGTTCGCCTGGCTCGAATAGCCGAGTCCATAGGCGATGTCCGCGATCGGGCGGGACGGCTCTGCCAGCATCTCCTTCGCCCTGAGCACGCGGCGGTGCATCGCGTAACGTTGGGGCGGCACACCGGTGCTCTTGCGGAACGCCGCCGCGAAGTGCGACGAACTGAACTCGGCGATGCGGGCGAGGTCGGAGAGGCAGAGCTCTTCCTGCAAGTGC
Organism: uncultured Alphaproteobacteria bacterium; assembly: GCA_963749675.1. Classification (GTDB taxonomy): domain Bacteria; phylum Pseudomonadota; class Alphaproteobacteria; order Rhodobacterales; family Rhodobacteraceae; genus Roseitranquillus. Next base: position 907,142 of record CAVVNT010000010.1, read on the forward strand.
GCTTCGATGTGGTCGAGCACGCGTTGCAGCCGCGCGGGCGCCAGCCCGCCGCTGAGCAGCGGGGTCTCGGGCGGACCGACCCCGCGTGTTGCCCGCGCGAGTTGCTGGCGCGGATCAAGGCGATCCTACGACGGGCCGAGCGGAGTGCCGGCGCTCTTGCCGGCCGGCGGGTGGCATTCGGACCATGGCAGCTCGACCCCGACCGTCGGGATGCAGGCCCGCCTGACGCGGTTCGTGGCGATCGGACGCGGCTTCTCGCCGCGCTCGGTCACGATCTGCGCTCGCCGCTGACCGCGATGCGCGAGCGGCTGATCGCAACGATCGAGGAGATGCGGGAGATGGTCGAGGCGACGCTGTCGTTCGCACGCGGTATCGCGTCGTCGGAAGCCCCGGAAACCCGAAAGCTCGGCGATCTGCTCGCCGAGATTTGCAGCGAGGTGGCCGAGACCGGAGAAGCGCCTGCGCTCGACACCGCGATGGGTGTCGCCGTCAGGGTGCGGCCCCTGGCGCCGAAGCGCGCTGCGCAACGCGATCGAGAACGCGCGGCGCTACGGGCGGGACGTGAGGGTGACGCTCGAGCGTTCCGGCGACATGGCGCAGATTGTCGTGACCGACCGGGGCCCCGAATTCCCGACGCGGATCTGGAGCGCGCGTTCGATCCGTTCGTGCGCCTCAAGGCCTCGCGCAGCCGCGACACCGGCGGCACCGGCCTCGGCCTGTAGATCGCCCGGACAATCGTGCAGGCGCATGGCGGCGACCTACGCCTCGCCAATCGTCCCGAAGGCAGGCTCGCCGCGACCTTGAGCCTGTCGCTGTCGCAGGCGTCCAGATAAGGAGCAGACCAGTGAAGGAGAAGAACATGACCCGGATCACCGGACCTGTCGCGATTGCGCTGCTCGGCGCCGTCCCGGCCCAAGTTCACGCCCAGCCCGGCTGGGAGAACGGCTACGGCCACATGATGTGGGGCGGCGGCTTCGGCCTGCTCGGCACCCTGATGATGCTCCTGTTCTGGGGCGCGATGATCGCCGCCGTGGTGCTGGCCGTCCGCTGGCTGATGCAGCGGGACCGGAAGAGCCGGCGCCCCGACGCGCTCGAGATCCTCAAGGAGCGGCTCGCGAGAGGTGAGATCGACCTCGATGAGTACGAGGCCCGGCGCAAGGCGCTGGAGTCCTGAGCCGCGAAGCCGGTATCCCGTCCGCATTTTCCAAGCGCTCGACGGGGGGCGAGGACCGCCCCAGCGGCATGGCCAGCCGTCCGCAGGTAGGCATCACGCCTCGCACGCCCAGAAGCCGCGGTAGCCGACGGTCAGCCCTGATCGAGGGCGAAGACCAGTTCGGTGTCCCACCGCCAGTCCGCCTCCTCGCCGAGCCGCCGGACGGTCATTGTGACGCCCGGCGCGGTAAACGCGAGGCCGCCCAGATCGACTGGTCCGCCTCGCCGCGGCAAGAAAACGCCGTTGAGCTTCATGGCGGCCTGGCCGCCGTCCTCCGCGGCCAAGAGGGATAGGGTCGGTTTCGGGGCCGCAATTGAAGACGCAGCGCGAACCGGGATCAAGGAGCTGCTCTGCCTCAATCTCCGGCATCGGCGTGAGGTCGAGGGTGGAGATCAGCGCGCGGCCGGGCGCCTCGTCGACCGTGCAGCTCTCGGACGGCGGGTCCTGGTAGATCGTCTCGACCACATTGCGACGGGGGCGACGTCTCTTCCGGAGAGTCCCCGGCAGCGGCGAGACGACGGCGGTCAGCGCCGCGATCCCCTGTGGCCCATGGCGCGCGCCTAAGGCAGGCATCCCGTGCATCTTGATGCCGATTTCGACGATCCAGCAGATATCCTCAGCGCTCCACTCAGCGGCGGCCGTCATCGGGTGCGGCGGCTCGGGCCGCATCCCCGCGACCAGTCCGTCGGATCCCGACCCGGCGCGCCGTGGCAATAGACCCAACTTTCGGGATGGCGGCCGGCGCCTTCGGCGACGAGCTCGTCCGAGAGGGTCTCCGGCGGCTTCAAGTCGCCCGAGGGCGCTCGACGGAACGGTGCATCGTGGTGTCGAGCGTCCATCGCACCGCATCGGCATGCTGGCCGGACGTGGCGACGTGCAGGCGCCGGTATTGGCGACGGTGAGCCAGACGGCGACGGCGATCAGGACGGCCGTGACGACCCCGGCGGCGAAGACGGCGAGCGATTTCATCGCACACCTCATGCCGGCAAACGGCGATTGCGCGGGCTCGAGGGTGAAGTGCCCGATGCTGCTTCGGCCTTGCGTCGGTCTGCCCGGCGCCGCCTCAGATCAACGCTGCCGCCGAAGCAGGAACACCGCTCGCGGACGCGCTCGCCCGGCTCCGGTCAGCTCTGGTCCCTCCGCCGGTCGAGCGACGAGTTGTCTGCTCCCGGAACAAGCTGGCGGCGCCAAGACGCGCCGCCGCTCGCGTCTCGCCCGTGCAGCCTCCGATCTACCCCGGCGCGTGCTCTGCGATCCACTCGCGCAGGAACGCTATTTCCGCCTCCTGCGCCTCGATTATCGCCTCGGCGAGCTGCCGCAGGTCCGGGTCCTCCCCATGCTCGAGCACGATGCGCGCCATGTCGATGGCACCTTGGTGATGTCCGATCATGCCGCGCGCGAAATCGACGTCGGCATCGCCGCTGAACTCGATGTCCATCGCCGAGTGCATCGAGAGATTTGCCGCGCGGTAGGCCTCGGTCGCCAGCGAGCCGGGGACACCGGGTGCGGCGTGGTCGGCGCCGTGCATGGTGCCGGCGCCGCCGTCGTGACCCTCCATCATGTCCTCACTCTCCACCGCCTGATGCTCCACGTTCTCCGCGCCGTCCTGGTGCGCGTCGTCCTGCGCGAAGCTCGCGGTCGCGAGCCCGACAGCAACCAGCGTCGACAGCGCGGAAGTTCGTACACCGCGCATCATCAATTTTCTCATCTTGCCTTCCTCCAGCCGGATAGCTCCACCGCAGCGGGCGCGCCATGATCAGAAGCCGTGGCGGGACCCAAGAGCAGGAGATGTGGGGGCTCCAGCGGCTGGAAGGTCAAGGGCCGACGAGGCCGGCACGGCGATCTCGCACTTGCCGACCGATCGACGTGCGCGGCGTGTCGTCCGTCACCATTGCTCGACACGCCGCTCAACAGGCAGAGCGACAGCGCCGTCTCCGCCTCGTCGGCGAGGAGAAGACCTGGACGTGGCTGGTCCCAGTGACCAGGAATGACGACGGCGCCGCCTGCGTCGAACCACGCGGCCGCCGCCGGCTAAAGGTCGGCGCCGACGGCGGCGATCATGCCGTCCTCGATGAGCATCGACTGGCCCTCGGCGACCGTGCCCGTGGTGATGTCTACGATGTTGGCTTCCGTGACGAGGACCGCGCCCGACTGGGCCGCCGCACCGATGCCGAGAGCCAGGAGCGTGGCAGCGATGGGTCCGGCCCGCCTCATCCTTCCTTCACCCGCATCAGCCCGCCACGTCGCCCGTCTCGACCCGCTCGTGACGTGCTGAACCCTCTTTTGTGGATGCCGCTCGGTTTGCAAGGAATTTCTGATCTTCTGGACTTGTGATCGAGTGCGGTCTTTTGTCAGGCCTGTTCGTGCGGCTGACTGGCGCCGCTGGCCGGGATGGTGATGCGCGGAGCGGGGCTACATCTCCAACAGCGCGCTCGAGGCTCGGAGAAGGTTTCTGGTTTGCCCGGCCCGGATCATGTCGATCATGTGCCCATGCAGATCATGTCTTCCTCACAACTCGGTGGCCCGGTTGGCCGTTCGATGCCCGATCAGGCGCCGATCAGCACCGGGCCACGATAGCTTTCACCGCGCGTCAGCATCGCCCAGATGCCGCGCGCCATCTTGTTGGAAAGCGCGACCGCCACGACCGGGATCGGTTTGCGCTCCAGCATCCGCGCCAGCCACGACCCCTTCGGCGCCCCTCGACGCGAGGCCCAGCGGATCACGGCGGTCGCCCCGATGACCAACAACCGCCGTATGTCACGCTGCCCCATCTTCGAGGTCTTCCCCAGCTTCTGCTTGCCGCCGGTGGAATGCTGCCGCGGCACCAGGCCGAGCCACGCGGCGAAGTCGCGGCCGCGGCGGAACTGGTCCATCGGCGGCGCGAAAGTCTCGACCGCGAGCGCGGTGATCGGGCCGACGCCCGGCATCGTCTGCAGCTGGCGAGGCATTTCAGCTTCGTTCGACATCGCCGCGATCCGCGCTTTCAGCTCCTTGATCCGGTCGGTCAGGTGGGTGATCTGCTCAAGGAGCATCCGGCAGATGTCGCGTGCCAGATCAGGAATGTCGGCGTCAGGATCTTTGACGACCCGTTCAAGGCGCGGCACATAGCCGATCCCTTCGGGGGCGACATGCCCGAACTCGTAGAGATGCGACCTGAGCGCATTCACGGCTTCAGTGCGCCGCTTCACGAATTGCTCGCGGGTCCGGAACGCGACCGCCCGCGCCTGCTGGTCCGCGGACTTCGGTTCGACGAAACGCATGGTCGGCCGCAGGGCCGCCTCGACAATCGCCTCGGCATCGGCGGCGTCGTTCTTCTGCCGCTTGAGGAACGGCTTTACGTAATGCGGCGCGATCAGCCGGACCTCATGGCCGTAGCGCGCCATCTCCCGCGCCCAATGATGAGCGCTGGCGCAGGCTTCCATCGCCACAAGGCATGGCGGCTGCTGCGCCATGAACCGCGCGAACTGCGGCCGCGACAACTTCTTCCGAAACAGAACGGACCCGTCCGCCGCCGCGCCGTGCACCTGGAACACGTTCTTTGCCAGGTCGACGCCGATGGTGCTAACTTCTCCCATGGATGCCCTCTCCTTCAGCTTGTGATTCAACACCGCAAGCTTGGCACATTGCGATGCCGTCAGGGGAGAGCGGCATCCACCCCATCTCCGAAGGCTGGACCTCGGCGACGACCGGGGCGATCCGGCCCTCCCTCAGCATCGAGAAGAGCGCGGCCAGGTCCTCCTTGAACCACTTGGGATGCCGTCGTCGCATCGCTCCGATCGAATAGAACGCGGTCGCGTGCCCGTTCGGCAGCCAGTCTCAAAGCTTCAGCTTCACAAAGTCGAGCGGGATAGAGCCGCCGCGGCCGAGAACTTCGTTCTGGAACCCGAAGGCTATTAGCGTGCCGCCCGGCTTCAGCGCATGTAGCGAGCGCGTCGGGCTCTCGCCACCCAGCGGGTCGAAGACGAGGTCCACGCCGTCGAGGTGCCTCCCGCATGGCCGCATCGGAAGAGTCCGCCTCGATCGGCGTCGCGCCGAGGCCGCGGATCAGGTCGTGCTTGGCCGCGACATCGGCGCCAAAGGCGGTGATCCGAGCGTCCCGCGCGAACTGCAGCATCGCGGTGCCAACCGCGCCGCCCGCACCATGGATCAGCAGGCTCTGCTCGGCTTGCGCCTTAGCAACGCGGTGCAGCATCTGGTAGAGCGCGGGGACGGGGTGCCGGCCCAGAAGGCGTCCGTCCGCAGCCCGTCGGCCTTGCGGCTGCGCGACACCGCCCAGCCCAGCGAGGACAGTTCCCCGCCGGATCATCGGCCCGCCTTGATGGCGACCTCGGCCAGCGCACCCCCGGGCACGGTGGACCACGACGATCGGCAGGCACGCGGCCATCACTCCACCGCCCGGGACGTCGGCCGGGCCGTAGCCGGGAGAACGCGGATCACTGCACCATTGTGGCGAAACGGGGGCGGACAAGGGTTTCGACAGCGCCGACATGTCGATCCCGCCTCATGCAGGGTCGTACCTTGCAATGGGGCCGTGAGTTCGATCTGATCTGCAAGAACCGGTGCTCTGGCAAAGTCGGCAACCAGGCAGCTTGCGAGAGCGCTTTTCTTGGCGAGATCACTTCACATATCACGCCACGTATCGCGGCGTTTGATTTCGGGTGAGCCAGACGGATGGATGATCAGAGCTTGTGCCAGACGCGGGTCATGCTTCTACGGTTGCCATCAGCCCACCTGAAAAGACCTGAAAGCCACGGCTGCCCGCCGGTGAGCGCAATCAGCGAGCGCCTTCGCAAGCGCGGTGGTAGGTCCGGATGCTGTTGAAGAAGTCGATTGATCTCGCGGCACAGGCGGCGACGGTGAGGGATTTCGGCCTCGCGCCGGCTCCTGCCGGGACAAGCTTGCCGCCCTGAAGGAGCACGCCACCAGACGCTGCTTTACGTTGCGTATCGTTGCGCGACAGGAGAAGGACTGGCGTCGCACTGTCTTTCCAAGGGGCGCCGGCATCGGTAGCTATGCACGGTCGAAGAGACGAGGTTCCCTGTCATGACTCCCTTTGCCATCGCCGGCGTTCAGATGCACGTGGCGGCGATCCAGTCGAACGTGGCGCCGATGCTCCACCGCCTCGATGTCTTGATGGCCCGGTTCCCATGGACGCAGATGGTGCTCTTCAGCGAGCTCGCGCCGTTCGGGCCGTTGCCGCGTTACGCCCAGCCCCTGCTGAACGAGACGGTGGACGCGTTTCGCGGGGCCGCGCGACGGCACAAGGTCTGGCTGATACCCGGCTCTATGTTCGAGAAGACCGAGGACGGCCGCATCTTCAACACCTCGACGGTGATCGGCCCTGATGGCGAGATCGTCGCCACCTACCGCAAGATGTTTCCGTTCCGACCCTATGAGACGGAGGTCGAAGCCGGTACCGAATTCTGCATCTTCGACGTACCTGGCGTGGGGCGTTTCGGGCTGTCCATCTGCTACGACATCTGGTTTCCGGAGACGACACGCCAGCTCACGTCGCAGGGCGTCGAGGTCCTGCTGCACCCGGTCCTGACGGGCACCACCGACCGCGACGCCGAGCTTGCGATCGTGCGTGCGACCGCGGCGCAATTCCAGTGCTACGTCTTCGACGTGAACGGGTTGGCCGCCGGCGGCGTCGGACGCTCTTGCGTCGTGGATCCGTCTGCAACGGTGCTGCATCAGTCCGCGGGCCAGGAGGACATGTTCCCGATCGAGGTTGACCTCGATCAAGTCCGGCGTCAGCGTGAGGTCGGAATGAAGGGCCTGGGACAGGTGCTGAAGAGCTTCCGGGATCGCGCCACGGACTTCTCGGTCTACGATCGGACGAGCGGCGCCGATGCGTATCTGCAGGGGCTTGGCCCGCTCGCCATGACTGCGCAGGGGTCGCTGGCCGGGCTCGACGTCGGCGCACGTGACAGCGGCCCTTCGGATGAGGACGGGAGGCGCGCGGAGGACGCCGATGCCATCGCGGCCCTGGCCGGCAGAACGCTGACCGGATAGGCCGGGCACCGCCGCGAAGACTTGTCCGCCGGGCCCCGTACGGGTTGAGAAGAAAGGGCCCCTGATGCGTTCGATGAGTGAGCACTACAGCGCCGTCCAGCTGCGCGGCGACCGCTGGGGCGCGCTGCGGGAGGCTGCGGAGGCTGTCCAACGCCAGCCAAAGTGTCGCGCGGCGGAGACGGCTGCGAGGACCGTCCGCGAGATCCTGGACGATCTGGAGCCGATCGAGCGCTACTGGGCGTTTCCCGGCTTCAGCGCTTTCACGCAGCTACGACGGCAGCTCGACGCGGGGCAGTTCGACAAGCTGGCGACGGCAATCCGACGAGTCACCCGGGCGCTGACCTCGGGGGCCTATCGCCGCCGCACCATCCCGCTCGACCGCGACGACATCGAGGACGACGAGAGCGAGGACGAGGCGTTGCTGTCGCCAGAGGCGCGCACGCTGGCGAAGCCGTATTTCGAGGTCCTGATCGTCGATCGACTGACCGACCACCAGGAACGCTGGATGAAGGCGTCAATCCGCGGCATGCGCCGGCCGGAGGACGAGTTCCACTACGAGCCGGTGGTCGTGCCGAGCCTCGAGGACGCACTTATCGCGATCCTGTTCAACCACAACATCCAGGCAGTCGTCGTGCGGCCCGGTCTGGCGCTCAAGTCCGAGAACGAGCTGCCGATCCTGACCCGCTACCTCAATAGGGTCGGGGACGAGGACGTCGACTCGCTGCGCCCCGAGGAGTACGGGCCGGAGCTCTGCCGCCTGATCGCCAAGGTGCGCCCCGAGCTCGACGCCTACCTGATCACCGACCGCTCGGTGGAGGAGATCGCCGGAAAGGACCTCGGGCTGTGCAAACGGGTCTTCTACAATCAGGAAGATTTCACCGAGCTGCACTTGAACATCCTGCGCGGTGTCCAGTCGCGTTACAGCACGCCGTTCTTCACGGCGCTGAAGCAGTACTCGCGCCAGCCGACGGGCGTCTTTCACGCCATGCCGATCAGCCGGGGCAAGTCGATCTCGCGCTCGCACTGGATACAGGACATGGGCGCGTTCTACGGCCCCAACATCTTTCTGGCGGAGACGTCGGCGACGTCTGGCGGTCTCGACAGCCTGCTCGAGCCGGTGGGGCCGATCAAGCAGGCGCAGGAGCTGGCGAGCCGCGCCTTCGGCTCGAAGCAGACCTTCTTCGCGACGAACGGCACGTCGACCTGCAACAAGATCGTGGTGCAGGCGCTGGTCCGGCCCGGCGACATCGTCCTGGTCGACCGTGACTGTCACAAGTCACACCACTACGGAATGGTGCTGGCGGGTGCGCATGTGGTCTATCTCGAGAGCTATCCGCTCGACGAGTATTCGATGTACGGGGCGGTGACGCTGGAGGAGATCAAGAAGAACCTCCTGGCGCTCAAGGCGGCAGGCAAGCTCGACCGCGTGCGGATGCTGCTCCTGACGAACTGCACGTTCGACGGCGTGGTCTACAACGTCGAGCGCGTGATGGAGGAGTGTCTGGCCATCAAGCCCGACCTCGTCTTCCTCTGGGACGAAGCATGGTGGGCCTTCGCCCGCTTCGGCCCTACCTATCGTCAGCGCACCGGGATGAATGCGGCAAATGTCCTTCGGAAACGACTGCGGACCCCCGCGCACTCGGCGGCCTACCAGGCCCAGCAGAAGGAGCTGGAAGGCGCGGACGAGGCGACGCTGCTCGCCACGCGGCTGATCCCGCCGCCCGATGCGCGCGTGCGGGTCTACTCCACCCAGTCGACCCACAAGACACTCACGGCGCTCCGCCAAGGCTCGATGATCCATGTCAACGATCAGGACTTCAAAGGCGAGGTCGAGGAGGCCTTCCACGAAGCCTACATGACCCACACCTCAACCTCGCCGAACTACCAGATCATCGCATCACTCGACGTCGGCCGGCGCCAGGTCGAGCTTGAAGGCTTCGAGTTCGTGCAGCGCCAGGTCGAGGCGGCGATGTCGATGCGGCGTGCGATCTCCATGCACCCGCTGCTCAGGAAGTACTTCAAGGTGCTGACCGCGGGCGACATGATCCCCGAGACCTACCGCGAGAGCGGAGTGTCGACATATTTCGACCCCGACCAGGGCTGGACCGACATCTGGGAATGCTGGGCCAAGGACGAGTTCGTCATCGATGCAAGCCGCGTGACGGTAGCGGTCGGCGGCAGCGGCTGGGACGGCGACACGTTCAAGACCAAGATCCTGATGGACAAGTACGGAATCCAGATCAACAAGACGTCCCGCAATACCGTGCTGTTCATGACCAACATCGGCACAACCCGCTCGTCGGTTGCGTATCTCGTCGAGGTGCTGGTCAAGATCGCGCAGGACCTGGACGAGCTGCTTGACGACGCCTCCAAGATGGAGCGGCTGGCGTTCGACCGCCGGGTCGAGAACCTGATGGTCAAGGTGCCCCCTCTGCCGGACTTCAGCCGGTTCCATGACGCCTTCCGTACCGACGACATCACGCCCGAGGGGGACATCCGCTCGGCGTTCTTTCTCGCCTATGACGAGAACAATTGCGATTACTTTCAGCTGCACGGCGACATCGACAGCGAGTTGGCGGCGGGGCGTGAGATCGTCTCGGCGAGCTTCATCATCCCCTATCCGCCGGGTTTTCCGATCCTGGTGCCGGGGCAGGTCGTCAGCCGCGGGATCCTGGACTTCATGAGGGCGCTCGACGTCAGCGAGATCCACGGCTATCGCCCGGACATCGGCCTCCGGGTGTTTACCGACGCCGCGCTCGCCAAGCATGCGCGCCCGGCACTGTCGCAAGCCGCGGAATAGGCGGTGCGGGTGCCAAACCAAGAAATCCGACAGGAGGGACCTGAGATGGACAAGAACGTGAGCGAGGTGAAGACGCTACGGAACATCTCCGAAATCCGGCGATATTTCCACCGGAACGAGGAGCCTGTCTATTTCGTCTCGGCGACCAACTTCAATCTCCTGGGCCTCGATGAATGGATCAAGGGATTCAAGTACATCTGCTACATCGACTGCTACGATGGGCAGCACCCGAACGTGTTCTGCCCGTCTGAGAAGCCTCACGCCGAGTTCCAGTCGATTGAGGATATCAACAACTACCTCCTCCAGCATGAGGAGGTGATCGACTTCATCCGCCGGCGCGGCGGCAAGCCGAAGTTCGTGTTCCTGATGTTCGACGAGGAGACGGAGCGTCTGGCAAGAGGCCTCGGCGGCGAGGTCTGGTTTCCGGCCGCCAACCTGCGCACCCGCTGCGACGACAAGATCGAGACGGTGCGGATCGGCAACAAGGCGGGCGTGCCCTCGGTGCCGAACGCCCTCTCCGAAGTTCGCGACTACGCCCATCTGCAAAAGATTTGCGAGGAGGCCGGCCTCGGCCACGATCTCGTCCTTCAGTCCGCCTTTGGCGACAGCGGCCACACGACGTTCTTCATCAAGTCCGAGGAAGACTTCCGCCGTCACGAGCACGAGATCGTCGGCGAGGGCGAGATCAAGATCATGAAACGGATCGACTGCCGCGGCTCGGCGATCGAGGCCTGTGCGACGAAGGAAGGCACCATCGTCGGCCCGTTGATGACCGAGCTCGTGGGCTTCAAGGACCTGACCCCCTACCGTGGCGGCTGGTGCGGCAACGAGATCTTCGACGAGGCCTTCCCGCAGGAGGTCCGAGACAGGGCCCGCGACCTGACCTTCAGGTTCGGCGAGCAGCTGCGTGAGGAGGGTTACCGAGGCTACTTCGAGCTCGACTTCCTGATCGACCAGAACACCGGCGATATCTGGCTGGGCGAGCTCAACCCGCGGATCACCGGCGCGAGCTCCATGACCAACCACGCCGCCTTCGCCCACGCCGACGCGCCGCTGTTCCTGTTCCACCTGCTGGAGTTCTCGGACATCCCGTTCAACCTAGACGTGGCCGAGTTGAACGACCGCTGGGCGGATCCCGACATGATCAACTCGTGGAGCCAGATGGTCATCAAGCACACCGAGGACTCCGTCGACCTCCTGACCCAAGCGCCTGAGACCGGGATCTACAAGATGGCGAACGACGGCCGCGTCACCTTCGACCGGTTCGACTACCACCGCCGCGCGGTTGAGAGCGAGTTCGAGGCGTTCTTCCTGCGCATCCTCAAGCCCGGCGATTACCGCTACGAAGGCGCGGACCTCGGCATCCTAGTCACGCGGGGGCGGTCGATGACCCCGGACTTCACGCTGAACGATCGCGCCAGACGCTGGATCCACGGCATCAAGACCGCGTTCGCGGCAAAGCCGCTGGAGGCCGCGGAGGCGGGCCCGGCACCCTCCGATCCGGCCTTCAAGATCCTCTGACTTACCTGCGGTGGAGCACATCTGGCGCGCCATCGCGGAAGCCGAGCCCGGCCCGAAATGGGCCGGGCTGTTTTCGCAATACTGGCCAGACTATCGGCGCTGGTGGCTGCAAGAGCGGGAGGACTCGCGACCGTCCTACATCGACTGCCTCGAGGCCCTCGATCGGCACATGCCCGAACTCGTCCCGCTCTACCGGACCCTCTGCACGCTCGCCGGGGGCACCGACCACGCTGCACGCTTTCTGTCGTTCTACCGCCCGCCGCCCTATCTCTCCGGCTGCAGTCAGGCGATCTGGCCGGGGGCGGAGCCGCTCCTTGTGCGGAACTACGACTACTCGCCGATCGCTTTCGACAAGCTGATCCTGCACACGCGGTGGCACGGCCGCACAGTCATGGGCACCTCGGACGGGCTCTGGGGTCTCGTGGACGGGATCAACGACGCGGGCCTCGCCGTGTCGCTGACGTTCGGCGGACGGCAGGCAGTCGGCGACGGCTTCGGCGTCCCGCTGATCCTGCGCTACGTTCTGCAAACCTGCGAGACGGCGGAGGAAGCAGGTCGCGCGCTCGCCCGGATCCCCAGCCACATGAGCTATAATGTCACAGTCCTCGACCGGCACCGGCACTACCTGACGGCGATGATGGCGCCCGACCGGCCGACGCGGGTCACCCACGCGGCGGTTGCGACGAACCACCAGGGCCGCGTCGAGTGGGAAAGCCACGGCCACCTCACCAAGACAGTGGAGCGGGAGCGCTTCCTCCTCCAGCGGTTGACCTTGCATGTGGAGCCCGAGGAGAAGTTCATCGGCGCCTTCCTGCGCCCGCCGCTCTACTCTTCGGCCTTCAGCGCCGGCTTCGGCACCCTCTACACCGCGGTCCTGCGCCCGCGGATCGGCCGGATGGACTACCGCTGGCCGCGCGCCGTCTGGACCTTCGATCTCGCTTCGTTCCGCGAGGATCACAGGCGGCTGTTTACACCCGTCACCTGACGGCGGAACGAACCAGCCGATCGCGCATTGTCAGCCCGCCGCTCGAACGGCTTCACCGCTGCAAGGACATCTTCTTGGAACATATCTCCCTCGACCTCTGGGCGGCGAACCTCGAGGTGCGCGTGCCCGACCTGGCGTCGTGGCTCGCGCGCCTCGAGCATCGGCTGGCCGGCGCCGCCGCTCACGGGTCGCAGATGCTGGTGCTGCCCGAGTTCGCCTGCGCGCAATGGCTCTCGTTCGCGCCGACCGACCTTCCGGCAGAGCGTCAACTCGGATGGCTCGCCGACGTGGGCGACGAGGCCATCGGCGAGATGGCCCGGCTTTCGGCTCAACACGGCGTCAGCCTACTGCCCGGAACACTGCCACACCGCATGGGCGCCGCGGCGGATGGTCCGCCGATCCATTCGAACCGCGCTTGGCTGATGACGCCCGAGGGCGGGCTCCACCACCAGGACAAGCTCAGCCTGACGCCGCTCGAGGAGAATTCCGCTGCCGGTCGCTCGATCGCCGGGGACCGGATCAACGTCATCGAGTGGCAGGGCCTGCGCGTCGTCATCGCGATCTGCCTCGACGCCGAGTTCACCGGCCTCTGGGCGCGGCTCGGCAAGCTCGACCTCGATCTCGTGCTGGTGCCGGCCAAGACCGACATGATCACCGGCTACAACCGCGTCTTCGGCTGCGCCCGCGCGCGCGCCATCGAGCTGCAGACGGCGGTCTGCGCGGTAGGTGCTGTCGGCGCGCCGCTCGGCCATCCGCTTGATGACACCGGCGTCGGCGGAGCTGCGGCGTTCCTGCCGTGCGACGTCTCGCTGTCGCTCGACGGGGTATTCGCTGCGCTGCCGCCGCAAGCCGCAGCGGCCGGGACGGACCCTATTCTGGCAGTGCAGAACCTGCCGGTGAGGGCATGTCGACGGATCCGCAATGACGGCGCCGAGGCCGAAGTCAATCCGGCGTCCTGGGCCGCGGATCGGCTGGAGGTTGTGGAAGCGTAGCCCGAGCTTCTGCCTGTCCCCAGCGTCGTTTGCGTCATTCGCCACGACTTGAGCGGACGACTGGTGGATCGGCAAGCGCTGTTGGCAAGCTCTTCCGCTACAGTCCGGCTCACCGGGTTTCTGTCGATCGTGACGCGGAAACGAGTGGACGGGAACTTCGCAGGACGGCGGCTCGGTGGGGTGGCGGGCCTGAAGCTGAGATAAGCCAAGCCGGTATCAGGCGTTCCAGCGGATCTCGTTGTGTTCGGTCAGATCATACCCGGCGAGCGTTTCAGCGTGATCCCGGAACTCGGGAGTCGCGCAAAATGACACGAGTCGCTGCATCGGCGGCTCGAACCATGCGCGGCGGTCCACGAGAAGGTCGAAGCGCTCCTGCACCAATGGGACGAAGTGCAAGCCGTAGGGGCGCGCGAGCGCCTCGAGGCCGAACGCGGCGTCTGCGATGCCTTGAGCAACCGCAAGTACAGCGTCGTTCTCGCTGTGTGCCACCGACGACCAGGCGAATTGGTCGGTCTCAACTCCAGACGCGCCCAGCTCGTGCTCGAAAAGCCGCTGTGCGCCGGACTCGTTCTGGCGTGGCACGACGGTCCGGCCTGGCAGGTCAGCAAGGCCGTTGATCGCCCCAGCGTCTCCCTCGCGGACAACCAGCCCGCGGCGGCGTGCCGCCCATGCCACGAGGACGACATTCTCGTCGGGGCATTCCGCCTCCACAGCAGGGACGTTCCAGTCGCCGGAGCGCGGGTCGTAGACGTGGAGGCCCGTGGCCACGCCCTCGCCGGCACGGAAGCGGACGAGGCCGTCGAGGCTGCCGTCGAAGAGGGTGGCGAGCCCCGACCGCGACTGCCGGATCGCCCAGTCGAGGAGCGGATCGTGGCTGCCGAGGAAGACGGCGGGGCGGGCGCCGCGGGGTCCGCTCATGGAGCGTCCGCGCGCGATCCAGTCGCGGATCTCGGCGGCGGGGAAGAGGAGCTTGCCGGTGACCCTGATGCACGGCACCTGACCCGATGCCGCGAGGTCGTAGACCTTGCGCTCCTTGATCCTGAGGAGGTCTGCAAGCTCCTTCACTGTCAGGTAGTCAGGCCTCGTCTGCGCATCGGTGGTCATGGCGCCATGCTTCCGCGATGTGGGCAGGGGCGGCAAGGCCGCTCGCTGCGATCACGCCTCCGCATTCGGGAAGAAGAGTTGCTGGCCATTAAGCTGATAGCTCGCGATCGCTTCCTGCCCCTCATTCGAGACCAGCCAGTCGACGAAGGCCTGCCCGGCCTCGGCGTTCACGCTCGGGCACTGCTCGGGGCTCACCAGGATCACGCCGTACTGGTTGAACAGAATCCTCGTCACCCTCGACCACGATCTCGAAGTCGCCGCGGTTCTCGAAACTGATCCAGGTGGCCCGATCCGTGAGCGTATAGGCCCCCATCCCGACGGCGGTGTTAAGCGTCTGGCCCATGCCGGAGCCGGTCTCACGGTACCAGCCGCCCGAGGCTTCCTCGACATCGATCCCGGCGCTCTGCCAGAGTTGCAATTCCTTGGTGTGCGTTCCCAACTCGTCGCCGCGCGAGGCGAACGGCGCCTCGGCCTCGGCGATCTGGGCGAACGCCTGCTCGGCGTCGGTCATCCCGGCAATGCCCGCGGGGTCCGACGCTGGGCCGACCACGACGAAGTCGTTGTACATCAGGTCGAACCGCTCGACGCCCATCCCGTCCTCGACGAACTGCTCCTCCTGCGCCTTGGCGTGGACGAGCAGCACGTCGCCATCGCAGTTCCGCGCGTTCTGGATCGCCTGGCCGGTGCCGACGGCGACGACGTTCACGTTGATCCCCGTTTCCTCCTCGAACATCGGCAGGAGATGTTGGTAGAGGCCCGATGCTTCGGTCGACGTGGTGGACTGGACCAGGATCAACTCGTCCTGTGCGGCGACTCCGGTCGCCGCAGCCGCGAGCGCCACTGCGGCAGCGAAGGTGCGCATGTACATCCGATGATCTCCTTTCTTTTCTGATTGGTTCAGACGACGAGGCGGCCTGCGAGGTAGGCGCGGGCTGCCTCGGAAACAGGTTCGGCAAAGAAGGTGCTGGCCGGCGCGTGCTCCGCGAGCCGGCCCTTCGCCAGAAACGCCACGTCGTCGGCGAGCCGCCGGGCCTGACCGAGGTCATGGGTAATGAAGACGATCCGGGTGCCCTTGGCCGCGGCCTGCCGCACGATCTCTTCGATCTTCAGGACGGAGGCGGGATCGAGACTGGCGGTCGGCTCGTCGAGCAGCAGGGCCTGCGGATCCGTCGCGAGGGCGCGGGCGAGTGCCAGCCGCTGCTGTTCGCCCCCCGAGAGGAGACGCGCCGGCTGAGCGGAGTGGCCGCCAAGGCCGACGTGATCGAGCAGCGCCTCTCGCCGCGCGGCGACGTCCTTGCCGCGCAGCACGAAGTCGAGGTTGGCGGCAACCGAGCGGCGCAGCAGCACAGGTTTCTGGAACACCAGCGCCTGTCGCCTTCGCACCTCGGTCGTCAGCGGATGGCCGCCCCAGAGGATCTCGCCTGAGGTCGGCCGAACGAGGCCGTGGAGCATCCGCAGAAGCAGGCTCTTGCCCGCCCCGTTCGGTCCCATCACCATGGTGATTCCGTCGCGTCCGAGCGTCAGGTCTATTTCGTCGACCAGCCGCCTCCCCGCGATCTCCAGGACCAGCCCGCGCACCTCGAGCGGCAGGAGCGCCGGGGTCGCGCCTCGAAGATCGGGGGCCGCCTCACGCATAGGCGGCGCGCGCAGCCGTCATCCTCAGCGTCTGCACCAGCGCATTCACGCCGAGCGCGATCAACATCAGGATCAGCCCAAGCCCGAGCGCCAGCGCAAGATCGCCTTTCGCGGTCTCAAGTGCGATGGCCGTGGTCATCACCCGCGTCAGGTTGTCGATGTTGCCGCCGACGACGATCACCGCTCCCACCTCGGCCACCGCGCGTCCGAAGCCCGCGAGCGCCACGGTCAGCAGCGCATAGCGCCCGTCCCAGACCAGAGCCTGCATGGCTTCGAAACGGCTGAGGCAGAGCGAGCGAAACTGCTCGTCGTACTCGGCATGCAGGTCCTCGAGCACTTGGCGCGACAGTGCGATGACGATCGGCGTGATCAGAATGGTCTGCGCGATGATCATGGCGGTCGGCGTGTAGAGCAGACCGAGGAACCCGAGCGGTCCCGCGCGCGAGAGGTGCAGGTAGACCAGCAGGCCGACCACGACCGGCGGCAGGCCCATCAGCGCGTTCACGACCACCAGCACCGCATCGCGGCCGCGGAACCGCGTGATCGCCAGCAGTGCCCCGACCGGCAGACCCAAGATCAAGGCCACCGCGGTCGCCGTCAGACTGACTTGGAGCGAGAGGCCGACGATCGCGAGAAGGTCGGGGTCGCCCGAAACGACGAGCGCGAGAGCAAGTCGCAGGGCTTCCCCCATGTCTTGCACGTTCTCTCCTTTTGGGCTGCCGGCTCGTAGATTTTGCAGCACAATAGAGGGGTTCGGCAACTGACGGCAAGGCGGAAGCTGAAGCAGGCTTGACGCAATCTGCCTTCAGCGACCACGTCAGGCATGGCGTAGTCCGAACTGGCGTGCATACTTTACGAAACAGAGCAGAATCTACTGGCGATGTGAAGCAGATGAACAAATCTCAGGACATCCGACCGGGTGAGGTCACCGTCGCCATGAAGCCGCCCGACGATGCCGCTCTGCGCTTTATCGGTCGCATCCACACGCCTTGGACCGAACGCGAGGAGTGTCCACGGCAGGGCCGGCAGGACGGGCCGGAATGCCGGATCGAGGTGTTCGGGCCCTGGGTTCCGGCACTCGACGTAGAAGTTCGAAACGCTGGAGATCCTCTACTGGCTCGATCGCTCGCGCCGCGACCTGGTTCGCCAGAACCCTCGGCACGACGACAGGACCTATGGCACCTTCGCCCTGCGCTCGCCGGTCCGGCCGAATCCGATCGGCACGGCAATGGTAACACTCGTGCGGAGCGAGGGCCGGGTGCTGGTGGTGCGCGGGCTCGACTGCCTCGACGGAACGCCGCTTCTCGACATCAAGCCCGACCGCTGCGCCTACAGCGCCAAGGCGCCACCCAAGGGCGCGGACGAGAGCGCAGGGGAATGACAGTCCAGGGTGGCGGCGCTACTGCCTGGCGCGGGTCCGATCATTCGTGCCGACCGTTCGGAGACCCAGCGACTGGCAGGTGTCGTCGCACTCCAGGCTATCCTGCCCCGGGCGCTCCTGGTCTGGCTGGCTTGCTGGCCAGCGTCCTCGAGTTGGCCCATGGCCCGCGATCGCCGTGAACCCAAGTTCGGCGCCCACTGTGGACCTGACCACCTTGGGCGCCGGGGGCCCAGTGGCGGCCGGGACGGCGCTGGCGTGCGAATGACCTGGATCAACGACAGCGGACACGGGCTCGGGTGAATCTCGGGCGGCAATCTGGTCGGAGGGTGTACTATTCCGTTCACCGAAGAGCAGTTCTTCCAGGTCTTTGCCAGCTACAACACTGCGGTCTGGCCGCTGCCAGTTGCGGGCTATCTCCTCGGGCTCGCCGCACTCGGACTCCTGATCTGGCGAACCCGGTCGGGAACCATTCTCATCTGCGCGAGCCTCGCGCTGATGTGGCTCGTCAACGGCGCGGGCTATCACTGGTCCTTCTTTGCCGAGATCAACTCGGCCGCACGGCTCTTCGGCGCCGTCTTCGTGTTCCAGGCGCTGCTCTTGGCCGTTGCCCCGTTCGTGTCACCCGCCTTCCGGATCGCGCCCGCGAAAGACTTCCGCACTGTCGCGGGGCTTGGATTGGCGGTCTACGCGATCGTCGTCTATCCGCTCCTCGGGCGGCTCGCCGGCCATACCTATCCTGCGGTGCCGGTCTTCGGCATCGCCCCGTGCCCAACGACGATCTTCACGATCGGCCTTCTGCTGCTCGGATCGTGGCGGACTGCGCGGTGGCTGCTCGTCATCCCCGCCCTTTGGGGTGTGGTCGGCGGCAGCGCTGCGGTGCTGCTCGGCGTGCCGCAGGATTATGGTCTGATCGCGGCGCCCCTCGTCGCGGCCGGGCTCGGTGTGGCGAGATGGAGGGGCTTCCGCCTCGCGCGGCACGAGGTTGTCCTGCACTGAAGCGTCAAAGATGCGCCCACCGCGGGTGCTGGTCGTCGATGACGTAGTTGTGGGCGTGGGTGCGCGCGCCGCGGAGGTGCGGGTGGTCGAGCGGCAGGTCTTCGTGGCGATGCTCGACGACCTGCGGGTCTCGCGCCGGCCAGAGCCGCAGCGCGAGCACGATGCCGAGGGCAGCGAGGGCGGCGAGGGAGGTCAGCGCCGCCAGCGGACCGAATGCGGTGATCAGCCACCCCGACAGCGGATAGGTGACGAGCCAGCAGGCGTGGCTCAGCGCGAATTGTGCGGCGAAGACCGCCGGGCGGTCCTCCGAATGCGCCGAGCGGCGGAGCAGACGTCCCGACGGCGTCAGCACGGCGGAGTAGCCGAGCCCGATCAGGAGCCATGCGGCGACGAGTGCGACCCAGGTTAGGCTTGTTGCCACGATCAGCGCCGCAAGCGCCCCGAGCGCCAGCGTCATCGCGGCCGCCCCGGCTACCATCACCGGCCGATCCGGCAGCCGGTCGAGGAGCCGCGGCAGTGCAAGCGCCGCGAGCATCGAGCCGCCGCCGAAGAAGCCGAGCGCCACCGCGACCTGTGTCTCGCCGAGGCCGAGCCCGCCTCTCACCAGGACGACCGTATTGACGATGACCATCGCACCCGCCGAAGCCGCGGCGAGGTTCAGCGCCAGCAGCCCACGCAGGCGCGGCGTCGCGAGGTAGATGCGGCTACCCCGCGTCGTGCGGTCGTAGATGCCGCGGGATGCCGTCGGCTTCGGGCTTGGCAGCAGCACCGAGACGACGAGCGCCGCCGACGCGAGAAAGCCCGCGACCGTGCCGAGGAACAGCGCGTCGTAGGAGACGAAGGCCAGCACCAGCGCGGCCAGCATCGGGCTCAGCAGGCTCTCGAGGTCGTAGGCGAGGCGCGACAGCGACAGCGCGCGGGTGTAGCGATCCTCCTCTGGCAGGACGTCGGGGATCGTCGCCTGGAAGGTCGGCGTGAACCCCGCCGAGGCCGATTGCAGCACGAAGATCAGGACGTAGACCTGCCAGACTTCGGTGACGAAGGGCAGGCAGAGCGCCACCGCCGCCCGCGCCAGGTCGAGCGCGACCAGCATGGTCCGCCGCGGCAGCCGCTCGGCGAAGGCCGCGGCCACCGGCGCCACGCCGACATAGGCAAGCATCTTGATAGTGAAGACCGCGCCAAGGACGAGGCCCGCCCGCTCGCCGGCGAGGTCGTAGGCGAGGAGCCCGAGCGCCACCGTGGCGAGCCCGGTGCCGACGAGCGCCGCGACCTGCGCGAGGAACAAGTGGCGATAGGTGCGGTCGGCGAGGACTGCGAGCATCGGGGGCCTCAGAGGTCGCGGGTAGTGCTTATGGGACGGCGCCTTCTTGCACCTTTTCTAGGCAGATGTCCCTCGACCAGTTCGCCTTCGCGCTGATCGCCGAGGAGGGCGCACTTCAAGATGTCCAGCGAATCCAGAGGCTGACGCGCCGACCGGGCCGGCGAACGGACCCGATGAGGCCAGCGGGCCGAGCCGCATGGTCAACATGATGCAGTCGCTGAGCGGCTGACCTCGTCGGCGACGTTCCTCTACTCCGTCTGCGAGACCGCTTGGAGGAAGTAGCGGCACGGACGAGGCCCAGCCCCGCGAGCCCGGCCACGCCTCAGGCGTCGAGCCTCACGCCCCTCAGTCGCAGCGCGTTGCCGATGACCGAGACCGACGAGAGGCTCATCGCCGCGGCCGCGAACATCGGAGAGATGAGCCAGCCGAAGACCGGATAGAGCAAACCCGCCGCCACCGGCACCCCGGCGGCGTTGTAGACGAGCGCGAAGAACAGGTTCTGGCGGATGTTTCGCATGGTCGCGAGCGACAGCTTCCGCGCACGCACGATGCCGTTGAGGTCGCCCCTGACCAGCGTGAAGCCTGCGCTCTCGATCGCCACGTCGGCGCCGGTGCCCATCGCGATGCCGACGTTGGCCTGCGCCAGGGCGGGTGCGTCGTTGACGCCGTCGCCGGCCATCGCGACCATCCGGCCCTCGTCCTGCATCTCCCTGATGATGCGGGCCTTGTCCTCGGGCAGGACGTCGGCGCGGATCTCGTCGATGCCGAGGCGGCCGGCGACGGCGCGGGCGGTGCGCTCGTTGTCGCCCGTCGCCATGACGATGCGGAAGCCGAGCTCGTGCAGCGCCTTCAGCGCCGCGGGCGTCGTCTCCTTCACCGGGTCGGCGACGCTGACGAGGCCCGCAACGGCGCCCTCGACGACGACGAACATCACCGTTTCGCCCTCGTCCCGCCGCGCGTTCGCCGTCTCGGAGGACGCGGTGCCGCCGAGCCCGAGATCGACCAGCATCGCCGCGTTGCCGAGCGCGACGGCCTTGCCGTCGACCGTGCCCTTCACTCCCTTGCCGGTCACCGCCTCGAAGTCGGTCGCGGGCGCCAGCGCCAAGCCCCGCGCCTCGGCGCCGCGGACGATCGCCTCGGCCAGCGGATGCTCGGAGCCGCGCTCGAGGCTCGCGGCGAGGCGCAACACCTCGGCCTCGTCGTGGCCTGCGTCCGGCAGCACCGCGACGAGCTCGGGTTTGCCGACCGTCAGGGTGCCGGTCTTGTCGACGATCAGCGTGTCGACCTTGGCGAACGTTTCCAGCGCCTCGGCGTTCTTGATGAGAACGCCCGCCTGCGCGCCGCGCCCGGTGGCGGTCATGATCGACATCGGCGTCGCGAGCCCCAGCGCGCAGGGGCAGGCGATGATCAGCACCGCGATCGCCGAAACCAGCGCGTACGCCAGCGCCGGCACCGGCCCCCAGATCGCCCAGGCGACGAAGGCGATTACCGCCACCGCGATCACCGCCGGCACGAAGTAACCCGCGACGCTGTCGGCGAGCTTCTGGATCGGCGCGCGCGAGCGCTGTGCGTTCGCCACCATCTCGACGATCTGCGCGAGCATCGTGTCCTTGCCGACCCGCTGTGCCTCGATCACCAGGCTGCCGGTCCCGTTGATCGTCGCCCCCGTCACCTTATCGCCCGGCGTCTTCTCGATCGGCACCGGCTCGCCCGTCAGCATCAATTCGTCGACCGACGACCGGCCCTCGACCACCGCGCCGTCGACCGGCACCTTGTCGCCCGGCCGTACCCGCAGCCGGTCGCCAACCTGCACGTCCTCCAGCGGCACCTCCTCCTCGCTGCCGTCGGGCCGCACGATGCGCGCGGTCTTGGCGGCGAGGTCGAGCAGCGCGCGGATCGCGGAGCCGGTCCGCTCGCGCGCCCCGAGCTCGAGGATCTGGCCGAGCAGCACCAGCACGACGATCACCGCGCCCGCCTCGAAATAGACGCCGACCTGACCGGAATGGTCGCGGAAGCCCGCCGGGAAGAGCCCCGGTGCGAGAACGGCGACGACGCTGAAGAGGTAGGCCGCGGCGACCCCCATGCCGATCAGGCTGAACATGTTGAGGTTCATCGTCCGGAACGATTTCGCCCCGCGCACCAGGAACGGCCAGCCGGACCAGAGGATCACCGGCGTCGCCAGGATCAGCTCCAGCCACCGCGCCGTCCGCTCGCCGATCCACGCCCCGACCGGCAGCCCGACCATCGGCCCCATCGCGAGGATCAGCACCGGGATCGTCAGCGCCGCGCCGACCCAGAATCTGCGGCGGAAGTCGACGAGTTCCGGGTTCGGGCCTTCGTCGCCCGTCGGCACGCCCTTGGGCTCGAGCGCCATGCCGCAGATCGGGCAGTCGCCGGGGCCGATCTGTTCGATGTCGGGGTGCATCGGACAGGTGTAGACGGTGTCCGGCGGCATCGGCTCGGGCGTGGGGCGGCCCTTGAGCCAGCTCTCGGGCTCGGCCTCGAACTTCTCCTGGCAGCGGGCGGAGCAGAAGTAGAACCGCTCGCCCGCGTGCTTTGCCATGTGCCTGGCTGCCGAGCGGTCGACCTTCATGCCGCAGACCGGGTCCACCGCCTCGAGGTACACGCCCGGATCAGCGACGAACTTCTCGCGGCATCCGGCCGAGCAGAAGTGGTAGACGTGGCCCTCGTGCTCGTGGCGCGGCTTGCCGGCCTCGGGATCGACGGTCATGCCGCAGACCGGGTCGCGGACCACGCGCGTCTCCGTCGCTGCTTCTGTGGTCGCCATGGAATTGCTCCTCGCGAATGTGGAAGCCGCTTCATCAGGCTTCCAGTGATGGGAAGGTCAAGACTCTTTCCCTACGCCTCGCGAGGGAGCGGCTGCGCAGCCGCTTAGGCTCGTCTCGGTTCCGCTCCAGCGCGTTCATCTTGTCGTGCCGCCGCCGGATGCTCCGAGACTTGATGTAGGAGAGGACGGCGACGATCTCCTCGTCGCTCAGCAACACCTCGAACGCCGGCATCGCGCTGTCGTGGTCGGGCCCAACGAACGCGGCGACCCCGTACTTGGTCAGGTCGAAGAGGACCTGGCCGGTCTGATGCCCTGTGGGTCCGTCGCATCGTGCGGCGGCGCCGGAAAACTGCCGTCCTGACAGGGGCCGCGCCAGTCCGGCTGCCCATCGAGGTTCTCTCCATGGCAGCTCTCGCGCTGCTTCACGTAGAGATCGCGGCCGGCCGAGAAGACCTGCGGATCGTCGGGACGCAGGATCGCTGCGCCCGCGTCATCGCGCCACGACGGCCACCGCTAGACCCGCGGCGGCCGCCAAGGCGGACGACCATCGCCAGTTCATCGCTGGTCGCCGGCGGTGCAGAAGACGGTGCCGCCATCCGCCGTGCCACCCTGGGCGATAGTAGCTAGCTGTAGAATATGGTGTCAATTGACGCGCGAACAATTCGCGTTCAGTGGTCGGCACGGATGAAGTCGGCGATCGCATCGGCGATGCCGCCGAAGGTGCCCGAGCCGGGCAGCACGGGCGACGCGCCATGGCCGGGCAGGTCCACCGCGATGACCTTGTTCGTCTTCGCCAGGTCCGCGGCGACACCGCCCCACGAGGCGACGCTGCCACCAAGGCCGTGCAGCAGCAGGAGCGGTTCTCCCGCGCCTTGGCGGGTAAAGTTGAGCGAAGAGGCGGGGCGATCCGATGGCTGGTCCATGCCTCACGACGGGACGAGGCGAAAAACGGTCCCTTCCCCTGACAGACGTAACGACGGGAGCGCCGGCGCCGGCGGGCTCGTAGTGCCTCTGGACGGTCGTGCGCAGCCTGAGCGGTGCGCCGGGAGCATGATGTGCTGACGCACCGGTCGAGGACTCGAAGAGTTGCAGACCTCGCGAAGGGCGGGAAGCTGCCATTTGCCGCGGGGGCGAAGGTTCTGGACGACACCACCAAACCGGCCATTCGCGCCAACGTGCTCGCGACCGCTACTGCCCTGACGAAGTCAGTCGCGAAGCGCGAGGAGCGGTCCTTGGCCATTGCGCAACTTTGTGCTCGATCTTCGCTCATCGCCACGCTCGCGAAACCCGCTGGACAAGTGTCTGTCGAAGACGCCAACGTTGGCGGACAAGCCGTGGACCCTGCGGCCATTCTCGGCCCACAGTCCAATGCGCCTGCACCTGTCGCGGGGATGGAAGCTTGGCTCTGCGTGAACTCGTCGTCGTCGCGTTCCTTCTGATCGCGATCCTGCGGTTTCGGCTGAAGACGCGAAGCGGGTGCTGTTGGTCCATTCCTTCGGACCGCAGTTCTCGCCGTTCAAAACCTTTGCGGCCGAGATGCGGCGGGAACTCGTGCGCGGCGCACCGGGGCCGCTCGACATCTACGAGGTTTCGCTTGAAACCGCGCGCTTCGCCGGGCCGGACGCGGCGACGCGGGCGGAGCCGTTCGTGGATTACCTGCTCGCGTTGTTCGCGGAGCGGCAACCGGGTCTCGTCATCGCGGTTGGAGGACCCGCGGCACAGTTCATCCAGGCGCACCGGGCAGAGCTTTTTCCCGGCGCGCCAACGCTGATATCCGCCGTCGAGGAGCGCGGGGTAGAACGGCGGGCCGTGACAGAGCGCGACGCATTCTGGCGCTGCGGCTGGACCTTTCGGTCCTCGACTCCGTTCTCCACGTGCTGCCGCAGACCCGGCAGGTGTTCGTGGTCCTCGGGAACTCGCCGCTCGAGCGGTTCTGGGCCGAAAAAGCGGCCGAGGATCTGCGGCCATTCGCTGCAGCCGAGCGTCACCGGCGACCTCGCCAGCGCCAGCGAGCTCGGCACGACCGAGCCCTACTTCATCAACGACGGCAAGCTGGTGACGGTCTTCGCGGCCACGCCGATCAGCGTGACGGTCTACAAGCAGGGCGACACCTACCTTGCCGCCCGCAGCAACGAGCCTGGCCCGGCGACGCATGCTCCTCGCCGCGGTGACGGCGGCGGCCATGGTCGTCGACCCGTCTCTCGCCACGCTCGTGCCGAATGCAGGCGCCGCCTTGGCCGAGAGCAACCCTCTCGTCGCCGGCGGCCTGCAGGTCGGCGAGCGGATGCAGGGCATCCTGAACGACGTGCAGGCGGCGCTCGACGGCGTGACCGAAGCCGCCTCCGCGCAGAAGGCCGTCGAGACCTTCTCGACCGCCGGGCGCAGGATTGTCGAGCTCGAGCCCTTCTTCCTGCTGCTGCCGCAC
This sequence comes from uncultured Alphaproteobacteria bacterium, assembly GCA_963749675.1. Classification (GTDB taxonomy): domain Bacteria; phylum Pseudomonadota; class Alphaproteobacteria; order Rhodobacterales; family Rhodobacteraceae; genus Roseitranquillus. The sequence goes on from CAVVNT010000010.1 coordinate 932,318, forward strand.
CAGGGCGCCGGCCTCCGTCAGCGCCCTCGCTCCCGACAGGATCGGCACCGACGACCTGAACCGCATCGCCAGCGCCTGGATCGCGCTGGGCCTCGACAAGGGCGATCCCATCGTCCGCCGGCTCACGCAGAAGATGGACTTCCTCGCCGCAGACATCGCCACGCTGCAGGAGCCGTCGGACGAGACGCTTAGCGGCTGGTATGCCGCAGGCGCAGCTCGTGCGCGACGTCGCCCAGCTGGTCGTCCATAGCGTCTAGGCGCCGGTCCAGCCGGCGCATCCACTGGAGGATCAGGTTCTCGATGTCTTCAGTCATCGCGTCAGTCTCACACGAGGGCCTTGACGGCGAAAAGCTACCTGCACTCGAATGTCGATAAGGCCGACCGACCGGACCTTCGCTGCGAGTGCACACTTTCGATCTTCGCAGGTACCGCATCCGTCGCGGTGGGCGGGCTTCCGGACCTTCGCCGCGGGCGCCTCTGCCCCGGCCGCCGTCGTCGAAGCGGCCATTCACCCGCCAGAACGGCGTGCTACTTGCGCTGCTGTCATTCAGGGCGGAGAGCCAAAGTTCTCTGCAGGCGCAAACACTCTGGCTGCCATCGTCAAAGCCGCCGGTTGCTTGGGCGACGAGCGCCCGCCTGTACGGCGGTCTGTCCAATTACCGCGACACGGCGTCGATCAATGCTTCTTCTGTCATGCAGTCGCCGGCGAATTCGCCGACCACTCGGCCGGCTCGGACATCGTGAGGACGCGGTGGCTGACGCCCAGAACCTCGGGCATCTCCGACGAGATCACGAGGACGGCGAGGCCGCGTTCGGCAAGGCCCGCGATCAGCTCGTGGATCGCCGACTTGGAGCCGACATCGATGCCGCGCGTCGGTTCGTCGAGGATGATAAGCTTCGGCTCGGCGCAGAGCCACTTGGCGAGCACGAACTTCTGCTGATTGCCGCCCGAGAGCGTCGCGACCGCCTGTTCCGGTCCCGTCGTCCGGATGTCCAGCGCCTCGCGATACCGCGCGTACGCCTCGAGCTCCCTTGACGGGCTGCATGACGCCCAGGCGCGAGAAGAGGTCGAGATGCGGCAGCGTGATGTTCTCGCGGCCGCCCATGCCGAGGACGAGGCCCTGCTCCTTGCGGCTCTCGGGGACGAGGGCCATGCCCATGCCGATCGCCTGGCGCGGCGTCGGGAAGCGGCACTTCCCGCCCCTGCCAGAACAGCCGTCCCGCAGTCCGGCGTGCGCAGGCCGAAGATCGTCTCGACGACCTCGGACCGGCCGGCGCCGATCAGGCCGTACAGGCCCAGGACTTCGCCGGCGCGGACCGACAGGTCGACATCGCGGAAAAGGCCGGCCTTGCTCAGCCCCTCGACGCGCAGGGTCTCGTCGCCGAACTGCTCCTTGGCGCGGACGAAGTAGCTCGAGAGGTCGCGCCCGATCATCATCCGGGTGATCCGGTCGACATCGGTCTCGGCGGTCTCGACCGTGCCCTGCACGACGCCGTCGCGCAGCACGGTGATGCGGTCGGTGAGCTCGAAGATCTCGTCCATCTTGTGCGAGATGTAGACGATGCCCACGCCCTGCGTCTTGCAGGCTCCGGATCGTCGCGAAGAGCTGGATCCTTCTCGGCGTCCGTCAGCGAGGCCGTCGGCTCGTCGAAGATCACGACGTTGGCGTTGAAGGCCTGCGCGCGGGCGATCTCGACCATCTGCTGCTTGGCGATCGACAGGGTGCCGACCCGGATCTCGGGACCGAAGTCGCAGCCGAGCGCCTCCAGCGCGGCCTGCGCGTCGCGGCGCAGCTTGCGCGTCGCGCAGGACGCCGAGCGCGTTCGTGGGCCAGGCGCCGAGATAGATGTTCTCGGCCACCGACAGCTCGGGCGACAGCGACAGTTCCTGGTGGATCAGCAGGATGCCGCGGCGGCGCGCGTCGAGCGGCGAGGCGATCTCGACCGGGCCGCCGCGGTGGATGATCTCGCCCGCGTCGGGCCGGTGCAGCCCGGCCAGCGTCTTCATCAGCGTCGACTTGCCGGCGCCGTTCTCGCCGACGAGGGCATGAACCTCGCCGGCGCGGATGTCGAAGCTGACGGAATCGAGCGCCTTCACGCCCGGGAAACGTCTTGGTGATGCCCGAGACGGAGAGGACGGTGTCGCTCATGCCGTGTCCTCCCCGGTGCGCCAGCAGCCTGTCGAGCGCCAGCGCCAGGATCAGGACCGTGCCCATCACCATCAGCTCGACGTAGTTCGGCGTGTTGAGCAGCCGCAGCCCGTTGCGGATGCACGGCGAGCGTCAGCACGCCGCCGAGCGGTCATCCACATGCTGCCGAAGCCGCCACTCAGCCGCGTGCCGCCGAGCACGACGGCGATGATCGTCCAGAGCTCCCAGATCCGGCCGGCATTGGGCTCGGCGGTGCCGAGGCGCATCGACAAGCAGGATCCCGGCGACCGCCGCCAGCGTGCTGCAGATGGTGAAGTTGATGATCTTGTGCCGCTTGATGTCGATGCCGGCGTCGTAGGCGGCCTCGATGTTGTCGCCCACCGCGTAGGTCTCGCGCCCGTGGCGGGTGCTGGTCAGGATCCACTGGAAGAAGACCGCGAGGGCGAGGAAGATCATCGCCGTGAGCGACAGCGGGCCGAGATAGACCTCGGGGATCTCGGTGTAGCTGAAGTCCTCGACCATCAGCGCGTTCTCGCCCGTATAGACGAAGACGAGGCCGCGGATGCCGATCAGGCCGCCCAGGGTGACGATGAACGAGTGCATGCCGGAATAGGCCACGATCACGCCGTTCAAGGCCCCGAGGGCGGTGCCCGAGAGAACGCGCGACGAAAATCGCCGGCCAGACGCCGATCTGCGGCTGCAGCCCGATCGCGAGCGCCGAGGCCAGCGCGAGGACGGCGCCGACCGAGAGGTCGATCTCGCCGTTCAGGATGACCATCGTCATGCCGACCGCGAGGATGCCGATGAACGCGCGCCTGGGTCAGGACGTTGCCGAGGTTGTTCGCCGTCAGGAAGTACGGGCTGGCGAACGAGAACAGCGACGACGCTCAGCGCCAGGAAGAACCAGATGTGGTTGCGCAGCGAGCCAGCCCGCGAGGCTCGGCATCCGGATGCGTCGGCGCGTTGTTCGGTCTCGAGGCTCATGCCAGCACCCTCCCGCGCTTGGCCGCGAGGTCGATCCAGACCGCGACGATGATGACGGCCCAGGTGACGAGCCACTGGACGTAGTAGGCAAAGCCGAGCAGCAGCAGTCCGTTCTGGATGAAGCCCAGCATCGCGATGCCGATCACCGTCCGCCAGATGCTGCCCGAGCCGCCCATCAGCGAGGTGCCGCCGAGGATGATGCCGGCCAGCACCGTCAGCTCATAGCCCTGGCCGATGGTGTTCTGCGCGCCCATCACGCGGCTGCCCATGATGATCGCGGCAAGGGCGGTGGCGAGGCCCGAGAGCACGTAGGTCAGGAACACCGTCAGGCGGGCGTCGATGCCGGAGAACCTGCGCGGCGGTCTCGTTGCCGCCGACGGCGTAGACCGTCCGGCCGAAGGTGGTGCGGCGCAGAAGGAAGCTCGCCACGGCCGCGCCGCCGAGAAAGAGGATCACCGGCACCGGGATGCCCCGCGACGCTGCCGCGGCCGAACGCGGCGAACCACGTCGTCTGCGCCCCGGCGACGTTCACGTTCGAGCCGCCCGAATAGTAGAGCGTCACCCCCTGCAGCAAGGACAGCATCGCGAGGGTCACGATCAGCGCGTTGAGCCGCAGGTAGCCGACCAGAAGGCCGTTCCACGCTCCGATGGCGAGGCCCGCCGCGAGGGTGATCGCGATGGCCAGAAGCGGGCCGACGGCGTTGTGCTGGTCGACGACGATGACCGTGAGCAGCGTCAGCATCGAGCCGACCGACAGGTCGAGCCGGCCGGCGACGACCACGAAGGTCACGCCGAGTGCGATCATCCCGGTGATCGAGACCTGCCGCAGGACGTCGAGGATGTTGCCCAGTGTCAGGAACCCGTCGGCGTTGATGGCGACGGCGGCCAGAAATATCGCGAACGCCACGAGCAGACCGTGTCGCCGCAGCAAGCTTGTCGCATCGATCGGCATTGCGGAAATCCTCCCGCCTTCTTCGTATCCAAGCGGAGGATCACCACCCACCCACGAGAAGTCCAAAATGGAGTCTCTATCGCTGCCGCTCTTGCTTCTCTGCGCGGCGCGTCGGCGCCAAGGCGGCCTGCAGGACGACCGGACGGAGGCCGGCACAGAAATCAGATTTGGACATCATCGCCGTTGTGACGCGGCGCGGACGCACCGATGATCCCACCTCGTGGCAACGCTCCGTCAGATGGCGGCGCGGACAGACACGTAGGGAGGAAACGATGCGAGATCGACTGACCATCGGCGCCGCGGTCGCGGCGACGGCGCTTGCCGTCTCGGGCGCGGCATCTGCGCAGGACGCGCCCGAGTGGCTGGGCGGAGAGCTGAAGAAGCCGCTTTCGGAGACCCGGATCGGGATCACCGTGCTCTATCCGGGTTCGAACGCCTACCAGGCCAAGTATGCCGAGACGGCCGAGAGCTTATACCGCGGAGCTTGGCCTCGACGCGACCGTGATGGACCCGCAGGGTGATCCGGCAACGCAGTTCAACCAGATCCAGGACATGGCGTCGCAGAACATGGACGTGATCGTCGTCTGGCCGACGTCGCAGAACGCGCTGATCCCGGCCATCCGCGACGCCTCGCGGTCGGGGATTCCGGTCATCACTTCGAACTCGCCGATCGGCGAGGCCGGGCGGCGCTACGTCCAGGCGCATACCGGCCCCGACGACTGCCAGCAGGCTGAGCAGGCGGCCGAGATGCTCGGGGAGTCGCTCGGTGGGCGAAGGCGACATCGTCGTCGTCGAGGGCACGCCGGGCTACTCGGTGTCGATCCTGCGCAAGAACTGCTTTCTCGACCAGCTCGCCGACCAGTACCCGGACATCAACATCCTCGCCAGCCAGACCGCGGAATGGAACCGCGAGAAGGCGCAGACCCTGATGGAGACGTACCTGACGCAGTTCGGCGACGAGATCGACGGCGTCTATGCCTTCGACGACGGCATGGGCCTCGGCGTGATCAGCGCGCTGCAGGGCGCCGGCAAGGAGCCGGGCGACGTCAAGCTCGTCACCGCAAACCAGTTCGGCGAAGGCTGGGACGCCATGAAGCAGGGCTGGCACACCGGGTCGAACAAGCAGTCGCCTGTCGACGATGCGATCCTCGCGATCCAGACCGCGGTGAAGGTCGCGAACGGCATCGAGGTGCCGGAGCTGCAGACGATCGAGACGCCCAAGGTCACTCCGGAGAACGTCGAGGAGTTCGAGCGACCGACCTGGTAGCGCCCCACGGGCCAGCATCGACAAGGGCCCGCGCCAGTCGCGGGCCCTTTGGCTTCAGTAGCGCCCGTTCCGCCGCATGATCGCGTCGACCTCGTTCTGCGACGTCGCCAGCGCCTCGGCCACGGAAAGCTCGCCCTGCAGCATCATGAAGATATGCTCGCCAAGCACGACGAGGATGTCGTGGAACTCCGGCACCGGCGGGCGCGGCCAGATCTGCAGCTCGCCGCGCCGCTCCATCGCGTCGATGCGCGGGATGATGCGGCACTTCGCCTGGACCTCCGGATCGGCGCTGGTGGAAAAGCGCGGACTCGTCAGGTTTCCGTTCTGGACATACCACTTCATCATCTCGGGGCGGGTCAGGTACTCCATGACCTTCCAGGCCCGGCGCACGCGCCCGGCGCCGAGCCTCTGCGGGATCGCCAGCGAAAAGCCCCCGATGGGCGAGACGCGACGCGCGCCCGGCCCGGCCGGGTGGGCGACGTACTCCACGCGACCGTGCGCCGGAGAGCTCTCGTCGAGCTCGAAGCGAGCGGCCCGGATCGACCAGCCATAGGTCATCGCTGCCTTGCCGTCGGCAAAGAGGGCGATCCGACGGTCCCAGTTGCAGACCATGCTGTCCCGGTGCGCGTAGGCACGCAACTCCATGAGATAATCGGCGGTGGCGCGTCCCGCCGCGCTGTCGATCATCGGCCGGAAGTTCTCGCCCGAGATGTTCTCGACGTCGAACTCGTCGCCGATGCGCTCGAGGTCGATGACTGGCTGCCCGAAATCGGCGAGCGTCTGCACGAAGGTGTGCGCGACCGGAATGCCGCGGCCGTAGTTCATGACGATCCCCGCCAGGTCCCGGCGCGAACGGTGCAGCGTGCGCGCGGCCAAGAGAACGTCGTCGGTGGTGGTTGGAACCGTGAGGCCGGCGTCGGCCAGAAGATCGCTGCGGCAGAACAGCAGTTCGGGCGTCGGCTGGATCGGGACCGCGTACTGGACCCCGCGCCAGCTCGACCCCTTCCAGGCCGCGTTGTGGAAGTCCGACGCCTGGTAGTGCTCCTCTTCCAGGATCGCGTCGAGCGGCCGGATGATCCCGCTCTCGGCGAGCTGACCGAGCCACGGAAGGTCGAGCGCGACGATGTCGTAGCTCGAGGAGGCCTTCTCGTGGTTCGTCATGATCTCCTCGTGCAGCTTGTCGAGGGGCAGGTTCACGACCTCGACGTTGGTGCCGCAGAGCTCGCCCAGGTTCGACGAGACGTCGGCCAGCGTCCGGAACGTCGGATCGATCGGGCTGAGGATGCGGACCGTCTTGTCGATCCCGACGCTCGCGCGCATCGCGACCGGGTAGGACAGGATCCGCGAGGCCATGTAGTAGCCACCGAAGTAGAAATCCTCGATCGGCTGCTCGCCGGTTGTGAAGCCGAAGGTCTGGCCGACCATGGCCTTGAGCTGCACGGCGAACGCCTCGAACTCGCCGACGAGCTTGCGCGTCGGGTGCAGCGAGAACGACTTGCCCGACCGCGACCGCGGCCGCTTGAGCAGGAACCCCTCGTCGATCAGATCCGCGATGCGGCGCATCGCCGTGCCGTAGGGAACGGCGGCGGCGCTGGCCGCGGAGGTGATGGTGATGAGCTTGCCCTCCAGGTGCCGGCGCATCGCGAACGAGATGATGTTCCATCGCGGGTCCGTCGTGGACAACGCGGTGCGATCCTCGGAGATGCACCGGGTCTTGTCCACGAAGCTCAGGATCTGCAGGAGTTCGTCGCGCGTCATTCGTCCGGACCGGGCCACTCGCCCAAGCAATAGCGCACCGAAACCTCGCTGCGATAGCCTCGGCCATCCAGAGTGGATATTTGCCGCGGCGGCGTCAGTAGCGCCCATGCTCGCGCATCAGCTTGTCGCAGCGGGCCTGCGCGTCGCGGAGCGCGGCGCGCGGCTTCTTGTTCCGCAGGAGCATCGTGTGGACCTCCTCGCCGAGGATCCGCACGAGCTCATTGAGCTCGGGCACCGCCGGGCGCGGCCAGGCCTTTAGCTGCCCCGACCGCGCGATGCGGTCGACGACGGGGATCACCGGCCGGCTGTGGGCGACGGCGGGGTCGTTGCAGACGCTGAACCGCGAACTCACCAGGCTGCCGTGCTCGATGTAGAGCTTGGTCGCCGCCGGCGAGGTTAGGGTGCGGACCGCGCGCAATCGCCGCCTCGAGCCTCGCCGGCCGCAGGTTGCGCGGCACGCATAGGTTCCAGCCGCCGAGCGGCGCAATCTGCGGCACGCCCTCGCGCGACGGGTGCAGTGCATAGCCGGTCCGGCCGTGCGCCGGCGAGTTCGGGTCGCTCTCGAACATCGGCATGATCTGCGTGTAACAGTAGGCCATCGCGGCGTGCCCGGCAGCGTAGCACTGAGCGCGTTCGTACCAGGACATCTGCAGGACGTTGTCAGGCGACACCGCGAGGAGCTCCATCAGGAATTCGGCCGTGTCGAGGGAGCAGCCGCCGTCGAGCATCGGGCGGAAGCCTTCGGGGCCGAGAGGGCGGGCCACGAAGCCGTCCGCCGTGCGCGGCAGGTTCAGCACCGGCTGGCCGAAATCCGCCATCAGCATCATGAAGGTCGTGCCGACCGGCGTGCCCCGCGCGCCATTCCAGCAGATGCCGCTGATGCCGGGCGCCGGGCGGTGCAGACACCGGGCGGTCTCCAGCGTCTCGGTGAGGGTGTTCGGCGGGGCAAGCCCCGCTGCCTCGAAGACGTCGGTGCGGTAGATCAGCAGCTCGGGCGTCGTCTGGACCGGGACGCCGTAGAGCGTCGTGCCGGCCTGCGCCGTCGACAGCGCCTCGGGGTGGAAGTCGAGGATGTCGTTCTCGCGCGTCTCGGCGAGGTCGGTGATCGGGTGCACCACGTCCTTGTCGATGAGTTCGGCCATCCAGCAGATGTCACAGGTGATGATGTCGAACTTGGACGACGGCCGCGACGCGTTCTCGAGGATCTCGCGCCGCAGCCGGTCGATCGACAGCGCCCGCGCCTCAATCGGCGTCCCAAAATGGATCTCGAACTGCTGCTTGACCCGCTGCATCGCCAGGAACGCCGGATCGGCATGCAACAGAAGCCTGAGCCCGTCCTTCAGCGGCAGCTTATCCTGCATGACCGGCAGCGGCGGTATAATCGACGCAGATAGGTAGGAGGCGCCGAAGAAGTAGTCGGTGCCTTGGGACAGACCGAACGCCGAGCCGACCAGCGACTTCATGCGGCGCGCGTAGTCGAGCCAGTTCCGGATCAAGCCAGCGCTCGGATGTAGCGAGAATGTCTTGCCCGATGAGGTCCGGGGGCGGCGCTGGATCAGGCCGCGCTCGATCATCGACTCGATCATCCGGTGCGCGGTGCCGCGCGGCAGGCCGGACGCGGCAATCAGCGATGACGGCGTCTCGGGCCTGCCGTGGAGATGGCTGCGAAGAAGCTGCAGCATGACCGGCATCTCGCGTGCCTGCGCGATCTCGAGGCAGATTTCCGTCTCGGCCTGCAGCTTGCCGACGAACTCGAGGAAGCGGTCGAGCTCGTAGCCCGACATCTCGTGGAGGGGCGGGCAGCCGCCCTCAGCGGCAGCGACGGGTTCCATTCCTGACATGTTGCACGCGTTCTTGATCGTCTGAACCCAATGAAGCCACAGTCTCTCGGGTCGGTCACGCCGCAAGAATTCCATACTGGACAAACTTGGCTTTTCGATTCCGTGCGACCTGCGGTTTTCTTGAACGTAAGGAGCAATCGGCCTGCGGAGAACGAAAACAATGTATCGATTTCGGAATTCTTGGTACGGGGCGGATCGGCGACATGCATGCGGGCCTCGTTGCCAGCCAGCCCGACGCCGAGGTAGGCTGGTGTTTCGACGTCGACGCGGACCGCGCCGCAGCCTCTGCCGCCAAGGTCGGCGCGCGGTCGACCACGTCGGTCGACGAACTGCTCTCTGCCGACGATGTCGGCGCCGTGCTGATCGCCTCGCCGACGAACACCCATGTCGAGCTGATCCTGCGATCGGCAGAGGCCGGCAAGGCGATCCTCTGCGAGAAGCCGATCGACGTCGACATCGCCAAGGTCGAGGAGTGCCGCGAGAAGCTGAAGGCCTTCGATGTGCCGCTCCAGATCGGCTTCAACCGCCGCTTCGACCCGAGCCACCGCGCCGTCCGCGACGCCGTCGCGGGGGGCGAGATCGGCGCCCTCGAACTCCTCGTCATCACCAGCCGCGACCCCGGACCGCCGCCGCCGCGGCCGATCCTCGAGGCCTGCGGCGGGCTCTTCCGCGACACCTCGATCCACGACTTCGACATGGCGCGCTTCATCATGGGCGAGGAGCCGGTCGAGATCTACGCCATGGCCGCGAACCGCGTCGATCCGGTCTTCGCAGAACTGGACGACGTCGACACCGCGATGATCGTGATGCGCGGCGCGTCTGGCGTGCTCTGCCACATCAACAACTCGCGGCGGACCAACTACGGCTACGACCAGAGGGTCGAGGCGTTCGGCGCCGAAGGCATGGTGCGCTCGAACAACCTGCGCCCGACCGAGGTGTCGCGCCATTCCGGTGCCGGCACGGCGCGCCGCGACGAACTGCTCCACTTCTTCATCGAGCGGTACCGCGCGGCCTACGAGGCCGAGATCCGCGATTTCCTCGACCAGCTGACGGCGGGCACTCCGCCGAACGTCACCTTCGAGGATGGACGCCGGGCCCTCCTGCTCTCGGAGGCCGCGATCCGGTCGTACCGCGAGAATCGTCCGGTCGAGATCAGCTACGACTGACAGCGAGGCAAGCGCGATGAACACTCCATCGGGTCCCTTCGGCAATGCCGCGGTCCACGCGGCATCGGCCGAGGACCTGCCGCTCGACCGCCAGTTCGACGGCCAGTTCGCCGTCGTCACCGGGTCCACACAGGGTCTCGGACTCGCCGCGGTCGAGCTGATGCTGCGCCGCGGACTCGCCGGTGCGGTGATCTGCGGCCGCAACGCGGAGAAGGGCGAGGCCGAGGCCGCCCGGCTCGGCGGCGGCGGCAAGCGCGTGATCTACCAGCAGGCCGACCTCGCCGATCTCGACGACTGCGCGGCGTTGATCGACCGTGCGATCACCGAGTTCGGGACGCTCGACATCCTGGTGAACTCGGCCGGAATCACCGACCGCGGTGGGATTCTCGATGGCGACGCCGCGCTCTGGCAGCGCACCTTCGACATCAATGCGCGCGCGCCCTTCTTCCTGATGCAACGGGCCGCCCACCACTTCCGCGGCGCGGGCAAGCCGGGCTCGATCGTCAACGTGGCCACGGTCACAGCCTATGGCGGCGTGCCGTTCCTGACCGTCTACGCCGCGTCCAAGGCGGCGCTGATCGCCACGACCAAGAACGCGGCGTTCTCGCTGGCGCGCGACGGGATACGGATCAACGCGCTCGCGATCGGCTGGATGGACACGCCGGCCGAGGACGTCACCCAACGCAAGTTCCACGGGCTCAGCGAGGGCTGGCAGGAGGAGGCCGGCAAGGCGCTCCCCGCGGGCCGGCTGCTCGGAATGAACGAGGTCGCGCGCTGGATCGTGCACCTCGCGTCGCCCGAATTCGGGGATCATGACGGGCTCCGATCATCGACTTCGATCACGGGGTGATCGGCTGCTACGAGGCGACGCCGCTGCCGGCGCGCTGAACTTAGCTTCAAAGGGGGAGACACGCACATGACCGACGCAATCCGCATGTCCGCACTGCTCGGGACCGTGGCAGCTGCCTTCGCGACGGCAACGCCCGTCGCGGCGCAGGAGGCGCCGAAGGTGTTCTTCATGCTGCCGAACTCGACGACGATCCGCTTCGAGCGGCGCGACGCGCCGCTCTACGTCGAGGTGATGGCAGAGAAGATGCCCGCGGCCGAGATCGTCGTGCAGAACGGCGAGGGCGACCCGCAGCGCCAGCAGCGGCTGGTCGAGGACGCCATCGCGCAGAACGCCGACCTGATCCTCTACGCCTCGTCCGACGCCAACCTCGCCGCCGGCGCACTCAAGGCTGCGGCCGACGCCGAGGTGCCCGTGGTGCTCTACGAGCATGACGCGGTCGGCGGCCCGGCCGTGGCGCACGTCCTCTACGACGCGCTCGCGGTAGGGCGCGAGCAGGGCCAGCAGGCGGCGCGCGTCATCGAGGCGATGGACGAGACGCCGGTGCGCGTCGCCCGCGTCAAGGGCCAGCAGGGCGAGTACGGGACGAACCAGTACGAGAAGGGACAGGACGAGTTCCTCCAGCCGCTGATCAACGCCGGCAAGGTCGAAGTCGTCTGCGAGGACTTCATCTCCAACTGGGACCCCGTGCAGGGCCAGTCCTTCGCCGAGGACTGCCTGACGCGCCATGGCGGCGACGTCGACATGTTCCTGACCATGAACGACGGGCTCGGCGGCGGCATCGTCGCGGCACTGATCAGCCAGGGCTACCAGCCTGGCGAGATCGTCGTGACCGGCGGCCAGAACGCCGACCTGAACGCCGTGCAGTTCATCATCCAGGGCTGGATGGACAACACCATCTACAAGGATCTTCGGATCATGGCCGACGCCGCCGCCGACGTCTCGGTCGCGATCCTGACCGGCGAGCCGCTGCCCGAGCGGTGGATGAACGGCGTCGTCAACAACCAGCACATGGACGTCCCCGCCGCGTTCCTGCCCGTCAGCAACGTCACCATCGAGAACGTCGGCGAGGTGATGGAGGCGGGCGTCTGGTCCTGGGACGAGGCCTGCGAAGGCGCCGGGGACGCACCGCCTTGCGCCGGCAAGTGACGCCGCGCCGTCCAAGGCCGGCGCCGAACGCAAACCAGAGGGAGGAGACCAAGATGAGAACCCGAACGACCCTGACCATCACCTGCGCCACGGCGCTCGCGACGCTGGCCGCTGGAGCCGTGGCGCCCGCAAGCGCGCAGGAGGCGCCGAAGGTGTTCTTCATGCTGCCGAACTCGACGACGATCCGCTTCGAGCGGACCGACGCGCCGCTCTACGTCGAGGCGATGGCCGAGAAGATGCCCGAGGCCGAGGTGACGGTGCAGAACGGCGAGGGCGATCCGGCGCGCCAGCAGCGCCTCGTCGAGGACGCGATCGCGCAGGGTGCTGACCTCATCCTCTACACCTCTTCGGACGCCAACCTCGCCGCAGGCGCGCTGCAGGCGGCCGAGGAAGCCGGCGTGCCGGTGGTGCTCTACGAGCACGACGCGATCGGCGGCAAGGCCGAGGCGCACGTGCTCTTCAACGCCCTCGCCGTCGGCCAGGCGCAGGGGCAGCGCGCGGCCGAGCTGATCGAGGGGATGGACAAGGAGGTCGTCAACGTCGCCCGCGTCAAGGGGAACCAGGGCGAGTACGGGACCACGCAGTACGAGATCGGCCAGAACGAGTACCTGCAGCCGCTGATGGACGCCGGTCGGGTCGAGGTCGTCTGCGAGGACTTCACCCCGAACTGGGATCCGGTCGAGGCGCAGTCCTTCGCCGAGAACTGCCTGACCCGCACCGGCGGCAACGTCGACATGTTCCTCGGCATGAACGACGGCACCACCGGCGGCGCGGTCGCCGCGCTGATCAGCCAGGGCTACCAGCCCGGCGAGATCGTGGTGACCGGCGGCCAGGACGCCACCATCGAGGCGCTGCAATTCATCGTCAAGGGCTGGCAGGACAATACCGTGTTCAAGGATCTCCGCGTGATGGCGGACGCCGCGGCTGACATCAGCGTCGCCGTCCTGAACGGCGAGCCGCTGCCCGAACAGTGGATCAACGGCGAGGTCAACAACCAGTACATGGACGTGCCCGCTGCCTTCCTGCCGGTGAAGAACATCACCAGCGACAACGTCGGCGAGGTCGTCGAGGCCGGCATCTACACCTGGGACGAGATCTGCCAGGGTGCCGAGGACACCGCGGTCTGCGCCGAGCAGATGTAGTCGGCCCCGCGCCTGGCGGCACGGCCGTCGCCGGGCGCCATTCCATCGGGAGGAAAGAGATGAATCAGGCCAAGAAGGAGCCGATCCTCAGCCTGCGCGGGATCTCGAAGTCGTTCGGTGGCGTCAAGGCGCTGCAGGACGTCTCGATCGACCTCGTGCCGGGCGAGGTGGTGGCGCTCGTCGGCGACAACGGCGCCGGGAAATCGACGCTCGTCAAGACGATGTCGGGCGTCCTGCGCCCCGACCGCGGCACCTACGTCTTCGAGGGCCGCGAGGTTCCGTTCGCCGGTCCCGCGGCAGTGGCCGACATGGGCGTGCAGACCGTCTACCAGGACCTCGCGCTCTGCAACAATCTCGACGCCGTGCAGAACCTCTTTCTCGGGCGCGAGCTGACTGGCCCATGGTGGAACGGCTTTCGCGTGCGCCGCGCCGAGTGCGAGAAGCGGGCGAAGGACGTGCTGCGGCGGATGCGGCTCGACACAATCTCGCTCAGCCGCAACGTCGGCGCGATGTCGGGCGGCCAGCGGCAGAACATCGCCATCGCCCGCTCGATCCTGTGGGAGCCGAAGGTCGTGCTGCTCGACGAGCCGACCGCGGCGCTGAGCCACTCGGCGGCCGAGCAGGTCGGCGGCCTGATCCGCGAACTGGCGAGCCACAACCTCGCCGTGCTCGTGATCAGCCACGACATCCACCACTTCGTCCTCGACAATACCGACCGCATCGAGGTTCTGCGCCTCGGCCAGAACGTCGCCAGCTTCGCGTCGAGGGACGTGACCGGCGAGCAGGTCGTCAACGCGATGGTCGGTGGCCAAGACGCCATCAATTCCGCCGCCTGATCCGAAGGAGATCCTGCGATGACCGCAACAGACGCAACCCTCGCGCCGCCGGCACAGCCGAGGCGCGGCCTTGGCGAGCGCATCGGCAACGAGCTGCGGTTCGTCCCCGTCGCGCTCGGGCTCGTCGCGCTATTCATCTTCTTCGCGACGCAGAGCGACGTGTTCCTGACCAGCCGCAACCTCAATAACCTGCTGGTGCAGAGCACCGTGACCGGGATCATCGCCCTCGGCCTCGTCTTCGTGCTGCTGGTCGGCGAGATCGACCTCTCGGTCGCCGCGACGAGCGGAGTTGCGAGCGTCCTGATGGCGAAGTTCGTCGTCGACTTCGGCGTTCCCGTGCCCATGGCGATCCTGCTCGGAGTTCTGGCCGGCGTCGCGATCGGCGCGGCTTCGGGTCGATGGATCACCTTGATCGGGGTGCCCTCCTTCGTCGTGACGCTCGGTGTGGGGCTGCTCCTGAATGGGGTTCAGCTGATGCTGCTGCCGCGGACCGGACGCTACAACCTACTCAACACTGGGGTCGAGGACATTGCGGCCGCGAACGTCTCCGGCATCGGCGCCTGGCTCCTGGTCCTTGTCGGAATCGGGTTTTTCGCCACGGTGCGGATGAGCGCGCATCGCGAGCGCAAACAGCAGGGCCTGCCCGCGAACATGCTGATGGGCGTCGTGCTCCCCGTGGCGATCGTCGCCGTTCTGCTGGTTGCGGTGCTGATGTTCCTCGAGAACCTGCGCGGCCTGCCGATGCCGCTGATCCTGTTCATCGTGCTGCTCGGGGTCATGTCCTACATCGCCGGCGAGACACGATTCGGCCTCTATCTCTACGCCATCGGAGAGAACGCCGATGCGGCGCGGCGCGCTGGCATCAAGGTCGACCGCATCAAGATAATGGCCTTCATGATCGCCGGCGGCATGGCGGGGTTCGCCGGTATACTCGCGGCATCGCGCATCCTCGGCGTCTCGGTCTCCTCGGGCGGCGGCGTCGGCGGCGGCGCGCTCCTGCTTGAGAGCATCGCCGCGGCGGTGATCGGCGGCGTCAGTCTCTTCGGCGGCCGCGGCATGGTCGTCGGCGCGCTATTCGGCGCCCTGATCATCGCCACCGTCTCGAACGGGCTGAATCTGATGGGCGTCGCCAACGAGGCGCGGCTGATCGTCACCGGCCTGCTGCTCGTTATAGCCGTCTCGATCGACCGCGGCATCGAGAAGATCGCCGGCCCGCGCTGAAGCGCGCGGGCCTCACCCGATCCGGGCGCCGGCGAGTCTCCTCCCGATCCGCCGTCGCCCGGAACGACGCCCCCGGACCAGCCGGTTCGGGGGCGCACTCATCCGGTCCCGACGCTGCGCTGCGCTGAAACCTTTTCCAGATGTTCACAGAACGAGGATTATCCCTACATTTTCTTGGCTTGCGGGCTTGCCCATGCGCGGACAGGTCATGGCCGGACAGCGGGACCGAGCCCGCGTCAGTAGGCGGGGGCGACCGCCTTGCCGGTGCGGCGGGACTTCTCGCAGGCCAGCGCGATCGCCAGGGCGGCGCGGCCGTCCACCTCGGTCGCCGACGGCTTCCGCCCCTCGGCGATCGCCCGCTGGAACTCGTCGAGCGCGTGGTGGAACGAGGCGTCGTAGCGCTCGAGGAAGAAGTGCTTGAGCGGCATCTTGGCCTCGGTCCGGCTGCCGTCCCAGCGGATCAGGTCGTCGTCGCGCCGGTTCTGCGTCTGCAGCATGCCGTCGCGGCCGAACGCCTCCAGCCGCTGGTCGAAGCCGTAGGCGCAGCTCCGCGAGTTGTTGACGTGCGCGATGCAGCCCGACGGCATCTTCAGCGTCGTCATCGTCGCGTCGACGTCGCCCGCTTCGCCGATCTCGGGGTCGAAGAGGCAGCTTCCGGCGGCGAACACCTCGTCCGGCCGCTCGCCCGCGATCCAGCAGAGCAGGTCGATGTCGTGGATCGTGGCGTCGACGAAGTAGCCGCCCGACGCCCTGACGTAGCCGATCGGCGGCGGCGCCGGCTCGCGGCTCCAGCTCATCAGGAAGGTGAGCGCGCCGATCTCGCCGGCGCGCACGGCCGCCTGCAGCGCCGCGTTGTCCGGATCGAAACGCCGGTTGAAGCCCAGCATGAACGGCACCGGATGCGCCGCCAGCGTCTCGAGGCAGCGGTCGACCCGCTCGAGCGTCAGGTCGAGCGGCTTCTCGCAGTAGATCGGCCTGCCGGCCTTCGCTGCCGCCTCGACGTACTCGAGATGCGTGTTGGTCGGGGTGGCGATGATCACCGCGTCGACCGCGTCGTCGCCGAGCGTCGCGTCGAGATCCGAGGACGCGGTGCCGCCATAGGCCGCCGCCGCCTTTTCCGCCGAGGCGAGGTTCGGGTTGAACACACGCTCGAGCCGCATCGCCGGATGCGCCGCGATCTTCGGCCCGTAGACATGTGCCATCCGGCCGCTTCCGAGCAGCGCTACGCCCAGCACACTGCCCTCCCCGCTCATTCCGCAACCTCGCTCATCCGCCGGGGTGCCGATGCCTTCGACTTCGCATCCTCGAGGATCATGTCGGCCCCCTTCTCGCCGATCATGATCGACGCGGCGTTGGTATTGCCCGAGACGATCCGCGGCATGATCGAGGCGTCGACGACGCGCAGCCCCTCGATCCCGTGGACGCGCAGCCGCGGGTCGACGACGGCATCGGGCCCGCGGCCCATCCGGCAGGTGCCGACGCCGTGCAGCAGCGACAGTCCCGCCTCGCGGCAATAGGCCAGCAGGTCCTCGTCGCTCTCGACATCGAGGCCGGGCGCGATCTCGCGCTCCACGCACTCGGCCATCGGCGGCGTCTGCGAGATGCGGCGGCCGTACCTGAGGCCGGCGATCGCGGCCTGCCGGTCCGCCTCGGTCTCGAGGAAGTTGAACCGGATCGCGGGCGGTGTCGCCGGGCTCGCGTCCCTGATCCGTACGTAGCCGCGCGCATCCGGCCGGATGTGCTCGGCGAGGATGGTGAAGCCGGAGAACGGCCGGGGCTTCAGATCCTCGCCGGTGCACCAGGCCATGAACGTGACCATCATGTCGGGCGTCGGCATGTCCGGCGAGGTGTGAATGAAGGTATTGGAGTAGTTCCCGTTGTCGGCGAAGGGGCCGGTCCGGAACAGCAGGTAGCGCAGCAGCTCCGTGCCGCCCTTGAGCGGGTTGTTGTAGATGTCGTTGACGGTGTCCTTCACGCGGCTGCGGAACTCGAGGCCGATGCCGAAATGGTCCTGCAGGTTCTCGCCTACGCCGGGCAGGTTCGCGGGCGACGCTCGATGCCGTGCTGCTTCAGCAGGGCCGATGGACCGATGCCCGAGAGCTGCAGGATCTGCGGTGAATTGTAGACGCCGCCGCACAGGATCACTTCGCGGTTCGCGCCGTGCCTGGTGGCGACCGCGCTGGTCCCGCCAGGCAACGCCGCTCGCGCGCCCGTCGGCCACGACGATTCTCTCCGCATGCGCATGCAGCTTCAGGTCGATATGCTCCGCATCGCCGCGTCCGCGCAGGTAGCCTGCCGCGGTGCTCCACCGGCGCGCCTTGCGCGTCGTCGTCTGCACGTAGCCGGTGCCGATCTGCGCTGCGCCGTTGAAATCGTCGTTGCGCGGCGCGCCGAGCTTCTCGGACGCTGCGTGGAATGCCTCGCCGAGCGCATGCGGCGAGGGCAGGTCCGACACCGAGACCGGCCCGCCGGCGCCGTGGAACTGATCGGCGCCGCGCTCCTGATCCTCGCACTTCTTGAAGTAGTGCAGCACCTCGGGCCACGACCAGCCGTCGCAGCCCGCATCGGCCCAGCCGTCGAAATCCTCGGGCTGGCCGCGCATGTAGATCATGCCGTTGATCGACCCGGTGCCGCCCAGGACCTTGCCGCGCGGCTGGAACAGGCGGCGGCCATTGAGGTTCGGCTCGGGCTCGCTGGTGTAGCACCAGTTGACCGACGGGTTGGAATAGAGGCGGGCGTAGCCGAGCGGGATATGGATCCACGGATTGCGGTCGCGACCTCCCGCCTCGAGCAGCAGGACGCTGTGGCCCGCCTCTCCGAGCCGTCCGGCCACTGCGCAACCAGCTGATCCGGCGCCGACGACGATGAAGTCGTAGTTGTCGCTACCCATGGCCTCCCCGCGCTTGCCTGTCTGTCCTCGGGAGAGTCCCACGGCAGTGCACGCATTCGAACCTCCGATCTGTCAGATCTGGACATCACGCCGCCGAATGCTCTGGCGCGCTGCTGAAGAGGATCGCGCGGAATCGCTTCAGTCACTCCGCTCCTCGTGTCCAGAATGGAAATCTTCGCCGTCGGATGCGCCGGGTGGGGCGTCTACATCTCATGACGACACGGATCGGGAGGACGTCAGATGGCGGATCGCAAGCACGTCGGGATTGGGCTCGTTGGATCGGGCTTTATGGGGCGCTGCCAAGCAAATGCTTTCCGCAGCGTCGGCGGCCTCTTCGACCTCGAGTTCGAGCCGGTCCCTGAAATACTGGCCGACGCCACCGACGAGTTGGCACGGCGCGGGGCGGAAGCGCTTGGCTATCGCCGTCATACGGCCGACTGGGCGACGCTGACTGCAGATCCGGCGGTCGACATCGTGGCAGTCACCGCCCCCAACGCGCTGCATGAGCCCATTGTCATGTCGGCGATCGAACACGGCAAGGTTGTCTATTGCGAGAAGCCGCTCTCGGTCACCGCGGAGTCGGCCCGCCGCATGACCGACGCCGCCGAGGCCAGGGGCATCCTCACGCTCGTCGGCTTCAACTTCCTGCGGAATCCGATGATACGGCTGGCCCGCGAGATCATCGCCGCGGGCGAGATTGGGGAAATCGTCGGCTTCCGCGGGCGCCACGCGGAGAATTACATGACGGATCCGAGGACACCGCATTCCTTTCGGACGGATCCGGCGGGGGGCGGCGCTCTGACCGACATCGGCAGCCACATCATCTCGCTCGCCCGTTTCGTCGTGGGTCCCATTGCCGAGGCCTCCGCCGAAAGCCGCACCATTCACGAGGAGCGGCCTGTCCGTGCTGGCTCCTTCGAGACCGCCCCGGTTCTCGTCGACGACATGACCCACGCTCTCGTCCGGTTCGAAAGCGGCGCGGCGGGCAGCCTCGAGGCGAACTGGGCAGCGACCGGCCGAACGATGGACCTCTCATTCGAGATCACGGGAACCGCCGGCGCCATCGCCTTCAGCCAGGAGCGCATGAACGAACTGCTCCTGTGGCGTCCCGCCGAAAGCGGCCGCGAGGGCTTTACAGCGCATCGAAGCGGGCCCGGCACATCCACCCTACGGCAGGTTCTGCCCGGCGCCGGGCCATCACCTTGGCTTCAACGATCTCAAGATCATTGAGGTCGCCGATTTGATCGAGGCGGTATCCGGCCAAGCACGCTGCTTCCCGGATTTCCGCGAGGCGCTCGCCGTGCAGGAGACGGTCGAGGCGATGCAGACCTCTGCGCGCACCGGCGGATGGGTCCCTGTCGCCGCGCATCCTGCAGCCACGAGCCCTCAGGTCTGACACCACCGTCCCGAGATCGACCCCGCGGGTTCAAGAATTCCAGCTTGGACAAACACCCCTGTGTCGAGAGCCTGAAGGTGCGCAGGACTGCATGCGACGCATGAGAAACCGGGAGGATACCATGATGAGGGTCGGGCAGATCGCAGCAACGCTAGTGTTTGGGATGTCCCTCGTGCCGTTTTCGGCCGGCGCCGAGACGATTGGCATGTCGTGGGCGCGCTTCCAGGAGGAGCGCTGAGTGATCGACGAGGCGGCCCTCAAGCAGCGGCTCGAGGAGCTTGGGCACGAACTCATCACCGCCGATGCGCGCGGCTCGGTCGAGCGACAGGCGGCCGACATCGAGGGGCTGCTCGCGCGGGGCGTCGACCTGTTGATGGTCGTCGGTCACGACACCCAAGCGGTGATCCCGTCGGTGGAGCGGGCGCTCGCCGAGGGGGTCCCGGTCATCGCCTACGAGCGCCAGATTAAGCACCCCGACGTGCTCTACGTCGGCTTCGATCCGGTCCTGGTCGGCCGCGCCCAGGCGCGGGCGCTGATGGAGGTGCTGCCAGAGGGCAACTACGTGCTGATCAAGGGTGGCCAGCAGGACCAGTACGCGCACGGCCCCTATCAGGGCCAGATGGACGTCATCGGCGAGGCCGTCGACGAGGGACGGATCCACATTATTGCCGAGCAGTGGACCACGGACTGGAAGCCGGAGGTCGCCCAGTCCAACATGGAGAACATCATCCCAGCACACGGCGACGCGATTGACGCGGTGCTGTCGTCGAACGACGGCATGGCCAGCGGCGTAGTTGCAGCGCTGGAGCAGTCGGGAATGGCCGGGCTGCCGCTTTCCGGGCAGGACGGCGACATCGCCGCCGTGAACAGGATCGCGCTCGGCACCCAAACGATGACCGCTTTGAAGGACGTGCGGGAGCTCGGCGCCAAGGCCGCGAATGTCGCCGACGCGATCCTCTCCGGGGCCGCGCCCGCCGACCTCGAGGGCGTCGAGGTGTTCGTCGAGGAGGACCTGGGCATCGAGCAGTACGCCGTGCCGCTGGAGCCGACGACGATCACCCGCGACAACCTCGACCGGATGATCGACGCCGACTGGATCACCCGCGAGAATGCCTGCCGCGGCGTGACGCCGGGCACCGTGGCGGCGTGCGACGGCTGATGGCGGAGAACGCCGCATCCGCCGATCCCCGGGGCGGCGCACGTCGGGGCCTGCCGCACTCGGCGTTCCGGTCGGCGCTGCAGCGCGATTACGAGAGCGACAAGCGGCTGATCGCTCTCGTAATCGCGCTGATCGCCATCTGGCTCGTGTTCCACGTCGCGAGCGGCGGACTGTTCCTGACGCTGAGGAACTTCTACAACCTCGTCGTCCAGTCGAGCACCGTTGCGATCCTCGCGGTCGGAATGGTGTGGTGATCGTCACCCGGAACATCGATCTGTCGGTCGGCTCGGTCCTTTGCTTCGTCGGCATGATCATCGCGCTCCTGCAGATCGAGGTGTTTCCTGCCGACGCTGCCCGGAACTGGCCAGCGACCGTCGCGATCGGCATCGCGTTGGGCACGCTGATCGGTCTCTGGCACGGCTTTCTCGTGGCCTACGTCCGGATCCCGTCTTTCGTCGTGACGCTCGCGGGACTGCTGATCTTTCGGGGCGCTGCGTTCGAGGTCGCCCAGGGACAGACCCTGTCGCCGTTCCGTGACGGCTATCGGATCTTCGGGGGCGGCTCAGAAGGATCGCTCGGCGAAACCGCATCGTGGGTTCTCGCCTTGCTTTGCGTCGTCGGTGCCGTCATCGCGGCCATGCGCGCTTGGGTGACGATAGACGAGCACCACGCGCGCGGACGGCGATCCGCTATTGGGAATGACGGCGCAATAATCGGCCACGTTGGCGTCCGGGGTGGAGTGCGCCCCTCTGCTTGGACACGTCAGGCAGTTTGTTTTGACCGGGTCGGGGCGTTTCTCTCCTCAAACTGATCGGGGCTCAGGTAGCCGAGCGCCGAATGCAGCCGTATTGCGTTGTAGACATCGTCGATGAACGCCGGAAGGTCTGCGGCGACGTCCTCGAAGGTCTGATACTTGGTGATGTAGACGGCTTCGACCTTCAGCGTCTTCATGGAGCTCTCAGCTTGCGGATTATCGTACGGGTTTCCCCTCCGGCTCATCGACCCGACGAAGCCGCTTTCCCTCAGGATGCGCCGGTGCCGGGATGCAGCGTACTGGGCGCCGCGGTCGGTGTGGAAGACGCAGCCTGGCAGCGGGCGGCGGCCCCCGATCGCCGCGTTCAGCGCCGCCGCGGTGAGGCGGGTATCGATGTTGCGACCAAGCCCGTAGCCGACCACCTTGCGCGACCAGGCGTCCAAGATGACGGCGAGGTAGACGAAACCTGTGGCGATGGCGACGTAGGTGATGTCTCCGACCCAGAGCTGGTCGGGACCGTGAACTTCGAAGTTCCCGGCGACATTGGGATAGATCGGACTGTCGTGATTGCTGTCGGTGGTGGCGACATAGCGGCGTTTCCGTTTTGGATTCAGATCGTTCTCCCGCATGATCCGCCGCACCTTCTTCGCATTCACGACGAGCCCGCGGTGCCGCAGCTCGGCAGTGACTCGGCGATAGCCATAGTTCCGGCAGGTCTCGGTGATCGACCGGATCACGGCGACCGCCGGATCT
Organism: uncultured Alphaproteobacteria bacterium; assembly: GCA_963749675.1. Lineage (GTDB taxonomy): Bacteria > Pseudomonadota > Alphaproteobacteria > Rhodobacterales > Rhodobacteraceae > Roseitranquillus. The sequence continues at coordinate 954,583 of CAVVNT010000010.1, forward strand.
TCGGCGGCGGAAGCGGGAGCTGCGTAGAAGCTGGAACGAGGCAGGTCCATCAGATCGCACCCCCGTCCGACCGAGATGCCGGCGGGCCGGTGATCACGGACCCAGGCGCGCTTCTCTGCGGCCGTTCGCGCCGACGAGCCCCCTTTGAGACAACTCGATCTCGAGGGCCTGACGTCCCACCAGCCGCTCGAGCGCCGCGATCCGCGCCTGGTACTCGGGCAAGAGCTCCTCTTCGACCGCGTCGTCATCGAACTCGCCGCGCTCGTACTTCTCGACCCAGATCGGGATCAGCGTGCGGCACACGTCGTATTTCTGACTGAGCCCGCGCATCAACTCGCCGTTGAAGTATGCCTCGACGATCTCACGCTTCCTGGCGGTGCTGTGGCGCCGGTGTCTCTTCGTCATGGGGTTCTCCTTACCAGAACCCCGGCCCGGTCAATATCTTCGCGCCAAACTGTCCAGCCTCAGGGGCGCACTCCACTGACTGGCGGGTTTTGCCGCTGACATTGACACGATCCTTGCCGCAACCGCAGTTGCCGGTGCGGCGGTTCTCGCCGCAGTGTTGATGTTCAATCTCTACGACCGGCCCGGCGGGGAGACTGGGCACGGTGTCCCGTCGCCACTCCTGATCCTCGGTGTGCTGGCGGCGGTGGCGATCTTCTTCATGCGCCGCACGCCGATCGGAAAGCACATCTACGCCGTCGGCGAGGACATCGAGGCGGCGCGGCTGGTGGGCGTGCCGACGCGGCTCGTCGTGGTGAAGGTCTTCGCGGCGATGGGTGCGCTGGCGGCAGTCGTGGCCGTCATCATCACCGCACGTCTCAATGCTGGAACGACCAATCCCGGCACGCTGATGGAGCTCAACGTCATCGCGGCGGTGGTGATCGGCGGCGCTTCGCTCGACGGCGGTCGTGGTGCCATCCTCGGTGGCGTAGTCGGCGCCTTCGTGATCCAGAGCCTCGACGTCTTGAAGAAAGCGCTGCCCGAAAAACTGGACCTAAGGAACGTCTGATCTATCGATTGTCGTTGGCTGCAGTGGCGTCAGCGAATGGATGATGGCCTCGTCTTCGCGATGCCTCGGCACATTTCAGGTGATTTCGATGGCTGGAGGCGGAACTCCGCCTCAGGCCATCAGCCGCGTTCGGACCAGAAACAGGTTCCCGAGCCCGAATAGCGCGAACAGCTGGGCCTCGTTCTTCGCCAGGCCGCGGTAGCGGGTCTTACGATAACCAAACTGGCATTTCAGCACCCGAAACGGATGCTCGACCCTGGCCCGCAGGCTGGCGATGAGCCGATTGATGTGCTCGTCGATGGGGTGCAGCCGACCGCCCTTCGGTGCCTTGCGCATCACGCCCCAAACCTTGCCCTGCTTGCGGAACAGCTCTTCGCGCTCGCCACTGACATAGCCCTTGTCGCCGAACACCGCGTGCTCGTCGCCATGTAGCAGCTCATTGAACCTCTGGCTGTCGTGCACCTTGGCGGTGCTGGCTTCCATCAAGTGGACCACACCGCTGTCGAGATCGCCGCCGACATGCGCCTTCATGCCGAAGTACCACTCGTTGCCCTTCTTCGTACTGGTCATCTCCGGATCGCGGGACCGCTGCTTGTTCTTGGTCGAGCTCGGCGCGTCGATCAGCGTCGCATCGACCAGCGTACCTTCGCGCAGCAGGATGCCCTTCTCGCGAAGGTAGGCGTTCACCGCCTCGAAGATCGCCCGCGTCAATTCGTGCCGTTCCAGCAGGTGGCGGAAGTTGAGGATCGTGGTCTCGTCCGGGATCGCATCGTCCCCCAGCTCCAGCCCAGCAAACCGGCGCATCGCGTCGCTGTCGTAGAGTGCCTCCTCCGCCGCGGGATCGGACAGGGCGTACCACTGCTGCAGGCAGTAAACTCGCAGCATCACCTCCAGCGGCATCGGCGGCCGCCCGCCCTTCGGTCCCGCCTTCGGATAGTGCGCCTCGATCAGCGCCATTAGTCGCGTCCAGGGCACCACCGACTCCATCTCGGAGAGAAACGTCTCGCGCCGGGTGCGCTTCTTCTTCGTGGCGTAGGTCAGCGAGGCGAAGGTGGTCTGCTTCATCGAGGACGGCTCCCGCAAGCTCGCCATCAGCCTACCAGATCATGATCGAAAGCCGAGGTTCTTCAGAGTTTCCCTAGCTTCCTAAGCTAGACCAACCTGCTCACCTCCACCGCCGCCCTGACGAAATCAGCGAAGAGGGGGTGCGGGGCGAAGGGTTTGGACTTCAGCTCGGGGTGGAACTGGACGCCGATGAACCAGGGGTGGCCGGGGACCTCGACGATTTCCGGCAACCGGCCGTCTGGGGAGAGGCCGGAGAAGCAGAGGCCGTGCTGCTCGAGCTGCTCGCGGTACTTGATGTCGACCTCGTAGCGGTGGCGGTGGCGCTCCGCGATCTCGGTGGTGCCGTAGATCGAGGCGACGTGCGTGCCGGCGCGCAGGCAGGCGGTGTAGGCGCCGAGGCGCATGGTGCCGCCCTTGTCGTCGAGCACGCTGCGGGCGATCGTCTGGTTGTCCTTGATCCACTCCTTGAGGTGGAAGACGACGGGGGTGAAGCGGGCGTCGCCGGCCTCGTGGTCGAACTCCTGCGAGCCCGCGTCTGGCATGCCGGCGAGGTTGCGCGCCGCCTCGACGATGGCGAGCTGCATGCCGAGGCAGATGCCGAGGTAGGGGACCTGATGCTCGCGCGCGAACTTGGCGGCGTTGATCATGCCCTCGGTCCCGCGTTCGCCAAAGCCGCCGGGGACGAGGATGGCGTGGTAGCCTTCGAGCCAGGGGGAGGGGTCCTCCCGCTCGAAGATCTCGCTGTCGATCCATTCGGCGCGGACGCGGACGCGGTTGGCCATGCCGCCGTGGGTCAGCGCCTCGGCAATGGATTTGTAGGCGTCCTCGAGCTGGGTGTACTTGCCGACGATGGCGATGCGGACCTCGCCCTCGGCGTTGTGGAGGCGGTCCATCACATCCTCCCAGCGGGCGAGGTTGGGGCGGGGCGCGGGCTGGATCTGGAAGGCGTCGAGCACCGCTTGGTCGAGGCCGTGCTGGTGGTAGGCCAGCGGCGCCTCGTAGATCGAGTGCAGGTCGGGGGCGGCGATCACGGCATCCTCGCGGACGTTGCAGAAGAGCGCGATCTTGGCCCGCTCCTTGTCCGGGATCGGCTTGTCGGAGCGGCAGACGAGGACGTCGGGGGCGATGCCGATGGAGCGGAGCTCCTTGACGGAGTGCTGGGTCGGCTTGGTCTTGAGCTCGCCGGAGGCGGCGATCCAGGGCAGCAGCGTGAGGTGCATGAAGATGCAGTTGCCGCGCGGGCGTTCCTGGGAGAACTGGCGGATCGCCTCGAAGAACGGCAGCCCCTCGATGTCGCCGACGGTGCCGCCGATCTCGCAGAGCTGGAAGTCGGTCTCGTCGTCGCCGATGGCGAGGAAGTCCTTGATCTCGTTGGTGACGTGCGGGATCACCTGGATCGTCTTGCCGAGGTAGTCGCCGCGGCGCTCCTTCTCGAGCACGTTCTGGTAGATGCGGCCGGAGGAGACGCTGTCTGTCCTGCGGGCGGCGACGCCGGTGAAGCGCTCGTAGTGGCCGAGGTCGAGGTCGGTCTCGGCGCCGTCGTCGGTGACGAAGACCTCGCCGTGCTCGAACGGGCTCATCGTGCCGGGGTCGACGTTGAGGTAGGGGTCGAGCTTGCGCAACCTTACGGTGAACCCGCGCGCCTGCAGGAGTGCGCCAAGGGCGGCCGACGCGAGGCCCTTGCCGAGCGAGGAGACGACCCCGCCGGTGATGAAGACGAAACGTGCCATGGCTGCTCGGTGTCCCGTATATTGTGGGTCGACCGATGGCCGACGCTGTATCCGCTACGGGATTGCAGCCTTACGGCATTCGTGGCGAGCCGGCAAGGCGGCTGACACAGCAGCGTCGCGATTGAAACCGCCCTTCTGCCCCGGCGAGAGAGGCCAGCGCCCGCACGACATGCGGCGTCGCGTTCGCGCGCGTTCGGGCTGGCTCGCGACGGGCGGATCGCCCGGACTCGAAATCGTGACGGCGATGCGGTGCTACTGGTCCGCCGGTGGCGGCAGAAGGGGGCCGTCGTCGAGGGTTGGCGGCAAGAGGTCGTCACCCGGGGGCGGCGGGGCTGGTTCGGCCTCTTCTCCGGCGGGCGACGTCTCGCCGATCCGGTCGAGAACGGAGCTCTCGCTGGCGTTCTGGGCGGCGATGACCGTCAGGGCCAGCGACGTCGCGATGAAGGCAGCCGCGAAGGCCCAGGTGAGCTTGCCCAGAGGCGTCTGCGCAGCGCGACCCGTCACGGCGCCACCGCCGCCGAGCAGGCCCCCGCCGCCCTCGCTCCGCTGCAGGAGCACCACGCCGATCAGGCAGAGCGCCAGGATCAGGTGGACTGTGAGGACGATGTTTTCCATGCGCAGCGGCCTTCGGTAGGTGACAGGCGGGCTATCTAGACGCTGGAGATTGGCCTCGCAAGCCTAGTTCCCGGACGGAGGTGAAAACCCCGCTCCGGCCTGCGGCGACCTTCGACCTGCGCGAAAGAGCGCCGCGCCTGTCAGAAGGTCTCGAGATAGGCGGTGAGGATCCTTCGCGCCGCCTTGAGGTCGTCGGTGTCGATCATCTCGCAGGTGGTGTGGATGTAGCGCGTGCCGACGACGATGCCGACGGCGCGGGCGCCGGCGGCCGCCTGCTGGGCCGCGGCGCCGTCCTGGCCGCCGGCGCGAAGCATCGTGCGCTGGAAGGGGATGTCCTTGTCCCTGGCCAGCGTCTCGATCTCGGTCACGAGCCTGCGGTCCGCGATGAAGGACGAGTCGCGGACGTGGAGGCCGAAGCCCTTGCCCTGCTGGGTCGTCCGGTCCTGCTCGGGAACCCCGGGGGTGTCGCAGGCGAGCGTGGTGTCGATGCCGATGCCGATGTCGGGCTTCACCCTGTAGGCGGCGGTGCGGGCGCCGCGCAGGCCGACCTCCTCCTGCGTGGTGAAGGCGACGTGGATCTCGGCGCCGCGTCCGCCGTCGCCGAGCGTGCGGATCGCCTCGATCCCCAGCCAGCAGGCGACGCGGTTGTCGAGCGCCTTGGAGACGACCTTGCCGCCCATCCGCTGGAACGGCGCGTCGAGCACGACCATGTCGCCGACGCGCACCGTCTCCGCCGCCTTCTCGCCGAGGCCCGTGTCGACGTAGAACTGATCGAGTTCCGGCACCTTCTTGCGTTCTTCCGGAGTGGAGATGTGAACAGGCTTGCCGCCGGGGTTGAGTACGCCCGGCACATCTCCGTCGTCGGTGCAGACCTTGACCCGGCGGGCGAAGAGCGTGCGCGGGTCGAAGCCGCCGACAGGTTGCAGGTAGGCATAGCCCTGTTCGGTCACATGGCTGACGAGGAAGCCGATCTCGTCCATGTGGCAGAGCAGCATCACACGCGGCGCGCCGTCCCCTGCGGCGTCGCGGCGGCAGAGGAGCGAGCCCATCGGATCTGTCTCGACATTGTCGAAGAGGCCTTCGACCTCTGCGGCGATCAGGTCGCGGACCCTGTCCTCGGCACCGGGCACGCCGGGGGTTTCGCAGAGTTTCTGCAAGAGTTCGATGTTCATCCGCTGCCTCGCGGGAGTTGCGTCAGTCGTTTGTGCGGACGCGCCGTCGCATCCTCGGACGGTGTCCCGGTGAAGCTATCGCCGTCGTCCCTCAAGCTCCTGCCTCTGGTCTTGTTCCGCCTGGAACTCGTCGAAGTCGGACTGAGCCTGAGGCGCGGAGGGCGGATCGCAGGCGGCAAGAAGCGCGGCGGCGATCCCGAAGACGGAGATTTTCAGTAGATGACCAGTCATAGCGGTTTTCCCATCCTGCGTAGTTGCTCCGTCAGCTAGACAGAAACCGCCGGCGTGGTCCAGCGGCGTGCGGATGTCGAGGTCGGTCGCGGCGGACGCCGGTCAGACAGCGCCGGCGACGAGTTCGAACCGCTGAGCCGAGCGGTGGCATCTCGGGATTTGGCTGCGGGCGCAAGCACGGAGCAACCCGTCCGCGTTCGCTTTTCCGCATCGGAGCAATCCCCCGCCCGGCGGGACGTCAAGGGAAGGGACGTCAAGGCGCCCGGCAGGGTTTCTCCCGGTCGGACTTGTCGCTATAGGGCGCGGGTTCGATGAGGAGGATCCATGGCCAACGTCGCGGTGGTCGGCGCCCAATGGGGCGACGAGGGCAAGGGCAAGATCGTGGACTGGCTGTCGAGCCGGGCCGACGTGATCTGCCGGTTCCAGGGCGGGCACAATGCCGGGCACACGCTGGTCGTGGGCGAGGAAGTGTTCAAGCTGAGCCTCCTGCCGTCGGGAATCGTGCGGAAGGGAAAGCTGTCCGTCATCGGCAACGGCGTGGTTCTGGACCCCTGGGCTCTGGTGGCGGAGATCGAGCGGCTGCGCGGGCAGGGCGTCGAGGTCACCACCGAGAATCTGGCGATCGCGGAGAACGTCCCGCTGATCCTGCCGCTGCACCAGGATCTCGACCGGATGCGGGAGGAGGCGGCGGGGCGGTCGGCGATCGGCACCACCGGCCGCGGCATCGGCCCGGCCTACGAAGACAAGGTGGGGCGCCGCTCGATCCGGCTGGCCGATCTGGGCGACGACGCGACGCTCGAGGCGCGGATCGACCGGCTGCTCGCGCATCATGACGCGTTGAGGACGGGCCTTGGAGCGGAAGCGGTGGACAGGGCGGACCTGACCGCGCGGCTGAAGGCGATCGCGACGGAGGTTCTGCCCTACGCGCAGCCGGTCTGGAGGCTCCTCGACGAAGAGCGGCGGCGCGGGCGGCGGATCCTCTTCGAGGGGGCGCAGGGGGCCCTTCTCGACATCGACTTCGGGACCTATCCGTTCGTGACCTCGTCGAACACGGTGGCGGGCATGGCCGGACCGGGCACCGGCCTCGGGCCCGGCGCGGTGCAGTTCGTTCTGGGGATCGTCAAGGCCTACACGACGCGGGTCGGGTCGGGGCCGTTTCCGACCGAGCTGCATGACGACATCGGCCGCCACCTTGCCGAGGTGGGGCGCGAGAAGGGCACGGTCACCGGCCGCGACCGGCGCTGCGGCTGGTTCGATGCCACGCTGGTGCGGCAGACCTGCACGACGAGCGGCGTGCGCGGCATCGCGCTGACCAAGCTGGACGTGCTGGACGGGCTGGATGAGCTGAAGATCTGCACCGGCTACGAGCTGGACGGGAGGCCGCTGGACTACCTGCCGACGGCGGCGGACCAGCAGGCGCGGGTGACGCCGGTCTACGAGACTATGGCGGGCTGGACCGAGAGCACGCGGGGCGCGCGCAGCTGGGCCGAGCTTCCGGGCGAGGCGGTGAAGTACGTCCGCCGCATCGAGGAGCTGATCAGGTGCCCAGTCGCGCTGCTCTCCACCAGTCCCGAACGCGACGACACCATCCTCGTCACCGACCCGTTCGCCGACTGATGGGCTGGCGCTGGCGAAGACGCCTCGCGCTGCTGGCGCTGATCCTGGGCCTGCCGGCCTACATCTTCGTCGCGATCACGATCGTGTCGATGTTCGACCGGCCGGGGATCCTGACCGAGCTGCTGATCTACGTCGTGCTCGGCTTCGTGTGGGCGCTGCCGCTCCGCCAGCTGTTCCTGGGAATAGGCCGCCCGGACCCGGAGGGGCAGGATGATCGGGATGAGCGATGAGCGCGTCGCGGGCGAACACCAAGTGTTGCTGCGGTCGGAGTCGCCGGTCACCCTGATCGGCGGCGGGCCCTGGCGTCCGGAGGACCTGGAGGCGGCGCTTGCGATCGCGCCGACGCTGGTGGCGGCCGACAGCGGCGCCGACTCCGCCCTCTCGGCAGGATTCGAGCCGGAACTCGTCGTGGGCGACATGGACTCGATTTCGGCGGCAACCCGCACGCACCTCGGGGCTCGCGTCAGGGAGGTCTCCGAGCAGGACAGCACCGATTTCGACAAGGTCCTGCGCTCGGTCGAGGCGCCGCTCATGCTGGGCGTCGGGTTCGTCGGCGCCCGGCTGGATCACCAGCTGGCAGCAATGGCGGTGCTGGCACGTTCGCCGCGGCGCTGCCTGCTCCTGGGGCCGCACGACGTGGTCTTCGCCGCGCGTGGGCGCTTGGAGATGGACCTCACGCCGGGAGCGAGGGTATCGCTCTTTCCGTTGCGTCCAGTGACCGGCCGCTCCGAGGGTCTGCGCTGGCCGATCGACGGGATCGACTTCGCGCCCGATGGCCGCATCGGGACCTCGAACCAGGCGACCGGGCCGGTGCGTCTCGGCATGGATGGCGACGGGATGCTGGTTCTGTTGCCGCGCCGCGCCCTTGACGTGGCAGTGGCGGCGCTGCTGCGGTAGGCTGACGCCCATGCCGATGCCGTGGACATACCGCCACGCCAGCCGCGAGTTCCGCGCCGTCCTCGACGATGCGAAGGACCGCATGAGCCTTGTCTCGGACAACAGCGCGTACACGGCCATCGATGCGGTCTTTCAAGTGTTCCGCCGTCGCGTGACCGTGGCCGAGGGGCTGGCTTTCGCGAACGTGCTGCCGTCGGTGCCGCGCGCGATATTCGTCGCGAACTGGTCGCCGGCGGCCCCGGTGCCGTTCGCCGACCGCTCCGTCCTGATCGCTGAGGTCCAGGCGATCCGGCACGACCACAACCTGACTCCGGAGAACGCGATCGAGGCGGTGGCGTGGACGGTGCGCCGCCACGTTCGGCAGGAGTCCTTCGATCGGGTCCTTGCTGTATTGGAACCCGAGGCGGTCGCCTACTGGCACGTCGACGTCGCGGATCCTCGCGAACTCGGGCGACGGATCGTCTGACCCCCCTCGTGCCTCGCGACGAGTTCTGTATAACGATCCGCCGAAGGGGGACGCCGATGACCGACACGCCGATCGAAATCGCGAAGCGGGCCGCCGCCGTGCGGGCCTGCGACTTCGTCGAGGACGGGATGGTCGTGGGGCTCGGCACCGGCTCGACATCCGCGCACATGGTGCGCGAGCTTGGACGCCGGGCGAGGGAGGAGGGGCTGCGGCTCACCGGGGTGCCGACGTCGGAGGCGACGGCGGCGTTGGCACGTGAACTCGGACTTCCGCTCGCAGATCTCGACGGCAACGTTCGGCCGGATCTGACCATCGACGGCGCGGACGAGGCGGATGCCGACCTGAACCTGATCAAGGGCGGCGGCGGCGCGCTGTTGCGCGAGAAGATCGTGGCCGCCGCGTCGGGCCGGATGATCGCGATCGCCGACGCCTCCAAGCAGGTCAGGACGCTCGGGGCGTTTCCGCTGCCGGTCGAGGTCGTGCCGTTCGGGCTCGGCGCTACGCGAGGTGCCATCGCGGAGATTCTGGCGGAGTCCGACGTTCTGGAGCGGGACGTCTCGCTGCGACAGGCGGAGGACGCGCCGTTCAGGACCGACGGCGGGCACCTGGTCCTCGATCTGCGCTTGCGGCGGATCGGCAACCCGAGGGCGCTCGACGTCGCGCTGCGGGCGGTGCCCGGGGTCGTCGAGACGGGCTTGTTCTGCGGCATCTGCAGCGGGCTCGTCCTCGGCCACGGAGACGGCCGGACGGACGTTGTCGATGCCCTCAGCGGGCTTGGCGGCAGCGAGACCAATGCGTTCTCGAATATCTGAGGGACCATGGCCTACGACTATGACCTGTTCGTGATCGGCGGCGGCTCGGGCGGGGTTCGGGCAGCGCGGATCGCCGCCCAGCATGGCGCGAGTGTGGCCCTCGCCGAGGAATACCGGATGGGCGGCACCTGCGTCATCCGCGGCTGCGTGCCGAAGAAGTTCATGGTCTACGCCTCGAAGTACCCCAAGCATTTCAGCGATGCGGCCGGGTACGGGTGGGAGGTCACGGTGGGCGCGTTCGACTGGCACACGTTCCGCCGCAAGCTCGACGTCGAGCTCGCGCGACTGGAGGGCATCTACCGGGAGAACCTTCACCGCGCGAATGTCGAGGTGTTCGACGCACGGGCCAGGCTCGATGGGCCGCACCGCGTGGTGATGGCCGACGGCCATGCCGTCACCGCCGAACGCGTCCTGATCGCGACGGGCGGGCATCCGACGATGCCGCAGCAGGTGGAGCATTGCGGCTACGGCATCACCTCCAACGACGTCTTCCTGCTGGACGAGCAGCCGGAGCGGCTGCTGATCGTCGGAGGCGGCTACATCGCGTGCGAGCTGGCCGGCGTCTTCAACGGCATGGGGACGCACGTCTGCCAGTGGCACCGCGGCGCCTCGATCCTGCGCGGCTTCGACGATGAGGCGCGCGGCCACCTTATGGAGCTGCATGCGCATTCCGGCATCGACCTGCACCTCGGGACCGACGTGCTGGAGATGGACCACCGCGACGGCGGCATCTGGGTCAAGGCGAGCTCAGGCCGCGAGGAGGTCTTCGACGAGGTGCTGTTCGCGACCGGCCGGACCCCGAACACGACCGACATGGGGCTGGAGGAGGCCGGGGTCGCGCTGGGCCGCAGGGGCGAGATCAAGGTCGACGAGTGGTCGCGGTCCAGCGTGCCGTCGATCTGGGCGGTGGGCGACGTGACAGACAGGATGGCTCTGACGCCGGTGGCCATTCGCGAGGGGCATGCCTTCGCCGACACCGAGTTCGGCGGCGAGCCGCGGAAAGCGGACCACGAGAACGTTCCCTCGGCGATTTTCACGCAGCCGGAGTTCGGAACCGTCGGCCTGACCGAGGAGCAGGCCGCGGAGGACCATCGGATCGAGGTCTACTGCGCGAGCTTCCGCCCGATGCACAATGTCTTCGTCGGGCGCGACGATCGGGTTCTTTTCAAGCTGGTCGTCGACGCCGACACACGCCGCGTGCTAGGGTGCCATATCGTCGCTCCGGATGCCGGCGAAATCATCCAGCTGGCCGGGATCGCGGTGAAGGCCGGTCTGACGAAAGAGGACTTCGACCGTACCGTTGCGGTCCATCCCACGGTGACGGAAGAGATCGTGACCATGCGACGGCCTGTCCGGACGGCTTGAATTGCTGGTGCCAGTCCGTAGGTAGCGTTCGACGTACAAGATTTGGAAAAGCGGAGAGGCGGCACGTGTCCAACAACAATGGAGGACCTTGGGGAGGTGGCCCGCGACGTCCGAGTGGCGGCGGGGACAACCGGGGCGGAGGGCCGCGCCGGCCGAACGGCGACAGTCCGCAAATTCCCGAGATCGACGAGATCGTCCGCCGCGGCCAGGAGCAGTTGCGCGTCCTGATGGGCGGCAGGGGCGGCAAGCGCCCGAACGGCGGCGGTGGCGGGTCGCCCGGCTTCGGGCGCGGCACGATCGGGTTGATCGTCCTGGTTCTCGTCGGTGCCTGGCTGTTCGCGTCATTCTACTCGGTCCGGCCGGAAGAGCGGTCGGTCGAGCTGTTTCTCGGCGACTTCAGCGAAATCGGCCAGCCGGGCCTGAACTTCGCCCCGTGGCCGCTGGTCACGCACGAGGTCATCGCCGTCACGACCGAGCGGACGGAGGACATTGGCGTCGGACGCAGCGGCAACCGCGGCGACGTGGGCCTGATGCTGACGACCGACGAGAACATCGTCGACATCGATTTCCAAGTGGTCTGGAATGTCGTGGATCCGGCCGAATTCCTGTTCAACCTGCGTGACCCGGACGCCACCGTTCGCGCGGTTTCGGAGTCCGCTATGCGCGAGGTGATCGCGCAGTCGGAGCTGGCACCGATCCTAAACCGCGACCGCGCGATCATCGCCCAGAACGTGCAGGAACTGATCCAGAGCACTCTGGAAAGCTACGATTCCGGCATCAACATCGTTCGCGTGAACCTAGACCGCGCCGACCCGCCGCAGGAGGTCATCGACTCCTTCCGCGAGGTGCAGGCCGCCGAGCAGCAGCGCGATCGTCTTGAACGCCAAGCCGATGCCTACGCCAACCGCGTTCTTGCCGGTGCGCGCGGCGAGTCGGCGCAGGTCTTCGAGGAGGCGGAAGGCTATCGTGCCCGCGTCGTCAACGAGGCCGAGGGTGAGGCGAGCCGGTTCGAGGCCGTCCTGACGGAATATTCCAAGGCGCCCGAGGTGACCCGCAAGCGGCTCTACCTCGAGACGATGGAGGAGGTCTTCGGCCGCGTGAACAAGGTGATTCTCGACGAGCAAGGGTCGAGCCAGGGGGTCGTGCCGTACCTGCCGCTCAACGAAATGGCCCCGCGCGGCCCGCAACCGCAGACCGGAGGGTCGAACTGATGCGCAGGCTCACGATACTCATCCCGATCGTGGTGATCGCACTCGTGGTATTGTTGTCGTCGATCTTCATCGTCGACGAGCGCGAGAAGGCACTGGTTCTGCAGTTCGGCCAGATCAAGCGGGTCAAGGAGGATCCGGGGCTCTCCTTCAAGGTGCCGATCATCCAGAACGTCGCGCGCTACGACGACCGTATCCTTTCGCTGGATACGGATCCGATCGAGGTGACGCCGTCGGACGACCGGCGGCTCGTGGTCGACGCGTTCGCACGGTACCGGATCGCCGATGTCGTCGACTTCCGGGAAGCCGTCGGCGCCGGTGGCATCCGCGACGCCGAACGGCGCCTAGCCAACATCCTGAACGCGCAGGTCCGGGCGGTATTGGGTTCCGAGGGTGTGACCTCGAACACGATCCTCTCGGAGGAGCGGACGGTGCTGACGAACCGCATCCGAGACGAGGCGCGCGAGCGGGCGCTGGCGATCGGCCTCGACGTAATCGACGTGCGGTTGAAGCAGACGAACCTGCCCGAGCAGAACCTCGAGGCGACTTTCGCCAGGATGCGCGCCGAGCGTGAGCGCGAGGCCGCGGACGAGATCGCGCGCGGTGAAGAAGCGGCGCAGCGGGTTCGGGCGCTTGCAGATCGCACCGTCGTGGAACTCGTCTCGGAGGCACGTCGCGAGAGCGAGGTCATCCGCGGCGAGGCCGATGCTCGGCGGAACGGCATCTTCGCCGAGGCATTCGGGCGAGACACGGAATTCTTCGAATTCTATCGGTCCCTCACCGCATACCAGCGGGCGCTGCAAGGCGGGAACACGAACCTCGTCATCTCTCCGGACAGCGAATTCTTCGACTACCTGAAGACCGTTTCGCCTCCGGCGCGGAGGGCGGCGGTCGCACCGTCCGCTCCCGCATCGGAGGGCGATGAGGGCGGCGCCGCGTCGGGTCCCGCCGCGGTCCCCCAGGATCGCCGAGCCATCAGATGGCGCGGCGCCAGAAGACGGTGCAGAAGCCGGAGATGCGGCAGGTATCGAACCGAGTCGCGGCGTCGTGTCGGAACCGGCGACCGCTCTTGCAGTGACACCGGTCGGCGACGAGACGACGGCGACGGATTGATTGCCGAAGTGATATGGGCGGCGGGCATTGTGCTCGCCGTCGAAGGCGCGTTCATCGCGCTCGCGGCAGGCCGGATCGACGCGATGCTCGACGCGCTTCGCGGGATGACGCCTGAGGCGCGCCGCCTCGCGGGATTGCTCTCCCTCGTCATCGGAGTGTTCCTGCTCTCACTCGCGCGCAGGCTCGGCTAGGTTTCACGGCAGAGTGACGTGGTGCGAGCAGGCTTTGAGTTGCGCATGTTCGCGCCTATCAAGACAACGGCGCTATCAGAGGGCGGTCACTCGCTGCCCGACCCTCCCGCAAGACAGGAGATATTCGTGACATCCCAGGCAATGAGTCTTCGTGCAGAAGACAGGCAGTCGGGAACCATGCGTGCGCTCGTCTCAGCGCTCATGGCACTCGTCATCGTCGCGTTCGGCGCAGCACAGGCGCTGGCGCAGCAGTCGCGACCCGACACGTTCGCAGATCTCGCCGACAAGGTGAGCCCGGCGGTCGTCAACATCACGACGTCCACGAGCGTCGCGCAGGCCATGGACCGCGGTCCGATCGTGCCGGAGGGGTCGCCGTTCGAGGATTTCTTCCGCGACTTCATGGATCCCGATGGCAACGGCGCCCCGAACGAGCGCGGACCACGGCGCAGCCAGGCGCTCGGCTCGGGCTTCGTGATCTCGGACGAGGGCTACATCGTGACGAACAATCATGTGATCGCCAACGCCGACGAGATCACCATCGAATTCTTCTCAGGCGATGAGCTCGAGGCGGAAGTGGTCGGGACCGATCCCAATACCGACCTCGCGCTGCTGAAGGTCGAAGCCGACGAGGACCTGCCGTTCGTCCCCTGGGGCGACAGCGACGAGGCACGGGTCGGCGATTGGGTGATGGCAATGGGCAACCCGCTGGGCCAGGGCTTCTCGGTCTCTGCCGGTATCGTGTCGGCGCGCGGCCGTGCGCTGAGCGGCAGCTATGATGACTACATCCAGACTGATGCGGCCATCAACCGCGGCAACTCCGGCGGGCCGCTCTTCAACCTGCAGGGCGAGGTCATCGGCATCAACACCGCCATCCTGTCGCCGAACGGCGGTTCGATCGGCATCGGTTTCGCGATGTCGAGCCGGGTCGCGACGAACGTCATCGACCAGCTTGAGCGCTTCGGCGAGACGCGGCGCGGTTGGCTGGGCGTCCGGATCCAGGACGTCACCGACGACATCGCGGAATCCATCGGCCTCGAAACGGCCGAGGGCGCGCTCGTCACCGACGTGCCCGAAGGCCCCGCAGACGAGGCCGGCATGGAATCAGGGGACGTCATCTTGTCCTTCGACGGTGAGGAAATCGGTGACACGCGCGAGCTGGTCCGCCGCGTTGGCGACACCGAGATCGGCAAGACCGTCGACGTCGAGGTGTTCCGCGATGGCGACACCGTCGAGCTGGCCGTGACGCTGGGCCGCCGCGAGGAAGCCGAGGGCGCGATCCCGGCTGCGGCGCAGGCCGACGAACCGATCGACTTCGACGATCTTGGCCTGACGGTGTCGCAGATGACGGATGAGCTGCGCGAACAACTTGCGCTGCCAGGGGACCTCGAGGGACTCGTCGTCACCGATGTCGCGCAGGATTCGGAATCCTACGAGAAGGGCCTCCGCGCCGGCGACGTGATCACCGAGGCCGGACAGGAAGCGGTGTCGACCCCGGGCGAGCTCGAGGATCGGATCGAGGCCGCGCGCGAGGCGGGCCGCAAGTCGATCCTTCTTCTGGTCCGTCGTCAGGAAGATCCGAGGTTCGTTGCGCTGTCCCTCGACCAGAGCTGACACCGCCCTCCGGGACGAAGGAGATGTGAGGCGGCCTTCGGGCCGCCTCTTTTTCGTGTGGGCGTCGCCTCCTAGATTTCAGGCGGTAGCTGGCAGGAGGGGGGCGATGGCTCTGGTACGCACGGGTATTCTTCTCGCGGTGATGACCGCGCTCTTCGGCGCGATGGGCCTCCTCCTCGGGGGTGAGCAGGGATTGATCATCGCGCTGGTTGTTGCGGCGGGGATGAACGTCTTTTCGTGGTGGAACTCCGACAAGATGGTGCTGAGGATGCAGGGCGCGCGCCCGGTCGACGAGCGCACGGTACCGGATCTGTGGCATACGACGGAGGGTCTGGCGCGCCGGGCAGGATTGCCGATGCCGGCGCTCTACCTCATCGAGAGCGAGCAGCCTAACGCGTTTGCCACCGGACGAAGCCCCGACAACGCCGCGGTGGCGGTGACCACGGGCCTGCTGCGGCGGATGTCGATGGAGGAAGTCGCCGGCGTGGTCGCGCACGAACTTGCCCACATCCGCAATCGCGACACGCTGCTCATGACGGTGACGGCGACGTTTGCGGCGGCGATCTCGCTGCTGGCGAACTTCGCGCTGTTCTTCGGTGGACGTGACAGGCAGGTGGGGCTGATCGGGACGCTGGCGCTGATGATCTTCGCGCCGCTTGCCGCTGGGCTGGTGCAGGCTGCGATCAGCCGGACGCGCGAGTTCGAGGCCGACCGGATCGGCGCGGAGATTTGCGGCAAGCCCGACTGGCTCGCGTCGGCCCTCGGACGTCTGGACGCGTTCGCGCGCCGGATCGACAACCCGCGCGCCGAGAGCAGCCCGGCCACCGCACACCTATTCATCATCAATCCGTTGCACATGCACGCACACGACCGGCTGTTCGCGACGCACCCGCCGACGGCCGAGCGCATCGCAAAGCTGCAGGCGATGTCCGACCCCCGCGCGGACCGGCCAACCGTGGCGACATCCGGGACGGGGCGCGCCGCGGGGCCGTGGGGCTAGCGGTCACGACGGCGCGCGCCTGAGGATATGCGTGCATTCGTAGCTCATCACCAGCTCGTCTTCCTGGTTCATGACCTCGTAAGCGATGACGGTCCGGCCGCGGTCGGAACGCGAGGCGGAGGGCGTGGATGACACGACCTCGGCGCGCACGCGGAGCGTATCGCCCGGCCGCACCGGTTTTATCCAGCGCAGGCGGTCCATGCCGGGCGACCCCAGCGACGCCTCGTTCCAGGCGTTCGCCTCGAGGGTCAGGGTGAAGCCGGTCAGGAGCGTGTGAAATCCGCTTGCGATGAGCCCGCCAAAGGGAGACAGGGGCGCCGCCGCCGGGTCGATATGGAATGGCTGTGGGTCCCAGCTGCGTGCGAAGGCGACGACGTCATCTTCTTCGAGCGTACGCGCGGCGGTCTCGAAGCGGTATCCCGGCGGCAGGTCGTCGAAGAACATGCGTCGGATCGTAGGGCGCGCCGCAGGATCAGTCTAGGAGCGCCCGCTCGTCGGTTGGTAGGCGGCGCGGCAGCCCTGCGGCCGGATCAGCTCGTCGAGTAGCGGCGAGATGTCCTCGACCCGTTCCGCCACGAGGTGAGTCACGCCACCGCCGCGCTGGATGCGGCCGGTGATCTTGAGTGCGCGGCCAGCGATCACAGCGCGGCGGAACGCCTCGTAGATCCTGCGCCAGACGATGACGTTGCAGACGCCGCTCTCATCCTCGAGCGTAACGAAGATCACCCCCTTGGCGGTGCCGGGCCGCTGTCGGATCAGGACCAGGCCCGCGACGGCGACGCGGGCATTCTGCGGCGGATCGTCGAGCCGGCCGCAGGGCAGGCAGGACGGCGGGCGGGGCCAGGACGCTGAGGGTGGCGTGGACATTGAGAACAAGAGTAGAACATTCAGGGTGCGGTGCAAGCCTTGCGTCCGCCCCGAAGGATCGACTATCTGCCCCGGAACAGGAGCGGAGAGTGGCATGGCGCGGATCACCTACATCGAGCACGGCGGCAAGGAGCACGTGGTCGACGTGCCCAACGGCATGACCGTGATGGAGGGTGCGCGCGACAACGGGATCCCCGGCATCGAGGCGGATTGCGGTGGTGCCTGCGCCTGCTCGACCTGCCATGTCTACGTGCATCCCGACTGGGTGGAAAAGCTGCCGGAGAAGGACGAGATGGAGCAGGACATGCTCGATTTCGCCTACGAGCCGGACGAGGTTCGATCCCGCCTGACGTGCCAGCTCAAGGTCACCGATGCGCTCGACGGGCTGGTCGTGCAGATGCCGGAAAAGCAGATCTAGGCCGCGAACTCGGCGGAGCGGGCTGCCGCCCGCGAGAGGTTCCGGGATGCTCGCGCTCCGGCTCGCGTCGGGACATAAAGTCTGCGGCCACGATCGCCGCGCATGCAGTAGATCACGGGCACCCCTGCCGGCGTCAGCGCATGATGAGGGTGGAGGGCCCATCCGCAATGTTGCCGATGCGCGAGGCCGGGACGCCTGCACCTCGAAGCACGGCGAGCGTGTCGTCGACGGTCTGCTCCGGGACAGAGGCGAGCAGTCCGCCCGCCGTCTGGGGATCGTAGAGGAGCGCCTCGCGAGGGGTGCCGGGCGGCGGGGCGTCGAAGGCGTGCCGAAGGTTCGCCTGGTAGAGCGTCGAGCGCACGCCACGCTCCGCCAGTTCGGCCGCGCCGGCGAGCAGCGGGACCGCGTCCAGGTGGATCTCGGCTGCGACGCCGGAGGCGCGCGCAATGTTGGCCAGGTGACCCGCCAGGCCGAAGCCGGTGACGTCCGTCATCGCGTGGGCGTGGCGGAGAATCCGCGCCGCGCCGCCTTGCGTCGTCTGCATCGCGGCGAGGCAGGCGGCGACCCAGTTGCCGCGTGCGGCAAGCGTCATCTCGGCCGCGAGGATGGTGCCCGAGCCGATTGGCTTCGTCAGGATCAGCGCGTCGCCGGGACGGGCGCCGGAGAGGGTGATCGGCTCCTCTTCGCAGACGCCGGTGACCGCGAATCCGATCGTCAGTTCGGCGCCGAGCGAGGTGTGACCGCCCACGATCTCGACGCCCTCCGATGAGAATATGCTGCGGGCGCCGTCCATGATCTCGACGAGCCATGCCTGCTGCAGACCGGGCGTCATGCGCGGCAGGATCACGGTGGCGACCGCGGCCTGTGGCGTAGCGCCCATTGCCCAGACATCGCCGAGCGCGTGGTTGGCGGCGATGCGCGCCATCACCCACGGATCCTCCGTCACGGCGCGGAGATGGTCGGTCGAGATGACCTGGCGCGCGCCGCCGGTCATGAGCAGGGCGGCATCGTCGCCGACGCCGCCAAGCGCCGCGCCCAGTGCGTCGCCGCCGACCTTGGCACCGCATCCGCCACACATGGGTTTCGGGCCGAGGGCGGAGGAGAGGCCGGCGACATGCTCGCGCGGCAGGGGCGGTTGCTCCATCGGCTGAAGGTCGGCGAACCGGTCCATGAACTTTCTGTCGATCGCGTCCTTCCATCGCCAGAGAACGGGCGCGGCGACGGCCGAGCCCCATTTCTCGGCAACGGCGGAGCGCCGACCGAGCGAGATGAGTCTGAGATAATCGCGCTGGGGGCGGTAGCGGCGCCGTGCCGCGCCCGACAGATCGGCGCGGAGGTTGGCGTGAAGCGTCGGCGCCTGCCGCACGGCAAAGACCCCTGCCTTGGGCCGCGGGGCTCTTGTGAGGTGGGCGCAGTCGCCAACTGCGTAGATCGCTGGATCAGTGACCGAGCGCAGCATCTCATCGACGGCCACGTAGCCGCCGACGAGTTCGAGGCCCGAGCCGCCGAGCCAGCCGTGCGGGCGGGCGCCAGCCGCGCCGACGATGAAGTCCGACGGGATCTCCTGCTCGGCCAGGTGCAGCGCACCGGCGGAGACGCCAGTGGCCGCGACACCCTCCACCAGGCTGACGCCCGCGTCACGCATCCGGTCGAGCAGGATGGCGCGGCCCCGGGGCGTGGTGCCCGTCAGTGCCCGGCCGTGATCGACGATGGTGACGTGCGGCCCGTGCGCGCGCAGCCGCCAGGCCATGGCGAGCGCGAGCTCGACCCCCGCGACGCCGGCGCCGATGACCGCCATTCGCGGCCGTTCGGGCGGGTTCGCGACGAAGCTGTCCCAGGCGCCGGCGAGCGCGCCGAGCGGCTTGGCAGCGACCGCGTGCCGGTCGAAGCCAGGCAGGTCGGGCATCGAGGACGTCACGCCTATGTCGAGCGACGCGACATCATAAGCGATGGGCGGCCGTCCGGGCACATGGACGCGCTGCGCCTCACGGTCGATGCCGTCGGCGCGGGCCAGGACCAGGCGCGCGCCCGCGTGACGAGCGAGGCGGACGAGGTCGATCTCCAGCGCCTCCCGCGGGTAGTGGCCGGCGATGTGGCCGGGCAGCATGCCGGTGTAGGGCGCCGTCGGGTCCGGGTTGACGAGTGTCAGCCGCGCACCGGCAAGCGGCTTCATGCCCCAGCGGCGCAGGACGAGGGCGTGGGTGTGACCGCCACCGATCAGGACGACCTCGCGGACGAGGGGAAGGGGAGGTGCTTGCATCGTGCGCGCTCTAGCGCGGCGCGGCGGCCGATGCCATCGGAGTCACGGCGCGACCCACCTGCCGGCGAACCCGTCTTCGATCCGGTAGACCGCGCGGCGGTGGCGGGACGCGCCGAGGTGGAGGGCGTCGATCCGATGCACGTAGGCGGTCAGCACCGCGAAGCGCGCGAGATCGGCGCCGTCTTCGGCCGCCTCCGGCGCGGAGATCGGGGTGCCGGGCAGGCTGCCGCCATAGCGCGACCGGGCATGCTCCGGCACGTCGGCCCAAGCGCTCGACGACGAGCTGCCGGAGAGGACGCTGATGCGGGCGTCGAGCCGCACCTGCAGCGACACCTCGGCGTCCCAGACAAGGATCGCCGCACGCGGACGGCGGCGCAGCTGGGCGACCTTCGGGGACTCGGCGTCGGTGTGGAACGCGAGCGTCCCCGCCTGCCGGTCGGCCGAGCGCAGGATGACCGTGCGGATCTCGGGCGCGCCATTGTGGCCGGTGGTTGCGAGCGCGGGGTTGCGCGCTGCGCCCTCTGCCGCCTCGAGCCGCCGCCAAGCCTCGCCTAAAAGCGAGGGCAGCGAATGCGCCCAGTCGAGGTCAGTCATAACCCGTCATCTCGAGATAGCCGCGCCCCTCGTGCGAACCGGAGATCGTCACCGGCCCCTCCCAGTAAGGGAATGAAGTGTCGTTCCAGGCGCGCGGGTTGAGCGCCCGGACCTCGATGTCGAGCTCGCGCTGGGGCAGGGCCAGGCGCCAGGCCGTCGGCAGCTCCCGGCCCGCGACTTCGGTCGTCGAGAGCGGCTCGGCCGAAAGCGCACCGACGGGCAAGGTCGTCGCGGTGCCGTCGGGCTCGATCCAGGTCGAGACGGCGTAGGGCGGGGCGTCGGTCTGTCGCATCAGATACCCCATCATCTTCGCCCCGCTGCGGAAGTGAAGGGAAAACCAGTCCCATCCGACCTGACGGTCGGAGAGCGGCTGCGACGACCATTCCCGATCGAGCCACGCGCTTCCCGCAACCTGGAGCTCGCCCGTGTCCGGGAGGGTCAGAGTGCCCGCGACGGCGTAGTGCGGCTGGGAATAGTAGTAGCTCGCCTGGCCCTCATCCGACTTGACCGAATAGCCGTTCTCACCCTGCAACACGATAGGTCCATTTGCCGTCAGCGAGAGATCGTAGGCGAACAATTCTGCCGAGGCGCTGAGGCGCACCTCCCCGATGTCGTCGCCGGCCATCCGCCACTCGTCGATCCAGGCGTCGAAGGGGGTGGCGGTGACGCCCGCCTGGCCTATGCCGCCGCGGGCGAAACGCTCCGCCACGTAGTGCTCCTCCGGTGTCGTCGCAGCGGCGTGCGCGAACCAGATCTGCGGGCTCGACCAGCCGTCATCCTCCCCGGGACGGAGGGCGGAACGGAAGAGCGTCCACTGAACGCCGTATGGCGTGCCGTCCGGTCCCTCCAGGTTGGCGGTGACGTACCACCACTCGATACGGAACTCGGGATGCGGGCCGTGGTCGGCGGGAAATGCGAACTCCGGGTCAGGTGCGGGCAGGGCAAAGCCCTCGGCATCCGATGCGAGTCCGGCATAGCCCTGCGCGAGGAGCAACGCGGCCGACGCCAGAAGCGCGAGCAGACTGGCGGCAAGGACCCTAGCGCTCATGGGCGAAGATCTTGACGAGGTCGGCCGCGGGGCGGGTCGCCAGGCGGCGCGCTGGCCACAGGCTCGCCACCGCCGCCGCGACCAGCGACAGCGCGCCGAGCACCAGCCAGTCGCGCGGAAAGACGTGCATCGGCAGGCGCCAGCCGAACGCCTCGACATTCACCACGGCGAGCAGGACCCAGGCGAGCACCAGTCCGACGGGAACCGCCGCCACGAAGGTCAGTGCCGCCAGCGTCATCGCCCGCAGTAGCTCCAGCCGGGCGAGGTGGGCGCGCGTCAGGCCGAGCGCCCAGACCGGTGCGAGCTGCGGCAACCGGATGCCCGCCAGCGTCAGGAGCGAGGTCAGGATCGCGACGCCCGCAATCCCGAGCGTCAGCACGTTGAGCGACGAGGTCACGGCAAAGGTGCGCTCGAAGATGTCGAGGGAGAGCCGCTTGAGCGCCGCCTGGTCGACCACCGCGTCGGCCGACAGCCCGAAGTCGTCGGTCAGGGCGCGCGCCAGGCTCTCCGGATCGTTCGTGCGGATGCCGTAGTTCAATCGCCGGACAGCCGGGAAGCGGGCGAGTTCCGGCAGACCGACGAGCACTTGGCCCGACGTGTTGCCATAGTCGGAATAGACGCCGGCCACCTGCGTCGCCCATCCCGGCAGACGGATCGCATCCCCCGGAGCGAGCCCTTCTCGGCGCGCGAGCTGCTCGTTGACCAGAACGCCGTCACCCTGGGCGACGAGGTCCCATACGCGAGGAAGCGCCCCGAGGAGAGGCCAGTTGTCGCGATAGGTGGCGTGGTCCGAGACGCCGTAGATCTCGGTCGGAGCGCCGAGCACCTGCGCCTCGGTGCGCCAGATCGGCAGCACAGCGTCCGCGCGTGGTTCGAGCCAGTCGACCAGTTCGCGGCCCTGCGCCTCGTCCTCGACCTCAACGTAGAGCTCGGAGGCGAGGCGCTGGTCGAGCCAGCCGGTGAAGGTCAGCCGGAACGATTGCACCATGGTCCCGACACCGATGTTCGCGGCGAGCGCGAGGAGAAGCGCCATTAGGGCCAGGCTTAGGCCGGGAAGCTGTTGGCGGGTGTCGGCCCAGAACCATTCCGAGAGCGGACCGCGCGCCGTGCGCTCCCCGCCGCGCAGGCACAGCGACAGCCACAGCGGCAGGACCAGCGCCGCCGCAAGGAGCAGCGCGCCGAGCATCGCGAAGCCGACGACGAGGCCCGAGCCGAAGAACCGCAGCAGGAGCGCGACAATGACCAGCACCGCTGCGGCGCCGGCCTGGAGCCGGAGCGTCCGTTCCGAGGCGCGCGCCCAGGCACGCGGTTGCGCCGTGGCGAGAAGGGGGAGGCGGGCGACCTTCCACAGCGCCCCGGCGCCCGCGATGGCGGTGCCGGCCACGGCGATCGCCATGCCGGCCGCCCACCAGGCCGGCCGGAGGGAGAGGGAGCCGTCCACCGTGGCGCCGTAGAGCCCGCGCAACGTCGCCGCGACATCGGGCAAAAGCGCGGCGGCGATCAGACCGCCGAGCGCCATGCCCGCCGCGCCTGCGACGACGGCGAAGAGCATCAACTCGACCCCGAGCAGGATCAGAAGCCGGCGCGACGGCAATCCGAGTGCTCGGAGCGTGCGGAAGGTCGGCCGCCGCTGCTCGAACGCCAGGCCGACGGCACCGTAGACGATGAACAGCGCAACCGCGAACGACAGCAGCCCGAAAGCCGTGAGGTTGAGGTGAAAGCTGTCGGTCAGCCGGGCGACGTCGACGTTGCCGCCGGGCGCGCGGCGCTCCAGCTCCGGTGCGACCTCGGAGAGTGGCGGCTGGCCGACGGGCTGGTCGGGCAGGATCAGCATCCGGTCGATCGTCTGGCCCCGATCGAGCAGACGGGCGGCGACCCCGATGTCGGCGAGCGCGATGCCGCCGGGGACGCCTTCCGCGATGACGACGGGCGGCAGCTCGACGCTGGCCAGTCTCTCGGCGGTAGGAGCGCTGGCGAAGAGCCGGCCTGGGCGGCCTATCGCCTCGACGGGCTCCAGTTCCGCGTCGGTCGCGCCCTCGCCGGAAAGGGCGGGTGGCGGTGCAGTCAACAAATCCACGCCGATCACCCGGACCGACCCGCGCCCGGCGGAGACGTTGCCCTCGACCACCGGCGTCACCAGCCATCCGGCGCGGCGAAGGCCGACGTAGGTGTCGAGCGGGATCGGCGCGCCACCCGGATCGACGAGGGCTGGGTAGGCGTCGCCGCCGACCGCACGCGTCGCGGCGCCGTAGCTCGCCCGAGCCTCGGCGTTGATCGCCTGCACGCCGGACCACAGCGCCGTGGCCAACGCGAGCCCGAGGACCAGCGTGAGCAACTGGACCGGATGTCGCCGCCAATGCGACAGGAGAGCCTCTAGCGCAGCGCGTGTCATTCCGCCGCCGCGGCCTCCGGCGGGCGGGCAATCTGGCCGTGCGTCAGGTGTAACCGGCGATCGGCGCGGGCGGCGAGTTGCGCGGAGTGGGTGACGAGCATCAGGCCCGCCGCGACCTCGGCCACGAGTTCGAGCATCAGGTCCATGACCTGCGCGCCAGTCTCCTCGTCGAGGTTGCCCGTGGGCTCGTCTGCGAGGAGCAGGCGCGGCCCGCCAGCGAGAGCGCGGCCGATCGCCACACGCTGCTGCTGGCCGCCCGAGAGCTGCTCGGGATACTTGCCGCGATGGTCTCGCAGCCCGAGGCGGTTCATCAGCTCTTCGGTCCGGGCGGGATCGTGCCGGCCGGCAAGCCTTGCCTGGAACGCGACGTTTGTCGCCGCGTCGAGCGACGGGATGAGATTGAATTGCTGGAACACGACGCCGATCGCTTCACGCCTCAGGCGCGCCCTGCCGCTGTCGCCGAGGCGCGCCAGATCGGTCCCGTCGAGCGAGATGCGGCCCCGGTCCGGCGCGTCGAGCCCGGCGACGAGGTGGAGCAGCGTGCTCTTTCCCGATCCGCTCTCGCCCGTGAGCGCCAAAGTCTCCCCCGCGCCGAGCGACAGGGTGGCGCCGCGAAGGACGTCGACGCGTCCCGCTTCGCCCGGGTAACCCTTCCAGATGTCTTCAATGGATAGCAGCATGGCAGACCACATAGGGGCGTGCCGGGTGCCCGACAGCCCGGCGTCTCGCCGCGGTTAGGGCCTGACGGTGCCGTCGCCCTCCACGACGTAGCGAAAGCTCGTGAGCTGCTCGGCCCCGACCGGGCCGCGGGCGTGCATCTTGCCGGTGGCGATCCCGATCTCGGCGCCCATCCCGAACTCACCGCCATCGGCGAACTGGGTCGAGGCGTTGCGCATCACGATCGCGCTGTCGAGGCGCGAGAAGAAGCGTGCCGCCGCCGCGTCGTCCTCGGTCACGATGCAGTCCGTGTGGGCGCTGCCGTAGCGGCGGACATGCTCGGCCGCGGCTTCGACGTCGTCGACCACGCGCGCGGCGATGATCATGTCGAGGAACTCGTGCCCCCAATCCGCCTCGGTCGCGGCAACGGTTCCGGGCACGGACTGCAGCGTCTCGTCGGCGCGGACCTCGACGCCCGCCTCGACCAGCGCCGCAACGATCTCGCGTCCGAGCGAGTCGGCGACGTCGCGGTGGACCAGCAGGCATTCCGCTGCGCCACAGATGCCGGTGCGGCGGGTCTTGGCGTTGAGCACGACGCGCATCGCCTTCTCCGGGTCGGCGGCGGCGTCGACATAGACATGCACGATCCCCTCCAGGTGAGCGAAGACGGGCACCCGCGCCTCGCGCTGGACGAGGCCGACGAGGCCCTTGCCGCCGCGTGGCACGATCACGTCGATGGTTCCGGTCATCCCGAGCATCTCGCTCACCGCGGCGCGGTCGCGGGTCGGAACGCGCTGGATCGCCGCTTCGGGCAGGCCGGCGGCGCGGAGCCCCTCGACAAGGCAGGCATGGATCGCTTCGGACGAATGGAAGCTCTCGGACCCGCCGCGGAGGATCACCGCGTTGCCGGCCTTGAGGCAAAGCGCGCCGGCGTCGGCCGTGACGTTCGGGCGGCTCTCGTAGATGACGCCGATGACGCCAAGCGGCGTCGCCTCGCGCCGTATGCGCAGGCCGTTCGGTTGTGTCCATTCCGCCAGCACGCGGCCGACCGGATCGGATTGTGCCGCGATGGCGCGCAGACTATCTTCCATGGCGGCGATACGACCAGCGTCGAGCCTGAGACGGTCCATCATCGCGGCGGAGAGGCCCTTGTCGCGGCCGTAGGCGAGATCTTCGGCATTCGCGGCCACGATCTCGTCGCGGCGGCCGGCCATGACGTTGGCTGCGGCCTCGAGCGCCTTGCGCTTGGCCTCCGGCGTTGCGCGAGCGAGCTCGGCGGCGGCGGCCTTCGCCTGGGCGCCGATCGCGGTCATCATGCCGGAAATGTCGCCGAAGTCCTTCATAGCACCATGTCGTCCCTGTGGATCAGCGCCGCTCGTCCGGGATAGCCGAGGGCGGCCTCGATGTCACCGGATCTCAGCCCCTTGATCGCTCGCGCCTCGACCGCCGTGTAGCGCGTCAGGCCCTGTCCCAGCCGGCGGCCGCCGGGGCCGCTGATCGCCACCGGATCGCCGCGGCCGAAGCTGCCTGAGACGTCGGTCACGCCCGCGGGGAGCAGAGAGCGCCCGGCATCGAGCGCGGTCGCGGCGCCCGCGTCGACCGTCACGGTCCCGCGCGGCTTCATCGCCGCGATCCAGCGCTTGCGGGCCGCGTGCGGGTCCGTCTCGGCCAGGAACCAGGTCGCCGGGGCACCATGCTCCAGCGCCGACAGCGGGCGGGAGACGGTGCCTTCGGTGATCGCCATCGTGCAGCCCGCTCCGACGGCGGTCTTGGCCGCCATGACCTTGGTCCGCATCCCGCCCTTCGACAGGCCCGTGCCAGCGTCACCCGCCATCGCCTCGATCTCGGGGGTGATGCGCTCGACGACGTCGATCCGCCTGGCCGAAGGGTCGCTGCGCGGATCGGCGGTGTAGAGACCATCGACGTCGGACAGCAAGACCAGCCGGTCCGCGCCGACGGTGGCAGCGACCTGCGCCGCAAGCCTGTCGTTGTCGCCGTAGCGGATCTCGTCGGTCGCCACCGTGTCGTTCTCGTTCACGATGGGGACCACGCCGAGGCGGAGGAGATGGAGAAGCGTTGCGCGGCTGTTGAGATAGCGGCGGCGATCGGCACTGTCCTCGAGCGTCACCAGCACCTGGCCGGTGACGATGCCGTGCGGCGCCAACGCCTCCTCATAGGCGCGGGCGAGGCGGATCTGGCCGACCGCCGCCGCGGCCTGGCTCTGTTCCAGCGCGAGCGTCCCCTCCGGCAGATCGAGGACGCGCCGGCCGAGTGCGATCGACCCCGACGAGACCAGCACCACATCCGCGCCGCGCTCCCGCAGGTCGGCCACATCCGCCGCAAGGTCGATCAGCCAGTCGCGGCGGAGGGCTTCGGTCGTGCGGTCGACTAGAAGGGCGGAGCCGACCTTGACGACGATCCGGCGCGCATCGCTCAGGGACGCCACGGTGCATGTTCCTGCGGCCCCTCCTCACGCCGTGACGCGGCGATCCTGCGTCGAAGGAGGCGCAGGACGTCGGCGACGCCCGCACCGCTGACCCCCGACAGGACATGGACCTTGCCGGCGGCATCCCGCAGGTCGGACAGCCGCTCTTCCAGCGTGTCGGGATCGAGGGCGTCGACCTTGCTGAGCGCAACTATGCTGGGCTTGTCGGGCAGACCGTGGCCATAGGCGGCGAGTTCGCCGAGCACGGTCCGGTAGTCCTCCGCGACACTCTCGGACGTGCCGTCGACGAGGTGGAGGAGGGCGGCGCACCGTTCCACGTGGCCGAGAAAGCGGTCGCCGATGCCGCGCCCCTCCGACGCGCCCTCGATCAGGCCGGGGATATCGGCCATCACGAACTCCGCCCCGTCGACCGCGACAACGCCGAGGCCGGGGTGGAGCGTGGTGAACGGGTATTCCGCGATCTTGGGTCTGGCGTTGCTGACCGCGGCGAGGAAGGTCGACTTGCCGGCGTTGGGCAGCCCGACGAGACCGACGTCGGCGATCAGCTTCAGCCGCAGCCAGATGGTCCGCTCCACCCCGGGTTGGCCCGGATTTGCGCGGCGCGGCGCCTGGTTGGTGGAGGTCTTGAACCGCAGGTTGCCCCAGCCGCCGTTGCCGCCTTCCGCCAGCCGCACGCGGTCGCCAACTTCGGCGAGGTCGGCAACGACGGTCTCCTCGTCCTCCTCGAGGATTTCGGTGCCGGCGGGAACGCGCAGCTCTATGTCGTCGCCGTCCTTGCCGGTGCGCTGCTTGCCCATGCCGCCCTGGCCGTTTTTCGCGAAGAAGTGCTGTTGGTAACGAAAGTCGATCAGGGTATTGAGCCCTTCCACCGCCTCGATCCAGACATCGCCGCCGCGGCCGCCATCGCCGCCGTCGGGGCCGCCGAACTCGATGTATTTCTCACGCCGAAAGCTCATGGCGCCGGCGCCGCCGGCGCCGGAACGCACGTGAACTTTCGCGAGATCGAGAAACTTCATGCCAATACCTGCGGCGATGATGGTGCCGCGGCATATGTCAGATCGTGGCGCGCCTCAAGCGGCGCTCCGGTCACTATATCCGGCGGGTGTACGTCCAGGTCGGCACCGTCGCACGGCGAGAGACGGAATACGTCTCCGCGTCGCCCAGATAGTCGAAGCCGCAATTCGTCAGCACCCGGGCCGAGACAGGGTTGTCCTGAAAGACGCGTGCAAAGAGCGTCCGGGAGCCGTGCGGATTCGCCTCGACGAGAGCGTGCACAGCCTCCGTCGCGATCCCGGTGTTCCAGAAGGCCGGCGCTACCCAGAAGCCGATTTCCGACTGGTCGCGGTCGAGCCGCTTGAGAGAGATCAGCCCGAGAACCTCGCCCTGATGCGCCTGTGTTCCGTCGATCGCCCAGACATCCTCTGTCCGGCCAGGCAGGCGCGCCTGGGCGACGAACGCCTCGGTCGAGCCGGGCGGCAGGGGGTGCGGGATGCTCGACGTCATCCGGGCCAGACGCTCGTCGGACGTGTAGAGCCCGATCAGCCCCACGTCGGAACTGCGGACCGGGCGCAGCATGAAGCGGCTCGCCTCGATCACGGGCTGGTCGTCTGTGATTTCGATCGACATCGTTGCGTCCCTCCCAGAGCGCCCGACAGGGATCTTCCCGCATCCAAAAATGCACAGAAAGGCCGGCGACTCCGCCAGCCCCCTAATGCAATTCCCTTACGAGGAGGTTTACTCGGCTGCGTCCTGCGCCGGCACGACGTGGACGAAGGTTCGGCCCTTCAGGCCCTTGGCGAACGTCACGCGCCCACCGGCGATGGCGAAGATCGTGTGGTCGCGGCCAAGGCCGACGCCGGTGCCGGGCCACCACTTGGTGCCGCGCTGACGAACGATGATGTTGCCCGGAATGACTTGCTCGCCGCCAAACTTCTTGACGCCGAGCCGCCGTCCGGCGCTGTCGCGCCCGTTCCGGGACGAGCCGCCTGCTTTCTTGTGTGCCATGCGTCCCTACTCCTTGTCTGCGGCGAGGTCCTTCGCCTGCTCGATCCAGTTCTCGCGCGAAATGCGGCCTTTGAAGGCCACTTGCTCATCCATGTAGGCGACCTCGCCTTCGGTCCAAGCCGCGATCTGGTCGAAGTGATAGACGCCGTTCTCATGGAGCAGCGTCTCGAGCTTCGGCCCGACGCCGGACAGCTTCTTGAGATCGTCCGCCCGACCGTCCCTCGGCGCCTCGAGGAGGTTCGCCGGTCGCGATCCCGCGACTTCGGCGGCCGGCATCTCGGCCTCGGCGACCTCCGCCGACTTCTCGGCGGCGCCACCTGTCTTGACCCGCTGTTTCATCTCCGCCTGGTCGGCGCGGTTTTTGGCGTAGCGCCCTTCGGAGATCACCGCGTCGGCGATTCCGCCTGCGCCCAAGGCGGCTTTCACGCCTGACGTGCCCGCGCCTTCGGCCAGGATGTCGGTGACGCGCAGGACCGTGAGCTGCTGGCGATGACCTTTGGTCCGCTTGGACCCGTGCTTGCGCCGGCGCTTGACGAAGTGGATGACCTTCTCGCCCTTGATCTGGTCCAGAACTTCTGCCTGCACGCCCGCATCCGCGACCAGAGGCGAACCGACGAGGGGCGTGTCTCCGCCGACCATCAGGATATCGTTGAATTGCACCGTCTCACCGGCCTGCGCGGCGAGCTTCTCGACACGCAGAACGTCGCCGGACTGGACGCGATACTGCTTGCCACCGGTCTTGAGGACCGCAAACATCGGCATCTTCCCTTGTCTCCGCGCCCTGTGGCCCCCGCTTTCGCAGGCGTTTCGGGTGACCCCGCCTCGGACCGCGCGCCCCCTGCGGGGCGACATTGATGTTTTCGGAGGCACGAGCCCGCCGAGATGCGGGCTTATGATGGACGCACCCCAAGGCTGTCAAGCCTCAGATATCCTGCCCCTCCATCGACAATGCGACCGCCTCGCCGAGACCACGTGCGATGCGGGTGAACGTCGGCTCGAACGCCTGGAACAAGGCCGCGTTCAGCGCCTCTCCCGCTTGCGACCCGGACACGTCGACATAGGCTTCGACCTCGCTGTCCGAGAGCGGCGCGAAGGCGAGCGAGAGCTGCGCATAGAGCCAATCCTTGGTGTCCCGGCGTATTTCGTCTTCCTGCGTCCAGGCATCGGTCAGCGCATCGCTCACCGTCATGCCCTCCATGCCGCCGTCGACGAGGCCGAGGTTGAACGCATAGGAGAACGTCAAGGATGAAGCGACATTGGTCTCGACCAGGTCGTTCACCTCGATGAATTTGCGGATGAGAGAAAAGCGCCGGGGATCGTCGTCACGTAGGAGGGCGACCCCCTCCATGGCGGCGGCCTCGACTTCCGGGTCGAAAAAAGCCCGCCGAGCTTCCAGTTCATGCGCGACGATCCGCTGCCCGGTCTCCGAATCGAAGAACGCCAGCAGATATCCGGTATCCGTTCCGTCGAAGGAGTTGAGGAAGAGAGGCTTGACCTCCACCGCCATTTCGGCCGGATCGTAGAGGTCGCCGACGCGAGCCGACCACGTCGGACCGCCGCCCTGTGCGAAGAGCTGCTCGGCAAGGTCTTCACCATAGAGCCGGCCTTCCTCGGCCATGATCGAGATTAGCTCGTCGAGCCGGAGGCTTTCCCACAGCGCGGCAGGGTCGGCCCTCAGTCCCGTTGCTGCAAGGCACGCCGCGGCCGCCATGGCGATTGTTGTCTTGGTCATCCGACCTCTTTTGTCCTTCGCTGACATCGGCGCTTCTATCACGGCGGCCATCGTAGGAAAGAGGCGCTGCAGCCCCTTGCGCACCCGTCTCGGTAGCTTTAATCCCCGCCGAGACCTTACGCGGAGAGGTGCCGGAGTGGTCGAACGGGGCGGTTTCGAAAACCGTTGAGGGTGCAAGCCCTCCCAGGGTTCGAATCCCTGTCTC
The DNA here is from genome assembly GCA_963749675.1 of uncultured Alphaproteobacteria bacterium. GTDB lineage: Bacteria > Pseudomonadota > Alphaproteobacteria > Rhodobacterales > Rhodobacteraceae > Roseitranquillus. Next base: position 985,311 of record CAVVNT010000010.1, read on the forward strand.
TCCGCCACTAAGTCCCTGCTAATGAACGCTCTTTCAGCATGACGGGTTGCCCCGCCATCAAGAATGCTGCGACAGCAATCCGTCATACTGTGACGCCCGAACGCTTCGCCGCATGCACCGTGTATGCCATGTCACAGGATCGACCTGCCTCGAAACCAGCCCTTGGCAGTCCGAAGCAGAGCGGTTCGGTTGCGAAACCATTCCTTGACCTCACTCACCGACTGACGCCCGAAGAAATCTTCGGGAGTCGTGCCTGCTCGAGGCAGCTATGCAGGACCTTCCTTCCGTTCGCCGCGGACACTCGATCAGCGCTGCGCCTGCGAGGTCGCCTGAAAGAAGGGCGGACAGCAGACGTTCTCCGCGATCGCTCGAATTCTGCTGGTCATCGCCGAAGCCGCCATTCCCACACCGGAGGACCTCTCGGCGGCTGATCGCTCGCTACCGGCAATCGGGTAGCGGCCGCTCGTCGGTGCGGCGGGATCGGCCGGCGAGGGTGGCCGTGGCCCTTCGGTAAGCGGGCGGGAGTGGCTCGCCCAGCCGCCCGGACGACCGGCGGATCATCGTGTCGAGGTGTCCGGTTCCGGATCCTATTCGAACTCGGCGAGCCGGCCCGCTTCATCGAGAAGAAGGAGCGACATCGCAATTTTCACTGTTCGGCTTGAAAGGTTAGCTCGCGCACAGGTTCGGCAAGCCATATTCCGGCGTCCTGCTCAATACCGGCCCTCCCGTCGACCAGTTGCTCAGGTCGCGCCGCTAGGGAAGCAGCCGGGATTTCAATCGGGCCTCGGCTTGTGCGAAAAATGGTCTGCCCTCTGAGAAGTGGTCCTCCATGTGGCTTTCGAGCGGGAGAGTTGAGCCCGGACCAGAAGATGCTGAGCAAGGTGATCCGAAAAAGGATCTAACCCCGGCGCAGTGTCGCGAGATGATCGGCTTCGTAAGACAATGTTCGGGGTTTCCGTTTGTCGCGCCTGCCGCGGAGTTCCGCACCCCGCTCGCTTACCACTCGCGGCGCCGCCCCCCAGGCCGTGCTGAGAAAGCGCATCCGCGAGTTGGCGGAAACGCGTATCGGGTACCGACGCATCCACATCCTGCTTCAAAGGCAAGGTTGGCGGTTAACCTCAAGCAAGTCCGGCAACCTCAAAAGTCCCACGACAAGAGCATCCAAGGACCTACGGGGGTTCGCACCCAGGCAGAGCCGGTACTGACGATCCTCACCCTGTGCGCCCGATGACGCTAAAGAGTGATGTCCGACCTCACCCGCGCGGGTGATGCGCCGAGCCTCGGGATCGTTCAGAACTCGACAAATCTAAGGGCACCTCGATTTTCTACCGTTCTCGTGCCCCCTCGGCGGCGCGCGTGGTCTGAAGCAGGAGGACGAGCGTCGGCTGTCGCTTTGCTGCGTCCGGATGGGCGTGGCGCTGCGGCCTTCACGCTCGGATTTTTCTGCCTCGCGGCCTGATCTTTTTTGTTCGCGTGATGCTCACGCCGGGCACGGGTTGAGACGGCGCAGCTGGCCGAGGCGGCGCATGTTGTAGGCGAGGTTCTTCATCCCGATCTTGGCCGTCGCTCGAACCAAGCCGATGGTCCGGACCAAGGTCCCGCCCATATCGTTGGCCTGCGCGCCGAAGACGTGCTCGACGCGGACCCGGATGCCGGATTTGGTCCGGTTGCTGCCCTTGGCCTGTTCGGTCAGCGGCTTGCCCCGCTTGCCCTTGCGGTGGATGTGGCTTTTCAGCCTCCGGGCGCGCAGCTTTGCCTCCATCTCCTCGGACCGATAGGCCGCATCCGCCCACACGCCGGAGCCGGTGTTACCCTGCATCAGCAGATGATCCACCGCCTGGCTGTCATGCCGCGCGGCATCGCTGACGTGATAGCGCCGCACCAGCTTGTGCCTACGATCCACGTTGACGTGATTCTTGTAGCCGTAATGGTTCTTGCCGTGCTTTTTCGTCCAGCGCGCGTCCAGGTCCTTTTGCGCGCGCTTCGCGGGCTTGTCCGCCCAGTCCTCGGGCACCTCGCCGTTCTTGATTGCCGCGTTCTCGTCCCGCGTGTTGTGGTTGCGCGGCACCGGCACGATGGACGCATCCAGGATTTGACCGCCGCGCGCGATGTAGCCCTGCCGCGCCAGATAGCCGTCGAACTGGCTGAACAGCTCCTCCACCTTGCCCGCCTGCGCCAGTGCCTCGCGATAGAGCCATACCGTCTTGGCGTCCGGCACCCGGTCTTCGAGGCCGAGGCCGAGGAATCGCATGAACGACAGCCGGTCGCGGACCTGATACTCGATCTGGTCGTCGGACAGGTTGTAGAGCGCGCTCAGCACCAGCGTCTTGAACATCAGCACCGCGTCCATCGGCTTGCGCCCCGCCCGGGACTTGCGCGCCGCAGCTGGCTTGCGCCAGACCCGCTCAAGGGTCGGGCGAAACTCCTCCCACGGCACAACGGCGTCGATCTCGACCAGCGGGTCCTTCTTCGCGTCCAGGCTCGCGTAACGGTCTGTAAGATCGAAGAACCCCATCTGCGCCATCGTCACACCCTCAGTGTCGCATCATCCCGACAGACATACCGCAGCGCCACGGTCGGGACCATTTTTCGAGGCGCCCCTAAGTCATTGTTCAGTGGAGAAAGATAGTCCCGTGATAGCTGCGGCAGAGACGAGATCGGCGGTCCATGTCCTCGCCGCATCGGCCCTCGCGCTGACGCTTGCCGCGCCAGCGGCGGCCTCGACCCTCGATCTCTACGCGAAGGGCGAGGCCCGGACCCTCATCAGGCTCGGTCCGCCCACCTACAATCAGGACTACATCGAAGAGCGGGCGACATCCATCGATGGCTTTGATCTGGGGCCGCCGGATGGCACAAGGGTCGAGACCTTTCGCTCTGGCGCCTTCACAGGCGGCACCCCATTCCCGCCCGGCACGCGCAACCCGCTCGTCTCCGCCGTGGCACAGGATGACGGACTCTACGGCGCCGGGGTCAGCTCCGGTTCGATCGGCCGTCCCGGCGATCTCACCGCGACGGCCGAGTTGACCTACACCTATATCAACGAAGGCTCGCTTGCCGAGTACTACCAGCCGGAACTGGATATCCCCATCATGTCGGTCGGGCTCTCGGGATACGCCGGCCACACGGTCACCGATCTGAGGGCGCAATCCGACATCTACGTCGAGGCGCGTACCTTGGATCGTGACAAAGTTCCGACCGAAGTTCGGGCCACCGCGCTCTACTCCTTGAACCTAAGAACGGTTGGCCATCCCTCGCTGTGGATCACCGATTACGAATATAGTCCCGCCCTCGAGCGTGCCCTTGAGAGCCTGGGTCTCCGTCTGGAGCAGCACAGCTATTTCAACGATATCGGCGTTAACAGCACCTGGGTCACGACGCTTTCGGCTCCTGCCTTTAGTGTCCGGTTCGCGCCCACGTTGCTTCAGCCCGGCGAAATGCTTGAGGTCTTTCTGAACGCTTCCGCGATCGTGGACGTCGGTATCTATGACGGCGAACAGGGCGGAGAAGCGTTCGCGGGCGATCCGTTCCACCTCGTCAGATCGCCGGGCCCGGTCCTTACCCTCAACTATGACAACGGCGGAGTGACGCCGTCGCCGGTGCCACTTCCTGCCTCTGGTCTTTTGTTGCTGGGCGGCGTCGCTCTAATGGGCGGGCTCAGCCGGCGCGGAGGTTCGCTCCGAACCGGCGGGCGGAACGGACCCTGAACTTCAGCGCGTCGTTCACGCGCCGGTAACACTTCGACTTCTCTGCCGGGACTGCAAAGCGGCTCGGCTGCAGCAAAAGCTCGTTTCGTCCGCGTTACGTCACTCGTCGGCGCCGCGGCGCCTCGGCGACTGTCAACGCCCGAGTTCCATGCTGCGCCGCGGCGGTCGTCGGGACAAGCCAAAGGCAAATTGGGGCCGACGGTCATCGCGGCTGCGGCGCAGCATGCAATCGCAGCGGTCAGGGCAGCGAGCGGCTGCCCATACCACTCGGCACGAAGGTGAATTCACTTCGGCTGCGCATATCATGGCCGAGTTCACCGGACATTCGTCGACGACATTACACCGGTACGTGCCGCTCCGGACAAATCGGTCGCGGAGCACCAGAAGCGGACGCCCGGCCGTAGGTAGGTCAGGCTTCTATTCGCCGCACCGACAACTGTGCCGCTGCACATACTCGGCGAAAGAGCGCTCAGTGCAGTCCACGTAGGTGGCGCGGCCAGTCCCACCACTTTGCTCGCAGCGATGCCGCAAGGCAGCTCGGAGCCCCTTTCGACTGTGCTGGCCTGCCGCGGCGCGCGGCAGTCACGGGTCAGGTTGCATCTGCGCTTCGTCGCTGCCGGAAGCAGTTCAGTAGCGCCAGCCCGCCGACGAAGAGAAGCGCCGAGGCCGGCAGAGGCACCTCTGACGGGACCGGCGTGTCGCTGGAGAGATCGACGGTCAGGACCGGACCGTTCGTCCGCATCAGGTTGAGCGGATCGCCGGCAAACCCAAGTTCGACATTTGCCGACCAGATTTCGTGTCTCCGGCGCGTGCCGGGTACGCGAATTCAAGGGGTTGGTAGCCGTTCGGGGTGGATTTCGCCGCAATCTGTGTAGTTACACGTCGCATCCCTATGCACATTGCAGTGCAGCTTCCTATGCGGCACTCTGCATTCCATGTTCACACGCGTCACCGAGAGCGGCGGGCGCCGCTATCTGCAGATCGTCGAGTCCTTCCGCAACGAGGCGGGGAAGCCCAGGCTGCGCGTCGTCGCCAATCTCGGGCGCGTCGACGGAATGAAGGACGGCCAGCTCGACGCCCTCATCCGGGGCCTCAGCCGGGTTGCAGGGCGGGACGAGCCGGCGAAGACCGAGATCGCCTGGCAAGGCGCGCGCAGTTACGGCGACGTCTTCGCCCTGCATGCGCTCTGGAAGGACCTCGGTCTCGATCGCGCGCTCGGCCGGGCCTTGCGGTCGGGGCGTCGCGGAACCGATGTGGAGCCGCTCGTCCGCGCCATGGTGTTCAACCGGCTGTGCGACCCCACAAGCAAGCTGGGCTGCCTGCGCTGGCTGGAGACCGTGGCGATGCCGGCAATGCCCGAGACCGTCACCCACCAGCATCTGCTTCGCGCGATGGATGCGCTGATGGATCGCGCCGAGCGGGTGGAACTCGAGCTGGCCAGACAGATCCGCCCGCTGGTCGATCAAGACCTTGCCGTGGTCTTCTACGACCTGACCACCGTGCGCATCCACGGCGAGGGGGAGGTCGCGGACGACCTGGGCGCGTTCGGCATGAACAAGGAGCGCGGCGGCATCGCCCGGCAGTTCGTCCTCGGCGTCGTGCAGACCGCCGAGGGTCTGCCTCTCATGCACACGGTGCACTCCGGCAACGTCGCGGAAACGAAGACGCTGCAGGCCATGCTCCAGACGGTTCTCGCGCGTTTCCCGATCCAGCGCGTCATCCTGGTGGCCGGCCGCGGGCTCCTCAGCCTGGAAAACATCGGTGAGCTGACCGCCCTTGCAGAGCGGGGCGATCGTCGGCTGGAGTTCATCCTCGCCGTGCCAGCGCGGCGTTACGCCGAGCTGGTCGAGACCTTCCAGGGCCTCGCCTTCGATGCAGAGGGGCTGACCGAGAGCACGTTTGCCGGTCACCGCCTGATCGTCGCCGATGACCCGCTGCGCGCCGAGGAGCAATCCACCCGCCGCCGCGCCCGCATCGCCGAACTCGAGGCCATGGCAGAGAAGATGGTGGCCCGGCTCGATGCCCAGGACGAGGGCCAGACCGCCCGGGGGCGCCGCGCTTCCGACCGCGGGGCCTACAGCCGCTTCACCCGCGCCGTAGCCGAGGCGGAACTGGCCCGCTTTCTCAAGGCCGATTACACCGCCGACCGCTTCAGCTGGAGCGTCGACGAGGCCGCCATCGCCGAAGCCGAACTCTTCGATGGCAGGCTCGCGCTGATCACCAACGCTCCCGACCTGACCGCCGCCGACGCAGTGGCGCGCTACAAGAGCCTCGCCGACATCGAGCGCGGCTTCCGGGTGCTGAAATCCGACATCGAGATCGCGCCCGTCCACCACCGGTTGCCCGACCGCATTCGGGCCCATGCGCTGATCTGCTTCCTCGCCCTCGTGCTCCACCGGGTCATGCGCATGCGCCTGAAGGCAAAGGGCCACAGCGCCAGCCCCCGCACCGCGCTCGATCTGCTCGCCCGCATTCATCGCCATCAGGCCCGGATCGCCGAGCGCACTCTCGAAGGCACGACCCGCCCAACCCCGGAACAGCTGGACCTCTTTGATGCCCTGACCCTGCCCAAACCCGCCTGACAGAGCCCGTGTAGTTACATTTTTGCCCAACCGGGCATAGCAATATCAATCACTTACCGCTGTAGCTGTCGAAGTTGAGGGCAAAGGCCTCGCCGCCCTGCTCGCCGCCATACAGCCCGACGTTCACTTCGGCGCTTGCAACCAGTTCGAGGAGCAGGCTTCCGCCAGGCTGGATCGGACTCGACGTCAGTCGGACGGAGTAGGCCGGAACCGAAAACGTGGAGACCCAGGTGCTGCCAACTGGCAGGATATTGTGGTACTTTTCCTGCTCGGCCTCCAGCCCGAAGGCATCCAGCGCGTCCACGAGGTCCGGGCTCAAGAAGAATTCTGTCGTCCAGTTTAATGGGTTGGGGACCTTCCTGAGCTCGATCGAATAGGAAGGGATCGCGTGATCCCCGCTGGTCACCACACCGTTGCGGTCAAATGCCGTAGCCAGGATCTGGATCTTGGAATAAGCCCGCAGATCTTCGTGCGCGGACGGATATCCCGACAGGCCCACCGACTGGACCGGAATGTCGAACTTGTGCTCGTAGACCTCGGCATTGCGACCATCGTTTCGATAAGTGTATGTCAGTGCAGCTTCGGCGCTGAGGTGCCCTGGGTCCAGGTAGCCGGCGCTGACCCCGGCGCCATAGGTTCCGTCTTCTTGGGCAGCCGCCGAGATGAGCGGGTCGCGGATGCCGGGGGGAAACGGTGCGCCGTTGATCAAGCGAAGGATTCCGACTTTCTCCCCGCCCGGCGAGTCCGGATTTAAGCCGTCGATGAACGTCGTATCCTCATCATGAAATTCCGTCTGGGATGTCCCCCCGATCATCCCCACCTCATCGCCTGATGCGAACATATCGAGCGTCGAGCCCGACGCCGGGGCTCCGAGCGACAGCGCGAGCGCCGACGTGGCGAGGAGGCGCACCCGAGGCCACGGCCCAAGGGACCGGCGCACGTTGCGCCAGTCGCGTGTCACCATCGTCGTCATGTAAGCTTTCATGCAACCCACCTTCCGAAACGGACAAACCTTCCGTCCAGCATGAGCCATCCTCGCGCGGCGCGCATCACCTGCGGGGGTGAGGGTGCCTGGTTATCTGCCGCGGCCTTAGGGGTCGCGCAGCGCCAAGATGGTTCGCACAAGCTCGGCCTGTGTGCTTATGCCCAGCCGGACATGTATCGCCTTGAGATGCGACTTCACGGTGTTGACGCTGACGCCGAGCAGTGCGGCAATTTCGGCCGGGCGCAGCGCCCGTGCGGACAGGGTCGCGACGCGCGCCTCGGCCGGGGTCAACCCGAGTTGCGCCGTCAGCGCCGTGGGCTCCGGTTCCTCCATGTCGAGCGAAAGATCGTCGATGAAGGCGATGATCCGCGCGGTGTGCACATGGCCGTGGATGTACGCTCCCACGGCGGGCGCTAGGGTAAGCCGCCATGCCGTCCTGCCGGATGCGTCGGGGATGAGCAGGGCACCCCCGCGCATCTCTCCACGGGAATCTTTCAGCCGACGGACAAGTGCGTCGAGCGCCATCTGCGCAGGCCAAGCTCTGACGATGAGGCGCCCGAAGCGCCGTCCGATCCCGCTGTCGGCATCCAGCGCGCGCTCGGCCGCAGCGTTGGCGTAGACGATGCGCAGGGACCCATCCAGCAGCACGACCCCACGTTCGAGGGTGTCCAGAACGGTCCGGAACGCCGCAACCTCGCGCGCGGAGCGGCCAAGCGCCCGGTGGATGCGCATCATCGATGCGCCCTCGATCGGCCGTGCCCGATCGCGTGCCACCCAGAAGGTCGATGCGTATTCGTCGTCACGCTGCACCACAGAAAGGGCAGCATGAAAGAGCCCGTTCTCGGACAGAAAGATGCGTGAAAGCGGGTTCGTCTCGACCTCGCTGTCAGGGATGATCGCCCGCCTATCGACGACGCGCCCCTCGCAGCCGAGGAGCGTCGCCAGTGTCCGGTTTTCCTGCGCCGACTGTTCGGACTCTCCGACGCGCGCCCACTCCGTTGGATCGACGCCAACGGTCCAGAAGTCGCCGAAACCGAAACGGGCGGTGCTGGAATGTCCGAGGTAGACGGCCGCTCCGTTCAGTTCCAACGTAAGACGCTCGAACACGGTGTTCCACCGTTCCGGCTGCAACGCAGCCTCGTATATGTCCGGGATCAGCAGGTCGCCCATAACCGGACAGAACGCATCAGGGTACCACGCGGTTGCCGTCTCGAACGGCGGCCCTCTGGTGGAACCGGCGGTCCGAGCAGATAAGAGGCAGTCCACTGTTTTAGGTGGCCGGTCGAAACGCCGCGGGGTTCCCTTCCACTGGCCGGCATCCATCCTTCACGGCTTTGCCCCGCGCTCCGCGCCTTCGCCGGTTCGGTTATAGAAACGTGCGAATGGCCGCGGTCTCGGCCGCGCCGCGGCGCCCGACTGGGGGGGCCAAAGTCGGGTGTGGGCCGGCCACTAACGACCGGCCCGACTTCTCAGAGCTCCACAGCCTCCGCGATGGCGAGCGCATCTTCGAGCTCGACGCCGAGGTATCGCACCGTGCTATTCATCTTCGAATGGCCGAGCAGGATCTGCACCGCGCGGAGATTGCCAGTCTTGCGATATATCTGCGCCACCTTGGTCCGACGCATGGAGTGGGTGCCGTAGGCGCTTGGCTCGAGACCAATCGAGTTCACCCAGTCCCGCACGAGGCGAGCGTATTGCCTCGTCGAAATATGTCGGCGTTCGTGAAAGCGCCCCGGCCAAAGATGCTCCGACCCCACCATCAGTGGAGCCTCAAGCCAAGTCGCGATGGCTTTTCGCGTCCCCTCGGTGATCTCGAAGCTGACCGGCCTCTGGGTTTTGCTCTGAACGATCGAAGCGCGTTGCTTGACCTGTCCGGACGCGTAGACGTCAGCGACCTTTAGCTTCACGAGGTCGCATCCGCGCAACTTGCTGTCGATCGCGAGATTGAAGAGAGCCAGTTCGCGAAGCCGCTGAGCAATCTCGAGGCGGACCCGGATCGCCCAAACATGTTTCGGTTCGAGCGCACGCTTCTGACCGACGATGCGGCCCTTGTTCCAAGCGGGACGGCAGGCGCGGATGACTGGGAGGTTTGTGGTCGGCATGGTGGTTCCTCCGAACTGAACTGGCCCCCGTTTCGACCGGAGACTTGGGCATAGCCATGGAGGCTTAGGCATATGCCTGAGCACGTGCTCATGTCTGAGATCGAGATCATCACCGATGGCGGCCGACGCCGCCGCAAGTTCGCTCCGAGCCCTCTGCGACCGTCGGGTTGGGCGCAGCAGTGGACAGATAGGGCGTTCCCCCGATCTTTGCGGCACCCGCCTCAGCTGGCGGCGAAGCAGGAGCTCCGTTCGGCGCTTACGCGCAATGTGGCCACGACGATGGGGGAGTTTGGCTCGCGGTTTCCAATCATGCCGGGAACCAGTCCGCGCGCGGAGGCGAAGGCAGCGTCCAGGCTCTTTGACAGAGAATTAGATTGCGTATTCGCAGTTTGATATGAATGCTTGAGCTTGTTTAGACTCACTTCCAATGACGGCGCATCCCGCTGCTTCATGGTGCGCAAATGTCCCGAAGTCTGCATCCAGATTGCATTGAACAGGAGATCACAATGACAGGACGCGACGACTGTCAGGCGCAGTCCTCCCTGAGACCTTGCATGCTTGTCGCCCTGCTCGTCCTTCCCGGGCTCGCCCTCGCCGAGCCGTACGGCGAGATCGACCCCGAGGACCTCGTCCAGCCGGTCGTCACCTCGCCCTACGCGTTCCGCGACTTCCCCGACCGGGTGCTCTTCGGCGACATGCATATCCACAGCAACCTGTCGCCGGATGCGGGCCTGCTGGGGACCTCGCTCACGCCTGAGGACGTGTTCCGCGCGGCGCGCGGCGAGACGGTCATGTCGAACACCGGCCAGCCGTTCCAGCTGGTCCGGCCGCTCGATTTCCTCGTCCTGACCGACCATGCCGAGGTGATGGGGCTCGCCTCGATGATCCGCGAATCAAACCCGCTCCTGCTGGCGTCCGACCGCGGACGCGAGGTGTGGGAAGCATTCAATTCCGGACAGGAGGCGGCGCAGGCCGCCTTCGGCTCGCTTCTCGCCGACGCCGCGGCCGGTACCGACCCGTTCGCGGACATCGACATGGGCGGATCGATCTGGCCGGACTTCGTGGAGACGGCGGACCGCTACAACCAGCCCGGCGTCTTCACAGCGATGACCGGTTTCGAATGGACGTCGCAGCCCGGAGGCGACAACCTGCACCGCATCGTCGTCTTCGCGGACGGAGCCGAAAAGACCTCCCGGGTCCGCCCGTTCACGCTCTTCGACAGCCAGGACCCCGAAAAGCTCTGGGACTACATGGAGGGCTACGAGGCGCTCACCGGCGGCCGCGTCTTCGCCCATGTCCACAACGGCAACCTGTCGAACGGGATCGCCTTCACCGCCGCCACGTTCGATGGCGCGCCGATGGATGCGGAGTACGCCGCGCGCCGGTCCCGGTGGGAGCCGATCATGGAGATCACACAGATCAAGGGCGACGGCGAGACGCATCCCTATCTGTCGCCGGACGACGAGTTCGCGGACTTCGAGACGTGGGACGTGGGCAACCTCACCGGGTCGGCCCCCAAGACACCCGAGATGCTGCGCTACGAGTACGCGCGGTCCGCGCTGCTGACAGGCCTGGAGGTCGAGGCGGCGGTCGGGGTCAACCCCTACGACTTCGGCTTCAACGGAACGACCGATTCCCACACCGGCCTCGCCTCGAGCGGCGAGGACAACTACTTCGGAAAGTTCGCCGGCACCGAGCCCAGTCCGGACCGGTTCTACAAGGTGGTCATTCCCGCCGCCGATCCCACGCTCCGGATCATCTCGGCGCAGGAATCCGCCGCCGGCCTGACCGGCGTCTGGGCGCGTGAGAACACCCGCGACGAGATCTTCGACGCGGTACTGCGCAAGGAGATCTTCGCGACGACCGGAACGCGCCTGCGCGTGCGTCTCTTCGCGGGCTGGGAGTTCGAGCCCGGCGACGAACTGGTGCCGGACTTCAGCGGGCTTGGCTACACGCGAGGCGTTCCGATGGGCGGGCGTCTCCACGCGCCGCCGGATGGGGCCGCGCCCACCTTTGTCATCCGCGCGCAGCGCGACCCGGACTGGGCCAATCTCGACCGTATCCAGATCATCAAGGGGTGGAACGACGCCAATGGTACATCGCAGGAACGGATCTACGACGTGGCGGTGTCCGGTGAGCGGACGATAGACGCGGACGGCCGGGCGCGGGAACCGGTCGGCAGCACGGTGGACATCGCGTCGGCGACCTTCGCCAACACCATCGGCGCCCAGTTTCTCGCGGCGCATTGGCGTGACCCCGATTTCGACCCTGCCGAACGGGCCTTCTATTACGTGCGGGTGCTGGAGATACCGACGCCCCGGTGGACGACGTTCGACGCCGCCCGCTTCGGGGTTGCCCTGCCGCCCGAGGTTCCCCCGACCATGCAGGACCGGGCCTATTCCTCACCGGTCTGGTACACGCCGGCGAATTGAGGAGGGAGGCCTGTCAGGGCAACTCCATCAAGTATCGATCGGTATAGGCTGTTCCCGGGTTCAGAGGGAGCATTTCGGAATTGTTGGCGAAGTCTCCCACTGCAGTGGTCCGCAGTGGGTAGTTCACTTCAATTCCGTTTGTAGCGGCAAATGTCTGAAAAGGTCCGCTCACCAGACCTTGCCGACGGCCTGGATGCTGCACCACCTCTCGAAAGTCCGCTTCCGGGAAGCGCTGACCTGATGGCGAAGGTCCGGTTAGGGCCGTCATTTCCACCGAGTCTCCGCTGCGGCTGCGAAATCCTGCACCTGCATCCTCGGTCGCTTTGGGCTCGAAGCGGACCCTGACCGACTGCGGCCAAGCCGGAGTCGGGGTGCACCACTTAGTCGCCACTGAACATCACGCCGCGGCGCCGGTCGTGGCGTAGTTTGGCCGGGCCTGTTCGATGTTGTTGGCGATTGCTGCCATCAGCGCGGCGAGGATCACGGCCACAAGAGCCCTCAGATGGGCCAGGATCATGCGGATGTTGTGCCCGCAGCCGCAGAGGACAGCGTGGAGTGCGTCGCCGAGCGTGCCCTTGAGGGCGCAGCGGGCGAGGCGGCCGTCGGTCTTCATGTGGCCGACCGCCGGTTCGATTGCACTGCGGCGGCGCAGGTCGCGCCGGAGCGCCGGCGTCATGCCGCGGCGCTGGCCGGAGATGAAGACCTCGGTCGTCTCAACGCCATGCCCCCTATAGCCGCGGTCGACGAAGGCTCTCTTCGGTGATGTGTCCGTCAGGATCTCCACCTGCTCGAGCGCTTCTCGCAAGGTATGGCCATCGTACGGGTTGCCGGTCATCGCGCGCATGCCGACGACGAAGCCCTCCTTGTGCGTGGTCGCCACCGAGACCTTGGAGCCGAACTCGTAACGGACGCGCGCCTTGCCCTTGGAGATGCAGTCCACCTCAGGCTCGTGCAGCGCATAGAGCTTCCGCTTGTCCTTCGGCTTCTGCCGCAGGAGGCGCTCAACGAGGGCGATCTCGCCCTCGATCCGCTCCCGCAGGGCGGTGTCGGTCACGGCGTGCAGCTGCCGCTGGATGTCGCGCAGGACCCGGCCGGTGTAGCCTTTCAGCGGCCGCAGCCCCTTGCGCATCCGCTTGAACTGGCGGGCGTGGGCATAGCGACCGACCTGTCCGGCCAGACGCGGCGCCAGCCGCGCGTAGCTTTGGCGAAGCGACAGGCCCGCCTCCTGGGCAAGCGCCACCAGGCGCCGACGCGCTTTCTCGTAGAGCCGTGTATCGGTTGGATGCGCGATCGCCTTCTCCATCACCGTCGTGTCCACGATCACCGTCTCCGCGCTCCGCTCGGAAATCACTCCGGCCTCGCGCCCGGCCTCGATCGTCTTGGTCAGGAGCCACTCGGCACCTTCCTCCCCGATCCGGTTCCGCCACCGCGTCAGCGACGAAGGATCGACAGGAGGACGGTGCTGAAAGAACGTCTCGCCACAGAGGTGCTGGTAGTACGGGTTCTCCACCCACCGGGCCACGACCGCCTCGTCCGACAGCCGGTAGGCGTGCTGGAGGTAGAGCAGCCCCGCCACCAGCCGTGGAGAGGTCGCCGGGCGCCCCGTGTGCGACGGGAAGAACCCCGCCCATTCCTCCTCGAAGAACTCCCAGTCGATCAGCCCGGCAAGCTTCACCAGTTCGTGGCGCAGGTCGATCATGTCCGCCAAGCGCGGGCGCAACAGGTCGTCCTGCTCAGGGGCACGGGATTTGGGCTTCATGCGTCGATCCGAAATTGCAGGGTTCTCGCCCCAAACCTACCAAACCCTGCGGTTCGAAAATATCAAAAACGTCACGTCATCAAATAAAATCAATGCGTTGGACGTTGATCAGGGCGAACCACTTACTGCAAGGGGCTGGCTCTCGAGAGGCCCGGTTTAGAACCCCGAAAACGACGAAGCCCCACCGTTTCGGGCGGGGCTTCGTGCCGAGCAAATGATCTGTTCGTCAGAGACCGACGTTGCCGTCCGCGCGGGTGATCTCCTGCTCCTCCTGAGAAAGGTACCGGAAGTAGTAGCGCTCCGTGGTCATCACCGAGACATGACCGATGTACTTCTGCACCCGGTAAACCGACCAGCCTTCCTTCAGGCGCTCGACGCGAACTTGTGCCGGATGTCATGCAGGCGTGAGCCGAACTTGGTCTCTTGCGCATACTCCCAGAAAAGGTTCGCAGCCGACCGGTAGTATCCCTCCTCGGTCTTGTTCCAGAAGATGTAGGGCGAGCGGTTCGACCGGGGTATCTGGAGAAGGATGTCGATTGCCTGCTGGCGCAGGGCAATCGTCCGCACCTTGCCGCCCTTGGTCTTGCGAAGCGTCAACTTCACGTTGCCCTCGACCGGTCGCTCCATCCCCCTGACATCGGTCCACTTGGCCGCTGCCATTTCGGTCACGCGACCGCCCGTCTCATTCAGAAAGGTCGGAAAGAATGTCAGGGTTCCCGGGGCCCGGTCGGCCAGCTTCTCGATAGCTTGATCCGAGGGCAGGATGATATCAGGCAGACATTCGCGCATACCTTGCTTCTCGAAGAGGCGAACCGGATTTACCTCGATCCACCCCTTGTTCTTCATGTGAGACATCAGGTGAGCGAAGGCCGTCAGGTCGCGGTTAATCGTAGCGACCGATGCCTGAGCATCTTTTCGCAGCGCCACGAACTCAGCGACTTCGGCGACTGTGATCTCCCAAGCCGCAACTTCCTCAATGTCGACGCCTTTCTCTTCGAAGGCCTCCGTGAGCACGTCGCCGATTTGAAGCAAGCTCGTCCGACACCGCTTTTGGGTGCTGGCGGCCCAGCCATGGTCGGAGCCATCGGCCTCGAGGCAGCCGTAGAAGCTGGCAAAGCCGGAATGAAACAGCCAATCAGCCTCCCCGCTTGCCGCCTTGGCTTTCAGCTCTTCGATCCGCTTTCGCGCGAGCGCCTGCGCCGCCCGTTGAGAAGTTGTTTGAAGCGACTCGCGGTATTCCTTTCCGTCGATCGAGACACGGAGATAGTAGTGCTTGCTGTTGCTGGGCTTGTAGACGTTTCTTGCCATTGACTTCCCTTTTTAATCCAGAGAGCAACGAGATCTTGGTCAAAGGTCCAGATGCCGCCGTGCTTCACGGCGCCGGGGATCTCTCCTTTGGAAGCCAGATCAGTGATGTGCCGCGCCTTGAGGCCCGACACTTGCGCGACCACGCGGACCTTCAACCGCGGCCGCATTCCGTCGAGGACAGGTTCTGCGGCAGTAAAAGCTTGCGGTGCTGCGTGGGTCATTGCTCGGCCGTTATCCTTGGGCCGCCGGTGCGAAAGCGCTCCCGACAGCCGATGTCTTTCTTGCCACTCCTTCGGTGGCAGCCAGAACGATGGGTCCGACAGTTTGGCGGGAGTCGCGAAAACCGGCCAAGAACGGGAGTTTTCTTCTCCCGAGCAGGCTAACTCTCAGTCCGGAATGGAAACTTTCCTTGTGGCCGGACGCGCGTTGCCGTCGATCGGCGTGTCGATGGGGCAGCAGAAGGAGTGGTTTCGACACGCCTGCCCGTGGTGATCCGGCCACGGACGCAGGCTTGGAGGCCCTCAAGAGGCAGCGCCCCGGACAGGGCGCCGCCACCGATTAACCTTCGAGCAACGCACCCGCCTCGCGCATGGCTCTCGCTACGCTGATCGCTTTGAGCACCGTATCTCTGAGCAGGTCCAGCTCCCGTTTGGAACGCGCAAGGGCTGGTATACCCGGACCGTGGAAGGTGGTCTCGTAACCGCCGAGCACGTGGTGCTCATCGGCCTCCCAGCCGACATGTGTGCCGGCCTCGACATGCCCCTCGAGGGCGTCGAGGAAGGTCTCCAGCTCACGGAGGAACGTCTCGCACAAGATGTCCCCGTGCCCGATGCGCCTGGCGAGGTTGACTGGGAATGTACGCTGCGAGGGCGGCAGGAGCGGGACGACAACCTCATACAGCTCGGCTGCGGCGATGTGGCCTTGCATGAGGGCCAGAGCGACGAGGCGCGTGACGAGGTCCGGCGTCATCTCCACCTCGTTAACGAGGTCGAAGAGGCTGCGCGCGGACTGGGCGCGGCGGCTCATGCCGCAGCCTTTCGGGTTTCCGTCTGGGCGCGACTGACGCCGCTGTCGTGGTAGGCCTCGAGGAGGTCGCTGAGCCCGTCGGCGAGGAGACAGATCTCCTCGACGCAGGCGCTGGCAGGATCGATACGCGCGAAGCGCGCTTCCTCGTCGCGGGCCGGATCGTGGACGTGCTCCAGCATGAGCAGGCTGAGCAGGTCGTCCATGGCGCGGATGGTGCGCTGCGTGGGTATCCCGTCCCCGGCGAGGCCGTCGAGGACCAACAGCGCGAGGTGCGCGCCGTGCGTGCCGCCCAGCAGGGCCGCCGCGTCGATTATGCCGTCTCGATGCTCGTCGGCGAAGGCGCGCAACTCGTCGAGCGGCCTCGGCCACGGAGCGTTGCAGTTGTCGATGTTTGGAATGGTGTCGAACATGATGTCTCCCGTCTTCGGGGGTGTTCCGGCTCGGGTCCGGGTCAAGCAGTTGTTCGATCACCTCGTTCTCGTTCTTCTTGCGCCTCTCGGTTCATCCTCTCGTTTCGGCTCTCGTCCCGAGGAGCCGAAACGAGAAGGATGGACCTGAGCGCCCCCTTCGGCATTCTCCGGCCGGCGGGCGCAGCAGCCCTGCGCCCGCCGGCGCAGCCGGCGGCTGAATGGGAGAGGTCGAGGAGAGGGCGTGCCCACTCCTTGCCGGGGCCGGGGAGGCCCGAGCAGCGGGGGTCCGGGGGAGAGTGCGGAACGGCTTCCCCGGCCGCCGGAGGCGCAGGAGCGCCCATCGTGCGCTCCTGTTGGCCGTCCGCCCGGGACCGTCCGCCGCGCAGGCGCCCCGCCGGAGGCGCGGGGTCCCGGGGCAGCGCCCAGGGCGAACGGGGAGCTGCGCGCAAGGCGGCCGGAGGCCGGTGCGCGCAGCTCCATAGTGAGTAAAGACCTGAGCGCATCCGCAGGATGCGCCCGCACAGGGCCGCCGGAGGCGGCCTGGTCCTGATCAGTAGCGGCGCACTACGCCGGGACGCAGTTCCTGCAAATGAAGGAGCCAGCGAGCCTCATCGTCCTGCGATACGAGCGCGTGACCTATCACGGTCTCGGCGGCATCGAAGCTCACGGAAAACGCCTTGGCGATGATATGGACCATGTCGATCCTGCGCGCACGCACCTAAACGAGTTTCTCGTCGGGCATGAACATCTGCGCGACATCGCGAATGACCACATTGCGCGCATGCAGAAGGACAATGCCGAGCGCAAGGCGGCGGGGCTACGCCGCAGCCGGCACAAGAAGCAGGCACGCGAGCTCGAGGAGGCGCTCGAGGTGGCGGGGGACGATCCCCACGCGCTCGCAGAGGTCGTCGGTTGGCCGTGGGACAACAAGAACGTCAAGCCTTTCACCGAAGGCATAATCTCTGTCTCCCATGCGTGGTTCCTGAACGAGCAGGATGAGGAGGACCCGGCGAAGGTCGACGCTTTCCGGTCGTTCGTCGTCGGCTACCTGGAAGAGGAGTTCGGCGGCGAAGTCATCTATGCCCGCTTCGACAGGGACGAAGAGACGCCGCACATCTCGTTCGTCGTCGCTCCCGAACACGAGAATCGAAAAACGAAGCGCCGGGAGCTGAGCCATCGCCAGCATCGGGTGTTCGGAATGGAGGAGGTGCAGGCGCTCTTCGACGACGAAGAGCCCGATCCGAAGCTAACCCGCCGGAGCTATGAGATCCTTCAGGATCGCATTGCAGACTACGCACAGCGACAGGGCCTCTGCATTCAGCGGGGCGAACGCCGCGCAGCAGAAGAGCGGGTGCAACGCGCGCTCGGCGAGACCGTGATCAAGCGCAGGAACATCTCACCCTCCCGCGGGCGCGAGATCGCGGCGGCGGAGGCCGCACGAGCATCTGGTGACAGAGACGCCGCTGCCGCTGCAAGAATAGCCGCCGAGAAGGACCGGAGGAGCGCCAGCGATCTACGGGAGGAAGCGACGCGGACACTGGCGGAGGCGAAGGCGTCGCGAGAGGCGGCGGAGAAGCAGCGTCGGGCAGCCGAGCAGGAGCGGGCTTCGCTCGCGGCCAGGGAGGAATCGCTGAAGATTGGCACGCAGGCCATCATCGCTGAAGAACTGGTCTACTTGCCACCGAGCTCCGATGCCGCTGAGGGTCTTACCTGGGGCCGGAAGAGGCCCGAGAGCAAAGAGCGGCGCCTCTGGCTTGCCGAGAAGATCAAGCCCGCCCGCGACTGGCTCGTGGGCTTCGCGCGATCAATCTTTGGCCATCAGGAGCAGAATGAGGCTGTCCTGGCCGAACAGAAGGCGCGTGCGGAGGCGATCGTCGAGGCGGAGTCAAGGCAGGGCCGCAAGCCGCCGAAGACGATGGTCGACCTCATCAAGGAAGCAGGAGCCGACCCGGGCGAGAAGCTGCCCATCCCGAACGCCTGGGCGCTTCCCGCGGAGATGACGGCCCGGCAGATTGAGAAGCAGCTGGCGGGCATGACGAACACGGCTATCTGCGACGCCTATGCGCCGACGCGGGACGCCAAGGAATTTACCGAACACAGTGACATGCAGAAGCGCTACCAGGCCGGATTCGACCGCCTATTGAAGGAAGCGGAGCGGCGCGGCCTCGACGTCGAACTGCGCGAGCATCATCCGGGGAAAGGCACCGATCCGGAGCGAGCCCGGCTGCACACGGACTCGCCCCCGGTGGTTCTACGCGTGATGCGACCGGATCGGGTTCTGCATCGCTGACCGCCAATCGGCGTTTCAATGGCTCTCCTCTTCACGCCGGCCCGCTCAACTCCGCTTAGTCGCTCGGACCGGCCTCGGGATCGTTCGCCCAACCCGCGTCAAAGAGATGCCCCGTTTCGGGCTCGGCGTCCGCGCGATAACGTGGCGCAGATTTGCCGGTCTTACCTGCTTCTGCGGGATCGTTCTGCTTTTGCGCAATCATCTCGATTATGAACTCGCGCTCAGCGAGCCGGCCGTTGGCTTGGGTCAGATCTGCGATGACCTCGTCCAGACGCTTGCGGAGTTCAGCACATTCTGCTTCAGCGGCCGCTGCACGCTGGGTTTCCCTCTTCTGCGCTGCTTCGATAATCGCAATGACCTCCTCGGCCTCAGCGATGTCCCGCTGGTAGCCCCGGGCTTTGTCCGCCTGCACCTGCCGGAGCTCGACGATTTCACCGTTCTGGAGCTCGCGGGTGCGGGCCCACAGCTCTTTCAGCATTTGCTCGTGTGCCTGACGCAGGTCGTCCGGGATCTCCGGCATGTTCGCGAGCTTGGTCTGCGTCGCGTCGAGCCGCGCCTTCACCATCCGCATGGCCGGTCCGAGGCGCGTGTAAGAGGTCTTCACCGTTCCGTTGACCTGCTGCTGGGTCGGCATCTTGCCGTCGTTCTTGTCCATGAAGTCGAGGATGGCGGCTTCGGTGCGGCGGAGCAGATCCGGGTCTACCTTCTCTGCGATCAAGGATGTTTCGTGCTTGGACATCAGGTAGCTCCTGGAGGGTGTGTAATACCCGGTAGTGGTATTACCGGATATTACCGCCCCGCGACGGGGCGGCAGAAAGAATGTGGGTCCGTCAGATCTCGTTCGGAAAAATCGGCCACTCCAGCCGCAGCTGAGACGGGAGCGAGCGCCTTCGGGTAGGCCAAGGAGAGGTGGACGCCTCCTGCTCAAGCAGGCAAAGCTGCCGAAAAGCGAGGGCAATGCATGATCACCGGCGAGATCAAGTCTAAGGGGCGCCTCGAAAAATGGTCCCGACCGTGGCGCTGCGGTATGTCTGTCGGGATGATGCGACACTGAGGGTGTGACGATGGCGCAGATGGGGTTCTTCGATCTTACAGACCGTTACGCGAGCCTGGACGCGAAGAAGGACCCGCTGGTCGAGATCGACGCCGTTGTGCCGTGGGAGGAGTTTCGCCCGACCCTTGAGCGGGTCTGGCGCAAGCCAGCTGCGGCGCGCAAGTCCCGGGCGGGGCGCAAGCCGATGGACGCGGTGCTGATGTTCAAGACGCTGGTGCTGAGCGCGCTCTACAACCTGTCCGACGACCAGATCGAGTATCAGGTCCGCGACCGGCTGTCGTTCATGCGATTCCTCGGCCTCGGCCTCGAAGACCGGGTGCCGGACGCCAAGACGGTATGGCTCTATCGCGAGGCACTGGCGCAGGCGGGCAAGGTGGAGGAGCTGTTCAGCCAGTTCGACGGCTATCTGGCGCGGCAGGGCTACATCGCGCGCGGCGGTCAAATCCTGGATGCGTCCATCGTGCCGGTGCCGCGCAACCACAACACGCGGGACGAGAACGCGGCAATCAAGAACGGCGAGGTGCCCGAGGACTGGGCGGACAAGCCCGCGAAGCGCGCGCAAAAGGACCTGGACGCGCGCTGGACGAAAAAGCACGGCAAGAACCATTACGGCTACAAGAATCACGTCAACGTGGATCGTAGGCACAAGCTGGTGCGGCGCTATCACGTCAGCGATGCCGCGCGGCATGACAGCCAGGCGGTGGATCATCTGCTGATGCAGGGTAACACCGGCTCCGGCGTGTGGGCGGATGCGGCCTATCGGTCCGAGGAGATGGAGGCAAAGCTGCGCGCCCGGAGGCTGAAAAGCCACATCCACCGCAAGGGCAAGCGGGGCAAGCCGCTGACCGAACAGGCCAAGGGCAGCAACCGGACCAGATCCGGCATCCGGGTCCGCGTCGAGCACGTCTTCGGCGCGCAGGCCAACGATATGGGCGGGACCTTGGTCCGGACCATCGGCTTGGTTCGAGCGACGGCCAAGATCGGGATGAAGAACCTCGCCTACAACATGCGCCGCCTCGGCCAGCTGCGCCGTCTCAACCCGTGCCCGGCGTGAGCATCACGCGAACAAAAAAGATCAGGCCGCGAGGCAGAAAAATCCGAGCGTGAAGGCCGCAGCGCCACGCCCATCCGGACGCAGCAAAGCGACAGCCGACGCTCGTCCTCCTGCTTCAGACCACGCGCGCCGCCGAGGGGGCACGAGAACGGTAGAAAATCGAGGTGCCCTGAAGTGTGTCAGTTCCAGGTTTTCAAGCAGCGGATAGATAGGAACGGCACGCGGGAATATCTCGGTGGACCTGAATTTTATGATGCGCTGCGGGGAGTTGGTTAGTAGCGTGTCGTGCTCAAACCAGTCGGCGCCGCGCCAATCCTTTACAGATTCCACAATGCCCTGACCAATTATCGACCGCCCACGATTACGCGATCCTGCAGCGTACGCGAAACAAACATCATTGCCCTCGATCTTCCTCGAAAAGCTTGTGCCCGCGTACAAGGGCCATATCTGTCGTTTCAAGCGCTCTTCCGCAACTTCGGCCGCAGGGGCACCCGCTCCGGCTAGAGACTGGGCGTCCGATGCAATTAACAGGTATGCCGCCATCACCTCTCCCGTCCGTTGTTGCACGCTACAGCGCGGCCGCGGCGCCTTACAACCAAAACTTAGTGGTGTGCGCAAGTACCGGCCCAACCAGTTGCGTTGCAGTCGCTGGAGATGGTGCACGCGATCGCGCCGCGGCGTCAGCGGGTGGAAGGCCGCAGAGCGGCGTCATAGGCTGGTCCGCTCAAGAGGAGCGTACTTATACCCATGACTGATCGGGTCTCCATCGAGAAGCGCCGTCGAATCATGGCTTCAATACGGCATGCTGACACCACGCCTGAGCTCGCGGTTCGTCGCGCTGCCTTCCGGCTGGGGTACCGCTATCGCCTGCATCGCAAGGACCTGCCGGGAAAGCCGGACCTCGCGTTTGGGCCTCGGCGGAAAGTCATCTTCGTCCATGGCTGCTTCTGGCATCAGCATCGGAAGCCTGGGTGCCCGCACGGGAGGATCCGAAATCGAATACGGCATACTGGGAGCCTAAGCTTCAACGCAACGTGGAGCGTGATGCCCTCCATCAGGCGCATCTGCGTGAGGCTGGCTGGAAGGTCCTCGTCATCTGGGAGTGCGAAACAAGAAACGCGAACGAGCTTGCAGCGCGGATTCAACTGTTTCTCGGACGGGATGACGGGTGATCTCTGCGAACCTTGGCGGCCGACAAAGGTGCCGCGTGCTTGACACGGACGATACGAGATGCATGACAAACTCTTGCAGGCACCCTCGAAGGAATGCTGACCGAGCGCCGCCGCGGGTATGACGTAATGGTAGCCTGTCAGCTTCCCAAGCTGAACGCGCGGGTTCGATTCCCGCTGCCCGCTCCAGCCGTCCGCGCCACCTGCAGTTTACGCTCGCTCTCGTGCGCGGAGAGGACCCCGACCTCATCTACGCCGAGGCACTCCTAGACAGCGTTTCGTGGGGTGTGCGGCACGCAGCTGACCAAAGGTCGACTCTACCGGTGTTCGCCGGGACGGCGATCAGCCCTTGCAACATCCTTGCAATGACTGGTGCCCCAGCGCGGTCGTCGCCTTGCAACCAGTTGTTTTTATTGGTGGAGCCGAGGGGAATCGAACCCCTGACCTCGTCATTGCGAACGACGCGCTCTCCCAACTGAGCTACGGCCCCGAGCTGCCCAAACAGTGCAGGTTTCTCTGTCACAGCCCAGCGTCTTGTAACCAGCGCCGACTGCTCCAGTGCGGTGTCGATTACTGCAACGATGCGCTTACTGCAACACTGCTTTGCAGCTATCGCCTCGCACCCGTCTAACACGCAGAATGTGACGCGGGTGCCACAGGATGGTCCAATTCGCAGCCGCACCACGGCCACGGTCGCGGTTCACCATCAGCCAGCCGCACCTCGTGGCCGAGCGCCGTCGATTCTCGCGCCCAGTGGTGCGCTCCGGAACAGGCTTGCATCCCGATCAGGCATGGCTCGAAGCGGGCGTAGAAGGCCAGAACCTGAGCGCGGCGCAACTGCCGGCGCAGCACGATGGTCCCGTCCGCTCCGACACCCTGCACTTGCTAGACGGTCTTCGCCAGATCGACGCCGACGGTGGCAGACCGGTCCATGGATGGCTCACTTCAATGAACTGTTCAACAACACCCACCGCGGCACATCGCGATGCCGGGAGAGGGAGCCATCCACCCCATCGATGGCGCCACATGCCGAACTAGCCGACTAGATCTACCTCCGCCACGCGGACGCTTTCCGCAAGACCCCGTTCGCCCGACGCAGCGCTTGATTCTCCCGCCCCAGCGCCTTCAGGGCGCCTCGAAAAATGGTCCCGACCGTGGCGCTGCGGTATGTCTGTCGGGATGATGCGACACTGAGGGTGTGACGATGGCGTAGATGGGGTTCTTCGATCTTACAGACCGTTACGCGAGCCTGGACGCGAAGAAGGACCCGCTGGTCGAGATCGACGCCGTTGTGCCGTGGGAGGAGTTTCGCCCGACCCTTGAGCGGGTCTGGCGCAAGCCAGCTGCGGCGCGCAAGTCCCGGGCGGGGCGCAAGCCGATGGACGCGTGCTGATGTTCAAGACGCTGGTGCTGAGCGCGCTCTACAACCTGTCCGACGACCAGATCGAGTATCAGGTCCGCGACCGGCTGTCGTTCATGCGATTCCTCGGCCTCGGCCTCGAAGACCGGGTGCCGGACGCCAAGACGGTATGGCTCTATCGCGAGGCACTGGCGCAGGCGGGCAAGGTGGAGGAGCTGTTCAGCCAGTTCGACGGCTATCTGGCGCGGCAGGGCTACATCGCGCGCGGCGGTCAAATCCTGGATGCGTCCATCGTGCCGGTGCCGCGCAACCACAACACGCGGGACGAGAACGCGGCAATCAAGAACGGCGAGGTGCCCGAGGACTGGGCGGACAAGCCCGCGAAGCGCGCGCAAAAGGACCTGGACGCGCGCTGGACGAAAAAGCACGGCAAGAACCATTACGGCTACAAGAATCACGTCAACGTGGATCGTAGGCACAAGCTGGTGCGGCGCTATCACGTCAGCGATGCCGCGCGGCATGACAGCCAGGCGGTGGATCATCTGCTGATGCAGGGTAACACCGGCTCCGGCGTGTGGGCGGATGCGGCCTATCGGTCCGAGGAGATGGAGGCAAAGCTGCGCGCCCGGAGGCTGAAAAGCCACATCCACCGCAAGGGCAAGCGGGGCAAGCCGCTGACCGAACAGGCCAAGGGCAGCAACCGGACCAGATCCGGCATCCGGGTCCGCGTCGAGCACGTCTTCGGCGCGCAGGCCAACGATATGGGCGGGACCTTGGTCCGGACCATCGGCTTGGTTCGAGCGACGGCCAAGATCGGGATGAAGAACCTCGCCTACAACATGCGCCGCCTCGGCCAGCTGCGCCGTCTCAACCCGTGCCCGGCGTGAGCATCACGCGAACAAAAAAGATCAGGCCGCGAGGCAGAAAAATCCGAGCGTGAAGGCCGCAGCGCCACGCCCATCCGGAAGCAGCAAAGCGACAGCCGACGCTCGTCCTCCTGCTTCAGACCACGCGCGCCGCCGAGGGGGCACGAGAACGGTAGAAAATCGAGGTGCCCTTCAGCTTTTCTGCGATGTCCCTCGGTGCGCCCGCGCGACTGCCGCGCCTCGTCGTCCGGCATCACCAGAATCGCACGCTCCCGCACCTCACGCGGATACTTCGTCCTGCCCATGGGGCTGCAACCTGAACGGGCCCTCGGAAGAGCCGGGGCGGTTCACTGGGCGTGATGAGATTGCATCGCGCCTCGATCTGGTCTTGCATCCATGAGAACATGGGAGGCGGCGATCGACTACGACAGCAAGGATGGGTCGGGCCTGGCGGCTCTCGTCGCCGAGGGAGCAACCACGCCGGAGGCGCTTCTTGACGCGGCGCTCCAGCGGATGGGGCGCTTGAACCCGGAGTTGAACGCCATTGTCATCCTTGCGGACGATGTCGCTCGTCGGTTGATCGAAGCCGGCTTGCCGCAGGGACCGTTGAGGGGGGTTCCGTTCCTTCTGAAGGACCTCGGGGCGGAGGCGCGCGACTTCCCTTCGCACGAGGGCTCGCGATTGATGGCGAACTCCACGTGGGATCGTGACAGCGCGCTCTATGAGCGACTGGCGTCGGCTGGCCTCGTGACGTTCGGGCGGACGGCGGCGCCCGAGGGTGGGATCGGACCGGCGACCGAAGCGGCGGTCTATGGCAGGCCGACGCGCAATCCGTGGGACCTCGAGCGGACGCCCGGCGGGTCCTCCGGCGGGTCCGGCGCCGCCGTGGCGGCGGGAATCGTGCCGGCAGCCCACGGTTCTGATGGAGGAGGATCGGTCCGCATCCCGGCCTCGTGTTGCGGTCTCGTCGGTCTGAAGCCGACGCGGGCCCGTCTGCCCGATGGACCCTACGCCGGGGAAGGCTGGGCCGGCATGGCGTCGGACGGATTTCTGACGCGGACGGTGCGGGACACCGCGCTGTTGCTCGACCTTACGCGAGGTCCCGATCTCGGCGCGCCCTATCGTGCGCCGCCGCTTCAGGGTACCTTCCGGGACGCAATTGCGTCCCCGCCGCCCCGCCTGAGGGTCGCGGTCTGCGACACCAGGCTCGACGGAACGGCAATCGACCCGGTCTGCCACGATGCGGTCACCGATGCCGCGCGTCTGCTGGAAGGTCTGGGGCACGTCGTCGAACCGGCGCGGCCGGAGGCGGATCACGAGGCGATGCACCTGCGCGTGGGTGGACATCGTGGCTTGCGGCACGGCGCTGTCGGTTCGGAAGGAGCTGGCGGCCTTGAGAAGGCAGTTGCGGCCCGACGATCTTGAGAGCGTCGCCCGCGGGGCGCTTGCCCATGCGCGGACGATCACGGGCGACATGTATCTCGAGGCGGTCGGGCGCATCCATCGCTACGGCCGGCAGATGGCCGCGTTCTGGGAGCGCTGGGACATCCTGCTCACCCCCACGCTGGCGGAGCCGCCCGCCCGGATCGGCCGGTTCGACCATCGCAGCGAGGACTACGTCGCCTACCGCATGGGGCCCGAGGGGGTGTTCGCCTACTCGCCCTATACCGCGTCGTTCAACGCGACCGGCCAGCCCGCGATCTCGCTACCGCTCTACTGGTCGGAAGGGTTGCCGATCGGGCTGCACTTCGCGGCGGGTTTCGGCGAGGACGAGACGCTGCTGGCGCTCGCAGCCGAACTGGAGCAGGCGCGCCCTTGGTTCCACCGCCGCCCGCCGATGGTGTTGCGAGCGGAAGCGCCGGCATGACGCCCGCGGTCGAGGCGCGGAGCATCACCAAGGTCTTCGGCGAGGGCGATGCCGCCCTGCGCGCGCTCGACGATGTCTCCGTCGACGATCCGGGTGGGGGAGTTCTTCACGCTCCTCGGCCCCTCCGGCTGTGGCAAGACAACTCTTCTGCGCCTCATTGCGGGGTTCGAGGCGCCGAGCGCCGGCGCGATCCTGCTGGAGGGGCAGGACGTCACTGCCAACCCGCCGAACCGACGGCCGGTCAACACGGTGTTCCAGAGCTACGCGCTGTTCCCGCACCTGACCGTTGCCGAGAACATCGGGTTCGGCCTGCAGATGCTGGGGCGGGGGCGTGCCGACATCCGTGCGCGCGTCGACGAGATGCTCGACCTTACCAAGATGCAGGACTTCGCCGGCCGCCGGACGGCGCAGCTTTCGGGCGGCCAGCAGCAGCGCGTCGCACTGGCCCGCGCGCTGGCGCCGGCGCCGAGGGTCCTGCTGCTCGACGAGCCGCTGTCCGCGCTCGACCTCAAGCTGAGGAAGGAGATGCAGCGCGAGCTCAAGCGATTGCAGCACGAGACCGGCATCACCTTCGTCTTCGTGACCCACGATCAGGAGGAGGCGCTGACCATGTCCGACCGGATCGGCGTCATGTCGGCGGGCCGGATCCTGCAGATCGGAAGCCCGCGCGAGATCTACACCTCGCCCACGAGCCGCTTCGTCGCCGACTTCATCGGCGAGACGAACTTCCTGACCGGACGTGCCGCCGGCGGCACCGTGAGGCTGGACGGAGGGGGCGAAGTGCCCGCTGACGGGGTAGGGGAGGGACAGGTGACGCTGGCCGTCCGTCCCGAGCACGTCCGCCTTGGCGTAGATGGACTGCCGGCCGAGATCGTCTCCAGCATGTATTTCGGAACCGACGTGGGGGTCGACCTGCGCCTCGCGGGTGGGCAGATGCTGACGGCGCGCCTGCCGACGCCGCCCGACGGCGAGCTGTCGCTGCAACCGGGAACCGCAGCAATCGTCGGCTTTGCGCCGGGATCACTCCGGCCGGTGGCGGAATGACGGAGACGGCCGACCCCGCCGAAGCCCCCTTGACCGGAGAGGCGGTGCGGGATCGGCGACGTCTGGCGACCGGCTGGTGGCTCTGCGCGCCGGCGCTCCTGCTGCTGCTCGTCGGTGCGTCCGGTCCGCTCCTGATCGTGCTGGTCTATTCGTTTCTCGAGCCGGGCTCCTATTCGGGCGTCGAGTGGGAGCCGACGCTGGACGCGTGGTTCTCGATCTTCTTCCAGCGCGACATCTTCGACGGCACGGTGAGCCTCGCCGATGCGCACCTGTCGATCTTCTGGCGCTCGCTGAAACTGTCGCTGCTGACGACCGGCATCGCGTTCGGCCTCGGCTTTCCGACCGCCTGGTTCATCGCGACGCGGCCGCGAGGGTCAGCGGGCGCTGTGGCTGTTTCTGATCACCATCCCGTTCTGGACGAACCTGCTGATCCGCACCTTCGCGATCATGGAGGTGATCCGGAACCAGGGCATCCTCAACACCACACTGCTGTCGGCCGGGCCTGATCGAGGCGCCGCTGCAGATCCTCTACACCGACACGGCCGTGCTGATCGGGATGGCCTACGTCTACCTGCCGCTGATGGTGCTGCCGCTCTACGCCGCGATCGACCGGCTGGACTTTCGCCTCGTCGAGGCGGGGTACGACCTCTACGCGGGTCGATGGCAGGTGCTCCGGCGGGTCGTCCTGCCGATCGTGCGACCGGGGATCGTGGCAGGGTCGATCCTGGTCTTCGTGCCCTCGCTCGGCGCCTACGTGACGCCGCGGGTGCTGGGGGGCGGCAAGAACATGATGATCGGCAACTTCATCGAGCTGCAGTTCGGGCAGGGGCGGAACTGGCCGCTGGGGGCGGCGCTGTCGATGCTGCTGCTGGTGATCGTGATGGCGGCGCTGCTGGTCTACGTGCGGGCCTCGACGCGGGAGGAGCCGCATGGGTGAGAGGGGTGTCCACTGATGGACGGATCCGGCAAGGGTTTGAGATGAAGCGAGAGTCTTCATGGCGTTAACCGCGTGGAAACCATTTTCGCATGACGCGCCGGAGTGGCCGGATTGGCTAGCCGCGGCTTCGACCCCG
Organism: uncultured Alphaproteobacteria bacterium; assembly: GCA_963749675.1. Lineage (GTDB taxonomy): Bacteria > Pseudomonadota > Alphaproteobacteria > Rhodobacterales > Rhodobacteraceae > Roseitranquillus. The sequence continues at coordinate 1,013,396 of CAVVNT010000010.1, forward strand.
CCCGCCTGCCGGGCTTTGCCACCGTCGCGATGCTCACCTTCGCGGCGCTCTACCTGCCGATCGCGACCCTCGTCGTGTTCTCCTTCAACGACAGCGAGACGATCGCCGTCTGGGGCGGTTTCTCGCTGCGCTGGTACGGCTATGCGTGGGAGAACGAGGAGGTGCAGGGCGCCACCGCCCGCTCGCTGGTCATCGCCACCTGCGCCGCGATCATCGCCACGACCGTGGCGACGATGGCGGCCCTCGGCACGACCCGGCGCAGGCGGTTCAAGGGCCAGACCGCCGTCTACGTCATGCTGAACCAGCCGCTGATGGTGCCGGAGATCGTGACCGCCGTGGCGCTGCTGATCTTCTTCGCCTCGATCAAGGTGGCGACCGGCTACACCGGGCTGGGCTACCTGATCCTCGCCCATTCCGCGTTCTGCGTGCCGTTCGCGTACCTGCCGATCCGCGCGCGGCTGGAGGGGATGGACCTGACGCTGGAAACCGCGGCCGCCGACCTCTACGCAACGCCGTGGCGGACGTTCCGGCGCATCACGCTGCCGCTGATGACGCCGGGGATCGTGGCGGGCGCGATGCTGGCCTTCATCATCTCGCTCGACGACGTCATCATCACCGAGTTCGTAAAGTCCGCCGGGCAGGACACGCTGCCGACCTACATGCTGGGCCAGCTGAGGCGCGGCGTCACGCCCGAGGTCAACGCCATCTCGACGGCGCTGCTCGGCCTGACGCTGGTGATCCTGACGGCGTTCTTCCTGCTGACGCGACGCCGCGACTGAGGTCGGAGAGAGCGGGGCGGCTTGGCAACAGACAAGGCGGCCGGCAGGTCTCAGGATGCCGCGCACCCCTGCGTGCAGATCCGAGACGAGGACGGCAGCGGCGCCCGGCCCGTCAGGTTAACCAAGCATTCTCATAGCATTTAGCGTTTCGCGGCGAAGCATCTAAAAGGCTCAGAGAAACTTATAACGAGTGAGGACGTAATGATGACCAAGACCCTGGGAGCCATCCTGCTTGCTGGAGCGTCGGCGGCAGCGCTCGCGGCGCCGGCCAACGCGGCCGTGACGCTGGCGTCGACGGACACGACGCTTGACGCGCCGATCCTGGCCGGCGCCGACCTGCTGGATCCGACCAGCACGACCGGCAACGTCCGCGTTGACTTCGTCGGCAACGACCTCTCCGCCCCGTCGCCGAACTCGCGGTCACCCTATGATGCGACGGAGTTTGTGGCTTCGGCGGTCTACCATTCGGTCTCCGCAGGGGCAGAGGCGGTCTTCACGTTTGGCAAGACCATGGGGAGCTTCGCTTTCATGTGGGGTTCGCCCGACAACTACAACACGCTCGACTTCTTTCTGGGCGGCCTCGAAGTGGGCTCGTTCACCGGAGACGATCTGATCCCCCCGGGGATCGCTGGCCTGTCGTTCGTCGACGTGACGTTTGCGGGCCTCTTCGACGAGGTACGCTTCGGCTCGGGCAACACGGACGCGTTCGAATTCACGAACATCGACGTCGCTCCCGTGCCGCTTCCGGCCGGGGTCGTGCTGCTCGGCACCGCACTGGCGGGCCTTGGCGCTGCGCGCCGCCGCCGGAACTGACACTGACCTGGTGGACGGCGGCCTCGGCCGCCGTTTCCGCCGTGCGCGCCGCCACCTCGCAGCAGGCCCTCGTCGACCTTGCTGCCGGTCGCCTTCCTCCTGTGACCGCGGCCCCCTCGACGGCCCAGCGCTTCTCCCGAGCGCTCCTCGACCAATCGCTCTCCGTCCAGGCTGACGGGGATGGGAAGGGAGAGACCAATTCGGGGCGGCCCACGCCCACGGTGCGGCGCCGCCCCTCGTCGATCGATGCGACTCGGCCAATGCCAGGACCGTCGACCTTTCGCCCGCCGCGGAGACGCGTCTAGAGTGACGCATATCTGGATTCGGGGGAAACCGACATGAAGATGCGGCTGACGATGACCACCCTGGCCTGCGCCGTCGCGAGCGGCGCCGCGGCGCAGGAGTTGAACCTCTACAACTGGGGCAACTACACGAGTCCGGAGCTGATCGAGAAGTTCGAGGAAGAGACCGGCATCGACGTCACCATCACCGACTACGACAGCAACGACACCGCGCTCGCCAAGGTCGAGGCGGGCGGCCACGGCTTCGACCTGGTGGTGCCCACGCACTCCGTCCTGCCGTTCTGGATCGAGAAGGGGCTGCTGCAGAAGCCCGGCATCCCGGAGATGGAGAACTACGGCAACATCGCCGAGCGCTGGAAGAATGTCGAATGGGATCCGGGCCGCGAATGGACGGTACCTTGGCAGTGGGGCACGACCGGCGTGGCCGTGAACACATCTGTATATGACGGCGACATCAACACGTCGGACATCTGGCTGAACCCGCCGGAGGAGCTGAAGGGCAAGGTGAACGTCGTGCCCGAGATGCAGGACGTCATCAACCTCGCCATCCTCTATGTCGGGGGCGAGCCGTGCACGACCGACACCGAGGTGCTGCGCGAGGTTCGCGATACCCTGGTCGCCGCCAAACCCGACTGGATGAGCATGGACTACGGCATGACCGAGAAGCTCTCGAACGGCGACGTCGCGGCCTCGGTCAACTGGAACGGCTCGACCTTCCGGGCGCGGAACGCCAACCCGGATGTGGCGTACGGCTATCCCAAGGAAGGCTACGTCGTCTGGATGGACAACGTCGCGCTCTTGGCCGACGCCCAGAACGTCGAGGAGGCCAAGACCTTCATGAACTTCATCATGGAGCCCGAGAACGCCGCGATGATCAGCGAGTTTGCCCGCTACGCCAACGGCATCGAGGGGTCCGAGCAGTACCTGCCCGAGGATATGCAGACCGCGCCCGAGATCGTGGTGCCGGAAGAGCTGCAGGACGCGGGGTCCTTCACGCTCGCCTGCCCGCAGGAGGTGCAGCAGATGTATTCGGCGATCTGGACCGAGCTGCAGAAGTGACCGCGCCGGGGGTGCCGGCCGCGCCGGCCCGTATCCCTCTTCAGATCACGGCCCGTTCGAGGAACGGGCGGTTCTCGACGATGCGCTCGTAGCCGACCTCGGAGAGGTCGAGAGTGCGGTAGGCGCCATGGACGATCAGTTCGGCGACGGCGCGGCCGACGGCGGGGCTCTGCTGCAGGCCGTGGCCGGAGAAGCCGTTGGCAAGGATGAAGTTCCGCACCTCCGGGTGGCGGCCGACGATCAGGTTCTGGTCGAGCGTGTTGAAGTCGTAGTGCCCGGCCCACTGGTTCACGACCTTGATCGCCTCGAACGCCTGCGACCTCGCAGCGAGCGCCGGCCAGACGATCTCCTCGAACTCGGCGTAGCGGGGCTCGAAGTCGTCCCAGTCGACGGCAGGATCCTCGGCCGGCGGGGCGGCCGCCATGAACAGCCGTCCCTCGGGCCGGCAATAGACGCCGGTCGGTTCGGCCATCAGCGGCAGTCGGCCGCCGTTCACCGTCGCGCTGCCCTCCGGACTGCTGGCGCAGTCGAACACGAACGTGGTCCGCTTGCGCGGCTCGACCGGCAGGTCGATGCCGGCCATTCGCGCCGTCAGCGCCGCACGCGGGCCGGAGGCGTTGACGACCGTGCCGGCGCCTACGCGCGACCCCGATCGCATCCTGACCGACGCGACGCGCGCGCCGCTGCGGTCGAGTCCGATCACCTCGTCCGCGGCGATCTCCGCGCCCTGCGCGCGGGCGTTGGCGCGAAAGCCGTTCATCAGGCCGGTATTGTCGAACCATCCCTCTCCCGAGCGGCCGTACGAGGCCAGAAGCAGGTCGTCGGTCCTCAGATGGGGGAATGCGCTCGCGATCTGCTCGCGATCCAGAAGGACGATGTCGGCGCCGCAGGCCCGCTGGACCTCGTGGCTCTCCCGCAGGACCTGCGCCTGCGCCTCGCTGCTCGCCAGAAACAGATACCCGCCCGGGTGGAAGTTGAGGTCGGGCCGGCCGCCGTCGACCTGCATCGTCTCTGCAAAGTCCCGGATGAAGGCACTCCCGAACTGGCTGATCCGAACGTTGATCGCGTTCGAGAACTGCATTCGTATCGACGCCGCCGACAGCGCGGTCGAAGACGTTCTGAACGTCGTATCGCGCTCCACGACCAGGACGGAGCCGTAGAACGCCGGATCCGCGGTCAGGAAATACGCCACCGACGCGCCGATTGCCGCGCCCCCGACGATGACGACGTCGTAGCTGTCTCTCATCCTCCAGCGCCCTCGTTCCAGCCGCTCGCCGTCATCATTCCCCTGAAGCAGGCGTCGATGGCCAGACCTCAATCCCCGAGGGTCGTCAGGCGGCGGCCGCGCTCCCTCGACATGAAAAGGATTGACAACTTGCCCGGAACGCTCCACCTCGCGGCTGACGTCGATGCTCTGCCGCGTGAGCAAGCGGGCCCCACCGGCCCGACAGGAGCGTCGACTGAAGTTTCCCACATCACGCACGGGGGACGCCGTCGCAGGCGACCGTCGGGCAATGAGGCCAGGCGGGTGCGCGCCGCGACGCAAACCCGTGGCTTCGCGGACCGCTCCGGCGGCGCGCGGCCGTATCCGGGCGCATGCCCGCGAGAAGGATTTCGATGGATTTCGACATGATGGGCTTTTCGCCCAAGCTGGTCTCTCGCCTCGCCGACCTCGGCCTGACCGAGCCCACCCCGATACAGAAGAAGGCGATCCCGCCCGTGATGCAGGGACGCGACGTCATGGGCCTGGCCCAGACGGGTACCGGCAAGACCGCCGCATTCGGGCTGCCGCTCATCCATGCCCTGGCGACCGAGAACCGGCGCGCGGCGCCGAAGACCGCGTCGGCGCTGATCTTGGCGCCCACGCGGGAACTGGCCGGGCAGATCGTGGACTCGCTCACGGCATTCGCCGGCGGCAAGGGCGCGATGAGGATCGGGCTGGTCGTCGGCGGGCGTTCGATAAACCCGCAGATCACGATGCTGTCGCGCGGGATCGACATCCTGGTGGCGACGCCGGGACGGCTCGTCGACCTGATCGACCGGCGCGCGGTGGACCTCGGGCGGACCGGCTATCTGGTGCTCGACGAGGCCGACCAGATGCTGGATCTCGGCTTCATCCACGCGCTGCGCCGCATCGCGCCGCTGCTGTCGCGGGAGCGGCAGACGCTGCTCTTCTCGGCGACGATGCCGAAACAGATGGCCGACCTCTCCCGCGCCTATCTGACGGATCCGGTTCGCATCGATGTCTCGCCCCCGGGACGCGCGGCCGACAAGGTGGAACAGTCCGTCCACTTCATCCCACAGGCTGAGAAGCAGTCGCTGCTCGTCAGGCTGCTCGACGATCACCGCAACGACCGCGCGCTGGTCTTCGCGCGGACCAAGCGCGGCGCCGAGCGGCTGATGAAGCACCTGGACCAGGCCGGCTTCGCCGCCGCCTCGATCCACGGCAACAAGAGCCAGGGTCAGCGCGACCGTGCGCTCGCCTCGTTCCGCACAGGCGACATCCGCGTTCTGGTAGCGACCGACGTCGCGGCGCGGGGCATCGACATCCCCGGCGTCGGCCACGTCTACAACTACGAGCTTCCGAACGTCCCCGAGAACTACGTGCACCGCATCGGCCGGACCGCCCGCGCCGGAGCGTCCGGCCGGGCCGTGGCCTTCTGCGCCCCGGAGGAGATGTCGGACTTCCACTCGATCGAGAAGCTGCTGGGCGACCGCGTCACCGTCGCGGGCGGCAGACGCTGGCAGGAACTCCGCGAGAGTCGCCCGGCCGCGTCGCCCAAGGGGCGTCAGCGGCGTCGCGGCAACGGGCGTCCCGCCGCTCGGGCGGCGTAGGCGCCCGGCCGGAGGGGGCGGCCGCGACTCCTTCGGCGGCGGCAACAACCGAGCGGAAAGGGCGCCTGGACGGCGCTCTTTTCTTTGCGCCCGCGGCTGCATGTGCCGTCCGGCCGCTTGGCTGTTGCCGACAGCGTCCGAAAAAGCGACGATCCGCACAGAGTGAGGACCGTTTTCCGCTGTGACTGTTGCGAGTGCAAGATGAACGAGACGATGCAGACCGACGCCGGCGAGTTCCTTGTCCCTGGTGAGACTTGCTGGCGCATCGCCGAAGCCGACAGGCTGAAGGTGATCGTGGACGGCGCCGACTACTTTCGCACCGTCAAGCGCGCCCTGCTTGCGGCGAGGCGGACGATCATGCTGATCGGATGGGACTTCGACACGCGGATCGAACTGGAGCCCGACCAGCAGACCATCGAGGGTCCGAACACGCTCGGCGACTTTCTGGCCTGGCTGCCGGAGCGGCATTCAGGCGTCGACATCTACATGCTGAAGTGGGACCTGGGCATGGCGCAGTCGATCGGCCGCGGCATGGTCCCGGTAAGTTTCCGGCCGATGACGAGAACATCGAACTTCCACTTCAAGCTCGATTCGGAGCACCCGGCGGGGGCGGCGCATCACTCCAAGATCGTCGTGATCGACGACACTCTTGCGTTCTGCGGCGGTATCGACGTCACCGCCGGCCGGTGGGACACGCAGGAGCATCTCGGCCACCAGCCGCACAGGACGATGCCGGGCAAGGCCGCCCCGTCGAAGCCTTGGCATGACGTGACGACTGCGGTATCGGGGCCGATCGCGAAGGTCCTTGGGGACCTCGCGCGCGAGCGATGGCGTCGCGCCACCGGCGAGGAACTGGCGCCACCGCAGGTGAGCGAAGGCGCCGCATGGCCGGAACTCGACGTTACGTTCCGCGCCGTCCCGGCCGCCGTCGCGCGGACCTATCCGGACTTCGAGGACTATCCGGAGGTCCGGGAGATCGAGGCGTTGTACCTGAAGGCGATCGCGATGGCGCGGCAGGTCCTCTACGTCGAGACGCAGTACCTCGCCTCGGCTCGCCTGGCCCGCGCCATTGCGGAACGGCTGTCGGAGCCCGAGGGGCCAGAGTTCGTGGTGGTCCTGCCCGAGAAGGCCGAAGGCTGGCTGCGCGAGAAGGCGATGGACGGCGCACGCGAGAGACTTCTGGAATATCTCTGGGCGAACGATCCGCACGACCGCTTTGCCGCGTATTATCCCGTCACGGAGGAGGGGGAGGCGATCTACGTCCACGCCAAGGTGCTGACGGTCGACGACCGCCTGATCCGCGTCGGCTCCTCCAACCTCAACAACCGCTCGATGGGCTTCGACACTGAATGCGACCTCGCCGTCGAGGCTGCCATCTGCCCCGATGCGGCGCGCGTGGGCGAGACGATCCTGTCGCTCCGGCGGGAGCTTATCTGCGAGCATCTGGCGATTTCGCCCGACGCCTTCGACGCGACGCTCTCCGAAACCGGCTCGCTGATCGCCACGATCGAGCGGCACCGCGGCTCTGGTCGGTCGCTTCGCCCCTTCACGCGCCGCGAGACCAGCGAAGATCGCAGCATCCTGTCCGAGAACGAATTCGCCGACCCCGAGGAGGTGGAGGACGGACTCCTCGAACGGCTCGCCGACGGCGTCCGCGACCTGTTCAGCGAGATCCGCCGATGACTGCCTCGCGATGAACGGACCACGGGACGACCTGGAGCCCGCCGTCTCCGCAGACGCGTCCGTGACCGGCTTCAAGGTGCTGCGTTCGATACCGCGCTGGGCCGGAATCGGCCTGTTCATCTATACGAGCGTCTATTCGCTGGCATACGCCCAGACCTTCCTCGTGCCGGTCGTGCTGGGGTTCCTGCTGGCGCTTGTCTTCAGCCCGATTCGTCGCGTCGCCGACCGCCGCGGGGTTCCCTCGGCCCTGACATCCTTTGCCATCGTGCTCAGCCTGCTCATGGGATTCATGACAATCCTCGGCGCGCTCTCCATGCCGGTGACGGACTGGATCGAGCGCGCGCCCGAGATCAGCCTGCAGGTTCGGATCAAGCTCAGCGAGCTGTCCAGCGGCCTAGGCAGCGTGTTCGACGCCGCCCAACGGCTTGACGAGCTGACGAGCCCCGCCTCCGACGTCGAGCGTGTCGCGGTCGACCAGACGAACTATGCGGTCAGCGTGCTGACCGTGGCGCCGGGGATCATCGCGCAGATCGTCTTCACGCTGGTCCTTCTGTTCTTCATCCTCGCCTCGGGGGACATGATCTACGAGAAGATCGTTCACGTGATCCCGCGGTTCGAGGACAAGAAGCGCGCGCTGCAGGTCGCCCACGCCATCGAGCGCAGGCTGTCGCAGTATCTGCTGACGATCACCATCATCAATGCCGGACTTGGCGCGGTCATCGGCACGGCCATGTGGATCCTGGGCATGCCCTCGCCGCTGGTCTTCGGGGTGATCGCCTTCATCTTCAACTTCGTCCCCTATCTGGGCGCCGTCTGCGGCGTGGTCATCGCGGCGTCTGTCGCGCTCGTCAGCTTCGACTGGGTCTGGATGGCGCCGATCGTGGGCCTGACGTACTTCGCCGCGACGGCGATCGAAGGGCAGTTCGTGACGCCGTACTTCGTCGGGCGCAGCCTTCGGCTGAACACGGTCGTCGTCTTCCTCTCCGTGTCGTTCTGGGCGTGGCTGTGGTCGGCCATCGGTATGGTCGTGGCCGTGCCCCTGCTCGCGACGCTCCGGATCATCTGCGCCAATGTCGACGGATTGCATGGGCTGGGAGACTTCCTGTCGGAGCGGCATGCGGAGGTCGAGGATGGCGATGAGGCGTCGCAGTGAGCGCTGCGCTGCGCGCGGCCCTGCAGAGAGGCGCGGATCGTGCAACGGGCGACGTCCGCGCTACAATCACCCCTAGATTGAAGGCGGGAGAGCCGTGGGCCAGCACGCCGCGACAGAGGCGCTGACATTTGGACAGCCCGCAGACGAGGCGCAGGTGCTCTGCGTCGTGATTCACGGCCGCTACGGTGCGCCCGAGGTGATGATCGACGAGCTGGTCTGCCGCCTCTCGGCGCCGGGCGTTCACTACGTGTTGCCGCGCGCCGTGGGCAATTCGTGGTACGCCGCCCGCGGCTTCGACCCGCTGACGGAAGTGACGCGGGCGGAGATCGCGGCCGGCCTCGATCAGATCGGCCGCGACATCGACGCCGCCGTTTCGGCCGGGGCGCCGCGAGAGCGGATGGTCGTCGGCGGCTTCAGCCAGGGCGCCTGCATGACGCTGGAATACATAATGGCGCATGGACTTTGGCAGGGCGCCGCCTGCTGTCTCACCGGGTTCCGTGTCGGGTGCATCGGCGACTCGCGGCCGATCTCGGACCTGACCGGCTTTCCGGTCTATCTCGCCAACGGTGCCCGCGATCCCTTCATCACGCTGCCCGAATTTGCGGAGACGGTGCGGGAACTCGGCGTGTGCGGCGCTCGGCTGAGATGCGACCTCTTCCCGCGCGAGGCGCACGTGATGTCGCCGCCCGAGGTCGCGACGTTCGACGCGGTCCTGAGAGCGGTGGCGGAGGGGCGCCCGCCCTTCGAAGGCAGCGCGGCCTGACCCGCCGGCCTGACGAGGCGTGGCTGGCGTCGCGCCGCGCCGGCGCGGTCCGTTCGCTGCGCTCGGCGACGTCGGCGACCGGGCTGGAGCATCGGCGGCCGGGCTTCGGCTGGTGCGTCCGGCCGGCCCCTGGGTCGGTGCTGGCCTCGCCAGCGTCCGCGGCGTGGGATCCGGAGCCGGACTACTTCCACCATTGGGTCCGCGACGCGGCGATGGTGGTTCGGGCCATGCCCGATGTCATCGTGCACGCCGAGTCCGAGGACGCGGCGTGGTGGGAGAAGGCGTTCCGCGATCACGTCGCGTTCTCCCTCGCGCTCACCGACCCGGCGCGGCGCGGGCCGGCGCGCAACCCGCTGAGGGAGACGACGCGCCCCGATCATCGGCAGTTCCTCAGACCGGAGGCGGAGCTGCGAGCCCTCGCGGGGCCCGCGTGGCTGGAGGAGCCGCGTTTCGCCCCGGACGGCGGCCCCGACCCCGAGCGCTGGAGCCGGCCGCAGGACGACGGACCGGCCCTGCGCGCCAGCGCCGTCCTGCGGGTGGCGGAGGCGCTGCCGCATCTCTTCGACGACGCGGCGGAGCGGCTGCTGCTGCGCGACCTGTACCATCTTCGCGCGATTGCAGGGCGGCCTTGCATCGGGCCGTGGGAGGAGGAGCCGCCTTGCCGCACCACGTTCACGCTGATCGTGGAGTGGGACGCGCTGGATCGCGGCGCGACCTGGCTGAGGGATCGAGGCCGGCCGGTGGAGGCAGGTGAACTGGCGGCTTCGGCGACGAGGGTGGAGGCGCTGGTCGAGGCGGCGGCGGACAGGGAGGTCTGGCGGCAGAGCGTCGAGGCGCCGGAGGGACAGGTCGACGGCGCCACGGTGCTCGCAATGCTGCACGCGGACAGGCGGTCGGGGCCGTTCGCGCTCGACGCGCAGCGGACGCTCGGGACGGTGGCGGCGCTGGAGCGGTTGTTCGCCGGGCTCTACCCGATCAACGAGGACCGGGAGGTGCCGGCGATCGGGCGCTGGCGGGGCGACGTCTTCTTCGGCGGCAACCCTTGGTTCCCCGTGACGCTGGGCCTTGCCGAGTTGCACTACCGGCTGGCGACGCTCACCGGGGAGGCAGGGGCGTACGACAAGGCCGAGGCCTGGATGGCGTTGATCGAGGAGGTCGCGCCCGAAGGCGACGCGCTGCCGGAGCAGTTCGACCGGGCGACGGGCGCACCGGTTTCGTGCCGGGCGCTGACGTGGAGCGCCGCGGCCTTCATCGGTGCCGCCACCGCGCGGGAGGCGGCGCGTCAGGCGATGGCGGCGAGGTAGAGAGAGCGGAAGCCAAGCGCCCGAAGACCTTTGCGCACCTCCGGTCGCGCCATCCCCAAGCGCCAGATCAACCCGGAGCGTTGGTTCTCCAGCGAGACCACGATCGGCGCCTGGTCGATGGCGAGGCGGCTCTCGGCGACCCAGTCCTGGTGCAGGCTGAAGGCGTCGACGAAGCCCGCCTCGCCCCAGATGCGCGCGCCGAGAGCGTCGTGGAAGTGGCGAATGGCCGGCATCGCCTCCTCCGCCGCGAACGGAAAGGAGCCGAGGGCAGCGGTCGGGGTTATGGTGCCGGTATCCTGCGTGGGCGAGTGCGCGACATAGCCTGTCGGATCGTCGCTGGCGGTAAGGCCCCAGCACGCCGCGCCGTAGCCGCGCCAGCCATGCGGGTTGGCGATGCAGTGGGCGCGGTTGACCAGCGCGTGCGTGCGCGCCTGCACCCCGTAGTCGGCGTAGGCGTCGGACAGGCCGCGCGGATCGAGGCCGAGGAACGGATATTGCGACAGGAACAGCGGCCCGCCCCAGTCGGGGCCGAGCGGCAGCGTGATGCCCGCGTAGCTCTGGCCGTTCCGGAACGCCTCCGCCGTGGCCCAGCTTCGATGGTAGGTCTCGGGCGGGACCGGGTGCGTGGGGGAGCCCGCGGCGAGGACGAAGACCGGTAGCGCCTCATTCCAGCCGCGGATCGGCAGCGCCGTCTCGTCCCAGTCGCGGCCCGGGTGGCGGTGCCAGATCAGTGTGCCGTCCGAGGGGCGGACATGGGCAGCCCAGTCGACGGCGCGGTAGAGCGCCAGGAGGCGCTCGCGGATCGTGGGCGCCTCGGTGAAATACTCCGCCGCTGCGAGCAGGCCGGTCATCAGGAACGCCGTCTCGACCAGGTCGCCGCCGTCGTCGCCGGCCATGAACGGCAGGACGCGGCCGCTCTCGCCGCTGAGGAAGTGCGGATAGACGCCGTCGAAGCGGTCGCACGTCTCGAGATAGCCGACGAGCCGCTCGACCCGATCAAGGATCTCGCGCCGGGGCCGCCAGCCGCGTTCGGCCGAGACGATCTGCGCGAGGAGGCCGAAGCCGGTGCCGCCGGTCGTCACCGTGTCCTCGACATCGTAGCCGAAGGCTCCGGCGGAGCGTTCGCGCGCCATGCCGCTAGCCGGATGGCTCCAGTCGGTGAAGTAGGTGGCGGTCGCCTGCGCGATGCGGTCGCGAAGCGCGGCGTCGTCGAGACCGGTCGTCACTCCTCCCATTGCAGCTCGACCGACTGCGTGTCGCGGCTGTTCGGGCCGACATGGAGGATGAAGGTGCCCGGGTCCCAGACCTCCTGCGCCGTCTCGAGCGACGGGGCGACGTGATAGCGCAGCGCACCGTGGGCAATGCGGAAGGTCACGGTGCGGGTCTTTCCGGGGGCGAGCGTGACCTGTTGGAAGTCGCGCAGCATCCGGCCGGGCCGGGTTATCCGCGCGACCGGATCGGAGAGGTAGAGCTGCACCGTCTCGGTCATCTCATGCTCGCCCTCGTTGGTGACCTCGACGGAGAGTTCGCCGACGGCATCCTCGCCGCGCAGACGGCTCGAGACGAGGCGTGGCGCGCCATAGCGGACGGAGCCGTAGCCGAGCCCGAAGCCGAACGGATACACCTCCATCCCGTCCGCCAGGTCGAGCCAGCCGGTGCGGAACTTGACGAAGCGTCCCGATGCCGGCCTGCCGGTAGGCTCTGCCGAGTAGTGCAACGGAACCTCGCCGGGCGAGCGGGGCAGGGTGACGGCGAGCCGGCCTGATGGCGCGGTGGCGCCGAAGATGAGGTCGGCCACGCCGTCGGGACCGACGGTGCCGCCGTGCCAGGCGTAGATCAGGGCATCGGCGGCGTCGGCCACCGCGCCGAGCGCCAGGGGACGCCCGGCGAACACGACGACGACGAGCGGTGTTCCGGTCTCCGCCAGCGCTGCCACGAGACGGCGCTGCGGCTCCGGCACGTCCGGGGCCAGGCGCGAGGATGACTCGCCTGCGTGCTCCTTGGCTTCGCCGATCGCGACGATGGCGACCCCGGCACTGCGGGCAGCGGCGACCGCCTCGGCGATCATGTCCTCGGCTGGCCGCGGGTCGGTCTCGACGGTGACGCCATGGACGTTGAGCCGCTTCAGGAGCCACGGTTCGTCGACGACGTTCGCGCCCCTTGCCACGACCAGGTCGATGTCCGGACGATCCTCCATCGCCGCGCGCAGGGGCCGGACCTCGCGAGCGTCGCCCGAGACCGCCCAGGTTCCGAGCATGTTCGCCCGATCTTCCCCGAAGGGCCCGATCAGCGCGATCTTTCCCCGCGCGGGCAGCGGCAGCACGCCGTCGTTCTTCAGCAGGACCGCGCTCGCGGCCGCCGCACGGCGGGCGAGCGCGCGGCTCACCTCCCGAGAAGGCGCGGGGTGACGGCCGTCGAGCCCGCGGAACGGGTCGTCGAGGAGCCCGAGCTCCGCCTTGAAGCGCAGCACCCGGTAGCAGGCGCGGTCGACGAGGCCGCCGATGATGTCGGGCGGCAGCATGACGTCGGCGGCGGGGTCGTCGATGCCGTCCTCGACCAGCTTCGGCAGCTCTTGCAGGTAGTCCTCGCCCACCATGTCCATGTCGATGCCGGCCAGCAGCGCGCGGGCGACGACGGCGGCGCGCGATCCCAGACCGTGCGCCTCGAGTTCCATGACGCCGGTGTAGTCCGACACGACGAGCCCGTCGAAGCCTACGGTGCCGCGCAGCCACCCGTCGATCAGGGCCCGGTTCGCGTGCATCGGGACCTTGTTGACCGCGTTGAAGCCCGCCATGACGCTGGCGGCGCCAGCCCGCACCCCTGCCTCGAAGGGCGGCAGGTAGACGCCCAGCAGGTCCTCCCATGCGAGGCTCGCATTGTCGTAGTCCCGCCCACTCTCGGTCGCGCCATAGGCGACGAAGTGCTTGAGGCAGGCGGCGACGCGGCCGGGCGTGGCGATTCCCTCGCCCTGCAGGCCGCGGGTCATCGCTTCGGAGATGCGGCTGGCGAGCACCGGGTCCTCGCCCGGGCTCTCCGCCACCCGGCCCCAGCGCGGGTCGCGCGCGACGTCGATCATCGGCGCGTAGACCTGGTGCAGGCCCTCGGCGCTGGCCTCGGCGGCGGCGTTGGCGGCGGTCGCCTCTATGAGGCCGAGGTCCCAGCTGCAGGCCAGCGCGATTGGCAGCGGGAAGACGGTGCGGTGCCCGTGGATCACGTCCTCGGCGAAGAAGAGCGGTATCTGCAGGCGCGAGCCCGCCAGCGCCCGCTCCTGCATCGCGCGGGCGGAGGCGAGGGACTTGGTTCCAAAGATCGCGCCGACCTCGCCTGCGTCGAGACGCCGGCCGAGCGGCGTTCGGGTGCCTGCACCGGTCGCGAGACCCTCGCCCGCGGCGAGGAGGTTAAGCTGGCCGATCTTCTCGGCGACCGCCATGCGGCCAAGCAGATCGACGGCGTCCTGATGTGCGCTCATGGTCGAAACCATAAGCCGACTCTACTCCGCGGCGAGTCGGATCCGCGGCGTCATGACAGGACGGATGCGGCCGAGCCCCTCGGCGATGTCGAGCATGGCGTTGTAGAACGGCTCTCCGTCAGGATCGCGCGGCACGTCCTCGGTATGAAGGATCGCCAGAACGGCTGCATTGGGCAGCCGCTCCCGCAGAGCGAGGTGGAAATCGATTGCCGCGTTGGTGTCGAGCGCCGAGATCGACTCGTCGAGAAGCAGGATGTCGGGCTTCTGCAGCAGGATCCGGGCGAGGACCATGCGCTGCTTCTGCCCGCCCGAGAACACGTTGCGCCAGTTGTTGCCTTCGAACAATTCGGCGTCGAGGGACGAGATGAACTTGCCGAGACCCACCCGCGACAGGACGTCGGCCGCCGCGATGTCGCTGAAAGTCTCGGCGGGATCGGGGTAGCAGACGAGTTCCTTCAACGTCATCCGGTCAGGTACGTCGGGTTCCTGGCCCGCGAAGAACATGCGCGCGCCCTCCCGCGTAGTGATCCGCCCCTCGCCGTAGGGCCACAGCCCAGCCACCGCCTTGAGCAGCGAGGTCTTGCCGCAGCCGTTCCGCCCGCGCAGATAGAGGCGGTCGCCGTGGTTCACGGTCAGGCTCGGGATGCGCAGGAACGCCGGGGAGTCGAGGCCGCGGTGATGCAGGGCGAGCCCGCCGATCGCAAGTGCGGGGCCCTGCGCCCGCGTCCCGCGCTCGAAGTTGCTGACGCCGGTCGCGGCGTAGAAATCCTGGCGCTCGTGGACCTGCTCGATCGCCTCGGCGAGCTCGCTCAGACGTCTGGCGTTGGCCTTGAGCCGGGCGATCGACGGCATGACGTTGATCAGCCACGAGACGTCGCCGATCAACTCGGCCGTGAGCTCGGAGCTGGCGGCGAAGGTGCGGAACGTCATGTCGCCGACTAGGTAGGCGGGCAGCGCGGGCATGTAGGACAGCAGGCGCCGCGACAGGAAGTTGTAGACATTCTCGAACATCATCATCCCGGCGCTCCAGACGTTCTGGCGATGCCATGTCCGGTCGACGGCGCTGTAGAGGCGCGAGTTGATGCGCCGCTGCGCCCGCTCTCCACGAGAGATCGCCAGCTGGTTCACTCGGTTGAACATCGCGCCAAGCTCGCCCCGCCAGGCGCCGTCGTTGCGCTGCCGCTCGAGCTGCTGGCGCTCCAGCACGCGACCGAGCATCCAGGCGACGAAGGTTGCCGCCGGGACGTAGACCAGTACCAAAAGGCCCGACAGCACGGCGGTCCCGCAGATGCCGGGCACGAGGGCGTCGCCGAGGCCGAGGGCTTCGCCGGTCCGGCCGAGAAAGCCGTCGAGCCACGCCACCGGCTGACTTCTGCGAACGAGCTCCTGCGAGACGAACCAGATCGAGGCGATCGCGCCCCAAAGCCCCATGGAGAGTCCGATCAGGCCGCCGTAGAGGCCGCCGGAGCACTCGTCGATGCGCTGGTCGATCGCGTCGGGCATCCGCGAGATCCCGCCGGTTTCGGCGCGATCGCTCATCAGGTCGAAGGCCACGCGCTCATCCGAGAGGACGCGAGAGTCGAAACGGCCCACCATCCAGGCGCGCGCGCGGCGGTGCAGCGTAGTCGACAGCAGGTGCCGGAGCGCAACCCCCGCCATCCGCGCGACGTAGATCGCGAAGTACGTCACGGCCGCCGTGAAGAGGATGGCTCTCGGATCGCTGGCCTCCGAGGTGTGGAACTCCGCGAGAGAGGCGAGGAAGTCGGCGCTTGCCATCGCGGTCCAGACGCTGGACTTGCTGAGCAGCGTGGTCATCGCGAAGACGACCACCGTCAGCACCCACGCTTCCTTCCACCTGTCCGACCTCCAATACGCCGAGATCAGTCCCCAGAAGGTGCGGAATCGTCCGAACTCGCGCCTGTCGCACGCGTACTCTCTCGCCACGGCATGTGCCTTGTCCCGCTCTTCCCCCTACCTTGGACTATCAGTGTTAAAGTTGGCTTTACTGGCTTTCGGCCATTGACTCTGCCGGAACGTCTCAGAATGAGTCCGAATCGCCACAGTTGTCGTGATTCCGATCATGCGCGGGAACATGCTGATCGGGGTGCGCGTGCCGCGGCGACAGCAAGCGAGGTTCAGGCGGACACCACCTTCACAAGGCAACGCGCGCGGCGATCGAAGCCGCGCGAACGTCGAGGGCAGGGGCAGGTGCCGGTGCCGGTCCTCCCCGGTGCCAGCGCCGAAGAGGGGCGTCAGTGCTCGGCGACGAAAGTCTGCTTCTGCCGGCCGAGCCCCGCGATCTCGAGCTCGACGACGTCGCCCGGCTTGAGAAACCGTTGCGGCTTCATGCCGAGGCCGACGCCCGGCGGCGTGCCGGTCGAGATGATGTCGCCCGGGCGCAGCGACATGAATTGCGAGAGGTAGCTGACGAGGTGGGCCACGCCATACACCATCGTCTTGGTCGAGCCGTCCTGCATCTTCTCGCCGTTCACGGTCAGCCACATCGGCAGGTCCTGCGGGTCGGCGACCTCGTCGCGGGTGACCAGCCAGGGACCGAGGGGGCCGAAGGTGTCGCAGCTCTTGCCCTTCGTCCACTGCCCCTGACGCTCCGCCTGAAAGGCCCGCTCGGAGACGTCGTTGGTCACGCAGTACCCTGCGACATGGTTCATCGCGTCGGCCTCTGACACGTACTTGGCGGTCTTGCCGATCACGACGCCGAGCTCGACTTCCCAGTCTGTCTTCTCGCTGCCGCGAGGGATGATCACGTCATCGTTCGGCCCGCAGATGGCAGAGGTCGCCTTCATGAAGATGATGGGCTCGGACGGAACCGTGGCGCCGGTCTCGGCGGCATGGTCGGAGTAGTTCAGTCCGATGCAGATGAACTTGCCGGTGCCGCCGACGCAGGCGCCGAGGCGTCGGTCCGCCGGCACCTCCGGCAGGGTCGAGAGGTCGATGCCGGCGATCCGCTCCAGCCCCTCGGGCGTCAGGGTGTCGCCGGCGATGTCGGGTACGGCGCCGGTCAGGTCGCGCATCGTGCCGTCAGTGTCGATGATGCCGGGTTTTTCGGCCCCCGGGGCGCCGTGTCGGATCAGCTTCATTGTCTTGTCCCTCTCAGATCGTCCAGCCGCCGTCGATGCAGACGGCTTGTGCGGTCGTATACGTCGCGCCGGCGAGATACACCGCCAGATCCGCGATTTCCTTGGGCTCGCCGATGCGTCCCATGGCCTGGCGCGCGACGAATTCGGTGCGGGCGCGATCATAGTCGCCGGTCGCGGCAAGTCGTTCGTCCAGCGACGGCGATTGTACGGTGCCGGGACAGATCGCGTTGCAGCGGATGCCCTTTGACACGTAGTCCGCCGCGACCGACTTGGTCAGTCCGAGAACCGCCGCCTTGGTGGCCGAGTAGACGAAGCGGTTCGGCACGCCTTTTATCGAACTGGCGACGGAACTCATGTTGATGATGCAACCGCTTTCGCGTTCGAGCATGCCCGGCAGGACCGCGTTGATGGTGCGGAACATCGCCTTGACGTTGAGGTCGAAGGCGAAGTCGAAGTCGCTTTCCGACGCCTCGAGTATAGAGCCGCCATGGACGATGCCGGCACAGTTGAAGAGCACGTCGACACGCCCGATCTGCCGGGCGATCGCGTCAACCGCCGCCGCATCCAGAACGTCGAGGCGATGGGTCGCGCAAGGCAGCCCTGCCAACCCTGCTTCATTGACGTCGGTGGCATGCACGGTCGCGCCTGCCGCGTGAAAGGCCTCGGCGCTCGCCCGGCCGATGCCTTGGGCTGCGGCGGTGATCAGCACCACCTGTCCTGAAAGATCGGTCATTCGTCCCTCTCCCTAGCAATAGCGAATTGCTCGCACGATGGCGCGTTGTCGTCACGTCGATTGCGCCTCTTCCCCTCAGGTATTGCGGCTGCAGCCTTCGAATGCGCGCTGCGTCCTGCACCCGGCGGGTCGTCCTCGCTGCTGCGGGGGTGCGAGCACCTTGGCCTCGACAAGCGGCTCGGTATCGCCAGACTGCCGCGTCGGCACGCCGCGTGCTGGCGCTCTGCATGTCGCCAGCGGCGTGGCGGCGGAGTTGGAGGAGCGCATGAACGTCGAACACATGACGGACGCCCATCTACACGTCATCGACAGGACGCGCCTCAGCTACCCGTGGCTGTCGGGCGCACCGCGGCTCGACCGTGATTGGCCGCTCGAGCTCTACGCGGCCGAGGCGCGTCGTGTCGGGATAACGCGCGCCCTGCACATGGAGGTCGACGTGGCCGAGGGCGATATCGACGCGGAGACCGCCTACGTTTCCGGGTTGGCCGAGAATGAGGGATCGATCGTCGCGGGCATCATCTCCGCCTGCCGTCCGGAGGCGGACGGGTTTCCGGCCGAGATCGAACGCGCGCAGGATCGTCCGTGCGTGGTCGGCTTCCGCCGGGTGCTGCACGTCGTGCCTGACGAGGTGTCCCAGACGCAGATCTTCCGGTCCGGGATACGGCGTCTGGCCGGTGCCGACATCCCGTTCGACATCTGCGTAGCCGCGCGTCAATTGCCGCTGGCCGTCGCACTCGCAGACGCCGCGCCCGAGACGCGTTTCGTCCTCGACCATTGCGGCGTCCCCGACATCGCGGACGGCGCCTGGGACGCCTGGGCGCGCGACATCGTGGCGCTGGCCGAACGTCCGAACGTCTCGGCCAAGATATCTGGTGTCGTCGCATACGCCGGCGCGGACTGGTCCGCCGAGGAACTGGCTCGCTGGATCGGCCACGTGGTCGAGAGCTTTGGCTTCGACCGCCTGGTCTGGGGCGGCGACTGGCCCGTCTGCACGCTGGGCGGCGGACTGTCGACTTGGGTCGCCGCCACCCGCGCGATCTTCGCCGGGGCCAGCGCGGATGAGCGCGCGGCGCTATTTACCGGCAACGCCGAGCGGATCTGGAAGCTCTGACCTCCGCAACGCGCATCAGGTCCCGCCCGGGGCAACGGCGGGGCGTCAGTAGAAGGCCTGCGCGTTGTTGATGAGGATGATCCGGAGTGCGTAGACCGCGATGAGCGCCACCAGCGGCGCGAGGTCGAGGCCGCCGGTACTCGGGAGGATCCGGCGGATCGGATCGTAGATGGGCTGCAGCAGACGCTCCAGCCCCGTCCAGATCTGATAGACCAGCGGCTGGCGCGTGTTCAGGACGTTGAACGAGATCAGCCAGCTCATCACGACATGGGCGATGATGATGAACCAGACGACGTCGAGGATCAGCAGGATGATTTGAAGAAGCGAGGTCATTCAAGGCTCCGTCGGACGGCGACCCTCTTAGGTGGACCGCCGGCGGGAGGCAAGGGACGCTACGTCGCGTTTGACGCGCTGCCGCCTCGGCGTCACCTGCCGGGGCCATGTATCCTTTCCTGCGCCTCGCCAAGGAATTCTGGGTCAACCGGAACGCGGCCGAACTGGGCCTGTTCGACACGCACGTGTCCTGGCACGTCTGCTGGCCGCACGACCTGGACCCTTGGCTCGAGCTCAACAACGGCCGGACCCTTACGCTCTACGACCTCGGCCGTCTGATCCTGTTCCACAGAATCGGCATCGTCGGGGCCCTCCGCTCCCATGGCTGGGCCGGCACGGTCGCGGGCAGTTCGGTGCGGTATCGGCGCCGGATCCGCGCGTTCGACCGGTTCGAGATGCGCACGCGACTGATCGGCTGGGACGACAAGTTCTTCTACCTCGAACAGGCGATGTGGCGGTGCGGGGAGTGTGCGAGCCACGTGCTGCTGCGTACCGCCATCACCGACCGTCAAGGGCTGGTCCAAGCCCCACAGGTGCAGCGGGCCGCGGGTCTTCCGACGCCACCGCCGCTGCCGGACTGGGTGCGGGCGTGGTCCGAGGCGGACGCGCGGCGGCCCTGGCCGCCGCTCGTATGAGCGCACGGCCGGTCGGCCGGCGTCCCTTCGCCTTGATCGGTAGGTCTCCTGTCCATAGACACTTGTCGAAAGGGGCGAGGTAACAATGCGTCGGCGCATCTGGGGCTGGATGATGTTCGACTGGGCCAGCCAGCCCTACAACACCTTGCTTCTGACCTTCATCTTCTCGCCGTACTTCGCGGTGGTGGTCGGCGATCCGGCGCGGGCACAGACCCTTTGGGGCGTCACCCTCACGATCACCGGAGCGCTCATCGCTCTGCTGGCGCCGGTGCTGGGCGCGGTCGCGGACACCAGCGGACGCAAGCGGCCGTGGATCCTGGTTTTTTCGGCCCTCTACGTGTGCGGCGCCTTTCCGCTCTGGTGGGCCGTGCCGGGCGCGGACAACGTCGTGTTCATCCTGATCGCCTTCGGCTTGGGACTGATCGGGATGGAATTCGCGACCATCTTCACCAATGCCATGCTGCCCGAACTCGGACCTCGCGATCAGATCGGCCGGATCAGCGGCTCGGGCTGGGCCTGGGGCTATGTCGGCGGAATGCTCTCGCTGGTCGTGATGCTGCTATTTCTCGCGGAGAACGATGAGGGGCTGACCTTCCTCGGCATCCCGCCGGCCTTCGGCCTCGATCCCGCCGCGCGGGAGGGGACGCGTTCTGTCGGGCCGTTCACGGCGCTGTGGTACGCGGTCTTCATGGTGCCGTTCTTTCTGTGGGTGAAGGAGTCGCCCAGAAAGTACGGGCCGCCGAGCATGCGCCGCGGTCTTTCCGACCTGAGAGGGACGCTTCGTAGCCTGCCATCGAACCGCAGCCTGAGCGCATATCTCGCGTCCTCGATGCTCTACCGCGACGCGCTGAACGGAATGTACACCTTCGGCGGGCTCTACGCGTTCGGCGTGCTCGGCTGGTCGATCGTCGATATCGGGGTGTTCGGGATCGTGGCTGCCATCTCGGGCGCGATCTTCTCGTGGATCGGCGGCCACGCCGACAGCGCGTTCGGCCCGAAACCCGTAATCGTCGCGTGCATTCTCGTTTTGACGCTGACGGCCATCTTCGTCGTCCTGACCACGCGCGAGAGCATCCTCGGCATCGCGATCTCAGAGGGCTCGAGCCTCCCGGACATCTCTTTCTATTTCTGCGGCGCCGCTATCGGCGCGGCGGGCGGCGCGGTCCAGGCCGCGAGCCGGACGATGCTGGTGCGCCAGGCCGACGCCTCGCGCATGACCGAAGCGTTCGGGCTCTACGCGCTGGCCGGAAAGGCCACCTCGTTTCTCGCGCCTGCCTCGATCGCCGTCGTCACGGACCTGACACACAGCCAGCGCGCGGGCATCGCACCCCTGATCCTGCTGTTCCTCTTGGGCCTCGGCCTGCTGCTGTGGGTCCGGTCGGACGATCGAGGCGCCGATGTCTATCAGCTCCGGGACGTCGGCGACTGAGGCGACATCGGCTTCGCATGCCCATTCTCCGAGAGAGAGCCACGTCGGCCCGGATGGCCGGCCGCAGCACAGCGCGCCCAAGCGTCATTGCGTCGCCGATGGCCCTCTTTCTGATCGCGTCGATTCTGCTACTCTGACGAAATCATCGGACGGAGAACGAGCAGCAAAATGATCCGCCGCACCCTTACCTTCATCCTCGCCCTCGTGCTCTTCGGCGTGCCGGCATCGGCGCAGACCGCCGCGAAGACGTTATTCGGCCGGGAGAGCATCGCGTCCGCGCAGCAGCCGGCGCCCTTCGGAGGCTATTCGCGCGGGTGCCTCGCCGGCGGCATGGTCCTCGCCGAGAGCGGCCCACGCTGGCAGGCGATGCGCCTCAGCCGAAACCGCAACTGGGGCCATCCGGAGACAATCGCCTTCATCTCGCGCCTCAGCGAGGCTGCGGCCCGGCAGCCGGGGTGGAACGGCCTCTATGTCGGCGACATCTCGCAGCCGCGGGGCGGGCCGATGACCTCGGGACACGCCAGCCACCAGATCGGCCTCGACGCCGACATCTGGCTGAGGCCGGCGACCAACCTGACTCTCAGCGAGCGGGAGCGCGAGAACATCTCCTCGATTTCGATGCGGCGCGCAAACGGCGCCTACGTCAACGGCAACTGGACCCGCGCCCAGCACGAGATCGTCAAGGCCGCCGCCAGCGACCCGGCGGTCGCCCGGATTTTCATCTTCCCGGGCGCCAAGGTCCAGATGTGCAACGACGAGCGCGGCAACCGCGCCTGGCTGCGCAAGGTCAGGCCGTGGTGGGGGCACCACTATCATTTCCACGTCCGGCTGGCCTGTCCGCGCGGCGTCTCGGGATGCGTCGATCAGGCGCCGCCTCCGCCCGGCGACGGGTGCGCCGAGGCGGAGCAGTGGGTTCGCAACATCCTCAACCCGCCGCCGCCGGATCCGAATGCGCCCGCGCCGAGGCCACGCCGTGATCTGACGTTGGCCGATCTGCCGCAGGCATGCGCATCCGTATTGTCGCGCTGACGCTCCTCATCGCGGCGAGTTGCAACGAAGGCCGGACCGAGGGTCCGGCCATCTTCGTTGCGAGCATCGAGCAGAGCTACGACCATGTGGGTTTCTTCCACGGTTTTTCCGGAATCGAGCTCGATCCAGGCGGGCGCGAGATCGCGCTCCTCACCGACAGCGGCAACCTGATCGTGGGTATGCTGCACCGGGATCAGGCGGGGCGGCCGACGGGCCTGCGCCGCTGGAAGTTCATTTCAATCGAGGAGCCGCAGGACGCGGCGCTCGGGCTGCGCGGGCTCGACACCGAGGGACTGGCCACCATCGACGATGTCATGTTCGTCTCGCTTGAGCGTCAGCACGCCGTCTGGCTGATCGCTGAGGATGGTCGTGTCGCAAAGCGGCTCCCGCGGCCATCCGCCTTCGACGATCTGCAGAAGAACTCCTCCCTCGAGGCTCTTGCGATAGACGCTCAAGGGGCGCTCTACACCCTCCCCGAGCGCAGCGGCGCCTTGACCCGTCCGTTTCCGGTCTGGCGCTACGCCGAAGGCGCGTGGACGCAGCCGTTCGATCTGCCGCGCCGGGGCAGCTTTCTGGCCGTAGGCGCGGACTTCGGACCCGATGGCCGGCTCTACCTGCTGGAGCGCGCGATGCCGCTGCCGTACCGCTTCGCTAACCGCGTCCGCCGCTTCACGCTCGCGGATGGCCAGATCGTGGACGAGGAGGTGCTCTTGGAGACCGAGATGGGCACCCACGACAATCTGGAGGGTCTGGCGGTCTGGCGCGACGCAGAGGGTTCAATCCGCCTGACAATGGTCTCGGACGACAATTTCTCGCGCTTCCAGCAGACGCAGATCGTCGAGTATCGCCTGCCGTCGGAGGTTGAAGCGACGGTCGAGGCCCGCTAGAGGGACGCGCCCGCCGCGCCGGGCCAAGTCTCCGCAACCTTGTCAAAACGGACCGCAACATGACCCGCCTTCTGCCCGGCATCCTCGCCATGGCCGCCATCGTCGTGGCCTCGAACATCCTCGTTCAGTTTCTTTTCGGCCAATGGCTGACATGGGGCGCCTTCACCTATCCGTTGGCGTTTCTCGTGACCGACGTGACGAATCGCGTCTATGGCCCTGCCGCGGCGCGGCGTGTCGTTCTCGCCGGATTCGCAACCGGGCTGGTCTGCTCGCTGGTCGGCACGCAGATCTCGGGACAGTTCGGGCCGCTCGTGACCTGGCGCATCGCACTCGGGTCGGGCCTGGCGTTCCTGACGGCGCAACTCGCCGACGTCCTGGTCTTCGACCGGCTTCGCGGTGGCCGCTGGTGGCGGGCGCCGCTCGCATCGACGTTGATCGGCTCGGCACTCGACACCGGGATCTTCTTCTCGGTCGCTTTCTCCGCTGCGCTGATGTTCCTCGAACCCCGAAACGACGTCGCCTGGGCAAACGAAGCTCTGCCTCTGCTCGGTCTGGGGCCTGTTGCCCCGCTCTGGATCTCCCTGGCGACAGCGGACTTCGCCGTCAAGTTGACGCTCGCAATTGCTGCGCTCGTTCCTTTTCGCGCGCTCGTGCGAAGGTTGAAACCGGGTTCGGTCTAAAAAATCTTTGACAGACGCTGCGTTGAAATCCACCTTGCACGGCGTCGGAAACATTCAGAAAGGAGGTGGTCCAGTGTCGAGAGTGATATTGGAGAGAGAGGCCGGAACAGTCAGGGGGGTTTTCGCCTGAGGGCAGTCCCGAGGGTGACACACCCTGATTGGGTCCAGGGCCGTCCAGGCCCGCTCTAACTGGCCCATCTCCCATGAACTCGGAAAGGGTCGCCACCGACTGGCGACCCTTTCTTCATTTGGCACGCGACCGTTCGGTGCGAGCCGTCCAGGCCGCGCGCGACAACCGCAGGATCACGCAGTCGCTGTCGTCGAACCGTCGGCGCTCCACCTCCTCGAAACCGAGACGCCGATGGAACCGGATCGCCGCTTCGTTCCGCGCGAGCGGGTCGACGAGGACGAAATCGACCGACGCGTCGGCGAAGCAGCGCTCGAGCGCCCAGCCCATCATCTCGGTCCCGAAGCCCTCGCCGAGGCGCGCGGGGTCGCCGATGATGATGTCGATCGCGCGCAGCCCCGGCGGCATCTCGGCCGCCCGAGAATTTGTGCGGATAGCGCCGCGCGGCCGCCGCGCCGAGCCCGACACCCTCCAGCAGCGCATCGACGCGCGCTCGCACCTCGGCGCCCGACATCTTCGCGAGGTGGCGCAGCGGCTCCGCCACGATGTCGGCGACGCGCATTCTGAGGTTCAGCGACGAGAAGGGGTCCTGGAAGATCATCTGGATCTGTCGGCGGTAGCGCTTCAGAACGTCGGCCCCGGCGCCGCGGTGGACCGGGATGCCGTCGAACCGCACCTCGCCTGCGTCGAGCGAATAGAACGCCGCGATCATGCGCGCGATCGTGGACTTCCCGGAGCCGGACTCGCCGACAAGTCCCAGGACCTCGCCGGAGCGGATATCGAAGGAGACGTCGTCGACTGCCGTGAACCAGCGGCGGCGCGACGGGATCAGCGAGCGTCTCGACGAAGCGCTTGGTGATGCCGCGGACCTCGAGCAGCGGGCCCTCCGTTCTCGGCGCGACCCAGCCGCCCGAGAGCTCGCGCACGTCGACACGAGGCAAGCCCAGGACCGAGGCAATGGCCACGGATGAATGGCGAAACGACCAGGCGAGGTCGCTGTCCGAGGCGCGCCCAAGCCTGCCATGCGGTCCCGCCAGCGCCTCGGAATCGCTCTCTCGTGGAGCGTCCGGCGCATCGTGACCGGCCGCGCCGGGGGTCAGGCCCTCGGGGTGGCTCACGTCCGCAGCCTCGGGTCGATCGCGACGTAGAGCGGATCCACGATCAGGTTGATCGCGACGAACATGACCGAGATCAGCATCAGGTCCGCGACGAACGGGATCGAATTGATGAAGAGGAGGCCCACCCCCGGCCACTGGAACACCGTCTCGGTGATGATCGCGAACGCAATGATCGAGCCGAGCTGCAGGCCGGTGACGGTGATCACCGGAACCAGCGTGTTCCTCAGCGCGTGGCGGAAGTTCACCACCCGCTCCGGCAGACCGCGGGAGCGGGCGAAGCGGATGTAGTCCTGCCTGAGCACCTCCAGCATCTCGGACCGCACGAGGCGCAAGATCAGTGTCATCTGGTAGAGCCCCAGCGTGATGCCGGGCAGGATCAGCGCCTTTAGCCCGGACCCCGTCAGGACGCCGTGGTCCAGCCGCCGACCCGGACGATCTCGCCGCGCCCGAACGACGGCAGCCAGCCAAGCTCGACCGAGAAGACGTAGATCAGCAGGATCCCGATCAGGAAAGTGGGCAGCGACACGCCGATGAGACTGAGCGTCATGATCGCGTTCGCCGCCCAGCCGTCGCGCCGAATGGCGGTGAAGACCCCGAGGAGGATCCCGAACGTGATGGCCGGAAAGCCCGAGACGGCGGCCAGTTCCAGCGTCGCCGGCGCGCGCTCCAGCAGGATGTCCGACACCGGGCGGCCCTGCCGGTAGGAGATGCCGAAGTCGCCCTGCACCGCGTTATTCAGAAAGCGCCAGTACTGCACCGGGAAGGGCTGATTCAGGCCGAGATCGGTACGCAGCCGCTCGACGTCCGCCGCGGTCCGCTCTCCTGCCCAAGCATGTTGTCGATCGGGTCGCCGACGAAGCGGAACATCGCGAACGCGATCAGACCTACGACCAGGAGGACGAGCGCCGATTGCAGGATCCGCCTGAAGATGTATCCGGCCATGCGGCGAGGGGGTCCTGGCGCGGGCCGCCGGTCAAGTGCGGTGCGGCGTCGTCTCCGGCGGCCGAGAGACCGCGATGCGAAAGAACAGCGCCTCCCTGTCTCCATGGGCGGGCGGCAGGACACGGCGAACGATCAGCACGCCGCCGGCCTGCTCGATTACGCGGATCGACGCGGCGTTGCCGGGATCGGTCGAGAGTTCGATGTGCGGCAGCCCGAGCCCGGCTGCCTCGCCGAGGATTGCGCCGAGGGCGGCGGTGGCGAGCCCCTCGTTCCGCCGCCACGGCACCACGCCGGAGCCGACATGGCTCAGGACGTGGGGCGGCAGGTCGGTGCGCCCCGGCTGCCACCTGAGGCCGATGCTGCCGCAGAAGCCGTCCCGCAAATCCAGCGGCGGATGTCCGGCAGGCGGGGGACCTGCGAGCCGTCCGGCAGCGTGACCGGCCCGGCCCTGGCTCGCTGTCCTAGCAGGCTGCGAGGAACGCGGCGGGGTCTGCCTCGATGCGCGCCACCTCGTCCTCCGCCGCCGCGGCGCGGAGGTTGTCGGGCTGCCAGCCGCGGAGCAGCGCCTCCCTGTATGCGGGCAGCCCTGCGAGGCTCGGGACGACGAGGACCATCGCGGATCGTGTAGCGGGACGCCGAGGGTGACGCTACGGCGTTGCCACCGCCTTCGCTGGCCACTAGAGGCGCAGCAAGCCACGAGGGAGGACAGCATGGCGCGCACGGTCGTCATCCACGAAAACGGCGGACCCGAAAACATGCTCATCGAGGACCGCGAGGTCGGTGAGCCGGGGCCGGGCGAGATCCGTATCCGGCACGCGGCGTGCGGGCTGAACTTCATCGACGTCTATCAGCGGAACGGCCTCTACAAGCTGGACCTGCCGCATGCGCTGGGCATGGAAGGCGCAGGGGTGGTCGAGGCCGTGGGCGAGGGCGTCACGCATCTCGCGCGGGGCGATCGCGCGGCCTATGCCGCGACGCCTCCGGGGGCGTATTGCGAGGCGCGGGTGATGCCGGCAGCACAGGTCTGCAAGCTGCCCGACGCGATCGACTTCGAGACGGGCGCGGCAATGATGCTGCAGGGACTGACCGTGCAGTACCTGTTCCATCGCACCACCCCGATCGCCAGGGGCGACACCGTGCTGTTTCATGCCGCGGCGGGCGGCGTCGGCACCATCGCGTGCCAATGGGCGCGCTCCGAGGGGATCACACTGATCGGCACGGCGGGCACCGACGAGAAGTGCCGGATGGCCATCGAGAACGGCGCGGCGCACTGCATCAACTACCGCGACGAGGACTTCGTCGCGCGGGTCAGGGAGATCACCGGGGATCGTGGCGTCGACGTCGTGATGGACGGCGTCGGCAAGGACACGTTCGAAGGTTCGCTCGACTGCCTGCGGCCGCTTGGCTTCATGATCTCCTTCGGCAACGCCTCCGGGCCGGTGCCGCCGGTGAGCTTGCTGACGCTGTCGCAGAAGGGCTCGCTGAAGTTGACCCGTACGACGCTATTCACCCACATCGCCCGGCACGAGGATTGCCAGGAGATGGCGGCGATGCTCTTCGGCAAGGTCGCTTCAGGCGCCGTGGCGATCGCGATCGGCCAGCGCTTTCCGCTGGACCAGGTGGCGGAGGCGCACCGTGCGCTGGAGGCGCGGGAGACCACCGCTTCGACCATCCTGATCCCATGATCCCAGGCAGGCCGTTTGATCTCGGCGGGCCCGCCCCTTGCGGATCGCCCGCGCTTTGGGCGCGGCGCTGAAAGAACAGGCTCCAACGGCCAAATTCTACCGCAGCGTGAGAGGTGGCGCATCTCGGCGCTTGGGCTCTTATCCCGGCCTCGGTTGTCTTCCCGCGGCGGTGCGGCAGAGCGTCGCCTGTCAGATGGAATTGCAGGTCCGGCAGGGGCCAAGGGGGATCGAGATGAAAACGATGTTGACGGCCGCGGCCGCATTGATGGCCGCCACCACAGTCGCCGGCGCACAGGAAGCCGAGTGCCCGATCAAGGTCGGCGTGCTGCACTCGCTGAGCGGCACGATGGCGATTTCCGAGACGACGCTGAAGGACACCGTCCTGATGCTTGTCGACCAGCAGAACCAGAAGGGCGGCCTTCTGGGCTGCGAGCTCGAGGCGGTGGTCGTCGATCCAGCGTCGGACTGGCCGCTCTTCGCCGAGAAGGCGCGCGAGCTGCTCACCGTCCACGACGTCGACGTGATCTTCGGCAACTGGACCTCCGTCAGCCGCAAGTCCGTCCTGCCGGTGATCGAGGAGCTGAACGGCCTGCTCTTCTACCCCGTCCAGTACGAGGGCGAGGAGAGCTCGAAGAACGTCTTCTACACCGGCGCCGCGCCGAACCAGCAGGCGATCCCGGCGGTCGACTACTTCCTCGAGGAGATCGGCGTGGAGTTCTTCGCGTTGCTCGGCACCGACTACGTCTATCCGCGGACCACCAACAACATCCTCGAGCAGTACCTCAAGGACGCCGGCATCCCGGAGGAAGACATCTTCGTCAACTACACGCCCTTCGGCCACTCCGACTGGTCCAAGATCGTCTCCGACGTCGTGGCGCTGGGCGCCGGCGGCAAGCAGGTCGGCGTGATCTCCACAATCAACGGCGACGCCAACGTCGGCTTCTACAAGGAGCTCGCGGCCCAAGGGCGTCGACGCCGCCGACATCCCCGTCGTCGCGTTCTCGGTCGGCGAGGAGGAGCTCTCGGGCCTCGACACCTCGAACCTCGTCGGCCACCTCGCGGCCTGGAACTACTTCATGACCGCCGACACCGAGGCGAACGAGGAGTTCATCTCCGCCTGGCACGACTTCATCGGCGACGACGGCCGCGTGACCAACGACCCGATGGAGGCGCACTACATCGGCTTCAACATGTGGGTGAACGCGGTCGAGGAGGCCGGCACCACCGACGTTGACGCCGTGCGCGAGGCGATGTGGGGACAGGAGTTCCCGAACCTCACGGGCGGCATGGCGGTGATGGGCACCAACCATCACCTGGCGAAGCCCGTCCTGATCGGCGAGATCCGCGACGACGGCCAGTTCGACATCATCAGCCAGACCGGGGAGGTGCCCGGCGACGCCTGGACCGACTACCTGCCCGAGAGCGCCGTGCTCGAGGCCGACTGGCAGGAGCTCGAGTGCGGGATGTACAACACCGAGACCCAGACCTGCGTGCAGATCCAGTCGAACTACTGACCTGACGCGCGGGGGCCGGCCATGGCCCCCGCGGCACCCTCACGGAACGCCGCACGCATGCTCCTCCGCGCATTCGCTCTCCTGCTGGCGCTGGCCCTGCCGGCTGCGGCCCAGGACCTGCAAACGGTCCTGCAGCAGAACGCCGAGGAGATCGAGCGTCCCGGCCGCCGCACCGTGGGCGAGGCGATCGACGCCCTGCTCGCCGCCGGCGCGCCCGGCACGCGCGAGTTTCTCAACGCCTGGGCCAACCGCACCGTCTGGCGCTTGGACGAGGACGGCCGCTTCTACCTCGGCCGTGACGTGGGCGACGGCGTCGTGCTCAGCGACATCGTCACCGGCGCAGGACGTGGCCACCATCGGCAGCCGCGAGGCGACCGAGATCCGACCGAACGCCGGCGTGCAGCGGGTCATCGCCTCGGCACTGGTCCGCTTCCAGCTCGAGGACGAGGATCCGGCGATGCGACGCCGCGCCCTGGAGGCGATCGAGCGCAGCCCCGACGAGTCGCATCTCGAGGCGCTGATGGGCGTGGGCCCGGAGCCGATCCCGGCGCTCGCGGAACGCCGCGACCGGCTCGTGCGCCTGCTCACCATCGTCTACGGCGCCGCGTCCGAGGATCGCGTCGTGGCCATCGAGAGCTTTTCCGGCGACAGCGGCGTCGATGTCCGCGCCTCGCTGAACCCGCTGGTCGCCACCCGCCGGGGCATTGGCACCGCCCTGCCCGAGGGCAACATCGCCCGCGAGCTGCGCCCCGGCTCCGACGCGCTGCCGGCGGAAGCGGCCTACGCGCTGCTGGTCGACAGGGGGCTGGCGCCGCCGCGGGTGACCCGCGACGCCCGCGACGCCGCCCTGATCGCCGCCATTGCGGACGGGCAGGTGGCCGGCGTGCCCGTCGCGACGCTCGACACCGAGGCGGCGCGCGACGCCGCCTACGACCGGCTCGCCGCATCTGGCGACGTGCCGCCCCTGGTCTCCGAGGAGGAGTTCGAGGCGGCGCTTGACGCGCACGTCTTCTGGGACGCCTACGTCGAACCCGACGCGCAGGTGACTGCGGCGGCGCAGGCGACGCTCGATCGGAATCGCCCGCTCGGTCGGCGTCAGCCAGGCGGTCGACCTCGGCCTGGACGCGCTGTCTTTGGCCTCGATCTACTTCCTGGCCGCCATCGGGCTCGCGATCACCTTCGGCGTCATGGGCGTCATCAACATGGCCCATGGCGAGTTCATCATGATGGGCGCCTACACCGGCTACGTCGTGCAGCAGTTCGTGCCGAACTACACCGCCTCGATCGTGGTCGCGCTCCCGCTCGCCTTCGCCGTCACCTTCGCCGCCGGCGTCCTGATGGAGCGGCTGGTGATCCGCTGGCTCTACCACCGCCCGCTGGAGACGCTGCTGGCCACCTTCGGCATCTCCATCGCGCTGCAGCAGATCGCCAAGAACATCTTCGGCACCCAGGCGCGGCCGCTGACCTCGCCGGACTGGCTGGCGGGGTCTTGGGTCATCAACGACGTGATCTCGATCAGCTACATACGGGTGGCGATCTTCTTCCTCGCGCTCGCCTTCCTGGTGCTCTTGCTCTTCATCCTCAACCGCACCCGCCTCGGGCTCGAGGTGCGGGCGGTGACGCAGAACCCCGGCATGGCGGCGTCGATGGGCATAGACCCCGACCGCATCAACATGCTGACCTTCGGCCTCGGCTCCGGCATCGCCGGGATCGCGGGCGTCGCCATCGGCCTCTTCGCGCAGGTCACGTCCGAGCTCGGGCAGGGCTGGATCGTGCAGTCCTTCATGACGGTCGTGGTGGGCGGTGTGGGCAACCTCTGGGGCACGCTCGCGGGGGCCGCCATGATCGGCGGGCTGCAGAAGGGCATCGAGTGGTTCAACCCCTCGAACACCCTCGCGGCGCAGACCTACATGATCCTCTTCATCATCCTCTTCATCCAGTTCCGCCCGCGCGGCCTCGTCGCGCTCCGCGGTCGCGCGGCGGGGGACTAAAAGATGCCGCGCCACCGCTCGCCTGCCGAACCGTCGCCGGGACAGGACGCCGACGTGCTTTCCCACTGGCTGACGGGCGACGACTTGTACCGTCTCATCAATGAGCTGTCGAAGGCGTCCATCGAAGACACCGGACGGCCCAGCAGGCCGGGAGGTGATCGATGACCGACCTCAGCCTCCCCGCTTCGCGGCGCCGCCCCTTGCTGGTCGGCAACCGCTCGGTCCTGATCTTCCTGGCGATCCTCGGTATCTTCACCCTGGGCGTGACGGTCATGGCCGAGGCGACGGGGACGGGCGCGCTCTCCACCTCCTTCGTCAAGGTCCTGGGCAAGACCCTCTGCCTCGCCCTCGTCGCCATAGCCATGGACCTCGTCTGGGGCTATTGCGGCATCCTCTCGCTCGGCCACTTCGCCTTCTTCGGACTCGGCGGCTACGCCATCGGCATGTGGCTGATGTACGCCCGAACCGAGGGGATCGTGGCGGTCCAGCTCGCCAGCCAGCCGCTCCCGCCCACCCCGCAGGAACTGCAGGACGCAGTGGCGGGCCAGATCTTCGGCGTGGTCGGGTCGAGCGAGCTGCCGACGGTCTGGGCGTTCGCGCATTCCCTGCCGCTACAGCTCGCGATGGTCGTCCTGGTGCCCGGCCTCCTGGCGCTGATCTTCGGCTGGCTCGCCTTCCGCAGCCGCGTCACCGGCGTCTATCTCTCGATCCTGACGCAGGCGATGACCCTCGCGCTCTCGCTCTACCTCTTCCAGAACGACAGCGGCCTGCGCGGCAACAACGGCCTCTCGGGCCTGCAGAACATCCCCGGTCTCACAGGCGTGCCGCAGGCATGGATCTCGATGTGGTTCTTCTGGGCGTCCGCCCTCGCGCTGGGCCTGGGCTACGTCTTCGCGGCGTGGATGATGTCGGGCAAGTTCGGCAGCGTCATCCGCGGCATCCGCGACGACGAGGCGCGGGTGCGGTTCCTCGGCTACCCGGTCGAGACCTACAAGCTCGTCGTCTTCACCGTCACCGCGGTGATCGCAGGCATCGCGGGCGCACTCTACTACCCGCAGGCCGGCATCGTGAACCCGGCCGAGATCGCGCCCATCGCCTCGATCTATCTCGCGGTTTGGGTTGCTATCGGCGGCCGCGGCCGGCTCTACGGTGCGGCCATCGGCGCAATCGCGGTGTCGCTGCTCTCGTCGTGGTTCACCGGGGGCGGCGCGCCCGACATTCGTCTCGGCCCCCTCGTCATCGACTGGGTCGACTGGTGGACGGTTCTGCTCGGCCTCGGCTTCGTCTGCGTCACGCTCTTCGCGCCGAAGGGGATCGGCGGGCTCGTCGACCTGATCACCGAGCGCCGCAGCCCGGACCGGCACGGCGCGGATCTCGGCCCCGACCTCGGCTCGCTGCGCGAGAGGGAGGCCGACGAATGACACTGCTCGAGGTCTCCGGCGTCTCCGTCACGTTCGACGGCTTCCGCGCCATCAACAACCTGTCCTTCTCGATCGGCGCCGCTCTGAGATGCGCGCTGTCATCGGCCCGAACGGGGCGGGCAAGACCACGTTCATGGACATCGTCACCGGCAAGACGCGGCCCGACAGCGGGACCGTCATGTACGGCGACCCGCCGCGCTCGCTGCTGCGGATGTCCGAGCACGCGATCGCCCGCGCCGGCATCGGCCGCAAGTTCCAGCGGCCCACGGTGTTCGAGGACCAGACCGTGGCAGAGAACCTGACGATGGCGCTCAAGGCGCCGCGCGGGCCGATGCGCGTGCTGGCCTGGAGCGCGGCGGACGGCGACCGTGCCCGCGTTGCCGAGCTGGCCGACGAAATCGGATTGACGAACGCCCTTGGCCGGAAGTCGGGCGAGCTCAGCCACGGCCAGAAGCAGTGGCTCGAGATCGGCATGCTGCTCGCCCAGGATCCGCGTCTGCTGCTGGTCGACGAGCCGGCGGCAGGCATGACCCCGGCGGAGCGCGAGCATACGACGGCGCTGCTGGTGCGTACCGCCAAGACCCGGGCGGTGGTCGTTGTCGAACATGACATGGAATTCGTGCGGCGCCTCGGCTGCCGCGTGACCGTTCTGCACGAGGGTCGGGTGCTGGCCGAGGGCGGCCTCGACCACGTCACGTCGAATGCGCAGGTGATAGAGGTCTATCTCGGTCGATGACCCCCTCCCATTCCTGCCGCGCCCCGGACCCGACCCGAGCCCCCGAGCGAAGAGGCGCTGATGTTCGCCACCCGTGACCTGACGCTGCACTACGGGCAGAGCCGCATCCTGAACGGGATCAGCGTCGCTGCCGAGCGTGGCCGCGTGACCTGCATCATGGGCACCAACGGGGTCGGCAAGACGTCGCTTCTCAAGGCGATGTCCGGACGGCACGCGAGGTCGGGCGGCGTCGTGACGCTCGACGGCATGGAGCTGCCGCGCCGGGGCCCGACGGCCTTCGCAAGGGCGGGCGTGGCGTACGTCCCGCAGGGGCGGGAGGTCTTCGGTCTGCTCACCGTGCGAGAGAATCTCGAGACCGGGTTCGCCTGCCTGCCGCGCGAGGAGCGGCGGATCCCGGCGAGATCTTCGAGCTGTTTCCGATCCTCGCCGAGATGCAGAACCGGCGCGGCGGGGACCTGTCGGGCGGACAGCAGCAGCAGCTCGCCGTCGCGCGGGCGCTGATCACGCGGCCCAAGGTCCTGCTCCTCGACGAGCCGACCGAGGGGATCCAGCCGTCGATCATCGCCGACATCGGCCGGGTGATCGAGCGTCTGAGACAGCGCGGAGAAATGGCGATAGTGCTCGTCGAGCAGTACTTCGACTTCGCCCACGGGCTCGCCGACCGGATCTGCGTGCTCCGCCGCGGCAGCGTCGTGATGGAGGGGCCCGTGAACGACCTGAAGCGCGAGGACGTGCTGGCCGCGGTTTCGGTGTAGGGTTACGCCGGCCCGCGGCCGGCCCGATCGCGTCGGACCGGCCGCCTTGGCGCTTGCGCTACATCAACTCGAAGGACGTGATGTCCAGCGCCGCGCCAAAACCCTTCATGCCGCTCACGCTGATCGGCTGCAGGTTGATCGTCTTGGCATTGCCGCCAACCAGGATGTTGGCACCGACTCCACCTGCGAGTTCAACCTGGCCGCTGCCGCCGACATACCTGCCTTTCAGCGCTTCGGGAGACGAAACTTCGCCACTCGGCGCAAGCACGCCCCAGACCAGCGTGTTCTCCTTCGTGATCGAGAGGTTCACGCCGACCTCGTGGATGACGCCCTTGTAGCTCTGCGGGTCTCCGCTGGTCGGCTTGAACTCGCAGTCGAACTCTTCCTTCGTATAGACCACGACATTCTCGATACCGGTCATCTTGCAGGTCAGGACTCCAACCTGGGTGCCGTTGTCCTGAGCAAGAGCGGGCACGGCGAGGAACGACGCCAGAGCGGCGACGGGAACGAGACTTCTCATTGGCGGGATTCTCCTGCTGATATGCGACAATGCATAGATCGAATGAAGTGCCGTAAGATCGCAGCTTGCCAGCCGTTCCGGCCGGTAGCAATCTCCGATGTCGTGGCTGAGCATTCGGGTGCTGGTGCCCCGGCTAGAGGACCTTCGACTCGCGCAGGTCGGCGATCTCCTTCGGCGAGTAGCCGGCCTCGGCAAGCACCGCATCCGTGTCGGCGCCGAGATCCCGCGCGGGGACACGTAGTCGGCACGGGGTCGCCGAGAGCTTCACCGGAAAGCCGGTCATGCGAACGACGCCGTGCCCGGGATGATCGACCGAGAGGACCATCTCCTGGGCGGCGACCTGCGGGTCGTCCATCACCTCGGCCAGCGTTTGCACTCGGCCGCACGGCACGCCTGCGGCATTCAGCCGGTCGATCCAGTGGACCTGGGTCTCTCCCTGCATGGCGTCGTCGATCAGGGCGTTGAGCTCTGCCCGCCGCTCGACCCGCTTCTCGTTCGTGTCGAAGCGAGGATCGGAGAGCAGGTGCCCTAGCCCTATGGCGTCGAGAAACCGCTTCAGGATCGGCGCGGTCGAGGGCGCGACGGCGACGTCGCCGTCGGCGGCGTGAAACAGGCCATAGGGCGAGGCGATGGGGTGGTCGTTGCCGGTGGGCGCGGGCGCCTGACCGGTCGCGAGCTGCGCCGCCGAGATGTAGGCCAGCATCGACAGCATCCCCATCATCATCGACGCCTCGACGCGCTGGCCCGGTCCGCCGCGCTCGCGCCCGCGCAGTGCGGCGACGGCGCCGAGCGCCGCATAGAGACCGGCGATCAGGTCGGTGAGCGGGCGGCGCGGCGCGCAGCGGCCCGGTGTCCGGCGTGCCGTTCGATGCCATGAAGCCCGACATCGCCTGCGCGATGAAATCGAAGGCCGGGCGATCGCGATAGGGGCCGTCGGAGCCGTAGCCGTTCACGCTGACGACGATCAGGTCGGGATTGATCTCGCGCAGTCGCCCTTCGGTCAGGCCCATGTCGTCGAGGACGCCGGGGCGGAAGTTCTCCGTCAGGATGTCGGCGCGTGCCAGGAGGCGCTCCAGCACCCTCTTGCCTTCGTCCGAGCGCAGGTCGAGCGTCAGCGACCGCTTGTTGCGGTTGAAGCTGGCGAAGTACCACGACAGGCCGTCGATGATCGCGCCCTGGCCGCGAACATGGTCGCCCTTCCCGGGGCTCTCGATCTTGACGACGTCGGCGCCGAGATCGCCCAGCAGCATGGAGCAGAACGGACCGGAAAGGATGCGTGTCAGATCGATGACGCGGACGCCCGTCAATGGCTGGCCGGTCATCCCGTTGCCGTCTGCGTCAGCCCGGGATCGTAGCGGCGGAGGCGGGGGCCGGCCTTCATCACCTGCCCTGGCAGCGCCCGGCCGAGGACGCTCTGCGCGAAGAGGGCCGCGTCGATCAGTTCGTCGAGGTCGATGCCGGTGTCGTAGCCGGATTCGTTCAGCAGATAGACCGAGATCCTCGGTCGAGATGTTGCCCGTCGCGCCCGCCGCGAACGGGCAGCCGCCGAGGCCGCCGACCGAGGCGTCGTACTGAGTCACGCCTTCGGCGAGGCCGGTCATCACGCAGGCGAGGCCGACGCCGCGGGTGTTGTGGAAGTGCAGGTGGATGTCGAGCCCCGGCGCCGCCTCTCGCACCGCACGGACCGCGGCGCGGACGGTGGCGGGCGTCGCCATGCCGGTGGTGTCGCCGAAGCTGACCGCCTCTGCACCGAGTTCCTGATAGCGGCGGGCGATCCGCGCGACCTGCTCTGGCGGAACGACGCCCTCGAACGGGCAGCCGAAGGCGGTGGCGATCCCGCCCTCGACGCGGATGCCGGCGGAGCGGAGAGTCTCGAAGACAGCCTCGAACTCCTGCAGGGAGCGGTCGACGCTGCGGTTCACGTTCTTGAGGTTGTGGGTCTCTGACGCCGAGACGACGGTGTGCACCACGTCGACGCTTGTTTTCGCCGCCCGCTCCGCCCCGCGGAGGTTCGGAACGAGGGCGGAGATAATGGAGCCCTCGGGCCGGTCGATGCCCGCGATCACATCCTCGGCGTCGGCGAGCTGCGGCACCGCCTTGGGGCTGACGAACGAGGTGATCTGCATGTGCCGGATGCCCGACGCGAGCAGGCGGTTCGCCATCTCGATCTTGGTCGCGGTCGGGATCTCGACCTTCTCGATCTGCAGGCCGTCGCGCAGACCGACCTCGCAGACGGTGACGTGCGCGCCCTCGGGCACCGGCTCTGTCATCGCAATGTCCTCCCTGGCTGAACAGCATTGCGTAGGTTCACGGGGAAAGCCATAGTCCCGTCCCGGGAGACAAGAAAACATCAGGGAGGAAAAACGATGAGGAATCTCATCCTCGGCCTCGGCGCGGCCGTCGCACTGGCGGTCCCGCTGCAGGCGCAGGACTTCGCGCCCGAGAACGTCGAATGCATCGCACCGGCCAACCCCGGCGGCGGCTGGGACTTCACCTGCCGGACGGTGGGGCGGCTTCTGGACGAACTCGATCTCGTCGAGGGCACGGTCCAGACGACGAACATGCCGGGCGCATCGGGCGCCGTCGCCTACGCCAACGTCGCGGCGGACCGCGCGGGTGACGAGGATCTGATCGTCGCGACCTCGACCGTCGGCATCACCAACATCGCCCAGGGCCGCTATCCCGCGGGCGTCGACGAGATGCGCTGGCTCGCTATGCTCGGCGCCGACGTGGCGGCGGTGATGGTCAACCAGGACAGCGAGTACAGCTCGCTCGACGGGCTCGATGGAGGCCATCGCGGCCGATCCGTCATCGATCGTGGCCGGGGGCTCCTCGCCAATCGGGGGCTGGGACCACATCCGCTTCCTGATGCTTGCCGAAGCGGCCGGAGTGCCGTCAGGACCAGCTGTCAGACATTCGCTGGGTCGAGTATTCCGGCGGCGGCGACGCCGTCACGCAGCTGATGGGCAACCACCTCGGCGTCGCGGTCACCGACATCGGCGAAATCGGCGGCTTCATCGAGTCGGGCGACGTCAACGCGCTGGCGGTGATGTCCACCGAAAGGCTCGAGGCGTTCCCGGATGTGCCGACCGCGATCGAACAGGGCTATGACGCAGAGGGCTACAACTGGCGCGGCTTCTACATGGGCGGCGACGTCTCGGACGAAGCCTACCAAGGCTGGGTCCAGATCATGCAGGACCTCTACGAGACCGAGGAATGGAAGGATGCGGCGACCGGCGCCGGCCTGACCCCGATCTGGCGCGGCGGCGAGGAGATGGAGGAATTCGCGCGCAGCTCCGAGGAGCGCGCGCGCGAGATCAGCCAGGCCATCGGCGTCATCGAGTAGACACGTGACCTCGCGCCTGAGCGATCGCATCGCGGGGACGATCCTCTTCGTCCTCGCGATCTGGTACTGGTGGCAGGCAGGCAGCTACGCCGTCAGCTTCGGCGATCCTGCCGGTCCCTCACTGTTTCCGCGGGTGGTCGCGGTGCCGTTCGCGCTCTTCGCCCTGTTCCTGATCGTCAGGCCGGATCCCGACCCGGAATGGCTGCGCTGGCCGGCGGCGGCGAAGCAGATCGGCGCGCTGGTCGTTCTTTTCGGCTACCCGATGGCGATTGAGCCGCTGGGCTTTCCGATCGCGACTTTCGTCGCGTGCCTGCCGCTGTCGATGATCCTCGGCGGGTCGTGGCTGCAGGCCACCCTGGCGTCGCTCGGCATCTCGGTCGGGCTCTACTTCCTGTTCGACGGGG
Source organism: uncultured Alphaproteobacteria bacterium (assembly GCA_963749675.1). Taxonomy (GTDB): domain Bacteria; phylum Pseudomonadota; class Alphaproteobacteria; order Rhodobacterales; family Rhodobacteraceae; genus Roseitranquillus. The sequence continues at coordinate 1,052,050 of CAVVNT010000010.1, forward strand.
TGTTCGGGCTGCCGCTGCCTCCCGGGCCGCTGTTCGGCTGACATGGAAGTCCTGTCCCTCCTCCTCGACGGGTTCGCGGTTGCGCTGACGCCGACGAATATCGGCCTCGCCGTCGTCGGCTGTTTCATCGGCACGATTATCGGTGCGCTGCCGGGGCTCGGACCGGTCAACGGCGTGGCGATCCTCATCCCGCTCGCATTCTCGTTGGAGTTGCCGGCGGAGTCGGCACTGATCCTGCTCGCCTGCGTCTACTACGGCTGCATGTATGGTGGGCGGATCTCGTCGATCATGCTCAACATCCCCGGCGACGAGCCGGCGATGATGACCTGCCTAGACGGCTACCCGATGGCTCAGCAGGGCAAGGCGCCGGAGGCGCTGGCGATCGGCGCCATCGCCTCGTTCGTCGGCGCGATGATCGCCACTATCGGCCTGGTGCTGCTGGCGCCGCTGCTGGTGCAGGTGGCGATCCATTTCGGACCGGCGGAGTACTTCGCGCTCTACGTCATGGCGTTCGTGACGATCGGGGGTGTGACCGGGGCGAACCCCGCCAAGACGCTGTTGGCGGCGGCGCTGGGGCTGGCGCTGGGCACCGTGGGGATCGACCCGCAGTCCGGGGTGCCGCGGTTCACGTTCGGGGAGTTCCACCTCTACGACGGATTCGACGCGATCGTCGCGATCGTCGGCCTGTTCGCGATCTCTGAGCTGCTGGTGCTTCTCGAGACGCACATCAAGGGTCAGAAGACGCCGGTACCGGAGCGGATATTCGCACGCTGGGACACGATCAGGCCGACATTCGGGGCGATGCTGCGAGGCTCGGGCATCGGCTTCTTCTCGGGCGTTCTACCGGGGGCGGGCGCCTCGCTCGGCTCGTTCCTCGCCTACACGATGGAGAAGCGGACAAGCGATCGCGGCCAGTTCGGCAAGGGCGACCCCAAGGGCGTCGCCGCGCCGGAGGCGGGCAACAACGCCGCGGCGGGCGGGGCGCTGGTGCCGCTGCTGTCGCTCGGCGTGCCCGGCTCGGGTACCACGGCGGTGCTGCTGGCGCTGCTGATCTCGCTCAACATCACCCCTGGGCCGCTACTCTTCCAGCAGCAGCCCGACGTCGTCTGGGGCCTGATCGCGGCACTGTTCTTCGCCAACATCGTGTTGCTGGCGCTGAACCTGCCCCTTGTCGGCCTCTTCACGCGCATGCTGGCGGTGCCGATGTGGATGCTGATGCCGCTCGTCGTGATGGTGTCTTTTGTCGGCGTGTTCTCGATCTCGAATTCCACTTTCGACCTGATGCTGATGGTCTGGTTCGGGATCCTGGGATGGGTTCTGAGGAAGCTTCAGATCTCGGCGGTCCCGGTCGTGCTGGGCCTCTTGCTCGGTGGTGAGATGGAGTCGAATTTCCGTCGGGCGCTTACCATCTCGGACGGGTCGCCCGCGATCTTCGTCTCATCGACCATCACCGTCGTTCTCTACGCGATCGTCGCCGTGTTTCTGGTTCTGGCTGTCGTGCTGGCGCGGCGCGACCGCCCGCGCTTGGCGGTCGACGTCAAGGACTAAGGGCAGCAGAGCGAGCGTGCCGGGACGCCCGCGTTGAGCCGACGAGCCTTGCGACCGGACTCGGCTGTGACCTCGTGTCTCAGATCGGGCGTATCGTGTCGCCCGGTTGCAGCACCGGATGCAGTTCGACCCGGCGGCCGTCCGCTGGCTCCTGTCCCGAGGCGGCGTCGGCGATGATGCGGGCGGCGATACGCCCGGTCTCGAGCCTGCCGGCGTCCATGGTCGCGAGCCTGCATGGCAGTCCGTCGAGGAGCTCTACCCCGTTGAATCCAGCGAGTCCGATGCGGTTCGGAACGTCGAGGCCATGGTCGAGGCACCACAGCAGTCCGCCCGCACCTATCATGTCGTTGGAGTAGTACAGGAAGTCGAGATCGGGCGATCGCGCAAGGATGGCCGCCGTCATGTCGCGACCCTTGGCCAGCGCCGACCCGCCCTCGTAGAATTCGCTATCCTCGATCTCGATGCCATGCGTCGCGAGGCCCGCCCGAAATCCTTCAAGCCGCTTCCTCGCGCGATGGTCCAGCGGCATCTTGGTGCCGAGAAAGCCGATCCGGCGATATCTCCGTTGCGCGATCGCCTCCGCCATCATACGCCCGGCGCGGACGTGGCTGATGCCGACCACGGCATCGACGGGATCGCCGTCGGCGTCCATGATCTCGACGATCGGAACACCGCTCGCCACCAGCATGGCACGAACTGCCTCCGGGTGCTCGATGCCGGCGATGATCACGCCGGCGGGCCGCCAGGACAGCATCTCGAAGAGCACACGCTCCTCGCGTTCGGGCAGGTAATTCGTGAAGCCGACGACGGGCTGCAGTGGACCATCGGCCAGGACGTCCGAGATGCCGGTCAGAACTTCGGGAAAGACCATGTTCGACAGCGAGGGGATGATGACCGCGACAAGGTTCACTCGGTTCGAGGCGAGGGCGCCGGCGATGCGGTTGGGGACATAGCCAAGACGCTTGGCCGTGTCGGTCACGACCCGTCGTGTCGTCTCCGACACGTCGCTGCTGCCGCGCAGAACGCGGCTTACGGTCATCTCGCTGAAGCCTGCGGCTTCGGCTACGTCGCGAAGAGTCAGCGTTCGCCGACCGGGCGCGGATCGTCGAATATCGCTCACCGGCGAAATCTCCTGCGAAGATACTACAGTCTTTGCGGTGAGCGCATCAACCGTTCGAGACCGCGACTCCGACCGGTCCGCTGTAGCCGAGGTTCGACAGGAACTCCTTGCGCCACCAGGCGATGTCGTGGGTCGAGATCTCCTGGTACATGGCCTGATAACGCTCCTTGCGCTCGGCGAGGTCCATTTCCAGTGCCTGGTCTATGGCGCGTGCCATTCCATCGTGGTCGTAGGGGTTGACGAGCAGCGCGGATTCCAGCTGCTCCGCCGCGCCGGCGAACCTCGACAGGATCAGTACGCCGGGGTCCTCCGGATTCTGACAAACGACATACTCCTTGGCGACCAGGTTCATGCCGTCGGCGAGCGGCGTGACCAGTGCCGCGTCCGCCCTTCGGAAGAGCGTCGCGAGCTTCTCGCGTGGGATCATGCGGTGGATGTAGCGGATCGGCGTCCAGTCGATCTCGGCATGTTTGCCATTGATCTTTCCTGTCAACGCCTCGAGTTGGTCACGGATATCGGAATAGGCGCGCACGTTCTCGCGCGTCGGCGGCGCGATCTGCAGCAGCGTCGCCCGCGGCTCTTTCGGGCCGCGCTCATCGAGGTAGGCGCCGAACGCCTCCACCCGATTGACGATGCCCTTGGAGTAATCCAGCCGGTCGACACCGATCAGCAGCCTCTCCTGAGGGTCGAGCTTGAGACGCGCGGGAAACTCAGGGTTCTCGGCAGCACTCTGCATGACCTCCACGTCGATGCCGATCGGGTATGCCTTGACCCGAAATGTTCGACCGTTGTGCCGGATGCGATCCTGCTTGAGAAACTCCGCGGATCCATCCACGCGGAACATCTCATGGCATGTCGCGACATCGCGTTCGGTCTGCAATCCAACCAGGTCGTAGGACGAGATCCAGTCAGCAAAGACATCGCGGTCGGGCAGGGCGGGCAGCTCGGACGCATGCGGAAACGGGATATGCAGAAAGAAACCGATCCGGTTGGAGACATTCAGCTTCCGCAGGTACCAAGCGAGCGGAAAGAAGTGGTAGTCGTGTATCCAGAGTCTGTCATCGGGGCGCAGGATCTCGGATAGCATCCGCGCCAGCCGCTCGTTTACCCGACTGTAGGCCTCATGAAATCGCTGTTCGTAGTCGATCAGGTCGCTGCGCCGGTGGCAAAGCGGCCAGAGGACGGAGTTGGCGTAGCCGAGATAATAGTCGTTCCGGTCGTTTTCCGAGAGGCCGAACGTCAGCTTTGTGTAAGGCGCGTCGTCCTGATGCTCTTCAAGGTGCAGGGGCGGTTCGCCATCAACGGGCCTGGAGCCGACCCACACACCCTCTTCCTCGGCCATCAGTGCATCGTGCAGCGCAACAACGAGGCCACCTGAACCCGGGCCATCCAGTGGAACCCGGTTCGAAATCATTATCAGGCGTCCGGACATCAGCTCTTACCATACTCCCTGGACCATTCTGCAAGGACCGATCTGACTTCCTTAACCGTGTCGAGGCGGTGATCCGCGCGGGTCTCTCCGTCTCCCACCTTTACGGCCGCGCCGCCTGCCTCGATGCAGTGCTCCATCGCAGGCTCGTCGGTGGTGTCGTCGCCGAAATAGATGGGCCTCCGCCCCTTGTAGGGCTCGCGCTGCAGAAGCCAGCGTACCGACGCTGCCTTGCCGATGTCAGCGGGCTTCATCTCGACCGCCATCTTGGCCGGCTGGACCTTGAACTCCGGGAAGTGGCTGCCAAGGCTTTCCATGAAGCGATGCGCCTCTTCATAGAGGTCGGGGTTCCGCCTGAAGTGCAGAACCACTCCGCAAGGCTTGTCCTCGACGAGGAAGTCGGGGTCGAGGGCGGAAAACGACTTCACGACGCCTTGGATCTTGCTGACCTTCTCTGAGCCGGCCAGCGCATGACGCTCGCTTTCGCCGTTGATTCTGCGCTCGGCGCCGTGGCTGCCGACGATGTCGCCACGGAAGTCGGGCAGAAAGCCTTCGATCGTGCCGGCGGCGCGGCCCGAAACGATCGCGACGGCACCGCCAGTACGCTCGCTCAGCTCGTTGAGCATCGTCGAAAGGTCCGGTGGAACTTCGACGGCGTCAGGCGTGTCGGCGAGGTCGACCAGGACTCCATCGAAATCGAGAAACAGCGCGGTACGCGACATCTCGGGGCGGGATGGGGCGCCGTGGTGCGCACCAGGGTCCGTCGAGCCAAATCCTGTCATCTCATAGAACATACCACACCCCTACTGCGGCATCGCAGTCTTTTGAAGTGATTCAGAACAAGCGCAATGTCTTGCGGAGGATGCGCTCAGCGCCCCTAGACGATCTCATTCATGCTGTAGTTGGAACGCGGGGCCTGCGGCAGGGTTCCTGCCGTGTAGTCCTTGAGACAGAATATCGCGAGCGTGACATTCCATTTCGACGCGAATAGAACGACGCGGCGGCTCCGTAGCTCAGAGGATAGAGCAACCGCCTCCTAAGCGGTAGGTCGATGGTTCGACTCCATCCGGGGCCGCCAGTTTTCCAGATGACAGTGAGGTGGGGCGAACATCGCCGCCGCCACCAGTCTATTAGGCAAATATGGTGCCTTCACTGTGGCGAACGCCGATCCGGTGCCATCGGAGCACATGCCGATGTCCGAGGTAGAGATCATCGGCGACATCGACGAGGAGGCCGTAGAGATCATCCTGATGATCCATTGGGTGGTCGGCGCCACTCCGAGCATCTGTCGCCGCGCAGGCGGTACGTAAAGCGCAACAGCGTCCTCGAAGCGCCACACACAGCCAACTCGCCGGCCAGACGTGACGGTGCTCGCGATGAAGGCGAACCGCATCGCGATGGTCACGCCGAGGTCGCCCGTCCCAAGCTTGCTGGGCGCTCCGACCGCTGCGTCGCGTGCGGTCATTCGCCGCGGACTTAGGAATGGGTGCGGCGTGGACCTGACGACGTGAGCCGGCGAGGATTGACGGCGATTGGGCCACAGAACGGAAAGCTTCGGGCCACAGAATGGAAATCTGATGTGTATGAGCCGATGCATCAAGTCCGACGCGCAGGCCAACTTCCTTGGATCCTGCCTCTGCGGTGCGCCGGAGACGCAGGCCGCCATGCACCGCATCGATGCGGACATATCGCGGCGACAGCTTCTCGGCGGTACCGCCGCGGTCGTCGGCATGTTCGCGAGTTTCGGCCTTGCGCCGAGTGATGCACGTGCCCAAGGCGCCGGCGATGCGGTCCTTCTGACCAATCTTCGTCTGTTCGACGGCGAGACGCTCGCGATGCGGGACGGCACCGACATCCTCGTCGAAGGCGGCCGCATCGCAGGTCTGCCACCGATCGGCCAGGGGCCGGATGGCGTCGAGACCATCGATTGCGGCGGCCGCGCCGTCATCCCCGGCCTGATCGACGCGCACTGGCACGCGACGCTCGTCGGCATCAGCCAGATCGCGGCGCTGACGCAGGACCTCGCCTGGGTGCACCTGGTGGCGGGACGCGAGGCGGGCGCTACGCTTATGCGCGGCTTCACCACCATCCGCGACGCCGGCGGCCCGGCCTTCGGCCTCAAGATGGCCATCGACCAGGGCGTGGTGGAGGGGCCGCGCATCTTTCCGTCCGGCGCGATGATCAGCCAGACCGCCGGCCACGGCGACTTTCGGCTGCTGCACGAGCTGCCGCGGATGCCCGGCGACCCCGCGAACTACCTCGAGCGGAGCGGGGTGGCGGCGATCGCCGACGGCCCCGACGAGGTGCTGCGGCGCACCCGCGAGCAGCTGATGCGGGGCGCGAGCCAGATCAAGATCATGGCTGGCGGCGGGGTCGCGTCGCTCTACGATCCGCTCGACACCCTGCAATATCTGGAAGAGGAGATGGCCGTCGCGGTCGATGCCGCCGCGGACTGGGGCACCTATGTCTGCGCCCACGTCTACAACTCAAAAGGGATCCAGCGCTGCATCGCCGCTGGCGTGAAGTCGATCGAGCATGGCCAGCTCGCCGACGAGGAGACCGTCCGCCTGATCGCCGACACGGGCACCTGGTGGTCGATCCAGCCCTTCCTCGCCGACGAGGATGCCAATCCCAAGACGGACCCCCGCCAGCAGCAGAAGCAGAACGAGGTGGCCGAAGGCACCGTCCGCGCGCTCGAACTCGGCCGCGACCTTGGGGCTCGGATGGCGTTCGGCACCGACATCCTCTTCAATCCGGTGGGCGCGGCGAGCCAGGGCCGCCAACTCGCCAAGCTCACGCGCTTCATGCCCCCGCTCGATGCGCTGCGCATGGCCACCGGAGCGGCCGGTGAGCTGCTGGCGCTCTCGGGTGAGCGGTCGCCCTATCCCGGCCGGCTCGGCGTGATCGCCGAGCAGGCGCACGCCGACCTGCTCGTCGTCGACGGTGATCCCGAGGCGGATCTCGCCTGGCTCGGCGACCCGGACTCGAACCTGCGCCTCATCATGAAGGGCGGCCGGATCGCGAAGAACATGCTATGACTAGGCTTTTCGGGAGCCCGCAATCGCCGCAATCGCTGTCGTTGCCATCGCCGCGAGCGTGCCGCAGGCTTCGGCGCGGTCCGCGTCACGGGACTGGAGGATCCAGATCACCCCGTATTCTGGCGCACCGGGATCGGCGGCACCATCCGTCCCAGCAGCGGAAGGCCGACCCTCGAGTTCGACGAGGACCTCTCCGAAGATCTCGAGGATCTCGACGCGGCCGTCTTCATCTCGTGCCTCGCGGTCCGAGACCGGCTCGTCCTTCCCGGCGGGCGACCTGACCTACGCGTCGGTCTCACGCGACACGACCATACGGCCGGGCGTCGATGCCGAGGGCGGTGCCGATCAGACGACGTCGACCCTCGCCGCGGGCTATCGCGCGTTCTCCGGTTCAGGCGGTGCGCTCGACGTCCGGGGCGGCTTTCGCGCCTGGTGGATCGGAGGATCGGTCGAGGTGCCAGTGATCGGCGTCAGCGTCAGCCGGGACGAGAACTTCGTCGATCCGATCGTGGCCGTCCGCGCGAATGCACCTATCGCCCCGCGATGGACCGCGACGGGCTACTTGGATGCGGGTGGCTTCGGAGCCGGGTCCGATCTCACCGACCAGATTCTTGCGACGGTGACCTGCGAGGTGAACCTCGTCGTGTCGGGGCTATAGACACCTCTTCGTCGATTCGAGTTCGAGCTGAGCGGGCCTCTCCTCGGCATCACCTGGCGATTGTGATCGAGCGCGGGCCTGATCCGAGAGCAGACGCCAACAGGAGGTGCTCCACCGAGAGAGCGCTGAAGACAAACAGCCGAAATCCTCCAGGAACCGGCTCAAATCTTGCCACCTTGCAGAGGGCCTCGACGGCGCCACGCGCATGTCGCAGAGTTGGTCTCGAGCCCTTGCAAGGAGTTCGTTCATGTCCTTCGTCCGCACCACTCTCGCGCTTGCCCTGGCTGCGCATGCCGCCGCCGCCGCCGCGCAGGATCCCGAATCTTGCCAGACGATCGAGCTCTCCGATCCAGGCTGGACAGACATCTCGGCTACGAACGGGGTCGCCGCGGTCCTGCTCGCGGCGCTCGGATATGAGGCCAACATCTCCACCCTCTCAGTTCCGGTTGGCTACGAAGCGATGAAATCCGGCGACGTCGACGTCTTTCTCGGCAATTGGATGCCTGCCCAGTCGAGCTTTCGCGAGGATCTCGACGCCGCGGGCGCCGCCGAGATCCTGACCCAGAACCTCGAAGGCGCGAAGTTCACTCTCGCCGTCCCCTCGTACGTGGCCGAGGCGGGCGTGACCGACTTCGCCGACCTCTCCGAGCATGCAGAAGAATTCGATCAGCAGATCTACGGCATCGAGCCTGGCGCGCCAGCCAACCAGAACATCCAGCGCATGATCGAGTTGGGCGATTTCGGCCTTGAGGACTGGGAGGTCGTCGAGTTCTGGCGAACAGGCCATGCTCGCCCAGGTCGGCAGGGCCGAGCGAGGTGAGGATTGGATCGTGTTCCTTGCCTGGGCACCGCACCCGATGAACACCGCCCATGACCTGACCTACCTCGCGGGCGGCGACGACTATTTCGGCCCCGACTATGGCGGCGCCGACGTCTACACGCTCGCGCGCACGGGCTGGCCCGAGCAGTGCCCCAACGCCGCCGCGTTCTTCCGCAATCTGAGCTTCGACATCGAGATGGAGAATGAGCTCATGGGCATGATCCTCGACGACGGAATGTCGGCAACCGAAGCGGCTGAGGTCTGGCTCAAGGAGAACCCGTCCGTGATCGCGCCCTGGCTCGACGGCGTCACCACTCTCTCGGGGGAACCGGGTCTTGGCGCGGTCGAGGAGAAGCTGGGACTCTGACGCGGGCCGCCGGTGGCTTCGGTTGGGCTCAATGGCTCGGTCCACCGGAGGCATCAGCCCTAAGAAAGTCATCGGTCAAGTGTGCTGGCATCAGGCGGAGCGGTGAGCGGCGGCGCGCTCTTCCTCAGACAGCGAGTTCCACCAGTCCGCGTAGCTCGTGGTCCACGGGGCTCGGCCGGTTTCATCGGCCGCGTCGTCGTCCCACCAGACTGAACCGCGCTCACCCAGCGCGCGCTTTGCGGCGTCGACCCCGTGGCGGGCCTCGGCGCGCGCCTCGTCGTCCGCGGCATCGCGTACTGCGCGGCGCGCCTGCATCAGCGCCTTGATCGCGGCGCGCCGTTCGTCGTCCGGCAGACGCGGATCGGTCCGCCGCCACAGCCGCCCGCGGGAGACGAAGTAGCGGCCGTCTGGCGTGACCGGGTAGTCCTTGCGGCTCATCCGATGCGGGTTGACGCGATCAGGCGGTCCATCGCGCCGTAGCGGCTCGTGGTGGCAGCGGTCTCGATTCCGAACTTGCGGGCGATGCGGCGGCGGCGCAGGGCGCGGTGAACCGCGTCGGCCGGCGCGAAGCCGTAGCGAGGATGGTCGCGATACCATGCAAGAGAGCCCTCGCGCGGACGTCGCCACCAGTCTGGCACGAGGCCTTGCAGCGTCGCCTCGTAGCGCGGTGCGAGCTCGGCCACGAAGGGGTCGTCCTGCGTCACCCACGGCTTGTTGGGGCCGGTGAAGTGCAGGATGTAGGGGTCGTAGTGCGCGACGATCTCCGGTCGGAGCCAGTTCGAGGAGTGCCAGTTCCAGAGCGGACTGAGCGGCACGATCTCATTCGCGGCGACCGCGTTCAGCGCCGCCTGATCGCCCAGGCGGTGGCGGTGCAGGACCTCCGCGCTTTCCGTCGCGAAGGCGAGGATCCGCGGGCCGAGGCGCGCCGCCACATGCGGGGCGGTCTGCATCAGCAAGACGCCCGCCTGCCAGTACTGCCCTTCGGCGCCGCCGAGGTTTTCGACGAGCTCGCGCGAGCGGCGGCGGCGCGCCTTGCGCGGCGCCTTGACGGCGACGAAGTCGGGCGCGGCGGCGATCGCGAACGCCTCCGTCGTCCGGTCGAAGAGGCCCTGGATGCCCGGCCGGCGCAAGTGGACGTCGGTGTCGAGGTATAGCAGCCGCGCGTAGTCGCCCTGCAGGATCGCCGGCAGGAGGTGCCGGTAGAACGTGCCGATGCTGATCCAGGCCTTCGGGTGCTGGAAGACCGGCACCGCGGCGACGTCGATCTGCACCCAGCGGATCGGCAGGTCGAACCACTCCGGTAGGATCGACTCCCAGTCGGGCGTGCAGATGCAGAGGTCGAACTTCCGCCCAGGCTCCGTCTCGGCGATGTGGAGCGCGACGGTCGCGGCGATGGCCAGATGGTTTGCGTCGCAAGCAAGCGCGACGGCGTCGGGGTGCGCGGCGGGGCGGGAGACGCGAAAGCTCATGCCTTGGCCCTAGCACCGAGCCGGGACGGGGGCCAGAAGCTGCGGGCTTGCGCCGGACGGCGCGGCGTGGTCGGCGCCGGGCGGTTCCAGCAAGTGGTGAACTGGCCCACGGTTCGACCGGACACACGGGCATAGCCATGGGGGCTTGGGCATATGCCTGAGCCCGTGCTCATGTCTGGGATCGAGATCATCACCGATGGCGGCCGACGCCGACGCCGCCGCTGGTCCGCTGCGGAGAAGCTGCGGATCGTGGAAGAGACCCTGGACGAGCGGGAGAGCACCTCGGTCGTCGCGCGGCGGAATGCCATGGCGCCGAACCTCCTCCATCGTCGACGCAGGCTGATGCTGGAAGGAGGGAGCGTGGCGGTGCTCGGCGATGACGCGGTGACTAGGTCCAGCCTGCGAGACGGGCCCTCCTGCAGATGGAGGATCGCATCCGGGAGCTCAAACGCCAGCTCGGCCGCAAAACGCTCGAGGTGGAGATCCTCAAGGAGGCGCTGGAGAAGTCACGGACAAAAAAACCGACGTTGCTCGCGCAGTCGCCGATGAAGGACGCTTTCCGATGAAGGCCATTGCCGAGACGCTCGGGATGGCACTCAATCTTCACGATCGGCTGGTGGGAGAAACAAGCCGCGGCGGCGCTACCACAAGGCGCAAGCGGTGAGCGGCGAACGCCATGCGTTCGAGTGAGTCGCGAACGTGCTGCCATTGATCACGACGCTGGTGGCGGCACCGCCGACCTACGGCTTGTCTTATGACTTCCCTCGGCTCCTTTGCGATAAGGAGCCGCTGCCCGGCACCCCATATGCCGGACAGCGGCGGGGGACGGATCGAGAATGGGTCGGCCGCTCAGGGCCGTGCGGTAGTGTGATCGCCCCCGTCTTTTCTCATGACCTGAACGGATAGCAGGGCTTCTGGCCCGCATGACAAGCAGAGGTAAGGGAAAGACGGATGCAGGATATCATCGGCATCGACATCTCGAAAGACCGGCTGGACGCGTTTCGGCTCTCAAGCCGGCAGCACAACTTCTTTGGAAACGACAAGGCCGGGTTCAAGGCTCTGCTGGAGTGGATCGGCAACGCCGAAGGGCTGCGGATCGTCTATGAGCCGACCGGCCCCTATCATCGCGCACTGGAGGAATCGCTCGCAAAGGCCGGGCATGCGCTGGTCAAGGTCAATCCCCGACAGGCACGGCGGTTCGCTGAGGCCACCGGAACCCAGGCCAAGACGGACCGGGTGGATGCGATGCTGCTGGCTCGGATGGGGCTTGCGCTCGACCTGCCGCCGCGCCCGGTTCGCGGCGAACTCATGAACGAACTGAGGGAGTTGCACGTCGCGCGGCTGGCGTTGATCAAGGACCGGACGGCGGCGGGAAACCGTGCTGACACAGCGGCGATCAGCCTGATCCGACGCCAGGCGAAGGCACGGCTGGCGATCATCGAGAAGCAGCTTGCCGAGGTCGACGAAACCATCGCCACCCTGATCGCGGCGGACCCCGCGCTGGCCGAGCGTCTCGACATCCTGACCTCCATCCCTGGCATCGGCGCCGTCACCGCCTGCATGCTGCTGATCGAGATGCCCGAGCTCGGGATCCTCGAGCCGAAACAGGCCGCGAGCCTCGCCGGGCTGGCGCCGTTCACGCGTTGCTCGGGCAAGTGCAAGGGCAAGGAGATGATCCGCGGTGGACGCGCCAGCCTGCGCGCCACAATCTTCATGCCGGCCCTCGTCGCCGTCCGCTTCAACGCGGATCTCAAGCGCAAGTACCAGCAGCTCCTCGACAGCGGCAAGGCACCCAAGCTCGCCATCACCGCCGTCATGCGCAAGCTTGTCCTGCTCGCCAACGCGCTGCTGCGTGACGGCCGGAAATGGGCCGACAGACCCGCTTGACCAAGACGGATACTACCGGCGGATCACAGTGGAGTTGACCCGCTTCCGTCGATGGCTTGCGGGTTTGGTCATGACCGTCTGGGCATGGGTGGCTTCGAACTCTGCGGGTGACATGTAGCCGATGGATGAGTGGCGGCGCGAAGGACTGCGGAACCCCTCGATGGACTGGACCTGCGCCGCGGCGCGAGTGGCGAAGCGACGCTGGTCGATCAGCTCGCATTCAAGGGTGGCGAAGAAGCTCTTGCACATGGCGTTGTCGAGTGCGTCGCCGGCTGTGCCGGTGGACGGTCGAACGCGCCGCCTTGCGACGATGGCCGAACGACTAGGATGTGTACTGGGCGGCCTCGACCGGTCGTCGCAACACTCTGATGAAGGAGGTTGCGATGACTGGGAAGCGGCGCCCGGCCCGATCCACCCGTAAGGCGCGGCGCGAGCATCGGCGGGTGTTCTGTTCGGCAATCTCGGCGGGGCGCTCGCGCGAGGACGCCGCGGTGGATGCCGAAGTATCGCCTCCGGTGAGAGCCGGTGGTTTCGGGAGGCCGGCGGCATGCCACCCTCGCAGCTTGCACCGTCCGCGAAGGCGTTGCTGTCGCTCATTGAGCGGAAGGAGATTGCGCTTTTCTGCGCAGGCGGACACGGAGTGCGTGAGATCGCCCGCCTGGCTCGGGCTCGACTTTCCCGACGAGACCATGCGCGTCAACCACGAAGCCATCTGCCGGTTCCTTCACGTCCAGGGCCGCGGAGCACTGAAGCGCGAGCTCACCGCGTGCCTGCACACCGGACGCGCGCTGCGCCTGCCGAGATCGCGCCTGCGCGGCCGGGGCAAGCCGTTGGTGACGCCCGAGGTGATGATCAGCGAGCGTCCGGCGGAGGCCGCCGACCGGGCGGTGCCGGGTCACTGATGGTGTGGATGCCCCACCCCTGACGGCATCGCTTGTGCCACGCCGGCGGTGTCGAACCAACCAGTATGGAGGAGGCATCCATGAACGAGGTGATCGGCGTCGATCTGGCAAAGATGGTGTTCCAGCTGCACGGGGCCACCGCGGCGGGGGCGCCGGTGTTCCGCAAGAAGCTATCGCGGACGCAGTTCCGGGCGTTCATGACGAAGCATCCGCGGTGCCGTGTCGCGATGGAGCCCGGCCCGCAGGACGACGCAAAGGATCAGCTCTTGACCGAGACGATTAGAGAACGCCCCGGGACATGATCATGGAGGCCTGCGCTTCGGTGCACTGCTGGGGTCGCGAGATGGAGGCCCTTAGCCACGATGGCTGACCTTCTTGAAGTCGCTGGTTCGGCGGATCGACGACCCCGACAGCAATCTGCCGCCCCTCGTGGTCGAGTTCACGCGCCCGCACCTCGACCAGCTCCAGGCCTGCAGCGAGCGGATCGCCGTGATCGAGCGGAGGCTGCGTGACGCAGCCCGCAGCGATCCCGAGGCCGCCCGATTACAGACTGCGCCGGGCGTCGGGCCGGTCAGCGCCCCGGCGATCAAGGCCTTCGCGCCGCCGATGGAAGGGTTCAAGCGGGGGCGCGATTTCGGTTCTGTCGCAGATTTGGTGCAGCTTAGGGCCGTCGGAAGCTACATTGGCGATCTTCATGGGAGGTGGCCGATGATGAGCAGAACGGAGCGGGAGCGATTTCTACCCGACGGTTTGAAGACGGAACGGATCGAGGTCTCCGGGAGCATGGTGGTCGTGCATGCTCGCGCATCGAGCGCCAGGTCGGCGTGCTTGCGCTGCGGTCAGACCTCCGGTCGCCAGCACAGCAGATATCAGAGGCGGCTGGCCGACCTTCCCGCTCATGGTCGCGACGTCAGGATCGTTCTGTCAGTCCGGCGGCTCCGTTGCCGCACACCGCATTGCCGTACACGAGTGTTCGCGGAGCGGTTTCCGCCGTCGGTTACGCGCCCGCATGGACCAGCGGACCTCGCGGTTGCAGGGGCTGGTGCGCCACCTCGGCCTGGCGTTGGGCGGACGCCCGGCGCAAGCCCTCGCGGGCCGCCTATTGCTGCCGGTGAGCAAAGACACGTTCCTGCGCGGCGCCCGTGCCTTGTCCAACGATTTCGCCGCCGAAGCGCCGCGTGATCGGTATCGATGACTGGGCGTGGCGACGGGGCCAGCGCTACGGCACGTTGATCTGCGACCTCGAGCGGCGCCGTGTCATCGACCTCCTGCCGGATCGCGAGCCCGCGACCGTCGAAGCCTGGCTGAGCCGGCATCCCAGATCGAGGTCGTCGCCCGCGATCGGAACGGCGGGTACCGCGGCGCCGTGGCGCGGGCCTTGCCAAACGCGGTGCAGGTCGCCGACAGGTGGCATCCGCTGGAGAACTCCGGAGCGGCCTTCCTTGCCGCCGTTCGGCACGCGCTGCCCGATATCCGCAAGGCGGTCGGGGCGCAGAAGCTCGATGCGGAGATTCTGACTGCCGCCGAGCGCCTGCAATACGAGGGTTTCCTGCGCCGCCAGCACACCAACAGGATGGTCCGCCAGATGGCCGGAGATGGTGTCTCCCTCAAGCGGATCGTTCGCCTGACGGGGCTGAGCCGCAAGCTCGTGCCAGATCGTCCGCGGCGAGCGCGAGGACGTGTTCCGCGTCCGCCAGAGCAGTCTCGAGCCTTGGCTGCCGCGCCTTGAGCGGGAATGGTCCGCCGGGTGCAGGAACGGCGCCGAGCTCTGGCGCCGTCTGCGCGCGGCCGGGTTCGAAGGCAGCTTGCGGGTCGTGACCGAGTGGGCAACGCGGCGCCGCCGGGCCGAGGCGGCGCATCCGGCGACAGGAGGCAAGTGTCCACCGGCGCGAAGGATCGCCAGGATGATGACGACCGCGCGGCATCACCTGTCCAGGGCCGATGCCATCACGGTTGCCAGAATCGAGGCCTCGGTGCCCACTCTCGTCACGTCACGCGACCTGACAGAGCGCTTTGCCGAGATGGTTCGCCACGGGCGTGCCGAGCAGCTGCCGGATTGGTTGACGGAGGCGGATACCAGCGTGCTGTCGTCCTTCGCCAGAGTACGTCGCGCCGACGTTGAGGCCGTCGCTGCTGCGCTCCGTGAGAGCTGGTCCAACGGGCAGACGGAAGGCCAGATCAACCGCCTGAAGGGACGGCCTCTGCTTTGCAAGGAGGTTCTTCCGTGACGTCGGACGATGGGTGCAGTCATGTGTCCGGCCTGTTCGCGCGGCGCTCCATGGCCGCTGGCCTCGATGTGATCCGCAGATCAGGTCCCAATCAAATGTCCGCGGTCTAAGCCGCTTCCGCTTGCAACGGGTTCTCCTGATCCCGGTTCTCCCGGTCGTTCGTCACGTCATCAGCCACCCTTGCAGTCTTCCCCGGCGGACGCCCTACATCGCGACGGCGCCGTTCGGGATGGTAGTTTCGCTGTTTCGATAATCCTGTTCGCGAACCAGAAGCGCCCAGGCGGTCCGCGCCATCTTGTTGGCCAGCGCGACCGTGACCAGGCGCGGCGGCTTACGTTCCAGCAAGGCCCGCAACCAGGCGTTTCCAGCTGCCTTGGCTCGGTCGTGCCGGAGAACGGACGTTGCCCCTACCACGAGCAGCCGGCGCAGATATCGATTGCCCTGTCGCGAGATGCGGCCGAGCCGCTCTTTGCCGCCGCTCGAGTTCTGCCTCGGTACGAGGCCAAGCCAAGCGGCGAACTCGCGACCACTGCGAAAGTGGCTCGGGTCGAGCATGGTCGCCGCGATCGCGGTCGCGATGAGGGGGCCGACGCCTGGGATCGTGCCCAATCGACGGCTGACGGGATCGGACCTGTGATGAGCTTCGATCTGCTTGTCGAGTTGAACGATCTCTACCTGCGCCTGCTCCATCTGCACGATCAACGTTTCAAGCGCGCGGCACGCCATCGGCGGCAGGCCCCCGTTGGCGCCGCCCCTCACGATGGCGACGAGTTGAGCCAAGCCGATCCTCTTCTGAGCCGCGACGATCCCGAACTCCGCGAGATGGCATCGGAGCGCGTTGATCAGCATCGTTCGCTGCTTGACCAGGAGTTCACGGCTGCGGTGGAGCACCATCACGGCCTGTTGGTCGGTCGACTTGATCGGGACGAAACGCATCGACGGACGCGACACCGCTTCGGCGATCGCCGCAGCGTCGGCCGCGTCGTTCTTGCCTCGTCGGACGTAGGGCTTCACGTATGAGGGCGGGATGAGCCGCACCTTGTGCCCCAGCTCGGTCAACTCCCGAGCCCAATGATGCGACGTGGCGCAGGCCTCGATCCCGACAACGCAGGGTGCAAGACGCGAAAAGAAGGGCAGCACTTCGCCGCGGCGTACCTTGCGGCGCAGAACGGCCGCGCCTTCGGCGTCGACGGCATGAACCTGGAACACATTCTTTGCGATATCCAGTCCGATGGTGGTGACTTCCATGGTGGGCAGCTCCTCTGGAGACGACGCGGTCATACGGCCACTTAACCCGCGCCGCCGGCTTGGGTGCAGAGGCCGTCCACCCCATCAGATGTACGGTCGCGCCAACCTCGACCTCCTTCGCGCCCGGCTCGTCGTCGCCGCGTAGGAGGCTGCACCAAAATTGAGTCACACCCCACGTCTCCCCCGGCGCGCACGCTATCCTCGTCCTCGACGGCGCCGGCCGGGATAGCTCCAGGGATCTCGCCGTCCCGGCGAACATCACGCTGCTGACGCTCCCGCCGTACAGCCCGGAGCTGAACCCGGTCGAGAACGTCCGGCAGTTCCTCCGCCAGAACCACCTCGCGAACCGCGTCTTAGGCAGCTATGACGCCATCGTCGACGTCTGCTGCGACGCCTGGAACGCGCTCCTCGCAATCTTAGAGCGCGTCGCCTCCACCACCTCGCGCAACTGGGCGCAGGTCAACGGATGATGCCGTTGGTCTGAGACCCTGTTTCATTCCGCTGAAGAGCCGGAAAGCAGCGGCATTTCGGAAGCATTCGTGAACACGCTGAAGCGGGATTACGTGCGCGTCACGCCGATGCCGGACGCTCAAGCCGTCCTCGATCTCGCCGGCGGGTGGATCGAGGAATGCAACGAGAACCACCCGCACTCAGGGCTGAAGATGCGCTCGCCACGTGAG
This sequence comes from uncultured Alphaproteobacteria bacterium, assembly GCA_963749675.1. Classification (GTDB taxonomy): domain Bacteria; phylum Pseudomonadota; class Alphaproteobacteria; order Rhodobacterales; family Rhodobacteraceae; genus Roseitranquillus. Next base: position 1,069,444 of record CAVVNT010000010.1, read on the forward strand.
TTCATCGCATCGACAATCTACGCGGTGCTCGTCGTGGCAATCGCGGCGGAGATCATTGCGACGGCGGCGCTCGCCCGGTCTGAGAGCTTCACGCAGCTCGGTCCCAGCCTCATCACCGTGGTGGGTTACGCCGTCGCCGTCTATTTCCTGTCGTTGGCGCTGAGGGTGATGCCGACCGGCGTCGTCTACGCCGTGTGGTCGGGGATGGGGATCGTTTTCATCACCGCGATAGGCTGGGTCTGGTTCGGCGAGCGGCTGTACCTGCCGGCGATCGTCGGGCTCGGCCTGAGCTTTGCCGGCGTGGCGGTCGTCAACGTGTTTTCCGTTTCGATGCCGCACTGAGCCGCGCAGCCGCGCTCAGGCTGTCTTGCTGCGCGTGAAGAGGCCGGCGATCGGCCCCATCACGTACTTCACGAGCGGGATCAGCGCAAAGCCGAGCGCCAGCCCGAAGATGCCGTCGATCAGTGCGGTCACCGCCCAAGCCACGAAACCCGCCGCGGCCGGGACGGCGTGTGCCGCAACCTCTGCAAGATGGTGGATCGCCTCGTAGGGCGCCGAGAAGCCGATGTCGGCCAGCGAATGCAGCACGATGGAGCCGCCGACCCATAGCATCGCTGCAGTGCCGATGGTGGAGATCACGGTCATCACGGACGGCATGGCCTTGACGACGAACCTGCCGAAGGAGCGGGTCGCGGACAGCCGTCCGATCTGCGCAAGCTTCAGTCCTGCGTCGTCGGCCTTCACCAGAAGGGCGACGCTGCCGTACACAAGCGCCGTGATGCCGACCGCGACGATCGCCAGGATGATCCCCCGAATCACGACGCCGTCGGCCTCGATCGTCGCCAGCGACAGGACCATGATCTCGGCCGACAGGATGAAGTCGGTCTTGATCGCCGACTTCACGCGCTTCTCCTCGAGATGCGCGGAGTCGAGGCTTTCAGGCTTCTTGGCGTGCTCCTTCTCGGGATGCAGGACGTGCAGCACCTTTTCCGCCCCCTCGTAGGACAGGTAGCAGCCGCCCAGCATCAGCAGGAACGGCAGCAGCCATGGCGCGAAGAGGCTGAGAAGCAGTGCCGCTGGCAGCAGGATGACGATCTTGTTGAAGATGGAACCCTTGGCGATCTGCCAGATGATCGGCAGCTCTCGTGTAGCCGGCAGACCGGTGACGTATTTCGGCGTCACCGCGGTGTCGTCGATGACCACGCCCGCCGCCTTGGTGCCCGCCTTGGCGGCGTCGTCCCAGACGGACACGACGACCTTGCCGCCGACCTTGGCCGCCTGTGCCGCGACGTCGTCGACCTGTACGGCGGCCAGACGTGAGAGGGCGGCGACGTCGTCCAGCAGCGCCAGCAATCCGCTCATGTCAAAGCTCCAGCCCGGTCATCGTCCAGTCAAGCTAGGGCAGCCACGCGAGGCAGCAAACATCATCGGTTGAGGTCGGGCAGCAGCCGCTGATGCCGGCGCATGGCCGCGACGGCCTCGCCGAAGGTCCGGATACCGCGCGCCTCGAGGATCGGGACGAGCTTCAGCAGCACCGCGGCGGTGGCCATGGCGTCGCCGGTGGCGGTGTGCCGCGCCGCGCCCTCGATCCGGACGTCGAGGCGCGCGGCGATGGCGTCGAGCGTGTGCTCTTCGGTTTCCCCGAAGACCGCGGCGGAGAGGAGCACGGTGTCGAGCACTGGCTGGTCGAACGTGACCCCGGCCTCGCCCTCGCTGCGCCTCAGGAAGGCGATGTCGAAGGGCGCGTTGTGCGCCACCAGCACGGCGTCGCGGGCGAAGTCGTGGAACCGCCGCGCCGCCTCACCGATCCGCGGTGCGCCCGCGACAAGCTCATCCGTCACGCCGTGGACGCGCGACGAGGCGGGCGGGATCGGACGGCCGGGATCGACATAGCTATCAAGGGTCTCGCCCGTGACCGTCCGGCCGTTGACCGCCCTCACGGCGCCGATCTGCACGATCTCGTCGGTCCTCGGGTCGAGGCCGGTGGTCTCGGTGTCGAAGACGACGAAGGTCAGAGACGACAGCGGCCGGTCGGCAAGGTCTCCGCCCGCGTCCCGGTCGATCAGACCGAAGTCAAAGACCAGCGGGCGCTCGGCCGTCACCTCCTCGTCGACCTCCATCGCCAGCATGAAGCCGCGGCCCTGCGCGGCGGGACGGATGCGGGCGCGGACAGACCCCTCTCCGTCGGCTGTCGGCAGGTCGGCGTCGAGGTAGTTGCGGCCCGTCGCGTCCTTGAGTTCTGCCAAGGCGCGTTCCAAGGTGCCGCGCTCGAGATACTCAAAGACCGAACGGCCGAGGCAGAGCGTCGCGACCTGGCCGAGCGCGTGCACGCACTGGCGGTCATAGAGGGTGATGCGGTTGCGTTCGTCGACGACCATGATCGCGACCGGGATCTCGGAGAGGATGGCGGCGAGGTGGGTCTTCTCCTCCTCCAGCGCCCGCGTCGCCTCTGCGAGCCGCGCCTCGCCCGACCGTCGCGCCTCGGCAAGGCGGTCGCTTAGCGCCGCGGCCGCGGGACCGAGATCGCCAAGGTGGCGGACGTGCCCGGTGTCGAGGTTCGTCGAAACCCCGCCATGAGCCCGCGCCCGCATCGCCGCCGCTAGCCGGTCGATCGCCTTTGCGACGTGCTCGTCGAAGAGAAGCCAGACCAGCGCCGTGACGAGCGCGGTGCCGAACGCCGCGATCAGTCCCGCCGTCACCAGCGCCGGAAGCGCCTCGGGCGCACGGCGCCACGCGAGCCAGAGGCCGAGCGTCGTGGCGAGGATCGCTCCCACCGCGATCAGCGCGAAGAAGAGCAGCGTTCGAAGGCGCAGAGACATCGGATCACGCCTCGCGACAGGCGGCTTCGGCCACCGGATCGTCCATCGCGACGTCGTGCCAGCTCGCGCCCTTAAGGCTGCCGTCCTCGGCGAGGGTCACGCCGGGCACGATGTCGGCGCGGCGCCCGCCCTGGCAGTCGAAGATCGATTGGATGCGCTGCGTCGGCGCCCAGCGGCCGAAGACGTAGAGGTCGATCATGCGCTGGTCCGGCACGTCGTCATTCGTCCGCGCCGAGGCCCGGTCAACCGCGATGAAGCCGTCGACATAGGGCACGGCGTAGGTCCAGGGCCGCCACGGCGCATGGCTTTCGCGCGTCCGCGCCACCTCCATCGTCTCGGGCAGCGTGGCGGCGGTGCGGCCGAACCACGAATATTCCAGCGAGATCGACACGGCGATCATCGCGAGCCCGGCGAGGACGGGCGCCGTCCACGGCGGCACGGCCGGCAGAAACCGCCGCGTCAGCAGCACGATGCCCGCCACGGCAATACCTGCGACGATCACCGCGATCAGTTCGAACAGCATGATTCCTCCCTTTCCAGTCGCTGCAGGCTATAGCACGCCGCGTCCCTGCGTCGCCGCCGACTGCATGGTCCGCACGACGACGAAGGCGTCGCGCAGGTGGCTGCGTTCGAACTCGCTGAGCGTTGCGGGGGCCATGAAGTTGTCGGGCCGCTCGCCGCGCCGCACCTGCTCGGCCTGATGCTCCAGGCGGATCTGGGCGATCAGGTCGTAGGCGTCGATCAGGTCCCGCCCGCCGCGGTCGGAGAGGACGCCCGCCTCGCGCGCCGCCTCCAGCCGCGCCCGCGTTCCGACCGCAGTGAGCCGGCCGCGCAGCGCGTAGATACGGCCCAGATCCACGACCGGCACCACGCCGTTCATCTTGAGGTCGATGCGGTCCCTGTGCTCGCCCGACCGCACCGTCGCCAGCCCGCGCCAGAGCCCCAGGGGCGGCGAGTGCTTCAGCGAGTTCGACACCATGTGCGCGACGAAGATCGAGTTCTTCGACGCGGCCTCCAGCGTGTCCGCCTGCAGACCCCGGTGCAGCGAGCTGTCGCCGCCGATCGGGCGCAGATCGAACATGACCGAGGCCAGCATCTGCGCCATCGGATCGGGCTTTTCGATCCAGCCGCGGAAGTAGCGCCGCCAGACGGAGACCGGCTGTCGCCACTTCGGGGTCGTCGCCATCATTTCGCCGGGACAGAAGACGTAGCCGCAGGCGTCGAGCCCGTCGGAAACGAATTTCGCCAGCGCGGCGAAGTATGGGTCGTGCGTCTCGGTCGCGTCGTCGGACAGCATCAGCACGTTGTCCTGATCCGACGTGCCCGTCTGCTCCTGCCGGCCCTGGCTGCCGCAGGCGAGCCAGAGGTAGGGCACCGGCGGCGGCCCGAGCTCCGCCTCGGCGAGCTTGAGCAGGCGGCGGGTCACGGCGTCGGCCACGTCGGTGATCAGGCGGGTGACGACCTCGTGCCGGTTGCCCGCTCCGACGAGCTGGGCGAGGAGCTGCGGGATGCGATCGGTGACCTGAGCGAGTGCGGCGACGTCGGGGGCGTGCGCCGCGTCGCCGATGATCTCGGCCGAGCTTTCGGCCTGGAAGCGGGTCAGGTCGGTCTGCGTGACGATCCCGGCGAGGCCGGCGTCGCCCACGATCGGGACATGGCCGATCCCGCGCTCCATCATCAGGTGCAGCACGTCCGAGCCGATTGCGTCGGGCGGCAGGCTGACGGGCTCGGCCGTCATGCCCTGCGTGACGGGCCGGTCGGGGTCGACCCCCTCGGCCACGACGCGGCCGGAGATGTCGCGGATGGTGATGATGCCGAGCAGCGCCCCGTCCTCGACCACCATCAGCGACGAGATGCGCCTGTCGCGCATCATCCGCGCGGCCTCGGCGATGCTTGCGCGCGGCCCGATCGTCGCCGGGTTTGCGGTCATCAGCGTCGAGACGCGGGTTTCGGCAAGCCCGGGCGGACGAACGCGGGCGGGGCGGGCGCGCGCGAAGAAGTCGTGCAGGCCCGGGTCGCCGTCGACGAGTGCCCGGAACCGGCCTGCGGGCAGCATCAGCAGCTCCGTCCGTGTCGTCGCGCGCGCCGTGGTAGGGGCGACGCCGTCGCGCATCAGCCCGCGCTCGCCGAAGGCGTTCCGCGGGCCGAGGCGGGAGAGTGCGGCACCCTCCTTGTCGGTGATCTCGACCTCGCCGGAGCGGATGACGTAGAGGCCATCGAGTCGGTCGCCGATGCGAAAGATGATCTCGCCTGGATCGCGGTCCTCGTCACGGAACGCAGCGGCGACGGATTGCAGCGCGTCGGGTGGCAGCGTGTCCCAAGGATGCACGGTGGCGAGGAAGTCGGCGTTGATCATCGCGCTTCTCCCTCAAGGAAAAGCCCCGCCCGCGGACGCGCGGACGGGGCATGCGTGAGGAGGCGGGCGCCGGAAAGTGCGCCCGCCCGGCTCATCAGTGGGCCGTGGCCGTGCCGGCGCCGCGCGGAATGCGGACGCTTTCGACCAGCTCCTTGATGTGCTCCGGCGTTTCTGCCGTGCGGCCGGAGACGAAGAACGCGACCAGGAAGTTCAGCAGAGCGCCGACCGCACCGATCGCCGTCGACTGGATGCCGAAGAGCGAGCCCGAGATCGTGTCCTCGAACTGGTTGGTGCCGGGGATGAAGAACCAGCCCTTGTGCATGAAGATGTAGACGACCGTGAAGATCAGGCCCGTCAGCATCCCCCAGACCGCCCCCTTGTTGTTGATGCGCGTCGAGAAGATGCCCATCATCAGCGCCGGGAAGATCGTTGCCGCCGCGATCCCGAAGGCCAGCGCCACGGTCTGCGCCGCAAAGCCCGGCGGGTTGAGGCCCAGCCACGTCGCGACCACAATCGACGCCGCCATCGCGATCCGGGCCGCGAGAAGTTCGCCCTTCTCGCTGATGTTCGGGTTGAACCGGCCCTTGATCAGGTCATGGCTGACCGCGCCCGAGATGGCGAGAAGAAGGCCCGCCGCAGTCGACAGGGCCGCGGCGAGACCGCCGGCGGCGACCAAAGCGATGACCCAGCCCGGAAGGTTCGCGATCTCGGGGTTGGCAAGGACGAGGATGTCGTTGTTGACGGTAAGCTCGTTGCCCTGCCAGCCGCGCTCGGTCGCCGTGGCGGCAAAGCTCTCGTTGGCGTCGTTGTAGTACTCGATACGACCGTCGCCGTTCAGGTCGTCCCACGAGATCAGGCCGGTGACTTCCCAGTTCTGGATCCACTCGGGCCGCTGCTCGTACTCGATCGGCTGCTCGGACACGCCGTTGGGGTAGATCGTGTCGAGCAGGTTCAGCCGCGCCATCGCCGCAACGGCCGGGGCCGTGAGGTAGAGCAGCGCGATGAATACGAGCGCCCAGCCGGCCGACCACCGGGCATCCGCGACGCGGGGCACGGTGAAGAACCGGATGATGACGTGCGGCAGTCCGGCGGTGCCGATCATCAGCGACAGCGTGAAGAGTGTCATGTTGATGACCGAGGACGGCGCCGGGTCCTGGTTGGTGTATTGCTGGAAGCCGAGGTCGGTCACGATCTGGTTCAGCCGCTCCAGCAGCGGCTCGCCCGTGGCGGTGTAGTCGCTGAAGAGCCCGAGGCCCGGGATCGGGTTGCCGGTCAGCTGCAGCGAGATGAAGATCGCCGGGATCGTGTAGGCGAGGATCAGCACGCAATATTGCGCCACCTGCGTGTAGGTGATGCCCTTCATGCCGCCGAGGACCGCGTACATGAACACGACCGCCGCGCCGATGAAGAGGCCGGTCGAGACCTCGACCTCGAGGAAGCGCGAGAACGCCACGCCGACACCGGTCATCTGGCCGATGACGTAGGTGATCGAGGCGACGATCAGGCAGATCACCGCGACGAGGCGCGCCGTCGGGCTGTAGAACCGGTCACCGATGAATTCGGGCACGGTGAACTTTCCGAACTTCCGCAAGTACGGCGCGAGCAGGAGCGCGAGGAGCACGTAGCCGCCGGTCCAGCCCATGAGGTAGGCCGAGGCATTGTAGCCGAGGACGGCGATAAGCCCCGCCATCGAGATGAAGGAGGCCGCCGACATCCAGTCCGCAGCAGTTGCCATGCCGTTCGTCACCGGATGCACGCCGCGTCCAGCCGCGTAGAATTCCGAGGTCGAGCCCGCGCGGGCCCAGATCGCGATGCCGATGTAGAGCGCGAAGGTTGCGCCCACGAACAGCAGGTTCAGGGTATACTGATCCATTTTCAGGTCACTCCTCGTCGACGCCGTACTGGCGGTCGAGCCTGTTCATGCGCCACGCGTAGAAGAAGATCAGGATCAGGAAGACCAGGATCGACCCTTGCTGCGCAAACCAGAAACCCAGGTCGGTGCCGCCGACCCGAATGCCTTGCAGAAGCGGGCGCAGCAGGATGCCGAATCCGAAGCTGACAATAGCCCACACGATGAGGCATGCGATGATGAGACGGAGATTGGCCTTCCAGTAGCCTATCCCGTCGGACGTGACCCTTTGGGCCGTGGTTCTTTTGGCCATTAAGCTCCTCCGAGTTGATGCCGGTCCCACCGGCCTTTCGTTCAGTGCCGCAATGCGCGGACGATGCCGCCAAGAGACAGCGCGACCTCGTCGATCGGGCGCATGGCATCGACGCGGAGAAGGACGCCCTTCCCGGCGAAGTGCTCGATCAGCGGGGCGGTCTGTGCGTGGTACGCAGCGAGCCGCGCAGCGACCGTCTCCGCAGTGTCATCGGCGCGCCGCGTCAGCTCCGTGCCGCCGCAGACGTCGCACGTTCCGGCGGTCGCGGGCGGCTTGAAGCTGTCGTGATAGCCCTCGCCGCAGGCGGCGCAGGTGTGCCGGCCCGAAATTCGCTCGACCATCGCGCGATCATCGACGGTCAGCGCCACCGCCGCGCCGACCTCCATGCCTCGACTGGAGAGCAGGTCGTCGAGCGCATCGGCCTGCGCCGCGGTTCGTGGGAAGCCGTCGAGAATGATGCCGCGTGCCACGTCCGGCTGCTCCAGCCGTTCGTCGAGGATGGCGAGGACGGTCTTGTCCGAGACGAGACCACCCGCCTTCATCACCTCTTCGGCAGCCCGGCCCGCCTCGGTCCCTGCGGCGACTGCGGCGCGCAGGAGATCGCCGGTGGAGAGCTGCACGAGGCCGAAGCGCTCCTGCAGAAGACGCGCCTGCGTCCCCTTTCCTGCCCCCGGCGGCCCGAGCAGGACCAGGACCGGGGTTGTGACACTTGCCGATGGCCCGTCCATCGGCTCAGCCCTTGTTCATGCGGTTGTCGACCAGGTCGTCGACCACCGCCGGATCGGCGAGAGTCGAGGTGTCGCCGAGGGAGTCCGGGTCGTTTTCGGCGATCTTTCGAAGGATGCGGCGCATGATCTTGCCGGACCGCGTCTTGGGCAGGCCCGGCGCCCACTGGATCAGGTCCGGCTTGGCGATCGGCCCGATCTCGGTCCGCACCCAGTCCGACAGCTCCTTGCGGAGCGCGTCGGACGGCTCGACGCCGTTCATCAGCGTGACGTAGGCGTAGATGCCCTGGCCCTTGATCTGGTGCGGGTAGCCGACCACCGCGGCCTCGGCGACCTTCTCGTGCGCGACGAGCGCGCTTTCGACCTCGGCGGTGCCCATCCGATGGCCCGAGACGTTGATGACGTCGTCGACCCGGCCGGTGATCCAGTAGTAGCCGTCCTCGTCGCGGCGGCAGCCGTCGCCCGAGAAGTAGTAGCCTTTGTACTGCTGGAAGTAGGTGTCCATGAACCGCTGGTGGTCGCCCCAGATGGTGCGCATCTGGCCGGGCCAGCTGTCGGCGAGGCAGAGCACGCCCTCGGCCGGGTTCTGCTCGATCAGCTTGCCGCTTTCGGCCTCGAGCACCACCGGCTTGACGCCGAAGAAGGGCAGCGTGGCCGAGCCGGGTTTGGTCGCGATCGCGCCCGGCAGCGGCGTCAGCAGGTGGCCGCCGGTCTCGGTCTGCCACCAGGTGTCGACGATCGGGCAGCGCTCCTTCCCGACGACGCGGTTGTACCAGTTCCATGCCTCGGGGTTGATCGGCTCGCCCACGGTGCCGAGCACCTTCAGCGACGACAGGTCGTGCTTTTCGACCGGTGCATCGCCCTGTCCCATCAATGCGCGGATCGCGGTGGGCGCGGTGTAGAACTGCGCGACCTTGTGCTTTTCGCAGACCGCCCAGAAGCGGCTGGCGTCGGGGTAGGTCGGCACCCCCTCGAACATGACGGTGGTCGCGCCGTTCGCGAGGGGCCCGTAGACGATGTAGCTGTGGCCGGTGACCCAGCCGACGTCGGCGGTGCACCAGAAGACGTCGCCGTCGTGATAGTCGAAGACGTACTGGTGCGTGATCGCGGTGTAGAGCAGGTATCCGCCCGACGTGTGCACGACTCCCTTCGGCTTTCCGGTCGAGCCGCTGGTGTAGAGGATGAAGAGCGGGTCCTCGGCGCCCATCTCCTCCGGCGGACAGTCGGCGGAGACGTTCTCTTCCATCTCGTGCAGCCAGTGGTCGCGGCCCGACACCCAGGCCACCTGCTGCCCGGTGCGCTTGACGCACAGCACCAGCGGGTCGGTGTTCGAGTTCACCAGCGCCTTGTTGACGTTGTCCTTGAGGTTCGTGACGCGACCGCCGCGCGGCGCGCCGTCAGAGGTGATGACCACCTTGGCCTCGCTGTCGTCGATCCGGTTCTCCAGCGCGTCGGGCGAGAAGCCGGCGAAGACGATCGAGTGGATCGCGCCGATGCGGGCGCAGGCCAGCATCGCGTAGGCCGCCTCGGGGATCATCGGCAGGTAGATGCAGACCCGGTCGCCCTTGGAGACCCCCATCTCCTTGAGGACGTTGGAGAACTTGCAGACCTTCTCGTGCAGTTCACGGTAGGTGATGTGCAGCGCTTCGTCGCCCGGACTCATCGGGCTCCCAGATGATCGCCGTCTGGTCTCCGCGGGTCTCGAGGTGGCGGTCTATGCAATTGGCGCTGACATTCAGCGTGCCGTCCTCGAACCACCGGATCGAAACCTCGGGGTGGCTGTAGTTGACGTTCCTGATCGTCTCGGGCGCCTTCATCCAGTCGAGCCGGCCCGCTTCGTCGCGCCAGAAACCGTCGGGGTTCTCGATCGATCTGGCGTAGATTTCATCGTAGCGCGGCCGGTCGATGTGCGCCTTTGCCGCGAAGTCTTCGGTCGGGGGGAAAATTCCGTCGCTCATGCTCGCCTCCCTTGCGCGAATCGCGTCCTATCATCGCTCGTGGAGGTTCTATGAGAGACGCCACCTGATTGACAGGCCGTCGCGGAAGCTACTGCAAAATGGTGTAATTCCGTTGACATTGCCGCTCGTGCGGCGTCAAAGATTTGACATAAGCGCTTTCGGGTTGCGCCAGATCAAATGCGGGACCGGCGGCTCACGCGGACGCGCTATGCGCGTCCGCGTGAGACAGTATCAGTAGATGTAGCGGATTTGCTCCGTCCAGTACCGCTCCACGCGGCGCAGCGTGCCGTTCAGATCGTCCATCGAATTCGGGTTGACGTGGCCGCGCGTCTGTAGGCCTTCCGCATGCCGCGCAAAGAGGCCCGCTACTGCGTCGCTGACGGAACGGCCCTTCTGGCGTAAGCCGAACGCGGACCGAGCGTCGGTCGATCTCGCATCGCTGATGGTGCATGTAGCCCGCGTCGACGAGCTTCTTGAGGTTGTAGCTCACGTTCGAGCCCTGGTAGTATCCGCGCGTCTTCAGTTCGCCGGCCGTGACTTCGTTGTCGCCGATGTTGAACAGCAGCAAGGCCTGTACCGCATTGATCTCGAGGATTCCGAGCCGTTCGAACTCGTCCTTGATCACGTCGAGAAGCAAGCGATGAAGGCGCTCGACCAGCGCGAGGCTGTCGAGATACTGGTCCATGAAACCACGCTCGGCGGTCTCGACACTCGTGTGAATCGTCATCTCGCTCTCCGTCGATCGTCCGTGACCGACGAAGATCAGGGGAAAGCGCGAAAAAGTCGTTAAAGACACGTCACTTTGTTGCGCGAACGTGCCTGCGGCGTGCGCGGTGACGCGATCGATGAGGCTGGCGAACCGCTCCGGCGGGGGCTCCCGGCCCGCTGCCCAAGCGTAGAGTTCTTGGTCGTTCTCAGTCAGCATCTCCTCGTAGAGCTCGAGCTCGGGGTCCGAAAGCTCGGACAGCGCATTGTCCGCGAAACGGTCCCAGCAGCAGGTCCATCTCCTTGGTTCCACGACGCCAAGACCGCATGCGAAGTCGCTTGAGGCGCGCCTCGTTGCTCATCCCTCGGCCCCCGAGCAGATCGACGAGGCGACGCTCCAGCCGCGAGAGCCGGTCCGTCGCGCGGGCCATGTCCGCGCGCAGATCTCGCACCTCGGTCATGAGGTGCTGGAACTCGAGGTTGTTCGGGATCGGCCGGAACGGTGACGCCCTCTCCCTCGCCCGTCAGGAGCCAGCGAATCGAGACGTTCAGCAGGCCCGCAAGCATCTGGAGGCGGTTCGCCCTGGGCTCCGGTACGATCCTCCTCCCAGCCGCGCAATGTGTCGGCGCGGATACCCAGGCGGTGCGCAAGATCGCGCTGGCGTCAGCCCCAGCGCCTCCCTCGCGCCGGCGATCCTGTCACCGAAGGTCGCCATGTCTGAGGAGTACCAGTCGATCTCTTCTGTCATGGCGTCGTTGCCTTTCGAGTTGCTGGAACAGGGTGACCAGATTAGGGCAAGGTACCGCCTGAGCAAAGTGAGCAGATCGAAATGTCGTTCATTTCCGACACGCTGGCGCGCGTGAAACCGTCTCCGACAGTCGCGGTTACGACACGCGCTCTCGAACTTCGGGCCGCGGGTCGAGATGTTATCGGCCTCGGCGCTGGGGAGCCCGACTTTCCCGACGCCCGAGAACGTTCGCGAGGCAGGCAAGCGCGCCATCGACGACGGCCGGACGAAGTACACCGCGGTCGACGGAGTCCCCGAGCTGAAGCAGGCGATCGCCGGGAAGTTCGTGCGCGACAACGGCCTGCAATATGGGCCTGAGGAGATCACCGTCGGCAGCGGCGGCAAGCAAGTCCTCTGGAATGCGCTGCTGGCGACGCTGAACCCGGGCGACGAGGTGATCGTCCCGGCGCCCTACTGGGTCAGCTATCCCGATATGACGCTGATGGCGGGCGGTACGCCGGTGATCGTCGAGGCGGGACTCGAGCAGGGGTTCCGCCTCACGCCGGCGCAGCTCGAGGCGGCGATCACGCCTCGGACCAAATGGCTGATCTTCAATTCCCCGTCGAATCCGACGGGCGCGGCTTATTCCGCCGACCAGATCGCCGCGCTGGCCGAGGTCCTGATGCGCCACGAGCATGTCTGGGTGCTGACCGATGACATCTATGAGCACCTGACCTACGGCGATTTCCGCTTTGCGACGATGGCCGAGGTGGAGCCGAGGCTCAAACCGCGCACGCTGACCATGAACGGTGTCAGCAAGGCCTACTCGATGACCGGCTGGCGGATCGGCTACGCCGGCGGCCCGGAGGAGTTGATTGCGGCGATGCGCAAGGTGCAGTCGCAGACCACTTCCAACCCGTGCTCGATCAGCCAGTGGGCGTCCGTCGAGGCGCTGAACGGGCCGCAGGACTACATCGACGAAGCCCGCGCCGCATTCGCGCGCCGGCGTGATCTGGTGGTCGCTGCGCTCAACGAGATCGACGGTATCGGCTGCCCGACGCCGGAGGGAGCATTCTATGTCTATCCGTCGATCGCTGGTCTGATCGGAAAGACCTCGAAGGGCGGTGTCTCGATCGGTACAGACGAGGCGTTCGCGACGGCCCTGCTGGACGAGACAGGGGTCGCCATCGTCTTCGGCGCCGCCTTCGGCCTCTCCCCAGCGTTCCGGGTGAGCTATGCCGCATCGGATGAAATGCTGAGGGACGCTTGCGCGCGCATTGCGGAGTTCTGCGCGGGATTGCGCTAGCGGGCGCCCTCAACTCTCCTCACTGCTGCGTCCGCGGCCACGGATGACGCGGTAGACGTAATACAGCACGAGCCCTGCGACCACGACATTGGAGATGGGGTTCAGCCAGTCGCCCACCGCGCGGAACTGCGACTCGAGCAGATAGCCGGCCAAGGCGAGGAACGCGACCCACAGCGCGCTGCCGAGCGTCGTGACGACGAGGAATGGAACGATCTTCATCTCCGCCAGGCCGGCCGGAACGGAGATCAGCGTCCGCACCGCCGGCACCATGCGACCGAAGAAGACCGCCCACCAGCCGTACCTGTCGAACCAGTCGACCGCGCGGCCCACATCCTCCTCGTCGAGCGTCAGCCAGTGCCCGCGCTTGCGGGCGAAGCGGCGCAGGCGCTTCGTCCCGATCCTGAGGCCGATCCAATACCATGGCAGCGCCCCGACGACGGATCCGAGCGTGCCCGCCGCGATCACGCCCACCATTGAAAGCGTTCCTTGCGCCGACAGGTACCCGGCGAGCGGCATGATCAGTTCCGATGGGATCGGCGGAAAGACATTCTCGATCAGCATCAGGGCGAAGACGCCGAAGTAGCTGCTGCTCTCGAGCCAGCCGGTGATCCAATCGAACATGCGCGGGTCCTCTTGCTTCGGACCCCAACGGCTCAGGCGGCCCGCGGTTCAGTCACGCTGGCCTCGCCACGCCAGAAACGCCACATCAGCAGCACGCCCGCCAGCGTCAGGCCTGCGGTCAGCCCAAGCCAGACACCCGTCGCCCCGAGGCCCAGCGGAAACGCCAGCACGTAAAGCAGCGGCAGTCCGACCACCCAGTAGCTGAACGCCGCCAGCACCATCGGTCTCTGCGTGTCCTGCATCCCGCGAAGATAGCCGAGCGCCATGACCTGTCCCGCGTCGGCCGCCTGGAACAGGGCCGCGAGGGCCAGCAGATAGGCGCCCATCGCCAGCACCGCAGGCGCCGCAGGGTCTGCGGGGTCGAGAAAAAGCCCGACGAGCGTCCGAGGCATCGTCAGGAACAGCGTGATGGTCACTACGACGAACCCTGCCGAAAGCCACGTCGCCGCCTTGGCGGCCTCGCGAACTCCCCGTGGGTCGCGGCGGCCCCAGGCGGCGCCAATACGGATCGTGGCGGCGCTCGACAACCCGACATGGACGAGGAAGGTGGCCGAGGCGATCTGCAGGGCTATGCCGTGAGCGGCGAGTTGCACCGTCCCCAGCAACCCCATGGCAAAGGCGGTCACCGCGAAGAGTCCGACCTCGCTGACGTTCGTCAGCCCGATCGGCCAGCTCAAACGAAAGACGCGCCCGAAGACGGGCCAGTCCGGGCGCCAGAAACGCACGAAGAGTTCGTGTTCCGGTAGCGCCCAGACCGAGTACGCAGCGAGCGCCAGAGCCGACGTTGCGAACGTGGCGAGCGACGCGATTGCGGCGCCTCGGATGCCGAGTTCGGGCAGCCCGAAATTGCCGAAGATCAGCGCATAGTCCGCCACCGCGTTGACCACCGCCGCCAGGACCAGCGCCCAGAGTACGACCTGCGTCCGGCCGAGTGCGGCCAGGTAGCTTCGGAGCACGAACATCGCGAGCGAGGCGAAGAGACCCCAGCCGGCGATCTGCAGCCATTCTCCCGCACGCGCCGCGACGTCGGGCGGCTGACCCAGACCTGCCAGGATCGGGCCGCCCCAGATGAGAAGCGGCATGACGCATGCGGCGTAGATGCCCGACAACCAAAGGGCCATGCGCGTGATGCGCCGCACCTGTGTCCTGTCCCCGGCCGCTTCCTCGGCCGCGACCATGGGCATTACCGCGAACGCGATTCCGGCGCCCGTGATCAGCAAAGTGAAGTAGTACGATCCCGCCAGCGCAACCGCCGCGAGTGCGTCGACATCGTACCAGCCCAGCATCAGCGTGTCGGTGATTTGAACCGCCACCTGCGCGAGATTGCCGCCGATCAGCGGCGTCCCGAGCTTCAGCGTTTCGGCGGCATGGCGCGAAAGCGGCGCTTCGGAGCGGGGGGCGGCAACCTCGGTCATGGCCGGCAATTACGCCCGCGGCCCGAACGCGGCAAGACTTGCTCAGCGGCGGGATCTCGGCGCATCAAGCCGCATGGACCTGATGTCGCTCGCCCTCGGCTTGACGCTGTTCGCCATCGTGTCGCTCGACATCCTCTTCACGACGATCGGAGCGGAGGAACACGCGATCCTGTCGTTCCGGATTGCGCGTCCGGTATTCCGTGCGGTGCGGGTCTTGGGACTGCAGCGACGCTCGGACTGGATGTACCGGCTGATCGGCCCCTTCATCATGTTTCTGCTCGGCTCGGTCTGGATCGTGATCGTCTCCCTTGCATGGACCCTGATTCTCACAGCCGTCCCGGAGGCGGTCGTGGCATCGGAGGGCTCGCCGGAACCCGGTTGGTGGGACGTCTTCGGCCACGTCGGGCATCTGCTTTCGACGCTTGGCGCAGATACGACCCAGCCCGGCGGGACAGTCTCCTACGTCGTCAGCGGGGCCGTCGCGATCAACGGTTTCGTCCTGGTGTCGCTCGCGACCAGCTTCACGCTCTCGACGACGCAGACGGTCGTGCGCGGTCGGTCGTTCGCCTCTGTCACCGCGGTTCTCGATCCTGCGGACCCAGCGCTGCTGCCGTCGCTCGCACCGGAAGTCGCGCAGATCTGCTCCGCGCTGAACGCCTCGCCCTTCGCGCTGTTCTATTCGTCGCCCAAGGGCTCCCTACGGCTGCCCGAAGCGATCGAGCGCTTCGCGCGCCGGGCCTCGCAGGGCAAGGAGTTCAGCCGCTACCGCGAACTGCTGGGGTTATTGCCGGGATTGAAGGTGCAGACCGACCCGCCACTCAGCGACGAAGAGTTCCTCGACCGGATCTCGAACTGGGCGCGCTATCACTCCTTCCGCTGACGTTCGCCCAGCGGGTCGGCGACCGCGTTCCACCATGGATGACGCTCGACGAAGCCCAGTTCCTCGCGAATGCGGGCGTTGGAGTAGAGCGTTTCGAAGCGGCCCAGTTCATGCTTTACCGGCACGGCGGGGTACCATCGCTCGGCGATCTCGGCCGTCGGCAGATGCACCGAGGGCGCGTCGTTCGCAGCGTTGAATACTCGATAGCCCAGTCCGTCGGCGCGCAGGCAGAGGTCGACGATCTGACCGAGATCGCGTGCGTCTATGTAGGCGAAGACGTTGCGGCGGCGCATGTCGGGCTCTTCGAAGAAGCCGGGAAACATCTCGGCGTATTCGTGCGGCTCGATCACGTTGTTGATCCGCAGCGCATAGATATCAGCGCCCGTCCGCGCCTGGAAGCTGCGCCCCGTCGCTTCGTTCACCACCTTGGACATCGCATAGCTGTCGTGCGGAACCGTCGGGTGCTCCTCGTCGACCGGCAGGTACTCGGGCATCACCTCGCCTTCGGCGAAGCAGATGCCGTAGGTCGTTTCGGACGATGCGAAGACGACCTTGCGGATCCCGGACCGCGTCGCCGCCTCCATCACGTTGTAGGTGCTGAGGGCGTTGGTGCGGTACGTCTCGGCATCGCTGGTGATCCCGATGCGCGGAATGGCGGCGAAGTGGACCACGGCGTCATAGGCCGGCGGTCCGCCGCCTGCGTCGAGACCGTCGAGATCGGCCCGCATCGCCAGCGCGCTCCAGACTTCCCCGAGGTCGGTGAGGTCTGCGCGGATGTCGGTGACGCCCTCGGCCCCGAGCGGCACGAGGTCGAGATTGACCACCTCGTGCCCAGCGTCCCTCAGATACGGCACGACATGGCGCCCTGCCTTACCGCTGCCGCCAGTGAAAAGAACACGCATCGCGGCTCTCCCTCGTTGATGTGCAACTTCGTTCGGTATCGCCTAAGCCCTGTGTGAGAGAGGAGCAATTCGGTATCTGAGGCGGCCGTCTGCGTGATCGTCAGGTCCGTGCCCGCGTGCGATTGCTGCCCGAACCCGCGACAGACTCGGTCGAGTTGGTGCGGCGGTGCGTTTCTCGGCTTTCGGGAGCGTGCCACAAGATGTAGCGTTGGAGCCATGGCAGAGCCCCAATTCATCCACCTCCGCGTCCATACCGAGTATTCGCTTCTGGAGGGAGCTGTGCGGCTCAAGGGGCTTTCGAAGCAGGCCGCGGGCTTCGGCATGCCGGCGGTGGCGGTGACCGACACCAACAATCTCTTCTGCGCGCTCGAGTTCGCCGAGGCGGCGCGCGGCGCGGGCGTGCAGCCGATCGTCGGCTGCCAGCTCGATGTCGCCTACGAGACACCGGCGCCCGGGGACCGGCCCGTTCCACCGGCGCCCCTCGTGCTGCTCGCACAGTCCGAGGCGGGCTACCTGAACCTGCTCAGGCTCAACACCGCGCTCTACCTCTCGGGCCGCGACGTGCGGCACGTGACGATGACGGAGATTTCAGCCCACGCCGAGGGGTTGATCTGTCTGACCGGCGGTCCGGACGGGCCGGCGGGGCGCCTCGTGCGAGCCGGCAAGACGGCGCAGGCGAGAAGCCATTTTACGGCGCTTGCGGCATCGTTTTCCGATCGGCTCTACGTCGAGTTGCAGCGACATCCGGGCGAGGACGGCCTGCCCGAGGCCGAGCTCGCGACGGAACGCCCGTTCGTCGAGGCGGCCTACGACATGGGCCTGCCGCTGGTCGCGACGAACGACGTCTATTTCGACACGCCACAGATGTTTGAGTCGCATGACGCCCTGATCTGCATTGCCGAGGGGGCATATGTGGATCAGGCGGCGGCCCGGCGGCATCTGACCCAGCAGCACTGGTTCAAGCCGCCGGCCGAGATGGCGACGCTTTTCGCGGACCTGCCCGAGGCGCTCGACAACACCGTCGAGATCGCTCGGCGCTGTGCGTTCGCGCCCTCGAAGCGCGATCCGATTCTGCCGCGTTTCGCCGAGGACGAGGTCGACGAATTGCGGCGGCAGGCGCGGGAAGGACTGGCCGAGAGGCTCGCCGTCATCCCCCACGCGGCGCCCGTGGAGGAGTATGAGAAGCGGCTCGAATTCGAGCTCGGTATCATCGAGCGGATGGGATTCCCGGGCTATTTCCTGATCGTCGCGGACTTCATCAAGTGGTCGAAGGAGCGGGACATTCCCGTGGGCCCGGGGCGGGGCTCGGGCGCGGGATCTCTGGTGGCCTATGCGCTGACAATTACCGACCTGGATCCATTACGTTACAGCCTCCTCTTCGAGCGTTTCCTGAACCCCGAGCGGGTCAGCATGCCCGACTTCGACATCGACTTCTGCATGGACCGGCGGGAGGAGGTGATCGGATACGTCCAGCGGCGGTTCGGCCAGGATCGCGTGGCGCAGATCATCACCTTCGGCGCGCTTTTGTCGAAGGCCGCGGTTCGCGACGTCGGCCGGGTCCTGCAGATGCCGTACATGCAGGTCGACCGGATCTCCAAGCTGATTCCCGTCGAGGGGGTCAAGCCCGTCTCGATCGAAAAGGCGCTGGCGACGGAGGAGCGTCTGCGCGAGGCCTCGAAGGCGGAGGAAGTGGTCGACCGGCTGCTGACCCATGCGGCGCGGCTTGAGGGTCTGCTCCGCAACGCGTCGACGCACGCCGCGGGGGTCGTGATCGGAGACCGGCCGCTCGACGAACTGGTGCCGCTCTACCAGGATCCGCGGTCGGAGATGCCGGCGACGCAATTCAACATGAAGTGGGTCGAACAGGCAGGCTTGGTGAAGTTTGACTTCTTGGGTCTCAAGACGCTGACGGCGATCCAGAACGCGATCGACCTGATCCACGGATCGGGCCGGGACCTGCACGTCGCGGCAGACGGAACCAAGATCTATACGCCCTTCGAGGGGGCGGAGAACGACATCGGTCAGATCCCGCTCGACGACGAGAAGACCTACGAGCTCTACGCGCGCCAGCGGACCGTGGCGGTGTTCCAGGTGGAATCAGACGGGATGAAGCGGGCGCTGGGGCAGCTTCGACCGACCTGCATCGAGGACATCATCGCGCTTGTCGCGCTTTACCGGCCGGGACCGATGGAGAACATCCCGCAGTTCTGCGACGTCAAGAACGGCCGCGCCGAACGCAAGTCCATCCATCTCAGCATCGACCACATTCTGGATGAGACCCAGGGCATCATCGTCTACCAGGAACAGGTGATGCAGATCGCGCAGGAGATGGCGGGCTACTCGCTCGGCGGCGCCGATCTGCTGCGCCGGGCGATGGGCAAGAAGATCCAGGCGGCGATGGACGCAGAGCGGCCGAAGTTCATTGCCGGCGCGCAGGCGAACGGGGTGGACAAGGACAAGGCGGTCGAGGTCTGGAACCTGCTCGACAAGTTCGCGAACTACGGCTTCAACAAGTCGCACGCCGCCGCCTATGCGGTCGTCAGCTACCAGACGGCGTGGCTCAAGGCGAACCATCCGGTCGAGTTCATGGCGGGCGTCATGAACTGCGACATTCACCTGACCGACAAGCTCGCGGTCTATGCCGAGGAGGTGCGGCGCGGCTTGAAGATCGAAGTCGTGGCGCCGTGCGTCAACCGCTCTGAGGCGACCTTCAGCGTGAGTGGGGGGCGACTGGTCTATGGCCTCGGCGCGCTGAAGAACGTTGGGATCGAGGCGATGCGTCTGATCGTGGAAGGGCGTGGGGACCAGCAGTTCGCGAGCGTCTTCGACTTCGCGCGGCGGGTCGACCTGCGTCGGATCGGCAAGCGGCCGCTCGAGATGCTGGCTCGCGCGGGCGCCTTCGACGAACTGGACCGCAACAGGCGGCGGGTATTCGAGGGCCTCGACGCGCTTGCGGCATATTCCGGCGCGGCCCACGATCAGAAGGCGTCGGCGCAGGTATCGCTCTTCGGCGAGGCAGGCGACGACTTGCCCGAGCCGCGAATGCCCCCGGTCGAGGACTGGTTGCCCAATGAAAGATTGGCCGAGGAAATGAAGGCCGTCGGCTTCTATCTGACCGGCCACCCACTCGACGACTACATGAGCGCGCTGAGGCGTCGGGACGTGGTGACGCTGGCGGAACTGACGGAGCGGGCGCAGACCGGGCCGGTCCTGGCCAATCTGGCCGCGGCGATCTCGGGCCGGCAGGAGCGCAAGACCGCGCGCGGCAGCCGGTTCGCCTTCGTCCAGGCCTCGGACCCGACCGGTCTCTTCGAGGTGCGCCTGTGGGAAGAGGTGCTGGTCAAGGCCCGTGAACTGCTGGAGCCCGGGCAGAATGTCGTGATGAAGGTCGAGGCGACGCTGGAAGGCGAGACACTGCGGCTGCTCGCGCATTCGGTGGTTCCGGTCGACAGCGTGGCTGCGGATGCCGGAGGTATGGCGCTCAGGCTCTTCATAGATGGTCCGGATGCAGTGACGTCGGTCCGATCGGTCCTGCGGCGGATGGCCGACGGCAAGGGCGCGCGAGGGACCGGCCCCATCACTTTCACCGTGCCGGACCCGGCCACCGGCCACGAGATCGACGTGACGCCGAAAGATGAGTGGCCCCTGACGCCGGCGATAAAAAGCGCGTTGAAATCGTTGCCGGGTGTCGTTCAGGTTGACGACATTTAGCTCGCGATCGCGTTCGGGTCGAAAAGAATTTTCATTTTTTTCTACTTTGGCGTGTGGTTCAAGCGAGGCGGCCGCCTAGTTGACCTTCAAGTCAAATTGTCTTCTAAATGACGTAGGAAAGAGTGGAGGTAGATATGTTTAATGTGATCCGCGCCTCGCTGATCGGTGCACTCGTTAGCGTGCCGATGGCAGCCGGTGCGGCGGTAATTGACTTCGACGCACTGGACTCCAGCCCTGGACAGACCATCCCGCTGACTTCTTTCAATGAGGATGGGTATACGTTCTCGCTGTCGTCAACAGGCCGAAACCTCGGTGCCGCAGTATTCGATACAACTTGTCCGGAGGTTTACGGCGGTCCTAGCGACTGTAATGGCGATACAGACCTGCAGCCTCTTGGGGGGCAGGGGACTGATGGAATCTCCGGGAATGTTCTCATCCTTCAATCGGATGCGGGGCAGTTTCCCGCGCCCAACGATGATGCCAGCGGTGGCGACATCATAATGACGCTCGTTTCGGGCAAGGCGTTCAAGATTACCAGCTTCTCCTTCGTGGATGACGAAGAGACATTCTCGCTCATCGACAAGGACGGCACGGTGCTTGGCACCGTCGGCAACGGCGTGAATGGCGGGACTGACCAGCAGTCGGTGATGTCCTCGCTCATTAACCCGGGCGACAGCTTCACGTTGCGCTTCGGTGGATCGGGCGGCGTCGACTCGCTTGTACTGGCACCTGTGCCGGTTCCCGCGGCCCTGCCGCTGATGGGCGCCGGGCTCGGAGCGCTTGGCCTGATCGGGCTGCGGCGCCGAAAGGCCTGACGAACGGCGACTTGAGTGAGCATCTGCAATGCGGCGCGGTTTTCCGCGCCGCATTCTTCTTTTTGCCGACAGCCGGGACGGGGATTGTGCGTCAGGCTCCGAAGCGTCGGTCCAGCATCTTGGCCGAGCCGATGGCAAGGACGATGCGCGCGACGTGGTGGGCGGTGACGTAGAGGATGCTGACCTCGAGCGAAAGCGCGACCAGCGACATCTCTGCGAGGCCGCCGGGAGCAAAGGCGAGAACCACTGCCTCCCACGGTTCGCCGACGAGCGGCGGCAACGTCAGCGCGGCGATGCCTGCGAGGGAAAGCACTATCGCCAAATTCACCACTGCAAGCCGGCATGCGGTGCCGACGAGGCGGGGCGCGAGCCCGGCGAACCGGCATCCCAGAGAGACCCCGACGACGAGCTGAGTCAGGTCGATCAGCCAGCGCGGGGGCGCGCCGTGGACAAGTCCGGCGAGGTGCGCAGCTCCGCTGACGAGGAGCGGACCGGTCAGGACCGCGGCGGGCAGTCCGACACGGCGACCGCCGAAGAGCGCCGCATAGCGCCAGGACAACCCAGTCCTGAAGCGTCAGCGTCACGGGGTCGCCGATCACCGCGCCGGATGACGATCCCACGGCCTCACCCGTGGCGAGCGTGAAGCCGAGCGGGATCACCAAGATGCAGAGGATCAGACGGAGGAACTGCAGGACGGTCAGGACCGCGACGTCCGCGCCGGCCTCCTCCCCCAGCATCACGCTTTCGATCAGGCCGCCGGGCACCGCGCCCCAGAATGCGGTCGGACGGTCAAGGCCGCCGCGGCGGAGCGCCCAGAAGCACGACAGGTGCGCCGCCGGGATGAAGACGCAGAGGGCGAGCAGGCTCGGCCACCAGCCTCCGGAATCGCCGAGAATGTCGGGCGTGAAGGCAGCGCCGATGGCGACGCCGATTACGGGGACGAACCCCATGCGCAGATTGCGCGGCACCTCCGGCCGCATCTGTGCGAACATCGCGGCCCCGCCGACCGCCAGGACGCTGCCGAGGAGCCATGGCAGCGGCGCGCCGACGGTGAACGCGGCGAGGCCGCCGGCCAGGCCAAGGGCGAAGGCCCAACCGAAGCGCGCGGTGTCTGCCCGCCCCGGCGCCTGTCGTGGAAGACGGAGCCGGCCTACCAATGCGGCGGCGGCTTGTCGGCAAGCGGAACCTGCGTCTCCGCCAGCCGCTCTGCCTCGCGCTCCATCAGGAGTGCGACATGGCGGCTGAGCGTGGTCAACTCACGTTCCTGGCGGGCGATGATGTCGGAGAGATCCTCGACGCTGCGGAGGAGATGCGCCAGACGCTCTTCGAGTTCTGTCAACCGATCCATTTCAGGCTGCGTACCATGCGGGCAGAGCCGGCACCAGTTGCGGCGCTTGCCGCCTTTGGTGCCTTCGGATAGACGGCCCGCGCGACGACGGACGCCTCGGAGGATCGTCATGGCGAAGGACAAGAGGGGCCGCCCCCGGGCCGAAACGCCCAAGGGGTTCCGCGACTATTTCGGCGCGGAAGTGACCGAGCGGGCCGAGATGCTGCGCCGGATCGCTGGAGTTTATCATGCC
This sequence comes from uncultured Alphaproteobacteria bacterium, assembly GCA_963749675.1. Taxonomy (GTDB): domain Bacteria; phylum Pseudomonadota; class Alphaproteobacteria; order Rhodobacterales; family Rhodobacteraceae; genus Roseitranquillus. The sequence continues at coordinate 1,092,127 of CAVVNT010000010.1, forward strand.
TTCGGCTTCGACGCATTGGAGAGCTCCGCCGTCGAGACGGTGGAGGCGCTGGGCAAGTTCCTGCCCGACGTCGACCGCCCGAACGATGGCGTCTTCGCTTGGCAGGAGGAGCAGGACTGGCTGGCGCTGCGCTACGACCTCACGGCGCCGCTGGCGCGGGTCTATGCGCAGCACCGCAACGACCTGCCGACGCCCTACCGCCGCTACGCGATGGGTCCCGTCTGGCGCAACGAGAAGCCGGGGCCGGGACGGTTCCGCCAGTTCTACCAGTGTGACGCCGACACCGTGGGCGCGCCGAGCGTGGCCGCGGACGCGGAGATGTGCGCCGTTCTGTGCGACGCCCTGGAGGCGGTCGGGATCGAGCGCGGCGACTATGTTGTGCGGGTGAACAACCGGAAGGTGCTGAACGGCGTGATGGAGGCGGCGGGCGTCCTCGACCCCGACGATGCCGAGGCGCACGTGCGCGAGCGTGGGATCGTTCTGCGCGCGATCGACAAGATGGATCGCCTGGGTGACGAGGGCGTCCGCGCGCTCCTCGGTACTGGCCGGCAGGACGAGAGCGGAGACTACACCCGCGGCGCCTGCCTGAGCGGCGATCAGGTCGACACGGTGATGGCATTCGTCGGTGCGAAGCGGGCCGACGCGGCCGCGACCGTGGGGCAGCTGCGCGATCTTGTCGGCGGCTCCAAAAACGGCGGCAATGGCGTCGCTGAGTTGGAACAGATCGGCGATCTTGCGGCGGCGCAGGGCTATGCGGCGGATCGGATCGAAATCGACCCATCCGTTGTCCGGGGCCTCGGCTATTACACCGGGCCGGTGTTCGAGGCGGAGCTGACGTTCGAGATCACCGACGAAAAGGGGCGGCCGCAGCGCTTTGGCTCGGTCGCGGGTGGCGGGCGCTATGACGATCTGGTCAAGCGCTTCACGGGTCAGGCGGTGCCGGCGACCGGCATCTCGATCGGCATCGACCGGCTGCTGGCGGCGCTGCACGCCAAGGGGCGGATGGGCGGTGAGGTGCAAGGGCCGGTCGTCGTGACGGTGATGGACCGCGACCGGATGGCGGACTATCAGGCGATGGCGGGAGAGCTCCGGCGGGCGGGGATCCGTGCCGAGGTTTATCTCGGGAATCCAAAGAGCTTCGGCAACCAGCTGAAGTACGCGGACCGGCGTGGCAGCCCGGTCGCGATCATTCAAGGTGGCGACGAGGCAGGGCGCGGCGTCGTGCAGGTAAAAGACCTCGTCCTCGGCGCAAAGATCGCGGCGGAAGCTACTGTCAAGGAATGGAAATCCCAGCCAGCACAGTTCGAGACGCCACGCAGCGAGTTGGTCGCGGCGGTGCGCCGTTGCCTCGACTGACATGGATGTCAGCCCCAACGCCAAGAAGGCCGCCGTAAGGGTCGAGGCGGCGCATTATCTCGAGGCGTTCGCCGCCGCCGGGGCCGAGCTGATCGAGACCGACATACTCATCCCGGCGGAGACCCTTCTGGACCTCTATGGCGAGGACATCCGGGGCCGGGCCTTCGTCACACCTGATCCGATCCGGGGAGAGATGATGCTGCGCCCGGACTTCACCCTCCCCGTGGTGCAGGCGCACATGGCGGGTGGTCCGACACCGGCGCGCTACGCCTATGCCGGAGAGGTCTTCAGGCGGCAAGAGACGGATCCCGAACGAGCTTCTGAGTATCTGCAGGTCGGCTACGAGGTTCTTGGCGCCAGTGACGCGGCGCGGGTGGACGCCGAGGTCTTCGGGCTCTTTGCCGAACTGCTCGCACCGCTCGGCCTGCGCGCGGCCACTGGTGACATCGGCTTGCTGACGGCTGCCGTGCGCGGCCTCAGGACGTCCGAGCGGCGGAGGACCGCGTTGCTAAGGCACCTCTGGCGGCCTGCGAGGTTTCGGGCGCTTCTGGAGCGGTTCGGCGGCCGTGCGCCGGTGCCTCCGACTCGGGCGGCGCTGCTGGCTGCCGCCGACCCGATGGAGATGGCGGGACCGGAAATTGGCCTGCGTGACCGGAGCGACATCGAGGCGCGGATCGAGGCGCTGCGGGCCGACGCGGGCGAGCCGCCCATCGCGGCGGGGCAGGTGGCGCTCCTCGACGAGATCCTGTCGCTGCGCGAGACGGCGTCCAACGCGCTCGGCCATCTGCGCGATCTCGCCGTCGACATGGAGGGGCTGGGCTTGGCGCTCGACCGCTTCGCGCGGCGGCTTGAGGCGCTGGCCGAGCGGGGGGTCGATGTCGAGACGATGGATTTCGAGGCGAGCTACGGGCGGACCACGCTGGAATATTACGACGGCTTCGTGTTCGGCTTCTATTCCGTCAGCCGGCCCGACCTGCCGCCCGTTGCCACGGGCGGGCGATACGACGCGCTCACCGCAGCATTGGGGGGCGGGCAAGGTCTGCCCGCCGTAGGCGGCGTGATCAGACCGGGCCTGACGGTGGAGTTCGCACGATGACGCTGCGTCTGGCGGTGCCGTCCAAGGGACGGCTGATGGAGAAGACCCTGGACTGGTTCGGCACCCGTGGCCTGGCCGTGACGCGCAGTGCCGAGGCGCGGGAATACGCAATCGAAGTCTCGGATGCACCTGTGGAACTGGTGATGCTGTCGGCGGGAGAGATCCCGCGCGAACTGGCGTCGGGGCGCATTCACCTTGGGGTGACGGGCGCCGACATGGTGCGAGAGCGGCTCTCCGCCTGGTCGAGCGCCGTTGTGGAAATTGAGCGATTGGGGTTCGGCCACGCCGATCTCGTCATCGCGGTGCCGAAGTTCTGGGTCGACGTGGACACGCTTGACGATCTCGATGCCGCGGCGTGGGAGTTCCGCCGCCGCCACGGCCACCGGCTGCGGATCGCGACGAAGTACCACCGGCTGGTTAGGGAGTTCCTGAAAGGCGCCGGCGTCGCGGACTACCTCCTTGTCGACAGCCAGGGTGCAACGGAGGCGACGGTGCGCAACGGCACGGCAGAGGCGATTGCGGACATCACGACGACGGGCGAGACGCTGCGCGCGAACCATCTCAAGGTGCTGTCGGACGGGGTGATCCTGCGCAGCCAGGCGACCCTCTTCAAGGCGACCCGTGCGCCTTGGGATCGCGCCGCGATAGAAGCGTTCCACCGGTTGGAGGTGCTGCTCGGCACGGAGCATGTCTGACCGGACGCCGCGCCTCTTGGCGAAGGCCCGCGGCAGGGATGGACGCGAAGTCCGAGGTTCGAGAACGGACGATCCGAGGGACCACCGATCACTTCGACACACGTCCGCGATTTTCGACCTGGCGATGTCGCGCAACGATGCAAGGTGGGCAGAGGCACACGCGGACATGGCGGGCCCCATCCCTGGACGCTTAGCTGGCCTGCATGGCGTGAGCGGGACGCTCCGTCAGGTGGCGGTCGCGCAAGGTCGCGGTCGCGGCGAGGGGAAGGAGGGCGATCCCGAAGAACATGGCTCCGGCCCCGAAGAAATGCGACGCGAGGCCGGCGAGGACGGGTCCGACCACGCTTCCCGCCGCGGCGGCGAGCAGCGCGGCCGTAAAGCTCAGTGACGGAAATGCCGGGAACAGCCGTTCCGACCAGAATGCCAGAACCGCGCTTGTCATCATGACGTTGATCCCCTGGAGACCGGACGAAAGGACCAGTCCGATCCAGCTGCTCGGCAGAAGCGCCACAAGGCTCAGGGACGCGGCCCCGGTGAGCAGCAGTGCCCGCAGCATACATGGCAGCCCGACCGCATCTCTCACACGGGCCGTGACGAGGCCGGCCAGCCCGAAAAGGCCGTAGAAGAGAAAGACGAGCGCGGGCGCGGCGTCGGCGGGCACGCCGGGCACGCCACCGCTTTGCGAAAAACGGTCAGCCGCGAAGGAGATGTAGATCGCCGAGGTGGTGCCGTAGACGAACGCGATCGCGAAGAGCGGGAGCGCCGCCGTGTGGAGCATGTCGCGCCAGGCCTCCTCCGGTCCTTCCTCGGCGGCCTTCTCGACATGACGCAGAGCCGCCCAATTGGCGACGAGAGCCGCGGCGCTTGCCGTCGCAAAGACCGCCCAGCAGACACGCCACGTGAACCCCGCTAGGACCATGGCAAGCGCCACCAGCCCGGCGAGCGCGATTCCGATGCTTGTGCCGGTGCTGATCTCCGACAAGGCGGTCGACCGGTCCACATCCTGGACCTTGCGGTGGACCGCGTCGTTGAACGGCGTCCAGGCAAAGCCGGCGCTCGATGCGGCGAGGAACACGCCGACCGCCAGAAGTGCCACATTGGAGGCGAGGGCGACGAGTCCCAGACCGAGCGTAGCGGCGGTCAGACCCAGCAGCACAGGGACCTTCGGCCCCTTCCGGTTGAGGAGCATCTGGGCGATCAGGAGGCCGATGAAGAAGCCGGCGAAGCCGAGGCTGGATACCAGTCCCACTGTCGATGACGATATCGAGAAGGTCGACCTGAACTCGGGCACGAAGAGGCCGAACCCCATTCGAGCCGGCCCGTAGCTGATGGCGGTGGCCGCGAAGCCGGCGGCGGACAAGGTGTGGAAATAGGTCATCGGTCGTCCCTCCGCTCAGGCCGCAATGCGATCGCGCGCCAGCCGGTTCCACGGTGATCCCCTCGAGCAAGGGCGACCGCGGAGCCATGAGCAGCGCATCGTCGCCCCCGCAGGACGAACGTCGGCGAGGCGCGATTGCCATTCACCGCGAGCAGTTCGGCGCTCTCTGGTCGTGCCTCCCGCGGCGACCCTTGACGGCGTCGCGCCGACGGTCAGTATTGGGCGTCAGGCTGTGAATCTGCCTCGGCCTGATCGGCGGCCCAGACGCCTGCGGCCTCCACCGCCACGGGAGTAGCAGTTGGCAGCACGCCCAGATAGCTTTCGGTCTCGCTTATCGGGACGGTCGAGCGCCTCGTCATCCTGTAGAGCGCGTAGAGCGCGATGGCACCGAAGGTTGCGCCGAGCACCAGCCAGAAGGCGAACGGGCCGAGTCGCTGCATCGCCCAGCCGGCGACGAGCGGACCCGCAATCGCGCCCAGTCCGAAGGTGAAGACCAGCCCGCCAGACGCGGCCGGCATATCCTCCGCCGAGAGATAGTCGTTGGTGTAAGCTAGGAACAGCGCGTAGAGCGGCGTCGTCACCCCGCCCGCGAAGAAGGCCGCCGCCATCATCGGCCACAGACCGCCGCCGGAGAGCCATCCCAGCGCGCAGAACGTCACCCCGACAGCGGATGCGCCAAAGATCAGGTGGCGCCGGTCAATCCGGTCGGAAAGCCAGCCGATCGGGTATTGCAGAAGCAGGGCGCCGCCAAACAGCATCGCGATGAACAGAGCGATGCTGTTTGCCGACATCCCGATCTGGGTGCCAAAGACCGCGCCCATGCCCGATTGTGTCGCGTAGACGCCGCCCAAGAGGAAAATGCCAACGGTGCCGAGCGGCGATTTCGAGAAGAGGTCGCGCATGGGCATCGGGCGCGCGACTTCGGCCGCGGGGGTCGTCGTGGCGGCAAGAAGGATCGGCGCGAACGAGATCGATACCAGGATCGAGGCACCGATGAAGAGCACCGAGGTTCCCGCATCGCCCAGCGTCAGCAGCCCCTGCGCACCGATGATGCCGAGTGTCTGGGCGATCATGTAGGCCGAGAGCACCTTGCCGCGCGTCTCGTTGGTGGCCGCGTCGTTCAACCAGCTCTCGGCGGTGACGTAGACGCCCGACATGCAGAAGCCCACGAGCAGCCGCAGAAGCGTCCACGCCCAGGGTTCGGTCAGCAGCGGAAAGGCGATCAGCCCTGCCGACATGAAGCTCCCGAGGGCCGCGAAGACGCGCACATGCCCCACACGCCGGATCATCCCCGGAGTGAGACGCGCACCCGACAGGAAGCCCATGAAATAGCCCGAGGTCACGACCGCCAGTTCCCCGGCCGAGAACCCCTCGATCCCGCCGCGCAGGCCGATCAGGGTGAAGTGCATGCCGTTGCCGAGCATGATGAACACGATGCCGAGCAAGAGGGCCCAGACCCCGGACAACACCTGAATCATGATTCTCCCCTCTGCGCCCCGTGGAGGTCGTCCCGCACTTACAGCCTTTGCCGGGGGCCGCTTCGCGAACCGTGCTTTTGCTTCAGATGTTCCATGTCACCGGGTCGGATGTCTTGTTCCTTGTCTGCCTCCTCCCGCCCCATTTCCCAAGACGGCGCCGTATGGCGCTTTGTAGTGCAGATTGTGGTCGCGCCGAGCAATCTGGTCGCGCCAAACAAAAAAGACCTTCGGAAACCGAAGTTTCGAAAGGTCTTTTGGCCTGACGATGGTGCCCAGGAGAGGACTCGAACCTCCACGTCCGTACGGACACCAGCACCTGAAGCTGGCGCGTCTACCAATTCCGCCACCTGGGCCGGTGTCGTGAGCGCGGCTGATAGGACCGGGCCGCGGACGTGTCAACGGGGTCTCGCGCTTGTCGCTGTGGGCGGCTGCCGCTAGGAACGCGGAGTGGCCAAGCCGGAGGCGGTAGCGATGTCGAAGCTCGTGACGATCTATGGCGGTTCAGGATTCGTCGGGCGCTACGTCGCCAGGCGGATGGCGGCCTTGGGATGGCGGGTCCGGGTCGCATGCCGGCATCCCAACGATGCCCTCTTCGTGCGCACGTACGGTGTGGTCGGTCAGGTCGAGCCAGTCTTCTGCAACGTACGCGACGACGACAGCGTGCGCGAAGTCATGGTCGGCGCCGACAGCGTCGTGAATTGCATCGGCATCCTGGCCGAGGCGGGCAAGAACACCTTCCGCGCCGTGCAGGCGGAGGGTGCGGATCGCATTGCGCGCATCGCGGCGGAGCAGGGCGTTTCGAACCTCGTTATGATCTCGGCGATCGGGGCGGACCCCGAGAGCGGCAGCGAATATGCGCGCACAAAGGCTACAGGAGAGGCTGCAGTGCTCCGACATTTCGGCAATGCGGTCATCCTCCGCCCGTCGATCATTTTCGGGCCGGAGGACGAGTTCTTCAATCGCTTCGCCGGAATGGCCCGCTACGGGCCGTTTCTTCCGGTCATCGGCGCCAATACGCGGTTCCAGCCAGTCTACGTCGACGACGTCGCCGAGGCCGCCGTCAAGGGAGCCATCGGGCAGGCTGCGCCTGGGACCTACGAGCTCGGCGGACCCGACGTCGATACCTTCCGCGAGCTGATGCAGCAGATGCTCGGCATCATCCGGCGGCGGCGCATAATAATCGGTTTGCCGTTCTGGTTTGGCCGCCTCATGGCGTCGGGCTTTTCGGCGCTTAGCTTTCTGACCCTTGGTCTCGCTCCGCAACCTGTCACCAAGGATCAGGTTCGGAACCTCGCTCACGACAACGTCGTGTCGGACCGGGCAAGGACGTTCGCCGATCTCGGCATCGTGCCGACGTCGCTTGAGGCCGTCCTGCCGGGCTATCTTTGGCGCTTTCGTCCTTCAGGCCAGTACGACGCCATCAAGGAATCCGCGCGGAATCTGCGTCAGCCGTAGGCGATGGCGAGCAGGATCGCGCCGAGGACGACCCGGTAGATCACGTATGGCGCGAAGCTGACCGTCCGCAAGAGGCGGAACATGAGCGCGAGCGCCAGAAGGGCGGCGACGAAGGCGAAAGCCGCAGCTATGGCTGCGTCGGCCGCGAGCGTCGCGTCGGCGTCCGCAGCAACTTCGATGCCGAGAAGGGTGCCTGAGGCTAGAATCGTGGGTATCGACATGAGCATCGAGATCTTGGCCGCGCCGTACCGATCATAGCCGAGGAAGCGCGCGCCGGTGATGACGATCCCGGACCGGGAAGTTCCGGGGATCAGTGCCACGGCCTGCCACAGGCCGAGAATGACGGCGTCTCTCAGGCTCCAGCGCTCGGCCGGACGCTCTTCCGGTCGTTGACGGTCGGCCCACCAGAGAACGATGCCGAAGACAATCATCCCCCATCCGATCACGGCCGTCGATCGCAGTGCGAGGTCGACCCCGGTGACTTTGAGCGCGAGGCCCGCAAGCACGACGGGTATGGTCGCGACGATCAGGCAAAGCGCCAGGAACGCGCCTTGCGTATCAAGCTTGCCGGTGATGAGACGGACCGCTCCGCTGGCGGCCAGCGCCACGTCCTTACGGAAGAATACGATCACGGCACCAAGACTGCCGACATGCACGGCCACGTCGATGGTCTGTCCTTGATCGACCGTGCCGAGCAGCTTCGGAAGTAGGATCAAGTGCCCGGATGACGAGATCGGAAGGAACTCCGTCAGACCCTGAATCACGGCGACGAGGACGAGGTGAAACAGGGTCATGAAGAACTCGGAACGATTCGCTCCCTTCTTCTAGCGGAGCGGCTTCGCCAAAAATAGGGCGCATATACTTACCCGAATTTCGTTCAAGTCTACCTGTGGGAGTGCTCGAACGTAAGATCCAATTCTCTATTGGGTCAGCAACAATGACTTTATATCTGTCGCGCGCCTCGCTAAGAACGCGTGGACACTAAGGGGAGGTCCGATGGCGGACAATCCAATGCTGAAGTTCGTCACCGTTCCGCGCGACATGCCGACGAAGCGTGAAGCGACGGCTCGCACGACCGACTTCGACGAGATCTATTCCGAGTATGCGGATCGCAAGGCGGCCGAGCAGTCGGCGCGTTGCAGTCAATGCGGCGTTCCCTACTGCCAAAGCCACTGTCCGCTGCACAACAACATCCCCGACTGGCTTCGTCTCACGGCCGAGGGCCGGCTGGAGGAGGCGTACGAGATCAGCCAGGCGACCAATACCTTTCCTGAGATCTGCGGCCGTATCTGCCCACAGGACCGCCTCTGCGAGGGAAACTGCGTCATCGAGCTCTCCGGTCACGGGACCGTCACGATCGGGTCGATCGAAAAGTACATCACCGACACGGCGTGGCAGCGCGGCTGGGTCACACCCGGCCGGCCGACGATGGAACGATCCGAGAGCGTAGGCATAATCGGTGCCGGTCCCGGCGGACTGGCAGCGGCCGACATGTTGCGCCGCGCCGGGGTGCAGGTGACGGTCTACGAGCGCTACGACCGCGCGGGCGGGCTGATGACCTACGGCATCCCCGGCTTCAAGCTGGAGAAGCCGGTCGTGATGCGCCGGGTCGAGCAGCTCGAGGCGGCAGGTGTCACCTTCCGCCTGAATTGTTCGGTCGGACGCGACATGGGTTTCGACGAGATCCGCGCGGCGCACGATGCAGTGCTTGTCGCGACCGGCGTCTACAAGAGCCGTGATCTGCAGGCGCCCGGAGTTGGTGCCGAGGGGATCGTTCGCGCCATCGACTACCTGACCGCCTCGAATCGCAAGAGCTTCGGCGACGAGGTGCCGGAGTTCGACTCCGGCGAACTCAGCGCCGAGGGCAAGAGGGTCGTCGTCATCGGCGGCGGTGATACAGCGATGGACTGCGTTCGCACGGCGGTCCGACAGGGCGCGAGGAGCGTCAAGTGCCTTTATCGCCGCGACAGGACGAACATGCCCGGCAGTCAGCGCGAGGTGGGCAATGCCGAGGAGGAGGGCGTCGACTTCGTCTGGCTCTCCGCGCCCAAGGGCTTCACCGGCGACACCGTCGATGGCGTGATGGTGCAGAAGATGCGCCTCGGCGCCCCCGACGCGACGGGCCGTCAGATGCCCGAGGTGATCGAGGGCGCAGACTACGTCGAAGAGGCCGACCTCGTCATCAAGGCCTTGGGGTTCGAGCCGGAGGAGTTGCCGAAACTCTGGGGGTGCGACGAACTCGAGGTGACGCGCTGGGGCACGATCAAGGCTGATTTTCGCTCGCATCGGACCAGCCTGCCCGACGTATGGGCGGTAGGCGACATCGTTCGCGGCGCAAGCCTCGTCGTCTGGGCGATTCGCGATGGCCGGGAGGCCGCGGAATTGATCCTGGAGAGCTTCGCGGGCGCCGCGGCCGTTGCGGCGGAATAGAGTGTGCAGATCGCCGCTCGTCCATGTTTGCCGCCCGGTCTTCGCCCCCGGCGCGGCGGCGCTCGGAAACCACTGTGAAGATCGCCTTGTCGAGGGAGACGCGCGATGACCTATGATGAACGCTGGGCTGCCGAGGAAGCGGCGAAGCGGGCCTTCATGGCTCAGCACTCGCTCTATCGCGAGGAGGACGAGAAAAGCTCCTGCGGGGTCGGCCTGGTCGTGTCGATCGACGGCACGCGCTCGCGAAGGGTAGTCCAAAACGGCATAGACGCGCTGAAGGCGATCTGGCACCGCGGTGCGGTCGATGCCGACGGTCGCACCGGAGACGGCGCGGGCATCCACGTACAGATCCCTTTCGAGTTCTTCCGCGACCAGATCGAACGCACCGGCCACGCGCCGCGTGGAGAGGAGGCTCTGGCTGTCGGCCAGGTCTTCCTGCCGCGCATCGACTTCACCGCGCAGGAGACCTGCCGGACGATCGTGGAGTCGGAAGTCCTGCGGTTGGGCTACTACATCTATGGCTGGCGGCACGTGCCCGTGAACATCGACGTGCTCGGCGAGAAGGCCAATGCGACCCGGCCCGAGATCGAGCAGATCCTGATCTCCAATTCCAAGGGCGTCGACGAGGAGACCTTCGAGCGCGAGCTTTACGTCATTCGCCGTCGCATCGAGAAGGCGGCGGCGGCGGCGCAGGTGCAACTCTACATCGCGTCGCTCTCGTGCCGTAGCGTGATCTACAAGGGCATGATGCTGGCCGAGCAGGTGGCGGAGTTCTATCCCGACCTCAAGGACGCGCGCTTCGAGAGCGCATTCGCTATCTACCACCAGCGGTATTCGACCAATACCTTCCCGCAATGGTGGTTGGCGCAGCCGTTCCGGATGCTGGCCCACAACGGCGAGATCAACACGCTGAAGGGCAACCTGAACTGGATGAAGAGCCACGAGATCCGGATGGCCTCGGCCACGTTCGGAGAGCTCGCCGAGGAGATCAAGCCGATCGTGGCGCAGGGTTCCTCCGACAGCGCCGCGCTCGACTCGGTCTTCGAGGTGCTCGTGCGCGCCGGGCGCTCGGCGCCGATGGCCAAGACGATGCTGGTGCCCGAAGCGTGGTCGAAGCAGGCGCTGGAACTGCCCAAGGCGTGGACCGACATGTACGCCTACTGCAACGCGGTCATGGAGCCGTGGGACGGCCCGGCGGCACTTGCCATGACCGACGGTCGCTGGGTCTGCGCCGGCCTCGACCGGAACGGACTGCGTCCGATGCGCTACGTCGTGACCGGGGACGGGCTGCTGATCGCGGGCTCCGAGGCCGGCATGGTTCCGGTCGACGAGGCGCGGGCGGTCGAGAAGGGTGCGCTGGGCCCGGGGCAGATGATCGCGGTCGACATGGAGGAGGGCGCGCTCTTCCACGACACGGAGATCAAGGACAAGCTGGCGGCGAGCCAGCCCTTCGGCGATTGGGTCGAGAAGGTCACGGAACTCAACGAGCTCTTGCGCGACGTGCCCGAGCACGCGCTGTTCGAGGGGGGCGAGCTGAGGAAGCGTCAGATCGCCGCCGGCTACACCATCGAGGAACTCGAGCAGATCCTCGCGCCGATGGCCGAGGACGGCAAGGAAGCCATCGGCAGCATGGGCGACGACACCCCCGCCGCGGTGCTGAGCGACAAGTACCGCCCGCTGAGCCACTACTTCCGGCAGAACTTCAGCCAGGTGACCAACCCGCCGATCGACTCGCTGCGCGAGTACCGGGTGATGAGCCTCAAGACGCGCTTCGGGAATCTCAAGAACGTGCTCGACGAGGATTCGAGCCAGACCGAGATCCTGGTGCTGGACAGCCCGTTCATCGCCAACGAGGAGTTCAATTGGCTGGAGGAGCGTTTCGGCGACCAGCTCGCGCGGATCGACTGTACCTTCGCCCACGGCGCCACGCTGCGTGACGAGTTGGCGCGCATCCGGTCGGAGGCCGAGGACGCGGTGCGCTCGGGCGCGGGGCATCTGGTGCTGTCCGACCATCGCCAGGACGAGGGCCGCGTCGGAATGCCGATGATCCTTGCCACCAGCGCGGTTCATTCGTGGCTGACGCGGAAGGGCCTGCGGACCTTCTGCTCGCTCAATGTGCGCTCGGCGGAGTGCATCGACCCGCACTACTTCGCCGTTCTCATCGGATGCGGCGCCACGGTAGTGAACCCCTACCTTGCGCAGGATTCGATCGCCGACCGGGTACGGCGTGGGCTGATCGAGGGGAGCCTCATAGACGCGATGCGCCGCTACCGCGCGGCGATCGACGCGGGTCTGCTGAAGATAATGTCGAAGATGGGGATCTCGATCATCTCGTCCTATCGCGGAGGGCTGAACTTCGAGGCCGTGGGCCTCAGCCGTGCAATGGTGGCGGAGTACTTCCCGGGCATGCACAGCCGGATCTCGGGCATCGGCTTGTCGGGCCTTCAGAAGCACGTCGAGGCGGTGCACGCGCAAGGTTGGAAAGGCGGCCGCGACATCCTGCCCATCGGCGGGTTCTACAAGGCACGACGGTCGGGCGAGACCCACGCGTGGGGCGCGCAAGTCATGCACATGATGCAGATGGCCTGCAACAACGCGTCCTACGAGCTCTGGAAACAGTACTCTTCCGCGATGCGGGCGATGCCGCCGATCCACCTGCGCGATTTGCTCGACATCAAGCCGCTGGGGGAGCCGCTGGCGATCGAGGAGGTCGAGTCGATTACCTCCATCCGCAAGCGCTTCGTGACGCCGGGGATGAGCCTTGGCGCGCTGTCGCCTGAAGCTCACAAGACGCTGAACGTCGCCATGAACCGGATTGGCGCCAAGTCTGATTCGGGCGAAGGCGGCGAGGATCCGGCGCACTTCCATCCCGAATCGAACGGCGACAATCCGTCGGCCAAGATCAAGCAGGTCGCCTCGGGCCGTTTCGGCGTGACGGCGGAGTACCTAAATCACTGCGAGGAGCTGGAGATCAAGATCGCCCAGGGCGCCAAGCCGGGCGAAGGCGGCCAGCTTCCCGGCATGAAGGTGACCGAGCTGATCGCGCGGCTGCGGCACTCGACGCCGGGCGTCACGCTGATCTCTCCACCGCCGCACCACGACATCTACTCGATCGAGGATCTGGCGCAGCTGATCTACGACCTCAAGCAGATCAACCCGCGGGCCAAGGTCTGCGTGAAGCTGGTCTCGTCGAGCGGCGTCGGAACGATCGCGGCGGGCGTGGCCAAGGCCAAGGCCGACGTCATCCTGATCTCCGGCCACAACGGTGGTACTGGGGCATCGCCTGCAACGTCGATCAAGTATGCCGGCCTGCCGTGGGAGATGGGCCTCACCGAGGCGAACCAGGTCCTCGCGATGAACAACCTGAGGGAGCGGGTGACGCTCAGGACCGACGGCGGCCTCCGCACAGGACGGGACATCGTCATGGCGGCGATGATGGGGGCCGAGGAATACGGCATCGGCACAGCAGCTCTGGTCGCGATGGGCTGCATCATGGTGCGCCAGTGCCAGTCGAATACCTGCCCGGTGGGCGTCTGCACCCAGGACCCGCGGTTGCGCGAGAAGTTCAGCGGCAACGCCGACAAGGTCGTGAACCTGATCACCTTCTACGCCCAGGAGGTGCGAGAGATCCTCGCGTCGATTGGGGCACACAGCCTGGACGAGGTCATCGGCCGGGCGGACCTGCTGACGCAGGTGAGCCGCGGGTCGGCGCATCTCGACGATCTTGACCTCAACCCGCTGCTGATCACGGTCGACGGGACCAAGAATATCCGCTTCGACCGCAACAAGCCGCGGAATGCGGTGCTCGACACGCTGGACGCGGAAATCGTGCGCGACGCCGCGCGCTTCCTTGAGGATGGCGAGAAGATGCAGCTCTCCTACGCCGTGCGGAACACTCATCGGACGATCGGCACCCGGACATCGAGCCACATCGTCAAGCGGTTCGGCATGCGAAACCAGCTGCAGCCGGACCACCTGCACGTCAAGCTCACGGGCTCGGCCGGGCAGTCTCTCGGCGCGTTCGCTGCGCCCGGGCTGAAGATCGAGGTGTCGGGCGACGCGAACGACTATGTCGGCAAGGGGCTATCCGGCGGCACCATCGTCGCACGCCCCTCAATGGCATCGCCGCTGGTGGCGGCGGAGAACACGATCATTGGCAATACCGTCCTCTACGGCGCGACTGCAGGTCATCTCTTCGCCGCGGGTCGGGCCGGCGAGCGGTTTGCCGTGCGCAACTCAGGAGCGCATGCGGTGATCGAGGGGTGCGGTTCGAACGGCTGCGAATACATGACCGGTGGCGTCGTGGTCATCCTGGGAGAAATCGGAGCGAACTTCGGCGCCGGCATGACCGGCGGGATGGCATATCTCTACGATCCGGACGATCTGTCGGAACTGCTCCTGAACAGGGATACGCTGCTGACTTGCCGGGTCACCGTGCCCCATTGGGAATCGGAGCTCCGCAATTTGGTCGAACGGCATCTTGAAGAAACGAAGAGCCGTCGCGCGGACGAGATCCTTGCGAACTGGTCAGAGGCCTTGCCGGCGTTCGTGCAGGTCTGCGCCAAAGAGATGCTTCCCAACCTCGCGCATCCGCTCGGCATCGAGGCCGAGGAAGCGAGAGCTCAATAAGGGAAGCGGCGCCCGGTGACAGACCGGGCGCGGCACGCCCGGCAACGAAGCGTGCGGAACCGAAGTCGCGCGATCCACACCTTTTTCTTCAATGTCCCCAAGCAGTTCTCGCCGGCGCCCAGGTTAAGTCGCGTTCGTCAGCTATGGACAAGTCGGACTTGACCGTCTGGCGAATCCGCTCGCATGTGTCGGACCATGGCAAGAACGCGCGCTGACACGGCTGCCCCCTTCTTCTGGGTCGCGAGAATTCGGAGCCACGCAATACGCGCGGCCCTGGGGATCGTCTGCGCCGTTGCCGCGCTGATTGTCGCGTTCGCGTTCGTGGGGCCGCCGTCGACGCCGACGATCGTGGCCGAACGCGTTCGGCTAGGGACGGTCGAGCGCACCTGGGCGCCCCTCGAGGCGATCGCACCGGGCGCGGCTCGCGCGGTGGTCGCCGCGGAAGACTCAGATTTCTGCCGGCACTGGGGCTTCGACATGGCGGCGATCCGCGCTGCGATCGACGCGGGGGGGCGCCGCGGGGCGTCGACCATCAGTCAGCAGACCGTGAAGAACGTTTTTCTGTGGCAGGGCCGATCGTGGCCAAGAAAGGCGTTGGAGGCGCTGATCACGCCTGCGGTGGAGGCGATCTGGACCAAGCGGAGGATACTCGAGGTCTATCTCAACGTCGCTGAGATGGGACCCGGTGTCTTCGGGATCGAGGCGGCGGCGCGACACTGGTTCGGAGTGCCGGCGGCTGACCTGACGGGAGAACAGGCCGCTCGGATCGCCGCCATCCTCCCCGCCCCACGCGATCGCTCGCCAACGGCGCCGTCGGATTTCGTGCGTCGCCGGGCGGCGCAGATCATCGACGGCGCAGAAACAATCCGTCGCGATGGACGCGCAGAATGCTTCGAGGCTTGATGCGCGCCGCGAACCGGGCAAGAGACGTGCAATGATGCGTCTTTACCATGCGCCGCTGTCGCCGTTCTGCCGGAAGGTCCGCCTGACCTTGGCGGAAAAGCGGATCGAAGTCGAACTGGTTGAGGAACGCTACTGGGAGCGCGACTCCGACTTCCTGCGCCGTTCGGTGGCTGGAAAGGTCCCGGTCCTGAGGACGGAAGACGGCTTCATGACCGAAAGCGCGGCGATCTGCGAATGGCTCGAGGAGCTGCACCCCGCGCCGCCGTTGATGCCGTCCGATCCAGTCGGACGCTATGAGGTTCGCCGGCTCGTCCACTTCTTCGACGACACCTTTTACGACGAGGTGACGACGAAACTGCTTGGCGAGCGGGTGAACAAGAAACTCACGGGCCGCGGATATCCGGACAGCGTGGCGGTCAAGTCGGGGGCGCGCGCAATAAAGACGTACCTCGACATGATGGAGGGGCTGCTGGACGCGCGCCGTTGGCTGGCGGGCGACGCGATGACTCTGGCGGACTTCGCGGCCGCGGCGCACCTGTCGGCGCTCGACTACATCTCGGACGTGGACTGGGACCGGGTGTCGAACGTTCGGGACTGGTATGCCAAGATAAAGTCGCGGCCGGCTTTCCGGGGCCTTCTTGCCGATGCCGTGCCCGGGTTCCCGCCTCCACCGCACTATTCCGACCTGGATTTCTGACGCTGACGGGACAGTGGGCTGTCTGCCCCCGTCGGGCTTCGCCCGCCTCCACCGAGATATTTGGAGAGCAAAGAATGGATGGGGCGGCGCTGAAGGCCGCATTGGCGGAGCGGGCAGAGGGCGAGGGATTTTCGGCCATGGGCGTCTGTGCGCCGGACGCGATCCCAGGTGCGGCCGCCCGGCTACAGCGCTGGCTGGCAGAGGAACGGCACGGGCAGATGGGCTGGATGAAGCGGCGGGCGGGCTGGCGGAGCTCGCCCGGTGCGCTCTGGCCCGAGGCGCGGTCGGTCGTCATGCTGGCGGAGGTGTATTCGCCCGAGAGTGACCCCATGGAGACGCTGGCGCAGCGTGATCGGGCGACGATCAGCGTTTATGCGCGGGGGGCGGACTACCATGACCTGGTCAAGAAGCGCCTGAAACGGGTCGGCCGCTGGCTGGTCGAGGCGGGGGACGCACAGATCAAGGTCTTCGTCGACACTGCGCCGGTAATGGAGAAGCCGCTGGCCGAGGCTGCGGGACTTGGCTGGCAGGGCAAGCACACGAACCTTCTTTCCCGGATGTTGGGGAACTGGTTCTTTCTCGGCGCGATCTTCACGACCGCGGATCTTCCACCCGATGCTCCGGGGCAAGAACGTTGCGGCTCATGCCGCCGTTGCCTCGACGTCTGCCCGACCAACGCGTTTCCGGCGCCGTTCCAGCTCGATGCGCGGCGCTGCATCAGCTACCTGACGATCGAACATCGCGGTCCCGTGGACGAGGAACTGCGCCCCGGCCTCGGCAACCGGATCTATGGCTGCGACGATTGCCTGGCCGTCTGCCCGTGGAACAAGTTCGCGGCAACCGCGCGTGAGGTCCGTTATGCAGCGCGCGACGGGACGGTCGCGCCGCGGCTCGAGGAGCTCGCGGCGCTGGATGACACCGACTTTCGCGCGCGCTTTGCCGGATCTCCGATCAAGCGCATCGGTCGCGACCGGTTCGTCCGCAACGTCGCGTACGCGATCGGCAATTCCAGCGACCCGTCGCTGCGCCGCGCCGTGCAGCGTCTCATGGCCGACGGCGATCCGGCAGTCGCCGACGCGGCGCGGTGGGCGGACGGGCGTCTGGCGGCTGCCTCCGACGCGCCCTAGGCTTCGGCGCAGGATGAACGTGCTGCGAAAGACTGCCACACACCTCGAGCATGGATGGGAGCGTCTGACCGCCACCGGAGGCGATCCGGTCCTCGACGCCTATCGCGGCTACGCCACGCCGGACGCCCTGATCGTCCGCGGGCGCGTCCTGACCGCGTTGCGACGTACGAAGCCCGAGCCCGAGGCGAGCAAATTGACCAACCTGCTGCAGATGGGGGGGCTTTTTCTGACCAGCGAGGTCTCGGGCGTGCCCGTCCATTCGCCCGAGACCGGTCATACGACCAAGAGCGACGCGGAAGGCTACATACGCCTTCTCATCCGGCGCGAGGCGCATGCGCCCGGCTGGAACGAGGTCCATCTGCAGATCCCGGGGCGGCCGGCGACGCGCAGGGGGTTTCCCGTTCTCGTGCCTCCCGCGGAGGCGCGCCGCGGCGTGATTTCGGACGTCGACGACACGATGATGCGGACCGGCGCGTACTCGCTCGCGCGGAACCTCTGGACAACCTTCACCGGCAGCGCGCTGACGCGCGAGATCTTTCCCGACGCGGTCGCGCTGATGACAAGGCTCCATGATGGCATGAACCCGGTGTTCTACGTCTCATCCTCGCCGTGGAATCTGCATCACTTTCTTGATGCAGTGTTCGCACGCGCGGGCCTCGTGCCCGGGCCGATGTTCCTTCGCGACCTCGGATTGTCGGGAAATCGGGGCCACAAGGATCACAAGGGCGCGGCGATCGACGAGATACTCGCTGCAAACCCGGATCTGTCCTTCGTGCTGATCGGCGACACCGGCCAGAAGGACGCCTTCGTCTACCGCGACGCCATCGCGCGCCATCCGGGCCGGATCGAGCATGTGATTTTGCGAGAGCCGGTGGTGGGCGCCCCGCAGCCAAGCCTCGATGCCATTTCCGAGATCGAGGCGACCGGCGTGTCGGTTCACCACGCAAGAGATTTCAAGGGCGCTGTCGACGCCTGAGCACAACAGATAGCGCTTGAAAGTTGATCTGGCGGACAGGCACTCTCTCCGGGGAAGAGGCGAAAACCGAGGGAGGAACAGCATGAAATTTCTGACGATGACCAGCGTACTGGCGCTCGCGGCAATAGGGGCGGTGGCCCAGCAGGCCGTGTTGCCGGACAACATCGAGCGGTTGCAGAAGATGCAGACGACAGATGCCACTTTCACCTTCATCGATCAGGAGGGCGACTACGCCGACGGCATTCGGCAGAACCTGGAGGGCATCGAGATGCCCGAGGGTTTCGAGATCGAGCTTTATGCAGTCGTCCCGGACGCCCGTCACATCACCGTCGGTCCACAGGGCGTCGTCACGTTCGTCGGCACGCGCAAGGACAAGGTCTGGGCCGTGACCGACCGCAACAAGGACCGAGTGGCCGACGAGGTGAAGGACTTCGCCCCGTCGATCCAGTTCACCGTCCCGAACGGCGTCTGCTTCAGCCCTGACGGAATTCTCCATATCGTCGAGCAGAACCGTGTCCTCGCGAGCCCAGCCGCCGAGTTCTTCTACGAGGGGCCCGACGTGCCGGTGGGCATCCTCGTCCCGCAAGGCGAGTTGATCCCGCCGGAGGAGGAGAGCTTCAACCACTCGGCCCGCGTCTGCGACATCGGGCCGGACGGAAAGATCTACATCTCGCTCGGCCAGCCCTTCAACGTGCCGCCGCCGGAGAAGCGCGAGCTCTACAACGAGTGGGGCATCGGCGGCATTGTCCGGATGAACACCGATGGAACGGATCGCGAGATTTATACCAACGGCATCCGCAACTCGGTCGGGCACGACTTCCATCCCGAGACCGGAGAGCTGTGGTTCACCGACAACCAGGTCGACGGCATGGGCGACGACATCCCGCCGGGCGAGATCAACCGCCAGACCGCGATGGGCCAGCACTTCGGATTTCCGTACTATGGCGGCGGCGACGTGCGCACGAACGAGTATCAGGGCGAGGAGCCACCGGCGGATGTGGTGTTCCCGGTCGTCGAGACGGTGGCGCACGCAGCAGACCTTGGCATGAGGTTCTACACCGGCGACATGTTCCCGGAGGAGTACCAGAACGCGATCTTCTCGGCCCAGCATGGCTCGTGGAACCGCACCACGCCGGTCGGCGCGCGGGTCATGGTCACCACGATCGACGATGAGGGGAACGCCACGACGGAGCCCTTCGCCGAGGGCTGGCTCGACGAGAACGGCGAGTATTTAGGCCGGCCGGTCGACGTCGCGCAACTCCGCGACGGGTCGCTTCTGGTGTCCGACGACCTCGTCGGGGCGATCTACCGCATCAGCTATTCCGGCAACATGTGAAGCGCGTCGCGCGAGAGGAGGCCCCGGGTCGAGCCCGGGGCACCACATTGCGGAGCGATGGCCGCGTCGCCGTAAGCACGTGTCGGGACCTGTTGATTGCAATGCCGCTTGCGGTTGTTGCGGCCTCTGCCTCGGCGCAGGATCTCCAGGCGGGCCGCCAGGTCGCCGGGATGTGCCGGACCTGTCACGGACTTGAGGGGATGGCGCAGATCCCCATCGCGCCCAATATCGGCGGCGAGCCTGCAAGCTACCTCGCCGGTCAGCTTCGCGCGTTTCGATCGGGCGAACGGCAGCACGAGATGATGAGCGTCGTCGCCTCCGGGCTCTCCGACAAGCAGATCGACGACGTGGCGGCCTGGTACGCGGCGCACGAAGCGACCGCCGAGCTGACCGCGGATCCGGACGAGGCGCCCGAAGCTTGCGTGTCATGTCACGGCGCCGACGGCATCGCCGTCATCGACGAGGCTCCGAACCTCGCCGGCGAGAGCAACATCTACATCGAGACGCAGCTCAAGACGTTCCGAAACGGCAAGCGCCGCGGAGACGTCATGCCTTCCATCGCGGCCGGCCTCACCGATGCGGAGATGCGTTCGGCGGCCGACTGGTATTCGAACGCCCGCGTGACGATCCGACCGGCGAGCGAGTGACGCTTTCGCCTGCCGCCGGCGCGGCGTAAGGCCGCGGCATGAATCCGGTGCCGGCAATCCTGATGAAGCTCGGCTCTGTCGTGGTGTTCGTCACGATGCAGGCGATCATCAAGGCGACATCGGACCACGTGCCGCCCGGCGAGGCGGTGTTCTTCCGCTCCGCCTTCGCACTTCCAGTCATCGTCATCTGGCTCGCCATTCGGCACGAGCTCACGACCGGGTTCCGCGCCGCCGATCCGCTCGGCCACGTGTGGCGCGGACTCGTCGGCGCGACCGCGATGGGCCTGAGTTTCGCCGGTCTCGGGCTGCTGCCGCTTTTCGAGGTCCAGGCGATCGGGTACGCAGCGCCGCTCCTGGTCGTCGTTTTCGCGGCGATGTTCCTGGGCGAGCAGGTTCGCGCGTTTCGGCTGGGCACCGTCGCCCTGGGGCTGGCGGGCGTTCTGGTGATCCTGACGCCACGCCTAACGGCGTTGAGCGACGGCAATCTCGATTCGCGCGAGACTCTGGGCGCCGTCGTCGTGCTCATGGCGGCGGTCTGCGCGGCGCTGGCGCAGGTGTTCGTCCGCCGGCTGGTCCACACAGAGACGACGTCGTCGATCGTCTTCTGGTTCTCTGTCACCGCGGCGACGCTGTCGCTCTGCACGATCCCGTTCGGCTGGGTCGTGCCCACCGCGCCCGAAGCCGCGCTGCTGGTCACCGCGGGCGCGCTGGGCGGGGTGGGGCAGATTCTTCTGACTTCCGCCTACCGGGGCGCCGACGCGAGCCTCGTGGCGCCGTTCGACTACGCCTCGATCCTGCTGGCGCTGGGCATCGGCTACGCCGTGTTCGGAGAGGTGCCGACGGGCCAGATGGTCCTCGGTGCTGCTATCGTCGTGCTCGCCGGAGTGCTGGTGATCTGGCGCGAGCGTCGGCTGGGCCTCGATCGCGGCAACGCACGCAAGACGATGACACCCCAAGGTTGACCCTTGGACAGAGCGCAAAGGGCACCTAGAGTCATTGGACAAGCGACCACGGAGTATCTGGAGGAGGATCCATGGAGCGTCACATCATCGACCACCCGAGAGGCGGCTCGAACCTGCGCTTGCCGCGCTACGTCGAGCACGAGCGTGAAACCCGCATCCGCGGCCCGCACCATGCGGTCAACGTGCTTCGGCGGCTGCCGCGCGGTTCCGGTTCGGTCAACCGGGTCAAGAGCTATCTGCGGATAGAGCGGGCGTCGGAAGGCGCCTGACGATTCGAGAAGTGACGGCCGGGTAGACCCGGCCCGTCACTTCGGCCAAATCAGCGGGTAAGGATCAGACGGTCACCGGCGATCTCGATGCTGTCGTAGCGCCTGAGATAGTCCATGCCCAAGAGCGACACGTCCATCTCGCCGGCGTTGACCTGCGCGCGGACATCACGGTCTAGCATCGGCCCCACCTCGAACCTTGCGAGCCAGACCGGTGCTGTTCGCACCATCCCGTTCGCAGTGCCGGCGCGACCGGAGAACATCAAACCGTCTGCATCTATCCCGACTCGCTCCGCGTCGCGGCGCGACAGCACGATGTCGGTCGCGCCCGTGTCGACCAGAAAGCGGACCGGCACACCGTCGATCTGAGCGCCGAGATAGTAGTGCCCATCGGCAGCGCGCGGGACTTCGATCTCCCCGTCCTGCGTGACAATCGCCTGCTGCGGCATGTCGCGGCGGATGTCATCCCAGAGGGCGGCAGCGAGGACGGCGACGGCGAAGATGACGACCCAGCTGCCAGCATGGCGGAACGCCTGCGACCGTCCACCGAAGCGGCCCCGTGCCAGCCATCCCCCGACGAAGAGGAGGAGGAGAAGGAGATAAAGGAGGTTCGCGATGCCGTCGCCGGTGATGCCCATGGTCAACAATATGGGGCGTGGCGGGCGCCGCGGAAGAGGTCAGCCGATGAAGGTGACGTTGGACAAGCCATCGAGGATGAACTGCACCGCGAGAGCGGCCAGCAGCATGCCCAGCAGCCGTGTCACCACAAGGATACCAGTGTCGCCCAGCGCCCGCTCGATCGCCCGCGCCGCGAGGAACAGCAGAAAGACGATGGCGAAGACCCCCAGCATCGCGCCGAAGATTCCCGCCGATGCCCAGACGTCGCCGCCGGTCTGGTCGGTCAGCAGGATCATGGAGGCGATGCCGCCGGGGCCGGCCAGAAGCGGAATCGCGAGCGGAAAGACCGAGGGATCGTCGTCGGCGTCGTAGTCGTCGGGCGCCTGGTCCTTGCGGCGCTGCGTGCGTCGTCCGAACAGCATCTCGATCGCGATCAGGAACAGAAGGATTCCGCCGGCGATCCGGAAGGCAGGCATAGAGATGCCGATGAAGTCGAGGACGGCGTCGCCGAACAGACCGAAGATAAACAGGATGAAGAGGCCGATGATGCAGGCCCTGATCGCGATGGCGCGGCGTTCGGCCGAGGGCATGCCCTGGGTCAGGGCGACGAAGATCGGCGTCGTCCCGATCGGGTCGATCACGACGAAGAGCGTGACGAAGGCGGTGACGTAGAAGTCGAGGTCGACGGCGCTCAAGCTTCGGCCTGCTCGAGTTGTTCGAGCGCCGCCATCCATAGCGTCTCTGCACGGGCGAGGGCGTCCATCACCTCTGCGTACTTCTTCTGCCACGCCTCGGCCTTGGCGATCCGGTCGGCCTCGTAGACCTTTGGATCGGCGAGGCGATTCGCCAGAGTGTCGCGCATGTGCTCCAGCTTCAGCACCCGCGCCTCGGCGGTCTTCGCTTCTGAGCGGAGCTGGGCGATGGCGCTCCTGTCGGGCCGCGGCTTCGGCGCCGCCTTCTTCCGCGGCTTCTCCGCCGGCCGGTCGTCGCCGAGGAGATGTCGGCGGTAGGCCTCGAGGTCTTCGCGCCAGACGGAGACGCCACCCTGGTCGACCAGCCAGAGCGTGTCGGCGACGTGGGAGAGCAGGTGCATGTCATGGCTGACGAGGATCACCGCACCCGTGTAGGCCGTCAGCGCCTCGACCAGCGCCTCGCGACTCTCGATGTCGAGGTGGTTGGTCGGCTCGTCGAGGATCAGCATGTGCGGCGAATCGATCGTGGCGAGGAGCAGCGTCAGGCGCGCCCGTTGTCCACCGGAAAGGCGTGCGGCGACGATGTCTGCCTGGTCAGCCGTGAGGCCGAATCCCGCAAGGCGCGCGCGCAGCCTTGCCGGCGCCTCCTCCGGCCGCAGGCGGCGGACGTGGTCGAGTGGCGTCTCATCGGCGTGAAGCTCGTCGAGCTGGTGCTGCGCGAAATAGCCGATGCGCAGCTTGTTGGCGCGGGTGACGCGACCCTCCATCACTGGCAGCCGGTCGGCGATCAGCTTCGACAGCGTCGACTTGCCCTGCCCGTTGCGGCCAAGAAGCGCGATCCGGTCGTCCTGGTCTATCCGCAGGTTGAGCTTTCGCAACACGGCGCGCCCGTCGTAGCCCACCGAGGCGTCGTCGATCGCGACGACCGGCGGCGACAGCTCCTCCGGTGCAGGGAAGCTGAACCGGTGCAGCGCGGCTTCCTGCGGGGTCGTGATCGGCTTCATCTTCGCGATCATCTTCAGCCGCGATTGCGCCTGCACCGCCTTCGACGCCTTGTAGCGGAAGCGGTCGACGAAGCTCTGCAGGTGCGCCCGCCGCGCCTCCTGCTTCCTGGCTTCGGCCTCCGCGACGGCGATCCGGGCCGCGCGCGTCTCTGCGAAGGTGTCGTAGTTCCCCTGGTAGAGCGTGAGCTTGCGATCCTCGAGATGCAGGATCGAGCCGACGGCGCGGTTGAGCAGCCCCCGATCGTGCGAGATCACGATCACCGTGTGCGGATAGCGCGCCAGATAGCTCTCGAGCCAGAGCGCGCCTTCCAGGTCGAGGTAGTTCGTCGGCTCGTCGAGAAGCAGCAGGTCCGGCGCCGCGAAGAGCACGCCCGCGAGCGCAACCCGCATCCGCCAACCGCCCGAGAAAGCAGAGCATGGCATCGCCTGCTCCTCCTCGGAGAAGCCGAGGCCCTTGAGAATAGACGCCGCCCGCCCCTCGGCGGACCAGGCGTCGATGTCGGCGAGGCGGGTCTGTACCTCGGCGATGCGGTGGCCGTCGGTGGCGTGCGCCGCCTCGGCCAAGAGCTCGCGTCGCTCGGCGTCCGAGGCCAGCACGGTGTCGAGCAGCGATGTCCCCGACGACGGCACCTCCTGCGCGACCCCGCCGATTCGGGCGCCGCGGGGCAGGCCGATCTCCCCGCCCTCGAGCGCAAGCTCGCCCCGGATCAGGCGGAAGAGCGTCGTCTTGCCGGTGCCGTTGCGCCCGACGAGCCCCACCTTGTGCCCCGCGGGGATCTGCGCCGACGCGCCCTCGAACAGAGGCCGGCCGGCCACGGCATAGCGGATATCGTCGATCCTGAGCATGGCGCGGGGTGTGCCGCCCGCCGTGCGACCTGTCAATCGGGCGGGATGGACGCCTTCCACTGGCCGGGATCGCATGCTAGGGCACCGTCCAACCCGGGGCGCGGGATTGCGCCCTCTGACATGCTGCAAGAGGCACGCAAATGGCGACGGAACGCACGCTCTCGATCATCAAGCCCGACGCGACGAAGCGAAACCTGACGGGCAAGATCAACACGAAGTTCGAGGAGGCGGGGCTGACGATCGTCGCGCAGAAGCGGATCCAGATGACCAAGGCGCAGGCCGGCGAGTTCTACAAGGTCCACGCCGAGCGGCCGTTCTACGACGAACTGACGGAGTTCATGGCCTCTGGTCCCGTCGTCGTACAGGTGCTCGAGGGACCGAGCGCGATCGCCAAGAACCGCGAGGTGATGGGTGCCACCAACCCGGCCGACGCCGATGCGGGCACCATTCGCGCCGAGTTCGCCGCGTCGGTCGGGGAGAATTCGGTCCACGGCTCCGACGCGCCGGAGACTGCCGCGACCGAGATCGCGTTCTTCTTCTCGGAGATCGAGATCCTCGGCTAGGCTTGGAGGCACGATCGAACCCGTTGCGCCGCGGCCGAGTCACCCGGCCGCGGCGTTCTTCTGTCAGAGTTCGTGGCGGCTCAGGCGCGGACCAGCGCCTCGTACTCCTCCGCGATGTCGCGCGTGATCTGTCCGACCTCGAAGGTCTCATCGCCGATCTGCCCGACCGGTGTCACCTCGGCGGCGGTGCCGGTCAGCCAGCACTGCTCGAAGCAGCCCAGTTCCTCGGGCATGATGTGTCGTTCGTGCACCTTGATCTGCCGGCCGCGCAGCAGGTTGACGACGGTCTGACGGGTCAGTCCATTGAGGAAGCAGTCCGGCAGCGGCGTATGCACCTCGCCGTCCTTGACGAAGAAGACGTTCGCGCCCGTCGCCTCGGCCACGTAGCCGCGATAGTCCATCATCAGCGCGTCTGAGCAGCCCTTGGCCTCCGCCGCGTGCTTGGACATCGTGCAGATCATATAGAGGCCGGCCGCCTTGGCGTGGCTGGGGATGGTCTCCGGGCTGGGCCGCTTCCACTTGGAGATGTCGAGCTTGGCGCCCTCCATCTTGGCGGCGCCGTAGTACGCCCCCCACTCCCACGAGATGACGGCCATGCGAACCGGGTTGCGGCTGGCCGACACGCCCATGTCCTCGCCCGCGCCGCGCCATGCGACCGCCCGGACATAGGCGTCCCTGGTGTTGTTCGCCTCGAGCACCTCGGCCTTGGCGGCGTCAATATCCTCGACGCGCCAGGGTAGGGGCATGTCAATGGCGTCGCCTGAGGCCCGCAGTCGCTCGGAGTGCTTCGTGCCGAGGAAGATAGTTCCGCCGTACGCCCGCTCACCTTCGAAGACGGAGCTGGCATAGTGCATGGCATGAGTCAGAATGTGTACGTTGGCCTCGCGCCACGGCACCATCTTTCCATCCATCCAAATCCAGCCATCGCGGTCGTCGTACCCGGCCATGCCTCCCACCTTTCCAAATGTTGCGACGATAAGTCCGGAGTGGACCAAAAGTTGCGCATTGCCTGCGTCGGCTAGCAGCGGCATCTTGGAATGTCAACAAGGCTGACGTATGGTGCGAACATGATCGATGGGGAGGTCAGATGGCCGAGGACGGCGCGCATCAGCACGGGGGCGAGAGCCTTCTTTTCCTGACAGACGACCAGCTCCGGAAGGGGATAGAGGCGATGTTCTTCGCCTATCGCGGCTTCACCGCCGACCCCGACAGGATCCTTCAGAAACATTCCTACGGGCGGGCGCATCACCGGGCGCTGCACTTCATCAGCCGGGCGCCGGGAACGACGGTGAATGGGCTGATGACCATTCTCGGCGTCACCAAGCAGTCGCTCAACCGGGTCTTGCGGGCCCTGATCGAGGACGGCCTCGTCGAAAGCCGGGTTGGCAGGGAGGATCGGCGCGAGCGGAACCTCCATCTGACGGAAGCCGGCGTTGCGCTGGAGGCCGAGCTCTCGGAGGCTCAGAGGGAGCGGATGCGCGCCGCCTACCGCCGCGCCGGGCCGGAGGCGGTGGCCGGCTTTCGCCGCGTGCTGGAGGCGATGATGGAGCCCGAGATGCGCCGTCACTTCACGGCGCTGAGGGATAGGCCATGAGCGAGCCGGACGCGCACCTGCTGGTCGTCGACGATGACGAGCGCATCCGTAGTCTGCTTCAAGCGTTCCTCCGCCGCCATGGCTTCATCGTCACGACCGCACGCGACGCCGCGCATGCGCGGCGACTGCTGTCGGGTCTGGAGTTCGACCTGATCGTGCTCGACGTGATGATGCCGGGAGAGGACGGCATCTCGTTCACGGCGTCCCTGCGTGTCGACGTTGCGACACCGATCCTGCTGCTGACTGCCAAGGGCGGTACCGAAGACCGCATTCGCGGGCTGGAGGCGGGCGCCGACGACTACCTGCCGAAGCCGTTCGAGCCGAAGGAGCTGCTTCTGAGGATCAACGCCATCCTGCGCCGGATGCCCTCGCAACCCGACGCACTTGGGCCCAAGATCCTCAACCTTGGACCGGTGCGGTACGACGTCGAGCGGGGCGAGATGTGGGAGGGCGAGCGGCTGATCCGCCTGACCGCGACGGAGAGCCAGCTGATGCGCCTCTTCGCGGCCCGTCCGGGCGAGGCCTTGTCCCGAACGCGGCTGGTCGAGGACCTTGGTCGCGACAGCGGCAAGGACGGCGGACAGGCGCAGGAGCGCGCGGTGGACGTGCAGATCACGCGGCTGAGGCGCAAGATCGAGAGCGATCCGCGGCAGCCGCGGTACCTGCAGACCGTCCGCGGCGCCGGCTACATGCTGGCGCCCGACTGAGGCCGCGTTGCGGATCCGGGCGGCGGACGGTAGCGTCGCGGCCATGACGGTCCTCTTCACGCACGACGACTGCATGCGTCACGTTACGCCGCCGGGCCACCCCGAGAGGGTCGCGCGGATGCGGGCGGTGGCGGAGGCGCTGGAGTCGCTCGACCTCGACCGGCGGGAGGCCCCGCGCGGCGCCGATGCGGAGATCCTCCGCTGTCACCCGGAGAGCTACCTGGAGCGCGTCGTCGAGGCGATCCCGGAGGAGGGATGGGTGCAGCTTGACGCCGACACGTCCCTTTCGCCGGGCTCGCTCGACGCGGCGCGTCGTGGCGTCGGCGGGTGCGCCGCTGCGGTCGACGCGGTGCTGGCGGGCGAGGCGCGGACGGCGTTCGTAGGCTGTCGCCCGCCGGGGCATCACGCCGAGCGTGCGACGGCGATGGGGTTCTGCCTGTTCGGCAACGTCTCGATCGCGGCGATGCGGGCACTCGACCACCACGGGCTGCAGCGGGTGGCGATCGTCGACTTCGACGTGCATCACGGCAACGGCACGCAGGACTTGATGTGGGACGAGCCGCGGGTGCTGTTCGTCTCCACCCACCAGATGCCGCTTTATCCCGGGACCGGCGCGACACACGAAACAGGTGCGCACGGACAGATCTTGAACCTGCCGATGGCGCCGGGCACACGCTCGGCCGAGATGCGGCGGGTCTACGAGCAGGCAGTCTTTCCGGCGATCGAGGAGCACGAGCCGGAGCTTCTGCTGATCTCGGCGGGGTTCGATGCGCACGCGCAGGATCCGCTCGCCAACTTGATGTGGCGGACGAACGACTTCGGCTGGCTGACCGAGCGGCTGGTCGACATCGCGAACCGACATGCCGGCGGCCGCGTGGTCTCGACACTCGAGGGCGGCTATGATCTGAGCGCGCTCGGCGAAAGCGTCGCCGCCCACGTCACCGCGCTGTTGGAGGCCGCGACATGAACAAGGAGGCCGCCGTGGCGGACCCGGGGATCGACGAGATGTCCTTCGAGCAGGCGATGGCGGAGCTCGAGGGCGTTGTCGAGAAGCTCGAGAAGGGCGAGGTGCCACTGGAGGAATCGATCACGCTCTACGAGCGCGGCGCATGGCTAAAGGCGCATTGCGAAGCCAAGCTGAAGGCGGCCGAGGAGCGGGTCGAGCGCTTGAGCCTGGATCCGCAGGGGCAGCCAAATGGAACGCAGCCCTTCGACGCCGAATGACCGTACCGACGCGCCGGGGGGCGACGACGCGGGGCATCGAACCCCGCGCCGCCGCCCGCGACCGCCATCGCGGCGTGACGGGGTGCAGAACCACATGACGTTCGGAGCCAGACGGGCGCGTTGCGCATCCATCGTCGGCGCGCGGCTGGGGGAGGCCCTCGGGGCGCTCCCGGCGTCGAGTGTCCGCGACGCGATGGCCTATGCAACCGAAGGCGGAAAGCGGTTGCGCGGCTTCCTGGTGATGGAGTGTGCCGCGATCCACGACGTGCCAGACGAGACCTCGGTCTCGGCGGCGGCGGCGATTGAGGCGATGCACGCCTATTCCCTTGTCCACGACGATCTTCCGGCAATGGACGACGATGCCCTTCGCCGCGGTCGGCCCACGGTGCACCGCGCCTGGGACGAGGCGACGGCGATCCTTGCCGGCGATGCGCTGCAGACGCTCTCGTTCGAGCTGGCGCTGTCGCACCCCGAGCCGCGGGTTGCATGCGACCTCGCCGCATCGCTGGCGCGTGCCGCCGGAGCTTCGGGCATGGTGCTGGGTCAAGCGGAGGATATCGCGGCCGAGACCAGCGCTCCGCCCGACCTCGCGGCGATCGAGGCTCTGCAGTCACGCAAGACCGGCGCGCTGATCCGCTGGTCGGCCGAGGCCGGCGCGCGGCTCGCCGGCGCGGACACCGCGCCGCTTTCCGCCTTTGCAGCGGCCTTGGGGCTTGCGTTCCAGATCGCGGACGACCTGCTCGACGCGACCGGAGACGCGGTGCGCACCGGTAAGGCTGTCGGCAAGGACGCTGGCCGCGGCAAGGCCACGTTCGTGGTCCATCTCGGGGTGGCAGGCGCCCGCGCCCGCGCGGCCGCCCTTGTCGAGGAGGCGTGTGATGCCCTGTCGCAGTATGGAGCGCGCGCGGACACCCTGCGAGACGCGGCGCGGTTCGTCGTCACCCGCGACGCCTGAGCCGCGCCGACGGCGAGCGCCGCCCCCGGAACCGGCGCCACTCGCCCGAATGGTGCGGCGCCGCGGAACCTTGCGGGCCCTTTGCGGGCTCTGCTAGCAGAGACGCTCTTTTTGAAGGCAGAGCCCATGTCCGAGCGACCGACGACCCCACTTCTCGACCGTGTCCGGTTCCCGGGCGATCTCGACCAGTTTTCCGACGGCGACCTGCGCCGGCTGGCCGACGAGCTGCGCGCCGAGACAATCTCGGCCGTATCGGTGACCGGAGGTCACCTCGGCGCGGGTCTCGGGGTCGTCGAGTTGACCGTGGCCATCCACGCCGCCTTCGACACGCCGCGCGACCGGGTGATCTGGGACGTCGGCCACCAGTGCTACCCGCACAAGATCCTGACCGGTCGGCGCGACCGGATCCGCACGATCCGGCAGAAGGACGGGCTATCGGGCTTCACCAAGCGTTCCGAGAGCGCGTATGACCCGTTCGGCGCGGCACATTCCTCGACTTCGATCTCGGCGGCGCTGGGCTATGCCACCGCCCGCGACCTGCAGATGGACAGCGGCATCGGCGATGTGGTGGCGGTGATTGGCGATGGCGCGATGTCGGCGGGCATGGCCTATGAGGCGATGAACAACGCCGGGCACATGGGCCGCCGGCTGTTCGTCATCCTCAACGACAACGAGATGTCGATTGCGCCGCCCACAGGCGCGATGTCGTCCTACCTCTCGCGGCTCTACGCCAACGCGCCCCTGCAGGCGATGTGGGCCGGGGCCAAGGATGCGGTCGACCACCTGCCGGGGCCGATCCGCGACGGGGCGAAGCGCGCCAAGGACATGCTGAAGCACATGACTGTCGGCGGTACCCTCTTCGAGGAATTGGGCTTCGACTATGTCGGACCGATCGACGGCCACGACATGTCGCAGCTGCTGCCTGTTCTGAGGACTCTGAAGGCGCGCGCCGACAAGCCTGTCCTGCTGCACGTCATCACCCGCAAGGGCAAGGGCTACAAGCCCGCCGAGGCGGCCGCGGACAAGGGCCACGCGACGGCCAAGTTCGATGTCGTGACTGGTGAGCAGAAGAAGTCCGCGCCGAATGCACCGGCCTATACCAAGGTCTTCGCCCGCTCCCTGATCGAGGAGGCGGTGCGCGACGACCGGGTCGTGGCCGTCACGGCGGCGATGCCCGACGGCACCGGCCTGAACCTCTTCGCCGAGAAGTTTCCCGCGCGCTGCTTCGACGTGGGCATTGCCGAGCAGCACGGTGTCACCTTCGCGGCCGGCATGGCCGCCGGCGGCCTGCGGCCGTTCGCTGCGATCTACTCGACATTCCTGCAGCGCGCCTACGATCAGGTCGTGCACGACGTTGCCATCCAGCGGCTGCCGGTGCGGTTCGCAATCGACCGGGCCGGGCTCGTCGGAGCCGACGGCGCGACCCATGCCGGGGCCTTCGACATAGCCTACCTGGCCAACCTGCCGGGGTTCACGGTCATGGCGGCGGCCGACGAGGCCGATCTCGTCCACATGGTCGCCACGGCGGCGCGGCACGACGATGGACCTATCGCGTTCCGGTTTCCTCGGGGCGAGGGCGTCGGCGTCGAACTGCCGGAACGCGGCGCGCCGCTGCCGATCGGCCGGGGGCGCCTGATCGCCGAGGGGGAGCGGGCCGCGATCCTGTCGTTCGGTACCCGCCTCTCCGAGGTGCGGCAGGCGGCGGAGGCGCTGTCGGCGCGCGGGCTCACGGTGACGATCGCCGACGCCCGCTTCGCCAAGCCGCTCGACCGCGACATGATCCTGAACCTCGCACGCCACCACGAAGCGCTGATCACGGTCGAGGAGGGGGCGATCGGCGGTTTCGGCAGCCACGTGGCGCAACTCCTTGCCGAGGAGGGGGTGTTCGACACCGGGCTCAAGTACCGCTCGATGGTGCTGCCCGACATCTTCATCGATCAGGCGAGCCCGCGCGACATGTACGCCGTGGCTGCGCTCAACGCGGACGACATCGAGGCGAAAGTGCTCGCGACGCTCGGCGTTCCATCGGTTCAGAGCGTCCGCGCCTAGCGCTCGCCCGACATCAGAAAGGCGTGCAGCGCGTCCTGGCGGTGCGAATCGGAGAATCGCGGCGGGCATCGTGGTAGCTGACGAGCATATCGGTGTGCGCGAGTTCCTCAATCGGCTCGCCCACTGCCGCCACCGGCGAAGGACGGTAGTGCCCCCCGATGCCCGCCCGCATGAGATCATCGCGATGCGAACTTCGTCGGTCCGACACTGCTGCTGCTGAGTGGTCCGGAACCAGCGTTCCTATTGCCCCGTGGCGGCCATGTTGCCCGCGCCGTCACCCCCGGCCCCACTCCATGGATTGGGAACTGGATCGACCCGGTTTGCCGCAGCGCGAGCCGCGATTGCTCCGGCCGCTTGTTGAGGATGCCGGTACCGGCCACGCGCCGGGCGATATCCATGTCGGCGTCGGACGCACAGAATCTCTGGAAGCCATGCGAATCGCGCGAGCAGGCGGCCTCCAGTTTGAGTTCCGACGTGAGGGGGGACAGGAGCATCGAGCTCCGATCCGCCGCGCGCCATCGTCATCGCACTTGGGCTTGCTTCTCGGCGGCAAGGATCGCGCGCAGTCCCTCGCGATAGGTCGGGTAGAGGAGCGTCACGCCAAGCTCGTCCTTGATGCGGTCGTTCCTCACACGCTTCGAATTCGGCATAGAAGCTGCGGGCCATGGGAGAGAGTTCGGCCTCTCCGAACGGAACTTCGGGCGGCGCCGGAAGGTGGAGCAGCCGGGCGGCGAAGGCGATAACGTCCTGTGGTGGTGCCGGCTCGTCGTCCGCGACATTGTAGGCGCCCGGGTTCGGCGCCGCGATCGAAGCGGCCAACACCTGCGCGATGTCGTCGACGTGGATTCGGCTGAAGACCTGCCCCGGCTTGACGATCCGGCGGGCGCGTCCGCTGCGGACCTTCTCGAACGGCCCCCGCCCGGGTCCGTAAATCCCGGCGAGACGGAAGATGTGGAGGGGCACGCCGAGAGCCTGCCATGCCGCCTCCGCCGCGACCCGCCGTTGCCCGCGCTCTGTCGCCGGCGCGAGGGTCGCGGTTTCATTGACCCAGTCGCCGCCATGATCGCCGTAGACGCCGGTGGTGGAAAGGTAGCCGACCCACCGTACGGACGCCGCTGCGATAGACGCGCCGAGCGTCGGCAGCACCGGATCGCCGTCGTCGTCCGGTGCGGCGGACGCCAGGATGTGCGTCGCCTCGGCGATGACGTCGCCGAGGTCGTCGCCGGGCCAGACGCGCATCTCCACTCCCGGTTCCTGCCGGGGCCTGCGGGACGTTCCGACGACGCGCCAGCCCTCGCCCGCCAGCCTTCGGCCGAGGGTGCGTGCTGAATAGCCGTGACCTACCGAAAGGAGTGTCCGCATCCGGGTTTTCTCGCGCGCCTGTTGCCGCCAGCCACATGACTGGTTCGAGCAAGAAGGGGAAGGGCTGCCTGGTCATGACGACGGTTCAACGAAGAACAGGGCCGAAATTGCTCCGCCAGTTCGACATCCGGAAGTTTCTCTCAAGATGCCTCGATGCGCAATTGGATGACTTCGGCAACGTCAGCGAGGTCCAAGATGGCGCGTTCCGCAGCGGCCCGCCGTCATGGCGCCATCGCGAAAGCGGTATTAGGCCTTGCGAAGGGCCTCCGCCAGGTGAGAGTTTGCGCCATGCCGATTTCCGTGCAGTCTTGGGCCGAAAGCGCCCCGCGCCTGATCGAGGTCGCGGCCGGGCGTGCTTTTGCCGACACCGTGATCCGTGGCGCTTCGTGGGTCAACGTCCACACGAGGGAGGTGATCGAAGGGGCCGACATCGTTATTGCAGCCGGACGCTTTGCAAGTTGCGGGCCGGACGCCTCGGCCGCCGTCGGCCCAAAGACGGAGGTCATTGCGGCGGATGGTATTTTCGCCGTCCCGGGCTTCTGTGACGCCCACATGCACGTCGAGTCCGGGATGCTGACACCGGCGGAGTTCGCGCGCGCCGTGATCCCGCACGGCACCACGACGATGTTCGCCGACCCCCACGAGATCGCGAACGTGCTCGGCCTCGAAGGCGTGCGGATGATGCATGACGAAGCTCTGATGCAGCCCGTCAACATGTTCATGCAGATGCCGTCCTGCGCGCCGTCGGCGCCGGGGCTCGAGACGACAGGGCGCGAGATCGGGCCGGACGACGTGGCCGAGGCGATGACCTGGCCCGGCATCATCGGCTTGGGCGAGATGATGAACTTTCCCGGCGTGATGGCGGGCGACGGCAAGATGCTGGCCGAGATGGCCGAGACGATGCGCGCAGGCAAAGTCGTCGGCGGACACTACGCGTCGCCCGACCTCGCGGGCCTCGCCGCCTACGCCGCGGGCGGCCCGGCGGACGATCACGAGGGCACGCGCGAGTCCGACGCGATTGCGCGCGTCCGGCTCGGGATGGCGGCGATGCTGCGCCTCGGGTCGGCCTGGTACGACGTGGAGGCTCAGATCACCGCGGTAACGGAGAAGGGGCTGGACCCGCGGGGCTTTATCCTGTGCACCGACGATTGCGACGCCGGGACGCTGGTGCATGACGGGCACATGGATCGGGTGGTGCGGCACGCGATCGTATGCGGCTGCAATCCACTGGTCGCGATCCAGATGTCGACGCTCAACACGGCGACGCATTTCGGCCTTCAGCGAGAGCTGGGGTCCATCGCGCCGGGCCGCCGGGCCGATCTGATCCTGACCGACGACCTGGATGCGCTGCCGGTTCGCCGGGTGCTGGCGCGTGGCGTGACGGTAGCTGTCGATGGAGAGTGCCTGGTCGAGTGCCCGCACTACGACTGGCCGGCGGCAGCGCGTCAGACAGTCAGGGTGGGCAGGCAGGTGAGGCCGCAGGACTTTCGCGTCGCTGCGCCCGAAGGTGCGAACCGCGTCCGTGTCCGCGTGATCGGCGTGGTCGAGAACCAGGCGCCGACGAAGGCGCTGACGGCCGATCTGCCGGTCGAGGATGGCGCGGTGATCCCCGAGGGGGAGGTCGCGCGGGTCGCGCTGGTCGAACGTCACCGCGGCACCGGCGCGGTGACGTCCGGCTTCGTCTCGGGCTTCGGCTATCGCGGACGCATGGCTGTCGCCTCCACCATAGCGCATGACAGCCATCACATGATCGTCGTCGGAACCTCGGAGGCCGACATGGCCGCCGCCGCGAACCGCCTCGCCGAGGTTGGCGGAGGAGTCACGGTGTTCCGTGACGGCGAGGAGGCGGCGCTTGTCGAACTGCCGATCGCTGGCCTGATGTCCGACAGTCCCGCCGCCGAGGTCGCCGACAAGGCGCGCGCCATGGGCAAGGCTATACGGGCGGCGGGCTGCACGCTCAACAACGCCTTCATGCAGCATTCGCTGCTGGCTCTGGTGGTCATCCCGGAGCTTCGGATCTCGGACCTCGGCCTCGTCGACGTGACGCGGTTCGAACTGACCGACGTGGTCGAGGGCGCGGCGTGAACAAGCCCGACCGCGACCAGCCCATCATATCGCCGCCGATCCCGGAGCCGCAGGCGTTCGCCGATCCCGATGCCGCTGTCGAACGGCTGGTCGCGCTCTACGACAGCGCCGTATCGTTCCTGATCGAGAACTTCTCGGAAACCGTGCGTCGGGGCCGGCCAGAAGCACGCTATCGCGCCTTCTACCCCGAGATCCGGTTCACGACGACAAGCTTCCAGATCGCCGACAGTCGCCTCAGCTTCGGTCACGTGGCGAGCCCAGGGACGTATTCCACCACGATCACCCGGCCGGACCTTTTCGGCAATTACCTGCGCCAGCAGATCGGGCTTCTGATCGACAATCACGGGATGCCGGTGACGATCGGTGCCTCGACGACGCCGATCCCCATTCACTTCGCCGTCGCCGGCACGTCGGAGGTGGCGATTCCACAGGAGGGCGCGCTCGACTTCCCGCTGCGCGACGTCTTCGACACGCCCGACCTGACGACGACCCACGACGATATCGTCAACGGTTTCGGCTTCCATCATCCCGATGGCTCGATGGCGCTGGCGCCCTTCGCGGCGCAGAGGATCGACTACTCGCTGGCGCGCCTGAGCCATTACACGGCAACCCGGCCGGACCGCTTTCAGAACCACGTCCTGTTTACGAACTACCAGTTCTACATCGACGAGTTCGAAGCCTATGCACGCGCCGCGCTGGCGGACCCGAACAGCGGCTATTCCTCTTTTGTTGGGCCGGGCGATCAGGTCATCACCGAGCCCGACGCTCCGATGACGATGCCGTCGCGGTTGCCGCAGATGCCGACCTTTCACCTGACGCGCGACAAGGGGCAGGGCATCACCCTGGTGAACATCGGGGTCGGTCCATCGAATGCCAAGACCGCCACCGACCACATCGCCGTTCTGCGACCGCATGCTTGGCTGATGGTGGGCCATTGCGCCGGGCTCAGGAATTCACAGCGCCTCGGTGATTTCGTTCTCGCGCATGGCTACGTCCGCGAAGATCACGTGCTGGACGACGACCTGCCCATCTGGGTGCCGATCCCGCCGTTGGCGGAGATTCAGGTCGCGCTCGAGGACGCTGTCGAGGAGGTGACGGAGCTAGAGGGCTACGAGCTGAAACGGATCATGCGGACGGGCACGGTGGCGACGATCGATAACCGGAACTGGGAATTGCGAGACCAGTCCGGGCCGGTGCAGCGTCTGAGCCAGAGCCGTGCAATTGCGCTCGACATGGAAAGCGCGACGATCGCGGCCAACGGCTTTCGCTTCCGTGTGCCTTATGGCACGCTTCTGTGTGTGAGCGACAAACCTCTGCATGGCGAGCTGAAGCTGCCGGGAATGGCCTCCGATTTCTATCGCACCCAGGTCGCACGCCATCTTCTGATCGGTGTCCGCGCGATGGAACGGCTGCGCGACATGCCGCTCGCGCGGATACATTCCAGGAAATTGCGCAGCTTCGAAGAAACGGCTTTCCTGTAATCACGGCGATTCGCCGCCTCGATATGCGGGGAGCTCGCTCATCCCGCTTGTGTCTCGGGGGCGATACACGCTTAGATGGTAGAATAGCCCGACCAACAGGGCCAATGAGGAGACAAGGGATATGGCGACAAAACCGCTAACGAAGACTCAACTGGTTTCGGCCATTGCCGACAAGATGGGATCGGACAAGAAGAGTGCCGGGGAGGCGCTCGACGCGATCACCGAGATCGTCACCGACGAGGTCTCCAGGGGCGGCGCCGTCACCTTGCCCGGCGTGGGCAAGATCTACTGCCGGGAACGACCGGAGCGCATGGTCCGCAACCCTGCCACGGGCGAGCAGATCAAGAAGGATGCCGACAAGGTCGTGAAGATGACGATCGCCAAGGCGCTGAAAGACAGCGTCAACAGCTAGTCGGCCATGGTCGGCTTGGGAGGGTAACTGCCGGCCGACTTCCCCGTACCGTAAATGGACCTTCGCGCCGTCTTGATGGGCGTCGCCTTCGCGGCGATGTGGTCTTCGGCTTTCACTTCGGCGCGCATTATTGTCGCCGACGCTCCGCCATTGACTGCGCTCGCCCTCCGCTTCTGGATTTCCGGGGCCGCGGGCGTGCTCATCGCGCTCGCCTTCGGGCAGAGTTGGCGGCTCACGCGGCCGCAATGGCGCGCAACTGTGGCATTCGGCATATGCCAGAACGCGCTCTATCTCGGGCTCAACTTCGTTGCGATGCAGACGGTGCAGGCGTCGCTCGCGGCGATCGTGGCATCTACCTTGCCTCTCGCCGTCGCCGCAGCGGCCTTTGCGTTCTTCGGTGAGCGGCTCCGGCCGCTGGGGATTGTCGGTCTTGTCGCGGGTCTCTGCGGCGTGGTCCTGATAATGGGCGCGCGCCTCAGCGATGGCGTCGACCTCTTCGGCCTCAGCCTGTGCGTGGTCGGCGTGGTTGCCCTGACCGCAGCCACGCTGGCTGTGCGCGGGGCGACATCCGGCGGCAACGTCTTGATGATCGTCGGCCTGCAGATGCTGGTCGGTGCGGCGGTTCTCACTGTGCCGGCCCTGTTCGAGCGGCACGAGGCGACCTTCTCATGGCCGCTGGTCCTGGCGTTCGTCTACACGACGATCGTGCCGGGGCTGGCGGCGACGTTCGTGTGGTTCACCCTGGTTCGTCGCATCGGCGCCACGCGCGCGGCGACCTTTCATTTCTTGAACCCATTCCTTGGCGTCGCGATCGCGACAGCGCTTCTCGGCGAGCGGCTCGGGCCGCTCGACATCGTGGGCGTCGCCATCATCGCTGCCGGCATTCTGGCGGTCCAGACCGCCCGCGCCGCACCTGCCGATGGTCGACGAACGCCCGGCAGGATCTCCTGAGGTCCGGACCTGTGCGCGACCCTCGGCGATCCCACGAGGAGGCCAAGAGCTGCAAGACGAGTGGCCGTAGCCGGCGGAGACTTCGGCGGCATGCGTGGCAGTTGAAGGTGACCCAAGATCCAGATCGTGTCAGGCAAAGCTATGGGCGGATCGCAGGCACGACCCCTAGTCAAGTACGTCCGAGGCGTGTAATCTCAGGTTGTACTAGCCGCCATCTAAGGCAACTTGGAGGATAAACCGCTTTGAAGAAGATGCTTTGCATGGCCGTTCTCGCGTGCGGATTGGCGGCCTCGGGGGTCGCGGCTGCGCCTGTTGAGGCAGATCAGTGGTACACGTTCGGCTTTGGCGAGCGCGGCAGCCCGCTGCTGCCAGGCAAACCCGGCTTTACTACCATTGACGGCACGATCCCCGCGCCGGACGCGCCATGGACCTTCTCTGTGCCGGGGGGCGGACGCCTGATCGTCGCGGACGCCTTCCAGTCCGGTGACAGATTTCAAATCTTCGACTTCGGCAGGTCGATCGGGCGCACGTCCTCGCCTCGGGTCGGCTTCGACTGCGGCACCGACCTCTATTGCGCGCTGGCCATAACGCAGTTCTCTCGCGGAATATTCGATCTGGAGCCAGGCGAGTACTCCATTACCGGAACCGCAATCTCGTCGCCGACCGAGGCAGGAGCCGGCGCCTTCCGTGTCACCGCCTTCGCTCCGGTCGAGGCGGTTTCGGTGCCGGCTGCCGCTCCGCTCCTGGCGGCGGCGCTCGGGAGCCTCTTCCTGCTGCTCCGGCGAGGGTCCGTTACGCCACGGGCATGAGACGCCGAACGCTGCTTCCCGGACTACTCAGGCGCCACTTCGATCTGGGCCGGCACGGAAAGAGAGACGAGCGTACTGTTCTGCCAAGATCGACAGGGGGACGAGGTGACTGCCCAATGCCGATCGGGTCAGCATATCGCCCGTCGGGATCGGCGGTATCCTGATTGTGTGTCGCACGTCTCGCCATGTGCGACGGGGCTGCAGCCGACCGGAGAGCAATGCAGCGTCTAGCCGATGCGGCCGCGAACGCCGGCGGTCTGGGCGCGGTCGAGGAGCAGGTGGTCGAGGACCACACAGGCCGCCATCGCCTCTGCCACCGGGACCGCACGGATGCCGACACAGGGGTCGTGGCGGCCCTTCGTCACGATCTCGGCGGACGTGCCGTCCTTGCTGATGGTCCTCCGCGGCGTGAGGATCGAAGACGTCGGCTTGACCGCAAAGCGCACGACGAGGTCCTGTCCGGTGGAGATTCCGCCAAGAATTCCGCCGGCGTGGTTTGACGAATAGACTGGTCCCTCCGGTCCCATCGCGATCTCGTCGGCGTTGGCGCTGCCGGTCAGCGCGGCCGCGGCCATCCCTTCGCCGATCTCCACGCCCTTCACCGCGTTGATCGACATCATCGCCGCGGCGAGATCGGTGTCGAGCTTGGCGTAGACCGGCGCGCCGAGGCCCGGCGGGCATCCCCTCACCGTCACCTCTATCAGGGCGCCGACGCTGTCGCCCGACTTGCGCAGATCGTCGAGATAGCCGGCCCACTCTTCTGACGTTGAGGCGTCGGGTGTCCAGAACGGGTTGCGCCCGATCTCGTCCCAGTCGAACCGCTCGCGGTCTATCGTGTTGGGGCCCATCGCGACCATGTAGCCGGTGATCGAGACGCTCGGCGCCAGTGCCGCCAGCGCCGCCCGCGCGACACCACCCGCGGCGACCCGTGCCGCCGTTTCCCGCGCACTCGACCGACCACCGCCACGATAGTCGCGTATGCCGTACTTCTGCCAGTAGGTGATGTCAGCGTGGCCGGGTCGGAACTTCTCGGCGATGTCGCCGTAATCCTTTGAGCGCTGGTCGGTGTTGCGGATCGCAAGTTGGATCGGCGTGCCGGTCGTTCGCCCCTCGAAGACGCCCGAGAGAATCTCGACCTCATCGGCCTCGCGGCGCTGCGTAGTGTATCGGCTTTGCCCCGGCTTGCGGCGATCGAGCCAGATCTGGATCGCCCCTGCGTCGATCTCGATACCGGGCGGGCAGCCGTCGACGGTCGCGCCCAGTGCGGGTCCGTGGCTCTCCCCCCAGGTGGTGACGCGAAAGACGTGGCCGAACGTATTGAAGCTCATGGATCAGCCCTCTAGCCCGCCGCGCCCTTGCAGCCAAGCGCCCACGGCTTATTGTTAACGAAGACCTCGGGGTGCCCGACAGGGCTGAGATGCGTCAAGCGAACCCGTCGAACCTGAACCGGGCAATGCCGGCGGAGGGAAGGTGGCACCCGGAGAAAAGGTCCTCCTCGCCCTCCACCACCAAGCGGAGGATCAACATGCGTGCCATCTTTATTGCGACCGCCCTCGCCGCGACAGGGGCCGCCGCGCAGGACGAACCTGTCCTGATCGTCTACACCTACGACAGCTTTGCCTCGGAGTGGGGTCCGGGCACCGCAATCGAGCCGAAGTTCGAGGCGCAATGCCGATGTGACCTCCGCTTCGTCCCCGCTGGTGATGGCGCCGCACTCCTGTCGCGTCTGCAGCTGGAGGGGGAACGAACGCAGGCGGACGTCGTCGTCGGCCTCGACACCAATCTCACGGCTGCGGCGGCGGAGACGAATCTCTTCGCGCCGCACGGGCTCGACCCCGACCTCGACCTGCCGGTCGAGTGGGAGGACGACCTCTTCGTTCCGTTCGACTGGGGTTGGTTCGCTTTCGTCCATCGCGCGGACTTCGATGCTCCCGGCAGCTTCGAGGCGCTGGGCGCCGGCGATGCCTCGATCATCATCGAGGACCCGCGTTCGTCGACCCCCGGCCTGGGGCTGGTCTTGTGGGTGCAGTCGGTCTACGGCGACCGGGCCGCAGAGGTCTGGCAGGCGATGGCGGACAACATCGTTACGGTGACCCCCGGCTGGTCGGAGGCGTATGGCCTGTTCCTCGATGGCGAGGCGGACATGGTTCTGTCCTATTCGACGTCGCCGGCCTATCACCTCATCGCCGAGGACGACCCTGGATACGCCGCCGCGGAGTTCGACGAGGGGCACATGCTGCAGATCGAAGTCGCGGGAAAGATCGCTTCCACCGATCAGCCCGAACTCGCGGACGCATTCCTGGTTTTTCTGCTGAGCGACGCGGCGCAGTCCGAAATACCAACGACGAACTGGATGTATCCCGCGTCGGTGCCCGAGGAGGGGCTGCCTGAGGGATACGGGACGTTGATCACGCCGGAGACGTCGCTTCTGCTCGCGCCGAACGAGGCGGAGGAGATGGCCGACATCGCCATCGAGGCGTGGCGCGAGGCCTTGTCGCGCTGAAAACGGTGCGAAGTGCCGTCCTGCCCGGCATAGCGGCCGCGGGCGCCGTGGCGGCGCTCGTCCTGGGGTCGCTCCTCGCCGTGGCCGTCCGCGCCGAGACGCCGGCGACGCTGGGCTCCGCGGACTGGGCAGCCATACGCTTCACCCTCTGGCAGGCGGCGCTTTCCGCCGTGCTCAGCGTCGGACTGGCGATTCCCGTGGCGCGGGCGCTGGCGCGGCGGCGATTCCCGGGACGCGCAGCGCTCATCACGCTTCTCGGCGCGCCGTTCGTGCTTCCCGTCATCGTCGCGATCATCGGTCTTCTCGCGATTTTCGGGCGCGGCGGTGTGCTCAACGCAGGCTTGGCGCAACTCGGGCTACCGCTGTTGCAGATCTACGGGCCGTGGGGCGTGATTCTGGCGCATGTCTTCTTCAACCTCCCGCTCGCAACCCGTCTCGTTCTCCAGGGCTGGCTCGCGGTTCCGAGCGAGCGGTTTCGATTGGCGGCGTCGCTCGGCTTCTCGACGCGCGACGTCGCTCGGTACGTCGAGTGGCCGCTTCTGCGCGAGGTCGGGCCGGGCGCGCTTCTCGTGGTGTTCTTGATCTGCACGACCAGCTTTGCCGTGGCGCTTACCCTCGGCGGTGGCCCTCGGGCAACGACGGTCGAACTCGCCGTCTACCAGGCCTTCCGGTTCGACTTCGACCTCGGGCGGGCGGCCCTGCTCGGCCTCGTGCAGGCCGCCATCGGCCTTGCCGCGGCACTTCTGGCGCTGCGGGTCAGCGTTCCGGCGGCGTTCGGCGCGGGCTTCGATGCCTTGGCCACGCGATGGGAGGCGCGCGGCCGAGGAACGAAACTGGTCGATGCTCTCGTCATCGCGCTTGCCGCGGCGTTCTTGATCGCTCCCCTGATCTCCATCGTCGTCCGCGGCGTGCCCGGGATCCCGGATCTCGGAC
The DNA here is from genome assembly GCA_963749675.1 of uncultured Alphaproteobacteria bacterium. Classification (GTDB taxonomy): domain Bacteria; phylum Pseudomonadota; class Alphaproteobacteria; order Rhodobacterales; family Rhodobacteraceae; genus Roseitranquillus. The sequence continues at coordinate 1,134,346 of CAVVNT010000010.1, forward strand.
CATCAGTCTGGATTGCCGCGTCGCGCTCGATGGCTGTCGCGGCTGCAGCGACGCTGCTGACGCTCGTCCTGGCCGGCGCCATCGCGGGAGCCGTCGCGGCGCGGAAGCGCTTGTCGACACCGCTCGAGTCGGTGGCGTACCTAGCCGTTGCGATCTCGCCGCTTGTCCTCGGCACGGGACTTTTCGTGATCCTTTTTCCCTTGATCGATCCACAATCGCTGGCGCTTCCGATTACGGCGCTGGCAAATGCGGTTGCCGCGCTGCCGTTCGCGGTGCGTGTTCTGGTGCCGGAGGCTGTGACGGTCGAAGCCGACTATGGCCGGTTGGCGGACTCGGTGGGTCTTCGGGGCGCCGCGCGGGTCCGGCATCTCTGGCTACCGCGCCTGCGACGGCCATTGGGTTTCGCGGCCGGACTCACGGCCGCGCTGTCTATCGGAGATCTCGGTGTCGTCGCATTGTTCGCAAATCCGGCGGAGGCGACGCTGCCATTGAAGATGTATGAACTCATGGGGGCCTATCGAATGACGGATGCCGCGGCGGCGGGGCTCCTTCTCCTAGCCATGGCGATGACGGCCTTCTGGGGGTGCGATCGCGGGGGACGGGTCGATGTTGACCTTTGATCGCGCGGTCATCCGGAACGGTGATTTCCGCGTGTGCGCGGATTTCAGCATCGAAGATGGGACGCGATGCGCTGTCATGGGTCCCTCTGGCGCCGGCAAGTCGACCCTCCTGCATGGCCTGGCAGGCTTCCTGCCGCTGGAGGCGGGACGGATCCTGTGGGACGGCCGTGACCTCTCTGCGCTCGCCCCGGCAGAGAGGCCGGCGAGCATCGTCTTCCAGGACCAGAACCTGTTTCCGCACCTCACCGCGTTCCAAAACGTCGCGTTGGGCGTGCGGCCTTCGCTTCGACTGAGCGGAGCGGAGCGTGAGGCGGTGGAAGAAGGTCTTGCGCGCGTCGGGCTCCAAGGGCTTGGCGGGCGCAAGCCGCGCGCTCTTTCGGGGGGACAGCAGAGCCGCCTCGCGCTTGCGCGGGTGGCGCTGCGGCGCCGGCCTCTCCTTCTGCTAGATGAGCCGTTCGCCGCGCTTGGCCCTGCACTGCGCCGAGAGATGCTGGATCTTGTCGCGGATCTTGCGGTCGAGGCCGGAACGACCCTTCTGATGATCACCCATGACCCGAAAGACGCCCGGCATGTCGCCGGGATGACGATCGCGGTGTCCGAGGGGGCCGCAGCCGGGCCGCAGCCGACCGACGCTCTCCTTGACGACCCACCGCCGTCGCTGCGCGCCTATCTAGGCTGAACTAGAAAGGGCGCGGCGCTGTGGACGCGCCCCCAAAAAAACATCCTGGTCCGAGTTACTCGGCTGGAGTCTTGCGCGTCGCGTGCTTGATCGGGGCCCAGATCCGCTTGTTGGTGAGGTAGAGAAGAACGGCCAGCACGGTGAGGAACAGAACGGCGGTAAAGCCCGCTTGCTTGCGCGCGCCGAGTTTCGGCTCCGCCGTCCACATCAGGAAGGCTGCGACATCCTGCGCCTCCGAGACGATATCGTTGGGCGAACCGTCCTCGAACGTGACGTCCTCGCCGTATAGGGGTGGCGCCATCGCAATCCACCCGCCGGGGAAGACCGTGTTCTCGTAAAGGATCGCTCCCGCTTCCTCCTTGTCCTCACCGGTGAAGCCGTTGAGCAGGCTCGCGATGTATTCCGGCCCGCCCATTCCGCGGAAGAACTGGTTGATGCCGAGACCATAGGGCCCGTGGAACCCGGCACGCGCCTTCGCCATCAGGCTGAGGTCCGGCGCGTTCTCGAGCTGCGACTGCGGGAAGTGGTCGGTCGGTGTCGCTGCGCGGTAGTCGTCGAGTTCGGGGTCGAAGACCTCGTAGAACTCGGCGTAGGCACGCACCTGATCCTCCGGCAGACCGAGTCCGCCCTCGTAGCCAAGGCTGCGAAAGGGCACGTACTTCAGCCCATGGCAAGACGAACAGATCTCCGTGTACACTTGGAGGCCGCGCTGAAGCTGCATCTGGTCATAGCTGCCGAACGGCCCCTCGAACGAGAAGCTGTAGTCGGTGACGTGCGGCTCCTCCGCCGCGGAGGCGATGCCTGCGCCGAGCATCAGGGCTGCGGCGAGCGTAAGGTTGCGAAGCATGGTCATCCTCATTCCGCCGGGGTCGGATGTGCGACGGTCTTGTCGTCATGGTGCGGATGGCTCGCCGCGAATTCGTCCTCGATCGTGGCGGGTGCCTTCAGCGGCTTCTCGATCACGCCGAGCAGCGGCAGGATGATCAGGAAGTAGATGAACCAGTAGGCCGAGGCGGCGAGCGAGATCGAGGCGTAGGGCTCCTCCGCCGGCATTGCGCCGCACCACATCAGGACGAAGAAGTCGACGACCAGCAGTGCGAACCACCACTTGAACATCGGGCGATAGCGGCCCGACCGCACGCTCGACGTGTCAAGCCAGGGCGCCAGCGCCAGGACCGCGATCGCGCCGAACATTGCCAGCACGCCAAAGAACTTGGCGTCGACGATCCCGCCCGTGATCCAGCTTGCCGCTATGACGACCCAGACATCGCCGGTGAAGGCGCGCAGGATTGCGTAGAACGGCAGGAAGTACCATTCCGGCACGATGTGCGCGGGCGTCTGCAGCGGGTTCGCCTCGGTGTAGTTGTCGGGGTGGCCGAGATAGTTCGGCATGAAGCCGACGATGGCGAAGAAGATCGCCAGGATCACCGCAAGCGCGAACAGGTCCTTGATCACGAAGTACGGCCAGAACGGCAATGTGTCGCGCTCGGCCACGGCCTTAGACTCCCGCCGCACCTCGACGCCCGAGGGGTTGTTGTTGCCGGTGTTGTGGAATGCCCAGACCTTGAGGATCGACAGCCCCAGGATCAGGAACGGGAAGAGGTAGTGCAGCGAGAAGAATCGGGTCAGCGTGTAGTTGTCCACCGCCGGACCGCCGAGAAGCCAGGTCTGGATCGAAGGTCCGACGAACGGGATCGCCCCGAAAAGGCCGGTGATGACGGTGGCCCCCCAGAACGACATCTGGCCCCAAGGCAGGACGTAGCCCATGAAGGCCGTGCCCATCATCAAAAGGTAGATCAGGATGCCGATGATCCAGGTGACCTCCCTCGGTTCCTTGTAGGAACCGTAGTAGAGGTTTCGGAAGATGTGCGCATAGACGGCGACGAAGAACAGCGAGGCGCCGTTCGCGTGCAGGTAGCGCAGCATGAAGCCGCCGTTCACGTCGCGCATGATGTGCTCGACGGACGCAAAGGCGAGATCCACGTCGGGCGTGTAGTGCATCACCAAGACGATGCCGGTCGCGATCTGCAGCGCCAGGGTGAAGAACAGCACGATCCCCCAGATCCACATCCAGTTGAGGTTCTTGGGGGTCGGAATCATGATCGTGTCGTACAGCAGCGCGACCACCGGCAGACGGCGGTGCAGCCACTTCTCGCCACCAGTCCGCGGCTCGTAATGGTCGTGGGGAATTCCAGCCATCGGTGCCTCCTCAGCCCAGGACGATCGTTGCTTCGTCGGAGAACGCCGCCACAGGAACCGGCAGGTTCTCGGGCGCGGGGCCGCGGCGGATGCGCCCGGCCGTGTCGTAGTGCGATCCGTGGCAGGGGCAGAACCACCCGCCGAAATCACCTGCCCCGTCGCCGAGCGGCACACACCCGAGGTGCGTGCAGACGCCCATCATGACAAGCCATTCCTCCGCCGCCTCGCCCTCGACGCCTTCGGGCGCCAAGGCCCGGTTCTCGTCCGTCGCCGGCGCTTCGCCCGGGATGTTCGCGTTTCGAGCGACCGGGTCGGGCAGGCTGGACACGTCGACCTCGCGCGCTGCCTCGATTTCGTCGGGCATTCGGCGACGGATGAAGACCGGCTTGCCGAGCCACTTCACCGTAATCTGCGTGCCAGGCTGGACTCCGCCGACATCTACTCGAATCGACGACAGTGCCTGCACGTCGGCCGACGGGTTCATCTGGTTCACGAGAGGCCAGACGCCGGCGCCGACCACAACGGCGCCTGCACCGGCCGTCGCGTAGTACAGAAAGTCGCGTCGGGTCCCTTCGTGATCTTCTGCGTGGGCCACAAGCCGCCTCCGTAGACTCCGAAAAAATCCATTTCCTTCAGCGAGAGTCTCGCCGCAGGATTGGCCTTGTTCCTAGCTTCCTGTTATCGGGGCGTCCAGCGGACAAGTGTCGCAGCGGCTATGGCGGGCAATCGGACGGGCGGCGATGAACCTGATCCAGAAGTGGCGCGGCGCATTGATCGCGTTGTTCCTCGCGCTTTCGCTTCTGGTGACAGAACGGCGGGCGGAGCCCTATGGAGATACGCTGCAGGTCGTCCTTCCGCTCGCTGCGTGGGGCTGCAGCGCGCTCAATGGCGAGGCTTTGGAGTATTTCGGCCGCTACGCGGCGATGTGGATCTCTGTCCGCGCCACGAAGGCTGCGCTGCCCGACGAGTACGACGCCAGGCCGCATGGCGGACGCGATGGCTTCCCCTCGGCACATACATCTTCGGCTGCGTTCGGCGCCTCTTCGCTCGTCTTCTCCTGCCTTGAAGGGTCGATCATGAAGACGGGGGTCGTCTTCGCGGCGGCCTTCACCGGAGCATCTCGAATGGAGGTCCGAGCCCACGACATCTGGCAGGTGATGGCAGGCGCGATTTGGGGCCTGCTGTTCGAGCGCATCATGCGCCGTCCCAGTCCGCTGCGCCGCCGGGCGGCACGACTGGTCAACCGGCGTGGCGGGGGGCTGTAGATCACGCAGGCGCAGTCGCCCACATGCTTTCGCGCTCGGAAAAGCGCGCGAACCAATCGGCCAGGGATGGCCGGCCGGCGCGCCAATCCATCTCCGGGTGGCGGAAATCGAGGTACCCGAGGGCGCAGCCGACGCCGATCTGACCGATGTCGAGGCGCCCGCCGAGATGACTCATCCAGCGGTCGCCGATGGCGTCCAGGCTGCGGACGATGCGCGAGATTTGCGCCTCCATCCATTCCTCGCTCCGCAAGGCTTCCTCCCTGAACCGCCGCTCGTAGACGACGAGGACCGCTGCGTCCATAATTCCGTCGGCCGTCGCTTCAAGCGTCAAAACCTCCCAGATCCGGCTCGAGGGATACAGCTTTCCGCCGGAGATCGCGTCCAGATACCGGGTTATGACCCGGCTGTCGTAAAGCGCGGGGCCGTCATCACGGACCAGCGCCGGCAGTTTTCCCAGCGGGTTGGCCTGCGTGAGGGCAGGGCTCTGTTCCAACGGCGTCGTCTGCACCGGAACGAACTCCATCCTGTCGATCAGGCCGCATTCCCGGATCACGACGTTGACCTTGCGCGCGAATGGCGAGGCGGGCGAGTAGATGAGCTGCAGCGTCAAGACGGTCTCCCCAGTGGCTGCGGGCACGCTAGATCGTGGGCCCGCGACTGTCACGTCGCACCACTGCGCCTCGGTGCCGATGTCCGGCCGGGGTCCTGAAGCGAGGAGCTGCACATCCCTTTTCCGGAACTGTCCACACCGCTGCTTCTCGGCGTCTTCGCCATTGCCGGTGCCGTCGTCCTCGTCGCGTCGATAAAGATGACGGGCCTCGCCGATGTCATCGCCGACCGGGCGCAATGGGGGGAGGCACTTGTAGGCGGGCTGATACTCGGCGCGGCGACGTCGCTGTCGGGGCTCACCGTCTCGGTCAGTGCGGCCTGGTCGGGGGACGCGTCGCTCGCGTTCTCCAACGGCATAGGCGGCATCGCGGCACAGACAGCCTTCCTGGCGCTGGGCGATCTCCTGTGGCGTCGCGCGAATCTAGAGCATTCGGCTGCCGAGCCTGCAAACCTCTTTCAGTCGAGCTTGCTGCTGATCCTGTTGGGCCTGCCACTCTTCGCAGCGACGTCGCCTGACATCGGAGTCTTCGGCATCCACCCGGTCTCGATCCTGATGGCCGTCATCTACGGTGTTGGAGTCCGCTTCGCGAAGCAGGTTCGCGACGATCCGATGTGGGAGGCGGTCGACACCGGAGACACCCGTCACGACGAGCCCGAGGACGAGGAGGAACCCAACAGAAGCGTTTGGCCGCCCGCAATCCGTTTCGCCGCACTGGCGGCGGTCCTGGCGGTCTCGGGCTGGGTCATCGCACAATGCGCCTTCGCAATCGTGGAGCGATTCGGACTTTCCTCCTCGCTCGTCGGTGCGTTGATGACCGCCGTCGTGACCTCGCTCCCCGAACTGGTGACGACGCTCACGGCGGTGCGGCGGGGTGCCCTGCAGCTTGCCGTTGGCGGCATCATCGGCGGCAACACGTTCGACAGTCTCTTCGTCGTGGCTTCGGACGTGGCCTATCGCGAGGGGTCGCTCTACGCGGCGCTCCAGCCGAGCGACCTCTTCTGGATCGCGACCGGCGTCGTGATGACGGCGATCCTGCTGGCCGGCCTGATCCTGCGGGAGCGGCGGGGCCCCGGCGGCATCGGGATCGAAAGCGTCGGCCTTCTGGGCATCTACGTCGCCGCAATCTGCATCCAGGCGCTGACCGGCTAGCCGCGGCGCGCTGTCCGCCAGTGCGGGCAGCTCGGGGCCAATTCCGGCCTCGACCTTTGGCGCTGCGGCGAGACGCACGGCCTCCGGCCTGACGAGTGCGGCGGAATGCCACCCGGTTCTCCAAGAAACTGATGTCGCGCTAGTCTTGATTGTCACCTTGAAGTTCTTGGAACAGAGATGCGCGCGTGACGACGACCCTGAAAGTCTTGCTCACTCTGGCTGTCGTCGCCGTCGCTGCGGCGGGCGGGCTGTTCGGTGCCGAGTATCTGGCGTCCTCGCGCGACCCGCAGGCGCAGGGGGTCGCGGGCGGGCAGGCCGTGCGGGTCGGCGTCGCCGCGCTCGAAAGCCGGACCATCGAGGACGCGGTGACCTCGGTGGGCACCATGCGGCCAGTCCGCTCGATCGAGCTGGTCCCGACCGAGGCGGGCCGCGTGACCGAGGTACCCGTGACCTCGGGTCAGGAAGTCGAGGCGGGCGACGTGATCGTTCAACTCGACGACCGGGCCGCGCTGGCAGAGGCCGAGGCGGTTCTTTCTGCTGCCGAGCAGGAGTTCCGGCGGGTCGAGGAACTGGCCGAAAGCAACACTGCCGCCGAAGCGCAGCTGGAGGACGCCCGCGCCGCCTACCGACAGGCCCAGGCTGGCGTCGACAGCGCCCGCGAGGCGCTCGACGATCGCCTTGTGACCGCGTCCTTCGCCGGCACGCTCGGGCTGATCGACACCGAGCCAGGCGCCTACCTCGACGCCAGCACGCCGATCACCCGGCTGTCCGATCTGACCGCGGTCGAGGTCGCGTTCTCGGTTCCCGAGCGCTACTTCCGGCGGGTCGAGCCGCGCCAGACCGTCTACGTCACCACGCCGGCCTACGGAGAAACCGAGTTCGAAGGCAGTGTCACCGTCAGGGCGCCGGAGATCGACCTCGCTTCCCGCAGCTTCGACATCCGGGCCAGGATCGACAACCCCGACGGCCAATTGGTGGGGGGCATGTTCGCCGACGCGCGCCTGGTCCTCGGCACTTACGAGGGTCACGCCGTCCCTGACGACGCCATCATCAGCGAAGGCCTGACGAGCTATGTCTTTACCGTCGTGGACGGGACCGCGCGGCGGACGGAGGTCGAGACCGGGGCGTCCATCGGCTCGCTGACCGAGGTGCGGGGCGAACTTTCGGCCGATGCGCAGGTCGTGGTCGCGGGATGGGACGACCTGGCAGACGGCGACGCGGTGGAGATCGTCGAGGATGTCGCGGGCGAAGGCCTCCAATGACCCTGCCCGATATCTGCGTCCGCCGCCCCGTCCTCGCCACGGTGATCTCGATCCTGATCGTCGTGCTCGGTATCGCGGGGCTGACCCGGATGCCGGTGCGGGAACTGCCGAACACCAGTTCGGCTGAGGTCACGGTCAGTGTTCCCTACACCGGCGCGAGCCCCGGCGTGGTGGACAGCGAACTGGCGAATGTGATCGAGGGTGCGATCTCGACCGTCGCCGGCATCGACCGTATTTCGACCGAGTCCGAACTCGGGGGCCTTCGCACCGTCATCAACTTCCGACAGGGCCTTGACATCGATCGGGCGGCGTCGGACGTGCGCGCCGCTGTGCAGGGAGTGGCGGGCGATCTGCCGGAAGAGGCCGAGGAGCCCGAGGTCGCGAAGAACGACAGCCAAAGCGACCCGATCATCTGGATGACGATGACGTCGGACACCCTGTCGCCGCCCGAACTCACTGACTACGCCGACCGCTTCGTCACCGACCGGCTCGAGACGCTCGAAGGCGTTGCGGCGGTCCAGATCTACGGTGACCGCCCCTACGCGATGCGTGTCTGGCTCGATCCCCCGGCGATGGCCGCGCGCGGCATCACCGCGAACGACATCGCCGGGGTGCTTCGGAACAACAACCTCGAACTGCCGGCAGGCCAGATCGAGAGCGAATCCCGCACCTATCTCCTTCGCACCGAAACCCGGCTGTCCTCGGTCGAGGCGTTCGAGGGTCTGATCGTCGCCGACACCGAGTCAGGCCGCGTCACGCTCGGCGACGTCGCCCGCATCGAGATCGGGACCGAGAGCGACGACAGCCACTTTCGCGCCAACGGCGAGTCCGCCATCGGTCTCGGCGTCCTCCGGCAATCTTCGGCCAATACCCTGTCCATCTCGGCCGCCGTGAACGACGAAGTCGAGGCGATTTCGTCGGCGCTTCCGGGTGGCACCCAGCTTCGGATCTCGTCGGACGACGCCGACTTCATCCGAAACTCGATCCGGCAGGTTCTGACGACGCTCGCCATCTCGGTGGCGATCGTGGTCGCGGTGATCTACCTCTTCCTCACCTCCGTCCGCGCGACCGTCGTGCCGGCTGTGACGATTCCCATCGCGCTTCTTGGCGCCTGCGCGGGGATTGCGGTCGTTGGCTTCTCGGTCAACATCCTGACACTCTTCGCGCTGATCCTCGCCATCGGCCTCGTGGTGGACGACGCCATCGTTGTGCTCGAGAACATCGAGCGGCGGATGGAAGAAGGTGACGACCCGAAGCAGGCCGCGCGCGCCGGCGCGAACCAGGTGTTCTTCGCCGTCGTGTCGACTTCGGCCGTCCTGATCTCGGTCTTCGTGCCGCTGTCGCTCTTGCAGGGCGAGATCGGCAAGCTCTTCCGCGAGTTCGGCATCACGCTGGCGATCGCCGTGGCGCTGTCGACATTCGTGGCGCTCTCGCTCTGTCCGGTGATCGCGAGCCTCGTGCTGAAGCCAAGGATGAACGAGGGCCGCTTCGCGCGGATCGTCCACGGCGCGACGCGGCGGCTGTCGAGGGGTTACCGCGTCATGCTGACGCGCGCGATCAGCGCACCGCTGGTCGTCCTCGCCGTAGCCGCAGCACTCACGGGGATGTCGTGGACGCTCTACCAGGATCTGCCGTCGCAGCTGACCCCGGATGAGGACCGCGGCATCTTCTTCGTCTCCATCGAGGCGCCGGCCGGCTCGGCGCTCGGCCTCACCGACGCCGCCGTGACCCAGGTCGAGGGCCTGATCGCGCCCTATCGGGAAGATGGCGTGGTCGACGACGTAATCTCCATCGTGGGCCAGTACGGCGAGACCGGCCGCGCCTTCGTCGTCGCGATCATGGCGCCGTGGGGCGAGCGCGAGATGGGCCCGCGCGAGGTGGTCTCGGAACTTCGGCCGAAGTTCGCGACAGATCACGCTGGCGAGCGTCCGCAGCTTCGCGCCCTCGGGCCTCGACGCCGGGTCCGGCTCGGGGCTCGAAGTCATCGTCACCGCGCCGAGCTTCGAGGCGGTCGCCGACTACTCGAAGCAGATGGCCGACCGTCTGCGCGAGAACCCCGATGTCGTCGGTATCCGCCGCGCCTACGAGCCGAACACACCGGGCTACGACATCGGCGTGAACCGCTCTGTCGCCCGCGACATCGGCATCGATTCGCGCGCGATCTCGGACGCCGTCCGGACCTTCTTCGCGTCGGCCGAGGTGACCGAGTTCATCTCGCGCGACCGGCAGTATCCGGTGATCCTGCAGGCGCCCGACGATCGCAGGGCGGAAGCAGAGGATCTGCGCGGGCTGAACGTCCGTACCGCGAGCGGAGAACTCGTGCCCCTCGACGGCCTCGTGACGCTCGAGCGGCGGGCGTCGGTCAGCGCCTACAACCGCTTCAACCGCCAGCCTTCGGTCGAGATCTCGGCGTCTCTCGCCGACGGTGTCGATCTGGGGACGGCCATCGCGACGGTGGAGCGCCTCGCGGACGAGTTGCCGGACGACATGGGGGTCTCCTTCGGCGGGCAGGCCGAGAGCTTCCAGGAGACCTCCGGCGGCATGGCGACGACCTTCGCTCTGGCACTGCTCGTGGTCTTCCTCGTCCTCGCCGCGCAGTTCGAGAGCTTCATTCAGCCCATCGTGATCCTGCTGTCGGTGCCGCTTGCCGTGGCCGGCGCGCTGCTGACGCTTCTCGCACTCGGCGAGGCGGTGAACATCTACACCCAAGTGGGCATGGTGATGCTGATCGGGCTGATGGCGAAGAACGGCATTCTCATCGTGGAATTTGCCAATCAGCTTCGCGAGCAGGGAAAAAGCGTGCGCGACGCGGTGGTCGAGGCGTCTGTCGTACGCCTCCGCCCGATCCTGATGACGGTGATGTCAACTGTCTTGGGCGCAGTCCCGCTGATCCTGTCGAGCGGCGCAGGGGCGGAGAGCCGCTTCTCCATCGGCGTCGTCATCATCGGCGGCTTTCTCGGCGCATCGATCCTGACGCTGTTCCTGACCCCGGTCCTTTACGACCTCTTGCAGCGCGACAGGGCGACGGCCGGCGGCGGAGTGCCCCAAGAAGGCTGATCCGAGTGCCTAAATGTCTGCCACGCTCATTGGCATGGCTTCGCGAGTTGGCGGCGAGGACCTTAAAAGCAAATGTCAGGCCTTGATGCAGGCGGTCGCGACGAGGGCGCGCAGAAGGGCGGCGCTGACGGTCGGAGCGTTGCCATGGCCGATCACCGCGTCATCGTCGTCGCTGCCCGACGATCGCAGCGAACAGTGCCAGTGCCCGTCGGGCTCGGTCGCGGTGCCGCGCAGAGTGACTGTCCAGCCGGGCAGGCAGTGGTCCACGAGCCGCAGCACGGCCTCGGTCGAATCGGAGAGCCGTTCGGGATGCATGGGCGCGCGCGGAAAAATCTTCCGCATCTCCTCGGCAGCGTCCCTGAGCAGGTCCTCGTCGACGTCTTCCGCCGCTTCGACCCGCACCTTAAGGGCGTTTAGTGCCTCGCTGCTCATCGCAGTCCCTCCATACGCTGCTCGGTAAGTAGATATCTCCACATCAGGTCACGGCTTTGACTGAGGTCAATCCCTTCGAGGGCGTCTTCGGTGGAACTTGCGTGCAGGCAAGAGGAGGCAGCGACATGGGCGTCGACAACCGGAACGTCATCTGGTTCGAGGAACTCGCGCGGGGGGACGTCGCGCTCGTTGGCGGCAAGAACAGCTCCCTTGGCGAAATGGTGCAGAAGCTGGGCGCCCGGGGGATTCGGGTTCCGCCGGGTTTCGCGTCGACCGCAGATGCCTATCGCGCGTACCTCACGGCGAACGACCTCGACGGTCTGATTGGCGAGACGCTGTCTCGGCTGCAGTCGGGCGCCATCACCCTGCACCAAGCTGGGACGCGCATCCGCGAAGCTATCGCGGCGGGCGATTGGCCTGACCGCATCCGGGCGGACATGGCCGAGAGCTACGCCGAACTCTGCAGGCGCGCCGGGATCGCGGACGTTCCGGTTGCGGTCCGTTCCTCGGCCACGGCCGAGGATCTGCCGGATGCGAGCTTTGCCGGGCAGCAGGAGACTTTCCTCAACGTCCGGGGCGAGGCGGCGCTCCTGCAGGCGTGCCGGCGGTGCTATGCCTCGCTCTTCACCGACCGGGCGATCAGCTATCGCGAGGCGAAGGGATTCGAGCACCAGAAGGTCGCGCTGTCGATCGGAGTGCAGCGGATGGTGCGCTCCGACATCGGCGGCTCGGGCGTGATGTTCTCGCTCGACACCGAGTCGGGGTTCGACAAGGTGGTGCTGATCAACGCCGCCTGGGGACTTGGCGAAAACGTCGTCCAGGGGGCCGTCAGTCCTGACGAGTACGAGGTCTACAAGCCGTTCCTCGGCCGCGACGGCGTGCGGCCGATCATCGAGAAAGCGCGCGGCGCCAAGGAGATCAAGATGATCTACGGTGGCGAAGGGCAAGGGGAAACGCGGAACGTGCCCACCTCCAAGGCCGAGCGGGTGGCGTTCGTCCTGCCGGACGACGACATCCTGGAACTCGCGCGGATGGCGGTAACGATCGAGGATCATTACGGCCAGCCAATGGACATGGAATGGGCGAAGGATGGTGAGACCGGCGAGCTGTTCATCGTCCAGGCGCGGCCGGAGACGGTGCAGTCGCGCTCCGAGGTGGGCGCGCTGAAGTCATATACCGTCAAGCAGGCGGGTCCGGAGATCCTGCGCGGCCTCAGCGTCGGCGAGGCGGTGGCGGCCGGACGTATCTGCCTGATCGAGCACGCGCGCGACATCGACCGGTTCGTCGACGGCGCGATCCTCGTCACTTCAACGACCGATCCAGATTGGGTGCCGATCATGAAGCGCGCCGCGGCGATCGTCACCGACCACGGCGGCCGGACCAGCCACGCCGCCATCGTCAGCCGCGAGCTCGGCCTGCCGGCGATCGTCGGCACCGGGACCGCAACGCATGTCCTTCACGACGGGCAGGACGTCACCGTGAACTGCTCCGGCGGTGACGAGGGAACGGTCCACGAGGGCATCGCCGACTACGAGATCGAGGAACTCAAGCTGGACGACATCCCCCAGACACGCACGCGGGTGATGCTGAACCTTGCCAACCCCTCTGCCGCGATGCGCTGGTGGCGGCTGCCGGCGGACGGAGTGGGTCTTGCGAGGATGGAGTTCGTCGTGAACTCGGCCGTCCAGATCCATCCGATGGCGCTTGTCAGGTTCGACGGATTGAAGGACCAGGAAGCGAAGAGGAAGATCGCGCGATCTGACGCGTGGCTACGATGACAAGCCGCAATATTTCGTCGACACACTGGCGCGCGGACTGAGCAGGATCGCCGCCGTGGCCTATCCGCACCCGGTCATCGTTCGAATGAGCGACTTCAAGACCAACGAATATGCCGAGCTGCTGGGAGGTCACGAGTTCGAGCCCAAGGAAGAGAACCCGATGATCGGTTTCCGCGGCGCCTCGCGGTACTACTCGCCGCTCTACCGCGAAGGGTTCGCGCTCGAGTGCCGGGCGATAGCGAAGCTGCGCGGCGAACTCGGGTTCGACAACGTCGTCGTCATGATCCCATTCTGCCGCACGCCAGAGGAGGCGGACCGGGTTCTCGAGGTCATGGGCGAGGCCGGGCTCGCGCGTGGCCGCGACGGCTTGCAGGTTTACGTCATGGGCGAGATCCCGTCGAACGTGATCCTGGCATCGGACTTCGCGCAAAGGTTCGACGGCTTCTCGATCGGGTCGAACGACCTGACGCAACTGACTCTCGGCGTCGACCGCGACTCGGAACAGCTGGCCGAGCTCTTCTCCGAGGCGAACCCGGCGGTCATCTGGATGATCGAGACGCTGATCGCTCGCGCCCACGAGGCTGGGGCAAAGGTCGGCCTATGCGGCCAGGCCCCGAGCAACGATCCGAAGTTCGCACGCCTGCTGGTGCGGGCGGGGATCGACTCTGTCTCGGTGACACCGGACAGCTTCGTCGCCGTGAAGCGCAACGTAGCCGAGGCGGAGAAGGCGGCCAGCGCCACCTAGACCCAAGTCGTCCGCTGTTCATGGCGCGCCGCGGTTTTCTTCCGGGACCGAGGGGCCATGCCCGATCCAGGTACGCCGCGAACCTCTAGGCGACGGAGATCTTGCTGGCCTCCTTTCGTCGGTTGGCCGCGTAGTTCGCCGCAAAAAGAAGGGTTGTCGCCGCGGCGCCGACCGCTTCGATCGGCATGGATGGCCAGAACATCGCGACCGTTGTTGCGGCCGCGACCACCCTTTGCCAATGCGCCACCGGGGCGAAGAGATACCCTTCGATCGCGGCGGCGAAGGCCGTCAGCGCGAGGATCGCGAGCAGGCCGTTCCAGAGAACCAGAGGCAGCGGACCGCCAATGATGATCGGCTCGTTGAAGACCATGAAGAGCGGGATGAGGTAGAGGCCCTTGGCATACTTCCACGCCTGCACCGACGTCTCCATCGGGCGCGAGCCAGCGATCGCCGCACCTGCGAACCCCGCCAGCGCCACGGGCGGAGTGACGTTCGAGTCCTGGCTCCACCAGAAGACCACGAGGTGCGAGATGAGAAGCGGAATCCCGAACTCCTCCGTCAGCGCCGGACCGACGAGGATGATGAGGACGATGTAGGCCGCCGTCACCGGCAGGCCCATGCCGAGGATGAGGCTCGCGATGACGACGAGCAGCAGTGCCAAAAGGAGGTTGCCGCCGGAGAACGCGAGCATCATGGCTGAGAATTTCAGCCCGAGGCCTGTCAGGCCCACCACGCCGACGATGACACCGGCCACGGCGCAGGCCACCGATACCGCGACCGCGTTCCGGGCGCCGAGCTCCAGAGCCTCGAGGGTCTTCATCACTCCCGCCCGCGCCAGGGCGACGGCTGCCGCGATGGTCGGCCCCTCGGCCACAAACCGGATCAACGCCCGCAGGACCGCCGAGGCGATGACGGCGATGATGGCGTAAAAGCCGACGCGCATCGGCGAGTAGCCGGAGACGAGCAGCCAGATCAGTGCGATCAGCGGCAGCAGGAAGTGCCAGCCCTCCCGCAAGACATTGCGAACCCGTGGCAGTTCGGACGTCGGAATGCCGGTCAGCCCCTGCTTCACGGCCGCGATGTGGACCAGGAGGTAGACGGTGCCGAAGTAGAGAATCGCCGGGAATATCGAAACCAGAACGATGTCGATGTACGGGGTCCGCGTCAGCTCGCTCATCAGGAAGGCACCCGCGCCCATCAGCGGCGGCATGATCTGCCCTCCGGTCGAGGCCGCGGCCTCGATACCGCCCGCCTGCGCCGGTCGGTAGCCGAGCCGCTTCATCAGGGGAATGGTGAAGGCGCCGGTGGTGACGACGTTGGCGATGGCGCTTCCGCTGATCGAGCCCATGCCGGCGGAGGCGATGACCGCCGCCTTGGCCGGCCCGCCCCGCTGCCGCCCCGTCGTCGCGTAGGCCAGGTCGATGAAGAACTTGCCCGCGCCGGTGACCTCCAGAAAAGCCCCGAACAGCACGAAGACGAAAATGAAGGTCGCCGCCACGCCCAATGGGATGCCGTAGATGCCCTCGGCCCCCAGCGTGAGCTGGCTCGCCAGCCGGTCCAGGGAGTATCCGCGGTGGTTCAGGATCCCTGGCAGCCAATCGGCGAGGAACGGAAGCTCTCCGCGGTTGCCCGCGAAGGCGTAGACGATGAAGACCGCTCCGATGACCGTCATGACGAGGCCGATGGCGCGCCGCGACGCCTCCAGCACGAGGATTGTTGTGATGATCCCAACCGCCACGTCCTGCGTCCGTGGAAAGATCGCGTTGGCGATCGCGTCGATGTTCGCGGGCACCCAGTAGCCCACGAGGACGCCGCCGAGGACGAGCGGACCATCGATGGCCCAGCCGATCACCCCGCGGGGCCGGGGCCCGGTGACCGGAAAGATGAGAAAGCACAGGACAAGGATGAAGCCGAGATGAATCGGCCTCTGATAAAAGAGACCGAGCGGCTGGATCCCGGCGGCGTAGAGCTGGAAGAGCGAGAGCGCTATCCCGATGACCGCGATCGCGCGGGACACGACCGCCGGCTGTTTCGCATCTTTCGTGCCGGTCGCCTCCGGTTCGCGCGCATCGCTCATTCACGCTACTCCAGGGCGATCCAGACGCGCTGATGCGCGGCGCACGCCGACAGGGAGACTTCGGCGTGCTCGGTGCGCAACCGATGATCCACCGCCATGGTGCCTGGTCGAAGGGCGTATTCATCGCCTGGAACGGGCTCTTCGATATCGAGGATCCAGTAGCCACCTGCGTCGTCGGACACCTGCCGCCCCCGGCCCGGAATGTGTCCCAGGCCTGCGGCGAAGTCCGGCTGGTGCGACCTCACGAGGACCATCCGACCATTTCGGTCTTCATAGCAGTCCTCGACCTCGAAGCCCTGCACCGAGTGGCGCCAGAGCACGCACCAACCGGAACCCTCAAGGAGGCGCAGACGGGCGATCTCGGTCCCGTCGTCAAGCCGCGCAACGAGGTCGGCCGCACCAGCGGGCGCGGTCAGAAGCAGGAGGGCCAGCGACCCTCCCGCCAGGGAGGTGCGCATCACTCCCGCAGGTCGTCGGGGATGTCCGCGTCCGTCTCCTCGTAGTAGCGGATCGCCCCGGGGTGCAGCGGCACGGGTGTCGCCGACATCGTGAACTCGATCGTGGTCTCGTTCGCCGCGGGATGCACGGCCTGCAACTCCCCGATGTTCTCGAACATTGCCTTGGTGATCTGGTAGACGGTGTCCTCGTCCATCTCCGACGACACGACGAGCACGTTCGGTACGCCAACCGTCGCGACGTCCTCGTCCGCGCCCTCGTAGGTGCCGCCCGGCAGCGACAGGGCCGTGAAGGTCGGATCGGCTTCTTCGGCGGCCGCAACCTGCTCGTCGGTCAGCGAGATGATGCGGATGTCGTTGGTCGTGGCGAGGTTCAGGATCGACGATGTCGGGGCGCCGACGCTCCAGAACCCTGCATCGATGTCACCATTGGCGAGCGCGTCGGCGGTCTCGTTGAAGTTCAGCCGCTGCGCCGTGAAGTCGTCGAACGACATGCCGTTGGCCTCGAGCAGCGTCTGCGCGTTGACCTCCGTGCCCGACCCGGGCGCGCCCACCGACACCCGCTTGCCGGCGAGGTCATCGATGAACTCGATGCCGGAATCCGCGGTCGTGACGATCTGCACCATGTTGGCATAGAGCGAGCCGATCGCTCGGATCATCGGCAACTGCTGCCCGTCGAAGCGGCCGGTGCCCGCGTAGGCCTGCTGTACGGTGTCGGCGAGGGCGATGGCGAGGTCGGCGTCACCGGTGGCGATCAGGCCCATGTTCTCGACCGACGCACCCGTCACTTCGGCCGTCGCGCTCAGGCCTTCGACATGCTTGTTGATGACCTCGGCGAGGCCTCCGCCCATCGGGTAGTAGACGCCGCCAGTGCCGCCCGTGGCGACGGACAGCTGCGTCTGCGCCAAGGCCGGACCCGCGGCAAGCGCCGCGGCGATTGCGACTACACGAGTGAATATCATGGATACCTCCCATTTTCAGTTTCGTCGGACCCTAGCCGCACTCCGGGAAGGTTGGAACCACCATCGCGGTCGTCCGTCGCTTGACAGGTGGCCGCCAGAACGGGTCTCGGCCGGGGCTGCTGGGGCAACGGCCTACGCTATGGTGCAGTCGACTGATGAGCGCACTGAGAGGCCGCAAACGCTCCCGGACTCGGAGCATATTTGCTTTCCGAGCGTTGCGCAGGGGCCCAGATGATCGAACTGAGAATGAAGCACGAGCGCCAATCGCCGGATCTGGTTGCCATTCCTGGCTCGCTACAGTGCCAGCCCAGCCGCGTGCCGTAGATCTCGCTGTTGCTACCGAACCTGCAATCCGGGAAGGCTCCGCCGCAGTTCGGCGAGCCAGGGTTCCGCCGTGGCGTCGGAGGGGGCGCGCCAGTCGCCCCGCGGCGAGAGTGCCCCGCCGGGAGAGACCTTGGGGCCGTTTGGCAGCGCCGAGCGCTTGAACTGGCTGAAGGCGAAGAACCGCCAGAGGAATACCTCGAGCCAACTTGCAGATCTCTTGAAGATCGTACTGGCGCCTCTCCGTTTCGGGAAAGTCGATCGGCCAGAGGCCCGCGCTCGCGTCGCGCCAGGCGTGCCAGGCGAGGAACGCGACCTTGGACGGCGGCAGGCCGTAGCGCATGGTGTGGAAAAGGAAGAAGTCGTGGAGCTCGTAGGGACCGATCTTGTCCTCGGTCGACTGCAGCTCCTCCTCTTCGCCTTGCGGGACCAGTTCGGGGGAAATTTTGGTGCCGAGGATCGCCTCCAGCACCTCGTCGGTCGCGGGGTCGAACTGGTCGGTCTGGATCACCCAGCGGATCAGGTACTGGATCAGCGTCTTGGGAACGCCGGAGTTGACCGCGTAGTGGCTCATCTGGTCGCCGACGCCGTAGGTGCACCAGCCGAGCGCGAGCTCGGAAAGGTCGCCGGTGCCGATGACGAAGCCGCGGTGCTGGTTCGCTAGCCGGAAGAGGTAGTCGGTGCGCAGGCCCGCCTGCACGTTCTCGAAGGTCACGTCGTAGACCGGCTCGCCGCCGGCGAAGGGGTGGTCCATGTCCTCCAGCATCTGCCGGGCGGCGGGCCGGATGTCGATCTCCGCCGCCTCGATGCCGAGCGCGCGCATCAGCTTCCAGGCATTGCTCTTGGTCGCCTCGCCGGTGGCGAAGCCCGGCATCGTGTAGCCGAGGATCGTCGTGCGCGGCAGGCCGAGCTGGTCGCAGGCCTTGGCCGCCACGATCAGCGCATGGGTGGAGTCGAGCCCGCCCGAGACGCCGATCACCATGTGGTCGCCCGAGGTCGCCTCGAACCGGCGGCGCAAGCCTTCCACCTGGATGTTGAACGCCTCGTAGCAGTCCTGGTCGAGGTGGGAGCGGCGGTTCGGCACGTAGGGAAAGCGGCGGATCGGCCGGATCAGGCCCACATCCTCGAAAGTGCGGACGGTGCTCGAAGCCGATGCGGCGGAATCGGCCGCGTCTGGCCTTCGGCGGAGTCGGCGAAGGTGCCGGTGCGCATCCGCTCGTTGAGGATGCGCTGGGTGTCGATGTCGGCCATGCAGAGCACTGGCTCCAGCGAGAAGCGCGGCGATTCGGCCATCAGGTCGCCGAGCTCGTAGATCACGCCCTGCCCGTCCCAGGCGAGGTCGGTCGTGCTTTCCCCCGGCCCCGCAGCCGAATAGGCGTAGGCGGCGAGCGCGCGGGCCGACTGCGCGCGGCAGAGCATGTGCCGCTCGTCGGACTTGCCGATGACGATGTTCGAGGCGGAGAGGTTGGTCAGGATCGTCGCGCCGGCCAGCGCGGCGGCGGAGGATGGCGGGATCGGCGCCCAGTAATCCTCGCAGATCTCGACGTGGAAGACGAAGCCGGGCAGATCCTGCGCCTCGAAGATCAGGTCGACGCCGAACGGCGCCTCGCGCCCCGCGACGCGGATCGTCGCGGCCGACGACGCCGCGGCCATGGGCGAACCAGCGCTTCTCGTAGTATTCGCGGTAGTTCGGCAGGTAGGATTTCGGCACGACGCCGAGGATCTCGCCGCGCGATATCACGACGGCGCAGTTGTAGAGCCGGCCGCTCTGCCGCAGCGGCGCGCCGACGAGCAGCACCGGCGCCAGATCGGCGCTGGCGGCGACGATGTCTCCGAGCGCGTCCTCCGCCGCATCCAGCAGCGCCGACTGCAGGTGCAGGTCGTCGAGCGCATAGGACGAGACGCAAAGCTCGGGGTAGACCAGCAGGTCCACGCAGGCTTCGTCGGCACGCCGCGCCTCGGCAACGACGGCGTCGCGGTTGAAGCCCACATCGGCGGTGCGGACGCGCGGCGTGCTGGTGCCGACGCGGACGAAGCCGTGCCGGTGCAGAGCATGGAAGTGCTCCGGTCCCGTCCTGTCCGTCATTCCAAGGCCTCCGCAAACATCTCGATCGCGACTCCCAGGCAGGCGAGTCGGACACCGCTGCGGCCTATCGGGCCGTAATGCGCCTCACGATGCAACGTCTCCCGCCGTCGGCTTGCGCAGCCAAAGTGCACGAGCCCTTCTTCGGCGTCACCGGCGGGTCCTGCGAAGCCGGTCACGGAAAAGGCAAGGTCGGCGCCGGACCGCTCCAGCGCGCCCTCCGCCATCGCGAGCGCGACGGGCATCGAGACGGCGCCGTATTCGGCGAGCAGGTCTGCCGGAACTCCGAGCATGTCGATCTTCGCCTTATCGGTGTACGAGACATAGCCGCGCTCGAAGGCATGAGAACACCCCTGCACGTCGGTCAGGAGCGAGGCGACCATCCCTCCGGTGTACTCTCTGCGGTCGCGAAGCTTCTCTCGAGTTCGCAGGCGCGTTCGAGCAGTTGCATGATGTGTTTCTGCAGGTCCTCCGGAATCTGGGCTGTAAGCGTCTCGACGATAATCGCACCCGTTTGCTTTCTGGAGGCACAACTGCGCCGCGGCGAACCGGTTTCGACGACTGATGCTTTCGTAGGGTCGGCGAGGCTCCTGATGCCTCGCCAGGATCAGGGCGCAGTGGGGACGTTGTAGTACCAACACGCCGCAAGCGGATTCTGAGGAGCTATGGCTTGGGTGAAGCGATCTGAGATGGCGGCGTATCGTGGTGGGTGTCGAAGCCTGCCAGGACCTCCAGAAGGAGCGATACGCCATGAAGGACGATACCCAGCATGTTCCAGTTCGAGGACCCGCTGACGGAGATCGCGCGGGAAGGTGCGGGAATGCTCGCGACTGCTATGGAAGCCGAGATCGAGGTCGTCCTCGGCCAGTTCGCGGAGGAGCGGCTGCCGGACGGCCGACGCGCATCGGCACGGATACGGCCCGGAGCGCGAGATCCAGACCGGGATTGGCGGCCTCGAGATCAGGTGTCCGAAGGTCCGGGACCGCGCTGCGGACGTGGGAAGGGGCGAGAAGGTCCGGTTCACGTCACAGACATGCCGAGATGGGTGCGCCGCTCTCGGAGCCTCGATGCCCTGCTGCCGGTGCTCTATCTGCGCGGCATCTCGACCGGCGACTTCCATGAGGCACTCTCGGCGCTGGTCGAGCAGGACGCGCCGAACCTGTCGCCAGGGAGCGGGAGTACCAGCGCTGGCAGCACCGCGACCTCTCCGCTTGCCGGCACGTCTGCATCTGGGCCGACGGAGTCTACCTCCGGGCACGAATGGAGCCTGAGGCGGAGTGCATCCTCGTTCTGATCGGCGCCACGCCGGAAGGAAAGAAGGAACGCGTCGGGCTTCCACGTCGGTAGACGAGAGAGCGCGCAGAGCTGGCGCGAGCTGCTGGTTGACCTCAAGGCCCGCGGCCTCACCGTCGCGCCCCAGATCGCCGCGAGCGCCGTGCGCTGCTTGGCCGGGGCATGGGCGAGCGCATTCCGCATGCAGCGACCCCGGCGGGTCTGCTGAAAAAGCGTCCAAGCCGCTGATTCGATACCGGCAGTTTGCGATCGTCGGAGGCTCGACGGTGCTGGATCGTCGAGATCGGGGACAGCTGGAGTTCTTCGTCTGCGGTTCGCTGCGCGATCTTGTTCCCGACCAGCACGTCCTGGCGCGTGTTGATCGCGTTCTCGATTCTTCATGGCTTCATGGCTTCATGGCTTCATGGCGAGGTGGCGGAGGTCTACGCCGCCGGCGCCGGCCGGCCGGCGGTCGAACCCGAAGCGGCGGTGCGCCTCATGCTCGCTGGTTTCCCGCCGGGCGTCGTCCACGACCGCCGCCCGATGCGCGAGGCGCGCGTCAACCTTGCCATCCGCTGGTTCGCCGGCTTCGGCCTGCGGGACCGGCTGCCGGATCATTTTTCGCTGACGCGGATACCGCAGCGCTGGGGCGCCGAGCGGTTCCGGCGCATCTTCGAGCGGACCGAGCGGACCGAGCGGACCGAGCGGACCGTGCGGGCCTGCGGCGCTGCTCGGATCGCCAAGGGCGAGATTGTTCATGTGGATGATGAGCCATCGTGGCGCCGTCGGTTCAAGCACGATGGCGCATGCTGATCCGCGCCGATGGCGCCTGGGAGAGCCTGGCGGTCCGGCATGTCGAGGCGGTCGCCGACGCCAACGGCGACGCAGAGCCGGATGTCCGGAGGGGCGACGCCTCTCCAAGACGACCGGCAGGTTCAAGAAGGTTTGCCTCACCGATCCCGACGCGAGCATGGCGACCAGTGGCAGGAATCGCCGTCTCGGGCCGAGCTGCAAGCAACACGATCGGCTCTACCGCCGCCACCGCTGGCGCTCGGAGGGCCATCACGGCGAGGCGAAGACCTGGCACGGCCTCGCGCGCCCATCCGGCGAGGCCTGCAGAACATGCGCATCCAGACATTCCTCACCCCCACTGCGATCAACCTCAAGCGGCTCGCAGCGGTAATCGCCTGACTGCTGCTACAATGCCTGCTGGCGGTTCGAAACTCGCTGGATGCCGCTGTCGCGAGACGGTCATTCGAGCCGGCAGGACCCGACACCGTCCTCGCCTGACCGGGCGCTTCTCCGATCGGATAGTAGCGTTCTTCAACAGACCCTGATGCACAATGGCTCGAACGTGCTGAACAAGTTTCCGAACTCCGTGGCGCCGACGGTGAAGTCCGACCTGCGCGACATCTGGCAAAGGCGCACTCTCGCAGAAGATGGCGAAGCTGATGGTCTTTACACGCGCCGCGCCGCCTCGAAGAAATGGCACCGGCTGAACGGCGCCAACCAGTTGCCAAGGGTCGTCGATGACATCAAGTTCACCGACGGCATCGCGCTCAGCGATGCCGAAAACCGCGCCGCCGATCAGGCCGCATCACCCAAGTCTGGCCATAGCTCGGTTCTGAGGTCTTGCAGTCTCCGGCTGGACACCTTCGGTACGGTCTCAGCGCGCCGGGGCTGCGTCATGCACGGCTCTGCCCGCAACGGCTCGCTGGCTGCTGGCAGGCCACAGGATTCCGCCCGGATCCTGGCGCTCTGCCTCGCCGCGAAGCTCGCAGCATGACCAATTTTTTGCCGTCTGATGGTCGACGGTAGCGAAGTGTTAACCACGATCGCTCAAAGGCCGATGTCGGACACCTAGCATGCTGCAGGCGTCAGGAGGCTATTGAGATGAACTACCGACTTCGTGCTGCTCTTGTCGCAGCTTCACTCTCCGGTGCCGCGGCGCTTTCCGGCTGTGCCACCCAATCTTCACCGCAGTGGGAAGAGCTTTGCGAGCCCGGCGCGATCACTGCCGAAGTCGCGGAGGATTTGCGCCGGCTTGGCACGTACGAAGCAGCGCTACGCTACCTCGGTCGGTCGTGCCCGGAGGCCGCACTTGCGCTCTCCGACATTCCGACCGAGTTCGATCTCGGGCGGCTCGGCGGGCAACGCGTCGGGGGGCGCCGGCGATGACGATCAGGGCTCGGGCTTCGCTTCATTCTTCGAAGCAGCGGGAAGCGCGCTCGAACCTGCACAGGTGCAGGGTGGCGGGGCTGCCGTGTCGGGTGGGCCCGCGACCGCTCTCGCCACGACGAGCCAGCCGGAGACGTCGCCCTCGTCACGCACGGCTTCGCCTGCCGACACGTCCAGCCAAGGCGCCGGCGCGGCAGCTGCTGCAGGCAGCTCGCAGTCCCGGCCGTCACGCGAAGGTGCAGGCTCCACCTCGAATGAGAGCGGCGGCGGCGAGACGGGCGGTGGCACTACTGGCGGTGGTAGGTCTGGTGGCGACGCCGGCAGCACCGGCGACAGCGGCGACAGCGGCGGCAGCGGCAGCACCGGCGGCAGCGGCGACAGCGGCAGCAGCGGCGGCAGCGGCGGCAGCGGCAGCAGCGGCGGCAGCGGCAGCAGCGGCGGCAGCGGCAGCAGCGGCGGCAGCGGCAGCACCGGCGACAGCGGCAGCACCGGCGGCAGCGGCGACAGCGGCAGCACCGGCGGCAGCGGCAGCACCGGCGACAGCGGCAGCACCGGCGGCAGCGGCGACAGCGGCAGCAGCGGCAGCAGCGGCAGCAGCGGCGGCAGCGGCAGCACCGGCGGCAGCGGCAGCACCGGCGACAGCGGCAGCAGCGGCAGCGGCAGCACCGGCGGTAACGGCAATGGCAATGGCAAGACCGGCGGTAAAGGCAACGGCGCCAGCAAGGGCAACAACGGCAACGGCAACGGTAGCGAAGGCACAAGCCCCGGTCGGGGCAACGGTGCCAACAACGACGAAGGCTGACAGGTACGGCGGGTGTCCTCGGGGGCGCCCGCCGCTGCGCGTTCAGCCCGACATGAAGCCCCCGGCCAACACCGAAACCCATCGCCGCGGATCCGATGGATCCTGCATCCGCAGGAAGGTGTAGCCGGTCTCGCGCCAGCCCACGACACGGTCAGTCAGGTTGTCGAGGATGAGGTCGCCTCGATCGGTCCTCAATACCAGAACGGCATGGGCGTTGCGCCGTCTGTCGAAGACAGACGCGATGAGCAGCCGGTTCGCAGGAATGCCGCGCGCTATCAACTCCCGCTTCTTGAGCAGCGCGAAGTCCTCGCAGTCCCCCCCCCGGGTGGTTGGGAGAGCCCACTTCTCCGCCCGACCGTACTGGGCCTGGTCGCTGATCTCGCGGACGCGATGATTGACTTCGCGCGAGACGCGTTCGGCGAGGTCGACCTGCGCCTGAGACAGAGAGGCGCCGCCCGTGGCGCACGCCCAGCCGTATGAGCCGCACATGCGGACGGCCCCGGACGGCGGCGCGACCTGGCCGCGGACCGGGACGAAGACCCTTTCTGCGGCCGCTGCCACCGTCGGATACAGGCTCATGACGAAGAGGCAGACAGCGAGGCGGACAATCAAGCATTGCCATCGAGAAGTCATAGGATCGCTCCATGGAGGCTTCCGAAAAACTCTCGTGCAAGGTGCATGTGAGCGTGGCGAGATTGTGGCGAGGAACGGGCGGAAAACTGGACATCAGCTAGAGCTTTACCGATCCTCCCCGGCGAGAAGGGTCAGTTGTTGTCCCGAGCACAGGTCGCTGCTTGGCGGTTGGTCCACGGCATGAACTCGTCGATGCGCCTCCGGAGGTGGTGGCGACGCGCCACCCGACGGTACCTCATGGGAAGACGTTCTGGTTCAGGAACAGCAAGACGTTGACGGCACAGTGTTCGCCGCTGCGTTCTTAGAAATTGTGGAGAATGCGCCGAGGTGGTCAATCGCGATTAAGCGGATCGTGCGGTCGACGAGGTGATGTCTGACTCGAGATGGCTGGCGTCAAGGAAGCGGACGAAACCGCGCCACGCCGAGCCGGGCGCTGCGCTTGAGTTGCACACGGTCCGAAAGCTGGTTCGCCGCAGTGGCACCGGCGTGCCGGTTCTTCCGCGCGCTCTCACCCGAATGCTGGCATGCGCCGTCGCGGATCGGAGAGGCGAAGGATGTTGGCTGGATCGGCAGTCGGTTGCGGTCGCTCGTGGGCTGCGGCCTCATCCTCAGCTGGCCGGACGGAGGTTGCAGATCACGCGGCGGGCGGCTTCCATCACCGGGTCCTCGGTCGCCGCGAGGATCGCGAGGCGATCGAAGACCGAAGCGTCTCCGTTCACGACCTCGCGCAGGGCCACCCCGAACGCCATGCGGAGCTCGGTTCCGATGTTGAACTTGCAGATGGCGGAGCCGGCGGCGAGCGCGGTGCGCTGCGCGACCGGCACGCCGGAGCCGCCGTGGATGACCAGCGGCACGTCCGTCACCGCCTCGATCGCGTGGATCCGCGCTTCGTCGAGCCCGCCCCTGCCGGTTGACTGGAGATGGACGTTGCCGACCGAGACCGCGATGGCATCGACGTCGGTCGCCGATGCGAACCGTGCGGCGTCGCGGGGGTTCGTTCCGGCCGACGCTATGCCGTCCTGATACCCGACGACACCGATCTCGCCCTCGCAGGAGACTCCAGCGGCGTGCGCGACCTCCGCGATGGCCGCGGTGGCATCGACGTTTTCGTCGAACGGCAACTTCGACCCGTCGAACATGACGGAGGTGAAGCCGGCCTCGATCGCGGCACGGCATTCCTCCATCGAATAGCCGTGGTCCAGATGCACGACGACCTTCATGCAGGACGCTTCGGCAAGGTAGCGCATCATCGCCCCGAGCACGGGAAGCGGCGTGTGTGCCCGGCAGCTCGGCCCGGCCTGCAGGATGACGGGCGAATCCTCGGCCTCCGCCGCCCGGACGTAGGCGCGCATGTCCTCCCAGCCAAGGCAGACGAGACCCGCCACGGCATAGCCGTCGCGCAGCGCCGGCTGCAGGACATCCGCCAGCGTCGCGAGCGTCACTTGAACTTCGCAACCATGTCCATGATGCCGGGAATGGTCTTCAGCTGCTCGGCGTGGGTCGGCTGGAAGTACTGCTTGAGGCTGCGCTGGCTGAGCCCGCCGAGGATGGTGAAGTAGTACATCTCGTAGCCCGGCAGCACCGCGCAGGGGTGGTAGCCCTTGTCGATCAGCACCGTCGAACCGTCGACGATGTGGTAGGCATCGCCGGGCTCGTTGTCGACGCGCTGCAGCATCTGCAGCCCTGACCCGTAGTTCGGGCGGAAGCGGAAGTTGTAGGTCTCGTCGTGCCGCGTCTCGTCCGGCAGCCGGTCGGTGTCGTGCTTGTGCGACGGAAAGCCGGACCAGCCCCCTGCGCCGACGGTGTAGAGCTCGCTGACCAGCAGACGGCCGACGCGGCCATGCTGGTTGGCGCCGAGGATGTGCTTGATCTTGCGATGCGTCTTGGTGTCGTCCGAGCCGTACTGCACGACGTCGAGCTCGTCGGCGCGGACGGCGAACGGCTCCAGCGCCTCGTCGAACTTCGCGCCGGCGACGAAGACCTCGGCGGATTCGCTTTCGCAGGTGATCCGGGCCGGGGCGCCGGTCGGGACGTAGACGCCCTCGGGCTCGCCGTTCCAGACGTCCGCGCGGCGCTGGCCGATGTCGTCGAAGCCCTGGTCTCCGACCTCGACGCGGACCGTGCCGGTCGCGGGAACGACGCAGGTCTCGTAACCGTCCACGCGGTAGTCGAAGCTGTCGCCGCGGCTCAGCTTGACGATGTTGAAGTAGGTCAGCGGGACGGTCGGGTCGTCGACGTCGACGATGGGCTCGTTGCGGTTGTCGTAGGGGGCGATGTGCATGGCTCTGGTCCTTTCAGGCGTCGCTCGGCCCGGGATGTTCCGACAGGAAGGTATCAAGCTCCGCCGTGGTCGGCATCGCCGGGGCGCACCCGACGCGCGACACCACGATCGCGGCCGATGCCGAGCCGCGCAGCACCGCCTCCTCCACGTCGCGCTCCTCGGACAGCGCGGCGACGAAGCCGCCCATGAAGGCGTCGCCCGCGCCGGTCGGCTTCAGGGCGTCGGTGCGATAGATACCCGTGCGGATCTCGCGGTCGGGGGTGAGGGTGACAGCACCCCTTTCGCCCATCTTGTAGACGACGATGCCGGCGCCTGCCCCGATCAGGTCCCGGGCCCGGTCGAGCCCGCGTCCGGGATTCCCCGCCATAACGCCGAACTCGTCGTCGTTGCCGATGATGATGTCGCAGGAGGCGGCGGCGCGGCCGTAGATCTCGGACGCTTCGGCGTCGGAGCGCCAGCTGTAGGGGCGGTAGTCGACGTCTAGGATCAGCGGCAGCCCGGCAGCGCGTGCTCGGTCAACCGCCCGGAACGCGGCCGCGCGGGAGGGCTCGGCCGCGAACGCGGTGCCGGTCACGATCATCGCCGCGAACCCACCGTAGTCGGCCGCGGCCACGTCCTCCGCCGTCATCTCGAAATCGGCCGCGCCGTTGCGGTAGATGACCGACTGGCAGTTCTCCAGCCGCGTCTCCACCACGCTGAGCGACGTGCGGGCCTCGCCATCAGCCAGTGTCACTTGGGTCCGGTCGACGCCGTACCTGTCGAGTTCGCTTCAGACAGAAACGACCGACAGCGTCGTCCGAGACGCGGGTCAGCAGGGCCGCCTCGCAATCCTGCTTCACCAGGGCGACCGCGATGTTCGCCGAGGAGCCGCCGATGCAGGCGGTGAAACGCTCCGCCTCCTCGGTGCGGGTTCCGGGCGGATCGGCGTAGAAATCCATACCGGCCCGCCCGATCACCAGGAAGCTCCGGCCCCGCAGGCGGAACGGGCCGGGCATCAGACGCCGAACCCCTGGTCCGCGCGCCCGGCTTCCCATTCCTCATGCGCCGCGCGCACCTTCTCGCTGTCGGTGACCTCGGGCGTTCCGATCTCCCACCAGGCGTGGCCCTTCTCGGTCCAGCCCTCGTGCGCGTCGACCTGCATGACGATGACGTGGGTGCGGTCGCTGGCCTTGGCGCGCAGGAAGGCCTCGCGCAGTTCGCGCGGGTTGGCGACGTGCTCGGCGACGGCGCCCATCGCCTCCGCATGGGCGCGGAAGTCGACGAGGAACGGCTCGTTCACCGTCGGGCTCCGGTCGATCAGGGTGTTGAAGCTCTCGTTGCCGGTATTCTTCTGAAGCTTGTTGATGACCGCGAAGCCGCCGTTGTCGAGGACCAGCACGATCAGCTTCTTGCCGGTCAGCGCGGCCGAATAGATGTCGGAGTTCATCAGCAGGTACGACCCATCGCCGACGAAGACGATCGTGTCGCGCTCGGGCTCCCGTTCCGCCTGCGCGATCCGCGCGCCCCAGCCCCCCGCGATCTCGTAGCCCATGCACGAGAAGCCGAACTCGATGTCGACGGTTCCGGTGTCGAGGGTCCTCCAGTTCGCGGTCAGCTCGCGCCGGCAGGCCCCCCGCCGCCGCGACGATGCGGTCGCGCGGATGGCAGAGCTCGTTCACGACGCCGATCGCCTGCGCGTAGGATGCCGGCCGATTGCCAGGCGCCACGTTGCTCGCCACGTATTCGTCCCATGCCGCGCGCTCCGCCTGCGCTTCGGCGGCCCACTCCTCGGGCGCGCGGTAGCCGGCCAATGCAGCGGACAGCGCCGTCAGCCCGAGCCTCGCGTCGCCCACCACGGGCAGGGACATGTGCTTGCCCGCGTCGTGCCGCCCGACATTCAGCGAGATGAGCCTCGAGCCATGGGCGAAGGCGGTCCAGGATCCTGTGGTGAAGTCCTGCAGCCGCGTCCCGACGCAGAGGATCACGTCCGCCCGCCCGGCGATCGCGTTGGCGCTGTCCGAACCGGTGATCCCGATGGGACCGATGTTCAGCGGGTGGCTGGCCAGCAGGTTGGCGCGGCCGGCGATGGTTTCGACCACCGGCATCCGGTGCGTCTCGGCAAAGTCGGTCAGCTCGGCCAGCGCCCCGGAATACTGCACTCCGCCGCCAGCGATGATCATCGGCCTCTCCGCGTCGCGGAGCGCTGCGGCGGCATCCGCGACCTCATCGGCGTCCGGAGCCGGGCGGCGGATGCGGTGGACGCGCTTGGCGAAGAAGCCCTCGGAGTAGTCGGCCGCCCATCCCTGCACGTCCTGCGGCAGACGCGAGGAACGCTGGCCCGCAATCGGCGGGGTCCAGCAGCGTGGCCAGCGCCGCAGGCAGCGAGGTGACGATCTGCAACGGATGCACGATCCGGTCCCAGTAGCGGGAGACCGACCTGAAGGCGTCGTTAAGGCCCAGCGTCGGGTCGCCGAAATGCTCGAGCTGCTGCAAGATCGGATCCGGCCGCCGCGTCACGAAGCCGTCCCCGCACAGCATCAGCATCGGCAGTCGGTTGGCATGCGCCAGCGCCGCGGCGGTCAGCAGGTTCGCGGTGCCGGGTCCTGCCGAGGCGGTACAGAACATGAAGCGGCGGCGCAGGTGGTACTTGGCATAGGCCGCCGCAGCGAACCCCATGCCCTGCTCGTTCTGGCCGCGATAGAGCGGCAGCGTGTCCCGGACGGAATACAGCGCCTCGCCGAGGCACGGGGCGTTGCCGTGACCGAATATGCCGAAGCCGCCGCCGCAGATCCGCGTTTCTCTGCCGTCGATCTCGATGAACTGTGCCGAGAGGTAGCGCACGATCGCCTGCGCAGTCGTCAGGCGGATCGTTGCAGGACGCCGTGCCATGTTTCCCCCGCTCGCCGCGGCGCCGAGCCTCCCTTGCTGACGCGCTGATCGCAGCTTAGAAACTGTCCACCTTATTGCAAGGTCGAGGCGGGGGGGCATGGCCGAGATCGGCATCGGGATCGTAGGTGGCGGCTACATGGGCAAGGCCCATGCCGTCGCCATGTCGGCCGTCGGTGCCGTGTTCGACACCGCGCTGCGACCGCGCCTCGAGATGGTCGCGGCGACGTCCGACGAAAGCGCCGAACGCTATCGCGCCGCCTTCGGGTTTCGGCGCGCGACCGGCGACTGGCGCGTCCTCGTGGGCGACCCGCAGGTCGAGGCCGTCGTAATCGCGGCGCCGCAATCGGCGCACCGGCAGATCGCCGAGGCCGCCTTCGCGCAGGGCAAGCCCGTCCTCTGCGAGAAGCCGCTCGGCGCGTCGCTGAAGGACAGCCGCGCGATGGTCGCGGCGGCGGAGGCGAGCGGCCAGATCAACATGGTCGGCTTCAACTACATCCGCACGCCCGCCAGCCAGTTCGCGCGGCAGCTGATCGCGGCGGGAGAGATCGGCGCCGTCACCTGGTTCCGGGGCGAGCATACCGAGGACTTCTACGCCGATCCCGCGGCGCCGGCGACATGGCGCACCACCGACCCGTCCGCCGGTGCGCTCGGCGATCTCGCCCCGCACATGCTGAACGCGACCCTCGCCCTAGTCGGCCCGATCTCCGCGCTCGTGGCCGAGGTGGAGACGGTTCACGCCACCCGGTCGGGGCCGAACGGTGCGGAGGCGGTGCTGAACGACGACCAGGCTCAGCTGATGTGCCGTTTCGAGAACGGGGCGATGGGCCACATCTTCTTCAGCCGCGTCGCGACGGGGCGAAAGATGGGCTACGCCTACGAGGTGACGGGAACGCGGGGCGCCATCCGCTTCGACCAGGAGGACCAGAACGCCCTCTGGCTCTACCGCATGGAAGGCGACGAGGCGGAGCGCGGATTCCGCAAGATCCTGACCGGCCCGTCGCATCCCGACTACCTGCCGTTCTGTCAGGGGCCCGGCCACGGCACCGGCTATCAGGACCAGATCATCATCGAGGCCAAGGACTTCCTTGCCGCCATCGCGACGGGTGAGAATGTCTGGCCGACCTTCCGCGACGGGATGGAGGTGAACCGGCTCGTCGCCGCCGCGTCGGCGTCGTCAAGACAACGAGGTTGGGTCGACATCGCCGACTTTTGAGCGCGTCTCGCATCCCGGTCGCCATAGGCAGACCTGCCACCGCCGCCGTCGAACCGACATCACGCGTAATCAACCCAGACGCCGCCCTGGTCGGCGGAGCGAACGCAGTTCGCGACCCAGCGAACGCCCGCGACGCCGGCCTCGATGCCGGGATAGTGGATCCCTGACAGCGCTTCGGCCCGGCCCTTGTCCGTCGCCTCCATGGCGACGGCGAAGCGGTCGTAGAGGTTCGCCCAGGCATCGAACAGACCTTCGGGATGGCCGGCGCCGATCCGGTCCTCGGCCAGCGCCGCAGGATGAAGATAGACCATGTTGCGCTCGAGGATGCGGACGGGCTCGTCCTGCACCTCGTAGCGCAGCTGGTTGGGGTGCTCGTCCCACCACTCGACGCTGGCCCTCTCGCCCACGATCCGCACCTTCTGCGAGTGCGTGGCCCCGGCGTTCACGGCACTGGCCCAGAGCTGGCCGAAAGCTCCGGTGTCGTACTCCATCAGCACGACCGCGTTGTCCTCCAGCGGCGCGCGGCTCTTCACGAAGCTCTGCCGGGCGCACATCAGCCGGCTGATCCTGAGGTCAGGGCAGATCAGCTCGGAGATGAACAGCGGATGCGTGGCGAGATCGCCGAGAACGTAGCTCGGGCCCGCGAACCTGGGATCGACGCGCCATTTCACCGCCGGGCTCTGCTCCTCGACTGGCGCCGAGTGGAAGCCGTGAGCGAACTGGAGATTGACGAGGCGGACCTCGCCCAGCTCCCCCGCCGCCACCATCTCGCGCGCCTGCTCGATCATCTGGTACCCGGAATACCCGTACGTTACCCCGACGACGCGCTTCCGCGCGCGGGCCAGCGCCTGGAGCTCCTCGGCCTGCTCGACGGTGAAGGTCAGCGGCTTCTCGCAGACGACATGGAGGTCGTGTTCCAGCGCCGCCCCGGTGATCTCGTAGTGCGTGTTGTTCGGCGTCGCGACCGAGACCGCCTGGATACCATCCGTCCGCTCCGCCTCGGCGTCGAACATCGCGGAATAGGTCTCGTAGCACCGCTCCGGCACGACGCCGAGCTCGACGCCGAATTGCCGCCCGCGCACCGGGTCGAGGTCGAAGGCGCCGGCGACAAGGTCGAAGTTCCGGTCGCGCAGCGCCGCGCAGCGA
Source organism: uncultured Alphaproteobacteria bacterium (assembly GCA_963749675.1). Classification (GTDB taxonomy): domain Bacteria; phylum Pseudomonadota; class Alphaproteobacteria; order Rhodobacterales; family Rhodobacteraceae; genus Roseitranquillus. Next base: position 1,166,433 of record CAVVNT010000010.1, read on the forward strand.
TGGATGTAGCCGATCTGGCTGCCACGCCCGCCGCCGACCATCGCCCAGCGAATCGGCGCCTCAACCCTCTTGCCCCCGTAGATCATTGTTGGTCCTCCCTCGGAACTCCGACGCTCCATAGGTAGTCGCGGCTCGCCTCGACGCAGGCAAGAGGGCCTGACCGCGCGCGGGCACCGCCCAAGCCGGGCTGCAGAACCCGTCGGGCTACCCTGAGACCATGTGAGCCGCAAGTCGCCATCTCCCGATCTGGAGCGTATGTTCCATACTGGCGGCTGATCGACGTAGTTCATTATTGGCATTTTTGTTCTACGGTGGCAGTCTCAGGTCGCGCCGACAGGGAGGGTACATGCTCGAGACTGAACGTCCGGCGCAGCCACCGACCTCGGCAGACGAGGTTCGCGAGCGGACCCTGGCCGTCCTGCCGAATCTGCCCAAGCGTCTCAGGCAATGCGCCGACTTTCTGCTTGGGCACCCCGAAAAGATCGCGGTATCCACGGTGGCCGAGCTCGCAAGCGGCGCCGGGGTCCAACCTTCGGCGCTGATGCGCTTCTGCCAGGTGATCGGGTTCTCCGGGTTCTCGGAGATGCAGCGGCTCTTCCGGAACGACTATGCCGAGCGCTGGCCCGACTACGCCACGCGGCTCGAGCGCTTGCGCGACCGTGACGGGCAAGTCCCGCAATTGCTCCTCGATTTCATCGGGGCAGGGCACAAATCCCTGAACTTGCTGGCGGAAACCATCGATTTCGCGGCGCTGGAGCGATCCGTCTCGTTGCTGCGGGAGGCGGAGACGATCCATCTCGTCGGCCTCCGACGATCATTTCCCGTGGCGAGCTACCTCTTCTACGTCTTCGAGAAGATGCGGATTCCGGCCGTCCTGCACGGCGCCCCCGGCGGACTCGATTCGGAGAGTTCTATCCGCACCGGAGACGTTGCAATCGTCATCACCGTGGCGCCGTATTCCGCCGAGGCGGTGTCGCGCGCGCGGCACTCCGCGGACAAGGGCGTTCCCGTCGTCGGGATAACCGACGGCACAGACAGCCCCATCGTGGGCATCCCCGGCGAGACACTCTGGATCCGCGAAGTCGATGTCGGCGCGTTCAGGGCCCTTTCCGCGACCCTGACGCTTGCGACCGCGCTGGCGGTCGCGGTCGGTGCGGAAAGGGCTCGTTAAGATTTTTCTTGCGCGGCTCTATAGAATAGAATATCTATTCCATTACGGGTAGGTGCCGGCCTTCGTGGAGACCGCGATGGTCCCGAGTGACGAGACAGGGAGGAGGATCCGGAACCATGTTGCCCTTTGCGCTCAACCACATGACTGTGCCGGGGCTGGGCTACCGGCAGCTCTTCGACCTCGCGAAGTCGCTTGGCTGCATGGGGGTCGAGCTCAGGAACGATCTCGACCGGCCGCTCTTCGACGGCGAAGATCCCGCCGCGGTTCGTGGCGCGGCGAAGGAGCGCGGGCTCCGGATCGTGGGGCTGTCCCAGGTCTACCCCTTCAATTCATGGTCGAACGCGGTTCGCGTCGAAGTCCTTTCCCTGATCGAGAACGGCCGTGCCTGCGGCGCGGAGACCATCAGTCTGATCCCGCGCAACGACGGGAAGGGCATGGCCGATGGCGAACGGCAGCAGAATGCCCGTGCCGCGCTCGCCGAGGTCAAGCCGATGCTCGAGCAGGCTGGCATGGTCGCTCTGGTCGAGCCGCTGGGCTTTCCGCTCACGACGTCGCTCGGGGACAAGGCCGAAGCGCTCGCCCTCATCGACGATGTCGGCGGCGGGGACGTCTTCAAGCTCGTGCATGACACATTTCACCACTACCTCGCCGGCGGCGGACCGTTCTTTCCCGAGCGCACCGGCATCGTCCACGTCTCGGGCATCGTCGACAGCGACCTGGCGCTGGAGGAGATCGCCGATGCGCACCGCATTCTGGTCGACGACCGCGACCGCCTCGGCAACGTCGAGCAGATCATCGCGCTCCGGCGCGGAGGGTACCAGGGGCCGATTTCGATCGAGGCATTCTCGCCGGAGGTGCATCGCCTGGACGATCCAGCGCGGGCGCTGAGGCAGACAATGGAGCACATTCAGTCATCGGTCGCCGCGGCGGCCGCCTGAATCCGCGTCGCCATCGACGCGATCCGGCAAGAGTGACGGTGAGCCGGACACCGACGGAGGAGGAAACACATGAAGAGAACGATAATTGCAGGGGGGCTGCTGTCGCTTCTGTCGACGACGGCGATGGCAGAGACGATCGGCGTATCGATGGCGCTTTTCGACGACAACTTCCTGACCGTGCTCAGGAACGGCATGGTCGAATATGCCGACTCGCTTGATGGCGTCGACATCCAGGTCGAGGACGCGCAGGACGACGTCGCGCGCCAGCTCGACCAGATCAACAACTTCGTCGCGAGCGGAGTCGACGCGATCGTCGTCAACCCGGTCGACACCTCGGCCACGCAGGCGATGTCGGACGCCGCCGCGAGCGCGGGCGTGCCGCTGGTCTACGTCAATCGCGAGCCGATCAACGTCGACGCGCTGCCCGACAACCAGGCCTTCGTCGCCTCCGACGAGCGCGAGTTCGGGCACCCTCGAGACGATCGAGATCTGCGACATCCTCGCCGCCGCCGGCAAGGATCCGGCCGACGTCTACATCCTGATGGGCCAGCTTTCGAACCAGGCGGCGCAAATGCGCACGCAGGACATTGACGACGTGATGGAGAGCGGCCAGTGCGCCGTCGAGCTCAACGTCATCGACCGCCAGACCGCCAACTGGTCGCGCGACGAAGCGCAGGACCTGATGACCAACTGGCTGTCGACTGGCCAGCCGTTCGACGCGGTGATCTCGAACAACGACGAGATGGCGATCGGCGCGATCCAGGCCATGAAGGCCTCCGGGATCTCGATGGACGACGTCGTCGTGGGCGGCATCGACGCCACCCGTGACGCGCTCCTCGCGATGGCGGGGGGCGAGCTCGACGTCACCGTCTTCCAGGACGCGGCGGGGCAGGGCATCGGCGCGGTCGATGCCGCGCTCGCGCTCGCGCGAGGAGAGGATGTCGAGCAGAAGGTCTACGTCCCGTTCCAGTTGGTGACGCCGGAGAATATGTCGGAGTTCACGAGCGAGAACTGATTCCCCGATCCGGCAGACCCGAGGCGGCGCCAGGTCGGCGCCGCCTCATAGCAGCGCGGCGGCGGTGCCGCACCTCAAGGGAGGAACCAGGATGGCCGAGGCATCTCACGGGGTCGGCGGGCTGACGTTCGATACGTCGAAGCGCAACCTGCCGCCCGAGGCGGGGGTGGCCATCGCCCTCGTTCTCATCGTCGTCGTCTTCGAGGTGCTGGGCCGCCTCCTGATGAACGACAGCTTTCTCTTCAACACGCGCGAGAACGTCGAAGGTCTCTTCAACACGGCCCGTCTGCAGATCATCATCCTGCAGGTCTCGATCATCGGCATCATCGCGCTCGGCGTGACGCAGGTGATCATCACCGGGGGCATCGACCTGTCCTCGGGCTCCGTCGTCGCGGCCACCGCGATGATCGCGATGAGTTTCGCCCAGGTCGGCGAGATCAACGGAATGGAGAACACGCGCGCCGTCTTCGGCAGCGGATGGGTCGACCTGCCGGTGATCATTCCATGCGTCGTGGCCCTCGCGTGCGGCCTCTTCGCGGGGGCGATAAACGGGCTGCTGATCGCCTACACCGGCATACCGCCGTTCATCGCGACGCTGGGCATGATGGTGTCTGCGCGCGGCGTGGCGAAGTGGTGGACCGCGGGTCAGCCGGTCTCGTTCCCGACCGAGAGCTACGCCTCGATCGGCTCGGGCATGATGCCGGTCTTCATCTTCATCTTCCTGGCGATCCTCTTCCACCTGATCCTGCGCTACACCGTCTACGGCAAGCACACTTACGCCATCGGCTCGAACGAGGCTGCGGCGCGGATGTCGGGCATCAAGGTCGCCCGCCACAAGGTGATGGTCTACTCCATCGCGGGCCTGCTGGCCGGTGTCGCGGCCCTCGTCCTCAGCTCCAAGAACCTGACCGCACAGGCAGGGATGGGCATGATGTACGAGCTCGACGCCATCGCGATGGCGGTGATCGGCGGCATCTCGCTGCAGGGCGGACGCGGCTCGATCCCCGGCACCGTGCTCGGCGCGCTGATCTTCGGCGTCATCATCTCCGGTTTCACGTTCCTGCGCCTCGACGCCTACTACCAGGAGATGGTCAAGGGCGCGATCATCGTCGGCGCCGTGGTGCTCGATCAATGGCGGCAGCGCCGCGCCGCAGCCAAGGCCTGAGGGAGGATATCATGGCAAGCGACGTCCAGACCAACATCTCCGGCGAGAGTGCTCCGCACTCCGCCACCGCCGCGGGCGAAGTGGTGCTTCGGACCGAGGGACTGACCAAGCACTACGGCGGGGTCCACGCGCTGCAGGACGCGAACTTCGAGGTCCGCCGCGGCGAGCACGTGGCGATCATGGGCGACAACGGGGCCGGCAAGTCGACCTTCGTCCGCCAGATCACCGCGGTCGAGCAGCGGACCTCGGGCAAGGTCTGGTTCGACGGCCAGTACGTCGAGTTCGACGGCCCGCTCGAGGCCCGCGAGGCGGGGATCGAGACGGTGTTCCAGACCCTCGCGCTGGCCGACCACCTCGACGTACCGGATAACCTGTTCCTCGGGCGCGAGAAGGTGCTCTTCAAGCTCGGCCCCTTCTCGATCCTCGACTACAAGGGCATGAAGCAGGCCACGATGGCGGGGCTGGAGAAGACCGGCGTCAAGATCCCCAACCTGTCGAACACCATCCAGTACATGTCGGGCGGCCAGCGGCAGTGCGTGGCGATCGCCCGCACCGCCACGTTCCACTCCAAGCTCACCATCATGGACGAGCCGACGGCGGCACTCGGCGTGCAGGAGACCGCGCAGGTCGAGAACATCATTCGCACGCTGAAGGAGCAGGGCGAGCCCCTGATCCTGATCAGCCACAACATGCGGCAAGTGATGGAACTCTGTGACCGGATCGTCGTGTTCCGCCGCGGCCGGATCTGCGCCAACCTCCTCAAGGAGGAGACGGACGGCCAGGACGTCGTCGCCTACATCACCGGCGCCAAGACCCAGGACGAGTGCGCCGACGCCGCCTAGGCCCGCATCGCGGGGGCGTCGTCGCCGGCGCCCCTCCACGTCCACCACACGGCGCACCCGCTGCGCTCAACAGGAGGAGTTCGCCATGGCCTTGAATTTCGCCATTCTCGGCGCAGGCCGTATCGGAAAGGTCCACGCGCAAGCGGTCGCGACCACCGAAGGCGCGCGGCTCGCCGCGGTCGCCGACCCGGTCGCCGAGGCGGCCGAGGCGCTTGCCGGCAAGTACGCCGCCGCTGTCCGTACCATCGAAGAGGTCGAGAGCGCGGACGACATCGACGCGGTCGTCATCTGCACGCCCACCGACACCCACGCTGACCTGATCGAGCGCTTCGCCCGCGCCGGCAAGGCCATTTTCTGCGAGAAGCCGGTCGATCTGTCGGTGGCGCGCGTCCGCGACTGCCTCGCCGTGGTCGAGGAGACGGGCGCCGCACTGATGGTCGGCTTCAACCGCCGCTTCGACCCGGACTTCCTGGCGCTCAAGGCGGCGATCGACGAGGGCCGCATCGGCAAGGTCGAGATGGTCACGCTGACTTCGCGCGACCCCGGCCCGCCGCCCTACGAGTACATCGAACGCTCCGGCGGCATCTTCAAAGACATGACGATCCACGATTTCGACGTCGCCCGCTGGCTGCTGGGAGAGGAAGTCGAGACGGTCCAGGCCGCCGCTTCGGTGCTCGTCGACCCCGAGATCGGGCGCCGCGGCGACTACGACAGCGCGAACGTCATCCTGCGCACCGCCAGCGGTCGGCAATGCACCATCACCAATTCACGCCGCGCCACCTACGGCTACGACCAGCGCATCGAGGTGCTGGGCTCGGAGGGGGCGCTTTCGGTCGAGAACGTCCACCAGTCCCGCACGATGCTGGCCGGCGCGGGCGGCTACACCCGGCCGCCGCTCCTCGACTTCTTCATGACGCGCTATACCGCCGCCTATGCCGCCGAGATGGCGGCCTTCGTCCAGGCGGTGCAGACCGGCAGCGTGCCGCCGACCACCGGTCACGACGGCCTGATGGCCCTCGTCCTGGCCGAGGCGGCGCTGCGCTCTGCGCGCGATGGGCGCGCGATCCCGGTCTCGGAGGTCCGCCATGACGAAGCCGCTTGATCTCATCACCATCGGCCGCTCCTCGGTCGATCTCTACGGCGCGCAGATCGGCGGGCGGCTGGAGGACATGCGGTCGTTCGAGAAGTACATCGGCGGCTCGCCCACCAACATCGCCTGCGGCACCGCCCGGCTGGGCCTCAAATCCGCCGTCATCACCGGCGTCGGCGACGAGCACATGGGCCGCTTCATCGTCGAGCAGTTGCAGCGGGAGGGCGTCGACACCCGCGGCGTCAAGACCGACCCCGATCGGCTCACCGCGCTCGTCCTCCTCGGCATCCGCGACGAGGAGCAGTTTCCGCTGATCTTCTACCGCGAGAACTGCGCCGACATGGGCCTGACCGAAGACGACATCGACGAAGGTTTCGTCGCGGAAGCTCGCGCGCTCGTCGTCACCGGCACCCACCTCAGCCACCCCCGCACCGAGGCCGCGGTGCTCAAGGCCCTCCGCCTCGCCCGCGAGAATGGCGCGCAGACCGCGCTCGACATCGACTACCGCCCGAACCTCTGGGGCGTCGCCGGCCACGGCGAGGGCGAAAGCCGCTTCGTCGCCTCCGACAAGGTGACCGCCAAGCTGCAGGCCACCCTCCACCACTTCGACCTGATCGTCGGCACGGAGGAGGAGTTCCACATCGCCGGCGGCACCACCGACACCCTCGCCGCCCTGCGCGCGGTCCGCGCGGTCTCCGCCGCCACCCTCGTCTGCAAGCGCGGCGCCGCCGGTGCCGTCGCCTTCACCGGCCCGATCCCCGACAGCCTCGACGACGGCCAGGCCGGCCCCGGCTTCCCGATCGAGGTCTTCAACGTCCTCGGCGCCGGCGACGGCTTCATGTCCGGCCTGCTCAAGGGCTGGCTGGATTCGAGGAGGGGGCCGAGGACTGGCCGACCGCCCTCAAGTACGCCAACGCCTGCGGCGCCTTCGCCGTCTCCCGCCACGGCTGCACGCCCGCCTATCCCTCCTGGGCCGAGCTCCAGTTCTTCTTCGACCGCGGCATCCGCGACCCCGCCCTTCGCAAGGACGCCGAGCTCGAACAGGTGCACTGGGCCACCAACCGCACCGGCGACTGGCCCGAGATGCGCGTCTTCGCCTTCGACCACCGCATGCAGATGGAGGAGATGGAGGGCGCCACGCCCGACAGGATCGGCACCTTCAAGACCCTCTGCCTCCGTGCCGCCGAACGCGTCGCGGGCGGCCGCCCCGGCTACGGCATCCTCTGCGACGGCCGCCTGGGGCGCGAGGCGCTCTACCGCGCCGCCGGCACCGGCCTCTGGATCGGCCGCCCCGTCGAATGGCCCGGCTCCCGCCCGCTGGAACTCGAGCCCGAGATCGGCCCCGACTGCGGCGGCCTCTCCGAATGGCCCGCCGACCACGTCGTCAAGTGCCTCTGCTTCTGCCACCCCGACGACGACGCCGAGACCTGGGCCGACCAGATCGCCACCATCACCCGTCTCTTCGCCGCCGCCCGCCGCAACCGTCTGGAGTTCCTGCTCGAGGTCATCCCCTCGAAGGTCGGGCCGGTCGACGACGACACGACGGCGACCATCATCCAGCGGTTCTACGACGCCGGCATCTTCCCCGACTGGTGGAAGCTCGAGCCCTTCCGCACCGACGCCGCCTGGACCAGCGCCTGCGCCGGCGATCACCCGCAACGACCCCAACACCCGCGGTGTGGTCGTGCTTGGCCTCGACGCGCCGGCGCACGAACTGCAGGCAAGCTTCGCCCGCGCCGCCCGCCACCCCCTCGTCAAGGGCTTCGCGGTCGGCCGCACGATCTTCGGTGACGCCGCGCGGGCATGGATGGCGGGCGAGATCGACGACGAGGCGGCGGTGACCGACATGGCCGAGAAGTTCGCGAGCCTCGCCGACACTTGGGACCGGGCGCGCGCCGAAGGCAGGGAGCAGGCAGCATGACGAACACGATCCGACTGACCGCGGCACAGGCGATGGTGCGCTACCTGAGCCGAACAGCATGAACGAGGACGGCGTGCCGTTCCTCGCCGGCTGCTGGGCGATCTTCGGCCACGGCAACGTCGCCGGGATCGGCGAGGCGCTGCACGCCGAGCGCGAGAGCTTCCAGACCTGGCGCGGCCACAACGAGCAGGGCATGGCTCACGCTGCCATCGCCTATGCCAAGCAGCTCCGCCGCAAGCCGGGCGATGGCGGTGACCTCGTCCATCGGGCCCGGCGCCACGAACATGGTGACGGCCTGCGCGCTGGCGCACGTCAACCGCCTGCCGGTCCTGTTCATTCCGGGCGACGTCTTCGCCAATCGCGGCCCCGACCCGGTGCTGCAGCAGATCGAGGACTGGCAGGACGGCACCGTCAGTGCCAACGACGCGTTCCGTCCCATCAGCCGATACTTCGACCGCATCATGCGGCCCGAGCAGCTGCTGACCGCCCTGCCCCGCGCCTTCGCGACGATGACAGACCCGCTCGACTGCGGCCCGGTGACGCTCGCCTTCTGCCAGGACGTGCAGGCCGAGGCGTACGACTACCCGGCCGACTTCTTCGAGCCGCGCACCTGGCACCGTCGCCGCCCGATGCCCGACGAGGGGGAGCTGCACCGTGCCGCCGAGGCGATCCGAGGGGCCAGGCGCCCCCTCGTCATCGCCGGCGGCGGCGTTCACTACTCGGACGCCTGCGCCCGCCTCAAGTCCTTCGTCGAGGCGCACAACCTGCCGGTGAGCGAGACCCAGGCCGGCAAGTCAGCGCTGCCCTGGGACCACGAGCTGAACCTCGGCGGCATCGGGGTCACCGGCTCATCCGCGAGCAACCGCTACGCCGCCGAGGCGGACGTGGTGATCGGCGTCGGCACCCGGTTCCAGGACTTCACGACGGGCTCGTGGGGCGTCTTCCGCGACCCCGAAGTGCAATTCATCTCCGTCAACATCGCCCCCTACGACGGGACCAAGCGCAGCGCACTGCCGGTGGTCGGAGACGCCCGGCGCGCCCTTGACGAGCTGACAGGGCTCCTCGGCGACTACGTCGCTGCGCCGCTGCCGGAGAAACTGAAGTCCGAGTGGTTCGTCGATCTCGGCGACGTCACAGCGCCGCCGAAGGAGACCAATGAAAGGCCGTCCGACCAGCAGGTCATAGGCGCCGTCCAGCGGCAGGCCAATGCCGACACCGTGGTGATGTGCGCCGCCGGAACCATGCCGGGTGAGCTGCAGAAGCTTTGGAAGGCCGGCCGGCCCGGCTCCTACCACATGGAGTACGGCTTCTCCTGCATGGGCTACGAGGTGGCGGGCGGCATGGGCATCAAGATGGCCGAGCCCGAGCGCGACGTCATCGTCATGGTCGGCGACGGCTCATACATGATGCTGAATTCCGAGCTTGCGACGGCGGCGATGATGGGCGTGCCCTACACCATCGTGCTGACCGACAACCGCGGCTACGGCTGCATCAACCGGCTGCAGATGGGCGCGGGCGGCGCCGAGTTTAACAACCTCATCGAGCACTCGTACCACGTCAACGACCGCTGGATCGACTTCGTGAAGCACGCGGAGTCGATGGGCGCCGAGTCGGTCAAGGTCGGCTCGATCGAGGAGCTCGAGGACGCGCTTAAGGCCCGTCACGACAAGACTGTCCCCTACCTCGTCCTGATCGACACCACCCCCTATCCGCCGCGCGAGGTGGGCGGCTTCTGGTGGGACGTCGCCGTCCCCGAGGTCTCCGACCGCGCCGAAGTCGTTGAGGCCCGCCGCGAATACGCGCAACACGTCAAGGAAAGAGCGCTGACATGATCCTGTACGGAACGAACCCGATCGCCTGGTCAAACGACGACGACTGGTCGATCGGTGACCACCTGAGCCTCGAGGATTGCCTGTCGGACTGCCAGAAGATCGGCTTCGACGGCATCGAGAAGGGCCACAAGATGCCCGACGACGGCGCGAGCCTGAAGGCGAAGCTCGGCGAGTTCGGTCTGCGCTTCGCCGCCGGCTGGTTCTCGACCAACCTCCTCGTGAACGACGTCGAGACCGAGAAGAAGGCGCTCAAGGCCTGGATCGACTTCACCAAGGCCGCGGGCGGCGATCACATCAATGCCGCAGAGTGCTCGAACACCGTCCACGGCAACGACAACGTGCCGGTGAACGACCGGCCGATCCTTACCGATGAGCAGTGGGAGCGGTTCTCAAAGGGCTACGAGGAGCTCTCGGCCTTCGCGTCCGAGCAGGGCATGAAGATGGGCTACCACCACCACATGGGCACGATCATCGAGTCGGCGGACGACATCCACCGGTTCATGGAGATGGCGGGTCCGCACACCCGCCTCCTTCTCGACACCGGCCACGCCTGGTTCGGCGGCGCCGACCCCGAGGACCTCGCGCACAAGTACATGGACCGCGTGACGCACATCCACTGCAAGAATGTCAGGCCTGACATCGCCAACCAGGTCCGGGAGGAGAACCTGTCGTTCCTTCAGGGGGTCCGGCTCGGCTGTTTCACCGTGCCCGGCGACGACGAGGGAACGGTCGATTTCCGTGGCGTGCTGCGGGTGGCGGCACAGCACGGCTATTCCGGCTGGATCGTGATCGAGGCCGAGCAGGACTCGGAGGTCTACGAGCCGCTCAAGTACCAGGGCCTCGGCCTACGCACGCTGAAGGACATCGCTCGCGAGGTCGGGCTCGGTAAGACCGGAGAAGCAGCATGACGACACGCATCGTGACCGCCTTGGCGGTCGGCACCGCCCTTGCCGCGCCGGCGCACGCCCAGATGCAGGTCGGCGTCACGATGACGGCGTTCGACAACCCGTTCCTGACGATCCTGCTCGCCGGAATCCGGGCCGGGGCGGAGCGGCGCGATGACGTCACGCTCGCCGTCGAGGATGCCGAGCTCGACGTCGCGCAGCAGTTGAGCCAGGTGCAGAACTTCATCGCGAACGGCGTCGAAGCAATCATCGTCAACCCAGTCGACGGCAACTCGACGCTGGCGATCACGCAGGAGGTGACGCGCGCGGGCATTCCGCTCGTCTACGTCAATCATCCTCCGGCCGACATCGATGCCCTGCCAGAGGGCGCCACTTTCGTCGGCTCGAACGAGATCAACTCCGGGACGATGCAGACCGAGGAGGTCTGCGAGATGCTGGGCGGCGAAGGCACGGCCGTCGTCATGATGGGCCCGCTCGAGAACCACGCGGCGCTGACGCGCACCAAGGACATCCACGACGTCCTGTCCCGCCTTGATTGCTCAGGCATCGAGGTGGTCGAGGAGCAGACTGCGAACTGGTCGCGCGTCGAGGCGCAGGACCTGATGACGAACTGGCTGACCCGCGGCGTCGCCTTCGATGCGGTGATCGCCAACAACGACGAGATGGCAATCGGCGCGATCCAGGCGATGAAGGCCGCCGGCATCGGCATGGAGGACGTGGTGGTCGCCGGGATCGACGCGACCCCGGACGGGCTCATGGCGATGCAGGCGGGTGAACTCGACGTCACCGTCTACCAGAACGCCACGCGGCAGGGCGAGGTCGCGCTCGAAAGCGCGGTGAAGATGGCCAACGGCGAAAGCATCGAGCGCCAGATCTGGATCCCGTTCGAGGCCGTCACCGCCGGCAACATCCAGGACTACCTGAATTGAGGGCGCCCGGCGCCCTGGGAGAACACTAATGAAGATCGCCCTCGACCCCTTCATGCACCGGCATCTGCCGCTGGAGGAGCTGCCCGACCTCGCCGCCCGCATGGGTTACGAGTGGATCGAGCTCTCCCCGCGGTCCGACTTCCTCGAGTGGTTCAAGGCCCCCCGCGTCTTCCCCGACCGGATCAAGGGATTAAAGAAGGCACTGTCCGACGCGGGCGTCGGCATCGCCTCGCTGCTGCCGATGTACCGCTGGGCCTCGAACGACGAGACCGAGCGTCAGGCCGCCGTCCGCCACTGGAAGCGCGCCATCGAGATCGCGGTCGAGATGGGCGTCGACACCATGAACTCCGAATTCGGCCGCGGCCCGCACCCCGACAAGGGCACCTGCTACTGCTGCCATACTGGCTCGATGATCGAGGCCTGCGAGGACGCCTGGTGGCGCTCCATGGACGAGCTCGTCCCGATCCTCGAGCGCGAGGGCATCAACCTCCACATCGAGCCGCACCCCGAGGACTGGGTCGAGACCCTGCAACCCTCCGTCGATCTCATCCGCACCGTCAACTCCAGCCGGGTGAGGTTCCTCTACTGCGCCCCCCACACCTTCTACTTCGGCGACGACGTGCCCGCGATGATCCGCGAATGCGCCGACGTCCTCGCCCACGTCCACGTCGCCGACACCTTCAACCACAAGGCCTCCTCGGGCCTGCGCTACATCATCAACCCGCCGGGCTCGGCCGCCCGAGTTCATCAGCACCTCGACATCGGCCAGGGCGAGGTGCCGTGGGACGACTTCTTCGGCACGCTGGCCGAGGTCGGCTTCGACGGCATCATGACCGCCTGCGTCTTCGCTTGGGAGGAGCGCGCCGAGGAAAGCTCGCGCTTCATGCGGAACGAGATGCAGCGCCACATAGACAAGCACTGGAGAGCCAAATGACCCTTGGCATTGGCGTCGTCGGCACCGGCATGATCGGTCAGGACCACATCCGCCGCATCACCGACGTCCTCGCCGGCGGCCGCGTCGTCGCGGTTACCGACTCCGACCGCAGCCGCGCCGAGAAGGCGGCGGAGAAGCCCGGCGCGACGGTCTACGACGACGCGGCGACAATGATCGCCGCGCCCGAGGTCGATGCGGTGCTGATCTGCTCCTGGGGACCGGCGCACGAGCAGGCGATCATCCCGGCGCTCGAGGCCGGCAAGCCGGTCTTCTGCGAGAAGCCGCTCGCGCCCAAGCAGGAGGCGTGCCTGCGGATCATCGACGCCGAGGTGAAGCTCGGGAAGCGGCTGATCCAGGTCGGCTTCATGCGCCGCTACGACACCGCCTACCGGGCGCTGAAGGAGACGCTGGCGTCCGGCAGGATCGGCGCGGCGCTGATGTACCACGCCGCGCACCGGAACGCCTCGGTGCCGGGGGACCTCTACACCTCGGACATGGCGATCAGCGACACCATGGTGCACGACATCGACGTGGCCCGCTGGCTGCTCGACGACGAGGTGGCGCGGGTGCGCGTCCTCGCCGGCAAGCGGAACTCCGTTGGCGGCGACCTGCGCGACCCGATCTTCGCGGTGATGGAGATGCGGAGCGGCGTCCTCGCCACCGTCGAGGTCAGCGTGAACATCGGCTACGGCTACGATATCCGCGGCGAGATCTCGGGCGAGAAGGGCACGATCGAACTCGCCGAGGCAAATCCCGTCGTGATCAAGACCGGCGACAGCTTCGCGGGCCGCGTCCCCGCAGACTGGCGCGAGCGGTTCATCGAGGCCTACGACCTCGAGATCGCCGAGTGGATCAAGGCGGCCTCCGCCGGCGGCGTTACCGGACCTTCAGCGTGGGATGGATACGCGATCACCGCAGTGTCGGACGCCGGTCTGGAGGCGGCCGAGACGGGCGAGCCTGTCGAGGTGAAGCTTGCCGACCGGCCGGGCCTCTACGCCTGATGTTCGATCTAGACCATCCGTTCTTCAAGCCGCTCTGGCTGCGCGTCGTCATCGTCGCCGTGGCGCTCGGCTGGGCGCTGATCGAGCTCGCCGGCGGGTCGCCGTTCTGGGCGATCCTGTTCGGCGCTCTCGGGGTCTACGCGGCCTACAAGTTCTTCTTCGACTTCAACCCGAGGGACAAGCCATGAGCGACCTTCTCCGCAAGCCGCACGGGACGGGCGGCAAGGTCCACGACATCACGCCGCAGAAGGCCGGCTGGTCATATGTCGGCTTCGGCCTCTATCGGCTGCAGCCGGGCGAGGTCGCGTCAGAGGCGACGGGCGACCGGGAGGTGATCCTTGTGCTGGTGGAGGGCAGGGCGAAGATCTCCGGCGGCGGGCGCGACTTCGGCGAGCTGGGCGACCGGATGGACGTCTTCGAGAAGGCGCCGCCGCATTGCGTCTACGTCCCGAACGGCACTGACTGGAGCGTCGAGGCCACGACCGACTGCACGCTTGCGGTCTGCTCCGCGCCCGGCCACGGCGGCCATGATGCGCAGGTCATCGGTCCTGCCGACATCTTGCTGACGCCGCGGGGCAAGGGCACCAACACGCGCCACATCAACGCCATCGCGATGGAGGAGCGGGACGTGGCCGACAGCCTGCTGGTGACGGAGGTGTTCACGCCGGACGGGCACTGGTCGTCGTATCCGCCGCACCGGCATGACGAGGATGACTATCCCCGGATGACCTACCTTGAGGAGAGCTACTACCATCGACTGAACCCGAAGACGGGCTTCGGCATCCAGCGGGTTTTCACGGATAACCTCGATCTGGACGAGACGATGGCGGTGGCGGATGGGGACGTGGTGCTGGTGCCGCGGGGGCATCATCCGTGCGGGGCGCCCTATGCGCACGAGATGTACTATCTGAACGTGATGGCCGGGCCGAGGCGGCAGTGGCGGTTCGAGAACCATCCGGATTTCGACTGGATCGCGAAGCGGGACGCGTCCTGACGGCCGGGTGTCCACGATGGACAGATCCGGCAAGCCATTGTTATATATGCGAAACAGTGGATCCGTTAACCACCTGGAAAGGATTGCGGGCAGTCCTCTTGACATGACCGTGGGCCGCGTAACGGAGGCCCTATCGACAGGGGAAGGGCGGTCATCGAGCACCTCGTTCCGCTGATTTTCGCAGCCGTCATCGTCGGGCTCTCGAAGGGCGGCCTCGCCTCGGCGGCGGCGCTGGCGGTGCCGATGCTGGCGCTCATCATGAGCCCGATCCAGGCGGCGGCGATCCTGCTGCCGGTGTTCCTCGTCACCGACTGGGTGGCGGTCTGGCTCTACCGCCGGACGTATTCGGGCCGGAACCTCGCGATCCTGATCCCGGCGATGCTGTTCGGCATCGCGGTCGCGACCGTGAGCACGCCCTACACCCCCGAAAGCGGTCTGCTGCTTGCCACCGGGCTGATCGGCCTGTGGTACGTCGCGAGAAGCTGGTTCGGACGGGTGGCGCCGTCGCCCGCCGCGGCGCGGATCGCGCCGGGGCTGTTCTGGGGCACGCTGACCGGCATCACCAGCTTCATCACCCATTCCGGTTCGCCGCCGTCGCAGGCGTACCTTCTGCCGCAGCGGCTGCCGCGGCTGGAGTTCGCGGGGACCATCGCGATCGCCTTCGCTGTCGGAAACCTGGCAAAGGTCCCCGGCTACTGGGCGCTCGGCCAGTTCGAGGCGCTGGATTGGTCACTGACGCTGACGCTGATCTCGGCCGGTATCGCCGGAACGGTTGCGGGCCGCTGGATCGTCGGCCGGCTGCACGACGCCACCTACGTGCGGGTGATCGAGGGGCTACTGTTCACTCTGTCGCTGCTGCTGATCTGGCGGGCGGCGACGGTCGCGCTCGGCGGCTGAGGTCAGTCCCGGCGGAAGAGCTGCCTCTCCTCCCGCACGAGCCCATCGATGAGGGCGGCGATGGCCTGAACCCGGCGCGCGACGCGCATGTTCTCGTGCCAGACGGTCCAGTAGGTGCGGGTGGCGATGTCGTCCGGCAGCACGCGCACGAGGTCGGGCACGCCCGCAGCCATGAAGTCGTGCAGGACGCCGATGCCCGCGCCGGAGCGGACCGCCTCGAACTGGCCGATGGCGGTCGCCACCTCGATGCTGGACCGCCAGTCGCGCAGGAACTCCGCCGCGTAGTTCAGCTCGGGGGTGTAGATCATGTCCTCGACATAGCCGATGAGGGCGTGGTCCTTGAGCGCGGCGAGGCTACCCGGGTGACCGGCCGCGGCGAGGTAGCTTTCGCTGGCATAGAGGCCGAGCGTGTAGTCGGTGAGGCGGCGGACGCGAAGCCGGCCCTTCTCGGGCCGCCCGACCATGATCGCGACGTCCGCCTCGCGCTGCGACAGCGAGAAGCTGCGCGGCACCGGCACGAGCTGGACGTGCAGCTCGGGGTAGGCGGCGGTAAAGCGGCGGAGACGGGGCGCGAGGAACGCGCTGCCGAAGCCGTCGGGGGCGCCGATTCGGATGGTGCCGGCGACCTCGCCCTCGCGCCGCTGCAGGCGGGCGAGGGAGCCGAGCATCTCGGCCTCGATGCGCTCGGCGGCCTCGAACATCGTCTGGCCGTCCTCGGTCAGGGTACAGCCGCGGGTGGTTCGGTCGAGGAGGCGGGTGCCGGTCGACCGCTCCAAAGCGGCAATGCGGCGCGAGAGCAGCGCCTGGCTGACGCCAAGGCGGCGGGCGGCGCCGAGCATTTGCCCGTCGCGCGCGACGGCGAGGAAGTAGCGGGCGTCGTCCCAGTCCATTATCGCCATTCCTGCATAACGGATCACCGTCCGTGGCGGTTTAGTTGCGTCAGCGTATAGGCCATACCGGCGTCAGACCAGAGGAGGCCCCTGATGACCGAGATCGGACATTTCATCGACAACGCCCGCACGGCCGGCACGTCCGGCCGCAGCCAGCCCGTCTACAACCCGGCGACCGGGCAGAGCGACAGGAGCGTCACGCTCGCCTCGACCGACGAGGTCAGCCGCGCCGTCGCGTCGGCCAGGGCCGCCTGGCCGGCGTGGGCCAAGACCCCGTCGCTGCGCCGGGCGCGCATCCTCGACCGGTTCAAGACCATCCTGTGGGAGCGGGCGGACCAGCTCGCCGAGGCGATCTCGGCCGAACACGGCAAGACCCACGACGACGCCGTGGGCGAGGTCACGCGCGGACTCGAGGTGGTGGAGTTCGCCGTCGGTGCGCCGCACCTCCTCAAGGGCGAGATCACCGAGAATGTCGGCACCGGCGTGGACAGTCATTCGCTGCGCCAGCCGCTGGGCGTGGTCGCTGGGATCACGCCGTTCAACTTCCCCGCCATGGTGCCGATGTGGATGTTCCCGGTGGCACTGGCGTGCGGCAACTGCTTCATCCTGAAGCCGAGCGAGCGCGACCCCTCCGCCTCGCTCATGATCGCCGAGTGGCTGGCCGAGGCGGGCCTCCCCGCGGGGGTCTTCAACGTCGTCCAAGGCGACAAGGAGGCGGTCGACGCGCTGCTGACGCATTCCGACGTGAAGGCGGTGAGCTTCGTGGGCTCGACGCCGATCGCGAAGTACATCTACAAGACCGGGACGAAGAACGGCAAGCGGGTGCAGGCGCTCGGCGGGGCGAAGAACCACATGGTGATCCTGCCCGACGCCGACCTCGACATGGCGGCGAACGCGCTGATGGGCGCGGCCTACGGCTCGGCCGGGGAGCGCTGCATGGCGATCTCGGTGGCGGTGCCGGTGACCGACAAGGTCGCCGACGCGCTGATCGAGAAACTGGTGCCGAAGATCGAGGCGCTGAAGGTGGGTCCGGCCTCGGACCGCGCCTCCGACATGGGGCCGGTCGTGACGCAGGCGGCGAAGGACAAGATCTTCGGCCTGATCGACAAGGGCGAGGCCGAGGGCGCGAAGGTCGTCGTCGACGGGCGCGGCTTCAAGGCGCCGCAAGGCTACGAGGGCGGCTACTTCGTCGGGCCGACGCTGATCGACAACGTGACGCCGGACATGACGGTCTGGCGCGAGGAGATCTTCGGCCCGGTCCTCTCGATCGTCCGTCGCACGGACTACGACGCGGCGGTCGATTTGATCGACCGGCACGACTACGCGAACGGCGTCGCGGTCTTCACCCGCGACGGCGATGCGGCGCGGACCTTCGCACACGACATCGAGGTCGGCATGGTCGGGGTCAACGTGCCGATCCCGGTGCCGATGGCGTTCCACTCGTTCGGCGGCTGGAAGCAGTCGCTGTTCGGCGACCACCACATGCACGGGATGGAGGGTGTGCGCTTCTACACTCGCCTCAAGACCATCACCACGCGCTGGCCCTCGGGCGTGCGCACCGACCCCGAGTTCGTCATGCCGACGATGGGCTGACGCCGCTGATGCTGATCCAGTGAAAGTGGAGGCTGCCGCCTGCTAGTGCTGGCTGCCGCCGGTTCCCGCTTCACGTGGATGCCAATCGAGCGACCAACAGAGAAGGCCCGTCCGTTTGCGCACTTCAGAAGCGATTGCTTGTGCCGGGGGGGGCCGAAGCAAGCGTCCTCCGCGGTATGGTTTAATAAGTTCAGCCTGAACAATCCGATTAGGCGGCGGCAACACTGTCCTTGGGGGTGCCGTCGGGTCTGAGCGCGCCGAGAATGGCGGCGATCAGGAGGGCCCAAAAGGCCCTCAGGTGGGCGAGGATCTTGCGGAGGTTGTGGCCGCAGGCGCAGAGGACGGCGAAGAGCGCGTCGCCGGTGGTTCCCTTCAGCGGGCAGCGCGTCAGCCGCCCGTCGGTCTTCATGTGGCCGATCTCCGGCTCGATGGCGCTGCGGCGGCGCAGGAGCTTGGCGAGCGGCGGCGTGAGCCCCCTGCGGGTGCCGCTGATCAGCACGCGCGTGGTCTCGACGCCGCGGCGATAGCCGCGATCGACGACGGCGAGGGACGGGCGGCGATCGGTCAGCACCTCGACCTGCTCGAGAGCCTCGGCGAGGGTGTGGCCGTCGTAGGGGTTGCCCGGCAGCGCCCGCATGCCGACGATGAAGCCCTCGCGGGTGGTGGCGGCGACGCTGACCTTGGTGCCGAACTCGTATCGCACCCGCGCCTTGCCCTTGGAGATGCAGTCGACCTCCGGCTCGTGCAGGCTGTAGAGCTTGCCCTTGTCCTTCGGCTGCTGGTGCAAGAGCCGCGAGGTCAGGACCAGCATGTCGAGGATGCGCTCCCGCAGCGGCCCGTCCGGGATGTCCTCGAGCCGGCGGCGCAGGTCGCGCATGACCCGGCCGGTGTAGCCCTTGAGCGTGCGCAGCGCCTTGCGCATCCGCTTGAACTGACGGGCGTGGGCGTACCTGCCGGCCTTCGCCGCCAGCCGCGGCGCCAGGCGCGCATAGCTCTGCCGCAGCTCGATCCCGGCCTCGGCGGCGAGCGCCACCAGCTTCCGCCGCGCCGTCTCGTAGAGCCGGGCGTCGGTCGGGTGGGCGATGTTCTTCTCCATGACCGTGGTGTCGACCGACACCCTCTCGATGCTCTGGTCCTTGACCGTTCCCGAGGCGCGACCGGCCTCGATCGTCGCGGTCAGCAGCCACTCCACACCTTCTTCGCCGATGCGCTGGCGCCAGCGGGTGAGCGAGGAGGGGTCGATCGGCGGACGATGCTGAAAGAAAGTCTCACCGCAGAAATGCTGGTAGTACGGGTTCTCGACCCACCGCGCGACCACCGCCTCGTCCGACAGGGCGAACGCGTGCTGGAGATAGAGCAGCCCCGCCACCAGCCGCGGCGACGTCGCCGGTCGCCCTTTGCCGGACGGGAAGAACCCTGCCCACTCCCGCTCGAAGAACTCCCAGTCGATCAGCGCCTCGAGCTTCACCAGCTCGTGGCCCATGTCGATCAGGTCGACCAGGCGCGGCCGCAGCAGATCATCCTGCTCGGGGTGGCGGGTCTTCGGTTTCATCGGCGCATCCGAAATCGCAGGGTTCCCGCCGGAATTCTACGAATACCTGCAATCAGGAGCCACGAGAAATTGCGCCTTATCGTGCGAAATCAGACATCCGCTTTGTTCAGGCTGAACTTATTATCCAGAGGACCCGTTCGAATGGGCAAAATTGCATGAGTACCAAGGCAATCATTTCTTGCGCATCGGCCGTGAATCTAAAGGACGCGAGGCAGTTAAACATTTTGCGGAGGCTGCGGATTCATATTCTCGCGCAATAAGTCTCTACGAAAAATGTGGCTACGTTGTAGCTAAAGCAGAGGCGACCGAGAGGTTGGGAATAGTGCACGAGGCTATAGCAGAGTACAACAGCTGCTCCAATCCACACAAAGACCTATGTCTCGCGCTGGAGTGCATCCAAGAAGCACATTCGCTCTACGATCCGGAGGGCATGCCGATTAGGTATCAGGCGGCTTCAGAGGCTCTCGACCGCATCCGCGCAAAGCTCGCCGCCTTGCGCTGACGCCCTACCGCGGCGACCGCTTCGCCAGTATCCGGTAGAGGGTGGGCGGTGCATGTTGCGGCGGTTGCGGTCGCATAGCTCGCAGGCCCTGTGCGCCAATGGTTGGCGGTGTTAGTGATCATGAGCATGCCCGATGTTTCTCAAGTGGCGAGTCCGATGGCTTCACACAAATGGCGGCTCTGGGGCTGGTCGAGGAGCTCGACCGATGCCGCACCCGCGAGGTGCTGAACCCGCATGGATGGCTGGAATGCGCAGAGTGCGGACGTCGCGTCCCCCGCGCGAGGCGGCCGGCCCGGAACGGCGCCGAAGGGGCGCTTCGCCGACCGAGCGGTCATCCGACAAATTGCTTGGATATGAGTGCGGAACCAGAAATCCAAGAGAAGAGGGCCAGCGCCAACGGCGGCTTTCAGTGCGATATTCGCTGTGCCTGAGGACCATGTGTTTCTTGAAATTAGAGGTCTAGTATGCCTCGCTTACACCTGTTTCAATTTCGGTTTTAGCCCTCCTAAGAGTTCCTACCAGTCCCGTGCTGCTGTTGGACTGCTGCAATTGTGACCGAGGTGCAAAGGAACAATCATATTGGCGGCAGGCGCGCGGCGTCCTCGGCCGTCTCGGGGACGCTGACGGGCTCCTGCGGCGCGTCCTCCGGCTCGACGCCGATCGCGGCAAGTCCCAGGGGCGGCGGTTTTTTGTTGTGACCGTCGCGCTTGCATGGCCTAGAGGCGAAGTCAAGAACTGACTCCGAGTTGTTGTCTACAAGCATCTTGAACTACGCTAGTGACAAGTAGAGCGCCGCTGGGCAAACATTATCGATGTCGGTCCGCGGGATGATCCTTTAGAGACAGATCGGGATGGAAGTATGATACATTGGATCGGTATCATCTTTTTTGCCTTGATGACGGTGTGCATCGTCTACCTCCTGTCAATGTCGCTCTACAACCTCGCGCTGGTGAGGCAGTACCGGCGACTGAGGGGGGCTGACCCACAACCTTCTGCTGTCTTCGCGGACATCAATCTCCCGCGTGTTACAATCCAACTTCCGACATAAAACGAAGGACCGTTGGCGCGCCAGGTACTTCTTCATGCGGCGGAGATCGACTATCCGCGTTTTTTGCCGGTATTTTTTCAATGACCGGTTGCGTCTGAAAAAGCGCTTTCTGAGCCAAACATCTTTTAATCTAATCAACAGCTTTCCGGGTGAAACTCATGAGACATCCTCCACTCCTAATCGCGGCTCTGGCCGGCCTATCCATGGCCATGCCGGTTGCCGCGCAGGACGGACCCTTCCGCGATTGCAGAGGCATCCTGTTCTCGACCGAGGAAGACTTCGTCAGCCGGGTCGGCGAAGCCCGAGACGGCAATCCCGTCATCTCCGACGGAGACCTGCTGGCGATGGACCCCAGCTCCGGCAGCGCGTCGATCTGTGCACGCAACGCCGAGCTCCTGCCCCCCGGCACGCTGGTCGAGGTCGGCCAGGCGCTGGGGCTCGACGCGGTCGACGCAATTCTCCCGAGGATCGCCTGATCGCCTTCTCGACCGAGCTCGACGAGCAGTTCGGCCTGTTCGGCCACGGGGACATACTGTTTCCCACGGGCACGGTCATTCCCAAATCGGTGCTGGTTGCGCGTTTTCAGCTTCCCGACAACATGGGGCTGGACGCCCTGCACTTCGTCGGCGACCTCGGCGCGATCGAGAATGCAATCCGCCTCGCCGACGACCTTGGCCGTGAACAGCTCGAGCAGGACCCGAACACCTACCTGAACCGGCTCGAGGCGCTCGGCGTCGACATCTGGTTCTCGCTGGAGGGGACGTCCGATCCTGTGCGGGATCCCGACATCCTCGACGGGGACCTATTGTCGGCGGTCACGGGCAGCATCGTCGCGCCGAACTCGACACTCCTCAGTCCGCCAATTCCGGCGGGCATCATCAACCGCGGCGTCGACTTCGGGCTCGATGCGGTCGTCACCGACCGCGAGGGAAACCGCGAGCGCATCCGCTTCTCGACCGAGATCCTCTATGCAGGCGAGCCTGCGCCGTTCACCGACGGCGACGTCCTGCGGATCGGCGGCGCGATCGACGTGCCGCACCAGAACCTGATCGCCCCATTCGACCCGCGCGCCAGGTTCCTCGGGCTCGACGCGCTCTCGTTCGCCCCGGGTATCGACATCGGAATGGATCCCCATCTCAACTCCCTCTGCGGCCGGCTCTTCTCGGCCGCCGACTTCAGCCCGGACGGCCTGTGGCGCGCCAACACCTTCCCGACCCCGCCGGGTGACCCGCCGCGCCGCCCCTGCGGCCTGTGGGTGCCGATCGACGGCACCTTGCCGCCGGACCTCCTCGCTGAGGACGGGACCATCGCCCGCTTTCGTGTCGTCTTCGAGAGCATGACGATGTCCAGCTTCGACGACGAGATCGAAACCAGTTGGCGCCTGCGCAAGCCTACTGGGCCGGCATGGGCGCCGTGCGTCTGGCAACCCGTCACCGAGAACCTCTCGACAGACGGCACCGACGGCTGGATGGACGCGCAGGACTTCGTCGACGCGATGACTGGCAACCCCGCCGGCATCACCGGCAACGGCTCGATCGGCTGCGCCAACCCGCATCTGCACCTGGCCGTCTGGGCGACCCACAAGCTGCCGGCCGACCGGCAGAACGACCTGATGCGCGTGCACCTGGAATGGGAGCTGACGGACAGCACCGTCATCCCCGCGACGGTTTCGCACGCCATCCAGCTCGACAACATCCTGCCCGAGATGCCGCCCTATCCTGGCGGTTTCGAGGTTCGCCTGATGGACGGCATGACCCAGGTTCCGGCTTGCGGCGAAGCACCGACCGGCGAGAGCGTGTTTCAGGTGTGGGCCGACTTCGCCGACGTGCACTACTGGTTCTTCACCCTGACCGTAGAGGGTGGCGACCCGCCGACGACGCACGTCTTCGGCAGCCCCTCGGGCGACGATCGGCACGAGTACTTCGAGATGCCGGACGACGCCACGGTTCCGCTCAAAAACACCGACGATACCGGCACCATTCCGGACGGATCGCTGGTGCACCTGCGGAACATCGACATGACCGAGCTCGGCGATAGCTTCCAGCGCTGCTGCTACCTGTTGGAAATCCGTGTGTTTGACGCGGCGATCCGGCACGTCTTCGGCGGGTTCCTGCCGTCGAGTTCGCTCGACCTGAACGACACGCGGCGGATCACGACCTTCGAAGCCGGAGGCTGAGGCTTCTTAGCGTTTGGGAAGCGGGCCGGCGAATTGGGCCGGCCCGTTCTTTTTGCCCCCGCCCGCATCGCCAAGCTCGACCGGCTGTCGCGGAATGCGGCGTTCCTGCTAACGCTTCGGGACAGCGGCGTGCGGTTCGTCGCGGCCGACATGCCCGAGGCGAACGACCTGACCGTCGGCATCATGGCGCTGGTGGCACAGCAGGAGCGGGAGGCGATCTCTCGGCGAACGAGGGAGGCGCTCGCGGCCGCGAAGGCCCGGGGTGTGCGTCTGGGCAACCCCAACGGCGCCGCGGCCCTGAGGCGGGCTGGACGGGGCGGACAGCCGCTGAGGGAGGCGATTGCGAGGAATGCGGATCGCCACGCGGAGGACCTGCGGGCAGTCGTCGATGATATTCGCGCTGGCGGCGCGACAAGTCTCCGAGCAATAGCCGGTGAACTGAACGGTCGCGGCATCCTTACTCGCCGCGGCGGCCGCTGGCACGTTTCGACGGTGATGAACTTGTTGAAGCGAATGAGGGCTGAGCCCACGCCTTCAGCGCCTCCGGCCAGCGCCGGTACCCCGCGTCCGCCGCACCACCTCGATCAAACCCATCCCCACCGTCAGCCATGACAGCCTCCTTCCGAAACATCAGAAGGAGGCTCGCCGCTCGCCCGCCAACGCGGAACCCGCGATATCAATGGGGCGTGGGCGGCACTTACGGTTCGCCATGATCGACGATGGCCTCGGCTTCAGCCTCGTCCCGTGGAACGACACGCTTGGGCGCCAGCTCGGGCGGGAGGTATCAGGCATCGGTTTGCCGGGCGGCGGGATTGACTGGACCCTTGGGCGGCAGCGGGGGCTGGGGATTTAGCTAGTCTAGCCGCGATCGACAAACTGCGGACGGTACTCCTTGAACGAGCGTCACCAGAGCGGACGATCGAGACATGGTGCCTCAGAGGTTTCGCAACTTCATGCCGCCATTATAGGCTGCCACTATCGGCTCTAGTCCTAAGAAAGGGCCTCCGGGTCGATTGCGTCGGCAAAGACAAGACGTTCTTCGATGACGCGTCGGGGAAAGGTCGAGCTGCCGACCCGCTGGTTGGCCGTGTTGTCGGAGTAGAACCGTTCGAACTCCCGGATCACGACGCGACGCGTGCCGCTGTCGGCGGGCAGTTTGACCTCCGCCTCCCAGAAGGCGGGGTCGAACAGGAACGGGTCGAGGGGCTCGAACGTCCCGGACCCGATCGTAACGTCGCGCGCAGCGTTGGCGGTCATCGTCGCGGCTGCCCGGCTGCGGCTGACGGTGGTGGACACCGCGCCGCGGTCTACGGCCGCAGGGATCGTTGCCGTCCCGCCGGCGGCGCGGCGGACGATCCTCGCACCGGCCTCGGCCATGGTGAGCGACGGTCGCGGGGCGCTGGTTGCCTCCTCGCCAACGACGCGCTCGATCAGCACTTTCTGGTCGCGCCAGCCCAGTTCGCTTTCGATGCCGTCGTCCTGCACCTGCAGCACCAGTTCGACCCGGTTGCGCCCGGTCTCGAACGGGCCGTTGACGAAGGAGATGTTCTGGAACGCCGAGTCCCGGGTGAAGTCCATTGGCCCGCGGCGCGGGTCCGGCCCGTGCAGCGACACCGTCAGCTTCTCGCCGTCGCGCTTCGCCACGAAGCGTCGGCGCGGCAGAACCTGCGCGAAGTCGGCGAAGACGACCTTCGAGATCTTCACCTGCGGCATCGCGTTCGGCTGGTAGCGGACCAGCGCCAGCCGGACGAACGGCATGTAGCTGGCGCCCGGGTCGAGCTCGACATCCGCGTACCAGAGCCCCCGTGCATCGTCCCAGTGGACACGGTGGCCGACGATCCGGACATGGGGCGCCTGCGGCCGCTCCTGCAGCTTCACCGACTCCGAGATGACCCGCGCGGTGAAGTCCGCCTCGCGCGCCATGTTCTTGGGTAGCGTCGTCTCCCAGAGGGGGTCTAGGCCCCACTGGGTGACGAGCGTCTGCATGTCCTGCGGGATGTCCGTGAACCGCCCCGCCTCGGCGTGTATCACCACCCCGAGCAGCTCGCCGTCGCCCGAGGTGAACCACGGCCGGTCCAGCCACACCCTCAACCCGTTGCCGAGCCGGGTGACCGAGTACGGACCGGTCGCAGGCCGCTCGCTCCACCGGAACGTCGGCACCGCGTAGAGGAGCTTCGGGTCCTTCGGCGCCGCGCTGGAGAGCACCGGACTCTGCTCCGTCGAACCGCCGGGATCGAGAAGCACCGGCGCGCCAATGTCGTCCTCGGGCGGCAGGGCGTAGGCAGGCCCCTCCGCCACCGGACCGAGACGCGAGGTCAATTCCGGTTTGGGATACATCGACGGCGGCAGGTACTCGCGGAACCGCGTCGTGGCGCGGGCGCGGTACTTCACCAGCCGGAACCGGGTGTCGCCAAAGTCGTGCACGTCGCCGCGCTTGGCCTCGGGGTCGGCCAGCTGCGCGTTCACCGCCTGGCTCAGGACGAACTCGTTCTCTTGGTTCTCCGCCAGCCGGATCTCGCCCAGCTGGCCGGCGAAGTGGCGGCGCACCGGGCGCGGCTTCTGCGGGTCGTCCACCCATTCGTCCCACTCCGCCTCGATCTCGAACTTGCCGGTCGAGGGCCCGTGCAACCGGACCGTGCGGCAGAGCAGTTGCGCGTCCTGCGCGCCCGCCTGCCCGCGGCTCGGGGTCAGGTTCTCCAGCTCCGGCATGCAGACCGGCTGCTGCGTCGCGTGGACCAGCGTCAGGTTCCGGTACGGCGTCATCAGCCAGTTGGTCCCGGCCATCGCCGTTTCCATGCAGAACTCGGCCTGCTGCTGGCTGTCGGTCCAGCGCGGGATGCCGAAGGCACGGATGAAGTCGGGATGGATGAAGCTCGAATAGACCAGCCGCGCGATCCGGCCCTTCGGCAGGAAGATCGTGAGCGTACGATCCTCCTCCTTCCAGTCCGGCCTGCCGTCGTTGGGGAAGTTGACCATGCACGGCAGCTCGCCGTGGCTCTCCGGCCGCTCGGCGAGGATCAGGCGGAAGCCGTCGCATCCCGGCCAGTCCGCGCCGCGACGGACGAGGATCACCAGGTGCTGGTTGGTCGACATCACGATCTGGCACGACGGTCCCAGCACGATCGGCCCCGAGACGCCCGGAATCGTGTGGCCCTGCGCCGCCCGGATCGCGACGCCACCCGCCGCCCCGTCGGGCAGGTACGGGGTCGCGACGTGGCCCTCCCGGTGGATGATGTACTGCCCGCCCACCATCCGGTCGCCGACGGGGTTCGCTGCGTCCGGCATCGCCGGCGGCAGGGTGCCGGTGGTCGCCGCCTCGGCGACCGACGTCGGCGTGACCAGCTCGATGTCCGAACCCGGCACATCGTCGTAGAGCGTTCCCGCCTCCCGCGCCGCGATCTCGTAGCCGTTCCGGATCTTGTCCCAGTCGGCGAAGAACACGTCAAACAGCCCGTGCGTCTCGCATTGTTGCTGCGACGACTTCGGCGGGACGAAGTGCCGCTGGTTGGTCTCGGTGTACTCGAAGTCCGTCGCCGCGGGCTCCTCGATCGTGTCCTTGAAGTCCTGCGTCTCCAGGTACTCGGCCGCCTTCCTGTTGAAGTTCGAACGGATCACCATCCGCTCCAGCGACTCGCCCTCGCTGATGCGGTTGCGGTGCAGCATCACCGGCGGGTCCACCGGCTCGAACCGCCAGTAGCCGACCGCGTCGCTTGCCTGCTCCAGCGGCTCGATCGACTCGTCGTCGACCGCCAGCGAGTTTCCCGCCAAGTCCACGATCCGCGCGCGGACCCGGTAGAGGCTGCCGAACCGCAAACGCGGCAGCGACCCCTTCGCCGCCTTGAAGCTGACGGCGACGTTGTTGCCGTTCTCGGCGGTGTCGGTTACCTCGCTCGGTACCTCCGCCTGCAACTGGTCGTCGTCGTTGGTCTCGGACTTTAGCGTCAGCCCGGGGCGGGAGGCGACGAGGCTCCAGCCGGTCCAGCGGAACAGGCTCTCGTGCATGTAGTGCTCGTCGGAGCCCTCGCCGTCGCCGGTGACCGAGTTGCCGGAGACGTAGCCCTCGTCCTTCGGGAAGCTCACCTCGTCGCCGGTCTTGAGCAGCCGGTACTCCCCTTCCCGGGCGCAGAGCGTGCGCCAGTCCCCCGGCTGCACGAAGTCCGGCACCCGCGACACGTCCGGCCGGTAGCCGCGATGCACGTCCTCCGAGAACAGCACGACCTTGTCGGCGTTCCCAGCAAGGATCGCCTCGTTCTTCAGATCCGCCGCCGCCGCTGCCTTGGCGAGGTCCAGGGCGCGGCCGTGCTGCGACACGCCCAGCCCCGCGGACCTCAGCGCCGCGACCGACTGGCGGTTGCCGGTCGTGTAGGTGACCTCGCCGTGCTCCTGCCTGAGGCTCAGGCTCTTGCCGACCAGGTTCTGCGCGGTCAGCGTGAAGTTCACCGTCTTGATCGCGGCGCCGTCGGGATCGACCTGGTAGAGATCGAAAAGGCCCGGCCGCTCGTCGTTGTTGATGTGCCAGCCGTCGTCGCAGTCCTGCAGCCGCAGGAACCCGGTGACGTGGTAGTTGGTGCGCGGGCGCGGCACGAACCGGTCCTGCCGCGCCAGCCAGGCGGTGCGCGGCAGCGCGTCCTTGCCGGGCGCGCCGCCCGACCAGTCCACGATGAGCTGCATCTGGCCGACGCCTTCGCCGCCACCCGCGTTGATGCGGTCACGGATCTCGGTGTCGTCCTCGATCGCGCAGTCGATCACCAGCCCGAGACCCCGCATCAGGCCGCCGTAGTCGGCATAGGACGCGACGATCCGGTGGAAGTCGTACTCGGGCACGACCGGGGGCGGTGGAACGTCCTGGTAGTCCGGCCGCGCCTTCGCGCGTTCGGCGGCGGTCGGCCGCTTGCGCCGATAGAAGCGGTCCGCCTGATAGAATGTGTATTCGTCAGCGCTCGAGAACTTGTCCATCAGTCCCGCGTCGGGTGCGCTCGACAGCGGCCCGGCCGGCCCCAGCGGGCGCGGGTTCACCCAGTCGGGGCTCAGCGCCTTCCGCGGGGCCGCCTTGGCCGTCGGCGGGAGTCCCTGCTCCTCCGCGTCGGGTCCCGGCACGTCCATCCGGTAGATCCCGCGGCGACCGAAGACCGAGCCCTTTATCGCCTCGTCCGTCTCGCCCTCGAAGAAGCGCGAGAAGCCCGGGTGCATCACCTCGATCTGCCGGTCGCCGAGGTTGATCTTCGTCGTCCTGGTCCCGATGTCCTGCAGCATGTTGCGCAGGTCCGGGTGCGCCTCGTTCCACGGCAGCAGCGTCGGATGGGTCGAGGCCGACTGCACGGCGAGCTGCGCGTAGTTCTTCCGCGCAAAGGCCAGCACGTTCCGCACCGGGTACGAGTGCAGGTTCACCGTGCTCATGTCCTTGTAGACGAACCCGGCGACCGGCGTCTTGTCGTCGAACAGCCGCTTCCACAGGTCGGTATCGGGCCTCGAGATCGGGATCAGCGCGGACTCGCTCGAGCCGATCCTGAGCCCGAGCTTCACGCGGTCCAGCGCGTCGGGCCAGTTCAGCCACTCGCGAAACGCCTCGAGCGTCTGCTCGTCGGCCGCGTCCGGCGTCAGCCGGGGCGAGACCACGATGCTGACGCGATAGCGCCCGTGATGCTCGCCTCCGCGGATGCGTCCGAAGGGCAGTACGGTCCAGACAAGCAGCTGTTGTGCCATCGCCTCCCCTCACGCAAACGCTTCGAGATACTCGCGCCAGGCGTATTCGACCTCGGGCCCGGTGATCAGCGCGAGCTCGTCCTGCAGCGGTATCGTCGGGTCGAGCCCCATCATCTGACGCAGCGTCGGGTCACCGTTGGCCCCCGCGAACTTGCGCTCGCAGGTGATGGTGACGCTGCCCGAGAAGATGAAGACCGAGATCTCGATGGTCAGCTCGGCCCGGCCGGTGCACTTGCCGGACGAGAACTCGTACTCCAGCTCGAGGTACAGCTCGATCGACGCGGTGATCAGGCCGAGAACGTCGACATGCCCGCCCAGCCGGAAGTACCCGGTCAGGCTCGCGTCGCCGAGTTCCATCCGGTAGTAGATGCCGGCCATCACCTCGACACCGCCCGACGCGACGCCGAGATCGATCGACAGCGACGCCCCGAACTCGAACGACGCTTCGAGGATCTGCACCCCCTGCGGGTCGATCGTGACCCCGAAGAAGCCGCCGCCGCCGAACATGTAGACGGTCAGGCAGAACGGCTGTTCGCGGGTGCAGAAGTTGAAACGCGTCGACAACGGCTGGCCGATGAACGGCCCGTGAACCCTGCCCCGAGGCTGAGGTTCGCGATGTTGAGCACGCCGACCGCGATAGATGGCAGCGCGATCTCGGAGGACGCGTCGATTCCCTCGGTCGTGATGTCGAGGTAGGGCGGGTCGGAGAAGCCATCGAGCGGGATCAGGTCGCGCAGCGTCTCGACAAGGCTCAACGGCCCCACGAAGTTGATGTCGTCGACCGCCACGTCGACGTCCATCTTCTGCTGGCTGTCGATGGAGAACCGATCCGGTCGAAGTTCAGCTCGAGGAACTTCGCCGGCCCGATCAGCGCCAGGTCGAAGCTGCGGAGCGAGCAGG
>CAVVNT010000011.1:0-89888 GCA_963749675.1 uncultured Alphaproteobacteria bacterium
GCAGGTTCGAAGCCACGTCAGAGAGACGTAGGCCCGCAGGCGGACGAGGCGGCGCGGTGCTTTAGACAAGCACCGCCCCTTTAGAGCCGATCGCGTCCTGCGTGGATGCACCGCCCAAGAGCATCTTGTTGTGCGGCTCGCCCGACGGGATCATCGGAAAGCAATTCTCGTGCTTTTCCACCAGGCAGTCGAAGATCACCGGCCCGTCATGCTCGACCATTTCCATGATGGCATCATCGAGGTCGGCGGGGTCACTCACGCAGATCCCCTTGGCTCCAAACGCCTCGGCCAATTTGACGAAGTCGGGCAGAGCCTCCGACCAGGAGTGTGAGTATCGCTCTCCGTGCAGAAGCTCCTGCCACTGCCGCACCATGCCAAGTCGTTCGTTGTTGAGGATGTACTGTTTCACCGGCAGGCGGTACTGCACCGCCGTGCCGAGCTCCTGCATGTTCATCAGCCAAGACGCCTCGCCCGCGACATTGATGACGAGAGCCTCGGGATGCGCCATCTGCACGCCGATTGAGGCCGGGAAGCCGTAGCCCATCGTGCCGAGGCCGCCCGAGGTCATCCACCGGTTCGGCTCCTCGAAGCCGATGTACTGCGCCGCCCACATCTGGTGCTGGCCGACCTCGGTGCAGATGTAGCGGTCGCGCCCCTTGGTCAGCGCCTCCAGGCGGGCGACGGCGTGCTGCGGCTTGATCGACTTGCCCTCCTGCGTGAACTTCAAGCAGTCGACGCGGCGCCACTCATCGATGCGGGCCCGCCACTTGCCGACCTCCCCGGTGTTCGTCTTGCGGCCTCGCGACTTCCAGAGACGCAGGACGTCTTCCAACACGTGCGCGACGTCCCCGATGACAGGGATGTCGACACGGATGACCTTGTTGATGGAACTCGGATCGATGTCGATGTGCGCCTTGCGCGACCCGGGCGAGAAATCCTGCACGCGGCCGGTGATCCGGTCGTCGAAGCGCGCCCCGATGTTGATCATGAGGTCGCACTCGTACATCGCAAGGTTGGCCTCGTAGAGGCCATGCATCCCCAGCATTCCCAGCCAGTTCCGTCCGGAGGCTGGATATGCGCCCAGACCCATCAGGGTCGACGTGATCGGAAAGTCCGTCGCATCGACGAGCTCGCGAAGAAGCTGGCTCGCCGCGGGACCGGAATTGATGACGCCACCCCCGGTGTAGAACACGGGCCGCTCCGCCACCTCGATCGCCGAGACGAGTTCTGCAATGCGCTCGGGATCGCCCTTCATGCGTGGCCGGTAGAGGTCCGTCTTCGCCTCGCGCGGGCCAATGTAGTCGGCTGTGGCGAACTGAACGTCCTTCGGGATGTCGACCAGGACCGGACCCGGGCGACCGTGCGTCGCGACATGGAAAGCTTGATGAAGTGTCTGCGCGAGCTTGTCGGGGCTGCTGACCAACCAGTTGTGCTTGGTACAGGGACGCGTGATCCCGACCGTGTCGGCCTCCTGAAAGCCGTCGGTGCCGATCATGAACGTCGGAACCTGCCCCGTGAGCACGACCAGCGGGATCGAATCCATAAGGGCATCGGTGAGCCCGGTGACGGCATTGGTGGCGCCGGGGCCGGAGGTCACCAGAACGACGCCGGGCTTGCCGGTGGCGCGCGCATAGCCCTCCGCGGCATGGACTGCCCCCTGCTCGTGCCGGACGAGAACGTGTCGAATGGCGTTTTGCTGAAAGACCTCGTCGTAGATTGGCAGCACCGCACCGCCCGGATAGCCGAATACGACGTCGACGCCCTGGTCCCTCAGAGCCTCGACCACCATCCTGGCGCCGGTCATCGCCGTCATCTCACCGCTCCGTCTTTTCGTTCATGTTGATCAGCTGGAAACAAAAACGCCCCCGGTGTTGTTTCGGGGGCGCGCGGCTCAGGGTCCTTGGCTGTCGCTCAGGGAACCGAAAGGCGCGCCATCCGTACGAGTACGTTCCGAGTCATAGATCTCTCCATGTCGATGCGTCACCCTAGGTTCGTGCGGTTGGTCGCGTCAATACGGGTCGTGGACGCCGGTTGCACATACCGCGGCCGAGCAGAAGCGAAAACCCATAACGCATGAGAGAGACGGCGAGTTCCAGCCGAGAGCACAACTATTGTTTGCGAACTGCAATGCATCTTGTAATCTTGCAACGATTGGCGGGCCGCTGGCGAAAGGGTTCGACGTGGATGGTGCGGCAGACCTGGTAGACGCAGCGACGGCCGGCGAGGGCGAGCAGGTGGACGCCCGCTTCGCGGAGTTCAACCACAGGATCTTGAACTCGCTCGCGATGATCGCCTCTATCATCGGGATGGAGTTCGCGCGCGATCGACGACCTCGCGGGCAAGACGGCGTTGGAGAGGGTGCGCTCGCGACTCGTCGCCGTTTCAAACCTGTGCCGGATCTTGGGCTCGGCCGATTCGGCGAGCCGGATCCGGGCGGACGCGTACCTCCGCAGCGTCGCGGAAGCGGTCTCGTCCGCCGTCGGGTCCAGCGACCGGATCGTGGTCGAGCTTCAGGCTCCCGCCTGCGAGTTGACGACGTCGCAGGCTGCGACGCTCGGCCTCATCGCGAACGAGGCGATGACGAATTCCTACAAGCACGCCTTCGTGGACCGTGATGCTGGCCGCATCTGCGTCTCACTATCAGAGAATGCGGATGATTTGACCTTGATCGTCGCGGACGACGGGCAGGGCCTGAGCAAGACCGCACGCGACGGTCTCGGCACGACGCTGATCGAGTCGCTGGCGGTCGACCTCGCCGGCGACGTCTGCGTCCTGAGCGACGACGGGGGCACGCGCGTCAAGGTGAGCTTTCCGCGAGAACTCTGAAGTGCGCCGGCATTTGACGCGGGGGCAAGTTCCAGTGTGGCGACAGTAACGTACCGGAAAGCGCCATTGATCCCCGATCTCGGTATTAACAGGACTGCGCGCCCGATATAGGGTCTCGCCACTTGGCGGTCCGTCGGCGCACGACGGACCCAATAATGTTGGGGAGGATATCAATGGACAGACGTTCTTTTCTGAAGAACTCGGCTGTCGGAGGCACGACGGCGGCGGCGGCCACACTCGCCGCGCCAGCCTACGCGCAAGGCAACAGAACGCTGACGCTCGTGACGACATGGCCGCGCGGGCTTGCGGGCGTGCATGACGCCGCCCAGCGCGCCGCCGACAACATCACCGCCATGTCCGACGGACAGCTGACGGTCGATCTCAAGGCGGCCGGTGAACTCGTCGGTGCGTTCGAGGTGTTCGACGCCGTGACGGCAGGCCAGGCCGACATGTATCACGGCGCGGACTATTACTTCATTGGCCAGCATCCGGGCTACGGTTTCTACGCGTCGGTGCCGTTCGGGATGACGGCGGTGGAACTCGCGACTTGGTACTATCACGACGGCGGGATGGAGCTTCATGACGAACTGGGCCAAATCTTCGGCCTGAAGTCGTTCTTGGCGGGCAACACGGGCGCCCAGTGCGGCGGCTGGTTCCGCAAGCAGATCAACGGTCCCGAGGACCTGCAGGGCCTGCGCTTCCGCATGCCGGGCCAGGGCGGTCAGGCGCTGACCAAGCTCGGCGTCTCGGTTCAGAACCTGCCGGGCGGCGAGATTTACCAGGCCCTCTCCTCCGGTGCGCTTGACGGTACTGAGTGGATCGGCCCCTGGTCCGACCAGGCCGCAGGGTTCCAGGAAATCACCAACATCTACTACACCGCGGGGTTCCACGAGCCGGGCCCCGGTCTGAGCCTCGCGACGAACCGCGAGGTCTTCGAAAGCCTCACGCCCGCGCAGCAGAAGATCATCCAGATCACCGCGGGCGAATGCCACCAGTGGAACCTGACTCAGTTCCATTCGAACAATGGCCAGGCCCTGGAGCAGTTGCGCGCGGGCGGCGTGCAAACGTTCGAGTTCCCGGACAGCGTCTGGGACGCTTTCGCGCGCGCCTCCGACGAGGTCCTGCAGGAAAGCATGAGCGACGAGTTGTTCGCGCGCATCTACGACAGCTATATGTCATCGATGCGGTCCACAGCGTCCTGGATCGGGCTTACCGAGGGCACCTATACCGCGCAGCGCGCGCGCATCATGGGCATCTGACACCGGCTGTGGCCTGCTCCCACAGGGGGCGGGCCCTCGGCGGCGGAGCCGGTCAACGGCGGGGGAGCCTGATGGACGCAATCGTCTGGGTAGTCCACAACATCCTGAGGGCGTTCTGGAGCTTCGCTTTCGCAGTGACGCATCCGGACCTGTGGCTGGACTGGTCGAACCCGGAAGCCATCTTCCGCTTCATCTACTATGGCGGGTCCGTCGAGTTCTTCTTCGTCGTCTTCGTCGCGTTCCTGATCCTCACCGCGGTCGGCCTCTGGCGAAACCGGGTGATGTGGGCGGTCGTCCGCGGGCTGGAGGGTTTCGCAAACGGGCTCGGCCGGTTCTTCGCCTGGGCGGGTCTGCTCATGGTGCTTCAGCAGATCATCATCGTTTTCAGTCAGCGCATCTTCTCCGCGTCGGAGCTGACACTGGGGGTCGGCGTGGCGCTGACGTACGACATCTCGTGGTGGTCTGAAGAGCTGAAGCTCTACAACGCGATGATCGTGGCGCTCTGCTGCACATGGACTTTCGTTCAGGGCGGGCACGTCCGCGTCGACCTGGTCTATTCAGGGGTCAGCTACCGCACCAAGCGGGTCATCGACATGCTCGGCTCGTTGCTCTTCATGATGCCGTTCGCGGTGCTGGTCTGGATGTACAGCTGGTACTTCATGTGGCGGCATCTGGTGACTCCAAAGGTCTCGGCCTCCGACCGGCTGGAGCAGATGCTGATGAAGGCGCGGGCGTTCCGATGGAACGTCGAGACGATCGGCTTCTCCCCGAGTGGATTCAACGGATACTTCCTCTTCAAAGTGCTCCTTGTGCTCTTCGCGGGCCTGGTGTTCCTGCAGGCGGTGGCGTTCTTCTACAGGTCTTTTCTGGAATGGAAGGAGGGGCCGGAGAGCGAAGGCCGGTACCTCGACAAGGACTCGCTTGAGGCGGGCGAAATCGCGATGGCCGCACCAGAACGCCACGCGGGTTAGGGGACGGCGATGCTCTTTGGACTCGATGGGGTCGAACTCGGCCTGATCATTGTGTTCCTGTGTCTCTTCGGGGGAATCCTTTCAGGCTTTCCCGTGGCATTCGCCATCGGCGGAGCCGCGGTAATCTCGTTCGCGATCATCGCGGCGCTCGACAGCGCCGGCCTGTTGATCCACCAGGCCGTCGACACCGCCAGCGCCGAGTATCGCGCGCTCCTGGCGTCGGGCGAGAGCGCCCTCGACATCTCCAAGTTCCGATACCCAGACCTGCCGCGCGTCTCGGAGGCGGTGTTTCCCGGTGGATGGGAGCTCGCGGTTGACCGCAACATCAGCTTCATCGTCAACCGGATGAACGAGCGCGTGCTGGCCGGCCAGTCGATCGAGACGTTGCTGGCGGTTTTGATGTTCGTGCTGATGGGCATCACGCTCGAACGCTCCAAGATCGCCGAAGACCTGCTGCAGACGATGGCGCGCATCTTCGGTCCGTTGCCCGGCGGGCTCGCCGTCTCGGTCGTGGTCGTCGGCGCATTCCTTGCCGCTTCGACCGGGATCGTCGGCGCGACCGTCGTCACCATGGGCCTGCTGTCGCTGCCGACGATGCTGCGCAGCCGCTACTCTCCGGAGCTTGCGACCGGCGTCATCGCAGCCTCCGGTACGCTCGGCCAGATCATCCCGCCGTCCATCGTGATCGTGCTGCTCGGAACGCTCGCCGGTGACATCTACGCCGCCGCCCAGGAAGCGCGGGCACAGGCGGCTGGGTGCTCGGACGCGCTGACGTATCTCGGTGAAGCGGCCGTCGTCTCCGTCGGCACGCTGTTTCAGGCTGCACTCCTGCCGGGCATTCTTCTTGCCACGCTCTATGCTGCCTACGCCTTCGGCTTTGCCTTGCTGAACCCTTCAAAGGCACCGCCGATCGAGACGAGCGAAGGGGCGACCGGTGACGTCGTTACCCGGTCAGAGGCCTTGACCTGGTTTCTCGGCGTGCCCGCGGCGATCCTTGTCGGCGCATTCGCTTTGGGGTCGCTCGGCCTCGCCGGCAGCCAGTCGCTCGACGTCAGCAGGTTTACTGAGGCGTCGCCGGGCGCGTCACTGCGTACGAACGTCTCCGAGAAATGCCGGGACGCGATGATCGAGCTCCATGGGCAGGAGAGGTGGGACAGGGCCGTCGCACAGCAGGCCGAGATCGAGGCCTCCGGAGGCGCCGTCGAAGTGCATGCGCGAACCGAGGAAGAGCTCGCGACCGCCCGGCGGGTCGTGCTTGAGAACGCGCCGCCGATCGGCACCGGCATCCTGATCGCGGTCACGCTGCTCGGTCTGGTTCTTGCCGTTGCGCGGGGCACGGCGCCGACGGCGCCAGCGTGGCCCCTCGTCGTCGGCGGTGCGGGTGTCGTGCTGACACTTCTTTGCGACGCCCTGTTCGTCGCGCCGACCGCCACACCCGGCGCGACTTTCCTCGTGCTGCTGGTGCCGCTTCTGCTGACGCTGTTCGGCGTGCGATTCGCGGCCGGGCTGGTGGCGCGCAATGACCTGCTGCGCGTCGTCTTCCCGCCACTCGTTCTGATCATTGCCGTTCTGGGATCGATCCTCGGCGGCATCACCAATCCCACACCCGCGGCCGCTCTGGGCGCGGGCGGGGCGATCATGCTGGCCGCCTACCGACGCCTCGTCGACACCGGCCGATCGGGACGCCTCATCGTTCTTACCGCGTTCGCGATCGTCATCATGATCCTTGTTGGGGTGAACTTCGACTTGCGCTTGGTCGGCGACGTCCTGGTCGAGAACTGGATCGCATACTTCGTCGCGCAGGCGGCCTACCTCTTCGCCATTTTTGGCCTGCTCTATTCGTGCTGGGTTCTTTTCGCCGGCGGCATCCTCTCGCCGGTCGTGCGGGAGACCGCGAAGGTCACTTCTATGGTCTTCACGATCCTGATCGGCTCCCAGCTTCTGAACCTCGTCGTGATCTCCTTCGGCGGCGAAGAGTACATCCAGAGCTTCTTGAGGTCGTTCGATCAGGAGTGGGTGGTGTTCCTGATCGTGATGCTGATCCTTTTCGTGCTCGGCTTCGTGCTCGACTTCCTGGAGATCATCTACATCGTCATCCCGATCGTCGGGCCCGTCATCTACGGCGGCACGATGGATCCGAAGTGGGTCACCATCATGATCGCGGTCAACCTTCAGACATCGTTCCTGACGCCGCCGTTCGGCTTCGCGCTTTTCTATCTGCGTGGCGTCGCACCGCCGAGTGTGACGACGGGGCAAATCTACCGGGGCATCATCCCCTTCGTACTCATTCAAGTCGCAGGGCTCGCTTTGCTCTGGCTCTTTCCCTCGGTGGTCACAATTGTGCCCAACCTGATACCGAACTAGGCCCCGGCCCCCTGGATCGGCTCGCGACCCGCTCGGCCGCCTCATTCACGCTCCCGAAGTGCGGGCGCGCCCTGAGCAATCTCCCGATGGAGCAATGGGCAGCCAGCGGAGCGTTTCGTTCCGCGGAGCGATCTCGACACCGCGCCCCTCTTGTCGCAGAGAGGGGCGTCCTCGCTTTGGGGGGCGCCACCGATCGGACGTTATTCAATGTCGAACCTGCAGATCGAAAAGGGCTCGTCGAAGCATTCCGCCTACGACCTCCGGTCGAGGTATGCCGACGTGGACGAGCGTCACACCCTTGCCGTCATCGTCGAGAACGAGCCCGGCGTGCTGGCCCGAGTGGTCGGTCTGTTCTCGGGACGCGGCTACAATATCGAGAGCCTGACGGTCGCCGAGATCGACCACGAGGGGCACCGCAGCCGGATCACTATCGTTACCTCGGGTACGCCCCAGATCATCGAGCAGATCAAGGCCCAGCTTGGGCGCATCGTCGTGGTGCACGAGGTTCATGACCTCACCGTCGAGGGGCCCTCGGTGGAGCGCGAGCTCGCGCTCTTCAAGGTATCGGGCGAAGGTGAGAAGCGGGTCGAGGCGCTGCGTCTCGCCGACATCTTCCGCGCCAACGTGGTCGACTCGACCTTGAAGAGCTTTGTCTTCGAGATCACCGGCACATCAGCGAAGATAGACGCCTTCGCCGACCTCATGCGCCCCCTCGGCCTGAAGGAGATGGCAAGAACGGGGGTAGCCGCCCTCGCGCGGGGCGCCGTTTGACTGCTACGCACGGTGTCGAACGCGCCAAGGTCTGGCCGCGAGGGTTTTCGCGATGTTGAAGGTGGTGAAGATAGCAGTCGGCGACATCCGCGTTCCGGTCAAGCGGAC
The DNA here is from genome assembly GCA_963749675.1 of uncultured Alphaproteobacteria bacterium. Classification (GTDB taxonomy): domain Bacteria; phylum Pseudomonadota; class Alphaproteobacteria; order Rhodobacterales; family Rhodobacteraceae; genus Roseitranquillus. Next base: position 8,300 of record CAVVNT010000011.1, read on the forward strand.
AAAGACGCTGGACCCGGCCAAGGTCGAGGCTTTGGCCGAAAGCATGCTCGAGAACGGTCAGACCACTCCGATCTCCGTCCGCTCCGACGGCGACCGCTACATCCTTGTCGAGGGTTTGCACCGTCTCGAGGCGCTGAAAGCGCTTGGCGAGGCGACCGTCGACGGATTCGTGGTGCAGGCCCGGCGGCATTGAAGCAGCCTCGTTGCCAGCGGCGTCGATCGGATGGAGGCGTCCGCGCGTCCGCGAGCCGGCGCAGCGTTCGCGTCCTGATAATGCCCGACTGTTCCGCTCTGGCCGATGCGATCGCGCGCGCTCAGGCTGTGTTTCCCCGCGCGCGCGTCATCGTCTGCGGCCGCCACACGGCTCAGACATCAGGTGTGGAAGCGTTCCGCTCCGGCGCCGACGATTTCGTCCAGCCCGCGGCAGACGAAAGCGAGAGCTTCGCAATTCTGTCGCGCCATGTCGAAGCGCCGAATGGCGCCGTGGCGGACGATGCGGATCTCGAACTCGTCGGGGACAGCGATGCGATGGAGGATTTGCGTCGGCTGATCCGACGCCTCGCCCCCAGCAGCGCAACAGTCCTGCTGACGGGCGAAACAGGCACCGGCAAGGAATGCGCCACGGTCCTCCTTCACCGGCTGGGCCAGAGGAGAAAGGGACCCATGGTCGCTCTTAATTGTGCGGCGATCCCGGCCACTCTTCTCGAAGGAGAGCTCTTCGGCTAAGAGCGCGGGGCATTCTCCGGGGCGCATTCCGCATATCCCGGCAAGCTCAAGTTGACCGACGGCGGCACGCTCTTCCTCGACGAGATCGGTGAGCTCAGCCCGATGGGGCAGGACAAGATTCTCCGAGCGATAGAGACGCGTTAAAGCTATCGGCTCGGCGGACGCGCGGCGGTAAGGTTCGACGTCCGTATCATCGTGGCAAGCAACCGCGATCTCGCCCGTGAGCGGGACGAGGGGCGCTTTCGCGAGGATCTCGACTTCCGTCTTGCGGTTGCGAAGGTCCGAATGCCTCCTCTTCGCGAGCGGCGCGAGGATGTCGGCCCCATAGCCGCTCACCTGTTGCACGGACTTGCCGAAGCCGCAGGCCGACCGACGATGCAAATTGATGCAGATCGATGCTGCCGCCATTTCCGCGCTCAGCTCATACGACTGGCCGGGAAATGTGCGGGAGTTGCGCAACGTCCTAGAAGTCGGAGCGCGCCCGCTTGCTCAAGTCGCTCGAGCACAGCGTCGGCAACAAGAGCCTCGCGGCGCGCGAACTCAACTGCTCACACATGACGCTCTACCGCAAACTCGCCCGATACGAGGGCGATGAGAGTGTCACGGGCGGCCCACCCCCGTAACACTCAACGTCACACCCATTCCTGACGCGGAGAGCAGCCCGCGCAATAAGGCCCTGTCGCAAAAGGGTTCTCCGAGAGTGGCACGCTTCTTTCATGTATATTTCTTGCCGGCGGCGTTCTCCGGAAGCTGAGACGGCGGTGCCATGACGGGCGTCGGCGAACCCGGCGACGATCCGTACGAGCCGCGTATTGCCGCATCCAAGGATGTTCCTGAGGGATCATGTCGTTGCCTCAGCCAAATGCTCCTGGGAGTGCTGGCTCGCGCGGGCTTTGTGATCCGACGGTTCCTGATGACCTCTGACGCGCGAAGCCTCCACATTGCGCAGCGCGTCAGAGGTCATCAGGGGGGGCGCGGCCGCGCTGACTCCGAACACCAGTGCTCTGGCCATGTCGCCTCTCCAGGTCTTCAGGCGGCGCTGCACGGTGCGGATCAACCCGTCGGGACAGGTATCCGGCTGGGCGGCCTGAAGCCTGCCCAGAAGCTCACGCCCGGTTTGTGACGGGTCCTCGTCGACCCACGCCTTGAGGTCGTCGGTGACTTTGGCGCGGGGATCAGGGCGCCGGCGCCCTCGCGGGACGGCTCGAGGGACGGCTCGAGGGACGGGGGGCTTTTTCCGGGACGTGGGCCTGATCTCTCCCTCCTTCGGTAGTGCCCCGCCGGGTGGTGTAGGAGGCCGCGCGCGGAGCCTTTCGGCGTAGCGCAGCGCGCGGCCGGTCTGGCGGCCACCGCGCTTCTTCGTAGTCTGAGGTTGTTCAAGCCGACGACAACGAAGGGAGAGCACTATGACCGACACCACGATCGACCTTCCGTGCGTGATCGCCAAGAGCGATGACGCAGACTTTCTGCGCGAGCTGATCAGGACGCCGCGCAGCGGCTGATGGACATTGAGGTGGCTGCCGTGTGCGGCGCTGGTCATGGCGAGCGAACGCCGGACCGCGAGAACCAGCGGAACGGCTTGTCTTATGACTTCCCTCGGCTCCTTTGCGATAAGGAGCCGCTGCCCGGCACCCCATATGCCGGACAGCGGCGGGGGACGGATCGAGAATGGGTCGGCCGCTCAGGGCCGTGCGGTAGTGTGATCGCCCCCGTCTTTTCTCATGACCTGAACGGATATCAGGGCTTCTGGCCCGCATGACAAGCAGAGGTAAGGGACAGACGGATGCAGGATATCATCGGCATCGACATCTCAAAAGACCGGCTGGACGCGTTTCGGCTCTCAAGCCGGCAGCACAACTTCTTTGGAAACGACAAGGCCGTGGTGCGCGCTACTCCCAACTGCAACTCTTGTTAGAAACCAGAGGGTTGTCTGACATGAGGTTGCTGAGATGGGAGCTGTTTATCGGCAGTTGAGCTTTGAGGAGCGGCGCAGGATCGAGCGCTGGCGCCATGCGAAGGTCCCCGTCGACGAGATGGCGCGCGTTCTGAAGCGCTGCCGATCGACGATCTTTCGCGAGCTCAGGCGAAACCACTTCTCCGATCCGTGCCTGCCAGGCTGCGACGGATACTATGGCGCGGCGGCGCAGCTGATGACGACCGATCGACGCGCCCGGCAACGTAAGCAGATCCGTCACCCCGGCCTGTGCAGACGCGTCGTCGAGCGGATCAAGGACGGCTGGACGCCGGAGCAGATCGCCTGGCGCATGATCTACGAGAATGCGTGCCCCCGCGTCTGCCAGGAAACGATCTACCGGTACATCTACGCCAAGGAAGGCATGCGGGAAGAGCTCTGGTGGTACCTGCCGACCCACCGCAAGGCGCGGCGACCGCGGCGGGCACGCAAGCGACCGCCACCGAAGTTCCACCGCGACGTCAGCATCCTGTTCCGACCGGACGCAGTGGCGCACAGGCGGCAGTTCGGCCACTGGGAAGGCGACTTGATGCTGTTCAAGCAACGGTTCGGGCAGACCAACGTGACCTCGCTCGTCGAACGCGTCAGCCGGTTCACCGTGCTGCTGAAGAACCCGAGCAAGCGCACGAGGCCCGTCATGGGCAAGGTGATCCGGGCGATCCGGGACTTGCCGTTCGTAGCGCGGCGGTCGATCACCTTCGGCCGCGGCACCGAGTTCGTATCCTGGCCACATCTCCAGGCGGAGACCGGAACCCGGACCTGGTTCTGCGACCCCTCCGCGCCCTGGCAAAAAGGCACCGTCGAGAACACCAACCGTCGTGCTCGACGATGGCTGCCGCGCAGGCTCGATCCCACGGCGGTCTCAGATCATGAATTGAGGATGATCTGCGACCGCCTCAACGCAACGCCCAGAAAGTGTCTCGGATGGAAGACCCCCGCCGAGGTTTTCCGGGAGAAGATGCTGGAGAACACCTCCCGAGACCCCTACCCTCACACCCAGCAAGAGTCGCGGTTCGCGTAGCGGTCACAGGGTTCAAGGCTCTGCTGGAGTGGATCGGCAACGCCGAAGGACTGCGGATCGTCTATGAGCCGACCGGCCCCTATCATCGCGCACTGGAGGAATCGCTCGCAAAGGCCGGGCATGCGCTGGTCAAGGTCAATCCCCCGACAGGCACGGCGGTTCGCTGAGGCCACCGGAACCCAGGCCAAGACGGACCGGGTGGATGCGATGCTGCTGGCTCGGATGGGGCTTGCGCTCGACCTGCCGCCGCGCCCGGTTCGCGGCGAACTCATGAACGAACTGAGGGAGTTGCACGTCGCGCGGCTGGCGTTGATCAAGGACCGGACGGCGGCGGGAAACCGTGCTGACACAGCGGCGATCAGCCTGATCCGACGCCAGGCGAAGGCACGGCTGGCGATCATCGAGAAGCAGCTTGCCGAGGTTGACGAAACCATCGCCACCCTGATCGCGGCGGACCCCGCGCTGGCCGAGCGTCTCGACATCCTGACCTCCATCCCTGGCATCGGCGCCGTCACCGCCTGCATGCTGCTGATCGAGATGCCCGAGCTCGGGACCCTCGAGCCGAAACAGGCCGCGAGCCTCGCCGGGCTGGCGCCGTTCACGCGTCGCTCGGGCAAGTGCAAGGGCAAGGGCAAGGGCAAGGAGATGATCCGCGGTGGACGCGCCAGCCTGCGCGCCGCAATCTTCATGCCGGCCCTCGTCGCCGTCCGCTTCAACGCGGATCTCAAGCGCAAGTACCAGCAGCTCCTCGACAGCGGCAAGGCACCCAAGCTCGCCATCACCGCCGTCATGCGCAAGCTTGTCCTGCTCGCCAACGCGCTGCTGCGTGACGGCCGGAAATGGGCCGACAGACCCGCTTGACCAAGACGGATACTACCGGCCGCGCCAATGGGATACCCGCGCGGGCAGCATCGGACTGAACATCCCGAAGCTGCGCAAGGGCAGCTATTTCCCCACCTTCCTGGAGCCGCGCCGCACGGCCGAGAAGGCGCTGATGGCGGTGGTGCAGGAAGCCTACATCCACGGCGTCTCCACCCGCGCCGTCGACGACCTGGTGCGTGCCATGGGGCTGGCGGGCACCTCGAAGAGCCAGGTGTCGCGGCTCTGCGAAGAGATCGATGAACGTGTCCAGGCCTTCCTGAACCGACCGCTGGAGGGCGATTGGCCCTTCCTCTGGCTGGACGCCACCTGCGTGAAGCTGCGCGAGGGCGGGCGCATCGTCTCCATGGCCGTGATAGTGGCCGTCGCGGTCAACACCGACGGTCGCCGCGAGATCCTCGGGATCACGGTCATGCCCTCCGAAGCCGAGACGTTCCGGGCCGACTTCCTGCGGTCTCTCACGCGTCGCGGCCTGAGCGGCGTGCAACTGGTGATCAGCGATGCCCATGAAGGCCTGAAGGCCGCCGCACGCAAGGTTCTCGGCGCCGGGTGCCAGCGCTGCCGCGTATTTCAAGCGCAACCTGCTCGCCCGCGTGGGCAAGGCCCACAAGCCGGTGGTCAGCGCCGTGGTGAACACCGTCTTCGCCGAGACGGACCGTGATCAGGCCCATGCCCGCTGGCGCGAGGTCGCCGACAGCCTTTCGTGACCGGTTCAGGGATGTCGCCGAACTCATGGACGGGGCCGAGCATGACGTGCTGGCCTACATGGTCTTCGATGAGAGCCTGCGCTCGAAGTTGCACAGCACCAACCCGCTGGAGCACGTCAACAAGGAGATCAAGCGGCGGACCAACGTCGTCGGCATCTTTCCCAACCGCAAGGCGGTCGTTCGCCTCGTCGGCGCGCTCATGCTCGAGCAGAATGATGAGTGGGCCGTCTCCCGCCGCTACATGCCCGTGGAAAAACTGGCAGGCCCGTGCGACGATCCCGACGCGGCGACGATGATCGCCGCTCAGTGAACGAGCGACACCAGCTATGAAGAAGCAGGTGGACGCCAGTTCCTGCACCATGGCGCAGACCGTCGAGGAAAGCTTCGACGTCTGCCTTGGGGTTGCCATCGCTCTCAGTGAACGGCGTTTGTATCGGCCAGCGCCGTCAACCGTGCCTGGGCCTGACGGATGTCGTGGAGCAGGACGACCGGGTCGAGCTGCGCGAATTGTGCCGCGGGTTCGTCCTTGGCAACCTGCGCGACGGCGGGATGGGCCTGCACGCGCTGGAACGGTGTCAGCGGCGCGTGGTAGCGCTTGGTCACGCGGGCACCGTCGCGGGTCTTCTCCATCAGCCTGAATGACGGCTGGAAGAAGGTCACGTAGAGCCGCATGCTGCGACAGAGACACGCCAGTTCGGTGGCTGCGGCGATGCCGGTGTATCTGCGATAGCCCACCATCCGGCGGACCACCGCTCCGTTCTTTTGTTCGACATGGGCCTGATCGTTCTTTCGGTACGGGCGAGATCGAGTGAATTCGACCTTCGCGGCCTCGCACCAGTCCTTGATCGTCTCGTTCATGAAGACGCTGTCGTTGTCGGTGTCAAAGCCAAGCAACGGAAAACGGCAGTGCCGGGCGCAGCGCGGTCATTACCTCACTCAGCAGGCGCTGCTCGCGAAACAGCAGAGGTGCGCATTGCGTCCAGCCTGTCGCGACATCGGTGAGGGTCAGCGTCTGCACGAAGCTGCCGCTCGCCGACGGGCCGCTGTGCGCCACGAGATCCGACTCCATGTAGCCTGGCGCGGGATCGTCCCAGTCCGCACAAGTCCGGATGGGCACGCTGCGCCGCACCGCCGAGGAATGCGCAGTCCGCCGACGTCGGCCGCCCGGGCCGACGGCCCGGACAGGGGCGAGAACCCGGTCGATCGTGGCAGCGCTGATCTCGAGCAGCCGGACACGCACCTCCTCGTCCAGCGCGAGATGGCCATGCCGCCCCATCGCCGGCATCAGCAGCGGGATCAGAGGCTTCAGCCGCTTCCCGCAGATCCGGCCGGACGCTTCCCAGAGCACCTGCCGGTGCCCGAGCCGGGGCTGCTCGAGCTCGCGACGGTCGATCCCGCCTTCGCACAGGCGATCGCGCGCTATGTCGGCGACAGGAGCGACTGGATCATCCGCCGCGAACCGATGCGCCGCCGCCGCGACTTTCTGGTCGATGCCGCGACCGGCCAACGTCCCGGCTGGCCTGCCGCCGACATGCCTCGGACGCGATCCCGCCCTATCCGGAGAAACGCGCGCCGCTGAGCGCGACGCAGGTCTTTCGTGTCGAGGCGGACGCAGCGCCGAGAACCTTGCGCCTACTCGGTTCCGGCAGCTCGCTCGAGATCGCGTCACGCGACATCTTCTTCGCCTGGGTGCCACCAGAGCCCGATACGCCACCGGGCGGACTGGGCATCCGGCCCGGGATCGGCACCGGGGCCGATGGCACGGGCGACTTCTCCACCGCGTTATTCTGGGGGGATGCCGCGGGAATCGATGGCCGCGACGGTGCACCCGCCGACGCTCTCCGCGGCGAGATGCCTGCCGCCGCGGACACCGGCTTCGTCCGCGCCGGCGCCGATATCTACCGCGTGCGACAGTTCATGCTGGGCGCCGACGCTGCGGCCCGGCTCGTCACCTCGCCAGCGCTCGCAGACATTGCCTCTCGCGACGAGGGCGCGCGTCACCGGCGAGGATCTGGCCGCGTTCCTGAAGACCGCGTACCAGACCGACTTCGAGCGCGACGAGGACGAACCGCTCGAGACGCGGCCGAAGAAGGCCGACGCCGTGTCCGACGAGAATTCGAAGCGGTGGCGACGAGGCGCGAGATCCGCGCCGCCGACACCGGCTTTTCTGCGATAAGCCAGCCGATGCTCTTCCCGTTCATGCTCAGAGAGACGGTGACGCCCGCCATCTCCCTCGACTTCGCACCGCAGGCGGCGCGCGAGCCGTTTGCCGGTCGCCCTGCCCCGCACCGAGCAGATCTTCGGCACGGCCAGTCTCGCGGCGTTGAACGTCGCGCGAAAGTTCGACCGAAAGGACATCAAGCAGCAGCTCGCCTTGCCGGGCTTCGTTGAGCGAACCGTAAGCGTCGCCGAGAGGCTCAAGCCCCCACCCGCGGTCGAGGCATACGATGCCGCACTGGCCGGCAAGATCGACGCGCTCGACACCATGACGGACCTAATCCACGACGCGGACGGTACCGAGCGGCCGCGCGGAATCGCGCTGGCAGACCTGCCAGCTCCCGGTTTCAAGCGCACCGATTCCGACGACAAGTCGCCCTTCAGCATCGGCGACGTCCTCGCCGACCGCGGCGCCGCGGAGCCCCGATTCACCGATGCGGACGCGGTGGGTCCGGCCAAGCACGAGGCGGACGACTTCCGTGCAGCCGTCGCTACGATCGAAAACACGATCGCGCTCTTTCGCCTCATCGAGGGCAGGGTTGCGCTCTACGACGGCCTTGTTGCCGACGCTCGTGGAGTTCGCGCCGCACTGATGCAGGCCGCCCGCGACATGCTGAAGGCCACGAAGTTCCGCGCCGCCAGTCCAAAGGCGCCGCCCAAATCCGCCGCCAAGCGGTCCGGCTATCTGTTCGCCACCGCGATTGCGGCGCAGCGCGCAGGCCTGAGCGAGAGGCGCCTGATCGCAGCGCAACTCGACGACGCGCTGGCCGGCATGGATGCGGAGTTCGACCGGCTCCATGCGAGGGAAGGCCGGCCTTCGATCGCGCCGGAACGGCTGCTGCGGGCGAGCCTGGTCCAGATCCTGTTCTCGGTGCGCTCCGAGCGTCAGCTCATGGAGCAGATGCAGTACAACCTGCTGTTCCGCTGGTTCGTCGGGCTCGGCATCGACGACCCGGCCTGGGGTGAGGTGCGCCCGGAAATCAGCCCTGTGGGCTGATTTCAGCACCGAACGGGCGAAACCCCGGGGCAAGGCCCGACGGTGTTCTCGAAGAACCGCGACCGGCTGCTGACCACCGACATCGCCCGCAAGTTCCTGGCCGCGATCCTGGCCCACGCACAGGTGGCGCCGCTGCTGTCGGACGAGCGCTTCTCGGTCGACGGCACGCTGACCAGGGCGTTCGCCATGGGTCAAAAACCATGGCGGTACCATGGCTCACCGTCGATGAAGAGCTTCCAGCCGAGGGCCGAGGGGATACCGCCCGACGACGGCAGCGGCCCTGCCGATCCGTCCTCCGTCCACACCGAAGACGCCCCCGAACAACCCAGGCCCGAGACCACCAAGATGACCCGCCCCACCCGCCAGGATCGCAACGCCGAGGTCGACTTCCGGGGGGAGAAGCGATCCAATGCGACGCACGCGTCGGTCACCGATCCGGAAGCTCGGCTGTTCAAGAAATCGCCCGGCGCGAGCGCGCTCCCTTGCTTCATGGGGCACACCCTCAGGGAGAACCGGAATGGCCTGGTCGTGCAGGCCGACCTGACGCCGGCCGACGGCCGCGCCGAACGGCGCGCCGCCATCGACATGATCGACCGGCATTCACCGGGCTCCACCCGGCGCCTCACGCTCGGGGCGGACAGGGCTTTGACAGCGCGGACTTCGTCGCCGACCTGCGCCGGATGTGCGTGACCCCGCACGTCGCCCGGAAGGCGCGCCATTCGGCGATCGACGGACGCACCACGCGCCATGCCGGCTACGCCGCCTCGCGAGATGCGCCGCAAGAAGATCGAGGAGCCCTTCGGCTGGGCCAAGACCGTCGGCGGCATCGCGCAGACGACGCTTCCGGGCGCCCAACGGGGTCGTGCCCGGTTCACGCTCACGATGGCGGCGTGCAACCTGGCCCGGTTGCCCCGCCTATTGGCTGCGTGAAGCCGAGGGGCGCCAGCGCCAGCATGCCGACGCCAGCCCCGGCAACCTTCACTCCGCCAGAACCAGAACAACTTCCCACGAGGATGTCTTCTTCAGCACCCTGTTAGATTACCTGCCACGCGAGAATCGAGCATCTGTCCCCGGACGCTCCGCCTAGTCAGGACGCTCTCCTCGGAGGACATCCCGCGAATGCGGCTGACGTTCAGACGCTCGTCCATCTGCTGACGTGCGAAGGCCACGCTGTTCTGTTCGCTAAATTGGCGGTCGCAGAGCGTTGCTCGATCGGCATCGCGCAACGATCGCAGTCAGCGCGCGCTTGCTTCATGCCGGACCCGGCGCAGATGTCCTTTCGCGACACGGCGCCGCGGTGCGGTGCACCCCCTTCATGTCGACAACGGCATGCTGTAGTGTCTTCTCTTCACTGGATGGAGCGAGAGATGTTCGATTTCGGGCATGCACCGGACGACGGAGAGCGTGCCGTTCGACAAGCGATGCTGCGCGGTTTCCAGAGGCGTTGCCCGCGCTGCGGCGCCGGCCCGCTGATGCAGGGCTATCTAAAGGTCCGCGATGCGTGCGTTATCTGCGGGGAGGACTTGCATCACCACCGCGCCGACGACGGGCCGGCATACCTCACGATCCTCATCGTCGGTCACCTGATGGCGCCGCTAATCCTGTGGGCGTTCACCGAATTCCGGCCCGATCCGATGGTTCTGGCCACGATCTTCTCCGTCGGCTGCGTGACCCTCTCCCTCTGGATGCTGCCGCGTCTCAAGGGATCGATCGTCGGCTTCCAGTGGGCCAAGCGCATGCATGGCTTCGGCGAGGAGGGGTGACCGACTGCCCGATCCGCGATGCTGCCACGGTCATACTGATCCGCGACGCGATCGCCTTTCCGCGCGTCCTGATGGGGCGGCGAGGCAAAAAGGCGGCCTTCATGCCGTCGAAGTTCGTGTTCCCCGGCGGTGCAGTCGATGATCAAGACGACGCGGTGAAACTGGGCGTACCAGTGGACGCTGCTTCTCACGAGAGGCTCGCGATGCAGAGCGAGCGACGGCCAGAGACGCTCGCCGTCGCCGCGATCCGCGAACTCTGGGAGGAGACGGGGCTGATCCTGGGTGCACCGGCACCTTGGGCTGACCCTCCGGAGGAGTGGCGCGACTTCGCCGCGACCGGGCACCGTCCGTCTGCCGCCGGTCTCAGCTTTGTCTTCCGCGCCATCACGCCTCCCGGTCGGCCCCGGCGGTTCGACGCGCGCTTCTTCACCGCCGATGCGGAACGGCTGGCGACGGACCCCGACAATCTGCCGACGGGTGGCGAGTTGAGCGATCTGGCCTGGCTACCTCTGCAGGAGGTACGGCGCCTTGATCTGCCCTTCGTGACGGAGGTCGTTCTGGCGGAGGTGGCGCGCCGCCTGCCCGACGTCGGTCCACCGCCTGACGTTCCCTTCTTCCGCAACGACGACGAGGACCGGGAGATCGTGAGGCTCGGCGGCCGCTCCCCGCTTTCCGCCTAGTCTAGCCGTAGGCGACGAGAACGATCACGGACAGCGCGAGAAGCGCGAGTCCTCCAACCTCTCGCCGGCTCAGGCCTTCGCCGAATATCCGGGCCGAGGCGACCATTCCGAACAGCAGTTCGACCTGACCCACCGCGAAGACATAGGCCGCGTTCTGCAGCGCGAAAGCGACGAACCAGCAGAAGCTCCCGGCGGCGGAGCTTGCCCCCACCATCGCCGCGAGCCGCCATTGCCGCATCGTCTGCACCAGCGCGCCGCCGCCCCGCAGCGCGAACCATGCCGTCATGGCGACGGACTGAACCGTGGTCACCATCGCCAGCGTCCAGACCGCGCGCCAGAGCGGACCGCCCGCGCCGAGTTCCAGCGTTGCGCCGCGGTAGCCCACGGCGGAGACCGCGAAGAGAATCCCGGACAGCAGACCGAGCGCGATGCCGCTTCCGCTCGCCGTCCTCGGCGGCTCCGACAGGAGCATCAGCGCAACGAACCCGGCGACCATCGCCGCGATCCCGACCGGCCCTATCGCATCGCCCAGGACCAGCCAACCGACCAGCGCCGTCTGCAGGACCTCGCTCTTCTTGAGGGCAAGCCCGACGGCGAAGGCCCTTAGGCGGAACAGGGCAACGACCGCGATAGTTGCCGCGATCTGCGCGGCGCCGCCGGAGAGGGCATAGCCCCAGAAGGCGGAACTCATCGCCGGGATTCCCTTCTGCGCGGCGATCGCCAGAGCTGATGTCAGGACGACAGGTGCGGAGAACGCGAAGCGGGCGTACGTCGCCGCCGCCGGCCCCAGGCCACGCTGGGTCAGCCGTTTCTGCAGTGCGAAGCGGACCGTCTGCGCGAGCGCTGCCGCGACGGCGGCGAGAACCCAGAGTTCCATCCCAGCGCTCTAGCGGTGCGCCGTGCCTATGTCAGCCTCGGATCGGATGCGGCACCGGGTCCTTGGCGCGCCAGAGATGCTTCCGAAAAAGCTCTCCATAGGAGCGGAAGCAATAGCCGCCGTTCCGGCCGAGATACCGTTTCGGGTTGCCCCGGTAGAGCGCCGGCAACCGAAACCAGGGAACTGACGGATGCATGTGGTGCACGACGTGCAGGTTGTTGTTGAGAAACAGAAGCGCGAGCAAACCCCGATCCTCGATCACAACGGTGCGGCCGGCAACGTGCTCGTGGGCACGGTGCTCGGCGAACGTCCGGATCTTGAGGATCGAGAGCCCGAGATAGGCCGATGCAACCAGCGCCCAGAGCGGCATCTGATCCACGACTGCGTTGGCTGCGAGGACCATGGCGACAGCGGGCAGATGCAGCAGCCAGCCGCGCATCACCGCCCGGTCGCCCGCACGCATCCGACGCCAGTCGTCCGCGACGAACCAGGCCGACCCGATCAGGGGGCCGAACAGCATCCGCCCGGCGAGGGTGTTGTTCGCCGCAAGAAGCGCGCGCAGAGGGCGCGACAACGCCCCCCACACCGACGGGTCGAGATAGTTGCTCTCGGGGTCGTCGTAGGGATCGGTGAGGTTGGCGTCGCGGTGATGGGCGAGGTGCAGGTCGCGGAACCGCGCGTAGGGAACCGCTAGCGTCAGAGCCGGGAACACGAGCAGGGCGTTCCATCGCGGGTTGCGGAACGGGTGCCCGTGGATCGTCTCGTGCTGCAACGACGAGTGCAACGCCCCGACGACACCCGCCAGCAGCAGCGCGGCCGGAACAGAGGCGGCGGCGACGGGACCGATCGCGAGCATCCAGAGACCGTAGCAGGCAAGCGCCAGCAGGACGGTCCGCCACCCGCCGGCATCTTCATCATCATTTCCCATGCCACGACCGATAAATCTTATTCGGCCTGTGCGACATTCAGGTTATTGTCAGCTTCGAACCTCAGATAGTGATCATATCCAGCAATGTTTACGAAACTCGACAAGCGGGAGCGCGCGAAGGTCCTCCGCCAGAGAGTCCTGCAGGCAATGGAAGAGAGGGGGCTTAACCAGAGCGCCCTGGCGCGGGACATCGGCGTCGATCGCTCGACGATCTCGCAACTCCTGTCGTCGCCCTTGCCGCGGGTCCCCAACGCGCAGGTCGTGGCGGGCTGCGCGACGGCCCTCGGCGTGTCAGCCGACTGGCTTCTCGGCCTATCGGAGCGGCCGGAGCGTGCCGCCGACATCGTCGCCGCCTCGATCTCGATGGCGGAGGCGCCCCGTGCGCTTATCGACGAACGGATCTTTGCCTGGCATCGGGATGCTGCCGGCTACAAGATCCGCCACGTCCCTGCCGCGCTGCCCGACATGCTGAAGTCGCACGACATGCTGAGATGGGAATACGCGCCCCATGTCGGCCGCACCATCGACCAGGCCATCGGCGCGTCCGAGGATCGCCTGGCGCTGATGCGGCAGAACGAATCCGATTACGAGATCGCAATGCCGCTCTACGAGGTCGAGAGCTTCGTGCGGGGCGAGGGCTACTACGGCGGCCTCTCGTGGGACCTCAGACAGGCGCAGATCGACCGGATGATCCGCCTGCACGACCAGTTCTACCCCTCGCTTCGCGTCTTCCTGTTCGATGCGAGGCGGGTGTTCTCGGCGCCGCTGACGGTCTTTGGGCCGCTCATGGCCGCGCTCTATATCGGACAGAGCTACATTGTCTTTCGCGACGCCGAACGTGTCCGGGCGCTGCTGCGCCACTTCGACTTCCTGGTTCGCGAAGCCAGCGTTTCGGCCCGCGATTTTCCCCGCCACCTCCGCGACCTCGCCGGACGTCTCTGAAGGCGGGCGATCGGTCGAGGCATCGAGCCCCTCCCGCTCGCACGCGACCGCCATCGCGCCGGAGCGCAGCTCAGTACGGCATCGGGTGGGCGTGATGGACGGCGGCGAGATCCTCCAGAACCGCATCGTCAAGCATCAGATCGACGGCGGAGAGCGCGATTTCGAGTTGGTCGAGATCGGTCGCCCCGATAATCGGGATCGTCGGCACCGGCCGCCGCCTGACCCACGCAAGAGCCATCATCGCGGGATCGAGCCCGTGGCGCTCGGCCACGGTGAGGTATGCCGACACGGCGTGGAACGCGCGGTCCGTCTTGCGTCCGCCAAGACGGGGCGTCACCGACATGCGGCTGCCGGACGGCACCTTGCCACCCTGGTACTTGCCGGTCAAAAGACCAGCCGCCAGCGGTGACCAGGCCAGAAGCGGCACGTCCTCGTGGTGGCAGAGCTCCGCGAGGTCGGTGTCGAAGTATCGGCAGAGCAGCGAATACTCGTTCTGAATCGATGCGACGCGCGGCCCGCCGGTGCGCGACGACGCCTCGACCCAGCGCATCGTGCCCCAGGCGCTTTCGTTCGAAAGCCCGAAGGCGCGAATCTTGCCGGCCTCCACAAGGTCCTTCAGCGTCTCCATCACCGCGGCAATGTTGTCCTCGACCTCGGCCGTCACCTGCGTGGTTGGATCAAAGCTCCAGTTCTGGCGAAAATGATAGGACCCTCGCTGGGGCCAGTGGAACTGGTAGAGGTCGATCACATCGGTGCGAAGGCGCTCGAGCGATGCGTTTACAGCAACCGGCAGCTCCTTCGCCGTGATGCCGCCCCCGCCCCGTGCCTTGCCGCCGGCGCCGCTGATCTTGGTGGCGATGACCACATCCCGGCGCCGGCCCGTCCGCGCCAGCCAGGAGCCTATCACCCGCTCGGTGTCGCCGATCGTCTCTTCCAGCATGGGATTGGTGGGATACATCTCGGCAGTGTCGAGAAAGTCGATGCCAGCCGTCAGCGCGCGATCGATCTGCGCATGCCCCTCCGCCTCGGTGTTCTGGGCGCCCCAGGTCATCGTGCCCAGACACCAGGCCGAAACCTCTATCCCGCTCAGGCCGAGCATCATGCGTTCCATTCTATACCCTCGTTCAAGTTGCGGCCCTGCCTCTCATCAATGCAAGACGGGTGGAAGGGCCGTGACGCGAATGGCAGAACGAGCTAGATCGGTCGGGCCGGCGCCCCGGCGACGCGGGTATCGGCAGGGACGTCACGCGTGACGACGGCGCCCGCGCCCACGACAGCTCCCTCACCAACGGTGACGCCCGGCATCACGATCGCGCCGCCGCCGATCCAGACCTCGGCGCCGATCGTCACCGGCAGGGCACGCTCAAGCCCCTTCAGGCGCTCGGACCGGCCACGATGATGGTCGGCGCAATACACATGCACTCCCGGCCCGAGCATCGTTCGCGCACCGATCCGCACCGGAGCGGTGTCGAGCATGACGCAACCGGCATTGAGGTAGACGCCTTCGCCGAACATGAGGTTCGGCCCGTACGCCATGTGGAAGGGAGCCTCGATGAATACGCCTTCACCGATCGCACCAATGAGTCCGGCAAGGCGAGGTCCGCAGGTTCCGCGCGCGTCCGGGTCCATCGTGTTGTGCTGGTGAACCGCGCGCCGCGCGTCTTCCCGAAGCACGCAGAGGTCCGGTGCCATGCAACTGTACCATCCGCCGCCAGCGATCCGCACCAGCGCGGAATGGGTCATGCGGCCCACCCCGCGCTCGCACGTCGACGTGACATCACTCCTGGATCGAGGCGAGGTACTCCACAAGCGCGGTCATGCGGCCCAGCACGATCGAACGCGCATCGACGTCCCACGCCACCTCGGCGCTTTGCTCCTGCGCCCGTGCCATGAACCGCCGCCCCCAGATCGGCATTTGCCGATCGCCATGCGGATTGATCATGTTGCGGCCGTCGATCACCTCGAACAGGAAATCGCGCGGGAATTCTCCGCTGTACCGCTCCGAGATCGTGGTCAGATCGGACGGCGCGGTCGTCAGCACCTCGGCCACCGGGCCGTCGCCCTTGCCCTCGGGCCCGTGGCAAGCTGCACAATTCGCCTGGTATTCCAGTCGGCCGACATCGACATAGGCGCTTTCTTGGGCTGAAGCGCCCACCGCAGCAAACATCGCCGCAGCAATCATCGAACCGGCGAGCGTGTGTCCGTGAACTGCTCGAATATGCGTCATAACGTCCACCTCCTCGAGGCTCATGAGCGCGCGTTCCGCGTCGCGGACCCACTCGACGCATCAACTTGTTGCGCCGACGGCCCGAACGTGTGCCTGAACACATTTACATAGACGAATTTGAAGTGTCGAGGCGGACATCGGATTTTCCCGCCTGGGACTAGGGGGCGCCTCGAAAAATGGTCCCGACCGTGGCGCTGCGGTATGTCTGTCGGGATGATGCGACACTGAGGGTGTGACGATGGCGCAGATGGGGTTCTTCGATCTTACAGACCGTTACGCGAGCCTGGACGCGAAGAAGGACCCGCTGGTCGAGATCGACGCTGTTGTGCCGTGGGAGGAGTTTCGCCCGACCCTTGAGCGGGTCTGGCGCAAGCCAGCTGCGGCGCGCAAGTCCCGGGCGGGGCGCAAGCCGATGGACGCGGTGCTGATGTTCAAGACGCTGGTGCTGAGCGCGCTCTACAACCTGTCCGACGACCAGATCGAGTATCAGGTCCGCGACCGGCTGTCGTTCATGCGATTCCTCGGCCTCGGCCTCGAAGACCGGGTGCCGGACGCCAAGACGGTATGGCTCTATCGCGAGGCACTGGCGCAGGCGGGCAAGGTGGAGGAGCTGTTCAGCCAGTTCGACGGCTATCTGGCGCGGCAGGGCTACATCGCGCGCGGCGGTCAAATCCTGGATGCGTCCATCGTGCCGGTGCCGCGCAACCACAACACGCGGGACGAGAACGCGGCAATCAAGAACGGCGAGGTGCCCGAGGACTGGGCGGACAAGCCCGCGAAGCGCGCGCAAAAGGACCTGGACGCGCGCTGGACGAAAAAGCACGGCAAGAACCATTACGGCTACAAGAATCACGTCAACGTGGATCGTAGGCACAAGCTGGTGCGGCGCTATCACGTCAGCGATGCCGCGCGGCATGACAGCCAGGCGGGGATCATCTGCTGATGCAGGGTAACACCGGCTCCGGCGTGTGGGCGGATGCGGCCTATCGGTCTGAGGAGATGGAGGCAAAGCTGCGCGCCCGGAGGCTGAAAAGCCACATCCACCGCAAGGGCAAGCGGGGCAAGCCGCTGACCGAACAGGCCAAGGGCAGCAACCGGACCAGATCCGGCATCCGGGTCCGCGTCGAGCACGTCTTCGGCGCGCAGGCCAACGATATGGGCGGGACCTTGGTCCGGACCATCGGCTTGGTTCGAGCGACGGCCAAGATCGGGATGAAGAACCTCGCCTACAACATGCGCCGCCTCGGCCAGCTGCGCCGTCTCAACCCGTGCCCGGCGTGAGCATCACGCGAACAAAAAAGATCAGGCCGCGAGGCAGAAAAATCCGAGCGTGAAGGCCGCAGCGCCACGCCCATCCGGACGCAGCAAAGCGACAGCCGACGCTCGTCCTCCTGCTTCAGACCACGCGCGCCGCCGAGGGGGCACGAGAACGGTAGAAAATCGAGGTGCCCTAGGGTCACGCCACCGCGGCACCGGTCCCGATCGGGCAAGTCACGCCGGTGCCGCCGATACCGCAATACCCGCCTGGGTTCTTGGCGAGGTACTGCTGGTGATAGTCCTCGGCCATGTAGAACGGGCCGGCTGGGAGGATTTCGGTCTTGATGTCGCCGTAGCCGCCCATTCTGAGACGCTCCTGAAAGCTGTCGCGGGTGCGCTCAGCGGCGGCGCGCTGCTCTTCCGTCGTGTAGTAGATTGCACTGCGATACTGGGTGCCGACATCATTGCCCTGCCGCATCTCCTGCGTAGGGTCGTGACCCTCCCAGAAGGTCTTGAGGAGGTCCTCGTAGGTGATGACATTCGGGTCGTAGACGACGCGCACGACCTCGTTGTGGCCGGTCTGGCCGGAGCAGACCTCGCGATAAATCGGGTTCGGCGTGTAGCCACCAGCATAGCCGACCATGGTGTTTTCGACCGGCAGCTTCCAGAACATCCGCTCGACGCCCCAGAAACAGCCCATGCCGAATATTGCGACCTCCTGCCCCTCAGGAGCGGCGAGGCCCAGGGGCTTGCCGGTGACGAAGTGAGCCTCGGCGGTCGGGATCGGCTCGGGCCGCCCGTCGAGGGCGTCGGCTTTGCTCACCATCTGTCGCTTGTTGCGGCCAAAGAACATTGACGATCTCCTGCAGACATTTCCTTCGATATAGTGGTCGCCACCGGCGAAATCAGGGGCGTCACTCCGGCCCGCCGGCGACGGGCGCCGCGTCGCATCGACGCCGGCGGGACAAGCCGCGACCTTTCCTCTATGCCAAGGGTGCCGCGAGAGCTCTTGCAAACAGCGTCTCATGCCCGGGTGCCGGACGCCGGGGGATCAGCAGTGCAGGCACAACGACGCCGCACCCATCGCCGTGGCGAGAACGAACACCGCGCTGGGCGATGTCATCCAAAGGTAGCCCAGCGCCGCCGGCAGAAAGACGGCGGCAATATGAATTGTGAAGGCAACCGCTGCGGTCGGCGGGATTTCGCCCGGGTCCGCTTCTTCAGCGCGACGCTACCGCTTACACCCCAGCCCAGCGAGTAGATGCCGCCGTGGGAGAGGAACACGCAGACCAGCCACATAACTCGAAGATCAATGCCCGCCGTTCGCCCCAGCGCGCCACCGCCTGCCCCATCAAGGGCGCGGCTCCCATGCTGGCGAGGAAGTTGACGAGGAACAGTGCCGTCACCTCGTGCACCTCGAAGCCGAAGCGCTCGAATATCGTGAAGGCGGCGAAGACCACGAAACTCTGTCGGCGCGCGCCGCTCATGAACTGCAGCGCGTAACAGAGCCAATAGCGGCAACGCATGACGAAGCGCTTGACCTGCGGCTCCGGCGCTTCGAACTGGGGAAACACGATGGCGCGCGATCCTTTGGCAGCCACTGGAGTTCCCGGCTCGGGCTGACCGTCTCGTAGTAGTGGAAGCCGAACGACGACAGGATCGTCACCGCCAGGATGCCGCCGAGGCTGGGGAAGAAAGCGGTGACGGTTGTCGCGATGCCCAGCATGCCGAGGCTGACGAGTGCGAGCATCTACTCGCGCATCAGCATGATCGCAACGATCACGCCGACCACCAGGAAACACGGTATCTCCCGCACGTAACCGCGACGCTGGTGCCCTATGCGGCGAGGCGTAGCGTCTGGGCATGAGGGCCTCGATCCGGCTTTTGGGGTGTCCGTCGAGGATGGCCCGGAGGGTGTCGGCGAGGTAGTCGACGGGGGTTCACGTTCGCTCATCTTGCAGGTAGCGACGAGCGAGGCGGGCATGGCCCAGTTCTCGGCGCCGACCTCGTTGCCGGCGAAGAGCGCGTTCTTGCGGGTCAGGGCGATCACCTGGTCATTCTGCCCATGTCGGGCAGGAAGCTGTCGTCCACTATCGCTGGCATCCTCTCCACGGCCGAACTCTTCGGGTGGAATCGAGCCAGTCGCGCGAGACTGGCCGCTTCGTTCATCTCGTTGTGGGCCCGGGAGACGTTCTCGTCCTACCAGCCTGGATGCTCGATCCGGTCGCGTGCGCCGGCATGCGGCAACTTGGCCCGCCGCAGGTCTCGATTGCGGCCCTCGGCGATCTTCATGACCTGCTGAGCCGGCGCGGATTCCGGCGAAGCTCTCCTGGCGATGCGATCGTCGCCAAGGAGGAGCAGGATGACCGGTCCCAAGGCGCCGGCGCCGCCGCGCCAGCTGATGATGACGTTCGACTCCACGAGGCTCCGCGGCATGTCCACCACGGAGCGACGGGCCACGGTGACGACCTTGGCGAACCTGCTGGCCGAGGCCGCGGCGCCGGGAGGCAGCGATGACGACGTCTGAGTTCCCGCGACGGTCCTCGAGAGGAAGGCCGTGGTCTACGTCCGGCAATCCTGCCGGACGCAGGTCGAGACCAACCTTGAGAGCCGGCGCCGCCAGTATGAGCTGGTCGAGGTCGCCCGGCGCCAGGGGGTCCGCGCCATCGAGGTCATCGACGATGATCTTGGCCGTTCCGCGAGCGGCATGGTGGCGCGTCCCGGCTTCGATCGCCTGGTGGCGGCGCTCTGTGCCGGCGAGATCGGCGCGGTGCTGTGCTTCGACGCGTCCCGTCTCGCCCGCAACGGCCGCGATTGGCATCACCTGCTGGAACTCTGCGGTCTCGTCGAAGCCCGGGTGATCGACCTCGACGGCGTGTACGATCCTTGTCGGCCGAACGACCGACTCCTCCTCGGCATGAAGGGCAGCATCAGCGAGTTCGAGCTCGGCATCCTGCGCGCGCGGATGCTCGAGGCCGCGCGCGCGAAGGCAGAGCGGGGCGAGCTCCGCATCAGCGTGCCCGTCGGCTACCTCTGGCGCCGGGACCATGGCCTCGGCTTCGATCCCGACCTGCGTCTCCAGCAGACGATCCGGCTGATCTTCGAGCGCTTCCGGCAGCTCAGCAGCGCGCGCTCGAAGATCCCGGCCTGTCGGCAGAACGGAAGGAAGTCGCCGAACTTCGACACGATGGTGAGCCATCGCGGCGCCATCGGTTCGAGCCCGATGGCGAACGGCGATCAGCCGCTCGGTCGGCAGCCCGCCCGGCACGACATGCTCGGGGGCGTGCGCCTGCGCCACGGCCTGCGAGCACCGGCGGCAGGCGTATCTGGGGCGCCGCGTCACCAGCGCCTGGAACTGTGCCGGGATCACGTCGAGCCTCTCGGAGAGGTCCTCGCCGATCCTTGCCATCTCGCCGCAGCCGCAGGGGCAGAGCGTGCTGGCGGGCTCGATCACACGCTCGATCCGGGGCAGATGTGCCGGCAGATGACCACGGTTGCGCGCCGGCTTGCAAGGCGTCTCCCCGCGCGCCCGCTGCAGCGCGGCCTTGGCCTTCTCCTGCGCGGCTTCGAGCACGCCCTGGGCCAGTTCGGCATCCTCCAAGGCCAAGTTGAACTGGTCGGGGACAGCTTCCCGGAGCGTTTGCCGAACCGCTCGCGCTGCGAGGAGCGTGAGGCATGTCTTCCAGCCGGCGGTTGGCCTCCTGCACCTCGGCCAGGCGGGCCTTCAGGTGGGTGTTCGCGCGGCTGAGGGCGTCGGCGTCCATGCGCCGGAGTGAATCACGCGCTTCAGGCTCTGGCCAGCAAGAACAGGGGCTTCCCGCACGTCCGCGCGCTCACCCTGCCGCCAGCGGACGCCGCGCCCGCTCGGGGCGCACCAGCCGCCAGTCCAACCCCTCGAACAGCGCCGCCAGCTGCGCCGACGACATCCGCATCACCCCGTCCCGCACCTGCGGCCAGACGAACTTGCCGCCTTCCAGGCGCTTGTGAACGAGCACCATCCCGGTCTGGTCCCAGACCAGCAGCTTGATGCGGTCCGCCCGCTTCGCGCGGAAGACGAAGATGGCGCCGCAGAACGGGTCGAGCCCGAACATCTCCTGCACCGCCAGCGCAGACCGTCGATCCCCTTGCGGAAGTCCACCGGGCGCGTCGCCACGAAGACCTTCACCGGCCCGCCCTGACCGAGCATCACGATGCCGCCCCTCGCACTGCCCGGATCGTCCGCATCAACAGCCCCTCGCCGGCGCCGGCGCCGACGCGGATCACGACATCACCGACGACGATCTCCACCCCGGATGTGGCATCCGTCGCTGCCGGCGCATCCGCGGCGGCGCCCTCGACCACCAGCTCAGCAAACATCGGCAGCTCCGCCACGCTCTCGGGCACCACCAACTGCCCCGTCCGCAGCTTCTTTCGCCAGTCGTGAACCTGCCAGCGCGCCGTTCCGTGCCGCCGCGCGACATCCGCCACCGAAGCTCCGGGCACCAGGCTCTCCGCCGCGATCCGCGCCCGCTCCGCCTTCGTGCGCCGCCGTCGCCCGGTCGGCCCCTCGATCACCTCCAGCCGCGAAACTCCACCCACCGTCGAGCCGTCCAAATGGACGCCCACCTTGCCGTCTCTTTCCAAGCCAACACCTCCGACGCTCATGCGCGTAGAGAATGACCCGGTCAGATCAGCAGCGGCAGGAGGGAATCGGCGTCGCGCTTACTCCCGCACGGTATGCAGCCAGCCGATCTGCCTGTGAAGCCTGCTGCTTCGACGACGAAGTTGTTGGGAAGCGCTGTTCAGGTAGCGAACGCCAGAGGCATCGCCGCTGCCACGAGGCAACGCAGCATCATCGGCCGCGCCAGCGTGGCAGCTCGTGCAAATCGTGCAGCGAAACCGTCCTCATTCCCCGCGCTGTCCGACGCCAGCGCGCGCAGGCTAAGCACCGCTACTCGGCGGCGCGGACACCCCCCTTGGCGAATGGCTCTTGTGCGGCGAACCACGCCGCGACGGCCTGCCGGTCGTCCGGCGTAAGGTGCGGCGCGATGTCCGGCATCGGGTTCAGCATCGTCTGCCGTTTGGCAGTGTCCGACGCGAAATAGTCCAGCCTCTTTCGCAAATAGGTCGCATGCTGACCGTTCAGCCGGGAAATTAGGGGCAACAGCGAGGTGCTGCTCTTGGCGTGACAGGAAAGGCATGCCGGCACGTTTTCGGCGCCCTGCGCCGCAATCTCCTCGCCCCGCGCCAGAAGGCTGTCCGGGACATTGATCGCATCGGCTTGCGCGGGCATCTCTCCGACGAGCGCGGCCAGCGCGCCTATGTCGGCGTCGTTCCGGTGGCGGGCGACTTCGTCCATCTGCGTTGCGTGCGCTTCGCCCTCGCGGAACTCATAGAGACGCTGCGCGATGTAGGCTGGCGTCTGGAGTGTCAGGTTGGGCACGACATCCTGGGCTGAACCCGTGGCGTCTGACGTATGGCATTCCGAGCACACTTGCGCGAACGTCTCAATCGCCTTCGCGTCGACGGTCCCGTCAAAGGCGTCGCGCCGGCTTTCACCTGGGTCTCGGGCCGCGAAATAGGCTGCCACGGCGGCTTCTTCCTCTTCGGTCAGTCCATGCGCTTCCTCGGGCATGGGGTTGTAGATCCCCGTCGCCCCGCGGTCGTACTCATCGAACGCATCGAGCTGAGTCCGGATGTAGACGGCCGACTGCCCGCTGAGGCGCGGCACCTCCAACGCCCCCTGCGGACTGCCTCGCCCGTGGCAGGACAGGCACCCGGGAATTGCCCTGTCCGGAAACCCCATCTCGGCGATCCGCCTGCCCGCGTCGAGCATAGCGAGGTCGGCCGAGCCTGCGCCAGCGCCCTTGTCCGGCAGCCCGGAAAAGTACTGGGCCAGTTCCACGATCTGCGGCTCCGTCAGATCGGTCGCAACGGTCTCCATGATTCCACTGCGCCGTGTCCTCTCGGCGTAAGACCTCAGGGACGCTGCGAGATACTCCTCCGACTGGATCGACAGGTTCGGCGCGCGCATCCGCGTGGGCGAACCGGTACCGTCAAGACCGTGGCAGGCGACGCATTTCTGGAGCGGGTGGCCCGACATCGCGAAATCGGCCCATTCCGTCGTCGGCGCAAAGTACGCGCGCTCATTCGTCCCGCCGGAGTTCGGCGGTGCGTTCATCGCCCGCTCTCCCGACGGCCGGTAGGCCATCAGAACCGGGTTTTCGAGTTCAGGAGGAGCGAGGGCGGCGTAGTCTTCCGCCGTCATGTCGGGCAGCTTGCGAAGAAAGGCGACGACCGACCAGAATCTCGTCTTCCCGTGGCTGCGCCGGCCACGATGGCATTGCGCTGAAGCGGACGCCGTTCCTCACGATCCAGAACAATTCCTCGTCGCTGAACTGATCTACGACTTGCGGAAGGTGCTGTGGGCGGGGGCGCATCGACAAAGCCATGGGATTCTGGCCGAGATCGGGGCCCCCATGGCACTTGGCGCAGGTGTTGACGTAGTGCTGCCCGCCAAGCAGGACCCGGCCTTCGCTCATCAGGTCCGCGGGTGGCTCATGCGACCCCGCGTGTGCCGCGACGCTGCGCTTGAAGCCGAAGTGCAGGAGGCGCTCCACAATGTCGGCGTGAGGAGGGACGGCGCTGACATTCACGATCCCGCCGACGAGGAGCACTCCTCCAACGACAGCGGCGGCGACGCCCGCGACTACGAGAGTCCCGGCGACGACCATGATGGTTCTAGCGCGGCTGGCCATTGCGCAGCTCTCCCTTTCAGCCTGATGTCATGACTGTCGGAAGCGCATCGAAAGCGAACATGTTCCCGCGTCGCATGCGGCGGTTCGTTGCGGGGACCCGACGGTACCCGGGCCCGACACCGGAGGGGGCGGGGCGCTATTTCCGCTACTGTTCTCGGAACGCCCTCGACATGCTGTCGACGACTGGCTTGGCCAGATACTGGGCGAAGGTCCGCTCTTCGGTCTGGATCATGATCGAGGCGGGCATGCCAGGTTTCGGCGTGAACCCCGGCACAAGCTTGATCTGGTCTGCCCCGAGCGTGACGCGAGCGAGGTAGACCTCCTGCAGGTTTCCGTCGGCGGAGTCGGCGATGGAGTCGGCGGAGAGGTAGAAGACCTCGCCTTCAAGCACCGGCGTTGTCCGCTGGTTCAGCGATGTCAGCCGGACGGTCGCCTTCTGGCCTACCTGGACACTGTCGACCTCGGTCCGGGACACCATCGCCTCGATGATGAGCGGCGCGTCCGACGGCAGGATCTCCAGGATTGCCTTGCCCGTCTCGATGACCCCTCCGGCGGTATGGTAGTGAAGGCGCACGACCGTACCGGACACGGGCGCAATGACCTCCGACCGTTTCAGGACGCTCTGAGCCTTGCGCGACTGTTCGCGAATGCTTTCGAGCTCGGCTTGCACGACCTGCAACTCGTCGAGCGCGGCCTGCCGGTACTCGCTGCGCGCCTTCTCGATCTGAACCGCGTACTTGCGCTGCATCTGCACGATCTCGGCGATCTCCGCTTCGAGACGGCCGATCTGGCCCTCGGCCTCGATCAGCACGCGCTCGACTGATATGACCTCGGGCCGGCGCGTGAGGCCCTTTCCGAAGAGCTCCTGCTTCGCCGCATGCTCCTCCTTCAGAAGGTCGAGCTGCTGGCGATGGGAGCCGAGCTGTGTCTGATAGCCGACCTTGCGCACCTCCAGCGCGTCCGAGTTGCGCTGCAGCAGTGTGAGGTCTTGCGCCAACGCACGGCGCGAGACGTTGAAAGCGAGCGTTTGGCCGGCCATGACGGTGCTGACATCGCCGTCCTCGATCGCCTCGAGATGTTCGGGGAACGTCAGCACGTCGTCCTCGGCATACTCGGCGAGCAGCCGCGCCTCGGTGGCCTCGAGCCGACGCAGCCTGAGCTGCAACTCGCGTCCATTGGCGAGCGACGCCGTCTCGTCAAGCCGCAAGAGGATCTGGCCTTTTTCGACCCGATCGCCCTCTTCGACGAGAATCTCCTTGATGATACCCCCCTCAAGGTGCTGCACGATCTTGTTCTGACCGGTCGCGACGAAGCTGCCCTGCGCGATCACGGCGGCGGCGAGGGGGGCACGGAATGCCCAGGCGCCGAAGCCGCCAAACGCAAGCACCATCAGCAAGATGCCGAAGAGCGCGTGGCGGTGGATCGAGCGGGGGACATCGCGGTACCATTCCTCGTGGCCGCCGGCGGTGACGAGCTCATGCATCCTGCTTTCCTCCCGCTTTCGGAACCTGCTGCCCCGCCTTCTTGCCGGCGAGCTTGCGCAGAACTGGCTCGCGCTCTCCGAACATCGCGACGCTGCCGTCGGCGAGCAGCATGACCTTGTCGACGACGCTGAGCAGCGAAGGCTTCTGCGTGACGACGACGACGGTGATCTTGTTCTTCTTGGCATGGCCCATCGCGCGCGCAAGTGCCTTGTCGCCCGCGGTGTCGAGGTTCGAGTTCGGTTCGTCGAGAACCACCAGCCGGGGGTTTCCGAAGAACGCGCGGGCGAGCGCCACCCGCTGCTTCTGCCCGCCAGAGAGCGGTGATCCGTCCGCCGCCACCATCGTCTCGTAGCCCTGCGGCAGCGAGGCGATCATCTCGTGAACGTCGGCGAGGACGGCAGCGGTGTGGATCTGCTCGTCGGTCGCGTCCTCGCGCATCCGGGCGATATTCTGCTTGATGGTGCCGGGGAAGAGCTGGACGTCCTGCGGCAGGTAGCCGATGTTCTCGCCGAACTGTCGCGGGTCCCAGTTGCGCAGGTCCATCAGGTCGAGACGCACGTTGCCCGACGTCGGCAGGATCGATCCGACCAGCATCTTGCCAAGCGTGGTCTTGCCCGCCCCTGAATTGCCTATGACGCCGAGGCTCTCGCCGGGGTTCAGCGAGAAGCTGACACTGTTCAGAACGACCTGCTTGGTGCCTCCCGGGATATAGAGCAGCCGCTCGACGTCGAGGCGCCCTTCGGGCCGCGGCAGGTGCAGCCGCTCGTATTGCAGCTTGGAGGAGCGGAGGAGAGTTGCGATCCGTCCATAGGCCGCACGGGAAAGAAGAAACGAATTCCAGCCCTCGATCGACCCTTCGATCGGCGCCAGCGCCCGGCCCGCGATGATCGAGGCGGCGATGACCATTCCGCCGGTGAGTTGTCCTTGGAGCGCGAGGTATGCGCCCCATCCGAGCATCGCCACCTGGGTCAGGAGCCGGACCGCCCGCGAGACCGCGGCAGAGATGATGTTGCGATCCTGCGCGCGTACCTGCGCCGTCAGCGATTGCGCGGTGTCCTTGCCCCAGATCGCCACCGCCTCGGGGATCATCGCCATAGCGTTGATGATCTGGCTGTTTCGAGACATCGAGTTGAGATGCAGGTTCGCCTTGCTCTGCGCCATGTTGGCTTGCGAAAACGGCTTCTCGGTCAACTTCTGATTGACGACTGCGATCCCGAAGAGAATCAGCGCGGTCACCACCACGATGGTACCGAGGTGCGGGTGCACAAGGTAGATCGCGAAGATGAAAAGCGGCGCAAAGGGTATGTCGAGAAACGAGATGAGCGTGCCTGAGACCAAAAAACCACGCAGTTGCTGGAGGTCGCCGAGCGTCTGATATTCCCGTCCGGACCCGTGCAGCGAGGCATGTGCCGCGGCGCTGAGGATCGGCGCGCCGAGCTGTGCCGCGACCTCGACCGCGGTGCGCATCAGCATGAACCGCCGGACGGCGTCGAAAATCGCCTGAAGCAGGACCGCGCCGCCGATGACGACCGTCAGCATGATCAGCGTGTCGACCGAGCGGCTCGTGAGCACACGGTCCGAGATCTGGAAAAGGTAGACCGGGATCGCGAGGATCAGCACGTTGGTGGCGAGCGTCATCAACATGACATGTGCCATGTTGCCCCGCACGGCGGAGAGACCCTTGCGCAGGCTCTGCTCGAAGTTCTCCGGGCCGAGCCGACGGTGAAAGCGAGGGCCCTTGCCTCCGCCTCCGCCGCCTCCAGGGCTGGCCAGTTCGGGCTTCCTTGCGATCGGACCGGTAGATGCCTCGATCGTGGTGCCGGTGCCGGCAGGCACGCTGGTGTCGCGCCCGGTTGGCTGCCATCGATCGATCCGGCTTTCGAGCGGCAGCCTGAGCGGCGCCTCTCGCCGAGCGGTCATTCCGGGCGGGCCGCTGGAGCGATCCCGCATTGGCTGAGCGTCGTCCGGTAGATCCTTCAAGAATTTCTCCTTCGGGTGCTGGCGTCAGGTCAGCGCCGTCTGCATCACGTCGAGGTGCGAAGAAGCGTCGACGTTGTCCGTCGGTACGATCTCGTCAGTGACCGCCGTCGACGTGAGCATGTCATCGGAAAGGAAGGCCGCGACGGCCTCTTTCGCCAAAGCCGAAACCGCAACTCCGCTCGGGGCTAGGTCGGTGTCGATCAGCTCGGCTTGGTAGATGAAGGCGTCGTCGTAGACATGGCCTCCCGCCATGATCTTGGAGTTGACTCCGTACTCGGTCACGGTGGCCAGATTGACCAGCGCATTGGAGCCGGCAATCAGCTTCATCTCGGCCTCGAGACGCTCGCGCAGCGCCTGCATCTCGAGGCGGATCTGATCGGCATCGCCGACGATGTTCGTCTGCTCGAAGATGTTGATCTTGGCGAAATCGCCGTCGATCTGCAGGACGCGCAGCGCTTCCTTTCCTGCGAAGAGCGCATCCTGCGCCACTTCTCGAGCGATCGTCTCCACCCCTTCGGCAAGACTCTCGGCTGTCGCGGCGAAGGCTTCCCTCATCTCCACGAACTCGTCGACGCCGGTTGACTTGATCGTGGCCTGGTTGAGGAGGAGATTGTCTGCGAGCGAGACCGCCGGCGCCGCATCCTGCGTCACAGCCTGTGCATCGTCCGCAGAAGACGCCCTGGCAGAAAATGCGTCGGGATCCGTCTCTCTTGCACCGGCGAGATCCCGGTCCCCGATCACCGGCTCCTGCGGCCGCGAAGCCGTTCCCTTAAAAGACGCTTCGAAAGCTTCGGCTTCCGCTTCCGCTTCCGCTTCGACAGTCAGCAATTCCGGGAAGTTGTCCCTCAGCGCGGCGGTCTCAGACGTTTCGCTGGCGCGCCCGTCGGACGCATGGCTCTCCTCGAACGAGGCGGATCCTCTCTCCGGGTTGAGCGTCGATTGATCCGATGCGGCGAGATGGCCGCCTCCTCCCTCGGCCTCGGAGGGAAGAGGATGCTCGTCCCGCGCCTCCGCCGGTTCCGTGACGGTGACGGCTTCCAGTTCGGATCCGCCCGCCACCAGTCGGGAGGCCGCTGCGGTCATCGCCGCCGGATCGGCCATCGCCGAGGGTGCTGCGCCTGCGTCACGGGTCGCGATCGTGTCGGTGTCGAACAACACGTTCTTCTGGGACACCACGGTGGCGTCCACCATGTCGCCCGCGACGAAGATCAGATCGTAATTGTAACCTAGCTCGTTGAGGATGGCGGAGTTAACCATTTCGTTCTCGCCGAGCCCCAGAAAGGTAGCCTGGCCGGAAAACGTCAGCTCGGCCCGATCGAAATCGGATACGTGCGTGAACTGCTTGACCCAGTTCACCTGGATGAGATCGGCCTCGATCCGAACGGTTTGCCAAGCGCCGGGCAAGACGTCCGGCGGCGCCGGCGCAGCGGGATCCTCGGATGATTCCGTGACGATCTTGGCGATGTTGTGGCTGACCGAATTCTGGCCGACCGCGACGCCGTCGATCGTGTCATGCTCGACGAGGACGTTCACCTGACTGACCGCGTCGAGCCTTGCGACATCGCCTCTCACGACGATCACCGGCGCATCGAGCCATTGCGAGCCGAGGGCGATCTCGTTGATCGCCTTGTTCGCCCCGGCGACGATCTCGTGGCCCGGGTTGAGCTTGAACGGGTTTATTCCGTCGTCATCGAAATCTCGGGAAAAGTCGTGCTCCGCCGTATGGCCCTGGCCGGAGCTGTCCGAGGGGACGGATTCGACATCCGCGTCAGCGTCGAGAGACGACGGATCGTCGTTGCTGACCTCGTCCTCGGGCCGAAGATGCAGCGGCAGAAGCTCCGTCCAGACAGGCGCCTCGTCGACGGCGACGCCGTCGACGATGGTTCCTTGAGCCTCTGCGCCGCGGAACGACGCAATCTCCGCCGCGTTGCCAGCCGGCGCCGCGGTTTCCAACTCCGCCAGCATGTTCTGGGCGAAACCCATCCAGTCGCTGCCCTGCGGCGGGCTTGGAATGTCGAACCCGACGAGCGTCTCGGCGACGGCGACGATCTCGGCGAGCGTCGCCTCCAGAACCGCGGGATCCGTGAAGCTCGTTCCGAGCCCGCTTAGGAACAGGTCGTTGTCGGACAGATCGATGATCTGCACCGTCACCGAGACCACGCTTCCCGGCGTCGCGAGCGGGAAGCTGAAGGACGAGGGAACGAAGTCGGGCTGCACGACGACAACGGACCTGCCATCGTAGCTCGCAGAGATGGGCGGGTGCGGAACGAGCTCTGGCGGCGCGAGCGGCTCATACTCGACCAGAGGTACCGCTCTGGCGTGGTCCACGGGTGGCAATTCCGGTGCCACCGGTTCGTACGCGAGCCCCGGATCGTATCGACCGATCTGGTATGGCGCCTGCAGGTGCACTCCGATTGTCTCGAGCGGGGGCGCTGGGTCCTCCGCATTCTGCATCAGCTTGAATTCGAGATAGTCTTGGCGGAGTCGGAGCTCTTCGATCGAGAGCTCAAACAGTCCGATGAAGTGCGCAATCAACTCGGTGGTCGGGTCCATCTTCATCTCGTTACCGCCTTAACAGCGCCGATCGTCGTCGGCCTTCCTTCCGGAAAACGGTCGGGGCCGGACGTGATCCGGCCCCGAGCCTTCTTTCTTAGACGCCGTCGTCCTCGCCCGCGTAGGTCGAGCTGAACGAGCCACCCACGACGTTCATGTCGACCGTGTTGCCGAGCACGTTCGCGCCCATCACGATGTCCATGTTGAACGCCGCTTGGTCGACAGCTGCCGCTGCCGAGGCGTAGGACTCGCCGGTGACGATGCCGTCGTCACCGTTGCCCGTGCCCCAGCTGCCGGCATCGCCGCCCATGCCACCGGCGCCGTTCGTCGCCGCGCCGCCGGCACCGCCCATGACGTCGCCGTTCGAGCCGGCTCCGCCCATGGTGTCGCCACCGGTCGCCGCGCCGCCCGTGCCGCCGGTCGCCGAGGTCATGGACTGACCCGACGCGCCGCTCATGGCGGTCGCGTCACCCGTCGCCGAGCCATTGCTCGTCGCCGAGCTCATGGCGTCGCCGGCTCCGGCCGCCCCCGAGGTCTGTGTGCCGTCGACATCCGACGTCGACTGCGCCAGAGCCTCGGCGGCGATATCCGACAGGCCGCCGTAGCCACCGTCACCGTCAGCGTAGCCGCTGTTGGTGCCCGTCGAAGTGGAGTCGGTGTCGGAGGTCGACGCGCCACCTGCGCCGCTGGTCCCGGTGCCCGTCGCGGTATCGGCGCTGCTTGCCGTACCCGACGAGGTGCCCGTGCCCGCGCCGCCGTCACCGCCGGTCGCCGTGGACGTCGACGTACCGGTGCCGGTGTTGTCGGCGTCGTTGTTGGCCGTCCCCGCCGCGCCTGCGCCGGACTCGGAGTCGGTGCTTCCGGTCCCGGTGTTGGTCGCGTCGTTGTCCGCCATGCCCGAGCCTGCCGCGCCTGCTCCGGATTCGGAGTCGGTGCTGCCGGTGCCGGTGTTGCTGGCATCGTCGTCCGTCATGCCGGAGCCTGCGGCGCCTGCGCCAGCGGTCGACGTGTTGGTGCCGGTCCCGGTTCCGATGGCATCGTCGTCGGTCGTGCCGGTACCCATGGCGCCCGCACCCGAGGTGCCGGTACCTGTGCCCGTGCCGTTCGACGTGTTGGTGTTGGCGCCCGTGGTCGAGGTGCCCGCACCTGCGGTGCCGCTCGTGCCGGTCGACGTGCCGGTCCCGGTTCCGGTCCCGGTTCCGGTCCCGGTGTTGCTGCCGGTGGCATCGTCGTCCGTGGTGCCGGTGCCCATGGCGCCTGCACCAGACGTGCCCGTTCCGGTACCCGTGCCCGTTCCGGTATTGGCACCCGTCGTCGACATGCCGGCCCCACCGTCACCGCCGGTGTTGGTCGACGTGCCGGTTCCGGTTCCAGTCCCGGTTCCAGTCCCGGTGTTGCTGCCGGTGGCATCGTCGTCCGTCATGCCGGAGCCGGCACCTGCCGCGCCCGATGTGCCGGTGCCGGTACCCGTTCCGGTGCCGGTGCCGGTGTTCTGGCCGGTCGTCGATGTGCCGTCACCGCCGTCGCCGCCGGTGTTGGTGGAGGTCCCGGTACCCGTGCCGGTCGAGGTCGCCGGACCCGAGGTGCTGCTTCCTGCACCACCGGCACCGCCGCTCGCGTTGGCATCGCCATCAGCGTTGGCATCGGCTGTGTCCGCCTGAGCCGAAACTTCCTCGGCGTCGGCATCTTCGGGATCGGCAGCACTTTCGGCTTCGGCCTTGGCTTCGTTCTCGGCCTCAGCCTCAGCCTCGGCGTCGGCGTCAGCGTCGCCACCCTCGGAGTCCGACTTGGCTTCAGCTTCGGACTCGCCTTCGCCTTCGGCCTTTGACTCGATTTCGCCGTCGCCACCGTCGGCTTCGGCTTCGGCTTCGGCCTTGGCTTCGCCTGCGCCTTCGCCATCGGCGTCGACCTCGCCGCTGTCGCCACCTTCGCCTTCAGCGTCGCTGTTGGTCTCGGCGTCGCCCTTGGCTTCAACGTCGCTTTCGCCCTCGCCTTCGCCTTCGGTCTCGGAGTCGATTTCACCAGCGTCGCCACCGTCGGCCTTGGCCTCGGCTTCAGCTTTGGCTTCGCCTTCGCCTTCCGCCTCGACGTCGCCGCTGTCCCCGCCTTCACCTTCAGCGTCGCTGTCGGTCTCGACGTCGCCCTTGGCTTCGACGTCGCTCTCGCCTTCGCCTTCGGCTTCAGCCTCGGAGTCGACGTCGCCCAAGTCGCCGCCATCGGCTTCGGCTGCAGCTTCGGCTTTGCCTTCGCCCTCGCCTTCGCCCTCGGCCTCGACATCGCCACTGTCGCCGCCTTCACCTTCGGCATCGCTGTCGGTCTCGGCATCAGCCTTGACCTCGACGTCGCCTTCAGCCTCACCGCCGTCGCCGCCTTCGCCTTCGGCGTCACTGTCGGTCTCGGCTTCGGCTTTCACCTCGACGTCGCCGTCGATCTCGCCGCCGTCGCCGCCTTCGCCCTCGGCGTCACCGTCGGCTTCGGCTTCACTCCTGACTTCGACATCGCCGTCGATCTCGCCGCCGTCACCGCCTTCACCCTCGGCGTCGGACTCGCTCTTGGCCTCGACCTCGGCTTCGAACTCCGAGTCGGTGTCGCCGCTGTCACCGCCATCCGTCCCGTTCTCCGACTCGGCGTCGACGTCGCCCTCGTTCTCGGCTTCGGCCTCGACATCGCCGCTGTCGCCCCCCTCGTCCTCGGATTCGGCCTCAGCCTTTACCTCGGACTCGAACTCGTTCTCGTTTTCGGCGTCGCCACCGTCGCCTGCCTCGCCTTCGACGTCGAACTCATTGTCGGCCTCGCTGTCGAACTCCTGACATCGGCGTCGTTGTCGCCGCTGTCGCCGCCATCGCCTTCGGCGTCAGCTTCGACGTCGCCGGCGTCGACCTCATGGCCCTCGGCCTCGATCTCGCCGGTCTCGCCGCTGTCGCCGCCGTCGGCTTCGACCTCTTCGGCGTCGCCGCTTGCGACCTTGGCTTCGGCGTCGCCACCCTCGGCCTCGCCGCCTTCAGCGTCACCGCCTTCACTCTCGGCGTCGCTACCGCCTTCGCCGCCATAGGAGTCGACCGCAATGCCCTCTTCGGCATAGGCCTCACCGCCCTCGGCGTGAGCGTCTTGCTTGAAGTCGCTTTCGTTGACGACCTTGGCGTCTTCAAGATGGTCGTTGTCCTCGAGCGCGATCGACTGGGCGTTGACGAACGCTGCGTTGTTCCCGGCGCCGAACGTGTTGCCGGTGAGGATGTCGCCCATGCTCGTGTCGTGGCCTGGGTCATAGTCCAGGTCGCCCTGGGCCATTATGATGTCGTCGGTTTCGCTGTCTTCGAGATCGAAATCGGCGAAGTCGTCGTCGGTCGGCAGCGTGTCGAGCGCGACATCAACGTCGACGTCGACGTCGGTATCGCTGTCGCTGTTGGCGCTGCTCGAGCTGCTGCTGTCGCTGCCGCTCTCACTGTCGCCGGAACTCGAGCTGTCGGATTCGCTGCCGCTGTCGCTGAGGCTCTCGCTGGCAGCATCGGATTCGCCTTCGGCCTTTGCCTCGGCTTCCAATTCGCTTTCGCTTTCGCTCTCACTTTCGTTCTTGTTCAGGTTGCCATTCAGGTTGCCATTCAGATTACCGTTGAGCGACAGGTCGCTCGTTTCCGGATCGATGGTCAGGTCGACATCTCCGACGTCGAAGATGAAGTTTGGATGACGATTGGACATTGCTTCCTCACTTGGTAAGGCAGGTAGCCCTCCGCGAGTCATTCCAAAGCGGAGATCAGCGTTCTGCCATGTTGAGTGTTTCGCTAAAGCAGTTCACGTCGATGGGTTCGTCTGGCGGCACCTCCCGTCTCGTGGTCGGAGCCGACGCGCCTGCGGCCGGGTGAAGTTGACTCACACGCGACACTGGAAAGCGCACCGGTTCCTTGCCTTTAATGTCCCATCGAGGGTGCCTCATGACTATCCGGACAATCGGACTGCCCCATGCATAGCTCTCCGTTCGCTGGTTTCGTGGCACCTTGAGGTTGTGCGAGGAATGATCGCCGGAATCTCCCTAACGCTAGGAAAGGAAAGAGACGCGCTCGCGACGAACACGCCAGATGATGCGCCCCCCTCAATTATTGGTTGTAAAGTTTACCAAAGGCTCAGATGCGCGTCGAATACCACTAAACTTTCGGCTATATTGTTTGCAGAGGGTGGGTGTAGTCCTTTGGGACTAAACCGGTTTGGGCAAGAGATCTTCGGGCGCTCTTTTTTGGAGTTCTCGCTATGCGTGAATGTACGAGTAACAGTGATGTTGGTGGCGCAGATATGTCTCAGCCGTT
This sequence comes from uncultured Alphaproteobacteria bacterium, assembly GCA_963749675.1. GTDB lineage: Bacteria > Pseudomonadota > Alphaproteobacteria > Rhodobacterales > Rhodobacteraceae > Roseitranquillus. Next base: position 42,545 of record CAVVNT010000011.1, read on the forward strand.
TGTGGTGTTTCTCGGAACCTCGGTCCACTTTTCGGACCAGTTGCTTCGATTGCTCAGGCTCGAATTCGATGGAGTGCGGTTTGATCGCCTTTGCGAATCCCGTGACTTGTCAGGTCTCCGGGATCGCCCCAGCGTCGTCATCATCCATGGATTGGATCCGAGCCTGCATCCCCGGGTGGAGGATGTTCGTGCAAATTTCCCTGATGCGATGATCGCTATCGCGTGTGCCGACATTGAGGTCGTGCAGCAACTGAACCACCCCGGTTGCTCGCCCCCGGTCAGCGTCTTGCACTTGAATGCGCAACTCGATGTTTGGCTGTCGGTATTGCGCCTCCTTCTCTGCGGGCACATCTACGTTCCGATCGAGTTCCTGAATGGTAGGCAGACCCATCCTGACCGAGCTTCCGAGGTCCAGTTGACGCCGCGCGAGATGGAAATTCTTCCGCTGATCGCTGAGGGCAAGCAGAACAAGGTGATCGCGGCGGACCTCGGGCTCTCGGAGCACACGGTCAAGCTGCACACCCACAATATCTTCTCGAAGCTCAGGGTGTCTAACCGCACTGGCGCCGCCAATTGGTATCTTTCTCAGGTCGAGGCCTAGCGAATGCCTGCGGCGACGTATTTTCCTAGCAAACCGGGAGAATTCGACAGCTTCCTGTTGGCGGTCGGAAGGCTCAACTACACTTGGACGAACACCGAGAGCCTCCTGATACACTTCATTGCCGGCCTTGCCGGCTGCGACAAGGAGACGGCCGTAATAGTATTCCTGACTCTCAACACATTCCGGGCGAGGCTCGACCTCGTGGAACGTCTGGCAAAGCTGCCGCGCGTTGACCCACCGGAGCGCGAAGCGGTGCTTTCGCTCGCGCGCGAGATGACGGGGCTGTCCAAGCTTCGCAATCGGTATAACCATTGCATCTATGCCTTCGATCCGGAGAGCGGGAGCACGCGAACAATTCTGATGCGAATCTCCGACCGCAAGAAGGACATCAAGGTGGGAGAGGTGCACGAGGTCGACCAGGTTGCGATTGCGGAGATCGAGGATACCCTGAGAAAGCTCGCAGATCTCAATGGGAGAATCTGGCAAGTGGCGCGACGCCACCGCTACCCTCTGTAAGCGGCCGCGCTCCGGCGAAAGCGCCAAGGGCCGTGTCGAGCCTTTCGGGGAGGACGCTCAGCCTTGCGCCGGGAGCGCCGGCGTTGACAGCCTCGCCGCGACCAGACGCGGCGCATGTCGGCCCGGGCTGCCCAAGTTCGACATTTGCCGGCCAGTTTTCGTGTATCCGGCTCGTTCCGTGTTCGTGACTTCAAGAGGTTGTGGCCGTTCGGGGTGGATTTCGCCTCAATCTGAGTAGTTAGTCGCCACTGAACATCACGCCGCGGCGCCGGTCGTGGCGTAGTTTGGCCGGGCCTGTTCGATGTTGTTGGCGATTGCTGCCATCAGCGCGGCGAGGATCACGGCCACAAGAGCCCTCAGATGGGCCAGGATCATGCGGATGTTGTGCCCGCAGCCGCAGAGGACAGCGTGGAGTGCGTCGCCGAGCGTGCCCTTGAGGGCGCAGCGGGCGAGGCGGCCGTCGGTCTTCATGTGGCCGACCGCCGGTTCGATTGCACTGCGGCGGCGCAGGTCGTGCCGGAGCGCCGGCGTCATGCCGCGGCGCTGGCCGGAGATGAAGACCTCGGTCGTCTCAACGCCATGACCCCTATAGCCGCGGTCGACGAAGGCTCTCTTCGGTGATGTGTCCGTCAGGATCTCCACCTGCTCGAGCGCTTCTCGCAAGGTATGGCCATCGTACGGGTTGCCGGTCATCGCGCGCATGCCGACGACGAAGCCCTCCTTGTGCGTGGTCGCCACCGAGACCTTGGAGCCGAACTCGTAACGGACGCGCGCCTTGCCCTTGGAGATGCAGTCCACCTCAGGCTCGTGCAGCGCATAGAGCTTCCGCTTGTCCTTCGGCTTCTGCCGCAGGAGGCGCTCAACGAGGGCGATCTCGCCCTCGATCCGCTCCCGCAGGGCGGTGTCGGTCACGGCGTGCAGCTGCCGCTGGATGTCGCGCAGGACCCGGCCGGTGTAGCCTTTCAGCCGCCGCAGCCCCTTGCGCATCCGCTTGAACTGGCGGGCGTGGGCATAGCGACCGACCTGTCCGGCCAGACGCGGCGCCAGCCGCGCGTAGCTTTGGCGAAGCGACAGGCCCGCCTCCTGGGCAAGCGCCACCAGGCGCCGACGCGCTTTCTCGTAGAGCCGTGTATCGGTTGGATGCGCGATCGCCTTCTCCATCACCGTCGTGTCCACGATCACCGTCTCCGCGCTCCGCTCGGAAATCACTCCGGCCTCGCGCCCGGCCTCGATCGTCTTGGTCAGGAGCCACTCGGCACCTTCCTCCCCGATCCGGTTCCGCCACCGCGTCAGCGACGAAGGATCGACAGGAGGACGGTGCTGAAAGAACGTCTCGCCACAGAGGTGCTGGTAGTACGGGTTCTCCACCCACCGGGCCACGACCGCCTCGTCCGACAGCCGGTAGGCGTGCTGGAGGTAGAGCAGCCCCGCCACCAGCCGTGGAGAGGTCGCCGGGCGCCCCGTGTGCGACGGGAAGACCCCGCCCATTCCTCCTCGAAGAACTCCCAGTCGATCAGCCCGGCAAGCTTCACCAGTTCGTGGCGCAGGTCGATCATGTCCGCCAAGCGCGGGCGCAACAGGTCGTCCTGCTCAGGGGCACGGGATTTGGGCTTCATGCGTCGATCCGAAATTGCAGGGTTCTCGCCCCAAACCTACCAAACCCTGCGGTTCGAAAATATCAAAAACGTCACGTCATCAAATAAAATCAATGCGTTGGACGTTGATCAGGGCGAACTAGTTAGGGAAACTCTGAAGAACCTCGGCTTTCGATCATGATCTGGTAGGCTGATGGCGAGCTTGCGGGAGCCGTCCTCGATGAAGCAGACCACCTTCGCCTCGCTGACCTACGCCACGAAGAAGAAGCGCACCCGGCGCGAGACGTTTCTCTCCGAGATGGAGTCGGTGGTGCCCTGGACGCGACTAATGGCGCTGATCGAGCCGCACTATCCGAAGGCGGGACCGAAGGGCGGGCGGCCGCCGATGCCGCTGGAGGTGATGCTGCGAGTCTACTGCCTGCAGCAGTGGTACGCCCTGTCCGATCCCGCGGCGGAGGAGGCACTCTACGACAGCGACGCGATGCGCCGGTTTGCTGGGCTGGAGCTGGGCGACGATGCGATCCCGGACGAGACCACGATCCTCAACTTCCGCCACCTGCTGGAACGGCACGAATTGACGCGGGCGATCTTCGAGGCGGTGAACGCCTGCCTTCGCGAGAAGGGCATCCTGCTGCGCGAAGGTACGCTGGTCGATGCGACGCTGATCGACGCGCCGAGCTCGACCAAGAACAAGCAGCGGTCCCGCGATCCGGAGATGACCAGTGCGAAGAAGGGCAACGAGTGGTACTTCGGCATGAAGGCGCATGTCGGCGTCGATCTCGACAGCGGTGTGGTCCACTCGATGGAAGCCAGCACCGCCAAGGTGCACGACAGCCAGAAGTTCAATGAGCTGCTGCATGGCGACGAGCACGCGGTGTTCGGCGACAAGGGCTATGTCAGTGGCGAGCGCGAAGAGGTGTTCCGCAAGCAGGGCAAGGTTTGGGGCGTGATGCGCAAGGCACCGAAGGGCGGTCGGCTGCACCCCATCGACGAGCACATCAATCGGCTCATCGCCAGCCTGCGGGCCAGGGTCGAGCATCCGTTTCGGGTGCTGAAATGCCAGTTTGGTTATCGTAAGACCCGCTACCGCGGCCTGGCGAAGAACGAGGCCCAGCTGTTCGCGCTATTCGGGCTCGGGAACCTGTTTCTGGTCCGAACGCGGCTGATGGCCTGAGGCGGAGTCCGCCTCCAGCCATCGAAATCACCTGAAATGTGCCGAGGCATCGCGAAGACGAGGCCATCATCCATTCGCTGACGCCACTGCAGCCAACGACAATCGATAGATCAGACGTTCCATAGTTACAAGCGACCGCCCTGAGATGCGTTGCAATGCAGCTCCATCGTAAGCGCGACGCCAACCCCTCCTGCCGCTGCTGATCTGACCGGGTCATTCTCTACGCGCATGAGCGTCGGAGGTGTTGGTTTTGGAACGAGACGGCAAAGTGGGCGTCCATTTGGACGGCTCGAGGGGCGGCGGGGTTTCGCGGCTGGAGGTGATCGAGGGGCCGACCGGACAACGGCGGCGCACGAAGGCGGAGCGGGCGCGAATCGCGGCGGAGAGCCTGGTGCTCGGAGCTTCTGTGGCGGACGTCGCGCGGCGGCACGGAACGGCGCGCTGGCAGGTTCACGACTGGCGGAAGAAGCTGCGGACGGGGCAGTTGGTGGTGCCCGAGAGCGTGGCGGAGCTGCCGATGTTTGCGGAACTGGTGGTCGAGGGCGCCGCCGCGGATGCGCCGGCAGCGACGGATGCCACATCCGGGGTGGAGATCGTCGTCGGTGATGTCGTGATCCGCGTCGGCGCCGGCGCCGGCGAGGGGCTGTTGATGCGGACGATCCGGGCAGTGCGAGGGGCGGCATCGTGATGCTCGGTCAGGGCGGGCCGGTGAAGGTCTTCGTGGCGACGCGCCCGGTGGACTTCCGCAAGGGGATCGACGGTCTGCGCTGGCGGTGCAGGAGATGTTCGGGCTCGACCCGTTCTGCGGCGCCATCTTCGTCTTCCGCGCGAAGCGGGCGGACCGCATCAAGCTGCTGGTCTGGGACCAGACCGGGATGGTGCTCGTTCACAAGCGCCTGGAAGGCGGCAAGTTCGTCTGGCCGCAGGTGCGGGACGGGGTGATGCGGATGTCGTCGGCGCAGCTGGCGGCGCTGTTCGAGGGGTTGGACTGGCGGCTGGTGCGCCCCGAGCGGGCGCGGCGTCCGCTGGCGGCAGGGTGAGCGCGCGGACGTGCGGGAAGCCCCTGTTCTTGCTGGCCAGAGCCTGAAGCGCGTGATTCACTCCGGCGCATGGACGCCGACGCCCTCAGCCGCGCGAACACCCACCTGAAGGCCCGCCTGGCCGAGGTGCAGGAGGCCAACCGCCGGCTGGAAGACATGCCTCACGCTCCTCGCAGCGCGAGAAGTTCGGCAAACGCTCCGAGAAGCTGTCCCCCGACCAGTTCAACTTGGCCTTGGAGGATGCCGAGCTGGCCCAGGGCATGCTCGAAGCCGCGCAGGAGAAGGCCGAGGCCGCGCTGCAGCGGGCGCGCGGGGAGACGCCTCGCAAGCCGGCGCGCAACCGTGGGCATCTGCCGGCACATCTGCCCAGATCGAGCCCGCCAGCACGCTCTGCCTCTGCGGCTGCGGCGAGATGGCCCGGATCGGCGAGGATGGTGAGCCATTGTGTCGCCATCGGTTCGAGACCAATGGCGAACGAGAGGCTCGAGGTGATCCCCGCGCAGTTCCAGGTGCTGGTCACGCGGCGCCCCAGATACGCCTGCCGCCGGTGCTCGCAGGCCGTGGCGCAGGCGCACGCCCCCGAGCATGTCGTGCCGGGCGGGCTGCCGACCGAGCGGCTGATCGCCGTTCGCCATCGGGCTCGAACCGATGGCGCCGCGATGGCTCACCATCGTGTCGAAGTTCGGCGACTTCCTTCCGTTCTGCCGACAGGCCGGGATCTTCGAGCGGCAGGGGCTCCACCTCGACCGCGGCACGCTCGGCAACTGGGTCGGGCGCGCATGCTTCCACCTGACGCCCGTCATCGACCACATGCGCACCCATCTGCGCGGTGCCGACCGCATCTTCGTCGACGAAACGCGGGCGCCGGTGCTTGATCCCGGCCGGAAGGCCACGAAGAGCGGCTACTTCTGGGCTGTCGTATCCGACGATCGCGGCCATGCCGGCGCCGGCCCGCCGATCGTGCTGTTCCATTACGCCCCCGGTCGGGGGAAGCAGCATCCGCTGAAGTTCCTTGCCGAATACTGCGGCCGGTTCCTGCAATGCGACGCCTGCCAGTCCTGCAACGCGCTGACGGACATCGCGCGCGACGGTGGCCCATGGCAGCTGGTCCATTGCTGGACGCACGTCCGCCGCCGCTTCGTGAAGCGCTTCGAAAACGAGGGCTCCCCCATCGCCGAGGAGATGCTGCGCCGGATCGCTCTGCTCCATCAGGTCGAGAGACCGTCCGCGGCAAGGAGCCGTCTCTGCGCCTCGCCGCCCGACGCGAGCAGTCCGCCCCGATCGTCGCCGCGCTCAAGCCCTGGCTGGAGCCCCAGCTCTCCCGTATCCCGCAGAAATCCCAGCTGGCCGAGGACATCCGCTACGCCTCGCGCACTGGCCCGGCCTGATCCGCTTCCTCAGACGGCACCCTCGAACTCGACACCAACCCGGTCGAGAACCAGAATCCGTCCGATCGCGACGAGGCGTTCATTGTGCCCCCCTTCTTCAAGTGTCTGGAAACATGGAGAGTTGGTTCTTCGGATCAGGCCGACACGGGCGTCCTTTCCGTCTCAGTGCGATGCTGACGGTGTCGTCTTCGAGGTCGATCGCCCGGATCTGATACGGCGCGCCGGGCACGACCTGCTCGGCAGGCAGAACGTGCTCTCTGATGAGCCTGCGGATGGCGTGGTTGGTCACGCCGAGCTTCGCCGCGGCTTCGCTCATGGTGAGCCATTCGCCGTTCTTTCTCGGCGGAACGGTAGGCGTGCATGCCGTGGACCTTCCGGATGGAGCCGACGCGGTGCGGCGTCCAGGTCTGGTTCTGTCGCAGATTTGGTGCAGCGTAGGGCCGTCGGAAGCTACATTGGCGATCTTCATGGGAGGTGGCCGATGATGAGCAGAACGGAGCGGGAGCGATTTCTACCCGACGGTTTGAAGACGGAACGGATCGAGGTCTCCGGGAGCATGGTGGTCGTGCATGCTCGCGCATCGAGCGCCAGATCGGCGTGCCCGCGCTGCGGTCAGACCTCAAGATATCAGAGGCGGCTGGCCGACCTTCCCGCTCATGGTCGCGACGTCAGGATCGTTCTGTCAGTCCGGCGGCTCCGTTGCCGCACACCGCATTGCCGTACACGAGTGTTCGCGGAGCGGTTTCCGCCGTCGGTTACGCGCCCGCATGGCCGGCGGACCTCGCGGTTGCAGGGGCTGGTGCGCCACCTCGGCCTGGCGTTGGGCGGACGCCCGGCGCAAGCCCTCGCGGGCCGCCTATTGCTGCCGGTGAGCAAAGACACGTTCCTGCGCGGCGCCCGTGCCTTGTCCAACGATTTCGCCGCCGAAGCGCCGCGTGATCGGTATCGATGACTGGGCGTGGCGACGGGGCCAGCGCTACGGCACGTTGATCTGCGACCTCGAGCGGCGCCGTGTCATCGACCTCCTGCCGGATCGCGAGCCCGCGACCGTCGAAGCCTGGCTGAGCCGGCATCCCCAGATCGAGGTCGTCGCCCGCGATCGGAACGGCGGGTACGGCGGCGCCGTGGCGCGGGCCTTGCCAAACGCGGTGCAGGTCGCCGACAGGTGGCATCTGCTGGAGAACTCCGGAGCGGCCTTCCTTGCCGCCGTTCGGCACGCGCTGCCCGATATCCGCAAGGCGGTCGGGGCGCAGAAGCTCGATGCGGAGATTCTGACTGCCGCCGAGCGCCTGCAATACGAGGGTTTCCTGCGCCGCCAGCACACCAACAGGATGGTCCGCCAGATGGCCGGAGATGGTGTCTCCCTCAAGCGGATCGTTCGCCTGACGGGGCTGAGCCGCAAGCTCGTGCCAGATCGTCCGCGGCGAGCGCGAGGACGTGTTCCGCGTCCGCCAGAGCAGTCTCGAGCCTTGGCTGCCGCGCCTTGAGCGGGAATGGTCCGCCGGGTGCAGGAACGGCGCCGAGCTCTGGCGCCGTCTGCGCGCGGCCGGGTTCGAAGGCAGCTTGCGGGTCGTGACCGAGTGGGCAACGCGGCGCCGCCGGGCCGAGGCGGCGCATCCGGCGACAGGAGGCAAGTGTCCACCGGCGCGAAGGATCGCCAGGATGATGACGACCGCGCGGCATCACCTGTCCAGGGCCGACGCCATCACGGTTGCCAGAATCGAGGCCTCGGTGCCCACTCTCGTCACGTCACGCGACCTGACAGAGCGCTTTGCCGAGATGGTTCGCCACGGGCGTGCCGAGCAGCTGCCGGATTGGTTGACGGAGGCGGATACCAGCGTGCTGTCGTCCTTCGCCAGAAGACTTCGCGCCGACGTCGAGGCCGTCGCTGCTGCGCTCCGTGAGAGCTGGTCCAACGGGCAGACGGAAGGCCAGATCAACCGCCTGAAGACGCGGCAGATGTACGGTCGCGCCAACCTCGACCTCCTTCGCGCCCGGCTCGTCGTCGTCGCGTAGGAGGCTGCACCAAAATTGAGTCACACCCCAGGTCTTTCCCTGTCCCGTGCGGATGGCCATCCGGTTGAGCGAGGCGGCGATGTCGGCGTCCGACCAGCGGCCCGCCATCCGGGCCATGACCGCGAGCGCTTCCTCCGGGGTCCGGCGGCCGTGCTCGCCGGTCTTCGGCTTGCGGACGCGCAGCTGCGAGTGAGCTCCGCCGCGCCAGTGGATGGTCAGGATGACCTCGCGCGACACCTCGCCGACGTCGACGATGATGTCGGTCACCAGAGCGCGCAGGAGCTTCTGGCGTGCGCGCATCGTGACGCCGGGCGCACTCCAGGCGCCGGCGGGAGCGTCGGCAAGGCCGGTGAAGTCCGGTGCTGGCGCGGCGGACACCGGCAAAGCCAGCGCCTCGAGACGTTCGGCGCAGGCCTCGACGCGGCGGAGCGTCATCTCCCAGGCGCGCTCGAGCTGCGCCGCGATCAGGCGGTTGTCCGGGTCGCAGGCAGCGTAGCGGCGTTCCGCCAGCGAGGCATCGTGAGCCGCGCCTGCTGGAGGTCGAGCTCCGCCATCCGCCGTCTCTCGGCTTCGCCGTCTTCGTGCATGCGCTCGGCTTCCCGCGCCGCCTCGATCGCCATGGGTTCTACCGCGCGTAGGAGCTCGGCCGCGATGGCGGCATCGACCTGGGAGCCGCCGAAGGTCATGCAGCGGCCGATGCCGCGCCCGGTCTGTGCCCGATCGCAGCGATACGTGGAGCGGCCGGGCGGCCTGCCGGCATAGGCGACGGAGAGCGCCCGGCCGCAGCGTCCACATGTCAGGATGCCCGCGAGCAGGGCTCTTCCGCCGCGGCCGGACTTCGCGCCACCGGCCCAGCCGTAGGTGTTGGCCGCGAGCGTCTCCTGGTTCCGCTCGAACTCGGCCCAGCCGATGTAGCCGTCGTGGTGGTCGTGGATCAGTACGTCCCACGCCGCCCGTGGCCGGCCGTGGCCGTAGGTCTTGCGCACCCGTCCCTCGACCATGACCACCCGCTTCTCGCTTTTGCCGTAGACGTAGGCGCCGGCGTAGAACGGGTTCTTCAGGATCGAGATCACGTTGCGGTAGCGGATCGGGGTCCACTCGAGGGAGGTCATCCGCATCGCCATTGTCACTCGGACCAATGGCGCTCCAATGGCAATCGTCCGACGGCCGCGGAAACGAGACGCCGTCGGCCGCGAGCGACAGCAGCGTCTGGCGCGCGCTGCAGGTGGAGCAGGATGGTGAAGCGTGTCGTGCGCTCCACCAGCGTGCCGATCGCCGAGCGTCGCAGGCCGAGGATCAGGTCGCCTTCCCGGTGCCCCGGAACCGCTCGATCGTCCGCTTCTGCGGGGCGCGCCGAGATCATGACCTCGGGCGAGACAAAGGATTTGCCTCGGCCCCGGACGCGGGCTCGGGGAACCCTGAGAGTTCGGCCTGACCGGAGGCAGGCGGACAGCTCGCGCCGCAGCGCCCCGCGGCCCTGGACGTAGAGGGACTGATGGATGGCCTCGCAGGATATGCGCATCGTGTCGTCCTCGGGGACGTCGACCTTGAGCCTGGCCGAGATCCGTTCCGGGCTCCAGGCCCGCGCCCATCGGCGCGCCTGCCGGGGTCCGTGGCGGCGCTTTCTCCAAAGCGTCCGGGGGTCCGCGATGGGCCTGCCGTCAGGATGCATGATCCGCCCTGCCATACGATCCTCCACGTACCGGCGCAGAACGGCGTTCGTGGCGAGCTTCGCCGCTTTGGGCCTCAGCGCCGCGCGCTCGGCATGCCACTGCGCTGTGGTGGCGCGGTACTCCATGCCCCCGCCGCGCGTGGCCGCCCGGGAGACCGCAGCGGCGCCCTCAGCCGTCGCTCCGCGCAACGCTTCCTTCCCGCCATCGCAACCTCCATTCGAGAAGCGTTGCGACGACCGGTTGAAACCGCCCAGTACGTCGCCGAGAAGTACCGCGACCGCCTTGCGCCCGGCTCGGCATCGAGCACCGTCTCGCCCCGCCGCGGTCAGAGACAAACGGCATGGTGGAGCGCTTCAACGGCTCGATCAAGGACGTCCTGCAAAGCCGCCGGTTCCGCAGTGGCGAGGATTCTGGAGCGACCATCCTCCACGACGTCCGCCTCTACAACGGCCAGCTGCCGCAGTCAGATCTCAAGGGGCGGACGCCCGTCGATGCGCTCAAGGACTGGCACCGCCAGAAGCGCGGGAGCTCTTCAAGAACCACCCGTACCATCACGCCGGAGGTGATCTCGAGCCCTCGCCATCGGGCAATTGCAGCCACTTGCGCCGGTCATGTCGCCGTCGAAGTCGCCGAAGATGATTGCCGTGCCACCATCCAAGCTGATGAGGGCACCAGCATCTACGCGCATGGCGAGCCGGAACTGACGCGCGTCAAGACGGCGGTCTTCGCTCGATCGAGTACTCTTACACCTCGATCGACTGAACGCTGCTGAAGACCTCCAGCTCGGGCGGACCGAGATACTTGTCGCGGTGATCGCCGGCACCCTGATGGGCCATGCGGAACGCCTCGGACCTGGTCCAGTCGCGGAACGCCTCCTCGCTCTCCCACGCGGTGTGCGAGGCGTAGAGGCGGTATCCCTCGTGCTCCTCTCCCTTCATCAGGTGGAACGCCTTGAAGCCGGGCACGCGGGTCAGCTGGCTCTCGCGGCTGGACCACATATCCTCGAACTCGCCCTCGTGCCCGAGTTTCACCTTGAAGCGGTTCATGGTGAGATACATCTCGTCCCCCTCGTTGACGGCTGGACCCTAGACGCGGCTTCGGCGAGGAACAATCGGACAGGAGGGCGCGGATGCTGATCTTCGCAGGTCTCGGAAACCCGGGCGGCAAGTACGCCCGCCACCGCCACAACGTGGGCTTCATGGCGGTCGAGCGCATCGCCGCCGATCACGGCTTCGGCCCCTGGCGGTCGAAGTTCCAGGCCGAGATCGCCGAGGGGCGGCTCGGCGCCGAAAAGGTGCTGCTGATGAAGCCTGCGACCTTCATGAACCTCTCGGGACAGGCGGTGGGAGAGGCGTTGCGCTTCTACAAGCTCGCGGCGCCCGATGTGACCGTTCTCCACGACGAACTCGACCTCGCGCCCGGCCGCGTCCGGGTCAAGCGCGGGGGCGGCCACGCGGGCCACAACGGGCTGCGCTCTCTGCACCAGCACGTCGGCGACACCTACCGCCGGGTTCGGATCGGCATCGGGCATCCGGGGCACAAGGACCTCGTCTCGGGTTACGTCCTGCACGACTTCGCGGCGGCGGACGACGAGTGGCTGGACAACGTGCTCCGCGGCATCGCCGACGGTGCGCCCGATCTTGCCGACGGCGACGACGGCAAGTTCATGAACGCGGTCGCGCTCAGGACGCAACCGCAGCGCCGATCGCAGCCAGCGGAGCCCGCAGCGCCTCGTCAGGAGCTCGAGCACGAGCCCGAAGCAGACGACGATCGTTCGCCTTTGCAGCGGCTCGTCGACCGGTTCCGCTGAGGCTGGTCACTGAGGACCGCCCCGCTATTTCCCGGAACATGGACAAGGATGACGCAGTCAACGTACTCGGCGGCACGCTCGCGCCGTGTTCGAAAGACCCGATGACAGGGTTCTTCCGCGATGGCCATTGCAACACCTGCGAAGCGGACGCCGGCAGCCACACCGTCTGCGTCGAGATGACGGCGGAGTTCCTTGCCTTCTCGGCCTACGTCGGCAACGACCTCTCCACGCCGCGGCCCGAATACGGGTTCGCTGGCCTAAAGGCAGGTGATCGTTGGTGTGTCTGCGCTGCCCGCTTCCTGCAGGCGCACGCCGAGGGGTTGGCGCCGCGCGTCCATCTGGGCGCGACGCACCGCCGAGCGCTGGAGATCGTGCCGCTCGAGATCCTGCAGGCGAACCCGGCTGACTAGCTTTCGATGTCGGTGCCGAGGGCGCGCGCGACGGTGAAGATGTCCTTGTCGCCCCTGCCGCACATGTTCATGCAGATCAGGTGGTCGCTCGGCAGGTCCGGTGCGATCTTGGCGACGTGGGCGAGTGCGTGAGACGGCTCCAGCGCCGGGATGATCCCCTCGGTCTCGCAGCAGAGCTGGAACGCCTCCAGCGCTTCAACGTCGGTGATCGAAACATACTCCGCCCGCCCGATGTCGTGCAGCCATGAGTGCTCCGGCCCGATTCCGGGATAGTCGAGACCGGCAGAGATCGAAAACCCCTCAAGGATCTGGCCGTCGTCATTCTGTAGCAGGTATGTGCGGTTGCCGTGCAGGACGCCAGGCCGGCCGCCGGTCAGCGAGGCGCAGTGCTCCATCCTGTCGTCGACGCCCTTGCCGCCTGCCTCGACCCCGATGATCCGCACAGTCTTGTCATCGAGGAAGGGATAAAAGAGACCCATCGCGTTCGACCCGCCGCCGATGGCAGCGACAAGCGTGTCGGGCAGACGTCCCTCGACCGCCTGCATCTGCTCCTTGGCCTCCTTGCCGATGATCGACTGGAAGTCTCGAACCATTGCCGGATAGGGATGCGGTCCCGCCACCGTGCCGATACAGTAGAATGTGTCGCGCACGTTCGTCACCCAATCACGCAGGGCGTCGTTCATCGCGTCCTTCAACGTGCCGCGGCCGGACGTGACCGGCACCACCTGCGCGCCCAGAAGGCGCATGCGGAAGACGTTGGGCTGCTGCCGCTCCACATCGTGAGAGCCCATGTAGACGACGCACTTGAGGCCGAACTTGGCGCAGACTGTGGCCGTCGCGACGCCGTGCTGGCCCGCCCCGGTCTCGGCGATGATCCGGGTCTTGCCCATCCGCCGCGCCAGGATGATCTGGCCGAGGACGTTGTTGATCTTGTGTGCGCCGGTATGGTTGAGCTCGTCGCGCTTGAGATAGACCTTGGCGCCGCCCAGCCTCTCGGTCAGACGCGAGGCGAAGTAGAGTGGCGAGGGGCGGCCGACGTAGTTTGCCCAGAGGTCCTCCATCTCGTCCCAGAAGCTCTGGTCTGTCTTCGCGCGCTCGTACTCCGCCTCCAGCTCAAGGATGAGCGGCATCAGCGTCTCGGACACAAAGCGGCCGCCGAACTGGCCGAACCGTCCGTTCTCGTCCGGGCCCGTCATGAAGCTGTTCAGCAGGTCCTCGGGCATCGCCCCCCTCCTGGCGTCAGTGAAGGAGGCATCATACCGGCCCGGCGCGTGTGGTAAAGGCCGCTAGCGCCTCGCCTCGGCACGTCGGCGTCGGGTCATGCGGCGAATCCTGCGTCGAGCCCGGATCGCGCCGCTGGCGACGGCCGGACGCAACGGCGGGATATCGACCGCAAGGAGCAGGAAGCCGAGCGGCAGCATCCAGACACCAAGCACCGGCAGAAAAGAGAAAACGCCGCCGGCGATCAAAAGAAGCGACACCGGCACCCGAACCCACCGCATCCCGTTCTCGAGCAACGGCTCGATGATGCGTCTCGCTACCGGTACGAAGCGCTCCAACGCCGTGAACTGGCGCCTGATCCGACGGAGGTTCTTGTCTGACATGGTCCTGTCTCGGGCCGTAGTTGGGAAGCCCTTAAGACCGCGTCAATCAGGCGTTCGAAAAAGAAACTCAGTCGAGGCGCCGCTTGAACCCAACGTGGGTCGGCTCGAAGCCGAGGGCGCGATAGAAGTCGCGGGCGCGGCTCCGCCCGGACTGCGTGGTCAACTGGAGGAGCGACGCCCCCGCCAACCTCGCCCGCCGCTCGGCGTCTGCCATCATCGCGCGGCCGAGCCCGCGGCCACGCAAGTCGGCCGTGATCCTGACGCTCTCGATCTGGGCGCGTCTCGTCCCCCGGTGCGACAGGCCGCTGATCAGCGTCAGCTGGTAGGTCCCTTGGATGCGTCCATCGCTCTCCATCACGACGATCGTGTTGAAAGGCTCGGCCGCGACGGCATCGAACGCCGCGATGTAGGTTCCCAAGTCGGCCACTTCACGCCCGGCGCCGAGAGCGTCATCGCGCAGTAGACCCACGATCGCGGGGACGTCGTCGCGTTTGGCTTCGCGAAAGATCAAGCCATGGCCGCCTCGACGAAGGCGACGATGGCGGCGCCGTCCTTTACGCCAGGCGCGCTTTCGACCCCCGAGCTGACGTCGACCTGGCGCGCGCCGGTCAGCCTTATCGCCTCGCTGACGTTCGCGGGCGTCAAGCCGCCGGCAAGCATCCAGGGAAGGGTCCACCGCCGACCCGCCACGAGCCGCCAGTCGAAGGCGAGACCGTTGCCGCCCGGAAGCGGCGCATCGCGCGGCGGCTTGGCGTCGATGAGAAGCTGGTCCGCGGCATCCGCGAAGTCGTCGATCGCGGCGAGATCGCCTTCATCCGCGACGCCGACGGCCTTCATGACCGGCAGGCCGAACCGCTCCCGCACGGCGGCGACCCGTTGGGGTGTCTCGGAACCGTGAAGCTGCAGCATGTCGAGCGGCACTTCGGACAATATCGCGTCCAGTTCGACGTCGCTCGCGTTGACCGTCAATGCGACCTTGGCCACGCCCGGCGGCACGCTCCCCGCGATGAAGGCGGCGTCGGAGAGCGCAAGGTTTCGTGGCGACTTCTGGTAGAAGACGAAGCCGAGATACCGCGCTCCGGCCAGCAATGCGGCGGGCACGTCGGCACTCTCGGTGATGCCGCAGATCTTGACGGCGATGTCGCGGGGCATGTCAGCGAGGAACGCTGCCGTCCTCCAGCAGGGTAAGCACATCGTCACCCCTGCGGCCAGACGTCCGCATCTGCGCCATCTCCTGCTCAAGGCGCTGACGCTCGCGCTTTTCTGCGCGCATCTCAACACGGTAGCGGTGTTCCCGCCACCACTCCCACACGAAGCCGATCAGCAGACCAGCGGCGATCCCGCCGAATACGACGAGAAACAGCGGCAGCGTGATCTGCCACGACCAGCCGAGAAAACCCGCCATCGCTTCCGGCAGCAGTCGCAGCGTGACCGGCTCGGCATTCGCAAGCGCGATGGTGACAAGCACGATCGCGAGCAGGGCGAGAAACAGGTACCAAAGGAAACGCATCAGAACCTCAGCCTACTTGCCGTTGAGCCGCTCTCGCAGCAATTTGCCCGTCTTGAAGAATGGCACGTGCTTCTCCTCGACGTCCACCGCATCGCCCGTCCGGGGATTGCGGCCAACCCGCGCGTCGCGCTTCTTCACGGAGAACGCGCCAAAACCGCGAAGTTCCACCCGCTCGCCCCGTGCCATCGCCGCGGTGATCTCCTCGAAGATCGTGCCGACGATGCGCTCAACGTCGCGCTGGTAGAGGTGAGGGTTCTCGTCCGCGATTTTCTGGATGAGCTCTGACCGGATCATCGATTCCCCTCAACCCAAGCATCCCGGCGCGTCCGCGCGCGGGACAGTACGTCGATCGTCGTTATACCGGCAGGGGGAGGAGGAATAAACTGGCTATCTCACCGGGCGCGCAGAACTTTGCGAGATATGCCGCATGGTTGACCGGCTCCGCTCGTGGCGGAGCCGGTTCTCTGGCTCTCAGTTGTCGCCCTTGAGCGCCGCGCCAAGGATGTCGCCCAGCGACGCGCCTGAGTCGGACGAGCCGTACTGCTCGACGGCCTCCTTCTCCTCGGCGATCTCGCGCGCCTTGATCGAGAGGCCGAGACGGCGGGTCTTCTGGTCGACGTTGGTGACCCGAACATCGACCTTGTCGCCGACCTGGAAACGTTCAGGCCGCTGCTCGGAGCGGTCGCGGCTGAGGTCGCTGCGCCGGATGAACGACTTCGCGCCCTCGTACTCGACCTCGATGCCGCCGTCTTCGATCGCCGTCACCGTGACGGTGATGATCGAGCCGCGCTTCACGCCGCCGACCGCCTCGGAGAAGCTGTCGTCGAGCGCCTTGATCGAGAGCGAGATGCGCTCCTTCTCGGTATCGACCTCGGTGACCACCGCCTTGACGACGTCGCCCTTGCGGAAGTTCTGGATCGCATCCTCGCCGCGCTGGTCCCAGCTGATGTCGCTGAGGTGCACCATGCCGTCGATGTCGCCGTCGAGGCCCACGAACAGGCCGAACTCGGTGATGTTCTTGACCTCGCCCTCGACCTGCGTGCCCTCGGGATGGGTCTCGGCAAAGACCTCCCACGGATTGCGCATGGTCTGCTTGAGGCCGAGCGACACCCGCCGCTTCGCCTGGTCGATCTCCAGCACCATCACCTCGACCTCTTGCGAGGTGGAGACGATCTTGCCCGGATGGACGTTCTTCTTGGTCCAGCTCATCTCGGAGACGTGGACCAGCCCCTCGATCCCCGGCTCCAGCTCCACGAAGGCGCCGTAGTCGGTGATGTTGGTGACGCGGCCGGTGTGTACCGACTCGAGCGGGAACTTCTGCCTCGACGGTATCCCACGGATCGTCCTGCAGCTGCTTGAGGCCGAGGCTGATCCGGTGCGTCTCCTTGTTGATCTTGATGACCGAGACCTTGATCGTCTCGCCGATCGAGACGACCTCGCTGGGGTGGTTTACCCGGCGCCAGGCCATGTCGGTCACGTGCAGCAGGCCGTCGACGCCGCCGAGATCGACGAACGCGCCGTACTCGGTGATGTTCTTGACCACGCCGTCGATCGCCTGACCTTCGGTCAACTGGGCGATGACCTCGGCGCGCTGCTCTGCGCGGCTCTCTTCCAGGATGGCGCGGCGCGAGACGACGATGTTGCCCCGGCGGCGGTCCATCTTGAGGATCTGGAACGGCTGCTTCATGCCCATCAGCGGGCCGGCGTCGCGCACAGGGCGCACGTCGACCTGGGAGCCGGGCAGGAACGCCACGGCGCCGCCGAGATCGACGGTGAAGCCGCCCTTGACGCGGCCGAAGATCGCGCCCTCGACGCGGTTCTCGTCGGCATAGGCTTTCTCAAGCGGTCCCAGGCAGCCTCGCGGCGGGCCTTGTCGCGGCTGATCGAGGCCTCGCCCCGCGCAGTTCTCGACCCGGTCGAGATAGACCTCGACCTCGTCGCCGACGGCGATGTCGGGCGCCTCGCCCGGATTTGCGAATTCCTTGAGGTCGACGCGGCCTTCCATCTTGTAGCCGACATCGATGATGGCCTGTCCCGCCTCGATCGCGAGGACCCGGCCCTTGACCACCGAACCCTCGTCCGGCGTGTCGATCTCGAGACTTTCGTTCAGGAGGGTCTCGAACTCCTCCATGGATGCGTTTTGTGCCATGCGGGCTGTCTGATTCCTTTTGCGTCTTCGGTTTCACTGGCCGGGCGGTTGTCTCCGCCGGTCTTTGGTCAGGATTTCGCGGTCAGGCCAATAAACGAAATCAGGGCCGGATGGCATTCCGACCCTGCTCAAGTCCCTCGTTCACGGCCGTGACCGCCGCTTCGACGGCTGTCGATATAGCCATCTCGGTCGTGTCGAGCAAGACCGCATCGTCGGCGGGCCGCATCGGCGCGGCATCGCGCCCAGTATCGCGAGCGTCGCGCGCCCGCAGATCGGCCAGCACCTCGGCTTCCGACAGCGTCCCGCTCCTTCTCCCTCAGCTCAAGCCAGCGACGATGGGCACGGATTTCGTCCGACGCCGTCACGAACAGCTTCACCTCAGCTTCTGGGCAGATCACGGTCCCGATGTCTCGACCGTCGAGGACGGCGCCGCCCTCGCGCCGCGCATATCTCCGCTGAAAGCCGACGAGTGCCGCACGGACCTCTGGCATCGCGGCGACGGTGCTGGCCGCCTGGCCTGCCTGCGATGTCCTGAGGTCGGAGCGCTCGAGAATCCTGCGGCGAGAGGCCGCTCGCGGCGGCGACGGGATCATGACCGTCCAGAAAACGGCGGCCCGTCGCGCGGTAGAGCAGGCCGGTATCGAGGTACGCGAAGCCAAACTCCCGCGCGACTGCGCGCCCTATCGTCCCTTTGCCGGCAGCCGCCGGACCGTCGATCGCGACAGTGAAGATCATCCCGCGCGACCTGCCTTGCGCCGTCCAGTCCTCGAACGGACCCATGCCGCACCCGCCCTCGTCACGCCGCTGCCTCCTCGTCGTTTCGCAGATCTGCACCAAGGCGGCTCATGAGATCGCGGAAGCCGGGGAAGGACGTCGCGATCGGGCTCACGTCGTCGACGGTGACCGACCGCGCAGCCGCCAGGCCGAGCACCAAAAAGGACATCGCGATCCGGTGGTCGAGATGCGCGGCAACGGTCGCCCCCCCCGATACGCCCTGCGCTCCCCGGCCATGCACGGTGAGGGTATCCTCGGTCTCTTCGACCTCGACCCCGCATGCCTCCAGCCCGCGGGCCGTCGCATCGATCCGGTCGCTCTCCTTCACGCGCAACTCACCTATCCCGCGCATCACCGTTGTGCCCTCCGCGAAGGCGGCAAGCACCGCGAGAATCGGGAACTCGTCGATCATCGACGGCGCTCGCTCGGGCGGCACCTCGACGCCCTTCAGCGGCGAATGCCGGAGCCTCAGGTCGGCCACGGGCTCCCCCCCTCGTCGTGTACATTCTCGAACGTGAGGTCGGCATCCATCTCGAGGAGAGTCTCGTAGAGGCCGGCGCGCGTCGGGTTCAACCCGACGCCGCGCAGGAGCACCTGCGACCCCGGCACGATCAGCGCGGCCGCGGCGGGAAATGCCGCCGACGAAGGATCGCGCGGCACCGCGATCTGCTGTGGAGCCAGCTCGGGCAGACCGACGAGGCGAATGCGGCGCCCCTCGCCGGGTTCGTCCTCCACCGAAAGCTCGGCGCCGAAGGCCCTCAGCATCCGCTCCGTATGGTCGCGCGTTGGCTCGGGCTCTATCACCACGGTCTCGCCCGGCGCGTTGAGACCCGCGAGCAGCACCGCCGACTTCACCTGCGCCGACGGCACAGGCAACCGGTACTCCACCGGCACCGGCCGTGAAGCCCCGACGAGCGTCAGCGGCAGCCGTCCGCCTGAGCGGCCGAACGCTCTCGCGCCAAAACCGGCGAGCGGATCGGTGATCCGCCCCATCGGCCGGGACCGCAGGCTGGCGTCGCCGGAAAAGGTGGCGGTTATGGGGCTCGTCGCCATCGCACCCATGATCAGCCGGACCCCGGTACCCGAGTTGCCGCAGTCGATCACTTCCGAAGGCTCGGCGAACCCCCCGACGCCGACGCCATGAACACTCCAGGTGCCGTCAGAAGCCCGCTCGACTTCCGCACCGAAGGTGCGCATCGCGACCGCTGTGTCGAGAACGTCCTGCCCTTCGAGCAGCCCCTCGATCCGAGTCTCGCCGACGGCCAGAGCTCCGAGGATCAGCGACCTGTGGCTGACGGACTTGTCACCTGGCACCTGCGCATCGCCGCGCAGCGGGCTGCCGGGGTTCGACGTCATCGTCACTTTAGGTCCGTGTGCCGCCATTCCAACCTCGCTACAGCCCGAGCACGGCGTCTAGGCGAACCGCCTCCTCGGGTCCATCCCTCCGCGCCGTAGCCTTCAAGATCGACGGTAGGTCAGGTAGTAGGGGCCGCGCCCCTCCCGCAGAGCCTTGGCCTCGTAGCGCGTCCGCATCCAGTCCGGCCAAGGCACGTCGATGTCGGTCGTCACTTCGGCGAAGCCCTGCCGGGGAACTTCCTCTCGCGTCTGGCGAACGTAGTCGGGAATGTCCGTGGCAATGCGGAATTCGGCATCCGGCGTCATGACACGTGCAAGCGGCTCGAGGTGCGCTGCAGTGACGAAGCGGCGGCGGTGATGGCGTCTCTTGGGCCATGGGTCAGGATAGAGCAGGAATGCCCGCGCGACGGACGCGTCCGGCAGAAGCTCGATCAGATCCCGGACATCGCCCGCGTGGACGCTGATATTGTCAACTCCGGCCTTCTCGATCCTGGCCAGCAGCATCGCGACCCCGTTGATGAAGGGTTCCGCCCCGATCAGGTGCACATCTGGGTTATTCGCGGCCTGGTGGACGAGGTGCTCGCCACCGCCGAAGCCGATCTCCAGCCAGAGGGGGCGGCCGCCGAGACTGGAAAGGTCCAGGATACGGCGTCCCGGGTTCTCCTCGCGAGAAACCGGACCCGGCGACAGATCGGAAAGTTGCCGCAGCGCCGTCTTTTGCGAAGGTCTTAGCGACTTTCCGTGCCGGCGACCGTAGAAGTTTCGCCAGTCGCCATCCAGCGGCTTTTCCATCTCAACCGCCGGCAGCTTTCGTCCGCCCCGCGTGACGTGCGTCGTGCGTCCGGTTTCGACGTAGCCCATCGCCGCGAAGGCGGGCACCGCGGCCGCGCTCGACCAAAGCAGGACACGCTCCGCCCCGCGTCCGCGCAGAATGGCCTCCGCCCGCTCGGAGAGGCGCCGGCCAATCCCGTGCTGCTGCCAAGGTCGGTCGACGTAGAGGCCGGTAAGCTCTCCCACGCCGCCGCGTGTGGTGAAGCCCACGAAGCCAACGAATGCCCCGTCTACCTCGCCAAGCAGAAAGGTCTCCCCGCCCTCCTCCTCGATACCGGCGTAGTTCGCCGGCGCGAAGTCCGGCGGCCCAACTCCTGCCGTCCTCGGGCGCCATGGTATCTTCTGTGACAGCCGCGATCGCGCGCCAGTGCAGGCGTGCAATCGCAGGGGCGTCCTCCGGGCTCATGCCACGTAGCCGTACCCGGTCGGCGGCTCTTGTGCGTGGTGTCTGCATAGCGCATCGCTCTGCCCGTCCGGCCGCCCTAGGGTCAAGCCTCCGCGCCGTTCCAGTCGATCCAGACGGCCGTGATAGTCGGCCCGGCCGAGGTCCCGGCGCTCTTGCCCGGGCTCCGTCCCAGAGGTCCAGCGTAACGGCGGCGCTCGGCGCCTCGCCATCGACTTCGAACCTCAGCCAGGCGAGCGGAGCATCCCCTCGGCTATTGTCGAATAGACGACACGCGTGCGGCTCTTCTCCTGCCGGACAAGCCTCCCGTCGAGCCAGGTTGCGGCGTCGGCCCTGTCAAATTCGGGTGGAGCCTCCAGCGCGATGTCGATCGCCGAGCGGGTCCGCTCGACGCGGCCGAGGCGGCGCTCCAGTCGCCGATCCGGTAGGAGTAGCGGTCCGCGTTCAGGTTCAGCCCGGCCGAGGCGCCAACCTCGAGCATCTCCAGCGGCAGGCCAAAGCGCGCGGAGACGAGGCAGAGCGCAGGATATCCGACCGCAGCGCGCGACCGCCAGTGCGGGCGAGGGCGTGAAGCGATCCGCGAAGGCGCAGCGGCACGCTGTCGCCGTAGCGCGACGGATTCCCCATCCATCCGAGGACTCCACGACCGACGACAGCTTCTCGCTTAGGTTTCGACAGAGCCACAAGGTAAACGCGGAACCGAGGACCAAACACGCATCGGCCTGGCGCTAAAATACGTCCCTGACGCGCGCCGAGCCACCGTCGCTGTCCACCGCCGTCAAATCAGCCGTTTCAGCGACTCCGCAAGGTCGGTCCGCTCCCACGAGAAGCCGCCGTCATTCTCTGGCTGCCGCCCGAAATGTCCGTACGACGCGGTCCGCTGGTAAATCGGGCGGTTGAGCGCCAGATGCTCGCGGATGCCGCGGGGCGTCAGGTCCATCGCCTCCGCCACCGCCTTCTCGATCTCCTCCGGCGACACCTCTGCGGTTCCGAACGTGTCGACGTAGATCGAGAGCGGACGCGCAACGCCGATCGCATAGCTCAACTGGATCAGACAGCGCCGGGCGAGACCGGAGGCGACCACGTTCTTTGCGAGATAGCGTGCCGCATAGGCCGCCGAACGGTCCACCTTCGTGGGGTCCTTGCCGCTGAACGCACCGCCACCGTGCGGCGCCGCGCCACCATAGGTGTCAACGATGATCTTGCGCCCTGTCAGACCCGCGTCGCCGTCAGGCCCGCCGATCACGAACGTTCCGGTGGGGTTGACCCACCATTCGGTGTTGGCCGTCAGCCACTCCTCCGGAAGGACCTCGCGGACATAGGGTTCGACGATGGCGCGAATGTCCTCGGACGTCTGCCCCTCGTCCGAGTGCTGGTGCGACAGTACCAGCTGGGTGATCTCCACCGGCTTGCCATTCGAGTAGCGCAGGCTCAGCTGCGTCTTGGCGTCCGGACCAAGCGTCGGCTCGGCGCCCGCCTTCCTCGCGTCGGCGAGCCGCTTTAGAATCTTGTGGGCATAGAGAATCGGCGCAGGCATCAACTCCGGTGTCTCGTCGATGGCGTAGCCGAACATGATTCCCTGGTCGCCGGCGCCTTCTTCCTTGCCATTGCCGCCATTGACACCTTGGGCAATATGCGCGCTCTGACGGTGCAGAAGGTTTGTCACCTCGAAGGTCGAGTGGTGGAACTTATCCTGTTCGTAGCCGATGTCGCGCACGCAATCCCGCGCGATCTGCTCGACGCGATCCATCTGCTCGGTGAGAAGCGCAGGGTCCGAAAGCCCGATCTCTCCACCGATGATGACTCGGTTGGTCGTGGCGAAGGTCTCGCAAGCGACCCGCGCCTCTGGCTCGACGGCGATAAGCGCGTCGAGGACAGCGTCGGAGATCCGGTCGCAGACCTTGTCGGGATGCCCCTCCGAGACGCTCTCGGAGGTGAAAATGAAATTCTCTCGGTTCACGGGAAAAGCGCTCCATTGGATGTACGGCGGTCACGCCAGGAAGCCGTTGTGACGCCGGAGGCTTCCGTTAGATCACGCGCCGAGACCGGTCAACTTGCTTTTCGAAGCAAGGCCAGAACCGCGAGCCCGAGCAGGAGGATGGCAAGCACCGGCAAGTCGCCCATCCGTGAGTAGAGCGTCGGCGGCGCTATCGCGGGCAGCGCCGCATCGATGTAGCCGCCTTGTCCCAACGGCAGGGATGTTACGATGCGGCCGCGAGAATCGATCACGGCCGATATGCCCGTGTTCGCGACGCGCACCATTGGAACACCTTGCTCGACCGCACGGAAGCGTGCCTGCGCCAAGTGCTGGTATGGGCCCGAAAACGTGCCGAACCAGGCATCGTTCGTGATCTGCAAGAGCCAGTCTGGCCGCTCTCCCGCGCCGACCTCGGAGGGAAATATCGCCTCGTAGCATATGAGCGGCAGCGGATGCCCCATCCAGCCGAGATCGAGCCGGCGTGCTTCCTCTCCCGGCGAAAAGCCGTATCCGTCCCGCGCGGCGAAGCTGCGAAGCCCCAGCAGGCGGGCGAGGCCGCCGAACGGGATGTATTCGCCGAACGGCACGAGGTGATGCTTGTCATAGACGTCGAGCACCTCTCCCCCCGGACCAAGGACGATAAGCGAGTTGTATGCACGCGGCCCCTCGTATCGCGTCGCACCGAGTATGACGGTAGCACTTCCAGCGGCCTCGACGGCCTTGGCAAGAAGCGGTCCGGCATCGTTAAGTGCTAATGGGATCGCCGATTCAGGCCACACGACGAGATCGGGCACCGGTGGCTCCGCCGTGAACAAGAGCTGCCGAGCGACGAACGTCTGGGCGCGCTCCGGGTCCCACTTCTCGCGTTGCGGAGCGTTCGGCTGGACAAGTCGAATAACTGGTGCCTCATCCGCCTCGATCAGCACGTCGCGCGCCTGCCACCAGCCCAGCACCACGACGGCGAGAAGCGGCGCCAATCCGACCACCATCCAGATGAGGGTTGACCGACGGCGGACGCCCAGAGCCAAGCCCGCCGCGGCAAGGGTGGTCAGCGCCGTCAACCCGTACGGGCCGACGAAGGAAGCCGCATGTATCGCTGGCGTCTCGCTCCACGCGTAGGCCGGAAGCGCCCATGGAAACCCCGACAGCACGACCGAACGCAGCCACTCTGCCATTGGCAGCGCGAAGGCAAGCGCCAAGGGCCTCAAATCAGGTCTCGCGACAAGCGCCGCGACGCCGAAGGCCAGCGCCCAGAAAAGCGCCAGCCCCGCCGCCATGCCCGTGAGGGCGAACGGCGCCATCCAGCCATGCCGCGCGACATCGATCAGGAACGGTTCAATCAGCCAATGCAACGAGACGGCGAAGTAACCGACGCCCGCAACCCATCCCAGTAACGCCGCGCCGCGCGCGCCGGGCGCACGGGTCAAGAGCAGCATGACAGCCGCCAGGCCGAGCAGCGTCGCCGGCCAGAGAGAGAAAGGAGCATGACCCAATGCTGCCGAAGACCCGCCCAGCAGCGCCAGCACCAGGGCGGACCAGCGTCCACGAGCCACCTGCGGATCAATCTTGCTTTCGGCGCTGTTTGTCTCGGTGCTCACCGCGCCTACATCGCACCAAGCCGTGCTGCCCACCAGCGGAAATTCGCCGACGGAGGTCACCGTTCGGATCATGCCGTCGGCGCTTGGAAGGAGAATTCGTAGCCGGAGTGCGGAGCGAGACCGGGCCGTCTGACGCTCTTCTTCAGGCCTGGGAGCCGCCGTTGTCGCCCAATCGCATCCGCAGTCGCTTGATCCTCCTAGGATCGGCATCGACGACCTCGAAGTCCGGCCCCGCCGGATGGTGAATGACCTCTCCTCGTGCGGGAACGCGACCGGCGAGCATGAAGACGAGGCCACCGACGGTGTCGACCTCCTCCTCGTCCTCCTCCTCGAGGAGGCGGCGGCCGATGACCGACTCGAACTCGTCCAGCGGCGCCCGCGATTGGACCAGCCAGCAGCCGTCGCTCTCCTCTGTCCAGAAGCCTTCCTCAGCGATATCGTGCTCGTCCTCGATCTCGCCGACAACCTGCTCGATCAGATCCTCGATAGTGACCAGACCGTCGACACCTCCGTACTCGTCGATCACGAGCGCCATGTGCATCCGGTCGGACTGCATCTTGCTCATCAGCACGCCGATCGGCATCGACGGCGGGGCATAGAGCAGCGGGCGCAACATCGCCCGGAGGTCGAACGTCGCGCCGGTGCCGTTGAAGCCGTGCTGCAGCGCGAAGTCCTTGAGGTGCGCCATCCCAAGCGGCGTGTCGAGCGTGCCGTCATATACCGGCAGCCGGGTCATCCCCAACTCGCGGAAGACCTTCACGAGTTCCTCCATCTCGATATCCACGGGGACCGCCACGATCTCCGCCTTCGGGATCATGACGTCTTCGACACGCATCTTTCTCAGGTTGAGCAGTCCTGGGGACGGTTCGGGTCGCGGCGGAGGCGGTTCATCCTCGGCCTCATAACTGGTGAAGGCACCAACCAGCCGACTCAGAAAACCGGCACCGCCCCGATCATCGGACGGTTCCGCCACAGGTGCGTCCTGCCGATGCGCGCTCCGCGCCGCGCCAGAACCCTCGCCGTCGTCGGCCATCTGTCCTTTCCGGTTCGGTGGACACCCGCCCACGTTTGGGGACTATGTGGGAATCGGCCACCGCCTGACAAGCCCGGTCGGCATCAGGTCGCGTAAGGGTCCTGCAGGCCGAGTTCTTGCAGCACGCCCGCCTCGGTGGCTTCCATGAGCTCCGCGTCGAGTTCCGTCTCGTGGTCGTACCCCAGAAGGTGCAGCGTGCCATGGACGAGGAGATGGGTGACGCGATCCTCCATGCTGCAGCCCAGTTCGGCCGCCTCGCGCGCACACGTCTCCCACGCGAGCGCGATATCGCCGAGGTCGGGACCCTCAGGCAATGGCGGCGATACGCCGGGCGCGTCGGACCGCCGCTCCTGTGATGGCCACGACAGCACGTTGGTCGGGCGAGTCTGGCCGCGGAACTGGCCGTTTAGCGCGGCTACCCTCACGTCGTCCGCGCCCAGAACGACGATCGCGAATTCCTGCGGCTCCAGACCCACATATCTCAGCGTAGCCTCGCAAGTGCGATCAGCCAACACGCCGAGCTCAACCCAGCGCTCGTCCTCGACGACCGTGTCTACCGTTCCCGTCAATCCGGCCTGCGGGCGAGCACTATCTGCGAACCGTCAGCCGGCATCGGCGTCGTAGGCCTCGATGATGCGCGCGACCAGAGGATGGCGCACCACATCGCGCGCTGTAAAATAGCTGAACGAGATACCGCCTACGCCCTCCAGCAGTCTCTCGGCATCGGAGAGGCCACTCGCCTGCCCCCTCGGCAGATCGACCTGGGTGCGATCGCCGGTCACCACCATGCGGGATCCTTCGCCAAGGCGAGTGAGAAACATCTTCATCTGCATCGTGGTGGCATTCTGCGCCTCGTCGAGGACGACGAAGGCGTTCGCCAGTGTCCGTCCCCGCATGAAGGCCAGTGGCGCTATCTCGATCCGCTTCTCCTCCCGCAGGCGGGCGAGCTGCTTGCCTGGCAGAAAGTCGTTCAGGGCGTCGTAGAGCGGCTGCATGTACGGATCGACCTTCTCCTCCATCGCGCCGGGCAGGAAGCCGAGGCGCTCTCCGGCCTCGACAGCCGGGCGACTGAGGATGATGCGGTCGACGTGACCGCCGATGAACATCGACACACCGACCGCCACTGCGAGGTAGGTCTTGCCGGTGCCGGCGGGGCCGATACCGAAGGACAGCTCGTTCGCGAAGAGCGCCTTGACGTAGGCCCTCTGCGCATCTGTCCGCGGCTCGACCAGCTTCTTGCGCGTGTGTATCTCCACGCGACCGCCCTGGAAGAGCTCCATCTGGTCGCCGTCGCGCGCTCCCGTCCCATCGGCGGAGTGACCCATGCGGATCGTCGCGTCGATGTCTCCGGGCTCAATCTGGCGCCCCTTTTCAAGCCGATGGTACAGCGCACGCAATGCGTCCGCCCCGGCCGTGGCTGCATCACCCACGACCGCGAGGTTGTTTCCGCGGCGGACGATCTGAACGCCGAGGCGTTCCTCGACCTGGGCGAGATTGCGGTCGAATTCGCCGCAAAGGTCGATCATCAGTCGATTGTCGGGAAAGTCGAGGACGACCTCTGAGAGCTCCCCGGGGGCGGGCGATGGCGGCGTCGCACTAAGGGCCAAGCGTGTCTCCCGTGGGATGAGCCTGCAATGATCGTGGCGTGGAGCCGTGACCTGCGCAAGCTTCGTGGTGATCTGTCACGAAAAGATCACTGCGGCGTTCATGCCGACAGCACACCGGCCAGCGAATTGGACCCCGCCGAGATGATGCGGACCCTGCGAAGATCGCCAGGCGCGGCCGCACCCTCGACGTGCACTGCCTGAAGATATTCCGACTTTCCAACCACCTGCCCGGCCGTGCGACCCGGCCGCTCGAACAGAACATCGGCCTCTCTTCCGACCATTGCCTCCTGCGCGGCACGTTGCTGCCGCGTGAGAAGCGCCTGCAGCCGCTGCAACCTCTCGTCCGCCTCGCCCGCGTCCACCAGCGTACGCTCCGCCGCCGGCGTGCCGGGTCGCTGCGAATACTTGAAGCTGAAGGCATGCGAATAGCCGACGGCTTCGACGAGGGAGAGCGTGTCGGCGAAGTCCGCCTCCGTCTCCTCGGGGAATCCCACGATGAAGTCACCCGACATCGCGATGTCGGGCCTCGCCGTGCGGATCCGCTCGATCAAGCGCAGGTACGACTCGGCAGAATGCTTGCAATTCATCCGCTTGAGGATCCGGTCCGATCCCGACTGCACGGGCAGGTGAAGATACGGCATCAGCTCCGGCACCTCGGCATGAGCTGCGATCAGATCGTCACTCATGTCGTTCGGGTGGCTTGTCACGTAGCGGATGCGATCCAGACCATCGACGTCTGCCAGCGTGCGGATGAGCCGCGCGAGGCTCCAGCCGTCGGCATGGTAGGCGTTGACGTTCTGGCCAAGCAGCGTGACCTCGCGAGCCCCGGCTTCGACGAGCGACCGCGCCTCCGCCAGAACGCGCTCCGCCGGACGGCTGACTTCGGCGCCGCGGGTGTAGGGCACGACGCAGAACGCGCAGAACTTGTCGCAGCCCTCCTGCACCGTGAGGAAAGCGGCCGGGCCCGTGCTGCGGCGGCCCTGCGGCAGGCGGTCGAACTTGTCCTCTTCGGGAAAGTCGGTGTCGATCGCGCGCTCGCCCGCACGCGCCCTTCGATCCAGATCCGGCAGCCGATGATAGCTCTGCGGCCCGACGACGAGATCGACGAACGGCTGGCGCGCCACGATCTCTGCCCCCTCGGCCTGTGCGACGCATCCGGTGACGCCGATCCTGAGGTTGGGGTTCGCGGCCTTCAGCGGCTTCAGGCGTCCGAGCTCGGAATATACCTTCTCGGCAGCTTTTTCACGAATATGGCAGGTGTTCAGAAGAATGAGGTCGGCCTCGTCGGGACGCTCGGTAGTCTCGTACCCCTGCAGCGCCTCCGCCATCCGCTCGCTGTCGTAGACGTTCATCTGACAGCCGTAGGTCTTGATGAAAAGCTTGCGCGTCACGTCGGGTGCCATTCCATTGGAAACGAAGCCTCCTACACCCGGTCGCTGACATCAGGCAACGGATGGCGTCGCCGCGCCCGGAAGATGTCAGCCGTGCGCGACCACGTCATGGTGCGCAAGACTGTCGTCGGGAGCTTCGGCGCGATCGGTCATCCCGTAGTCGCGCAGGACGCTTGCGACGCGCAGACGGTAGTCGGTGAAGACGCCGGCGCGACCCGCCTCCTGAGCTGCGCGGTGGCGTGAGGTGCGGCGCCAAGCCATCACCGCCTCCTCGTCCTTGAACACAGAAAGCGACAGCATCTTTCCCGGCGTCGTCAGGCTCACGAACCGTTCGACGGAAACGAAGCCCGGAACCTGCGAAAGGTCGTGTCGCAGCGAGGCTGCGATCGACAGATACTCCTCGCGGCGTCCTTCGGCCGGACACACCTCGAAGATGATCGCGATCACGTCCGCCGGAGCCGGATCACCACGTCGACGCTGACGATCTCCGCTCCCTCCGGCGCCTGCGGAAGCCGCGCGATCTTCAATTCTTCCGAAGGCGCGTCGGTCAAGCGCGCACCGTCCTCCCAGAAGAAATGCGGGTGCTCGTCCATTCGCGTGTCGAAGTAGCTTCGCGCGCCGTCGACCGTGACCTCCTGCATCAGCCCGGCATCGCAGAACGCCTTGAGCGTATTGTAGACGGTGGCCAGGGATACCGACGCACCGACGTCCTGCGCCGCCGCATGCAGGCTTTCCGCTGTTACGTGCCGATCGTTGCCGTCACCGACCAGCAGCGCGGCGAGAGACACGCGTTGGCGGGTCGGCCGCAGACC
Source organism: uncultured Alphaproteobacteria bacterium (assembly GCA_963749675.1). GTDB lineage: Bacteria > Pseudomonadota > Alphaproteobacteria > Rhodobacterales > Rhodobacteraceae > Roseitranquillus. The sequence goes on from CAVVNT010000011.1 coordinate 71,814, forward strand.
GGCCCGATTGAGCCATGCCGTCCCGCGATCGCGGGCGACCTGATCCGTCGCTGACATCTGCTCGCTCATGAGGTCCAATATAGTGCGGCAAGTGCCCAGCTTTCAAACGGATTATCGCGGCGCAACACAACGCTCGGCGCCCCGCTTGCCCTTCCGGCGGGCCGGGTGATAGAGCTTGCGAGGACGCGACACCTTGAGGGCGCCCAGCGATATGGCTGATTTTCCAAGCAGTTTCGACAAGGAAGGGCTGCTCAAATGTGCTCGGGGCGAGCTCTTCGGTCCCGGCAATCCGCAGCTTCCCGAGCCGCCAATGCTGATGATGGATCGCGTGACGGAGATAAGCGGCGATGGCGGCTTGCATGGCAAGGGACATGTTAAGGCCGAGTTCGACATCGATCCCGACCTGTGGTTCTTCAAGTGCCACTTTCCGGGCGATCCCGTGATGCCCGGATGCCTGGGCCTCGACGCGCTCTGGCAGCTCACCGGCTTCAACCTTGGTTGGCGCGGAATGCAGGGCCGCGGCCGTGCTCTCGGGGTTGGAGAGGTCAAGTTCTCCGCGATGGTCACGCCGGGGACGAAACTCGTGACCTACCTCGTGGATTTCACCCGTGTGATCGACCGCAGGCTGAAGATGGGAATCGCAGGAGGCCGGATGCTCGCCGACGGCGAGGAAATCTACCGGGCCGATGGCCTCAAGGTCGGACTTTTCTCGGAATGACCCGTCGGGTCGTCATCACGGGTCTCGGCGTCGTCTCCCCGATCGGCAACGATGCAGGGGAGGTAGTGGCCTCTCTGAAGGCAGGGCGCTCGGGAATCGAATTCTCGCCCCAGATGGCCGAGCACGGGTTTCGTAGCCAAGTGGCGGGAACGCTCAAGATCGACGTTGCCGAGCATGTCGACAAGCGCCCCCTCCGGTTCATGGGACCGGGCGCTGCGTATGCCTATATCGCGATGCGCCAGGCGATCGAGGATGCCGGTCTTGACGACAACGTGGTCTCCGACCCGATGACCGGGCTGATCGCAGGCTCCGGCGGACCCTCGACCTCGGCCATGTTCGATGCGCACCAGACGGTGCTGCAGAAGGGCAGTCCCCGGCGGATCGGTCCGTTCGCGGTGCCCAAGTGCATGTCCTCGACCGTTTCGGCCAACCTTTCGACCGCCTTCAAGATCAAGGGCATGAACTTTTCGATCACGTCCGCCTGCTCGACCTCGCTGCACTGCATCGGGATGGCGGCACAGCAGGTCGCGCTCGGCCACCAGGACGTCATGTTCGCCGGCGGCGGCGAGGAGCTCGACTGGACGCTCTCCTGCCTCTTCGACGCGATGGGCGCGATGTCGTCCAAGTTCAACGACACCCCAGAGCGCGCGAGTCGCGCCTTCGACGCCGCCCGCGACGGCTTCGTCATCGCCGGCGGCGGGGGCATGGTCGTGCTCGAGCCGCTGGAGCGGGCGCAGGCCCGCGGCGCGCGGATATACGCCGAGATCACGGGCTTCGGCGCCACCTCCGACGGCCACGACATGGTCGCTCCGTCGGGCGAAGGCGGCGAGCGGGCTATGCGCCTCGCGCTCCGGACGCTGCCCGAGGGGCGTCGCGTGAGCTACATCAATGCGCATGGCACCTCGACACCCGTCGGCGACGTGGGCGAGGTACAGGCGGTGCGCCGCGTCTTCCCCGACGACCAGCCCCCGATCTCCTCGACCAAGTCGATGACCGGCCACTCCCAAGGCGCGACCGGGGCGCAGGAGGCGATCTATTGCCTGCTGATGCTGCGCGACGACTTCGTCGCTCCCTCGATCAACGTCGAGACGCTGGATCCCGCGCTCGAGCCGCACGAAATCGCGACCGAGATGGTTGAGAATGCAGGCCTTGACACGGTGATGACGAACTCCTTCGGCTTCGGCGGGACCAATGGCGCGATGCTGCTGTCGAGGCTGCGCGATGGCTGAGCTTCTCGCCGGCAAGCGCGGTCTCGTCATGGGCGTGGCCAACGACCGCTCGATCGCCTGGGGCATCGCCCGCGCGATGGCGGCGGAAGGCGCGAGCCTTGCATTTTCGCACCAGGGAGAGGCGCTGCTGCGCCGGGTGGAGCCCCTCGCCGCGTCCGTCGGGTCCAGTATCTTGGTGGATGTCGACGTCACCGACAGCGCAAAGATGGACGGCGCGTTCGAGCTTCTTTCCGACACGTGGGGCAACCTCGACTTCGTGGTCCACGCCATCGCGTTTTCCGACAAATCCGAATTGACGGGCCGCTTCGTTGATACCAGCCACGAGAATTTCCAGCGGTCGCTGCAGATCTCCTGCTATTCGCTGATCGATGTGGCCCGCCGCGCACGGCCGCTGATGATCCGCGAGCAGGAGCGAGCGGGCGGCAGCATCCTCACGCTGACCTACCAGGGCTCCAACAAGGTCACGCCGTTCTACAACGTTATGGGCGTGGCCAAGGCAGCGCTCGAGTCGACCGTGCGTTATCTCGCCAACGACCTCGGGCCGGAGGGGATCCGTGTCAATGCCGTATCTCCCGGGCCGATGAAGACACTGGCCGGGGCCGCGATCGGCGGCGCCCGCCGGACCTTTCGTCACGCGCTCGAAAACGCTCCTCTCCGGGCGTCCGCCACTCTCGAGGCGGTCGGCGGCACCGCTGTCTGGCTCGCGTCGGACTATGGCGCCTGCACGACCGGGGAGATCGTGCATGTCGACGGCGGCTACCACGTCCTCGGCATGCCCCAGCCCGAGAATATTTCCACCTGATCTCGCGCTGGGAGGAGGTCGGTTTGGGGATGAGCGCGGGCGTCGGGAGCGGCAAGCACTGGAGCCGCGGACGAGACGCTTGCGGCTCACCGCGATCGGGTGATGGCGCAGATTGCCTCCCGGGCGCCGCCGCGGCACCCTTGCCTCTGGCGTGGTGACAACGCCGCGAGCAACCTCGATCGACGCTGTCCGCCCTCTATCTCGGCTTCCATGGATCGCCGCACATTGATCGCTGCCCTCGCCGGGCTCCCACTCGCCGGACATGCGATGGCGCAAGGCCGCTTTGCCGCCGCCTACGACGGCGCCCGCCGGCTCGACCAGCTCCGGGCCCTCGTCATTGCCGAGGACGGATCCGTTGTCCGGGCCGAGGCCCTGCGCGGGCCGGCGCCTGACGTCCCGGTCAACGTGAAGTCGGTGTCGAAGTCCGTCGTCTCCGCACTTGTCGGCATAGCCATCGCGAGGGGAGAGCTGCCGGGCACCGGTGCCACCCTTGGCGAGGTGGCGCCTGGCCTGATCCCCTCCACTGCCGAGCCGGGAGTGGCCGGAATCTCCCTGGGTGACCTGCTGTCGATGCGCTCCGGCCTCGAACGTACCTCGGGCGGCAACTACGGCGCTTGGGTCGAGAGCGACGACTGGGTGTCCTACGCCCTCGCGCGCCCCTTCGTGGACGAGCCCGGCGGACAGATGCTGTACTCCACCGGCAACACCCACATCCTCGGTGCCGTGCTGGTCGAGGCGACGGGGCTTTCCCTGCTCGAGCAGGCGCGTCGGCGGATCGGCGACCCGCTCGACATCCGCATCCCACCGTGGACGCGCGACCCGCAGGGCCGATATATGGGCGGCAACAACATGGCGCTATCGCCGCTCTCCATGATCCGATTCGGCGAGGCGTGGCGCACCGACCTCGGCGCCGTGCCGCGCGGTTGGGTGGACGCCGCGTGGACGCCGCGCGCACGGTCCCGCTACTCCGGCGACGGTTACGGCTATGGCTGGTTCCTGACGCGGATGGCGGGCCATGATGCGACCTACGCGCGCGGCTACGGCGGACAGATGATCTGGGTGATTCCCGATCTCTCCCTCACAGTTGCCGTGACCTCCGACCCGGACCGCCCTGCCCGCTCCCGGGGCTACGCGGGCGATCTCCATGAACTTGTCGAGACCCGCATTCTGCCCGAAGCGCGCCGCAGGTCGTAGGCTTCGCGCAAGGCACGTAATCCAGTGCGGCGGAATGGCATCGCCATCCGGAACCGAAGCGATATCGAATAGTCCGGCGATCATCCGATCGCCAATGCGTGTAACGTCGTAGCTGTGCTCGCCCATCGGCATCTCGTCGTAGCTCCAGCCACAGACTGCCGCGCAATGGTCCTTGGCGCCGGCCACGTCGCGCGTGGCAAGCTCGATCAACAGACCTGACCGGCTCGCTCCTTCAGCCCCTGCCAATGGCGCGCCCAGAATGGCGCCGCTCACTTCACCTCAACGCCTCCGCGTGCGATTGTGTCCGCCAGACGAGAGGGACAGTCGTGGCTGCGCCAATCCATGTCTTCGATGCATACGGTACGCTCTTCGACGTCGCCGCGGCAGCCCGCCGGTTGGCCGAAGAGGACACAGGCACGCTCTTCGCGGCGCGCTGGAAGGAGGTTGCGGAGCACTGGCGGCAGAAGCAGCTCTCCTATTCCTGGCTCCGGCAGATCACGGGGCACTACATCGATTTCTGGCAGCTCACGCAGGAATCCCTCGACTGGGCACTCGACGCCGCCGGTCTGGCGGATCCGGACCTGCGCGCACGGCTGCTCGCGCTCTACGAAGAGCTCGAGGCCTACCCCGAAGTGCCGGCCGTGCTGCGCCAGCTCAAGGAGGCGGGCGCGACCACGGCGATCCTGTCCAACGGCTCGCGCGCGATGCTGTCGACCGCCGTGGCCTCGGCCGGGATCGGCGATCTGCTCGACGACGTTCTTTCGATCGAGACGATCGGCGTCTTCAAACCCGATTCGCGGGTCTACGCCATGGTCGGCCACCGCTTCGGCGGATCACCGCGCGGGGTGCGCTTCGTCTCTTCGAACGGCTGGGACGTCGCCGGCGCCGCGCTCCATGGCTTCCGCACCGTGTGGATCAATCGCCGCAAAGAGCCGGTCGACCGGCTACCGGGCCGTCCGGATGTCATCCTGCCCGATCTCACCGGCCTGCCCGACCTGATGGAGTCCAACTGATGCCCCGTTTCGACGCGCTCGACGGCACCGGCCTGCACTACACCGACGAAGGGGACGGGCTACCGATCCTTGCCCTCGCGGGCCTTACGCGGAACGGCAGCGACTTCGATTACGTCGCGCCGCACCTTGAAGGCGTTCGCCTGATTCGCCTCGACTATCGCGGTCGGGGGAGGTCCGACTGGGCCGATCCTGCGACCTACAAGGTCCCGATGGAGGCGCAGGACGCGCTTGCACTGCTCGACCATCTGGGCCTCTCCTCGGCCGCGATCCTCGGCACATCGCGCGGCGGGATCATCGGCATGGGCCTCACCGCACACGCGGCGCCCCGCGTGCTCGGTCTCGCGCTCAACGACATCGGCCCCGTCATCGCGCCGGAGGGCCTCGACGTGATACGCGGCTACGTCGGCCGCAATCCCGTCGAGAAGACCCATGCCGAGGCGGCTGCGATGAGGGCGAAGCTCATGGCCGGGTTCGAGGGGGTTCCGACGGAGAGGTGGGAGACGGAGGTATCGAAGCACTACCGCGAGACGTCTCACGGCCTCGAGATCAACTACGATCCGCGCCTGCGGGAGGCGGTGCTGTCCGACGCCGCCGATCTCGCGCCGGACCTCTGGCCGCTCTACGACGCAATCGGCGACATCCCCTTGGCGCTGATCCGCGGCGCCAACAGCGACATCATCAGCGAAGAGACGGCGGCGGAGATGCGGCGCCGCAGGCCCGAACTCATCTACGCCGAAGTGCCGGGGCGCGGACACGTTCCGTTCCTCGACGAGCCGGAGGCGCTGTCGGCGTTGCACGCTTGGCTCGACCGGCTTCGGAGCTGATATGGACGCGACGGCCGCCGTCCCCGTGACCCCTGCCATGATCGCCGAGGCGATGGAGCGGGTCGCCGGCTATGTCCGCCGCACCCCGATGCTGACGTCACCGTTCCTCGACCAGATCGCCGGCCGCCGCGTGCTGATCAAGGCGGAATGCCTGCAGCACACCGGAAGCTTCAAGTTCCGCGGCGGCATGAACGCGGTCTCGGCCCTGCCGGACGACGTTCGCGCCCGTGGCGTCATCGCGTACTCCTCCGGGAATCATGCGCAGGGCGTGGCAAACGCGGCGCGGATGCACGGCGTGCCCGTGGTCATCATCATGCCCGACGACGCGCCACGGCTGAAACTCGCCAACACCCGCGCCCTCGGCGCAGAGGTCGTCACGTACGACCGCTGGGGCGAGAGCCGGGAGGAAATCGGCGAGGCGTTGGCGCGGGAGCGGGGCCTGACCCTGATCCGCCCCTACGACGAGCCGGCGGTGATCGCGGGCCAAGGCACCTGCGGCATCGAGATTTCGCAGCAGGCGCCGGTTTTCGGCGTCACGCAGGCGGACGTCCTCGTCTGTTGCGGTGGAGGCGGGCTGACGTCCGGCATCGCGCTGGCACTCGCCGCGCGCGCGCCGGGGCTGCGCGTCCGGCCGGTCGAGCCGGAGGGCTTCGACGATACCCGACGCTCCCTCGTCGCCGGGAGGATCCTCGGCAACGATCGCGACACGGGCTCGATCTGCGACGCGATCGTCACGCCGAGCCCGGGCGAGGTGACCTTTCCGATCATGCAGGCGCATTGCGGCCCCGGCATCGCCGTGTCCGACGACGAGGCGCTGCGGGCAATGGCGCACGCCTTCCTGCGCCTCAAGATCGTCGTCGAACCGGGCGGAGCCGTTGCCCTTGCCGCCGCGCTTTTCAGGCGCGACGCGGTCGAGGGAGAGGCTGTCGTCGTCGTCACCACAGGCGGCAACGTCGACCCGGAGCTCTACGCCCGCTCCCTCCGGACGGTTGACGCAGGGTAAGGAGGAAAATCCCACCCTACCGCCCCTTCCGGCGCGGCGGCACCATCGCCTTCGATCCATGCCGAGCGACAAGCATGCCCGCTTCCGTCAACGCCATCGTCCTGATGCTCATGTCCGCGCTCGGCTATGCCGGCGCGAGCGTGGCGATGCCGCGCTTCGGCAGCGGACACGCGCGGGTCCTGATCGGAGCGGTCGGCGCGACGATGATCTGCATCTCGCGCCAAGTCCAGCCGCTTCGGCAGCTTCACCTGCGGCACCAGCAGGAAGATCGGCGCGGTGACCTTGCCGCGTCCGGTCTTCGATCGAGACACCACCGCCTGGCCCTTGGTGTTCAGCCGTCCCTCCGCCACCAGCAGGCTCGGGCCCGTGCGACGATAGACGAAGCGCAGGCGCAGCCCGCGTCGCCGCTCCCATTCCGCCGGCGTGATCCGGCCGCCTCGCAAGGACTTGCCTGCGGCGGGCAACGGGATCGCCAGCCAGAAGTTATCCGTCTTGGTCAAGGGGCGGTTTCGGTCCATGTTCGATCATCCCGGACAAGAGCGTTTGCGAGGATCACGAGCTTTCGCATGATTGCCGCGATGGCGAGCTTTGCGGGCTTTCCGGCGTCGACGAGGGTGCGGTAGGTGACTGCGAGGTGCAGGTTGTGGCGGATCGCGACTAGGGCGGGCATGTAGAGCGCGTTGCGCACGCCCCGTCGCCCGCCGCCGATCTTCGCGCGCCCCTTCCATTTGCCGGATTCCCGTGTGATCGGGGCGAGGCCTGCGAGGCTGGCGGCTTCCTTTGGCTCCATCGTGCCGAGTTCCGGCATCTCGACGATCATGGCGATCGCGGTGACTGCGCCGATGCCGGGAATGGAGCGAAGGATCGCCTGGCGTCGCGCGAGCGCGGGATCCTCGGCGATGAGGCGCGCGAGCTCGGTGTCGATCTGCTCGAGCTGACTGTCCACCTGCCGCAGACGGGCGCGGAGCTGGGCCAGGACGACCTTGTTGCGCGCCCCTTCCAGACGGTTGCGACAGGCGGTGCGATCCTTGTTCAGCGCGAGGCGCGCGATGTGCAACTCGCGGATTTCATGCATGGTTTCGCTGCGAACCGGCTTGGCGTCGAGTTCGAGAACCGCTCCCATACGCGCCAGCATGGCGGCATCGACACGATCAGTCTTGGCGCCTTGGCTGATGGCCTGCGCGAAGCGGCGGGCCCTTGTGGGATTGACCTTGACCAGAGCATGCCCGGCGTCACCCAGCACCGCCTCCAGATCGCGGTGATATCGCCCCGTCGCCTCGTAGACCACACGCACCGGCGCCTTCCCGATCCAGCGACGCAGGGCGGCCAGCCCCGCCTTATCGTTGCCGAACCGCTCGTGCCGGCGATCCGAAAGCCGGTGAATGTCGAGCGTGTCCTTGGAAATGTCGATCCCGATGGTATCCTGCATCGCCTTTCGTTCCCTATGCTTGTCATGCGGGGCAAGGGCGGGCCTTCCCCATGTATCCGTTCAGGTCATGCGAAAGGCAGGGGCGATCCAACTTCTGACCGGTCCAAGAGACCACCGTTCTTCCGATCCGTCCCCCGCCGCTCTCCGGCATGTGTGAAGTGCCGGAGAGCGGCTCCCGTATCCCACAGGAGCCGGTCGTTTCTTAAGACAACCCGTTCTTCGAGCGGATCAGCGGGCCGGTGTCGTGCGCGCCGACGATGACCGGCGCCTTGGACCAGACCAGCGCCGCGGCGTCGAGGCTTTCGCCCGACCTAGGGAAGTTCTGGCTCCGGATCGAATTGGCCAGCCGGGGCCCGAGCCCCGCACCGGTGATCTGCAACCGCCAGGCCGACTTCAGCCCGGTCCCGGCCTCGCGCATGGCGGCCGTGACAGCGCGTTCGCCCGCCGCGACCTCGGCCGCCATCATCGCGACGATGTCAGGATCGATGTCGAGCTTCAGTTTCACGTCGGCCTCAGATCGACGGTCCAGACCAGCCGCTCGCGGTCGCGGACGGGCTCGCCCTGGATGAGGAAGGCGTCGCCGTCGATCTCGATGCGGTCGCCGGGAAGCGGGTTCGCTACCTCGGCGACGCGCAGGTCGATCCGGGCGGTCTCGGACCAGAGCCGCGCATCGCCGAAGTCAGAGACGGCATCCGCGCGCCGGGCAACGACGCGCACCAGAACAGGCGCGCCGCCGTCGGCGATGTAGACCGCATCCCGGCCGACATTGGGATCGGCGAAGAGTGCGCCGACGGCGGCGGCGAAGGCGCAAATCAGAACGTCGCGTTCAGGCGCACCCGGCCGATGGTGTCGCCCGCGCCGCTCGCCACCGCCTCGACGGCCACGCCGACGAGAGTGTTGTCGGTGGCGACCGTGGTGCAGCGTTTGTTGGTGTCGTCCCAATAGACCTTCGCGCCGACGGTCAAGGCCTGAGAGCCGACCTTGGTGATGTCGAACACGCCGACGAGTGCGGTCTCGACGCTCTCGCCGAGGGCGGCGTCCCCGGCCGCGATGCCGAAGATGGAGCCGACGAGCAAGCCGTCGCCGGAAGCGACCGCATAGGGCGCCGTCAGGGTGATGGTGTTGCCGGGCTGGACGTAGGTTTTCATGGAGAGGACCCTCGTGGAAATCCGCGACGATCAGGTCGTTCTCTTCATCTGTCCAGGGCCCGTTCAACATTGCAGGCTATGGGCACGAAGTCTGTTTGTCATCAGAGACTTCCGGCAGGGTTTTCGGTGGTGAAGCGGATCTCCCGCACTGCCGCGCTGACCTGGTGATCGGCCGCCCCGGAGCCGTCCTCCCGACCGTCCTGCGCCTTCGTGTCAGTCTCCGTCACCGGATTATCTCGCGAACAGGACGACCCCATGAACCCGTCAACCCATTGGAAATACGAGGATGTTTAACGCCGTCCCGTGACCATTGAGGGGCGTTCGAAGTGAGACACTGGCCATTCGGAGACCCTTTCGCGTCAAGCGTTCTGTCTCCGAAGGGCGGATAGCCCTGCCAACACCCTTTAAAACAAAAAGAAAAAAGGCCCCAATCGGGGCCCTTGGACGGATTCAGTATCTGAATGTGGCGGAGGGGATGGGCCTGATATCCAACCTTCTTTTGTGGATGCCGCTCGGTTTGCAAGGAATTTCTGATCTTCTGGACTTGTGATCGAGTGCGGTCTTTTGTCAGGCCTGTTCAAGCGGCTGACTGGCGCCGCTGGCCGGGATGGTGATGCGCGGAGCGGGGCCACATCTCCAACAGCGCGCTCGAGGCTCGGAGAAGGTTTCTGGTTTGCCCGGCCCGGATCATGTCGATCATGTGCCTATGCAGATCATGTCTTCCTCACAACTCGGTGGCCCGGTTGGCCGTTCGATGCCCGATCAGGCGCCGATCAGCACCGGGCCACGATAGCTTTCACCGCGCGTCAGCATCGCCCAGATGCCGCGCGCCATCTTGTTGGCCAGCGCGACCGCCACGACCGGGATCGGTTTGCGCTCCAGCATCCGCGCCAGCCACGACCCCTTCGGCGCCCCTCGACGCGAGGCCCAGCGGATCACGGCGGTCGCCCCGATGACCAACAACCGCCGTATGTCACGCTGCCCCATCTTCGAGGTCTTCCCCAGCTTCTGCTTGCCGCCGGTGGAATGCTGCCGCGGCACCAGGCCGAGCCACGCGGCGAAGTCGCGGCCGCGGCGGAACTGGTCCATCGGCGGCGCGAAAGTCTCGACCGCGAGCGCGGTGATCGGGCCGACGCCCGGCATCGTCTGCAGCTGGCGAGGCATTTCAGCTTCGTTCGACATCGCCGCGATCCGCGCTTTCAGCTCCTTGATCCGGTCGGTCAGGTGGGTGATCTGCTCAAGGAGCATCCGGCAGATGTCGCGTGCCAGATCAGGAATGTCGGCGTCAGGATCTTTGACGACCCGTTCAAGGCGCGGCACATAGCCGATCCCTTCGGGGGCGACATGCCCGAACTCGTAGAGGAACGTCTGATCTATCGATTGTCGTTGGCTGCAGTGGCGTCAGCGAATGGATGATGGCCTCGTCTTCGCGATGCCTCGGCACATTTCAGGTGATTTCGATGGCTGGAGGCGGACTCCGCCTCAGGCCATTAGCCGCGTTCGGACCAGAAACAGGTTCCCGAGCCCGAATAGCGCGAACAGCTGGGCCTCGTTCTTCGCCAGGCCGCGGTAGCGGGTCTTACGATAACCAAACTGGCATTTCAGCACCCGAAACGGATGCTCGACCCTGGCCCGCAGGCTGGCGATGAGCCGATTGATGTGCTCGTCGATGGGGTGCAGCCGACCGCCCTTCGGTGCCTTGCGCATCACGCCCCAAACCTTGCCCTGCTTGCGGAACAGCTCTTCGCGCTCGCCACTGACATAGCCCTTGTCGCCGAACACCGCGTGCTCGTCGCCATGTAGCAGCTCATTGAACTTCTGGCTGTCGTGCACCTTGGCGGTGCTGGCTTCCATCGAGTGGACCACACCGCTGTCGAGATCGACGCCGACATGCGCCTTCATGCCGAAGTACCACTCGTTGCCCTTCTTCGTACTGGTCATCTCCGGATCGCGGGACCGCTGCTTGTTCTTGGTCGAGCTCGGCGCGTCGATCAGCGTCGCATCGACCAGCGTACCTTCGCGCAGCAGGATGCCCTTCTCGCGAAGGCAGGCGTTCACCGCCTCGAAGATCGCCCGCGTCAATTCGTGCCGTTCCAGCAGGTGGCGGAAGTTGAGGATCGTGGTCTCGTCCGGGATCGCATCGTCCCCCAGCTCCAGCCCAGCAAACCGGCGCATCGCGTCGCTGTCGTAGAGTGCCTCTTCGGCCGCCGGGTCCGACAGCGCATACCATTGCTGGAGGCAGTAAAGCCGGAGCATCACCTCCAGCGGCATCGGCGGCCGCCCGCCCTTCGGTCCCGCCTTCGGATAGTGCGCCTCGATCAGCGCCATCAGTCGCGTCCAGGGCACCACCGACTCCATCTCGGAGAGAAACGTCTCGCGCCGGGTGCGCTTCTTCTTCGTGGCGTAGATCAGCGAGGCGAAGGTGGTCTGCTTCATCGAGGACGGCTCCCGCAAGCTCGCCATCAGCCTACCAGATCATGATCGAAAGCCGAGGTTCTTCAGAGTGTCCTAGAGATGCGACCTGAGCGCATTCACGGCTTCAGTGCGCCGCTTCACGAATTGCTCGCGGGTCCGGAACGCGACCGCCCGCGCCTGCTGGTCCGCGGACTTCGGTTCGACGAAACGCATGGTCGGCCGCAGGGCCGCCTCGACAATCGCCTCGGCATCGGCGGCGTCGTTCTTCTGCCGCTTGAGGAACGGCTTTACGTAATGCGGCGCGATCAGCCGGACCTCATGGCCGTAGCGCGCCATCTCCCGCGCCCAATGATGAGCGCTGGCGCAGGCTTCCATCGCCACAAGGCATGGCGGCTGCTGCGCCATGAACCGCGCGAACTGCGGCCGCGACAACTTCTTCCGAAACAGAACGGACCCGTCCGCCGCCGCGCCGTGCACCTGGAACACGTTCTTTGCCAGGTCGACGCCGATGGTGCTAACTTCTCCCATGGATGCCCTCTCCTTCAGCTTGTGATTCAACACCGCAAGCTTGGCACATTGCGATGCCGTCAAGGGAGAGCGGCATCCACCCCATCTCCACTTCTTAAGTAATTGAAATAACAGGATAACGCGTCAATCATGCACCTGCATGCCGGGCTCTGCGGCACCTTGCAGCGATAACCGCCATAGTTCACGCCCAAATGGCGACGGTACGCTCTACCGCCCAGAATGCGGCGACAAGACCGATGCCATACGGGAACGCTCTGCGGGAAATCATGCTCGGGCGCGGGGCGATGGCCTTGAGAACTGACGTGGCGGTGAGAAGCGCCACTATGAACAGGATTTGTCCCGCTTCGACGCCGACGTTGAAGAACAGAAGGGCGGTCGGCACCGCTTCCTGCGGCAGGCCAACCTCTCTCAGTGCCCCGGCAAAGCCGAAGCCATGCAAGAGACCGAAGCCAAACGCGATCAGCCACGGCCGCTCGATGGCGATCCCGGATTCGCCCCGTTGCTGCAATACGACCTCGGCGGCCACGACCACTATGGACAGTGCGATCATACTTTCGATCAGCACCGCAGGGGCAGAGACAAGCCCCAGGGTCGCCGCCGCCAACGTGATCGAATGCGCGACCGTAAAGGCCGTGACAGTCGCCAGAAGCCGTCGCCAACCCGTCACGAGCAACATGAGCGCCGCAACGAACAGCAGGTGATCGATCCCGAGCAGGATGTGTTCGACACCTAGACTGAAATAGGTCGCAGCCACTTGAACAAGGCTGCGCTGACCTGCCAGCGTCACCTCGGGCGCTTCCGGCGTCGCGCGCAGGGTCTCCGTCCCGCCGCCAAGATAAATGACGCTGACCAGCACATCCGTCCGCAACCTGCTGAGCCCGGCAATCGAAATCCGTTCGCCCGCCAACCCATTGTCGCAAGCAAGCTGCCGCCGTTCCTCGGACCGGCTGCCATCCACAGATCGTTCTGGGACACCAATTGTCTGGCAGGTCGCAGGCAAGACAGGTGAGAGCGAGAGCGTAGATCTCCCCGCGCGGGGACGCGCCAGAGCATCTCGAAACGGTCCGGCTCGGTTTCGATCAGTTGAAGCAGACCGGGACGGACCTCATGGGCGTTGGCGGCAAACGCCGCGACCGCCAGAAACATGCCCAGCAGGGTCGCAAGAGAACGCCGGATCACGTCCCGCCCTCGCTGATGACAATCTCGTACTCCTGTTTCAGGCGTTCGATCAGAGCATCTTGAGCGTCGCGTTGGCGTTCGAAGGCGAAGTCGCGCTCCACTTCGGCGCGCACCGCATCGAACTCTGGCGGGTCGGCGGTTCGGACAGCTTCGACAAAGACCACATGCGATCCGAAGCTGGACGCGACCGGCCCCACCCACTTGCCTGCCGGCAGTTCCGAAAGACGCGTCGCGAAGCCATCGCCAAAGGTTCCGTCAATTTCCCTGACCGAGGCGGCGTTCATTTCGGCTGGCAACAACGATGGACTGCCAAGCAGCCGCGTGCCTGGCGGATCCGCGCTGTTCAGCCGGACGAGTAGCGCTTTCCAAGAGGCCACGCCTGCGTCGGTCTCTCCGTCTCCCAGAAATATCTGGCGAAAACTGAACCGGTCAGGGCCCTTGTAGCGATCCGGGTCAGCTTCGAAGAACGCCCTCAACACCGCCTCGTCAGGTTGCGTGCGGGCCAGCCCGTCTTGCAGCAGGAACTCCATTTTCTGTCGCATCCGCCGCCGGATCACGACATCGTCCTGATCGAGACCGAGTTTCTGCGCCTCGCGGTAGAAGACTTCCTCGGCAAGGTAGTCGTCGACGAGCCCCTGACGCTCTTCCGGGGTCGGAGACCGCTTCCAGACCGCCTCGAAGCTCTGCTCAAGGCTCGCGATCAAAGGGGCATCGACGACGATCGTCTCCCGCGCCGCTTCCGGCTCTGGAGCGAAGAGCGAATACGACAGGAAAAGGAGCCCTCCCAGAACAAGAAACTGAGCCAGGGGTTCTTTCCAGATGCGCATGATATCAATGACTGCCTATTACTGTTCCGGCGTGTACCAGATCGGTGAGGTATAGGCGCGCTCCTGCCCGATCATCGGCACGTCTTCCGGCATGGTCACGCCAAAACGCATCGCGTCATAGGCAGTCCAGCGGGGTGTGGGGATCTCGAGCACGCGGGCGTAGTAGAACGCGCTGAGGGCCGGGTCGAAATCGGGGTCGCGCCAGACGGTAATCAATTCCGGTGCGCCGATCGTATTGGTCCAGCTGGCGGTCGCCACATCGACAGTATCGCCGACCGAGGGCAACGTGCCGTCGGCGCCGGGCTGGCGGTCGCCGGACCAGACGACATCGTGGACCTTCTCCTGCGTCGCACCGTCCGCGTCGAGCCATCCCTTGACGATCTGGATTCGGTCGAGGTTCCCGCTGTAGGCATCCTTCGCCGCCGCCACGAGGAAGCTGGGCGCTGCGCCTTCCGGGGCCGAAGACAGATCGCCGCCCATCGGCACGCCTTTGGTGTAACCGGTCTGGGCCGGAAGGCGCGTATTGGCGTCAGCATCCACGAAGTCCCAGCCGCCGAAGAACCGGACCGTCATGCGCGGACCTGTCGTGGCGTAGACTTCCTTGCGCTCCATTGCGTCGAAGATCGCCTCGCGGGTGTTTTCCGTCGCCCAGACGCCGGCATATCCCGAAGCCGCCATTTCCCAGCCCACGATGCGCACGTCTCCGAACTCGCCGACCACATGTTCCCATCTGTGAGCTTCGGGCTCGAGCCCCGAATGCTTGCCGAAAAAGTTTTCCTCCTCGGCTGTCGCCAGCGCCGTGTGGCTGTCGGTCGAGCCGACCATGCCGAACTTGTAGGGATTGGCGCCAAGGCTGGCTTCCAGCTTGAGGCCGTTCTTCAGGGCCTCCCGCGCGTATTCGTACTGAAGCATCCAGTCTTCCTTGACGACCGGACCCAGGTTCGCCTTGTCCCAGGTCTCGTAGTCGGCGAATTCGTCGTTCGGGCTAAGGAAGGGGTGCGTCTCGCCATCGCCCTTGATCTGCGTCACTTCGTAGAGCGGCTCCCATGTCGCACGTCGCTTGGCGTAATCGCCGGTCAGCGGTTCCCCGGTCTTCGGGTTGGTTTCCACCGGGAACATGAGGCCGTTCGACAGGTTGCCGTTGTGAGCGAGCGCGAGCACGTCGCCGCCGGTCTCCGCCTCGTAGGTCTCCATCCAGGTCCAGAGGTCTTCGGGATTGAAACTCTCGCTCGTCGTATAGGGCAGCATCCGCCGCGCCAGGTCCGAGCCGTCCCGGTAGAGCACGTTGCGGTGCAGGTTGTTGCCGCCCTCGGTCGACGTCCACTCGTACCCGATGATGGTGGTGAACCGGCCGGGTTCATTGAACGCTTCCGTCGTCCGGAGATACTTCTCCCAGATGGACTTGGCGAACCTGTCCTCGAGAAATCGGCGGGAATCTGACCGCCGGAGAACTTTTCGATGATGTCCATCGTCGCATTGAGCGCGGTCTCGCCACCGGCGTTCACACGCTGGTTCCAGTCCCTCACGGTCGGGTCGCTCAACAGCGACGCATTGCCGGCGACGATCTCGTTCATCGCCCCCATTCCGTCGGAGTGGTCCGCCACGACCAGCCAGTCGAGAGGCCGAGAGAGCCTGACCCTGAGCCCATGTGACGTGGTCACCTCTTCACCGCGCGCGAACCGAAACGCCTCTTCCGGGCCCAACGTCGCTCCAAAGGCCCGCGCATCAAGCGAGTTGGATGTGTGGAGGTGAGTGTCTCCCCAAAAGACCTGCGTCGGGAAGTTGCGGCCGGCGTAGGGAGAGAAGGCCGGCGCCTTGAACAGGCCGATGTCTTCCGCCGTCAGGGACATTTCCCCAACCGTGCCACCGATCCCGGCGTCCTGCGCGGTTGCAGCGGCGCCCGCAAGCATCATGCCCAGCACAAGGGAGCTCTTGCCGATTTTTTTCATTCTTCTCACCTTCAGGGGGGCGTTTCCGAGCGACGACGGCCTGTGCCAGATTGACGACGTGCAGGCGCGTTCCTGAAGCATGCGGTTGGCTTGCGCGCACCTTCAGGCATCTGACCACACCACACCTTGAGATCATTCGCCAGCCACGACGGTGTCAGAGCGTCCCTAGCACGGACGTGGCGGAAGGCTCCTTGCGCTGGATCAAGATTTGGGAATGCCCTGAAGAACCTCGGCTTTGCGCTCTGATCCGGCAGGGTGGCGGCGAGCTCCTCGGAGCGACCGCCGATGACGCAGATCACTCTCGCCTCGCCAGCCAGTCCCGAACAGGGAACGGATGCGGCGCTCGCGGCCCCCCCGAGACGGAAGCGATGGCCCCTCGGGGGTGATTGACGGCGATCGTCTGTCCATCGGACTCCTTCGAATGGCACGCAGAGATGGTCAAGTCGGCGCAGCGGCGTTGAAGAATTCTTCGAGATGAGATCGTGCCATGCTAGACTTGGATCGCCGCCACAAAGCTTCATCGCGTTGTTTTCGAGGAGACCTGAGACGATGCGCCGCTTGCTTCTCGCCTCCACCGCAACCCTTCTGGCCTTCCCCGTCCCGGCGCAGGTCACCACCGATGCCGGGACGATCGAACCGTCTCGGATCGAACGCTTCTTCAACCAACCCGGCTATTCGCCATATGCCGGCCGCACCTTCCCCTCAAGACCGCTCTGGGGCGAGCAGCACCTGCACACGTCGTCGTCCGCAGATGCGTTCGGTGGCGGCACGCGGGTCGGCCCCGGCGAGGCGCTGCGCTACGCCAAGGGGGCCGAGATCACCTCCACCACCGGCCAGCCGGTGAAGCTCTCGCGGCCTTATGACTGGATGGTCGTGGCGGATCACTCCGACGCGCTTGGCGTCGTCGCCAGCGTCTACGAGGGCGATCCGGCCTTCATGTCCGATCCGACCCTGAAACGCTGGCACGACGAAATGAGGAAAGGCGGCGAGGCGGCCACGGCGGTCGTCATGGAAATGATCACCCTGCAGGCCAGGGCAACGTTCCGCCAGCGATGACCGATACCACCACGCAGATGGACATGTGGCAGAAGATGACCGAGATCGTCGAGAGCCACGACCGCCTTGGGGTGGAAAACGCTCACGGGACAAGCTCGCAGACGCGTACATCAGCCGCTACACTGCGGAAATTCTTGACCAAGCCGACCTCAGAGCGATTGTTTCGGCTTTGCCGAATGACGGAGTTGCAGCATTGTTTTGCGTTGAGTGAAGCCACGAGGCGTGTCACCGATCCCTGATTGCAGAGAGGTTGAGCGCCTTGCACGGGGTCGTGATCGACCACCTGAGACCATTGCGTGGTTAGCCGAATGAAGGATCTCGCCGAAATCGAGATCGTTCCCTTTGATTGAGCGGCTCTACGAAGACGCACAGCAAACTCTGGTGTCGCAGCTAGGCGGCCCTCGACCACCATCCGTCCAAGGTCCACTCTCCGCCCATCGCAACATCTGGCCCGTTGGCTCTTGCCCCGCTGAAATGCGCCCCAACCCGCACAAACACGCCGCCTTCGGGCGTCTCTGTTCGCGCCGAGAGCAGACGAACCTGCTTCAACTGCGGCGCGGTTAGGTTTGAGCAACACGCTGAAAATACGGTACTTTTTGAAACCGTCTCGACTTGGATGAAGGGCGGATGGAAAGAGACGCGGAGGCTTTAGAGACCGATTTCGACCAAAACGCCAGTCTCCGAAGGTCGGATAGCCCCGCTAAACCCCTTTGAAACAAAAAGAAAAAAGGCCCCATCAGGGACCTCATCTCGGGTTTGCG
>CAVVNT010000012.1:0-89929 GCA_963749675.1 uncultured Alphaproteobacteria bacterium
GACGGTTCTGAGCCCGGCATCGCGACCGCCTGTCCGCCCGTGGTGGAGTACACCCGCGAGCTCCAGGCCCGCGCAGCCGAGGAGCTCGATCTGTTGCCGGAGGGGTCGGCTATCGCCGAAATGCTCGCCGACTACAGCGTCATGCGGACCCAGGTGCGAAGTTGCCGAGTGTGATGCTAGATTTTCCGAATGACCTTCGTCTCGATTAGAGCATGAAGATGGGCACGCAGACCTGCGGGGACGTGTCCACCGCTGATCACGACGCCGGCCTCCATATTCTTTTCTAGCGCGTGCCCAGTCAGGTTAGCGCTGGTCAAGAAGGCTGAATTGCCGTCGGCAACGGCCACTTTCGCGTGAACCCGTCCTTCGGCGAACGGTGCCGGCCGGTCGGTCCAGACATACAACGCTGCCGAAGGAACACAGCGCCGCATCGTAGCAATAGGATCGACGGACAGGCTCCCGCCATGGCTCGTGGAGGTCTCCAGCAGAATTCGGATGTCGATGCCGCGAGTGGTTGCAGCATTCAATGCATCGACCACCGTGGCGACATCGTATGCAACGAAGCTAACGAGAAAGAGGTCCCTCTGCGCGTGATGGATGAGATCCAGAAGCACCTGCTCTGTACGACGGGTGGCGACGAAGGGTGTCGTCGGGCCTGTCCAGACGAGTTCGACATTGCTCTCGCGCTGTGCCTGTTGGCGCGCGTATGCCGCGCCGACCAATATACCGGCCAATACATCACCTGATATTTCCGTCTGCCTCCACGCGGCAATCAGACGATCGAGCGCTGCGCGAGCAGCGGGCGTAGTCACAAGCTGGTACAGGTTTCCGTCTCTCTCGGCCGAGAGCGACCCGCGGACACGATCAGCAAGTGCTTCGATCCTCGACGGCGACAACAGGGCCACGAGATCAGCGGCTGCGATCAGCATTGCTTCCATCAGACCGTCTCGAAGAATGCTGCATCGGGGTTTTCGAGGGTGGGCACCACGAGGGAGCGATCGAGATGGCGGTTTCCCCGCTCACATGAAGTTTCCGAGACGAACGAACAAGCGTGACACGCTGCGCCGTGAAGCGACTGATCCTTGCTAGGATCGTGCTCTGCACAGAGGGGATCGGAGGCGCAGATGTGGGCGCGGTCCAGTGCTTGGCGTAGAAGTCGCCCGAGGTTTTCGGGCTTGCCGAGTTCTACCAGTCCCCCCAGCGTTCCATCGGAGTCTGCCGCCGCCGTGTAGATGAGAAATCCGGCTTGATCCCTGCCGTCCTCGACATCCGCATATATGCGCTCGCGAATACTCGCAGCATTGTAGCCGCACTCCAGCGCCAGTTCCCGGATTAGCATGTGCGCGAGGGTGTGCAGCATTACATAGCGGACGCCCGGATAACCTTCGTTCGGGTCGAGGTTTCGCTTTTGACGCCATCCGCGGTGCCCTTGTCTGAGCCGAGCATCGAGCGCCTTCACGGGATCCTTGTCCGCCCAAGCCTTCAAAGCATCGGCATCGAAGCGGATGAAAATACCTTCGCCGTGGACTTGCGTGGCCGGTGCCCAGTTCGGCGCGGCGCGTCCAAGTGGAGCCCGTGGCGCTGCCTCGTCGCCCGTGCCCTCGTCCGGGGACTCGACCCTCGTGAACCCGAGGAGTGCATTCACCTCACGAAGCCGCTCCAGTAACAGCACACGTGTGATCGACGAACCAAAGCCCGAAGGGAATGCCGACCTTCTTGCTCATGAAGTGCGGATAGTCGGTGGGCGGGTTGTCGGCCGTCAGGACATCCCATTCCGGTCCTTTCAGGTCACTCTGCTCGACGGCCGATCCGCCATTGCGATGGGTTTCTATCGCGGCCCAGATCTGCTCGTCGGTGAACTGCTCGATGCCGGGGAGTTGAGCGGTTTTCTTGAGGGTCTTGACGACGAACGCGACCTCGGCAGCGGAACTTACGTCTTCGAAAAAAGTCCAGCCGTCGGCGACTCAGTTGCGCCAGAGGGCTTCCTGTCTGCGGTATGGCCAGAACCGATAATGTGACGGGAAACCAGCCATTCGTTGCCCCGAGAAGGATGGCGCGGGGATCTTCAGTGCAATCGTCCTCGAACCTGTCGATGTGCGGATGTCGCCCTCGGCACCCCGGTAGATTGTCCCGACCGGCCTGCCCGAAAGCCTGCGCCATGTTCTTCGATGCGCCGCAGCCGTCACATTTGACCCACAGGTTCTCGGTCTGAAGCGATGCGCCGCTTTCGAAGAATCGCAGCGTCGCTCTGCAGCTGTTCGGTCCGCCATGGACGAACCAGTGCCAAGGAAAATCGTCCAGATGTGACCAGCGCGGCACGCCAATAACAGAAGCGAGCCGGAACAGCATCGGCATCTCGGGCTCTTTGATCGTTGCTGCGAACCACGGCAATCCTGCATGGACAAATCGCGTCGATTCTCGGACGGTAACGGTTCTACTTTCGGCTTGAACAATCCGGAATCATAGGGTGAAAGCAGCTGACATTTCACGCAGCGCAGCCACCGAGGGAAAGGCTTGACGGGCACCCCAATCAGCGCCGCTGCAGAAAAGGGTTCGACGATGTCCCTTTCGCCTATTGGTGGCATGCGCAATGAATCGACTTGGGGACCGAGCACGCTCCGGACATTGGCCAGCAATCGCGCCTCTTGAATCGGCTGACATCGATCTTTCTCCCAGCGATCGATCCCCATCGTGACCACCGACATGTTCGGAAGGTCAATCAGTGCTCCGGGACCATAGGTCCAAAGTAACTGGCTCGGTCGGATTTCTCCTACGGGTGTCCTGCTCATTGCTGATCCTCCTCGGGCTGCGTCACCCGCGGTCGCCAAGTCGGATCACTGATCGATCGATCGTCCTCCATCACGAGCCGCACTCCGGGCTCGACCTCGCGCATCGACATCGGGACGGTCCAGTCGGTCCACGGCTTGATGCCCGGCGCCGAGAGCAGCGGATAGGCGGTGGGACCCGCGCCGTGCTTCTGGTAGACGAGCGTACGGCCGCCGACGCCCGCTTCATTGGCCCATTCGTCGGCGCGGCTCTTCATCTCGGCTTCGGTCAGAGCCTTCTTCCCCGAGTCCTCGGTGACTTCCCAGGTGCGAGCAGCGATGGCGCCGATGGTTTCGAGCATCTCTTTGCGGCTTGGACTGTTCATGGCGCCAGCCCCGTCGTTTGCCGCGAAGGCATCGTAGGTGTGGCGCATGATCGAAAGCATCGCGCCGGTGAGGCCTCGATCCAGCGCTCGCGGTGAGAACGGGGTGACGGATTGCGCCTCGACGTGCTGGTAGAAGGTCGCGTGGTAGTGCTCGAAGGTCTCGTAGTGCGACAGGTCGCGCGGCCGCGCCCAAGTCAGCACCGTCGCAACGAGCCCCGGCGGCGTGCGGCCCACACGGCTGGTTGCCTGGATGTATTCGGCCGTTCCCTTCGGTTGACCGTTCACGACCATCACTCCGAGGCGGTTCACGTCGACACCGACCGACAGCATGTTCGTCGCCAGCACGGCGTCGATCGGTCGGGCTTCTCCGGGCTTCCTGTTGGTGAGCCATTTGCCCTGTAGCTCATCTTGACGCCGCCGAAGACCGCCAGAGGCTTCCGGCTCGACCGGGCGGTCGTGATCGAGGGCCCATCTGTTCCTCGCCAAGAGCACCGTCGTCTCGAGTTGCGGGGACCGCTCCTCTCCGAGCCAGGCATCCAATGGGCAGATGCGGAGGAACGCATCCGCCGTCTCGACCATCTCCTGGAGCCGGTCGGCCACCTGCCGTTCGTCCTCGTGCTCGCGCGACGGAGAGGTCGATCCCGTAGTAGCGCATAGGCGTTCAGGTCGTGGAGCATTGCTCCCAGCGGCCATTCTGTGAACGCGCCGCTCTCCCCTTCCTCGAGATCCTCTCGCCAAGTCGTGTCGCTCGCCCCCCGCAAGGGGGCCGATGACACGCTTCATCCCGGCATCCACGCGCCTCGTGCCAACGATCTTCTCCAGGAAGTCGCCGGCCGAGCGCACGAGCTCGACCAGCGTCACCGCCGCGTCGTTGTCGTAGTCGTATCCAGCGGTGAATTCGGCGATCCGCTGCTCGAGATCCATCTCCCGCGGCTTCATCTGTCCCATGGTCACGCCCTCCAGCCTCTCGATCTTCGCCACCAGTTCCGACCGCGCGGCATCGAGGCGCGCGGCGTTCGTCTTGGCCGAGAGCCGCTCCCGCGGCTTCCGCCCGAGAAAGTAGGCGATGCGCTCGCCGCTGGCGCCGCTCGGGTGCGGAAGGCCTGTCAGCACCTGCTCCTGCCCGATGCCGATCCGCGGCGCGAGGTAGTCGAGCGCCTCGCCGACCTTGGGCCCGAGAGGCACGAAGAGCGCGTGCGGAAGACGGCGCATCTCTTCGCCGAGCCACGTCTCGAGCTGGTCTCTCAGGAACGGCACGCGCAGCATGGACGGCGAGCCGGAGTAGTTCTTTCCGTCCACGAAGACCGGGTAGCGAAGGGCCGAGGTGAAGTGCACCAGGTTCGACCTGTCGGCCCAGAGCGCGGCTGTCGTGGTCAGGTCGAGCAGCCGCGCCACGCCGATATCGTCGAGCATCGAAACCAGGTTCGCCCGCATCGGCCCTGAGAAGCTGGCATGGACCTTCGCCGCCGCCAGGGCCCGCTCATGAGTGGCGCCGGAGCGCAACTGCCGCCGGCACTCGATAAGCGCGTTCGCCATTGCTGACGGCCCGGAGTGATCCCGACGATCACTACCCGGGCCTCGGGATTGACGTGATCAAACGGGGCGTAGGCGACATCGAGACGCTTTCCGCGATGAACATGCGAGGCGAGACACAACTCCCGCGGCGCTCTCGATCTCGCGGCGAAGTGCCGGCTCGGAAAACGCCTTCAGGACGGGGAGAAACCGGTCTGCCGGGGAGAGGGGAAGGTTTTTCATGTTTGCTCTCTTCAATGGAACAGGGGGCGCCGCGAAAAGGCGACGGTCACGATCCGATCTTGTGCCGCAACGATATAGGCTTTTCGGAAGTGCGCCAGGTTGCCGGTTGCGCGACCGCCGAGATCGCGGCGAAGGGCGCGCAGGCTGGCTTTCGAGAGGGCGAACTTCCGCGCCCCCTCGCCCGCATCGCAACTCTCGCCGTAGTTGAGGATCAGCCCGATGACCGAACCGGGAACCGCGCGTTGCTCGGCAAGATGCCGAGCGCGACGCGTCAACTGAAGTCCGTGGGCCATGGCAAAGCGTCCATTTTAGTTATACAAGCTATCACCTGAGACGCTATATCTGCCGTGGCGTAGCGACGTTAAGACGGGTGATGACCTTTTTCACGCCGGACGCACTACCCTCGAAGGTGACGGGATTGTCGCGCTTCAGAAGGGGGCTCGGCGCCGGGGGATCGCGCCAAGTGCAGGTAGTCGGTGACCAATTCGCCGGGACGACGAGGTGGCTCGACATGTGCCAGCCGGCCTGGTCGAGCATGAGCACTGCATGCGCACCCGGATCGACGGCGCCGCTGATTTCTTCGAGATGATCCTGCATTGCCTCGGTGTTGGCGTAGCGCTGCACGCGCAGCATTCGCACGAGTGACGCAACCGGCCCACACCGGCCGTTGCGCGTAGCTCTCGCTGCCGCAGCGCCGAGGCAAGTCCGGCATTCGAACATTCCACGGCGAGAGCAATCTTCCCGGGTTTCGCCTTCCCGATGAAGACGAGCCAGCGACAAAGTCGGCGTCGTGTACGAGCGCGGCCCGGAACACGAACTCGAGCCGCCGCTTCATCAGGGTCCACGCCCTCGCCGCTTTCCAAACAAGCTGCCGCCCGTGGGACTTGCATGCTGGTCAGATGCAAGCTGCCACTGCCGTGTGTGTTTCTTTCGCCGAGAGACCATCGCGCCATCTGGTTCTTGTCGGCTTCCCTCTTCGACTTCGCGGCGCGCGCCAAGCGGGCGATGGCCCGGCGCCGCGGGAAGTTCCTCGACGGAGAGCCAAGCTTGAAGTCAGGTCCATGCAATGGAATGGTTGCGCCCCTCCAGTCCTCCCGAACTTCCGCGTGAATGCGAGCGCCGTTCCCTGCGGCTGTGGGTCGACAAAGACGCCGAAGAGGCCGAAGGGCAGTGGCAGTGCCCGGGCCTCGCGGATCGACGCCCAGCCGTCGCTGCTGGCGTAGAGAACGAACGGTTCCACGTCCTCGATGATCACCGGGCTCCCGGAGGGGCAGCGCTCGAGCGGAACCGCCGCCCGCCAGTGACGTGGTCCGGCCGAAGCCGTCGCATAACGGTCAACGACCGCCGCGAGCTGCTCGATCGGCCGCCCCGCCGGATCGCGCTGACGAGCTTGAGGAACTCGGCATGGGCCCAGACGAGAGGCATGGCGCGCCGGTCGGCCGGCCGGGTTCGAGGAACAGCGGTGGGATCGGGTCTGCGTCCCAGACCTGCTCCGGCAGCATGCCCGCCCGGGCCGGTCATCGCCGTCATCGCTTCGAGGTAGGGCAGCGGCGTCCTCTCCGGCAGCAAGGGCGAAGATGGCCGCGCTCGCCGGCGAGCAGCGGCCAGACGCGGCCGATGCCCGATCCGTCGAAGGGCGACCCGTCTGCGTGCTCGCCGTAGCCGTCCTCGTTGTAGCGGTGCCAGGCGCGGCCGGTGGGCAGGTCGACGCGCGAGGACGCCATCGGCGACCGTGACGCGTGTCGCGGATCCGCGGATCGTCGGCGGACGCGCAGGCCGAAGCGGACCAGCGCCAGGAATTCGAGGCTGACGAGATCGCGTCGCGGGCAACGCTCAGGCCGCCGCGATTGCGCACCTCGACCCGTTGCTCTGCCATGGGCCCGTCGCCGGTGTCGGGCGCGATGCGGACATAGTGCCCCGGCACGCCGAACCGCCGCGCGAGCGGCGTGCCGCGCGGCGTAGCGTCCAGTCCTCGATCCGGCGTTCCAGTCGTCGGCGAGGGAGAGCGCATGATCGCGCGCCGCGCCGTCGAGCCAGTCCGGCGCCGCCGACGAGCGCCGCGACGGCGACCGCGAGCGCTGTACGGCGCTGATGCCCGCCGTTCTCCTCCCACCGATCCTGCGCGGTCAGAGGGCCGTTGCGGACGATGAAGCCGAGCGCACCGCTCGACCATGCCGCGGATCAGGAGCGCGCTGCCGGTCGCCGCTCCGAGATGGCCGCCCTCGGCGCAGTTTCGCGGCAAGCAGGACCGGGAAGCCGACCTCGTCGAGCTGGATGCCCTTTCCAGAACGTCGCGCCCGTCGGGATAGAAGTTCTGCGCCCAGTGGCCGTCGGGATGCTGCATCGCGACGAGGTAGGCCAGCATGCGGCGCGCATCGTCGACCTGGCCGATCGGCGAGCAGCGCGAGGCCGGAGTTCACCGCGTCGCGCGCCCAGACGAGATGATAGCCGCCGAGGTCGTCGCGCGAATTGCCCCATGGCACGCTCAGCGACGCGACGATGGCGCCCGGGAAGGTGCGGTCCTCGTGCAGCGCGCAGGACCGCGGCGGAGCGGCGGCCTGCTCGACGCAGTCCGGCGGCAGGTCCGGCGCGTCGGCGGCTCAGCCCCGCGGCCCAGTCGCTTCCAGCCCCGCGAGCGCCGCCCGGCGATGCCGTCGTAGCCGGTGGCGATGCACGACCGCGCCAGCGTTGTCGCGCCCTCGCGCCGATCCGGAGAAGGCGAGCGCGAGGAGGCCCTCGCGCGGCGCAAGCTCGCCCATGAGCGCGACGTTGCCCGGTCCCGCGCGGCCGTACGTCCCAGGTCATCGCGCCGTTGCGGTCGAAGTCCTGCCAGCCGTCGGAGGTGCCGACATGGCCGGCGCTGGCGCGGGAGAAGCCGTCGCCTGCGAGCAAGGCAGAGCCATGCGCCGCCGCCCTCGGCGCTGGAGCGCGTCGCTCGCCGAGGCCGTGTTCGCGTCGCTCCGCGGCCCGAGATGCGGCGCGAGCAGCGGCGTAGAGCCGCAGGCCCTCGCCCGTCAGCCCGGTACGGATCAGCAGCGCGTCGCGCGCCGGATCGGGCACGACCTCGAAGCGTCGACCGGTAGCCCCGGCCCTCGTGGATGATCGTCGGCAGCGGGATATCGGGCTGCGGGCGTGCTCGATCGTGTAGCGGTTCGCGCGCTTGAGCTCGGTCCAGCCGCCGGGGCCGGCGACGATGAAGCCGAGATCGCGGATCTGCGGCTCCCGGTGGAGGGCCAGTAGACCTCGTTGAGGATGCCGTGGCCGAGCGTCGCCCAGAGGCGGCTCGCGCCGAGCGCCGTCGTGACGAGGTCCTTGGCCGACGAGGTCCAGGTCGGCGCGAGGTCGGTCAGGCCCGAGGGAGCCGTGCCTTGGGGCGAAGCTGACATCAAAGCACCTCCTGTGCGGTCGATCGCGCAGATGGATTGCGCCGGCCCGCCGTCTGGCGGCCACGCTCCAGCCGCCGTCTAAGCCGCCATCCGCGGCACGAGCATAGTCTGCCGCGTGAATTTCGACGAGGCTCTCTCCGCTGCCGGCATCGCCCCCTTCCGGAGTGGTTCCAGGGGTTGACTGCCCTCGGCGGGGAATTCATCGGTCTCGCCGCGGCCTTGGCCGCCCTCGCGCCGGATTGTCTCTACGCTCCCGAGGTCGCGGCGGCGGGCGGATCACAAGCACGCAACCTGGACCTGTCGAGCTTGCTGCGACGTCGCGGCGAGCACAGCTTGGAAGCAGTCGGCTGCCCAGCAACACCGCCTAGGAGCGGTCGCGTCGTCATTGAGGAGGAACCGGCATGCAGGTCGGAATCGCGGGTCTTGGAAGGATGGGCGCCAACATCGCGCGGCGGCTGATGCGCTCCGATCACGACTGCGTCGTCTACGACGTCGCGGCCGAGCGCGTGTCCGAACTGGAGTCGGATGGTGCGGCCGGGGCCGCGTCGCTCGAGGAGCTGGTCTCGGCGCTCGCGCCGCCGCGCACCGTCTGGATGATGCTGCCCGCCGCAGTGGTGGAGGACACGGTCTCGGCCCTCGCGCGGCTGCTCGCGCCCGGCGACGCGTTGATCGACGGCGGCAACCGCCATTATCGCGACGCCATCGCCCGGTCAAAGGCCCTGGCGCCGCGGGGCCTCCACTATCTCGACGTCGGAACGAGCGGCGGGGTCTGGGGCCTCGAGCGCGGCTATTGCCAGATGATCGGCGGTGACGCCGAGGCGGTCGCAGCGGCTCGATCCGATCTTCGCCGCGCTGGCGCCGGGGGTGGAGGCAGCGGCGCCGGACGCCGGGCCGCGACGGCCCGCCCTCGACCGCCGAGCGGGGCTATCTGCACTGCGGGCCCAGCGGCGCGGGCCACTTCGTCAAGATGGTCCACAACGGCATCGAGTACGGCCTGATGGCCGCCTATGCCGAGGGGCTGAACGTCCTCCGCCACGCCGATGTCGGCATCCAGGCAGACCGCGACTTCGACGCCGAGACCGCGCCGCTGCAGGACCCCGAAGCGCTACCGCTACGACTTCGACATGGCCGAGATCGTCGAGCTCTGGCGGCGCGGCAGCGTCGTCGCCTCCTGGCTCCTCGACCTGACCGCTCGACGCCCTGCACGGCGATCCCGGACTTTCCTACTTCTCCGGGCGCGTCTCGGATTCGGGCGAGGGGCGCTGGACGCTGCGGGCCGCGATCGACGAGGGGGTACCGGCGCACGTGCTCGCCGCGGCGCTGTTCGGCCGGTTCTCGTCGCGCGGCGAGGCGGATTTCGCCGACCGCGTGCTCTCCGCCATGCGGCGCGAGTTCGGCGGCCATGTCGAGAAGGCCGGAGCGGGGCAGTGACCGTCGCGCCGCTCCGACGCGCTCGTGCTCTTCGGGGCCAGTGGCGACCTCGCGCACAGAATGATCTTTCCCGCGCTCCACGCGCTGGCCGCCGCGGCCGGCTGCCGGGCATGGTGGTCGGCGTCGCCAAGTCGGACTGGAGCCTCGACGACCTCAGGGACCGCGTCCGCGACGCGGTGGTCCGGGACGGCCGGGCCGAGGACGCGGCGCTCGCGCAGTTGCTCGATCGGCTGCGCTGGGTCGCCGGCGACTACAGCGACCGCGACACGTTCCGCCGCCTGCGCGACGCACTCGGACCGGCCCGCCACCCGCTGCACTACCTCGCGATCCCGCCGAGCCTGTTCCCGGTCGTCGTCTCTGGCCTCGTCGGAGCGGGCTGCGCGACAGGCGCGCGCGTGGTCGTCGAGAAGCCCTTCGGCCGCGATCTCGACCTCGGCGCACGGCGCTCAATCAGGCCCTTCACGCGCGTCTTCGACGAGGACGGCGATCTTTCGCATCGACCACTATCTCGGCAAGGAGGCGGTGCAGAACCTCCTCTACTTCCGCTTCGCCAACGCCTTCCTCGAGCCGATCTGGAACCGCACCTACGTCGCTCGCGTCCAGATCACCATGGCCGAGGCGTTCGGCGTCGCAGGGCGCGGCCGGTTCTACGACGAGGTCGGCGCGATCCGCGACGTGGTGCAGAACCACCTCCTGCAGGTGGTCGCGATCCTCGCGATGGAGCCGCCCGGCGTCGCCGGCGGCCGCCCATCTGCGCGACGAGAAGGTGAAGGTCTTCGAACTCGATCCCGCCGCTGGGTCCGCGCGGATCTGGTCCGCGGCCAGTTCGACGGCTACCGCGACGAGGATGGCGTCTCCGCCGAAAGCGGGACGTCGAGACCTTCGCGGCGCTGCGCCTCCAGATCGAGAGTCTGGCGCTGGCAGGGGGTGCCGTTCTGGTCCGTGCCGGCAAACGCCTGCCGGTGCACCGCGACCGAGGTGTTCGTCGAACTGCACGCGGCCGCCCTTCGACCTCTTCGGGGAGGGGCTATCCTACCGGCCGAACCACCTGCGCTTCCGCCTCGGCCCGGACGTCGCGATCGCGCTCGGCACCCGCGCCAAGGCGCCGGGCGAGGCGATGCGTGGCGAGGACGTGGAGCTGACGGTGATGCACCAGCGGAAGGGCGAGATGTCGGCCTACGAGCGGCTCATCGGCGACGCCCTCGCACGGCGATCCAATCTCTTCTCGCGGCAGGACAGCGCCGAGGCGCAGTGGCGCATCTTCGACGCCGTGCTGCGTGCGACCACTCCGGTGCACGGCTACCCCGCCGGGAGCTGGGGCCCCGACGCGGCGGCGGCCATCGCCGCGCGGGTGGGCGGCTGGCGCGCGCCCTTGGCGCAACCGCCGAAGCCGGGATGACCGACGACCGCATCGTCCTCGCCGTCGACGTGGGCGGCAGCCACGTCAAGCTTGCGACGAGCCGCGGCGGCGAGCGCCGCGCATTAGTCTCCGGTCGCGAGCTGACGGCGGCAGAGATGGTCGTGCAGGTCCTCGCCCTCACACGCGACTGGCGCTACGACGTGGTCTCGATAGGCTATCCCGGGCCGGTCGTGCATGGCAGGCCCATTGCCGAGCCGCACAACCTCGGCCCCGGTTGGATCGGGTTCGACTTCCCTGCCGCCTTCGGGAGGCCGGTGAAGGTGGTGAACGACGCGCTGATGCAGGCCGTCGGCAGCTACGAGGGCGGTCGGATGCTGTTTCTGGGCCTCGGCACCGGCCTCGGGTCTGCGATGATCATCGACGGCGTCACCGAACCGATGGAGCTGGGTCACCTGCCCTACCGCAAGGGCAAGACCTTCGAGGACTATCTCGGCGCCGCCGCGCTGAAGCGGCGGGGCAAGAAGAAGTGGCGTGCGAACGTCGCCGACGCAGTCTCGCAGCTATCCGCGGCGCTCGAGCCGGATTACGTGGTGATCGGCGGCGGCAACGCCGAAAGCTGAAGAGCCTGCCCCCCAACTGCCGCCTCGGCGACAACGGCAAGGCGTTTTGCGGCGGGTTCCGTCTCTGGGCGTAGAGCCGGCCTGGCGCGGAGGTCGCCCGAGTGATGGTGGCGAAGCGACCTGTCTACCCGCAGTTGACCTGATGGGGCGAGGAGCAGTCGCCGTGATTGCGGAAGGGGGCCGCAGAAATGAATGGTGGGCCGTCGCGAACCGCTCCAGGCCGCAGCCGATGTTCAACTGGAACGATCTGAAGTACCTGCTGGCGGTCGCTCGGCACGGCAGCACGATTGCCGCCGCCCGCGCGCTCGAGGTGAACCAGTCGACCGTGCAGAGGCGTCTGTTGGAGCTCGAGACGCGCCTCGGCCGGCGCCTCTTCGTTCGACTGCCGAGCGGCTACCGTCTCACGCCAGTCGGCGCGGCCTTGCTTTCGGCGGCCCCAGAGGCGGTGGAGTGTGCAGTCCAGGCATTTGCGCGCAGCGGCGCCGAGCCGGCGCGTGCGGGCGTCCTGCGGCTGACTTCTCCCGAGCCCATCGCGATCCGCCCCTCAACATCTTGACCGGCGTGACGGCCTGCCTCCTCATCCCGCTGATCTGGCCGCTGGAGTAGCAGCCGTCGCAGCGCCTTTCACTTGAGGTCGCCGACGAACGTCCGGTTCGGGGAGGCCGGATGAGAATCGTGCGGCCGCAGAGAAAGCACAGTTTCCGCCCTTCGCGTCAAGCGGCCAGCACCGCATTTCCGAGTTTGCACCCGCGGCGAATGACTGGTAGGTCGGCTTTCCTGCTATCCGACCGTTGACGCAGGATCCGTCGTCCAGGGCCTGAAGCGGTCACTGCGAGGCCGCTGATTGGGCCTGCGGCCAGTCCGATCAACAGCACATCTGGAAAGGGGCGCGCAGGAGAGGCGCGCCTTTCGAAGCGGGTGTCACCGGCATTGGCGCTGATCATGTGCGCCTCTTCGCGAGATAATTGGGCAGATCCGTCTCGAAGTCGCCGGCAGTCGCCATGGGGTTCCCGCTTGCCCCGATGTGCGCTCCTGTTTCCATCTGAAACAGAAGCGTCGAAGGTGGCGCCTGCGCAGAAACGGCGTGCCTGGGTGGGACGAGTGAGCCGAGCTTCCGAAGACACACGCCAGGAGGTCCTCGCCGGGCTCGTCGAGCGGGTGACCTTCCACAATCCGCGAGAGCGGATTCTGCGTTCTGCGGCTCAAGGCGCGCGGCCACCGCGAGCTCGTCACGACCGTCGGCCATGCAGCGACCATCGCAGCCGGCGAGTGGGTCACGGCATCGGGCGAATGGGTGAACGACCGCACCCATGGACTGCAGTTCCGGGCGCGGTTCCTTCGGACCTCCGCACCGACGTCGCTGGACGGCATCGAGAAGTATCTCGGGTCCGGCATGATCCGCGGCATCGGCCCGGTCTATGCCAAGCGCATGGTGAAGCACTTCGGCAAGGACGTCTTCGACATCATCGAGGCGGAGCCCGAGCGGCTGCGCGAGGTCGATGGCATCGGTCCGATGCGCGCTGCCAAGATCACCTCGGCCTGGGCCGACCAGAAGGTGATCCGCGAGATCATGGTCTTCCTGCACGGCCATGGGGTCGGCACCGCCCGCGCGGTCCGCATCTTCAAGACCTACGGCACGGACGCGGTGCAGGTCATGAGCGAGAACCCGTACCGCCTGGCGCGGGACATCCGCGGCATCGGCTTTCGGACCGCCGATGTGATCGCGGAGAAGCTCGGCATCGAGAAGACCGCGATGATCCGGGTCCGCGCCGGGATCTCCTACGCGCTCACCGAGGCGATGGGCGACGGCCATTGCGGCCTGCCGACCGACGACCTGACAAAGCTCGCGGTGAAGCTGCTCGAGGTGCCGGCCGAGCTGATCGGGACGGCGCTGGAGCTGGAGCTGGCGGACGAGACGGTCACCGCGGACGCCGTCGCGGGCACCCCGTGCATCTTCCTGAGCGGGCTCTACCACGCGGAGAACGGCATCGCCGCGCGCCTGCGGACGCTGATCGATGGACCCGTGCCCTGGCCCCGGATCGACGCAGACAAGGCGCTGCCCTGGATCGAAGCCAGGACGGGTCTGACGCTGGCCACCAGCCAGGCCGAGGCGATCCGCCTGGCACTGCGCTCGAAGGTGATGGTCATCACCGGCGGCCCCGGCGTCGGCAAGACCACGATCGTGAACTCGATCCTGCGCATCCTGTCGGCAAAGGCCGTGAAGCTCTTGTTGTGTGCCCCGACGGGCCGGGCGGCGAAGCGCATGACCGAGGCGACCGGAATGGAAGCCAAGACCATCCACCGG
The DNA here is from genome assembly GCA_963749675.1 of uncultured Alphaproteobacteria bacterium. GTDB lineage: Bacteria > Pseudomonadota > Alphaproteobacteria > Rhodobacterales > Rhodobacteraceae > Roseitranquillus. The sequence goes on from CAVVNT010000012.1 coordinate 14,009, forward strand.
CTGCTGGAGTTCGATCCCAAGGCGTTCGGCTTCAAGCGCGACGAGGACAACCCGCTCGACTGCGATCTCCTCGTCGTCGACGAGAGCTCGATGGTCGACGTCCTGCTGATGCAGTCGCTGCTGAAGGCGGTGCCCGGTCCACGCGGCGCTGCTGATCGTCGGCGATATCGACCAGCTGCCGTCGGTCGGTCCCGGGCAGGTCCTGGCGGACATCATTGCCTCTGATGCCGTTCCGGTGGTGCGCCTGACCGAGGTCTTCCGCCAGGCCGCGCAAGAGCCGGATCATCACCAACGCCCACCGGATCAATCAGGGAAAGACGCCGGATCTGAGCACGCCCGGCGGCGAGACGGACTTCTACTTCGTGCCCGCCGAGGGTCCCGAACAGGCGGTGGCCCGCATCATTGCTCTCGTGCAGCGCCGGATTCCGCAGCGCTTCGGCCTCGATCCGGTGCGCGACATCCAGGTGCTCTGTCCGATGAACCGCGGCGGCGCGGGGGCCCGGTCGCTCAACATCGAATTGCAGGCGGCGCTGAACCCGGCCGGGGACGACAAGGTCGAGCGGTTCGGCTGGACCTTCGCGCCCGGCGACAAGGTCATGCAGATCGAGAACGACTACGACAAGGAGGTCTACAACGGCGACACCGGCTACGTGGAAAGCGTCAACTCCGAAGACGGGGAGCTCGTCGCCGGCTTCGACGGCCGCAGCGTGACCTACGGCTTCGGCGAGCTCGACACGCTGGTGCCCGCCTATGCCGCGACGATCCACAAGAGCCAGGGCTCGGAGTATCCCGCCGTCGTCATTCCGGTCCTGACGCAGCACTACGCCATGCTGCAGCGCAACCTGCTCTACACCGGCATCACCCGCGGCAAGCGGCTGGTGGTGCTCGTCGGCCAGCGCAAGGCCGTCGCGATCGCGGTGAAGAACGTCGCCGGCCGGCGCCGATGGTCGAAGCTTCGCGAGTGGCTGAGCGAGTCGGCTCGCGAAAGATCGACATTCCAAGCGCCGGGCTTGATCACTCGTCATTCGGCTGACCGCGGCCACATCGCTCGTCGAACCGGTCGAGGACCTCGATGAGATCATCTGTCAGATGCTCGCGTGCTCGCGCGGCGATGGTGGCGGGGACGCCGTGGATCGCCTCCGCGACCGCGCCGGCGATGCAGGCGAGCGTGTCGGTGTCGCCGCCAAGCATGACCGCGGTGCGCACGGCACTTTCCCAGTTGTCTGCCTCGAAGGCGGCTGTCAGCGCGGCCGGCACGGTTCCCGCGGCGCTAACGTCGAAGCCGCCGCCGCCCAGAGCCGTCTCGGGACGCAGGTCGTAGCCGAACCGCTCTTCGACGCGCGCCCGCACCGCGCCAACCGAGGCGCCCTGGCGGAAGGCGAAGATCGCCATGGCGACGGCCTGCGCCGCCGCAACGGCGTCGGGGTGGTCGTGGCTGACGGCGGACTGTACTTCGGCGTGACGCCCGGCCTGGCTCTCGTCCCGGACAAGCCAACCGACGGCCGCGACGCGCATGGGCGCCCCGTTGCCCCAGCTGCCGTAGGGCGGCGCGTGGTCCGACATCGCCCACCGCAGGAACATGCCGCCATAGCCGCGGTCAGGATGCCGGCGCACATGCATCCGAAGCGTGGCCGCAAAGTCTGCGTCACGCATCAGCGCATCGGCCACGGCGAGCGTGCAGACCGTGTCGTCGGTGAAGCGGCAGTGCGGGTGAAAGAGCTCGAAGCCTTCGGGAGGCGAGGCATGCCCCTCGAACCGGGAGCCGATGATGTCGCCAGCGATCGCGCCGATCATGTCCGTCCCCGTGCGAGGTAGCTCGGCAGTTCCGCTTCGAACTCGGGGAAGTACGAGGAGATCACCGGGAGCTCGAAGTGGGCGAGGATCGCCTCCTTCGGCTCGCGGTCGAGCAGAAACCGGAAGGCAGCCTGGACCAGGTCGTCGGCGGAGGCCTCCGCTCACCCGAGCCGCTCGGGGTCCGCCCGAGAGAGCGTGACGGCATGCCGGCTTGCGCTGCCGCCTTCGGACACCAACACGTCGAACGCGAGCGGGTCCGACGTGTCCGTCTGCGTGACCTCGATCATCAGCCCGCCTCGCAATTCCCACGACCTCAGCATACGCGCGCACGTGACGAACTGAAGCGCTGGCCACCCCGTCTTGACCCCGGCACTCGCACGCCGGCACGGTGACAGGAGATCGGTTCAGCGATGCGGGAATGCGCATGCGACAGAAAGCGGACGTGGCGAAGATCCGGGAACTCTTGCGGCGACACGCATGCCCAGTGCCGTTCCACGAGGTGCGAACCCATTTTCTCGGCAACATTGCCAGCCCCCTCCTGACTGCCTCGCCGATGCGCGTCGTCGAGGGACTCTGGGGCGGTAAACTGCCCGTCTTCGACTCGACCGACGACGCCAACGAGCTGATCGGGGCGCTGGTGCAGGGGCTCTGGAACGAGTTGACCCGTCACCAGAAGCGGACGGAACCGTTCCGCCTCGTGCGGGTCCCGGGCGAGCCGTCTCCCGAGACGCTTTCCCGGCTTGCGCTGGTGCGGCGTCAGGAGATCGACGGGTTCGTCGAGGGCCTGTTCCAGGGCGCCGATGAGATCGACCTCCCGCAAAAGGCCTCGGATGCTCTCGATGCGCTGGCAGAAGCGAGAGCGATGTTTGCTGCCGTTGAGGACCTGACAGCGAAGGGAATCAAGCCGGAGGAGGCCGCGGAGGTCGCGACGACGGTGAAGCACCTCAGCGAGATGCAGAAGATCGTCGAACGCGAAATCCACGCCGTGGTGCTCGCGTGCACGCGGGCGCGTCGGCAGGCGATGGCGGCAGAGGCGAGTGGGCCGACCCTGCACTAGTTCAAGCGACGGGCCATCTCGGGCGGCCGCTTCTGATCCGGAGATCCATGTTCTAATGTATGCGCAACGACGCGCAGCGCTACGCTAAGCCGTCGTTTGTTTGTCGGGAGCGAGCGGATAGCGTTTGGGTCATCCCAACGAAAAGCCGATCAAGCGTGGCTTTCTCCCGCTCAGGCCCCAACCCGCTGCCGCCCGACCTGATGACACCGGCAGAGCGCCGTACCCTCTGCGCGATCCTCGCCTTCGGGCTGGTTCGGCTTCGCCTCCGGCAGTCAAATGAACTCTCCGACGACGGCGGAGAGAGTTCGCTACACTTCGCCCGACCGGAGCGGTCATGCAACGCAACTCAGGAGAGACGCATGACAACACGACCCGAAAGGCACGGCCTGCCACGCGAACCCCGAGAGGGCCAGCACACCTATCTCCTTCCACGCACACTCCCCCATCTCACAATCTCTAATTCTCCTCCTCTCTCTCTACCAAATCTCCTCCTGGACCCGCGATCCCCAGAACGCTAACTCAGATGCCGAACACAAAACACCCTCCTCGCTCTCACCCGAAGACTCTCCCCCCTTCTCTTCCCCAACCTACCCCACTCAATTCTTCAATCCACCGACCCCCTCTACAATACTTGCTGCCGACCGTATCCCCCCTCCTCCGCATCCCCGGGGGCGGTGCTCGCGGTCCGCTGAGCTCGATGTCGACATATGACCGCACCGTCGGCCTTCCTGACCTCCGATGGTGGCGCAGCATCCGTCACACTGGGCTCAGACTTCGCTTTCGCTGCATTTGGACGCAAAGGCCTTCTTCTGGCGCGTCGCCTGACCGGCGACCAGGCTCTTGGCTTCGCCCGGAGCCGCCTGTGGCGTCTCCGCCCTTGAGGGTGACGATCCTTCGCGCATGAGGACATGAGAGAGCCCCGCCGGTCGCGGGGCTCGAGCTGGGGATTGAGCCAGGTCCGGAGCTCGATGCCGGCCGATGGCCGTCACTCACCCCTGCCCTGACGACCTTCCTGTTTTCCGTTGTCCGCCCGCATCCGCTGTCGGGCCGGTCAAGGGGCAAGCGCCCGCGCAAGCGCGGTCGGCTGCGCGGCCCCCCGTGTCCTCGGCTGCGCCTGCGGGCCGCGCCAGGGGCCGCTCCGCCCCCGTGACAGTCCCGCCCTCGGCCGCGGGTCGGGCTGCGCCCTCCCCGCTCTGCCCTCCGGAAAATGCGAGGCCGCATTTCCGGTGGTCAGTTCGGAGAGGCTTCGCCCAAAGGCGGACCAAGGGCACGAAGACCCGAGGCCGCTCCACCACGATGAAGGAGCGCCACAAATGGCAACCCGTAACGCTGCGAAGTTCGATCCCGAGCGCGAGATCACCGACAAGATCATTGCCGCCATCGAGGCCGGCACCCCACCGTGGCGCAAGCCGTGGACCGGACAGGGCGGCGGAGCCCCCTTCCCTCTCCGCTTCAACGGTGAACGCTATCGCGGCATCAACGTCCTGATGCTGTGGCTCGAGGCGTCCGAGAAAGGCTATGCCTCGCCGTTCTGGATGACCTACCGGCAGGCCGCCGAGCTGGGCGGGCAGGTCCGCAAGGGCGAGAAGTCCACCACCGTCGTCAAGTACGGCACCTTCGAGAAGGAGAACGACGAAGGCGAGGACGTGCGCCGCGCCTATCTCCGCGCCTATCGTGTCTTCAACGCCGACCAGATCGACGGGCTGGCTCCGTCCTTCTACCGCGAGCGCGAGACAGCCGAAGACGTCGGCACGCAACCCGACGCCGCACTTGAGGCATATTTCGGGCGGCTCGGCGCGACCATCGAGACGAGCGACGACCCGCGCGCCTACTACCACCCCGGCCGCGACGTCATCCACATGCCGCCGATCGCCACCTTCCACACGGCGCAAGGCTACTACGAGACGCTCGGGCACGAGGCTTGCCATTGGACAGGCGGGGAACGGCGGCTCGACCGCATCAAGAAGTTCCGCGACCGGGAAGCCTACGCGTTCGAGGAGCTGGTGGCCGAAATCGGGCAATGCATCCTGTTCGCGACGATCGGCCTTGTGCCGACCATCGACCATAGCGCGGCATACGTCGAAGGCTGGTTGAAGGCGCTGGCCGACGACAAGAAGGCCATCTTTCGTGCCGCCAGCGCAGCGCAGGCTGCGGTGGACTTCATCACCGAGCGATGCGGCGACGCCATCGAGGCCGAGACGGAGGAGGCGGCCGCGTGAGCGGCCCCCCTGCCCTATCAGCAGCGATGGTCGGGCCGCCGAGCTATTTCTCTCAACGGAGCGCAGTTCAGCTGGCTCGCCGCCGGCGCGGTTGTGGCGGTCTCCTTGTCCAGATCCGCGGCTGAAAATCGACGGCCGGACCCTGGGGTCCGGCCGCTTCCGCTTCTGCCGCCCGCGACCCGCGTCCGCGCCGCGGTCCAAGGGATCCTCGCCCGGTACATCCGGTATTTCGGCGCCGAGGCCGGCGTAGCCTACGGCGAGGCGAAGTAACGGCCGCTTGACCCCGACGGCGCACGCCGGCCGGTTTACCGTGCTCCGATGCCTATCCATCCCGCTGCCGAGCCGCGTCATGCTGATCCACGGACCGGAGGTCGGCGACGACGCGCGCCGTCAGGGTGACCGGACCGGCAGGCTAGCTCCGCGGCGATGCACGGCGCCGCATGTGCCAAGACACCGAGCCAGCGGATTTGACGCGAGGAGGTCGAGTTGCCGGCCCCGGACCAGACCTCCATCAATGAGACCCTCCCTGCGCACCGGAGCAACGACTGCAGACACGGAACGGCCCGTGATGCGGACCTTCTTGAGTCCGCCATCACACTGCGGCCCGCCAGAAGCGAAACCGGCCCTGCCCCGTGATCTCCTGGACCATTCCCGCCTCCGCCAGCCGGGCGATGTTGCGGCGGATGCCGGGGCGCGAGGCGCCGGTCAGACGTGCCGCCATCCCGGCCGACAGCGCCGGCGACGCCAGCAGCGCGTCGATCAGCAGGCCCGGGGTCCGGCCGCTCATCGCCGCCGTGGCCTCTCGCGCCCGCGTCGCCCAGGCCGCCAGCCGGTCGAGGTCCATCAGCGCGCGCAATGCCCCTGTCTCCGCCGCCCGCGCCCATGACGCGAGGCGGTCGTCCGCGCTGCCCCCGACGGTGTAGGGCGCCGCGCTCCGCGCCAGCGGCAGGAACGGCAGCGTCCTGCCCCCGGCCCCACCGATGCGCGCCGCGATGACCGCAGGCTCCAGCACGTCCGCCCCCAGACCTTCGGCACGCCAGAGCGGAAACGCCGCCGCCGCCCGCACCAGCGGCAGGGCCTCGGCAAGGGCCCCCTGCCCCGCCTGCCAGCGCAGCCAGGCCGGGTCCTCCGCCAGACCGTCGCCGCCCGGAAAACCCGGCGCCTCGGGCCCCGGCCCGCCCTCCAGCCGCCGGAGCGCCCAGTGCGCCGCCGCCAGCGCCCCGGCGTCGTCGCGCGCCATGTCGGCCCGATCAAGGTCATGCAGCGCCAGCCGGTCCTCGGCCACCCGGCCTCCCGCAGCCCAAGAGATCGCCGACGCCTCAGTGAGCGCCAGCCGGCGCACCAGCCCCGCCGGTCCCGCCGCAACCCGTTCGTCGAGCCGGGCGAACGCCGCCGCCGCCCGGGCCAGCGCCCTGCCTTGCCCCGCCTCGGCCGCGAGCCAGTCCGAAACCGCCGGCCCCGGCCGCGCCGCCCGAGGGCCCGGCATGTCCCATGCCGTATCCGAGACGTCGGGCGGCGGCGGTACGAACCACGGCTCCTCTTGCGGCCCGGCATCGTAGATCGACAACGCCGGGTCGTCCTGACGGTTCTCCGCGTCCTCAGGGGCGTGCCTTCCCATACGCTCACAATGCATCAGTAATGCGCGCTACCAAAGCGATATCATCGCCTGTCCGTGCGGCGCCCCGGATTCACTCGCTCTGCGAGAGCCTGACGCTGCCGGCCCGCAGCTCCTCGGGCCGTGAAATGGCAACGCCGGATCGCCCTTGCCCAGTCCACCAACGCCAACGGGCCATGACTGGGACGACAGGACCCGCTCACCGGCGCGATATCCTCGCACTTGCCTGCGCCTGCAAACGGCCGTTTCACGGCGTATGATGAGATTGCATATTGCCCACCTCCGCCTGCAGCCTTGCGAGCGGCCGCCTCCCGCGGCCGGTAATTCACCTTCGCGCCGCTGCCCCAACGCCGCGGTGATGGCGCTCCGATGTTGATCGGCTACGCCCGCGTCTCGACGGAGGAACAGCTCACCCGCCCGCAGGTGGACGAGCTGCGGGCCGCCGGCTGCGACGAGACGCATCTCGAGCACGCGTCGGGCGCCAGCCGCGCTCGCCCGGTCCTCGGCCACGTGCTGCAGCACATCCGGCCCGCGGCGCGCACTTCCGCGAGCGCACGGTCGCGGACCTTCGCTCTGCCCTTACAGAGGGCCGCGTCGCTGGTCCGCCGCCACCGGCCAGGCATGGCATGGCATGGGAGGACCTGGTGCGCCTCATCAACGCCCACCGCGCCGACGGCAGCCCGCCCTGGTCGGTCGAGCGCCTCACCCGTGCCGTGAAGGCCTACGTCGCCGACGGCTTTCTCGACGCCTCGGTCCTCTCACGCGCCCGCCCGCGCAGCGCCGACGGCCGCCTGATGGCCATCTTCTCGGGTATCGCCGGCTCCGACCCGTCGCTGACCCTGCAGGCCATCGCGGACCGTCTCGAGGCTATGCGCGAGCGCACCCCGCGCGGCCGCACCCGCTGGCAGCCGAGTTCCGTCCGCATGCTGCTCGAACGAGCGAAGAAGCACGGCATGCTGTAGGTCGCGATCACGTCGAAACGTCGGGAGCCAAGGCGAGTCGCGCGGCTCGTTCGGCCTTGATGCAGCGTGCCGGCCATGATCTCCGGAAGGCGGAACGTCAGCAAAGTCCGGCGTCGCTACCCGCTGCTCTCGATGCGCAGGCGGACGAACGGGCCGAGCTCATCCTCGATCGCCGCAGCCAGCGGGCGGACCAGGTGCGTCTCCACGTACCGCCCGACGAAGGGCGTGGCTGCCCTCAGCCGGACCTCACCACCGTCGCGTCCCAGATACGTCAGCTGGTCGTACCAGTTCGCGAAGGCGGCCGGGCCTTCGGACCGCAGCCGCGCACGCACGGCGCGCCATGTTCCCGCCTGCCCCGCCGGCTCCTCTGGCTGGGGGAAGTCGAGCTTCACGACGGTCGCCTCCGCCGGCGCATGCATGGCCATCCGTTCGGCAAAGTCCGGCCCGACGTCGTGCCAGTGCGGCTGCGAGCGGCTGAGGATCTCGGCCAGGTTCAGACGGTAGCTGGCCACCCTTCCCCGCACCCCACGTCGCCGCACCAGCAGGATGCGCGACACCGTCAGCCGCTTGATCTCGCGCTTGGCGGTGCGCTCGGTGACGCCCCAGAGCAGCGCGAGGTCGCGCTGACCCACGACCATCTCGTCCGAGCGCCAGTTGTAGCGCGCCGTCACTGCCGAGATCAGCCTCAGCATCGAGATGTCGTCCGGCCGCTCGCCATGCGTGCCGATGATGCCGAGCGCCGTCAGGACGTCGTACTTGACCACGCCTGCGCCGGGGCCCGCAAGCCGCCTTGCGTCAATCACTGCCTTGCCTCGTCGCGGCCCGTTCGATGCGAACCAATTCTGCTTGTGGGACCAGTACGGCAGTAATCCCGTATTGTGTCAACGCTCGGCGAAGTTCGGGAATTCGTGCCAATCAATTCGCAAAGCGGAAATTTCGGTTGTTATAGGATAAGAGTGACAGCATCGCTGACACCCTTTCTGGCCTCGCGTGTCACCAAATCTCGCCCCGCGTCGTCGACTTTGTCACCAGATCGGCGAAGCCGTGGCGCGAGCGTCGCGTTCTTCGCCGCCGGCAGCAGAAAATCGCGAATCCGAAATTCGGTTTTTGCCGAAGGCATGGAATCCCGTTATTCATGCGGCAGAGCAGAAAAAGGCGAGGAAGCCGATGAGGGACCACACAGACCTTCAGGAGATGAACGCGCGCAGCGTCGCCCAGCAGAGCGCGGTCCGCAAGGCGACGTTCAGTCCGGGCGAGGTGAAGACTCTGCGCCCGTTCTCCATCTGGGAAATCTCGACGTTCATGTTCGGTGTCCCCGCCGACACGCTGCGCAAGAAGCTTGCCGACGATCCCACCCTGCCCCAGGGCGAGACGCAGGAGGATGGGCGCCAGCGCTGGTTCACGCTCCAGGAGATCAACGAGCTGCGCCGCCGGGTCCGTTTCCGCGGCAAGTCGCTGCTGCCCAAGCGGCCGCCGGGCCGCGCGATGCGGGTCGCCGTCTCGAACTTCAAGGGCGGCGTCGGCAAGACGGTGGTGGCGCAGCACTTGGCCAACGCCGCCGCGCTCGACGGCTACCGCGTCCTTTGCATCGACTTCGACCCGCAGGCGACGCTGACGCACTCGATGGGCATCGTCGAGGTCAGGGAGTGGGAGACCGTTTGGGGCATCATGTGCCGCGATCTCTGCCGCGAGGCGGACCGCATCACCGCTACGTTCGACGACCCCGACGACTGCCCCTACCCCTCTGCCGACGAGCTGCCGCAGGACGTGCAGTCGATCGGTGCTCAGCGCACGCAGGACTTCATCCAGCAGACCTGCTGGCCGACGATCGACATCATCCCGTCCTGCGCCAACGCCGCCTTCGTTGAATTTGCAAGCGCCCAGTACCGCAGCCTGCACAAGGCTTGGAGCTTCTTCGGCTGCGTCGCCCGCTACCTCGATGAGCTACCAGACGACCAATACGACCTCATCGTCTTCGATTGCCCGCCGGCCATCGGCTACCAGTCGCTGAACGCAGCCTTTGCCGCCGACATCCTCTACATCCCCAGCGGACCGGGCTACTGGGAGTACGATTCGACCACCTCTTATTTGGGGCAGCTCGGCGACGCGCTCGAGGACATCGCCGAGGGGTTCGAGGCGATCGCGGCGGAGGCCGGTATCTCGCTGCCCAAGCGCTTCCGTGACATCCGCGTGCTGATGACTCGGTTCGAGACCGCGAACCCGCTGCACCAGGCGATGATGGACGCGTTCCGCAACGTCTTCGGCGCCGACGTTTGCCAGAACGCGATCGAGATGACCCGCGCCGTCGAGCAGTCGGGCCGGTTCCAGATGTCGGTCTACGAGCAGGACTACCGTCAGATGACCCGCGAGACCTGGAAGCGTGCGCGGCAGAGCTTCGACCGGGCCTACGAGGAATTCCGCAACACGATGCTTAAGGCGTGGAGAGCGGACGGCGTGCGGGAGGCCGCGGAATGAGCCGCAAGAACAAGTTCGGGATCGATCCTGTCATCACCAGCGAGATGCGCCGCGCGCGCGAACGCGGCCCGATGGGCGTCGCGGCGCGCGAGGCGGCCGAGAGCCTGAGCGAGGCCACCGAGGCCAAGCTGGAGCAGCGCCGCCAGAACGCCGAGGACGCCCGCGAGTACCGGGCGGCGCGCGAGGCGGGCAGGGTTCTCGTCAGCATCCCTGTAGACCGAATCCGCACCGACGCGCTGCCGCGCGATCGCATGGACCTCGAAGCGGCGGCGGTGTCGGACGAGATGGAGGAGCTCAAGGCCTCGATCCGGGCGCGTGGCCAGAAGGAGCCGATCGAGGTCTGGAACGATGGCGAGGCCTACCAGCTCAAGAAGGGCTGGCGCCGGCTGACGGCCCTGACGCAGCTTCTGGCCGAGACCGGGGACAAGGGCTTCTCGCACGTCATGGCGCGGGTCGCCGGCGCCGAGGGCCGGATCGACCGCTACGTGGACATGGTCGAGGAGAACGTGGTCCGCGAGGATCTGACCTTCGCCGAGATGGCGCAGGTGGCGCTGCAAGCAGGCGCGGACCCGGACGTCGAGGGCGATGCCGAGGCGATGATGGGCCGGCTCTACGCGTCGCTGCACAAAATGAAGCGCAGCTACATTCGCAGCTTCGTGGCGCTGCTGCAGGAGTTCGGCGACGTGCTGCCGGCGCCGCGGGCGATCGGTCGCGACCTCGGCGTCGAGGTGGCGCGGATGCTGAAGACGGGGCAGGGCGATCGCGACGCCGCGCGGGCCGCGCTGGCGGCGGCGCAAACGGCTGAGGATCAGCATGCGGCGCTGACGGCGTTCGTCGGCTCGGCGACGCAGGCAAGGCCCAAGCGCAAGGCGGCGCCGAACCGCAAGTTCGAGTTCCATGTGGGCGACGTGAAGGTCACGGCGCGCCAGCGCGAGTGCCGGATCGTCAGCCGCGTGGACTTCACCGAGGTGCCGCGGGACCGCCTGGAGCGCGCTGTGAAGGCCTTCAAGGACGCGCTGGACGGCTAGGTAGTCGGCCGGTTACGCCCCCGCCGCCGGTGGGTAATCGGCCGGTTACCTCCCTTCCCGCGGGAGGGGTAATCGGCCGGTTACCGCCACCTAAGTATTTGATATCGAAAAGCGTTCTGACGTTTTGATCCGCATAGGCGACATAGGCGACGCTCGATCATGCTCTCGCATCGGTTTTCGCGGACATCGCCAGCCCCAGCGACATGCGCGGCCTCGCCCGAAGGTTGTTGTGCGAGGGTGGACACGAGCACCGGACTATGTTCTCTCTTCGTTCCGTAGGGTCGAATGCTGGGATCGCATGGACGCGGCGTACCTCGACGGGCTGAACGACGACCAGCGGGCGGCGGCGGTGCACGGTTCCGGAACCGCAGGTCTGCCGCCGCCGCTGCTCGTCATCGCGGGGGCGGGATCGGGCAAGACCAGCACGCTCGCGCACCGGGTCGCGCACCTGCTGGTCAACGGAGCCGACCCGCGGCGCATCCTGCTCATGACCTTTTCTCGGCGGGCTGCGACGGAGCTGACGCGCCGGGTCGAGCGGATCACCCACCATGCGGCCGGCCCCGGCTACGCCGCCGAGGCGCTGGCATGGGCGGGCACGTTCCACGCCATCGGCGCCCGGATCCTGCGCGAGCATGCGTCGGCCATCAACCTCGCGCCCGACTTCAGCATCCACGACCGAGAGGACAGCGCGGACCTCATGGCGCTCTGCCGCCACGAGCTGGGGATGTCGCGAACCGAGAGCAGGTTTCCGGCGAAGGGCACGTGCCTCGCCATCTACTCGCGCGCCGTCAACGCGGAGGAGCCGCTGGCCGAGGTCCTCGCCCGGCATTTCCCGTGGTGCGCGGCGTGGGAGGGCGAGCTGAGGCGTCTCTTTGGCGCCTACGTGGCGGCCAAGCAGGCGCAGAGCGTGCTGGACTACGACGATCTGCTGCAGGCCTGGGCGCAGGTGATGGAGGATCCGGGCTTTGCCGAGCATGTCGGGGGCACCTGGGACCACGTGCTGGTCGACGAGTACCAGGACACCAATCGGCTGCAGGCGCGCATCCTGCTGGCGCTGAAGCCGGATGGGCGGGGCCTGACGGTGGTGGGCGACGACGCGCAGTCGATCTACGCCTTCCGCGCGGCCTCGGTGCGCAACATCCTCGACTTTCCCGAGACGTTCTCGCCACGGGCGGAGGTCCTCACGCTCGAGCGCAACTACCGCTCGACGAAGCCGATCCTCGATGCTGCGAACGCGGTGATCGGACTGGCCGCGGAACGCTACGCCAAGACGCTCTGGAGCGACCGCGCCTCGTCCGAGAAGCCGCGCCTCGTCACCGTCGCGACCGATTCCGACCAGGCGCGCTACGTGGTCGACAGCGTGCTGGAGGCGCGGGAGGAGGGGACGCGGCTCAAGGACCAGGCGGTGCTCTTTCGCACCTCGAGCCATTCCGGTCAGCTGGAGGTGGAGCTCACCCGCCGCAACGTGCCGTTCGTCAAGTTCGGCGGGCTGAAGTTCCTCGACTCGGCCCACGTCAAGGACCTGCTCGCGCTGATGCGCCTTGCGCAGAACCCGCGCGACCGGGTGGCGGGGTTCCGGGTGCTGCAGCTCATTCCCGGCGTCGGGCCGGTGTTGGCGGGGCGGGTGCTGGATGCGCTCGACCTCGCGCCCGATCCCCTGGCGGCGCTGTCGGCGGTGGAGCCGCCGCCGAGGGCCGCTGCCGACTGGCCAGGCCTGGCCGCGGTGCTGACGTCGCGCTCCGGCTGGCCGGGCGCGATGGGGCACGCGCGAGCCTGGTACGAGCCGCATCTGGAGCGCCTGCACGAGGATGCCGAGACCCGGCGCGGCGACCTCCTGCAGCTGGAGCAGATCGCCGCGGGCTATCCGAGCCGCGAGCGCTTCCTTACCGAGCTGACGCTCGACCCGCCCGACGCCACCAGCGGGCAGGCGGGTGTGCCCCTCAAGGACGACGACTACCTGATCCTGTCGACGATCCACTCGGCGAAGGGGCAGGAATGGCGCAAGGTCCACGTCCTCAACTGCGTCGACGGATGCATCCCGTCCGACCTCGGCACCGGGACCCGCGACGAGATCGAGGAGGAGCGGCGGCTGCTCTACGTCGCGATGACTCGCGCCAAGGACAGCCTGACGCTGGGGGTGCCGCTGCGCTTCTACGTCACGCAGCAGCGCCGCAACGGCGACCGCCATCTCTACGCCACCCGCACCCGCTTCATCCCCAGGGAAATCCTGGAGCACTTCGAGAAGGTGCACTGGGCTCCGGCGCTGCCGCAGGCGGCTCCCGCGCCTGTGCCGGGGAGCATCGATGTCTCCGCGAGGCTGCGGGCGATGTGGGACTGAGAGGCGGCATGCGGCGGGTATCGGCGCAGCGAGAGAGGTCGAGGAACGTCCGATGATGCCGCCCGCTGACCGCGGTCAACAGGACGGATCAGTCAACATGAGTCTCAAGCGCATACTCGTAGGAGGAGCGTGCGGCGAAGCAGTTCAGCGACGACGCGGCGCTGCTCCTGATCCGGGCGATGATCACGGCCGCCTATTCCGACGCCGAGGACCGGCGGACGATGGAGCGCGAGATCGCCAACCCCAAGCCGCTCGACGAGCTGCTGGCTCAGGTGCACGACGAGGAGACGGCGCAGGAATTCTACCTGGCCTCGCGCGCGGCCATCGACCGAGAGACCGAGCAGAACCGGACCTACCTGCGCACCCTTCGCGAGCGTCTGAACCTGTCGGAGGAGGCCGAGGTCGAGGAACTTGCGTCCTGACGCGCTGCCGTCGCAGCGCGGGGCTGTGCGTTGGGGTTTCCGAGGAGCTCGCAGCCGCCGCCGCTGGCCCCGATTGAAGAGGGCGCAGAGTGCCGCGGCCGGAGAGGGCGGCAGTGCCGATCGAAGGGCAGGCAGTGGAGTCCAGCCGCATCGCTGCACGGTTGCCGTCCGTCCTGCAGATTGAAGTCCGTCAGAACGTGGCATATACAAGTGGCATACGCCAAGAGGGCCGCGCCCATGACCCACAACTCCAGGGAAGTCCGCCTCTTCCGGAACAATAGAAATCAGGCCGTCCGCATCCCTGTCGAGTTCGAGCTTCCTGGCGATCGGGCGCTCATCCATCGCGAAGGCGATCGCCTGGTCATCGAGCCGGTCCGCAAGGCCGGGCTTCTGGGCCTTCTCGCGAGCTGGGGCCCGATCGAGGAGACGCTACCGGAGATCGAGGATCCGGAAGTTCAGCCGGAAGACGTTGTTTGACGTCCTACCTTCTCGACACAAACATCCTCAGCGACCTCGTCCGGAACCCATCCGGGCAGGTCATGCGTCGCATCGAGGCGGTTGGCGAGGACGCGGTCTTCACCAGCATCATAGTCGCCGCCGAGCTCCGCTACGGCGCCACGAAGAAAGGCTCACCCGCGCTGACGGTCCGGATCGAGGCGCTTCTGTCAGAGCTGCGCGTCCTTGCCCTGGATGCGCCGACCGACAGGCGCTACGGCAGCGTCAGGGCAGATCTCGAAGCGAAGGGGCTGACCATCGGCCACAATGATCTGCTGATCGCGGCACACGGCCTGGCTCTCGGCGCGACGGTCGTCACGGCCAACGTCAGGGAATTCCAGCGGGTCGATGGCCTAGCGGTGGAGAACTGGCTCAGCGACGCGTAGCGGTCGTCGAGAGCCGCTGGTTGAGGAGAGTGCGTGGCGCGTCCAGGCGTCGCTGCCTCCGATTTCGTCGCGCCCGGGCGCGGGTGCGCCGGACAGGGGCAATGTTCTTGCGGCCGCGCCGCGCTGTCGCACATGCTCGGGCTGAGACGTTCCCCTGAGCGAGGTGCCGGCGCGCGATGCCGCTTCTGGAGCTTCACGACATCTCCAAGACCTTCGGCGCCATCGAGGCGCTGGCCGGGGTCAGCCTGAGCGTCGAGGCGGGCGAGGTCGTGGCGCTCCTCGGCGACAACGTCCCCGGCAAGTCGACGCTGGTCAAGATCATCTCGGGCGAGATCGTTCCGAGCCGTGGTCGCATCGCCCTCGATGACGAGGAGCGGCACTTCGCGTCGCCCGCCGAGGCCAAGGCGGCGGGGATCGAGACCGTCTGCCAGGACCTGTCGCTGTGCACCAACCTCGACGTCGTGGCGAACTTCTTCATGGGGCGCGAGCTGACGCGGCGGGTGCTGGGCATCCCGATCACCCGTCGGGCGGGCAGCGGCAGGCGGTCGAGCTCAACCGCTTCGTCCATTGGGGCGGCAGGCCGTTCGCGGCGCTCGGGGTGGAGCAGACGCGGCGCGGGCTCGAGACCGTCGACCGGGTGCGCCAGCGCGGCATCGGCGTGATCCTGATCACCCACGTCATGGCGCAGGCCTTTGCCGTCGCGGACCGCATCGTGGTGATGCGCCACGGCCGGGTCGAGGGCGACTTCCGAACCGAGGATACCAGCCCCGACGAGATCGTCGCCTGCATCACGGGCGACATCGTGCGCGTCGGCGGCGGAGAATTCGTCGGAGAGAGGGGAGCTCGAACATGAGACTGCTTAAGGAAGGTCTGAAGAACCACGGTATCGGGCCGTGATCTGGTAGTCTGGCGGCGAACTCGATGGAGCGCCGCTGATGAAGCAGACCACCTTCGCCTCGCTGGCCTACGCCACCAAGAAGAAGCGGACCCGCCGCGAGAAGTTTCTCTCCGAGATGAACGCCGTGGTGCCGTGGGCGCGGCTGACCGCGCTGATCGAGCCGCACTATCCGAAGGCGGGACCGAAGGGCGGGCGGCCACCGATGCCGCTGGAGGTGATGCTCCGGCTTTACTGCCTCCAGCAATGGTATGCGCTGTCGGACCCGGCGGCCGAAGAGGCGCTCTACGACAGCGACGCGATGCGCCGGTTTGCTGGCCTGGAGCTGGGCGACGACGCGATCCCGGACGAGACCAAGATCCTCAACTTCCGCCACCTTCTGGAGCGGCACGAGCTGACCCGCGCGATCTTCGAGGCGGTGAACGCCTACTTGCGCGAGCGGGGCATCCTGCTGCGCGAAGGCACGCTGGTTGATGCGACGCTGATCGACGCGCCGAGCTCGACGAAGAACAAGCAGAGGGCGCGGGACCCGGAGATGAGCAGCACGAAGAAGGGCAACACATGGTACTTCGGGATGAAGGCGCATGTCGGCGTCGATCTCGACAGCGGCGTGGTGCACACGCTCGAAGCCAGCACCGCCAAGGTGCACGACAGCCAGAAGTTCGACGATCTACTGCATGGCGACGAGCAGGCGGTGTTCGGCGACAAGGGCTATGTGAGTGGCGAGCGGGAGGCGGCATTCCGCGCCCAAAGCAAGGTCTGGGGCGTGATGCGCAAGGCACCCAAGGGCGGCAAGCTGCACCCCATCGACGAGCGCACCAACCGGATCATCGCCCGCCTGAGGGCCAGGGTCGAGCATCCCTTCCGGGTGATAAAATGCCAGTTCGGGCATCGAAAGACCCGCTACCGCGGCCTCGCGAAGAACCAGGCGCAGCTGTTCTCGCTGTTCGGGCTCGGAAACCTGTTCCTGGTCCGACGGCGGCTGATGGCCTGAGGCGGAATCCGCCTCGAACCACCGAACTCATCTGAGGCCCGCCGTAGCGGCTGCCCGGTATCGCCGCAGGGGGTGCGGCGGCGCAGGACAAGGGAACGGTCTACTACCTCGTCCCGACGCTGCTTGACGAGTTCCAGACCGGCTCGGTCGACGCGATCACGAAGTTCATGGGCGATGTCGGCTACGCGGTCCGCTCGCTCGACGCGCAGAACCGCAGCGACCTGCAGCTCAACCAGGTCGACGACGTGCTGAACCTCGACCCCGCGGCGGTGGTGCTGGCGGCGGTCGACTTCGACGCGATCACGCCGGGCATCGAGAAGCTGCGCGAGGCCGGGATCCGGGTGATGATCTTCGACCGGCAGATCACCTCGACCCCGTCGGGCCTGACCTCGGTCGCGGGCACCGTCGAGATCGGCCATATCGCCGGCGAGGAGGCGGTGCGCCTGCTGACCGAAAAGAACGGCGCGGCGGAGGGCAAGGTGCTGCAGATCCTGGGCGATCCGGGCGACCCCTACACGCTGGAGATCGAGCAGGGCTTCGAGGAGATCATGGCCGAGCATCCCGACATCGAGCTCATCACCCAGGCGGCGCTGCAGTGGGAGGCGTCGAACGCGGGCTCCATCGCCCAGGACCGGATGCTGACCGACCCGGACATCGACCTGATCTTCAACCACGCAGCGCACCTCTCTGTCGCCGTCGCGGCGGTGCTCGAGGCGCAGGGCAAGGAGCCGGGCGAGATCATGATGATGTCGTCGAACGGCGCGCCGGTGGGCCTCGACATGATCCGCGACGGCTGGCTGCAGGTCGAGGTCGAGCAGCCGATGTACGCGCAGGCCGCGGCGCTCGCCATGTTCGCCGACAAGATCGTCGCCGGCGAGGAGCTGGAGCCGGGGCCCTACACCATCACCGGCCTCGACTCCGAGCTGACGGTCGAGGAATGGGGTCCGAACATCAAGATCCCCGGCGCCGCGATCACGCCCGAGAACGTCGACGACCCGCGGTTCTGGGGCAACCTGCAGCCCCCGACCGAGCCGGTGGAGCCGGTGGAGTGAGGCCAGGCACCGCATGAGCGCGGATGCCGAAGCGGGGCGGGCGGCGTCGCTGCCGCCCCTCCGCCGCTACAAGCGGGCGCTGACCTTCCTGCTCGACAACCTGGTCTGGCTGATCCTGCTGATCGCGCTTGCCTGCTTTGCGCTGTTCATCCCGAAGTTCTTCCAGATCGGGATCTTCCTCAACATCCTCGAGCAGTCGACCTTCGTGGGCATCATAGCGGTCGGCCTGTCGCTGACGCTGATCGCGGGGCACATGGACCTGTCGGTGGAATTGGTGATGGCGCTTGCCGCGATGCTGGTGGCGCTGACCTTCGGCACCGGCGGGGCCGGGGGCGGTCTGGCGCTGACGCCGGAATGGCTGGCGGTGCCGGTGTCGCTGGCGATGGCGCTGGGGGCCGGGGCGCTGATCGGCGCGCTCAACGGGCTGCTGGTCGTCCGGCTGGAGATCAACGCCTTCATCGTCACGCTCGCCTCGTACATCTGGGGCCGCGGTCTGGTCGTGGCGCTGTCGGGCGGTCGGTCTACGGCTTGCCGGGCCCGCTGCGGGTGGTGGCGATCGAGCGGGTCCTGGGCATTCCGGCGCTGGCCTGGATGTTCGTGGCCGTCTACGCCGTGGTGGCGTTCGTGCTGGCCAAGACGCCGTTCGGGCGGCACCTCTACATGATCGGCGGCAACGCGGGCGCGAGCCGCCGCGCCGGCATCGCGGTCGGGCGCAACGTGATCGTGGCGTTCGTGCTGTCGGGGCTGCTGGCCGGCTGGCTGCTGGCGTCCCGCACGGCGGGCGCGACGGCGAACCTCGGCATCGGCATGCTGTTCCAGGCCTTCGCCGCGGTTGTGATCGGCGGCGTCAGCCTGCGTGGCGGCTACGGCCGGCTGTCGGGGGTGTTCGCGGGCGTGCTGCTGCTGTCTTCGATCCAGACCGCGATCAACGTGATGGGAATGCCGCCGCACTACACGATGATGATCCAGGGCCTGCTTGTGCTGGCGGCCGTGCTGCTCGATACCGCGAAGAACGGATTGCGGCGGAGATATCTGTGACGGGACGGCTGGAGGGGCGGTCGGCGCTGGTCGCCGGCGCGGCGCGAGGCATCGGCGCGGCGGTGGCGGAGCGCTTCGCCGAGGAAGGCGCCTGGGTAGCGATCGCCGACACGCTGGTCGACGATGGGCGCGCGACGGCGGGTCGGCTGGACGGCGTCTTCGTCGAGGCCGACGTCTCGGACCCCGCCGGCGCGGAGCAGGCGGTCGCCGCCGCGGTCGAGGCGCACGGCGGGCTGGACATCCTGGTGCAGAACGCCGGGATCTATCCCTGGACGCTGATCGAGAAGACCAGCGCCGAGGAATGGGACCGCGTCATGGCAGTGAACCTCCGCGGCACGTTCCTGGCCGCCAAGGCGGCGCTGCCGCACATGCGGCGGGCCGGTGGCGGCCGGATGATCTTCAAGATCCGCGGGCGCTCGCGGTCCTGCAGCCAGCCCTCGTAGGTGCGGGCGCGGCGTGGGAACATCTCGCCGGCGAAGCGTGCCGCCTGCACGAGGATGCGCGCGTCGGGGAGGTTCTGGATCCGCTGCCGCACCAGCGGGGTCGCCGCGCTTCTGGCGCTTGTGCTGGTTGACCCGCTCCACGATCGACTGGCTCTTGGTGCTGCCGATGGTGAGCGGGAGGTCGCGGTCAAGTCCCGCGCGGGTGATCCGGTAGACTTGCGAGCCGCGCGTGAGGAAGGGGCGCAGATGGGCCGGCACGGGCTGGCCCCGGCGCGGCGCGAGGCGGGCGACGTTGATCTCTCTGAGGCGCACCGGCGGCGTCCAGCCACGCCATTGCGGCAGCTGCGCGCCGGCGCAGGGACGTTCGTGGGCGGGCGGCCTCGTCGTCCTCGGCGGCCCGGCAGCGAGCGCATCCGCAACCGCCACCGGCCGAGCGGCGAACGGCAGCGTCCAGTTCCTCCTCAAGCAGGACATGGCGCGGGCTCCTTCGGTGTCGGGGGGCGGCAGGGCGCGGCGTCGCTCCCGCGAACGGGCGTCGTGCCCGGGCCGGGACCGGCGTGCGGATGCCGAGATAGCCGGCGATGTTGGCATTCGGGTCGCGAACGAGCGTGACGCGGTCCGACGACCCCGAAAGCAGGCTGACGAGACCGGGCCCGTGGCCGGCCACGGTGCTCTCGTTGTGGACGACGACGCCGACCGGCATGTCGTAGGCGGCATCGGTAAGCGTTTGCGGCAAGCGGCGCCACGGCATACTCTCCGAGCGCGGATGAATGGGAGGAATTGATGAAGCTTCTTTGGGCCTTGCGAGCTGCAGCGATCGGCTGCGCCGTACTTCCACCACTTGCGACGGGCGCTCTGGGGCAAGAGGAAAACGCCCCGCACAGTGTTCTCGTCTTTGGCGACAGCATCACATGGGGGTGGTTGCCAAAGGACCCGATCGTACCGACCAGCCGCCACGCGGAGGAAGACAGGTGGCCGGCGATCATGGCTGCCTCTCTTGGCGACGGCTACGACGTCATCACCGAGGGCCTGAGCGGTCGCACGACGAACGTCGACGATCCAACGGCGCCCGGGCTGATGAACGGCGCCGACTATCTCGACTCCGCCGTGATGAGCCACGAGCCGCTTGATCTCGTGATCATCATGCTGGGCACGAACGATACCAAGAGTTACCTGAACCGCACGCCGCTCGAGATCGGTCTGGGCATGGGCGAGCTGATCAACATCGTGCAAGAAGGCTCCGGCCTCGGGTGGTACGAGTACGAGCCGCCAGAGATCCTGGTCGTCAGCCCCCCGCCGCTCGGAGAGGAGATCGATCCTGGCGCGGCGGAGGCCTTCGCAGGCGGAGCCGAGAAGATCGAACAGCTGCCGTCGATCTACTCGGGCATCGCCAAAACAGCGGGCGTCCATTTCTATGACGCAGCCAGCGTTGTCGACGTCGGCCATGTCGGCGCGGACGGCATCCACCTACTCGTGGAAGGCAACGAGGCACTTGGCAATGCCGTCGCAGAAGAGGTGAAGGCGATACTGGAATAGCGGCGAGGGCGGGCGGCCTCGCCGCCGCGCGACGGTGCCCCGGCACCAGCTGACAGATGCGCCTCAAGGGTCATGAAGGGCAGCCGTGGCGGCTCTCTCGCTCTCGTGAGTTGTCGGGCGGCACCCGCTTTCGTGCGTGCGCCCGAGCTTGCGCCGCAGAAAGGCAGTGTGTGAATTGGTTCGCCCTGATCAACGTCCAACGCATTGATTTTATTTGATGACGTGACGTTTTTGATATTTTCGAACCGCAGGGTTTGGTAGGTTTGGGGCGAGAACCCTGCAATTTCGGATCGACGCATGAAGCCCAAATCCCGTGCCCCTGAGCAGGACGACCTGTTGCGCCCGCGCTTGGCGGACATGATCGACCTGCGCCACGAACTGGTGAAGCTTGCCGGGCTGATCGACTGGGAGTTCTTCGAGGAGGAATGGGCGGGGTTCTTCCCGTCGCACACGGGGCGCCCGGCGACCTCTCCCGGCTGGTGGCGGGGCTGCTCTACCTCCAGCACGCCTACCGGCTGTCGGACGAGGCGGTCGTGGCCCGGTGGGTGGAGAACCCGTACTACCAGCACCTCTGTGGCGAGACGTTCTTTCAGCACCGTCCTCCTGTCGATCCTTCGTCGCTGACGCGGTGGCGGAACCGGATCGGGGAGGAAGGTGCCGAGTGGCTCCTGACCAAGACGATCGAGGCCGGGCGCGAGGCCGGAGTGATTTCCGAGCGGAGCGCGGAGACGGTGATCGTGGACACGACGGTGATGGAGAAGGCGATCGCGCATCCAACCGATACACGGCTCTACGAGAAAGCGCGTCGGCGCCTGGTGGCGCTTGCCCAGGAGGCGGGCCTGTCGCTTCGCCAAAGCTACGCGCGGCTGGCGCCGCGTCTGGCCGGACAGGTCGGTCGCTATGCCCACGCCCGCCAGTTCAAGCGGATGCGCAAGGGGCTGCGGCGGCTGAAAGGCTACACCGGCCGGGTCCTGCGCGACATCCAGCGGCAGCTGCACGCCGTGACCGACACCGCCCTGCGGGAGCGGATCGAGGGCGAGATCGCCCTCGTTGAGCGCCTCCTGCGGCAGAAGCCGAAGGACAAGCGGAAGCTCTATGCGCTGCACGAGCCTGAGGTGGACTGCATCTCCAAGGGCAAGGCGCGCGTCCGTTACGAGTTCGGCTCCAAGGTCTCGGTGGCGACCACGCACAAGGAGGGCTTCGTCGTCGGCATGCGCGCGATGACCGGCAACCCGTACGATGGCCATACCTTGCGAGAAGCGCTCGAGCAGGTGGAGATCCTGACGGACACATCACCGAAGAGAGCCTTCGTCGACCGCGGCTATAGGGGGCATGGCGTTGAGACGACCGAGGTCTTCATCTCCGGCCAGCGCCGCGGCATGACGCCGGCGCTCCGGCACGACCTGCGCCGCCGCAGTGCAATCGAACCGGCGGTCGGCCACATGAAGACCGACGGCCGCCTCGCCCGCTGCGCCCTCAAGGGCACGCTCGGCGACGCACTCCACGCTGTCCTCTGCGGCTGCGGGCACAACATCCGCATGATCCTGGCCCATCTGAGGGCTCTTGTGGCCGTGATCCTCGCCGCGCTGATGGCAGCAATCGCCAACAACATCGAACAGGCCCGGCCAAACTACGCCACGACCGGCGCCGCGGCGTGATGTTCAGTGGCGACTACTTGCAAGAGAAGAAAACTACAAGGCGGCACCAGCCGTGTGAGTGAAACCGGTACGCGCGACGACCGAAAGGCGTCGCTACGAATGGGCACCTCGATTTTCTACCGTTCTCGTGCCCCCTCGGCGGCGCGCGTGGTCTGAAGCAGGAGGACGAGCGTCGGCTGTCGCTTTGCTGCGTCCGGATGGGCGTGGCGCTGCGGCCTTCACGCTCGGATTTTTCTGCCTCGCGGCCTGATCTTTTTTGTTCGCGTGATGCTCACGCCGGGCACGGGTTGAGACGGCGCAGCTGGCCGAGGCGGCGCATGTTGTAGGCGAGGTTCTTCATCCCGATCTTGGCCGTCGCTCGAACCAAGCCGATGGTCCGGACCAAGGTCCCGCCCATATCGTTGGCCTGCGCGCCGAAGACGTGCTCGACGCGGACCCGGATGCCGGATCTGGTCCGGTTGCTGCCCTTGGCCTGTTCGGTCAGCGGCTTGCCCCGCTTGCCCTTGCGGTGGATGTGGCTTTTCAGCCTCCGGGCGCGCAGCTTTGCCTCCATCTCCTCGGACCGATAGGCCGCATCCGCCCACACGCCGGAGCCGGTGTTACCCTGCATCAGCAGATGATCCACCGCCTGGCTGTCATGCCGCGCGGCATCGCTGACGTGATAGCGCCGCACCAGCTTGTGCCTACGATCCACGTTGACGTGATTCTTGTAGCCGTAATGGTTCTTGCCGTGCTTTTTCGTCCAGCGCGCGTCCAGGTCCTTTTGCGCGCGCTTCGCGGGCTTGTCCGCCCAGTCCTCGGGCACCTCGCCGTTCTTGATTGCCGCGTTCTCGTCCCGCGTGTTGTGGTTGCGCGGCACCGGCACGATGGACGCATCCAGGATTTGACCGCCGCGCGCGATGTAGCCCTGCCGCGCCAGATAGCCGTCGAACTGGCTGAACAGCTCCTCCACCTTGCCCGCCTGCGCCAGTGCCTCGCGATAGAGCCATACCGTCTTGGCGTCCGGCACCCGGTCTTCGAGGCCGAGGCCGAGGAATCGCATGAACGACAGCCGGTCGCGGACCTGATACTCGATCTGGTCGTCGGACAGGTTGTAGAGCGCGCTCAGCACCAGCGTCTTGAACATCAGCACCGCGTCCATCGGCTTGCGCCCCGCCCGGGACTTGCGCGCCGCAGCTGGCTTGCGCCAGACCCGCTCAAGGGTCGGGCGAAACTCCTCCCACGGCACAACGGCGTCGATCTCGACCAGCGGGTCCTTCTTCGCGTCCAGGCTCGCGTAACGGTCTGTAAGATCGAAGAACCCCATCTGCGCCATCGTCACACCCTCAGTGTCGCATCATCCCGACAGACATACCGCAGCGCCACGGTCGGGACCATTTTTCGAGGCGCCCGAATGCAAGGACGATGTGAGTGATGATGATCGACCCGACCGCTGCAGAGACACCCCGGGGCATTGTCAGGGCTTTCAGCCCGTCAACCTGATCGGGACTCGGTACGCGGACTTCATCAAGGCCAGCGGTCAGTCGAACCGCACATGAAGGCCGGACAAATGACCGCAACCTGCCTCGATCAGCACCGCTCGCAAAAAACCCTTGCAAAACCGGAGCCGTCCACAAATGACAATGCCGCTGGCGCGGCGACAACGGGTTGATCTTGGGCTTGCCCGGAAAAAGCCAGCCCTCTGGTCGGGGGTCGCTCCAGTAATCGCGCAAGAGGTCCAGAAGGCGGGGCGAGAGCATCGCCTTGCGATGCCTGCCGCCCTTGCCGTTGTCGACGTGGATCAGCATGCGGTCGCTGTCGATGTCCGTGACCTTCAGGTTGCAGACCTTGGAGGCGCGCAGCCCCGCCCCATAGCTGATGCCGAGCGCTGCACGGTACGTCAGGCCCGGGCCGGGAACCGCCGCCAGCAGGTCGGCAACCTCCTCGACGCTCAGGACGACCGGCAGCTTCCGCGGGTGCCGGCGGAACTGCATGTACCGCTTCATCTCCTCGCGCCCGCAGGTCACGCCGAAGAAGAACCGCAGCGAGATGATGCGCACGTTGAACGTCGGCGCCGACACGCCGGTGTCCGTCATGTGAAGCTGATAGGCCCGCAGCTCCTCCGGTGTCGCCGTGTCCGGGGCGCGCCCGAGGAACGCGGCGAAATCCCTGACCCCCTGGATATGAGCCTGCTGCGTCTTCTCGGCCATGCCACGAATGCGCATGTCCTCGATCATCCGCTCGCGCAGCGGCGTGGTCCTTTCCTCTTTCATGGGAACCTCCTGTCTGACGATTGAGAAGGTCCCAATCGTCAGTCCGAGAAGCCCGGTCAGAGAAGCGCGGAGGTCGGGGTAGAATCCACCGTCAGCCACAGGCGCCAATGCCGCGAGAGCGGCTTAGTCCCACCGCCCATCGCACGGGATGCCGCAACGGCAGCATGGTCGAGGCTGCACTCGCAGCGAACGGCAGGATGGTCGGGATTGTGTTGAAAAACTCCGGGTGCGCCTCAGCACGGTTCGAATGCAGAACATCGTTCTCCTAAAGCAGTATACTTATCGCCGCCCAGATAACAGATTGGCTCTTTCGAGGAACAATTTCCTCGGCCTTGCGCCTCCGATGGCCGATCTAGGATTTTTTCAACGCAATCTCGGCCTTCCGGCCATTGGCGCCGGCAAGGCCACAGGGGCGGCAGCGTCAATCAACGAGCCGTCGCTTCGCCGGCGCATCGAGGGCGGCACGAAGCGCGCGGCTCAAACGGCAGCGTGGTGGGCGAGCGCGGCGCCCCGGCGGCATTCCTCATAGACGTCGGCGGCGAAATGGTAAGTCGCCGCCTCGCGCGCGTCGGTGTCGTCGCCGATTGTCTGGGCATAGGCGCGGACCACGAGGTCGGCGGCGAGGAGCGTGTCGCTCGCCTGCCTCATCACCTGTTCAAGCGCCGCCTGCGGCGCCCCAGACTGCCTTACCTGCATTATCCGCCCGGCGAGTTCGGCGCGCGCATCACACACCTCATCCGCTCGCGCAGACGTAGCCAGCACTGCCGTCAGAACGGCAATGAGACGGAGCACCGATGATCCCTCCAGCCCGGGGGTGACGGTGGAGACTTTGCGGGCGCAAGGTTAATCTCCCGTGAAGACTGAGGCTTCGTGTGCCCGCGCCAAGGTATGACGCTCAAGGAGCGTGAGGCGGCGGTCGGCGGTTCCTCGCGATGGCCTCCCTGAGCGGCGCAAAGCCCCGTCCAGCCCACCTCAGGGCCGCGGCGCCGTTGGGATTGCCCAGCTGTACCCCGCGCGCCATGGCGGCCGCCAGCGCCTCCGTGATGCGCCGGGAGATTGCCTCCCGCTCCTGCTCGCCGACGAGCGCCATGATGCCCACAGTGAGATCATTCGCCTCCGGGATGTCGGCGGCGACGAACCGCACACCGCTGTTCCGCAACGTCAGAAGGAATGCGGCGTTCCGCGACAGCCTGTCGCGCTTGGCGATCAGCAGCGTCGCCCCGGTGACCTGGCGAGGTGCAGCGGCTGCGCAGGGCCCGCAGTGCTAGCTCAACCCGAAGACCAGCCGGTCGGCCGTCACGGGTCTTGAGAAGAGATAACCCTGAAATTCTCGGCAGCCCAGCTGAACAAGGTGGTGATGCTGCTGCTGGGTTTCGACCCCCTCGGCAGTCGTGGGGATGCCGAGCCGGGTCGCGAGGCCGACGACCGCAGCGACGATCGCTGCCGCGGAGGCGTCGGCCGGGACGTCCGCGATGAAGCTGCGGTCGATCTTGATCTTGTCGAATCTGAAGCGGCGCAGGTAACTCAGCGATGAGTAACCGGTGCCGAAGTCGTCGAGCACGACAGCGACGCCCAGTTCGCGAAGCTTCTCGAGCGTCCCCAGATTTTCATCGCTGTTCTCAAGAAGCACGGATTCTGTCATCTCGAGTTGAAGGCGGTGCGGCTTTAGCCCGTATCGGGCAATGCAGTGGGACACCTGTTCGGCAAGGTCGCCTGCCCGGAGCTGAACGGTAGAGAGATTTACGGCGACATTTGCGTGTCCGGGCCAGGCAGCGGCCTGGCGGCAGGCTTCATCGAGAACCCATGCGCCGACGGAATTTATGGCACCCGACTCCTCCAGAAGTGGCACGAAGACTTCCGGCGAAATGCGGCCGTGGACTGGGTGGTGCCATCTGAGCAGGGCCTCGAAGGTGCTGAACCTCTCTGATCCGAATTGAACAAGGCCTTGATACTCGAGGCTCAACTCGCCCCGCGACAATGCGCCGCGAAGATCCAGGAGTAGCGACTGCCGCACTTCCACGGCCCGCCCCATCTCATGCTCAAAGACCTGGTAGGTGCCGGAGTGCACCCTCTTCGCGGAATAGAGCGCGATGTCGGCCCGCTTCAGAACTTCATCCACGGACCCGCCCGCAAGCCGCGTGATGCCGACCGACGCGCTGATCGTCACGAGGCGGCCGTCGAGTGAAAACGGCGTCCCGAGCCTTTCAATTATTCGCGCCGACATCAGCCGGCCAACCTCGACAGTGACCTCGCGAAGAAAAACTGCGAACTCGTCGCCGCCGAGTCGTGCCACGATGTCATCGGCGCGCACGCATTCCAGCATCCGAACCGCACCTTGCCTCAAAAGTTCGTCGCCGCTGAGATGACCGAGCAGATCGTTAACAGCCTTGAACTGGTCAAGGTCGATGAAGAGCACCACGGCGCTTTCTCCGCGCGCGAGAGCCGCGGCGACCGTCTCCCGAAAGACAACGCGGTTGGCGAGCTGCGTCAGCGGATCGGTGAACGCTGCCCGTTCCAGCGCCTCCTCCGCAAGCTTCGCCTCGGTGACGTCGCGGGCGATCGCAAGAACCCTCGGAGGACCCTCGCCCCGCGATTCGAACCTCGACATGGAGACGTCCCACCATGTCCTTCTGCCGTCGGGATGATCGCGGTAGGATGCAAAACGCGTGGGCCGGCCGCCGTTCGCCCCTGCGAGCGCCGCGGCGGCCGCAGCCTGCGTCTCCTCGGACCAGAAGATCCAGCCACGGCTCGTGCTTGACGTCGCCCAAGATCGCTATGCCAAACGAGGTTTGGCCGCCTCCGTTGATGAAGTCGAGACGCCCCTCGCGATCGATCACCATGATGGCGTCGCGGCTGCTCGTGAGGATGCTGCGCGAGAACGCCTCGCTCGCACGAAGTGCGGTATCGACCGATTTTCGCGCGTGGATGTCCTCCGCAGCCCCGTACCAGCGAATGATGTTCCCGTCCGGGCTTCGCCGTGGGACCGCCCGCGCGCGAAACCACACGTACGGTCCAGCCGCCATGCGAAGCCGGTACTCGATGTCCAGGTGCTTTCCGGTGCGCAGGCATCTCTGCCAGGCGTTCAGAGTTGGCTCTACATCGTCAGGATGCAGCGCCGTCATCCAGCCGAGGCCCAACGCTTCCTCGAGGCTGAAATCCTGCCCAGTGCAACCACGTCTCGGCGATCTCGCAGAGCTGTCCTTCTGCATCCGTGATAAACACGATCTGCGGGTTGAGCTCGATCAGGCTGTGGATGTGAGCCTTCGCCTCGGCGAGCGCGACGCTCAGATGTGCAATCTCCGTCCGGAGCCGTGCGACTTCCGCAGCAGATGATCCGCGAAGGGAACTTTGTGGCGGTACCTTCACCTTGTGGGCCATTCGGGACGCATGGAGTGGCTTCATACGTCGGTATTTATCTAATGGGCGCTTCTAGCCTGTGCGGTCGAGACTAACAGAGCCTTAACGCCTCACCAGGCTTGCTGCGCCTCCATCGCGGCCCCGAGAGTTTGATCGTTGGCCTCCGGCATGGCGACTGCGACGAGCGGCACGCGGCTGCTGCTAGGTCTCGCGTGAGGTGGCCTGCTGCCGGTTCCGTGGACGGTAGGTCCACCCACATCCGGTGCAGGATCACGCCGATCCGGCGCGCCAGGGCGACCACCGCCCGCTTCATCCCGCGCCGTCGAGCGACCTGCAGGCCCCACGCCTTCAGCCAGCACGGCCTGGCGTGATGCATCATCACCGTCGCCGCCTGGTAGAGCGCAGAGCGCAGACCGGCGTCGCCGGCGCGGGTGATCGATCCGACCACGTCGATCTCCCCGGACTGGTGGCGGCCTGGCGTCAGGCCGACCCAGGGCCCGACGTCCTTCGATGACCGGAACCGCTCCGGCGCATCGATCGCCGACTTCACCGTGAGCGCCACCTGCGGCCCGACCCCCGGCATCGTCATCATGATCCGGCACGCGGCGTCCTGCTTCGCCAGATCCCGGAGGCGCCGATCGAGACCGGCGAGCTCCGCGCGCAACGCCGCCCGGGCGCGGAGCATCGCCTCCGCCATCGTCTCCAGCATGGCGTTCCCCGCCGCCAGCTCGCGCACGCGCGCCGCGTAGCCGCCCTTGCTGATCTTGCCGAGCTTGAGGCCGAAGTTTCGCAGCACACCGCGCAGCGACAGCTCGACGTCGATCGCCGCCTTCTGGATGGACCGGCGCGCCGTCAGCAGCGCGCGCATCTCCTGCGCCGAGACCGACTTGCAGTGCACTGGCCGGTACCAGCCCATCTGCAGCAGGCGCGCGATCCCCTCCGCATCGCGCCGGTCCGTCTTGACGGGCATCGCCTTGAGCGCCGCCTTGACCTGGCGCGTCTCCATCAGCACGACCGTGGCGCCCGCCTCCGTGAGCGCCTTGTGCAGCCACTGCGACAGCGGCCCGGCCTCGAGCCCAACCGCCGTCACCTCGAACGGCAGGCCGAGAACGAACGCCGCGAGCGCCTCCGGTTCGCTCGGCAGCTTCGCCTCCTTCACCACTCCGCCACGCGCATCGAGGACGCACACCGCCGCGCTTGCAAGAGAGACATCGATCCCGATGAAATGCTCCATGTCGTCGCCCTTTCGTCTTTGCCAGGGAGAGGGGCGCGCCAGACCGCGCGACCCCCGCGGCGCCCACTCGCGCCGGGGCGACGACACCAACCGCCGAGAGCAGGCTCAAGGCTCCTGGGCGCCAGCCCCATTACGGCATCTCACCCGAGGATGTTACCGAGAGAGGTTCTTGCCGCCTCGTCGGATTTGTTGCCGAGCAACCGCTCGATTGCATCCGCAATCACAACGCTCTCGGTGGGCGCGTCCGTTGGCGCAGAAGGCTTTCCGGCGGGGCGCGGAGCCCTCAGCCAGCGCAGCGCCTCGTCGGAAAGCCCCCCGGCAGCGTCGCCCGTGTCGCTTGCGCTCATGACCAGCGCTCTGGCGCTGTCCCGGCGCCATGCCTTCAGCCGTCGCTGGACGGTCCGGATCAGGCTGTCCGGATAGGAGCCGGGGTGAGCGACCTGGAGACGATCCAGGAGCTGCCGTCCGGTCACGGCCGGATCCGCGTCGAACCATTCCTTGAGCGTGTCTGTCACGGCTTCCAGAGGATCGGGAACGGTGCGGTAGCGCGGCTTTGAGGTCTTCGGCTCCGCCGTCGGGCGCACTTCGCCTGTGGTGCGCCAGGCGACCTTGAGACCCTCGAGGAATGCCTCGAGCGGCGGTGCGTCGCTCGTCGTGGCGGCCGCGGTGTCGGCGATCTCGATCAGTGCTCGCTGAGCCGCGCGGATGTCCCTCAGCAGGCTCACGGGATCGAGCGCCGCATGCTGTGCGTCTAAGGCGTCCTTCAGCTCCTGTGGGACGCGCGTGTCCGCAACCAGACGCTGATGCGGCGTCAGCGGCGCATGATACCGCTTGCGGATCAGCGCGCCTTCTCGCTTCTTCTCCGCGAGCTTGAACGACGGCTGGAAGAAGTTCACGAACAGGCGCATCGGCCTGTAGAGACGCGCCAGGGCCTCTGTCGCCACCAGGCCTTCGAAGCGACGATAGCCGACCATGCGGCGCACGACAGAGCCGTTCTTTTGCTCGATATGCGCCTGATCGTTCTTGCGGTAGGGGCGTGAGCGCGTGAACGCCACGCCTGATGTCTCGCACCAGGACTTCACCGTCTCGTTGATGAACACGGTGTCATTGTCGGTGTCGAACCCGAGGATCGGCAGGGGCGTCACGCTACGCAGCACCGTCAGCACTTCGCTCAGCAGTTGCTGTTCGCGGAACAGAAGCGGCGCGCACTCCGTCCAGCCGCTCGCGATGTCGGTGAGCACCAGCGTCTGCGCGAAGCTCCCGCTCGTCAGCGGACCGCTATGGGAGACGAGATCAGCCTCGAAGAACCCGGGCGGCGGATCGTCCCAGTCGGCATTGGTCCGGATCGGCACAGCGCGACGGATCGCCGACGATGGCGCCGTGCGGCGACGACCGCGACCGCCCGCCTGCCTGCGCACCGGACCAAGTATCCGGTCGATCGTGGCGGCGCTGATCGCTTCCAACCGATCCCGCACTCGGGGATCGAGGGCCAGATGCCCATGGTGCTCCATCGCGGCGACCAGCATCGGGATGAGTGGCTTCAATCGTTTGCCGCAGATCCTGTCCGAGGCTTCCCACAGCACGATCAGCGCCTCGCGAACGGCGTCGTCGTAGAGCCGTCGGTCGGGCCGAGGCTTCGATCGGTCGACCTTGTCCACGCCGCGGAGAAGCCGCCCGGCGTGCTTGCGATGATAGCCCGTCACCGACACGAACTCCGTCACGATCCGCCCCTTGCCCACCCGGCTCGCCCGACGGTACCGCGTCGCCAGTGCGCCCAGAAGCTCATCTCGCGTCGTCATGCTCACCCGCCTCACCAGCGCACCTCCTGCTCCCGGAATACCCCGGGAACATTCCTAACGAGGCAACGGCCCTACCTTTGGCAACAATTCTGGCGAGGCAATGCGACCATCGCGACGCCCGTGAGGCCCACGGCAGGCGAAGAACACGATGCCCGCGCATTCCTTGTCGCCACTCAAGGACGCCAAGCAACCCCGTCTGCGCCACTCCACAATCGGCCTGAGCGCGAGGCAGCAAGTGCCCGACCCTGCGAAGGGCACATGGCAAGCGTTGTGTTTGACGGGCCAAGCGTTGTCCGAAGACGGCTTGAGATCGGTCACGCGCCAGACGAAATCCACGTTCCCGCTCGGCAGGCGCGTGTTCATGCGCCGCTACGACCATCTTCCTCGGACATGAAGGGAAACCCGCTCTGGAGCTCTTGCGAGGAGCGTCAGCCGACCTTCCTCGCTGACGCCGGCAACGGCAGGTCGCCGAAACTGATCGCGCTGCAGGTCAGCACGGCACCGGTCGCGTCAATGACGATGCGGAGGCGTCGGTTCTGCGAAAAGAAAGTCAGGCGCAGGCGGCCGGCGTCGTCCTCGGCGCCGCGTTCAAGGCGACTGGTGATCGTGCCGTCGCGCATCCCCGCGCGCAAGGCGGGCTCGTCGATCTTGAGCCCCTCGGCGACCGTCGCCGCGTCGATCTGAACGAGGTTCTCGCCGATCTCGATACCTGCCATGTCCTGTCCTCCATGTTGATCTTAGCGCTCAGGCGGCCGAGGGCGTCCCCTCCGGCAGATCCCCCGGCCACGCGCAATCGGCGACAGTGCTTCGGCTCAGCTCCTTCAGGAACGCCTCGCGCGCAGCGGCGAGCCGAGGCTTGAGGCGACAGCGCGGCTTCAGCACGCAAGCGCCGCCGTCGGCGCGAAAGCATTCGACGATGGCGAAGCGCTGCTCCAGATGTCGCACGACCTCCCCGAGCGAGATCTCGTCTGCGTCTCGGGCAAGCCGGATGCCGCCGCCGGCGCCGCGCTGCGTCGTGACGTAGCCGCCGCGCGCCAGATCCTGCACGACCTTGGCCAAGTGATGCCGCGAGATGCGAAACTCGTCGGCGATGTCGCGGCTGGACAGCGAGGCGTTCGGCTCGTCCGCCAGCCGCATCAAGATCCGCAATCCGTAGTCCGTGAAGGTCGCCAGCCGCATGCGCGTTCCCGAGGTGAGCATTGACAGTCTTCAGTATGACCGCTCAAAATAGGAATTGCAAATACCGATTCCCCTCTCCCGCCGCGTCCCCTCGTGGGCTGGTGAGCGATCAGAGGTGTCCCTATGGCCGACGCTGCGCTAGAGCACGAGGACGATCCGAGAGGCTTCTTTAGTCGCTGGATCATGTCCACGAACCACAAGGACATCGGTCTTCTCTACATCTTCACCTCCGCCGCGTTCGGTCTGATCGCCGTCCTGATGTCGGTCTACATGCAACTCGAACTGTCCCAGCCGGGGGTGCAGTACATGTGCCTGGAGGGGATGCGGTTCTGGCCCGGGGGCGAGTGCGCGCCGAACGGGCACCTCTACAACGTCCTGGTCACCTACCACGGGATCCTGATGATGTTCTTCGTCGTCATCCCGGCGCTCTTCGGCGGATTCCGCAACTACCTGATGCCGCTGATGATCGGCGCGCCCGACATGGCCTTTCCCAGGCTGAACAACCTCAGCTACTGGCTTTTCGTGGCGGGAGCCACGCTGGCGGTGTCGTCGCTGTTCGCGCCTGGCGGCAGCGGCCAACCGGGCGCCGGCATCGGATGGGCGAACCCGCGCGCGCCGCCGCGCTGACTGGGGCCAGTAGCCGGTGACGTCGCACCGAAGAGGTATTTACGATGCCGATTATCAGGCGTAGGCATGATCGCGAGCGTCCATCGTTGCCAAGGTCCCAAATGCAGACACTCACCGCCCCGTCCGTCATCTCGGCCCGACCCGAAGTGACCGCCACGCTGATGGCCGAGACCGGCCTCTCGGACGACATGCTGCGGACGCTGGTCCACCGGTTCTACGCTCGCGTCCGGCGCGATTCTGTCCTCGGTCCGATCTTTGCCGCGCGGATCACCGACTGGGAGCCGCATCTGGAACGGATGACCGCCTTCTGGTCGTCCGTCGCGTTGATGACCGGACGCTATCACGGTCGGCCGGTGCCCGCCCATGCCGGGCTGCCGGTCGACTGGACGCACTTCGAAAGGTGGCTGGCGCTCTTCGGCGAGACGGCGCGCGAGACCTGTCCGCCCGACGGCGCCGCGCACGTCATCGAGCGGGCGGAGCGGATCGCGCAATCGTTGCATTACGCCGTCGCGGACGCCCGCGCTGGTCGCGGTGTTCCAACCTGCGAACCGTCCGCGATTTGACCGACCCCAGCCCGGAAAGGAGCACACCATGACACGCCAGATCCTCGGAGCCGTCGTAGCCGGCGCCCTTATCGTCGCCGCGCCGGCACTGGCGCAGGAAGACGAGACATGGCTGCCCAGCCTCGTGACCGAGACGCCGCAGGCGGGCTTCGACCTCGCCGTCTCGATGGCGCGGCGCGCGGTCAAGACGACGCAGCCCGACGTGGAGACGCTGATGCAGCTGCGGCCAGCCTATTCGCATGATGCGGACAGCCTGATCGGGGTTTCGGGTGTGGTCGCCGCCTACTTCGCCACCATCGCCGCAGCCAACGACTATTGGAAAGAATGACGTCGCGGAGAGCGCTCATGTCCGACCTGCACTTGCCGACCGCGCGCATTCGGTCAATGCGGTGGACCTGATGATGGAGGACGACGGATGAGCCGTCCGGACATCGACATCGCCCGCGCCTACGATGAGGCCGGCGCGGGGCGCGCGCGGCTTCTGGTCGACCGGGTCTGGCCGCGGGGCATCCCCAAGGAAGACCTCGAACACGACGACTGGATCCGAGAGATCGCGCCGGCGAGCGAGTTGCGCAAGTGGTTCGATCACGACGCCGAAACGTGGGATGGGTTCCGCAAGCGCTACCGCGAAGAGCTCGACACGAACGGCGCGGCGGTCGAGCGTTGTCTCGGCTGGTGCCGCAAGGGGCCGGTGACCCTGCTCTTTGCCGCCAAGCACCGCGAGCACAACCTGACGGTAATTCTGCGCGATTGCCTCGTCAAACGGATTGACCGGTGAGCGACGCCCGGAACAGCGGGAGCTACGCCTCGCCGCCCTGCCTCGCGCACGAGATCGAACCGGCGTATTTCGACCCCGCCGCCGTCGACCCGCAGCAGGCGGCGGATGTTGCACGCTGGCGTAAGGCCGAACGCAAGCGTCTGCTGGCCGAGCGGGCAGCCATGCCGGTGGCGAAGCGCAAAGATGTCGGCGCAGACCTCGCGCGTGCACTCGACCGACTCATCGCCGACCGCGTCGGCCTTTTGACCGGCGTCGTCGTCTCGGGCTACTGGCCGATCAAGTCCGAGCCGGATCTGCGCGGCTGGCTCGGGCGGCTCAGCGAGGCGGGCACCATCACCGCACTGCCGGTCGTCGAGACCCGCGCCGCGCCGCTCGTCTTCCGACGCTGGCAGCCGCGCGCGCGGATGGTCCGAGGCGACTGGAACATCCCGGTGCCGGCGCCCGGAGCGGAGAGCGTCGTGCCCGAGATCGCTCTTGCGCCGCTCGTCGGATGGGACGGGGAGGGCTACCGCCTCGGCTACGGTGGCGGCTATTTCGACCGCACGTTGGCGGCGCTTTCGCCACGGCCCTTCGTCGTCGGCGTCGGGCTCGAAGCGGCGCGCCTGCCTTCCATCTACCCGCAGCCACACGACGTGCCGATCGACGCGATCGTCACCGAGACGGGCCTACGTCTGATGCGCGAGCAATGACGATGCGGCTCGCGTGGGTCACAATGGGCTTCGCGGCGCTCGGCCTCGGCGCCTTGGGCGTGCTGCTGCCGCTCCTGCCCACGACGCCGTTCGTGATCCTTGCCGCGCTCGCGTTCGGCCGCGGCTCTCCGGCGTTGCGTGCCCGGTTGGAGGCGCACCGCACCTTCGGTCCCGCGATCCGCGACTGGGAGGCGCGCGGCGCCATCGCCAGGCGCCACAAGGTCGCGGCCTGCACGCTGATGGCGCTGACGCTTGTCGCAAGCTGGATGGCGGCGGTGCCCGCAACGATGCTCGTCCTGCAAACGATCGCGATGAACGCCGCGGCAGCCTACATCCTGACCCGGCCCGCTTGAGGAGGTCGATGACGATGGCCCGCTTCTACTCCATCGGCCATTCCAACCGGCCGTTCGAGGTGTTCTTGAGCATCCTGCGCGAGGCGGGCGTGGGCGACGTCGCCGATGTGCGCAAGCTGCCCGGATCGCGCAGCAATTCGGCCTACAACGCGGACGTGTTAGCGGTGCGGCTGTCCGAGCACCAGATCGGATACCGGCACCTGCCGGTCCTCGGCGGTCGCCGCGGACGCCAGCCGGAGTGTCCGACGAGGTGAACGGCGCCTGGCGCAACCGCAGCTTTCGGAACTACGCGCTGACCGAGGACTTCGCCGAGGGGCTCATCGAACTGGTGGCACTCGGCGCGGCACGGCCGGTGGCGATCATGTGCGCCGAGGCCGTCTGGTGGCGGTGCCACCGCCGGATCGTCGTCGATCACCTGCTCAGTGCAGGACACGACGTCGTTCATCTGATGGGGGAGGGACGAGAGGCTCCCGCCACTTCAACGCCGGCCGCTCGAAGCGCCCCCGGCGGCAAGGTCGTCTATCCCGCCGGAGGAGGGTCACTGACGTGCCATGTCGCAACCGCGGACAGCAGAGCCAGGAGCCTGCAGCGCCACGGCGGCCGTCGTGCGTACTGGTGAGGTTCACAATCATGCGGGGATCGGTCAGGATGGTCTTAGAGGGTGTGTGAGAAGTCGCCGCCGTGGCGTCGAGGCCCATGTTCCTGTCGAGAACGACGAGGGAGATCATGGTGCCGCACGCCTATCTGACCGATTTGACCGATGCCCAGTGGGCGCTGATCGCGCCACACCTTCCTTCATCACGGCCGGGCGGTAGGCCCCGCCGTACGAGCCTGCGTGCCGTTGTCGACGCGATCTTTTATCTGCTGCGCACCGGTTGCCAGTGGCGCTTGCTGCCGCGTGATTTCCCGCCATGGGGGACGGTCTGGTGGTACTTCCGTCGCTGGCGGCTCGACGGCGTCTGGACCCGGCTGCATCGCGCGCTCTACCGCGCCGCCCGGCGACATACCGGCCGGCGGCCCGATCCCTCGGTTGCGATCATGGACAGCCAGTCTGTGAAGACCACCGAAAGGGGGGCGTTCGCGGCTTCGACGGCCACAAGCGGATCAAGGGACGCAAGCGCCAGATGCTCGTTGATACGCAGGGCTTCCTCATCTCGTGTCGCGTCGAACCGGCCGGCATTTGCGATCGCCGCGCCGCTCGCGACCTGACCGCCGGGCTGGCGCCACTCTGGCCGAAGATCCACACCGTGATCGCCGATGCCGGCTACGAGAGCAAAGGGCTGGCGCAAGACATGAAAGACCGGAACAAATGGCGCCTCTGCATCGTCAAGCGCCGGGAGCAGGCCTTCAAGATCGCCGGGCTGAACTGGATCGTCGAGCGCAGCTTCGCATGGCTCGGTCGGCACCGCAGGATGTCCAAGGACTACGAGTTCCGCGTACAGACGGCGGAAACGCTGATCACCGTCGCCGCCTGCGCCCAAATGCTTCGCCGCCTCGCGCCGGGATGACTTCTCACACACCCTCTGAGGTTCGGACCGCACTCAACGACAATCTCTGCAGGTGCGGTACGCACACGCGGATCATCAAGGCGGTCATGCTTGCCGCCGAGGGGGAGGGCTGATCCATGCTTGACAAGATGAACGTGACCCGCCGCGGCTTCATGCGGACCACAGGGTCGCTTACGGTGTCGTTCAGCCTCATGGGCCGGATGGCCGGGGCGCAGCAGGACGCCGGCGACGTCGCCGAGCTTCCGGGCAATCTCAACCGGAGCGACTACAACCGGATGCTCGGCTCGTGGATCGCTGTCCACGAAGACGGCACCGTCACGCTGATGATCGGCAAGGTCGAGCTCGGGCAGGGCACCGTGACGTCGGCCGCGATGATCGCCGCCGACGAGCTCTACGTCGATATCGACAAGGTCGACGTGATCTCAGGCGACACCTGGCGCTCGCCGGACGAGGGGACGACGGCCGGCTCGGGCTCGGCCCCCGGCTGAATGCCGGCGGTGCAGGCGGCCGCGGCCGAGGTACGGGCCCGGGCGGCGGCTCGGTCGGCTACGGCGAGCTCGTCTCCGGCCTCGACCTCCAGCGCGAGGCGACCGGCAACGCGCCGCTCAAGCCGGCGGAGGAGCACCGCTACATCGGCAAGTTCGTTCCGCGCTTCGACATCCCCGACAAGGTCATGGGGCGCCCGCGCTTCGTCCAGGATCTCGCGCCCGAGGGGCTGGTGCACGGCAAGATCGTCCGCCCGCCGACCTACGACGCGACCCTGACCTCGGTCGATACCTCGGCCGCCGAAGGGATGCCCGGCGTCATCGCCGTGGTGAACGACGGCAGCTTCCTCGGCGTCGTGGCCGAGCGCGACGGCCAGGCTCTGGCCGCGGCCAACCGGCTGGCGGAGAGCGCCGCGTGGGACGTGCCGAGCAAGCTTCCCGGCAACGACCAAATCTTCGACTGGCTGCAGTCGCAGGATGCCACAGTCAACAACTGGGTGAACACCGGGACGCCTTCGGGCGGTGGCGCCAAGACGATGGAGGCGACGTACTATCGGCCCTACCACATGCACGGGTCGATCGGCACCTCGGCGGCCGTCGCACAGATGGACGACGCCGAGGGCGTGATGACCGTCCAGACCCACAGCCAGAGCGTCTTCGGCACCGCCGAGGCGATCGCCGCGATGCTGGGGATGCCGCCCGAGAACGTCCGCCTCATTCATGTCGACGGGTCCGGCTGTTACGGCCACAACATGGCCGACGACGCGGCGGCCGATGCGGCGCTGCTGGCGCGCGGGCGGTTCCTGGGCGTCCGGTGCGGCTGCAATACACCCGCGAGCAGGAGCACAAGTGGGAGCCCTACGGCTCGGCCATGGTGATGAACATCCAGGCCAACCTCGACGAGGAGGGCAACGTTCTCGACTGGATCTTCAACAACTGGTCAACCACGCACTCGACCCGGCCCTCGGGCGGCGACCCGGCACAACTGCTGTCGGCGCGCTACCTCGCCGAGCCCTTCCAGCCGCCGGTGCCGCAGGATTCCGACGGGCCAAGCTATGCCGCCGGACGCAATGCCGAGGCGAAGTACGTCTTCCCGCACCAGTCGATGACGGTTAGCTTCGTCCACGAGATGCCGCTCAGGGTCTCGGCGACGCGCGGGCTCGGCGCCTTCGCCAACGTCTTCGCCATCGAGTCGTTCATTGATGAGCTGGCGCAGGATGCCGGCGTCGATCCGCTGGAGTACCGCCTGCGCTTCCTGCAGGACGAGCGCGCGCGCGGTGCTGCAGCGCGCCGCCGACGAGTTCGGCTGGTCCGACTGGAACGGCGAGAGCGGCAGCGGGCGCGGGCGCGGTCTCGGCTTCGGCCAATACAAGAACTACGCCGCGTACACCGGCGTGGCGATGGAGGTCGAGGTGAGCCGCCGCAACGGCAGGGTGCGCGTGGTGCGGGCCGTGGCGGCGAACGACAGCGGCCCGATGATCAACCCCAACAACATCGCCAACCAGATCGAGGGCGGAATCGTGCAGTCGCTGAGCTGGGCGCTGAAGGAGGAGGTGCGGTTCGACGAGACGCAGGTCCTGTCCAAGGACTGGGCGAGCTACCCGATCCTGACTTTCGCGGAGGTACCGACGGTCGAAGTGCACCTGATCGACGCGGCAGGTGGCGACTACCTCGGCACCGGCGAGACGGCGCAGGGGCCGGCGGTGGGGACGCTGGCGAACGCCATCGCCGACGCAACCGGCAATCGCTTGTCTTATGACTTCCCTCGGCTCCTTTGCGATAGGGAGCCGCTGCCCGGCACCCCATATGCCGGACAGCGGCGGGGGACGGATCGAGAATGGGTCGGCCGCTCAGGGCCGTGCGGTAGTGTGATCGCCCCCGTCTTTTCTCATGACCTGAACGGATAGCAGGGCTTCTGGCCCGCATGACAAGCAGAGGTAAGGGAAAGACGGATGCAGGATATCATCGGCATCGACATCTCGAAAGACCGGCTGGACGCGTTTCGGCTCTCAAGCCGGCAGCACAACTTCTTTGGAAACGACAAGGCCGGGTTCAAGGCTCTGCTGGAGTGGATCGGCAACGCCGAAGGGCTGCGGATCGTCTATGAGCCGACCGGCCCCTATCATCGCGCACTGGAGGAATCGCTCGCAAAGGCCGGGCATGCGCTGGTCAAGGTCAATCCCCGACAGGCACGGCGGTTCGCTGAGGCCACCGGAACCCAGGCCAAGACGGACCGGGTGGATGCGATGCTGCTGGCTCGGATGGGGCTTGCGCTCGACCTGCCGCCGCGCCCGGTTCGCGGCGAACTCATGAACGAACTGAGGGAGTTGCACGTCGCGCGGCTGGCGTTGATCAAGGACCGGACGGCGGCGGGAAACCGTGCTGACACAGCGGCGATCAGCCTGATCCGACGCCAGGCGAAGGCACGGCTGGCGATCATCGAGAAGCAGCTTGCCGAGGTCGACGAAACCATCGCCACCCTGATCGCGGCGGACCCCGCGCTGGCCGAGCGTCTCGACATCCTGACCTCCATCCCTGGCATCGGCGCCGTCACCGCCTGCATGCTGCTGATCGAGATGCCCGAGCTCGGGACCCTCGAGCCGAAACAGGCCGCGAGCCTCGCCGGGCTGGCGCCGTTCACGCGTCGCTCGGGCAAGTGCAAGGGCAAGGAGATGATCCGCGGTGGACGCGCCAGCCTGCGCGCCGCAATCTTCATGCCGGCCCTCGTCGCCGTCCGCTTCAACGCGGATCTCAAGCGCAAGTACCAGCAGCTCCTCGACAGCGGCAAGGCACCCAAGCTCGCCATCACCGCCGTCATGCGCAAGCTTGTCCTGCTCGCCAACGCGCTGCTGCGTGACGGCCGGAAATGGGCCGACAGACCCGCTTGACCAAGACGGATACTACCGGCGTCTGCCCTTCCCGTTCGGGACTGGCGCCGTTCAGTCGCCGCTGGCGCGGATCTCGGCGATGCGCTCGGCGACGCCGGTCCATTCCGGGTGCTCGGTGAACTGGTCGCGCAGGAACGCGACGAGGTCGGCGAGGTCGTCGTCGGTCAGCGTCGCGCCGAAGCCGCGCATGGATTTTGTCGGCGACCCCTCCGGCGCGTTGACACCGTCGAGGACGATGTGGATGACGTTGCTCGGATCCGGGGCGTTGATCGTACTGGTGAGGGCCAGCGGCACCGTCTCGCTCGCCGCACGGTGACAGTTCATGCAGATGTCCTGGAAGGTCGCGGCGCCGCGCCCGAGAGCACCCTCGAGCTCCGCCGCGCGCTCCTCGCCGCCGCCGCCGAAGGCGCGCGTAGCGGCGAACGCGAGGGCCTCATCCCGGGCGCCGTCCGCCGCCTCGCCCTGGAGGCCGAGGACGTACTCGGCGACGGCGAAGGCGTCATCCTCGGTCAGGTCGCGGAAATGGTCGACGACGTGCTGCATCGGCCCGGCCGCGACGCCGTGGTCGAAGTCCCAGCCGTCGAGCATGTAGTTGACCAGCGCGATGTCGCTCCACGGCACCGGCGCCGGGGAGCTGTCGTCGAGCGCGAAGCTCAGCCAGCCCTCGGCCATGCCGCCGGCGAACTCCTGCCCGCCGGGGATGCCGCCCATGGCGTCGCGTGGCGAGTGACAGGCCGAGCAGTGGCCGAGGCCTTCGACGAGGTAGGCGCCACGGTTCCAGCTGTCGCTCCGCTCGGGGTCGGGCACGTAGGCGCCCGGCTCGTGGTAGAGCAGCTTCCACACCCCGAGGAAGGGGCGGACGTTGGCGGGAAAGGACAGCTCGTTCGGCTCCGGGCGAGCCGAGACTGCCTCCTGCGACATGAGGAACGCGTCGATCGCCGCGATGTCCTCGTCAGTGACCTTGGTGAAGTGGGTGTAGGGGAAGACGGGGTAGAGATGGGTTCTGTCGCAGATTTGGTGCAGCGTAGGGCCGTCGGAAGCTACATTGGCGATCTTCATGGGAGGTGGCCGATGATGAGCAGAACGGAGCGGGAGCGATTTCTACCCGACGGTTTGAAGACGGAACGGATCGAGGTCTCCGGGAGCATGGTGGTCGTGCATGCTCGCGCATCGAGCGCCAGATCGGCGTGCCCGCGCTGCGGTCAGACCTCAAGATATCAGAGGCGGCTGGCCGACCTTCCCGCTCATGGTCGCGACGTCAGGATCGTTCTGGCGGTCCGGCGGCTCCGTTGCCGCACACCGCATTGCCGTACACGAGTGTTCGCGGAGCGGTTTCCGCCGTCGGTTACGCGCCCGCATGGCCGGCGGACCTCGCGGTTGCAGGGGCTGGTGCGCCACCTCGGCCTGGCGTTGGGCGGACGCCCGGCGCAAGCCCTCGCGGGCCGCCTATTGCTGCCGGTGAGCAAAGACACGTTCCTGCGCGGCGCCCGTGCCTTGTCCAACGATTTCGCCGCCGAAGCGCCGCGTGTGATCGGTATCGATGACTGGGCGTGGCGACGGGGCCAGCGCTACGGCACGTTGATCTGCGACCTCGAGCGGCGCCGTGTCATCGACCTCCTGCCGGATCGCGAGCCCGCGACCGTCGAAGCCTGGCTGAGCCGGCATCCCCAGATCGAGGTCGTCGCCCGCGATCGGAACGGCGGGTACCGCGGCGCCGTGGCGCGGGCCTTGCCAAACGCGGTGCAGGTCGCCGACAGGTGGCATCTGCTGGAGAACTCCGGAGCGGCCTTCCTTGCCGCCGTTCGGCACGCGCTGCCCGATATCCGCAAGGCGGTCGGGGCGCAGAAGCTCGATCCGGAGATTCTGACTGCCGCCGAGCGCCTGCGATACGAGGGTTTCCTGCGCCGCCAGCACACCAACAGGATGGTCCGCCAGATGGCCGGAGATGGTGTCTCCCTCAAGCGGATCGTTCGCCTGACGGGGCTGAGCCGCAAGCTCGTGCCAGATCGTCCGCGGCGAGCGCGAGGACGTGTTCCGCGTCCGCCAGAGCAGTCTCGAGCCTTGGCTGCCGCGCCTTGAGCGGGAATGGTCCGCCGGGTGCAGGAACGGCGCCGAGCTCTGGCGCCGTCTGCGCGCGGCCGGGTTCGAAGGCAGCTTGCGGGTCGTGACCGAGTGGGCAACGCGGCGCCGCCGGGCCGAGGCGGCGTATCCGGCGACAGGAGGCAAGTGTCCACCGGCGCGAAGGATCGCCAGGATGATGACGACCGCGCGGCATCACCTGTCCAGGGCCGATGCCATCACGGTTGCCAGAATCGAGGCCTCGGTGCCCACTCTCGTCACGTCACGCGACCTGACAGAGCGATTTGCCCAGATGGTTCGCCACGGGCGTGCCGAGCAGCTGCCGGATTGGTTGACGGAGGCGGATACCAGCGTGCTGTCGTCCTTCGCCAGAGGACTTCGCGCCGACGTTGAGGCCGTCGCTGCTGCGCTCCGTGAGAGCTGGTCCAACGGGCAGACGGAAGGCCAGATCAACCGCCTGAAGACCCTCAAGCGGCATGTGTGGACGGCCTCTGCTTTGCAAGGAGGTTCTTCCGTGACGTCGGACGATGGGTGCAGTCATGTGTCCGGCCTGTTCGCGCGGCGCTCCATGGCCGCTGGCCTCGATGTGATCCGCAGATCAGGTCCCAATCAAATGTCCGCGGTCTAAGCCGCTTCCGCTTGCAACGGGTTCTCCTGATCCCGGTTCTCCCGGTCGTTCGTCACGTCATCAGCCACCCTTGCAGTCTTCCCCGGCGGACGCCCTACATCGCGACGGCGCCGTTCGGGATGGTAGTTTCGCTGTTTCGATAATCCTGTTCGCGAACCAGAAGCGCCCAGGCGGTCCGCGCCATCTTGTTGGCCAGCGCGACCGTGACCAGGCGCGGCGGCTTACGTTCCAGCAAGGCCCGCAACCAGGCGTTTCCAGCTGCCTTGGCTCGGTCGTGCCGGAGAACGGACGTTGCCCCTACCACGAGCAGCCGGCGCAGATATCGATTGCCCTGTCGCGAGATGCGGCCGAGCCGCTCTTTGCCGCCGCTCGAGTTCTGCCTCGGTACGAGGCCAAGCCAAGCGGCGAACTCGCGACCACTGCGAAAGTGGCTCGGGTCGAGCATGGTCGCCGCGATCGCGGTCGCGATGAGGGGGCCGACGCCTGGGATCGTGCCCAATCGACGGCTGACGGGATCGGACCTGTGATGAGCTTCGATCTGCTTGTCGAGTTGAACGATCTCTACCTGCGCCTGCTCCATCTGCACGATCAACGTTTCAAGCGCGCGGCACGCCATCGGCGGCAGGCCCCCGTTGGCGCCGCCCCTCACGATGGCGACGAGTTGAGCCAAGCCGATCCTCTTCTGAGCCGCGACGATCCCGAACTCCGCGAGATGGCATCGGAGCGCGTTGATCAGCATCGTTCGCTGCTTGACCAGGAGTTCACGGCTGCGGTGGAGCACCATCACGGCCTGTTGGTCGGTCGACTTGATCGGGACGAAACGCATCGACGGACGCGACACCGCTTCGGCGATCGCCGCAGCGTCGGCCGCGTCGTTCTTGCCTCGTCGGACGTAGGGCTTCACGTATGAGGGCGGGATGAGCCGCACCTTGTGCCCCAAGGGTGCAAGACGCGAAAAGAAGGGCAGCACTTCGCCGCGGCGTACCTTGCGGCGCAGAACGGCCGCGCCTTCGGCGTCGACGGCATGAACCTGGAACACATTCTTTGCGATATCCAGTCCGATGGTGGTGACTTCCATGGTGGGCAGCTCCTCTGGAGACGACGCGGTCATACGGCCACTTAACCCGCGCCGCCGGCTTGGGTGCAGAGGCCGTCCACCCCATCAGATGTACGGTCGCGCCAACCTCGACCTCCTTCGCGCCCGGCTCGTCGTCGTCGCGTAGGAGGCTGCACCAAAATTGAGTCACACCCAGAGATGCGCCGATCCGGTCCACGCCCTCGCGCATCGATCGCTGGAACGCCGCCAGTGACCAGCTGCCGATCCCGGTCTCGGGATCCGGGGTGATGTTGGTCGAGCGGACGGATCCGAACGGCGTCGGGATCGGTCTGCCGCCGGCGAGGGCCTCGCCATCGGCGGCGGTGTGGCACACGTCGCAAGCACCGGCGGCGGCGAGGCGGCGTCCGCGCTCGACGTCCCCGGCCTCGAAGCTTTCGGCGGGCGGGCGTGGAACGGCGGCGATGGCGCCGCTGCGGCCGAGCAGCACGTAGCCGGCCGCCAAGACGACGGCGATGACGAGAACCAGGATTCCGACGGCCCGCGAGATCATTTGACGTCTCCCTTCGTTTTCTCCGGCCGGAGCTGTTCCGGCCCTTCACACCCGCGCCTGCCGCGAGCGTTGGCTGCGCGGGTGCGAGCCCTGTTCCGATCCCTGCAGGATCCGCTCCGGTGCCTCTCCTTGGCGTCCCCTTCGGCGAACCTCGGTGGGCAATGCGCTGCGGGTTCATCTTTCCCTTTCAACAGAAAGGGCCAAGCGGCGGCAAGACGCGAGGCTCCG
The DNA here is from genome assembly GCA_963749675.1 of uncultured Alphaproteobacteria bacterium. Lineage (GTDB taxonomy): Bacteria > Pseudomonadota > Alphaproteobacteria > Rhodobacterales > Rhodobacteraceae > Roseitranquillus. The sequence continues at coordinate 58,670 of CAVVNT010000012.1, forward strand.
GCCGCATTCCTTTCTCAGAGGGTGTGTGAGAAGTCATCCCGGCGCGAGCCGGCGGAGCATTTGGGCACAGGCGGCGATGGTGATCAGTGTCTATGACGTCTGCACGCGGTACTCGCAGTCCTTGGACATCCTGCGGTGCCGACCGAGCCATGCGAAGCTGCGTTCGACGATCCAGTTAGGCCGGCGATCTTGAAGGCCTGGGTAGTCGCCACTGAACATCACGCCGCGGCGCCGGTCGTGGCGTAGTTTGGCCGGGCCTGTTCGATGTTGTTGGCGATTGCTGCCATCAGCGCGGCGAGGATCACGGCCACAAGAGCCCTCAGATGGGCCAGGATCATGCGGATGTTGTGCCCGCAGCCGCAGAGGACAGCGTGGAGTGCGTCGCCGAGCGTGCCCTTGAGGGCGCAGCGGGCGAGGCGGCCGTCGGTCTTCATGTGGCCGACCGCCGGTTCGATTGCACTGCGGCGGCGCAGGTCGCGCCGGAGCGCCGGCGTCATGCCGCGGCGCTGGCCGGAGATGAAGACCTCGGTCGTCTCAACGCCATGACCCCTATAGCCGCGGTCGACGAAGGCTCTCTTCGGTGATGTGTCCGTCAGGATCTCCACCTGCTCGAGCGCTTCTCGCAAGGTATGGCCATCGTACGGGTTGCCGGTCATCGCGCGCATGCCGACGACGAAGCCCTCCTTGTGCGTGGTCGCCACCGAGACCTTGGAGCCGAACTCGTAACGGACGCGCGCCTTGCCCTTGGAGATGCAGTCCACCTCAGGCTCGTGCAGCGCATAGAGCTTCCGCTTGTCCTTCGGCTTCTGCCGCAGGAGGCGCTCAACGAGGGCGATCTCGCCCTCGATCCGCTCCCGCAGGGCGGTGTCGGTCACGGCGTGCAGCTGCCGCTGGATGTCGCGCAGGACCCGGCCGGTGTAGCCTTTCAGCCGCCGCAGCCCCTTGCGCATCCGCTTGAACTGGCGGGCGTGGGCATAGCGACCGACCTGTCCGGCCAGACGCGGCGCCAGCCGCGCGTAGCTTTGGCGAAGCGACAGGCCCGCCTCCTGGGCAAGCGCCACCAGGCGCCGACGCGCTTTCTCGTAGAGCCGTGTATCGGTTGGATGCGCGATCGCCTTCTCCATCACCGTCGTGTCCACGATCACCGTCTCCGCGCTCCGCTCGGAAATCACTCCGGCCTCGATCGTCCCCGGCCTCGATCGTCTTGGTCAGGAGCCACTCGGCACCTTCCTCCCCGATCCGGTTCCGCCACCGCGTCAGCGACGAAGGATCGACAGGAGGACGGTGCTGAAAGAACGTCTCGCCACAGAGGTGCTGGTAGTACGGGTTCTCCACCCACCGGGCCACGACCGCCTCGTCCGACAGCCGGTAGGCGTGCTGGAGGTAGAGCAGCCCCGCCACCAGCCGTGGAGAGGTCGCCGGGCGCCCCGTGTGCGACGGGAAGAACCCCGCCCATTCCTCCTCGAAGAACTCCCAGTCGATCAGCCCGGCAAGCTTCACCAGTTCGTGGCGCAGGTCGATCATGTCCGCCAAGCGCGGGCGCAACAGGTCGTCCTGCTCAGGGGCACGGGATTTGGGCTTCATGCGTCGATCCGAAATTGCAGGGTTCTCGCCCCAAACCTACCAAACCCTGCGGTTCGAAAATATCAAAAACGTCACGTCATCAAATAAAATCAATGCGTTGGACGTTGATCAGGGCGAACTGGGTAGTGTCCCGGGGAAATGGTGTAGGAACTGGCGTCCACCTGCTTCTTCATAGCTGGTGTCGCTCGTTCACTGAGCGGCGATCATCGTCGCCGCGTCGGGATCGTCGCACGGGCCTGCCAGTTTTTCCACGGGCATGTAGCGGCGGGAGACGGCCCACTCATCATTCTGCTCGAGCATGAGCGCGCCGACGAGGCGAACGACCGCCTTGCGGTTGGGAAAGATGCCGACGACGTTGGTCCGCCGCTTGATCTCCTTGTTGACGCGCTCCAGCGGGTTGGTGCTGTGCAACTTCGAGCGCAGGCTCTCATCGAAGACCATGTAGGCCAGCACGTCGTGCTCGGCCCCGTCCATGAGTTCGGCGACATCCCGGAACCGGCCACGCAGGCTGTCGGCGACCTCGCGCCAGCGGGCATGGGCCTGATCACGGTCCGTCTCGGCGAAGACGGTGTTCACCACGGCGCTGACCACCGGCTTGTGGGCCTTGCCCACGCGGCCCAGAAGATTGCGCTTGAAATACGCGGCAGCGCTGGCACCCGGCGCCGAGAACCTTGCGTGCGGCGGCCTTCAGGCCTTCATGGGCATCGCTGATCACCAGTTGCACGCCGCTCAGGCCGCGGCGCGTGAGAGACCGCAGGAAGTCGGCCCGGAACGTCTCGGCTTCGGAGGGCATGACCGTGATCCCAACGATCTCGCGGCGTCCGTCGGTGTTCACGGCGACAGCGATTATGGCCGCGATCGAGACGATGCGCCCGCCCTCGCGCAGCTTCACGCAGGTGGCGTCCAGCCAGAGGAAGGGCCAATCGCCCTCCAGCGGTCGGTTCAGGAAGGCCCGGACACGTTCATCGATCTCTTCGCAGAGCCGCGACACCTGGCTCTTCGAGGTGCCCGCCAGCCCCATGGCAAGCACCAGGTCGTCGACGGCGCAGGTGGAGACGCCGTGGACGTAGGCTTCCTGCACCGCCGCCATCAGCGCCTTCTCGGCGGTTCGACGCGGCTCCATGAAGGTGGGGAAGTAACTGCCCTTGCGCAGCTTCGGGATGTTCAGTCCGATGCTGCCCGCGCGGGTATCCCACTGGCGCGGCCGGTAGTATCCGTCTTGGTCAAGCGGGTCTGTCGGCCCATTTCCGGCCGTCACGCAGCAGCGCGTTGGCGAGCAGGACAAGCTTGCGCATGACGGCGGTGATGGCGAGCTTGGGTGCCTTGCCGCTGTCGAGGAGCTGCTGGTACTTGCGCTTGAGATCCGCGTTGAAGCGGACGGCGACGAGGGCCGGCATGAAGATTGCGGCGCGCAGGCTGGCGCGTCCACCGCGGATCATCTCCTTGCCCTTGCCCTTGCACTTGCCCGAGCGACGCGTGAACGGCGCCAGCCCGGCGAGGCTCGCGGCCTGTTTCGGCTCGAGGGTCCCGAGCTCGGGCATCTCGATCAGCAGCATGCAGGCGGTGACGGCGCCGATGCCAGGGATGGAGGTCAGGATGTCGAGACGCTCGGCCAGCGCGGGGTCCGCCGCGATCAGGGTGGCGATGGTTTCGTCGACCTCGGCAAGCTGCTTCTCGATGATCGCCAGCCGTGCCTTCGCCTGGCGTCGGATCAGGCTGATCGCCGCTGTGTCAGCACGGTTTCCCGCCGCCGTCCGGTCCTTGATCAACGCCAGCCGCGCGACGTGCAACTCCCTCAGTTCGTTCATGAGTTCGCCGCGAACCGGGCGCGGCGGCAGGTCGAGCGCAAGCCCCATCCGAGCCAGCAGCATCGCATCCACCCGGTCCGTCTTGGCCTGGGTTCCGGTGGCCTCAGCGAACCGCCGTGCCTGTCGGGGATTGACCTTGACCAGCGCATGCCCGGCCTTTGCGAGCGATTCCTCCAGTGCGCGATGATAGGGGCCGGTCGGCTCATAGACGATCCGCAGCCCTTCGGCGTTGCCGATCCACTCCAGCAGAGCCTTGAACCCGGCCTTGTCGTTTCCAAAGAAGTTGTGCTGCCGGCTTGAGAGCCGAAACGCGTCCAGCCGGTCTTTCGAGATGTCGATGCCGATGATATCCTGCATCCGTCTTTCCCTTACCTCTGCTTGTCATGCGGGCCAGAAGCCCTGCTATCCGTTCAGGTCATGAGAAAAGACGGGGGCGATCACACTACCGCACGGCCCTGAGCGGCCGACCCATTCTCGATCCGTCCCCCGCCGCTGCCCGGCATATGGGGTGCCGGGCAGCGGCTCCCTATCGCAAAGGAGCCGAGGGAAGTCATAAGACAAGCCGTTCCGCTGGTTCTCGCGGTCCGGCGTTCGCTCGCCATGACCAGCGCCGCACACGGCAGCCACCTCAATGTCCATCAGCCGTTGCGCGGCGTCCTGGATCAGCTCGCGCAGAAAATCCGCGTCATCGCTCTTGGCGATCACGCACGGAAGGTCGATCGTGGTGTCGGTCATAGTGCTCTCCCTTCGTTGTCGTCGGCTTGAACAACCTCAGACTACGAAGAAGCGCGGTGGCCGCCAGACCGGCCGCGCGCTGCGCTACGCCAAATGGCTCCGCGCGCGGCCTCCTACACCAAGCGTTGGGACGATACTACCGGATTTTACGTCAGCAATCTAATCGCAAGCGGTGCGAGTGCGACGGTTAAGACGGCATTCAGGATCATCCCTAAACTGGCGAAGGCTCCAGCCGTCTCGGAGATCTGAAATGCCCGCGCGGTTCCGATCGCATGCGCCGCTACGCCGATGGCAAATCCGACAGCGCGCTCGTCGCGCACTCCGGCCGTGGCCAAAACCCAAGGGCCAACCATGGCGCCAAACAGACCCGTCAGAACGGCTGTCATCGCGGCGAGACCAACGATCCCGCCCAGCCGCTCGGAGATGCCGACCGCGACGGCGGCTGTCGCAGATTTTGGCGCCAGCGAGGCGACGACGCTCTCCTCCATGCCGAGGCCGATCGGCGGTGCCAGCGCCGTTGCCACGGCAACGACAGACCCGGTGAAGAGCGCGACCGCGATTGGCAGGCTGGCGTCGCGGATAAGCGGCAAGCGTCTGACAAGCGGAACCGCCAGCAGCACGACAAAGACGCTCAGAGCATTGTGGAGCGGAGCCGCTTGGGCGAAGTAGATGGGATAGCTCAGACCGGTAGCGACCAGCAGGGCGGCTATGGTAGCCACGGACGTGAGGACGGGATGTAGCATTGAAGGTCGCCCGAACCGTTCATAGACAAGGTTCGCGATCGCATAGACGCCAACGGTCAGAGCCAGGCCGAAAAGCGGATGGATAAGCAGGGATCCCTCGCTTGCCATGGCGCTCATCCTGGGTGTTCCGCCGGCCGCTTCGCTTGCAGCAGCGACTGCATCGCGAGCCCTGTCGCGAGCAAGGTGGCGACCGTCCCAAGTGTGATCACCGCGGCGATGCCAAGGAAGCCGGCAGCGATCACGTCGAGATTGGCGACGACGCCTGCTCCCGCAGGGACGAAGAGGATCGGCGCATGCGGGATCATGGCGTCGAACATCCTCGCCATCGCCGGGTCCGGCGCGCCGCGCCAGAGGAAGTAACTCGCCACGCAGAGGAGGCCGAGGATCGCCCCCGGTACCGGAAGCTGGAGCAGCGTGGTGATTGCGTCGCCGAGGATGATTACCGTCAGCGTCAAAGCGATCGCGATGATCATCGGAGTCCTCGCGCTTGTCTGTAGTTCCAGCGCAAGCAATGGCAGCGGGTGGCAGAACTCATTGCGGCGTGTATGAGATCCTGCGACAATTCTCGGCGGTTGTCCGTTGTGCTATTGTTGCGCTTCCGTTGCGGCACCTTGGGCTTATCATGCAGTCGAGGTTCCTCGGCACGAGCCAGGCGCACAGGCAGGGGTTTCAGCTTGCCCGATCGCTGGACGTATGACGAGAAGGAGCAGAGGCTGACCTGCGCGGGGCGGCACGTCCGACTTGGGCCGAAGGCGGCCGCCCTCTTGGTCTGCCTGCTGCGACGCAAGGGCCATCTCGTCTCTCGCTCGGAGCTGATCGAGGAGCTCTGGGGTGGCCTTGACGTGTCGCCCGAGCTTATCCGCGAGTATGTCTTCGACCTGCGGTCGGCCCTCGGAGATGATGCCCGCCGGCCGCGATACCTGGAGACCGTCAGGGGTCGCGGTGTCCGCCTCTTTGGCAACATCAACCTGGCGAGCGCCGCAGCCGAGCGGCGCCGAGCCAGGCTGTACGTCGCGGCACCGATCACATTCGGCGATGTCCGCGAAGCGCCGGCCCTTGCGGACGCGGTGGCCGACGACCTCGTCCACTGCTTGTCGGGAATGACCGATATCGCTGTCGTTGGTTACAATGCCCAAGTCGATGCTGCGTCGACTGCTGCCGATTACGTGGTCGCCACACGGGTGTCATGCGAGGCCACTCGCATGGTGGTTTCATTCCGACTCATCGAGATCGGGACGGGGCAATGCGTCTGGTCGAGACGATTCGAGGGACCGGCGGAGCCATGGTCTCACTGGACACACATCGCGGCCGTAGCCGGAAACGAGATCGGGAGTTGGCGCGGATTCATCATTAGGGCCGAGGCGGCTAAGGTGCGAATGCTGCCGCCCGACGCGCTCGACGGATACCAACATTATGTCCTCGCGCTCGATTACGAGCGCCAGCGTGACCCGGCCGGTGCGGAGGCAACGCGTCGCCACATCGAGCGGTCACTCGATCTCGATCCGGAAAATGCCCGCGGCTGGCTCCTTCACTGGCATATCCTCGAGAGGCCGTTCATCTTGTTCGGTGAGCCCTTCCCGCAGGAGCAGGAGCGAAGCTGCGCAGATGCCATCGCGCGCGCATACGCTCTTGGTCCCGATGACGCTCAGATCCTCGCGAACGTCTGTGGCGAGCGCGCTCGGTTGGGCGATCTGTCGGGCGCGGTCATCGCCCTCGACCGTGCAGCAGAGATCGGACGGATGCAGTCAGACGCCATCTCCCCCTGCGCCAGCGCCTATGCAACGGTCGTGGGCGACTTGCAGGCGGCACGGGCGCATCTCGCGCACGCTCATGGCCTGAACCCGACGGCCAAGGACTGGCTCAGGTTTGCGACCGTGCGCGTGGCATTCTTCTCCGGCGACTTCGCGCAGTGCGAGGCGGCGACCGCCGCGAAGCCACGCCTGCTCCCGCTCGCAATATTCCGGACTTTGGCTCTCGCCATGCAGGGCCGGACGCAAGAGGCAAACACCGCGTATCGTTCGATGCGGCAAGCCTTTCCGAAGATCGATTTCGAGGACTACGCGGCGCGCCTTCCGATCGCCGCGCCTGCGGCCAAAAGCGTGTATGATGACGCGATCCGACAACTCCGGGCCAGCAAGGCGGGCCAAGCGTAGCCCCGGGTAGCGTCTGGAACCCTACGGCGGCCGCCCCACCAACCTCAGCCGGAGTTGCCAGAACTCGTCCGCTCCGGAGACCTTGCGTGCGGTGGCTTCGCTGCGTAGCGCCCGAAGGGCCGTATCCCTCCGGCGGGAGCCGTCTGGCCGAGATTGAGTCGCCGGTCGTAGACCATGCCCTATGGCATGCTCTAAGGTCATTTCGGACTTTGAGGTCCTCTCTGCGGACGAGACCGGTCGGCGGCGGGATCGTTCCGACGCGGAGAAGGTCCGCATCGTTGAAGAGAGCTTCCGCGGCCATCGCCAAGGCTCGGCGACGGCGCGTCGATACGGGCTCTCGCGCTCTCTGCTGACACGGTGGCGGAAGGAATACCGGGAGGGGCTGCCCGGCGGCGGTGCCCCGGCTTTCATGCCGCTGCAAATCGGGTCCGAACCGGCCCCCGCCAGCTCGATGGCGACCGAGACGCCCGCGGTCGAGGACAAGGTCGAGATCATGCTCACCAATGGCCGGCGGCTGAGTGTCTCGGCCTCGATCGACACGGCGGCCCTTTCGCGCCTCCTGCGGGTTCTCGATCGACCATGATCGCGTTCCCGGCGGGGGTGCGCGTGTGGATCGCTGGCGGGGTGACGGACATGCGCCGCGGCATGAACACGCTGGCTCTCCAGGTTCAGCAGGGCCTCGGGCGCGATCCCCATGCCGGGGAGATCTTCTGCTTCCGCGGGCGCCGGGGCGATCTCGTCAAGCTGCTCTGGCATGACGGGGTGGGCATGCGCTCGGCTTCCCGCGCCGCCTCGATCGCCATGGGTTCTACCGCGCGCAGGAGCTCGGCCGCGATGGCGGCATCGACCCGGGAGCCGCCGAAGGTCATGCAGCGGCCGATGCCGCGCCCGGTCTGTGCCCGATCGCAGCGATACGTGGAGCGGCCGGGCGGCCTGCCGGCATAGGCGACGGAGAGCGCCCGGCCGCAGCGTCCACATGTCAGGATGCCCGCGAGCAGGGCTCTTCCGCCGCGGCCGGACTTCGCGCCACCGGCCCAGCCGTAGGTGTTGGCCGCGAGCGTCTCCTGGTTCCGCTCGAACTCGGCCCAGCCGATGTAGCCGTCGTGGTGGTCGTGGATCAGTACGTCCCACGCCGCCCGTGGCCGGCCGTGGCCGTAGGTCTTGCGCGCCCGTCCCTCGACCATGACCACCCGCTTCTCGCTTTTGCCGTAGACGTAGGCGCCGGCGTAGAACGGGTTCTTCAGGATCGAGATCACGTTGCGGTAGCGGATCGGGGTCCACTCGAGGGAGGTCATCCGCATCGCCATTGTCACTCGGACCAATGGCGCTCCAATGGCAATCGTCCGACGGCCGCGGAAACGAGACGCCGTCGGCCGCGAGCGACAGCAGCGTCTGGCGCGCGCTGCTGAGCTGCCGGAAGCGCTCGAAGATCAGCCGGATCGTCTGCTGGAGACGCAGGTCGGGATCGAAGCCGAGGCCATGGTCCCGGCGCCAGAGGTAGCCGACGGGCACGCTGATGCGGAGCTCGCCCCGCTCTGCCTTCGCGCGCGCGGCATCGAGCATCCGCGCGCGCAGGATGCCGAGCTCGAACTCGCTGATGCTGCCCTTCATGCCGAGGAGGAGCCGGTCGTTCGGCCGACAAGGATCGTTCACGCCGTCGAGGTCGATCACCCGGGCTTCGACGAGACCGCAGAGTTCCAGCAGGTGATGCCAATCGCGGCCGTTGCGGGCGAGACGGGACGCGTCGAAGCACAGCACCGCGCCGATCTCGCCGGCACAGAGCGCCGCCACCAGGCGATCGAAGCCGGGACGCGCCACCATGCCGCTCGCGGACCTCCCGCTTGTTCCAGCAGGCAATGCGGGCGATCTCCGCCGGCACGGTGAAGACGACGTGGAAGTACTCCACGGGGAGCAGGTCCTCGGCACGCGCCGCCATCCAGTCTCGCGCTGCCGGTCCCTGGCACTTCGGACAATGCCGGTTCTTGCAGGAGTTGTAGGCGACGTGCCGATGGCCGCACTTCGTGCACGCGACCACATGCCCGCCGAGCGCCTCCGTCCGGCAAGCTTCGATCGCCGACATCACCTTGAGCTGGGTCAAGCCGACATGCCCGGCATGGGCCCGCCGCCACGCGGGACCGTGCTCACGGAAGATGTCTGCGATCTCCAGCCTTCCCCTGGCCACCCCGGCCCGGGCGCTACTCCAGGCCGCGCCTGAGGGTCTGGTCCTGAAGCTGCTTCAACCGCTCGAACTGGCTCACGGTGTCACGGATCGTCTTGGTGGCGACATGGGTATACTGCGCGGTGCTTGTCAGCTTCGCATGACCGAGCAGCACCTGGATGACGCGCACGTCGGTGTTCGCCTCGAACAGGTGTGTGGCGAAGCTGTGGCGGAGCGTGTGCAGGGTCCACGAAGGCTCTGGCCTCGGAGCTGATCGACAAGGGCATCCGCGTGAATTCGGTCGCACCCGGTCCCTTCTGGTCGCCCCTCAACCCGAGCGGCGGGTCCTCGCAGGAGAAGGTGGAGAACTTCGGCGGCGGAAGCACCTTCGGCCGCCCCGGCCAGCCGGTGGAACTCGCCCCGGTCTACGTGCTCCTGGCCTCGCAGGAGGGGAGCTACATCACTGGGGAGGTCTACGGCGTCACGGGCGGCGCGGGCATCGCCTGACAAACAGCCACGCGGAGAACGCTTCGACCGGAGATCAAGGCGGCGCAAGCAGCGACCTATGCGGCTCGTGTCGGCCGACGTTCTACCGCCACTGGCGGCTGTGTCCGAGCGGGTCTGGCACCGGCGGAAAAATTGCGCTTAACCAGCACGAGGGGGGATGCTAAGGCCGGAACCCCAAGAAACCGGAGCGACGACGCTTCCAGCGAAAGACAATATGAGAAAGACCAAAGACAATGATCTCGCCGATCGGCGTAGCGCCGCTGCCGATGCTAAAGCAGCTCTGCTTGAGGCCCATAGTGCGGCAAAGGAGGCCGCAGAACCGACACGCCTCGCGCGGCAGGACGAACGTCTGGCGATAGCCGCAGCCAGGGAAGAACGGCGTGCTGAGCGCGTACAGGCAAAGCTCGAAGAGCGAGAGCGTGTGCAAGCAGAGGCAACCCAACATCAGGCGGCCGCCGATGCTGCAGCCCGAGCCGAGGTCGAAGCCCGCGAGAAGGCTCTGAACGATCGAGTGTCGCGCGTCATTGAGGATGAGGCCGGCCGGAAAGCCGAACGAGACAGGCGCTACGCCAATCGCAAAGCGAGGCAGCGGTAACGATCAGGCCCGGCATGGGGAAGGACCAGCTCATGGGTAGGCGTTCTCGCGTCAGGGTCATGCTGCGAACAACACCGTAGCCCGCCAGCTTTGACCGCACACAAGATTTCCATGGTCGGTCGCGACGCGGCAATCAGGCCGTGCTCGACTATGCTCGTTCTGCCGGGCACGGCGATCGCCCGCCGCCGCCCTACGATTGCGTCGCGGCGAATGGCGAAGGGCATGCGGAGATGGTAGGCAAGCGGAGATGTTCGAACGGCCCCAGGTAATGGATCGTCGCTGTCTCTCATGCCTCGGGGCTATCTTCCTCGGCGTTGGCTTCGTTTCCGAGGGAGCCGCCGATGATCAGCAGTTAGCCATCTTCGGCGGCGTTCACGTTGCACAGAACTGGGAAGACGTCTTCGCTGACCCGGCCAACATCGAATGGCGCGATAGCGTTCTCTTCGGAGCTGCATACGGTCGCGAGTGGGACACGCGCTTCCCGGCCGCGTCCCTCGGCTTCGAGCTGCAGGGCTCAATACATGCCGGCGAGCAAGACCATTTTGAGTTCAACCTGCCGGCGTTTCTCCGCCTACAGCCGCCTGATCTAGTCCCCGTACGTAGCTTCGGCTTCGGCCTCGGCCTGTCCTACGCGACGAAGGTGCCGCTGGTAGAGGTTGAACGGAAGGGCCAATCGCAGCAGCTCTTATTCTATTGGGCAATCGAGGCGGAGTTCGGTCCGAAGGACGGCGTTCGGTCGACCTTCGTAAGGCTCCACCACCGCTCAGACGGTTTCGGGTTCTTCGAGACCGATACTGGCTCGAACTTCTTGGTCGTGGGCCTGCGCCGGCGATGGTGAATACAGGCGGCCGCCTGGTGCCGAGCTTTGTAAGAGGGCGTGGGAGCGGAAACGGGACGCCAGAGGCGGGGCCAGAGGCGGGGCCAGTCCCAGGCCCGCTACATGCCGGCCCCACGGTCGCTCCTGGAGCCTACGGCAGGCGCATCTCGCGATGTAAGACGGCGAGGCATCGTCTATCGTGTTCTGGCACAAACCCCGACGCGTTGAAGTCCCTTGGATCACGACGCCGCCTTCGACCTCAACCGCGCTAACTGGGACGAGCGCGTCGCGGTGCACATGGGGCCGCGCGGCTACAACCTCTCGGAGCTGAGGCCGGGCGCGGCCGGTTGAACGCCCTGGGGGAGGCGGAGCTACTTCGAGCTCGTGGGCGACCTGGCCGGTCTGCGGGTGATCCATCTGCAGTGCCACTTCGGCGCCGACACGCTGGCGCTGGCGCAGCGCGGGGCGGAGGTGGTCGGCGTCGACTTTTCGGCCGCCGCCGTGTCCGCCGCACGTGAACTGGCGGCCGAGCTTGGCTTTGGCGAGCGCGCCTGCTTCGTCGAGTGCAACCTCTATGACGCACCCAACGCGGTCGGCGAGGCCGGGGCCTTCGACCTGGCCTCCAAAAGGTCTGCGTGGCGCGCTCAGGCCGCGCTGGAGCGCAGCCCGTCCTCAGCCGCCGCCGTCGGGACAAGTGCCTTGACCAGTTCGGTCATCTTCAGGATTCCCACCTGCTTGCCGTCGCGCATCACGCAATAGGTTAGGTCTATCTGCCCCTCGGACCGCGCGATCACGGATTCGAGGTTGTCATCCCAGTCGACTTCTCCCGCTGCGGTCTCGGGGCGGTGATCCGTCTTCTCCATCACCGAGCGTACGCGCAGGACGCGGGCGCGATTGATGTCGGAAATGAAGTCCACGATGTAGGGGTCGTTGGGCCGCATCAGGATATCCTGCGGTTCTCCCTGCTGGACGACGTAGCCGTCCTTCAGGATCACCAGGTGGTCTGCCAGCTTGAGCGCCTCGTCGAGGTCGTGGCTGATGAACACCACGGTCTTCTTCAATTCGGCCTGCAACTCCAGCAGCAGGTCTTGCATGTCGGTCCGGATCAGCGGGTCGAGCGCCGAGAAAGCCTCGTCCATAAGCATCACCGGCGAGTTCGAGGCCAGCGCCCGGGCAATGCCCACGCGCTGCTGCATGCCTCCCGACAGCTGGTGCGGGAACTGATCTCCCACCCCATGCAGGCCGACGCGCTCCAGCCACTTGTTGGCCTCGCTCTCGTATTCGGCCCGGGGCACGCCGCGCGTGTGGAGCGCCATCCCTGCATTTTCCAGGACGGTGCGGTGGGGCAGCAGAGCGAAGTGCTGGAACACCATCGACATTTCTTCGCGGCGTACGCGGCGCAGCTCTTTTTCGCTGAGGTCGACAACGTTCACGCCGTCGAGGTCGACCTCGCCCGCGGTCGGTTCGATGAGGCGGTTGAGGTGGCGGATCAGCGTCGACTTGCCCGACCCCGAAAGCCCCATCATGACCGTGATGTCGCCTTCCTTGATGTCGACGTTAATGTTGTTGAGGCCGAGGACATGCAGATGGGTCTCCAGCAGTTGCTCCTTGCCCATGCCGGCCCTGACCTCGTCCAGCACGCTGGCGGGGTCGGACCCGAAGATCTTGTAGAGGTCGCGGATCGCGATCTTGGTTTTCTTCTCGGATGCAATCATGGGTCAGCCTTTCTGCGCAGCGTTGATGCGGTCGAGGGCCGCTTTCGTCGTGCGGTCGAGCATGACCGCCAGCAGCACGATGCCCAGGCCCGAGACAAGACCGACGCCCAGTTCGAGGTTGTTGATGCCGCGCAGCACCAGAACGCCGAGACCCGGGGCCGAGACCAGCGAGGCGATGACGACCATGGCGAGGCTCATCATGATGGTCTGGTTCACGCCGGCCATGATGTTGGGCAACGCCAGTGGAATCTGCACACCATAGAGCTTTTGCCGGTCGGTCATGCCGAAGGCTTCGGCCGCCTCGATCACCGATTTGTCCACCATTCGGATGCCGAGGTCGGTCAGGCGGATCACCGGCACGATGGCGTAGAGGATGATCGCGATCCCGTAGAGCTTGGGCTCGGTCACCGAGAACAGGAAGATCAGCGGAATCAGGTAGACGAAAGGCGGCAGGGTCTGGAGCATGTCCAGGATCGGTATCGTCCCCGCGCGCATTCTGTCTGACCGGGACATGGCGATGCCTATGGGCACCCCCAGCAACACGCACAAGAAGGCGCAGACCATGATGATCGCCAGCGTCTGCATCGCGTAGCTGTAGTAGTCGATGAAGGCGAGGCCACCGATGCTGAGTGCCACGAAGACCAGCAGGCCCCAAGACTTTGAGACCATCCAGACGATAGCCAGCAGCAGCGGAATCACGATCCACCAGGGCGTGTTCAGGATCGCATAGAGCGAGCCCTCCAGCATCCATGACAACGGCTGCGTGATCGGGTCGAGGACCACGCTGATCGAATCCTTCGCCGCGAGGAAACCGTTCTCCAGCCCCAATGTCACGTTACGCGATTGCGGAAAGGCCGCGCACGCCTCGTTGAGGGCGTCCATCGACGGGAATGGCAGGTCCCATATCGATGTCGACACCTCCTCGCCAGAGCTCTGCGCGACGAGCGCATCCATGGACATCGGCGCAGCGGTACCGGCATCGGCCTCGCACCACTCCTCGAGCCCCAGGGCCCGGAAAACGAAATCATAGGTTGCCATGTTCTCATCCCCATCATCGCTCGGCCGGGTTCGGTCCCTGAAGCGCATAAAGAAGGCGGGGCCGACGCTGTGTCGGCCCCGCCTTCATCGTCGAACGCGTTACTGGTTAAGCAACGCAGAGAGGTTCGCGCGTGCCGCTTCGCTCAGCCAATTCGACCACTGGTCCTGGTAGTTGGTCAGGAAGTACACTGCGGCCTCGTCAGCCGATGCGTTGTTCTCGTCCTTCCAGGCCAGCACACTGCTCATGTCCTCGGTCTTGAAGGTCATGTTCTGCAGAAATTCGAAAACTTCCGGGTTGCTTTCCTGGAAGGTGGTGGTGGTGGCGGTCACGATCGGCGCCGCTGGAAAGTCTGACACGCCCGGGTTATCGTTGTCCGCGTTCTGGTTGGCGCTGTGGATTTCGTCGTTGACTTCACCGAGGTCCACCTTGGTCATGTCATACTTGCCAAGCGGAACCGTGGGGCCCCAATAATAGCCGAACCAGGGCTCTTCGTTGAGAACGGCGTCAGCCATCGAGGTGGCCAGAACCTGACCCGAGCCCGAGTTGAACACCTCGATGCCGTTGCCCGCCAGGTCGAGCGCGGCGGACAGGTTGTCGCTGACGACACGGCAGCCCCAGCCCTCGGGGCAGTTGTAGAAACGACCGTCGACCAGTTCGGGATTTTCGAGGATGCCTTCGATAGTGGCCAGTTCCGGGTGTGCCTCGGCCAGATAGGTGGGAATCCACCAACCTTCGACACCACCGGGATCAAGCACCGGCCCCGCTTCGACGACCTTGCCGGCGTCTTTCAGTTCCGTGTACGTGTCCCCGGTCGAGTTCAGCCACAGCTCCGTCACGATGTCGGGCTCGCCATTCTCGGCGACAGAAGTGACGGCAGGGATGGTGTCCGACGGGACGACGCTGACCTCACAGCCGTAGCCCTGCTGCATGATGAACGAGGCGACGCTGGTCACGACCTGGGCAGAGGCCCAGTTCATCTCGGTGATCGACACTTCGCCGCAGTTGCCGGATTGAGCTTGGGCGGCCATGGGCGCAGCGAACGCGGCCAGGATAAGCGGTAGTTTCTTCATGGGTCAGTCCTTTCGATTTTTCGCGCCTCCTCCCTCCATTCGCGTAGCAAGTTGGAGCAAACCATTGGTTCGGGCTTCGGAAGGTCCGGGATCTTGGTATACAACCTTGTGTTGTTTTCTTGGTGCCTGAAGAACCGGATACGCCAAGTTGTCTCTTTGATTAAACAAGAAAAACCGTAGCGCAACGGTCCCGGGATTTCAACATGGCCAGAGAAAAGGCGACTGGATTTGAAGTTGCCTCTCTTTTCGAAGCGACAAGATGCCGCGCATTTGCGACAGTGTCTGAGCCACGTCTGCAGCGCCCGGTTATGTGCTCTGCAGAACGTTGGCTCCGTCCGCATGTGTGGGTTCGCCCCTCTGGAATTTCGCGAGTGCAGCGAAAGTCCGGTATCGCGGGCCGCACCGCGGCATTGAAGCATTGCCCAATTATCCACCAAAGAAAGCGGCCCGGTCGCTAAGCCGCTGAACCTTAGAGCTTCCTTCACTCCTGGCCTCTAAATCGCGTTGAGAGCGCCGAGTCGCTTCGCCGCGAGCCGAAGTGGCCAATAGTGCGCGTTCCGGCGACGGCTCAGGGGGTGTTTGTTGATCAGCGAAATCAAGTCGGTCCGCGACGTCTGGCGCAAGATGCCGAGCGAGCATCACGCCAGGAGGTTCCTCGAGGAGATGATCTGGCGAGGCGATCGCCACTGTCCTCACTGCGGCAGCCTCCGCTCCATCGAGCTCCACGGCTCCTCGACGCGCTCCGGTCTCTATCAGTGCAGGGAGATGGGGTGCCGCAGGCAATTCACGATCACGACGAAGACGCCGATGCATGGCACGAAGCTCGATCTCCGCACCTGGATTTCGGCGCTGTTCCTCGTGCTGACATCGAGCAAGGGGATCTCGTCGGTCGTCATGGCGCGCACACCCTCGCCGAGGCTCTCGAGCAGGTCGAGGTGCTGACCGACCGCCGTCCGTCCCTCGCCGTCGTCGACCGCGGCGACCGCGGGCACGGCGTCGAGACCACGCGCGTCCTGATCAGCGGCACCCGCAGGGGCCTCACGCCGGCACTCGCCAGGCTCCTGCGCCGCCGCAGCGCCATCGAGCCGGAGATCGGCCACATGAAGACCGACGGGCGGCTGACGCGCTGCCCGCTCAAGGGAACGACCGGCGACGCGCTCTTCGCCGTCCTCTGCGCCTGCGGCCACAACATCCGCAAGATCCTCGCCCGCCTCAGGGTACTTTTGGTCGTCCTGATCGCCGCCATTCTCGGCGCATTCAGACCCGACAACGCTCACGCAGCCGGCGCTGCCACCGTCTGACCGGATTGTTCAGGCTGAACTGATTACTTTTCCAGTCCATGCGACGCTGCGCTGCCGTCTGGCGACTTCCCACACCGTCTCGGTGGCAGCTGCCTGACCCAACGACGTCGATCGCCACGGTCAGCTCCATTGCGCATTGCCGGCCTACGTGTCTGGAGCGGCGAATGGCTGCTTCCCGCCCTTTCTGCGAGAGGACTCGCAGATGCAGCGTGGATGGCGCCGCTGCAGCGAAAGGCCGGTCCGTCGGCCTTCCTGCCTTCCAAGCGTGGCGCAGCATCCGTCGCACTGGGCTCTGACTTCACTTTCGGTCCATGTTGCGCAAAGGCCTTCTTCCGGCGCGTCGCCTGACCGGCGACTAGGCTCTTGGCTCCGCCCGGAGCCGCCCGTGGCGTCTTCGCCCTTGCGGGTGACGATCCTTCGCGCATGAGGACATGAGAGAGCCCCGCCGGTCGCGGGGCTCGAGCTGGAGATTGAGCCAGGCCCGGAGCTCGATGCCGGCCGATGGCCGTCACCGCCCCTACCCTGACGACCTTCCTGTTTTCCGTTGTCCGCCCGCATCCGCTGTCGGGCCGGTCAAGGGGCAGGCGCCCGCGCAAGCGCGGTCGGCTGCACGGCCCCCCGTGTCCTCGGCTGCGCCTGCGGGCCGCGCTAGGGGCCGCTTCGCCCCCGTGACAGTCCCGCCCTCGGCCGCGGGTCGGGCTGCGCCCTCCCCGCTCTGCCCTCCGGAAAATGCGAGGCCGCATTTCCGGTGGTCAGTTCGGAGAGGCTTCGCCCAGAAGGCGGACCAAGGGCACGAGACCCGAGGCCGCTCCACCAGGATGAAGGAGCGCCACAAATGGCAACCCGTAACGCTGCGAAGTTCGATCCCGAGCGCGAGATCACCGAGAAGATCATGGCCGCCATCGAGGCTGGCACCCCACCATGGCGCAAACCGTGGACCGGACAGGGCGGCGGAGCCCCCTTCCCTCTCCGCTTCAACGGCGAACGCTATCGCGGCATCAACGCGGCCTTATGTAGCAAACGCACCAACGGGAAAGTACCACTAACCCGCTGACTCCGCTAGTCTTCGGCCATGCAGGCCTTCGAGTATCGCCCCCGAAACGCCAAGATGGTCAACAGCGCGCTCTGCAATCTGTACGTCGAGTTGCGGCGCAACTGCGGCGAGGGCCTGGAGCACGTCGAGGCGCTGCTACGGCTGCGCGGCATTGAGCCCGACAACATCCGCGTGCCCGAGAAGCGCAAGCGCATCTTCCGACGCGGCCAGCTGTGGCGGGCGGTGCTGGAAATCCTGCGCGACGGGCCGATGCCGAGCGGTCAGATCGCGGCGCGGCTGATAGCGGAGAACCCCGACAAGTGCCCGAAGCAGGTTCGCTGGAGCATGTACATGACGCTCAGGAAGCTACGGACGGCGGGGCTGGTGACGCACGAGGGGCGACTGTGGGAGCGGGCCTGACCGGCTGGGGCAGGATGCCCTGGAGGCTGTCCTAATCGCCGCTTCCCGTGGCGCGCTGAGTTAACCCAGCCAACTTGTCGATGAGCGGCTGAACCGTGTCGACCTTCAAGCGATCCGCGAGAACCACTATTCCAATCAGTTGAAGCAGGCCGATCACCAGCGCACCAGCCCAGTTCTGAACGAACGAGAATATAACGGCGTCAGCCAACACGACGAAGATCACGATCCAGATGAAATCGTTCTTCGTGCAGCTCGTTCTGCAGAGACGTAACCTTTGCCTCTAGTGCGGCTATGGTCTCATCTTTGGGGTCGGGCTCCGGCGCACCGTGGAATAGGTCGGCCGGTCCTTCGTCAGGAGGAGGTCGCTCGTCGTCTATCATACTCAGCCGAGATCATACCATTTGGAATGCCTAGGCCAAGCTTGTTGGGCCGATAGACTTTGTACCACGCCCCTTCTGGCCAATGCGTGATTGAAACAAGCCGACCTGGGGTCATCCCCCGCGTCATCCGCACGGCCTCTTTTAGAGCCCACATCTCTGTGGCTCCGTCTGGAACAGGATCAATGTGGTGGAACACGTTGCGCACTGGGCTGCTGCCAAAGCCCTTTGCTCGCCTGTAGACATCAGGGACCACGGGACCGTAGTCCCAAGCCTCGAATCGTTCCGAGATCAAAGGAGTCCCGTACCTGCCAAGGTGCAGCATTTGAGCAATGTAAAGGAGCTTTTGTAGCTCTAGATTGCTGATCTTCCAGTCGCGCAGCTCGCAGAAAGTCTTGGCGGCAGAAAGTGCAGAAACTGACATACGCGCCCTCCCTAGTCATGTTGGAATATAGGGCGTCAAGAAGATAAAGGCAAGACGAAATCAACCCCTTACGCGGAGTGGTGGTTAACCTTTCAGTATCAGTGGGTTGCTGTGAGACTTACGGGCGCCTCGAAAAATGGTCCCGACCGTGGCGCTGCGGTATGTCTGTCGGGATGATGCGACACTGAGGGTGTGACGATGGCGCAGATGGGGTTCTTCGATCTTACAGACCGTTACGCGAGCCTGGACGCGAAGAAGGACCCGCTGGTCGAGATCGACGCCGTTGTGCCGTGGGAGGAGTTTCGCCCGACCCTTGAGCGGGTCTGGCGCAAGCCAGCTGCGGCGCGCAAGTCCCGGGCGGGGCGCAAGCCGATGGACGCGGTGCTGATGTTCAAGACGCTGGTGCTGAGCGCGCTCTACAACCTGTCCGACGACCAGATCGAGTATCAGGTCCGCGACCGGCTGTCGTTCATGCGATTCCTCGGCCTCGGCCTCGAAGACCGGGTGCCGGACGCCAAGACGGTATGGCTCTATCGCGAGGCACTGGCGCAGGCGGGCAAGGTGGAGGAGCTGTTCAGCCAGTTCGACGGCTATCTGGCGCGGCAGGGCTACATCGCGCGCGGCGGTCAAATCCTGGATGCGTCCATCGTGCCGGTGCCGCGCAATTACAACACGCGGGACGAGAACGCGGCAATCAAGAACGGCGAGGTGCCCGAGGACTGGGCGGACAAGCCCGCGAAGCGTGCGCAAAAGGACCTGGACGCGCGCTGGACGAAAAAGCACGGCAAGAACCATTACGGCTACAAGAATCACGTCAACGTGGATCGTAGGCACAAGCTGGTGCGGCGCTATCACGTCAGCGATGCCGCGCGGCATGACAGCCAGGCGGTGGATCATCTGCTGATGCAGGGTAACACCGGCTCCGGCGTGTGGGCGGATGCGGCCTATCGGTCCGAGGAGATGGAGGCAAAGCTGCGCGCCCGGAGGCTGAAAAGCCACATCCACCGCAAGGGCAAGCGGGGCAAGCCATCGCCTCGCGGAGCTTGTGGGCGAGCACGAAGGCCGTCTTGTACTGGCAGTCGAGGGTGCGGCTGAGCTGCACCGCCGACATGCCCTTAGAGCCGTTCACGAGGATGCAGATCGCGGCCAGGAGGTCCACGAAGTCCATCTTGCGGGAGGCGAAGATCGTGCCGCTGGTGACGCTGAACTGGTGGTGGCAGGCGCGGCACTTGAACTTGCGACGGGTGGGGATGTCGTAGGCATCGCAGCCGCCGCAGCGCGGGCAGATCGCGTCGCCGTCCGTCTCGGGCCAGCGCATCTTGCGGAACGTGTCATAGGCCGCTTCCTCGCCAGCCTTGTAGATCGCACGAAGACTGAGGGTGCGAGCCTTGGCTGAGAGAAGGAAATGTTGGGCCATTCGTACTGTCTCCGATACCTATGCATCGTAGATAGTACATAGACGTACTGAGGACAAGGGCATATATACTGCAAGCGATACATTTGCAGCGGAGCGGATACGTGCCCGATCAGACAGAGTGGGAGCGGAAGGCTGCTGGCCTTCTCAAAGCGGAGTTGAAGCGCCAGGGCGTGACCTACGCGCAGCTAGCAGAGAGGATCGGGGACAAGGAAGCGAACGTGCGTAACAAGCTATCGCGGGGAAAGTTCAGCGCGGCGTTCCTATTGCACGCGCTAGACGCCGTGGACGTCCGCGATCTGCGGCTCTAGTCACCGTCAGGAAGATCTATCACGTCGTGGACGGCCTTAGTCCGGTATGCGACCGGCTTCCCAGCCCTCGTCGCGACGTTAACGTCCACGAAGAAACCGAGCTTGTAGATGTTGCGATCACCAGAGAGCATCTCGCTTTTGATGCGCTCGCGCGCTAGGTCAGAGGCATAGATTACTGACAACGGCTTCGGACTGATGTCCTCAATGAGACCCTTCTCGCCTGTCTTGCCCTCCTCCTTCCGGTTGGATTGGAAGAACGTCAGAAGCTTGTTCTCGTGGTCGAAATCGGTAACCGCCGCGATCTCTCGAAACTGACCCTCGATCTCTTTTAGGGCCTGTCGTGCCTGTGGCGTCGTGAACTCCATAGAGAACTGAACGCGCTCACCTTCTTTGCTGTACTCAACAGCCTTGATCGATGCTCTACCGTCAGGATCGTTGGCCGTGGCAGTGACGGTATCAACGATGTCTGAAAGCTCTGTTCTGGTGGCCTCCGGTAGCCGCCCGCCCTGGCGGCGGAAAACGTCGATGTTCTTGGCCACCGACTTCACGAACTGAGTGGAGATTTGCAGGTGATCCATGGACGTGATGATAATCGGGTACGCCGTTGCGATCACCATCAGGGCCTCCATCGAGCCCTTGCGGACCTCCTTCACGAAGACCTTAACCTCGCCCTCTAGGTTGGGGCGCTCCCGCCGTACGAACCGCTCAAACTGACCGCCCAGCCCCGCGAACGTCGCAACAAAGTCGTGTATCTCCACCGGCTGACGCAGGTCGAGTGAGACTACAACAGCAGCGCCGCCATCTTCCATAAGGCGAGAATAAGCATGTTTTACGATCACTTATCTAGCCTTTTGTCGAGCGCCTTCGCGGCTTGGTGCGTTTGATACATAAGGCCGCATCAACGTCCTGATGTTGTGGCTCGAGGCGTCTGAGAAAGGCTATGCCTCGCCGTTCTGGATGACCTACAGGCAGGCCGCCGAGTTGGGCGGGCAGGTTCGCAAGGGCGAGAAGTCCACTACCGTCGTCAAGTACGGCACATTCGAGAAGGAGAACGACGAGGGCGAGCGTGCGCCGCGCCTATCTCCGCGCCTATCGTGTCTTCAACGCCGACCAGATCGACGGGCTGGCTCCGTCCTTCTACCGCGAGCGTGAGACAGCCGAAGACGTCGGCACGCAACCCGACGCCGCCCTTGAGGCATATTTCGAGCGGCTCGGCGCGACCATCGAAACCAGCGACGACCCGCGCGCCTACTACCACCCCGGCCGCGATGTCATCCACATGCCGCCGATCGCGACCTTCCACACCGCAGACGGTTACTAGTTCGCCCTGATCAACGTCCAACGCATTGATTTTATTTGATGACGTGACGTTTTTGATATTTTCGAACCGCAGGGTTTGGTAGGTTTGGGGCGAGAACCCTGCAATTTCGGATCGACGCATGAAGCCCAAATCCCGTGCCCCTGAGCAGGACGACCTGTTGCGCCCGCGCTTGGCGGACATGATCGACCTGCGCCACGAACTGGTGAAGCTTGCCGGGCTGATCGACTGGGAGTTCTTCGAGGAGGAATGGGCGGGGTTCTTCCCGTCGCACACGGGGCGCCCGGCGACCTCTCCACGGCTGGTGGCGGGGCTGCTCTACCTCCAGCACGCCTACCGGCTGTCGGACGAGGCGGTCGTGGCCCGGTGGGTGGAGAACCCGTACTACCAGCACCTCTGTGGCGAGACGTTCTTTCAGCACCGTCCTCCTGTCGATCCTTCGTCGCTGACGCGGTGGCGGAACCGGATCGGGGAGGAAGGTGCCGAGTGGCTCCTGACCAAGACGATCGAGGCCGGGCGCGAGGCCGGAGTGATTTCCGAGCGGAGCGCGGAGACGGTGATCGTGGACACGACGGTGATGGAGAAGGCGATCGCGCATCCAACCGATACACGGCTCTACGAGAAAGCGCGTCGGCGCCTGGTGGCGCTTGCCCAGGAGGCGGGCCTGTCGCTTCGCCAAAGCTACGCGCGGCTGGCGCCGCGTCTGGCCGGACAGGTCGGTCGCTATGCCCACGCCCGCCAGTTCAAGCGGATGCGCAAGGGGCTGCGGCGGCTGAAAGGCTACACCGGCCGGGTCCTGCGCGACATCCAGCGGCAGCTGCACGCCGTGACCGACACCGCCCTGCGGGAGCGGATCGAGGGCGAGATCGCCCTCGTTGAGCGCCTCCTGCGGCAGAAGCCGAAGGACAAGCGGAAGCTCTATGCGCTGCACGAGCCTGAGGTGGACTGCATCTCCAAGGGCAAGGCGCGCGTCCGTTACGAGTTCGGCTCCAAGGTCTCGGTGGCGACCACGCACAAGGAGGGCTTCGTCGTCGGCATGCGCGCGATGACCGGCAACCCGTACGATGGCCATACCTTGCGAGAAGCGCTCGAGCAGGTGGAGATCCTGACGGACACATCACCGAAGAGAGCCTTCGTCGACCGCGGCTATAGGGGGCATGGCGTTGAGACGACCGAGGTCTTCATCTCCGGCCAGCGCCGCGGCATGACGCCGGCGCTCCGGCGCGACCTGCGCCGCCGCAGTGCAATCGAACCGGCGGTCGGCCACATGAAGACCGACGGCCGCCTCGCCCGCTGCGCCCTCAAGGGCACGCTCGGCGACGCACTCCACGCTGTCCTCTGCGGCTGCGGGCACAACATCCGCATGATCCTGGCCCATCTGAGGGCTCTTGTGGCCGTGATCCTCGCCGCGCTGATGGCAGCAATCGCCAACAACATCGAACAGGCCCGGCCAAACTACGCCACGACCGGCGCCGCGGCGTGATGTTCAGTGGCGACTTACTACGAGACGCTCGGGCACGAAGCTTGCCACTGGACAGGCGGGGAACGGCGGCTCGACCGCATCAAGAGGTTCCGCGACCGGGAAGCCTACGCGTTCGAGGAGCTGGTGGCGTTATCTTGACAGTCTGTACCGGCCCAGCCGCAGGTGGAGCCTGGGCGCGACATAGGCGGGGTCCAGGCCGGCCGCAGCGCTCCCCAAGAAGCTGGCGGCGGCCGGCCTGGAGATCGCCGTGACGATCGGGCGCCAACGGTCCCGGAGGATGACAGGCTTTGGTGGAATTGGTTTCAGTTCCGACGATCACGCTGCAGGAGCGCCGCCAAGCCGATGGGCTCGACGCTTACGTGCCGGTCATTCTGCGCGACGGCAGCGTCTATGACGCCGATCTCGACCGCTTCTTCCTTGATCTGCCGCTGAGCGGCCTTCGCTCGCGCCATAGCCTGCGTGCCTACGGCTACGATGTCGTGGTCTGGGTCCGCTTCCTCGCCGAGGCCCGCGGCAAGGCCGTGTGGGCGGCCGAGCGCGAGGATGTCGCGGCCTTCCACCGAGCCCGGCGGCGCGACGATGCCGGCTTTCGCATCTCCGCGGCGTCCTGGAACCGCAGCGTGGCCTCGCTCGACCGGCTCTACCGCTGGGCCGAACAGCAGGGCTTGATCTCCGCCACTCCATTCACACACCGAAGCGTCTGGCGCCGTGGCCATGGCGGCACGCGGGCGCGCCTGGCCCTGCGCAATGACGCTTACGAGCGCACGGCTCGCCGAGCGGAGGTGCGCTTCGTCGCCCTCGAGGATTACCGCGTCTTCCGCGACGTGGGGATGCGCGGTCTCACGCCCGCCGGCGTCGAGCGGCCGGGCGCCCGTGATCGCAACGGCATGCGCAACGCTCTCTTCGCGGAGCTGCTGGTCTCCACCGGCCTGCGGCTTGCGGAGGCGTCTTACCTCCTGGCCCACGAACTCGCCGGGATGGAGCGCACCGCAGCTTCCGACCGTCAAGTCTGGCTCGATCTGCCGCTCGGTCTCACCAAGGGCGAACGTGGCCGCCGGGTGCTGATCCCTCGGCGCCTGCTCCAGCAGGTGCTTGCCTACATCGCCGTCGAGCGCGAGGCTGCGTGCGCCAAGTTCCTCGCCCGGTCGGGCTGGCAGGCGATCGACCGCCCGATCCTCATCCGCGCTCCGGGTCCGGGCGGGAAGCTTACCGCCCGCGATGGCGGCGCCATCTCCGCCGATGTGCTCACGCCCGACGAACGGGGCCGCCTCGTCATCTGCGGCGGCACTGGCACGCCGCGGGAGTCAGCCGTCCTCTGGCTGACCGAGGTCGGCCAGCCGGTGCTCCCGAACTCGTGGGAGGCGATCTTCGCCCGTGCGTCGCGCCGCTGTGCGGAGGCGGGACTGTTTCTCCGCGTCAGTCCGCACCAGCTCCGGCACAGCTTCGCCGTCCACATGCTGGCGATGCTCGTCCAGCGGCGGCTTCGCGAGGACGCGGTGCCCGGCGGCGCGATGGAGGGCTACCGCCAGCTCCTCGGCGATCCGCTGCAGCAGGTCCAGCGCCTGCTCGGCCACGCAAGTCTCGCCACCACGTACATCTACCTCGACCACATCGCCTCGCGCGCCGACACGGTCGACACCGCGGTCGAGGAGCTGCTCGCACTCCTGCCCGCAAGTGCTCCGGCGTGAGCGCGCGGCCCCGCAAGGGCAGCCGGGTCCGCTTCGAGGCCGACGACGGCGCCGACCCTGCGGCACCGGCCGCTATCGCGGGTCTGCGGTTCACGATCGAGGCGCTCTACGGCGGCTCGGTGCTCGTCGACCTCACCGATCTGCAGCCGCGCTCTCTCGCGCTCGCGTTCGCCGGCGCGCTGCGGCGCGAGGCTGGCTTCGGCGGCAACCTCGGAGCGGCGAGCACCATCAAGCAGCACGCCCGGGCCTATCGCCGGTTCTTCGCCTACCTCGGCGCGCACGCGCCGGCCGTCCGTGAACCAGGCGATCTCAGGGCCGTCCACATCGAGGGCTTCGAGGCGGCGCTCACCGCAGCGGGCCACAGCGTGATCAACCGCCACACGATCCTGGCAAAGCCGATCGCGGCGCTCCGTGTCATCGACGGCGATCACCCCGGCCTGCTCGACGCCGGTTTGCGTGACCGGCTCACCTATACCAGCGCCTCATCGCTCGGCCGTTCCCGCCCTCGCGATGCCTACAGCCCCTTCGTCGCGCGCCAACTCCGCGACGCCGCCCGGGCCGACGTCGCGCGTCTCTTCCGTCGGATCGGCAGTCCGCTCGATGACAGCGGCGACGAGCGCCACCGCCGCGCCCTGCACAGCGTGAACACGATCATCGCAGAGCACGGTCACATTCGGCACGACCATCCAGCGTGGTCGTCGCTCTACGACATTCGGGCGCGACGCTGCCTGCCAATCTCCTCGTTGACGGAGGATGTCCACGCACGCCATCACCTGCTCGCGACTGATCTCCCGCCACTCCTGACGCTGCTGTCGCTCGAGACGGGCCTGGAGATCGAGTGCGTAAAGGCCCTCACGACCGATTGCCTGCGCAACGCCTCGGCGGGCACCGTCGAGGTCGCCTACGTCAAGCGTCGCGCCCGCGGCGCCGAGCACAAGACCATCCGCGTCCGCGATGGCGGGATTGGCACGCCGGGCGGCCTGATCCGTCGACTGATCGAGGTCACAGCCGCGGCGCGGCGGCACGTGGGGAGCGACTGCCTCTGGGTCTATCGCTGCTGGGGCGCGCTGCACTCCGGCATCGCGCATCCCCGGCCGACGCTCGATGCCTGGACGGCGCGGCACGGGATCATCGACGATGATGGCCGGCCGCTACGACTCCTGCTGTCGCGGCTTCGCAAGACCCACAAGGCGCTCTGGTACTTGAAGACGGAAGGCCACATGGCGCGGTTCGCGGTCGGCCACACGCCAGAGGTCGCTGCCCGGCACTACGCCGACCTGCCGTCGCTCAGGCCGCTCCACGAGGCCGCCGTCGCCGATGCCTTCACCGAGGCCGTGACGGCAGCCGCGCCCTTGGCGTTGTCGCCTGATCAGGAGGCGGCCTGGCGCGCGACGCCAAAGGCGATGAACCATGTTCCGCCGGAGGATGTTCCGGCTCTGCTCGACGGCCAGCAGGATGTCTGGCTCGCGGCCTGCGCCGGCTTCTATGCAAGCCCTCATGGCGCGGCCGGAGCGCCATGCCCGCAGCCGTTCTGGGGATGTCTCGACTGCGGCAACGCGGTGATCACCGCACGCAAGCTGCCAGCGATCCTCGCTTTCCTCGCGTTCATCGAGGGCGAGCGGGCCGGGCTCTCGCATGCCGACTGGAAGCTCAAGTTCGGCCGCGTCCACGCCCGCATCACCTGCCAGGTGCTTCCGGCCTTCTCCGACACGGTCATTGCCGACGCGCGTCGCGCCGCCGCGGCCGACGAGCTCTACCTCCCGCCGGAGGCGCGCGCGTGACCGCCGCTGCTCAACCTGCCCCGGATCGATCGGCACTCGATGATCGTCCGGTGCTCGCGTCGGCGCCGCTGCGGCCCGGGTTCGATCGGGCCGAGCTGTCGCGCTACGGCGACTCGAACTGGGATCTCAGCCCGGCGGTGTTTCGCGACAACGCGCGTCGCTGTCATATGAAGGTTCACTTCGGGCCGATCGACGACGCTGGTGTGCGGGAGGCGCTGCGCGCGTTCCTCTACGCTCGGCTCAACGTCGGTCTCCCGGGCCACCGCCCGGTGCTGCCGCCGGCGAGCGTGCGCCAGGTGTTCAATCGGACGCGCCGCTTCTTCGACTTCGTCCAAGCTCAGCTCGGTGTGGTGGAGCTCAGGCGGGTCGACCAGGTGCTGCTCGATGGATATGCTCGCCAGCTCAAGTCCGACCGGCGGCGGAGCGCAGCCGCCGTCGGGCAGCTCCTGGAGATCGTCTCCGATCTCTACGCCTATCAGCGTCACCTGCCGTCGGGCGGATTGGCCTTCGAGCCGTGGGGCGGCCGCGCACCCGCCGAGGTCGCCGGCTACCGGCACTCCCGCGAGAACCGCACTCCGCGGATTCCCGAGCCGGTCATGGCGCCGCTTCTCGCTTGCTCACTGCGCTACGTCACCACCTACGCCGCAGACATCCTCGCCGCCCGCGCCGAGCTCGATCGACTGGAGGCGCATCGCGACGCACTGATCGCTGCCGACGCTGGCCTCGGCGTTCACGCCCGCCGCGTCCGCCACCGCGAGCGGCTCGCCGTCTTCTTCGATCTGCGCCGCCGCGAGGGCCGAGGCGTGCCGATCTGGACGACCGCGCACAATGGTGCCGTGCGGCGCGGTCCGAGCTCCGGCGCCGTGACGCCGCCGATCAATGCCCACCTGCTGCATCTCCACGTCGGTATCGATGCCGTGGCGGAGCCCGCCATGCACATCCAGCTGACGACCGGCGCTCCCGCTCTCATCGAAGCGGCGGCCGCCGAGCTCGGCCTCGAGATCGGCGGCATGGACACCGCCATCAGCCCTGATCCCGAGAGCGGCCGGCCTTGGCGGCCAAGGTTCGACGCCAAGACGCTGGCGCTCGAGGAGCGCATGCTCCAAGCGGCGGCTTACGTGGTCTGCGCCTACCTGACCGGCATGCGCGACTGCGAGGTGCAGGCGATGCAACGCGGGTGCGTCTCCATCACCCGCAGCGAGGACGGCCTCATCATGCGCCATCGCGTGCGGTCGACTGCCTACAAGGCCAGGCCGAGCCGCGGCGAGGCCGAGGAATGGGTGACCATCGCGCCGGTGGCGGAGGCCATCGCCGTGCTGGAACAGCTCTCCGCCCGAGCTGCCGCGGCTCGTGGGCTGGACACGCTCTGGCCGGTCCTGTCGCTCAAGACCGGCACCAAGAGCCACGTCTCGGCGGAGATCGTGCGCCAGCTCAACGCCTACCGCGACCACCTCAACGCGCTGTTCGGCACGGAGAAGCAGCCCATCATCCCGCCGGGCCGGTCAGGCGCGCCGTGGCGCCTCACCACCCGGCAGTTCCGGCGCACGATCGCCTGGCACATCGCCAACCGGCCGTTCGGGACCATCGCCGGCATGATCCAGTACAAGCACGCCTCGGTCGCCGCGTTCGAGGGCTATGCCGGATCGAGCGCGTCGGGGTTCCGCGCCGAGGTCGAGGCGCAGCGCCGGCTCGGCCAGCTCGACGACATCCTCGTCTACTTCGACGAGCGCCAGGACGGGGCGACGCCCTCCGGACCCGCAGGCCCGCGCGTCGCCCGCGCGCTCGACGCCGCTGCCGACGATCTCGATCCACTGCCCGGCATGGTGGCCGATCGCGCCCGTCTGCGCTCGATGCTTGGCAGCCTCGCCCGCACGCTCCACGTCGGCGTTCTCGCCGATTGCTTCTTTGACCCCTCCACCGCGCTATGCCTCAAGCAGGTCGCCATGCCGGAAGCGGAAGCTCCCCTCACCGCGCTCTGTCAGCCGACCCGCTGTCCGAACGCCTGCATCACCACTCGGCATCGCCCTGCCTGGACCAAAGCCGCCTGCGAGGCGCGAGAGCTCCTCCGAGAAAAGCGCCTGTCCGATCCCCAGCGCATCGCGTTGCGTCAGGACCTCGCCCGCTTCGACGCGGTCCTCGGGGGCATCAGCGGCGACATCGCCGCGGAGAACTGAGGTCACGAAGATCGATTTTGGGCTGGACTGTCAGGATATGTCGCGGAAATCGGTCAATGCATCCTGTTCGCGACCATCGGCCTTGTGCCGACCATCGACCAGAGCGCGGCTTACGTCGAAGGCTGGTTGAAGGCATTGGCCGACGAGAAGAAGGCCATCTTTCGTGCCGCCAGCGCAGCGCAGGCGGCGGTGGACTTCATCACCGAGCGATGCGGCAACGCCATCCAGACCGAAACCGAGGAGGTGGCCGCGTAAGCGGCCCCCCTGCCCTGCCAGTGGCGATGGCTGAAAATCTGCGGCCGGACCCCTCGGGTCCGGCCGCTTTCGGTCCTGCGATCTCTTGTGTGCCGCCCCTGCCCCGATCAGCAGCAAGTCCGCCTCGTCGTTCTCTTCGAGCTTTTCGGCGAAATCCCGGACCGGGCTCGAAAGACGGTGACGATCACGGAACTTGTCCCACGTACCCGCCTGCACCAATCGCTGCGCCCAAGGACGCCGAAAGGAACGGATACATTGATGCGGACCGATCGCACTCTGAGGGCTGCCGCCCCTGCGCTACACCGTCATCGGCGACCATTTCCCGGCATCCGGTTCGGCCCTCGCCCCGCCGCCCGCAGGTTCGAGACTCGACCTCACGCGGCGGCGCGCCAGAAGCGAAAGCGGCCCTGCCCCGTGATCTCGTGGACCAGCCCCGCTTCCGCCAGCCGGGCGATGTTGCGGCGGATGCCGGGCGCCGAGGCTCCGGTCGCCCGCGCCGCCATCCCCGCCGACAGTGCCGGCCACGCCAGCAGCGCATCGATC
The DNA here is from genome assembly GCA_963749675.1 of uncultured Alphaproteobacteria bacterium. GTDB lineage: Bacteria > Pseudomonadota > Alphaproteobacteria > Rhodobacterales > Rhodobacteraceae > Roseitranquillus. Next base: position 88,116 of record CAVVNT010000012.1, read on the forward strand.
AGAAGGCCGGGCGTCCGCCCGCTCATCCCTGCCGTCGCCGCCCGCGCCCGCGCCTCCCACGCCGCCAGCCGGTCGAGCTGCATCAGCGCCCGCAGGCAGCCGGTCTCGGCCGCCGCCGCCCAGGCGCCGAGGCGCTCGGCCGCGCCGCCGCCGGCAGCGTAGGGTGCCGCAGCCCGCGCCAGCGGCAGGAACGGCAGCGCCCTGCCCTCGCTTCCGCCGATCCGCGCCGCCAGCACCGCCGGTTCCAGCACCTCCGCCCCCAGCCCCTCGGCACGCCACAGGTGGAACGCGGCGGCCGCCCGCACCAGCGGCAGGGCCCCGTCGAGCGCCCCCTGTCCCGCCTGCCACCGCAGCCACGCCGGATCCTCGGCCAGATCGTCCCGGCCAAGAAACGCCGCGTCGTCCAGGCCCGGCGCGGCCTCCAGCCGCCGGAATGCCCAGTGCGCCGCCGCGAGCGCCGTGGCATCGTCGCGCACCATGTCGGCCCGATCGACGGCATGCAGCGCCAGCCGGTCCTCGGCCACGCGGCCCCCCGCCTGCCACGAGATCGCCGACGCCTCGGCCAGCGCCAGCCGGCGGGCCAGTCCCGGAGGCCCGGCCGCCACACGCTCGTCGAGCCGTGCGAACGCCGCGGCCGCCCGCGCCAGCGCCCTGCCCTGCCGCGCCTCGGCCACGAGCCAGTCGCGGGGGAGCGGCCCCGGCCGCGCCGCATGCGGGCCCGGCAGGTCCCACGCGGCAGCCGCAGGGTCGGGAGGCACGAACCACGGCTCCGCCGGCGGCTCCGTATCGTAGATCGACGGCTGAGGGTCGCCGTCGGGCTCTTCCATGTCTACAGAGCTGCGTTGTTTCATACGATCAGAATGAACCGACTTTGCTCGCTACCCAAGCACATTCGGCTGCCCAGGACCTACTTCTGTCCAATCGGCCGCACCACCGCCTTCCCAGACAATCGCCTCCAGCCGCTCGGATCGGTGCGCCAGACCGCCATCCTGCAGCACAGCAAGGTCCGCACGCCGCTGGCGCGACGACAGCGCGGCGTCGATGGTGACGGGCCCGCACCCTTGCCTGCGCCTGCAAACGGTCGTTTGCATAGCGCCCGATGAATTGCAAACGCGCGTCCGGCGAGCGCAGACTGCCGCATCCCCCGCCAGCCGGCCCAGCGGCGTGCCGCCCGTGCTGATCGGCTACGCCCGCGTCTCGACCGAGGACCAGCTCACCGCGCCGCAGGCGGAGGAGCTGCGCGCCGCCGGATGCGCCGAGACCCACGAGGAGCACGCCTCGGGCGCCAGCCGCAGCCGCCCGGTCCTCGCCGGCTCCTGCGCCGCCTCGGGCCCGGCGACGTGCTGGTGGTGGTCCGGATCGACCGCCTCGCCCGCTCGCTCAGCCACCTGCTCGAGGTGATCGAGGGGCTGGAGGCCAGGGCGCCCACTTCCGCTCGCTGGGCGACCCGATCGACACCACCAGCCCGCAGGGCAAGTTCACCCTGCAGGTCCTCGGCGCCGCCGCCGAGCTCGAGCGCGCGCTGATCCGCGAGCGGACGCTGGCCGGCTTCGCTCCGCCCGCGCGGCGGGCCGCGTCGGCGGCAATCCCGGCCTGCGCGCCCGCGATCCCGAGGCAATCCGCGCGCTCCGCCGCGCCCGCCAGGAGCGCTACTACGACGCCCTCGCGCACTCCGCCGCCGACTGGGTGCCGCTGGTCCGCCGCCACCGCCCCGACATGGCGTGGGAGGACCTGGTCCGCCTGATCAACGCCCGCGCACCGACGCACCCGCCCTGGACCGTCGAGCGCCTGATCCGCGCCGTGAAGCGCTACGT
>CAVVNT010000013.1:0-163927 GCA_963749675.1 uncultured Alphaproteobacteria bacterium
GTGAACGCGCTGCGCTCACATCTCTACGAGTTCGGCCATGTCGCCCCCGAGGGCATCGGATACCTGCCGCGCCTCGCGAAGGTCGTCGACGATCCCGATATGGATTTGCCGGAAAACCGCCGGGACATCTGCCGTATGCTCCTTGAGCAGCATCGCCCACCTGACCGCCCAGATCAATGCCCTAGTGCTGAAAGCCAGGATCGCGGCCATGTCGAACGAAGCGGAAATGCCGCGCCAAGCTGCAAGCCATGCCGGGTGTCGGCCCGATCACCGCGCTCGCGGTCGAGACCTTCGCGCCGCCGATGGAGCAGTTCCGGCGCGGGCGCAGACTCGCCGCCTGGCTCGGCCTGGTGCCGAGGCAGCATTCCACCACCGGCGGAAAACAGAAGCTCGGGAAGACCTCGAAGATGGGACAACGCGACATCCGGCGATTGCTGGTCATCGGGGCGACCGCCGTGATCCGCTGGGCCTCGCGTCGCGGGGCACCCAAGGGGTCGTGGCTGGCGATGATGCTGGAGCGTGCGGCCCGATCCCGGTCGTGGCGGTCGCGCTGACGAACAAGATGGCGCGTGGCATCTGGGCGATGCTGACGCGAGAGGAGGACTATCGTGGCCCGGTGCTGATCGGCGCCTGATCCGGCGCTGAATGGGCAATCGGGCCACCGAGCTGTGAGGAAGGCATGATCTGCATGGGCACATGATCGACATGATCCGGGTCGGGCAAACCAGAAACCTTCTCCGAGCCTCGAGCTCGCGTTGGAGATTTGGACCCGCTCCGCGCATCACCATCCCGGCCAGCGGCGCCATGTGACCGCGCGAACAGGCCTGACAAAAGTACGCACTTGATCACATGTCCATAAGATCAGAATTTCCTTGCAAACCGAGCGGCATCCACAAAGAAGGTTCGGGTTGGAAGACCTGGAACCGGAACGGAGACGCCGATGACCGGCGAGAGAATGGCGCTGATCGAGCTGGTTGAGAAGCAGGCCGATGGCGACCTCGTGCGCGAGAGCTGGCCTTCGCGGCCGAGCGGATCATGGAGCCTCGACCGGGCGATCACGGCCGCCGGGTATCTGCCGCGGGGCGGCCAGATCGTCGATGCGAGCCTGGTCGCGGCCCCGCGGCAGCGCAACACCGACGGCGAAAAGGCAGCGATCAAGGAGGGCAGGTCCGCCGCCGAATCTCGCCGGACAAGCCGGCCAAGGCGCGCACGGATGTCGACGGTCGCTGGACCGTCAAATACTCCAAGGCGAAGGTCCGCGCCGACGGCACGAAGCCGGTCGACATCGCCATCCGGGTCTACGGCTACAAGTCCCATGTCTCGATTGACCGGATGCACGGGCTGATCCGCCGCCAGACCGTCACCGATGCCGCCCGGCACGATGGCGGGCAGCTCCGCGAGGGGCTGATTGCCCGAACCAATACGTCGCGCTCGGTCTGGGCCGACAGCGCCTACCGGTCGGCGAGAACGAGGATTGGCTCGAAGCCCGCGGCATGGAGACTCGCATCCACCGCAAGAAGCCCCGCGGTCGCCCGATGCCGAAGCGGACCCGCCACGCCAATGCCGCCAAGTCGGCGGTGCGCTCGAAGGTCGAGCACGTCTTCGCCCACCAGAAGGCCCGCATGAGTATGACGATCCGCACCATCGGTCTGAAGCGCGCTCGAGCGGCGATCACGCTGGCGAACATCGCCTACAACATGACCCGCTGGCGGTGGCTCGACAGCCGGACTGCGCTCTGAACGACGTGCTGAAATGCCCGCGCGGCAAGAAGCTCAGGGCCGGTCGGGCGATCAAGCACGGACGCTTCTTCACCTCGCGGGCCCGGGATTGCCGCGGCTGCGACCTCGCCCGTCTCTGCCTCTCGAAGGGGCGCGTGAACAAGGCCGTCGTGCTCGGCCACGATTATCCGGCCCTCCTACGCGCCCAGCGCCGGCGCGAGCGATGGTCCGACGAGGACCGGTATCTCTACCAGCGGCATCGCTGGCGCTCGGAGGGCTATCATGGCGAAGCGAAAGCCTGGCACGGCCTCGGCCGCGCGGTCCGACGCGGCCTTCAAAACATGCGGATTCAAGCTTTCCTGACGGCCGCGGCAATCAATCTCAAGCGGCTGCCCACCGCCCTGATCGTCTATCTGCTCCATAGGCTTCAGCTCGCCTGGCGCGCCACATCGTCGCCGTTCGACGCTCCACGCCATCTTTGCATTGCCCGGCATGCGCAGCTGAAGTTTGTCTGCGGCTGAGATTTTGCAGGCTCTCATCAGCAGCTTTTTTCAACGGCCCCCGGGTTCACTGGATGCGCAATGCGCTGGCCCACGCCCCTGCCAAGCGGCGCACCGCGGTCGCGGCGATGCTGAAGACGATATTCGCGCAGGAGAACAAGGCCGATGCCGAGGCCCAGTGGGACACCGTCGCCAACGCGCTGCGCGAGAAGAACGAGAAGCTCGGGGCTTTCTTGGACGCCTCCCAAGACGATGTCCTGGCCTGCATGTCGTTCCTCGCGAGCATTGGGCCCAGATCGCGAGCACAAACCCCCTCGAACGGGTGAACCGCGAAATCAGGTGGCGCGCCGACGCCATCGGGGTCTTCCCCAACGACGAAGCCATCGTCCGTCTCGCAGGCGCGTCCGCCATGGGCCTCGAACCGATGGCGGCCTCATGGCGAACTGCTCAAGACCAACAACGAATGGGCCGTCGCCCGGCGCTACATGCGCTTCCGTCATGGGGCTGCGTTGGTCAATCGAAGAAATCCAAGCCGCGCCACCCGCGGAACCGATGGCGCTTCGCGGAGCATGAGGCGCGGGCACTGCGGAGACCACGGATTTCGGAGCCGGGCCCGCGCCGGACCGTTCGTCCTTGTGGCAGGTGTCATCAAGGTCGACGCATTGGCTGGGCCGCTGCGTCATGTCACCACCGGTGTCGTGCTTCCGTCCGTGGTCGGCATACAGCCGCCATCATGATGTCGGTGAGATCGGTTCCCGGGCGCCTATCTTGAAAACGCGCTCGGACTTGTCCGGCGACAGGCACATGTGCGGCGTCGCGGGAACCGCGTCCCGGTGGGGACTTCGTCAGGGTGCGGTTGCTGCGCCGAAGGCAGGACCTCCGTGTTCGATCCGCTTCATCCCGTTGCCGTCAAGCTGCGCTCGTTTCCATATCGCGGGCGATGCGGAAGTCGGTGCCATCCATCCACATCCGGTGGAGGATCACCCCGATACGGCGGGCAACTGCGACTGTGGCCCGCTTCTGTCCTCGCCGTCTTGCCACCTGCATCCCCCAAGCCTTGAGCCAGCAGGGTCTCGCCCTGTGCATCATCACGGTCGCCGCGTTGAACAAGGCCGTTCGCAGCGTGGCATCCCCTGCCTTCGTGATGTGCCCCACCACGTCGCGTTCGCCGGACTGGTCCCGGCGAGGCGTGAGCCCGACCCAAGGTCCGACATCACGGGACGATCGAAACCGCGTCGGACCATCGATCGCTGCCCGGACGGTAAGGGCGATCACCGCGCCGACCCCGGGCATCGTCATCATCAGTCGACAGGCGTGATCTCGGCGGTCGCCAGTTCGCGCCGCAACGTCGCTCGGGCGCTCAGGATCACCGCCGCGGCGGCTCCGAGCATCACGTGGCCCGCCACGAGCTTGTGAACCCGCTCCTCATACCGTCCCTTGCTGACCGGCCCGAGCTTCAGGCCGAAATTGCGGATAACGCCGCGGAGCGATTGCTCGAGGTCGAGCAGTGCCTTTTGCACCGCCCGGCGCGTGCTGAGAAGAGCGCGCAGTTCCTGCGCCGAGACCGACTTGCAATGGACAGGTCGATACCAACCCATGCGGAGCAACGGGGCAATGCCTTCGGCATCCCGACGATCCGTCTTCACCGGCATCGCCTTCAGGACCGCCTTGACCTGGCGCGTCTCCATCAGGATCAGGTCGAAACCTGCTTCCGCAAGCCCGCGGTGCAGCCACTGAGACAGCGGACCGGCCTCAAGCCCCCATCGCCGCGACGGGCCAGGGCAAGTTACGGAGGAATGCGACGAAGGCCTCCGGTTCGCTGTCGACCTGCGCTCGTTCGAGAACATGCCCATGCTCATCGAGCACACAGAACGCTGAACTCGCGAGCGAAACGTCGATGCCTATGAAAACTGTCATGCCGTCGTCCTCCCTTCGGAAAAGGGCGCCAGCTTAGCTGCTCCAGGCCGCCCCATGACGACATCTTGAAAGCCTCGCGCGCGTCACCGAAACTCCAAACGTCAGGCTGCCCACCGTGGCGTCCTGATCAGGCTCGGACCTTTCCGAGGACCTGCGGTGCGATCCTGGCGGAGGCCAAGGTCCCGACATGTCCTGATGCTATTACCAGCCGGCTCACGAAGCACTCCGATGGCCTCGATCGGGTCGGCATGGAAACCGGGTTCTGTCGCAGATTTGGTGCAGCGTAGGGCCGTCGGAAGCTACATTTTGGCGATCTTCATGGGAGGTGGCCGATGATGAGCAGAACGGAGCGGGAGCGATTTCTACCCGACGGTTTGAAGACGGAACGGATCGAGGTCTCCGGGAGCATGGTGGTCGTGCATGCTCGCGCATCGAGCGCCAGGTCGGCGTGCCCGCGCTGCGGTCAGACCTCCGGTCGCCAGCACAGCAGATATCAGAGGCGGCTGGCCGACCTTCCCGCTCATGGTCGCGACGTCAGGATCGTTCTGTCAGTCCGGCGGCTCCGTTGCCGCACACCGCATTGCCGTACACGAGTGTTCGCGGAGCGGTTTCCGCCGTCGGTTACGCGCCCGCATGGCCGGCGGACCTCGCGGTTGCAGGGGCTGGTGCGCCACCTCGGCCTGGCGTTGGGCGGACGCCCGGCGCAAGCCCTCGCGGGCCGCCTATTGCTGCCGGTGAGCAAAGACACGTTCCTGCGCGGCGCCCGTGCCTTGTCCAACGATTTCGCCGCCGAAGCGCCGCGTGATCGGTATCGATGACTGGGCGTGGCGACGGGGCCAGCGCTACGGCACGTTGATCTGCGACCTCGAGCGACGCCGTGTCATCGACCTCCTGCCGGATCGCGAGCCCGCGACCGTCGAAGCCTGGCTGAGCCGGCATCCCCAGATCGAGGTCGTCGCCCGCGATCGGAACGGCGGGTACCGCGGCGCCGTGGCGCGGGCCTTGCCAAACGCGGTGCAGGTCGCCGACAGGTGGCATCTGCTGGAGAACTCCGGAGCGGCCTTCCTTGCCGCCGTTCGGCACGCGCTGCCCGATATCCGCAAGGCGGTCGGGGCGCAGAAGCTCGATCCGGAGATTCTGACTGCCGCCGAGCGCCTGCAATACGAGGGATTTCTGCGCCGCCAGCACACCAACAGGATGGTCCGCCAGATGGCCGGAGATGGTGTCTCCCTCAAGCGGATCGTTCGCCTGACGGGGCTGAGCCGCAAACTCGTGCGCCAGATCGTCCGCGGCGAGCGCGAGGACGTGTTCCGCGTCCGCCAGAGCAGTCTCGAGCCCTGGCTGCCGCGCCTTGAGCGGGAATGGTCCGCCGGGTGCAGGAACGGCGCCGAGCTCTGGCGCCGTCTGCGCGCGGCCGGGTTCGAAGGCAGCTTGCGGGTCGTGACCGAGTGGGCAACGCGGCGCCGCCGGGCCGAGGCGGCGCATCCGGCGACAGGAGGCAAGTGTCCACCGGCGCGAAGGATCGCCAGGATGATGACGACCGCGCGGCATCACCTGTCCAGGGTCGATGCCATCACGGTTGCCAGAATCGAGGCCTCGGTGCCCACTCTCGTCACGTCACGCGACCTGACAGAGCGCTTTGCCGAGATGGTTCGCCACGGGCGTGCCGAGCAGCTGCCGGATTGGTTGACGGAGGCGGATACCAGCGTGCTGTCGTCCTTCGCCAGAGGACTTCGCGCCGACGTTGAGGCCGTCGCTGCTGCGCTCCGTGAGAGCTGGTCCAACGGGCAGACGGAAGGCCAGATCAACCGCCTGAAGACGCGGCAGATGTACGGTCGCGCCAACCTCGACCTCCTTCGCGCCCGGCTCGTCGTCGTCGCGTAGGAGGCTGCACCAAAATTGAGTCACACCCCTGGTTCAGTGCTGATTACAGGATGGCCCGCCCCTCACCATCGCCGCGTAAGCTCGGTGCATTTAGGGAAACTCTGAAGAACCTCGGCTTTCGATCATGATCTGGTAGGCTGATGGCGAGCTTGCGGGAGCCGTCCTCGATGAAGCAGACCACCTTCGCCTCGCTGACCTACGCCACGAAGAAGAAGCGCACCCGGCGCGAGACGTTTCTCTCCGAGATGGAGTCGGTGGTGCTCTGGACGCGACTGATGGCGCTGATCGAGCCGCACTATCCGAAGGCGGGACCGAAGGGCGGGCGGCCGCCGATGCCGCTGGAGGTGATGCTGCGAGTCTACTGCCTGCAGCAGTGGTACGCCCTGTCCGATCCCGCGGCGGAGGAGGCACTCTACGACAGCGACGCGATGCGCCGGTTTGCTGGGCTGGAGCTGGGGGACGATGCGATCCCGGACGAGACCACGATCCTCAACTTCCGCCACCTGCTGGAACGGCACGAATTGACGCGGGCGATCTTCGAGGCGGTGAACGCCTGCCTTCGCGAGAAGGGCATCCTGCTGCGCGAAGGTACGCTGGTCGATGCGACGCTGATCGACGCGCCGAGCTCGACCAAGAACAAGCAGCGGTCCCGCGATCCGGAGATGACCAGTACGAAGAAGGGCAACGAGTGGTACTTCGGCATGAAGGCGCATGTCGGCGTCGATCTCGACAGCGGTGTGGTCCACTCGATGGAAGCCAGCACCGCCAAGGTGCACGACAGCCAGAAGTTCAATGAGCTGCTACATGGCGACGAGCACGCGGTGTTCGGCGACAAGGGCTATGTCAGTGGCGAGCGCGAAGAGCTGTTCCGCAAGCAGGGCAAGGTTTGGGGCGTGATGCGCAAGGCACCGAAGGGCGGTCGGCTGCACCCCATCGACGAGCACATCAATCGGCTCATCGCCAGCCTGCGGGCCAGGGTCGAGCATCCGTTTCGGGTGCTGAAATGCCAGTTTGGTTATCGTAAGACCCGCTACCGCGGCCTGGCGAAGAACGAGGCCCAGCTGTTCGCGCTATTCGGGCTCGGGAACCTGTTTCTGGTCCGAACGCGGCTGATGGCCTGAGGCGGAGTCCGCCTCCAGCCATCGAAATCACCTGAAATGTGCCGAGGCATCGCGAAGACGAGGCCATCATCCATTCGCTGACGCCACTGCAGCCAACGACAATCGATAGATCAGACGTTCCTGAGGATGATGCCGAACAAGACGGATCGGCACGATGCCCGCGGGCTTGCGCAGATCGTGCGTACCGGGTGGTTCAAGGCCGTGCAGGTCAAGAGCCACGACGCCTGTGTCAATCGGGCGCCGCTCAGGGCTCGGGAGGCTCTGGTCGGCATGCGGGTCCGGCTGGAGAACGAGATCAGGGGTCTCTTGAAGACCTTCGGCGTGATGTTCGGCAAGCGGGTCGGCGGGTTCAGGCGTCGCGCCGAGGAGATCGTCGAACGAGAGTTGACGGTTGCACCGGACCGCGTTCCGATCTTCGAAGCGCTGATGCAGGCGCGGCGCGACATCCTGGCCCGCATTGCGGCGCTTGACAGCCGAATCCGGGCGATAGCCAGGCAGCATGCGACAGTCCGCTTGCTGATGACGGCCCCGGGCGTCGGCCCGATCACCGCCATGGCGGTCGTCGCGGCCTTCGACGATGCCGCCCGGTTCCGCCGATCCTCGAGCGCCGGGGCCTATCTCGGGCTGACGCCGAGACGCTACGAGTTCGGCTGAGATCAGCCGAAACGGCCGGGTCTCAAGGCGCGGGGATCGCTTCACCCGCAAGTGCCATTGCCGAAAGGACAGGACCGCGCAAGGCGAAGGTCGCTCTGGCGCGGAAGCTGGCCGTCACCCTGCATGCCATGTGGCGCACCGACACCCCCTTCCGGGAGGTGGCTATGGCATAGAGCCCCGAACCGGGACGACGCTGATCTTCGGCACGACGGAATGCGTCCAGCCGGGACGCACGGCGAGGGTGAGATCGTTCCCCGGACACTGCGGCACGACCAACCGCGCACACCACTTCGATCCGCCCGACCCTGAACGCAAACATGCGGCGCCCCTTGCGGCGACCGCGGAGAGAACCCCAGAGCCCGGCCCGCAGGACGACGCAGAGGATCAGCTCTTGACCGAAGCGATTAGAGAACCCCGCGGGACATGATCTTGGTGATGCCAACGCGACGGCTTTCTCCCACATCCTCGGAGATCCCGACCGCGCGATCTCCGAGTGAGCGTAAGAGCATTCGCTGCAGTGGCCAATTCACGGGCACAGTGACCAACCGTCCCGTCCCACTCGCAATCTGCCTTCGAGTTCGGCTGCGGCAAAGGTAAACTCATACGCAGGATCGCGCCGCCGCGGTGCGGCCAATGCGGGCCTCGAGGTGGCATCCCGCGCCGTTCGCACAGCGCAGCGCGCAGTGCCACCTCGCGGTCTTTTCGAGCGCGAAGTGCTTTCTGACGACGACGCTCAACTACCCTGTGCAGCGGATGGCCTGAACCGCGGCGCCGTCCGCGGATCGCACCCCCGGGCCACTCCGACGGAGATCTGAAAGCCGATCGCGTTCTCGTGAAGGGCGCATTGGCGCATGAGCTCGAAACTGAGCGGATCAGCATCCAAGTCTTGCCAAGCGCTTCGACCCGCATCCCTCGCGGCACAAGCCGCGCACCTGAGCCAGGCATTATCTCCGGACATCGACCGAAAGGCGTAGGCACCGCCGGCGGCATGGCAATTCGTCGCTATCGGCTCGAATTAGTGGACGTGTTCGCTCGGCGGGCTGGTCAGACGGGCTGTTGCGCCAACCTGTTTTGGTGTGCTCCGCCCGCCTCCGAAAGCGCTTACCAGTAGCCCTACTTGGCGTCGGTCAGCTGCAGGAGTTCACGTAATGCCAGTCACGAACTGTGACATCGGGGAGGATGTTGTTTTCACGCACCCCGATCTCATCAATGCCTACGGCTGCGCGATTGGCTCGGGGAGCCGGGTAGGGCCGTTCGTGGAGATACAGAAGGGCGCGCGGATCGGCCGGAACTGCAAAATCTCCTCGCACTCCTTCGTTTGCGAGGGTGTGGACATCGAGGACGACGTCTTCGTCGGTCACGGCGTCATGTTCACCAACGGGCTGCTTCCGAAGGCGACCAACGAGGACGGCTCGCTGCAGGGCGACGGCGACTGGGAGTGCACGGCGACGCTCGTGCGTCGCGGCGCGTCCATCGGATCCAACGCCACGATCGTGTGCGGGGTGACGATCGGCCGGAACGCGCTGGTCGGTGCAGGCGCCGTCGTCACGAGGGACGTGGCCGACCACGCTATCGTGGCCGGGAACCCGGCACGGGTGATCGGCGACGTGCGGAAGCGGCCGGCGGCTCCGCATTCAAATCGCCTGCGCCGGATGTCATCGCTTCAACCGACGAGCGCAGCATGATCCGGATTGGTGTCATTGGCTACGGCTACTGGGGTCCGAACCTGGCCCGGGCGGTCGCCGAAAGCGACATGCTCGAACTCGAGATGGTCGCAGATCTGTCCCCGGAGGCGCGTGAGCGCGCCGGCCGACGCCATCCTTCCACCAGGCTGACTGCGGACTGGCGCGAACTTGTCGCCGATGCCGCGGTCGATGCGGTCGTCGTCGCGACCCCCGTGGGCACGCATTTCGAGATTGCGAGAGCCGCGCTACGTGCCGGAAAGCATGTCCTGGTCGAGAAGCCGATGACCGACTCGCCGGCGACCTCGGCGATCCTCGTCAGCGAGGCGGCGCAACGCTCGCTCGTCCTGATGGTAGACCACACCTTCGTGTATACCGGTGCCGTGCGCGCGATCGCGGATCTGATCGCCTCGGGCGAGGTCGGCGACATCTACTACTACAATTCCACACGGGTAAATCTCGGGTTGTTCCAGCGGGACGTCAGCGTGATCTGGGACCTCGCGGTCCATGACTTCGCCATCATGGATCACCTTCTCAAGGCACGGCCGGTTGCGATCTCGGCGAGCGGCGCCTGTTTCGTCCCGAATAGCCTCGAGAACATGGCGCACCTGTCAGTCTTCTTCGACGACGGCGCGATGGCGCACCTCAACGTGAACTGGCTGGCTCCGGTGAAGGTCCGCCAGACCCTGATCGGCGGCAGCCGCCGGATGGTGATCTACGACGACATGCAGACGAGCGAGAAGGTCAAGGTCTACGACCGCGGCGTCTCGCTCGCCGATGCAGAGAAGCCGAGCTACGAGCACCTTGTCTCGTACCGCATCGGCGACATGTCGGCTCCGGCGATCTCGTCCAAGGAAGCGCTGCTGACCGAGATCGAGGAGTTCGCCCGCTGCATCGAGACCGGCGCCACCCCGAAGACCGACGGCGCATGCGGCCTTCGCGTGGTCGAGATGCTGTCGACCGCGACCCGCTCGATGACGCTGCGCGGTCAGCCCGTCGAGCTTGGACAGGAGCGCCTGGCCTCATGATCCCGTTCCTTGATCTCGAAGCTCAGTATCGCACTGTCGGTTCCGAGCTCGAAGCCGCTGCCCTTCAGGCACTTCGCAGCTGCAGCTACGTTCTCGGCGGACCCGTGGAGCGCTTTGAAGAGAGCTTCGCCGATTATTGCGGAACGAAGCACGCGGTCGCCGTAAACTCCGGCACCTCGGCTCTACACCTTGCGCTGCTCGCCGCCGATGTCGGCCCCGGGGACGAGGTGATCACCGTGCCGATGACCTTCGTCGCCACGGTCGCCGCTATCGTCTATACCGGCGCCACGCCGGTCTTTGTCGACATTGACCCGGACACCTGGAATATGGACCCGTCCTTGGTGGAGGCGGCGATCACGTCTCGGACCAAGGCGATCCTGCCGGTCCACCTGCACGGGCGCCTCGCCGACATGGAGGCTTTGGCGGCCATCGCCGGCCGGCATGGTCTTGCCCTGATCGAGGATGCGGCACAGGCGCACGGCGCCGAATGCGGCGGAGTTCGCGCGGGCGCCTTCGGCGCCATGGGGTGCTTCAGCTTCTATCCCGGAAAGAACCTCGGCGCGTGCGGCGAAGGCGGTGCAGTGACCACCGACGACGACGCCCTCGCCGACATGCTGCGCTCGTTGCGGGACTGGGGCCAGAGCGGGAAGTACAACCACGTTCGCCACGGCTTCAACTACCGCATGGAAGCGATCCAAGGGGCAGTGCTCGACGTCAAGCTGAAGTACCTGGATGGATGGAACGCGGCGCGACGCCGGATCGCTCTGACCTATCAGGACGCACTCCATTGCGAACTGGTGCGCCCGGCGAAGATTGACGCCGGCCACGCGTGCCACGTCTATGCCATTCGAGCGGGAGACCGGGACCGCGTTCGCGGCGACCTGCAGCACGCCGGCATCGCCACCAACATGCACTATCCACGGCCGGTCCACCTGCAGCCCGCATATGCCGATCTGAATTACAAAAAGGGTCGGTTCCCGGTCTCGGAAGCCTTCGCCGACGAGACCCTGTCTCTGCCCCTCTTCCCCGAGCTGCAGCCTGCACAGGTCACGGCGGTGATCGAGGCCGTCAACCGCGTCGCCGTGGGCGCTTTCGCCGATATTGCATAAGGAAGCTCGCGTGTTCGATTTGAGCCGAAAGAGAATACTCGTCACCGGAGGCGCCGGCTTCGTCGGGTCTCACATTGTAGACCTTCTGCTCGAGGCAGGCTGCGAACGTGTGGTCGTCGTTGACAATATGGTTCGGGGACGAGTCTCCAACCTTGCCGATGCAATCCGGAGCCAGCGCGTTGACCTCGTGCAAGGCGACATCCGCGACAGGGCTCTGATGCGGCGGCTGATTGCGGACGTAGACACCGTGTTCCACCAAGCCGCGCTTCGCATCACGCATTGCGCGGCCGAGCCGGATCAGGCCATGCAGGTGATGGTCGATGCGACCTACGACCTCCTGCGGCTCTGCGTCGAGACCAAAGTGCGCAAAGTCGTCTTCGCGTCGTCCGCATCCGTCTACGGGATGGCCCGGGACTTCCCGACCACGGAGACCGAGCCCCCGTATGACAACCGGACCCTCTACGGTGCCGCGAAGTCCTTCGGTGAAGGACTCCTGCGGTCGTTCAACGACATGTACGGCCTCGACTACGTGGCGCTGAGGTACTTCAACGTCTACGGCCCCCGGATGGACCTCCACGGGCGCTACACCGAGGTGATGGTGCGCTGGATGGAGCGGCTGGAAGCGGGAGAGGCACCGATCATCTTCGGCGACGGGCTGCAGACGATGGACATGATTCACGTCACCGACGTCGCCCGCGCGAACATTCTGGCGGCGCAAGCCGACGCGAGCGACGTGGCCGTCAACGTGGCAAGCCAGACGGAGACGTCGCTTCTCGACTTGGCCGCCGAGCTCGCCTCCGCGATGGGTCACGAGGATCTGAGGCCGGTGCACCAGGCCGCGCGAGCCGTCAATCCGGTCCCGCGGCGGCTGGGATCGACCGAGCGTGCCCGCGACCTGCTCAGCTTCGAGGCTCGTGTCTCGCGCCGCGAAGGCATTCGCGATCTCGTGTCTTGGTGGCGTGACGAGCGCAACCAGACGACCTTGAGGGAGGACATATCGTGATCCCGATTGCGCTGCCGTTCGTCGGCCAGCAGGAAGCCGACGCTGCCCACGCGGTCGTGCTCTCGGGCTGGCTCTCGCAGGGACCGCAGGTGGCCGCGTTCGAGGCCGAGTTCGCGGCCGAGGTCGGCGCCACCCACGCCTGCGCGGTCTCGAACTGCACGACTGCGCTCCACCTCGCGCTTCTTGCCCTGGGCGTGACACACGGCGGAGAGGTAATCACCGTAAGCCATTCCTTCATCGCCGGACCAAACGCCATTCGCCAGACCGGGGCGGAGCCGGTATTCGTCGATATCGAGCCGAATGGCTACAACGTGGATCCGCAACGAGTTGCCGACGCGATAACGAAAAAGACGCAGGCGATCCTGTGCGTGCACCAGATGGGCATGCCATGCGACCTCGTCGCGGTCCGGGAAGTCGCTGTGGCTCACGGGCTGCCCGTGGTCGAGGACGCCGCCTGCGCGATCGGCTCGGAGATCCTGATCCATGGCCAATGGAGGAAGATCGGGCGGCCGCACGGGGACATAGTCTGCTTCTCGTTCCACCCACGGAAGGTCCTCACTACCGGCGAGGGAGGAATGCTGACAACCGACAACCCTGAATTCGACCTGTTCTTCCGCCTCGCCAGGCAGCACGGCATGTCGGTTCCCGACGCGGTGCGGCATTCGAGTCCAGAAGTGGTGTTCGAGAGCTATCCGATCTCCGGGTACAATTACCGCATGACAGACATGCAAGCCGCGATCGGGCGGCAGCAGCTCAAGCGTCTGCCGGAGATAGTTGCGCGGCGGCGTCTCCTGGCCCGTCGCTATTGCGTCTTGCTGCAGTCGGTGCCCGAAGTCATGGCGCCGTCCGAGCCTGACTGGGCGAGGAGCAACTGGCAGAGCTTCCCCGTGCGCCTCCCGCCCGGCCTCGACCAGAAGAGGATCATGCAGCACATGCTCGATGAAGGGGTCGCGACGCGTCGCGGCATCATGTGCGCGCATCTTGAGCCGCCCTACGCCAAGACGGGCCTGCATCGTCCGCTGGAGGCCTCGGAAGCGGCGCAGAGGCATTCGATACTCCTGCCGCTCTACCCCCAGATGACGAGCGAGGACCAGCAGCGGGTGGTGTCGGTGCTGCGGGGAGCGCTCGTGGCCGCCCTGTCGCACCGTCCCGTGGATCAGGTCCGGGCATGATCACTTCGCACGCGATGCTTGCGCGGGATCGTCCAAGGCCTCTGGTGGACGACATGCTGGGCAGCATGCATCGACGCATCGCGGCGCTGGGTCTCGACCTGAGCGGTCTGACGGTGATCACCGAGGCGGCCACGGGCGTCTATGCCTGCACCGCCCCGATCGCGGCGATGGCCGGCGCGGCTCACGTCCACGCAGTGGCTCGCGACACTCGGCGATACGGGTCCTTCGAGGATGCGGCGTCTGCCACGCTGTCCCTCGCGGAGGCTGCCGGGGTCGCCGATCGCATCACCGTCAGTCGAACTGTCGAGCGGTGGATGCTTGCCGGGTGCGACATCCTGACCAACTCGGGTCATCTGAGGCCGATCTCCGCCGAGATGATCGCGCACCTCCCCGACCGCGCCGTCATTGCCCTCATGTTCGAGGCCTGGGAGTTCCGGGATGCCGATCTCGACCTCCTCGCCTGCCGGAAACGCGGAATTCGCGTCGTCGGCGTGAACGAGCGGCATCCGCAAGTCGGAGTGTTCCCGTTCCTCGGCCCGTTGTGCGTGCGCCTCCTGTCAGATGCCGGGCTCTCACTTAGCGGCTCCCGGATCACCCTGCTGTGTGACAATCCCTTCGCCCCGTTCATCGAGCAGGGGCTTACGTGCGCCGGCGCCTTCGTCGCGCTCAACCCTTCTGGGCGCGCCGGGGCGGACCTAGAGCCGGACGCGGTCGTCGTCGCGCTCGATCCGTCCCGCAACTCACCGCTGGAAGAACAGGATCTGAGCGCCCTCGCCGGCTCCGGCAGAGAGGTGCTGCTAGCGCAGTTCTGGGGCGACATCGATCGCGAGGCTGCGCGTCGCGTCTGGCCCGGTCCGGTGTGGCCTCCGAACGAGCCGCCGCGGGGCCACATGGCGGTGCTGCTCAGTGACCTCGGCCACGAGCCCGTCGTCCGACTGCAGGCCGGAGGCCTTCGCGCCGCCGAGATCGTGTCGCGGAACGTCGTCTTGGCCGACGGCGGGGTCGCCGAGCTCATCTAGCAGGCTGCTTCCGCCATGGGGCGCTCAGGTCAAATGCTCGGCGCCCGCGCGGACGAAGCACAACCCGTTCGACTGAGCGTGGCAAGCGCTGGCGACGTGGCCCTGAGAACGGGGACAGGGATTGCGGCTTTTCCTGACGCGATGTCCGACCACGCTCTGCTAGCATTGCGGAAAGTGGGTCTCGCGGCCCGGGGCCCTCTGGCGCTGAATCGCGATTTTCAGCCGTTGCTGGATGGGATCTCATGACGAAAACACTTCGCAACGGTCGCAGGATCTGGAGAGTACTCGGGCGGCATCTTGCGGCTGGGGTTGTTTTCGCTGCATCGGGCTTCATACAGCCCGCAGCGGCCGACGCCGCCCTCGTGCCCCACACCCGGATCTCCATCACGGCGGCCCAGTGGGTCGAGGCCGAGGGGACCTTCCGGCATTGGCCGGAGCTCGAAGGCGACTTCACCATTGGCGGCGACGGAACCATCCGCCTCCCGATGGTCGGGACCATTTCAGCCGCCGGGCAGACGCCTCCGGACGTCGCGGCAGATATCGGGGCGAGCTTCGCGCGAAAGGTCGGCCTGAATGCGGCTCCGGACGTCGTGGTGACAGTGGCCGAGTATCCGCCGATATTTCTCGTCGGCGAAGTCGTGTCGCCCGGTCAGTACGCCTTCACGCAGGGGCTGACGGTACTTAAGGCGCTGGCGCTCGGCGGTGGAATGAACCGTCCAGACAACGGGGCGATCGAGGATCAGGTCGTGCTCGTCGGCGAACAGGAGGACCTCTCGGCCCGGATCCTGCGTGCGGAGGCCCGCATCGCGCGCCTGGAGGCGGAGCAACGAGGCGCGGACGCGATCGTTTTTCCCCAGACGCTGTCCGACGCAGACCTGGCTCCGCTTGCCCGTGAAATCGCGTCCGAGGAGACGGCCCTGTTCGATGCTCGTGCGAACGGCGTCCGGCGGCAGCGCGCCGCCCTCGACGAACTGACGCAGCTTCTCGGTGTCGAGATCGAAGTTCTCGCCGAAAAGGCGGCGATGCTGGACACTGACATCGCCCGCGCCGACGAGGAGCTCCAGGGCGTCCGACAGCTCGTGGAACGCGGTGTCGCTACGATCGATCGACGCACGGGGCTCGAGATCAGACTTTCGAACCTGCGTGCGCAGCGGCTCGACCAAACCACCGCAATGACGCGCGCACGTCAGGGACTCGCCGAGACGAAGCGAGACCAAGTGGCCCTCGCTGAGGAACGTCAGGCGACGGTCACCGCAGAGTTGCAGGACGCGCGGGCTCAGCTCGGCCAGCTTCGCGTTCTCTTGGACGTATCGCAGCGCAAGCTCCTCCTCACTCGGTCCGAGTTGGTGGCCGGAGACACGGGCGAGCTCCGCTTTTTGATCATCCGCGCCGTTGGAGACCGCCAGGAGACGATCTCGGCCAGCGAGGTCACCACCCTCGCCCCCGGCGATGTTCTCAAGGTGGAGACGCCGGGCTCGTCGGCGCTGTCACGCCCCGTGAGCAATCTCGCGGTGGAGCGGCCCACGCAGTTCTCTTCCCTCGCAGAACACGACTGATGGCGAGCGCACGGGCGGCCGACATGCGGCACGACGTTGGCGACCTTGCCGCCCCTCCCTCGGAGGGCGCTGCAAGCGATGTAGAAGGGGTCCGAGCTCCGGACGCAAGCTACCGGGAGATCGTTCGGTCGAGCGCGATCGTCGCCAGCGCCTCGATCGTGACGATTGCCGCCGGCATGATCCGGGTGAAGGTGTTTGCGCTGCTCCTCGGCCCGGCCGGCGTCGGCGCGTTCGGAATATTCTCCGCCTTCGTTGACGTTGCGGCGAGCGCATGCGGGCTGGGCATCGCCTCCAGCGGCGTTCGGCAGATCGCGGACGCCGAGGGAAGTGGCGACCGGCGGCGCATTGCGCGGACGGCTGCCCTGGTGCGGCGGCTATCGCTCGCACTCGGCATCCTCGCTGCGGTCGGGTTCGTCATCGCTGCCGGTCCGCTTGCGCGCCTCTCCTTTGGCGATGCCGCGCAAGAGGGCGCCGTCGCTCTTCTCGGCATTGCCGTGATGTTCCGCATCCTGGGTGCGGGCGAAGGCGGTCTTCTCCAGGGACAGCGGCAGATCGGGGCGCTGGCGAAGGCGACCATTGCCGCGGCCGTCGTCAGCACGATCGCAAGCATCGTGCTTGTGTACACGCTCGGGATGCGCGGCGTGGTCCCAGCCCTCCTCGTGATCGCGGTGACCGGCGCGGTCGCGAACTACGCCTACAGCCGCAAGCTCTTCCCGCGCTCGCGATTGCCTGCTGCGTGGGCGCGCGGCGACGCTGTAGACCTCGTTACTCTCGGGTTCGCCTTTATGGTGAGCGGCATCCTGGCACTCGGCGCGGCCTACTTGGTGCGCATCATCGTCCTGCGCCACGGCGGCATTGAGGCGGCGGGGCTGTACCAGGCGGCCTGGACGCTTGGCGGTCTCTATGTCGGGGTCCTTCTCCAAGCGATGGGCACGGACTTCTATCCCCGGGTCACAGCGATACACCGCGACAGTGCGGCAGCCTCGGCGCTCATCAACGAGCAGATGCGCATCAGCATGCTTCTGGGTGGACCGGGCATCGCCGCGACGATCACCTTTGCGCCGCTGGCCATGACCCTATTCTACTCGGCCGAGTTCGTGGCGGCCGCCGAGCCCCTGCGCTGGATCTGCGCCGGCATGGCGCTGCGCATCGTGTCTTGGCCGATGGGCTTCATCCTCCTGGCGCGCGGGATGAGGCGTACCTTCATCCTGACCGACGGGGTGGCTTTCATCGTCCAGATCGCGCTCGCCCAGTGGCTCGTGCCAACGGTCGGCCTTGTCGGTGCGGGGATCGCCTTCTTCGGCGTCTATCTGGTCCACACGCCACTCGTGTACGCCATCGCCCGGTACGCCTGCGGGGTCCGGATCTCGGTCTCGAACCTTGTCCTCGGCGGCGGCTTTCTCGTGATTGTTGTCGCCCTTCTCCTTGCGTTCACTTGGCTCAACCCGGCCGTCGCGATGGTGACGGGATCAGTCGCCGCGGCCGTGAGCGGAGCCTATGCCGCACGGGACCTCATGCGGCTGTTTCCCACCGCGACGCGGTGGTGGCCGGCCCTCCTCGCCCACCCGAAGGCACGACTGCGTCGCGTCAGGTAGATCGACCGACGCCGCAAGGGGATTTGCCCGACAGACCCTTCGCGACCGAGTCCGCATCATTCCCCTGCGCATGAAGCCCCGAACTCGGGAGGATCGCGCGGGGGGGGATACACAGATGATGCAAAGACAAAATTCCGTCCTTCGGTGGTTTGAGATCGTTCCGATGGCCCGGGTCGACCTCAGTCGCCTGGCCAAAGGCGACGGAACGGCCGTCGCCCTCGTCGACCGGGCAAATCCGGCAGGCGCTGCTCCCGGCCTCCACCCATTGCCAACGCCTGTCACCCCGCCGGTAAGCCCCGCGCCGACCGCGACCGGAGAGACGCGCCCGGTCGCGGTCAGCGTCGTCATCCCGCACCTCAACGAGCCGGCCCATCTCGAGCGCTGCCTCCGCTCCCTCGATCGGCAACGGGGGGGGCGCGTCGCTTTCGAGGTCATCGTGGTCGATAATGGCTCACGTATGCCGGTCGCCGAAATCTGCCGCGCATTTCCCGGGGTCCGGCTTGCCGCCGAGCCTGTTCCGGGTCCTGGGCCCGCGCGCAATCGCGGGGCGGCGCTGGCAAAGGGCGAGATCATCGCATTCATTGATGCAGACTGCGTCGTTCACCAAGGCTGGGCTGAGGCGATCGTGGAGGCGTTCCGCGTGCCCGGCGTAGACGTCGTGGGCGGCGACATCCGCATCCTGCCGCGTTCGGCGCAGCGAACCGCACTCGAAGCTTACGAGGATCTTTACAGTTATCGCGCGCGGCTCTTCGTCGAGCGGCACGGGTATGCTGCCACAGGGAACATGGCGGTCAGGGCGGATGTCTTTCGCCGCGTCGGCCCCTTCCAGGGGCTCGGCACCCACGAGGACGTCGTCTGGGGTCGCAAGGCGCGGACGCTCGGCTGCAACATCGTCTTCAGACCCGGCGTCGCGGTTTCCACCGACGCTTGCGACTCCTTCGAAGCGCTCGCAAAGCGCCTCGACCGTCTGGTGGTGCATAGCCGCAGCGACACCTGGCCCCGAGGACAGCTCCGTTGGGGCATCAGGACAGGCCTCGTCCTCGCCTCTCCGCTCTTCGAGATCGCCCGTGTCCTGACAAGCGACCGGCTGACGGGGGTACAGGAGCGCCTCGCGGTATTTGCCCTGCTCGTGCGCACGAGGCTTCACCGTGCGAAGCGGATGGCCTTCCTTTGGAATAGCACGAGCGGCGCGGAACTAATAATGTCTTGGAATTGGGAGTGATGCGGGCCTGCGGTCGGCCTGTATCCGCTATCGGTTTCTGTTACCCAAAGGGCATCCGGCGATCCGAATAATGTCGGCGTTCTCACCTGAGTAGTACGGATGGCACTATGACCTTCGACGACCAGCGATCCGGTCATGAGACGGACGCACATGAGCGCGCGCCAGCGATCCGTCATGCGCCGGAAGGGCCGCCACGGGCGGTGGTGCGGCCGCCTTCGCTCGCACGAGGGCCAAACGGCACGGTAGGCGGCAGGATGCGGGTCCTCGTCATGCCCCACGACCTGGCCATCGGCGGAAGCCAGATCAACGCCATCGACCTTGCCGCGGGCGTTGCCCAAGCCGGCCACGAGGTGTCGGTCTTCGGTGTGCGCGGCCCACTGGTGGACATGATCCACGAGCGGGGACTGGAATTCATCGACGCCCACAACCTGAGTTGGCGACCGGCGCCGACGCGGGTGGCGCAGCTAGTCGCGCTCGCACGTCGCAGGAAGATCGACGTCATCCACACCTACGAGTGGCCGACCTGTCTCGACGCCTATTTCGGACCGCACCTCTGCCTCGGGGTGCCGTTGCTGTGCACCGTCCTCAGCATGAATACGACACGGATGGTGCCACCGAGCGTGCCGCTGGTCATGGGCACCGAAGAGCTTGGGGAGGAGGCGGCGGGGCTGCAGAAGGAGAGGGTCTGGGTGCTCGAACCTCCGATCGACACGGATCGGGACAATCCTACGGTCGACGGGACGCACTTCCGGCGCCAACTCGGTGTGGCGGACGACGAGTTCCTGATCGTGACCGTCTCTCGGCTGTCGCTCGACATCAAGATCGACGCTCTGGTGCGCGCGATAGACGCCATGGAGGAGCTTGCCGGCGTCATTCCAGTCCGTCTCGCCGTCGTCGGCGGGGGGCAGGCGTTGGATGCGCTGAGAGCGAGGGTCGAAGCCCTCAACCGGCGTGTCGGCCGCGAGGTCGTCATCCTCGCCGGCCCATGGCTCGATCCCCGCACGGCATACGCCGCAGCTGACCTCGTCCTCGGCATGGGCAGCTCGGCGCTGCGCGCGCTCGCGATCGGGCGACCGCTTATCGTCCAGGGTTTGAACGCCTTCTCGGTTGTCTTCGAGCCGGAAACTCTTCCAATGTTCCTCCGCCAGGGGTTCTTCGGCGAGGGCGACGGCGAGGCTGGCGCCGGCCGCCTGGCGCGCCAGATCGCCGAACTCTACCGTGCGCCCGCCCGGCGCGAAGCGCTCGGAGGGTACGGTCGATCCATCTTGACGGAGCGCTTCAGCTTGGCCCGTGGGATCGACATGACGCTGCAGATGTACCAGGAGGTCTTGCGCGTGCCGCCTCGCCGCAACCTCGCCGATGCGTTGCGTGCGAGCTGGAGGGCGCTAAAGCAGGAGGTGGAGAACCACGACCCGCGGCAGAAGCGCCGGGTGGCAGCGTTCGAGCGCGCGCTGCTGGACGCCGCGGGAAGATCGGAGCCTTGGCCGCCTCAGGCTCTCCGGTAACCGGCCCAACGGAGGTGGGCCCGCAGCGAACGCGACATGCGCCGAAAAATGGCGCCCGTTACATCCATGGCAGCCTCCGGATCGGCGCGCAACGAGGTGAGAATCGCGCGTTTGGCCCAGCGGGGCTTTCCGCTCGCCGCGAGCTGTCGACCGACCGCGAGCCAGAGCGCGGAGCGTTGCCGCGGGTAGGAATTGAGGAGCGCTCTGTTCGCCTTGAGAATTCGCAGGACCCCGAGCGTCTCCCTCCTGCGGCTTCGCGAGATGCTGTCGTCCGAGACGAACCCCAGCACCAAGGGCTCGTCGTCCTCGATGATCTTTGTGCGCTGTGCAAGGCGGATGGCGAATTCCCAGTCCTCGTTGGCGCGCGCCCGACTGTCGAACCATGGTCCGTCCCCGAGCGCATCGCGTCGGAACAGGCTGCACTGGACGCTGATGCGGTTCTCCCGCAGGAGGTGTCCGAGCTGGTCCTCGTCGAGGGCGAGCGGGGTACCGGCGGAAGGAGAGATACAGACGAGACCCTTGCCGTAGACGAACCGCGCGTCTCGCCCGGCAAGGATCTTCGGTCCCGTGACCGCCCCGACCTCGGCGGGCAGGTCGCGGAGCCTCTCCACCTGCCGCGCGAGCTTGCCTGGAAGCCAGAGGTCGTCGCTGTCGTGAAAGGCAATGAGGGCACCCCGGGCGAGAGCGATCCCCGTGTTCCGGGCCGCCGCGGCGCCCTCGTTGCGCTCCTTGCGGACATACCGGATTCGCTCGTCGGTCAGCCGGCGGACGAGAGCCTCCACATCCTCGGTCGACCCGTCGTCGACTATGATCAACTCGAGGTCGGTGAAGCTCTGGCCGAGGACGCTCGCCATGGCATCGCCGAGCGTGCTCGTTCGATTGTAGGTCGGAAGGATCACGGATACTTGCGGGCGCACCTCGGCACCGTCCTTTCTACTGCTCGCGCGGTGCGCCGCTCACGCCGCCGCCGCTGCGCTACCTAGCCTAGCCCGGCCGGGTGGATCTCGTCGTCGAACCACCCGCTCGCGACGGCGTAGCGCACGATGCTTGCTCGCGAGGCGAGGCCGAGCTTGTGGGTAGCACGCGCCTTGTAGGTCTCTATCGACTTCGGGCTGACGCCGAGTTCCCGCGCGATCTCCTTGATGCTGTAGCCGAAGGCGACCAGCCGCAGCGTTTCGACTTCGCGATCGCTCGGGCGGTCAACGACGCCCGAGAGCGCCGCCTGCAGCGTCTCGGGCCGTCCTGGCTGCTTGCCGACTGCCTCGCCGAGGATGGCCGGATCCACGTACAGTCCGCCCTTCCGCGCCGCGTGAAGCGCGTGGAGGACAGCCTCGGCGTCCGAGCTTTTCAGGACGAAGCCGCTCACGTTGAGCCGCATCGCGCGCTGGAGGTAGGCGCAGTCTGAGTGCGACGTGAAGATCATGAACTGAAGGCCGGGCCGGAGCGCCTGGAACGCCTCGATGGAATTCAGAAGGTTTCCGTCCGCGAAAGCGATCTCGGAGAGGGCGATGTCTGGCCGCTCGCTCTGGATCAGGCGCGACGCTTGCGCGATCGAAGTAGCCACACCGCAAATGTGGAAATCGACCTCGTTCCTCAGAGCCTCCGTCAGACCACGAACAACGATTGGCTGCCGGTCCATGATGAGCAGACGCATCGGACGCGAAAAGTCTTGGCCCCCACCCCGGTGGTCGTTCCGTGTGAAGTCTTTGGCAGCGACGTTCATCACAGTCCTTCCAATTCTATGCCCCTCACTCGACAGGGCATCCCTCAATTGCCAATGCTCGCGCCAGCGTACTGCCGGTATCTGCAACATCTGTCGCATCGCCACACCGCTGAGCGACGCTGACACCTGAGGCCGCGAGCCCACGCCGACGTGGCGACGCACTTTGCGTCAAGCACGATCGGAATAGTCAGCGGTTCCCTTTCCGCTTGTTATGGCGAAGCGCAGTCGCATTAACTCCAACCGTGATTGCGAGGTTCGTCGATGGCGGGTGGGGAAGCAACTTGGGCAAACGGTGACCATCGATCGTCCGAAAGGTGTAGGCCCGAACTCACTCGCCAAATTCCGCGCAGCCGCCGGATGCGCCCGCCCCCCGTCGGTCGCCCGTCGGTCGCATGACGTTCGCTGCGGTGGACGCGAGCTCTTCCCAATGGAATTCATGCCCAAGCCAATATTCGAAAGTCAGTGATGACCGCACCATCGCAGCGTTCGAGTGATGTCCTCGTCGTCGTGGCCGCGCCCACACATCGTGCCAAGCCCCCGGCAGCCCGGTGCGGTCCAGGCCATCCGATCGGTATTCCGGAGATGGCGCAATCCGTTCTGCTGGTCACATAGGGACTACCGCCCTACCCATATTGCCCGGAGATTAGCCAAAAGACCGCCTACGGTCGGCCCTCACACCAAGCATAGTCTCCATGTCGAGCTGGCGCAACTCTATGGACATGAGCGTTTTCTTCCTGGCTCTCCTTATGGTCCTGGAGTGTCCTCAGATAGGGTGCGCATTCGACATCAATGTCTGTCCTGTCAACGGCGCAGGGCATTAAATCTCGGCGGTGTTCTCCCGGAGCTGGTCGAACGTGGATCTTTCAGGAAATCGCAGGTTGCTCAGATCGCGTCACGTGGTCGAGGGCTTCTCTCAGGGTCAAGATTTTGCCGATACATTCGATTCCGTCCCCCTACGCGGACGGACAATTCCGGCATCAACCCGAACCGAAACACGATGCGGCAACCCGTACCTTGACAGCCGAACAAAGCGCTTACTTGATTTTTTGCTTGCGGCCATTGCGATAGCGGTGCTGTCCCCTCTTCTACTCTTGATTGCGAGTGGGGTCCTCGCCACAAGCATAGGCCCCGTTTTTTTCGTGCAGACGCGTGGGGGGCGTGGCATGCGGTCCTTCCGCATGATGAAGTTCCGCTCCATGTACGTTCAGACGGCGCTGGCCGTGATCGTCCAGGCGACCCCCGGCGATCCCCGAACCACCCCGCTCGGCCGCTTGTTGCGTAGGACCAGCGTCGACGAACTTCCTCAATTGTTCAATGTCCTCAAAGGCGAGATGTCGATCGTTGGTCCACGACCCCATGCAATCGAGCACGATGAACTCTACGGACCGCTCATCGGCGCCTACCAGGATCGCTTCGCCTGTAAGCCAGGGATCACCGGCTTGGCCCAGGTGAACGGCTACCGCGGCGCGACGCCGACCCACGAGTTCATGGCGCGGCGCGTTGCACTGGACCTCCAGTATATCGAGAAGGCGTCGCTGAGCCTCGATCTGCTCATCATCTTGCGGACCATTCGGGCCATTCTGGCCTGCCGGAATGCGTACTGAGCGGGTGTGTGAGAAGTCGTCACCATGGCGTCGAGGCCCAAGTTCTTGTCGAGAATGAGGGAGACGATGGTGCATGACTATCGTAACCGCCCGATTGATGCCGCCTGCCTGACGGCGGGCTTCATCGCCGAGATCGTGCGCCAGGTGGCGCTGCCCTGAGCGCGACCGGGCGGCACGCATCAGGACCGGTACGCTCCACCCGACGCCCCCACCGGGCGAAGACCCACGCATCCACGTCACGCTCGAGCATCTGCGGTCGCTCGAGAAACGCGCGCAGCCTCTCGCTCCTCCCCCGGCAGTCAGCGAGATCGGTCCTGAACGGCCGCCACGCTTCGCGCCTGCTCAACTTCGAGGAACTGTCCTACTACCTGCCGGGCGACGACGTGCGCTCGATCGACTGGAAGGTGACGGCGCGTACCGGCAAGCCGCACGTGCGGGTGATGACCGAGGAACGTTCACTCTTCGTGGCGGGTCGCTCCTATTCGGATGGCGCCTGCCAGTCTACCGGCCCCGCCCGCCCCGGACCGTCCGGCAGCGCAAACCGACACGGAGGTGCACGTCGTGAAAGACCGCGGCCGCAGTATGGACCCCGCTGGAGACGATCCATCAGCCGGTCGGCGCGGGCGGCCAGCGCGTAGGCCGCGCCGGCTCCGAAGAACGCGGCGCAGCTCGCCGCAATCGTACCACCGGCCCCTTCCTCCGGGCCGCCATAGGCGCGGTCGATTTCGTAGAAGGCGACGATGTGCCTGGTGCGGTCTGACATGGAACCATCCTTTCCGTTCGGTCTGGCTTCAAACGAGACGAAGCCCCCCTTCATCTTTCGAGGCGGGGGCCTCGCGTCCTGGCTGAGCGGTGGGTCAGGGCGGCTAGCTGATCAGCCGTTCATGCTGCTTCGTGGATCGGCTCCTTCGTCTTCGCGCCCGCCTCGGACGCCGCGACGAGGTAATCCACGATCCCCTGCGCGTGGGCGGCCGCGGTGAACAGGAACCGGTCGTCCGACTTGAGGACCTTCAGCCACGAGCCAACGTACGCTGGGGCACCTCGATTTTCTACCGTTCTCGTGCCCCCTCGGCGGCGCGCGTGGTCTGAAGCAGGAGGACGAGCGTCGGCTGTCGCTTTGCTGCGTCCGGATGGGCGTGGCGCTGCGGCCTTCACGCTCGGATTTTTCTGCCTCGCGGCCTGATCTTTTTTGTTCGCGTGATGCTCACGCCGGGCACGGGTTGAGACGGCGCAGCTGGCCGAGGCGGCGCATGTTGTAGGCGAGGTTCTTCATCCCGATCTTGGCCGTCGCTCGAACCAAGCCGATGGTCCGGACCAAGGTCCCGCCCATATCGTTGGCCTGCGCGCCGAAGACGTGCTCGACGCGGACCCGGATGCCGGATCTGGTCCGGTTGCTGCCCTTGGCCTGTTCGGTCAGCGGCTTGCCCCGCTTGCCCTTGCGGTGGATGTGGCTTTTCAGCCTCCGGGCGCGCAGCTTTGCCTCCATCTCCTCGGACCGATAGGCCGCATCCGCCCACACGCCGGAGCCGGTGTTACCCTGCATCAGCAGATGATCCACCGCCTGGCTGTCATGCCGCGCGGCATCGCTGACGTGATAGCGCCGCACCAGCTTGTGCCTACGATCCACGTTGACGTGATTCTTGTAGCCGTAATGGTTCTTGCCGTGCTTTTTCGTCCAGCGCGCGTCCAGGTCCTTTTGCGCGCGCTTCGCGGGCTTGTCCGCCCAGTCCTCGGGCACCTCGCCGTTCTTGATTGCCGCGTTCTCGTCCCGCGTGTTGTGGTTGCGCGGCACCGGCACGATGGACGCATCCAGGATTTGACCGCCGCGCGCGATGTAGCCCTGCCGCGCCAGATAGCCGTCGAACTGGCTGAACAGCTCCTCCACCTTGCCCGCCTGCGCCAGTGCCTCGCGATAGAGCCATACCGTCTTGGCGTCCGGCACCCGGTCTTCGAGGCCGAGGCCGAGGAATCGCATGAACGACAGCCGGTCGCGGACCTGATACTCGATCTGGTCGTCGGACAGGTTGTAGAGCGCGCTCAGCACCAGCGTCTTGAACATCAGCACGCGTCCATCGGCTTGCGCCCCGCCCGGGACTTGCGCGCCGCAGCTGGCTTGCGCCAGACCCGCTCAAGGGTCGGGCGAAACTCCTCCCACGGCACAACGGCGTCGATCTCGACCAGCGGGTCCTTCTTCGCGTCCAGGCTCGCGTAACGGTCTGTAAGATCGAAGAACCCCATCTGCGCCATCGTCACACCCTCAGTGTCGCATCATCCCGACAGACATACCGCAGCGCCACGGTCGGGACCATTTTTCGAGGCGCCCGCTGCGTGTTTCTCGAAATGATCGGCGGCGAAACCCAAACGCTGCCCTCCGACAACGGACGCTATCTCGACAGTCAGTTCTTCCTTCGAATATGCCTCGTTGCCAAAGCTGGAGACGCCGAAGCTGCGATCGAGCCTGGTCTTGGTCTTCGTCCAATGGCCAAGCTCGTGGAAGAGGGTCGAGTAATTCGCGCTGGCGCTCTCGAACCGCTTGAGGTCCGGCATGTGGATGCGATCGAGGGACGGAATGTAGCAGGCCCGGTCTCCCCCGAAGACGACATCCGCGTCGATCGCGTCGAAGAACGCCTGGACCTCGGGGATCGGCCGCGGTCCGTCCGCCGGATCGCCCTCGGGCTCGGGGTGGTAGGACGCATCGAGCCCCTCGTTGAAGACCCGGTAGGACTTCAGGAAGCGGTAGCTGCCGCCGCTCTCCTTGCCATCCTGCTCGCCACCGGCGTCACCGGTCTCCGCGCCCCGCTTCCTGCCGGTGCCGTAGTAGATCACGATGCTGGAGCGGCTTCCTTTCTTGACGCAGGCATCGGGGTCGCGGGCCTGGTTGAACGTCATCCAGTAGGGCGAGGTGTAGCCCAGCCCCAGCAGGAAGGCGTTGATGCCCTTGTAACCCTCGCCGTTGTGGCGCATGGGCACGCCGCCGGCGGCGATCTTCCACGGCCGCCGCCACGGCATCGTGCCCTTCTCCAGAAGTGCTACGATCTCGCTGGTGATCTCCTGCGCGGGGTCTAATTTTTCCTTAGTGGCCATCGGTCCAGATCCTTCTTTCCGGGGGTGCGAATCACCACGAAAAAATGGCTGTCTCTGGTCTTTCCGGCCGAACCGCTTGCGGCCGCCATACCGTCACGTTGCCGACCTCGAGTTCTTCAACAGAATTTCGACCGACCGGACCTTCGCTGCGAGTGCACACTTTCGATCTTCGCAGGTACCGCATCCGTCGCGGTGGGCGGGCTTCCGGACCTTCGCCGCGGGCGCCTCTGCCCCGGCCGCCGCCGTCGAAGCGGCCATTCACCCGCCAGAACGGCGTGCTACTTGCGCTGCTGTCATTCAGGGCGGAGAGCCGAAGTTTTCTGCAGGCGCAAACACTCTGGCTGCCATCGTCAAAGCCGCCGGTTGCGTGGGCGACGAGCGCCCGCCTGGACGGGCGGTCTGCCCAATTACCGCGACACGGCGTCGATCAATGCTTCTTCTGTCATGCAGTCGCCGGCGAATTCGCCGACCACTCGGCCGGCCGACATCGTGAGGACGCGGTGGCTCACGCCCAGAACCTCGGGCATCTCCGACGAGATCACGAGGACGGCGAGGCCGCGTTCGGCAAGGCCCGCGATCAGCTCGTGGATCGCCGACTTGGAGCCGACATCGATGCCGCGCGTGGGTTCGTCGAGGATGATAAGCTTCGGCTCGGCGCAGAGCCACTTGGCGAGCACGAACTTCTGCTGATTGCCCCCCGAGAGCGTCGCGACCGCCTGTTCCGGTCCCGTCGTCCGGATGTCCAGCGCCTCGCGATACCGCGCGTACGCCTCGAGCTCCTTTGAGGGCTGCATGACGCCCAGGCGCGAGAAGAGGTCGAGATGCGGCAGCGTGATGTTCTCGCGGCCGCCCATGCCGAGGACGAGGCCCTGCTCCTTGCGGCTCTCGGGGACGAGGGCCATGCCCATCCCGATCGCCTGGCGCGGCGTCGGGAGCGGCACTTCCCGCCCCTGCCAGAACAGCCGTCCCGCATCCGGCGTGCGCAGGCCGAAGATCGTCTCGACGACCTCGGACCGGCCGGCGCCGATCAGCCCGTACAGGCCCAGGACTTCGCCGGCGCGGACCGACAGGTCGACATCGCGGAAAAGGCCAGCCTTGCTCAGCCCCTCGACGCGCAGGGTCTCGTCGCCGAACTGCTCCCTGGCCCGGACGAAGTAGCTCGAGAGGTCGCGCCCGATCATCATCCGGGTGATCCGGTCGACGTCGGTCTCGGCGGTCTCGACCGTGCCCTGCACGACCCCGTCGCGCAGCACGGTTATGCGGTCGGTCAGCTCGAAGATCTCGTCCATCTTGTGCGAGATGTAGACAATGCCCACCCCCTGCGCGCGCAGGTTCCGGATCGTTGCGAAGAGCTGGATCTTCTCCGCGTCCGTCAGCGACGCCGTCGGCTCGTCGAAGATGACGACGTTGGCGTTGAATGCCTGCGAGCGGGCGATCTCGACCATTTGCTGCTTGGCGATCGACAGGGTGCCGACACGAATCTCGGGACCGAAGTCGCAGCCGAGCGCCTCCAGCGCGGCCTGCGCATCGCGGCGCAGCTTTCGGGCGCGCAGGACACCGAGCGCGTTCGTGGGCCAGGCGCCGAGATATATGTTCTCGGCCACCGACAGTTCGGGAGACAGCGACAGCTCCTGGTGGATCAGCAGGATACCGCGGCGGCGGGCGTCGAGCGGCGAGGCGATCTCGACCGGGCCGCCGCGGTGGATGATCTCGCCCGCGTCGGGCCGGTGCAGCCCCGCCAGGGTCTTCATCAGCGTCGACTTGCCGGCGCCGTTCTCGCCGACGAGGGCATGGACCTCGCCGGCGCGGATGTCGAAGCTGACGGAATCGAGGGCCGTAACGCCTGGAAACCTCTTGGTGATGCCCGAGACGGAGAGGACGGTGTCGCTCATCCCGCGTCTCCCCGATGCGCCAGCAGCCTGTCGAGCGCCAGCGCCAGGATCAGAACTGTGCCCATCACCATCAGCTCGACGTAGTTCGGCGTATTGAGCAGCCGCAGCCCGTTGCGAATGACGGCGAGCGTCAGGACGCCGCCGAGCGTCATCCACATGCTGCCGAAGCCGCCAGTCAGGCGCGTGCCGCCGAGCACGACGGCGATGATCGTCCAGAGCTCCCAGATGCGGCCGGCATTCGGCTCGGCGGTGCCGAGGCGCATCGACAAGAGCACCCCGGCGACCGCCGCGAGCGTGCTGCAGACGGTGAAGTTGATGATCTTGTGCCGCTTGATGTCGATGCCGGCGTCGTAGGCGGCCTCGATGTTGTCGCCAACCGCGTAGGTCTCGGCTTGGGTCCGATCAGTGCCGGCCTGACCCGTGGACTCTGGCGCGGAGGGCGCAAGCTTACGCTCTGGAGCGAGGACCAGTTTAGCCTCACGGTGCGGGGCATGATCGGAACGGCGATCGCTGCTACGTGAGTCCTCCTTCATCTGGCGGGCTACACATTGATGTATCTCGCGGGGCAACCATCGCTGGTTCATGCCGACACCGGCGTTCCGGCGACCTTCGTGGAAACGGTCGCATTCACCGGATCCGCGCTTTCGACGCTCGGCGCCTCCTCCGTGGGCCCCGCGAACGGCTGGTAGGACATGCTCTCGATGATCGCCGCGGTAAACGGAATGATCGTCTTTACCCTGTCGGTCAGCTTCATGCTGGGCATCCTGCAGACGACCGCCGCCGCGCGGACACTGGCGGCGCGGTATCGCGCGCTGAGATCGCACGGCGCCGTTCGAACGGATCCGGATGTCCTGACGCGCGTCGCGCCGCTCGGCACCGACTTCTGTCGGGTTGCGGTGGAGCTCACGGCATCTCCGTTGGCCGGTGTCTTCGTTCCAAACGATCCTGCGCTGAGCTTCCCGCATGTCTGTCGGACTCTGCGAAAAGCTGCGCAATCAAGAGCTGTCGTCGCGGGCAGACAACCTGGAAGCTGGCGACGTCGCCGAATTGCGATGGGGCATCGGCCTCATCGGCCGGCATTCCAAACGCGCGTCCGACCAGGACGATTTCGGGGCCGCCTGTCACTGGGCGGCGGAATACGGACTGCCGTTCAGGGAAGATGCATGAGCGTCGGTGAATGCTCCAATCCCGCCACATTCGCCCGGAAGCAGCCCCCGAGGGCAGAGCGGCGCCTGTCAGGATGAGGAACCGGGGCGGCGGCGGCCGGTTGTCATCGCGGTCCAGCAGGGTGGTTCAAGTGTCCTCGAATATCGTTGTCGCCATTCCCGCCAAGAACGAAGCGGAGAGGATTGGCAGGGCGATCGACGCCATCGCGGCGGCGACCCCGGAATGCGGGGGCGTCGAAGTGGTCGTCCTTGCCAACAATTGTACCGACGGAACCGTCGCGGTGGCGCTGGAGCACGGGCGCCGGCGAAATCTGCCTGTCAATGTCCTGCAATGTTGGCTGCCCCCGCGATGGAACAGCGCCGGCCGCGCGCGGTGCCTCGTCATGCAGAAAGCGGCCGCGCGATGCACGTCCGACGGGGTCCTGGTCTCCACCGATGCGGACGCCGTCATCAGCGCAGGAACGTTGGCGGCCATCG
Source organism: uncultured Alphaproteobacteria bacterium (assembly GCA_963749675.1). GTDB lineage: Bacteria > Pseudomonadota > Alphaproteobacteria > Rhodobacterales > Rhodobacteraceae > Roseitranquillus. The sequence goes on from CAVVNT010000013.1 coordinate 30,632, forward strand.
AAGAGGCCGTTGGGGGCGGCGCCGACCTCGTCTGTGGCGGCATCTCCACCACGCTGCCGCCCGAGATCGCCCGCTCCCCCTCGATCCGACGTATCGACTCGGCGACGGCGCCATATCTCGATCTGGTACACGACGTGCGCTTCTCCATCGACCTCCTCTACGCCGTCCAGCCGGAAGGTCCACGGCCGCACTACATCGAGTCGGGCGCATGCGTAGCCCTGACGGCAGACCTCTTCCGGCGCATCGGCGGATTGCCGGACATCCCCGTGAGCGAGGATCGCGCGTTGGTCCGGGCAGCGGAGGCGGCGGGTGCGCGCATCTTCTACAGCGATGCAGCGCATGCACGTGTCTCGGCGCGAACCTCGGGTCGGGCCGAGGGCGGCATGGCGGCGGCGATCCGGGCGCGGCTGGCCGACCCCGATCCGTTCGCCGATCAGGCACTGGTGTCGCCGGACGACCTGCGCGACGAGTGGTACAGGGCGCTCGATCTCCTGCCGTTCGGGCGACGACCTGCGCCGGGCACCGCGACGCATCCGCTTCGCGCCAGCGACCTCGAGCGGTATCTGCCGGCCTTGCGCAGCTTCGTGGCCGAGAGCGTCGGCCCGGCGATGGCAGCCCACGCGAGCGCCCCGGCTGACAGCACCCGGCAGGTCGCATGATCGACGAGATCGTGCGGCAACTGGAGGATCGCTCGCCGCCCGGAGCGACGGAGCCGCCGATGGGACCGTTGATCGATATCCTGCGGCAAGGCGGTTTGCTCGCGGCCTGCGCGCCCGAAGCTCTCGGCGGACGCGGTCTCGCCCATCACCCGGCGGACACGGCGAGACTGTGCGCGGCGCTGGCGGCGGTCGGTGGCGCCAACCTGTCCGTGGGGCGGCTCTTTGAAGGCCACGTCAACGCCGTCAAGCTGGTGCAGATCTATGGCCGGCGCGAGGCGCGGCTTCGCGACGTGGCAGAGGGCCGGCTGTTCGGTGTCTGGGGCGCCGACGGACCCGACCCGGTGCGGCTGGACGGGCACCGCCTCCGGGGACAGAAGCTCTTTGCCTCGGGCGCCGACGTGCTCGATCGGGCGATCCTGTCGGCGCGGACCGAGGACGGCGATGTTCAACTCATCCTGCTGCCGACCGAACGGCTTCGCGGCCGGCTTCACCCCGAGGAGTGGAGAGTGTCCGGTATGCGCGCCACGGCGTCGGGCCGGTGCGACCTCGACGGCGTCGAGATCGGCGAGGCGGATTTGCTCGGCCGACCGGGGGACTATCACCGCGAGCCGCACTTTCAGGGCGGCGTATGGCGCTATGCGGCTGTCCAGATGGGGGCAATGCGGGCGATGACGCGGGCGGCGTCCGCGCAGCTCGCGGCGCGTAGCCAGCGCGACGCGCCGCTGCAATCGGTGCGGCTGAGACGGATGGTCATCGCTTGCGAGACTGCGCGCCTCTGGCTCGAGCGGGCGGCGGCGGAAGTCGAGCGCGAGGGCGCACCGCCGGCCGCGGCGGCAGAAGCCATCCTCGCCCGGCTGGTCGTCGCCGAGGAGGCCACGGCGCTGATGGCGGCGATGGACGCGGCATTGGGTGCGGCGTCGTTCGCCAGCGCCCATCCCGTCGAGCGACGGCGGCGGGATTTGCAGTTCTACCTCCGGCAGGCCAACCCCGACGCCCTGGGGCAGGCGGCGATGGAGATGGCGCATGACCCGCGACAGGCTCGGCGGTGGAACCTCGGATGAGCCCGCTGCTGCGCGCGGCCGCCACCTCTCCGCGAGTCACGGCGCCGGCGCTGATGTCGGGCCGCCCTGCGCTGGTCGTCGTCGCACCGCATCCCGACGACGAGACGCTGGGTTGCGGCGCCCTGCTCCACGAGGCGACTGCGATGGGGATCGCCTGCCGCATCGTCTGCGTCACCGACGGATCGGCGTCGCATCCGAACTCGCGGACTTGGGACCAGCCGAGACTGGCGGCGAGGCGGCGACGCGAGCTCGAGGCCGCGGTGGCGGAGGTCTCGCCCGGCGCCGATCTCGTCTGGCTTGGCTGCCGGGATTGCGATTTGCCGGCGGGCGGCCCGGACGCCGCCCTGCTCGCCTCGCGGCTGTCGTCGGCTTTTGCCCCCGGCGCCCTCGTCGTCGCGGCCTGGGGCGGCGATCCGCACGTCGACCATGAACGGACGGCTGATCTGGTGTCGCTCGCGCTCGGGCACCGGCCCGACATCGGCCTGCTTTGGTATCCGATCTGGGGTCAATTCCAGCGCGTACCGGTGGTGCCGCGGATGATGTGCCTGGCCGCAGGCGCGGCGGCGGGCGACGCCAAGCGGCGGGCGCTGGCCTGCCACGCGAGCCAGATGACGGCGCTGATCACCGACGATCCCGAGGGCTTCGTCATGGCTGCCGAAACGCAGGCGCACTTTCTAGACCATCCGGAGATCTTCATTGCCGCTTGACGCGACGCGCGCCCATCTCGCTGCGCTCTACGCGGGTAATCCCGACCCGTGGGGGCATCTGACGCGAACCTACGAGCGCGAGAAATACGCAGCGACCCTCGATGTGATCGGTGCCGGGCCTTTCGGCGCTGCCCTCGAGATCGGCTGCGGCAACGGCGCACTGACCGAACGGCTCGCGCCGCGCTGCCGCGATTTGACGGCGATCGAGCTGATACCAGCCGCGCTCGCCCTGGCGCGGCAAGGGCTGGCGGCGCACCCGCACGTCCGGCTTGTCGGCGGCAGCGCGCCCGATGACCTGCCGCCGATGGCACCGGACCTGATCGTGCTGTCGGAGGTGCTCTACTTCCTGACCCCGCTTGAGATCGACGCCCTCGCGTGGTGGATCGACGGGCATGCCCGGCCCCGCTGCCGCGTCGTTGCGGTGAACTGGGCCGGTCCAACGGGCGAGGCGCTGAGCGGACCCGCCGCGCTCGCGCAACTGCGTCGCGCGCTGCCGACCTGGCAGGGGCGGTGTGTCCGACACGAGCGCTATCAGATCGACGTTCTGGAGCGTTGTCGGTCGTTGGTGACAGGGAACAAGTCCCGAACGCCCACCGCTCGTCGCAGTCGCCGCAAGACTTTGTCGACATGATGATCGAGCAACCCATTCATGGAGCCCAACGATGGAAACATTCTATCTTTTGATCGGGCGGGGAAGCCGAGATGATCACATGGTGGCAGATGTCGTGTGAATCGGCTCCCAATCGGGGGTGTGACTCAATTTTGGTGCAGCCTCCTACGCGGCGACGACGAGCCGGGCGCGAAGGAGGTCGAGGTTGGCGCGACCGTACATCTGCCGCGTCTTCAGGCGGTTGATCTGGCCTTCCGTCTGCCCGTTGGACCAGCTCTCACGGAGCGCAGCAGCGACGGCCTCGACGTCGGCGCGAAGTCCTCTGGCGAAGGACGACAGCACGCTGGTATCCGCCTCCGTCAACCAATCCGGCAGCTGCTCGGCACGCCCGTGGCGAACCATCTCGGCAAAGCGCTCTGTCAGGTCGCGTGACGTGACGAGAGTGGGCACCGAGGCCTCGATTCTGGCAACCGTGATGGCATCGGCCCTGGACAGGTGATGCCGCGCGGTCGTCATCATCCTGGCGATTCTTCGCGCCGGTGGACACTTGCCTCCTGTCGCCGGATGCGCCGCCTCGGCCCGGCGGCGCCGCGTTGCCCACTCGGTCACGACCCGCAAGCTGCCTTCGAACCCGGCCGCGCGCAGACGGCGCCAGAGCTCGGCGCCGTTCCTGCACCCGGCGGACCATTCCCGCTCAAGGCGCGGCAGCCAAGGCTCGAGACTGCTCTGGCGGACGCGGAACACGTCCTCGCGCTCGCCGCGGACGATCTGGCGCACGAGCTTGCGGCTCAGCCCCGTCAGGCGAACGATCCGCTTGAGGGAGACACCATCTCCGGCCATCTGGCGGACCATCCTGTTGGTGTGCTGCCGGCGCAGAAATCCCTCGTATTGCAGGCGCTCGGCGGCAGTCAGAATCTCCGGATCGAGCTTCTGCGCCCCGACCGCCTTGCGGATATCGGGCAGCGCGTGCCGAACGGCGGCAAGGAAGGCCGCTCCGGAGTTCTCCAGCAGATGCCACCTGTCGGCGACCTGCACCGCGTTTGGCAAGGCCCGCGCCACGGCGCCGCGGTACCCGCCGTTCCGATCGCGGGCGACGACCTCGATCTGGGGATGCCGGCTCAGCCAGGCTTCGACGGTCGCGGGCTCGCGATCCGGCAGGAGGTCGATGACACGGCGTCGCTCGAGGTCGCAGATCAACGTGCCGTAGCGCTGGCCCCGTCGCCACGCCCAGTCATCGATACCGATCCACGCGGCGCTTCGGCGGCGAAATCGTTGGACAAGGCACGGGCGCCGCGCAGGAACGTGTCTTTGCTCACCGGCAGCAATAGGCGGCCCGCGAGGGCTTGCGCCGGGCGTCCGCCCAACGCCAGGCCGAGGTGGCGCACCAGCCCCTGCAACCGCGAGGTCCGCCGGCCATGCGGGCGCGTAACCGACGGCGGAAACCGCTCCGCGAACACTCGTGTACGGCAATGCGGTGTGCGGCAACGGAGCCGCCGGACTGACAGAACGATCCTGACGTCGCGACCATGAGCGGGAAGGTCGGCCAGCCGCCTCTGATATCTTGAGGTCTGACCGCAGCGCGGGCACGCCGATCTGGCGCTCGATGCGCGAGCATGCACGACCACCATGCTCCCGGAGACCTCGATCCGTTCCGTCTTCAAACCGTCGGGTAGAAATCGCTCCCGCTCCGTTCTGCTCATCATCGGCCACCTCCCATGAAGATCGCCAAAATGTAGCTTCCGACGGCCCTAAGCTGCACCAAATCTGCGACAGAACCCAAAAGGGACCCCTCTGTTGCGCGGGGTAGCCGGCCCGAGGCGGCGTAGTTTTCAGGTGGCGCAGACGGCTCGGGCCGGCGGGTGTCGCGAGCTCAGGCGCGGGTCTTGAAGCGCCAGCTCTCGTTGCCGGTCTCGACGATGTCGCAGTGGTGGGTGAGGCGGTCAAGGAGCGCGGTGGTCGTCTTGGCGTCGCCGAGGACGGTCGGCCATTCGCCGAAGGCGAGGTTCGTGGTGACGATGACCGAGGTGCGCTCGTAGAGGCGGCTGATGAGGTGGAAGAGCAGCTGCCCGCCGGTCTGGGCGAAGGGCAGATAGCCGAGCTCGTCGAGGAGTGAGCCATCGCGTCGCCATGCGTTCGAGACCGATGGCGAACAAGTCGAGACGGCAGAGCAGATCGGCGGTGCGGCCCTGGCGATCGGCGCGAGCTTCGGCATCGAGCTTGTTGACCGGATCGACGGCGTTGAAGAAGCGACCTCGCCTGCCGCTCCGGATGAGGCCGGTACGGCATGGAAGCCGTCGAACGGCCCGACATAGGGTACGAGGCTCGGCCGTTCCTCCTCAAAGACCTCCCGGATGGTCTTGTCGCGCAGTTCCGGATGGGAGTGCGCCTTCGCCCAGGCGATGCAGCGATCCATGAGCCAGGCAGCTCGGCGTAGCTCCTGAACCGCGGCCGCGGCACGAAGAACCGGCGGCGGAGCACGCCCGCCTGGTTCTCCACCTGCCCCTTCTCCCCGCCGGATGCCGGAGTGCAGGGCCGTTCAGTGTGGCGCCATTGGTTCGAGCCCATGGACGGCGGCTCGACGAGGTAGTGCCCGCACATCTGCTGGAACCGGCGATTGTAGGCGCGATCCTTGCCGACGAAGATCGTGTCCACCGCGGTCTTCATGTTGTCGTAGATCCCGCGCGCGCAGGCTCCGCCGAAGAACGCGAAGGCCCTGTCGTGGGCGTCGAGGACCATCTCCTGCGTCTCGCGGGGATAGGCTCGCACGAACACCATCCGGCTGTGGCAGAGGCGGATGTGAGCGACCTTCACCGTCGTCGTCACCCCGTCGATCAGGACGATCTCATGACTCTCAGTCGAACTGGTACGCCTCGCCGGGATCGAAGCTGAGCGGCACGTACGGTTCTGCCGAAGCCCCATCCTCCGCTTTCGACCAACCGCCGGCATAGCGGCGCAGCCGATCCACATTCGGAAAGAACCTTGCAGGCGGCCGACGCGGAAGGCAAACTCACCGAGCTGAGGGGATCAATGAACGAACCTACGTTCCGATGGCCTGCGGCGTTCGGCATCGGTCTCGAACCGATGCGACCAATGCCTCACTCTATATGGCCGCGGTGGTCGGCTGGTTCAGCCGCAAGGTCCTGGCATGGCGGCTGTCGATCACGCTCTCGGCCGACTTCTGCATCGAGGCGCTGGAGGAGGCGCTCGGGCGCCACGGCCGGCCGGAGATCTTCAACAGCGACCAGGGTTCGCAGTTCACCAGCGTCGACTTCACCAAGGTGCTGAAGGATGCCGAGATCGCCATCAGCATGGACGGCAAGGGCGCCTGGCGCGACAACGTCTTCGTCGAGCGCCTCTGGCGGACGGTGAAATACGAGGAGGTCCACTTGCGCGCCTACGCCAGCGTCTCCGAAGCTCGGGCCTCGATCGGCCGGTATCTGAGCTTCTACAACGGGACGCGGCCGCATTCGTCGCATGGTGGGCTGACGACAGACCAAGCCTCTCTCGATCGGCCATCGGTCGATCCCGCGCTACTTGACCTAGGGCAAGGCCGGCCCGACGGATCTGCGCGAGGCTACGGCGACTGAACCGGGAGGATCCCGTGAACACCATGATCATCTTCGAAAGTCTCGAGGGGCAGACGGCCAAGATCGCGCGTTTCGTTGAGCAAGAGGTGCGGAAGTCGGGACACGACGTTTCTCTGTACGACGCCGGCGACAAGACCGCGCCGCTCTCGCTGGAAGGGGTCGACAACGCGATACTCGCGGCTCCCGTTCACGAGCGCCGACACCCCCAGGAGTTCGAGGTACTGCTTGCTGCCCGCAAACGCGATCTGGAGGGCATCCGGACTCTCCTCATTTCCGTGAGTCTCAGCGCGGCCTTCCCCGAAGGCCTCGATGAGGCGGGCGAGTACTTGACGGAACTCAAGATGAGAACGGATTTCACGCCCGATGCCGAATTTCTTGTCGCGGGTGCCGTCCAGACTGGCAAGTACGACTACTTCGCCAGTCAGGTCGTGCGCCACGTCGTTCTCCGCGACCGCGAGGCCAACCCGGCCAAAGAGCACGAGTTCACCGACTGGGCGGCGCTGTCGAAGGCAGTCGCCGCGTTCCTCGGGGAGGAAACCTCAACCTGAGAAGGCTGCCAATCGGTTCACCGATGCCGCGCTTGCGGCTCGCCTAGTGCCGAGCGACAGGCCGAGCGGCGCACGTGGCGATCGGACGAAGTCCTGCGCGCCGATGTCTCGACCCGACAGAGCGAGGCGAGCCACGATGTGCAGCGGGCCGGCTCGGCGCTCGCCTCGTCGGAGGTCATCGCTTCACCGAACTGCCCGGACGCCGCAGGCTTCTTCGGCGTTGCTCTCATAGGTGTGGGAGAATGCCGCAACTGATGGATTGACCGCAGGCGGGCAGTCCGCCCCTGGCTCCTGCGCAACCGCTCAGCGGCCGATACTCTCCTCCATCCGTGCGACGGCTTCCCAGGGCGCGTCGTTGGCCTCCATCATCCGGAACAGGGCGCCGCGCAGGCGCGCCTCGACCTCGGGGTCGCGGATCGGAGTTGTCTGGGCGGGATCGCACTCCAGATCGTAGAGGACGGTGTTGGTGTCCTCCATCTTCTCGGGGAAGTGGTAGCTGTGCGTCCTGGTGTCCGCCTTCGACCTGTGGGCGATGCGGAGGAGCGGCACGCCCTTGGTGAAATCGAACGGCGGGACCAGGCTCGCCCCCCGAAGCTCGTCGATCGTGAACGGCTTGGTCATGTGCGCGGGCATCAGCGTGTACTGGTAGAGATCCTGGTTCTTCATGTCCCTGGGATAGCAGAACCAGGTGTATCGCCCGTCGACGACGTTCACTCCCCCGCCCCAGTAGCCGAACATCGCCGTCTCGCGCTGCGGCTCGTCGCGGTCGAGACAGGCCAGCAGCGACCGCCCCTCGACCTCGGGCGGGATCTCGGCGCCGAACAGCTCGCAGATCGTCGGCATGAGGTCGATCGTCTGGGTCAGGCTCTGCCGTCTCTCACCGGCGCCGCCCGCGTGGTCGGGGTGATGCATGAACAGCGGAATGTGCGAGATCTCCTCGTACATCGGCATCCGGTTCTTCGCCCACCAGTCGTGCTCGCCCAGGAGGAAACCGTGGTCGGTGGTCAGGATGAGGGCGGTGTCGCTCCACATGTCGTGCGCGTCGAAATAGTCGAGAATGCGGCCGAGCAGCGCGTCGCAATGGGTCAGCAACGCGAAATAGTTCGCGCGCAGCTCGTCGATCTCGTCCTGCGGCTCGGTGACCCGCTCGTAGCGCGGCCAGTCGAGGATCGGGCCGTCGTAGTCCGTGGGGAACGCCTTGCGGTATTCCTCCGGCGCGAAGAACGGCTCGTGCGGGTCGAACGTCTCGACCTGCAGGAACCAGTTGTCGGCCGCCCGATTGATGCCGAGGAAGTCGAATGCCGCTTCGAAGCACCGCGTTGACGGAAAGTCGTCGGCTACCTTTATGAACTCGCGGTTGATCATGTAGTTGTACGGGTTCTGCTTCGAACCCGGGTCGTTCTGGCTTGGGTGGTACTTCTCGCGGATGCGCTCGATCGGCGAGGTCAGCAGCACCTTCCAAGGGTCCGATTCCTGCCCGCGGATGAAGTCGAAGGAGTTGTAGCGCGTGTGGTAGGTGGCGCCCCCGTCTTCCCAGTAATGATAGTGGTCCGAGATCAGGTGCGAATATGCGCCGGCCGTCTTCAGGAGCTCCGGGAACGAGTTGTCGAACGGCTCGAGCGGTCCCCAACTCCGGTGGAGGAACGTAAGCCGTCCGGTCTGCATGTCGCGGCGGGCCGGCATGCAGGGCATCGAACCGATGTAGTGCCGGTCGAAGGTGATACAGCGGTCGGCCAACCTCTGGAAGTTCGGCGTCTTCAGGAGCGTGCCGCCATAGGGCTCCAGCATCAACCGGTTCAGCGAATCGAACAGCAGGAAGACGGCCTTCATTGCAGGACTCCTATGGGGCGCCGGCTGTCGGCTCGTCCGCGAGGCGGCGACGGCTCTGTGGATCGAAGAATTGGACCTGCGCCGGATCGAACGCCAACTGGACGGTTTCGCCTTCCGCCAGGCGTTGAACCTCTGGCAAGCGCACCTTCACCAGCTCGCCCGCGAGGTCGACGTTCAACAGCATAGTCTCTCCGAGGTTCTCCGAGAGCAGGACACTTGCGGGAACGCCATCGGCGCCCAATCGCAGGTGGCTCGGCCGGATACCAAGCACGATGTCCCGGGTCGGACCGCCGGCGGTCAAGACCCGGTGTCCGGCAACGACGATCGCGCCCCCCTCGCGGCGGGCGGGGATTAGGTTCATGGACGGGCTGCCGATGAAGCCGGCAACGTCCATGTTTTCCGGCCGGTTGAAGACATCCTCGGGCGTCCCGGTCTGGATGATCTCGCCGTCACTGAAGATTGCCATCCGGTCGGCGAGCGTCATCGCCTCCTCCTGGTCGTGCGTCACGTAGACCGTGGTGACGTCCATCGAGGAATGCAGCCGCTTGAGCTCGATCCGGGTCTCCAGCCGGAGTTGCGCGTCGAGGTTCGACAGCGGCTCGTCCAGCAGGAACAGCCGCGGCTGCCGGACGATGGCGCGCGCCAGGGCGCAGCGCTGCTGCTGGCCCCCCGACAGCTGGCCGGGACGGCGGTGCAGCAGGTGGCCGATCTTCACCCGGTCCGCGGCCTCCTGCACCATCGCCGGGATGCGGTCCTTAGGCACCTTGTCCATCTTGAGCGGAAAGCCGATGTTCTCGGCCAGCGTCATGTGCGGATAGAGCGCGTAGTTCTGGAACACCATCGCCACGTTCCGATCGCCGGGCGAGGCGCCGGTGACATCGACGCCATCCACCATCATGCTGCCTTCGTCGGGCTCCTCGAGCCCGGCGATCACGCGCAGGGTCGTCGACTTGCCCGAGCCCGAAGGTCCCAGCAGCGCGAAGAACTCCTGCGGCTCGATCTCGAGGTCGATGCCCTTCAACGCCACGGACGAACCGTAGGTCTTGCGGATCCCGCTCAGCCGGACGCGGCCCTGCTCGCCGCCGGTCATCTCCGGCCCCCGCCCTTGACTGCGCCGACTGTCAGGCCCTTCACGATCTGCCTCTGGGCGGCGATGCCGATGACGATCATCGGCAGCATCGCGATCAGGGCCGCGGCCGCGAGCTTGGCCCAGAGCGTCTGCTCGACCGACACGAAGTTGTACATCGCGACCGTGACCGGCCGCACCGTGTTGCCGCCAAGCTGGACCGCAAACAGGAACTCGTTCCAGGCGTTCAGGAAAACGAAGATGACCGTCACCGCGATCCCGCCCCTGACCTGCGGCAGGATCACGTACCAGAGCGTCTGCAGCCGGCTCGCCTTGTCCAGGAAGGCGGCCTCCTCCATCTCGCGCGGGATGTCCTCCATGTACGAGACCATCAGCCAGATTGCGAAAGGCAGCGAGAAGGTCAGGAACACGGTGATCATGCCCTGGTAGGTGTCGAGCCAGCCGATCTTGTTGAGGATCAGGAAGTACGGGATCACCAGGCCCACCGGCGGGACCATTTGCGTGGCCAGCGTGTAGAACCCGATCGTCCGCTTGCCGCGCAGGCTCAGCCGGGCAAAGGCGTAAGCGGCCGGCACCGCAAGGAGGATGGTCAGCACGGTGGTTGCGGTGGATATGATGAAGCTCGTCATGAAGCTGTCGACGATCGAGAAGCTGCCGAACAGCGCGTCGCGGTAGTTCTCGGCGGTCGGTTCGAACACGATGCGTGGCGGATAGGCCAGCACCTCCGTCTCGGACTTGAGCGAGACGACGACGGCCCAGACGACCGGAAAGATCCAGACCACCAGCAAGAGGCCGGCTGCAACGTAGAGCATCGCGTTGCGCCACATCCGGCCTGCCCGTCTGGCGGTCATGCTTCAGCTCGCCCGCGCTGTGCGCAGCACGAACAGGACCGCCGAGACCGCCAGCGTGATCAGCAGCAGCGCCACCGCCAGCGCCGAGCCGTAGCCGAAGTCGAGCTTCACGAAGGATGTCCTGTAGGCATAGAGGTTCAGGATCTCGGTCGCCGTCCCCGGCCCTCCCCCCGTCGCCGCGAAGATCGCGGCAAAGGCGGAAAGCGCGATCATCGAGCGCATGATGACGACGATCACGATGGCCGGCCGGATCAGCGGCAGCGTGATGTGGACGAACCTCCGGAACGCGTTGGCGCGGTCGATGCGCGCGGCCTCGTAGATGTCGGCGGGCAGCGACGCGAGGCTTGCCAGCAGGACGAGGAACGCAAAGGGCGTCCATTGCCAGGTGTGGATCACGATCACCGAGATCAGCGCCGGGATCGGGGAGCCGAGCCAGTTGACCGGCCCGAGCCCGAGCGCCCGGACGATGAAGTCGAGGATCCCGAAGTTCGGCGCCAGCATCAGCGTGCGCCAGAATAGGCCCACCACCACGGGCGCGAGGACGATGGGCAGGATCGCCGCGATGCGGAACAGCCACTGGCCGCGCGGGATCTGCATCACCATCAGCGCCATGCCGAGCCCGATCACGAGCTGCAGGACCACGGTGCTGACGGTGTAGATCGCCGTCAGTCCCAGCGAGTGCCAGAACTCGCGGTCGTCCATCATCGTGGCGTAGTTCTTAAGCCCGACGAAGCCGTCCATGAACGGCATCGCCAGGTTGATGGAATGGAACGAGTTCCAGATCAGATAGGCGAGCGGAAAGGACGTGGTGAGCAGCAGGATCAGGATTGCCGGCGCCACCATGAGCAGCGCAAAGCCCTGCTCGGTCGACGCGAACCCTCTCCGCATCACCACGGCCTTTCGCCCGGCCGCGTCAGCCATCCATCAGGCTCGCGATCTTCTCCTGCGCCTGGTCCAGCGCCTCCTGCGGTCCGGCCTGGCCGACGAGGCTCGCCTGGATGGCCGTCGCCATGGTTTCACCGACAGCGGGCCATTGCGGCAGCCGCGGCCGCCAGTCGACGTCGGTGTCCTCCTGCAGCGAGGCGGTCGACGCGTCGATGAAGTTGTCTCCGACGTCAGCCAGCATCTCGCGGAACGGCTCCTGCTCCCAGGTCGAGGCGCGGTTCACGCCAAGCCGCTTGTATGCGCCGTCGAAGGCGTAGGACGTTGCCGCCTGCACTTCCTTCGAGGCCGCCCACTGGATGAAGAGCCATGTCGCCGTCTTCTCCTGCTCCGACAGGGCGGCGTTGATCGGAAAGCTCCACGTCCAGATCGACGTCACCCGCCGGCCCGACGGTCCCTTCGGCCAGCGCGCAAAGCCGATCTTGCCGACCACCTGGGACGATTCAGGGTTTGCGATGACCGCGGCCGAGCTGTTTGCGTCTATGTACGAGCCGAGCGTGCCCTGCCCGAACGCATCCGCGATGTCGGGCCAGTTCCAGTTCTGGACACCATCCGGCGAATAGCTGTTCAGAAGATCGACGTACCACTCGAGCGCGCTCACCGCCTCGGGGCCGTTGACGACCAGCTTCTCGCCGTCGAACCATTTGCCGCCATGGGCAAGGAAGATCGACGGATAGATGTACATGTTCTGGCCGGCACCTTTGAACCCCCGCAGGGCCGCGCCCCAAAGACGGCTGCCGGGGTCGTTCACGGCGGCCGCGTTCGACGCGTATTCGTCGAGCGTCTCGGCCGGCGCCAGTCCCAGTTCGTCATAGACGTCCGTCCGGTAGACCTGCAGCGTCGCCTCGCCGTCGTAGGGAATGCCGTAGGGCGTGTCGTCGACGGACACCGCGCCACGCCACCCCGCAAGGATGTCCTCGTAGTCGAACCACTCGGCGTCTGTGAGCGTCTCGTCCGCGAGATACCGGTCCAGCGGATCGACCCATCCGTTTGCGACGTAGAGCTCGTAGTACATCGGGTCGGCGGCGTGGCTCGCCCAGTTGCCGGTGCCGCTCGACAGGTCGAGGACCGCTTTCTGCCGGATCTGGCCCGGCGGCGTCATCTCGAAGGCGACGTCGATCCCGGTGAGTTCTTTGAATTGCGGCAGCAACTCCTGTAGGTTGTTGAAGTACCCTGCGGGTATCACGCCGATTGTGATCGCCGCGCCTTCCGCCTGCCGCCAATCGATCTGCGCGTCCGAGAGCGTGTCCAGAACCCCGTCGGTCTGTGCGCCGGCCCGCCCCGCGACGAGCGACGGCAACGCAAGTCCGGCGGCAACGGCGGCCGTCCCTTGCAGGACAGCCCGGCGTCCAAGGCCGGAAACCAGTCCGCTTCCTTCGGTCTTTCGTCTCATCTTGCACCTCCCAGTGAGTAGAGTCGCGCTTTCCGGTCCGCCGCCATGCGAGCCGCTGTCGGAAAAGTCCCGCGGCACTAAGGTCCCATGCTCCCTTCGGCTGCACCCCACGGCGTCTTCGGCCGGTGCGGGCGCTTCGAGCAGCAGCAAACGTCCCAATGGTTCTAATAATAGGATGTTTGACGCAACCCCCATTCTTGGGCAGGTTCGACGGATGTTCGATCGCTCTCCAGTGCCGCGCTACCTCCAGCTGGCCGACGTCTTTCGTCACCGCATCAAGCGGGGCATCTGGCCAACCGGCAGCACCCTGCCCTCGATCGAACGGCTCATGGAAGAGTTCGACGTCGGTCGTGTGACCGTCCGGCAAGCGATCCAGATTCTGGCAGGCGAGCATTTGCTGTCGCCAGAGCGCGGACGCGGCACCTTTGTCACGGCGGCGGAGGGCAGCAACCGGCGCCTCCTCGTCAGCACAACGCTCGACGATCTGGTCGAGATGTACCGGGGCGATACGCCTGATCTCGTCAACCTCATGGAATCCGAGGCACAGCCGCGCCTCAACGCGGACGACGGCAAGGCAGCTGCGAACTACATCCACATGCAGCGCGTCCATGCCAGGCAGGGCGAGCGCTATTGCGTCGTGTCGCTCTATATTGCCGAAGACGTCTTCGCCCTCGCCCCGGAGCGCTTCCGCTCCGAGGTCGTGATCCCCCTTTTCGTCGGGTTGCCCGAAATCGAGATCGCAAAGGCGCGCCAGACCCTCAACATCGGCTCGGCCGACATCGAGGTTGCGAGGTATCTCGAAGTTCCCGTGAACACGCCGGTCGGGGAAATCCGCAGGGTTTTCACGGCTCCGGATGGCACGGTAATCTACCTTGGCGAGGCAACGTATCGAGGGGACTACATTCATCTCGAGATGGATCTCTGCCCCTGACCTTGCCGAAATCCTGCGGCTGTGCCCCCTGCCCTGCTCTGCCGGTACGTCCGGCTCCTCAAGGCCCTCGGAAAGTCTGTTCACCGCTCGCTCTGGCTCGTGAATACTGGTGCATGACGTCTTGTGCGTTGAATTCTTGGGTCCTCGGCGAGGCGGAACTTCAGCTTGTTGTTACATGGCGGCCTGATTCGATCGGCGCGTTCGGTGGACTTGGGGCCTTGGCCTCCTCCGGTGTGCTGGGGTCGATCGCCCTCGGCTGCAGCAGAGTTGACAGCTGTCAACTGCACACCTCTGGCTCTGACGGAGCGAGGAGCGCCAAAACCATTGGGCGAGGAGAGAACAGACCCGTTCAGCCTTTCGTGCGAGCGCTCGGAGGTATCCGCCTGGACTGCGCATCGCTGCTGCGCGTTGGAGGATGCATGCCACGCTGATCGCCATATTGACCTGCCACATCGCTGATCGGGCTTCCTGAAGCGTCTCCAGGGTTATCCCAAGCATCGGTGCCGCTGAGGCGTAGGCGATGAGTTTGGCGCAGTCGCGCAGACGCAGGACATTTTCTTCGCGGCGCGGGCGGAGAATATCGGCCGCGGCGCGGGCGGCGCAGGGGATCTTGGACGCGCGTCCGAGGAGGGGGCTCAGGTCGAAGTCGAAGGCCCGGACGATGATGCCGTCACCGTTCCGGGCAGCATAGCGCTTGCCGTCCGGGCTGTCTTGGCGACCCACGACTCCGGCGTCGACGAGGGCTGCGAGGTGCCGGCGGCGGAGAGTGCTCTCTGACATGCCGTGCGCCCGTTCCGCGAACGCGCGGTTGGATGGGAAGACGATGAGATCGCCGTCGGCCGAAAGTGTGTCGGACCGGTGGAATGTCAGGAGCGCATCGAGAACCGCAAAGTCGCGGTCGCTCAGTCCGAAGCTCGACGCGCGGCGCAAAGGTCTCGGAAAAGCTCCCATTTGGCCGCGCTTGCGCCTGGGGGGGAGCGAGTGTGTGCGTTGCGCGGCCGAGATCAGTGCACGCGTCATCTGGCGGCGTCCGAAAGGCGTCGAGGTCAGTCGTTCCATCGCGTATCACAAGGCAAAACCCTGCACGCCCCGCTGCGAACGGCAGAGTTGACAGCTGTCAACATTCGGGGGTGGCAAGCGGAATGACCATAGGGCGGCCCGGCGCACGCAATTGCGAAGATGCTTGCGGTCTGCTACATCTGCAATCAGATTGCAGGCGGATGAGAGCATGGCCAACCTGACGGTACGGGATGTCGAGGATGAACTCGCACAGGCATTGAAGGTGCGCGCGGCGTTGCAGGGCCGATCGGCGGAAGCAGAGCATCGGCTGATCCTGCGGGAGGCGCTGGGGGCTTCGCAGCAGGAAATCGAGACGTTCGCAGCCGCGGCCGCCCGGCTGCGGAGCCGTCTCAGACATGACGGCGACTCCAGCGACATCGTTCGTGAGGCGCGCGACGCACGTCAAAGATGAGTGGCGTCGTCGTCGATGCGAGCGTCGCCATCAAGTGGGTGGTCGACGAGACCGGGTCGGCGGCTGCTGCGGCGCTTCTCGACGGGCGGACATTGCATGCGCCCGCGCTTCTCTTCGTCGAGGCCGCGAATGCGTTCTGGGTGATGGCGCGGCGCGGCGCGATCAGTCGGGCCGGCGCGGCCGATGCGCTGGACCTGCTCCGGAGGGCTCCGCTCGTCGCGCCGAACGAGGACCTGGTTCCGGAGGCGTTGCGTCTCGCGCAGATGCTGGACCACCCGGTCTACGACTGCGTATATCTTGCGTTGGCGCTGGTGCGCGAGATTCCGGTGGTAACTGCAGATCGCCGCTTCGTGGCCGCCGCGGCTCGCGATCCGGATGTCGCGATGCTTGTCTTGCCGCTGGAGACGACGTTGAGCCAAGGCGCCCCTTGAGATCTGGCGGGATCCCGGGGGTGCCCGCCGACGCCGGGCGCAGGTCGTTGAAGGCATCGTCCGTCGGAGCGGTATGCGCTTTCATGGGGATGCAGGAACGCAAGGGGAGGTCCATAGGGCAGATTCGGTCCTGGGATCGGATCCAGCATGGTAGGCCGCGTGCCGCGACCTGGCCGGGGATGGCGGCGGGCGAGGTGCCGTGGCGCCTGCCATGAAGAGCAATGGTGGCAGCC
Source organism: uncultured Alphaproteobacteria bacterium (assembly GCA_963749675.1). Classification (GTDB taxonomy): domain Bacteria; phylum Pseudomonadota; class Alphaproteobacteria; order Rhodobacterales; family Rhodobacteraceae; genus Roseitranquillus. The sequence continues at coordinate 46,973 of CAVVNT010000013.1, forward strand.
TGTCCCAGTTTCCGAACCGCTCGGGCGGAGAATGGTGGTATAGAGGGAGGCAATAGGCAGCTGATCGACCCGTCGTTCCATGAATCGATCAAGGTACCTCTGAGATGCTTCGGGCGCTCTGGCTGGCCATCCTCATGTTCGCGACGGCAATCGCCCACGCCGAGCCCGTCGCTGATTTCGCCGGGTCATGGCGCGACGCGGGTGCGCCGGTCTGCCGGGCGACCGAGAGCGCGCTGGTCCTCGCGTTGCGCCCGAGCGAGCTTCTGGCGGAGTTCGACGCCCCCTTGCGCTCGCTCAATACGGCGCTCGCGTTACGCGAGGCGGCACCGGGGCAGAGCCCGCCCGGCCCGAACGCCTGCGCCCGCGCCGAGGAGGTCCTCACAGCGCCAAACCCCTCCGCGGGGGCGCTGAGCGCGGCGCTTCCCGACAAGCTGATCTTGGTGCTCATCTCACCGGGGCGCGCGGAAACCATTCGGGTGCTCGGCCATGTGCCGGGCCTCACAGGCTGGGCGGCCGAGCCGATGATCCAGACCCACGTGCTCGATGCCGAGTCGCTGTCGGGCGTGGATCGGGCAGACCTGCTTTCCCGCGCGCTGCGGGTCGCCGCGGACGCGAGCGTGAGCCTGCGTTACTTCCTCGACGGCCACCGGACCGCCGCCGTCGCATCGCGCCCGCCGCCCGCGTCGCTCGATCCGCTGCCGCGCGCGTGGCTTTCGGGGATCCCGCTCCGTGAGGAGAGCGCGAAGGACTGGGTCGCCTCTCTCGATCGGGAGCCGCAGTTCGACAGTTTCGTCCGGCCGGTTGGCGATTCGGTTCTCCAGACGTTGCTCGACGAGTCGGTGCCCGCCCGCACCGCCGCGCCGAGCGCCCCGGCGAGGCGGATGGCCTGTATCGGCGCAGACGGTGACACCCGGTGGGCCGGCTTCGTCGCGGGGTACTGGCGCGCCGCCGCCGATCCGCGTGGCTTTTCCGGCTACGGTGACCTCGTCCCGGCCGGGCCCCTCGCCCCAAGCCCGCAAAGCCCCTTCGAGGCGGGCGACAGCTGCCTTGACGCCACGCTCTACCCGCTTCTGGCGAAGGACGCGGCTGAAGGCTTGCCGGCGCAGGTCGCGCTCGACCGGCTCGACGCCGCAGTCTGGGCAGAGTTTGGCGGAGCGACCGGAGCGACGATCGCCGCCCGCCAACGGCTGGCGCGCGAAATACTCGCCGCACAGCTCGGTGCAGCACGGCTGGATTGGCTCGCCGCAAACCGGGGGAAGCGGTTCTACCCCTACTTCCCAACCGGAGGATGCACGGGCCCCCGGACCTGGGATGTGCAAGCGGTGCAGGACCTTGTCGCCGCGGTCGATCCGATTGAGGCTTCCGTGGTGGCTCTGCCGATCCGGCTCGCGCAGGGTCTTCCGTTCGGTCGATCGGCCACCACCATGGCCGCGGACCTTGCGGCGGCGCATGAGCTCGACTGGATCGGCAGCGCGCCCGACCTGCAGGAGACCCTGGCGCTCGAGGCGCTGCGGCTCTGGCCCGAGGCCGGAGGGGTAATCTCCGCGCGCTTCACTGTACCGGAGGAGCGACTGAGTTCGCTGGAAGCCGTGCGTCTGTTGACGCAGACCGGCACGATCTTCGCCGAGAATGCCGACCGCATCCGGGACGACTTCGACACCTTCGGCCGACAGGCCGAGCTCGCCCATGCCCTTGTCTCGTGGGGCTGGTGGACGAACATGCCATTCCTCGCGGCGGGGCAACTGAACGCGGCCGCCCTGTATCGCCAGTTCGCCGCGCTCCTTGCGCCACACGGCGTGTCGAACAGGCTCATCTACGCGCGCTTCATCCGGCTTTTCCCCGAACTGAAATCCGACGCCTTCCGTGAGCGCCTCTTCGAAAGTTCAGACGCCAATGCGCTGCGGATTGCTGCGGTCGATCTTCTGCAGTCGCTTTCCGATCTGGAGGAGGGCCGGGCCGATCTCGTCGCCGAGGACCGCGATATCTGGGGCCGGTTCGCTTCGTCCTCCGGTCTGCCCGAGCGGCCGATCCCTCAGGTGCTTTCCGGTGAGGATCACGCGGCCAGCATCGCGGCGCTGCATCGTCTGACGCTCGTCATCGCGGACTGGCAGCGCGCGGACGCAGGTGACAGCGCGGCCGAGCGGGCACGGGTGCACCTGGAGGCCGCGTCGGGACCCCTTGCCGTTCAGATCGACCTGATGCGGCCCGGCCTGGACGACGAAGCGCCCGAAGCTGCATACCGGCCCGGAGCCGAGGCCCGGACGCTCTACGACTTCCTTCGGACCCAGATCAGGGAGGAGACCTTCGCGGCCCTTCTCGAGGAGCCGGCGGACGAAGGCCCCGAGGACTTTGCCGACGCGTGGGCTCATCTCGAGCCGATGTGGCTCGCCGCCCGTCCGTGGCTCTCGTTGTGGCTACGGTCCGACGAGGATCCCTTCGAAACCGAAGCCGAGCTGATCGACGCCGAGATCGCGACGAGGCTGCTGCTGAGCTTCATCCATACCGATCGGGAGAGGCGTTGGACCGCCGCCGAAAGGCTGCGCAAGCGGCTCGTCGAGGATCGCGGCTGGCCACCCGCTCTGCGCCGTCTCGCTGCGCGCTTCGCGCTCCTTTCGCTCGACGACACCACGCAGGTGGCGCGGGATGCCCACCGCGAAGCGATTCTGAAGGAGCTCGACGCCTTTTTCCCGCTCGAAACCCGACAGAGATTGCTCGACGTCGGATTCTTTCTGGCGCCGCTCGCGGGCGTTCCCGTCCGCCTCCTGCTGGATCTGCAAGGAACAGGATCGCTCATGGGGCTGGACGCCGAGACGATCCTGACCGAAATCGAGGCGGAGGTCGGCCGCTATGACTTCGGCGCCTTCGCCCAGGCGCCCGGCAACCGCGCCCTGATGGACACAATCGTCGCCATGGCGATGAACCCGGGTTCCGCCAGAGACGATGTCGAGACCCTCGCCGGGGGGCGGTTCCTGCCGAGCTTCGATCGTCTCGTCGAGGCGCTCAGGACCGAGCCGTCGATACAGCCAGGGTCGGAGTCCCGAACGGCCCTAGCGCTGCAGGCGGCTGCCGCGGCGCTCGAAACCGCGGTCAATTCCAGCGAGGATCCCAAGAGCGATCTGCTTGAGGCGCGTGACCGCTTCCACGAGGTCGCGACGCTCTGCCCGAACCTCGACGCCAGCCTCGGTCCGATCCGTATCGACATCGATCGCGCGCTCGGCTCGCCCCCGGCCTACGAGGACGGCATGGCTGCCCTCTCCGCCCTCGTCGAGGAGGAGGTCGATTCCGGCATCGTGCTGCTGTCGACCAACCGGCTCTTCGTGGCGAGCGGGTTCCTGGCGTTTTCCGCGCACGTCCCCACGGAGGTTGCGGGCAACCTCACCACTGGTTCTCTGTCGTTCGGCGCAGAGGCGCATCTGATGGGAGCGAAACAGGGCGTCTGGCAGCTTCAGTCGCGGATCGGCCTCGTTCTCGACGGACACCCGACCGCCCGCGCCTTCGCCCTCGCGCTCGCCCTTGCCGAGGACGCGGCGGAGACCGGCAGCATCGAAGAGCTGGACGCGATCCTGCCGCTCCTCGAGACGCTGATCGTCGCGGCCGACGCCCGACCGGCCTTCGGGCTCCTGGCCCGCGAGGAGGCGACGCCCTACAGGAGCCGCATCCTCTCAGAGACCGGGGCGACGGTCACGCATCCCGGCACGCAGCAGGATGACGGCGGATTCGGGGCTCTGCCCGAACTCATGCTGCTGCCCGCGACGTCCTTGACCGACGATCCCGGCGAAAGGCTCCTGCGGCTTGCCGCTCTGGCCGAAGCGCGGGGGCTGCAGGCTCTTGCGCTGCGCACGGCCGGGCTCGGCGTTGCGGTCGTGCATGAGGGCGCCGAGGCGCTGCACCCACCGTCTGACGAGGACGAGCCGGTGGCAGCCTGGCGCCCGGCGGATCCGCGCGCGCCGCTATCGGTCGGGCACAAGGCCGCGCGGTCCGTCGCCGCCCTGCATGAGCCGGTGCCAATCGACCTCGTCGACTGGGCGCTCTGCGGCGGCGAGGGGATGCGGGAGGGTGACGAATTCGCCGATCTGACTTGCGCGATGGGCCGGCTCCTCGCCGGCCAGCAAGTCGATGTGCCGGCAAATCCCTTCGCAGGGCCGGGACCGGGGGTCTTTTCCGGCACGTTGGCCGAGGCGCCCTGCGAGACACTGGCGCGCGCCGTCCTGTTGGGCGTCCCAGAGGCGATTCAGTCGAACTCCGCTACCTGCCGGCACGGCCCGCTGGCCTACGACGCCGATGCGCTACTGATCTTCGCCGGTGCACCCACGCTTCCGGAGGTCACCGACATGCTCGGCAACGCGATCGTCCGCGAGATCGTGCCGCTGGTCTTTCATCGCGCGCCCGGCGTCTTCCTCGACGTGGTCAGCAGCAGCGTGGCGGCGGCCGCGCCGGAGGAGCTTGCAGATCAGTTCGAGCGCGCCGGGATCCTGTCCGGCCTGATCGGTGAGCCCGGCCTCTCGGAGCAGTTCTCCTACCTTTCGCTCCTTGCCGAGATCGCCCACGGCGCGGGCTACGAGAGCGACGAACGCGTGAACTCACGCGCGGCGTTCTACACCGATGTTCTCCCGCCGTCGCAGGGCCGGGCGATGCTGGAAAGGCTTGCGGAGCCCGGGGCCACGCCGACCGTGGAGGATCGCACCCTCGCGGCGCGGCTCCTCGACGACCTCTGGCGCTAGAACCCCTCGGGCAGAGTCGCTTCGGGGCAATCGAGCGCCACGGCGAGGAGCGAAAGGCGCGTTCCATCCTCGCGTCTTGCTTCGACGCCCAATGCGGCGAGGGCCCTCAGCCGCCACGCCGATTTCGACACCTCGCCACATGTTCCGTAGGCGACCTCGCCATCGAGCGCCGCCTGCAGCGCCTCTGCGATCGGCACCTCCTCGGCGACGAAACTCATCGGCCCATCCAAAAGCTCGGCGAGGCGTTGGGGGGGCAGGTCCGCCAGCCGGACCGCGAAGGCCCCGGCGTCGTCGGGGCCCAGCGGCCGTGCCGATATCCGCTGCTCCGCGACCAGGGGCGGCTCCACCAGCGCGAGTAGCCGGTCACCCGAGAGTCTGACAAGGTAGCCGCCCGCGACCGACTGCACACGCGCCCCGTCGAGCAGCGGGCCGACAGTAAGCTCCTGCAGCGGACCGTCCGTGCGCAGCACCTCGGTGACGCGCATTTTCGAGAACAGGCAGACATCGAGCCGGTTGCACAAGAAGCTCTCCGTCGTAGTCGCGGCGAGCGCAAGGACGCCCGCTGTCACGACCAGCAATATGGCGATCACGACTCGACCGGCAGAGACGACCACCTGCCTTGCGGCAACGACAACGTTGCGTCCTGCGGTAATCGTCCCGGTGACGATGTGGGGCGGCCGGCTCGCCGGCCCCGCGACCGCCCCTAGCCCTTTTTTCCCGTGTCGATCCCGGAGATGACCGCGTCGCCGCCCCTGGCGGTGACGTTCCCGACGCGAAGGCCGCCTGTCGCGCTCAGGTTTTCTATCACCACGCTCCGAGCCGCCTCAACATTGCCGATCTCGATCCCGGCCCGGGCGAGGGCGTCCTCGCCCGACCTCTCGAGCGCGCTGGCCAGTGCCTCGGCGAGTTCGCGTAAACTCGGTGTTTGCCGACGCGTCCGCCTGGCGCATCGCCGTCATCAGGTCCGCCTGCGCCGCCGCGGAGTCGGGCGACGCCTCGATGGCCTGGACCTTCGCTTCGCCTCCGAGCAGCCGGGAGAGGGCCGTCTTCAACTCCCCATAGAGATCCTTCACGACCTGGCCGCCGATATCCTTCGACGCAGCCTGCGCTCCGGCGATGACCAGCGACGAGATGGCTAGGATCGGATCCATTCGGGTCTCCGGGGGGACTTGGGGGCCGAGACAGTAAGACGTGCGGGCCCGTTTCCAGCAGGGCAGGTTGAGAAAATCATGCCCGCTCACGACCGGTTTGTCCAAACAAACCGAGGTCATGCCGCCGCCGGCCGTCCCCTGCGGGAAACCCCGGAAGGGGCCGGCTCGTCGGTGCTGAGGCGGAAAGCTGACCCTGGCGACGCGCTCGCAATGCGGACGGCCGCGATCACGACGCGGGGTTCAGGTCCGAAGGCAGTGGCACGCCCGCACGGGTCGCGGCATCAAGGAGCCCGGCGAAGGTCCGTGCGGCGATAGAGCAGCCCCTTGAGAAGCCGCTCCCCCTCGAGCGCCGAACCACGCTCGCCGGGGATCCGGAGCCGGTCGACGCCGGGTGCGCGCGGCGACGCGTGCACCTTCGCCGCCCAGTCCGCGCGGCGGCCCGCGAGCGTCGCGGGCGGCATGAAGAGGTCCGGACGAAAGGCCAGGAAGACATGTGATCTCGGTCGCACGGGTCGCGACGATGAAGCCGAGCCCGTTCTGGCCGTCGAGATGCAGCAGCGGCCGTCGCTGTCCGGCGCGGCGAAAGGTCAGGATGGCGATTCATCTGCCCGCGACGCACGCGGTCGAGATAGACCGGCAGGCGGACGAGGCCATGGGTCTCTGCACAGCGCAGGTCGGCCCGGACCAGGCAGCGCGCGACGATGGTGGCATCCTCCGGCGGCAGCCCCGCCGCGACCAGCAGCCGGGTGGCGAAGTCGCCGATCGCGCCGGCCGAGACGCGGACCCGGTCCTGATGCGGCGTCAGGGCATTTTCCAGGTGGCGGTTGCCATCGACAGCAGCTTGCCCTCGCCGTCGGTCACGCGTGATTCCATCAAGCTGAGTTTACGGCCGCGCTTCGCCCGACGCAGCGGACCGGCCCTGGCCGCGCGGGCCGCATGTACTGGACCTTCATCTCCAGCGTCAGTCCGCCCTTGCCGCAGACATGCTTGGTGAGGTGGCCCATCGCGACGTCGAGCGCGAAGGCCGCGATCCCGCCATGGAGGCCCTGCGGGTTGAACATATAGTCGCGGACCTCGAACGCCACGGTGCAGGTCTCGGCCTCGAACGTGATGTCGAAGCCGAGGAACCGGGCCGGAAAGAAAGTGCCGAAGCAGGTAGGCGAGATTGATCAGGCTGATCGCGACCGAGAAGCCCACCCAGAGGGCGGCGAACAAGTCCATCGCTTTGCGCGGTGGCGCGGTCAGATCAGCAGCGGCAGGCGCCCCTCCATCGACGCGTTCAGCCAAACGTCGAAGAGAAAGTAGATGCCGAGCGGCAGCAGCACCGCGATCGCCACTTCTTGCACGAGGTGACCCCGGTTCAGGACCTGCACCTTGAGCAACGTCGCAGTCCCGGGCCGCGTCCTCGCTCGTTTACCCTGCCGCGATCGCCAGCCAGAACCGGCGGCGATCGTCCCGTTTCGCAACACCCGGCCGCCCGGGAGACCGCAGCGGCGCCCTCAGCCGTCGCTCCGCACAACGCTTCCTTCCCGCCATCGCAACCTCGATTCGAGAAGCGTTGCGACGACCGGTTGAGACCGCCCAGTTCACCAGCGTCGACTTCACCAAGGTGCTGAAGGACGCCGAGATCGCCATCAGCATGGACGGCAAGGGCGCCTGGCGCGACAACGTCTTCGTCGAGCGCCTCTGGCGGACGGTGAAATACGAGGAGGTCTACTTGCGCGCCTACGCCAGCGTCTCCGAAGCTCGGGCCTCGATCGGCCGGTATCTGAGCTTCTGCAACGGGACGCGGCCGCATTCGTAGCATGGCGGGCGGACCCCGGACCAAGCCGGTCTCAATCAGCTGACGCCAATCCCGGCGGCGGCGTAACCAAGGCGGAGATCCACTTAGCGACAACCCGGAAGCTGTTCAGACCAACCGAACCACCTCCTACAACCTCACGCCACAAGACCCATAGGACCGAGGCTGGCGGCTACGACGCCGTGGTCGGCTGGCGTTGGCATCCGTGATCCGGGCCCACGGTCCATGTCCACGAAGTGCTCGATCGCCGCGGGGAGGTGTCCGCGCGATGCAGCCCCGGCGATGGGAGCGGCGTGCAGGAGATGCCGTTCTGGATGCTGGACGCCGCAGCGTGCAGTGCGATGCGGACAACGGCGGCGCCAGAGGCGTCGGCATCTGCGCTTGCCGACCTGCGGGCGCTCCTGTCGGATGCCCTGGCCACCCTCACGATCACCGATGAGGCTTCGGGGCGCGCACGGATGGGCTTTGGCGATCGCCATGATGGAGATCGCCATGCCGCGCCCGCCACGCCGCTCATCGCAACTCGAGTTGTTCGAGAAGGACCCTCCGCCTCTGCCGCCGGGAACGCCGTTGGGGACAGCGCTCCCGGACAAGACGCGGCACGCGCTGACCGGGCTCGTGACGCGGATGCCGACGGCCCACGTCAGCGTCCCAGCGATGGTGTCGGAGGATCACGACGATGACCTCCGTCGGTCCTCCGCCCACCAGGTGCAGCATGGGCCGCGAGAGCCGGACCCTCCAGCATGCCATGCGCGACAGGCTGGCGCAGCTTGGCTGGTCGGAGATCGAGGTCATCGACGAGGACCTCGGGCGCTCCGCAGCGGGAGGGACGACCCGTGCCGGGTTCGAACCGATGGTCGCCGAGGTCTGCCTCGGCAAGGTCGGTGCCGTCGCGGCCCGGGAGGTTTCGCGGTTTGCCCGCAACAGCCGAGACTGGCAGCAGCTGGTCGAGATGTGCCGCGTGGTCGACACCCTGCTCATCGACCAGGAGACCGTCCATGCGCCGCGACAGGGCAACGACAGGCTGCTGCTCGGGCTCAAGGGCAGCCTCAACGAGTACGAGCTCGACCTGTTCTCTACGTCCGTTACGAGAAGGCGCGGCGCGGCGAGCTCGTTGTCGCGGCACCGGTCGGCTTCGTGAAGGCCGGTGACCGGCTCGAGAAGGACCCCGACCGTCGCGTGCAGGAAGCGATCCGGCTCGCGATCGACAAGGTCGCCGAGCTCGGCAGCGTGCGGCAGCGTGCGGCAGGCGCTGCCGTGGTTCCTCGAGCATGGGCTCGAGCTCCCGACCCGGGTGAACGGCGGACCGGTCACCTGGCGCCGTCCACGTTACGCCACGCTCCGCGAGTTCATCGCCAACCCGGCCTATGGCGGCGCGTACGCCTGCGGCCGCACCGGCGTATCGGTCCAGTACGGCGCCGCGGGCCCAAAGGCGAGCCCGCGACGCAGGCCGCCCGGGAAGCGGAAGCCCAGGCGGCGGCGCGCCGAGACGAAGCCCGCGAGGCGCTGCTCCGCGACCTCGAGGCCGAGGTACGCAGCCGACCGTGCCTTCCGCCAGTACGACGCCGCCGATCCGGAGAACCGCCTGGTCACGGCGGAGCTCGAGCTGCGGTGGAGCCAGGCCCTCGAGCGCGTCGCCGGGATCGAACGACGGATCGCGGAGCACGACGCCGCCATTCCACACGCCACGCTGCCGCCCATGTCCTTTGAGGCGCTCGCTGGAGACCTTCAGGCCGTCTGGTCCGCACCCACCACTGACGCCCGGCTGAGGACGCGGATCGTGCGTACAACTCCGCAGGACCAGGGCTCCAACAGGAAAGCCTCTTCCCATCAATCACATAGCGAGATGTGCGTTGTGACGAGACGTTGTAGACATCGTCGATCCACCCGCTGACGAGGGGGAGGACTATTTCGGCGTCTGGTAACGGCGTGACATGAACGTCTTTCGCGCTTCAGAGTATTCACTAAGACCCCCGAGATGCCGTTGCTCTGCGGGCTCTTCACCGGTTTGAAGCAAGGCTTCAGGCCGGGCTGGCGGGCGAAGATGCGTGTTTCGAGGGCGGTGCAGGCCGAGCCGTTGTCGCTGAGCATCTCGATCGGATGGGGTTCTGTCGCAGATTTGGTGCAGCTTAGGGCCGTCGGAAGCTACATTGGCGATCTTCATGGGAGGTGGCCGATGATGAGCAGAACGGAGCGGGAGCGATTTCTACCCGACGGTTTGAAGACGGAACGGATCGAGGTCTCCGGGAGCATGGTGGTCGTGCATGCTCGCGCATCGAGCGCCAGGTCGGCGTGCTTGCGCTGCGGTCAGACCTCCGGTCGCCAGCACAGCAGATATCAGAGGCGGCTGGCCGACCTTCCCGCTCATGGTCGCGACGTCAGGATCGTTCTGTCAGTCCGGCGGCTCCGTTGCCGCACACCGCATTGCCGTACACGAGTGTTCGCGGAGCGGTTTCCGCCGTCGGTTACGCGCCCGCATGGCCGGCGGAGGTGCGCGCTACTCCCAACTGCGACTCTTGTTAGAAACCAGAGGGTTGTCTGACATGAGGTTGCTGAGATGGGAGCTGTTTATCGGCAGTTGAGCTTTGAGGAGCGGCGCAGGATCGAGCGCTGGCGCCATGCGAAGGTCCCCGTCGACGAGATGGCGCGCGTTCTGAAGCGCTGCCGATCGACGATCTTTCGCGAGCTCAGGCGAAACCACTTCTCCGATCCGTGCCTGCCAGGCTGCGACGGATACTATGGCGCGGCGGCGCAGCTGATGACGACCGATCGACGCGCCCGGCAACGCAAGCTGATCCGTCACCCCGGCCTGTGCAGACGCGTCGTCGAGCGGATCAAGGACGGCTGGACGCCGGAGCAGATCGCCTGGCGCATGATCTACGAGAATGCGTGCCCCCGCGTCTGCCAGGAAACGATCTACCGGTACATCTACGCCAAGGAAGGCATGCGGGAAGAGCTCTGGTGGTACCTGCCGACCCACCGCAAGGCGCGGCGACCGCGGCGGGCACGCAAGCGACCGCCACCGAAGTTCCACCGCGACGTCAGCATCCTGTTCCGACCGGACGCAGTGGCGCACAGGCGGCAGTTCGGCCACTGGGAAGGCGACTTGATGCTGTTCAAGCAACGGTTCGGGCAGACCAACGTGACCTCGCTCGTCGAACGCGTCAGCCGGTTCACCGTGCTGCTGAAGAACCCGAGCAAGCGCACGAGGCCCGTCATGGGCAAGGTGATCCGGGCGATCCGGGACTTGCCGTTCGTAGCGCGGCGGTCGATCACCTTCGGCCGCGGCACCGAGTTCGTATCCTGGCCACATCTCCAGGCGGAGACCGGAACCCGGACCTGGTTCTGCGACCCCTCCGCGCCCTGGCAAAAAGGCACCGTCGAGAACACCAACCGTCGTGCTCGACGATGGCTGCCGCGCAGGCTCGATCCCACGGCGGTCTCAGATCATGAATTGAGGATGATCTGCGACCGCCTCAACGCAACGCCCAGAAAGTGTCTCGGATGGAAGACCCCCGCCGAGGTTTTCCGGGAGAAGATGCTGGAGAACACCTCCCGAGACCCCTACCCTCACACCCAGCAAGAGTCGCGGTTCGCGTAGCGGTCACAGACCTCGCGGTTGCAGGGGCTGGTGCGCCACCTCGGCCTGGCGTTGGGCGGACGCCCGGCGCAAGCCCTCGCGGGCCGCCTATTGCTGCCGGTGAGCAAAGACACGTTCCTGCGCGGCGCCCGTGCCTTGTCCAACGATTTCGCCGCCGAAGCGCCGCGTGTGATCGGTATCGATGACTGGGCGTGGCGACGGGGCCAGCGCTACGGCACGTTGATCTGCGACCTCGAGCGGCGCCGTGTCATCGACCTCCTGCCGGATCGCGAGCCCGCGACCGTCGAAGCCTGGCTGAGCCGGCATCCCCAGATCGAGGTCGTCGCCCGCGATCGGAACGGCGGGTACCGCGGCGCCGTGGCGCGGGCCTTGCCAAACGCGGTGCAGGTCGCCGACAGGTGGCATCTGCTGGAGAACTCCGGAGCGGCCTTCCTTGCCGCCGTTCGGCACGCGCTGCCCGATATCCGCAAGGCGGTCGGGGCGCAGAAGCTCGATCCGGAGATTCTGACTGCCGCCGAGCGCCTGCGATACGAGGGTTTCCTGCGCCGCCAGCACACCAACAGGATGGTCCGCCAGATGGCCGGAGATGGTGTCTCCCTCAAGCGGATCGTTCGCCTGACGGGGCTGAGCCGCAAGCTCGTGCCAGATCGTCCGCGGCGAGCGCGAGGACGTGTTCCGCGTCCGCCAGAGCAGTCTCGAGCCTTGGCTGCCGCGCCTTGAGCGGGAATGGTCCGCCGGGTGCAGGAACGGCGCCGAGCTCTGGCGCCGTCTGCGCGCGGCCGGGTTCGAAGGCAGCTTGCGGGTCGTGACCGAGTGGGCAACGCGGCGCCGCCGGGCCGAGGCGGCGCATCCGGCGACAGGAGGCAAGTGTCCACCGGCGCGAAGGATCGCCAGGATGATGACGACCGCGCGGCATCACCTGTCCAGGGCCGATGCCATCACGGTTGCCAGAATCGAGGCCTCGGTGCCCACTCTCGTCACGTCACGCGACCTGACAGAGCGCTTTGCCGAGATGGTTCGCCACGGGCGTGCCGAGCAGCTGCCGGATTGGTTGACGGAGGCGGATACCAGCGTGCTGTCGTCCTTCGCCAGAGGACTTCGCGCCGACGTTGAGGCCGTCGCTGCTGCGCTCCGTGAGAGCTGGTCCAACGGGCAGACGGAAGGCCAGATCAACCGCCTGAAGACCCTCAAGCGGCATGTGTGGACGGCCTCTGCTTTGCAAGGAGGTTCTTCCGTGACGTCGGACGATGGGTGCAGTCATGTGTCCGGCCTGTTCGCGCGGCGCTCCATGGCCGCTGGCCTCGATGTGATCCGCAGATCAGGTCCCAATCAAATGTCCGCGGTCTAAGCCGCTTCCGCTTGCAACGGGTTCTCCTGATCCCGGTTCTCCCGGTCGTTCGTCACGTCATCAGCCACCCTTGCAGTCTTCCCCGGCGGACGCCCTACATCGCGACGGCGCCGTTCGGGATGGTAGTTTCGCTGTTTCGATAATCCTGTTCGCGAACCAGAAGCGCCCAGGCGGTCCGCGCCATCTTGTTGGCCAGCGCGACCGTGACCAGGCGCGGCGGCTTACGTTCCAGCAAGGCCCGCAACCAGGCGTTTCCAGCTGCCTTGGCTCGGTCGTGCCGGAGAACGGACGTTGCCCCTACCACGAGCAGCCGGCGCAGATATCGATTGCCCTGTCGCGAGATGCGGCCGAGCCGCTCTTTGCCGCCGCTCGAGTTCTGCCTCGGTACGAGGCCAAGCCAAGCGGCGAACTCGCGACCACTGCGAAAGTGGCTCGGGTCGAGCATGGTCGCCGCGATCGCGGTCGCGATGAGGGGGCCGACGCCTGGGATCGTGCCCAATCGACGGCTGACGGGATCGGACCTGTGATGAGCTTCGATCTGCTTGTCGAGTTGAACGATCTCTACCTGCGCCTGCTCCATCTGCACGATCAACGTTTCAAGCGCGCGGCACGCCATCGGCGGCAGGCCCCCGTTGGCGCCGCCCCTCACGATGGCGACGAGTTGAGCCAAGCCGATCCTCTTCTGAGCCGCGACGATCCCGAACTCCGCGAGATGGCATCGGAGCGCGTTGATCAGCATCGTTCGCTGCTTGACCAGGAGTTCACGGCTGCGGTGGAGCACCATCACGGCCTGTTGGTCGGTCGACTTGATCGGGACGAAACGCATCGACGGACGCGACACCGCTTCGGCGATCGCCGCAGCGTCGGCCGCGTCGTTCTTGCCTCGTCGGACGTAGGGCTTCACGTATGAGGGCGGGATGAGCCGCACCTTGTGCCCCAGCTCGGTCAACTCCCGAGCCCAATGATGCGACGTGGCGCAGGCCTCGATCCCGACAACGCAGGGTGCAAGACGCGAAAAGAAGGGCAGCACTTCGCCGCGGCGTACCTTGCGGCGCAGAACGGCCGCGCCTTCGGCGTCGACGGCATGAACCTGGAACACATTCTTTGCGATATCCAGTCCGATGGTGGTGACTTCCATGGTGGGCAGCTCCTCTGGAGACGACGCGGTCATACGGCCACTTAACCCGCGCCGCCGGCTTGGGTGCAGAGGCCGTCCACCCCATCAGATGTACGGTCGCGCCAACCTCGACCTCCTTCGCGCCCGGCTCGTCGTCGTCGCGTAGGAGGCTGCACCAAAATTGAGTCACACCCCCCGATAGCCGCCGAACCGCTTCTCGACCGCCTCGAGCATCATGTCGCGCGCGTCCGAGCCACTGATCCCGGCATTGACCACCACACGCCAGGCGATGACCTCTTGGACAGGTGTCGATGATGAAGGCGCCGCCGACGACGTTGCCGTTCCAGCAGGTGAACTCGAAGCCGTCACTGCACCACGCAGGTTCGAGCAGATCACGATGACCTTGCCGTCGTGGGTGTGTGCCGCCCGCCACGCGAGTTCATCGCAGTTCAATCGCAACCGCCTGAGTGTCCGGTGAAACCGGGGCAAGATCCGAAGTCGACCAGCAGCTCGCGCCAGCTCTGCGCGCTCTCCCGCGTGCCCACGTGGAAGCCGACGAGTTCCTTCTTGCCCTCCAGCGTGGCGCCGATCAGGACGAGGATGCACTCGGCCTATCTGGTCAGCCGGCCTCCGGTGACATTCGGGCCTAACTTGCCGTTCGCACGCGCCGATGACTGCCGCGACGCCGCATAGCTAGCAGGCGTCGAAGGACGGGCGCAAGCACGCGTGACGTCTTCCGGCGCGAGGCTCATTCCAAGCCCCACATCGTGTCATTCCCTTGCCGGATCGACAATGTGCTCGGCCTTCGATCTTCAGGAGCGGGTCCTTCGTACCATGGCCATCAGTCTGACAACCTCGCGCAGGTCCAGGCGGTCGACGTGGCGCGCCGCGGCCGGGAGGGCGAGGTGGAGCTCTTATTAGCGAGAGTGCCGCAGCACGACCTCCTCTCCCTCCGCGAACGGCTCTGCGCCGGAGGCGGTCCTCGTAACATTGACCGACGTCAACGACAGCGGCAGGGATCAGCGAAGGATTGGCGGCGAGCTCCGATGTACATCAGGTGCTCGACGAGCTCGCTGCGCCGGCAGTGGCGCGTCAAACTCCGGAGCCGGCGTGCGGAGAGGTGCACATGTCGAAGAAACTTGCTGCAGAATTCATCGGAACCTTCTGGCTCGTCTTCGGCGGGTGCGGCGCGGCCGTGCTCGCCGCCGGATTTCCCGAGTTCGGGATAGGCTTCGTCGGGGTCTCTCTGGCCTTTGGTCTGAGCGTGCTGACCATGGCCTACGCCGTCGGCCACATCTCGGGAGGCCATTTCAATCCGGCGGTCTCGTTGGGGCTGGCCCTCGCGGGGCGGATGACATGGAGCGACGTCCCCACGTACTGGGCAGTGCAGGTCGCCGGCGGGGTGATCGGAGCGATGGTGCTCTACATCATCGCCTCGGGCGTACCGGGATGGACGCCCGGCGGCTTCGCCTCCAATGGCTACGGCGCTCTCTCGCCCGGCGGCTACGGCATGGTCGCGGCCTTCGTGGCCGAGGTCGTGCTGACGGCGGCGTTCCTGGTCATCATCCTCGGCGCTACTTCGACGAAGGCCGCTGTGGGATTCGCGCCGATCGCGATCGGCCTCGGGCTCACGCTGATCCATCTGATCTCGATCCCCGTCACCAACACGTCGGTGAACCCGGCGCGGTCGACGGCCGCCGCCCTCTTCGCCGAGACCGGCGCGATGGGCCAACTCTGGCTGTTCTGGATGGCCCCGTTGATCGGCGCGGCGATCGGGGCGCTGGTCTGGCGGACCGTCCTCGCCGACGTCGAAGCGACGCCGACGACGCCGACGACGCCCGTAGCGGGTACGCCCGCAGCCTGATCTCCGTCCGGCCCGTTGCGGCCGGATGATCGAGGAGGCCGCGATGACGAAGAGGGGCTCTCGCATCCCTTCGCCATTGCGGTCCCGCTGCCGCGCCCGGTACCGCGCGGGATATGCTTGTCTTCGCCTTGCGGGAACCGCAACGAGACTTCTGTTTCAGAAATCGGCTGATGGCCGTGCTACCCCTTTCCCTTGGACCAACTTATCCCACGGCCCGTGTGACGGGTATGCCGAGCGCAGTGTAGCCGTTCATGACGGCGTTTCGCAGAGGCGGTCGAAGTCGTGGTTGCCTGTGGCGGCGCGGCGGCGGAGGCCGAACAGACGGTCGGTGAACTCCTTGCCGTTGTCCGCCAGCACGCGGGCGATCTTCATCGGTGCCGACGAACAGATACCGGCGCCTGTCCTCGTCGGCCATCTGCGGCAGGTATTTCACGTCGACGTGCACGTAGCGCGGCTCATAAGCCTTGAACGGCTTGTGCCAGGCCGCGGCGCCGGGGGCTTCAGGTCGCGCAGGTTGCCCACGCCATGCCGACGCAGACACCGGTCGAGCCCGGAGCGCGAGACGTTCGGGTTCAGGAACTCCCGCACCACGCAGAGAAGGTCGTCGAGCGGCAGCAGCAGCGTCTTGCGCAGGGACACCGCCACCGCCTCCTGTGGAGGCGTGAGCGTCGATTGCAGCCGATGCGCGGTGTGGCTCCGGTCATGGACGCTGTCCCGGTTCCGCCACTTCCAGACCGTCTGCTCGGAGATGCCGTGGCGCTCCGCCACCATCCAGGCAGGCTCGGTGCTCGCCTGGACCGCAGCCCGGATCTTCGGTGTCGTCGTCGCCTGCTTGTGAAGAGAGATCAGCATGCTCGCCTCCCGTCCCGAACATCGCGCAGGATCGATCTTGCCATGAAGAGCGGTGATCTTGCCCCCGTTTCGCCGGACACTCAGGCGGTTGCGGTATGAGCTGCGATGAACTCGCGTGGCGAGCGCATCTTCAGCCCTGAGTGCGGGTGGTTCTCATTGTAATCCTCGATCCACCCGCCGACGAGATCGAGGACGGCTTCGGCGTCCGGCAGCGGCGTGACGCGCATGTAATCCCGCTTCAGAGTGTTCACGAAGGCCTCCGAGATGCCGTTGCTTTCCGGGCTCTTCACCGGCGTGAAGCAGGGCCTCAGGCCGAGCTGGCTGGCGAAGATGCGCGTGTCGCGGGCGGTGTAGGGCGAGCCGTTGTCGCTGAGCATCTCGACCGGATGGGGTGTCTGGTTTCCGCTGAACCGTTTCTCGACCGCCTCGAGCATCATGTCGCGCACGTCCGATCCGCTGATGCCGGCGTTCGCCACGGCGCGCCAGGCGATGATCTCGCGGTCGTGCGCGTCGATGATGAAGGCGCCGCGGATGACGTCGCCGTTCCAGCAGGGGAACTCGAAGCCATCGCTGCACCACCTCAGGTTCGAGCGCATGACGATGACCTTGCCGTCGTGGGTGCGCGCCGGCCGATCGGTATGGCTCCGCGCAAGAAGCAGGTTGTTGGCTTGCATGATGCGGTAGACGCGCTTGTGGTTCACTGGCGCCAGTCCCTGCGCCCGCAGCTGCCGGTTCAGGATCGCCGTGATCCGCCGGTAGCCGTAGGTCGGCCGCGCCGCCACCAGCGTCGTGATCAACGGCAGCACCACCGCGTCTTGCGCCTTATGGTAGCGCCGCCGCGGCTTCGTTCTCCCGCTCAGCCGGTCATGCAGGTTCGAACGTGACACCCCGAGCGTCTGGGCCACGGCCTTCATCGGGAACCGTCCTTCAGCGGCGACCGCACGAGCAACGTCGGTTTTTTTGGCCGTGACCTGTCCAGCGCCTCCTTGAGGATCTCCACCTCGAGCGTCTTGCGCCCGAGCTGCCGCTCGAGCTCCCCCTCCAGCTGCCGGACGGCCCGTCTCGCAGGCTCGACCTGGTCACCTCGTCGTCGCCGGTCACCGCCACGCTCCCTCCTTCCAGCATCAGCCTGCGCCAACGATAGAGGAGGTTCGGTGCCACGCCATTGCGTCGCGCGACGACCGAGATGCTCTCCCGCTCGTCCAGGGTCTCCTCCACGATCCGCAGCTTCTCCGCCGCGGACCAGCGGCGGCGTCGGCCGCCATCGGTGATGATCTCGATCTCAGACATGAGCACGTGCTCAGGCATATGCCTAAGCCTCCATGGCTATGCCCAAGTCTCCGGTCGAAACGGGGCCAGTTAAGCGGCGAGGGGCCATGCGATCGCCCGGGACGGGACAATAGCGGCCCGAGGCTACGACATCAGATTGCGGGCGGCTGAAGCGCAGGGCGCAGAAGATCTCAAGCTTGCTCTTTCGATTGCCGCGGCCGAGCCGGTGGAGCTGGTACCGAAGTCTCTGGCCGGGTACCGCTAGGTCGGACCGAGCATGTCGCAAGCCCCAGAGCGAATGCGGCGCTCGGTAGAACTCGTTTTCTCCGCCTTCGAGCAGGCCCACCCCGAAGTCTCTCCTGCCCTGATGCGGATCGCCCGAGCACTTTGGCGCGCGACATGAAACTCCGCGCCAAGTTCTTGCGATTCGCGGCCGAAGCCATGCTCCGAGCGCCTCTCCACGCTGCGACCATCCTCAGTTTCAAGACGTGCCCAAGGTCGTAGGCCGAGCGAAGCGAAACCAGATCGCGCCTCGCTTCGAAGAACTGGATCCGGCGGCACCCAACCTTTAGGGATCGCGTTCGCCCCATGCCACGCAAGAGATTGCGGCGAGGTGGATGATTCCCTCGGCGCCTGCGACCTGCGCGGCGAGGCCGTCAGCATCGAGGATGTTGATCGGCGTGGAAGATCGAAGATCGATTTCGATTGGCTCGTCTCCACGTGACAAGAGGGCGCGAACCAGACAACTGCCGACCGAGCCTTCGCTACCGGTAACTACTACGCGCATGCTCGCCGCCACTCGGCCCGAGGTGTGGGGCAAGTCGTCATCGATGCACGCTTGGGGATTGGCTTCACTCGCCGGTAGGGTCGGCGGTGAATCTGCCGGCATTCGCCGTTCCTCTTGGCATCTGCAATGCTGCCCGCGAAGTCGACGATGATGGCCGCGTCCTTCGGCGCCGGCGCAATGACGCGCTGGTCGACGCGCTGGCCCAGCTCGGTCTGAGCCGCACGAATTGCAGCGAGCGCGCTCACCGGATCGGCGCGGCTGCGGAGATCCTGGAGGCGGGCCATGCTTTCTTCAGCAAGCCCCGGATCTCGTTCTCGAGCCGAACACGCATCCCGACCAGCGCCTCGCGCGCCGTGAGCATCGCTCGGTTGACATAGGCCTCGTGGCTCTTGATCCAGACGGCCTTGAACCAGCCGGTGCGCAGTATATGGGCAAGGCCCCGGGCATCATGCCGATCGGTCTTGTTGGGCATCATCTTCAGGACACCATGGCGCGCGTCGATGCAGACGATCGGGGCTCTCGCGCCGTCAGCGCGTTCCAGAGCCAGACGGCCAGTGGACCGGTTTCCATGCCGACCCGTTCGAGCTCATCGGAGCGCTCGGCGAGCTAATCGGCATTTGCGTCCGGGCAGGTCGGGACCTTGGCCTCTGCCAGGAGCGCACCTTCCTGGTCGACCATGCAAATCGCCGTCCCTCCTGCGAGACGTCAAGCGCTGCAACACTCCCATCGTATCCTCCATGCCAAGGGCTTCAGCAAATGTCGAAGCATCAAGCCCATCTTGCACCACAAGATCGGGCCGATAGGGATGGCGATTACGCTAAATGGTGTAGGAGGCGGCGCGCGGTTGCAGAGGCGGACGGCATCCTCGGCAGACGCTTGGAGCAAGCTCACGGGGATCGCTTTGGTTGTCGCATATGTGGAAGCGGGCCTATTCGGCCGGCTTCCAGGTGCTGCTCCAGTTCGCCCAGGGCTGCGGTTCGGGTTTGGGCAGCGGTGCGCCCGTATCGCCCATCAGGCCGTCGGGCGTCCTGAGCCCGTAGGTGCTGACATTGTCGTGGTAAGCCCACCGGGTCACCTCGACGCTGCCCAGCCAACGCGGATCCTGGGGACGTTCGTGACTGTCGATATAGAGCGCGACGTCCCACGCTTCCTGTTCGGTCAGGTCCGGGTTGCCGAGCGGCATGTTTGCTTTCAGGAAGCCCGCCGCTTTCTCGATCTGATGCATGCCCGCCCCCCAGTTGTAGGAGTTCGGCCCCCAGACCGGTGGAAACACAACCCGATCGCCTTCCTTCAGCCCGGCGCCGTCCGTGCCGTGGCACGTCGCACAGCGCGCGGCATAGACTATCTCGCCACGGGCATAGTCTGGCGTCTGCGCCGGCATCGGCAGGGTGACGTAGCCGCGCGCCTTCTGGACCGCCCCCAAGGGCGCACCGGTTGCGAGCCACCTCATGTAGCTTTCCAGCGCCACCATGACCTCGTGCTGTGCGGGCGGCGGAGTACCGTTCATTGAGTACTTGAAGCAGCCTGCAAGACGTTCAGGCAAGGTATTCACGTGCTGGTTCTTGCCGCGATAGATCGGGAAATCGACCGCCGTCGCCCAGATCGGCGCCGCCACCGGATTCGCGCCCGCATTCATGTGGCAGTTGCTGCACGCGAGGTCGTTGCCGACGAAGGTTCCGCGCAGGACCTGGGTGTTGGTGAAGATCTCCCGCCCCAGACGGATCATGTCGCCGAGCGGGCCTTCGGGAATTTCGGAGAACTCCGGCGGCACGTGCTCGTAGAGTTCGGGATCGGCCAGGCGCTTCTCCTGCGCAGCATAGGCCGCCTCCGCCTTCGACCAGATGATCTCGTCGGGCAGCGGCTTGGTGTTGTAGGTCTGCACCGGCCAATCCGTTTCAATAGGCGGGTAGTTCGTGCTTGGACCGGCGGCGGGATCAAGGCTGGCGAAATGGGCGATTGCGGCTTCCATCGCATCGGCCGGCGCGTCGGTCGCGATCCGCGACATGATCGCCTCCTCGGGCGTGTCCGCCGTATCCTCGCCGGTGCTCCAGAGTTCGATTCGTGCGGTCATATAGTCGGGAAGCTGGCCCGCAAGCCGCGGGAAGGTCGCGCCGATGCCCTCGCCGTTCTGCCCGTGGCAGGAGAGGCAGGAGGGGACGCCGGCGGCCATGATCCCGTTCTGCACGATCGCCTGCCCCTGCTCTGCCGCGGCGGTGTCAATCTGCCAGTCTTGGCGGCTGATCGGAAGCGTCGCATAATACGCCCCGAGCGCACTGATTTCGTCGGGCGTGAGTTCGGGCGCGATGCCGTTCATCGTGTAGCCGACCCTTGTGCCGTCGGCATAGGCGGTCACGACCCTGCTGATGTAGCCCGCGTCCAGGCCGGCGATCATCGGGGCGCCGAAGTCGACGTCGCCGAGACCGTGCGCTCCGTGGCAGGTGACGCAAGCCGGCACCAAATCCGTGCCTTCGTTGATCAGGGTGGTGACGTCGACCTCCTGTGCGCGTGCAGGCACCGCCATGGCGGCAGCCGAGATCAGGCCCGTGGCCATGAACGCCGGACCGCGCCACGATCGCGCCGCCCCGGCGCGATCCATTCGCGACGTTCTTGATCTGGGGCGAAGGATGAGGCTCCAACAATCCGCCATGTTCGACCTTCCGTCCTTGGTGCGATCCAGCGAAGCTTTACGGGTCATGGATATGTCATTGCGGACTTCAGCATCCGCATCAGAAGACCGTCCTTGCGCCAGAACTGGTGGTAGAGTGCAGCGGTGACATGCAGGACGATGAGGCCAATGAAGAGGGGCTTTGCCCAAGCATGGATTTCGCCATACGGATCGCCGAAATAATAGCCGAGCAATCCCGTGACCGGGACTGCGACCAGAAGAACGTAGAACAGCCAGTGGGCAACCTTCCCAAGCAGTTCGAGCGCTCCGTTCGTCTCGGGGGGCGGGGGCGCGCCGTTCACGAGCCGCAACGCCAACCGCACCGCGACCAGCGCGAGAATGGCGATGCCGAAGTAATAGTGCACCCCCGCGAGCCAGCCATCCTGGGCGGAGACCGGCTCACCTTCCTCAGCCGCTTCCACGAACTCGGCCATGCTCTCACCGAAGACAAGCTGCACGAACACGAGCGCCGCAATCAGCCAGTGCAGGCTGATCTGATAGATCGAGTAGCCGCGGACGGTACCGCTCCGATCACCTGTCACGGTCATTTCGAATTCCTTGTGATCCGCAGGTCAGGCCGTACTGCAGGGTTGCGGTGCGATGGTGGGCCCAACCCCGGAACTCCACCGGCGACATCGTCCTCGCAGATCACTGCTGCGGGCGCGGCGTATCGGCGGTGCTTGGCGGTAAGGTCGGGTAGACGACTTGAGGCATCTCGCCGGTCAGGCTGTCGAGGAACGCCACGATGCTCGCTTCCTGATCCGCGTCGAGCGCCGCGCCGAGCTGGGCCGAGCCCATCACCCCGACCGCCAGGTTCAGATCCCAGACCGAGCCAGAATGGAAGTAGGGCGGCGTGATGGCGATGTTGCGCAGCGTCGGCACCTTGAACACGTAGGCATCCTCCTCGGCGCGCGTGACATCGAAGCGACCCTTGTCGCCCGGCGGCATGATCGCCCAATCCGGCTTTTCAACCACGCCGAAGGGTTGATAGCTGTCGCCGCCGAGGTTGATGCCATTATGGCAAGACGCGCAGCCTTGATCCATGAAGGCGCGCAGACCGTCCTGCTGGGCTGCCGTCATCGCCGCGTCGTCGCCGCGCAGGAAGCGGTCAAAGGGCGAGTTGGGGGTGATCAGGGTCTTTTCGAACGCCGCGATCGCTGTTTCGGCATTCGCAAAGCTCACGGGGTCCGGATCGTCCGGAAAGGCGGCGGCGAACAGCGGCCGATAGCCCGGGATACCGTTCAACTGCTCGACCACATGCTCTGCCGTCGAGCCCATCTCGACAGGGTTGACCATCGGTCCGCCCGCCTGCTCGGTCAGGTCCGCCGCCCGGCCGTCCCAGAACTGCGCGGTATTGAACGTCGCGTTCAGAACCGTGGGCGAGTTGCGCCCGCCCTTCTGCCAGCGGTGACCCAGCGAGACCGGCGCAAGGTCCACGCCACCGGTGCCGAGATTGTGGCAGGTGTTGCAGCTGATATTGTGCCCCTCGGACAGACGGGGCTCGAAGAACAACGCCTTGCCCAACTCCACCGCAGCCGGATCGGGCGCAGGGTCCGGGGACTGCGGGATCGGCTCGAAGAGGGCGAGCGCATCGTCACGGAGCGCCGGGTCGGCGGCGAGAGAGCCGGTTGTCGCGAGAGAGGCAAGCACGACGGTGGCCGAGATTCGACAGAGCGCATCACATGGCATATCGGTTTCTCCGCTAGGTTGTTTGGAGAAGGATCGCATGGTGCGCCGCGGATGGTACTGATGCAGATCAATCGCGAGCGCGATTGGAGCGTAAGACCCGAGCTGTGCGCAAGAGCAGAAAGATCGGTTTCGACAAGGTGATCACGCAGCGCAGGATCCATACGTACTCGTCGCATCAGGGAGTAGCACGCGGTGCGGACACTCGCTTTTCTAGAGTGAGATTGCCCTCGTCTGCAGATACGGCCCCAGCAGCACCCGCCTCCGCACCCGCGCCGCGGAACACGACCAGGTCGCAACGCCAAAGGCCATCCCCACAGCGGCTGTCGCGGCCATGGCAAGAGCTCCCCAGAAGGTCACGCGAAGGGCCCCCTTGACGACGCCTGCACCTCCGGCCGAGGCGCCAAGCCCGCCAAGTACGGCAAGCGCTACAAGGGTCGTGAGCGCGACGATAGGCGCGATCTGTGTCGTCGGCGCGAACCATCCGAGGATCAGAGGGACGACAGCCCCGACAGCGAAGGTCGCCGCCGAGACCAACGCTGCCTGTATAGGATGCGCGAATACCGTCTCTGAGATCCCAAGCAAGTCGCGTGAGTGTGCGCCCAATGCGTCCCGCTCGGTCAGTTGTACGGCCACCTGTCGCGCAATAGCCTTATCGAGACCGCGCGCGCGGTAGATTTGGGTGAGCTCTTCCAGTTCCGCCTCCGGCGTTTCGCGCAGCTCCTTTGCCTCGCGCGCGATGTCAGCCTGTTCGGCGTCTGTTTGCGAACTGACCGAGACATACTCGCCTGCCGCCATTGACATGGCTCCCCCCACGAGCCCGGCGATCAGGATCTTCTGGGCCCCGGAATCTGCCGCCGCGACTCCGACAACAAGGCTTGCTGTCGAGACAAGGCCATCGTTCGCTCCCAGCACCGCCGCGCTCGGCCAGCCGATGCGATGAACCACATGGATTTCGGAATGGGAGCGTCTGCTCATCCATGGCGGCCTTCCGGGCTATGCGGCGGTGGATGTCGGTTGGGGTAGCCGACCGGACGCTGCATCGGCATCGGCGTCCACGCTCTGTCCCGCTTGTTCCGGCACGATCCTGAGCGCCCGCAATGCATTCAGGATGACCGCTACGTCGATCAACTCCTGCAAGAGCGCGCCCTGCACCGGCGTCAGGTATCCGAAAGCCGCGGCGATCATGCCCAGGACCGAGAAGCCAATCCCGGCAACGACACTTTCGATGGCGATCCGGCGGGAACGTTGCGCAACTTCGATCCCCGGCAAAAGGCGATCCAGGTGATCGACCAGCAGCACGACATCCGCCGCCTCGGCCGAGGCCGCCGCCCCCCGCGCACCCATCGCGACGCCGATATCGGCGGCGGCCAGCGCTGGCGCGTCGTTGACGCCATCGCCCACCATCATCACCGGGCCGTTCTTTCGCTCCGTCAGAACCAGAAGCACTTTCTGATCGGGAGTCAGATCGGCCTGGACGGCGTCAAGCCGCAGCCCCTCGGTCACGGCCTCGGCCACGGCGCGGCGGTCACCCGTCGCCAGCAGGATGCGGGCGATCCCCAACCTGCGCAGTCCTCCCAGCAGGTCTGCCGTGCCGGCGCGCAGCGCGTCGGCCATCGCGAGATGACCCATGATCCTTCCGTCGACGGCAAGCGACACGACCACCGACCCCGCCTCGACGACCGCGGATTCAGGGTCGGCGACACCAGCCTGCGATGCGACGAAACCTGCACCGCCCACGACGACCCTTCGTCCATCGACGGTTCCCGCAACGCCTTCGCCCGGCGTCTCGACCACGTCTTCGGGGATCGGCAAGGCGGTGCCGCGCGAACCCGCCGCCGCAACGATCGCTTGTGCGATCGGATGTTTCGATGCCTGATCGAGGGCCGCGGCGAAGTACAGAACGTCGCCCTCGGACATGTCGCCATGCCTGTCGATCGACACGATCTGTGGCCGCCCGTCAGTGAGAGTGCCGGTCTTATCGAGGATCAGCGTCTTGATCCGGGCCAGCGCCTCAAGCGGTTTCGCGCCCTTGATCAGAACCCCGAAATGGGCCGCCCGCGACAGCCCGGCCACCAATGCCACCGGAACGGCGAGGATCAGCGGACAGGGTGTCGCGACCACCAGAACCGCAACAGCGCGGATCGGATCTCCGGTGAACCACCACGCGGAGGTCGCCAGAACAACTGTGATGGTCAGGAACAACAGCGAATAGCGGTCGGCCAGCCGGGCCATTGGCGCCTTGGATTTTTGCGCCGCCTCGACCAGCCTGACGATCCCGGCATAGGTGCTGTCGGCAGCCCGGCGCGTGACCCGCAGATCAAAAGCCTCGCCCGCGTTGGTCGAGCCGCTCATCACATCCTGCCCATGCTCCAGCCGGGCCGGCATCAACTCGCCCGTAAGCGCGGACTGGTCCAGCATCGCGCCCGGGCTCTCGACCGTCCCGTCGACGGGTGCAACGTCGCCTTGCCGGATCAGGAGCAGGTCACCTGGTGCGATGTCATCCAGCGGCACCTCATCGAGCGCGCCGTTCCGGTGGCGGGTGGCGGTCCGGGGTACGCGGGACAAGAGATCGCTCATCTCTCGGCGGGCGCGACCTTGTGCGAAACTCTCGAGAAAAGTTCCGCCCGAATACATCAGCGCGACCACCGCCGCCGCCAGCGTTTCCCCAAACAGAAGCGCTGCCGACATCGACAGCGCCGCCACGATGTCGAGCCCGACGTCGCCGTGCCAGAGACTCTTCACGATCTCGACGCAGAGCGCCGCAAGGACAGGGACGACACCAGCCGCCCACACGATCTTGGCAAGGTCCGGCTGCCCAGCCAGCAAAAGGACGAGGCCGGACACCAGACCAAGAAGAGCCACGCTCAGCAGGCCGACGTTCAGGCGATCATGAAACAATGGTGTCATCTGTGCATATCCCGGCGTTAGGCCACGCGCCCGGGCTCTGGACGGGTCTCGAACAACCGCCCCACTCTCGTTTCGCGAAGGTGATCGCCCCAGCGATCAATGAAGAGGGCGTCTAGCTTGTTTCTACGCGCCAATTTCCCGCCCTCCAAGCTTCCCTTCACCATCAGCGCCGTCGACCAGGCATCAGCGGCCATGCAGGTCGCAGCAACGACCGTGACCGAGGCGGGCGAGGCGGCCAGCGGCCCGCCGCGTGCAGGGTCCATGGTGTGCGACAGGCGCCGGCCCTGCACCTCGACCCAGTGACGGTAGTCGCCCGACGTCGCCACCGCGGCGTCCTGAAGCGCGAGGATGGATCGGGGCGCGCGGCGATCGCGGTCCGGAGCCTCCACCGCGATGGTCCAGGCTTGCCCGTCAGGCCGGAGCCCGAACGCGCGCATCTCGCCGTCGATGCCGACGAGACCAGCTTTGAGGCCAAGGTCGCCAAGCGTCTCGGTCAGCCGGTCGACGCCATACCCCTTGGCGATGCCGTTCAGGTCGAGCACGAGCGGCGATGTCTTTCGGACAAGGCCAGTCGTCCTGTCGATCTCGAGCGCTTGGTGGGCGGACACCCGGTCAGCAGTCATCGCGGTTCGGATGCGGTCGGGTGCCGCGGCGTCCGGCCCAAAGCCCCAGGCCGTTACCGCATCGCCCATTCCCATGTCGAAGGCTCCGTCCGAGGCGCGCCCGATCTCGAGCCCGAGCCGGAGAACCTCCTTCACTCGCTCCGGCACCGCCACCCACACGCCCACGGGCGCCGCGTTCAGGCGCATGAGGTCGCTGTCGGGCTTCCAGGTGGACATCTGGGCGTCCACCTCGTCGACGGCAGCCTGCAGTGCCACGCGGGCCGGGGCCGGGTCGAAGCCAGCCGCGGCGAAAAACAGCGCGGACCAGCGCGTTCCCATTGTCGGGCCGTTCAGCGCGTGGCGCCCCCACTCAGTAGACATCTTCGACATACCGCCCCTCCGCCCTCAGCACCGCGGGCGTGAGCCCGGCGGGTGCTAGGATCTCGGCCATCGCGTCGGCCACGCCCGCAGCCATGTCGCGTCCGCCGCAGACCATCACGTGCGCGCCGTCCCGGATCAACCGGACCACCTCGGCGGCCTCGCCGCGCAGCGCGTCCTGCACATAATGTGGCCGCGCCCCGCGTGAGATGGCCGTAACGATCCGGGCAAGTCGGTCCTCGTCCTGCCAGGCGGGCATCTCTTCACCGTAGAGGAAGTCGCTGTCGGGATGGCGCATCCCGAAGAAGAGGTGGATGGGCCGCCGCCGCGCATTGCCGCGAACGAATCCCGTCAGCGGGCCGATACCGGTGCCTGCGCCGATGAGGATTAGCGGCGTCCGCCCCCGGCCCGGCTGAAATCCGGGATTGCGGCGCAGGAACGCGGTCGCCGTGTCGCCGGGCTCCAGCGCAGTGAGTTGGCCGGAGCAGAGACCGCTCGGGTGCTTCTTCACCACGATCTCGAGGAATCCGTCCCGGCGCGCGGAGGCGAGCGAGTAGAGGCGCGGCACGGGCTTGCCTTCGGGCAGGATCCCCACGAGGTCGCCTGCGCTGAAGCGCGCGAAGCCTGCCCCGGTCAGACGCTGCCAGAGGGTTGCCTTCGGCAGGGCGAAGCGCAGGATCGCGGTCGGAGCCTGCACCTCGGCGCCGTAGTCGCGGCGCGAGACCAGCGTCAACGTCTCGGTCGCAGGCAGAACCGGCTGGTGCGACAGCTCCAGGTCGATCCCCAGCAACTGCCCAAGGGCGCGCCCCCAGCGCGCGAAGTCCTGCGGCGACTGGCGGTCGACCGTGTCGAACGGCAAGAGCTTCGGCCAGCCCTTCGCCTCGGCGGCCGCTGCAACGGCTTTTGCGAAGGCGCAGTAGGCGGGGAAACTGCGATCGCCGAACCCGAGCACCGCAACGGCCGCGTCGGGCGCGCGGTCGAGCGCCGCCAGACGGTCGAGAAAGCCTTTGGCCGAGGCCGGTGCGGCGCCATCGCCGTAGGTCGCCGCGAGGACGATGATCCGTTCGGCGCGCAGGTAGCGGTCCGGCGCGAGGGCCGACATTGGCGCGGCATGCACGCTCTGTCCCGTCTCGGTGAGGGCTGCATGCAGCGTCGCCGCGAAACCCCAGGTGCTGCCGCCCTCGCTGCCGACGAGCAGGATCGTCTCGGCCCGGCCCACAGGCTGGTTGTCGCGGATGCGCGGCCGACCGCGCCGCCCGGCCAGCCAGATCAGGACACCCGTTCCACCCATCACGGGCACGCCGAGCGCCATCAGCCCCAGCACCAGCCCGAGCGTGGCGACGCCCTGTCCCGTGTGCAGCATGTAGACGGTTTCCGAGACGCGCTCCCACCCGGTCAGGTCGGCCCAGCTCAGCATCGCCCCGGTGCCCTGATCGAGATATCCGGTGCCACGGTCCGTCTTCAGCGTGAAGACGTCCGAAGCGTCACCGGGATAGGGAAAGCTCAGCTCGCGAAGCTCGGCGACGGGCGTGTTGCCGAGAACCGCCAGACGGTCGAGCGCCACGCCCGTTCCGCCGCTCACCTCGGCCGGGAAGGTCGGCGTGGCGCCCGCATCGGGCAGGAGGTCGAAGGTGGAGGCGGTCATCCACAAGGCGGAAGCCGACGAAAGGACAAGGCCGATCACGACGATCCGGGCGATCTCGACATGAAGCCGACCGGCAAGCGGTCCGCGCAGGGGCTTGAACCAGTGCCGCCAGGCGCCCGCGCGCCGCGCGACCAGCGCCGCGCCCGAGAGCGACAGGACCAGCATTGCCGCCGCCCCCGTGGCCATGGCGATGCGGCCCCCGTCCCCGAGGAACAGCGAGCGGTGCAGGTTGGTGAGCCAGCGTTCGACCGGGTTTGGGTCTGCCGAGGCCACGCCCTGGCCGGTCGCGGGGTCGATCACGGCGGCGCCGGGCGCACCCTGATCGAACCAGTATGCGGTGATCCGGCCCGACGGCGCGCGGCGGATCTGCTCGACGCCCGGATAGGCCGCCTGGATGCGTTCTGCGAGGGTGGCGACCGTCAGACGCGCCTGCGGCGCGGCAATCCGCTCGGCCGCGGGAAAGACCGACAGTGCCGCGCCGCTGAGTGCGAGCACCGTGACGAGAGCGAGGGCCAGAAGACCCGGCCAGCGATGGAGTACGCGGATCATGACCCTGTTTCCTCACATGTCGTAGGCGAAGCTGGCGACGTATCGGCGGCCGTTCACGGGCGTGCCCGCACCCTTCGTCGTCAGCGGCACGGCCACTTCGTTCGGGCTGTCGCGCATGTCCTCGACGGCCGCGTCGATGTGCAGCGTGTAGCCGGCATCGAACAGCGCATCGGCGAGGTCGAGCGTGATATCGAGCGTCCGGCCCGCGCCGACGCTGGCGCCGGTGATGCCATTGACCTGCGCGGTATCGCCGCCGGTTGCGCGGTACCAGTCGGTCAAGTGCTCGTAGTATTTTGACTTGCCGCCAGCCATCCATAGGCTGCCCACATAGGCGCCGGAAGCGTCGGTGACGTGGAGCGCGAGATACGCGCCATCGCCACCGTAATTGTTGAGCGTCGTGGTCAGCGTGACCGGCCTGGCCATGGCGAGGCCGGGAAGTGTCAGCGACGTCGTCAGCGCGAGCGTTGCGAGAAGCGATTTCATCGGGTGGATCCTTGTTCGGGAGTTGCGTCGGGGAGGCTCAGTTCACCTGGACCTGCGGCGGGGAACCGTTCCCGAACAGCCCGTTCTGCGGCGGAGCGACGGTGCCGGCGGGCGCGGGATTGCGGGCGCCGCCACGGCAGCCGTCGTCATCGTCATCATCGTCGCAGTCGTCGTCGTGGTGGCCGCTCCGCGAGGTCTCGCGATAGCCGCGGTCGTCATCGTCATCGTCATCGTCATCGTCGTCGTCGCTGGCAAGGATGAGGGGCAGCGCCTGCGCCGCGTCTTCGAACAGCGCCGCGAAGGGCCGAGGGATCCCGTCGGCGGGGGCGCGCATCGCACTCCAGGCCGGCAGGCCGATGGCGGCCGTCAGCGCCGTGGAGGCAGCAAGAAGCGTCAGGGTTTTTCGCATGGCAGGGTCTCCTTTTCTGCTGAGCCCGATCTGGGGATCCGACCTGAGGGCTTCCTGACGGCGCGGCGGTTCCCGCTTCAGCTTGCCGTCAGCAAGAAAAAGACCCCGCCGAGAAAAGGCAGGGCCAAGTGGAGCCAGGTGGGGCCGGACGGACGGGCGGTCCGCGGTCTCTGTCGCGCCCGGTCAGGCGATATCGTCGGGTCCGGGCGCGCGCTTGTCCCCGGTCACCATGGCGTGGGCGAGGTTCTCGTGATGGCGGAAGGAGGCCAGAACGACGCCGGCAATGTGCACTGTAATCAGAAAAAGCATGATGTTGGCGAACGTCTCGTGCAGCCCTTCGACCGTCTCGCCGCGTTCCGCTTCGCCGCCATGTTCGCCCGCCTCGCCATACTCGTCGGCAAAGGCCGTGGCTGCGATCTGCGGCATGTCAGGCAGCATCGCGACGCCGCCGGACTCCTCCAGCAGCCAGCCGGTGTAGGCGGTGCCGGACAGGGCGACGAGCATCGCCGAGATCATCACGGCGCCCACCGGGTTGTGGCCCAGATAACGGCGCTCTCGACCGCGCACCATGTCGCCCAGGTATCCCAGCGTGGCGGACGGGCCACGCAGAAACTCCTCGAAGCGGGCGTAATGGCTGCCCACCAGCCCCCAGACCAGCCGGAACGCAATGAGGGCCGCCACGACGTAGCCGGAGACCTCGTGGACCGTATCGAGCTCTTCAGCGCTCAGATACGCGACGGAAAAGGCTGCAACGAGCCCCCAGTGAAAGACGCGGACCATGGGGTCCCAGACGCGGATCTTGGTGATCGGGGCACGTTGTTCCGCCCCAACGTTCGATTCTGGAGGTGTCAGTCATCGCCCTCATCCTCGTACTCAAGTTCAATGACCTGCAGCGTCTGCGGGTGAACCGTCACCTCGATGCGGCGCCCCTCTGCGTCGCGCCCGTCGATCTCGTAGCAGCCGTCGTCGATCTTGATGCGGCGTACCGACCAGCCGTTTTCTTCGGCCAGCCGCGCAACCGCATCCCGCGGCTGCCAGTCCGCCATCGGAACAAAGCAGTCGTCGTCGGCCAACGCCGCTCCGGCCGGAATGACCGCGAGAAAGCCGAGAATTGTCAATGTCTTCTTCATGAGCCAAACTCCTCGCTGCGGCCATCTTGATGCAGCTCATGCGCGGCGAAGCTGACAGGAGCCTGAAGCGCTTGCTCCGGCGGTGTCAGCTTTGCGTCAGCCAGACCGATAATGGAGGGTCATCGGGGAAAGGAACGGGATCAGACATGCGCATCCTGCTGATCGAGGACGACACCGTTCTGGGCGCCGGGGTGCGGGACCAGATCGCTAGCGACGGCCAGTCGGTCGATTGGGTCACGCGGCTGGATGCGGCAGCGGAAGCCATGGCGGGTGCCGCCTACGATCTGGTGCTGCTCGACCTGATGCTGCCCGATGGCCGCGGCATCGGCTTCCTGAAGGCCTTGCGTGCCAGAGGCGGCGTGACGCCCGTGATCATCCTGACCGCGCTCGATCAGGTGACCGACCGGATCGAAGGGTTGAATGCCGGCGCGGACGATTACCTCGTGAAGCCGTTCGACCTGTCCGAACTGTCGGCGCGCATCGGCTCTGTCGCCCGGCGCTACACCGGCAACCCCAACCCGATCGTCACCCATGGCGCGCTCGAGGTCGACCTCGCCGCACGCAGCATCCGTCGCGACGGCAAGCCGGTCCAGTTGACCGCGCGCGAGTGGGCCCTCTTCGAAGCGTTCCTGTCGCGCCCCGGTCAGCTTCTGTCCAAGGCGCAACTGGAAGAGAAGCTCTATGCCTTCGACGCCGAGGTGGAGAGCAACACCATCGAGGTCCATGTCAGCCGCCTGCGCAAGAAGCTGGGGTCGCAACTCATCGAGACCGAACGTGGCATGGGCTACCGGTTGGGCAGGCCATGAGGCTGCCACGGAGCCTGCAGGCACGGCTGGGGCTGTCCCTCGGTATTCTGTTGACCGTGCTGTGGATCGCTGCCGCCTCCGTGACGGCCGTGATCCTGCGGAACGAGATGGACGAGGTCTTCGACGCCGCGCTCCAGGAAACCGCCCAGCGTCTCCTGCCGCTGGCCGTCGTGGATATCGTCGGGCGCGAAGACGATGGCGTGACGCAAAGGCTCGCCACCATCCGCGAGCACGCGGAATTCTTCACCTATATCGTCCGCGACGAAGACGGTCGTATCCTGCTGCAGTCGCACGCCGCGGACCCTGCGGCGTTCCCCGACTATGACGGGCCGGGCTTCCGCCGGACTGCAACACAAAGGCTCTACAACGACGACGCACTGCAGGGGACAATCACGATCACGGTCGCCGAGCCACTGCAGCACCGCGCAGATGTTGCGCGCGAGATACAGATGGGCCTGGGGCTGCCCCTGCTGATCGTGGTGCCCCTTGCGCTGCTGTCCATCGTTCTCGCGGTCAGGGCAAGTCTCGCCCCGCTTCGGCGCTTCCGCGACCGGCTTGAGGCTCGCGATGCGCGTGATCTGTCGCACGTTCCAAGCGGTGACATCCCGTCCGAGATCGCTCCGGTCTCGGTCACTCTGAACAGGCTGCTCGACCGGCTCAAGTCGACCTTCGATGCTGAACGCAGCTTTGCCGCAAGCGCCGCGCATGAGCTGCGCACGCCGTTGGCCGGTGCTATCGCGCAGGCGCAGCGCCTGCAGTCGGAAACCGGGGACCCGGCCGCCGGGGCGCGCGCGGCTGACATCGAGGCCACGCTCAAGCGGCTGACGCGGCTATCCGAACGCCTCATGCAGCTCGCACGAGCCGAAGGCGGGCAGCTTCGCCTGGATCGAACCTCGGATCTCGAGAATCGTCGCGCGCGTCGTGGTCGACGATATCGCGCGAACCGGAAAGCCTGGCCGCATCGCGCTGACGCTGCCGGACACGCCGGTGATGTCGGACCTCGATCCGGACGTCTTCGGGATATTGTGTCGCAACCTGGTGGAGAACGCCGTGCGTCACGGCTCCGACGCCACTCCGGTGGAGGTAACTCTCGACACCGGATGGACACTTGGTCGTCGCAAACGAAGGACCCCTGTTGCGATCCGAAGCGCTGGACCGTCTGACAGCCCGCTTCGAGCGCGCGGGCGCGAGCACCGACGGCAGCGGGCTGGGCCTCGCGATCGTGGCCGGCATTGCGGATCGGATCGAAAGCCCGCTGGTTCTGAGATCGCCGCGTCCCGGCACTTCCTCCGGGTTCGAGGCGTCCATCAAGTTGCCGGTAGACGATGTAACTGCTCCCACTTAGCCCAGCATCGCCACGCGCGAGGCCGGGCCTTTGCTGGCAGATATTGTCGGACGCGTCTGCGAAATCGGGGAAATACTGGCCGCTGAGGACGCTCGACGCCAAGACCGTCGATCTCTCCGGCACCAAGCGTGCGCGGGTCTCTTTCGCAGCGATTGCCTTGAGCCGCGCCTCGGCACCCGCGTAGTCGGGGTGGCTTCGTGAGTTCTCGCTGAAGTGCCAGTTTCTGTGCGCGCATCCTATGGTAGACGCCTGAATGGACGGCCTCCATTGCGCTGAACCCGAACCTCGGACTGCCCGGTTCTGAAATTGCCGAGCTTCCTCACAACGGCGGGCCGGATGCGCCGTCATGGTTCACGAGCGATATCGAGCGTTGTATCCGATCGCGCTGTGGGGTCGATCCACCCGCTGACGAGTGGGAGGACTATTTCGGCGTCTGGTAACGGCGTGACATGAACGTCTTTCGCGCTTCAGAGTATTCACTAAGACCCCCGAGATGCCGTTGCTCTGCGGGCTCTTCACCGGTTTGAAGCAAGGCTTCAGGCCGGGCTGGCGGGCGAAGATGCGTGTTTCGAGGGCGGTGCAGGCCGAGCCGTTGTCGCTGAGCATCTCGATCGGATGGGGTTCTGTCGCAGATTTGGTGCAGCTTAGGGCCGTCGGAAGCTACATTGGCGATCTTCATGGGAGGTGGCCGATGATGAGCAGAACGGAGCGGGAGCGATTTCTACCCGACGGTTTGAAGACGGAACGGATCGAGGTCTCCGGGAGCATGGTGGTCGTGCATGCTCGCGCATCGAGCGCCAGGTCGGCGTGCTTGCGCTGCGGTCAGACCTCCGGTCGCCAGCACAGCAGATATCAGAGGCGGCTGGCCGACCTTCCCGCTCATGGTCGCGACGTCAGGATCGTTCTGTCAGTCCGGCGGCTCCGTTGCCGCACACCGCATTGCCGTACACGAGTGTTCGCGGAGCGGTTTCCGCCGTCGGTTACGCGCCCGCATGGACCAGCGGACCTCGCGGTTGCAGGGGCTGGTGCGCCACCTCGGCCTGGCGTTGGGCGGACGCCCGGCGCAAGCCCTCGCGGGCCGCCTATTGCTGCCGGTGAGCAAAGACACGTTCCTGCGCGGCGCCCGTGCCTTGTCCAACGATTTCGCCGCCGAAGCGCCGCGTGATCGGTATCGATGACTGGGCGTGGCGACGGGGCCAGCGCTACGGCACGTTGATCTGCGACCTCGAGCGACGCCGTGTCATCGACCTCCTGCCGGATCGCGAGCCCGCGACCGTCGAAGCCTGGCTGAGCCGGCATCCCCAGATCGAGGTCGTCGCCCGCGATCGGAACGGCGGGTACCGCGGCGCCGTGGCGCGGGCCTTGCCAAACGCGGTGCAGGTCGCCGACAGGTGGCATCTGCTGGAGAACTCCGGAGCGGCCTTCCTTGCCGCCGTTCGGCACGCGCTGCCCGATATCCGCAAGGCGGTCGGGGCGCAGAAGCTCGATCCGGAGATTCTGACTGCCGCCGAGCGCCTGCAATACGAGGGATTTCTGCGCCGCCAGCACACCAACAGGATGGTCCGCCAGATGGCCGGAGATGGTGTCTCCCTCAAGCGGATCGTTCGCCTGACGGGGCTGAGCCGCAAACTCGTGCGCCAGATCGTCCGCGGCGAGCGCGAGGACGTGTTCCGCGTCCGCCAGAGCAGTCTCGAGCCCTGGCTGCCGCGCCTTGAGCGGGAATGGTCCGCCGGGTGCAGGAACGGCGCCGAGCTCTGGCGCCGTCTGCGCGCGGCCGGGTTCGAAGGCAGCTTGCGGGTCGTGACCGAGTGGGCAACGCGGCGCCGCCGGGCCGAGGCGGCGCATCCGGCGACAGGAGGCAAGTGTCCACCGGCGCGAAGGATCGCCAGGATGATGACGACCGCGCGGCATCACCTGTCCAGGGCCGATGCCATCACGGTTGCCAGGATCGAGGCCTCGGTGCCCACTCTCGTCACGTCACGCGACCTGACAGAGCGCTTTGCCGAGATGGTTCGCCACGGGCGTGCCGAGCAGCTGCCGGATTGGTTGACGGAGGCGGATACCAGCGTGCTGTCGTCCTTCGCCAGAGGACTTCGCGCCGACGTTGAGGCCGTCGCTGCTGCGCTCCGTGAGAGCTGGTCCAACGGGCAGACGGAAGGCCAGATCAACCGCCTGAAGGGACGGCCTCTGCTTTGCAAGGAGGTTCTTCCGTGACGTCGGACGATGGGTGCAGTCATGTGTCCGGCCTGTTCGCGCGGCGCTCCATGGCCGCTGGCCTCGATGTGATCCGCAGTTCAGGTCCCAATCAAATGTCCGCGGTCTAAGCCGCTTCCGCTTGCAACGGGTTCTCCTGATCCCGGTTCTCCCGGTCGTTCGTCACGTCATCAGCCACCCTTGCAGTCTTCCCCGGCGGACGCCCTACATCGCGACGGCGCCGTTCGGGATGGTAGTTTCGCTGTTTCGATAATCCTGTTCGCGAACCAGAAGCGCCCAGGCGGTCCGCGCCATCTTGTTGGCCAGCGCGACCGTGACCAGGCGCGGCGGCTTACGTTCCAGCAAGGCCCGCAACCAGGCGTTTCCAGCTGCCTTGGCTCGGTCGTGCCGGAGAACGGACGTTGCCCCTACCACGAGCAGCCGGCGCAGATATCGATTGCCCTGTCGCGAGATGCGGCCGAGCCGCTCTTTGCCGCCGCTCGAGTTCTGCCTCGGTACGAGGCCAAGCCAAGCGGCGAACTCGCGACCACTGCGAAAGTGGCTCGGGTCGAGCATGGTCGCCGCGATCGCGGTCGCGATGAGGGGGCCGACGCCTGGGATCGTGCCCAATCGACGGCTGACGGGATCGGACCTGTGATGAGCTTCGATCTGCTTGTCGAGTTGAACGATCTCTACCTGCGCCTGCTCCATCTGCACGATCAACGTTTCAAGCGCGCGGCACGCCATCGGCGGCAGGCCCCCGTTGGCGCCGCCCCTCACGATGGCGACGAGTTGAGCCAAGCCGATCCTCTTCTGAGCCGCGACGATCCCGAACTCCGCGAGATGGCATCGGAGCGCGTTGATCAGCATCGTTCGCTGCTTGACCAGGAGTTCACGGCTGCGGTGGAGCACCATCACGGCCTGTTGGTCGGTCGACTTGATCGGGACGAAACGCATCGACGGACGCGACACCGCTTCGGCGATCGCCGCAGCGTCGGCCGCGTCGTTCTTGCCTCGTCGGACGTAGGGCTTCACGTATGAGGGCGGGATGAGCCGCACCTTGTGCCCCAGCTCGGTCAACTCCCGAGCCCAATGATGCGACGTGGCGCAGGCCTCGATCCCGACAACGCAGGGTGCAAGACGCGAAAAGAAGGGCAGCACTTCGCCGCGGCGTACCTTGCGGCGCAGAACGGCCGCGCCTTCGGCGTCGACGGCATGAACCTGGAACACATTCTTTGCGATATCCAGTCCGATGGTGGTGACTTCCATGGTGGGCAGCTCCTCTGGAGACGACGCGGTCATACGGCCACTTAACCCGCGCCGCCGGCTTGGGTGCAGAGGCCGTCCACCCCATCAGATGTACGGTCGCGCCAACCTCGACCTCCTTCGCGCCCGGCTCGTCGTCGCCGCGTAGGAGGCTGCACCAAAATTGAGTCACACCCCCCGATAGCCGCCGAACCGCTTCTCGACCGCCTCGAGCATCATGTCGCGCGCGTCCGAGCCACTGATCCCGGCATTGACCACCACACGCCAGGCGATGACCTCTTGGACAGGTGTCGATGATGAAGGCGCCGCCGACGACGTTGCCGTTCCAGCAGGTGAACTCGAAGCCGTCACTGCACCACGCAGGTTCGAGCAGATCACGATGACCTTGCCGTCGTGGGTGTGTGCCGGGCGCTCGGTATGGCTCCGCGCCAGAAGCACCTTGTTGCTCTGCATGATCCGGCAGACCCGCTTGCGGTTCATGGGCGCCAGCCCCTGCGCGCGCAGTTGCCGGTTCAGGAGCGCAGTGATCCGCCGGTAGCCGTATGTCGGGCGCGCCGCCACCAGCGCCGTGATCAACGGCAACGCGTTCGCGGCTCACTGAACGCACGGCGTTCGCCGCTCACCGTCTTGCGCCTTGTGGTAGCGCCGCCGCGGCTTCGTCCTCCCGCTCAGCCGGTCATGCAGGTTGGAGCGCGATACCCCAAGTGTCTCGGCCACGGTCGTCATCGCGAACCGTCCTTCAGCGGCGATCGCGCGAGCAACGTCAGTTTTTTGACCGGGTCCTCTCCAGCGCCTCCTTGAGGATCTCCACCTCGGGCGTCTTGCGGCCCGAGCTGGCGCTCAAGCTCGCGGATGCGGTCCTCCATCTGCCGGACGGTTCTGTTGCTGGTCACCGGCCAAGAGGCTGAGGTCCCGACATCCCGGACGATCATATAGGACCCTCGCCGCTCGTCCTTGTTCATGGCACGGTCGCTGCTTGGCAACCTGCTCGCCTTCGCGCCGCCCGATCGCTTCACGCTCGAAACCCGCGCGAGGCGCTGGCCGTCCACACCTGGAACCAGCCTGTCATCCGGCACAAGTTCTGCAGAACCTGCGGCTGAGCCCCGTTCGGCGAGGGCGAGACACCGGACGGCCCGATGGTCGCCATCAACCTGCGCTGCGCCGAGGACGTCGACCTGACCCGCGTGTGTGGCGGAGCGCCGCCCATCCGCATCCTCAACGAGCGCGCGCCGGCGTTCGGCCGTCCGTGGAGAGACATCCTCTCGGTCTCTTGGGCAGATCTCCGAAGTCTCCCGCGCTCGAGGTCCAACAGGAGAACGCCGTTGAGCAAGTTGGTCGTGTTTCGGCCTGAGGGCTTCCTGATCTGGTGCGAGCCAGACCCGACGATCGCCCGCATCGCCTGCGGCTGGCGTCGCGACGTCGACACCGCTAGGGAGTTCGGGTCCAGGAGGAAACGTCGTTACAGAACATCATCGTGATCCAGGGAGCACAAGAATGAAGCACATCCTTTCCGGCGTCGCCGGTGCCATGCTGGTGGCCGGCATGGCGCAGGCGCAGCAGTCCGTCGTGGTCGGCCACTCGCTGTCGCCGACATCGCACTACGGCTTGGGCGCTCAGGCGTTCATCGACACGCTCGAAGACCTGTCGGGCGGCGCATGGACCGGCGAACAGGCGCCCGCCGGCCAGCTCGGCGGCGAGCGTGACATGATCGAAGGGCTGCAGATCGGCTCGCTCGACGTGGTGATCACCTCGACGGGTCCCTTGGGTAACTTCGTGCCAGAGATCTATGCGCTCGACCTGCCGTTCCTGTTCCGCGACTACGAACACGCCCGCACCGTACTTGACGGCGAGATCGGCGACGAACTCCTGGCGAAGATCGACGAGAACCAGCTCGTCGGGCTGGCCTGGTCGGAGAACGGGTTTCGCCACGTGACCAATTCTCAGCGCCCGGTCCGCACTCCCGCCGACCTCGACGGTCTGAAGCTTCGGACGATGGAAAACCGCGTCCACATGGAGGCGTTCAGCGAGATGGGCGCCGCACCCACGCCGATGGCCTTCCCCGAGCTCTTTACCGCCCTGCAGCAGGGCGTCGTCGACGGACAGGAGAACCCGGTGACGGTCATCACCGCCTCCAAGTTCTGGGAGGTGCAGGACCACGCCTCGTTGACGGGCCACGTCTACTCGCCGGCGGTCGTCCTGGCCTCGCCGATCCTGTTCGACGGACTGAGCGAGGAGGAGAAGGGCTGGTTCCGAGAGGCGGCCGCGGCCTCGGCGGAGGCCACGCGCACCGAGGTCAACCGGCTGGAGGATGCCGGCGTGGCACTCATGCGCGAAAACGGCATGGAGGTCATCGAGGACATCGACAAGGCGCCCTTCGCCGAGTTGGCGCAGGAATCCTACAAGGTCTACACCGACGAGTACGGCACCGAGATGGTAGAGCGCATCCAGGCGGTGCAATGACATCCTGAGGCCAGCCGGCGCCAGCGACAGCGGCGCCGGCTCAACCCGTGGGCCGAGGCACGATGAGATCTTTCCTGCGTTTCGAGAACTTCACGACGGGGCTCGCACTGCGCTTGTCGATCGGCTTTCTCGTGGTCGCCGCGGGCCTCGCCCTCTACCAGGTCATCACGCGCTTCGTCTTCGACGCGCCGTCGACGTGGTCGGAGGTGGTCACCCGCTCGTCGATGATCTGGTCGGTCTTTCTCGGCGTCGCCGTCGCCTTCCGTCACGGCGCGATGATCTCGGTCGATGTCATCATGACGACGCTGCCGCCTCGCATCGGTGTCGCGCTCTTCATGGTCGCGAACGCGGCATCGCTGGTCTTCTTCGCGATCCTCCTCTGGCAGGGCTACCTGATGACCGGGCGCGTCGTCGGCCAGAAGCTTGCCGCGCTGGAGATCTCGATCGCTTGGGTCTACGCCGCCCTGCCGGTGGGTTCGGGCTTCATCCTGATCGCGATCGTCGCGGCGATGATCCGCGGCGCCACTGGCGAGTGGCACCCTGCACGAGACGCGACGACGTGAACACCGCGCTCGGCCTGTCGCTTGCCATCCTCTTCCTGCTGGGCACGCCGATCGCCGTCGCCATCGGCCTCGCCTCCGTCATCGGCATCGAGGTGCAGGGGCGGCTGCCGCTCCTCCTGGTGGCGCAGCGGATGTTCACGGGGATCGACAGCTTCCCGCTGATGGCGATCCCGCTCTTCATCCTCGCGGGCAACCTGATGTCCGCCGGCGGCATCTCGCAACGGCTCGTCGAACTGGCGAAATCCATCGTCGGCGGCATTCAGGGCGGCCTTGCCTGCACCTGCGTGCTGACCTGCATGCTCTTCGCCTCGGTCTCGGGGTCGAGCGTCGCGACGACGTTCGCCATCGGCGCGATCCTCATCCCGGCGATGGTCAGGCATGGCTACCCGACGCCGCTTGCCGCCTCGATCCAGGCCTCCTCGGCCGAGCTCGGCGTGCTGATCCCACCCTCTATCCCGCTGATCCTCTACGGGGTCGCGACCGACACCTCCATCGGGCAGCTCTTCATCGCCGGTCTGGGCCCCGGCTTCGTCGTGGCCGGCGCCCTGATGGCGCTGGTGCTGGTGATCTGCCGGGTCCGCGGCATCGGGCGGGACGACGGCGACGGCCGGCAGCGCGTCGGCGCAGCGCTCGTCGCGGCGCTGCCCGCCCTGCTCGTCCCGTTCGTCATCCTCGGCGGCATCTACTCCGGCGTCTTCACACCGACCGAGGCCAGCGCCGCCGCCGTCGCCGCGGCGCTGGTCGTCGGCATGGGGCTCTACCGCGAGCTGAAGCTGCGCGATCTGCCGGCGATCCTGACCAAGACGGTGATCTCGACCTCGACGATCATGATCATCATCGCCGCCGCCGCGCTGTTTTCGTTCCTCATCACGCGGTCGGGGCTTCCGAACGAGATCGCGGCCTGGTTCCGGGACGTCTTCGAAAGCCGCGTCGCCTTCCTGCTCGCCGTCAATCTGGTGCTGCTCGTGATCGGCATGTTCATCGAGACGTCGGCCGCAATCCTCGTCCTCGCGCCGATCCTGGCGCCCATCGCTGTCGCGTATGGCGTCGACCCGGTGCATTTCGGGCTCATCATCGTCGTGAACCTCGCGCTCGGCATGATCACGCCGCCCCTCGGCGTGAACCTCTTCGCGGCCTGCCAGGTGGCCGGCCTTCCGGTCGAGAGGATCATCCCGCAGCTCGCCTGGTTCGTCCTGACCGTCTTCGCGGCCCTGATGGTCATCACCTACGTGCCAGCCATCTCGCTCTGGCCGGTCGAACTCGTCTTCGGAGGTGCCCCATGATTGTCCACTTCGCCGGGCTAGGCTCGATGGGCCTCGGCATGGCGACCTGCCTCGTGCGCTCCGGCCACCAGGTCTTCGGTGTCGACCCCGCCGCCGCACGGATGCAGGCTTTCGGGGAGGCGGGAGGCCGCGCCCTGACCGCCGACGCTCCCAAGGCCGATGCCTTGGTCTGCGTGGTACTGAACGCCGCGCAGACCCGCGCCGTCCTCTACGGGGAGGACTCGTTGGCCGATCGCCTGCGCCCGGGCGGCGTCATCCTGTCCTGCGCCACGCTCGCCCCCGCCATCGCCGTCGAACTGGAGGCCGAGGCGCAAGCGCGCGGCCTTTTCTACCTCGACGCGCCGATATCTGGCGGATCGCTGAAGGCGGCGGACGGCTGCCTGACGATCATGGCGTCGGGACAGGCGGCGGCATTCGACGCCGCGGCCCCCCTGCTCGAGGCCATGGCCGAGACTGTCCACCGGCTGGGCGACGCCGCCGGGCCCGGATCGGCCATGAAGGCGGTCAACCAGCTTCTCGTCGGCGTCCACATCGCCGCCATGAGCGAGGCGCTGGCCTTCGCCGCGTCGCAGAGGCTGGACCTCTCGCGCGTCGTGGAGGTGATTTCCTCCTCCGCCGGCCAGTCCTGGATCTTCGGCAACCGCGCGCCGCATGTCGTCGACAACGACTACACCCCGCGGTCCAGCATCGACATCTGGCCCAAGGACCTCGGGATCGTCACCGAGATCGCGCGCGCGGCCGGTCTGCCGCTGCCGGTGGCGGAAACGGCCCTCGCGCAGTTTCGCGACGCTTCCGCGGCGGGTCTCGGCGCAGAGGATGATGCGGCGCTGACCCTCCACGTCGCCGCCGCGGGCGGCGTCGACCTGCCGGGGCGCGGCTGATGCTGCTCGGCTGCATCGGCGACGACTTCACCGGCTCCTCCGACCTCGGCAACACGCTGACGCGGGGCGGCATGCGCTGCGTCCAGTACGTCGGCGTGCCCGACGCGCCGGCCGGTCCGGAGGTCGAGGCGGGCATCGTCGCACTCAAGTCGCGCTCGATCCCCGTCGACGACGCCGTGCGCCTGTCGCTTGCGGCGCTGGACTGGCTGCGCGCGCAGGGCTGCCGGCAGTTCCTGTTCAAGTACTGCTCGACGTTCGACTCCACGCCCGAGGGCAACATCGGTCCAGTGGCCGAGGCCCTCGCCGACGCTCTCGACGCCCGCAAGGTTCTGGTGTGCCCAGCCTTCCCCGCCACGGGGAGGTCCGTCTACCAGGGCCACCTCTTCATCGGCGATCACCTGCTGAGCGAGAGCGGAATGGAGAGCCACCCTCTCACGCCGATGACGGACCCCGACCTGCGCCGCTGGCTGGCGCGCCAGGTGAGCGGCAGCGTGGGGCATGTCGCCGCGCCGACCGTCTTTGAAGGGGTTGACGCGGTTCGCGCGCGGCTCTCCGAAGAGGATGCCGCCGGCCATTGCCTCATCGTCGCCGACGCCATCCGGGACGAGGATCTCGTCACGCTGGGGCGTGCCGCCGAGGGGCTGCCCCTCGTCACCGGCGGGTCCGGCATCGCCCTCGGCCTGCCGATGGTCCTTCGCGAGGCGGGTCTGCTGGCAGGCGCCGCCGGCCAGTGGGCCGGCCAGGACGGCCCTGCTGCCGTGCTGTCGGGCTCCTGCTCGCGAGCGACGCGGGCGCAGGTGGCGCGGCACGGCGAGGCGCATCCGGCCCGCGAGGTATCGCCCGACGCCGTCATGGCCGGCGACGTCGACGCAAGAGGTCTCGCCGACTGGGCGATCGGGCAGCGGGGAATGCCGCTGATCTATACGTCCGCCGACCCCGACACGGTCCGCGCCGCGCAGAATTGCCATGGCCGCGAGGCGGTTGCGGGCGCGATCGAAGCCCTCTTCGCTGCCACGGCGCGTGCGCTGGTGAAAGGCGGCGTCACCCGGCTCGTGACCGCCGGTGGCGAGACGTCGGGCGCAGTGGTGGAGGGGCTGGAGATCGATCGGCTGGAGATCGGTCCGGAAATCGATCCCGGGGTTCCCGTCATGCGAGCAAGCGGCGACCTGGTCCTCGCGCTGAAGTCGGGCAACTTCGGCGCACCCGACTTCTTCGAGAAGGCCCTCGACATGATGGCGCGCTCATGAGCGAGACGAAGCTGCGCGACGACATCTGCTTCTGGGCGGGGTCCATCTTCAA
Source organism: uncultured Alphaproteobacteria bacterium (assembly GCA_963749675.1). GTDB lineage: Bacteria > Pseudomonadota > Alphaproteobacteria > Rhodobacterales > Rhodobacteraceae > Roseitranquillus. The sequence goes on from CAVVNT010000013.1 coordinate 90,037, forward strand.
TCGGGGCCTGACGGGCGGTGCCTCCGGAAACATCTCGGTTCGCACCCACGATGGCGGCCTTCTGGTCACGCCGACCGGCTCCAGCATGGGGCGGCTCGACCCCGCCCGATTGTCGCGCTTCGACGCAGAGGGCAACCATGTCGCGGGCGACCCGCCCACCAAGGAGATGCCGCTCCACTCCGCCTTCTACGAGACGCGTCGGAACGCGGGAGCGGTCGTCCACCTGCACTCCACCCATTCGGTGGCGCTGTCGATGCTGCCCGAAACCGATCCCGACGACGCCCTGCCGCCGCTCACGGCGTATGCGGTGATGCGCGTCGGCAAGGTCGCGCTGCTGCCGTTCTTCGTGCCGGGCGACCCCGCCACCGCAGACGCCGTGCGCGGTCTGGCCGGTCGGCGCTCGGCCGTCCTTCTGGCCAATCACGGCCCCGTCGTCGCCGCCAGGGATCTGGAGGCCGCGATCTTCGCGATGGAAGAGCTGGAGGAGACGGCGCGCCTCGCCCTCCTGCTCCACGGGACCGGCGCGAGGCCGCTCGACGCGGCGCAGGTCGGCACCGTGGTCCGCGCCTTCGACCTGGAGTGGGATTGATGCGGTACTCGGCCAACCTGGGCTTTCTGTTTGCCGACCTCGCGCTCCCCGACGCGGTGCACGCGGCCAAGGCGGCGGCCTTCGACGCGGTTGAATCCCATTTTCCATACGAGACGCCCCCGGAAGTTCTGCGCGCCGCGCTGGACGAGGCGGGGCTGCGGATGCTCGCCCTCAACACCTGGCCGGGCGACCGCGAGGCCGGGGAATTCGGCCTCTGTGCCCTTCCCGGCCGGGAGGAGGACGCGCGCCACGAGATCACGCGGGCGGTCGACTACGCCGCGGCCGTCGGGATGGACGCGGTGCACGTCATGGCGGGGCGGACCGACGGTGGCGCGGCGGCGGAGGCATGCTTTCGCGAGAACCTGCGTTTCGCCTGCGACGCGGCCGCCGCGCACCGGATGGGCATCCTAATCGAGCCGATCAACACGCGCGACGTGCCCGGCTACCACCTGTCGGACACCGGCCACGCCGAACGGATCCTCGATGCCGTTGGCCACGAGGCGCTGCGGATCATGTTCGATTGCTACCACATGCAGATCATGCAGGGGGATCTCGCGACCTCCCTCGCGCGGCTGATGCCCAGGATCGGCCACGTCCAGATCGCGGCGGTGCCTGACCGTGGAGAGCCCGATGCGGGTGAGGTGGACTACCGCTGGCTGACCGGGCGGCTCGCGGAAATCGGCTACCAAGGGCATATCGGTGCAGAGTACCGCCCGCGTGCGCCCGGCGGGGATACGCAAGCGGGCCTGGGCTGGCTTGCCGCCTTTCGCGGCCCTTGATCCGGCGACGCATCCTGACGGCAGGGAAACGGCGCCACCCCAAGCGCACGATGGTCGATGCAGGCCACCTGCCCTTTCCCGCGCCGCCTCCGCAACTCCCGCCTCGGTTCTGACGGAGCACTCAGAAGGTGCGGATCTGATACCGCTCGATGATTTCGAGAAGCTCGCCCATCGCGGTGAGGCGGTGCTCGAGCGTCGCCTCACGCGCGGCCTTCGCGTCTCCAGCGGCGATGAGTTCCACGAGCTTGCGGTGGTCGGCCGTCGACCGGAAGGGGCGGCGGCGCAGGTGCAGCGTGAAGAAGCGGGCGCGGCGGGTCCGGTCCAGCAGCGACACGCCCTCGCTTTCGAGGCGGGAGTTGCCGCACAGCCGGAACAGGGCGCGATGGAAATCCTCGTCGGCCGCCGCCCAGCCTTCTAGGTCGCCCGCCTCCAGCGCACGCTCCATCCGGTCGACCGGCTCGCCAAGCGCCGTGCCCACCTCCTCCGAGGGCCCCTGCGAGGCCAGCAGATGCACCGCCACTGCCTCGCAGCCGGCGATCATCTCGTAGATCTCGCGCATGTCCTGCGGCGACAGGCCCAGCACCTGCATGCCCCGCCGCGGCCGCACGTCGACAAGGCCTTCCTGCTGCAGCCGGACCAGCGCCTCGCGGACGGGGGTCCGGCTCATTCCCAGATCCTGCGCCAGCTCGTTCTCGAGCGCGGCATGGCCGGGCGGATAGCGGTTGGTCTCGATCCGGGACTTCAGCTCGGCATAGGCCTCGTCGACGCGCGACATGCGCCCCTGGGGCCGTGACGCCGTCGTGGCCCCGTCCGCCTTCATCCGAGCCGCTCGATCACCGCCTGCGTCACGTCGCGCAGGCCGCTCGACCCGCCGAGTTCGTGCGGGAGGACGGCACCGTCCGCGTAGGCGCGCCACACCGCCTCGTCGAGCGCGTCCGCCGCCGCGACCAGCCGCTCCTCGCCCGAGCGCTCGCCGAGCCAGTCCAGCATCATCGCGGTCGAGACCAGCATCGCCGTGGGGTTGGCCTTGTCCTGTCCGGCAATGTCGGGCGCGGTCCCATGCGCCGGTTGGAACAGGCCATGCTCCAGCCCGATCTCGGCGCATGGCGCCATTCCCATGCCCCCGACAAGTCCGCCGCAAAGGTCGGAAAGGATGTCCCCGAACATGTTCTCCATGACCATGACATCGAAGATCCAGGGTTTCCGCACAAGATCCAGTGCTGCGGCGTCGACGTAGGCATGGTCGCTGGCGATGTCGGGGAAGGCCGGCGCGCGCTCGTCGAAGATCTTGCGGAAGAAGGCCATCGACACGAAGACGTTCGCCTTGTCGACGCAGGTGACGCGGCGCTGTCCCCGCCCCTTGCCAGAGCGGCGCTCGGCCAGGCGAAAGGCGAAGTCGAAGAGGTTCTCCGACGTCGCACGCGTGATCTCGAGCGTGTCGCGCGCCACCCTGTCCTCTTCCACCGTGCCTCTGCCCCGAGACGCGAACAGCCCCTCCGTCGACTCTCGCAGCACGATGAGGTCGATCGCCTCGGCCTCGGGAAAGCGCAGCGGCGTCGGAGTGTTGGGATACTTGCGCGCCGGCCTGACGCCGGCGAACAGCCCGAACTCGCGGCGCATCTCGAGGTGCGGCGCGACCTCCGTGCCGTCGGGAAGGCGCACCTCCGGCAAGCCCATCGAGCCGAAGAGGATCGCGTCGGCCCGCCGCGCCGCCTCGAAGGCGCCACTCTCGAGCTCCTCGCCCGTCTCGCGATAGTGCGCGGCGCCACCGTTCCAGCGCTTGAGCGCCAGGCCGAAATCGTATCGCCGCTGGAGCGGGTCCAGGACCGCCTCCGCCGCCTCCATCACCTCCAGCCCGATCCCGTCGCCGGGAAACACCGCGATATCGAACTCGTTCATGCCTTCAGTCTCCCGGATTGGTCTCAGCGTGCGAAGCCGACGACGCATGCCTGCAGTCCCAAGCCGCCACCGTCTTGGCCTCCACCCAGTCAGAGACATCGCGCTCGAACGCGTGCAGGTGGTCCGTCCGCAGATGCGCGTCGAAGGCCGCCTGTCCCGCGTAGATCTCATAGAGGAAGACCTCGCCGGGGCGCGACGTGTCGGTCCAGACGTCGAAGACCCGGCATCCCGGTTCGGTCAGCGAGTCGCTGGCCTGCTGCCGGACACGTTCCACGAAGCGCTCGGTGTGCTCGGGCTTGAGGGAGAAGGAGACGCAGACGGCGTAGTCTTGCGGCATGGATGGCCTTTCACGTAGGGCTCAAGATGTGTGCTCGTCTTCCGCCTTGGCGGCGCGCCGAACCCGACCTCGCCGGAACGAGAGCCGGCCGACCGCCCGGCGCAGCGGCGGAATTTGGGTCAGGACGAGCAGCGCGATGGCCAGGATCAGGATCACGCTGACCGGTCGCGTGACGAAGCCCGAGAGGTCCCCCCGTCCCACCATCAGAGCTCGCCGCAGGTTTTCGTCCGCCATGGGTCCGAGGATGACGCCGATGACCAGCGGGGCGATCGGATACTTCATTATCGTCAGCAGGTACGCGCCGAGCCCGACGGCCAGCATGAGGTACAGGTTCTCGACGTTGAGCCCGAGCGCGTACGATCCGAGGACCGACAGCACCGCGACGATCGGCAGGAAGATCTCGCTCGGCACCGCCAGCACGCGGACCACCTGCCGCGCGAGGACGAGGCCGTTGATGCACATCGCGGCGGAGGCCAGCACCATGATCGCGGCGAGTTCGGCCATGAACGTCGGCTGGCTGATGGAGAGCATGGGGCCCGGGGTCAGCCCGTGCAGCATCAGCGCGCCGAGCAGCATGACCGCCGGCGGACTTCCGGGGATGCCAAGCGTCACGAGGGGGATCAGCGCCCCGCCGATGCAGGCGTTGTTGGCGGTCTCCGCGGAAATGAGACCCGCAGGTTCCCCCTTGCCGAAAGTTTCCGGATGGCGGGAGCTGGACTTGGCGGCGCCGTAGGAGACCCAGCCGGCGATGTCCTCGCCGACGCCCGGCACCGCGCCGATGCCGATGCCGATCGCGGCGGAGCGCAGGATGTGCCGGCCGTTGCGCACCAGCGTGCCGAAGGCTGGGACGATGCGGCCGCGGATCTGCGCGGCGGCGAGCGGCGCGTGGCTCGACAGCGTCATGATGATCTGCGGGATGGCGAAGGCGCCGATCAGCACCGGCACCACCTCGAGCCCCGCGTCGAGCGCCGGCAGGCCGAAGGTATAGCGTGGGTAGAACATCAGCGCGTCGCGGCCGACGACCGACAGCGCCAGGCCGAGAACGCCGGCGATCCAGCCCTTCACCACCAGGTCAGGGCTCTGCAGCGTACCCGAGACGATGATCCCGAAGAGGGCGAGCAGGAAGAACTCATAGCTGGTGAAGCCGATCGCCACCTCGACGATCAGCGGCGAGAGCACCGCGAGCGCCGTCATTCCGAGGAGCGTACCGATGAAGGAGGCCGTCGTCGTGAGGCCGAGGGCGCGCCCGCCCTCTCCCCGCACGGCCATCGGATAGCCGTCCATCGCCGAGGCCGCCGAGGCCGCGGTCCCCGGAATGTTGAGCAGGATCGCCGGGTACGATCCGCCGTAGATGGCACCCACGTAGAGCGCGATCAGCGCGATCAGCGCCGTCTGGTATCCGAGCCCGTAGGTCAGGGTCGCCAGCAGACCCACCCCCAGGGTCGCGGTGAGGCCCGGCAGGGCGCCGAAGGCAATGCCGAGCAGGCTGGAGGCGAAGAGGACGACCCAGTTCTGTGGCACCGCGAGGATCGAGACCATCGCACCGCCGAACGCGCCGAGTTGTTCAAGGCTCCCCATCAGCCGGCGAGGCGGGACAGCATGGCAGCGACACGCTCCATCGTGATCGCGCCGAGCCCCTCGCGCGGCAGCGGAACCAGCAGTCCGTGCCGGAAGATTGCGGACAGCAGGACGGCGGTGACGGTGCTGGTGACCGCCGCCGTCCTGAGGCGTCTTCTGTCTTCCGTCTCCGCTACGCGCAGCGCGAGGAGGCAAGCGGCGAGGAACGTCGCCAAGATCCCCCCGTCGAGAACGAACTGGGCGCCGGAGCGCGGCGCCGGCCAGGCTCCCGCCATCGCCACCGCGAATGCCAGGAGAGACGGCAGCACGAGGCAGCCGGCGAGCGCCATCCGCAGCCGTCCCTCGACGATGTAGCCCGCCATGAAGACGAACAGGAAGAGCGCCGTTGCCGAGGGAAAATCGACCCGTGGCACGAGTCCCACGATGTAGGCGGCAAGGAGCGTGGCGATGAACCACGCCTCCCGCCCCGTCGAGCGGCCGGCCTGTCCCGGCGCGCGCGGCGCGGCGCCCGCGCGCAGCCGCGCCCGATCCCGCGCCGCGACGGCGACGAGCCCGGCGGACAGGATCAGCAGCATGCCGCCGATCATCAGGGGGAAGAGAGCGGGCGAGACGTACCAGGCGTTGCGCACGCCGGCATACGTGCCTTCCAGCGGGTAGGTCAGCGCCTCGGCGATCATCAGGACCGCGACGATGGCCAGCACGAGACCGGTCGCGATGTCGGCGCCGCGGAGCCGCGCCGTCTCGGCGTCGTCGGTCGATGCGTGGGGTGCGTCGGTCATGTCGTCGCGACCTTCGCCCGGCACCGGGCGAAGGTCGCCTTCCTTCAAGGTCTGGGAATGTCGAGTTCCGCGGGGTCCACCGAAGCGGCGCCGAGGTCCCAGAGCGTCCATGCGAAGAGGGATTCGAGGTTCGCGAACTCCTCCGACGCTGCCTCGCCGTGCTTGCCGGAGAGGGTGTAGTAGTTCTCCTCGGCGAAGGTCTGCACCGCCTCGGACTGCATCGCCTCCTCGAACGCCGCGGAGAGCGTCTGCTTCACCTCGTCCGGCGCATCGGCGTGGACGGCGAAGCCGATGGCCTGGCTGATCGGCAGGTACTCCGTCAGGTCGGGATACGCGTCGAACGCCGAGGGAATGTCCCCCACGCCTTCCAGCGAGAAGCCGTCCTCAGTCAGCATCGCCAGCGGACGGAGGCGGCCGGCCTGCAGGAGTTGCTGCTGCTCGGCCAGCGAGGTCACCACGACCTGCACCTCGCCTGCCACGGCGGCGTTCTGCGCCGGCGCCGAACCGTCATAAGGAATGAAGTTGAACTCCGCCCCCGTGCCGTCCTGCAGGGCGAGAAGGTTGAGGTGGTGGATCGACCCCGCCGCGCTGGCGCCCGCGGCGATCGAGCCGGGATCGGCCTCCGCCGCCTCGATCAGCGCCTCGAGCGTCTCGTACTCGGAATCGGCCGTGACCGAGACGAGGTCGGGCGACCCGCCGATGATGAACGGATACCAGACGTCCATCCGCTGGTCCCATCCGCCTTGCACTCCGGCGGTGACCACCGACTCCGAGATGCCGGCCAGGGTGTAGCCGTCGGCAGGCTGGCCATGGACGTAGCTCATGCCCGCGGATTCCGCCGACGCCGCCGGTGCGATTGACGACGTTGATGGACGGGTCGTTCGGCAGCGTCTTCTCCATCTCCGCCATGAGCAGCCGGTTGACCGTGTCGGTGCCGCCCCCGGCGGCCCAGACCACCACGGCCGTGATCGGCCGCTGCGGATAGTCCTGGGCGACGGAGGGCGCAGCCGTCGCGGCGCAGAGCGCGACTGCGGTGAGAGCGCGTCGAAGCATGTCGATCCTCCCTTTGATCGTTGCTTTTCGTTTGGCCGATCGTCTGCAGTTGATCGACGCACGCATCATGGTATTGATTAACGTATGCGTAAAGACCTATCTCGATGGTAAAGCTCCCCGATGATCTCGTCTTTCACGGACGCGGTCTGGAGCGGCCGGAGTGCGTTCTGGCGCACCGCTCGGGCCTCTTGTTCACGGCGGACTGGCGGGGCGCGGGTGGTGTCGCCATCGTGCGCCCAGACGGCGCGGTCGCGCGGATCGAGGCGCGCGGCCTCGACGAGCCCTTGCGGCCGAACGGCATCGCCCTCGACCATGATGGTCGGTTCATCGTCGCCCACCTCGGCAACGCGCGCGGCGGCGTCTTTCGCCTCGATCCCGGCGGCCGTGTCGAACCGCTGGTCACGCAGGTCGAGGGGCGCCCGATCCCGCCCACGAACTTCGTCATGCTCGACGATGCGGGGCGGCTATGGATCACCGTCAGCACGCGCCACGTTCCCAGGCACGCGGCGGCGCGGGCCGACATCGCCGACGGCTTCGTCGCGGTACTGGAGCCTGGCGGCACGCCGCGCATCGTGATTGACGGACTGGGCTACACGAACGAGTGCCTGCTCTCGCCGGACGGCCGTCACCTCTACGTCAACGAGACCTTCGCGCGAAGGACGTCGCGCTTCGAATTGCGAGACGACGGCACCGCCGGGTCGCGTGAGATCGTGGCGGAGTTCGGGGCCGGCACTTTCCCCGACGGGCTTGCCGCCGATGTCGAAGGCGGCCTCTGGGTCACCAGCATCGTCTCCAACCGCGTCATCCGCTTGCGCCCGGACAGCAGCGTCGAGGTGCTGTTCGATGACGCCGCCCCCGAGGCGCTGGCGGAAACCGAGGCGCTCTACCAAAGCGGCGCGCTCGACACCCAGGCGCTCAATCGACGGCTGGGGCAGACGCTCGCCAACGTCTCGAGCCTCGCCTTCGGCGGCCCCGATCTGCGCACGGCCTATCTCGGCTGTTTGCACGGCGACGCGATCGCGAGCTTCGCCGCACCCGTCGCGGGCCGGCCGCCGGTCCACTGGACGGCGGATCTCGCGCCGCTCGTCGAAGCGGGGCTGGTCGACGAGGCGACCGCGAGCGGCGATGATCCGGCACAGGCAACCTGGGGACACGAAAGCTGATGGCGCAATCGACGCTGAAGGTCGTAACGATCGGGGCAGGCTACTTCGCCCGGTTTCATCACGACGCCTGGAGCCGGGCACCGCAGGCGACGCTCGCCGCGATCTGCGACATCGACCGCGACAAGGCCGGAGCCGCGGCAAAGGAGGTCGGTGTCCCCACCGTCTATGACGACCCCGAAGAGATGCTGGCGCGCGAGCGTCCCGATCTCGTCGACATCGCCACGCCGCCGGCGACCCACCGCGACCTTGTGGCGCTCGCTGCGGGACTCGGCATAGATGTCATTTGCCAGAAGGCCTTCACCCGCTCAATGGCCGAGGCGCGCGAGACGGTGGCCATCGCTGAGGCCGCGGGGATCACCCTGACGATCCACGAGAACTTTCGCTTCCAGCCCTGGTTTCGCGAAATCCGGCGCCTGCTCGACGAGGGCGCCCTGGGCGAGCTCTATTCGGTCGCCTTCCGGCTGCGCCCTGGCGACGGTCAAGGTCCCCACGCGTATCTAGACCGGCAACCCTACTTCCAGGGCATGGAGCGGTTCCTGATCCACGAGACCGGCATCCACTTCATCGACACCTTCCGCTTCCTCTGCGGCGACGCTGAGGCCGTCTACGCAGAGTTGAGACGTCTCAACCCGGTCATCGCTGGCGAGGATGCGGGTGTGTTCCTGATGACGCACGCAGGCGGCGTCAGATCCCTCTTCGACGGCAACCGCCTTTCCGACCACATCGCCGAGAATCGCCGTCTCACGATGGGCGAGCTGCTGATCGAGGGGTCGGCGGCCAGCCTGCGGCTTGACGGCGACGGACGCCTATTCCGCCGCGACTTCGGCTCGAACGAGGAGCGGCCGCATGCCTACGGCTGGGAAAAGCGCGGCTTCGCCGGCGACTCCGTCTTCGCGCTGCAAGAGCATGTCGTGGCGCATCTGCTCCACGCCACACCGCTGGAGAACGACGGCAGGGCTTACCTCGCAAACCTCGAGGTGGAAGACGCCGTCTACAGGTCGTCCGCGACGGGCCACCGCATCTCGCCGCGACGCGACAGCGCTCGCTGACCGAGGAGTTGCGGGCCGCAAGATGCGCCCAGGTTCACGAGGAGCACGCGTCGGGCGCCGGCCCCAGCCGGCCCGTTCTCGGGCGGCTCCTGCGCCGGCTCGGGCCCGACGACGTGCTGGTGGTGGTCAGGATCGACCGCCTCGCGCGCTCGCTGAGCCACCTGCTCGAGGGGCTCGAGGGGCTCGAGGCCAAGGGCGCGCACTTCCGCTCGCTGGGCGATCCGATCGACACCACCAGCCCGCAATGGCGACAAGGTGGCTCGTCGACATCTTCGCATCCATGGCGCAGCTCGTGTCGAGCTGCGTCGCCACATCCAGCGATCGATCTCCTTCGCCGCTTCGTGCCGCACGAGCGCTGCCTCCGCTCCCGCGGCGTCTGACAGATGAGAGCCTTTGAAGGCTGCGCTCGCCGACCTCGCACCCCTGCCTGCATCAGAAGAACAGCGGCCCTCAATACCAACGCCGCCGGCCTGCAAGCGGTCTTCCTCGGATGATATCATGTGTCGACGGCTTTCGATTCGCAGGCGGTTGAAGGGGCCGAACTCCGCCTCCACCGCTGAGATCAGCGGGCGCATCAGGTGCGTCGCGACATAGCGCCCGACGAAAGGTGTCGAAGCTCGCAGGCGATTCTTGCCGCCGCCATGGCCGACGTAGGAAAGCGTACCAGTTGGCGAAGGCGGCCGGGTCGGCGGCTCGCAGGCGCGCCCGAACAGCGCGCCAAGTTGCCCCCCCCTGCCCCGACCCGGCTGGGTCCGCTGCGCGATCCTCGGCGGAAGTCCACCCGCAGGACTTTGACCTCGACTGCTCCAGCGCCGCCATGCGCTCAGCGAAGTCCGGCCCGACATGGTGCCACAGAGGATGCGAGCGTCGTGAAACCTTCGAGAGGTTCAGGCGGTAGCTCGGCACCCTGCCCCGCACGCACGGCCGCCTGACAGGAAGCAGCCGCGCCTCAGTAAGACGCTACACCTCGCGCTTGGCGGTCCGTTCGGCCACCCCCCAGAGCCGCGCGAGATCACGCTGGCCCACCGTCATTTCTTCGCTGCGCCAGTTGCAGCGCGCCATGATGGCCGTGATGAGCCGCAGCATCGACGCCTGCGCCGATGGAACCCCGTGCAGCCCGAGTGCCGTGAGGATGTCATACTTGACCACGCCCGCACAGGGGCCCGTCATGCGCTTCCCGTAACCCGCCCGAATCGGCCACGGCACCTCAACTGCGCGCAGGATTCGGGACGAGTAATCAGGACCGAGTGGCGCTTTGGCTTCGCCCACAATGTCTACGCGGCCGGTAGCCGCCCTGTTTGCAACGGCCGCTCCGCCGCCATCGGATCTTGCGTTCGCGCCAGCGGCTCCTCTCGCATCTCGTCAACCCTACTCCGCCGGCGCCTTCGATCGGCGGCGGCGCAGGAGCTTGAGAGCCGGCAGGAAGATGAGGATCAGCGCGACGACGGTGATCGGCCCGGCAATGGGGCGCGTGAAGAAGATCGATGGGTCACCCGACGACAGAAGCAACGACTGCCGCAGCGTCGGCTCGGCGATCGGCCCGAGCACGATGGCGAGCACTGCGGGCGCCAATGGATACTCGAATTTTCGCAGCACGAACGCGCCAAGCCCGAAGATCACCATGAGCCAGACGTCGTGCATGCTCCGCGTTGCCGCGTAGCCCCCCGCGATCGACAAGACGAAGATCATCGGCGCCAGGATCGTGAACGGCATCCGCAGCATCCAGATGAACAGCGGGATGAAGGCCAGGTTGATGAGCAACGCAGCGACGTTCGAGATGTAGAACGAGCCGATCAGGCCCCAGACGAACTCCTGCTGGTCAATGAAGAGGCGTGGCCCGGGGACGAGGCCCCAGATCACCATGCCGCCGAGCAGGATCGCCGTGGTGGGCGAGCCGGGAATGCCGAGCGTCAGCATCGGCAGCATCGCTCCGGTGGAGGCGGCGTTGTTGGCGGCCTCGGGCGCCGCAACACCACCCGGATGGCCCCGGCCGAACTCCTCCGGCCGGCGCGCCACCATCTTGGCCACGCCGTACGACATCAATGACCCCGGCGTCGCCCCTGCCGCGGGCAACACGCCCACGAAGAAGCCCAGGAACGAGCCGATGCCGGTGCCCTTCCAGCCGCGCGCGACCGCCTCCTTGGTGTCGGAGATCACCCCGCGGACGGTCATCTTCGGCGTCGTCGTCGTGACCTCGCCCCGGGTCTGCTCGATGGTCCAGAGCATCTCGCCGATGCCGTAGACGCCGATCGCCAGGACCAGGAACCCGATGCCGCGCAGAAAGCCCGAGATGTCGAAGAGCACCAGCCGCGGCGCGCCGGATATCTGGTCGAACCCCACGGCGCCGAGGACCAGCCCGAGGCAGATCGACAGCACCGTCTTCGCGATGTCGTCGCCCCCGAGGCCGACGAAGGTCGCGAAGGCCAGCAGCATCAGCGCGAAGATCTCCGGCGGTCCGAACGATAGTGCGGCGGTCGCCAGGATCGGCGCGAAGAGCGTGAAGAGGATGTTCGCAACAGTCCCGCCGACAAAAGACGCCAGCGCTGCCGTCACGAGCGCAAGGCTCGCCCTGCCCTGCAGCGCCAGCGGCCGTCCGTCGAAGGTGGTGGCCACCGCCGTCGACGCGCCGGGAATGCCCAGCGTCACGGACGAGATCGCGCCGCCGTACATTGCGCCGTAGTAGATCGCCGCGAGGAAGATGATGGCCGAGCCCGGCGGCACCAGGAACGTCACCGGCAGGAGGATTGCGACGCCGTTCACCGACCCAAGTCCCGGCATCGCGCCAATGAAGAGACCGACGGCGACACCGACGAAGATCAGGAAAAGGTTCAGCGGCTGCAGCGACAGCAGCATCCCGTCGGCGAGAAGGCCCAGAACTTCCATGTCAGAAGCGAATCCTCAGGGGGCTCAGTAGATGATCTCGTACAGCACGTCGAAGACGGGATCGGTGAAGGACATCCCCTTCGGCATCGTGATCTGCATCGCGCCCTCGAAGAAGAAGAAGAACAGGATCGGCGTTGCCAGCGAGACGGTCAGGCAGAGCGCCCAGCGGTGACGGCCGAGGTAGCGCATGTAGTAGAGCAGGAAGACAGCGATCGCCCCGTAGAGCGAGATGACGTTGATGAGGCCCACGAAGACGACGATCCCGCCACCGACCAGGGCCACCATCTGCCAGCCGTAGCGGTCTAGAAACGGCTCTTCGGACTGAGACGGCGGGCTCGTCCCGCGCCACCAGTTCACCGCGATCGAGATGCAGCAGAGCAGCATGATCGCACTCAGCCAGAAGGGCCAGGCGCCGCCGCCGGGCCCTTCTCGTGAGACGTAGCCGATGGGAAGCTCGGCGCTCTTCCACATCAGGTAGATGGAGAAGAGAGCAAGAGCCCCCGCCGTCGCGATCTCGCCGTAGCGCATTCGGCCCTCGTCCCCGTGCTCAGCCTTACCCGTCGAGTTGGGCGAGCAGGTCCTTGTGGTTCTCGATCTGCCGCGACCAGTATGCTTTCTGCTCGTCGGCGTTCATCCAGAGCGGCGAGAGGCTCTCGGACTGCAGGTAGCCCTGCCACTCGTCGCCTTCGTAGATCGTGGTGAAGAGGTCGCGGTAGTATTCCGCCGCCGCCTCGGACATCCCCGGTGCGCCGACCACGGCGCGCTGATTGTAGTACGAGAAGTCGTAGCCCTTCTCCTTCAGCGTCGGCACGTCCGGATAGGCCGGCATGCGCTCGTCCGAGAAGGCCAGCAGCGGTATGAAGTCGCCCAACTCGTAGAAGCCCTTGGCCTCGGCCGGGTTGTTCACGCTCGCCATGATCTGCTTGCCGGCGAGATCCTTGGCGACAGCGCCGCCGCCGTCATAAGGGATGTACTTGATCGGCAAGCCATAGGCGCCCGAGAGATACGCGATGACGATCGAGTCCTCCTGCCCCTTGCCGGTGCCGCCCATGACCCACTCGCCGTCGGCCGCCTCAACCTCCTCGACGAACTCCTCGAATGTCGAGATGCCTTGGTCCTTGTGAACCCAGAGCACGAAGGGATCGACGCCCATCATCGCGATGGGGGTGAAGTCCATGATGTCGATGCCCAGGTTCTCCTGCCTGAGGGGCGTGGTGAAAAACGAGTTCAGCGTGACCAGGATGGTGTGGTCGGGGTCGTTGGCGTTCGCGACGTGCAACAATGCCTCTGCGCCCGAGCCGCCGCCCTTGTTGTTCGGCACCAGGGGCCTGGTCGTCAGGTCGTTCTTCTCTGCCACCGATTGCAGGAAGCGCGCGATCTGGTCGGCGCCGCCGCCGGGCCCGGCCATGATGACGAAATCGATGGGCCGCGTGGGCTCCCATTCCTGCGCGTATACCTCGATGGGCGCGGTCAGAAGCGTTGCCGCGCAGGCCATTCCCAAGAACGAACGTCTCACTATCGTCATCTGGTCCTCCTCAACCATGCGCCCGTGGATACATCCGACAGGCCGTGAGGGAAATTATATTGCGCTAACAAAGTTTCAACAAATATTCCGCGGTCGTCACGATCTTGCTTAATGGACCAGCACGACAGGCATTTCCGCCGTGTCCACGATTGTCTGGGTGTTGCCGCCGAACAGCGTCTCACGCTCATGGCTGTGGCCGTAGGCTCCCATCACCAGCAGGTTCGCGCCTGCCTCCGCCGTCTGCTGCAGCAGCGCCGCGCCCGCGTTGCGAGCCTCGAAACGCCTGATCTGCGCCTCGACGCCGCGCATGCGGTAGTAGTCGACAAGTTCTTCCGCAGTGGCGCCGTGCGGCTCCCCCTTTCCGCCCGTCAGGATCGTGACCTCGTCGGCGGCCGCGACAAGGTCGAGCGTCAATGCAACGGCCCGGGCCGCCTCTGTCGAACCGTTCCAGCCGATCGCGATGCGCGCGCCCAGATCCGTCGCCGCCTCGCCCTGCGCAGGGCACATCAGCACCGGCCGCCCCGTCGAGAACAGACCCGACTTCAGCGAGTTGATGCCGAGGTTGCGGTCCCGGTCGGGTTTGGCCACCACGATCAGGTCGGCGAGTCTGCCATGATGCTTGACCACGTCCGCCATCCGTCCCTTCTCCTCCACGAACTCGAAGCTCGCGGCATTGCCGGGCGACGGCTCGGCCTCCTTCAGCCCGAACTCGCCCGCAAGGCGGTGCAGGACGCGGCGCAGGTGGTCCTCCTGCTGGTCCGCCAGTTCGTGCGCCTGCTTCAGGATCGTGTCGCGCGCGAACGCGGGCATCGGCACACCGTAAGGCAGCATGTCCTGCGGCTGGGCACGGCAATGGGCGACGACGACGTGCGCCCCATGACGCCGCGCCAGCGCCGCCGCGTGACCGATGACCGTCGCGACCATGCCGTCGCCGCGCACCGGAACGAGTATCTTGCTCAGCATGGTCCCCCCCTCGGCCCCGCTCACTCCATGCCGGCGACGAGGCTTCGTCCCGGAGGCGTCGCGCCAGTCTCTGCCGCGACGGGAATTCTCTCCACAATCGCAGCGGCGTCAATGACAGCGCGCGAACGGCGGAGGATGCCCGTCATGCCCGACCACCGCCGGCTCGACCCCACCTACCTCCGCCTCCGCCGCCTTGGTCACAATCGAGGCGCTCCTCAACGGAGTTTTGGCGCGCAGACACAGCTTGTCGCCCGGTTCAAGCTTGAGGTCTACCGGACACGGCGTCCGTCAGTGCATCCGAGCTGCGAGGTTGGCAAGGATCCAGATGGTGCCGCCTGCCATCAGGATGAGGATCAGCGTGGTGAACAGGATGAGCTGCAGGTCGTCGCGCGACTGGCCGTGCAAGCGGATATGCAGGAACCATCGGAAGTGCGCGGCGACCTGCAGCAAGGCGGCCCCGCCGATGACCGCCAGGACGGTCGTCCGCCCGGCAAGGTCCCACGCGACGAGCGCGAATGGCGCCGCGGTCAGCGCCAGAGCCGCGACGAACCCTTTGATATATGATCCGCGCTCCGCCGCCACGTCCTCCGGCCGCGAGCCGGTTTCGTCTTCGCGCACCTTGTCGATCATGCGAGCCCCCCGAGATAGACGATGGAGAAGATCCCGATCCAGACGATGTCGAGGAAGTGCCACAGGATGCCGAGCCGCAGCACCGACGTCTTGACCACCGGGTCCTGTCCGAAGATCACGATCTGCACCGAGATCACGATCAGCCACAGCGACGCGGTCGCGACGTGCAGCCCGTGCAGCGGGACCAGCGCCCAGAACGACGACAGCCAGCCCGAGCGGCTGGGCGCGCCGCCCTTGTCCAGCATCGAGACGAAATCGTGCAACTCGTAGACGAGGAACACGATGCCGAGCGCCAGCGTCAGGCCCAGCCAGGCCAGCAGGCGCGCGTCGTCCCGGTCGTGCTTCATCGACAGCGACGCCATCCCCATCGTCAGACTCGAGGTCAGCAGCACCATTGTCTCGACGAAGACGGCGCGCAGCTCGAAGAGGTCGGACGGGCCGGGACCGCCCGCCGTCGCCCCGACCATCGAGACGTAGGTCGCGAAGAGCAGGCCGAAGATCACGGCGTCGCTCATCATGAAGACCCAGAAACCGAATACCAGCACCTCGGCATCGTCGTGGGCGGGCGCGTGGCTGGCGTCGAGGTTGAGACCGGGGTGCCGGGTCATGCTCCCTCGCTGGCGAGCGGTACCGCACGCCCGAAGTTGAGGTGGCTCGTCTCCCGCGCCCGCGTGGCCCTTGGCGCCGCCCGCGCCGCCTCGATCCAGGCGAGGTATTCTTCGCGCACCTCCTCTGCCGGAATCGTCTCGGTCGTGTCGCGCACGAAGCTCCGCCCGATGATCGCGACCAGCGCGGCGAGCGACGAGGCGATGACCAGCCACCACATGTACCAGACAAGCCCGAAGGCGCAGAAGAAGCCCGCGATGCCGAGGACCGGCCCGAGCGTGGAATTCTTCGGCATCTCGACATCAGCCCAGCACTCGGGCTCCTGATAGGCGACGCCGTTGACCTTTTCGTGCGTGAAGGCGTCCTGGCTCGTGACGGCAGGTATCACGGGAAAGTTGTACTCCGGCGGTGGCGCCGGGGTGGCCCATTCCAGCGTGCGCCCGTCCCACGGATCGCCGATTGCGACCCGCAGCTCGCGCCGACGCCCGACGCTGACCCAGAGCTGCACGACGAGGCAGGTGAACGCCGCGAGCACCAGCAGGGCGCCCGCCAGCGCGACCAGCGTGAACGGCACGTACTCCGGCTCCACGAACGCGTGCGCCCGCCGCGGCATCCCCAGAAGTCCAAGCCCGTAGAGCGGAAAGAAGGCGAGGATGAAGCCCACGATCCAGCCGATCGCCGCCCGCCGCCCCCAGGTCTCGTCGAGGCGGAAGCCGAAGGCCTTGGGAAACCACATCGTGTAGCCCGCCAGCATCCCGAAGAGCGTGCCCGGGATCAGCATGTTGTGGAAATGCGCCACCAGAAACAGCGTGTTGTGCACCTGGAAGTCGACGCTGGGATTCGCCAGCAGGATCCCCGTGGTGCCGCCGATCACGAACAGCATGATGAAGCCGAGCGCATAGATCATCGGCACCGTCAGCCGCACCTGCCCGCGGTACATCGTAAGCATCCAGTCGAAGACCTTCACTCCCGTCGGGATCCCGATCAGCATCGTCGCGATGCCGAAAACGGCGTTGAGCTCCGCCGACTGCCCCATGGTGAAGAAGTGATGCACCCAGACGGTAAAGGAGAGCACCGCGATGCACATCGTCGCCGCCACGAGCGAGCGGTAGCCGTAGAGCGTCTTGCCCGAGAACGTCGCAAAGACCTCGGAGTAGATGCCGAACGCCGGCAGGATCAGGATGTAGACCTCGGGATGGCCGAACAGCCAGAAGAGGTTGGCGTAGTTCATCATGTTGCCGCCGAGGTCGTTGGTGAAGAAGTGGAAGTCGGCGTAGCGGTCGAGCGCCAGCAGGGCGGTCGCCACGGTCAGCGGAGGCATCGCGAAGATCATTAGGATCGACGTGCAGAGCGCCGTCCAGCAGAACAGAGGCATCCGGAAGAAGTGCATGCCCTCCGCCCGCTCCTTGTAGATCGTCACGGCGAAGTTGATGCCCGTCATCGTCGAGCCGAGCGATGACAGCGTCACCGCCCAGATCCAGTAGTCCGGTCCCGCGCCGGGGTTGAAGCTGCGCTCGGTGAAGGGCGGATAGCCGCTCCATCCCCCGGTCGAGAACGGCATCACGACGAGCGACACCATTACCAGTGCCGCCCCCGCCGCCGTCAGGCCGAGGCTGACGGAGTTCAGCACCGGAAACGAGACGTCCCGCGCCCCGATCTGAAGCGGCATCACGTAGTTGATGAGTTCCTGTCAGGAACGGCATCGCCATGAAGAAGATCATGATCGTGCCGTGGGTGGTGAAGAATTCGCCGAAATGCTGGGGCGTCAGGAACCCTCCACCAAGGGCGCTGGCCTGGTGGGCGCGCATGAAGAACGCCTCGACGATCCCGCGCGCCAGCATCACGAGCGCGAGCGCGACGTACATGATGCCGATCTTCTTGTGGTCGACGCTGGTCAGCCAGTCCGACCAGAACGGCCGCCACCACCGGCGCCGCGTCAGAAACCAGGCAACGGCCAGGGCACCGAAGACGACAAACCCGGCTGCCCCGGTCGCTATGGCGCCGTTCAGCACGCGCTTTGAGTTGTCGGGATGCTTGATGATCTCCCAGAACGGCAGTGCGTCCCACCAAAGCCGGCCCAATGCGGCGTCAAGAAAATCGGCGAAGGTCATTGCAGACCCTCGCTTCGCCCGGTAGCGCGGTCGAAGAGCCCGTCGGGGACCTCGGAGAACCGCAGCGGCAGCGTCTGACCCAGTGCGCCGGCCGCCTCGCGCGCGGTGTTCCGGCGGGCGAGAATCGCCAGCGCGTTCTCGTCGAGGGTCGGACCCGCCTCGCGTGCCTCCGCCACCCAGTCGCGGAACTCCGCCTCCGACATCGCCACCGCCTCGAAACGCTGCTCGGGAAAGCCCTCGCCGTTGTATTGCGTATTGCGGCCGCGAAAACGGCCCGGCGCGTCGGCGGCGAGGTGGAGGTGGGTGGTCATCCCCCCCATCGCGTAGATCTGGCCGCCGAGGGCGGGGATGAAGAACGCCTGCATCACCGTCTCGGACGTCAGATCGAGCGCTAGCTGCCGATCCGCGGGAAACGCCAGCTCGTCAACCGTCGCGATGCCGAGCTCGGGATAGACGAAGAGCCATTTCCAGTCGAAGCCGATGGCCTGCACTCGCAGCGGCTCGCCCGGCAGCGGCAGCGGCTCATACGGGTCGAGTTCTGTCGTATTGCGCCACAGGAACACCGCCAGGACCGCCGCTATCACCGCGGGCACCCCCCACAGCGGCACTTCCCAGCCCCAGGCGAAACCCCAGCGCGGTTCGTAGTCGTGGTGCTTGCCATAGCGATAGCGCCAGGCGAGCCACGGTGTCAGCACCAGCACCGGCACCACCACGATCATCATCAGGCCCAGGATGATGAAGAAGTGCGTCCGCTGCTGCGCCGCCACCGGCCCCTGCGGGTCGAGGAACGTGATGTGCGGCCCCCCGCACCCGGCGGCGATCATCAACGCGGAAAGCGCGAGCGCGAGCGCGACGCGGCTCATCCGGCCCCCCCGGACAGGGCCACGCCGTAGCCGAGCCCCATGATCAGCCCGAATAGCGTCTGCGCCGCCACCGTCACCGCCGGTGTTGCGCGGCCGTAGTTGAGGCCGAATGCGCCCGGCGGCTCAATCCGCGCCAGCGCGTCAGGCCCATCATAGCCGCTTGCCAGCCGCGGATGGACGAGCGGGAGGAGCGGCAGGAACACCGCGATCAGGAACGCCCCGTGCGCAAGGCCGAGGAGCAGGCCGATACCAGCGAACGTCCAGAGTCCCGCGGGCGCGAATTCGCCCAGTATCAATGCGTAGAGCAGCGCGAACACCCAACCGCCGGCGAGGTAGAGGAAGTAGCCCACGATGATCGCCCGCCGCCGGTCCTCCACAGCGAACGCGCCGAACAGGAACGGCAGGCTCATTCGCGACAGACCTCCGAGCTGCGCGCCCTCCAGCAAAGTCGCCATCCCGGCGCTGGCGATCAGACCCCAGACGGCCCAGGACAGCCAGTGTTCGGTGAAGAGGTCGAGGCCGCTCATGCCGCGTCCGCGTGCTGCCGGCGCGCCTGATCGAGCGCCATGACCGCGCCGATGAGGCCAGCGTGGGAGAAGCCCTGAGGAAAGTTTCCAAGTTGCGCGCCGGTCGCCGGGTCCAGCTCCTCGGCCATCAGGCCGAGGTCGTTCGCTAGGCCGAAAAGCTCGGCAATCCGCGCCTCGGCCGCCTCGAGATCGCCGCGTCGGGCGAGGCAGTCGGCGGCCCAGAAACCGCACGCGGTGAACGTCCCCTCGGTCGATCCCATGCCGTCGACACCGTGGGCATAGCGGCGCATCTGCGCACCGTGGCCGAGCTCGGCGTCCAGCCGCTCGAAGGTCGCGACCATGCGCGGGTCGTCCGCAGCGACGATGCCGAAGCGCGGCATCAGCGTCAGCGACGCATCGAGCCAGTCGCGCCCGTAGGCGCCGGTGAAGGCTTGCCGGCTCTCGCTCCAGCCGCGCTCGAGGACGCTCTCGCGGATGCGGTCGCGCTCCTTCTCGTAGGACGCGGTCTTGGCCGCGACGTGGCCCTCCCGGCACAGCGTTACGAAAGCCTCGAGCGCCGCCCAGCACATCATCTTGGAGTAGGTGTTGTGCACACGCGGCCCCGGCATCTCCCACAGCCCGTCGTCCGGCAGCGACCAGGCGTCGATCACCACGTCCGCCATGCGCCGCAACCGCCGCTGCTCGCTCGCCCCGAGCCGGCCGCCGTGGTGGCAATAGGCCGCCGCCGCGGTCATCACCGAGCCATAGGCGTCGAGCTGCAACTGCGTCTGCGCCGCATTGCCCACCAGCACCGGCGCCGAACCGCGATAGCCCTCCAGCGTCTGGACCTGCCGCATGCCGGCATCGGTGCGGCCGTAGACGCTGTAGAAGGTCTGCAGCCGTGGCGCGGTCAACTGCGTGGCGTGCATCAGCCAACGGAAGAAGGCGCCCGCCTCCTCGATCTGCCCCAGCGACGCGAATGCGTTGAGGATGAACGACGCATCGCGCAGCCAGCAGAAGCGGTAGTCGTAGTTCCGCCCCGCCCCGATCGCTTCGGGAAGCGAGGT
This sequence comes from uncultured Alphaproteobacteria bacterium, assembly GCA_963749675.1. Lineage (GTDB taxonomy): Bacteria > Pseudomonadota > Alphaproteobacteria > Rhodobacterales > Rhodobacteraceae > Roseitranquillus. Next base: position 110,417 of record CAVVNT010000013.1, read on the forward strand.
CGTGGGCGCCGCCAGTACCGCGCCCGACTGGCTGAACGTCAGAAGCCGCAGCGTGATCATGCTGCGCACCACCGCATCGCGGAACGGCCCCGCGTAGGAAATCCGCGCCGCCATCTCGCGCCACCAGCCGAGCGTCGCGCCAAGCTCTTCGCGACACGCCGCGGCGTCGCTCGCAGGGATGATCCCGGGCCCGTTCCGGGTGAAGGACAGCATGATCCGGTGTCCCGCCCCCTCCTCGACCTGCGCAGTCCCTTCGAGCGTCCCGCGCGCGGTCTGCTCGAGCGGTACCGAGGACTGGATCAGCAGGTGGTCGCGCCCGTCCGCCAGCGTCCAGGCGGTGCGGCCCACCTGCTTCAGCGCCTCGATCCTGCTGCCGTAGTCCGGACGCGGAGACAGGCTGACGGCGACCCGCGGCGCGCCCTCGACCGCCTCGACCATGCGCAGCACGCGTCGCGAGGGACGCAGCGCATCCGCCCCGCGCAGCGCCATCGGCATCAGGTCGGTGACCTCGAGCGTTCCCTCCGCGGTCTCGTGCCGGGTCCTCAGCACGGCGCTGTCGCCGAGATAGGCGCGCCGGCTCTCCGCCGGCTCCGCCGGGCCGACGTAGAACCGCCCTCCCCGCTCGGAATCGAGAAGCGCGCCGAAGATCGAGGGGTCGTCGACGTCCGGCAGGCAGAGCCAGTCGAGCGAGCCGTCCCGCGACACCAGCGCCGCGGTCAGCGTGTCGCCGATCAACCCGTACTCCGCGATCGGCAGGTACGGCGCGCGGCTCGGCATGATGCCCGATGCGGTCAAAGTGCGCCCCTTCGGCCCATCTCGACGATCCGGTCTCCGATCCGCGCCGCGTTGGCGAGGATCGTCATCGCCGGGTTCACGCCGCCGCCCGTCGGCATCAGCGAGCCGTCGCAGATCCAGAGGTTGTCGAAGCCCCAGACCCTCCCGTGGCCGTCGGTGACGGACGTCTCGGGCGAGAAGCCCATCCGGCAGCCGCCCATCAGGTGCGCCGTGCTTTCGGTCTCGAACAGGTCGTGACCGCCCGCCGCCTGCAGCATCCGGCCCATGAAGCGAACGGAGTGCTTCTTCAGCCGCTTGTCGTTCTCGCAGTAGGAGAATTCGACGCGCGCGCGCCTCAGGCGCAGTTCGTCAGCGTCGTCCGCGAGCGTCACGCGGTTGTCCGCCTGGGGCATTGTCTCGCCGACGATCTTCAGACCCGCCATGCGGTTGTACTTCGCCATTCGCTCGCGCAACTCGTTGCCGAAGACACCGGAATTTGTCGCCATCGAGCTCGCGAAGTCCGCTGGCAGCGGCCCCTGGCTCATGAACGAATAGCCGCCGTCGAAGTCCTTGGAGGGATCGTCGTCGGCGTAGTTCCAGTGCTCGCAGCAAGCCATCGACGGCGGACCCTTGTACCAGCGGATCTCCTCGTCGAACTCCCCCCAGACGGCGTCGTTGGCGTGCACCATCAGGTAGCGCCCCACCTGGTCGTGATCGTTGCCGAGCCCGTCCGGATGCTCCGCCGTCGCCGATGCGAGCAGGAGGCGCGGCGTCTCGATCGAGTAGCCCGCCACGACGACGTGCCGCGCGCGCTGGTGCAGCCACTCGCCCCCGCGGTGATAGGAGACACCGTCGGGCCGTCGGGCCGCATCGGTCGTCACCCGTCCGACCATGGCAAGGTCGCGCACCTCGGCCCCCGCGGCGATCGCTCGCGGCACGTAGGTGATAAGCATCGACTGCTTGGCGTTGGTCGAGCAGCCGATCTTGCACATGCCGCGATAGACGCAGGGCGGGCTCTTGCCCTTCGGCGCGGATACGGTGCAGAGCGGCGTCGGCGCCCACGCGACGCCGAGCGCCTCGGCGCCGCGGATCAGGATCTCGCCCGCCGCGTTGATCTCGTGCGCGCGGTAGGGGTAGCGCCCGCGCGGCGGGCCCCACGGATAGCGGATCGGCCCGGAGATGGTCAGCGCTCGCTCGATCTCGGCGTAGTAGTCCCACATCTCGTCCGGATCGACCGGCCAGTCGGCGCCGTAGCCGAGCCGCGAGCGCGCCTTGAACCAGTCCGGCCGGAACCGCAGCGAAACCATCTGGAAGTGCGTCGTCGAGCCGCCAACCGCCTGCCCGGAATTGTTCGCGCCGCACTCGATCGCGTCGTCGCCGCCCGAGATCCGCTCGTCCAGCCAATAGAGCTTGTCCTGCTCGCGCTCGTCGCTGGCGAAGTCGGCAAGCGGCCGCCAGAACGGCCCCGCGTCGAACAGGACCACGCTGTGGCCGGCCTCGGCGAGCTTCGCCGCCAGCACCGAGCCGCCGCAGCCCGCGCCGACGATGGCGAAGTCCACGGCCTGATCCTCCGGGTACTCGCGCATGGGCACCCAGCCGTCGCGGCTGAAGACGTCCGGCGCGCGGCCCGCTCCGGCGCGTGGCGCGTCCTCGGCCCCGTGCGAGACAGCTCCTATCGGACGGCTCATCGCGGCCACTCCCCCTCCGGCGCTTCCCACTCGTCGAGACGGTCGGCACCGAGGCGCAGATACCCTCGCGGCGAGGCGGGCCCGCCATAGCCGATCTCACTCTGGCCCTTGGGGTGGGCGTAGTAGACCTCGACGATCTGCTTCAGTGCGGTATGGCGCAGGAACTTCTGCGGGATCAGCCCATGCCAAGCCTCCTGATGCGTTTCGCCGCCGTCGACGGCCTTCAGCACCGCGTCCTGCGCCCCGCCGTCGAGGTCAGCGAATCCCCTCCCGTGCCGCGTGCGCGCCTCGGCGTCGAGTGCGGCAAGTCCGCGACGCCAGGCGGTGGGGTTGTCGGGCATGCCGTCGTAGCGCGTGCCCGTCGGCCGGCCCTCATCGATGGCGGCGTCGATCCAGGGCGCGATCTCCGCCCGCGGCTCCCCTTCCTGCGGGATCACCCGGTCGCAGAGCGCCTGAAGCGTCGCATACTCCGGCCCCGACAGCGCCCGGCGCGACGGTGGGTCCAGCCGTTGCCGCAGCACCTCCCGAGTCTGGTCGTTGTAGGAGGGGGTGTCCCACTTCTTCAGGACATCCCAGTCGGGGTAGGGCGTGCGGAATTGTCCGGTCATGTCCGTCCCTCATGCAGATCGAGAAGGTCGAGCGCGGCAAGCCCGCTCTGCCCGAGGCCGGTGAAGGCGATCGGCGCGGGTGTCGGCGGCCCCTGCAGCGCCGTCTGGTGCCAGTTCCGCCAGCCACCCATGTTCCGCGCCACGCCGAGCACGTGGAACGCGGTTCCGACGAAGCCGAGCGCGTTGACCATGTGCAGCAGCGCCCGCGTCACCCGGCGCCGCCGGCGGTCCGGCCGCACCGCCTCGGCGGCAAGGCCCGCAGCCGCAAGCGGCGGCAGGCTCACCGGCAGATACATGAACGGATTATGGAACGCGCCGCGGAAATGCAGCAGCGCGACCTCGGCACACTCGCCTGCGAGTGCCACGGCGGAAACAGCGGCGAGCTCGCGGCCGTGCACCAGGTTGGCCCCCTCCTCCGGCCGCCGCGCCGAATTGCCCATCGCGTGCGTCACCGCCCCGATCAGGCCTGCCGTCGCCAGTGCGCCGGGCGCCCCCAGCGGCGCGGCGTAGAACAGGTTGTTCCAGCAGAGGCCACCGGGCCGGCGCGCCACGTTGCGCAGATGGAAGCCGAGCCCGGCCATGCCGGTGACGATCGCTGCTGCATGCACCGCCGGCAGCCCCGCATGCGGCCGCGGCTCGGCGACATCGGCAGCAAGCGACAGCGAGGCGACGGTCGGCGAGGCGTACATCGGACGGTGATGAAAGCCGCCGCGATAATGTTCGAGCGCGCTGTCCGCGAGAACGCTGAAGCTCAGTACCGCGGCGCCGTCACGCGCCCGGCCGAGCGCCCGGCGCCGCGCCTCGTCGGACCGCGACGGGTTGCGCGGAGCGCGAGCCGCCCGCCCCACCAGTGCCGCCGCCGCGACCGTCAGGCCGACGCCGACGACGACCCGCCCGAGCCCCGTATGTGGCCTGGCGCGCCTCGTCGCGATGGCACGAGACGAGTGCGCCTTCTGCGCGTTCATCGACGCGCTACTCGGCGCGGTGTGTCCGCCGCCACCAGCGTCGCGATACCCGCGGCGACACCGGCCGCAAACAGGAGGCCGAGACCCACTGCCTCGCGATGCTCGCTCGCCCAGATCGCGGGGGAACGGGCGGAGGCACGGTCGCTAAACCGCCCCCGCGCCGCGTAGTCGCCCGGCACCGGGTCGAAGAGGTTGTCCGGCCGGTCCTCGGCCGGCTCGTCGGTCATCTGGCCGCCCCATGCCTGGTTCGCCATCATCCGGTCGGTTAGCCCGGGCGCCAGCTTCGCCCCGACGATCGCCTTGATCGCAGAGGCCCCCAGCCAGTATTCGCGCCGCGGGTTGTGGGCGGCGTGGTGAATCGCGTCGGCGATCACCTCTGGCTCGAAGATCGGCGGCACCGGCTGGGGACGCCGTGTCATCTTGCTGCGCGCCCAGTCGAATTGCGGGGTATTGACCGCCGGCAGCTGGACCGCCGTCAGCTCGATTCCGGAGCTGTCATGGATCAGCTCGCAGCGCAGCGAGTCGGTGAAGCCGATTACCGCCGCCTTCGCGGCGCAGTACGCCGATTGCAGCGGGATCGAGCGGTAGCCGAGTGCCGAGGCGACCTGAACGATCGTCCCCCGGTCGCGCCGCTGCATCCGCCGCAGCGCCGCCATCGTGCCGTGGACGGTGCCGAGATACGTCACCTCGGTCACCCGGCGGTATTCCTCCGCCGTCATCTGCGACACCGGCGCAAGCACGGTGACCATCGCGACGTTGATCCAGGTGTCGATGGGGCCAAGCGCCTGCTCCACCCGGTCGGCGGCCTCCTCCACCGCCGCGGCGTCGGCGACGTCGAGCGGCAGGACCAGCGCTTCGCCGCCTGCGGCGCGCACCTCCTCGGCCGCCGCTTCGAGGCGGCCTCGGTCCCGCGCGATCAGGCCGATGCGGACGCCGGGGGCGGAGAAGCGGCGAACCGTCGCGCGGCCCACTCCCGCGCTGGCTCCTGTGATGACGATGACTGGCATACCACCTCCGGCAAGCTCGATGATGGACGACATGTCAATGAGCCGCGACGGGCAGAGGTTCCGCCTGCTGCTTCGTCGCCAGCCTTGCCCCCCGCGCCGTTTGCCGCGCAGACCCCCGAAACCTGACCGCCCTCCGCGCGTTGTCCACGGACGCTACGAGGATGTGGCGCGCCAGCGACGCATTCTCGACCGCCCCGACGGCGCCTCTCCGACGACTGCCATCACACCGCGCCGAACTGAACCCGTATCACGCCCGCCGGACGCAGGCGGGCCCATCAGGACCAGACATCGTGAGTTCGCTCAGACAGAATCTCCTCACCCGCCCGATCCACCGCTGGGCCCGCAAGGCGCTGCCGGCGCTCTCGGCGACCGAGGCCGAGGCGCTGAACGCCGGCGAGGTCTGGTGGGAGGCCGAATTGTTCTCGGGCAACCCCGACTGGTCGCGCCTGCATGCTATTGCCGAGCCGCGGCTCAGCGAGGAGGAGCGGGCATTCATCGACGGCCCCTGCGAAAAACTCTGCGCGATGATCGACGACTGGTCGATCAACGAGGTGACGGGCGACCTCTCGTCCGAGACGTGGGACTTCCTCAAGCGCCACAAGTTCTTCGGCATGATCATCCCTAAGGACAAGGGCGGCTTGGGCTTCTCGGCCTACGCCCATTCCGAGATCGTCCGCTACATCTCGACCCGGTCGGTCGCGGCGGCGGTGACGGTGATGGTGCCGAACTCTCTCGGGCCGGGCGAGCTGCTGCTCCAGTTCGGCACCGACGCGCAGAAGGACTACTGGCTGCCGCGCCTCTCCGACGGGCGCGAGATCCCCTGCTTCGGCCTGACCAGCGAGGAGGCGGGATCCGACGCCTCCGCCATGGTCGACGACGGCGTGATCTGCCGCGGCGAGTACCTGGGCGAGGAAGTACTGGGCATCCGCCTCAACTGGTCCAAGCGCTACATCACTCTCGCGCCCGTGGCGACGGTGCTGGGTCTCGCCTTCAAGCTGCGCGATCCCGACCACCTGCTGAGCGAGAGGGAGGAGCTCGGCATTACCTGCGCCCTCGTGCCGACGAACCTGCCGGGGGTGGAGACCGGGCGGCGACACGTCCCGTCGGCGACCATGTTCCAGAACGGCCCGACGACCGGACGCGACGTCTTCGTCCCGCTCGACAACATCATCGGCGGGCCGGACTATGCCGGGCGCGGTTGGATGATGCTGATGAGCGCGCTGGCCGCCGGGCGCGGGATCTCGCTGCCGTCGATGTCGGCCGCGGCCTCCGCGCTTTCGGCGCACACGTCTGGCGCCTATTCTCGCATTCGCCAGCAGTTCGGGCTGCCGGTCGGCAAGTTCGGCGGCGTGCAGGAGCTGCTCGGCGGCCTCGCCGCCAACGCCTACGTGCTCGACGCCGCGCGCCGGCTGACCTGCGCCGGGCTGGACGAGGGGCGGTCGCTGTCGGTGATCTCGGCGATCATGAAGGCGCACGGCACCTACCGGATGCGCCAGGCGGTCGACGACGCGATGGACATCCATTCCGGCAAGGCGGTGATCGACGGGCCGATGAACTACCTCTCCGCACTCTACCGCGCGGTCCCGATCGGCATCACCGTCGAGGGCGCGAACGTGATGACGCGCAACCTCATCATCTTTGGCCAGGGCTCGATCCGCGCGCACCCGCATATCCTCGACGAGATGCAGGCGCTCGAGATCGAGGACGACGAAAAGTCTCTCGAGGCGTTCGACCGTGCCTTCTGGGCCCATGTCGGCCACTCGGTCAGGACCGTCGGCCGCGCCGTCGTGCGCGCCTGGTCGGGCAGCCGCCTCGCGCCCGCACCGAATGCCGGCGCCGCGACGCCGATCTACCGCGAGATGTCCCGCTGGGCCGCTGCCTTCGCCTTCACCGCCGACGCGCTGTTCCTGAGCCTCGGCGGCGATCTGAAGCGGCGCGAGATGATCTCCGCCCGCATGGGCGACGTTCTGTCAGAGCTCTATTTCCTCTCCGCCGCCTGCAAGCGGTGGGAGGCGGAGGGGCGGCAGAAAGCCGACCTGCCGCTCCTCCAGTATGCCGCCGCGGAATCCTTCGGGCGCATCCGCATTGCGCTCGGCCGTGTGACCCGCAACCTACCGTCGCGCTGGATGGCGGCGATCCTGCGTGTGGCGATCCTGCCGGGCGGTGCCGCTCAGGGCCCGGACGACCGCCTCGTCGCCGCCTGCAGCGACCTGCTCTACGACGCTTCGCCGGCGCGCGACCGCATCCTTGGCCGCGTCTATGGCGGATGCGAGCGCGACGGCATCCGTCTGCTCGACGACGCCTTCCGCCAGGTAACCGACGTCGAGCCCATCGCCGCCCGCCTGCGACGGAAGCGTCTGACGCCGGAGGCGGCGGTGGCCGAGGGCGTCATCACCGGCGACGAGCGCGCACGCCTGGTCGCCGCGGACGAGGCGGTGCGCCGGGTCGTCGCCGTCGACGACTTCACTCCGGACCAGATCGCGGCGATGTACCCCGGCAACCCCGCCGCGCAGCGCCCGCAGGAGGCCGCGGAATGAGCCGCCCGGTCTACCTCGTCGACGGCGCCCGGACCCCGTTCCTCAAGGTTCGCGGGGGCCCCGGCCCGTTCACGCCCGTCGACCTCGCAGTGCAGTGCGGCCGCCCCCTGCTGCTGCGCCAGCCGATCCCGCGCGAGGCCTACGATCTGGTGATCCTCGGCTGCGTCAACGTGATCTCCGATGAGATGAACCCTGCCCGCGTCGCCGCCTTGCGCCTCGGCCTCGGCGACGACCAGGTGGCGTTCACCGTCCAGATCAACTGCGGCTCGGGCATGCAATCGATCGACACGGCGTTCCGCTACATCCGCCACGGAAGCCACGACCTGATCCTTGCTGGCGGCACCGAGGCGCTGAGCCACGCGCCCCTCGTCCTCGGCCAGGATGCCGTGGAGTGGCTTGCCGACCTCAACCGCGCCCAAGGCACGGCGGAGCGGGCGCGAGTCTTCTCGGGTCTCCGCCCTGGCTTTCTCAGACCCGTGGTCGGGCTGGAGCGGGGCCTGACCGACCCGATCACCGACCTCAACATGGGCCAGACCGCCGAGGTCCTGGCGCACCGCTTCGACATCAGCCGCGAGGCCGCCGACGCCTATGCCGTCGAGAGCCACCACCGTCTCGCCCACGCGCAGCGGAAGGGGTGGCTCGCCCCCGAGATCGAGCCCGTCTTCGACCGCGACGGCACCGCCTACGACCATGACGACGGCGTGCGCCCCGACAGCGACGCCGACGGCCTCGCCAAGCTCAAACCCGCGTTCGAGAGGCCCTACGGCAAGGTGACCCCCGGAAATTCGTCGCAGATCACCGACGGCGCCTCGTGGACCATCCTCGCGTCTGAAGAGGCGGTGGAGCGGCACGGCCTTACCCCACTCGCCCGCATCGTCGACAGCGAGTGGGCCGCCCTCGACCCCGCTGTGATGGGCCTCGGGCCCGTTCTCGCGGTGAGCCCGATGCTCGGCCGTCAGGGGCTCGGCGCCGGCGACGTCGACCTCTGGGAGATCAACGAGGCCTTCGCCGCGCAGGTGCTCGCCTGCCTCGCCTCGTGGCGCGACGCGGACTTCTGTCGCGAGGTGCTGGGCCTCGGCGGCGCGTTCGGCAACCTGCCCGGCGACCGGCTGAACATCGACGGCGGCGCCATTGCCCTCGGCCACCCGGTCGGGACCAGCGGCAACCGCATCGTGCTGCACCTCGCCAACGCGCTCCGCCGCCGCGAGCTTGGCCGCGGCATCGCCACCGAGTGCATCGGCGGCGGCCAGGGCGGCGCGATGCTGCTGGAGGCCGCATGACTGGCCCCGTCCTCCGCCACCTCGGCGAGACCCGGCTGGAACTCGGCCCGGCCCGCGACGTCGCCCCCGAGGGCCACTGGCGCTACGCCGTGGGCGACGACGGCATCGGCTGGCTGATCCTCGACAAGCGCGACACCGGCACCAACACGATCTCCGAGGGCGTGCTGACGGAACTCGCAACGCTCCTCGACCGGGTCGAGGCGGACACGCCAAGGGCGCTCGTCTTCCGCTCGGCCAAGCTTGCCGGGTTCGCCGCCGGCGCCGACATCGGCGGCTTTGACGACATGGCCGGGGGCGACGCCGAGGCGATGCTTCGCCGCGGCCACGACGTGCTCGACCGGATCGCGGCGCTGCCCTGCCCCACCATCGCCGTCGTCCACGGCCAGGCCCTCGGCGCGGGGTTCGAACTCGCGCTCGCCTGCGACCACCGGATCGCCATCGACGGCGCGGCGTTCGGCTTTCCGGAGGTCCGGTTGGGCCTGCATCCCGGCCTCGGCGGCACCTTCCGCCTGCCCGCGCTCATCGACCCGACCGAGGCGATGCCCCTGATGCTGACCGGCAAGACCGTCCACACCGGCAAGGCCAAGCACCTCGGCATTGTCGGCACCGTGACGGAGGAGCGCCATGTCGCCGCCGCGGTCCGCGCCGTCGCCGCGGGCGAAATCGAGGCGCCGAGCCAGGGCCTCAAGGCGGGCGCCTTCCGCTTCGGCCCCGCGCGCCGCCTCGCCGCGCGCCGGATGCGCTCCGAGGCGGAGAAGAAGGCGCCGGCCGAGCACTACCCGGCTCCGCACGCCCTGATCGATCTGTGGGAGGAACACGGCGACGACCCCAAGGCGATGCAGTCGGCCGAGATCGCTTCCTTTGCGCACCTGCTCGGCACCGAGACTGCTCAGAACCTGATCCGCGTCTTCTTCCTGCGCCAGAAGCTCAAGGCGAACGCACGGGGCGAGGACGGCATCGCGCACGTCCACGTCATCGGCGCCGGCGCGATGGGGGCCGAGATAGCGGCTTGGTCGGCGATCCGCGACAAGACCGTGACGCTCGGCGACATCGACCTTGGATCGCTCGGCCGCGCGGTCCGTGACGCCGCCCGTGTCTGCAAGGACAGCCACCTCAGCTCGATCGAGACGCGCGACGCGCTCGACCGCATGATCCCCGACGTCAACGGCTACGGCATAGCCCGCGCCGACCTCATCATCGAGGCGGTGCCGGAAAAGCCCCAGCTCAAGGAAAAGATCTACTCCGGCCTCACGGGCATGAAACTCGACGCCATCCTCGCCACCAACACCTCCAGCCTGCGCCTCGCCGCGCTCCGCGACGCCGCGCCCGACCCCGCGCGGTTCGCGGGCCTGCACTTCTTCAACCCGGTCTCGAAGATGCAGCTCGTGGAGGTCGTCCGCCATGACGGCACCTCGGAGGCGACCGGAACGCGCCTTGCGGCCTTCTGCGGCGCCATCGGCCGGCTACCGGCGCCCGTGCGCGACTATCCTGGCTTCCTCGTAAACCGAGCGCTGATGCCGTACCTGATGGAGGCGCTCGTGCTGCTGGAGGAGGGCGTCGACAAGGAGACGGTGGACCGCGCCGCGCTCGATTTCGGGATGCCGATGGGGCCGGTGACACTCGCCGACCAGGTCGGCCTCGACATCTGCCTCGACGTCGCCGAGAGCCTCACGTCGGACCTCGAGAAACCGATGCCCGACATTCCCGACCGCTTGCGCCGTATGGTGGACGACGGCCATACCGGCAAGAAGGCCGGGCAAGGCTTCTATGATTGGCCGGATGGCGCGCCCGAGCCAGAGGTCAAGGGCGAGGCGCCCGACGACCTCACCGACCGCCTGATCCTGCCGATGCTCGACGCCTGCGTTGAGTGTCTGCGCCGCGACGTCGCGCGGAGCGAGGACGAGATCGACGGCGCGATGATCTTCGCCACCGGCTTCGCCCCGTTCCGCGGCGGCCCGATGCGCTACGCCCACACCCGCGGACCGGCCACCATCCGCACGCGGCTCGAGACGCTGGCGGAACGCCACGGTCCCCGCTTCGCACCGGACCCCGGCTGGTCGGATCTTGCCTGATCTTAAGGCGTTCGCCGACGCAGACACGGCGGCGCGGGCCATCGTCGACCGGGTCGGGCCAGAGAATCCGGCTTGCCGTGCCGCTCGGCCTCGGCAAGCCCGTCACATTGCTGAACGCGCTCACCCGCCTCGCTGCGGGCGACCGCGACATCCGGCTGTCGATCCACACCGCGCTGACGCTGGAGCGTCCCCACCCCGGCTCGGAGATGGAGCGGCGGTTCCTCGGCCCCGCGCTCGACCGCCTCTTCGGCCGCTATCCGCAGATCGACTACGCGCGGATGCTGCGCGACGGCACCCTGCCGCCCAACATCGAGGTCAGCGAGTTCTTCCTGATGGCCGGCCGCTGGCTCGGCGTACCGCCGATGCAGGAGAACTACGTCTCGGTGAACTACACCCAGGCGCTGGACCTCGTGATGTCGCGGCGGCCGAACCTGGTGCTCCAGCTGCTCGCGGCCGAGGGCGACAGGCTGAGCCTCGCCTGCAACACCGACGTCACGTCCGACCTCCTGCGCCTCAGGCGCGAAGGGAAGGCCGACTTCCTGATGGCCGCCGAGACGAATCCCGAGCTGCCGTTCATGCCAGGCCCCGCCGAGATTGCGCCGGCGGAGGTCGCGCTGCGCCTCGACCCGCCGGAGCCATTCGAGCTCTTCTCGGTGGTCAAGCGGCCCGTCCCCCCGGTGGAGCACGCCATCGGCCTGCATGTCTCACGCCTCGTCCGCGATGGCGGGACGCTGCAGATCGGCATCGGCGCCACCGGAGACGCCGTTGCCCACGCGCTGCGCCTGCGCCACCGCGGCGAGGCGGCCGAGATCTGGGTGACCTGCCCTTTCGCGCTCGGCCCCTTCGCCGAGGGCGGCCGGTTCGACCGCGGCCTCTATGCGGTGACCGAGATGCTGGTCGACCCCATGCTGCCGCTGATGGAGGACGGCATCCTGTCGCGCGAGGTGGACGGCATCACGGTACATGCCGGCTTCTTCCTCGGCTGCCGCGACTTCTACGCCCGCCTCCGCGTCATGCCCGACGCGGCCCGGGCGCGGATCGCGATGATGCCGGTCAGCTTCACCAACACGCTGCTCGGTGACGAGCAGGACAAGCGCGCCGCCCGCACCGACGCCCGCTTCGTGAACTCCACGATGACCGCGACGCTCCTCGGCGAGGCGGCCTCCGACCTGCTGCCCGACGGCCGCGTCGTCAGCGGTATCGGGGGGCAGGCCGACTTCGTCGCCCAGGCCCTGGCGCTGGAGGGCGCGCGGTCCATCCTCACGCTGCGCGCCACCCGGCACGGCAAGGACGGGCTCGCGTCGAACATCGTCTGGTCGCATCCGCATCCCAGTGTGCCGCGGCACATGCGTGACGTCGTCGTGACCGAGTACGGCATCGCCGACTTGCGCGGACGCAGCGACGCGGACTGCATCGCCGCCATGCTCGCCGTCACAGACAGCCGGTTTCAGGACGAACTCGCCGAGAACGCCCGCGCCGCCGGCAAGCTGCCCCGCGACCACCGCATTCCCGAGGCTCACCGCCGGAACCTTCCGGAGACGGTATCGGCTTGGCTGGCCCCGCTCCGCGGGCGCCTTCCGGTTTTCCCTTTCGGAACCGACTTCGACGACGTGGAACGCCGCTTGCTCCCCGCCCTATCGACCCTGAAGCACGCATCGCAAAGCCGCCCCGCCCTCGCTCGCCTGGTCTGGCAGGGCCGCGGGCGCGGCAGCGGGACGGAGCGGGAATGCCTCGAACGCATGGGCCTTATGGAGCCGCGCACGCTCTCCGACCGCGTGAAGTCGCTCGCGCTCCGCGGAGCTTTGCGCGCGGACGGCGGCTGAAGAAGCGGCGGGCGCGGAATGCCGCGACCCTCGGCTTTGCAGCGGCGCCCCACGTCCGGGCTGCCGCCTTACCGGCGCGGCGAGAAGCGCCGGTGGGCAACCACCTCGGGGCGATCACGCGGGTCCTTCGGGCCAGACCCGATACTCCTCTGCGTCGGCCGCCCTGAGCGCGAGGCCGAGACCGGGACGCTCCGGAACCGCCGGGTGCAGCGCGCCGTCGCCGGCGACGGGCGCGCCGTCGATCAGCATCGATTCGATGCGGACATGGTCGTGGAACCATTCGATATGCTTCAGGCGCTGCAGGCAAAGCGCGGGCTGGACATGCAGCGCAGGGGCGCAATGCAGCGACAGCGGCACCGTCGCCGCCCAGGCCAGCGCGTCCGCCTGCAGCAGGCCGGTGATCCCGCAGCAGCGCGTCGCGTCGGCCTGGAGCACGTCGACGGCGCCGGCCTCGAGCAGCGCGCGGAAGTGAAAGGCGCCGTAGCCGTACTCACCCGCCGCGACCTCCATGCCTGGCGGGGCGCGGTCGCGGACGAGGCGGAGGCCTTCGAGATCGTCGGACGATACCGGCTCCTCGAACCAGACGACGCCCGAGTTCGCTGCTGCCTCGGCCATCGCCAGCGCCTCCTTGCGCGAGCACGCGCCGTTGGCGTCGATCATCAGGTCGACGTCGTCGCCCGCGGCACGGCGGGCGGCGACGATGCGCGGACGCTCGGCTTCGGGATCGCCGCTGACCTTGATCTTCATCGCGCGCATGCCGGCCTCGCGCCAGTCTGCGATCTGGTCGTCCATCTGCTCGCGCGAATAGGTGGTGAAGCCGCCGCTGCCGTAGGCCGGCACGGCGTCGCGGCAGCGCCCGAGCAGTGCCGACAGCGGCGCGTCGAGGAGCTTGCCGCGGAGGTCGTGCAGCGCCGCGTCGGCGACGGAGATCGCCATCGCGGCGACGCCCTGCCGGCCGTGGTTGCGCACCGCGTCAACCATGGCCCGCCAGCAGGCGGCGGTGCCGAGCGCGTCCCGCCCCGACAGGACGGGGGCGAGGACGTCGGTGACGAAGAGGGCGGACGGCCGGTCGGCGTAGCCGTAGCCAAAGCCGGTCTGGCCGCCCGCCTCGATCTCGCAGGTGACCATCGTCGTGGCGTCCCAGGCGAGGGTGCCGTCGGCCTCGGGGCGGTCGGTCGGCACCCGGTAGGCGGCCGTGCGGACCGCCCCGATCGGGGCGGCCGAGGTCACGCCGAAACGTAGCGCTTGAAGGCGTTCTTGATGATCGAACGCTCATCCGGGTCACCCTTCATCAGCGTGCTGAAGTAGTTCGCGCGCTGGCTGCCGGTGATCTTTGGTGGCAGTGTCGGGACGGTCGGATCGCAGACGCAATCGATCAGCACCGGGCGGTCGGCGGCGAACGCGGCGTCCCACGCCGGGGCGACCTGATCCGGCGTCTCGACGCGGATGCCGAGCAGGCCCAGCGACTGCGCGTAGGCGGCGTAGTCGAAGGGCGGGACGTTCTGCGTCTCCTCGACCTTCGGGAAGCCGCCCATCGCCCGCATCTCCCACGTGACCTGATTGAGGTCGCCGTTGTTCAGCACCGCGATCACGGCGCGCGGATCCTTCCACATGCGCCAGTACTTGGCCATGGTGATCAACGCGGAGTTGCCGAGCATTTGCATCGCACCGTCGCCGACGAAGCCCACGGCCACCCGGTCGGGGTGGGTGAACTTGGCGGCCGTGGTGTAGGGCACGCCGGGGCACATCGTGGCGAGCGTGCCCGAGAGCGAACCCTTCATCCCCTCGCGGATCTTGATCGCGCGGGCATACCAGTTCGCCGACGTGCCGCTGTCGGCGGAGATGATGGCGTTGTCGGGCAGCCGCGACGAGCATTCCCAGAAGAGGAGTTGCGGGTTGATCGGATCGCCTTCGTAATGCGCGCGCTTCTCGACGCCCTCCCACCAGGTGGCGACGTCCTTCTCGATCTTCTCGCGCCACGAGGTGCGGCCCTTTGACTCGAGGTAGGGCAGGAGGGCGGCAAGCGTGTCGCGGGCGTCGCCGACGAGGTTCACCTCCATCGGATAGCGGATAGACAGCATGCCCGGGTCGATGTCGATCTGGATGCCGCGCGCCTTGCCCTCCTCCGGCAGGAACTCGGCATAGGGAAAGCCCGAGCCGATCATGATGAAGGCGTCGCAGGCCATCATCATGTGGTAGGACGGGCTGGTGCCGAGCAGGCCCATCTGGCCGGTGACGTTGGGCAGGTCATCGGGCACGACCGCCTTGCCGAGCAGCGCCTTGCACACCCCGGCGCCCAGCTTTTCGGCCGCCTCCATGACTTCGCGGCCCGCGCCGAGGGCGCCGGCGCCGACCATGATCGCTGGCTTCTTCGCCTCGTTGAGAATGGCCGCGGCGCGGCGCAGATCATCCTCGGCCGGGACGATGCGCGGCTTCGGCGCGTAGCCGATGCCGGAATGGATGGTGCCGTGCTCGTGCGGCGGCTGCTCCACCGCATCCTCCATGCCGACGTCGTCGGGAACGATGATGGCGGTGACGCAGCGCTTGGCCTTGGCAATGCGGAACGCGCGGTCGATCAGGTGGCGCATCTGCGTCGGCGACTGGCAATAATGCACGAACTCGTGCGCCACGTCCTTGAAGAGCGTGTGAAGGTCGACCTCCTGCTGATAGTTGCCGCCGAGCGCCGCGCGGTCCTGCTGGCCCACGATCGCGACGACCGGCTGGTGGTCGAGCTTGGCGTCGTAGAGCCCGTTCAGCAGGTGGATGGCGCCGGGGCCGGAAGTGGCGAGGCAAACGCCCGGCTCGCCGGTCCACTTGGCGTGAGCGCAGGCCATGAAGGCGGCCTCCTCCTCGTGCCGGGCCTGGACGAACACGAAGCGGTCCATCGCCTTTTCCAGCGCCTCGAGGGTCGAGCTGATGCCGTCGCCCGGAAAGCCGTAGATGTGACGAACGCCCCAGGCGGACAGGCGCTCGAGCATGAAGTCGGCGGTGGTCTTTGCCATGGTACTTACCTCTGATCGCAGCAGAGGCCGGCCGTGGCCGCGTCGGTCCGGTCGGCCATTACCGAGTCGAACCCGCGCGTGCGGCAATCTGTTCCGGGGAATTCGGGCTGCCGCCGCGTGATCAGGCGCGTCAGCAGAAGACGAGGCCGGCGGACGCCGCATAGAGCAGCAGCTGCAGCGCGCTTTCGAAGCCGATCATGCCCACGTGACGGGCGGTTCCGCCGCGGCGATCAGCGGGATCGACAGCAGGACGACGAGCAGCACACCCTGCGCAAGGCCGGTGATGCCCGCCGCGGCATGTTCGAGGTTGGCGCGCCTGGGATCGCCTCAGTCCCCCTTGTGCTCGGGCTTGCCGCTGCGCGAGGTCTCGCCGAACTCCTCGAGCTGGTCTT
The DNA here is from genome assembly GCA_963749675.1 of uncultured Alphaproteobacteria bacterium. Taxonomy (GTDB): domain Bacteria; phylum Pseudomonadota; class Alphaproteobacteria; order Rhodobacterales; family Rhodobacteraceae; genus Roseitranquillus. The sequence continues at coordinate 126,565 of CAVVNT010000013.1, forward strand.
CGCTCTTCAAGTCGTACATCTCGCGCGCGGGCCCCTGCAGGTCGTCCTTTCGGGCCTCGCCCCGCTTGCCCGACAGCGCGGCGCCGGCCGCCTTCTGCTGCGCCTTGGACTTCGCGGGCACGTGCAATGTCCTTTTCTTCGGCGTCTCGAGGAGAACCTTCAGAGGGCTGAGACGTTCCGTCACACGCCACAAAGGAGGTTGAGATGAGCTCGCTCGGAAAATGCACCTGGATGGTTCCCGAAGGCTACATCCCAAGCCGTGGGCTCGACAGCGACGCACTGCAAAGCCACGAGACGCTGTGCGTTCTCAACGCTGGCGACGAGGACGCGGAGCTTGAGATAACGCTCTACTTCGGCGACCGCGACCCGCTCGGGCCATACCACCGCACCGTGCCGGCGCGACGGACGCAACACATCAGGACCAACGACCTCGAAGACCCGGAGGTGCCGCGCGACACCGACTACGCCACCGTCGTGGCATCGAGCGTGCCGATCGTTGTGCAGCACAGTCGCCTCGACAGCCGCCGCGAAAGTTTCGCCCTGCTGTCGACGATGGCATTCCCGGCTGGCTGACGCAGCATGAGATTTGGCGGCGCGGAGTGCATCCTGCGCCGCCAGGTCGCGCCGCGGGACGAACCGCGATCGACGCATCCGTCGCCACCGGTCGCGCGCCGCAGTTGCATTGACCCCGACGCCATCGGCTCGACTTACATCCTGCCTTTCCAAGGCACGACGCGCCGTTCGACGAACCGCATCAGCAGGTCGAAGGCGTAGGCGATCGCCGCGATGACGAAGATGCCCATGATGACGGTCGAGGTCTGCAGGAACTGGCTGGCCGACAGCACCATGTAGCCAAGCCCCTTGGTCGCCGCGACCATCTCGGCGGCGACAAGGGTGGTCCATCCGAAGCCGATCCCGATCCGCATCGCGGTGAGAATCTCGGGCAGCGCTGACGGAAGGATGACGTGGCGCATGACCTGCCAGCGCGACGCGCCGAAGGAGTACGCGGCGTGGATCTGCTCGATCGCCGCCGATCGTACCCCGGCGCGCGCGCCGAGGGTGACGGGCGCGAAGACCGACAGGAAGATCAGCAGGACCTTCGACGTCTCGCCGATGCCGAACCAGATGATCATCAGCGGCAGGTAGGCGAGCGGCGGGATCGGGCGGTAGAACTCGATGACCGGGTCGAAGATGCCGCGGAAAAGCGGGCTCATCCCCATCGCGAGACCCAGGGGAATACCCGCCAGGCAGGCAAGGAGGAAGGCGCCGAAGACGCGCGCCGTCGACACTGCGATGTGCTCGAGAAGCGATGTGTTGGTGAAGCCATTCTGCCAGACGTCCACGAACTTGGCGACGATCGCGCCCGGCGATGGCACGAAGAGCGGCTTGACCCAGCCCGCGGCCGTGACGAGCCACCACATGAACAGGAGCGCCACGATGGAGGCGACAGAGAGCCAGAGGGACTCCCCCTGCCCCGGCACGCCGTACGTCTGGCCTGGCTTCGTTGCACCGCTCCGGCTGAGCCGCGCCAGAGGCCCCGTCCGGCGGGGCCGCCTGCGGCCCTCCATCGCCTGATCCGTCGGAACCGTCATGCCGCGGCCTCTTCCTCATCGGCGAAGATGATCTTCAGCACCTCCTCGCGCAATTCGATAAAGTCGCGGGATGCCTTCACCTCCCGGGCCGCGGCACCATCGAGAAAGCGCCGGGAAAACGGCAGGTCGAAGCGGTGGGTGATGCGGCCCGGCCGCGGCGACATCACGATGAGCTTGGTGCCCATGAACAGCGCCTCCTCGACCGAATGCGTGATGAAGAAGATCGACTTGCGGGTGTCGTTCCAGATGCGAAGGATCAGTTCCTGCGCCTTCTCCCGCGTGAGAGCGTCGAGGGCGCCGAGCGGTTCGTCCATGAGCAGAAGCTTGGGGTCGCAGGTCAGGGCCCTCGCGATGCCAACCCGCTGCTGCATCCCGCCCGACAGGCTGTAGACGGGCGACTTCTCGAAGCCGTCGAGGCCAAGCAGCCCAATGAACTGGCGCGCGGTCTCGTATCGGGCCCTTTCGCCAACGCCCTGAAGCTTGAGGCCGAACGCGACGTTGTCGATGACGTTGAGCCACGGCAGCAGCGCGTGCTTCTGGAAGACGACCGAGCGGTCGGCATCGGGTCCGGACACGGTGTCGCCGTCCAGCAGGATCTCTCCCGACGTGGGCGAGAGAAACCCCGCGATCAGGTTGAGAAGGGTCGATTTCCCGCAGCCGGACGCCCCGAGCGCCACGACGAAGTCATCATCCGCGATCAGAAGATCGATCTCCTTCAGCGCCGCGACCGGCTGCCGCCCGTCGCTTGCGGGATAGACGACCGAAGCCTCCCTGATCTCAAGTCCCATCTCGGCCTCCCTGACTGTCGATCCCCGCCCGGGGTCAGGCCGGGCGGGGACGCCGGCCGCCTACTCGGCGGCTGCGGCTGCGATGTCGGTGTTGACGAACGGCCCGTAGTCGTCCCTCGCGGTGTCGATGCGGCCTGCCGCCTTGAGGAACTCCGCCGTCGCCTGCATCGTCGTCGGAGCGCTGCCGAGCCAGGCGTCGCCCGTCTGCTCGTCCAACGGGATGAAGGAGAACCCCTTCAGGATCTCGGGGACCTGCTCCGCCGCCGCACCGGTCTGCGACGCGATGGTCTGGACGGGGTCGCTGTCCGCTGTCCATGACGACGGATCCTCCAGATACGCCACATTGGCCTCGTTCATGGTTCTCGCGAAGGACGTCATCGCATCGGCGTTCTCGGCCGCGAATCCGCTGTTCACCACCCATCCGTCGAACGTCGGAAACCCCCACTCGGCGGTCTCGTCGGCGCCGACCAGCAGGGTGCCGGTCTGCAGGATCTGGCTCTGCACCGGCTGCCAGATGAAGGCGGCGTCGATCGCGTCCTGCTCCCACGCGGCGGCGATCTGGTCCGGCGGCATGTTGATGATGGTCAGGTCGCCCTCGTCAACGCCCGCATGCTGGAGCGCACCCATGAGCGAGAAGTGCGCGGTCGAGCCCACGGGCACCGCCACGCGCTTGCCGGCGAGGTCGGCCAGTTCCGCGATATCCGAACCGTCACGTACGATCAGGCTCTCGGCCTCACCGATGACCTGCGCCAGCATGAAGAGCTGGAGCTCCACACCCTGGCTCGCCGCGATCGCGAGCGGTGACGAGCCCAGTTCGGCGATCGCCACGTCCCCCGAGGCCATCGCGGCGATCACGTCCGACCCGGCGGCGAACTGGCGCCATTCGATGTCCCAGCCCGTGGCCGCCTCGAACGCGCCCTCCGCGCGGGCCACCTGCATTGGCGTCGGATTTCCGAAATGCCCAATGGTCACGTTCTGTGCAAAGGCTGCGCCTGCCGCCGTCGCGGCGAAGCCGACGATCACGCCGAGTATTCTGGTCTCCATCCTCTCTCTCCTCCATCAAATGCCGGTTGACGCCGGCTGATTCCGTTCCGCCTTGCCGAGGCGCCGGTCGGCCCTCGCGGCCGGTGTCATCGCAGGATGAAGACCGAGCACGAGGCGCGCCGGGCAACACGCGACGCAGTCGAGCCCAAGAAGTAGTCCTGCGCCGTCGGATGATGTGACCCCACGATGATCAGATCGACGCCGTTGTCGCGCGCGAACTGGGCGATCTTGACCCCGGCCTTGCCGCGCGCGACTTCCGTCGCGATGTCTGCGGCGCCCTCCGCCGTCGCATCGAGCGTCGCCTTGATCCTGCTCGTCAGGTGGTTCTCGGGCTTGAGGTCGACGTATTCCGCCACGAAGCCGGGAACGTCCTCGAGGACGGTCAGCAGCGTGATACGTCCGCCCTCGTCGAGCAGCCGGCGCGCCATCGCGATCTTGCGGGAGACCAGCGCTTCGTGGTCGAGCGCGACCGGGATCAGGATGTGGTTGGGCATGCTCTATCCTCCGTCCGTCAGGGATCGGTCAAACTTCGACAAACAGGATCCCCGCGGAAACGAGGAGCGCCAGGAACAGCGTCTCGGCGACGAGAAGCGCGGCGGCCTTGGGGCCGACCTTGAGCACCTCCTGCGGCATGGTCTTGAGCCCGACCGCCGAGATCGCGATCAGCAGCAGCCAACGCGAGACACTCGAGGCGCCCTCGGTCACAATCTCGGGGATGGCGCCGAAGGAGTTCAGCACCGCGAGCACGATGAAGCCCATGACGAAGGTCGGCACGATCGGCGGACGGGGTCCGTCGCTCTCCTCGGCATCGGCCATCATGCGGATGGCGAGGGCGCCGATGACGACGACCGGCGCCAGCATCAGGACGCGCAGCAACTTGACCAGGGTCGCGGTGTCTCCCGCGTTTTCGGAGATCGAGTAGCCTGCGCCGACGACCTGGGCGACGTCGTGGATCGTGGCGCCGATAAAGATGCCCGAACTCGACCTCGCTCAGGCCGAGGCCCGAGACCACCAGCGGGTAGAGGATCATCGCGACGGTCGACAGCACGGTCACGCCGACGACCGTGAACACCAGCCGGTCGTCCGACTTTTCGTCCTTGGGCAGGATGGCCGCGATGGCCATTGCCGCCGACGCGCCGCAGATGGCGACTGCGCCTGACGAGAGGAACGCGAACCGGTAGCGATAGCCGAAGAGACGGGAGGCAGTGAGTCCGAACGCGATCGTGGCGACGACGCCGCCCACGACCAGCAGGATCATCGGCCAGCCAAGTTCGGCCAGCATGTCCGCGCTGATCCGCAGGCCGAGGAGCGCGACGCCCAGCCGGAGCAGGGTCCGCGAGGCGAAGGCGACGCCCGGCGCGCATCTCGGCTCGGCCGCGAGAAAGTTCAGCGAGATACCGAAGAGGAGGGCGAGCAGCATCGCGGGCGCCCCGTAATGCTCCGACACGAACTGGCTCGCCAGTGCGATGAGGAACGCGACGAGGACGCCGGGCACGTCGCCGCGGACGCGACCTAGGTCCACGAACCGTGCCGCGCCCGTTGCTGCCCCGGCCCCGCGATCAGACATCGATGCGCGCCAGCTGTCGTGCCGCATCCAGATAGCTCATCGGCACGTCGATGCCGTTGAGCCGGCTGTTCTCGAGGAGGCTCGCACGGCGGGAGCCCGGCACGCGCGCTCCGTCGAGTCCCTCGATCATCCCCAGCAAGCCCCCAAGCCGGGCCCCGAACCCGGAAGGGTCGTGCGGTTTCAGGGCGAGGAGAAGCTGACCCGTGCCGGGCGGCGGGCCATCGGCATCGAAAAACGACGAGGCCCCGGAACTGAGGTTCGCGCCTGTGAACACCGCGCTCAGGATCTCGACCATCAGGGCGAGAGACGTGCCCTTCGCCTCGCCGATGGGCACCATCGACCCCGCCAATGCGGCCGCGGGATCGGTGGTCGTTTGCCCGTCGCGGTCGAGCGCCCAGCCCTCGGGGATCGGCTTTCCGCTCTTTCGGGCATGCATGACCTTGCCGCGTGCCACGCGCGAGAGGGACAGATCGACCACAACCGGGCTCTCCCCCGGGCGCGGCGCGGCGAAGGCGATCGGGTTCGTGCCGTAGACCGGTTGTCTGGCTCCCCAGGGCGCGATCGCCGCCGGGGCATTGGCCATCATGATGCCGACGAGACCCTGCTGCGCGATCTTCTCCACCTGGATCGACAGGGCTCCGCAATGGTGCGAGCGCGTGACGGCCGCGACCGCACTCCCATGGGCTTCGGCCAACTCCACCACCGCCGCGACCGCACTGTCGAGGGCCGGGTAGGCGAAGCCGAACCCCGCATCCACGAGGACAGAGGTCGGATAGACCTGCCGGACGACCACCTCCGCATCGGCGCGTAGCTTGCCCGAACGGACCTGCGCGACATAATCGACGAGCCTCGAGAACCCGTGGCCGACCTGGCCTTCTGCCTCCGCCGCGACGAGGGCGCGGGCCACCGAGGCGGCCGCCGTTTCCGGCACACCCTCTGCAGAGAGCGCCCGCGCAATCAGCGCCTCCGCCTCGGGCATCGATATGTTTGCGACGTCGCTCATGTCCTGGGACCGGCGGGCGGGCCGGCGCGGTCCGCCCGACACTTCGTCACGCGCTGCGATACAGCTTGGTCATCGAGAACTCGCGATGACCCAAGGCCTCGGCCGCCGTGTTGCGACCGTTCGCGGTGCGGCAGATCATGTCGATCAGCGCATCGCCGGCGTCGTCGATGGTCATCTCGCGACGAAGGATGCCCGAGACGTCGACGTCGACATGCTCGCTCATGGTCCTGACCGTGCGCGGGTTCGCGGTGATCTTGATGACCGGAACGATCGGATTGCCGATCACATTGCCCTGGCCCGTCGGGAAGGTGTGGATCACGTATCCACCCGCGGCCATCAGCGTCACGCACTCGGCTGCGGCCGAGGAACTGTCCATGAAGTAGAGACCGTTGCCCGAGACAGGCGCTTCCGCGGGGCCGAGGATGTCGATGAACTCCGAGGTCCGGCCGATCTTCTCGAGGTTGCCGAGCGCCTTTTCCTCGATGGTCGTCAGACCGCCCTCGATGTTGCCCTTGGTCGGCTGGCTGTCGCTGAGGTCATCGGTCTGGTGCGCGAAGATCACGTCGTCCTGGTAGGCCTTCCACATCTTGTACCAGCGCTCGCCCACCTCTTCGTTGGCCGCGCGCTTCTGGCAGATGTGCTCGGCGCCCGTGATCTCGGACGTCTCTCCGAAACAGCCGTAGATGCCTTCCGGCAGGAGCTTGTCGTACATGTTGCCGACCGTGGGGCACGAGCCGAGGCCGGTCGTGGTGTCGCTCTCGCCGCACTTGGTCGAGACCCAGAGATCGGAGATCGAGCATTCCTCGCGCTGCAGCTCGGTCGCCCAGTGGACGAACTCCTTGGCCTTGCGCGAGGCGTCCATGATGGTCCTGAGGTCGCCGTTCTGCTCGATCGAGAACCAGGCCACAGGCTTGCCGGTCTCGGCGATGCCGTCGGCCACGCGCTTGGTCCAGCCCGGCTCGATCCCGATGACGACGCAGGCGGCGACGTTGGGGTTCGCGCCGGTGCCGATGATCGTGCGGAAGTGCACGTCGAGATCCTCGCCGAACTGCAGCCGCCCGTAGGCGTGCGGGATCGCCATCGTGCCCTTGATGTTGTTCGCCACCGCCTCGCACGCCGCGTTCGAGATGTCGTCGAGGGGCAGGATGACGACATGGTTGCGGACGCCCACCCGGCCGTTTTCGCGGCGGTAGGCCTTGACGGTCATGTTGGAATACTTCGATGCCATCGTCGTTCTCCTACCAGCGCTTCGTCTTGAGATTGTGGGTGTGGACGTGGTCGCCCTTGGCGATGTCGGCGACGATCTTGCCGATGTCCTCGCCGTACTTGATCGCGGCGTCGCCCTTCTTGAGGTCCTTCAGCGCGACCTTGTGGCCGATGGGAACATCGGCATTCGACGTCAGTCGAAAGGTCGAGTTGTCGTGGGTCACGCAGCACAGCATGTCGGTGCCGGCGGTCAGGCCCTCGACCACCACGACCCCGACGTTGTCGTCGGTCTCGTGCACGAGAAGCTGGGGAATTTCAGGCATCTGGGGTCTCCTCACAAGTCTGTCTTGAGAATTATCTTGGGTGCCGCCACGCGCCCTTCTCGAATGTCCGCGAAGGCCCGCGCGCCGCGATCGAGGGGCCGGACCTCGGTCCAGTCCAGCCGCCCGAGGCGCCCGTCGAACATGGCCGCAGCCGTGTCGCGAAAGTCCTGCGCGGTGTAGGTGTAGGTGCCGATGAACGTGATCTCCTGTAGCGTCATCCGCCGGATATCGAGGCCGCCCTGGGCCGAGCCGAGGCCGATATGCGCGATGACGCCGCCGGCACGCACGCGGGCCGAGGCGAGCGCGCGCGTCGCTTCGATCCCCACTCCGTCGACCACCAGGTCGAACGTCGCATCTGCGCCCAGCGTCTCCGGCGCGACGGCGACCTGCTCGCACGTCTCCGAGAGGTAGGCGCGGCGCACGGCGTTCGGTTCCGACACCGTGATTTCGGCGTCGCCCCGAGCGGCGGCCGACAGTGCAGCGCCAAGGCCGATGGCCCCTCCACCGACGACGAGTATGCGGGACGCGTCGCCGTCCAGCGCAGCAAGCGCCAGCCGTACCGCGTGCCACCCGCAAGCGATGGGCTCGGTCAGCGCCGCCTGGTCGGACGTGACGTGGTCGGGAACCGGGACCAGGTTGCGTCTCGGCATTGCGAGCAGATCGGCGAAGCCGCCCTCGCGCGGCGGCATCGAAATGATCTGACGCCTGCTGCAGAGGTTGTCACGACCCGACAGGCAAGCGGCACAGGTCCCGCAGCTGACAAGGGGATTGACCGTGATGCGCCGGCCCGCCTCCGGTCCGGACGCGATGATCCCGGCGACCTCATGCCCGAGGATCAGCGGCGCCGGGCGGCGCTCGTCGTGACCGAGGAAGGCGTGCATGTCCGAGCCGCAGATCCCGACGCTCTCGACGCGGATCAGGCTCTCGCCCTCCCCTGGGTGCGGATCGGGCCGGTCGAGCACCTCGAGCATCTCTGGCCCGGTATAGACGAGCGCCTTCATTTCGCGGTGTACCCCCCGTCGACCATCAGGACCTGGCCCGTCACGTAGCCAGACGCCTCCGAGCAGAGGAACATCAGCGGGCCGTCGATGTCATCGGGCTCGCCGTTGCGGCCGATGCAGGTCTGGGCGGCATTGCGCGCCGACCGCTCGGGGTCGGCGAAGACCGCCGCTGTGAGTTCGGTCCGAAAGAAGCCGGGGCCGATCGCGTTGACCATCACGCCGTGGCCCGACCAGGCCTCGGCCATCGCACGGGTGAGCTGCGCGACCCCGCCCTTGGAGGCGCCGTAGGGCGCGCTGTTCGGAAATGCCCGGTAGGATTGCAACGAGGCGAAGGTCACGATGCGGCCCCACCCGTCCCGGCACATGGCCGGAGCGAACGCGCGGCTCAGGAAGAACGGCGCGGTCAGGTTGAGATCGATCGTCGCGTCCCACGACTCTCGGTCACTTCGCCGACCGGCTGGCGCGCGTTCAGCCCGGCGGCGTGGACGACGATCTGGGGCGGTCCGAACACCTCGGTCACCCGTCCGGCCAGATCGTCGAGCCGGTCGCGATCCGCCAGATCGCCCTCGATGCCGTGTGTCGTCGCCGGCGGACTCCGACGACCAGGCTTCCAGCTCAGCACCGCGCCGCGCGATCCCCACCACCGAGGCGCCGGCATGGGCGAGGAGGGTAGCCGCGCGGCGCCCCAGCCCGGAGCTCGCGCCGGTGACGCAGGCGACGCGGCCCGTGACGTCGAACAGGTCCGAAATGGAGGCCGGATCACTCATCGGCGGTCAGGTCGAAGGTCTCGTCGGGGAAGTACTTCTTGAGACGGATGTCCGCCGTGCGGGCGTGGCCCTCCATGCCCTCCAGCCGGGCAATCCGAGCCGTGGCCTCGGCCACGGGCTTCGCACCGTCCCGGGTGGCGCGCTGCCAGGTGACGATCTTCATGTACTTGTGGACCGAGAGGCCGCCGGTATAGCTCGCCGCGCCCGACGTCGGCAGCACGTGGTTGGTCCCCGACGCCTTGTCTCCGAAGGCGACAGTGGTCTCCTCGCCGAGGAAGAGCGACCCGTAGCAGGACAGCCGGTCGAGCCACCAGTCGAGGTCCTGCGCCTGGACCGTCAGGTGCTCGGGCGCGTAGTCGTCCGACGTGGCCGCCATTTCCTCGCGGTCCGCGCAGACGATGACCTCGGCGTAGTCGTTCCACGCCGCGGTCGCGTTCTCGCGGTTCACGTCCGGCAGATCTTCAATGAGAACCGGGACCAGGCGCATGACTTCTTCGGCCAGCGCACGATCGTCGGTCACGAGCCAGACCGGAGAGTTGTAGCCGTGCTCGGCCTGTCCGACGAGATCGGTCGCAACGATCATCGGATCCGCCGTCCCGTCGGCAAGGATCAGGCTGTCGGTCGGGCCGGCGATCATGTCGATGCCGACGCGGCCGAACATCATGCGCTTGGCTTCGGCGACGAACTGGTTGCCCGGGCCCACGAGGAAGTTCGCCTTGGGCAGGCCGAAGAGACCGAACGTCATGGCAGCCACACCCTGCACGCCACCCATGGCGATGATCTTGTCGGCGCCGCAGACATGCGCGGCGTAGATGATCGCCGGTGCGATGCCGACGCCCGGCCGCGGTGGCGAACAGGCGGCGATGTGGTTGCAGCCGGCAACCTTGGCGGTCGTCACCGTCATGATGGCGCTGGCGATATGGCTGTAGCGGCCGCCCGGCACATAGCAGCCGACGGCCTCGACCGGGATACTCTTCTGCCCGGCGATCAGACCAGGCACGATCTCGACCTCGATGTCCTTCAGCGTCGCCTTCTGCGCTTCGGCGAATTTCTTGACGTTGGCGTGGCTGAACTCGATGTCGCGCCGCAGCTTCTCGGGGACCTGCGCCGCGGCGGCCTCGATCGCCTCGGACGACAGCAGGATCTCCCCGTCGTACTTGTCGAACTTCTTTGCATACTCGAGTGCCGCTGCATCTCCACCCGCCTCGATGGTGTCCAGGATCTCGCGCACGATCTTCTTGGTTTCCGACGCGTCGCTGCGGGCGTGGAGTTCGGGCTTTCTTGAGATAATCTCGCGGCATGGATCCGTCCTATTGATAGATGGCGGGAAGCAGCGTGGTCGAAATCGCCGGCAGGTAGGCGATCATCAGCGTGACGATGAGCATGAAGATCACGAAGGGCACCGCGCGATAGGCGATCTTCAGGATCGACTCGCCCGTCAGCCCCGAGACGACGAAGAGGTTGAGCCCCAGAGGCGGCGTGATGAAGCCGACGCCGAGCGCGGTGATCATCATGATGCAGAACTGGATCTCGTTCATCCCGATGTTGTCGGCCAGCGGCTTGAGGATGGGGGCGAGGATCACGATGTTCGGTGTCGTCTCCATGACACACCCCGCCGCGATCAGGATCATGATCATCAGCAGGATGAGAATTGCCGGCTCGTCCGTGAGTGACGTGACCGAGTAGACGAAGCCCTGCGGCACGCCGAGGATGGCCAGCGCCTGCGCCAACGGAAGCGAGAAGGCGATGATCGGAAGGATGACCCCGTTCACCTTCGCCGAGCTGACGAGCATCGAGGGAAAGTCGGAGAGCTTGAGCGTGCCCAGGATGAAGCCCATGACGATCGTCACGACCACCGCCGTCGCCCCCGCCTCGGTCGGCGTGAGGCGGCCCGAGAAGATGCCGTAGAAGATGATCCCCGGCACGAGGAAGGCGTACCATCCGGACTTCAGCGAGCGGCCGAGCCGGGCGAGCCATTCCGAAAAGCTCATCTGACCCCCGCCTTCCCAGTCATAGAGGCGGTTCATGATGATGTTCGTCACCAGGATCGATGTCAGGATCGCGATGCCGGGGATCAACGCGGCGAGAAACAGCGTCGACGCCGAGATGCCGAGGACGAGCCCGATGATGATGTAGGCGATCGACGGCGGGATCAGGATGCCGGTGCAGGCGCCGGCCGCGACCAGCGCACAGGCGTAGGGGCGCGGATACCCCGACTCCACCAGGCGATCGATCGTCATCCGGCCGACCGCGGCCGCGCCGGCGGCGTCGGACCCCGAGATCGCGGCGAACATGCCGCAGACCAGCACGGTCGCCGAGCCGAACCCGCCTTTGGCGAAGCATGTCAGCGCTTCGGCGACGTCCAGGAACTTTCGACTGAGGCCCGTGCGCACGAGCACGTCGCCCGTCAGGATGAAGAGCGGCACCGCGGTGAGGGCGAAGGCATCGATGCCGTCGAAGAGGCTTTCGCCGACCAGCGACAGCGGCAGCGCGCCCGACCAGAACAGCATCAGGATAGCGGCAGATCCGATCGCGGCCCAGACCGGCACCGCGAGCGCCACCAGGACCACGAACAGGAGCACCGGTCCGAAGAAGTCCCAGCCGAGCTCGACGGCCTGTTGTTCGAGTTGGTTCCAGAGCATGACCGTCCCCTCAGTCGAAGAGTTTCTCGCCCTCGAACACGGGTCGTCCGTGCCGGAGGTCGCTGATGTCGCGCAGGAAGGACTGGATCAGCCGGAAAGCCACGAGCGAGAAGCCGATCGGCACCGCGGCGAGGAACCACACCATCGATACCCGCAGACCATGACTGACGGATCCGAACTTGGCCGATATCAGGACCGTCTCGAACGACCAGTAGAGCGCCACCAGCGCGACCGCGAACATCACCACGTCGCCAAAGGCGTAGAGCAGCGCCTTCATCCGCGGACCGAGGTAGTGGAGCAGTACGTCGATGCGGATGTGGCCGCGGTCCTTCACCGCCGCCGCTGCTCCGATCCACGCGAGGTAGATGAAGGAGTAGCGCACGATCTCCTCGCCCCAGATCGACGACGATGCCAGGAGCTCGCGTCGGACGACCTCGATGAACATGGTCGCGACGAGCATCACGTAGAACAGCAGGAGCGCCCATCGCTCGAGATTTCTGTTGAGGGTTTCGAGAACGGTTGACATGGCGCCTCCTTGGCCTGGCGTTGGCCAGAACCTCGCCGTCCGCCGTGGCGGATGGCCGTCGTCTGCTGAAGCGGGTTCAGACGGGACGCGGCGGCGCCGGCCCCGTCTTGGTTCTCTTACGCGTCGTGGACGTAGTAGCGACCCATGGTGTCGGCCGCCTCTTCGAGCTTCTTGAACGTGTCCATCGACCCCGCGAGCTCGGTCTTGAAGTCGTCCCATTCCGGCCGCTGATATCCGCCGGCATCCTGCCACTCGGCAAGCTGGTCGTCGTTCAGCGTGTGGAACTCGACGCCCCCCTTGGTCAGCTCGGACATCGCATAGGCGCGCGCCGACGGGACCTTGGCCAGGTTCTGGTGCGCGGTCATCTCGCCCGCGAACTCGATCCCCTCCTGCACGTCGCCCGGCAGGGACTCGAACCATTCGAGGTTCATCGAGTAGACCTGACTGTCGGGCACCGCCTGCGTGAAGGTCACGTGGCTGAGAATGTCCTTGAAGCCGAAGACGTAGAGGGCGCCTACTGAGGGGTCGAGCGCGTCCGCGACCCCCTGCTTGATCGCCGACGGCGTCTCGCCCCAGGCGATCGGCGTCGGGTTAGCGCCGACCATCCGGTAGTATTGCTGCAGCATCTCGGACCCCGGCACGCGGAACTTGACGCCCGACAGGTCACTCGGCGTCAGCACCGCGTCCGAGCCCCGCCGGACCGCAACCACGCGGGGGTCGATCACGACGTAGAACAGCGCCTTGAAGCCCGACGCCTCGACCTTCGGGTTCACTTCCGATTTCCAGGCGTCGGACGTCACGAGGTTCACGAATCTCTGGTTCGATCCGCAGAAATACGGGAGGTTGATGAGGTCCGCCGCACTCGCGTATGGCGCGAAGTTCGACAGCGAGTGCTGCGCGGCCTGGATCGTCCCGCCCTGCACCTTCTGAACCAGCGCGCCACCCGCGCCGAGTTGCCCGCCAGGCGCAAGCTTGACGTACACCTTGCCGTTGGTCGCGTTCTGGATGTTTTCCTTGAGGTCGAGCTGCATGATGGGATAGCTGCGCGACGCCCCCAGGACGTAGGCCGTGGCCAGCGTCATCAGGTGCTCCGCCGATCTCTCCCTCTCCTTCTCTTCCTGCGCGGTCTGCGCCGCGGCCTCACCCGACCACAGCATCCCGCCCGCGCCCGCGACCATCGCAGCCGTGAAGCTGCCGGTGCCTGCGAGCTTCAGGAAATTCCTGCGCTCGGCGGAAGCCAGTTCCTTCGTGTCCTGATTCATCTTTTCCTCCCAGAAATCATTCATTGGCGTCCGCGCGTCTGGTCCCTGGCCTCCCTGCGCAGGATGGCAGCGACGAACGCGACCGATGCAAAGAAGAGAACAAGCATTTCACCGACGTCGCCAAGGATGCCGGCCCCCGCGAAGGCCTCCATCATCACGTTGGCGACGAAGATGGCGAACAGTATCGCAGCCAGAACCAACGCCATCGTTCCCTCCCGTTGTCCTCCCGAGTCGCGATCAATGTAAGCCCTTACATGAAGCGGTGCAAGCTCTTACATTAGCTTCGACGCGGGAAGACACTAGATGCATGAAATCAGAGGGGGGCCGACGGACAAACCGCGCCTAGATGGGGCACAGGAAACCAGGGCCTTGGATCGCCGAGTGAGACACCGTTCCCGAGCCGCCGGGCCTGGCGACACACGGCCGACGCTCGAAGATGTCGCCCGTCTGGCCGGTGTATCGACCGCCACGGTCTCTCGATGTCTGAACACGCCCGACCGCGTCGTGGAACAGACCCGAACTAGGGTGATGCAGGTCGTCAGGGAGCTGGGCTATGCGCCGAATTTCGGGGCGCGCGCCATGGCCGCAAAGCGCACCAACACATTCGGCGCGATCATTCCGACGATGGAGAACGCGATTTTCGCCCGCGGAATCCAGGCATTCCAGGAAGAGCTTGGGCGCCACGGAATAACACTACTGGTCGCGAGTTCGTCATACCGACCCGATCTCGAGGACGAACAGGTCCGCGCGCTGGTTGCTCGTGGTGCGGACGCTCTTCTCTTGATCGGGCACGAACGGTCGCGCGACACCTACGACTTCCTGGAGCGCCGACACGTGCCCTTTCTGATCTCCTGGGTGTACGACGCCGAGAAGCCCTACACCTCCATCGGCTTCGACAATCGCGGGGCAATGCGCGCGCTGGCGGAACGCGTATTCTCCTTCGGACATCAGCGGATCGGCCTCATCTCGGCGCCTCGCGCGGCGAACGATCGGGCGAGAGAACGATACAAGGGCATCGCCGAGGCAATGGACGCGCTGCGCCTCGACCCCGCGGAACTGATCGTCATCGAAACCCCCTACTCGATCGAAAACGGACGACGCGCCTTCGAGCAGATGATGCACGCGGATCCGCGTCCGACTGTCGTGATGTGCGGGAACGACGTCCTCGCCGCGGGAGCGATGGCGGCGGCAAGGTCGCTCGGCCTGAAAGTCCCCGAGGACGTGTCGATCACCGGCTTCGACGACATCGAGATCGCCCAGCTCGTCTCCCCCACGATGACGACCGTGCATGTGCCGCACAGGGAGATGGGCCGAGAAGCCGCCCGCTTGCTGATCGCCATGCGCGACGACCAGGGCGCCCGGGACAGTGTCAGGCTCGAAACCGAAATCCGCATCCGCGACTCCCTCGGACCGGCCCCCGCTCGCCCGGCAGGGCGCGAGGGGGGAGCTGACGCCAAGAAGATCCGTCCTGCCTGAAACTCGCGCGGTTTTCCGCCGAACCGCCGCTGCCAAGCCGCCAGGCGCGTGGCCTGGCCAGCTTTCGCACCCACCATGCACGAGCATGGTAGACCACCATGCCGGTGTGGAGTACCAAGATGGCAAATCAGCCGCGTGGCCAGAACCACCGGCGGCATCGGGCAAGAGCAGCAGGACAGGCGCGTGCAATCACACGAAGCCGAGGATCGTAGCGCCGACAGCGTGACGACGGCGAGGGCCTTCCAGATAAGGGGCCGGTTCTTCACCGCGATCGCCCTGCGCGTCGACGCACGGCCGGACGACGCATTCATGGCGGCGCTCGACGCGCAGCTGCAGCAGACGCCGCAATTCTTTGCCGATGCGCCCGTGGTCATCGATCTGGAAAATGCCGCGGCGCTGGTGCAGCGCGGCGACCTCGTCCGCCTGGTCGACGCGCTCCGCAAGCGCAAGCTCTCGGTCTTCGGCGTCCAGAACGGAACCGGGGAGCAGACGGCCGACGCCGCCGCCGCGGGGCTGATCGCGCTGTCCGGCGGCCGCGACGTCCCCGCCAGAGGCGGCCAGCGGCGTGGCGAGGCCAAGGCCCCTGCCCCGGCCGAGCCGCCACCGGCGGAGAACCGGCTCGTCACCACGCCCGTCCGCTCCGGCCAGACGGTCTTCGCCGACCGCGGCGATCTGGTCGTCGTAGCCCCCGTCGGCTCCGGTGCCGAGCTGATCGCCGCCGGCAACATCCATGTCTACGGCCCGCTGCGCGGCCGGGCGCTGGCCGGCGTCAACGGCGACAGCAATGCGCGGATCTTCTGCCAGAGCCTCGATGCCGACCTGCTCGCGATCGCCGGCGTTTACCGGACCAGCGAGACGCTGGGCGCCGAGCTCCGCCAGAAGAGCGTGCAGGCGTACCTCGAGGGCGAGGACCTCAAGGTCGAGCCCCTCGGTCACCATCCCCGCGACAGGAGTACTTCATGAGCAAGATCATCGTCGTGACCTCAGGCAAGGGCGGCGTCGGCAAGACCACCTCCGCCGCTGCCCTCAGCGCCGGCCTCGCCATGCGCGGACACAGGACGGTCGTCATCGACTTCGACGTCGGCCTGCGCAACCTCGACCTGATCATGGGGTGCGAGCGGCGCGTCGTCTTCGACTTCATCAACGTCATCCAGGGCGACGCCAAGCTGAAGCAGGCGCTGATCAAGGACCGTCGCCTCGACGAGCTCTCGATTCTGCCCACCTCGCAGACCCGCGACAAGGACGCGCTGACCCAGGACGGGGTCGAGCGTGTCCTGAACGAGCTGCGAGAGGAGTTCGACTACATCGTCTGCGACAGCCCCGCCGGGATCGAGCGCGGGGCGCAGCTCGCCATGCACTTCGCCGACGAGGCTGTGGTCGTGACCAACCCCGAAGTCTCGTCGGTCCGCGACAGCGACCGGGTGCTCGGCCTCCTCAACAGCCGGACCCGCCGGGCCGAGCAGCCGGGCGCGGAGCCGATCAAGGCGCACGCCCTCATCACCCGCTACGACGCCGACCGGATCGCCAGGGGCGAGATGATGACGGTGGAGGACGTCCTCGAGATCCTCGCCATCCCCCTCCTCGGCGTGATCCCCGAGAGCCAGGCCGTGTTGCGGGCGTCCAACATCGGCATGCCGGTCGTCCTCGATGAGCCCTCGCGCGCCGGCAAGGCCTACGAGGAGGCGGTGGCGCGTCTGGCGGGCGAGCAGATCGAGATGCGCATCGAGGCGGAGGATCGACCGGGATTCTTCCAGCGCCTGTTCAAGAGGACAGCGTGAACATGTTCGGCTTCTCGTTCAGACCCCGCAAGACGAACACCGCGCAGACCGCCAAGGAGCGGCTGCAGATCCTCCTCGCACACGAGCGCAGCGGGGGCATCGCGACCCCCGACCGCCTGCCGATGCTGCAGCGCGAGATCCTCGAGGTGATCAAGCGGCACATGCAGATCGACGGCGACGCCGTCGACATCCGCATGGAGCGCGGCGACGAGCTGTCGCGCCTCGAGATCAACATCGACCTCCCCAGCGGCACGGTCGCTCCCGCCGGCGCACACGGGTAGGCACGCTCTCCAGGCGTCGCGCGTTCCGGCGCTGTTGTCGTCTTCGCCGGCCCGGCGCGCTCGTCTCCTGGCTACGGCGTCGCCGGCAGCCCCTCCTGCGCTGCGGCGGCACGCAGCGCCTTGTCGAGCGTCAGCAGCGGCGCCCGTCGCCTGAGCGCCAGTTCCAGATACAGCGCGTCGTACGCGGTCAGTCGGTGGCGCCGCGCCAGGGCCATCACCGCCGCGCTCTCGGCCGCGGTGTCGAGCTCGACATGCAGGTCGTCGACGGCTGCGACGAACCGGTCGGCCGCCCCCTCCGGCAGCCTGCCGCGCCGCTCGCCGACGAGCAGGATGTTTCGAAGCTCCACCCAGAAGAGATGCGGGGCCGCCAGCGTCCCGCTCCCGATCTCGTCGGTGAGGTCGGGCGGCGGCGACTCGTCGGGCATCAGCCACCCGGCGGCCGCCGACGCGTCGAGCACGAACGTCACCGCCGTCCTTCGTCACGCGCCGCCAGGATCTCCTCGCGCGTCCAGGAGGGCGCGATTTCCGTGCGCAGCGCCGCGATCCGCTGCCACGCCTCCGCGCGCGCCCTCGTCCGGGCTCCTGCAGGGGGCACCAGACACGCCACCGCACGCCCGCGCTTGGTGATGACGATCTCCTCGCCCGCCGCCACCGCGTCGAGCAGCGCCGAAAGATGTGTCTTTGCCTCGAACGCGCCGACTTCCCGCACGGCCGACTCCTTCAAACTAGTCTGCAATCTAGTCTCATTCATTCTCCGCGGCAACGACATTCCGACCCTGTCGCGGCCCATCGTCCGCCCGGCATCGCACCAGGCTTCCTGCACCCGACCCGCCCGCCCCGCAGCGGCGAGCCTCGCCTCTCCCTTGCTCCCGCCCGCACGTGCGCCACCTCGTTCTCCGAAGCTACCGGCCCGCGGCGGGCCAGCGGGAGCGGCGCAATGAGCCCCATCGGCGTATGAGCCTCCTGGTGCAGCCACGGCTGGTGAACGGCCCCTCCGGCGACCCGGGCGTCTACCTGGATTTCCGCTTCGGCCGGCGCGCGATGCTGTTCGACCTCGGCGACCTCGGGCCGCTCTCCCCGCGCGAACTCTTGCGGGTCAGCCACGCCTTCGTCTCGCACGCGCACATGGACCACGTCGCGGGCTTCGACCGCCTGCTGCGGCTCCGCCTGCACCGCCCAAGGCCGCTGACGGTCGTCGGCCCGCCGGGTTTCGTGGACCAGGTCGCGCACCGGCTCGGCGCGTTCAGCTGGAACCTGCTCGACGCGACCTCGGTCGACTTCCGCCTGACCGCGCTGGAGTTCGACGGAACCCGCGCCTCGGCCGCGGCGGAGTTCCGGGCCCGCGAAGCCTTCGCCCGCCGTGCGCTGCCGCCCCCTGCCCTGCCGGCCGGCCTCGTGCTCGAGGAAGAGGCGCTGACCGTCGAAGCCGTGGCGCTCGACCACGGCATCCCCTCGCTCGCCTTCGCCCTTCAGGAAGCGCTTCGGATCAACGTCTGGCGCAGCGCGCTCGACGAGATGGGCCTGCCCGTCGGCCCCTGGATCGACGAGGCCAAGCGCGCCGTCCGCGCGGACCTTCCCGACGTTCACACCATCAGCGTTCCCGGCCATGGCGAGGTACCGCTCAGCCTCCTGCGCGCGCGTGTCCTGCGGATCGGCCGCGGCCAGCGCGCCGCCTACGTCACCGACGCGGCAGACACGCCTGCGAACCGCGACCGCATCGCCGGGCTCGCCGCCGACGCCGACCATCTTTTCGTCGAGGCGCCGTTCCTCGCCCGCGACGGCGACGTCGCCGCCGCGACCGCCCACCTCACCGCGCGCGCCGCAGGCGAGATTGCCCACGCCGCCGGAGCGCGTCGCGTCGTCGGCTTCCACCACTCCGCCCGCTACGCCGACGACACCACGCCGCTTGAGGCCGAGCTTCATGCCGCCGCGTCGGGCGATCGCGCGGCGCCCCCTGCCCCGCCCGGGCCGCCGGCGCACGACCCCGGCTGGCTCGAAGCCTGGAAGAGCCGCCCTCTGGACCCCGATGCCGCGGTCGCCCGGTTCGACCACCTTCCCGGCCTTGCGCCCGCTGATCTCCACGGCACCTGGCGCGGCGTCGGCCTCGCCACCGGCCATCCGCTCGACGGCCTGCTCGAGACGCTCGGATGGTTCGGCAAGCGTTTCGAGACCGACGACCGGGTGCAGCCTCTGCTTTTCGGGCCGGGCGCCACCCCGATCGACCCGGCGCTTCTGCCCGTCGGCGTCGTCGTGCGGTGGCCCGGTCTCGCCCGGACGCCGCCGGTCCCGAGCCTCTTCTCGCTGCTGCGCCCGGTCGTGCGCGCA
This sequence comes from uncultured Alphaproteobacteria bacterium, assembly GCA_963749675.1. Lineage (GTDB taxonomy): Bacteria > Pseudomonadota > Alphaproteobacteria > Rhodobacterales > Rhodobacteraceae > Roseitranquillus. The sequence goes on from CAVVNT010000013.1 coordinate 146,146, forward strand.
AGGCGCCCCGCCGCCCGGCTGCGTCGCGTCACCTTCCGCGGCGTCGCGAGCGCCGCGATGATCTACGACCGCCAGCCGATCATCGACCATTTCCGGGCCGTCGACGGCGATCTCGTCCTCGGCCTGATGGAGATGCGCGCGGCGCCGCCTTACTTCTTCCTGCTCTCGCGCGCCGACTGAGCCTGTGGCGCAGAACCATGTCGCCATCTAGGGCTCCGTTCCCGGCAAGCAGCGCGAAGAGGCGACACGGGGACCTGCCAGCGCGGGCTCCGCCCTCACCGCGCGACAAGGCGCAGCTCGCGCACCGTCGGGTCGACCTCGCTGAAGGCCGCCAGGATGCGGGTTGTAAAATGCGTCGCCACGTAGTCCGCGACGAACTTCGACGGCGCCGCCAGCGTCACCCGTCCCGCCTCCCGCCCGGCCTCGGCGAGGTTGCCGAACCATGCCGCGTGCAGCGACCGGTCCTGGTGCCAGAGCCGCTCGGACACGCGCGCCCACAGCGTGCCGTCCACCGCCGGCGCCTGCGCTCGCACGAAGGGCACGACGTTGTCCGCCGTGGGCTCGTTCTGCGTCAGGCGTGCGGCGAAATCGGGCCCGATGGCCTCCCAGATCGGGCGCGTGTCGGCGAGCAGTCGGGCGACATCGATGCCGTGCTCCGTCACGCGGCCTCGTGCTGCCGGTCGCCGCACCGTCAGCCATCCGCGTGCGCGCATCAGCGCAAGCTCGCGCTTCGCGGTGCGCTCCGTCACGCCCCATAAGCGCGCTATTTCCCGCTGCCCGACAATCAGCGTCTCGCTCTGCCAGTTGAACCGGGCCGTGATCAGGACTGCGAGCCGCGGCGCCAGTCGCGCGCCGGCGCCATCGTCATGCAGACCGAAGGCCAGCAACGCTGTCAGGATATCGTACTTCAGGACGGAAGCATTCCGCCCCGTCACACGCGCTGCGCGCATCTGCCTGTCCCTCCGGTTGCGTACCGGCTGCCTCGCGCCTTCCGTCCTTGCGACCTCTCCGGGCCGTCGATCTTCAGACAGAGCGTATTTCCGGCGCTTGTCGCCATTAGCGTTGTCGGCGGCGGAGTTGTCAACGATTCTGCGCCCAGGGGGTCTCCTGGGCCGAAATCCCGTCTCGAGAATCGGTATGTCTTTGGTATTGGGGGACACACTGGCTGTCCCGTCAATTCGCCTTGATGTCCTCTCAAGGTCTTGAGCCCGGGTTCTTGTGTCACCCCAACCTGTGGCCGAGAAGCACGGGTCGCGCCGGCCCGACCGATTCGCTGTCGCTGCCCTTCTGTCGCTTGACCGGCCTTCCCGGCGGGGAAGGGTTCGATACACGATACGCGTTGTAGACAGAAACGCCAAATCAGGCGTATTCTTGGCGCAGAGCAGAATTAACGTCCCGAGGCAGGCAATGTTCACGCACGAAGACCTGCGGGCGCTCCAGTCGCGCTCGCTCAAGATGCAGGGCTGGATTCGCCAGCAGACCTTCTCCCCCGAGAATGAGAAGACCCTGCGCCGCTTCTCCTCGTGGGAGGTGGCGGAGCTGATCCTGGGGCTCAACCAGTCGACCTTCCGCGGGCGTCTGGCGGCCGACCCCACCTTCCCCGCGGGGAAGGTAGAGCCCGACGGCCGACAGCGCTGGTTCTCGCTCGAGGAGGTCAACACGCTGCGTCGCAAGCTCAAGGTCAAGGGCAAGCCGCTCCTGCCGGAGCGGCCGCCCGGGCGCGCCTTCCGCACCGCCATCGCCAACTTCAAGGGCGGCGCCGGCAAGTCGACGGTCGCGCTCCACTTTGCCCACGCCGCCGCGCTCGACGGCTACCGCGTCCTCGTCGTGGACTTCGACCCGCAGGCGACGCTCAGCCACTCGATGGGGCTCACCGACGTGTCGGAGGAGCAGACGGTCTGGGGCATCATGGCCCGTGACCTGGTGCGCGAGACCGACCGGATGAACGCCGCCCCCGTCGCCGCGCAGTCCGGCACCGCCCTGCCCCGCCGGACGATCCCCGCCTCGATCCGCGATCTCGGCCTGCAGGAGCTTCGGATCGGCGACTTCATCCGGCCGACGAACTGGCCCACGATCGACATCATCCCGTCGTGCGCCAATGCCGCCTTCGTCGAGTTCGCCTCGGCCCAGTATCGCCACCTCAACCCCGAATGGTCCTTCTTCGCCGCCGTCAGCCGCTACCTCGACCAGTTGCCGGATGACGAGTGGGACCTGGTCCTCTTCGACTGTCCGCCGGCTATCGGGTACCAGTCGATGAACGCTGTCTTCGCCGCGGACATGCTGGTGATCCCGTCGGGGCCCGGCTACTGGGAATACGACTCGACCACCTCCTTCATCGGCCAGCTTGCCGAGGCGCTGGAGGATTCTGAGCCACGGCTTCGAAGGCACCTTCCCCCCGGGGAAGATCGACCTGCCCAAGTCGTTTCACGAGGTCCGCTTCCTGCTGACGCGCTACGAGCCCGGGAACGAGCTGCACCGCGCCATGTACGAAGCGTTCGGCAAGGTCTTCGGGGACCGCCTATCGCTGTCGCCGATCGAGATGACCCGCGCCGTCGAGCAGTCCGGCAGGTTCCTCAGCTCGGTCTACGAGATCGACTACCGGCAGATGACGCGTGAGACCTGGCGCCGCGCGCGCGGTACCTTCGACAGGGCATGGCGGGAGTTTCACGGCACGATGATGCCCGCCTGGCGCGGCGCCGCGGCCGAGCCGTCAGAGGTTCCGGTGGGAAAGGTGGCGAGCGGTGCGTGAACGGACGGGTAGGGCAGCGGCCGGGATCCTTCCCCGCGGGGAAGCCGGCAGGAGGCAGGCATGAGCCGCAAGCGACGCATGTTCGACATCGAGATGCCCGAGGAGGACCCGCCCGCGCCCGAGCGCCCGGCGGGAGAGGCGCTGCGGCGCGGACCGATGGCCAGCGCCATCGCCGAGAACGCCGGCGCCCTGAGCGCCCGGCGCGACGCTGAAGCCGCCATCCGCGCCGAGAACGATGCGTTGGCGCACGAGTACGTGGCGCTCAAGCGGGCGGGGCTCGTCGTCCGAATGGTGCCGCTCGATCAGGTCGTCTCCGAGACGCTGGTACGCGACCGCGCACCGGGCCTGGACGAGCATCTCGACGAGCTGGTGACGTCGATCCGGGAGGTCGGCCTGTCGAACCCGATCCGGGTGGAGGAGCGTGACGACGGAGGCTTCGAGCTGGTGCAGGGGTACCGCCGCCTCTCGGCGTACCGGCGGCTGCTGGACGAGACGGGCGAGGGGGCGTGGGCCGAGATTCCCGCCGGCATCCTTCCCCGCGGGGAAGGTGTCGCGGCGCTCTATCGGCGGATGGTGGACGAGAACATCGTCCGCAAGGACCTCTCCTTCGCAGAGATGGCGGAGGTCGCGCAGCATTATGCCGCCGACCCCTCGACCGGCCCGAACGACGTCGAGGCCGCGGTGACGGAGCTGTTCCAGTCCGCCGGCTACCAGAAGCGCAGCTACATCCGCTCCTTTGCGCGCCTGATGGCGCTCGTCGGGCGTGACCTCGCGTACCCTCAGGAGGTGCCACGGAGCCTCGGACTGGCGCTGCTGAAGCGGCTGGAGGACGACGAGAGCGCGCTCCATCGGCTGCGGCAGCTGCTCGCCGGATGGGAAGGCCGCAGCATCGCCGACGAGCTTGGCGTGCTGCGACGGGTGGCGTCGGCGGAGGTGCTCGACGACGACGCGGCGCCCAAGGCCGCGCGGCGCGCGGGGCAGGGCGGCCGGAAGCCCCGCACCACGTTCGAGGTCGCCCGGGGCGGGCAGCGGGTGAAGTGCACCGCCGGGGTCGGGCGGCTGGAGCTGCGGCTCGACCGGGACTTCACCGACGTCGACCGCCGCAAGCTCGAGGCCGGGCTCCTGCGCCTGCTCGACGCGCTCGACTGACCTTCCCTGCGGGGAAGCCGGTTGGCGCCTCAGTCCGGCGGCAGCATCCCGTGCTTCTTCGCCCGCTCCAGCAGCATTCGGACGGAGCTTGGCTGCCAGTTGGTGCGACCGCGGGGGGTGCGCTCGCGCATCGCCTCGAGGCGGTCGCAGATGCCCTTAAGGGTGAGGTCCGGGTCTGCGCCGGCGATGCCGGCGACGATGGCCAGCAGCCGATCGTCGGCGGCGCGGGGGCGGGCGCGGCCGAGGACGACGGGGTCGAGGAACCCGTCGGCGACGTAGCGCTTCGTCGCCCGGACGAGGCGCTCGACGCTCCAGGGGCGACCCTGCGCGCGGGCGTTGACGAGGCGGACCAGATCCTCCCAGGCCATGTCCGGCCGGTGCCGGCGGACGAGGGGCACCCACTCCTCCGCCGTCTGCGTCAGCGCCTCGAAGTAGCGGTCGTCGCGGGCGCGGCGGAGGGCGCGGATCGCTTGCGGGTCGCGGGCGCGCAGGCCGGGGTTGCCGCCGACGCGGCCGCGGGCGCGGGCGGAGCGCAGGCCGGCCATCGTGCGCTCGCGGATCAGGGCGCGCTCCAGCTCGGCGGCGGCGCCGAGCACCTGCAGGGTGAACTTGCCCTGCGGGCTGGTGGTGTCGATCGGATCGCCCAGCGAGCGGAAGTGCGCGCCCTTGGCCTCGAGCCCCTCGAGGACCTCGAGCAGGTGGCTCAGCGAGCGGGCGAGACGGTCGATCCTGACCACCACCAGCACGTCGCCGGGCCCGAGCCGGCGCAGGAGCCGCCCGAGGACGGGGCGGCTGCGGCTGGCGCCCGAGGCGTGCTCCTCCTGGATCTCGGCGCATCCGGCGGCGCGCAGCTCCTCGGTCTGCGGCGCGGTGAGCTGGTCGTCGGTGGAGACGCGGGCGTAGCCGATCAATGCCATGATCGGGCCAAAGGATGCTGCGGGACAAGGGAGGCTGGCACGGGTGATGGCGCGCTATTTGCAATTCTATATGCCTCCAGTAAACGGCCGTTTGCAGACGCAGGCAAGCCCTGCGTGCTGTCGCGCCGGTCGTTCTCGAGTGGCGGCAAGTCCCTTGTACGGTGCGGCGCGAGGCTCCCGCCCGGCTTCTGCAATGCAGGGATCCCCGGGCGAGGCGCTGCCGGAGACGGTCGCGGCGCCGCCGCTTCTTCGGAGGTGGCGAGACAGATGTAACTGAAGCTGATATACTTTCCGTCGCTGCGATCTTAGCTTGCGAACGAGACGCTTGCGCGGAGGACGCATGGACGGACAGGGCACGCGGATGCACCTGGCGCTGCTCCGGGCGGAGGTGGCGGCGGCGCGGATCGAGGCGCTGACGCTCGCCGAGCCCGAAGTCGGCCGACTCTGGCGCACCGAGGCCGCCTTTGCCGAGGCGTCCGGTCGGTGGCGCTCGAGGACGTGCGGCTGTCGGAATCCGAGATCGTGATGCGCCTGGCGATGAACCGGACCGCGGCGGTCGACGCCCGCGGCGCCGAGCTCGCCGGGCAGATCCTCGACGTGCTGCGCGCGCCCGGCGACGTGCCGGGCGACCCGGTTGCCGCGATCCGCCGGATCGAGCGCGCCGCCGCGCCGATCGGGGTCGCGCCGGACCCGACCGAACGCCCCGGCGACGCCGAGCTGCTGGCGCTGGCCGAGGGGCTCGGCCCCTGGCTCGAGATGCCGGTGGCGGCGGGCCTGCGGGCGGCGGCGGACTATGCCGTCCGTTCGGGGAGGCGGTCTCCGGCAGCCGAGCGGCTGCTGTTCGTCGCGGTCGAGAGCGCGGCGCGCGCGCAGCTGGCGGGGCAGGGCAGGGGGCCCGTCCGCGACGGCGACCTGCTGGCGCCGGTCGGCGCGACCTGGGTGGTGACGCCGTCGGTGGCGCTGACGCGGCGCGGCTTCCGGCTCTGGTCGCCGCTGAAGCCCGGCGGCGTGGCGGAGCTGCTGGGGCTGGTTGCGGAGAGCCTGGCGTGGGATCTCGGGCAGCTCGGCCGGCTGCGCCGGGACGTGGCGGCGATCCGGGCGGCGGGGCAGGGGCGGCACGGCCGTTCGCGGATGGAGGATATGGCGACGTTCGTTCTGGCGCGGCCGATCTTCACCTCGGCGCTGGTGGCGGACGCGCTCGGCGTGACCCGGCGCACGGCGCTGAACCTGATCGCCGAGCTCGAGGGGCAGGGCCTCGTCCGCAACCTCCTGCCGCGCCGCGCCGCGCGGTTCTGGGCCACGGCGTCGCTGGCCGAGCGCCTGCGGGTGCGGGCGCCGCGGCGTCGGAACTTGTCCGCGGAGCGTCCTGCCGGCGCGCGCGACGAGGCGCCGGAGCAGGGCGACGGATCGCCGGCCACAGCCGAACTCGACCGCGCCATCGCCGCGGCGGACGAGATCCTGCGCGGGCTGAGGAGCGGGTGAACTGCGGCAAGGGAGGGGCCGCTGGGGAGTGGACGGCGGCAGCGGCGGCGTGGCATCGAGACAGGTCCGGGCCTGACATGATCGGCCATGCGCGTCGGCAGCGAGCACGCGCCTTTGGCTGCGCTTGTCGGCGCCTCAAGCTCGGCTTGCATGGTCGGCTCGGACGAGAGAGCCAGCGTCTTCCGCAAGAGGTCGCCGTCGGCCAGTGGTCGGAGATCTCGAACCGGACCGGCCTCGACCACCTCCACGTTCTCGGCCTCGGCTGCAGTTTCTTCTTATGTGGGGAAGTCGGCCAAGGATGATCCCGTCCTCGAAGGGTGGGGCTGCGGCACAAGCTTGCGCTTTCTGTTGCGCGCGCGTCAGATGCGGGGACTGCGTCTGCGGTGCCGCTTCGAGCGTTCGATCGGGGGAATTGCATGCCCGTGAACCTGAAGGCCTCGGTCGAGACTTGTTCGTGGGGCTACTTCGACGCCCTGATCGAGCCTGTTCTGACGGTCGACAGCGGGGACACGGTCGTCATCGACAGCGTGTCGGGCGGTCCCGAGGTGCTGCCGGGAGACGGGTTCGAGGTTCCGCCGGAGCTCCTCGACATCCACGAGCGGTCCGAGCGAGCGCTGCCTGGGCATATCCTGACCGGGCCTGTCGCGGTGCGCGGCGCGCTTCCGGGCCATGTGCTCGAGGTCCGGGTCGATGATGTGCGGCTGCGCCAGGATTGGGGCTACAACATCATCCGACCTCTGGCCGGGACGCTGCCTTACGAGTTCGAGGAAACACGCCTGCTGACCATACCGCTCGACCGGGAGAGGATGGTGGCGCGGCTGCCCTGGGGCCTCGACCTTCCGCTGTCGCCGTTCTTCGGGGTGATGGGGGTGGCGCCGCCGAAGCACTGGGGGCGCATTTCGTCGATCCAACCAAGAGCGCATGGCGGCAATCTCGACAACAAGGAGCTTGTGGCGGGCGCGACGCTGTACTTGCCGGTCTTCGTCGAGGGGGCATTGTTTTCCTGCGGGGACGGACATGGTGCGCAGGGGGACGGCGAGGTCTGCATCACCGCAATCGAGACGGCGTTGCAGGGAACGTTTCGCCTGACCCTGCGCGACGATCTCGACTTCACCTATCCGCGGGCGGAGACGCCAAGCCACTATGTGACGATGGGCATGGATCCCGACCTCGACCGCTGCGCCGAGATGGCGCTGATGGACATGCTGGTGCTGCTGCAGGGGAAGGGCCTGTCGAAGATGGACGCCTATACGCTCTGCAGCCTGGCCGGGGATCTGCGGGTGACGCAGACGGTCAACGGCTGCAAGGGCGTGCACATGATGATGGCCAAGGCGCTGGTTGATTGACGCGCGCTCAGGCGACGGTGGGGACCGATCGTCGAAGGCGACGGTCTGGACCAGCGGGTCCGTCATTCGGTGGAGAATTGCAGCGGCACGCGGTCGGGGAAGGTTCAGACCACCGCCCGCACCTGCCGTTGCAGTAGGGCGCGATGCCGTGGGCGATCATCACCCGCTGGATCCCGCCGGAAGTTCGGCCGATGCGATGGCTGATGGACCATTCAATGCGTCCGGAACAGCCTTTCCGCGTCGGGCGCGTAGGCCGCCACCTTGTCGGGGTCGAGCTTCACTCCAAGGCCGGGAGCGTCGGGGATCGCCAGCATTCCGTCGGAATCCAGTGCAAACGGCGTATCCGTCAGGTCGTCCAGATAGGGGCTGCCGCCGATGTACTCGACAAGGTTCACGTTCGACAGCGCAGCGGCAAGCTGAAGATCGGCGGCAAGTCCCAATGCCGTGTTCCACCCGTGGCCCACGTATTGGACCCCGAAATCCTGTGCCATCCGCGCGATGCGCCGCTGCTCCGACAGCCCGCCCACCTTGGTGACGTCGGGCTGCACGATGTCGAACGCCCCTCCGACCAGAAACGGCTGGAACGACTGGCGGCGGGTCAGCACCTCGCCGCCGGCGATGGGCACCCGCGATGCGCGGCGCAAGGTCACGAAATCGTCCAGCGCGTCTGGGACCAGCGCCTCCTCGAACCAGCCGACGTCATGCGCGGCCAGCATGTCGGCGGTCCTCAGCGCCCATTTCAGCCCGTTCGGCCAATAGGCATCACTCGCCCCCGCATCGACGAACAGCTTGCCGCTCTCGGGCAATTCCGACCGGGCCGCTGCGACGATCGCCTCGTCCGACCGATGGTCTTCGCGCCGACCGAACGGGCCCCAGCCGATCTTGAACGCCCGGAACCCCTGCTCGCGGTAGCGCGCGATGGTCTCGGCCATCGCCCGGGGCTCGTCCATCAGCAGCGAGCAGTAGGGAAGCACCCGCTCGCGGTGACGACCGCCGAGCAGGATGCTCGCGGGCAGCCCCGTCGCCTTCCCGAAATGTCCCATAGCGCGATGTCGATGCCGCTGATCGCGTGGGTCAGCGTGCCGCCCCGGCCGAACCAGAACGAGTTCTGGTGCAGCTTCTCGCTCACCCGCTCCGGCTCCAGGGCATTCTCGCCGAGGTAGAGCGGCGCCAGCGTCGCCAGCGCCGCCTCGGTCAGTGGGCCGCTGGTGAAGACGCTGCCGTAACCGGTGATCCCGGCATCGGTATGGACCGCGATCAGCGTGTGGATCGAATCCTCGGGCTTGATCTCGTTCGTCCACCCGCCCGGCGGGCTCTCTCCCAGCAGCGCCGCGGCGGCGACCTCGGTGATGCGGATCGTGGGCATGCGGCGCGCCGTGTCTTCTGTCATCTGCCAGTCCTGCTCCCTCTGAAACGTATACAATCATACGATTCAACCATGCCGCAAGCTCCAGCTTGACACCCACTCAGATGGTATACAATCATACGACCCGCAGAGCGGGGAGGCGAAAGTGGCAGAAAGCGCGAGCCGGATCGCGTCGGACATCGACTTCGACCGCGCCGGCCGGCAGGCGGGCTATCTGCGCGCCCCGATGTCGCGCAACACCTCCGGCTGGGGCATCGTCGAGATCCCGATCGTCGTCCTGAACCACGGCAGTGGCCCCACCGTGCTGCTGACCGGCGGCGTCCACGGCGACGAGTACGAAGGCCCGATCGCGCTCTCGGAACTCTCCCGCACGCTCGACCCCGCCGAGATCGAGGGCCGCGTCATCATCATGCCGGCGGTCAACATCCCCGCGGTATTGGCCAACACGCGCCTGTCACCGGCGGACGGCCGCGACATGAACCGCTGCTTTCCGGGCGACCCGCGCGGGAGCTTCAGCCAGATGCTGGCGCATTACCTCGACGCGGTGATCCTTCCGATGGTCGATGTGTCGCTCGACCTGCACACCGCCGGTCATTCCGGCGACTCGATTCCGTCCACCAACATGCACCGAGTCGCCGACCCCGGGATGCTCGACCGCACGCTGGCCACCGCCGCCGCATTCGGCGCGCCCTACAACGTCGTCTTCGGCGGCGTGGACGAGGGCGCGACGCTCACCTCCTCCGTCGAGCGGCAGGGCATCCTCTCGCTCGGGACCGAGCTCGGTGGCTGGGGGCGCGTGAACATCGAGGGCGTGCGGATCGCCCGCCGCGGCGTCCGCAACCTCCTGTGCCATGTCGGCGTGATGGAGGGCGAACCCGAGACCGTCCAGCGCGACGGAACACCCGGCACGCGCCACATGGAGGTCCGCTCGCGCGAGCAGTACGCCTTCGCCCCCGCCGCCGGCACGTTCGAACCCGCCAACGTCGTCGGCGACGAGGTTACGAGCGGCGCCCCCGCCGGCTGGCTCCATTTCGTCGAGGATGTGGACCGGCTGCCGATCGAGGTCCGCTACGGCTCGGACGGGGTCCTCTGGATGTCCGCCGGGCCGGGCCGGGTCGCCCGCGGCGATACAGTGGCGGTGGTGATGAGCGACCTGCAACCTGCCTGACCCCCCAGCACAGGAGACCTCGATGCCGAAGATGCTGATGCTCGACTGCAAGCAGGAGATCTCGTCCTTCAACCCGCTGCCCTCGCAGTACGACAGCTTCGGCGTCGAGCGTGGCGACGAGATGCTCGCGCATCGCGGCCTCAACACCGAGATCGGCGGCGCGCTGTCGGTCTTCGACGCGACACCGGGGATCGAGGTGATCCCCGCCATCGCCGCGCGGGCGGGCAGCGCCGGGATCCTCTCCCGTGACGGCTGGCAGAGGCTCTCGGCCGAGATCGTCGACGCGGTGGCGGCCCGCGCGGAAGAGGCGGACGCAGTTTACGCCTCGCTCCACGGCGCGATGGGGGCAGAGGGTGAGCTCGACCCCGAAGGCCACCTGCTGACCAAGATCCGCCGCATCATCGGGCCGGAGAAGCCGCTGGTCATCTCGCTCGACCTGCACGGCATCTGCACCGACAGGATGCTGCGGCAGATCGACGGGCTGACGCTCTACCACACCTATCCGCACGTCGACTTCGCCGACACCGCCGCGCGGGCGGCGCGCCTGCTGCTCGGGATCATGCAGGGCGTACCCAGGCCGGTCATCGCGCGTGTCGTCGTCCCGGCGCTGGTCCGCGGCAACGAGCTGATCACCGCGACCGGCTGCTACGGCGACCTGATCCGGGAGTGCCAGCGGATCGAGCGCGACGGCACCGCGCTCGCCGCCGGCATCATGATCGGCAACCCCTTCACCGACGTGCCCGAGCTCTGCACTCAGGTCCTCGTGACGACGGATGCCGACCCCGCGACCGCCGAAGCCGAGGCGCTGCGCCTCGCGGCCGAGTTCTGGCCCGACCGGCACCGGATGCAGGCCCGGCTGATCCCGCTCGACCGCGCCATCGCGCAGGCGCGGACGATGGCGTGGCCAGTGGTCTTCACCGACGCCGCGGACGCCACGTCCTCCGGCGCGACGGGCGACAGCAACGCGATCCTCCGGGCGCTGCGCGACGCCAGTTATCCGGGTCGGGTGCTGGCGCAGATCGTCGATCCCGCCGCCGCGGCGGCCGCCCACGCGGCGGGCGTCGGCGCCACCATCCGCGCCACGCTCGGCGGCGCAATCGATCCCGACCGGTACACGCCGATGCAGGTCGAGGCGCGCGTCACGCTGCTTTCCGACGGGCGCACCCGGCTCGAGACGATGGGAACCCCGCTCGACGCCGGCCCGACCGCGGTGCTGAGGTTCGGCACTTTCACCGTCGTGGTCCTCAGCCGCACCGTCAGCCTGTTCGACCGGGCGCTCTACTTCGCCAACGGCTGCGACCCCCGCGACTTCGACCTGACCGTCGTCAAGTCGCCGCATACCGAGTCCCACATGTACGACGCCTGGGTGCAGAAGAACTTCAACATCGACGCCCCCGGCGCCACCTCGGCCGACCTGCCCAGCCTCGGCCACACCATCTGCGACCGCCCGATGTTCCCGCTCGACCCGGACGCGGCGTTCGAGCCCCGGGCCGTCATCTACGACAGGAGGTCGGCGTGAGGATCGAGGCGGTCGATCTCTTCTACCTCTCCATGCCCGAGGTCACGACCGCCGCCGACGGAAGCCAGGACGCACTGCTGGTCCGCGTCGCGGCGGGCGGGCATGTCGGTTGGGGCGAGTGCGAGGCGGCGCCGTTGCCCTCCATTGCCGCCTTCGTCTGCCCGATGTCCCACGGCGCCTGCCGGCCCGTCTCCGCCTCGGTGCTCGGCGCTTGGATCGACGGCCCCGACGACATCGCCGCGATCTCGGCCCGCGTCGCGCATGACAGCATGGACCTGCTGCAGGCGGCGCACACCCTCTCGGGGATAGAGATGGCGCTCTGGGACCTGTTGGGGCGACAGCGTCAGCAGCCGGTCTGGCAGATGCTCGGACATGCGCGGTCGGAGCCCAAGGTGCCCTACGCCTCGCTCCTCTTCGGCGACACGCCTGCCGAGACGCACGACCGCGCGCGCGGGGCCCGCGACGACGGCTTCGCGGCGGCCAAGTTCGGCTGGGGCCCAATCGGAACTGACGCTGCCGCCGCCGACGCCGACCAGTTCGCCGCGGCGCGCGAGGGGCTGGGCCCCGAAGCGCACCTGATGGTCGATGTCGGCCAGATTTTTGGCGAGGACGTCGACGCCGCCGCCGCCCGCCTGCCCGCGCTCGAGACGTCGCGCGTCCATTGGTTCGAGGAGCCGTTCGCCGGCCACGCGTTCGAGGCCTACGCCGCCCTCTCCGAACGCTCCGCCGTCGGCATCGCCGGCGGCGAGGCTGCGCACAACGTCGCGATGGCGCGGCACCTGATGGATTACGGCCGCGTCGGCTTCGTGCAGATCGACTGCGGCCGGATCGGCGGCATCGGCCCCGCCTTCGAGGTCGCCCAACTGGCGCAGGCGCGCGGCGTCACCTACGTGAACCACACCTTCACCACGCATCTCGCGCTCAGCGCCTCGCTGCAGCCCTATGCCGGATTCGCCGACGACCGCATCTGCGAGTATCCCGCCCAGCCGAGCACGCTCGCCCAGGCGCTCGCCGCCAATCCGATCGGACGCGACGCGGCGGGCGAAATCCGCGCGCCAGAAGCGCCCGGCCTCGGCATCGAGATCGACACCGCCGCGCTCGCTCCGTACCTGGTCGAGACCGAGATCCGTGTGGGCGGTCAGACGCTGTACGTCACGCCACCGCTGACCTGACGCAATGACCGCTCCGGCAATTCCGTATGGCAGGGAAGGATATCTCAGCCGCCGTTTCCGTCGTTGGCACCTGTCCGCATACCCGGAACTTCGTCGACCAGGTGACACGCCACGACCCGCCCGTCTCCCATCGGCCTGAGGCGCGGCATCTCGACCGAACAGCGCTCCACCGCGGTCGGGCAACGGGTGTGAAACCGGCACCCCGGAGGCGGATTGCCCGCGCTCGGGATGTCCCCCTTGATCGTGAAGAACGACCGGCGTCCCTTCTGCGCAGACGGAACCGAGCCGAGCAGCGCCTTCGTGTACGGATGTGCCGGTGCTTCGAAGATCTGGTCGCGCCCGGCAAGCTCGACGATCTGCCCCAGATACATCACCGCGACACGGTCCGAGATGAACCGCACGACACCCAGATCGTGCGAGATGAAGAGGTACGTCAGCCCCAGTTCCCGCCGCAGATCCTGCAGCAGGTTGAGGATCTGCGCCTGCACCGAGACGTCCAGCGCCGAGACCGCCTCGTCGCAGACCACGAAGTCCGGGTCGAGCGCCAGCGCGCGGGCGATGCAGACCCGCTGGCGCTGACCGCCCGAGAACTCGTGCGGAAAGCGGCCCGCCTGCGCTACGCTGAGGCCGACCTTGTCGAGCAGGTCCCGGAGCCGCGCCTCGCGCGCGCCAATGTCGCCGATGCCGTGAACGACCAGCGGCTCCACGATCAGCTCGCCGGCCGTCATCCGGGGATTGAGCGCGCCGAACGGGTCCTGAAAGACGATCTGCATCCGCCGCCGCATCCGCCGCATCTCCGCCGGTTCGAGTGTGAGCAGGTCCACGCCGTCGAAGGTAACGCGGCCCTCGGTCGGCTCCTCCAAGCGTAGCACCAGCCGCCCGGTCGTGGTCTTGCCGCAGCCGCTCTCGCCCACGAGGCCTAGCGTCTCGCCCCGCGCGATGTCGAAATCGATACCGTCCACCGCCACTACGCCGCCGCCGGCCTTACCGATGCCGCGCGCTTTGAACCGCTTGCGAAGGCCGCGCACCTCGAGGAGCGGCTGGGTCATGACGGCCGCTCCGGAAACCGGTAGCCGGTGTTGCGGATGCAGGCCGCGCGGTGCTCTGGCCCGACCTCGTAGAGCGAAGGTTGTGCCGCATCGCAGATCGGACGGGCGAAGTCGCAGCGTGGCGCGAAGCGGCACCCCGGCGGCAGGTCCGTCACCGACGGCACGGTGCCGCGAATGGCGTTCAGGCGGTCCGCGGGCCTCTCGACCTGCGGGATGCTGTCGAGGAGCGCCTGCGTGTAGGGGTGGCGCGGCGCCTGGAAGATCGAGTCCGCGCGCGCCTCTTCCATGACCTTGCCGAGATACATGATCAGCACGCGGTCGGTGAAGGCCGAGACGACCCCGAGATCGTGGCTGATCAGCACGATCCCCATCCGGTACTCCGCCTGCAGGTCGAGCATCAGGTCGAGGATCTGCGCCTGGATGGTGACATCGAGCGCGGTCGTCGGCTCGTCCGCGATCAGCAGGCGCGGGCGGCAGATCAGGGCCATCGCGATCATCACCCGCTGTCGCATGCCGCCCGACATGTGGTGCGGGTAGTCGCCGACGCGCTGCTCGGGTGCGGCGATGCCCACCCGCCTCAGCGCCTCGATCGCCCTGTCGCGCGCCTCTCGCCGGGACACGCGCAGATGGCGGCGCGCGGTCTCGGCGATTTGCTCACCGACCGTCATGACGGGATTGAGCGCCGTCATCGGTTCCTGAAAGATCATGCCCATCGCGGCGCCGCGCAGCGCGTCCATCCGGTCCGGACGCGCGCGGAGCAGATCCTCGCCCATCAGCCGCAGGCGGTCGGCGTGCATGCGGCCGCCGGTGGGCAGGAGGCCCATAATGGCGAGCGCCGTCATGCTCTTGCCACTGCCCGACTCGCCGACGATCCCGAGGATCTCGCCGGGATCGAGCGAGAACGAGATGCCGTCGAGAATGTCGAAGCCGGAGAACGACACGCACAGGTCCTGCACCTCGAGCAGCGGCGAGGAACTGGACTCGTTCTGTCGCGGCTCGGGTCGCAGCACCGGGTCAGGCTCTCCTTCAGGCACGCGTCGGGGCCTTGTTCAGGTGGTCGTCGCCGGATGCGTGGCGCCGCTCCGGGCCTCTCCGATCCGGCGTAGCTGCTCGACGAGATCCTCGTAGTCGACCGCCCTGCTATAATCGAGGATGTGGACCTTCATCAGACCGTTGAACCCCTCACGGTCACCGGATCGCAGCGAGGCGATCACCTCGTCGTGCTCGCCAACGATCTCCTTCAGAGGTTTGCGCCGGGTGGCCAGCCCGAAGATGATGGTGAGCTGCCGTGACAAGGGCTCCCAGCTGCGCACCAGCACCTCGTTGCCCGACAGCTGGCACATGCGCCGGTGGAACTCTGTGTCGAGCTCCGCCACGCTGAAGCTGTCGTCTGCGTCGGCGGCCTTGTGCATCCGCGCAAGCACTTCGATCAGTTCATCGAGGCTGGCGGCGCCCAAGCCGAGCCTCTGCATCGCTTCGGCGCCGGCAAGTTGCTCGAGCGCGAGGCGTACCTTGAGGATCTTCTCCAGCCCTTCGATGTCCACGCTCATCAGCCGCATTCCACGATAGCGCTCGCTCACCACGACCGACTGGCTTTCCAAGAGCCGCAGCGCCTCGCGCACGGGGATTCTGCTGACCTTGAGGGAGCGGGCGAGCTCCGCCTCGACGATACGGTCGCCTGGCAGGAACACCCCCCGCGCCGTCGCCTCGACGATGGCGTCGACGACCTGCTCGACCAGCGTTCTGGAGTCGAGCGGGGCGAGACTTGCCGACCCTCGGGCGAGCTTGACCGTTGGCTGAGGTAGCATGCTGGTGGAACCTCTTGACACAATTCTGAGGGGTCGACATCGTATACATTAATACGATCTTGGCTGCCATGGCGTTGTAGTCTCGAGACACTCCCCCAGCAAGCCGCGTGCAGAACCGGGACGACGGACACTCAGCAGGGAAGGATCGGACACATGACGACTTCTGACGCGACTGCCAAGGATGCTCGGGCGGCTCGGGGCCGCAGGGCTGGTCTCACTCGCATGCCTCCCGGCCCTCGCCCAGACCGAGGGCGGCGAGCTCATCGCCGTGCAGGCTTCGAACCCGCCGAGTCTCGACGCGATGTCCACATCCTCGCAGGCGTCGCGCAACATCAACATGAACATCTACGAGACGCTCTACGGCTTTGGCGAGGACATCACGCCGATCCCGATCCTCGCCGAAGGTGTCGAGATCTCCGACGACGGCCTGACTTACGTGTTCACGTTGCGCCAGGGCGTGCTGTTTCACAACGGCAAGGAGATGACTGCCCGGGACGTGAAGGCGTCGCTCGATCGCTATCGCGAGGTCGGGGCCACTGCGAACCTGCTCGCTCCGGTCAAGGACATCGAGATCACCGGGGACTACGAAGTGATGTTCCACATGGTCGAACCGACACCGACCTTCCTCGAGAGCTTTTCCTCGCCGCGCGCGCCAGCCGTCATCATCCCCGAGGAGGACGGAGAGGCGGCGGCGGGCGAGACGAGCCTCATCGGCACCGGCCCGTTCCAGTACGTCGAATACGTTCCGGACAGCCACGTCACGATCGAGAAGTTCGCTGACTACACGGCGGATACCGAAAGCGATGGACCGGACGGCTTTGGCGGCAACAAAACGGCCTACCTCGACCGGGTGACCTTTCGCATCATCCCCGAACCCGGCGCACAGGTGGCAGCGCTCGAGGCCGGCGAGGTGCACCTGCTCGAGCAGATCCCCGTGCCGTCCGCACGCAGGCTCGAGTCGAACCCCGACATCACGCTTTACGAGAACATGCCGTGGGCGTTCATGACATTCATCCTGAACACCAACGTCCCGCCCACCGACAACGTCAAGTTCCGCGAGGCCGTGCAGGTCGCGCTGAACATGGAAGAGATCATGGGCATCGCGACCGAGGGGCTGTTCCAGCTGAACCACAGCTGGGCCTATCCCGGCACCACCTACGACGCGGGCGACATCGGCAACGACTATTACAACCAGGCCGATGCTGAGCGCGCCAGGTCTCTGCTGGAGGAGGCGGGCTATTCGGATGAGGAGTTCGTGCTCCTGACCGACAGCACCATCCCCGAGCATGGCAAGGCCGCCGTCGTGATCGCCGAGCAGCTCAAGGGCGTCGGCATCAACGCCATCATCAACCAGGTGGACTGGCCGACGACCCTGAACCTCCGGCTTCAGGACGAGGGCTGGAACGGCTGGACGCTGATGATGGGGATCGAGCCCTATGTCGGGCCTTCGGCGCTCATCGCGACGCTGGCGTCGCCGGCCCGGCCGCACTTCGTCAAGCCGGACGAGGAGCTCGACGCGCTGTACCAAGAATTGATCACGGGCGAGACGGTCGAGGCGCGGCAGGAGACGATGAAGAAGATCCAGGAGCGCCTCTACGAGATCTTCGCCATCATCAAGATCGGCGATACCGGGATGATGCAGGCGGCGCGGTCGAACGTGAAGGGATTTGAGCCGTTCCGCTTCCCCCGCCTCTACGACGTTTGGCTTGAGGACTGAATCCGATCCGCGGGCAGCGCGCATGCCGTGCCGCCCGCCACTCCGCCGCCTATCCGGCCCCGCAATTCGGCGATGACCCGGTTCCTGCTCCGACGCCTCCTCAGCGCGATCCCGGTGCTTTTCGTGGTCTCGCTCGTGACGTTCCTGATCATGTGGCTGGTGCCGGGCGACATCTCGATGGAGATCGGCGGCACCGACGCCAGCGCCGAGGATTTGGCGGCGATCCGCGCACGGCTCGGCCTCGATCGGCCACTCTGGGAACGCGCGCTCGCCTGGTACGGTGACGTCCTTCGTGGTGATCTTGGGTTCTCGTACCTGCTCAACCGGCCAGTCACAGACG